>CP170489.1:0-4552500 GCA_047947175.1 bacterium
TGGAGTGGAACTCACCAAATCAGGATGACGTAATCAGCTGGCTGCCTGATGATCCAAAACACATCATGGTGCAAATCGCCCGGGAAGACCGCGTCAACCCATCAGTCTATAAACTCAATATCTACAACAACAAGCTCAAACGCGAACAGAAATTTCTTGGTTCAATCTATCGCTGGTACGCCGACAAACAGGGTAACTTAAGATTTGCAACCGGACGGGACAGCAGTCTCAAGCCCGTTGCATACAGCTATGTCAACGGCAAACGGACCAAAGTCGACATCGACCATCTGATCGGCCTCGACCAACCGACTATGTTGACCCTTGCACAGGACAACAAGTCAGTTTACGTCATTGCCAACCACAACGGAGCGGACACGCAAGGGCTGCATCGGGTAGACATCACCAATGGGCAGGTGATCGAAACACTTTATAACAGACCTGATCACGACGTCACGCGTTACTACAATCACGTGTCTACCCAACAAATACTGTATGCGGGATATGATGAAGACGGGCCGTCACTGACCTGGTTCAACAAAGACCTGGAAGATGTTTTCGACGATGTCAGCAGAATGCTCGGCAACCCCAAGTTTCTGGATATCTGGAGCACCACCCCGTCGCTGTCACATTTCATCATCGCCACCCAGGGCAACGGTATCTCTCAGGCGATATACCGCTTCTCTGTTGCGGATCGCGCACTGATCAAGCTGAGCGAGTTCCAGCAGGGCACAGATGTTGATTTTGAACACGTCTCATACCCAGCTAGAGATGGACAGCTGATTCCCGCATACCTTTCGCTACCTGGGCCGCGCGAGGATGGCCCATACCCCACCATCATCGCCCCGCATGGCGGCCCCTGGGCAGAAGATGCGGGTCGTTACTTTTTCTGGAATCAGTATTTCAGCGATCGGGGTTACGCCATTCTTAAGCCGAACTTCCGTGGCAGCACAGGGTACGGAGATGCCTACACCGCGGCCGGTTTCGAGCAGTGGGGCGGGATCATGCAGGACGATGTGATGGACGGTCTGAACTGGATGATCAAAAACAACCTGGCTGACCCGGACAGGGTCTGCATCCACGGTGGCAGTTACGGCGGCTATGTTGCGCTGGTGGCAGCCTACAAGACACCGGAAAAATTCCGCTGCGCCATCTCGTTTGCAGGCGTTTCCGATCTGGCTGAACTGCGTAAACATCTGTTTAACTTCCAGTTAGGCCGCCTGACTACCGCGCGTTTGCCTCGAGGGGATGCGCTTGCGAAGAACTCTCCCATTGAGAACGTGGATAAAATCCGTGTGCCGCTTCTGCTGGTGCACGGTGACGTTGACCGCTCGGTGATGATTGAGCAGTCACGCACCTTTGTAGAGAGGTTGGTCGAGGCAGGCGTTGACCATCAGTACATCGAACAGGCCAACGGCGATCATTTCCTCAGCTTACAGGCCCATCGTCTGGAATATCTGCAGGCTTTGGAAGCATTCTTGGAAAAACACCTGCACGGTGACGCAAAAGATTAAACCCGCCTGCATATCCCGTTTGGAGACGCGCCGTGAACGACCTGCGCAGCCGTGCAATGCTGGGAACACAGCATGCGTGAATCAGACGGATAACTGGCCGCTACCGGAAAATCCCTTTCACAGTCGATCCACGTCGGCGGCAAGACGCCGGGCCAGCTGGTCGGAGATTTCACCGGTCACCTCTAAACCGTTTTCGGCCTGATACTGTGAGATTGCAATTGTTGTTTCGATGTTCAGCTCACCGCTGGCACCGCCAGTCTCATACCCCAGCGCCTGAAGGTAATTCTGTACTGTTTCAGTTGGGTTATCTGAGCGCAGGGCAGCAGAAAGGCCCGGCGTGCTGGGGGCTGCCTGTGCAGCGGCGGCAGCTGGGGCAGCTGGGGCAGAGTGGGGTACAGACAGACCCGCTGCGCCGCCAGTAGCCTGCTCCATCATATTGCCCACACCCATGCGTTCCATCATCTGACGCTGCTCGGGGGTCATCTGTTGCATCGCGCGGTTAAATTCCTCCATGGCTTCATTCAATTGCGCGGCATCAACACCCGATTCCTGCATGCTCTGCTGGATCTGCGCATTGACATCCATCACCGGGTAATCTGGTGGCATCAGACTCTGGGTGCACCATTGCGGATTAACATCCACCAGCTCAATAGCAGTGACCAGCATATGGCTGCGTCCGCTCACTGTTGTACGCCCCATAATCGATGAGGTCACGGTGCTGTCCATTTCAAGAGGCAATCCTTCGCGCAGCATGCCGCCCATATTTTCGATCATGCCGCTGAAGATTCCGCTTGAGGCTTCATCGCGATTAATTTCATTTGTCAGATTATCGTAGAACGATTGCACGATATGCGCACCGGGCACTTCATCGGAAACCCAGACCTGGCCCCGATTGGACACCGAAACAGAATTGCCCAACAACTCTCCAATGCCGCCAGCGCCACCCGGGCCACCTGTGTATTCGAAGTTGTAGCGCGTCGTGTCATAACCAATGCGTTCACCACCATCAGTTGCGCCGGTCATTTGTACACTGTTTGTCCACCCGGAACCGAGCACGCCGGCAGCCGCATCAAGGTCGCGCTTCAGGTCAACAAAAACCACCTGACGCTCGGTAAAATCTGCCATGGACATAGTTGCCTGAGCCTGCCCCGGCGGCAGATGCATATCCATGGCGTTCTGCTGCGTCACCATCGCCATGCGGCAGGACGAGTAGGCGATAACAAATGGCTGCACGGACATGGCGGGCTGGTCCTGACACAGATTGTCGCGCGCAGTGCGCAGGCTTTGGGCTACACCAGCGCGTGTTGGTGCACCTTCAATAAACTGAAGACCATCCAGCGTTATCGGCGCACCCGCATTAACCATGCTGCGCTGCACCTCATCTACCAGACTGCCCATCGCCCAACCCAGCATGTCGCTGTTGCGACAAAGATCTTCCGCGCCAAACTGTCCCAATGCGCCTGCCTGAGAAATGATCTCGCCGTAATCCGTCTGAATGCCGGAGACAAGCAGTGCCCGCGAGTTATCCTGTGCATGCAGAGAAATCGGCATCATAACAAGCAGGCCCGTTGCAATCGCTACGTTGGCAACAGATTTTAATCGTTGGGGAATTGAGCTTCGGAAGTGTGCCATGGCGGTTCCTGTATCAGAGTATGCGGACAAACAACCCCCGCTCAGGGGTTGCGGCAATCTTCTATGTCATCCTGTGAAAGCCCCAGATCTTTTGCGGCAGATTCAAGGTCATCCGCTGTTGCGTTGATGTCATAAATATCCCGAGAGGTTCGCGCAATATCGCCAGCCAGATCGCTGCCAAGGCGCGTTGCAGTGCGTGACACAGCCCGCATCAAGCTGCCGAAGCCGCGTTTCTTTTCCTGAGAAGCTTGTGCATCTTTGACTTTCTGCTGCAAACAGGCCTGTTGCGCAGCTTTTACGGCTGCCGGATCTTCGGTCGCGGAACTGGCTGGCGCTGCAGAAGCAACCGCGCCCCCCGTGGCTGGTGCACTACCACCTTTCAACTTCGATTTCACCACCCCGGCAAGTTGTGGGCTGGGCTCACCGGTGACTTCCAGGCCGTTCTCCGCCTGGAATTTTGAAATCGCAATGGCGGTGGCGGTAGTCATTTCACCAGTGGTGTTGCCTGGCTCGTAACCCAATGCGGCGAGGTCTTTCTGAATGATCTCTGTGAGCTTATCGGCGTGTGCCGCCAACGGCAGCAAAACAACAACAAGCACACCTGCGAGCAAACTGTTTTTTAACATGACTCTGTCCTTCCCCTTAATCTGTCCTTCCCGCTAAAGTGTATTCCGCTGCAGATGACGGCGCTGTCTGTTTCACAATATCTTACTGAGAATTTTGAGTAAACGGGGTTACCCTTAGCGTCGGTCATAAATATCCAACCCAATATGACCAATGCGCCCGAATGGCGGTTCCAGGACTGACTGCTGCAGCACACCAGAAGATCAATTTATGTATGAAGGCGAACGGTTCAGCAGCATTTCCCATTTGATTGGTGCGGCACTTGCGCTGATGGGTGGCGCGGTGCTGATCACTGGAGCCGCCAGTGAAGGCAACGTTTACAAAATCGTCAGCTTCAGCATCTATGGCCTGACCCTGTTCTGGCTCTACCTTGTGTCCACGCTGTATCACAGCCTCCGAGGCCGCGCGAAACGCGTATTCCGGGTGCTTGATCATCAGGCCATTTATCTTTTGATCGCAGGTACCTACACACCCTTCCTGATGGTTGCACTGCAAGGCGTCCAGGCCTGGTTGATGTTCGGCGCTATCTGGGGGTTAGCCATTATTGGCATGGTGCTGGACGCGGTGCGTCGCGAAGGCACCCGTATGGCCTCCATTGCGATTTATCTGGTCATGGGATGGTTATGCGTTTTTGCCTTGGACCCGATCATTGCCGCACTACCGCCACTGGGCTTTGCGGTGCTGGTTGCGGGAGGTATTTTCTATACATCCGGCATCGTCTTTTTTATCTTTGATCACCGCTATCACTGGTTTCATGGTGTCTGGCACCTGTTTGTGCTGGCGGGCAGCGCCACCCATTTTTTTGCAATTCTCCTGCTGTACTGAGCCCTCTATCGCTCTGCTTCAAGTTCGCTGAGTTCTTTATCCATCCGCTCGTACCCCAGATCGATGAGCTCACCTGCACGTTCATACTCAAAAAAATGTGCCGTGTTGCGCGGCAGCTGCAGAAGGATGTCGGGATTATAAACTGATGCTTTCAGACGCGAGATGGTGACCTGCATGGAATCCATTGCCTCGAGCGCGATAGCAAACATGCTCTGCTCAGGTTCCGCAGGCTGCCCACTGGGCATCCACTCCTCAAAGAATTCCGCAATGGCATGTTTAATACCCGAAGCGGCTTCGTCTTCATCCTTTTCAGGCGCTTCTGCGGCAGGCTGCAGGCGGCTGACCACCGGGCGCTGGTCAAGACCGTTCACATCCACCGCAACAGTCAGGGCGGTGTCGTCTGTCAGGGTTGGCGCAATCGGCAGCGGATTCAACACACCACCGTCTACCAGCAGGGCACTACCTCGCCGCACGGGCTCGAAGACCATGGGAATGGCAATTGATGCACGCACTGCCGCAAACAATGGCCCTTTGTTGAGCCAGACTTCCTGTTTGCGGTTGATGTCGGTGGCCACCGCGGTAAACCCAATAGGCAGATCTTCAATGTCTTCGTCGCCCACCAGCTCGCGCAGCACTTCTATGATCCGTTGGCCTTTGAACAGCCCACCGGAGCGGCCCCAACCCACATCCAGCAGACGCACAATATCGTTGCGGGTCAGCGCGCGCACCCACTGCGCATACACTTCCAGTTTACCGCGGGCATGAATGCCACCCACTAAAGCGCCCATGGATGAACCCGAGATGGAGGCAATTTCATAACCATGGGCTTCAAGCGCCTGTATCGCGCCGATATGCGCCAGACCGCGCGCACCGCCACTACCCAGTACCAGAGAAATCCGTCGCGTCACATCAGCGCCTACAACGCGCCGCGTTCGCGCAGAATGCGCCGCAGCTCGGTTGAACTGTGCTGCTTCTCATCTCCCACAAAGGCAATGCGCGCGCCGAT
Organism: bacterium; assembly: GCA_047947175.1. Taxonomy (GTDB): domain Bacteria; phylum Pseudomonadota; class Gammaproteobacteria; order Pseudomonadales; family Azotimanducaceae; genus UBA4421. The sequence goes on from CP170489.1 coordinate 5,599, forward strand.
GTTTTCTACGGTTTCCCGTTCAGGCATGGCATCCAGACTGTAGTCCGTGCCTTTGGCCTGTATGTCCGGGCGGAGCAGTTCAAGCAGTGCGATCGGGGTGGCCTCTTCCAAAGGAATGACAAAGTCAACCGCTTCCAGCGCGGCCATGACTTCCATGCGTTTTTCACACGGGTTGATGGGCTTCTCTCGGCCCACATTGGCGCGAATGGATGCTTCTGTGTTAACCGCGATGATCAGCAGATCACCCAGCTCACGAGCGGCTTCGATATAGCGGATGTGACCTACGTGCACCAGATCAAAGCAGCCGTTACCAAAAACAATGGTTTTACCCTGCTCACGCAGCGCCGCAAGTTTAGGCAGCAGCGACCTGGGCTCGACGTGGATTTTTTCAAACGTTGACATACATGTTATCCAGAATATCCGGGCTATGCCGCAGCAGGTGCTAGGATATACTACCGCCTGCTATTTGTCTGAACATCAAAGAGCCTCCTTAATGGCAAATCTACCCGTTGCGCTGCAGTTCGCCCCGGAACCACAGAAAATTTTAGTGGTATTGCCAACCTGGGTTGGCGACGTGGTTATGGCCACCCCTTTTCTCGCCAGTCTGCACAAACGCTTTGCCACGGCCGAGCTGACCTTTGTCATGCACAGGCATCTTCACTCAGTACTTGCCGGCAGCCCCTGGCTGGGGCGTGTGGCCACCTGGCCGGCCCGAGGCAAATCAGCAGAACATAAAAGCGCCAGAGCAGCATTTATCCGAGCGTTGCGGGCAGAAAACTTTGATCTGGCCGTACTGCTGCCCAACTCCTTTTCCAGCGCCTGGCTGGCGTTTCGCAGCGGCGCAAAGCGCCGTGTAGGATTCAATCGCGACGGTCGCGGGCTGTTACTTACAGATCGCATCCGGGTTCCTAACAAGCGCCCGAACAAAACAGAGGCGCCTAATCCAGGTTCGTTCGAACCTATGCCGCTGGTTCAGTACTATGCTTTTCTGGCCGCCGCGCTGGGCTGCGAACCCCCTGGTGATCAGCTGCAGCTGGTGACCCAGGAAGCGGACAATGCACATGTGAATGAACTGCTGCTGGCTGCGGGGATTGAACCGGACCAGCCGCTGATCACACTCTGTCCCGGCGCCAACTTCGGTGCTTCCAAATGCTGGGCGCCGGAACGTTTCGCCCAGGTGGCGGATTTACTGGTGAAGACATTCAACGCTGGCATTGTCATCAGTCCGGGACCGGGCGAAGAACCTCTGGCGCGCGCAATTGCCAGCGCAATGCACCAGCCGCACGTGCTGCTGGACCAACCCTGCATCACTCTGGGTGAGTTGAAATCCCTGATTTCACGCAGCGCTCTGCTCCTGGGAAACGATACCGGGCCACGACACTTTGCGCGCGCCTTTGATGTTCATCGGGTTACGGTTTTCGGACCCACCGAGCCACGCTGGACTGATACCAGCCACGGTAAAGAAACCATCGTGCGGGTGCAGGTCCCCTGTGGGCCCTGCCACCTGAAAGTCTGTCCGCTTGAGCGTCAGATCTGTATGGAAGACGTCACCGTTGAGATGGTCTTTGCCGCCTGCCAGCAGGAGCTGGCTGCCTACAGAAAGTAGTCGGGTTCGGCCTCAAAATCGGTCTTGAGCCTGGCAAGCTCGGCCGGATTCTCGATCAGATGTTCAATCCACCAGTTCACGTCGTTGTACAGACAGGTTACCTTTTCACAATTCGAGGTTGCGTTAAACGATTTGATCAAACTGGCCGTTGTCGCTCGCGTGACTTCATAGCTGAGCTCATCCGCTACCGCATTTTTATCACCCAGCTTGCCGTGATCCTGATTGCGATACACCGGACAGTTATACAGCCCCAGCGGGCTGAGCACCTGACGGAAGAACTGCATATGGCATTGACGCGGCTGCTTGGCTAACGACTGAGTTTTGCCTTGCAGCATGGCTTTTAAGCCGGTGCTTCTATGCACTTTAAAGGTGTCGCTTTCGAGTTTGATCGCTTCTTCCAGCTGCGCCTGAATGCGCTCGATGGTGTTCGCAAGATTTTCCTGCGCTTTGATGTCGATCACTTCAGCGTTGTTTAACTCATCCCGCGTCAGGAAGGGTTTGAAGCTGATATAGCTGAACTCATTATCTCGCGCGAGCCTGGCCGCCCGGGCAATCTCATGCAGGTTTTCAACAATACTGGTGTCATTAATGAACGCGCCTTTCCAGGTCACAATATAAGAAAAGCCAACCGTCAGATCCGGGTTGGCTGTTTTAATGCTGGGCACCACCGCGCAAATGTCTTCCAGCTTGAACGCTTTGCGTGGGTTATGCATGGCCTGAAAAGTTGGGTCCGTACCGGAATCCAGAGACAGGCGCACCCAGTCCTGGCTGTCCATACAATCCGCCACTTCGGCAATTTTTTTGTTGCCGGTGCCGTTGGAGACAATCGCCACCTGCAGTTTCAGTTCTTTCATGAAGCGGATGGCTTCAGCAAACTTGGGATACAGCGTTGGTTCGCCACCACCGATGACAATCACCGATTTCAGGCCGCGCCTGGCCATCAGTTCAATGGAAGACATGAGCTTGTCGTGTTCGTAACGGATCCCAGTATTGAGAATATCCAGATCAACACAGTGGTCACACTGATAGTTGCAGGCTGTGGTGAGATCAAGATTAATGGACAGTGGCGCAAAGTCCGGCACTTTGTCCGGGTCAAAATCAACCCCATCCGCAGCACCGCCCGCGCGCAGCGCAATCTGCCAGTTGACGTAATGTTCCAGCGCGTCTTTGGAGCCAGGTAACGTCAACTTCGTGGCAAAGTCATGGATGCTTTCCAACTCCAACTGCTCTGCGCCATCTTCTGCGGACGCGGCGGTGGCGTCTAAGTCGGTCAGCGTTATCTTTTCACTCACACCGGTCTCCTACCTGCTGATTCTGGGATGCTGCTGGCGCGCTACTTTAGCAAAGACAGGTCAACAAGACATGGACTATGACAGTGACGACACTTCGAAAAATCAGGGGTATGCTCTTTCCTGTGCGCCAGCACGGCCGCCTGCCCGTAAAGAAAAGTCCGCCCGCAAAGAAACAGAGAAGGATTCTGCCTATGTCCATGCCAACCATTGCCAAAAGCTCAAGCGCAGACCTGCGCCGCGCGGTGAACACGATCATGTTCGCTTTTGTGGACGACCCCTTCCTGCGCTTTATGGGCCCGGATTCTGATCAATACATGGGCACTGCAAAACTGATCAGTGCCCTGGCATCAGCCTCTATTGAAGCCGGGGGCAGCTTTCTTGCCAGCAACGCCAACGGCATCTGCGGTGCAGCTTCTCTGTGGTTTCCGCCTGGACAGCACGCCCCCGAAGAAGCGCTGGAAAGAGCAATTGGGGAGGCGGTACCCGAAGCGCGGCAGGAAACCGTCGGGCGTGTGCTGGCAGCAACCGAGGCCTTTCATCCGGACGTGCCCCACTGGTACCTTGCAATCCTGGGCGCGGATACACACTTCCAGGGGCAGGGACTCGGCGCGGCGCTGCTCAAGCATACCCTGGCGATCTGCGACCAGGAAGGACGCCCGGCTTATCTCGAATCTTCCAACCCGCGTAACATCTCAATCTACGAGCGACACGGCTTTGCAGTGATGGACGAGATCAGGATAGGTGACTGCCCGGTGATCACACCTATGCTGCGGCCCGCGCGCTGAACAACCCTGTCTGCGCCCTGACGCTCACTCCGCCTGCAGAATGTCCTGCGCACGCAGTGCCGCTACCTGCTCGTCACTTTTGTCCAGCCATTGCTTCAATACCTCGGCGTTGTGCTCACCTCTAAAAGGTGCAGGTCCGCGCACGCCGCTTTTCGCTTTGGAGAATCGATACGGTGACTGGGTCACCGGACGCGTTCCCCCCTGCCGGTCATCCACCTGGGTGATGACCCCTCGATGTTTCACCGTCACCTGGTTGACGATGTCTGTTGGGTCACGCACTTCACCCCAGGCCAGGTTCATTTTTGCCATACCCGCCTCGACGGCTTCGAGACTGTCCAGTTCGGCCATGTAGTTTTTGATGCAGGCCCGGCGCAGGGCAATCTTCTCTTTAAAAGGTGTATCCGGGGTCGCCGGATCGGCCACCCCCAGACAGGTGCTCAACTGTTTCCAGAAGTAGCGGATGTCCGCTGAGACAAGCACCGGCCCGGCACCGGTTTCCCAGGTTTCGTTAGGCAACGGACCACTGCCACCTGCAGCTTCAATGGCGTAATGGGTCTGGTCATCCGTGGCGATCGTCGCATCCATCATGGCGATATCAATATGTTGGCCGCTACCCGTGGCATGGCGCTGTATGACCGCTGCGAGCAAACCAACCAGACCATGCAGGGACGCATTGGTGTCTGCGACAGACAGGGGTAAATCGGCAAACGGGATGTTCCAACGCTGAGCCTGGCGCGCCATCAGACCAGTTTCCGCGTGCACAATGGGCGCATACGCAGCACGATGACTTTCTGGACCATTGCGGCCGAAGCCCGAAATGGACAGCATGATCAGTCTGGGATTCGCCACACTGAGATCGTCATATCCCAGGCCGAGGCGATCCATCACATCCGGTCGATAATTTTCAATGACAATGTCCGCCTGGGTTGCCATTTCGAGCATCAGTTCCCGGGCGCCAGCCGCGCGCAGGTCCACACAGATATTACGCTTGCCGGCGTTCTGCTGATGGTAATAGCCGGGCAGGCCCGCGATTACTTTGCCCCAGAGCCGCGTGACATCGCCATCCGGCGGCTCAATCTTCACCACGTCCGCGCCCAGGTCGCTCAGCATACGCCCGGCAAACGGGCCAGCCAGCACTCTGGAGAAGTCCAACACCTTCAGTCCAGCCAATGGATAACCCAACTCAGTCATATCGTCTCCCCGGAAAAGTTGCATCGTCAGTATAACCACAGCGGCACCCGTTCGGCGCGCAGCCTTACAATTCTGCTTAACTAAGTACTATGACTGGGTTGAGTAGTTTGGTAACTTTAGACGACATATCTTTTAAGAGAACGTGGGAGAGACCGATGTTTCGTATCGTTTCATTTCTGGTTGCGGCCTGTGTCGCAACCTCAGCATGGGGCCTCAAGGTCGACGAGCGGGTAGAAAACTTCCGCTTGTTGGCACACAACGGCGAATCCCATGAACTGTATTACTACAGCAACCTCGACGCTGTGGTTTTCCTGGTGCAGGGCAATGGCTGCCCGATTGTGCGCAATGCCGCACCCCGATTTGCCGAACTGCGGGATGAATTTGCAGACCAGAACGTCAAGTTCTTCATGCTGAATTCCAATCTGCAGGACAACCGCGCCAGCATTACCAAAGAAGCCAAAGAATTCGGTTACGACATACCCATCCTCATGGACGACACCCAGATCATTGGTGAGTCCCTGGATCTGGTGCGTACCGGCGAAGTTTTTGTCATCGACCCCAAAACCTGGAAGATTGCCTATCGCGGCGCGCTGGATGATCGCCTGACCTACGAAAATCAGAAAAAAGAAGCCTCTGCCCACTATCTGCGTGATGCCATTGCCAACATGACCGCAGGCGAGCCGGTTGCGCTGGCCAGTACCGATTCTCTGGGCTGTCTCATCAATTTCCCTGAGAAAACCGCACGCGCTGAACATGCCAATATCTCATACAGCAAAGACATTGCACCGATTCTGGCCAACAACTGTGTCAGCTGTCACCGTGAAGGCGGTATTGGTCCCTGGGCAATGACGGATTACAACATGGTGCGCGGCTTCTCTCTGATGATCCGCGAAGTTGTGCGCACCCAGCGCATGCCACCCTGGCACGCCGACCCGGCGCACGGCAAATGGGCTAACGACCGCTCCTTGAGCAACGAGGAAGTTAAAACCCTGGTGCACTGGATCGAAGCCGGCGCACCCCGCGGTGAAGGCGACGACCTGCTGGCCAATCTGGACCACGAGTACTCAGAATGGACCACCTCAGAAGAACTGGGCGATCCTGATTACATCATTGATATCCCAGCCATGGAAATTCCGGCCACCGGTGTGGTGGACTACCAGTATCACCTGGTCGACAACCCCATCGGTAAAGATGTCTGGGTTCATGCTGCGGAGATTCTGCCCGGTGATCGTGCGGTCCTGCACCATACCATCACCACGTTTGGCGACATCGTGACCGAAGGTGAGCACAAAGGTGAACTGAATCGCAAAGGGGGGCTGCGTGGTTACGCACCGGGCATCACCACCCAGGCGTACCCGGAAGGCACAGGGACATTCCTGCCCGCCAATGCCACCATCGAATTTCAGATGCACTACACCCCCGTTGGCCGCGCCACGGTGGATGAGTCCAAAATGGGTATCTGGGTGTACGATGAACCACCTACACACCCGATCATTTCGATGTTCACCGCCAATCCGCGCATCAAAATTCCACCGCATGCGCCGAACCATATGGAAACCGTAGAACGCACCATCCCTAAAGATGCCCTGCTCTACAACCTGATGCCTCATGCACACTTCCGGGGCAAGGCGGCTAACTTTGTTGCGAAGTATCCCGATGGCACGGAAGAGCTGCTGTTGTCGGTACCCAACTACGACTTCAACTGGCAGACAGACTACGAGTTTGCCGAGCCTAAGTTCATTCCCGCGGGCACCACCCTGGTACAGACGAACTGGTGGGATAATTCTGCCCAGAATAAAGCCAACCCTGACCCCAGTGCTGTGGTCACCTGGGGTGAGCAGTCCTGGGAAGAAATGCTGTTTGGCGCCATGTTATTCCGCTTCTTAACAGAAGAAGAGTCTGTGCAGATGCGTGCTGAACACGGTATGGACAAACAGACCCAGGATGTAGCCAGCGCTCGATAGCTCGGACCTTGAGTCACAAAACCGCTGTTCGGCGTACGCCGAACAGCGGTTTTTTTATTTCACCATGACTCCAGCACCGTACTTCGCTGGACTACGCCTAAGTCCGCTACAGCAGGTTTATCAATAACTTAGACGAATTCATCATATGCCGGTGCTTTCTGAAACTCGACCCGGCTTCCGACCGCTTGGCTCCTAACAGGCTCCTGGAATCGGGTCTTTCCGAAGGAGTCAGCTATGGCCAAGATCAAACTCACCAAGTCCGCAGTCGATGCGGCAAAACCCCAGGCGCAGCCCATTGAGCTGCGCGACACCCTCGTTCCCGGCTTCCTGTGCAAGGTTACGCCGGCCGGCCGCAAGGTCTTCATGCTCCAGTACCGAACGAATGCCGGCGAACGGCGCAAGCCGGCGCTGGGCATGTATGGAGAACTGACCGTCGAGCAAGCCCGCTCGCTGGCGCAGAACTGGCTGGCCGAGGTCCGCCGGGGCGGTGATCCCGGCGCCGCCAAGGCCGAGGCGCGCAAAGCGCCGACAGTCAAGGAACTCTGCGCGACGTTCATGGGGGACTACTCCAAGCAGCGCAACAAGCCCAGCACGCAGAAAGGTTATCAGGGTGTCATCGACCGCAACATCATCCCGATCCTGGGCCGTATGAAGGTGCAGGACGTGAAGCGCCCGGATGTCGCAGCAATGATGAAGAAGCTGGAGCACAAGCCGGCAGAGGCGAACCGCACGTTCAGCGTCATGCGCAAGATGTTCAACATGGCCGAGGTGTGGGGCCACCGGCCTGACGGCACGAACCCGTGCCGTCACGTTCCGATGTATCCCGCTGGCAAGGCGACCCACCTCATCACCGATGAGGAAATGAGCAAGCTGTTCAAGCAACTCGACAAGGTGGAGGCGGAAGGTGTCGAGCCCTATGTCATCCCGCTGGCGATCCGCCTGCAATTCGAGTTCGCAGCCCGTCGTTCCGAAATCGTGTTGCTTGAATGGGAGTGGGTCGATCTGGAGCAACGGCGCGTGGTGTGGCCTGACAGCAAGACCGGCGGCATGTCCAAGCCCATGAGTGAGGAAGCCTATCGACTGCTGTCCACGGCGCCCCGGCAAGAGGGTGCGCGCTATGTGCTGCCGTCGCCGCGCAACCCCCTCACGCACATGACCTATGGGGAGTATTACGGCGGCTGGAAGCGCACTCTCAAGGCGGCTGGCGTGACGCACGTCGGCACGCACGGTATCCGCCACCGCTCGGCCACCGACATCGCCAACTCAGGCATCCCGGTGAAAGTCGGCATGGTGCTGACCGCGCACAAGACCGTGGCGATGTTCATGCGCTACGTCCACACCGAGGATGATCCGGTGCGTCAGGCAGCCGAACTGGTGGCAAATCGTCGCAAGACGATCACGGGTGCGCAGCGCGCCGAGGGGGCGACGGCATGAGCAAGAAGACGCCTTCGGCGGCGGGGAAAACCCCCGCCGCCTTGCCGGCCGGCTATGCCGGCATCCACGGCGGTATCGTGGAACTGCTCGATGCCGCGCGGCACGCGGCGGCGCGCAGCGTCAATGCGCTGATGACGGCGAGCTATTGGGAAATCGGTCGCCGGATCGTGGAAGCAGAGCAGAAAGGCAGGCGGCGAGCCGTCTACGGCGAACAGTTGATCGCCCGCTTGTCCGCCGACCTGACCGCGCAGTTCGGGCGCGGTTTCAGCGCGGACAACCTGGAGAACATGCGACGGTTCTTCCTTGCATATCCCTTGGCTGTAATTTCCGAGACACTGTCTCGGAAATCTGGAAACGAGCTACCCGCTGGGAAATCCGAGGCACTGTCTCGGAAATTGGACCTCGCCGAACTGGCGCTGGCCTTCACGCTGCCGTGGTCGGCCTACGTCCGGCTGCTGTCGGTCAAGGATGGCCATGCCCGCCAGTTCTATGAAGCCGAAGCCCTGCGCGGCGGATGGAGCGTGCGCCAGCTCGACCGGCAGATCGGCAGCCAGTTCTACGAGCGCACGGCGCTGTCCAGGGACAAGGCCGCGATGCTGACCAAGGGTATGACGCCGAAGCCGGACGATACCGTCACGCCCGACGATGCGATCAAAGACCCCTATGTGCTGGAGTTTCTGGACCTCAAGGACGAGTATTCGGAGTCCGATCTTGAACAGGCCCTGATCCATCGGCTGCAAGACTTCCTGCTCGAACTCGGCGAGGGCTTCACGTTTGTTGGACGGCAGCGGCGGTTGCGCATCGACCAGACCTGGTATCGCGTCGATCTGCTGTTCTTCCATCGGCGCTTACGCTGCCTTGTCATCATCGACTTGAAGCTCGGCAGCCTGACCCATGCCGATGTGGGCCAGATGCACCTGTACTGCAACTACGCCAAGGAGCACTGGACGTTCCACGATGAGAACCCGCCCGTGGGTCTGATCCTCTGTGCCGACAAAGGCCACGCCCTGGCGCGGTATGCGCTGGAAGGATTGCCCAGCAAGGTCATGGCAGCGAACTATCGAACAGTGTTGCCGGATGCCGAGTTCCTGCAAAAGGAGTTGGAGAGCACGCGGCGGATGCTGGAGTCTCGCGTCAAGACGCGCCGACAATAGCGGTGCGTCCCGACATACCGTCGTCGGGCTTGCGGGCTGCACCCGCGCTTCGTGCCGAAGACGATCGCGGGTGCGCAGCGTGCCGAGGACGTGACGGCATGATCCGGCTCAGGGCTCCTATGTCATGGCCCGTCGCGCCACTGTCACGACAATTCCGGCGCTTGCTTTTTTATACCTGAACGGATATAATCATGCCAGAGAAACGCAAGCTCTTGTATTGGGAAGGCTCATCGAAGAAGGACTTCAAGGAGTTTCCTGTCCCCGTGCAGAAGGACATGGGTGTGGCACTGTTCGTCGTCCAGTTGGGCGGCACGCCGCACTCGGCCAAGCCCTGGAAGGGGCTTGGCTCCGGAGTGTACGAGCTGGTGGAGGACCACCGGAGCGATACCTTCCGTGCCGTTTACACGGTACGGGTCGGCGATGCGGTGCATGTGCTGCATGCGTTTCAGAAGAAGTCCAAGTCCGGTATTGCCACCTCGCAGCCGGACGTAGAGTTGATCGAAAAGCGGTTGAAGGCAGTGCTCGCCCGTTATGGGACGAGCGGGAGATCATGATGACGCGCAAAGACCATCCTCAAGGTACCAACAACGTGCTGGCCGACCTGGGGTTCGATGATGCGGAAGAGCTGTCTGCGAAGGCCGCGCTTGCGGTCAGGCTCAACGAGTTGATAGACAAGCGTGGGCTCAGTCAAATGGAGGCTGCCGACATCACCGGCATGACCCAACCCAAGGTGTCTCAGGTACGTCGCTATAAACTCCAAAACATTTCGCTCGAACGACTTATGCAAGCGCTGGTATCCCTTGACCAGTATGTTGAAATAGTTGTGCGGCCTGCTCGGGCTGCACGGACTCGCGGTATAACTGTTGCCACAGGATGATGATAGCGATCATCAAAGTGGTTCGGTCATTCCTCATAGGAGGGGGACATGGCGGATACAAAGAACGTATTTATTAGTCACGTCCACAAGGACGACCAGGGCTTGCAAAAGCTGAAGGAGCTGCTGGCTCCTAAAGGAATGGATATCCGGGATTCGTCGATCCACACTGGCAAATTTAATAATGCCAAAGACCCGGATTACATCAAGACTCAAATTCTAGCTCCTGCGATAAATTGGGCTGGCACTTTCATCTGTTACGTCTCGCCGCAGACCAAAGACAGCGAATGGGTCAACTGGGAAATTGAATATGCCGCCAAGCAGGGTAAGCGGATCATCGGCGTATGGGAGCATGGCGAGAAGGAATGTGATCTTCCTGCCGCCTTACAGGAGTACGCCGACGCATTAGTAGGATGGAACGGTAATGCAATCATAGATGCCATCAATGGCAAGGACAGTTGGGAAAAGCCAGACGGCGGCCCCTGTGCTCCAGTGCCTCTTAAGCGCCATCCTTGTTAATGGCCCGCATCTATTCATACGTAGTACGCTACGACAGCGGGTTTGCGCCCAATCCATTTTACGGTTATTGCACGCTCGCAACGTGCAAGCCGGATATTCGGCGCCACGCCGGAGTTGGCGACTGGGTAGTCGGCAGTGCCAGCAATGACCGTAGCATTAGACGCGGGGGTCATCTCGTCTATGCCATGCGTGTGACGGAGACGATGACGTTCGATGACTATGCGGCGGACGCACGGTTTGATGTCAAGAAGCCTTTTCGCATGGGTAGCCGCAAGCAAAGTTGCGGCGACAATATCTATTTTCGCAACACGCCGGACGATGATTGGTGCCAGCGCGACTCATTCCATTCGCGTGAAGACGGGCGGATCAACCAACAACATGTAGCGCGGGACACAGGCGTGAATCGAATACTGGTCAGCGATGATTTCGTTTATTTTGGCGGCACAGGGCCAGCATTTCCTGCAAATCTTCGGGATCGGCGTGGTAGACCGTTATGCAAAAAAGGTATTGGTAGGTCCTGTTTCGATGACCCGCAACTAGTCGCGCTCTTCAAACGCTGGGTGCGCGATTTCGGAGTCAGCGGTTATCAAGGACCACCACAAGAATGGATTTCGCTTCGTGGCTAACCCGATCACTCCCAGCGCAGGCTCGATTTTATTGGCGGAATATGCTGATCAAATCGCCGACACCGACGTGCTTGACCCATTAGATGTTGGTCCGATACTGCAAGGACTCTACGGCGAAGTCGGTGGAATCATGTCCACTGCCAAGAAACATATCCGTGAGCAATCGGCCTACCCTGGATTCAAACGGGCCGCTGAGGAGGAATTTGGCGATACGCTGTGGTATCTCGCTGCACTCTGTAGACGACTGAAGATTCCGTTTGATGAGCTATTCGCGGAGGCTGCCAACGGTGCGCGGTTCCGAACGGCTGGTGCGGCAACCGATATGGTCGAAGGAACCTATGCCCACGTTGCCATACCAACAACCACCGATCCTGTAGACACAACACTTTTCAAACTTGGGCGTTCAGCAGCGGCATTGTTAGAAGGTACGCCAGATCACGCGAGAGTTGTCGTGTTTGCAAGCGATTATCTCGATGCGCTCCATGCAGCAAGGCTTGCCTTTTCTGATGTTGCACGAAGTAACTTGTGCAAGGCGCGCGGGGCATTTCTCGAACCACGACCAGAGGACTTGATTGACTTTGATGCCGGGTTCGAACTTGAAGAGCAGTTGCCAAGAACGTTCAAAATTCGCGTTAATCAAAGAGAGAGTGGCAGAAGTTACCTTCAATGGAATGGTGTATTCATCGGCGATCCTCTTACTGACAATATCGCTGATCCCGACGGGTATCGGTTCCACGATGTTTTCCATTTTGCATACGCCGCGATTCTGCATTGGTCGCCCGTCATACGCGCACTGATCAAGCATAAGCGCAAGAGTAAGCCAGAGTACGACGAAGCCCAGGATAGCGGTCGGGCAATTGTCGTCGAAGAAGGGTTAACCGCCTGGATTTTTACCAGAGCTAAAGAGCTAAAATTCTTCGAGAACCAGGAGCGTATTTCACTCGGAATGCTCAAGACTATCGGTGAGTTTGTGGCTGGATACGAAGTGGAGAAATGTCCGCTTAAGCTTTGGGAGCGAGCCATTCTTGATGGCTACACAGTCTTTCGCCAACTCAGGGCTGCCCAAGGCGGCTGGATCATCGGTGATCGAACGCATCGCACAATTCGCTATGAACCGCTTGGGGCAGAAAAATGAACTTACATCCTTTCGTAAATGCAGTTGCTGGGCTGAAATTCGATAACTGCTTTAACCCTTATGCTGATCGTTGTGAGGTGCATGATCACGATGACGCGCCCAGTCTTCGAGCTGCCGCTTTATCGGCAATGCTAGAACGAGCAGCAAGTGAACCCGTCGATGCAATTTGGGTTGGTCGAGACCTTGGATACCGTGGTGGGCGTCGCACCGGGCTGGCGTTGACTGATGATGTTCATATCGACAAGCACGCCCGGCGTTGGGACCTTCCTGCCGAGCGGCCAACGATTGGTGCTGCTGTCGCCGAGCGGACGGCGGCTGTTGTCTGGAGCATGCTGGATCAGATTGATGCTCGGATATTCTTGTGGAATGTATTTCCACTCCATCCTCACGAATCCGGCGAACCATTCACGAACCGCCAGCACAATGCTTACGAGCGCCGGGCTGGTGAGGAACTACTCCAAGCCCTTATTGAACTGCTAAGACCATCTCGCATCATTGCGATCGGCAATGATGCAGCCGTCTCGACTAATCGAGTTGTGAGCCTTGTTCCGGTAGTCTGCGTTCGGCATCCAAGCTATGGTGGACAGACGCAGTTTTTGCGCCAGATTACAGAGCTTTATGGGATTACGTCGCGGACAAAATCTCTGTTCTAGCGACACCGGCCGGGTCAGAGTGGATTGCTGAGCCCCGTATGGACTAGCACATCGCCTGGTTGTGCGATATGGAGGCTGGCCAGTTCTAGCAGGATATGAAATCGGATAACACTATCCCACCCAGGTGGCGAAGTTGTTGTATCCATCATTGGCTGACCAGCAATAAATTTTATAGCCGAGGCCGGAAAGGCTGAATAGTTTTCCCCGCCTCTGTTCGGAAGCGAGGGTCTTCAGTTTGTAGTCGGTCAGTTTTCCATACGGAACCCATTTCCCCCCTTCGGCCTCAAACACTTCGACCTTCGTACCATCGCCGCTGTATTTCAAGGCCAGATAGTCGAAAGGATTGGGGCCATTGCTTTTTGTTAGTTGATCTTTCCCTTTGATCTGATTGATGTGCACTCCAAATACACGGTTCCCGCGATAGATGCTCTGGATGATCTCGTAGCGTACCCACGGACGCGCGTAGGTGTCGCTGCCCACCAGCACGCAGGTTGCCGAAGTATTTTCCAAGGCGCCGTTAATTAGACGCTTCAGCCCGATTTCATTTTGCTTCTTGGCTTCCTCCCAAATGGAGGCGTCGAAGTAACCGGCTTCCTCCCGATCATCCTTCAAAACCCAATGCTTGCGAACGACATTGGCCCGGAAATCTATTACATCTTTATAATGGAAACTGAAAAATACGCGCTTGGCCATTGTCATCGCCCTTATTCGTTTTTGTTGTCGATTTCAACCGGAATACCCGTCGAGAGCGATAGTGCTTAGATGCGAATGGAATAGGCGGGCAAAATCCACATCGTGTAACTCCGATTCATCGAAGTGACCTAGACGTTTTGCCAGCTCAAGCGCTGCACCACCCGGAGCGGCAACGGGCAGCACCTTCGCTTGGGGATGGAAGCGAATAAAAAGATCGTACTCAGCTTCAACCCCTTCCATTCCGCCGATGAATACGGCTGCCACCAAATCATGGCGAGAAAGCATCTGTTCGCGCATAAGTAACAAGCTTGCGCTCATGTCGGTGGGTACGGTATCTGTTAGCACTACATTCTGAAAGCGCTGGTTTTCTTCAGGAAATCTGTCCTGGAAAAATCTGCTTTGATACAAAACGACCGCCTCGGAGTAGTCGATGCCCAGGTCCTCGCAGATGCTCCATATCATCGGAGTGATTGCCGGATGTCCGCCCCAGATAATCTTGTGTTGCCGAATCACTGAAATGACCAGTTCTCGTACAGCACACTGAATAAGGAACGGATTGGCTGTTTCATGGTAGTTACCACGATTCACAAGTGGCACGCTGGCGGAAAGAAAGATAGCGCTCATGTGCTAGACCTCCCAATCCGCGAACTGCCAACCGGCCTCACTGGCCTTGACCCAGCGCGCACTCCGGATGTGCCCTCCGAGCCAATCTAAGTGTTCCAGCCATCGAGGATGAAGTCCCACATGGTCGAAGACGACGGCAACGGACCGATCCGGTGAGTTGGTCGAGGCATCATGCAGTGTCGTCGAAGTAGGTACGCCGACAGTGGGGTAGACCACGACTTCCCTGCTGTCTGGCAACTGGATATAGACGGCCTTGTTCAAACCAACGCCAGTGACTTGCCCGCCGATTGTCTCGACTGCATTGCGCAGATTACTGACCAGATTGACGCTGCGTACCGCATGGCTCTGGCTGCGAACCGCCTCCAGTTGTAGACAGATTCGCTCAATAGCCTCGTTCGCCAAGCGACCCGTTCCTGCATCCACTTCCTCCGGCAACAGTTCTGCGCGGCTCGCCGTGGCTGTGCGAGTGGAAGGCGTGGAGTCGGGCCAGCCTATGCGCAACACACTGATACCTTTGGCCAGCGCTCTGCCAAACTCAGCGCTAGTCCACCGACTCTCGAAATAGCCAGGGGTGTCAAGCATGACCAGCACATCGGAATCGCATAGGCGATGCCAAAGCATAGTTTGAAAGTCCTCGGCAGGGGGGATGCCGTGTGTATCAAGGAACACATCGAAAAGTCGAGCGGAGAATGCATCGAAAAGCTGTAACGCGGCTTCGCGTGCCTCTCCCCTACGATAACTGACGAATACGCGGCGTTGACGTGGCAAAAGACCCGCGCATTCCAGTAGAGCCGTGGCTACACGTTGCGCTCCACCCGCGTTGTACGCGAGACAGTTGAGGGGCCGTAGCAGTTCAGGTATCTCCGCACCGACACGTCCTGTCTCGGAAGCCACTGGCAGTATGGGAACGCTGCGTTGCAACAGGTGAGCGACGTTGGCTAACGGTGCATTGGCAGCGCCGTAGAAGACGGCCGCGGACGACTTCTGCTGATCTGGATTGAACTCAGCAGGGCGAACTTCCCATCCCACTTCGTGACCAAGCCGCAATCCGAACAACAGCACTGCTTGTGCGACGATCTGTTCCAGCTCATTGGCTTGTTCATCGGAGGGTTCACCGAGCACAGCCAGTTGGTACAGTACGGACATACGGACCCTCCGCTATCACTTTTAGAGCGTTGATCGGCTCATCGTGCCCTCCAGCTTCCCATCCGCCCTTGTTGAGGCAACGATCCGCAGTGACGGCCTAAGTCGCTTATTTGTATGCAAATGCCTGGTGAATTTTAGCCCCTATTTGCTGCCCATCAAAGGGTGATATACGGTCAGCATGTACTCTACCCCTCTAGGGAGTCAGGCGTTTCGCGCGCCCCGCTTGGCCAGCTACAGACGGATGCCAGCAGACTTCGGCGTTGCAAACTGCTCGGGCTCCTTGCCGAGCGGAAAGCCGACCACGTACAGCACCGTGGCTGGCATCGGTTTGCTGTCCGGGTCTGAACCCCACTTCACCTGTACCTTGCGCGTGGCGTAGCGCAGCGAGACGCCGAGCGCCTTGAGCGCGTCGATGTGGGATTGCATCTCGTCATACACGTCGAACTTCTGCGTTTCGTTGTAGACATCGGCGCAATCCCGGTACTCGCGGAAGTAATCCACCAGCATGGCGAAGGTCTCATCCGCTTCACGGGTCAGCTCGAAGGCTGGCTCTGACAAGTCCATCGTGCAGGACTCGGCCAACTTGGCCAACTGCTTGCCGGTTGTCAGCGGAGTGGCCGTCAGGGTGACGTGCTCCCGATCGAACTTCTCTTTCTCGGCCTTGAATTCTTCTTCGGATGGAATGGTGAATGGCTTGTTGAAGGCGTCGATGTCCTCGAACTCGAACGCGCTGGCAAGAGCGCGGCGGGTATCAAGGCTGGCCGACAAGCCTTGCTCGACCCGTTGGATCGTTCGCACGTTGAGACCGGAAATGGCGGCCAGTTGCTCCTGCGACCATTGCCGCATTTCTCGGAACAGCCTGATGCAAGCGGCCAGTTCGGCCGGTGTCAGTAGGCGGGTTTGTTGGGCATGCTCTATAGTGTTCATGGGTGGCTCCATCGTTGGTAGTAGACGTGGCGAAGTATGGGGAGCCAGGAACAACGGCAACACGACAGCAACCCGACAGCCGGCCGACAGACCACAAGTATAATAAATGTCGCTTGCGGTTCTCTCCAAAGGATATTCAAGGGGCGAATTAGGGCGTCCCGGCGTTCCGCCGTCGGGCTCGCGGGCTGCACCCCGCGCCTCTGCGAGTCGCGGCCATCCGGCTTTGATCCCTGACGCCTCCGGCCCTTGAGGGCCTGCGCGCTCCGCTTGCCCGTGCCTACCTGGATCGGAGGTTAGGGGTGGGCGGTCTTGCTGTCTTCCGTCACCGTATCACGACGTGCTCGCCGTCAAGGGCTGCGCGTGCCTGCACGCTTGCGGCCGTGGCCGTCTGCGACCCCTGACTGCTTGCGCTGCGTCGTGCTGGCGCCGGTTCCGGGCAATTCCGCCCGAGCAACCGGAGCACGATCATGTCGAATCTCTCTCTTTCCCCTGATGTCACTCTGCTGGTTCGCGATGGCCGCGGCCGTTATCGGCCCGCGAGTACCAACCAGATCCTCGAAGTCGCGCGCCAGGTCATCGACCATAAGGTGCAACGTGGCGCTGCATTCACGTCACCGGATACGGTCAAGGACTACCTGCGCACCAAGCTGGCCGGCTTCGAGCATGAAGTGTTCTCGACGCTGTTCCTCGACAGCCAACACAGGCTGATCGAGTACGTCGAACTGTTCCGGGGCACCATCGACGGCGCGTCGGTACATCCACGCGAAGTGGTCAAGGAATCGCTGCGACTCAATGCGGCGGCAGTGATCTTCGCGCACAACCATCCGAGCGGGTATCCCGAGCCGAGCCGTGCCGATGAGACCATCACCTCGCGGCTCAAGAATGCACTCGCGCTGGTGGACGTGCGCGCACTGGATCACGTCGTCGTCGGCGGCATGGACACGGTGTCCTTCGCCGAACGTGGCCTGCTGTAAGCAAGGGGGGCTTCGGCCCCCTTTTTGCTGCGTCCTGGGTCGAACTCTCCGGCCCTGCGGGCCTGCGCGCTGCGCTTGCCTGTCCGAGCCTTCGTTGGAGTTGGGTAGGCGGTCTTGCTGTTCCCTTCACCGTATCACGGCGTGCTCGCCGTCAAGGGCTGCGCGCGCCTTGCGCGCTGGCGTCCTGGCGGCCGTCTGCGACCCCTGACTGCTTGCGCTGCGCCGTGCTGGCGACGGTTCCGGGCAATTCCGCCCCAGTAACCGGAGATCGTCATCATGAACGACAAATCGCATGTTTCGCTGG
Organism: bacterium; assembly: GCA_047947175.1. Lineage (GTDB taxonomy): Bacteria > Pseudomonadota > Gammaproteobacteria > Pseudomonadales > Azotimanducaceae > UBA4421. The sequence goes on from CP170489.1 coordinate 23,500, forward strand.
AACGTCACGTCTGCCTGGTCTGCGGCGTCGCTTACGACACGGGCAATCTGCTTCTCGACAAGCGCCTGCGCGCGAGCATGGAGCGCCACACGACGACAGGCTGGGGCTTGTGCCCCGAACACCAGAAGCTGTCCGACGACGGCTTCGTCGCGCTGGTCGAATGCGACCCGCAGCGCAGCGGCTCGCCGTCCGGTGCTGCCCGCATGAAGCCTGAGCAGGCTTACCGGACTGGCCGCTTGGCGCACCTGAAACGCAACGTATTCGCCAAGGTGTTCAACGTGCCGATCGAGGCCAACCAGCCGTGCGTGTTCGTCGAACCCGGCGTGATTGAGCAGCTTGAGTCGATGGTGTCGCTGGCGACGAGTTGATCGCACGGCAAACATCCGGTGCGCTGCCCTGCGGGGCGGCGCACCTTTTTCTGCTGCGCCTGGTGTCGAGTCCTTCGGCCCTCGCGGGCCTGCGCGCTGCGCTTGCGTGGGGGCGGCGCCATCTGCGGCCGTTGCCACAAACGCCGTCTTCCCTCGCTCATCACCTCATCCGCGACTGTAGCCCGCGGACGGGGGCCGTCAAGGCGCGCCGGGCCGTGTCCTCGGCTGCGCCTGTGGGCCGCACCACCCCGTCGCTGGTTTCCTTGACGGCCCCCGTCCGCGCGCTCCTGACCGTCGCGGGCGATGAACTCAGGAAAGACGGTGGCAACGAGGCCGGCCCAGGTCTCCGCGCCGACCCCACCGGAAAACCGCAAAAGCGGGCTCCGAATCTAGGAATCCGGTGGGGTTTCAACAGCAAACCTTTTGTCAGGAGTAACACCATGAACGCAATGACCCAAACCGAAGTCCGCACTACCCACACCGCCGCCGCGCTGGAAGTGGCCGACCCCACCAAGAACCTCATTCTGGTGCCGTTGTCGCAGCTTCGCCCCTCCAAGCGCAACGTGCGCAAAACCCACCGCCGCCTGTCCATCCCGGAACTGGCCGCGAGTATCCAGCGTGTCGGCTTGCTGCAAAACCTCATCGTCAGCCAGTCCGAGGATGGCGAGCACTACAACGTCGAAGCCGGAGACCGTCGCCTTGCCGCGTTGAAGCTGCTGGCGAAGAAGAAGCGCATCGCCGCCAACCATGACGTGCCGTGCCTGCTGGTGGCCGATGGCAGCGCCCGCACCGTGAGCCTCACCGAGAACGTGCAGCGCGAAGCCATGCACCCCGCCGACCAGTTCGAGGCGTTCGCCGCGCTGGTCAAGGAAGGCCGCCCCATCGAGGACATTGCCGCCGATTTCAGCGTGACCCCGCTGGTGGTGCAGCGCCGCCTGAAACTCGCCAACGTCTCGCCACGCCTGATGGCCGACTATCGGGCCGGTGCCGTCACCCTGGAACAGTTGATGGCCCTTGCCATCACCGACGATCACGCCGCGCAGGAAGCCGCGTTCTACAGCGCGCCGCAGTGGCAGCGCAGCCCGTCCGCGCTGCGCGAGCACCTGACCGAACGGGAAATCGACGCACAGCACCCGCTGGCCCGCTTCGTCGGGCTGGACGCCTACACCGAAGCAGGCGGCGGCACTCGCCGCGACCTGTTCGCGGAGGACGACAGCGGCGTGTATCTGGACGATGCGGCGCTTTTGGAACGGCTGGTGCGCGAGAAGCTGGCGACGCTGGCCGAGGACGTGCGCGCCGAGGGCTGGGCATGGGTGGAGGCCGTGCCGCACCTGAGCCATGCCGACCGGCAAGCGTTCCAGAACGCACCGCGCCAGCGGCGCGAACCGACCGCCCGCGAAGCCCGCCGCATCGTTTCGCTGCAAAACCGTTTCGACAAGATCGACACCGAACTGGAAGAAGCCTACGACGCCGAAGACGAGGACAAGGCCGAGACACTGGAACCGCTCCGCGAACAGGTCGCCGGGGAACTGCAAGCTGCGGAGGATGCCTTGCAGGGCTACGCCCCGGACGTGCGCGCCGTGGCCGGTGCCATCGTCACCATCGACCGCAACGGCGAGGCCGCGATTCATCGCGGATTGCTGCGCGAGGCCGAGGCCAAGGCGCTGCGCACGCTGGAAAAGCTGCGCCAAGGCTTCACAGGCACCGAAGGCGCGGACGACGACGCAGGCGAAGACGCCGAGCCGCCCAAGGCCGCCAACCTGTCCGACCGGCTGGCGCAACGCCTGAGCGCGCACCGCACCGCCGCGCTGCAAATCGAAGTGGCCCGGCATCCGCAGGTGGCGCTGGCCGCGCTGGCGCATGGGCTGGTGCAGCGCGTCCTGCAGGACGGCTACGCGGTGGAACTGCCTATCGGCATCAGCGTGCGCCAGCAGGACCGGCTGGACGCCTACGCACCCGACTGGCCGGAATCGCCCGCCGCCGTCGCCTTGCGCGAACTGCAACAGGCATGGGGCGAACGGCTGCCGGAGGACAGCGCCGAACTGTTCGCCGCGCTGCTCGCCATGCCGCAGGACGAGCTGGTGCAACTGCTGGCCGTGTGCGTGGCCGCCAGCGTGGACGCGGTGACGCCGCGCGCCGCGCAGGCCGCGCCCGGCGCGGAACTGGCGCAGGCGGTGGGGCTGGACATGGCCGCATGGTGGAAGCCAACCGCCGAAGGCTACTTCAACCATGTGCCCAAGGCTGTGATCCTCGATGCCGTGCACCAGTTCGCACCGTCGCACGTCACACGCCTGTCCAAGCTCAAGAAGGCCGACATTGCCAGCGAAGCCGAGCGGCTGGCGCAGGGTACGGGCTGGATGCCCGCCCCGTTCGCGGCCGAGAGCAGCACCGCGCAGGAGGATACGCAGGAGACAGTGCCACAGGACGAGGCCACCGCCGACGCGGAAGAAGCGGCCGACACGCTGGCCGCATGACGTAGCCGTGTGACACATGGCCCCGGCGCAGGTCGCGCCGGGGCTTTTTCCTGCACTTCAAAATCCGGGCGCGGCAGATTTGCCGCGCCCGGTTTCCAACGGCCAAAGCAAAAGCGCCCCGTCGCCGCCTTGAACTAGGCGGCGACGGGGCGGCGCACCAGTGCCTGGTGCGCAGTTCGGCAATCGACGCCCGCTGACGCGGGCACGGTTTTCGGGCGCCCCGCCACGGTGGGCGGGACGCCGCAGCACGCTGCACCTTGCTGAGCCCGGTTGTGCGAAAGCGTGCCGTCCTCGACGCTGACGGCGGGCTGTCCGGGCCATCACGCCGACCTGTTCACCGACATGCCCCACGGCCTCGCCATGACACATCCATGCCACGCCTCAAGCCGTCCACCGCTGGATGCGGGGGGTATTCACGCCTGTCGTTGCGGGGTGGACCTTGCCAGCATCCGGGTGCGTGCCGGCGAAGCCTTCATGCGGAGCGCCGAGCCGGCCATTGCTCCATTCGGATCGGTTCGGCCCGTTGCGTCCTTGGTTCGTTGTGAATCCTGGCGGGGGCACGACTGCGCCTCGGGCTTATGGCTGCAACCGTCCGGCGAAAACAATTTCCCCTGCGCTGCGCGCATTCCTCGCGAAGCAAATTCTTTTCGCCTCCCGGTCCTCCACGCTGTTTCGGCCGCTACGCGATGCAGCCCGCCCGTCCCCCGCCGACCGGATCACAACAAGGACGCGATGGGCGCGACCTTGCTAACCCGAAAGGAGCAAACATCATGGCCAACATCGGCACCTTCACCGCAAACGACAACGGCTTCACCGGCACGCTTCGCACCCTGACGCTCAACGTCAAGGCCAAGTTCGTCCCCAACGACAAGGGCAACAGCGAGAACGCCCCCGACTTCCGCATCCAGGCGGCGGGCGGCTACGACATCGGCGCGGCATGGAAGAAGACCAGCGAGGCCGGACGGCCCTACCTGTCGGTGAGCCTGGACGATCCGTCGTTCCCGGCGACCATCTACGCCCGCCTGATCGAGGAAGAAGACGGCACGCACACCCTGATCTGGTCGCGCAGCAAGCCACAAGCGGCCTGACGGCCGCCCCGGCGCCCCGTCCACCGTGGCGGGGCGCCGTGCTGCTCATCGCAGCACCGCGCGCCTACGGCGCGTCGCGTTCCTGATCCAACACGGACGCCAACTCCTGCCGCACCTGCGCCAGCAGTTGGTCGGTCTTGCGCTCGCTGCCGCCGGCATACGCCAGCGTCAGCAGCGTGAGCGGGTGAATGTCCATGACCTCGCACAGCTCGGCCACCTTGCTCAAGGTCGGACTTTTCAGGCTGCGCTCCAGCGAACTCATATACGTGCGGCTCGACACGTCGGAGAACGCTTCCTGGCTCAGGCCACGCGCTTTCCTGACTGTCTTCAGTGCCGCCGCAAATGAATTCTTCGCTGTCATCCAGTGGTTTCCCCAAAACCCAAGATGACAGCCCATTGCGCCCTATAGGACTACAATCTATAGTGTTCATTTCATTCCAGGCCCATGTGTTTTAGTGTCTTTACTGAAATGCGCATGCGTGGATCGCGCCAAATTCAGGGAGCCGTATTCGTGTTTTTCGTGGCTTCCGTGATTCCGGCTTTGCGACTTCACGATTCCGCGTGCAAGCGCATCCGTGCATCGTCGGTTTCTTATAGTCGCGTACCGCTTGCCCGGCTCACCGCGCAGCGGAGCAAGCCTTTCGAGAGGGTGCGGCCGTGAAGGTTCTCATCACCGAGGAACAGCGCACGCAACTGCTCGCCAACGGGCACGCCCGCGCTGCGGGTGAGGACATCGACCCCCGGCCTGTCGTAAGGATGTTCACCCCGGATGCGCACGCCACCTGGCTGCTGACCGCGCTGGACCCGGCCGATTGCGATACGGCCTATGGCCTGATCGACCTGGGCATCGGAATGCCGGACCTGGGCACGGTGAAGCTCTCCGAGCTGACGGCCATCGTCGGGCCGCGCAAGCAGCCCATCGAGCGCGACCTGTACTTCGTCGCCACGCGCACGCTGTCGGAATACACGCGGCTGGCGCAGCGCAACGGGTCGATCATCGACTGACCGGCGTGCTGACCCGTTCGGGCAGGTCGGCGCAGCACCGCCAAGTGGAGCGCATTGTGTCTATTTCGGTCTGGTTTCAGACCGTCCGTGCATCAATCGGCACTCATGCACCGGAGCGGTGCGGCAAGACCAAAGCAGTCCTGATCCCTGGCGCCGCTTTCGGCAAGGTATCCCATGCCGCGCACCACCAGTGACCGCGCGGCCGTCGCATTCGGACGATCTGTGCAATACCCAGGAGCCGATCGGTCTTGACACCACCAGCCTAGCGAATACCTGTGACGATACGCCGATGACACCGTAGCTCCCCCTGACGCCCGTGGCGACGAATCCTGCTGTCCGACAGGAGGCCGCGTCATGGCAGAGTCCGATCATTGGCATCCCGGTGCCGCCTACCTCTACGTCCTGCACCTGGACAGTCCGGCGCTGGCGTGGGAGTACCTGCGTCGCCACCCCGATTATCGGCGCGACTGGCAACGCCGCCGCCGTCATCCCGAAGCGGCGCAGCGCTGGGGGCTGCGCCTGCTGGAAGACCCTGCCCTGGATGCTCGTGACGCGCATCCCGCCTGGTTTCCCGACCACGATGGCATGGTGCAGGTCTATCCCGATGCCGACCCGCCACCGGATGCGCAGCGTTTCGCGTTCTGGCGCATCCCTGGCCGCAAACACCTGATCCACGATGGCCGACGGCTGATCCTCGCCAGCCGCTGGGCCGGCTGCTGCCTGCGCCTGGCCTTTGCACCCGACCTGGCGGATGGCATGGCCTATGCCTATGCGGCGCGCGCCTCTCCCGATCCGTGTTCGCGCTGTCGCGCGCTGGTGGGCGAACTGGACAAGCTCACGGTCACCGCCACGCCAGTGGCCCTGGCCGGGCCACGTCCCTCGACGACCGCGCTGCTGGAGCTGCACACCTTGCAGGCGCTCGATGGTGTGCTGGCCGGCGCGTCCCTGCGCACCGTGGCCCAGGTACTGTTCGGCACGGGCACTATCCGCCACGACTGGCACGCCGACGGCGCGCTGCGCGCCCGCGTGCGCCGCCTGGCCCGGCGCGGCCAGACCCTGATGTGTGGCGGCTACCGCCACCTGCTACAACTTCCCCCTCTTGAACAGGGACGTTCTGCCATTCGCGCAAAACGTCCCTGAGCAAGACGCCTTGCTTTTCCGAGACTGCCTCCATCCGGCCGCGCTGTTGCGGCCGGCGATTCAGACCGATGGAGGTTCACGCCATGAGACCCGCACCGCTGCGGCCGCAAGCCGCACCCACTGCCCAGCAGCAACCCGCCCAGCCTTCGCGCTACCTGACCAACGACGAAGCTGCCGAATACTTGCGCCTGTCGCCGCGCACGCTGGAAAAGCAGCGCGTGATCGGCGGCGGCCCGCGCTTTCGCAAGTTCGGCCGCCGCGTCATGTACGCGGTGGCCGACCTCGACGCCTGGGCCGACGCGCGCAGCTTCGAGGCCACGTCCGACCCCGAGTACGCCGAGCGCCACGCCGGTGACTACCGTGATGGCCGCTGACAGCCGGCGCGCGGGTGGCCCTCGTCGTGTCCAGCTTGAAGCAGAAGCAGCGCGAACAGCTCGACCTGTTCCGCGCACTGCCGGGCGACATGGCGCCACGCGACGCACAAGACCTGATGGCCTATCCGTTCTTCTCGCTGGCGAAATCGCGGCGCACCGCGCCGATCGACTTCCGCTCCGGTGGCGTCACCGTGCGCGTGGAAGGCACGCGGGAGCACGGCATCGCCACCATCTGGGATGCCGACATCCTGATCTGGGCCGCCAGCCAGATCGTCGAAGCGCGCGATGCGGGCATCCGCCCGTCGCGCAGGATGCAGGCTACGCCCTACGAGATCCTGCGCTTCATCGGCCGCGGCACCTCGCTGCGCGACTACCAGCGCCTCAAGGCTGCGCTGGATCGTCTGCAATCGACCACGATTGCCACCTCGATCCGCGAGACGACCGGGCGGCGCCTGCACCGCTTCTCATGGATCAACGAGTGGAAGGAGCGGGCAGACGCCAAGGGCGCGCCGCTCGGCCTCGAACTCATCCTGCCGGACTGGTTCTTTGGCGGCGTGATGGACGAAGCGCTGGTGCTGACCATCGACCGGGCCTACTTCAAGCTCACCGGCGGCATCGAGCGCTGGCTGTACCGCTTGGTGCGCAAGCACGGTGGCAAGCAGCGCGACGGCTGGCAGTTCGACTTCCCCTACCTGTATCGCAAGTCGGGCAGCCTGGCGCAACCCCGCGACTTCGCCCGCGACCTGCGCCTGCTGGCCGCTCGACAGTCGCTGCCGGGCTACGTGCTGTCCGTCGAACGCTGGCCCGGCGCGCCGGAGATTCTGGCCTTCCGCCCTGTGCCGTCCACGGCACGTTGATAACCGTGGGGATGAAAACGGGACAAGCTGTGAATGGGCTCGTGCTATCAGGCGCGCCGGGACTCGTGCTATCAGGCGCAGCCGTATCGTGCTATCAGGCGCGCAAAACGCCGCTAACTTCAGCACCTGTAAAGATTTTTTCAGCCCTTAACTTTATATCTAACTTTAAAATCTATCTAACTCATACAAAGAGATTGTTATTGGCGCGGTGGATAACCGCCGAAGGTCAACAGCCACAGCGTTTTTCAGGCCGATCGTCGAGCCGTCTTCTGCAACGGAGGGCGGCACCATGATTGTCGCCTTGCTCAATCAGAAAGGCGGCGTGGGCAAGACCACGCTCGCCACGCACATCGCCGGTGAACTCGCGCTGCGCGGTCAACAGGTCATCCTGCTGGATGCCGATCCGCAAGGCTCATCACTGGACTGGACACAGCGGCGCAGCCAGCAGGGCCTGCCGCGCCTGTTCAGTGCCGTGGGCCTTGCGCGCGAAACGCTGCACCAGGAAGCGCCGGAACTCGCACGACGCTGCGATCACATCGTCATCGACGGCCCGCCGCGCATCGCTGCACTCGCGCGCTCCGCGCTGCTGGCGGCCGACTGTGTGCTGGTACCGGTGCAGCCAAGTCCCTACGACTTGTGGGCGTCTGCCGAAATGGTGGCGCTGATCCGCGAAGCGCAGGTGTTCCGACCGGCGCTGCGCGCGGCCTTCGTCATCAACCGACGTGTCGTGCGTACCGTCATCGGACGCGAAGCGCGCGGCGCGCTTGCCGAACAACCGCTGCCCGCGCTGCACGCGGAAATCCGCCAGCGTATCGTCTTCGCTGACAGCGTGGCCGCCGGCCGGCTCGCACGCGAAACCGCGCCCGAAAGCACCGCAGCACGCGAGATCGCCGCGCTGGCCGACGAACTGTTGCGGTGGTCGTCATGAGCAACACACGCGGCAAACGCATCGCCATCGGTGCGCGTCCGCCAGCGAATCCCGAGGCCGAAGCCTGGATTCGCCAGGGCGACGCCAACGGCGTGCAGAAAGGCGACCTCTACACCGCACGCCTCACGCTCGACATCACGCCGGCCATGCGCGCACGCATCAAGGTCTCGGCCTTCACGCAGGGCGTGACGGTGGCCGAGTTGTTGCGCGCGCTGCTGGAACGAGAGTTCCCGGAGAAAACGCCATGACCCTTGCCACGCAGACGGCCACGGTCGCGCCGTCACCGCAGCCGCTCGCCGCGCTCGACAGCCGCGTGCCGCTCACGCGCGTGTCGCTCGCCTACCTCGCGCAGCGCATCAACCTCTATTTGCGCTTCGGCCATCCGGCGCGCACCGCGCAGCTCGACCGCTGGCGGCGCTGCGCGATGTTCCTGCCAGTCGCGATCTTTTGTCGTATCCGCTGGGAATCCAACGACTACGGCACCGTGCGCTGGCAGCTCATGGTGTTGCAAGCCTGCACGCCATTCGACGCTATGCAGAGCATTCCTGGTGTGCGTCCCGGCGCACGCCTGCTGCTGCACGCCGAAGGCGAACGGAAAGTGCGCGCGGTGCTCGCGCAGATCGACACCATCGAGGCTCTGAACCTCGACCCTGCCGACGTATCGCCCGCGTACTGGCGCACGCTGGGCAACCGCCTGGCCGCGCGCCTGCCGTTGCCGGACTACACCCGTGAACGGCACGCCGCCTTCCTGGCCGGGAGGAACCTGCAATGACCACCGCGACCGCAACCCTTCCTCGCGCGCGTATCGTCCTGGCTGCACTCACTGCCTGCGGCCTCGCTGCGCTGGCCTGGGCAGCCTTCGTGCAACCGTCGGCGCGCATCGTCTACAACCCGTCCGACAGCGTGCCGGTCGGCTGGTATCGCATCGACTCTGCCGACTCGCTGCCCCGTCCGTTGTCCGTGGGCAGCATCGTGCTGACCACCTTGCCGGCAGACGCCGCCGCGCTGGCCGCGCAGCGCGGCTACCTGCCGTCGCACATTCCGCTGCTCAAACGTGTCGGCGCGGTCGCGCCACAACACGTCTGCATCGTCAATGGCATCGTGCGCATCGACGGCGTGCCGGTGGCCGCCGTGCTGCGCGCCGACCGCTGGGGCCGGTCGCTGTCATCCTGGCCGCAGTGCGGGCCGCTCGCCCAAGGCGAACTATTTCTGCTCAGCGCCACCAATCCGGCATCGTTCGACAGCCGTTACTTCGGTCCGGTCAGCGCATCCGCCGTGATCGGCGTGGCGCGACCGATCTGCCTGGAGACACGCCCATGACCTTGCACAACCGCCTGTCGTCCGACAGGCAGCCTTCGTGTTCATGTCGGTGCGGCGCGCGTGCATTCGCACCGCGCCTCGCCCGGCATTCCCCCGTGCAGACCGCTTGCCCCGAGCGCGCCATGCCGCAGGCATGGCTGGCGCTCGCCGGCGGCCGGGCTGCGTCTTGCGCAGCGCCGCCGGGGCATCGCACCCCCGTGCCGTCAGGCCGGGGGAAGATGCAGGGCAAGATTGAAGGGTGCGGCACCACGGTGCGCACAAAGCCAGTCTGCACGTGGGGTTGGCGCGGCACGCGCCTTATCGCGGCACCGTGCCGCGAACAGAGCCAAAGCCGCGTGGGCATTGGCGAAACTACGTGCATCGCGCCCTCTGGCGCGTTGGACTGCGCCGGAGTCGCCGCATGACCCGGCGCAGCGACGACGACGCCGACCGCTTCCGTCTTCGTCCCGGCGCGCCGAAAAAACGTGGCGATGCCTTCGTGTCCAAGGTGCTGCGCCAGGCCAGCAAGGTGGCCAATGCGACCGGCGGCAAGCGCGGCAAAGCGCCCGGCTCGCGGCTGGGGCGCGGCCACGTCGCCGCGCGCTTCACCGGCCAGTCGCTCTCCGCGAACGCACGCCGCGCCACCGTCAAGGTGCGGCTGGTGTATCTCAAGCAGGCCGGCGCGCGTTCGACCATCACGCACCTGCGCTACATCGAGCGCGAAGGCGTCGGCCGCGACGGCGAGCCGGGGCAGGCATACAGCGCAACGACCGACGACGCAGACCTGACCGCCTTCGAGGAACGCGGCCGCGACGACCGACACCAGTTCCGCTTCATCGTCTCGCCGGAAGATGCCGCCGAACTGGACGACCTGCGGCGCTACACCCGCGACCTGATGACGCGCATGGAAGCCGACCTGGGCACGCGGCTGGAATGGGTGGCGGTCGATCACTGGAACACCGACAACCCGCACACCCACATCGTGCTGCGCGGCAAGGACGACACCGGCAAAGACCTCATCATCTCGCAGGACTACATCACGCGCGGCATGCGTGAGCGCGCCGCCGGACTCGCCACCGAATGGCTGGGGCTGCGCACCGAGCTGGAGATCCAGCGCGCCATGCAGCGCGAGGTGGAGCAAGAGCGGTGGACCGGACTGGATCGCAGCTTGCAGCGCGAGGCCGTGGACGGTCTGGTGCATGTCGAACGCTTCAACGAACCCCGGCTGCAACGCCAGCGCCTTCTGCTGGTCGGTCGCCTGCAACGCTTGCAGCGCATGGGGTTGGCCACCGAAACGCAGCCCGGCGTATGGGCCGTTCACACCGAGGCCGAGCCGACCTTGCGCGCGATGGGCGAGCGCGGCGACATCATCCGCACCCTACAGCGGGCGATGGGTGGCACGCAGCGCGAGCTGACAGTGTTCGAGCCGGGAGAGAACGCGCGCCCGATCATTGGCCGGGTCGCCGCCAAGGGCCTCGCGGACGAGCTGTACGACAAAGGCTACCTGGTGCTCGACGGCATCGACGGCAAGGCGCACTACGTCGCGCTGCCGGCCAGGACCGAGCTGGAGCAATACCCGGCTGGCGCGGTGGTGGAAGTCAAAGGTTCGGCTGGCGTGCGCGCGGCGGACAGGACCATCGCCGCGCTGGCCACCGATGGCCTGTACCGCACCGATCATCACGTGACCATTGCCAAGGCGCAGGCCGTGCCCGGCCGCGACCCCGCCGATGTGGTGGCGACCCATGTCCGTCGGCTGGAAGCCCTGCGCCACGCTGGCATCGTCGAGCGCTTGGGCGAAGGTGTCTGGCAAGTACCGGCCGACCTGCCCGAGCAGGGCCGGCGGTACGACGCGCAGCGCGCCGGCGGCGTGGCGGTGGAGCTGAAATCCCACCTGTCCATCGAGCGGCAGGCCCGTGTGATCGGCGCCACCTGGCTGGACCAGCAGTTGATTGGCGGTGGTCGGGGCATCGGCGAGTCTGGCTTTGGCGGCGAGGTCAAGAATGCGCTGCAACAGCGTGCTGACTTTCTCGAAGAACAGGGGCTGGCCGAGCGGCGCGGCCAGCGCGTCATTCTCGCTCGCAAGCTGCTGGCGACACTGCGCGGGCGTGAGGTATCCGTTGCCGCCGAGGGAATCGCGGCGGAGACCGGTCTGGAGCATCGCCTGATAAAGGAGGGCCAACGCGCCAGCGGCATCTACCGGCGCAACATCATGCTTGCCAGCGGACGCTATGCGATGCTCGATGACGGCAAGCACTTCAGTCTGGTGCCGTGGAAGCCGGTGATCGAGCGGCGTCTCGGCCAGCAGATGTCTGCCGTCATGCAAGGCGGCGCGGTGTCCTGGCAGATCGGACGGCAGCGGGGGGCTTCCATCGGCTGACTGTTCGCCGCAGACAGGAAGCTCGACCCGGCACTGCCGAAAGCATGATACCCCGATAGAAACCGATTGACGGTCGGTTTTTTGTGAGTAATACTTGAGGCTTCAGTCAAGCATTTGGGTCCAACAAGTTGACTAATCCTGAGGTGCCGCCGCTGGGCGATCTAGAAATTGCTGTGCTCGAAGACATCTGGCGCTTCGGTGCATCCGACGCTAAGACGGTTTACGCGCGCGTAGGGCGATCACGGTCGATCACATTGAACACCGTGCAGTCCACCTTGGAGCGTCTGTTTCGCAAGCGCATCCTGCAACGCGAGAAGATCAGTCACGCCTACGAGTACTCGGCCAAGCTGTCTCGTTCGGAACTGATTCACAAGATGGTGGAGTCCACGGTGCGCCGCGTTGCAGGCCCTCAGCCCGATGCGTTGCTGTCAGCTTTCGCCGATCTCGCTGCGCGAGCGGACGACGACCAGCTCAAGCGACTGGAGGAAATGATTGCGCGCCGTCGCGCCGAACTGGACGAGAATTGATTGATGAGCCATGGGCAGCTACTTCAATTTGCGCTGCTGGCCGGATTCGTTCTGGCGATCACGCTCAGCCTGCTGATTGCAGTTTGTGGGCGTCTATTGCGCCGTCGGCTGTCGAGCAAGACGCCTCCTCAGCGGGCGCGAATAACCTGGTGGATGCTGGTAACACCCGCACTGGCGGGTATTGCCTATGCGGCCATGACCGTCGCCATGCCATCGGTGTTCCATGACTCGGACCGATTGGCCGCAGCTTGTTACCAGCACTCGGGTTCGCTCTTGCATTTGTGCGTATGGCACCCGAGCGACAGTGGGCAAAGCCTCTTGTTATGGGGAGCACTGGCATTGCTGGCGGCGTATGCAGTTTGGCTGGCGGCGCGGGCGGCGTTGAGTCTTTGGCGTGCTCGACAAACCCTTGCAGCGATGCTGCGCTTGAGCTGGCGCCCCGGACATCCGGACAAACTGCATGTGCTTGACGCCGATCAGCCCATGGCGCTGGCCTGCGGCATCGGGCGTGGCCATATTCTGCTTTCGACATCGTTGATGCAGCGGCTCGATGCAACGCAGTTGCGCGTCGTGCTGGCGCATGAGCAGGCGCACATCGCCCATCGCGATGTCCTGTACCGCTTGATCGCCATCGTGCTGTCGAGCATCCAGTTGCCGGGCACTCGCCGCCGATTGTTGCGGGATCTGGAGCTTGCCCTGGAGCAGCGTTGCGACTTCGCCGCTGCCAGCGCGGTGGGCTGTCCGCTGGTGGTGGCCGAGACCATTGTCGCAGTGGAAAAGATATTTCGGAACCACGCCAGGGAACACAGACCGTTGTCGATGGCGTTTTTCTCCGACTTCGTTCCCGAGCGCGTCGAGGCATTGCTGGCGCCCGAGCGCAGTGCGGTGTCGTACTTGGGGGCGTTTCTCGGTTTTTGTGTGCTGGTGTTTTGCAGCCTATCGACAGGCTGGCTGCACGCCTTTACCGAATCACTTATTACCGTGCTGACAAGGTAAGCGGACATGATTGTTTGTGGTGTTTTCATGTCCAAAAAACCGATTGATGATCGGTTTTATAGTGCTTCTACACGCGCGTGGATGCATCACCGTCGGGCGGATTTGTTTGTCCACTTATTGCTACTGTCGCGAGGGTTTTCATGAGTGTGCTTCGTTTAATGGTGTGGGGGTTCGCCGGCATATGCGCTACGTCTGTAGCGCATGCTGCCGATCCCTTGCGACTGGAAGAGGCGGTCGCGCGCGCGCTGGCCTCTCATCCTTCTATCGTCGCTGAAACGGCCCAACTCCAGGCCGTGCAGGCTCGTGCGGATCGTGAGGGATTACCGACACCTTACGTGATTGGTGGTGAGTTCGAGAACGTGGCCGGCACTGGCAGTTTGCGTGGTGTTGATTCGGCTGAAACCACGTTGCGCATTGGCCGGGTCATCGAACTCGGTGGCAAGCGCGAGGCCCGCCAAACGCTCGGCCGGGCCGAGGTCAGGGAACAGCAGAATCAGGCCGACACGGCGCGGATCGACCTGGCCAGCCGGACCACGCTCCGTTTTATCGAGGTGCTGGCCAGACAACAGCGCCTGGAATACGCCGAGGAGCGTGTCCAGCAGGCCGAGCGCACCCGCCGCGAAGTTGCCTCTTGGGTCACGGCAGCCCGCAACCCCGAGTCGGATCTTCAGGCTGCCGAGATTGCGCTCGCAGAAGCAGAGCTGGCGCGCGAGACGGCGGAGCACGAGTTGACCAGCGCCCGAATGACGCTGGCGGCAAGCTGGGGCGCTTCGACGCCTGGCTTCGGCCCTGTCGTCGGCGACCTGCAAGCTCTCCCGACGATCGAATCATTCGAGGTATTGGCCGCCCGCCTGCCAATGACGCCGGAACTGCGGGCCTCACGACTACAGGCCGATACCATCGCTGCCCGGCGTCGTGTCGCCGAAGCGAGCGCCAAACCGGATATTGATCTCAGCCTGGGCGTGCGGCGTATGGAGGCTTTCAACGACCAGGGTCTGGTGATGTCGATCTCGGTGCCACTGGGTAGCCGCAAGCGTGCTGGCTACTCGGTGGCCCAGGCTAACGCTGAACTCGCCGCGCTGGAAGCCCGCCGGGACGCCGACCGCTTCGAGCGCCATCAAGCCCTGTTCGAAATCTATCAGGAACTCGTACACGCGCGGCACGAAGCTGAGGCACTGCGTACACGCATGCTGCCCATGGCCGAAGACGCACTGGCGACTACGCGCCGGGGCTTCGAGAGCGGGCGCTTCTCCTTCATTTCGCTGGCACAGGCACAACGGACGCTGTTCGATCTGAACGAACGCGCCGTTGAAGCCGCCGCTCGCTATCACCTACTGCTGGTCGAGGTGGAACGCCTCACCGTCACCGTTGAGGACTGACCTTATGAATCGCCTGCCTTTTCTGTTTCTCCTCTGTTTGTCATTGATCGCTTGCAGTCCCAACGACGATCGCGCTGCGCCTGGCGCAGACGCACAAGCAAATGAAGATTATGAGCGTGGTCCGAATAACGGACGCCTGTTGCGTGAAGGCGACTTCGCACTGGAGATCACCATTTTTGAAACCAATGCACCGCCGCACTACAGGCTTTACGCCTATCAAGGCAGCAAGCCGCTGTCGCCACAAGACGTCCAGGCAGGAATCCAGCTAACGCGCCTCGACGGCGAAATCAATGATTTTGCTTTCACCCCGGAGAACGACTATCTGAAGGGTGACGGAGAGGTCACGGAACCACATTCGTTCGATGTGGAAGTGACGGCCCAATACGCGGGCGCGGCGTACCGTTGGACGTTTGACTCCTACGAAGGCCGTGTGACCATCCCCGCAGCCATCGCGGAAGATGCCGGTATCCGGGTCGAGCCAGCCGGGCCGGCCGTCATCCGCGATGTCGTGCAGCTGATGGGCACCATCGAACTGGATGCCAACCGGCACGCGGCTGTCAGGGCGCGCTTCCCCGGCATCGTGCGATCCGTGAACGTGCAGCAGGGCGAGCGCGTCCGGCGCGGTCAGACGCTGGCGGTCGTCGAAGGCAACGACAGCATGCGCACCTATCCCATCACGGCACCGTTCGATGGTGTGGTGCTGGCGCGCAACACCAACGTCGGTGACGTGGCCGAAGCAGGTGCGCTGTTCGAGCTGGCCGACCCGTCGCAGGTATGGATCGACCTGCGTGCCATCGGTACCGATGCCGACATCCTGGAGCCGGGGCAGTCGGTACGCATCCGCTCCGCGACGGGCAGGGCCGAAACCGAGGCGACGATCAGGCGCCTGCTGCCGGTGGCTGGTTCCGGTCAGAGTGTCATTGCCCGAGTCAGCATTCCGAACCCGGACGGCCGGTGGCGTCCGGGCATGACCGTGGCGGCCGAAGTCACCGTGGGCTCGCGCGAGGTGCCGCTGGCGGTGAAAGAGTCGGGCTTGCAGCGCTTCCGCGACTTCACCGTGGTCTTCGCACAGATCGATGAGACCTACGAGGTGCGCATGCTCGAACTCGGCGACCGCGATGGCGAGTACGTCGAAGTGTTGGGCGGACTCAAGCCCGGTACGCAGTACGTTGCCGAGCAGAGTTTCCTAATCCGCCAGGACGTTGAAAAGTCCGGCGCCAGCCACGATCACTGAGGACGCCGCCATGCTTGAACGCATCATCCGCGCGTCCATCGCGCATCGCTGGCTTGTTCTTCTCCTGGTACTGGCCGTGTCGGCGCTGGGCATCTGGAGCTACAGCCGCCTGCCTATCGACGCAGTGCCGGACATCACCAACGTCCAGGTGCAGATCAATACCGAGGCACCGGGCTACTCGCCACTGGAGGCCGAGCAGCGCGTGACTTTTCCGATCGAGACCGCGCTTGCCGGCCTCGCCCGACTGGACTACACCCGCTCGATTTCGCGCTATGGGCTGTCGCAGGTAACCGTAGTCTTCGAGGATGGCACCGACATCTACTTTGCGCGGCAGCAGATCGCCGAGCGCCTGCAACAGGCGTCCTCGCAGATCCCGGTGGGCTTGAACCCCACGCTCGGACCGGTGGCGACCGGCCTGGGCGAGATTTTCATGTACACCCTGGAGCCGGAACCGGGTTACGAGGAGCTATGGACGCCGACCGAATTGCGCACGCTACAGGACTGGGTGGTTCGCCCGCAGCTCCGGAATTTGCAGGGCGTAACCGAGATCAACACCATCGGCGGTTACGAGCGCCAGCTCCACATCACGCCCAATCCGGTCAAGCTGTTGGCGTACGAGTTGACAATGGGCGACCTGCTGGATGCCGTTGCTCGCAACAATGCCAACGTCGGTGCGGGCTATATCGAGCGCTTCGGCGAGCAATACCTGATCCGCATCCCCGGCCAGGTGGCCGACATCCAGGGGCTGCGCCAGATCGTGGTGGCGACGCGCGATGGCTTGCCGTTGCGCGTCGGTGACGTCGCCGACGTGATCGAGGGCAGTGATCTGCGGACAGGTGCGGCGACCAAGGACGGCGAAGAGATTGTGCTGGGCACGGTGATCATGCGGATCGGCGAGAACAGCCGTGCCGTTGCTCAGCGTGTTGCGGAGCGTCTGGCGGAGATCGATGCCACACTGCCGGAAGGCGTAAATGCGCACGCGGTCTACGACCGGACGAATCTCGTCGATCGCGCCATTGCCACCGTGCAGAAGAATCTCATCGAGGGAGCGCTGCTGGTTATCGCGGTACTGTTCCTGTTGTTGGGCAACATCCGGGCGGCGCTGATCACCGCAGCAGTGATTCCGCTCGCCATGTTGATGACGATCACGGGCATGGTACAGAACCGGGTCTCGGCCAACCTGATGAGTCTGGGGGCGCTGGACTTCGGCCTGATCGTCGATGGCGCAGTGATTATCGTGGAAAACTCCCTGCGCCGCTTCAGCGAGCGACAGCGCCAGCTCGGCCGCCTGCTGACCCGCGACGAGCGCTTCGACCTGGCGGCCAAGGCGGGTGTCGAAGTCATCAAGCCTGCCCTGTTCGGCATGTTCATCATCACGATCGTTTACCTGCCGATCTTCGCGCTGTCCGGCGTGGAAGGAAAGATGTTCCATCCGATGGCCTTGACCGTGGTGATGGCGCTGACTGCCGCGATGGCGTTGTCGCTGACCTTCGTGCCGGCCGCCATCGCCATGATAGTCACCGGCAAGGTGTCCGAGAAGGAAACCAGGCTGATGCGGGGTATCAGCCGCGTCTACACGCCCTTGCTCAAGCAGGCGATCAAGCTGCGTGTCCTGGTGGTCGCGGCGGCGGTGGTGCTGGTGGTGCTGTCGGCCCTGCTAGCGACGCGCCTGGGCACCGAGTTCATCCCGGACCTGGACGAGGGCGACATCGCCCTGCACGCCCTGCGCATTCCCGGTACCAGTCTGACTCAGGCGATCGGCATGCAACGCCAACTTGAAGACACACTCAAAGCGTTTCCCGAGGTGTCGGAAGTGGTCTCCAAAATCGGTACCGCGGAGGTCGCCACTGACCCCATGCCGCCGTCGGTGGCCGATACCTTCATCATGCTCAAAGATCGTAGTGACTGGCCCAATCCGCGCAAACCAAAGACGGCTCTGGTTGCTGAGCTGGATAAAGCTGTCCGCGCGATCCCTGGCAGCAACTATGAGTTCTTGCAGCCAGTACAGATGCGCATGAACGAGTTGCTCGCCGGCGTACGTGCAGAGGTGGCCATCAAGGTATTCGGCGACGACATGGATGAACTGGCCGGGATTGGTGCGCAGATCGAGGCACTGGCCGAGAACATTACCGGGGCGGCGGACGTGGCGGTCGAACAGGTGACGGGCCTGCCACTGATGACGATCACACCGAACCTCGAAGCGCTCGCTCGCTACGGCCTGGCGATCGACGACGTGCAGCAGACTGTGGCGATTGCACTGGGCGGCGCCGTCGCCGGTCAGGTCTTCGAGGGCGACCGCCGCTTCGATATCGTGGTGCGGCTGCCGGAAGTGCAGCGTCAAGACCCGAAGGCACTGGCATCCCTGCCAATTCCGGTGCCGACCGGTATCGCTGCCGGTCTAGGCCAGGCCGCCTACGTGCCGCTCGGCCAGCTTGCGTCGATCGAAGTGACGCTCGGACCCAACCAGATCAGCCGGGAAAATGGCAAGCGCCGGGTGGTTGTCACCAGCAACGTGCGCGAGCGTGACCTGGGCTCGTTCGTGGAGGAACTGCGCGAAAGGGTGAGCCGCCAGATTGAATTGCCTGATGGCTACTGGGTCGATTATGGCGGCACCTTTGAACAACTCATCTCGGCCGGTCAACGCCTGTCGGTGGTGGTGCCCGTGGTGCTGGTCATGATCTTCGGCCTGCTGTTCATGGCCTTCGGTTCGGGCCGGGATGCGCTGATCATCTTCAGCGGTGTGCCCTTGGCGCTGACCGGAGGGGTAGCCGCCTTGTGGCTGCGTGATATTCCGCTCTCGATCTCGGCGGGTGTCGGCTTCATCGCGCTCTCGGGCGTGGCCGTGCTCAACGGGCTGGTGATGGTGAGCTTCATCCGCAAGCTGCTCCACGATGGCGTTCCGCTACAGGATGCCATCGTCAACGGTGCCATGACGCGATTGCGTCCGGTGCTGATGACCGCCCTGGTTGCGAGCCTCGGCTTCATACCGATGGCCATCAACGTCGGGACAGGCGCAGAGGTGCAGCGTCCGCTCGCCACCGTGGTCATTGGCGGGATCATCTCCTCGACCCTGCTGACGCTGTTGGTGCTGCCGGCGCTGTACCGCCTCGTTCACCGAAACGCTGAGCGCGAGGAGGCAAAGGCGGTGTGACGTAGACGCCGATCCCGTCCGGCTCCGGTGGTCGCCCGAGCGACCACCGGAGTCCACTCGCTATGCGTGATGCACAAGAACATCTGTAAGTAAACATTGAGGTATGACATTTATGAATGAAAGACTTTCTGAAAGCGTGCCAGGTTTGTATCTGCCTGCCTGGCATCGAGTGGTCCTGTTTTTTGGGGCTGTGATATTGCTTCTGTTTGCGAGCGCCAACGAAGCGTTGGCGCATGCAGTCGCCGAAGGCGACAAAGGTTACATTCAGGAAATCACAGGCATCCACCTGTTGTCTTTCGTCTATCTCGGTGCCAAGCACATGGCGACCGGGTACGACCACATCCTGTTCCTGTTCGGTGTGATTTTCTTCCTGTACAAGATGAAACACATCGCCTTGTACGTGACGCTGTTCGCCATCGGGCATTCGACCACGATGCTGCTTGGCGTGTATTTCAATATAGGAATCAACAGCTACATCATCGACGCCATCATTGGGTTGTCGGTAGTTTACAAGGCGCTCGACAATATCGGTGCGTTTCAACGATGGCTCGGATTTCAGCCAAACACGAAACATGCAACTCTGATCTTCGGCTTGTTTCACGGCTTCGGGCTGTCCACGAAAATTATCGAGTACGACATCTCACCTGATGGCCTGATTCCCAATCTATTGGCATTCAACGTCGGTGTTGAGATTGGTCAACTTTTGGCGCTTGGCACGATCCTGATTGTGATGGGTTACTGGCGTCGAACAACCAGCTTTTGGCGCCATGCCTATACCGCGAACGTAGCAATGATGTGTGCCGGATTCATTTTGATCGGGTACCAAATCACCGGCTATTTCGTTTCTTGAACCGCACACGGAGAAAATTTTTATGCACAACGTAACCAAACCAACCCTCGACGATTTGCCAACCTCAGAGCAGTTGCTGCGCTCGACACTCATTGCGTTGGTTGCTGCCATCGCGATTCTGATCACGATCGTACTGCCGTCCGAGTATGCAGTCGACCCCACCGGAATCGGTCGTGTGCTCGGGTTGACCGAGATGGGGGAAATCAAGGCGCAGTTGGCTGAGGAAGCGGCCATTGATGCGGCAATGGATGCCGCCGCAGCACAAGCGGCTGCAAAGCCGGCCACCGTCAGTGAGGTGGCAACGCCGCAGGACACCGGGGCAAGTTCTGCTGCGAGTCAGCCAGCGGCAGCGGAAAGCTGGCGAGATGAAATGCAGGTCGTGCTCACACCCGGACAAGGCACCGAAATCAAACTGGTGATGCAAGCCGGAGAACGGGCGGAATTCAGTTGGGTCGCGCAAGGCGGTGTCGTGAATTTCGACACCCATGGTGATGGCGGTGGGCAGTCCATCAGCTATGAAAAAGGGCGTGGTGTGCCGTCCGACGAAGGTGTTCTCGAAGCCGCCTTTGATGGTAATCATGGCTGGTTCTGGCGAAATCGAGGAAGCGCCGATGTGACCGTCATCATTCGAACGCGCGGTCAGTACGCCGAAATGAAGCGCGTGATTTGAACATCACTCAGGTGATGCGCCAATGCCGGCAGCACTGGTATTGGCCAATGCAGGACTGCCATTGCAAATGGCAGTCGGTTTCCATCCACGTTTAACCCCGTTGAGAACACGGGTTCCATTTGAAAGGAGATTTTTACCATGACTATTCGCACTCTGGTGTTTGCTGTTATCGCGTGTGCATCCGCCGTTTCCGTGACGGCGTTCGCTCACCCTGGCGGGCATGACGACGATGACAAGCTCATACCCACCACCTGCGCCCAACTGGCCGATACGAGACGCTACACGAACGATGTTTCGTACCCGGAGGTCAAGGCACTCAAGGCGCGATGCGATGCGGAGAAACAGAGCGGGACGGCGCCCCGGTCGTCGGATAAGGACAAAGACGACTGAAAGCCTGGGTGCTGCACCAGCAAGGCGCGGCACCCTCTGTGTTGATTTGGATGACTGGAGTGGGTTCGATGCTCGGAATTCTTCGCCACGCCGGCTTCCGGCAGCTTTTTCTCGCGCAGATGACGGCGCTGATTGGCACCGGGCTGGCCACGGTGGCCCTCGCCCTGTTGGCCTACGAGCTGGCCGGCCCGAGCGCCGGGGCGGTACTGGGCACGGCGCTGGCAATCAAGATGGCAGTCTATGTGCTGCTGGCGCCGTTGGCTGGCGCCCTGGTGCCGCCGGCCAAGCGGAAGGCCACACTGATTTCACTCGATGTCATTCGTGCCGGCGTGGTACTGGTACTGCCCTTCGTGACCGAGATCTGGCAGATCTACCTGTTGATCGCGATCTTGCAGGCAGCTTCCGCCTGTTTCACGCCACTGTTCCAGTCGTTGATCCCCGAGGTGCTTCCCGAGGAACGCGATTACACGCAGGCATTGTCCTTGTCACGTATCGCCTATGACCTGGAGAGTCTTTTCAGTCCGACCCTGGCGGCAATCCTGCTGACCTGGATCAGCTTCCATGGTCTTTTTGTTGGCACCGCCTTCGGCTTCGTGCTGTCGGCAGGATTGATTCTGGTAGCAGCGCTCCCGAAAACCGTCGTCACGGACCGTAGCGAGGGGCTGGTCGAACGCATCCTGCGTGGCACACGCATCTACCTGCAAACACCGCGACTGCGCGGGCTGCTCGCCTTGAATCTGTGTGCCGCCGCCGGTGGGGCGATGGTGTTCGTCAACACCGTGGTGATCGTTCGGGAGTTCCTGGGTGGAGGCGAGCAACAACTTGCGCTGGCGCTGGCGACGTTTGGTGGAGGATCGATGCTGGCTGCACTACTGCTGCCCAAGGTGCTCGACAAGCGGTCTGACCGCCAGGTGATGTTAACGGCCGCGGCCGTGATGGTGGTGGTGCTATTGGCCATCACGACAGTCTGGGTTGCGCTGCCAAACTGGCGCGGCTGGGCAACACTGCTGCCAGCCTGGGGGCTGATGGGGATGGCCTACGCTGGCTTGGTAACACCAGGAGGGCGGCTGATACGGCGTTCTGCTCACAATGAGGATTTGCCGGCCGTCTTTGCTGCCCAGTTCTCCTTCTCACATGTGTGCTGGCTGTTGGCGTATCCACTGGCGGGCTGGGTCGGTCTAAAGCTTGGCTTGGGAGTCGCCCTTGCTGCTCTGAGTGTTCTTGCGATAGCGGGATTGTTCGTTGCGATACGGAGTTGGCCATCGGACGATCAGATCGTCCTGGTTCACGACCATGAAGACTTGCCGAGCAACCATCCGCATTTTGAATCGCATGGCTTGGCACCGCACGCGCATCAGTTCGTCATCGACACGCTGCATCGGCGATGGCCCGGATGATGGTGCAGCGATTCCCGCAAGCAATCGTGTCTTGGAACGTGACTGATGCTGATTGATGGATGAATCCAATCAGAAGACGAACAGAAAAACGGCATGAGGATGCCTATGGAGCTACGCCATCTTCGTTACTTCATTGTGGTAGCCGAGGAACTGCACTTCGGGCGTGCAGCCCAGCGTCTGCATATTGAGCAGTCGCCGCTGTCGCGCGCCATCAAGGAACTGGAGGAGAAGCTGGGTGCTCGTCTGTTTGACCGGACGACCCGCAGCACGCGACTGACCCGCGCGGGCCAGGTATTCCTGGAGCATGTCCGGCGCGTTTTCGCTGTGCTGGAGCAGGCACGGAACAGTGTCGAGGCCGTCGCCGCCGGCTACCAGGATCAACTGCGCGTTGCCTTGTCCGACGGGATCACGCCGCCGCGCCTGAGCGCCTTGCTGGCGCAGTGCCGCCAGGACGATCCCGATATCGAGGTCCGCCTGTTCGAGGTGCCCCTGTCACAGCAAATCAGGGGATTGCACGACGACCTGTACGATGTGGGCTTCGCCCAGTCGGCCGAGGTCGGGGATGGCATTGTGGCCGAGCCGGCATGGAGCGATCCGCTGGTGGTCGTTCTGCCGGCGCGACACCCTCTGCTGATTCACAAGCGCATTCCGTTGGACGAGGTGCTGCGCTATCCGCTGGTGATGTGCGATCCGCAGTCCTGCGAAGGCTATGGGCAGCAGATCGCTCGCATCCTGCGTCGCGCAGACGTGGACCCTCTCATCGCCGAACAGGTGACTTCGCTGGAACTGATGCTGACGCTGGTGGCGGCAGGTTATGCGCTGGCATTGGTCGGTGCCTCGCAGATCATCGCCTGCCGGGACGGGGATGTAGTCGGTCGCCCCTTGGCAGGCCGTTCCCCGACCCTCATCACCTATCTGCTGCGACGGGATGAAGACCCGTCCGAGACCTTGAGCCGCTTCATTGATCGGGTCAGTCCGATCGGCGTGGACACGCCTTTGCATCAATCTGACATCACGAAGGAGATGGAGCCATGAGAATACTCACGGTGTTATCGCTTGCATTGATGATGATCGCCTGTGGCGACTCGGCACCGCCGGAGACTGTCGAATCGCTGATCGCCAATCCGGAACGACTCGCCGAACTGCGCGAGCAATGCCGAAACAACCCTGCCGCGCTCGGCGATGAGTTGTGCAACGCGGTGGCCGAGGCAACCCGCCGACGCTTCATGGGCGACGGCGACGTGCCCTATACGCCGCCGGCGGAAGAACCGAGGTTCTGATCCGACGTATTGGGTGAAAAAAACGTCCGGCTTATCGATATGCCGCAGTGTGCGCTCGTGCGCAGCGGTTGTCCCACACGCGCGCCAGCCGGAATTATTGCAGTTTTCGCCCTGCATTTTGCCGATAACAGTCTTTGACCTGCACTGATCCGGCACCGAACCTGATACCTGCGGCACTCGCTTCGCCGCGCAAGGTACAGGAGACATTCGGAGGCCGGAATGCAGGCAACAGGTGTGCTGTACGGTCAGGTGCTGGCAGTGTTCGGCATCGTGATCGCCGGGGTGTGGGCCGCCACGCAGTGGACCGCCGCTGCCCTGGGTTATCAGCTACGCCTGGGCGCGCCCTGGTTCGACTTCTTCGGTACGCCGGTCTATCACCCGTGGCGGCTGTTCGAGTGGTGGTTCTTCTTCGACGCCTACGCGCCCCACGTCTTTCTCAAGGGCGGCGCCATCGCCGGTTCCAGTGGCCTGGTGGCAGTGGTGGTCGCCATCGGCCTGTCGGTATGGCGCTCGCGGCTGGCCCGCCGCGTCACCACCTACGGTTCGGCACGCTGGGCCGACGTGGCCGAAGTGCGCGCAGCCGGTCTCGCCGGTTCGGCCGGGGTCTTCCTCGGCCAGTTCGAGCACCAATACCTTCGCCATGAAGGGCCGGAACACGTCCTGACCTTCGCGCCCACGCGCTCGGGCAAGGGTGTGGGGCTGGTCGTGCCGACCTTGTTGAGCTGGCCGGCGTCGGCCGTCATCCACGACATCAAGGGCGAGAACTGGGCCATCACCGCCGGCTGGCGCTCGCGCTTTTCGCATTGCCTGCTGTTCAACCCCACCGACGCCAGGTCGGCAGCCTACAACCCGCTGCTTGAAGTGCGGCGAGGTGCGCATGAAGTGCGCGACGTGCAGAACATCGCTGACATCCTGGTCGATCCCGAAGGCGCATTGGAGCGCCGCAATCATTGGGAGAAGACATCGCACGCGCTGCTGGTCGGCGCGATCCTGCATGTGCTTTATGCCGGCGAAGACAAGACGCTGCGTGGCGTCGCCAACTTCCTGTCCGACCCGGCATGCCCGTTCGAGGTGACGCTTCATCGGATGATGACCACGCATCATCTGGGCGAATCACCGCATCCCGTCGTCGCCTCCGCCGCGCGCGAAGTGCTCAACAAGAGCGATAACGAGCGCTCGGGCGTGCTGTCCACCGCGATGAGTTTCCTTGGCCTCTACCGCGATCCCACGGTGGCCGAAGTCACCTCGCGCTGCGACTGGCGCATCGCCGACCTGATCACTGCCGAGCATCCGGTGTCGCTGTACCTGGTGGTGCCGCCGTCCGACATCAGCCGCACCAAGCCTTTGATCCGCCTGATCCTCAACCAGATCGGCCGGCGGCTCACCGAATCACTCGATGGCAGCGACGGCGTGGCGCGCCGGCACAAGCTGCTGCTGATGCTCGACGAGTTTCCGGCGCTGGGCCGGCTGGATTTTTTCGAGAGCGCCTTGGCCTTCATGGCGGGCTACGGCCTGCGCGCCTTCCTGATTTCGCAATCGCTCAACCAGATCGACAAAGCCTACGGTCAGAACCATTCGATTCTGGACAACTGTCATGTGCGCGTGACGTTTGCGACCAACGACGAGCGCACCGCCAAACGCATTTCGGAAACCTTGGGCACCGCCACCGAATTGCGGGCGCAGCGCAACTACGCGGGCCATCGGCTCGCGCCCTGGCTCGGGCACTTGATGGTGTCGCGGCAGGAGACGGCACGGCCACTGCTGACACCAGGCGAAGTGATGCAGCTTCCCACCAACGAGGCGGTGGTGATGGTCTCGGGCCATCCGCCGATCAAGGCGCAGAAACTGCGCTACTACGCCGACGCCAATTTCAAGCAGCGCGTGCTGCCGCCGCCTGTGCTCGCACCGGGCCGCTATGCCGATGCGCCGAGCGCGCGGCCGGATGACTGGAGCACCTTGGCGATTCCCTCCACGCCTGTCGTGCCAGTCGCTGCCGGTTTTGCCGACACTGACGCCGCAGCCGACGAAGGCGGCCCACGCCGCCAGCCCGAGCTGTCCGAAGCCGTCGCCTACAACCCCGCATCCGAGCATGTGGCTAGCGACCTGGCGCTGCTCGATGACGAAGACGACGCGCCTTTGCCTCTGCCGTCCCAGCTTGATCCGCGCTTGCAG
Organism: bacterium; assembly: GCA_047947175.1. GTDB lineage: Bacteria > Pseudomonadota > Gammaproteobacteria > Pseudomonadales > Azotimanducaceae > UBA4421. The sequence goes on from CP170489.1 coordinate 49,456, forward strand.
CGCGCGGCGCGGCTGGCCGCCCTCGACCCCGACGACGGAATCTCACTATGAGCCAGCTTCATTCCCGCCATCGCCTCAACCTGTTCATCGAACGCGACCACGCCAGGCGCCTGAACGAACTGGCCGCGAAGAAAGGTGTGTCCAAGTCCTCCATCGTGGCGGCGGCGCTGGCGTCCTGGCTGTCGCCGGACGCAGCCGACCAGCGCGAAGCGGCGATGGCCAAACGCCTGGATCGGCTGTCGCGCCAGTTCGAGAAGCTGGAACGCGACCAGAACATCCTGCTCGAAACGCTGGCGCTGTTCGTGCGCTACTACCTGACTGTCAGTACGCCGCTACCGGAAGCGCATCAGGAAGCCGCGAAGGCGCAGGGCAAGGCGCGTTTCGAGCAGTTCATCGAACAGCTCGGCCGCCACTTGCTGCGCGGGCGCAGCTTGGTGCGCGAGGTCTACGACGAGATCCAGCCCGACACGCAGCGGCTGGACGATGCGGCCGCGCTCGCCGAAGCGCGGGAGCGGACACAGGAGACGGTCTCATGAGCGCCGTTTCGCAGCAGCCATCGTCCTTGGCCACCTCTCTGTATCGGCGCATCCGCATGTTGCGTACCGCAATGGGACCGCTGATCGCCGCCGCACTGGAAGACCCGGACGTGGTGGAAGTGATGCTGAACCCGGACGGCGCGCTGTGGATCGACCGGCTGTCGTCGGGCCGTGCCGCCACCGGCCAATCGCTGTCCGCCGCCGACGGCGAACGCATCATCCGCCTGGTCGCGGCCCATGTCGGCATGGAGGTGCATCGCGGCCAGCCGCTGCTGACCGCCGAGCTGCCGGAGACCGGCGAGCGCTTCGAGGGCATCCTGCCGCCGGCGGCGCCGGGTCCGGCCTTCGCCCTGCGCAAGCGCGCGGGCGGCGTGATCGGCCTAGCCGACTACGTGAGCGACGGCATTCTGAGTGCGGAACAAGCCGAGTTCCTGCGCCACGCGGTGCGCGAGCGCCAGAACGTCCTGATCGCCGGCGGCACCAGTACCGGCAAGACCACGTTAGCCAATGCGCTGCTGGCCGAAATCGCGGCCACCAACGACCGCGTGCTGGTGCTGGAAGACACCGTGGAATTGCAGTGCGCGGCGCGCGACCACGTGCCGCTGCGCACCCGCGCCGGCGTGGTGTCGATGACTGAGCTGGTGCGCGCCACGATGCGCCTGCGCCCCGACCGCGTGATCGTCGGTGAGGTGCGCGGCGGCGAAGCGCTGGACCTCATCAAAGTGTGGGGGACCGGGCACCCGGGCGGGGTCGCCACGCTGCACGCCAGTTCCGCCCACGGTGCGCTGCTGCGCCTCGAACAACTGATTCTCGAAGTCGCCATGACCCCACCGCGCGCGCTGATCGCCGAGGCGGTGAACGTCATCGTCTTCATCGCCGGACGCGGCCGTGCCCGCCAGGTCCAGACCGTCGCCCGCGTGACCGGTTTCGACGGCAACGGCTACCAGCTCGACGACGCGCTCGCGCCGCTTCCATCCCCGTCCTCAACCCACTCTGGAGAACTGCCATGACGCCTGCCCATGCTTTCCGCATTTCCGTAAATCCGCTTTTCCGTCTTGCGCGCCTGCGCTGCCTTACCGCTCCGGCGCAGCAAGGGCTGCTGCTGGCCGTGGTGTTCCTGCTGGCGGCCAGCACGGCACACGCAGCGGGTTCCAGCATGCCCTGGGAAGGGCCGCTGCAAGCGATCCTCGACTCCATTCAGGGGCCGGTGGCGCGCATCGTCGCGGTCATCATCATTATCGCCACGGGCCTCGCGCTCGCCTTCGGCGACACCTCGGGTGGCTTTCGCAAATTGGTGCAGATCGTGTTCGGTCTTTCGATCGCGTTTGCCGCGTCTTCGTTCTTCCTGTCGTTCTTCAGCTTCTCCGGCGGGGCCGTCGTATGAGCGCGCCTGACGACTTCGCCACTGGCTTCGAGGTGCCGTTGCGCCGCTCGCTGACCGAGCCGATCCTGCTGGGCGGCGCGCCGCGCACCGTCGCCATTGCCAACGGCACGCTGGCCGCCGCCGTGGGCCTCGGCCTGCAACTGTGGATTCCAGGGCTGGTGCTGTGGATCGTCGGCCACTCGCTGGCGGTATGGGGTGCGCGCGTCGATCCGCAGTTCATGCAGGTCTTTGCACGCCACATCAAGCACAAGCCGCTGCTGGACGTGTGAGGGCGCCGCCATGCTGAACCTCACCGAATACCGCCAGCGTCCCGCACTGCTCGCCGACTGGCTGCCCTGGGCCGGGCTGGTGGCGCGTGGTGTCGTGCTCAACAAAGACGGTTCGTTTCAGCGCACGGCGCGCTTTCGCGGGCCGGACCTCGACAGCGCGACGCAGGGCGAGCTGATCGCCACATCGGCGCGCTTGAACAACGCGCTGCGCCGGCTGGGTTCCGGCTGGGCCTTGTTCGTGGAAGCCGAGCGGCTCGCAGCGGCCGACTATCCGCACTCGGAATTTCCCGAGCCGTTGTCGTGGCTGGTGGATGAAGAACGCCGCGCCACCTTCGAGGAGGATCAGAGCCACTTCGAGAGCACCTATCACCTGACGCTAGTGTACCTGCCGCCGGAGGAATCCCGCGCACGCGCCGCCAAGCTGCTCTACGAGAACACGTCGCAGCGTGGCGTGGACTGGCCCGAGCGCCTGATGGCCTTTCTGGCGGAAACGGATCGCTGCTTCGACCTGCTCGATGGCGTGATGCCGGAGATTGCCTGGCTTGATGACGGCGAGACACTGACCTATCTGCACGCGACCATTTCCACACGGCGCCATCGCGTGGCCGTGCCGGAACATCCGTTCCACCTCGATGCGCTGCTGACCGACTGCCCGCTGACCGGCGGCCTGGCGCCGATGCTGGGAGACGCGCATCTGCGCGTGGCGACGGTGCGCGGTTTCCCGACCTCGACCTGGCCGGGGCTGCTCGACGACCTGAACCGCCTGGGCTTCACCTACCGCTGGAGCACGCGCTTCCTGTGCATGGATAAGGCCGAGGCGGAAAAGGAACTCGGCCGCCTGCGCCGCCAGTGGTTTGCCAAACGCAAGAACGTCGTCGCGCTGCTGCGCGAGACGATCTTCCAGCAGGAATCGCCGCTGGTGGATACCGACGCCAGCAACAAGGCGGCCGATGCGGATGCCGCCTTGCAGGAGCTGGGTGGCGATCAGGTCGCCTTCGGCTACGTCACCGCCACCGTGACCGTGCTCGACGCCGATGCCGATGTCGCCGACGAGAAGCTGCGCATGATCGAGCGCGTCATCCAGGGACGCGGCTTCGTCACCATTCCCGAGACCTTGAATGCGGTGGATGCCTGGCTGTCCTCGATTCCGGGCAATGCCTACGCCAACGTGCGCCAACCCATTGTCTCCACGCTGAACCTGGCGCACCTGATGCCGGTGTCGGCGGTGTGGGCCGGGCCGCAGAAGAATGCGCACCTTGACGGCCCGCCCTTGATCGTCACGCGCACCGATGGCGCCACGCCGTTCCGGCTGGTGACGCACATCGGCGACGTGGGCCATACGCTGGTGTGCGGCCCCACCGGCATGGGCAAGTCCGTGTTGCTCGCCACGCTGGCGATGCAGTTCCGCCGCTATCGCGGATCGCGCATCTTCGCCTTCGACATGGGGCGCTCGATGCGCGCCACCATCCTCGGGCTGGGCGGCGAGCACTACGACCTCGGCACCGACGGCGACATCGCGTTCCAGCCGCTCGCGCGCATCGACCAGGAGGGCTACCGCGCCTGGGCCGCCGAATGGCTGGAGAGCCGGATGCTGCACGAGGGCGTGAGCATCGGCCCGGACGAGAAGGCGGCCGTCTGGTCGGCGCTGGAAAGCCTCGCCGGTGCGCCGGTGGAACAGCGCACGCTGACCGGGTTTTCCGTGCTGTTGCAGAACAACGCGCTGCGCCAGGCGCTCGCGCCCTACGTGCTCGGCGGCGCCCACGGCAGTCTGCTCGATGCCGACCACGACCGGCTGGGCATGGCCGACGTGCAGGGCTTCGAGATGGAAGAACTGATGGCGAGCCGCGCCGCCGTGATGGCGGTACTCGGTTATCTGTTCGCCCGCTTCGACGAGCGTTTCGACGGCGCCCCCACGCTCCTGATCCTCGACGAAGCCTGGCTGTTCCTCGACGACCCGGTGTTCGCCGCGCGCATCCGCCAGTGGCTGAAGACGCTGCGCAAGAAAAACGTCAGCGTCATCTTCGCCACGCAGTCGCTGGCCGACATCAAGGATTCGAGCATCGCGCCCGCGATCATCGAGAGCTGCGCGAGCCGCATTTTCCTGCCGAATCCGCAGGCCACCGAGCCGCAAATCCGCACGATCTACGAAGGCTTCGGGCTGAACAGCCGGCAGATCGAAATCGTCGCCACCGCGCAGCCCAAGCGCGACTACTACTACCAGTCGCGGCTGGGCAATCGCCTGTTCGACCTCGACCTGGGGCCGGTCACGCTGGCGTTCGCCGGCGCCTCGACGCCGCAGGACCAGCGCGACATCGACACGGTAACGGCCGCGGCGCCGTCTTCCGGCTTCGCAGCCACCTGGCTGCGCCATTGCGGTCTGGACTGGGCGGCCGACCTGCTGCCGTCCGCGCCTGCCGCTTCCAACCCACCACAGGAGAACCCGTCATGAAGAAGACACTTCTCGTGACCGTTGCCGCTGCGCTGTTTTGCACGTTGCCTGTCGCGCACGCGCAGTGGGCCGTGATTGACCCGACCAATCTGGTGCAGAACACGCTGACCGCGATCCGCACGCTGCAACAGATCGACAACCAGGTGCGGCAACTCCAGAACGAAGCGCAGATGCTCATCAACCAGGCGCGCAATCTGGAGCGGCTGGATTACAACACGGTCAACCGCCTGCGCTCGACGCTGGCGACCATCGAACGCCTGATGGCCGAGGCGCAGGGACTCGCCTACCGGGTGGAAAGTCTGGATCAGGAGTTCGCCCGGCTGTATCCGCACGAGTACGCGGCCACCGTCAGCGGCGACCGCATGGCGCAGGACGCGCGCGAGCGCTGGCGCCATACGCTCGATGGCCTGCACACCGCGATGCGTGTGCAGGCGCAGGTGTACCAGAACCTCAGCGAAGACGAAGGCGTGCTCGCCGATCTGGTCGGTCAGAGCCAGTCGGCCGACGGCGCGCTGCAAGCCATGCAGGCGACCAACCAGTTGCTGGCCTTGCAGGCCAAGCAGGCGATCCAGGCGCAGCAGCTCCAGTTGACGCAGGATCGCGCCGCGTCGCTGGAACTGGCGCGCCAGGCGGCGGCCACCGAGCAATCGCGCGAAGTGCGGCGGCGCTTCCTCGGCGAGGGCACGCCGTACACGCCGCAGACCGTGCCGTTCTACCGCGACTGAGGAACAGGCCATGAATGACGTGGCGGTGATCGACCGCTTCCTGATCGTCTTCGCCAACTACATCGACTCGGGTTTCGGGTTGCTGGGTGGCGAGATCGCGTTCCTCACCGCCACGTTGATCGTGATCGACATCACCATCGCGGGCCTGTACTGGGCGATGAGCCACGCCACCGGCCAGGGCGATGACGTGATCGCCCGGCTGATCCGCAAGGTGCTCTACGTCGGCGTGTTCGCCTACATCATCGGCAACTTCAACTGGCTGGCCAGCATCGTGTTCCGTTCCTTCGCGGGGCTGGGGCTGACCGCTTCCGGCTCGACGCTGACGCAGGCCGAGTTCCTGCAACCGGGACGGTTGGCCAAGACCGGCATCGACGCCGCCGCGCCGATCATGGAACAGATCGGAGACATGACCGGCTTTCCGGGCGTGTTCACCAACCTCGATGTCATCACCGTGCTGTTCCTCGCCTGGCTGGTGGTGATCCTCAGCTTCTTCATCCTGGCGATCCAGCTTTTCATCACGCTGATCGAGTTCAAGCTGACGACCCTCGCGGGCTTTGTATTGGTGCCGTTCGCCTTGTGGAACAAGACCGCGTTCCTGGCCGAAAAGGTGCTGGGGAATGTCGTGGCCTCGGGCGTCAAGGTCTTGGTCTTGGCGGTGATCGTCGGCATCGGCACCGGCCTGTTCGCCGAGTTCCAGGCCGCGCCGGCCGAACCGTCCATCGACCACGCGCTGGTCATCATGCTGGCGTCGCTGTCGCTGCTGGCCCTCGGGATCTTCGGACCGGGTATCGCGACTGGCTTGGTGTCCGGTTCGCCGCAGCTCGGCGCCGGGGCGATGGCGGGCGCCACGCTCGGCGCGGCCGGTACGGCGGTTGCCGTGGGTGCGGCGGCCACCGGAGTCGGCGGTGCCGTTGTGGCCGGCGCGCGCATGGCGCCGGGTGCGGCCCGCATGGCTGTCGGCGGCGCACGTTCGATGGCATCGACCGCCAGCAGCGCGCGGTCGGCTTTCCAGGCAGGTTCCGCCGGTGCTGGCGGTGGCCTCAGAGGCGCGGCGGCCGGCCTGGGCAACGTCGCCCGGACCGGCGCGCAGTCGGTCGGGCAGCGCGTGTCTGCCGGTGCGCGTTCGCTGCAAGCGCGCGCCGCTGCCGCCATCAATCCCCCGCCTGCCACAGCCGGCGCGAGCAATGCCGCTGCCGGCTCGACGGCTCAAGGCAGCGCGGAAGCCGCATCCGCCGGCACCGGACAACCCGCATGGGCCAGGCGCCTGCAACGCCGCCAGCAGCTTTCCCATGCCGCCACCACCGTTGCGCACACGCTGCGCGGTGGCGACGGCGGCGGCGCGGGCAGCGGCCCCAGCCTGCGCGATCCATCGAACTCATAAGGAGAACCTGCCATGCGATTCAAACGACCGCAGGTGCGCTACGCCGACACACCGCAACCGGCGACGCCGTACCAGGCCGCCGAACAGGTATGGGACGAGCGCATCGGCTCGGCCCGTACACAGGCCAGGAACTGGCGGCTGATGGCCTTTGGCTGTCTGGTGCTGGCGCTGCTGATGGCCGCCGGTCTGGTCTGGCGTTCGGCGCAGTCCATCGTCACGCCCTACGTGGTGGAAGTGGACCACGGCGGGCAAGTGCGCGCCGTCGGCGAAGCGGCCACGCCGTACCGGCCCAACGATGCGCAGATCGCCCACCATTTGGCGCGCTTCGTCACGCTGGTGCGCTCGCTGTCCATCGACCCCATCGTGGTCAGGCAGAACTGGCTGGATGCCTACGACTACACCACCGACCGAGGTGCGGCCGTGCTCAATGATTATGCGCGTGCCAACGATCCCTTCACACGTATTGGTCGGGAGACGGTGACGGTACAGATCAACAGCGTTGTGCGCGTAAGCGATACATCGTTCCAGATTCGATGGGCCGAACAGCGCTATGTCAACGGCGCGGCAGCGGGCACCGAACGCTGGACGGCGGTGGTCTCCATCGTGCTGCAAACGCCACGCTCGGAAGAGCGGCTGCGCCGTAATCCATTGGGCATCTACGTCAACGGCTTGTCGTGGAGCCAGGAACTCGACTCAACCGAAGGAGGCAGGCCATGAAACCGTCTTTCCACTTTTTCGCTGTTGCATTGGTCGCCATCGCACTGTCGGGCTGCGCCACGCCACGCAAGCCACCGAGCATCACGCTCGACGAGCCGGTGCAGGCGCAGCCCTTGCCCGAACCGCCTCTGCCGATGGAGGTGGTTGCGATGCCGGAACCCTTGCCGCTGCCGGGACAGTTGATGCCGCTGCCCGAACTCGCGGAAACGCAGGCGACACCCGAGCCGGAGGACGAGCGCGTGCGCGTATCCCGCGCCAACGAGGAAGCGCGCATGGCGCCCACGCGCGAAGGCTACATCAATGCGATTCAGGTCTGGCCGTTTACCGACGGCGCACTGTACCAGGTCTATACGAGTCCGGAGCGGGTCACGGTGATTACCCTCCAGCCCGGCGAGGAACTGGTGACGGTCGCCGCCGGCGACACGGTACGCTGGATCGTCGGCGACACGTCGAGCGGCGGCGGTGACGAGCTGCGCGTCAACGTGCTGGTCAAGCCGATCCGCGCCGGCCTCAAAACCAATCTGGTCATCACCACCAGCCGCCGCACCTATCTGATCGAGCTGACCTCGACAGAACGCGCATGGATGGCGTCGGTGTCCTGGGACTATCCGCGCGACCGCATGCTGGCCTTGCAGCGCCAGGCGCAGGCGGCGCAGACAGCGGCGCCGCTCGATACCGGCCTGACGCTGGAGAACATCCGCTTCCGCTACGCGATCAGCGGCAGCAATCCGCCGTGGAAGCCGCTGCGTGTCTTCGACGACACGGAAAAGGTCTACATCCAGTTTCCGGCCGGCATCGCCCAAGGCGAGTTGCCACCACTGTTCGTGATCGGCGCGCAAGGCGACGGCCAACTGGTCAATTACCGCTTCCGCGCGCCGTACTACATCGTGGACCGGCTGTTCGGCGCGGCCGAACTGCGCCTGGGTGGCGACAGGGGCGACGTGGTGCGCATCGAGCGGACCGACGGCACACGGAGGAACTGAGCATGGATCAGGACAATGCTTCCGGCCGGCCGGTGGCCGACGCCCCGCCCAAGGTGGCGCCGGAGCAGGTCGCGCTGCGCGCACAGCCGCGCCCGGTCACGCGCCTGAACCGACGCGTGCTGGCGGTGCTCGCCGGCGGCGTAGCCACCGCCGTGCTGGGCGCGACGCTCTGGTCACTGCAAGCGCCACAGCGCCGGGGCGGGAATGAGCCGGCCGAGCTGTACAACGTCGATCGCGTCTCGCCCTCCGAAGGGCTGGCCCGCTTGCCCGCCGACTATTCGCAATTGCCGCCGCCCTTGCCGCCGGAGGTGCCCGTGCTGGGCGAGCCATTGCCCGGCGACCTCGGCGGACCGATGCTGCGCGCCGAGCAGCAGGCACTGGGCTACCAGCAGCCCGGCCATGACCCGGCCGAGGCCGAGCGCATGGCGCGGCTCAAGGAAGCCGAGGAAGCGGCGGTTTCGTCCGTGTTCTTCAGTACGGGCGGACAGCGCGCTGCCGTGGCCGCTCCCGCTCAGACCCCGGCGGGAGCGCCACCACTGGCCGGGCTGGCGGGTTTCGATCCGCTGGCCGCCGGGCCGGCTTCGACGGCCGCGCAGCCGCTCGATCCCACCGCCGTGCAGAGCCGGCAGGACCAGAAGGAAGCATTCCTGCAAGCCGGTTCCACGGAAACCCGTAATTCCGGCAACCTGCAATTGCCCGCGTCGCCGTACCAGGTGATGGCCGGCACGGTGATCGCGGCCGCGCTGGTGACCGGCATCAACTCCGACCTGCCGGGCGACGTGATCGCCACGGTGACGGAGCCGGTCTACGACACGGCCACCGGACACCACCTGCTGATCCCGCAGGGCTCGCGCATTCTCGGCCGCTACAACAGCCAGGTGAGCTACGGGCAGACCCGTGTGCAGGTGGTGTGGAACCGGGTGATCCTGCCCGACACGTCATCATTCCAACTCGACAACCTCGTGGGCACCGACCCTGCCGGCTACGCGGGCCTGGAGGATGGTGTCGATTGGCATTGGGATCGCATTTTCGCCGGCGCGCTGCTCACCACGCTGCTCGGCGTTGGCGCCGAACTGGCCGCGCCCGAGAACCGCCAGGACGGCAACCGCGTCATCATCGCCGGCCGCGACAGCGCGCAGGACACGATCAATCAAGTTGGCCAGGAGATGACCCGGCGCAACATGAACATCCAACCCACGCTAACGGCTCGCCCCGGCCTGCCGGTGCGCATCATCGTCAACCGGGATCTGGTGCTGCGGCCGTACCAGCCGCTGTTCTTCAATAGGGGATCGTCACGATGAGCACGAACAAGCTGCGGCTCGGGCCGCTGCCCAAGAGCGAGAGCGTCAAGCTGACCTTTGCATGCCCGGTCAGTCTCAAGGCCGACCTAGACCGCTACGCCGCGCTGCATGCGCAGACCTACGGCGAGCCGGTCGATGCGCTGGCGCTGATCCCGCACATGCTGGAAGCGTTCATCGCACGGGATCGGGGATTCAGGAAGGGGACGACCGCGAAAGCGCCGTCAGTGCCCCGGCGAGACATGCCGCCGACGTAGACGTGCGCCATTCGGTGGCGACCATGAAAGCGCAGGCCAGTGGCCTGCGCTTTCTCGTTTTTGGGCTATGGCATGTGAGAGCCTTGCTTTATCATAGGCACCACCATCAGCGGATACCCGCCCAGGTACGCTGGGCTCCGCAGTCGCGTTACTCCTATGTGGCCCCCAGCCTCCATGAGTGGGATTGAACGAGGGGGTGGCGCAAACACCCAAGCCCTTGTCACTGTTAGGCTTTAGCCGATGTGCTTCCGGCTAGGGGATGCTTGACATAGGTCATTTTTTATGCCCGGATTAACTAAGCCAGCGAATAGTTGTATTCGGAAGACTGCATCTCCGCCAGACGGCTGAGGATTTTCACGTAATCAATGTCCAGTTCCTGCTGCGGGGCAGAGCCTGGTTCCATTGATGATTTCCGGCCGGCCAGCGTACCCGCGAACAATTCGTTCCGCGGTACGTGAGCGGCTAAGATAAGTCGTTTCTTAGCGTCGTACACAATTTCCACCAGCCAGGCAAAACGACGCGCCTGATCCTGTTGAACAATCTGCGGTACATCAGACACCAGCAGATTCGGGTAGCGTGCAGCCAGGGCAAGATAGTCTTCATAGCTGTGTGGGCCGCCACACAACTCGGTGAAATCAAACCAGGCGACGCCCAGCGCCTGCTGGCGACAGGCGACCAGACGTTCACCGACGACCACCGGTTCAGCTGATGGTGGGCTTTCGGCCAGCAGCTCAACAATTTCCAGAAACCGACCCGCGGTGCCCGCGTCGCTGGGATACTGATACAAATCGTCTGCTGACAGTTTCTGCAGGCGATAATCGTCCGAGCCCTCCAGTGCCATGACCTGCATGTGTGTCTGCAGAGAACTGATCAGGGCGCTGACCTCAGAATGACTGGAGGACACACCACGAAACAGTTGTTCCGGACTCTGATTGGAACTGATGCATACGGTGCAGCCTCGCTGCCACCAGTTGCGCACCAGGCGGCTGAACAGAATGGCACTGGCCACATCCAGCACGTTGACCTCGTCAATCACAATCAGACTCGCCCGCGGCGCAAGTGAACGCACGGCCTGTTCAAAAGAGACCGGAGGCGATGCGTTAACCCGGGTATTCAGTGCGCTCATCAGTTCATGGAAATGAAAACGCGCCTTCACCGCAGAAGTGGAAATATCGTACATGCCGTCGAGTAGAAAGCTCTTGCCACGACCGGCCGGACCATGCAGATAAACCCCCCGGGGTGCTGACAGCAGACTGGCCCAGGGCAGATGTCGCTTGCTTTCATATTGCGCAAAGGCCTGCGCGAGCTGATCCAGACGCTCGACAATCTCCTGTTGTTCGGGATTATTACGTACCCGGCGAGCTTTCACGGCTGCCGCGTAGAAATCTGCCAGGGAATCCGGACGCCGTGCTTCACGTGAGAAAAAATCACCGCAGGTGGTGATCAGCACCGCAAGCCAGCCCACGCCGGCAAGCCCTCCCAAAAGCACTCCGGCACCAAACCACAGCGAGAGGGCCAGCGCCGCACCGACCAGCAGGCCAACCATCGCACGGCTGAAACGCCGCGTACCAGAACCGATGAGGGTGGCACTGACCAGCAGCAGCGTAAAACCCAACCATGCCCAGCCAAGTGCATCGCTGGCCTGATTGTGCAGGCGCAGCAACGCGGCCACCAGACCGGGCAGCGCCAGACCTGTAAACGCAACAACGGTACTTCTTCGCCAGATCAGATTCATGGCGTGCAGCCTAATCTGCGCAGGGAACCTTGCCTACGAATTTTGATCAAAACTATGTAAAGTCAGTGAAATGCAGGCCAACCCATGACATTGTCCAAAATCCAGTCGGTGCTGTTTAGTGTTGCCTTTCTGGCAGGGGCGCCAGGCTATGGCCAGACTGTTGCTTATCAGAGTATTGGCGAGTTTGGTGAGCCTGTTTTTTCCGACATTCAGGATCCCAGCGCTGAACTTATCGAGCTGCCTGTCAGCGACGCCGTGAGTTTAAGCTCCGATGAGCTCATCAGTCAGATGCTCAGCGTTGCAGAAAGCCTGGAACAGGCCCGCCTGACAAGACAGGCTCAGCGGCAGGCGCTGCGCAACGAACGGCCACCCTTCCTGCCAGAGGTACCAGCACAGGGGCCAGCTTCGCAAACTGATCACTTCCCTTTGTTTTTCCCCTATCCTCACCACCCGCGCGGTGGACATCATCCAGAACCGCCGGTCGAGCCGGCACCACAGACCAAAACATTTCGCTTCGAGCCTGATCTGTAAGGTTTTATCGACATACAGTTCGGTTTAAACGCTTCATAGTTGGCCATTGTCTCGATATAGTCAGGTATATCGAAGGCTTGGGGGGAACGCCTGAAGATGGGGCTGTGGATACGTCTTTTGATCGGTTTGCTGCTCAGCATCAGCGCAGCAGGGCTTGGCGCGGATGATTATGATCTGTCGCCGGATACTCCGAGCGGTAGCTCCTATCAGCACGGCTACGCATATCTTTCAGATCTGAAGTATCCCCGGGATTTCCGTCACTTCGACTACGTCAATCCAGACGCGCCCAAAGGTGGCACCATCCGTCTTGGTGAGCAGGGCAACTGGGACAATTTTGTATCCTGGGCGACCAAAGGCCGAACCGTGCTGGGCGTGGCATTCTGGGAAGGCTACTACAGCCACATTTATGACCGCCTGCTGGAAGACGCCCGGGACGAACCGGCGAGCCGTTATGGGTTGCTGGCTGAAGGCGTGTATTACGCCAGCGAGGGTGATTGGGTGGCGTTCAAGCTGCGTGACGGCGCTTACTGGCACGACGGCACTCCGGTATCCGTAGAGGATCTGCTGTTTTCGTTTGAGGTTTATCAGACCCACGCCGCGCCAACCATTTCACAGCCGTTTTCGGTGTTCACTGAGGTTCAGGTGATAGGCCCGGGGGAGGTACGTTATCTGATCCATGAAGCGTTCCACGGCGATCCGGTGCTGCCTTATCGAATTGGTGCTGTGCCGGTGTTACCGAAACATTACTGGGCAGAGCGCGACCCGTCGAAGACGTCTGTTGAGCCTCCACTGGGCAGTGGCCCCTATCGGATCAAGGACTTCAAATTAGGTCGCTGGATTGAATACGAGCGGGTCTCCGACTACTGGGGAGCCGATCTGCCGGTGAATCGCGGCCGCTACAATTTTGATGTCATCAAGTACGACTATTTCCGCGACGATCAGGTGCGCCACGAAGCGGTGAAAAGTCACGTTTCCGACCTGCGCGAGGAAGAAGTCCCGGGGCGCTGGTTCCGCTCATATGACATTCCCGCCAAGGCAGCGGGCTTTTTCAGACAGGAAGCCAAAAAGGTCTCATTACCCTCGGGCCTGTGGTGGCCGATTTTCTGGAACCTGCGGCAGGAACGTTTTCAGGACATTCGCATCCGCGAGGCGCTATGGCTGGTGCGGGACCCGGCCTGGGGCAACGAAGCGGTGCAACGCGGCTTCTGGTCACTGGCACGCAGTTACTTTCACAATTCCCGTATGGCCAGCAGCGGTCTGCCGTCTGCCGCTGAACTTGAACTGTTGGAACCCCTGCGTGATCAGATACCCAGCCGGGTTTTCACCGAAGAGTTCGGCCCGCCGCCAGGTGCCGGCCAGGGTTTCAATCGCGCTAACATTCTGCGGGCAATTGAGCTGTTCGATGCCGCAGGGTGGGAGATTCGCGACAACGTCATGGTCAGTAAGAGCACGGGGGAGCCTTTTGAACTGCAGCTGGTGGCAGTATCCACTGCATTGGGTTTCTCCTGGATTCCCTATAAACGCGTGCTCGAACGTCTGGGCATCCACGCCACCATTGTCGCGCCGGAAGTGTCCAACTGGTTGTATCGCATGCGTTCCGGGGACTTTGACGGCGGCGCAATCTGGTTCCTGCCCAACAACACGCCGACTGTCCTTTTGCAGAACAACTTTTCCTCCGCAGCAGCCGAACAAGCCTACAGTTACAACTGGCCGCATATGAAAGATCCCGCTGTTGACCGGCTGATCGACGCAGTCAGCAAAGCCAGCAACGAAGCAGAGTTTCTTGCCGCCATCCATGCCCTGGACAAAGTCTTACTGTGGAACTTCTATTTCATGCCGGGGACTTCACGTTCCAGCCACGGCCTCGTCTGGTGGGATAAGTTCGGCTACAAAGAAACTGAACCTCTGTTGCGCCTGGGCTATCGCGATACCTGGTGGTGGGATGAGAACAAAGCCGCAGCCGTGCGGAATTATCTGGGTAGAACGGGGCGCTGATGGGTCGTTATCTGCTTAAACGCCTGCTGCTGATCATTCCAACCCTGTTTGGCATCATCGCCATCAATTTTGTAATTGTGCAGTTTGCCCCCGGCGGGCCGGTAGAACAGGCCATCGCAGAAGCCTCCGGTATGACCATGGGTGGCGCCACCGCCAACATCTCAGCCGCCGGTTCCCAGGGCCCCAGCGGCAGTTCAGCCTATCAGGGCTCCGCCGGCCTGGATCCGGAGTTTCTGGCCAAGCTGGAAAAACAGTTCGGTTTTGACAAGCCTGCTCACGAGCGCTTCTTTCTGATGATCTGGAACTATATGCGCTTTGACTTTGGCGACAGTTATTTCCAGGACCGTCCGGTGGTGGAGCTTGTTATCGAAAGGCTGCCTGTCTCTATTTCACTGGGCTTGTGGTCGCTGCTGCTGATCTACAGTATTTCCATCCCCCTGGGTATTGCCAAAGCCATACGCGACGGCAGCCGCTTCGATGTGGCCACCAGCGCCGTGCTGTTTGCGGCCTACGCCATCCCGGGATTTCTGTTTTCTATTCTGCTGATCATCATTTTTGCCGGCGGCAACTACCTGGCCTGGTTCCCGTTGCGGGGATTAACTTCAGAGGGGTTTGCCGAAATGTCGCTGGCAGGTCAGATTGTTGACTACTTCTGGCATCTGGCCCTGCCCCTCACCGCTTTGACCCTGGGGGGCTTTGCAACGTTATCGATGCTGACCAAAAACTCGTTCCTTGAAGAGCTGTCTAAACAGTTTGTTCTCACCGCACGGGCCAAAGGTTTAACTGAACGGCGGGTACTTTATGGACATGTATTCCGCAACGCCATGTTGATTGTCATTGCCGGTTTCCCCGCGGCCTTTGTGGGTATTCTGTTTACCGGCGCGCTGCTTATTGAGGTTATTTTTTCTCTGGATGGCTTAGGTTTGCTCGGCTTTGAAGCAGCCATGACCCGGGACTTCCCGATTCTGTTTGGTACGCTGTTCGCTTTCACGCTGGTTGGCCTGGTGATGCAGCTCATCGGTGACATGGTGTACGTTTTTGTCGACCCCCGCATTGATTTCGAATCGCGCTGACCATGAGCCCCATCAATCAACGACGCATCGCCAACTTCCGCGCCAACCGCCGCGCGCTGTGGTCCCTGCGTATTTTCCTGGTGCTGTTTGTCATCACCCTGTGTGCAGAGATGATTGCCAACGACCGACCGATTTTCATGGTCTTAAACGGCAAACTGTTTGTGCCGATGCTGGTGGATTATTCTGAAACTGAACTGGGTGGCGAACTGCCTTCCGCCGCTGACTATCGCGATCCGTATGTTGCAGATCTGATCAGCGAAGGACTCGTGTTGTGGCCACTGATCCGGTATTCACACAACACCATCAACTGGAACGTAGAACTGCCGCTGCCCCACCCACCAGACAGCGAACACTGGCTGGGCACCGACAGTTCCGGCAATGATGTGCTGGCCAAACTGATTTACGGATTCCGCTTATCTGTATTGTTTGGGCTTTCCATGACAGTCCTGGCCTCCCTCATCGGCATCACCGTTGGTGCGTTGCAGGGGTATTTTGGCGGACTTACCGATCTTATCGGCCAGCGCCTGGTGGAAATCTGGACGGGGCTGCCGGTCCTGTTTGTGCTGATTATCCTGAACAGTATTGTTGAACCGACGTTTTTCTGGATGCTGGTCACTTTGACTCTGTTCAGCTGGATGGCCCTGACCGGCGTCGTACGCGCAGAATTCCTGCGCGCCCGTAATTTTGAATTTGTGCGCGCGGCCCGTGCAATGGGCGTGGGGAACCTGACCATCATGGTACGGCACGTATTGCCCAATGCCATGACCGCGGCGCTGACTTACACACCCTTTCTGCTCAATGCATCTATTGCTACGCTGACTGCACTTGACTTTCTCAATCTCGGACTACCGCTGGATTATCCTTCGCTTGGCCGGCTTCTGACCCAGGCTCAGGCCAATCTGCAGGCGCCGTGGCTGGGCCTGTCTGTGTTTGCAACCCTGGCCACCATGCTGACGCTGCTGATTTTTGTTGGCGAAGGCGTCAGAGACGCATTTGATCCCCGTCGCACCATAGGCGCAACGCGTAATGTCTGAACGTATTCTCAACGTCACCGACCTGTCCGTTCAATTTGGTGGCAGCACTGTGGTCAACCGCGTCTCTTTTCATCTGGATGCCGGAGAGATTGTCGCCCTGGTCGGCGAGTCCGGCTCGGGCAAGTCCGTCAGCGCATTGTCCGTGCTGCAGCTGCTGCCCTATCCCCAGGCCTCTCACCCCAGCGGTTCTATTGTGCTGGATGGAGAAGAAATGGTTGGTGCCAGCAAAGCGGATCTGCAGGCGATACGGGGGGGCGAAGTTGGCATGATTTTTCAGGAGCCGATGACCTCACTTAATCCTCTGCATACCGTGGGCAAACAGATTGGGGAAACCCTGCGCGTGCACAAAGGATTAACCCGCAGCGAAGCCCGCGAGCGAGCGCTCTCCCTGCTTGAGCGGGTGCAGCTGCCAGACCCATCGGCGAAACTCGATGCCTACCCGCATCAGTTATCGGGTGGTCAGCGCCAGCGGGTGATGATTGCCATGGCCCTGGCCAATTCACCCAAACTGCTGATAGCGGATGAACCCACCACCGCACTGGATGTGACCATCCAGGCCAGTATTCTTGAGCTGTTGAAAGAATTGAATCGCGATCTGGGCATGGCAATCCTGATGATTTCGCACGATCTGGGGATCGTACGCAGCATGGCCAACCGTGTGTATGTAATGAATCAGGGAGAAGTGGTTGAAAACGGTCCAACGGAGCAGTTGTTTACCCGACCGGAACACAGCTATACCAACCATTTACTTAACTCGCGTCCCAGCGGTCGGCCAGCACCCATACCTGACAATACGCGGGAGGTTCTTTCTGCCCGGAACCTTGCGGTAGGATACAACCTGGGTAAAGGCTGGTTTGGCAGAAGCAGGCAGTTTATCGCCGTGCAGCCTATGGATTTTTCCGTTGCCGCAGGCGAGACCCTGGCGGTGGTGGGAGAATCCGGCAGCGGCAAAACCAGCCTTGGACTGGCTACTCTGAAGCTGATTCCCAGCAGCGGGTCGATCTGCTATCTGGGTAACGATATCCAACACCTGAAAGCGGCAGAATTAAAAAGTCTGCGGCGTAATCTGCAGATGGTTTTTCAGGACCCGTATGGCAGCCTGTCGCCACGTCTTACCGTCCGCGAAATTGTTGCCGAGGGATTATCCGTTCACGAACGCCATCTGACCCCGGCAGAGGTCGATGACCGCGTGGTCGATGCGCTGGAAGAAGTGGGCCTGGAAGCGGATTGGATGAGCCGCTACCCGCATGAATTTTCCGGCGGGCAGAGACAGCGTATATCCCTTGCCCGGGCCCAGGTGCTGCGGCCGGACTTTATTGTGCTGGATGAACCCACCTCCGCGCTGGATATGTCGGTGCAGTCGCAGATTGTGGAGCTGTTACGCGCACTGCAGCAGAAACATGATCTGGCTTATCTGTTTATCAGTCACGACCTGGCGGTGGTGCGGGCACTTGCCCATCGGGTTCTGGTCATGAAAGACGGCGTGGTGGTAGAACAGGGTGACGCTGAGCAGATCTTCAGACACCCACAAACCGCCTATACCCAGGCGCTGCTAAAAGCGGCTATGCTGGTCGACTGAAGATTCAGGCCTTTGCCGGCGTTTTGGCAACAACGCCGCGCCGCATGCCGATATCGCCAAGAATATTGTAAAGACAGGGCACCAGGATCAGCGTAATCACTGTCGCAAACAGAATGCCAAACGCCAGCGATACCGCCATGGGGATCACCATCTGTGCCTGCATGGAAGTTTCCATCAGGATCGGTACCAGGCCAAAAAACGTGGTCAGCGACGTCAGCAGAATTGCACGGAAGCGCGCCATCCCGCCTTCGATGGAAGCCAGGGCAGCATCTTTGCCTTCGTCGACCTTCTTGTTGACGTAATCGACCAGAATAAGACTGTCATTCACCACCACGCCTGCCAGCGCGATAATGCCAATAAAAGACAGTGAGCTGACGGCTATACCCATCACCAGATGACCAACAATCGCGCCCACCACGCCAAAGGGTATAACACTCATGATGATAAGCGGTTGCAGATATGACCCCAGCGGCACGGCCATCAGCGCGTAAATACCAAAACAGGCGGCGATGAACATGAACGCAAACTCCTGCACACCTGCCACTTCTTCTGCCGAACTGCCCTCAAGGGATGCGGTGACGCCTGGATAGACGGATAACATCTGTGGCAGATACTCATTGTTGATCTGAGCCAGCAGACGTGCCGGTTCAACAGCCGCAAGATCCGCATTTGCTGTGACACTGATCGTACGCTGGCCGTCCAGACGGCGAATCATGCTGAAACCCGGAGCCATTTTGAAATCAGCAACTGAGGAAAACGGCACCTCACGTCCATCGGGCAAGCGGATCCACATGTTTTCGAGGTTGCCCACCGAGCGCCGTTCATTCTGAGGGAATCTGACCATCACACGGACATCCTGGTTACCGCGTTGAATGCGCTGAGCTTCGGCACCATAAAATGATTCCCGTACCTGTCGAGCGAGATCCGCCAACGTCACCCCCAGCGCTTCCGCCTCGGGTTTTATGCGCAGGCTGATTTCTTCCGGTCCTGCGTCAGCTGACATTTCAATTTCGTACAGGCCGTCGATTGTGCGCAGATAACTGACCAGATCAGCGGCGGCGGCTTCTGTAAGATCAAAGTCTCTGCCCTGCAGCTTCAAGGCCACTGGTGGCCCGCCGCCCATATGTGTTGCCCCGGCAAAGCGCAGTTCTTTGGTGCCGGCTATATCACCAACCTTATTGCGCCAGCGTTGCTCGATCTCTTTGGGTGAGACCGCACGATGTTCTCTGTCCAGCTCAACCTGAAAGCGCCCTGATTTGCCGCCCATGACGTAGGCAAACACATTACGAATAACATCGTCTTCAATACCCAGCTCGGCCTTTATCTCAGTATTTACCTCTCGAAGCGCGTCATTCATCTGCTCAATGACGCTGACAACCAGTGTTTCAGGGGCCCCTTCCTGAAGTTCAACGCTGGCGGAAACATAATCGTTTTCCAGCTCAGGGAAAAACACAAAACGCACAAAACCGCCAGCCACCAGGCCGACCGCCAGGATCATCATGCCGGTAAACAGAGCAACGGTAGTGTATCGATTCTCGATCGCCCGGATCAGCACAGGCTGATAAACATTGGCAATAAAGCCTTTCAGGCGCTGATCAAACCAGTCGGACACGCCTTTCTTTTTGCCATGGGACGATTTCATCAGCGACAGATGTGAAGGCAGGATCAGCTTGCTCTCCACCAGGGAGAAAAGCAGACACCAGATCACCACCCAGCCTATGGCGGCATTGATTGGTGCTACCGGGCCGGTGACAAACAACATCGGCAAAAACGCCATAATCGAGGTCAGCACGCCAAAGGTCGCCGGCATGGCCACACGTTGTGCACCAGCTACAATGTTCGGCAGGCTGTAGCCTTTTTCTTCGGTTTCGGTATAAGCCGCTTCGGCAATGATAATGGCATCGTCCACAACAATGCCTAACACCACAATAAAGGCGAACAGACTCATGATGTTGATGGTCACACCCACTACCGGCAACATCATAAAGGCGCCCAGAAACGCCACCGGCAACCCGAATATGACCCAGGCCGCCAGCTTGAGCTGCAGGAACAGGCCGAGAATCACAAACACCAGCAACGCGCCCATGGCCAGGTTGCCAACCAGCATGTCCACACGCCCCTGCAGATAAAAGGTGGCATCCCCCCAGACGGTCAGCTGAACCTCTTCCGGCAGCGTTGCATTGCGCTGCTCAACGTAGTCCCGTACCGCCCGGCTGATCACCAGTTCGTTTTCATTTTCGGTGGACAGCACGTTGATGCCCAGGCTTGGCTTACCATTAAAAAATGCGTAACTCTGGGTTTCCGCAAATCCATCGCGGATAGTGGCGATATCACCTAACCGCACGCGGGTGCCATCTGGATTGGTGAGCAATACAATCTGTTCAAACTCATAGCCGGTATAGGCCTGACCACTGGCACGCAGCCGAATATCACCGGATTCGGTACGAATGGAACCGCCAGGCAGATCAATAGACCAGCGACGAATAATCTCCGCCACCTGCGCCAGGGTCAGGCCATATTGCCGCAGATCCAGTTCGGCAATTTCTATGGAAATCTCAAATGGGCGGCCGCCCCAGATCTCCGCAGACGATACCTGGGCAAGCGCCGTAATTTCATCGCGAATATCTTCCGTCAGAGATTTCATGGTGGCTTCGGCAAGGTCCCCTGACACCTGTACGGTCAGCGCGCCGCGCTTGAAATTCTGCTTGGCGATAATGGGACGTTCAGCGTCACGCGGAAAGGTGTTGATGCCGTCCACCGCCAACTTAACCTCATCGGTTACTTCGCCAACGTCGAACCCCTGCTTGACTTCTATCATGACCTGGCCAGAGCCTTCATAAGCCATGCCCACCACTTCTTTGATGCCGTTGATGTTGGTAATGGCCTCTTCAATCTTGACAACAATACCTTCTTCAACTTCTTCAGGGCCCGCGCCGGGATACGGCACAGTGACCCGCACCTGATCAAACTGCAGATTAGGGAAACTCTCTTTTTTAACGGTAAAGAGCGAGTAAACGCCCGCGCAGACGATGAAAATCATAAGCAGATTGGCGGCAACATGGTTGGTTGCAAACCAACCAATGAGGCCTTTCACGTCCGGGTGGCGTTGCATCATGTCAGCTGCCCAGCCGCACTTTCATGCCGGGCAACGGCTGATCAATGGGCGTCACACAATACTGCTCACCTGCTTCAACGCCGCTGGCAATGTAGACAAAATCTTTATCGCGCCGCACTACCTCAACCTCCCGCGGATAGATCCGCTGCTCTTCATCTAACAGCCACAATGTGTTGCCTCGCTGGAGCGAGTGTCGCGGCACCAGTACCAGCTCACCCGCGTGCCGGCCGACAATTCTTGCCGAGACAAAGGTGCCGACCAGCAGCGGCACCTGGCCATCACCGTCCAGGTCGTAAGGGTCATCGATCTGCGCCACCAGGTACAGTACCCGGTTGGAGGTATCAAACACGCCTTCACTGCGCCGTATCTCACCACGCCAGTGAAAATCCGAATTCCCAAGTTCGGCTGTCAACTCCACCTCGATGGGCGAGTTCAAACGGAGTTTGCCAATATCAAGAAACTGCAGATCATGCTGGGTCACCGGCAGACGTACTTCAGCCTGATCCACGGCAAAGGTCACGCCCAGTTGAGATCCCGAATTGACATACTGACCCACGTCGGCAAGTTTTTCTCTGACAAGCCCATCATAAGGCGCACGTATCACGGTTCGATCGAGGTCTCCCTGCGCTTTTTCCAGCGCAGCTTCGGCTGACTGCAGTTCCGCCACGGCCTGACGTAACTGCGGCTTACGTAGCGCCAGCTCCGTGGCCGGGCCCTGATCGGGATTAAGCCGGCGCAGACGCTCAAAGTCTTCCGCGGCGTAGCCCGCCAGTGCCGTTTCTGTTTCAAGTTGGGTAGTGGCTTTAGCCACTTCAGCGCTTGCACGCTTGACCGCTGAGGCGTAATTGCGCGGGTCAATGCGTATCAGCACATCTCCTTTACTGAAGAATCCACCGCTGACAAAGTTGGGAGAAACTTCAACAATCTGTCCGGACGCTTCAGCCACCAGCGTGGTCTGGGTACGCGGGGTGACCGTGCCCTGGGAGCGTACTTCAAAGGTAATCGGTTGGGGTTCGATGGAGGCTACTTCAACCAGCAGGCTCGGGGGTTCCGGCGCATTAAACTGCGCTTCAGGACGGGCAGCGAACATCGCAACCGCGCCGATCACAGACAGCCCCAGAATCAGTAAAGGCAACGCAACTCTTGTCCAGCGTTTCACAAAACGCTCATCATCGCGGCTTCAGAAGATCTTTGAACAGGGCTTCAACGGTATCTACCGCTGCTACCGCCTGCTGCGCAAAGTTGTAGTTGTTCTGACTGGCGTGGAGGCGCTGGACACGGGAATTGGCTCCCCAAAGCGTGATCGCCGCCAGTCGTGCGATTTCCAGGTTATCTGAACTACCGCCAAAATCCTTGACAAAAGATTCGGCCAGCAGATCTTCATATTCCTGCCCTATTCTTATGAGTTGGGACGACACCAGCGCGGATGTCCACCGTTGAATCAGAAAATCACGATACTGCCGGGCACCATCTTCCTGGCTCAATCGGGCAACTGCGGTGCGTACCCATTCCCGCCAGAAATCGAATGTGTGATCCGTTCTGCCTGGATCTGAAATCGCCTGCCGGAAACGTTCAAGCATCTCCTGATCGCCTGCGGTTGCAAGCTCCTGCTTGCTGGCAAAATGCCGGTAAAGGGTCTGCACATGCAATCCGGCGTGATCCGCAACTGCTTCGAGCGTGGTTTCATCGTAACCCTGTTGCGCAAACAGCGCCTGGGCGGCGCGAATGAGATTTGTGCGCGTGGCTGCTTTACGTTTTTCGCGAAGCGGAAATTGAGTGTTGCTCATATCAGGATACTGTCTTTTCGTTTTTTTATTCTACCTGAGGAAAAACAACAGAAACTGTATGAACACATTTCGGTTGGCAGGCTGTGTGCTTGCCAATATGCCGATTTGAATGCGATAGTCAACTACACCATGGAGATCCGATGAGCACCCGTGCGCCAAATACTGTTCTGTTTTCTGCTGGCCGCTATGACCGCAGGCAATACGATGGCTGATGAACCGAAGCCCATAGAGACCCTTCAAGGCCACCTGCGCGGTGACTGGTCGGACAAAAACCGCAACATCAGCGTCTATCGGGGTGTGCCTTACGCTCGCCCCCCTGTTGAGCAACTGCGCTGGGTCGCTCCCCAGGCGCCTTCCGGCTGGGTGGGTATAAGAGCGGCTCGGAAACCGGGGCCAGCCTGCTGGCAACCGGTAGAGCAGGAACAGTTTGTCTGGAGCCGCGGCCGCTTTGAGCGCAGCGAAGACTGTCTGTACCTCAACCTCTGGGCTGACACCGAGCGTCGCAAGCAACCGGTTATGGTCTGGTTTCACGGCGGCTCACATATGTCCGGCATGGGCCATGACAGAATATTTGATGGCACGACGCTGGCCAGTGAGGGTGTGGTGCTGGTCACCGTCAATTACCGGCTGGGTCCTTTTGGTTTTCTTGCCCATCCTGCGCTGGCCGCCGAATCGAGCCACAACAGCGCCGGCAACTATGGCTTGCTGGATAAAATTGCCGCGTTGAACTGGGTCCGCGATAACATTGCGCAATTTGGCGGTGACCCCAACAACGTCACTGTATTTGGGCAATCAGCGGGGTCACAAAGTGTCTGCGCCCTACTCGCTTCGCCGTTAAGCCGCGGGCTGTTTCACAAAGCCATCGGTCAGTCAGCGTCGTGCACCGACCCTGCTGTCAGCGCGCATAGCCTGGCCAGTGCGGATGCCAGCGGATTCGAGCGCGGCAAACGGCTGGTCCAGGCGCTGCTGCGCAATACCGACGTTGACACTCAAACACTGCGCGGCGCCTCTCCCCAGGACATCATGCGCGCAGCGGAAGTCAGCCGCTGGGGCGCACAATCCCGCATTGTGGTCGACGGCTGGGTAGTCCCTGAAGCCATCGACGACATTTATCTGGCAGGTCAACAGGCCAGGGTACCTTTGTTGGTGGGCTCGCTGGCGAACGAAGGGCACCTGCTTTTCCCGCTGAACGATGACCTGAGCCTCGAGGCTCTGCACACAGCAGGCAAAAAGCTGGCCGGGGCGCACGCGGATGCGCTGCTCAAGCTATACGCAAACGAAGCGGCTCAATCACCTGGGCTGGCCCAGCGGGAGATCACCACCGACCTGTTCATGACTTACGGTATGCGCCGCTGGGCGGATCATCACAGTGCTCTGGGCATCCCCACCTATCTGTACTACTTTGATCACACGCCGCCTGCCTTCAGATTGTATGTGCCCGACAACCCCGACCTGCAGTTACGCGAGGGACCAAGGTCCGCAGGGGCATATCATTCAGCCGATCTGGCTTATGTGTTTGGCAACGTCGATAAGGTGGGCATGGATTGGCAGGATGCGGATCGGCAACTCAGCCGCACCATGGTAACGTTCTGGACCAACTTTGCCAGAACAGGCAATCCCAACACAGCAGGTGACGGATCTGATAACAGCCATCTACCCGTCTGGCAACCTTACACCAGCGCCTCGCGCGCAACCATGCTGCTGAACAGCGCTCCGCACACCACAGCCGGTGTGCGAACCGCAAAACTCAACGTCTGGGACGCCGTATTTGCTACTGACTGGCACTAGCCACAGCACGCGGCTTAACACCCGGACCAATATGCTTTTCAAAAAACGCTATGGTTGCCCGGCGCCAGCGCAGATTGTTTTCTTCATTGCGAGGCGTATGACCTTCGTTAGGCAACTCGATAAGCTCCGGCACGGGTTTACCCGCAGCTTTCATGGCGCGCTGCATCACATAGGCCTGCTCAACAGGCACGCGCACATCGTCCTCGCCATGTACCAGCAGTAAAGGCGTTTTGATTTTATCGGCAAATGCTGCAGGTGATGCCGCCGCACGTTCTTCTTTGGTCGGTCCAACCACCTTGTCGAGGTACTTTTTACCCCAGCGTGTGCCTTCCGCAAAATCCGAGCTGTCGTACTGAACTTCATTGTCGTACACCCCAGCGCCAGCAACACTGCATTTATACAGGTCCGGCTCTCGTGAAATACTCATGGCGGCCGCGTATCCCCCATAGCTCCAGCCGAAAATACAGATCCGCTCAGGGTCCGCGTAGCCCTGCTCGATTGCCCAGCGCACAGAATCTGTCAGATCATCCTGCATCTTGCCGGGCCATTCTCCATAACCCGCGTTTTCAAACTCCATGCCGTAGCCACCGGAGCCGCGGAAGTTTATCTGCAGCATCGCGTAGCCTGCCGCAGGGATAAAGCCTTCAAACCACTGGAAACCCCATTCGTCACGAGGGCCGTGCGGACCGCCATGAGGTACAATGACCAGCGGCAGGTTCTTTGGCTCCGCCCCTTTCGGGATGGTCAGGTAACCGTGCAGTTTCAGGCCATCACGTGCAACCACCTGGATCGGTTTCATCGGTGACAGCAGGTTGTCGTCAATCCAGGGCATGGTGTCGAACAACTGCTGCAGCTGACCTGTTTGCCGATTGTACAGATAGTACTCAAGGGTCCGAGTATCCTGCGTAACCGCCACGATCGATAAATTAAAGTCGTGTGTGGTACTGGTCACATTGGTGGCGGCACCAGGAAAGACATCCTGCAGAGCGACGATCAGCTGCGCGTTCGGGTGTTCCGGATCAACAATATACTGTTCAATTTTTGCAGGCATGGACTGGACGGCGTAAACGCGATCGGCGTAATCCCGCAAAACTGTGTCGGCATCAACATAGTCATGCTGGTAAACCTGCTCAAACTCTTTGCTCTCAAGGTCCATCAGATAAATACCTTCCGGACCCTCATTCTCGGATTTGAACACAAATATGCGCCCATCCTCTGCAACCTCGATCGGCGTCACCTGTGATTCGCCAAATGCCGCCTTCGAAAAGACTTCCCAGCGGCCACTGTCAGGATTGCGCTCGTGGATAATCAGGTTCTGGTCATCATCTATGTAAAAACTGAAACGGGGATTGCCTTGCGCATCCGGCAAAACCTCCGCATTGGCTGTAGGCGTCATCTGCCGGTCGCTCAAGCGTCCCGTATAGACGTCCAGCATTGCCGTGGAGGTTGTGGCTTTGAACCCTCGATTCCAGTCCACCAGCGTAATCAGGACGCGATCCGGATTCTCCCACATCGGATGCGTGAATGCTGCTGAGGCACGCGCCACGGTAACGGTACTGGTACGGGACCCGGTGGCGCCAAGTTGATCTCCCCGCAATCCATACAGGTATTTGCCACGTTTGCCATCGGCATTCACGGCATACAATTCACCATAAGAGACGTCACTTTCACGGAAACCCCAATCCACATCCACCCGAAACAAAAGGCGCTCGTCATTCACCCACCAGTAATTACCTACTTCGCTGCGACCGGGGAAATCCA
Organism: bacterium; assembly: GCA_047947175.1. GTDB lineage: Bacteria > Pseudomonadota > Gammaproteobacteria > Pseudomonadales > Azotimanducaceae > UBA4421. Next base: position 75,853 of record CP170489.1, read on the forward strand.
CAACGTTCACCAGCTTCATCGCTGGAAAAGTAAACACCGCGACAACACGCTGATCGTCCTCATCTTTGAGGACAGCCAGATAATCGCCCTTGGGTGAAATTTTGGCGCTACGCACCTCCGGGTTCCTGGACCAATCATCCACCAGATCAGCATGAGTGTTTATCCCCAACATATTGATAAACACAAACGCAAGGACTACGTACTTATTCATTTTATACCTTCTATTTATCCAACCTTGCACGGACGCTGTGCCGGATCTATCGCCCAGCTACAGTCGCCCCGCGCCAGCATAGCAAGCTTCCCACCTGTGCATGAAGTCTGCATTGTCCAACCAGATGGGTACTATTGTGCAGCATACACAGCGACCGCATTTGCGCTAGGATGGCCACAGACCCACGGGAGCAAGCATGAGCGAAAAACTGGTACCCGGCAGCCTGTTTCCAGAGCTGACCCTGAACATCGCCGGGGGCGATACATTTACCTTGCCTCACGCCATAGAGACGCCATACGCGGTGGTGCTGTTCTACCGTGGCCACTGGTGACCTTTCTGTCGCCGACTGTTAGCCGGCTTCGAAGCAAAACTGGACGATTACAGAGCCCTTGGCGTGACCATTGTGGCAGGCACGGTAGATACTGAAGAACAGACTCTGGAAGTGGCCGCAGATCTGAGCTTTCCCATCGCCTATGGCATGACGGAGCAGGATGCCGAGACAATCGGTGCCTGGTGGGAACCCCGCCGCAATCATATTCAGCCTTCCGAGTTCATTCTGCGCGGTGATGGCAAAGTCATCGCTTCCACCTACAGTAATTCTCCGGTTGGCCGCATGGACCCGGCAGAAACACTGGTGCTCCTGAAGTTCCTGGATGCCATGGCAAAAAAGAAAAACAGCTGATTGCCCGGTCCTGAAAATACCGGGTTAAAAGATCTCTTCAGGGGTGAGTTCAAAACGTTGAATGAGTTCCTGGCGCACGTTCTCATAAGTCGCCGGAAACTCATTTTTCAGTATTTCCAGGTCATTCTTCACATCTGCGCCCAGCCCCTGGTGAATGACCACTTCAACCCGCCGGTTGCGTGCTTTGCCTGCTGCGTTGGCATTGCTGACCAGCGGCTTGGTGTCAGCAAAGCCGGTAATGGTGAAACGTTCCTGATCGAGCTCAGGATCTTCGAACAGGCCATGAGCCACGCTCACCGCGCGGGCACTGGACAATGCCCAGTTGGAGCGAAAGCGCGGCGTGTTGATGGGATCATTGTCCGTGTGACCCTCAACAATGATACGGCCATCCATATCACGTAACTGTTGTCTGATGATTTTCAGCACCGGTTTGAAGTTTGCAGACAGTTCCGCTGTGCCGGAAGGAAAGCTGCCGTGTTCCTTGATGCGCAGGATGATCTTGCGACCGACAGTTTCAATCTCCAGCACACCTGCGGCAATTTCTTTTGACAGTGCCGTCGCCAGATCAATGGCTTCCTGTTCAGTTTCTCCCACCAGGTCCTGGATTTTGTCAACCACTACCATCTGTTGTGCATCCCCAGACTCACCGGTGTTGCTGGAACCGAGGTCCTGACAGGCAACATCCAGACTGTTCCGAGACTCATCCGTGGTTTTCTGCCAGATCTCGTTCAGCGGCGTAGGCCGCGGCGTGCCTGGGGAGAATTCCTGGGCAATAATACTGGTACCCTTGGGAGGGTCGTCAGCACGGACCTGCGCCTGAACCCCAAAAGCCTGGCTCATTGAGCCGGCCAGACGTTTGAACTTCAGCACGTCCATTTCCGAAAAGGACAACAACAGGACAAAGAAACACATCAGCAGCGACATGAGGTCGGCAAAGGTCATGACCCATCCGGCACCTCCACCTTCTTCTTTGCGTTCTTCGATTTCGTCCATGATCAGCTGTTGACCCGCGCCGGACTGACGCGCTTTTGAGAATTAACCGGACAGGACACTAGTCTTCGTCCGCGCGTTTGCCTTCGGGCAGATAGGCTTTCAGCATGGAGTCGATGATGCGTGGATTCTGACCGGCCTGAATAGCCAGCAGGGCGTCGATCACCATGGCCTTGGTCATGCCTTCCTCCGCCCGTCGCAGCTCCAGTTTATCGGCGACCGGCAGCGCAATCATATTGGCGAACATGGCGCCATAAAGCGTTGTGAGCAGCGCAATGGCCATGGCCGGACCAATCGACTTCGGGTCATCCATGTTGGCCAGCATCGCCACCAGACCAATCAGGGTACCAATCATGCCCATGGCCGGCGCCACATCACCCATGGCGGAAAAAATCTTGGCGCCGCGTTCGTGTCGCTCAATGGTCTGTTTGAGGTCTTTCCAGAGCAGGGTACGGACCACATCCGCATCGTGGCCATCCACCAGCAGTTGAATACCTTTGTTCAGGAACCGGTTGGAGACCTCTTTGCCTTCCAGCGACAGCAGACCGCCTTTACGCGCCTCATCCGCCAGTGCCACCACTTCTTCGATCAGATCTTCAGGCGGCGTCAGCTTGAAGCTGAACGCTTTTATGGCCACTTTGATGGCACCCAGAAACTGTCCAAGATTGAACTTCATCAACACCACAAACAGTGATCCAACCAGCACAATCAACAGCGACGGGGCATTCACAAACATGCCGATGTCACCGCCGGAGAGCATAGCGTATACCACGATGCCAAACGCACCGAGTAAGCCGATGAGGGTCGCCAGATCCATCTAACGGAGTCCTTGGTTTATTCCTTATCTAGAAGTCTAGAACACATCCGGCGAATGTCTTTGGGAAATTTATGCACATACAGCGCTCTGCACAGGCTGCAGAGCACTGAGTAAAAGGCTTTTCTCAACCTGCACACCTTGCTACCTTGAGCGTCATGAAAAACCCAAGAAACAAAGACCCCAAAGCCCCGGAAAGTGACAATATTCTGACGCCGGACATTCAGTTTGAAGCCGCACTGGCAGAACTGGAAACCCTGGTCGAACAGATGGAGGGCGGCAGTCTGAGTTTAGATGAATCCCTGCAGGCTTTTGAACGAGGCATCGCCTTAACCCGTCATTGTGCAAAGGCGTTGGCCCAGGCTGAACTCAAAGTGCAGACCCTGACCGCTGACAATACGCTGGAAGAGTTCGACATCGGCGACGTTGATGACAACTGACCTTGAGATTCTGCGCGAGCAGATCAACCGGTCACTGGACAAACACCTGCCGCGCAAATCCGACATCGCCCAGGCTGTTACCGATGCCATGCGCCACGCTGTATTAGGCGGGGGTAAACGCATTCGCCCCATGCTGGTCTGTGCCACCAGCGAAGCCTTCGGCAAAGACGCGATGGCGGCGATGCCGGTGGCCTGTGCGATCGAGTTCATCCACGCTTATTCGCTGATTCACGACGACCTGCCGGCCATGGACGACGACGACGTGCGCCATGGCCTGCCCAGCACCCACATTGCGTTTGGAGAAGCCAACGCCATCCTCGCTGGTGACAGCCTGCATTCACTGGCCTTCAAAACCATTGCCACAGCACCTGAACACAGCGCAGCAACCAGGCTGATGATGATCGAAACCCTGGCGGAAGCCGCCGGATGGGCAGGTATGGCTGGCGGTCAGTGCCTGGATATTGAGGCCGAAGGGCGGCACCTGAGTCTGGGGGAATTACAGGTGTTACATGGCGCAAAAACCGGCGCCCTGATTCGTGCCGCGGTTCAGCTTGGCTGTCATTGCGCCGGAGAAGACAGCGCCAGCCAGGAACAGTTTCTGCTGCTGTCTGAATTCGGCAATCGGATCGGCCTGGCTTTCCAGGTGATGGACGATGTTCTCGATGTGACGCAGAGCACTGAGCAACTGGGGAAACCCGCCGGCTCGGATGAAGCCCTGGAGAAGAATACATTCCCACGCCTGATGGGTACTGAGCAAGCCCGTGAGCTGGCCCACACGCTGGTCCAGGAAGCGTTGGCGTTGCTGAAAAGAACCCGCCTGCAGATTGAGAGCCTGGAGCAGATTGCACAGCAGGTGGTGAACCGCAATCACTGAAGCGGCAGCACAGCCTGCCTGAAAGCTGGCGTTAAAAGTTCGCCGTCAGCGTCAATACGCCGTTGTTATCATTCATACTCAGTGTATTCAGAAACGACATGCCCAACAGCACATCGATGGGATACGAGCCTTCGATCACTGTGGCTCTGACTTTCTGGCGGGTAATGCCGCCCAGCGTGACACGATCCAGCAGCACAAAGTAGGCGTTGGCGTTGCCCTGGGCGGTTTGCACCGTACCGCGTTGACCGGATTGATAGTCCAGGCCCATCTGTTGTGCCTGACGTTCGCTGAGCGCCACTACCGAGGCGCCGGTATCAACAAGGAAGTCGACCATGTGGTCATTGAGGCTGCCGCGCATGCGATACTGCCCTACGGCGTCCCGGCTGATGCGTACAGACTCGGATGTCGGCCTGGCAAAACTTCCCGCGACACGGGCTGATAGGGTGAGATTGTATGCCTCCCCGCCATAGCTGACCCGGGCGCCAGCGGTATCCGCCTGAAGAAGTTTAACGCCCCCGGGTGACGTTTCGCCAACTTTCAACATCTGCTGTTCATCCGCTGTGCGCACCACCGCGCGGTCTTTGAACAGCGCCACCACTTCCACCGGCGCTGCCGCAGATGCGGCCATGGCGCCCGCCAGCGTGACCAGCACGACAAGCAGGCGGCAAAGCCTGTGGATTTTCCGGCGAGGCAATTTCATCTTCGAAGTCACACCATCCGCTGCACAATAGACCCCCAGTGTAACGGGCTAACGCGTGATTGGGTTCAGACCTGCTGTCTGTAAACTCAGAACTGCGACATACAGCACAATTGCAACCACCGCGCCTGCCAGCAGATCATCCAGCATAACCCCAAGACCACCTTTTACTTCACGGTCGAGCCAACCGATAGGACCGGGTTTCAAGATATCGAGGAGTCGAAACAGCACAAACGCCAACAGGATAAGCCACCATAGCCGTGGCAGAAATGCCACCGCCAGCCACATCCCGGCGACCTCGTCCGCGACAATTTCCGCGGCATCGTCAACACCAAAATTGCGTGTCACCAGGGTGCTGCAGACCCAGCCGCTGATGAAATAAGCGATACAGATCAGCACCTGAATCAGCGGATCAAAATCGGCTAGAAACAACCACCACACCACAATGGCACCGACAGACCCCCAGGTACCCGGAGCGGGTTTGCAGAAACCCAGACCCAGGCCACTGGCCCATAACACCTCTGGGTGCCGCAGATGACGGACGCTAAGAGGCAAAGTGATTGTACCCTTGTGGCTGCTGCAATACCGAGTCCAGGCTTACGCCAGCACCGGTTTGTGCGCTGCGCACTTCGCCGAGGCTGACCATGCCTGCCAGCGGAACTGCGGCAGTAGCCAGGATCTGATAATCGTCCCCGCCATGCAGAACATCCTGCAGCGTGACACCCTGCGCAAGCGCAAGCGCTTTTCTGAAAATATTAATCTCAACACCCGAAGCTTCCGCCAGATGCTGTGCATCCGCCAGCAGGCCATCAGAAATATCAATGCAGGCATGGGCATCCGCACGCAACACTTCTAACAGATCAAAACGCGCCTGGGGCAGGAAGTAAGCGCGCTGCAGAGCATTCAGTTCGTCCTGCACAACATAGGACTGTTGACGCACACAGGCCGCGGCAAGCCCCAACGGACCACTCACATACAGTGTATCTCCCGGCTGGGCACCACTGCGGGTAACCGCTTTACCGGCAGGCACTTCACCATGCACACTAACCGTTATGCTCAGTGGACCGCGGGCAACATTTCCGCCGCAGATGTAGGTATCACAGGCCCGGGCAGCCGCGGCCATGCCTTTTGCCAGCTCACCCACCCAGGCAACCTCCGCCGCGGGCAGGGTGAGGGCCACCAGCACATAGCGTGGCACGGCGGCCATCGCCGCGAGATCGGACAAGCTGACCATCAAAGCCCTGTAGCCGATATGAAATGGGGATGCGCTGGCGGGAAAATGCACATCCGCAACCAGCGTGTCGATGGACGCAACCGCATCGGTACCAGGTGATTGCCGCATGACCGCCGCATCATCTCCGGGGCCCAGGGTAACCCAGGGGCCCTGAGCACGATCCGCAAGATGGCGCACCACCTCGCGTATCAATGCAAATTCATCCACGCCCTGCTGCCTGGACTTCTATGCTGCGCAGATTTCCTGCAAGTTTATCCAACACGCCGTTGATGTACTTGTGCGAGTCAGTGGCGCCAAAGGTTTTTGCCAACTCCACATACTCATCAATGACCACCAGATAAGGTACGTCGATACGGTGTTTAAATTCAGCCGCGGCCAGGCGCAGAATGGCGCGCTCCACATGGTCCAGTTTATCGACCGCCCGGTCCAGCAGGCCGGCGTAGGTATCATCAAGCTCCGCGGGGTGGTAGACCACATGAGTCAACATGTCATTGAAGAACTCAACATCCGCCTTTTTCAACGCCTCGGAAGCATAAAACTCCGCTTTGATATCAGACAGATTGGCCGCCGACAGCTGCCACTGATAAGTCGCCTGAACCAGTGCGCGACGGGCTTTACGCCGGGCCCAGACGTTGGTTCTGTTATTCGCCACGGTCAGCCTTCACACGCACACGCAGGTCATCACCAAACTGTTGTATATCCATCACTATTCCCCTCGGCGCCTGGTCGAGTTGCGCAACTGTAAAATCGGCCAGTGGCGCACTGGCGACCCCTAACCATTTGGGTGCCACATAACACAGCCACTCATCCCAGAGCTCCGCGGCAACAAAACTGCCACAGACTTTTGCGCCGGCTTCCACCAGCACTTCGTTACAACCCAGACCGGCCAGATGGGCCAGCACGCTGTGCAGATCTGCAGGGCCGTCGGGGAGCGCCAGCAAGGTTACTGACGCTGCATTATGCAGGTGTTGGGGCACTTCTACACTGCTGTTGTGCACCAGCAGGGTAGCGCCACCATCCGTGACGACATGGGCTGTTGCCGGCGTATTTAAACGAGAGTCCAGCACAACCCGCAAAGGTGCGCGCGCCTGCTGATACTCAGGTGCACGCACGTTAAGCTGAGGGTTATCATCCAGCACGGTCTGCACACCGGTGATAATGGCATCGCTGCGGGCGCGCCAGTACTGCACATCCTGACGGGCTGCCGGGCCGGTTATCCACTGGCTTTCACCACTGGCCAGTGCTGTTGCGCCATCCAGACTGCTGGCAGTTTTTATTCTGACAAAGGGTTTGCCGGACAATTCTCTGCACACATAACCCTGAATCAACTCAAGGGCTGCAGGCTGAGTCAGCAGGTTGACTTCGATGCCTGCGGCGCGCAGCAGCCTGATGCCGGCACCGGCAACCCGCGGGTGCGGATCTGTGGCGGCGATCACAACCCTTGCCACAGCGGCCTCGATCAGAGTCTGCGCACACGCGGGGGTGCGGCCAACAAAGGCGCAGGGCTCGAGACTGACATAGACAGTAGCGCCGGCAATGTCACCACCGGCATCCGCCATCGCATTCACCTCCGCATGACCTTCTCCGGTACGGACATGGCAGCCGCGACCGAGTATCTGCCCATCGCGCACGATGATGCAGCCGACAGGAGGGTTAGGTGCACAGGTCAGGCGACCTTGCTCAGCCAGTTCAATGGTCGCAGCAAGGAACACGCCATCCGAGGGTGTCACGTTTCTTTCACCAGCTTGCGGATCTCTTCGGTGAATTCACTGACATCCTGAAAATCCCGATAGACGGATGCAAACCGGACATACGCAACCGGATCCAGGGCGCGCAGCTCCTGCATGACTTCTTCACCAACCTGCAGGGACGGAATCTCCCGCTCGCCGGTTGCCCGGAGACGGGTCTTGATGTGCGTCAGGGCTGTTTCAATCTGATCCACACTGACCGGACGTTTTTCTAACGCTTTTGTTAAGCTGGTTTTCAGCTTCGCATCATCAAACGGTACACGACTGCCGTCACGCTTGATCAATCTTGGCATGACCAGTTCCGCGGTTTCAAACGTGGTGTAGCGCTCACCACAGACCTGACATTCACGACGGCGCCGCACCGCGTCGCCGTCCGCCACCAGCCGGGAATCAATCACCTTGGTGTCGTCCGCTCTGCAGAAGGGGCAATGCACAGGCTTATCCGGTGTTCATACGTGCGGGTAGACGGGAAAGCGCCGGCATAACTCCACCACCTGCTGCTTCACGCTGCCCACCATATTGTCGTTTTCAATGTCTTCAAGAATGTCACACATCCAGCCTGTCAGGGTGGCGCACTCGGCTTCTTTGAAGCCGCGACGGGTGACGGCGGGCGAGCCAATGCGCAGACCGCTGGTGACAAAAGGTGACCGAGGATCATTAGGCACCGCATTTTTGTTCACGGTGATGTTAGCCCGGCCCAGCGCAGCATCAGCATCTTTGCCGGTGATGTCTTTGTCGACCAGGTCGAGCAGGAACAGATGATTATCGGTACCGCCGGATACCACCCGGTAACCCCGCTGCATAAACTGGTTCGCCATGGTGCTGGCATTGGCCAGCGTCTGGCGCTGATAGGCGACAAAATCTTCACCCATGGCCTCTTTGAAGCACACTGCTTTGGCCGCAATGACATGCATCAGCGGTCCGCCCTGACTGCCCGGAAACAGGGCGGAGTTCAGCTTCTTCTCAATCTGAAGATTCGACTTTGCGAGAATAATACCGCCCCTGGGGCCACCGAGAGTTTTATGGGTGGTGGAGGTGGTCACGTCTGCAATCTGCACCGGATTGGGGTACAGGCCTGCGGCCACCAGCCCGGCGACATGGGCCATGTCGACCACAAGATACGCACCCACTTCATCGGCAATGTCGCGGAACTTCTGCCAGTCGACAATTCTTGAGTAGGCGGAAAAACCGGCCATCAGCATTTTCGGTTTGTGTTGTCTTGCCAGCCGGGCGATGGCCTCGTAATCCATTTCCCCGGAGTTGGCATCGATGCCGTACTGCACCGCGTTGTAGAGACGTCCGGAGAAGTTCACCGACGCACCATGCGTCAGATGCCCGCCGTCAGCCAGGCTCATGCCAAGTACCGTGTCGCCGGCCTCCATCAAGGCAAGATAAACCGCTGAGTTAGCCGAAGAGCCGGAATGGGGCTGTACGTTGGCATAATCTGCACCAAACAGCGCTTTAGCCCGATCAATGGCCAGCACCTCCACCTGATCCACGTACTCACAGCCACCATAGTAGCGCTTATGCGGATAGCCTTCTGCGTACTTGTTGGTCAACACGCTGCCCTGAGCTTCCAGCACCCTGGGGCTGGCGTAGTTTTCCGAGGCGATTAACTCAATGTGCTCTTCCTGTCGCACATTTTCCGCAGCAATGGCCGCGGCCAGATCATCATCAAATCCTGCAATGGTTTCGTTACCTGCAAACATGGTCTGCCCTGTGTTTTTATCCGGATGGAGATCAGCCGCGTGGGACGGCTGTTTGACAGGCGCCATTGTAACCGAAAGCGTTTTATCGTGATTAAAAAAAAGCCTCATGTTCAACGTGAATGAGATGCGCCGCCTGAATTACATTTACGCGGTTACATTTGCGCTGGGGCTTGCGGCACCACACCCGTATACTGCGCGCTTCTCAGGAACCGGCCTGCGCATTGCATCAATGCGCGGGGCCACACGATTAGAAGGAGCGACATGGCGCAATACGTTTACACCATGCAGAACGTCACCAAGGTAGTACCCCCGAAGCGCACTATCCTGGAAAACATCTCACTGTCTTTTTTCCCGGGCGCCAAGATCGGCGTGCTGGGATTAAACGGCTCGGGTAAATCCAGCCTGCTGCGCATCATGGCCGGCATCGACACCGAAATTGACGGCGAAGCACGGGCTCAGAAAGACATCAACGTTGGCTATCTGCCCCAGGAACCCAAGCTGGACGATGAACTTGATGTGCGCGGAAATGTTGAACTGGGTGTAGCGCCGATCATGGCAATCATCAACGAATACAATGAAATATCCGAAAAGTTCGCCGAGCCCATGGACGATGATCAGATGACCGAACTGCTGGAGCGGCAGGGTGAACTGGCTACGCAGATTGACGCTGTCGACGGCTGGGACATCGACAGAACCCTCGATATCGCCGCAGACGCACTGAGGCTGCCCGCCTGGGATACGCCGGTCAGCGTGCTGTCCGGTGGCGAGCGTCGTCGCGTTGCCCTGTGTGCCCTGCTGCTCTCCAAGCCAGACATGCTGCTGCTCGACGAACCTACCAACCATCTCGATGCGGAAAGTGTCAGCTGGCTGGAGCACTTCCTGGACGAATATGACGGCACCGTGGTGGCGGTGACCCACGACCGATATTTTCTGGATAACGTTGCCGGCTGGATCCTGGAACTCGACCGTGGTCGAGGTATTCCCTTTGAAGGCAATTACAGCAACTGGCTGGAAAACAAAGAACAGCGCCTGCAGGCCGAAGCCTCCCAGGAAAAGGCCCGGCAGCGATCGATCAAGTCGGAACTGGACTGGGTGCGCAGCAACCCCAAAGCCCGACAGTCCAAATCCCGCGCGCGCCTGGCCCGTTTCGACGAACTGGTGAGTCAGGAGTCTGAAGCCCGGCAGGAAACCACCGAGCTGTTCATTCCCACCGGTGAGCGCCTCGGCGAGAAGGTCATTGAAATCAACGGCCTGCATAAGGGCTTTGGTGAACGTCTGCTCATCGAGAACCTCAGCGCCAACATTCCCCAGGGCGCCATTGTCGGCATCATTGGCGGTAACGGCGCGGGTAAATCGACTTTCTTCAAAATGCTCACCGGCGAGGAAACCCCGGATGCAGGCAGCATCGATATAGGTCCAACGGTACAGATGGCGTTTGTGGATCAGAGTCGCGACGCGCTGGATGACAGTAAAACCGTCTGGGAAGAAATCTCCGACGGCCAGGACATCATGCGCGTAGGCCGACACGAGATTCAGAGCCGTGCTTATGTCGGCCGTTTCAATTTCAAAGGCAGTGACCAGCAGAAGCGGGTGGGCGATCTGTCCGGCGGTGAGCGCAACCGCGTCCATCTGGCCAAACTGCTGCGCAGTGGCGCCAATGTGCTGCTACTGGATGAACCAACAAACGACCTGGACGTGGAAACCCTGCGCGCACTGGAAGAAGCGTTGCTGAATTTTGCCGGCACCGTACTGGTGATATCTCACGACCGCTGGTTTCTCGACCGTGTGGCCACACATATTCTGGCGTTTGAAGGCGACTCACACGTGGAATGGTTCGAAGGCAACTACAGTGATTACGAAGCGGATCATAAACGCCGTTTTGGTGATGCCGGACCGACACGCATCAAATACAAACCGATACACAGGGCCTAGCAGCGCGCAAAAAGCTCATGCCTTAGAGGTTAGTCAGAACCTCTAAGGCACTGCTGAGGCTCTGCACCCCGTGTACTGCCATGTTAGGCAGGCGCTCCTTGGGCCGATTGGCAAACGGCACAATGGCGCGTTTAAACCCATGTTTAGCTGCCTCGCGCAGACGTTCCTGACCATTGGCAACCGGGCGCAGTTCACCGGTCAGACCCAGCTCGCCAAACACAATCAGGTCTCGCGGCAGCACCCGATCACGGAAAGACGACAACACCGCCAGCAGCAGAGCCAGATCAGCGCCGGTTTCGCTAATACGCACCCCACCCACCACGTTGGCAAAGACGTCCTGATCAGACAGGGTGATACCACAGTGCCGGTGCATGACCGCCAGGTGCATGGCAAGACGCTGTTGATCCAGTCCCACAGCCACACGTTTGGCATAGCCGCCGGCCACTTCGTCCACCAGCGCCTGTATTTCAACAAGCAGCGGCCTGGTGCCTTCCCAGGTTACCGTGGCAACGCTGCCGGGTGAGTCGACTTCACCGCGCTGCAGAAAAATAGCGGACGGGTTGGCCACTTCTTTCATGCCCAGGTCGGTCATGGCAAAAACGCCAAGCTCATTGATGGCGCCAAAGCGGTTCTTATGACCTCGCAAGGTCCGGTAGCGACTGCCCGCGGGGCTGTCGAGCATCATGAAACAATCAATCATGTGCTCCAGCACTTTTGGCCCTGCCAGACCACCTTCCTTGGTGATGTGACCAACAAGGATAATGACCGTATCCGTCTGTTTGGCCAGACGAGTGAAAAACGCCGCGGTTTCGCGTACCTGGGTCACAGACCCCGGGGTGGCGTCGAGGGCATCCATCTGCAATACCTGCACCGAATCCAGCACAACCACATCGGGCTTACGCTGGGTGATATGGCTTGCAATCACTTCAGCACGCGTCTCAGAGGCCACATCGAGTCCGTCCATTGGCAGTTCCAGGCGCCTGGCACGCATGGCCAGCTGCTGCAGAGACTCTTCGCCCGTGACATACAGAACACCGCGGGATTGCGCCATTTTTGTGCATACCTGCAGCAGCAGTGTGCTTTTACCGGCACCGGGATCACCGCCGATCAGCACCACGGAACCGGGTACCAGGCCGCCACCAAGGACGCGATCAAACTCACCGAAGGTGGTGGTCAGGCGCTGTGCTTCCTGTGCTTTGACTTCATTGAGTTTCTGGATCTGCGCGGCGGCGCCGGCAAACCCCACCCGGGATTCTTTGATGGGCGTGACATTGACCCGCGACAGCGTGTTCCACTCATTACAGGCGTTGCACTGACCCTGCCACTTGGCAAACTCAGCGCCACAGTCACCGCAGACGTACGCGGTTTTTGTTTTTGCCACGATTACAGGCGCTCAGCTTCAGACATAATCGGCATAGATATCAGATGCCAGATTTTCAAATTTTGTCAGGTTGCCGATCCACGACAAGCGGACTTTGCCGATGGGACCGTTACGCTGTTTGCCGATGATGATTTCTGCAATGCCTTTGTCTTCGGTATCTTCGTTGTACACCTCATCGCGATAGATAAACAGAATGACGTCGGCATCCTGCTCGATAGCGCCTGATTCACGCAGGTCTGACATCATCGGCCGTTTGTCCGGGCGCGCTTCCAGGGCCCGATTGAGCTGAGATAGCGCAATCACCGGGCAGCGCATTTCTTTCGCCAGCGCCTTCAAAGAACGGGAAATTTCCGAAATTTCACCGGCTCTGGATTCTGATTTGTCTGCGGTGCGCATCAGCTGCAGATAATCCACGGCAATCAGCCCCAGCCCGCCGGCTTCCCGCGCAACCCGGCGCGCCCGGGAGCGCACTTCGCCAGGCGTTAACGCCGGCGTGTCGTCGACGTAGAGTTTTTTATCGCGCAACTGGCTGACAGCACCGGTGAAACGGGCCCAGTCGTCATCCTGCAGCGACCCGTCGCGTAAGCGAGTCTGATCAATCCGACCCAGGCTCGAGAGCATACGCATGACAATCTGCTCCGAAGGCATCTCCATAGAGAACACCAGCACGGCCTGGCCAGACATGACCGCATGTTCAACCATGTTCACCGCAAACGCCGTTTTACCCATGGAAGGACGAGCGGCGACAATCACAAGGTCAGAGGGCTGCAGGCCAGAAGTTTTTTTGTCGAGATCCGCAAATCCCGTTGCCACACCCGTGGTGCCGCCTTTGTTGTTGTAGAGAAATTCTACTTTCTCCACCGCCCTGGACAGCAGCGGCGCAACTTTTTCCGGACCACCCTGTGTGCTGCGGTTTTCCGCAATTTCAAATACCGACTGCTCAGCAATTTCAACCAGCGCATTGCTGTCGCGGCCATCAGGCGAAAAAGCAGCGTCGGCTATTCTGTTAGCCGCACCGATAAGCTGGCGCATAATGGATCGCTCACGAACAATTTTTCCATAAGCCAGCACGTTGCTGGCACCCGGGGTTGCTTCTGCCAGCTCTGCCAGATAGGTGACATCACCCGCTTTTTCCAGCAACGCCTGGGAGCGCAGACGTTCCGACACAGTCACTGCATCCATGGGTTCATCAGCGTTCGCCAGAGACATCATCGCCTCAAAAATAATCTGATGCTGGGTGCGATAAAAGTCGTGGGCATGAACAACCTCGACCAGGTCAAACCAGGCTTCGTTGTTCAGCATCAACCCCCCTAATACAGACTGTTCAGCCTCTATGGAATGCGGGGGTACTTTAAGGTTAACAGGAGACGGTGGTTCAGGGACGTATTCAGACATGGAGCGAATTTGTGGAGACGGTTGAAGACTTTGCTCGGTTGCCTGAAATTTTGCAACCACTTCGCGCTGTGCGGTTGTAAAAACAGCGATTTTACAGGCGCCAGAAAAAAAGGGTCCCGATGGGACCCTTTCAAACGGCACTTACCGTGCTTCTTATTCTGATTCCTGCAGACGGCGCAAATGCGCCGTGGCCCTGACTATTCAGCTACGACGTTGACTTTGATATCAACAGTCACTTCCGAATGCAGCTGCAATGCGATGTCGTATTCTCCAGTCATGCGGATCACGCCTTCCGGCATGCGCACTTCAGCGCGTACCACTTCATGTCCATCTCTGGTCAGCGCGTCCGCTATATCCTGTGTGCCCACAGAGCCATATAGACGGCCTTCTTCGCCCGTCTTCACCACCATGGTCAGCACAACGTCCTGCAGACTTTCGCCGCGCACCTTAGCTTCGTTGAGTTTTTCATTGGCGGCTGATTCCAGCTCCGCGCGACGCGCTTCAAACTCGGCTCGGTTGGTTTTGTTGGCCTGCACCGCCCTACCCTGAGGAATCAGGAAGTTACGCGCAAACCCAGGCTTGACGACAACTTCATCTCCGAGTTCACCCAGATTGTTGACCGGTTCGAGTAAAATAATATTCATCCAAATCTCCTCGACCTAGTTGTGCTGGTCCGTGTAAGGCAGCAGCGCAAGGTAACGCGCGCGCTTCACTTCTTTGGCCAGCATGCGCTGAAACCGGGCAGATGTACCGGTGATACGACTGGGCACAATTTTTCCAGTTTCGCCGATAAACTGACGCAGGGTATCCAGGTCTTTGTAATCTATCTCGCCCTCCTGCTGGGCCTGTTGCATACGACGACGGCTCATGAGCTGGCCTCCTCTTCGGTATCAGCAGCAGATTCTGCCGCTGCTTCGGTGTTGTCTGACGAATCGTCGCCGTCTTCGGAGCCGGCATTCTGCGCAGCGCGGGCGGCATACTCCTCTTCGCGACGGCGTTCGCGTTCTTTGTCTTTTTCCTGGTCGCGCAACTCTTCTTCGTAGATCTTTGAGTTGCCTACCTGGGCAGCGTTGCGGCGAATGACCATGCTGCGGATCACTGCATCATTGAAGCGGAACGCACTCATCAATTCATCGTAGACGTCCTGGCCTACCTCAATGTTCATGAGGATGTAGTGGGCTTTGTGAATCTTGGCGATAGGGAAGGCAAGCTGACGGCGTCCCCAGTCTTCCGTGCGGTGTACTACACCGTTGCCGCGCTCGATCATTGCGTGATATCGCTCGATCATCCCGGGCACCTGGTCACTCTGGTCCGGATGGACCATAAAAACGACTTCATAGTGTCGCATAACTTCTCCTTGCGGTTAGCGCCGCGATGGATATTGAATAGCCAATACCCATGATGTCGGCGTTTCGCCTCCGACGTTGCCGGTTTTGTCCAGCTCACGCGTGAGGCAAGGTTTACCCACCCAATGTGTGGGGGCGCGCATTGTAGGTGGGATGCGTCAGTGAGGCAAGGCGTCAGTCAGATTTAAAACCACCTGCAACGTCGATAAAAACGACGTCAATTCCCCCTGAAAAACTTCTGAAAACAGTAATATTGACTCATGTTAGACCTGCGCAACATCGCTGTTTTCACCTGGATACTCTACTGGTCTGGACCGTTGGCGGCCTACCTGTTATCCGCCAGCGCCGGCTATGTTGACTGGTGTGTACCGCACCTGACCGGCTGCGACAGCATCAGCGCAAGCGGCCGGCACGGCTGGGGGTTTTTTGTTTTCAAAGCCACCATGTTGCCCGCGGCGGGCCTGACGCTGATTTACTGGATTCTGTGCTACCGCTGGTTGAACCTGATCATCACACCGGCACGGGTTGACCAGGTGATTCTCAGCCTGGGCCTGACTGGCGCACTGTTCCTGATCCTGTACGTGACGTTCCTGGGGTCCGACGGCGACACTTACCGCAACCTGCGGCGCTATGGCACGGTGGTGTTTTTTGGTTTCACTTTCCTGGCTCAGCTGTTGTTTTCCAAACGCATCATCGATGCCGACGTTAACTCACCCATGGTGCGCTGGAAGTACCGCATGGCCATCTTCATGTTCTGGGGCGGACTTGCGTTTGCGGTACTGGCTAACTTTTTTGAAGATGATGATTTTCTACAGAACATCTCCGAATGGAACTTTGCGTCCGCCCTCACCGCTTTTCCGCTGCTGACCTGGTTTTTGTGGCGCCACACTGGATTCAGGGTGGAATTCCGGCGCAACTAAAATGACTGTTTGGCGGTGATGGTGAATTCCCAGCTGCTGACAAACGGACCGTCTACCAGAGGCCTGGCCAGGTCTATATGGACAAGCCGGTCACGCCGGGTGCGCACGCTCTCCAACCGTAAACCGATACCCACGTTGCTCAACACATCAAAATGATCCCCTTCCCGGGCGGGTACCCAGGCGGGCGGTTCATCTTCGAACCAGGCACGGCCCACATCAAAAAAGGCGGCATAGCCGACACGAAACAGCCCAAACGGGTAGGCACTGGAATAGTAGCGTTGCTCAAGGGTGGCCAGCACGCTGCGGTCACCGATCTGATACCGGGTGGGGTAGCCGCGCAGGCCATCGTCTCCGCCCAGTGTCAGCTGCTGATCCAATGGCAGGTTGCGTGTGTGCGTATAGTCGAGGCTGGCAAAGAACCGCCACTTCTCACTCTGTTGCCACAGATAACTGGTGTTGCCGGTAAAACGCAGATCTTCCGTGGTGTTTTCTTCCAGCTGATAACGCGTGCGCAGCTCGGCGGCAAAGCTGAGCAGGTGACCCCGCGCCAGGTACTGCCGATGGCTCGCCAACCCGCGCATCAGCAGATAATCTCCCAGACCGCCAAGGGCCTCCGGCGACCAGCCGAGCTCAGCATAAAAATTCCAACCCAGGTTGATGTCTTCAACCACCCCCACCCGGTCCACGTCGGTGCGTGCTTCAAACTGCTCTTCAATCAGCGACCAGGCGATATAGGGGTAGACAAATTTGCGTTCATCTTCACCAGGCCCGGGGAAATCTGAAGGGTATTCAAACTGCTCGTGCTGATAGCGCGCACCGGCAAACACCCGTTTCACCCAACCCTGCTGGCGGCCGGAAGAACGACCCACAAAGATGTTTGCGACATCGGTTCTGGCGCGCAGCTCAAACTGATCTTTACCCAGAAATTCCAGGTCTTCATTGCGCACAAAATGATTCACCGACAGACCAAAAGCGTAAGGGGTATCCAGGGCATAAAACGGTCGACTTAAACTTGCGCCATAACGCTCGCCGTCATCATTATCCGCGGCAACCAGATCGCCGCGCCAGCGTGAGCCAAAGATGTTGGGATCTTCATAACTCAGAAACGTGCCGGTACGGTCGACATCGTCAAAATATTCAACGCTCAAACCCTTGCCGGTGCCCAGAAAATTCACATCGGATAAGCTCACCGAGGTTTCGTTGTCACCACCGGAGCGGGTCAGGCCTATGCCGGGGGTCAACGTCCAGACATCACGCACAACCACATCCAGGTCAACGGTTGCCCCGCACACCTGACGCAGCAATACCCGAGCGTCATAGAGGAAGGCTTTGTCACGCAACACCCGCTCAGCCTCCTGGCGTTTGTTCTCATCAATAGGCGCGCCTGGGTCAAAAGGAAACGCCGCCAACAGCGCGTTTTCGTTTGTCACCACATTAAACCGGTTGGCCTGGCGCGCAAGCCAGTGGTCGCGGTCTGGAAAGACATTCTGACGAATGAATCGGACTTCGCCGAGCACGTACCGGGTATTCACATCCGGCCAGGTTGTCCAGGCCCGGGTGTGTTCACCGCGGGCATGGAAGTCGAACGTATCGAGCTGCTGCTGTGTCAAGCCGTGCACCTGCTGACAACCGGGCTGGGCCGTTGCGGGTAAATCGACCAGTGGTCCCATTGCTAAAATACTGGCAAGCAGGGCCGCGCGCATAGTGATGTTCCATCGCCATCTGAACCGCCAATAATGCCATCGTTAACGTGAAAAAAGTTCATCTTCAAAGGCAATTTTTTTCTTTGCAATTCTGAGTTTTTTATTACGATGCGCGGGCCAGCGGAAGGTAGCTGAACCCTCCCTTTCCTCTGTGGATGATCTGCCTGTTTCCTATCGAAGCAGCAGCAATATTTTTCAACCACGCTGGGGCGACTGTGATTCGTTATCGCGGACTCAGAGATTCCCAGGCAAAGAGGGTCTTGCACATGGGCGAATTTGCCGTCTATGAAGCATTTAGTCCATTGGACTATCTGCACAGTTACTATGGAAAACTGGACAGCGAAGCTGACGGCCTGCTGGCCTTCCTGGTGGAACAGTTTGAGTCCGTCGAACCCGGCGCCAAGGTGCTGGAGTTTGGTGGTGGCCCGACCCTCATCGGGCTGATTCCGGCAGCACGTCGCGCTGCGTCCATACACTTCTGTGATTACGTTGCGGAAAACCGGCAGCTCGTCGAGCGCTGGCTGGCGGGTGATGACCACGAATTCGACTGGCAGGTGTTCATAGAACGCGCTCTGCAGTTTGAAGGTATCGCCCATCCCGGTCCGGCAGATATTGCAGCTCGATGTGCGCTGATCCGTTCTGTGGTCGGGCCTGTCACCACATGCGACATCTACCAGCGGCCGCCTATCCACAGCCCGCACAAATTTGATGTCATCATTACCAACTACTGCCTGGATGCGGTAACAGACGATATAAATGAGTGGCACCAGCATATAGAAACATTAAAACAGTTGTTGCTTCCCGGCGGCCTGTTTGTCATGTCTTCATTAAAACAGGCCACCTATTCAGACTTCGGCGCAACGCGTTATCCAAACGTGTACCTGCTTGAAGATGATGTGCGCGCCGGTCTTATGCAGACTGGCTTTGCGGAAAACACCATCCGCATTGCCACGGCACCCGCTGACCACGACGCACGAGAGTATCGCGGCGTCATTTTTGCCGCCGCCAGCGCTTAGCAGAGTTCACCCTGTCCTACACACCCATTACTGGAGCAATCAACACTATGATTGAAAGCAAACCTGCGCCTGTGGCAGCAGCCGAATACAAACGCATTTTTGTAGACGGCGTTTATTACTATGGCAAACACGTTGTTCTGAGCGCGCGAAACTGCAATGAAAATTTATTGGATGTCGACGCCATCAGCCGTTTCCTGCGTGAACTGGTCATAAAAATAGACATGGTAGCCTATGGCGAACCGCTGGTGGCGCGTTTTGGCCAGGGTATAGAAGAAGGTATTTCCGGTGTACAGCTGATTGAAACCAGCGCCATCATGGTACATACCAATGACATGGCTCGGGATCTGTACCTCGATGTATTCAGCTGCAAAGGCTATAACGAACTGGACGTGCTGGACTTTGTCACAAGCTTTTTTGCGACCAGGGATATCAACTACCAGACTTTACTGCGGAAATAGCCGGATGAATATGCGCGCGGCAAGCACAACGGCATCTCTGCGGTTCTATCCCGATTACATGCCTGAGTTCAGCTATGAGCCTACCCGTGATCGATTTCATATCGGTTACGAGAACGATCATATTGGTGAAGGTGTTCGCAGCCTTGTCAACTTCGCTGCCGGGGATGTCGTGTTCGCCTGCAGCGGCGTTCTCTGCACTGAAGTCACGCAGTTTTCTCTGCAGCTTGCGCCGGGCCTGCACCTCCACGACCCTTACTTCTATGGCAAGATCCTGCACAGCTGCGAACCGAATACACGCGTCGATCTGGCAACGCGGCAGTTTAAGGCAGTGCGCCCTATTTACCCTGGTGATTTTGTGACCATGGATTACGCCCAGACGGAAGACTATCTGTATCGCTGCTTTCCCTGCGCCTGCGGCGCACCGACGTGCCGCAAAAGCGTGCAGGGACGACTGCAGGTTCAGACCAGTAAACTTGATGTGGTTGGCGAACAGCTCACAGACCTGGTCAGCGGCCCCATTGATCTGTTTGAGGTATTGTCAGATAAAAAACGTCGTCTGATCCTGGAACAACTGCTGCTCTGCAACGCCAGTCTGCAGAGTCTGAAGGAGAAACTGTCGCTGAGCTATCGCGCGGTCTCCACCCATATCCGTGTCTTGCGTCAGGCAGGGCTGGTACACCAATATAAAATTGGACGCCAGGTTTACTACGCCCCGGACAGTCATCGTCTGACAGAATTGTTTAACGAAGGCCGCAAGGACGTTGATCTCCTTCTGCAGCAGATTACAAACCTGGTACGGACGCCAATCGCTGGCGTTGAATCTCAAACAGCAGAACGCCGGTTGCAACAGAGACGTTAAGGCTGGAAACACTACCCTGCATGGGGATGTGTACCAGCTGATCGCAGTGCTCCTTTGTTAACCGGCGCAGCCCTTTACCTTCGCTGCCCATGACCAGCGCCAGCCCATCCCCGGCATCTACTTCAGTGTAAGCCTGCTGCGCTTCACCGTCGGCGCCAACAATCCAGATATGACGCTGCATCAGTTGTTTCATAAAACGAGCCAGGTTAACCACTTCTACGATCAGTAGATTTTCCGCACCACCCTGCGCTGTCTTCAGCGCCACCGGGCTGAGCGGTGCACTGTTGCGCTTGGGGACAATGACCGCATCCACACCCGCCGCATTGGCACTGCGCAGACAGGCGCCAAAATTGCGCGGATCGGTCACCCCATCCAGAATCAGAAACAGCGGTGGTGATTGGAACTTGTCCCAGGCGTCAAACAGATCCTGCTCTCGTGCCATCGCCAGCTCATGGCATTCCAGCAGAACCCCCTGGTGCGCAGCATCCCCAGCACGTCGTCGGAACCAGGCGCCATCCATACTCTGGTGCCGGATGCCGGCATCCCGTGCGAGGCTGATCAACTCATTCACCCGGGCGTCGCGACGACCCTGGAGAATGTACAGCGCACGTGCACGCTCGGGTGAATCTCGCAGCAGCGCTCTGGCTGGCTGAATACCAAATACATCAGTCATGCGCGTTTCTTACGCCGCCCGGCAGAAGAATTCTGTTTACCGTGAGGCGGTCCTGAGGTTTTTTTACCACGACCACTGACCATACCGGGCAGACTCAGATCAATACGACCCTGCGGCGGATCGATGTCATTGATAATCACTTCTAAGCGATCACCGAGGCGAAACTTGCGACCGCTGCGCTCGCCGACCAGCGCAAACGCTCTGGCATCAAAGTTGAAATAATCCGAACCAAGATTGGATATGTGCAACAGGCCCTGCACATAGTAGGTGTCCAGATCGACAAACAACCCGAATTCAGTTACGCCGGCGATCACACCTGTAAACGTCTCACCTACACGATCGCTGAGGTAGTCGCATTTCAGCCACGCATCAACCATCCAGCCAGCACTTTCTGCACGCCTTTCGTTACTGGAGCACTGCTCCCCGAGCTGATGCAGTTCATCCATACCCGGCACACTCCTGGCTTTGCGCCCGGCACGTTTCGCCAACACACTCTTTATGGCGCGATGCACAACCAGATCCGGATAACGTCGTATCGGCGAAGTGAAATGCATGTAACGGTCCAGGGCCAGGCCAAAATGGCCCTGGTTACTCGGGCTGTAGAGTGCCTGTTTCAGTGTGCGCAAGGCCATCTGTCCATACAACCAGGGATCGGCATAATCCGGCAGGCGATTCAGCGCCGATTGCAGCACCAGCGGGGTGATCTCGCCACTGGGCAATTTCACCCCCACCTGGGCCAGGGCCTGGCTGAGTTCAGCAACTTTATCTGGGTCCGGTGTTTCATGTACCCGATACAGTGCCGGCACCTCTGCCGCCTCCAGGAAAACTGCAGCGCAGACGTTGGCGGCAATCATTGCTTCTTCAATCAGCTGATGCGCAACCAGACGGCCCACCGGCGTAATCGCGGCGACCCTGCCATCCCGGATTTCGATGTTGGCCTCATGGGTTTCAAAATCAAGCGCGCCGCGCCTGACACGGGCGTCCCGCAATACATCGTGCAGTTGCGCCAGAGCATCGATTGACTCATTGACCGCGCGGGCGCCAGCCCTGCCCACAGGCAACCTGGCACCGTTATCCAGATAAGCCTGCACCTGGTTATAAGTCAGCCGTGCGTGGGAAAAAATCACCGCTTCGCTGAACTGATGTTTATAGATGTTGCCTTTTGCATCGATGCACATTTCGCAGACCAGGGCCAGGCGCGGCGTTTCCGGTCGCAGCGAACACAGGCCATTCGACAGAGCCTCCGGCAGCATGGGAATAACACGCTCCGGAAAATAAACGGAGGTGCTGCGCAGCACCGCTTCGTCATCCAGCGGTGTTTTGCGTTTTACATAGTGGCCAACGTCAGCAATGGCAACCACAAGGCGGAAACCGCCGGCACGGCGTTTCAGAGGCTCCGCAAAAACAGCGTCATCAAAGTCTTTTGCAGTTTCCCCATCAATGGTGACCAGCGGCAATCCGGTCAGGTCTTCGCGCTGAGAATGACGGCCCGCAACCACCCGGGTAGGCAGCTTTGCCACCGCGGAGGTAACGTCAGCCGGCCACTCGAAGGGGATGCCGCCCGCAGCAACCGCTGAATTGATGGCCTGATCCAGCACATTTTCGCTGGTGACAATATGCGCAACGTGGCCGCTCAAGCCACGGTCATCCCGCCCGGTAATGGCGACCTGCACAGTATCCCCCTCCCGTGCCTTCTTTGCCGGTTGCAGAATTGTGACGCGACCCCGGTCCTGACCCAGACCATTCACAAACTGATTGCGACCCTGTTTGCTGAAAATGCCGGTGA
Source organism: bacterium (assembly GCA_047947175.1). Classification (GTDB taxonomy): domain Bacteria; phylum Pseudomonadota; class Gammaproteobacteria; order Pseudomonadales; family Azotimanducaceae; genus UBA4421. Next base: position 98,721 of record CP170489.1, read on the forward strand.
ACAATGCATCAGACAGACGGGTGACCTGTAACACCTGGGCACGGCCGTCACCAACACGGTATTCAATTTCGTCTCCGATGCGCAGGTTCATGCGACCGGCATCGTCTATCGGCAGGTCATTCACCACCAGCATGCGGCCACGCTGCTGCACCACAGCGCGGTTCAGACCACCACCCTCCGGCAGCTCATAATCGCCGTGCCGGTTGCGCCGCAGTTCGCCGCTGCGCTGCAGAGTTTTTAACATCTGCCGCAGCTGGGTAATGGCTTTGGGCTTATCTGCACCTGCAAGGTGCGCCAGAGTCGACCACGCCACCGGGCCGGGCTCGGCGCGGAGCAACGCGAGGATTTCCCGGGCGGTATACTGATTAGCGCCCGAATTTCGCTTTGTGAGGCTTTTTTTATGGCCAGGCGCTTTATTTTTGCTGTTTTGTCCGTTCGCCAAGATTGACACCTTATGTCAGATTTCAGTACAGTCCGCACCCCTGTGCCCAGGTGGTGAAATTGGTAGACACGCTAGCTTCAGGTGCTAGTGGGGGCAACCCCGTGGAGGTTCAAGTCCTCTCCTGGGCACCATGATCTCGCTACGCGAGATCCGTCGAGTTTTGGCACTTTGACCAAAAGTCGTTCTAACCCGCAGGCTCGCACGAGACTTGAACCTTTCTCGCTTTATCGTCGTCGCGAGACGCAACGCCATGTTACTCCTAATTGGCTGCTGATAGCCGTGTGTATTGTGGAATTGCACAGGCAGAAAAAAGCCGGCTCTAGGCCGGCTTGTACGTAAAACATTCTGCGGCTTGCCGATACTTATAAAAAGTCATCCGCAAGCACCAGGCCGACAGGTTCGCCACCCCCTGCTGCATCCACGGCAATGGCCGTGTAAATTTCAGCGGCCTCCAGGGTCACGGCCACGACGGGCAACACCGGCATGGTTTGATCGCCTGCTTCAGTCACATGTACGTCGTAGGCACCTGGAGCCAGCGACACATACCCTGTCTCTGCACCAAAAGGCACGGCCGCAAAGTCAGGCGTTAAACCATCAATAGGGTCACCGGAGCCGACCACATAGATATCCACCTCGCCAGCCGCCGGGGAGCTGTGAAATATGCGCACACGGCTTTCTGTTGCGATACGACGGGGATTATCCACAGAAACGCTATAGGTCAGGCTACCATCACCAGCCAGGCCAACAGCGGTGACTGAATAGGTCTCACCCGCTTCGAGCGTCACCTCATTCAGGGTGTCAATTGCCACAGCGCTCGGATCTCCGGCAACCGTGACTTTGACATTCACCGGCCCAGCAGCCAGCGGCAGGTAATCTGTGATGGCGCCAAATGTCGCGCCCTGTACCGGTGAAAGCACATCATCCAGCAGCACATCCACTGCGCCGACATCCGCCGCAAGGTGTCCAACGCGCACATCTGCAGGTGTCTGCACATCGAGCAGACGTAGCGAAGCGGAGCCGGTCAGCGCAATCAGCTCTACTGGCGCGGTGCCCGGGCCGACATTGGCAATGGCTGCAACCACAAGGTCACTGCCGCCCGCAAGTGTGACGGTGCCCGAGTCGTACACCACCGTTGACGACGCTGCTGGCGTGATGCGTATGCGGTAATCCCCGGCAGGCACCGTAATGGCATCCATAGTGAAGTCCCCGAACATAAGCGTGACCGGCGTTGCAGCTGAGATGGGGTCTGCCGGTGCCGTGACATAGATGTCCACCATGTCTGAAATGGGCGTGACGTTTGACGCTGCATGTACAACGCGTAACCGAACATCCGTGTCCGCCACCGCAGGCTGGTCATCAACCAGCACAATTGGTCCGATGTTGGCAACCTCGTTGGCAGCGAAAACAGTCACCCGCTGACCATCTGCAAACGTGTCTGTTGCAGTGATCACATCTGCGTTGCCGCCGGGAATGATGCCTTCAACCACAATGGTGACTTCGCCATCTTCGGTGGTCACAAATGCCGCGTCGCCAAAGTCAGCAGCGGAGGCCACCACAGCACCACCAACAGACAGATTAACAGGCGGTGCATCCTGAGACGCGTGCACGATTTCAAAGACAACTTCTCCAGCAGGAGGCGGTGGCGGTCCTGGCGGCGATGAAGAGCTGCTGCTGCCGCCGCAGCCGGCGATGAACACAGCGGCCATGGAAATTAAAGCTAATGCCTTACGCATCGAGAGACTCCGTTACTTAGTTGCCGCGCAGTCTGCACAGCAATTTGTGAACGGGAAATCAATATGCAACATTCAGTCATTGACGCCCCCTTCACTTAAGGGAAGGGACTTCATCCACCAGGCGGCGTTCTTTTATCGTTCAGGCAGGTTGTTCAGATGTCTTCGCGAAGAGAAGGCGGCAGGTAATGATCGTCAGTTCGTTTCGCTTCGACAAAGACACGTTGAATGCGTGGATCAACCTGTTTGACCCTGGCGGTGAGCTCGGCTACCGCACTTTCCACCTCTTCGGCGGTCTGTACGGTGGCAAACTCAACCGATGCGGTGACCAGCACAAAATCCGGACCCATGTGCAGGCTGGCAACCTCGTTCACGGCGGCTACGCGCAAATCGTTTAAAAACACGTTTTTTATCAGCTGACGGATAGGTTGTGTTGTACTTTCACCAATCAGCAATCCTTTGCTTTCATAGGCCAGCCAGATGGCTGTGAGTATCAGCACCACGCCAATTGATATAGAGGCTATCGCGTCAAACACCAGGTTGCCGGTAATCTGATACATCACCAGCCCAAACAGGGCGATCAACAGGCCCAGTGTCGCCGCCGAGTTTTCGAACACCACCAAAAACAGGGTCGGGTCTTTACCATTGCTGACCGCTTCTAAAATCGTTTGTTCACCGCGACTTCTGTTAAATTCCTGAAAAGCGACATACAACGCGCCCAGCTCAAAAACCAGCGCCAGACCTAATACAATGTAGTTGATAAAGATGTTCGTGATTGGCTCATTCGAAGACAGATGCATCACACCCTGATAGATCGATGCGCTGCCACCCAGGGTAAAAATCAGCATCGCAACGATAAAGCACCAGAAATACACCTCCTTGCCATGTCCAAACGGAAACTCATGACTGACTGGTTTGAGTGATTGTTTTAAGCCAAACAGGCGCAGGAACTGATTACCGGTATCTACCAGCGAATGTATGCCTTCGCTGAGCATCGCCGCACTGCCGGTGTAGAAGGCGGCGGAGAATTTGGTTACCGCAAAGAGGGCGTTGCCGACCAGCGCGGCATAAATCGCTTTCCTGGATGAGCCAGCCACCTAAGGTGTCTTCAACGCTTGCGCACCACCACCGAACCAATCGAGTAACCCGCACCAAATGAACAGATCACACCACAATCACCGCTTTGCAGATCTTCCTGATGCAGGTTAAAGGCAATAATAGAACCTGCCGATGCTGTATTGGCAAACTCATCCAGCACAATCGGTGCTTCACCCGGATGCGGATCGCGACCAAGCAGGCGTCGGGCGATGAGTTCATTCATATTGATATTGGCCTGATGCAGCCACCAGCGTTTGATGTCCGCCAGTTCCAGGCCTGCTTTACTGACCTGGTTCTGCAGATGTTCAGCTGCCATGGGACAGACTTCTTTGAACACTTTGCGGCCGTTCTGGTGAAACAACTTGTCCGCTGCAAAAGGGTTCGAGTCATCTGCAAATGACAGATAGCCAAAATTCGAACGGATGTTGCTGGAAAACGAGGTCACTGCCTGTGTGCTGAGGACGTCATAGCTATGCGGCGCTGTGCAGGTATCCGCCCGCTCCATCACAACAGCGGTACTCACATCCCCAAAGATAAAGTGTCCATCACGATCGGTGTAATTCAGCTGGGGTGAAACCAGTTCCGGGTTGATCACCAGCACGCCCCGGGCAGACCCCGCAGCCAGCGCATCATAGGCCCGATGCAGAGCAAACGTTGCTGCCGAACACGCAACCAGCATGTCAAAACCAAACCCTTCAATACCCAGAGCATCCTGAACCTCAATTGCAATCGCCGGGTAAGAACGCTGGGTGTAAGCGCAGGAGACAATGACCATATCAATGTCTGCGCTGGTTTTATGCGCCTGGGCCATGGCAGCTTTTGCCGCATGCACGGCCATTTCAGCCTGGTGGGACAATTCATCATCATTGCGTTCAACCAGCACCGGGCGCATGCGTTCAATATCCAGGATGCCTTCTTTGGCATACACATAGCGCTGCTTGATGCCGCTGGCTTTTTCTATGAAGGCCGCGCTGGACAGGGGTTTCTCTGCCACTTCGCCGTTACTGATGGCTGTTGCATTGGCTTCATTAAACGCAGTTGCGTAGGCATTATACGAATCAACAAGTTCTTCGTTGGTGATGATGTGGTCAGGCTTCCACAAGCCTGTGCCGCTAATGACAACTGGATGCATGGTGTTCTTCTTGCTCGAATAGATTTGTTTTGATTCTGCTGACCTTAACAGAAGCAGCGCCTGGGCATCTGCAGGGACGCAACTAAGTGGGCAGGCTGGACCATTCCGACTCAGCCAGCGGCCGCGCCTGGTCTTCAATCATAACCGGAAACCCGTCTTCAATGGGATAGGCCAGCCGGCTGACGCGACACCACAACTCCTGTTGCTCACTTTTGTAATGCAACTGGGCTTTACACACCGGGCAAACCAGCAGCTCAAGAAGTTTTGAATCCATGTCGCGTTCCTGCCTCTAACTCTTGAAGGGGTTATTCAGCACTATTGTCTGAACACGATCGGGGCCGGTCGAAATAATGTCAATAGGCGCGCCTACGGCTTCTTCAATCCGGGCAATGTAGTCCTGCGCTGCTTTCGGCAGCACACTCAAACCGCTGGCACCCACAGTTGATTCCTGCCAACCCGGCAATTCCTCATAGATGGGTGTAACCGCGGAATAATACTCACTGCCAAACTGCGCGGTACCGGCACTGCCATCAGGGTCCTGATAGCCCACACAGATTTTGATGGTTTCCATACCGTCCAGCACATCCAGCTTGGTCAAACACAAACCCGTGATGCTGTTGATCTGCACTGCCTGTCGCAGTGCCACCGCATCGAACCAGCCACAGCGCCGAGGACGGCCGGTGGTTGACCCGAACTCATTGCCTCGTTCAGCTAATTTTGCACCGACATCATCGAACAGTTCTGTAGGAAAAGGCCCTGAACCCACGCGGGTTGAATACGCCTTGGTAATGCCTAACACATAGTCGAGATACATGGGACCAAAACCGCTGCCCACCGCTGTGCCACCCGCTGTTGTATTTGACGACGTGACATAGGGATAGGTCCCCAGATCGATATCGAGCAACGCGCCTTGCGCGCCTTCAAACAACAGGTTCTTACCTGCTTCACGCATGCCATGCAGCAACGGCACAACATCACAGACCATGGGCTTCAGCTGTTCTGCAACTTTCGCGCACTCATCCAGAGTCTGCTGAAAATCCACCGCCGGCTTTTTGTAATAGTTCGTCAACATGAAGTTGTGGTATTCCATGACCTCATTCAACTGGGCGGCAAAATTCTGCCAGTAAAACAGGTCGCCAATCCGCAATCCGCGCCGCGCGGCTTTATCTTCATACGCCGGGCCAATGCCACGGCCAGTTGTGCCGATTTTTTTCAGCCCACGGGCTTCTTCGCGAGCCAGATCAAGCTGCACATGGTGCGGCAGAATAATGGGACAGGCAGGCGAAATACGCAGCCGCTGTCGGACGGGAACACCGCGCGCTTCCAGTTCCACAACTTCCTTAAGCAATGCGTTGGGCTCAATAACCACGCCATTGCCGATGACACACTGCACATCCGGACGCAGAATGCCGGAAGGGATCACGTGCAGAACCGTTTTTTCACCGTCTATCACCAGGGTATGACCGGCATTATGTCCGCCCTGAAAGCGAATGACGGCAGCCACTTCCTCGGTCAGCAGATCCACGACTTTGCCTTTACCCTCGTCTCCCCACTGCGTACCGATTACGACAACATTGCGACCCATACTTATTTCCAGAATATTATTATTGTTGTTATTGAGAGATTCATGTTGCGACAACCCGCCACTGGTCATCAGTCCACATCAACTTGCGCTGACAGTTTGCCGGTACCGGCTCAGCTTCACTCAGAGCACATTGCACCCTCTCACCCGCTGTCCGCAACGCAGCCACCGTCTGCTGCTGGGCAGCGCGTTGCGCTGACGAGGGATAAGGCGCAAAAATAATGTCCTGCCCGGCGACTGAGCTGATGAGCAGTTTCAGGTTCATATCAAAGCCTGTTGCGGGACGCTGACGGCCAAATGCAGCGCCAACGTTATCGTAGCGACCACCCTGAGCCAGGGCACTGCCATGGGTTGGATGATAAACCGCAAACACCGGACCATTATGGTATCCGTAACCGGACAGTTCTGAGACATCCAGGCGCAATCGCAGACCGGGATGCAGGGTAGCGACCTGGGCACCGAGAATCTGCAGTTCATCTAACGCCCGCAGCACTGGCGCGGGGGCACCCGCCAGCTGTTGGGATACCTCATTTATCACACCCAGATCACCCATCATCAATGGCAGTGCTGCCATCATTTCCGAGCAGGCGGTGGGTTTCAGCAGCGCTCTGATGTCTGCCTGAGATTTGCGTTGCACGCAGGTGAACAGATGGCTTTCATCTTCAGCTGCCAGACTGCCTTCGGCGATAAGCTGTGCCGCCAGGTGCAGGTAGATACCCATGTGTCCAAGCAGCAACACCGGGTCATCAATCTGTGCCTGCCGCATGGTGCTGAGCATCAATGAGATAACTTCGGCGTCTGCATCGCGTCCTGATGCACCAAATATTTCTGCGCCAGCTTTAAACGGTACGCGGGAATTCTGCGCAATCTGCGGGTTGGCAAATACAACGGGCCCTGCATAACACAACCGCTGCACGGCATCGGTCACCAGACTGTGGGCATCGATACGCACGGCCTGAGAGGTCATATCCGCCCGTACACCCAGTTGCCGGCCACTGACCTGGTCAACTACTTTTAATGTCTGCAGATCGAGGTCTTCACCGCTGCCGACAAGTAGTGCATCAAGGTACTCGATAACAGGCGGGTCCACGTACTCGAAACCCCAGCTGACAAACAGGTCCAGCACTTTGCGTCGCAGCAGTTCGAGCTGCCAGGCGGCGGGCGGCAATAATTCGTCCACGCCGCGAGGCAGGCGCCAATGTGTTTTCATGTTTGCGAATCTATCGAGAAGTCAGGCCTGCGCTCTAACCTTCCTTATCAAGGTATTTGAAAAAGTCGCTGCTTGGGTCAATGATCATGAGGTCTGACTTATCACTGAAGACATTTACGTAGGCATTAATGCTGCGGTAAAACTCATAAAACTCAGGATCTTTGTTAAACGCTGCGGCATAGATAGCCGCAGACTGGGCATCCCCTTCACCGCGGATCTGCTCACTTTCGCGATAAGCTTCTGCCTCCAGCACCACGGCCTGACGATCGGCGTTGGCGCGCACCGCAAGAGCCTCTTCCTGGCCTTCTGCACGGAACTGCCGTGCTTCAATTTCCCGCTCGGAGTTCATGCGTTCATACACGGATGAGGATACCTGTACGGGCAGATCGATACGCTTCACCCGAACGTCAACTACTTCAACGCCATACCCGCGCATTTTCTCGTCAAGGTCAGAGCGCAGCTCGGTCATCAGCTGGTCGCGCTCACCGGAAACCACTTCGTGCATATCACGGCGGCTGATCTGGTTACGCAGACCTTCGTTGACGCGCTCCTGCAGCAGCCGCTCGGCGCGACGGATATCAAAGCTTGCGCTTTCATAAAACGAGGCCACATCCGCGACCCGCCACTTCACAAACGAATCAACTTCGAGGGGTTTTTTCTCAAGGGTATAGTAGGTCTCTGAATTAGAATCCAGCGTGAGCACCCGGGCGTCAAACAGTTTCACCTGCTGAGCGATGGGCATCTTGAAATGCAGCCCGGGTTTCACATCCGCACGCATAATCTCACCAAACTGCAGCAGAATGGCGCGTTCCGTTTCATGCACGCGGAACAGTGACTGGCTGCCCAGCACAACGAGCAGCAATACAATTATCAATCCCACCAATGCTTTCATCGACATGTTTTAACTCCTAGTTGCCACGGGTACGGGAACTGTTTGATCGGGCACTGTTCATTTCGCGCAGGATTCGCTCCACTGCATTATCCATCATGGTCTGATCGATCACACCTTCGCCGCCGCTGCTGCGCTGGCGTGTCAGTTGATCCAGCGGCAGATACATCATGTTATTGCCGCCTTCCACGTCTACCATGATTTTGCTGGCATTGCTGAGCACGGATTCCAACGCATCAATATAAAGGCGATCGCGGGTGACCCGTTCTGCCCGCTGATACTCGGCCAGCAACTTATCGAAGCGCTGCGCTTCACCGGTTGCTCTTGCGATCACTCGATCCCGATAGGCATTGGCTTCTTCAATCTGCCGTACCGCACGGCCCCGCGCTTCGGGTACAACCTGCTGCGCATAAGCCGTCGCCTGGTTGATGAACCGCTGCTGATCCTCTTTGGCCTTCTGCACGTCGTTAAACGCTTCCTGCACCTGTTGCGGCGGCGCACTGCGATCAATGTTGACCTTATTCACAAAAATACCCGTGCCGTAGCTGGTCAGATAATTCTGCAATCGGGTCTGCACTTCCGCCGCAATGGCCTCACGGCCATCGGTGATGACCTGATTCATCGTTGAACTGCCTGCCACATGCCGCAACGCGCTTTCTGTTGCCTGGGCCAGGCTGGTTTCCGGATTCTTTACGTTGACGATGAAATCTTTCGCATTGTCCACCACCCACTGCACCGTCAGACTGATATCGACGATGTTCTCATCCTGGGTCAGCATACTCGACTGAGTCGAATGCGAACGCACCTGGGTGACATTCACCAGTTCAACCTGATCGATGAGGGGCGGATTCCAGTGCAGGCCGGGCTCTTTCAGATCTGTCTGGGCCGCACCAAAGCGGAATACCACGCCGCGTTCCTGCTGGTCCACCTGATAAACACCCGTGAAGGCATAGATCGCTATCAATACAAAACCGACAAGACCCAGCGCACCACCGGAGATGCTCGCGCCGCCGCCACTGCCGCTGCCGCCTTTACCGCCGCCGAAAATCCCAGAGAGTTGCGACTGCAACTTCCGGATCGCTTCGTCGAGGTCTGGCGGTCCCTGGTCAGAACGATTGCCCCAAGGGTCTTTGTTTTTGTCACCGCCACCTGGCTCATTCCACGCCATGTCTGTCTCCGCTTAGATTGTGCAGCCCGCTTATATGTAACTGTGCAGGCTGACTTTAGTTGCTGATCGAAATTTTAGGGGGGGTATAGTCACCACGCAACATAACTTGTGGTGAACTTCGCAGTTGCTGCAGCAACCCGTCGTCGGCCTGCAGGGTCAACTGCAGACTGCCATCTTCCATGGTTTGCTCATCCAACACCGCACCGGACCGATACAGCCAGGCGCGAGTGCGCCCGTCGGCAGAGTCCAATACTACCTGATGCGGCGCCGCAACACCCAGTGCAGCGCCGATTCCTTCTATTAATGCCTTGATTCCCTGGCCGCGCAGCGCGCTTACCGGGAACACACCTTTGACGTTCTCATGCGATTCGCGCACCGCCTCGGGTATGGCGCTTTGTGGCAGCAGGTCTATTTTGTTCATGACCAGCATCTCAGGCACCTGCTCTGCCCCGATGTCTTGTAGGACATCCCTGACCTGTTGCAGACGCTCTTCACCGAGCTCATCTGCCGCATCCACCACATGCAGCAGCAGATCTGCGTGTACTACTTCTTCCAGAGTGGCCTTAAAAGCTTCGACCAGCGCGTGCGGCAGCAGCGACACAAACCCTACGGTATCCGCCAGCACCACATCGTTGAGGCCGGGCACCTGGATCTTCCGCATGGTTGGGTCGAGCGTTGCAAACAGCTGGTCCTGAGCATACACACTGGCATTGGTCATCTGATTGAACAGCGTTGATTTGCCTGCATTGGTATAACCGACCAAGGCAACTGTTGGCGTGCCCCGTCGACCGCGACCACGTCGATTCTGCCCGCGACGTTTGCTGACCACGGCGATTTTCTTTTCAACCGATTTGATACGCTCGCTTAACATGCGCTGGTCGAGTTCTATCTGTTTCTCACCAGCGCCACGCAGACCGATGCCGCCTTTCTGTCTGTCAAGGTGCGTCCAGCCGCGGACAAGCCGGGTCTGGGCATGTTTGAGTTGAGCCAGCTCAACCTGCAGCTGACCTTCATGGCTGCGGGCGCGATCGGCAAATATGGTCAGAATCAGCTCTGTGCGGGTTATGACGCGACAGTTCAGTGCGCTTTCCAGATTGCGTTGCTGGCCGGCAGACAGCTCATGGTTAATCAGCAACAGATCCGCTTCAGCTGCGCTCAGTGCGTGCTTTAGCTGCGTGACTTTGCCGGAACCTACAAACGTACGCGCATCCGGCGCATCACGCGGCGAGCACACCACCTCGACCACATCAATTTCGGCCGAGCGGGCAAGCTCAACAAATTCGTCCTGATCGGGGTTCGGCTGGCCACGCAGTTCAACATGCAGCACAACCGCGCGATTTCCAGCTTCGGGGCGTTCAAACAACATTATTGGTTACTACGTCTGTTGGACGATCCGCACCTTCCCTGGGAAGTGCTGCAGCCGCCTGAGCGTTAATCCTCTTCTTCACTACCTGTCGGCAGTTTCACATTGCGCGCAGGTACCACGGTTGAGATGGCATGTTTGTAAACCATCTGGCTTACAGAGTTTTTCAGCAGCACAACAAACTGGTCAAAAGACTCAATCTGGCCCTGCAGTTTGATGCCGTTCACCAGATAAATGGAAACCGGCACGCGTTCCTTGCGCAAAGCGTTGAGATAAGGGTCTTGTAAGGTATGCCCTTTCGACATTGTAGTCTCCTTAAACGCTGGTCAGCCAACCTTTAACGCTTACCGTTTCACGGGGAAGCGCGGCGCTGAAAAGCGACGCTGTCACAGCGTTCCCGCTGCTGTTATTTGATACCAAGCGTAACACGTAATGTAACGAAGCGTCATGACACGTTAGTACCGCTAAACCGATGTTTACAACGGTTTCACCGCACTGACAATCGCCGCCGCGAGGTTGTCAGGATCGCCCCAGATCAGGTTCTGCACACCGGGCCACTGGCGCAGCCAGGTTAACTGCCGTTTTGCCAGGCGTCGCGTCGCGGTAACCGCATCTGCATGAAACTGCGTTTCACTACACTGCCCGCGCAAAAACGCAAATCCCTGACGATAACCCACCGCCCGCAATGCCGGCAGATCTGTCCGCAGCTCGGGTTGTGCATACAGGCTCTGCAGCTCCGCCAGAAATCCTGCCTTGAGCATGGCCTCAAAACGCGCTGCAATCCTTGCGTGCAGGACGCTGCGCTTATCCGGGATGATGGCAAAACTATGCACCTCGGCCCGCAGACGTTCGACCGCAGGCGGACTGCCAAGTTCCGACCACAGCGTGCTGATCGGTTGACCGGTTTGTTGCACTATCTCCAGAGCACGCAGCAGGCGTTGTGGATTATTGGGATGAATGTTAGCCGCCGCCTGGGGGTCAATGGCGGCCAGCCGGGCATGCAGCGCAGGACCTTTACCCGCATCAAACTCTGCCTGCAGCAGCGCACGCAGGCTCGGGTCTGCTGCCGGCAGCTGCGCGATGCCTTCAACAAAACGCTTCACGTAAAGCATGGTACCGCCGACAATAACAGGTAACTGCCCGAGGCTGAATGCATCCGCCACCAGCTGATCCGTATCAGCAACAAAATCTGCTGCCGTGTAGGTATCCTGCGGATCTCGAAAATCGATTAACTCATGTGGATAACGTGCAAGTTCTGCTGCACTGGGTTTGGCGGTGCCAATATCCATGCCTTTGTATACCAGGGCAGAATCCGCGCTGATCAGTCGCACCTTATCGGCACCGCCAAGTTGATCAAACAAAGCCATGGCGGCCGCGGTCTTGCCCACCGCTGTTGGGCCAAGCAGCAGGATAACCTGTCGTTTCACTACTGCCCCCGATAAAACAGTTTGTCGAGATCCGCCAGACTCCGGGTGAAATAGGTCGGTCGACCGTGATTACATAAACCGGCGTTTTCGGTGACCTCCATCTCACGTAACAGTGCGTTCATTTCTGCAATGGTGAGGCTGCGGTTTGCCCGCACAGAACCATGACAGGCAATACTGGCCAACAGATCGAGTTGACCTCGAACCAGTTCATCGCTGTTGCCAAACTCGGCCAGCTCGGCAATGAAATCACGCACCATGGGCTGCAGCTTTTTAAACGAGATCAGCGCCGGCACTTCGCGCAGGCAGATCGACTGAATACCGGAACGCTCTATGACCAGGCCCGCCTGCAGAAACGTGTCTGTCAGATTTTCAACCAGCTCCGCCTCCGCTTCGGTCACATTGAGATACTCCGGCACCAGCAGACGTTGTCGCGCAACAGCTGCCGCTGCGGCTTGTGCCTTGAGTTTTTCATAAGTCACCCTTTCATGGGCGGCGTGCATATCCACAATGACCAGGCCCTGGCTGTTCTGCGCCAGAATATAGACGCCGTGCAGCTGTCCCAATGCATAACCCAGGGCAGGCGTTTGAGGGGCAGCGTTATGTTCGGCGGTAAACGTCTGGGGCGCGAATCCCGCTGACCCAGGCGCTGCAACCTGACTGGCGGACCCTGCTTGAAATGCTGAGGCCTGTGCTTTAGTGACTGGCAGGTCAAAAGATGCCGTGTCCTGCACCGAGGGTGAAGGGTTGGTGGCCGCGGCAGAGACATTTGTCGCGGCAAACGGAGGTGATGGTGCAGTCTGACCATCGTTGCGGCCCTGGATCTGAGGGCGCACCTCGCGCAGCGCGCGGTTCAAACTGCCGAAAATGAAGTCGTGTACAGCGCGGGATTCACGAAAACGCACCTCATGCTTGGTGGGATGCACGTTCACATCGACGGTGTCCTGGGGTAACTCGAAATACAGCACAAAAACCGGCTGCCGGCCATGGAACATGACGTCCCGGTAAGCCTGGCGCACCGCATGTCCGACCAGTTTGTCCCGGATCGCCCTGCCATTAACGTAAAAATATTGCTGGTCCGCCAGGCGTCGATGAAAAGCCGGCAACCCAACCCAACCGTGCAGCCGGAAATTATCCCAGCTTTCATCAACGGCAATGCTGTGGGTCAGAAAATCTGCCGTCAGCACTTGACCGAGACGTTCCTCAACCCGCTCTGCAGGTAACGACAGCGCCCGCGCAGACGCGGATTTTTCGCTCGCCTGTCGCAGCGAAAAGCCGACATTCATATGGGCCAGGCTCAGCCGCCGGAACACCTGATCTATCTGCGCGGCTTCCGTGCGCTGGGCTTTCAGGAATTTGCGTCGCGCGGGTGTATTGTAAAAAAGATCCCGCACCTCGACCGTGGTGCCACAATTGTGAGCCACCGGCCCCTGCGCCATCAGCTCACCACCATGCACTTCGCGTTGATAACCCATGCCTGCACCAGGCTGCGCGCTGCTGAGCTTTACCCTGGCCACCGAAGCAACACTGGCCAGCGCCTCTCCACGAAAGCCGAGACTGGCGATACCCAGCAGATCCTGAGCGTCAGATATTTTACTGGTTGCATGTCGCTCCAGCGCCAGAGATAAATCGTCAGGATGAATTCCGCAACCGTTATCCTGTACCCAGATCAGGGCGCTGCCACCTTCTTCAATGCGCACATCAATCTGCGAGGCTTGTGCATCAAGACTGTTTTCCATCAGCTCTTTGACAATAGATGCAGGTCGCTCAACCACTTCGCCGGCGGCGATCTGGTCTGCAACAAATCCGGAAAGCCGCTTAACGCGGTTGGCAGGCATTTATACGCCGGGAATCAGCAACACCTGACCCACCCTGATGGTGTCTGTGCGCAATCCATTTTTCGACTTGATCGTGTTCGAACTGACGCCATAGCGCTGGGCGATCGCAGACAGGGTGTCACCAGGTGCAATAGTGTAACGCGTTTCATTGGCGGGCAGACTCTGTGAGGCCAGCAACGAGCCTGGCGGCGGATTCAGACGCATGAACTGTTCAATGCCGTCTGCAATGGCTCGCGCGACGTTCGCCTGATGCTCCGCCTGGGACAGGCGTCGAGCCTCGTCGGGGTTGGAGATAAAACCTGTTTCGACAAGAATAGACGGCATATCCGGGGACTTCAGCACAATAAATGCAGCCTGCTCCACCCGCTGTTTGTGCAGCTTTGTGACACGACCGAGATTGGCCAGCACCGCCCGCCCGGCATCGATACTTTGTGAACGATTGGCATCCATGGACAGATCCAGCAGTACGTGTGCCAGCACCGGGTCTTTGTCGGTCAGGCTGACGTCACCCACGCCACCGAGCAGGTCCGCCCTGTTCTCCCGTTCCGCCAGCCAGGCCGCGGTTTCGCTGGTGGCGCCACGATCCGAGAGGGTATAAACCGATGCACCTTTGACGTTCGCTTCTTTAAACGCATCCGCGTGCACAGAAACAAACAGATCCGCACGTTTGTCTCGGGCCAGCTGGGTGCGCTTGCGGTGCGGCAGGTAGTAATCTCCGGTACGGATCAGTTCTGCCCGAAACCCGTCAAGGGCATCCAGGTTTCGTTTCAGACGTCGCGCAATCTGCAGCACCACATTTTTTTCGAGAATTCTCTTCGGCCCGACCGCGCCGGGGTCATCTCCTCCGTGACCTGCATCTATGGCGATGACCACATCCCGGTTTGCCGCAGGCGCGGTGATTCGAGGCGCGGGCGAACTCGGGTTCGGCTCGAGCAGGTCAATTACCAGACGGTGACCGTAAGGGTCGATGGGTTTGAGGGTAAACGCTTTTGGTGTAAGGCGGGTTTTTGTATCAATCACGACCCGATAGTTACCATTGCGATCCGCCGCCCGCAGACTGTTTACCCTGGCGCGCCCCACGGCAACAACGGCAGGATCAAAACCGGGCCGGGGCGATACCCCCTGCAGATCCACCACCACACGATGTGGATCTTCCAGGGTGAAAATTTTGTAGGTCACCGCAGCATCCGTATCAAACACCACCCGCGTGGAGTCCGGCGCTTCATGCATACGCACACTTTTTAATGCGGTGGCATGCGCAGACAGGGGCAACAGGCCGCCGCAAAGGGCAACCAGCAGCAGCGCTGACAATGTGCTTGTATGCAACGACCTACCTAAAAACAACTGACACCTCTCGGGATACCGGCTGAGTATCCGTTACCACCTGCAGACTGACTTCAACATCGGGGTCAGGCAACCAGTCTACGGCTTTTTCGGGCCATTCAAACAGTTTCAGTCCTGGACCATCAATAATTTCATCAAACCCGATAAATTCCAGCTCCTGGGGATCATTGACCCGGTAGAGGTCAAAATGAAACACCTCGGCAGCTGCCATATTGTACGGTTCCAGCAGCGTATAGGTAGGGCTCTTCACCACGCCGCGATGCCCATATCCGGCAAGCAGGCCGCGCACCAGGGTGGTTTTGCCCGCGCCCAGCTGGCCATGCAGAAAAACCACCGCCCGGCCGCGGTAGCGTGCCTCAAGCAATGCGCCGAGCCTGCCACCAAAACAGACTGTCGCAGCTTCATCAGACAGATATTCGTGCAGCCCGGTTGCCTGCAAGTCGATCGGTTTACCCATGTCCTGTGAACCCACCACCTCTGATCGTACCCTCAATTCAGAACCGCCAGGCCGTTACAACAGTTTCGGCAGAGCGGCTATGACATCCGTTGCCTGCAGCGCACGCTGGCTCCATTCGCGCGCCGCATGATCGGCTGCCGCGCTGTGCAGTGCAACACCTGCATGCAGTGCATCATCAGGGGTAAACGATTCAGTTGTGTAGCCCAGCATGCCACCAAGCACACCACTTAACACATCCCCCATGCCGGCGCTGGCCATGCCGGGATTGCCGTGCCCGCACACGGCAAACTCATGCGCTGGCTGTGCAAAAACCACCGAGCCTGCGCCTTTCAGCACACCCTGACAGGCATACCGCAGGCCCAGCTCCCGTGCGGCGGCAAGCCGATCACCTTGAATCACATCCGCCGGCAGATCAAGAAGTCGGCCTGCTTCAGCCACGTGGGGCGTAATCGTCAGGGCACCTCCCGTCCAGCTGCCGGCGGTCGCCAGCCAATACAGGCCATCTGCATCGACAACGGTGGGACAGGCGGCTGCGGCCACCACCTTATAAAGTGATTCAGACCATTGGCTGCGACCCAGACCCGGACCCAGAACCACGCAGCTGGCTTTGTCCAGCAGCGCCTGCACCCGTGCATCCTCAGTCTGGGCACAATAACCCAGTACCATCAGTTCCGGCGTGCGGCTGACCAGCGCGGTGGTGTGCCGGGTCCGCGTCAGTACGGTCACCATGCCAGCGCCCACCCGCAGCGCCGCCTCGGCAGCCATCATCACCGCGCCGGGCATGTTGTCATCGCCGCCTGCTATGACGACATGACCCTGTCGATGTTTGTAAGTATTTACTTCTATTGCAGGCAGCATTTCTTTTCGCCACTCCAAACGAGTCACCGGACTTGCAGGAAAACATCGTGCGGGCACGCCCAGATCATGCAGATGCCGCTGACCGGCAGCCGCCAGCCCAGCCCCGGTGTATAGACCAATCTTCGGTGTAATAAAAGACAGAGTATGTTCAGCACGCACCACCGCACCCGGTGCCGCACCGGTATCGGCGTCTATGCCGGAGGGTACATCCAGGCTCAACACCGGTTTACCCGCGGCGTTAATGCGTTCTATCCAGTGGCTATATGACGCGCGGGGTGCACCCTTAAGCCCCGTGCCGAGCAACCCATCGACCACCACCTCGCCACGAATAATCTGCTCCGAATCCTCTATGATCAAACCGCCCGCCAGGGCCTCGGCACAGGCGCGTGCGGCGTCGCCGCGCAGTTGTGCTGGCGGACTTGCAGCGAGCAGCTGCACGTCCAGGCCCAGGGCGTGGGCGCCGCTCGCCAGCAGATAGGCATCACCCGCATTATTACCTTTGCCACAGACGACGGTAACGGCCCCTGTGCCGGCATAACAATCCAGTAACAGCATCAACGCCGCATTTGCCGCCCGCTGCATCAGCGTAAAACCGGACACATTCAGCTCCGCCATGGCGCGGGCATCAACGGCACGGCTGTCAGCGGCGGAATAAAGGTAGGTATCAACTGGCAACATAAACACACAACGCTTTGTGAACGGATCATTATACTGCGCTTTTCAATACAGACGATGGCGACAGATGCTGCCGGATCTGCAGACAATCAAAACCTGGGGGCAGGCGCTGGGCTTTGCTGATATCGCGATCAGCGATGTCGATCTCAGTGCACATGCACCGCACGTGCGGGCATGGCTGGCAAAAGGGTTTGCTGGCGACATGGGGTACCTTGAGCGTAATCTCGACAAACGCCTGCAGCCTGACCTGCTGGAGCCAGAAACCTGCCGCGTGATTACCGCGCGCATGGACTATCTGCCCCCGGATACCCAACCGCTCACCATCCTGAACTCGTCAGAACATGCCTATATTTCCCGCTATGCGCTGGGACGCGACTATCACAAAGTTCTGCGACGCCGACTGGCCAGGCTGGCCAGCCAGATCAACGAACATTTACCCAGCCACCAGTTCAGAGCATTTACCGATACCGCACCGGTTCTGGAGAAAGCGCTGGCAGCAAAATCCGGCCTGGGCTGGATAGGCAAACATACCCTGTTGTTGAATAAAGAAGCGGGTTCCTGGTTCTTTCTGGGAGAAATCTACACCAACGCACCACTTAAGATAGAAGCCGACGATTCCGCTTACGAAGAGGCCTGCGGCAAATGCCAGGCCTGCATCACGGTGTGCCCGACCCAGGCCATTATTGGTCCCAAACAACTGGATGCACGGCGCTGTATTTCCTACCTCACCATTGAACACAAAGGCGCGATCCCGGAGGACCTGCGCAGCGCCATGGGCAATCGGATTTATGGCTGTGATGACTGTCAGTTGTACTGCCCCTGGAACCGCGAGGCACCAACCACCAGGGAGGCGGATTTCCAGCCTCGACATGGGCTGCAGCAGGCCGGACTTGTGGACCTGTTTGAGTTGGAGGAAAAAGAGTTCCTGGCTGTAACGCAAGGCTCCGCCATGCGCCGGGTGTCTTATGAACAGTGGCAGCGCAATCTGGCAGTCGGACTGGGCAACGGTCCCGCAAGTCCTCGCGCTATCCAGGCGCTGAAGCGGCGCTTGCCCGGCGCCTCAGCCATGGTGGCGGAACACATTACCTGGGCACTGCAGAAGTTAACAGACAGCGGCGCTCAGCCTGACATCTGAAAGAAGTGCTCGCGATAATGTTTCAGCTCACCTATGGATTCACGGATATCCGCCAGCGCGGTGTGTTCATTCTTTTTCGTAAAACCGGCCGCCACATCCGGCCGCCAGCGTTTTGCCAGTTCTTTGATTGAACTGACATCGACCATTCGATAATGCAGATAATTTTCAAGATCCGGCATGTACAGGGTCAGAAAGCGCCGATCCTGCCAGATGGTATTGCCGCACAACGGCGCGGCGCCGGCTTCAACATGCTTCTCCAGGAAAGCCAGGGTCAGCGCTTCCGCCTCACGTTCCGTGACACCTTCTTTTTGAATGCGATCCAGCAGGCCTGAGGCCCGATGATGGGTCTGATTCCAATCGTCCATGGCATCAAACAGCGCCTGGGGTTGCTTGATCGCCAGCACGGGTCCTTCGGCAATGGTGTTTAACTCACTGTCGGTCACAATGGTTGCCATTTCAATGATGCGCTCCACGTTGGGGTCCAGCCCGGTCATCTCCAGATCCATCCAAACCAGTTTTTCGCTCAAACCATCCTCCTCGTGTCCTGTCTGGTTAATTCGTTGAAGTAACCAGACAGGACACTGGCAACAAGTAGACAACCGTCAGCGTCTGTGCGGCTCTGCATAGAAAGGATAATATGCGCGACAGGAAATAGATGCCAAAGAGGTTTTGTGTGCACCCAACCGGAAGTGTGAGTCTGCTGGAACCCGAAGACCTGCAGGCCAGGCTGCACAATGACGATACAGACAAATTGCTGCTGGTTCAGGTGAGCAGCGCGGATAGTTTTCTGCAGGCGCATATTCCCGGTGCCGTGCTTGTCACGCCCGCCTCCCTGGTTTGCGGCATTCCGCCGGCCACCGGCAAGCTGCCCAGCCTTGACCACTTAAATCAGCTGTTTGGCGGACTGGGATACAGCCCCGAGCTGGACATAGTGATCTACGACGATGAAGGTGGCGGCTGGGCCGGTCGGTTTGCCTGGACGCTGGATGTCATCGGACACACCAGCTGGCAGTATCTGAACGGTGGGTTACATGCCTGGCACGGCGCTGGTTTAGCGCTGGCCCAGGGTCCAGACTCACCCAGGCCCGCCACCCAGCCGGATCTAAGTATCGATAGCACACCGATTGCTGAAGTTGCCGACGTGCTGGCCACCATCGATGACCCTGATCAGGTGGTCTGGGATGTCCGTTCCGCGGATGAGTACGCTGGCCGCCGGCAGGTGTCCGCCAGGGTTGGGCATGTGCCTGGCGCCATCAACATAGACTGGCTGCTGCTGCAGGATCCGGCCCGCCAGTACCGGTTTGTGCAGGACATCGCCGACACCCTGGAAGCATCCGGCATCAGTCAGGCAAAAACGATCATCACCCATTGCCAGACGCACCACCGCTCGGGTCTGTCTTATATGTTAGGTCGTTTGTTAGGCCTGCCGATCAAGGCTTATCACGGCTCCTGGTCAGAGTGGGGTAACCTGCCGGACACGCCCATCGAGGTATCCACATGAGTGCGCTGTTCAGCACGCTGCAGAAAATTTTACCTCAGCACGGCTTATCCAGACTGGGCGGGCACGCTGCAAACAGCACAATACCGTGGCTAAAAAACCTGCTCATCAGGCAGTTTGCACGGGCTTACAACGTCGATCTGCAGGAAGCGGAACGCAGCGATTTTGATGATTACACGTCATTCAATGACTTTTTCACCCGCGCCCTGCGCCCGGATGCCCGCCCGCTGGCTGCCGGTGAACAGACGTTTGTTTCACCCGCGGATGGCACCGTTAGTCAGCAGGGTCTCATCAACGGCGATCAGCTGCTGCAGGCAAAAGGTCACACTTACAGCATCCACAGCCTGGCCGGTACGCTTGGTGATGAATTTAACAATGGCACTTTCTGCACTATTTACCTGGCACCCAGTGATTACCACCGGGTACATCTGCCCTTTGGCGGCACGCTGACACACACCAAGGCCATTCCCGGCGCTTTGTATTCGGTTAACGCGGTGACCGAAGCAAACATCGAAGGTCTGTTCGCCCGCAATGAGCGCCTGGTCTGCCGCTTTGATACCGAACAGGGCCCGATGCTGGTCATTCTGGTGGGCGCCATGATTGTCGCCTCTATCGAAACCGACTGGTTAGGCCCGGCATCACCTTACATGCTGATCGAAGATACCGAGCACCATCTGGTTTACCAGCGAGGGGATGAAATTGGGCGCTTCCTGCTGGGCTCCACGGTGATCTGTTGTTTTCCTGAAGGACGCGTTGAACTTGCCGACCACGTAAAGGTTGGCACAAAGGTAAAAATGGGCGAAGCCCTCGGCGTGTTCAAACCTCGTTGATCAAACCCGAATCTGTTCAGCGGACGCGAAAGGCCATCACCTCGTCCAGTGAATCCGCGCCCAGACTCAGCATGAGCAACCGGTCAACGCCCAGTGCCACACCTGCGCATTCAGGCAAACCCGATGTCAGCGCAGACAGGAAGGGTTCATCCAGGGCCCTGGCCACCAGACCTCTGGTGTGACGAATCTGATTATCCTGCGCAAACCTGCGCCGGTGTTCGGCCGGGTCTGTCAGTTCATGATAGCCGTTAGCGATTTCCACGCCATCGATGACCAGCTCGAAGCGCTCTGCCACGCTGGGATCCGTTCGACTCACTTTAGCCAACGCTGCCTGGTCGGCGGGATAATCCACAATAAAAAACCGCCCGGGCTTGAGCCGTTCACAGGCTCTTGCAAAAGCCAGATCAAGTTGCTCACGAGGAGCGTTCAGATCCGCTACCAGATCCTTATACGCTACCTGCTGATAAGCCGCCGGACCCAGGACAAGGTCACACAGCTGCGCAACCTCAGCCCTTAACTGCCGCGCATCGTAACCCAGCTGATACCACTCCAGCAGATAAAACTCAGGGTTATGCAGGCGTCCCTGTTCGTCGTCACGAAACGCAGGTGCCAGCTGATAACAGCTCGGCACACCAGCTGCCAACAGGCGCTTTAAGTAATATTCCGGCGATGTCTGCAGAAACCCGTACCCGGGAACAGCAATGGCTTCTACATCCGGATCGGTGACAGTGTGACTACCCAGCACAGGCACCTGCACTTCCAGCACCTCGCGCTGCAGAAAGAATTCGCGGATCTGCGTCAGCATCCGCGCCCGCGCGTGCAATGCGCCTAAGTCAGCAGAAGGCTGCCATTCGCTCATTTCAGCAGACTGAAACAGCTACCGTGCGCGGCTGACATACTCCCCCGTGCGAGTGTCAATTTTCAACACGTCGCCAATGTTGACAAACAGCGGCACGCCTTTGATGGTTGCACCGGTAGACAGGGTTGCCGGTTTTGTGCCGCCACTGGCGGTATCGCCTTTCAGGCCAGGATCGGTATCCGTCACTTCCAGTTCAACAAACGTCGGCGGTGTCACCGCAATCGGGTCATCGTTCCAAAGCGTAATCTGACAGACATCCTGCTCCTTCAACCACTGGTGGGCATCCCCCACCGCAGCAGCCGTGGCTGCCACCTGTTCAAAACTGCCATCGGTGCGCATGAAGTGCCAGAATTCTCCATCGCTGTACAGGTATTCCATATCAAGGTCCATGACATCAGCGGCTTCAATACTCTCCCCGGACTTCATGGTGCGCTCCCATACCCGTCCGGATTTAAGGTTGCGGAACTTTACCCGATTAAAAGCCTGACCTTTGCCGGGTTTCACAAATTCGTTCTCTAATATGGTGCAGGGGTCGCCATCAAGCAGGACTTTCATGCCGGACTTGAATTCGTTGGTAGAATAGGTAGCCATAATTCTCGCAATCTAATAATTGAGCGGCGCGCATGATAACCCCGATTGAAACGCCTTGGGAGCCCGACATCTGGCGCAGGGAACTGCAGCAGGCGATTCGCACCAGCGTCGAGCTGCTTAAGTATGTCAACGTACACAGTGAATCTGCCAGCGACAGCGACCCGTTTCCGGTGCGCGTGCCCAGGGGCTTCGCCGATCGTATGGTCGTCGGCGAGCGCAATGACCCCCTGTTACGGCAGGTGCTGGCAACCACCCACGAGCAGATCGACACACCAGGGTTTGTGCGCGATCCTCTGCAGGAACAGAGCGATCGTAACCTCATTCATCCAGCACCGGGGCTGTTACACAAGTACCATGGTAGAGCGCTGCTGATCACCACCGGCGCCT
Source organism: bacterium (assembly GCA_047947175.1). GTDB lineage: Bacteria > Pseudomonadota > Gammaproteobacteria > Pseudomonadales > Azotimanducaceae > UBA4421. The sequence continues at coordinate 121,231 of CP170489.1, forward strand.
GTGCCATCAACTGTCGTTACTGTTTCAGACGTCACTTCCCCTATGCAGAACATCAACAGCGTCGCCACACCAAAGCGCTCGCCGCGTTGCAGCAGGACACCAGCATCGAAGAGATTATTCTGTCCGGTGGCGATCCGCTTCTGCTCGATGATGCTGCCCTGGCACAGCTGCTTGAATCACTGACACAGATCGACCATCTGCAGCGGCTGCGCATCCATACCCGCATTCCAGTGGTATTACCTGCACGCATCACCCAGGCGCTGGTTGATATGTTAGCGGCATCGAGAATGCAGGTGGTGGTGGTGATCCACAGCAATCACGCTCAGGAGCTGGATGCAGCCACTGCCCGCTCTCTGGCGGCGCTGGACAACGCCGGGGTGCACTTACTCAATCAGGCGGTGCTGCTCAAGGGTATAAACGACAACCTGCCTGCCCAGATCGCCCTGGCAAAAGCCCTGTTCAGTCAACGCGTGATGCCCTACTACCTGCATCTGCCGGATCGGGTAGCGGGCACCGCCCATTTTTATGTTGAGGATCAGGCCGCCAGAGCGCTGCACAGCGACATGCAGGCACACCTGCCCGGTTATCTGGTGGCAAAGCTGGTACGTGAACAGGCCGGCGAACCGGCTAAGACAATCGTCAGCATCTGATTCACAAAACCACCAAGGTTTTAACATTTTCAGCGTGTATTGCGCCGTTATTCAATTGCTGGATCGCTTATAATTCGTCTCATGACACCGCCCCTGGACATACGCCTTGAAGCCATAGACACCACGCTGAGCGAGTTAAGCTTTGCGGACACCACGGCGTCTGGTATCAGCGCCTGGGCTGCTGACCTGCCGCTGGCCAACATTGCCCAGACAGCGGCGCAACTGAAGCTGGCAACGGCTGAACTGGCGCTTCTGGATCATCCCTGTGAGGATAAGCTGAATTGTCTGGAAGCCATCCGCCCGCTCATTCACTACATCTGCGCGCGCCTGGATCGTGGCCTGCAGAGCAGTGCCAAAAACATTCGCGAGTCTGATTCACAACGTCTGATGCTGAATCTGTGTACCGGTTACAAAGGCGTTCTGATGGAAGCAGCCAGGCTGAATCCGGCAGACACCCCGGTGATAAGCCTGGCCATCCACCGCCTGATTTCAGACCTGTCACGGATTCTGCTGCGCGCCCAGCAATTGTACGTATCCCCACCTTCAAATTTCTGGTGGGAGCTGAACGAACTCTACCGCATCAGCGAAGCGCTGGAGATCAGCGAGTTTTATCTGGAGGACGACGAAAACCATTCCGGTCAGCTACTGAGCATCACCGACGTGTATCTGCGGGCGCTGCTGCTGGCCACCTGCAAACACAATCAGTTGCAGGCCAATGAGCTCAGCGCAGTATTTAATGCACTGGAAACCTGGACCAAACCCGTTGCCTTAAGCCGCGATACCCGCGACGCGCTGCTGATCATCGACCTGTTATCCAATCTGCCGCCTCAATACACCAACCTGGCAAAAGATCCTGCAGATCCCCGAGGCCTGAATACTGAAGTGCTGGCTTATGAGCTTGAAGCCTATCTGAACAACGTCGATGGCCAGATCAGTGTGCCGCCGGCAATGAATCAGCGTCTGCTGCGCCATCTGGTGGATGCCTGGAGTGTTCTGCAACCCAGAGGCTTCAGCCGCTTTGCCACACAGACACCGGTACGTGTGGCGGTTGGTTTACGGGCAACCCACTATTTCCTGTCAGGCGGCTGTCATTTCAGCGATCAGATTTCCAACACCGACGAACTCCTGCGTCGGGAAGTGAACCCTTTCCTGGATGTGGCCTACGAACAGAAATCCACCGAAGTCAACGATGCCTGGTCCCAGGCACATGACCTGAAGGTGCGTATTCCGCTGAATCCGAATATTGAAGCTCCAGAGCGCATCCTGCTGGAAAAACCTGCCACGGAGGCTGCCCGCAAAGAGTACACCCACTTCGAGACCTGTGCGGTGGATACCAGTCCCGGCGGTTACCGCCTGGAATGGCTTGAAGACCTGCCGCCAAATGCCACGGTTGGCGAGTTGATTGCCCTGCGCGAGGAAAAAGCCGCCCGCTGGTGTGTGGCCCTGATTCGATGGATCAGACAGGAGCGCCAGCGCATCTGTATGGGTGTTGAACTCCTGTCGCCGCGTGCGATACCAGTGGCCATTCGGGCGATCCAGAAGCGCGGTGGCCCGACAGGCTACACCCGCGCTCTGCTGCTGCCCCAGATTGATGCCATCGGCCAGGAACCCACCCTGATCACCCCAACTGTACCTTTTGTTGAACGCCAGAAGGTCAACCTGCAGCGCCAGGGCATCCAGACCACCGCTCAGCTGCTGGTAAGCCGGATAAAAACCGAAGGTGTTAACCAGTTCACGTTTCGTATGTTGGATGGTTACTTGGAAAACAGCCGGAACGACAGCAACATTGACGGACTGTCAGCTATGACTAGAGAGGACACTAGCCAAGGTCCGTAGCCTCAACCTCGCCCCCATGAAAACAAGGGCTTTGCAGTAGGCACCTTGGCCGAAAAAGGATATGTCGGCACAGCTTTCCCAGCATGTAACCACCCGCTTGCTGATTGCGGAAAAATCAGAAAACAGCGCCTATGCGTTGGATTCAACCCTGCGCGATGCCGGCATCGCCACAAAGTTGACCATCAGCGACGATCTGGCACACATCGCCCAACAGGTCAGCGAAGGTCATTGCGACATCGTGCTGCTGACGGACAAAATCGATGGACTTGAACAGATCCTGCCACGCATTCGCGAACAGGCACCTCGCACGCCAATCTTATTACTGACCCAGGAACAGACCAGCTGGACAACCCCTGCTGCCATGCACCTGGGTATCACCGATGTTGTAGAAGCAGGCGACGCGGAACATCTGGCTCTGGTGGTGAAACGGGAACTGGAACATGTGTGCCAACATGAGCACTTTGCCCAGGTCAGGCGCGCGCTTAAAGAGGCAGAACAACGCTGCCAGCTGTTGCTGCAGGGGTCTAAAGCAGCCATAGCTTATATTCATGAAGGTATGCATATCCACGCCAACGAAGGTTATCTGGAGTTGTTCGGCTACAACAATATTGATGAGTTGTGCGGCGAAAGCCTGATTGATATTCTGGCTGCCGAAAGCGCAGCAGAGCTGAAAACCCAACTCAAAGCCATTCGCAATGGCGCTGACGAATCAGGTTTTAATTTCACCAGCAGCGGCGACAAGCCGGTGCACGGTCACATGACCTTGGCAAACGCGCAATATGAAGGTGAACACTGCCTGCAGATTACCGTGCGCCAACAGCAGAACAGCGCCAATGCTGCAACCGCACCCAGTGATGCATCCACACCGGCAGAAGCCACGCCACAGGACACCCCTCGCACGGACAGTCTTGAACTCCCCGGATTTGTGAAAGCTGCGCAATCGCTGTTCACAAACGATACCGATCAGCCTTTCCTGCTGGTCTGTGCATTGGACAACTACACTGAGCTACAGGCGGCCTACGGCCTCGTGGGTGTTGAAGTGATCTGCCGCAAGGTCTGGCACAAGCTGGCGGAACTGGCGGATGTATTCCCGGCAACACGACTGAACAACAACCAGTTTGCGCTGGCCATCACCGCAACCAATCGCGACAACGCCACACAGATCGCTGACCGCATCCGCAACACGATCGGCGAAATGATTTTCGAGGTGCAGGACAAAACGGTTCGCCCCACCCTCACCATTGCCGGCGACGAAGTTGACGAACAGGCCGGCATCAGCAAGACCCTGGATCTGGCTTACCAGAACCTGCTGGATATGCTGACCCGCAATCAGACCAATGTGGTGAAGATCACCGCTCCGGTAGAAATGAGTGCCACCAGTGAGAACGACGATGCGCGTGTCATCCTGCGCCAGATCACCGACGCTATTGAAAATAAAGCGTTTATGCTTCTGTTTCAGCCGATCATCAGTCTGCGCGGCGATTCCGACGAACACTACGAAGTTTTTCTGCGCATGACAGACAGCGACGGTGCACAGATTCAACCTGGGCGCTTCCTGCAGACCGCCATCGACAATAACGTCGCGGGCAAAATTGACCGTTGGGTGATTCTGCAGTCGATAAAAATGCTGAGCGTGCACCGTGCCAAAGGCCATGCGACGCGCCTGACCATCAATCTGACGGCAAACAGTGTTACCGACAGCGAATTCCTGCAGTGGCTCGGGGTCGCCATCAAGGCTGCACGATTACCCAGCGATGCGGTGATCTTCCAGGTCACGGAAAAAGATGCCACCACCTACCTGCGCCAGACGCGGGAGTTTGTCGAAGGTCTGCGCAACATGCATTGCCGGGCATCACTGTCACGTTTTGGCCTGATTGAAGACCCGTTTGAAACCCTGCGACACCTGCCCGTCGACATGGTTAAACTGGATGGTTCCTGCATTGAAGGCATCGACGAAAACAAAGCTCGAAGCGACAAGCTGATTGAAGACATCAAGAAGCTGCAGGGTTCCGGTAAGCTGACCGTTGTGCCGATGGTGGAAAACGCCAATGTGTTGTCTACCTTGTGGCAGGCCGGCGCCAACTATATTCAGGGGCACTATCTGCAGGAACCCACCACAAATATGGATTACGACTTCAACACCGAAGAATAACCTGCCGCTGGCAGGTTCAATCGTGTTCCAGCGCCTGATCAATATCCCGATCGCTGAACCCGATCAGATAAAGGACCGCATCCAGACCGAAGTTTGAAATGGCGTGTTCAGCGTTCTCCCGCACCACACTTTTTGCATGAAACGCAACCCCCAGGCCCGCGGTGGACAGCATCGGCAGATCGTTAGCGCCATCACCAATGGCAATGGTCTGTTGCAGTGAAATACCTTCAGCCTGGGCAGTCTGACGCAGCAGGTCCGCCTTGCGTTGCGCATCGATGATCTCGCCTGCAACCGCGCCGGTCATTACCCCATCTTCGATTTCCAGCGCATTGGCATAGACATAATCAATGCCCAGGCGCGCTTTCAGATGATCGCCGACGTACTGAAAGCCACCGGATATGACAGCGGTCTTGTAGCCGAAATAACGCAGCGCACGCAGCAGCCGCTCGGCACCGGTATTCAGCTGCACGGCCCTGGTCACCTGCTCCAGGGTGCTCACCGGCATGCCTTTCAACAACCCCGCACGCCGACGAAAACTCTCCTGGAAGTCAATTCTGCCTGCCATCGCCTCAGCGGTAATCGCCGCAACCTGTTCTCCCACGCCGTGGTGCCTGGCCAGCTCATCGATCACCTCTTCAGTGATCAGCGTTGAATCCATATCAAAAGCCACCAGGCGGCGGTTTCGCCGGAACACCGTGTCGTGCTGCAGGCTGAAATCAAAATTCAGCGTATCCGCGGCGGCCATCAGTTCCGAGCGCAGCCTGTTCATGTCCGCTGCATTGCCGCGCAAACGCATTTCCACACACAACCGCGTTGGCTGGTCTTCGCCTCGGGTGTCACCACGGTCGGTGAGCCGACGCACGGTATCTATATTCAGGCCGAACTTATGGGTCAGTGAACTGGCCGCGTAGAGCGCATGACTGCCATCGCCGGTGGCCAGGAGCGTCAGGATGTAGCGCGTCTGCCCGGAGGCTTCCACCCAGAGCTGGTAGTTGGGTTCGGTCACGTTGCTGATACGAACGGTAGCGCCCGCGGCGTTTGCGTTAAACATGATGTCTTTGATCAGCGCGCCGGAGTGGTCTTTGTGCACACTGACCAGTATGCCCAGCGCCAGGTCTTCGTGAATGACCGCCTGGCCGATATCAAGAATATGTGCATTGAACTGAGCAAGAGTTTCCATCAGCAATGACATCAGGCCAGGTTTGTCCTGGCCGGAGACATTGATCAGCACAATTTCTTCAGCATCGAAGGACGCGCTGGTATGAGGTTTTGATTGAGGTGATGTTTTTCGCAAACCGATCTTCGCTCGGCAATCAGGCACCTGATTGTAACGCGAAATGTCATCTGTTAAGGACGCCGTGAGCGCCTTTTGTGTGCTAGATTTGGCGACCGGAACCAAAATCATGCAGGTAGCCCGCCGTTGTCGCTGTTGCGAAATACTTCTTTTCTGCAGAAACCATTGCGCAGCCTGCGCAGGTTTCGTCCTAATCAGTCCACCCTGCCGGCTGCTATTCTGGCCACCGCGTTCTGTGGCATCAGTCTGCTCCTGATCTGGACCCAGCCTCTGAGCACCGATCGGGAAATGACCCGCTACGGTGAAGCCCTGTCTGAAACCCTGGCCCACTCCAGTGCCGGCCTGCTGTTACACCAGGAACGTATTGAGCTGGCTGTGGTCGCCAATCAGATCAGCCAGTACCCGGAAATCGCTGGCGTGATTTTTTACAGCGCCAGCAACGAGATCATCGTTTTGAGCGGCAGCACCGACACCGGGGTGCATTTCATCGCCCCGGCAACCCTGGATGACACCATCACCGGCTATGTCAGCGTGGTATTAAACGCCGCGGCTTTTGACATGCCCGCGCGCATCGGCGCCTGGCTCCTGAGCCTGCTGGCGCTGGGCCTCAGCCCGTTTCTGAGTCTTGGTATTCTACAGCTATCGGCGTCGGGCAATCGATCGCTGCCCATTGTTTCGGTACCTGAGCCGGCACCTGCAAAAGAGCAGCCAAGCTTTGCGTTGACTCTGAACCTCTACAATCAGTTGGCGCTGGACAAGGACAGTCGCCAGATTGCACTGGCAGATGCCTTGAATATGGCCCATGAAACCTGCGCCATTCATCCCGGCATTGCCGTGGAGATACCCGAACGCGGCGCGCTCATTCTTTTTGATCAGAAATCCGTCAGCGGAGGTCAGGCCATCTGTGCTTCGTTTCTGCTCCAGCGCCTGCTGGCTGAGTTCGAAACACCGGGCAAATTCCGCTGCTATCTGTCCGAAGTGACCTGCAAAGGATCACCGGGTGAACTGGTACAGCTTGAACTCAGCGATATCGAAGCTCAAACCGATATTGATATGCTGATCACCCTGGCGTCCCTGGCGCGACCCGATACCGTGCTGCTCAGTGAGTCGGTGTACAGCAAGCTCAACAATGAGGAAAAAGTCTGGTCCCGACTGTTCAGCCACCCACTGATCGAAGACGTTTCCGCCTCAGATCACACCTACCTGGTCAGCAGCCTGCCCGAAGAACAGGCACGACTGATCGACAGCCAGGCTAATCTGATTCTCGGTTTCAATCAGGCCTCCGCTTGAAAGCAACGGTTATTCGACGCTGAGGCGATCCACTTTCTGAAAGCCTCTCGGCAGCTTGCGACCACGACGCGCTCGCTCACCCAGATAATTTTCGAGATCTTTAGCTTTCATACGCAGATGCCTGGCACCGGCATGGACAAGCAGTTCCTGACCAGGCATCAGTACTACCGCTGCTATCATGGTTTCCTCACCCGCCTTGAACGCTGCAGATGGCACATTGATCAGCTTGTTACCTTTGCCACGCGCAAGTTCGGGCAGCTCTGCCAGCGGGAAAACCAGCAACCTGCCCTGATCGGTTACTGCTGCCACATTGGTCTGGACAACATCATCCAGCGCAAAGACGCTTGGCGCCAACGCCACACCACCGGCCGGCACGGTCAATACCGCTTTTCCAGCCTTGTTTTTGGTCACCATGTCGGCCAGCCGGCCGACAAAACCAAACCCTGCATTCGACGCCATCAGAATTCTCAAATCACCTTTGCCCAACGCAACACCCAGAAAGCGTGCACCCGGCGGCGGTTTGAAGCGGCCAGTAAGAGGCTCTCCCTGACCACGGGCAGAGGGTAGCGTGTGAGGTGCCATGTTGTAAGCGCGCCCATGCGAATCGAAGAATACAAGGGTTTCGTTGGTGCGGCCGCGAGCTGCCTGAGCAAACGCATCATCACCCCGATAATTCAGCTCAGTTGGATCCATATCATGGCCTTTGGCTGCCCGCGCCCAGCCCTTCTCCGACAGAATCACAGTAATGGGCTCATTGGTGAGCAGGTCTTCTTCGCTGAATGCGCTGGCCTCGGCTACGCTGGTCAGCGGTGAGCGGCGTTCGTCGCCGTACTCTTCGGCGATGGCGAGCAGCTCCTTTTTCATCAGCGTTTTCATACGGGCTTTGGAACCGAGCGTTTTTTCCAGGTCAGCCTTTTCAGTGTTCAGCTCGTCCTGCTCACCTTTGAGCTTGATCTCTTCAAGCTTGGCCAGTTGACGCAAGCGCAGGTCGAGAATGGCATTGGCCTGAATCTCCGACAGCGAATAACGTTTCATCAATTCGTCTTTCGGCCGATCTTCTTCGCGGATAATGCGAATCACTTCGTCAATGTTCAGGTAGGCAATCAGCAGGCCTTCCAGAATATGCAGGCGTTCATTGATTTTATCGAGACGGAAATTGAGCCTGCGGGTCACCACATCCAGGCGGTAAGCCAGCCACTCCCTGATAATCTCAGCGAGGTTCTTCACAGCCGGCCGCTGATCCAGGCCGATCATGTTCAGGTTGATGCGATAACTGCGTTCAAGATCCGTGGTCGCAAACAGATGGCTCATCAGACGGTCAAGGTCTACTCGGTTCGAGCGCGGCACCAGCACCAGACGGGTTGGGTTTTCGTGATCAGACTCATCCCGCAGATCCACCAGCATAGGCAGCTTTTTAGCGTGCATCTGCTGCGCAATCTGTTCCAGCACTTTTGCCGGCGACGTCTGATGCGGCAGGGCGGTGATAATCACTTCACCATTTTCCTGGGTATAGATGGCGCGCGCCTTGATGCTGCCGCGTCCGGTTTCATAGATCTCGCGAATGTCCTGAGCACTGGTAATAATGGCGGCGTCGGTTGGATAGTCCGGGCCTTTGATGTGTGTCATGACATCCGCAACCGTTGCCTTCGGCGCTTCCAGCAGGTGGACACACGCACTGATGACTTCATTGATATTGTGTGGCGGAATATCGGTGGCCATACCTACGGCAATACCCGTACTGCCGTTCAGCAGGACAAATGGCAGTTGTGCTGGTAACAGCTTGGGTTCCAGCGTGGTGCCGTCAAAGTTTGAGACATAATCAACGGTGCCCTGGCGCGCTTCTGCCAGCAGCAGCTCCGCATACCGGGACAGTCGCGCTTCGGTATAACGCATTGCGGCAAACGACTTGGCGTCATCAGGCGCGCCCCAGTTGCCCTGACCATCTACCAGTGGATAGCGAAACGAAAACGGTTGCGCCATGTGCACCATGGCTTCGTAACAGGCACTGTCTCCATGCGGGTGAAACTTGCCCAACACATCACCTACGGTGCGCGCTGATTTCATGAACTTGGCCTGGCTGTTGAGACCGAGTTCGTTCATGGCAAATATAATTCGCCGCTGCACCGGCTTCAGCCCATCTGCCAGGTGCGGTAACGCCCTGTCATTGATCACGTACATGGAATAGTCGAGGTAGGCCCGCTCGGTATACACCGCCAGCGGCATTTTTTCGATATCTGGTTCTTGTATGTCTTGGCTCATGGTATTTCTTTTTAGTGTGATGCCTGTCAGAGGGGCTTTTTGCAGTTAAGGCAGGTCAGCCTGGTCGCCTTTGCTTTCCAGCCAGATGCGACGATCCGGCGCACGTTTCTTGGCCAGCAGCATGTCCATTGTTTCTTCTGTTTTTCTGTTGCCTTCAATCGACAGCTGCACCAGCCGCCGGGTGTCCGGGTCCATGGTGGTTTCACGCAGCTGCAGCGGATTCATCTCACCCAGGCCTTTGAAGCGTTGCACAACCGGCGTGCCACGTTTCTTCTCCGCTGCGATGCGGTCCAGGACACCTTCTTTTTCCGATTCATCCAGGGCATAGAACACGTCTTTGCCAAGGTCGATACGATACAGGGGCGGCATTGCCACATAAACATGACCCGCTTCGACGAGGCTGCGGAAGTGTTTCACAAACAAAGCGCACAACAGTGTTGCAATGTGCAGACCGTCGGAATCCGCGTCAGCCAGAATGCAGACCTTGTTGTAGCGCAGCCCCTCTATATTGTTAGAGCCGGGATCAACCCCCAGTGCAATGGCGATGTCGTGTACTTCAGAGGAGGCCAGCACCTGGTTTGAATCCACCTCCCAGGTATTCAGAATTTTACCGCGCAACGGCAGTACCGCCTGAAACTCGCGGTCCCGGGCCTGTTTGGCAGACCCGCCAGCTGAGTCACCCTCGACCAGGAAAAGTTCGGCACGATCCGCGTCCTGGCCGGAACAGTCCGCCAGTTTGCCCGGCAGGGCTGGTCCGGCAGTGATCTTCTTACGAGCCACCTTTTTGGAAGCCTGCACGCGTTTCTGCGCGTTGTTAATGGCAATTTCAGCAATCTGCTCACCGGCTTGAGGGTGCTCGTTCAGCCACAGGCTGAAGGCATCTTTTGCCACGCCGGAGATAAACGCAGCAGATTGCCGCGACGACAGCTTTTCTTTGGTCTGGCCGGCAAACTGAGGATCACCCATCTTTGCAGATAACACATAACTGCACTGCTCCCAGAGATCTTCACCGGTGAGTTTCACGCCGCGGGGCAGGAGGTCGCGAAATTCGCAGAATTCCTTCAGCGCATCGTTGAGTCCGGAACGCAGGCCATTGACATGCGTGCCGCCCTGGGCGGTAGGAATCAGATTCACGTAGGACTCGGTGATCAGATCACCACCATCCACCACCCACTTCACAGCAAACTCCACTGCCTCGGAATTACCCTGGGCGCTGTGCAGAATGGTTTCTGCAGGTACCGTGTCCGCACCGGCCAGCGCATTGTCGAGATAGCCTTTCAGACCATCTTCAAAATACCAGGATTCGTTCTCATCCGGTTTACCTTCCTGGGCAAGACTGACCCGCAGGCCGGGACAGAGCACGGCCTTGGCGCGCAGCAGGTGACGTAAGCGCGGCACGGAAATATTCGGCGAGTCAAAATAGCTGGCTTCCGGGACAAACAGAATACGGGTGCCGGTGTTGCGCTTGCCCACGCTGTCCACCACTTTGAGCTTGCTGGTCGGCGCCCCTTTGGCGTAGGTCTGACGATAGAGATTACCATCGCGTTTTATCTCAACTTCCAGGTATTCCGACAAGGCATTGACCACTGACACACCTACGCCATGCAGGCCGCCGGAGAAGCTGTAGTTTTCATTATCAAATTTGCCACCGGCATGCAGGCGGGTCAGGATCAGTTCAACACCGGACACTTTATGTTCCGGGTGTATGTCCACCGGCATGCCGCGCCCATCGTCGATTACTTCAATACCACCATTTTTATACAGCGTGACTTCAATCTCACGGGCATGGCCGGCGATGGCTTCATCCACGCTGTTATCAACCACTTCCTGAATCAGGTGATTGGGGCGAGTGGTGTCGGTATACATACCTGGTCGACGCCGCACCGGCTCCAAACCAGACAGCACCTGCAGCGACGCTGCAGAATATGATTTTTCTGCCATTGATCTCTTAGTTATCTAACTGAATGTGTATGGGGAAAGAATCCACTGTAAAAACCCGCGTTTCAATGCGGCCATCGTCTGCTAATGACAACCAACGATACCCCGGGGAAGTTGTATCCACGGTGAAGGTTGTGCTGCCCGGGGCAAACTGAAAACACGTGGACGGCGCACCGAATACCGGTACATCGGCAACAACGTCTGCAATACTCTGATGGGCATGGCCAAAAACAACAGCACGCAGCCTGGCCTTACCAGCTCGACGACTGCGCGCGGCCAGCCATGATACCAGTTCATCGCCGTTTTTAATCCTATCCTTATCCAGCCAGGGCGAATTAATTGTCACCAGCGGATGATGTGTTGCCAACAGGGCATGGTCAGCGCCAGCCCTCTCCAGATAATGGCCAGCCTGTCGACGATCCACGTCCCGCACCTGAGCCCGCGGCGCATCGTCTTCATGGGAATCCAGCGGCACAATATCCCAGTTACCAGATGTCAGCGGCGCCATGGGTAGAGCCGCTGCCTGCATTTCGCTGAGCACATCGTGATTGCCAGGCAGGCACAACAGCGGTGCTGATGTGAAGGATCGCAGTGTCTGAAGAAAGCGCTGGTAGACCTTGCGGTCGGCATCATGGGCGAGATCACCGCTGGCAATCACCGCCGCCGGCTGCTTCTGCGCACACGCCTGGGTCAGCACCGCTTCTAAAGATGCCTGGGTATCCACCCCGAGCAGGGTTGCGCCCGGCGCCACCAGGTGACAGTCGGTGATCTGCAGAACGTTCAGGCTCAGGCCCTCATGGAGCGGTCAGGCGAGGGCCTAGAATCTGATGGGTTGAGCGCTGGCGCCGTGGGTAAGACATAAGGTCAGAAATTCGCCAAGAAAACGGTTGAGCTGAACTTTTTCATCGCGCTGACGCATGCGCTGATTCGGGTACTCATACTTACCATGAAAGCGATTCTGCGCCTGATAGGACACCACTTCAGCGCTGCGCGCATCATGATAGACCCGCACCGTCATTGCCGGTGCCGCAGCCATCCTGGTCCACTTTTCCTGAGAATCCACCTGCATGGACAGCAACGTGGTGTACGGGCCTTTTTCCAGCACCTGGAACACCACCTGTGCATCCAGCGCCGTCAGCGGCAGCCCTATACGCTGCTCCGACTGTTCCCGCAGGTTCGGGAACAATTGCATCACTCGATGATAGTTGGCATCACATTCCGCCATGTGTGCCGGCAAATCGACACTGTAGCTCGGTTTTTTAGACCGCTGCGCGGCACGGTCAAGCTGCGCTCCGGTGAGCAGCCTGGAGCGGGACAGTATGTCCGCCTGGGTTTCCGGCCTTTTCTCAGACAAAATTCAACTCAAATTGAGAGACAAGCAGGCAATATACAGAGCTGTATGCGCCGGGTCACCCGCTAAAGCATCACAATGCGACCCACTGAGAGCTGTGCAACAGCATTCACACAAAAGCGACGCGCGCTGGATTTGCATGCCTGCAAATTTGCACAAACCAATTCGTCGCAGCTTACGACTTTAATCGCATCCGCGTGTAGAATGGCGCCGTTAAAAGATGCGACAAAGACTATGAAACAAGCACTGCGTTCAATAGCTGGTGTGCTGGTTGTGTTAATCAGCCAACCGCTCATGGCTGAAAATCTACTGCAGGTATATCAAGCCGCCCAGGACAATGATGCGCTGCTGCGCGCCTCCCGCGCCGGCTATGCAGCCACCGCCCAGGCCGTTCCCCAGGCGCGTTCAGCGCTGCTGCCGAGTCTGGTTGCCAACGCGTCCACCAGCTGGACCGAGCGGGAGTTCCCAGGGTCCACGCTGCTCGATCAGAATTTTAACGATCACGGCTGGAACGCCCAGCTGCGCCAGTCGATTCTCAACATGGAAGCCTGGTTCGCCTATGGCAGTGCCAGAGCATCGGTCAATGCGGCTGAGCATAATCTCGCAGCGGATGAGCAGAATCTGATTGTGCGCACGGTACAGGCCTATCTCAATGTGTTACGCGCGCAGGACCTGCTGGATTCCACCAGCGCCGAGGAAGCGGCGGTGAAGCGTCAGCTGGAACAGGTACAACAACGGTTTGAAGTCGGCCTGGTGGCGATCACCGATGTGCTGGAGGCCCAGGCCGTTTACGACAGCGCAGTGGTGGCGCGCATTCAGGCGGATGGCGACCATGACATTTTCTTTCAGAGCCTGAGTACCTTAACCGGCATCACATTCGAAGAACTGGCACGACTGTCCGAAGATCTCCCGATTGTGAACCCCAGCCCCATGGACGAAAGCGCGTGGGTTGAAGAAGCCCTGCAAAGCAATCTCGGCATTCTGGCTGCCCAGGAGCAGCTGGCTGCCGCACGCCGCAATGAGCGCTCACGCATTGCCGGGCACCTGCCAACAGTAGATGCAACGGTGACCCAGGTGCATTCCGTGACCGGTGCGCCAAACTTCTTTAACGCTGATACCACAGAACAGACTGTCTACGCCCTTGAGCTGAACCTGCCCCTGTACACTGGTGGGTTTACCAACTCCCGACGCAAGGAAGCCAGCGCGTTAAAGCGCCAGGCTCAGGAACTGCTGCTCAACCAGCAGCGTGTTGTGATCCGCGATACCAGGAATCTGTATCAGGCCGTTGCGACCGATGTCGTACGCGTCAAGGCCCGCTTGAAAGCCATTGAATCTTCCCGCTCCGCACTGGAAGCGACGGAAACCGGGTACGAAGTCGGCACGCGTAACGTCGTCGATGTCCTGCAGGCACAGCAGTTACTGTTCCGCTCGCAATTCGACTATGCCGATTCCCGGTATAACTATGTACTGAATCTCATGCTCCTCAAAGATGTCGCCGGCACCCTCGACGATGCCGATCTGGCTGAGCTGAACAAGTTCACCGACGCGTCAAACCCGGTTAAACGTCTGGTTTCACTGCGCCAGCGCAGCGGTAATACGAGCACGCAGTAACATCGCTACACGCTCTGTGGCACCGCGGTTCTGATCAACCGCGGATGCCGCCTGGCTGCCGCGCCGGTGCCTTTCCTGCGGGTCACGCAGCAGTGCAAGCACAAGCTCAGCCAGTTCATCAGCACAACTGATCGTCTGCAGCGCTTCCAGCTCCGCAAGATGGGCCATGACATCGGTGAAGTTGAACTGATGAGGGCCACAGATGATGGGCAAGCCGCACACCGCCGGTTCCAGCGGGTTGTGCCCGCCAACCGGCACAAGGCTGCCACCCACAAAGGCAACATCGGCGACACCGTAGAGCTCCAGCAAAGTCCCCATGACATCACCCACAAGCACATCCGGGGCAGTGGTCAGCGGCTGCGCCATCGCGGCACTCTGCAGCGCCACCTGCAGCCCGCATTGTTCTGCCAGCGCCACCACTTCCTGCGTACGTACCGGATGCCTGGGTACCAGGAGCAACCGCGTTGCCGGCAGCTGTTTGCGCAGCATCTGAAACGCCTCCAGGACAGGCTCATCTTCGCCGGGGTGAGTGGATGCGGCGATCCAGACAGGCTGATGCTGCAGCGCAAAGCGATGACGCCATTCGACCACGCGCTGAGCAAATCCATCCGGCAATGTGACATCATATTTAACGCTGCCTGATGCCCTGGTGGTCTGTGGGTCTGCGCCCAGCGCGATAAATCGCTCTACATGCGCCTGACTCTGGCAGGCAATATCACTGAGTTTGCCGAGCATCGGCCTGCTCAAGCCGCTGATGCGCTGATAGCCACGCGCAGAGCGCTCGGACAATCGAGCATTCACAAGCACTACCGGTATGCCTGCATTATGGGCCGCGTCAATCAGATTGGGCCACAGCTCAGTTTCCATCAGTATCAGGATTCTGGGCTGCACGCGCTGAAAGAAACGTTGCACGCCGGCGGTGAAATCATACGGGGCATAACAGTGGTCGACACAATCATCAAGCCGTTCAATAACTTGTTGCGAGCCCGTTGGAGTCATTGTTGTAACGAGAAAAGGCGTCGTTGCAAATTCGGTTGCCAACTGACGAATCAAGGGTGCAGCGGCTATGGTTTCACCGGCGGAGACAGTATGAAACCAAACACAATGGGCACGGACATCCGGCGGTACATGACCAAACCGTTCAGCCTGCCGCTGGCCGTATTCAGGCTCACGTCGTGCGCGGCGGTGCAGACGTATCCGCACCAGCGGCTGCAAGAGCCAGAGCAAACATCGATAAAGCCTCATCATCATGGTTGCAGACTGATGGGTCACCATTAAACTGTCAATCATTCCGCCTCGTGAAGGCGCTACGCCAAACACCATGTCGAGCAGCATGTCCAGCAACACACTTTCCGGTCAGACGCCGCCAGCGAAGCGCATCGACGCAGCCATTATCGGCGGTGGCATTGCCGGTGCCTGGGCACTCAACCTGTTACAGAAGCGGGGTTACAACTGCATCCTGCTGGAAAGCACAAGCCTCGGCTCAGATCAGACCCTGGCCTCTCAGGGCATGATTCACGGCGGCCTGAAATATGCGCTCAGTGGTGTGCTCACCGGCGCATCTGAAGCCATCGCCGACATGCCTCGCCGTTGGCGCGCCTGTCTGCAGGGTGAAGATGAGGTTGACCTGCGGGGTGCCCGGGTTCTGTCTGACCATTATTATATGTTCGCAGAAGCCACCACCCTGGGCCGCCTCACTACTTTTTTTGCCAGCCGCGCCCTGCGCGGGCGAATTGACAAAATAAAACCCAGCGCATGGCCTGCGGAATTTCATGGCTTTGAAGGTGTGGTCTATCAGCTGAACGATTTTGTTATGGATACAACCGATCTGCTGCGTACTCTGACCGCTGCACACCGTGGCCGTGTTCTTCAACTTCATGCCAACCGCAAAAACATCGCGCCCCACGCGGAAGGGGGATATACCATCAGCCTCGCTGATACCTGTGTGCATGCCGCTGCATTGATCTGCTGTGCGGGCAACGGCAGCAGAGACTTGCAACAGGCACTCGGCGTCTCCCAGTTGCCGGTGCAGCAACGACCACTCAAACAGGTCATCGTCAACCATCAGCACGATGTGATGATGTTTGCTCACTGTTTAACCGGCATTGCCAGCGACGAGCCCCGTCTGACCATCACCAGCCACCGACACAGCAACGGCGTGAGCTGGTACCTTGGTGGCCAGCTGGCAGACAAAGGCGTTGAGCGCTCTGACGATGAACAGCTCGCAACCGCCCGCCGCGAGCTTGCCACGTGTGTCCCCTGGCTCGACTGGCAGCACGCACAATTCGAGATTCTTACCGTCAATCGTGCCGAGCCACTTCAGGCCAGTGGCATCAAACCGGACGAGGCGTACGTTGCGCGCCGGAAGGACTTTATACAATGCTTCCCCACCAAACTGACCCTGGCCCCTGATCTGGGAGACAAGCTGATCAACGAGCTCGACCCACCCAGGTATTCAACACCGCTGAAGACCAGCCATCCGCAAGCTGAGATTGGCGTATCGCCATGGTAAAGCCGCTGCCTCTGATTCCCCTGGGTGATACTGGCATGCTGGTCAGCCGCTTGAGTCTGGGTACGGTCAAATTCGGTCGTGACCAGGGTGTGCGCTATCCCACGCCGGTAAAGATACCCACTGATAAAGAAGTCGTTGAACTGCTGGAGCAGGCTGCTGCCATGGGCATTAACCTGCTCGACACGGCACCCGCTTACGGCAACAGTGAAATACGTCTGGGTAGCTTGTTAAGAAAAATATCAGCGCCCTGGCTCATCTGCACCAAGGTCGGAGAAGAGTATGCCGATGGTGTCTCCAGCCATAACTTCAGCCCGGAACATTGCCGGATGAGTGTTGAACGTTCGCTGCAGCGGCTGGGTGTAGAGGTTCTCGATATTGTGCTGATTCATTCAGACGGTAACGACCTCGCCATACTGCAACAGGAAGGCACCCTGCAGGCGTTGCAGGCGTTAAAAAAAGCCGGAAAAATCAGAGCGGTTGGGCTATCACATAAATCCCGTGAAGGTGCCGAACTGGCACTGAACATGGGCGCCGATGTGATGATGGCCACCCTGAACCGCAATGAAACACAGGATGCTCCTGTTATACAACGGGCAGCGGCCCGGGGCTGCGGCGTGCTGATCAAAAAAGCCCTGGCCAGCGGGCATGGCAGCAGTGCTGACCTGACCTTTGTTGCACAACATCAGGGTGTGCACAGCATTGTTATCGGTACCACAAACCCGACTCACCTGCGTGAAAACGTCGCGGCAGTTAACGCAGCGGGCTAATTGCTTTTACTGCCTCGGATGCGATCGACAATAGCGGAAGTTGAAACGTCTGCAACCAGGCCCAACACCTGAACTTCGCCGCCATAGGCACGCACAAGATCCGCGCCAACCACGCCATCCGGGCCATAGTCACCGCCCTTGACCAGCACATCAGGCTGCAACAGGTTCAACAACGGCTCCGGCGTGTCTTCCGCAAAACTCACAACCCAGTCAACACAGCTTAAACCCGCCAGCACCCGGCTGCGGCCTTCTACCGAATTCACCGGCCGTCCTTCACCTTTCAGACGCGTGACCGAAGCGTCATCGTTGATCGCGACTATCAGACGATCCCCTAAGGTTGCGGCTTCTTCCAGATAAGACACGTGACCGGCATGCAGAATATCGAAACAGCCGTTGGTGAACACGATGCGCTCGCCATTGGCCCTGGCATCTGCCACTGCAGCAGCCAGCTCTTCGCGGGTCAGCAGACCCCGGTCCGCAACCGTGCCCTGCAGCGCCTGGCGTAGTTCCGGACCGGTAACCGGCGCGGTGCCCGATTTGGACACCGCAATGCTTGCCGCCACATTGGCAATCCGTGCGCAATCGATCAGGGGCCATTGCAACGCCATGCCAAGCGCAAGGGTGGCGGCTGTGGTATCACCGGCACCGGTGACGTCATACACCTCGACCTGTCGCGCCGGCAGATGGCGTTTTTCCGTTGATGTGCAGATATCCATGCCCTGCCCACCCCGGGTCACAACCAGTGCATCAACCTCAAGTTCCTGCGCCAGTTGCAGAGCGGCATCTTCGGGCCGGTTCAGATCCGCACGCATGGCCAGCGCATGTGAAAATTCTTTTTCGTTGGGTTTGATCACACTGGCGCCGCGATAGACTTCCAGCGGTTTCATTTTCGGGTCGACCAGTACAGGCACAGACCGCTCGTTAGCCGCAAATATCAGTGCCTGGGCATCTTCTATGGCACCTTTGTCGTAATCCTCCAGAATCAGCACGTGAGCATGCAGAAGATGTTTTTCGATCTTATTCTGTACGACACCAATGCGTTCGCTGGCACCATAATCAGGCACGGGAGATTCGAAGTCAGCGCGAATCAACTGCTGTTTCTGTGCCAGCACCCGCAGTTTGACGATGGTTGACCATTCCGGCACTTTGACAAAATCACAGACCACACCCGCCGCCGTAAGGGTTGCCGTCAGCGTCTCTCCGGCTTCGTCATCACCGACCAGACCAACCAGAGTGCACTGCGCACCGAGGCTGACCAGGTTCAAGGCCACGTTTGCCGCGCCACCCGGTCGGTGTTCACTTTTCTGCACGTTGACCACCGGCACCGGCGCCTCCGGTGACATCCGCTCTGCCGGTCCATGCCAGTAGCGGTCCAGCATGACATCACCAAGCACAAGAATTTTAAGCTGGGCAACAGATGGCAAAGTGGGAAGGGTTGCTTTGAGGCTCAAATTACGTTCCAGGGGTTTGAAATCCGCGGCATATTAACACGCCTGCGCGTTCGCCTCAGCGCCAGATAACGGCTATGATCCGCGCCCGATGGCTAGGCGCAAACCCATACGCAAAAGATACGCACCCTCTGTGTGGCCAACCTGGCTGCTGATCGGCTGGGCGTGGCTGATTGCCCGACTGCCGTTGGCCTGGATTTTTGCGCTGGGTGAAGGCATTGGCCGCCTGGCCTATCGCATTGGCGGCGCACGGCGCAGGATTGCGGAAACCAATATTCGTCGATGTTTTCCCGATCTGAGCCCGGCAGAGCAGAACAAACTGGTCGAGGATACCTTTGCCGCGGTGACCCTTGGCGCCCTGGAAATGGCCATTCCCTGGCTGAACCCGAAGCGTGATCTCAGCACCCATTTCACCGTGCATGGCAGAGACCATCTTGACGCTGCCCTGGCGCATGGTCGCGGCGTCATTCTGGTGGGCGGCCACTTTGCCGTGATGGATGCCATCTGCCAGCCGCTCAAAGAAACAGGCAGCATCGATGTGATGTACCGCTTTAACAAGAACCCTGCCTGGGAATGGCTGCAGGTAAAGGGTCGCAGGCACTTCTTCGATGGCGTGATTGAGCGCCAAGACATCCGCGGTACGTTAAAACGCCTGAAACAGGGACGCGCCATCTGGTACGCGGCGGACCAGGACTATGGGCGCAAACACTCGGTTTTTGCACCTTTTTTTGGCATTGCCACGGCAACCATCGTAGCCACCTCACGCTTTGCACGGTTGAACAACTCGCCTGTTCTGATGATGGCGCAGGTGCGCGACCGACAGAATATGCACTGGCATATTCATTTTTCACCGGTGCTGGAAGGTTTTCCCAGTGGTGATGACGCAGCGGACGCCGCGCGGCTCAACGCCTTGCTGGAGGATCAGATCAGACAGAACCCTGCACAATATCTGTGGATGCACAAACGGTTTAAAACACGTCCGGAAGGTGATCCGCCTTTTTATGATCGCTAACGCCGCCGACAGGCGGTCAGCACATGATCCAGACTGCGCGCCAGCGCCGCGATGGAAAAATGTTGGTCCACCCGAAGCCGTCCCTGCCGCAGCAGGTCGTCCCGATCCAGCGCAACAGCGCGGTCCAGAGCATCAGCAAAACCCTGAGGGGAATCTTCACTGGGATACACTCCCAGTTCGTCCAGCACATAGTGGGGTCCACCCCGGGGCAGGGTCACCACCGGCACACCGGCGTACATTGCCTCCAGCACAACCATACCAAAGGCCTCAATGTGCACTGGATGCAACAGGACATCAAACGCGCGAAAATAGTTCTGCGCCTGCGGGATCTGACCCAGATAAAATATATTGTCTGCCTGCGGCAGTTCCGCGTGATCGCCGCCGCCGAGAAAAACCAGCCGGCTGTCGGGATGGTGCTGGCTAAACCGGGCAAATGCCTCCGCAGAGAGCTTGGGCCGCTTTTTATAGTGAATCCGCCCCACTACACCGACAGTTAAAGGCCCTTCGGGCAGACCCAGCGCCGCCAGCGCATCGGCGCGGGACAGCAGGCCGGCAGCGGACGCAGGCACATCCAGAACATTTGGCAGAACAAGCAGATCCTCATCAGCGTTACGCGTAAGCTCTGCAGCCACTTCGGGTGAGACTCCGGCAAAATGCAGGCGGGAAGCAAACAGTCGACGGCTCCAGCGACGTCGCCGACGCGCCATCAGCCCGAATTCATGGGCAACCACCACGCAGAGGTTGTCTGCCAGCGGAGATCGAGCCACCGCCCAGTAAGGTCGGTAGCGATGGCAGATCACCAGTTCCCATTTCTGTTTGCTCAGCGGCGCAAGGGCCTGGCGGATTGCCGCTGTGTCGGCCAGATCGCCCAGCTCGAAATAGCTCACCTGCTCGGGCACCTCTACGGTGCCTTCCGGGGAGCCCAGAAAAACCGTTGTCGTCTGCATACCCAGGGAGGCAGCAGCCAGTTCATAACGACGGCACAACTCGCCAAACGGAGAAGCATCATGCGGGCAGATCTGCAGCATACGCCGGCTCACAGCGCTGCCTTGGTGACCAGGAAATCTTCTAACAACAGGTATTGCAGATCACAGCCAAAAAACATGTCCAGCGCATTTTCGGGTGAACACACCATAGGTTCTCCGCGCCTGTTCAAAGACGTATTGAGCAATACGCCATGACCGGTTTTTTCCTGCATCATCTGCAGCAGCTGATAATAGCGGGGGTGCGCATCGGCATCGACAACCTGTACCCGCGCGGTACCATCTTCGTGTACCACCTCCGGTATACGCTCACGCCACCCAGGGGCCACGTCAAAAGTGATGGTCATGTAAGGCGCAGGATGCGCGGGTTGAATGAGTTCCGCTGCCACCGCAGGCAGCACGCTGGGACAGAAAGGTCGCCATCGCTCTCTGAATTTGATCTGCGCATTTATTTTATCTGCAATGCCTGGCGTATCCGGACGGCCCAGAATACTGCGGCCACCAAGCGCGCGAGGACCAAACTCCATACGCCCCTGAAACCAGGCCAGCGGTTCTCCTGCTGCAAGAATCTCTGCCGCCCTGACCACCGGTTCCTGCAGATGTTGCCAGAAACAGATCTCTGAACGGGCCTGCAAAGCGCTCAGGCAATCCTGGGTTTCATAAGAAGGTCCCAGATAAACGTGAGGGAGCGGCACAATCTCATCACCGGCCTGATGAGCGACATAAGTCGCTGCACCTAACGCGGTTCCTGAATCTCCGGACGCGGGTTGCACAAACAACTGATCAATGTTGCTTTGCCCAAGCAGGCGCTGGTTCAGCTTCACATTAAGGGCGCCACCACCGGCAAATACCAGCTGACGGGTATCATCCAGCACTTCTCCCAGAAAACGTTGTGTCAGCCTGATTACCCAGTCTTCATATAAACGCTGCATGGCCGCCGCATAATGCACATAAGGCTCATCAACTTCGTCTCCTCGGCGCCGCGGGCCCAGCCATGCCACCAGCGCATCGCTGAAATAAAAGGCCTGGCCGTTATCTTTATGGCGACGCAGACCAACCACATTGACGTATTGTGTGTTGGCTTTGAAGCCATCACCAGCGGGTAGAATCAGGCGCGACAAATCATATTTGTCTGGATCTCCATAAGGCGCCATCCCCATGACCTTGTATTCGCCATCAAGCATCTCAAAACCAAGATATTCGGTGAGCGCGCCATAGATACCGCCTAATGAATCCGGGTCATAAAACTCTTTGAGTGTGTGGATCTCGCCGCCTTCGCCGTAACCAAAAAAAGTCGTGGCGTACTCGCCTTTGCCATCCACACCCAGAATGGCGGTTTTGCCCTGAAAGCCTGACAGATGATAGGCACTCGAGGCATGCGAAAGGTGATGCTCTACAGGCTCAAAGCGTGTTCTGCGCCAGTTGATGCCCAGCTGTTCGCCGAGCGCCAGAATGGCTCGTCGATGGCTGCGAAATCTGCGGTTGCCGTTAAACAGCGCATCCAGCGCTCGATCCGGTGCATACCAGTAACGGGACGCATAAGCCCACCGGGCTTTGTCAAACAGGCTGATCGGCGCATAAGGAAAAGCAACACAATCAACGTCCTGTGCTGCTAACCCAGCTTCTGCCAGACAATAGCGGGCTGCCTGCTCGGGCCACTGGTTCTTAGCATGCTTGCTGCGGGTAAACCGTTCTTCTTCGGCGGCGGCCACGGTTTCACCATTGATCACCAGTGCCGCGGACGCATCGTGCCTTAAAGCCCCGGACAAACCCAGTACGATCATAAACCGGCTTCCACCATGGCACGTTGCCATTGCGCTTTGAGCGCCGGCCGGTCATCCCAGTTTGCCAGGAAGCGGCGTAAATCACGCGCATTATCGCCAGCAGTTACCGCGTCATAGTCGATCAGGCGCACGTCGTCTTCGTCGATGACAAAATTTGTGGCCTTTAGATCACCATGCTGCAGTCGAGCTGCTTTCAAACCTTGCAGAAGGACCAGCGTCGGCTCCGCAAGCTGCTCGAACGCCTCTGGCTGGTTCACCAGGGCCTGACCCAGATTGCGCTCGCCGCAATCGGGCATAACAAGATAGCAGACATCGTTCAACCAGGCCCGGCGCAGCTCCAGCAGCGCCACGGGTTTTGCGGTCGCGATATTCAGAAACGCCAGCAGATGGCCGTTACACCACGCGTGCCGCGCGCGCCGTTTAAACCAGCGACGTATCCGATGCATCGGGCCTTTGATGTTGTAGCGTTTAACAATGTAAGGCACACCTTCGACCCTGATTCTCACCACAGTAGAACTGTTACCCAGTTTCAACGGAGTGCCGTCGCCAACAAAAGATTCAGGGAACAGCATGAATCGCTGCAGACGGGCATAATGATCCCGAGCACACAGAAAGTTAAAGCGTATAGTCGATTGATGAACAAACTCTGTGCACTGACGCTGAGTTTTTTTCAGATAACGGCGTATCCGCTGCTGACGGGCTTTTTCCGTGAGTTTACGTAACTGTGCCGCAGAACCCATACGGCTGACATAGGCACCGCGCGCCGCACTGTACGCCGCCCATATTTCACCGATATCTCCGTCTGCCAGCGGCGCACGCTGGGCCAGTAATACCGCCAGGTTGGTAAAATGCTGGCGCAGTAAATGAGCCCTGCGAATCCCATCGGTATCCACGGCAAAGTAACGGCCTTCATGACGCAGAAAATTGAAAATGTGCACATCCGTCTGCACGAGATTGGCGTCATGCATATCCGCCAGTAACTGCACTGCTGCGAGCATATCTTCGAGGTCGCCATCACTTAAATTGTGTGGTTCGTGTAAAGGCTCGAACAACACCACAAAGGCAGCTCCGTCTGCACTTGCGCCACTGGCCAGGACCTGGGGCGTGTTTACGTTTGCAGCTCGCAACCGCCGCGCGCCAAGCAGTTCGCGCTGCCAGTAACGGCGGGCATTGTTGCCGTAAAACACCTTCGCAAACACATTCACACCGGCGTGGGTCGCCAGACCACTGACCCGGCGGCCGGGCAGAACACGGGCGACTGATGTGAAAACCAGCTCGGTTGTGGTCTGGTCTGCGAGACTGTCGTCCGGGTCGAGACAGACGTCCACCACAAACGGAGCAACCAGATCACGTCCAACCGAGGCCAGGCCTTCTGCAGAAAACTTCATGGTGTATAAAGACCCTTCACGATGCCTTTGCGCAACCCTTCGACATACAGCTTATCTGCGCGTTCCCGCACCGCCCGCCATAGCGCCGCATCCTGCCGTAACGCTACCGACGCGGGTTTACCACTATAGATGGCAATAAAGCGCAGCCAGTCCCTGTGGTTGAAACCCAGGTCCAGGCTGGAAAACAACAGCGCCGCCAGATCCCGTTTCAACCAGCGAAAAGGCACTTTGGCAAAGCGCCGTGCGCGGTGCAGGTCCAGTACCGCCAGCGACACTTCTCCCTCTGCCCGGCGAGCATCGTCTGCAAGCAGATGGCAGATGTAAAAGTCACGATGGATAAATCCAGCCTGATGAAAGCGTCGCGCAAAATGTGCCACTGCATAAAGATATCGTTGGCGTTCGATGGGGCTTGGCGGATTATCCCCCCAACTGTCCGTGATGTCTTCCAGACTGGTGAAACCCGCAAGCTCATCACTTAAAACAAAAGAACGCTGTGCTGCCATGCTGCCAGATGATGCGCCAAAAGCTGCCGGTACAGGCGCGGGGATCTGTTCTTTCTGCAACGCTCGACACACGACAAACTCATTCCTGGCGCCGATAACCGGCCACTTCAGCTGCAGCCAGTTCTTGATCACTTCCGTCCAGCCGATGCCGTAATGCAGTTTCACAAAATAGATTTTTTCACCCAGCTGGACACGCAGGGTACGACGTCCGGGCACATCCCGGAACACTTCCCCCTGCAGCCCAAAGGCTGCTTCCAGAGGGTCCCTGTCCTGCCATAAACACCTGATGTCCTCGCGCAGATAAGTCATTCAGCGCACCTGCAGAGACAGGAGGTGATTTTCGAAGGCTGCCTTATTACGCGCCCGCACCTTGGCTACGCTGGCTTCAATGACCTGCATGGCCCGCTCGGGCATATCGTAGAGTTGCTCATTATTCCGGCCAAAAAGTACGCCATTGTCAGACCATTGCCGGCGCCGGGCTGGATTCTGCAGGATATCTACAACAGTTTTGTCGAGCTGCGCCTGAGTAAAAGGTTCATCAAGCACAATGCCAGCCTCCGCTTCAGTGATGAAATGTGCAAACCCACAGACACCAGAGGCAATCACCGGCAGACCTGCAATGACGGCCTCAACCAGCACCATGCCACCGCTTTCCATATAAGCAGGATGAACCATGAGATCCGCAGCCTGCAGAACCGCAGGGATATCGTCCCGGCCTCTGACTATGGTGACGCGGTCTGCAACGCCCAGACTGCGCGCCTGACGCAGAAACTGTCGCGGGTTATCCTCGCCAATGACCAGCAGCTTTGTGCAACCGAGCAGCGCGTCAGGCAAAGCAGCAAGCGCCAGGAGTGCCCGATCGAGGCCTTTGGTGACAAACCCGCTACCGATAAGCAGGAGCAGATGTTCATCATCGCAAATGCCGAATTCAGCACGCACCGCCTGTCGCTGCATCTGCCAGTTGTCCGCGCGCATCCGATCTTTGCTGACTCCCGGAGGCAGCATGGTCAACCGTTCGTCCGGGGTTTGATAATAGCGCTGGAACTGCTCGCGCTGGCTCTGGGCGATCAACATGATGTCGGTATCTGACTGGTCGCCAAACACAGCGCGCTCAAACGCCGACATGACCCGATAGCGCTCGGTGCGGCGATACATCGCGGTACGCATGTTGCGGGCTTTGTGCTCAAAACAGGAGTCCGCTGCATAATACACATCCAATCCCGGCATGCGGTTGAAACCGACAATCGCGGCGGGCTGACGCCACTTCGCATCTTCATGCATACGTTCGGAAAAACTCAGGTAACGGCTGTGATTGGATACGCCCGGGGCATCAATGATCACCACCTGAAAATGTGCGGGCCGCTCACCTTCCCAGGCGGTGGCATAAATAAGGATTTCATAACCGCGTTCGTACGCTGCCTGGGCTATCCGCATGAAATCCCGCTGCAGGCCGCCGTAAGCAAAATAACGAAACAGTACAAAGACCAGCAGCGGACGACTGCCGCGGGCAAAGCGCTCAAGATGATCCACCGCCTTGGGCACCAGTTCAAACAGGGTGCTCTGATGTTTTGCAGCCAGACCATTGGCGCGCCAGGTACTGCGCCTGGAAGATGTTAACAAATCAACCAACGCTTCGTTCAAAGCGACCTGAGAAAAAGGCAGCGGCAGGACAATCCCGGCATCTGTTTCACTGAGGTGCTTTGCATAACCACAATTACGTGTTACCAGCGCCGGCAACCCCGCCAGCATCGCTTCAATGATAACCATGCCCGCTGTTTCATCGTAAGCAGGGTGCAGCAGCGCATCCGCTGAGAACAGAAAGCGCGGTACGTCATCACGCCCTTCGGCAAAGAACGTGACCTGCGACGACAGCCCCAGACGCATACTCATGCGCTCAAACGCATCACTTTTGTCGCGCCCTATGACATACATACGCACGCGATCACGCAGCTCGTTCGGTAACGCAGCAACAGCCAGCAAAGCGCGGTCCAACCCCTTTTTTATAAAACCCGAGCCGACAAACAGAATGATCAGATGATCGTCGGTTAAACCGAATTCGCGCCGGAATTCAGCGCGGATTTCAGCTACGTTATCCGGCGCCACACGATCCCGCTCGATACCCGGCGGCAGCGGGTGAAAGCGTTCAGCCGGGGTTCGATAGTGCTGTCGGTACAGTGGTACTTCGATATTGGAGATGGTGAGGATTTCGGTATTACTTGCCGCTTCAAATACCGCCCGCTCAGCGGCCACAAAACTTTTGAAACGAGGCAGCAGACGATAGGCGGCACTGCGCTGGGAAAACGCTTTTTCTATGTAACAGGAATCACCCGCATAGTAGACGTCCAGCCCGGGCATCTTGTTGAAACCCAGCACCAGATCAAAGTTGTCTGCGGCTACCGCTTTATTCACCGCTTCGGCAAATCGCTCATACTGGCGATGCCGGACAAGGCCGGAAATTGGAATCACCTCAAGTTCAAGGTCAGCATCAGGTGGCGCCTGCCAGCGCAGCGTAAATATTTTAACCTGGTGTCCCCGCCGCTTACATTCCCTGAGCATTTTCATCATGTCGCGCTGAATGCCACCATAAGGAAAATACTTGAAAATGCAGAAGGCAAAACGCATCAGCCCTGCCTCATAAGGTTACGTGCGTGTTGCCAGACTAACGCAGGACTCAGTTGAGCAAAACAGGGTGGCGAGACGTTCTGCGACTGCCACTGTTGCGGCGCGCCACGATATCGACAACTGCTGGACAGGCACGGTGCACAAGCGAAATCGGATTGCAGAATCTTCGCGTGTGGGCCGCGACAGCCCGTTAACACCCCATCGGTGGGACCGTACACACCCAGCGTAGGTGCACCCAGCGCCGCCGCCAGATGAGTAAGGCCTGAATCCACACCAATCACACAGGCGCTGCGCGCCAACCGCGGTGCCAGCAGTTTCAGCGCTATACGATCCTGCAGATGAGCACCGCTGGCCTGAGCAATCTGCTCGGCGCGCTGCCGTTCAACATCATCACCCCAGGTTAGCACCGGCTCATATCCTGCGGCACTGATCTGCTGCGCAAGTGCCTGCCACATCATTGGCGGCCAGTGTTTTGTTGCCCAGGTTGTGCCGTGTAACAGAAATACCTGTCTGCTGCGTTCACTGGCCCGAACGGCGGTGCCAACCGCGGGCAACACCTGCGGGTTATAGGCATAGCCGAGCGCCGCAGCAAACAGCTGGCGCTGTCGATCAATGGCATGCTGGCCAAGCTCAACCCGGTGACCCTTACCGTAGAAAAAAGCAGCCCAGGGCTCCCGCGCAGTGGTATGCGAAAAACCGTGTTTCCTTGCCCGGCTAAGGACACTGACCAGGGCACTTTTAATCAACCCCTGAGAATCGATGACCAGATCGTAGGGCGTGCTGACAAGTGTTTTGCGAAACGCTGACATTTCCGCTGAACTTGCTTGCAGGTTTTTGCGCCAGCGACGCCAGGCAATGGGGATCACCTGATGCACCGCTGGATGTAACGCCGGAATATCTGCAAATGCTTCTTCCACCACCCAGTCAAAGGTAATGCCGTGTGCAGCTGCATCACTCACCGCAGGCAATGCGTGTACCACATCGCCAAGGGACGACATTTTTATGAGCAGAACGCGCATGCCTATACATCACCCAGACGGGCAATCACCTGCGGCGGGGTAAGCTGCCGCAGACAGTTTAAATGCCCCAGCGGACACGTCCGCTGAAAACACGGCCGGCAGCCCATTTCAAGCTCAACCACCTGCGCCCGGGGACCCAGCGGCGGCGTAAACTCCGCTGATGTCGAACCAAAGATGCCCAGGGTAGGCTTACCCAGCGCGCAGGCGACGTGCATTAAACCGGAATCATTACAGATGACCTGTTCCGCCACAGACAACAGATCTATGGCATCCACCAGCGAGGTATGGCCGGCCAGGTTTTCAACCCCCGGCGCAAGTTCTGCAATTGCCGCACAATCGTCAACATCTTTCGGAGAACCCAACAGCCAGACCTGTTGACCTTTGTTCAGCAGCTGCCTGGCCACGTCTGCATAGTGCTGCGCAGGCCACTTTTTGGCTTCACCAAATTCAGCGCCAGGACACAGGATGGCCACGTTGTCCGGCTGCAGCGCAAATGCCTGCAGAGCCCGTTGCAGATTTTCATCATCCACTACCAGGCGCGGTAAGGGGTATGGCTGTTCAGGCAGCTGCCAGGTATCGCTGGCCAGCGCCATGAACCGCTCTATCATCAACGGATAAGCCTCTTTATCCAGCAGACGCTGGCGATTGAGCAACCCGAACCGGGCTTCACCGCGCCAGCCAATACGTTCGGGAATGCGTGCCAGGAAAGGTACCAGAGCAGATTTCCAACTGTTGGGCAGCACGTAAGCACGTTCAAAACCCAGCTGACGCAATCGTTCGGCTACCTGTCGACGTCGACCCAGCTGCCATTGCCCGTGGCCGACCTCCAGGCTGTGCACCTCGTGCACCTCGGCCATTCGGGTGGCCAGCGCAGCCGTTGCCGGCGGCGCCAGAACATGCAGCTGTATATTATTGTGCTGCGCCGCCAACAGCTGAAGCAGCGAGTGGGCCATGACCATGTCGCCCACCCAGGCTGGCGCGATTATAAGGGCTTTCACGCCACCGGCGAGAGCCATTGAGGAAAGGCGTCACGTTGGCCGCGCACCTGGGCAAAATAGGTGCTTTGTAACAGCTGCGTAATCGGACCCCG
This sequence comes from bacterium, assembly GCA_047947175.1. Taxonomy (GTDB): domain Bacteria; phylum Pseudomonadota; class Gammaproteobacteria; order Pseudomonadales; family Azotimanducaceae; genus UBA4421. Next base: position 150,740 of record CP170489.1, read on the forward strand.
TTTACCGGAACCAATGGTGCGGTTGTCGAGGGAGCGGATGGGCAGCACTTCGGCAGCGGTGCCGGTAAAGAAGGCTTCGTCCGCAATATAGACCTCATCACGAGTGATGCGGCGCTCATGTATTTTCAGCCCCTGCTCCTGAGCTAACGCAAACACTGTGTCGCGGGTAATACCGGCCAGACAGGAGGTAAGCTCCGGCGTGTGTAACTCGCCATTTTTCACCAGGAATACATTCTCACCACTGCCTTCGGCCACATAACCTTCGTTATCGAGCAGCAGGGCTTCATCACAACCGGATTCCAGCGCTTCCTGCAGCGCCAGAATTGAATTGGTGTAGTTGCCGTTGGATTTGGCTTTGCACATGGTGATATTGACATGGTGCCGGGTGAACGACGATGTGCGGACCCTGATACCCTTTTCAGTGGCGTCTGCGTCCATATAGTTGGGCCAGGGCCACGCCGCAATACTCAAATGCACCTGCAACCCCTGCGCACGTAAACCCATGCCTTCACTGCCGAGAAACGCCATGGGTCGCAGATACCCTTCGTCCAGTTCATTGGCTCTGAACACCTCTCGCTGAGCCTCACTCACCTCGGCCTGGGTGAAAGGAATTTTCAGAGCGAGAATATGAGCGGAATTGAACAGCCGCTGGGTATGCTCCTGCAGACGGAAAATACAGGGACCCGCCGGGGTATTGTAGGCACGCACGCCTTCGAAGACGCCCAGCCCGTAGTGCAGGGTATGGGTTAACACATGGACTTTAGCTTCACGCCAGGGCACTAACTCGCCGTCCATCCATATCCAACCATCACGGTCGGCAAAATTCGGATTTGTCATTCACTTCTACTAGGTGGAACCAAAGCGCGGTATTGCACCATAAATGGGCTCACCAATACAGCAACCCCGCACATCATCCGGGCTGAACGATCAGGTATCCTGGGACGCGGGGGATACCCGCAGGACCTCTGCAATGGTTGTCAGGCCCGCGCCAACTTTTTGCGCTCCGGACAGGCGCAGGGTACGCATGCCCTGAGAGAATCCCGCCTTACGAATATTCTCCAGATTGACATCACCGCTGATCGCGGCCTGGACCTTGTTGTTCATGGGCATGATTTCGTAAATGCCCATACGGCCAAGGTAGCCGGTATCACGGCATTCAAGGCAGCCTTGAGGGGCATAAACTTTTGCCGGCGGTTTCACCTTGAAAGGCCGGGTCATCAACTGCCAGGCTTCAAGGTCCACCGCTTCTTCCACCTTGCAATGGGGACACAGAGTGCGCACCAGGCGCTGGGCCATGACACCCAGCACGGTGGCTTTGATCATGTAGGGCGGCACACCGAGGTCAAGCAGGCGGGATACGGCGGTGGGCGCATCGTTGGTGTGCAGGGTTGAAATCACCAGGTGGCCGGTCAGCGCCGCCTGAATGGCCATTTCAGCGGTTTCCAGATCGCGGATCTCACCCACCATGATGATGTCCGGGTCCTGGCGCAGCAGGGCGCGCACACCGGAGGCAAAATCGACATCAATATTGTGCTGCACCTGCATCTGATTAAAGGCAGGCTCCACCATCTCGATAGGGTCTTCAATGGTACAGACGTTGACTTCGTTGGTGGCCAGCTGCTTCAGCGTGCTGTACAGGGTGGTGGTCTTACCCGAACCCGTCGGCCCGGTGACCAGCACAATGCCATTGGAGGCATGGGTCATTTCATGCCAGCGCTTGTAGTCGTCGCCGGACAGACCCAGTTCCTGAAAGCTGCGCAGCAGTACGTCGGGATCGAAGATGCGCATGACCATCTTTTCACCAAACGCAGTCGGCAAGGTCGACAGCCGCAATTCAATTTCATTGCCATCCTGACCCACGGTTTTGACCCGACCGTCCTGCGGGCGGCGTTTTTCAGCCACATCCATACGACCCAGTATTTTCAAGCGGCTGGTGACCGCCGCGTTTACGGCTTTGGGTAACTCGTAGACGTGATGCAACACGCCGTCGATGCGAAAACGGATCAGGCCTTTGTTGCGCCGGGGTTCAATATGAATATCGCTGGCGCGCTGATCAAACGCGTACTGCAGCAGCCAGTCGACAATGTTCACCACGTGGGCATCGTTGGCCTCGGGTGATTTCATCGAACCTAACTCGAGCATCTGCTCGAAGTTGGTGATGGTGGTGACTTCCATGCCGGCCTCTTCCGCTTTGGCGGCGGAACGGGCAATGGTGTAGAACTCCAACTGGTAGCGGGTGAGGTCCGCAGGATTACACACTACACGGCGAATACGACGGCCACGCAGTGTCTGCGTGAGCATTGATTCCCATTGATACATGTAAGGCTGGCCGCTGGCGACAACGACATAATCATCGGCTACCTCAATCGCCAGAATGTTGTGGCGCTGAGCAAAGGCGTAAGACATGACCTCGGTGGCCGCATTTACGTTGATGGACAGTGGATCTATGCGCACATAGGGCTGATTCACCCGCTGACTGAGCCAGATAGTGAGGGTTTCAAGGTCCAGGGCTTTTTTGGCAGCTGAGTGACGGTTTTCGTACTCGCGGCTGGCAATGATCTCCAGCGGGTGCATGCTGAGCTCTTTCTGCGTGCGTTGGGCGATGAGAATATCTTCGGCCTGGCGCCGGCCGATAAACCCATCTTCAACAATAGCTTCAAGCAGCACTGGCAGGTCAAGCAACAGCTCCTGCCCACTGTCAAAGATATTGCCGCCGAAGCCCCGCGTCGTGGTCAGAATGGGCGTCTTGTCGACCTTATTGCTGGCCACAGGGGCAACATCTGCCCCACCGGAGGGGGTGCCTTTGGGCACGGAAGATAAGCCCGGAGATTGCGATTGCGGTGAACTAGCCAAGCAGTTGTCCATACATGCTGAAACGTGATTACCGCAGTATCCGCTTCAGAGCGTGTTTTGCAAGCCATTCGCGCGGCAGATTAGACCCACATCACAGCGCAAAAAACTCTTTTATTTAAACCACTTAAGTGTAATTACGCAGATCTTGGGACTACAATAGCCGCCCTCTTTAACAGCTGTGGGACAACTACCCCACGCGGGAAAAATGCGTGTTACCCAAATTTGACGACATGCTGGCAACCCTGGTCAGCGAGCCCTCGGTCAGCTCGCTGACACCCGCCATTGATCGCAGCAACCTGCGGGTGATCGAGCACCTGGCCAACTGGCTTGACACCCTGGGATTTCAAACCGAACTGATGCCTTTGCCTGATGCACCCCACAAAGCCAACCTTGTTGCGACGCTGGGCTCCGGTGAAGGTGGTCTGGTGCTCGCCGGGCACACCGACACGGTGCCTTTCGATGAAACCAAATGGCAGACCGATCCGTTCACCATGACCGAAAAAGACAATAAGCTGTACGGCCTGGGCGCCTGCGATATGAAAGGCTTTTTCCCAGTGGCTTTAGAGGCGGCCAACACTTTTATTAATAAAAAACTCAGCGCGCCGCTGACCATTGTTGCCACTTCTGACGAAGAATCTTCCATGGCAGGTGCGCGTTATCTGGTCGAAAGCGGTAAACCCAAAGCCAGCTACGGCATTATTGGCGAACCTACCGGCCTGATGCCGGTGTACGCGCACAAAGGTATCGCGTTTATTTCCATCAGGTTACAGGGCGCATCCGGACATTCCTCAAATCCGGACCTGGGTTGCAACGCGCTGGACTCCATGCATAAAGTCATGAGCGACCTGATTGCGTTTCGCCAGGAACTGGCCAATGACCACATCAACCCCGCCTTTGAGGTGCAGGTACCCACCATGAATCTGGGTTGTATGCACGCTGGGGACAGCCCGAATCGCATATGCAGCCACGCCGAACTGCAGATTGATATGCGCCTGCTACCCGGCATGGACACCAACGAAACCATAAAACGCCTGCAGGAGCGCCTACAGAACGCCATCGCCCAGTGCGGCACCGCGCTGACTGTCACTACCCAGTACCCTCCCGTACCGCCATTTGAGTCCGACCTGCAGGGTGATCTGGTGCAGACGCTGGCGACACACTCCCGCGTGGCGCCCGGCACGGTTGCATTTGGCACTGAAGGACATTTCCTGCAGAGTCTTGGCATGGAAACCGTCGTGTGGGGACCTGGCAGCATCGATCAGGCACACCAGCCCAACGAATATCTTGCGCGTGATCAGATCAGCGCTGCACAGGACACCCTGCGACAAGTGATCGCACGTTACTGCATGAGCTGAAAGAGATGGAAACTTCTACCTATGCACGGTGGTTCCGTGGCTCAACCCCTTACATCAGCGCGCATCGCAACAGGACTTTTGTGGTGCTGGTGCCGGGTGAGGCGTTTGAACATGTCAACCTCGCGAACATGGTGCACGACCTGGCGCTGTTACATGTTCTGGGCGTACGACTGATTCTGGTACACGGTGGGCGTCCGCAGATAGAGCGGGCGTTACCCGAATCTTTTTACCATGGTCACCGCCGGGTGACTGACGAACTGGCCATGTCGACCATTACCGCAGTCAACGGCCAGTTGCGGACGCGCCTGGAGGCACTGTTTTCAACCGGTCTGCCTAACTCACCTCTGCACAAAGTCGACATTCCCGTGATTTCCGGAAATTTTGTGACCGCACAGCCCATGGGTATTCTGGATGGCGTGGACCATCTGTTCACTGGCAGCGTACGACGCGTTGAAACCCGCCGCATAAAAACCAGCCTGGATGGCGGTGCCCTGATCGTTCAATCACCGGTTGGCTATTCGCCATCAGGGCAGGTTTTCAACCTGCCCGCGGAGGAAGTCGCGGCAGAGATTGCGATTGCGCTACAAGCGGACAAACTGATCTTTTTTGATGAGGTAGCTCACCTGAGCGACGACCACGGACACCGGATCAGCACCGTGACTCCGGGCAGCCTGGAACAGGCGCTGGCCACGACAAACGACGCAAATGCTACGCGACTGCGCTATTTGCAACAAGCCGTTCGACGTGGCGTCACAAAATCTCACCTGGTGCCTTTCACTGATGATGGTGCTCTGCTGGCGGAACTGTTTACCGCCGAAGGCATCGGCACACAAGTGGTAGAACAACAGCATAAAGGGGTTCGGACCGCAACACGGGAAGATGTTGCAGGCATTGTGGAGGTCATTCGCCCGCTGGAAGAATCCGGCGCTCTGGTGCGCCGGGAGCGCGATCGACTGGAACAGGAGATAGATAATTTTCTGGTGGCGGAACTGGACGGCATTGTCGTCGGCTGCTGTGCGGTATATCCCTATGGCGCACAAGCAGAACTTGCCTGTGTTGGCGTACACGAGAACTATCAGGTCGGCAATGGTATTGGTGCACGCCTGCTTGCAGCCGCTGAGGAAACCGCGCGCAACAACAACGTGAACACACTTTTTGTACTAACTACACAGACAAGAGACTGGTTTTTAGAACAGGGTTTTACCGATGCTACCCCGGATCAGTTACCCGAACAGAAACAGATGTTATATAACTGGCAGCGCAATTCAGCGGTGATGGTTAAGACCTTATAAAAGCAAGGAGCCCGCATGGCCGACGAAAGACCCTATTCATCCATTGTTGTTGATGGCGTAGAACAAGCACCCAGCCGCGCAATGCTGTACCCAGTGGGCTTCACTGAAGCAGACTTCAAGAAGCCGCAGATTGGTGTGGCCTCAACGTGGTCCATGGTGACGCCTTGCAACATGCACATCAACACACTGGCTGATGAGGCTGTGAAAGGTGCTGACGATGCTGGCGCCAAAGCGGTGCTGTTCAATACCATTACCGTATCGGATGGCATTTCCATGGGCACCCCGGGCATGCGCTATTCGTTGGTTTCCCGTGAAATCATTGCGGACAGCATCGAAGCCGTCGTTGGCGCGCAGGGGTTCGATGGTTTTGTAGCGATTGGCGGTTGTGACAAAAACATGCCCGCCTGCGGCATCGCGATCGCCCGCATGAACCGTCCAGCGGTTTTTGTTTACGGCGGCACAATTATGCCAGGTGCAGAGCGGCGGGATATTGTTTCCGTTTTCGAAGCGGTTGGACAGCATGCCGCGGGGAATCTGTCTGATATCAAACTCAAAGAAGTGGAGTCGACTGCCATTCCAGGACCGGGTTCCTGTGGTGGCATGTACACCGCAAATACCATGGCTTCCGCGCTGGAAGCGCTCGGCTTGTCGCTGCCCAACAGTTCCGCACAAAACGCGATCAGCGATGCCAAGAAACAAGACAGCTATAACGCCGGCGCTGCGGTACGCAACCTGATCAAGTTGGGCATGAAGCCCAGCGATATGCTGAGCCGGGAAGCGTTTGAAAACGCAATCACCATCACCATTGCCCTGGAAGGCTCCACCAACGCGGTGCTGCATCTTCTGGCCATTGCGCATGCAGCCGGTATTCCATTAGAGCTGGATGATTTCACCCGCATTGGAGCACGGGTGCCTGTACTGGCGGATATGCGGCCAGCCGGGGTTTATGCCATGAGCGAGCTGATTGCCATCGGTGGTATTCAACCCCTGATGAAGCGGCTGCTTAACGAAGGCCTGCTGCATGGCGACTGCCTGACGGTAACCGGCAAAACCCTTGCAGATAACCTGGCAGATGTAGAGGACTACCCTGCGGAGCAGAAAATTATCCGCCCAATGAGCAACCCCATAAAGAAAGACAGCCATCTGGTAATTTTACGTGGCAACCTTGCACCCGAAGGCGCCGTTGCCAAGATCACCGGACACGAGGGTCTAACCTTCACCGGAACCGCGCGATGTTTCCATGGTGAAGAGGCCGGCATGGCCGCGATTATGGATGGCACGGTAAAGGCGGGCGACGTTGTCATTATTCGCTATGAAGGCCCTAAAGGCGGTCCCGGCATGCGGGAAATGCTGAGCCCCACCAGCGCGATCAATGGGCGCGGCTTATCTAACGATGTGGCACTGCTGACAGACGGCCGCTTTTCAGGTGGCTCGCGTGGTTTTGTCATTGGTCACGTGACGCCAGAGGCATTCGAAGGCGGCCCGATTGCTCTGGTGGAGGATGGTGACCAGATCACTGTGGATGCTGAAGCCAAAACAGTGGTGCTGCATGTGGATGACGCAACCCTAGAACAACGCAAAAGCCAGTGGCAGCGCCCCGCGCCTTATACTACTCGTGGTACGTTGGCGAAATACGCCAAACTGGTGACCAGCGCCAGTGAAGGTGCGGTGACGGATAAGTATCTGGACTGAGCAGCAGCTCAGTTTGGGAGCGCTTGCACCAAGCCCAGATGTTCGGTCATAAAAGAAAAGTCACGATCTGAGAAAAGTAAGGGTATAGATGCATCAATGTGTAGTAGTTCAGACCTGATCTGACACATTGATTGAAAAATTGAGGGTTACCGGTTTTGATGAAGGTGCAAACCAATCCATTAAAACCATGTAGAGGTAACCCTCATGTTGAATACTAATGATCGGATCATTAAACACAAAGTCGGATTACTGAATCTCGCATCGTGTCGAGATCGCCCTGCCACCTCAACTTTCCTCGAAATTCTTTGACGCGTTCCTGTCGTGACAGCTTCACCAACATGGCAAGCCCGAGTTCCACTACCTCCCGTTTGGATTTTGCACCTGTTGCTTCGAGCGCTTCGGCCAGCAAATCGTCGTCGATGACAATATTCGTCCTCACTGGAATCACCATGTGTATATTTTAGATAAACTATCAACATTCATCACAAGATATCGAGAGGACTGCGGACCGCGTTTGCACCCTTGCCCAGTACATGAGTGTAAATCTGCGTTGTGGCAAGGTCTGAATGGCCCAACAGTTCCTGCACCGTGCGAATGTCGTAACCCCGCTCGAGCAAATGCGTTGCGAACGAGTGACGCAATGTATGACAGGTTGCTTTTTTGTGTATGCGCGCCAGTTTGGCCGCGCGTTTAACCGCCCGCTGCAACTGAGCCTCGCCAAGATGATGGCGCCGCTCAATGCCGCTTCTTGGGTCAATGCTGCGAGTAGCAGCCGGGAAGACATACTGCCAACCCCACTCTCTGGCGGCGTTCTTATATTTGCGCGCCAGCGCATCGGGTAACCACACTTCTCCGAAGCCCAGGGCCAGGTCGTTTTCATGCAGATGTTTGGCATCGCGCATCTGGGCGCGAAGTGCGGGTTGCAATGATTCAGGGAAAAGTGTTCGACGGTCTTTGCCGCCTTTACCTAACCGTACCGTTATTTCCGAACGCTCGAAATCCAGGTCTTTAATGCGCAGCCGAAGGCATTCCATCAGCCGCATACCTGTGCCATACAGCAAGCTCGCGGCCAGATGATGGACCCCTGACAACTCGCCCAGCAACGCCTGAATTTCATCTCGCGTCAACACAACCGGCAGATAATCGCGCGCTTTTGCCCGACGTACGTCTACCAGCCAGGGCACCTCAATATGCAGAACTTCCTTGTAGAGGAACAATAGCGCCGACAGCGCCTGATTCTGGGTGGATGGTGCTACCCGGTCCTGAACGGCTATTCTGGTAAGGAATGCTTCCAGTTCGCGCTTACCCAGCTCTGATGGATGGCGTTTATTGTTGGCTAAGATGAAGCGTCGAATCCAGCCCACATAGGCATACTCTGTACGCTTTGCCATCCCAAGCCTACGTATACGGTAGCGAACCTGGTCTAGTAATTTAGGTGGAGAACCTGGATCGTTAGATGGCAAATGTTCAACTCTGAAGAGGAAGGACCGGAAATAGCGTATTGATTTTGGTTTAGAAAGTAATCAGGCTGAAAGCCAGGTCTGGTGTGAGAGAATGGAAAATTGATAATGGGTTTTATGGATTACACGTCTCTTTATCACGACGTTTTGTCGTGTAATAAGTGTTAGGCGTCATGCGGCTGCTACCCATCCTAATAGCTCTTCTTGCTGGGTGTGATCGTGTTTGTACTAATCAGGAATACACCATCGCAATGGATCAACCTCCACAAATCGCGAAATTGAAGGAGCTCCTCGATAAAAAAGGAATACCGTATCGAACCACTCCGGATTCGATCTGCTCTAGAATAGAAGATGAAGAGGCTTTCATCGAAGCATTGCTTCTGACCAGCGGGGCACCGAACCATCTAACCCACGACGGAATCGAATACGTAGATGATGTGGCGAACGAAGAGTTTATGAATTTATTGGAAGCGGCAAACATCCCTTACACGAATGATCGAGGTACGATATGGACAGATAAACAAAATCATATTGACGTCCAGAACATACAAAGCGAAATGGCGTCGGAAGGGTTGACGCAAGAACAACGCAGAAAGGTTGAACTAATCTTAGAAAAACCGAAGAACAGATAGGTGAACCTAATGACGCCTAACGAGTTGTTGAACTGGATTGCCAAAGAGGTCACGCGTTTTGCTGAACGCAAAACCCGCGCCATCTTCGTCAACCAGTTAACATGGTGTTAGGCGTCATGAATAAGCCATTACCCAAGTCTGTGAGAATCTACGCACTATCAGTCTGCTTTGCTTCCATGCTGGTCGGCTCAATATCTCTTTCCATAGCAGTCTATGACACGCTGCAGTATTCATTCCCAGAAACGATGCATCCTCAAATCAAGTACCAATTACAGTCTGCGATGCAAACACAACAGCTTCTCGAAAGCAGAGTTGATAATCCTCAGATATCAGAAGAGCAAAAAGAGGCTCTCTCACAACAACTAAACGCTATTGAATCGAGTCGGCCACAACAGTTTGGGTACAACCACTTCAAAGCCAGAGCCTTAGAAAGTCTAATCGGCTCTAGCATCACACTGTTCGTCTCTTGTTTAGTTTTTCTTTTCCATTGGAGGCTTGCAACCCGCTATGAATACAACGATGACGCCTAACGAATTGTTGGAGCTGACGGCCTATTGCGCACGCGTTTTGCACGCTGCGCTTCCGCAAAACCCGCGCCCAATGTACGGCCGCACCTCAACATGGTGTTAGGCCTCACAGAAGTGAATACCGAGATTCGTTGTCGACCTTTAAGCGTTTTAGAGATGCGACAGGCCATTACTTACATAACTCAATTCATAGACAAGAACAAAACGCGCCAACTCTTCGTCAGTTACGGGTGGAATTGTAATCTTGGAAACGAGGATCTCTATCGAGAGATCCAGGTCGCAGGCGGAGACTTAGCTGACTTTCTCCGTGACAGCGAAGAGAAAGGGATCTTCGTATTAGGCGAGTCTGACCTATACATCAAAGATCCGGACTCAGGTTTCGAGTTCACCCTCTGTCATGAGGCGGATATACACTTCTCTGGCGAACTGAATGACGTTAACGCTTTGCGGGAGCTTTGGCGCTCAACTGGATACGAGCCCTACGAGGTAAACTATGAGAAAACAAAGTGACGCCTAACGAGTTGTTGAACTGGATTGCCAAAGAGGTCACGCGTTTTGCTAAACGCAAAACCCGCGCCATCTTCGTCAACCAGTTAACATGGTGTTAGGCGTCATGGAGGGAGCCTAATGAACTGGGATGCTATTGGAGCAATGGGAGAGATTATCGGCGCTGCGGCCGTAGTCGCCACACTTGTTTACCTCGCACGCCAAATTGGCCAACAGAACCGTCAGGCTAAACGAACTGAAAACAACGCCAGCTTTGCGCAATTCTCTGGGCTTCGAATATCTCTAGCAACAGATCCAGAATTCGCGAAGTTCCTTACCGATAGCCTGCATAGTCCCGAATCGTTAGATGAGACTGGATTACTACGACAAAACGCTGCACTTAGTGAACTCCTGTATATTTCACTAAACTACTGGGATCGAGAGCAGAACGGGGAGATAGATGCTATGCCCTGGGTAAAGAATTTCGGTCCACTTGTAGCGGGCATCCTCGCAACTTCCGGGGGTAAACTTTGGTGGAACGCAAATAAAGCTCAGTTCCCAAGTGGTTACATCGAGACAATCGATAACACTGTTCGCACCATGGAGAGTTCGGCTGACGCCTAACGATATGTTGAACTGGACTGCCTACCCGTCACTTCGTTTGCAATTGGCTCACTACGTTCGCCGCAAACTCGCGCCGACCAACGGCAGCCAGTTAACATGGTGTTAGGCGTCATAGCGATGCCGTCCCAGGAATCGACGTTGATGCCCTCCCTGCTACTGGCTGTTGGCTCCGTTTTTTGGGTCTCCGCGATTACCTACCTTGGCTATGGCTTTTCTGTAGCCGTAGATGGCGAAACACTTGCCCGCCCAATAACAGTAACGTTTTGGCTACTACTTGCAGGATGCATTTGCATACCATTTTGGCTTCCGATTATCCTCGGAAAACGGTCTGGCCCAATCTCAAATGCGGGTCGCACCATCTGCAGCATACTGCTTATTCCATTCGTTGTACTCGGGTGGCATCAACTGTACTTCGACCTGTCTCGAGACCTCCAAGGACAGCAAGTACCAATCTTCGAACTCGTGATCGACTTCGGTCTCGCTGGTCTAGCATCAGGAAGTTTGTATGCCGTCATTAGACTAAGAACTAGATACTCAAAAGCTAACGCCTAATGACGCCTAACTACCCGTTGAACCCGACAGCCTACCCGTCACTTCGTTTGCATTTGGCTCGCTGCGCTCACCGCAAACGAACCGCCGGGCTTAACGGCTGCGGGTTAACGCAGTGTTAGGCGGCTGAGGTCGATGCTACCATTTAGAAAGTACGCGCTTGAATATCCGACACCAGCTCTTGTCGCGACTCAAGCACTGAAAACGCACCTTTCGAAGATCGAAGGGATCGAAGATCGAAGCACCGAAACGACAATCAAGATAACCCACAAATTACCCATCTACCTTCACAATTCGTTTAATCCGATATTCATCGGCACGATTCAAGACATCTCAAATACCAGTAGCAGACTAGTCGGCTACTTCCGACCAAATCTTTTCGTGATTGTTTTTATATGCCTCTTTCTTACGTTTCCTATAGTCAACCTTTGGCAGATTTCACATTTGCCAGACGAACGATTGGGCTACTCCGACGGGTGGAAGGAAGAACGCTTCGAGTTCGAGTATATTTTTCTAGCAGGTGCTGTTGCTTTTCCCTGTGTTGGTTGGGGTTTTGGGCTAATCAACCTCAACAAGATCAAACGCGCGATTGAAGGAAGTACACATGCAACGCCAACATCTTAGTGCTATCAGTCTTTTCCTGATCGACCTTAAAGGTCGTGAAGCTCGCCGCCTAACGATTGACTGTGCTTCAAGTCACTATTCTAGATTAATCTGCTATCCATGAAACAAGCTGCAAGAACATCCAGCCGCCCCCTAACGAGTAGTTGGAGTGGGCTGCCTATTCGTCATGCCTTTTGCAATTCGCTTCGCTCACCGCAAAAGCCCTGCCAAATGTACGGCAGCCACTCAACACGGTGTTAGGCGGCATGGAATTAGAATCAGTAATTCCAATCGCTTTCGGAATTGGAGGGGCAATTACTGGGGTCCTAATTTCGAGGTTTATAGAAAGTACGAGTCAACCTAAACGGACTCGCACTCTATTCACGCTTCTATTCGTTCTAGCCTTTGCCAGCTTCGCGGTTTTTATTGGCTTTACCTTTCTGCAAGATAGCTACTATGCTGGTGCTGCCATAATTGCAGGGCTAGCTCTAGCTTTACCGATAGTCCTCATTATTTTCTACTCGAAATTAAACAAACGTAAACCGGAACAATCGTAGCTATGCAGGTGTTCAAATTCAGCTGCCCCCTAACTAGTAGTGTATGGACTCCTCGGGTCAAGTAGTTACTTCATTTCTTTTTTCCAGCATTATTTGATTTGTTAGACAAGAGGTTCAGGTAGCCAGTCGTGTATTCGGCCTCCTTGTGCTGGCCTTGCCAGCGGGCCTAAGAGAAAGATCCGCACTACCCGACACCACTCGTTGGAACGTTTTCATAAAACACTCAAGTTATCGGTCTTGTAGGTAGCACGGATGAACCGTGTAATTGTCTAACTGATCGCTAACGCTTTCCTGGTTGAAGGGTTGGGTTATTCATTTCTAGTGAGCGAAGCGCTCTGCATCATTCCCATCAAAAGCCGTGCCCCGGGTCCATATGGCCCAGATGACCCGTGCTTGCTTATTTGCCAATGCAACTGCAGCTTTGTTGTGCCCCACACGTTGTTCCAACTGATACGCCCAGCGTTCTAGACGGGTGAGCGACTCCTCTTTGGCCACCTTGCGGCGAATAAGCAGCAATCCAGAACGTGCGCAATGAATCAACAAGGTGCGCAGATAGGTGTCCCCTTGCTTGGTGATACGCCCCATATGCCGCGTGTTACCCGAGCTGTGTTCACGTGCTGTAATTCCCAGCCAGTTAGAAAAACTTCGGCCCCGGCTGAATACATGGATATCCGGCACTCTCGCCACCATCGCTGTCACTGTGGTGACGCCCAACGAAGGCATGGGCAACAACTGCTGGCAGATAGGATCTTGTTTGGCGAAGGCGGTCAGCTGCATATCGATGCCTTTCAGTTGCTGCATCAGCGTTTTGCTCTGCTCTATAAAATTAAGCAACGCAGATCTCATCAACTCTGGCACTTGCTCGACCGCTTCTACCAGGCGCCCTTCTCCACACAATTTGGGTAAGGAGATACCAAACTCGGCCAGTAAAGCCCTCGCACAATTCAGGTGTGCAACGCGTGTTGATTTCAGCCTTTCCCGAAGACGGTGTAGCGACTGCAGCGCTTGGTGGTCTTCACTCTTGACCGGTATGGGTTTGAGCTCTGGATCTTGTACGGCTCGCAACAGCGCATCGGCGTCTGCACTGTCGGTTTTATTTCTACGTACGTAAGGTTTTACATAGTTGGGGTGCAACAGGGTGACTTGATGGCCCTGCGATTGAGCAAACCGACCCCAGTAGTGGCTGGTGGCACAGCCCTCCATCACTAGATGCATGGGTGCCTGGGTACAGATGAACTTTCTAAACTGTGCTCGAGACAATCTTTTGCGCGACTGAACGCGGTACTTTGTATCGGCCAAAGACAGCTGAAATACGGACTTTGCGAGATCGACGGCAACTGCGTTAAGCTCCATGACATGGACTCCTCTTTGATTAATCTTGTTAGAACGACAGCACGTTCAGGATATCGTTGGATCAAGAGGAGTCCATCTTCTCGTTGGAGTGGACTGCAAACTGCAGGCGGTTTTTGCGCATTGGCTTCGCCAATTCTCGCGCAAAATCCACCTTCCGTTTACAGCCACTCAACACGGTGTTAGGCGTCACAGAAAGATCGTCATACGGAGATAAAGTATGAAATTTTGGATTGGACTGTTTCTCGGAATACTAGTTTCTTCTGCGTATTGGTATATGCCTGGTGAGAACGACAACAGTCAAGATATCAGCGATCTTTCTTCAATAAACAACACTATGAGTGAAGCTACTGCAGAACCTGACGAATCTCGAAAAAATGAAGTAGGTATTGAGCCCAATGCTTCCCTGGAACCAAACCCTGTTGGGTTACCTCAAGAAGAGCCTGTTTATTCGTCAGAACTTCCAAACTCAGCTAACACAACTAGCCCGGGTGTACCGATTCAAACAAGTCATGAGCATGCAGAATTGATGCAGAAATCTACACCAAGGAAAACTGTGGCAGAGCTACATCGCGATCTCGAATTAGAGGAAATAGATTCGACTTGGGCGCCCATCATGGAATCGATAATCTCAGAGTTTGTGGTTGAACATGAGTTGATAGAAGCATTCTCTATCAACCACGTAACCTGCAGAACAACCTTATGCGAAATACAAGCATTCGGCTTCGAAGGCCATAGCCAATGGAATCAAATGATGAATCAAATGCAAGCTAACGATTGGTATCGTCAATTCAATGGAATGTCTACAGAATCAACATCCAACAACGGAAAAGCGACAGTGATTACCATTCTGCATCGAAGCAACGAAGAAGATCAAAGTGACGCCTAACGAATTGTTGGAGCTGACGGCCTATTGCGCACGCGTTTTGCACGCTGCGCTTCCGCAAAACCCGTGCCCAATGTACGGCCGCACCTCAACATGGTGTTAGGCGTCATGTCGGAAATCGTTCGATTTCAGGAATTGGGAGCTATCGAAGAGGAAATCGGCTCTCTCTACTCGGTTATAGAAACTAAGCTTTCTACCCTCATCCCGTTTGCAAGCATCGATCACATAGGTTCAACTTCCATACCGGGTAGCGTTACAAAGGGCGATCTAGATATCGGTCTTAGCGTTCCAGAGACCAAATTTAGAGAAGCTCTATCACTACTAGACTCACAATACTCTAGAAACACGGCATCACTAAGCACCGATCAATATCAACCCTTTATAGCGTCGCACGGTAGCCAAGAAGTCGCTATCCAACTGTTTGTTGGCGGTACTATCTTTGAGAAACGGTTTTTGTTCTGGCGTGATGAGCTGATCAAGAACCCAGGACTACTATCACGTTACAACGCCCTAAAACTGAAGTATGAGGGCAAAGCTATGACAGAATACCGCGATGCAAAATCACAGTTCATCAGAGCCTACATTCAAGATGACGCCTAACGAGTTGTTGAACTGGATTGCCAAAGAGGTCACGCGTTTTGCTAAACGCAAAACCCGCGCCATCTTCGTCAACCAGTTAACATGGTGTTAGGTGGCAGAGCGAGATGACCGCAACGGCCAGAAGGGTATTAGATGAATGTCGAGGTCTCTTGGTTGAGCTAAGATCCGATCCCTCTGGGGGTGATTGGCGTCGGCTCTGGATTCTTACCGTTGCTTTACTCAGAACCGTCGGCTATGCCTTAGCAAACGTTGACGCGGAAGCTGACGAAGAACTTGGAGTGATCATCAATCAGCACTGGGTGGCACTGCGCAATACTAGACCAGAGCCAGAGATATTTTGGAGCTTCATAAACGAGGAACGCAACAACATATTGAAAGAGTATCGAGTCAATGCAGGCATCAACGTTACCGTCAGACCTGGTACAAATTCCTATGATCGCGTAACGGGCGAGGTGACTGAAATTGCGCCTTCGCGGCCCACACTGACCGACTACGTCATTAACGAAGGGCCCTTCGCTGGACAAGATCACCGAGAAGTCGTTGAAGAAGCCATCCAGTGGTGGGATTCATACCTTTCCGCAATCGAGGACGACTATGCTGCCGCCTAACGAGTTGTTGAACTGGATTGCCAAAGAGGTCACGCGTTTTGCTAAACGCAAAACCCGCGCCATCTTCGTCAACCAGTTAACATGGTGTTAGGCGTCATGGCGAGAGGATACCTAGATTCAAAGTTCGAAGCCGCGTGGGTAAAACAGCGCGAGTTCGGCAAATGGCGGTTCATTATCACAAACGGCACTTTCTTTTGGGGTGGCCTGATGTTCATGCTGTTTCTTGTTCAAGACCTAAGAACACCAGAACACCCAGGCGCTCTAATATCATTCCCATGGAGGGTAGTTCTCAACGGAGTTGTTTGCTCCAGCCTGGGAACAGGACTATTCTGGTTCTTCTGGCACAACAACTGCAAACGCTACGGCCCACCTCCTGAAAAGACTAGGGATGACGCTTAAGTTCAAATTTAGGGTACCGCATTTGATTGGTAACAAAGAGTCTTCCGATTGCCCCCTAACTATTTGTTGGAGTGGACTGCAAACTGCAGGCGGTTTTTGCGCATTGGCTTCGCCAATTGTCGCGCAAAATCCACCTTCCGTTCACAGCCACTCAACACGGTGTTAGGGGGCTAGATGGAAATTTCCTTACTCAAAGAAGTCGTATTCGAACTCCAACTACTGAAATGGATACTAATCGCGGTACTAGTCGTACTGATTCTATTGTTAGTCACGTTCTTCAACACTTTGAAAGGATTAAGTGAACTAACCTCTGACTCCGCGATGGAATCGAAGAGATTCCAAAGTGAGTGCCAAGACCTCTACGACCGGAGTCGTTACAAGGAGCTCCGCAGCATATGCGAGCGGCGAATTAAAACTCACCGTCAGGACAAATGGGCATTGTATTTTCTTGGGTTGGCATTGCTAAGGCTAGAGAAGTACGCTGATGCAAAAGCTCACTTCACGCGTGTAAGAGAACTCGACCCTCAATGGGGCGATTCAGTAATCGAGTATCTAGACGAAATCGATGCAAAGCTTTCGAAACCCAAATCAATCTCGCCGAAATAAATGGTTTCAATACAATTCATTGGCTGTAGTCTGACTTTCGCAAATCGAACTGCAAGTTTCTTCAGTCTCCCCCTAACTAGTAGTGTATGGACTCCTCGGGTCAAGTAGTTACTTCATTTCTTTTTTCCAGCATTATTTGATTTGTTAGACAAGAGGTTCAGGTAGCCAGTCGTGTATTCGGCCTCCTTGTGCTGGCCTTGCCAGCGGGCCTAAGAGAAAGATCCGCACTACCCGACACCACTCGTTGGAACGTTTTCATAAAACACTCAAGTTATCGGTCTTGTAGGTAGCACGGATGAACCGTGTAATTGTCTAACTGATCGCTAACGCTTTCCTGGTTGAAGGGTTGGGTTATTCATTTCTAGTGAGCGAAGCGCTCTGCATCATTCCCATCAAAAGCCGTGCCCCGGGTCCATATGGCCCAGATGACCCGTGCTTGCTTATTTGCCAATGCAACTGCAGCTTTGTTGTGCCCCACACGTTGTTCCAACTGATACGCCCAGCGTTCTAGACGGGTGAGCGACTCCTCTTTGGCCACCTTGCGGCGAATAAGCAGCAATCCAGAACGTGCGCAATGAATCAACAAGGTGCGCAGATAGGTGTCCCCTTGCTTGGTGATACGCCCCATATGCCGCGTGTTACCCGAGCTGTGTTCACGTGCTGTAATTCCCAGCCAGTTAGAAAAACTTCGGCCCCGGCTGAATACATGGATATCCGGCACTCTCGCCACCATCGCTGTCACTGTGGTGACGCCCAACGAAGGCATGGGCAACAACTGCTGGCAGATAGGATCTTGTTTGGCGAAGGCGGTCAGCTGCATATCGATGCCTTTCAGTTGCTGCATCAGCGTTTTGCTCTGCTCTATAAAATTAAGCAACGCAGATCTCATCAACTCTGGCACTTGCTCGACCGCTTCTACCAGGCGCCCTTCTCCACACAATTTGGGTAAGGAGATACCAAACTCGGCCAGTAAAGCCCTCGCACAATTCAGGTGTGCAACGCGTGTTGATTTCAGCCTTTCCCGAAGACGGTGTAGCGACTGCAGCGCTTGGTGGTCTTCACTCTTGACCGGTATGGGTTTGAGCTCTGGATCTTGTACGGCTCGCAACAGCGCATCGGCGTCTGCACTGTCGGTTTTATTTCTACGTACGTAAGGTTTTACATAGTTGGGGTGCAACAGGGTGACTTGATGGCCCTGCGATTGAGCAAACCGACCCCAGTAGTGGCTGGTGGCACAGCCCTCCATCACTAGATGCATGGGTGCCTGGGTACAGATGAACTTTCTAAACTGTGCTCGAGACAATCTTTTGCGCGACTGAACGCGGTACTTTGTATCGGCCAAAGACAGCTGAAATACGGACTTTGCGAGATCGACGGCAACTGCGTTAAGCTCCATGACATGGACTCCTCTTTGATTAATCTTGTTAGAACGACAGCACGTTCAGGATATCGTTGGATCAAGAGGAGTCCATCTTCTCGTTGGAGTGGACTGCAAACTGCGGGCGGTTTTTGCGCATTGGCTTCGCCAATTGTCGCGCAAAACCCACCCTCCGTTTACAGCCCCTCAACATGGTGTTAGGCGTCATGTACACATCACCCAAGTTTGCAACGTGACTGACAATCAAAAGACTAAAATCCGTCAAAGAGCCGATGAAATTCGGGCTTATCGTTGTAAGAACCTCATCGCGGTGATTGAAGAACCTAACGATATACGGAATATCGGTACTGTTATTCGCAACGTCAATGCACTCGGCGTTGAGAAAACGTATATCGTTGACTCAAGAAAAGCCCTTCCTGATGATTGGCAGGAGATGCGGGAGCGAAAGTCACTATCAAAAACCTCAGTTTCAGCAATCAAATGGAGCTTTGTTAAACGTTTCGACTCAACCGCAGACTGTCTAGATCACCTTGAGAGCAATCGTTTCGTGTCGATGGTGACCTCACCTCATATTCACGGAAGGCAGAATGCGATTCTGCACGATGTTGATTACACCCGTTACACTAAGCTGGCGGTATGGTTTGGAAATGAGTCCAGAGGCATAAGTGAAACCGCCGTGAGCCGCAGCGAATTGTGCATCAGCATTCCAATGTTCGGAATGATTGAAAGCCTCAACCTTGGAACGACATCGGGTATCGTTCTGTACGAAATCACCAAGCAACGTCGCGGATATCAAAATCAGTACAAACGCAGTGGCATGCGTCGTCCAAAGAACATCAATATGAGCGAAAAGTTAGATGACGCCTAACGAGTTGTTGAACTGGATTGCCAAAGAAGTCACGCGTTTTGCTAAACGCAAAACCCGCGCCATCTTCGTCAACCAGTTAACATGGTGTTAGGCGTCCAGACACAGGTCAACAGGGAGATCTAGATGGCAAACCAAGTCTCAGAGATGGTAACGGCAATTTACGTAGCGGACCTGGAACGCAGTAAAAACTTCTATTGCGATCTTCTAGGCTTGGTTCCAATCTTTGAAAGTGATTGGGTCATACAACTTTCTTCAGCTGCAAATCAATCACTCAACCTGACGCTCCAGCCCAGAAACAATGAGCTAATACCTCAGGACTTTCAGAAACCTCCTCAAGGTATGAGCATCGCTTTTGTCGTTCCAGATTCCGACGCAATATTTAGCACTTCCCTAGAGATGGGACTAGAGATCATCAAAGAACCGACGAACGAAGTTTATGGGCAACGACGCTTCCTAACGGTCGATCCTGATGGGCTTCTCATCGATGTGAGCTCTGATTGCGAACCTTCACCGGAGTTTGTTGAACAGTACATGAGTGGAGAATGAAGATGCGTCTACAGTGGACGCCTAACGATCCGTTGGAGCTGACGTGCTAACCGTCACTCCGTTTGCATTTCGCTCCCTGCGGTCGCGGCAAACTCGTGCCGGTCTTAACGCACGCAGCTCAACGCAGTGTTATATGGCAGTTCTTGTGTAGAGCGAGCGGTTTATGAGTGGCGCAAGATCTTCACTGAGCGCAAACAACACATAGGGTCTCACCAGCATCTCGTTCCACCTTAAAGGTCGGTCACCGACTTCTAGAGAACACCCTCGAAGCATACTCACTCAGCCACGTCCCTTAGGCGGATGCAGTCACAGAGACCGTTCGACTTCGCCTCTTCGCTCAAAGGTTTCGGTCGCAAGGGTAATCCAGCAGCACATTTCTAAAGCTCATCCTCTACCACCTTCCCTAGCCCTCCAATCTGAGGCAAACTCAAAGGCAACTAATTTCAGATCACAGGTGGCTACCCCGCCCATGACACTTCGCGTATATGTGCCACATAACAAGTCGTTGAAGCTGACAGCCTATTCGCAACTTGGTTTGCAATTCGGTGCTACGCACCGGCAAACCGCGTCGCTCATACGGCTGCAGCTTAACTCCAAGTGTTAGGCGTCATGGGACTACCTTTACAAGGTTCAAGAACTGGACATACACAGATAAGGAAAACAATGCGAATCGCACTAACCATAAGCGCACTACTAATGTCGTCATTTACAAGTGCAAATGTGATCGAAGAAATCGTTGTGACCGGCTCGTATATCGAAAACTCGCCGCCAGCTCAGCGTGTTGTTCGAAAAGCTGACAATCTTCTACTGAGAGTTCAAATAACAAACGACGCGAGGGAAAGAGAACAGCGCGAAAAAGAAATACATAAAACCTTACTTAGTGCTGTAGCAGCTGCACAGAAATCCAAGAACATCGAACTGAGCTCGGTGACTGACAGTGGTTTCGTCATCCCACTGAATCGCTCGAATCATCGTATCGAATTGAATACAGGTATCCGCCCAGATACTAGCCAAGCCTACTTTCGCGTTAAAGCTAGAATAGATAAGCAGTCTATAGACGGCGAGGCACTGGTGCTTAGCCTAAAGAGGTTTGTTTCTGAGCTTGGAATGGAGGGGAGAACACTTGCGGAAGTCGACGGAGATGTGGAGGTTAGCATCCTTAACCCACAGCAATATCGTTCCAGCGTCATTGAACTCATGGCAAACGATGTCAAAAACATTACTTCAGCACTTGGTCCAGACTATCGAGTTGTGTTGACCGGGATAGATCGGCCCGTGCAGTGGGCTCGAGTAGGTTCAATAGACGTCGCCATATTTATTCCATATGAATATGTAGTCGTACCTACTTCTATTTCAGCTTTTAACATGTTCCCGGATTACTAGTTGTGCTGACCCCTAACGAATTGTTGGAGCTGCCGGCCTATTGCGCACGCGTTTTGCACGCTGCGCTTCCGCAAAACCCGCGCCCAATGTACGGCCGCAGCTCAACATGGTGTTAGGCGTCTAGATCATTACCAAACTAGATTCCAAAATCATCCTTCTAGGCGGCCCTCCAGGGATCGGAAAAACTACCCTTATCCACAACCAATTAGGTCATTATTTCGCCTGTTTAGAAGCGGATGATATTACCAACCCAAACGGTCCCGACACTTTCGATGAAGCTATTTCGAAAGTCCTCAAAGCAATGGAACATGCACTCATAACATCGCCCATTGTTTTATTGTCGTGGGTATTCGCGAAACCAGAAATGTTCCGCCCTCTGATCGAGCGATTTTCTGATGAAGCGAAAGTGTTCCAGATATATTTGGTCGCTGAAGAAAGCGAGCTTTATAGACGTCTCACGAAAAGAAACGATGAAGGGTTAGCTGACTATGCGCTAGAAAAACTAAGATTGATCAATTCCTTACCATTTGCAAAGATCGACACAACCCTTAAACAGAATCAGCAAATTGCAGCAGAGATTATCAACATCGTTCAGTCGTCGCCTAACGAGTAGTTAGAGTGGACTGCAAACTGCGGGCTGCTTTTGCGCATTGGTTTCGCCAATTCTCGCGCAAAACCACCCCTCCGTTCACAGCCACTCAACACGGTGTTAGGCGGCTATGGATGATTCATCCCCGGATTCGAAGGTTGTCTTCAGAATTGTGCAAGACGACGGTTCAGTTGATGTAGAAACGCCTTGGGCTACATCCCTCGGCGATGACTTGTATCGACTAGAGAACTCTCCTTTTTACGCCTATGGTGTTTCCTGGCTAGATATAGTTAGAGCGCCAATCGATCCAGATGAAGAGCGTCCAGTCTTTTCTGCGGTCGTCGAGAAAAGTGGTCACTCTACTGTCAGAGTTATATTCGACCCTCCTGCGCAAGACGGAAACGAATCCCAAGCCGTACTGGACCAATTGGTAGAACTTGGTGCTAGTTTCGAAGGAGCCTCTCCTTCCTATATGGCCATCGACATTCCCCCGGGCGTTGAGCTTTCCGAAATCTGCGATACTCTCACGAATAAGAACATCCAGTGGGAACATGTTGATCCAACGTATGAAGAAATATATGGCTCGCCACCTAACAAATAGTTGGAGTGGGGGGCTGACCCAGGACTCGGTTTTTCTGCCGCAAAACCTCCCCTGCCTCAACCCCCACTCAACATGGTGTTAGGCGGCTAAAGGAGTTCTAACAGTATGCCGACAGGACAATCTTCAGAGTACGTCTTGTTCGATCCAAAAAAGCGGGTCGCAAACAAGGCAGTTGCTATTAAGCTTGCAATCCATCATTTCTCCGGGTCTCCAATCGACAAAGCAACAATTAATACTAGCGACTGGGGGAAGTGTCACGTGGCCGCCTATACCGACCTTGTGGGGGCTATGATCGCGACCACTGAAACCGACGTCCAGTTCGGGGATGCCGAGTGGCATTACAAGGGACGCATCATTATGGTTCGAGAGCAGCCATCTAAGAGGCAATCCCCGGCAAGAATTACATTCTATGTTTGCGAGATCGAAGATCTGTTTAGAGAAAAATCGATTGGCCGTAGCGGAGTGAAATGGACAGACGTAGCCAAAATGAAGCTCTATGGTAAGACCCTGTACTCCTCTGATCTAGTAAGCGCATTATCTGATGAATAACGGAATCTCAACATTATCATTATTCGTCCTGCACCTATGTCCAGTACCCGCCTAACGATTAGTTGGAGCGGACGCATTGACAGCCGGTTTGGCGTGCTGCCGCACGCCTGCCCGTCAGTCAAGCGCCGCTCAACACGGTGTTAGGCGGCCAGGAAAAACCCTCAGTTGACATACTGAATTCGATATATATACTTTTTTTAGTATGTGGGAAGTCTACGAACATAAACGAACAATACGCCAGAAAAAGAGGCTGCCCACTGAGATACTGAAGCGCTACCAAAAGTGGAAGGATCTGGTCTCAATCTCTGGCCCCAGAGGACTTCGCACCATTAGTGGGCTCAATGACGAGGCTTTATCTGGAGACTGGCGTGGACATAGATCGTCGAGATTGAATCAACAATATAGAGTTATCTATAAAGTAGAGCGAGATATCATCAGAGTGGAAGTTGTCAGCATTACAGCCCACGACTATCGGAGAACATAATATGGGCGACTATAAAAAAGCAACACAGGACATAGATGTTTCAATAGGTGAGTCGGTTCGCATTATTCGCGAGCTGCAAGGTTTCAGTCAGAACCAACTATCAGAAATTTCCGGCATCCCACAATCTACTATCTCTGCAATCGAGCGAGACCGTATTAACCTTGGCGTAGAGAGAGCCAAACAACTGGCTCGCGCGCTTAAATGTCATCCTGCGGTACTCGTATTCCCTGGCTGGGATATTGAGCAGGAGTCAGCTGCATAGCAGTTGATATGCTCTCTAGGCAGAATACTGCAGAACCCTTCAGTCGCCCCCTAACTAGTAGTGGAGTGGACTGCCTATTCGTCACGCCTTTTGCAATTCGCTCCGCTCACTGCAAAAGCCCTGCCAAATGTACGGCAGCCACTCAACACGGTGTTAGGCGGCGCTCCGAGATCCTAGCGCCCGGCTGATGTCCTCCCTGGTGGCTCCGAGAGCCAGCATTCCCTTGAATAGCAAATCAGTACTTACCGATGGATCGCCCGCCTCCATCTTAGCCACTCTTGATTGGCTAGATCCGATACGTTCTGCGAGTTTTGACTGGCTTACTCGTTTGGATTTTCTGAGCTCTCGAAAGGATTTCGCAAGTAATACTTTCATCTCCACATAAGCGAACTCTTCATCACTCATGCCTAAGAATTCCTGGGCATCAGAAACTTTGTATCCCTTCGCTTCTAGTAGTTTTTTCTTAGCTGATTTCATCGTCATACCTACGTGCTCGTTTCTTGCAAATCTCTATCACAGATCGGGATGTACTAGCCGTCTTCTTTGCAAAAACCTCAAGAATCAATATCGCATCTTCATCGATTCGATAGACGATCCGCCATGTGAGATTCTCATCTGCAATTCTTAGCTCATGACACCTTTTACCAATCGAGGGCATTGGCCGCGAATGAGGCATCCCAATAGAAAAACCTTGCTGTAACATCCTGAGGAGGTAACCTGCTTCTATGCGGGCTGCACTACCAAAGGGCGGTGATTTTACCTCACCGTGAAGCCAAACTAGAGGTTTATCATTCGGACTCATCGGCAGATACTATGTCATATATGACATATACTCAAGAGCATTTTTTAGCGCCCCCTAACGAATTGTTGGAGCTGACGGCCTACCCGTCACTTGGTTTGCAAGTCGCTTCGCGCCCAGCAAACCAATCGCCGGCTAACGCCCCCACTCAACACGGTGTTAGGCGGTCGAGAAAGAATTCAGGAAATTGAGATATTGAAAGAAGTGGCATTTTACGTGCTGAGCTGGCGGGCATAAAAAAGTTGCCGCTCAAGATAAAATAAGGAGATAAGAATGATTTTATCCAAACGAATATCCATAACGATACTCGTGGCTTATGTTTTTACATGCCCCGTGACAACTTATGCTGAGGATGCAAGCGATCCGCGCTCATATGGATATCAATTCATATATTGTGATACGCGTGATGACATTAAGGCGACTCACGATTGCACATGCTATGCAACAAAAGCAGCTGATTATCTGGCAGAAAACCCAAAATTACACATACAGGAAGCATCGAAGAATGCCTTAGACGCATGTTTTGACGTTAATGGCTGGGGAGAGTGGGAATACCAGCAATGTCTCACCAGAAATGTTATGGCGCGCTATTCTTCTGAGCAAAAAGACAGGGTATGTCAGTGTGTTACAGATAAGCTCATGGCAAAATTTAGTGAAGATCCGACTCAATTGAATAAAAAAATACCTAGATTTAGACGCAATTTTTACTCTAAATGCCCGCACGAGGTTGGTCTCAAATAATCAAGTCACCGCGTGGCGCCTAACAAGGCACACCAGCCGACCGTTCCGCCTCCGCTTCGCTGCGGCTCCACGGCGGCTGAGTTTGGGCGTTAGGCGGCAGAGGGCTATCACCCGTTGACCAACTAACAATAATGGTTAATCCTAGGTTCCTAGTGATCACGTTGAGCCCATAAAATGGCCGAATATCAAGAACTTAGTATTCCTGAAAGAATTCAGTTGGTTGAGGACATACGGGATAGCATCGCTGTGGATTGCAAGGAGCCGCCTGTCACCGATGCCCAGAAAGCTGAACTGGACAAACGATTAGGTCGTATGGCCACGGAAGGTACAGACGACATAGATGCAAAGCAATTTCTATCCGAGCTTAAATCCAAGCTCTGACCCTCTTTCTCCAGCGGGAGGCTACGCACGACCTGGAAGACGCTACCCATTGGTACGAAAATCAACTTCCAGGGCTAGGAAACCAATTCATCAATGAAACCTATAACGCATTTGATCGGATCGAAGAGAATCCTAGCTCTTGTCCCGTTGTATACAAGCACCCTCGACGCCCTGTCATGCGTAGATTTCCGTTCTGCGTCTTCTTCACGCTAGACGATGATCAAATTCATGTCGTGGGCGTACTTCATGGCAGCAGAAATCCTCAACGGTGGCAATCACGTGCCTGAACTACTAAAACATGACCTCCAGCTGCACCCTAACGAGTTGTTGAACTGAATTGCCAAAGAGGTCACGCGTTTTGCTAAACGCAAAACCCGCGCCATCTTCGTCAACCAGTTAACATGGTGTTAGGCGTCTAGGTCTCTATTTCCTGAAATTCTCATTGCAACGTGTAACGTTATAGGTTACGTTTTAACCATGATAGCAAGCTTCAAGCATCGTGCACTGAAACGCTTTTTCGAAACAGGCTCTACAAAAGGTATCTCGGCGGACCACGTTTCTAAGATCCGGCTGATTCTTGCAAGACTAGATGCATCGGTAAGTCCTCAGGATATGAATCTACCAGGATTGTTTCTCCATGAACTTACAGGAAATAGAAAAGGAACATGGTCCGTTCGTGTTTCGGGAAATTGGAGGATCACCTTCAGATTCCAAAACCCCGATGCTTACGACGTAAATTTGGAGGATTACCATTGAACATGCATAACCCACCTCATCCAGGAGAAGTGCTGAAAGCTCTTTGTATTGAGCCTCTTGAATTAACCGTGACGAAAACGGCCGAAGCATTGGGCGTAAGTCGCAAAACACTTTCAGCCATTTTAAACGGCAGAGCCGGTATCAGCCCTGAAATGGCGATTCGTCTTGGCAAAGCATTCAACACCAGCGCTGAAAGCTGGCTTAATCAACAACTCCAATATGATTTGTGGCAAGCTAAACAGTCAATTGGTGACATTCAGATTCAGCCTCTCGTTGCAGCATAGCAATGGGCATTCAGTCGACGCCTAACGAATTGTTGGAGCTGACGGCCTATTGCGCACGCGTTTTGCACGCTGCGCTTCCGCAAAACCCGTGCCCAATGTACGGCCGCAGCTCAACATGGTGTTAGGCGGCTGGGGTCAACGAATTCAGTAATCAAAATGGTAAAAAAAAGGATAGTTCTTGCTCCGACGCACGTCATCGACGGATTCACGGATATCGCCTCTGAATTCATGTTCGAAATCTTCGACCTAATGCCAGGTCAGTTCCTCATAACTGACGGCGCGTTGTTATCTGACTTTGTCGAGTTCGGGCAAACTGACACGACTGCGATCTGGAATAAAATTCAGAATAGATACGATATCAGTTCTACAGACATCAATTCAGAATCCCTGGTCGACTTGTTCCAAGAAATTCAATCGAGAGGGAAACCGCATTGACAGCCAATCCTCATATTCGTTTCCGTGGTTTGGAAACAACGTCAAAGGTCTTCAGCCGCCGGCTAACGTGCAGCTGGAGTGGACGGTTGAGGCAGGGTCAGTTGTGACTATTCTGATAGTGTTGATCTTAAATACTGGCGGCTTATCGCAGTTGCCACCCTCACTTGAAGAGCACCTCCGACAAACCTACGAAATAGCTCATATCGAGTCAGTTCACTATTCTGCTCCAAATAGCGTTATTCCTGATTCGACGAACTCTTTTCTTATCGTGATAGACAGTCCTGCAGCTCGTTCACGCTTTCACCAGATTCGAACTATTGAGTGTTCTGAAATCGACATTTACCCGTCCTGGACGTGCGCGCATCGTGACAGATGGCGAATTGTTGGCAGGTTTTCAGTTTTCATAGACGGTAACGAGCAGGTGCAGGCTTGGATCAAGAAGGACCCTCCTCGAGCGCTTACTCCGTACTTTGAGCTACTTGAATCTATACCGAACCAGTTTGCACAAGACAGATATGGCGCTTCGCCATCCCATATAGAAATCACATCTGCTGGTGCGACCCTAGTGTATTCTCGCTATGGTTCAGGTTGTCAAACTTCGTACTCAATCAAGTCGACATACACTTCAGATCGTATCGACTTGAGAATGGATTACTTGAATGAACGCTCGCTCTGCATATAGACCCGGCTGTCTTCTAACGAGTTGTTAGAGTGGACGGCCTACCCGTCACTTGGTTTGTAAGTCGCGTCGCGCCCAGCAAGCCAATCGCCGGCTAACGTCCGCAGCTCAACATGGTGTTAGGCGGCGAACTTCACAC
Source organism: bacterium (assembly GCA_047947175.1). GTDB lineage: Bacteria > Pseudomonadota > Gammaproteobacteria > Pseudomonadales > Azotimanducaceae > UBA4421. The sequence continues at coordinate 178,693 of CP170489.1, forward strand.
CCTCCAAGTTAATAATATTTAGGTTGTGCTATACGCACTAATTCCTTACCATTTTATTATTTGTAAGGATTCTATCAATGGCTGAAGCCGCTGTAACGAGCAAAGGACAAATTACTATCCCAGCAGATGTCCGAAAGGCCATGGGATTGAAGAACAAAGATCGTGTCGTGTTTACGGTGCTCCCGGACGGAACAACCATCATGCGAGCAAAAACGAAAAGCATCACCGAGCTTGAAGGCATTCTAAAAAACCCTGGAAGGAAAGTGACGGTCGCGGAAATGAGGCACTCCTAAACAATGCCCTCTCTCGATACCAATGTCCTTATCCGCTATCTGGTAAAAGATGATGCCCGCCAAACCCGCAAGGCTGCTGAATACTTAGCGAGACACACGAATTCAGATCAGTACCTGTTCATTCCGGTTTCGGTATTACTGGAGACCGAATGGGTACTCAGATCCGTCTACGGATTCCGAAAAGAGGCATTCATCGACGTATTGGTAAGCCTGCTCGAAACCAAGGAGGTTCGGATATCAGACGAAGCCGCTATTGAACTCGCGGTTCACTTCTTTCGGGAAAACAACGTCGACTTTGCTGACTGTGTACACGTCGCACTCGCCCATCTCAACGATATGCTTCCAATGGTTACTTTCGACCGGGGCGCGGCCAAGGTCGACGGAGTTCAACTGCTATGAGCACTTCGAAGGGCAATCGACCGCCGCCTAACGATTAGTTAGCGCGGAAAGGACAAAAGTCTTAGCGCTGCACCACGACGGAACTGGGAGACCAGTTCACGTTGTACGGGGAATTTCCAAAGGTCATACTGCTCCAGCAGTTCTGGTTATGGCCTACAGACCTGATCCAAACCGCTGGCATTCAAGTTACAGGAGCCGCAAATCGTGAAGAAGATCAAATACCTGCATATCGATGGGTTTGTTGCAGAAGTTGAGGTCGACTTGATTGAATCTGAACTTACTGATGAGTGGGGGCCTTATCTTTCAAAAAACGACGCATTTTTACTTGATGACGTGAAACACTTGATTAGGCAAGGCAATCTAGCTGAGGCTGCCAAAATGGCTAATATCTATACACTCACACCAGTTGCCACTGGTGACGCCTAACGAAATGTTGGAACTGACGACCTGTTGCGCACACCTCAACACGGTGTTAGGCGACGTATTGCGAGCAACCAAGTGTCTATAAATCAGAGTCCGCGTCGTCTACACATACTTGTGCGAGTCTCGATCTACTTCCTGTCTATTTGGTTGGTTTTCTGGGTCTTAGATTCTGGCGCCCTTGCAATGTGGGACAGGTATTCGCCAACAAAAAATGACCTTTCGTTTTCTACTGCCACTTCATTACTGGTTGCTGTTCCTATGGGGGCCTTGTCAGCCTTGTTCCTCATTTGGTTTATCGAAAACTGGTATCTCAACCAAAAAGAATCTCAACAGGAATCCAATGACAGTTAATAAAGCGCTTAGATTCACATTTGAAGTGCAATACTGCTAGGAATATGCTGCTCATTATGAATCGAGCCGCGCTGATCTCCAGTCTCCGCTTAACAAGTAGCTGGAGCGGGCTGCCTTTTCGTCATGCCTTTTGCAGTTCGCTTCGCTCACCGCAAAAGTCACGCCGGATGTACGGCAGCCCCTAAACACGGTGTTAGGCGTCTAGAGCAAGATGAACAGAATTCTAAACTACTCAGGAAAAGCGCCAATCGTGATTACAGTCATTACCTGTATATTGCATGTGTGGCTGCTGAACGTATCTAAACAGTTCATAGATGTTTTCGAAGGCTTCGGGGCCGAGTTACCCATGCTCACAAAACTATTTTTGCCGGGCTCATTTATTTACTATCTATTGCCGGCAGCGGCCGTCATAGCGCTCCTTGGCCATCTCTCAGGTATGCGCTTTGCTAAAAGCGCCTTTTCGCTGATCAGTATATCTACCGGGCTTTTTATTCCAGCATTCATCATCGCAATGTATCTGCCTATTTTTCAGCTAGGTTCAGTGGGGTCCAATTAATGAGCATCGAGCGGTTTCGACAAAAATCTATGCACTCGCCCTCTAACAGGAGATGGTTTTTGCGCATTGGCTCCACCAATTGTCGCGCAAAATCCACCCTACGTTTACAGCCACTCAACACGGTGTCAGGCGGCTGAAGTGGCATTTTCCGAAATCGAACTGAAGAAAATAGACAAACTCATAGGCGGACTTTGCGATAGAAAAACACGCCCCGACATCCGTGACCAACTTCGATTTGAATACGATATTAAGGGCCACAACGTTCATATTTGGGAAATTCGCCCTGACTATTTTGATCCTGCTCAAGAAACAAAACATGGTGTCGCCAAATTCCAATACATTCGCTCCAAAAACCGATGGAAGTTATATTGGATGCGAGCTGATTTGAAATGGCACGCGTATGAACCTGATCCGGGACAAGCTTTGACAGACTTGAAGGCACAAATTGCCGAAGTAGAGAACGATCCATATGGCGCATTCTTTGGGTAATTCTTGTCCACCAACTGCGGCTCCACAGCTAGATCTACGATGCCTAACGAGCAGTTGCAGCGAAGGCCTTACTGCTACCTCGGTCTGCTTTCCCAAGCCCTCGGCATCCGTAAACTCCCCTTCAACATGGTGTTAGGCAGCTAAGTTACCATTATGCCTGATTCATGGTCTGCAGAAGAGGTAGAAGCTACAGTCGCAGACTACTTCGACATGCTAGATAAAGAAATTCGAGGCGTGACATATAACAAGTCTCAACATCGCAGAGCACTCATCACTCGTCTCGACAACCGATCAGATGGTGCAATCGAGCGCAAGCACCAGAACATCAGCGCGATACTCATCGAATTGGGTTTCGTCTATATATCTGGGTACAAACCACTCTCGAATTATCAGGAAGCCTTAAAGGTTTCCGTTTCACGGCGCATGGAGTTCAGCAAGGAGTTGGAAACATCCGTACGCAATCAGGTTCTATCGGAGGCCAAAGTACCAGAAATTGATGACATTCTTTCAGTACTTACCACGCCGCCAAAGCCTTCCGCTGAAAACTCCCCGCGCATCGCAAGAGATCGCACAAACGCTGTTGGGCACACAAACTACCTCGAACTCGAAGAGCGGAATAGCTCCCTCGGGCGCGCAGGCGAAGAGTTTGTTTTCCGCTTTGAAATAGCCCGACTTCTCTCCGAAGGGCGCGATACCCTCGCGAAGGACGTAGAGCATGTCGCTGAGTCGCGTGGCGACGGACTCGGCTATGACGTTCTATCCTTCAACAGAGACGGTTCAGAGCGGCTTATCGAGGTAAAGACTACGGCATACGGTGCTTACACTCCGTTCTTTGTAACTTCCAATGAACTTGCTGTTTCCTCCGACCACATGCGTAATTATCACGTCTATCGGCCATACAATTTTCGACGTGATCCCCGCATGTATATACGATCCGGAAGCATTGGAAACAGCTTCCGACTCCAACCGTCGCAATATCAGGCGTTTATCCTATGAGTAGACAGTTCACTTCCTGCACCATTAGTCGCCGCCGAAAGTGTAGTTAGGCGACAGCGCAGGATTTACAGATCATGAAAAAAGAATTTTCTCCTCATAAGACCACTCAGCTCACGAGGAACGACGTTAAAAGGCATCGAAGAAACACGAAGCTAACAGCTGTTGCAATTGTACTCCTGCCAATGACGCTACTCATTATCAATGTGATGCTATACCCCAACGGTGGCTCTTAGATAGCTCCTTTAGAGCACACCTCTTAGCCAGTCTTGGATCTAGGACAGAACGAGAATATGCTTTTTACGTGGCTGCGATTTTGAAGATTCAATGCTGCCCCTAACCAGTAAATGAAACACGGTGTCAGACAACATGGAAAGTTCATCAGAAATTCTGAAGTGGACAGTGATCATCGCATGCGTTGGTAGCGGGATGATGGCCGGTCTGTTTGGCGCATTCTCAACGTTCATGATGAAGGCTCTGGGCAGCCTCTCCGACGATGAAGGGATAAAAGCCATGCAGGCGATTAACCGATTAATCGTCAGGCCAAGCTTCCTGGTGGTATTCTTCGGTACAGGAATTTTGTGTATCGTTTCCGCGATACTGAGTTACGGGTCAACGCAGGGCAACGCTTCGCTGACCATGGCAGCCACCGCCATCTATTTGTCCGCATGTATCGTTTCAACAATAGCTTTCAATATCCCACTTAACAATCAACTAGATGATGTTGAACCTGACTCTCAGCAAGGCCGGGAGTTGTGGGCCCGCTATCTATTGGTCTGGACCAGATGGAATCATCTGCGCTCTCTGGCCACCCTGGTTTCGGCACTGCTACTAGGATCAGCCGTTGGCAACGCGTGAAACATCCTATCCAGCGGCATGTCCGGGTGCGTCCTGTTGCCCGAAGATCTGCACCCCGACTTCTTCGACCTTTCAAATCAAATTGCAGGCGGCATTTTTCAGAAATTCGTAAACTATGGTTTTCGTATCGCACTCATTCTTCCGGTAGAGCACGGCTTCGGCAACCGCATCGACGAACTCATCCACGATCATCGGTCGCATCAGTGTGTGAGGTTCTTCACTATTTCACTCGCCCTACAGCCGGCCCGCATTAAATCCCGATTTGCCGGAAATATTGGTAGCATTCATCAATTATGATCGAATCAGACAGCGACTCACTTAACCCTCATCGTACAGGACTGCGTGCCGGCGTTTTTCTGGCATGCGCATCAGCTGTTTTCGCAATGATCGCAATAGCGATCATGTTGTCAGGACATGATTCATTTGAGGTGGTCCTGTACGGTCTGGATATTGAGAATCGGTATCTCCGCGCCTTGCTGCTGCCGCCAATGACATTCTGTATTGGCTATGCTTTTACCTACACGGTTTGCAGGATAGTGATTGCAACAAAATCGTCCGATGGACATTGAGAGATGCAATAAACTGTGACGGGTTATCATGACGATACCACATGCCTCGCTGGAACTGACGGCCGGTACTCGCAGCTTTGCATAACATTTTTGATCAGGAGGTGGCCGGCAGGCCTTTGCCAAAAATCGAGCTGAAACAGTGTAAACCGCAAACGGACATTGGCCCGCGGATCAAGAAAGCGCGATTACCTCGATATCCGGCGGTTAAATTCTTTAACAACAAAGTTGGAGAGGTCGCCATAAAATTCGACGTCACCGAATCTGGAGTGACCGATAACGTTGAGATTATCCGTTCAACTTCCCAAGGGTTTAGAATCCAGGTCATTTCGGCAGTTCAAAATTGGTCATTCGTTCCCGCCCGAAATGCAGAGATACCAACTCGCGTGACTTGCACGCAAGAGCATATGTTTGAAAAACAATAATGAAACCATGATCGCTCACGGCCATACCCCTGGCCCCAACGATATTAAACACTGGCATTGCGGAGAGGATTTTGGGTATCAGGATTAGGGTAGAACTTCGGAAGCTCAATGGTTTACGCTTTGCCCGCTTTACACTGATCGACGAGGTCAGATCGGATAGCAAGGAAGAAGCACTGCTGACAAGCGCACTCAAGGAATGTCGGATCGCTACAAGTGGCAGCACGGGACTGTTCAAAGAGCATGTCAGGACCAATCATTCCTGCAGTTACTCCAGGGTGGGTGGAGTCGATATCCCATTAGATGCAATCAAAGACTTCACTACTGCGCTCAACACAAAAGGTTTTCGTGTCACCTGATGTTGCCATGGGCTTGTCACGATAGTGTTCATCACCCGAACGATCCAATGGGGCTTGCGCTGTTGCGAATCAGGTTAGACGGGATCATTTCGTGGAATACTTTGTGGCGTGCAGCATAGATTTTTCCGCCCATTTTCTGCTAAATCCGTTCACGCCGACGGTTCCACAGGGTATATTCAGCTGCGATACTGCATTGTGCAATGCGGCTCAACGGGCCTCAATACGGAAGAGGGTGAGACATTGTGAAACGCTATCTAGCATCCATGTTGATTCTAACAGCAGGTATTGCGCAGAGTGCTGAAGTGGATCATGTGCTGGTCAAAAAGAGCGAGCGACAGCTTCTCCTGATGTCTGGCAGTACTGTTGTAAGGTCTTATCCCATCTCGCTTGGTGAACAGCCGGTAGGGCATAAACAGCGCGAAGGTGATGAGAAAACGCCAGAAGGTCAATACGTACTGGACTGGCGGAATCCGGACAGCCGTTTCTATAAATCCATTCGCATTTCTTACCCGAATGCGCAGGATCAGCTGCGTGCCGAACAAAAAAACCAGGATCCAGGCGGCAATATTTTCATCCACGGTTTACCCAACGGTGTTAATCTGCTGGCTCGAACGTTTCAAGGCCGGAACTGGACCGACGGGTGCATTGCCGTTAACAACAACAATCACATGGATGAGATCTGGCAACTCGTCAAGGATGGCACACGCATCACCATCCGACCTTAATCTGCAGCACGCGGTTACGCGATTTTATCCAGTTCTGCCTTAATCTGTTCTGCCTCGGCGACTAACAACGCATTCTGTCTGACATCGCCTCTACGCATCGCGTGCATTGCAGTTTCCATTTTCTGTTCATATGCTTTCTGCAGCTTTTTCTTCGGGTCACGTTTAAATAACGGCATTAAAGGATCCTGAAAATTATCGGGTTGAAGCGACTGACGCATTGAATCAAGTCGCTTTATTGTCAGTAATACAGATGCGCTGTGAATAGCCCGTCAAAACGATTCCGCTGTAATCAGGTAAGCTGGGTGAAGCAACGTCCAGCACAGAGAATTGCGATATGCTCAGACTTTTTGTTGCCGTAATTGCCGGCATTGTTGCAGGCAGCGCCGTGAATATGGGGCTCATTCTGCTTGGTCCTGTCATCATCCCTCCTCCGCCTGGTGTTGATATGAGTACAACCCAAGGCATGCAGTCCGGCATATCTCAGTTGTCGGCCAAACACTTTCTGTTTCCTTTTCTTGCGCACGCAGTGGGCACCTTTGCGGGTGCGCTGACAACTTACCTGATCGCCCGCCTGCATCGTATCCGCGCAGCGTGGGGTGTCGGTTTATTCTTCCTGATGGGTGGCGTCATTGCTGCTCAACTGATTCCTGCACCAATCTGGTTTATTGTTGTTGATCTCGCGGTGGCTTATCTGCCCATGACCTGGCTCGCCATCTTTATCGGCGGCAGATCCGGGCAGGCGTGAGACACGCTGTTGGCTCAGACTTGACCACGGGTTCCGGATACGCCGCCGCCTTGCGCAATGATCCAGACGCCATCGGGCAGCGTAATTTTGATGCTGTCTTCTCCAGATGCATCAATCTGAGCCTGTTGTGCTTCCAGCAGTGCTAATAACTCCCCTACCGCAACCCTGCGTGCGCGCTGGGTTTGCTTGCCCGGTCGATAGGGCAGGTCTACTTCAAGGGGCAGACTCTGCTCACCGGAACGGGCAATAAATGCAAATTTCATTTCAGTTCTCCAATTCTTGAATTAGTCTAAGGCCGCAACGCCAGATGAAAGAACAGACCATGCGACAACTGACAGCGATTGTCAGCCATACCGGTACTTCGCTGAATTTAACAAGCCCGTCAGGTCAAATCCTCACACTGCGCTCTCTTCCGGCCTCATGATACGGCGCTACCGAGCTGCAGATTTACACGGGACCGCCCTGGTCTGGTTCAAGTCCGGTATACAGGTCTATGCTTATCTGCCAGAGTTTCAGAAGCTCAACCAGGCGCAAGCGCAACAGGTTTTCAGCAAGATCATCGAACCTCAAAACAGTATCTGGGTATTTGAGCAAGATGCTCAGATCATTGGTTTTATAGCGCTGCAGGACAGCTATATCGATCGGCTCTACGTCGATCCAATGCACCAGAACAGGGGGGTCGGGTCCGCATTGCTCAACCACGCCAAGACACTGCACCCTGATTTTCTCAGCCTGCACACCCACCAGGCGAACCACCAGGCACGTGCTTTCTACGCCCGTGCTGGTTTTTTTGAGTACAGGCTGGGGCTGAGCCCCGCACCAGAGAATGTGCCGGACGTTGAATGCCACTGGTCAGGCAGCAGCAACACAGAAACACAATCCAATGCATATCTCTAATTTCATTCACCTGGTCCTGGTTTTCGGATTATGGCTCGTTCTGTCGACCTATCTACGCAGAACCAGCGCTACCCGGTTCCGCGCGGCGCTCAGACTGCTGCAGATTCTGCCTGTCATGTTCGCTCTGGACATTACAGTCGGTTATCTCATTATCGACTCCATCTACGGGCCCAACCAATCTGCCAGCTGGATCGCCAAAACTGTCTGGATTTACCCTGGCCTGTTTATACTGTCCCTGTGGCAGCTGCTTCGAGCACGCCGCAATAAAACAAAATCAGAGAATATGTAACTTAAGAGGCCGACCCATGCCTGATGTTGAATCAGACAACGTGAAAATCATTACCGAGTTTGTGGCCGCATGGTCACGACTGGATGCCGAAGAGCTGGCCAGCTACTTCTGTGAGGACGGTTGTTACTACAACATGCCCACGGAGCCTGTACGGGGACGCACCGCGGTGCAGGCATTTATCCAGGGGTTTACCGCTAACTGGACCAGCACTCAATGGGACATCATCCATATTGCCGCCGCGGGTGATGTTGTGTTCTGTGAGCGTCTGGACCGCACAGAAACCACCGCAGGTCACGTCGACTTACCTTGTCTGGGCGTTTTTGAGATGGAAAACGGAAAAATCAAAGAGTGGAGGGACTATTTTGATCTGCAGACGTTTATGGGCGCAATGACCGGCCCTCGCTAGCAGCCTGTTGCTGACAACACCTGTTCAGAGCACGTTACCACTGCATGCCCACTACAATTCGGCCTGCCCACGTTAAAGATGTTGAGTGTCTGGGCGCGATAGAGCGCGCCGCAGAAACGCTGTTTCCTGAAGGGCTGCTGCCGAAAACCGGTCAGACTACAGACCCAGACGTGTTCACCGTCGCGGTTAAAAGCAACCACCTGCTCATAGCCGAAGTTGACGAAACCACGGTCGGCTTTGCCCTGCACAAAGTGGTGGGCGAATGCCTGCACCTGGCAGAGATGTCCGTACACCCGGACTTTGGCCGGCGGGGTATCGGCCGGAGTTTGGTAGAAACAACGCTGTCATCTGCCCGGGACAGGGGTTTCCCTGGCGTGTCTCTAACTACTTTCAGCCATATTCCTTGGAACAGGCCTTTCTACGAGCGCTGCGGCTTTACTGTGCTGGACAGAACCGAACTGTCTGCGGAACTGGATCAGATACTCCAGGAGGAGAACGCCGCCGGATTTTCAAACAGAGTGGCCATGCTGGCGCGGCTGCCCTGGGGTTTACCTGGCGTACGGTTCCGCTCACTATAAGAAGAAAACCCCAAACCAGGATGAGCTATGGATCCCCAGACTCTTCGGAGCCAGCACGATGTTGAGCTGTTTAACACGCTGTTGAAAGACGCCGATGTTAAACGTGTGAATGAACAAATTGCCAAACAGGCCGAGAAAGGCAACCTGGGTGTACGGCGACATCTGTTGTCGACCTCGGTAAGGCTCAGTCCGAGCATGGCAAAAACCTTACATGCCACCGCTGATGAGTGCCGCGAAAAACTGTCCATGGACATCCCCCTGGAGCTGTATGTGTTTCCCAGCGCGAGTTACAACGCAGCGTGTGTGAAACCCGAAGCAGGCCGTCTGTTCATCATGTTCAGCTCTTCCATCCTTGAAGCCTTCAGTGAATCTGAAATTCGCTTTGTTATGGGCCACGAGCTGGGTCATCACCTGTTTAAGCATCATGATATTCCCATCGGTTACATCATGCGCGGCCAGAACAGGCCGAGCCCGAGGCTTGCACTGGAACTCACCAGCTGGTCACGTTATGCAGAAATCTCTGCCGACCGCGCGGGGGCACATTGTGCCAATGATCTTGAGTCTGTTGCACACGCATTGTTTAAGCTGGCCAGTGGATTAAGTGGGCGATACGCACAGTTTTCCCTTGAGGATTTCCTGGCCCAGGTTGACGAAATGCAGCTGGAAGAGGCGCAGCCTGGTCAGGGTGCACCCATGGAAGACTGGTTTCTGACCCACCCCTTCAGCCCGTTGCGGGTAAAAGCGCTGAAACTGTTTCATGAATCAGTTCTCGCTGAGGGCGGCAGCATGGATATCAACGAGCTGGACGTCGGGGTCGAGAGCCTGATGAGCCTGATGGAGCCCAGCTACCTCGAAGGCAAAACGGATACCGCAGAGGCTCTGCGCAGATTGTTGTTTGCAGCAGCCATCGCGGTTGCCGATGCCAGCGCGGGCATATCGGAAGCCGAGGTCAGAGTTTTCGAAGAATTTTTTGGTAAAGCCGCATTTTCAGATCGTCTTAACACCGCCGCGCTGAAGGCGGAAGTTGCCGCACGCATAGAGCAGGTTAACGCATCCACTTCTATTCCGCAGCGAATGCAGGTTGTCAGGGATCTGTGCATCATGGCAAAAGCAGACGGCAGAACATCTTCTAAAGAGCGCAACATGCTGTACGAAATCGCCAGTGGCTTAAAAATCACACCATTGTTTGTTGACAAGACACTCGACGCTGAACCAGAACTCGACTGAACTCAGATAACCCAAAGGATTTTCACCATGACCGTCTACGCCATCGCCACGCTGAACATCCATGATCGCTCCACCTGCGCCAACTATGAAAGCGGCTTTATGGGAGCGCTGGAAAACTATGACGGCAAAATCCTTTCTGTTGATGAGAAGCCGCTCATATTGGAGGGACAATGGACGTTCGCTCGCACCGTGATCGTAGTCAACGGCCTTCCCTCATGACCTCAAGTCAGCAGGCTTTTAGCCTTTGCGCAGAAGCACCCTACGTCAGTTTGAGAACGTTTCGCAAAAGTGGTGTCGCCGTTGATACGCCGGTATGGTCCGCACCCGCCGGGAAAAAGCTGTACGTCTTCAGCGCGGGCGCTGCGGGCAAGGTGAAGCGTATCCGCAACAATGCCGGTTGCGAGATATGTGTGTGTGACGTACGGGGTAAAGTCCTGGGACCGTGGTTTCCCTGCAGCACGCTTGAGATCAAAACACCCGAGGAGGTCAGTATTGCGCTGAACGCCTTGCGCAGAAAATATGGCTGGCAGATGAAGATAGCCGACTGGGGTGCAAAACTGACAGGCAAATTCAACAAACGCGCTTACTTGGGCATAACGATTGAATAGCTGCATCGGCTGTGGCTATATTCACAGCCTGTCGTAACAGGAATTTGATGATGAAGACCAAAGTGACCCTTGCCTTGACCGCCTTGCTGCCGATTTCCGCTTTCGCCCACGATGGTCACGGCAGCAGCCATGCGCACTCGCTGGTGCATTACCTGACGGAACCGTTACACGTGATTCCGGTGGTGGTGATCGCCGTTGCTGCCTGGTATCTATGGCGGCGCAAAAAAGCCAGCTGAGACGACCTCATTTTGCAGAACGATGGCTGATCTATGCTATCTGTGTCTGGCTGCGCCCAAGGCAGTCACCGTGCCGGTCTACAACATGACCGTTTGTGCGCAGTGCTGGTCGGATGCAGAGTCCGGCTGGCCAACCGCTTTTGAACCGAGCCTTTTTGACGCCCTTAAGCGCGGTGGATTGTTAATCCCCGACCGCAACAGCCGGGGCCGACTGCCGCGGGATTATCTACCTCCGGCAGATTTTCACCTGTAGGTATTCCTCTGCCCTGCGTACTGGGTCCTGGGCGCTCAGCGGGTACTGTGCTCGTGCACAAAATCCACCAGGAACTTCACGTTGTCTACCGGCGTTTCCGGGATGATACCGTGGCCCAGATTGAAAATATGACCGGGCCGGCTGGCCACGCTTTTCAACAGCTGCTCACTTTGTTTGGCCACTGTCGCCTGGTCGGCACACAGAACAATAGGATCCAGATTACCCTGCACCGCGGGAATACCCAGGGCATCCCAGGTAGGCGCCAGCGGCGTGCGCCAGTCAAAGGCCAGCACATCAAAGCCCAGCGGCGCAATTTCCGGCAGCAGATGATGATTACCGGTGCCAAAATAAATGACCGGCACAGACCCTTTTAACTGCGCCAGCATCTTCTTCAGATGAGGCAGGACATACACGCGGAAGTCGGTAACGGACAAGCTGCCGACCCAGGTATCAAACAGCTGAACAGCCTCCACGCCGGCTTCGATCTGCAGCTGCAGATAGCTGACCAGTTGTTGCACCAGCTTATCGAGCAACTGGTGCCAGAGCAGCGGCTGCTCGTACATCATTTTTTTAACAAATACATAGTTGCGTGAGCCTTTGCCTTCGATGGCGTAAGAAGCGAGCGTGAACGGTGCGCCGGCGAAGCCGATCAGGGCGATATCGGAGGGCAGATCCTGCAGAATATTCTTCACGGTCTGAGCAATATAAGGCGTTGCTTCTTCCGCCGGTGCGTTGATGAGTGATTGCACATCGATTTCGCTGCGAATGGGATTATCAAAAACCGGCCCGGCACCGGGTACATAGTCCAGTCGCAGCCCCATGGGCTCCATGATGGGCAGCAGATCAGCAAACATGATGGCTGCATCAACACCTAAGATCCGTTGTGCATCCAGTGTCGCCTGGGCGGCTTTGTCCGGATTCTTGAAAAAGTCGAGACTGGGGGTGTCTCCTTTCACCTGGTGATACTCGGGCATATAGCGCCCCGCCTGGCGATTCAACCAGATGGGGGTATGTGGTGTCGGCTCACCCCGACAGGCAGACAAAAATACTTTTTCCATGAGACTTCAATGATTTACGGCGGCCGAACCTTAGCAAAGCTGGGCTGCGCAACCAACTACTTGTCGAACTCAAACAGAGGCGCGCGATAAGCTTCACGCTCGCCAAAACCCGGCAGGTTCAACTTCAATGGCGGTGACAGATAACGGTCTTCGCCTGCCAGCCGCGCCGTTGTCGTGTCCAGCAACAGGCCACCGTGATTTGATGCACACCGCTGCAGCCGATTGGCCAGGTTTACCGGCGCGCCAATCACTGTGAAATCGCGTCGCGCCACACCCCACTGACCCAGAGCGCAGTCACCTGATGCCAGTCCCAGACTTAAGGTCACATCGTACGGATTCTCTACCCCCGCTTCGGCTCCCACAGAGAATTGGGCAGGTAGCAGCTGGGCACAGCGCAGTGCCTGACGCGCCACGTTGCCGCGACGCTGATCGGGTAAACATGGAAACACACACAGAGCGCCGTCACCGAGGAATTTTGTCACCGAACCACCCCACTGTTCAGCTGCTGCATGAACATCATCAAACAGTTTGTTGAGCAGGGCGGACAACTCTTCCAGAGGCAGTGCCTGCATACTGCGCGTAAAGCCGACAACGTCGACAAACAGCACGGTTACCCACTGGCGTTGAAACGGCAACGAAGACATTGTCTCAAGGTGAACGGGCAGCTCTTTTGGCAGATAACGCAGCAGCAGAGTGTTCTGCTGTTTCAGCCATAAGCCGTGGTTGAGCTGTTGGCGGACCTGGTGATGAGCGATGCTGCAGATCGCGAGCATAAATATCACACCTGCGGCAAGTGACACGGCAGTAATCCAGATGTCTTCTACGATACGAAAGCCCACATAACTGCCGAACAGAGCTGCGCAGGTCAGACCACAGCTCAAGACAAACAGGCACCATCGCCCACCCCACAGGGTGGTATGACAAACCAGCACAACCAACAGGAAAGATGCCGCCGCTGCGGAAGGTAAACCCACGCCCAGCGCAACTGCCACTACCCACAACCATTCTGTCAGGTATATCGCCTGCATCACTATGCGGTGCACCGTGCGCTGCAGGACCCATTGCACGATGATCGACTGAGCGATACAAATGGTTAACCAGTTGATCGAAAACTCACCCGCGCGGATCGTATGCAGCACAATGATGCTACCAAACGCGGTGTATATGGCGTATCGACAGAGGGCAACCGCCCGCTGAAGATCCGGAGGAAAATAAATTGGCTGCACCTGCGCAAACTGGCAGGTTTGAATCAGGTGCACCAGCGCCTGGCGCGCTAGTGCGTGTGGGATTTAGACATCGCGCCCCAGAGTAGGATCGACATCCGCATCGTAATCCACACCTTCAAATCCGAAGCCAAATATCTTCAGAAAATCTTCCTGGTACCCTTCCAGATCTCCAAGCACGGGCAGATTTTCGGTAGTGACCTCAGGCCAGCGCTTTAAAACTTCCGTTTGGACACCTTCTGACAACTCGATATTGTCCATACGGATGCGCCCTTCTTCGTCCAGGCGCAGAGGTTCTCCGCTTTTTAACTGGGTCGCAAACATGCGGTGGATATGGCTGATGATGTCTTCGTGGATACCCTGCTCTTTCATCACCTTGAACAGCAGCGCCACATAAAGCGGCACAACAGGTATGGCCGAGCTGGCCTGGCTGACAATCGCCTTAAGCACTGCAACGCGTGCATCACCATTCACTGCAGCCAGTTTCTCTGCAATCGCACGGCTTGCCCGATCCAGATCTATTTTTGCCTGACCCAGGGTGCCTTCCCAGTAAATAGGCCAGGTCAGCTCCGTACCAATATAGGTGAACGCTACGGTTCTGGCACCGTCCGCCAGCACGTCAGCGTCAAGCAGGGCATCCATCCAGAATTCCCAGTCTTCGCCGCCCATAACGGCAACAGTATTTTCAGTTTCCTGTGGTGTCGCAGGCTCCAGATTAACCTGGACCACTTCGCCACTGTCGACATGCACTGACTTGATGTCCAGCGCTTCACCTAACGGCTTGATGGCAGAGCGGTGCAACACACCTGTTCTGGGATGCTGGCGGACTGGTGATGCCAGGCTGTAAACAACCAGATCAATTTTGCCCATATCCGCTTTGATGGTGTCGATCACGGTGGCACGCATTTCATCCGAAAACGCATCCCCGTCCAGCGTCCTGGCGTACAATCCGGCGGCACCTGCCGCTTCATCAAAGGCGATGTTGTTATACCAGCCCGCGGTTGCAGTGCGCTTATCTGTGGGGAGGCGCTCATAGGACACACCCAGGGTATTCGCGCCGCAGCCAAAAGCGGCCACTATCCGGCTGGCCAGGCCGTAGCCACCGGAACAACCCAACACTAAAACGTTTTTCAGCTCGCCATCGGAGACCGGACCCTGTTTTTTTACATAGGCGATCTGTTCTTCAACGTGGGCTTTACAGCCAATCGGATGAGCAGTGGTACAGATGAAGCCGCGGATACGAGGTTTTACGATCATGATTGTTCTTATGACGTGAGACTGGAAGGCGCCATGATACCTTGTGATACCGCCCAGCGCATGGTGCGCTCTATATCGATTACCCAGGGTCCATCCCGCCGTATACATACCGTTGCGGTTTCACCTTCGTGCAGCTTGTGGTCACGGTCGCCATCCAGGGCAATGACTCCTGGCCCGTCCATAGTGATTTCCTGGTCAAAAGCTACCCGCTCTACCGAGCGCACCCCGACTTCCCGGAACAGTCCCGGCGAAAGCGGCGCCAGTACAGTTTGTGCATCCGGATCCATGATCACTGCGAGGCCATAGTCATCTTCCGCGTAAACCGGATGGATATAGCCGCCGATGGGCGACATGCCAATAGAGGCTGGCTCTGCCCGTGTCAGTAACATGCGGCCCAGGCGTTGCGCATCAAACGGCAACAGATTGCCGACATGATCCCGGCGCAACAGCACCGCATCGATCAGGCCCACATCCTCTCCGCGAGGCGTTTTGACATGCAGCACTTTCACGCGCTGCTTCAGACCATTCGCCTGGGCATCCCTTAATTTCCCGCAGGCGTTCAAGCCTGCAACAATGCCGGCAACAGTAGGTTCTGCCAGGACCGGGAAAACGTTATTTGTGCCGGTGGACAGCGGCACCAGATCGATGTCCGGGGCACCTCGAACAATGGCACGATTAGTGCCATCACCTCCTAACGATACAAATGTATTGCAGCCCGCTGCACGGAACAAGGCCATGGAGCGTTCGGTATCAATCGCATCATTAGCCAGCGGGTGCTCAACGATATGAACGTTGGCTTTGAGCCCCATGTTAGCCAGCGCCATTGATGAAATCTGAAATGGCTCTTTAGTGATATAGATATCTGTGACACCTACAGCGTCTGCACCGGCAGCAACACGCGCAACAATGTCGCGTTTGGCTTCGTGTGTCATGTTCGACGCCCGCGCCGCAAGGCGTCGAACATCACGTCCTGACATCGGATTTACCGCTAACCCTAACTTTCCGTTACTCATTCGACGCTCAGATAAGATTCAAGAAAGGCAAATCGAACGGCCCTGTCGTAATCACGATTCACTTTCTTTGCAAACCCGTGGCCCTCATTTTTGCCTAATACATACCAGACCGGCGTACCCTGAGCCTGCAACGCCTGGCGCATCTGCTCACTCTCTGATGCCGGCACACGCGGATCGTTGGCACCCTGGGAAATCATTACTGGTGTGACCATTTTATCAACATGATTCAGCGGCGAGATACTCTGCAGAAAAGCCCGCATTTCCGGATCGCGCTCATCCCCATACTCAGCCCGGCGGATGTCCTGACGATAAGCCTGAGTGTTCTCCAGAAAAGTGACAAAATTTGAAATACCAACAGAATCTACAGCAGCGGACAGCCGTTTACCGTAATGCACCATCGAAGCCAACACCATGTATCCACCATAAGATCCACCAACCACGCCAATACGCTGGTTGTTCAGATCAGGTTGCTGATCGATCCAGTCCAGCAGGGCTCCAATGTCCTTGACTGAGTTTTCGCGCAGCTTGCCGTTATCCAGCTTCAGATAGCTTTTACCGTAGCCTTTGGAACCCCGTACATTCGGCGCAATAAATGCCACGTTCATTTCGTTCACATAAGACTGCACGGTGGTCGAAAAATAGGGTCTGTACTGGGCTTCGGGACCGCCATGAATGGAAATGACCACCGGGTGTGGTCCGGGTGTATCTGGACGATAGATAAAGGCTGGAATTTTCAAACCATCAAAACTTGTAAAACTGATGAGCTCGGGTTCAACAAACTGATCCTGACGCAGGCCACCCAGTTCGCTGTGGGTCCAGCGTGTAAGGTCCTGTTGTGAAATATCTACGACAAATACATCTGATGGTGTTGTCGCGTTATTCAGGGTCAAAGCTATCCGTTTGCTGTCCGGGGAAAAGCTGCCTGCAACAACAATACCCGCGGGCAGCTGCGGCAACGCAATGGCTTTGCGATTCGGCAGCGTCCAGACTTTAAGATTTGACAACCCCGCCTCATTCACCACAAACATCAATCTGCTGTAATCCGGTGATATGCTGAAACCTTCAACATCCCAGTTGATGTCACGACTGACAATTTCAATTTCTCCCGTGGCCAGGTCCAGATGCTTCAGGCGCAGGAATTCACTGCCCTGGTCTGAAGTGAAATACACACCGCCCCGGCCATCGTAAAGGGCATGCTCGATGGACACCCCACCTTCCTGGCCAAGAATGGGCGTGAGCTCTTTTGTTTCGATGTCCAGTTCGAAAAACTTTGATTCGTTTACGGATATTCGATCCTTGACCAACAGCCGCTCACCATCTGCGGACCAGTCTGTCACCGACCAGTAACCAGCCTCGGGCTGCAGCAAAGCCGTATCTCTGCCTTTCAGGTCCTGATGGTAGATGTCCCAGTTACGACCATCGCGCTTTGTGCTGACGTATACAAAACTCTGTTTGTCTGGTGCCCAGATGACACCGGTATATAACGAACGACCATCGCTGACACGTCTGGTGGAACCACTTTGCATGTCATAAAGGAACAGCTGATCAAATTCTGAACCGCCTTCGTCCCAGCTCAGCATAACCGTGTCTGTGGCCCCACCACGCGGCAGATACACGGCACCCAGTGGCTCTTTCAGAAATGTCAGCTGTTCGCGATAGGCCAGCGGCCCGGCTACCCGATGCAACTGTGTTGCATTGGCAAAGCGCGTATAGATCAGGAGGTGATCGCCCTGCCAACCCGCGACGGAGGCACCACGGGTGTGGGTGTATCTGGCCAGGCGGTCCGCCGTGGCCTGAGGCAGCGGCGGCACATTAAAAGTGTCGATGCTCGGCGGCACGGGCACAAAGTCCTCCGCCCAGCCGGTAATACTGATTCCCGCGAGCATAAGCGCAACGCCAGCACGCTTCATTCGATGCATAAGCTTCATTTGATCCACAAAAAGAGACATGATCTGACATACCTGAATCACAGCAACAGTCCACGTTAACAAAAACCATGTCGCCAGCCAAAATATGCCCGCATACAAACCCACACCCGGACCTGGACGTGATGCTGGTCACCGACACCGGCGCAGTCAGCCTGGCGGATGCATTTGTACAGTGTCGGATCTGCCGGCAGGACTACTTCATCGAGCTGATTGATATCAAAGGTGCCGCCAGTGCGTATCGGATAGCGGCGCTGGCGCCAGATGCCGCAGCGTCAACGCTGAAATCCCTGACCCGGGGATCATGTGACATTAATCGCGCCAACGCTGAACTTGTACATGTGCATCAGGTTGCCCGACCGCTGCCGGGGATACTGATCCGGGACGAATCAGATTCGGCGCAAACGCTCTGGCGTTATGTGGCTGACACAAAGCAGGTGAAGCTACCTACTGACCACTGGCGCAACCTGCCCTGTGACGGGCAGATTATCGCTGCTCTGGAAGTCTGATTAACCCGGCTCAAACCACCCTGGACAACCCGCCATCCATATTGATTGCGCAACCGGTGATGTAAGACGAGGCGTTGCTGGCCAGAAACAGCGCCAGATTCGCGCACTCATGCGCCTCACCCATACGCCCCATTGGTAAACGTTGACCAGCCCTGGCGACAAACTCGTCAAAGGATTCTTCTCTATGAGCTGCATCATACTGACGCTGAATCTGATCACTTTTTATGAAACCAATCAGCATCGCGTTAACGAGTATGTTATGTGGCGCGCCTTCAGCGGCCAGCACCTTTGTTAACGCCATACCAGCTGCGCGCGTCACCGATGTTGGCGCAGTACGCGCATCCGGCACTTTTGCATAGACATTCAGAAGATTGATCACCCGGCCCCAGGACTGCGCCTGCATGTGTGGCCAGACCAGACGCGTCAGACGTACGGCGGCCATCAGTTTGAGATCAATGTCGTTCTGCCAATCCTCATCTGTGATATCAACAAAGGGTTTCGCCGCTGACTGCCCGGCATTATTCACCAGAATGTCCACTTCGCCGAAGTGCTCAACAACAGCTTTGTGTGTCGCAGAAATACTCTGTGCATCGCTCACATCACACGCGAATGCGGCTATGGCACCCCCTCTGGCGACAGATATTGCTCTGACAGCTTCATCCAGCGGCTCCTGTCGCCGGGCCAGAATTGCCACCTGAGCACCTGCTTCATAATAAACCTGGGCCATCGCCCTGCCGAGGCCCAGGCTGCCGCCGGTAATCAGAGCTGTTTTTCCGTTCAGGGATGTGTCCATTAGACAGCCTTCCTTTGATTTTCAGATGGGTAAATCAAAATCTACCAGACCTGCGCTGACGCCGCCGGCGAGATAGGTCTGTTCGGTAAATTTCAGATTATCTGCAGACAGGACAAGCACCGTGCTGGCGCGCGTGCCGTATTCATCACCGACAATAAAACAAGGGGCCGCACGGCGTTCAAATGCAATCGGGCGACCGCGGTGAGGCAGATCTTCATCTGGCGGTACGTCACTGTCGTGCAGTAAGCCCACCAGATCCGCCGCGTCAAAATCTGTCTGCACAATCTGCTTCAGTCCCTGAGCACCGCGCACACATTTGGGCCACTGCGCACCTAATTCGGCATTGCTCAGCCCATAATAGCCAGGCTCCAGGATCTGAGTGGCACTTCTGTTGGAGGTGTACACCAGGTCTGTGCCGTCGAACAGCAGCAGATTAAATCCTGCATAGTCGAGCCCATGAATGTCATGCGCATAGTGTGGCGCCGAGTCAGTACCGGTTAAGAAGTTCTGTACCAGCAGGCCACGAGACTTCGGCGCCGGTGGATCATCCGGTCCGGAGAAATTGGTCAGCGCGGCAAAGCGGCCGTCCAATGTCGCACCAAGCCAGGTGCCGCCCGCCACCAGATCGCGACCGGCCAGCACCTGGGGATGATCCTGCCAGAGATGCGCGGCGGCACTGTCACGCTGGTGAAACTCATCCCGGTTTGCTGCCACGACCAGCGGTATCTGCGCGGATACGCGGTAGCCAAACAGAATCAAACACATAATCTGAACGCGCGGTAGTGGGCGGCCGCAGAGTGTACCAGAGGAGAAAAAAGGTCACACCAGCACATCCATTGGGTTAAGCTGCGCCTTTTGCCCGCCAAGACGTTCCATCGTGTACTACCCCGACATTGACCCAATTATTTTTGCTGTAGGACCTCTGGCCGTGCGCTGGTATGGCCTGTCTTACCTGGCTGGATTTGCAGTGGTGTGGTGGCTGGGTAAACGGCGCGCGCAGACTCACCCTGGAGGCTGGACCGCGGAGCAGGTTTCGGACCTGGTGTTTTACGGCGCCATGGGCGCAGTGCTTGGCGGGCGGATCGGTTACGTCCTGTTTTATAACTTCGATGTTTTTGCATCCGACCCGCTTTACCTGGTGCGCATGTGGGAAGGGGGCATGTCATTCCATGGTGGGCTCATCGGTGCTATCTGCGGTGTCGGACTTCTGGCACGCAAAACCCGACGGCGCTGGATTGACGTGCTCGATTTCCTTGCACCACTCACACCGATTGGTCTGGGCTTCGGACGCATGGCCAACTTCATCAATGGGGAGTTGCCAGGGCGTGTCACCGAGAGTGCTTTTGGCCTGATTTATCCCTGCCAGAGTGTCATGGCGCTGAATCCTCAATGTGTGGGGCAGTGGGAGGGTGTGGCACGCCACCCCTCGCCACTGTACCAGGCATTTACCGAAGGCCTGCTGCTGTTCCTGCTGGTCTGGTTCATATCCGCTAAACCGAAGCCAGCCGGCTTTGTGGCTGGCGTGTTCCTGGTGGGTTACGGCAGTTTCCGCTTCTGCACTGAGTTTTTCCGCTCGCCGGATGCCCACATCGGTTTTGTCCTGTTTGAATGGCTCAGCATGGGGCAGATGTTATCGATCCCAATGGTAATCGCTGGTATTCTGCTGCTGTTCTGGTCACGCACTCAGACCGTAGCAACAACACCACAAAGCAAGTAATTCTCGAACGAGCAGCAACGCCCACCATGCAACAGTATCTGGATCTCATGCGCCATGTGCGCGAAAACGGCACTTTCAAAGGCGATCGCACCGGCACCGGTACTTACAGCATCTTTGGTCACCAGATGCGCTTTGATCTGAACGAAGGTTTCCCGTTGGTGACCACCAAAAAAGTGTTCATGCGCCTGATTATTCACGAGCTGCTGTGGTTTTTATCCGGCTCCACCAACATCAGGTATCTGACCGAAAACAACGTGCACATCTGGGATGAATGGGCGGACGAAAACGGCGAACTGGGGCCGGTTTACGGTTCACAGTGGCGATCGTGGCCCACACCTGACGGCAGTACCATTGATCAGATTGAGCAGGTGGTCAGAAGCATCAAAGACAATCCGGACAGTCGACGCCATATTGTCAGCGCATGGAATGTGGCCGAAGTAAACAATATGGCGCTACCGCCCTGTCATACCCTGTTCCAGTTCTATGTGGCGGATGGCAAGCTGTCCTGTCAGCTGTACCAGCGCAGCGCCGATATTTTTCTGGGTGTGCCTTTCAACATCGCCTCGTACGCTTTGTTGACCATGATGATGGCTCAGGTGACCCATCTTGAACTGGGCGATTTTGTACACACCTTCGGTGATGCACACCTGTACGCCAATCATCTTGAACAGGCGGATCTGCAGCTTCAGCGCGACCCTCTGCCCTTACCCACCCTCAAGTTAAATCCGGCAGTGGATGACATATTCAGTTTTCAGTTAGACGATTTCAAACTGGAAAACTATCAGAGTCACGGCGTGATCAAAGCCCCTATCGCGGTGTAAGTCTCTTGGATATTGCACTGATCTGGGCGATGGCAGATAACCGTGTCATCGGCCGTAACAATACCCTGCCCTGGCGCCTGCCCACCGATATGCGTCATTTCATGCGTACAACCATGGGCAAGCCTCTGCTGATGGGGCGAAAAACCATGGAATCAATGAAAGCACCTCTGCCAGGAAGGACCAATATCGTCCTCACCCGCAACACCCACTGGCAACGCGACGGCGTCAGGGTTGTGCACAATCTCGATGATGCTCTGGCGCTGGCTGAACAACAGTGTTTGATCGACGGTCAGAACGAACTGATGGTTATCGGCGGCGCTGATCTTTACACGCTGTGTCTGCCGCTGGCGGATAAGCTGCATATCACCCACGTCGCCGGCAATCCTGCGGGTGACGTCTTTTTCCCGGAGTTTGACCTTACCCGGTGGGACTGTGTCAGCCGCGTCGAGCATACCGCTGACGAGCGACATTCCGCCGACTTTGTTATCGCTGAATATATCCGCAAACCCTGACAGCCACGGCTTCAATTCAGTGCAGCTGGTGATGAGGCAGTACCCGCGCCAGACCCGCATCACTCAGCTGTTGATGCATGTAGGCGCGCACTTCTTCGGCGGTTTCCATCTTCAGCACACGAGCCAGCATGCGCCGGGCATCGGTGCGTTTGATCTGCCGGATCACCCATTTCACCTTGGGTAGATGGGTGGCGTTCATGGACAGCACGTGATACCCCATGGCCATGAGCAATACGGCGCCCACCGGCGTACCCGCAAACTCGCCGCAGATGCCCAGACCGGTGCCTTCCGCATGAGCAGCTCTGGCAACTTCCCGCAATGCGCCAATCACCGCGGGATGGACATCCTGATAGAGCTCAGCCACGCGTGGATTATTTCGATCCACTGCGAGCATATACTGCGTCAGGTCGTTAGATCCGACGGCAAGAAAGTCTGCCTCTTTGGCGAGCAGACGTGCCTGGTACACCGCGGCAGGCACTTCAACCATGACACCGATTTCCGGCATCTTCACCGCACTGCCTTCTTCGACCAGTTCGTCAAACGCCTGATGGATCAATACTTTTGCGGCGCGCAGCTCACCAACGCTGGATATCATCGGCAACATGATGCGCAATACGCCCTCAAGACCACCGTTTGCTTTAATCATGGCGCGCACCTGAACCAGAAATATTTCCGGGTGATCCAGCGTGACTCTGATTCCGCGCCAGCCAAGGAACGGATTTTCCTCCTGTATGGGGAAATAGCTGAGTGATTTATCGCCGCCGATATCCAGCGTGCGCATCGTAACGGGCCGCGGGGAAAATGCGGTCATGTGCTCTCGATAGATCGCCAGCTGCTCAGCTTCGGTTGGAAAGCGATCGGCAGACATGAACGGTATCTCTGTACGGAACAGGCCAATACCCTCGGCGCCGCGATCCAGAGAACGGGTCAGATCACCAGACAGACCGATATTCACCCACAACAGCAGACGCCAGCCGTCGCGTGTGATACACGGCAGGTCTTTCAGCTCCGTAAGTTCTTCATCAAACACACGTTCCTGTTCGATGAGTTCACGATTCAGGGTGATACGGCGCTTGTTCGGCCTGGCATAGACCTCGCCGTAATGGCCATCCACCAGCAGAGTTTCGCCTTCGAGGTCATAAGTTGGCAGGTCAATGGCACCCATAACCGCAGGGATACCCATGGCACGAGCGAGAATGGCCACATGTGAATTACTGGAGCCACGGTTACTGACAATGCCCACGAGGCGTTCCGCAGGAATATTGGTCAGCATGGTGGGTGTGACTTCTTCACCGACCAGGATACTGTTGGTCGGGAAAAAAGTTTTCTTATCGCGGATATCCTGCAGGTACGCCAGCACCCGTAAACCCAGTTCCTTGACGTCCGCGCCCCGCTCCCTCAGATAGGGGTCTTCCATCAGCTCAAAGCGGCCGACATGTTCGCGTATGACCTTTTTCAAGGCACCCTGAGCCCACTGACCCAGCTGTATCTCTTTACGAATGTCACCGGCCAGCGCGTTTTCATCGAGCATGTGCAGGTAGGCATCAAACAAAGCCAGTTCCTGCTTTGGCAGGCTGGTGGAAAACTGCGCGCTGATGTGTCTGATGTCTGAGCGTACCGCCTCCAGGGCACGATCCAGCAGCAGCAGCTCTACGGTGACTTCCTCTGCTGCCCGTTCGGGCACCGCATCCAGGTTTGCAGCTGGGTGGACAACCACTGCCGAGCCAATGGCAATACCCGGCGCCCCGGCAACCCCCTGGAAGACACTGTCATCCAGGCCCTGATGCGGCGCATTGTGCAGCGCGTTATCACCTATGGCCTGGGCGTGAGAGACGACCGTGGCCAGCTGCGCGGCGAGGGTTACAAGAAACGCTTCTTCTGCTTCATCAAAGCGCCGTGCCGCCTGCTGCTGCACCACCAGCACCCCCAGCACCCGACGCTGATGGATGATGGGCACACCGAGAAACGCGTTAAACGCCTCCTCCCCGGTTTCCGGCAGAAAATGATATTCCGGGTGGTTCTGTGCATCATCAAGATTGAGCGGTTCTGCGCGGCGACCCACCAGACCCACCAGACCCTGGTCCAGGCTGAGCAGCGCCGAGCCAACCTGCGAGGGATTCAGGCCATCGGTTGCGGCAAGCACGTAGGCGTCCCGTTCACGGGTGAGCAGGTAGATCGAACACACATCGGTGTTCATGGCATTTTTAACCTCAGTGACCAGTTCGTTGACCGCGCCAGCCAACTGGCTGTGCGCAGTAAACTTCAGGACAATGTGGCGCAGGGTCGCTAACACTAAGATGAGCTCCGGGAATTCACGCGGGCGGAGCTGGCCAGCGGCAGATGCGGCGCCAGCTCTGTCAGCGCCCGGCGGTATACTTCGCGTTTGAAATCCACCACCTGAGTCAGCGGATACCAGAAAGACACCCATTGCCAGTGATCAAACTCGGGTTTGGGGCCACCGTCCATGGCCACCTGGTGGTCTTCACCCAACATTTCCAACAGGAACCACTTCTGTTTCTGACCGACAAAACCCGGGGTGGAGTTATACCGCCGCAGTCGGCGCGGCAGGCGGTAGCGTAACCAGCCTTTGGTCCGCGCAACAATTCTGACGTGATCAGCCGTCAGGCCAACTTCTTCAGTTAATTCCCTGAACAACGCCTCTTCCGGCGTCTCATCGGGGTTGATACCCCCCTGCGGAAACTGCCAGGCATCGTGTCCACCAACACGCCGCGCCCAGAGCACCTGACCGGTACCCTGCCCACAATCCCGTCCTCTCGCCAGAATAATGCCAACGTTCGGCCGAAAACCGTCCGTATCTACCATGTGTGCCTCGTATCACTGCAGCATTTCACGACCCTGCCCCGCGGGTTAAGAATCTCGTAGCCACAGATTTCTGTTACCTTCACGCCTTGATACCGGAAAAGCACAACGGACACAAATTCTAATCTACCGCCGTGCGCATCGAAGGTGTGATGGGATGACAAACACCCTACAATCGTTGTCATGACAAATCGCCTGAACAACGAAACCAGTCCCTATCTTCTGCAACATGCTGATAACCCGGTGCATTGGCAGCCATGGGATGCTGATGCGCTGTCTCTGGCGCGGCAGCAGGATAAGCCCATCCTCTTATCCATCGGATATTCAAGCTGCCACTGGTGTCATGTCATGGCCCACGAATCTTTCGCAGATGACGCCACCGCGGCGGTGATGAATGCACACTTCATCAACATCAAAGTGGACAGAGAAGAACGGCCTGACCTGGATAAGATCTACCAGACCGCACTGCAGCTGCTGACGCAGCAGGGCGGCGGCTGGCCGTTGACGATGTTCATTGATCCGCAGACCCTGCTGCCATTTTATGGGGGTACCTACTTCCCGAAAACACCCAGGCATGGGTTGCCGGGCTTCAGCGATCTGTTGCTGCGGATCACGGATGTGTTTGCCAACAAACGCAGTGAGCTGAATGAGCAGGGCAAAAAGATCCAGCAGACGCTGGCCATGATGGTGGCGCCCGTGCAGGAAGCCACCCTGAAAGATGAAGTTCTGCTGAAGTCTGCCACGCAGGCGCTAGCTGCCCAATATGATAAAGCGGCCGGCGGCTTCGGCGGCGCGCCAAAGTTTCCGATGCCCAATGCGCTGGAACGTCTGCTGTGCCACTGGGCGCATACTCGAAGACAGGGTGGTAACGATAAAGACAGTCTCGATAGCGTAATGACCTCCCTGACAAACATGGCCAGGGGTGGCATTTACGATCATCTGGGTGGCGGTTTCTGCCGCTACGCAACAGATAACAAATGGATGATTCCCCACTTCGAGAAAATGTTGTACGACAACGCACAGTTGTTGTCCGTCTACAGTTTTGCGCTGACGCTGGGCCCGGATAAGCTGTTTGAAGACGCCATTGCTGACACCGTTGGCTGGCTGGAACGGGAAATGCGCCATCCTCAGGGCGGCTTTTACGCCGCGCTGGATGCGGACTCCGAAGGTGAAGAAGGCAAGTTTTATGTCTGGCGACGGGAACAGGTAAAAAAACTGCTGACCCCGGAAGAGTACCTTGTTGTTGAAACCCTGTACGGTTTAGACAAGCCGGCAAATTTTGAGAACAAGTGGAATTTACACCGCTACGACTCCTGGCGCTCCGTGGTCGAACGTCTGTCCCTGGCACCGGACCAGGCAGACAGGCTGCTGCAAAGCGCAAAACGGAAAATGTTTGACGCGCGCAGCACACGTATTCATCCGGCGACCGACAAAAAGATCCTGACCGCCTGGAACGGTCTGACCATCCGCGGCCTGGTTCACGCCGGCGTCAATCAGGCGCGAGCGGATTGGATTACCCTTGCCCAACAGACTGCAGATTTTATTGCCACACAATGCTGGGACGGCACCTGCCTTTACGCCACATGGCAGCAGGGGGCGCCCAGATATGCGGGTTATCTGGACGACTATGCCAATGTGTTAGACGGCCTTACTACCTTGCTCAGCGCACAGTGGCGCGCGCAGGACGTGCAGTTTGCCATCGTTCTTGCAGACCAGTTACTACAAGCGTTCTACGACGCTGAAAACGGTGGTTTTCACTTTACCCGGCATGATCATGAACAGTTGATCTACCGGCCAAAGCCAACCATGGATGATGCCATGCCACCGGGGAACGCTACCGCCGCAAGAGCGCTGCTTACCCTTGGGCATCTGTTAGGCGAAAGCCGCTACATCGATGCGGCCCACGCCACTCTGGCCTGGGCACGCGCGGTGATGGAGCGTCTGCCCGCCGCACACTGCAGCCTGCTTACCGTGCTGGAGGAAACTGTTTACCCCACGGAACTGGTGATCCTGCGCGGGCCTTCTGAGTTAACAGCACAATGGACAAAGGAGATACGACAGGGGTTTACACCCTGGCGCAAACTGTTTGCGATTGACTATGACACCAAAGGCCCATTACCCCCCTATCTGCCAAAACTTGTCAGCAGTGAAGCGCAACAGTCGGTCACAGCCTATGTATGCCAGGGTCTGCGCTGTTCTCTACCCATCACTGATCTGGCTGAGCTTCAGAAAACCCTCGTTTGAGGCGCCATTCGTTTAAGAAGCTGACCAGGTCAGGTTCAGCTCGCGCGCAGCTTTCACATCATCCAGCCGCCGCACGGGTGTGGTGAAAGGTGCCTGTTTCAACAGGTTGGCATCCCGATTGGCTTCTTCAAGTATGGCAATCAGGGCATCCACATAGCGGTCCAGCTCTTCGCGGCTTTCGGTTTCCGTTGGCTCAATGAGAAAACACTCAGCAATGAGCAGCGGGAAATAAGTAGTGGGCGAGTGCATGCCGTAATCCAGCATGCGCTTGGCAATGTCCATGGCATTGACCCCTAACTCTTTTGCTTCGCGGGCGAAGGTAAGGATGAATTCGTGCGTGGCACGCCGCTCGGGATAGGCCAGTTTAAACCCGGCTTTGTGCAGACGGGCAGCCATGTAATTGGCATTCAGCGTTGCATATTCGCCCACGCGATGCATACCTTCACGGCCCAGCAGCAGTGCATACGCCAGCGCACGAATCAGAATACCCGCGTTGCCGGCAAACGCAGACAGACGCCCGATGCTCAACGGCAGGTCGTCTTTGTCCACCCATCGATAAACCGTTTTACCCGCTTCTTCCTTTTTGGCCACTATGGGCACCGGCAGATGTGGTAACAAACGATCCGACACACCTACAGGACCGGCGCCCGGACCGCCACCGCCATGCGGGGTGGCAAAAGTCTTGTGCAGATTCATGTGCAGTACGTCAAACCCCATATCACCGGGTTTCACCTTGCCGAGAATGGCATTCAGATTGGCGCCGTCGTAGTACAGCAGGCCACCGGCATCGTGTACGGTACGGGCAATTTCTTCGACCTGTCGTTCGAATACACCGCAGGTGGACGGATTGGTCATCATCAAACCCGCTGTTTGCGGCCCGACACAGGCCTTTAACGCCGCCAGATCAACATCTCCGGAGGCATCTACCGCCACTTCAGTGACTTTATAACCACACATGACAGCAGTGGCCGGATTGGTGCCGTGCGCCGCGCTGGGCACAATAATCTCAGTGCGCGCGTGGTCGCCTCTGGATTCGTGGTAAGCACGTATCATGGCAACGCCGGCAAACTCACCCTGAGCGCCAGCCATGGGTGTCAGCGACACACCTTTCATGCCGGTTACGTCGCGCAGTATCTCCTGCAGATCATACAGACAGGCCATATGACCTTGACTGGCTGCTTCAGGCGCGAGCGGATGACGGCCGAGAAAGCCCGGCAGATTTGCGGCCTTGTGGGCACCCCGCGGATTGTATTTCATGGTGCAGGACCCCAGCGGATAAAACTGGGTGTCAATGGAAAAGTTTCTGCGTGACAAATTGGTATAGTGGCGCACCGCCTGCAGTTCCGACACCTCCGGCAGCGCCGGCGGTTCACTGCGTAACAGCTCCGCAGGCAGATCTGCCAGCGCATGTTCAGCCGCAGCATCCACCCGCTGCGCGCTGGCGCGGCGCCCGCTCTGGCTGATATCAAAGATCGTATTCATGACGCCACCTGCGTTGAGTTTTCCAGCACCTCACGCAACACCGACACATACTGTGCTATCTCTGACGGCGTGCGCTTTTCTGTTACCGCCACCAGCAGAGTGTATTCTGCCGCGTCGACATGGGTCGCCATAAAGTCCGACAATGCAAGCCCGGGCAGAATACCGCGCGCCATCATGGCTTCAATCACCTGATGGGCGGGTATTGGCAGGCGCACAGCAAACTCGTGGAAATGTGCACCGTCAAACACCGCGCTGACCCCAGGTAACTGGACCAGCTGATCAAACAGCTGCATGGCGCCCTGATGAGAGGCGATCGCCACTTCGCGCAGACCCTGGCGGCCTACCAGACTGAGATAGATGGTGCCCGCGGTGACCAGCAGGCCCTGGTTGGTACAGATATTGGACGTGGCCTTGCCACGGCGGATGTGCTGTTCACGGGCCTGCAGGGTCAAGGCATAACCCACCTTGCCGTCAAGATCCTCGGTCTGGCCGATGATGCGTCCGGGCATCTGCCGGACCAGTGACTGGCGGCAGCAGGTAAACCCAAATGACGGCCCGCCGGAAGCCATCGGCACACCAAAAGGCTGGCCATCACCACAGACAATATCCGCACCTTCGCTGCCCCAGTCACCGGGCGCTTTCAACACACTCAGCGTCATGGGATTCACCACCGCAATCACCAGCGCACCCTGAGCGTGGGCCCAGTCCGTGAGTGCGTCCACGCTTTCCAGCCGGCCAAAAAAGTTGGGCTGGGCGATGACCACTGCGGCGGGTGCCAGACCTTCAGGCAGCTTATCGACATCAACAATGCCGCTGGCATCCAGGGATAACGCTTCAATCCGGATGCCCTGGTTGCGGACAATGTTGCGCGACGCATCGGTGTAATGCGGATGCACGGAATCGGCAACCAGTACCAGGCCGCCTTTGTTTTTCCTGTTGCCCCGCAACGCCATCAGCATGGCTTCAGCCAGACCACTGGCGCCATCGTAAACAGAGGCGTTGGATACATCCATGCCGGTCAGCGCGGTCATCATCGACTGATACTCGTAGATCAGCTGCAAGGTGCCCTGGCTCGCTTCCGCCTGATAGGGTGTGTAGGCGGTCATGAATTCACCGCGGGTGGTGATGTCCCAGACGGCCGCGGGAATATGATGATCATAGCTGCCCGCACCCATGAAACAGGTGTAGCCGGCATCAGCTTGGGCGCGCTCACCCAGCATCTGCAGCATGGCCATTTCACTGCGACCAGGCGGCACGTGCCGCAGGCTGCCACTGGCCAGATGTGCGGGAATTTCATCAAACAGGGCAGCAATATCTGGTGCACCTATTTCCGCCAGCATGGCGGTAACATCAGCCTCGGTATGCGGTACAAACGGCATCTGGGCTCTCCTTAATGGATTAGCTGAATTTTCTCTGCGTGACGGCAATCACGGCGCAGGATCGGGTCAGTGTGCGTCTTCGTCGCAGACTTCCGCATACCCTTCCGCGTCCAGCAGTTCTTCCAGTTCTCCGAGGTCGTCGGGTTCCAGTTTGAAAAACCAGCCTTCGCCGTAGGGATCCTGATTGACCTTTTCGGGCTCGCCGTCAAGTGCGCTGTTGATCGCAACCACTGTGCCCGTGACCGGGCCGTAGATGTCGGAAGCGGCTTTCACGGATTCTACTACACCTGCTTCCTCGCCGGCGCTGATTTGTTGTCCGACCTCAGGCAATTCAACATAAACGACATCACCCAGTGCATTCTGCGCATGGTCGGTAATGCCCACCGTGACGCTGCCGTCTTCTTCCAGCCGGGCCCACTCGTGGGTGGCGACATATTTACATTCTGCAGGTACTTCACTCATGGGTGGCGGGTCCTTCTTGTTGTTTCGATCTGGGCCGTGCTAAACATCGCTGACCAGCTGGCTTTTGCCGTGTCGAACAAAAGGCGGCTTTACAATTTCAGCGGTTCTGGCTTTCCCCCGGATATCCACTTCACAGGCGCCGCTGGCTGCCTTGGGCAACCGCGCCAGCGCAATACTGAACCCGAGTGTGGGGGAAAACGTTCCGCTGGTGATTATCCCATTACCAGCCGACGTGGTCACCACCTGACCCTGCCGTAAAACACCTTTGTCTTTCATGATCAGACCTGTCAATTTCATTGGACATCGACCGCGCTCAGGCTCAATGGCAGAACGACCGATAAAGTCACGTTCCTGGGGTGACCAGGCGATGGTCCAGGCAATGTTTGAGGCCAGCGGCGACGTCTGTTCATCCAGGTCCTGACCATAAAGGTTAAGGCCTGCCTCCAGGCGCAGCGTATCACGCGCGCCCAGACCCGCCGGTTGTACCCCCGCCGCCCGCAGTTGTTGCCACACACGAATCCCTTCGGCAGCAGGCAACATCACTTCAACACCATCTTCGCCGGTATAGCCGGTACGACCCACCATCCACTGACCAAACGGCGCTGCGGTGAACGGCGCAAGGTCTGCCGGTACCGACCCGGGATAACTCTGGTTGAGCCGCTCAATGGCGTTGGGCCCCTGCACCGCAATCATCACCAGCGGCTGTTGTGCAAAGCTCACGGCCGGCAGCTTATGCTGCTCAAACCAGGCCAGCACCTTGCCACGCGTCGATGCATTGACCACACAGCGGTAGCCCTCGGGCAGCGCATAGACAATCAGATCATCGAGCACACCGCCGTTTTCATTCAAGAGCGCGCCATACAGTGCACCCCAGGTCGACAGACGGCCGACATCATTGGCCACCAGTTTCTGCAGGAACGCCAGCGCATCCGCACCCTTTACGTCGATGATGGTCATATGCGACACATCAAACATGCCCACATCGGATCGCACCGCACTGTGTTCTTCAATCTGTGAACCATAGTTCACCGGCATCATCCAGCCGGCAAAATCAACCATCCTGCCACCAGCGAGCAGGTGTTCGTCGTACAGGGGGGTTTTCTGCGGTACTGGCGTGTTAGGCATATGACTTCCGTTTGTTGTTATCCTGTGTGGCGCATTGCGCGCAAGCCCATGGCTTCGCGCATGATCTGTTGTTTCACGCCGTCCAGTGAATTGATCGAGGCGACCCCAGCATTGCGCAGCAGACTCAATGCGGGACCGGTGCTGCCGTAAACTTTCTGCAGGCCTGCAAACAGCCTGATCATCATCTGCGCTCTGGCCTGGCGCTGCCGGGCAAACCGCGCCCACAATCCGGGAGCGCAGAGATCCATGTCCGGCTGCGCCACTGTGAGTAACTGTTGTACATCTTCGAGGCCCAGATTGACACCCTGACCTGCCAGGGGATGGACCACCCGCATGGCATCACCAATCAACAGAACGCGAGGGTCAGGCGCACAATTGAGCAGGCGCTGCTGGGTAAGCGGAAACGTATATCGTTGATCAACCTGTTGCACAGCACCCAGACGATGTTCAAATGCGTAGCCGATTTCACGGCAGAACTGTTTCTCATCCAGCGCCATGCGGCGCTGCGCCTCGGCGGCGCTCTGGGACCATACAATCGAACACAGATGTTCATCCACACCCGGCAGAAACGCCAGCGGGCCATCGGTCAGAAAACGCTGCCAGGCTGTGTGCTGGTGAGATTGCTCGGTGTGCACCACGGTGGTCAATGCAACCTGATGTACCGGATACTGTTGCACCTGAAGACTCAAGGCGCGACGCACCATGGACTGGGCGCCATCCGCGGCAATCAGAAATTCGAAACTGCGCAACTCGCCTGTGGCTGCAGTTATCGCTACCCCGGCATTGTCAGGCGATACACCTGCAATCTCACTTTCCCAGATCTCAAGGTTCCGACGTTGGCTCATCTGCTGCCATGCATGGGTCAGCAAAGGACTGACTTCCACCAGCCAGCCCAACTGCTGACAACCCACGTCCGCAGCATGAAAGGTCAGCTCCCCGCGCCCCCACTGTTCCCACACCTGCATATGCGCATATGGCGCGGCCGGCGTGACGCCCCAGATACCAACGCTGTCCAGCAGCGTCTGAGATGCAGGAGATAAAGCCACATTACGGATATCCATGCCCAGTCTGCCACGCTGAACCTGCGGCGCGTGGCGGTCGACCAGCGTGACCTGATAACCGCGGCTGGCCAGAGCCATCGCCGTGGTTATGCCCACCAGACCACCGCCAACAACCGCAATGGTTGAGGTCGCTGTCATCGGCCGCCGCTGCCGCCGCCTGCCCGCGCCGGCACAAAGGCCTGCGCCATCAACGCCTCAATGTCAGCGGGGTGTTTCGGCAGGTCATCGGTGAGTACTTCGCAGCCCTGCCTGGTTATGAGGACGTCGTCCTCGATACGGATACCGATGCCACGATAGATGTTCGGCAGATGAGTAGTGCTCGCATCGCGGGGAATGTATATACCCGGCTCAATGGTAAGCACCATCCCTGCTTCAAACTCCCGCCAGCTGGTGTCGAAGCGATAGTCGCCAACATCGTGTACATCCATGCCCAGCCAGTGGGATGTTTTGTGCGGACACAGGGATTTATAGGTTTCTGCCGCAATGATGTCATCTGCTTCTCCGGCAAGCAGGCCTAAAGCCAGCAACCCTTCGACCATGACCCTAACGGCAGCTTCGTGGGGTGCGTTGAAATGATTGCCCGGTCGACATTCATTGATCGCGGCTTCATTGGCTTGCAGAACAATATTGTACAGTTTGCGTTGTGCAGCATTGAACTTGCCACTGACTGGAAAAGTGCGGGTGACGTCTGCTGCATAATGCTGGTATTCACAGCCGGCATCGACCAGCACAAGGTCGTTCTTTTTTAGTGCCGCGCAGTTGTCCACGTAATGCATGACACAGGCATTTTCGCCACCGCCGACAATACACGGATAAGCGGGCGAGCGAGCGCCGTGTGACATGAACTCGTAGGTCAGTTCTGCTTCCAGCTGACTCTCAAGCATGCCGGGTTCACACACCTGCATGGCCCGGCGGTGAGCGATGCTGGTGATGTGTGCCGCTTTACGCATCAACTGCAGCTCCTTCGCCGATTTATACAATCGCAGTTCGTGCAGCAGATGTTTGAGTTCAAGAAACTCGCCCGGCGGCTGAGCGCCACCGGCTTCGCGTTTACGAATCTCTGCGACCCAGGCCAGCAGGCGGCTGTCAAAATCCGGATACTCACCGAGGGTAAGATAAATGCGTGCGCGGGATTCCAGCAGGCCGGGGAGGATGTCATCCATATCCGTGATGGGAAATGCATCATCAACACCCAGGTTCTGGGTGGCCCGTTCCGGACCCAGGCGTTCACCATCCCAACGCTCTGCCTGCGGGTCCCGTTCCGCACAGAAGAGTATCTCCTGGCCATGTTCGCGACCGGGCACCAGCAGCAGCAGCGCATCCGGTTCAGAAAATCCGGTGAGGTAAAAAAAATCGCTGTCCTGACGGAACAGATACTGAATATCGCGATTACGCCGCGCCGGACTCGCCCCGGGAATCAAAGCCACCGAGCCCGGCGACATCATCGACATGAGCTGATTGCGACGCTTTTTATAATCCGCGGTGCTGATGTTCAAGAAAGGTCCTGGCTGTCATCTGTGTTGGCTTCATTGCTGTGCGCCTGTTCTGAGATCAAAGTCAGAGCAAGAACAGCCGCAACGCGGACGTACTCGTAGATTTCCATATAAGCCCCCTCTTCGTGCTCACCCCCCTCTACCGATTCATCCAGCGAGCTGATGCTTGCAAAATCGCGCAGGATCTCCTGCACATCAAGGGGTAAGGTATCTATTGCCGGGCTGCCTTCGCTACCGCCAAAGGCGGCGCCAAAACCACTCAAAAAACCCGCGCACCAGGCGCTCAACGCCGCCAGACGCTGCTCAAGCGGATGCTCGTCGTCAGGAATCAGCGGTGCAAAACTCATGTCCTGGGCAAACAGCCCATCAAGCGCGGAACTGACAAAGTTACTCACCGCAGTTTCATCAGACAGCACATCGGTGCCCATCAACTGAACAAAATCCGACAACAGAAACTGTGCAGGTTCACCCGCGGCAAAACCGCAGACCACCCCGTGTAACTCCGGGGGATCAATCACTGAAGAAGCATTTTGCGCAAGGGCTTGAAGATCTGACACGATATATAGGGCTACACAAAGGAAGGTAATCAGCGCAAACTATCGCCCAACCACAGGATAAATGCCACAGACAAGCATTTACTAAAGCACAAAAAGCACAACTTAAGAAAAACAAAGAGCAGGACCATGGCTTCAAACGCCGAAATAGAACAACTCAGCCAACTTGAGCAACAGATAGATGAACTGCTGGTGCTGACTACTGTGTTAAGCAAAGAAAACCGAGCTTTGCGGACGCAGCAGAAAAACTGGTCCACCGAGCGTGCCAAACTGATCGAAAAAAACGAACTGGCAAAAAGCCGCGTGGAGTCCATGATCTCTCGCCTCAAGGCGCTGGAAAAAGATTAACAGGCAGGCAGGTACACAAGTCACTATGAGTCAACCCGCAAATACCGTTCGCGTTACCATCATGGGTAAAGAATATCAGGTCAGCTGTCCCGCAGATGAGGTAGAGGCACTGACCCGGGCCGCAAAGTTTCTGGATGGCCAGATGGAGGCCATACGCGCCTCCGGGAAAGTGGTCGGTTTGGATCGGGTGGCGGTGATGGCGGCACTGAACATCACAAACGATTATCTGTCGGGTCAAAGCGTTTTAAATGAAACTAAAGATGCGGTCGGCCAGCGCCTTGCGAACCTCAATACAAAGGTCGAGGCCGCGCTGGCAAACCATAAGCAGCTGGACCTGTAAAGACATTTCCACTGTTTCCGCGGGACATCTCCCATACTGCCCAAATGATCTAATTACAAGTCTTGGACTCATCGCCTGAAGGGCTATACTGATGCTGTTCCTGGGATGTTTGCCAGTTGGTCGCGTCCTTGAGCCGTTAGAGATAACTCAGGAGAACTGCTGCCAGCATCGGTGTGCTCGCCCAACTTGATGGGATGCCTTAGATGTTGCACGGGTCTCCGCCTTGAACCATAACGGTTCAGGGCAAACCAGTAGCGGCATCTCCGGGAACACTCCCACCGCCTGATGACCTGATGTACCTGATACGATGTACCTGTTACACAGGAGGTCCGCATGAGTGACCGGCGCAAAATCCTGCGCAGCGAATTTTCAGATCGTCGCCGCCAGCTGGATGAGCAAACAAGGCAGGCGGCCAATCAATCTATTGCCACCCATCTGGAAAACTGGGCGCCCCTGCAGGCGGCCAGGGTGGTGGCAGCGTACGCGGCCAGCAAAGCAGAAGCTGATGTGAGCGCCGTCATCAGCCATCTGTGGCAGCAATCTGTACAGGTTGCCCTGCCGGTGGTTGCCGGCAACGGGCAGATGGCATTTTACGCCTATACGGCCAGCAGCCCGGTCCAGGTCAACCGTTTTGGCATCACCGAGCCACGCAACACGGCTGCCATCAGGCCGGCCGACATTGATGTGGTTCTGGCACCCCTGCTTGCCTATGACAGCTGGGGTAACCGCCTGGGCATGGGCGGCGGCTATTACGACCGCTATCTACCTAACACCCGGGCTTATATCCTCGGCGTGGCGTTTGCCTGCCAGTTCAGTGCCGCCGAATTGCCCCATGAAGCGTGGGATGTGCGCTGCCATGCTGTGGTCACGGAAAATGGCGTGCTAGAGTTTGCTCTGTAATCATCAGGCAGGTTGTTATGCCCGTTCGCAAGATCATCAACATGGGTCATCCTAATTTACGCAAAGTGGCTGCACCGGTGGCAGAGGACGCCATCGGCAGTGAGAAACTGAATCTGCTGATTGCCGATATGGTCGATACGCTGCATGACTACGGCGGCATTGGTCTGGCGGCTCCGCAGATAGATGTGCCTCTGCGCCTGGCTATCGTTGAGATTCCCGGCGGTCCCAGTCGTTATGGTGATATTGAACCTTTACCGCTGACCACCTTCATTAATCCGAAAATTACGGTACTCGATCCTACGCCCGCGGGGTACTGGGAAGGTTGTCTGTCGGTACCGGGGTTACGCGGATTTGTAGAACGGCCACAACACATTCGCATCGACTACCTGGACGCAGGCGGCAACCCCGCGGAACTGATATTCCAGGGTTTCTGGGCAACGGTTTTCCAGCACGAATTTGATCACCTGGATGGCACCCTGTACATCGATCACATTACCGATCGCAGCAAACTGGTATTTGAAGAAGAGTACCTGCGCTACTGGCAGGACAGTTAGTCGTTTAACGGGCTACTTCAGAAACAGTTGATACGCCGGATTATCACTTTCTTCCCAGAACCGGTAGCCGATACGATGCAGAAACTTGAGCAGCTTGGGCCGCTCTTTTGCGCTGGCAGCAAAGCCCACCAGCACACGTCCGTATGCGGCGCCGTGATTACGATAATGGAAAAGGGTGATGTTCCACTGAGCGCCGACCCCACTGAGGAACTGCAGCAGCGCGCCCGGCCGCTCGGGAAACTCAAAGCGGAACAGCAATTCTTCTTCGGCGCCGATACTGCGCCCACCCACCATATGCCGCACGTGCAGTTTGGCGGCTTCGTTGCTGGTCATGTCCACTACCGCGTAACCGCGACGTGACAGCTCGGAAACGGCTTCGTCACGGTCAACCGGGGTTGCCACCTGCAGGCCCACATAAATATGCGCTTTAGCATCGCGCGCCCAGCGATAATTGAATTCGGTGATCGAGCGTTTGCCCAGCGCCCTGCAGAACTTGAGGAAACTGCCTTTCACTTCATCAATGGTCACTGCAAGAATGGCTTCACGCTGCTCTCCAATTTCTGCACGCTCGGAAATGTGTCGCAGCCGATCAAAATTGACGTTGGCGCCGCTGACAATGGCCACCACCGAGCGGGCTGAGCCCGGATTATCCGCCAGATAACGCTTCATGCCTGCCACCGCCAGGGCACCCGCAGGTTCAGCAATCACACGGGTTTCTTCAAAAACATCTTTGATCGCTGCGCAGATCTCATCGACACTGCAGACCACCACGGCATCCACACACTTTCTTGCCACTTTGAAGGTCTCTTTGCCCACCTGAGCTACGGACACACCATCTGCAAACAGGTCAAGGGTCTCCAGCGGCAACTTCACCCGGCGTCCAGCCTGCAGCGCAGCGTGCAGACAGGCAGAGCCCTGCACCTCAACCCCAACAATTTTTGTATGCGGATGGAGGTACTTGACGTACGCAGCAATGCCGGCAATCAGGCCACCACCGCCTACCGGGATAAAAATGACATCCGGTCGGCGCGGGTGCTGATTAACAATCTCCATGCCCACAGTGCCCTGACCGGCAATCACATCCACATCATCAAACGGATGCACAAAGGTGAGGTTATCTTCACGCTGCAACTCCGCGGCATGCGCCGCTGCCTGGGGAAAACCATCACCATGCAGCACCACTTTGGCGCCACGGGCTCTGACCGCGTCCACTTTAATGCTGGGCGTATTGCGACCCATGACAATGGTTGCCTTGATGCCCAGATGTCTAGCTGCCGCGGCGACACCCTGGGCATGATTACCGGCAGATGCCGCAATCACGCCGTTTTTCTGATCCGCCTCGCTCATTTGTGCCATCTTGTTATAGGCACCCCGATTCTTGAAACTGAATACCGGCTGCAGGTCTTCACGCTTCAGCCAGACATCTGCGCCAAGGCGACGGGACAGGACGGGGGCTGGGGTCAGCGGTGTTTCCATGGCCAGGTCGTACACCCTGGAACCGAGAATCTTCTTTACATAACTTTCGAGCATGGGCACCATCTTTTCATAATTTCTTTTTCCCGAGACCAGCTATCAGTTCTAAAGCCTCACTCGATCAGAACGCACTCAAGCTGCAGGCAGCAAAAGCCGCACTGGCGTTGATCACACCACGCCTTGAACTACAAAGCGTAGTCGGTGTCGGCACAGGATCAACCACAAATTTTTTCATCGACGAACTGGCATCGGTCAAACACCTGTTCGACGCAGCGGTTTCCTCCAGCGAAGCATCCACCCAGCGCCTCAAAGCACACGGTATTTCGGTGCTGGATCTGAACGCCACCCGTCGCGTCGACGTTTACGTGGACGGCGCTGACGAAGTTGACCCGCGACGCAATCTGATCAAAGGCGGCGGCGCAGCGTTAACGCGAGAGAAAATTGTGGCCAGCGCGGCGGACGAGTTTATTTGCATTGTCGACGAAAGCAAGCTGGTAAAGGTGTTAGGTCACTTTCCGCTGCCGGTAGAAGTCATTCCGATGGCCCGCAGCCTGGTGGCACGGGCGCTGGAAGTTCTAGGTGGACAGCCGGTCTGGCGGGAAGGTGTGGTCACCGACAATGGCAACTGGATCATCGACGTGCACGGCCTGCATATCAGTGAACCGCTGACACTGGAAAGCGCAATAAACAATCTGCCCGGTGTTGTGTGTAACGGCTTGTTTGCCCATCACGCCGCAGATCGGGTCATTATAGCTGCCGCGCAAGGCGTCAGGGAGCTGTAGCATCCCGCCCAGTGAGCTGCTACAGCAATTTCCCCGGATTGAGAATCTGGTCAGGATCAAACAGGGATTTCAACCCTCGCATCAGGGCTATTTCCGCATCGCTGCGCGAATAGCTCAGAAAATCACGTTTTAACAAACCCACGCCATGTTCCGCAGAAATACTGCCCTGGCGCTGCCGGACCAGCTCAAAGATTTTTGGGCTCATGGCATGACCTTTGGCCATAAACTCCTCCACGCTCAGGTGATCCGGGCGCAGAATGTTCAGATGCAGATTGCCATCGCCGATGTGGCCATACCAGCACACCTCAAAATCCGGGTAGCTGTCTGCCACAAACTTATCCACATCGTGCAGAAACTCCGGCACCTGGGACACACAAACCGAGAGGTCATTCTTGTACGGTGTGTAAGGGGCAATAGATTCCGAGATGCCTTCCCTGAGTTGCCAGAGCGCCTGCGCCTGCGCGTCCGACTGACTGAGCACACCGTCACTTACCCAGCCCTGCGCCATGGTGTGCTCAAAGGCTTGCGTGGCTGCTTCTGTTTCCACCGCATCAAACTCCAACAGCGCATAAAAAGGCATAGACTGTGCCAGCGGCGCTGGCAGATCACGGTGCGCGCGCACTTTGGCCAGCGCCAGATCGGAGAAAAATTCAAACGCAGACAGCGTGACGTGTGCATTAAATGTGTGCAGTACCTGCAGCAGATCACCCACTCTGGGCACACCCAGCACCATGACACTGTGCGGCAGAGGCGCACGTGCCAGGCGGACATCTACTTCAGTCACCAGC
Source organism: bacterium (assembly GCA_047947175.1). GTDB lineage: Bacteria > Pseudomonadota > Gammaproteobacteria > Pseudomonadales > Azotimanducaceae > UBA4421. The sequence continues at coordinate 218,999 of CP170489.1, forward strand.
CCAAGGGTGCCTTCGGAACCGATCAGAAGGTGACGCAGGTCGTAGCCGGTGGCATTTTTGACCAGCCCGGCATTACAGTTGAGCAGATCACCGGTGCCGGTCACAACCCTCAGCCCTGCGATCCAGTCCCGGGTCAAACCATAACGAATCACTTTAATGCCACCGGCATTCGTTGCGACATTGCCACCTATCTGACTGGAGCCCGCCGAGGCAAAGTCCACCGGGTAAAACAGGTTATGGGAAGTGGCAAATTCCTGCAGCGTTGCGGTAACCACGCCCGCCTGGCAGGTGACGCGCTGTTCCTGCTGGTCAAAGTCCAGAATCTGATTCATGCGATCAAATGACACAACAATTTCACCGTTGCCTGCAATTGCGCCACCTGACAGACCGGTTCTGCCGCCAGATGGGACCAGCGCCAGGCTCTGGGCGCGCGCATATCTGACCAGTTCCACAACCTGCTCGTTGGTCTGTGGAAACACCACCGCACTGGGCGCCACAGCAAAGCCGTTGGTCCAGTCCTTACCCCAGATGGCAAGAGACTCCGGGTCTGTTCTGATCTGTTTAGCGGAAAGAAACTGTTCTAACACAGGACATCCAGATTGAAACGCACCTCTATCCTACCAATCACACTGCGCATCAAGATAGCGCCACATCTTGTTGCGGATGTAGTCAGATTCATTGGCCAGGTGGTGGCGTCCACCCGCAATAACCCAGTGGTGGCTGTGTGGGTAGCGTCGGCGAAATACCTTCAGGTTATGCTCTGCATCCACTGTGCGATCCTGATCACCCTGCACAATCACCGGCGCCAGATCAGACTCCGGGTAATGCTCGAATCGCTTGAACCAGTTCACCATGGCCTGCACCCAGGCAACCGGCAGAATGCGGGCCTGTAATGGGTCTATGGCCTGCAGATCGTGAAATTCGGGATTTTCGGCATTGTCGGTCAGTACCCGCGGCCGCGAGGTGATGGTCAGCTTCGCCAGCGCAAACACCCAGCGGTTGAAACCCCATGCGTAGGGTCTGACCAGCGGCGCCAGCAGAATAATGTTACCCAGCGAGAGCGCCGGTTTGTGGTGCAGATACTCCATGACAATCGCGCCGCCCATGCTCTGGGCGACCCAGTGCAGCGGCTCTTCCGGCGTGGCCGACAACTCAGCCAGCGCATAATCAGTGACCGCTTTCTGCGCGGCGACATAGGTGTCGAAGCTGTCAATCACCACGCGCTCACCAGATGACAGCCCATGACCAATCTGATCAAAGGTGATCACCGTGAGCCCTTTGCGCAGCAGATACTCGATGACCGACGCAAACAGGCCCACATGATCGTAATAGCCGTGACACAACATGACATGACCGCGGGTCTTTTCGGGCTGGAACACCTGGAGGACCAGGCGCTGATCAAGCGCTTCAAAAACCTCCATCCGATGCTGGTGATCGATATGCGGGAAAAGCAGGCCATAGAACTGCCGATACGCAAGGGTATCGGCCGGATCGGCTATGTCCTGATGGACAAGTGCAGCAAGCTGCGCCTGCAGAGCGTCAGCATCAAATTCTGCTGACCCTCTGACGACGGCGGCGTGAACAGGCGGATGCGTATTAGTGGACAACCTGAGCCAGCTCACCCGATGCATATCGGGCAAACATATCTTCCAACGATATGACCTTTATCCTGCTGGCCTGACCTGCCGTATTGAACGCCTCGTAACGCTCTATCACCACCTGCTTCATGGCATCCTGGGAGTCTTTTAAGTATTTACGCGGGTCAAACTCGGCTTTATTGACCGCCAGGTGTTTACGAATGGCCGCAGTGCTGGCCAGACGCAGATCGGTATCAATGTTGACCTTACGCACACCATGTTTGATGCCTTCCTGAATTTCTGCGAGCGGCACACCATACGTCTCCGGGATATCGCCGCCATTTTCATTGATGATGGCCAGCAGATCCTGCGGGACGGAGCTGCTGCCGTGCATCACCAGGTGGGTACCGGGGATGCGTTCATGGATGGCTTTGATACGTTCTATGGCCAGAATGTCGCCGGTAGGTGGACGACTGAATTTATACGCGCCATGCGAAGTACCTATGGCAATGGCCAGCGCATCCACATCGGTCTGTTTGACAAAGTCCGCTGCCTGCTCAGGGTCGGTGAGCAGCTGATCCATGGATAACGCACCTTCAAAACCAACACCATCTTCTTCACCGGCTTCGCCGGTTTCCAGTGATCCCAGGCAACCCAGTTCCCCTTCCACCGACACGCCACAGGCGTGTGCCATATCAACTGTCTGCCTGGTCACAGCAACGTTGTAGTCGTAGTCAGCCGGAGTTTTCTGATCAGCCAGCAGAGAACCGTCCATCATGACCGAAGAAAAACCGAGTTGAATGGAGCGCTGACAGACAGCCGGAGACGCACCATGGTCCTGATGCATCACCACTGGGATATGGGGAAATTCCTCAATGGCGGCAAGGATCAGATGACGGAGAAAATTGGGTCCGGCATATTTTCGCGCCCCGGCCGAGGCCTGCACAATGACCGGGCTGTTGGTGACATCTGCACCTTCCATGATGGCGCGCATCTGCTCAAGGTTATTGACATTAAATGCAGGAACTCCGTAATCATTTTCGGCGGCATGATCCAGCAGTTGCCGCATGCTGATTAAAGCCATTGTGTTCTCCAAGATGTGGATAAATAGTGCGCCCGCATTCTAGTGATATCGGCGCCGTACGTCATGGGCTGTGTCCGCCTGAGTTTGTAAGCACGCGTTGAAAGACGCTTACTCCGCGCGAGCGCGCGCCTGCAGCACAGCCACTGCGGGCAGTGTTTTACCTTCGACAAACTCAAGGAATGCGCCACCGCCGGTGGAGATATAGGAAATACCGTCCGCAACGCCATATTTGTCGATGGCGGCCAGCGTATCGCCACCGCCAGCGATTGAAAACCCGTCGCTGGCGGCGATGGCTTCTGCCAGCACACGCGTGCCTTCACCAAACTGGTCAAACTCAAAAACACCCACCGGCCCATTCCACAGAATCGTTCTGGCTTTACCCAGGTGTTCCGCCCAGGCTCTGGCGGCGACCGGCCCGATATCAAGAATCATGTCATCATCAGCAACCGCATCAATGGCTTTACAGATTGCCGGCTCCGCGGCATCAAAAGCCTTGCCCACCATCACATCAACGGGAATCGGCACATCAACCCGGGCTGCAATCTGGCGGGCCGCCTCCAACAGATCCGGTTCATACAGCGACTGACCGACATTATGTCCGGCGGCCGCGATAAACGTATTGGCGATACCACCACCAACAATGATCTGATCTGCTTTGTCCGCCAGCGCCCCCAGCACCTCCAGCTTGGTGGACACTTTGGCACCACCGACAATGGCCACCATGGGATGAGCAGGTGCGGCCAACGCTTTGCCCAATGCGGTGAGCTCTGCTTCAAGCAGCACACCTGCACACGCCGTTGGGGCAAATCTGGCAATCCCGTGAGTGGAAGCCTGGGCTCGATGGGCGGTGCCAAAAGCATCCATGACAAAAACATCACACTGGGCCGCCAGCGCTTTTGCCAGTTCATCGCTGTCTGCTTTTTCGCCACGCAGAAAACGTACGTTTTCCAGCAGCGCCACCTCACCGGGTTGTACCCGGGCACAATCTTCAATCTGCGGCAGGAGATTCAGCGGGCGCTGCAGCAGCTGGCCCAGACGCTGGGCAACCGGCGCGAGCGATGCCTCGGCATCAAACTCGCCCTCGGTGGGTCTACCCAGGTGAGACATGACCACTACCGCGGCATTGCGCTCCAGCGCATACTCGATGGTTGCCAGGGAAGCTTTGATGCGGGCATCACTGGTCACTTGACCATTGTGCACCGGCACATTGAGATCGGCACGGATCAGCACGCGTTTACCCACCAGATCCGTATCCCGCAGTACGTTCACACCTAAATCCGCCATTGATTTCTCCTGCGCTTTTATCCCGAATGTTTTGCCAGCACGCGCTGGGCGCTGGCCACCACATTTGCCGACGTCATGCCCAGTTCCGCCATCGCCTGCGCACCCGGTGCCGACAGGCCATATCTGCGGATGCCCACAACTTCGCCATCCAGACCAACAAAACGATACCAGTAATCAGGATGGGCGGCTTCAACAGCCACCCGGGCGCGTACTTCATCCGGCAGGACCGCTGCCTGATAAGCCGCGTCCTGTGCTGAAAAGCGTTCCGCGCAAGGCATTGATACCACCCGCACCTGATGACCCTGTGCGGACAGCGTAGCCGCTGCGTCGACTGCCAGTTCAACCTCTGAACCGGTGGCGATCAGAATGATGTCAGGGGTCCCATCGCAATCAAGCAGCACATAACCGCCTTTTTCGATATGGCTGAAGACGCCTTCACTGCGTGGCTGAGCGACTGTGTTCTGGCGCGTGAAGATCAACGCGCTCGGGTGACTTGTGCTGGCCATGGCCTGCTGCCAGGCGATCGCTGACTCCACCGTATCGCAGGGACGCCAGGTTTCCAGCCCGGGCGTGCTGCGCAGACTGGTTAACTGTTCCACCGGCTGATGGGTGGGTCCATCTTCGCCAACTGCAACCGAATCATGGGTGTAAACAAATATATTCGGGATCTGCATCAAAGCGGCCAGCCGCACCGCGTTACGCGCATATTCCATGAACACCAGAAATGTTCCGGTGAACACGCGGTAGCCACCGTGCAGCAGCAACCCATTACTGATTGCGGTCATACCAAATTCCCGCACCCCGTAACTCATATGTTGGTCCGCGGTAGCCCCATCCCAGCGCGTCAGGTTGGAGCCGGTGAGGTCCGCCGACCCGCCAAACAGTTCAGGCACGCCTGCCGCGAGTGCGCCAATGGCTTTCTGGGAAGACTTGCGGGTGGCCAGATCCACACACTGAGCCTGTTCCTGTTTCGCCAGATCCAGCAGCGCCGTATCCCAACCCGCCCGCAAGGTGCCGGACATGCGCCGCAAAAACTCGCTGGCCAGTTCCGGAAAAGCCTGCTGGTAGGCTGCAAACTGCCTGTTCCAGTGGTCCTGCAGCTGTGCGCCTCTGGCGCTCTGGTCCCAGTCCGCGCGCAGACTGGCCGGAATATCAAACGGTTCATTGCCCCAGTTCAACGTTTTGCGCACCAGCGCTATTTCTTCTTCGCCAAGGGCCGCGCCATGCGCAGCGGCTGTGCCTGCCTTGTTTGGTGAACCCTGGCCAATGGTGGTGCGGGTACAGACCAGCGTGGGACGCCCGTCTGATTTTGTCGCCGTGGTCAGCGCCACTTCGATTTCCTGAGCATCATGGCCGTCAACATTACGTATGACACGCCAGCCATAAGCTTCAAATCGTGCCGGCACGTCTTCAGCAAACCAGGCGTCTACTTCGCCATCAATGGAGATGCCGTTGTCGTCATAGATACAGATCAGCTTGCCCAGACCCAATGTGCCTGCCAGAGAAGCTGCTTCGTGGGAGACGCCTTCCATGAGGCAGCCATCGCCAACAATGACCCAGGTACGGTGATCAACAATGTTGTGCCCGGGCTGATTGAATTCCCTGGCCAGCTTCTCCTCTGCCAGTGCCATGCCAACGGCATTGGCAAACCCCTGGCCCAGCGGCCCGGTTGTTGTTTCCACACCGGGACATTCGCGATACTCAGGGTGCCCGGCGGTGATGGCGTGCAGTTGACGGAAGTTTTTCAGATCGTCAATGCTGACCTCGTAGCCCGTCAGATGCAGCAGGCTGTAGAGCAACATGGAGCCGTGACCGTTGGATAACACAAACCGGTCGCGGTTGACCCAGGCCGGGTCCGCCGGGTTATGCGCCATCAGATCACGCCACAACACTTCTCCGACATCCGCCAGGCCCATCGGGGCGCCGGGATGGCCACTGTTCGCGGCTTGTACAGCATCCATGGACAACACCCGGATGGCATTGGCGCGTTCAATTCTAGTCGACATGAGAACCCTTGATTTGAGGAGCGGCGCTATTGTCCGTACTTGTGGTGGTGGCTGCAAATATAAGACCGTTTTTCTTAATGGATATGTATATCCAACGCCTGCGTCATTACATACTCGCCATGCCACCGTCCGCGAAAATACATTAGAATGCGCGCTCTTTTTTAACGCCGCCCCAAGAACGGTTAAGAACGGTTGCCAACCCGGCGTGTGTCGTACGCTCAGAACAGAAGGAACAATTGCATGGCTGATTACTCTCTATTCACCTCCGAATCGGTCTCTGAAGGTCATCCCGATAAAGTGGCCGACCAGGTGTCTGATGCCATTGTCGACGCCATGCTTGCACAGGACCCCGAGTCCCGGATTGCTGCGGAAACCATGATCAAAACCGGCGTGGTCATGATTGCGGGCGAAATACGCAGTCACGCCAACGTGGATATCGATCAGCTGGTGCGCAGAGTTGTCGCCGACATTGGCTACAACAGCATCGACATTGGCTTCGATGCCGCCCAGTGCACGGTGATCAACGCCCTGGGTATGCAGTCAGCAGATATTGCCATGGGGGTTGACGAGTCTGACGATCATGAGCAGGGCGCGGGCGACCAGGGCCTGATGTTCGGTTATGCCACCAACGAAACCGACGTGTTGATGCCAGCCCCTATCACCTATGCACACCGCCTGGTTGAACAACAGGCAAAAATGCGTCGCTCAAGCCTTTCGTTCCTGCGCCCGGACGCAAAAAGCCAGCTCTCCTTCCGCTACAACGACGACGGTCAGCCCGCTGGCATCGACGCCATCGTGCTGTCTACCCAGCATGCGCCGGGCATCAGCCAGGCAGATCTGCGTGAGGCGGTGATGGAAGAAGTCATCAAACCTGTGATTCCTGCCAACTGGATCAGCGGCGACACCAAAATTTACATCAACCCCACGGGGCAGTTCATCATCGGCGGTCCTGTCGGCGACTGCGGTTTAACCGGGCGTAAGATCATCGTCGATACCTACGGCGGCATGGCGCGTCATGGCGGCGGTGCCTTCTCCGGCAAAGACCCCTCAAAAGTTGACCGCAGCGCAGCGTACGCTGGTCGCTACGTGGCAAAAAACATTGTTGCAGCCGGGCTGGCCGAGCGCTGCGAAATTCAGATCAGTTATGCCATTGGTGTGGCTGAGCCCACCTCGATCAGCATCAATACGTTTGGTACTGGCAAAATCAGCGACGCAAAAATTGTTCAGCTTGTACGTGAGCACTTTGATTTGCGCCCACGCGGGTTGATCGCCATGCTCGACCTGAAACGCCCGATTTATCAGGACACTGCCGCGTACGGCCATTTCGGGCGCACTGAGGCCCAGTTTACCTGGGAACGAACCGACAAAAGCGAGGCGCTAGCTGCCTCCCTGTGATCCATTATTGTGATGTGATGGCAGCCCCAGTAACGGCGCCCGATAAATGAGAATGCCAGCATGAGCCGTCTGCCGCCCGTGAGTTTCGAGTTTTTCCCGCCCCGTGACGCCGAGGGGCGCAGCAAACTGATCACCAATGTGGCCAGCAAGCTGGGCGAACTCGGGCCGCATTTTTTCAGCGTTACCTACGGTGCAGGCGGGTCTACCCGCGATGGCACGCGTCAAACCGTTGTAGAACTATCGTCCGCTGGTTTTACCGCGGCACCGCACCTGTCCATGGGCAACGATGGCGTCGACGAGGTCAAACGAACGCTGGACGATTACACGGCGCAGGGCATCAAGCGGATTGTCGCTCTGCGCGGCGACCAGCCTTCCGGGATGGGTGCCAACCCGTTTGCCAACAATGCCGAAGCCCTGGTCAGACTGATCCGGGCGCACAGCGGCCAACAGTTTCACCTTGAAGTGGCCGCTTACCCTGAAACCCACCCTGATGCGCCAAGCGCAGCGGTGGACCTCGATTATTTCAAACGCAAAGTAGACGCCGGCGCCGATAGCGCCATTACCCAGTACTTTTACAACGTCGACGCCTTTGAGAACTTCCTCAACCGTTGCGCGCAGGCGAACATCCACCTGCCCATTGTGCCGGGCATCATGCCCATCACCAATCTGGCATCGCTGGTACGCTTTTCTGATAAATGTGGTGCGGACATACCGCGCTGGCTGCGTCACGTGCTGATTGACCTGCAGGATGACGAACAGGGCACCATGGAATTCGGCATCGACGTCATGACGCGGGTATGTGAACAGTTAATCGCCCTTGACGTGCCGGGCATGCATTTTTATACGCTGAACCGCTGGGGTGCGACCACGCGCATCTGCAACAATCTGAACCAGGGATAAGTTGTCATGCCCATGCGGTTTCTGGTTCAGACACCGGTAGACCCGGATGAACCTTTTGCGCTTAACGCCGACCGGGCACACTACCTGACCAGGGTTATGCGACACAAAACCGGCGACGTGGTTGAGTGTTTTGACGGCAATGGTGCTGTTTTTGAAGCGCAGCTTATTGAAGTTAACAGCAGGCGCTGCACATTGCGCGTTACTGAGCAGCTTCGCGTCGTTCAACCGCCAGCCATCAAACTGCACCTGGGTATCAGCCTGCTCAAAGGCCAGGCCATGGATCGGGCTGTTCAACAGGCCACCGAACTGGGTGCCAGCAGTATTCGCCTGCTCGAGGCCAAGCGCAGCAACGTACAGCTGAGAACGCAGCGTTTAGACAGGAAGATGGATCACTGGCAGAAAATCATTGCCGGTGCGTGTGAACAAAGTGGCCGGTTGTTTTTACCGAAGCTGATACCACCGGCATCCATCGCGCAGGTGTTGGCTGCAACAGAGTTTGAGATCATTGTGCTGGATATGCACGGTGAACCGTTGCCCGGCAAACTGCCGGCAGAAGAACGCTTACTGCTGATGGGGCCGGAAGGTGGTTGGGACGCTACAGAGCGGCAGCTGTTTGTTGAACACAAGCTCACCCACTATCGACTCTCGTCAGGGACTTTGCGCGCCGAAACTGTACCGTCAGTTGCGCTGGCTCTGTTCAGCCACCTGCAACAGCTCTAGCCATCAGATCCGCGAGCTGTTCTTCGATAAAGGCAAGATTGGGAATGGTCGCCTGTTCAGTGCCGACATGCACCTGCATGACATCAGCAACACCCAGTTCAGCCTCAGCGTTCTGCAGATCGTCAGCCACCAGCTGCACCATGCGGGGTAATCCAACAGCAGCAAGGGCATAAAAGGCTGGCCCTTTAGAGGTGCGTGCGCGGTTCATCACCACAAGACAGCGGGCTGACCCAGGCGCCTTGACCGATGGGTCGGCAAAACTTGCGTAGTGGACCACCGGCACAGTCTGCCCGCGCCAGCCGACCAATCCCATACACCACGATGGTGCATCGTTCAGTATTTTTATCCGTCGCCAGGGCATGATCTCAGCAACACAGACATTCGGCAGCAACAGCTGGACCCGGTGTGTCGGGATCATCACGCAAGACAATTCGTTTGGGTCGTTTGCCACTAGTTCCGCCGTATTCAAACTTCAATCCTCTGTACTACTTTCTGCCTGGTACCGGTTCATACCTGGCTCCCTGGGCGCATGCGCCGCAATCAGATCACTGATGTGGCGACACCAGCTCGTCTATCGTCGCCAGCAGCTCATTTTCCTGAAACGGTTTGCCGAGAAATTTATTTACACCCAGCTGGTTGGCATGTTCCTTATGTTTATCGCCCGTGCGCGAGCTGATCATGACAATCGGCAGATCCACCAGGCGATCATCGTGACGCACCTGTCTTGCCACTTCAAAACCATCCATGCGCGGCATTTCAATGTCTAACAGCATGACATCGGGACGTCGCTCCTGCAGCAGGGCCACCGCTTCCACGCCATCTTTTGCCACCAGCACATCCATGCCCTGTCGCTCGAGCAGGCGCGAAGTCACTTTGCGGACTGTAACGCTATCGTCGACAACCATCACACAACGGGGGCCCGTTCGCACCCGCTTGACACCACCGCGCTGGGCGCGTTCAAACTGCTGGGCGCGAATCAGCGCCAGCAGATCCAGAATCACCACCACGCTGCCATCACCAAGGATGGTTGCGCCTGATATGCCACCCACGCCGGCAAACTGTGGGCCCAGACTTTTCACCACAATTTCGCGGCTACCCTGGACCAGATCAACATGAATGGCTACTGCATGATCACCCGAGCGCACCAGCACCACCGGCACACTGGTTTGTGTACCACTGGCACCGCGATATTCGCGTCCCAGATACTGACCCAGATAACGCACCCGGTAAGGTACGCCGGCATATTCAAAAGTCTTGCTGTCACTGCTGTACAGGGCCTGCAACTGATCTGGACTGAGCAGCACTATGCCTTCAATAGTGTTGAGCGGTATAGCGTAGAGATCTTCCGCCACAGACACCATCAGCGCGCGGTTAACCGACACGGTGAAGGGGACCCGCAGTATGAATCGAGTACCTTTACCCGGTCGCGAAACAATGTTGACGCTGCCACCCAACTGTTTGACTTCGCTGGCCACAACATCAAGACCCACGCCACGGCCGGAAATCTGTGTCACCGATTTTGCAGTGGAAAAACCCGCCGCCAATACAAACTGCAGCACTTCATCATCGTTTAGACGCGCATCCGCCGCCATCAAACCTCGCTCGATGGCCTTTTCGCGTACGGTTTCAACATCGATGCCGGCGCCGTCATCACTGATTTCAATGACCACGTCACCGCCTTCGCGGGTCAGCCGCAGATCAATGCGACCCGTCGCCGACTTGCCATACGTGCGCCGCAGATCCGCATCTTCAATACCATGGTCCACCGCGTTCCTGAGCATGTGCTCCAGCGGCGGCACCATGCGCTCCAGCAGATTGCGGTCCAGCTCACCTTCCGCATTCTGCACATGAAACTCGACTTCTTTTTCGAGCTCGCCGGATACCTGCCTGACGATTCGACGTAGACGCGGCAGCAGGCGACTGAATGGCACCATGCGGGTGCGCATGAGGCCTTCCTGCAGCTCCGTGTTTATACGCGCCTGCTGTAACAATAACGTCTCGGACTCCCGTGCTTTAAAAAGCAGGGTTTCTTTCAGATCGAGCATGTCCGATGCACTTTCACTCAGGCTGCGGGACAGCTGCTGCAACTGGCTGTAACGATCCATTTCCAGAGGATCAAAATTCTCGTATTGCGGCCCGTCATCACGTTCATGTCGATGCAGAATCTGCGTTTCGGTTTCTATCTCGAGCCTGCGCAACTGTTCACGCAGACGCTCGATGGTCGTTTCCATCTCATCCAGCGCGCCGGTGAAGTCGCTCATGCCCTGCTCTATGCGAGCACGTAGAATCGAGCTTTCGCCCGCCAGGTTGACCAGCTCTTCAAGTAGCGCAGAGCCCACCCTGACCATTTCCTGACTGCCGCGTTCAGGCGCAGCTTTATCTGTGGATACCTGTGTTTTTGCCGCACCGGCATCTGTATCTGTCAACTCAACTGCAGTATCAGTACTTTCCGCTTTAGCGGCAGCCTGCTGCAGATTAACCGCTTCGAGTACCCTGTTGACGTCGCTGACTTCCGCCGGCTTGTCGGCGGGCGGCTTGGATAGCGGTTTGTCCTGGGATACCTCAGCAGGCGGTGGCGGAGTTGGGATGTGCTGCGCCGGTGCAGCCCGCTCGCTGCTTGCACTCGACGCTGCCAATGGTGCCTGACCCAGCTGGCCACTGACCTGCTGCAGGCGTGCGGTAATGCTGTCGTAACGCTGAGTCAGATCGCTGAATAACGCATCATCTATGGCGCGTTCGTCGTTCTGAACTTCGATTACAACGCTTTCAAACTCATGTGCCATGTCGCCCAGCGTGCTGAGACCACAGAGGCGCGCGCCGCCTTTGAGCGTGTGCAGACCGCGCAGCATGTTTTCCATAGAAAGGCGATTGTCACGTTCCGTCGACCAGCTGAGAATACTGCTTTCCAGCGCCTCACAGATTTCATCTGCCTCTTCAAAAAAGACCTCAACCAGATCTGCATCCACTTCTGCAACGTCTGCTATTTCAGCTGCGTCTGCATCCTCGGGCATGTCATCCGCCTGGACCTCTGCAACCGCTGGTTCTGTTTCTGCAGGTGCCGTGAAATCCAGTTCCGCCAAGGCCGCGATAAGTTCTGCCTGCATTGCCGGCTCACTGCCTGCTGCAATGTCGTTCAACTGATCAATCAGCTGGTGGTATCCCGCACGCATAACCGTGGCGGCCCCTGCAGGTAAGCGCTGGCATGGCGCGGCTGCGGTGAACGCATCGCTAAGTGCTGCCGCCAGCTGACTCAAGGATTGCGTATGCATCTGTGTCGCCAGCTGCGCGATTGAACCCAGGGTTTCGGGTAGCTGCGCGAGCGGCGCCACTTCTTCACCGCGGTCTGCTGCAGCCAGGTAGGCCAGCACAGCTTCTTCAGATTCAAATATGGTTGCCGTGGCGGGGGCATCAAGCAGTTGATCCACAGCCCTGGGCAGATTGCCTCCCGCGGCCAGCAGGTCATCTGCTGCTGCAACAAATTCCAGTGGTTCTTCCCATTGCGCGCCGCTTTCCAGGGCATCCAGACAGGCGCTGAGGTGTTGTTCTGCGGCCTTGAAAAACGCCTGCAATTCCGGCGTTGGGGGGGTGCTGCGCAAGGCTTCAACCACCTGATAGGCTGGCTCAACAATGAGTTGTACCTGAGGCAGTTCTGCCAGTGCCGCGCCCCCTGTGAGGGTGTGAAAGGCACGTGCAATCGGATCTGTCAGTGACCAGGGCTCACGGCTGTTTTCATGCACCAGATTGGCCAGATGTTCTTTGGCTTCGGCAACAAACAATAAAACGGTACTGTCGAAAGCCTCGGCTTCCAGGTGTTGCTGATCATCCTCGTCAGTAAAACTGGTTTCCAGCGCAACCTCATCCAGCCAGTCGTCAGCGGATTCAACAACACCTTCTGCAGCATATTCTGCGGGGTCTTCGACAGGTATGTCTGCTTCCGACGCGGCGATATCCTGAGTTTCCGGCGCCTCGGCCTGCAGCGGTTCTTCGCTGTCCTGCGCGGACGTCGCCTGCTGCTCAGCGCTGCTCTCGAGGACGCCACCGGATGCCAGGACATCCGCCTTTTCGATCACCGTGGTAATGGCATCAAGGTCGCCCGTCTGGCCTTTTTCGAACGCGCAACGCAGATCAGGCACCAGCGCCAGCGCTTCGTTGATCACCGTGACAAACTGCGCACTGGGAACTACCGTACCGTCCATTACGCGGTTGAGCATATTTTCTATACCCCAGGCCAGCTCGCCGATGGCAACCGCCTGCACGATGCGGCCACTGCCTTTCAGGGTGTGAAACCCGCGACGCACTTCGGTCAGCGCATCGCTGTTATCAAAATTGTCAGCCCACTGTGGCAGGTATTCTCCAATGGTTTCAAAAACCTCATCCACCTCTTCAACAAAAATCTCAACAATTTCCGGATCTGGTGGTTCAACTTCCGGAGCAGCAGACGCCGCAACGGGTTCGGCCGGCTCGGATGCGTCCGGGGTGTGCGCTGGGACTGCTTCCGGCGCTCTGTCTGGCTCCGGGATGTCGTCGGAGAGGCTGTCGGAGGCGTCCTCCACGGCGCCACTGAGGCCGGCAAACACATCGCTGGACAGATCGAAACCAACATCCCGCTCCATCTCCAGTTGAGGTTCTTCGATGGCAGGCAGATTGTTCAGATCCAGCGTGGTTTCTGCAGCGCCTCTATCGTCAGACGTGACGGTTTCCTGCTGATCGACGTCTTCGGCCGGCGTCAGTTCGTCGGCAGTGCCGGGGATGTCATCTACAATGGCGTCCATGTCCGCAGCAATCGCCGCGACACCAGTCTGCTCCATGTCGAATTCAGTGTCAGGCAACTCCGCTGTCAGCGATGTATCCGCTTCGGGCCCCTGGGACTGGGTCGACTCTGCTTCAGCGGGCTCCAGGTCTGCTGTGTTCTGCGCCACTTCCGCTGCTGCCGGCGCTGCAGCCTGCTGCTGAGCAACAAAGGGAGCGGAAACCATTTCAATGTCATCGAGGCTGCGCTGGGCAACCTGCAGAATATCTTCAGCGCCGGAGCTGGCTTCGTCCGCCAGGCGTTCAAGGTAATAATCCAGCGCACTGATCACATCGGCAAACTGATCGAGCTCCTGCCATTGTGGACGATAGCCCTGCATCAGGCGGGTGGAGATATAGTCAGCCACCCGCGCCAGCATTTCGATTGCTTTCGGCAGCGGTATGATTTCGAGGGTGCTGGCCATACTGTTCAGCTTACCGGGCACGTCCTGCAGATGACCAATGCTCCAGTGGGCTGTCACAAAGTCGACAATGTTCTGCTTGATCAGATCGAGGTCTTTGCGTGCTTCCCGCAGCATCTGCAGCTGGGCATCACTGGTGATCTGTTCAACTTCACTCTGGCCAGACCCCTGGATCACGCTGCTCAGGTTTTCGTCAATCTGCACCAGTGCACCGGCAATGCTCTGCACTGCCTGCGGATCATCGTCGCCAAGCACAACCAGGCTTTCTATGGCTTCCACCTGGTCAACAACAATCTCTCGAGAACTTTCAAAGCCAAGCAGCGATAAAGTGCTACCAATTTGTTTAAGCGGCGTCATCAACTGACGCAGCGCCTCCAGATCAATACTGTCCGCGCGTACTAGCAGGTCGAGTTTATCTTTCACCTGACCGAGGTCTTCCTGCAGCGCACTGGCTGCACTGCCTAATGCCTGACGCCCGGATATAGCCAGAGTATTGTTGCTGACATCCCGCGCCAGCGCTTCCTGCAGTCCGGTGACCGTTTCACTGCGGTTATCCCGCGCCACTGCACCGTCGAGCAGCTGTTCAACCAGCTCCATATTGACCGGGCGTCGCAGGGCTGCTTCGCCATCTTTGGCCAGATTTTTGATTTCAAGGTCGACCCGACGCAGCAGTTTCACCGCTTCACTTTCCAGTACGCCGGAGTGTTTTTTCAGGCCCTCGACAAATTCAGCAAACGCCTGCCATTGTCGTGCCAGCGGTGCGCCCTGGGTAACTTTTTCCAGACCGATCGCAATTTTTCCAAGCGTGCCTACCGCTGCGCTGCGGTCTTCACCTTTCAGGATCGAGAGCAACACATTCTGATACGCAGAACGAATGCGGATCACTTTTTCAGGGCCGCCAATGGCGTTGAAACGCGCAATCACCTGATCGCTGGCGCCTTCCCGTAAGCTGGCTCCAGCCGGATCGATCAGCGGTGCCTGTTCCAGCAACCCGCGAATTTCATTCACCAGCGGCATCGAGGTGCTGACATTGTCGTCAGCCCCACGCTGCAATTCATCCAGATAACCCGGAAGCTCCAGGATGCCCTGCATCAGCGCCTGGCCAGCGGCAGACTCGTCACCGACCGATTTGGCCAGCATGGCCTGCGCCAGCTGTTCCAGATGATCAGCCAGCTGGGTCACGCCTTTCAGCTCAAGCATGACCAGGGTGCCGTGAACCTGGTGAAGTCCGGTCAGGCAGGCGCGCATGCGGGTTTCATCATTACCCTGCTCGGCGTAGTCGTCCAGGGCAATACGCGCATCGTTCAATGTTTCGAGTAGATCTGCCTTGATCCAATCTAGGGCGAAGTGTTCTCGCGCCGTGGCCATAAACTAATCCTTAGTGAGCGCCTGTTTAGCTTGAGCTTGCGGGCAGCTTAAAGCCTTCCACAGAGGCGCGCATCTCGTTTGCCATGCCGGCAAGATTACCAATCGAGCTCGCTGTGACATCCGTCGACTCTGCCGTCTGCGAGGTGATCTCCTGGATCACGTTCATGGTGTTACTGACGTGGCCGGCGGTGGCCGCCTGCTGTCGCGCCGCGTTGGATATATTCTGAATCAGTTCAGCAAGGTTGGTGGACACACTTTCAATTTCTTCCAGAGCCACACCGGCATCCTGCGCGCGTCGAGCGCCATCAACAACTTCCGCGGTGGTCTGCTCCATGGAGATAACCGCTTCGTTGGTATCTGTCTGAATGGTTTTAACCAGCGCGGCAATCTGTTTGGTCGCCGCTGAAGAGCGTTCCGCGAGACGCTGAACTTCGTCTGCTACCACGGCAAACCCGCGCCCGGCATCACCCGCCATGGACGCCTGAATGGCGGCGTTCAGCGACAGAATATTGGTCTGATCCGCAATATCATTTATCAGGCTGACGATATCGCCAATTTCCTGGCTTGATTCACCCAGACGTTTAATCCGTTTTGCAGTTTCCTGAATCTGGCTGCGAATGCTGTCCATGCCGCTGATGGTATCCTGCACCACGTGTGAACCTTTGTTAGCGATCTCCACCGCGCGTTCAGCAACCGAGGCCGACTCTGCCGCGTTGGATGATACCTGGTCAATGGACACTGCCATGTCGTTGATCGCAGTGGAGGCTGCGCCAATTTCTTTCGCCTGGTTCTCAGCCGCGGCCGCCAGATTACTGGCTGTACCCTGTGTATCGCCTGCCGCTTTAGCCACCTGTACTGACAGCGAGTTGATATTGGATACCAGCCCGCGCATCTGGTCGATGGCAAAGTTGATTGAGTCAGCAATAGCACCTGTGAAGTTTTCCGTCACCGACGCGTGTACCGTGAGATCACCTTCTGCAAGGTCCGCCAGCTCATCGAGCAGCTGCAGAATGGCGGCCTGGTTACGTTCGTTCTGGGCGGCCTGTTCATGCAGCTGAGCACGCGTACTGCCCACCATGACCACGCCAATCACTGCCATCAGCACCACGCCAAGCACCGCCAGCATCAGTGGCGGGCTGTCCATCACCGACACTTCACCGACAAAAATAAAATACGCCATACCTGCAAGAATGCCGGCCATGGCAACCATTAACATAATCAGTAACGGTGATAACTTCCCTGAATTCATATCCTTTTCCTGCTACGCCTTGTCTGCTTTACCTGATGCAACATCAAAAAACTTCTCGTCTTTCAAAATTGCTTTTAACTGGACCTCGTGAAAAACGCGGCCACCATGCCGAAATGCGCCGGTGACGTAGGGGCCTAAACCACCTAGCTCCTTACCGTCGCTCTCTTCATAACTGTCTTCCAAAAAATGCTGTATGCCCAGAGACTGCTCAACCAGCAGGCCGGCAACAATGTCTCCTTCTTCGACCACCAGAACCCGCCACTGATTTTCCGGCAGCGTTGTCGGCAGCTGCAGATACTCATGCAGGCTGATCACCGGAATCAGCCGCCCGCGCACATTGGCAATGCCCAACACCCAGGGTTTGACTGCGGGTAGCGGTGTCATTCGAGGCACCGGCATCAGTTCTGCAACCTGCCCCAGCTTAGCCACCAGACGGGTGCCACCCACCAGGAAACCCAGACCCTGCCACTGCGCCTGCACCTGTTCTTTGTGTGGCAGTGGTGCTGCGTTTTTGAATGTCGCGGCCTTGATGTCCTGCAGGATATTGAGCGCTTCGCTGTATGCCATATCGCCGCCTAACCCGCCAACAGACCATTTACGGTGCTGATCAGAGTACGGTCATCAACCGGCTTAGTCAGGTAACCGCACGCGCCCTGGCGTTCGCCCCAGACTTTGTCGGCATCCTGGTCCTTGCTTGAAACAATGATCACCGGAATGTGGCGGGTGTGATCATTACGGGTGATCTGACGGGTCGCCTGAAAACCGTTGATGCCGGGCATGACAACGTCCATCAGAATGATATCCGGCTGTTCTTCTGCCGCAATAGACACCCCATCTGAACCTGTCGCCGCAGTCAGCACCTGATGCCCCTGTCGCGCCAGGGTGTTCACCATCTGATGGGTCTCAGTCGGGGAATCGTCTACTACTAATATTCTCGCCATTTGAAACTTGACCTCTACGGGACTTAGTGAACCAGGGTACGGATCGTACCCAACAGTTCATCTCTACTGAACGGCTTGGTAATATACTGGTCGGAGCCAACAATTCGACCTTTGGCTTTATCAAACAACCCATCTTTAGAAGACAGCATCACCACCGGCGTGGCTTTGAACTCGCTGTTGTTTTTGATCAGCGCACAGGTTTGATAGCCGTCCAGACGCGGCATCATTATGTCGACAAATATAATCTCGGGGCGCGCATCTGCAATCTTGGCCAGCGCATCAAAACCGTCAGTTGCGGTAATGACATCGTATCCTTCTTTGGTCAAAAGATTTTCCGCGCTGCGTCGGATTGTCTTCGAGTCGTCTATGACTAAGACTTTCACGCCTTGAAGCTCCTCTTCCATCAATGTTATCCCTGTTCATCAAAGGCTTATATTGCACTGCGGGCATTTGCGCCGCCAATCGCCTCTAAGCGCAATTAAACTGCTTAACTAACCTGCCCGTTCCAGCGCGCAGCACCCGTGCGCGAACGCTGCCATCCTGTTGCGTACGTTGTAACACGCCCCCATGGGACTCGCTATAAGCACACAGTCAGAAAGGGATTTTGTTCTCATTTTAGTTGCCTAACTCGTCTAGCAATGGGTAATTTACGCGCTCACTCAACCATTAGCTGGTAACACATGACCCAAGTAGCCATTGTCATGGACCCGTTAGCGTCTCTGGCGCTGAAAAAGGATTCAACCCTTGCCATTATCCGCGCCTGTCAGCTGCGGGGCCTGGATGTTTTCTATCTGCGTGCCGAAGACCTGCACCTGTGGCACAACGAAGCCTGCGGCATGATGTCGAGGCTGCGACTGCGCGAGGATTTCTGTGCCAGCCTGGATGCAAAAATTGCCGGAGACGACTGGTTCGAACTGGGTGAAGAGATGCGCAGGCCGCTTAAAGACATGGACATCATCATGATGCGCAAGGACCCACCTTTTAACATGGAGTACATCTACGCCACATACCTGCTTGAGCGTGCTGAGGAACAGGGTACGCTGGTCATCAACAAACCCGCCTCGCTGCGGGACTGCAACGAGAAGTTTTTTGCCACCGCCTTTACCGACTGCATCCCGCCGCTGGTGGTCAGCCGTCGTGCGGACATCCTGAAAGCGTTTCATGCTGAACATAAAAACGTCATCTACAAAAAGCTCGATGGCATGGGTGGCGCCTCCATTTTTCGCGTGATGGAGAACGACCCGAATCTGTCCGTGGTGATCGAGACACTGACTGAGATGGGTACCCAGCAAATCATGGCTCAGGTTTATCTGCCGGAAATTGTGGATGGCGACAAGCGCATCCTGCTGGTCGACGGGGAACCGGTACCCTACGCCCTCGCGCGGATTCCTTCAGCTGGTGAAACCCGCGGTAATCTGGCGGCCGGTGGTCGCGGAGAAGGTCGCCCTCTCACCGACCGCGACCGCATGATCGCCGAGCGCGTGGGCCCTGAACTGAAGCGCAGGGGACTGATGTTTGTGGGTATTGATGTGATTGGCGACTATCTCACCGAGATCAACGTGACCTGTCCAACCTGCATACGGGAACTGGACGCACAGTTTTCTCTCGATATTGCCGGTAACCTGATGGATGCCGCCCTCTCCAGGATAAGGCTACAATCAACCTGAGCTAAACTGATTCACGACGTTATACGTAAGCGATCTGACAACACACCATGCCAGCGACATCTATCTCATCCAAAGACCGTCTCAGTTTTGCGCTGTTCCTGGCGATCAGCCTGCATGCCGCGCTCATTCTGGGCATCGGCTTTTCTTCTGAGCTGAACACCGCAGAAAACTTGAGTATCGATGTCACCTTGTCTGTCGCCAATGACGTCATCAAGCCGGAAAAGGCAGACTTCATTGCCGCAACCAACCAGCTCGGCAGCGGCAGCGAAGCTGAGATCACGGAGATGACCACCACCGAAGATGCGGATTTCTTCAGCAACGAGTTTCAGACCGTCATGTCCCAGGCCGCTCCGATACCCGAAGTCACCACGGCCTCCCAGGACCTGCTGACCACCACCGCCAGCGCGCCTGAAAAAGCCAATTCAGACCTCACCGAACTCACCGAATTACTCGAAGCCACGCCCACCAATCAGCTGGATCGGGAAAAGCTGGTACAGGAAATTGCCAGCCTTGAAGCGCGCATCGCCCAGGATCAGCAGGCACTGGCAAAAATGCCGCGCACCAAGCGTCTCAGCAGTGTGACGACGCGATCTGCCTCCGAAGCGGCTTATCTGAATATGTGGCGCCAGAAATGTGAGCGCATCGGTCGCGCCAACTATCCCGCGGGCGGCCTGGAAGGCGAAGTTTTGATGTTAGTATCCATCCTCGCAGATGGCACATTGGAAGAGGTTCGCATTCTCAACTCCTCCGGACACCGGGAACTGGATCAGGCCGCACTGGCAACAGTGCGCCAGGCCGCCCCGTACCAGCCGTTTAACGTTGAAATGAGAAAAGCCTACGACCGCCTGGAGTTCACGCGAACCTGGCAGTTTACAAAAACCGGCTCAGCCCTGGGCGGTTGATGCCAGCAGATGAATTTAAAACACAACTTTCTGATCGCCATGCCTGGCCTGGGTGGCGACTATTTTGCCAATACCCTGACCTATATCTGCGAACACAACGCCGATGGTGCGATGGGTATCATTGTCAATCGGCCGAGCGACATGTCGCTCATGGAACTGCTGGCTCAGGTTGGCCTGCCGACTAATCACAAGCTGCTGGACACAAACGTTTTTGAAGGCGGGCCGGTCGCCATTGAGCGCGGCATGGTGTTACATTCCAACAATCGTACTTTTGAATCTTCCGCTGACCTGGGTGCAGGGTTGTGTCTGTCCACTGCCATGGAGGTGCTCGCTGCCATCGCCAACGACGAAGGACCGGACCGGTATCTCGTGGCTCTGGGCTACGCCGGCTGGGGGGAAGGACAACTGGAAGATGAGATTGCCAACAATGTCTGGCTGACTGCGCCTGCGGACCAGGCGGTGCTGTTTGAGTCCGCCTGGCAGGATAAGCTGACCGATGCTGCAGACTTACTTGGCATCAACCTCAATCTGATTGCTGCCAAACCCGGACATGCCTGAAAAACCGATTCAACGACCCGCGGCGGTTGTGGTTCTGGCGTTTGATTTTGGTCTTCGCCACATTGGTGTGGCTGTGGGTCAGAGCCTGACCGGCTCAGCCCGAGGTGCAGGCACTCTGGCGGCACGCCAGGGTAAACCCAACTGGCGCGACGTGGACGAAGTCATTGCGCAATACAGACCGCATCAGCTACTGGTCGGCCATCCCCTGAATATGGACAACAGCCGCAACGACATCACTGAAGCCGCCACCCGGTTTGCAGCCCGGTTAGCCGCTCACTCGGGTTTACCAACGGAACTTCATGACGAACGCCTGACCACCAGGATGGCAAAAAGCGCTCTGGCAGAGGCAAAGGCCATGGGACAGGCCAAGACAGATCACGAACTGGCGGCCTGTCTGATACTGCAAAGCTGGCTCAACGAACGCGCGAATCCGCGCGCTTAACGCCGGAAGCTGAACGCCGCTTCGTCTTCGTCCGCTTCAATGGACAGATGGTCAACACCTTCCATCGGATTGGCTTTCGAATCGGCACCTAACTTGATCATCAAACGCAGATCATTCGGCGAATCTGCACTGGCAATGGCGGAGTCGTAGGTAATTTCACCTTCGGCATAGAGTTTGTACAGTGCCTGGTCAAAAGTCTGCATACCCTGCTCTGTGGAGTTGGTCATCAACTCCTTCAACAGGTGCACCTCACCTTTGCGAATGTGGTCGGCCATAAGTGGGGTGTTGATCAGAATCTCAATCGCAGCCCGGCGCCCCTGACCATCGACTGTGGTGACCAGCTGTTGAGCGACCATGGCTTTGAGATTCAAAGACAGGTCCATCCAGACCTGGCTGTGCCGGTCGCTGGGGAAAAAGTGAATAATGCGGTCCAGCGCCTGGTTGGCGTTGTTGGCGTGCAGCGTACACAAACACAGGTGCCCGGTTTCTGCAAACGTCAGCGCGTGCTCCATTGTCTCACGCGAGCGCACCTCACCAATCATGATCACATCCGGCGCCTGGCGCAGTGTGTTTTTCAAGGCCACTTCAAAAGAGTCGGTATCCACGCCCACTTCACGCTGGGTCACAATGCACCCTTTGTGCTGATGCACAAATTCAATCGGGTCTTCAATGCTGATGATGTGACCGCTGGAATTCTCATTGCGATGGCCAATCATTGACGCCAGCGAGGTCGATTTACCGGTACCGGTCGCCCCGACAAAAATGATCAGCCCACGTTTGGTCATAGCCAGATCTTCGATGATGGGTGGTAGACCCAGATCCGATACCCGCGGAATATTCACCTCAATGCGCCTGAGCACCATGCCGACCAGGTTGCGCTGAAAAAACGAACTGACCCGGAACCGGCCCAGGCCACGCGTATTAATCGCAAAGTTGCACTCATGTTCTTTATCAAACGTCGCCTGCTGTTCAGGGTTCATGACCCCGTAGACCAGTTCTTTGGACTGCTCCGGAGACAGCGCAGACTTACCCGCTGCATAGAGTTTGCCGTTGACTTTCACCATCGGCGGCTTGCCCGCGGTGATAAACAGGTCCGAGGCCCCTTTTTCCACCATAAGCTTGAGCAACTTGTCGAATTCCATGCCTTGGGCACTCCTGTATCAGGTTGTCATCAGATGGCGTGGCGCCACCTGGGTAGACTAAAAATTTTCCGGTATTTTGGCTTTTTCTTTTGCAATATCCCGTGAAATCACGCGTTTCTGCACCAGGTCTGCCAAACACTGGTCAAGGGTCTGCATGCCGACACCCGCGCTGGTCTGAATTGCCGAATACATCTGCGCCACCTTGCCTTCACGCACCAGATTGCGGATTGCAGGCGTGCCAATCATGATTTCGTGGGCGGCGACCCGACCACCGTTGACCTTTTTCATCAGGGTCTGGGAGATAACTGCGTTCAGCGATTCCGAGAGCATGGAACGCACCATGTCTTTTTCCTCAGCGGGGAACACGTCGATGATACGGTCGATGGTTTTTGCCGCTGAGGTGGTGTGCAGCGTACCGAATACCAGGTGACCGGTTTCTGCCGCAGTCAACGCAAGCCGTATGGTTTCCAGGTCACGCAGCTCACCCACCAGAATAATGTCCGGGTCTTCCCGCAGAGCGGAGCGCAGCGCTTCGTTAAAACCGTGGGTATCGCGGTGCACTTCGCGCTGGTTGAGCAGACATTTTTTAGACTCGTGGACAAATTCAATCGGGTCTTCAATGGTCAGAATGTGATCGTAACGATTGTCGTTGATGTAATCGATCATCGCGGCGAGGGTTGTACTTTTGCCGGAACCCGTTGGCCCAGTGACCAGCACCAGGCCCCGGGGCACCATCGACACATCTTTGAAAACCTGGCCCAGACCGAGGTCTTCCATGGTCAGAACTTTGGATGGAATGGTTCGGAACACAGCGCCCGCACCACGGTTCTGGTTGAACGCATTTACGCGGAAGCGGGCAACACCGGGCACCTCAAAGGAAAAGTCAGTTTCCAGAAACTCTTCAAAATCTTTACGCTGTTTGTCGTTCATGATCTCGTAGATCAGACCATGAACTTCGGTATGCTCAAGCGGGGGAAGGTTGATGCGTCTGACATCGCCATCTACCCGTATCATCGGCGGCAGGCCGGCGGATAGGTGTAAATCGGAAGCGCCCTGCTTGGCGCTGAAGGCGAGGAGTTCAGTTATGTCCATGCGCGGTCCCTGTCATTTACCATTGATTCACGCCGCTTACTTGCTGCGCGCAGCGTTATACTAAGCCCTCGTACCGCCTCGCACCACGCCTTAACCCGCGATCTAAAGCATAAGGCGCGATGGGTTTACGACTATGCGAACCGGTTAACACTGACTGTGGGACTTTTGTGCAATCTATCAAAACCAACCTGGATGCTCTGCAGGCCCGCATAAACCAGGCCTGTGCAGCCGCGGATCGCGATCCGCAGGAGATCACCCTGATCGGCGTATCAAAAACCCAACCCAGCGGCCTGGTTCGACAAGCCGCCGCCCTGGGTTTGAGACATTTTGGTGAAAACTACCTGGACGAGGCAGAGTCAAAAATAGCCGACTGCGCCGATCTCAAATTGATCTGGCACTTCATCGGCCGTATTCAGAGCAACAAAACCCGCACTATCGCAGCACAGTTCGACTGGGTACATACCCTTGATCGAAGCAAAATCGCACGCCGCCTGAATGATCAGAGTCCCCCGGGTAAACAGCTCAACGTGCTGCTGCAGATCAATATTGACAATGACCCTGCCAAAGCCGGTGTGAGCGCAGAACAAGCCGGCCAGCTGCTTGCCGAGGTCTGCACGTTACCCGCCCTGCGGCCCAGGGGTTTGATGACTATTCTTTCACAACAGGCCGACCCTGTGGCCAGTTATCATTCCATGGCACAATTGTCCGCTGAACTGGCGGCACAGGTGCCCGGCGAGCAGCAGCATGACTGGGGCACATTATCCATGGGCATGAGCGCCGACCTGGAGGCCGCCATTTACGCCGGCGCCACTCATATACGCATTGGCACCGCATTATTCGGCGCTCGAAACGCCTAAACTTTTCGGAGAATAATTTGCAGACATCGGCAGACACCCGTGTGGCTTTTATTGGCGCGGGCAACATGGCCAGTGCGATGATCCAGGGATTACTGCGCAGCGGCACCAGCGCGCAGCAGATCCGCGTAGCGGATCCCGTCGCCGATGCGCGCACGCGGCTGTCCGCACTGGGCGTCACCGCGTTAAGCGATAACAATGAAGCGGTGGCAGAGGCTGATGCCGTGGTGCTGGCGGTGAAACCTCAGGTCGCTCAACAGGTGATGCAGTCAATAACCGTGCTGCAACCGGAACAGCTGCTGGTGTCCATCGCCGCGGGTATTAATCTTGCCAGCCTCACCAAGTGGACATCTGCGCAACAGGCAATTGTTCGATGTATGCCCAACACCCCTGCTCTGCTCGGTGCAGGGATCAGTGGCCTGTACGCCAATCAATGCGTCACGCCGAGTCAGCGCAGCCTGGCAGAGGGCCTATTACGCAGCGCAGGCTCAACCTTGTGGGTCAGAGCAGAGGCTGAGCTGGACGCGGTGACAGCTGTTTCCGGCAGCGGGCCGGCCTACTTTTTTTTACTCATGGAGGCCATGATAGACGCCGGGGTGGCGCTGGGTCTGGATCGGGACAGTGCAACTGAGCTCACCCTGCAGACTGCCCACGGTGCAGCTCTAATGGCCCAACAGGAGAACACAAACCCGGCCCAGCTGCGTGAGAATGTGACCTCTCCCGGTGGCACTACAGCAGCGGCGTTGAATGTTATGTTAGAAGCGGACATGCCCGGTACAATCCAGGCAGCGCTGCAGGCAGCACAGCAGCGCGCAATCGCTATGGCACAGGAATTTGGTGGTGATCCTTCATGAGCAGTTTGAATATTATTCTGGACTTTGTCTTTCGCCTGGCGTGCCTGCTGTTTCTCGCACGTTTCCTGCTGCAGGCCTGTGGCGCGGATTTTTACAACCCGATCAGTCAGGCGGTGGTAAAAGGCACCGATCCGATCTGCGCCCCGTTGCGCAGAATCATCAAACCTTTCAGAAATCTGGACCTCGCCTCTTTTATTGTGGCCTGGGTAGTGAGCGCCTTTGGGGTTGTTGCGTTCAGCTATCTGGCGTTCGGCACCGCACCCGGCGCGTTAACCGTGATCTGGGCCGGTATGATCAAAACTCTGCTGGTGCTCCTGCAGTTCTACAAATGGACCATCATTATTCTGGTGATCGCCAGCTTTATCGCCCAGGGTTCTTATCACCCGGCACTTGCGCTGTTGAATCAACTGGTTGAGCCCATCATGGCGCCGGTGCGCAAGGTTCTGCCCACTCTGGGACCATTGGATCTATCCCCCATGGTGGTACTTCTGATCATCATTCTGATTGAAGATATTCTGATCAGGTCCTATATCTAGGCTTGCTGAACATGACTCGTCAGGCAGATTCCGTAGGATTGGTATCGACACAGAAATTTGTTTACGAGCAGGCTTTTGCCCTGCGTTGTGGCCGTAACCTGCCCGGTTTTGAACTGGTGTTCGAAACCTATGGCACGCTGAACCCGGAAAAAACCAACGCAATTCTCATCTGCCACGCGTTATCAGGCAACCATCATGCCGCCGGTTATTACGATACGGATCGCAAACCGGGTTGGTGGGACAGTTGTATCGGACCCGGCAAACCAATCGATACAGAGAAGTTTTTTGTCGTCAGCCTGAACAACCTGGGAGGCTGCCATGGCAGCACCGGCCCGTTAAGCCTCAATCCCGCCACGCAACAGCCTTACGGCCCGGATTTTCCAACCGTCGTGGTGCGCGACTGGGTGGCCAGTCAGGCTTTACTGGCTGATCATCTGGGTGTGCAGCGGTTCGCTGCTGTCATCGGTGGCAGCCTGGGTGGCATGCAGGCGATGCAGTGGTCTATCGATTTTCCGGAACGCATAGCCTCAGCGGTAGTGATCGCGTCTGCCGCAAAACTATCGGCACAGAATATTGCCTTCAATGAAATTGCCCGGCAGGCGATTGCAGCGGACCCGAGTTATCTGGATGGCCATTACAGCGAACACCATACAACCCCGTCCAAAGGGCTGGGCCTTGCGCGTATGATTGGTCATGTGACCTATCTGTCTGATGACGGCATGCGGGAAAAATTTGGCCGCGAACTGAAGTCGGGAGACCCAAGTCAGGGTGGCGACGTCGAATTCCAGGTTGAAAGTTACCTGCGTCATCAGGGCCAGGCGTTTTCCCGACGGTTTGATGCAAACACCTACATGCTGATGACAAAAGCCCTGGACTACTTCGACCCGGCACGGGAACATGGTGACGACCTGGTGGCAACCCTTGCTGCTGCACAAGCCAGATTCCTGGTGATTTCTTTCACCAGCGACTGGCGTTTTTCTGTGGCTCGCTCTAAAGAAATTGTTGATGCGCTGGTGGCAGCACGAAAAAACGTCGCCAGCGCCATTATCAGATCTGATCACGGGCACGATTCGTTTCTGCTGCCTATTCCACGCTACGTTGACGTACTCAAAACCTACCTGAACAGAATCCATCACGACGTCTGCGAGGTTCGGGCATGAGTTTACGTGCAGACCTGGCGGTCATCGCAGACCTGGTTAATCCCAAGGCGCGGGTGCTTGATCTGGGTTGCGGTGAAGGCGAGTTACTCGCCTACCTGCAGTCTAACAAAGATGTCAACGGTTACGGCCTCGACGTTGACGCCGACAACATTCGCGTTTGTCTGGACAAAGGGGTGAACGTCATAGAGCAGGACCTGGACGAAGGGTTGGGCAACTTTGCTGACTCCAGTTTCGATATGGTGGTTATGACCGAGACGCTGCAATCCGTGAAATCCCCACAACAGCTGTTACAGGAAATGTTGCGCATCGGCGACGAATGTATTGTCACCTTCCCGAACTTCGGCCACTGGCATTGTCGCACACAATTACTCCTGTTAGGTCGCATGCCGGTTGCCAAACACATCCCCCACAGCTGGTTCAACACACCAAACATCCACCTGTGTACGTTCCGGGATTTCGAAAACCTCTGCAGGTCGCTGCATCTGCAGATCATCGAGCGCCGGGTTGTCGACCATCAGAACATCGAACGCCCCTGGGGCAAACTGATGCCTAATCTTTTTGGACCTGTAGCATTTTACCGTCTGGGCAAACCTTCATGATAAATTTACGCACATGGGCATTACCGTTTTTTTTACTCGGTGGTCTGCTTATCAGTTCCGCTCATGCCGAACAGAAAGTGGTATTCAGTGACTATGAGGTACATTACATATTGCTGCCCACCACCTTTCTGAAAGCGGACATCGCTGACAGATATAATCTTCGGCGCAGCAAAGATCGTGCACTGGTCAACGTCTCGGTACTCGATCTGCAGGGTTCACCGGTACGCGCCGAAGTCCGCGGCTCATCTGAAAACCTGCTTGGCCAGCGTCAGACCCTGTCGTTTGATGAGGTGATCGAAGGGGAAGCGGTTTATTATCTGGCTCTGTTGCGCTATGCGGACGAAGAATTTCAACGGGTTACCCTGAGCGTGGTGTTACCGAACGGTGAGCTGGCAGAAATTAAATTTCAGCAGAAAATGTACTGGGATCGCTGATGCACGTCGTCCTTGCCAGTGGCAATGCTGGCAAACTGGCGGAGTTTCAATCTCTGTTTACAGATACACCGCTTAAGTTAACCAACCTGTCCAGCGCCGCACCAGATTTTGAAATGCCCGCGGAAACAGGTACAACGTTCATCGAAAACGCATTGATCAAGGCTCACGCGGTCGCGCAAGCCACCGGATGTGCGGCATTGGCAGACGACAGCGGTCTGGTTGTTCCGGCATTAAATGGCGCGCCAGGGATCTATTCAGCCCGCTATGCCGGCAGACATGGCGACGATGCAGCCAACAACAGAAAACTCATTGAGGCACTCGCAGGAAAATCTCTGCGCAAGGCTTACTTTTACTGCGCGATTGTGCTGCTGCGCAACAGCCAGGACCCTACACCCATCATCGCCACCGCAGCCTGGCATGGAGAAATCCTGGACACGCCTCGAGGTGAGCAGGGCTTTGGCTATGACCCTCTCTTCTGGTTAGCCGATCTCAACATGACATCAGCAGAGTTGCCCCGTGATCTGAAAAACCGTTTGAGCCATCGTGGCCAGGCCACTGCTGCACTGCTGCAGGAGATCAGGGCGAGCTTATAGCCATGCTCCTGCATCCCGCAGTTTATATTCATTTTCCGTGGTGCGTGCGCAAATGTCCTTACTGCGATTTCAACTCCCACCCGCTGCGCGAGCAGGATGATTTCAATCTGTATACAGACGCCCTGGTTGCAGACTGGCAGGCCCAACAACACAAGTATGTGTTCACCGAACCCTTTCACAGCGTGTTTCTTGGCGGTGGCACACCCAGCCTGTTCAAACCTGAACAGATGGCGCAAGTACTGGAACAGCTGAGCCTGACAGATACCGCTGAAGTCACCATGGAAACCAATCCAGGTACCACCGAGCACCATCTGTTGGCTGGCTATGTGGCGGTTGGGGTTAACCGACTGTCGATTGGCGCCCAGTCATTCCACAACGACCAGTTAGCGAAACTTGGCCGCATTCACAGCGCGCAGGAAACCTACGCAGCTTATGAACAGGCCCGACAATCCGGGTTCACAAACATTAATATTGATCTTATGTGGGGTCTGCCGGAACAGAGTGTGGCTGATGCCCTTGCGGACCTTAAGGCCGCCATTGCCCTGCAGGCGGAGCACATTTCCTGGTATCAGCTGACCATAGAGCCGAAAACAGAGTTTGCGGTGCGTACGCCCATTCTACCCAGAGACAGTGTTCTCGCCGAAATCGAGGCGCAGGGGCTGATGCTTCTGGCAGAGGCGGGGTATCACCGTTACGAAGTGTCCGCCTTTGCACGCACTGGATATCGGTGCAGACATAATCTGAACTACTGGTCATTTGGCGACTACGCAGGCCTCGGCGCAGGGGCTCATGGCAAGATCAGTCAGACCGACAAAAACACTTTAACCATTGAACGCACACAAAAGGCCAGTCAACCCAGGCTCTACCAGGCATCTCCCGTCACAACGAACGTTCACCCGGTGAGCCGCACGGAGCGACCGCTGGAATTCATGATGAATGTGTTGCGCCTGGTTGATGGTGTGGAAACAGACACTTTTTCCCAGCGCACAGGCCTGGACTGGGTGGTTATCGAAGATACCTGGCGTCATCTGGTCTCCCAGGGCCTGGTGAAACAGGATCGGATCGCAACGACCCCCCGTGGATTAAGGTATCTGGACAGCGTTCTGGCTGCATTCTTAGACTTGGACTGAGCGACGATATATCAGGTCGTGGATGTCGTGCCCGAGTTTCTCACCCCGCCGTTCAAATTTTGTTGTCTGGCGGGCAATCTCCGAGGTCCACTGCTCATCTGCCTGACGGATATGATCCACTTCTGAGACAAACGCATCATTGGCGGCAAAACACTCACGCATCCATTGCGCATAAGGCGTCCAGTCGGTAGCCAGGCGGACCCGGCCACCGCCTCTAATCACGGCCGCCAGGCTCTGCACAAACTCGGGTTGAATCAGTCGTCGTTTAAAGTGGCGTTTCTTTGGCCACGGATCCGGAAAGAATATGCGCACTTCATCAATCACCGGGCCAGCATCGAGGGCTGCGAACTGCGCAAGCACCTGTTGAGCCGGCATTTCGATCACCCGGACATTATCAAGCCTTTGCCGATGCAGGCCGGCAGCAAGCGCTCCCACACCAGGTTGATAGAGCTCAATCCCACACAGCTGCCAATCCGGAGCAGCTGCCGCCCAGTCCAGCAGTGCCTGTCCCATGCCAAAACCAATCTCCACGCCCAGAGACTTTCCCTGTGCCTGCGCAATCAGTTCAGCCGGTTTACAGCTGAAGCCGGGCATTAAGGTCTGCAATCCATGAGCCTGGGATTTTGTCATCCGTCCACGTCGACGGATGTAACTGTGTTCAGGATATTGTGCTTGATCGCTCACTGACTGCGTACCACCAGGATCACCATCATCAACCAGGCGCTGATCAGGCAGATGCCACCCAACGGCGTCATTGGACCTAACCAGCCGGGCCCACCAAGGGTCAGTGCATAGAGACTACCACTGAAGAGCAGAACACCAACAATCAGCAGCATGCTGACCCAGCGCAGCTGATGAGAAAACTGTTGTCGAGAAAGAACGCCGATGAGCAGCAGCGCCAGACCATGTACAAGCTGATAGAGTACGCCTGTCTCCCAGCTGCCGGTGTTGGTGTGGCCGAGGAAAGTTTCCAGCCCATGCGCGCCCCAGGCACCCAACCCGACACCGGAGCCCATAAAAACGGCTCCGGCTATCAGGCTGATTCTCACATGGTGCAAAACTGAACAGAGAACAGGGGGTCAGGCAACAATGGCTTTTTTAAGCTTCTTCATTGCGTTTTTCTCCAGCTGTCGAATCCGTTCTGCGGACACCCCATATTCAGCCGCAAGCTCATGCAGAGTTGCTTTTTTATCCGTGAGCCAGCGCTTCTGCACAATATCGCGACTGCGCTCATCCAGGGTGGCAAATCCTTCGGTTAAGCGCTCTGTCTGTTCCAGCTCATGATCTTCCGCCGCCACGATATCCGCCGGATCCAGGGCGCTGGATGACAGAAAATGCACCGGTGCTGTACCGAGTTCGTCATCATTGTCATCCGCATCAAACGCCATATCGTTGGCCGACAAGCGCCCTTCCATACGTGTGACTTCAGCCACCGGCACACCAAGATCATCCGCTATCGCCTGACTTTCTGCTTCGGTCAGCCAGGCCAGGCGTTTTTTATTGGAACGCAGATTGAAAAAGAGTTTGCGCTGAGACTTGGTGGTTGCGACCTTCACTATGCGCCAGTTGCGCAGAATGAACTCATGCATCTCGGCTTTGATCCAATGCACGGCAAAAGAGACCAGTCGCACGCCTACTTCCGGGTTAAAGCGCTTCACCGCCTTCATCAGACCCACGTTGCCTTCCTGGATCAGGTCAGCCTGGGACAGGCCATAACCCTTGTAAGACCGTGCTATGTGAGCAACAAAACGCAGGTGGCTCAGCACCAGTTGGCGAGCAGCTTCCAGATCCTGCTGATAATAAAACTGCTCAGCCAGCTCTTTCTCCTGTTCTGCACTGAGCACAGGAAAATGACTGATTGTCTGCAGATACGCATCGATGTCGCGACCCGGCGCCAGACTGGGTAAAGTCATGATATTGGTTGACATGTGATACCTCCGGTAACACTAATGACGCAAGTTTAGCACTCTCACTTGGACTCTGCTAATTTTAAAAAAGTTCCGTTGCCTGGTTCAACCCACCCGCCAGAATCACTGCAGTCTAAAAGAGTTCCAGATGCCTCAAGCGTTGCCGTACAGCCAGCAGCGCGCCAAGCACGCCAAGCACACAGCCCACGGTCAGAATAAGCAGCAAAAACAACATGTTAAAGCCTGCCAGCTGCAGCTCCTGACGATAGCTTCCCAGCAACGACTGTAGCGGCGGTTCAATCACAACCAGCGTGAATGCGATCAGCATGGCCGCGATGACGCCGCCGCCAAAGCCGTAGATTGCACCGAAATACAGGAAGGGGCGGCGGATCTGTCCTTGCGTAGCGCCTACCATTTTCAGCACCCGCAATTCATCCAGACGGGACTCTATGGCCAGCCGCACCGAGGAGGCCGTAACCAGCACCGCGCCCACACCAAACATGATCGCCAGAACCAGGCCCATGCGACTGACGACTGCGGACAGATCATTCAACCGTTCGAGCCAGGTTTTTTCGACCACAACCTCTGCAACGCCCGCCAGCTGTGATAGCGCAGCCAACAGATCGTCCAGCGCGAGCGGATCTATTTTATCTGAAAATCTGGCGGTGAGTGAGGCCGGCAGAGGATTTTCCCCCAGCAGATCAAGCGCATCACCGAGGCCACTGTACTGTTTGAACTGAGCCAGCGCTTCATCCGCCGTGGTGAGTGTCACACCCGCAATATCACTGTTACGCGCCAGCGCCTGAGCAACAACATCGATGTCTTCCTGGCTGGCATCGGTCATGAAGTAGACACTCAATCCAGGCCGGCCTTCCCAGCCTGCGGACATTGTCTCCATGTTGATCTGCAGGATCCACAACCCTGCCGGCAGGGCGAGCGCTATGCCCACCACCAACCAGACCAGAAAGCTGGTACCGATCCGGGTACTGATAAAATTGATCGACTCACTACCGATCCGGGCATGGTCTCTGAACCACGCGACAGGCTGCCATGACGTGCCGCGCCACGGATCTTTAGCGGTTCGCTTCATACACTATCTTCCGCAACAGGCTCCAGGGTTAATCCGGTCACTTCTTCAATGCTGCGGGTTGCCGGCAGATCTTCGACCACCCGCCCTGCCTGGAGGTGCAGGATACGCAGACCCATGCTTTCAATCAGCGGGACATCATGACTGGCAACAATCACCGTTGTGCCAACCTGATTAAAGCGCGCAAACAGATCCATTATGTGTCTTGACAGATCAGGGTCGAGATTTCCGGTGGGCTCGTCAGCAAGCAGGATTTTCGGTCTGGTCACCACGGCCCGCGCTATCCCCACCCGCTGCTGCTCACCGGTCGACAGATGTCGTGGGAACAGATTTTCTTTGCCTAACAATTCCACCCGGGTAAGCGCTGCGCGCACACGGCGCCCGACCTCACGTTCCCGCATCCCGATCACCCGTAAAGGCAACGCCACATTGTCAAACACACTGCGCTGTGCAAGCAGGTGGTGATCCTGGAAAACCACGCCCAGATTCTGCCGATAACGGGGCAGACGTTTATCCGGCAACTGCACAATATCCACGCCGTTGACCAGCAGCCGCCCCCGGCTGGGCAACTCAGCACGCAACAGGAGTTTTAAAAATGTACTTTTCCCCGCGCCGGAGTGGCCGGTGAGAAAACACATCGACCCTTCAGTAAATTCTACGGATACATCACTGAGGGCTTCATAACCATTATCATAGCGTTTGGTGACATGCTGAATTTCTATGTGTCCCATAAATCAGCGCGCTCAGGCGTCAGCACGCTCAAGAGAATCTTTAAAATCCTGATCCAATAGCGCCTCAACAAAGTCCTCTGCAACGAACTGGCGCAGATCATCAATGCCTTCACCCACGCCAACAAAATAAACCGGCAGGCTGATCTCCTGCATCGCGGCGATGGAAAAAATCACCCCTGCTTTCGCACTGCCATCCAGTTTTGTGATGGCAAGGCCGGTAAGCGCCACCGCCTCGTGAAACAGGCGCACCTGGCTGAGGGCGTTCTGTCCAACCCCGCCATCCAGGACCAGCACAACATCGTGCGGTGCCGTGTCATCGAGGCGTTTGACGACGCGATGGACTTTTTTCAGTTCATCCATCAATTGGGCTTTGTCCTGCAATCGGCCTGCCGTATCTACCAGCAACACATCCGCGCCGCGTGCCTGCGCGGACTGCAACGCGTCGAACGCCACTGAAGCGCTGTCCGACCCCTGGGCCTGCGCAATGACCGGCACATTGTTCCGCTCACCCCACACCTGTAACTGTTCAACCGCGGCCGCACGGAACGTGTCACCCGCGGCCAACATGACACTTTTGCCCTGATTCTGTAACTGCTTGGCAAGCTTGCCTATGGTTGTGGTTTTGCCAACGCCATTAACGCCGACAAAGAAGATGACGTGGGGCTTTTTGTCAGTCAGCAGCAGTTCTTTCTGCAACGGTTCAAGCCTGGCTTTTAACAGACGCGCCAATGCGGCGTGCAGCGCTCGCGTGTTGTTCAGTTCTTTACGTTTTACCTGCTGAGCAAGGTCCGCCATGATGCTGGTGGTGGTGTCTATGCCCACATCGGTTATGAGCAGCGCCGTCTCCAGATCCTCGAGTACGGTGTCGTCGATTTCCCGCTCGCCCAGCAGCAGATTGCCCACCCCCTGAGCCAACTGGGAACGGGTTTTAGCCAGACCATGTTTCAGGCGCCCGAACAGGCCTGTCTTCTTTTCCGTGCGTTCGGAGGCATCGGTATCAGGTGAAGGTGAATCGCTCAAAATATCCTCTTAACTTGCTCGCCGCTGCGAAGCGGGCCCTGACAATCGCAAACCCGTGCTGCCATTTTACCCGTCGGGTGCAAACCCTATACTAGCCGTTTCGCCAGGGCCACCATGACCAGAGAAAAGAGCAGACAAAAATCCGGCCCTTCCCAGGTGCGTATCATCGGTGGTCTGTGGCGGGGACGTAAACTGTCTTTTG
This sequence comes from bacterium, assembly GCA_047947175.1. Lineage (GTDB taxonomy): Bacteria > Pseudomonadota > Gammaproteobacteria > Pseudomonadales > Azotimanducaceae > UBA4421. The sequence goes on from CP170489.1 coordinate 253,643, forward strand.
ACGGTGGACCCGATCTACGTCCGACGCTGGGGAGAACCCGGGAGACCCTGTTCAACTGGCTGCGGCCATACATCAGAAATGCCCGGGTACTTGATCTGTTTGCCGGCTCAGGCGCGTTGGGATTCGAGGCGTTATCTCAAGGGGCTGCGCACGCCACTTTTGTCGACACCAACGGCCGAACAATCGCAGCGTTGCAGACCAATGCAGCGATCCTGGGTGTTCAGTCAGACTGTCACATCGTCAAAGCAGATGGCCTGCGCTTTCTCCAGCGGCTGACTGAACCGGTTGACATTGTTTTTCTTGACCCACCTTTTGCTGGCCCAGAGCGGTTATCTCAAACCGTCAGCCACCTGCTCGAACATCAACTCGTCCGCCAGTGCCTTTATCTGGAATCTGCCGATAAGGTGCTGATTGACACGCTGGCTGATCGGCCCGGCGTGGTTGTCGATTATCGGCAGACACGGTCCGGGGATGCTTATGCCGGCCTGCTGCATCTTGTCGGGCGGTAAACCCCGGTGCCAGGCAATTTGCAGCCAGCGGACACCAAGGCTAAGATCCGCGTCCGGCTTGGTTTTCAAAACCATGATCACTCATTGTTCTGAGCCGGGACCGTTCACTGGGGAGGTAACATGAAGGTGGTTGTATATCCGGGTTCTTTCAACCCGATTACCAATGGGCACACTGACCTGGTAGAACGGGCCCTGCACCTGTTCGATCATGTTGTTGTTGCCATTGGCACCTCCGCGCAGAAAAACCCCAAAGTTGATCTGGCTGATCGCATCGCCCTGTGTAACGAGGTACTTGCGGAGTTTGGTGATCGGGTATCTGTAGAGGGTTTCAACAATCTGCTGGTTGACTATGCCAGAAGCAAAAATGCGCGATTTATTCTACGTGGATTGCGAACCGTGACGGATTTCGACTATGAGTTTCAGATGGCGGAAATGAATCAATCCCTGGCGCCGGGTATTGAGTATGTTTTCCTGTTACCGTCGAAGGAGTGTTCTTTTATTTCTTCCACGCTGGTGCGCGAAATCGCCACGCTGGGCGGCGATATCACCAACTTTGTCCACCCCGCCGTTGCCAGGGCGCTGAAGGGCTGAAGCGTCCGAAAAAACCTTATCTAATCGTCCGGGGACTGGTATTTACCCGTAGCTCGGCATCCCAGACAGCGTACAAACGTGGCTTTGGCTGGATCCAGGAAGAGTGCGTCAGCCGCCTCTTCCACGTTACCACCCAGCGCGCTGAACGGCAGGCTGACGACAAACGCTGCGCCACCCAATACCGTAGCCACCAGGCCAAGCGGGCGGGCCACAACAACGTCAGCCACCATTTCACCGGCGCTGGGCTCGTTATCAGAAGCAAATCCAGGCGCTGCGCTTAACAGCAACGCACCTGCGGTTATCCATGTCAGTAGTGTCTTGGGCATGTCTAAATCATTCTCATTGCAGTGAACCAACTTTAGCACTTAGGCGGCACAAATCCTTGTGAGGTTTGGCAATTTGGACAATAAACTGTGCTGCGCTGCCCAAGTATCTGCAGTTTTAACGGCTTTTCACAGACCCGGCAAGGCTTGTTCTGACGCCCATAGACATTCAACTGCTGCTTGAAGTAGCCAGGATTGCCATCAGAGCCAACAAAATCGCGCAGGGTAGTCCCGCCCTGACGTACCGAGCGGGCCAGCACGCGTTGAATAGCGCCAGCGAGGGACTCGTAGGCGCGCTGCGGGATTCTGCCTGCTCCGGTTGCAGGGCGAATGCCGGCCATGAACAAGGCTTCGGCGGCATAAATATTGCCCACACCCACCACAACTTTTGCATCCATGATAAAATTTTTTACTGCAACTTTACGCTTGCGCGAACGCGCGTGCAGGTACGAACCGCAAAATTCATTACCCAGCGGTTCCACACCCAGGTCGCGCAGCAGCCAATGTTCTTCGGCTTGTTCGCCCGGCTGAAACAGCACACAGCCGAAACGACGTGGATCGTTCAACCGCAACAGGTGACCATTGTTAAACGCGATATCGACGTGGTCATGTTTTAACGGTGCTGCACCCACGGGCAGAATGCGCAGGCTGCCGGACATTCCTAGATGGATAATCAGCGTGCCTGAGGGGGCGGACAGCAGCAGATATTTACCACGGCGACCCACCGCAGAAATGCGCTGACCGATCAATCGTTCGGGGACCTCTACCGGCCAGCGCAACTGCGGGTTGCGCACGGTTATACCGGTGATGGTCTGGGTGCGTACCCAGGGCTCAATGCCCCGTCTTGTCGTTTCGACCTCCGGGAGCTCTGGCACCGGCGTCTACTTGATTTTGGCTTCCGTGTACATCACGTGTTTGCGCACAACGGGGTCGTACTTTTTCATTTCCAACTTATCAGGCGTGGTGCGCTTGTTTTTGTCGGTTGTGTAGAAGTGACCGGTGCCGGCGCTGGAAACCATTTTTATCTTGTCACGCATCTTGAATATCTCTTGCTGTGAACGCCTGTATAGCCAGGTCGTCGTTAAACCTTCTGACCGGCAGCGCGCAAATCGCTCAGGACCGTGTCGATACCTTTTTTGTCGATGATACGCATGCCTTTTGAAGACACCCGCAATCTGACATAGCGTTGCTCTGATTCCACCCAGAATCTGTGTTTGTGCAGATTCGGCAGGAATCGCCGCTTGGTTTTGTTCTGCGCGTGGCTGACGTTGTTTCCCGCCATGGGACGTTTACCGGTGACTTGGCATACCTGCGACATCTTTCTGGGCACCCTAAAAAAAGGACGCGCTTTATACTACACGCCGACGCCGACAGCAACTTTAACGTGTCATTCCAGTAAAAGAGCCACGCGTGGCCAGGATACTCCTTTACGCCCCAAGCAGCCCCCGCGCGGCCAGCGACACGGAGGTGGTAGCGGAAACGATAATGTGGTCGATGACTTCGATGTCGATCCGCCGCAGCAGGTCTTTAAGCTCGCGGGTCAGTTGCAGATCCGCCTGGCTGGGCTCAGCAATCCCCGAGGGGTGGTTGTGCGCAAGCACCACCGCAGCAGCATTCAGCTCGATTCCCCTTTTCAGCACTTCTCTGGGGTGAACATGGGCTCGATTGACAGAGCCTAGAAACAGCTCTTCCCAGCAGATAGGCCGGTAGCGGGTATCCAGAAACAGACAGGCAAAAGTTTCGCGCTCGCGGTAACCGATGCGGCGGCGCACGTAGCGGCTGACGGTGTGCACGTCCTGCAGCGGATCGGCCTGGATCAGCACCTGCTCATCGTTGCGGCAGGCTAATTCATACACTGCTTTGAGTTGCGCTGCCCGCGCCTGGCCCACACCATGACAGGCCAGCAGCTTTTCTGTTGAAGCGGCCAGCAGCGCCAGTGGACCACCAAACTGCTGGATCAGCCGCTGAGCAAGCTGCTGCGCGCTTTCACCGGCAACCCCGCTACCCAGACACAAGGCTATCAGGTCCGTGCTGCTGAGGGTCTGGGCACCGCTATTGAGCAATCGTTCGCGCGGCTGCTCGGTCTGCGCCCGCAACCGCCTCATCACCTGTGCGGCGCGCCAGCAGATGGGTGTGGTCGCCCGTAAATCAGGGTAACCTTGCCCGCTTCAATGTAGAAATTCACAGCGATGTCCAGTTCAACTCCAGGTTTAAACAACAGACGTATCCTGCTCGGTATCAGCGCCGGCATTGCAGCCTATAAAACACCAATGCTTGTGCGAGCTTTGCGCGCCGCAGGAGCAGAGGTTCAGGTAGTGATGACCGAAAGTGCACATCACTTTGTCACCGCGACCAGCCTGCAGGCGGTATCCGGCAGGCTGGTGCGCCAGGATCTGTGGGATGCAGGTGCTGAAGCCGCCATGGGCCACATAGAACTGGCTCGCTGGGCTGATCTCATTGTCATTGCGCCGGCCACCGCAAATACCATCGCAAAACTGGCCCACGGCATGGCTGATGACCTGCTCACAACCCTCTGCCTGGCCAGCAGTGCGCCTGTGTGGCTTGCACCGGCCATGAATCAGCAGATGTTTCTGCACCCGGCTACCCAGGCTAATCTGAACAAAGTGGCATCGCTGGGTTACCACGTGGTGGGCCCGGAGTCCGGTGATCAGGCCTGTGGTGAGGTTGGTCCGGGACGCATGACCGAGCCCGACGATATTGTCAGAGCGCTTGCCACGGCCACGCCTGCCGCAACGGCGCTTGCGCCTGCTGCAACCAGAAGCCTGCAAAATAAAACCGTTATGATCACGGCCGGGCCTACCCAGGAAGCCATTGATCCGGTTCGCTATATCAGCAATCACAGCTCCGGTCTGCAGGGTATTGCCATGGCAGACGCTGCGCTTGCCGCCGGCGCGCGCGTCATTTTCATCGCCGGGCCAAGAGTACCTGCCACCCACCCTGAGATCCTCCGCGTTGATGTCATCAGCGCCATGGACATGCAGGCAGCAGTGCACAAGCACCTGGCTGAAGTGGATATTTTTGTTGGTGTTGCCGCAGTTGCTGATTATCGGCCGCTACAGGCTGCGGGACAGAAAATGAAACGCAGTGGCCAGGCCCAGGCCGGCCTGACCCTGGAGCTGGTTGAAAACCCTGACATCATTGCCGGTGTCGCCCGGCATCCGCACAAACCGCGCCTGGTGATCGGTTTCGCCGCAGAAACCAACGACACCCACAAACACGCGCGACAAAAACTGGTGCGCAAAGGCCTGGATGCCATTGTTGTCAATGACGTCTCGGACCCCAAGATCGGCTTCAACAGCACTGAAAATGCCGCCACGCTGATCCACGCCGATGGCGAAGTGACATTTCCGCAACAGTCAAAATCCCAACTGGCGCACGGGCTGATTGCTCAAATCGTCGAAATTTTTGCATCTCAGTTAGCAGATACAAACCCCGAGACTGTGTCAGAATAGCCGGCGCTCGAGCAAAACCGTCTAATCAACCACTCGCAGGACGCACCAACGTGGCGAAAAAAAAATACTCCAAACAGGGCCGGCTAAGCGCGGGTTCCGACAGTTTCCTCACCCATGGCGGCGTTACGCTGGGCATCAGCGTTGGCGGGTTGCTTGTCGCGTTTGCACTGGTCTGGTGGCAGGTGATTGTCCAGCCTAAACAGGCCGCTCAGATTGCAGAGCAGGCACGCCAGCTGAACGTGTACACACAACTGTTCAACAGCAAAGTCGCCGATCTGCGAGCTACCGTGGACGCGATGGCCACTGCGCCAGACACCATTGCCGCTCTGCTCAGCTTCAATGCCGCTGAACAGCAGGCCGCAGCCGCCGCTCTGGCTGCCCAGCACCCCTATGTTTCCCGCGTGGATATTATCGAAAAAGGCAAAGCTGAAGTTGATCTGAGTGCTGAAGTACCCGTCTCGTTTGCAGCACTGGATCTGATCCGCCGTGCTGAAACGCGGCAGTTTGTTGGACCCGAAGCCGGTGCTGCACAAGGCAACCGGCTCTATGCTGCTCAGCCGATCACCCCCGAGGGCTCTGTTGCCGGCGTGTTGCTGGTGGTTTTCGAGCCCGAGTTCCTGCTGGATACGTTACAGCACTTCACCAGCCTGCGCGGCTCACTACAACTCCTGCAGACCGTTGGCGGCACGCCGACCACCGCAGTACTGGAAGCAGGCGGAAGTGATGCAGATTTAGCGCCGATGGAGCAGGCACTGTTCGTCCCACACTGGAAAGTTGCGTTTGCCGCGACGGCAAGTGAAGTTCAGCAGCCTGATCTGACCGCGGCGCTGTTTACGCCATTTGCGCTGGCCCTGGCGCTGATTATGGGCGGCACTTTTCTGGGCTTCTCCATGTACAGCCGCAAAGTCAAAGAAGACGCGCTCACCCTAACAGACTACGTCACCCGCATAGCGCGCGGACGCAGTGCGCCAATGGGTCGTTATCAGTTGAACGCAATGGCGGAGGTTGCCGCAGCGGTGGCGGTGCACGACAAAAACCCCGCCGAAACAGCACGCTCCGCCTCGAAAGACAGCGCAGAATCCGAAGAGGAAGACGACCTGCTGGCAGACCTGGAAGAGAAAAAGCCGGCGACGTCTAAAAAAGATTTCCTTGACGTTCAACCCAGCGCCGCGCAGGACAATTTCGGCATAGAGGTGAGTGAAGAAGTGGGACCAATGGATATGGGCATAGATTTTGACCCAGGTATTTTTCGGGCGTACGACATTCGTGGCATCACCACGACCAACCTGACGGAAGAGGTTGTGTACTGGATTGGACGCGCGTTTGCCGCCGAAGCGCTGGCCAAAAATCAGTCACGGGTGGCTGTGGGCCGGGACGGCCGCCACTCCGGCGAACCGCTACAGGCGTCACTGACAAGAGGGCTCACGGAGGGTGGAATCGATGTCATCAGTATCGGGCGGGTACCCACGCCAACCCTCTATTACGCAACCTATGCGCTGGATACCGGCACCGGCATCATGATTACCGGCAGTCACAACCCACCGGAATACAATGGCCTGAAGATGATGATCGGCGGCGTGACCCTCGCTGAAGATATGATCCAGGCCCTGTTCCGGCGTCTGCAGAACAATGATCTCAGCGAAGGGGCGGGCGATGTTGACGAGATCGATCTGGACGACAGCTATATCGATAAAGTCCTCGAAGAAGTCGCCCTGGCTCAACCACTGAGGGTGGTTGTCGACTGCGGCAACGGGGTGGCAGGCGATATCGCTCCAAGACTGCTGCGCGAACTCGGCTGTGAGGTTGTCGAACTGTATTGCGACATCGATGGGGATTTCCCAAACCATCACCCGGACCCTGCGGAGCCTGAAAACCTCGAGGACCTTCGCACCGTCGTCAAAGCGGAAAACGCTGACCTGGGTCTTGCGTTCGACGGAGACGGTGATCGACTTGGCGTGGTCACCAACAGCGGCGAGATCATCTGGCCTGACAAGCTGATTATGCTGTTTGCGCAGGACATAGTCAGCCGCAATCCGGGCGCGGATATCATTTACGATGTGAAGTGCTCAAGACACCTGAACAACATCATCAGCGAGTTAGGCGGTCGTCCTATCATGTGGAAAACCGGTCACTCGCATATGAAGGCAAAAATCAAGGAAACCGGAGCGCTGCTGGCCGGCGAGTTCAGCGGCCACATCTGTTTTGGTGAGCGCTGGTACGGCTTTGACGATGCGTTGTATTCAGCCGTGCGACTGCTGGAAATCCTTGCCACCGACGGTCGCACAGTGGATGAAATATTTGCGCAGTTCCCGGTCACCTTCACCACCCCGGAAATCAAAATCACCACTACTGAGTCTGAGAAGTTCGAAATTATGGAGAAACTCTCCGCAGGCGCTGACTGGGGTGAAGGTACCATCACCACCATTGATGGCATCCGCGTGGATTATGCGGATGGCTGGGGCCTCATACGACCGTCAAACACCAGTCCCGTTCTGTCATTACGCTTCGAAGCCGATGGTCCTGGTGCGTTGGATCGCATTCAGGATGAGTTTCAGCTGCAGCTGACCCAGATTGAACCCAATCTTTCTTTCCGTTAAGCCATAGCCACAAATGATCGAACAAGACGCCGAACGCATTTCGCAGGTGCTGACTGAGGCCCTGCCGTATATCCAACAGTTTCAGGGCCACACGATAGTGATCAAGTATGGCGGCAACGCCATGACGGACGAGGCGCTGAAACAGTCTTTCGCACGCGATGTTGTGTTGTTGAAGCTCGTGGGCATCAACCCTGTTATTGTCCACGGTGGCGGCCCGCAGATTGGCTCGCTGCTGGCAAAACTGAACATCGAATCGCGCTTTGTGAACGGTATGCGTGTTACCGATGCGGCCACCATGGATGTGGTGCAGATGGTGCTGGGTGGCCTGGTGAACCAGGAAATTGTGGCACTGCTGAACACCAATGGCGGCCACGCGGTAGGTATCACCGGCAAAGATGGTGATCTGATCAGAGCCAGGAAGCTTGCCATGCCACCCAACCTGAATGCGCCTGAAATCATCGATATCGGCCACGTGGGCGAAATCACAGCCGTGAACACCAGTATTCTGACCACCCTGACCGCGTCAGATTTCATTCCGGTGATAGCACCCATTGGCATCGGCGCACAGGGTGAGTCGTATAACATCAACGCCGACATCGTTGCAGGCAGCATTGCCCAGAGCCTGCGGGCCGAAAAGCTGCTTCTGCTGACCAACACACCCGGCATCCTTGATGCGCACAAGCGCACCATTACCTCGATCAGCGCATCCGGCATTGCCAGATTGATTGACGACAACGTCATCAACGAAGGCATGTTACCCAAGGTGCAATGCGCGCTCGACGCAGTTGCCGCTGGTGTACAGAGCGTTCAGATTGTCGATGGCCGTGTCCCACACGCGCTGTTGCTGGAGGTTTTCACCGACAGTGGTGTGGGTACACAGATCGTATCTGACGAGACAGATCAGGCATGAGCAAAACCAACCGCAGACAGCAGATCCTTGAAGCGTTAGCGCTTATGTTACAGGAGCACCCAGGTGACAGAATCACCACTGCGCGGCTGGCGTCACAGGTAGGTGTCTCGGAAGCCGCCTTGTATCGGCATTTTCCAAGCAAAGCCAAAATGCTCGAAAGCCTGATCATCTACGCCGAGGAGACGCTTTTTTCCCGTATAAAACTCATCCTGAGCGAACAGAAACAAGGGCCCGCACGGTGTCGCAATATTATCTATCTGCTGCTTAGTTTTATCGAGCGCAACCCGGGGTTTGCACGGTTGTTTGCGGGCGATGCGCTGCAGGGTGAAACGGAGCGACTGCGCAGCCGGGTGAACCAGCTGCTGAACCGGCTCGAAACACAGCTGCGTCAGGTGTTGCGCGAGCACAATGCCACCCTGACAGAAATGCCAACCATTCAAATCAACGCCAGTGCTAATCTGCTGCTGGCATTTGCAGAAGGTCGTATCCTGCAGTTTGTTCGTTCAGAATTTTCAGAAATGCCCACCCGTGATTGGGAAGGGCAATGGGAAATGCTGCATTACACGCTGTTCGAAAGATAATCGCGCGCTTCAGCTGTCTCGTTCAGGTAAACCGTTTTCACAGCTGCGCAGCGCAAACACTTTGCGATCGAAGCCATACATGTTGCGCAGTTCCAGTTTTTCACCGAACCGCTTTTCAATCTCGTCCGCCAGCGTGTTTTCCTGATTTTTCGCCCTCTCAATCTGATCCAGCAGTGAATTCGGAATGGCGCCGCCGCCAATGTCAATCTGCGCTGCCTCACCTTCCAGCTCCTGTCGCTGGCCTCTGACCACAGCAAGGTTTGCGCGGATATTGGCGATGGCGTCATCAATGGACTCCAGACCCTGCACTTCTGCATAGTCTATGTCTGCTTCAACCTGGTAGAGCTTGCGCACGCGATCCAGGGTTTTTTCACACTCACGCACCAGGGCTTCGCGCTCGAGTTTACGCTGATAAGCTTCATCGCTGAGCTGGGGTTCCACACGCTGGATCAGGTTGCCATGGGCATCTACCAGATCATATCCGTAGCGCACGCGATCTGCGGGTATGGTTGTAGATAAGACCAGCGATCCGGATTCATCTCTGAAGCGAAAAAAATCGGCCAAGGCGCTGATACTGAACGCGCTCAGCAACAATGCAGCCAACAGTTTTGAGGCAATCCGCTTATTCATCAGTTTCCTTTTCATTCTGCCCACCATCACGCCACACAAAACAGCGTCTGATACTCGCGCATGCGCGCCAGAGTTGTCGAGTCAGCGGCATTGTCGGACCGGGCAAGATAGCCTACAAGATCAGACATTTTTGCGATACTGATCACAGGTGCGCCAAGGTCCTCGGCCAATCTGGCGACCGCCGTGGTCTGTTGCGCCCTGGGTTGATCCGCATCGATCACTTCCTCGCGATCCATGGCAATCACCGCGCCACTGATCTGCGCACCGGTGGTGCTGATCAGATCCACCGCGCTGCGGATAGCCTTGCCCGAGGTCAGCACATCGTCGACCAGCAGAACTTTACCCTCCAGCGGCGCACCTACCAGCATGCCGCCTTCGCCATGGTCTTTGGCCTCTTTGCGATTGAATGCCACGCCAACCTTTTTGCCCTTTTGAGCCAGTGCAATCGCGGTGGCGACGGCAATCGGAATGCCTTTATAGGCAGGTCCGAACAACACATCAAATTCAATATCCGCGGCCAGTATCGCCTCGGCGTAGGCCTGCCCGAGCTGCGCATAGGCAGCGCCATCGCTGACGCTGCCCATATTGAAAAAGTACGGGCTGATACGTCCGGAGTTAAGCGTGAACTCACCAAACTTGAGGACATTCTGGGCCAGCATGAATTCGATAAAAGCCTGTTTGTCGCGCCCATCAGCAGACATTACCTGGCCTCCCGCAGAGCCGCCTTCTGCAGTTCGATCAGCTGGCTGGTGCCGGACTCGGCCAGAGCAATCAGTTGCGCAAGCTCGCCACCGGAAAAGGGTGCCGCTTCTGCGGTGCCCTGAATTTCAATGAATCCACCACCTTCCATGCGAACCACATTCATATCTGTCTCTGCATTTGAGTCTTCTGCGTAATCCAGGTCCAACACAGGGGTGCCTTTATAAATACCTACTGATATAGATGCCACAAACTCCTTGAACGCCGCCTGAACAGGCAACGTACCGATGGCGTCCGCCAGGGCGAGGGCGCCGCCGGTAATTGAGGCGGTACGCGTGCCGCCGTCCGCCTGCAGGACATCACAATCAACCCGGATAGTGCGTTCACCCAGCGCCTGCATATCGACCATGGCGCGCAGCGACCGGCCGATCAGGCGTTGAATTTCAACCGTTCGTCCGGTCTGTTTGCCGCGGGCAGCTTCGCGATCGTTACGCGTATGGGTCGCGCCCGGTAACATGCCGTATTCCGCGGTCACCCAGCCCGTGCCACGCCCGCGCATGAAACCGGGTACCGATTCCTCCACAGCTGCGGTACACAGCACTTTGGTGTCGCCAAACTCCACCAGCACCGATCCAGCTGCATGTTTGGTGTAGCCTCGGGTAAACTTCACTTTGCGCAGCTCATCTGCTGCTCGACCACTTGGACGCATAATGTCTCCTTGTTTTGCGCACATTATAAGTGGACGCGCTAGAATCACACCTTTAGTTACAGGGCTTAAGGACAATAACAATGATGTACAGCATGACCGCGTTTGCACGCGCTGCTGTGGATGCCCATGGTCGACACCTGGTGTGGGAAATTCGCTCGGTTAATCACCGCTTTTTAGAAACTCAATTCCGCCTGCCCGAGTCCATGCGCGGCATCGAGCATCCTCTGCGCGAACTCGCCCGCAAACATTTAAAGCGAGGCAAGGTCGACTGTACGCTGCGTCTGGAGGCCGGCGCCAGCGAGAGCCAGGTCACCATTAATCGACCGGTGCTTATGCAACTGCTTGCAGCCGTGGAACAGGTGCGGCGGGATGCACCGGAAATCGGTCCGGTGACCCCTATCGAACTGCTGCGCTGGCCCGGCGTGCTGGACGATACCCCTGTGGATGAAAGCCTGTTGGAAGAGACCGCCAGCCAACTGTTCGAACAGGCGCTTACCGACCTGATCAGCGCCCGGGCGCGAGAAGGCGCGCAGCTCCAGCAGACCATCTGTGAACGTCTGGATCAGATTGACGGGCTGCTGAAAATACTCAAGCCCCAGGTATCGCAGATCGCCCTGCACCAGAAAACCAAACTCATGCAGCGCATTGAAGACCTGCAGGTCAACCTCGACCCAGGCAGACTTGAACAGGAAGTGGCTCTGCTGGCGCAGCGCGCAGATGTAGCAGAAGAGCTTGATCGTCTGGCCATTCACGTGGAAGAAGCCCGCAGCAACGCCCTGGGCGCGGGGCCCCATGGCCGGCGCCTGGATTTTCTCACCCAGGAGCTGAACCGGGAGGCCAATACCCTGGGGGCTAAATCCATCATGCCCGAAACCTCCCAACGCGCCGTGGACCTCAAAGTCATCATCGAACAGATCCGCGAACAGGTGCAGAACATAGAATGACGCCATATCCAACCCATCACGAAGGCCAGCTGTATCTGGTTGCCGCGCCATCCGGCGCGGGCAAAACCTCCCTGGTGCAGGCCGCTTTGCAGCACGATCCGCAACTGGTGGTGTGTATCTCACACACCACCCGCGCTCGACGCCGTTCCGAAACCGATGGCGTGAACTATCATTTTGTTTCCCGCGATGCCTTCGAACAGATGATTCGCGAGAAACAGTTTCTTGAGCACGCAACCGTCTTCGGCCAGTACTACGGCACCTCAAAAGCACAGGTGGATCAGCTGCTGGCAGCAGGCAAAGACGTCATTCTCGAGATTGACTGGCAGGGTGCGGAACAGGTTCGCCGTCTGGTACCCGATGTGATTGGCATCTTCATTCTGCCACCCAGTGTTGAGGTGCTTGCCGAGCGTCTGGCCAGTCGCGGTCAGGACAGCGAGAAAAGCATCGAGATTCGATTGGGCCAGGCGGAACTGGAAATCTCTAAAGCGCCCAACTTCGACTACATCCTGGTTAACGATGATTTCGACAGGACTCTGGCGGACCTGTTGTGCGTGTTTCGCGCCCTGCGCCTGCGCGGTAAACGCCAGATTGCCGGTAATCCGGCGATTCGGGACATCTTGTCAGATAGTTAAGCGCGCTGTAGACTGCGCGCCCGTTTGAATTACCCGCTCTGAGGCGAGAACACTATGGCTAGAGTAACTGTTGAGGATTGTCTGGAGCACGTCGACAACCGCTTTGATCTTGTCATGCTGGCTACCCGCCGGGCCCGCAGCCTGCGCACCTATGGCAACGAACCCCTGGTGCCGGAAGAAAACGACAAAGCCACTGTAATCGCCTTGCGCGAGATCGCCGAAGGCCTGATCTCCCATGAAATGCTTGACAGCCAGGAAGTGTCCCAAGAGGATGAGGAAGTAGAAGTCAGCTTCGACTTCAGTCAAAGCTTCAGGGAGAGCAGAATAGGAGATGACGAGCCAAGTTAGGCCCGAGTCAACCACTCAGTCATATTTTGTCAGGCAGCTGGAAGAGGCTGCCAAACGCCCTGAAGTTGCCGCACCCGCGACCATCGCCTCGCTGACCAAGCGCATTTCCTATCTGACGCCTGAACAGATCGCCGACGTGCGTCGCGCGCATGCCTACGCCAGGAACGCCCATAAAGATCAGTGGCGTCGCACCGGTCACCCCTACATTACGCACCCCACCGCTGTTGCACAGATCCTTGCGGAGATGCGCATGGATCATCAGACCCTGATGGCAGCCCTGCTGCACGATGTCATCGAAGACTCAGACGCCAACAAATCCACCCTGCGGGAGGAGTTCGGCAGTGCGGTGGCGGAAATTGTCGATGGCGTTTCCAAACTGACCAAAATCTTTTCCAGCCGCGCGGAAGCCCAGGCGGAGAATTTCCAGAAAATGGCGCTGGCCATGGCAAAAGACATTCGCGTCATTATGGTGAAAATGGCGGACCGCCTGCACAACATGCGCACGATTGGTGTCATGTCCGCGCCTCAGCGCAAACGTATCGCCAGGGAAACCCTGGATTTTTATGCTCCGATCGCCAATCGGCTGGGCATCAACACGATTAAAATGGAGCTTGAAGAACTCGGCTTCAAGGCCCTGTATCCACTGCGCGCCGATCGCATTGAGCGCGCCGTGGCGCGGGCCCGGGGCAACCGCAAAGAACTGATGGAAGAAATTGCGGCTACCATAACCGCTGCGCTGAATCGCGACGGAATCGACGCAAAAGTCATCAGTCGTGAAAAACACCTCTATTCAATTTATCGCAAGATGAAAACCCAGCAGAAATCGTTTAACGAAATCATGGACGTGTTCGGGTTGCGCATCGTTGTCGACCGTGTGGATGCCTGTTACCGGACCTTGGGTGTGGTGCACAATCTCTTCAGCCCGGTAGCGGGGCGTTTCAAAGACTACATCGCCATACCGAAAGCAAATGGTTATCAGTCTCTGCACACCTCTTTATTCGGTATGCACGGTGTTCCGATAGAGGTGCAGATACGTACCAAACAGATGGAGGCGGTGGCTGAAACGGGTATTGCGGGCCACTGGTTGTACAAGTCTGGCGACAGCGACTTTGAACCGAGCCAGCGCCGCGCCCGCCAATGGGCTCAGGATCTGCTTGAACTGCAACGTCAGGCCGGCAATCCGCTGGAATTCATTGAAAGCCTGAAACTCGATCTGTTTCCCGATGAGGTGTACGTGTTTACACCTAAAGGCGACATCATGGAGCTGCCCAGCGGTGCCTGCCCTATTGATTTTGCATACATGGTACATACAGATATTGGCAACAGCTGTGTGGCCTGCCGCATCGATCGCAATCTGGCGCCGTTGTCGCAACAGCTGCAGAGCGGCCAGAGCGTTGAAATCATTACCTCCAGCGATGCGCGGGTAAACCCCGACTGGCTGACTTTTGTGGTGACTTCCCGGGCACGTTCCGCCATTCGTGTAGCCCTGAAAAATCAGCAGAGCGGCGAATCCATAGCGCTGGGCAGAAAGCTTTTGAATCGCGCTCTGGGCAACGCCAACATGAGCATCAACGATCTCGATTTCAGGCGCCTGCGCAGAGTCTTCACCGATATGGGTGTGCGTAAGCTGAACGATCTGTTAACCGCCATCGGCAATGGTGACCTGATGGCTTACGTGGCGGCACAGAAACTGCTGGCTGCTGACAACCCAGACTACGAAGCCGTCACCGTGGAAGGGGGTGGACCGGTATCCATTCGCGGCGGCGAAGGGCTGGTGATTCATTATGGCCGTTGCTGCGGTCCGGTACCCGGCGATCAGATTGTCGGTCACATGACGCCCGGCAAAGGCTTTGTGGTACATATTGAAACCTGCGCCAACATCAGTGAGATCCGTCGCCGTGCTGCCCGGGAAATCATTCCAGCCAGGTGGGAGACCCTGACCGACGGTGAGTTCCGCACAACCCTGGTGGTGAACGTTAACCGCCGCAAAGGTATTCTTGCTGAAGTCGCAGCGGAAGTGTCCGCAGCGGATGCGGGTGTTGACAACATCAGCGTGGAAGAACGTAACGCTGAAATCAGCACCATGGCCATTGGCATCACGGTAAAAAACCGCACGCATCTGGCCCGGGTCATGCGTCGCCTGCGCAACGTGCAGGCTGTTATCAATCTATCGCGTCTGGGGCACTGAAGGATGACCATGAAAAACACACCCATACACACTGACGCTGCACCTGCGGCAATTGGTACCTATTCTCAGGCCATCGCCTCAAACGCTGCCCAAACGGTGTACATCTCAGGTCAGATTCCCCTCGATCCGGTCACCATGACGGTGGTCAGCGACCAGTTCAAAAGCCAGGCCGAACAGGTTTTCAAAAACCTTGCCGCCATCTGCGCAGCCGCCAGCGGCAGCCTGGCGGACTGTGTCAAGCTGACCATCTATCTCACGGATCTCGGCAATTTTGCCGACGTCAACGAGGTGATGGCTACTTTCTTTCAGGCCCCTTATCCTGCCCGTGCTGCCATAGAAGTCAGCGCCCTGCCCAAAGGTGTCAGCATAGAAATTGATGCCATCATGACTCTGGGGTGAATGTTGATCCCAGCGCTGGCATTCACAACCTTAAAGGGGTGGGGCCAAAGCTAGAAGCTACCCTGGCAAAGCTGGGTATTTTCCGCCTGCTCGATCTGCTTTTACACCTGCCCAGTCGTTATCAGGACCGATCAAAAATCACGCCAATAGCACGCATCCGTGCTGGCGAAGAGTGTCTTATCGAAGGTGAGGTGATTACCTGTCAGGTCCAGTTCGGCAAACGCCGGAGCCTTAAAGTCACTTTGCGAGACGCCAGCGGTGAAGTACATCTGCGATTTTTCCATTTTTCCAGATATCAGCAGAAAACGCTGGAGCAGGCGCCGTCGTTAAGGGTGTACGGCGAGTTCCGCTTCTTTGGACGGGAGCTGACCACCGTGCACCCTGACTATGAAGTCTTCAGCGAGAGCCCACCGCCATTGAGCCAGACCCTCACCCCGATCTACCCCACCACCGCGGGGCTTGGTCAGGGTCGGCTGCGCAACCTGCAGGTCAGCCTGTGCCGCCTGGCCTGGCCGGACATTGCCGGAACACCGTTCAGCAAGCTGAAGTTCCTGCACCAGCCACCAGCCGGTACTGCATTACATGAAATTGAAGCGATACGTGAAGACATCGCCTTTGATGAGTTGTGTGCGTATTACCTGGTGATGAAAGGCCGCGCCCTGCAACGTCAGCAGCAGAGCGCCCGTGCGCTGGGCCAGGCCGGCGGCCTTGGCCGCGAACTGCTCAACAACCTCGGCTTTCATCTGACCCGGGCCCAGGCAAAAGTTGTTAAAGAGGTGTTAACAGACCTGGACAAGCCAGTCCCGATGTTGCGGCTGGTGCAGGGAGATGTGGGCTCCGGTAAAACCGTGATTGCCGCTTTTGCAGCCATTCGCGCAGCAGAACACAATTGTCAGACCGCATTGATGGCGCCTACCGAACTGCTGGCGGAACAGCACTATCTGAACTTTTCCGCCTGGTTGTCACCGTTGAATATCAGCGTAGTCCTGTTAACCGGACAGCTTCCGGCCAAAATCCAGAAAGAACGTCTGGCAGCCATTGAAAGCGGTGACGCCCAGGTTGTCATCGGCACCCACGCGCTGTTCCAGCAGGCGGTCTCCTTCAACCGGCTGGCGCTGTCGATCATTGATGAACAGCACCGGTTCGGTGTTCATCAACGCATGGCGCTGCAGAACAAAGCCCTCAACGGATCCCAGCCCCACCAGCTGGTGATGACCGCAACGCCCATTCCGCGCACCTTAACCATGACGTTGTACGCAGACATGGACGTTTCGGTAATTGATGAGCTGCCGAAAGGTCGTCAGCCCATCACCACCCACACCGTGGAAGCAGGCAAGCGGGGGCAGGTTGTTGAGCAGGTCGCCGCCGCGCTCAAACAGGGACAGCAGGCATACTGGGTATGTACGCTGATTGAGGATTCCGAAGAGCTGGATGCCATGTCTGCTGAGCATATGTATCAGGCTTTGAGCCAGGCACTACCCGCTTTTCGCGTCGGTTTACTGCACGGGCGCATGAAAAGTGATGAGAAAGTTGCCGTGATGAACGCCTTCAAAGCCCATCAGCTCGACCTGCTGGTGGCCACTACGGTGGTCGAAGTTGGTGTGGATGTGCCCAACGCAACGCTGATGGTGATGGAAGATGCAGACCGATTGGGTCTGGCGCAACTGCATCAACTGCGCGGTCGGGTGGGGCGGGGCAGCCTGGCCAGTCACTGTTATCTGCTGTTCGGCAAAGGTTTGAGTAAAGCCGCCAGAACGCGGCTGAATGCCATGCGCGAGAGCCAGGACGGCTTTTATCTGGCGGAACAGGATCTCAAGCTGCGTGGCCCAGGTGATATTCTCGGTACGCGACAAGCCGGAGACGAGAGTTTTCGTGTTGCCGATCTGGGTTTACATGCACACCTGATGCCGCGGGTCATGCGCACTTGCGATGCACTGCTGAAGGCACCCCCCGGCTCAGCAGACGCGCAGAAAATGACCCAGCTGCTTGCAGCCTGGGCCCCAGCCGACTCCGGACATCTCAACGTGTGAACCAGGTCCGCTAACTTCGCCCTCTCTGACGGCTGCTTTTCCTATACTTGAAAAGAGCCTTTACGAATCGAGTTTATGGACACACCAGTAGATCAAATGCCGCCGTATCCGAACCCTCCTGGCGAGCACCGCGTGCGGGCGCTGTTCTGTGCAGACAGCAAAGGCCAGATCCAGGTGGTTGCACCGGAAATTGCCCTGGTGGATCCTGAACCCATCAGGATCAGCACCGCGCGCGACGTTCGCCATGTACCCCAGGCAGAAGATGCCAGCATCTGTGCGATTCCGGGTTTCTACGGTTTTCCATCGATTGTCGACAGTCAGTTAAAGGAACAGCCCCTGGTGGCACTGGCCACTGAAGTGCCCGGCCAGTACGTACGCGCAACCGGCGCCCAGCTTCACCAGATGTGTCTCAACCACGCCTCGTTTGAAACCCAGTTCACCTGCAAACTCAAGGGCACACCCGTCAGCCGGGATCAGGACCAGCAGGATATCCACCGCGCGGTGCAGACCTTTACCACCCGGCGCATCGAAGCGCGCCTGGATGAAACCCTGGCGATTCCTCCGCTACCTGAAACCGCCCAGCGCATTATCGCCCTGGCGGAAGATCCGATGTGTGATCTCAGCGACATGGTCACCATCATTGAGTCTGACCCGGCCATCGCAGCGCGCATCATGGGTTGGGCCAACTCCGCTTTCTACGGCACGCCAACTCCGTCAAAAACGTTAAACGATGCCATCATGCGGGTGCTGGGTTTTGACATGGTGTTCAACATGGCGCTGGGCATGGCCATCGGCGCCAGTCTGAACCTGCCAGAAAGCCACGTATCCGGCGCCAGCCCCTACTGGCTGGATGCGGTGTACAGCGCAGCAACCGTTGAAGCGCTGTCGCGACAGGCCGCAAAAGGCAAGCAGATCAACCCGGGCACAGGTTATCTGACGGGCCTCTTGAGCAACTTCGGCACACTGGTGGTGGGACATGTTTTTCCGCCGCAATATGCAAATATCTGCAGGATTCAGGAAGCCAACCCCAATGTCGGCTACCCCGAAATTGACCAGCACGTGCTGCAGGTCAATCGCGAAGTACTGGCCGCTACCCTGCTCGAACTGTGGGATCTGCCGACAGAAATCACAACCGCCATTCGCTTTCAGAATGTCGGCGGATACATAGGCGAACATCAGGACTATGTGGCTCTACTGAGACTGGCACAGGATCTGTTGTGTTACGGACCCGATGGCCTGCACGCAGATTCATCAGACACTGCACTGCAGATGGGCATCAGTGCGCAGGCTATTGCCGATGTGGCCGACGTGATTCTGTCCGCCCAGAACGAGTTGAGTGATCTGGCCCTGTCACTGGGGCAGTAGCGGTCTGTTAAAGGCGCAAACAAGCCAAGGTGGTGTGCAGACCAGTCAGTGCGGCTCTGGTTCGATGACCCACCCGGCCTCAGGGTCGTTAAACACTTCCAGATCAAGCTCATCTTCACTCTTAGCGACAATGGTGGCCACGGCACCGTCACCGGTGACGTTGACCGCCGTGCGCATCATATCCAGCAGGCGATCAACGCCGATGATCAGGCCAATGCCTTCCAGCGGCAAACCCACCTGGCCCAGCACCATGGCCAGCATGATCAGACCCACACCAGGCACAGCAGCGGTGCCAATAGAGGCAAGGGTTGCAGTCAGGATCACCATCAGCAACTGTTCAGGGCCCAGCGCAAAACCATAAAACTGGGCGATAAACACTGTCGCCACACCCTGCATGATAGCCGTGCCATCCATATTGATGGTGGCCCCCAGGGGCACCGCAAAAGAGGCGACGTTATTGCTGACACCAACGCGCTGCTCGACGGTGCGCAGAGTCACCGGCAGGGTTGCCCCGCTGGAAGAACTGGAAAACGCCACCAGCATCGGCTCACGCATTTTTTTCAGATAAGTGATCGGATTGAGTCCGGCGACAAATTTCAGCAGCGCCGGATAAACCAGAGTCATGTGCAACAGCAGCGCCAGCACCACCGTCAGAAAATAGGTCAGCAGTTTGGTGATTTCACTCAGGCCAACGCTCACCCCCAAGGTCACCATCAGACAGAACACGCCATACGGCGCCAGCTGAATAAGCATGGTCACCAGTTTCATAATAATGCTGTTGAGGTCGTTGAACACCGCCAGCACCCTGGCACCGGCTGCGCCAGTTTTGCTCATTGCCAGGCCTAACAATACGGCAAACGCAATGACCTGGAGCATCCTGCCTTCAGCCATGGCCGTCACTGGATTGCTTGGAATGATGTTGACCAGCGTGTCTTTGATGCTTGGGGCTTCATTAGCCACAAAACCGGTTGCTTCCGCCACACCCTGATCACTGGCACTGATGCCGGGGTTGATGATCAGCGCCAGACTCAGGGCAAGGGTGACCGCTGCGGCGGTGGTGAGCAGATACAAACCGATGGTCTTGCCACCCAGGCGACCTACTTTACCCGTCGCTCCCAGGCTTGCGGCGCCACAGGTCAGCGACACCAGCACCAGCGGCACAACCATCATTTTCAAGAGGGTGATGAACAGATCACCGCCGGCATCAATCAGACCATAGGTGAAAAAAGTGCTGATGAAATGATCATCCGGCAGGCTTACCCATTGCAGCAAGGCACCCAGCAGCAATCCAGAACCCATACCAATCAGAATACGTGTCGTCAGGTTCATATCATCGCTCCGCAGGTATCTGAGTTAACGGCCAGCGAGCCCTTCTGATGACAACGCGAATACCGCGCTGTGATCGCACTGCTACGCCTTCCACCTTGTAACTACGGTTCAGCGCTTCGGGAGCCTGCCTGAGTTACCCCACTTCTATCATTTCGAAGTCTTCTTTGCTAACCCCACACTCGGGACAGACAAAATCTTCAGGAACGTTTTCCCAGGCGGTACCCGGGGCGATATTCTCTTCTTCACAGCCTTCGGCTTCATCGTAAATCCAGCCACAGACAATACATTGCCACTTCTTCATGGACGCTTCTTCAGCTCCGCCTACCGGTTGCACAAGGCGCAGTAAACTACTTGCTGGGCCAGCAAAAATCAATGCGCGGCGAGGCAATGCCCTACCTGAGACGCACAGCGCCCTGTAATAGATTGAAACCCTGGAAAGATCTACACTCGTCACCTGATTTTATCCATGCGCTTAAAAAGATGCTCTCGATTAATCTGCTGGACTATCTCAGACTCATGCGCCTCGACCGTCCGGTCGGCAGCCTGCTGTTGCTGTGGCCAACTCTGGCGGCACTGTGGATGGCCCAGGGCGCGGTACCGCCTCCAGCATTGATCATCATTTTCACGCTGGGCACTTTTCTTATGCGTTCTGCCGGGTGTGTCATCAACGATTATGCCGACAGGCATGTCGACGGTGGCGTCGAACGCACTCGGAACCGTCCCCTGGTCACCGGTCGTATTGCGCCTCGCCATGCGCTGATGCTGTTTGCCGGCTTGTGTGTCACCGCCGGTTTACTGCTGCTGTTTCTCAATCGCGCAACACAGCTGCTGGCTGTGGGGGGCCTGCTGGTCGCGGCCGCTTATCCTTTTATGAAACGCTGGACCCATCTGCCCCAGGTTGTGCTGGGCATCGCTTTCAGCTGGGGCATCCTGATGGCCTGGACAGCCACCGACCAGGGGTTGACCAATACCGCCGGCGTCATGTTTGTCGGCAGCCTGTTATGGATTGTGGCTTACGACACCATGTACGCCATGGTCGACCGCGATGACGACCTACAGGTGGGTATCAAAAGTACAGCCATTCTGTTTGGTGACCTTGACCGAGTGATGGTCGGGGTGCTGCAGATCAGCGCGCTCCTGTCGTTCCTGCTGGTGGGTCTGCAGCTGGGTTACCAACATTTTTACTATGTTGGCCTGCTGGTTTGTGGCGCACTGTTCGGATATCAGCAATACCTCATTCGTCACCGCGACCGCGAGGCGTGCTTTGCCGCCTTCAAAAACAACATCAGTGCAGGTTTTGCGCTGTTTGCAGGCACTGTGCTGGAGCTGTCCCTGCACTCGCCGGGCGTGTAGCTGCCCGTGTTGTTTCTCATTCGAGCGATCGACGGCCTTAACCAGCGCGTCGCTCAGATGATCCGCTGGCTGGCATTGTTGATGGTGCTTGTCACCATGACCATCGTGGTACTGCGTTACCTGTTTGGAGAAGGCGCAATTTTTCTGCAGGAAAGTGTCATGTACATGCACGGTATCCTGTTCATGCTGGCAATCCCTTTCACGCTGCGCACAGATGGCCATGTTCGCGTTGACCTGATCTACAGCCGACTCAATCAGAAACACAAGGACTGGGTCGACGCCGGCGGTCATGTCCTGCTCCTTTTACCTGTGAGCATTTTCATTTTTGTCACCAGCCTGCCTTATGTGGCTGCAAGCTGGCGTGTTCTGGAAGGCAGCAGTGAGGTTGGAGGTGTACCCGCTGTCTTTCTGCTGAAAACACTGATGCCGCTGATGGCGGTACTCCTGTTTCTGCAGGGACTCAGCGAGATCGCCAAACGACTGCTGTCTGCTGCCGGCGAGCACTGACGTGGATTACACACCTGTTGCCATGTTCGCGGTTACGTTTGCCGCCTTGTTAGCCGGCTATCCGGTGGCGTTAACCCTGGGTGGCGTGGCTCTGCTGTTTGCTCTGGGGGGCATCTTTACCGGCGCATTTTCCGCCGGTGATCTGGGTTTCATGCCTGGACGTCTGTTCGGCACCATAACCAATCAGACGCTGGTGGCGGTTCCGCTGTTCGTTTTCATGGGCGTCATGCTTGAGAAAACACGTCTGGCGGAAGGCTTGCTGGAAAGTCTGTCCAGTCTGCTGCGGCGTTTTCGTGGCGGCCTTGCCATCACCGTTGTACTGGTAGGCATGTTAATGGCCGCCAGCACCGGCATAGTCGGCGCAACGGTTGTGACCATGGGCCTGATGTCGTTGCCGACGATGCTCAAACAGGGATACAGGCCATCATTGGCAACCGGCACAATCTGCGCAACCGGCACCCTCGGACAGATTATTCCACCGTCTATTGCCCTCGTGCTGCTGGGTGATGTGTTATCGAATGCGTATCAGCAGGCACAACTCAATATGGGTATCTTTGCACCCGAGGCCGTGTCGGTGGGCGATCTGTTTGCAGGCGCACTGATGCCGGGCCTGCTGCTGGTATTGTTTTATCTGCTCTACGTCATCGGTAAAGGTTTTCTGGATCCGGATGCCATGCCTGCTGCGGCAGACGATGACGCGCCGGACATCAACCTGAGACAGGTGCTGTCCAGCCTGCTGCCGCCACTTACTCTGATTGTTGCCGTTCTGGGTTCAATTCTCGGTGGCTGGGCCACACCCACAGAAGCCGCCGGTGTCGGCGCAGTAGGCGCGCTGATACTTGCGCTGGCTTACCGGCGCTGCACCATCAGCATGCTGCGTGAAGTGTGCGACTCAACCCTGTCTACAACAGCAATGGTTTTTTTCATTCTGATCGGCGCATCAATCTTTTCGCTGGTCTTTCGTGGTTATGGCGGTGATGACCTGGTACATACCTGGTTCGAGAACATGCCTGGTGGCATGTGGGGTGCCCTGGCCATTGTCATGCTGGCGATTTTCCTGCTGGGATTCATCCTGGATTTCATTGAAATCACTTTTGTTGTCGTACCCATCGTCGGACCTGTGTTGCTGGCCATGGGCATCGATCCGATCTGGCTTGGGGTACTGATTGCCGTCAATCTGCAGACGTCGTTCCTGACGCCACCGTTTGGCTTTGCGCTGTTCTACCTGCGCGGGGTGACACCGCCGGAAGTCACCACCACCGCCATTTATCGCGGCGTAGTGCCTTTTATCATCATGCAACTCCTGCTTCTGGGTGTGCTGCTGGCCTGGCCGGCACTGGCCACCTGGCTGCCGGGTGTGATCTATGGATAAACCTCTTGTTTGAATTCAACGACACCATCAGTCTTACCGATCTTACCATCTGGGACGGTAACCAACGTGTCGACGCAGATACAGTACAGCTGCGCGCGGGGCGGATCACCTTTGTTGGTGCACGCGCAGATGCAGACCTGTCCCGACAAACCATCAGCGGCGCCGGTCTGACCCTGATACCCGGCCTTATTGACGCCCATGTACACCTGGAACTCAATCCGGATGAGAAAGACCCACCGCAGCAAACCCTCGCCACGGTGTTGCCATACATGCGCGCACGGGCCGCAAAAATGGCTGCCGCGGGTATTACAACAGCCAGGGATCTGGGCGGCGGCGCCTGGTTTGAGCTGGCCCTCCGAGACGAAATCGCGCAGGGGAAAACACCCGGACCCCGTTTAATCTGTGCAGGGCAACCTATCACCACCCCGGCGGGGCACTGTCATTTCTGGGGTGGACAGGCGGCCACCGCTCGTGAAGCACAGGCAGTACTGCAACGACAGGTGGAACACGGTGTGGATCTGATCAAAATCATGGCCACCGGTGGTCGCATGACCAAAGGCAGTCAGCCAGTTGACGCACAGTTCTCACAGGAGACCTTGTCTGCACTGGTTGCCACGGCACACCAGCTGGCGCTGCCGGTGGCTGCACATTGCCACGGCACCGAAGGCATCAGACGTGCTGCCCATGCGTGTGTCGACACCATCGAGCACTGCTCCTGGGTGGGGGCCGAAGGCTGGGCATCGGATTATCAGGACGAGGTGGCAGACATCATTCTCAACAATGATGTCTGGGTATCACCCACGGTCAACAAAGGCTGGCAGCGCATGCTCGATAATCCATCCGGCAAAGTACTTGGGCGGGTACGTTCCGCCTATCAACAGATGCTCGGCAAAGGCATTCCCATGATGGCCTCCACCGACGCAGGCATACCAGGCGTGTATCACGCGGATCTACCCCACGCACTCAACGTATTTGCTGACATTGCTCAGCTGGATCAAACCGCGACGCTAAAATGTGCCACGTCCGCAGCGGCCCTGGGTCTGGGCATTGCGCAGATCACTGGCAGCATTGAAGTCGGAAAAGCCGCGGACCTGCTGATTGTGGATGGTGATCCGCTGCGTGATCTGAGCGCACTCACCCGACCCACACATGTATTCTGCGCTGGTCGCAACATCACCGTTTAGAAAAAAGATGTGCTGGCTGCTGGCAGCGCTCTAAAGGCCGCTTATTTGAGCGACGGCCAGTCCGGTGCTCGTTTTTCAACAAAGGCGGCAACACCTTCCGCATAGTCCGGTTCACCCATCATCTGATTCAGCAGGTTTTCAGACTCGGTGACGCTGCTGGCCACATCCCGATGCAGATCACGATAAATCTGCCAGCGGGTCTGGCGCAGAGAGTTGGGTGAGACGGTGCGGATCATGTTCTGCACATAAGCATACGTTTCGGACATCAGCGCTGCGGGTTCGAACAGGGCATTAACAAACCCGAGCTGAAACGCTTCATCTGAAGTAAACACACGACTGGTGAGCAACAGATCGTTGGCCCGCCCCAGCCCGACAATTTTTGGCAGCATCCAGGACAACCCATACTCAGCGGGCAGATTCAATTTCCCATGGGCGGTGGTGAACTTCACGCCGGGTACCGCAAACCGAATGTCCGCAAAACACGGTAATGCCAGACCCACACCGGCTGCCGGCCCGTTAATCGCCGCCACAACCACTTTCTGCAGACCAAAATGATAGGCAAAAGAAGCATCAAATTCTCTGGCAACACCGTAGCCTGGGCGCGCAATGTCTGCAGCTGTACCGGGGTCGTAACCGCCGCGTGCGGAATGCCCCTGCAGCGCCTGCGCATCACCGCCCACACAAAACCCCCGGCCGCGACCAGATACCACAATTGCCTGCACCTTTTTATCATCGTTGGCACGGGCCAGAAGATGCCGATATTCAGTGTGCAGACGACCGGTCCAGGCATTCATACGATGTGGACGATTCAGCCAGATGGTGGCAATACCGTCGTGAACCTCATACTCAGTGTTCTTCAGTTCCATCACGGTTATCGCATATTCAGATAGGCTTTTTCACTGATCTCGTGGTACGCCCGCACATCTTCAAGGAAGCCCATGTAAGAGTCATAGATGCGCCTGGACAGCTCGTTTTCATCCGCCGCTTCGGCCACCACCTCTTGCGCGGCAGCACGTAACGCGGTGATCACATCTTCCGGCAGAGCGCGCAGCTCCACACCATGTTCATTGATCAGGGTTTGCAGCGCACTGTTGTTACGCGCGGTAAACTCACTGAGCATGTCTTCGTTGATCGCACGTGAGGCGGTTTCAATCATGGCCTGCAGATCCGGCGGCAGACTGTCCCAGGCCTCTTTATTGATGATGGCTTCCAGTGTGGGGCCGGGCTCATGCCAGCCAGGGTAGTAATAATATTTAGCCACGGTATGTAGCGCCAGAGCCAGGTCGTTGTAAGGGCCAACCCATTCAGTGGCATCAATAACGCCGGTTTGCAGATTCGTGAAAACTTCATTACCCGGTAGCGATACCGGCACGCCACCCGCGCGTTTCAGGACTTCACCGCCGAGGCCCGGAATGCGCATTTTCAATCCCTGCAGATCCGCCAGACTGTTTATTTCTTTGTTAAACCAGCCGGCCATCTGTACACCGGAGTTACCCGCCGCGATGGGATAAAGGTTAAAAGGCTCATACAACTCCCGCCAGAGTGCCAGACCGCCGCCATAATGCAGCCAGCCGTTCATCTCCTGGGCATTCATACCAAAGGGTACCGTGGCAAACATGGCCGCGATGGGTATTTTGCCACGCCAGTAGTAAGCCGCACCGTGACCCATCTCAGCGGTGCCCTGGGACACCGCATCAAACACTTCAAAGGCGCCTACCAGTTCACCAGCCCCATAGACCTTGATGTCGAGCCGGCCGTTGCTCATCACGCGCAGATTGTCCGCCATACGTTCCGGAGCCATACCCAGGCCCGGCAGGTTTTTAGGCCAGGTGGTAATCAGCTTCCAGCGGTAGACCTTCTGGCTGGTTGCGGCAGCTTCGGCGCCGTCTGTCACACCCGCGTTATCTGCACCACAGCCAGCGAGCAGCAGCACGCTGACAAAACCCAGCAGAGCGACACCTGATTTTTTCTTCATTGATCTCTTATCCTTCACGTTACTCAGTCCAGAGGCTGCAGGTTGGCGTAACCCACCATCAGCCATTTGGAACCCACCCCGGGGAAATTAACTTCAACCTTGGCGCGCTCACCGCCACCTTCAATCTGCAGTATCACGCCTTCGCCATATTTGCCGTGTGCAACGCGCTGTCCCATGCGCAGGCCCAGCTCGTGGTTTTCTTCATACAAACTGCTCGATGCAGAACTGCTGCTGGTACCGTAGGGTCGTTGCACTGCGCCATTCATACGCACTTCGGCAATCAGATGCTGGGGTATCTCCATCAGAAAGCGGCTCGGGCGATTGTAACTGTCCTGACCATGCAGCCGACGTGATTCCGCATAGGTCAGATAGAGTTGGGTCATCGCCCGGGTGATGCCGACATACGCCAGCCGGCGCTCTTCTTCCAGGCGGCCAGGCTCTTCAGCGGACATACGATGAGGGAACAGGCCTTCTTCCATACCGCCCAGAAACACCAGCGGAAACTCGAGGCCTTTGGCTGAGTGCAGCGTCATCATCTGCACACAAGGGCCCTGCTGGGACTGGCGATCGCCGGCATCCAGAGCAACCTGATCGAGAAATTCCTTCAGTTCGGAAACTTCAGCCTGATCGCTGTCCGCCAGGGGGAACAGCGTTTCTCCGGAAAACTGACGACAGGCACTGACCAGTTCTTCGAGGTTTTCTTTACGCGCGAGACCACGCTCGCCGCGCTCCTGGCGGTGATAGGTCATCAACCCGCTGGCCTCGATGCAGTGGTCCGCCAGTTCGTGCATGGGCATGTTGGCCACGGCCTCGCTCATGTCCGTAATCAGTGCCAGGAAACCACCCAGAGTCGTCTGCACACGGCCCTTGAACGCGCCGGAGGCGATGCCGTCTTTACAGGCCTGCCACAAAGATACGCGGTGGTCGCGGGCATACTGACGTACCGCCTCAATCGACTTCTCACCGATGCCCCGAGGTGGTGTATTCACCACCCGTTCAAAGGCGGTATCGGCATGTGGATCTTCCATCAAACGCATGTAGGCCAGCGCGTTCTTGATTTCCGCGCGCTCAAAAAAGCGCTGTCCGCCATAGATCTGGTAGGCGATGCCAGCCCGCAACATGGCCTCTTCAATAACCCGGGATTGCGCATTCGAGCGATACAGAACCGCTACCTCGTCGGCGCTGCCCCCATCTTCAATCCACTGCGCAGTCGTCTCAACAATGAATCGCGCTTCATCCAGATCATTGAAGCCGGAATAGACGCGAATGGGTTCGCCAACCGGTCCGTCGGACCAGAGCTGCTTACCCAGGCGGTCAGTATTGCGTTGAATCAGGCCGTTGGCCGCATCCAGAATGCTCTGCGTGGAGCGATAGTTCTGCTCTAACCGGACGGTTGTGACGTTTTCAAAATCCGCTGAGTATTGATGGATGTTTTCAATTTTGGCGCCACGCCAGCCATAAATGGACTGATCATCGTCACCCACCGCCATGACGTGAGCACTTTTACCCGCCAGCACCCGCAACCAGGCGTATTGTATGGTATTGGTATCCTGGAACTCATCCACAAGGATATGGCTGAAGCGGCCCTGGTAGTGCGCAAGCAGGTCTTTATTATTCAGCCACAGCTCATGCGAGCGCAGTAACAATTCTGCAAAGTCGACCAGGCCGCCCTGGTCACAGACCTCTTCGTAACTCTCGTAAATTCGCTTGTGGGTGATCTGAAACAGATCGTCACTGGCTGGCACGTCTTTAGCACGTTTGCCTTCATCTTTCTGCCCATTGATGAACCAGACCGCCTGTCTTGCCGGCCATTTCTGCTCATCCAGATCCAGACTGCGCATGACCCGTTTGACCAGGCGCAGCTGATCATCGCTGTCGAGAATCTGAAAATTCTGCGGCAGTCTGGCCTCCTGCCAGTGCATACGCAGGAGGCGATGCGCCAGGCCATGAAAGGTACCCACCCACATTGCCCGGGCGGACATGTTGAGTATGTCTTCAATGCGCAGGCGCATCTCCGATGCGGCTTTGTTGGTGAACGTCACCGCCAGAATGCCGTGGGGAGACACGCCTTCGACGTCAATCAACCAGGCGATACGGTGCACCAGCACCCGGGTCTTGCCGCTGCCGGCACCCGCCACCACCAGCATGTTGGCGTTTGGGGCGGAGACAGCCTGACGTTGGGCTTCATTCAGCCCGTCCAAAATATGTGTGATATCCAATAGTGTTCTCTTGCGACCCGCCTCTGCCGCAATAATCGCTTCGGTCTGAGCACGGAACTTTGAGCCGGTTTTCAAACACCAGTCTAACGTTGAAGCGCGCAGACGCCTAGCCAAGGCGGTGAAGAGTTGCCATGATTCGGCGTAGCAATAGCTGCAAACCAACGAGTGTGAAGTATATGGAAATGCTGACCCATAAAACGCTGATCGGACTGTTGGCCCTGGGAATTGGGTGCTCCGGAATGTCCTGGAGAGAGCAAACCCATGCCCAGGCGTCTCCTGAAGTCTGGGCAAGTTGCGTGAGCGGGCTGAAACAGACGGCACTGCAGAGCGGCATCAGCGCCGCCACAGTCAATGACGTGTTTGCCGACATCAATCAGCTGCCTCGAGTGATCGCCAGTGATCGCTCCCAACCGGAATTCACCCAGACTTTTACCGAGTACTACAACAAGCGTGTCACCGAGTTTCGCGTCTCTAAAGGCAGAAATCTGCTGGCCACCCATGCGCCCCTGCTGGCGCGCATACAGGAAAAAACAGGTGTCCCGCCGCAGTATCTGGTGGCCTTCTGGGGGCTGGAAACCAACTTTGGCAGCTACTTCGGCACCCTTCCCATACCCAGCGCCCTGGCGACCCTGGCCTGCGATTCCCGCCGCGCGGATTTTTTTACCCGGGAGCTCATGGCGACCCTGGAAATTGTTGATACCGGCGACATCGCGGCTGACGAACTGATTGGCTCCTGGGCCGGCGCCATTGGGCATATGCAGTTTATGCCGACCACCTTTCTGGCCTATGCCCAGGATGAAGACGGTGACGGTCGTCGCGATCTGCTGGGCAGTATTTCTGATGCCCTGCTTTCTGGTGGCAGCTATCTGGCCTCCATGGGCTGGGAGCCTGGCTATCGCTGGGGGCGGGAGGTCAAACTGCCGGACAACTTTGATTACTCACTGACCGGATCGGACGAATGGCGGCCGTTGTCTGAATGGGCCGATCTGGGTATCACCGATACAGCCGGACGACCGCTTGAATCCATGCCACTGGACAGTGCTTTACTGTTACCAACGGGTCACAAAGGACCGGCATTCCTTGTCTATCCCAACTTCCGCATCATCATGAAGTGGAACCGTTCTGAATTTTACGCGCTGTCAGTAGGGCGCCTGGCAGATCGCATCGCGGGCGCAGGCAAACTGGCGCAACCACTGCCCAGCGTAGAAGAGACCCAGTTGTCGACCCAGGCGCTACTCAAACTGCAGGAAAATCTTGTCGCTCTGGGCTTTGACGCCGGCACCCCGGATGGCGTTATGGGTCCTGCAACACGACGAGCGATTCAACGCTTCCAGGCGGACAACGCCTACGTGGCGGATGGTTTTCCCACACCTGCACTGTTCGATGCTGTTGCTGCCGCCGCCAGTACAGGCGGTTAATCGGGCCAGGTTTCGGGGCCACGGTGAGTCTGCTGCCGCCTTCTTAGTCAGCCCCGGGATACTGTCAGGTGGCAGACGCGCTCTATCAGGCAGAGGCGCTGGGGCGCGCGCTCACCAAAGCATGCCAGCGCCATAAATTTTCCAGCTCATCCGCCGGCTTCAAACCCACCATCGCGGTGGCAAAATCAACAATGATCAGCGTGGTGATGTCGACAATCGTAAAACGCGCTCCGGCGATATAAGGTTCCTCAACCAGCTGCTGGTTGAGGCGCTGGTAAAATGCGTGGGTTAGTTTGTCACTTCTGTCTTTGGCTGCGGGTATCTGCTCAATACGCCCAGCAAACAACTTACCAACCACCGGCCCGTTCACCCAGGAGGTTCCCACCTGGGAAAACAGTTCCAGCTCAATCTGTCGATGCACCATTTCAACGGATGCGAGTTCCACCGGCGCTTTGCCAAACAGATTCGGTTCGGGGTGAACGGCTTCAAGATAACGGCAGATGGCCACAGATTCGCCAATACAGGTGCCATCGTCTAATTCCAGCACAGGGATCTTGCCACTGGGGTTTTTCTTAAGGAATTCCGGCGTCTTGTGTTCTCCCCTGGCCATGTCGACCTGGACACATTCCAGATCTATGCCTTTCTCCGCGGCAAACATGCGCACGCGTCGGGGGTTAGGGGCTTGAGTAACGTCATAGAGTTTCATTGCGGACTTCCGGGTGAGATTGAGACCAAATGTTCTACTCTTCTACAGCATAAAGCAGCTATCCGTCCACATGTAGCTGGCAGCTGATTAAACAGGCTTGTTGGCGCTTACCGGGTCGAGCACAGTCAGCCCATCAGATAGAGATACTCCTCCTGAACAATTCTGTTGTCCTTCAGAGTGTATAAACCTACTTCCGTCATCTGCGTGCGTTCACCACCTTTGGGTGTCATGTCCATCACAATACGCATGACAAACTGATCTTCCCGGTGCCCCACATAGGGACCTTCCAGTACAGTGCTGTGCACTTCGTTATTGTCGTACCACCAGGCATGTTTATCGCGAACAGCTTCGATACCCTGTATTTCTGCGGGCATCTCTTCACTGCCCTGCCCCTCGATACTGATGACATCGTCCGCGTAGTACCGGGTTACAAATTCCGCTTCTCCCGCCGGGCCCTGATTAACCATCGCGGCCATTTTCTGACCCAATTCCAATGCATTCATGATGTATCCTGTGGTTTACGAAAGCGCACTGTACACCCTCGCTCCTGACAGCATAGTGTCAGTAGGCATTAGTCATGGCGGGCCGGAAAAGCCTGGTGGTGTCCGGCTTATGTTCTGGGCGTTACCGTACAGGTGAATATATAGGCGCGCCGCGGTTTATCGTGAGAGTGATTAGCGCCGGTGTAGTGTGGCGTCAGATACCCGTGCACCGTAGCGCCACCGGCAGCCAGAGGGCATGCGCGAGCAGTGCTAAGATCAAGGTGTTGCGCCACATTCTCTATTGCCAGCAGTCTGCTCGGCTCGCCGGGTTCACCAGATGCAACATAGTGAGGCAGGAGAGGTTTGGTGTGAGCGGCTGGGACAAACTGCATACAGCCATTTGCTTCGTCAGCGTCATCCAACGCAACCCAGAACTGCAGAACACTGCTGTTAGGCAGATGATATCCCGCCGGTGCAAAAGGTTCCTTCAGGTAAGACAGATCCTGGTGCCAGGGCGTTTCGTGTTTGTGTCCTGGCGGTTTGAACAACAGTTGATCAAACAGATGTTTCACGTCTACATCCGTGCCGGCAATCAGGTGCGCAACCTCGCGGCCCGCCTGTAAAGCAGCATTGTCTGCAAAAGCCGGATGATACAATGAAGGGCGTTCAATCTGTCGGGTAATGCCGCCCAGCCAGCGATCATCTTCCGCACCAATCGCAACCTTGCCGGTGAGTAGATCGTCGTACGCTCTGCGCAGGTTGATTACCGTTGTTTCGTCGATGAAATCCGGCAAGGCAAGGAAGCCGTCGGCATGAAATTTTGTGGCTGCGTCCTGTGTTGAATTCATACTCATTTTACTGTTCGTGCAGTGGCCTCCTATCCTGCTTATCCGGTTATCCCGGCGCAACATCAATTACTGAAGCCAACGTGCAGTGGTAGGTATGACTGGAGGTACCAAAACACCAGACAATATCGTTGTTCTTAAAGGGGACATACACCGGCCGGTCACCTTCATTGCTGGTACAGAAACAGCGCCCGCAACTTGTGGTGCCACAACAATCGTAATAGGCGACCAGGTAGTCTCTGTTATCAATCGGGTGTTTACAGGTACCAATCCAGCCAATGGGTGACAACTCGGTGCCTGGAGGACAACTGTTGGCACCGCCACCGCAGCAGGAACAGGGGTTACCATCGATGCCACAGTAACGCCAGTAATTACAGCTCTGTGGATCACCACCATCGCCGCTGATCAGTGCATCATCGGGGATATCTGCAGCGGCCATGGTCCGCGACACCGGCAGCAGGGGAATTGCTGCCGCGCCTAACAACAGGCCGCCAATGCGTTTCAGCAGGCCACGCCGGGACGATGAACGCGCAATGTGCCGCAGCAGTTTTTCCGCCATGGTATCTATCGCGACGGGTACAAAATTACCGTGAGACACTGACAATCCTCATTGGAGATAGTTATGGAACAATGCGGGATACATATCGCCAAAATGTTTAATGACATGTGACCATTCACCACTGTCTGCATGATAAACATCAATCCGATCACTTTCTTCGGAAAGGGCCAGGAGGTAAGGTTTTTTACCTCGAGTCAGGTGCACAGACTGGGCGGGGTGTTTTAACACAATGACCGTTTTACGGGAACGCTCTGCCGGATCAAACACCCAGACCTGTGTACCTGCTTGTTTGTGCGTGTCTGCTGGCCCTTGATGCATCAGGACATACAGGCTGTTGTCGGCGTCACGAGCCGTCATGGGCACCATGCCGCCAGGCTTCCACTGGTTGTCGCGTTCAACCTCTGTTGTCAGCGACCAGGGAGCCTCGATCTGGGTTTCACCCGCTACAACAGCGACTTTGTATATCAGCCCGTTAAATGATGTAAAGTACCAGGTATCACCCTGACGCGCGCCTTTCTCCATGACCGGATCAGCCGCCGGGTCAAAAAACGACACCGTGCGAGCACGCGTCAGCAGCCGACCCGAGGCATCCAGTTGCAGCGTGGCAATGCTGCCGTCTCCACACAAAAGATGAAACCGCCGCTGCACCGTGGGATACACCAGAGCACAACCTGTTGTATCAAGCTCGCCAACAAACTTTTTCTGCTGCACATCAACAACAGAAACAGACTGTCCCGGCGTCATATTAAAACCCAGCAGAAATCGGTCATCATCGGTAAGCGCCGCAGCATGCAGGAGTGACATACCTTCGTAACTCCTTGCGGGTATCTCAATCTCATGAGTAACCGCCAGGGTATCTTTGCTGCGGACCGTGACCACATCTGTACGTGTGCCGCGATACATCCGCGTCATATAGGTTTCCAGCGAATAAAATTCATTTTTATCTGCCGGTATGGCCAGCTTAAGCGTACCGACGCCATTGTTGAACTGCGCCAGATACGTATCGTTTTCTATATCCATCAACGTCACGCTGGATCCCGCCCCGCCAATCCATACCCAGTTCGGCGTCGGGTCAGTGAGTATCGATAACCCAGGCTGTTCAGCCTTGAA
Source organism: bacterium (assembly GCA_047947175.1). Taxonomy (GTDB): domain Bacteria; phylum Pseudomonadota; class Gammaproteobacteria; order Pseudomonadales; family Azotimanducaceae; genus UBA4421. The sequence continues at coordinate 287,630 of CP170489.1, forward strand.
TGGCGCAGCGCTCAACCCGGGCCATAGACCCATAAACACAGAACACACCAGCATCAGGCTTATGCTTGAATGTCTATTGTCCTTCATAGGCATCCAGGGCCCGCTGGCGAGCTGCAGGCACATCAAGGAAAGCGCGGCTTCGGTGTGCCGCCACCTCAGCCTCTGTGAACGGCTGCACCTGCTGCACACCTTCAATTTCACTCAAGGTGAACACCACATAATTGAGCAGTTTGGCAATGCGTGCATCGCTGATGCTGACCTGCCGGACGCCGGGTACACGGATCAGATATTCCCGACCCGCCGGTGTGCTGAGGAAGGGTATTAAATTATCTTTCAAGGGAGGCACGTGGGAATCAACGCCACTACCGGCAGCTGTGTGGCAGCCCTCACAGTTCATTCGATAGTCAAATGGTGGTGGGTTTGTGCTGGCATCCGCCGCACACAAGACCAACACGACACCACACAGCGCTGGTAATGTTGTCCTGAAGTGAGGCAGCATCCGGCTTCAGGTCCGCTCGAGCGTTTCGGCAGGCAGGGCGTTACTCCCAAGATATGTCTGCAGATCTCTGACGCCCATTTCTTTGGCTTCATATAGGCTTTCAAGATGTTCGCGGGAGTTTACGAGCCCAGCTGCCTGAAGCTGACCCTTGTCATCAATCAATACGGCATAGGGTAACTTGCCAACGTGGTAAGCCATGCCGAGTTGTGCAGACAGCGTCAGCGGGAACGCCTGCATATGAAATGCCTGCAGCATCTGCTGGTGCTTGATTGCATCACCATCACCGGCCAGCACAACGTCTATCCAATCCTGTTCCGAACGCGTGCTGCGCTTGATGATCGGCAGAAGTTCTTTACAGATCGGACAGGTTGGCGAAAAAAAGAACACAAGGGTCGAGCGGCCATTGATGTTTTCTGCACCAACGGTGAGCTGCGCACCGGAAACAAGCTCTACCGTGACCCGCGGCGCGGGCCCACCAATCGCCAGACCGTTTCGCAGCGACAAAGCGCCGGCCGGCGCGATGCGTTCATGCAGCACGCCGATCTGTCTGGCGAGCGCCCAGATGACCAGCGCCATGACAATCACCACCAACCACAGCAGCACAAACGCGATCGCGATGGTCAGATCACTCATTTCACGCCGACCTGAAAGCTCGAGAGTGTATCAAGGGTCCAATAGACCAACACAAGAATCAACGTACCACCAATGACTGAGACCCAGTCCATCCACAGGAATACCCGGCCATTAGCGGGAATAAGAATCACGCCGCTCACCACCGCAAGACACATATTCCTGAACACGTGAGAGCGTTTAATCACCTGATGTCTGGCACCCCAACTGCAACCACAATCAATAGCGGTTCGTCCGCGAGCCAGATTGATGCCAATGCCCGCCGCGTAGAGAAGCAGCAGAAAAATCGCCAGCAGGGCGCCTGCCGGTCTTGTCCCTGGCTGCACCAGCGTAATCACCACAGCCGCTTCCGTCAGCAGTAACGCCCAGGCGACAGGCCGATGCAGACCTGGCCAGAGCAAGCGGTAGTCTCGGACGGAAGCTGTGAAATCCCGCAAGTGACGTAACTTGTGTACACACGACACCGCAAACAGCAAACCGATTGCGGCGGCAGCGATGGCGCCGAAAACTGAATCCATAACAAAGCCTGAACTATTATTTTAAGAAGAGCGTTATGTGATCTTTATGGCTCAACGATATAGCATCGGTGCTGACGCCAGCAACCGGTTACCGCCCGCTACGGGCTGACAAGCGTGCCGGTTATCCCAGCTATGGAGTATTACATTGAAGAATTTGATTTGTGGCCTGCTACTGGTCGCTGCAACTGACGCGTTGAGCCAGACGCCTTTGCCGCCATCTACCCACACCCAGGCCGATTCGGTGCCCTGGTCGAGCAACAATTTTGGCGTACGCTGGAAAGACCTGATCGGTGCTGATGGCCCCGGACAGATTCCGCAACAGGATGTAAGGTTCGGCATGTTGGAGATACCGGGCCATACCGTTTATCCGGGACACCGCCATGCCGCGCCGGAGCTTTATTACGTTGTATCTGGGCGGGCCACCTGGACAATAGGCGCTGACACTTTTGAAGCCACTGCGGGCACAACCATCTACACGCCGGCAGATACTGTGCACTCAATGGAAAACAAATACGACGAGCCCGTTGTCACTGTATGGGCCTGGTGGGCACCCGGCGGCGACACCACGGTATTCGATCCACAGGCTTATGAGTTCACAGAAGAGTTACCTGCACAGCCATGAACAATTTGATCCGCTTTATCGCGACGGCGAGTATCGCCCATGGCGGAGCTCACAAACGGCGACGGGCGCTCTCTTTGTCGCCAAGCCGGACAAACGTAAACCAGGGGTCGAGCTGGGCTTCAGGACAAAACAGGTATCCAGAGTTCCAATCCTCCCGCCCCGGTTTGTGGATCGAAGCTTTCACCATAACGCTCAAACCAGGGCGCTTCGACAACAGCCCGGCCGGATTCTGGCAACCATTGTGACCAGATGGCATCGCACGTGTCCCGCAGTGTTGAAACATGATCTTTATGCGAAAAAACAGCGTAGTGCTGTGGGCCAAGCTCAATCTTAACCATATTGTCAGGTGGCGCGGCGTCCTGCGAGATCTCTACGCCGCTTAGATAGTCAAAGCTGCTGTCACCTGCATTGTAGATAACGCCGTAAGTCGTTGGCTTCCGGCTCGCTGCAATACGCGGAATAAACGGCGCAAACGACTGCCACTGGTCCGGTATGCCACCGACCTCTTCAAATGAGTAAAAGCGGGAGAGCCCGACAATCGAGCGCTTGTGGCTCAACTGTTCGTATCGCGGCTCTTCTAATACAGTTTTTTTCAACGTTTCCATCAGCATTGGCTCCATTAATTTCAGATCGTCTGTGTGATGCTGCGCCCTTACCTGTTCTGGCGTTTTCCCGAAGTGCTCTTTGAAAGCCCGCGTAAACGCTTCATGGGAACCATAACCAACCGAAAGCGCCAGATCGAGAATGTCTGGTTCACCCTGGGCAAGGGCCAGAGCCGCGCGCGATAATCGTCGCAGGCGAATATAGCGGTTGATGGGCTGCCCCAGGGCGTAACAGAAGATACGACTCAAATGATAGCGTGATACGCCGGCAACCTGCGCGAGTTCATCCAGAGTGATGTCCTCACGGGAATGGTTTTCTATGTACCAAAGGGCTTTATGAACCGCTTTCAACTGACCGGACTCCAGGTAAGAGATAAGATCAGACAGATATTAGAGCGTCAGAGGTGGCTTCGCTTGATTGTGTTTGCGCTTTTGAATTTCGATAGCCAACGAGCTCCCAGGACATCGATAAGGAAGTGTGGTGAGAGAAAAGCTACCCGTTGTCAGCAAGGGCATCCTCGTGGTTGTCTCAGCTTTCTATGCATACGGTGCACTTGTGCACGTTCTCAACATGTTCAGCTTAAGCGGATTCGACTGGATGCAAGCACCACTCAAGTGGCAGGTGCTTGATATTGTCTACTTGATACTGGACCTGCTTGTTGTAGCTGGATTGTACAGACGACAACGGTTTGCGGTGGCTGCCTTCTACGTTGCCGCATTCAGTCAGATCATACTTTACACCGTGCTTCGCACCTGGATTATGGACGTCCCGGAGGCCTATGCCATCTCTTCAGACCAGAATGCGTATCTCACCCTTCTTGTTGGTTTTCATATGGTTACTCTGGTATTTGTTTCAGCTGCCCTGAGATGTATACCAGGGCACGCAAGGTCGATTACGTAGGAGGCCCACTTGAACGGCAGGTTATGGATAGTTTTACTGTTTACATTCTCACTGAGTGCGGGCTGTACACAAGATGAAGCAACCTCAGAAGACCCGTTAGTCGCTGACGCAACGACAACCGCGGAACACGTCATGCCCGATGCGCACAACAGCAGAAACTCATTGGACTGGTCCGGGACGTACTCGGGCGTTGTGCCCTGCGCCAGCTGTCCGGGGATAGCAACGCAGATCACGCTAAACGCCGACGGCACCTTCGATCGCACATTGCGCTATATCGACAAATCACCCACCCCGATCGCAGACAATGGCCGCTTCACCTGGAACGCCGCTGGCAGCAAGGTAACGCTTGGTGAAGGTGTTGATGCCCAGCGTTATCAGGTCGGCGAGAATCAGCTGTTTCAACTGGATCGCAATGGCGAACGCATGACCGGCGATCTTGCCGGCCAGTACATATTGCACAAACACGTGCACGACCCGCTGATTGAAGATCAGCTCTGGCGGCTGGTTGAACTGCGCGGCCAACCGATCGAGTCGCGCAAGGCGGAACTGACGCTGCGTGCAGAGGATTCCGTGGCCAGTGGTAACGCATCCTGCAACAGATTCACGGGTGCGTATGCAGTCAAAAGCGGCCAGCGTATCGAGTTCGATGGACACATGGCGGTAACCAGGATGGCCTGCCCGGACATGAGCACCGAAGCGGCATTTCTTCAGATACTGCAGCAGGTTGATCACTATGCCATCGGGCAAGACGGTAACCTGAGTCTGCACAAAGCGCGTATGGCACCCCTTGCCCGGTTCGCGCCTGAAGGGGAACCGTCAGCAGGATAGAACCATTGCGCTGATTTACGAACGATGGTCAGGATGATGTGAAGAGTCCAGTCGTGATATTGCAATTATTGAGTCATTTCCCGATCCCGACGGGAACAGCGTAGGAGGAAATATGCTCAAAGTATACGGACATCCAGCCAGTCAACCCTCACGAGCAGTTATCTGGGCGTGCGTGCTTAACGACTTACCCATCGAGCTGTTACCTGATCCTGGTGGCATTACATCTATAAACCCCCGTGGACAATTTCCAGCCATTGATGATGAGGGATTTGTTTTGTCGGAGATGGCCGCAATCCTGAGTTATCTCGGTGCCAAACATGGCTGGGCGAACATGTATCCCGATGACATACAACTCAGGGCACGAATATCTCAATACCTTCACGCACATCATTGCTTGACCCGCCTGGCAACATTGAAACTCATGGCGCCGCATGTTCTGGTCGCGTTCGGCGGGATTCCAACGTCAAACCCATTGAGCTATGTCACTAACAGCTGCATTCAGGAATCTATGTCTGATGAAGCGGGTCTGGCATCAGGACAGGAGCTGATTGCTCAGGTCATCGAATTTCTAGAAAATACTTACCTTGCCCATCATGATTTCATTGCTGGCACGTCCCACGCCAGCATCGCGGATTTAGCTTGTTACGAAGAGATAGGGCAGCTTGAAGAGGCAAACCTGTTCGATCTGTCTAGAAATAAGGTCATGCGCGCCTGGGTGCAACGTATGAAGGAACTACCGAGCCACGACGAAGTACACCGCTTCAATTCCGCCCTGGGCGACATCAAGACGGAACCTAACTCGATGGCACGCTTTACAGGTGCAATAACTCAAGCGATGGCCGCCCTGTCAGACCTTAAATCTGTATCGGCCATCAGGTAAGAACCGAAGGAAATTGCCAGATTGTCGAGATCTGCCTCAAACCACCCAACAGAACAGCGAATTGACATAGCGCTAAATTGAGTGAATTATTCACTACATGGTGAATAAAACAGACCCTGTATTCAGCGCGTTGGCGGATCAGAATCGCCGCCGTGTGATCGAAGTACTTATGACAGGACCCGAGCGGGCTAGTGACATAGCTCAGAAGATCGGTCTGGCTAGGAACGCTACCACCCGGCACCTCAATTTGCTCCGTAAAACTGGCGTAGTGGGTGTGGAAATCCCAGACAGTGACGCTCGATCTCGCATCTACCATCTGGAAATCGAGCATCTTGCATCTGCTCGCCAATGGCTAGAACAAGTGGAAGATAACTGGCGTCTACAACTCAGGCGCTTCAAAGAGTTTGCGGAAACGAGCCGGGATGAGTAGCGCGGCCAAACAAGAATATGTCGCCCAGGAGAAAGTGGATTTAACACCTGGTGAAGCGTTCCGGTTGTTCACCGAACGGGTAGATGCCTGGTATGAAATCAATAGCCACTCCGTACTGAACCCGGAAAAAACCTCAGCGGTGGAGATCGAGGGCTACGTTGGAGGCAGGTTTATGGAGGTCCCAACGAGTACCAGTGACTCGGCTGGCGTTCTCGGCACGATCCACACCTGGGACCCTCCAAATCGGTTCGTCTTCATTGACTTGAACGAATGCGAAGTAGCAGTGACCTTTGAACCAGTCGACAAGGTTACACTCGTGACCATATCAGTGAGAGTGGTCAAACCCCTGAGTTGCAAAAAAGTAAATGCGATCAAGCGCTATGGGTGGCACACGCTACTGAGACAATACACGACGATAATCAATCAACCCGAGACGAGTGAGGGGTATGGCCAAGACTGAAATGTACAAGGGAATTGTTCCTTATTTATTCTACGATGACGCGGAAGTTGCTATGCAATGGTACACGCGCGTGTTCGGTTTTGAGGAAATCGGCCGATGGAAGGACGATGCGGGGAAAATACAGAATGCTGAGATGCGCGTAGGCAATACCGAATTGTGGCTCGACGGATCGGGACGTCGGAAGGATAATGACGAACGCCCAACGTGGATCGGAGTCTGGGTTGATGATGTTGACGAGGTTTACGCCCGTGTTCAGGCTGCGGGCATCAAGTGCGATGCACCAATCAATCGAGATTTTGGCATACGCATGCTGAGTGTGCCCGATGAGATGGGCTATCTCTGGGGTTTTATCCGGCGAATCTAACGTTTTTTATTGGCCGGGACCGCCGATATTCCGGCTTTCAAATCAGCCGGCGACAACAACAGCAACGCCAAGAGCAGGCTGACAGTTTGTTGAGTCATTCTGCTACGCTCACCCCACGCCCGTTGCAGACAGGGACAATCGTTCTAAACTGTCGCCTCCCAATACTGACAATGCTTGATGATTATCACGTTTGAAGGTGCCCCGGCTGTTGGTAAAACTACTGTCGCGAAACGATTGGCCAGCGAGCACGGATACGTTCGCATCCCGGAAGTAAACGAACTTTTTCCTGAAAGACCGTCTCCTGAACCAGAATACTGGTATTGCGAGAGACAACTGGATCGTTGTCAAACAGCTCTAAAGTATGAAAACAGCATTCTTGATGGCGATCCCTTCCAGGCGGTTTGGTTCAGTTGGATTTATCCTAATCGCGGTTTTGCTGATTGGTCGACCTCGCTGCGATATTTCATCGCAAACGCACACCGAATCACACTACCTTCCTGTTACGTGTACTTGTGCATAGAGCCAGACGAGCGATTCCGGCGTGAAAAAGAGCGCGAATACGCACGGGGGCCCACATATGAACAGTTTTTGAACAAGTGGAATCTCTATGCCGACTTTCAGGGGCCCCAACAAGCACTGTTTGACGCTATAAAGGGGAAATTTCCCGGTTGGATTCATACGACGATGACACGAAAATCAGGTGAAACGGTTGCCGAGCTCGCCTCGTTAGCACCAGCAACCGCCCCTGCAGTTGATATGTATCTATCCTGGTTATCCGACTGGCTGAAAGACAACAACTCTGATGATTTTCGTTAGCTTGCAGTCTGCCGTTTGGCCGACAAGAGCAGCATTCGATACGTTATTAAAATCTTTCAAAGAGAATTTGGTACAGCGAGTTCGCATGGCACCAAAAGCCCTCGCTCAACTTTGTGGGCACGAGGCGTCTGAAGATAAGTTGGTGACTGGCTGGACCATACCGATCAAAATGGACGAACAAACAGTCGTCGCTTGGATTGAAGAAATGCTCCAAATTACCTATACACGCGATTGCGAATTTGATGGGAGGGGCACAAACCCGAATCAGTGATAACCGACTCGGGTAATCTGTTCCGGGTAGCTCAGAGCCAGTTGGACTACCGATCTGTACGTCTGCTTTGTGTAGAAGCTCAAGTAAACACTGGAATTTCCGGTTAGCTGACGTTCGCGACTGAATCATGGGCAGCAACTTTGTGACCACAGCGGTCAGATTAGTCGTCCGAGTTTAGATACTTGGCGTTCGCTTTCTGCCAGCGGGTTACGAAGTCCGGATCATAAGCTGTCTCGGGTGAATCTCTGACCAGGTGATCAAGCGTCGTCGTGTCGCTACCAATCAGTATTCGCCACTGCTTGCGTTTGACGCCGTCTAGAATGATTTTGGCAGCTTCCGCAGCCGGTAACCCGAGCTCTTTCATGTTTTGGATTTCACGAATGCCAGCCGCTCTGACGTCGTCCTCACTCATTGCGTCTACGTTCGGCTGTCCAGCGATCTTCCAGCGTCTCTTGGTTAGTTCGATTTCGTTTGTTGACCAACTGTCGGGCGTGTTTTGGCCAAGCACTTTCAGACTGTTAGATATGATGTCTGTGCCAGTGTGTCCCGGCATAACAACGGAAACGCTTAAATGTGGCGCGTTGAAGCGAAAGTCGTGAATGAGGGCTTCGGAAAACCCACGGACCGCAAACTTCGCGGTACTGTATGCGGTATGCGGGACGTGGCCCCCAAGCACCGCACGGATCGCGTTTGCGCTACTCATATTGACCAAGTGACCTTCGTTACTTGCTTTAAGCATCGGGAAGAAATTGCGAGTTACAAGATAGACACCAGACCAACAGATATTAAAGGCTCGATCCCATTCTTCCCTTGAACTCTCAACAAAACTCCCGCCGCCATTAATCCCCGCATTATTGATCAGAATATCTATGTGGGCGGAATCGTGCTGGATGCGGGTATCTTCAACAAACTGTTGAACCTGATCCTCATCGGCAACATCACAGACAAATCCTGTGACTAGCGCATTGTCTGGGTTGTCTTCACGGCAGAGTCGCAGCGTCTCTTCCATGCCCACATTGTCTAGGTCGCAAATTGCAGCGCCGCAGCCCTCGTGAACCAATTGGCGTGTGAGTTCGCGACCTATTCCGCTCCCAGCACCCGTTATTACAGCGACCTTCCCTTTGAAGTCTTGCATTTCTGTACCTCAGCAACTTACCGGAAGAGTTGCAGACTCCAAAATAATGTCAACTGTGAACGGCTAGTGTTGGCCGACAAGAGCGGAGCTCCCTAGCCGCAGCAGCGTCGGCTATAAAGGAAATTGTTAGGTTTTCGTGATCTACTTCAAACCATCCAGCAAAGCAGCCGCTCATTCTGGTTTGAAAAGCCGCTGGTGGGTGCCCACAGCTGCCGTTCACCCAAATCTTGCGATAGGCTTGTGTGATGCAAATTCAGCTTCCAGAGTTAATGAAACATCGCGCCTCACTCCAGGGTGAAGTCGGTCAGTTATGGCTTCGTGAAGTTGATTCACTAGTTTCAAAAATCATCGAGTCTTGGCGGCTCAAAGTTGTTAAACAACTGAGCGGTGGTACTGAAGCGTTGGTGTTTCTGTGCGAAACAACTGAAGGTGATGCCGTATTGAAGCTAGGTATTCCCGGTAGCCTTGATCGGGAAATTCGAACGCTGCGCCTTGCAGAAGGCCAAGGTTATGCAGCATTGCTGAATTTCGATGCTGACCTTGATGCCATTCTCATTGAGCGTTTGGGCGATCAATTGGCAGAAGCGTCGATGAGGGTTGATGAGAAGATCGAAACCCTCTGCAACACTTTGAAGGTCGCGTGGCGTCGAATCGATCCTGAAAACGGATTGATGTCCGGAGCTGAAAAAGCAGGCGCTCAAGCCGACTATATCGAGACCCAATGGACGCAGCTAAATCGCCCGTGCAGCCCAGAGATCATTGACCGCGCACTGGAATACGCGGCCAACAGGAAGGAGGCATTCGACCCTGCTGACAGTTATCTGATCCATGGTGATGCACACATTTGGAATACGCTTCATGCGGAGGGCTCTCCCACGAACTACAAGTTTGTTGACCCGGATGGCTTGTACGCTGAGCGAGCAATCGATCTGGCTATTTCACTTCGTGAATGGCGCGACGAAATCCTTGATGGCGACGCGCTAGAAAATGGCCGCAGACGTTGCGAGCTTCTTAGCAAGCTCACATACATACCGATAGAAGCCATTTGGCAGTGGGGTTTTATCGAGCATGTATCTTGCGGACTCCTTGACCTAAATTTGCGAGACGCTGTAGCAGCCCAAAAGCACTTTGATATTGCCAAATGCTGGGTGCATAGCTGACCGTCCGTTGTTGGCCGATTTGAGCGCCTTCCCCCACCTGAACGAGTGGCTGCTTTATCCGAAAATACAAACTAGATCACAGTTCACAGGTGAATCGCCAGCAAGCCGTCGCACTGAGAACGCATCGAAGCCTCTCAAATCGGCCAAAATCAGGCTTTCAGGTTTTCTCCCAGCAGAAAACTGCATCGAGAGGTTGTTTCAGGGCTTCAGCGATACGAAAAGCGGCTTCAAGACTGGGCGAGTACTTCCCAGATTCAATAGCCGCGACAGTTTGGCGCGTTACCCCGATTTTCATGCCGAGTTCGGCTTGCGTCATTTCGCCTGCCAAGAATCGCAGCGTTCGAATGTTATTCGTCAGTCGGGCCTCAGGCATGCCAGCCTATTCTATAACCCAGCACAATTAGTCCGTTATGAACTATCTCCGCAATGAGAATGGCAAACAAAGCGGCGTGCACAATGTCCCAACCGCCCGTACTGAAAGGCATCACGCATCCCACTACAATCATTCCAACAATCAGTACGTAGTAGGCAACGGAAGACGATCTAAGCTCGATCAGCTTATCTCTCTCGTCAGGTTCATCGCGTTCGGTGCCCTTGCGGACGAACGCGATGAGTCGATCAATCCCTACAATTAAGCCCAACGTCACTAGCGCAGCCGCTAACCAAGTAATCTGAATTACGAACGATGATTCAGCAAGGGCATGCTGCATCACGGAAATCATCACAAAGTACGTTCCAAAAACAACGACTAGCGACGTTAGCCAAACCCAAGCAACTCTCTCTCGTGGAAGCAAAATCATTCCTTCTCAGCAGCGACCCTGATATGTTAATAATTATTAACATCATGTCAATAATATTTGACTCAACCGAAGTCGCGCCAACGACTGTTCACGGCACAAAGTGAGCTTTGCCCACAATGCCACGTTGGCGTCAGCTTTCTCATAGGGTTACTGACCTACAGCCACCATGATTCCAGCGCTCATAACTAGTTTCTGAATAGAATCCTGAGGCATCAGGAGGTAAACGGGAACGGTTCGATTGCCTAGTTGATCTAGTAAGTATCCCCCGGCAAAGCCGGGGGCTTTAGTTTGTGAACCGCTCAAAGCGGTGACGACGGAGCCACTTTGTGGCTCCTTGAGACCCCTAAAGGGGTCTAATTGAACTTCAACTGATCTTGGCGCAGGTCTTCTTGTTCCTGGTGCCGTATGTAATCGCGGATTACTTTCTCGTCTCGACCTACCGTCGAAACGAAATAGCCTCGGGCCCAGAAATGCTGCCCTACAAAATTGCGCTGACGACCAACATACGTCCGAGCGATATGAATCGCACTTTTTCCTTTGTTAAACCCTACGACTTGCGCCACTGAATACTTCGGCGGTATCGAGATCATCATATGCACGTGATCTGCCATCAGATGCCCTTCCTCGATCAAGCTCTCTCGCTGGCGCGCGAGGCGGTGGAACACATCCTTCAATTCTCGGCGTATCTGACCAAATAACGTCTTCCTCCGGTACTTTGGAATGAACACCACATGGTACTTACACTCCCATTTGGTGTGGCTTAAACTTTCTACTTGTCTCATGGTTTCTCCTTGGCGTGGTGCTTGGCGGCTCACGCCTTGGAGTTACCTTGAGATTCCCGTTACTGTCAAACTCTGCGTGCCTCCCCAGCAGAGCTGGGGGGTCTCCACTGATGGACTAGATCTCACAGGGCAGGACCTTCAGAGTATTCGCTACCAGCTTCTACACCGAACCGCTTCAGCAGTCATTGAAGCCAATCGGTTCCACGCACAAACTGCAATTATGTTGGTGCATTCATTCAGTCAGGAAGATATGTGGTATGAGGATTTCACCGATTTCTCAGCATTGTTCGGCATTGCTCCTATAAAGGACCATGCTCACTTTGCCGGTCAGAAATCTGTTGAAGATTTGTATCTAGGATGGATAGTCGGGAATAGCGAGTATTTGGAACGCTAACCCGTTCTTACAGAAAACTCCCTTTCTAGAAAAGCGACGGTCTCTGGGTGCCTCAATTTACAAACGATATTTTGGTTTGCAAACACCCCCTTAAATGTTCGTGCGTCTTCTCGAGATACCGCTTTCTCCCAATTGATCCCGATCACCCAATCAGACAGTTTTGAGTCGTCCTTGTTTTCCCAGGGTCTTTCCGCTTCAAGCGAAAGTTCAAGCAGGGGCATGCCGCCAACATGAAAGTCCTTAATCATCGTGGCCTCAGAGACTACTTCCCCGTACCCGACGTAACCCAGCCCCTTCATATAAGCGAACACGTGGTCGCCAACTCTAAGCTTCATCAGTGGACGAGAATACTTTTCACCTTGTCCAGCAGCTAAAAATCCGTACTTTCTGCAATCGTCCCAGTTGCGATGATCGCCCTCACCAACGTTAACGAACCAATACCCTGACCAAGGCGCTTGCTTCCTCGATTCCCGCTTCTCTTCAACGTCCACAGGATCTTTTAGCCAAGCCCTGCCGAGAAATTCTGTATCGCCATGTTTGAAGGTATTGAAAAACACAGCATTTATCGCAAGACCAGCTTCTTCAGCTAAGTATTCGACAATTCGTTCTGACGACTCATCGAGTTCTGGAGCTACGACGACTAAAGTGTGAGCTGAGTTAATCGATTCTGGAAGCGCATCGTCAAACTCTTCTCTAAATGCCGAGGCGAGATCCTTGCCGGTGAACTTGAGGCAAAACCCATCTAGGTCTGAAAACGTCAAGTCTTTTACCCAGGTTGCGTAATCAAGAACCTGAGCAATTACATCTCTAGGAGTTCGACCTTTCTTCAATTCGAAAAGAACTGTATTTCCTTGAGAGTCTATACCTAGGAGATCTATGCGACCGCCGAAAGTAGTTTGGAGTTGCCTCCCAACAATCAAAACATCCATTCCAGACAAGCTAGGATCTTTCGCTAACCAGTCTTCGAGGCGTTGTTCGAAGTCTAATCCGGATGTGGGAACAGCCTTTAGCTGATTGTTGTTTACCTCCCAGAGGTCGATACGAAGTGACATAACTAGCTCCTTTGTTCCGCACAAGCAATCGCTCTAAATTCGCTGCGCAACTCTGACAACCCCGGTAGCGGTGCAGGGTTCCCAGCGATATTGGTCATCAGCCTTAGTTTTCCAATCAAATCCCTCTCAACAGTCTGCGACGGCATTTTATCTACAAACCAAGAGATCGCTAAATTTTCGTTGATCCATGCAATGATGCTTTGGGTATCGTTGTTGGTAAATCTGTAGTTTCGCTGATTAGCTTTTCCGACTAGTGAGCCGGGTGGGGGGCGATAACCGAGAACGGCTCCAAGTCTTCTAAAAAACGTTGCAGGGCTTTTGTGCCTTAACTCCTGTCGAGTGAGACGCCGATACAAAGAGTTGGTGGCAATGCTCACGTAAATGATATTGTGATCAGCGATGTGGTTTGTTACCCAATCTTCTAAACCTTCAGGGGTTGTAAGATGAATCGAGTAGTACCCGTTCTTATCTGGCACTACCTGCTCTGCGTCGGACGCTAATGCTTTAGGGTTCAGTAATTCAGATTCGTAGTCAGCCATAAGGACCTAGACCGGTAGTGCTTACAGACCCTCGACTGACACGCTCTCACCTTGGTCTTTGATGTAAGCCAAGTCATCATCAGATAAGTCAAACCATTCACCCTCTAGCCGTTGAGAGTAAAATCGCTGATGAAAAAAGCGTTCAGCCTCAGAGTAGTCTTCAAACCGTGCATAGTGCTCCACCGTAATTGGGAAAGGTAGCTTCACCTCAAACAATCGAGTCCGTTGCTTTATGTTGACAGTTTTACCAATTTTGAACCCATACTCGGATCGTATTACGTATACGTAACCCACTGTTGGCTCGTTACTATATCTACTACCATCGGAGGGAATAGCTCGTCCGAATTCCATCGAGCCGTATTCTGGAAAATGTTCAGCAAACAGATCATCTAGCATGTATCGGGAAACCACATCCTTCGCAAACCCAAAATAAGGTTTTCGCCAGAACTGTCGCCCGCCGGGGTTCGGTTTCAAACTGATTTCAGCCTCCTGCCAAGAAATCTTTGCGTTCTCAGGGCGACTCACATCACGCACAACACCTAACTTTTCGACGATACCAAGTCCTGAATCTTCATCCCAACGTGCGAGGACTAATCCATGACGAGGCTTAACCTTGCTGGCTATTCCTTGGGGTAATTCCGTGTCCGCATCTTTGATATCAATGGCGCTAGGGTCCAGGCGCCAGTATTTGCTTGGTGAATCGATTCCCTTTCTCCAACCGATCTCGGCGACTTTAGCTTGATTCTAGATTGCTTTACTAGGCTTAGCTTTGTCCTGTTTCAAACTTCCTGATAATCGACCATACATGCATTCCCTGAAAACTCTTCCCTTGAAGAGTCAGGCAACCAGGCTCATTTAGCCACTTGGCAATCTGAGGATCATTCCACCCCCGCCCCTAAGCCGATAGATTGTATCGATCAGAAACTGTTGATCCTCAGAGCGAGGCCGAACGCTCGGTAAAACCGGACCGACAAGGACCGTAAACCGAGTTTATCGGATGGTTCAGAAAACCATCCGTTCGAAACTATTCCACCGTCACACTCTTTGCCAGATTGCGAGGCTGATCCACGTCGGTTCCTTTCAGTACTGCCACGTGATAAGACAACAACTGGAGAGGCACCACATAAACAATAGGTGCCAGAATCGGATGTACGTGAGGTAAGGGAATGACGGTCACTCCCGGTTCATCACGAAATGAACTGTTACGATCCGCAAACACATACAGCTCTCCACCTCGCGCGCGAACTTCCTGCAGATTCGACTGCAGTTTTTCTAACAGTTCGTTATTGGGGGCTACGGCAATGACCGGCATGTCGTCATCCACCAGCGCCAGCGGTCCATGTTTCAGCTCGCCGGCGGGGTAACCTTCCGCGTGAATATAAGATATTTCTTTGAGTTTCAACGCGCCTTCCATGGCTACCGGGAACATCGTGCCGCGACCCAGGAAAAGCGCGTGATGTTTGTCCATAAAACGTTCTGCTACGTCATGGATGATGCCATCTAATGCAAGCACCTCTTTAATCACACCGCCCAGCTGATGCAGCCCCTCAACCAGCTCTTTTTCCTGCTCTGCTGCCAACCCGTGGCGTCTGCCCAACATTATTGTTAGAAGCATCAGGTCAGCAAGTTGCGCGGTAAACGCCTTGGTTGAGGCAACACCAACTTCAGTACCCGCCTGGATCATCAGTGCCAGGTCACTTTCCCGGACCATGGAGCTTGTGGGCACATTACAGATAGTGAGCGTGGCGTAAAAACCGAGACCTTTTGCTATGCGCAAAGCGGCAAGTGTATCTGCCGTTTCGCCGGATTGAGACAATGTCACAAACAGCGTATCCGATGGTACAGACACTTTCCGATATCTGAATTCAGAGGCTATTTCTACCTGGCAGGGAATACCGGCAAGTTCTTCTATCCAATATCGTGCAACCGACGCCGCATAAAAACTGGTACCGCAGGCGACGAGCACAACACCCTGCACTTGGTCAAAAATACTTTTTGCCGCAACGCCAAACGCACCCTCCAACACCTGATTTCGGCCCAGGCGGCCTTCCAGGGTATCGTGGATGACGCGGGGTTGTTCAAATATTTCTTTCTGCATGTGATGGCGATAATGACCTTTGTCCACATCATCGTGAGCCATTTCCACATGCACATCTGACCGCACAACCGATTCGTTATCCATGTTCCATATAGCAACACTGTCTTTACGAATTTCAACCAGGTCACCTTCTTCTAAGAAAATGAATCGGTCGGTCACCGGCTTCAGCGCCAGAACATCTGATGCAATATAGTTTTCGCCGATCCCTTTACCCACCACCAGCGGGCTGCCGGCGCGGGCTGCAATGATGCGATGTGGATCATCTTTCGCTACCACGCCAATTGCATAAGCACCCTCTAACTTTTTAGTTGTAGCACGTACCGCATCGAGCAGGTCCAGGCCTTCGTTCAGGAAATGATCAACAAGGTGAGCCACGGTTTCAGAATCGGTTTCGGATTCAAACACATACCCTTGCGCGATTAATTCATTACGCAGGCTTTCATAATTTTCAATAATGCCGTTGTGCACAATCGCCACGCGGTTGCCGGATGCGTGCGGGTGAGCGTTGTTTTCCGCGGGCACACCGTGGGTTGCCCAGCGCGTGTGTGCAATGCCGATCTGGCCACGCACCGGCGCGCGCTTGAGCTCGTTCACCAGTTCCTGAACTTTGCCGACTTTCCGGCGCCGGGTCAGCTCGCCGCTTTTGTCGATGACCGCAAGGCCCGCAGAATCATAACCACGATATTCGAGCCGCTTCAGTCCCTCCAGAAGGATCGGCGGTACATTCCGTTCCCCCACCGCACCGACAATTCCGCACATGTTTACTGTTTTCCTTTGCGCTTATCGGGTCTTACCCAGCCTTTAATGTTTCGTTGTTTGCCGCGACCCACTGCAAGCTCGCCGCTGCTGACTTTTGTGGTTATCGAGGAGCCGGCGGCAATAAATGCACCGGAATCTATGTGCAGCGGGGCCACCAGCGTGCTGTTGGTGCCGACAAAAACATCGTCGCCTATGGTTGTTGGGTGTTTACTGATGCCGTCGTAATTACAGGTAACGGTACCTGCGCCAATGTTACATTCCTTGCCAATCGTGGCATCACCCAGATAAGCCAGATGGCTGGCCTTGGTTCCGGCGCCAAGATGGGATTTTTTAACCTCAACAAAGTTGCCGATCTTAACCCCGCTGTCGAGTCGGGTACCGGGGCGTATCCTGGCAAAAGGCCCAAGGGAACACTCCGCGGCAACCGCGGCGCCTTCCACCACGGTGTGTGCGTGCACCTCAACATGATCACCCAGCACACTGTCCGCAATAACCGCGCCGGGGCCGATACGGACACCTCGCCCAAGAACCACTTCTCCGCTGAACACCACGTTGACATCAATGAAACAGTCTTCACCCGCAATCAGCCTGCCGCGCAGGTCAAATCGATTCGGGTCAGCCAGGCTCACACCCTGGGCCATCAACTGGGCAGCCTGGTTCTGCTGATAAACTCTTTCCAGCGCCGCCAGCTGCGCGCGATCATTCACCCCGGTGACTTCCACCGGAGCGCGGGCTTCGATGCCGGTGACGGTTACGCCGTCGGCAACCGCCATGGCAATGACATCGGTGAGATACAGCTCACCCTGGGCATTATTGGGTTGCAACGCCGCCAGCCAGGGTGTCAGCAGGGTGGCGGGCGCCGCCAGAATGCCGGAGTTGATTTCGTTGATTTGCCGCTGAGTGTCATCAGCGTCTTTGAATTCAACGATCGCGGCAATGTTGCCACCGTCGTCCCGAACGATCCGCCCAAGCTGTGCAGGGTCTTTGAAGTGAGCGGTTACTAGCGCTACAGCTCCTTTTTTTGCAGCCTCCACTGTGCGCGCCAGCGTGTCTTGCGTGACCAGGGGCACGTCGCCGTACAACACCAGAATCACACCATCCTGGCCTAAAGCCGCCGCTCCGAGCTGTACTGCATGACCGGTGCCGCGTTGCTCATTCTGCAGCACCCATTTCGGACCAGCAGCGACAGATGCCTGCACCTGCTCAGCCTGATGTCCAACCACTACGGCAATTTCCCGAGGGTTGATGCTGTGCGCTGTATCCAGCACATGTTGCAGCAGACTTTTGCCTGCCAGGGTATGCAGGACTTTGGCCTGCTCCGAGCGCATGCGCGTACCTTTACCGGCAGCCAGTACAACAACATCTGTATTCATGGTGAGACGGGACCTTCGCCCAGCGGTGGAAACTTCAGATTATAAGGAGATGGGCAGAAAAAAGGGGTGATGAACTCACCCCCTTTTGTAAACAAGTGTTGCTATCGACGCAGCTTACGCAGTTCTTCAATTGTGCGCTGCTGGGCCATGGCTTCAGCCAGCATGGCAGCGGCGGCGGAGAAGTCGAAGTCTGCAGAACGATCGGCCAAGGCCTTCTCGGCATGTTCGCGGGCCTCTTTCGCCTGGGCTTCATCAATATCATCTGCGCGCACAGCTGTATCTGCCAGCACCGTAATGACACCCGGCTGAATTTCAAGATAGCCACCGGAGGCAAAAAACACTTCTTCTTCGCCATCTTCCATGGACAGGGTCACCGGTCCGGGTTGTATGCCCGTCAGCAACGGTGCATGACCCGGGTAAATGCCCAGACCACCAATGGTACCCACCGCACTGAGCTTGGTGATGGTGCCTGAGAAAAGCTGCTTTTCAGCGCTTACAATTTCACAATGCATGGTGGCCATAGTCTGTTCCTTGCAACTGAACCTCTGGTTTAGAGGGTTTTCGCTTTTTCGATCACGTCTTCCAGACCGCCTACCATGTAGAAGGCATCTTCCGGCAGGTGATCGTACTCTCCCTCAAGAATGGCCTTGAAGCTGCGTACCGTTTCTTCGCTGGACACAAACTTACCTGAGTTGCCGGTGAACTGTTCCGCCACAAAGAAGGGCTGGGAGAAGAATTTCTGAATCTTACGTGCTCGATAAACCAGGTTTTTATCTTCTTCCGACAATTCATCCATACCTAAAATGGCAATGATGTCGCGCAGTTCCTGATAGCGCTGCAATACCTGCTGTACTTCCTGGGCCACGGCATAGTGCTCTTCACCCACAATCAACGGATCCAGCTGCCGGCTGGAAGAATCCAGCGGATCTACCGCAGGGTAGATACCCAGGTCAGTAATGGCGCGAGACAACGTAACGGTTGAATCAAGGTGTGCAAAGGTGGTTGCTGGCGATGGGTCCGTTAAGTCATCGGCGGGTACATAAACCGCCTGGATAGACGTAATAGAACCTTCTTTTGTCGTGGTAATACGCTCCTGCAGAACACCCATCTCTTCCGCCAGGTTAGGCTGATAACCCACCGCAGAAGGCATACGACCCAACAGCGCGGATACTTCGGTACCCGCCAGGGTGTAACGGTAAATGTTGTCGATAAACAACAGTACGTCACGACCGTCATCACGGAATTTTTCTGCCATGGTCAGGCCGGTCAGCGCAACGCGCAGGCGGTTGCCTGGAGGTTCGTTCATCTGACCGAACACCAGTGAAATCTTGTCGAGAACCTGCGCTTCTTCCATTTCGTAGTAGAAGTCGTTGCCCTCACGAGTTCGCTCACCCACACCAGCAAACACGGACAGACCGGAGTGCTCGATCGCAATGTTACGAATGAGCTCAAGCATGGTCACAGTCTTACCCACACCAGCACCACCAAACAGACCCACTTTACCGCCACGAGCAAACGGGCAGATAAGGTCGATCACCTTAATACCGGTTTCCAGAATCTCGTTACCACCCACCTGGTCTTCGTATTTAGGTGCTTTGCGGTGAATGGGCATGTGCTCACGGGCATTCACAGGACCCTTTTCATCAATCGGATTACCCAGCACGTCGACAATACGGCCCAAAGTTTCTTCACCGACCGGCACGGAAATCGGTGCGCCGGTATTTTCCACTTCCAGACCGCGAGACAAACCATCAGACACACCCATGGCAATGGTGCGGACGATGCCATCACCTAACTGCTGCTGCACTTCCAGGGTCAAGCCAACGTTATTGACGGTTAACGCGTCATATACCTTAGGTACATCACCACGCTCAAATTCAACGTCGATGACAGCCCCAATAATTTGTACGATACGACCGCTGCTCATGCTCTCCCTCTTTTCTTTAATTCGTTCTAACTAAATAGTTCTGTTATTCACCCGGCCACGGTTATACCGCCGCGGCGCCACCCACAATCTCTGCAATTTCCTGAGTAATTGCTGCCTGACGTGCGTTGTTATAAATCAACTGCAACTCATCAATCATTTTTTCCGCGTTGTCCGTGGCATTTTTCATGGCAATCATTTTGGCTGCCTGTTCGCAGGCACCATTTTCTATAACCGCCTGATAGACACGCGATTCGATAAACCGCATCACCAGACCTTCAATGAGTTGTTTGGCATCCGGCTCGTAGATGTAATCCCAACGATGCTTATAAGACTCGTTGTCCTCAGCGTCCAGCGGCAAGAGCTGGCTGATCTCGGGGGTTTGGGTCATGGTGTTGACAAAATCATTGCTGGCCAGGAACAGGCGATCGATCTCGCCGTTTTCGTAGGCTTCCAGCATCACTTTCACGCCACCAATCAGGTCTGCCAGCTCGGGTTTTTCACCGACATTCGACATCACCGCTTTGATATTGCCGCCCACGGCACGGAAAAAGGGTTGTGCCTTGTTTCCAATAAGGCCCAGGTCGGCCTCGATACCTTTGGCATGCCACTGAGCCATGTCTTTCACCACCGCTCGAAACAGATTCACATTCAGACCACCACACAGGCCTCGGTCAGTAGAGACAACAATGTAACCAACCCGCTTGATCTCTCGTTCTTCCATGTAGATGTGCTTGTATTCGGGATTGGAATTCGCAAGGTGACCAATCACTGCACTGATGCGCTGTGAATAGGGTTTGCCCTGAGACATCTTATCCTGAGTTCTACGCATCTTGCTGGCGGCGACCATCTGCATGGCGCTGGTGATCTTCTGCGTATTACCTACGCTCTTGATCTTTGTCTTGATTTCTTTTCCGACTGCCATGAATGCGTCCTGCTTAGAAGGATTGTGTCGCTTTGAACTTTTCGATTGCCGATTTCAGCGTCGCCACAACGTCATCGTTGTATGTGCCGTTTTCGTCAATATCATTCATAAAGTCTGCATGCTCCGATCGCATGTAGCTGAGCAGAGCCGCTTCAAAATCAAGCACCTTGTCAACAGGAACGTCCTGCAGGAACCCTTCGTTAGCAGCAAACAGGGATGTGCCCATTTCTGCAACAGACATTGGAGAATACTGTTTCTGTTTCATCAGTTCGGTCACACGTTCACCGTGCTCAAGCTGACGACGGGTCGCGTCATCCAGATCCGATGCAAACTGGGAGAAAGCCGCCAGTTCACGATACTGCGCAAGTGCCAGCTTAATGCCGCCGGAAATTTTCTTAATGAACGGCACCTGAGCCGAGCTACCTACCCTTGATACAGAAGTACCCGGGTTCATCGCCGGACGCAGGCCCGAGTTAAACGCCTGCGTTTCCAGGAAGATCTGTCCATCGGTAATAGAGATCACGTTGGTAGGTACAAAGGCGGAAATATCTCCAGCCTGAGTCTCAATAATTGGCAACGCAGTCAGAGAACCGGTTTTACCCTTAACCGCACCGTTAGTCTGCTGTTCAACATAGTCAGCATTCACACGCGCAGCACGCTCCAACAGACGGGAGTGCAGGTAGAAAACATCACCAGGATAGGCTTCACGACCGGGTGGGCGCTTGAGCAGCAGAGAAATCTGACGATAGGCCCAGGCCTGTTTGGTCAGATCATCATAAATAATCAGCGCATCTTCACCGTGGTCGCGGAAGTACTCTCCCATCGAACAACCAGCGTAAGGTGCAATAAACTGCATGGATGCAGGATCCGCCGCGCCTGCCGCAACCACCGTGGTGTAATCCATGGCGCCGTACTCTTCCAGGGTACGCACAATGTTGGCAACCGTAGACATCTTCTGTCCGATCGCAACGTAGATACATTTAATACCGCTGCGCTTCTGATTGATAATGGCATCAATGGCGATGGCGGTTTTACCAATCTGGCGATCCGAGATGATCAGCTCGCGCTGACCACGACCAATTGGCACCATGGCATCCACACACTTCAAGCCGATCTGGACAGGCTGGTCCACGGACTGTCGGGAGATAACGCCGGGGGCAACTTTTTCAATTGGCGCGGTCCGTGATGCGTTGAGCGGGCCTTTACCATCAATTGGGTTACCCAGTGCATCGACCACGCGACCTAGCAGCTCTGGCCCGACAGGTACTTCCAGAATCCGTCCGGTACAGCGTGCGGTCATACCTTCAGTGAGGTTTTCGTAATCGCCGAGCACAACCACACCAACCGAGTCTCGCTCAAGGTTCAACGCCATGCCGTAAAGACCGCCGTCGAACTCAATCATCTCGCCGTACTGCGCTTGCGCAAGACCGTGGATGCGCACGATACCGTCAGATACACCGACAATGGCGCCTTCGTTTTGCGCCTCTGCCTTAACATCCAAACCCTGAATCCGGCTTTTGATGATGTCACTGATTTCAGAGGGCTTCAGTTGCTGCATGGTGGCTTCCTTTTAAAAATCTTTTCTTAACTTGGGGCAGATGGTGCCGGCGACCCGGGACTAAACCTGCACCAGGGTTTCGGCTAACTTGTTCAATTTGCCGCGCACAGATCCGTCAATGACCACATCTCCAGCGCGAATACGCGCGCCGCCGAGCAGCGTTTCGTCTACGCTTGCGACGATGGTGATGTCTTTGTTGAAGCGACGGTTGAGCGCGCTTTTGAGCGCTTCGCTCTGAGCCTCCGTGAGTGGAAACGCCGATACAACCTCAACTTCAAGGCTGCGCTGTTCTTCAGCACGCAGCACTTCGAACTGCTCTCGCACTTCGCTGATCAGGGCCAAACGATTGTTGTCCGCCAGTGATTGCAGAAACAACCTGCCTGAAACCTGTATCTCGTCACCACACAGGTCCGCCAGTTTCTGAGCTTTGGCCGCAGCTGGCAGGCCGGGGTCGTCGAGCAGTAACTCAACCCGCTCGTCCTGTGTAATTTCGTCAAGCAACGAAAGCGTCGCCGACCAGTTGTCGAGGGTCGCATCACGCTTAGCCATCTCAAAAACAGCGTTGGCGTAGGGGCGAGCGATGGTTGCAAGTTCAGCCATGGTTTATAACTCTGCTGCGAGGCGCTTGAGCATGTCCTCGTGTTTAGAGGCATCTATACTGTCTTCCAACACCCGCTCGGCTCCGGCAATCACCAGCGTGGAAACTTGTGCCCGCAGTGTTTCTTTGGCGCGGTTCACTTCCTGCTCGATGTCGGCGCGTGCCGCTTCAAGCAGGCGTTCACCTTCCGCGCGAGCACCACCTTTAGCTTCTTCAACCATCTGTGTCGCACGCGCACGTGCCTGCTCAATAATGGCAGCGGCTTCCTGCTTTGCCCGTGCCAGCTCTGCTTCAGCGCCACTGGCAGCATCAGCCAGCTTTTTGTCCGCTTCTTCTGAAGCACGCAGGCCGGCGGCAATTGCTTCCTGACGCTCACGCATCATGGTCACGACGGGCGGCCATATGTACTTCATGCAGAACCAGACGAAGACACCAAAAGTCAGTGACTGGCCGATTAAGGTTGCGGTTAGGTTCATCGCAATTCTCTAGTTGTTAACGTGGTGATCGGCAGCGATTGCATAAGCCATCGCTGCATGAGCGCGTATCAGGCGCCTTAAGCTACCGCGAAGATAACGTAGAGGCTGATACCCACAGCGATCATCGGGATCGCGTCGATCAAACCGACTACGATGAACAGCTGGGTTCGCAGCATTGGCAACAGTTCCGGTTGACGCGCTACCGCTTCCAGGAATTTGCCTCCTAAGAGACCCATACCAACGGCTGCACCGACCGCACCGAGACCCATTAAAAGTGCTCCTGCGAGATATAAAAGCCCTGCTAGTTCCATGATTACTCCAGTTTCGAGTTATTGTTTGACGGCTAAGCCGCGATGCACCCTATTTGATGCGTAAAGATTTATTAATGCTCGTCCACATCGTGGGCTTGCGCGAGGTACACAACCGTAAGTACCGCAAAAATAAATGCCTGTAGCGAGATGACCAGGATGTGGAACACCGCCCACACCCACTGCAACACCCCGCCAAAGATGAAAAATCCGACACCCGCGCCAAACATCAGCGCGATAAGAATAAAAATCATCTCGCCGGCATACATGTTGCCGAACAGCCGCAGACCCAGAGACAGGGGTTTGGCGATCAGCGTGACACCTTCCAGCACAAAATTGATCGGAAACATGAACGGCGGGAACGGATGAAACATCAGTTCTTTCACGAAGCCGATGCCGCCTTTGCACTTAATGCTGTAGAAAATAATCAGCGCAAAGACGGTCAGCGCCATTGCCATGGTGATGTTGGGGTCCGTGGTGGGTACAATTTTGAAGTAAGGCGCACCCAGCAATGTCGCCAGCGAGGGTATCCAGTCCACCGGCACCAGGTCCATCAGGTTCATCAGAAATACCCAGACAAAGATGGTCAGAGCCAGGGGGGCAATCAAATCGTTTTTGTGTTGAAAAACGCTGTCGGTGGTTTCTTCGATAAACTCAACAATAATCTCAACAAAATTCTGTAAACCACCCGGCACCCCGGCGGTGGCACTTGCCGCGGCGCGTCGAAACAGGAGAGAAAACACCAGACCCAGGCCGATGGCCCAGCCCATGGAATCGACATTCAACGACCAGAAGCCCATACCCGCAACTTCTTCAGCGGTTTGCGCAAACCCCCAGGAGCCATCGGGCAGACGCCCGTAGGTCAGGTTAGTCAGGTGATGCGCAATATACTCTTCTGCACTTCCGGCCATTAATGTGTCCTGGCTTCTAGGTTATTTTCCACTTTCCGGGCTACTGCGCTTTTCTCGGCGCAAAGTAACTCAACTGCATCACGGCAAGCGTTGTGAAAAAGCCCAGCGGCTCTATGGCCGTGAGCACAATACATAACGCCAGCGCCATCATTGTCAGTACGCTGCGCAACACGCCATGAAAAAGCAGGCGCGCCGCATTCAAGGTTCGGCCCAGGACCCAGGCGTAGTACGCAGTAGGTAAAAGACTCGACAACCCTGCCAGGAGTGCGGAACGTCCCTGATCAAGCTCGTAGACTGAAAAGCCGCCTACGCACACTAATCCGATCATTGCTTGTATCGCGACAATCCGCCCTGGATGACTCATCTGCGGGTAAATCCTGCTAACGAGCCCAAATCAGGCGGCGCGTATTATAGTGAGGCAGCCAAAACCATTCAATGAAAAGCGTGAATAAAATGTGCGTATTTGGCAAAGCGTCAACCGGGTTCTATTCGTCTATGCCGAGGTGTTTAAGCACACCATCGAGTTCGTCCAGATTTGAGTACTTTATCGTCAGTTCACCCCCGCCGTTGGGTGCGTGTTTTATCTGCGCCGGCGCACCAATCTGCTCGGTGATACGGCGCTCCAGACGCACGGTGTCAGGGTCCTGGCGCGGCGGCGCAGCTTTGGTTGCTGCCTTTCTGCCCTGGGTCAGACTACGGATCAGCACTTCCGTCTGGCGCACGGAAAGGCCTTTATCCACCACGTGCGTCGCAGTCTGATCCTGAATCATACCCTCCAAACCCAGAAGGGCTCTGGCGTGCCCCATCTCCAGCGCGCCGCGCTCCAGCAGACCGCGAGTCACAGAGCCAAGATTGGTTAAGCGCAGAAGGTTGGCAATGGCCGCCCGGGATTTACCGACGGAATCGGCAATTTCCTGCTGGGTCAGGTTGAACTCATCGCGCAGCCGCGCCAGCCCCAGTGCTTCTTCCATGGCATTGAGGTCTTCACGCTGCATGTTTTCGATCAACGCAAGCGCAGATGCCTGCTCATCGGTAACGGTTTTGATCACCGCCGGAATCGAAGTCATGCCAGCCCGTTTTGCCGCACGCCAGCGCCTCTCGCCTGCAATCAGTTCGTAGCCGCCATTGGCCTTTTTGCGTACCACAACAGGCTGCAGCAACCCCTGACGGGAAATTGAATTGGCCAGGTCCTGCAGTGCCTCTTCAGCAAACTGGCGGCGGGGCTGATAAGGACTGGGGGTAATGGAATCGATGTCGATACCGGACGCTACCGTCCCCTGCGCGGTTTCGGTGTGGTCCGCGGGCATCTGATGGTTATCCGCGGTGTCCTGGGTCTGAGCAGGGTTTGGCTTACGCTCCGAAAGCAGGGCGTCCAGGCCCCGGCCCAATCTTTTTTTACTCATCTGCTGCGTCCACTTTTGTCCGGTTCAAGTTGTCCGGCGGTTCCAGCCCCCTCGTTAGTGCGGAAGGGCGCTGCGTTGATGTTTCTGACGAAATTCTCCTGCCAGGGCCATATAGGCCACTGCACCCCTGGACGTACGATCGTACAGGATGGCAGGCAGGCCGTGGCTGGGTGCTTCGGCCAGGCGCACGTTTCGTGGAATCACCGTGCGAAAGACCTGATCCCCAAAATACTTGATAAGCTGCCTGGAGACATC
This sequence comes from bacterium, assembly GCA_047947175.1. Lineage (GTDB taxonomy): Bacteria > Pseudomonadota > Gammaproteobacteria > Pseudomonadales > Azotimanducaceae > UBA4421. Next base: position 313,901 of record CP170489.1, read on the forward strand.
CCGGGTGAGACTGTTGCGCGGGTCATACATGGTGCGCAGAATGCCCTCAACCACCAGATCCGGGTTGGGCCCGCTCTGAATCCCCTCTACTGTTTCCAGCAGCGCAGACAACCCTTCCAGCGCGTAGTACTCACACTGCATGGGAATCAGCACGCCATGCGCTGCCACCAGCGCGTTCACCGTGAGAATGCTCAAACTGGGTGGACAATCGATGATGACATAGTCATAGGCCTGGGCTTGCGCCTGCAACCGATCCCGCATCTGATATTCACGCCGTTGCGACTGCATCAGATGCACTTCAGCCGCGGTGAGATCCAGATTTGAAGGCAGAACATCGAAGCCACCCTGACAATGAACAACAACCTCGCTGGCGGGTTTATCTTCAACCAGCCAGTCATAGGTGGTTGCAAGATCTGAGTTTTTATCGATGCCGCAGCCCATAGTCGCGTTACCCTGAGCATCCAGATCAACCAGCAGGACTTTACCGCCGGACAGGGCAAGGGACGCTGCCAGGTTGACGCTGGTTGTGGTTTTGGCAACACCGCCTTTCTGATTGGCTACCGCAACTATTCTGGTCATTGGTGCGCCATGATCAGGATGCTGTGCTTCTGCTCAAGCCCGGGCACCTGATATATGTACCGGTCGACCTTCACGTCAGCCATGCCGGTTATTGCAAAAGGACCCGGCGCCTGTTCATCATTTTCTGTGGTCATCTGCGTGCTCTCGTAAACCAGAATGCGGCCCTTTGTTGCGACATGTTCGCGCACCATAGCCCAAACCTCCGGAGCTGTCGTTACACCTCGAGCAGTTATCGTGTCGTACTCATCACCGTCAGCAATCATCTGGCTGAAGTCACCTTCCCAGACCTCTACATGATCCAGTGACAGGTTGCGTACCACCTGTTTCAGAAAGCGTACGCGTCGACTGCTGCGATCCAGCAGCACAAAACTGTGCGCCGGGACCGCAATCGCCAGGGGCACACCGGGCAGACCTGCACCGGAACCAAGATCAAGAATCCGCTCTCCCTGCAGTAAAGGTGCGCCCGCCAGGGAATCCAGCAGGTGCCTCGGCAACAGACGCCGGATGTCCTGTCTGGACACAAGATTAAAGGTCTTATTCCACTTTTCTACCAGCGCCGCGTATTCAAGCAGCTGATCCTGCTGGCTGTCGCTCAAAGACTGGTTTAGCTGTGCAAGCCCTGCCGAGAGCTGTTTGAGTTGAACGTTCAGGATGCCGCCGCTTTTTTTGCATGTACAAGCAGAATGGACAGCGCTGCCGGTGTCATGCCAGGGATTCTTGCCGCCCGTGCAAGCGTTGTCGGTTGGTTCTGCTCAAGTTTCTGACGCAGTTCATTAGACAAGCCGTCAATGCCGGCGTAATGCATACCCGACGGAATCAGCATGCCTTCATGACGGCGTATTTTGGCTATTTCGTCTTCCTGACGGGATATATAGCCTGCGTATTTGGTTTCTATCATGACCTGTTCAATCAGGCCGGGGTCAGTCTCAGGAAACAGTCTGGCAAATTTATCTGTGGTCACTTCAGGCCGGCGCAGCAGAGCGGCCAGCTCGGTATGTTTGTTCAAACAGACACCCAACGTTTGTGCTTCGCCGGATTCGGGGACAACACGGGTTGCTGCTACCGTTTTGTGTAAGGCGGCCAATCCTGCCAGTTTCGTTTCAAACGCCTTGGCTCTGTGCGGACCAACCACACCCAGGCCAACCCCTGTTGCGGTAAGTCTCTGATCCGCATTATCCTGCCGCAGACGCAGACGGAATTCTGCTCTGCTGGTGAACATTCGATACGGTTCGGATGTACCCAGATTGATCAGGTCGTCGACCAGAACGCCGATGTAGGCTTCGTCCCGACGCGGCTCCCACGCCGATTCTCCACGCACCCATCGCGCAGCATTGATCCCTGCCAGCAGACCTTGTGCGCCGGCTTCTTCATATCCTGTTGTCCCGTTGATCTGGCCGGCAAAGAATAAACCCCTTATTGCTTTTGTTTGCAGGGAATAAGTCAGATCCCTGGGATCAAAATAGTCATATTCAATGGCATAACCCGGTCTTGAAATATGTGCTTTCTCAAAGCCTTTTATGCTGCGCACAAACTGGAGCTGTACATCAAAAGGCAGGCTTGTGGAAATGCCATTGGGATAGAGTTCCGTCGTGTTCAGGCCTTCCGGCTCAATGAAAATCTGGTGTGACGTCTTATCTGCAAAGCGCACCACTTTATCTTCGATGCTCGGGCAGTAACGCGGCCCGACGCCTTCGATCGCACCACTGTACATGGCGGATTTTTCAATGTTGTTCTGAATAATGTCGTGTGTTTGCGCGTTTGTTTCAGTGATGTGGCATGCCACCTGACAGGGGTGTGTCGAAGGGTCTCCCAACAGCGACATCGTCGGCCTGGGATCATCACCAGGTTGCGCCTGCAGCGCACTGAAGTCCACGGTGCGCCCATCAATCCGCGGTGGCGTGCCTGTTTTCAGGCGACCGACGCGAAAAGGCAGCGCGCGCAGACGTTCCGCCAGGGCAATGGAAGGTGCATCTCCTGCACGGCCACCGGCGTGGTTCTGCGTGCCGATATGAATTTTACCGCCAAGAAATGTGCCGGTGGTCAGCACTATACTGTCGCAGGAAAAGCGCAGACCCATCTGCGTATCCACGCCTTTGACCTGATTATTTTCGATGACAAAGTCGGTAACCGACTGCTGAAAAATATGCAGATTTTCTTGATGTTCTAACAGATCACGTATGGCGTTTTTATACAACGCGCGGTCTGCCTGGGCACGGGTTGCCCGTACGGCGGGGCCTTTACTGGCGTTGAGCACTTTAAAATGGATACCGGCAAGATCGGCGGCTTTACCCATGAGACCATCCATGGCATCAATCTCTGCAACCAGGTGGCTCTTGCCGATACCGCCAATGGCAGGGTTACAGGACATCTGACCGATGGTTTCAATATTCTGTGTCAGAAGCAGTGTGCGCGCACCCATGCGCGCGGACGCCGCGGCGGCTTCCGTGCCAGCGTGGCCACCGCCAATGACAATCACCTCAAAATGGTCTGGATACAGCATTATGTGCCTGAATACCCTGGTAAATTCGGCCGCAAAGTATAGTGGCTGTTAGTCTGATTGGAAGCGCTGAAATTAGCCAGACCCACAAGGGCTTTCGTTACTTGCCGATACAGAATTCACTGAAAATGCGTCCCAGCAGATCATCTGGTGTCACGGTACCTACAATTTCACCCAGGGCGTTGTGCGCAAAGCGCATTTCTTCGGCCGCGATTTCCGTCGCTTCGCCCATTTCGATCAGTCTTCTGGCCTCGCCCAGATGCGACAGCGCAAGATCCAGCGCCGCGACATGTCTGGCCCGGGCGATGAAACCACTCTCATTAAGGCTAAAACCGAGGGTGTTTTTCATCAGGGTGCGCAGATCCGCCAACCCGGTACCGTGCAGGGCAGACACGCGGGCAACTGGAAAACGACAGGTAAAGTCTCTGTCTGACTCTGCCAACAGATCAATTTTGTTGAGCACTACAATCACCGGCAGCTGACTCAGATCAACAACCAGCCCGTCCAGCAGGCTGTCCACGCAAGCCTGCAGACCACAGTCACCAACTGCCAGCGCATCCACCACAAGCAACAGCACATCCGCCTGCTGTGCCTGGGCCCTGGCGCGGGCAACACCCAGCTGTTCCACCTCATCAGTGCTGTCCCGCAGTCCCGCAGTATCCACCAGACGCAGCGGCAAGCCGTCAAGTAACAGATCTACTTTGAGTAAGTCCCGGGTGGTTCCGGGAATGTCGGTCACAATAGCGGCTTCTTCACCCGACAGAACGTTCAACAAGCTGGATTTACCCGCGTTCGGCGCACCCAGCAGGGCCACCGAGGCGCCCTCGTTCAACAGCTGGCCCTGCACGGACTCTTTGCGCAGCTTTATGATCTGATCTATACCCTGCTGCAGCCGCTCAACAACCTGCCCGGTCTTGAGAAACTCCACATCTTCATCAGGAAAATCGATGCAGGCCTCGACCAGCACCCTGAGTGTTGCCAGGTGCTCGGCTATGCCGTGAACTTCGTTTGAAAACACACCCTGCAGTGACCGAACCGCGGCTCGAGCAGCTGCCACTGACGCACTGGAAATAAGATCCGCAATGGCTTCCGCCTGAGCCAGATCGAGTTTGCCGTTGAGAAATGCGCGCTCGCTGAATTCACCCGGGCCCGCCAGGCGTGCACCATGGCGACAGACCAGATCCAGCAGTCTCTGCAGCACCACCGGACCACCGTGTCCCTGCAGCTCAACCACTTCTTCACCGGTGAACGAAGCGGCATGCGCAAAGGCGATTGCAATGCCTTCATCAATGACCTCATCACCGTCGCGGAACTTACAGAAGGTAGCGTGCCTTGGGACCAGTTGCGTGCCGCAGATGAGCTCGGCGACATCCCCGGCACCACGGCCGGACAGACGGATAACACCAATACCGCCCTTTCCGGGCGGCGTGGCAACGGCGACTATCAGATCATCATGCAGGGAAGCAGGCACCGCACGTCCTAAGACTTGACGGCTTGAGCTTTTTCAACTTTTTTGTAGACGTATTGCTGTTGCGCAATCGACAGGACGTTGTTGACCAGCCAGTACAGCACCAGTCCTGCCGGGAAAAACAGGAACAGGACGGTGAACATGATGGGCATCATTTTCATCATTTTGATCTGCAACGGGTCACCTACCTGCGGGTTCAACGTCTGCATCCAGTACATGCTGGCACCCATCAACAGAGGCAGAATGAAGTACGGATCCATCACCGCCAGGTCATCAATCCACAGGAAGAACGGTGCCTGACGCAGTTCGACGGATTCAAACAGCACCCAGTAAAGGGCAATAAAAATCGGCATGGGCAACAGCATCGGCAGGCATCCACCCAGCGGGTTTGCACCTTCCTTTTTGTACAACGCCATCATTTCTTTGGAGAGCTTCTCGCGATCGCTGCCGTAGCGCTCCTGCAGGCGTTTCATCAAAGGCGCGACACGACGCATGTTGGCCATGGATTTGTAACCCGCCGCTGACAACGGATACAGGACAACCTTCACAACCACGGTCAACAGGATAATGGCCAGCCCCCAGTTACCGACCAGTCCATGCAGGAAGTCGAGCAGATAAAACAGCGGCACCGCAATCCACCAGAGGAAACCGTAATCGACCGTGAGGTTCAGATTCTCAGCAATTTCTTCGAGTCTTTTCTGATCTTTCGGGCCGGCATAAAACTGCGCTTCCCAGGTGCCTGTAGCACCGGGTGCAACCAGTTGCAACGGGCTGGTGAAACCAAAAAGGTAGGTGCCATCTGCACTGCGGCGCGCGTTAAAACGATTGGTCTGCTCTGTTGGCGCAATCCACGCGGACAGGAAATAGTGCTGCAGAAAAGCAATCCAGCCACCTTCCACATTTTCGACCATGGGCCCATCATCATCGATGTCTTCAAAATCAACTTTCTTGTAGCGCTCCTCCGGCGTCGTCAGAGCAGCGCCCAGATAGGGCCGCGGTGCCAGCGCAAAGGTATCCTGATTCGGCGGCTGACGGGTATCACGCTTTATCTGGGCAAACAGCGCCGCCTGTTTGGGCTGCTCGCTGAGATTTTCCAGTTCAAAACGCAGATCTACCAGGTAATCATCACCCCGGAAGGTAAACACTTTCTCCATTCGTACGCCATCCGCTTCATGGCGTAACACAACATCGCGAACTTCACCAGGCGCAATCGTGATCTGACTTTCGCTGGTGGTGTACACCGCTCTGCCCGGCGGGGCATCCGGTCCATCCGGACCAGCCAGGCCGCTTTGCGCAATATAGGTTTGTGAAGCGGAGTTGTTGAGCAGCTGGAAGGCCACATCCGGCTGGTCTATCTCGAGCGGAAACTCAGGCAGCTGCACACGCACGATATCGCCACCCACAAGGTCGATCCAGACATGTAACGTCGGCGACGTGATCTCCAGCAGGTTCGATCCGCTGGGCTGTATGGTTGCCGGATTGGCATCGGTGACCGCTGTATTGCCTGGCGCCAGCAGAGAGGCGTCCGGTATGTCGCTGTTGACGGCGGAGGTGGGCGTCTGTTGTGGCAGATCTCCCGGCATCAGGGCTGGGATATCGGTACCGTTCACCGACAGAGGCGCTTCTTCATACTGAACAGGCGCTTTGGCCTCCTGCATGTCTTCGTTCCAGGCCAGAATCATAAGATAGCCGGTCGCAGCAAGCGCAACCAGCAGGACAATGCGTTGGATTTCCGGAGGTAACATGATTTTTCCTAATTGGCGCTGCCGGGACGCGTTGGCGGGTCCTGAGCATGGGGGACTTCGTCAATGCCACCCGCGTGAAACGGCTGACATCTGCCCAGTCGCTTTGCCGTCAGCCACAGACCTTTGATCAATCCGTGGGTGGACAGCGCTTCGATGCCGTAGTGCGAACAGGTTGGGTAAAATCGACATTGGTTACCCAGCCATGGGCTGAGGGTGATCTGATAGAGTCGGATGGCGGCCACCGCGATCCGGGCAGGCATTCTGATAGCGGGTAATACTGGCGTAGGGCTGTCTGTCTGGGGGTTATCTGTCATAGCCAAACCGTGCTGAGTATTAATGGTCAAAACGATCCCAATTCACGAGCGATACGTAAAAACTGTTTATCTAACAGGGTAACAAGCTGCGCGTCGTCGATCTGCCCAAACACCTGTACCACAATATCCACTTCAGGCATCTGCAGCCTTTGCGCCCGAAATCGCTCTCTGATCAGACGTTTCAGGCGGTTGCGTCGATTGGCGCGAGGGTTGCCTTTTTTACTGACCACCAAGCCCAGCCGAGCGCAGCGCATTCTATTTGAAATTGCGCGAATACGTAACGGACCAGAGGAAAGATTTATCTCCGCGTTCTTGAATACAGCCGTGAATTCAGCAGCGTTTGACAGTCGTGACGATTTTGGGAATGTGGTCACCACACCTACCTGCACTTGTTTGTGACTGGTTACGCCTGATCAGGTGGGGACTGGCTTGCATGTCAACACAGGTCGATTTGCCTGTGCTGCAACAACCTCGGCGCAGGTTATACTGCTAAGCGCTTTCGGCCTTTGGCACGACGTGCGTTCAGTACTTTGCGGCCAGCTTTGGTAGCCATACGCGAACGAAAGCCATGGGTACGTGCACGCTTCAAGGTGCTGGGCTGAAATGTTCTTTTCATGTCCTACTCACTGGCCATCAAAATGCGGGTGCGAGATTCTATGGACCCCGGTGTGACCTGTCAAATAATAAGATAGTTATATATTAAAGAATTGTTATTGTTGTTTGTTAAGGGCTGTCGCAGTTGTGGTTAAGTCGCTTAAGTGACTGAAAGCTAATACCTAACCTGCCAGTTTAGGTTGTGGAAAATAAGCACATTTCTCTGTGCGTAAAGGCCGGCTGGTTTGTGGGTAAATCGTCTGTTGGAAGTTATCCACAGGTTCTTCAGCAGGTTGCACACAAACTGTGAACATCTGGTGACAACAGACTTTCAGCGACGCCTGCTGTAAGCGTTTGAATTTACTGAGGTAGATTTTTTTTGCAGGCTTTTTGCAAGTTCTGCATAGCTATTTTGAGTCGCTTGAGCTTAAATAAATTTGTCCGCTGTCAGATCATTCCTTCCTGATGGTTCGCGCGTAGCTTCCCCGTTGGCTAACTTGTCAACCCAGTAAAGGGCGGTGTTTGCGACCCTCGCGCAAGAGCAGGATGGCTGAGTTGGTGCTGAATTGGCAGGTTCCGCCGCAGTAATGGCCAGCACTTAATGGGCAGCAGTAAGGGACAGCGGTAAAAGAAAGAAAAATATTTATAGCGCTGGACAAAGAGCTGGCGCAAATGTCTTGGGGGCATGTTTAGTGGGACACAGCATTTGGCAACAGTGCTTAGGTAGGCTCGCCGACGAAATTGCAGAAGACCAGTTTGATACGTACATCAGACCATTGCAGGTTCGCATAGACGATGGATCGGTAGCGCTCCTCGCACCGAACATCTACGTAGAAGATGAGGTGCGGCAAACCTATCTGCAGCGTATCCAGGATCTGGTCAGCCAGATCAGTGGTACAGATGAAGAATTGGAAATCCTTCTGAGTGTCGGGCAAAACCTGCCTGGCGTACCGTTGCGGGCAGAAGGCGTACGACAGACACCGAAAGCCACACATAATCTGAATGGCGAGTTCACCTTCGACACGTTTGTGGAGGGTAAATCGAACGAACTGGCCAAAGCAGCATCGTTGCAGGTGGCGAGTAACTCAGGTGTTGCATACAACCCTCTGCTGCTTTACGGCGGTGTCGGTCTCGGCAAGACACACCTGATGCAGGCTGTAGGTAACGAAATACGTAAAGGCAAACCCGAAGCAAAGGTTGTGTACCTGCACTCGCAGAAGTTTGTGCAGGATATGGTGCGTGCTTTGCAGCAGGGCACAATGCAGGATTTCATGCAGTACTACCGTTCGGTGGATGCCCTGCTGATTGATGACATACAGTTTTTTGCGAAGAAGCTGCGTTCTCAGGAAGAGTTTTTTCACGTGTTTAATGCGTTGCTTGAGCGCGGGCATCAGATGGTGTTGACCTGTGATCGTTATCCGCGCGAGATAGATGGTCTGGAAGAGCGTCTGAAATCGCGGTTTGTATGGGGCCTGACTGTTGAAGTGGAACCGCCGGAGCTGGAAACCCGTGTGGCCATTCTCATGAAAAAAGCTGAAGCGGAGCAGGTGCATCTGGATCCCGCGGTCGCTTTTTTCATTGCTGAGCGAATAAGGTCAAATGTTCGTGAACTCGAAGGTGCGTTGAGGCGTGTCATCGCCAATGCCAGGTTCACCGGCGCGCACATCAGTATTGAGCAGGTAAAACGTGCGTTACGGGACCTGTTTGCGATTCAGGACCGGCAGATCTCCATTGATAATATTCAGCGGACCGTGGCGGAGTATTACAATATAAAGATCGCCGATCTGTTATCCAAACGGCGGAACCGCACGATTGCGCGGCCACGGCAGGTGGCGATGGCGCTCGCGAAAGAGTTGACCAGTCATTCTCTGCCTGAAATTGGAGATGCATTCGGCGGTCGGGATCATACCACTGTGCTGCATGCCTGCCGTAAGGTGGCTGAGTTACGTGAATCCAATATGGATCTGGCGGAAGATCATAAGAATTTAACGCGACAACTATCGGGTTAGCCGAGGACATCATGAAATTTACAATTCAGCGCGAACAACTGCTGCGTCCGCTGCAGCTGGTGACGGGTGTGGTTGAACGTAGACAGACTTTACCCGTGTTGGCCAATCTTCTGTTCAAGGCCAAAGATAACCGCCTGGAAATCACAGGTACCGATCTGGAAGTTGAATTGGTGGCCGAATGTGATGCAGATGTTCAGCAGGCCGGTGAAGCGACATTGCCGGCCAGAAAACTGGCCGATATCTGGCGCTCACTGAGCGAAGGGTCGGAAGTGACCGTCAGCGTTGAAGCTGATCGCGCGATCGTCCGTTCCGGCCGCAGCCGTTTCACCCTGGCAACACTACCCGCGGAAGATTTTCCCAAGGTGCCTGGGGGTGAAGCAGACGTAGCGCTGTCTCTGAAGCAGGCTGACGTGAAAGGTTTGATCGATGAGGTCGGTTTTGCCATGGCTCAGCAGGACGTGCGGTATTTTCTCAACGGCATGCTGTTTGAAGTGACCGGCGATCACATTCGCGCAGTGGCGACGGACGGCCATCGCCTGGCCATGAGCACCAAGGATTGTAGCAATCCAAGTGTTGCAAAAAAGGTGCAAGCCATTGTGCCCAGAAAAGGGGTTCTTGAGCTGGCTCGGTTGATGGACGGTGAAGGTGAAACTATCGAGTTGCAGTTAGGGGGTAATCACCTTCGGGCGAGATCCGGTGAATATACGCTGACCACAAAGCTGGTGGATGGCCAGTTCCCTGACTACGAAAAAGTTGTACCCACCGATGGCTCCAGAGCGCTCGTAGGAGATCGTGAAACCCTGCGACACGCCTTTCAGCGTGCCGCCATCCTCTCCAATGAAAAGTATCGCGGTGTTCGGCTGATTGTGGCACCTGAATTGCTGACCATCCAGGCCAATAACCCGGAGCAGGAAGAGGCTGAAGAAATCGTAGCGGTGGAATTCAACGGCGATGAACTGGAAATTGGTTTTAATGTCAGCTATCTGCTCGACGTGTTGGGTGTTCTGCAAACCGATGCGGTGAGATTAAGCGTCTCAGATGCAAACAGCTCTGCCCTGATAGAGGGTATTGGCAACGAATCGGCGAACTATGTTGTTATGCCTATGAGGCTGTAAGGCCTTAAACAAGTGCATCTTCAGCGCTTGCACGTTGTTAATTTCCGGAATCTGGCTGACCAGGACATTGAGCTCAGTTCCGGCTTCAACTTCCTCTCCGGAGATAACGGGGCTGGAAAGACAGCGCTCCTTGAAGCAATACACGTGTTAGCGCGTGGACGGTCATTCAGAACGCACAGAATTGTCCCGGTTGTGCAGCAGGATAAACCCTATCTGGTGGTTACAGGTGAGGTGGTGTCCGATAGTGGGGTCGTCACCCGGTTGGGTACGCAGCGCTTTATAAGTGGCGCAACGGAATTACGCGTAGCCGGAGAAAAAACCTCTAAAGCGTCTGCTCTGGCGCAGGTCTTACCCATACAGACTCTGTTGCCGGAGGCTGCAGAACTCATTCTGGGCTCTCCCGGGGGTCGCAGGGCATTCCTGGATTGGGGTTTGTTTCACGTGGAACAATCTTTTCTCAGCGCCTCGGCATCTTATCGCCGGGTGCTCAGCCAACGTAACGCCTGGCTCAAGCAGCAGGATGATCCTCAATCCACGCCGACGGACGATCCCTGGTTTCATCAGTATCGGACGTATGCCAGAGGGATCAGTGTGTCCCGGGCGGCTTACGTTGATGAGCTGGCTGCTGTATTGCGCACACTGATGGCGGAACTGAATCCGAGCCTGAACATTGCTTTGTCCTACGACTGGGGAGGGCTCGGATCTGCGGCGGAGGCTGATAAAAAAATGAGCGAATCTTATGCGCGCGATGTAAAATTCGGGGCTACTCAAAGGGGGCCGCATCGGGGTGATCTGTTGTTTACAGCGGACGGGCACGCGGCAGTCGATGTGGTATCCAGGGGACAGGCAAAACTGATTGCCAGCGCCGCGTTACTGGGTCAGGCGAAACTTTTGAACGATCGGATTGGCCAGCAACTGGTATTTCTGATTGACGATTTTGGCGCGGAGTTGGATAGCAACAGGTGGCAACAGCTTGTGAAAACACTGCTGACATTAAATTGCCAGGTGGTTGCAACATCGACGGATGCGTTGGATTTAAATGCAGATTGGGTAAAGCAGTTACCTGACCTGAAAGTGTTCCACGTGGAACAAGGCCGGATAGCTCCTCTATCCGTAACCCAATAGGGCAAAGGACGTTATGTCAGACGAAAAAAATTACGATTCAGGCAGTATCACCGTACTACGGGGCCTGGATGCGGTGCGCAAACGCCCCGGTATGTATATTGGGGATACAGAAGACGGCACCGGTCTGCACCACATGGTGCAGGAGCTGGTGGATAACGCCATTGATGAAGCGTTGGCAGGCTACTGTGATGAAGTATTTGTCATCATGCATCCGGAAGAGGCAATTACAGTCAAAGATAACGGTCGGGGTATCCCCGTCGACATCCATCCGGAAGAAAATGTCAGTGCAGCGGAAGTGATCATGACCACCCTGCATGCCGGGGGTAAATTTGACGAGAACAGTTACAAAGTCTCTGGTGGTCTGCATGGCGTTGGCGTTTCCGTGGTCAATGCCCTTTCAGAGCGTCTTCTCCTGACGGTACGCCGTGACGGCAAGGTTTATGAGCAGGAATATCGAGACGGCGTGCCGCAAGCGCCTGTGAGAGAAGTGGGTGAAACGGACCAGAAAGGTACGGAATGCTACTTCAAGCCGTCACCGGAGACTTTCCCTAACCCCGTATTCCAGTATGAAATCCTGGCAAAACGGCTACGCGAACTCGCTTTCCTGAATTCCGGCGTTCGCATCAACTTAATTGACGAACGAACGGGCAAAGAAGACCTTTTTTATTATGAAGGCGGCCTGAAAGCCTTTGTGGAGTATCTGAATCGGAATAAAGCCACGGTTAACGATGAATTCCATTTTAACGTACAGCGGGACGACGGCATCGGCGTTGAAGTGGCCATGCAGTGGAATGATTCGTTCCAGGAACAGGTTTTTGCCTATACCAACAACATTCCCCAGGGTGATGGCGGCACCCACATGGCTGGTTTCCGAGCCGCGCTGACGCGCACCTTGAACACCTACATCGAACGCGAGGGGTTGCTGAAAAAGGCCCAGGTCACCACGACGGGTGATGATGCCCGAGAAGGTTTGACCGCCGTGATATCTGTCAAGGTACCTGACCCTAAATTTTCATCTCAGACCAAAGAAAAACTGGTCTCCAGCGAAGTGAAAACAGCGGTGGAGCAGGAACTGTACAAACATTTTGCTGAGTATCTGGATGAACGCCCCCAGGACGCGCGCGCCCTGGTTGGCAAGATGATTGACGCGGCCCGTGCCCGTGAAGCCGCACGCAAAGCGCGCGAAATGACCCGCCGGAAAGGCGCGCTGGATATTGCCGGGCTGCCCGGCAAACTGGCGGATTGTCAGGAAAAGGATCCAGCGCTTTCGGAGCTGTTCCTGGTTGAGGGTGACTCCGCGGGTGGGTCGGCCAAGCAGGGTCGCGATCGACGCACCCAGGCCATTCTGCCTCTGCGTGGAAAAATTCTGAACGTAGAGAAAGCGCGTTTCGACAAAATGCTCGGCTCCCAGGAAGTGGGCACACTCGTGACAGCTCTGGGCTGTGGCATTGGTCGGGATGAATTCAATATCGACAAGCTGCGCTATCACAGCGTGGTCATCATGACCGATGCTGATGTTGATGGATCGCACATCCGCACATTGCTTCTAACATTTTTCTTTCGTCAGATGCCCGAACTGTTGGAGCGGGGTCACATCTTTATTGCACAGCCCCCTCTGTATAAAGCCAAAAAAGGTAAGCAGGAACGTTACGTCAAAGACGATGACGAGCTGACAGCCTACTTCCTTGAACTGGCTCTGCAGGACGCCAGGTTGTTTGTCAACAATGAAGCCCCAGCCATTCAGGGTGAAGCCCTTGAGGCGCTGGTTGTGCAACTTCAGGATGTGCTGAAGCGTCTGAATAGACTGGAAAGGAAGTATCCCGAAGTTGTTTCCGAGTTGCTGCTGCGCCTGCCGAAGGTTACCTCTGAGCTGTTGCAGTCAGAAACGGATATGCAAGCCTGGGCCGACCGCTTTAAAGAATTGTTGGCTGATGGGGTTGGAAACAATTCAGGTGTTGAGCTGAGTTTTGATAGTGAACACCAGGTCTATATTCCCACGGTAAACATTCTGCTGAAGGGCACAACAGAAAGGTTGGTGTTTAATCATGGATTTTTCATGGGTGCCGACTATCGCGCCATTGGCGCAATGGTGGACGCCTTAGATGACCTGTTGGGTGAAGGCGCATACGTACAGCGTGGAGAGAAAACACAGGCTGTGAATCACTTTCATGATGCCTACAACTGGCTTATTGCAGAAGCCCGAAGAGGAGTGGATATCCAGCGCTATAAAGGCTTGGGCGAGATGAACCCATCCCAGCTCTGGGAAACCACCATGGACCCCAATGTGCGCCGCATGTTACAGGTGACGGTAGATGACGCCATTGGTGCGGATCAGATATTCACCACCCTGATGGGCGATCAGGTTGAACCACGCCGGGAGTTCATAGAAACCAACGCCCTTTCCGTGGTTAACCTGGACGTCTGACCGTTATCTGGTCAGCGTTCTGGCTAATGCCATCAGGTCTGGCTCTACCCGCTTACAGGCCTGCCCGACTGCAGTGGCATGCGTTTGTTTGCCTTTGCCGGTCAACACCAGGCCGGCATGGCAGCCAGCTGCGTCGGCGGCCAGCAGATCCTTTTCAGAATCGCCCACGTAAAGAGTGTGTGCTGCTTTGTGATTCTGCGCAGCCATAGCGGTCCGCAGCAATCCCGGTTCGGGTTTTCGGCAGTCGCAGCCTGCATCAGGGTGATGCGGACAGAAAAAGACGTCTACCGGCTGGCCCCCAGCTGCCTTGATCAAATCATTCATTTTCTGATGCATCTGATGCAGGGTACCTGCGTCAAAGTAACCCCTGCCAATGCCGGACTGATTTGTGCACACGGCAACTGAAAAATGCTTTTGCAGCAGCGTAATGGCGTCTATCGCGCCGGGGATGGGCAGCCACTGTGCAGCGCTGCGGATGAAATCCGGTGAATCTTCATTGATCACCCCATCCCGGTCGAGCAGGATGAGACGCAGTGTTTTGTCAACTTTTAGAGCCATTGATGTAATAAAGTAGTGTCATGCCAGAGAATTCAATAGTGTCACAGATTATCCGCTTCGGTCTGTGGCTGGCTCAACTTCCTTCACCGCGGATGGCATTGCGCCTTGCCGGTCTGGCCGCACGGCTGCTGCTTCTGATTGACAGCGATGCGGCAAAAGTTACCCGGGTCAACATTGCCTTGTGCTTCCCCGAGCTCAGCGAACGTGAAGTCAAAATTCTCGTACGCAGGAGCCTTACGGACATGGTGCTGCTGCTGTTTGAGTTTGCCCAGATGGCGCACTGGCCGGAGCAGACCCTGATGGCACAGATACTGCGCGTTGAAGGTGAAGACCTGCTGAAAGAATGTTATGACAGTGATCGAGGTGTGCTGCTGCTGGTGCCTCATTTTGGTAACTGGGAGTTGCTGTGCGCGTTTCTGGGCCTCAACTACAGCGTGGCGGCCCTATACGCACCGCCCAAGGTGGCTGCGCTGGAGCCGGCAATTCTGTCTGCGCGGGAACGTTTTGGTGGCGCGCTGTTTGCTATTGATACCGCCGGGATGCGTAAAATTCTGCGTGTGCTTAAACAGGGCAAACTGGTTGCGATTCTGCCGGACCAGGTGCCGGACCGGAACGCAGGCGGCGTATACGCCGATTTCTTTGGCCATCCGGCCCTGACCATGAGCCTGGTGCATCGTCTGATTGATAAAACAGCGCCTCATGTACTCATCGCTGCTGTGCAGCGGCAACAGACCGATTCGGGATATGGTTACGTTGCGCGGTTTGAACCCCTGCTTGATCCTGTTGAAGGTCTTGATGCCCAGGGTTGCGCGGCAGTGTTGAATCGCAGCATAGAGCGGGTGGTGCGCAGAGCACCGGAGCAGTATCAGTGGGAATACAAACGCTTCAAGCGGCCGCCAAAAGATGGTCGGGAAAGCGTCTATCGCCGCCAGTAAGCAGGTGTCAGAAGCACCAGCAGCGTGAAAATTTCCAGGCGCCCCAGCATCATGGTGAACATCAGCAGCCACTTCACTGATGCCGGCAGGCTGGCGTAGTTCAAAGCCACGTCACCCAGGCCCGGACCCAGATTGTTGAGGCTGGCTCCGACGGCGGAAAACGCGGTGACAAAATCCAGGTCACCCACCAACATGACCGCGGTAACCATCAGCAGGAAAACAATCACATAGACGCTGAAAAAACTCCAGACAGCCTGTATCAGCCGATCTGATACAGGTGAGTTATTGAGTTTTATCGGAAACACGCCGTTGGGGTGGATCAGGCGCTTAACCTCGCGCATACCCTGCAGATAAATCATCAGCACGCGAATCATTTTTATGCCACCTGCAGTGGAGCCGGCACAGCCTCCGGCAAAAGCGGCTAACAGTAAAAGTATGGGGGTTACCGAAGGCCACAGGCTGAAATTCTGGGTTGTGAAACCGGTGGTGGTGGCAATCGAAACGGTTTGAAACAAACCATCCCGAATCGGCGAAACGCCCGGCAGGGGGTTGTTGTACAGTACGCTGCAGACAATCACTGCAACCACGGCCAGCACAGCCAGATAGGTCTTAACCTCGGCATCCTGAAAATAGTACAACGGGTTTCGCCGTCGCCACACCAGGAAGTGCAAGCCGAAGTTGATACCTGACAAAAGCATGAACACAATGGCCACACTTTCAATCAGCGGGCTGGCAAAGTATCCCATGCTGGCATCGTGGGTGGAGAAACCACCGATGGCCACGGTCGAAAAGCTATGGCTGATCGCATCAAACGGCGTCATGCCTGCCGCCCAGTATGCCAATGCACAGGCGATGGTCAGACTCAGGTAGATATACCATAACGCCTTGGCTGTTTCCGTGATACGAGGCGTCAGCTTGTTATCTTTCAGTGGTCCCGGGGATTCTGTGCGATACAACTGCATACCCCCAATGCCCAACATGGGAAATATGGCGACTGCAAGAACAATGATGCCCATGCCGCCCAACCACTGCAGCAGCTGTCGATAGATAAGCAGAGAGCGCGGCAGCTCATCGAGCCCGGTAATCACGGTTGCCCCTGTTGTGGTTAAGCCGGACATGGACTCAAATGCCGCGTCGGTAAAACTCAGGTTGATGGAGTCAGCAAAATATAGAGGGATGGCACCAAATAAGCCGAGGCCGATGTAGAACAGTGCGGTGATCAGAAAGCCATCACCACCACGTAACTCGCGGTTTCCGCGCAAAGGCAGCCACAAAGCAAGCCCTACCACGAGGGTGATGACAAAGGCCAGGCCAAAGGTTGTTGCGGTGTTTTCGCCATACGCCAGGCCTAACAACCCCGGCACTAAAAATGTAAAACTGAAAAATGTCAGCAGCGTGCCGATAACGCGAAAAATGACCGCCAGATGCATAGTGTGTTAAGCGCCGTTCAGAAGAACGACACGCCGACCTGGAACAGTTTTTCGACGGCGCGTACCTGACGTTTGTCGACCAGGAAGAGGATCACATGGTCGTCGGATTCAACCAGCACGTTGTCGTGAGCAATGAGCACTTCATTGTCTCTGACCACAGCGCCGATAGAGCAGCCGGCAGGCAGGTCTATTTCACTGATTCGGCGCCCGACAACCTTGGAATTTTTTGCATCACCGTGAGCGATGGCCTCAATGGCTTCGGCAGCGCCGCGTCTCAGACTGTGTACGCGGGCTACATCAGCGCGCCTGACATGGGATAACAATGTACTGGTGGTGGCTTGTTGTGGGCTGACGGCAATATCTATCTCGCCACCCTGTACCAGGTCAACGTACGCGGGTTTGGAAATCAGGGTAATGACCTGACGTACCCCCAGGCGTTTGGCCATAAGCGAAGACATGATGTTCACTTCATCATCGTTGGTCACCGCGCAGAAGGCGTCACACTGCTCTATGTTCTCTTCTAACAGGAGGTCTCTGTCGGTAGCGTTACCCTGCAGAACAACCGTTCTGGTCAGTTGATCAGCGAGAAACTTGGCCCGGGGTTCGCTGTACTCCAGCAGCTTGACGGCGTAATCATTTTCCACCGCCTGGGCAAGGCGTGCGCCGACGTTACCACCGCCGGCAATCATGATGCGCTTGAACGGCCGCTCTACTTTGCGTAGTTCTGCCATTACAGCGTCAATGTGTTCTCTGGCGGCGATGAAAAACACCTCGTCATCAGCTTCGATCACGGTGTTGCCTTCGGGGATAATGGCCTTACCGCGCCTGAAAATAGCCGCAACGCGTGTATCTGCGTTAGGCATATGTTCGCGCAGGAAGCTCAACGCCTGCCCCACCAGTGGCCCGCCGTAATAGGCACGCATGGCAACCAGCTGTACCCGACCATCTGCAAAATCCAGCACCTGCAGCGCGCCGGGATGTTTCAGTAACTCATGAATGTGATTGGTGACGACCTGTTCGGGGTTGATCAGCACATCAATGGGCATATGTTCTTTGCTGAAAAAACCTTCGCGGGTGAGATATGACAGAGAACGTACCCGTGCAATTTTCAGCGGTGTTCGAAACAGCGAGTAGCAGACCTGGCAGGCGATCATATTGACTTCGTCGCTGGATGTAACCGCAACCAGAATATCGACATCGTCAGCACCCGCGCGGCGCAGAACGTCCGGATGTGAAGCCCAGCCTTGAACGGTTTGAATATCGAGTCGCTCAGCCAGTTCCTGCAGACGAGACGCCTGTTCATCAACCAGCGTGACATCAAAAGATTCCTTAGCGAGGTTTTCAGCCAGTGTGCCGCCAACCTGGCCAGCGCCCAGAATAAGAATTTTCATGCTGTGCTCATGTTACCCGGCAACCTTTTTGCAGCTGCGCATAGTAAAAACCATCGGTGTTCGGGTCGGTGGGCAGCAACTGCCAGCCGTATCGGGTTGCCTGGCCGGTGGGTAACTCAATGCTGCACACGTTGGCGTCGTTGTCAGGTCGCTGTAAAAATTGGCTGATCACACCATCGTTCTCTCTCGGTAGAATTGAGCAGGTGCAGTACAGCAGAGTACCGCCTGGTCTCAGTGACTGCCACAGGTTGTTAAGTATTTGCAGCTGCACCGCAGCGTGTTCCGCAATCGACGATTCTCTTAATAATAGTTTGATATCCGGATGCCGCCGGATGGTGCCGGTGCCGCTACAGGGTGCGTCCAGCAGAATGTGATCAAAATACTGCCGGTCCCACCAGTCTAGGGTGCTGGCGTCGCCGGTTGTTAAGCTGCAGGCATGTCGCAAGCGACTCAGCACGGCCTCTGTCTGGGCGACCCGTGCAGGACTGATATCGATGCCGACAATCTCTGCAGGTTGTGTGTCTGAACTCTCGCTTGCTGCGCTTAACTCAATCAGGTGAGCCAGTTTGCCACCAGGCGCGGCGCAGGCATCGAGGATACGCCTGGGCTGCGCCGGGGTGTTTGTCGTCATCTGGTTAAAATGGGCTAAAGCCAGTGGCGCGGCGAATTGTGCGCCCATGTCCTGCACTGCAATGTCACCGTCCTGCCAGCCGGGCAGGGTGGCGCTGGGCTGCGCAACACTCAGAATAATGCTCTGTTCACCGTGACCTCTGGCGGCATCTATGCCCTCCCCGAACAATCGTTCAAGATACTGCTCCCGGGTTAGTCGGCGTCTGTTGACTCGCAGAATCATGGGCGCGCGTTCGTTGCTGGCCGCCAGAATATCCGCCGCGCTGTTGGGCCAGGCTGCGTATATGGCTTTGCACAACCACGCATCATAACCGAACGTTTGATCTAATTTTATGTCAAGAGAGGTGACTTTTCTCAATACCGCATTGACCAGCCCCCGTGCCCAGGGGCGGCTGATGCTGCGTGTGGCATTAACGGTTTCGTTGATCACTGCGTGGGCGGGTTTATGGGTTATTTTAAGTTGGTAAGCACCTACTAACATCAAGCTGTAGACCACTGAGTCTTTTTCTCTCAGAGGTTTCTGCAGCAACGGATCTATCAGTTCGGCCAGTGCCTTATAGTGTCGAATCGTCCCATACAGCAGATTGCGGGTTTCTGGCGCGTCAAACCAGTGCGCTCTGTTAGTGAGAACCCAATCTATCGTTCGGTTATGTTTTGTAACAAGCTCCACACCTTTTGCAGCTAAACCCCGGCACGCACGTGAAGAGTGGGTTTCATTCCCCATGGTCGTTCGCAAAACGCGCGCCGGGGAAAAACAGATCGCGGTAACCGTTAATGGCCGCCGCTGGATCGAGGACACTGCCTTTACCCCTTTCAACCTTGATCTGGCTGATTTGCAGCAGATCAGTTGCACATTGCACAACAATGCCACTTTTAGAGACGTCCACCAGCGTGCCGGGTGGCGTCGCTTCGCTGTCTGTCAGGGGCTGTTCGATTGGCTTTGCGGCAAGTATCTGCACATGGGTGTCGCCCAGCAGACACCTCACGGGCATGCGCCCGGCCAGACCACGGATCCTGTCTGCAATGGATTTTGCGCAGTCCTGCCAGTCAATATTTCGGTCCGCTGCCTGCAGTTTATGTGCG
The DNA here is from genome assembly GCA_047947175.1 of bacterium. GTDB lineage: Bacteria > Pseudomonadota > Gammaproteobacteria > Pseudomonadales > Azotimanducaceae > UBA4421. The sequence continues at coordinate 333,799 of CP170489.1, forward strand.
TAGGTCGCCAGCGTTTCGTCCTGCGGTATGGGGGTCGGTAGTGTGCGCTTATCTGCTTCGGCTGTGGCGAAATCGGCAAGTACCTCAATGAGAAGTTCGGCACCCTGATCTGCCAGCTGGTCGGTCAATTCGCTGGCGGTGGTTTCATCGCCAACAGGCACACGGGTTTGTGCATAAACAGGGCCGGTATCCAGTCCGGCTTCCATCTGCATGATACAGACCCCGGTTTGCTCATCCCCGGCAATCAGAGCGCGTTCGATGGGTGCCGCACCGCGCCAGCGTGGTAATAATGAAGCATGTACGTTTAGACAGCCGAGGCGGGGAATGCCAAGCACTTCGGGCGGCAGGATCAAACCGTAAGCAGCAACAATCAGGACATCGGCCTGCAGCTCCGCCAGTTGCTGCTGGGCCTCTTTGGCACGCAGACTGGCGGGCTGCAGCAGTTTGATGTCCGCTGATTGCGCCAGCTTTTTCACCGCATTGGCCTGCACTTTTCTGCCTCGACCGGTTGGGCGGTCGGGCTGCGTGAACACGGCTCTTGGTTTGAAGGGAGAATTTATCAGGCGCTGTAAGATACGGGCAGCAAATTCCGGGCTGCCGGCAAACACGGTTTTAAGCTCAGGCACGTTGTTTCTGTTGCCGCTCTAGCTTTTTACGAATGCGGTTACGCTTCAGATTCGAGATGTAGTCAACAAACAGTTTGCCGGCCAGATGGTCACACTCATGCTGTATGCAGACCGCCAGCAGTCCTTCTGCTTCCAATGTGAATTCTTCTCCGGTGGGCATCTGGGCAGTGACGGTGATCTGCTCCGCGCGGCTGACCGGTTCGTAGAAACCGGGTACCGACAGGCACCCTTCTTCGGTTTCCAGGAGGCTGCCGTGGGTGGTGAATTGCGGGTTCACAAATATGTGAGGGGAATCGGCGTTGTCGGAGACGTCTACCGCGATGATACGTTGATGTACATCAACCTGGGTGGCGGCAAGACCTATGCCTGGCGCAGCGTACATGGTTTCCAGCAGATCGTCGGCAAAGCGTGCGAGATCTGGACCAAATTGGGTGACTTCCGCGGCTACAGTTCGCAGGCGCGGGTCGGGGTATTGCAGAATATTCAATAAACTCATGGTGTAAATAGTGTTGTTAGAGCCTGTGAACTGTCTCTAGTATTGGTCCAAATTGTGCTGCTAAGATGGCGCGGATTATAGCTTTTTGTGCCTATGAGTTTGAAGCAAAGCCTGTTCAGGTCATGGCGACGGTTGTATTCACCTGCAAAGTGCACCCGTAATCAACGAAAACAAAGGATATGTAGCACTGTGAATAAATGTAAGCGCTTACTAACTTCATGCGTACTGTCGATGAGCCTGCTGGTCGGTCTGGCCGCCTCAGCCCAGGACATTGGCCAATTCCTCAAACCCGGGCACCCTGATGTGTACACCGTGGTCAAAGGGGACACGTTATGGGATATCAGCGGCACATTCCTGTCCAAGCCCTGGCTGTGGCCGGAAATCTGGCAGATCAATCCGCAAATTGACAACCCACACCTGATTTACCCAGGTGACCAGATTGCGCTGGTTTATGTAGACGGCCAGCCCCGCCTGCAGTTACGCCGGGGTGATGCCGGCCGCACAGTGAAACTCACGCCCTCAGACACCGTCAGCCTGCAACCGCAGATTCGTGCCACGCCGCTGGAGTCTTCAATTCCGGCCATCAGCCTCGATGCCATTCAGGGCTTTCTGGTACAGAATCGCGTTGTAGAACCTGCCGTTCTGGATGCTGCACCTTATATAGTGCAAGGCGAAGCAGAGCGTCTGGTGCTGGGTGCTGGTGATCGCGTTTATGTCCGTGGTGATCTGCCGGACAGTGAATCGTTCAATTTTGTGCGTCGCGGCCCACTGTATGTGGATCCTGATACGCAGGAAATTCTGGGTCGCGAGGCGACCTACATCGGTCTGGGTACCGCTGTTGCTCAAGACGGTGACGTGGCTACCATGGCCGTCACCAGCACTCGTGAAGAAGTGCAGATTGGTGATCGGGTGTTACCGACCGAAGAGCGACGCGTTGATGCCAACTTTTTCCCCAGCGCACCGATCGATGACATTAACGGTGAAATCATCTCTGTCTTCAGCGGGGTTACCCAGGTTGGTCAATACGATGTGGTTGTGATCAACCGCGGCGAGCGCGAAAGCCTGGAAGTCGGTAATGTGCTTGCGATCTACAAAAAAGGCGCCATTGCCCGTGATCGTATCGCCAATGAAAACATTCGCCTGCCCAGCGAACGCGCCGGGTTGCTGATGGTATTCCGTACCTTCGACAAGCTGTCTTATGGCCTGGTGCTCAGCACCGAACGACCCCTTGCGGTCAGCGACGAAGTACGTAACCCCTGAGATCAGAACGTAGCGGGTGTTTTCCTGACACCTGCTGCAGTTTTGCACCCTGTACTGATGCCTCAAGGCATCGGTAACTTAGCCGGGTGTCCCAGTTCAGCTCTTTCAACGCCCGCCCAGCAGATGACTGCCGACCCAGTGCAAGTACAGAATTGCTCATGGGTCTGCTCGGTCAGTATTCACGGCGCAGCATCCTCAACGCCATGCAGCAGCACACTGATGTTAAGGGTGCGTTACTTGATGGCCGCCTCGCAGATACGCTTGTCCGGAGCGTCGCACCGCGACCTGAGCCCACCGCACCGCCTGCAGACACGTTATACAACTGCGCAGTGGTGGGCTTGTTTGACGCGGACTTCCCTGCGCTGCTGAAAACCATTGCGGATCCGCCGCTGATTCTGTACCACCGTGGTCCGCTGCAGCTGCTGCAGAGTGCCACCACGGTTGCGGTGGTAGGCGCGCGTCGGTGCACCAGCACCGGCCGCGGCATTGCACAGCAGATGGCCCAGGATCTGGCCGGGTACGGGTTGGTGGTAGTCAGCGGCCTGGCACTGGGTATTGATGGTGCGGCCCACCGTGGTGCTTTATGCGCGCGCCCGCCCGGGACCGGTGAAGCCCCCGGCCATGGCGCAACTGTGGCTGTACTGGGCAGCGGATTAGATCATATTTATCCCCAGCGCCACCGCCAGCTGGCGGCGGACATTGTACGTGCTGGCGGCCTGCTGTTATCGGAGTATGCACCTGCCAGTGGACCGCGAGCGCATCATTTCCCCGAGCGTAATCGACTGATCAGCGGGCTGAGCAGAGCAACAGTAGTGGTTGAGGCGAGTGAAAAAAGCGGCTCGCTGATCACCGCACGTCTGGGACTGGAACAGGGCCGTGATGTGATGGCGGTGCCGGGACCGGTTTCGAGTCTGGTCAGCGCCGGCTGTCATCGACTGATTCAACAGGGTGCTGCGCTGGTAACGGATGCGGCAGATGTTCTGCTGTCGCTCGGCATTGAAGCAATTGAGACAGCTGCCGCGGACCCTGCAGATCATCTTCACGAAAACTTGCCGGTCACCAGGTTACCGTCAGACCAGCACCGTCAGATTCTGGCCATTGTGGAAGCGCTGCCGGTGACGCTGGATGACATCTGTCTGCAAACCGGTCTTCCTGCCCAGACAGTCAGCAGCATTCTTGTGAGCCTGGAACTGTTAGGGTTTGTTCAGCAGGTCCAGCTTGGTTATATTCGCTCGCCATCGCGTCAGGTTTAGTTTATGTCAGAAATTGCCGCGCGGGATGTCCATGCAACCCGCTGAACCAGGTCGTTACCTTGTGGTCGGCAATCCGATCACCCACTCGCGTTCCCCGCAGATCCATCAGGCTTTTGCCGAGCAGCTGGGAGATGTGATTGTCTATGAAAAAGCAGCGGTAGAACCGGGTGATTTTGCGCGATTCACAGAACGCTTCAGAGACGATGGCGGCCGCGGGATGAACGTGACCGTGCCGTTCAAAATCGATGCCTTCAATTTTGTAGATACATTGGATGAACACGCCCGTGCCGCACAGGCGGTGAACACCATCAGGTTCATGGACAACCGGCAAAGCCAGGGATTCAATACCGATGGCATCGGTTTGTTGCGTGATCTCAGTCAGCGCCATCATGTCAGCCTGAAAGAAAAACACGTTCTGCTGATTGGTGCCGGAGGCGCGGCGCAGGGGGCGCTGCTGCCCTTGCTGCAGGCGGGTATCAGGCGATTGACACTCATGAACCGGACGGTTGAAAAGGCACAACGTCTGTTACAGCAACCTGCAATTGCGGACACCTCGGTTGAGGTATCTGCGCAGCCCCTGAACATCCTCGATGAGCCGGCAGACATTGTTATCAACGCGACTTCATTTGGGTTGGCTGACGATCAGGCCATTCCGCTGCAGGCGCATCTGGTCCGACATGCATTCTGCTACGACATGAGTTATGGCGCTGCAGCCAGATTCTGCCGCTGGGCACAAGCCGCCGGTGCAGCTGCCAGCGTCGATGGGCTTGGCATGCTGGTGGAGCAGGCGGCACAAAGCTATTTTATCTGGCATGGTCATCATCCGCAGACCCAGTCGGTTTATCTGATGCTGCGCCGGGCTGATCAGGAATTAACAAACTCGTCAACACAGGGGCGTCTGCCATGACAGCGCATAACATTTTCAAAAAACGTTTTATTGCCGGTGCGGTCTGCCCCGAATGCCAGGCGGTGGACCGTATTGTCGTGGAAACGGCCATGCCCGTACCAGCGGGCAAGGCGGCTGATCGGATTGATCCTGAGCAGGCGCTTTCCCGCCGTCGCTGTGTTGCCTGCGGTTTTGCAGATGAGTTCTCTGCCGCTAATCTGATCAATTCACAGGGTGTGCCGCGTGGCAAACCTGAAAAACCCAGACCCAGAACTGATCCATCAACGACACTGACCCAGGCAGTCAGGATTCTGGTGCCTGGAAAGCCGCCGCAGGACTGAAAACGTAAATTAGCCTGCGGCTTTGCAGCCAGGGCCTCGCCTCAGCCCGAACCTAAGGTATTTCTTTAGTTATCTTGACGTTATCAGCCATAGTTTCGTGTTGCTGTACGTTGTTGGGTTGCTATAATCGCTCCGCGCTCAGTGCTGGCTTCGAAACTGACAGCCTGGACAACGCGTCGAGCGTAAATGGGGTTATAGACCGTCCGATGCAGATCCGACGTCTAGTCTATATTTAAGTGCGAAATACCTTTTGGTTTATCCGGCCTGAACACACGTCGAGAGACGGGTTGGCCTGCGCACCTCAGGAAGTGCAGTGGCTCACGTCGAGACAGTCCGTGGATCACCGGCAATCAGACTCATGCGCCTAATGTGATGTGCGCATCAGACAGACACAAATTGTGGAACATATTGGGATGAAACAAAGAATCAGTGTTGCAGGCGGCTTGCTCAGCTTATTTATGACTGGCGCAGCTGCTGCCGACGAATTAAACCTGCGCCCTGGCGTCACGGACATCAGCCAGCAGGTCTACGACCTGCATATGACAATTTTGTGGGTGTGTGTGGTGATCGGCATTGCCGTATTTGGTGTGATGTTCTGGTCCGTGGTCCATCACCGCCGTTCTGCGGGTTATGAAGCGGCCAAATTCCACGAAAGCACCAAGCTCGAACTGGCCTGGACCATTGTGCCCACACTGATTCTGATCGGCATGGCCATCCCGGCGACACAGGTGCTGGTCGCCATGTATGACACCGGTGGTGAAGACATGACCGTAGAAGTACGCGGCTACCAGTGGAAGTGGCAGTACAAGTATCTCGACGATGACTACAACAACACATTTTCGTTTTTCTCCAACCTCGCCACCACCCAGGACGAGATCCAGAATCGCAGCGCAAAAGGGGAAAATTACCTGCTTGAAGTAGATAACCCCCTGCGTATCCCAATGAATCGCAAGGTGCGCTTTCTGATTACCGCTGAAGACGTCATTCATGCCTGGTGGGTGCCTGATTTTGGCATCAAACGCGACGCAGTCCCGGGCATGCTGAACGAACTGTGGACGGTGGTAGAGCAGCCCGGTATTTATCGCGGTCAGTGCACAGAGCTGTGTGGCAAAGACCACGGTTTCATGCCCGTTGTGGTGGAAGTCATGGAAGAAGCGGACTTTGATGCCTGGTATGCAGAAGAAGTCGCCAACGAAAGTGTCCGCCAGGAAGCATTGAGCAAGACCTTCACCCATGAAGAGCTGATGGTGAAAGGTGAAGAAGTGTACGGCACCTTCTGTGCCAGCTGTCATCAGGCCAATGGTCAAGGGGTGCCACCGGTATTCCCGTCGCTGATTGGCAGTCCCTACATTGTTGGCCCTCGCGATGATCATATAAAAATGGTTATAGAAGGTGTGCCCGGCACAGCCATGCAGGCCTTCGGACGCCAGCTGGACGCGGCCCAGCTGGCAGCAGTTGTGCACTACGAGCGGCACTCCTGGGGTAACGATTCAGACGACATCACTCAGCCACGTGATGTTATAGCGCTATCTGGCGAATAAAGAGGAAGTTATGAGCGAAGTCATACATGCAGGTCATCAAGATGACCACCACGACGATCATCACGATCACGGGCCAGATAAAGGGTTAGCTCGCTGGCTCTTTACCACCAACCACAAAGACATTGGTACCTTGTACCTGTGGTTCAGCTTCACCATGTTCCTGATCGGCGGGGTTATGGCGCTGATTGTCCGCACGGAACTGTTCCAGCCGGGTCTGCAGTTTGTGAACCCGGATTTTTTCAACCAGATGACCACAAACCATGGTCTGATCATGGTTTTTGGCGCCATCATGCCGGCCTTTGTGGGCCTGGCAAACTGGCTGGTACCCATGCAGGTGGGCGCGCCGGATATGGCGCTGCCGCGCATGAACAACCTGTCGTTCTGGATCCTGCCATTTGCCTTCGGCATCATGATTTCTACCCTGTTCATGGAAGGTGGCGGCCCTAACTTCGGTTGGACCTTCTACGCGCCTCTGTCCACCACCTACGCGCCGGATTCGGTCACCTTCTTCATCTTTGCCGTTCACCTCATGGGTGCATCTTCGATCATGGGTGCGATCAACATCATCGCCACCATTCTGAACATGCGCGCGCCGGGTATGACCCTGATGAAAATGCCGCTGTTTATCTGGACCTGGCTGATTACCGCCTATCTGCTGATCGCGGTGATGCCGGTACTTGCCGGGGCGGTCACCATGATGCTGTTTGATATTCATTTTGGCACCAGCTTTTTCAACGCAGCGGGCGGTGGTGATCCGGTCATGTTCCAGCATATTTTCTGGTTCTTCGGGCACCCTGAGGTGTACATTATGATCCTGCCGGCGTTTGGCATCATCTCGCACATCATTCCGGCGTTTGCCCGCAAGCGGTTGTTCGGCTACGACTCCATGGTTTACGCGGTGGCGTCGATTGCGTTCCTGTCTTTTATCGTCTGGGCGCATCATATGTTCACCGTGGGTATGCCATTGGCTGGGCAGCTGTTCTTCATGTACACCACCATGCTTATTGCCATTCCCACCGGTGTGAAAGTGTTCAACTGGACCGCCACCATGTGGCAGGGCTCAATGACTTTTGAAACACCCATGCTGTTTGCCATTGCCTTTGTGGTGCTGTTCACCATTGGTGGCTTTTCGGGCCTGATGCTGGCGATCACGCCGGTGGATTATCAGTACCACGATACCTACTTTGTCGTGGCCCACTTCCACTACGTGCTGGTGCCCGGCGCCCTGTTCTCAATCATTGCGGCGGTCTATTTCTGGTTCCCGAAATGGACCGGAAAAATGTACAACGAAACCCTGGGCAAGCTGCATTTCTGGCTGTCCTTCATTGGTGTGAACATCACCTTCTTCCCGCAGCACTTTTCGGGTCTGGCGGGTATGCCCCGACGGATTCCGGATTACCCGCTGCAGTTTGCGGATTTCAATATGGTGTCGTCAGTAGGCGCGTTTATCTTCGGCTTTTCGCAGCTGTTCTTCCTGTATGTCGTGATACATGGCATACGTTCAGGTGCACCTGCCAAAGCGCGCGCCTGGGAAGGCGCCAGAGGCCTCGAGTGGACGCTACCATCACCCGCGCCTTACCACAGCTTTACCCATCCGCCTAAAGTGACAGACGAAGAAGTACACGCTTAGGCATCGCGGAGCAGGAGTCAGTAACGATTATGAGCACGTCAGCACAGAGTTCAGAGATCAAGCGCACCGTACGCAAGTTATGTCTTATTGTTGTGGGCATGGCTGCGTTTGCCTGGGCGCTGGTGCCGTTGTACGACCTGTTCTGTGAAGTTACCGGCCTGGGTGGTAAAACAGGTGGACCCTATACCTACGACCCAGCAAGTACTACGCCGGATACCTCGCGACTGGTGAAGGTGAATTTCATCACCAATACCAACCAGGGCATGGTGTGGGACTTCTGGTCGGAGAAAGGCGGCGTGCGCCTTCACCCGGGTGAGTTAAAAGAAGTGAACTTCTTTGTTAAGAACACCACAGACAGAGTCATGGTCGGCCAGGCGATTCCGTCTCTGGTGCCGGTTTCTGCCACACAGTACTTTCATAAAACAGAATGTTTTTGCTTTAACCAGCAAATTTTGCAGCCCGGTGAAGAAATGGTTATGCCCATGCGCTTCATCGTGGACCGGGATCTGCCGAAGAACGTGCAGTCCATCAATTTGAGTTACGCTCTTTTTGACATCACTGAAGCCATGGGTGATGCCGTCGTTACGGGTGGCTGACCACCTGCTTTAGAGCCAAAGGAATATTGGAGAATACAATGGCAAATGCTGATACAGATCAATCCGTCTACTACGTACCCCACAGCGGATGGTATCCGGTAGTCCTTGCGGCAGGCCTTATGATAATGGTCACCGGTCTCGCTACCTGGCTGATCGATACCAAGGCCGGCGAACCGCACAGCTGGACTCAGAGCATCATCGGCTTTGCCATGGTTTCCTTTGTGCTGTACTGCTGGTTCGCCAAAGTGATTGCGGAAAACCAGCAGGGGCTTGCGAACGAGCAGCTCAAGCGGAGTTACGTCTGGGGCATGGGCTGGTTTATTTTCTCCGAAGTCATGTTTTTTGCGGCGTTTTTCGGTGCACTGTTTTATACCCGCGGCATTGTTGTTCCGTGGCTTGGCGGTGAAGGTGCTAAAGGTATAGTCGGTGATTATCTCTGGCCTGAATTTGAAGCGACCTGGCCGGTGATGAGCAACCCGGATACTTCGGCGTTCCCGGGACCTGCTCAGAACATGCAGGCGCCTTCTGTGACCAGCTGGTATGCCTATCTGCCTTTCTGGAACACCGCCATTCTTCTGTTTTCCAGTGTCACTATCCACTGGGCGCATTCAGCGATTAAAGCCAATAACAGGAAAAAACTGATTGGCTGGCTTGGCTTGACGGTACTGCTGGGCATCATTTTTGTTGGCCTGCAGATCGAAGAATATGTGATTGCCTACACCGAAATGGGGCTGACACTGGCCAGCGGCATTTATGGCTCAACGTTTTTTCTGCTGACAGGTTTTCACGGCTTTCACGTGACCCTGGGTACAATTATTCTCATCGTTCAGCTGTATCGAGCCATTAAAGGCCACTTCAATTCCAAAGACTGTTTTGGGTTCGAGGCAGCCAGCTGGTACTGGCACTTTGTGGACGTGGTCTGGGTTGGCCTGTTTATTTTCGTCTACGTCTTATAAACGCGGCTCGACAAGCAGATCGCAGAAGGGGGCCATACAGCCCCCTTTTCGTATCTCTGAGTTCGTATCTCTGAGCTTTTTTAAAGGTGTCTACTCGACGAGCGCTTCGCCTTCGCTCTGTTCTTCCAGCAACTGCTGGGTGGCGTTGTGCCACGGCGCGTTGGTACCGATGCGTAACTCGCCGGTATAAAAACCGTAAAATATGGTGAGTAGAAGCGCGCCGGCCAGGGTAATCCGCACGCCCAGCGCGTACAGGGTGCGCTTTGAGTCAGCCTTGTCAGTATCTTTAAACAGAAAAACCAAGCCGGAGAACAAGCTGATGATGACGCCTATCAGCAGAACAACAATAATGACTTTCAGCAAAGTGGATGCCTTTGAAAATGAGCGGGCACTTTAAACCATTGTGTGTGAAGGGTTAAGGACATGAAACACTTTGCTCCGGGCTGGCGCATGACGCTGTTTGTTGTACTGCTCCTGCCGCTTGTCTTATCCCTTGGGGTCTGGCAGCTGTCCCGGGGTGCCGAGAAGCGTGCGCTGGAGGGAGACTATTTGGATCGTCTGACAAGCCTGCCGGTGCGAGCCGCAGATTTTGATCCCAACGTGCGCTTCCAAAGGGTAAAATTATCGGGCGAACTGCAGCCACAGATTTTCCTGGTCGACAACCAGGTCCTCGACGGCAGAACCGGTTACTGGGTGTTGCAACTGTTTAACGAAGCCCAGGGCCGGCGATTCATTGTAAATCGCGGTTTTATCGCCGCAGGCGAGCGGCGTGACCAGTTACCCCAGGTACCTGTGCTACCAGGGCGGATAGAACTGCTGGGTGTTGCGTGGCCCTTTACGGGTCTGATTCCAGTTCTCGATGATGATCCATGGTCGGATAGCTGGCCCAAGCGTGTGCAGCGCCTCGACATCAAACGCATGGCGCAGGTGGTGTCCGCAGAACCCGTAGAGATTCGCCTGGAACCCGGCCAGCCCGGCGTGATTCAGGCGGCACCTTTTGCCCAGGTTCTGAGTGACGCCAAACACAGAGGTTATGCAGCGACCTGGTTTGGCCTGGCCATAACGCTGTTGACAGGCTATGTGTTTCTGGGCATCAGTAACGCCAGAGAAAAAGCTAATTAGAGGCAAGGATTCATGAGTGAAACGTCAAAGGATACAGAATCGCTGCCGCCCGCGGCTGCGGCGGTGCAGCGGCGCAACAGACTGCAGCTGCTTGGCATCATGATGATAGGGTTTCTGACTCTGGGCGGCTCCTATCTGGTGTTCTATCTTGCTCAGGATTCAGACGGCTGGGGTACCACCAACAACGGCACCTTTGTGCAGCCCGCCATCAGCACGCAGGCGCTGGGCTGGCAGGTAGAAGGCAACACGCGACGCTGGTGGCTGTGGGTGGTGAGTGAAGATTGTGCGGATACCTGCCAGCAAACCATTAAGCACATGCAGGCGTTACACATTTTATTGAACCGGGAAATGGATCGGGTTCGTCGAGGTTATACGGCGCTGGATCAGACGGTGCAATCGCCTGAGCCGTGGATGACACCCTATCCGGCGCTTGCGTTGATCGATGTTGCAGACCCGTCACCGCTAACCGAGGGCGTCTACATCGTTGATCCCAACGGTAACCTGGTTTTTCACTACGACATGGACACCAATCCAAAACTGGTGCTCCAGGACCTTAAGAAGTTATTAAAGGTGTCTCACATTGGTTAGTCAGCGTGTGCTCAATCTGAACCGGCTCGGTCTGGTACTGGTCGTCATTGTTGTGGTCCTCGGGGCTTTTACCCGCCTGGTGGATGCTGGCCTGGGCTGTCCGGACTGGCCCGGCTGTTATGGCCATCTGAAGTGGCCGGATACCACAGAAGAAGTGGAGCGTGCTGAAATGCTGTTCCCGGAATTTCCTGTGGATCATGCGAAAACCTGGCCGGAGATGGTACATCGGTATTTTGCCGGTGCGCTGTTGCTGGTGGTGCTGGCGTTAACGCTCATCGCCTGGCGGGATAATCCACCTAATAAAATCCGTGAGATCAGTACCGCTCTGTTGATCCTGATTATCTGCCAGGCCGCTTTTGGCGCCTGGACGGTGACCTTAAAACTCTGGCCCCAGGTGGTGACCGCCCATCTGATGGGTGGTTTTGCCACGTTCAGTCTGCTGTGGGTACTGTACCTGCGGCAGGGTGGAGGCCGTTTGCTGTGGGTAGCCCAAGCCCGGTATTTGCAACTGAAGCGCCATGCACAGGTCGCTCTGGGGCTGGTGATTGCGCAGATTGCGCTCGGCGGCTGGGTGGCATCAAACTATGCTGCGCTGGCCTGTGCGGATTTTCCCACCTGTTATGGCAGCTATGTGCCTGACATGGATTTTGCCGCAGGGTTTAATTTCTTCCAGCATGTGGGCCCGAACTATCTGGGTGGCCTGCTGGACAGCGAAGCGCGCGTTGCTATCCACTGGACCCATCGCCTGGGTGCGCTGGTGGTGATGGTGGCTGTGGCTGCATTGGCCTATCGCCTGTGGTCGGTGAACCGCTTTCTGGCGACGCTGACGTTTACCATTCTGGCGTTTCAGCTGGGTCTGGGTGTTCTCAACGTGGTGTGGAGCCTGCCGCTGGGTATCGCCACCGCGCACAACGCTTTTGGTGCGCTCTTGCTGTTAGCCCTGGTTACAGTAAACTTTGCGCCCGCCGCCGACGCACCTGATATGCAGGTGCGGTAACAATTGAGAGACGTATCTATGAGTGAAGCCATCACCAACGCCGCAGGCTGGCGAGACTACCTCGAAATGACCAAACCGCGTGTGGTTCTGCTCATGCTGCTGTGTGCCCTGGTGGGTATGTTTCTGGCAACACCCGGCGGTGTACCCCTGGATATACTGGTGCTTGGGCTCACCGGCATCGGTCTGGTGGCGGGTTCCGCTGCAGTGGTGAACCATATAGCGGACGCCCACATCGATGCTCGGATGGCGCGTACTCAGAGCAGGCCGCAGGCTACAGGTCGCCTGAGTCCTGCCCAGGGTATTGTCTTTTCAGCCGTGATTGGTCTGGCCGGCATGGCTATTCTGTTCTTTGGCGTCAATCCGCTGACCGCCTGGCTGAATCTTGCTTCCTGGGTAGGTTACGGTCTGATCTACACCTTCTGGCTGAAGCGTGCGACACCGCAGAATATTGTGATTGGTGGTTTGTTTGGTGCCGCGCCGCCACTGTTCGGCTGGACAGCGGTAACCAACAGCATCGATCCCGGCGGCCTGTTGCTGGTGCTTATCATCTTCGCCTGGACACCGCCGCATTTCTGGGCGCTGGCTCTGGAGCGCAAAGAAGAATACGCAAAAGTGGGTGTGCCGATGTTACCCGTCACCCACGGTGAGTCGTTCACCCGTCTGCACATACTTTTATATACGGTTATTCTGATCATCTCGACCATGTTGCCGTTTGTCATCGGCATGGCCGGCCTGCTGTATCTGGCTGGCGCGCTGGCGCTGGGTGCCGGCTTTCTGTACTGGGCAATTGTGTTGCTGCGCAATTCGAATCCGCGGGCGCCGATGGAAACTTTCCGCTATTCCATTGTCTATTTAGGGCTGCTGTTTGGTTTTCTGCTGGTGGATCATTATCTCTTCACCCTGAGTCTGCAGCCCGCGCCGGTCTACGAATTCCAGCAGATATCGGCCTGATACCCAGTATGGTCGGTTGTTGAGATCCCGGCTGAATCAGATCTGATCAAAGGAGTAAGAAGTAACATGTCTGCAGTTGGTCGTACCGTACTTTTGTGTGTTGTATTCATTACCCTGGTGATCGGTATGTTTGTGTACAGCACAATGCAGGTACCCCAGCTCAGCGATGATGAACTGCGCGATCAGGGTGTGTTTCTGCTGCCCCGGCCCCGGGATATTGCGCCGTTTGAGCTGCAGGATCATCTGGGCCAGGTGTTTGACAATACCCGTCTGCTGGATCACTGGACGTTTGTATTTTTTGGCTTCACCCACTGTCCGGATATCTGCCCGACATCCATGTCGGAGCTGGGCCAGGTGGATACCCAGTTACGGCAGGCCGGCGGAGAACTGGCAGAAGGGTTTCAGGGGGTGCTGGTTACCGTCGATCCTGAACGCGATACGTCTGAGGTGCTGGGCCAGTACGCCACGGCCTTTTCGCCGCGTTTTCTCGGTGTCCGCGGCGAGCGGGGACCCACCGCTGAGTTTGCGCAACAGGTGAACGCGGTGTTTGCAAAGATGCCCGCAGATGAAGGCGGCTACACCATGGACCATACCGGCAACATCATCATCATCAACCCGCGCGGACACTATCACGGGTTCATAAAGTTGCCGCATGAGGCTGAGACAATTAGGCTTGCGTATCAATCTTTAGCAGCCCGGTTCTAAACAACCAGGCACATCACCCAAAAGAGCAGGGAGCGTTATGCGCGCGGAGCCTGACCCCCAGCGGTCAGAGGCAACGGTTGCGGCAGAAGATCTGCAGCACCGTTATCAGCAGGTACGACAGCAGTCGGTTGCACTGTGCGCGCCCCTGGCCATCGAAGACTTCGGCGTGCAGCCGATGGATGATGCCAGCCCGCCGAAATGGCACCTGGCACATACCGCCTGGTTCTTTGAAACGTTTATTCTCAAACAGCAGCTCACGGATTATCAGCCTTTCCATCCGCAGTATGAGTATCTGTTTAATTCCTATTACAACGGCGTCGGCCAACCCTACCCGCGTCCAGCCCGTGGATTTCTTTCCCGGCCGACAGTGGCTGAGGTGTTGGATTATCGCGCCTGCGTGGATCAGCAGATGGATGATCTCCTGCGTCGCGGTGTGGCTGACGACGTTCGTGCCCAGATTGTGCTGGGTTTACACCATGAACAGCAGCACCAGGAACTGATGCTGACGGATATCAAATATAACTTTGGCCACAACCCGCTCCTGCCCGCCTATTGTGAACAAAGGGGTAGCGAATTCTCCGAGCGCTTCCAGGCCGAATCCACTCCAGATTATTCACAATACCCAGGGGGCATTGTGGAAGTGGGGGCAGCTGACGGGTTTGCATTCGATAACGAAACGCCCAGACACAAAGTCCTGATACAGCCGTTCGCGCTGGCTGATCGGGTGGTCACCAACGGGCAGTATCTGGCGTTTGTGGAAGACGGCGGCTACGCACGACCGGAGCTGTGGCTGTCCGACGGCTGGAGTGCCGTACAGGCTCGAAAGTGGCAGGCGCCCCTCTACTGGCAGCAGCGGGACGGCGCCTGGCTGGAATATCGCCTGGATGGCTGTCATGCCCTGGCCCTGGATGCGCCGGTTACCCATGTGTCCGGACATGAGGCATTTGCTTTTGCGCAATGGGCGGATGCCCGACTGCCGACTGAGTTTGAGTGGGAGTACGCTGCCAGCAAGGTGGCTGTTGATGGGCATTTTGTGGAAGCAGAATATTTTCACCCCCAGGCCGCTGCAGACGTAAAGGGAGTGCAGCAGTTGTACGGTGATGTCTGGCAATGGACCGCCAGCAGTTATGCCCCCTATCCCGGATATCGACCGTTGCCCGGGGCGCTGGGTGAATACAATGGTAAGTTCATGAGCAGCCAGCTGGTGCTTCGCGGTGCGTCCTGTGCCACGCCGAAATCACATGCACGCGCCAGTTACCGCAACTTCTTTTATCCGCCGGATCGGTGGCAGTTTACGGGGATACGTTTAGCAAAAAATGTCGAGTAAAGGATCCTACGCGTTTCTGGATAACAAGCCAGCGCAACAAGACATGGCCAGGGAAATACTCAGTGGCCTGAAGGCACAGCCTAAAACGCTGTCACCCAAATACTTCTACGACGCCCAGGGTTCGGCGCTGTTCGACCGCATCACGGAGCTGGATGAGTATTATCTGACGCGTACGGAAATGGCGTTGTTTGATGCGCACCTGTCGGATATTGCGGCGCATCTTGGCGGTAATGTCTGCCTCATTGAATACGGCAGCGGCAGTTCAGTGAAAATACGCAAACTGCTGCAGGCATTCACACCGGCCGCTTATGTGCCGGTGGATATTTCGGATGAACATCTGCAGGCCAATGCACAGGCTTTACATGCGGATTTTCCCGCGCTGAACGTGTTGCCGGTCTGTGCAGACTTCACGCAGCGATTTGCCCTGCCCGACGCGGTGGCAGATATGACCAAGGTGGGATTTTTTCCAGGTTCCAGCATTGGTAATTTTGATCCGCAAGGCGCGCAGGATTTCCTGCAGAACGTACACGCCACGGTTGGTTCGGGTGGTGCCATGCTGGTGGGTGTAGATCGAAAAAAATCTGTTAGCGTCCTGGAGCAGGCCTACAATGATAAGCAGGGTGTTACAGCGGCTTTTAACCTGAATGCGCTGCACCACATTAACAACGAGTTAGGCGCTGATTTTCAGCCCCAGCAGTTCTCTCATGTTGCTGAATATAACCCCCAGCTGGGTTGTATTCAGATGTTCCTGCGCAGCAAAGTAGATCAACAGGTGAACATTGCCGGTGAGATCATTCATTTTGCCAGGGCAGAAAAACTGCATACAGAAAATTCTTATAAATATGACCCGGATGAATTTCTGGCGCTGGCCGGGCGTGCCGGTTTTGCATCCCTGGCTCAGTTCAGCGACAGCAGGCAGTACTTTACGCTCTACCTGCTACAGGCTCGATAATGCGCGCGGATCAATATAGAAGCTGTGACGCTGATGTTGGGCGACCACGCGTCGGAACTCTTCGGGGTTTTTGAAACGCAGACGCTGTGCGTGCTTCTGTTGCAACGCCACACATAATCGAGACAACCAGAACGTCAGTCCGGCGTAAAGGCAGAAGGAAGAGAAAAACCACAGCTCCGCATCCTCCAGGGGACGGAGCTGATGATAGGCGCTTAACATATGCGTGGTGCGCTCTGCGTCCAGCAAACCACTGGCATCCGTACACCAGTCGTTGGCTATCACCGCCAGGTCGTAAATCCAGAACCCGTGGGCGGCGTGGTGAAAGTCCAGGACGCCGGTGAGGCCATTTTCATTAAACAGGACGTTATCGCGAAACAGGTCGCCGTGGATCATGCCCTGGGGCAGCCGCTGTACGTCTTGTCGTGCCAGCAGCGAGTCGACGTGCTGGATTGAACTGTGCAGCAGTGTGCTGCGCGCGTAATCAAGATATCCCCGGGTAAGCTGGTGACGCTCTGCCAACCAGCGACGGTCGCGGGGATAATCCGGTAACGCGATGTCACTTTTCTCCATCTGCAGATGCATGCGTGCCACAAAACGTGCGATAGCGGCGATCTGTTTGCGTGTTGGGTTGCAGACATGGTGACCCTGCAGGCGTGGCTGTAACAGAGCGGGCTTGCCGCACACGTCTTCGATCGCAAGGTCCGCCAGGTTACGCAGTGGTGGCGCCACAGGCAGACCCCCTTCAAACAGGTTATCCATCATGCCCACGTAAGCCTCGCCGGCGTTTGCCGGTTGTTCCATGAGGGTAAGGACAAACTGGCGCTGACGCTGATGGTGATCGGTGGTCACAAAGTAGTTGCTGTTCTCGATGCCGTTGGAGGCAGGCCAGTAGCGCTGCAGCGCACCGATATCGTAACGGGACAGGGTATCTTCGAGATGTGTATCAGCAAGTTGGGTAAGCGCCTGCACTTTCAGAATTCCGCGATGACCCACTGCGGCAGCAGCATGTCCGCGCGCTCTAAATCGCCAAAGCCGGTGGTATCATCCCGTGGCACCAGGTAATAGGGTTTACCCCAGGCAGGCACAACCCGCACCATGCGCAGCTGACCGTTCTGACGAAACTCGTATACCACTTTATCTTCTCCGGCAATGATCACAACATCAGGACCCTGCAGGGTGATGTCATCTTCAGCCGCGCCGGTCGGCAGCGAAGATAAAAGCAGCAGGATCGCGGCTGCCATCATCGCTGGCATCAGCCAGGTCCGGTTGGAAAAAACAGAAGCTCGGGAAACGGGAAAAATGCCCATGTGCTGTAGTACAGTTCGGTTACTAATGCAGGGCATGGTACGCAAAACCCGCGGCTGCGCAAAGGCGCGAGCGGGTGATGTGCTGAAAAACCCCCTGCTTATCATCACTTGACAGACACAAGGTAACGTATGGCTCAGCAGTTTGACCTGGCGGAAACAAAACCGGTTGTTCTGGTAGACGGTTCGTCCTATCTGTTCCGCG
Organism: bacterium; assembly: GCA_047947175.1. GTDB lineage: Bacteria > Pseudomonadota > Gammaproteobacteria > Pseudomonadales > Azotimanducaceae > UBA4421. The sequence goes on from CP170489.1 coordinate 351,535, forward strand.
CCTTTTTTGCGCTGCCTGAGCTCAAAACCACCAAAGGACATCCAACCGGCGCGATCAGAGGGGTTATCTCAATGATTCGTCGGCTGGTGAAAGATTATGCCGGCAGCCCGATAGCGGTGATCTTTGATGCGCCGGGCAAAACCTTCCGTGATGACCTCTACCCGGAATACAAAGCCAACCGCGAAGCCATGCCCGATGATCTGCGTGCGCAGATTGAACCGATCCACGAGATTATTCGCGCCATGGGGATTCCGTTGCTGATTGTCCCCGGAGTTGAAGCCGACGACGTGATTGGCACGCTGGCGCAGCAGGCCACGGATGCGCAAAGGCATACGGTGGTCTCCACCAGCGATAAAGACATGGCCCAGCTGGTCAGCGATCACGTCACCCTGGTCAATACCATGACAGATACAAAAATGGACACCAACGGCGTGGCAGAGAAGTTCGGCGTGCCGCCGGAGCGCATCATCGACTATCTGGCACTGGTCGGCGACAGTGTCGACAACATTCCCGGGGTCCCGAAGGTGGGTCCTAAAACCGCGGCCAAGTGGCTCACTGCGTTTGGAACCCTGGATGAGATCATGACACGGGCCGAAGAAGTGGGCGGCAAAGTGGGAGAAAACTTAAGAGAGTCGTTGGATCAGCTGCCGCTGTCCAGGGAGCTGGCCACCATCAAGTGTGATGTTGATCTGGACATCCACCTCACCGACCTGACCCCTCATGAACCCGATGAGGCTGCGCTGCTGGATTATTTTTCCGCCTGGGAGTTCAAAACCTGGGTTGAGGAGTTACAGAACAGTTCAGGGGTCCTGCCGGCACCGGTGCCAGAACAGGACAAGGCCAGATTAAATTACGAATGTGTCAGTGATACCAAGGCGCTGAAGGCGTGGGTCAGAAAGCTCAAGGCGGCAGGTACCTTTGCCATCGATACGGAAACGACGTCCATTGATTACATGCAGGCGCACCTGGTGGGTTTTTCTTTTGCCGTGGAGCCGGGTGCCGGCGCCTATGTGCCTGTGGGCCACGACTACGCGGGGGCGCCACCACAGCTCGGTCTGGATGACGTTCTGGCGGCCTTAAAACCCCTGTTAGAAGACCCGAAGCTGATCAAGGTGGGCCAGAACCTGAAGTACGACATGAGTGTACTGGCACGTTATGGCGTGAGTATCGCCGGCACTTTCTACGACACCATGCTCGAATCCTATGTGCTCAACAGTGTGGCTACGCGGCATAACATGGATGCCCTGGCAGGCTTTTATCTGGATCGTAAAACCATTGCTTTTTCCGATATTGCCGGCAAAGGCGCCAAACAGCTGACCTTCAATGAGGTCAGCATAGAGCAGGCGACAGACTACGCCGCTGAAGATGCCGATATCACCCTCGCCCTGCATCAGGTGTTGTGGCCGCAACTGTCTGCAGAGAAAAAGCTGCAGCAGGTTTTTGAAGACATTGAAACACCGTTGATTCCAGTGCTCTCGGCGGTGGAACGGCATGGCGCGCTGGTCGACGGGCGATTGCTGAAACAGCACAGTGCAGAGCTGGCGGACCGTTTGCAGACGTTAAAGGAAACCGCGTGGGCTCAGGCCGGGGGCGAATTTAATCTCGATAGCCCGAAACAGCTGCAGGAGATTCTGTACACCAAGCTTGAGTTACCGGTGTTGAAGAAAACACCCAAGGGCGCGCCAAGTACCGCTGAACCCGTGCTGGTTGATCTGGCGCGGGACTATGAACTGCCTGCAACCCTGATTGAGTACCGCAGTCTGGCAAAGCTGAAGTCGACTTATACGGATAAGCTGCCGCTGCAGATCAATGCGGAAACGGGCCGCATCCACACGTCCTATCACCAGGCGGTCACCGCCACCGGCAGGCTGTCTTCATCGGATCCGAACTTGCAGAACATTCCCATTCGCAATGCTGAGGGGCGTCGCATACGACAGGCGTTTGTGGCGCCGCCGGGCAAAGTGGTGGTAGCAGCGGACTATTCCCAGATTGAGCTGCGGATCATGGCGCACCTTTCGGCGGATGAAAGTTTGTGTCAGGCGTTTGCTGACGGTAAAGATATTCATCGCGCAACGGCCGCGGAAGTCTTTGGCACAACACCTGATGCGGTCACGGATGAGGAGCGTCGCAGTGCCAAAGCCATCAACTTTGGTCTGATCTACGGCATGTCTGCATTTGGCCTGGGGCGTCAGCTGAGTATCTCGCGGACTCTGGCGCAGGATTACATTGACCGCTATTTCGACCGCTACCCTGGCGTACGGCGCTATATGGACCGCACCCGCGAACTGGCCAGCGAACAGGGCTTTGTTGAGACGGTGTTCGGGCGTCGCCTTTACCTGCCTGACATCAACGCAAAAAATGGTCCCCGGCGCCAGGCTGCGGAGCGCACGGCCATCAACGCGCCGATGCAGGGCACCGCAGCGGATATCATCAAACGCGCCATGATCGAAGTCTATAACTGGCTTGAAGGCAGTGCTCTGGAGGGCAACATGATCATGCAGGTGCACGACGAGTTAGTGTTTGAAGTGGCCGAGAAGGACAGCGCTGCGCTGATCGAAGGGGTTACCCGGATCATGCAGGATGCAGCCCAGCTCACTGTGCCACTTATTGTGGACTCTGGGGCTGGGGCAAACTGGGACGAGGCGCATTAGCCAGCCAGTTGCGGATGTGTTCAATCAGCGCGTTATTGCCGGTGCCTTTCAGAGCGGAAAAGCACTGGACCGACAGGCACGGGTGGTTTGCATGATGCTTGTTGAAAGCAAGCTCCGCGCGCTGGCCTGCTGCAAAACTGAGTTTGTCCGCTTTGTTCAGCAGGACACGTATCGGTAGCTCGGATTCACCACTCCACCTGATGAGTTCTTCATCGTACGGCTGTTGCGGGTGACGGATATCGGTAACCAGCACCAGTCCAACCAGGCTGTCACGCTTTGCCAGGTATTGATTGACGGATTTCTGCCACTGAGCCTGGGCAGACTTACCCGCTTTGGCGTAACCGTACCCGGGCAGATCCACCAGCCGGCCACCACCAGCGAGGTCAAACAGGTTCAACATTTGTGTGCGCCCAGGGGTTTTTGACACTTTGGCCATGCGTCTGTTGCCGGTAATTGTGTTCAGTACCGAGGATTTGCCCGCGTTGGAGCGACCGGCAAAGGCAACTTCCGGCACCGCATCTCTGGGGCAGTGTTTCAGGTCTGGCGCACTGGTTAAAAAGGTTGCGTCGAGACGCTCCTGAAGGGGCACTTTTTGGTTCATGTTGTTATATAATCCGCGCGCCCTGCCGGTTTGGCGCCAGTTTCGTATCGATTGGACTGGCAGTCTATCATTCATACAAGCCAGTCGGCATGGGAGAAAAAGGCTCCGTGCCACAAGTCTGGTTGGTCAGGCTGTTGAGTTAACAGCGGGGTAATTTACATTCTCGGATCAGATGGGTTGAAGTGCATGAACATGCTGAGTGGGTTGGCCAAAATAACAACGGTTTTCATGGTGGCGCTGGCAACAGCTGCGTCGGCTTTTGCGGCAGGTGACCCTGCTGCGGGCGAAGCTCAGGCCGCGGCCTGTGCAGCCTGTCACGGCCAGGATGGCGCGACACCGCTGGCACCGGATTACCCCAAACTCGCTGGTCAGAATGAAAAATATGCCCTTGCTCAGCTGAAGATGATTCAGGACGACACCCGTCCCATTGCGCTGATGGCGGGTCAACTGACCGGTAAGTCAGAGCAGGATCTGGCTGATCTGGCGGCGTATTATGCATCGCTGCCTGCCAAAGGTGGCCAGGCCAGCGGCACCGATGAAGCCCTGGCAATAGGTGAGATGATCTACAAGGGCGGCATTGCCGCCAAAGGTGTTGCGGCCTGCGCAGCCTGCCACAGTCCCAATGGTAACGGTAACACCCAGGCCGGTTTTCCACGCATCAACGGACAGCCCGCGGCGTACACGATCGCACAGTTAAAGGCTTATCGTGAAAAGATCCGGGTTACCGATGAAGCCTGGGGCGGCATGATGCGTGGCGTGGCAGAAGGTCTGACCGATACCGAAATGGCGCTGGTGGCAGATTACATTGAAGGGTTGAACTAATACGCGTTTTTGCGGCATTGGATTAAGCCTGGGTTCATAAAGCCCGGCTATACTTGCCCGGTAATATGTGGCGCACAGGTTGTTGACCGGCGTCAGCTAAGCGGCTCAGAGGCGACACCGCCTCAACACGGGCTTGTCGTCTGAAGGGTGCCGCGTTAAAAAATTAAGGATCAGGGTTATGTCTCGATTTGCCGGAACTGTGGTGACGTCATTGATTGTGCTGGTAGCGCTGCTGTTCGGTACATCCGCTCGCGCTGCCGAGTTTGTTGAAGGCACCCACTACGAAGTACTGCCGGTCAGCGTGGAAACGCGGGATGCCAGCAAAGTAGAAGTGGTCGAAGTGTTTTCTTACGCCTGTGTGCACTGCTTTAATTTCGAACCCATGCTCGAGTCCTGGAAAAATCGCCAGGCGGACGGGGTCGACTTTGTGCGTATGCCCGCCATATTCAGTGCCGACTGGGAACTGCTGGCGCAGAGTTTTTATACCGCCGAAACCCTGGGCGTCACGGATCAGATCCATATGCCGATGTTCGAAGGCATTCATGTCAGAAATCAGGACCTGCGTCGGGTGCCGTTGCTGGTCGATTTGTTTGAATCATCCGCCAACGTCAGCGAAGAAGATTTCAGCACTGCGTATAACTCATTTTCGGTGCGCAGCCGTGTTCAGCAGGCGAAAGCCAAAGGCCGTGCTTACCGCGTGACTGGTGTGCCGAGCCTGATTGTGAACGGAAAATACCGCATCGATGGCCGCATGGCAGGCAGTAATAGCAGGATGCTGGAAGTCGTCGACTACCTTGTGAAACTTGAACAGTCCAACAAATAAGACCACGCGACGCAGCAGGATCGTTTAAAAATGCCAGGTAGTACGCAGACCCGAGACAAAGCCCAGCCTAAAGTAAAGCTTCCAGGATGGGAGCCTCAAATGATGTCATGGGCAAGGCGAGCAGAACGCTCGTGTGTTGTTGACCCCGTTGCGAATCAGCCGTTGGCACAACAGTTACAGAACAAACCCCTGAGTACAGCAGCGGTTGCGCCGCTGAAACTGCTGTCATTCAACATTCAGGTAGGCATTAAAACCACTGCCTATCGTCAGTATTTCACCAAAGGCTGGAAGCACGTGTTACCACATGTCAGCCGAGCTAAGAACCTCAGCCGTATTGCAGACTTGGTCACCGGTTACGACCTGGTCAGTCTGCAGGAAATTGACGGCGGCAGTATCCGCAGCGGTTTCGTGAACCAGGTGGAGTATCTGTCTCAGGTGGCCGGGTTCCCGTACTGGTATGCACAACTCAATCGCGATCTGGGACCCATTGCGCAACACGGCAATGGCCTGCTCTCGCGTATTGAGCCTGTGGGTCTGGAAGACCATAAACTGCCGGGAATCATTCCAGGCCGGGGCGCGGTTTTTATGCGTCTGCCGTATGCCGGTGATGAGATTGTTGTGGTGATGTTGCATCTGTCCCTGGGCAAGCAGTCACGTGATCGCCAGTTGGCCTACGTGGCAGAGCAGGTGGCTCACGAGCGGCAGGTGATTATCATGGGTGATATGAATACACCTGTGAGCACACTGCTGGAAGACTCGCCTTTGAAACGGCTGAATCTGCAGCCTGCCGAGACTGTGGGACCCACCTACCCTGCGTGGCAGCCGTCACTGGCGCTGGACCATGTGCTGGTGTCAGATAATCTGGAGATCAAAGATTATCAGGTGTTGAACTGCCGGGTGTCAGACCATCTGCCCATCGCGGTAGAAGTGGCCGCAAAAGCGCGGCCATCCGTTCAGTAAACCTTTTCCCGGCCAGCTGGCGGCAGTTTTATTATTCGCCGCCGCCGGCCATAGCGCCCGCACCACCTATCTGAGGCACTTCACACGCGGTATCCAGCAGCTCCGGATATTCTTCCCGGAACGACGACTCACAGAATGCAATGACGGTTTTTGCCCGTTCAATCACGTAAGCCCGAATGTCCTGTGCATCAGAAACGCTCAGTGCATGGCTGAAGCTGGGCATACCCTTGTCTGCATAAGCACCGCCTACAACAATGGCATCCCAGATGCTGTGGGTTTCCTGCCCCGCGTACATCAGATTGGCGACCGGCCCGGCGGTTCCCACACCCGGGCCGTGGCAGACGGCACAATAGGTGTGAAAGAGGTCCTGGCCGTGGCGCTGTTGCTCTTCTGTGTAATCCATGGCCGGTGGGGTAGGTACCGCCAGGTAGGTGACCTCTGGTGTCGGCAGTTCCACATTGCCTCCCAGCTTATAGGTCAGGATGCGGCCGTCGCTGAGTACATTGTTGCGATGCCTTGGCGCGCCGGAGGCCAGACCGTAAGCGCCACCCCAGCCGGCGACCACGGTAATGTACTGCTGCCCGTCGATGCTGTAGCTCACGGGTGCCGCGATAATGCCCACATGTACCGGGCTTTCCCACACCAGTTCTCCGGTGTCCGCGGCATAAGCGGCAAACTGGCCGTCAGCGCGACCCTGGAAAATCAGATCGCCGGCGGTTGATAAAAGACCGCCATTCCACGCGGTGGCATGTTGTACGCGCCAGACTTCCCGTTGTGTGACCGGGTCCCAGGCCGCCAGGAAGCCTTTGATGGACTGCAGATTATCAATATTTTCCTCAGCACTGGGCGGGGGTGCCTGCTCACGGAAATCAATGCCCAGATTCCAGTCTTCGGGAGAATGACGGAATGCGTTGTCCTGCGCGTAATCAAATCGCAGGTCCAGCGCCGGGATGTACACCAGCCCGGTGCCTGGGTGATAAGTCATGGGATGCCAGTTGTGGCCGCCAAGTGGCCCGGGTTGAATACGCTTCTTTTCGTTGGCGTAGTGGGCTTCAGGATTTTCTACCGGGCGTCCGGTTTCCTGGTCGACATGGGTGGCCCAGGTGACAGGCACGTAGGCTTCGGCAGATATGAACTCGCCATTGGTTCGATCCAGCACATAAAAGAAGCCGTTTTTGGGTGCCTGCATGATGACTTTGCGCGGCTCACCCTGAATCTCGATGTCCGCCAGAATCATGTGTTGCGTCGCGGTGTAATCCCAGGTGTCGCCAGGCGTGGTCTGATAATGCCACTCACGCAGGCCGGTATCCGGATTGAGCGCAACAATGGATGAGATGAACAGATTGTCGCCGCCACCAGGACTACGGATATAGCGGTTCCAGGGCGCGCCGTTGCCGGTGCCGATGTACAACAGATTGAGTTCAGGGTCATACGCCATGGCGTCCCAGGCGGTGCCGCCACCGCCGACTTCCCACCATTTCCCACCGCGCCAGGTGGCCGCAGCCATTTCCATGTCTTTGGTTTCAAAGCCATCTGCGGGATTGCCGGGTACCGTATAGAAACGCCATGCCTGTTCGCCGGTTTCTGCATCGTACGCGGTGACGTATCCACGTACGCCGTATTCTGCACCGCCGTTGCCAATAATGACTTTGTCTTTCACCACACGTGGGGTACCGGTGATGGTGTAAGGTCGGTTCGGTAAAATGGTGTTAACGTCCCAGACGGGTACACCGGTGCCGGCGTCCAGCGCCACCAGGCGTCCGTCGAGGGTACCCACATAAATTTTGCCTTTCCATGCAGCCACCCCGCGATTGACCACATCACAGCAGGCGTAACGGGCCCATGCTTTGGGCACTTCCGGGTCGTATTCCCAGAGCAGTTCTCCGGTTTTGGCATCATGGGCCCAGACAACGGACCAGGTACCGCTGGTGAACATGACACCATCAACAACAATAGGGGTGGCCTCCAGGCCTCTTTTGGTGCCGGTATCCCAGTACCAGGCCAGACCCAGGTCGCTGATGGTTTCTTTGTTGATCTGCGCCAGTGGGCTGTGACGCTGCTCGTCATAGGTCCGACCGGTTGAAAGCCAGTTGGATGACTCAGCTTTGATAATGCGTGCCTCGTCGATGCTCGCCGTGGCCTGCTGGATCTCGGCGCTGCGGCTGGCAACCAGGTTGCCGCTGTTGGCGGCGGCCTCTGCTGCCGTTGCCTGGGTGGTCTCAGGTGTATTTGTGGTTGCGGGTTCTGAGCAGGCGGTCAGCCATAACAAAGCAGCCGCAAGCACGCTGGTGCGGTAAAAGACGTTCATTGGGGTCCCCTCCAATTGTGTGTCAACAAGACATGTTCAAGACAGGAAAGTGTAACCATGTGCCGGCTTAAAAACACCCTGTTGCCGCGCTATTCCCGGCGCCCGCAGAGTTGATTAGAACCAAAGTGATGGCTCGGCAAGATTACTAGCAAAAAATGATATACCCCAGCGTTTGCGCCAATGGTTGAACAATGCTAAAAAAGCAGCACGGTGTTAAAAAAGTAGCACTAACCCATCAGATCACACGGAAAAGTGATCTGATGGGCAAAGGCCTGCACAGGAGGGTAACGATGGTTCACGGCAAACACGTGCATCTCACGCGGCGGGAGCGACAGATCATGGATGTCCTTTACGCCCGTGAGGAAGCCAGTGCGGCAGATATCCAGCAACTGATACCCGACTCGCCCGGCTATTCCGCGGTGCGAGCGCTGCTGCGTAAGCTGCTCGACAAAGGCCACATTGAATTTCGCGCGGACGGCGCCCGGTATGTGTATCGACCTCTGTTGCCGAAAGAGGACGCCAAAGACAGTGCCATCACACGTCTGGTGAATACCTTTTTTAATGGCTCCAGAGCCAGCGCCGTTGTGAATCTGCTGGGCGAACAGAGTTCGGACCTGACCGCTGAAGATATTCGGGCCATCGAACAGCAGCTTGCGAAACTCAAGCCAGCCACAGATAAAAAGCGTTAGCTCCGTGGGTATCGACACGCTGTCCGGGATTTTTGTGGCACAAGAGTGGTTGAGTCTGCGGGAAGTGCTGCGCCTGCTGCTGTTGTCACTGTTGCTGTCGCTCTGGTGCTGTGTTGCCTTTCCCAGGAACGCATCAAGCCGTCGTGTACTGCTGCTGATGGGGATTGTGTCGATGGCGCTGCTGCCCTGGCTGCTGCGCTCGCTTGACCTGCGATGGCAGTTGCCCGTGGACATCATGCCGGCGATTCATCTGGGGCTCAAAGTGCCCAACCTGCTGGTGTGTTTATGGCTGTTGGCTGCAGCTTTTCTGAGCGGGCGCTACCTGCGCCATGTTTATCTTGAGATCCGCCAGGTGAGCATGCTGCCGGAACTGCAGGATCCGGTACTGGCCAGGGAGATTGGGCAGCTGCACAAAGCGCTGTTGCCTAACTATCCCGATATGCCGATGCCGGATATACGCCTGGGTCCGCATGCCTGCGCTTGCACGCTGGCTGGCGCGCAGCTGATGCTGCCACCCAACTGGTCCGAGTTCAGTGCAACCACACGCCGCAGCATTCTGGCCCATGAACTGATACACATCGCCAGGCGCGATGATCTGTGGTTGCTGATATTGCGCGTGCTGTTGCTCAGCTACTGGTGGATGCCCTGGCTAAAGAAGCTTGAGCAGCTCTACGTCGAGTCGATGGAGGAAAGTTGTGACGATGCCGCCAGCGAACTGATCGGCGAACAGCACTCCTATGTGTATGCCCTTTATGAAGTGGCGGTCAACAACCCGGCGAAGCAGCAGCGCGACGCGATGACTCAGCGTTCTGCACACATGCTGGTGCATATGCAGGGCCATCATCTGACGGCCCGGGTTGCCCGCTTTGGACAACGCCGCCGACTCGAACTGGATACTGCGGGCGTGTTCTGGACATTGATGCTGATGACGATATCTGTCACCTGGATTTCCGGTGTGCAGCCAGTGTTAACAGGCACCCGCGTCGCTGCCGCCAGTTCCACAGTTTTTTATCAGTTGCCGGCACCCGAGCCTCTGGCATTGTCGACCTATCCCTTGATAACAGAACAATTAAGGGTCTCACAGGGCGGTCAGCCGTATGCACGGCGCCTGCAGGATCCGATGGAGCTGAGCAGCGCCGTTTATCCGGGACGGGCGCTGGCAGCAGGCCGTGAACACGAGGTCACCATCCGTTTTGCTGTGGCTGATGATGGCAGTGTTGTTCAACCTCACGCGCTGAAAGAGGACAAATTCGGTTTTGCCCACAGCGCGTTGCGCGCAGTGCGTGCCAGCCGTTACCAGCCGCTACATAAGATCACCGATATAAAACGCAACCCTGTTGCCATAAGACGCGCCAGAGACGCGCGCAGCGTGACTTTTTCGCCGCATGAAACAGCCGTCAGGTACGAGCGGAAATTTATCTTTCGTATCGACAGGCGTCCGTAAAATCATGAGGAGAACTGTATGCACGTCTACCAGCCTGCTTCGCGTTACGCGCCGGCACTGTTGCTGGCCGGGGGGATCACGTTCTGTCTGTTCCTGATTATGGAACTGGCGATCAAAACAGGTGATGTCACTGTCCTGCCACGCCACCCGGGGTTTCCTGTTGACCTGGTACCCAGACAGGATGAACCCATCATAACAAAACCTGACAATACGATAGAAAAGCCGCCGCAGGTGATCCCGCCACCCAGGGTTCATGTCAATCCGGAGATTGAAGGTATTGCCGCCGAGGTTCTGGATCCGCATATCACACCCCCGCCGCGCAGCCGTCCTGAGCTGGGCGGGCACGCGGATGGCGATATGATTCCGATCATGCGGGTGCCGCCGGAGTTTCCCCAGCGGATGCTGTCCCGGGGTATCTCGGGCTGGGTACTGGTTGAATTCACCGTGGATGCCCTCGGCCGGGTCGTCTCGCCCAGGGTCATTGATGCACAACCGGCCAGTGGCTTTGACCGGGCCGCGTTAAATGCCATCGTGCGCTACAAATTCAAACCCCGGGTGGTGGATGGCCGCAGTGTGCCGGTTGCAGGTGTGCGCCAGAGCATCGTCTTTAATCTGCAGAATTAGCCGAATTTTCCAGGCGGCTTGCCGGCCCTGCGCTTCAGCGCAGGCCTGCGCTACAGCGCAGGGCCGGCCTTTTTATTTCTCTGAATTGTCTGAGAACCAGTTCTCGTCTTCGTTTGCTACTTCAGGCCAGAATGAGCCGATTAGAAGACCTTGCGTTACTTTAGAAATGGATTTTCGCTTCTCGCATTTTGAAATATTGACTGGAGCAGGCACGCTGCTGTTGTGTCTGTTTTTTGTCTGCGTGTTTTCCGAAGCGTCCGCCATTGAAAATAACCTGGCAGCGCAGCTGTCACAATCCATCGAGACCCAGGACCTTTACTGGTCCAGTGTGGAAGTCAGCGGACAGCGTGCGGTGATCAGTGGTGCCGCACCTGATGTGCCTGCCAGGCGCGCCGCTGAACAGAGAGCCTGGGCGGTTGCCGGTATCACATCCGTGGATAATCAGATCCAGGTGATCGGCGAAGCGGGTACCTGCCAGCAGCAGCTGAATGACTACCTTGCAACAGAAACGATTAACTTCAAGACAGGTAAAGCAGAAGTTGCCGAAGAAAGTTTCCATGCGTTGAGCATGCTGGCAATGATCCTGCGAACCTGCGACACGCTGGTTGAAGTGGCCGGTCATACCGACGGACGCGGAGATGCGGATATCAACCTGCACCTGAGTGAACGTCGCGCACAAAGTGTTGCGAAACACCTGGTCAGGCACGGCGTGAATCCGGCTCAGATAAAAGCCAAAGGCTATGGTGAAAACCAGCCCATTGCAGACAACAGCACGGAAGCTGGACAGAAACTCAATCGGCGTATTGAGTTCAGAGTGCTAGGAGAAATGACATGATGTTTTTGATCGGCAAGATGTTTATCTATCTGCTGCTGGCAGGCGGCATTGGTGGCGCTGCCGGCTGGCTGATGCGTAATCTGCAGGCCCAGCGCACAGAAGAAAACGCACAGCGTTCGGTCACCGATGTAAAAGCAAAGCTCCCCCAGCTTGAATCTCTGCTGCGGGGGCGTGACGAACAGATACAGAAACTCAAAGCGGAAATTGCTGATCGCAAAACCGCCGCTGCCGAGCTGGAACAGGCGGTACGCGCAGGTGAACAGAGTCTGCGTGAACAACAGCGCATCAGTGCGCGACTGCAACAAACCGTTGATGCTCGAAAATCGAAGCCTCTGACCGATTTTGATCTGTCCGGTGAGGCAGATGAAGAAACGGACACCACGGATACAGATAATCTGATTGCCGAATTATCCGCCGAAATTACCCGCCTGAAAGAGCAGCTTGCTCAGAAGGCGACAACGCCGGCGGCGTCAAATGCCGATGACACGCTGTTGCAGATCGAAACAGAGGCGCTGCGCAACAAACTGGTGAGCACGGAAAGCAAATTAAAAACAGTTCATGCGGACCTGCTGCAGGAGCAGAACAAAGTCTCAGAACTTGAACGTGAGCGTGAGCTGCAGAATAAATCTCTGCAGGTCCTGCATCAGCAGCTGGAACTGGAGCGCACCCGACGCGTTGCTAACGGCTGATTTCAGCTGGTTTGCGGGTGATGACCCAGCTGGCGTAAATCAGCACGGACCAGCCAGACCACCAGCAGCAGAACGCTGTACACCCCCGCGGACAGCAACACCGCCTGTTCAGGGCCGCCATACTGTGAAATATATCCCAGCCATAATCCTCCCAGCGGCATGAGGCTGTAGCCAATCGTGTGAATGCCCATAACCCGTCCGCGCAGCTCATCAGGCACCTGCATCTGCAGCACCGTGACAGATATGACAATGTATATAGAGCCGCATAAGGCGACAAAAAACACCGCAATCAAAGCCAGCACCAGGCTGCCCGAGTGAGTCGCGCCGACAAATCCGATCAGTGCGATAACAGACATGGCGGTACCGGCAAACATGTAGCGTCCCAGCGGTTTGTCATGGTCCAGGCTACCCACCAGCAGTGTTCCTGTGATGGAACCTATGCCCGTTGCAGACAAAAGATAGCCAAAAGCCTGTTCGCTGCTGCCCATCAGGCCAACAAAAACCGGCAGTATCTGGATATAGGAGTTCGCGAAAAACATACCTGCAAACGTCAAGCCGATAAGCCATCTGAACACAGATGTCTGCCAGATGAAGATCATGCCCTGCTGCAGCTGTTGGATTGGTGAGTGTTCCGTCGGCTTGGGTAACCCCACATGGATACCGGAAATGACGATGAACATGACCAGAAATCCGACACCACTCAATGCAAAAATCAGCCAGGTATCGGTGGCGTAGATCAACAAACCGCCTAACGCAGGCACGGCCATACGGGTGGATTGCCAGGTGAACGAGTTCAGCGCCACGGCGCTCATGAATCCGTGCCTGGGCACCAGGTTAGGATAAATCGCTTCACGGGCCGGCCAGTCCAGGCCGGTGATGAGTGACACCAGGGCGGCTATGGTCACTACCTGCCAGACCTCAACCAGCTCAAAGGCATCCAGCAGCGCCAGCGCAAACAGCAGCAGGGCAATCGCTGCGGAAGTCAGCTGCAGTATCTGTCGCTTGTCGAAACGATCAGCAATAACGCCACCAAATAACGTCATGACGATATTGGGCAGGGATGCGGCTGCGCCCAGAATGCCCAGCTGCAGGGCCGAATCCGTGAGCTCATATACCAGCCAGCCCTGGCCCAGCGTGATCAAGCGGGTTGCGCCCACGGATGCAAAGGAAGCAAACCAGAAACGCCGATAGGGCACCGAATCTAATGCGGGGTAGCGTGTAACAACTTGTTGTTTAAGCGTTGCAGGGGTCAGTTTCATGGCAGTTGGACGACAGCATTGACGTCACACCATAGCCCCGGTCGCCGGCGCGCACAAACGCTGGACACACGGCGATGTCCGCGCATAGGCTAAGGTTGCGACAGATTGACCAGGCCTGCAACAAAGTGCATCTGCAAAGTGCATCGGAATGGGTCACCATGTTGTTCAACAAAAGTGAGTTGCTATGTCAGATGAAAAACACGTCAGTGGTACGGAACTGCTTGATGCTGACATCGATGGATTGCAGCAGGCGATGGCCAATGGCGCGCTGACCAGCGTCGGCCTGGTTGAGTATTACCTGCAACGGATAGAGCAGTACAATCATCAGGATATCGGGCTGAACGCGGTGCAATATCTCAACCCGGATGTTCTGACCCATGCCCGGCAGAGTGATATAGAGCGCGCGGCAACGGGCCCGCGATCCGCGTTGCACGGCATTCCCGTACTGATTAAAGACAACTATGAAACCTCAGGTATGCCGACCAGCGCTGGTTCTATTCTGTTTGCCGGCTTCAGCCCTGCACGGGATGCATTTCAGGTCGCACGGCTGAAAGCTGCTGGTGCTGTTGTGCTGGGTAAAACCACCATGCATGAGTTTGCGTATGGTATTACGAATCAGGGCTCCCGTTATGGCAGCGCCAGAAACCCCTATGCCCCCACCCGCAACCCCGGCGGTTCCAGCGGCGGTACCGGTGCTGCCATCGCTGCGAACTTTGCCACCGTCGGCATGGGCAGCGACACCTGCGGGTCCATCAGAATTCCGGCGTCGCAGAACAATCTTGTTGGGCTGCGAGGCACCATGGGGTTGAGCAGCCGGCAGGGGATTATTCCGTTGTCGTCTACGCAGGACATCGGTGGGCCGCTGGCGCGGTCAGTTAAAGATCTTGCTCATGTGCTGGATGTCACGGTGGGTTTCGACCCGGCAGATCAACAGACCGCGGAAAGCGCCGGAAAGTTGCCCGACAGTTATTATGCAAACCTTGCACCTCGCAATCACGCGCGCATTGGTGTACTGGCAGACTGGATGCAGCAGGAAGTCGAAGATCAGCCAGTTGCGCGGTGTGTGCGGGAAGGCCTGAACAGGCTGGCCGATCATGCCGGCTGGCAGCTGCAGGAACTTCCCGCGCCGGAACTGGTGAGCGCATTGCAGCAGCCGTTGAATGGCCACTTTGTGCTGATCCATGATTTCAAATACGACATCAATGCCTATCTGCAGGCTAACCCGGAACTGGGATATGCCAATATTGACGCACTCCTGGCTGACGGCCGGGCACATGTAAGCGTTACCGCATCGCTGCAGGCGTCAGCCAGCATGGGAGATGACACCTGGCTGACCTACTGGCAGGAGCGTGCACAGCGCGACGTCATCCGGCGCGCGCTGCTGAGTCTCCTGGCGCAGCACAATCTGGATGCACTTGCTTACCCGACTATTCGTCAGATAGCCGCACCGATTGGTGCGGAGCAGATGGGTACCAACTGTCGGCTGGCGGCCAACTCGGGTCTGCCGGCCATCTCTGTGCCGGTGGGGTTTGTCCATGATGTACCGGTTGGATTGGAATTGTTGGCAGAGTCCTTTAGCGAACAGAAACTCTTAAACATGGCGTTGGCTGTAGAGCAGACGCTTGGCGTACGTCGTCCACCGCCGGCATTGCCATGACACAGCCACTGCCGGTTTCTGCTCCGGCTGAGCGCAACAAAACGCCGATCCTCGACGTGTTGACCGCCGCCTTCAGCAGTCCCGGCGCCGAGGTTCGCGAGGTGCTGGAAATTGCCAGTGGCTTTGGCCAGCACGTGGTGCATTTTGCCGCAGCCCTGCCGCAAATTACCTGGCATCCCTCTGATCCGGACGCAGATGCCAGAGCAGCCACCAGCGCCCGCATCACAAACTCAGGCCTGACAAACGTGCGCGCGCCCATAGATCTTGATGTGATGGGCAGCTGGCCCGAACGCCAGGTGCACGCAGTTGTGGTTGCCAATCTGCTGCACATAAGCCCGGTTGAAACCATTGTGGCGCTGTGCGCAGGGGCTCATCGAGTCTGTACTGAAGGCGGTTTGCTGCACGTTTATAGCCCTTTCAAAGAAGCGGGCAAACATACCTCAGCAGGCAATGCGGAGTTTGATCAGAACCTCAGAGCGCGGGACCCGCGCTGGGGGATCAGAGACATGGAAGAAGTGACTGCCCAGGCGCGAATGGCGGGATGGATGCTGCTCCAGCGCAAGCAGATGCCGGCCAACAATCTGTCGCTGCTGTTTCAGAAATCCACTTAATAGTGTGGTGGCGGAGGCTCCTGTGCCGGGTCACCCATTTCAACGTCGCCACTTTGCAGGCGTTTGACCAGTAGCGTCAGGCGACGCTCAATCTCAAAGTAGCGTTGCTGCTGAACCACCAGGGCGTCGTTGAGCCGTGCGATGGTGTCATCCTGAAACTCCAGGCGGTTCTCAAGCTCAGTGATACGATCGTGGATAAGGTCTGGTTTCATGATTATGCTCATCGATGCAGTTTACCGAGGGCGCGGAGGTGACTTAAGACCCATCAGCGCGGAATATGAATGTGAGAGATGCAAATTATACCGGCTTTATCCTGCAGGCGAGCTATCGGGTGCAGCAGGGCAAACCCATCATCTATCTGTTTGGCCGCCTGCTGGATGGGCGTACGTTTCTGGTGCGCGATCACCGTCAGACCCCACATTTCTATGTCGATCAAACTGCGAAGGAGGTGGTGGCTGCACATGCCGCCGGGGTAGCGCAGAAGTATAATTTCGGCGGGGAACCTCTGCTGCGGGTGAACGTTGCCATCCCTGCGGATGCACCGTCGCTGCGCGATCGTCTGCAGGCGCAGGGATATAAAACCTATGAAGCCGACGTGCGCTTTGCGATGCGTTACCTGATGGATCACGACATCAAAGGTGGCGTGCAATTAAGCGGCGAACCGATGCCTGGGGACGGCACAGATCTGGTTTTTGATGACCCGGTGCTTTTGCCTGCGCAGGCAGTGATGAGCCCCCGCGTATTGGCATTTGATATAGAAACCAATCCGACCACAGATGCGCTTTTAGCGATTGCCTGTTATGGCTTTGCCGCCAATGGGATGTTGCTGGATCGTGTGATCGTGGTGGATAAACGAGATCGGCAGATGCCTGAACAGGCAATCCGGGTGCGCAGCGAGCGTGAGGCTCTGACGTTGTTCTGCCAGTGGGTGCGGGACTTCGATGCGGATGTCCTGACCGGCTGGAATGTCATTGATTTTGACCTGACACAGCTCGCCAGAGTGGCGCAGCGCCATCGCTTCGATCTGCAGCTGGGGCGCGAGCGGGGTCGCATGCAGATACGTCCACCACAAGGTTTTTTTGGCAGCGGCCATGCGGTGATTCCGGGCCGCATTGTGTTAGACGGCATTGACCTGTTGCGTTCGTCGTTCATCAGAATGGATGACTACTCCCTGGATGCCGTTGCTCAGCAGGTGCTCGGTGAAGGTAAAACGTTAGGTGTTAAGTCCGTGAGTGATCAGCATCCGTATAAAGTGGCGCAGATTCTGTTCACTTACGAAAACGATCTGCCACGTTTCACACAATACGCGCGAACGGATGCCCGGCTGGCGCTGCAGATTCTTGAGCAGTTGAAGCTGATCGATCTGGCCTTTGCCCGATCTGCTCTCACGGGCATGCCACCTGACCGAGTAGCGGCGAGTATCGCCTCTTTCGACTTCCTCTATCTCAGCGCGTTACACAAAAAGCGCCTTGCAGCACCGAGTGTTGTCAGCACGCGCAGCTCCGCCGGGCCTCAGACGGGAGGCGCTGTATTTGAACCGTTAGTTGGTATTCACCCTGATGTGTGGGTATTCGATTTCAAAAGCCTGTATCCCAGTATTATTCGAACCTTTAACATAGATCCGCTGGCACACGTACAAAGTGAATTGTCAGACGATTGCATAACAACGGAAAGCGGTTGCCGTTTTTCGCGCGAACCGGGCATTCTGCCGGCGATGCTGGATCAGCTTTTTCCGCAACGCGCCCAGGCTAAAGCGGCAGGTGATGACATTGCATCACAAGCCATAAAAATTCTGATGAATTCGTTTTATGGTGTGTTGGGTGCGCCTTCCTGTCGGTTCTATAACCCGTCTATTGCCAATGCAATCACGGGTCAGGGCCGGCACCTGCTACATTGGAGCAAATCCTGGTTCGAAGACCAGGGATACAAGGTCCTGTATGGCGACACCGACAGCGTGTTTGTTGCCTCCGGGTGCAGTAACAGCCACGAGGCGGCGGCATTGGGCCAGGCTCTGGTGGACCGGTTTGATGCCGATCTGACAGACTATCTCAGTCAGCGTTACGGCGTAGCCAGCCGCCTGGAGCTGGAGTTCGAAAAGCTCTATACACAGCTGTTTCTGGCGCGGGTGCGCGGTGGGTCACAGGGCGCGCGCAAGCGCTATGCGGGTAAGTTGTATGGCAGCGATACGGTCGAATTTGTTGGCATGGAAGTGGTTCGGCGCGACTGGACAGAACTGGCCAAGCAGATTCAACGCAGCCTGTTTGAGCGGCTTTTTCAGGGCGAAGAGGTGGCCAGCTATCTGCAGGAAATCATCCAACAGTTCAGATCAGGTGAGCTGGACCATCTGCTCGTTTATCACAAAGGCCTGCGTAAACCCGTGGGCGCTTACACCAGCAATGTGCCGCCGCATGTGCAGGCGGTGAAACGATCGTCAGCACCACCGCCCAGAGTGGTGGCCTACGTGATGACCACGGCAGGTCCGCAGCTGGTGGATGAAGCCAGCGCGCCGCTGGATCGTGACCACTATCTGCAAAAGCAGATACTACCCGTGGCGACCCCGGTGCTCGAGGCGTTGGGCCTGGCATTTAACCAGGTGATTGGAGACGATCGACAGATTGCGTTGTTCTAACTTCCGCCCCCCTGTATTCCAGGGCCCCTGTCCTCCAGGGCCCCTGTATTCCAGGGCCCCTGTCTTATGCGCCTACAGAAAGTTGTTTGGCCAGATCATGGTACGCCACATATGCGCGCTGGGGCTGTCATCAAAACCCAACCCTTGGGTGGGTTGTTTGAAATTCTCCTCGATAAGGGGCAGAAACACAGAAAGGTCGACCGCTGCATCGGGTTCAAAAGCGTAAAAATCGTTCACCACAACCTGCATGGCTGTGTCATACCAGGGGTGCTGGCGTGCGCGATCGCGGTCGGCCTGCAGATAGGCTGGCACTTCAAAGTTTTCGCCAAAGGCACTTTTGTAGAACGCCGGGTAATCGTAGTTGTATGCGGGTTCGGCAAAATAACGCAGCGCCTGATGGTAGCGTACAGCCCAGGTAACTTCCGGGTGCACATAGGGTTCGATCAGCGCCGCGGCCCAGTACCCGTGGTCCGCCCGGATCAGGTTCGTCACCGCAATATCATGCAGCAGGCAGGCCAGAATCACACATTCGGAAGCGCCCTGGTCCATCGCCCGGGATGCGCTTTGTAACATGTGTGCGTAACCCGTCGGTTGCAGGGCGACTCTGAGTTGATAGAAGTCGACCAGCGTCGGCGCAGCAGGCATGCCGGGCAAGCGTGGGTCGTCACCCATCAGAAACCGCCCCCTGGGCAATCCCGGGGGATCGGCAGCATCGATCTGACCCAGCCAGGAGGGTTTAACCTGTACCTGGATGCCATCCATCATCAGAGTTTCCAGCGCTTCCGCTTTGGCGATTGGGGTGGTGGCTGCACTGGCGGTTTGCTGCACAGCGTCCGCGGATTGCCGGATCAGTTGCGTGGCGGCGGGGCTGATTCGAGGTGTCTGCTGTCTGGTCATCGGGCGCGGAATTCTGCCGAATTGTGCGCTGAAAAGCTATGGCGGGGCGTTGTTATATGACATCTGTTCTGCAGTGCTTACTGGCCTGTGGCCGGCTGCAATGCGCCGCAGGCTCGTGGAATGGCGTTCTCAGTGGATCTGGTATTGTCCAGTCGTTCGACAACCTGAAGGTCGTGTTACCAGCTTACAGCTGTTGCGCAGATCCGAGCGCAAAGAAGAAAGCGCAGGGGATTGATTCACACACAGGGTTGCTCCGCCACCAATGCGATTGGTTGTTGAAGTGATTTCCTGCTGATGAGTGATCTGCCGTTTCAAACAATTCGATTAAATTTCCCGACGGGTCTTCACAGAGGATCTGGCGGCCACCAGGCACAGGCTGGCTGGCGTCTGGCATTGGCTTTGATGCAGAGGCTGTTGGGCCAGCTAGCCAGAGGTGAAGCGCCTGGTGCATGACGATCGCCATGGCCGGCCCATGTTTCTTATCCAGCGTGAATCACCACACCCGATGTTCAGTTGACGAACGCAGGATAACTGTTACGTTGTGCGCATGAAGATATACATCACCAGCGTTTTTGTTGATGACCAGCAACAAGCGCTGGAGTTTTATACTGAAACACTTGGCTTTGTGAAGAAGCACGACATACCCCTCGGAGAGTACCGTTGGCTTTCGGTTGTGGGTAAAGGCGAACCCGAGGGAACGGAGTTATTGCTTGAGCCGAGTGATCATCGTGCGGTGGCACCCTATCGCGAGGCGCTTGTTGCGGATGGAATACCGGCGACTTCTTTTCAGGTCGACAACCTTGACGAGGAATATCAGCGGCTCGTCAGCGCGGGGGTGGTGTTCACCCAGGTGCCAACAGATGCGGGTACGGTGAAGATGGCGGTGCTGGATGATACCTGTGGCAACCTCATCCAGCTTATCGAAATGAATGGCGAGTGAGGTATCCTCTTCGCTCCCTCCCTGCTTGCCTGAACCCGTGGAACGATAAGGACTAAGTCAGTGCATCATTTTCGGAGCGTGATCATGCGGAATCTGTTGGCCTGCTGTATTTTCTTTGCTCTGGCAGGTTGTGGTGTGCACGAAGGCGCACCACCCCGGGCAGAATCTGAAGACAATGGGGTATACCAGTTCACCTCCCCTTCAAGGGACGGTATCGGCAAGTGGTACATGGGTCGCGAAATCTCCCACGTTATGGGCCATCTCGGTGCCGGCTGGCTGGAGCGACCGGAGCGGGAGCAGGTAGAACGCACGGACCTGCTCATTGACAACCTGCCTCTGCGCAGCGACAGCATCGTTGCTGATATCGGTGCAGGCACGGGCTACTTCAGTTTTCCGGTTGCCAACAGGGTGCCGGACGGCCAGGTGCTGGCGGTGGATATTCAACAGGAGATGTTGGACATCATCAGTGCCAGAGCGCTGGCGCTCGGCGTTGACAACGTGGTACCCGTTGCAGGCAGTGTCAGTGATCCCGGACTTGCGGCGCAAAGTGTCGACCTCATTTTTATTGTTGATGCCTATCATGAGTTTTCCCACCCGCTGGAGATGGGCCGCGCCATGGTCCGGGCGTTGAAGCCCGGCGGGCAACTGGTGCTGATTGAGTACAGAGGTGAAGACCCGAGCGTGCCTATCAAAGCTCTGCACAAAATGACCCAGGCTCAAGTGAAAGCCGAAATGGCTGCCATCGGATTACGCTGGATAAAGACCGAGGACTTCCTCCCCCAGCAGCATTTCATGGTGTTTGCTAAATAGCGCTCATAATCGCATGACACCTTCCTGCGCCACTGTTGCGATATGTTGGCCAGCTGCACTGTAGACATTACCCAAGGCCAGCCCCCGGCCCGCAGCAGCGGCGGGGCTTTCGGTTGCATATAGCAGCCAGTCGCCGAAATCCACCGGCTGATGAAACCACATGCTGTGATCCAGGCTTGCGCCAGTCATCTGACCTTTGTCTGCATGAGGCCGCCAGGCAGTGTCCAGCAAACACCTGTCGCTGGCGTACACCAGCAGCGCGGTGTGGAGCTTTTGCTCCGCCGGAAGTGCGCCGTTCACACCTAACCAGATGTGTTGTTGCGCTGGCAGCGGCTGTGTTTCGGTCAGCGGTGTGACCATGCGAACGTCAAGAGGCATGTCCTGCCAGTTTTTCCGACCACGCAGGGCATCGCGGTTAGGACACATCTGTGCCGCCGGCACATCAGGTGGCGCGGGCTGGTGGTGCACACCACTTGTGGGTCTTTGAAAACTGGCCTGCAGCTGAAATATCAATGCGCCACGTTGCCAGGCGGCCACACTTCTTGCGGCAAAGTTGCGCCCTTCTTTAATGCGGGTAACGTGAAATTCGATATCCGCATCGGGTCGTCCCGGGCGTAAAAAGTAGCTGTGCAGGGAGTGAATGGGAAATTCATCTACCGTGCGCATCGCGGCCATGGCTGCCTGGGCGGCAACCAGACCACCAAAGAGCCTTTCATTGGCGGTTACACCGCCACTGCCCGAACCGCCGAGGAACACATCTGTATCGCCCGGCGTGAGTTGCAGGCGCTGGATCAGGCGTTGCAGCATCGCAACCGGTTTGTCTGTCCGGGTCATGCGTCGAAACTGGGTTTGCGGCGCTGACTCTTGGTCTGGCCGCGCTGCTTTTTGGTGTCCAGACGTTTACGTTTGGCGTTCAAGGTGGGTTTGGTCGGGATGCGTTTTTTCGGCACAACTGACGCGTCGCGCACCATCTGTTCCAATCGGCTGAGCGCGTCTTTGCGGTTTTTCAACTGGGAGCGAAACGTGTCGGCCTGAATAATCAGTTCGCCCTGCTTATTCAGCTTGCCGCGCTGCTGCTGGCTGAGCCGCCGGGCAACGCTTGGGCGCAATCCCAGCGCGCATACGTTAACGCGCAGTTCAACGGCGGTAGATGTTTTATTGACGTGCTGTCCGCCAGGCCCGGAAGCCTGGACAAAACGGAATTCTAACGCGTCATCGGGAAACGGATGTTGCACACTCATGCATATAGAGTAACCGGTTGCCACTGATCATCGAAGTGCTGTGTGTTTTTAAATACCTGTACATCCAACGTGGGGCTCAAAGGCTGGCGTTTAACTTCGTGTATTTTCGGCTCTAACTCAAAGCCGTGCACTTCGTCGGCATCCAGGTCGATCAGGCTGAACCCTGGTCGGTGGCGGCCCCGCAGGGTGCCCGCGTTGAGCAGGGTTAAAGAATCGAAGTGAATCAGCGTGCGGTAGTGCAGATGTCCATTCACCATGAGTGGGGTGTCACCCTTTGCAATGATGTCATCCAGGCGAGCACTGCGCTCAGCCGGCATGCGGTCTGTGCCAGGCCAGATCTTCTGCAGGTCGTTACTGCCCACGCCGTGGCACAACAGCAAGGTGCCCAGTTTGGTCTCCAGCTCTATCTGCAGGGGTAAATCCTGCAGATAGCAGATGACGTTATCGTGCAGCGTCTCACGGCGGTGCGCATCGGGAATGTGCCGGGCCTTGTTCTGCAGCACCCAGCGGTCGTGATTGCCGCGCACTGTGTCAACGTTGTAATCCAGCAGCAGATTGATACAGGCATGGATATCGCCGGGTCCATCAGCGATGTCTCCCGTGCAGATGATGTGATCGACGCCCAGGCGCGTCAGGTGGTCCAGCGCCTGGTGCAGATATTGATCCTGTGCATGGACATCGCCGATGATGCCGATACGGCTGAGCATGGATAAAACCTCTACCGATAACCCGTGATGTGGCAAGCTTGTTATGTTCACATGTTAAATCGTGCATCGTCAGCAGGGTGTGAAGGAAGCAGGGAAGGAAAGGAAGCAGGGAAGGAAAGGAAGAAGGAACCTATCTGCATGTGTGCCGTCAAAACCGGCGACTTCTGGTGGGGATTTGAGGAGGCAGGAATATGGATATGACGTTTGCCATGAAGGCATTCAGCCTGATGGTTGAACTGTTTGTGATGCTGTTGGGCCTTGGCGTGCTGGCGGTGATTGTCATGTACATCATCGATCGCACACAGAAGACCCATGCCGTGCGCCGTAATTTTCCGGTCATCGGGCGTTTTCGATATGTGTTTGAACATCTCGGCGAGTTCTTCCGGCAGTATTTTTTTGCCATGGACCGGGAAGAAATGCCGTTTAACCGCGCTGAACGATCCTGGGTGTATCGCGCCGCCAAGAATGAAGACAGCACACTGGCCTTTGGTTCAACCCGTGACCTGCGACCGCCGGGAACGGTGTTGTTTGTGAATTGCCCTTACCCCACGCTGGAAGAAGATGTACTGGCAACGTCGTCAATTGTCTTTGGTCCCTATGCAGAGAAACCGCACAGCACAGACTCTGTTTTCCATATTTCCGGTATGAGCTTTGGCGCCATCTCAAAACCTGCGGTGCGGGCATTGTCAAAAGGCGCCAAAAAAGCGGGTATCTGGATGAACACGGGTGAAGGCGCGTTGTCGCCCTGGCATCTGGAGGGTGGCGCCGACATCGTGTATCAGATTGGTACAGCAAAATATGGCGTTCGCGATGCCGCCGGGTGTTTAAGTGACGACCGCTTGCGCGAGGTTGCGGCGCATGAGCAGGTCCGCATGTTTGAGATCAAACTCAGCCAGGGGGCAAAGCCCGGTAAAGGCGGTATTCTTCCCGGCGAAAAAGTCACCGCAGAAATTGCCAGAATCCGTTTTATTACGGAAGGTGAAGATTCCATCAGTCCTAACAGGCATCCTGAGGTTGACTCGGCAGACGATCTGCTCGACATGATCAATCATGTACGCGACGTGACCGGTAAACCAACGGGTTTTAAAGCGGTGATTGGTGCGTACGGGTGGCTGGATGAGTTATGTGAAGCGATTCATAAACGGGGGATCGAGTCCGCGCCGGATTTCATCACGATTGACAGCGCAGACGGAGGCACCGGTGCAGCACCGGCCAGCCTGATGGATTACATGGGCCTGCCCTTGAGAGAAAGTCTGCCACTGGTCATTGATGTCCTGATCAGACATGGTTTGCGCGAGCGCATAAGAGTGGTGGCCAGCGGCAAGCTTGTAACGCCCGGCCAGGTGGCGTGGGCGATATGTATGGGCGCGGATGTGGCTCTGACAGCTCGCGGCTTTATGTTTTCGTTGGGGTGTATACAGGCATTGCAATGTAACAAGAATACCTGTCCAACCGGCATCACCACCCATGATAAAGATCTGCAGCGAGGCCTGGATGTAACCGACAAAGCGCAACGGGTTTACCAGTACGCAAAAAACATGCGTAAGGAAGTGGGCATCATTGCGCACTCCTGTGGTGTGCCGGAACCGCGTTTGCTGCAGCGCTTTCATTGTCATATTGTGCAGGACAACGGCCGTTCCGCCTCTCTGGCCGAACTATATCCCACGCCCGCTGCGGCGCGTGCAGAAGCTTAGGGGTCGATTATGCATATTGTGTTGTGGTGTCTGTTTGCAGGTGTAGTACTGCCGTATGTCTGGGCGTTTGTGTCAATTCCCTTCAGGAGTCGGCAATTGGGCACTGTAGATCTGGCGCAGCCGCGGCTACAGGCCCAACAGCTGACTGAAGGGGGTGCCGGAGCCTGGGGTGCACAGTGCAATGCCTGGGAGGCACTGGCGGTGTTCATGGCGGCCACTCTTGCGGCCTATATGCAGGGGCTGGATCCAGGTGGCAGCTGGGCAACAGCAAGCCTCATCTGGGTGGCTGCGCGATTCTCACACGGCGTCTTCTATATCTTGAATGTGCCAGTGCTGCGGGTCCTGAGTTTTGGGCTTGGGCTGGGTATGTCGTTGTGGATTTTTGTGATGGCGTTGCTGGTTTAGCAGGTGACTTAAGGTGGTATTGCGCTCAATCCTCATGTTGTTGCTGGCAATACCACTGAAGCTAAATGCCCAGTCCCAGGTTGTGCTTGGCGGCGAATATCAGGATCGTATTGTTCAACATGAGCTGCTGGCAGATGGCACGCTGCTCGCGGCAGGCTTGTTTGATGGTAATCATTCTGATGTGGTCTGTCGCGGACGCAGTTTTGCGGCGGTGTCACAGATAGAACCGGATGGACACGTGAGGCGGCAGGTGGTTTTTGATTCGCTTGCAGCCAGCCATGTTGCCGTCTTCTCCCTGCCTTCCGGCTACCCTGTGCTTTTTGTTATTCGAGGTGAACCTCACTGCGAAAAAAGCAGTTTCGAAATCTGGCGGCTTGATGCGCGGTGGCAGCTCCATGAACGCATAGTTGAAATACCCGATACCCGCACTATGCAGGTAAAGCGCACGAAAAATGGTTCATTTAGGGTTGTTCTGCACGCAGGTTCTGAGAATCGCCGGAGTCCAGATAAAAGCTCTGTGGAGGTGATTTTCTTTTCCGCTGAGATGAAGAAAGTCGGGCAAAAATCACTTGGTGAAATGCATCGCGTGCATGACCTGGTTGCTTTAGACAATGCCGCGTTTGTGCTTCTTGAACAGGATGGCCAGCACCTGGTAACGCGAATCAGCAGCGATGGCCGCAACACGAGTCAGCCGTTAGACTTCGCCGCAACTCACCTGGCCGTAAGTGAAAACCAGGGGGTGATTTTTGCAGCTCAATCCATAGGGCGTTACGAGAACGTTGAATTGAATGTGCAAGCGTTCTCCAGTGATTGGAAACCACTGTGGTCGCACACACTTACAGGCGACTTCCAGCTTGGTGCAATAGATTATCTGGCTGATCACAATGGACTCTGGCTTGCGGGTTCGACAGATCGTTTTGGCGCCGTTATGCAGGTTGATGAGCGAGGATTCGGTAAAAAGCACCTGTTCACTTCTCTGCGACGTACCGCTTTTGTCAACAGTATTTCCGAGTTGGCAGGTAAGGTTGTCGCCTCCGGTTACACCAGCGGCTCAATGGGTTGGGGTGCCGGTCCTACGGATGGCTTTGTTCTTCTGTTTTCTGATGTTGCAGAAGATCTTGCCCCTTATCAACGCTGTGTTGTGGATGTTGATCTCATGCGCACCATGGAGGCGGACCTTCTGCAACGCTTGAGAGTCGATGCTTTCTGGCCTGGCTATGCCCGCGATGACACTAATCACCCCTATCTGATAGCAGATGTTGAGCTGAATCAGAAGTTGCCGGCCTCTGATACCTGCGGCCTGATGCCGCAAGCTGACTACATGAGTTTTCTGTCCTTAATGAGAGATGTCTCTGGAGAAGCTGATTACTCTGATTTTCATGGATTCGAAATCTTTGCGCGTTTGGGATCCTCTGCAAATGTCAGCGGCTTGCGGTTCCTAAAACCACTCAATGGCGCCGAAGTGCACATTGCACTGCATCATCGCGAAGCAGAATTGTTATTCGAATACTTAACGGAATCAGTTTACCCGCACGTTGCGGATTCACTTCGTCTGACAAGACTGCTGCAGCGTGAAACGGGCATTGTGATTGCGTCTGAAACTGAATCGGAAGAATCTTTCAGACAACGCACAGCAGCGCGCCAGTCGGTATGGTTACAATGGCAGGCGCACACGAAAGCTGACCAGGACATTCTTGATGGATTGGACGGCTATCATCAGCTGATCATTACAGCAGATGCTGATCCACAGGTTGCGGTAAGCGAGTACGCCACGCGCTTTAGAATTCCTGCCCATCAGATCGACAACGCCATTGCGCTGCTGGTTTCCTATGCTGGATTAATTCACGAAATCTCTGAGTTGGAAGGCCGCTTCTGGCGCTTGACTCGTCTGATGGTAACGTCGTCTGCTGAGGTTACTCATTCAGAGTACGTAAACGCGCTGCGTGGTTGGCTTGCGCATGAAGGTTTGCTGAAAGAATTGCGCCATAAATTTGGTGGTCTGCTGAGAAATGCTGTCGTCGTGTCCGCTGCCGGGAAGGCAACTTCGGATGGACAAAAAGTTAACCTCAGACTGCCCGCGCAATCTGCTTCGCAGGTGATGGAAAGTGTCAGAAACATGACAACGCCTTTTGTTGAATCGCATCAGCTGACGCACGAGCCGCTTGTCGATGAAATGATGGGCATGGCCATCCGTTATGGATGGAACACGGTTTTCAGTGAAGCCATTCAGCAGGGTGCTGACCTGTCGGCAAGTTGTTCCCGGGGCGCTGTGCCGTTGCAGTATGCGGTGAAAATGCATCGAAACGCGATGGTGGTGGAATTGTTGAAACGTGGCGCTGACATAAACGGGCAGGATATTAACGGTAGAACAGCGCTTCATGCAGCGCTCGCAGAGCGAAATATACCGGCCATCCGCCTTCTGCTCGACCGCGGCGCTGACCCAAATCTGCCAGATGTCGCTGGCAGATCGGCGCTGGATGTTGCCCGCGAACATAGCGCATCGTTACCTGGCTGGGTCGACAATGCCCTCCTTAAGAAAAAAGCAATGCCTGGGAAAGCAATCAAAAACCCTGTCTGGAGGCAGATTATCCGCGGTTGCTCAGAAGACAGTGGGCTGCCTGTGATGCAAAGTGATTAACAGTCTGTTATTCCGGCTCAACCCGATCAAACACACGGTTATAAGTCCGCGCCTTGTCTCCCCTTGGGTTCAGCTTCACGGATACCAGCAGTCGACCATCGTCGCGCAGTGTCCACGTTTTGTTCACGCTGCGCTCGGGTGTTTTGTAGCGTTGTTCGATTTTCTTCTTTGACCACTTGCTGGTGCGGCCCCGATGTTCACCTTTGACCAGTTTTTCTTTGTCAGCATTATCGTAGGTGAGAACAACGTCTTTTTTGTCCACTGCAATCTGCATGTCGGTACAGCGCAGCACTTTGGGGTCTTTGGCGGCCAGATTTGACATGGGTGATTGGCGATAGCTCCTGGGGAGCGGTAACCCCATGACAGAAATGTTCGGTTTGAAGTTGCCGCCGGACATGCCGCTGCCGTCTTTGTATTTCACCGCAACTTTGTCAGTTTCTTCAAGGTTGATACGCCAGTGACCATCCAGCGGCGATGTCGCCGCTGTTGCAACAGATGCTGCAAACAGGGCGGCTAAAATCGGCAGGGCTGTTAATGTTCGGCGCATACAGCATAGAGCACAACTCGCCACGAAAGTTCCTGACCTCGCCACCTCAGCCGTCGCTGTCCAACACATCGGTCAGCTCATCTAATGGGTCTCGGGCTGTGCCTGCCTGTTCAGCAACCAGCTTGGCTTCTGCGTTTGCGATAAACGTGGCCAGGGCCGTTTTGTAACCGGCGGGGTCAACAAACGGGTGAGGCTGGCCGGGCTGTCTCTGTTCAAGCAGGGCCGCTTTCTCAAACACACCACCCATAGCCGCATGGTTCGGCACGCTGACGCTGATCTCATCCGCCATGCTGACCAGTCGCGCATAGCTGTCCAGATACATCCGGGTGCGCTCAACGCCGGAGAAATTCAGACCAACCCCGCCCAAGGTGATGGCTTTGTAAGTGTTGTCGCCGTCGCGCACGTCGTAGACCAGGCTCAACACGCCGGTGGTGTGGCCCGGGGTTTTGAACATCTGCACACGGGCATCCCCCAGTTCAATCACATCACCATCGGAAGCCACAATGTCCTGCTCCGGCACGGGCATGTAAAAAGCCGGGTGTGCAGGTGTTTCTGCTGCCAGCGCCCAGTCCTCGGCACTCATGACTGCGCGGGCACCGTAGAGGCTTTGAAACAATCTGGTGCCTCCAGCATGATCAAAGTGGCCGTGAGTGTTGATGACGTATTTCACGTCAGCGGGGTTCAGCCCGAGCTGGGCCATATTATTGAGCAGCTGCCGTGTCCATTTGCCGTACAGTGAATCGATAAGGATGAGGCCGTCACCGGTATCAAGCACGTAGGCCGCCACCCAGTCGATGCCAACGTAGTAAAGGTTGTCGAAAATCTGGAATGGCTTCACGTATTGCTTGGCGGGGTCTTCCCAGCTCTGCCACAGCTCGGCCATGGCCGGGGGCATGGCTGGTCCGGCGTAGGTGTCGAAGGTGCAGTTCGCGCAGCGGACATCTTCGGGCGCTTCAAAATTGGCCAGTTGAGCAACCCAGTCTCTGATGGCGACCCCTTGTGCGCCATAACTGTAGAACTCAGGGCGTCGTAAAATGGTGTGAGATTCCCCGCCGGCCACAAATGAACGGATATTAGGTACCTCTGCAGCAATGTCTGCGTGATTGGCCTGCAATGCGTCGAGCAGTTGCACGTCGGTTGCACCACCCAGGGCGAGAAAACGTTTCTGCACCGAATCTTCAGCGGCGTCGTAGCGGGCAAATAGAATGTCGGGGTTCGTTTTTGCCGCAGCGATGTAGAGTTGTTCATAGTTGAAGCCTTCCGGCACCAGCGCTGCAAAGCCCGGCTCTTTGTTGAGAAAGTCGAAAGTACCCCACTGTTCGTCCGGGCGGGCATCTGCGTTCATGCGTCGGTAACCGCCGGCACCGTCGCCCAGTTGTGCCACTTCTGCGTCACTGTAGTTATCAGCAATAAGCGCTGCGTAAAACGGAGATGGGATGGCACCTGCAGATGAGCCGGTCACAAATATTTTTGCCGGATCCGGAACATTTTCGTAGGTCCAGTCCAATACAGCCTGGGCGTTAGCGCGCCCCTGATGGCGTACCGTCAGGGGCTCGCCGCCCTCTTCCAATGGCGGGTAAACAGTGTTGGAGGCACCAATATGGACATCGCCGGTGCAGTACGGGGCCATGACCACACTGTAATCTTTAAAAGGGTTGTCGGCATGATCGAAGTTAAACGCCCCAAAGGGTTCCGGGGTCCAGCCTTCGCGGATGTTCACCGTATAGGTGGGTTGGCCGGCAGGATCGCAGGTCTGACGCGTCCAGCAGGCGCCGCCACCCTGGAAAAACACCATCAGTTTATCGGTATCTCCGGGCCGCACAAAGAAGCGGTAAGGGGTGCCATCTGAACAGGTGGTTTCGCCGCCGGGTGCAATTTCTGTCCAGCCGGGCGCCAGGGTGCTGATGCCTGCCTGGGCAACGGCTTCCTGTGGTGCTGCTGCCGGTGCAGAAGCCTGCTCCTGTCCGCATCCTCCCAGGCTCAAAGCAAGGCCCAGGGCCATGCCCGGCATTACCAGTTTCTTGATAAACGACATCCGCTCTCTCCCACTTTCGCTTAAACTCTGTCTCTGCAGGATTCTACATGGCAAAAGGAGAAATGGGTGACAACGCGTGACGACGTCCGCAGTGTGCTGGCTGCATGGGAAAAGGGTGAAAAAGACGAGCTGACGGTCTGGCAGTGGGCGGAAGCAGCAAAATCCGAAGCGCCGGCGGATGAGTTGGTTCGCGATCTTGTGGATGTACTGGCAACTTTGCCCTTTGACATGATCCTGAAAGACGACATTCCAGTCATGATTGATGCGCTGGCCAACCCGGAGTCGGAAACTGATCTGTCGATTAATCTGTTGTGGAATCATCTCGACGCCCTGCCCGCGGATCAGCGGCGGCACGAGTTGAGTGATCATCCGTTTTATGGCCAGTTCTGCGACGGTATGGGTTAAACATGGTCAGTCAGCTGCAGCAACTTATTGAACTGCTGAACCTTGAGCAGGTGGAAGAGAACCTGTTTCGTGCGTTTCATCCCGCCGATCGTCAACACCGGCTCTATGGCGGGCAGATCATGGCCCAGGCGCTGATGGCGGCAGCACGCACGGTTGCAGGTGACCGCATCGTGCATTCTCTGCATGGCTATTTCCTGCGCCCGGGGGATCCAAAAGTACCTGCAGTGATCAAGGTGGAACGACTGCGTGATGGCCGTTCCTTTTCCAGCCGGCGTATTCTGGTGGTGCAGCATGGCGAAGCAATTTTCAGTATGGACACCTCGTTTCAGGTTGCCGAGCCAGGGTTGTCCCACCAGCTACCGATGCCGGAACTTGAACCCCCAGCGGCTGAGAAAATTCCTGCCTATCTGTATGACAGTGCGTTCATCACCTGGCGCAATGAATTCCGCCGCTTACAGTCCTCGACACCACAGCCGCCGGAACAGTTTGTCTGGTTCAAGAGTAACGGCGAAGTGGCCCCTGACCCGATTCTGCATGCGGCTCTGCTGGTTTATGAATCAGACAATACGTTGCTGGGCACCTCGCGTCTGCCTCACCGGGGCGAGTACCAACCTGAGCGTATGCAGGTGGCAAGCCTGGATCATGCCATGTGGTTCCACCAGCCAGTGGATGTGAACCAGTGGATGTTGTACGCCCAGGACTCACCCAGCGCGTCAGCAGGTCGAGGCCTCACCCGGGGTAACCTATTCAGCCAGGATGGACAGCTGGTGGCATCCACCGTTCAGGAAGGTCTGATCCGGCTGCGCTGAGGAGCGCCGATGTTTGAGCAGCAGTTAGCACAGCTTGCCCGGCTTTTTGTATGCAGCAACCGGCGGTTGGTGACAGCGGAGTCCTGTACCGGCGGACTGCTTGCCGCCACGATCACGGGCCTTGCGGGAAGCAGTGAATGGTTTGAGGGCGCTTTTGTCACCTATCGCCTGAGCGCAAAAGCGCGTCTGCTGGGTGTACAGGCTCATACCCTGGCGCGCTTTGGTGCGGTCAGCGAGCCGGTTGCGCGGGAAATGGCCATGGGCGCGCTGGCAAGAAGTGACGGTGATGTCTGTGTTGCGGTCACCGGGCTGGCAGGCCCCGGCGGCGGTGAACCGTTGCTGCCGGTGGGTACTGTCTGGTTTGCCTGGTGTGATGCGGCCGGCATTATTCAAGCCGAGGCGCATGTATTCAAGGGCACGCGACAACAGGTTCGTGAAGCCGCGGTCGCAACAGCCCTGGATGGACTGTTGCGCACATTCGATAAATGATTACTGTTAGAGAGTATCCACCAGGTTGCGCAGGCGCTCACACTGGGTCACCCGCTCAGCGCTGTCTTTTCCGGCCAGACTGATATTCAGGGCAGTGACACCGGATTCGCGCAGAGCGTACAGGCGCTCTTTCACAAACCCGGGATCACCAATCAGCGAACTTTTGGCCAGGTAATCGTCCGGGATGGCGTCCTGCGCCGCCTGCTTTTCGCCGGCCAGATACAGATCCTGTATCAGTTTGGCCTCTGCGGGATAGCCACTCCTGGCGAATATGTCGTTGTAGAAATTTTTCGAACGGGCACCCATACCACCAATGTAGAGGGCCGCTCCCGGTCGTGCCAGATCGCGCAGATGTTCCAGGCCGTCTCCAATCGCCACGGTGCCGCCGGCATAAATCTCCAGCGGTTTGCGCGCGGGGTCACGTCTGGCTGCACCTTTTGACAAAGCATCACCCCACACATCGGCAGCGGCTTCGGCGGTATAGAACGCCGGCAGCCAGGCATCAGCCAGTTCTGCGGTCATGGCAACACTGGCCGGGCCCAGCGAAGCAATGGCAATGGGGATCTCTTCACGCACCGGATGGTTGATTAACTTCAGTGGTTTACCCAGACCCGTGCCCTGATCCTGAGGCAGCGGAATCTGGTAGTGCTTGCCCATGTACTGGACTTTCTCCCGCCGCCACACCATGCGACAGATCTCGATGATCTCCCGGAGTCTGGCTACCGGCGCCTGATATGGCACACCGTGAAAGCCTTCAATGACCTGGGGACCGGACGCGCCCAGGCCCAGCATACAGCGTCCGTCAGAAAGATAGTCGACACCTGCGGCGGTCATGGCAAGCAGCGACGGCGTGCGGCTGTAAACCGGCAGAATACCTGAGGCGATGGTCACCTGTTTGGTGTTTGCAGCGACGTAACCCATTGCGCTTGGGGCATCAAATGAATATGCCTCCGGCACCCAGACCACATCCAGGCCTGCCTGCTCCAGTTCTTTGACCTCGTTCACCGCTTCTTTGAAGCCGCCCGCGTAACTGAGCAATGTTGATATGCGCATGGTTTTTCCTTATCTGCCGTTGTGGTTGCTATTGCGTGATTATGAGGAGTTAGGCAAGGTCAGCAACTCGTTTGTTGGGAAGGTTGTTATGAAATCTGTCTGCGCGCAACTTCTGGGTGTGCTGCTGTTGCTCTCAGGGCCTGCGCAACTGCAGGCGCAACCTGATCTGGATGAATACGCCCGCCAGGGGGTTGAGCGCTTATCACAATACCTGCAGATCGATACCGTGAACCCACCCGGCAACGAAAGTCGCGGTGTGGCCTTTCTGCAGGCAATTTTTGAGCAGGCAGGCATCCACTTTGAGACCGTGGAGTCTGCACCCGGCAGGGGCAATATCTGGGCCCGACTGCCCGCCACCACGGCCCCCAGACAGCCAGGTCTGATGTTGCTGCATCATATTGATGTGGTGCCCGCCAATCGGGACTACTGGAGCTTTGATCCACTTTCCGGCGAGGTGAAAGACGGCTTCATCTATGGGCGCGGTGCCATTGATACCAAAGGTCTGGGCATTGCGCAGCTGCAGGCGTTCCTGGCCCTGGCACAATCTGATCTGCCGCGTCACCGTGATGTCTGGCTGATGGCCACGGCTGATGAAGAAGCGGGTGGCTTCTTCGGTGCAGGCTGGCTCATCGAAAATCGTCCCGAACTGTTTGCGGATGTGGGCTATGTGTTGAACGAAGGAGGCTCGGGCCGGGTTTTTGGCAACGACATTGCGGTGATGGTGGAAGTCACCCAGAAAGTACCGCTGTGGTTAAAACTCACGGCCAAAGGCAGGCCTGGCCATGGCTCTGCGCCGCTGGTGGAAACCTCGGTCACGCGCATGGTTCGAGCCCTGAAACGCATCAGTGAAACCGAGTTTCCGGTGCGCATCATGCAACCCGTTGCGGATATGTTTGAAGGCATCGCTCCCTATCAGAATGAACAGGATCGACAGGCATTTGCCACCATCGGCCAGGGTAATCTCAGTGACGATTATCTGCTCGAATTGAAAATGCGCAGCCCGGGTTACCATGCCCTGCTGCGCAACACCTGTTCGATCACGCGTTTGCAGGGCAGCGCAAAAATCAACGTGATACCGGCAGAGGTGCACGCCGAACTGGATTGTCGTCTGTTGCCGGATCAGTCTCCGGAGGCGTTTCTGCAGTCTTTAGAGCTGATCATTAACGACCCCCATATTTCTATTGAAAAGATCATGGGCTTCACACCGGCGGTGAGCAAAACACAAACAGCCCTGTTCAAAGCCATCGAGCGGGTTTCGGCGGAGCAGTTTGGTGCCCAGGTGGTGCCTACAGTTGCGGGTGGGTTCACGGACAGCCATTTTTTCCGTGATCTGGGCATCACCAGCTACGGTTATTCACCTTTTGCGTTCACCACAGCGGAATTTGCAGGCGTGCATGGCAATGATGAACGAGTGTCGGTGTTGAACATCGAGCGGGGCATCAAAGTTTATTACCAGCTGCTGGCAAATTTTGTCGGCGGGCAATAACCTCTTTCAAAACAGGAGAGCACATCATTAACACTTTAGAAACAGTTGATCACGACCTCGACTTTTCGCCGCTGCATCAGCGCATGTCGAGCTACATTGAACAGGACATTCTGTCCTGCATCAGCACCATTATCATGCGGGGTACCGATATCCTCGACTACAAAACCTTTGGTTACATGGACAAAGACAGCGGTGCGCCGTTAACGGATGACGCCATCTACCGTATGTACTCCAATACCAAAATTGTGACGTCGGTGGCTCTGATGATGCTGTTCGAAGAAGGCAGGTTTAAGCTGGAGGATGAGTTATCCCGCTACATGCCAGAGTTTGCGGACCCGAAGGTGCTTCTGCCGGATGCAAAAACGGCGGACGATGTGCAGGCGGCCTCCCAGCCCATTCTGATCAGGCATATTCTCAGCCACAGCGCCGGTCTCAGTTACGGTTTCATTGAACCGGAATCGGTGGTGGATCAGGCCTACGCCGGCACGCTGAATGTGCTGGGCGATTTCAGCGTCGATCTGGAAGAATTCTGCAGTCGGGCGGCTACCCTGCCGCTGGCCTATGAACCGGGCGCCAGCTGGCGTTATTCTGTAGCAACCGATGTCTGCGCACGCCTTATCGAAGTGCTCAGCGGCCAGCGGTTTGATGAATTTCTGAAAAGCCGCATATTTAACCCGTTAGGTATGGTTGATACAGATTTCTGGGTGCCACCCGAAAAAGCTGACCGATTTATCACCATGTATGCCCCAACAGACCTGTTCGATCCCATGAAACCGGGTATGGTCAAGGTGGACGATCCGGTTTCAGGCTCATACAACAACCCACGTAAGCTGCTCAGTGGTGGTGGCGGTCTGGTGTCTACCATGAGTGACTACATGACTTTTATCCGCGCTATTGTGAATGATGGCAGCTGGCAGGGGGTGCAGCTGCTGCAGCCGCAGACGTTGCAGCTGATGCGTACCAATCAGCTTGCGCCAGGCGTTGGCGTCTCTTTTCCGATGTGGGATATGCCCGGCACGGTATTTGGGCTTGGTTTTGCATTACATGAGACGCTGCAACCCGGTGAACCGGCAGGTTCACAAAACGAATACCATTGGGGCGGCATGGCGGGCACGCACTCGTGGATGGCGCCGCAAGCGGGTATCACCGGCATGTGTTCCACTCAGCGTATGCCGGGTTTCTGGCACCCGTTCAGCCATGAGTTCAAGAGCCTTGCGTACCAGATTGCTGGATAAGCCGGAAAGCTGATGGATAAGCGACCTTTTGAAATTGTTGGCCTGGATCATGTTGTGCTGCGCTCGGCGAACCCGCAGGCGCTGGCAGACTTCTACAGTCGGCTGTTTGGCGTGCCGGTGGAACGCACTGTGGGAGATTTCCTGTGGCAGCTGCGCATTGGCCACAGTCTGCTGGATATCATTGCCGCGCCAGAAGTGTCTGGCGCCAATATGGATCACTTCTGTGTGCGGATAACCCCGTACAACGAAAGTGATATTCTGGACATGTTGCACAAGCATGGCGTTAGCGGCGAGGCTGCTGGCAACATCTATGGATCCCAGGGTTTCGGGCCTTCGATCTATTTTGTTGACCCAGAAGGCAACAAGGTGGAGTTGAAAGCGGATAAAACCTGAGTCATCAAGGGTTCAGCGGGATTTTACGAGAGACACAAGCCTATCGCCCATGGACAACACAGTGCTGAAGACAAGCAACCAGGCAAGGTAAGCGGCAGCGACGAGCAGCCATTCCCAGTTGAGTACCTGGGCGCCAATAACAACGCCAACCAGCACATAATAAGCAATACCGTTGTTGCGGCCGATCATACTCATGCGCAGGGCCACGCCGGCGAGCGCTTTCGAATCGAGCATGTATTGGGTAAAGGCCAGGGCGATGAGCCACGGCAGCCAGGGGTTGATATAGCCCAGCACGCTCAGACAGCCACAACAGACACTGACGAACAACGCGTCTGTACCGTGATCAAACAATCCACCTAAGGGGCTGGTCTGTCCCAGTTTGCGGGCGATTTTGCCGTCATAAACATCTGTAATCACAGCGAGGGTGAACAGCAAGGCGGCAACAAGCCAGTATTGGTTGAATATGCTGTAGGCAATAAGCGGCAGGCTGGCCAGACGCAACCCGGTTAACACGTTTGCCCACGTTAACCCCAGGGACATGGTTGTGTCAGCGCGGACTTAAACGGAAGGCGATCCCGTCTTCGGCTTCGACAAATTCTTCCTGTTCCATCTCGTACTTCTGTACGTATTGTTCAGCAACTTTATAGATTTCGTTTTGTACAACAACCTGTGAAGTGCGCGCGTTGATGAGTTTGCCGTCAACGCTCAGAATCACCTCCGGGTTTTCCTGTATGTTGCGTACCCATCTGGCATCACTGTCGCTTGCTGCGATATACGGCACACCGTCTGCCACCACAATCCAGATGGTTACTGAATAGGGGTCTTCGGGATTGGTCTGCAGCAGGACGTTTTCGATGTCGTTGGTGTAGCTCCAGTCTTCGGGCCATTGTATCGGCTTGCCTTCCAGCTCCCCGCCGGCAATTGGACCCAGCGGCCCCGAACACCCGCTGAGAATAAACAGGCCAAAAAGCGCGACAATCGCGTTGCGCATCACTTCGCCCCCAAGATATTGTTATTAGGTGGCTTATGCTACTGCATGAGCCGCGAAAAGAAATCAAATCGATGTAATCATCTTTACTGGAATATATATGGAATCAGCGCAGCAGCGGCAAACATGGCTAATTACAGGCGCCAACGGCAACCTGGGT
The DNA here is from genome assembly GCA_047947175.1 of bacterium. Lineage (GTDB taxonomy): Bacteria > Pseudomonadota > Gammaproteobacteria > Pseudomonadales > Azotimanducaceae > UBA4421. The sequence goes on from CP170489.1 coordinate 389,069, forward strand.
AAGCGACTGATTGGTGAATTACTGAAAAGTGATGGCAATGCCGTGGTGGCCGTAGTGCGCAGCGCCCGTGCACAACATGAAATTGAAGCTCTGGAGCTGACTGAAGCACAGATTGAGCGCCTGGAAGTTAAAGTACTCAACTACGATGATGTGGCCGCGCTGACCGAAGTGGCTCAGGGCTGTGACAAAGCGGTGCATCTGGTTGGCATTCTCAAAGAAACCAGGCAGGCCAGCTACTTTGATGCCCACGAAGCCAGTACCAGCGCACTGCTGCAGGCGCTGGCAAATTCTACCGTACAACACCTGACTTACCTGTCTATTGTCGGTTCCACACCTGATTCAACCAATGCCTGTCTTGCCTCTAAAGGCCGCGCGGAACAACTCTGTCTTAAACATGAACTTGCTGCGTGTGTTCTGCGGGTGCCCATGGTGCTGGGCGAAGGAGACTATGCGAGTTTTGCCCTGCGTAAACGCGCGCAGGCCGGTCTCAGTTTTACCTTTCGGGCAGACAGTATGGAACAGCCCATTTATGCAGGTGATGTGGTGCAGGCTGTGATTGCGGCAGGCACAAAAGAGATTAACGGCGATTTGAACCTGGCCGGTCCCGAAGCGCTGAGCCGTCGTGCGTTAACCCGGCGCGCTGCTGGGATTGTCGGTGGTGGCGGCAAAGTGATTTCGCTGCCTTTGGGCATTGGCCTGGGCATGGCCGGATTATTTGAGACGTTTATGGATAATCCACCGGTCACAAGGTCCATGCTTGAGGTGCTGGATCATGACGACGAGGTTGATCCGCAAGCCGCCTGCCAGGCACTCGGGCTGAGCAGCCTGACTCCGTTAGATGACATGTTAAAAGCTGTATTGAGCTGATTCAGGCAATACGTCTGGCCAGATAAGGCAGACTGACGTCCATGCGATAATCAATGCCACTGTGGTTGTCATTGAATTCCTCGTAGCGGTGGGTGATACCGTATTTGTGCAGTTGCTCGGACAGCAGTCGGGTGCCGAAGTGGATGTGATACTGGTCCTGCCAGCCGCAGTCGATGTAAATGCCGCGCAGACTTTTCAGGTTGTCTTTGTATTGCGCCACCATGTGAATCGGGTCGTGTTTGCGCCACTTCTGCCAGCGTTTGGGCAGCAATTCACCGGTATTCAGGTCGAAAGGTATGCGAAAGCCCCCCGCAACTCCTGGGTCTGGATCGTAGGTGGCTGCCATGCAGATCATCATTAACGTGGTGATGTCGCTGCCGCTGAGTTTCTCGTTGGCCCAGCAATGCGCCAAGAACCGTTTGATTCGACCGTCATCAATGCCCGGTCTGCGCTGCCGGGTGATGCGCCTGCGTACACCCTCTTTTAATGGCGGTTCTACAAAACGTTGCAGGCTGGTCAGTGCCTGGGGCCATTCGGCTTTATAAACGAAGTCGAAATACGCATCACCGGAATGGTTGCCCACCGCGCCCCAGTATCGGGCATATTTCATGCCGTGCACAATCGCGCCGTAGCCCCCGGATGATTTACCAAAACAGGCCCGATGTTCGCGGCTGCCCAGGGTGCGAAGGTTAGCGTCAACAAAGCTGATGAGTTCCCGTGTGAGGTAGTCTGCGTAGCGTCCGATGGCGCTGGAATTGATGTACTGATTGCCGCCCAGAGCGGTGAAACAATCAGGAAAAACCACAATGCATGGCGGCATCTTCTTTTCGCTGATGAGGCGGTCGAGGCGCTCCGGTACGTTTTCATCAAAGCTGCGCCAGCCGACGTGAGAAGGGCCTGAGCCGGTGTACCCCACCAGATCAAACAGCACAGGAAAACGCCGGTTTTTATAGCGTGGTTCGTCGTAGGCTGCCGGCAGATAAACAGGCAGTGTGCGTGATGACGGATCATTGAGGGGGTTGTCAGCAAGAATCCGGGAGCAATGCTGCTCAAATACCAGGCGGCCTTTTTTTGCGATGGGCGTTTTCCGTGCCATATCTGCCTCGATCTGAAGGTAAGCGCAAAGCATACCGTATTCCGCTGGAGGTCACGCTTTGTTAGGGTTCTGGTGGACACAGCGTGATACAGGTCGCAAAAGCTCAACCGCTGGATTCAAGAATGTCGTCTAATCGGGTAGCTTGGCGTTTCGCCGTGACAGTTGTGAATGGACACACACACTTATGCAAATCGACGGGCCCGCTAACATTCCTGCTGAAGAAGATGGCTCAACCATAGACCTGGATGCATTACGCGCTGAAGTGGCGAAATGGCAGGAGCGCGTACCCAAACTGGCCAAAGCCCTGCGTGAACGTACGGAAGAGCTGGCCGCGGCCCGAGAAGAATTGCGCAGCGCACAAACTGCGCCCACCACAGATCATAGCCCCGCTGAAGATACTGATGCCCGGTTGCAGACGCGCAATGCGCTGATTAAAGAACTTCAGGAAAAAGTGGATCAGCTGGGCGAAAAACATCGTCAGCTGTCCGGTACGCTGCATACCACACAACTGGATCTGGACAGCGCCAGAGAAGATGCTCAGAACTGGCAGCAGAAATGGCAGGAGGTAACCGCCTCACTGGACGAGACCGCGGAGTTGGCCAGTCGCAGCAACAGTGAGTTAGAACGGGCGCGTCAGGCCTGGGAGCAGGAGAAGGAAGCCACCACGCAGGCGCATAACGAAGCCATGCAGCAGTTGCAGCGTGAAACGGAATCTCTGCGCGTGCGCAATGCCAACCTGGGTGAAACCATTGAATTTGCCAACAAGCAGATCGAGTCCCTCGGGGAAGATATGCAGTTGTTGATGGATCGCGGCAAAACTGCGGATGCCACCATAGCGCAAAGCCAGGCGGCCCAGGCTGAGTTACAGGCGCAGATGGAGGCATTGAGCACCACCAACAGCACGCTGCAGAACCAGTTAACTGACCTGCAGGGCCAGCTGGATGATGCACAGAAATCACTGCAGCAGCAGAATGATGAGGCACAGGAGACGGTAGCCCGCACCCACCAGCAGTTGGAAGAAGCACAGCATGCGCTCAGCGAAGCCCAGGCACATTATCGTTCTGCGATGCAGGCTGCAAACGAGGAACAAACCCAACTTGTTAATCAGCTGGACAAAAAGGATCAGCAGATAGAGGGCTTAAACAAGCAGTTAGATGATGGTCTTGCGCTGGCTCAGAAGCAGCGTAGTGCGCAACAGGATCTGGAAGCCAAGCTGCAGGCGCTGCAACAGACGCTGGAAAACAACAACGTTCGCTTTGAGACACAGCTGGCTGCGGAGAAAACAGCCCTGAGCGAGACACAAACAGCCCTGAGCGAGGCGCAAACAGCCCTGAGCGATTCTGCAACAGCCCTGGGTGAGTCAAACGCAAAAATCGCTGATCTGCAGGCTGCCCAGGAAGCGCTGGAAAAAGAACACGAAAACCTGCTGCAGCAAAGTACCCAGGATGCAACCGAACTTACTGCGCTGCGTGAAGATCAGGCACGTTGGATTGCCATGGAACAGGACCTGCTAGCCCAGGTAAATGCGGTTGCTGATGCAGGCGTCAGCAAACAGAAAGAGTTAGACGAAGAGATAGCGCGGTTGTCGCAATGCGTTACCCAGGCGCAGGACAGTCATGCAGAGCGGGAAGCCGAACGACGTCAGTTGACCACCCGCCTGCAGGAACTGACAGAAGAGAACGAAAAGCTCAAAGACAGTCTGGAAGAGCGTTCTGCGCTGGTGCGCGAGCTGGAGAACGAACGCGAAGCTCAGCGGCAAAGTCAACACAGCAGTACTGCAGCACTGGCAGAACAGGCTCAGCGGGCAACCGAGCTTGAGCGAAAAGTCACTACCTTTCAGGAGCATGCACAGAACCTTGAGGCCAAGTTGCAGACTCAGCAGGGCCTGATGGGTGAGCTCGAAAGCGAGTTGAGCGAGGCGCGTAGTGAACACAGCCAGGCCCTGAAAGAAGCTGAACAGAAGTTTCGCCAGGAAAAGGTAGAGCGCTCTGCGCTGGCGGAAAAACTGACCGCTCTGCAACACCGCAGCGACGATCTTGAACGTCACAATCATGAACTGGCAGCAGCCGCTCAGACGCACAAACAGGCCCTCAAAGCAGCAGAGGAAGAGCTGCATCGAGAGCGTGAGGCCCGGCAGAATCAGCAACGCGCGGTCTCTGATCTACAGGCAGAGGTCGAAAAGCTGCAGGCGCAGGCTTCAGCCATGACGCCTGAGAAGCAGGATAGATTGAAAGACTCAGCAACCAGGCAGACCAGGGAGCTCGAGCAGCTGCTGCGTGAACGAACGGAAGAACTGGATAAGCTGCGCTGGAAGCTTGAGCAACCGGTTGAAAACGACGACAAGCTGGTGATGATTCTTAATCAGCAGCTGGACGATGCCAGACAGGAAAACAAACGCCTGCGTGAAAAAGCCGCGGCGCTAAACGCCGGTGAAGAGTTGACCCGGATCAAAGGCATCGGTGAAAAACTCGCCCAGCAGTTGCAGGAGTTTGGGGTGACAACGGTGGCACAGGTCGCTGCGCTGAACGTCGCCGCCCTTGATGACGAAAATCATCCGCTGCATGCGCTGCAGAGCCGAATCGTTCGTGATGAGTGGATAGAACAAGCCGAAGCGCTGCTGAAGTAATCCGGGTTTCCTTGCAGACCTATGCAGGTCTATCTCTGCTGCGCCAGGCGCCGCAGCAGTTGTTGCCAGTACTGAAAAATAATCGACGAGCCGTGATCGGTAAAAACTTCAAGATCAAATTCCAGATTGCCCAGCTCGGCCAGCAGATTATTCAGGGGACTTAAGGTGTCTTTGTCGCCATGCCAGACAGACACGGACGCTGTGATTTTATGCATAGCTATTGCGGTGGGGTGTGTCAGACAGCGGATCTCACCGGCAACACCGCTGGCCGACACCACAAGGCTCTCCAGCGAGGCGTTTACCATATGTTCAACAACCTCCGGGTGGGCTTTAAAGTACAGCTTATCCATCTCTGCAGCGGCATAGAAACGGAGCAGCAGAGCGCGATTGGTGCTGGCGGTAGCGCGGCTGCGCAGAATGTTGAAAAAAGTAGAGAGTAACCAGGGCTGCTTCGACAGGTGCTGGCGGAGCGTACTGATGGAATTGCCTTCGGCATGATTGTAGCCCGCAGGACCACGACCGGAAACGAGCATCAGATGTTTAACCCGTCCTCCCAGACGTGCAGCGCTGGCCAGCGCATGTGCTGCACCGGAGAGAAAACCGAGCATTGAGACCTCCTGCAAACCCAGCGCATTGATCAGGTCTTCAACATCAGCGGAGATTGTATCGAACGAATACTGATCAACGGCATCAGAGAACCCCGAGCCGGGTCGCTCAAAAGCAATAATGGTCAGGCCGAGTTCTGTGGCCAGGGCGTCTGTACCAGGCAGCAGTCTTGAACAACCCACCGCTTCATGAAAATAAACGATGGTCTGCGGACCGTTGCCATAACGTCGATAAGCCAGGCGGCGGGGCGTGTCTTCTCGTGAGATGATGACAAACTGATGTTGTGGATACGGTTCTTTGGATATCTGTTTTGAAGGTGTATCTGAGGGCGCAGAGATAACCGACAGAATAACCTGGAGCTGAGTCATCATCAGAATCAGTTCGCCCTGACGATTTATCTTTGTTTTATCAAAAACCGCTTGCAGCTGGTTACGCACTGTATTCGGGCTTATGTTCAGAACCTGCGCGATCTGTTTGAGCTGCAGGCCAGCATTGAGCTGCTGGCAGATTTCACTTTCAGCAGGTGTCAGCCCAAAGCTGGTCTGCAGCACGCGGCTTGCCTGGCTGATGGTGTTGCCTGGCGCAATCAGAAAGCCTGCGTGAACACGCTTGTTCTGCAGATTGAAGGCGGCGGGCAGATCATCTGCGGCGACCATATAACCGTAGCGCTGTGTCGCGCCACTACCCTGCAGGCTGACCAGCGCGTGTCGCTTCTCCCGGGCCGTAATTGTCCGCAGAGCCTGGTCAAACTCTGTAGCGCTGGCTGCATTGAAAAACCTGAGGCGGTTGTTTTCCACCCGGCAATAGCTGTTCAGGGCACTGCTGTCACTGCTGGCCTGCAGAATCTGACCGTCCTTATGTAACAGGAAGTAGTGACAGCCGACGTAATCATTCTGTTGGCCGGATTGTCCCCGTAACTGCCAGGCCAGGGTTTCCGCCTGGCTGAGTATGGTTAACAGCGCAGTGGGGTCCAGTGCTTCCAGTTTATGTCCGTCCTGCTTCAGCGCCTGGGCGAACGCCTCCCAGGCAACGGGGTCCAGGGCGTAGCCAATAAGCGCATCAATAAAGCCTGCCGGCAAAGGTGAAGTTGATTCAGATTTTGACAACGCCTGTCGGCTCCATGCTGGCAGAGGGGATCAACTCAAGGTTATCAATGTACCTGCCCAGGCGATACCGCACCAGGGTTGGGGCCGAAAATCAAGGTTTCACATTATCAGATGTCACCGTTATGATGAGGTCTTCAAGTCATTTGCAGGCGTCATGGATAACCACGCAACGCCCGAAAAACGCTCTTCAACTGTGCACACTGACAAGCCGGATGAGGACAACCGCCGCAGCGAATCGGACCGCAGAGCCGAAGATCGGCGACGCAGCGCGCAGGGTCTGTTTGAGTTGCGCGCCCGGCGTGACCGCGTCGTCGAAGATCGCCGGCGTACCGATCGCCGGGATGGGCCGCGATGGCGCTTTGCTTTCTGGCGTCGCCACCAAACCTGATCGCTTCCGTCGCAGTCGCGCTGGCGGCATGACAACCCAGGTTCCGCAAAGGCAAGACATCTGACTGTAAGATGTTCAATTGCAGGACACAGGTAAAAATCCCCTCTCAGACAACGCGGTCAGGCTCAATTTCGTTTAAAATTACAGATTATGTTTTTAACAAGGAATTGACATGGTGCGTCGGGTGTTGCAACTGGTGGTATTAGCTGCAGGCATATCAGGTGTTTTTTCGTCGGCTTTAGCAGGAGATGCTGAAGCTGGCAAAAGTCTCTATCCGGTCTGCACCGCGTGCCATGGACCTGCCGGTTTAGGCAATCAGGCCATGAACGCACCTAAGATTGCCGGCCAGGAAGCCTGGTACATTGTTAAACAGATGCAGCTTTTCCAGAACGGCGCACGGGGTACTGCGCCTGGCGATATGCACGGCATGCAGATGGCGATGATGTCAAAAGGCCCTCAACTGGCTGGTGAAGAAGCTTTACATAATCTTGCCGCTTATATCGGTACTTTTCCGGATGCGGATGTTCCGACAACCGTCACAGGTGACGTTGCCGCCGGCAAAACCCTGTATACCGTTTGTGCAGCCTGCCACGGCCCTGCTGGTGAAGGGGTTGAAGCCATGGCTGGTCCTAAACTTGTCGGTCAGAGTGACTGGTATCTGGTGAATCAGTTGAACAAATTCAAGCAGGGCCAGCGCGGCTATCACGACATGGATCATGGCGGGCGGCAGATGCGACCCATGGTCAGTACGCTGGTCGATGACAAAGCAGTGAACGATGTGGTGGCCTACATCAATTCTCTGCAGTAGCGCCAACTGATGTTTCCAGTGGCGTCATGACCAGCCGGTTGTCGATATCCCTCGGCAACCTGGCGGCCAATTACCAGCTGCTGTGTAAACACAATCAGGGGCCGGTCGCCGCCGTTGTCAAAGCGGACGGTTATGGCCTTGGTGCTGTTGCAATCGCGCGGCGTCTGCTCGCTGAACAGTGCCAACATTTTTTTGTTGCTACACCGCAAGAGGGGGTCGCGCTACGCTCCGGTTTATCTGAAAGCGGCGCGCCACCGGCAAAAATATACGTCCTGGCCGGGGTGTATCCTGAAGTTCTGCCATTGTTCACCCGCTTTGACCTGGTTCCCGTGTTAAATACTGCTGAGCAGATTCAAACCTGGATATCCGTGCAACGCCCGGCAGCGCTGCATTTCGATAGCGGTATGCACCGCCTGGGATTACCCCTGCAAGCCCAGGACTATAAAGATCTGCCTTTCCCTGTTGAGCTGTTTGTCAGTCATTTTGCTAATGCAGATGAGCGCGGCCACCCTACCATTAAAGATCAGCTGCAGCGTTCGCTGGCCTGTTACAACAACTTGCGCAGACAGTATCCGGATATGCAGTTCAGTTTATCGAATTCCGCTGGCCTGTTGAATGATATGGGTGTGCCGCAACTGGCACGCGCAGGGATTGCACTGTACGGCGGCAATCCATTTCTTCATGAAGAAAACCCAACGCTGCCTGTGGCGACACTGCAGGCCAGAGTGTTGCAGGTGCGTCGCCTTCCTGCGGGTTGTTCCATCGGTTATGGCGCAACCTGTCTGACGACACGGGAAACTGATGTTGCCACCCTGGGCGCTGGCTATGCTGATGGTGTGCCGAGACTGTTGTCCGGCAAAGGGCGGGTCTGGTTTGACGCAGGTTCCGCAGCGATGCTGGGACGGGTCAGCATGGATCTGATCACTGTAGATGTCACCGGCCTGCCGGTAGCAAGCGGTGATTGGGCGGAAATAGTTGGTCCAAACATCAGCATCGATGAGGTGGCGGCCCAGGCGCAGACCATCAGCTACGAGATTCTAACCGGCCTGGGAAGGCGCTCGGAGCGTGTTTATGTTGAAGGGTGCTAGTTCAGACGCATGATGCGCAGATATTCGGCATAATCGGCGGCAGCTTCTGCATATTCGCCCAGCGCGCGTAGTGCAATAGAGCGGTTGTGGTACAACACGCCGGTGAGCTCCGGCGATTGTGTGGATTGTTGTGCACCAAGCAGGCCTCTGCTGAAAGCATCGGTCGCTGCGGCAAAACTGTCCTGCCGGATCAGGATCGCGCCCCAGTTGTTCAGCACCGAAGGGTCGTCCGGCGCGATGGCTAACGCATCTTCGATGTGCCTGCTGGCCGTGACCAGGTCGCCTTTATTCACACTCCACTGACTCATCGCGGTGAAAATCCGGGCACGGGTGGCTGGCTCCCTGGTGCCTGCCAGTGCCGCTTCACAGTGTTTGAGTTTGTCATCACTAAAGGACGTAACCGGGCTCAGGCATTGCTCCAGCTCTGGCGAGGCAGAGGTGGGGGACAACTCGATCTGCGGTATCGGGTTGTTGATACTCGTGGGTGTTTCCTGGGCATGACCGCCCGCAGCAATAACCAGACTTATGGTGATCCGTAACAGGTTTTTAAACAACACGGCAACTTGAGTAAAAGGGGATACTTCATTGTCTTACATGCTTTGCCTGTCCCGCAACCACTGCCAGCCTCGCATTCGGTGAGGTAAGCTTCAAATTTTTGGCAGGGGAGAATACAGATGGTTCAAGGGGTGAACAGAGAAGGTGTGCTGGCGGGCCAGGTTGCACTGGTGACGGGTGCAAGCCGTGGTATCGGGCTGGCCATTGCCAAGCGATATGCCATGGAGGGTGCTAAAGTGGTGGTCACTGCCCGCACGGTGTCAGCGGACCAGCACTATCTGCCAGGCACAATTACGCAAACCGTGGCGCAGATTAATGATGCTGGTGGTGAAGCGATCGCAGTTCAGGCTGATCTAGGGGTCAGCGAGGACCGGCACCGCCTGGTTGCGGAGGCAGAGGCCGCGTTTGGTGGTGTAGATATTCTGGTCAACAATGCCGCGATCACCTATTTCATCCCGGTGGCGGATTTTCCGGAAAAACGATTCCGACTGATGATGGACGTGCAGGTCTGGACGCCGTTTGAGTTGTCGCAGCTGGTGTTGCCGGGCATGCGCGAGCGAGGTCGGGGCTGGATTCTCAATGTATCTTCCCACGCGGCAATCCACCCGGATAAAACCATGCCGGGTCGTGGCGGTACCGTTTATGGCATGTGCAAAGCTGCCCTGGAGCGATTCACCACCGGTCTGGCCCAGGAACTGTACGACGAAAATATTGGTGTGAATGTGATCTCGCCGGGATTGGTGGCAACGCCAGGCGTCATGCACCACAAGCTGATCAATGAGCAGAACAAAGACAACGTGACACCGGTGGAGCACATGGCGGAGGCCTGCCTGCGCCTGTGTCATGGCGATCCGAAAGTACTCACCGGGCGTATCGACTATGCTGATGCGGTGATGCGGGAGTTTGATCTGGAAGCGGCTGATCTGATTTAGTATGTAAACACTTACTTACGCTTCTTGGCCTCTACAATGCGTATAGGCAGCTCGGTTTTCTTGGTGACCGTGCGCAGCGCAAAGCTGGAATGAACCCGGTCGACGCCGGGCAGGCGGGTCAGATGCTGGCTGTGGACGCGCTCATAATCCCGCGCGTCAGCCACCACTACCCGCAGCAGATAGTCAGCATCGCCGCTCATCAGATAACACTCCATCACTTCGGGCAGCTTAAGGGCTTCCGCCTCAAAGGCCGCGAGGTCTGCCTGCTGTTGGCTGAGCAGCGTGATCCGCACAAACACATTGTCCGGATAACCTGCACTCGTCTGGTCGACCAGGCCAACGTAACCGCGAATGAAGCCACTGTCTTCGAGCGCTCGGACACGCCTTAAACAGGCGGATTCGGACAGATTGACCCGTTCCGCCAGGGCGGCATTGCTGAGCCGACCATCAGACTGCAGCTCATGCAGGATTGCGCGGTCTATGCGATCCAGGTCGCTGTAAATTGCCATAAATATCAATATTCGTGAAAGATTATTGCGCTCAGATCATATTCGAAGACAACAACGCAAGGAACCCCCGCCTCAGGCTTTGTACACTGTGAAGCAACTGAAACGGACCGTATTGTCCCTGCACGAGGAGTGAAACCCATGCGTATCGGTGTGCCCAAAGAGACCAAAAGTCACGAATATCGAGTTGGATTGTCGCCTGCCAGCGTCGGCGAGCTGACCGCGCATGGACATGAAGTCTGGGTCGAGGCAGATGCAGGTGCCGCGATTGGATTTGACAATGACCATTATCGAGCCGCGGGCGGGCAGATCGTAGACACTGAGGCGGCCTTTGCTGTGGATATGGTGGTGAAAGTGAAAGAGCCCTCGCTGGCGGAATGTGGCCGGCTGCAGCGTGAGCAGATTCTGTTTACATATCTGCATCTGGCCGCCGCACAACCCCAGGCCCATGCGCTCATGGAGCGTGGAGTCACCGCCATTGCCTACGAAACGGTTGAAGATGCTGCAGGACGCCTGCCACTGCTCTCACCCATGAGTGAAGTAGCTGGCCGCATGTCCATTCAGGTAGGTGCATACGCCTTGCAGAAAGCCAGCGGTGGTCGCGGGACTCTGCTGGGCGGCGTGCCAGGCGTTGCGCCGGGCAAAGTAGTTATTCTCGGTGGCGGTATGGCCGGCACAAATGCGGCTTATATGGCAGTGGGTATGCACGCGGATGTGACCATCCTGGATAAATCCGTTGATCGTCTGCGTGCCCTGTCGAGTGAGTTTGGTGGGCGTGCAAAAGTGCTGATGGCCTCGCGGGAGAATATTGCGCAGGCGGTACGCAGCGCGGATCTGGTCATAGGCGCGGTGCTGGTGCCTGGTGCCAGCGCACCAAAACTGGTTGATCGCAAGCTGTTGAGTGAAATGCTGCCGGGCTCGGTACTGGTGGATATCTCCATTGACCAGGGTGGCACGTTTGAGTCCAGCCGTCCCACCTCTCATGACCAGCCTACGTATATCGACCAGGGTGTTGTGCATTACTGCGTCACCAACATGCCCGGTGCGGTTGCACGCACGGCAACCGAAGCCTTGAACAACGTGACGTTGCCCTATGTGCTGGCGATTGCGGATCAGGGCTGGCGCAAGGCCCTCGCTGCGATACCTGGATTCAGCAAAGGTCTGAATGTCGCCGATGGACAGGTTTGTCACCCGGAGGTGGCCAAAGCCCTGGGTCTGAAAAACCCCCTCGCAGCTTAAGTTGTGCACCTCAACCTGTTGTGGGACGCTTAGGCAGATAAACAACTCGGCGGAGTTGGTGGTGAAACAGGAGGGTGGGCTGTGAAAGAAGTGCCGGTAAATGCGTTACACAATGAGTTTCCACCGGGCTCGGTGGAAGCAAAAGACATCGCCCATCTGCTGCACCCGACCACCAATCTGAAGCTGCATGCGCAGCAGGGTCCACTGGTGAACGAACGTGCCGAAGGCGTTTACATGTGGGACAACCAGGGTAAACAGTACCTGGAAGGCATGGCGGGTCTGTGGTGCACAGCGCTCGGCTACGGCAACGAAGAACTGGCTGATGTGGCTGCCGCGCAGATGAAAAAAATGTCTTACTCCCAGTTGTTCGCTGGTAAAACTAACGAGCCCTCTGTATTGCTGGCGGAAAAACTGGTTGAGATGGCGCCGTTTGGTGCGACTAAAGTATTTTTTGGCCTGTCCGGCAGCGACGCCAATGATACGCAGATCAAGCTGATGTGGTACTACAACAACGCCCTTGGTCGACCGGAGAAGAAAAAGATCATCAGTCGCAAACGCGGTTATCACGGCGTCACCATAGGCAGTGGCTCGCTGACCGGTTTACCTGCTTTTCACAACGCTTTTGATCTGCCGATGAGTGGCGTTGTGCATACGGATTGTCCTCACTATTACAGCGAAGCGCTGCCCGGAGAAAGTCAGCCGCAGTTTGTGGAGCGAATTGTTAACAGTCTTGAAGATCTGATTCTGCGCGAGGGTCCGGAGACCATTGCCGCCTTTGTGGCCGAACCGATTCTCGGTGCTGGGGGTGTGATTGTGCCGCCTGCTGGATACTATCCAAAAGTTCAAGCGGTACTCGACAGGTACGACATACTTTTTATTGATGATGAAGTCATCTGCGGTTTTGGCCGCACCGGTCAGGCTTTTGGCGCCCAGACCATGGACATTAAGCCAACCACCATGAGTGTGGCCAAGGCACTCTCCTCCGCCTATCTGCCAATCAGTGCCGTTCTGCTGCCTGAATTCATGTTTGACGCTTTTGCGCAGGTATCAGACGAGTTGGGTGTATTTGGCCATGGCTTCACCTATTCCGGCCATCCCGTCTGCGCTGCGGTGGCCCTGCGCAACCTGGAGATCATGCAGGAGCGCGCTTTGTTTGCCCACGCCGCGGAAGTAGGCGCTGTTATGCAATCCCGGCTGCAGAGCTTCGCAGATCATCCATTGGTGGGAGAGGTGCGCGGTGAAGGTCTCATAGCTGGCGTAGAGTTGGTCAAGGAAAAACAACCCAGAGTGCCTTTTCCGCTCAGTCAGGGCGTTGCCGCATATTGTGCGGCGGCTTGTCAGCAGGCAGGCCTGGTGGTGCGCAACATCGGCGACACCATTGCGTTCTGTCCGCCGCTCATCATTACCGAGTCACAGGTGCATGAAATGGCGGACAAATTTGCCGTGGGTTTGAATGACACTCTGGCCTGGGTATCGAAAAACGCACAACATGGCTAATACAGGCTAAACTTCTCCTTAAGTTAAATATTTCCACGGATGGAAGGCCTTACCAGTGAAAGCATCAGATCTATTTGTACAGTGCCTTGAGGCAGAAGGCGTTGAACTCATCTTTGGCGTGCCTGGTGAAGAAAACGCCGACTTCATGATGTCGTTGGAAAACTCTACTGCCATTCGCTTTGTGCTGACGCGACATGAGCAGGGAGCGGCCTTTATGGCCGAAATATACGGGCGCCTCACGGGCAACCCGGCCGGCTGTCTCGGTACCCTGGGCCCTGGCGCAACCAACCTGATCACCGGCGTTGCGGATGCGGATATGGATCGTGCGCCAATGCTGGTGCTTACCGGACAGGGGGCCACCGAGCGCTTACACAAGGAATCTCACCAGGTGATGGACGTGGTGGCGATGTTTGAGCCGGTGACCAAGTGGGCAACTTCCATTCTGCATCCCAATACCATTCCCGAAGTTGTGCGCAAAGCCGTGCGGCTGGCGAGAACTGAAAAACCCGGTGCGGTGCATATTGAACTGGCTGAGGATCTGGCCAAACTCGATACCCTTGCGCTGCCCATAGAGCCGCGGCGCTTCCGTCGCCCGGTTCCCGCTGACAAAATTGTGGACACAGCCTTTGAGCAGCTCAAACAGGCCAGAAAGCCAGTGATTATTGCCGGCAATGGCTGTATCCGTCGGCGCGCCAGTAAACAGTTGCGCCAGTTTTGTGAAACCACCGGCATAGGTGTCATCAGTACCTTCATGGCCAAAGGTGCCGTGGATATGGACAGCGATTATTGTCTGTATACCGTGGGCCTGGGCAGCAAAGATCGAATGAATCTGGTGCTCGACGAAGCTGACCTGGTGCTGACGCTGGGTTTCGACATGGTGGAGTACCATCCACAGCTGTGGAATCCTGCGCGGGATAAAAACATTGTTCATGCGGATTTTCTGCCGGCGGAAATTGATGAGTACTACCACCCCGCGGTGGAAGTGGTTGGAGACCTTGCACATTTTCTGTGGATGATGAATGAACGTCTGGATGCGCATGACCCAATAGAGTTCGATCTTGCCCATCAGCACGAAGCGCGAGCGGCCATGTCAGCGGACCTGGCCGAATACGCAGAAGATACCCAGGTAGGTTCGATACGGCCGCAGAAAGCGCTGTGGGATTGTCGTCAGGCGCTGGGACCGGATGATGTACTGCTGTCCGATGTGGGGGCACACAAAATGTGGATTGCGCGACATTATCATTGTCACGAACCAAACACCTGCCTGATTCCGAACGGTTTCTGCTCGATGGGATTTGCCCTGCCTGGCGCCATAGCTGCATCGTTGGTCTATCCGGAACGGAAAATTCTCGGCATCGCCGGTGATGCCGGTTTTCTGATGAACGTGCAGGAAATGGAAACCGCGAAGCGATTGAACTGTAATCTGGTGATGATGGTCTGGGAAGATAATGCCTATGGTCTGATCGCCTGGAAGCAGGAGAATGAATTTGGTCGGCACACCGACTTGAGTTTTGAGAACCCGGAGTGGATGGGCCTGGCGCAGTGTTTCGGCTGGCACGGGCATCGTTGTGATGACAGCGCCCAGCTGAAAAGCACCCTGGAAGCGGCCTTTGCAGAGACCGGTCCAAGTCTTGTCGTGATCCCGATTGATTACCGTGAAAATGCGCTGCTGACGCAAAAGCTCGGTGAGATCACGGCCAGCCTCTGAGTCGTTTGTCTGTTTTCTGGCGGACGGTCAATAACTGGACAAGTTCCATAGCCCTCGGCACACTCATCCGGCAATTCTGAAAGGGCCTTGTCGGGGTGGTCAATGCAATGTCTTAACAAATGGGCGCTGGTAGCTGCGCTGATCGCGTGGGTTGGCTTAAGTGCCTCGGCTGCGGAAGTGGTCATCAGTGACGACGGGCGGCAGATTCAGATCAATGGTGATGGCACCTGGGTGCAGTTATCCAAAGACCGTTATGCGACCAATGCTGCCGGCGAGAGAATCCGCCTGAAGCCTGACGGCACCTGGAGTCTGCTGGGTGACACCGCCATCGCGGATCAGGGACAGACTGCTTTAACGCCGCTCAGTGCGGCGCTGGAAAGCACCCTGTTCCTGGCTAAAGTGGAAATTCAGAAACGCCGCATCAAGCGTGCTCAATCAACCCACGCGCACGTGCGCACGGTCTATCATCTGCAGGTGGTCAACGACAGCCCCGCTGACATTTTTCTGGATGATACGTTGGAGAGCAAACTGATTGCCGGGAATTCGTCCGGTACGGAATATGAGGTGCTGTCGGTCACTGTTCCTGCATCCACTATTACCCCTGGTGAGCGTGTAACGATCGAAGTGGTGGCTGATGGTGCACCACGCTGGTTCGGGGTGAAAGCCATGACGTTAACGGTACCCGCCGGTACTCTGGGTAATCGTCAGCCCCGGGTGCTCAGCAAGATCATGAGTGAAGTGGATCGCCGTGACGTGGATGACTTTTAGAATGCAACCCACCTGAGTTCAGATATGGCAATTCTCAACAGTTTGATAAACACCCGCAGTGATGCGTTTGCAGAAAACCGGGCGCACCATCTTAAATTGCGCAGTGAGCTGCGCGATCTGATTGCGCAGATTGCTCTGGGTGGTGATGAGCGGTCCCGCGAGCGACATCAAAGACGCGGCAAGCTGCTCCCCAGAGCCCGCATAGAACGCCTGTTAGATCCGGGCGCCGCTTTTCTTGAAGTGGCCCAGCTTGCCGGTCACGAGTTGTATGACGATAACATTCCTGGTGGTGGCATTATTACCGGTGTGGGCTGTGTGTCCGGCCAGCTGTGCATGATTGTTGCCAACGACGCAACCGTGAAAGGCGGTACCTACTATCCCATCACGGTGAAGAAACATCTGCGTGCGCAGGAAATTGCCATGGAAAATGCGCTGCCGTGTATTTACCTGGTGGATTCAGGCGGTGCATTTCTACCGATGCAGGCAGATGTTTTCCCGGACAAAGAGCACTTCGGGCGCATTTTTTATAATCAGGCCAACATGTCTGCAAAAGGGATACCGCAGATTGCTGTGGTAATGGGGTCCTGCACCGCGGGGGGTGCTTATGTGCCTGCCATGTGCGACCAGGCCATCATTGTTAAAGATCAGGGCACAATTTTCCTGGGTGGTCCGCCGCTGGTTAAAGCAGCAACCGGTGAAGTGGTTGATGCTGAAACATTGGGTGGTGGTGAAGTGCACAGCCGCACCTCCGGGGTGGTTGACTATCTGGCGGATAACGATGAACACGCGCTGTTGCTGGCGCGGGAAGCGGTTGCTCACTCCCATCAGCAGTTTACATCCACTGTGACAGCGCAGGCGGTGCGTGCCCCCCGCTACGCGACCGACGAGTTATATGGGGTGATGCCAACAGATACGCGCACACCGTTTGATGTGCGTGAGGTCATCGCACGTCTGGTCGACGATTCAGATTTCCACGAATTTAAGAAGTTGTACGGTGAGACGCTGGTATGTGGCTTTGCCCATATCCAGGGTTTGCCTGTTGCAATCGTCGCCAACAACGGCATCCTGTTTTCGCAAAGCGCTGTAAAAGGCGCACATTTTATACAGCTGGCGGATCGGCGCGGCATACCACTATTGTTTCTGCAGAACATTACCGGCTTCATGGTTGGACAGAAATACGAGCATCAGGGTATTGCTAAAGACGGCGCAAAAATGGTTACCGCGGTAGCCTGCGCCAAGGTACCCAAATTTACCGTGGTTATTGGTGGTTCTTTTGGTGCCGGTAACTATGCCATGTGTGGTCGCGCCTACGGCGCCCGTATGTTGTGGACCTGGCCTAACGCAAGAATATCTGTCATGGGTGGTGAACAGGCAGCCCACGTGCTGGCGACGGTTCGCCAGGACGGCGTGGATGCGCGCGGCGAAACCTGGGCGGATGCGGATAAACAGTCTTTCATGCAGGGTATTCGTGAAGCGTATGATATTGAGGGCCATCCTTTTTATGCCTCTGCCCGATTGTGGGATGACGGGGTCATCGACCCTGCGGATACACGCAACGTGTTAGCCCTGGCGTTGCAGATGGCGATACGACAGCCGCAGCAGGCGCAAGCAAACTTTGGCATCTTCAGGATGTAACCGCTCGAGGATATGCGTGTGATCAGAACCTTGTTAGTGGCCAACCGCGGTGAAATTGCCTGCCGTATCTTTCGCACCGCGCGGCGGATGGGGATACGCACCATCGCGGTTTATTCCGAAGCAGACACGCATGCGCTGCATGTAAAAAGTGCAGATCAGGCGGTCTGCATCGGGCCAGCAAATGCGACCGAGAGTTATCTCAACATAGATGCTGTGATTGAGGCGGCAAAGATCAGTCAAGCAGAGGCGATTCACCCGGGTTACGGGTTTTTGTCGGAAAACGCTCAGTTTGCTTTGGCATGCGAACGGGCAGGCATCATTTTTGTGGGGCCACCGGCTCAGGCGATTCAGACCATGGGGTCGAAAGTTGCCGCTAAGCAGCTGATGCAATCCGCAGGCATCCCGGTTTTACCCGGCTATCACGGCGCGGATCAGGACCCGGAATATCTAGCAGCCCAGGCTGCCGAAGTTGGCTATCCGCTGCTCATCAAAGCATCAGCCGGGGGTGGCGGCAAAGGCATGCGTCTGGTCACCGAGGCAGCAGATTTTGCGGATCAGCTTGCCAGCGCTAAGCGGGAAGCCAGATCTGCCTTTGGTGACGATGTTGTGCTGCTCGAACGGTACCTCACCGCGCCTAAACATATCGAAGTCCAGCTCATGGCGGATCAGCATGGTGATGTGGTGCATCTGCTGGAGCGTGACTGTTCAGTGCAAAGGCGTCACCAGAAAGTAGTAGAAGAAGCGCCAGGTCCGACCGTTTCGTCGCAACTGCGTAACCGTCTGGGCCAGACGGCGGTGATGGTGGCCAAACAGGTGGGTTATGTGGGAGCGGGTACCGTGGAATTCATTGCCGAAGGTGATGATTTTTATTTCATGGAGATGAACACACGCCTGCAGGTTGAACATCCGGTCACGGAAGCAATCACGGGTTTAGATCTGGTCGAGTTGCAGCTCAACGTTGCCGCGGGCGAACCCCTGGGGCTCACACAGTCGGACATCGTGCTCAACGGGCATGCCATCGAGGTGCGTCTGTATGCAGAAAACCCCGCTAAGAACTTTCTTCCCTCTACCGGCAAGCTGCTGAGATACGATCTGCCAGACTCGATCCGTGTGGATACCGGCGTACAGGCTGGCGATAGCGTCAGCATGCACTACGATCCGATGCTGGCAAAACTGATTGCCCACGCACCAGATAGACATACAGCCATAGCGCATCTGGTGAGTGCACTGTTGAAGTGCAGGATTGCCGGAATAGAACATAACCTGGGTTACCTGACCGGTATGTTAAGCCACCCCCAGTTCAAAGCTGGCACCTATACCACGGGGATCGCCGATGCGGTTCACAATGACGTGGTGCCTGATCGCAAGGATGAATTTGCTGCCCTTGCCGGTGAGTACGTTCTGCGCCGCGAACGAGGGCACACAACATCGGCTTCTGGGTGGGCGGGCACGGGCTTCCGTTTGAACCAGGCGCCTGAAAGCAAAGCGGTTGTGCGCCAGGGTAAAGTTCAGTATGAGGTTGAAGTACGAGCGGAAGATACGCTTGTTAACGATAAAGTTGTACCGCAAAAAAACCTCTCTAGCGCTGAAGTTCTGGCTGACGGTGAAGTGTTGTATGTCATGGCGGATGGACATACAGAAAAATATATCGATCTCACCGACGATATGAGTCGTTATCTTAATCAGTCGCTGTCCGCAGCGGGTATTGTGGCGCCTATGCCCGGTGCGGTGATTGCGGTGAATGTACAGGTGGGTGACAAAGTGAAAGTCAATGACGTGCTGGTGGTGGTTGAAGCCATGAAGATGGAACACAGCATTCGCGCGGCAAAAAATGGCGTGGTGAAACAGGTGAAATGTGCGGTAGGCGATCGCGTTGAGGAAGGCTTGGAACTGATTGAGGTTCAGTAACTTCTGCGCAGCGGATGAACTGGACTGGCGGGTACTGTTACGATCGCCCTAGTCAATGGCCAGACGTTAAAACCACAGGCCCCTTTCACCCCAGACCCCACTATGTCTAACCTGGCGCCATGGAAAAAAGATAACCCGCTTGTCCGCTGCAATTTGCCAGAGCGTATTTTTATTGGTCACGGCGCATGTCACATTCGACTATCAAAGGATGAGAATGTATGAGTACTGCGAATGAGGAACTGCTCCCCGATGAAATCGTCACCAGACGCCTCAAATTGCGCCCCTATCGCTTTTCGGATGTGCCGGAGATGTATGCCTACGTGCAGGAACCCGGCGGTAACCGTTTCCTGGAAGGTTCTGGAGAGCCACTGACAGAAAAGCAAACGGAGGAAATTATCGCGCGGCATATCCTGGTAGATAAGGACGTTCGGAATGTGTGGGCGATTACCATCGACGACGTGCCTGTCGGAGCAATCTCCATCAACTTTGCAAAGGCGCGCCGAATAGCGGAGATTGGATATCACATCAAGCAGGCGCTTTGGGGTCAGGGATATGCCAGCGAGGCTGCTAAGGCAGTCGTTGACACCGCATTTGCGACCTGTCGGAACCTTCAACGAATTCAGGCCAACATCCATCCGGACAACGTCGGCTCAATCCGGGTAGCCCAGCGGGCGGGTATGGCGTTTGAGGCGACGTTGCGATCCTATTCGTATGTGGCCGGTGAAGTTACAGACGAAGTTGTTTACTCAATTCTGCGGAGCAAATAGTTGTCTGGAGGGGTAATGCCGTTCGTTTGATCTGTATCTACTCTGGATTGCACCCCTGCAGGGATTGCGCAGGGTGAGTCCTGGGCTGCCAGTCTTGTTGACCGGGGTTCCTTTTCCTTAAAAAACGGTAACGATACGGACATCGTTTTGTCACGTTTACGCAATCTTTCTGTCATGGCCGCTTACTAAGATTTGACGGGCTTCACACTTTTAGAGGACTTGCGCACCATGACGATCAAAGACGTTCAGACTAAAACCCAGATCACCAATATTGATGACAGTGAAAACGCGTCGTCTAATCCGACTGACAACCCAAGCCTTCGAGACATCGTTGGCCGTGGCTTGTCCCGCCGCAATGTAATGAAGGGCACGCTCACTGCGGCAGCCGCAGGCTATCTTGCGCCCGCTCCCGCATTAGCTTATGGGGGCAAGCACAACTCCTGGGGCCCCTTACTTCAGTTCGAACCTTTATCCAAAGCTGATGCCGTGGCGGCTGGTGGCAAAACCGTTACGGTTTCCATGGACTATGAATACCACGTGCTTATCCCGTGGGGCTCACGCATCGACCCGAAATCCAACGTACGTGAGTACAACGGCGAGCCGGACAGGCGTCCGACGTCCGCCGAACAGGAACAGCTGATAGGCATCGGTCATGATGGCATGTGGTTCTATCCACAGAATCTGCCGAAGATTCTTCATACAGAATCGAGGCTCCGCAGGGAGCTACCGCAGCTGCGTAAGTATCTCAGCAACTACGAAGGCATGCTCTGCATTAACCACGAATTTGGACGAAACAGCCACGTTCTTGGCAAGGACTTCCCTGAGAACCTTGAGGACGTGCGTATCCAACAGGCAGCTCATGGCGTTTCAGTGGTTGCCATCTCCAAAAACTACAAAGGCCGCTGGGAAGTGGTTTCAAACAAGAACAGTCGCCGCATAACGGTCAACACGCCCATGGACGTTTCAGGTCCTGCGGCCGAGAGTGAGCTGTTGAAAAATTCAGCTGGCAACCCGGTTCTGGGCACGGTGAACAACTGCGGCTCGGGCCAGACGCCTTGGGGCACGTACGTCACTTGCGAAGAAAACTTCAATGGCTACTTCGGCACCAATGATGGAGATCCTCAGGGCGCCGACGACCTGCAGAGTGCCGGTTTTGCGCGTTATGGCTTCTCAGACAGCGGCTTCGGTTACGGCTGGCATGTTTATGACGAGCGTTTTGACCTCAACAATCCAAAGTACAAAAATGAGTGCAACCGCTTTGGTTGGTGTGTAGAGATTGATCCTTTCGATGGTTCCAAAAAGCCGGTAAAACGCACCGCCATGGGCCGTTTTAAGCATGAGGCCGTCGCAGTTAAAGAGCTCAAAAGCGGCCGCGTTGCGGTTTACATGGGTGATGACCAGCGTGGCGACTACTGCTACAAGTACGAATCGAACCGCCCGTGGCGAGAGGAAATCGCCCGCGGGAGAAGTCCCCTCGACAACGGTAAGCTTTACGTGGCTGTGTTTGCGTCTGATTTGAGCCTCGAGGTGGGCACCGGTCAAGGCGTGGGTGAATGGGTGGAGCTGACTTATAAAGACCCGCGCATCGCTGAAGTCGGCCTCGACACGCAAGACAAGGTAGTGACTTATGCCCGCATGGCAGCAGATGCCGTCGGGGCAACAAAGATGGATCGTCCAGAGTGGACCACCATCGGCACCAAGGGTGAGGTGTTCTGGACCCTCACCAACAACGACCGTAAAGATCAGCTGGCGGTGAAAGACGGCGACATCGAGGTCAACGAGGCAAACCCCATATTTGATCATACTGACGGGCACATTCTGCGCACTAAGGACCTGAACAGGAAAACCTTCAAGTGGGATATCTACATCCTTTCGCGCAACACTCGCGCGAGCGATCCGGGGACTGGACCCAACCTCCTGGAAGATGGCGTCGAGGTGCTCGATGATATGGGTAATCCGATTCGCGCCGACTACGAGTTCGCCGATTATCAGGCACCTGTCGATGGTGGCGAAAACGTCTTCACCGATCCAGACGCTGCGTGGGCAGACCCCTTTGGTCGTCTCTTCATCGGCACGGACGGTGGTCAGCCGGACGGTCTGCAGGACCAGCTGGTTGTATTCGACGTAAAAAGCGGTGAGTATCGGCGCCTACTTATGGGCGTTAACAGCGACGAGATCACGGGTATCACCACTACCCCGGATTACCGCACGCTGTTTACCAACACTCAGCATCCGGGTGACGGCAACCCGGAATCGACGAACTTCCCGGCACCAGATGACGGTGTGACAATCCCTCGGGATTGCACCATTGTTGTCGTGCGCAAAGACGGCGGTATCGTCGGCTCCTGAAGCGACCAGGGGCCTGCTGTTTTAACGGCAGGCCCCTGGAGTCTTCCTTGTCGTACCTGGCGATACAGCTGCATAAACATCGTAATCCATCAGATATCAGCCACTTTCCATGAAGAGCATATTCACTTCCCTCGCCATTGCCACTGTAGGTGCTGTAATACTTGTGTTGTTCAAATGGGTGTTGACTGGCAACCACCTATCGTTGGCGGAAGGGACATCTGCAGAGCGTGCCGATAGCAGTGCGCAGAGCGAGAATTTGAGTGCCATTGTGTCCACGCCGGGCCGAGGCGAAGCAGTACTCAAGGTTGTCGATCCGCTTGCGCGAGGAGCACTTGAACGCGCCATCGAAGACGTTGACGAGGCAGAATCCAGCTACGCTAGCATTGAACGCGAGCTGGAGTTCCTGGAAGCTGAGATGGGAGTGCTGGATCCAGACGCCGACGAACTCCTTACTCAGACCTTCTTAATTCAGGCCGAACCGCTGCTGACAAGACTCATCGCAGCTGAAGCAGCGGTGCAACAAGCGAAGCGGGTAGAGCGCGCCGCCAGAGCGGCGGTGGCAGGCGGTTAAGCTGTAGTAGTTACCGTGCTCCTTGCAGGTAAATAGAAAACGCCTGCGCTACTGCGTCAAGAAATCACCGCGAACCAGAATCCGTAGGGCCCCGACTTCCTGCTGAGAAATCTCTACCTTTGATGTAACAATTGGCGGCTTGAAGAGATGAACTGGACGCACAGCTGATTGACATTCTGCGTGCCGCCTGGGACAGGCGACAATCATGTCGGTTTGTGCAGCTAAGGTTAGGCTTGTGAATCACTGCGGTACAAAAAATCTGCTGCGGATTGGTATAGTTCGCTTTGAATCGCTGTGCGCTCAGGAGGGGAGTTGTGGTATTCAAATCTGCAGTTGACTGGTGGTTTTATGCGGTGCTGGCTGTGTCTGCGTTCGTTATCTTGTTTGCCGCTATCCCGGTTGTACAAACAGGCTCAAGTTCAGGCCTGATGATTCTGTTTTTTGCTGTTGGCCTTGGGTTGGGCCTTCCAATCTGGTTGCTTCTGAGCACCCACTACACCGTCACTGAAAGCGAGCTGATTATAAAATCCGGGCCTTTCAGCTGGCGGATCGAACGAGCCTTAATTCAATATGTAACACGCAGCGCTTCACTTTTGTCGTCTCCAGCATTGTCGTTGAAGCGCCTGGAAATCGGTTATGGCGATGGGCAGCGCATTTTGATTTCTCCGGCACAACAGGATGCGTTTGTTGAAGCTTTGTCGATGGAGTTGAGACCTTAGAACTGGCTTATCGCCGGAAGAGGTTTTTTTGCTGCTTGAGTAATTGAAGCCAGGCATCAACTTTGGCCTCTGGCTGTCTACGGCTATTTGGTATCATCTGGCCTCATTTATAAGCAAAGACAACATTTAAGTGAGCAACCTCCCTGATTTCGACTTCGGTCATGGCGAAACCATCAATCTACTGCGTGAAAGCGTTGCCCAGTTTGCTGCAAAAGAGATCACTCCTCGCGCTCAGGAGATAGATCAACAGAATCAGTTTCCCCGGGATTTGTGGAGCAAACTGGGTGACCTTGGTGTGATGGGCATGACCATAGAAGAGCAGTATGGTGGCGTGAACCTCGGATATCTGGCGCATACCGTGGTCATGGAGGAAATCAGCCGGGCTTCCGCCTCCGTAGGATTGTCATATGGCGCGCATTCAAACCTGTGTGCAAATCAGATCCGTCGTTTTGGCAATGCAGAACAGAAACAGAAGTATCTGCCAGGTTTGGTTTCGGGTACTTATCTGGGTGCGCTTGCGATGAGTGAGCCTGGCGCCGGTTCGGATGTGGTCAGCATGTCTCTGCGCGCGCGGGCAGACGGTGATCACTATATTCTGAACGGCAACAAAATGTGGATCACCAACGGCCCGGGAGCGGATGTGCTGGTCGTTTATGCCACCATCGACCCATCCCTGGGGTCCAGAGGCATTACCGCCTTTCTGATCGAAAAAGACCTGGCCGGCTTCAGCACGGGTGTGAAGCTGGATAAACTGGGCATGCGCGGCTCTGACACCGCGGAACTTATTTTTGAGGATTGCCGTGTACCTAAAACCCAGATTCTTGGCGAGGTGGGTAAAGGTGTGCAGATCCTCATGAGCGGGCTGGACTATGAACGGGTCGTGCTGGCTGGCGGGCCGCTGGGCATCATGCGCGCGGCGCTGGATGTGGTGATGCCTTATCTGCATGAACGCAGTCAGTTTGGTCAGGCGATTGGACAGTTCCAGCTGATGCAGGGCAAGGTGGCAGATATGTACACAGAAATGAACGCGGCACGGGCCTATGTTTACGCCGTGGCACAGGCCTGTGATGCTGGCCGAACGACCCGCTTTGATGCGGCGGGATGCATTCTGTTTGCTGCGGAAAAAGCGACGCAGATAGCCCTTCAGGCAATCCAGGCGCTGGGAGGCAATGGCTACATCAACGACTATTCCACAGGTCGGCTCCTGCGGGATGCTAAACTGTATGAAATCGGCGCTGGCACCAGCGAAATCCGGCGCATGTTAATAGGGCGTGAGTTGTTCGACGCCACTGCCGTCTAGAGCTATAATCTGCGCCGCTTTTTGCCAGCGCTTCGCTGGCGCTTTGTCAGCTCACAACCAGCTGTCGGTCGGTCAAAAAATCGGCGCACAATTATTGGAGATATGTTTTGAAGCGTAGTTTTACTTCTGCAATGGCCGTAGCCGCGGTTGTTGCGAGCGTTTGGGTGTTTGCGTTGCCGCCAGGGACAACTGAAGAAATCAGTCAGCGAATTGATCCTTTTGGCAGTGTCAGTCGCGTCGGTGATGCCGGTGGTGCAGCAGTGGCCAGTGCGTCAGCAGAACCGCGATCGGGCCAGGCGGTATACGATCAGTTCTGTTTTGCCTGTCATACCACAGGGGTTGGTGGTGCGCCGACTTTTGGCGACACTGCTCAGTGGGCAGAACGTGTTGATCAGGGGATGGATCTGCTCATGGAGCACACCATTAACGGCATACGGACCATGCCGGCCAAAGGCACCTGCATGAACTGTTCAGATGACGAGTTGAATGCAGCGGTAACCTATATTCTGGATAACCTGCCCTAGCGCGTTGTCCCATACTTTGGCCTGATACCGAACGAGTAGCGCGTGCAGCGCTGCTCCCTCAGCGCAAATTGTTTTCCCAGTCGAGCCCACGGTAAGAAAGCGCCTCGGTGATGTCGCCGAGGCGGATCGCGGGACTTTTTTCCAGATCGGCAATGCTGCGCGCGATGCGCCATATTTTGTGATAGCTGCGCGCTGACAGGTTGAACCGTTTGATGGCTTGTTGCAGAAAGTCCTCATCCAGCGCCGCATCTCTGATCTCCTTTTCTAACTGATCTCCACCGAGCAATGCGTTTATACAACCCTGACGTTGGCGCTGTCTGAGCCTTGCGTTTGCCACATCAGCCCTGAGGGCTGCGGTGGTATTGCTCTGCTGTATGTTACCGAGCCGTGTCAGCAATGCCTTGTCAAGGGCCGGCACCTGTACCTGTATATCTATACGATCCAGCAGTGGTCCCGAAACCCGGCTTTGATAGCGCTGCACCTGGGTTGGTGTACATCGACAGTTATCTTCCCTGCAGACCCGCCCCGCCGGGCATGGATTCATGGCGGCAATCAGCTGAAAGCGGCACGGGTAGGTGACCTTATATTTCGCCCGGGTAATCACCGCACTGCCCGTTTCGATAGGTTCCCGCAGTAAATCCAGAGCTGAAGGTTTGAAATGCGGCAGCTCATCCAGGAACAGTACACCGTGATGTGATAAGGCGACTTCGCCCGGTAGAGGTGGATTGCCGCCGCCCATAAGCGCCGGTGCGCTGGCGGAATGGTGTGGGTCTCGAAACGGCGCCAGACGGTAGTTCTGTCGGGTGAGACCCGCGGCGGAGTACACGGCAGCACATTCCAGAGCCTGGGTCTTGTCCAGTTCGGGTAGCAGGCCGGCAAAGCTCCGCGCCAGCATGGTTTTACCAGTACCTGGCGGCCCCACCATCAGCAGATGGTGCCCGCCGGCTGCGGCGATGGTCAGGGCGCGTTTAGCGGCCTCCTGGCCAACAATCTCATGTAGTTGCGTGGTGGATTGTTCCCGAGGCCCATCCACAGTTGCGTCCGACGGCAGTGGGAAACCCTGCACGGCAGCGGGTTTGTTGATACCCGCGGGCATTGACCCTGTTTGACCAGGACTGGTTTGCGTCTGTGTCAGATAACCTGTTACCGCCAGCAGGCTGTCGGCGAGCAACATCGAATCGGCTGGCGCAATCTGCGCTTCTGTATGGTTGGCTGCAGGCACCACAAGTACTCTTTGTGCCGCGCGGGATGCAAGGGCGCAGGTTAAACATCCGTTGACCTTGCGCAACTCACCAAACAAGCCAAGCTCGCCTATGAATTCCAGGCCGCGCAGATGGGTACCGGGGATCTGCTGACTGGCGCTGAGGATGGCCAGCGCGATGGGCAGATCCAGCGCTGTGCTGGATTTGCTCAGGCTGCCCGGCGCCAGATTGATAACCACTGCACCGTCAGGGTAGCTGAATCCCGAATTAACGATGGCGCTGCGTACCCGATCCCGAGCTTCGCGGACTGCGCCATCCGGAAGTCCAACAATTGTGGTATGTGGTAAACCGTTACCGATATGACATTCAACGGTTACTGAAGCAGCGTGTAAACCCAGTAGCGAGCGGCTGTGCAGCTGTGGCGGAATGCTGGTTTCGGCAGGTGTCGCCTCAGGCAGTTTCTTCAAGCTGTTTCAGGCGTTGTTCAAGGGTGCCTACCTGGATCTCCAGGGACTTCAGAATATCCAGATGTGCCTGATATTCATGTTTGGGTACCAGTTCGAATCTGGCCATGAAGTCCAGTGCCGCAGTTTCGAAACTCTGCAGGGTGTCCTGGGGTACTCGACCTGCCAGGTTCTGCTGAATCAGGTCGATAAAGGCGCGCAACGGATCCATGGAATGTCCAGTGTGTTTGAGGAAAAGCCATGGTACTGCAGCGGCTCAGGGTTGCAGAGCGTTTCCTGCTGCCTGTTGTGTAGGTTTTTGCCCCAATTCAGTGCGGGAAGCGCACTGTTGTTGTGCTCCAAAACAGGGCGTTTTTTCGCGCCAGTCTCTAACCCATTGTTTTAATTGCCCTTCTTAACTGGCACGCAACCTGCACTAGGGATGGCTCACGGTATTCATGGTCAACCATGGTGCAGTGTTGAACCAAGGGGTTAGAAAAATATTGACCGACTAAGGGTCGCAAAGGAGAACACATGAGAGCTTTAAATAAATTGATCGCCGCAGCTACGCTTGCATCAGGTGCTTTGATGACGTCCAACGTCGCCAGTGCTGACGTGTCGTACAACATCGGCTACGCATCTGAGTATTACTTCCGCGGTGTATTGCAGAAAAATTCTTCAGCAAGCGTTGGCGCTGATTACGAAAACGGCGGATTTTATGTCGGCACGTGGGCAGCAGACGTGGGTGATGGTCTGGAAGTAGACGGCTACTTCGGCTATGGCATTGAAACAGATGCCGGCTTTACCGCCAGCCTCGGTTTCACCGGTTACTACTACACCGGTGAATTCGACGACACCTATGAAGAGATCAACCTGAATCTGGGTTATGGGCTGTTCAGTCTGGAATACAGTGTGGGTCAGTACGACAACTTTGACGGTCCGGAACTCGATTACGATTTCCTGGCTGGCACCGTGGCACTGGAGAACGGACTGTACGGTACCTATGGCACCTTCGGCGATGATTTCGACGGTGACTACATTGAACTGGGTTGGGGTACAACCATCTCTGAGATTGATTTTGGTATCGCCATCATCCTGTCCAGCGATGAGATTTCCGATCAGCTAGACGACGATGGTGACGCGACTGAAAGCGAAGCTGTTGTATTTACCATTGGGAAAACTTTCTAAATAGCGCTTTTTCTGCCGCTGGCTCACAGCAGTATCGTGAGTTAGTGGTATCTCTAAGCCACTAATTATTAGAAAATCCTAGGGATGCGAGTTGAGATGATCTTCCACAAAGCCTGTCTGGCACGCATCCCCAACTAGGAGATAAGAAAACATGAAATTAATCACAGCCATTATCAAGCCATTCAAACTGGATGATGTGCGCGAAGCCCTGTCTGAAGTAGGCGTCCAAGGGATGACGGTTACCGAAGTCAAAGGTTTTGGCCGACAGAAAGGCCACACAGAATTATATCGCGGTGCGGAATACGTCGTTGATTTTCTACCTAAGGTGAAAATTGAAACGGCGGTGGGTGACGACATGCTCGAGCAAGCTATCGAAGCCATCACCAAATCAGCCAATACCGGCAAAGTGGGGGACGGCAAGATCTTCGTGACAGCGTTGGATGAAGTCGTTCGTATTCGAACCGGGGAAACCGGCGTCGACGCGGTTTAACGCGCGACAATCACGGAGAAAATTGTGGAAGATCTAGTTCAACTCAGTTATTCGGTAGACACGCTCTACTTCCTGGTCATGGGCGTGCTTGTCATGTTCATGGCGCCCGGTTTTGCCATGCTCGAAGCGGGCATGGTCCGGGCCAAAAACACATCTGAAATCTTACTTAAAAACGTCGCTCTGTTTTCCATTGCGTCCATCATGTACCTGCTGGTGGGCTACGCCATCATGTACGGCGATGGCAGCGGCTGGATGCCAGGGTTTGGTTTCCTGATCGGTGCAGAAAACACCACTGAAGAAGTGCTGGCTTCTGGCGGCGATACTTACTATTCCGCTCGTTCAGACTTCTTTTTCCAGGTTGTCTTTGTTGCAACTGCCATGTCAATCGTGTCTGGCGCCGTCGCTGAACGCATGAAGTTGTGGGCCTTTCTTGCCTTTGCAGTGGTTATGACCGGCTTTATCTATCCCGTCCAGGGCTTCTGGAAATGGGGTGGCGGCGGTCTCGACGAGCTGGGCTTCCTGGACTTTGCAGGATCCGGTGTCGTGCACATGTGTGGTGCGGCAGCAGCGCTTGCGGGTGTTATTCTGCTGGGACCACGTCTGGGTAAATACGGCCCTAACGGTCAGATTAACCCGATTCAGGGTGCCAACATGCCGCTGGCGACGCTGGGTATGTTTATCCTCTGGTTTGGCTGGTTCGGTTTCAACGGTGGTTCCGAGCTGATGGTCAGTAATGTAGATGAGGCCAATGCAGTGTCCCAGGTCTTTGTGAACACGAATACCGCCGCGGCAGGTGGTCTTGTGGCAGCTCTGATTCTGGCACGTATCATGTTTGGTAAAGCCGATCTGACCATGGCGCTCAATGGCGCGCTGGCTGGGCTTGTGTCTATTACGGCGGAACCGCTAACGGGTTCGAATCTGGCTTCTCTGGGTATAGGCGCAGTAGGTGGCATCATTGTTGTGTTGTCGATCATTACCCTTGATAAGTTAAAAATTGACGATCCGGTGGGTGCAATTTCGGTACACGGAACCTGTGGTATCTGGGGCCTGCTGGCGGTAGTCATCACCAATTCCGACGCCACAATAGGTGCGCAGCTGATTGGTATCGCGGTGATCTTTGCCTGGACCTTCGGCGTCAGTCTGATTGTCTGGATGATCATCAAAGCGGTCATGGGTATCCGCATCTCCGAAGAAGAAGAGTATGCCGGCGCAGACATCACTGAAACCGGTATCGAAGCTTATCCGGAGTTTTCTAAAGGCTGATCCGATCGGAGTTAAATAACGGGGGACAGCGCCAGCTTGAACTGCGCATCCCACCGTTACCGGTCGTTAAAGAGAACCGGGCTTTGTTTATAAGGCCCGGTTTTTCTTTTTTAAGCGTTTGTCCGGGAGAAAACTGGCGCTTTTTCAGATCTGTTCTATAACTACTGTCGAAGCTGACTGGCGTCAGTTTCAGGTGCAAAACAAGCAGGTAACAAGAGCAGTGTTATGGAAACGACAACCTCAAACGCAAATGAAGAATTAGGCAGCTATACGCCGGAAGCACGCGCAGAAACCCGTAGTGAACTGGAAGCCGACATCGAAAAGTTTCTTAAATCCGGCGGCAAGGTCTCTGAAATCGCCAAAGGCGAACGTGCAGACCCGCCACGCAAGCCGGAAAACAACTACGGCCGAGGATCTATCTGATTCGGACACCACTGAAACGCTGCACCCGGCGCAATTATCAGTAGAATAGCGCGCTCGGGAAATCCACAAGTGACCGGTTATGAAATATTGCAGCACGCGAGGCGGTGTCGCTGATTTATCGTTTGTTGACGCTTTGCTGATGGGGCTTGCGCCGGACGGTGGCTTGCTGGTGCCTGCCCAGCTGCCGGATGTGAGCACCCGGCTCGAGCAGTGGCGTGAACTGGATTTTGTTGGTCTCGCCCAGGAAGTGATTGCACTGTTTGTGGATGATATCGACCGCCCTACCCTTGACCGGCTCATCGCCGAATCTTATGCCACGTTTAACCACCCTGAGGTCATCGGCTGGCAACAGCTTGATGACGTTGCAGTCATGGAGCTTTT
This sequence comes from bacterium, assembly GCA_047947175.1. Classification (GTDB taxonomy): domain Bacteria; phylum Pseudomonadota; class Gammaproteobacteria; order Pseudomonadales; family Azotimanducaceae; genus UBA4421. The sequence goes on from CP170489.1 coordinate 420,022, forward strand.
CCATGGCCCTACTCTGGCTTTCAAGGATGTTGCGCTCCAGCTGTTGGGCCGACTGTTCGAACATGTATTGGGTGAGCGCAGGCAACATCTGAATATTCTGGGGGCAACCAGCGGCGATACCGGCGGCGCAGCAATTGCCGGCGTACGCGGTCAGGATAACATCGATATTTTTATTCTCTTTCCTGAAGGCAAGGTCAGTCCGTTACAGGAACTGCAGATGACCACGGTGACAGACAGCAATGTACATTGTGTTGCGGTGCAGGGCAGCTTTGATGACTGTCAGTCGCTCATGAAAGAGATTTTTGCCGATCTGGATTTTAAAGCCCGGTACCAGCTTGGCGCAGTGAACTCGGTGAACTGGGCCCGGGTCATGGCGCAGATCGTTTATTATGGTTACGCCAGTCTGCGCTTTGAAACGCCTCCGGCGTTCTGTGTGCCCACCGGTAACTTCGGTAATGTTTTTGCAGCCTTTCTGGCTAAAAAAATGGGCTTCCCCATCGATCGATTACTGGTGGCCACCAACGAAAATGACATTCTCGCGCGTTTCTTTGCCACTGGCGAATACGCTCGAGGTGACGTTCACTTCACCCTCTCCCCGGCCATGGACATTCAGGTAGCCAGTAACTTTGAGCGGTTTCTCTATTACTATTTTGATAAAGACACCGCTCGCCTGAAGGATTTCATGCAGGCGTTCAGCAGCACAGGAGAGGCCTCGTTAGGTGGTGGCCCGCCGGATGCAGATTTCATGCAGGCCACAGCGGTGAATACCGAACAGACACTGGCTGCAGTAAAACATGTGTATGAGCAGTTCAACTACGTTCTGGATCCGCACACTGCCGTAGGCTACGCGGCCTGTGAAGTGTTCAGACAGACGGTGCACGCCCCTTTAGTCTGCGTGGCAACAGCGCACCCGGCAAAATTTCCGGATGCGGTACATCAGGCTGCGCCGGATGCGCTGGCACGCCATCCTTCTCTGGACGCTTTGGCTGGCCTGCCATCTAACAAACAGGTTATTCCGGCGACCATCGAGGCGGTTAAACAAGTGATATCGGAGCAGGCGCAGGCGCGCTCAGTCTGACGCGATATCGTTGACAGCCTCCGTCACCGCATCCAGGTGTCTGACCTCTCTGCTGGGGGTGACGCCGGCGGCTTGTGCGCCAGTCAGATTGACCCAGATACTGTGCATGCCGACATCCTCGGCACCCTGGATGTCATCAATCAGATGATCACCGACATGAATGGCCTGGTCTGGTTTCAGCTGCAGAGCCGATAATGGTGCTTCAAACATCGCGGGATGAGGTTTCTTGTTGCCTACATCAGCCGCGCTGTATGCACCACTGAAAAAATCGGCAAGCCCGGTTCGCTGAATATTGGCGTTTCCGTTGGTCAATGCAATCACGTCAAAGTTCTGTTTCAGAGCCCGCAGCATATCCAGCGCACCATCGAACAGCACAACCTGGTTGCGCCCCTCAAAGAAAACGTCAAACGCGGCCTGTGCCTGCAGCCGTGCTTCGTTTTGCGCCAGGCCGGTTTGACGCATGATTTCAAACAGAATCTGAGTGCGCATGAAACTCAGATCATGGGCCTTGTCGGCATGGCGCGCAAACACATCCTGACGCAGCCTGTTCAGATTATCCGGCTCATAATGCTGTAGAGCATCCGGCACGTTTTCCCGCAGCCAGGCCTGCAGCATGGCCTCCGCTTTCATAATAATGCTGTCAACGTCCCACAGGGTGTTGTCCAGATCCAGCGTGATCAGTTTGATTCTACCCATGGCTGCTTAACGCTTATCTGTCTCGTCGGGCACCAGGCTGCTGCGCGGGTGCGCAGCGTCGTACACTTTGGCAAGGTGCTGGAAATCGAGGTGGGTATAAACCTGTGTTGTGGCGATGTCACTGTGCCCCAGCAGTTCCTGGATGGCGCGAAGATCGCCCGAAGATTCAAGCATATGGGTCGCGAAGCTGTGGCGCAGCATGTGAGGGTGCAGTGAATTGTCGCTCAACTGTTCCGCGGCTATTTTTTTCAGACGGCTCTGGATGCTCCGGGGGCTGATGCGTTTATCGCCTCTGCCGGTGAAAACCGGGCTGTCGGGTAAACATGCATGTGATGCCTGCAGCCATGATCGCAGCGCATCGACACAGTGGCGTCCCAGAGGTACGTTGCGTACCTTGTTACCCTTGCCGGTCACCCGCACAAAACCGGCATCAAGATCAATGTCACCAACGTCTACATTGACCAGTTCCATCAAACGCAGACCGGACCCGTAAAACAACTCAAGCATGGCCCGATCGCGCTTTTCCAGGGGTGACCTGGGAGTTTTTTCAAACAGGCGGGCCGCCTGGTCGGTATCCAGAACTACCGGCAGCTTACGTTTTGCTTTTGGTACCCGGGCAATTGCCGCAGGATTGGTTTTAAGCTTGCCCTGACGTTGCCAGTACGTGAAGAAACTGCGTAACGCGGAGACGGCGCGGGCAATGCTTTTAGGCTGCAGCCCTTGCTGTCGCAGGTGACCAACGTACAGAGTGATGTCATGGCTGCGGCATGCCAGAAGATGACCTTTGAAATGGTTTTCAAATTTAAGCAGCTCGCGCTGGTAGCCGCGCAGGGTATGTTGGGAGTAGCGTTTTTCGACCGCCAGGTATTTTACAAAGCTGATGATGTCTTCATTGGCGGTGGTATTGCTATCTGAAGTCATGGGTTACGCCACTTGTCTTTCAGAGGCGATTCAGAACCTTGGTCAGCACATCTGCGATATAAGTTACGAACAAAGTATCCATGTCGGCACTGAAGCGTTGCGGATCGCGGCTGCCAATGGCGAGCACGCCGGGTTTATGATCCAGCGCTAATGGCAGCAGCACAGCGCTGCCACTTTCATCGTGATTAGAGGCAGGAAACAGCTGGTTTAACTCAGTGCGACGCAGGGTTGTACAGGTTGCGGCTTCGCCGTTGAAAAAACCGCTAAAAGGGTATTCATCTCGATGGTTCTGAATATGATCCAGAGAAAAGGCCCGATCGCGTACGTGGCAGCAGACAAAGTCGGCATCAAAATCAACCAGTACAAAGGTGGCGAGGACTTCGTTCAGCTCCTGTAACGAAGCGGTGTCCAGCAGTGCGAGCGTCAGCGATCGTGTTTTGGCGAACAGGCCGTCATTTTCACGCGCCGCATCCAACAGCTCATTCATTCGGCGCCGCATTTCCATGTTGCGTTCACGCATGATGCTGACCTGGTGTTCAACCAGGGAAATGGCTTTGCCGGAGGCATGCGGCAGATTGAGTTCAGTCAGCAGGCCGGGGTGACGCATAAAAAAATCCGGGTGTGCGCGCAGATAGTCAATCAGTTCCTGTTCCGCAGGCGCTTCGGTCGGTAGCTCGTCAGCTTGCATGGTTTTCCCCTATTGATCCAACTGTAGCTCGCCGCGGTAAACGTAGCTTGCTTCTCCGGCCATTGTAACCGGGCTGTTGGAGTCCGGCCATTTGATTCGCAGCTTACCGCCGGGCAGTGATACTTTTACCCGCTCGCCTACTTTGTCGTGTAGCCGGGCAGCCACGATGGCGGCGCATGCGCCGCTGCCACAAGCCTGGGTTTCGCCCGCACCACGTTCAAAAACCCGCAGGCGTATGAACTGTCTGTCCACCACCTGACAGAAGCCGACATTGGCGCCCTCGGGAAATGCCGGGTGGCCTGTTAGGGAGCCACCGATCTGGTCGATATCCAGACTGAAGATGTCGTCGCAGAACAACACCGCATGCGGATTACCCATGGATACCGGTGTCACTGCAAAAACCTGTTCACCGGCCTGCAGGTTAAAAACCCAGGGGTTTTCGGTTGTTTCAGCGTGTTCCGGGGCAAACGGTATGTCGGCATGATTCAAAACAGGTACGGTCATCGTGGTTTCGATCTGCGCAGGAGAGCGGAAAACAGTTTCAAACATGCCCGCGGCGGATTGCCACACCAGACGGTTTTTAACGCTCAGTCCTGATTGCTGCGCGAGCATGGCTACGCAGCGCGTGCCGTTGCCGCACTGTTGCGCACTACTGCCATCGGCATTGAATATCCGATAGTTAAAATCCGCATCTGGTGTGGTCGGCGCTTCAATCATCAACAGCTGGTCGAAACCGATGCCGCGGTGACGATCTCCCCAGGCAGCAATGACACGTTCGTCCAGTTGCACCGCCTGAGATACCGCATCAATAATCATAAAATCATTACCCAGGCTGTGCATTTTGTGAAACACAAGTGGACGTCGACGGGCGTTCACAATCTGCCTCTGATGGCGTCCAGGCCTGTTTCCAGACGCAGTTGATCCGTAATGGTTTCTCTTCTGCGGATCAGCTCGAAGGTGTCACCGTCAACCATGATCTCGCAGGCGCGCCCGCGGCTGTTGTAGTTGGATGCCTGCACCATGCCGTAAGCGCCCGCCGAAGCAACCGCCAGGACACTGGAGGGCTGTAAACCCAGAGTGCGATCTTTGGCAAGGAAATCTCCCGACTCACATACGGGCCCCACAATATCCCACTGGTGCAACGGCGTGCTGGGGTCTGGTTCAACTACCAGTATGTCATGCCAGGCCTGATACAGTGCCGGGCGAATCAGATCATTCATGGCTGCATCAACCACTGCAAAATTCGGCGCGTCAGGTTCACTGGCCGGTTTTAAGTATTCAACACGGGTCAGGAGAATACCTGCGTTGGCTACAATGGATCGCCCGGGTTCCAGAATAATAGACTGCGGGCGGCTGCCCAGAATTTGCCGCACGCTGGCGCCATAGGTCTGCAAATCCAGTGGGGATTCGTCCTGGTAGACAATACCCATGCCGCCCCCGAGATCGATGTGTTCCAGTTCGATCCCCATGGCGGCAAGGTCGTCCACCAGTCTCAACATGTTGGTAAACGCATCCAGCAGGGGCTCGATCTCAGTGATCTGTGAACCGATATGGCAGTCAATGCCTACTATATTCAGTTGCGGATTTTCTGCGGCGGCCTGATACATGGCCAGAGCCTGCTCTGGCTGCACACCGAACTTGTTCTGTTTCAGGCCGGTCGAAATGTACGGGTGCGTCTGTGCATCGACATTCGGATTCACGCGAATGGAAATTGGCGCTACCTGACCGCTGATCTCAGCGCGTTCTGCAATGCGATACAGCTCCGCTTCGCTTTCAATATTGAAGCATTCAATACCGACCTTCAGCGCGAAGTCGATCTCTTCTGCGGTTTTACCCACGCCGGAAAAGATAACGGTGCGCGGATCCCCGCCCGCGGCGATGACGCGGCTCAGCTCACCGCCGGAAACGATGTCAAAGCCGGTACCGAGTTCGCTGCATAGTTTCAGAATGGCCAGGTTGGAGTTTGCTTTAACCGCGTAGTGCAGGTTAAAGGCAACCCCCTCAAACGCTTCGTTCAAGGCCTCAATGGCATCTGTGATATGGGCTTTTGAATAAACATAAGCCGGGGTGCCAACCGCGTTGGCAAGGCCCAGCAAATCGACCCTTTCCAACCACAGGCGTCCATCAGTTTCAGACAGGTAAGGCATGTGAAGACGGGTCATGGCTGGGTCTTGGGCAGCCCGGCAGGTTCCCGGACTGAGGTGAGAATGGTGGTCAGCATGGTGGTCTGGCCGTTGGGTGTACTGGTCTGCGGATCAGGCAGCTGCAGCGGTCCTTTCTGTCCGCAGGTTGCGGTCCACATCGAAAGGACCAGTAGAGTTGTCCAGCGCCACGTTGTCATCGGGTACTACCGCTGCAGGGTTAAAACCGGCGAGTATAACGCGATCACACCGCCGGTCACCAAACATGTTTAGCCTCGAGCGTGGTGCGCCGCTAGAGCCGCGCCCGCGCTCTGTTTACCGCCTGACGCACCTGGTTTGGCGCAGTACCGCCAAAATGATCCCTGGCGGCCACTGAGCCAGCCAGACTCAATACCTGGTAAACGTCTTCACCGATGACATCGCCGGCATCTCCATTGAGCTCCTGCAGGCTCAATGCCTCCAGCGGCTGGCCTTTGGCCACAGCATGGGCGACGGCCATGCCGACGATCTCATGGGCGTCACGGAACGGGACGTTTTTGCGAACCAGATAGTCGGCCAGGTCGGTTGCGGTGGTGTAGCCTTTTAATGTGGCTTCACGCATGGCGTCAACGTTCGGCGCAATGTGCGGCACCATGCCGTTCAAGGCGGTCAGGCACCCGTGTAACGTATCCACTGCGTCAAACAGAGGCTCTTTGTCTTCCTGATTATCTTTGTTGTACGCCAGGGGCTGGCTTTTCATCAACGTCAGCAGCGAGAACAGGTGGCCATTGACGCGCCCGGTTTTGCCACGGATCAGCTCCGGCACGTCGGGGTTCTTTTTCTGCGGCATAATACTGGAGCCGGTGCAGAATCGATCCGGTAGATCAACAAAACCGAACTGCTGGGATGACCACAGCACCAGTTCTTCGCACCAGCGCGACAGATGAGTCATGGTCAGCGCGGCAACCGCACAGAATTCTATGGCAAAATCGCGGTCACTGACGGCATCCAGGGAGTTCTCGCAGACACCATCAAAGCCGAGCGCGTGTGCAACAAATTCCCGATCCGGCTTGTAGGGTGTGCCTGCCAGCGCGGCTGCGCCCAGCGGCAGTATATTGATACGCTTGCGCGCATCCTGCAGACGCTCGCGGTCGCGCAGCAACATTTCGAACCAGGCCATCAGATGATGACCAAAGGTAATCGGTTGGGCCGCCTGGAGGTGGGTAAAGCCCGGCATGATCGTGTCGGCATGTTGTTCGGCCAGATCCGTCAGTGCTCTGAGCAGTGCGGTTTCGAGGTCGATGAGCTCATCAACAGCATCGCGCAGATAGAGGCGGATGTCGGTCGCGACCTGGTCGTTGCGGGATCGGCCGGTATGCAGTTTTTTGCCGGTGTCACCAATGCGTTCGATCAGCCGGCTTTCGATGTTCATGTGCACGTCTTCAAGCGCGATCTGCCAGTTGAACTCACCGGCCTCTATCTCCCGCTGAATGTCCTGCAGGCCACCGATGATCTGTTCACATTCACCGTCGCTGAGAATGTCGATTTTGTTCAACATGCGCGCGTGAGCGATGGAGCCGGCGATATCCTGGCGGTACAGGCGCTGATCGAAGTGCACAGAAGCGGTGAACGCTTCCACAAACGCATCCGTGGCTTCACTGAAGCGGCCACGCAATAAGCCCGCGGCGGATGGCTTCGGTGTATTATTCGCACTCATCTTTGTTACACAGATTGGTTGGATGCCCGATTATAGCGGAAAGTTTCGAACGCGAGCGCGTTGGCGATGAATGCGCGCCCGATTCACTTTGATATTCCCCATCTGTGCAACACGACGGCGATCACACTGCTGGTGCTCTTCAGTCAGTTACTGGTCATCATCCTCCTGTTTGCCGGTGATGAGCTGAGTTGGGGGCGCTTCGGATTGATGTCCCTGTTTGTGCAGTGGGTGGCACTGGCCAGCGCAGGTATTTTATGTCTGCTGCGGGGCCCTATTGCACGCATGCATATCGTGATGGGTTCAGGTCTGGCATTTGGCCTGGTCATGCTGGTGACTTTGTGTGTCAGCCTGGCTTCGGAATGGCTGGTGGGACGTGGCCCAGATCCACTCACGCGTATTTTTGGGCAACTGATTATTGCCGGCATCATCACTGGCCTTGTGTTCCGCTATTTTTACGTGCAGCAGCGTCTGCGTATCCAGGAGCAGGCGGAACTGCAGTCGCGTATTCAGGCCCTGCAATCCCGTATCCGTCCGCACTTCCTCTTCAACAGCATGAACATCATTGCCAGTCTTATTGCCACGGACCCGGACACTGCGGAGAGTGTTGTGGAAGATCTGTCTGAACTGTTTCGCGCCAGCCTGAATGATGCCGGTAATCAGGTCTCGATCGCCGAGGAGCTTGATCTGTGTGAGCGATACCTGCGAATTGAAGCGCTGCGACTGGATGAACGGCTGCAGTTGAAATGGGATGTGGCGACTCTGCTGCCCGGCACGCGGATCCCATTGTTGACCCTGCAGCCGCTGCTGGAGAATGCCATCTACCACGGCATACAGCCGTTGCCGGAAGGGGGCACGATCGAGCTGCAGCTGCGTTATGAGGATGATTTTGTAGTGGTGAAGATTGTTAATCCGGTGCCACCGGCGAATCAGGTGAGTGAGTCCCAGGGTAATCGGATGGCGCTGCAGAATATCCGTAGCCGTCTTGCGGTGCTGTACGGTAATCAGGCAACTCTGCTTGCTGACACCCAGGGTGAAACGTTTGTGACCGAGCTGCGCTTCCCGGCGTTGGCCACTTCAGTATAGCGGGATAGATTGATGCGCATTCTTATTGTTGATGATGAAACCCTGGCCCGGGATCGCCTCAAGCGCATGTGTGAGGGTGAGGACGGGCACGAAGTTGTAGGTGAAGCGGCCAATGGTGCCAGGGCGGTGCAGTTGTGTGATGAGCTGCAGCCGGAACTGGTTCTGCTGGATATCCGCATGCCGGGCATGGATGGTCTGGAAACCGCGCGTCATTTTCTTGGCCTGGATGATCCGCCGGCGGTCATCTTCTGCACCGCTTATGAAGAACACGCGATTGCGGCGTTTGATCTGCAGGCGGTGGGTTATCTGCTCAAGCCAGTGCGTAAAGACAAGCTGCTTGATGCGCTGGGTAAAGCCGTTAAGCTCAACCGTGCCCAGTTATCCGCGCTACAGAGTGACAATCAGGCACGTCGTTCACATATTTCCGCACGCACGCATAAAGGCATAGAGCTGATCAGTCTGGATGCTATCCGTTACTTTCAGGCCGATCAGAAGTACGTCACCGTGCGCTATACGGACGGCGAAGTGATTGTTGATGAAACTCTGCGCGAGCTTGAAACTGAGTTTGCGGATCGATTTGTGCGTGTGCATCGTAATGCGCTGGTAGCGATGCAGCACGTGGAAGCACTTGTTAAAGACAGCCAGGGGCATGTTGCCGTGCGTCTGCAGGGCCTGGAAGAAACCATAGCGATCAGCCGGCGACATCTGCCCGGCGTGCGCAAAGTCATCAAAAGGTTGTAATGTTAAAAAAAATCACCATTGCTACGCGCGAAAGCAAGCTTGCGCTGTGGCAGGCAAATTTTGTGCGGGATCAGCTGCTGGCGGCCCATGCTGGTCTTGAAGTTGAGCTGCTGGGCATGACCACCAAGGGTGATCAATGGTTGTCTGCGCCACTTAGCGAAGTAGGTGGAAAAGGTCTTTTTGTGAAAGAGCTGGAGCAGGCCATGTTGCAGGGCCGCGCAGATCTGGCAGTGCATTCGGCAAAAGATCTGCCGGCACAGATGCCGCCGGGGTTTGTCCTGCCGGTGCTGGCTTATCGCGCAGACGTGGAAGATGTGCTGGTTTCCGAATACGGGGAACTGCAGAATCTGCCTCAGGGTGCCAGGGTTGGTTCTTCCAGTCTGCGCCGCAGAACACAATTGTTATCAATTCGTCCTGACCTTGACGTGCAGCCGGTGCGTGGCAATGTCGGTACGCGTCTGCAGAAGCTGGAAGACGGCGACTATGATGCCATTGTTCTGGCTGCTGCTGGCCTGGACCGGTTAGGTATCTCACGCAAAGCCTGGCATACGCTGGATGTGGATCTGTGTCTGCCTGCGCCGGGTCAGGCGGCTTTAGGCATTGAGTGCCTTGATAACCCACGTGTACTCGAGGTGCTGTCTGCGCTGCAGGACCACAATGTCGCGCGCTGTGTGACTGCGGAACGCGGCATCAGCGCCGGTCTCGGGGCAGACTGTTCATTACCGGTGGCTGCTCTGGCGAAAACACTGGACAACCATACCCTGCAGCTCGATGCACTGATCGGCAACGCAGATGGCAGTCGCATTTTACGTAGCTCCGTACGCGGTACCGACCCTCACGTGATAGCAGCCACGGCGGTGGCTGAGTTGAGGGATCAGGGTGCAGATGACGTTCTGCAGCAGTTACGCAGGGCGCACTGATCAAGCAGGTGAAAAAGGTGCTGATCACACGCAGTGAACCTGGCGCCAGCGTGCTGCGTACGCGTCTGCAGCAACAGGATTTTGCGGTGATCTGTGCGCCCCTGGTTGAAATTGCGGATGTTGAACCGCCGAATATTCTGCAGGCGGGCACGGCATCAACCCCGTTCGCGATCCCCGATCACACCCCTGACGTGGTGATATTTTTGTCCGCCCATGCCAGCAGTCGATTTGTCCAGGCCGGCCTGGTCAGCCGGATCAGAAGTGCACACGCTCTGGCGGTAGGTGATGCGGCTGCTCGGCCGTTGCGTGAGCAGGGTTTGGTTATAGATGTGCCGGCGACGAATACAACCGAAGGCCTGCTCAAGATGCGCGTGCTTAAGCAACTCACCCGGAAGCAGGCTGTCTGGTTGATCAGTGGTGTCGGTGGGCGTGCAACGCTGGCTGAAAGCCTCACCCGAAAATTTGGCTGTACGGTCATAAAATTTGAGTTATATGAGCGTATCAACCTTGATTTGCCGCCATTGGAGGTAGACGCTGTGGGCGCGGTGGTTGTGTCCTCAGAAGGTTCTCTGCGGGTGTTTGCAGAGCAATGGCGCGGCTCAAATCAGGTTGTGCTGGTGGTGCCTTCGGCGCGTCTTGCAGCCCATGCTGAGGCGCTGGGTTTTGCGCAGGTGCACGTGTCGCAAAATGCCTCGCCAGAGGCAACCGTGGATATTTTGCAGACGCTAAGGGCTGCAAAGCGTTTACAATAGGCCGTGTCGGGGTTGCTCGGCGAAATTTAAAAGACGGAAAGCAACAGAAAGTATGAGTGAGCAGAAACCACCGGCTGATGACCCTGAGACACCGCCTGTCGATGCGCAAAAGTTGGCAGATGCACAAGCACGCAGCGCACAAGCGCTGGAGCCGGATACAGATACCCTAACGCCGGGAGATCTTGAGGACGACGCGAACCGGGCGGAAACGGGCGATGCGCAAGCTGTCACTGAAGCGGACACTCATTTAGAGCCAGAGCCAGAGCCAGAGCCAGAGCCAGAGCCAGAGCCAGAGCCAGAGCCAGAGCCAGAGCCAGAGCCTGCTCTGCCACCCCCTGCCAGACCCAAAGGCCGTGCTCTGGCCTTGCTTGCGTTCCTGTTGGCCCTCGCGGCAGCCGGGGGTGTTGGCTATTTGTATTACGAACTGGTCTACCTCAAACCCCTTGCGCAGATCGAGCAGCTTGACCAGGAGTTAGACAACCGCTACGCGGGTCTTGAAAATCAGCTGTCTGAACGCCTGTCAGCACTGCAGCAATCCACCGACAGTGCGATTGAAACCATCCGCAGCGAACAGGCGGAACGCCTCGCCAGTAATGAAGATGCTGTGCTGCAGTCGCTTAACAACGCGCTGACCGCGGCGCCGCCATCTCAACGCGAGTGGAAACTGGCAGAAGCCGAATATCTGTTGCGGATCGCGAACCATCGAGTGCTCATGGAGCAGGATTCCAATGGCGCCCTGGGCCTGTTGCAGGCCGCGGATCAGATAATGGCGGAACTCGATGATTTTGCTCTGTATCAGATCCGCGCCAGACTCGCTGATGAGATCATCGCTTTACGGCAGGTGCCCCGCGATGACCTGCAGGGTATCTACCTGCAGCTGGAGGCCATCAAATCCCAGGTGAATGTACTGCCTCTACCGGAACCTGCGTATGTGGATGCGCGCCGCGAAATGCCGGAGCAGGAATCTGTCTGGCAGACCCTGGCAAACGAACTTAAACAGTTTATCCGGGTGCGCTCTATTTCAGGTGAGGAAGCCCTTAAACCACTGCTGGCACCCGAGGAAGAACGCTATCTTGAATTGAATCTGCGCCTGGCATTGGAGCAGGCCCAGCTGGCTGCGCTGAAACGTCAGCAGGATGTTTTTGAGCAAAGCCTGCTTAACGTAAGAGGTTGGCTTGTTGACCATGCGGATACCACAGATGAGCGCACCACCGTTCTGCTCAGTCAGGTAGACGAACTGCTGGTGCTGGAACTGGCAAAACCGCTGCCAGACATTTCCGGCTCGCTCAACGAGCTGCTGGCGATTCGTCGGAGCGGGTCATGAAACTGTTCGCCTTCGCGGTTTTTGTTGCCATTGTGCTGGGGGGTCTGGTTGGCACGCTGCTGGTCCGGGATCCCGGGTATGTGCTGATTGCGTACGCGGATACTGCGCTGGAAACCAGTCTATGGGTGGCTGTTTTACTCTTCATTGGCCTGTATATCGCATTAAGGGTGATCAGCTTTGTGATCTATAAGCTGACCCAGGGTCAGTCGAAAGTCCTGCGCTGGCGTTCAGGGCGAAAGGTGCGTGCCGCTCGATCGCAAACTGTCCGCGGTCTCCTGGTGATGGCTGAAGGGCGCTGGGCTGACGCAAAGAAGTTGTTGGTCGGTGCTGCAGATGATGTTGAAACGCCGTTGATCAATTACCTTAATGCCGCTCGGGCGGCACATGAATTAGGTGAGCTCAGCGAGCGTGATGAATTCCTTAAACGCGCACACGAAACCACACCGGGCGCTAAATTTGCCGTTTCTCTGACTCAGGCGGAATTCAATATCCACGAAGGCCGCTATGAACAGGCGTTGGCGGCCTTGTTACTGCTGCGTAAAAGAGCACCCAAACATGGCGCGGTGCTGGCCATGCTGGCAAGATGTTATGAAGCCCTGCCGGACTGGCAGGCACTTATGCAATTGATGCCGGACTTGAAAAAAAACAAGGCACTGCCCGAAGCAGAACTGCAGCGCATGGAGCAGGCTGCATGGCAGGCAAAGCTGATGGCACAAGACAGCAGTGCCGCATTGTGGAAGAAACTGCCCAGACACCTTCGTTCCGAAGGGCCGTTGATGAGTCAATGGGTTCGCCGGTTGATGAAAGATAACAAGCCTGATGAAGCGGAACAGGTGATTCGCCACGTTCTCGGCCAGCACTGGGACAGTGAGCTTGTGCGAATCTACGGAGAATTGCGCAGTAGCGATCCGGCTCGACAACTCACTGTGGCACAGGGATGGGCAAAACAGCGGCCTGATGATGCCGAGGTGGCTCTGGCAGTGGGTCGGCTGTGTCTGATGAACGAAAAGTTTGAACAGGCCAGGGAATATTTTGAACACAGTCTGCGGCTGGCGCCGGGTGATGCCGTTTACGGTGAGTTGGGTCGGTTATGTGTTGCCATGGGTGATGAGCACCGCGGCACAGAGTACCTGTTGTTATCGTTAGGCAATTTGTCGGATCTGCCGCAGCCCAGAGAGCCGATGTTGCGTAAAACCAACGTGTCTTAGCCTGTTTCCGATTTAATCTCTGGGCGCATAGGTATACGCGTCCGCATGGAGCTGCTCCCGTTTGAAGCCGGCATCCTTGAGCACGTCGGTCACGGTGTAAACAAAACCAGGACTCCCCGCGATGACCACATAGGCGTTGAGGAATCGGTGTGCATGTCTGGTCAGCCAGACAATGCCTTTGTTCTCGGGTGTGCGGCGGTTGTCTATACAGATCTGCAGTTCAACATCAGGTAGCTCACCTAAGTCTTTTTCTCGGTAGATTTCCCGGGCGTCATCTGCACACCAGAGGATGCAGGTAGCGCCACTGGCGCGAGTGAGCGCTCGATGTTCGGCACAGCTGAAAGCCTGCGCCGCGCCGCTGCCACCAGCAATGATGAACAAATCCTGCGACGGTTCACCGCATCCTACGTCACCTTGTGCTGACGTTACACTGAGACGCTTACCTTCCAACAGAACATTTAAGGTGTCAGCTTCGCTGGCGCCGGTGACCGGTCGATAGTGCAACTCCAGTTCGGGTAAACGTTCCGGCGCTGAAGCAATAGACATTGGGATCAGAGTGCCGTCGGGGGCGATGATATTAAGATACTGTCCGGAGTGGAAATCAAATGCCTGCTTGATGTGTAAACGGATGCGGCGTACCGGATCGCCGCTGATGCTGACGATGTCGGCAGCGATGGAAGCGTCTTTCAATGCGGTGCTCGCCGGCCGGTTAACGCCGCATGGAGTTAAAAAACTCTTCGTTGGTTTTGGTTTCCTTAAGCTTGTCCATCAGAAACTCGATGGCGGCAACATCATCCATGTCATGCAGGAGTTTGCGTAAAATCCAGACGCGTTGTAACTCTTCTTCACCCATCAGCAGTTCTTCGCGTCGGGTTGCAGAACGGCGGATGTTGATGGCCGGATACACACGCTTTTCCGCAATTTTGCGTTCCAGGTGCAGTTCCATGTTACCGGTGCCTTTAAATTCTTCGTAGATGACTTCGTCCATCTTCGAGCCGGTATCGACCAGCGCGGTGGCGACAATGGTCAGGCTGCCACCTTCTTCGATGTTCCGCGCGGCGCCGAAGAATCTTTTTGGACGTTCCAGCGCATGTGCATCAACACCGCCGGTCAGCACCTTGCCCGAACTCGGTACGATGGTATTGTAAGCGCGTGCCAGACGAGTAATGGAGTCGAGAAGGATGACCACGTCTTTCTGATGTTCGACCAGACGTTTGGCTTTTTCGATGACCATCTCTGCCACCTGCACGTGACGTGACGGTGGCTCGTCGAACGTTGAAGCAACAACTTCGCCGCGCACGGAACGCTGCATTTCAGTCACTTCTTCCGGACGTTCATCAATCAGCAGGACGATTAATACCGTTTCAGGATTGTTGTTGGTAATTGACTGCGCGATATTCTGTAGCACCAGTGTTTTACCGGCTTTTGGCGGGGACACAATCAGTGCGCGCTGACCTTTGCCGATAGGCGCAACGAGGTCGATAATGCGCGCCGTAAGATCTTCGGTACTGCCGTTGCCACGCTCTAAAGTAAGGCGTTCATCCGGGAACAGTGGCGTCAGGTTTTCGAAGAGAATTTTGTGTTTTTTGGTATTCGGCTCGCTGAAGTTGATTTCATCAACCTTCAACAGCGCAAAATAACGTTCGCCATCTTTTGGTGGTCGAATTTTGCCAGCTATGCTGTCACCGGTGCGTAAATTAAAGCGGCGTACCTGGCTGGGAGAAACATAAATGTCATCCGGTCCTGCCAGGTAAGAACCTTCCGGGGAGCGCAGAAAGCCAAAACCATCCTGCAGAATTTCCAGCGTACCTTCGCCGTAAATGTCTTCGCCGTTTTTGGACTGTTTGCGGACGATTGCCGCGATGACTTCCTGTTTGCGTGAGCGGCCAACGTTGTCGAGACCCATTTCCCGGGCCATTTCAACAAGTTCACCGACGGGCTTGCTTTTAAGATCGGATAAGTTCATTGCCATGTGTAGTGCTCTACTCGATTTTGCGAGTTAGTTAATTTTCCTTATCATTTTCCAGTCAAACCTGTGACTGTTTCTTTAATCGTTTCTTTTTTCGTAAAGATGACAGACAAGTCTGGTAACGATTGGATAAAGAAGGGGGATGTAGCGCTTTGCGACCGCTTGTCTCGCGGGCTTTAAGAAGCGAACACGGTTAGTGTAGTGCTTTCGAGGCACGGGTCAAGGGTTTAATTACCCCGGAAATGCGACCTGTTCACACTAATTTCAGGAGAGGAAATGGCGATTTCTGGTGAGTGTAACTGTGGCGCAGTTGCGTTTGAGATAAATACAGACGTGTCGAGTATATTTGTCTGTCACTGTTCCATTTGTCGACGGGCTACGGGCAGCAATGGTATTGCTGTCATAGTGATTGATAATGATGTTTTTTCCTGGATACGAGGTGAAACGAATATTGCGACATGGAAGAAACCGGACGCAGACTGGCAGACCTGGTTCTGTAAAGACTGTGGTTCGCCGGTGCCTGGCGTAAACGACAGAACCCGCATGTTTGTGCCAGCAGGTCTCTTGTCCCCCGGTGGGCCAGCGCTAACTGTAAGGCATCATATCTGGGTGGGTTCCAAAGCGAGCTGGGATGAAATTGGTGATGATGGAAAACGCCACGAAGGTGCCTATCAGGAATAAGCCCGAGTAGAGGTGTTTAAACCTGCTGTCGGGATTGCCAAGCAAGGGCGGCTCACTGCGCGTGGCTACTTTTTAAGAAAAATATTTTTAGGCATGTGCATTGTCACTGACATGTTAGGTAGATCAACCATTTGCGGGATGAGCAGGTCGCCTGCTATTGAACACAACAGATAAGCGTCATCTTCACTCAGCCCCTTTTCTGCCATCAGATAGTCGATCATGTACCGCGTAGCTTTCCTGGCAGCTTCTTCCAGGGTTGTCGCGAAACCGGTTGTTGCATAGTAGCTATCGGTTTCATATTGCGGCTCCCGGATGGGTCTTGCGTCCTGCACGGCGCTCAGCCTGACAACTATCCTCATTGGCGCTTCCAGGGCGGTGCCAGAAACTTCGCCAAAACCCTGCACAGCATGCGTATCTCCAATGGAAAACAGCGCACCTTCAGTGAATACAGGAAAATAGACCGTAGTACCTTCCACCAGAGCGGGGTTATCCATATTGCCGCCGTTTTCCCGCGGTGGAAATGTATCCAGTGGTTCCCCCGGGGCAGGCGCAACACCCATGATCCCAGCGAATGGCTTCAGGGGAACGCTGATTTCATCATTGAATACCACTGCGTTTTTTTTGTGATCAATTTTGAAGGTGCGCATTGAAGTGCTGTTGATCTCTCCAGCAAAAACGCCAAATTGCGGTAACAAAGCCATCCACCCCCAATCAGCGACTTCTACTTTCACCACCTCCACCGCCAGCACACCGCCGGGTTCTGCGCCTTCAACATAAACCGGGCCGGTCATTGTGTGAACGCGACCGAAATCCACGTTTTGCAGATCTTCGTTATCGGCGCCGAATGCAAACTGCCCCCCCGTTGCTTCGTGTGTATACATCTCTACCAGGCTGCCCGAAGGCACCCGAACAGCCGGCTTCTGGCCAGCGCTGAACATCGTATGTGTTTGTGTGTCGGCGACAGTAAATGCCGGATCCTCACTGTGCTGCCCGCCATGGATCAGAGTCGGTGGGGACAGTAAAAGCAGAAACCCTGTGACGGAAATCAAACTAAGATTTGGCATAAACCTCTCAATTGTAAAAACGACAGATCATCAGGTTGCTGGATATACGCGATGGGCAGGCTGAGGGTAGGCCTTCAAACGCCACCCTGTCTGCTGAAATGCCAGTTCTGTTTTGCGACCGTCAACCCCGACAGATAACCCAGATAAGCCACCGCGATCCAGATGCCGATGGCTATACCGCCATCCGCCCAGTAAGAAAACCAGATCATCGCGGCGATGAAATTACTTAACTGATTGAGCAGCAGAGAAACAATCAGGTTTATCAGGCCATTTTCGACAAGCGTGCTGAAACCGGGGAAATTCGACAACAAATCCATCAGTTCGGTCAGCTCTATCATCAGGAATGTCCACAGGGCGGCACAGCCATAGAAACCGCCGCCAAACTGCATCCACTTGGTCTGCACCAGATCTGAACGCAAGGCTTTGTTCTGCTTACGATTTTTGCGTATCTGCTTGATGTTTTCAGCCACGGTTCTGCTGTCGTGACTGCGATCGAGGTCTCCTCTGGCGTAGAGTTGTTTGAGCACAAACCAGCCCAGGCAGGCAACCGGTAATCCCAGTTTCAGTGTGGCTTCAAGAATTTCCGTTAACAAACTGACTCCCCAGGCGCCTCAGGGTATGGCAGGGAACCCAGGCTGCCGTTCAAACTCATCCATACAATGCCGGAAAACCGTGCCGCTGGCGAGTTGATCAAACTGTGTGATGAGCGTTTGCAGTGAGGTTGGCTGGTTTCTGCAGCATTTAACGTAACGGGCCAGTGTATCCATCAGAGAGCGTTTATCCTGCGCCGCTAACTGTTGTGCGACCTGCTTGAAGTAAACCGCACCACCCCAGTACATCGTTGGATACTGACCCATGGCGTGCAGTTTTGGTGCAGCTTCTGCAAATGGCAGATCATCCAGGGCAAACCTGTCCTGGGCCCGCTCTATCCGTTGTGCGTAGCGCTGCTGAGCGTGCGCATCGGTAAGCACACCCATCTGCATCATTACCTGATACTGCATGTAGCTGGCAAAACCCTCGGCGAACCAGGCGTTCTTTCTGCCCAGGTAGGGAATCACAAGGTGACTGAGTTCATGGGGGGCGGTCCAGTCATTGTCAAAATCCGTTTGTGGATAACTCATATCGACGTAGAAATGTACACCCTGGGTCGCACCGCGCTGGGTGTGCGCCCAGGGCACGGGCTCGCGTGAGTTGTCGCGGCGATGAAAAAAAATATGTCTCGTGAAAGGCAGTTCACCGACCAGTTCTGTCAGTGCGGTGTCGGTACGGATAATCCAGTTCCGCAGACGCGTCTGTTCAGCGGCGCTGAACGAGTCTTCCCAGTGGAAGCTCAGTCCATCGCCCTGGCTGTAGGCTGGCGGGCTGGTAAAAAGACACAGAAACGCTAAGGCCGTGAGCTGGAGAGTCTGGCGGACTATGGATGTGGCAGCATGGCTTTGCATGGACAAAGCATACCGGTCAAACAGTATGCTCTGCCTCATGCTCTCGTCGCGGGCCGTACAACTGTCGGACCGGCTGCTAACCCAGACTCAGATATTGCTGTCCAGGAAAGCCTGCAGTTGTGACTTGGAAAGGGCGCCGACTTTGGTCGCCTCCACTTCACCATTCTTGAACAACATCAAAGTGGGGATACCGCGGATACCGTACTTGGGCGGTGTGCCCTGGTTGGCGTCTATATCAATTTTGCATACCTTTAGACGATCGCCGTATTCATCCGCAATTTCGTCCAGTATCGGTGCGATCATTTTGCAGGGGCCACACCATTCCGCCCAGTAATCAACCAGAACCGGCTTGTCGGAGTTGATGACGTCTGCGTCAAAGGCGTCGTCGCTTGTGTGTACGATGTTGCTCATGTGAATGTCTCCAGGAATATTCAGCCGCGGAGTTTAGCACCTTGCTGCGGTATCATGTACTACACATTCTCAGCTTGGACATAAACCGGTTGAACCGTGATGTAAGACACGCCTGGGCAGCGCTGGACCTTGGCTCAAACAGTTTTCATTTGTTGATTGTTCAGCCGCATGGCGCCAGCTTTATTGTGCACGAGCGGCTCAAGGAAAAAGTCCAGTTGCTGGGTGGTTTTAAAGATGACTGTCTGGAGAAGGATGCCCAGCAGCGGGGCCTGGACTGTTTGCGCCGGTTTGCGCAGCGCCTGGCAGCCATTCCTGCTGAACGCCTGGTGGTGAAAGGTACTTTTGCACTCCGGCAGGCGCACAACGCAGACAGCTTTCTGCAGGCAGCTTGCGAAATATTGCGTGTGCCTGTGGAGGTCATCAGCGGTGATTATGAAGCACGTCTGATTTATGCCGCTGTGACCCATGACATCAGTACCTCAAACACGCCTCAGCTGGTGCTCGATATCGGCGGCGGCAGTACTGAGCTCGGTCTTGGTACGGGTCCCGCTGTCACAGCGGCGGTGTCGGTTGAGATGGGTTGTGTGGCCTTTAAAGATCAGTTTTTCAGCGGCGTCAGTCAGGCGCAGGGTTATGTCGCGGCCAAACTGGCGGCTCAGACTGCCCTGCAGCAGGGGCTGAGCGATGGGCCGATTTCGGCGTCCAGTTTGCGCGCTGCTGGTGCCCAGGTGTTTGGAACCAGTGGCACGGTGGAGTCTATTCAGACCGTTTCGGAGGCCAACGGCTGGTCGAGAGGTTGCGTCACGATTGAGGCGATGCAGCGTCTGGAGCGCGCGATTATCGAAGACCGGTGGGTGCTGGAGGCAGGTTTGCCTGGGCTGCCCCCGGATCGGGCAGATATTTTCCCAGCGGGCGCGGCGATTTTGAGTGCCTGTTTTGAGGTACTGCAGATCGAGCAACTGACCTATGTTGATGTATCTTTGTTACAAGGCATTATTTGTGAGCAACTGGTGATCGATACACAGCGCAACGTGCGCGAAGATACCGTAGAGCAACTGAGTAAACGTTTTGCCATTGATGGGGAGCAGGCACGAAGGGTGACCACAACGGCGCTGGCGCTGTTTGATCAATGTGCAGACTGGTGCGGCGCTACAGAAGATGATCGCGATCTGCTGCGCTGGGCTGCTAATCTGCATGAAATTGGCGTGCACATCGCAGCGCGGCATTATCACCGGCATGGTGCCTATGTGATTAAACACACCGAACTGCCCGGCTTCAGCGAGCATCAGCAGAGTGTTCTGGCACTGCTCATTCGAGGCCACCGACGCAGTATGCCCGGCCTCGCCTTTCGTATATTCGAAAGTGAAGAAGCGCGCAGGCTGATGCGCCTGGTTGCCTTGTTACGCATTGCCGTCATTCTGGAGCGCAGCCATAACGATGCGGACTCTCCCCAACTGACCCTGAATGTCAGCGAGCACCGCATCGAGCTGATTTTTGCGCAGCACTGGCTGGCCAATCACCCATTATCCATGCGGGAGCTCGAGGTTGAGCGTCAACAACAGGCAGTGGCGGAGTTAGAGCTGGTGTTTGTTGACGCAGCTGGCGCTTAATTGCTTAGTCTTTCAGCGCCTGGGCAACCTGTTTGGCAAAATAAGTGAGCACCCCGTCAGCGCCCGCCCGTTTGAAACAGACTAAAGATTCTGTGATCACAGCCGGTGTCAGCCAGCCATTGTTGATCGCCGCCATGTGCATCGCATATTCACCGCTGACCTGGTAGGCAAAGGTCGGAACGGCAAAAGTGTCTTTCACCCGGCGAACAACATCCAGGTAAGGCATGCCTGGCTTGACCATGACCATGTCCGCGCCTTCATCAATATCCATCGCAATTTCCTGCAGTGCTTCATCTGCGTTTGCAGGATCCATCTGATAGGTCTGCTTGGAACCTCCGCCCAGATTGCTGCTTGAACCTACGGCGTCACGGAAAGGACCGTAATAAGCGGAGGCATATTTTGCGGCGTAAGCCATGATCTTGGTGTTGATGTGGTCAATGTCATCCAACGCTGCGCGGATCGCGCCGACCCGGCCATCCATCATGTCTGATGGGGCAATAATGTCTGCGCCTGCTTCACTGCAGACTACCGCCTGTTTGCACAACGCCGCTACGGTGATGTCGTTGGCGACATAGTTGCTGGCATCCACAATGCCATCCTGACCGTGGGTAGTGTAAGGGTCCAGGGCTGCATCTGTGATGATACCCAGCTCGGGTACGGCAGCTTTGATGGCGCGCACCGCGCTGGGAACCAGGCCCTCAGGATTGTAGGCCTCGGCGCCATCGTGCGTGCGCCGGCTCGGGTCAACGTTCGGGAACAGGGCAATGGCGGGGATACCGAGTTCAGCTACCCTCTGCGCCTCTGCTGCAATCAGATCCACACTCAAGCGTTCGATACCCGGCATGGACGTGACCGCCGTGCGCTGCTGACTGCCTTCAATGATGAACATCGGGTAGATCAGGTCGTTACAGGAGAGTTCATTTTCACGCACCAGGCGCCGGATGAAGTCATCTGTGCGATTACGGCGCAGGCGGGCGGAAGGAAATTGGCGCATGAAGACCTCTTAAAAGTAACTAAGCAAAGCGGTTAATAATGTCTTTGCGGCAGCGTTTGGCGGCCTGCAGGAACAGCGTCTGATCACCGAACATTTTAGCGGTTAACAAAGCTCCGTATAAGGTCGACAGTAACTGTCGTGCGTCCTGGGCCGCGCGTTTTGGTTTACAGCCAGCTTCTTCAAAAGTGGCGGTCAACGCATTGTGCCAGTCTGTAAACTGTTCGGCGATATTCTGCTGCTGCTGTGCATCATCAGCAGCTGCGGTGCGATGATGGCTGAATACAGCAAGCAGGCAGTCGGTGCTGCCGTTGCGGGTATAGCTGACAAACCCTTTAACAAAATCCGCGAGCCGCTGCGCCGGCGGTTGGGTGCCCTGCAGCTGGCTGAACGCCTGTTTCTGCAGGTCAGCAATGGCATGGCGTACCAGCACCGCGGACATTTCCGGTTTGCCCCCGGGAAAGTGATGGTAGAGCGAGGCTTTACTCAGACCGGTGGCCTCGGCAAGGTGATTGAGGGTGGCGCCGTCGTAACCACGGGCGACAAAAACCGAGCTCAGCTGCTCAATCAATGCGGCTTTGCCTGCTGTCGAATAACTCATGGGCTGCTTCTGCGATCCTGACCGGGTTACATTGTGGCTCAGGTGAGACTGTACTGGGTTTTTTTGCACTTTTGTGACGAAAACTGCGACCCTATGGGCTTTTCGGGCATCTATCAGGTATGTCGGGATTTTCAGACATTCAAATACCGCCGGGGGTAGCCAGAGGGGTGTTGCGCGGCGACCACAATGCGCTTGCGGATGCCTATCGCCTGCTTGCCCGTGCGGTAATGAATCTGTCCAGCCGGATTCTGCAGGATAGAGGGCTGGCTGAAGAGGTGGTGCAGGATACCTTTATCGATCTGGTTGAAAAAGCCGGGCAGATAAAAAATGCCGATGCGATCCGGCCATGGGTGCGTAAGGTTGCGGTAAACCATTGTCTGATGCGTCTTCGCTCGCCCTGGCACGCGCGCCGCAGCGACGCCGATGCAGAAGAAATTTTTGCCACTTCTGAGCCGGACACCTCGATGGAATGGGCTGTTCAACTGCCTACTCTGGAGCATGCGCTTAGTGCATTGTCAGACGATGGACGTGCAGTGGTGTGGCTGCACGACGTGGAAGGTTATACACACAAAGAGATTGGCGAGTTGATGGGCAAGACGGCGAGCTTTTCGAAATCCCAGTTGGCACGGGCTTACGAAAAGCTGCTGAATTGGCAGAACCAGCTCAACAGTGAACAGGCGCAGTTGCAGGACGCTGCGGCAAAACAGGAAATAGAGGGTCAACATGCAAAAACGACCTTGGGAAATATCGGATCTCCTTGCACTTCGTGACGGTCAGCCGCACAGCGCGAGCGCGCGTGTAGACGATCCGGAAGTTGTAGCGCAGCTGGCGCAGATTGAGGGGCTCAGTGCAGCTTTGCGATCGCTACCGGACGTACCGGTAGATGATGACGTATGGCTGCACAGGATGCCTGCCCCGGAACCGCGCAGTGTCTGGTTGCGTTACCCGATGGCGACCGCCGCGTCTGTGTTTTTTGCGTCGGTCGTTGGCATGTTCATGTTGTTTGGAGGCCCGACTTCGGATAACGGCAGCAACGCCGCCAGCACGCATTATGCAAACCTCGAGTCGATAGATAACAGTGGGGTCCAGCTGGCTGCATTGATGCGTCAATCAAGAGATCTGGAGCAGCGCCTGTACGGGGTAAATCCGTTGGCCCGGGCGGCGGATGGGCCGCATACCACCTATCAGGGTATGCCGGCGCCCACAGCCCTTGAGGAAACGCTGCTGTTCCGTCTTGCGGATGTGGACGGACAGATTGCCCGTTTATATGACGCAGCAGATATGGACAGTGACCAGCGCCAGGCGTTGTGGACCAAACGAGTTGAGTTGTTAGAAAGTCTGGTGGCAATCCGCAGCGGCGATGCGGCGCGATTGTTCGATAGTAGCAGGAGTATGTAATGTCTCGAATATGTGCAGCCTTTGTACTGGCTTTGCTTTTCAGTCCGGTAGCATTTGCCGATGATGAAGCTTTAGACAAAGAAATCGCTGAGGTTCAACGTAATCTGGATGAAGCCGCTCGGATGCTGGCTGAGTTGTATCGTCAGCGTTATTCTGCAGGAGAAGGTAAAGACCGGGCCATGCTGGGTATTCTGCTGGGTGATGGTGGCGGTGACGGTGGCGTAGAATTGTTTGGTGTGACGCCTGGCGGTGGTGCGGATCAGGCCGGTCTTGCTGCAGGTGACCTGATTGTGAAAATGGATGATCTATCCATCAGTGAGGCAAAAAGTCCCATGCGGGCCCTGTCAAAT
Source organism: bacterium (assembly GCA_047947175.1). GTDB lineage: Bacteria > Pseudomonadota > Gammaproteobacteria > Pseudomonadales > Azotimanducaceae > UBA4421. The sequence continues at coordinate 443,787 of CP170489.1, forward strand.
TATATGAAACAGGTATCTCCTGGAGATGAAGTGGTTGTGGTCTTTGAGCGCAACGGTGAGCGCCAGAAGGCAACCGTCACCACCCAGGCACATTCCGCTCACATGATGACCATGGTGCAGGAAAAAATGGCTAAGCTGGGCGACGTGTTGCCCCTCGACCTGGATTCACTGGTCATGATGCCAGGTGATGCAGGGCAGTCTTTTGTGTCAAAAACCATCATATCCAAACAGTTGATGTCTGTGGATGGCGACCTGGCAAGCTATTTTGACGTGGACAAAGGCGTGCTGGTAGTAGAGCCTGCGCCAGAGTCCGCATTGCAGGCGGGCGATATTCTGCTTGCCGTCAACGATGTTGCGGTCACCGATCTGGATATGGCTTATAAACTGCTTGGTGAAGTGGAAGATGCGGCTGAAGTCAAAGTGAAACGCCGCGGCAGAAACAGAACCCTCGATGTAAAAGCAGGTGAGCTGCTGGCGTCTGCAGACGCCACCCAGACGCGGGTTATCCGTATCAATGCGCCAGATAAAGACGGCAAAGAAGTGGTTGTTAAAATCGAAGTGACCGACGATTAACAGGCTGCTTGTGTCCTGCCGGAAAATACGGGTCGAAATTCTGTCATACCAGCTTGTTTAAAAAGGTACACTGCTCTCCCAGCTGAGCGTAGGAGAGCGCCTGTGAATTACCTTCTTGTTGTAACTGTCTTGTTAGGCCTGTTGATCGGTGCGTCAGATGTCCAGGCCGTGGAAAATTCTCACGCAGCTGTCAAGGCAGAACCTGCAATCACCATTTATCATCTCGAAGGGCGTCGCTCGGAACGCATCGTCTGGCTGATGGAAGAGCTGAGCATGCCTTATGAACTGGTTTTCGAACGAGGTGATCTTGCCGCTTCCATGGCAAACATAAGGGCGGTAAATCCTGATGTGCCGATGGCACCAACAGTTATGATCGGGGATCAGATTCTGGTTGAATCTGGAGCGATCATCGAAGTCATTCTGAATCGTTATGCCCCCGGTAAGCTCACGCCAGAACTCTTCTCTGCGGACTATGCCAGGCATATGATGTGGATGCATTTTGCTGAAGGCAGTCTTGCCGCAAGACTGTTTTCTGATTATCGGGCCTGGCTGCGTAACCCACCTGCTGAACGCTCGCGCATGGTTGATTCCGAAGCCACGGTGCAATATGCCGAGAACCACCTGGCTCAACATCCGTGGTTTGGTGGGGATCAGTTCTCTGCGGCTGACATCATGATGATGTTTCCCCTGAATGTGGCGACTGGCCTGAATATTGTCGATGAAACTCAGTTTCCCAACGTTTCTGCATGGAAAAAGAAAACACAAGCCCGCCCGGCTTACCAACGCATGTTAAAAGTGGCTCGACCCGACGGTATGATCGGCAATCTGCCAAGGCTGCCGAAACATGCTCCCGCGGGTCCACGATGATTCCCGGTTTGTGAAAGCGCTCTGCAGGCAGGCGCTCAAAAATACGCACGGTCAGGCTGCCAATCGGTATTAGCCGCCCACTGTTTTGCGGCCTGGTATATTAAGTCCATGACCGGGTCCTTCAGTGACAGGTAGCCTTGTATGTCATTTGGGTAAAGCCGTGCAAGTTTGTACTTGATGTCGGCGTAAGCCAGACATGCCTGCGCATTGCTGCGCAGCGACGTGGGCTGGATTGTCAAGATCAGCAACTGTTATCTGTATGTCGATCACGTCTTTGGCAGCAAGCCCAGCCACTGAGGTTGACCCGATGTGATCGATGCGCTCTATATTCTGCGCTGCACAGCCGCGTAACTGCCGGGCCATTTGTGAGAATTCGGCAGGCCAGCTCTGCATGTAGGGCACTATTTTGATCTCGCGCAATCAGAGTCTCCCGGGCAGTCAGTTTTTACCTCAGGTGTGACGAAGCTGCTGCAACGTCATGCCACCATCTGGTCGAGTTGGGTACTGGCTTCAAGCCACTGCTCTTCCGTCTTTTCAAGCGATACGCGAATTTTACCCGCCTTTGCCAGTAATTCGTTCAGCTCAGTGGCTGGCAGGCTGTCATAGGCTTCGGGGTCTGCCAGCTTTGTTTCAATGTCGGTTAACATCGCCTGCTCCCGCTGCATCTGTTTTTCCAGTTTGCGCACCTCGTCGCGCAGGTGTTTTAGGGACGCCCGGTGTCTGGCCCGATCCTGGCGCGCTTCTTTGCGAGAATCTGTGTTCGTGCTCCTGCCGCTGGTGACTTCGTTTTTCCGCGCGGTCGTGTAGTCCTTGAGGTCGCCCCGATAGACGTTCAGGGTATGGTTGTCGATCACCCAGAAGTCATCTACGGTCTGATCCAGCATCATGCGGTCGTGCGAAACGATCACCACGGCGCCCGCGTAATCCTGCAGAGCCAGAGCCAGTGCGTCGCGCATGTCCAGATCCAGATGGTTGGTTGGCTCATCAAGAATGAGTATCGCCGGTTCATCCAGCGCGATGACAGACAGCACCAGCCGCGCTTTTTCGCCGCCAGACAGGGTGTGTATGGGGCGTGAAATCATACCTGCGTCAAAGCCCCAGCGGCCGAGATAGTCGCGACACTGTTGTTCGCGCCAGTCCGGCCGTACATCCTGCAGCATCGGCAACGCTTTTGCAGTTTCGTCTAACGTTTCCAGTTGGTGTTGGGCAAAGTAGCCAATTTCGCAGTTCTGTCCGCGAGTGAGTTCACCCGCCATAGGTTGCAGGTCGCCAACCAGTGCTTTGAGCAGGGTCGATTTTCCGGCTCCGTTGGGTCCCAGTACCCCAATACGAGCACCGGGTAGAATGGATTGGCCAAGATTTTTCAGCACCTGAGTGTCGCCATAACCCAGGCAGACATCGCGGAGAGAAAAAAGTGGATTAGAAACCTTCTGCGGATTTTTAAAGCCGACGGTATAGGGTGAGTCGAGTTGTACAACTGCGCTGGTCTGCAGGCGCTCCAGGGCTTTGATACGGCTCTGTACCTGTTTTGCTTTGCTCGCCTTGGCGCGGAAGCGGTCAACAAACTTCTGTATGTGGGCTGCCTGGGCTTCAACTTTTGCCTGTACCGCCAGATCCTGGGCCATACGCTCCGCGCGCTGGTTTTCGCAGGAGGAATAGTTGCCGGTATACAGTTGCCCGGAACGATTGCTCAGATACAGGGTGTGGGTGGCGCAGGCATCCAGAAACGCACGATCGTGAGCAATCAGCAGAATTGTGCCTTCGCAACGCATCAACCAGTTTTCCAGCCACATGATGGCTTCAAGATCGAGGTGGTTGGTGGGTTCGTCTAACAGCAGCAGGTCGCAAGGTGTCATCAGCGCCTTTGCCAGATTCAGGCGTATGCGCCAGCCGCCGGAGAACTCGCGGTAGGGTTTGTCGCTGTCATCGCTGCTGAAACCCAGGCCGGACATGATCTCCCCGGCCTTTGCGTGGGCTTCATAGCCGCCTAAATCCTGAAAATCCGCATGCAGCTGAGCCAGTTGGTTGGGTTCCTGGGTATGTGCCAGCGCCTGTTCAACTTTGCGCAATTGCTGATGACCGTCGACAACATATTCAAGCGCAGGGCGGTCGGTTACTTCGGCTTCCTGCTCCATGTGGCCGATAACCCACTGTGCAGGCACTTCCAGCTCCCCATCGTCGATCTCAAGGTCACCCAGGATCAGCTGAAACAAGGTTGATTTACCGACGCCATTGCGCCCGGCAATGGCAACCCGTTGTCCGGGATGAACGATAAACGTCAGGTGCTCAAAAAGCACATCCTGACCGCGTCTGAATTGGAGGTTATCTGCCCGTAACATGCGACTAACGTACAGTAATAGAGCGCGCCAGCGAGGTGCCGGCGCGCATGGCTTAAGCGGGTATTATGCCTGGCTTATGGATTGGATATCGGTTTTTCGCTCGGCGGCACGAGGTTGCAGCTTGGCACGAATACTTGCGGCAGAGCCTGGCTGAACCAGTGCCTGTTCATCAATCCACTGTACCAGTTGTTTCCATGCCATGGCCTCTTTGCGTGCTGCCCGCACGTCTCGCATATCGACGACCCCCCTGCCCGCCTCGGCAGCATCTGTATACACCGGCGAGTCGCGAAATTGTGCCACCACCGGAATGTCCAGGCAGCCGAGAAAGTGCATGAGTTTGTCATGTGTTTCCGTGTTTGGCTGAATGCGGTTGGCAATCACGCCCACCGGGCGTGGCGCCGCACGAAACAGGCGATGGGTCAACAGCTCGGTGATGAAACTGCCTCCCGCACGAATATCAATGGAAGATGGCAGCATAGGCACCAGAATCAGATCTGATTGGCGCAGCAGGCTCTCCAGGTCCCGGCCTCGTGCGTTGCTGTGGCCATCAACAATGACGTACTGCGTGTCCTCAGGCAGTCGGTGATGGAACGCCTGGGTTTCGTACATACCGGCACGTTCGTGTTTGGCAACCAGCTGCACCGGCGGTAATTCCGGGTCGCGCAGCTCCGCCCAATGACTGCTGCTGGCTTGAGGGTCATTGTCAAGGAGGGCAACTTTTTTGTCCTGACAGGCATAAGCAACCGCCAGGTTGGTGGCAATGGTGGTCTTGCCGCAACCGCCTTTGCCATTGATGATCAGAATGCGACGTACAGGTGAATTCATAATCGCCCACCGTTTGAAGGTATCGCTTCTTGCCATACCCCAGTCCTTTATAACCAGACCCTAGTGCATCTTCAGGCGTGAGCCGTACACTACAATCCAGCCCCTTTTTTCCGCAATTGCGGACATGCGCTGCCACTGCCACCCGCAGGTGCTGGAAGCGCAAAGAAGTGGCCGTTTCTTACAGCCTGCTTCCCCCAGTTCAAAAGTGATGCCCGCCCAGCGTCCGTAAACGGCGCTTTTTTGTTTTACGTGCGTACCTGGTGTTGATCAGGACGCTGGCCCACTTTGAGTACTATCTCGTCTGCTTAACGCCTGGTGATGTTATTGTTTTGAAGCCAACCCGCGGGTTGTTCCAGACTAAGCTGTGGATAACTATACCAGCGAAAACTGCAATTGCACTACCCACTTAGCGCGCTTTTCCAAACCATAGGTTGAGCTTGTTTTACCTTTCAGGAGCGCTGCAACTGGAGCAGGCGTCCGTCACCGGACAGCGCCAGGAGTGTGGCTGAATTCTCGTGGAATGCAATTTCCAGGATGCTTGCGCCGGTTGGGCGCATGGCGTGCCGGGTGCCCGGGTCCCAGGTCTGCAGCGTGCGACCATCAGATACACGATACAAAATAATTCTGCGGTTGGCATACCCCACCGCAAGCAGGCTTTCGTCGCTGGAAAAGCGGGCGGATACGGCGCCATGATTGATGCCGCTATGCAACGTGTGCATGAGTGCGCCGCTGCTGTTGTCCCAGATGGCAACCAGGTCGCCCTGGGCGGCGGTGAAGGAGTAATTACCCTGTTCCGACAGAGCCACTGTTCTGACAGGGTTGTCGTGCTGGAACGTATGCCGGGCCGCACCGCTGTTTAGATGCCACAAAACGGCGGTGTAATCATCGCTACCTGTGAGGGCCATATCGCCAGCAGCGGTGACGTCGACGCTGCCGACCACACCCTGGTGGAGCAGCGTACTTTCGTAAGCGCCACTTGTGGCATCAAACAACAGTGCGCTGTGGTCCTTGAGGCCCAGCAGAACATGGCGGTTGTCGTTCAGTACAGCGACGTCCATAACGGCGCCGGGTGTCGCCCAGTAGTTGAGGGCTTTGCCGCTGCTGGTATCCCACAGCACCAGGGTGCGGGGATCTGTGGTCACCGCTTTAGTCCCATCGGGGGAAAACCCCGCGGCAACCAGTTGCGCAAACTCACCGCTGGCATGGGCCCAGTTGAACAGGCGTTCCTTGTCGCTGGTTCGCCACATGCTGGCGCCGTGGTTCAGGGAACCCACCACGGCCAGTTGGCCGTTGGCTGAAATAGCGCCGGTATAAAAACCCTGTGCAGCCAGTTCCCAGCTGCCACTGGGCCTGTCATCACTGCTACAGGCAGACAGAGCAAGGAGGACAAGCGCACAAAACGTTATTCGAGCCATGTCAGCCAACCGCAACAGCGGTAACCACTTCGTCTTCGATCTCAAAGCGAACTTCCAGAGCAAACGCCAGGGCTTCCAGATCGGTTTTTATGCTGATCAGCGAGATCGCTTCAGAGGTGGTGTACTTATCGTTGAAGCGCAGGGCAAGTTGTGTGGATCTGTTGATCGCAGCAAGATGATGGGCCTCAGGTGTGCACACATCCAGGAAACGGAAGTGACCATAAGATACGTAGTCGACCAGCAGTTCGTTGAAACGTTGCGCCAGCGCCTGCACCAGGTCTTCATGCATGGCATCTATACACTTGTTGAGCTTAAGCAGATAGCTGAGCAGCGCGGCACGGCTGCGACCCAATTGTTGCGCAATGTCCTGCTCTCTTGTTGAGGCAGTGGTTGTGGCTGTTGCTGGCATATCTTTCCCTCGCCTGATGAACCATCAATGGTCCAGGAAAGATAGCAGTGATCTGCGATTGCGCCAGTTTATTGGCGCTTTGCAGGTTTAGCGGAAGCCAGATTTCAATTGAGCAAAGCACAGAGCAAACAGGATGATGAAGCCCCCCAGAACCCACCCTGGAATGGAGATGCCGAGCATAGACCAGCTGACCGTGGCGCAATCGCCAGTGCCCGAAGTCATCGCAACCAGTACTTCAGACAGCGGGAAAGCATCTAACATGTACTGTAAGTCTGGTCCGCAGGCGGGTACCTGATCCGCTGGCAAGCTCTGCAGCCACAGCTGACGAATGGAGAAGCCGCCGCCAACGAGACAGGCTAACATGCCAATCAACGGATAAATGCCAAGCCTTGGATTGTGAATCAGGCTTGCGTAAATGACTAAACCGACAATGGCGATCCACAGGCGTTGCATCATGCACAATGGGCATGGCGCTAAACCCATAACGTGTTCCATAAACAAGGCGGCAGATAACAGAAAACCACAGACCAACGTCGTGAGCACCGCCCATTGCTGGGCTAAACCCTGAGAAAAACCTAAATTCATGAGATATTCAGTACCACTTTGCCTAAGGCCTGGCGCTGTTCCAGACAATTGAGTGCCTGCGCATATTGAGACAAGGGAAATTCTTTACCGACTAACGGCTTCAATTTTCCGCTTTCACACATCTCCATGATCTCAGCAAAATTCTGTTTTGCCTCTTGCGGCATACGGGCTGAGAACGCGCCGTAGAATACGCCCACAATCTGACAGCTTTTCAGTAATACAAGGTTGGTCGGTACTCTGGGGATATCTCCACCAACAAAGCCGACCACCAGAATGCGACCGTACCAGTTGATGCATCGCATGCACTGGTCGAACAGCGGTCCACCCACTGGATCGTAAATTACATCTGCACCGCGGCCATCGGTGAGCGCTTTCACTTTGTCTTTGAGTTCACCGTCACTGTAGTTGATGGTTTCATCTGCCCCGGCCTGCCTGGCAATTTCGAGTTTTTCATCGGAGCTGGCAGCTGCGATCACACGCGCGCCCATGGCTTTGCCTAACTCTACCGCGGCAAGCCCAACCCCACCGGCTGCGCCCAGCACGAGCAGATTTTCGCCGGGCTTAAGACTGGCGCGCTGTTTCAGCGCGTAATAGGAAGTGCCATAGGTGGTACTGATACCGGATGCCTGGGCAAAGGACATGGCTGCGGGTTTTTTGCGTAACGCGGTCGCGGGCACGGCAATCTGCTCAGCGAAACAGCCATGACCGGTGCCGCCAAACACTTCATCACCCACCTGCCAACCTTCGACGCCTTCGCCAACCGCGCTGATCACGCCGGCAAATTCTCCGCCGGGAGAAAATGGAAAATCGGGAAGCGACTGGTATTTGCCCTGCACCATCAGCACATCGGGGAAGTTCAGCGCGCTGCAGCGCACATCAACAATAACGCTGCCGGCTTTACATACAGGAGGTTCAACCTCTTCAAGAGTTAAACTCTCTGCGGGACCGAACGCGTGACATAAGACTGCTTTCAAGGGTTTTCCTTTCTGATCATCATGATTGTTCAGCGCTTGCTTAAAAAAGCGCTGACATAGGGTACTGGTGGATCTGTGAGGGTCAACTATCCTTATACAAATTCTCTGATATCGCGAGCAGATATGAAGATCTTTTGTGCCATAACCTGTTTTGTCGTTTTGACGGCGTCCATCTTACCCGTGCAGGCAGAAGAAGCGGAAGATGAGCTGGAGGCGATTGGTGGCGTGGTGCGTTATGTTGAGCTGAAACCCAGTTTTGTGACCAACTTTGGCGTCTCAGACAGCGGCCGGTTACGTTATATCAAAGCCGATGTGACAGTCAGGGTGTCGAACAAGGAAGCGGAATATGCCGCTCGCTACCATCTGCCCGCACTGCGCAATTCGCTGGTGATGCTGCTCTCCAGGCAGGATGAATCAACTGTCTCCAGCTCTTCCGGGCGGGAAACCATCAAGGTGGAAGCTCTGCAGGAGCTGCGGGAGATTCTGGAGCGGGAGGAAGGTGAAGGTCATATTGACGATGTCATGTTCACCAATTTTGTGGTGCAACGTTAACGGCTGCGAAGCGGGTGTTCAGGGTTGAACGCGTTCCAGTCCTGCCAGGCATTGCGCAGCTGCGGAAAATATTGCGCAAAATCCCGCTGGCTGTCCGCAATCAGCGCGTAGCTGTGTCGATCAACATCGTCCAGCCAGTGTGCTCTGTCCAGGCGTCGTAAGACAGAGGCCAGACCGCGGGAAACATGCCGCCACTGGTGGTAATTGGCCAGCAGATCCACTTCTTTCATATAGTCCAGAAATCCGTCGGCATTGCCGTTCAGATGTCCCGCGTAGGTATCGATGGCCTGGTAACACTCATCCGTGAACGTGCGCAGATCTTCATCATAAAAGGCTGCCCAGCTGTGCGCGAGGCAGTGATCAGCCAGCATGTCGACAAAAATGGGCGCGTAGCGGCGCAGGTGTGCGGGGAACCGATCACAGTTGTTGCGGATACCGGGGTTGCGATTCGAAAGCGCATCCACCTTGCGGTGCAGGCGCGTGCCGGCCTGTAAAGGCACGGGCCAGTCTGCGGGAATGTAGCCTTTGACAAAATCCCCCAGCACCGCTCCCGCCAGCAGCCCTTCACGTTGTGCGGGCGAACACGCCCAGGTGTCTGCTGCATCCGCAGCCAGTGCGCAGTGCGCCAGGAAGTTCATCAGCGCTCAACCCTGACGGCGTGCAACGCTGGGAATTTTAAGGTATTCACGCAGAAAATCGTCATAGTCGAGTTTGTCCGCCGCTTCGATCTGTGCCTGGGCCGTCAACGAGTCTGCAACACTGAGTTCAAAAAAAGCTTTCTCCTCGGCGCTCAGAGGATGTTCAGCAAAGTGGGCTTTCTGCGCCAGCCCCTGATTCATGCTGAAGCGGAAAAAGGGAATGCTCTGTTCGCGCATGGTGGCCAGCACGCGGGCTGAAGGCGTCAGATCCGGGTCACGCAGTTTCTGACGCTGTTGACTCAGCGATCGCACATAGCGGTTATCTGTTTCATTCTGATCCAGCAGGTGGGCAAGCGGCGCGCACTGATCGAGCAGGTGCTCACCCCATTGCGCAAGGTTGAGCTCGCCGCCATTCATCGCCTGCAGTTTAAGGCTCGGGTCACGCCCCTGCTCGACCACGGCCTGCTGGTTGGCGCCTACTTTGGCAAACTCCGCCGGGCTGTCTGGTGCGCTGGGCGAGAGCAGGCACAACAGCAGGAACGTATCGATGAAATTCATCTGTGTATCGTCAATGCCAACGGGCAGAAATGGATTCAGATCGAGACATCGCACTTCCACATACTCCACCCCGCGCTCGCGCAGGGCGGTGACCGGTCGCTCGCCGCTGTGGACGCGGCGTTTAGGCCTGATCGTACCGTAGAACTCGTTTTCGATCTGCAGGACCGCGGTGTTGAGCTGCTGATACTCACCGTCCTTGAAAATGCCTTTACTGGCATAGGCCGGATAGTTCTGCGTCAGCGCATCAACCATGGACTCCGTGTATTGTTGCAGCGAGTTGTACGAGATGTGCAGCACACTTTGCGCGCTGCTCTGATAACCCAGTGGCCCCATTCTTAAACTGGTTGCATAAGGCAGATGTTGGGAACCTTCATCAAAGGGCTGCAACTGATGCTGCATATTGCGGGTGAACGATCTGCACACTGCAGGTGATGCGCCAAACAGATAAATCAACAGCCACGACCAGCGCCGGAAATTGCGGATCAGGCTGAAGTATGCCGCTGTGCGCTCGTCCTGGGAGGTTACACCCAATGCCAGCCATAGTTTGTCGGGCAGAGAAAAGTTGTAATGAATACCGGATATCGTCTGCATCAGACGCCCATAACGCAGACCCAGACCGCGACGATAAATGGTTTTGGTGCGGCCGATGTTTGAAGTGCCGTACTGGCCAATGGGGATGTCGTCATCATCGCCGACGATACAGGGCATGCTGCTCGGCCATAACAGCTCATCATCCAGTTCGCTGTATACAAAACGATGCACGTCAGTGAGTTCACGCAGGCATTTCTGCGCGCTGTCATGGACCGTTGTGATCAGTTCCAGCTGGGCTTCACTGAAGTCTGTGGTGATTGCCGGATGGGTCAGCGGTGAGCCGAGTGCTTTGGGGTGGGGGCGCTTTGACAGTGAGCCGTCGGGTGCTACGCGCAGACTCTCTTTTTCAACCCCACGCAGCAGACCTGCCAGTACCTGCGGCTGGGTGATGAGCGCTTCGTAGAATTCGGGTGTAATGGTCCCGTGTGCCAGGCTCGCCTGTGTATCAGCGTCAGCCATCCCCTGCCCCGACTTGGTTGAGGGCGCTTAACTTATGGCCAACCCTGGCCTGGGTCAACACCCGATTAGCAAGGCTGAGGCAGGTTAAAGTTTGGGTCCGGCGTCGATGATGGCAGGATCTACGTCGAACTTCTTGAAGTTTTCAACAAACTTGGCCACCAGACTGGCAGCCGCTGCATCGTAGGCGGCTGTATCGGCCCATGCCTCACGCGGGTTCAGCAGTTTGCTGTCAACACCATCAACACTGACCGGAATGTCCAGGTTAAACCCGTCGATGTGATTTGTTGGCGTGTTTTCGAGACTGCCATTCTGAATCGCCGCGATGATGGCGCGGGTCACCGGGATTTTGAAGCGTGAACCGACGCCGTAGCCGCCACCGGTCCAGCCGGTGTTAACCAGGTAAACACGTGAGCCGAATTCTTCCACGCGCTTGATTAACAGGTCAGCGTACACACCTGCAGGACGTGGAAAGAAAGGTGCGCCAAAACAGGTGGAAAAAGTTGCGGAGTAGGCTTCCGTTGAACCAATCTCAGTGGAGCCGACTGCGGCGGTATAGCCTGACAGAAAGTGGTAAGCAGCAGCTTCTTTGCTCAGCAGAGATACCGGTGGCAGCACGCCGCTGACATCACAGGTCAGAAAAATAATGTTGTTCGGTTCCCCCGCCCTGTTTTCAGGCACGCTCTGGGCGATGTTTGAACGCGGGTAACAGGCGCGTGTGTTTTCCGTCAGACTCGAATCAGTGTAGTCGGGTTCGCGGGTTACCGGATCTATCACGACGTTTTCTACAATAGCGCCAAAACGTATGGCATCAAAAATAACCGGTTCATTTTCCCTCGACAGGTCGATGCACTTGGCGTAACAACCACCCTCAAAATTGAACACGGTTCCTTTGCCCCAGCCGTGCTCATCATCGCCAATGAGCAGTCTTGACGGGTCGGCTGACAGCGTGGTTTTACCTGTGCCTGACAAGCCGAAAAACAGGGTGACATCCCGGTCGCTGCCCATGTTTGCTGAGCAGTGCATGGGCAGGACATCTTTCTCCGGGAGCAGGAAGTTGAGCACGGAGAACATGGATTTTTTCATTTCGCCCGCGTAGCGCATGCCGGCGATCAGCACTTTGCGCTGTGCAAAGTTGATCATGACCGTGCCGTCACTGTTGGTGCCGTCACGTTCGGGCTCACATTTGAAGTTAGGGGCGTTGACGACCTGCCAGACAGCTTTGTTGTGTGGATTGAAATGCTCAGGATTAATAAACAGAGAGCGGCCAAACAGCGCATGCCAGGCATATTCGGTGGTGACTTCTATGGGCAGGTAGTGTTCCGGATCTGCGCCAACGTTGAGATGTGAAACGTAGGTTTCGCGCTCCTGCAGATACAGGTTGACGCGATCCCAGAGACTGTCGAACACTTTGGGTTCGATGGGCTGGTTGATAGGTCCCCAGTGGATGGACTCTGAGGTGGATGGCTCATCAACAATGAAGCGATCTTTTGGCGAGCGGCCGGTGCGGTGTCCGGTTTCGACCACCAGCGCACCATTGGCCGCAAAGTGGCCTTCACCGCGCAGCACGGCATGTTCAGCCAGGGTGGCAGAACTCAGATCGGTGTATGTGTCGGTTTTCACTGTGCTATTGATGTCGACGGCCATGGTGCTCTTTTCGTTTCACAAAATGGGTCGCGGATTATGCCAGACCTCGCCGCTGCGAGGTAATCAAAAGTTTGCGCGACATTGTAATGATCCCCGAGCGCGCCTCGTGCAGGGCTCCAGCGCTGTTCAGTGCAGGGTATCCGGGGTCGGCGTTCCCGGATCGCCGTTAATCAATGTGCCGATATCAACGGCGTCGTAGCGATAGCGTGTCCCGCAGAATTCGCAATCCACGGTGATTTCTCCCAGTTCGGCAAACAGTGCTCTGATCTCGTTGGCATCCAGCACCCGCAGAGTGCGGTCGCTTTTGCCGCGCGAACAGGTGCATCGGTAACTCAAGGGGCGTGGCGGGTACAGGCGGCAGGGGTACTCGGCAAAGAGACGGCTCAGCAGCGTCTGCGCGGGTAGATCGAGGAGTTCTTCATCGGTTACGGTGTTGGCAAGGGTAACAATGCTGTGCCAGGCGTCCTGCGCCTGGTCGAGGCTGATTTCTGACGCCAGATCCTGGTCTGGCAGGCGCTGTAACAGCAGTCCCGTGACACTGGTCGGGGTGCTCACCAGGAACATCCGGGAGGGCAGCTGTTCAGAGTTGAGCATGTACCCTTCCAGGTTTTCGGCCAGGGATCCATCCTGCAGCGCAACCAGCCCCTGGTAGGGTACCTGGTCTGCATCAGTCGGGGGAATCAGAGACAGCGCAAGCTGACCCTCGCCCAGCCAGGCGGCCAGGCTGTTGCTGTTCTGTGGCGGGTTCTGTTGAGCATCAAGATGCGCAATTCCCCGCAGGTACTGACGTTCCCGGCATTCTGCCAGCGTCCGGATCAGGGCGCCCTGGCTGCCTCTGGATTGCAGGGCAATTGCGCCATCGAACTTCAGGTTATCCGCAAACATCGCCACCACGGCAAACATCTCATTGAGCAGTTTTTTGACGGCATCCGGATATTCGTTGACCGCATGGGCGGCCCGGGTTGTCTGTGACAGTCGTACCCACTGGCCTCGCACCGGCAAGTTTTCAAAAGTGAAACGGTGCAGCTGGTCCTGCCCGCTGGTCGATGGCGTCATGTCAGCCGCTAGCGGCTCAGGTTGGTCAGAATCACTCAATGAAGGCCTGCCTCTATGGGTCGAGAGTTGGGTTGAGAGTCGGCTCGGCAATCTCAACGGCGTCGTTGAATTGCTGGCTGCGGTCTTTGAATTTGCGCAGATCCCGACGGTCTTTTTTACTCGGCTTTGTGCCGGGGACCTGTAAGCCGGCGCGTTCCATTTTTCGACGTGAACTCAGGATTTCGCGCTTCTCAATGCTGTCCGGGGTTTCTTCATAGAGACTTTGTGCAATTTGTGCTGAGCCTCGCTGCTCGGACAGACCCTGGATGACCACAGTCATCAGCAACGGGCCCTTGCGAACCTCGACGGTCTGGCCGACCCGAACTGTTTTGGCCGGTTTGCTGCGTTGGCCATCCACATGCACTTTGCCGCCTTCAACCGCGGCTTTGGCAAGGGAGCGGGTTTTGAAGAAGCGGGCGGCCCAGAGCCAGCGATCAATGCGTACGGAGGACATTCAGGGGTGGGCAGATGTCTGCAAAATGATCAAAAGTGGGATAACCCAGGTTGGTACGAGTCGGTTGTGCGGAATCCGGTGTGGCAATGGCGTAAACGCTGCCAATCCGGTTCCGCGCGGCAGCGTTGAGCACCGGTATGTTGTCATCCACAAAAATACATCGCTGCGGGTCATAAGGGTAATCTGCAAGCAGCGCTCGCCAGAACTCGTCTGCCTCTTTGGGGGCATGATAATCCTGGCTGGAAACCACAGCATCGACTTCTGCAGTGATCCGGATGGTGTGATCTTTGACCGCAATGGAGCTGCGATGGGCGTTTGTGGCAATCACGGCCAGACAGGGGCGGTCTTTGAGCCAGCGCAGGAATGCCAGCGCGCCGGGTCGATAGGACAGCAGATCAACCGCCTCGTGATGTTCCGCAATAAGATCAACCCCGGTGAAAGCGGACCAGTACTCAAAACTATAGTACTCAATGGTGCCGTGTATATCCCGCATGTGCGCCAGCAGGTCTGCTTTGGCATCGGCGATGGGCATGCCGCGATGGCGCGCATAGGCCTGGGGTACGAGTTCATTCCAGACTCTGTTGTCGTACTTCAGGTCCAGCAGCGTGCCATCCATGTCGAGAAATACGCAATCAGTATTGTCCCAGTCAGGCTTGTGTTCGTCGGCAAGGTGGGGTCGGTACTGCTGCATAGTCTGGTCAATGTTCACGTGGCTGGCATCATATTACAAAAGGCTGCCATTGCGCTGACATTGAGTCCTAGGTTGGACAAACCCTTTTGTTACACTGGCGGGCTGATCGGTCTCTGCGCAGGAGCCGTGGCTTACTCTTTGTTAATGTTAAGTGGAAACCGTTATGTCTGAATTACCTTTTGCTGTCCCGCAGGATGCTTTGATCTCTATTGTCGAGGAGGCAGGCGCTGCCATCCTTGCGGTGTATGAAGGTGATTTTGACGTTCAGAATAAAGCTGACGAATCCCCGCTGACCCAGGCGGACCTGGCCGCGCATAAAATTATTGTTGCCGGCTTGCGGGCGGCAACACCGACCATTCCGATCATCTCCGAAGAGTCTGAACCACCTGGCTTCGATGTGCGCAGCCAGTGGCCCACCTACTGGCTGGTTGACCCTCTCGACGGCACCAAGGAGTTTGTCAATCGAAACGGCGAGTTTACTGTCAATATTGCCCTCATCCACAACGGCGCAGCCGTCTACGGCATTGTTGGTGTACCGGTGCAGCAGCGTGTTTTTATTGGTGATGTCCTGGCGGGATCGGCCTGGTGTCTGGAGCGGGGCCGGATGCGGGGTATCAGCAGCCGCAAAATGCGCGCAGGTCAGTCTGAGCTGGTTGTGGTGGCCAGCCGTAGCCATGGCGGCGAACGACTGGAAAAGTATCTCGATGAACTGGCGCGGACGTTCAGCGCGCTTGAACGCCAGCCAGTGGGCAGCTCCCTGAAGCTATGCACGCTGGCACTTGGCGATGCGGATTGTTATCCGCGTCTTGGCCCCACCAGTGAGTGGGATATCGCAGCGGCCCATGCGGTGTTGCGGGCTGCCGGTGGGCAGGTTTACACCTTCGATGGCAAAGTGCTGGCGTACAACACCAAAGAGAGCCTTCTGAATCCTGAGTTTGTCGCAGTGGCGGATGCCGACTTTGACTGGTTTGCAGTGCTGCCGGCGCAGCCACCGCTGTAGCAACGCAGCGCACAGCTCCGCAGATGGCGCTGTTTTACCTGGAACCGATTACGCAACGTAGTGTAAATGCAGGGTTGGAAGGGGTTGGCCTCAACTAGCCGGACTGCACGCTGTGTAATCGCCCTGCCGAGGAAATAACACTGTATAAGCATACAGCGCCGGCTAGTGAGGCTTGCCATATTACAGAAAAAGCACGCAAAAAAAAGCCTCCCTCCGCGGCTCTGTTCAGACCCGTTTAAATTCTCTTTTTAGTTCAATACGTTAGACTGATC
The DNA here is from genome assembly GCA_047947175.1 of bacterium. Classification (GTDB taxonomy): domain Bacteria; phylum Pseudomonadota; class Gammaproteobacteria; order Pseudomonadales; family Azotimanducaceae; genus UBA4421. The sequence continues at coordinate 459,728 of CP170489.1, forward strand.
GAATCCATAATATCTTCATTATTGCGGCATTCGAGAAACCCCTGCATTTACAATAAGCCCACATCTTTATGCGCAAAAAATTTGCCTATGCCCGCATGGCTTTGACACACTCAGTGCTCACCTGAAAAAGGTGACAATCGAAGATCGGTTGCAGAAAGAGCTTACATAGCGGCACAGAAGTTGAGTCGTAAAGACCCCTCCTCAGAGCAGCTGTGTTGCGCCATGCATCGGGTAGAACCTGAATAAAATCAATTAGATACACGGATTTAAACTAACACAAGCAAGCGCTGAGGCTCACGTCATTAGGTGTCCGCATTGGGAGACGTACGTGGACAAGTCAGACGACGGTGCACTGCACGTGGAAACACAGATGCCGCTGCACTCAAATGAATCCGTGGCAAGGGTGGTCGCGTTTGCCGGCCCTTATTTTTTCTGGGCAACCGTGTTCAGCATTTCTCTGGGGATCTTCTGGCTGCGGTGAAGCGCGAGTGTTCTACAGGGCACTACATTCAGGCAAATTCCCGGCGCATGAGCCACTTCAGCGCCTGGTCGTATTGATCGAACAGCTCGGTTTTATCCATGGCACAGGAGAGGTGGTATAAACCTGCCAGCTCCGGCTCAGATAAACTGCCATCAACCACGATGGCAATGCTGGAGTGCACTCTGGGACGATAGGTCGATAACGTAAAGTGGCGTAGTGCCTCTTCCGCGGCGCGATCGCGCGCAACCTGCACACCGCGCAGGTCCACCAGCTGCGGCAGATAAGGATCGAAGCCAGGATCAGCAAGCACCTGCTCGCCAAGGCTGACCAGACAGGGCAGTTCGATTTCAGCTTCGCCTTTGATGGTGACCAGACCTTCTTCAAGGTTCATGTGATAGCCGCAGGGCATGTGGGATCCAAACAGAAAATACTCCATTTACTATAGTTCACCCTCAGCAGATGATCTGTGCGCCCGCGCTCACCTTGTCTGTAGATTTCTACCACGCAGACGCCCAGGACATGGCAATCCTCCAGAACGCCTGGAACAATGCCGCCGTCACACGCAAAAAAAGGTATGCAGTTCATGCGGTACGTCATCTATGGCGCAGGGGGTATTGGGGGTGTGGTCGGGGCACGTCTGTTTGCCAGCGGCGCGGATACGACATTGATTGCCCGAGGTGAACATGGACGCGTGCTGCGGCAACGAGGCCTGCGTCTGGTGGCACCCGATGGCACCTCTACCTTGAAGATTCCTGCTGTTGAACACCCCCGCGATGCGGTTTTTGACGAGCAGACGGTGGTGGTGTTGTGCATGAAGTCCCAGCACACGTTGTCCGCGCTGCAGGATCTTGCGCTCTGCGCGCCGGTCGGCGTGCACGTGTTGTGCATGCAGAATGGAGTGGCCAACGAATCTCTCGCTTTACGTTTTTTTGCCAATGTTTATGCCAGCGTGGTTGTGTTGCCTGCTTTGTTTCTTCAGCCCGGAGAGGTGGTGACACATGCAGATGGCGCAGGTGCTGTACTGGATGTGGGGTGTTTCCCAGGCGGCAGCAATGCGGTGGTGCAGGCTATTGCTGGGGATCTTACCCATGCCGGCTTCAGCGCCAGGCCCGATGCCGCGGTGATGCGTCAGAAATATGGCAAGCTGCGGGTTAATCTGTTGAATGTGCTGCAGGCAGGTCTAACGGACTTCAGCGCATCAAAACCCATTCACAAACTGCTGCGCGATGAAGCTTCGGCATGTTTTGCAGCGGCAGGCATAGATTGTGCGGATCGTGAGGAAATGGCCCAAAGACAGGCAGGCGTTTTCAGCATGGTGGACATCCCCGGCTACGAACGTACCGCCGGCTCGTCCTGGCAGAGTATGGCGCGGGGTACCGGAGACATTGAGACGGACTATCTCAATGGTGAGATCTGCTGGCTCGGGCGTCTGCACGGGGTGCCGACACCGGCTAATGACGCCTGCGTTGGGATGGCGCGGGCACTGGTACGGCGTAATGCCGGTCCGGGCATTTATTCATCGGCTGAGCTATTGGCTCAGATACAGGCAGCCGCGCCGGCTGCCGGTTAACAGTACCTGCGTTTGGCCGCCTGCTGTTTGTGCTCTGCCTCAGTCAGCTTTGCGCTGTCTTTGATGGAATACCCTTTGCGACGCTGCGCGGCCAGCCTTGCGAGCGCAGCTTTGGCCTCACTGCAGGCCGTCTCTGCTGCGGCGGCCTGTATCGCAAATGATTTTTGCCGTTGTTGTTGTATCCGGCGTCGTCGTTCACTGGCTTGTTGGGTATCTACTGACAGCTCTTTCAAACGCCTGAGTTCTGCGGCTGACAAGAGCGAAAAACCGCTGATTGCCTCCGCCGGCGGTTGATACCGTTGCTGGCCTTTACAGCCAGAGTCGGTGAAGACCTGCTGGCCGTCTGCATCGGTACACTGAAAAATCGGCCTGGTTACCTGGCTGGACCAGCTGTTGTCGGGAAAGACGCACAGTAGTGCAACTACGCTGTACAACAGGCGATGCCTGAATCGCAGTACATGGACCGACGGGGAATGAAAAAGGCAGGTAGTGTTGAACATGGGTTCAGGTTATCTGCCTGCCGTTGCAGGTGTCAGCCGCTAACAGGCACCTGCCGCGTGCGAACCTGTCAGTTCGACGAGTAAGCGTTGTCGGGGCGCCCTACAGGCTGTCCAACCACTCGTCGTCGGAGCCTTCGTTGATGCCGGCAAACAGCGGCGTGGACATGTAGCGTTCTCCCGTATCGGGGAGCATGGCGAGGATAACGCTGCCAGCAGCAGCTTGTTCGGCCACCTTCAGTGCGGCTGTTAAAGTCGCGCCGCCGGAAATGCCGGTAAAAATGCCTTCCTGTTGTGCTATTTTCAACGCATTGGCGATGGCCTCATCATCATTGATGGTGACAATCTGATCCGCAATTTTCCGGTCCAGCACGCTGGGAATAAAGTCCGGTGTCCAGCCCTGGACTTTATGCGGCGACCAGTCGCCTCCGGACAGCAATGCAGCCTGTTCCGGTTCGGTCGCAATCACTTTCAGATCCGGACGAGCAGTTTTCAACACGCTGCCTGCGCCACTTAAAGTGCCGCCGGTACCCCAACCGGTAACCCAGTAGTCAAGCCGCTCGCCGGCGAAATCGCGGAGAATTTCCGGACCGGTGGTATTGGCGTGATACGCCGGGTTGGCTGGATTTTCAAACTGCCGGGTAAGAAACCAGTTGTGTTTAGCGGCGAGCTCTTCGGCGCGTTTCACCATGCCGGAGCCGCGTTCTGCGGCCGGCGTCAGAATCACTTTTGCGCCCAGCGCGCGCATGATCTTGCGACGCTCAATCGAAAAGGACTCCGCCATGGTGGCCACAAAGGGATGACCCATGACCGCACAGACCATCGCCAGCGCAATGCCCGTGTTGCCCGATGTTGCTTCAATCACCGTTTGACCCGGTGCCAGGGTGCCTTTGTCCAGAGCATCTTTGATGACCGCGTAAGCGAGCCGGTCTTTCACCGAAGACAGGGGATTGAACGCTTCCACTTTGACGTACACCTCGACATGGCTTGGCGCCATGCGGTTGAGTCTGACCACGGGTGTATTACCAATGGTCTGTAATATGTTGTCGTATCTCATGGATTGTCTCCGGCTGCTGGGCTTTAAAGAGGTGTGTATACCGTTTGCGTCTGCGATGCACAAGCTGTGCGCGACCTGGCAGTCCGTTTTCAACAGGACTACGGGTCTTCAAGTAATCGGGCGCGTATGGATTGCAGCAACTGGTGATCAAAATGCTCGTCAGCAGGCGATGCGGAATTGACAGTAAGGGTCATGCGGTCGGTTTGCCGGGGTAATGCAAACAGGGTCACGGCTATACTGCGTTGGGTCTCCCCTTGTGCATCACCCTGAGCATAAAGAATCACAAATCGATCGGTGTCCGCACGTTCCTGGATTGTGATACCGGAGGATTCCAGAACGCTGATGACAATGTCGACGGCGTCTTCAAATGGCCGCGACAGGCTTGCCTGAGCAGCGCTGACCGGCATGGACGGGATCAGCAGCAGGCTGCCCAGCAGCCACAGGTATTGCTGTGCGCAGAAAAACCGCCTGTTACGCATGCTGATGACCGCTGCGCATATTGCGGATGTGGGCAAACATGAGCAGCGTCACTCCGATGACAGTGAGCGCAACCTCCAGGTGCTCGCCAAACCAGTGCGTAACCGCAATAAACATGAGCAGCAGACCAGAGGCGCCCATGGTCAGCGTCAACGCACTGCTGTGGCGTTGAAAACCCCGCCACAGAGCTAATGCGCTGACGGGGATGGCCAGCAGCAAAAGCAGCCAGTGCACGTGGGTTTCGCTGTGATTCAGCCAGCTGCTCATCAGCGGTCCGAGTAATACCGCAAACGGAATAGCCAGACAATGCAGCAGACATAACCCGGACAGAAACACGGCAACACGGTCTAAGCTGTTGGTGGTCGTGTTTTTGGGTGGCGTCATGAGATTGCGTTTCGCAAAAGGGCGCTTAAGCTAGCGCGACTTATGGTCTTACGCAACTTGGGATTTTCTCTGACCCCGAACTGATCATGCCTGACAGCAACCAACAGAAATGGGACCGCCGATACGCCCGGGATGCCCAGCGGCCGCCACCCGTGCCTGCACCCTGGCTGGTGGCGCAGTTACCTCAATTGCCCCAGGGAACAGCCCTTGATCTGGCGTGCGGGCGAGGTGGAAACGCCATCTATCTGGCCGGTCATGGGTATGCTGTAGATGCCGTTGATGTTTCGCCCGTGGGCCTGCAACTGGCGCAGGAGGCAGCACATGCAGCCGGTGTGAAAGTTAACTTTGCCCGCCTGGACCTGTTGGCTGACGTGGACATCAGTGCCTGGCAGTATGACCTGATCATCATGTTTCACTTTATCGCGCCAATCCTGCTGGGGCGATTGCAGCAGGCCCTGCGACCGGGTGGGGTACTCATGGTTGAACAGCACCTGCAGGGTTTTGCCGGCGCTGCAGGTCCGGGTAGCGATCGTTTCCGTGTAGCGCCAGGTGCGCTGGCGCAGGCTGTACGTCACCAGCGATCGATGCAGGTGATGCTGCAGGAGGAAGGCTTATGGCTGCAGACACCAGCGCGGACAGCCCCTTCAGCTGCATTAACGCCGTGTGATGAGTGGCGTCCGGATGCGGATCCCGCAACGCCAGCACCTTTTGCGCTGTCTCGATTGCTCGCTCGAAAGGTGTTCTGAGCGTACACTTGCACTCTGCCGGTCAACAGGCCCTTCCGACAAAGAAGTAAACCTCTACCCCAATGCAGCCGGATTAAAGCTTTATGCGGGACATTCCAACTTTTGACCTCGGCCGCTATCTTGCCGGATCGATGACACAATCAGAGCGACAGGTGGCCCTGGCCGCAGTGGCGAAAGCCTGCGAAGACCATGGATTTTTCCTCCTGACCGGTCACCAGTGCGATGCACTGATCGAAGCGGTGTTTGCGCAGTCGCAAGAGTTTTTTGCGCAACCGAAACAGGCCAGGCAGGCGGTGTATCGGGATGAGCAGAATCCGCTGGGTTACTATGATCGCGAGCTGACCAAACAGAAGCGCGACCAGAAAGAGGTGTTCGATTTCAAAGCCGGCGGGCACCAGTCGAGTAATCCTGCTCGGCAGACGCGCTGGCCCGCTGCGCTGCCGCAGTTCAAAACGACATTGACTGAGTTCTTCAGCCGCTTTACGCAATTGTCCGAACAGACGATGGCGATGATATTCACTGCTCTGGGCATACCCGAAGCGGATATACAGACACTCTGCGACAGGGGTTTCGGTGAACGCCATACCAGCGCCGCCAGACTGAATTACTACCCTGCGCAAGATCCGGTGCCGGCGGCCGAGCGTGATGGTATTGCAGCGCTGGGTGAACTGGCGTTACATCATCACACCGACCCCGGTGCGATCACCCTGTTGTTGCAGGATGACCAGGGTGGTCTGCAGGCGCTTTCCAAAACAGATGGCTGGATTGATGTGCCTCCCCAGGCGGGCACCATAGTAGTGAACGTAGGTGATGTTCTGCAGGTCTGGACGAATGATCGCTGCACGGCTGGCGTACATCGCGTGCTGCCTGTCGTCAGTCCGCGTGGCCGATACAGCACACCGTTTTTCTATCAGCCCCGGGTTGATGCACTGGTTGAACCCTGGCTGGCGCCGGATGAAACGCCGCACTATCACAGTTTTTCCTGGCGCGACTATATCCGCGGGCGGGTGACTGATAATTTTGCAGACTACGGTGAATCTGATATCCAGATTGACCGCTACCGCATTGAAGCGAGCACTGAAGCATGACTGAATTTGACCCCTCCACGGTGATCACGACGCCCGCCGCTTTGCGCGCTTTATATGGCGAGCCAAGCGCCCGGTCACTGATCAAAGAGCTGGACCATGTCTCACCACACTACCAGCAATTCATTGAAGCCTCGCCTTTTGTGGTGGTAGGCAGCGTGGGACCGGAGGGTCTGGATACGTCACCTCGCGGCGACGCACCAGGCTTTGTAAAGGTGGCAGATCCGCAAACGCTTCTCCTGCCGGATCGTCGCGGTAACAATCGCGCCGATACGCTCATGAATATTGTGCGCGACCCGCGGGTGTCGCTGTTGTTTCTCATTCCTGGTGTAGGCGAAACCCTGCGTGTTATCGGCCAGGCCAGGATTGTTGTTGATGCCCGACTGTGTCAACAATTTGAGGTACAGGGCAAATTGCCGCGCAGTGTGATGGTGCTTGCCGTGGACAAAGTGTATTTCCAGTGTCAGAAAGCACTCACCCGCAGTCGACTGTGGCAGGTTGAGTCTCAGGTGGCTCGTGCCACGCTGCCAACTACGGGGCAGATGATTGCGGCATTAGATGAGAGTTTTGATGGCGAAAGTTATGACAGGAACTATGCCGAATATCAGCAGAAAACCATTTACTGAAACGGTGTATTCACACTGGAGTCCGGGCGCTGTGCCCTGCACCAGAGGCGTTTTGACGGATAGCGCAGATAATGATGAGTGATTGGCTGACAACATGGTTTGAGGGCGGCTGCCACTGTGGAAAAGTGCGCTTTAAGGTTCGAATTGAGCGCCCTGAAGCGTTGGCGTGTAACTGCTCAATATGTGCCAAAAAGGGCTTTATCAATCTGCTGACAGAAGCCGACAACTTTGTTCTGCTGGCAGGCGAAGAGCATCTGCATGCCTACCGTTTTAACACGCACCAGGCCGAGCATCGGTTCTGCAGAACCTGTGGTATTCATCCTTTCAGCCGGCCACGCTCACACCCTGGAAGTTATGATATCAACGCGCGATGTCTGGATGCCGGTACTGACTTCCTCGTTGTGCGACCTTTTGATGGCCGGAACTGGGAGGAAAACGTGGGGTCCATTGTTTAGCGCACAGCTGTCAAAGTGCACCGGGCCGGAAGTTCGGGCTTAGAAAAAGCTCATCGGCGCAGGCGGTGGTGCCAGTTGTACCAGTGCAACAATGCCGGCTGCAACGACGCTGGCTAGAACCGCAGCGCGAAGCAGGTGGCTATGGGAGATGGCCTGGGCTGCCTGTTCGGCGGGCAGTGTCTTGCGGCCAGAGATCATTGGCTTTATCAGCGCCGTACGTTTGCCCCACTGATACCAGATGATGGCGCACAGATGGATCACCACCAGTGCCTGTAACACGTTGAAGTTAAGGTGGTGAATACCTGCCAGCTCTCCTGCGGTACTGCTGCTGACAACGGCGTTATACGGCCCCGCATAAAATATGTCGTCGCTGATGAACAAACCAGTGGTCGCCTGGGTGGCAACAACCGCCAGAAACAACACCGTGGACCAGCCGCCGACAGGGTTGTGACCGACGTAGGGTGACGGGTTTCGGTTCAACAGCTGGCGGGCGCTGTTGAAAACCTGGACGGGTCCTTTAACAAATGTGCTGAAGCGGGCGTGGGTGGGGCCAATGAACCCCCAGAGGATGCGGAAAATGATGAGTCCAAGGCTGGTGTAGCCAAACAGGAAGTGATACTCGAACCAGTCAAACTCTTCCGCAGTAATCCAGGAACCCGCCAGACAGAAAACCAGCAGCCAGTGAAACAGCCGGGTGGGCAGATCCCAGACCAGGCTGGGTGGCACTGGCTGGGAATCACGCCTCAAATCGGTCGCTTCCTGATTCACGCCCTGATCTGGTGCAGATGGATCAGTTCTGTTGGCGGTAATCGTCGTGGCAGCCTTTACAGCCGGCACCCAGTGCGCCAAATGCTTTCATGGCTGCTTCCTGTCCGTCTGCTGTCGCAGCGGCAAGCGCCACAGCGCGTTCGGCAGCAGTATCGGTTTTTGCCTGGAAGTCACTCATGTTGTCCCAGATTTCATCCAGCGCTTCTGTTTCCAGGCCTGAGCCCCGTGTGTCTTTGCGGAATACGTCGGGGATCATAGGTAAAAGCACTGCAACCTTTTCGGCGTTGTTTTTCACGACATCGGCATCGTAGGGGATCTGGCCTCTGGCCATGCCCACAATGGGTCCGAAGTAACTGACAACAACTTTGAGTAGCCCCTGACGGGTATCAATGGCAGCCTGGGCCTGCTCTTCAGCGTCTGCAGCACCGGCTGGCAGGCTGGTCAGCAGGGTGAAAATTAGCGCCAGCGCAATGAGGATTCTTGACATGGTGTCTCCTGGTTGTAGACAAAGGTTTATGAAAAAGTTGTCTGGACATGTTCTGCAAAACCGGTCGTGCAACTTCTCCGGATCATACCTAGCTCTTTGGAATAGGGCTACACAGGACAGGTGTTGATGTTACCCAGCGAGGCGATAGACCATGTAAGCGAGGTATGTGGCTACGATGGCCGCGCCCGCGCGCCGTCCCAGACGGGCGCCGCTGAAAAGAAACAGAGGAATAACAACCAGCACAAAAGCAAATCCAACAGCAAGGTCCAGGTCGCCGCCAGCGGGTATCGGGATAGGGACGATAATCCCTGCGGCGGGCAGTACAACTAACGAGTTAAATATGTTCGAACCGACAATATTGCCCAGCGCCAGATCGGTTTCCTTCTTATAAGCGGCGATGGCGGAAGTCACCAGTTCGGGCAGACTGGTGCCAACGGCAACAATAAAGATCCCCACAACCACTTCTGGAATGTCCAGCAGCCGGGCAATCGCTGAACCATTGTCGATGGTCAGCGTACCGCCGACCATCAGCAGCACCATACCGGCGACAGACAGGACGCTGTTCAACGCCAATCCGTTGCGCGCAAGGGCGGGGAAGTGTGCTGCCTCGGCAAACACAGGATCGCCTGCTTCTTTAACAACGTCGCGCACGACAAAATAGATGAATACCGTGAACAGCAGGAACAGAATGATGGCGTCACTGCGGTCGATCATCGGCGTGGTGCCGTTGAGCGGCATGTCCCAGGCCATGACCATCAGAATAGCGGTGACCAACAGAAGGAAGGGTACTTCCCGTCGCACCACCTGCCCCTGCAGATAGATGGGCGACATGATGGCGGCAATGCCCAGCACCAGGCCGAAGTTGGCAAGATTTGAGCCCACCGCGTTACCAAAGGCGATATCCGTTTCACCGCGGATGGCGCCGGTGACGTTGATCACCAGCTCCGGCATGCTGGTACCAAATGCGACCACGGTCAGGCCGATTACCATATTGGGCACATTAAAGGCGGCGGCAATGCCGGATGCACCGCGTACCAGCAGCGTGCCGCCGATCAGCAGCGCGGCCAGACCGAGCGCCAGTAACAGATAAACCATAGTGTAAGAGCGTTCTGCAGATTGTCAGATCAGTATGTCCGAAGCCGGCGCAGATGGCCACGCTTCACGGGTTTGCCACTTGTTTGACAATAGATTGGTGCGTTCACAGTTTGGCAAGGGTTGCGTATAGTCTTTGTGTTTGCAGGAGAAATTGCGTGAAAGACTGGGCAGTTGGCGGGGTCAGTATGGTTGCGGCGTTATCGGTCGCTGCTGTGATTGCGTGGATGGCGGGCCCGTACAGCGTCACTGTCGGGGGCTGGTCGGTTTTTGTGATTTGCGCCGTGTTTGCCTTTTGCGTGCAGTGGATTGTCTTTGTACATGCCTGGCTGACAAAAACCGAGGTGTATTATGACCTCACCGGCAGCATCACCTATGTTGTCATGGTCGCCTCTGCGGTGTTCCTCAGCGGCACAAACGATGTTCGCAGCCTGCTCATCGCCGGGCTGATCTGCGTCTGGGCACTTCGTCTTGGTCCTTTCCTGTATCGACGGATCAAAAAAGCAGGGGAAGACAGGCGCTTTCGTAAGCTCAAAACATCGTTTCCCATGTTTCTTATGACCTGGACGCTGCAGGGTACCTGGGTGTTCATCACAGCCTGTTGTGCGCTGGCAGCCATTACTTCGGTCAATCAGGTGCCGTTGGCGGAATCTTTTTACATCGGCGTTGTGCTCTGGCTGGTTGGATTCCTGATAGAAGTCATAGCGGATCAGCAGAAGTCAACCTTTCGTGCCGAACCCGCAAACAGCACCCGTTTTATTTCCACAGGGTTGTGGGCCTGGTCGCGACACCCGAACTATTTTGGCGAAATTCTGTTGTGGCTGGGTATCACGCTGATGGCGTTCCCGGTGCTGCAGGGTGGCCAGTTGATCACTCTGATATCCCCCATATTTGTGTTTGTGTTACTCAATTACATCAGTGGCGTACGCATGCTCGAAGCACGCGCGCAACGTCTCTGGGGTGACGAACCTGAATATCAGGCGTATAAACGCAATACACCCACATTGATGATGTGGCCGCCCAGAAACTGAACAACTTGCAACAACGTATATGATGTGGGTCGACCAATACATACCGCCCTCATTGCGGGAAGACCCCGAACATCACAGACGTGCCGGTGTCATCATTTATGCGACGCTGCTGGGATGCCTGACATCGGTGCTTTTTTTTCTGACGGTTGCGTTAGGTAATGGCTTTGCAGGTGCCTGGGTCGGTCTGGTCTGGGTGCTGCCCATTGCCCTGACTTATCCGATTATGCGCATGGCAGGTTCGGTGAACGTGGCCGGACAATACTTCCTGGTTGTGGTGTCGGCGGGCGTAATTTTTGCGTGCTGGCTGCACGGCGGGCATTTTGTGGTTGGCTTCCTGGGTATTGCGCTGGCGGCAGCCCACGTGCTGGGCGTACGCAGTGCTCTCGTGTGGACCCTGATTGCCTGCGGACTGGTCCTGTTCTCGCCGGTTTATGTTGCCGCAGACCAGATGCTGGCCAGCAGTTTTCATCAGGCCATGGTGGCCATGATCCTGGTTGTAGGGCTGGCAACAATCATTGTGGAACACATGCGCTTCACGGCAGTGCAGGAGGCCGCCCAGGCGGTGAACGAACTGGAGAAAGAGCGTATCCGCATGCGCACTGTGGTTGAGAGTCTGACGCCGGGACTGATCGACCTGGAAGACGGTCGCATCACCTACATTGCCCCCGGCGTTCGTGAACTGTCGGGGCACGAGCCCGATGAGGTGATTGGCAGCAATATCCTCAGCTTTTTACATCCGGACGACGTCAGTCGCGCTTTGACCTGGCTTGCTTCTGCGCTGCCTGGAGACCATGTGGAGCTGCGCGTACGCCATAAAGACGGACACTGGGTATGGATGAAAGCGCATCTGATTCCCATTGAAGACGATGATTCCGGGCGTCGGCTGCGACTTGCCGGCTATGATGTTTCGGTTGAACGCGATAATCGTGAACAACAGATGCGTGCTCAGCGACTGCAGGGTGTCGGCGTGCTGGCGGCGGGCGTGGCCCACGATTTTAACAATCTGCTGACGGTTATTACCGGTTTTGCTGAGTTGATGCCGGTCAGTGAGGCGCAGGAAAACATCCTGAAAGCATCTGATGAAGCTGCGCAGCTGGTGCAGAAGCTCATGGCCTTTGGTAAAAGCAGCCCGGTGGAAGGTAGCGGTGCGGATCTCGATAAGATCCTGATGGCTTCCGAACCCGTGTTGCGTAGCCTGTTAACATCTGTCGGCAAGCTGCATGTGCATACTAACGGCAAAGATCTGCGGGTGCCAATGTCGGCCAGCCAGATCAATCAGATTCTGTTAAACCTGGTGACCAATGCGAAAGAAGCGCTGGCAGCGGATGGTAATGTCTGGATTGATCTGGAAGAACTGCATCTCGACCTGCCTCGCGGAGAGCTTGCGGCAGGCCGTTACGTTCAGCTGACCGTCGCGGATGACGGTGCAGGCATGGAGGCGTACACCCGGGAACATGCGTTCGATCCGTTTTATACCACCAAGGCGGATCGCTCAGGGACGGGCCTTGGTCTGGCCAGTGTCTACGGATTGGTGCGACACGCAGGCGGCGAAATCGAAGTCAATTCGGAGCCCGGCAAGGGTACCGCGGTGACGCTGGTGCTGCCGCTGCAGGCTGCTGAAACCGCTGTCACAACGGCGACATCGGATATGGACTACAGCGCCGGTCATGGTCGCATTCTTATTGTTGAGGATGACGAACTGATTGCCGATCTGATTGCCCGCTCTCTGGTGCAGGCCGGCTACAACGTCACCATCAAATATGATGTTGAAAGTGCATGGCAGCAACTACGCAGGGATGTGCCTGACCTTCTGGTCACTGACATCATGATGCCTGATGGCCGCGGCACGGATCTTGCCAAGCGCTGGTATGAAAATGACCAGACGCAGGTGCTGCCGATGTTGTTTATTTCCGGCTATTCCGATCAGGAGATTGGTGACTGGAAAGATGCCAGTGGTCCGGTGAAGTTTCTGGCGAAACCCTTTCGAACCAGAGAATTGCTTGATCGGGTGGGTGAACTGATGCATCAACCACCTCCGGAGCGCTCCCGCATTAATCTGGCCGGTCGATCATGAGCGCAGGATGTCTTGTGTGGTGGATTCCCAGCGCTGTGCCATGCGCTGCAGCCAACGGCCAGTAGCACCCAGCTGATGGGCTTCGACTGCAAAGCGGATCTGTTTGCCGTGCCTGGCCCGACTGATCAGGCCCGCCTGTTCCAGCAGCTGCAGGTGTTTCACGATGGCCTGGCGACTGATGTCCAGGTCAGCGGCCAGGGTCGATGCGCTGATCGGCCCCTGCTCTGCAATGATTTCCAACAGCTGGCGACGGGTTGCGTCGGCCAGTGCGGAGAATACCCGATCTACGGCAACAGCGGGCATGGCCATTCCTGTACTGCAAGACTTGGGTTGCATTATAAGCAATTGTTGAGTGGGGTACAGGTTTTGTCATGCGCTTTCGAACAGCAGCTCCAGGCGCCCTTCGCGGAGTAGAGTGCCGCGCGAAATTCTTAAGGAGAGTAAGTGCTCACTTAGTTTCTGTTGCGAGTGAGGTATGTATTTCGGCTGCGAGGAGACCGTTGTTGCAACGAGCGTGTCAACGTCGGCGATGCCATATAAGCTGACATCCTCCGGTCGGCCACCGTGCAGCGCGCCAAATCCGTAGCCCCGACTGTTGCTGTGTAAAAACGGTTGCAGCACTTGCGACAGCGCATCAATGGTCTTTAAATCAACAAAATGCAGGTAGTCCCAGAAGAGACAGATATCTAACCGGGTACCCGATGGAATGGACAGTTGGCGTTGAATAAACCCAGCCCGGGTTTCAACGTCGAGGTCCATCTGGTTGGCCGCGATGGCTGGGTTGTCTGTGAGGTCAGCAAAATAAACTCTGCTTCTGTAGCGCGTGAGGAACTCAACCGTGCTGGCATTGCCCGGACCAAGGTCCAGCACGGTCAGGCGATCGCCGGGCTCATAGCCACGCAGCAGTTCAGGTAGCAGGCGGCTGGTTGTGCGCACCTGCGCAGCAGAACGTTGTAGGCTAGCTGCCGGACTCACCTATCGCCTTGTCTCGCGGCGCGCTGGGTGGCGCTGATTTGGCGCTGACGGCGGGTTTTGGCGATGTTGAGGCGCTGTCGTTACCAGGGTCCATATCGATGCTGCCTTTGAACTTCGCACCATCTTCTAAAGTTACCCGTGGTGCAACGATGTTGCCTTGTACCCGGCCGCTTTTCGAAATCACCACTTTTTCTGAACCGCTGATGTCGCCGGTGACCTGGCCGTCTACTTTGACGGTTTTGGCCTCCAGGTTGGCGATTACCTGGCCGGCTTCACCCACAGTCAGGTCGTTCTGCGGCAGATCAACCGAGCCATCGACGGTGCCTTCAATAACCAGGTTTTCGTTACCTGAAATGGACCCTTTGACCTTGATGGTTTTACCAATAACTGCGGTACTGCGTGGATTGAAGCTTTTCTCGCTCGGTGGTGTTGTGGTCGGGCTGTTTACAGCAGGATTTTCCGGCTCCGTTGAATCTTTGCGCTTGTCGAACATGTCAAAACCTCTTTGTATTGCGTGGACGCGTACAGATGCTAGACCTACCGCGACTATAGATCAGGAAGTAGATCAACAAAACGGCAATTTACTGTCTCAACAGTTGCGCTGAGACGTCAAATATCAGTTTGGTTTGATGCTGAGGGTGGCCATGGAGGTCGGCATGAGCTGATTCAAAGGCGTGGCTTCGTTGTCCCAGTGGTCTTCATAGAACCCGTGCAGCACAAAGCCGGCTGCCAGTTGACCGCCGATCTGGTCATCGAGACTGTGGCTGAACTCAACAGCCTCACCCGCCTGCATTCTGGATCTGATCTGTGCTGCATTCAGATGATCCGGGTCGTTATAGGGCAGCTTGAATCGGGCAACAAACGCACCGCCGGTGGCAATGTCTTCATGATCAAACAGATAGAAGCAGGGGTTCATGAATCCAGCCAGCAGGCGCCCGCCGGGTTTCAGCACGCGGAAACATTCCCGCCACACAGGGTTCACGTCAGGGACAAAGACGTTTGCAACCGGATGAAAAACAAGATCGAAACTGGCGTCCTGGAAGCGGCTCAGATCCGCCATGTCGCCCTGTTCCAGAATGAGTGAAAGGCCTTCCCGCTGGGCGACTTCGGCATCTCTGGCCAGCTGCACATCAGAATTGTCGAAGCTGGTGACCTGTGCGCCGGCAGCGGCAAACAGCGGCGCCTGCTGGCCGCCGCCCGAAGCCAGTGCCAGCAGCTGGCGCCCGCTGATGTCACCAAACCAGTGAGCAGGGACAGGTCTGGTGGGTGTCAGAATGACCGACCACTGGCCGCTGCGCGCTGCAGCGACAGTCTGTGCGTCGACGGGTTGCACCCATGGACTTTTACCCTGGCTGGCCTGATTGTTCCAGGCTTCGCGGTTGATGGTGAGAATGTCGTCCGTTTTATTCACGCTCTGCCCGGTTGACATCCGGCACCTCCAGAGTTCTTACGTTGCGGGCAAACAGCGCCAGCGCGATCAGGGTCAGCATGCCTGCCAACATAAACGCTATGCCGGGAAAGTAGACAATCGGATCCGTGCCGGTAAACAAGGCAAAACTCTGTGTCATCAACAAAGGCCCGATGATTGCGCCAAAACTTCCGACGCTGGCATTGATGCCCTGCAGTTCCCCCTGTTCATTCTGTGGCACCTGGTTGGACATGATGCCGGCCACTGCGGGTCCGGCCAGCCCGGCAAACGCGGACATGAAACACCACATAAGCACCGTGATCGAATTGTCTGCCAGCGCGATACCGATAAACGCAGCGGCGGCGGCGCTGAAACCGGCAAAGGCAGTGACCACCGGCCCCCATCTGGGGATGACCAGACGAATCACATAGCCCTGCATGAGCGCCATCAGCACACCAACCAGTCCCATGGACAGACCCACATCCAGGGGTGACCAGGAGAACTTTTCGATGGTGTAGAAGCTCCAGTTAGAGGGGTAAACGTGATGGCCGATGTTGTAGATGAACATGACCAGCACCAGGCCAATGAGAATCGGGTAGCGCCTGAGCTGGCCAATCATGCCCAGCGGATTTGCACGGCGCCAGCTGAACGCCCGACGTGCATGCTCCGGCAGGGTTTCTTTTAATGCGAAGTAGCCGTATACGGTGTTTACAGCGCCCAGGGCCGCGGCAGCAAAAAACGGCGCGCGCACGTGCCACTCGCCTAACAGGCCGCCAATGCTCGGGCCGACGATGAACCCCAGGCCAAAGGCCATGCCCATCAAGCCAAAATTCTGGGCACGCTCATCCGGTGGTGATACATCAGCAATCAACGCATTTGCAGTCGCATGAGTGGCTGCTGTAATACCCGTGAGCATGCGGCCGAGAAACAGTACCCACAGAGTTGTGGCGAGGCCGGCAATAAGGTAGTTCAGGCTGAAGAATGCAAGCGAAACCAGAAGTACTTTGCGGCGCCCGAAGCGGTCACTGAGATTGCCTAACACCGGTGCAAACAGAAACTGCAGGGCTGCGTAACAGGCGACCAGATAGCCTGCCAGAGACGAGACCTCAGCCAGCGTGCCGCCGGTCAGCTGCATCAGAAACTCCGGCAGCACAGGCATGAGGATGCCGAAGCCGACGGTGTCGAGAAACACGGTTACCGTGACAAACGTGAGAGTATGTCGCTTCTGATCCATTTACCTGCCGACCTCATAAGCGCCTCGGCCGCTGCCGCTGGCAGCAGCCTGTTGCATCATGGCCAGAGTTTGCTCCGCGTCTGTTACGTCGTCGATCAGGTTTTTGAAAGTGACCACTTTATCGCGATAGTTGATGATCGCCGGCAGCACCGGCACATCTGCTGCCTGTGCGATCAGCGCAAAGCCGCTGCGCCATCGGGTGACTGCGCGACGCGTGCCTTCCGGGGCAATACCCAGAATCAGTTTCGGATTGTTTGCAAAGTGTACGATCATGTCACCGACCACGCCGTTGGGGCTGTCGCGGTCGACGGGAATTCCGCCGAACCCGCGGATCACATACCCCAGTGGAAATCGGAACAGCGATCGCTTGGCGAGAAAAGAAGCTTTTAAACCGAGGCTCCAGATCACGCCAACGGTAAGCATGAAATCGAAGTTCGAGGTGTGTGGCGCAACGGCGATGATAAACTGACGTCGGTTAGGGATATCGCCCTCTAACGACCAGCCGGTGCTGTTCAATAGCAGACGGCCGAAGAATCGGGTTATGCTGTTGCCGCCGCTGGGAACGTCTTCACCGATGGTTTGCCAGAATTTGATATGAGCCTCGCCGCGCTAAGGAATAGACCTCAAGTCAGCCAGAGGTGCTTTTAATCAGCTGGCTAGCATGCCGCTGTCGCCGGCATCGGGCAAGAGTTAATCGAGCAGGCGTTAGCAGGGGAAACTGACCATGTCACAAGCTGAAATAAACCGCCTGGAGCAGCAGATCTATGAATTGACTGCACAGTTAAACACTCTGCGCGCTGAGCAGCCGGGTACCCCCGTGCCAAACTACAGCTTTGCCACCCTCGCCGGAGAAGTCACCCTGCTTGACTTGTTTGCTGAGCATCGACAGTTACTTGTTATTCACAACATGGGTCAGGCGTGTCGGTACTGTACGCTCTGGGCTGACGGTTTTAATGGCTTGTTGCCGCATCTGGAGTCGGTGTTGTCGGTGGTGCTGGTTTCCAAAGATGAGCCGGCGTTACAGCGCACATTCGCCAGCAGCAGAGGTTGGCGATTTAATCTGGCTTCCCACCGAGGTGGGGCTTATATTCAGGAACAGACTGTACTGGCGGGCTCAGACAACATGCCTGGAGCGATTGTCTATGAGCGTCGGGGCGAAGAAATTCTGCGCAGGAATGCGTGTGTGTTCGGCCCCGGCGACCTGTACTGCGCGGCCTGGCCGCTGCTGGCTCTGGCCGGTGTCTCTCAGGCTGCATGGACGCCACAGTTTCGTTACTGGCAGCAACCACAACAGTTAGACGATGGGGGCGAAAATCTGTTGGGCTGATACAAATCTGCTTAATCTGCCTGCTCAAGTTGGATTTCTAAAAAGAACGGGGGCATAAAAAAAGGCGTTTTCACGCCTTTTTCTGTGCAGAATGTTTTAACCAACGTACCACATGTTTGCCTCCTGAAGTGTCTGTCTGGCGTGTTTCAGCGAAGTGCCGTTGGTGTAACTATCTGTGCCCAGACCTGTTTATGTCCTTCTGAAAATCTATTGTTTTTCTGATCGTTTTTTCCTGACGCCTTGTTATGCTCTGGACGGGACACGCCTTCAGCAGACCGGTTAACTCATAAAACTCGGCTGATGAAGAACAAAATGGATATTGGCGTCAGCACAGCGGCTGTTTCTTATGCTGCCGTGGCGGTTGACGTTGCAGGCTGGGTGAGCCAGCAGGAGGACACAGGGTATGCAACCACGTATGCAGAAGATTGGTGAATGCCATCTGGATCTGGGACAACATGGCATTGTGCGCGACGGTGAATTACGCAGGCTTGAGCCGCGGGATTTCAGCGTCTTAAAACATCTGGTAGATCGAGCGCCGAACATAGTTTCTACGCGATCACTATTGCGTCAGGGGTGGGGCAACAAGGTTGTGGGTGACAATGCGCTGCATCAGTCTATTGGCCGCTTACGTCGATTGTTAGGGGATGACGCGCGGTCTTCCAGATATATCAAAACTATTGCAAAAACCGGTTATCAGTTTGTCGCACCGGTGCTGACCCTGCCCCATACAGGTAGCATCAGTGATGACATCAGTCCTATTGCGGTGATGCCGTTTCGCAACTACTCCCGCGATGTCAGCGATCCCTATCTGATAGACGGGCTGAGTTTTGAGTTGTGCCATGAGCTGATCTCTCACAGCGCGCAGGTGGTCAGCCTTGACCATGCGGCACGTATTGCGCGAAATGGCTATACCGATCTGGAAGTGGGAGGACGCGTCGGTGCGCGTACGGTGCTGGGTGGTACGCTGATTGTCTCTGGAAAATCACTGCGGGCAACGGTCAGTCTTGATGACGTGGAAACGCATCGACAGCTATGGTGTGCCAGATTTGATCTTGTTTACGGACAGATACTGGATCTGCACACTCAGTTGGCCGCCAGCATTGTGCGAGGTCTTTATGATCGGCTGCAGGGACGAATGGGGCCGCTTGCTGCGGGAGACATGCACATCACCGATAATATTTCGTATCTGGCACCGCCTGTGCGGGTTTGAGAGTCCTGCACTTTGCAACGCCCTTTGTTGACGGACTCTTCATCTGTAAGCCGGTAAGGTGTGATTTCCTGTTTTACGCAGCCTGATGTGTTATGTATCACCTTGCAGAAGCTTATCTCATGGCGGGGTATATCTGCCTGTTAGCAGCCTACCTGGGTGCGCTGATGTTTGGCGCTGGCGCCATCGCGCCTTTAGTTGTCAAAACGCTGGCCGCTGATCACAGCGCAAGCCTTTTGCGCCGCTTCTGGCTCCAGTATCACCGTTTTGCTGTTGTGGGCGGTGCTTTTTTCACGCTGGTGTGTGCCGTGGGTTCCTTCTTCAGCGCCGTGCCGCTTGTATATTCAACAGTAATGCTGGCGATTTCGGGGGTCATGACGCTGTCGTTCTATGTGGGCCTGCATCTGATTCCCGCAATCAATCTGGCTCGAGATATGTCCGATGAACCGCAGTTTGCCCGTCTGCACCGGCTTGACGTTATTCTTGTTGCGGTTGGATTACTGGCTGCTCTGGTGCTGCTGATCGGTCTGGTATATGTGTTGCCGGGTCAGTTCACATTCTGGCCGATAACCCAGATCGTGCA
The DNA here is from genome assembly GCA_047947175.1 of bacterium. GTDB lineage: Bacteria > Pseudomonadota > Gammaproteobacteria > Pseudomonadales > Azotimanducaceae > UBA4421. The sequence continues at coordinate 479,292 of CP170489.1, forward strand.
GGCGCACTGAATTGCAGCCCATTTCAATAGACAAATTATCCGAGCATGCACAACTGGAAATTCATGCCGTAGACCCGATGATTTATCTGGTGTTTGCAACCTGTGCTGACCTGCTGATCCCCGTGGTGGATCAGCAGGGTGAGCGCATGCGGTTCCCGAGTCGCGGTGCCACCCTGCAGCGACTGCGTGAGGCTGGGGTCAGCGAGGTAACTTTTGTACATCGAAGTGCCTATGGTGAGATGGTTGGACTCGCCGAAGATGGTCAGATGAATGAAATGAGGCAGATCATCAGGCTTTGAGGCACCTCTGATTAATGACCGCAGGTTGCCGGTGCCGACAGGCTTGTATGTCCAACCCACTGTGTCAACATGCAACCCATGAGCATCAGAGCCGAATCCACATTTTCCCTGAAAGATGAGCTGTTTAACGCCAGCACCCTGGGATTGCTCACGGCAAACGTTGCAGCAGCGTATCCGCGTTTTCAGCGTAAAGCTTTTGAGCGACAGGTCTTAAGTCGCTTTGGCGAGCTGGAGTTGAAGGCGCGTATTGCGTGCATGGCGCAGACCCTGAATGAATTTCTGCCGGACAATCCCGCCGAGGCGCGGGAAATTCTACTGCAGGCGTTACCGGAACCCCTGGATCCGAATCTGCAGGATAACGATTTTGGACAGTTCATCTGGGTAGTGCCTGGTGAGGCGGTTGCGCTCAGCCACTGCAACCCTCAACAGTTTAAGGCGGGGTTGAAATTCCTGCGCGAGTCAACCAAAAGGTTTTCAGCAGAATTTGCCATTCGACCATTCCTGTTGCACTTTCCCGAGCAGAGTATGGCGTTTGTACATCAGGCAGCGGAAGATAACAATTATCATGTGCGGCGTCTGGCGTCAGAGGGCATCAGACCTTTTTTACCCTGGGCCCCGCGGGTCAATCTGCCGCCCGATCAGATTGTGGGTGTATTGGACAAGCTGCATGCGGATACCACGCGCTATGTGACCCGCTCTGTTGCCAACACCTTGAACGACCTCAGCAAAGGCCACCCGACGCTGGTGATGCAGGCACTGCAACGCTGGCAGCGTCAGGGTCGGCAACAGCCGGATGAGCTCGACTGGATGACACGTCATAGTTTGCGCACCCTGCTGAAGTCAGGAGACAGTAGTGCACTGACACTGACGGGTTACCCGGCAAAGCCGCGGTTCACTGTTGATCAGGTGCAGGTCAGTGAGCGGGTTGCGTTAGGACAGTCTCTGGTCTGGCGTGGTGTCCTGCACAGTCAACAGCGCCAGAAACTGAAAATTGCTCTGCGGGTGCATTTCCTGAAGGCCAATGGCCGCCACAGCATCAAGGTATTTGCACTGAAGGAGTTGCAGCTGGATGCAGACAGCCAGATCGAACTGGTCAAGCAGCTCACCTTCAAACCTCTGACCACACGGGTACTTTACCCGGGGAAACATCGGGTTGAATTATCTGTGAACGGACAGATCTGCGAGGCACGCGAATTCGAACTGACTGCCGGTTGAACGCCGCTGTACACCTTCAGTTGTTTGTGCGCAGGGATCTGAGCTGTGCCTCAATGCGCCCTGGATCAGGCTGCACCAGGTCTGATGTGTCCTCGCTCAGAAACAGTTCGTGAATGTTTACACTCGCTAACGCCAGGGCGGTGGGCGTGGCGGGTGCCAGCTCAGCCAGTTGTTGCTGATTCTGTGTCAGATAGTGTGCGGCCGCTTTCACTGCATCGTGCCTGCGTCTGTCCCGGCTGTTGCTGTAGCTGAACCGCCAGCGACGGACCTGCGCATCCACTTCTTTTCTGGCTCCGCCTTCGCCTGGCTGGCGCGCAGAAATGCCGGCAGCAGCAAATATGCGACAGTCATAATCGCGACACGTCTGTGGACGGTCAGGGTAAACAGTACAGCTGTTCTGCCTTAACATCGGGCAGGCGCCCGTCTCATCGTAGCCCATGACCCACTGTCGGCCGGCACTGCCGGGCGCGGGGAAAATCAGCGCCTGTGGTACTTTCTGGAGCGTCCTGTGTTCATGTTCTGAAATATGAATAAAGTATCCTGCCCGGCAGCACGCGTTACACTCTCCACAGGGAACGCCAGCTGGTTGCGCCGCCCTGGTCGATTGCAGCCAGTGACCAAAATCACCGGCCGCGATGGTAGAAGTTTCATTCATCACCGTAGATCGTGTGCAAATGTGGATGAGTATAGCGGGATCAAAGGAGATCAGAAGTGAAGAAGTGGTTGTTCGGTTCGGGTGCTGTGCTGCTCCTGTTGATGGCGGGGCTGTTTTTACTGCTACCCCGCTTGGGTCTGTCACCTGGAAATCTGCGGGCCAATATCGACATCGGCGGTGCGATGTCGGCAAAACTTGCCTGCTCAGCGCGTTATGTCAGCGGTTTCACGCCGGAGCAGGCAAAAGCAGATGTGGTGTCGTACAGCCCGGCGTTCAGGCTGGTGCATATCACTTATGACGACAGCCTGCGGCGCACACAAGCGAGTCTGTTAGGCATGGGCACTGCGGCGGCGCGCTATCGCCCCGGATTGGGATGTACGCTGGAGCGCGGCACTGATGCCGTGCTTGCCGACCTGTCGGTACGGGAACTGCCAGTCAGTTCCGGTTTGTGGCCCCAGGGCGAACAGGTCGGCGCTGCGGACGTTGCGCTGCAGGCGAAGCTGGACAGCCTGCTTGTGCGCGATAATCTGGCGGGTTACCAGACGCGGGCGCTGGTTGTGGTGAAGGATGGAGAGCTGCGGGCAGAGAGCTACGCACAGGGCATTGCGCCACAAACGCCGCTGCTTGGCTGGTCCATGGGAAAGAGTATTGCAGCCATGATGTTTGGCCGTATGGAGAAGCAGGGTCTGCTTGATATTAACCAGGACAACCTTTTTCCTGCCTGGGTGAATGACGATCGTCGCAGTATCACCATTGAGAATCTGTTGCAGATGAGCAGTGGCCTGGCCTTCTCCGAAGTGTATGCGCCGGGTAGCGACGCAACAGATATGCTGTTTCTGGCGCCCAGTGCCGCAGCAGTCGCCATGCGCAGCCCTGCTGTTCATCCTCCGGGTGACCACTTTTCGTACTCGTCAGGCACTACAAACCTGCTGATGTATCTGATGACCCAGCGCCTCGGCGGGCCGCAGGCGGCGCTCGATTATATGTGGCAGGAAGTTTTTGCGCCGCTGGGCGTTCGCCATGCGGTGTTTGAGCCAGACCCCAGTGGTGTGATGGTTGCCAGTTCCTACATTTATGCATCTCCCAGAGATTGGGCGCGCCTGGGTCTGGCCAATCTGTACCAGGGCTTGCCCGCGCTGCGTGCAACAGATGTTCCGCCAACCACCACCAGTCGCCTTTTTTCTGACGATTGGGCTCAGCGAGCACAGGCGCCCAACGAAAGTACCAATGGGCGCGCCTACGGCTACCAGTTCTGGCTGAACGACGGCGGTGAACAGTTGCGCTGGCCGGAACTACCGGCGGATGCGTTTGCCATGACAGGCAACCGTCAGCAGATTGTCATGATGATACCTTCCAGAAACATGGTTATTGTTCGGCTGGGCTGGAGTCCAGGACGTTATCCCACCGGCAGCAACTTTGCGGAACTTATCTCAGTGGGCGAGCATGCAGACAAGGGGGCGACCTGATGCAAGGTGCGACCAGACTGCGTGCCAGTTGCTCCCTGGACTTTACCGTCGAAATCCCTACCCCGATGGTACTCATGCTCAGACCACGCAGCATTCCGGGCCAGTGGGTGATGCGTGAAGAGTACAGTTTCACACCTGATGTCATCGTTGATGAAGTTGCGGACGCCTACGGGAATCTGTGTCAGCGCCTGGTTGCCCCGGTCGGGCAGTTCAGCGTTTTTACAGAGGTTTATGTGGACGTTCAGGCAGCAACGCCGGCACCGGCGGAGGCGGCCTTTATCGAGGTGCCAGACCTGCCCGCCGAAACGCTGATTCATCTGTTGCCCAGCCGCTATTGTGAGGCGGATCGATTTGGGGATATGGCAACGCAGATTGTTGCTGACGCGACGCCGGGTTATGCCCAGGTCGAGGCGATCAGCAACTGGGTGCGGCAGAATATCCGTAATCGGCCGCTGTCCAGCACCTATCCGGTGTCTGCCATTGAGGTGAATCAACGCGGTGAAGGTGTCTGCCGGGATCTTGCTCAGCTGTCGATTACGTTATGTCGCGCTCTGTGTATACCCGCGCGTCTGGTGGTGGGATATCTGCACGGCCTTGAGCCGATGGACATTCATGCCTGGTTTGAAGCGTATGTTGGTGAACAATGGTGGACCTTTGATCCGGCAGTTGATCCGGGACACGGGCCTCGGATATCTATCGCTCGAGGCCGCGATGCCACGGATGTGGCCATCTACAATCAGTATGGCCCGCTGTTGCTGCCCACGGACATGCAGGTATCCGTTGCCCTGGTCTAACGTCACCGGTAAGTTGTGGCGTCTCTGCCATCAGGGAATGAACTGTTCGTTCAGAATTCGTTCTTCCAGATTGTGGTCCGGATCAAACAGCAGCGTGGCATGTTTGTTGGTAGCAACGCTGATATCCACCGCAGCAATATTGCGTACTTCATGGGCATCTGCAACAGCACTGACGGGCCGTTTGTAGTGGTCCAGGATCCGCAAAGTGATCTGCGCATCCTGACGCAGTACCGCGCCCTGCCAGCGTCGTGGCCGAAATGCGCTGATGGGGGTCAGCGCCAATACACCTGATCCGATGGGTAATATGGGGCCGTGGGCGGAAAGATTATAAGCAGTGCTGCCGGCGGGAGTCGCCACCAGGCAGCCGTCACAGGTCAGACATTCGATGCGCACTTTGCCGTCTATGGAGACTTCTATGTTGGCCGCCTGGCGTGTCTGTCTTAACAGGGATACTTCGTTAAACGCGTAAGCTTCCTGTTGTACTCCGGAATCTGTGGTCACCTGCATGTGTAGCGGACGAAGTTTTTCTTCGTGCGCGTTATCGACTCTTGTCAGCAGATCATCATCGCAATAGCCGTTCAGCAGAAAACCCACGGTGCCCCGGTTCATGCCATAAATGGGCGCTCCCTTGGACATGTTTCGGTGCAGGGTTTCCAGCATGAATCCGTCCCCACCGAGGGCAACCAGAATGTCGGCGTCATCCGGCTCAACATTCGGGTAACGCTGCTTCAGCAGTCTACAGGCTTCCTGCGCCTCCTGCGTAAGGCTGGCCACAAATGCGATTTTTTTATCCAATTCTTCCCCCTTGGTGCTGGCGCAGTCTAGCAGCCTGTTGCAAAAGTCTCACCAGCCCAGACCAGGCATTCTGCCACTGACAACAGTGGTCGGTGCTGCCCTGGTTGCGTATGATCTGGCGGGTGATAACCAGGCTCCGAAAGGTTAAACCCGTGGAGCCTGATCTGATGAATGACAACGTGTAACAATTGAGTACATCTTTGGGGAGAAGGTGATGGGGAACCGGTTATCTGCGGGTGTGCTGCTTGCACTGAGTCTGATTACGGCAACATTTCTGTCAGGACCGTCGGTATCTGCAGAACAGTCGGCGCCTGCAGTTGAAAACGACCTGCAGAATCTGCCTGACACAAACGTTTCCCCTCTTTTCTGGCAGGGTGATGCGCAGATTGTCGGCTTCCGTAATTCTGAGCACCTGGGGCCAACACGTAAAATTGAGGCAGGTGGTGAAGTGCTGGCGCTGCCCAGGGCTGAAGTTGATCTGAGTGAGGTCACATTCTCAGCACAGGGAATAACCATGACCGTGGATCAGTTTTTTCGGGAAAAGCGCGTGGGTGGTCTGCTGGTGGTGAAAGACGGTAACGTGTTGTTTGAGCGCTACGGCCTCGGCAACACGCCTGACACGCGCTGGGTGTCTTTTTCGGTCTCGAAATCCGTGGTTGCGATGCTGATCGGGGCGGCCATAAAAGATGGGTATATCAGAAGCGTTGATGAAAAAGTCACCGACTATCTGCCCCGTCTGAAAGGTTCTGTTTATGATCAGTCCAGTATCCGGAATCTGTTGCAGATGGCGTCAGGTGTGGCCTGGAATGAAGACTATGCTGATCCTGAATCGGACGTAGTCCAGGCAACCTATGAGACTCTGGCGCTGTATGAGTATCTTGCGGACAAGCCCCGCGAGGCACCACCAGGAGAAAAGTTCAATTACAACACGGCGGAAACCAACCTGGCGGGTACTCTGTTGCGATCAGCCATTGGCAATAACCTTTCTACTTATCTGACGCAGAAGATATGGCGTCCATTCGGTATGGAGAGCGATGCGGTGTGGAACCTGACCGAGCCCGGAGGTGGTGAGTTCGGGGGTTGCTGTATCAACGCGACTCTGCGGGATTATGCGCGGCTGGGTCTGTTTGCGCTGAATGACGGCAAGCTGGCCGATGGCACGCCTGTGCTGGCGCCCGGTTGGATGGCTGAGTCGACGGAACCTTCCAGAGGCTTTGCCGGCTACGGCTATTTCTGGTGGCTGAGTGAATCCGGCGCTTATGAGGCGTCCGGGATATTTGGCCAGGGTATTTACATCCACCCGCAACAGCGGGTAGTGATCGCGATTCACAGTGCGCGGGAGGAGGCCAGTAACGATCTGGATTGGGCGCTGCAGGACGCAATGTATGTCGCGCTAACCGCAGCGGCTGCTCAATAGCACCGTACGCCTTTCACAGCGATGATCAGCGGTAAAAGCGTTTCTGTGTGAGGCGCAGGCACAGTAAGACGGCGGTCAACACGCCGCCGAGGCTGTTAACGGGCGCCAGCAGCGTGGAGACAAAGTTGTTGGGTAGATCAATCAGTGAAATCATCAGCGCTTGCGAGACGACTAAGCTGTAATCCTGCAGCAAAAGGGCAATAACAAAAATCAGCACGCTAAAAGCGATACGTTGAAATTTTGCGCGTTTTTGCAGGGCCTGCGTGCGTCGCAATGCCTGGTGTACAAAATCACTATCTGATAAATCTGTCTGAGCCTGTTCGAACAGGGCGAGCAGTTGCTGATCTCGCGGAGTTTCACTCATCGGATACATCTTCTCTTTCTGTTTGAGGTGTGTTGACATAATCTGCCAATAGTAGTTTTAAGTGTTTCGCCCCACGACTGATGTGCGACTTGACTGTGCCCAGCGGAAAGCCTGTAAGCTCGGCAATTTCGGCATGGGATAAACCTTCGTGATAGGACAGGATCAGGCATTCTCGTTCGCTTGCGCTCAGTGTTGCCAGGGCCTGATCGAGGTCCATGGCCAGAGCTGTGTGTTGTCCCGGGGCTGCGGTGTTGTCCTCTGGCGTCTCCGCGCCTTTGAGTGGGTCGTTTCGGCGCTGGTGCTGGCGCCACGTATTCATGGCCAGGCGCCGTAACCAGCCTTGAAAGCTGCTCACCTGGCGAAGCCTGCCGATGTCTTTCCAGGCCTGCAGAAAAACCTGCTGAGATAAGTCGTCAGCCAGCGTTGGGTTGTTACAGCAGCGCCGCATCAGGTTTCGAATCCAGCTTTGCTGACGGGCAACCAGTTCAGCAAAAGCCTCGGTATCGCCGGCTTTTGCCAGGCCAATCACCAGAGCTTCGGCAGTTTCTGCGAAGGGTCGCTGGGACAGCGACACAACGGCACCCTCAACCGCGTGGCTGCTGGGGGGAACGGTCCGCCTGACGGCTCACCATGTAAGCCGCCAGCATCAGGCCTGCGCTGATAAACAGAATCAGGATAGAAACCGCCAGGAGAATGGTGAACAGTTCCGGCGCCAGCGTGATGGACATGATCCATCCCATGACGCTCAGGCCAGGTGCGATGCAGCCCAGTACCAGGCCACCAATTCGCAGATCCCTGGCCAGGCTTTTACTTTCGGTGGTATTTGATAACAACCTTTCAGCCAGGTGTTCGTCAACCCTCTGACCGCTTTCGACAATGCGGCGTAATGTTTCGTGTTGCGCTTCGCGTTTGCGAATGCTGTCCCAGGCGCCGGCTACAACTGCCAGTCCGACAAACAGCCAGAAACCCAGTGCCGCCAGGCCTGCGCCAGTGCCGAACTCTTCCATATCTGTGTCTCCAGTTTTCAAAGGGTGTATGGGTACAGGTGCATGAAAACCGCAATTAGATGCATCTTGCGCAATCTCCTGGTAAAAAAGCCGCTTTTTGCGCTGGCGTGTTAAAATATCCCAAAATATGCTTATATATCCGCTTAAAACAGCATTTATTATGAGTATATTCGCCTAAAATATTCTTTTTGATGCTAAAAAAGGTGGATTCATGTTACAGAAGCTTATCCAACATCCAGCCGCCGTGGGCGAAAATTACCTTCAGCACTTCGCCAAGGCGGCCGGATTCGGGTTGCAGATGATCGCTGCCGGGCTGGCCTGTCTGGTTCACGCCGCACTGCCATTTTTGTTTCAACAGACAGGCAGTGATGTCATCAGAGAGCTGCATCAGGCGTTGGAACAGCGCCTGATGCACGCTGGAGATCCGGAAAAAACCGCCGCGCTGGAATCGTTACCCAGCTGAATGGGTTGCGCAGAGGTGCCTCGTTTTTAGAGCTGCCTCGTCTTTGATGCGCCATCTTTTTTCAACGCGCGCTCCATCGCGGGTTGTCCATACATCTGAGCTGGCGGCCATGACAGTGATCAGGGAATACAGCGATAGTCACCTAACAGGGCGTATTTAAGGCACTTATTGCCAGCTGTTGAAACGCATTCCCGACGGGTATTGCCCACGGGTTCAGCATTGGCCAGCTCACGTCGTTGCATACAGACTTCTGCCGCTTCAATGCGCGCCTGAGCCCAATCGACATCAGGTTTTTCGAGGTAAAGATAGGGTGCACCCATGGTCACAACTCCCCTTGTGTCGTCCACGCCGAATACCTCAGCGGTTTTGTTGGTAGGAATCGAGACAGGCAGGTTGTAGGGTGTGCAGCCGCTGAATAAACCTGTGACCGCCAGCACAATCCATATCGGGCGCAGCAAAAAAATCTGCATGCGGGTGCTCCCCAGAAGTTGTATTGTCACCTTACCCCTGTGAAATGAGGTGTCAACATCCTCTGGTACCACTGGTGCAAAAGTATTCAATTGCTATCCTGTGCGGTATGTATCAACTGATTGCTCAGCTTGAGGCCGACAGTTCGGTTCGTATCTGAATATCACCTTCCAGCGTCTTATGTACCGGGCATCGATCGGCAATTTCCAGCAGCCGTTTGCGTTGAGCCTCGCTGAGGTCGCCGTGCAGAGTGATTGAGCGACTTAACACATCAATGCGTGCGCCGGGCTCGTCGCACTCATCGCAGTCCCGGCTGTGCTCACGGCTATGGTGAAGGGTAATGTCCACGTCATCCAGAGGAATCTTTTTATGGTTGGCGTACATGCGAAGGGTCATTGAGGTGCAGGTGCCCAATGCAGCTAACAGATGTTCATAGGGATCAGGTCCCAGATTGTCGCCGCCGGCTTCCTTCGGTTCATCTGCCACCCAGGCGTGATCATCTGTAGACACCTGGCGTAAGAATTTTTTATTGGCTTCGCTGACCTCTACCTGCCCCGCCGCAACAGGCGTTTGTTTGTGCGGGTGACTGCTTGGGATGTAACGTTTCGCCCAGGCAGAAATCACGTCCGCTACATACTCGGCATCTGCCGGGCGTGAAACAAGATGGTCGGCACCATCTAAAGAAATAAAACTTTTCGGGTGTCTGGCATGCTGGAAAATTTTGCTGGCTTCGTCGATGGAAACAACCTCATCCAGCGGCGCGTGCAGTATCAGCAGCGCGCGTTTCAGGCGCGCAAGCTTATCGGTCACTTTGGCTTCTGTCAGATCGTTAACAAACTGTTGCTGGATCGGGAACGACCGCTGGCCAACCGTCAGGCGATAACTGGGTGTGGTTGTGGAGGTATCCTCTTCCAGCTTCTGCAGCAGATGAGCAGGCGTTGCCGGCGCGCCAATAGTGCACACAGCCTGGCACTCAGGCACCTGTTCAGCAGCAGCCAGCACAGCAGCGCCTCCAAGGCTGTGCCCGATCAGTAAAACCGGCGCTGCATAAGATGTACGCAGGAAATCTGTTGCGGCCAGCAGGTCTTCAACGTTGGAAGAAAAATTGGTGCTCGCGAAATCGCCTTCAGAATTGCCCAGCCCGGTAAAATCGAAACGCAGCACCGCAAATCCATGGGCCGTCAGTGCTCGGCTGATACGTGATGCGGCGGCAATGTTTTTACCGCAGGTAAAGCAGTGAGCAAACAGCACATAACCTCGCGGCTCTGTCGGAGCCGGCAGAGACAGGGCGGCGCTGAGGCGCTCTCCTTTTCGGTTTGGGAAATCCATTCTGAGTTGTTGCATGAGCTGATCCGTCGTTGTGATGGCGTAAAACAGAATGAAACCATGAACGTCCGGTGGGGTGAGGTGCAAGTATTTTTGCGTTCTGGTGATGCTTGCCGCTACCCTTGGACGCCGCGACGACGCTGAAGAACCTGTTGGCTAAACTCTACTTTTACTATTCATCGATGAATGCTGGAAAATCCACCGCACTGCTGCAGTCGAGCTATAACTATCGCGAGCGGGGCATGCACACGCTGATTCTGACGCCGGAGTTTGATGATCGGTTTGGCGTGGGTCAGGTGACTTCACGTATAGGCATCAACGCCCCTGCGTCAACGTTTGACCAGTCCGCGGATCTGTTTTGCCTGGTGCAGGCGCATCATCAGCAGCAGACCCTGCACTGTGTTCTGATTGACGAGGCGCAGTTTCTGACCAAGCAGCAGGTTTTTGAGCTGGGTGAAGTGGTAGACCAGCTGAAAATCCCGGTCCTGGCTTATGGATTACGCACAGATTTTCGTGGCGAACCTTTTGAGGGCAGCCAGTACCTGCTGGCCTGGGCGGACAATTTGGAAGAAATCAAAGCGATCTGCCATTGCGGTAAAAAGGCGACAATGGTGATCCGTGCGGATCCCCAGGGCAGGGCGCTTAAGGATGGCTCGCAGGTGGAGATCGGCGGCAACGATCGCTACATATCTCTGTGTCGGGCGCATTTCAAGGACAGCTTTCAAAACGGCTGATCAGGTGGACGTGTGCAAGCGGCTAAAATCTTCGTACACTGTGCTCAACCTCAGAATGACAAGAAGCCAACATGACCGAATCCTCCAGCTACGTACCTCCTAAAGTCTGGACCTGGGACAAACAAAGCGGCGGCAGATTTGCGAACATCAATCGACCCATTGCCGGCCCTACCCATGACGAGGCACTGCCTACCGGGGATAACCCGCTGCAGCTGTATTCGCTGGCCACGCCAAACGGCGTCAAGGTCACGGTGTTACTCGAAGAATTGCTGGCCCTGGGGCACAGCGGCGCTGAATATGATGCGTACACCATCAATATCGGAGAAGGGGCCCAGTTCAGCAGCGGCTTTGTTGCAGTGAATCCCAATTCTAAAATTCCAGCGTTGCTGGACACCACCACCTCACCGCCGACACGGGTGTTTGAGTCGGGCGCTATTCTGGTTTATCTGGCGGAGAAGTTTGGTGAGTTTCTGCCGACGGAACCCGGTGCCCGTGCTGAGTGTATGTCGTGGTTATTCTGGCAGATGGGCAGCGCGCCTTATCTTGGCGGAGGCTTTGGCCATTTTTATGCCTATGCGCCGGAGAAGTTTGAGTATGCGATCAACCGGTTTGCCATGGAAGTCAAGCGTCAGCTCGATGTGCTTAACCGCAACCTCGCCGAGCGTGAATACCTTTGTGGAGATGAATACAACATTTCGGATATGGCGAACTATGCCTGGTACGGTAATCTGGTTATAGGCGAAATCTACTCCGCACAGGAGTTTCTCGACACCGCTTCTTATACCCATGTTGCCAGATGGGCACGACAGATTGATGAGCGAGACGCGGTGAGACGTGGTAAACGCGTAAACAGAACATGGGGGCCGGAAGAAGAACAGGTGCGTGAGCGTCACAGCGCCAGCGATCTGGATTAGTTGCGAGATGCCACAGGGCAGGCGGTGAGCCTGACCTGTGGTCACATCATCTGTTGATGCAATCAGAAGAGGAAACGCACTCCTGCTTCGATCGTGCGACCCGGTGCGGGTGCAAAATCTTTGATGAAAGAAGTATGAAAACGCTGTTCGTCATCGGTCAGATTTCTACCATTGACAAACACATTGAGGCTGCCGTCGGCCATTGGAATGTCCATGCCGACATAGGCGCGTAGATCATCGTAACCGCTTGTTTCCAGTTCCTGTTGCGCAACGTCACGCTGCCTGTTGACCTGCAGATAGTCCAGGGAGGCGGTCACTCTGCCAAAGGTGGTTTCGACACCCACGCCAAAGCGCAGCGGCGGAATTCTTGGCAGATTGTCGTTGCCGGATACATCCACTTCCGCCTCTACCCAGTCAAACATGCCGCGCAGCAGCAGTCCGCCGTTATCCCATTGTGCAACACGGGCGGATACTTCCACGTCTATGCCCGCAAAGGTTGCGTCTTCCTGCTGAAAGACAAATACCGGTAGATCATCTTCGATGTCGCCGTTGGCCTGTTCGTAGATGAAATCAGAAAACCGCGTATAGTAAGTGGTTGCAGAAAAATCCCAGATCTCATCGCGATAACTCAGCGTTGCGGCAAGATTTGCAGCTTTTTCGCTGTTAAGGTCCGGGTCACCTACCTCAAATGCATTGGTCACCAGATGTGGTCCGTTGGAATAAAGCTCTTCAGCGACCGGTGCGCGGGAGGAGTAATCTGCAACCAGGCCCAGGGTCCACCCTTGTGCAAATGGGATAACCAGGCCAACTGAAGAGGCGAACGGCGTAAAATCCTGGTCGGGGCCTGTGCTGGGATTATGGCTGACTTTGCCAACCCGCAGGCCGGTTTCCAGACTGAAGTTATCAAACGCGCGTTCGCCAACCCAGAAGAAACCCGTGTCGGTGGTATCAACCGGAGGCACAAACGCTTCTTCGCCGACGGCGGAAAATTCCCGGTCCATATGCTGGACACCGAAGGCGCCCGTCCAGTCCGCGTTTTCGTAGGTGAATTCGCCCCGCAGCTCCCAGGCTTTGTTGGTGAATTCAGAACCCACCTCACCGCCTGGCTCAATCTCCTGGTGTTCATAATCGTTGATGCCCAACCTCAGGTTGAAGCTGGTGAAGTTGGCAATGGGGTTTTTTATACCCAGTTCAAAGTCGGTTCGAGTCTGCTGCATGTCCAGCAGCGGGTTACCTTCTTCTTCCTCTTCTTCATGGGCGTGCTCGTCCTCATGAGCGTGTTCTTCTTCGTGGGCGTGACCGTGCCCTCCGGGCAGTCCATATTCTGCTTCAGTGCGGCTGACGGATGCGCCGACAAAACCCCATTCGCCAATGTAAGAAAGCCCGCCGGCATAAGATTCTGAATCAAATGCGCTGCCGGGCACGGTGCCGCGCGCTTCTTCTTCGTGGTCCTCTTCCTCGCCTTCCTCTTCAGCTTCTTCAACGGCGCGCAATCTTGCCGATTCAGCAAAACCGGGGATGTCGTAATCGTCACCGTCTTTCCAGGTGCCATCGAGATGCCAGGCGAGCTGGCCAAAGCCGCCGTTCAGCTTGGCCGCCGTGGCGTTGCCGTCGGTATTGTCGTTGTAGCGGCTTTCAATACCGCCACTGAAAGCCGAGTCGGCAAGATTATGAGGAATGCGCCCGGTGTGGACGTCAACAACCCCACCGATGGCGCCGGAGCCATATAACAGGGCGCTTGAGCCTTTGAGCACTTCAATTCGATCCGCAATAAACGGCTCCACGGTAACCGCGTGGTCTGCGCTGGTCACAGACACATCCAGCGCATCGATGCGATCTTCCATGATACGGACCCGGGGGCCGCCGAGACCATGAATCACCGGGCGTCCCACCGCGTTGCCGAATTGCGCCGAATGGATGCCGGCTTCCTGGGCCAGAGTAGCGCCAATGTTTTCGGCCAGTTTTCGCTCAAGTTCTCTTCCCTGCAGCACGGTGCTGGCTTGGGATAAACCCGCGCCACTCAGGGGGTGCGCGATAACCAGTACCTCCTCCATTTTTGCCGGTGCCGGCTTTTCATCTGTTGACTCGCTGGCATGGCCGGTCAGGCCAACGACAGCAATACCCGCGCCCAGACAGGACGCCACTTTTTTTACGTTCACGTATAACTCCTAACAACAAAGCACACAGCGACGCTGGGTGCGCAAGAAAATAGTTTGTCTTGGGTTGCTAGTGGGCAGGTGGGGCGCGAGACTGAAAGTCGGGCCAGCTGGTTTGCAGCTGCAGACTCTGGTGCAGGCCACTCGACCAGCTGATCTGGTGAACAACAGCAGCCGTTTTTGCACGGATTGTACTGGTGATCGGACTGTGATCGCCGTGGGCGCAGATGACACAGGCGGTAACATCATCCGCCGCGTGAACATGCTGCTGCGCCAGCGTCTGGCTGGCGGCAAAAACCAGCAGCGCGGCCACAACCAGGTGCCGCACGCGTGGATGCAGACCACCCTGCGTGGCCCCGGGATCAGCTGGATTGTTCGAGTAGAATGTCACAACGGCGCAGTGTGCCTGGTTTCACCGAAGAATGTAGATCTGATTTTATCGATGTTAAAAGTGAATAAAACCATCAGTCAGAACTTCGGGTCGTGCTGAGTTCCTGAAAGCGTGAGATCAGGCCGGCTACTTTGCCTTCAATTGCGTCTGTCAGACCGACCACATAGACGCTGCGTTGGAACACAGGGACAGTGTCAACGGTGCTCAGCCGCTGCTGTGCGATGTCCTTTGCAACCACGGGGCTGGGTAAGTAACTGCTGCCACCCTGGCGCAGCAGCAGGTGATAGGCGGACATCGGCGAGTCTGTTTTCAGCCACGGGTCCAGAGCGGCATCCTGCGCTGCCTCCAAAGTGGCAATAAATGAAGTGCCCCAGTCAACCAGAATATAGTTTGAGTGTTTTGTTTCACAGGGGTCAGCGGTCGTGACCATAAGGAGGTCGAAGTCGGTCAGTTTTGTGCTGTGCAGATCCTGAGCCTGGGGTGGCTCGTAGACGATGCCCAGATCCAGCGAGCGATCGCGGAGGCGGCGGATAATCTCCAGGCTGCCTAACGATTCCACCTGCAGCCGGGTGTTTGCGGTGGTTTCACCTTCACGCAGATGCAGCAGCCAGTTATCCAGGTAAATCTCCCGCAGACTGGGCAGACAGCCGAGGGCGATCAGTTGATCTGCTGCACCTTTATGGCGCATCACCAGGCGTGCACGCGACCATGCGGCCAGCATCGCCTCAGCGTGGGGTAACAGCTGGTGACCCGCCAGCGTGAGCTGGATATTGTTTCGCTCCCGGGTAAACAGAGGTTGCCCCATCAACGCTTCCAGTTGTTTGATGCGAGCGCTGACGGCGGCCTGGGTGACAAACAGGTTTTCCGATGCGCGCGCAAAGTGACGGGTTTTGTGGACTTCCAGAAAGGTACGTATCAGTTCAGTATCCATAAGCAGAATTTATCAAAGTACCAGATAAATATTGATTTATTGTTTCCTATATTGCGACTAAAAAAACAGCCTGCACACGTTTTATTGAACGGGGTGCAGCCCTGAAAGTCCCTTGGCAGGCGGTCATCTGATTTGTCGCCTGCCGTTTTTGGAAGTGATAAATGAACCGAGAACCGCTGATTGATGATTTTGCAGATACGGACGACGAACTGTCAGAGTCCTTGCTCGCGCAACTGGAAAATTTTGAAGCCAGGCATTGCCTGCAGACTGAGATAAATGGCCGACGCAGGAACGAGAAGCTCAGGATCCGTCGTCAGATTGAAGACTGGAGCGATATTCGCCGTCGCCGTGACGAGACGGATTATCTGCACTAAGGGCGCAAAGAAAGGAGCGATTGCGCGGCGTATAAGCCGCTGTTGAATGCGCCGTGAACGGTTGCCGGGCTGTCCCCTGCAGTGGCTTCGCCGGCAAAAAAGAGTCGATTGCCAACGGGATGTGCAAGATCGGTGTACATCCCTTCTGGCGCGCCCACAGGAAGATAAGAGTACGCACCCAAGGTAAACGGATCTTCCTGCCAGCGGCTGACCTGGTAATCGGTGACTTTCGTGATCCTGTCGCCAAACACCTGCCGGAGGCTGTTCAACGCCTGCTTAAGTTGTTCGGCAGGCTGTTGTTGCTCCAGCTGCACTGCCGCATCGCCGTGACTCCACAATACAAGTATGGGTGCGCCGGTATAGGCGTAAACGTTGACCCATAGCGGGAAACGGTTTGGCTCATCGCTGACCCAGCCGAAGTACCGGCGGTTCCTCGGCCAGAACACGTCGCTGAAGCGGATCAGAATCTTGTGTGCCGCTCCCACGCCAAATGTATTGATCACGCTTTGTTTGGCGCTGGGCAGTGCGGGTTCGAACGAGATTCTGTTGCGCTTTAAAACACCAATAGGCACGGTCAGAACGGCATAATCGGCCTGCAACCGGTTGCGGTCTGTTGTCACGCTGACGCCGTCTGAATGATAGGCAATCTGGTGCACCACGTGATTCAATCGGATGTCCAGGCCGCGGCTGAGCTTTTCCGGCAGTTGTGCATAACCTTGCGGAAACAGCCGTTCGGCTCCGTGGTAAGGCTCGCGTTGTGAATCCGTTAGAAAACGAAACAAAGACACGCGATGACTGTCCTGGGCCAGGTCGCTGTTGATGGATGCGTTTAATATCCAGTTCACCTGCCTGCGGTCGGCGCCAGACAGACGTTGGAAACCTGGCGCCTGCTCTATGGCTGCGGCCAGCGAGATGTCTTTGCGGTTTGCCTGCATCAGCGTGAGCCCGAGATCTGCACATTCTTCGAGAATCTGATCCTGTAGCTGTTCAAGCCGGCGCAAACGTTTCTGCGACAGGCGCTGACCTTGCGTGTCATAGGGTCGCATGTCATCTGGGGCATGGCTGTGTTGGATATTGTGCTCGGTGCACAGTGTGGTGACAGGGTTGCCGATGCTGCTCTGCAGCCATTGAGCGCCCAGATCAACAGGTTGGCCGCCCAGATCTGCGGCAAACAGGCGGCCACCTATTCGATCACGGCCTTCGAGGATGATGACTTTGCAGCCATGCGCGGTCAGGGCACGAGCAGTGCTGATGCCGGCGATGCCCGCGCCGATGACAATCACGGTTTGCATACGCTATCAAATCGCGGATAGCGTTGTCTGTCCAGCTAAACCCTGGACAGCGTGGTGATGACGGTGAGCATCGAGCGACTTAGCGCAACTGTTTTTGGCAGATCAATGGCCTCTGGCCAGCGATCTTCCGGGTGATGAAACAGGGGGTTGCCGCCGAGCAGTGATACATATCGGCCACCGCCATCAAACACATTGTAAGCTTCGCCTCGCGGTCGCGTCCCCGGTGGCGTGAGGTCTGGTACGTCAACCTGCTGTTCACGAAATGCGCTTGTGCACATCTGCAGCAGGGTTTCATCACTGACCTGCAGGCGCGGCGCGCCGCCTGCTGCGGCAAAGTTCGCACCAAGATGCACCCAGGCATGGGCTTGAGCAATCAGGGCTGGATTTTGAGCGATGAAGTGTTCAAGTCCAAGGTGTCCCAGTTCATGACCGGTGTTGGCCGTGAAGATGATGTCTCGATCCGGCTGGTTTGCTGCAAAATGCCGGATTGCCTGCAGCCAGATCGTGATGCCGCCACCGCGCTCGGATGTACAGGTCCACCAGGCGCTGCGCGGGGTCATGACCACCAGTGGCCTCAGGTCCGGTCTGCGACCCGCCAGGCGCACTTCAACGTTGTAAACCGTTTCCCTGGATTCCGTAAACGCCACTTGAATGCGCAGTGGTTTCTGGTGTGTTGCTGCATTTTCCAGAACAGAGCCGTACTCGCTGCTGACCTGCAGCACGGGCAGGTGGTGTGGATTGTTGTAACGCGGTGCGTTGAGAACCGCCAGACCCGGCGCGACGGTTTCGGCGTTGGCGTAGGCAACAATGGCCTGGTGTTCAGCCTTCTGGCGGGCGCGTAGGAGTGCCTGGGAATCGGGATGACCTGGAAAAGGTGCAAACCCGGTAACGCCAACTGCGGCGCCAGAACCCAACGGGCCGCATTCACCTGTGATTGCGCCATCCCCAGTTGTGCCGCCGTCAAACAGCGGTAGACCTGGCGCGCGAAACTGCCCGTCACAGACAAAGCAGTCACCAGGTACCCTGCGTGTGAACGCAAAAGCCTGCAGAGCAGCCTGCGCGCCGGCATCTTGAATCCGGGACGCCAACCATCGTGCAGTTTTGGTATCACCTGGCGAGCCGGTGCGATGATCTTTGATGTTGTCCCATTCAACAAGGTCGTTAGTTACAGACTCGCGCACGCCCGCTCCTGTTTTCTGGCCGATTGCTCTGGATGCATAACTCATGGTGAGCGACGAGCCTAACATCAGCAAGCGGGTTAGAAGTTGCCGTCGCCTTATAACGGGCCCGCCGGGTTTATTCATAACGATATCCGCAATAAAGAAATAGTATTAAAGAAAGCCATAATATACGCAATAAGCATTAGCAATTAAAATCCTCAACAATGAAATAGTTTGACTTATCGTTAGGCCTGTGGAAGATTCAAGTCTCAAGCGTCTTAAAGGAGAGAGAGTCGTGAGAGCCCCCCTAACCTTAGTGAGCCTGTTGGCAGTGAGTGTATTGCTGACAGGTCTACCGCAGCCGGTTGCTGCCCAGGAACAGAACAATGCCCAGATGGAAGAGATTGTCGTCACGGCGCGTAAGCGTGAAGAGCGACTGCAGGATCTGCCGGGGTCTGCAGCAGCCATTACAGAAACAATGATCGAAGATCTTGGAGGTATTTACAGCCTGCGGGATGTTACTGATCTGATTCCCGGTATTACCCTGGTGGAAGCCGCCAGCTCTGATCTGATGGAGCCCAGCATCCGCGGTGCGGGCCAGTCTCGCAACAGATCGTCAGTGTCAGCAACGGGTTTCTATCGCAATGGTGCGTATTTCGCGAGCCAGAGTCTCGGCGGCAGAAGTCTGGCCAGGATGGATACCTACGATGTCGAGCGGATAGAAGTGCTGCGCGGTCCCCAGGGCGCTCTGTATGGCCGCAATGCGTTAGGCGGTGCAATGAATGTGTTGTCAAAACGCCCGGAATCGGAGCTGGATTTCACTCTGGGTCTGCGCGCGGGTGAGCTGGATTACCAGGGGTATGAAGCTATCGTCAACGTTCCTTTGGGCGAAAGGTTTGCCGCCCGGGTCAGTTACTTCGCAGATGAGCGTGATGATGGCTTCTTTGAAGATCAGGCAGGCGATCCTGTGGACGTGACTGAGTTTGATCATCTCCGCCTGGGCCTGCTCTGGAATCCGACAGACGAGATGGAGATTTACTATTCATTTGATCAGTCTGAGGAGCGCTTTTTCCCTGGTATCAGACAGCGCTTTCGAGCCACGCAAACCGACCTGCGGCAAACTCTGATAAACACACCCCATATTGGCGATCACGATATAGATAATCACGCTCTGACGATTGATTACACCTTTGCCAGGGGCATTTTCAGCGCGGTCACCAACCTGCGCGAACGCGAAGTCTACCGCTTGGAAGATGGTGATTTCTTTCTTGGCAATGCAAACGCGGCAGCGGTCCAGACCCGACAGCCGGAAACCTTTGTTGACGCGGACATCTTTTTTCAGGAGCTGCGTTGGACCTCCACCCTGGGCGGGGCTTTTGAGTATCTGATTGGTGCAGACTACTACTCGATGACCACCAGCGAGTTGATTGATAACTTCTCAGCCGGTGGTCAAACGGTTGCCACGTCTGCCATCCGCGATTGGGAAACCGACAACCGTAGCTGGGCAGTTTATGCCTCTGTCGACTATGATTTTGCTGACATCCCGCTGTCCATCAACGCTGAAATCCGCTACGCCAGGGACAATGTGGACGGTGAGATTCTGACCATAACACCCAATTCCACACCCCTGGTTAGATTGGATGCGGTGGCGGATAATGATTTCACCAATACGCCCTGGGGCGTGACCGCATCCTGGCGTTTCGACAACGTCACAGGTGTGCTGGAAGAAGCCATGGCCTATGTGAAAATTGGTTCCTCCTATCGCCATGGCGGCTTGAACCTGGGTTCGGGTCTGCCGTCCGATGCATTTCCAACACCCCGCGTGTACGATGAAGAAGATTCACTGTCTTATGAAATAGGTACTAAAACATCCTGGTTTGACGGTGCGCTGACCCTGAACGCCGCCGCATTTTTTAACCGATATAACGACTTTCTGGACACAACCACCAATGGCTGTCCCGAGCTGTGCCCCTTTCTTGATCCGATCACTACCGAGTCCCTCGGGTTTGATGCAAACGGCGACCGTATTGAAGTGAACGGGGATGGGTTGCCCGGGCTTGAGTCTCCCACTGCGTTTTTCATCAGTAATGTTGGCGAGCTTGAAAGCTGGGGTTATGAGATTGAAACCATGTTTCGTATCAACGTAAACGACGCCGGCGGCCGAGTGTTAGGGTCAATGGGTTACTCCAAACAGATGGGTGAGGTCACGGACATAGGCAGCGGTGTGAACCCGTCCCAGGCGGATGAACTGGGTGCCCGTTTGAACTTCGTGCGCCCCACCGAGCTGAAAGGCAACCTTACCTGGCGGCAACCCCTGCCGGGCCTGGATGGTGTGACGCTGCTGGCGGCGGCCACCTATGTGCATGAAAGCGGTGGTTTTGCCGCACTGAATACCAGTCGCCTCAAGATCGATGGCGTTGATCGTCTGGATGTAAGGCTGGGCCTGGAAAGCCAACACTGGAGCGCCACCCTCAATGGTAACAATGTGCTGGACAAAGAATACTTCACCGATAGAAACGCAACCCGGTTCCGACTTAACGATCCAGAGTACTATTTCTTTGAATTGAGCTACCGGTTCCGATAATGAGAAAGGCAAACCACAATTTTCTAAGGACTGTGACATCTGCTCTGAGTTCAGTCCTGCTGGCCTTGTTGACATCCGTCGCAGTGGCCGCCGAAGACTATCTGTCCGAAAGCCTGCGCAAGCAGGTCGAGAACCTGAAAGCACAAGTTGCGATCACACCCACAAACGCCGGCAATGCAGCTCAAAGAACCCAGGTCATGTGGGCGTGGGTCAACGCCTATGCCCGCAATGGTGGATATGTCCCGGTGAATCTCACGACGATTCTGCGGCCAGCTTCTCCGGAAGCGTTGCCACCAAGAATGGCGGCCACCTTCGACGAATATGTTTTTGAAATGTCGCTGTTTGATGAGCAGCCGGATGCCATCGGCGCGCTGGAAACTACACTGGGGCCGTTTGAGGCGCGCAGCTGGGCGACACTGCAGCAGACGTATACTGTTGGTACAAAACCCATTGTACGGGGAGGTGGTATTGCGGTGCCTCGTCATTTCATGGCGAATTATGGCCTGTTTCAGACCAGTGACCCTGCCGGTGATAACTATGTTTCTGTATCGTCAGGTAAACCCGGCGTGGAGTTTGCTGTAGACACCTATCCCATCAACGGTATGCATGGCGGATTCCGCGGCGCTCAACCCGTACTTTTCTTCCGTTTGACTCGTGGAGAACTGATATCGGGAGATACCCTAACGGTCACTTATGGGGGTCGTGCGCAAGGTGGGCGTGGTTTGTTGATGCCAACTTTTTCCAGCGACCGTATGCCTTTTCCGCTGTATCTGCTGTTCGACCCCGACGAATCCCTGGTTTCCCTGCCCATTGCCCCGGTGCAGGTTGTCGGTTCAAAGATTGCGGGCGTGCATGCCTTTGCACCTTCCGTCGTTCGGCCTGGAGAGAAGTTTGATCTTTCGGTCCGCGCGGAGGATCAGTTTTATAACCGTGCGCAGGGGCCGATTCCGGGATTCAAGGTTTTTGCCAACGATCAACTCCTGGCTCAGTTGCCCCCTGCGGAACAGGCGATTACGGTGATCAGCGATGTCAGTTTTGCGAAGGCGGGCGTGCAGCGCATAACGGTTGTCAGTGATGACGGCAGCATCCAAGGCGTTGCCAACCCGATTCTGGTGTCTTCAGACGCGCCGAAAATCAGGTGGGGAGACACCCACGGTCATTCAGGCTTTGCCGAGGGTATTGGTACCCCGGATCGGTTCATGCAGTGGGCCAAAGAAGATGCGCGGCTCGACTTTGTGACCCATTCCGAGCATGACATCTGGATGGATGACTATGAGTGGCAGGTGCTTCAGGACAATGTGCGCAAATACACCGAGCCCGGTCGCTTTGTCGCTTATCTGGGTTACGAATGGACAACGCGAAACATTTTTGGTGGACATCATAACGTGCTGTTCCGCACCCCGGATAATCGTGAACGTGTGCCGACCCAGTTCTATCCTACCCTGTCGGATCTGTATGCGGGCCTGCGCGCAAAACATGACCCACGCGATGTGGTGGTGATTCCCCACGCTCATCAGGCAGGCAACTATCGATTGGGCGACCCCCGCCTGCAGCCGCTGGTGGAGATCATGTCCCAGCATGGCAACTTTGAGTGGTTTGGCCGCATGTATCTCAGTCATGGCCAACAAGTGGGGTTCACCGCGGCCAGCGACAATCATCTCAGCCAGCCCGGTTACACCTCTGTGAAAGACAGCAGCCTGTCCCAGCGTGGTGGATTAGGTGCGGTGATGGCAGAAGAGGTCAGTGTTGATGCCATATTTGATGGCATGAAAAACCTAAGTGCTTATGCTACAACCGGCGATCGAATCATTCTGCAGACCCAGGTGAACGGGGTGCCGATGGGGCAACGCATGGACTTTGCCCGTGAGCGCAACATATCCGGTCGGGTAGTTGGCACCGCTCCGATCAGCACCATCACGGTTTTCAAGAACGATGAAGTGCTGTGGGAACAGGACTACCTGACGGTCCAGGAAGGACGCTTAGCTGACGAAGAAACGTTTTTCCTCAGTTTTATGAGCGATTCGGTACCCAAACATCGTGGTGATAACCCAAGAGGATGGCGCCCCTGGCGCGGAACCCTGGAGGTGGTTGGCGCTGATCTGGTCAGCGCAACATCATCTGACATCATCAATTCCACACAAAGAAATCTGTATGTGGATGCTGAGCACCCTAACACTGTACATTTTGTCGCCGCATCACGTGGCGCTGCAACATCGATGAAACTGGTGCTTCGCGATCCTTCGCGCAACACTCGATTCAAGCTCGCTATCAGCGAGGGGCGGGAGTTTGGTAGTGGCCCACCCATCTTTCGCCGGCCCGCACTGGTACCTGCTGCTGAAGTTGAGTTGAGTCTGCGTCAGTTGGACAATGGCGAAGCCACCAGGACATTACCGTTTGATGGCTACATGGATACGATCCGCTTGCGTCGCGTCATTACGCAGGGTGCACAGGATGTCAGTTTTGCATTGCAGGACACCGGAGACATTCAAGGCGACTATTATTTTGTGCGGGTGGTTCAGGCTGATGACGCAATCGCCTGGTCCAGCCCGGTCTGGGTGGGAGGTTATCCCAACAGATAGTGGTGCGTTTCGACCCGGGAGTGGCAGTATAGCGGCTTCGCTTGCAGATCCGGCAGGTATTGTGCCGGTTCTGTCTATCACAAATGAAGTTCGGTGCAGTTCAATTCAATGAATACAACAACGCCTAAAGTAGTTGCCGATCGTGGTGGCCGTGCCACCCGTGAGAAAATTCTTGCTGCCGCCGACGCAGTACTGGCTGATAGAGACAGCGGTGATCTGACGCTCAAACAGATTGCGGCACGTCTGGATCTGCATTACACGGCGGTTTATCACTATTTTAAGAATCGTGATGAACTCGAAAGTGAACTGGTGGTGCGCTACGCGCAGCGACGTTCAGAAAATCTCGCCGAAGCCAGGCGACTTCATCAGAGCATCCCATTACAGCTTGCGAAGTATATTGATCTTGATATGCACGAGCCTTCCTCGCCGTTGTTGCGCGCCCGCGCAACCCTTGCAGAGCCTTATCGCGAGCGTGTGATCAAAGCGTATCAGAACAGCCGCTTCGAACTTGAGCTGTTGCTGAAAACCGGGATGCAACAAGGCAGCCTGCGCAAGCTCGACTCTTCCCTTGCGGCGCACCTGGTGGTGCGGGTTTTAGACCGGTTTACCAATGCCGAAGACCGACAGTTCAGCCAGGCAGGCCTCGAGCTGCAGTCACTGAGTGACGAACTGGTTGCCTTCCTGCAGCATGGCATCCTGGCACCAGAGGTAGAGGCACCTGGGTTCATGTGCCGACCGCCATACGAGTTTGTCGGTCTGGGACAAAGCAAGCTGGATGAGCTTTTATGTGCGGCCACTGCGGCGTTCAACCGACGGGGGTGGCGTGGTACGTCGATCCCTCAGGTAGCCCGTGACCTGGGTATCAGTAAGACAAAATTCTACCGCTTTGCCGCAAGCAAAGAGGAGCTCCTTTTTCTTTGCGCGTTGCGCACTGTGAATCTTATAGCGCAGGTGCGTCAGGCGGCTCGAGCCGCCACCAACAACCCGCTCCAGGCGCTCTTACTGGACACCCACTACCTGCGCCAATTGCTTGTTCAGGCACCCGGACCGTTGTTGTCACCTTATCTGTTTGATTGGCTTTCCGCGGAGCGATTTCGCGTGGTCGACGAAATCTACCAGAGCCTGCGCATGGACCTGGTGGATCTGCTTAAGAGATGTGTGGACGCAGGGTACGTCAGACCCCTTTCTGCGCTGGCCGTACAACCCATGATCACAGCGTGTGGCTTCCTGCCGATTCAGAGCTCGGACGATACGATGTACGATCAGGTTGTAGACATCGTTCTCAAGGGGCTCTCCAGATCTTAACCGTGTCCAGGTCCCCCGCGTTATACTGATTCGGTTATAGCTTTGGGAGTTACCGGCATGTTGATGTTCGTGCTGGGGGCAATCTTTGTCCTTAATCCGCTAACAGGTCATTTATGTCGTAAGCTGGGTGTGCCGGTATCGGTAGGTTACATCCTGCTCGGGTTGTTATTGGGTGCGCTGCTGCGCCAGTTTGAAATGCACAGTGAAGCGTTTGATAACGTTTTTGCCGCGTTAGCCAGTCTGGGCGTAGTGGCTTTGCTGTTTCGTGTCGGTCTGCGCAGCCATATCAGCGCCCTGCTGGAGAAACTGCCCGCCGCCAGCCTGATCTGGATTGTGAATGTTACGGGCAGCTTGCTGGTGGGATTTGTAGTTGCCCATGTCCTGTTATCCTGGTCGATAGAAACCAGCGTAATTATTGCTGTGGCATTCAGCGCAACCAGTGTTGCCGTTTCGGTAGCTGTATGGGATGAGGCAGGCAAACTGGCCAGCGGTGAGGGTCAGATGCTGGTTGACGTGGCGGAATTGGATGACCTGTCTGCAGCTGTTCTGCTTGCGGTGCTGATCGGTGTGCTGCCAGCCATGCTCAGTGGGGATGATGCATTGTGGTTCCATGTAGGTACTGCCTCACTGACCATTCTAGTCAAGCTGGCGCTGTTTATCGCGGGCTGCTATCTCTTTGCGTTTTTTCTTGAAAAACGATTTACCACGTTCAACGCGCGGCTCAGTGCATCTGAATCGGTCATGACCATTTCAATTCTTGGCGCCGGGCTGGCAATAGCTGCGCTGGCGGATGTCCTGGGGTTTTCGCTCGCCATTGGCGCGTTGTTTGCGGGGCTGGCTTTCAGCAGAGACCCCGATGCGGTGCGTACAGATGGACGCTTCAGCTACATCTACGACCTGCTGACCCCATTCTTTTTTATCCACATCGGGATGCAAACTGACCTTGGCGCGTTGCTCACGGCTTTGGATATCGGATTTGTATTGTTTATTGCCGCCGCTGCGGTAAAGGTGGTCAGCACCGCTTTGCCTGCGCTTGTGTCGATGAATCGAACCCACGCACTGATGCTTGGGGTAAGTATGGTGCCGCGCGCTGAGATTGCCCTGGTGGTGATGTACACCTGTAGAGCCATAGACCCGACGCTGGTACCGGATGACGTTTTTGCCAGCATGGTCCTGGTTTGTCTTGCCAGTTGTATTGTTGCGCCGATCATGTTGCGCAGGATGCTGGTGACCTGAACCGGGACTGTGTCGAATGTCTTCGGCATAACAATACCCAGCGGGTTTGTGCTAGTGTCCTTCTCTGGCTGATTCGTTGAGTCAACCAGAGAAGGATACTGTTTGATACGCCCTTTCCTGAGGCTGGATGAAAACCATGACAGAGGACAATGTTCTTGGCCGGATAGCCGGCATTTATCGATATCCTGTTAAATCCATGGCCGGGGAAGCACTTGATGAAGCCACTATCACCTCCGCTGGCCTGCTGGGTGACCGTGCTTATGCGCTGATCGATGTCGAGACGGGTAACGTGGTGAGTGCCAAAAGCGTGAAACGTTTTCCCGGGGTGCTGTCCTGTCAAGCCAGTTTTTCAGTGAGCCCGACTATGGAAGATCCGCATCCTGCGGTGCGCATAGATCTGCCCGATGGCACGTCTGTGACAAGTGAGGATGAGGATTGCGATGCTGTTTTGTCAGCGTACTTCGGGCGTCAGGTCAGGTTGGCTTCATCCGCGCCGAAAGACTTTACCATTGATCATTACTATCCTGATGTCAGCGGCGCTGATCCGGCAGGCAATAGCGATACAACACTGGCACAACCCCTGGGCGCTGCTTTGTTTGAATCCATGGGTGTTGCATCACCCGTACCGGCGGAGTCTTTTTTTGACGTCTTCCCGTTATCTGTTATTACCTCTGCAACACTGGAGCAACTGACCCAGGAAAAACCTGACAGTAATTTTGATCAGGCCCGATTTCGTATGAATGTACTGGTCAAATCGCAAGCATCAGGTTTTGTGGAAAATGCCTGGGTAGGTCAGGCGCTGCAGCTGGGAGAGCAGGCAGGGGTTGCGGTCACCATGGCGGACCCCCGCTGCGTCATGACCACCTTAGCGCAACCTGGTCTGGAGCAGGACATTGAAGTGTTGAAAACCCTTGTTCGCTGCAACCGAATTCAGGTAGGTGAGGCCGGCATGTACCCGGTCGCCGGCGTTTATGCTGCGGTAACCCGATCTGGTGACATAAAGCTTGATGACACAATCGAGCGTGTCCTAGTCTGATCGGGCACTGCGGTTGGTTAATCGGCAACCACCGTTATCGGCGTGCGCGCTAAAATATGGTGCTGCAGGCCGGTGACGTAACGTACTTCATAGTCACCTGGTCCAGCCTCGGTGGGATAACCTGTTATGGTGCCGGTGCCCTGGCTGTCTTTGGTTAAGAAGCCATAGCGGGGCGTTATGTTCCACATCTTGTCTGCAGGTCGATCGGCAGGTACGACGACAATCCGGTCGCCTTTGTAATTCGGCCCGGAGTATTGCACCGGAAAAGATGCGCCAACAGATATCTGCGCAGGCGCACTGACCGTCGCCGGTGCCTGGGTAATGGTGATCGGCCGGGTGGCTAACAGGCGCCGCCCCGGTTCAATAAAGTAGGCCACCTCATAAGCGCCGGGGATATTGGGCACCTGGATAGAAAAATCCGGTTGCACGGCGCCTCGCACCGTTCGCAATGCCATGGATTCGCGATTGAATTTTTCACTACCTGCCGGGATGATCGACAGCATGTCGTTTTCATAGCCCTCCAGGTCTGTTGTTGTGATCGAAACAGTTGAGCCCCCAACAACCTCGTCCGGGGCGCTAATCACCACGCTGACTTCTGCAACGGTGAGGGGTGCTGTAGCAGCCACAGTGTGCTGCATACCGTCATAAAGGGTGTAGCCGTTAGTCAGAATGTAGCGGATTTCGTATTCGCCAGGTTCAGCTGGCGTGTTGATGGTTAATGTTGACCCCTTGTCTGTTCTTACCGTGCGGCTGTTGTCATACACTGCTACTGATCCGGCTGGCACAATCGAAATAAAATCGTTGGCGTTGGCATCGCCAGACCACTGCACCTCAATGCTGCTGGCTACAGATGCTGATGCTGGTGCGCTTAACGTGAACGGATGGTCGGTGACGGTAATGGGACTGCGGGCCAGAATGACTCTGGGTTGATCGAGGACGTAGCGCACTTCATAGCTGCCGGCTATGGATGGCCCGCCAATGTCTGCCTGAGCAACATCGTTGTCGTCAATGATGTTATCGCCATTGGTGTCGAGACTGTCTGTCGCACTGCTGCTCACAAAATCCGCCCTGGCTTTTGCGGCGACTGTGCCATAGATGTAATCCCGAGGGCTGTCATCCAGAGCAGTGACATAAACATAGGCGCCTAGCGTATCCGGCCCGCTCCAGCTGACACGGAAAGGTTTTGCCGCAGGGATGCTGGCAGGTGCTGATAATGTGACTGCCAGGCCCATGTCGATGGGCACGGTGATCACGCGCGGTTGTTGTGCCGCCACCGAGAAAGACAGTTCGCCGGCCAGATCAGGTGCCTTTGCCCAACCGCGCCAGGTGGCTTGCGCCACATAATCACCCGGTGTCAGTTCTGTGTCCGTGATGCCGCTGTCACTGGCAGAATGTACAACTTCATCGGTACCGGCTACAAGAATTGACCAATCGACTTCGCTCTGCAGCAGTGGGCCACCCTGGAGCAGGGTCGCTTTGAAAACCACCTTTGCAGCGCTGGGTTCAGGGTCTGCGGGTGCAACAGCAGCGACTTCGGTCAGAGCCTGGGTCAGCTCATCTGCGGTCCGGGCTGTGAGGAGCTTGCCGCCGGTTTCCTCGGCGATACACTGCAGCCCCTGACGTTCAACTTCAGTCACATCAAAGCCCACCACATGCACGGTGAAATCCAGACCCTGTTCCTCTAACGTGCGCGCCAGAGCGCAGGGGTCGGCATCGCAGTTTTCCAGGCCATCGGATACCAGGATGACTGTGGCAGCCTGTCGGGTGAAGTTCAGTTCTGTAGCGGCGTGGGCTACGGATGCGCTGAGTGGAGTTTTACCTTTTGGCGATAATGCGCGCAGCTGCTCGACAACCTCTGCGCGTGTTGCGCCTACTTGTGAAAGCGTCTGTATATCAGCGCAATCTGCTTTCTTGCGATGGCCATACGCGACCAGGCCCAGACGCTGGGCGGCGGGTAGCCCCCATACCAGCTCTTCCATGACATCTTTGGCAATGACTATTTTATTGATACCGTCGATCTGTCCCCACATCGAACCGGATGCATCCAGCACAAACAGAGTGTCCTGTACTTCTGCCTGTGGCTGTTCGGTTGCCGCTGCGCTGAACAACAAACCTGTCAGTCCCAGCAGTATCGCTCGAGTAGTTATGTTAGATCGCATCAGCATGGCCAGGCCTCCCCGTACAACATCTTTTTTACCATGGTTTTACACATGGGTGCCATTTCAGGCTTAAACTCTGTTGCAAATAACATAGGTGGGGATCTGATGAATAAATATCTGGCCGAGTCTTTTGGCACGTTCTGGCTGGTGTTTGGCGGTTGCGGCAGCGCAGTGTTGGCGGCTGGTTTCCCTGAAGTAGGCATTGGCCTGCTGGGTGTATCGCTGGCGTTTGGTTTAACCGTGCTGACCATGGCGTACGCCATTGGGCATATTTCCGGCTGTCATTTAAACCCTGCGGTATCGGTGGGGTTATGGGCTGCTGGTCGTTTTGCCGCTGGCCAGCTGCCGGGTTACATCATTGCGCAGGTTATCGGTGGCCTCATTGCCGGGGGTGTGCTCTACGTGATTGCCAGTGGCGCTGCTGGTTTTGATCTGAGTGCTGGTTTTGCCTCGAACGGTTACGCGGAGCATTCACCGGGTGGCTATTCCATGGTGGCAGCGCTGGTGGCTGAAGTTGTGCTGACCATGATGTTCCTGATTATTATCCTGGGCGCCACAGATGATCGCGCGCCAGCCGGTTTTGCGCCGATTGCCATCGGTCTGGGGTTAACGTTAATCCACCTCATCAGCATTCCAGTGACCAACACATCCGTGAATCCGGCGCGCAGCACCGGGGTTGCGCTGTATGTAGGTGACTGGGCGGTGGCCCAGTTGTGGCTGTTCTGGGTGGCACCCATTGTCGGTGGGCTGCTTGGTGCGGCGGCTTACAGGCTGATTGGTAAATCTGCAGATTAAGTCGTCTGCCTGCAGAATCAGGGCGTTAACCAACGTTTAGTGGTTGACGCCCCATGGGGGCTGCTCGGTAAGATAGAGGATTGTATTTACCCATCAGGATCTCTCATGGCAAACGAAGGCTATCACGAACCGATTAACGAACTGACTGACGAAACCCGCGACATGCATCGGGCCATTACCTCGCTGATGGAGGAGCTTGAAGCGGTAGACTGGTACAACCAGCGTGTTGATGCCTGTAAAGACGATGAGCTCAAAGCGATTCTTGCGCACAACCGGGACGAAGAAAAAGAGCATGCAGCCATGGTCCTGGAATGGATTCGCCGCAAAGACCCAAGCTTTGACAAAGAACTGAAAGACTATCTCTTCACGGACAAACCCATCGCCCACCACTGAAGGCGGCGCGCAGAAGCTGCTGGCCACGCACTGGCCTCAGCCAGGGGTAGCGACGGCGGGTTTTTCTTCGGGTTCAGTCCGATGCAGGCGCGTGGCCACTTTTGTGCTTTGCTCGGCTATGCGCAGCGCGCTGCGCAGCAGTTCAAGCGCACTGTTCAGGCCACTCAGCGGCAGCTGACCAAGGGTTGCTTTCTGCAGCAGAGTGCTTTTCAGGTCATGCCATTGCTTGCGCAGCGCGTTGTACTGGGAATCAAGGTGTTGTGGATCGATGCTTTCAGCGCTGAGGTCACAGGCGCGTAACAGCGCCAGTATGCTTGCCAGGTATTGTTCGCAGGTTTCACCTGCCGCGCTGTCTCTGATGCGTTGCAGATCAGCACGTTGAGCGGCAATTTCCTCTGCCAATGTACCCACCTCCGCCAGATAATTATTGATGCGTAGAACTGCAGACAGTTCAACTGCGGTAGCTTCACCCAGACGCTCTCTCTCGAGCTGGTTAACAAACGATTCCACACCTTCATTCAAAGACTCCAGGGCGACGCGCAGATGATCAATCTCGCTGGTAGCCGCCCCCTTTATCGCTGCGATGGCGTGTTGTTGGGAGAGTTCGGCCATACGTCGCAGCTCAAGCCGTAAAGCGTCCAGGGCAAGTGCGGGTGACACCATTACATTTCTGTCCAGGTGTACTGGCTGGCCAAGTTGTTCAGCAACAGTTTTAAACCTGCCTTGCAGGAACCGGGCGAGTTGTTGGGTATAACTCCACATTATGGCCACGCCGAGAATGTTGAACACGGTATGGAAAATGGCCAGATTGACGGCGACCATCGCCTGCATCCCAAAAGTTTCACTGGTCCAGGCAACAATTTTTAACAGAACAGGCAGCAACAGCAACGCAACCACACCCGTGACAACGTTGAAAATCACATGCGCCGCCGCCACCCGTTTGGCGTTTGAAGTGGCGCCAATCACGGATAATGCTGCGGTTGAGGTGGTACCCACGTTTGCACCGATCACCATTGCGGCTGCAGCATCCAGCGCCAGAACACCCCCTGTGGCTGCTGTCAGGGTGATGGCAATGGCTGCGCTGGAAGATTGCGTCAGCAGGGTGGCCATAAAACCTGCCAGTACATACAACAACAGACCGAGGGTGGAATCGCTGGATAGCGTTGTGAGGTCCATCCCGGCTGCGAAGCCCTGAAAAGCCTCCCGCAACACGTCTATGCCGATAAAAAACAGGCCGAAACCGGCGATAGCCTCACCCAGTGCGCCAATTCTTTTTGATGCACCTACCAGGCGCATGGCCATGCCGAGACCAATCATCGGCAGCGCAAACAGCTCAATTTTGAATTCGAAACCAACTGCGGCGACCAGCCATGCCGTCATGGTGGTGCCGATGTTGGCGCCATAAACAATGCCCAGCGCCTGCATCAGATTGAGTAAGCCGGCGTTCACAAATCCGATGGTGGCTACTGTGACGGCGCTTGAGGATTGCACCAGCGAGGTCATCAGAATGCCTGAAACAACACCGCGTAATGGCGTTTGGGTTGAGCGGGTAAGAATGTCCCGCAGCGCATCACCGGCGGCAAGTTTTAAGCCATCT
Organism: bacterium; assembly: GCA_047947175.1. Lineage (GTDB taxonomy): Bacteria > Pseudomonadota > Gammaproteobacteria > Pseudomonadales > Azotimanducaceae > UBA4421. The sequence continues at coordinate 511,197 of CP170489.1, forward strand.
GTGATCATGGTGACAGCGAGCAGGAACAGGCCAAGACCGCCGAGCAGCGAACCCATGATAAACACGACATGCAGGTTGGTTTGTTCTTCTAACACAATTCAACAAGGTGAAAGGGGAGATTCTATAGCTGAACTGTAGCGGTGATGGGGTGACAGCGACAAGGGGTCACTGAGTCAGCAGCCGCGAGATCTGTGCGCGGCTTGTTAAATGCAGAAACGCGATGTGCGCGTAGTCATCAGAGCGCATCAGCTGACGGTACTTTATCCGGGTAGAGCGGTGATGGGTCATAGACCACCAGATAACCGATTTTCTGGAAAAAAATGCCCGCTGCAGAGATTCCATATTGCCGGTGCCCGGCCATAGCTCTTTTTGAGAAAGCGATCTGCTTATGGCGCGACGGGTCACCCTGTAGGTTGTGGTGAAGAACGGCAGATCGATCCAGATCAGCAGCTGGGCACGTTTGAATTTGATGGAAAAAGTGCGGGAATAGTTGCCATCCAATACCCAGTCCTCCAGCGCAGCGACTTGTGCAACCCGAGGCAGGAATTCTTCATCGTCTGATTCTTCCCAGTCAGCTTTCCAGAACAGCTGATCCATTTCGTAGTACGGGAGCTGCTGTATGTCTGCTAACGCTTTGGCAAAGGTAGACTTGCCGCTGCCAGAGGTGCCGATAACATTGATGCGACGATATTCTGACAATGCGGCCAGAGTGCAGGTTTCGGGGTTGAGGATATACATGCAAAACTCTGTTGTGACGGTCAGGCAGTAACGACCTGCCGGGCAGCCTGTGCCGCAAACAGTTCGGTACTGCGGCGCCGGGTGGCTTCGACCTCTGGTTCAAGACCCCACGCATGCATTGTTGCCAGCGCAGCAAAACTCACATAGACGTCCCACAAAGGCAGGTCGTGGAAATCCAGCGTGCATCGGGAAAGATAGTGCCGGGTGAACAGGTCTTTTGCCGAACTGCCATACATCGCCATGATTTCCGCGCGGCAGCAGGCCACGTCGGACACCGCTGTGCCGATGGCGGCGTCTTCCCAGTCGATGACCGCTGCAATTCTGTTGTTCTGCCAGAGTATGTTGCCGGGCCAGAAATCTCCGTGCAGAACACTGGGTGGGTTGTCAGTGGTTTGCCAGTGACTGATGGCCTGGCGCAGCGCTGACCATTGTGGTGTGTCCGGCACAAACTCAAGTGCGCCGGCTATGGGGTCCTCCCGCTCCGGCAGGCCAGGCACATTGATGTGTCGCCTATCCAGTGTATGCAGACGCAGCAGGAACTGCGCCATGTGTTTCATTGCCGCGTCCACGGCATGGCTGTCAACGTGAGTTGTACCCTCGACCATGGCCATGACTGCAAAGGGAGTGGGCAGTACCTGGCCGGTAGCGTCTAACAATATCTGTTCGGCGATGGGAAAGCCTGCCTGAAAAAGCGCGCGCTGAAGCTCAAACTCAGTGGCGATTGTATTGTCTGCCTGGTTTTTCCATTGCCCCTCACCGGCACGACGAACCACAAATTGCTGTCGTGATCCGTCTGAGCGTTCAACTTCCAGCACATCAATACAGGCCGAAACGCCACCGGTGAGCGGCCGGTGTTGAATGAGCACCGCGTGCTGATCGATGCATTGAGTGATGCGCTGGAAAGCAGCGTTTAGTTCGATCTGATCCATGTGCGCGATTCTAGCAGCCTGTTGAAAAAATCTCTGAGCCATTGAGATGTTTTCAACAGGCCGCTGGAGCAAAGCAGGGAGACAGGTCGGAATAAACAGGATGTATTAGTGGTTGACAAGCTCTGCGTATAAGTGCACATTTATGTTCATAGTGAACAAAAAAGTGCATTAATACTTCTGCAGGAAGGCGATGGATATGAAAGACCCTAAACACACCCTCACCAGGCGGGAAAACCAGGTCATGGACATCATTTATGCACAAGGTCAGGTCAGTGCGACTCAGGTGCAGGCTGCGTTGCCGGACAAACCCAGCTATTCCGCTACGCGTATGTTGCTCCAGCGCCTGAATAAAAAAGGGCTGATCAGCTACTCAATGCAGGGCGCAAAATATATATACGCGCCTGTTACGCCAAAAGTCAGAGCAGGCAAAGCCGCCTGGACACGCCTGGTACAGACCTTCTTTGGCGGTTCGTCGTCGAGTGCTTTCAGCGCGCTGCTGGGGGCGTCGTCAGATGATCTAACGGACGATGAACTGGATGAACTGCAACAAATGGTTGCTGATGTAAAGGCGAAAAGAAAATGATGCCTCTGCTCTGGTTTCTCCTCAAAAGCAGTATGTTGCTGATCGCAGGTCTGCTGATGTGTCGTCTGCGTCATCTGGGGGCTGCCGACCGCCATCTGGTGCTGTTCATCGCACTGGTTAGCCTGCCGCTCGTTGTGCTGATTGAACGCCTGCCCGGTCAGAGTTTCACTTTCTCAACGCCCGCTGAGGTCAGCCAGTGGGAAATGGCGTTTACAACGCCGCACTTAAGCTTCGACTACACTCTCTCCAGTCAATCGTTATTGACTGAAACGGGTCTCCGGGAAGCTGCGTTGGTGGTTTACGGCCTTGTAACGTTTGCTTTGCTGTTGCTCTGGCTACTGCGTGTACTCAATACAAAACGCTGGTTGGGTCCAACGCAGATCGTGAGCACGTGCTTTTCCTCGGCGGGTGTTCACATCCCTGTCAGGCAAACCAGCCGCAACAGCTCACCCATGACCTGGGGCATTGTGCGACCCGAAATTCTGGTGCCGGCTGCGTGGTCCAGCTGGTCTGCCGAAAAGCAGGAATCTGCGCTGCTGCATGAACTGGCTCACATCAATCGTCACGATACCCTGCTGTTTAATGTCTGCGCGCTGATCTGCTGTTTCTTCTGGTTTCATCCTCTGGTCTGGCTGACGCAGCGCAGGTTGAAGGTTGAAGCGGAACGTGCCTGTGACGATGCTGTGATTGTCAGTGGCAAAACCGACACCGCCTATGCGGAACATTTGATTGAGATTGCCCGCGGTGAACGTGTTGGCGCTGCCCTGGCGATGGCTTCGCCTTCCATGCTGTCCATTCGTATCGCCGCGATTTTGGATAACACCTTACACAGACACCCCATGAAGACAAAAAGACTGATTCCAATGCTGCTGCTGGCTGTGGCTATCGTGCTGCCGGTGGGCGCCATGGACCTTGCTGAAAATGAAGCGGCACCAGCGCTTGCGAGCGATGCGGACCTGCTGCCAATTGTTAAGGTGGGTGCGGTGTATCCGCAGGAGGCAAAAGATAAAGGTATTGAAGGTTATGTGCTGGTTGAATTTACCGTGAATGCAACCGGGCTGACTGAAGGTGCAAAGGTTGTTCGGGCGGAACCACCAGGTGTGTTTGAAGAAGAGGCTCTGAAAGCAGTTGCACGATACAGATACAAGCCTCGCGTTGTCGCGGGACAAGGGGTTGCGGTAGAAGGGATACGAAATCGGCTTACCTTCAGATTAGACGGCGGCGCTGCTGTTGAAAATGGGTCTACTGAGCGTGCGCCAGGGCTCAGCGATCGCGTTTATGAACAGATTGCGGCGACGCAGGCTCATATCGACAATCAGGAATATGCCGCCGCTGCGCAGATACTGTCCAGCATGAAAGCTGAGGTGGCTGCAATGAACGCCAACGAGTTGGGTCAGGTGCATAATCTCGCGGGTTTCCTTGCCTTCAACATGAATGATTACCCCAAAGCGATTGCAGAATATGAGCAGATTATCGCGCAGGCTGACACAGTAGCGGCTGGATTGCGTAGTGCAACACTGTTTACCCTGGCGCAGCTCAACTTTGCCACCAAGGACTTTGAAGCGTCTCTGCGGCATATCAGGCAATGGATGCAGGAAGCTGAGAATCCAGGTCCAATTCCGCAGATATTCATGGCCCAAACCCTTTATCAGATGCAGGATTACCCAGCGGCCATCGATCACATGGAACTGGGCCTGGCGATGGCGCAAGCTGCCAATATGGAAACCAGGGAAAACTGGTGGGCATTGCTCAGCTACCTGTATTTTGAAGAAGAGCAGTGGGATCAGGTGGTCCGCACTTTGCAGGTGCTGAATGACTATTATCCCAGCACCGCTTATCAGCGGCGTCTGCAGAATGCTCAGAAAATACTGGCTGATGAAGCTTTGTAATAATTATTGCGTCAGTCTGTGCCTGCTTGCAGCCAACTTCGATAGAGCGGACACTTAGACCGCTTTATCGACTTCGGTAACAAACAATGGCGGAATCATCTGCAAAGGCGCAAAGCCATCCAATGGATAACATCTCCCTTCGGAACCTGCGCTTTGACACCGATCAGCGCTATGGTCGCAGCGCAGCCTTTCGTAGCGTGTAGCGGTTTGTCAATTCAAGCTGAGATTACACTCTGGGGGGCTGGCACGAGCCGGACCATGCGGCCGGTGTGGCTTGCTGAAGAGCTGGGCATCCGCTACCAGTTAAAACCCATTGGTCCGCGTACCGGCGAAACTCAGACCCCCGAATTCAAAAAGCTGAATCCTAAGCAGAAGATCCCGCTGCTGGTCAGTGGCGAGCTGAGGTTGTCAGAAAGCCTGGCCATCTGTCGATACCTCATCACCGCCTTTCCAGGGGATGTTTTATACACGCCGCAGTCTATAGACGCGCGCGCACAGGAAGATGAATGGTGTTGTTACATCTATGGTGAGCTGGATGAAACCAGCCTCTACGTGATGCGTCGCCATGGCGATCTGGCTCATATCTATGGTGATGCGCCTGAAGTAGTCCGTTCGGCAGGCGCCTACGCGGTCAGACATCTTGAAGTGATCGCCCACAGGATGGGCGAACGACCTTACGTTCTGGCACAGGGCTTTGGTCTTGCAGATATCATGCTCATGACCTGTCTGGATTGGGCGGTGGCTTATCAGTTGATGGTGCCCGCCGGATTAATGCGCTACAGAGAGGGTATTGCGCAACGACCGGCGTACCTACGCGCAAAGGCGATCAATTTTGCACACCCGATCTGAGTTTTTTGCCAGCCGCGTCATGGCACAATACTTCTTTCCCCCAGTAGCTGTCGTTCTGGGAAAAACGTAAGGGAGCAAATCATGAAGCCAGTCTGTTTGGTGATGGGAGCGGGCGCCGGCATCGGCGGCACGGTGGGCAAGCGCTTTGCCCAGGCGGGTTATCATGCTGTGTTGTGCCGACGCAGCGACCAGGAAGGCCTTGACCGTCTGGTTCAGGGCATCCACAGCGGAGGCGGCGAAGCAACAGGTTTTCTGCTCAATGCCATTGAAGAGGAGAGCATTGAGAACGCTGTTGCCCAGGTTGAGAAGGACATTGGTCCAATAGAAGTTGTTGTGTTTAATCTGGGTGCGCAGATTGGTGATCGGTCGCTGGCTCAGACTTCAAACAAAGCGTTTGAAATGGGCTGGCGGCTGGCGACATTCAGTCTTTTTCGCCTGGCATCAGAGGTTTGTCCCCTGATGGTCGAGCGCGGTAAAGGCACCATACTGGTGACATCCGCCACGGCAGCCGTTCGAGGCAATGCCGGCCAGCATTCCCATGCGGCGGCGATGGGCGGGCGTCGTATGTTATGCCAGTCGCTCAACGCTGAGTTCTCTTCCCAGGGTATTCACGTCTCTCATATTCTGGTGGATGGTATGGTCGATGCACCAGATACCTTAGGTAAGATGTTAGGTGCTGAGCGTTTCAATGAGGTTCGACAAGCCCGGGGACTGGAACACGATGGGATGATTCTTCCTGAAAAGGTAGCCGACACCTATCTGCATCTGGCCCAGCAGCATCGATCCACCTGGACATTTGAGATGGATCTGCGCGCCTTCAGTGATCGACCCTGGTGGAATCACTGATGTCATTTATCGAAAAAAGCAAAGTGCTATCTGCCACCTGCTGCCGGGCGTGATTTTGACTTCCGGTTACCTTTTAGGGTTTTTTTGCTGTTCTGCTTCCAATCATAGCTGGACAGGGACAATCGCCACCACTTGGGTAGTGGCTGTTTTGTGTGTTGGTCATAGGCTTTGATCAACAACTCGCGATCGGGCCAGTTCAGCTTGTAACAGATGCGGTTCAGGTCTTTGAAACGCATGCGTGCTTTGATCGACAGAGGCCTGTCGATGATTGCTCGCCCGATATCAATCAGATAAAACTCAATCTCGCCGTTCTCACAGGTCATCATCAGGTTGCCTGAAGACAAATCTCGATGAATGATGCCGCGCCAGTGCATGTGCGCGACAAACTTTCCAATGCGATGCAGCCATTCATCTTTCTCAATACCCTCGTACTGGGAATGTCCGTTTTTAAATGCCGTAAAAACGTCACGGCAGGAAAATGCGCCCTCGATAAACCGGCAGATGTAGTAGCTGTCTGCTGCGCTGCTCCTGGTTTGTTCAAAGAAACCGAGCGGTTCCGGCGTGTTCACACCAAGACGTAACATTTCTGTTGCGTTATTCCAATGACGCCTGCCTTTGCTGGGCAGAAATTGATAGGTCAGTTTTTTTATACCTTTGGCGCGATTGAGCTTAATCGTTTGTTCGCCGGATCCCCACCACGGCGCGGCAACATTCCACAACTTGTTTCTTTTGTCTCGCAGCTTTCTGCACTGGGGCAAACTGACCAGCAGGTCAGGAATGCGTTCTCCCGCGGGCGACTCGTTTGTCTTATGGCTGGGTATGGTATATGCGCCACGCCAAGCGTCACCAGCCAGTGTGTGTGTTACCCTGTTATCCCGTGGCCAGTAGACGACATCTGTCAGCGCCTTGCTGGACATCTGCTGCAGGGATTTTATGTCGGGTGGCGGAACCACTTCTGGCCAGTGCAGTAAAAGAGGTTGCTCAGAAATTGCGCCAGGCAGATTCGGTAACCTGTCACCTTCCGGTGTGTAGAACTCTGCGGTTGCAAGTGTGTGCGCACTGTACAGTTCATCGAGCGGGAAAATTTTCCTGTCAGCGCACCAGATGATGTGCCAGCTGCCACCATCGCGCGCCTTGAAAAAAAAGTGGTGGACGCCGTCAACGTCGTTGTATGCCTGTGCGCATGTCGCGCCGCGCAACACCTTTACAGTGAAGCGTAAAGCATGGAACGCTGCTGTTGCCATGAATTGATCAACATCACCACGAACCTCACGGTAGTAACTGACGTTGTCGATATCCGGGTAACTGCGGTCACCGCAAGCGATCAGGCCGTCACGCTCACAGATCAGAGGTCCCCAATACACCCGATCCAGAGTGCCGCTGGCTGCGGCAATGACAAGATATCGCAGCAGGTAGTCCGCATTCTTCTTCTCCGGTGTGGCCGACCAGCGGGTCAGTCGTTTCCTGCTCCAACAGGTGTAGGTGCAGTAAGTTTTTTTGATTCCGTGCTGATGACTGATGGCTTTGAGGATCTGCGCTTTTTTGATCAGATTGAGATTGAGCAGCCGGGTCGCAAACTTACCGGCGACACGATGATCAAAGGCTTCCGGTTCTACAACGCGTTCAACAAACAGGTTGTTGGTATGAATATCGGGTACCGAATGTATTTTACCCATTGCGCTCAGGAAACCGACGTTATATATCGGTTCGAAATCCGAGACATTAGGTCCAGCCAGAGATCTGCCGGCTGCATGAGCAGCTTGTGACGCGATCTGCCAGGTGGTCAGATAGCTGTGTGAGCTGTAGCCTGCCCAGCGACCGCGGTTGGGCGTATTACCAATCTCTATGCTGGCCAGACGAGGGCCATAATGCTGCAGGGTGTCTTCGACAAAATCTCTCCAGCGAGCCTGAACTGCGGGGTCGGTTGTCATGGCCGCGGCATCCTGCCTGGGCGGTAACAAGGCAAGCAGAACATCAAAATCCTCATCCAGCAGCCGCGAAAGAAATCGTTCCGTAGCGCCGCCAACTGCTTCATAGCTGTAATTCAGACGTATATTCCTGATGCCAAGATCAAGCAGGGCAGAGATGATGTAGTCGTCGCATCCCGGATCTTCTGATGTGGCTACGTTGATGCCGAAAAAATCGTCCGGCACTGTTGTGTTGTGCTTTATGTCATGGGGCTGGCGTAGCCAGTTGGGTACGTCCCGGACAGCCCGCATAATGCCGACAGTAATATGTCGCCAGAGCGTGGTGTTGCGGGTTAAAGCGGTCATAACTCTGGAGCGTACCACAATACTTATTGCTCATATTGTGCAATGTAAAAAATGCGTTAATCGGACACAGCGCGCCGCTATGCCGTGTAATTGCAGGTATTATCTGCCACGACCAGGTGGGTTGAATGCTAAGTGGTGGGTGCACATGTTGCTGGGATTTTCGTTGCGAGAAACACTCAATAAGCGGGTGTTCGATCCGGAGGTTGAAGACGCTTACCGCCAGGATGCAGCTTACGTTCTCTCGCTGGCGCCTTTGCTGTTTGCCCTCGGTCTGGCTGTAGAAGCCTATTCCCATGTTGGCAGGGACACTGCGCCGATTGTCTGGTTGCATGCTTTGATGTCGCTCGCGTGCGGCGTCCTGTTTGTCGTATTGAAGCTGAGGTTGATGCGTCCTCAACTCCCGGAACTGTGGCTCGTTGTCCTGTGGGCGATGATACTTGTCAGCGTCTTCAGTCACGTGATCTGGTTCGGGCATGCAGGTATCGATGCAAGCACCCTGATACTCACGCTTGTGGTGGTGGGCACCGGGGCTTTGATTCTGCCGACGCTTGCCGGGTCAATTACCCTGGGGTTCGGCTCTTGTGGGTTGTTTGTGCTTTTTTATCTGGATTCGGTCCAGGACCCCATGCAGAACATATCTGTGCCGCTTGTCATTACCTTTGCGGCGATCCTTGTGTATACAGCGCGCAGGTGGAATATCCGCCAGAACGTGTACCGCCGAAAGATGGATGCAAAATTGCATGAACAGGCCGCAAAACTACAGTCGGCCAATGCGGTTGCCCGTGTTTCAACCCGGCTCAGCGCGAGCTTTGCTCATCACTTCAACAATCAGCTGCAGAGTGTTCTGCTGGGGGCCGATGGGGTCATGATGTTGTTGCCGGACAATCACCCGTCACGAGAAATGCTGGCAGAGATCCAACGGTCGGCGCTGCGCGGGGCAGAGATGACCAGCAGCCTTTTACGGTACGCCAGTGATGTGCCCATCAGGCGCGAGAGGTTTTCTGCGCTGTCGTTTATCGAAGAGTTTCGTTTTGCTGAACAGGGCAAGGATGGCGTTGCGCTGCATGTCGAGGTTGGTGATGTTGAGCTCGTTGCAGACAGAAATCTGCTCGCCAGTGCTTTATTTGAAGTCCTGCGTAATGCTAACAAGGCCGTGAATGCAAAGGATGGCAAAATCGATCTGTCGCTGGAAGCGTGTCAGGCAGGTGTGACCATTTATGTCACAGACAATGGAGAGGGTATTCCCGATAACCTGAAAGCGGCCGCGACCGAGCCCTTTGTGACGAGTGATCCTGCATCGCGGTTCGGGCTCGGGCTGGCCCTGGCGTCAAGTATTGTTGAAAAACACGGCGGCACGCTGGAGATTGTGTATTCAAACTCAACCGGTACAAAAATAAGAATCCATCTGCCGTCAGAACCCGGGTTCAGCCACCCAGGCGCAACAGGTTCATGAACTCGCGACGATTTTTAGGTCCGTAGGTCTTGAAATGCGGGTTTGCTGCAGGCCGGTAAGCCAATCGGTCCCGTGCAACACGGTCTGAGGCAAAGTGACCGGCAATTTCCTGTTGGGATATGCCATACAGGGGTGCAGCGTTCAGTCCGAAGACCTGTGCCCGAACTTCCGGCGTAATCAGATCGTAGCCGTGTTTGCTGCGCAGTGATTCTGAGATCTGGAAAGTCTGAAAGGCCTGTATCTGATCCTGGGGTGAGCCATACCAGATTGAATCGGTACCCCACAATACCTGTTGACTGCCCATATATTTGAAGAGTTTGCCGAGGCTGTGGGCCGCACTGTCCGGGTCCCGCATCAGAATGCGCCAGGTGGAGCCGAGCTCCGCGTAAACGTTGCCCTGTTCCGCCACGTCGTTCTCGAGCACAGTTTTGATCAGCGAATCGATACCTTCGTTTCGATCCGGATCGTAAGGCCCTTCTGGCTGATCGGCGACATAGCCTGAATGATAGACCAGGAAGTTGATGTCCGGGTTCTGTCTGGCGGCAGGTCCGATGTCGTCACACAGCGAATGTTCATAAGACTGTGGACCAAAGGGCAGGCCTTTGTGTACACAGATGTTCTTCACACCGAGTTTGCGGGCTTTTTCAATGAACGCCTGGCCGGCATCGTCCATGAATGAGAAACCTTTGCCGTCCGGACCCCACTGGGTGTAGGTTTTCCAGGCGGCAACTTTCCAATGCTCCGCCAGTTCGTCCATGCCTTGCAGATCGCCGTCCTGATTGGGGTTGACGCGGCCGTGGATGAGTAAGCGCTGGGTGCCATCAAGGCGCTCAACAATATCCCTTGTCGCGTGGGCTTCTTCAATAGTCAGCGGCTCTGACGCTCTGGTTGAGGGAACAAAGGAGAGCACCATAATGTCGGTATCTGAATCCAGAAAAACATCTTTGACAAACTCATCTGAACCTAAACAGTGCAGATAGCTGCGATCACCTGCCAGGGATCCCAGGTCGCAGGACGCCTTGGGTAAGCCGCTCAAAGGTTTTGCGCCGGGTGGCAGATCGTTCAGCCAGGCACCTTCAGGATTCACGAAGTGGCCCTGAACGTCGAGAATGAAACCCGGTTTTTGAAACGTGGCATTGGCTTCATCGACATCAAAAGCAGCGGATTTTTTGATATCGTAGAAGCCGCCGCTTTTGCCTGCAGCTGCGTAAGCGGAGTTAAAAGCCAGCAATGTTGCCGCGGCACCAGATGCGCCAACCAGAAACTGGCGGCGGCCAACACCCGTTTTTCGCGCGTAGCGAGTGGCCGTTTCCAAGGCAAGCGTGTTGGCTGCCTGGTGTTCTTTACGCATTACAAGCGGCAGATACTCACCGTTGGAAGTGGAATCCAACTTAATTGGCAGTCGTATGCCTTGTGTATCATCTCTGTCCAACATCAGCGCATCCCGGTTTGTTTTAGCCGAAGAATAGGGCAGGCACTGCCCACCAACAAGCAGAATTGAACGTGTGTTCCTGCTTCTGGATCAAAGAATATCCGCAGCTGAAAGGCCCAGCCAGTATGCGGTCTGTCCATCAACCGGATACCAGGTAGCTGCTCCGTTGCCTGCTGTGTATTGACTTTGATCCCTGTATACGTTTTATATGTCTGTGCAGCTGGCGCGGTTTGGGGTAAAAACCAAACGGTTGCTATGAGCCAGGGGGCATAGCAGATACGCTGCCGGCTGTAACAGGAGGGGAGAGACGCGGGTAGATATAGTTACCCGGAATCAAGCACTATCCGGTGTAAGTCTGTTCTTTATGCAGCGCTTTGAGCGTATAACTCACTGGCGCTGAACCTGCTGGCTGTATCTATCCTCAGTTGATGTAGTTCCTAACTATATTGTTCAGGCCAGGACCTTGAATCCTGGTTTTTGGGGAGAGGGTCAATGATTTATTCACGAAGTGGTGTGTCTGCCACAAGCCTGGTTTTCTCTGTCTGCACGGCCATATTGCTTGTGCCTTTGTTTGTACATGCCGAATCGGCAGAAGGTCGGCGCATTGAAGAAGTGGTGGTCACTGCTGAACGGCGCGAGTCCACAGTATCCGATACGGCCATTTCGATATCTGCTTTTGACGAGAAATTCCTCGATGACTTCAATATAAGAAATCAGGAAGACCTGCAGAACTACATTCCGGCGACCACGATACAACCTTACGATGCAGCCATACGCGGTGTCGGGCGCACGGCAAGAACGCTTGGTGGAGACCCTGGCGTGGCTACCTATTTTAATGGCGTCTACTCTGAAGACTTTGGTATTGCCTCAACCGAAGGGGGTTTAAAAGACCTTGAGCGGGTAGAGGTTTTGCGCGGCCCCCAGGGCACGCTGTATGGTCGCAATGCAGTGGGTGGCGCCATTAACTTTGTATCCAAACGCCCGAGCCTGGATGAGTTTGAAGGCGAGGTATCCGCAACGTTTGGTAACTACGATACAAGAGAAGTGTTCTACATGTTATCCGGCCCGGTGATCAAAGATCAGCTGGCGCTGCGTGTTTCCGGCACCGACCGCCATCGAGATGGTTATATCAAAGAGACGTCGGGGCAAGGTGATGACATCAACAACTACGGTGATGAAAACTACACACTATCCCTGAACTGGACGCCAACGGATCGTATCTCTGTCTATGCGCGTGGTAACGAGCGCAGCTATCGACGCAAATTCAACGGTGGTGCGGGTACCATGCCCATCATTGTTGCCGAAAACGGCATCCAGAACCGAGACACAACCAGCCTGACTTTCGGCAAACGAATCATCGACCGCACGCAGACCGCCAATCCCTGGCAGTCTGATTTTTTTGATCCCACGATGGAAGTTTTTTCCTACACCAACCCGGTCACCGGGGCACTGGTGGAAGCGCAGAACGTTCGGGCAGGTGTGGATATACGGTCATCGCTCACCGCAGTCACAGGTACAGATGCAAATGGCGCGATTATTTATGGCAAATCTGATCCCACCGCCTCTGCCACTTCTCCCAACTATGCCTTGGGTCTGCCGCAGAATCGGGTGCATGTTGCTGATCGGGATAACCTGAAAAAAAGCGACCTGAAAATCGACACCAACGGACAGTACGATGAGTTTTTTGATCAGCAGGCGCTGCAGTTCAATTTTATCTATACCGCAGATAACTGGGAGCTGAAGTATCTTGCAGGCTATACCGACTTCTTTTACGACCGTAACACTGATGAAGATAAAACCGGCAATGTGCGCCTGGGCAGTTCGGATTTCTATGTGCTGCAGGAAAATGAAAACTGGCAGCACGAGCTGCAGCTGACCTTCGATACAGAAAATCTGTCGGTCACGACAGGCCTGTTCGTTTATGACTCCACCATCAACCAGCGCCTCGATTTGTATGATCCGATAGACACTCAGGGTCGCTACCAGGCTGACGCCGACTATTCCGGCCTTGCCGGAGGGATTGATGAATTTGGTGCCGTATTAGCCTTGTTGGGCGGCCAGGCAACACCGCTACTCGATATCTATGATGCTCAGGAAGCTTTTGAAGCCGGCACGCCACTGGCGGCCAATGGCAGCGTGACGTTGTTTTCACCCTGGTATGGCGATACGGGAACCGGCCTGCGTGGTGCACGCCACGACGGTGAAAGTACAGCAGGCACCTTCTTTGCCTGGGATAACGATATCGAAACGCGTGCCTATGCGGCTTATGCCCAGGCGGAGTACGATTTTTCTGAGAAGTGGGCCATTACAATGGGGCTGCGATATGCGCGTGATGAGAAAACCGCCCGGGAGCGACTCGTTGGCATACAGGAATCTCTGGGCCTGACCGCGTTTGCGCTGTTTGACGCAGGCAGTATTTTTGCCGGCGCGCCAGTGCCCAGTGGTCCGACCCAGGATTGGATTGACAACAACCCGGACGGTTTTGCAGCCTGTGGTTCTGGCGCCAATCTCTTGTGTCTGTACAACGCCGTCAGCGGCGCTATTGATCCCACAACCGCAACCGCCAACGGCGGAATTCAGATTGGTGACCAAGGTACCAACCCGGGTGATGTGCCGGTCAGATTTTCAGGTGTGCCTATCGCGTTTAACATCTTCCGGCCCCTGGAAAACGACTGGGATGTGTGGACCTGGCGGGCGAATCTTGATTACGAGCCCACGCCGGATACGCTGCTCTATTTTTCCGTCACCACAGGTTGGCGGTCAGGTGGATATAACCTCGGCTTTTTCTCAACGGCAACACCGGAATACGATGACGAGAACATCATTGCGTACGAGTTAGGCTACAAAGGCACATTGCTGGATGGCCGTTTGCAACTCAACACCTCTGTGTTCATGTATCAGTACGATGATATCCACACCATTATTTCACAATCCGGTGGCCTGCTTGGTGTCAGCACAAACGTTGTCAACGCGCCTGAAGCGCGCACATTCGGTTGGGAAGGCGATGTTCTGTTCCTGCTGGGTGACAGCTTCACGATTGGTGGCAACTGGAGTTACACCAATGCCGAATTCAGCGAAAACTTCGAGGTAATCGATGTAAATAATCCTGACATACCGGGGTCGATATTTACCGCTTCGGAACAGGCCGTGAGTGGCTTTGACGGCAGCAGTCTGCCGAAAATACCAGAATGGAAATTTACAGTCTGGGGCAACTACTCCGTTTCTCTCGGCGACTCGGGAAACCTGGATTTCTTTACCACTGTAGGTTACACCGACGATTTCTTCTTTGCGGCACCCTTTGAACGGGATCTGGACCGTGCACCGAGTTTCACTCGTTGGGATGCGCGGGCAGTCTGGACCAGCGCGGCAGGCAACTGGGAGGTGTCGGCGTTTGTTAACAACATTACCGGTGAACTGGGGGTTCGCTCGTTGGAGAACGAAGGGGGCGAAGAATGGAACTTCCTGCGCTCGGCCACGACCACCGATCCACGTGTGTACGGGATAGGATTACGCTACTCCTTCGGGCGGCAGTAAGAGCGGGTGGTTGAGGCAAGTCAGCTGCGTTTGTCCAGCAGCTGTTCGATGCGTTCAAGTGTTGCCAGTATCTGCAGCTGGGTATTGTCTGCAACAGGTGCGCCTTCAGGCGCATCTGTTTGCACTGTTTTTCTCAGTTTGTCGCGCTGTTGCAGAACCTGATCTCGAAAAGATTCTGCATCAACCACGCCTAACAATTTAACCAACGGGCCGGTGGACGACTGTCCGGCGGTTTCAACTGAAAGTTGTTTGATGCCGAGGAAGCGCATTAATGGCCCCTCAACAATACCCAGATCGGTTATCTGTTCCAAAGGCACGTTTTTCTCTATTTTTACCAGCACACCTTTGCGCACCTTGAGAAATTTTTCCGTCATTTCGCAGGACAACGCGTTGTAGTGTTTGTTAATCAGCCACATGATCAGTGGTATCAGCACGAGGCCAAACAGGGTGAAGAAGAGCAGAAAAATGTACTGCAGGAGCAGGTAGGTTTTGAGCTTCGGATCAAAACTGCCCTGCAGCAGAATGCCGTTACCGGCGTGGGTTTGTGGGTCTCGTTTACTGTTCTGCATGTCTATCCAGCGCTTGTTATCAGGTGCGATCCAATCGAAAAACCGCGATTGAAGCCTGCGCTTCTTCCATGGGTGGGAAGCCCTCGACTATCTCTGGATAATCAGGCCGATATTTGTCCACATAAGCATTCAGAACAGGTGCCCAGCCGTCGGTTATGAGTGATGCGTTGAGCGCATACGTGTTGTCGCCTAATCGCATTTTCACCGGGCTGCCTTCGCCGATCATCTTCACCCAGCCGCTGTCCCGGGCACCAACAACATACAGTTCGCCGGCTTGTTGGATCACCCAGATGATGACAACCCTGGGGATTGTGCCTGGCACCGCCAGTTTGATTTCGTGGACTTCAGACGTATCCATCCACACAGTGGGTGCGGGTGTGGGCTGGCCACCAATGAATATGCCGGGCATGGGTCCAATCGGAGCCACAATAATGACAAGGATGGCCAGCAGCGCTGCGCCACTGAGGACATATTTAACAGTTTTCATGGTGTGTACCTTTTTGCGGCAAGTATCTCCTACGGGCGCTGAAATTCAACAACAGCCGCGACTGTCTACGTACATTCCGATATTCATTATGCGCCGGTGCATTGCATACTGATGGCATAGATCAAGTGTCGACAGTGGAGACCTGCATGATACTGCCCATACAAATCACCTGGCGCGATATACCGCAATCCGATGCGGTGGAAAGTGTAATTCGTGAAAAAGCGGGCAAGCTGGACAAGTTCTTCGACAAAATCACAAGTTGTCGGGTGCTGGTTGAGTCATCCCACAAACGGCATCATCACGGTAACCTCTACCGTATACGCATTGAAATGGAGGTGCCTGGAGATCAGATCTGCGTCACCCGGGATGCAGGGGATGCACACGCACATGAAGATATATATGTGACACTGCGCGATGCTTTTAAGGCAGCCCGGCGCCAGTTACAGGATTATGTGGATACGCGTCGCGGTCATGTAAAGCATCATAATGATCGACGTGCTGTTGAGAATGAAGCGCCTGAGGCTGGGCAGAATGCCCAGGCTGCCCCAGGTGAGCATTCAGGTGGATGAAACCAACGGATGAAAATGCACATGTTGCACATTAGCGGTAGGACAGTCTGCGCGCTGGGTACATTGCTGGTTCTGGGCCTGACAGGATGTTATGCCCCCAGCGCAGGAGACCCTATCCCCAGCTATGATGGCGCGAGGTTGTACCGTGAAAACTGTGCTTCCTGCCATGGCAAGACCGGCGCCGGCGATGGACCAATGGTTCCCCATCTGGATATCGCGCCAACCAACCTGCGCGTTTTAAGTGCGGCCAACAATGGTGAGTTTCCAAGGCTGGCGGTCACGCGTCAGATAGATGGTCGGGATATGCGAGCGGTACATGGATCCAGCGACATGCCTGTGTGGGGTTGGCAGTTCAGCCACACGAACAATGATATGCGTGACCCCACAAAGCAGGCCCAGGCAAGAATCAACGCACTTGTGGACTACCTTCAGACTGTTCAGGATTAAGTGCCTCGTAGCTGCTGTGTAGTATCAGGATTGTGTTCCGGGCACTGCGGATCTATCACGGGTAAACTCTTCGGATCGCGATCATGTGATACAAATCCGGAACGATCCACCGCAACACAAGGCCTTGTTGAGCATGCCCAGACCCGCCCTGACAGACGAACAACGTAAAGCCATTCGTCGCGCGATTCTTGAGTCTGCCGCGGCGCTTTACGCCGACAATGGCCTTTCCAACGTTTCGGTGCGCGCGATAGCAGAGCACGCCGGCGTATCCGTGGGAACCGTGTATTCCTACTTTGGAAGTCTGAGTGAGCTGTTGCAGTCTCTTTGGCGTCAGCCCGTGCGCAAGCTGGTGCAGGAGATGACAAAGCGTGTGCAGGCACTCCAGAGCCCGGTGGAACAACTTGGCGCACTTCTGCATGCATACGTCACGTTTTCCGTGACAGAGCCCGAGGTTTTCAGAAGCGCCTTCCTGTTTGTCAGGCCTAAAAACCTGGCCCCACCTGAGCAGGTTGCGCCGGCGGATGACAGGTTTTTTAAGTTGTTCAGTCAGGCCATCAAACGCGGCCAGCAGGGCGGTCAGTTTCGCGCCGGGGACCCTGATGAACTGGCGCAGATGCTGCTCAGCTCGGTGCACGGCGCCCTGGCGTTGCCCGTGAACATGCACCGATTGGCTTTAAGGCAGGGACCAGACATTGCCAGGCAGGTGATCAACGCGCAGCTGGAGTGGCTGCAGACCATGGACTGATCCGCCGGCAGCCTGATCTGTTCCGCCCTTGACAGTAAAATGAACACGTTCATAATACAGCGAAATGCGCAAGCCCTGCACCGCTGCGCGGCATTCCGGCGGTTGGCCCAGTGACCCGAAACCGTCGCCATCAAGGAAATGATATGACACTGCTTAACGACCCCCGGCCTATTTCGGCTGATTCTCACGCCGTGGAAGGACCTGAAGTGTTCGACGGGCTGCCCGAGCAGTTCGGCGATGACGCGCCGCGTGTGGTGAGCAAGGAAGGTGAAGGGGATTACATTTTGATCCCGAACAACCCTAAGCGCTCGCGCAATGTGGCGGTAATGGCGCTGGCTGGTACTCGCCTCGACTATGCAACGCCGCTGCCCCGCGAGCATGCCTCCAAACCCAGTGCTGGATCCATTCAGGATCCTGAGATCCAGGCTTACTTTACCGGTGGTTATGCGGCGATGCGTCCGGGCCTCACCGACGGCGCGCGCCGGCCGGACGATCAGGACATCGATGGCGTCTCGGCGGAGATTCTTTATCCGGGCTGGTTCCCGATGTTCAGCCTTGCGGACCTTGATCTGCT
This sequence comes from bacterium, assembly GCA_047947175.1. Classification (GTDB taxonomy): domain Bacteria; phylum Pseudomonadota; class Gammaproteobacteria; order Pseudomonadales; family Azotimanducaceae; genus UBA4421. The sequence continues at coordinate 529,114 of CP170489.1, forward strand.
GATTGCACTGCAGCGTAACTACAACAACTGGATGCACAACCAGGCTGTTGCTTCGCAAGGGCGACTTGTGGGACTGGCTGCTTTACCGGTGCAGGATCCTCAAGCCGCCGTTGCTGAGCTCGAACGGGTGATCAAACTTGGTTTCAAAGGCATTGTGATTCCGAGCAACGCGCCGCGTGGGCATCGGTACTGCGACGAAGCGTATGATCCCATGTGGGCACTTGCCGAAGAAGCCGGCTTACCCATTGCGTTTCACGTTGCGTGTATGTCGCATGTGCCGGAATGGCTGAAAGCCTCGGCTGATCGTGACCCGATCGTTACATACGCGGGCAGTCCTGCGCTGATTCATGACACCCTGGTTGAACTCATGGCGCGCGGGGTGTGTGCCAAATTCCCGAACCTGAAGTTTGTGCTGGCAGAGTTTAACGCCGGTTGGATTGCACACTGGCTGGATAAAGTGCAGCAGGGCTGGGCACGTGAGTATGCGAGGGATCCTTCGAGTACAGCACCGGTGGATGTGATGGAGATCTGGAAACGCCAGTTTTTTGCCACCATCGAAGACGACACCGCAGCATTAGGCACGCGTGAGTTGATTGGTGAAGAATGTCTGTTGTGGGGATCTGACTATCCGCACACCGACTCAACCTGGCCGTGTTCGGCACAGGTGTTGGACGAAATGTTCGAAGGCTACTCTGCTGAGACCCGTGACAAAATTACCCGCACAAATGTGGCTAATCTGTATGCATTGTGAGCACTGGCCCAACAGCTTCGGTAAGTGTCCGCAGCTCCTGCGCTAACAGGTCATAGGCAACCCGGATACGCCGGCTGGTATGCAGTTCCCGATGCGACACGAGCCATACTGGAATTTCCGGATTGAACAGTTCAGGTAACACACAGACCAGATCATCAAAGATTCTGCCGGTATCCTCTGGCAGAAAACCGAACCCGAGACCTTCGCGGATGAGCTGCAGCATACAGTTACCGCTGGCAGCATGAACGCGGAACTGCTCCGGGCGCAGCACCAGGCCCTGTTCCGCGAGGTTTGCGATCAGAGCTTGCGTGTCGTCGATGCCAACAAAATCCACATCGGTAAGATCATCAAAGCTGCGCGGCAGACCAATGTCTTCGATCAGACGGCGGGCAGCGTAGATATGACCTCGCAGGTTGCCAATCCGGCGGGCGATAAGGTCAGGCTGAGTTGGCTGTGTATGGCGTATCGCGATATCGGCCTCGCGTTGAATGAGGTCGCGTATTGCGTCGGAGGCAACAACCTCGACCACAATACCCGGAGCCCGCTTTCGAAGCTTGCGTAACATCGATGGCAGATAGTAGGTCGCCAGCATCTCGGTGGCGGTAATGCACACCCGACCCTCAATGGCCTGGGACTGTCCGGATGCCACCAGCGAAAGACGGTTGGCCGCCTCGGCCATGGCGCGCACGTGCTCAAGCAGTTCCAGTCCGGCGGTTGTCAGTTGCAGCTTTCGGTGGCCGCGTTCGAACAACGTGACGCCCAGGGATTGTTCCAGACCTGTGACCTGGCGACTTAACGTCGGCTGAGTGTGATTCAGGGCGCGGGCAGCTGCAGAAAGTGAGCCTTCTTCAGCAGCGGCGAGGAACGCTCTGACCTGGTTCCAATCGAATGCAATGTTGTCCCAGTTCATCTTTTTGCGTATACCAGATCATTGGATGTAGGCATTCTATGTGCTATTTGCGTATGGTCAAATAGTGGAATCAACAACACCACAACAACCGAGGTATTCGCAGTGGCAGTCACTTCCCCCGAGTTCTGGGACAGAATTGCGCCCAGGTACAGTACACAACCCATCGCCGACACCGAGAGTTACGCGCGTAAGCTGGCCGCGACCCAGGCGCTCATGCGTGCGGACATGCAGGTGCTCGAGTTCGGGTGCGGCACTGGCTCGACGGCCCTTCAGCACGCGCCGCATGTGGCACATATCGTGGCAACAGATGTCTCTGCTGCGATGATCGGCATTGGCCGCGATAAAGCCCGGCAAGAGGGCATCGAGAACATCACTTTCAGCCAATCTGGCGTAGAGGATTTTGCAGCACCGGATGGCAGTTTTGACATGATTCTGGCCCTCAACCTGATGCACCTCCTGCCTGATCCCGACGCAGCGCTTGCCAAGATCCACCGATTACTGAAACCCGGTGGCATCTTTGTATCGAGTACTGTCTGTCTTGCGGACAGGATGTGGTTTCTCAGGCCGGTCATACCGCTGCTGCAATGGATCGGCAAAGCCCCTTACGTGAGCTTCCTGCATGCGGACGAGGTATTGGCTGAAGTGGCAAGTGCAGGCTTTGAAGTGCGGGAGCACTGGACCCATGGTCGTGCAAACAGTTTATTTGTGGTAGCCAGTGTTTCGGGCACCGCTCAAACTCGCGGGTAACCAACAAACGTCTTAAACTGAAGGCGTAAACTGGCTGAAGCGGCTGTTCTGGTCTAAGAGGATTCGGATGGAACTATTGGTCATCCCGCCTGGTGGTGCTTACCGTGCGGCTCTGTTTTTTGCCGTACTGCCTGTCTTTGTGGGCGGGCTTGCCCTGTGGGCGGCGCGAACCAGGTCAAGCCCGAAGAAAAGTCTGCTGCAGAAATTTGGATTCCTGCCTCTGCTGCTGTTGCTGGTTGTATATTACGCAGTGATCTGGCAGTGGCTGTTTTATAACCAGTTTTATGCGGTGACAAAAAAATCTGAAACACAATGGGTGTTGGAATATCTTGCGCCGAGCCGTAGTCACCCCATTGATCCATCAAACCTTGTGGATATTTCCACGCAGGACATAAGTTCTGTTACCGGTGGCTCCAGCACCACGCGTCTGGTCCTTAAGACTCGTGATGGACGCACTTTCCGCAGCGCACAGATTGCCCGCCATCGCGCGGATGACCATGTACAGAAGTTGCGGAACGCAGCCTCTCAATGACAGCGTCAGTCGAGACGCTGGTCAGCTGGGATTGCGAACCCGCGGCAGACCAAGCCATTTTTTCCAGACTTTGCTGGCCGGGCGGGCGCGACCGTGTTCATCGAACAAGCCGCAATCAGTAGCAAGGGCTGCAAAAGGCTCCACCTCCGGATCCAGCATTGAGCCTCCTCCCCTGAGCAGCTCAGTTAACTGGTCCAGATCCCTGATGTTCCATTGCAGAACAAACACCGCCTCCATCTTCTGTGCTTCGCTCAGCAGTAATTCGATGTAGTCCGCCTGCCATTTTTCATTACCGGGAATGAGCAGCTTCTTTTCGGTGCCTGGCAAAGCCACGCCCAGTTGGGCGTGATAGAAGTTTTCGGCAAGGTGATTTCCTTCAACAATGGCAAACGGTTTATCCGGTGCAATCTCTCTTGCCCGCGAAAACCAATCGGCTGGAATGTCGGCCGGATCGCCCCCTGTCATGAGAAACGGATAGCTGCTCACCGCGTAGTAGTCGGAATAGGGTAATAAAGCTTCTACTACCCCTTTGCGTTTCTGCATTTCTTCGTCATTTTCCAGCATGAACTCCAATAGAATGGGCAGATCTGGAAACTCGCGCTTCAGAACAGGATAAATCTGTTTGATGGCATTCAGCAGGCTTTGAAAACGCGGGTCATGCACTTCTGTCAGGCCTGCGTCAACTTCCATCACATAAACGAAATAGTCAGGATCGAAACGCTTTATCATGTCGCGGCAGTAGTTGAGATACGCAGCAATAACGTGGGGATCATCAAACGTGCTGGTTTGCCACCTGCCTCGTCTGGGCTCATCAGTAACGCCGAGATTGCCTGCCAGACTGACGCGATCACCACCGAGAATACTCAACCCAAGCAACAGGTTTTTGTGCTGCCGGACGCCATTTATCCGCTTTTGTATCTCGTGCTCCTGCACCGGATGGTAAGGTTTTTTTTCATAGGCCTCCTGCCACGGAACGTAAGCGTCAAAAAAGACACCGATGAGGTCGCCGTATTCAGCGACCTTTGTGAATGCGTATTCGAATGCTTCCTCATTCCAATCATGGGGTTGATAGGCAAAACCCATGTGGAAGGTTCGATGCGGTTGCTCGGCGTGGCTGCTCATGGCAGTGCTGCTGCTGATGATGATTATCACAATCGCAATGGCCAACTTCTTTGGTATGTGAAGCGGCTGGGTAAACAGATTCCTCAGCCAGTCACATCCCAAAACGCACCTGTCGACTTTGGCCAGGGTAGCAAGAGGCATAATGCGTCCTTCTGTCTGATACAAATCGTGTGTGGATAGCTTATACGTAGAACGGCTGGTTGTGTGCGAGGGATAGACAACAGTGCAAGACAGGTGTTGCTGCAGTTTTCGCATGAAACTGCGGCTGCCGCGTTAAGTGGGTAGAGCCGTGGCGACACGGTGTGGACAGAGAGCCTTGTGAGACACTGGAAACTGCTGGGTCGGTCGCTACGATGTTTTCCGCTTGCGGAAAACTCGCTAAACGAGCGGAGCGAGTGACTGGTGGCCAGAGACAGAATCAACCGGCAACCGCGTTGTGGCGACACGGTGTCGACAGAGAGGCCTTTCTAATCACAAGAGTCTGATTCAAATAGATGGTGGCCAGAGACAGAATCGAACTGTCGACACGGGGATTTTCAGTCCCCTGCTCTACCAACTGAGCTATCTGGCCATATACCGAATGCGGCTGCACCGGCTGAAAGAGCGGCGTATTAAAGCGGGGTGATCCGCGTGCGTCAACCGCTCTGAGGGCTGAATGTGTGACTTCGCCTACTAATCCTTCGAAGGCTCAACATAACCTTCCGCCCGATCCACTTCTTCATTGGCAAAAAAGCGCCACATCTGTTCGCTCAGGTACTTACGGGCCTCGGGATCCAGCAGCTTCAGATGTTTTTCGTTGATCAGCATGGTTTGCAGATTCTGCCATTCAAGCCAGGCTTTTTTGGACACTTCAGCAAAAATACGCTCGCCTGCGGCGCCTGGAATGGGCGGTTTTTCTAGACCTTCCAGTTCTTCTGCGTAGCGACTGCACATGACGGTTCGGCTCATGATGTAAAAGGCTCTTTTAAACTGGCCAGTAGTTTAACCGCTGGGGCGGAAAGACCAATGGCCTGGTTTTCACCATTTATGTGCTCAGGATTCACCCAGCGCCGGGTGTCTTCTTCAACATAGCTCTCCGGCAAACTGGCAAGGGTGATGTATACCGGCTCAATATCCAGGTGGAAGTGCGTAAATGTGTGACGAAAAACAGGTGCAACATGTTGCCGTTCAACCTGAGTTGAATGGATCTCCAGTTCGTCCAGGAATGTATCCACGGACATCGAGATGTCCCTCTCTGGTGGCGTCCATAAGCCACCCCATAATCCGTTTAAAGGTTTCTGCTCGAGAAGTGTGGCTTTGTTGGCCAGCGACAGAATGAAAAAACGTGCCTGACGTACGGGTTTTTCTTTTTTGGGTTTGCCCTCCGGGTAGTGCGCAACACTGTTGTTGATCATGGCCAGGCATCGCTCTTCCAGTGGGCAGGTCAGACAGTTTGGGTTGCGTCGTGTGCACAGGGTAGCCCCCAGATCCATGATGGCTTGGGTGAAGTCCGCTGTGCGCTGTGCAGGCGTGTGTTCATCCGCTTGTTGCCATAGCTGTCTGGCTACGTCACTTCTGCCGGGATAGCCTGAAATGGCATGAAACCGGGTCAGCACGCGTTTCACATTACCATCGAGAATGGTTGCCTGCTGGTGCATGGCAATAGCGCGGATGGCGCCAGCGGTAGAACGCCCGATGCCGGGCAGGGCCTCTAACTCGGTTTGGGTCTCGGGGAAGTGGCCACTGTGTTGTTCAACAATGGCTTGTACCGTTTTGTGCAGGTTGCGCGCGCGCGCATAATAGCCGAGCCCTGTCCACAGATGTAAAACGTCATCAAGCGGCGCGCGTGCTAAGGCGTTTACGTCGGGGAAGCGCTGCATAAAACGCTGGTAGTAATCGATAACGGTGGCAACCTGGGTCTGCTGCAGCATGATTTCAGACACCCAGACACGGTAGGGGTTGATGTCATGCTGCCAGGGCAGGTCCTTGCGCCCATGTTGGTCGAACCATGTCAGCAGGGCTTTGGCAAACCAGTCCATATGGCGGTGGTTCTTACTTTTTGTCCAGCGCCCTTCCGAGAATATCCAGCAGCCCGCGGGCGGTGTCCCGATATTCTTCTGGCACTTCTTCGTCGATTTTCTGTTCGAGCTTTTTACGCAGCCCTGAGTCGTCATCGCTTTGCAGGGCTCGGGCCACAATGGTCTGCGCCGCATTTCGATCAAGTTTACAGGTGGGATCCGCGGCGGCACCGGTGCAGCGAATGGGTATAGGGGTGCCTTCAAGCAGCGGATTGATTGTAAACGGGTTATTCTCAGGTGCAGCGTTGACCGTCACGTTGGCCAGCATGTCAATGGTGTCTGCAGCGTAGTCATACTTACCGTTGGCATCGACGCTCATGTGGTCCAGCGCGAACTGCAGGCTGTGCAGAGCGCCGTCAATATTCCAGCGACCGGTGAACTGTTCATAGTTCCATACATCCGGCCAGGTGGCGGCGCGGTCGGTCTGCCGGGTCAACGCGGCAATCTGCATAAGCTGGGCTTTGATTCTGGAAATATTCAACTGCCCCTGGCCGCCGTTGAACTCCGTGGCCGCTTTCACAGACGCCAACAATTGCTGTTCGGTGTTGCCGCGCATGGTGAGCTTGGAATTCAATGCAACAGGCGCAATCCATTGCATGCGTTGATCCGCCCAGTCGATCAGACGCTGGCTGTCGACGTTGTTCACCTCGGGCAGTATGGTCCAGACCGGAACGGGCTTGGTGGCATCTATGTCGATATCACTGGTCAGACTGCCACCCAGAAAGTCCGCAATATTCAGCATCACGTTTAATCGTCCGGCGGTATTGGCAATGTCTACGCGACTGTTGGTGAATGTTTCTTCACCCAATACCAGCTCCGAAAGGTTGCATTGGGCACTGAAGTTGTAGCTCAGCAGGGTAGCTATGGGCAGCAGGTCGTCTTTGCCTTCAACAGGCAGCTTAGCCGGGGCAAGCGGGTTGTCTGTAGCCTCTGCCTGACAAACACCTGTTGCCATGTCAGATGTGATGCGGCCGTCTTTTAACACGATGCGCTGAGGCTGGCTTGCGGTTGCCGGTGTATAGGTAACAAACCCGTTGAAACGGGCGGCCAGGGGTTCCGCGCCAGCTTCGCTGGTGTACACCACGTCAGCAAATACGGCAGCGGGTTCACCCAGCCGGAAGTCTTTTACGTCCAGCTTGTTTATCAGGGTGTTTGCGCCATCGGCATTGTAAGTGGTGTCGAGCAGGGTGAGCTCAGTCACGCGCCACTGATTGATATCGTTCCACATGGCCGAGAGATCCATGTTCAGCTGCAGGGTGCCGGCGGTAATGGCTTCATCGGTGCGGCTGAGGTTCACGTCCGCCACATTCAGGCTCAGAGGCGGAAACAGTGACCAGGAAAGGTTACCGTTGATCTGCGTGGTGTAGCCGCTCTGCTCAGAGATCAATCGCTCGATCTCGGGTTTCAGGCGATTTGCATCCTGCAGGTAAACGTAAGCGCCGATGGCCAGCGCCACCACCAGAGCCAGCAAAATTCCAAAAATACGGCCTAACACACCCATCGTGGGTCTATCTCAAAATAAAAGGAGGCCTAGTATAGAGGTTTATGGATGACGGGTAGCTGAACGGCGAAAGAAACGTGAGGTGGGCAGATTGCGCGGCCAGACTTTGCGTGGGGCGGTACGTCCGCGCCAGCTTCTGATCTGTTTGCGCAATTCAGTTGCCGCTGCTTCTTCAGATGGGAATGGACCGGCATCCTGGTGACCGCGTACGCGGTAGTACCACTGACCATCTTCTGTTTGGTAAATGCGTTCGTCCACTTCCCCAGTCCTTCTCTTCCGTCCTGCAGATTTTTCGGATACTACTTGATCGGCAACGGTGTTCTGTTGACACGCTCTGTGTGATTATTATTGGACCACAGATGCTCAATTTCAGTGTATCGCCTTTGTAAAGACGATATTAGAGCGTCAATGTGTCAGGTAAATAGCACAAATATACTATTTCAGGATAAACCGTTCGATTTTCAGGCATTTTAGGCACTATATATGACAGTTGATACATTTGATCCAACCGCAATGGCTCAGCCTCTTGATGTCCAGATGGCTGCGGCATTGTGCGCTGCAGCTGACATTTCGGCGGATGATGAGCTGAAGCTTGCTGAATTGGATGTGAAACGATTTGCACCTATGGCGTCTCACGCAGGTTGGTCAACGCTGGCTGAGCAGCTGTCAGATGATCAACTCAATCAGTTGATCCGCATTTTCACCCTGGGTGAGATGCAGTTTTCCTCCTGGGCTGCCGGTGACAAGTCTCCCGTGATTGCGCTGGTGCAGGTGCTGAAACAACGTGGTGTCTACACGCCGGAAGTAACACGCTGGATAAAAAGTCATACAACCAATCGGTTTTTGCCCCACGGCAACCTGCTCAACCGGCTCTGACGCACGTGCAGAGCATTGATTACGCTGCATATTTTTTGGGATCAGCGTAGAATCCGCGCTCTTTTTACCGTCATGCACACGAGAGTCAGTCATGAGTGATGCACGCACCGCTTCAGTCACCCGCGATACCACCGAAACCCAGATCAAGGTCACCATCAACCTGGACGGCTCAGGGGCCAGTCATCTGGTGACGGGTGTGCCGTTTTTTGAGCACATGCTGACGCAGATCGCGCGGCACGGTCTGATTGATATGCACATTGAAGCCAATGGCGATCTGGATATTGATGCCCACCACACGGTTGAAGATGTGGGCATTGTGCTCGGGCAGGCGTTTGCCCAGGCGCTGTCGGATAAATCCGGAATTTACCGGTATGGTCACGCCTATGTGCCACTGGATGAAGCGCTGTCTCGGGCTGTTGTCGATTTATCCGGCCGTCCGGGGCTGTTCTATAACGTGGACTATACCCGTGCGCGCATTGGTGATTTTGATGTGGACCTGCTGCGTGAGTTTTTCCAGGGTTTTGTGAATCACGCGATGGTGTCCCTGCATCTGGATAATCTCAAGGGCCTGAATGCTCACCACCAGGCAGAAACCCTGTTCAAAGCATTTGGTCGCGCCCTGCGCATGGCGGTCACACCTGATCCGCGTATGAGTGGCATAGTCCCGTCTACCAAAGGCAGCCTCTGAGCCATGCTCCTGATTCCAGCAATTGACCTGAAAGAAGGTCAGTGTGTGCGTTTGCGCCAGGGGCGTATGGACGACGCCACAGTATTCTCCAAAGACCCGGTGGCGATGGCTGCCCACTGGCGTGACCAGGGGGCTCGACGGCTGCACATTGTTGATCTGGATGGCGCTTTTGCCGGTGAACCACGCAACAGAACCCTGATCGAACAGATGGTTGCTGTCATGCAGGGTGTGCCTGTGCAGGTGGGTGGCGGCATCCGCAGCCTGGCGGTGATTGAAGCCTATGTCGCAGCCGGGGTCAGTGGTGTGATTGTTGGCACCCAAGCCATTAACGAACCTGATTTTCTGGCTGCAGCGGCGAACAGGTTTCCGCACAACATCTGGTTGGGTCTGGATGCGCGAGCAGGCCTGGTGGCCACGGAAGGATGGGATCAGACCTCCACGCTTAAAGCGGTGGATCTTGCCCGGCAGGCAGCGCAGTGGCCGGTGGCAGGCGTGGTTTATACGGATATTGAGCGTGACGGCATGATGTCCGGTCTCAACGTTGAGGCAACACACGCGTTAGCGGTAGCCAGTAATTTACCTGTTGTGGCCTCGGGTGGTGTCACGACACTGGCAGATCTTGCAGCGCTGAAAAAGGCGTTTGCCGGACACGAAGCCTTGTTGTTTGGCGCAATTACGGGCCGGGCGATATACGAGGGGACACTAGACGTGGCGGCTGGGCAAGCACTGCTGGACGGCTGAATTGCGCTTGCCGCTGTGCAAGCTGCGCCACTGACACCATCTTTATGTCTGCTGGCAGATCTGCCAGACGGCCTTCCAGATAATCCAGACTCACATCGTAGGGATGACCGATCAACACCGCACGCCCGTTGCGGCGGGCAATGTCCAGCGCACGTTCAAATGCATGGTGCACCGCCTGAGGTGACGGATCGTGGTCAAGGAAAACGTCCCGTTTGATCGCAGGTACACCCTGCTCCCGGGCCACATCCAGCGCGACTGTTGCTGCTGTGGTGCGCGAGTCCAGAAAAAACAGGTCACGCTGACGCAACAGGGTCATCAGTTGCCGCATCGGCTCGCGATGGGCGGTGAGCAGGCTGCCGGTATGATTGGATAAGCCGATTCTACCCGGCACGGCATCCAGGGCAGCGGCGGTCATGCTGGCAAATTCATGGTGGTGCATGTCCAACATCAGTGTTCTGCGTTCGGGGGATGCGTGTTTTGAGGGATGTGCCTGCATCGGTTGATGCACAATGATGTCTTTACCCTGAAACCTGGCTCTTTCAACCAATTGCGCGGTGTGTGGGGCGTGGGGTAGAACAGCAATGGTCACGGGGCCCGGCAGTGCAATGGCGCGCATGCCTTTCGTCTGATGATATCCGACATCGTCGATCACTATGGCCAGTTCAGCTGAGTTTGCCCCTCCGGGCGATAACAGCATGAAAGCTGGCAACAACAGTGAAAGGTAAACCTGCAGCCGTCTCAGTGCGCTGTTCCCTTATCAGAATTGTTATTGTTTTTTTAGGTTGTCTGACTCTACTGGTCAGTCGCGTTCAGTGTAAGTTGCGCCAGAGGCGAAGTAAACGATCCCGTGTTCCTACAGGCTTGCGCGCAGCCCGTCTTTATCCTGCGATTTCAGCACAGCGATGGCTTCGGCAAGCATCGTTTCGTCATCACCTTCAAACTCGATATCCGGATCGATACCGGTGTTGTGGATGGAGCGACCATTGGGGGTGAAGTAGTACGCGGTGGTGATCTTTAATGCCTGGTCGTGGTCCAGCGGCAACACCGACTGCACGGAACCTTTACCGTAGCTGGTGCTGCCCATGAGCTGGGCTCGACCATGATCCTGCAGGGCACCTGCAACAATTTCTGAGGCGGACGCCGAGCCGCTGTTGATGAGCACCACGATGGGTAAACCAGCCAGAAGTTCACCTTTGGTGGCGCGGTACTTGGCATAGCTGGATTGCAGACGACCTTCGGTGTAAACGATCAGTCCCTGATCAAGGAAGTGATCGGCAACTTCTACCGAAGACTGCAGCGTGCCGCCCGGATTGTTGCGCAGGTCAACAACCAGGCCCTGCAGCGGCACGGTGGTGTCCTGGTTCAGTTGCTTCAGCGCATCGTAAACATCGTCACCGGTGCGATTCTGGAACGCAGAGATGCGAATGTATGCGATGCCGGGTTCCAGCAGACGCGAGCGCACACTGGCAAATTCGATGTCTGCACGGGTCAGGTTGAACTCCAGGGTCTGTTTCACCTCGGGGTTATCTGTTGCGCGTTCCACACCCAGCTTCACTGTGGTGCCCGGCGCGCCGCGCAGTGCATCGATGATGTCCGTCAGCAACATGCCTTTAACCCTTTCGCCGTTGAGTCGGGTGATGCGGTCGCCAGGCTGCATGCCGGCGCGAGCTGCGGGGGTGTCATCGATGGGCGCAATCACGGTGAAAAACCCGTCCTGCAGGCCCAGTTCGATGCCAATGCCGCCAAAGTGGCCTTCGGTGTTTTCTTTCAGGTAGGAAAATGCACTTCTGTCCAGGTAGTCGGAGTGGTCATCCAGGCGACGCATCATGCCGTCAATGGCGTGACTGAGCAGCTCGTCCTCGCTGATTTCCTCGACGTAGTTCTCACTCACCTGTTTCATCGCCGCCGACAGTGTCACAGAAGTATCTGCAGACGTGTTATCCCGGGTCATCAGGTGTGTCAGCACACCCAGTGCGATACCGGTGACAATCGACACAATAATGCCGATGAGTGTTAAGGGGCGAAGAACCATTACAGAAGTTTCGCAGTTTGTTCCGGTTTTTGACAGCGGATGAAGACAATAGTGTTAAGCAGTTAGCGTCCCTGAGGCGCAATTAGCATTTGCCGGCTGTCTGTCTGGCGTGCCGGGGTAAAGCGGACACGAGGCGCCGGGCTGTGGATCTGCTCCAGCCAGATAACGCCATCGTAGGGTTCGCTGTTGCCCCGGGTGCCGACAAAGTCCAGGTCGCCGTCGCGGTCCAGGTCCAGGGCAAGCCATTTGTCATACATGCCGCGCTTGCGCCGAACGATGTCATGCTGCACCCAGGGTTGCAGATGCCTGCCGGCACCCGGATTTTCGAACCAGGTGATACGGCCCAGAGCATCTGCGGCGGTGATGTCATGACCGTCCTGGTCGCGGGGGCCGCGGCTGTAGGAGCCGCTGAAGGCATCCAGGTCGCCATCATTGTCGATGTCCGCCAGGCGCACGGAAACCAGCTGGTCCGGCGCGATATTGCCAATGATGCTGGTGCGCCAGGGTTCCTGCGCCTGCGCGGGGCGCTGCAGCCATAGCAGATAGCTGGGCCATGCCGTGGATACAATGTCCACGCGGCCATCCGCGTTGAGGTCCGCGTAGTCCATGTTGAAACCGGTCAGAGCGGCGTTGGCTGGCTTGTTGATCCCCTCGTCTGCTGGGATGGGGTTGATGGCATGTGCAGCAAACCTGAAGTCACCCTGGTTCTCGAGCCACATGATGCGGCCTTCGCCCCGCGAGCCGGCAATTACATCCAGATCGCCGTCCGCATCAATATCTACGGGTTCCGAATTGATCGGAATCCGCACCTGGGCTATCACCTGTTCGCGCCAGAGCGCCCCGTCTAACGGGTTGTCCGGCAGGTGGAAAATTGAAATGTTGAGTTGCTGGGCCTGGGTCACTTCCGGGTTCTGTTCGCCTTTATTAGGCGCAACAACTTCTGGTCGTCCATCATTGTTAAAGTCGGCAAAGAAGACGCGAATAAATGATCCACGATGCTGGGTGATGGGGGGGATGGTGCGGCGCCAATCCTTTGTGCGAGCCATCCTGCCCGGGTTTTCAAAAAAAATCAGATGCGCCAGCTCAGCGGCCACCACAATGTCCGGGTATCCGTCGTTGTTGGCATCAGCAATGGAGACATCTTCAGCGGCGGCAGCTTCCGTACCGGATGCCAGCGTCGTCAGGGTCCACTGTGCAGGGTTTTTGCTGCCCCAGGCGATACGTACATGGCCGATGGGTTTGCCATCGTACACCGTGTCGGACTCGTGTACGGAGACGATATCGGGCCAGCCGTCCAGGTCGAGATCCGCCACCGCCAGGCCGTCACTGCCGCTCAAGTCCATGCCGGCCAGTTCAGGGTCGTCAATAATATGTTCCCGCCAGCTGATGTACTGACCATTGTTGTGCCGCGCTTTGGTAAGTGTCTGACCCACCGGCAGGTCCGCTGTCGGCATAGGATTTGTCTGGGCGCTGACCTGCATTTTGAGTGACAGTGTAAGCAGCAGGGCGCACAGAACCAGTGTGCAAGGATGAGCGCGACTGACCGTTGTGTTAACGCGCCACCCAGTTGATTGGATCTTTGGCATCACCTTTGTGTCTCACTTCAAAGTAAATTCCAGTGTCCTGGGTGCCGCCGCTGTTGCCGGCACCGGCAATCACCTCGCCGCTCTCCACCCAGTCGCCCACCTTTTTATACAGGACGTCAGCGTGCCCGTACAACGTCATATAGTCGCTGCCATGGTCTACAATGGTCAGCAGGCCAAAGCCGCGCAACCAGTCTGAAAAGATAATGCGGCCGCGAAACACAGCCGTTACCGGTGCGCCCTGTTCTGCGGCAATATCAATACCATGCCAGCGCAAACGTCCGCCAGCCCTGGATGCGCCGAAGGCGTGACGGATAGGCCCCGCGGCCGGCATCGGCAACGTGCCTTTGGCTGCGGTAAAGGCGCTGCCGTCCAGTTCGGTATCGCGACGTCGCAATTCCGCCAGGAGCTGCTCCAGGCGGTTGCGATCTTTTTTCAGCTGCTCGTAGTCGCGGGTTTTGGATTCGGTTTCCGCATCCAGCTGATCGATCAGTGCAGAGCGTTTGCTGCGCTCGGATGCCAGGGTCTGCTGTTCACCAACAAGTTCTTTCTGTTGACTGCTCTGCGCAGCCTGCTGTTCAACCAGTTTGCGATTGTTGTTCTCAAGCTCCGCCAGCGTGGCCTGGTATTGGGCCATGACGTCCAGGCGCGATTCGCTGAAATGGCGGTGGTAGCGAATCATGCGGGCAAAGGTGTCCGGTGATTCCTGGTTCAACAGCTGTTTGAGAAAGTCCTGGCCTGTCAGACGGTAGGCAGCGCTTACGTGTTCGGCAATCAGGCGCGCCTGGGTGCGACGTTGCTCATTGAGCTTCAACTGGTGCTGCTGCAGTGCTTCCAGCGCAGACGTCGTTTCCTGCACCTGGGTCCTGATGTCCGCTACCTGCAGGTTAACCCGGGCAATTTCGCGGTCCTGTCGTTGCAGTTCAACCAGCCAGATGGCGCGCTGCTGCTCTGCTTCGCTGAACCACTGATCCAGCGCATTGAGCCGCTCAACGGTAGATTTCAGTTCCGCCGCGGTTGCCGCCGAGTCTGCTGCTGCGGCATTGCCGCTATGGGTAAAGAGGCACAGCAGTGCAATGAGCCCCAGCCTGAGCGGTCTGCTGCCGGACGGCCAGTGATCTATCGGTGATTTGATCTCCATCTGCTTGAGCAGAAACTGAAATTATGCGCGCAGCTGGGTTCTGATGTTTGCCAGCGAATGGCCCGTCATCTCCTCCGGAATCTCGATGTGCATCAGATCGAGCAGCGTAGGCGCAACATCAGACAGGGTGCCGTTGTCGGTGAATGTCACAGCCTGAGGACCGACATACACCAGGGGCACAGGATTCTGCGTGTGGGCGGTGTGGTCCTGCTGGGTGGTGGTGTCTCTCATCTGCTCCACGTTGCCATGATCTGCCGTGATCAGCATCTGCCCGCCGCTTCGGTTGATGGCGTCAGTGAGCCGGGCAAGGCACGCATCCAGAGTCTGCACCGCTTTTCTGGCCGGCCCCAACTGGCCGGTGTGACCCACCATATCGCCATTGGCATAGTTGCAGATAATCACATCGTAAGCACCGGATTCGATGGCGGCGACCAGTTTGTCGGTCACCTCAGGCGCGCTCATTTCAGGCTGCAGGTCGTAGGTGGCCACGTCAGGGGACGGTATCAGCACCCGCTCCTCACCTTCATAGGGGGTTTCGACACCACCGGAAAAGAAAAACGTCACATGCGCGTATTTTTCTGTTTCGGCGATGCGCAGCTGGGTTTTGCCAAGCTTAGCCAGGTATTCACCCAGGGTATTGCTGAAATGCTGCTGGTCGAAGGCACAGGGTAGCCTGATGTCGTCTGCGTAGCGGGTGAGGGTGACAAATTCGGTGACCGGCACAAAGCTGCGTCGTTTGAAACCATCAAAATCCGGGTCGGTCATGGCGCGGGTGAGCTGGCGCGCGCGATCGGAGCGGAAATTCATGAAAATGACGACATCTTCCGGATGTAGTGCCACCGGCACCTCGTCTGCGTCATGGATTGCAGTAGGCTGTACAAATTCATCGTTTTCGTCCCGCTTGTACGCCTGCTTGAGGCCATCCAGGGCGTTGCTGGCATGGAAAGGCGCCTCACCGCGGACAATCAGGTTGTAGGCCTGTTCCTGTCGATCCCAGCGGTTATCGCGATCCATGGCGTAATAACGCCCCACCAGGCTCGCAATCTGACCGACGCCCAGGGTTTTGAACAGATTTTGAGCGGCGCGAACGGACGCCTCAGCGCTGCGCGGCGGGGTGTCGCGACCATCCAGAAAGGCGTGCAGATAGATTTTAGTCAGGCCGCGTTCCGCTGCGCCTTTAAGCAGCGCAAAAATCTGATCCTCGTGGCTGTGCACGCCGCCCGGGGACAGCAGACCCATGACATGTAATGCGCCACCGGACTTATCAAGCTTTCTGAACGCCGCATTGATGCTGCGGTTGTTGACAAACTCACCCTGCTCGATGGCCCGATTGATGCGGGTAAAATCCTGATAAACCACGCGCCCGGCCCCCAGATTCATGTGCCCGACCTCGGAATTGCCCATCTGGCCAGCGGGCAGGCCGACGTCTTCGCCGGAGCCGGAAATGAGGGTATGTGGCTGCTGGGCCCACAACGCATCCCAGGTTGGGGTGTCGGCGAGGGCGATGGCATTGTGTTCGGTGGCTTCGTTGTAACCAAATCCGTCAAGTACGACGAGTAAATTCACTTGGCGCATATTTCAACTGCTGTCATTTTTGACGCGCAATTCTAGCAAATATCCCCTGTCACGGTGTGTATAATCGCGCCGGTCAAAATAATGCAAGTACCGGAATTCTCGTATGGAGCAGCTGTTTGCGTTTATCAGCAATCACCCCTTTCTTGTTGGTGCCTTTGTGGTGCTGCTGGCGTTGTTCATACGCAATGAAATGAGTCGCGGTGGTGCTGCTGTCAGTGCCCAGGAACTGGTGCAGCTGGTCAACAACGAAAATGCCGTGGTGGTTGATCTGCGTGACAAAGCCGAATTTGAGGCGGGTCATATTGTTGATGCCATCAACATCCCGTTTGCCGCCCTTGAAAGCCGTATGGATGAGTTAAACGCTTATAAAGCGAAGCCAATCGTACTGGCCTGCAAAATGGGACAGCATTCGGGATCTGCCGGCACGCAGTTGCGTAAGGCGGGCTTTGAGCAGGTCAGCCGCCTGCGTGGCGGTATTGCAGACTGGCGCGCGCAGAACCTGCCGGTGGTGAAAAAATGAGCGACACAGACAACGAAGGCGCGGTTGCGCAGCCTAAGCTGCGTATTGAGCGCCTTTATCTGAAAGATGCCTCTTTCGAATCGCCGGGTGCGCCCGGTATCTTTTCTGAAAAGTGGCGCCCGGAAACCCAGGTCGACATCAATACAACGGTCAATAACCTGGGTGACAACCGGCACGAAGTGGTGCTGGCGGTGACCGTCACGTCAAAACGCGAAGGCGATCGGGTTGCCTTTGTGGCGGAGGTGCACTACGCCGGTATTTTTGTGATCAGCGGGGTGGATGCGCAGCAGCTGCGTCAGGTGATTGGTATCGCCTGCCCCAACACGCTGTTCCCTTATGTGCGCGAAAATCTGGACAGCCTGGTGGTGCGCGGTGGATTTCCGGCGATGCAGCTGGCGCAGGTGAATTTTGAAGCACTCTATGCTCAGGCGATGCACAAAGCCAGTGCGCAGCAGGATGCCCCGGTACAACACTGAGCCGGAGCGCCGCTGACGGGGCTTTCAGGCGCCGCCGCTGAAGCCCACCTGTCGCCAGGCTTCGTACAGAATAATGGATACCGCATTGGCAAGGTTCAACGACCGTGACCGGGCCTGCATGGGAATGCGGATCTTCTGATCTGCGCTGATCGTGTCAAGCACACGGTCGGGCAGGCCGCGGGTTTCCGGCCCGAACATCAGGGCATCACCTTTTTGATATTGCGGCTCGGTATGCAGTACCTGACCTTTAGTGGTGCAGCCGAACAGGCGTTGCGGATGCACGATGTCAAGAAACGCGGCATAGTCCTTGTGCAGGGAGACGTTGGTCAGTTCGTGATAATCCAGACCTGCGCGTCGCAGACGGCGGTCGTCCCATTCGAATCCCAGGGGTTCAATCAGATGCAGTCGCGCGCCGGTGTTTGCGCAGAGACGGACGATATTGCCCGTGTTAGGCGG
Organism: bacterium; assembly: GCA_047947175.1. Lineage (GTDB taxonomy): Bacteria > Pseudomonadota > Gammaproteobacteria > Pseudomonadales > Azotimanducaceae > UBA4421. The sequence goes on from CP170489.1 coordinate 546,822, forward strand.
AATCTCGGGTTCAAAAAGGACAACGTCAAAAGGCATGGCGGCATTGTACGAGAGCAGCTTCCGGCGCGCCTGCGAAATATGAAAACCTTTCTATACTCAATTCACGATATTCCATTTTTTGCCGGAGACGTCTGTGAATTCAGCAGTTGCATGGATGCAACAACTCAAATCTCGGTTTTCCGAGGCGGTAGCTGTGCAGCCTTGCGCCGCCGAACAGATTGCGGTGTATCTGTCCGGCCGCGGCGTTGCCACAGCTTACGGCGGCGTTAATGGACACTTATCCGTCGCTCTGCGAGCGGATCCGATCAACCACCTGAGTGACATTCACACGGTGCTTGCGCGGCAGATTGAATCATTACAGCTGCAGCGCTGTGCCGCCCGCAAACAGGTTAACCTGGTGCTGGCCCCTGAACTGTATAACGTGTCTTTGATCGATCGGCCTGATGTTGACGATGCGCAGCTGAAAGATGCGGTGCGCTGGGCGATACAGGAGCAGGTGGATTATCCGGTAGAAAACGCCACGCTGGATGTTTTTGAGCTACCCCGGAGCGCTTCCCGGGAGCGGCCGATGGTGTTTGTGGTGTCTCTCAAGACCGAACTGCTGAAAACGCTGCAATCTCAGGTCAATTCCGCGGGTCTGCAGCTGGCCAGTATCGACGCATCTGAGCTGTGCTTAAGAAACCTGACCTGGCAATGTTTCCCCCACGCGGACCAGAGTATTGCCATGTTGCGTCTCACCAGCAACAGTGGTCTGGTGAACATCTCCCGTGGCGACGAGTTGTATCTGGCGCGACGGGTTTCCGGCCTGCCAGACGAATTTTCTGAACCCGGGTGGGCAGAATTCCGGGAACGGATGGTGCTGCAGGTACAGCGCTCAATAGATTATTACGAAAGCGCAATGAATCAGCCGCACTGCAATATGCTGGTCGTCGCCTGTACACAGGACTGGTCGGAGCGGGTGACAGGGTATCTCACAGAGATGCTGCCGATACCGGTGCGTTCCATCGCGGAGGTGCTGGCGGGAGAACTGACGTTGCAGCTGCACAACCCGGATGTGCAGCACGTTGACTGGCAGGCCCTGCAACCTGCCCAGGCTAACGCCATTGCCGCGGGTCTGCCGGCACTGGGTGGTGTTTTACGGCAGCACATTGCTCAGAGCGTTGAGCAGGCGGCCTGAATGCAACAGGTAAATCTGCTTGATGCAAGTCTTGCTCCGATCCGTAAACGGCTGGGCGCTAATCAACTGGCGTTGGCATGGCTTGGATTCAGCGTGTTTCTGGTGTTGGTCAGCATCTGGCAAAGCGCATCTCTGTGGTGGCTGCAGGATGAGGAAATGTCTACCCGCGCGGAGGTACAACGGGTCCGCGAAGCCAATTCGGTTTATCGCGCGAACACCGAACCACCCATCGCTTTAGAGGCCCAGGTGGCAGAACTGTCAAAGCAGCAGGATCAACAGGCACTGTTGGTGGATCTGTTGCAACGCCAGCAGAGCCTGAGTTTTTCACCTTATCTGGCGGCGCTGAGCGACGCACGGGTCGACAGGTTATGGCTGAGTGAAATTTCAATCGTCCATGGCGCAACACGCGAAATCAACCTGAAGGGCGCGACCTCGGATGCAAGTCTTGTACCCGTCATGCTGCGCAACCTGTCTGAGCAGCAACAGTTTCGCGGGCAACGATTCAGGCATGTCGAGATCACCGCGTTGCCGGATGCGTCACTTTCCGAATTCATTATTGTCAGTCCAGATGGAGCTGTGTCGGGATGAAGGAGTATATGAAACACCTGCTGGCTCAGTTTGAAGCCTGCAGCTTACGTGAACGCATCCTGATCAGCCTGACGCTGTTCGCCTTTACTGGTGGCGTGTGGTTCACCCTGTTTGGCGGCGTTGTTGTTGACAAAAAAGTGACCGTGATCAAAAACATCGACAGCCTGACCAGGGACATGCAGACACAGGCGGCAGAGCAGATCCGTTTGCGAGCTGAAGATAAAACGCCTGCAAAACTGGCATTGCAGCGAAGACAGGACCAGCTCCAGGCAGTGATTGTCGAGCAGCAGGAAGAGCTGGATGCGTTGTTGGACCGCTTTATTGCGCCAGAACAGGTGCCCGATCTACTGGAAGACGTATTAGAGGGATTTGAAGACCTCAAGCTGGTGCGGCTCGCCAGCCGGCCTTCCGAGCCGGTTGTTCTGCAGGCGGCGGCCACCCGTCCTGACACAGATGATACAGGCAGCAAACAGAATTCTCCTCAGGTCACTATCTACAGACATCCCGTAGAGATTGAATTTGTTGGCGGCTACCTGGATGTGCTTGCTTACCTGAACGCGTTGGAAGCAGCACAGTGGCAGTTTTCCTGGCGGCGTTTTGATTATGTGGTGGAAGAGCACCCCAAAGCTCTGGTGCGAATTGAGCTGGAAACCTTAAGCCGCGAAAAGGAGTGGTTAGGTGTATAAATATCTTTTCCTGTGCGTTTTCAGCCTGGCTTTGAGCTTCTCTGCTCTTGGATTTGAAGACCCAACCCGGCCACCGGCAGACGTGGCGCCAGTTGCTGCGGCTATCGCCCGGCAGCAACTGCCTGTGCTCAGTTCAATTGTATACAGCGAACAGCGACGTCTGGCAGTCATCAACGGGCAGGTATTTCTTGAAGGCCAGCGTAAAGGTGGTCTGGCGCTGGTGGAAGTGTTGCCGGATAACGTACTTGTGCAGATTGGCCAGGAACCGCAGCTTAAGCTGCACCTGGGGTCTGGCCGGATAAACAAGGAAGTAAAGTGAAATATCAGTTTTTGGTACTCCCGGCGATTCTGTTCTGTGGCGGCTGTGCCTCTCTGCAGGGCTCGATAGGGCCGCATCTGGCGAAAAGCACCGATAGTGCTGATGAGTCCATTATGCTGCTCGACAAAGGGGCTCAGACTCAACCGTCACCGCGTGTCTCGGCTGAAGTTTTACCCATAACGCCGGAAGCACTGTCTATACCAACAGCAGACAACGAACCGACTTTTGACCTGCATGTGGAGAATGCCGAGGTTGCGGAGTTTTTCCGATCCTTAGTGGCGGGTACCCCGTATAACCTTGTGCTGCATCCGGAAGTGACGGGTATGGTAACGCTCTCTCTGAAAGATGTGACGGTCAGCGATGTCATGCAGGTCATGCGGGACGTCTATAGCTACGACTTCGTGTTTAAGAATAATGTGTATCAGATTTTTCCAGACGTACTGCGCACGCAGATCTATCACGTGAACTATCTGAATGTCGCGCGCAGTGGCCAATCTGAAACCCAGGTCAGCGCGGGTAAAGTCAGTGACAGCGGTAACAACAACGGCGGTAACAATTCCGGTAACAACACTAACAATACCTCTAACGGTAGCAGCAATGGTAACAGCGGCGGTAACCAGAGTGTTGTCGGCACTATTGTGAATACCACTGGAGAGGCAGACCTCTGGAAAGAACTGGAAGCGACGCTCTCCAGCATCGCCGCGATGGATGAAGGCAGTAACGTTATGGTCACGCCTCAGGTCGGTCTGGTGGTTGTAAAAGCCAAGCCGAATACCCTGCGTGCCATCGAAGACTATCTGCTGCGGGTCGAAAATTCGTTGTCCAGGCAGGTGGTGCTGGAAACAAAAATCATCGAGGTCACCCTCAACGAAGGATTTCAGGCCGGCATAAACTGGAATACGTTTGGTGAAGCCTCTGGCGGTACGTTTGCGCCGGTCACCACTGTACTTGAGGATGGCACAGTCATTACTACCCAGGGCAGTGAGCGTTCGGTTGCCGGTGAACTGATTGCGGGACAGAACAATATATTCAATCCGCTTGGCACTGCCTTCTCGCTCAATGCCGCGTTCAGTGACTTTGAGGCAACGTTGGATCTGCTGGCAACCCAGGGCAGCGTGCAGGTGCTGTCCAGTCCCAGAATTGCCACGGTAAACAATCAGAAGGCGGTGATTAAGGTGGGCAGCGATGAGTTTTTTGTCACCGACATCTCTTCGAATACGATTACTGCTGGCAATTCCATCAACATCAATGATTCACCTGAGCTGACGCCGTTTTTCTCCGGCATTGCGTTGGACGTCACGCCGCAGATCAGTGCAGATAACGAGGTGATTCTGCATGTGCACCCGACGGTCAGTGAGGTCACTGAACAACTCAAGCTCATTGGTGGTCAGCTGGTGCCGTTGGCTTCCAGCACGATTCGGGAATCGGACAGTATCGTGAAAGCGTCCAGTGGCCAGATTGTTGTGATTGGTGGTCTCATGCAGAACAGCAGTCGAGATGTAAATGCTGGCGTGCCCTGGCTCAAACAGCTGCCGGTTGTGGGCAGTCTGTTCAAGCAGAAGAATCAGAGTTCGATCAAAAGTGAACTGGTGATTCTGCTCAAGCCTATTGTTGTGGAAATCGGTACACAGTCAACACTGCTGGGCGAAAGCGCCACGCGTACCGCAATGCTGCGTGACCAGATGCGGCGTCGAGGTTAAGCGTGCGTGGCGGCCCGAAAATCCGCATCGGTGATCTGCTGGTCGCCAGCGGTGACATCACCGACGAGCAGCTCCGTGTTGCTCTGGCTGAACAGAAAGACTCCGGCGTTAAACTCGGCCGCATTCTGGTGGACAAAGGCTTTGTAGAGGAAGAACGCCTGCTGGGCTTTCTGTCGGAACAGCTGGGCGTGCCCTTCATTGACCTGAAAGATTTTGAATACGATGAGGCTCTGGTGGCTCTGTTACCGGAAACCTATGCGCGGCGTTATCGAGCCATTGTTCTGCGCGAACAGGGTGATCAACTGCTGGTAGGTATGGCTGACCCGATAGATATTTTTGCTTTCGATGAGTTACAGAGACAGCTGCATCGAGCTATGGCTGTGGCCGTTGTGCGGGAGTCAGAGCTCCTGACGCTGTTGGACAGTGCCTATCGCCGCACCAGTGATATCGTCAGCTTTGCCAGTGAGCTGGACGGTGAGCTGAGTGTGGATGAATTCAGTTTGTCGAATTTTGATGCAAACGAAGATGAAGACTCACCGGTTGCTCGGCTGTTGCAATCCATCCTGGAAGACGCGGTACAGGTGCGCGCATCGGATGTACACATAGAACCTGACGAAAAAGTACTGCGCCTTCGGCAGCGGGTCGACGGGGTCCTGCACGAGCAGATTCTGAACGAGCGTCGCATATCAGGTGCACTTGTCAGTCGTCTGAAACTGATGGCTGGGCTGGACATATCGGAAAAGCGTCTGCCACAGGATGGTCGTATTGAAATAAAACTGAAAAACAAAAGCGTCGATATCCGTTTGAGCACGCTGCCAACGACAACCGGAGAATCGGTTGTCATGCGTTTAGCCGATCACAGTAGTGGTCAAACCCGTCTCGATCAGATCGGCATGCCGCCGGAGATGCTCGACCGCTTTCACTGGCTGATCAATAGACCAAACGGCCTGGTGCTGGTCACAGGTCCCACCGGCAGCGGCAAAACCACAACACTTTATGGCGCGTTGAATGCCCTCAACACACCAGAGAAAAAAATCATCACCGTAGAAGACCCTGTTGAGTATCAGCTGGAACGGATCAATCAGGTTCAGGTGATGTCGAAAATTGGCTTCGATTTTGCCAGGGTTCTCAGATCTACGCTGCGTCAGGATCCGGACATCCTGCTGGTTGGTGAAATTCGTGATGGTGAAACCGCAGAAATTGCTTTGCGGGCGGCCATGACCGGCCACCTGGTATTGTCTACCCTGCATACCAATGACGCTATCTCGTCTGCGTTGCGACTGATTGATATCGGTATAGAAGGCTACATGGTAGCGGCGTCCGTGCGTGCGATTGTTGCTCAGCGTCTGGTGCGTAAACTGTGCGACCGCTGCAGCGCGCCGTATCAGCCGGATAGCCATGAGCTGGCCTGGTTGCAGGCGGCGGCTCCGGGTCTGAGCGAATCGAACTACACGTTTTCAAAAGGCAAAGGCTGTAATCAATGTAACCGTACGGGCTATTTCGGTCGCCTGGGTGTTTTTGAGCTGCTGGAGCTGGATGGCCCCATGGCGGATGCGCTGCGGGCAGATGATACAGCAACCTTCAGCAGACTGGCTGAGGCGCAGCCTGACTTTGCGCCGCTGGTGCAGTGCGCGCTCAAATATGCGGTGCAGGGTGAGACCTCCCTGGCCGAAGTGATGGCGCTGTCGGGACAGGAAGAAGAACTATGGGATGTGGCGCATGCCAAGCTGGAGGATACCCTGCGTCAGGCGCATGAGTTGCATGTCAAGCCCTCCATAGAGCTGGGTCTGGACCCAACACACTGACTATGCCCCGGTACCTGTTCAAAGCTAAATCATCCACCGGCGAGCTGACGTCCGGCTTCAGAGTTGGCCTGAATCCTGGTGCGGTCGCGCAGGAGCTGAGTGCAGCTGGCATGCTGCCCTTGAAGATCGAAAGTGCGGAAGCGCCGGATAATGCGCCAAAAAAAGCCGGTTGGCTGCAGCTGAAACCCCGTGTCAAAACCAATGAGCTGGTGGTCTTTGCCCTGCAGATGGCCAGTTTGACCAAGGCGGGTATCTCCGTAGTTAAAGCAGTTGTCACCCTGGCTGAGTCAAGCAGAAATGCTTATTTTTCAGAGGTGCTGCAGGATGTTGCGACCCATCTTGAATCCGGTATGGACATTGCTTCCAGCATGGGTCGACATCCACTGGTGTTCAGTGAACTGTTTGTTGCCCTGATTCACGTCGGGGAAAATACCGGTCGGCTCGATGCTGCGTTTCGGCAGATTGCCAGTTACCTTGAACTGGAACGTGAGACGCGCCAACGTATTCAGGCCGCTACTCGTTATCCGATGTTTGTCATGGTGACGATTTCGATAGCCATCGTCATCCTGAACATGTTTGTCATTCCTGCGTTTGCTAACGTTTTTGCCAAGTATGGTGCGGACCTGCCCTGGCAGACTCAGGCAATACTTTCCGTCAGTAATTTTTTTGTGCGGTTCTGGCCGCTGCTGCTGCTGACTGGCATCGGCTTTGTCTGGGGCTGGCTGGCGTATTTGAAAACGCCCGCTGGGCGCCTGCGCTGGCATGGCATGAAAATCCGTATCCCTGTGCTCGGCAGCATCTTTGAGCGCATTTATCTGTCCCGTTTCTGCCACACCTTTGCCATGGTGTCCCGCGCCGGGGTGCCGCTTAACCAGGGATTAAAAATTGTCGCCAGAGCAATCGGCAGCGATTATTTTGCACAGCGAATTGATGACATGCGTCATGGCATCGAACGTGGCGAAGGTATTACCGCAACCGCTCGTCAGGCCAGATTGTTTTCGCCGGTTGTGTTGCAGATGATGGCTGTTGGCGAGGAGACCGGCACCATGGATGAGCTGCTTGACCAGGCGGCTTCGTTCTACGAAGAAGAAGTATCCTATGCGCTCAAAGGTATGACGGATGCGTTGGAGCCAGTACTGATTATTGGTATTGCTGGCCTGGTGCTGATTATGGCGTTAGGCGTATTTTTGCCGTTGTGGGATTTGAACAGCGTCGCAAACTGAGTGTGATGAATAACGCTATCTGCTCGCAAAATTGAAAATTGCGTCTACCCTTTAAACAGAGGTTCTGCATAACACAGGAGCTCACCGTGAACTGCTTGTTATTGACGCTTTGTTTAAAAGGAGCCCAGATGAGAAAGAATAATTCCCGGCAACAGGGTTTTACGATAGTAGAACTGGTCGTCGTCATCATATTGCTCGGCATTCTTGCCGCCACCGCACTGCCACGATTCATCGATATTGACGATGACGCCCACGCCGCCGCCTTTGAAGGTGTGTTAGGTGGTTTTTCCACAGGTGTAGCGCTGTACCATGCACAATGGATTGCTGAAGGTCAGGCCGTTGCCGGCACCCCAGCACCGGACTTTAACAACCTGCGTACAACACCTCAGGGCTTTCCCTACAGTACTGTCAGCCAGACCGGCAACGTGCCCGCGGATTCGGCAGACTGTGCCACGGTGTTTACCGGGTTGCTGCAGAGTGCGCCTACTGTCAGCAGCGCAGCCAGCCTTGCTGCGATCGACGGTAGCGGGACGGATTACACAGCAGTACGCAACGGGGTAGATTGTGAGTATTACTACACTGCGCAGAGCAATGCCTCTGGTCAGACAGTGGCGTTTTTCACCTACGAAACTGACACAGGCAACGTGACACAAAACACGCCTGTAGCCATACCCTGATCAAGTGGGCTGAGTTCAGCCCGATGTGTGTGACCAGCTGGCGACAAGCTCAAGGCTTTACGGTTGTAGAACTTGTTGTTGTAATCATCCTGGTATCGATTCTGAGCGCTACGGCGCTCAGTCGATTCTCAAAACCCGACATTTTTGCGCCCAGCGTACTGGCCGGCACATTGGCCGCGCAGGTTCATTTTGCCGCGCAGGCCGCGCAAAGCCGCCGCGCACCAGTGACCTTAACTCTCCTTCCTGATACAGAGTTTCTGACCCTGCAGGTGGCTACCCCAACAGCGATCCTGCGTTCTACGGAGGTTTCCCTGGCGAACGTCAGCCTCAGCCTTGCCAACAACGCCAATGTATATCCTTTGCCGGCGCATAGCGTCTGGCAGATGACGTTCGAGGGTAAAGGTGACCTCGTTGCGGCGTCCATCGATGCGCTCGTGCTCACGCCAGAAGCCGGCATAACTGTTCGTTTGGCCGGAGATACGGAACTGTTGTTATGTGTCCAGCCTATAGGGTATGTCAGTGAACAAGCTTGTCAGTAGCGGTTTTACCCTGGTAGAAACGATTGTTGCCATGATGATCGTCAGCATTGCCGCGCTGGCGATGGCCAGCGCATTGGGATTTGCGTTCTCGCGTTCTGCTGACGGTCTGCTCGAAGCCAAAGTGGTTTACGTCGCTCAGGCGTATCTCGAAGAAATCCAGGCGCGCCGTTACGATGAGGTGACACCCACAGGAGGCACGCCGCCCTGTCAGACCGCTGTTCCCTGCAGCAGCCTGGGACCGGATACAGAAAGCCGCGAACACTTTGATGATGTTGATGATTATCATGGCTTGTTGGATTCCCCGCCGCGAGATGGGTTAAATCAGGTGATGCCGGGATTTGCCGGTTTTGCCGTAGCAGTGGATGTCTCTTATGCCAGTGCAACGCAAGTGGCAGCCTGGCATCTCGATGATGCATCGGATGCAAAAATAGTATCCCTGACCGTCACCACGCCTGACGGGCACATACGACCGTTTGTTATGATCAGAGGCAACTACTAGTGAAGCTGTTGCGTTTGAATACCGGATTCACCCTGGTGGAGATGGTGGTGGTGATTGCGATTCTGGGTATTCTGGCACTCGGATCAGTGTATTTCATCAGTCGCTCCAGTGAAGGGTACGCGGATGTTCAGGATCGTCAGGCGGTGGCGCAGCGTGCCCGTTTTACCCTTGAGCGTATGGCCAGATCGGTGCGTAATGCGTTGCCTGGCAGCATCCGCAGCAACAGCCAATGTCTTGAGTTTGTACCGGTTGTGGCCGGCTCAGCCTATCTTGATCTGCCCGTGGCGGCACCTGCGTTAACGATGCAGGTGGTGCCTCCAGATGTGGCCGGCCTCAACGGACTGCGCATCGCGGTTGGAAACGGTGCCAATGTTTATGTGTTGGCAGCCCGGAGTGTGATCAGTTCAGCCGTAACTCTCGGCGCACCGGATATGTTGGGTGAGGTGACTGTTCTATTCGATAGCCCACATCAGTTTCCAGCCCCTTCCGCAGGCAACCGCCTGTTCTGGGTAGACGAACCAGTGAGCTATTGTATGGATGCGGGCAACCTTTATCGCTATGGCGATTATGGTTTTCGGGCTGCGCAGCCCGGGCCGGCGGATCTGCCTGCAAGCCTGCCTGGACGCAGTCTGATGGCTCGATCAGCCCTTGCGACCTTTAACGTTGCGCCTGTCAGTTTGCAGCGCAATGCGCTGGTGCAGTTGAACCTTCAGCTGGGGCTGGGTGATGTTGTGTTTGATGTCGCAGCAAATGTGCAGGTGCGCAATGTACCTTAGTGGGCCGCATAGGGTTGCTGGTGCCGGGCTTGTAGCTGCCATCGCTCTGATCACGATAGTTGCAGTTCTGACGGTTGCGATCACCCGCAGTGTCGCCCTTGGCGCTGGCAGTACTGCGTTGGAGACGTTGAACCAGCGGGCGATGCTTGCGGCAGGTAATGGCGCTCAGCTGGGCCTGAACAGAGTGTTTGCACCAACAGGTGTGGGCGGCTGTGCAGGCCAGACTTTTGATTTTTCGAGCTTAGCCGGTCTGCCGGCTTGTCAGGCGGAAGTATCCTGCAGTAGCGAAACGGTTCGAGGTCGCATTTATTACACCCTCAACAGTGTTGGCAGTTGTTCAGCAGGCAGTCAGGTGGCGCAGCGCGAGGTGCTGGTGCAGGCAACACCCTGAAGCCCATTCACACCAACGGCACAGCACAGCTGCCTACATTTCCAGTTCCTGCATCTTCCGGGTTAACGTATTCCGTCCCCAACCCAGAAGTTCAGCGGCGTCTTTCTTGCGGCCGCCGGTTTTGCCTAAGGCTGCCGTAATCATGATGCGTTCGAATCGCGGCATGGCAGCATCGAGTAACGGAATGCTCTCTGCACTGTCCAGGAGTTGTGTGGCCCACAGTTCCAGACCGCTCTCCCAGTCAGCTTCTGCGCTGCTGGTGGTGGTCTGTTGCAGTTCAGAAGGCAGGTCTTCAACCAGAATGATGCGCGAGCTGGCCATGACGTGCAGCCAGCGGCAGGTGTTTTCAAGCTGGCGAACATTTCCCGGCCAGGGCAGCAGGGTCAGGTAATCTTCTGTTTCAGGCGCCAGACGTTTTGCCTCATCGCCCAGCTCCCGGGCGGCAGCTTCAAGAAAATGGCGCGCCAGAACCGGAATGTCCGTACGGCGCTCCGCCAGTGGCGGGACATGGACCCTGATGACATTAAGCCGGTGGTACAGGTCTTCGCGAAATTTGCCCTGGGTGACCAGCGCTTCCAGATTCTGGTGAGTGGCTGCAATGATGCGCACGTCCACCTGCACGGACTGATGGCCGCCTACTCGATAAAACTCATTTTCAGCCAGCACTCTGAGCAGCCTTGTCTGCGCCGTAGACGGCATGTCGCCGATTTCGTCCAGAAACAGAGTACCGCCGTCGGCCTGTTCGAAGCGCCCAACACGACGCGCGTTAGCGCCGGTAAAAGCGCCCTTTTCGTGTCCAAATAACTCGCTTTCGATTAACTCATCCGGAATAGCGGCAACGTTCAAGGCAATAAACGGACTGCTGGCCCGAGGGCTGTGACGGTGCAGGGCTTTGGCAACCAGTTCTTTGCCGGATCCTGACGGCCCGTTGATGAGAACGGAAACGTTTGATGAGGATAACCTGCCGATGGCGCGGAAAACTTCCTGCATCGCGGGGGCCTGGCCGATGATTTCAGGTGCGGGTTCACTTTGTGTAACGTCGAGCCCGCCGGACTCCTGCGAATGTGCAATAGCGCGCTGCACAACAGCCACCGCCTCATCGACATCGAACGGTTTGGGAAGATACTCGAACGCGCCCTGTTCAAACGAGGCGACGGCACTCTGCAGGTCTGAATGCGCTGTCATGACGATGATTGGCACCGACGGATGGGACGCCTGCACCTGCTCGAGAAATTCCAGCCCGGACATGCCGGGCATCCGCACGTCCGTGATGATGGCCAGCGGCGCCTCGTTATGCAGATGGTGCATAGCCTGATCAGCGGTATTAAAGGCAGTAATGGGAATACCTGCCTGACTTAAAGCACGGTCGAGTACCCATCTGATTGATCGGTCGTCGTCGATGACCCAGACGTTTTCATTCATTTTGCATATCCATCGTTGTGCTCACGATTGCCTGGCTGTTGACGCCAGGGTTTGTTGAAAAGGCAGGTAAATTGAAAAGCAGGTCTGCCCCGGGCGCGAATTCACCTGTATAGAACCGTGATGTTGAGAAATTATGTTCTGTGTGATCGCAAGGCCAAGCCCGGTGCCATCCGGCCGACCGCTGATCATCGGGAAAAAAATTCGATCTTCGAGTTCCTGGTCGATCCCCGGACCATTGTCGGCGATGTCCAGCTGCATCACCATGCGGTGCCTGCGAGCCCCGATGGTGAATTGTCTGACCACCCGGGTGCGCAACAGAATCTGTGGGTCTTCGGTGTTCTGCAGGGCCTGTGAGGCATTGCGCAGGATATTGAGGATCGCCTGAATGATCTGTGCTTCGTCAGCCTCAACGTGAGGCAGGCTCGGGTCATAGTCACGTATCCATCTGATGGTGTCGGGACGTTCGACCTCGATCAGCTGGATGACATGTTCAAACACCTTGAGGATGTTCACCGGAGTAAGTGTTAACTCACGCTGAGGCCCCAGCATACGGTCGACCAGTTCTTTGAGCCGGTCCGCCTCGCTGATGATGACACCGGTATATTCTTTGAGGTCTTCTTCCGGCAGTTCGCGTTCGAGTAACTGCGCTGCGCCGCGAATACCACCCAGAGGGTTCTTGACTTCGTGAGCCAGGCCGCGAATGAGTTGACGTGCGGTTTCCTGGCGGGCGACGGAAGCGCCATCTTTGTTGATGCGTTTCAGGCGGGCTAGCGCCTGCAGTTCCAGAACCAGCGAGCGCGGGCCATCCGGTGGACGGTTCAGGATCGAAACCGTGAAATCAACATCTTCGGTGATGTTGTCCGGCAGCCTGAGGGTGGCTTCCCGTTCTGTATAAGGCTGACCCTGTTCCAGCGCGTTCTGCAGGGAAGGGATAATTTCATCCGCACGCATGATGAGCTGATGCAGGGGAAGACCGATAGCGTGGGCGGCTGAGGTATGCAGGAGGTTTTCCGCCGCGGAATTTACATTCTCGATGCGCAGGCTCTCGTCGATGACCAGAACCGCGGTCACCATGTTGTCGAGTATTTGTTTATAAGTATCCATCGACATAACAGTCAGTCCCCAATCCGGTTGTTAAGCAACTTTCGGGCCGCTTTTTCGACAGGAAGTTAGTAAGTAGCTACTTCGCCGTAAAGTGACTGTTCAAGGCCTACTTCTCAGCCTGGCCGGTGAAAAGCGTGCGGGCCTTGAGAGACTTATATGGGCGCCAGAGCGCACCAAATTAGGGCATGCCCTAATTTGGGTCAAGGAGAATGTCGGAAAAAGGGTTATCCCGCGGGTTTTTTGCCCGGAGCATTGAGAATCGAATAGCGATGCAGGTGCACCACCACGGCATCGGAACTCGCCAGCACGCTGTTGTTGGCGTCGATCACCTGAGCGATCAGTGTATGTGTGCCACGGTCTACGTTTTGCAATGAAATTGTTGCACCAGGAGCTTCGCCGGCGACCTGGCCATCAACAAGCACCTGCAGGCGATGGCCCGCGGAGGTATCAAGGGCCGGATCCATGGCAACTGTGACGTTGATATTGCCGGTATTCTCCCGCAGGGATTCATCATGTGCGGGAGAGGTAATTGCAATCCTGTCATAGCCTGCACTGGGTGCATCTGCTGCAGGATCCTGCTCTGCTTGCGCATCAGGTGAGGCTGGCGTGGCTGCCGGGCTGGAGAGCGCCGGTTGGTACAGATTGCCCTGGGTCAGCTCCACAGACTGGGCGTTATCCCTGGGCGGAATGTCGGTGAAAACCACGTTGCCCTGGGCGTCGGTGGTTTTGTAAATCGCGGCGGACACAGGAGATACCCATGTGATGAAGGCTATGGTCAGCAAACAGATCAGTGTGATGGGGCGGTCTGAATGTAACAGAGGTGCGTTCATGGTGTGAGTCTGCCTTGAAAAAATGCGCCAGTGCGACTATTGGACCACAAATCCGCAAAAAAAAGCCCTGTTGTTAGCAGGGCTTTGTAATACAACCGTAAAAGCTGTCCAGAATCAGCTGGCCAGGCCTTCCTTGGTGGTTTTGACAATGGCTGCGGCCACTTTGTAGGGGTCTGCGTTAGACGCTGTGCGCCGGTCTTCCAGGCGACCTACCCATCCATCGGTCATGGTGGTGATCGGAATACGAATAGACGCACCGCGGTCGGAAACCCCGTAGCTGAACATATCGATGGATTGTGTTTCGTGTTTACCGGTCAGGCGATGCTCATTGTGTTCGCCGTAAACGCTGATATGACGTTCGATGTTGCGTCCAAAAGCTTCGCAGATTTTGGTGAACGTTTCTTCTTTACCGGATTCACGCATAACACTGTTGGAAAAGTTGGCGTGCATACCGCTGCCATTCCAATCTGTGTCGCCAAGCGGTTTCGGATGCCAGTTAATGGCATAGCCATAACGCTCTCCGGTGCGCTCCAGCAGATAACGGGCAACCCATGTCTCATCGCCAGCGCGTTTGGCACTTTTTGCGAAGACCTGAAATTCCCACTGTCCGGCGGCAACTTCCGCATTGATACCTTCCAGGTTCAGGCCTGCTTCGAGGCACAGATCCATGTGTTCCTCAACACAATCCCGGCCGTAGGCATTCTTGGCACCCACGGAACAATAGTAAGGGCCCTGTGGCTGTGGGTAACCGTTGTGCGGGAAACCGGGAGGCAGATTGGTGTCCATGTCCCAGAGGAAATATTCCTGTTCGAAACCGAACCAGAAGTCGTCATCATCGTCGTCGATGGTTGCCCGGCCATTGGATGCATGTGGCGTACCGTCGGCGTTGAGGACTTCACACATGACAAGATAGGCGCTTTTGCGATCCGGATCCGGGCAAATGAAGACAGGTTGCAGCAGGCAATCAGAATCGCCGCCTTCCGCCTGGCGCGTGGAACTGCCGTCGAATGACCACATCGGACACTCCTCAAGGGTGCCGCCAAAGTCTTTACGAACCTGGGTTTTGCTGCGCAGGCTCTGAGTCGGGTGGTAGCCGTCGAGCCAGATATATTCTAATTTTGATTTCATTTTTGTGTGTGTCTCCTTCTCTACTCGAAGATTAAAAGTTCGCAGCGCAAGCGTTGAACGGTGTGCATTATGGTGCGCGATTTGAAGAGCAAGAAGTGTGCCACGGAGATGCACCCAATATAAGGGGTTGCACAGGAGATTGTCCGGAATTATGCACCAACATGGGGCATTTTCCGCCTGCGCGCCCTCTTTTAGCGCTGAGTTAGGCGGAATCTGTGATTGAACCCTTCGGTGCATGGCGGATCCTGCACCTCAATGGCAACAAATGGTGCAGGTATGATGCGGACTTCTCTCATGGATGGATCAAATCTCTGCATTATAGGCGCGACAGTGCGACGCTGTTCCGCCATAATCGCCGCCGTTTTTCTTCCCCCACTGAAAATATTAAGAGGCCACGCAGTCCAGTGTCTAATCCTAACGTCAGAAACGTTGCCATCATCGCCCACGTTGACCACGGTAAAACCACCCTGGTTGACAAACTGCTGCAACAGACAGGTCTGCTGGCCGCGCACGGCGCCGAACGCGTCATGGACAGCAATGACCTTGAAAAAGAACGGGGCATTACGATTCTGTCTAAAAACACTTCCATTGATTACAACGGCACCCGTATCAATATTGTGGACACGCCTGGACATGCGGATTTTGGCGGCGAGGTAGAACGTATTCTGTCTATGGTTGATGCGGTCATCCTGTTGGTGGATGCAGTGGATGGGCCTATGCCGCAAACACGGTTTGTGACCCAGAAAGCTTTTGGGTTTGGGCTGAAACCAATTGTGGTGGTGAATAAAATTGACCGGCCCGGAGCGGAACCTTATCGCGTCATGGATGAGGTGTTTGACCTTTTTGACAGCCTGGGTGGTACGGAAGAACAGTTGGATTTCAGCGTTATCTACGCCTCCGCGCTGCAGGGTGTGGCAGGTACCGAGCTTGACCAGATGGCAGGAGACATGGCGCCGCTGCTGGATCTGATTGTTGCCGAAGTACCGCCGCCGGATGTAGACAGTGATGGCGGTCTGCAGATGCAGATTACCTCCCTGGGTTATTCCACTTACGAAGGGGTCATGGGTGTCGGACGTGTTACCCGCGGTTCGTTGCGGCGCAACCAGCCGGTTATCGTGGTTGACCGGGACGGAAAGCAGCGCAAAGGCAAAATCATGACGGTCTATGGCTACAGTGGCCTTGAGCGGGTGGAGCAGGAGCGGGCAACCGCTGGAGACATCGTCTGTGTGACCGGGATTGCCGGTATCGGTATCTCCGATACGCTTTGCGATCCGGATCACGTTGAAGCGTTACCGCCTTTGTCGGTAGATGAGCCTACGCTGTCGATGCTTTTCTGCGTCAACAATTCACCGTTGGCTGGCAAAGAAGGTAAATTTCTCACCAGCCGTCAGATCCGTGAACGCCTGTTTACGGAAGCGTCGCATAACGTCGCCCTGAACGTGGAAGAAACTGCTGATCCGGATCGCTTTCGGGTCTCTGGTCGAGGTGAGTTACATCTGTCTGTACTCATTGAAACCATGCGCCGGGAAGGCTACGAACTGGCGGTGTCACGACCTCAGGTTATCTTCAAAGAGGAAAACGGCGAGGTGTTAGAGCCTTACGAAACGCTCAGTCTGGATGTGGAAGAACAGCATCAGGGCAAAGTGATGGAGTCGTTAGGGGATCGACGTGGTGAGCTGCAGGAAATGATGCCTGACGGCCAGGGGCGTGTCCGTATGCAGTTCCGCATTCCCACCCGCGGCATTATGGGCTATCGGCCGGTATATTTGTCGCAAACCTCAGGTACAGGCATTATGTCTTTTGCCTCCGCCGGCTTTGGCCCGCGCATAAGTGATGTTGTTGGGCAGCGCAGTAACGGCGTGCTGATTTCCAATGCTGCCGGCAAGGCGGTGGGTTTTGCGCTGTTTAATCTGCAGAATCGTGGCCGCATGATGATTAAGCCCAACGATGTTGTTTATGAAGGCATGGTAGTTGGTCTGCACAACCGTAACAACGATCTAACGGTAAATCCGTTGAAAGAGAAAAAGCTCACCAACGTGCGTGCCTCCGGTACTGATGAAGCCATTGCGCTGGCTGCACCGATCACGCTGACCCTGGAGCAGGCGCTGGAGTTCATTGATGATGACGAGCTTGTTGAGGTGACACCTGCCGCGATCCGTGTGCGCAAAGCGCTGTTAAAGGAACATGAACGCAAAAGAGCCTGACGCTTTTGCGCTGCTGGTGTAGATGAAAGCCTTACTGCAACGGGTAAGCCGCGCGTCGGTTGAGGTGGATGGGCAGCAGATAGCCGCTATTCAGACCGGATTGCTGGTGTTTCTCGGTGTTGCTGCGGGTGATACTGAGGAACAGGTCGTATGGCTGGCAGACAAAACCCTTGGTCTGCGAATCTTTCCAGGTGCCGGCGCAGATGTGCTCAAGCCGATGAACCGTTCCGTGCTGGATGTCGGTGGCGAAATTCTGGTGGTTTCCCAGTTTACGCTGGCTGCGGACACCGGCAAAGGCCGGCGACCGGGATTTTCTACTGCAGCGCCGCCGGAACTTGCGCAAGCACTGTACGAGGCATTTGTCACCGAGCTGGGCAGAAAAGCCCCGGTTCAAACCGGCAGATTTGGTGCGGATATGCAGGTTTCGCTGGTCAACAATGGCCCGGTAACCTTTA
Source organism: bacterium (assembly GCA_047947175.1). Taxonomy (GTDB): domain Bacteria; phylum Pseudomonadota; class Gammaproteobacteria; order Pseudomonadales; family Azotimanducaceae; genus UBA4421. The sequence continues at coordinate 564,345 of CP170489.1, forward strand.
TGCTGGAGCGGTAGTGTCCTTTTCTGGTGAATTTTACGAATTAACCAGATAAGGCTGCTGGCTGTTCAGTCTGACTGCGCCATCAGCTCAAGTAACATCTTCATTGCACCTTCCGGCTCGTCGGATTCAAGCAGCACAACGCCGGTTCGTCCATTGTGCTGAAAATGAAATCCGGATGCGGTATAGCCCGGACCGCCGCCATTGTGGCCATACATGATATCCGGCTCGATCATGACGCCGTAGCCGTAGTGAGGGTTTACCCAGGGTGGTTGATTGACCGCCACTCTGACGGCATCCTGTTCCAGCCCACGCACCAGATCAGAATGTATGAAGCGGGCAATGTCCAATGCGCTGGACATGATCAGCCCGTGCCAGACCCACTGCGCTGGATAGCGCGGTAACTTTACGGAAAACAATCCGCTTTTTACGCGCGTGTCGTTCAGCCCCAGCGGCGCCAGAATGAGTTGCTGCAGGACCACATCCCAGGGCTGGCTATACTCAATTTCCAATATTTTTTTCAGCAACCAGTATCCCGGGTTGGAGTAGGCGAACCCTGTTCCGGGTGGAGTCTGTCTTGGCTGATGCAAGGTTCTGCGAGCATACTCCTCGTCGCTCCAGGGAGGATCTCCCCGTTCAATCGCCTGGTGATATTCCGGCAGGACGCTGTAGTCCGACAGGCCTGCAGTGTGCTGCAGGAGGTGTTTAACGGTGATCCCTTCGGAATCAGGCAGCCATTGGCTGGAAATCCAGTCTGCCACAAGACGTTCGGGGTTGATGTTTGCGGCGCGGATAGCGCTGGCGAGAAAGGTTTTGGCGATACTGTAAACAGGCAGTATATCAGGTTCGTTAGCAAGGGCTTTGCCATTGGCGTCCAGAATGGCAACCGAGCGACGCATGTCGATACTCAGGTCTCGCTCTGCTCACGTTTTTTGACATACCGAGCCATGAAGATACCTACTTCGAAAAGGATCCAGGTGGGTAATGCCAGCAACAGCTGACTGACAACATCCGGCGGGGTCAACAGCATGCCGACGATGAAACATCCAACAATGACGTAGGGGCGTTTTGCCGCCATACCTTCCGGGGTTGCTATGCCGGACCACACCAGCAGCATTGTCGCGATAGGAATTTCGAAGGCGATACCGAAAGCCAGAAACATCTTCAGGACAAAATCCAGGTACTGGTTAATGTCGGTCATGATGGCCACACCTTCCGGTGCAACCGTGGTGAAGAACGCAAACACCAGCGGGAAAACAAGGTAGTAAACAAACGCCATGCCGGCGTAGAACAGAAGGATGCTCGACAGCAGCAACGGTACGGCAAATTTCTTTTCGTGACGATACAAGCCAGGCGATACAAAGGCCCAGACCTGGTGCAGCAGATAAGGTACGCCGAGAAAGATCGCTGCAAAAACCGCCAGTTTGAACGGCGTGATGAATGGCGATGCAACCTGAGTTGCAATCATTGAAGAGCCTTGCGGAAGTACTGCCGTCAATGGCGCGGAGATCCACTCATACAGAGGGTTGGCAAAATAGTAAATCGGGATAAACAGCACACCCACGACCAACAGGCTGCGAAGGATCCGGCTGCGCAGTTCAATCAGATGATCAAGAAAGGGCTGCTCGTTCTCATCTACCGCCTTATCGTGTGGATCACGGGTATCTTCGCTGCCGGACGCCATCAGCCTTTGTCTGCGCTGGTCTGTTGCTTGCGACGGGCGTGCTCGGCTTCCAGTTCTGCTTCGCTTCTTGGCGCTGGCGGGGCTGGCGCGTCTTCGACGGGTTCCGGGGTTTGCTCCTCAGCTTTGCTGTCCTGCACGTCAGCCTGGGGTGGATGCGATTCATTGGTTTCCGGGCTGATGGAATTCTGTACTTCCTCTTCGATGCGCTTCATCTGTTCCATGACAGACTCGTTGTGCAGCTGGCGGCGTACTTCGTCCATGCCGATTTCTTTTTCGATTTCATTTTTCACTGAGGTGAAGGAGCGACGCAGCCGCCCCAGCCATAGTCCAAGGGTGCGCAGGGCCTCGGGCATGCGCTCCGGTCCAATCACCAGCAGGGCAACCACGGCGATAAGGAGTAGCTCTAAACCACCAATGTCTAACATGAAAGGCGGTTAGATTTTGGTTTCTTGTTGAGTCTTGGTGGACTGAGAATCCGACTTCTGGTCGTCGCTGTCGATCACACGTTCCTGGGTTGTGGGTTTGGCTTCTTCATCGTCAGTGACGGCCTTGCGGAAGCCTTTGATGGCACCGCCCAGGTCCGAGCCAATGCTTTTCAGGCGTTTTGGTCCAAAAATGAGTAAAACAATGGCAAGAATAACCAGTAACTCGGTCATGCCTAATCCGAACATAACGTCTTCCGTAGTGGAGGTGTGGTGAGGCGCATTATAGAAGGGTTATTTCCCGGTAATACAGCGACGTGTCGCTAAACCTTGATGAAATTTTTGTTAAAGGCGTTTTAGGGTGACCGGCCGGCTTTTTCTTCGTGACCGCTGATGCCAAAACGTGCCGCCAGTTCTTCAATCACGTCGGTATGACTCAAGCCCTGATGTGCCAGCAGGACCATGCAATGAAACCATAGATCGGCAGTTTCTTTGACCACCTCCTCGCGAGACTGGTTATTTTGCAATCCATAAGTTGCACAATTGTCTTTGCCGGCAATCATCAGCTCTGCGGACTCCTCGCCGATTTTCTGCAGAATCCGGTTGGTGCCTCCCTGGTACAGGCTGGCCACGTATGATGTATCCGGTGATTCCTGTTTGCGCGCTTCAAGCACTGCAGCAAGCTCATCTAGCAGACTCATTTCGATTCCCGTTGTTCTGATCAGGTTCGCAGCATCAGCGTAATGCCGACCAGCGCGCCGCCAACGCCAGCCCAGAAGCTCAGCCCGCCCTGGCTGAACGTTTCATTCAGCGGCGCCCACAGCCACCAGATACTGCCCAGCAGTACAATAACACCAGCGAAGCGACTGAGCCGCCGATTTCTGCTGGCTCCGGCCATACGCCTTTCGATGTGCTCAATTGCGACGCTCTGTCGCTTGAGTTGGCTCTTCAGCAGGCGGATTTCAGTTTCCGTCTGATCCATGACCATAGGCAGCCGGGACAATTGTTGCCACACCGCCGGGCCGGCGTTGAGCCAGTCGTTGACGATACCTACAGGGCCGAGATGTTGAGTTGCCCAGCGCTCCATAAATGGCTGCGCGGTTTCCCACAGATCAAGTTCCGGGTAGAGCTGACGCCCCAGGCCTTCGATGTACAAGAGGGTTTTCTGCAGCAGCACCAGCTGTGGTTGAACCTCCATCTCAAACTTACCCGCGGTATCGAGCAGGGTGATGACAAATTCCGCAAACGAAATTTCCGCCAGAGGTTTGGCGAAAATCGGTTCGCAGACTTCACGTATCACGGACTCAAATTCCTGTGGGTCTGTGTCTGCCGGCACCCATCCCGACTCGAGATGCAGGCTGACCACGCGGGTGTAATCACGATGAAAAAATGCCAGCAGGTTCTGCGCCAGATAATTCTGGTCAGCTTCGGTGAGGCTGCCGATGATGGCGCAGTCCAGTGCTATATACCTGGGATTATGCGGGTCGGTAGTGTCGATCAGGATGTTGCCCGGATGCATGTCGGCGTGGAAAAAATTGTGTTCGAAAACCTGTTTGAAGAAGGTTTCGACACCTTTGTGGGCCAGCACTTTAAGGTCAACGTTGCAGGCTTTGAGCGCGTCGATATGATTGATTGGAATGCCATATACCCGTTCCATCACCAGCAGGTGATCGCGGGTGTGTTCAGGATAGACCCGGGGCACGTAAAGCAGGTCAGAATCCGCAAAATTTCGGCGCAGCTGAATCTGATTGCGGGCTTCGCCAAACATGGTGAGTTCCTGCAGCAACACGGCTTCATGGTCTGACATGACCCGTGGTAACTGTAATCGCCGGGCACCGGGAATTTTGTTGTTGATAAAGCCGGCGAGCTTTTTCAGCAGTGCCATGTCCTGCACGATGACCTGCTCGATGCCGGGCCGAACCAGTTTCACCACCACGTCTTCGCCGCTGTTGAGGGTAGCGCAGTGCACCTGTGCAATGGAGGCACTGGCCAGCGGTTCGGGCTGCAGATCTGAAAAAACCGACGCACTGGCGCTGCCCAGTTGTGCACTGACAAAACTTTCGACGTCGAAGTCCGCGATCGGTGGCACTTTATCCTGTAGATCCGCCAGCGCATCCGCGATGTCTGCCGGCAGCAGGTCTCTGCGGGTAGAGAGCAGCTGCCCGAGCTTTATATAGACCGGACCTAATTCAACAAACGCCTGTTTGAGGCGCTGACCTCGCGGGGTAGCCGGTGTTGGCAGGATTTTGCGCAGGGTTTTCAAACACCCGCGAGGCAAAGCCCGGGGAATAGTCTCCACCGGTATCAGCAGGTCGAGCCGATGGCGCAAAACCTGCCCGAGGATCAAACGTAAGTGTCGCCAGTGGCTGCTCAACGTGGGTCCGCTTGACGCCGGACCTGTTCCACCCGGCTTAAATTGGCAGCCAGCCGATCTACCCTCAGACGCAGCCGGTCGATGCCGTGCAACAATTCGTCCAACTCGCTGGTTTTCACATATTGTCCGGTTGCCTGCTGTTGGACTGTCCGGGCTAAGCCGGTAAACGCGGTTTTCAATCCGGCCAGGCCGAGCTCCGCGCTACCCATCAGGTTGGCCGCGTTGGCGGCACCGATAAATCGGCTGAGTGGTGTTGTCAGGTCCGGGGAAAATCTGTTGAGCAATGCACTCAGATTGAACACCAGTGCGGTATCACCTTCGATCTTCAAGCCTGCGGGATTACCCCCGGGCAATAGCGCCTGCAGCAGATCCCGGCCACTGCCGCTGATGATGACATGAGGCGTCTCAGCGGGACCGGGAAAGGTCTGTATGCCATCTGCCTGCAGCACAAGGTGGGCGGTAAAGCGGGGTGAATGGCTCTGCAGTTCGATACATCTGCCTGCAAATTTTGCAAACCGGCCGGCTGTAACCGGGTCAGTGGCAAGTGCGCTGGCGCTGATCTGATGACTCACCTCGGACAGTAACGAAAGCATCTGCTGGACAAATATGTTGCCGGGTTGTGGCACGATGACAGCGCCCTAGACGGGTTTGCAGCCGCGATGAATGGCCGCCACGCCGCCAACGAGGTTGTGATAGCTGGTGTCCGTAAAGCCGGCGTCTTCAAACATCTGTTTTAAGGCGCGCTGATCGGGATGCACGCGAATGGACTCCACCAGGTAACGGTAAGGTTCAGAATCTCCGGCAATGGCCTGACCGGCGCTTGGCCATAGTGACTGGAAAACGGAATAAGCGGCGTTCAGGGCCGGATGTTCGGGTTTAGAAAATTCCAGCACCAGCAGGGCCGCGGCCGGTTTCAGCACGCGTAACAGTTCTCGTAGTGCAAGGTCTTTATCTGTGAAGTTACGTAAACCGAAGCTGACGCAGGCGCAATCGAAGGTGTTGTCGGCAAATGGCAGGGACTCGGCAGGTGCCTGTACAAAGCCGACCCGGGCGTGGCCTTCATCGAGCAGACGATCGCGGCCCACCTGCATCATCTGGGTGTTCAAGTCGGTTAACACGACCGTGCCGGCATCACCAACCGCGTCGGCAAACAGAGCTGACATATCACCGGTGCCACCAGCCAGATCTAACACCCTATGTCCGGGGCGTATGCCCGACATCTGAATGACCATGCGTTTGAATATGCGGTGGGTGCCCAGCGACATCAGATCGTTCATGACGTCGTAGCGTTTTGCTACGCGTTTGAAGACATCACCCACCATCGCGGTTTTTTCCGCGGGGGTGACCTTCCTGAAGCCGAAATTGACGGGTTGCTCTTCGCTCATAAACTGTTTTCAGCAGGCTTTGGTTCAAGCGCCCGGACGCGGTGGCGTCCACTGGCCAACGGGAATGGCGGGCAGGCGTGAGGCATTGGCCGCTTTCAACTCGGTGATGTAGTCCTGCCAGTACTTATCCATCTTGCTGCCCAGATCGTGCAGAAACTCCCACGCGAAAATACCGCTGTCATGGCCGTCGTCAAACACGATGCGAATCGCATAGTTGCCAACCGGTTCAATCTGCCGTATGCCAACATTCTTTTTACCGGTCTGCAGCTTACGTTGATCAGGAGAGTGACCTCTGACTTCAGCAGACGGGCTGTAGACTCTGAGCAGTTCTGCAGGCAGCACAAAACTGTCCTGTTCCCAGGTGACTTCCAGGGTATGACCAATTTTGTGGTAGGTAATGTTTTTGGGCGGATTCATAGACGTTAAGACTACAAGATAAAGCGGCTTAAATCAGTGTCACTGACCAGATCTCCCAGGTGTTCCTCAACATACCCGGCGTCAACCAGAACGTGTTTTTTAACGCTGTCTCCGGCTTCGAAAGACAGGTTTTCAAGTAACCGCTCCATGACAGTATGCAGGCGCCGGGCGCCGATATTCTCGGTGCCTTCGTTCACCTGCCAGGCCAGTTGGGCTATCCGCTCAATGCCATCTTCAGAAAATTCCAGATCAATCTGCTCGGTGCTCATCAGCGCCTGATACTGTTCCGTCAGGCTGGCATTAGGCTCTACCAGAATCCGTTTGAAATCCTCCGGCGTGAGGGCTTTGAGTTCAACACGAATCGGCAGCCGTCCCTGCAGCTCCGGGATCAGATCGCTGGGTTTGGCCAGATGGAAGGCGCCCGAGGCAATAAACAGGATGTGGTCGGTGCGTACGACACCATACTTGGTGGTGACGGTACAGCCTTCAATCAGCGGCAGCAGATCACGCTGCACGCCTTCCCGGGAGACGTCCGCGCTGTTGTTTTCCGTGCGTTTGGCAACTTTGTCGAGTTCGTCGATAAACACAATGCCGGTCTGCTCAACGGTTTCTACAGCCCGTGATCTGATGTCGTCCTCGTTGACAAGTCCGGCGGCTTCTTCTTCGCGGATCTTGGCTTTGGCATCTTTGATCTTCAGGCGTTTGGTAATTTTACGGCTGTTACCCAGGTTGCTGAACATGCCCTGCATCTGGCTGACCATTTCCTCCATGCCGGGTGGGGCCATGATCTCTACACCCATTGCCATCTGTGCAAGCTCAATGTCAATTTCTTTTTCGTCAAGTTCGCCTTCACGCAGTTTTTTTCTGAACATCTGGCGCGTGGCAGAGCCGTCGCCGGCTGCTTTTTCATCGCCAAAGCCAACTGCGCGCGGTTCCGGCAGCAGGGCATCAAGAATACGCTCTTCGGCACGATCGTCGGCCTGTGCCTGGACGCGTTTCATCTCAACTTCGCGCAACATATTCACTGCCACTTCCGTTAAGTCGCGGATAATGGAGTCAACATCGCGCCCCACGTACCCCACTTCGGTAAATTTGGTGGCTTCGATTTTGATGAACGGCGCCTGCGCCAGTTTGGCCAGACGGCGGGCAACTTCGGTTTTGCCGACGCCGGTGGGACCGATCATGAGAATGTTCTTCGGGCTGATTTCTTCACGTAGGGTCGGTTCTATCTGCATGCGTCGCCAGCGGTTGCGCAGCGCAATGGCGACCGCGCGCTTGGCGTCGTCCTGCCCGATGATGTGATTGTTGAGTTCGTGGACAATTTCACGAGGAGTCATGGTTTCCATGTATTACAGTGCCAGAGTTTCGATGGTGTGTTGATGATTGGTGTAGATGCAGATGTCGCCGGCAATCTTCAGCGCTTTGCTGACCACTTCTGCAGCAGGCAGATCAGTGTTTTCCGTCAGCGCAGTGGCGGCTGCGCGCGCGTAAGCACCACCGGAACCAATGGCCAGCACGCCGGCTTCCGGTTCGATGACATCGCCGGTGCCGCTGATCAGCAGGGTGGCGCTCTGGTCGGCAACAATGAGCATGGCTTCAAGCCGACGCAGTGCGCGATCTGTGCGCCATTCCTTGGCCAGCTCAACCGCCGCGCGGGTCAGCTGACCGCCATATTTTTCCAGGGTGCCTTCAAATTTTTCGAATAAGGTAAAAGCATCTGCGGTACTGCCCGCAAAGCCGGCCATCACCTTACCCTGATACAGTTTGCGCACTTTGACGGCGTTACCTTTCATCACCGTGTCGCCAATGGACACCTGGCCATCACCACCCATCGCTACCTGGGTGGCGTCTCTGACGCTGACAATGGTGGTACCGTGAAACAGTTCCATAAAATACCTTCGTTATGTGTCCGTTTAAGTGAAGTGTCCAGTTAAGCTGCAGTGCCCTGACCGCCCATGCGGGTGATTGAGGCACACGGAGCATAATGCAGTCTGTGTTGCATCCCGGCGCCTGGATAGCGCCTGATAGCGGATACTGGGGGCGGATTACACTCATTTCAATTGTGGTTGTTCAGCCACATGCCGGAAATGCCCTGCTGGCGTAGGCGAGTCATTGCGCGGTTGGCATCGACGCGGCGGGCGAACGGTCCCAACACCACCCGGTGCCATGTATTGCCGTTGGCTTCGGATACTTCGGTGCTGGCAGGCAGGTTATCCAGCAACAGGCGGGCTCGCAGCGCATCAGCATCGGCTTTTTCGCGAAAAGAGGCGGCCTGGATACGCCAGACTTCGGGTTGATCACCACTGCTGGTGGAAGGCACCGCATAAGGTTCAGGATCCGCCAGCACCTGTGTCTCTCGGAGCATGTCAGGAAAATCGAACTGCAAAGGACGGGTCGGCTCAGTCTGATCTGCACCGGAATGCTCTGCGACGGTGTTCACCTGACGGTTGTCGGACAGATAGTCCGGTGCATAGGCGGCGAGGATGACAATAGCTGCCCCAACCAGGGCGCCTGTGGTGAAACTGGGGCCATGGAAAAACACCCGCGCAGGTGCGGCGGGTTTGCGTTTCTGAGCATTTTTTCTGGGTCTGGACGCCCGTGAATGGCGACCGGCAAAATCTTTGGTCATAGTTTTAACGGCAGATACTACGGACGTAATGATGATTCGGTTTGCGATAAACGCCTGAGCGGCGCGCATCATACCAGCGACACACCCCCAGGTCTTTGTTCAGAGACTGTCGTAGGGGTCAATGTCAATTGACCAGCGCAGAGTGTAAGGCACTTTGGGTATCTGCAGGCCACGTAAAGCGGCATGCAGCTGGCCACGCGTTGGTGCCAGCAACATGAGTTGAAAGCGACTGCGGTTGGCGATGCGGGCAAGCGGTGCCGGCACAGGTCCCATGATTTCGACACCGCTGAGCTGCGCTTTCAACTCTGCCAGCAGCGCCATGGCTTCTGCAGCCTGCGCAGATTCAGCGCGTAGCAGCGCCATGGAATGCATAGGTGGAAAACCATTTCTGGCCCTCTCCGTCAGCTCTGCTGCCGCAAAGCCAGGATAGCCTTCGTTGATCAACCTCTGCAGCAGGATGTTTTCCGGCTGATAAGACTGTATCCAGACCTGCCCGGGGCGCTGTTCCCGTCCGGCACGCCCTGCTACCTGGACAATCAGCTGAGCGGTCCGTTCCGGCGCGCGAAAGTCCGCGCTGGCGAATCCAGCGTCTGCGTTCAGTACCGCTACCAGCGTAACGTTGGGAAAGTGATGACCCTTGGCAAGCATCTGGGTACCCACCATAATGCACGGCTCACCCTGATTCACTTTGGCAAACTGCGCCTCCAGCCTGGCATTGGTGCGGGTGGTGTCACGGTCGATGCGATAGACCGGTACCTCACTGAACAGTCTCTGCAGCCCGGCTTCCGTGCGCTGTGTGCCCAGCCCCACCGCCATCAAGCCGTTGCTGCCGCAACCCTCGCAGTTTTTTGGTACCTGGAACTTCAGGCTGCAGTGGTGACAGACGAGGTGGCTCGGATTTTTGTGCAGTGTCAGGCGGGCGTCGCAGTCAGAACAGTGCGCCTGCCAGCCGCAGGCGGCACAGAGCAGTGTGGGCGCATAACCCCGGCGGTTCAGAAACACCAGGACCTGACCCTGGGCCCGCAGGTGGTCGCGAATGACCCTTTCCAGGGGTACAGAGATGCCGTCTGTGTGTTGTATGCCACGCATATCGATGAGCCGATAGCTGGGCATCTGCGCATTGCCTGCCCGGTAGGGCAGATCAAGTTTCCGGTAGCGGTCAAGATTGACGTTGTACAACGATTCCAGCGACGGTGTTGCGCTGCCCAAGACCACCGGTACCTGATGGGTCTGGGCTCTTTTTATGGCGAGATCCCGGGCGGAGTAGCGCAACCCTTCCCCCTGTTTGTACGAGCTGTCGTGTTCTTCGTCGACGATCACCAGACCCAGGGCTTTGAAAGGGGTAAACACCGCGGAGCGGGTACCGATCAGTACTGAAATATCACCGGCCGCACATTTCAGCCAGGTTTGCAGCCGCGCGCTGTCACCGAGGTTGGAGTGCAGCATACCCACCTGGCCGAAGCGGCGTTGGAAGCGGGACAGGGTTTGAGGCGTCAAGGCGATCTCGGGCACCAGGACCAGCACCTGCTGGCCGCGTTCCACAACTGGCGCTATGCTGCGCAGGTAAACTTCGGTTTTGCCGCTGCCGGTCACCCCTTCAAGCAGAAAAGGGGTAAACGTATTCAGCGCCGCGGCGATCGCCGCGATGGCGGTTGCCTGTGCATCCGTGGGCTCAGGTGGTGTTTCGCTCGGCGGTGTTGTGCCAGGCTCACAACGCTCGATGTAGTTGCCCCTGCGCAGGTTGTTCAAGGTAGCGCGGCTGTGACCTGCTGCCAGCAGGTCGGCAGTTGTCACAGGGCCCTTTTGCAGCAGATCATTAAACAACGCGGCCTGGGCTGTTGCGCGCTTGTTGTCAAATGAGTCTGTGCATACCCGCCAGTGATCGGGAGGAGCAATGTTGCAGGCAGCCCCCCGTCGGGCCGCGGCAGGCAGGACCGTCGCCAGGATCTCCCCCAGCGGGTAGTGATAGTAATGGCTCATCCAGCGTGCCAGCGCCATCAGCTCCGGGGGCACAATGGCCTCGGTGTCGAGGATGCTGTCTACATCTTTGAGGCTGGCGTGAGGGTTTTCGACGCGATCACTGACGCAGATGCCTACCGTGGCGCTGCGTGCAAAAGGTACCTTTACCCGCGCGCCAATAGCCGGCATGGGTAATGTGTCAGGCACATGGTAGTCGTACACTGCATGGAGCGGTCGCGGTACGGCAACTTGAATAACACGGCTGGAGACAGGCATAGGCGCATTGTCGCATCAGGTTCGGGTCAGGCCCTAGCTAATTTGTTGCGGTTGCCATTGGCGATGCTTCTGGTAGAGTACGCGCCCCTTATTTTCAGTTCTGGACAAAGGTCAGCGACATGAAGCCCGAAATCCATCCGCAATATCAAACAGTAAAAGCCACCTGCAGTTGTGGCAACGTGATCGAAGTGGGTTCGACCCTGGGCGAAGACATTCACCTGGATGTCTGTTCAAACTGTCACCCTTTCTATACCGGCAAACAGAAGAATATTGATTCCGGCGGCCGCGTAGAGCGCTTTCGCCAACGCTTTGGCACTCGCGGTAAAGCAGCAGCCAGCGAAGATTAGCCGGCTGTTGTCCCGGACGGGCGAGTGCGCAAGTGCTGCTGTCGGGACGGTTATCGGGAAAAGAAGTTTCAGCTGAGAAGGGCACCTTGTGGCGTGTTTGTGGTCAAAAGTCGCAGCAGGTACAGGAGCAGACTGGTGCAGCGTTCGGCAAATGTTTTCACTCGGATTACCACAGCAGCATGGGTGGCCTTCGCAGCGCTGGCAACGCCGCTGCTGAGTCATGCAGGCCCCGGCGCGGAAACTTACAATGAGTTTCTTGAAAAAGAGCTGATCTATCCGAATCAGGCGTGGCAGGACTATGTCACAGAGGTTGGGGAGCGCATCCTGGCAGTCAGTCCCCATGCCGGCCGCAACTACACTTTTACTGTCACTGATCAATCCATGGTCAACGCGTTTGCCACGCCGGACGCCTATATCTTCATCACCAGAGGTATTCTGGCGCACTTCAACAGCGAAGATGAGATGGCGGCGGTTATCGGCCACGAAATTGGTCATGTGGTTGGACGCCATGGCAAACGCAAAGTCAGCCGTGCGCGGATGGGTGAGCTGCTTGGCTGGTTGGGCACCTTCGCAACCGGTACCAGTGCTACCTACGGGCTGGCAAACACGCTGACCCAGGCGTCACTGGCAGGTTACGGCAGAGAGTATGAGCTTGAAGCTGACGAATATGGCGCAAGCTGGCTGGCGGAAGCCGGCTATGATCCCCGTGCTCTGCTGAACAGTATCCAGATGCTGCGTGATCATGACGATTTCCAGCGCACAGTGAACAATCGACCCGCGGTGTATCACGGGATTCTTGGATCACACCCCGCGCATGAAAAGCGCATCCATGAGCTTGTTGCGCAATCTCAAGGCGCTGGCATGGACGCTCTGGCTGAGCCCGAGCGCGACTTTTTCGAGATGTTGGCCGGTCTTACCTACGGTGATGAATCAGCTGCCGGCGTGGTGAAAGACGGTGTTTATTATCATGGCGCATTACGCCTGCTGCTGGAGTTTCCAGAAGGCTGGGATGTGCGCACAACATCGGTTGAGGTGTTCGGATCGCCACCTAAGCCCGGTGCGGATGCCCAGATAGGGATCAAGCGGGTTGCACCACCTGAAGAAAATCAGACCCCTGAAGAATATCTAACAGAAACACTACGTCGAGACGATCTGCGCAATGGTGAGGCGATACAGGTTGGTCCCTACAGCGGTTACTGGGCAGATATAGAAATCTCGTCAGGTGACGCGCAAAAACGCAAAATTGCGGTTATTTACAAAGATGGCGGAGTGTATCTGTTCAATGGTGAGCTCGGCAAAACAGGTGACCCGGAGGTGTTCGAGCAGCAGTTTCGCGAGACTGTGATGTCGTTTCGCGCGATGACCGCTGCAGATCTGCGTCTGATCAATAACCAGAAACTTAAAATTGTGGTAGCTGAACCCGGGCAAACCTACGCGCAACTGGCGCGCGGGATTCCCTTGAAAAGTCATGGCGAAGAAACTCTGCGGGTGCTGAACGGCCATCACCCCAGAGGCGAGCCGCGCGCCGGCGACTACGTCAAACTGGTTGAATAGCCCAGCGATCTCTGCCGCGCGGTTCTAGAACAGGTCGATGGCGTTGATGTCCTGTGCTGGCGCCTGACCTGGCTGGCTTACCTGCCCAGGTGTACGCACCTCGGGTTGGCTGGTGGGGGCAAATTCTCGCAGAAAGTATTCGAATACTGCGCCGCGCTGACCAGGCGCAGCCACTTCACCGGTGGCAGGATCAATCTTCATGGTCACTAAGCCGGCAGGTTGCTCAGGCAGCTTCTCCGGAATGCCTGCCAGGCCCTCTTCCATCAGATCGATCCATATAGGCAACGGTGTATTTGAACCGTATGCCCGTGCGCCAAGTGGGTCGTGATTGCTGAACCCGACCCAGACCGTGGTGACCAGCGATAAGTTGTACCCATTAAACCAGGTGTCGGCTGCATCGTTCGTGGTGCCGGTTTTGCCGGCCAGATCATTGCGCTGCAGGCGGCGGGCGGCGCGGCCGGTGCCGCGTTTGATGACGTCCTGCAACATGGAGTTCATGATAAAGGCATTGCGTTCATCCAGAATTCTGGGGGCCAGCAGCACTTCGGGTTCGGGTAAGCGTATTGGACCCTGTGCAGCCTGCGGTTCGTCATCAACAACACTGGCGGCATCCGAATCTGCTTCGGAGATTGCCAGCAGCGCTTCCAGGCTGGCGGGTTCTGCCTCCAGCAGGTCGTCCGTGCCTTCCTCGTCCGCAAGTTCCCGGGCGAGGCGTTCTGCTTCACAGGGCTTACACACAATCGGGTGGTTGGCACGGATTATCTCGTTGCCCTCACCGTCGCGGATCCGGGTGATGATGTGTGGGTCCACGAGGTAGCCGCCGTTGGCAAAAACCGCATAAGCGCGTGCCATCTCGATGGGCGTCACCGCCATGGTGCCACCGCCAATCGCCAGTTGGGTGTTGCGCGGAAAGGTACGGGTATCAAAGCCGAACTTGGCGACGTGATCGATCACATCACCCGCGCCAGCTTTCAACAGCACCCGCATGGATACCAGGTTGATTGATCGATACAGAGCCTCCCGCAGACGGGTGGGGCCGTTGTAACGATTGTTGTCGTTGTCAGGTCGATATTGAGACTCCAGGTTTTCATCATCAAACACCAGCGGCGCATCCATGAAAATATCTGCAGGCGTAATGCCTTCGGCAATGGCGGCGGAGTAAACCAGCGGCTTGAAGCCTGAACCCGGCTGACGAGCCGCCTGCAGGGCGTGGTTGTACTGATTGCGAAAGAAGTCATAGCCGCCCACCAGCGCCCGCACTGCGCCATTTTCCGGATCCAGTGAAACAACGGCGCCCTGCACTTCAGGCAGTTGAGATAACACCCAGGTGCGCTGACCTTCATCGGAAATCTTTTCCCGCAGCCGTATCTGATCGCCAACGGCCAGCACGCTCGTCAAACTGGTTATCGCCGGACCGCGTCGATCTACGTTGATGTAGGCGCGCGCCCAGGTGCTGTCAGCAAGCTGCAGGGTGCTGCGTTGATCAGTACTGTGCTGAACAATCGCACTTGTCTCGCTGACGGCCAGGACAACAGCAGGTAGCAGCCCGCCATATCGATCTTCGGACTGCAGCACACCGGCTACTTCGTTGGTCAGTGTCTGTGGGTAGTGGGCAGGCGGATCAAGCAGTAAAGCAGGTGCTGCGGCGGTCAGCTGCGCAGCCAGTTCATCAGATACCCGGCCTTCCGCACCGCGATAGCCATGCTTTTCATCGTAGTTGTGCAGCCCGCGCCGAAGTGCTGCGATGGCTTCAGCCTGCAGATCACCATCGATGGTGGTGTCAATTTCGTAACCGCCGATATACAGATCCGGTAGCAGATCAGCAGCCTGCTGCCGAACCCATTCTGCCGCGTAAGGGCTTGGCACATCCAGTTCACGGGCAAAAATCTGCGCGGATATTGGCGCATTGCGTGCCTGGTCGTACATCTCGCGTGTGATCGAACCCTGCGACAGCATGCGGGACAGCACCAGATTGCGACGTTTTAACGCCCGCTCAGGTCCATTGATCGGGTTGCCAGCGGTGGGTGCCTGGGGAATACCCGCCAGCATGGCCAGTTGCGCCAGCTCTAATTCCTGCAGAGATTTGCCGTAATAGGTGCGCGCTGCTGCCTCCGCGCCATAAGCACGCTTACCGAAGGGTACGAGATTGATATACAGCTCGAGAATTTCATCTTTGCTCAGTTCGCGCTCAATCTTCAGCGCCAGCAGCATTTCTTTGAATTTGCGTAAAAAACGCTGCTCCAGGCTGAAAGATACATTGCGTGCCAGCTGCATGGTGATGGTGCTCGCGCCGCCACCAAGCTCACCCTCAGTGACAAATGTCCCAACCAGCGCCAGGGCATCATTGGTCAGCGAAATGAAGTCGATACCACTATGTTCATAGAAGCGTTTATCTTCAGTATCTAAAAGCGCATTGATGAAGTGTTGGGGGACTTGGTCTAAGGTTATGGGAATGAGACGGCGTTCACCAAACTCAGCTAACAACGCGCCGTTTTTTGCGTAGATGCGCAGAGGGGTTTCAAGCTTTACGTTACGGTATGTTTCTGGTTTTGGAATCTGTGGATCCAAATAAAGATAGGTCCCCGCGAGACTGAGGACTGCGGCACATAAACCTGCGAGGGTGAGCCACATAATAGTCTGCAGGACTGAGCTTGATTTTTGTGTCAGGTATTTTGTCAAGTTGCTGGGCTTGTAAACGAAAGGGAAATTCTAACTACATGTCGGACATAAGGCAGACACAAATTAACCTCATTTTTGAGTGGGAGTGCGAGCAAAATAGGCTAGGCGTTGATTGCTCTAAAGTCGAGTCTGTTATTTAATGATTCGCTGCATATATAGGACGTAAGTGCCCGCGCCATTTAAGGAAATTTAACGTGGCATTGTTTGGAAAGAAAACGAATATTCTGCTTGGACTCGATATCAGTTCGACGTCAGTAAAGCTGTTAGAGCTTTCGCAGACGAACAACTCTTATCGCGTTGAGTCGTACGCGGTGGAACCGCTACCCCCAAATGCTGTTGTTGAGAAAAACATCAGTGACGTGGAAGGTGTTGGCGATGCCATCAAGCGCGTCATAAGCCGTTCCAAAACCAGCAGCAGATCTGCTGCGGTGGCGGTGGCGGGGTCCGCGGTGATCACCAAGACCATTGAGATGGACGCCGAATTGTCCGATGACGAAATGGAAAATCAGATCACCGTAGAAGCAGATCAATATATTCCTTATCCGCTGGATGAAGTTGCCATCGACTTTGAGGTGCTCGGTCTGTCTGATCGAAATCCGGAACAGGTTGAGGTGCTGCTGGCTGCCTGCCGTAAAGAAAACGTTGAAATGCGCGAAGCGGCGCTTGATCTTGGCGGTGTGAAGGCTGCGGTGGTAGACATAGAAGCGCATGCCATGAAGCGTGCTTTTGATCTGGTTAAACCCCAGTTGGGCGACAATCCGGAAGACCTGGTGGTTGCCATCATCGACATTGGCGCAACCATGACAACGTTGTCGGTTCTGGCTGATGACAAAGCGATATACACAAGAGAGCAGCTGTTTGGTGGCAAGCAGCTGACAGAAGAAATCCAGCGTCGCTACAGCCTGTCTTTTGAAGAGGCAGGGCTGGCGAAAAAACAAGGTGGTCTACCGGACGACTACGAAGACGAAGTATTACAGCCATTCAAAGAAGCTGTACTGCAGCAGGTGACTCGGTCTCTGCAATTTTTCTTCTCATCCTCACAATATGACGATGTAGATTTCATTGTGCTGGCAGGGGGTACGTCCTCTATCGAAGGCCTCAGTGACATGATCGAGTCTAAACTCGGCACACCCACGATCATCGCCAACCCGTTTGTTAACATGTCTTTGGCGTCCAGAGTGGATGCTGAGGCTCTGTCTAACGATACGCCGGCGCTGATGATCGCCTGCGGTCTGGCAATGAGGAGTTTCACATAATGGCGAATATTAACTTACTGCCATGGCGTGAATGGGAGCGTGAACGCAAGCAGAAAGAGTTTCTGACTCAACTGGGTGCGGTGCTTCTGGTAGGCGTTCTGATGGTGTTTGGTGCGGGTATGTATCTCGATAACGAGATCGAAGGTCAGCAGGGTCGTAACGTCTTCTTAACCGGCAAGATCAAAGTTCTGGATGAGAAGATTGCTGAGATTCAGATGTTGCGCAAGCAACGCGAAGATCTGCTGGCGCGGATGCGGGTCATCAATGAACTGCAGGGTAACCGGCCGGTCATTGTGCGCGTCTTTGATGAGGTTGTGCAGACACTGGCAAAAGGTGTGCACTACAAGAGCCTGCAGTACCAGGGTAATACCTTGACAGTGGCCGGCGTTGCAGAATCTAACAACAGAATTTCGGCATTGATGCGTAATCTTGACGGTTCAGACTGGTTTACTCAGCCAAACCTCAAAAGCATTAAAGAGGATCCAACAAACTCTGATTATGGGGAGCAGGCTTCAACGTTTGATTTGAGCTTTCTGCAAACCAATCCGAAGCAGAGCACTGAAGAGGAGAACCTCTAATGGCTATGCAGGATACTCTTAAACAGATTCAATCTGTCGATTTCAACGATCTTGATGTTAACAACATTGGTTCCTGGCCCGGTGTCGTCAAAGGCATCTTTATGGCCATTCTGTTTGCTCTGGTTCTGGGTGTCGGTTATTACTGGCACGTAACCGACAAGCAGAAAGCACTTGAAATTGAGCAGGCCAAAGAAGTGGATCTGCGTGCTGAGTACGAAGATAAAGCTGGTCTTGCTGCCAATCTCGATGCGCTGCGCATACAGAAGCGTGAGATGGAAGATGCGTTTGGTGCGCTGTTGCGCCAACTGCCCAGTGATACGGAAGTGCCCGGGTTGCTGGAAGATATAACGCGCACAGCGATAGATAATGAGCTGAAGATCGAGAGTATTGATCTGGAACCTGAAAACCAGACTGAGTTTTACATCGAGTTACCCATCAGCATTGTGGTTGAAGGGGATTACCACAAACTGGGTTCGTTTGTCAGCGGCGTTGCAAACCTGTCACGGATTGTGACTCTGCACGATTTCAAGATCAATCCGATAAAAGATAATCTGGGTCTGCGTATGGAAATCACCGCGAAGACATATCGTTATCTAGAGGAGGCGGGTTAATGCAAACGCCTAAGATATTGATGAGCGCATTTTTTCTGGTCATGTTGGGGGGCTGTAGCCCGGACATGGATTATGACGATCTGAATGCGTTCATGGATGAAGTGGACTCACGCCCCAAGGGTCGTGTTGAGCCGCTGCCACCGATTGAAACGTTTAAACCCTTCAAATATCTGGCCAGCAACAAACGCAGCCCGTTTGATCCGCCGGTTGTGTTGAAGCAGGTTGATCGCCAGGATGGACCGAAAGTGACACCTGACTTTAACCGGGTAAAACAGTTTCTGGAGCAATACACGATTGGTCGCCTGTCGATGGTCGGCACGCTGGCCCAGGGCCCGGTGACCTACGCCCTGATTCAGGATGGTGATGGTGGTGTGCATCGGGTGCAGCCTGGTGACTTTATAGGTACCGATCACGGACGCATTCTGGCGGTAAACGAGACTGGGATTGAATTGATAGAAATTGTTCCTGACGGGACCGGTGGTTGGGTAGAGCGAGAGCGAACCGTTTCGCTGGCGGCTGGAGCATAAAGGATGAAGATGATGTTGAAAAATATAACTGGATGGACAAGCCGAGTCATTCCACTGTGTATGGCGGGTGCGATAAGCCTCGTGGCAACACAGAGCTGGGCAGTGACGATGGAGAACATCGACTTTTCATCGCTACCAGGTGACCGCACCGAGATTCGCATGGAGTTTGACGGTACGCCGCCAGAACCCAAAGGCTATACCATCGAGCAACCTGCACGCATTGTGCTGGACCTGCCCGGTGTCGACAGTGCGCTGGATGAGAAGCATCACAATCTCGGCATCGGTAACGCACGCCGGGTTTCCGTGGTCAGCACAAAAGACCGCACCCGGGCGATTGTGAATCTGACCCAGCTGGTGAGCTACGAAACCAGCGTGCAGGGCAATACCCTGTATCTGACCGTGGGTACAGCAAGTTCAGGTCAGCCGAGCAATACCCAAGCTATGGATGTGGCAGACGACAGTCGCCCGGCGCCGACATCCATGCGCGGCTCATCCATTGAAAATGTTGATTTCCGCCGCGGTGAAGGTGGTGAAGGACGCGTTATATTGACCCTCAGTAACCCTAAAGCGCCGATAAACGTATCCGGTGATGCAGGACGAATTCGCGTTGAAGTGCGTAACACCAGCCTGCCCGCAGAGCTGCGGCGTCGCCTTGATGTTACCGATTTTGCGACACCGGTGCAGATCATTGATGCGCTGCAGGAAGGTGACAACACAGTATTCACCATCGCTGCAACGGGCAACTACGACTATCTCGCTTATCAGGCGGATAACACCATGTCAATTGATGTCACGCCGATGACCGAAGAAGAACTGAATCAGCGCGATGACATATTCAAGTACACGGGCGAAAAACTGTCACTGAACTTCCAGGATATTGAAGTACGTTCCGTACTGCAGCTGATTGCTGACTTTACTGACCTGAACCTGGTGGCATCGGATACGGTGAGCGGCCGCATTACCCTGCGCCTGAAAAACGTACCCTGGGATCAGGCGCTGGAACTTATTCTCAAGACCAAAGGTCTGGATCAGCGTCAGGTAGGCAACGTGCTGCTGGTTGCGCCGGCTGCGGAAATTGCCGCGCGCGAAAAACTTGAGCTGGAAAACCAGAAGCAGATTTCTGAGCTGGCCCCGTTACGCACAGATTTTGTGCAGATCCGCTACGCTTCAGCCTCTGAGTTGTTCAACCTGTTTAACGGCGGTGGTGCTCAGGGTCAGACCATGTTGTCTGAACGCGGCAGCGTGATTGTTGATGAGCGCACTAACGCAATTATCCTCACGGACACCGCAGATCGACTGGAAGAGTTCCGCCGCGTGATTGCACAACTGGATGTGCCTGTGCGTCAGGTGCTGATTGAAGCGCGGATTGTCACCGCAAACGCCAACTTCTCAGAGCAGATGGGTATCGCCTGGGGCGGTGGTGGTATCAACCAGAATGGAAATACAGCGGTACGCTATGGTGGATCTATGGATACGCTTGTGGAGTTGTCGAATATTCTGGTCGACGGCACCGGTGATATATCTGTCCCTGGCGACCTGGTGGTTGACCTGGGTGTGGCTCAGGCAGGCGCTTCCAGTATTGGTCTGGGTATTACCCGCGCAGGTTATCTGATTGATCTGGAGCTTTCTGCTCTGGCTCAGGATGGCCATGCTGAAGTGGTTGCGCGACCCAAAGTCATCACCGCAGATAAGAGCTCTGCCGTCATTGAATCTGGTGTTGAAATTCCTTATCAGGAAGCCACCAGCAGTGGCGCAACCTCAACGTCCTTTAAAGACGCTGTGTTGTCTTTAGAAGTCACCCCGCAGATTACCCCGGATGATCGCATCATCATGCAGTTGAATGTGAAGCAGGATACGGTGGGTACGGTGTTCAACGGTGTGCCATCAATCAACACCAATGAAATTCAGACCGAGGTTCTGGTGGATAACGGGCAGACAATTGTCTTGGGCGGTATTTTCCAGACGGATAAAAACGTCTCAACCACCAAGACCCCGTTCCTGGGCGACATTCCCTACGTTGGTCGGTTGTTCAAACGCACCGTGGAGCGCGATGATAAACAGGAACTGTTGATCTTCATCACGCCGCGAATTATTACGGATGCGCTGACTGATAGGTAAGTGACAGACCGTTAAACGACTGCGCGATAATCGCGCAACGGTGTACACTAAACGGCGCCCCTTAGGCGCCGTTTTTTATGACACAAAAAAATATATTTCTGGTCGGGCTGATGGCTGTTGGTAAGTCAACGGTAGGTAGAACCCTGGCTGAGACACTGGGCATGCCGTTTTATGATTCCGATGCTGAGATTGAGCTGCGCGCCGGCGCTGAGATCTCCTGGATATTTGATGTTGAGGGGGAAGAAGGCTTCCGCGAGCGAGAGGCTCAGGTCATTGATGAATTGACCCAATTGCAGGGTGTGGTGGTTGCCACAGGTGGTGGTGCTGTGAAACGGCGGGTCAACCGGCAGCATCTGGCGGCGCGTGGCATCGTTATTTACCTCGATTGTCCGCTGCGACGCTTGTTGGCGCGTACGCGCAATGATAAAAAACGGCCTCTGTTGCAGGGCGATAATCCTGAAGCGATATTGACCCGGCTGGTGCGTGAGCGCGGGCCGCTATACAGCGAAATATCTGACTATCGTTTTGTTTCTGATGAACAAAGCGTAAAGAGTCTGGTGCAGAAAATTGTTTTGCAGCTGCGGGCAGACAAGGTGATTGAATGACAGGTAGAAACACACCGTGCAGACCGTAAACGTTGAACTGGGGCAGCGCAGTTATCCTATTCAGATTGGCGAAGGGTTGCTGCAACCGGAGGCGCTTGCGGCGTTTTTCCGGCGTACAGTGAAAAGTCAGCAGATTGCCCTGTTTACGAACAAGACGCTGAACGAACTATACGGTGATCAGGTGCGCCACGCCTTAGGTGGCCGTCAGGTCGACACCTTTGTGATGGGTGACGGGGAACAGTTTAAAAACCTCGCAACGTATTCGCAGGCCATGGACTTTCTCATGCAGCATCGTCATAACCGCACCACCTGTCTGGTCGCGCTGGGTGGTGGCGTGGTGGGTGACCTCACCGGTTTTGTCGCCGCTACGTTTCAACGAGGTGTTGATTTTGTGGCTTTGCCGACCACTCTGCTTGCTCAGGTTGATTCCTCGGTAGGGGGCAAAACAGCGGTAAATCATCCGGCCGGGAAAAATATGATCGGCGCGTTTTATCAACCCCGGGCGGTCATCATCGACAGTAACGTGCTGAGCACGCTGCCCGCCAGAGAGTACGCGGCCGGCCTTGCAGAAGTGGTGAAGTATGGGGTGATTGCGGATGCTGATTTTTTCGCCTGGCTGGAAAACAACATCGCGGCTCTGCAGCACCGCGAGCCAGAAGCCCTGGCCCATGTTATTGCGCGATCATGTGAGATAAAGGCAGATGTAGTGGCACAGGATGAGCGTGAAGGCGGTGTGCGTGCTATTTTGAATTTCGGCCATACTTTTGGTCATGCCATCGAAAATCTGGCCGGCTACGGTACCTGGTTGCATGGCGAGGCGGTGGCGATCGGCATGGTTATGGCTGCCAGATTCTCGCAGAAAGTCTGTCACTTCCCCGCAGCACATACCCAGCGGTTGATTGCGCTGCTGGCTGCATTTGATCTGCCCATCAGCCTGACGGCAGCGGCCTCCACCACGGCTATGTTGAGCGCCATGGGGCTGGATAAAAAGGCAGCGGATGGCAGGCTTCGGTTTGTGTTGAGTACACAATTAGGTTCAGCCATTGTCACCGACAATTTTGAGCAGTTGGATCTTGAAGACGTGCTCAATGATTTCTGCAGCGTCGCGAGCTGAAGGTGCAGAAATGAATCAGAAAACTTTCTTAGGGTTGACCCACAACCCTTTTACGCCGCCGCGAGAAGGTTTTTTTACCGGTGCAGATCGCAAGACTCATCTGGACCACCTGCGCCATCTCAGCCAATGGTCACGCCGAATTCTGGTCGTCTCTGGGCCGTTCGGGATCGGTAAATCCACGTTGTTTCGAGAGCTGTCCAGTAATCTGGAGCCAAACACTAAAGCTGCCCGGTTGTCGGGCACCGTTGTCACCAGCCAGCGCGAAGTGTTGGTGGGGATGTTACAGGGTTTTGGCATTGCCGCGCAGAACAGCGCGCATACGGCAGATCTGGCTAAGCTGATCGCCACCCACGTGAACGAACAGGAAGGCATGAACCGTATCTGTATGGTTATGGTGGATGATGCTCATTTGCTTGATGCACAGGCACTGGAACAACTCATGAGCCTGGTTGGTGCGTCGGCATTGCGCTTGCTGTTATTCACACAAGCGTCGAAGATTACGATGCTCAATGAAATAGCCAGAGATCAGGAACTCGAATGGTTCGAAATACGTATCACCGGATTTCCCAAGGCTGAAATCAGAAACTACCTGGAGTGGCGCTTCAGGCAGGCACAATACCGCGGTAGGCTGCCTTTCACAGATGAGCAGCTTAACAAGATTGTACAACGCTCCGGGGGAAACCCGAGCGTGGTTGATAGTATGGCAAACAGGCTACTAACAGATATGGAAAGTGGAGAGACGCGCAAACAGGTCAGTGGTTTCCCGATGACACATGCAGCATTGGCCATCATGCTGGTGGTGCTGATGGGTCTGGTTTATCTGTTTGTTGCGCAACCCCAGGATAGCGCGATTGAAACAGTGGAAACGCAAAACGCCCCAACGACCCAGGAGGCGCCTCAGCACCCTGCTGAAGAGGTTGCTGAGGTTGTGCCCCCCTTTGCTGAGCCTGTCGATCAGACAGACACTCAGCTGGGTGATCCCGCCGGGCTGGAGCCTCAGCGTGCCGAACAACAGGAGCCTCAGGCTGAACCAACCGACATACCCGTACCCGGGTTGGACGACAATGCCGTCGCGGCAACTGAAACCCAGCCGCAGATCAGCGTGTTGCCGGAACCGGAACCGGAACTAGAATTAGAACCAGAACCCGCGCCTGTCAGAGCCATTCCGGTGGTGGAATCCAACGCTATGCCGGAAGGGACGTTCAAGTCCGCCAGTTGGATTCTGCAGCAGGACCCCAACCGATTCACGTTGCAGTTACTGTCTCTGTCTACCGCAGAACGCGCCGAAGCGTTCATGAATCGCCAACGCGATACGTCAGATTTTGCCTGGTATCAGATGCAGCGTGATAATCGAACGCTGTATGTGATTGTGTATGGGGTTTTCTCCAGCCGTGAAGCGGCACAGGCGGCCATTGCCAGCTTTACCGGCGAAATGGCGTCGATCAAGCCCTGGGTGCGTCCGCTGAGCCTGGTGCAGGAGACGGTGCGCAGCAACCGACAAGGTTGATCTGCCAGCTGTGTCGCTGCCCGCAAGCAAGTGGCTGTGCAACCCAGGTGCTGCATGCAATGGTCTGCTGCTCGACGGGTTAAGGCAGTTGGGTGTTTCCCATCAGATAGCGATCTATTTCACGCGCAGCTTCGCGTCCTTCGTTAATCGCTCGTACCACGAGCGATTGACCGCGACGACAGTCGCCAGCGGCAAACACTTTGCCCACGTTGGTGTCGTATTTACCATACTGCGCTTTGAAATTTGATCGCTCGTCGTATTCAAGTTCCAGCGGATCGCTGACGTTGTGATCTGGGCCAAGAAAACCCATCGCCAGCAGCACGAGATCCGCAGGCCAGTCTTTTTCAGTGCCGGGAATGTTTTCGATTCTACCGTCGACCATTTTTACATCAACAGTACGCACGCCGGTAACCTGACCTTTGTCATCGCCAATAAAATTCAGGGACGAAATTGAATAAACCCGTGGGTCGCTGCCCTGTACTTTAGAGGCTTCTTCGTGGCCGTAATCGACACGAAAAATTTTTGGCCACGTAGGCCAGGGATTGTTTGCAGCACGGGATTCCGGCGGCTGGGGAAAGAGCTCAAAATTGACCAGAGATTTGCACCCATGGCGCAGTGACGTACCGATACAATCTGTGCCGGTGTCGCCGCCGCCGATAACGATGACATTTTTGTCTTTGGCGGAAATATACTGGCCATCTGTGAGCTTGGAGTCGAGCAGGCTCTTTGTGTTGGCGGTGAGAAACTCCATGGCAAAGTGAATACCGGATAGCTCACGCCCAGGGATTGGCAGGTCGCGAGGAATGGTGGATCCTGTTGCCAGCAACACCGCGTCAAAGGTTTCACGCAGATTCTGCACCGACTTCGTGCCATTGTTGCCATCAGCAACTTCCGTGCCGGTGACAAACTCGATGCCTTCTTCACGCAGAATATTCACGCGCCGCTCAACGACTTCATCTTTGGCCAGCTTCATGTTGGGAATGCCGTACATCAGAAGGCCGCCGATGCGATCTGCACGTTCGTAGACAGTCACGTTGTGACCGGCCTTGTTGAGCTGATCAGCAGCGGCAAGTCCGGCAGGACCTGAGCCAACCACGGCAACTTTTCTGCCGGTGCGTTGCTCCGGTGGGGTGGGTACAACCCAGCCTTCGGCAAACCCGCGATCTATGATCGCCATCTCAATGTTCTTGATGGTTACCGCCGGGTCGGTGATGCCCAGAACACAGGCGCCTTCACAAGGTGCTGGACACACACGGCCGGTGAACTCCGGAAAGTTATTGGTCTTGTGTAGACGATCAAGAGCTTCGCGCCATTGACCCTTGTAGACAAGGTCATTCCACTCAGGGATCAGGTTGTAGATCGGGCAACCATCGTCTGACTGACAAAAAGGTACACCACAGTCCATGCAACGAGAACCCTGGGTCGCCAGGTGTGTTTCGTCATGATCGGTGTAGATTTCGTTGAAATCGAGCAGGCGCACTGCAGGGTCCCGATAGGGTTCCGCCTTGCGTTTAAACTCCATAAATCCTGTTACTTTGCCCATACTTTCTTTTATTTCTTCTTCATGTTGTCGCAGGTCTGTGCAGACGCCGCTGTTTCAGCCGGCGCTGACCTGTTGTTTGCGTGCTTCCAGCACGCGTTTGTAATCTGTTGGCATCACTTTGACAAACTGTCCAACGCTATTAGACCAGTCATCCAGTAGCTGCTGTGCCACCGTCGATCCGGTCAGCGCCGCGTGGTTGCTGATCAGTTGCTGCAGTTCTGTGATGTCTTCATCAGCGACAACTGTTTCCAAAGAAACCATCTCCATATTGCATGCTGGCGCAAATTCATCCCGCGGATCCCAGATATAGGCGATACCGCCGCTCATACCTGCGGCAAAGTTGCGGCCGGTTTTGCCCAGAATGACGACACGACCGCCGGTCATGTATTCACAGCCATGGTCGCCGACGCCTTCAACAACCGCGTTTGCCCCGCTGTTTCTGACACAGAAACGTTCAGCGGCTACGCCACGGAAATACGCATCCCCGGAGGTTGCACCGTAGAGTGCCACGTTCCCGATGAGAATGTTTTCTTCGGCCTTGAAAGAACTGGATTTAGGCGGATAAATGATCACGCGTCCCCCGGAGAGGCCTTTGCCGACAAAGTCGTTGGCGTCACCTTCAACTTCCAGGGTGACACCCTTGGCCAGCCAGCAGCCCAGCGACTGGCCCGCGCTACCGTTAAACTTGAAGTGAATAGCGCCATCGGGCAGCATCTGCGGACCCACTTCACGAATAATCTTATTGGATAACATGCCGCCAACAACGCGATTGGTGTTCACGATGGCAAGCTCTGAATAGACTTTCCTGCCATTGGCAATCGCCGGTTCTGCCAGGCGCATAAGTTCATTATCCAGCGCTCTGTCGAGCTGATGATCCTGCTGGTGAATGGCATGCGCGCCGAGAAAACCCGCAGGGATTCTGGCCGGCGCAAGAATCTGGCTGAGATCCAGGCCTTTAGCCTTCCAGTGTTTAACAGCTTCGTCGACTTCAAGCAGATCGACCCGCCCGACCATATCTGTCAATTTGCGCAAGCCCAGCTCAGCCATGATCTGACGCAGCTCTTTGGCCACCATAAACAGATAGTTCACCACGTGTTCCGGTGAGCCGGTGAATTTTTTGCGCAGTTCGGGATCCTGGGTAGCAATACCCACAGGACAGGTGTTGAGGTGACATTTGCGCATCATGATGCAGCCCAGCGCAATCAAAGGCGCGGTAGCAAAGCCAAATTCCTCCGCGCCAAGCAGTGCGGCGATTGCTACATCCCGGCCGGTTTTCAACTGTCCGTCGGTCTGCAGAACCAC
Source organism: bacterium (assembly GCA_047947175.1). Classification (GTDB taxonomy): domain Bacteria; phylum Pseudomonadota; class Gammaproteobacteria; order Pseudomonadales; family Azotimanducaceae; genus UBA4421. The sequence goes on from CP170489.1 coordinate 591,229, forward strand.
GCGTGAGCGCAGATTGTTGAGCACCAGGGTCTGGTGGGTTTCGGCAATGCCCAGCTCCCAGGGCACGCCGGCATGTTTGATCGATGTCAGCGGCGATGCACCGGTACCGCCTGTGTCACCCGCGATGACCAGGTGATCGGCACGCGCTTTGGTGACGCCGGCCGCGACCGTGCCTACGCCAATTTCTGCGCCCAGTTTGACACTGATACGCGCACTGGGATTGGCGTTCTTGAGATCGTGAATCAACTGCGCCATATCTTCGATGGAGTAAATATCATGATGCGGCGGCGGGCTGATCAGGCCGACACCCGGCGTCGAATGCCGCAGGCTGGCAATGTAATCATCCACCTTGGTGCCAGGCAGTTCGCCGCCTTCTCCGGGCTTGGCGCCCTGAATAATTTTGATCTGCAGTTCGTCAGCGTTGGTCAGAAAATTTATCGTTACGCCGAACCGACCGCTGGCCACCTGCTTGATGGCAGATCGTTTGGAATCGCCGTTGGCCATGGGTTGGAATCGCGCCGCGTCTTCGCCGCCTTCACCGGTATTCGATTTACCGCCCATGCGGTTCATGGCAATGGCCAGAGACTCATGGGCTTCCGCGCTGATAGAGCCAAAGCTCATGGCGCCGGTGGCAAAGCGTTTGACCAGATCTTTTTCGCTTTCGACTTCTTCCAGTGCAATCGCTTCGCCGCCTGGCTTGAAGCGTAACAAGCCGCGTAACGTTGCGTTACGGGTGTTCTCTTCATTCATGTGTTTAGCAAACTGCCAGTAGGCGTCTTCGTTGTTGGTGCGGGCAGCACTCTGCAGGCTGGCAACCGCCTGGGGATCCCACATGTGGGTGTCACCATTGCGACGCCAGTGAAAATCGCCAGGATTAGGCAACACCGTTAACGGCACGACGTTGCGCGCCGGGAACCCCAGAGCGTGGCGTTTCTGCATCTCCTGACTGAGAACATCAAAGCCAACACCTTCAACACGGCTGGCCGTACCGGAAAACGCTTTGTTGATGACCGAACTGGCAAGTCCGACAGCCTCAAAGATTTGCGCCCCTTTATAAGACTGCAGGGTGGAAATACCCATTTTCGCCATGACTTTGAGCATGCCTTTAGCGACTGCTTTTTTGTAGGCGGCCACCACGTCTTCATCGCTGTGGACGTGGTCGACATCAGCAAAGTGATCCTGATTGCGAGCATCCCAGAGCGCTTCAAAGGCAAGGTAAGGGTTGATTGCGTCGACGCCGTATCCCACAAGCAGACAGTGGTGGTGTACTTCGCGGGCTTCACCACTTTCCAGCACGATACCGATACGGGTGCGTGCGTGCGCGGACACCAGGTGCTGATGGACACTGCCAACCGCCAGCAGCGATGCGATGGGCACTCTGGATGCGTTGATTTCACGGTCTGACAGAATAATCAGGCTGTCGCCGGCGTCGATGGCCTGCATGGCTTCAGCGTTGATTCTATCCAGGGCATCGATGAGACCTTTTTCACCGGAATCTGCAGGATAGGTGATGTCGATGGTACGACTGCGCCAGCCGCGATAATCCATATGTTTCAGAGACGCAAGCTCAGAGTTGGACAGGATCGGATGCGGCACCAGCAGCCGATGGGCGTGTTCTGGCGTGGTTTCCAGCAGGTTTTTTTCCGGCCCGATGTAGCACTCGAGGGCCATAATGACTTCTTCGCGGATCGAGTCGATCGCCGGGTTTGTCACTTGTGCGAAGCGCTGTTTGAAGTAGTCGTAGAGCATGCGCGGCTTTTCCGACATGACCGCCAGTGCCGCATCATTGCCCATGGAACCGAGCGGATCGCGCAGTTCGCTGATCATGGGCAGCAGCATGAACTGCATGGTTTCCTGGGTGTAGCCGAACGCCTGCATACGCTGGGTGAGGCTGGCGCGGCTTAAGCCTTCGCCGACCACCAGTGGAATTTCTTCCAGGGCCAGACGTTGTTCATCCAGCCAGCTCTGATAAGGACGACGATTGGCAAGGTCGGTTTTCAACTCTTCATCCGGGATCATGCGACCCTGTTCAAAATCGATGAGGAAAATCTTGCCGGGCTGCAGGCGACCTTTGGCAACGATACGTTCCGGTGCCACGGGTACTACCCCCACTTCGGACGCCATGATGCATTTGTCATCATCGGTGATGTAGTAGCGTGAGGGACGCAAACCATTGCGGTCGAGAACCGCGCCGATATAAGTGCCGTCAGTGAAGGCAATAGACGCGGGGCCATCCCAGGGTTCCATGAAGCTGGAGTTGTACTCGTAAAACGCCTTTTTGTCTGGCGACATGGTCTGATGCTGTTGCCAGGCTTCTGGAATCATCATCAGCACCGCTTCCTGCAGCTTGCGGCCGGACATCAGCAGGAATTCCAGCACGTTATCAAATGAACCTGAATCGGAACAGTCTGGTTCGGCGATGGGGAAAAGCTTGGATAAATCGTCGCCAAACAGCGGTGAACTGGCTACACCTTCCCGCGCGTTCATTGAATTCACGTTGCCCAGCAGTGTGTTGATTTCGCCGTTGTGGCTCATAAACCGATTGGGCTGGGCTCGATCCCAGGAAGGAAACGTATTGGTGCTGAAGCGCGAATGCACCATGGCCAGGTGGCTTTCATAAGCTTCGTTCTGCAGATCCAGAAAAAAGGGGAACAGCTGCGCGGGGGTCAGCATACCTTTATAGACAATGACTTTGGTGGATAACGAGCACACATACATCATTTTGCGCTGAGTCAGGCTCTGATCGCTGCGCAGCAGATGGGTCGTGTGTTTGCGGATCAGATACAGTTTACGTTCAAAATCATCGCCGGAAACCCCGTTTGCCGCGATAAAGAGCTGTTCAAACGCGGGCATGGCGGCGCGAGCAGCGCGCCCGAGGTCCGCGATGTCCGGATCAACGGGTAACTGGCGCCAACCAATCAGGGTCTGCCCGGCAGCGGCAATCTGTTCTTCAAAAACGGCTTTGCAGCGTGCGCGTTCGTCTGCATCAACGGGCAGAAAGACGTTGCCGACGCCGTAAGCACCAGTGGCAGGCAGAGTCACGCCGAGTTCTTCACGGGCGATGTGTTCGAGCAGTTTGTGGGGCAGGCCGGTCAGAATGCCTGCGCCGTCGCCGGTATTGGTTTCATAGCCAACCCCACCGCGGTGTTCCATACAGCAGTTCATAAAGGCGGCATCTGCCACAATCTGATGACTTGGACGACCTTTGATATCGCAGATAAAACCGACGCCGCAGGCGTCTTTTTCATTTGCGGGGTCGTATAGCCCACTCGCAGGGGGAAACCCACCGTTGGTAATAAACGTCATAATGCTCTCTCTTGCCAGGCGCACTAAAATGGATGCATCTATCCGGTTTTTTGGCCGGTGTCTGGGCAAACGTCGAGTCCCTCGGCGCGCCTGCTCTGCGCGTTTTGCCCGTTTTCCAGACCCAGCTTCGCCCACAACTGTATTTAAGCAGAGGCGACGAATCCCGTCGGCTCAGCAAAGTGAGCTTACCCGGGTCTATGGAAATGCTGTCGATGTGGCGTAAGTTATTGTTTTTATGTACGAAAACGCTAATCGACGGTGTGCGTACTGTTTGCGGAACGAAACATCTCAAAAATAACGCTGCGAATCAAGTTTGTAAAAAAGGAGAAATTCGCAAGGCTAAGCCGTCGTCACGGACCGACCCGGTACCAGTAGCGGTACACCTCGCCAAATCCCATCTGTTGGTAGAGGCTTAACGCAACAGAATTATCCGCAACAACCTGCAGATAGACCTGTTGGGCGTGGGCTTGCGACGCCCAGTGACATAGACCGTTGATCAGATCCGTACCGTGGCCGCGACCGCGGTGTGCCGGATGGGTATAGATGTCAAATAATCCCACCAGCGACTGTTCCACGACGGCCATTCCGCAGGCGACTACACCCTCCGCGTTTTCCAGTACGGCAAACGCACATTCGCCGCTGATCCCTTTCAGAATCAGCGCGTGAAGGGTTTGGGCAGGCTCAGGCAAACCGGTCAGAAGGCTGTAGGCGCGCAGCCACTGATCCAGCGGCAGGCGTCGGAAACCTGCAACTGGCGGCACCGATGAAATGGACCGGCTCAGGACCAGGCTGGTGTCCTGGTGCGTATAGCCACGTTCTTCCAGGATGTCATCCAGCAGCGCTTTGGCGCGATTGAAGGCTGTGTTCAAACTGTCGTTGTTGTGGGTGTCGGCAGCGAATGAGGTGATACGAAAGACGGTCTGCAGCTGCTCGCGGGCATAGAGATTTTCGCAGTAGCGAATTTTGTCAGCCAGCATCCGGCGCGCATCCACGGGATTGGATAGCGCCGCGGCTGTCCAGGAGGTGGCATATAAAGGTACGATGCTGTTGGACCGCTTGGTAAATCCACGCGCGAATCGCAGGACCCAGCCATCCAGCAGAATCTGCTGCAGCGCCGGCCAGGCATTCAGAGACGCTTCTTCTATGCGGGTAGTCAGATGCCGGTCGAATGTGTCTTCGGTTACATCCGGGTTGTCGTAAAGCGGTGGTATTGTGGGCAAGGCGCTGGCCGTGGCTGTTCGTCGGCGGATTATAACCCTACAATAGCCAGCCCATCTGGTGACAAAGCAGCCCCGCAGACAAGCGTTCGAGCAGGTTGCTGAGCGCCGGGTGCTGATATCGAAAACAACAAGAGAGACTAAAATGAAAGATCCAGTCCGAGTTACCATCACCGGCCCTGCGGGACAAATTGGCTACGCCCTGTTGTTTCGTGTTGCTTCCGGCGCCATGTTAGGCCCCGATCAGCCGGTGATTCTGCAGCTTCTGGAGATCACCCCGGCGTTAGATGCCCTCAAAGGCGTGGTGATGGAACTGGATGATTGTGCCTTCCCGCTGCTGGCAGGCACCGTGCAGACAGATGACGCTGATGTGGCGTTTAAAGACGCCGACTACGCACTGCTCGTGGGTTCCCGCCCCCGCGGCCCCGGCATGGAACGCAAAGATCTGCTGGAAGCCAACGCCGCAATTTTCTCGGTACAGGGCAAAGCTTTAAACGATCATGCGTCGAGAGATGTCAAAGTTCTGGTCGTGGGTAACCCGGCCAATACCAATTCGCTGATCGCTCAGCGTAATGCGCCGGATCTGGATCCGCGTAATTTCACCGCCATGACACGACTTGATCATAACCGGGCGATGGCACAGCTGGCCCAGAAAACCGGTAAACACGTCAATGACGTTGATGGCCTGTGCATCTGGGGTAATCACTCGGCCACACAGTATCCGGACATCCATCGCGCCACAGTGGCTGGCCAGGCCGCCATGGACCTGGTTGACATGAACTGGTATGAAAACGATTTTATCCCCACGGTTCAACAACGAGGCGCGGCCATTATTGAAGCGCGCGGTGCCTCGAGTGCCGCATCCGCTGCTAATGCAGCCATTGACCACATGCACGACTGGGCGTTGGGTAGCGATGGTATCGTCAGCATGGGTGTTTACTCTGATGGCAGTTATGGCATTGATGAAGGGTTGATCTACTCGTTTCCAGTGCGTTGCAGTGGTGGAGACTGGCAGATCGAGCAGGGTATAGAGGTGGGTGACTTCAGCCGCGCCAAAATGGACGCCACGGCTGCGGAGCTCGGCGAGGAGCGGGACGCGGTTGCGCACCTTCTGCCCTGACAAAATGTCTTAGTTGCCAGCAGCATGCCCAAGTATCCGCCGACTCACACAGTAGATCAGGTTGACGATTACCACGGCATTCAGGTAACAGACCCCTATCGCTGGCTGGAAAACGATGTGCGGCAGGATCGCCAGGTGCAGACCTGGGTTGACGCCCAGCGGCAACTGTCTGATGCGTATCTGCGACAGCTGCCTGAACGTGCCGCGCTGCACAGCCGGCTGACCGAATTGTGGAATACCCCGCGCTTTGGTGTGCCGGTGAAGCGCGGCAATCAGTACTTCTACAGCTACAACGATGGCCTTATGAATCAGCCCCAGGTGCTGGTGCAGTCAGGGCCTGATGGTGCGCCCAGGGTGCTGTTGGACCCTAACAAGTGGTCAGACACAGGCACCACGGCTCTGGCGGCGTACTTTGTTTCTCCCGATGCCCGCTTTCTGGCTTATCTGGTGCAGGTGGACGGTTCCGACTGGCGCGAGGCGCGGGTGCTGAATGTGTCCAGTGGCGAAGATTGCGGTGACAGCCTCAGCTGGCTGAAGTTTACCAGCCTGAGCTGGGCGGCTGACAGTAGCGGTTTTTACTACAGTCGCTTTCCTGAGGTATCCGAAGACAGGTTTCATCAGGTGGCGCAGAACAATGCCGTGTATTTTCATCGATTGGGAACACAGCAGTCAGCGGACAGCCTGGTCTTCGCTACGCCGGAGCAACCCCATTGGCGGTTTGACGCGCAGGTGACCCAGGATGGCACCTACCTGGTCATTGATGTGGGTATTGGCACCGACCGCCGGAATCAGGTTCTGGTGCAACATCTTGCATCAGACCCAAGCCCCCGGTTTCTCGTGGCAGGCTTTGCCCATCACTATGCCTGTCTCGGACATGTAGACGGTGAGCTGTTTTTTCTAACTGATCTCGAGGCGCCCAACGGACGTGTGATTGCGCTGCGTCCTGCGTCGGGTGTTGACGCCCTGAAGCAGGCGCGAGAGGTTGTGGCGGAGTCAGACAGCGTGCTCGACAGTGCGCATCTGTGTGGCGAACAGCTGGTCCTGAGGTATCTGCAGGATGCATCCAGCTGCCTGCAGGTTGTTGATCTGACCGGCAATAACGCCACGGAACTTGAACTGCCCGGATCAGGTGGCGTGCAGACGGTGACCGGCCGCCAGTATGACGTTGACGTATTTTTTGATTTCTCCGCCCTGAATCATGCACCTGCGGTCTATCGTCTGTCGCTTGAGAGTCAACAAGTGACGGTGTTCAAACAGGTGGAGGTCAAGCTGGACTTGTCAGCCTTTGTGCTGAAGCAGATATTTTTTACCTCCAGGGACGGCACCCGCGTGCCGATGTTCATCTGTCATAAAGAAGGCATACAGCTTGATGGGACACACCCCACTCTCCTGTACGGGTATGGCGGGTTCAATGTTTCCCTGACACCTGACTTTTCTGTTGCCCGTGCACTCTGGATAGAGCAGGGCGGCGTGTTTGCTATTGCTAACCTGCGTGGTGGTGGGGAATACGGGGAGCGCTGGCATGCTGCAGGCACCAGGCTGCACAAGCAGAATGTGTTTGACGACTTCATTGCTGCCGCCGAGTATCTCATTGACACAGGTTATACCGCGCCCGCCCACCTCGGTGTCATGGGTGGCAGTAACGGTGGCCTGCTGGTTGGCGCGGTAGTGAATCAGCGCCCCGAGCTGTTTGGCGCAGCGCTGGCGCTGGTGGGTGTCATGGATATGCTGCGATTTCACCACTTCACCGCAGGAGTCTACTGGATAGATGACTACGGCAGTGCGGATGATGCGGATGAGTTTGCAGCCCTTTATGCATACTCGCCGTATCATAATCTCGCGCCGCGGATTTACCCGCCGATACTCATCGGGACCGCAGATACGGACGACAGGGTTGTGCCGGGGCACAGTTTCAAGTACGCGGCAAAACTGCAGGCTGTACAGCAGGGTGATGCGCCGGTATTGCTGCGGGTGGAAAGTGCTGCAGGCCATGGCCTGGGTACACCCACGGCTAAACTCATTGATGAATACGCCGATTACTGGGCATTTATGTTCCATCACCTTAGAGCCTGACCATGCAGGCGAAACCGAATCTGAACTAACGAGGCATTCCAGATGACTGACATCGTCCCTTTTGAAATATCGATACCTCAGGCTGCGGTTGATGATTTACATGCGCGTCTGTCCGCCACTCGTTTTCCTGAAGCAGAGACAACCGGGGATTGGAATCAGGGCGTACCACTGGCCTACGCGCAGGAGCTAACCCACTACTGGATGACGCAGTACAGCTGGGCTGAGCGACAGACCTATTTTAATCGGCATGCTCAGTTCAAAACGCGCATCGATGGTTTAGACATCCATTTCATTCACGTACGCAGTCCACATGCACAGGCGCGGCCGCTGGTTGTTACGCATGGCTGGCCGGGTTCCGTGGTTGAGTTCCACAAGGTGATAGACGCGCTTGCAGATCCGACCCTCAACGGTGGCGACGCGGCAGATGCGTTTCATGTGGTGTGCCCGTCGCTGCCGGGTTATGGCTTTTCTGACAAGCCAACAGGTACGGGGTGGGGCGTTGAAAAGATTGCGCAAGCCTGGGACGAACTGATGGGACGCCTGGGTTATAACGCGTATTTTGCACAAGGAGGTGATTGGGGTTCTGCGGTGACGACGGCGATAGCGATCCAGAACCGGGGCCGCTGTGCGGGTATCCACGTGAACATGCCGAATGTGCGTGCCACCAGGGAAGCGCTGGAGAACCCGAATGAAGGTGATAAACGCGCTCTGGCTGGCGCGCAGTATTACCAGCAGTGGGGTGCGGGGTACTCGAAACAGCAGAGCACGCGACCGCAGACTTTGGGCTATGCTCTGGTGGATTCACCGGTAGGCCAGGCGATGTGGGTGATCGAAAAGTTTTATGAGTGGACCGACTGTGATGGTCACCCGGAAAATGTGCTGAGTAAACAAGAGCTGCTGGATAACGTCATGTATTACTGGTGGCAGGGTAACGGCGCTTCTTCAGGGCGACTGTATTGGGAGAGTTTCAATCAGGCATTTGCCGCCGGTCAGGACAACACGGTGAAGCTGCCCACAGGCTGCAGTATTTTCCCAAAAGAAATTGTACCGGCGCCACGCAGCTGGGCAGAGAAGCGTTACAAGAACATCGTGTACTGGAACGAGCTGGACAAAGGCGGTCACTTTGCGGCGTTTGAACAGCCTGAGCTGTTCATTAACGAGTTGCGCCAATGCTTCCGGCTGATGTCACTCTGACGTCCCCCTTATGCTGGCGGTGACCCTGGGCTTGGCGGTCAGCTGCGGTTAGAGGTTGACGCTGTATTCCGTGAAACCTTCTTCGCTGGCCAGGCGTTCCAGCTCGGCAGCACCGTAGGGTACTTCAGAGACGAAGGGGAACAGATCGCTGTTGTTGTAGTTGTTTGATTGCAGCCAGGCGGCGCAGATCTGTACTTTAACGACGTTGTAGGCCGCCAGTTTGGCGCTCTGGTCGATCATGGCTTTGTTGTCAGCGTAATTGCGACGCAGAAAACGGTGCGCTTCGTCGCCGTGCAGCATCATCACGATCGGCGGCAGCCCTTCGACGTTGTTGCTGATGGTTTCATCCAGGGTATCCAGAACCAGTTGGATCTGCTCGGCGGATTTTGGCGCAATGTCAATGTATTCGCCGTTTGCGGCGGCATGGGTACTGACTGACGCTGCCACACAAAGCAGCCCTGTGGTAATAAAAAAGCGTGCTGCACTCACAGTTATTTCCCTTTGAATACCGGTGTACGTTTCTCTGCAAACGCGCGTCCGCCTTCCTGGCCATCCTCGCTGGTGCGCACGGTCAGAAGCTGATCGCGGGCAATGGCCGCAGCTTCAGCCGGACTCTTGTTCAAGGTGGCCAGCGAGAACTGTTTGACGGTTTGCAGCACCAGTGGCGCTGATTTTGCCAGCACTTCTGCCCAGGCCATCGCCTCGGCCAGCTCGGTGCCCGCGGCGACAACTTTGTTCACCATGCCCGCCGCTCTGGCGCGCTCGGCATCAAAATCTTCGCCCAACATCATGAATTCCATGGCCACTTTGTGCGGTATGCGTGCAACCGCACTGGCGATCAGGCCGCCGGTAAACCCCAGCTGTGCTTCGGGGTATTTGAAAACAGTGGTCTGGGATGCCACCACCAGATCACACATCTGCACAATGCAGTAGGCTCCGCCGATGCACCAGCCATGTACTGCGGCGATAATCGGCTTGCTGTTGCTTGCACCAACGCTCGGCACACCCTGCCACATTTCTTTTGGCGGATTTTTGACATCGGCGCCTACAGAGAACGCGCGATCACCAGCGGCATGTAAAACCGCAACGCGATCGCTGGCGCTTTCGAAGCGTTGCCAGGCCTGTTGCAGACCGACAATGACCTCCTCGTTCAGCGCGTTCATGCGATCAGCACGATTGATGGTGATCAGTGCAATATCATTGGTACTTTTATAGCTGACCAGATTATTCATGGTGCGTGCCTTTTTCCCCGCTCAGCCAGGCATTGAACTGCGGTGGCCGTTTCTCATTAAAGGCTTTTACACCTTCGGCAGCATCCGGGTGGTGATCGGAGATGGCGGTTTTAGCAGCGATTTCATCCAGCGCTGCTGACCAGCTCAGTTCTGCGGCGTTGTAGATCGAGCGCTTCAGCAGGCGCATCGCGACTTGAGGTCCTTGCGCCAGTTCTCTGGCCAATGCCATGGTATGGTGCTCAAGATCCCTGGCAGCAACCACTTCGTGAACCAGGCCGAGAGCGTGGGCTTCTTTGGCATCTATGATCCGCTTACGCATGATGAAATCGAGCGTTTTTGCCAGCCCGAGGGTTTGCACCAGCAGGTACTGGCCACCCTCGTCCGGTAACAGGCCAAACCGCAGCGTAGCGCTGCCCATGCGGGCGCTGTCTGCAGCAATACGGAAATCACAGCTCAGTGCCAGCGAAAAACCGGTTTGTATGGCGATGCCGTTGAGGGCACAGATGGTCAGCTTATCGATGTTTCGCACAGCCGTGTTCAGCGCCTGGGAGATAGTGCGTAAGCCGTTGTAGGTACCCAGCGCATTGTCGTGACCACCGGGGATAGGCTCGACCAGGGCTTCGCCGCCCAACTCCACGCCACCATAGGCTTTCAGGTCATCACCGGCACAGAAGGCTCTGCCAGTTCCGGTGAAGACCAGCACGCGCACGTTGTTGTCCATCTGTGCCTGGGTGACTGCCTCGATCAGGTCGCGTTTGATGCCGGTAGTCATTCCGTTCAAACGTTCCGGAGAGTTAAACTGAAACCAGGCGATGCCGGGATCGCGGATCTCCAGATCAAAGCCTGTAAAGGTTCCTGTCTTCATCAGCCCTCCTCAAAGTTTGCGTTGTTTGTGTCCTGTTTCTCACCTTTATGAGGCAATGGTTACGATCAATGTCCCATAATGTCGTGCCACGTATCAATATTGTCTATGCGCAGGTGCACGTTCATGCCCTTGGTCTCACCCATGGTGGCGTTGGGCACGTGACCGTAATTGTGGCCAGGCAGCAGCAGGGTGTCATCCGGTAGAGTAGCCAGCTTGCGCAGGCTGTGAAACATGTCGTCGGTGTTTGATCCGGGCAGATCAACTCTGCCACAACCGTTAATAAACAGTGTGTCACCGGATACCAGCGTGTTTTTGATGCGAAAGCACTGGCTGCCGGGTGTGTGGCCAGGCGTGTGCAGGAATTCAATTTCGATGTTACCCAGTTTCAGGGTGTCACCGCTCTCAACCCGGACCATGTCACTGTCAGATATTGCGGTTACTTTTCTGATGCCGTCCGCCTCTGCTTTGTGGCAGTAAACTTTGACCGGATTAACGGCCATGAGTTCTGCAATGCCCTCGACGTTGTGGCCGCTGAACGAACCGCCGACGTGATCGGGATGATAGTGAGTGGCAAGCGCTGCTTTCAGCGTGTAGTCCTTTTCAGCCAGATGTCGGGTGAGGGCATCAATATCCCAGGCCGGGTCCACGATGGCCACCTCACGGGTTTCTCGCGAGCCGATAATGTAGGTGTAATTCTGCATCGGTCCAATTTCGATCTGCTCAATAATCAGATCTGTTGGCTCGGCCCAGCTGGCATTGGTCATAGGTTCCACCTTTAACTTGTTAACGCGCCTTACAGTAGCTCAATCAGGGTGATTTCGCACTTGGAGCCGAGCCGCATAACTGGTCCCCAGGTGCCGGTGCCGGGTGATACATACAGGCACATGCCGTCGACCTTATAATCCCGGTACAGGCGCGGAAAAACTCTCTGCACCAGAAAATTAAAGGGCACAATCTGGCCACGGTGGGTGTGTCCGGTGAGCATCAGGTGTACACCCCAGGCAGCGGCTTCTTCGGCGCCATCCGGGCGGTGGTAAAGAAGAATGCGGAAGGCATCCGGCGTGGCGCTGAGCGCTTTGATCTCACGCGCAACCTGAGTCCTGCTTTCGGCATCATCAATACCAATGAACTGCAGGCCGTTGTGATCCACACTGCGATTGCGCAGGACGTCAATACCCAGGCTAGACAGACGCTGGCAGATGGCTTCCAGGTCGACGTATCGCTCATGGTTACCGATGCAGAACAGCGTCGGCGCTTTGAGGTCCGCCAGCGGGGCGAGGCTGTCAACGTCGATCGCAGCCATGTCAATCAGATCACCCGTGATCAGTACATAGTCAGGTTCAAGGGCGTTGAGCCGCTTGACAATGGGTTTCAGAAAGTCGGGCTGCCGGCTTCCGATGTGCACATCAGAAATCTGTGCCAGACGCAGACCTTTAACCGGGGCGTCGGCAGGTACCTGAATCTGATGGACGTGCAGCCGGTGGGCGTTGAACACACCATAGGCGCTGATCAGGACAACCAGTACTGCCACCCCCTGACCAACAGGCTTGCTGGGTACAGGCAGCAGCAGTATGGCCTCGGCGAGGAGGATCAGGCAGAGCATGACAAAACAGATGCCCAGCCAGGTCATCACCACAGCGCTGATCGCGCGAGACCAGGCGTGGTTGGTCTGCTCGTGCAGTACACGCAGGATCATCGGCAGAGCCAGAAACGCTGCCATCAGGCTGAACGGTACAGGCCAGTCTGGCCACAGCAGGCTGATCAGCCGGGTAGGTGGGTAGACCAGCACAAGGCCGGCCACCGCCATCACGACCAGCAGGAACACTGTGCGCCTTGAAAAGTACGTCATAAACTGGGTGCGGCCACCAACAACTTACCACTGCCGGCGATACGGGTAGTGGGTAGTCCCGAAAAGGGAATAAAACAGGCTTCTTCCGGCAGATAGCGTTCATCACCGATCTCCACGGAACCGGTCAGGCACATGCAGACCGCGTACGGCACAGTGTCGGGCAGGCGCAGGGGTGCACTGGTCTCGGCAAAATCCACGCGCCAGACGTTGAAATCAGAGAATGAGGCGATCCGTTCAACGCCGGCTTGTACCGCCTCGAAGTCCTCAGGTGCGGGAGCATCCACATGCATACGCGCAATGGCATGTTGGCTGTCCCAGTGATTCTGGGTTACCACCTGCTGCGCAAAAGAGATGATGAAACGTTCGTAGGTCTGGGTCTGAAACTCCACGACACGCACGCCGTGCAGCAGGGCGTGAGGTGTCCAGGTAGGTACCTTGACCACATCTCCTACCCGCAGCTCGCGCAGGGCGGTAAAGCTGTTCATGTGTGCACGTGCCTGGGCTTCATCGTCTGTCAGATCAAGTGCCCCCTGCTCATCAATCCGGCGGCGGATTGCCTCGTAGGCCTGTACCGCTTCGAGAAAAGCCGCGCGGAACAGGTGGGCATCTCCAAATGTCCTGCGTTTATCCTGATCCATACCAAACCGGATGCCGCCCACGCCGCCTGGCCAGGCTTGTGCATCCACGTGGGTGACGATATAAACCTCCTGCTTTTCCTCATGCACTTCAAAGTACAGTTCGCCCAGCACGGGTTCCGGCTTGGGGTCGAGTATTTTCAGCAACAGAACCGGGGCGTGATTGGCCAGCAGACCCGCGCTGTGCGCAAGGTACTCAGATAAAGGCATGTTTGTACCGCTGACCGAAACCGCACTTTCACCCCGCTCTTCCATGCCGGTGTACCAGATCTCCTGGCCCCAGGGTTTGGCGATATGTACAGGGACCAGTCGGACCGGCTGTGTGGGATCTATGCGCGGTGATTTCGACAAATGTCTGTTTCCAGGGAGTATTGTGAAAAAAGAACAATTATAGTCATTGTCCGACCTGGATTTGCTGATTTTCAGAACATGCTTCAATCCACTGCCAGACACCCGCGACTTGCGCAGAACATTACGCCCGGCGCCTTGCCGCCGAATGCCGTGTGTCGGCGTGCCAGGCAAAGTCGTGACCCACGTTTTGATGGACGTTTTATCGTCGCGGTCCACACAACGGGCATCTACTGTCGGCCCATCTGCCCGGCGCGGATGCCCCGAGAAGAAAATGTCAGCTACTTTGTCACCGCGGCGGCGGCCCAGGATGCCGGCTATAGGCCCTGTCGTCGCTGTCGGCCTGAGTCAGCGCTTGCGCTGCCTGAATGGACCCTGGCCAGCGATACCGTGATGCGTGGTCTGCGTTTGATTGAAAGCGGCTGCTTGAGTCGTGACAACGCCGCGCAGTTGGCTTCGACTCTGGAGGTCAGCGAGCGCCACCTGAACCGGCTGTTTCAGCAGGAACTGGGCACCACACCTAAATCGCTGGCGCGGTGGACGCGCGCGCGGCTGGCTAAAGGCCTGCTGGTTTCCAGTTCAATGACCATGGCGGATGTGGCCTTTCATGCCGGTTATGGAAGTTTGAGTCGTTTCAACTCTGAAATCAGGGACATTTTCAGGCAGACTCCCAGCGCCTTACGAAACACCGGCGCCAGGCCGCCAGGCGAGCCTGTGCACCTGACACTTTCAATCAGGGGCCCTTATGATTTTGATTGGGTCTACAGGTACCTGCAGAAGCGTGCGTTGACAGGGCTGGAAGAAGTCAGCGGCGAGGCTGGCCGATGGGTGTTCAGGCGGCGTTTTGACGATGGTCGGGGCCAGCCGCACTGGGTTGAAGTACATCAACAGGAAGATTCTCTGGGGGTTGTGCTGCCGCTTACTGATGTGCCGTTGAACAGTCTCTTAACACGGGTCCGTCGCGTGTTCGACCTGCAGGCGGATGGGGAGACCATTCACGAGTTTCTGCGCCTCGATCCGCAGCTGGGTCGTGTGGTGCGGGAGGCCCCGGGTTTGCGCGTGCCCGGCGCCTGGGATGGTTTTGAGACGGCGGTCCGAGCGGTGCTGGGTCAGCAGGTCAGTGTGACGCGCGGTACAGTGCTGGCGGATAAGATGGTGGCCAGCTATGGCGCCGGACGGTTCCCCTCGCCAGGGCAGTTGTGTGGCCAGCAGATTGGTGAGCTGGGGATGCCGGGACGTCGTGGGCAGGCCATTGCGCTGCTGGCTGAACAGGTGCGTGATGGCCGACTGAGCTTCGATGACAGCTGTCATTTTGACCAGATTCAACAGCAGCTCCAGGCCATAGCGGGTATTGGGCCCTGGACAGCCAACTACATCCGTATGCGGGTATTGAAAGACCCGGATGCCTTCCCCGACAACGACTGGGTGGTGGGCAAAGTGCTGCAGTGTACGGCGGCGAAAGCCCGAGCCCAGGCGCAGGCATGGGCGCCCTGGCGTGCCTATGCGCTGATGTACCTGTGGTATGCAAGTTCCCTCGATCACCCCCTGGAAGGAGCGGAACAATGAAGCCTGTGTTTTACAGTTATGTCGAAAGCCCGATTGGACCTTTGCTCCTCAGCGGTACGGAACAGCACTTAAAGGGGCTGTATTTTTCCACGGGCAGCAAAGCGCGGGGGCCTGATCCGCAATGGCGGCAGGCGGATACCGTTTTTGTGGCTGCCAGAACGCAGCTTGATGAGTATTTTGCGGGTGAGCGGAAGGTGTTTGACCTTGATCTGGCGCCTGAAGGCACGCCGTTCAAACGGCGTGTGCTGGCGGCTCTGCAGGACATCCCATTTGGTGAAACACGCAGTTATGGCGAGATTGCAGTGGCCATCGGGAATCCGAAGTCGGTGCGTGCTGTGGGCAGTGCTAATGGCAACAATCCGATTGCGCTGATCATCCCCTGTCACCGGGTGATTGGCAGCAATGGCAGCCTGACAGGTTTCGGAGGCGGGCTTGAAACCAAGCGCTTTCTGCTTGAATTTGAGACGCAGCACTCAGGGCTGTGGGCGTGACGCCTGCTGCGATGAGCTACTGCTGCAGCAGAACCGACTCATAAAGCTGCAACAGCGCGTCGGCGTCAACGCCAACACAGCCACGAATTTCCGGCACATTGTGCCAGTCTCCGGGCGGAAACAACCGGCCCCCTGGCACCATGATGGTCTGGCCAATGCTGATGCCTTCGGTGACGACGCGAACTGCACCGCTGCGTACCTGAAAGAGCTCCGGAGCTAATACGTAGGCTATGGCGCAGGAATCGTGAACCGGAAAACCTTTAACCCCGCGGGTGCGGTGGTAATAGTCTTCGTAATGCCGGCTGATGTCCCAGATGAACTGACCGGCAGCGCCGGCTCTGTCTCTCAGGTGGCGCATCTGCGCCTGCTGCATCACGCAGGTCATGGTCACGTCAAGTCCAACCAGAGTCAGCGGCCAGTCTGCCGTGAGCACGATGTCAGCCGCGTGAGGATCGCCATAAATGTTGGCTTCTGCCACCGGGGTGACATTGCCGGTATGTTCATTGCTGCCCAGTGCGCCGCCCATGATCACAACTTCTTTAACCAGTTTTGTGATGGCTGGATCGAGGCGCAGGGCAAGCGCGAGATTGGTCAGGCGACCAACAGCAACCAGGGTGATTTCGTGGGGGTGCTGCAGAATCCTGTCGACGATAAACTGTGCTGCGCTGGCGGATGCGTGTTGCAGCGCGGGTGTGAGGGGGTTGATGTTGCCCAGACCATCGTCGCCGTGCACAAACGCCGGCGGCTCATCTGCGGCGATCAGCAGAGGTGCTGCGGCACCTTTGTGCACCGGCGCTGAGATATCGAAACGTTCACAGATATGCAGCGCGTTGCGTGTAACGGTGTCGAGGCTGGCGTTGCCCAGCACCGTTGTGATGCCGACAATGTCAATGTCGGGCGCATAGTGCGCGAACAGCAGTGCCATGGCGTCATCAATGCCCGGGTCGGTATCAAAAATAATTTTTGTTCTGGTCATGACAGATATCGTCGCTTGATTTGTGTCGGGCGCTTCTGATTAATTCTCACAAGCGCTGAGTCCGCGATAATTAATCAGGCTGCTAGCATACCCCACTCTCATCGCTACGCCAGGCGGTGGTGACAGCGCTTCGGGTCCTCAGCCCGGATTGCCGCAGGCGACATCTGCGGCGGGTTCTTCCAGCCACTGCGTGGCGTCTTCAACAGAGATAAAACCGCGCCACTGTGCCCGCCAGCCCATAATGCCCAGGTGACTCTCGATCAATGCGATTTCTGTATGGCTGTTGGCCACGACAGCTATTTTAGTGCCCTGCCAGGCCTGGTTGATGCGTTCAACCACGGCATCACTGACCTGCAGGAACTCCGTCGCAGCGTGCTGCCACTGAGCTTGCCGTGCGTCGCACAGCAGATTAACGTCCGGCCGGTAACCTTCCTGCTGCATCCATTGGCGCACTGCTTGCACAATCTGTTCGAGAGACAGTTCGCCGGTGCAGGACAGATAGGCAAATTGCGCATCGACATCAAACATGACTTCAACCATGTGCGCTCCGTCACATTTTGAGGAAGCCAGAGGTTAAGCCTGGAAATCGATTAAAACGTTGCTGATGGTAATGGAGGTGTTTCAGGTTTGTGGGGTTTGACCGGTTTCTGGCGCGATCTGGCTGCTAAGGCGCCAGCGTTTCGACGATATGGGGGTTTGCGGGCGTTTACGGTGTGGTAACTATTCAGTTACCCCCTGGCTTGCCTGTGGGGACCATTGGCCCTTTCCCGGGCGTGTATTTCAATTTAAAGTAACCAAATGGTTACTTCATCTTCAGACACCGCCACAGACATCCTTACAGCAGCAACTCAAATGATGCTCAAGCAGGGGGATGCGGGTTTGCGCGTTGATGTGGTGGCAGCGGATGCCGGCTGCAACAAACGCCTGATCTATCATTACTTTGGTAACCGTGAAGGCCTTATTGCAGCCGTTTATCAACGGCAGTACGCGGCGCTGGTTGCTTCTGAAAACGGCCTGTCGGCCGCGACAAAGAGGTTCCTGGAACAACAGCTGCTACCGCTGTTGCCGGTCATTGCCACCACCGAAAGCGTTCATGCAGAGCGACCACAGCAGGACGACGGGCGGAAGATTACCCTGCGCGGCGCGCTCGCTCTGCTGATGCCTTTGCTGTTGCGAAGCGTGGCGCTGCCCGCCACAGACACCGCCGCGGGTATTGCAGCGGCAGAGAAAGCCGGCGACGGGTGGCAGAAAGTCGCTCTGGAACTGGTTTCGCTGGTGTTTGCGGACCAGATGAAGGGCACGGCTGTTAGCCCTCAGGAGGTAAATAAGCAGTCACTTACAAAAGAGAAGCCGCGCTACCGCCTGGCATCCACCAGCCGCAGGATCAATTGAGCACAAATACACTGGCAGCGCCATTGAACGAAGACCCCATTGGTTTAAAGGTGTGGCGCAGGCACCAGCTGGTTCATGAACGTCTGCAGACTGTCGCTGACGACACGTAGGGGTGCTTTGCCCGGTGCCTCCAGCTGCACCTCTCCGGTGGTGTTGTTAATGGTAAGAAACAGATCCGAATCCGGCTCGGTACAGGCAAAGAACACGGAAAACGGTGTACGATTCTGGCGGCAGGCTACTGCATGGCCAATCAGATTTTCGATCAACCGCTCGGCATCAGCAGGGCTCCACAGGTACAACAGACTGACGTGCCCGCTGGGTGCTTCGGCTTCAAGATTTGCCGACCAGAAAGTGCCATAGTGAATTTTCACATCGCGATGGATGGGCATCTCCAGAGCATTCTCCAGCCCGGCAAAATCGTCCCCGCCGAGGTGCCGTTTAACCGGTTGCCAGGCAATGATGGATTGGCCATCGGTGTCAGTATAAGGCTGCCCGACCTCGCAGGGTGATGGCCACAAGGGGTCGTGTTGCGTGGTTAAAACAGCATGGCTTTTCTGATAATGCTCAAAAAACAGTGCAACAGTATCGGTCAGCGTCATCGTGCCTCATCTGGATTGTGCTTGCCCTTCGGCGCGTGTGCTTTGCCGCCGTGTGGCCGGCTGCGCCCCATATCCCGCGCCAGTTGCGCTCGCTCAGAAGGTGTCAGTGTAGCGACAAAATCAGTAAAAGACTGATGGGAGATCACCTGCACTTCATCGTTCTGCCGGCGCATCGCGAGCAGCGCGTCATCCAGAGCCTGTGCGTCGAAAGGCTCAGCAGCAATGGCACGACGAAGGTTTTTATGCAGCGCGCGCAACTCCCGCAGCGAAGGCCGCATGGCCTGCATGTGCGCTCGCAGGAGTGGTCGTAAATCGTCACGTCTGGGTTCCGCAAGGGTTCGGACCCAGCGTGGGTAGTATCGCGTTGGGTCGCCGCCCGCCTCAGGCTTGCCCTGTTTGCCCACAATAAAACCCGTCAGCAGCAGATTCAGAACCACTGACGTGATGAGAAGGGCTGCAATCCATTTAGATTTCATTGCTGTCATACTCCAGCAAGGCGTCTACAAAGAGCAGCGATTCAGTTTCCGTCCAGCTTTCATTGTGCGAAACGCCGGTGCCTGACCCGAGTACAAAGCCAATGACCAGCGGCAGTATCAGCGCGGTGGCACCGCGCCACACGGAATGCAGCAGCCAGCTTCGGATGAGTTCGAATGCACCTGGCTCGGGCAGATTGGCGATGATGCGGGCAGCCAGATAATCGGGTGTAGGGGGACGTTGTGCCGCGAGGGCGGCAAGGGCGTCATCCAGGTCTTTGTCATTCATGGTAGGTGCTTTTGTCATGAGTTGATGTGGTCAGATTGTCCGGTGCCTGCGCCAGCCGGTATTCGCTGCGTAACTTGCGCCGTGCACGGGCCAGCAGGGATTCGACGGCATGCACGGAAATACCCAGAATATGACTGATATCTTCGTTGCCAAAACCCTGGAAATGGCGCAGCGACAACGCTGCCCGCTGTTCAGCGGGAAGCTGATTGACCATGCTGTCAAGGCTGGCAAGCTGTTCTGCTTTTGCCAGCTCCTCATTCAGGTTTGTGCCGGCAAGCGCTGTCTCCATGGCATCTGAATCAGATACTTCGGTTGTTTTGCGTACGCTGTCGATGAAGCGGTTGTGCAGAATTCGGTGTAGCCATGTTGTCAGCTTTGCTTTTGCGGGGTCGAAGCTGGTGGCGTGGGACCAGGCAGACAGCCAGGATTCCTGCACCAGATCTTCAGCGCTGGCTGGTGATCTGGTCAGACGTAATGCGTAGGCGTAAAGGGTATCTACGTGGCGGTGAACAAGCTGCGCAAACGCAGCTTGATCGCCGTGTTGTACTTTCGCCATAAGCATTTCGTCTGTAGGTGAAGCCACGGAGTGGGGATCAACCCGCTTCGACGTCCGCTTTACCGCCCGCTTTGCTGCGCTGCATTGCGCGGGCACTGTGCATCTCCGCCCGTGTAACAACGCCGTCGTTGTTCGCATCCACTTTGCGTAAACGCTCGGCGGGGTCTGGCATTTCTGCTGGCGTCAGCAGCCTGTCCTGGTCTTTATCCAGTTGTTTGAACATGGCGCGTTTCATCGCCAGCGCTCGGCTTTGGCCTGGTTTTTTGCTTTTGTACTCGTCTTTTGAGATAACGCCATCGCCGTCTCCGTCCAATATCGCAAACATTTCTTCCGCGGTGGCTTCACGCAGCGCACTTCGCTGTGCATGTTGCGGTCCCTGCATAAGCAATCCATCTCGATGGCTGTGCCGCGGTCCACCAGGATGACCTGACCTGCGGCCATCACCCTGTCGGGCTCCTGCACGCGGTTTATGCTGGCGGTTCAGCGGTTTGGCCTGTTCAAATTCACTAAGGTCAATGCTGCCACTTTGATCTGTGTCCATGGCTGCAAAGCGTTCCGCGGTTTTGCTTTGCACTTCGGCAATGGAGATCGGGAAGCGTTCGTTGCCCGGTGCTGCAAACGTCAAGGTGCTGAGCACAACGCCTGCCGGCAGCAGGCTCCAGAGCGCCACTTTTTTTGTGCGGCGGTGTTTGTCGGCTTGTGTGAAGGTCCTGTTCATTGTCGTCATTTTTCATGCCTCGAATCAAAAAGTTATGTACCCGTCACTTACTTGTACGTAGACCGGACATAATTCCGTCGCAGCTTTTTCAATCTTCTTTGTATTGCACGTTGATTATTGTGTAGTGGCTTGCAGTGCCAGGCTCCGCAGTTTGAGTCAATATCCGTGCAGGCTTGCTGCTGCGTTGCGGCTCAATCGAAACTTCATCGTTTATGGTTCTGCCGATCAGCGCTCGGGCTAAGGGTGCGTCCACGCTGATGTAGGCAGGGGCAACATCAAACTCATCTGCGCCGACGATGCGGTAGGTGTGTTGCTCGCTGGCTTCGTTTTCTAAAGTGACCCAGGCGCCAAAAAAAATCCGTGACTGATCAGGGGGCAGGTGCTCAACAATTGTCAGTTTATCCAGCCTGCGGCTCAGAAAACCAATTCTGCTGTCGATCTCACGCAGCTGCTTCTTGCCGTAGATGTACTCCGCGTTTTCCGATCGATCCCCTTGTGCCGCTGCCTCGGAGACTTTGCGGGTGACCTCCGGGCGTTTGACCTTCCACAGATAGGTCAGTTCTGCTGACAGTTTTTCATAGCCGCTACGGGTTATGTAGGGTGAGCTTTCAGGTCTGGGTGGCCGATATCGGGACATACAAAGGTTAAGTACTTGTGGCGTTAAAGGCGCAGCAGTTTAGTCAGAATCAGTCTAAACCAGGGTTTATGCAGGCGTATACTCGAATAACGCCACGCAAAGAAACCCGCGGCGAGTGCTTTTTATCCCCAGGACCTTTACATCGAAGAGAAGGAGGATCTGATGAGGCGACTTTATTATGTGGCTGAGTCTGTTGAGGCTGCACAGGCAGTGGCTGATGCTTTACAGGCATTGGGTATCCCGCGTTTGCGCCTGCATGTGTTATCCCGAGACGAAGCCGGCCTGTATACCCACAACATTCATTCCGCCAACCCCATTCACCAGCTTGATATTCTGCACACCGCCGGGCGCTACGCCCTGATTGGTCTGTTGGCGGGTCTGCTGCTGGCTGCATTGTTAAGCGGTGCTTTCAGCATGGGTTGGCTGGCACTGGATATTGGTTGGTCCGGAACGCTGATTCTGGCCGGCATAGGTTTGTGCTTTGGCGCCTGGGAGGGCGGCATGATTGGCTTAAGTCGGGAGAACTACAAAATTGAGCGATTCCACGACGATATTGAAGCAGGCCGCTATCTGATCATGGT
This sequence comes from bacterium, assembly GCA_047947175.1. Classification (GTDB taxonomy): domain Bacteria; phylum Pseudomonadota; class Gammaproteobacteria; order Pseudomonadales; family Azotimanducaceae; genus UBA4421. Next base: position 613,346 of record CP170489.1, read on the forward strand.
GGATGTATCAAGGCAGCAACGCCCTCTGGTCAAAGAGCTGATGAATTTTGACTTCCCGCATGTACCCTATCGCGGCGGCGGCACGCGGAGCATCAATATCTGGGATCACGCCAAAGTCACGTATCACCAGACCACTCATTAGCGGGCGAGGGGATCAGCCTGTGAGAATGCTGCGCAGCTGGGTACTGTCCCGTGCAATGCCATGTTCTGTGATGATGCCGGTCACCAGCGCGTTTGGCGTGACGTCAAACGCCGGGTTGTAGACGTTTACTCGGGCTGCGTGCTGCTGACGAATTTCATCAGCGGCACGTTCCTCTATCACCACCTGGTCGCCGGACGGAGTAGAGGCATCGAAGGTTGACGACGGGCAGGCCACATAAAACGGCACGTTGAAATGCTTACACAGAACGGCCAGGTTCAAGGTGCCGATTTTGTTCACCACGTCCCCGTTGGCGGTGACGCGATCGGTACCGACAATGACAAGATCAATGCCTTGGGTTGCCATAACCGTTGCAGCCATGTTGTCGCAGATCAGGGTGACGTCAATACCTGCCTGATCCAGTTCCCAGGCGGTCAGACGAGCGCCCTGATACAACGGGCGGGTTTCATCAACATATACGTGGAATGGTACGCCGGCGGTGTGCTGGTAGTACATTGGCGCGGTGGCAGTGCCGTAGCGGGAGACCGCAACGGACCCGGCGTTGCAGTGTGTCAGCAGGTTTGCACCGGGCTGGATCAGCGCCGCGCCATGTTTGCCGATGGCCTGACAGATGGCAGTATCTGCGGCGTGAATGCTGCGAGCCTCTGCAACCAGGGCGTCAAAGCGGGCATCCTCCCTGCCAAGCGCCACCAGCCGGTCAGTTGCCCAGGCCAGGTTAACCGCAGTGGGGCGTGCGGACTTGAGGTACTCGGCGTTTTCAGCTAACTGCTTAACAAAGTTGTCAGCAGGTACATCGCGCATGGATTCAGCCAGCGCGTAGGCTGCGGCAACGCCAATAGCCGGCGCACCGCGTACCGTCAGCGTCTGAATCGCATGCCAGGCATCTTCCAGGGTGTTGATGTCGAGGTAGACGGTCTGCTGAGGCAGTTGACGCTGGTCCAGCAGGCGCAGATGGTCGTTCTGCCAGATCAGAGTGTCAGGAAGGTTGATGTTCATGCGTTTTCCCGGGGTTCATTTTTACGCAAAATCTGCGACGCAAGTGATGGCGCTTTTCGCTGCAGGGCACGCGCTTTGGCCAGATAGGAGATCAGCAGGTTGCCGCACTCTATGGGCGAATAACCGCAGGCGAAGATGCCATCTTCATGGCCGGCGGTGGCAAAGGTCAGTGGCCGCGACTGGTTTTTTTCCATCAGAGCGTTGACTGCCTGGATCATAGCCGGTGAGCCGTAACTGACATCCTCCGGTGTTTCGGGCAGGCGCAACGCTTCACGATGTTGCCAGATCACTGTGCTGTGGACGTGAAAAACACAGCGTACGCGCGGGTCCGCCGCGTAGATCATCGCGTGGGTCAGTGACTCGGAAGACGGTGGTTCGCTGCCGATGGCGTCTACCCAGAACCGCTGCAGGTTGCAGTGAGTAATTTTGACCAGGTGCTCAGCCAGCAGCGTCGGTTCGCCACTGGTCTGACTGGCGGTGATGATGAACTGATCCTGAGCCTGGTCGCGCAGACTCAGGTTGCCGTAGGCATAACCGCCGTATTTTTCGGGTGTCTGCCCCAGCAGCGCCAGATCACACAGGATAGATCGCCATGCATCAAGGTCTGCAAATGCTTCAGGGGTCAGATCAGCCCCCTGACCGGGTTTGAGTTCATAGGCAAATTGAATGGTCCCTTCAATCTCCGACACTGATTACAATCCTTCGCTGGAAAACGCGTAGCATGCCACGTTTGGCACGCTGCGTAATTGAGCTGAGGAAAAAGCGAAAATGAAAAACGTGGTGGTTAGAAAGGCTGGCGGTGCCCTTGGCGCTTTTATTGAAGGTGTCGATCTGTCGGCGCTGTCCACTTCGGCGGATGCCATTGGCCAGCTGCGGCAGTGGGTGATTGAACACCAGGTGGTCTTTTTGCGCGATCAGAGTCTGTCTGCAGCGCAGTTCCAGCAGGTCGCGGAGCAGTTTGGCAATACCATGGATCATCCGGCCTATGGCGCGCCGCAAGGGGCGCCAGCGGTTCAGGTTCTGCAGAGCACCGCGGAGGCGCCTTCGAAAATTGAGATGTGGCATTCGGATATGACCTTCAGCCAGCGTCCACCCAGCTTCACCCTGCTGCACGCGCAAATTGTGCCCGCATATGGGGGCGATACGCTCTGGTCAAGCGCGGTGGCGGCCTATGACCATCTGTCGGCGCCCCTGAAAGCCTGTCTCGAGCCTCTGCTGGCAGAGCATGATTTTTCATACGGTTTCAAGGAAAGTCTGGCTGAACCGGGCGGCGCCGAGCGGCTGGCGGATATGGTGGCGGCACATCCGCCGATCTGTCATCCGCTTATCCGTACCCATCCCGAGACCCAGCGCAAAGGAATCTACGTCAATCCGCTGTTTACTACCCGGATTGAAGGGTTGTCTAAACTGGAAAGCAGCGCCCTGCTGGGCTTTCTTTATGAGCACATGCGAACGCCGGAGTTCACTGTCCGCTTGGCCTGGCAACCGGGCACCCTGGCGATCTGGGATAACCGCAGTACCCAGCATAAGCCGGTGAATGATTATTTTCCCCAGCATCGCCTGATGCACAGGGTCACCATTGCTGGGGATAAACCGGTATAGCAGCCTGTCAGGTATCGCATTTAGCTACTTTATTGGTATCTGTGGATGAAAAGTCGTTGCAAAGATACTTTTGTGCAACGACATTGATCAGCAGGGAACGTTCATGAGCACATCTCAATTCGGCTTAATGCGGCAAAAGCGGTTTGCCGCACTTTTCTGGACCCAATTTCTTGGTGCCTTTAACGACAACGTGTTTAAACAGGCGCTGGTGCTGATCTTTGTATTCGGCGGCCTGATCAGCGCTCAGACGACAGATGTTTTTGTGAATCTGGCTGCAGGTCTTTTTATTCTGCCTTTTTTTCTGTTCTCAGCTACTGCCGGTCAGATTGCCGACAAGTTTGAAAAGTCCCAGCTGGTGCGCATCATTAAAGTGGCGGAAATTATCATTGCCCTGTTCGGCGGCATTGCCGTCTACTTTCAGAATGTGTATGCCATGCTGACAGTTCTGTTTCTGCTGGGTGTGCAGAGCACTTTTTTTGGCCCGTTAAAATTCTCCATTCTGCCTCAGCAGCTCGACAAGAGTGAACTTGTTGGCGGTAATGCGCAGATCGAGATGGGCACGTTTGTTTCTATTCTGCTGGGAACGATCGTTGGTGGCGTGGTGGCTGCGCAGAATGACGTGGACCTGCTGCTCACGGCGATGGTGGTGGGCGTTGCCCTGGCAGGTTATCTATGCAGTCGTTTTATTCCTGTCTGTCCAGCCACAGACCCGACATTAAAGATCAGCTGGAATCCGGTGACGGCCACCTGGTCGATGATTCAGGCAGCGCGTGGGAATAAGTCGGTGTTCCTTTCGATTCTTGGTATCTCCTGGTTCTGGTTGCTGGGTTCACTGTTGCTGGCACAGATCCCCAATCTCACCCGGGTCTACCTCAATGGTGGCACTACCGTGGTGACCCTGATCCTGGCTGTTTTCACCATTGCGGTGGCGCTGGGCTCGCTTGCGTGTGAACGCCTGTCAGGCAATCGCATTGAGTTGGGCATTGTGCCGCTCGGCGCGCTGGGTCTGAGCGTTGCGGGTATTGATCTGTACTTTTCGATCACAGGATTTGCAGCGCTGCAGCCGCTTGAGTGGGTGGCGTTTCTTGCCGCGCCTGGTGCGTTGCGGATTCTGGTTGACATGGCCATGATCGGATTTTTTGGCGGTTTGTTTATCGTGCCTTTGTACGCGCTGATTCAAAGCCGTACAGAAGAAGCGCGGCGCGCGCGGGTCATTGCGGTTAACAACGTGATCAATGCCTTTTTCATGGTCTTTGGTGCCGGTCTTGCGATTGTCCTGTTGAGTGTGGCGGGGTTGTCTATTGCTGAGCTGCTGCTGACCGTCATGTTGATGAACATTGCGGTTTCGGTTTTCATCTTTCAACAGGTGCCTGAGTTTGCCATGCGTTTTCTGATCTGGCTGCTGAGCCACACCATGTATCGTGTGGTACCGGAAGGGCTGGAGCAGGTACCGGAACAGGGTGGTGCGCTGCTGGTCTGCAACCATGTGACTTATGTGGATGCGCTACTTTTGGCGGGTGCTGTCAAGCGCCCGATCCGCTTCATCATGTTCAAGCCGATTTACGATCTGCCGGTTTTGAACTTTGTTTTCAGAGCTGGCCGCGCGATTCCTATCCAGGGCGCCAAAGAAAACCCCGAGGCGTACGATGCTGCTTTTCAGGAGATCCGTGAAGCCCTGGCGTCCGGTGACCTGTTGTGCATTTTCCCGGAAGGCGCCCTTACCCGGGATGGCGAAATAGCCACTTTCAGACGTGGTGTGGAGCGTATTGTCAGTGAAACGCCGGTGCCGGTGGTGCCCATGGCGTTGCAGGGTTTGTGGGGCAGTTTTTTCTCCCACGCCGGCGGTGTGTTCAAGAACCCCAGCCGTTTCTGGAGTCGTATATCGGTGCGCGCTGGTGCGGCGCTGCCTGCAGCGCAGGTCAGTGCCGAACGTCTGCAACAGGAAGTGCAAGCGCTGCGTGGTGAGCTGGCTTGAGTTGCATTGCCGCATCACATGAGTGCGCGGTGTGGCTGAACGGGTCAGAGCGTTTTTAAGAACGCGATAAGCTGTTTTGTCTGCTGGTCTGTCAGGCTGAACTCAGGTACGTTTTCTGCAGCGCTGTGCTGATAGAAGTTGAGAACCTGTGCCAGGCTCTGCAGGCTGCCATCATGCATGTAAGGCGCGGTGTGGGCGATGGCGCGCAGGGTGGGTGCTCTGAACGCAGTTGTGCTGCCGCTTACACCGGTGACATGGAAAGCAGGCGCCGTCTGCACCAGGGCATGTGAAATCGGACCGGAAAAAGTCAGCGCCGCGTGGCAGTGGCTGCACCCCAGTTCGGCGGAGAAAAAAAGGTCCATGCCAGCGTTGGCATCCGCACTTAGGGCATTGCGATTATCATTGAATAACAGATCATCAAACGCACTGGCCGGGTGCCGTATAGAGCGTACATAACTGGCCAGCGCTCTGGTGATGAGATCTGAGTTAATCCGCCGCTCCCCAAACGCTGCTTCGAACAGCTGAGGATAGGTGTCATCCGCCTGCAGCTGTGCAAGGCTTGCTGCGGAAAAACCCATTTCCACCGGTGTAGTATTGAATAAAGGCCCTGAATGCTGGGCTTCCAGGCTGAGCACACCCTGATCCGTCCAGCCGTAGCTGGAGTTATAGGCCACATTGTACAGCGTCGGCGTATTGAAGCGGAGTTGTTCGCCATACATGTTGATGGCGCGTGGCAGACCATCTGTGAAATGACGGTCAGGCTGATGACAGCTTGCGCAGCTGTAGGTCTGGTCAATGGAAAGCCTGGTATCGTTGAACAGTTGCTCTCCCAGTGCAGCCTTTGCAACCGTAAGGGGATTGTCAGATGGGATCCGCGGCGGTGGTAAACCACTGCCGCGTGCATCACTCGCAGCAAGTCCCGTCAGACATAGCCACAATACGATATGGCAGCACAGCTTCACCAGGTGCGTGTGTTGTTGCTGGATAAGTCGCGGGTGACTGCGGCCAGCCGTTTGCGTTCTTCTACCCATTGCACAAACGCCTGTGCGTCCTCAGAGCGGTTGTCACGGTTGGCCTGGCGCCAGCTGTCGATGTGGGTCATGAGTTGATCCGCCAGAGCAGGTTCTTCCCTGAACAGGGTCATATAGGCGTTCCGGGTTTTCTCATACATACCCAGCGCCAGATAAGCCTCGGCCCGATACTCCGTGGCGGGATGAAATTTCGGGTTAAGATCCAGTGCGTAGTTGTATGCGCCGATGGCTTTGCGGAAATCGCCGGTTTTACGCAATGCAAAACCCAGCTCGTTTGCCGCTTTATAGTTCTGTGGGTCCAGCTCCAGTGCCTGTCCCTGTTTTGTCGCCGCTTTGTTGAAGGATTTTTTAGCTTTTTCAAGCAGCTTTGCGCGAGCGTTGTCAGTGGTTGCCGCTGCAGCTCTGGCTTCGAGTTTCAGCGCTCTGTCCCGGTGTTTAATGCCGGTCCTGAATGCTTTGGCCGACATCTGCACAGGATCGAGCCCCTCACCTGCGCTGTCTGAGACACTGCCTGCACTTGAGCCGGCTGCATATACAACGGTAGATGCCAGTGCCAGGAGAAAGGCGCACAAGGCCGCAGAAACATAGTGCAGTTGCATGCTGGAGATTTTCAATAGACTGTCCTGCCCGAGCTTCAGGGCTGCGTTAATCGAGGTTTGAGGATATGCTCTCGTTCCCGGTTTTTCCATGGTTCTCAATCATGTTCAAAAAGACACTTGTTGTTGCCTGTCTGATGGTGTGGCCACTCGGTCTGGTAGCCGCTGATGCAAATTCAACAAAATCCCTGCAGACGGCTGCTGCAATCAAGTCGGCGCGCCTGGTCATGGATGATTTCATGACCCATTTCAATGCCCGTGATCCTGCCCGGTGGGCAGACACGCTGCTGTTTCCCCACGTACGGATTGCCAGTGGCGGGGTGATTGTGACCCCAGGTAAAGCTGAGTTTGTGGCGAATATGGATTTTGCTGCGTTTGCGGAAACTTTCAACTGGAGCCACAGTGCCTGGGACAGTATCGACGTGATACAGGCGGGCCCGGACAAGGTACATTTTAAAGTGCAGTTTTCCCGCTTCAACACTGCTGGAGAGCGTTACGTCACTTACGATTCCCTGTATATCGTGCAGCGTGACGGGGACCGCTGGGGTATTCGAGCGCGTTCGAGTTTTGCACCCTGATGCAGCCTTTCTACGATGATCTGGATAACCACCTGCCGCACGCCCGCAACCTGGCCCAAGCCAGCGTGCCTATGGGCATGCTGTTGGCCTGGTGTGCCAGGATGCAGTTGTTGAGTCAGAGTTTTCTGCAGGCACATGCTCAACTTGTGTTGCGTGTGCAGGTTGAAGAAGTGCTGGGCAGTGAGCTGCTGGTGGCTGCCGGTGGACGTCTGGAGAGGCAATACTTCAGCGAAAAGGGGCGCAACTTCCTCGACCAGCACTACCCGGACTATTTTGACCAGTTCTGCGCCGAGTTCGGCGACGAGCCTTATCTGGTAAAAGATACATGGGATAACTACCGTCGCATTGCCCCGGTTCTGACTCAGGCGCTGATGGGCAAAGCGGCACAACCCAAAGCCGGGTTTTTCAGCCGCCTGACACACTTCTTAAGAGGTTAAGTGTGACGCTCAGATTACGTGAGATAGAAGTCTTCAATCCTTACAGCACAGAAGTGCCGGAGGATCTGTTGTGGTCGATGGGTTTTTCGGAACAGCAGGTTGATCGCTGGCTGAATGCGGATCTGCTGCGTGTTGCCAAGCTGGGCAGGCTGGTCATGGGCGTGTACGCCATGGATGTGGCGGATGGGGTGACGTATCTTCTGCATGGCGTGGTGGTGACAGCGCCGGCACGTAAGCAAGGGTTAGGTCGCTGGCTGGTTGGCCACGCTTTGGGTGTTGCGGAATCCAAAGGTGCGCGTGGCGTTCTGTTTCCACATACCACCCACAGTCGTTTTCTGGGCGCCATTGGCTTTGTGCGGGTGGAGCAGGGTCAACGCTTTGAGATGTATCAGGAGTAAAGTATGGACGGGGCGGCCACTCGGCCTTACAGCGAATACACGGAATATGCGCCGGATGAAATGCACGCACGGGCGGCAGCGTTTGCACAAGACATTGCCCGACGTCGCTCGGTTCGCAGTTTCAGCACGGCGCCAGTGCCGCGCGACATCATCGAGCACTGTATTGCCGCTGCGGCGTCCGCGCCGTCCGGTGCAAATCGGCAGCCCTGGCATTTTGTTGCGGTAGCTAACACACAAGTGAAGGCAGCAATCCGTCGTGCTGCAGAGGCGGAAGAGCAACGGTTTTACGAAGAGCGCGCGCCAAAAGAATGGTTGGATGCGCTGGCGCCGTTGCAAACTGATGCGCGCAAACCCTTTCTGGATGATGCCGCCTGGCTGATCGCCGTATTTGCTCAGCGTGTTCTACCGCTTGCCGATGGTACTCAGGCGAAGAATTACTATGTGCCGGAGAGTGTTGGGATAGCAACCGGCTTTCTGTTGGCGGCGTTGCACAATGCGGGTCTGGCAACGCTGACTCACACCCCGTCACCGATGACTTTTCTGCGCGACCTGTTGGGTCGGCCGAAGTCGGAGCGTGCTTATATGCTGGTGGTGGCGGGTTACCCCCAGGACAATGTGGCGGTGCCCGATATAAAACGAAAGTCATTGCAGGACGTTGCTGAGTTCTGGGTTTAGACCCCGGAATGTGAGGCCTTTTCTTTGCCGGAAAATCACGTGGACATTCAAACGCTAAGCCCACAACACTGGGCTCGTCTCAGGGATGTTCGAATTGCGGCATTGCAGGATGCACCGGATGCTTTTGGCAGTACGCTGGTTGAAGCACAGCAAAAAAGTTCAGCCGATTGGCAAGCAGAGCTTGCATCGCTGAAGACTTTTGTTGCCGTGGCTGATACGCGCGATGTGGGGATGGTACGCGGCGTTGGGGCGCATGAGGATGAGTCAGCAGGCTATCTGATATCCATGTGGGTCGCGCCAGAAATGCGAGGCCGTCTTGTGGGTGATCTGCTGATTTCAGCGGTTGTTGACTGGGCCCGGGCGTCGGGTTTTAAGCAATTGCTGCTGGACGTTGCCGATACCAACCTTGCTGCGATCAAACTCTATAAACGAATGGGTTTTGTGCCCACGGGGGTGGTCGGCAGTCTGCCGCCCCCCCGTGAACACATTAAGGAACATCAGCGCGTTCTGGTCTTGAATACGCTGAGCCCGCCTGAAGTGGACTAAGCCACCCCGCCGCGCACCAGTTTGCCGGGCAGGGCGCCGGTATGCTCGTTGTCTCTGAAAATCGGCTGGCCGCGTTTGATGATGTGCCGATAGCCATCGACTTTCTGCACCAGACGTTTGCCGCCGGTAGGCAGATCGTGGATGGCTTCCGGCCGATGCAGGTTCAGAGCGTCAAAATCGATGATATTGATGTCAGCGAGATACCCTTCCTGCAGCAGTCCGCGGTCAAACATGCCGTAAGCTTCCGCGGTATCACGACTCAGTTTGCGCACCAGGAATTCCAGCTCAAACTGCTCCCCTTTTTGCCGGTCCCGAGCCCAGTGGCTGAGAATAAAACTGGGCATGCCCGCATCTGCAATCACGCCGCAGTGGGCGCCGCCATCGGACAGGCCGAACAGGACATTCGGATGGCTCATGGAGACCTTGAAGAAGTCGAAGCTGTAGCTCTGATAACCGCCAAGAGGCTGATAAAACAGTTCTTTGCCGTCGTTGTCGACCAGCAGGTCGTACATGACCTCAAATGCATCGCGACCCTGGGCCTGGGCGATACCGGCGACGGATGCTTCTCTGTCAGGCTCATAATCCGGTTTGTCACCCAGCGGAAATACCTGCCACATAAGGTCGCGCAGGGAACCGGACAGCGGCATGGGCCGATCACCGTCGACTTCGCTGATGAGTCTGGCTTTCAGCTCGGGATCAGACATGGCGCTGACCAGTTCAGGCAGTGAAAGCCCGGTCAGCGTGCTCTGAAAGGTAGGTGTGGTGGCAAAAATGTGGAAGTTTGACTGCAGGCCGTGTAACACACCGGTGGGTCTGCCGGCGATCTGGGGCCGTACTTCCAGACCCTGCAGGCGGGCAGATTCCGCGATGTTGTACATTTTGTTGCCTTCAAAAGCAGCGGCGGAGGTAGCCACGAGCGTGACCGGGCGACCGGTCTGTTCCGCAAAACTCTGGATCCAGGACCATTCGTCATCGTCGCCCAGGTGATCTGACACCAGTTCAAAAATACCGTGGTCCAGACCTTTCATGGACAGACCCAGGGCGAGCATCTCGTCGCTGCCGGCAAAGGTGCCGGGGACGTGAATGCCGTGTTTGTCTTTGTGCAGCCAGGTTCTGGAACTGGAGAAGCCCAGGGCGCCTGCTTCCAGCCCTTCGCGTACCAGCGCCTGCATCTGAGCCAGTTCTTCATCGGTGGGCAGATCGTCCTGCGTATTGCAGCGCTTGCCCATGACATAGGCACGGATGGCGCCGTGGGGCACCTGGGTGGCTACGTCGATAGTGCGGGCCTTGGTTTCCAGTGCATCCAAGTATTCAGGGAAAGATTCCCACTGCCAGTCAATGCCTTCGGCAAGCGCTGCGCCGGGAATATCTTCGACGCCTTCCATGAGTTCGATCAGGAAATCGTGATCGTCGGGTTTAACCGGCGCAAACCCGACGCCGCAGTTGCCCATGACCACGGTGGTGACACCATGCCAGCTGGAGGGCGCAAGAATCGGATCCCAGGTGGCCTGACCGTCGTAGTGGGTGTGCACGTCCACCCAGCCCGGGGTCACGACCATGCCGGTGGCATCAATTTCCTGTTTGCCCTGGCCTTCAACCTTGCCCACGGCAACAATTTTCTCACCATCGATGGCAATGTCGCCGACAAATTTTGTGTTACCGGAGCCGTCGACAATGGTGCCGCTGCGAATAATCAGATCATGCATGTTCAATCCCCTGTAAATTCAGGGTCTGAGATTAGCTGACCTGATTGCGTTCCACAATGGATGTAGTTGCATATCGCGACCAGCTCGCAACCGGCTCAGATGAAGCGCATCGAAACCAGATCTTTCAACGCGACATGGCCAAGCAGGACCCTGGCTTCGTCGACAACGGGGATTTCACCAATTCTTTTCTCCTGAAAGACACGGACCGCCTCGGTGGCCAGGGCGTCCGGCAGGATCGCGAAGCCACCTGCTGTCATCAGCTCGGCAATAGGCTGAGTGAGCAGGTTGTCATCGCCAACATGCCGGCGCAGATCGCCATCTGTAAACACACCTTCGAGCCGTCCCTTGTCAGTAATGAAAGCCGCACCTGCCTTATGCAGGGTGATGGCGTTCAAGGCATCTTTTACCGTGGCCTGCCCATCTACCACGGCGGTACAGGCGAGCGGCTGCATCACCTCGGATACGCGCATCAGGCTTCGACCCAGCGCGCCGCCGGGGTGAAACCGGGCGTAATCTTCCCGGCTGAACGCGCGTTCATTCATCACTGTCAGGGCCAGCGCGTCCCCCAATGCAAGCATCACCGTTGTTGAGACACTGGGTGCCATGCCGATGGGACAGGCTTCGGTGGTTTCACCCATATTCAGCACGGCATCAGCCGTCTGGCCAAGTGGGGATGAAGGCTGTGAGGTAATGGCAAAGATGCGACATCCGATGCGTTTTATCGCAGGTATCAGATTGACAATTTCGTCGCTGGAGCCGCTGTTGGACAGCATGAACACCAGGTCGTGAGCCTGCAGTCTGCCGATGTCGCCGTGAAGTGCTTCACTCGGGTGCAGGGCAAAGCTGGGGGTACCTGTGCTGGCCATGGTTGCGCTGATCTTCTGGCCAATCATCCAGGGTTTACCCACTCCGGAAAAAACAACATGACCGGCACAGTGAAGAATCGCATTGACTGCGGTCTCAAAGCCCTCATCCAGCAGATCTGAAAGTTGCGCGATGCCTTGCGCTTCCTGCTGCAGCACGCTGCGTCCGAAAGTGATGATTTTGCTCATGCCTGCTTCACGTGGTATTTAGAATGGACTTTACCGGTATGTGGTCGCTGCTGACAGCCCAAACCGCCCGTTCTGTCTGGGATTCATCGGAGTTAGATAATTGCGTGATTTGGATAACACTATGCTGCCGGCTGTGCTGCCGCTGCCGCTGTCAGCTGCACCATTGGCCAGTAGTCGCCGGTTGAACCGGAGAACACAGCTGCAGTTTGCCCGTGTCGGTGATGTCCGGGTGCATGATTATGCGGAACAGTTGCTGGGCGATTTGTGTCTTGGTGAGGTGGTCATTGAGCTGGCTCAACAGGGTACGGAACCCCCCACTCTGCATGTGGATGAATCTTACGATCTGCTGGTCAATGAACACAGCATCCGTATCACGGCGAACACCCCCTGGGGTGCGCTGCATGGCATCACCACGTTGTGGCAGCTGCATCAGTCGGGAGATTTACAGCACAGCGGCTGGCGTATAGAAGATGCGCCGAGGTTTCCCTGGCGTGGCCTGCTCATAGATGTTGCGCGGCATTTCCTGTCGCTGGAGCTGCTGTTGTCTGTTGTCGACGGCATGGCGCTGTTGAAACTCAATGTGCTGCATTTACATCTGAGTGATGATCAGGGCTTTCGCCTGGCCCTGGCGGCCCTGCCGAAACTCGCCAGCGAACAGCACTATAGTCACGCTGATATGCAGCACCTGGTGGAATATGCCAGTGATCGCGGTATTCGCGTGGTGCCGGAGATAGACGTACCCGGGCATGTGAACTGCTGGCTGACGGCGTATCCTGAATGGGGTTTACAGCCCGTGGGTGCAACCACCCGCTTTGGCGTGCACAAAGCCTGCCTTGATGTAACCAACGAATCTGTTTACACGGCGCTGGACGCTCTGTTTGACGAGGTGGCGCAGATATTTCCGGATGTCTATGTGCACATTGGAGGTGATGAAGTGCACCCCGCCTGGTGGCGGGAAAGCGATCAGGTGCAGCAGTTTATCGAGCAGCATCAGCTGGGTGATGAACGTGGCCTGCAGGCTTATTTCAATCGGCGCATGCATGACATGCTGGTAGCAAAACACCGGAAACTCATCGGTTGGGACGAGGTGCTGCATCCGCAGATGCCCGCTGTGCTTGTGCAGAACTGGCGGGGGGCGACAACACGTGATCGGGCATTGGCAGCTGGCCAGAATTGTATTGTGTCCGCCGGTTACTATCTGGACCTGTTTTATCCCGCTGACCTGCACTACGGCTATGACCCGGAGGCGGACCAGGCACAGTTGATCGCGTTTGAAAATGCGCTGGCTGATGATATCCGCCTGGCCCATGTCAGCCAGGGCATTGGTTGGACTCATCAGTGGCGTGATCAGATGATCAATATTACGGAGCAGCCGGTGCAACAGCGCGCTGAAGTGCTGGGCGGTGAAGCCTGTTTATGGGCTGAGCTGGTGGATGAACATACCCTGCCGATGCGTCTGTGGTCCCGCTTGCCGGCAGTTGCTGAACGTCTGTGGTCGGCACAGCAGGTGTGTGACGTCAAAGATTTTTATGAGCGGCTGAATCACTTTCTGGGATTGCCCTGCCTGGATCTGCAGGCATCGTTGACAAGACAACTCACAGCTGTGGGTCTTTCAGCGACGCAGATAGAAGTGGCGTGCATGCTGGAACCGGTAAAGTGGTATGCACGCCTGTTGGGATCACAGGCCTTACAGGCGCGTTTGATGGGCAAAGAAATGCCCCAGGCGCGCCCCTATGGCACACTGTCCTGTTTTGACCGGGTGGTCGACTATATTTCTCCGGAGAGTCTGGCGGCACGCCGGCTGTCTGATTGCAGCAGAGAAGAACTGGTAGTGCATCTGGATCTATGGCAGCAGAGCGATTCCCAGGCCTGGCCTGGGGATGTTGCGCCGGCGATAGAGGGTCTGGCAGAGATCGCGCGCACCATGCAACGTTATCTGGCGGGGTCGCTATCCGCGGAGCAGGTGCGCATTGAGCTGCTCAGGGTTTATCGTCCCATCGGCGAATACATGCTGGCGCCGGTACCTGCACTACTGCGCTGGCTGGAGCATCATCCGGAGCCACAGAGTTAACATGCTGATCGACGAAGTTGCCCGACACTGGTTTGACGAGGTACACGTTGAGCGCCTGGGTGTCGGACACATTCACGATACCTATCTGGTGACGGCTCATGGCGTTCGATATGTTCTGCAGCGGGTCAATCAAAGCGTGTTTACTGAGCCGGAGCTGGTCATGCAGCAGACGAGGCGGGTTCTGGCTGTGTGGTCCCAACAGACTCGATACAAGGTGCCTGAGCTGGTTGCCAGTAAGGCGGGGCTGGATGGCTGTTGGGTGGATGGTCAGTACTATCGCGTGTGGCGATACATTGAGCAGACCAGAATTGTTGAACCGCTGGAAGAGCGCCGGCAGGCATTTGCCGCGGGCGCTGCGTTTGGCGCGCTGCAGGCTCAGCTGGCGCAGTTGCCGGATCCTCGCCTGGAGGCCACGATTGCCGGCTTTCTGCAGCTTGATCATTATCTGCAGAGCTATGATGAGGTGGCTTCTGAAGCGCCGCGCCATCTGCAGGCTCTGGTGGATCGGCACCGCGATCTTTACGCGGATTTACAGGAGGCGAACACAACCATTCACGGCGACTGCAAAATCAACAATCTGCTGTTTGATGAGCAGGGTGTGGCGGTTGTCGCCATCATTGACTTTGATACCGCCATGTTCGGGCATTGGGCGTGGGATTTCGGCGATCTGGTGCGTTCCGTCTGTTTTTCCGCCAAGCGGACGTCCCCGGAGTTTTTTGCCGCCTGTCTGCAGGGGTTTGCACCCCACCAGCAGCGCACCGATGTCGCATCCGCTGTTGCGGCACCTTGTTATGTCACCTTGATGTTAGGCATCCGTTTTCTAACGGATCACTTGCGTGGCGATGCCTACTTCCGCGTCAGCTACCCCGGTGAAAATCTGCAGCGGGCACAGGAACAGTTTGATCTGTTTGCTTCGTTCAGGCGTCAGAGCAAAAACTGGCAGAACCTGGCAGAAGAGATTCTGGCTGATCTGGCCAGTTGACTTAAGGTGCCTTCCTCAAGGGAGCACCAACTGCACGATGCCGATCATGATCAACACAAACACGGCTGTGAAGCCTATGCCCATGAAAATAAACTGGCTGGGTTTGCCTTTGGTGAAGTCACGTTTGCGGTTTTTGCTGGACTGAACGCCGAAAGCAGCGGCAAGGGTGCTGCTGAGCACCTGCCAGAATGTGAGTGAGTCCTGCTCCGGCTGGAGATCAGGCGCGTTTGAGTCCTTTCCGGAAAGTTGGTTATCAGCTGAATCTGTCATGGGAGGCATTGTCCGCCTATGCGTATTCGTTTTCTATACGCGTTACCCAGTAATCGGCGTCAAAATTGTCATCGCCACTGATATAACGCCAGAAGCGCACGCGATTGATGAACTCCAGGCGGCCAGTATCCGCTTCGAACCAGGGCTCGGGCTGAGTCAGAATGGCAGCCAGACTGTTTGGGTCCTGTTGTGGATCGATCCAGAATATGGGGCGTTTTTTGTCCTGTGCTGCCTCTGCTTCGGTATCCCACAGGCGCAGCTGCCGCCGGGTTGGACAGAGACGGATTTTGAACATGTAACGCAACCTGTCCGAACGGTTCAGCCCACCGCCATGCCACAGTCCCATGTGAAAAAACATGATGGTGCCTGCCGGGCAGACAGTGTGTTGCTGGCCGGCAATGTTCTGGTACCGGGCAATGGCTGCTTCCGAGACAATGCGAAACTGAGTACCCGGAATAAACCGCGTGCCGCCCATTTCCAGGGTGACCTCATGGGGAAAGTAAAACATCTGCACATCGAAAGCACGGCGCGGATCGATGGTGGAATCCTGATGCGTAGGCTGAGATTTAAGGGCAGGCTTGTCAGCCGGGGTATAGCGCGGTGGAAAAGTAATGTGCAGGAAATGATGATCGACCACGCTGTCTGCACCCACCAGACTTGCAATGGCACCAGCCACTGCTGGCACCTTGAGGATGTTGGCCAGCGCGCCCCCTTGAGGATACGCCTGAGACAAGGGTGTGCCCGGATCCACCAGCGGCACGACGCTGCTGCGCATGATATTGCCGTAGTGACCCATAATGCTGTCGGGCTGCTCGGAGGCCTCGCCGATGTCGTCGAGGAACTGCTGATTCAACGCATCAGGGACAACTGCGTCGAAGCGCAGAAATCCCCGCGCGGCGAATTGGGCCATCTGGGTATTGTTGAGCAGGCGGGGATTACTCATGGTCAGATTCCTCCTCCAAAGCCACTATCTGTTCAAAGAAAAACTCATACTTCAGATAGCTGGTGCGAAATTCATCACCCGGTGCATGTGGGTTGAGCTGACTGGCCTGAAACAGACGCCAGCCGTCCTGCAGTGCATGCAGACCGGTTTTGTAGGGCGGCTGCTCACTGTCACCCGCCATGTTTATGGCCTGCCCGGTCCCATCGTAGTGACTCCAGCCAATGACGCCGCTGTCCAGATTTGAGCTCTGCAGATATAAAATCAACACTTTCTGACGCAATGTTTTGTTTGTCACAGGACTGGTCACGACTGGCTCCAGATATTAGTCTTCGAAGATGCAGTTACACCCACTGAATAAAGCTTTTCACTGGCAGCAGCCGGATGCGCCGTATGCACTCATTACCCAGGAGCAGGCCGTAGCATATCGCGAAGTGGGCGGTTTTGTGCTCGAAAATTGTTTCAGTCAACAGGAACTGGACACACTGCTCACAGAGCTGGACCCTATTGAAGCGGCCGTTAATCGACGCCTGGCAAAAATGCCGGTGGATCAGCCCACCATTGCCCGTGAAGATGAAATTGTGTTTTCCGCGCATGCCGTGCTGACCAGCAATGCTGCAAAAGCGTTTGCCCAACACCCGGTTTTTCAGGCGCTGGTGCGGGATCTTATCGGGCCGACAGTGCGCCTCTACTGGGATCAGTTAGTCTATAAGCGCCCGGGTACAGCAGATGATTTTCCCTGGCATCAGGACAACGGTTATACCTTTGTTGCACCCCAACAGTATCTGACCTGTTGGGTGGCGTTGACGGACGCCACCGTCGACAATGGTTGCCCCTGGATAGCGCCAGGACTGCACAAGCTGGGTACCCTGCAACATCACTGGACGCGATTGGGTTTTAACTGTCTGGATGAGACACCAGCGGATGCGATGGCGCTGCCTGTCAAAGCCGGCAGCGTTGCGGTATTTTCCAGCCTCACACCGCACCGCACAGGTCCAAACCTCACCGGCGAGGTGCGTAAAGCTTATATCCTGCAGTACGCACCCGACGGTGCAATGATTCATCCGCGCGGGGCAGAACCCATGCTCGCAGACGATCCTGATCGTCAGTTTCTGATGACCACATGACTTTGCGCATCACCTTTGTCACCTGCCTGCTGGCGTTTATGGTTGGTTGCGTTGGCGATCAGCGTCCTCTGCAGCTGATTTCCGGTACAGGTCCTATCTACCCGGCCGAGGCAAAAGCCCAGGGCCTGCAGGGCGATGTTGTTATCCGTTATACCGTGACACCTCAGGGCGCGGTGGTGGATGCCGAGGTGGTAAGCAGCGAACCGCCGGGTGTGTTTGATCGCGCGGCTCTGGATGCCGTGAACAGCTGGCGTTTTAACCCGCAGGTGGTCGACGGTGTGCCCCAAGCCAGTCAGGGACGCCAAAGCACGGTGAGTTTCCGGTTGAACGGTGCGGATCGTTACGACGATTAATCAAAGGCGCCCTGACTTTGATCTTTGTGTATTGAAATCTCCTTCTGATGGTTGTTTGAACGATGAATATAGAAAAAGACAGTGTGGTCATGTTGCGCTATTGCCTGCGCAATGATGCCGGAGAGGTGCTCGATGATGCCATGGAAGGGGAACCTGTTGCCTTGCTTCATGGCCACGGTAACGTCATGCCGGGCCTCGAAAGGGCGCTGTTAGGTCGAGTTGCGGGTGATGAGTTTGAGGTGGTGGTTGAACCTGTGGATGGGTACGGGCTGCGTAAAGAGGATCAGATACAGCGGCTGTCAAAAAAATATTTTCCCGATGCCAGGCGCTTGAAGCCGGGAATGCAAACCGTTGTGCAGACCAGAGAAGGGCAGCGAACCGTCACGGTACATAAAGTAGGTGGTAAGGTGATTGATGTGGATCTGAATCACCCGCTGGCTGGCCAGCGTCTGCATTTTCAGCTCAATATCGTGGATGTCAGACGCGCGACGCAGGCAGAGCTTGCCCATGGTCACGCCCATGCCGATGGGCATGATCATCATTAAGCCTCAGGACGCGGTTGCAGTGAAAAGCAGCGCAAAATGATCCAGGACAAAGCGCCCTGGCCCGGGCCAGTTGTCATGACGCTGGTCTAACCTGAACCCTCGTGCGGTAACCTCACTGATCACTAACTCCGGCGTGATGCCATGACCACCGCGATCTTCAGGTAGATTTTCCGGTGTAGACGACGCCATCGCGAGTGAGGGTTGAAAATCTATAATCAATAACCGCCCTCCCGATTTGAGTGATTGGTGCAGGCTCTCAACAAAAGCGTCGGGATTGGTCAGGTGGTGATAGACCATGCGTGTGACAATTGCGTCACAGCAGTTGGCGTCAAGTCCTGTGGCCTCCGGCGTACCCTGTACCGCAACAATCTGTGTGAGGCCTGACCCGGTTGCCAACGCCTGAATTCTGTCGAGATTTTCACGATCGATTTCAGTTGCATAAACGTGTCCGTTTGGTCCCACCAGGGCGGCCAGGTAAGGCAACAGAACGCCATCGCCGGCGCCAACGTCTGCGACATTCATGCCGTCACGGACCCCCAACATGTCCGTGATGAGAGTAATCTCGTCGGTTGAAGCCCGATCACAGCCCGTGATGAGCGCAACGGACAGCGCGCTCAGCAAAGCAGCAGCAAACATCGCGCGCCAGTGTCTGGTTCGTTTTTTGGATGAGGGCACGTTGATTTCCTGATTAAGTTGTAAAATGATATTAAACGTATAATTATCAATATACAATCAGTGCGCGCTGTATAAACCCAGTGCATAACAGGGCTGGCTGCGGTGCTGCGAAAAGGTGAGGCGTTGGCTATAGTCTTCTTCCTGCAGTGTAGAGACAGGCAATGCCCAGACCTAAAATCGATGTAGATCAAAAGCGGCGCGAGATATTAGCGGTCGCGCAGCGCCAGATTGAACAGTATGGTCCTCACAAGGTCACGATGCAGGATATTTCCGAAGCGTGCGGAATGTCTCAATCGAATATATACCGTTTTTTCTCGAGCAAAGATGCCCTGCTCGCGAGCCTGGCTGATCAGTGGTTTGATGAAATAGAAAGTAAGCTGGCTGATGTGGTGCGCTCGCAGGGGACACCTCAGGATGTCCTCGAGCTGTTTATCCGCACTCAGTTCAGAATGAAACGCGATAGATATGATGAGAATCCGGCATTGTTCATCAGCTATCTCACGCTGGCGGCGATGAATCCTGAGGCCATTCAAAAGCATGTCGCCAGACTGCAGAAATGGTTGCGGGCGCTGGTCAGAAATTGCCTTCCGCCGGGCAAACCGGCACAGCGGATGGTCGCGCTGGTGGAAGACATGACCATAAAGTATCGCGACCCTCACCTGATTTCAGCCCACAGAAAAGAATGCACCGATGTCCGTCTCGATGCCTTGTTGCGTGCTGTTCATGAATTATTGTCAGGCGAACTGTCCTGAATACGTGGTGGTTGTATCTGCGTGCTGAACACACCGGCAAAATAGATAGCAGAGTTACTGTTATACATTACTAGCACACTATGACAGAATGTGCTCTGTTTACTGGCGGAGGTCCTCTAATGCCTATTCGAGCCTGGATTGGTCGCGGTCTTTTTGGGGTGGCGACATGTCTTGTGTTGGCGATCGTATGCGTGCTTGTTTATCAGCAAATCTCCGACGGCCCCGCTGGCCCGCTTCCAGGGGGGCCTTTCTCCAGCGGTACGCTGATCAGTACGCCGGTGACAGACTGGTCGCCGCTGGAGGGTGGCTTTGAGTTTGAGCTTGTCGAGCAGCAAAGCTCGCGCACTGCAGGTGGAATACTGCTTGATGGCAATCTCTATATTTCCTGCGATCTGGGGTTTATCTGGGCGCGTTTGCCTGAAGGTCTGCCTAAAAACATGCTGCACGTGATCTGGTGGTTTAAAAACTGGCACGAAAAAGCGCTGCTGGATGGACGCGTGCGCATCAGAAAAGACGGGAAAATCTATCCGGTGACGATTGAGCGAGTGACTGACCTGCAACTGCTTGAGAATCTGAAAAGCGCACTTGAAGCCGAGGCGGAAACGTTTTTTTCGCCAAACGCATTAGGTCCTCGACCGATGCAGTCACCAAACGACATCTGGTTCTTCCGGGTTCGCCAGTGAGGACGCTCAGTTTGCGCTAGCCACCGGGCTGCAGGCGTGCTGTCAGGAAAGTCCGTACGTCTGCGGCACTGCGAACAGGTACCTCTTCCATGGGAATGTGTCCTACGTCCGGGTAAATAATCAGCTCGGCGTTTGGTAGCGCTTTAACAAACTGTTCACCCACGCTGGCGGGAATAACCGCATCGTACTCGCCCCATAAGATAAGCGTTGGGTGCTGGAGGTCTGACAGGTCGAAGTCCGGGTTCGCACCGCCGCGCCAGGAAGAAAACCGCTTCAGGGTTGCGTCACGGGTCCCTTCCCGCATCGAAAGGTCGTAATAGCGGGCAATCAGTTCATCGTCCACAAAGTCAGGGTCAAAATGGGAGGCCTTAAGACCCTGGGCAACCAGGTAGTAAGGGTCAATATAACGGGCGATACCCTGGAACCACGGTTTGCGCAGCAGGCTGAACGCCAGCGGTGCCTCGCGCTCCTGTTCGTTATCGGCGCTGTGCATTGCTGCATCACGCCATGCGGGCAGTCCGGATGCGTCCACCAGAATCATTGCCAGCACATCCTCCGGGTGTGCCAGAGTATAGCGCCAGGTGACGCCGCCCCCCATGGAGTTGCCGCCCAGTACAAACTGCCCCAGATTAAGATGTTGCGCCAGCGCCCGTACTACCGTAACAAAAGTTTCTGTGGAATAGTCGTCTGCCGGGGTGCGTCCGGTCAGACCATGGCCGGGCAGATCCAGGGATATTACCCGATAAGTATCGCCTAACAGTTCAACCCACGGCTCCCATGTATGCAGGGAAGCGTTAGAACCGTGCACCAGGACAAGAGGCTTGCCATCGGCGTTGCCCTGGTCGCGAAAATGTATGCGGCCATTGTCACCCAGATCCAGAAACTGTGATGCCGCGTTACTGTATCGGGCATCTACCTCGGCAGCAGGCATATCACCTTCGAATAACAAGAGGCCAGCCATTGCCAGCAGTACAATAACGCCAATCAACCATTTCATAACTGATCTCTCTGTTTGTGTTTGTTCAGCCGGATAGTGAAGTCGCCGGTGAAGCTGCTGCAGGGCGTTTCGTCTATGACCACCTGAGTACTTAAGTTAAGCCGCAGTTTGCCGGTATTGCGCAGCTGCTCAAAATCATTGAGATGCTCTGCAATACTGCAGCGCGTCACAATGGTGTCGCGGATCGGCTGGTCGAACTCGATCTGACCGGATGCATGGATAATCGAGCCCTGCAGATGTTCCCGTGCCAGGGCGAGATAAATCGTGCTCCAGGCCGTAAGGGCCTGGATGGCATACAGGCTGCCACCGAAGGCGGAGCCATGGGTATTGGTATTGGGCGCAAGCGCTGCCCGGGTCGTTAAGATGTGATCTTCGAAATGTTCCACATGCATCTGCATGGCATTGGACAAAGGAAAATCTGACTGCCACAGTTGTTGTAGCTGATGGCACAGTCCAGTGGAGTTGGTCATCAAATAAAATTCTCAGTCGATGGAATGAGGGAGCAAGCCTTTTGATCAGCGTTAACATGGTAGCCGCCAACG
The DNA here is from genome assembly GCA_047947175.1 of bacterium. Lineage (GTDB taxonomy): Bacteria > Pseudomonadota > Gammaproteobacteria > Pseudomonadales > Azotimanducaceae > UBA4421. The sequence goes on from CP170489.1 coordinate 635,035, forward strand.
TCTACGAGGTAGTCATCGAAGGTGCGGATGAGAGCATTCATCGGGTGCATATGTCCCAGGAATACTATCGCAAACTCTGTGGCGCAACGGTTACCCATGAGTATGTGCTGGTCCAGGCGTTCAGGTTTCTGTTAGAGCGTGAGCCCAGCACGGCAATTCTCAGGGAGTTTGATGTGGCCGACATCAATATTTACTTCCCAGAGTTCGAAGCCGAGCTGATCTCGCGTCTCAATCGCTGAGTTTACCAACGGTTCCAGTGAGTGATCTCGGCAACGGGTGCTCGTTTGGCGCGCTTAAAATCCGTGCCGATGGTGTAGGCAACCGGCAGTAATGCCACCTGCAGTACATCGTCGGGCAGACCAAGAATCCCGGCAGCCTCTTCCTGGTGCATCAGATGCAGTGTCGTTAGTGCTGAACCGAGTCCTCTGGCTCTGGCGGCAAGCTGAAAGCTCCAGACCGCAGGATAAATCGATCCGTACAGGCCTGATGCCATGGTCAATGGGACGGGGTCTGCGGGTTTGCCCTGAACACAGGGAATCAGGTGCACAGGCACCTCATGCAGATGCTCCATGAGATAAGACGCGGAGGAAAATACGCGTTCCATCTGTTTGTCACCCTGTTTGCTGGCTTGTTCACCGGCGCTGGTGAGATAACCCTCTGCACCTTTGCGGTACAATGCGGCTAATTTGGCCCGGGTATCGGCATCGTCAACCACCAGCCAGCGCCAGGTTTGAGAGTTTGAGCCGGTAGGTGCCTGGATCGCCAGTTCCAGACATTCATCAATGACTGCTCTTGGTACTTTGCGGGTTAAATCCAGACGTTTGCGCACGGCTCGTGTCGTGGCCAGCAACTCGTCGGTCATTGCAATATCAAAATCCATTCATCTTCTCCCCATATTTATGCTGAGCTGATTGTACTCTAACAAAGCAGGCGATTAAGCTTGTGTTTCTTTGCTGCCTGGACGGTCCTGATGACAAAATTTGTCTTCCTGCTGATGTTATTGGGGCTGATGACGCAGCCTTTGTCTGCGGCCCTGGATGATGAGGTTGCCCGGCGTGCGCAAGCGATTGAAGCGCAGGTGGTGGCCTGGCGGCGGGATATCCATCAGAACCCGGAGCTGTCCAATCGGGAATTCCGCACCGCGGCCCTGGTCGCCGAACATCTTCGCAGCCTGGGTATGCAGGTGCAGACCGAGGTGGCTCATACCGGTGTGGTTGGCATTCTGAAAGGTGGTAAACCTGGCCCGGTAGTGGCCCTGCGGGCAGATATGGATGCACTGCCTGTGGTGGAAAAAACCGGGCTGCCGTTTGCATCTGTAGCCACAGGCGAATATGAAGGTAAGCAGGTGGGCATCATGCATGCCTGTGGGCACGACAACCATGTGGCCATTCTCATGGGGGCGGCGGTCGTGCTGACGCAGATGCAGAACGAGCTGCCGGGTACCGTGAAGTTTATTTTCCAGCCCGCGGAAGAAGGCCCGCCCAAAGGTGAAGACGGTGGCGCCAAAATGATGATTGCCGAAGGTGTGCTGAAAAATCCGGATGTCGATGCCATCTTTGGTCTGCACATCGGCCAGCAGGGGCTGGCCGGCTCAGCCAGCTTTCGCGCTCGAGGCATGATGGCCAGCGCCCAGCGCTTTGATATCACCATCACCGGGCAACAGACCCATGGCGCAAGGCCCTGGCTTGGCGTCGATCCAGTGGTGATCGGGGCGCAGATTGTCAACGCTCTGCAGACCATCGTCAGCCGCCAGATAGATATCACACAGGCGCCTGCGGTGGTCACGGTGGCAACTTTTGAAGCCGGAGTACGCAACAATATTGTGCCTGAGACCGCCACTCTGTCCGGCACCATCCGGACTTTTGACGCAGATGTGCGTGCGCAGATACATGCAAATATCACCCGCATCGCCACCATGATTGGTCAGTCCCAGGGCGCAAGTGTTGCTGTTGAGATCGATCCAGGGGTGCCGGTGACCTACAACGATCCTGCGCTGACCACAGCCATGGCGCCGACCCTGCGCAAAGTGTTTGGCCGGGATCGAGTCTATATCAGCGCCCGTGTGACCGGTGCAGAAGACTTTTCTTTTTTTCAGGAGCAGATCCCGGGGTTTTTCTTCTATATCGGTGGCAGACCGATTGACGTACTGCCGGAGAATGCAATTCCCAATCATTCCCCTTTCTTCACCGCCGATGAATCAGCCCTGGTGCCAGGCGTACAGGTCATGAGTCAGCTTGCCGTTGATTACCTCTTTCAGCAGCAGGCGCCCGCTAATTGACGCCTGCTGGGCTGCTTTGAGTAACTAATCTGTCACGTCACACCCGCAGGTGTGAGGTGTATCACAATTCGGTTTGTCCCGGCTGCCTAAACTACGCGGGTCTGCGTGAACAGGACACCACGTGACCTTATTTTCTGACAATCTGTCTTTGACCCGCTTCGCAGCCTTCTGGGTTTTTAGTTGTGCGTTGTTTTTGTGCGCGCCGGTATCAGCAGATCTGCGTGCACCGCTGTGGTACGACGAAGGTGCAGGTGTCGCAGATTGGCACTATCGCGTCCCCATCAATATACCTGCCACGGCGGCGCCGGGTTCAACCGTCAGTCTGGATGTGGATTTTGCCGCCCTGCTCACTGATATGAATGTGGATGTCGGCGCAGTCACCCTGGATCTGAATTCGCCGCGCGTGGTGGGCAATGGTGGGGTGCTTGTGCCCGAGCAGGAGTATGTTGATCGGATCTTTAACAATGTACTCGACGCTGCGGGTAATAACCGTGGACAGGTCCGTTTTATACTCGCAGATGCAGCTGCCGGAGCTGAGTATTTCCTTTATTTTGATATCACCGCAAACGGTGCCAAGCCGCCCAATCCGGCGCTGGTGCTGAACGGTCATTTTGAGCTGTCTGCTGGTGGCACGCCAACACGCTGGTCTACGTCTGCGGTCAATGCCGGCGGTGATCAGAACAACGAAGTGCAGACCACCAGTCTGGGTCAGACCCTGGGTTTAAGCGGTGGTTGTGGTTCCGGTGGCGTGGGCGCCCTGGATGTCAGTCCGAACAACCTGGGTGGTTCTGCGACGGGGCAGCGCTGGCATCTGCTTGGCTATCGGGATGAATGTGAAGATGGCAGTGGCAACGAACAGATTCGTCTCGATCGCAGCATTGTGGTACCCGCGGGTGGGGCCGCAGGCGTACTCGAATTTTATTTTCAGGTGCAGGCGTTTGACGGTATATCCAACAGCAGCAATTTTGACTGGATAGAATTCCGTGTTAACGGTGCGACAGTGGACCATCGCGATCTCGACATAGATAACTCCAGTTCTCCGTCCCTGCGTATTGACAGCAATCGCCTCGGACGCCGAGGTTATGCAGGCAGCCTGTTGGATTTTGGCTGGAAACGTGCGGAGCTGGATTTGGCACCTTATGCAGGCACCACAATTACTTTCCGTGCACAGACCCGGCACAGCGCATCAGATAATTCCTACCGCACCTGGGTCAAGCTGGATGACTTTACCTGGAGTCTGCAGAGTGCCAGCCTCGGCACCGTTGAGGCCTTTGGCGTCAATGTTTTTCTGCCTAACGATACTTCTTCGTCTGCGGAATCAGAATATGTGATTAACGACGTGCTGGCGATCACCGCCCAGGTTGACGTTGATGTGGTGGCGGTTCGCGCAGACGTCTACGATGCAGCGGGCACCCTGGTGGCCGGTGCTGTTGAACTCTTTGATGATGGGACACACGGTGACCTGGTGCCTGGCGATCGCATATGGAGCAACGATGGCAGTGTGCCGGCTGACCCAACGTATACTTTTACGACGGGTCCTTTCGGCTCCGGTTGGCGGGTCAGCGTGTACGCCCTGGATAACTCAGTCTCAGCCGGCGGTGCGTTAGATGGTTTGTTAATGATACCCGGTGCCGCCAGCACCCCGCAGACGCAGACTAATTTTTACAACGTGGATGACCAGGTGTTCCTCCTGCGTGGTGCCGAGGTGGCTATTGATAAGTCGCTGCTGACACTGCAGGACATGATCAGCGCAACGCAGCCCAAGTCGATACCCGGCGCATGGATTCGCTATCAGGTGCGGGTAGAAAACCAGGGGCCGGACGGCATCAATGCCGACACCATCAACATTGTTGATCAGATTCCAGTGGAAGTGTCTTTGTGTGTCACGCCGGCCTGTACCTGTGTAGGGTCAGGCTGCAGTCAGGTGGACCCGGTGCATTTTGATGAAAGTGGCTCGCCCATCAGCACGGGTCTGACCTTCGATTACACCACCCAGGTAGAGTACTCGACGGACGGCGTTAACTTTGGCTATACGCCTGTGCCGGATGGCGAGGGTTTTGACAGTAACGTGCGCTACGTGCGCGTGCGGCCTACCGGACCGATGAACCAACCCAGCGGCGGCAGCAACGCAGAATTTGAGCTGCGTTACGTGGTGCGCCTGGAATGAGGTACCACTGATGGCCTGTCAGTGTTTTTGCGGCTGCTGGCCAAAACCGTCACCCGCCTGGATAAACGCAAGCTCTTGTGCAGTTGAGGTGCGTTGCAGAACCGCATTTCTATGAGGGAACCGGCCAAATCGGATAATGATATCCCGGTGCTGCTGGGCATATCGTAAATTCTGACCGGTGATATTGCGGTGTTCTCCGGCAGTGGCATCACGCAGATAGGTAAACAACCCCACCGCCATATGCTGGTCGAGTAAGTCTTCCGAGTGTTCAAAGGGCATGTAAAAAAACGCGCGTTCGTCCAGGCCCAGTTGTCGATCAGACCCTGCAGCGATACCTTTGCGGGCAACCGCCAGAGCCAGAGGATCAAAATCAAACGCTTCACGGGTGCCGCGAAAAATATTTCTCGGCAGCTGATCGGTGAGTACAATAAAGGCAAGCTGACCCTGGGGGGTATCCAGCCAGTGGTTCAGCCTGTCTTCCCGGGCCAGTTCCAACACGGGTAAAAACGCATTTCGGCAGCGGTCATCAAAGTCGGGATCTGGCGTAAACCATGTTTTGCGCTGTGCTGGCCCTGCCAGGCCATTTTCCAGCGGTCCAAACCAGAACGCCAGCAGCGCTTCAAAATCGGTCAAGTTCAAAGCCCCCAGCATTCGCCATCGTCTGCAAACAGTATATATCCGCCGTAGGATTTCTCGATCTCTGCGCGCGTCTGGCTTTCCCTGCCACGGGTGCGGTTCATGCGGTGACTGAGGATCAGCATACGTGCGTCAGCCTGGTCCGCAATGCGGCCGATCTGTGACGGCAGGACGTGCAGCTCGCGCTGGTTGCCGCGTGCGTTTTCTGCGATGGCGTGGGTCACAATCAGCGCATCTGCATCTTTGGCAAATTCCGGCATGACGTTTTTCAGATTATTGAAATCACCGGTGACAACAACAGACATCTCACCGATATCCACCCGCCAGGCCAGGGCTGGCACATCGGCATGATTCACGGGAATGGCACTCATGCGCAGTTCGTCATTGCCGAATCCTGACCAGCGTTTCTTGCCCAGGGAAGGCACGTTGCGCACCCGCACCCGATAGCCACCGCTGGACTGATGAGTGAGAAAGTCCTGCAGGTACGCGTATGCACCTTGCGGTCCAATCAGTCGATTCACAAATGTATCGGTGTCGGGATAGTTTGGATTGTTGCTGTCGGGGCCAAGAATAATCAGCGGTTCGGTGCGCTCGAGAAAATAGGACCCTTTGATGAAAGCAGGAAAGTCGACGCTGTGGTCGGCGTGCAGGTGAGTAAATGCAATGGCGTACAGATCCTCAAATTTAGCGCCAGACTGGTCGAAGCCAACAGATGAGCCTGGTCCGGTATCGATGATGATTCTGGCTTTGTTGTCATTCCAGATGACGTAGCTGGGACCCGCTGCACCATCGTCTATCTCTGGACCGCCGGCGCCGAGAATCTGCACCCAGACGCCGGTATCGCCACAGACCTGATCGGCGTGACTGGTGTTGCTGAGCAGGGCAACAACAAGACTTAACGTGACAACAACATATTTCATGTGAGGCTCCAGGATGAGTGCTTGGCGATGACTGTCATATAAGCTGATTGCGCCAGTGTACGGGATTGGGTCAGGTCGTAAACAGTTGGTCTATTTCGATCAGTATCTGTTCCACAGAGGCTTCATCAGGCATGCGCCAGTCACCTCGGGGAGAGAGGCTCACGCTGCCAACTTTTGGACCCGGCGGCAGGGTCGTGCGTTTGAACTGCTGGCTGAAAAAACGGCTGAAAAACTGCCGCAGCCATTTCACAATGGTGGCTGCATCATAGCTGTCGGCAAAACTGAGCATCGCCAGATGGAATATTTTTGTCGGCGTGGCGCCATTACGCAGATAGTGAAACAGGAAGAAGTCGTGCAGCTCATAGGGCCCAACAATTTCTTCTGTCTGCTGTCCGATATCCTGATCATCCGAAGGGATCAGCTCCGGCGAAATGGGCGTCTGCAGCACCGCCTGCAGCACGGTGGCTAAGCCTGTCTCGCTGCGGTGTGTGGCATACCACCGCACCAGGTACGCCATCATGGTTTTCGGTACGCTGGCGTTGACGTTATAGCTGGCCATGTGATCTGCGTTGAAGGTGCACCAGCCCAGCGCCAGTTCACTCAGATCACCGGTACCCACCACCAGGCCGCTGACTTTGTTGGCGTAGTTGAACAGAATCTGGGTGCGCTCCCGTGCCTGGGCATTCTCAAATACCACGTCATGTTCGCCACCGTGGTTTAAATCCAGCAGATGCTGTGCAACCGCGGCTTCAATGGAAATCTCCTGCAGGTCGACGCCGGCCTCGCGGGCCAGCTCGCGGGCATTGTTCAGGGTCTGGCTGCCGGTGCCTGGTCCGGGCAAGGTCAGCGCATGCAGGTGGGTAAACGGCAGAGCCAGTTTGTTAAGCGCATCCAGGCAGACCAGGAACGCCAGGGTTGAATCCAGGCCGCCTGAAAGACCCAGTACCAGATGGTCGCAATGCGCAGCCCGCATGCGCCGGGCAAGGCCAGTGCTCTGGATCGCCATGATTTCCCGGGCGCGGGCATCAAACTCACTTTCATCCGCGGGCACAAACGGGTGTTTCGGATAGTGACGGGACAGTGCAGTTAAGGGTGAGCAGATGGCAGAACTGGTGTTGATGCGGTAAGCCCTGGGTCGGGATGCATGCACAAAACTGATGTTTCTGGCCCGATCGTGCTGTAACAGCGCGGTGTCGATTTCGGCGATGGTGGCGTGACTGTCCATGCGGAAACGCTCACTCTGAGCGAGCAGCTGGCCATTTTCCGCAATCAGACAATGCCCGCCAAAAACGATGTCTTTGCTGGATTCCCACGCCCCGGCGCTGGCATAGATATACGCACACAGCTGGGTGGCACTGGCCATGCGCACAAGTTCGCGGCGGTAATCGGCTTTGGCGATCAGCTCATTGCTGGCGGACAGATTCAGCAGAATCGATGCCCCTGCCAGGCTGGCTTTAGCACCGGGAGGTTCGGCGGTCCACAGGTCTTCGCAGATCTCTATACCGATCAGGTGACCCGCTAACCTGAACAGCTGGTCCACGCGCACCGGGATGTTGCCCAGCTCACCATGGATCAGGGTCTCGTTGATCGCTGCACCGGGGGTAAACCAGCGTAAATCATAAAACTCGGCATAGTTCGGTTGCGTTGATTTAGGCACAAAGCCTAAGACCTGACCGTTGCTGATGACTGCCGCGGCGTTCAGCAATCGGCCATCCGGCATGCGCCAGGGCAGCCCTACCACCAGCATGGGTAGCGGATTGTCTGCGCACAGTACAATGAGTGCCTGCTCAACCGCCTGCAGCAGTGTATCGCTGAAAAACAGATCTTCCGCGGAGTAGCCGGACAGGCAGAGCTCCGGAAACACCGCCAGGCTGACCCCCTGCTCGGCCAGGAACCGGCTCTGTTGCAGAACCTCCCCGGCGTTGGCGGACGGATTGCCGATGCTGACAACCGGTGAGGCAGCGGCCACTTTCAGGTAACCCAGGTTTGTGAAGTCCATTTGTTATATGTCTGTTGTGTGTCGTGGTTGATCGACTGATGACGGGCCGGCTTCTTTACAAGCGTGTGTTGCGCAAGCAGCCCAATTCAGTGTACGGGTGGCTCGCCGCCTTCCAGGTCGCGGACAACGTCAGCCGTTTTCTGCAGAATGCGCGCAACCAGCGCATCCGCGGTTTTAGAAAACTGCAGTCCGATGGCCACGCAGGTCGACAGCTCAATAATGGGCTGGGTTAGCTCCCAGGCATCACTTGCGCCGTTCAGACTGCCGCGAATGCGTTTGAAATGCGCCTTGGCGGTGGCAGACCCTTCTTCGTCCAGCTGCAGTATCAACTCATCCAGCAGCGGCGTGATGCTGTTGCGTGCGGTGGTGGCTCTGTGCATCTTCAACAACCTTTTCGCAAAACCGGGTTTCATTCTGCCTGTACAAGTAAGTGAAGCCAAGCGCCAGAGCGAATATGCTATGACGCTTACTGGTTGTCTGGGAAGACTCCTCGCTATGCGTATCACGGTTTGGAATGAGTATGTACATGAACGGCACAACCCTGCAGTGGCAGAGATTTATCCGAACGGTATTCATGGTGCTGTGGCGAGTCTGTTGCGAACAGGCATAGCCGATGCAGATGTGACTACCGCCACGCTGCAGGATCCCGAACATGGCTTGACAGCACAGGCGCTGGACAAAACCGATGTGCTGTTCTGGTGGGGGCATCTTGCCCATCACAAAGTGGCGGACGAGGTTGTCGAGCGTGTGCACCAGCGTGTTATGCAGGGTATGGGGCTGATAGTGATGCACTCCGCCCATCTGTCAAAGATTTTCTGCAAGCTGATGGGCACAACCTGCAATCTGCGCTGGCGTGAAGCAGACGACCGTGAACTGGTCTGGACGGTGAATCCGGCACATCCCATTGCGGCCGGGGTTGCGCAACCGATTCAATTGCCTGCGCACGAAATGTATGGCGAGTATTTTGACATTCCCGCACCGGATGAACTGGTTTTTATCAGCTCATACAGCGGTGGTGAAGTGTTCCGCAGCGGCTGCTGTTTCTTCCGCGGCAAAGGCCGGGTGTTCTATTTCAGCCCCGGGCATGAAACCTATCCGGTGTTTGCCGATGCCAACATCAAACAGGTGTTGTGTAACGCGGCGCGCTGGGTCCATCAGCCGCAAACCTCACCCATTGTGACCACAACCAGCCCGGAATCGCCGACCGGTTGGTTTCAGGCGGACTGATTCAGGTAGTCCGGCAGGTGTAAGGCATCGGGCAGAATATGATCTGCACCCGCTGCCTGCAGCGCTGCAGCTTCATTGCTGCCGCTGAGCACACCGATGCAGAGCATATCCAGGGCGCGTCCGGCCCGCATGTCCAGCGCGCCGTCACCAACCATAATGCTGTTGTCAGCGGTTGCCCCGATCTGCCCGAGGCAGGTGTTTAAGTGGCGGGTATCGGGTTTCAGATGGGCCACATCCTCACGGGCATGCAGGGCATCAACGTAGTCCAGCAGGTCAGGGAACACCTCGAGAACCGCGGCGCGGCAGTTGCGGGTGACAACGCCGAGTTTCAGATTGCTGTTGCGCAGTTCGGCCAGCAGCTGCGCGACTCCGGGAAAAGGTGCAGTGGTGCGCGCAGCTGCAACTTCAAAGTTGACAATCAGCTGGTGCGCGTCGTTGTGATACGCCTCGGCAGCCTGCGGCTCATTGGCCGTCAGCCAGTTGTGGGCAGCGTCGATGATCTCAATGATGTAGCGGTCTGCATAGACTTCTTGCGGCACCGGCGTGCCTGCGGTGAAGCGCACCACTTCGCTGCGCAGGCTGGCCAGGTCCAGGTTAGGTGCCAGGGTGCCATCAAAATCGAAAAGAATGGCGCGGATTGCTGCTGCGCTCACGGGTTGTCCCGGGGTGGCTTATCTGCTTCAGGTTCGGCGTCTGCCTGAGCCTCGCGACGGGCAGCCCAGCGCGCTTCGTGGGTGGCTGCAATATGTCTTCGGAAGCGATGCCAGGCGATACCGAAAATGATGATCATGCTGATCAGCGCAACGGCGGGGTAGGCTATGGATGGAATCCAGGAGGCTGCGTCGGGATCACTGTGCGCCGTTGCCAGTGCAAACGCGGCGATGGCGACGGCCATGGCGGATTGCGTAATCAGATAAGCGGCACCCGCGAGACACAGCGGCAGCCAGAGCTGATGCAGCGGTCGGGGATCTTCGATGTTGAGCAGAAACACAATGGCGGCTGCCAGGGCCACCCCACCAATGCGCAACCAGGGGTGAGTGAGTTCATTCATGTGACGATGTCCACGGCGCCACCGTCGATGCGGATATTCTGGCCGTGAATTGCATCAGCCAGTGGACTGCACAGGTAGGCCACCAGCGCTGCAACTTCTTCTCTGCGTGCAATTCTGCGAATCGGAATGTTTCTGGCAACGTATGGTTCTACTTCCTGCCAGGTGTCTCCCCAGCCTTCCCGCTGACCTTGGGCAAGGTAGGCGGCTTCGACTTCCGGGGTAAGGATCAGACCGGGAGAAACGATGTTCACACGTATCCCCGTGCCGGCAACTTCTTTGGCAAGACCCACGGTCATATTCGCCAGCGCCCCTTTGGCGGCGTAGTAGCCTGGCATGCGCGCGTTGGGACGGGAGGAACCGACGGTGCCGAGGTTGATGATACGTCCCCAATCCCGTTGGGACATGGCAGGCAGAAAGTGGCGTATCAGGCGCTGTGCAGACAGCACATTTTTCTGATAAGCGCTGATCCAGTCATTGCTGTCACTTTTCAGCCAGCTGCCCGGTTCAGCAGTGCCATAGTTATTCACAAGAATGTCCACACAATGGTCGGCGATGGCTTCGATCAGATCTGTGGTACCTGTGTCGGTGGTGATGTCACCGGTCACGGCGATGCCGCCATCCAGCTCGGCGACCGCGGCTTCGGCCTGGCCGGGTTCCAGCCCATGAACCAGGACGGTTGCCCCTTCTGCCAGCAGCGTCCGGGCGATGATGGCGCCAGTACCTCTGTGACTGCCCGTGACGAGGGCGGTGCGGTGAGAAAGTTGTAGGTCCAAGCCAGGGCTCCTTATCGTAGCGAATGCGTTCCGCGGAACATGCTATCAAACTTTCTCAACGAACCTGCTGGCTATCAATCCCACAGGTTCCCATACTGCGGCCATGGAGTGGTTGAGCTGGGCCGGCATTCTGCTGGCGGTATTTATTGGAAGCTATATTCAGGCCGTGGCAGGCTTTGCCATGGGCATGATTATTGTCGCCGTGGTGGGTGGTCTGGGGCTCCTCGACGTGCCCAGCCTTGCTGCGGTGGTGAGTCTGTTAACCATCTTCAATGTGGTGCTTGCTCTGCGTGGCCATCTGCATCACATTCACAGGCCGCTGTTCAAGTGGCTGGCCCTGGGTCAGGTGCCGGCGGTGTATCTGGGGCTGCTGCTGATGACCTGGATGGACGGCCACACCCGCTGGGTGCTGGAACTGGCGCTGGGGGTTTTTATCACTGCAGGTGGCTTGTCCATGCTGCTCAAACCTCACCCCTGGGCGCGTGTATCCGGGCCATTTGGCAGCTGGCTTGCCGGCGTCTCGGCGGGGCTGGTTGGCGGCATGTTTTCTGCCAGCGGCCCGGTGTTGGGTTGGTTCGGCTACAGTCAACCGCTGCCGCTTGCAACGATTCGCGCCACATTGCTGGCGTGTTTTGTGCTCACGACAAGTACCCGCACGGTGCTGGTGGGGGTGACCGGTGGTCTGACACCCACGGTTCTGACCTATGCCCTGGCGGCGCTGCCGGTGGTTATCCTGGGCACCGTGCTGGGTCGTATGTTTGTACCGCCGGTGTCTGAGCAGACACTAAAAACCTTTGCCTATGGATTGCTGCTGATCATGGGTGTCTGGATTCTGTTACGCTCAGCTGCGCTTTTCTTTGTTTAGCTGAGCCATCAGGCCAAACAGGGCGGTCACGTCATTGGCACTGGTGTCACCGGCAAACTCTTTGTACAACACCGACACATTCACCGCGATGCGTTCGCCATCTCCCCAGCTGTCATAGTCGCTGAAGTTGATATCACGACACGCACTCAGCACATCCATACCCTGATCGTAGCGTTTTTTCGCTTCATCGCGGATGTAGGAGAGATAACCACGTACCGCCTGGATTCCTTGTTTGTCGGTGATGGGTCCGTGGCCGGGCACCACGGTGTCAATGTCCAGAGTGCACATGTAGTCACAGGCATCGATCCAGTTCTGCACGGGTCCCGCCCAGAGGATGGGATGACCTTCAATGAACAGAATATCTCCGGTAAACACGGTACGGTCTGCAGGTACGTGCACCAGCACGTCACCATGGGTATGCGCCGGTCCTACCTGTCGCAGCGCAACGGCTTTGTCACCCACGGTCAGATCCAGCGAACCCTCAAACGTATGGTTGGGCAGGGCGCGTTCGATATCGCGAAAGTCGAACTGGCCAAAACACTGGACAAAAAATTCACCAACATCACCCATGTTGGGCGCTGCTTCCAGCAGTTTCAGCATGCCCGCCGGGCTTTCATTGGCCAGTTCTTCCAGGCAAGCCTGGGAGGCTATGATCTGCGCTGCACCGACCAGTTCGTTGCCATTGCAGTGGTCGCCATTTGAGTGTGTATTGACCAGAAACTCAAAGTCAGCCGTTGCCTGAGGCTCTGCGCTACGCATGGCATCAAGCATGATCCGGGTCAGGGGTTTGTCGAACAGGGTGTCGACCAGCATGCATTGATCACCGTCCACAATCAGCCCGGCATTGCTCCAGCCCCACCCGCCATCTGGCTGCAGCCAGGCGTAACTGTGATTGCCAAGATCGTGCAAACCCCTTGTATACGGGCGGATACCTAAACCCATGGTGTGCTCCTTGTGCTTCGGAAGTTCGACTCTGGTGGTGTCTGCTGGAGAGTGCATCACTTTTCCCCCAGGGGCAAATCATGCGCCCAATGTTTGCTTGTTTTCTGGCGGGAAGGCGCTACTGTGCCCCTCATGCAGGACTATGACAGTATTCGCCCTTACAACGACCAGGAAGTACCCGGGGTTGTGCAGCGCGTGGTGAACAACCCGGAATTTGGCAAAGCCGCTTCAAAAGTAGTCATGCCTCCGATTTTGCAGAATACCGCTGTTGGGGACTGGGCAACCCGTCTGTTTCTGCGTTTGCGCACGCGCAGCCTGAAGACGGTTGAGGATTGTCAGCTGATCATTGCCGATTACTTCGAACGTCTGGTAGATGACACGATTACCGAACTGTCCGTCTCCGGTCTGGAAACCCTGGATCCGCAGAGCACCTATCTGTTCATGTCAAACCATCGCGATATCGTAATGGACTCGGGGCTGCTCAATTTTGTCATTCATAATGCAGGCCACGAAACCTGTCGCATGGCGGTCGGGGACAATCTGCTGGAAAACGAACTGGCCGCTGATCTGATGCGCATCAATAAAAGCTTTGTCGTGGAGCGGAGCGTGATTGGTGCGCGGGCGGCGTTAAACGCTTATACCCGGACCAGCAGCTATATCAGAGATTCGTTAAGCGAAAACGTCTCCATCTGGATTGCGCAGCGCCCGGGACGGGCAAAAGATGGCTGGGATCGAACCGATCCGGCGTTGCTGAAAATGTTAACCCTGGCATACAAAGAAAGTGACGATCCATTTGAGGGGTTCATGCAATCCGTGACTCTGGTGCCGGTTTCCATTTCCTACGAAGTAGACCCTTGCGCGGATCGCAAAGCCCACGAGCTTGCCATGCTCGCTGAGCACGGGTCTTACAGCAAAGCGTTTGAAGAAGACCTGGACAGTATTATTGCAGGCATGGTCGGGCAGAAAGGCCGCGTGCACCTGCAGTTCGGCGAGCCTCTGGTACCAGGCAGTGCGCCTGCGCAAGCTTTACACAGCATTGACGATCTTGCCGCTTATCTGGATCGGGTCATTGTTTCCGGCATGCGCATCTATCCAACCCATATTGCTGCCGCGACTGCACTGGGAGATGCTCCCGCAATTACGGCAGAAGATGCGCCTATCGCAGAGATCATGGAACGCTTTGAGCAGGCCAAAGACGCCTGCCCCGAGCGTGAGCGACCTTTTTTCCTGTTGCAGTACGCCAATCTGCTGCGCAATCGAGCAGAGTTGTTAGGGCATGTAGGTAAGAGCGGGCTCGTCCAGTAGCGCCATCTGCTCGCGCAGTTCCAACAGATGGTCTGACCAGAATCTTGGAGATTCGAACCAGGGGAAGGCAATCGGAAAGGCGGGATCCTGCCATCGCCGGGCAATCCAGGCTGCATGATGCATCAGGCGTAACGTGCGCAGTGCCTCAATGGCACCGAGGGTCGCGGGATTGAAATCGTAAAAAGTGGTATAGGCATCCAGGATAAGATTAAGCTGCAGGGTCTGATCAGGTCGCTCACCAGATAACAACATCCACAGATCCTGTACGGGTGGCCCCATCACACAGTCATCAAAGTCGACAAAGTGAGGGGTATCGACCCGCCACAACACGTTACCCATGTGGCAGTCGCCGTGAATCCTGATGGCCGGCAGGGTTGCCATGATGGGATCTATGCGCGCCAGCAGATCTGCAGTGACGGTTTCGTAAGCACGTTCCACGTCTAGCGGCACAAACTGCTGTTCGAGCAGAAACTGACGGCTGTCGTGCCCCAGACGCTGGCTGGTCAGTGACGCCCGAGACTCGAATGGTCTCTGTGCGCCGACGGCGTGCAGGCGACCAATGGTGCGTGCCAGCACCGCGAGGTTTTCTTCATCTTCGAGGTTTGGCGGATGACCGCCCTGTCGCGGATAAACGGCAAACTGAAAGCCGGCATACTCAAACAGACTGGTGCCATCAACCAGCAGGGGGGCAACCACGGATATCTCCGCGTCCGCCAGCTCAAAGCTGAAGGTGTGCTCCTCGACGATGGCTGCTGTGCTCCAGCGTTCCGGTCGATAAAACTTGGTGACAACAAAAGTGCCATCTTCCAGTTCCACCTGATACACACGGTTCTCATAGCTGTTGAGCGCCATAACCCCGCCGTTGGGTTCGAAGCCGACGGATTCCATGGCATCGAGAATCAGCTCCGGGCTGAGGGTGGCGTAGGGGGTCTGGCTGGGTGAGGGCGCTTCAGGGTTTGTCATGAGGCGCACTGTAACACTATCCAGTGACCTGGTTGCTTCAGGTTGTTCCAGCCTGGTTCAGCGGGCCTCAGACAGGTCGCGGCGTACGTGTTGTGCACCAGATGTCAACTTTCTCCACCCCTGCCTTGCGCAACTGCCGGGCCAGAGCGTTTGCGGTGGCTCCGGTGGTCAGCACGTCGTCAACAATGGCAACGTGTGTCACCGCCAGCGGTCGCCTGATGTAAAAACTGGCGGCCTGCAGCTGCAGGCGGCTGCTGCGGTTTTTGTCTTTCTGTGAGCCGCCCGGAGCACCGCGGCTGTTGCGCCTCACCTGGTCTGCCAGCACCGGCAGGTGCAGGGATTTACCCAGCAGATGTGCCAGCCAGGCTGCCTGGTTGAAGCCCCTGCTTACCTGACGCCAGTAAGACAGCGGTACGGGAATGATGGCCTGCACCAACGGTTTGTTTGAGTAGCTCAACGTCACCTGCTGCTCGAGAGCACACGCCAGGGTGCACCCATGACGCAGACCCTGACTGTATTTGAGTTGATGCACCAGAGTGCGCGCACTGTCTGTATGTGACAGGGCGGCCAGGCAGGTGCCGGGGAACAAGGGGTTGCGCTGGCAGCTGCCACAAACCTCACCGTGATGTACCGGCAGGGCACAATGCCGGCAGGCGTTTATGATGCGCGGCAACGCCGCCCAGCAGTATGGGCAGCAGCGATGTGGCTGGCTGGTGGTAACGGTGTTTTCACACAGCACACAGGTATCCGGTAGAACGGCGTCGAGCAGTTGTTGGAAGCGTTTCATGCGCCTGGTTTAATTGCTGTGGATGCATCTGAAAATGAGAACCAGTGCACAATACGGGTACGAGAAGTCTCGATTTGCACGCAATTGCCCGGGCGAAAAGCTAGGCTGGGGCCACAGCAGTGAAAGGCGGGCAAAATGGCAGTCAATCCGATGCTCAGTGCAGGCGCAAACGCCATCAGTCAGGGTATTAAATCCATGGACAGTGTTGCGCAGGAAATAGCGCAGCAGCGCCTGGTGGACCAACCCAGCGAAAATGCAGGAGATGGTGAACCAAGAAGTGGTGTGGCGATCGACGAGATCAGCGCCGCCGTTGTTGATCTGAAGCTGTATGAGCGGCAGGTTCAGGCGGCAACTCAAGTGGTGCAGACTGCGGACGAGGTGCTTGGTTTCCTGATTGACGTACACGCCTGAGACGAAATGATCCGAAAGCGGATCCGACAGATGTGATTTCGAGGGATGGTTCCGTCGGTCAGTTGAGATACGTTTCGTCAGCAAAATCCGGGCAGGCGTTAACCCGTTCAGGGGCCTGCAGGTCTTCGCGGCTGTCTGCAAGCCAGCACTCGTCGAAAATCGAGCAGTAGCAGAACGTGAGTACACTCCGCTGTTTATCACTGACCGCGCCAGCAAGTTGCCTGGCCAGATCAGTGTCTGTTGTGCTGATGACAACGACGGTTTCTTCGGGGCGCAGGACGCGGTCGCTGATAAAGTTCCGATTCAGCGCGGCCCCCGTATCGCCACCCGCGCTGGCCACCAGTTCAGACCAGTTTCGGGTGACCTTGCCGTCGATACTGAGGCGAAGGCCACGCATCTTTGCCGGACCCACCCCCACATTCGTCAGTGCAAACGAGAATCCGGCGGTTTCACCGGTATCGTAGTCTTCAATCATCAGCTGTACGAACGGCCAGACGGCGGCCGCGGTCTGCTGGCGGACTGCAGCAGATTCGGTGAGGGCGGCATAGAGAGCGAGGACGGCGATCACCACGCCGACAACCGAAAGGATGGTCTGCCAGAAGGTCAGACGGATGATGTGTTTTTCGGCGCGTTCCAGGGCGTTGGGCTCTGCCGACTCGACATGGGTTGCAACCATCTTGTCATCCGTCATGCGACATACCTGAAATGAGTGAAGTATTGTGGCCCCACCAGTTACGCTGGAGGTGGAAAACGCAAGCGCGACCGGCCAGGTGCTTCCGGATGATTAGCTAAGCTATTCTCCGATGTCCAGTCGGCCGAGCGATGGATATCTAAAAAGCGCGCCACCAAGGGCCGTAATCACGCCACCCGCAGCCAGCCCCGCGATGAACATCTTTAACGCGATACCCGTCAAGAGCGCCTCGCCCTGTAAAGCAATAAAAACCATCGAGATGAAGAGAAACACGCCGATGAGCATGATCAGAACCCCGAACATGCGAATGTGCTGCAATTTCATTGGTGCAAGCATGTCATTCCTGCCTTGGATGTTTAAGACCAAATACAAGTATGCAACGCTTTCGATAAAAGGCAATCTGATGACTGACCGCTCCGGGCACAAGTGAGCTTTGCACGCCTAACCATCATCCTGCCAGCTTTGTGACTTAATTGCGGTCGTAAGAAACCAACATTCAATGATTCAATTTCCGGTAGAAACGGCCAACAACGGCCATCACGGATAGAGCTTCTTGAGAAAGCGCTCCATGTGTTTGTCGGTTCGACTTAGCGGTACCTCATCTTTATGAAACCATCGAACACCAAGAAATTCAGAATCATCGAAATCTAATTCTTTGGATCGATCACCTTTCAAGGTGTACCAGATCGATACGTCGGTATGGCCTGCCGTTTTGCCAACGGTCTCAGTAATGGTTACAAACAGCGGATGCTCATGCAGGAATTCCCCATCGATGGACAGTTCCTCTTTCGCTTCACGCAACGCCGTGGTTCTCGGGTGTTCATCCGGTTCAACGTGCCCACCAGTCGGCAGCCACAGTTCTGCGTTGATGTGATCTACAAGAAGAATGTATTCGCCGTCCACCAAAGCGAAATATGAGATGAGATGCTTCGGCGGAACGTCGGGCTTCTTCAGCCTGCAAATTTCTACACCTGAATCGATCCACGAAAGCACGTCACTCTTGTTTTCTTGTTCTAGCTGATCGAGGGGTTCGATCAGATCTACTTCTTTTCTTATCTCAGCTCTCATCGATCTACTGTACAAACAAACAGTGAGCCCACCAGTGGCCGTTGTGGGCACAAAGTGATCTGCCCACAATGCCACGTTGGCGTCAGCTTTCTCATAGGGTTGCTGACCTACAATCACCGTGATTCCAGCGCGCAAAACTAGTCGATCCCGGCCAGAAGCAGTCATTGGTGCTCTAGATGATACTATGCCGAATTCTCGGCTTGGTCTCTCGTTTTGCTTAAAAGAACTCAAATCAGCTTAGTTTTAGTCTGCCTGTCTATAGTCTTAGCAGCAATCTACGCAAAGCCGATGATCGCTTCAGCTGTGGGGCTTGCGGCCAGACAAGTTTGCTCACTTCACCTTGCAGCGGGGATACCTCTTTCTTTGACTAGAGAAACCTACGTTGATCGTCACATACGACCACTCGGACCCTACGTAGAGGTACACCCTGATGTCTCGACAAACTCGGCGCGGGCTTCTTTGTTTGGCGTTTTTTCCGCCACTGCGTATCAGCGAAATGGCTATGGATGTGTTCTTGATCATGATCTAGAACTCGATGAGCTGAAACCATACCCAATTGCAAAAGGTGATAAGAAGACGATCAACTATGGAGCCAAATTAGAGGACTTCGACCCCGATCTTCTGGACGCTGCGATTAGTACTTCTTTCCTAGAACCGAACGAATCCGCGCCTCGCCAGACAATGGCAGTTGTGGTGTTTAGTAAGGGTGAACTGGTTGCAGAAAAGTACGCCGAAGGCGTTACGCAAAGCACTCCCTTACCAGGCTTTTCAATGGCAAAGAGTATGACCGCTACCATGATCGGGTTGTTAGTCCTGCACGAAGATTTGGACGTGATGTCTGTTGTTCCGAATGCCGGAACACTCACCGAAGCTGGCGTTACCTATGATCAATTGATGCGCATGACATCTGGAATTGGCGTTGACGAAGATGGGTCCGGTCGCGACGCAAACTCAATCATGCTGACACAAACCCATGATGCTGCTGCGTTTGCTATTGATCAGGAACTCCACCAACTGCCAGGGATCTCGTACGAATATACAGGCGGCAACTCCGTTGTTTTGGCAAAACAATTTGTCGACATTGCGGGTGGCGGTGACCCATCCGAAGCCTACGAGTTTTTAGCAGACAAACTCCTTAGGCCTTTAGGTTTAAGTTCGGTTGTCTTAGAAGCCGACGGCGTCGGCACTTTTCTCGGTTCCTCGTTCATGTTGGCGAGCGCACTCGATTGGGCAAAATTGGGTCAGCTATATCTGCAGGACGGAGTCTGGGGAGGGGCCAGAATACTTCCCCCGGAGTGGGTTAATTACGTTAGCACCAAAACGCCCCAATCTGGTGAGCGAGACTACGGGGCGGGCTTTTGGGTTGCTGTCGATGGTGGTCGAGACAGTCGTCATGAACAGTTACCAAGACCACCTGAAGATGCAATATTTATGCACGGCATGATGAATCAAGCGGTCTATATTTTGCCTAGCCAATCTCTGGTTGTTGTTCGTCTTGGCGCAACCCGCTCGTATCTCGAATCAGGAGAGTGGGAGCTGCTTGCTGGTGTTTTAGGTGCGCTAAAAGCGGCTGGGTAGAGTCCGCTACGGGCACTCACCAGTGGCTTTTCAAACCTGAACGAGCGGCTGCTTTGCTGGATGGTTCGAAGTAGATCACGAAAATCTATCAATTTCATGGATAGCCGACGCTGCTGCGGCTAGGGGATTCCGCTCTTGTCGGCTAAGAGAAGCCGTTAGCTAGGGGTCGAATAGACAGAACTGGTTGCCTTCTGGGTCAAGCATCACAATGTGGTCTTTGCGCTCTGATCGAACTTTCGCACCTAGCTTTTCCAAACGTTCAACTTCAGTCCGGCGCTCAGCATACTTCAAGTCGAAATGAATGCGGTTTCTGGTCGTGGTTACATCGTCGCTTTTCTGAAACCACACCGTAGGTCCAGTTTTTGAGTCAATCGGAACACTTTTATCTGTTTCCGGCGTAAGCTCAAGTGTCGCAAGTCGTGCGACTTCTTCATCGTCGTACGGCCTTACTTCATACCCCTGTAGCGCAGCAGCCCAGAAATGGGCGAGTGCATGCGGAGTTTTGGCATCTATGACAATTTCGAATTTCATGGTGCGCAAATTCTGACAAGGGTATTAAACGTCCGCAACGGGCACCCAAGGAGGCTTTTCAAACCTGAATGAGCGGCTGCTTTGCTGGATGGTTTGAAGTAGATCACGAAAACCTATCAATTTCCTGTATAGCCGACGCTGCTGCGGCTAGGGAACTCCGCTCTTGTCGGCCAGGAACGGTCGGTCATCCCCCTCTGTTCGTGAGCCACTCTTCCGCATAATCGACGGCTGCTCGGAAGCCGAACAGTCTGCAAGGTGCTGAGCCTATAACCTCTATCCTGACGTCTCGCTCTCTCTCAAAGTCTTCCCCAATGGCCTCAAAGATACTGCTATTGGTATCGACATCCGTGTATGTGGTCAGCCTTTTGTTTTGGTCCAAACCTTGAACGATGAAGAACTCTCTAACGGGAGGATTCGGTCGGCGATATTCGGCTAGATGAAAACATGTGTTCGTTGAGTAAGTCGTGCCCAAGAACAAAACTTGCGCATCCAGTTCGTAAAGGACGCCAAGTGGTGACGAATTCCCGAAGCGTTCTTCGAGTTTATGCACACTGACAATCCGGTCTCTATGGCGCCCCCACGCCGCTACTGAGGAATGCGGGTGGTTAGTGCGCGACGCATCGGGCCAGGTACGGAAAAGTTCATAAACCGCGCTCATTGTGTGATCACATGGCGTTTTCTGCGGGTGGAATGCAGGAGTTTCAAATCTAATGCGATCCCAATGTTCCTCCGGCGCAGAAGGGTTTCCCCACTCACTTGGATCAAACCGTCCATTTGTAAGCGTGGGCATCACGATGGTTCCTGAATCGCCAACCGTTTTAGTAAGTGCTTCAACGATCGTTTGCGCTCCGCCATGAATTCGGCCAAAGCTAGACATTGAGCAATGAACCATGAGCGTTGAGCCTGCAGATACGCCAAGCGTGGCAAAGCCATCTGTAATCGTAGGTAGAGTAATTATTTGTTGCATGAAGTGATCTCCAATCAAAGCCGGTGAAAAGATGGGAAACGGCGCTGATGTGCCGAACGGCTTAAGAAATCACTGGACTAGGCTCTCTCTCTGAAGTCACTTTGACGTTTCAAATTAACTGGGATTGCGCAGAGATAGTCAATGACTATCCGTCCGCTCAGGGCACACACCAGTGGCTTTTCAAACCTGAACGAGCGGCTGCTTTGCTGGATGGTTCGAAGTAGATCACGAAAATCTATCAATTTCATGGAAAGCCGACGCTGCTGCGGCTAGGGAACTCCGCTCTTGTCGGCCATGAACGGACGAAGTTAGGCTGCCGTGATACTCACGATATTGCCGTCTGGATCAAGATAACGAGCCGTTTTGCCCCATGGTTCGTCTCGAGGCTCCTGAACCACGGAGACTCCGGCTTGTGTCACCCGTTGGTGGGTTTGAGCGAAGTCTTCAACATGGAAACCAATCTGCGCCGCTGTTGCTACAGGACGTTGGGGTTCACGACTAGGGTAGATTGCGAAGTGGAGAAATGCCCCATCCGTCCACGAATATGCCGCATGTGCGCCACCGTACCAAGGGTCGTTCAATTCTTCATCGTGAGACGCATCATGTAACGGCACCCCCAGAAGCGTTCTATAGAACTCCGCAGATTCGTCCAGGTTGGAAACGCTGAGAGCCACAAATGTTAATCGTCGGTTCGACATAAGCGTTAATCCCCGATTTCTCGCCTTCGCCTAGTTTACTCTCGCGCTTTTGGTGCAAGCCGATATTCAGCCATGCCTGGCTTTCATTTGCTGCTTAAAAAGATGACCATCGAAAGGTTGCGGCTCGCCGGATTCTTCGGCCTCAATCAAGGCTGCCCGAATTGTCTCGATTTCGGCTCTGCTTGTCTGGTCGCGGCGGATCAGGTCGCGAATGTATTCGCTGTCATTGGTAAATCTGCCCGCTGCAACCTGTGCTTTGATCCACCTATCTTGCTGATCGGTCACGGTGATCGTTTTGCGTGTAGTACTCATAAAAACAGCCTCCAAGGGGTATGTGAAAATATCATGCTATTGGTGCAGTATAGAGCCATTCCGATGTTTGATTGACTGCTTTTTGGGTGCTTTCGCCCAGATGCCCGAACAGGTGCAGCAGTGAGGTATACGCGTGTGCCAGGAGGTCTTTCCGGTACATCTTTTGGTACGGGGCATAGAAACGACAGTCACGCAGTTGGTGACCGCCTTGTCCGTGCCGATGGGCGAAAGGCTGCTATGGGCTGTTTAATGAAGCTGGGCCATAGTCTGCTCATGCATTAACATAGCAAACTTTTGAAGTATGTCCTGAGGGTCTCTTTTGCATTACCAAGCCCCGGAACGCGACGCAGCGTTTCTTATGTTTGAGCTGTTCAAAGCACAGGATATCTGGTCACAGATACCCGCATTCAAAGATTTCAGTGAAGATCTGGCCAGTGCGGTGATCGCAGAAGGGGGTCGTATTGCTGCAGAAGTCATGCTGCCAACCAATGCGCCGGGAGACTCTCTGGGCTGCACCTGGCAGGATGGTGACGTGACCACCCCCGAAGTGTTCAAAGCTGCGTATCGCGAGTTGAGCGAAGGCGGCTGGCTGGGATTGGCAGGCAACCCGGCATATGGCGGCCAGGGTATGCCAAAAATGCTGGCCTGTCTGGTTGAGGAGATGTTGTGGTCGGGCAACGCCAGCCTGTACCTCTACGGCACGCTTACCGTAGGCGCCTGTCTCTGCATAGACGCACACGGCACACCTGAGCAGAAACAAAGATACCTGCCAAACCTGTATGCCGGCCGCTGGACGGGCGCCATGGCGTTAACCGAAAGCCACGCCGGCACTGACCTCGGCATCATGCGCAGTAAGGCAGAGCCTAATGCCGACGGCAGTTATGCAATCACCGGCACCAAAATTTTTATCACCGGCGGTGAACACGACCTGGTGGAGAACATCATCCATCTGGTCCTGGCCAAGCTCCCCGGCGCGCCTGCAGGTACCAAAGGTATTTCTCTGTTCATCGTGCCTAAATTCCTCGTCAATGACGACGGCAGTCCTGGTGAGCGAAACGCCTGGGCAAGCGGCTCGATAGAACACAAGATGGGCATACGCGGCAGCGCAACATCGGTGATCAATTACGACGGCGCCACGGGTTATCTTCTCGGTGAAGAAAACAGAGGCCTGGCAGCGATGTTCACCATGATGAACTACGAACGTCTGTCGATCGGGCTGCAGGGCCTGGGTGCAGGTGAACTGGCGTATCAACTCTCTGCCGCCTATGCAAAAGATCGTCTGCAGGGTCGCGCACCAGCGGGCGCTCAAAATCCGGAGGGTCCAGCGGACTCGCTGCTTGTGCATCCGGATGTGCGGCGCATGCTGATGACCCAGCGCGCTTACAACGAAGCAGGGCGGGCTTTTGCGCTGTATGTCGGTCTGCTGTTGGACAAAGGCAAGTACGGTGACGACGCCGATGCCCACGCGCGCTCCGAACTGTTGACCCCGGTGGCCAAGGCGTATTTCAGTGATCGCGGTTTTGATGGCGCTGTAATGGCACAACAGGTTTTTGGTGGGCATGGTTATGTACAGGAATGGGGCGTGGAACAGGTGGTACGTGATGCCCGTATCGCGCAGATTTATGAAGGTACCAACGGCGTCCAGGCCCTCGATCTGATCGGCCGCAAAGTGCTGCGCGACGGCGGCGTGACGCTGCGCAAATTCATTGACGACATGGGTCAGTCTGAAGTGGCTGAGGCACATCAGGCAGATCTGCTGGAAGCGCTGGATCGGCTGGTGCGGGTAACCGGTTCGGTGATCGAGCGCAGCGTAGACGATGCCAACCTGCCGGGTGCGGTGAGCACTGATTTTCTGGAGCTGTTCGGTTTGACCATTTACGCCTGGCTCTGGGCGCGCATGGCGCAGGCGGCACCAGCGGATGACTTTGGTGATGCCAAGCGTGTTACCGCCCGGTTTTTCTTCAATCGTATCCTGCCGGTCAGCGTCGGGCTGGAGCAGAGTATCCTCTCTGCATCTGATGCGGTGATGGGCTTAAAGCCAGAACAATTCTGATCAGGGGTCGGGCTCGGCGCAGGGGTGTTCCGCAAGCGCCGGGTCACAAACCTGGATGCTGCGTAACGCCTGTGACCAGGCGGCCAGTTCATTCTGATCCAGATGAATGGTTTCCGGCGCCAGCGGCGGAGGTGGCGGATCCAGGCGCCATATGCGTGTCACGGTGTACAGGGCGTCATTACCCCGAATGACTTTGACCACCGTGACAACATCTTTGCCCGTATGTTTGTTGTCGCCACACTGCATCATCTGCACAACACTGGCGTAACCGTTTTCAAAGCCGGCAAAAATCGGGTTGGTGCTGAAACGATTGCAGGCTCGGCTCTGTTGTTCAGCCAGGCCCTGGGTGAAAATGATGGGATCCGGCAGGTCTGCGCCGCTCAGCGCTTCCACTGAAATCTTCTGTTGCCAGTCTTCGGTGCTGCCGGGTGGGTAGTATTCCGCAACCTGGATGTCGCCGACAGTGCGCGACACGGCGACGGTCCAGCCCACCGGTATCTCCGCGTTCAGGCGCTCACTTTTTTCTGCCTTTACCGGCGCGCTGGTGGTGGTGCATCCGGCAAGAACCAGCAGGCAGACGAAGACTCGAACCATTTTGTGTTCCTCGGTTGGGGGCCTCAGCGTCTAGGAAAAACCCATGGGTGCGATGCAGACAGGCCGCCATCAACGGGTATGGCCTGACCGTTGACGTAAGACGCCCGATCGCTCAACAGGAAGCATGCCATTTCACCAATTTCAGAAGGCTTCCCGTGGCGCCTGGCAGGGTTGATCTGGCCAATACGCTCTTCGGTGCCGCGTTCTCTGGCGCGATCAAATGCCGGTTTGGTCATGCCTGTCTCAATCAGCCCGGGGCAGATGGCGTTGATGCGCACACCTGTGCCGTAGAGCTGATAGGCAACAGTTTGTGCAATGCTGATGACACCCGCTTTGCTGGCGCTGTAGTCCACGCCGCCAGCGTTAGCGCGTAAACCCGCAACCGACGCTGTGCATACAATTGCCCCTGATCCCTGGGCAGTGAACAGGGGCACAGTGTGTTTAACCGCCAGGAATACGCCAATGGTGTTGATGTTCAGGGTGCGCTGCCAGTCTGCAACGGTGAGTTCCAGCATGGGTTTGCCGCCCCCCACAACACCTGCGTTGGCGTAGATGCCATCCAGACGGCTGTACTCGTCGATACACGCCTGTACGTAGGCCGCGACATCCGCTTCGTCGCTGACATCCGCCTGCACGGCAACGGCCCTGCCGCCCTGGCTGGTGATGTCCGCAACAGTTTCATGCACCGCATCACTCAGGTCGACGCAGACCAGATTGGCGCCATACCGGCTGGCCAGCAAACTGGTGGCGCGGCCGATGCCGCTGCCAGCGCCAGTAATGATGATGTTTTTGTTGTCTAACATGTCAGTGAATCGCTACCGGGTTGATCACGGCCTGTACAGCGCCGACAAATCGAGGTTGGCCGAGTACAAACAGAAATTCCGTGACACCGTCCGCAGCCAGGGCGCGGGTATCCATATTCTCCAGGATGTAGACGCCGTTTTTTGCCAGCAGCTCGGGATGCACCGGAAAGGCCTGTTGCGGATCTTCAGAAGGCAGCACTTCAAGCGCCCAGTTGTCCGCACCCACTGCGACAACACCGAGTTCTGCAAGGTATTTTGCGCCATCCACCCCTAAACCGGGCTGGCCTGCCATGAAGCGTACTGGATCGCTTTCCATAATATTGAGCCATCCGGTATGAAACAGCACCACGTCACCTTGCTCGATGGTAATGCCTGCTTCGCGTGCGGCAGACTTGATCTGCGTGCTGTTGAAGGCCGTGCCTTCAGGCAGAATCGCCTGATCCATATGTTTTGCCATATCCAGCAGCACGCCGCGGGTCACAATGGGCGGCAATTTGTCGATGGACAGTTTGGTCAAACCTTTGGGCGTGACAAAATCGCTGGCTTTGTTGCCGTTGTAGTACACGTGATTGATGCCCATATGTCCCAGCCCGTCTATCTGGCTGCCAATGCCCATCCACAGATTCATCAGATCATCGTTGCCAGTGGCTTTGTTGGCGCCCAGCGGCGTACCGGTGCCATCGTCGAGTTGCAGCACGGTCATGGAATATGTGCGCGGCGGGTAGGCGGGGGATTCCGGCCCGGTTTCGACGCCCAGCGCATAGGTTTTGCCGGTTTTCACCAGCGAGGCCGCCTGTTTGACTTTGGCCTCCGACAGGTTGTTTATGGCGCCAAGGGTGTCGTCTGCGCCGTATTTTGAGGGGTGCCAGGCTTCGTCTGCTGTGCTGTGCAGCGCAATGATGCTGAGTGCTGCACCCGCGATGAGTTTGAGCGGTGTTGTAAGTTGCATGATTCTCTCCCTAGAGTGCGTTGAGTCTGTCTGTCAGAGTTTTATAGATGCCACCGAATGCACCGTTGCTCATGATCACAACGTGGCACTTCCGGCGGCGCTCGGTGGTGGCCAGATCAATGACCTTATTGATCACAGCCTCATGGTTGTCGAGCATCTGCGCCGGCACAACACAGTGTTGTGCCACCTCACCCAGATCCCATTTGATGTTCTCGCCACGGTACCAGATCACCTGATCTGCAGCCGCGACACAGGTAGTCAGTTCATGGCGCAAAGTGCCTAACGACATGGTATGGGTGCGTGGTTCGATCAGGGCAACAATATCGTCACTGCCGGCTTGTTTGCGCAAACCTTCCAGGGTGGTGCGGATGGCGGTGGGGTGATGCGCGAAGTCGTCATACAAAGCAAACTGGTCATTGTTGAAGAGGATTTCCAGGCGTCGTTTAACGCCGCTGAAATCATTCAGAGCAGACACGGCAGCGCTGACTGGCACACCAGCGTGGCGCGCCGCAGCGATGGCATTCAGCGCGTTGGTCTGGTTGTGTTTGCCGATCAGATTCCAGCTGACACGACCCTGGTTTGCGCCGTTGAGCATGACATCGAATTCACATCCATCTGAACTGGCAGCGTCGACCTGCCAATGCTCACCGATGTCTGCATCAATAATTTTTTTAGGTGCGCGTTCACCCACTCTTGCAACGTCGGACCAGCAGCCCATGGCCAGTACTTCGTTGATGTGGTCATCGTTGCTGGGTGCCAGTATCAGGCCGGTTTTTGGTACCGTGCGCAGCAGGTTATGAAACTGTGTCTGAATGGACTGGATGTCCGGAAAAATATCCGCATGGTCGTA
This sequence comes from bacterium, assembly GCA_047947175.1. GTDB lineage: Bacteria > Pseudomonadota > Gammaproteobacteria > Pseudomonadales > Azotimanducaceae > UBA4421. Next base: position 662,453 of record CP170489.1, read on the forward strand.
TTCGAGATTGTTCAGAATCAGCGTTCGCGGCCGGTAATGGACAAATTTCGACCGTCGGTCGAAATAGCTGGTGTCGTATTCGTCTGCTTCCACCACAAAAAACGGATGCTCGCCCAGACGTGCAGACTGTTCAAAATTCAACGGCGCGCCGCCAATCAGGTAACCGGGTTTGAGTCCGGCCTGCTCCAGAATCCAGGCCAGCATGGAGGCAGTGGTCGTCTTGCCATGGGTGCCGGCAACCGCCAGCACCCAGCGATTGCGTAACACGGTTTCTCCCAGCCATTGTGCACCGGAGGTATAAGCAAAGCCTTTTTCCAGTATGTACTCCACCGCTTCGTGTCCGCGGGGCAGGCCGGCATTGCCGATGACAACCAGGTCCGGCTCCGGGTCCAGCTGCGCGGGATCAAACCCTTCGTGGGCAATGATGCCTGCAGCGGCGAGCTGATCACTCATAGGTGGGTAGACGCTGGCATCACTGCCGCTGACGGTGAAGCCCATCTGTTGAGCCAGTTGAGCCAGGCTGCCCATCAAGGTGCCGCCGATGCCCAGGAAGTAAATATGTCCGGTCATGTGGCAAGCGCCGTCTGGGTGATGGCCATGGAAAAAATGACCACAAAAAGCGCCATGCCAATACCCAAGCCGATATGGATATTGAGGGCGCGATGAAAAATGAAACCGTAGACCGCCAGGCTCCACAGCGTCAGCAGGGTAATCACAAACCGGGTCACGCTGGTACCCAGAGCATCGCTGGACAGCAATAACAAGGCACTGATACTGGTCAGAATGATCTCAACGCCAAAAACCGCAGTGAGGGTTTGTGGCAGACGATGGGTCAACGACATCAGCATCATGACAAACCAGACCAGTGCGCCGGTACCTGCCAGGCTGACAACTGCGATGCTGACAGCGCGCAGCACAGTGACGTTTTCACCGCCCCAGGTCAGTTGCACAATGGTATTCAAGGTCGCATTGACGATCACCGCCAGTAACAGCAGGGTGTTGTTTGCGGGGATGGTTTCCGGCCCGTTGCGAAACAGACAGATACGCCAGAACAGCTGAAAAATGGAATTCATGCACGTCAATCAATCACAGTGAATAAATTGTCGCACAAATAGGCCCCATCACGGACAATAGTGGACGTTTTTTTACAACGTAAACCCAACAGAATTTCCATGGAGACCAGTATTGTTATGGCTAAAGCCAATGCTTTTTATGCGCAATCCGGCGGTGTGACGTCGGTAATCAACGCCTCCGCCTGCGGTGTGATTGAGACCGCGCGCCTGCACAAAGATGTGATTGGCAAGGTCTACGCCGGCCGCAACGGTATTCTCGGCGCGTTGAATGAAGAGCTGATTGATACCTCTAAAGAAACGGCAAAAGCCATTGCGGGGTTACGTCAGACGCCCAGCGGCGCGTTTGGCTCCTGCCGTTACAAACTTAAATCCCTGGAAGAAAACGCGCGTGAGTATCAGCGCCTGCTGGATGTGTTCAAAGCCCATAACATCCGCTACTTTTTTTATAACGGTGGCGGAGATTCGCAGGATACCGCTAACAAGGTTGCACAATTCGGACAACAGAGCGGCTATAACCTGACCTGTATCGGTGTGCCGAAAACCGTAGATAACGACCTGCCCTTTACCGACTGTTGTCCCGGCTTTGGTTCGGTGGCCAAGTATGTGGCGGTCTCCACCCGTGAAGCGGCGTTGGATGTTGCCTCCATGTGTGAGACCTCGACAAAAATTTTTGTGCTGGAAGTTATGGGCCGCCATGCAGGCTGGATTGCAGCTGCGGCGTCGCTGGCGCAGGAAACCAATGATGATGCACCGCACATCATCCTGCTTCCTGAAGTGCCGTTTATAAAGACGAAGTTCCTGCAGAAAGTGAAACAGACTGTAAAGGACAAAGGCTACTGCGTGATTGTGGCTTCAGAAGGTGCACAGTACAAAGATGGATCCTTTCTGGCTGATGCAGGTGGTAAAGACGCCTTCGGTCATACCCAGCTCGGTGGGGTTGCGCCGATGCTGGCGGAAATGATCAAAGCCAAACTGGGTTATAAATATCACTGGGCGGTGGCGGACTATCTGCAGCGGGCTGCAAGACATATTGCCTCAGCCACTGATGTTGAGCAGGCGTATGCGTTGGGCAAAGCGGCGGTGGAATTTGCGGTGGGTGGCAAAAACGCCGTGATGCCTACCATTGTGCGAACCAGCGACAAGCCGTACCGCTGGAAGATTGGTGAAGCGAAACTCTCCCGGGTGGCAAACGTCGAGCGCAAGATGCCAAAGAATTTTATCAGCCGCGATGGCTTTGGCGTGACGACGGCTGCCAAACGCTATCTGGCGCCTTTGATCAGCGGGGAAGATTACCCAACGTATAAGAACGGCATGCCGCAGTATGTGACGTTAAAGAACCAGCTGGTGAAGAAAAAATTGCCTCAGAAATGGTGATCTCAACATTATCTATGATTTCCATGGGCTTTTCTGACCGATCAACTCCGTCTTTTACAATCCATCGACAGTCTCTGCCGCCGTGTCAGGACGATTCGCAATACAACCGACCTGAGGCGGTTTGCCTGTAATCCTAGATTCAGCCTCCAATCTTGCCGCGATCTTTACGATAAACAGCCACGACGCTGGGACGCGGCGGAGATGCCGCATCAAAGTCAGGCCAGCGAGATGTTGGCGATTCGAAAGTTGCCCCATCGCCATCTCCTGGATGTTGAACAGCCAGAAAAAGCGTCTTGCCATCGGGAGTAAATCGAGGTCCGCAGACCTCGGCGCCCACAGGTGCCCGAAAAAATGCGTAACCAGTACCTCTAAGTGGCCCTTGTGTCTCAATTGCCCACAAGCCATCCGCAGCACCGGTCGTCTCATTCCCGTCCGTTGCAATCCACAATCGACCAGATGCATCGAACGCGCAGTTGTCTGGACTTCCAAACCAACCATTGGGGCTCGTTGCGGCATTCCATTGCGCACCAACACTTGGATCGCTCGGGTCGCCGCACCTAATCAGGATATCCCATTGGGCTGTGGTCGCTGCATGATCTCCATCTGGTGTCGTGATCTCTATTACATGTCCAAAGGCGTTGTTCGGTCTCGGGTTAGCCGGGTTCAGGTTATCCGTATCGCGCAACGTGTTGTTGGTGAGCATCACGTAGACACGGCCTGTCTGTGGCTGAGCTTCAATGTCTTCGGGTCGATCCATTTGAGTTGCCCCCAACAGATCTGCCGCTCGTCTGGTTTCAATGACGACGTCTGCCTGGGACTCAAAGCCGTTTTTCTCCGTCAATGGCTCGCGGCCGTATTCCAGCGGTAGCCACGTTACGCGTCCATCTTCCTCAAAACGTGCAACGTAAAGCGTGCCATGATCCAGCAAAGTCAAATTTGCACGACGATCTTCGGGGTCGTAACGATTCTCACTGACAAATTTGTAAACGTATTCAAATCGTTCATCGTCACCCATATACAAGACCACTCGGCCATCAGGCGCAATAACACTCTCAGCACCTTCATGTTTGAAACGGCCCAGGGCGGTGCGTTTTTTCGGGACTGATTGAGGGTCCATTATGTCCACTTCAACAACCCAACCGAAACGATTTGGGGCGTTCGGCTCATAACTGATGTTAAAATCATCGCGATAGCGTCCCCACTGGAACCAACCACCTGGAACGCCATATCTTTGATGGTTGCCATACTCAGGGTGATCGGCGCTCACTGCTCCCTGAAAATAGCCGTGGAAGTTCTCTTCGGCCATTAAATATGTCCCCCAGGGTGTGATACCTCCGGCGCAGTTATTTAATGTGCCTGAACATTGCCTACCTGACGGTTCCGAGCCAATGACGAGGCGCGGGTGACCGGCCGCTGGCCCGGTAAACAACATAGGGGTGCCGTCAGCCATTATGCGGCGGTTAAAGGAAGAACCCAGAGCAACCTGCCAACGACCATCAGTGTGCCTGATCTCTACGACACTTCCACCATGCGCTGCCATCTCAATCGCACACAACTCGGCGGTCATTGACTTTGGGAAATCAGCTGCGACGTCAGGAAACATAAGTAAAGAAGACGTGTACTCATGGTTTACGCATAAAAGTCCGCGTGGCACATTGTCTTCCGCTGGTGACAGGGGAAAAAAGCCGACAAAATCGCAGTTGTAACCAAATGCACGTGACTGAGCCACAACACTCTGCTGCTGAGGGTCAAACGCAGTCGCATCGGGAAACAGAGGATCACCCCAACTCAACAACACGTCGGCTTCGTAACCCACCGGCACATGGTGGGTCTGGTCTGACCCTCGAGCTATTTCCTCGAATTCGAAACGCGGTGAATGGGTTAGAACATCAGTTTCGGCAAGCTCATCTTTCGTTTCTGTCGTAGCACAGCCGGAGACGTTTTGAAGGCTCAGGCCCGCACCCAGAACCACTGCGTTGCGGACAAGACCGCGCCGTGACAGACGACGGTTTAAAATCTGTTCTAATGCATCGTCATCGTGAGCGCGAGGATTCGAATAGGTATTGTCGTCATGCATGGCTGGATTAATGCTCAACTAGCTTGTTGCAATCGCAGCACAATCCAGTGACTTCTACTACCGAGTTTACAGGCACAAATCCCTTCTGATCTGTGAGCTTATCCAAAACCTTCCACAGCTGTTTGGACTCCAACTCATCTGCTCGACCACAGGCGGAACAGAGTAAGTACTGGCTTTCGTGAACTTCTTCAGGATGATCACAAGCAATGTAGGCTTGCTTTGACTCCAGGCGATGCACCAAACCGACCCGGATTAAAAAGTCGAGATGACGATACACAGTCAATGGTGCAATTTTGCGATCTTGTTTTTTTTCGAGTTTCGCTATGAGTTCGTAGGCAGACAGTGGTCGCTCGCTCGCCAGGACTTCCGCGTACGCAGCCAATCGCGCAGGAGTCAGCCGTTCACCCAATTCCGCACATTTAGCCTCAGCAACCTGGCGTTGGCTGATGGTCAGATCAGGAGCGTTGTTCGTTCGTCTAGTCATTCATCCCCCTGCTAGATTTATGCAATCTGTTCATCGTCGGTTGCTTTTTCACGGTTTTATCAGCCGAGCATCAACAATACGGTAAACAACACCGATTTCGCTCGTCTCCTGGGGCTCGAATCGGCCTTCAATAACAACAGGATCCCAAGATACTTCAATGCCTTCAGTCGCGAGTACTTCGACCGAGCCCGCTGGTCCTCCAGGCACATGGAAAAAACAGCTCGGGGGATTGGAAGTCAGCAGAAAGTGCTTTTGTTTAAAGGTTGGATCCAAAGGCATCATAAAACCCGAAAGCTTTACGGTTTCTCCGGCTCTCGCCTTAATGCTGTCCGGAAAGCTGGCCACCAGGCTCATGCCTTTGTATTCCAACTGTGCCTGCATCAGTTCATCCCAGGCAAGTCCGCCTTCTATCGTCTCCAGAATAGGAAACCCTGCAGCACGCAGACTGATCACATTGATCACAAATTCCACGCTGACATCGCCAATACTCGCGGTCACCGTATCGACTCCCATAGAGCCGCCAATCACACCGAAATTCATGACACCATCTTCAGCGGAGGTCAGCTCGGAGAGAAGTAGGCGGCTTGAACCTTCTACGGAAATAGAGGGCATTGCGCCAAAAACCGGTCGACCTTCCGGCGTAGACACACGGACGCCAAGATAGGCTTTATCTTTTTCCAGCAGATCAACCACATATCTGCCGAGCTCATCCTGATAGCCAAATTCCAATATGCCCTCCAGCACAAGTTCTTGAACTTCGCTCACAGGCACCGGTTTAAAATTAGAAAGCGCTTCGGTCGGCGGTTCCAGATTTAGCTCAATATCAGAAAGTTGAGCGCCACCCAGTGATTGCCCCAGTGTAAAGCACGCGCAGATAAGTGTCGCCGTGAAAAAATTCTGCGCCTGCCCACTTTTCAAGCTCTTTATTTTCACCTCTCTCACCCTTCCACCAAAGTCTTCACGACATTTGTACGGTAGGCCTGGACAGCAGGAATAATGGCGCTAGACAATCCAACGATCAACAAGCCAAACAGCAATGGTGTTTCAGCTGGCGCCCAGGTCCAGCCGGTCATCACAACACCTGTGGCATTGCTGAGCCAGGATCCAATCAGTTCCATCATCCCATGTCCGACAAGAAACCCAAGGGATACGCCCATGACTGACAACAAGAAGCCCTCTATCATGAGATAAAACAACAACTCCAGGCGTATCGCACCCAGACAGCGCAACATGGCTAACTCGCCGCGTCGTGCGCGCAGGGATCCATACAACGCTGCAAAAATGGACAAGGCTGCTGTAGCCACCAGGATCGAGGCAAACCCAACCAGGGCGGCCATACCCAGGCCCACCAATTGCAGGATTCGAGAAATCTCCATTGCCGGGGCAGCCGCCTGCAATGTGCCGTCGGCATTGATTTCCCTTGGTAAACTCATCGCAGCCAACGGCGAACGATAGCTCAGCAGCATTGCTGTAATTTCCGCTGACGGAGCCAGGGCCTCGGTCTCTATCCGATGCTCGCGCCCTTGTTGCGTGCTTTCCTGATGTGTCTGTATATCTGGATGCGCCCCATGCTCATGGTGATGAGTATGTTCGTTCTCTGTTTCGTGCTCGTATTCGTGGTGGTGGTCCTCATCGTAAACGTGCTCTGCATCCGCAGGATGCGCATCATGGCTATCGTCTGCCTCATGTGCATGACTGTGTTCATCATGCAACGCCCACACGCTCTCCAGTGAGGTCAGCACGAGACGATCCAGAACGGTGCCCGTTGGCGCCAATACACCGACTACGCGGTAAAGATCAGCGTTATGCTCATGACCGCCTTCAACAAGACCGTGCGCACCAGCAAATGTCGAACCCGCATCAAGCCCCGTAGCGCTCGCAACAGCTGCGCCTAACACGGCTTCCATCGGTTTATCCCAGATTCGTCCTGACACAGGAACCGCACCATAAAGTTCAACGTACTGATCTGTTGTGCCGACGATCCTAAATCCACGAAAGCTGTCACCCAGGGATAAAGGTATCGCCGTGGCAATGCGCGGATCATCAGCCCACTTCTGCGCGACACTCAGTTTGATGTTTCCCGGAGGGACATCCGCATGATAAACAGCAGATAGCACCAATTGAACGGGACTTCCCTGCGCGCCCAGGACCAGATCGATGCCCTTGGCATCTCTTGAGACGGTGTCTGCGAGCTGTTCGCCTGCGAGCAGTATTACGACAATGCTGGCGGTACCCAAACTCATCAGGAGCACATTAACCGCTGTTGTCGGTGGCGAAAGCAGCAAGTTTGCAAATGCCAGCCGCAGCCAAGTCAAAACTTTGATTCCATTTTGAACTCCTTGTCGAGCTGACCGCTCAGGCGTTGATCATGTGTCACCACCAAGAGTGCAGCGCCAACCTTCGCCGTGGATTCCTTCAACAGCGAAAGTGCCTGCTGCGCGTTGTCATCATCCAATGCAGACGTGGGCTCGTCCGCAAGTACTAGCGCTGGAGAATGAACAAGCGCACGGGCAATCGCAACACGCTGAGCTTGGCCCTGACTTAACAACCGCGGTTTTCGATGCGCATACTCTGCCACGCCAAGCTCCTGCAACAGAGCGTCAATTCGAGCGTCGTCAATTGGGCTGCGCGAGAGTTTCTGAGCGATCCTTAGATTCTGATGCACTGAAAGTGCCGGCATCAAAAACAAGCGCTGAAACACCATGCCGATGTGCTGACCACGATATCGATCGCGTTCCGCCCCACCCATTTTGGTAATGTCGCTGCCTAAGATGTGGATGCTACCGAATTCGGGCTGGAGTAACCCTGCTATTAGATGTAGCAGGGTCGTTTTGCCGCATCCCGATGCACCAAGGATTGCCATGCTTTCACCGGTGCCGAGCTGAAAATGGGGCAGGTCCACAACCACTTGTGTACCATAACTAAATCGAAGCCCTTCGATGTCTATGACCTGGGTCAAGATATTATTTCCATCTAATTCAGGGATCGTCGCGTATCACCAGCCTGCTGCTTCGTGGCTGATGCCGAAACCAGCGCAACACATGGGCGCTGGCTAACAAGGTGGCGCCTAACACCGTTAATAATACTTCATATGTTTCAAAGATTGTCACTGCCAAAACCATAGTGGACAGACCACATAAAGCAATCGGCGTAAACCAGGCACCATCGCCCGAAAAACCTTCGCTCCAAGCCACCCGACAGGTTACCGGTATCGCTAACGCGACCAACACCAAATGCGTGGTATGATTGTCCAGCATCGCCCAGGTGACGGGAGCGAGAGTGATGAGCAGTGGAAACGCCAGGCAGTGAAGTAAACAGGCCGAGGATAACGCCGCGGCGCAAACATCCCAGAAACGCGCTGCGGGACGCCGGTATGTCATTACTTCTGCTCCTGTGATGGGTTGTTTGGCGAATGATCATGCCGCGCCTGACAACACGAATTAAAAACAAACGTTGAAAGCATCAAAAAAGATATGTTATATCATAAATTAAATTCACAGCAGTTACAAAGATGTTCTTCGCACCCCCTCAGAAGTCTGGAAAAAATTTGAGTCACTCTCTCGCGTGCACCTTAACCTTCGCGATACTGATCAGGTACCTACACTCAGTTAGTTTTCGTCCGACTCAGGACGAATTAGGGCGGCAACTGGCTAACCTTCGTAGTCGAGGTAGACGTCAGTTGGCGCGCAGCAGCCTGGGATGGAGGCAGTCTTACTTTCGCTACTGGTCTGGATGCGGTGAGCGCTCGTCTGTCTGGATCAAACGCCAACGATCTTCCGAGACTACCTTCAAACAGGTGGCGCCTGGGTTCCTTACTCGAATGGAACAACGTCATTGCTGAACTCACCTACCTGAGAGTCGACGATCAGGACGATGTTGCAAGAGGAGAACTGACGACAAATGGATACAACAACCTGCGAGCCTACATTGGTTACCGAGCTCTGGCAGGTGATGCTTCGGTGGAGTTCTTTTTGCGCGGTGAGAATCTGACGGATGACGAGCAACGCTATCACACGTCGTTCATCAAAGGTCTTGCCCCTCAACCTGGTCGCGTAATCGAAGGTGGTTTGACGATCAGAATTTGACGCAATCTGCGTGTCGGATCGGGCTGGAGCTTGCTTCCAGCCCGATCCCTGCAAAGCACTTACGAAGTTCTTCGTGACTGAGATTACGTGTGATGAACACGATGCGCGTTCTATGATCAGAGCCAGGCCATTGATCGAGAATCTCAGGTGGATGAAAGACATGCTGCACGCCATGAATTACGATCGGTCGATCCATCCCGCGAACGTTAACAATGCCTTTAACCCGCAGCATATCTGCTCTTCGAAAAAGCAGCAGCGACTCAAGGCAGGTCTCTAATGCAATGGGATCCACCGGATCGCTGAACGTCAGACAGGTGGCTTGCATACGACCGTGACGGTTACCGTCGGCCGTTTTGTGGTGTCCATGTCCGCTATGATCTGATCCGGTTGATTGTTCCTCCGCTCGAAGCCAACCCTCCACGTCAGGGCTCTTGGCTTTTGAGCGATAAATGTTTTCAGAAAATAGACACCCTTCCTGAGAGGCGCCATTTGTGACACAAAAAAGTGGAGCGGATGGCGCTAATTCAGATAACTGAAACAGGAACGGTCGAATCTGCTCGGGCGTGACAAGTTCCATTTTGGTCAGCAATATTCGATTCGTGACCGCAACTTGTTTGGCGGCTTAAGGATAGTCGGAGATAGAATCCAATCCATTGCGAGCATCCACGGTCGTAATCACATCAGTCAAGAGATACAGCTTGCTCACAGTGGCCTCCCCCAAACTGGTGACCTAAGGGGTGCAGAGGACCGAACTTGCAAGCATGCATCGATGGGCTCATAATCATGCGCTGAGACGTTATAACATTACAACACAAGTGTGGTAGTTAACGCCTACCGAATCCACTTTGTGTAAAGACATCTGGCGGCGGGAAAATGAAAGAAGAACCCAAAATAAGTTCTCGACAAGCGTACGAACTTATTCAAGCTGTTAAAGAATCTGATCGGGAACGGGCGCGGGCACCCATCGCCGATGGCGTGCAAAGCGCTCGGGACCAATGGATCGAAGCACCATTGATTGCTGAAGCACTTACCCTGGAATTGATTGCCGTTGCAGAGAACAGCCATGCTAATCACAAAATTGCTGCCTACCTGAGAGAGCTTGCCGACGTGTTAGACGCACAACCCGACTGCCACTGAGAATCTTGAAGCCACTGCTTTTCCTTTCGATTATTGCCAACAACATGTCTTTCCCGCAGGATGTTGAGCAGTGGCACTGCAGGGTAATCATAGCGTGTGGTGCGCCAATATCGCTTGATTCGAGCGGTTTCAAGCCACGTTGTACCCTCACCCGAGACAACAAAATAATTTGATCAGAAATCGTTTTGGTGTTCAGACTTACAAAACATGATATGTTATATCATATTTAATTTGTACAACTACAAAAGGCTTTCCGAGCATGCAAGCAAGCACCGTTAAACGCCTTCCGGTCACCGTCCTTTCGGGGTTCCTTGGCGCTGGGAAAACGACAGTCTTGAGCCATATCCTGAATAGCCGGCAGGGGAAAAAGGTAGCGGTTATCGTCAATGATATGAGTGAAATCAATATCGACTCCGCCATGATTCAACAGGAAGTATCTTTAAATCGCAGTGAAGAGAAGCTTGTGGAAATGAGCAACGGTTGTATTTGTTGCACGCTGCGCGAAGATCTATTGGAGGAGGTAACAAAACTTGCACAGGGTGGCCGGTTTGATTATCTCCTGATTGAATCAACAGGCATCTCCGAACCCTTGCCTGTCGCTGAGACATTTACATTTGCGGACGAAAACGGCGTCTCGCTATCAGATGTGGCTGACCTCGATACCATGGTAACCGTGGTGGACGCGGTCAATTTTCTTGGCGACTATGATGAAGCTCAGTCCCTGCAGGAGAGCGGCCAATCTCTGGGTGAGGGGGATGAACGTAGTGTTGCCGACCTCCTTGTTGACCAGGTGGAGTTTGCGGACATCATCCTCATCAGTAAATCAGACCTCGTTAAAAAGGCTGATATCGAACGTCTGACTGCCATTCTAAAAACACTGAACACGCACGCCAGAATCATACCAATAAGCCACGGCCAGGTAGATTTGGACGATGTTCTCAACACCGGCCGCTTTGATTTCGAGCGGGCGCAGCAAGCACCAGGATGGCTCAAAGAAATGCGAGGAGAGCACATTCCAGAAACGCAAGAGTACGGCATCAGTAGTTTCACCTACCTGGCTCGACGCCCATTCCATCCTCGCAAATTCCATAACTTCCTTCACAACACCGAAAGGTTCGGCAAACTCATTCGCTCAAAAGGGTATTTCTGGCTTGCCTCACGACCAGAGTGCGCAGGTCAATGGAATCAGGCCGGTGGTATCGCAAGGTATGGCTATGCCGGACTTTTCTGGAAAGCCGTTCCAAAATCAAGTTGGCCAACCGACGAGGAGTATCTTGCGTCGATTGAAAAACAGTGGGTGGAACCCTTTGGAGACATGCGTCAGGAGTTGGTGTTCATTGGTCAAGGTCTCGACGCCAAAGAGATGACTGCAGCACTCAATCAATGCCTTTTGAGTGAAGGTGAAGTTCTTCGCGGCAAAGATTACTGGAATACGCTGAGTGACCCCTTTCCCAAATGGGAGCACCGCGCATAATGTCGTATACAGTTAATGAAACCATTGCATCATCCAATCGGTCTGCGGATGGCGAAAAACGCCGATTCTCGATAACAGACTGCACACCTGTGATCTTTGCAGATGTTTACCTGGAAGAGGTGAACATGGCGATATGGCAACGAGAGTTAAATCGCGAGTTGAAAGATGCCGCAGACGCTTTTTCCGCTTCTCATCCGCGTTTTGAATGTGGATTGATCGTCTCTCCTGACAATGCACTGGATACATTAAAAAAAGAAATCCCAAAACTACCTGCGGCGCTTGCTGAGGATGTCACCGATCTTGTAGACATGTTCTGCTCGCTATTCGAACTGACAAGCACCGGGATGCGGTTAGCGGTACTGGACAAAGCGATGTGTCCACGCTTCCATGTGGACCACGTACCCTGTCGTTTGGTCACCACCTATAAAGGCATCGCGACCCAGTGGCTGCCACACACTGTGGTAGATCGTTCCAGGCTGGGACCTGGGAGTAACGGTCAAGCAGACCATACTTCTGGTCTTTACAAGGCGGCAGGCGACGTGCAGCAACTGACAAGCGGCGACGTAGCGTTGCTCAAAGGAGAAGGTTGGCCGAGCAACGAAAATGCCGGACTGGTGCATCGTTCACCAACAGTCGAATCAGGTGCGAGTCGATTGTTTTTCACGCTTGACTTCAGCACCTGATATAGACTTTCCGTCCTAAAATCTCTACCAAGCTGCTTGGTAGAGTCTCTTAATCGCTTCTGCATCAACGGGTCGAGGGTTGGTGAAGTTCACCGGATCCGCAACTGCGTCCTCGATGAGCACCGCTAACAGATTGTCATCCCCACCCAGATCAGATATGGAGCGTTCGATGCCGATATCGCTCCGAATCTTAAGCACTGCATCGATGGCCCCCGTGCCTGTAGCAGGTCCGGATGGGTCCAGTATGCGCGCCACTTCGGCGTATTTTTCAGCACGTTCAGGCATGTTGTATTCCATCACGTGCGGCATCATCGTTGCCAGTGTCTGGCCATGAGCCGCGTTGAGTCTCGCCGAGATTGCATGGCCAGTACCGTGCACTGTTCCCAGACCAGACACGTTAAATGCCTGCGCTGCCATCGCCGAACCCAGCAGCATCTGAGATCGCGCCTCTATATCCGTGCCGTCCTGAACCACCTTACGCACATTGCCAGCCACCTTACGGATCGCCTCTAATGCTATGGCATCCGAGTAGGCATTGGCGCCAATTGAAACAAAAGCCTCAACAGCGTGGGTCAAGACATCAAAACCGCAAGTCGCTGTAGGGTATTTAGGCAGCCCCACGGTTAGGTCGGGATCAAGTACTGCAACCGCCGGTGTGATGCTCGGATGAATGACATAAGTCTTGCGGCCGAGACGTGTATTTGTGATGACACAGGCATTGTTGGTTTCTGAACCGGTGCCTGCTGTTGTGGGTACAGCGATGATGGGTGCTGTCGCGTCCTTTGGCTCTGACGTTTGCAGGGCTTCGACGGTACCTCCGTTGGCAGCCAGCAGTGCGATTGACTTACCGCAATCCATGGAAGAGCCGCCACCGATTGGAATCACACACGCTTCACCGAGTGCCAGGAGCTTTTCCGCACCTGCCTCTACATTGAGATCCGTTGGATTTGGTTCAACGCCATCAAATACTTCAACGCGCAGGTTAGCGGCCTTCAACGCCTCCAGCACCGGCGCTAAGACGCCACTTTCGGCTAAATTTTTATCTGTGACAATAAGTGCGGCGCTCAACCCAAGCGATTGGATATGGTTGTTCAGCTGTTGGCTCGCGCCTCTGCTAAATGCAATGGTAGGCAGGGGACGAACAACAAAATTTTGGTTGGCTAGCAATGTAGACTCCTCAGGTTAAGACTTACGCATTTCAAGATGATATAACATATCAGATTCGAGTGTGGAGTTTAAGACACCAACAGGCCAACACAGAAATCAGAGTGCCCTTCGGATGCGCAACCAATTCGAAGACCAGAGTATCTCAATAAAAGTTTGGCAGAATTGACTGGAGAAAAAACTCGCTGGCAACTGCCACAGATGGGATTTGATAAGCACAAAAGGTGGTACTTGCCGATTGTGGATGGGTCGTTGTGGTGTGGTTGCTTCTCTTCTGCTGCTGGCGTTTCATAGACCGCCGAGGTTGATAACCAAAGCCTCACTGTCCCGCGGGCTGCCGATCAGTATGTAGTAGATATCAGCAGCGCCCATGCGCTTGCCATATTTACTGTGCATGGCAGTGAAGACGTCGTCTGTCTTTGCTTCTGTCAGCAAGTCCACCTTCATAGCGTCGGGTATCCGGGTGCTGGTATTGCCGCCGCGCAGCAACTGCAGCGGCCTGCCCATCAGCAGCGATTCTGCAACCTCCGGTTCGGCGTCATAATAAACCGTTGAATCGCTATCCATTTCGAATACCCAGACTCTTGCCGTGTGGCGGCCCTTGCTGGTGTCAATGATCAGTTCTATAACCTCTCCGGACTCATAGGTTGAGAGGACATAGAGCCACGTTCCCAGCCAGGCCAGGGCGGCAACTGCTGCGATTCCCATGCTCGCTGCCAGGTCGGCTTCAGCAGGCCGCAACCACGCTTTTAAAACCAGCGCGATGCCGGCTAACAAAGAAATTAACGCGATCAGACTGTTTCGATCCAACAGCACAAATACGGCGATGACGACGGTGCATCCTGCAATGAGAAAGGCAGCTTTTCGTGTGTTCAAAGTAGACTGCCCAGACGATCTGTGTCATTTGGTGGCCACGCCTGAACGCGGGTCTCCCGTAATCTGGTTGTTAGATTTCTAAGCAGTTGCGCAGCATCAACGCCTGGTCGGAAGCGTCCGCGAAAAACACCCTCGGGGTCGATGATTGAAAAAGTGCTCGAATGCGCAACAGAATACTCATCCGGCTCTGTTGCAACGCGCAACTGAATGCCAAGGTCGGTTGTAAACTGGACAAGTTGATCTGCAGTGCCCGTCGCGCCTCTGATGGCAGGCGAAAAGTGCTGAACGTACTGGGTGATTGCCGTTACGGTGTCGCGCCCGGGGTCAACAGACACAAAAACAAAGGAGATGTTGTGGTCGCCGGATTGTTGGGCCAGACCTTCTGCTAACTCAGCCAGCTGCGCCAGGTTTGTTGGGCATACATCCACGCAGTTCAGAAAGCCGAAAGCGACGATGTGCCAGCGCCCCTTTAGCGTCTGGTTGTCGAGCCTGCCGCCGTCGGCCTGCAGGCTGAATGGGCCAAGCGCGCGTGGTGAATCCAGCCATTCGATGGGCCGGCTGCTTGTCGGCGCTGGTGAAAGAGCCGCCAGCGCCGTGCCAAGTGTGATACCCAGCGTCAGGAGAGCTACAACTGTAAACAGTTTACTCATGTGGCTGCATGCGATAGCTGCCGTAGCACAAGCCGATTGCTAACAGAGCCGGCAACGTGACACCTGCAAAATCCTGCACGAGCGCTTCGGGGCCACAGATGCCGGCAATGACCTCCCATACATGGAAGAGGGCGTGACAGGCCAGCCAGGCTGCTGGCAGCCACCACAGTAGCAGGCGATGTCTGGCGTACACGCATCCATAGATGAACGCACCGCCCATAAGCGCATAAATAAACCCGATGTCGCGTACGAAGTGCTGATTGAACGGACCGCGATCGGGCACACCGGGTATCAGCCAGTACCAGGCTTCAGGTGCACCGATCATAAAGACGCCGTTGGCCAGCAGAGCCAGGCCAAGTAAAGCAGCCAGTGTGGAGAAGGTTTTGTTGGCCATGGAAAGGCTCCGTAGCTTGAAACGCTCAGGCATTGAATGCCGTTGACCGTTGTATTCTATGGCGCTCAACCTTGCTGAAAACGGCCAGGCATCCCTTTGATTCGTGAATATTCTTCACGATTTAATCGCTATACTTTGCTGATGGATAAAATGCGTTCTCTGGAGCTGTTCCTCGCCACGTGTGATGGCGGCAGTTTTGCGGCTGCTGCCAAAAGTTGTCAATCCGACCCGTCCACAGTCAGTAAAGCCATTGCCCGCCTGGAAACTCAGCTGGGCTTGACGCTTTTTCAACGCTCAACCCGGCAGCTGCGCATTACCGCTGCTGGTGAACGTTATGCCCGCACCGTGCGCATGGCGATGCAGGATCTCTCCGCCTGCGAAGCCGAGCTGAAACACCTGAACGATTCTCCCAGCGGCACCCTGCGTATCAGTTCTGGCGTGTGTTATGGGCATCTGTATCTGCGCACGGTGCTGCCCGAGTTCTGTAAACGTTATCCGGAGATCAACCTGGAGCTGGAATTAACTGATCTGCATGTTGATCTGATCGATCACAATATCGATGTGGCTTTGCGTACGGGTTTTGTGAAAGACAATCGCCTGGTGGCCCGGCGACTGAGCCCAATGGATTTTCTGACCTGCGTATCTCCTGATTACCTGGCACTGCACGGTACACCCGAGTGTCGCGAAGATTTTCACCAACACCGGTGGATTGGCTTCCGTCTGCAGGAGACACAACAGCTCCAGCCTGTTTTTCTGCCGGATGAGAGCGGGGAATACCTGCCTTTTGATCTGGAGCGTACCCACATCACCGATGATGGAGAAACGATGGCGCACATGTGTGCAGATGGCCTGGGATTTGCGCAGCTACCCCACTTCCTGGCAAAAAGCGGATTGCAAACCGGCGCGCTGGTTTCGCTGTACCCCTGCCTGGCGCTGCCTCAGCCGGACAGTGGAGTGTTTGCAATCTATCCCAAACGTCAGTTTCTGCCGGCCAAGGTTCGGGTGTTTATTGATTTTCTGGTGGCGTCATTAGCAACGATGGGAGAAAGTCCGAACCACACCTGGGCCAGGAACTGGGCGCCGGTCATCAACAACCTTGAGTGAACCTTGGTGGCTTGTCAGGCATAAAAAACGGGGCGTTTGACGGCCCCGTTTAATCTGCCTCAGATCAGAGATCAGACAATCAGCGGTGCAATCACCAGGCTGACAATGGCCATGACGTTGATCAGGATGTTCATGCTCGGGCCAGACGTATCTTTGAAGGGGTCACCCACGGTGTCACCTACAACGGCTGCGGCATGTACTTCGCTGCCTTTGCCGCCCAGATTGCCTTTCTCAACGTATTTCTTGGCGTTGTCCCAGGCGCCGCCGGCATTAGCCATGGTGAGCGCCAGCAGCACACAACCCAGCAGCGCGCCGCCGAGGGTGCCGCCGAGGGCTTGTGCACCAAGGCCAAAACCGACAACCGGAGGCACGGCCACTGCAATCACGCCCGGCAGCATCATTTTCTTCAATGCTGCATTGGTCGCAATTTCAACACACTTGGCGTTATCCGGATCCGCGGTACCTTCCATCAGGCCAGGAATCTCGCGGAACTGACGTCGAATCTCTTCGATCATTTCCATAGCCGCATCACCCACTGAAGTCATGGTGATGGAGGCAATCAGGAAGGGCACCAGGCCACCGATAAACAGGCCGATCAACACCATCGGGTTGCCGATGTGCAGAACAAACTCGCCGCCGCTGGCCAGCGTCACGGTTTCCACAAAGGCGGCGATGATGGCCAGCGCAGCCAGCGCGGCAGCACCAATGGCAAAACCTTTGCCCATGGCCGCGGTGGTATTGCCCAGTTCGTCCAACGAGTCGGTAATGGCGCGGGTTTCCGGGCCGAGACCACCCATTTCCGCGATGCCGCCGGCGTTGTCTGCAACCGGTCCATAAGCATCAACCGCCATGGTCATGCCGACGGTGGCCAGCAGGCCAACAGCTGCAACACCGACGCCGTACAGCCCCGCCAGGCTGGTGGATACGTAGATGATGGCGCAGATCGTCAGGATAGGTACCACCACGGACTGCATACCCACCGCAAAGCCGGTGATGATGACCGTGGCAGGCCCGGTTTTACCGGCTTCAGCAATCGCGACAACCGGTGCTGCGGAGGTGTAGTACTCGGTGATCAGACCAATCACCACACCACCGGCGGCGCCAAACAGTACCGCCCACCAGATGTTGCTGGAAACACCGATACTGTTTAACACAAAGTAAGCAGCGGCCATGAAGATGATGGGTGTACCGATCATGCCGATGCGCAGCGCCACCGCCGGGTTGGCGTTGGAGAAAGAACGCACCACACCGATACCGATGATGGAGGCAATCAGGCCGGTGGAGGCCAGCGCCAGAGGGGCAAACATCAGTGCGGCACGGCCTTCTGCTTCGGTCAGGCCGGGGGCCAGTTCACCTACGCCAATGGCTGCCAGAGTGGATGCGATTGCAATTGTGGCAATCATGGAGCCACAGTAGGACTCAAAGATGTCAGAGCCCATGCCGGCGATATCACCGACGTTGTCGCCCACGTTGTCTGCAATCACGCCCGGGTTGCGGGGGTCATCTTCCGGGATACCCTGCTCGAGCTTACCGACGAGGTCGGCGCCGACGTCGGCACTCTTGGTATAGATGCCGCCCCCGACCCGGGAAAACAGCGCAACAACCGATGCACCCATGCCGAAGCCGTGAATATGATGGGCGCTGTGCGGGTCGCTGCCAAAGAAGTAGTACACCAGTCCAAGCCCTAACAGGCCCAGCGATGCCACCGCCAGCCCCATGATAGAACCGCCAAAAAACGCAACGGACAATGCGTCAGCCTGTCCCTTGGTGTGCGCCGCGTTGGTGGTGCGCACGTTGGCTTTGGTGGCGGCATACATTCCGATCCAGCCGGCGCCCGCGGAGGACAATGCGCCCGCCAGGAAGGCTGCAGCGGTGTAAATGCCAAGGTCGGTAATGGATATCAGCACCAGCAGCACAGCGCTGAACAATGCCAGCAGCGTGTACTCGCGACGCATGAACACCATGGCACCGAGGTGAATCTGATCAGCGATCTTCTGCAGTGCATCCGAGCCCGCATCATAGGCTTTGACAATACCGTAGATCACAAATGCAACAATGAGCCCAACGATGCCTAGCGCCGGTGGGATCAGGGATTGATCAATCATTTGGGTCCCCAACTAAAGATTATTTATTTTTTTAAGGGGCAGGAGCACACCAGCACAGTAGCCAGATGCTTTCCTCCCCAATGTCGAACGCCGCTAATAATAACAGCGTTGGCGCGCCGCGCCACCCGTGGGTTTTAACCCTGGGTGAGCAGTGTCCGCAGGTCGATAATGGCCGCATTGGCACGCGCAATATAGGACGCCATCACCAGTGAGTGGTTGGCCAGCAGGCCCAGGCCATCACCGTTCAGGATCATTGGGCTCCACACGGTATCCTGGCTGGGTTCGAGCTCCCGAATGATCTGCTGCAGCGAAACCCGTGCGTTTTTGTTGTCCAGAACGTCGCCGAAATCCTGTTCCATGGCACGCAACACGTGCAGCAGCGCCCAGGTATAGCCGCGGGTTTCATAGAAAATGTTGTCGATATCCAGCCAGGCAGTCTTGACCATCTGATCCTGGGGTGCTGCTGTTGCCTGCTGGGCGGCGCGCTCGCCGGCAAGGTCGATATTCAGCTGTCGTTTGCCGACGCTCGCTGCCAGTCGCTGGGACAGACTGCCTAAACGGGTTTCGATCGCCGCCAGCCACTGCTGCAGGTTGTCCGCACGTGCGTAGAACTGCGCGTTGGTCTGACCGCTGTCCGCCAGCCGGCTCATGTAGCTGCGGAACAGTTTGGCGCCGTCGCGGTATTCATCTTCGGTCTGGGGCAGCATCCAGCTGCTGTTATCGAAGAAAAATTTTCCCTCTGCTTCGGACAGGTCCGGATCTTCTGCAGACTGACTCTGGGAGCGGGACAGGTCGTTTCTGTACACCCGGGCGGCATCCCGTAGCAGGGTCAATACACCAAATTCCCATTCGGGAACGTTGTCCATCCACACGCCTGGCGGAAACACATCGTTGGACAGGTAACCGCCGCGCTTCTCCAGCAGCGTATCGGCCAGGGTGATGACGGTAGCCGTGGTCAGATACCCTGTGACCAGGCTGTCGTTGGCGCTTTGCGCCATAAGTGCTGCGTTTTCCCGCACATCAAACTGGTCCGGCTCATAGTCCCACCACCAGCTCAAAACGACCGTAATCAACAGGTATAAGCCAATCAGGCCGCCAGCTATTCTGCCTATCGTGGAAGGGGTGCTGCTCATGTTGTCATCCATATATACAGGTTCGGTGCGTTGCCAGAATTTCCAACTCATGTCGATTGACTCCGGTCATGATCAGGGGGTGAACACAGTGCCTTCACAGGGGCAGCTTACTAAAGGTGACCTGGAGTTGCTCGCCGCTGCTGAAAGTGAGGGTAATGGGGAAAGCATCGGGTACCTCGGCGACGCCGAATATCATCAGGTGCAGACCGCCCCGCTCAAAACGCACTTCGGTGTTTGGCGCAATGTCCAGGCTGTTGACCCGCTGCATGCCGACGGAGTTTTTGCGTTGCACGGTTTTGTGCATCTCGATGGCGCGCGCAAGTTCTGATCTGGCGCCGGTCAGGGTCAGCTCGCCCGCGGTATTGTTTTGCAGCACAAAATACCCTGCGGTGGTATCCCGACCGGGAACCAGGTCTCGCACCATGGCCCCGGTAACCGCTATT
The DNA here is from genome assembly GCA_047947175.1 of bacterium. GTDB lineage: Bacteria > Pseudomonadota > Gammaproteobacteria > Pseudomonadales > Azotimanducaceae > UBA4421. The sequence goes on from CP170489.1 coordinate 682,709, forward strand.
GGCTCAGGCGGGCGGCTGCAGCCAGTGATGCAGACCATGCTGAGCACAGCAGCCAGGAGCACGTACATATGGGTATGGTTTTTCAGGTTGGGAAACATAGGCGCTCTACTTTTGCCGGGGTGCGAATTCTGATTTCTGCTCGAATACGGCCTGGTGCTTCAGCTGCAGCCAGCTGCTGATAAATCCAGCGTCCCTGCGCATCGTTGCGTGCGTAAATGATGAAACGGCACGGCGTCTGCTGGGGATGATTGCCCAGCGACATCAGCTGGTCTTTAAGGGCCCGGGTTGGATTGTTCAAAAGCTGCTGGTCCAATGGCAGTGCCGTGCGTTGTGCTTCTTCTAACAGTCGTATCTGCGCGTGAGTTGGTTCTATGGAAGGATGGTCGGGGACAATTAAATCTGCACGTGCCAGCATCGATCGTGCGGTGGCAAAACGGTTGTAATCCAATGCATCCTGAGCCAGCTTGACATAGATCTCGACCAGCTGTTCCAGGCCGCGCAGCGCATCCTCCTGGTCTGGTTGAATGGCAAGGATCTCATGGTAGTAGTCCAGCGCGTTGTTGCCGGCGGGAAAGGTGAATCGTTCCTCGGCAATCGCCGCTTCGGCGCTATCGAGCAGTCTGAACAGCAGCGCCCGCTCGATGACCGGTGGCGGTGGTGGCGCAGGCGGCACAGCCGGTGGTTCCGCAGGTGGTGGGGCCGGTATGGGTGTCTGACAACCGGTCATGCCGATCAAACCCAGGAATAAAGGCAGAAAAACTGCTCTTATCCGATGCTGTTTGCGTTTGAGTTTTCGGTTGGTGTCAGAAATCACAGCGAAGCTTGTGCAATGGTGGTACGTATAGGTTTTACAGGCGCATTGTAGCGAACTTCCGTGCTTTGTCGGGGTCCTATGCGCACTAATATTTGCATCTTTAGCAGGGCGTTGATTTGCACTGGGGTCCGGCGAGTGCACAATATACAGATAGTCTTAGGGGTTACCGTGAAGTTGATCGTGCACAGTTTCAGACCACTTGCTGACGTGAAGGCGTTCCTTCGCGGGGCTCTTTTTGTGGCGTCAACTTTTGTGGCGTCAACCTTTTTTGCGGTGCTGGCGACAGCCGCGGAATTTGAGTTTGAAAATGGCGATCCCTGGCTGGCGGAAGAAGATACTTTTCTGAAGGTTGATGAAGCTTTTGCGCTGACTGCGGACTTGAACAGTGATGGTGCCTTTGTCGCCCGTTGGGAGATGCCGGACGGCTACTATCTGTACCGTCATCAGTTTGCTTTTGAAACCAAAGATGACAGTCGCCTGACTTTAGGTGAGCCGCGCATTCCTGACGGCAAACGTAAGGTGGATGATTTCTTTGGTGAAGTGGAGGTTTACTACCACAGCGCCGAGATAGTTGTGCCGCTGGAATCGCAACCGGGTGTCAACACGCAGATTGGTGTGAACTATCAGGGGTGTGCGGATGCCGGGCTGTGTTATCCGCCGGAAACCCGCTGGTTTGCGTACGATGGCATGCGCCTGATCTCGGCCTCGCTGGCCGGCGACAATGGCAGTGTGGCGGCAAGCGTGAATACCGCGTCCGGCCAGCTTGCCAGCCAGCCGGATGCACAATCCACGTCGACCGCTACCCTGACCGCCGGCGTTGCCGACACAGAAGAGCAGTTGTTGGCCGGTGTTCTCGCCAGCGAAAATCTCTGGTATGCGCTGGCGCTGTTTTTTATTGCCGGCATCGGGCTGGCATTTACCCCCTGCGTACTGCCGATGGTGCCGATCCTTTCGAGCATTATTGTTGGCGAAGGCGATGACATCTCCAAACGCAAAGCCTTTACGCTTTCTTTTGCCTATGTGCTGGGTATGGCGGCAACCTACGCGCTGGTCGGGACGCTGGTCGGTCTGTTTGGTGCCGAACTGAATCTGCAGGCGGCGCTGCAATCTCCGGGTGTCCTGATCTTCTTTGCGCTGGTATTTGTGCTGCTGTCGCTGTCCATGTTTGGCTTCTATGAGCTGCAGCTGCCCCAGGGTTTGCAGAACCGGCTCAACGCCATGGGGCAGAACCAACAAGGCGGCAAACACGCCTCTGTCATGGTGATGGGCGCGCTGTCTTCGCTGGTGGTTTCTCCGTGTGTTTCCGCGCCTTTAGCGGGCGCGTTGATTTACATCTCAACCTCCAATGATGCCGTGCTGGGTGGTACCGCTCTGCTTGCTCTGGGTCTGGGTATGGGTGTGCCGCTGATGGTGGTTGGCGGCAGTGGCGGTCACTGGTTGCCGCGGGCAGGCGCCTGGATGAACGGTGTCAAAGCAGTTTTTGGCGTTGGTCTGCTGGCCGTGGCGGTTTGGCTGCTCGAGCGGGTGGTTCCGCCTGCGGTTACCCTGGTCTTGTGGGCAGCACTGCTGATCGGCAGCGGCGTCTACCTTGGCGTGCTTGATTTCTCACCCCGTAAAGGTTTTGCGCAATTTGGCAAAGCTGCAGGGTCGCTGGGTTTCCTGTGGGGTGTTCTGCTGCTTATCGGTGCTGCCAGCGGGGCCCATGATCCGTTGAAACCGCTGGCCCGGTTAGCGGCTGCCGGTGGCGCCGGTGCGGGTACCGCCGTGCATGCGGAGCCTCAATGGCAGGCCGTGAAAAGCCTTGCAGATGTGCAGGCGCAGATTGCAGTGAGCAGCAAACCGGTGATCCTTGACCTCTACGCCGACTGGTGCATTTCCTGCAAAGTGATGGAACGCAACGTGTTTCCGCAACCGGCAGTGGCCACGCGCCTGAATCAGTTCACTCTGCTGCGTGCGGATGTGACAGATAACGACGCCATAGATCGTGAGCTGCTCAACCACTATGGCCTCTTTGGGCCGCCGAGTTTGGTCTTTTTCGAAGGAGAAGGCGGCGAGTTAACAGATGTTCGCATTCAAGGCGAGGTGAATGCAGAAACTCTGGCGGCGCATCTGGGGGCTGTGCTGGCCTCGCTGAATGCAGGCGGAGTAACAAACGTCGGCGAAATTGCAGCTATTTCCCGATAAAATCAGACTAAATCGTTCTTTCAACGCCTGTTCAACGCGAATAAGCGCTTGATTCTGTTAAGTGATCCTCCAAAATGCCTCACTTTGTTTCTGGTGAGCAGCAGATGTCTTCTATTCTGGTACTACACGGTCCTAACCTGAACTTGCTCGGCGCCCGGGAGCCTGAAGTGTATGGCTACGATACCCTGGCCGACATAGACCAGAAAATTGTGGCGGCGGCACCTGTCGGCGTCACGGTTAAAACCCTGCAGAGTAATGCTGAGCACGTCCTCATTGATGCGGTGCATGGTGCCAAAACCGATGGGGTTGATTTCATCATTATTAATCCGGGTGCTTTCACGCATACCAGCATTGCCCTGCGGGACGCTTTTCTGGGAGTGACCATACCGTTTATCGAAGTGCATTTATCCAACGTGCACGCACGTGAGGATTTCCGGCAACACTCCTATTTGAGCGATATAGCCGTTGGTGTGATCACCGGACTAGGTGCCAGTGGTTATCTCTATGCATTACAGGCGGCGTTGGCAAAGCTGGATACATAATCCGCATAACATGACAGGGGGTCTTGGTGGCAGTGGATCTACGTAAAGTTAAAAAACTGATTGAGCTGGTTGAAGAATCTGCCATTTCAGAACTTGAAGTCAGCAGTGGTGATGAATCCGTGCGCATTGTCATGCATCGCACGCCTGCAGTTGGTGGACAACTGTCCGCCCCGGCGATGATCACCGCCCAACCTCAGATGAACACCTCCGCCTCGAAGCCCCCCGGCCTGGAGAGCTTTGTGGCCCCCATGGCGGGCACTTTTTATCGCCAGTCTCACCCTGAAGCGCCGGTGTTTGTTGAAGAGGGACAGCAGGTACAAGCTGGCGACGTGTTGTGCATCATTGAAAGTATGAAAATGATGCATGAGATTCGTGCGGTAAGAGATGCCCGTATTGAGCAGGTCTGTGTGGCGAACGGTGAGCCCATCAGCACCGGAGACGTTCTGTTCAGGCTACTGTGAGCTGGCTGCAACTGGAACTGCGCGTTGTCCCGCAATCACTGGAGGACAGTGAAGCGGTTCTGCTGGATGCCGGTGCAGTGGCGATAACCCTGCTCAGCGATGATGACGAACCGGTTCTGGAACCGGCGCCAGGGGAGACGCCCTTGTGGTCCAGCGTGCGGGTGCAGGCATTGCTGCCCGTGCACACGGATATGGGCGCCGTGCAGCGAAAACTGCAGCAACTGCCCCAGGTGCCACCCGTACTGGATGTACAGTTTATTGCTGACGAGGACTGGCAGAATCAGGTGAATAACCATGCCGTGAATCAGGTGTTTGCCCAGCGTCTGTGGCTGTTGCCCAAACAGGAGCCGGTTGATGCGGACGCAGCAGAAGGTTATCGGCTGCTGCGTCTTGAGCCGGGGCTGGCGTTTGGGTCGGGCAGTCATCCAACCACCCGTTTGTGCCTGCAATGGCTGGCTGAAAATGTACAGGCGGGCCAGAAGGTGCTGGATTTTGGCTGCGGCTCGGGTGTGCTGGCCATTGCTGCCGGGTTGCTGGGTGCGCAGGTGGTGGCTGTGGATCATGATCCCCAGGCAATTCTGGCGACCAGGGAGAACGCGGCTTACAATGGCCTTGATACCCGTCAGGTAGATGTTGTTTTGGCTGATCAATGGCGCGCGGATCTTTATCAGGCACATTTTGATGTGGTGGTTGCTAACATTCTGGCTGGTCCGCTGCAGGATCTGGCCGCGCAGTTCGAAGCGGTCACGGTGTCAGACGGCGCCATTGTTCTATCTGGCGTGCTGGAGAGCCAGGCCGCTGACGTTGCCGGCAGCTTTACGCAAACGGACTTCCCGGCACCAGCGCTTGAGGCGGGCTGGGTATGCCTGGCTGGACGTCGGCGTTAACCCCGCCGCTCATAGCAGATGTCAGACGAAAACCTTGAACCCCTGATCACCGAATGCCCGAATTGTGATACCCGCTTTCGGGTCACCGAGACACAACTGCAGGTCGCAGGTGGTCGCGTGCGTTGTGGTGCCTGTCTGGTGGTGTTCGACGGCACGGCACATTTAAGTCTTGGCGGTGAAGAATTTGTCGTCGGGGAAGACACGGATGATGTTGATGCGCTGCTTGATGAGCTTGACGAGATCAGCGCGCGTGAGCCCGGGGAAGCGCCCTCAATGCCCAGCTTGTCCGACACTGACTTTATTCCGGTATCGGCGGCGCAGCTGTCTCAAGACGCCGATCAGGACACGCGGAATCTGACAGACGACGATGATGGCCTGCCACCGGAACTGCTTGCGCTGGAGGCAGAATTTTTAGCCGAAATGCAGGGTTCGCGGGACCCCGGCGGCAAGCGCCCGGACGCTGCGGGTGCAGTGGCCGATGCGCCATCAGACGAACCGGTGGCCCAGGCGTCCGGGGTTTCTGTGGGTGAGGCCGATACGCCATCAGACTGGGACGAGTCTGTTGCGCAGGACATCTGGGACAGCCGTGATGACGATGTTATCGAGGCATCATCTTCCGACGCTGATACGCAGCCGGATCACCAGGCTGCGACAGGCAAGGAAACCGAAGCAGCACCGGATCCCCTGCCAGCGGCAGAGCCTGAACCGGCGCCAGGGCTGGCAGCAGCCCAAACCGGGTCGGCACCCGTTGCATCAATCAGTGAAGCAGCGCGCGTCAGTGGCCACCTGCCGGACTATGCGGAGATGGAGCTGGAACTCGAACCGGAGACATCGGCTAAGCGAACCTGGGTCACTCTGCTCCTTGTGCTGTTAGGTCTTGTGGCGCTGCCTGCCCAGGTGCTCTGGTTCCAGTATGACGCCTGGAGCATGAATCCACAGTATCGACCTGTTTACGAAGCGGTTTGTAAAGTGGCGGGGTGTCAGCTCCCCGCGCTGCGGGATATTGCGCTGATTGATGCGCAGAAATCCGTTATCCGCGTTCATCCTGACCAGCCTGATGCCCGTATTGTTGATGTACTGATGATCAACAACGCGGAATTTGCACAACCTTATCCATTGATCGAATTGCTGGCGACCAGTATGCGCGGGCAACTGATTGCGGGACGACGCTTCAAGCCGGAGGAATATCTGCGGGGAGAGGCGGGCGCTGCTGATCTCATGCCCTCACGCACGCCAGTCCATGTCTCGCTGGAAATTCAGGATCCTGGCGTTGATGCGGTTAACTTCGAAGTGAAATTCCGTTAGAGGACAAACTGACTTTGCTTAAAAAAAAGCGGTTGCCAACCGGTAGTACGGGCGGGTTTACTAGCGCTCTTTTTTTAACCTTGAGAGGGTGAAACCATGCTTGGATATGTAACCATTGGCGTCTCTGATATGGCGCGTGCTGAAGCTTTTTATGGTCCACTGCTGGAGCAGATTGGTGCAAAACAGCTGTTTGGACAGGACCGCATCAAGTTCTATGGCACGGGCATGGACAGCGCCATGCTGGCCATCTGTATACCCTATGATGAACAGCCGGCCAATTGCGGGAATGGCAATATGATTGCCATTCCCGGTGGCTCCCGTGAAGGTGTGGACAAGTTGTACGCAAAAGCCATGGAACTGGGCGCCAGTGATGAAGGCGAGCCAGGTGAGCGCCTGCCGATCTTCTACGGCGCCTACTGCCGTGACCCGGATGGTAATAAACTGTGTTTTTACGAAATGAAAATGTAAGACATCATCTCGGCGGGATGGGCGTACTCATGCCGCCCACCCGCTGTCTTTGCTGCTCGATCACACTGTTATGAAAATCGGCGCTGTTGAACTTCCCAATGCGTTTGCTTTAGCGCCTATGGCTGGCTTAAGCGATGTACCCTTCCGCACAATTGCCTGGCAGTTAGGCCGGCCTTATCTGGTCAGCGAAATGGTTTCCAGTAAAGCCGAGCTTTGGGAAACCGGTAAGAGCCGTTTGCGCCGGGTGCCTGTGCCAGGTGCTACCCCGGTTGCCGTGCAGATTGCCGGTACAGATCCCCGGGTAATGGCGGCAGCTGCGCAGCGTCATGTGGACGACGGTGTTGAGGTGATTGATATCAACTTTGGCTGTCCGGCCAAAAAAGTCTGTCGTAAATTTGCCGGCTCTGCGCTGCTGCAGGATCTGGATCTGGTGGGCCGCATTGTTGCAGCAGTGGCACGTGCGGTGCCGGTGCCCGTGACAGTGAAAACCCGCACCGGTCTTACGCCTGAAGATGATCTGGGTGTTCAGGCGGGTTGCGTGGCGGTCGAGAACGGAGCGCAGATGGTGGTCATGCATGGCCGCAGCCGGGCCTGCAGATTTAACGGTCAAGCGCAATACACCGCCGCGCGGCTGCTGAAGGGGCAGGTTGATGTGCCCGTACTGGTCAATGGAGATATAAACAGTGTGACCACCGCGCGGCATGCACTGGCTGTTTCCGGAGCTGATGGCGTCATGATCGGGCGCGGTGCGTTAGGTCAACCCTGGCTGTTTGCTGAACTGGCGGGCAGGCCGCTGCCTGACCGATCGCAGAAGTGGCAGATTATCTGTACGCACCTGGAGTTGATGCACAGTTTTTACGGTGAGCAGGCAGGACTGCGCATTGCCAGAAAGCACGTGCTTACTTACCTGCAGCATCTGGGTCTGACTGATCATGGCAAAGCCTTTCTGCAGCTGGAAGATGCACGCCAACAGCTTGACTGGCTGTTGAATATGAGCCGGTGGGATCAGCAGTCCCGCGATGCGGCGTAAACCCGATGGTGGGGGTTGCCACCCCGTCCGCAGACTTTGGAAAACAATTTGTCTAACGTAAATATAAAGCGGGCGCTGCTCAGTGTTTCCGATAAAACCGGTATCGTTGAGCTGGCGGGTGCATTGAGTGCTGCCGGTGTCAGCCTGCTGTCTACTGGAGGCACTCATAAAGTCATTGCAGACGCGGGTATAGCGGTCACAGAGGTGTCCGCTTACACAGGTTTCCCGGAGATGATGGAAGGCAGAGTCAAGACACTGCATCCCAAAGTACATGGCGGCATATTGGGGCGGCGTGATGTTGATCAGGCAGTTATGCAGGCACACGCAATCGAGCCGATAGACCTTGTGGTAGTGAACCTTTATCCATTTGCTCAGACCATTGCAGAACCCGACTGCAGTGAAGCGCAAGCCATCGAGAACATTGATATTGGTGGGCCTGCCATGCTGCGCTCTGCTGCAAAGAACTTTGCGCATGTGACGGTGGTGGTTGATCCGGCGGACTATGCAGAGCTGACGGCCAGCCTCAACGGCGGTTTAACACTGTCACAGCGGCGGGCGTATGCGGTTAAAGCGTATCGCCACACCGCACAATACGATGCGACGGTGGCTGCCTATCTTGGCGCGGATGAACTGTTGCCGGATTCTCTCAGTTTTAGTTTCAACAAACTGAGCGACATGCGCTATGGCGAAAATCCGCATCAGCGGGCGGCTTTTTATGCAGACGCGCAAACGCCGGCAGGTGGTCAGATTGCCAGCTATGTGCAGCATCAGGGAAAGGCGCTGTCATATAACAATATTGCCGACACAGATGCGGCGCTTGCCTGTGTGAAGGAATTTGGCGAGCCTGCCTGTGTGATTGTGAAACATGCCAACCCTTGTGGCGTGGGCGTCGCTGCTAATGTGGCAGATGCCTACGATAAAGCGTTTGCCACAGATCCAACCTCAGCCTTCGGTGGAATTGTCGCCTTCAACAGGGCGCTGGACGGTGAAACGCTTGCGCAGATTCTGGAACGGCAGTTTGTTGAGGTGGTGATTGCGCCGGAGGTGTCGGACGACGCCGTGGAGGTTGCCAGGGCCAAAAAAAATGTGCGGCTGCTCAGTTGTGGTGCGTTGCAGGGCATCAGCGCTCGACTCGACTTCAAGCGTGTAGGAGGTGGCTTACTGGTGCAGTCGCCTGACGATATATGTCTGGATGACGCGGCATTGGCGGTTGTTACAAAACAGCAACCCAGCGAGCAACAGATGCAGGACCTGATGTTTGCCTGGAAGGTGGCCTGGTTTGTTAAATCCAATGCCATTGTGTATGCCCGGGATGGTCAGACCATTGGTGTCGGCGCCGGACAGATGAGCCGCGTGATCAGTGCAAAAATTGCCGGATTAAAGGCGGCTGAAGAAGGCCTGGAGGTCAGCGGTGCGGTGATGGCGTCGGATGCCTTTTTCCCTTTTCGTGATGGCATTGATGCAGCAGCCGAAGCGGGTATCAAAGCGGTGATCCAGCCCGGCGGATCCATGCGTGATGATGAGGTCATAGCCGCGGCTGACGAACATGGTCTGGCGATGGTGTTTACCGGCATCCGTCATTTCCGGCACTGAAGCATCATCCACGGAGGATAAAGTCCATGAAGGTACTGGTTGTAGGTTCGGGCGGACGGGAGCATGCCCTGGCCTGGAAACTCAAACAAAGTGAAGGCGTCGAGGAAGTGCTTGTCGCCCCGGGTAATGCAGGAACTGCAATGGAGCCGGGCGTACGCAATGTGGATATTGCCGCTGACGACATAGACGCATTGCTGGAAATGGCGCAGCAGGAACAGGTGGGATTCACTGTTGTGGGGCCGGAAGCGCCGCTGGTCGCGGGCATCTGTGATGTTTTCAACGGCAGCGGCATGGCCTGTTTTGGTCCCAGTGCGGCGGCGGCACAACTTGAAGGCAGTAAAGACTTCAGTAAAGAGTTTCTGGTACGCAACGATATTCCCACCGCAGCGTATGAAACCTTCAGCGATGTGACCAAAGCTAAAGCCTATGTTCGCGCGCAGGGCGCGCCGATTGTGGTTAAAGCCGATGGACTGGCGGCGGGCAAAGGGGTGGTTGTGGCCACCAGCGAAGAGCAGGCGTTGGCGGCGGTAGAAGATATGCTCAGCGGAAACGCTTTCGGAGAAGCTGGCGCCACTGTTGTTATCGAAGAATTTCTCGAGGGTGAAGAAGCCAGTTTTATCTGTTTGTGTGATGGCGCAACTGCAGTGCCATTTGCCTCGTCCCAGGATCACAAAGCCATATTTGATGGTGACAAAGGCCCTAACACAGGTGGCATGGGGGCGTATTCGCCGGCGCCGGTGATCAACGATGCCCTGCATGAACGGATCATGGCAGAGATCATAGAGCCTACGCTGGCGGGAATGGCCGCAGATGGCATTCCTTATGTGGGTTTTCTATATGCTGGGCTCATGATCTCTCCGGAGGGTGAACCCCGGGTCATCGAGTTCAATTGCCGATTTGGTGATCCCGAAGCGCAACCGGTGATGATGCGCCTGCAGTCTGACCTGCTGGCGGCCTGCCAGGCTGCCCTTGCCGGAGAACTTGCTCATTTCAGCCTCAGTTTTGATCCTCGGGTGGCCCTCGGTGTGGTCATGGCTGCCAGTGGATACCCGGGCCCTTATACCTCGGGCGATCGCATCACCGGCCTGCAGAAAGACCTTCTGGATACCAAAGTATTTCACGCCGGCACCCGGCTTGTGGATGGGCATGCGGTCACTAACGGTGGTCGAGTGCTGTGCGTCGTTGGTATGGGACAAACCGTGGCCCACGCCCAGGCCCGTGCTTATGAACGCATTGAGAGTATCGGCTGGCGCGGTCGGTACTTCCGCAAGGATATTGGTTATCGGGCAATTGATCGAGACTAGATCCGTCAGCGGCTGCCGCTGATCACGGCTTAGCCGATGCTGCTGTTTGCGACAAGCTGCAGCGATGTTAGTGCAGCAGTTTTTACGCATCCCGGAATTTCAGCACACGCCAAAAACCGAAATCCAGGCTTTGGTGCAATGTGCCCGTGTCTTGTGCCTGCCAGCGAGGCGGTGGCTGTTGCGCGATGGCCGGCAGCTGGAAGCCTTTCTCTATCTGTTGCAGGGCTCGCTTGCGGTCGGCCATGATCATCTGGTCGCCCGCACGAGTGGCCCGCTCCAGCACTTCTATCCAGGCAGCACCAATATTCGGACAACATCCGCGGCACAGGTGTTGTGGGTGGATGCGTCACAACACGAGTTCCTCAGCAAGCGGGCCCAGAGCACCAGCGTGATCAGCGACATGGCAGACACGCAATGGCTGCAACGTTTCCTGGACTCGCCGATGATGCGACGGGTAAGCCCTGCAGCGTGGCAGCAGCTGGTCAATTCTTTCAGTCACCGGGCGTATGCTGCAGGCGCCACCATCCTGCACAAAGGTGCAAGGGGCGATGTCTGTTTTGTGATTCAGACAGGACATGTGGTGGTGCACGATGGCAGCCGCACGTTATGTCATCTGGGGCCGGGAGATTTTTTCGGCGAAGATGCCCTGGTCACCGGCGGCTGCCGTAATGCCTCAGTCACGGCTTTGCAGGCAGTGCGCCTGCAATGTATAGATAAGGACGTGTTCAGTCGCCTGTTACTGAATCAGCTGATCGAATTTGTACCGTTTCAGGCTGGTGGCCAACGTCTGCGTCTGGCAGATGGACGCAAGACCGCCGTCGGCGCAATTGCACTGGTCGATGTGCGGGACCATATTCGGCAGCTGGACCGGAAAAGCCGGTATTACATTTCTGGCGGCAACGCCTCGCAGCGGGCGTTGGCTGCGCTGTTGCTGATACAGCAGGGCCTGGCAGCGTTTCCGCTTGCCGGCGATGTTCAGAATCATGTCTGCTGTGAGGACTGAAGGGGGCAACAGAAGTTGCAGGCTAGGCAGGAATGGTGCGCTCTTTGGCCCAGGCTCGTAATGATGCAATGCTCTCTCCCCGCAGCACAGAAATCGGGTAAGTTCGGTTCAGCGCTGAATCGAGATCTTCCTGGGTGATTTTGCCGTCTCTGGCGGCGGCCAGATAGCGCGCGGAAACAATGGCTTCTTCAATTTCGGCGCCGGTGAAATCCTGCGCGGTCTGTGCCAGCGCAGATAGATCAAATTCGGCAGGATCGAGGTTGCGCTTTGTCAGGTGAATGCGGAATATCTCCTTGCGTACCTCAGCATCCGGAAGGTCAACAAAAAACACTTCGTCCAGCCGGCCTTTGCGTAACAGCTCAGGCGGCAGCCCTGTGATGTCGTTAGATGTGGCAACGATAAAAACGGCGTTGTCGTTTTCCGCCATCCAGGTAAGCAGAGTACCTAAAATGCGCTGGGACGTGGCGTTGTCGCTCTGTCCGGTCGCCAGACCTTTTTCGATTTCGTCCATCCATAACACGCAGGGTGCCATAAGTTCTGCCTGTTTCAGCGAATTGCGCAGATTACGTTCGGTCTCGCCAAAATATTTGTTATACAGGGTGCCGAAATCAAGCCGTAACAAAGGTATGGACCAGAAGCCCGCAACCGCTTTGGCCGCCAGGCTTTTGCCACCTCCCTGCACGCCGAGCAGCATGACCCCTTTTGGTCGATCGACCTGATTTTCCAGAAGTGCATCGCGCCGCAGCTTGAGCCACTGTTTCAGGTTTGTCAGGCCAGCGACATTGGAAAAACGTTCAGTGTCATATTCAAAATGCAGAACACCTTCCCCATCCATCAGATCGAATTTGAGCTTGTTGACGGCCGGGATGTCGGATTCGGTGATGGCACCGTCACCGAACACCGCGTGTCGAATCAGCACCTGTGCGTCTGCATGAGAGACGCCGCGCAGATTGGCGATCAACTTCTTTAAGGTGCGGCTGTCGGTGCGGACTTTCTGCCCCCGATTCTGTTCTGCCCATTCCTGGGCCTGACTGCGCACCATGGCCATCAGTTCTTCGTCGCTGGGCAGGCGCAGGGTCAGGTTTGCCGACATGCGCGAGATCTCAGCGGGAATATCCAGTTTATGGCTCACCAGCACAACGGTGTTCTGATTAGTGTCGTAATTCAGGCCGATGTCTTTCAGGTAGCGGATGTTTTTCGGCTCACCGTTGAGATAAGGATGAAAGTCGCAGACCACATACAGTGCCGGACCGGGGTGTTCTGCAATGTGTTTCAGCAGCGCTTCCGGGTCGGTAAAATCTTCTTTTTTGACGTCCGGGCGAGCACCGAAGCCGCCAAGCTGCAGACCGCGGGTCACGCTCCATTCGTAGAAACTCAGGCCACGCTGAATCGCACTTTGCAGCAACAGCGCCAGGACCCGACGTTCGTCCGGGGATTCGATGCCGATAATGGGTATTTTGGCATCCAGTAAAACTGCAAGATCTTTTGTGTCGGCCATCCCCGCATTATAGATAAACGCAGATGCTTTGACGGGGAGATGTGTCGCAAATCCCCTGTTAAACTGCAGCTTCAGTAGTCATGCAGAGGCATCATGTCGAACCCCGTCGACAACATAGTTCTGGGCCTGGATCGAGCGCTGCGAACGCTCACTGGGGCGTATAGTGCGCAGCGACCCAATCCTGCAGCGGATGAGGCGCAAATCGAGCTGGATGAACCTCAGCGTAAACACGCTGCAGGCCTCATGCGCGTCAATCACACCGGCGAGATCTGTGCTCAGGCCCTCTATGAAGGTCAGGCGTTAACGGCTCAATCAGACCAGGCGCGTAGCGCGCTGCTGCAGGCGGCCTCAGAAGAGCGTGATCATCTGGCCTGGTGTCGGACGCGACTGGATGAACTCGATGCACAGCCGAGCCTTCTCGCGCCAGTTTTTTATGGCGCTTCATTCGCCGTAGGTGCGCTGACCGGGCTGGCGGGTGATAAGGTCAGCCTGGGTTTTGTTGAGGCCACGGAAGATCAGGTGGTTGCGCATCTGGATCGGCACCTGGAGCAGCTGCCCGAGGCAGATCACAAAAGCCGTGCGATCCTCGATCAGATGCGCCGGGACGAAGCGATTCATGGAGAACAGGCGCTCAGCCACGGAGGCGAAGCTTTCCCGCAGCCGGTGAAACAGGTAATGGCGCTGATCTCCAACATCATGACCCGCACCACATATCGGATTTAGCCCGACGTCTGCCTGAGTTCAAACGTGTGGGTGATGTTGACCCCTGCGCGTTGCAGCATGATGGAAGCCGAGCAGTATTTTTCTGCGGTAAGCGCAATCGCGCGCTCTACCCTGGCTGCGTCCAGGTTGTCGCCTTCAATCACAAAGTGGATGTGGATGGTTTCAAAAACCTGGGGTACCTCATCCGCCCGCTTTGCTGTGATCTCGGTCACACAATGGGTCACATTCTGACGCGATTTGCGCAGAATATTCACCACATCGAAAGAGGTGCAGCCGCCAACCCCCATCAGCATGAGTTCCATCGGGCGTGTGCCCAGGTTTTGTCCGCCTGCATCAGGTGGGCCGTCGATGGATACTTCGTGTCCGGAATCCGCAATCGCGGTGAAATGGACATTGTCCTGCCATTGTATTTTTGTGTGCATGTAACGGTTTTGCGTGTTCAGGTTTGTAAAGACGAGACATTTTCGAGGAAAAACCAGTGAACTGCGACCGTTTAGAGTGTGAAAAAGTGCCGTTTGTCGACCGTGTCTCGAAACACATCACATTTCTCACCTAGTATTTGAATCACGCACAGTGTTACGAAGGAGCGCAACCGATGCTAGCAACGAAGAACAATCAAATGGGCCGTCCGCTTACCGCTAAGGGTTTTCAAATGAACTTGAATGCCGAAGCCAGCAACACGCATCTTGATGCGTTTCTCGCTGCGGCCCACCGCCGCAAATATCCCGCGAAAAGTACTCTGATTTATGCAGGGGACAAAAGCGACTCGATTTATTTCATCCTCAAAGGTTCCGTTACCGTACTTGTTGAAGACGAGTCCGGCAGAGAAATCATTGTCGCTTACCTGAATAAAGGCGATTTTTTTGGTGAAATGCCGCTTTTTGTGGACGACACGCCGCGTTCAGCGTGGGTCAAAGCCAAAAGCGAATGCGAAGTGGCTGAGCTGTCGTATAACAAGTTCAAAGAGCTGGCGGAGCGACACACAGATCTGCTTTACGCCGTTGGCAAACAAATGGCTGAACGGCTCAACAAAACCACGCAGAAAGTCAGTGACCTTGCGTTTCTTGATGTGACAGGTCGCGTTGCACGAACCCTGTTAGAACTCACCAAACAGCCTGACGCTATGACACACCCGGACGGCATGCAGATCAAAATTACACGTCAGGAGATCGGCCGCATTGTCGGATGTTCTCGTGAGATGGTGGGAAGAGTCTTAAAAACACTGGTGGATCAAGGATTGGTCTCTGTGAAAGGTAAGACCATGGTGGTATACGGAACCCGCTAACCGGGTTGCTGTAGTCACGAAGTTACACATGGAGGTGTAAAAACGTGAGGCGTTAATTCGTTTCGCGGGAGTAAAAGTCAAACTCGAAAGGGATGGCTATTTACGCAGAAAAGGGCTCAATTGAGCCCTTTTTCTTTTTCTGGGTTAGAAAAACAGATTCCGTAGTGCCTGGCCCGGATCATCTGCGCGCATAAACGTTTCCCCGACAAGAAAGCAGTACACGCCATGACGGTTCATCAAGTCGATATCATCCAATGTCCGGATGCCGCTCTCGGTGACCACAGTAACGTCGTCAGGTATATGCGGCAGCAGATCTATGGTGTTGGTCAGTGAGGTTTCGAAAGTCTTCAGGTTTCTGTTGTTGATGCCGATCAGCGTGGGACGCAGGCTCAGCGCTGCCTGTAGTTCTGTGAGGTTGTGTACCTCAATCAATACATCCAGACCGATGCCTCTGGCGGTTTGATTCAGCACGGTGAGCTGCATGATGTTCAATGCTGCAGCAATCAACAGAATGCAGTCGGCGCCCAGTACTTTGGCTTCGTATACCTGGTATTCGTCAATGACAAAGTCTTTGCGGATGATGGGCAGCTCGGTCACTGCACGAACGGCCTGCAGATACTGGTCACTGCCCTGAAAGTAAACTTCGTCGGTCAGCACAGACAGGCAGGTGGCACCATGCCGGGTGTAACTCTGCGCGATGGCCACGGGGTCAAAATTTTCGCGGATGACGCCTTTGGAAGGTGATGCCTTTTTGATTTCCGCGATGACGCCAGGTTGGCTGTTGGCGGCAGCCTGATGCAGTGCAGCGCAGAATCCACGCGCGGGGATAACCGTTTCACTTTGGCGCGTAAGCTCCGCTAATGGAACCTGCAGCCTGCGCGCAGCCACTTCTTCATGTTTGGTGGCGATGATGGTGTCGAGAATGCTGCTCATTGTTCGGTCATCATGCGGGTCACTCTGACCAGCTCGTCAAAGCGTTCCTTGGCAAGACCCGCGGCAATGGCGTCCTGAGCCATGAGCACGCCATTTTTCAGAGACGTGGCCACACCGGAGACGTAAATGGCGGCACCGGCATTGAGGCTGACAATGTCCGCGGCTGCAGAATCTGCGGAAGACAGAGACTGCTTGACCAGAGCCAGGCTGCTCTCGGTCGAGTCTGCGCACAGCGCATTAACAGTCTCAGCAGAAATGCGCTGCAGACCAAAATCCTCCGGCACAATGTCAAACGCTTCAATGACGCCGTTACGCAACTCAACAACACTTGTGGGCGCATCGAGCCTGATTTCGTCGAGACCCTGGCTGTGCACAATCATGGCGTGTTCGGTGCCCAGAAGATGCAGGACCTGAGCCATCCGCATCTGCCACTGGCTGTCGAAAACACCGATCACCTGACGTCTGGCACCGGCAGGATTGGTCATCGGTCCCAACACGTTCATCATGGTGCGAACACCAATCTCCTGACGCACCGGGCCGGCAAAACGCATGGCGCTATGGTGTGCCTGAGCAAACATGAAGCCGACACCCACATCCATGATGCAGGTGGCGATCTGCTCGGGGGTCAGCGTCAGGGTAACACCGGCCGCTTCGAGTACGTCTGCGCTGCCGCAGAAACTGGTCATTTTGCGATTGCCATGTTTGGCGACCTTGGCGCCAGCTGCAGCGGCAACAAATGCGGCAGCGGTGGATATATTGAAGAGTTTGCTGCCGCTGCCCCCGGTGCCGCAGGTGTCAACCAGATTTGCATGGGTGACGTCCACTTTGGTAGACAGTTTTCGCATGGTCAGCGCAGCTCCGGCAAGCTCTTCTGCAGTTTCACCTTTGAGCCGCATGCCAACCAGAAAAGCCCCAATCTGCGCCGGCGTGGCTTCGCCTGTCATGATGGTATGGAATACTTCCGCTGTGGCGTCCTGGCTAAGGTTCTGTTCCGTGACAATAGCTTCCAGTGCCTGGTGCAGGTTCATAACGCGGGTCCATCTGATTGCAGAAAATTGTTAAGCAGATCATGACCACTCTGGGTCATGATGGATTCAGGATGAAACTGTACACCCTCAACAGCCAGAGTTTTGTGGCGAAAACCCATGATTTCATGCAGTTGTCCGTCTTTTTCGGTCCAGGCGGTTAATTCAAGACATTCCGGCAGGGTATCTTTTTTCACAATCAGCGAATGATACCTCGTGGCTTCGAAAGGGTTGGGTAGTCCTCTGAATACACCTGCACCGTTGTGATGAATCATGGAGACTTTGCCGTGCATCACGTCTTCTGCGCGTACCACTTCTCCACCAAAAGACTGGCCGATACTCTGATGCCCGAGGCAAACGCCCAGCAGCGGTATTTTGCCGGCAAAGGTGCTGACCACTTCCAGCGAAATACCGGCTTCGTTAGGTGTGCAGGGTCCTGGAGAGATCACAATCTTCTCCGGCGCCATTGTTTTAATTTCTTCGATGCTGATCTCATCATTGCGGAAGACTTCAACCTCGGCGCCGAGCTCACTCAGATACTGAACGATGTTGTAGGTAAAAGAATCGTAGTTATCGATCATGAGGATCATCTGGATTTCTCCTGGCTTGGAGGGGCTGCATCAGTTGGTGAGTCAGCGTGGGTGTTTCCTGCGCCTGGCGTAGCGAACTGTTCAAGACGGGCCTGCACCCTGGCCAGGGCTGTCTGAGTTTCCCGCAGCTCGCGCAGAATCTCCTCTGAGGTCGGCGGTGTGCGCAGTTCGTTGAGACGCTCGGTTTTAGCCTCGTCCAGATTGTTGATGACCACGGCAATAAACAGGTTGATCACCACAAATGTGCCGAGCACAACAAAACTCACAAAGTAGATCCAGGCCCAGGGTTTGACCGCCATGGCGGCGTACATGATGTCGGTCCAGTCTTCCAGCGTGACTATTCTGAACAGAGACAGCAGAGCGATACCCAACGTATCCCAATGGGTAGGGTCAACGTCGTGGAACAGATGATAGCCGGCCACACCGTAAACATAGAAGATGATCGACATGAGCAGCAGCACATGGCCCATGCTCGGAATAGAGCGGACCAGGGTGGCAACAATCAGCCGCAGTTCCGGCAGGGTGGATATCAATCTCAGCACACGTAACAAGCGTGCCAGCCGGGCAAGGGTGGCCAGCTGGCCGGTGGCGGGGATCAGGCTGATGACAATGATGGTGAAGTCAAAAACATTCCAGCCGTCTTTGAAGTAGCGAGTCGTTTTGGGATATTCGGCGGCCATCTTGATCAGGGCCTCGATGATGTAGATGCCCAGAAAGACCTTGTTGGCGATCACAAACAGGCCGTGATAGTTGGTGTACAGCACCTTTACTGTGTCCAGCCCAATGACCACGGCATTAAGCAGAATCACCACAGTAATGCCGTGGGTGAACCAGCTGCTGGCGACGATGTGGCGTGCCCAGATCACACGTATTCCTGTAACTCAGTGGTGGGGTGCGTAGTGTGCATCAGCGGAAAATTTCAGTCGATCAGATCGCGGAACTGGTTTTCGGCCATGGCAGCGGCGCGGAAAATGGCGCGGCCTTTGTTCAGGCTTTCTTTCCATTCAAGGCGTGGCACCGAGTCGGCAACGATACCGCCGCCGGCTTCGATGTACAGCTTGCCGTCTTTTACCACCGCGGTGCGAATGGCAATCGCGGTGTCCATGTTGCCGTTCCAGGCGAGGTAACCCACGGCGCCCCCATAGATACCCCGTTTCACAGGTTCCAGCTCGTCAATGATCTCCATGGCGCGAACTTTTGGCGCGCCGGAAAGGGTGCCGACGGGCAGGGTTGCGCGCAGCAGATCCATCGCGGTTTTGCCGGGTTTTAGCGTGCCTTCTACGTTGGAGGAGATATGCATGACGTGAGAATAGCGTTCGATGACAAACTGCTCGGTGACTTCGACCGAGCCGGACTGGGCAACACGGCCGACGTCGTTACGCCCCAGGTCGATGAGCATCAGGTGTTCAGCAATTTCTTTTGGGTCCGCCAGCAGCTCTTCTTCCAGCGCCAGGTCTTCTGCTTCGGTATGGCCGCGTCGGCGGGTACCTGCCAGAGGCCGGTTGGTGATGCGACCGTTCTCCAGCCGCGCGAGAATCTCCGGCGAGGAGCTGACGATCTGAAAATCACCCAGGTTCATGAAATACATGTAGGGTGATGGGTTCAGGCTGCGCAATGCGCGGTACAGATTGATGGCGGGTGAGGCAAACGGTATCGACATGCGCTGTGCCAGCACCACCTGCATGACATCCCCGGCCCTGGTGTATTGCCTGATCTTTTCCACCGCCTGTTTAAAAGCAGTTTCACCGGTTTCGGACACAAAGTCTGATTCCTCAATGGTCTGATTGGCCTGGCTGATCGGGATGGTTGGGGTCGCCTGTGCCAGGGTGCGTACCCGCGCCTGAAGCTTCTCTCTGGTTTTTGCGACCAGGCCGTCCACGTTCGGATCAACCAGGCTGACCAGCTGCATACGACCTTTGATGTTGTCAAAAATCACCACTTCTTCGCTGACCATCAACAGAATGTCAGGGGTGTTCAGTGGGTCCGGGGGCGTAGAATGTTTAAGCCGTTTTTCTACATAACGTACCGTGTCATAACCAAAGTATCCGACCAATCCACCATAGAAGCGGGGCAGGTCCGCGCGTTCCTCAACCTGGTAGCGAGCCTGGAACTGTTCGATAAAGGACAGGGGGTCATCGCTGCTGAGCTGTTCGATGGCATTGCCATCATGAGTAACGGTGATGCTGTCGCCGCGCACAGTGAGAAAGGTGCGCGCAGGTAAACCGATGATTGAATAACGTCCCCATTTTTCGCCGCCTTGTGACGATTCCAGTAAGTAGGAATAAGGACCGTCGGCGAGCTTCAGATAAACAGAAAGCGGTGTATCCAGGTCGGCCAGCGTTTCAACCACAACAGGCGTGCGGTGGTAAATGGGAGTATCGTCAGTCATGGGCATGCCTTAAGCAGGAATCAGGAGAAATGCAGTGATGTGTCGATACACATCTGGCGTGCAGGCGCACGCAAGTGGCGGCTATCGCCACCCCTCGTCAAAACAATTGATCCGATCTCTGTCTACCTGGCTGTCCATGGCGGCGAAGATTAGCAGCCTGTTGAGAAAATCTCAAAAGCTCAGAGCGCCTTGCGCATGTGCTGGCAAGGCAAAGCCGCATCTGCGTTTATCCGGCGCTCTTAATGCCGCCTGTGCTGGGATGCTCCACCTCGGGCCAGACCTGGATATCGGCATCGTTGGCGGGTAGCCTGCTGATCTGGCGTCGTTTCAACGCCATGAACACTGCGGGTACCATGTACAGGGCAATGATTGCCGAACCGCCAACGCCACCGGCAATGGCGGTGGCCAGTGGCGGCCAGAACGTGCCACCGTCGAGAATCAGCGGTACAAACCCGCCGATGGTGGTTGCGGTAGTGGAGACAATATGACGTGTGGCATCGACAACCACGTCAGCGGTGCCTTCGATCTCTCCGGCCAGCGCAACCGGGCTGGCTTTCAGCGCAGACAGCACGATGATAGCGCCATTGATGGCCAGGCCCATCATACCCAGCGCGCCGATGAGTGCCATATACCCAAACGGATAGCTGAACAGCCGCACCCCGAACAGGGCCAGACCGAAGCTCAATATCGCTACCGCGCCAATCATTGCGGCGTAGCGGAAGGAGTTGAGCGACAGGATCACAACTGCAGCCATCGCCATGGCAAAAAACAGGAACACGGACATGATGTTGCCGATGGACTCTGAACTGTTCTCAGCCTCGCCGCCAATCTGCAGGCGATAGCCCGCGGGCAGTTCAAAGTCGTGTTTTACTATATTGGCGCGGAAATCGGACAGTACCCCCGCCGGTAAAGTAAACGGCACCAGATACGCCTGCACCGTGGAGATACGTTCACCCTGACGGCGATCGATGGCGGAGGCGGTGGGCATCAACTCCCAGCGTCCAAGCTCATCCAATGGCACACCGCGGCCGCCGCTGGTAAGCATGGGGAGCGTTGCCAGGTCTGCAGTTTCGTTGCGGTATTGATCCGCGACTCGTACGCGCACGGGGATTTCCGCGGTGCCTTCCTGTACCGTACCTGCCAGATCGCCCATCAAGGCAGAATTGAGTCGTTGGGATAACTCACCTGTGGACATGCCGGCAATGGCGGTGGCGTTTTCGTTGGGAATGAACGCCAGTTTGGGTTCTGATGTGGACAATGTTGCCCGGGTATAGGTCACCTGATCGACTTCAGCAAGAATTCGGCGCAGTTCTTCCGCATTTTTGCGCAACACATTCAGTTCCGGGCCGACAATACGTACTTCGATAGGCGCCTCACTTGGTGGCCCCTGCTCGAACGGTATGGCCAATACCTCTGCCTGCGGCAGTGCCTGAGACAGCGCCTGCTGAATAGCGGGCAGAATATCCTGGGTGGCCTGGGCAGAGGTTGTGTTCACCCAGGCGGAAGCGTAGCTGACAACCCGTTCATTCAGGGACACTACGTTGTAGAAAACCCGCGGCGCACCCTGACCAATGCTCCAGAAGCTGTCGGTAACCTGTGGATTGGCACGTAGAATATCGTCGGCGATGGCAACCGCCTCGCGGGTTTCCCAGATAGAGGATTGTGCGGGCAGTGACAGCTGCACCTGGAACTGATTGCGATCAACCGGTGGGAAAAACTGATTGGTGAGGGTTGGCGCCAGCGCAAATCCAATCACAGGCAATATGCAGGCTGCGCCAATACCCAACCACGGTTTTTTAAGCACCGCGACAATCGTGCTGCGATAACGCCGGGTCATACTGCTGTTGCTGAACCCGGATTGCCACCAGCGGTGTCCCTCCTGACTGGGCCACCTGTTCTCCAGAAAGCCGGCAATCGCTGGCACGATGGTCATCGCCAGAATGAATGAACTTGTCACAGACAGCGCCACGGTAACGCCGATGGTGCCGGTGAAATCGCCGACGCCGCCGGGTGCAAGGGCGATGGGCATAAAAGCAAACACGGTGGTTGCGGTTGAAGCGCCCAGTGGAATCAGCAGGTGGTTGATGGCTTTGCTGATGGCTGCGGAAATGTCCACACCTTTCCTGCGGCGCAGTTTATAGTCTTCTACCACCACGATGGCGTTATCGATCAGCAGACCTAACGATATGATCAAGCCGGTCACAGACATCTGATGCAGGGGGATATCCATCAGCTGCATACCCACAAGCACCATGCCGGCAGACAAAGGTAGTGCAACGCCCACGGTAAACGCAGACCGTACGCCCATGAACCAGACCAGCACCAGCATGACAATCACCAGCGCAAACATCAGGTTAGCGCCTAACGACTGCATTCGCTCGCCAGTGTAGCGGTTCTGGCTGTAGACAATATCCAGGCCAATTTCCCCAGGCAGGGAGGATTTGAACTGGTTCACGACGTCCAGGGCATTGTCCGTCCAGGTTTCAACCTGCAGTCCACCCTGCATTTTGGCGTTGACCAGCACCACCTGCTCATCACCATTAAATGCCAGTGAATCGGGAGGGTTCACTTGAGACTTTGTGACTTCGGCCACGTCGGATACCCGCAGCACGGAGCCACTGCTCGTAATGGCAAGCGGAATACGAGCAATACGTTCCGGTGAAGACAGCTCGGCCTCCACTTCCACCAGCATGTCAGTCAGGTCTGAGCGGAGCCGGCCCGAGGGTAACTTTGTATCAGCAGCGCGGATGCTGGCTGCCACCTGGGCGGCAGACACATTGGCACTGGCCATCTTATATGGGTCTACAGACACCAGCAGCTCTTCTTTGGCATCCCCCCAGGATTCAGCAATTTCAGTACCCGGCATGTTGGCCAGCTTGAGACGCAATGATTCCGCCAGGCGAGACAGAATACCCTCCTGGATAGGTGAGTCCTGCAGCCAGCGCAGGGCAATGATCATGGTCGACGCCAAGGGTTTGTTAATGATCAACTCGGGTTCACTGCTGCCTTCGGGCAACCTGGCCCCTACCTCGCCCAGCTTGTCGCGAACTTCAGACCAGATGGCATCCACCTGATGTGCACCGATGCTGTCATACATCTCCACGCTGACCACTGAAAGTCCGGCTTTGGAGGTGGAGGAGATTTCTTTGATTTCCGGTATTTCGCGCAGCGCTGTTTCAATGGGTTCGCTGACCAGCGACTCCATGCGTTGCGCGGTGGCACCCGACAGGAAGGTGTTTATCCGTGCCCAGCGCTCGGTCATGGTGGGGTCTTCCTGTCGAGCCAGGCTGCTGTACGCCATGCCGCCCATGACAATGATGAACAGTACAAGCAGTGCCGCCAGGCGCGGGTTGGCGTAAAAGGCGTCAGCCCGCATAACTCACCTGTGAGGTTGTTACAGGATTGACCACCTGTCCCGGCACAATGCGCTGAACGCCGCTCGCCACGACCTGGTCGTCTGCTCTGAGCGTACCGCGCACAAACACCCGATCGGCTTCACTGTGCACAATTTCGATCAGGCGGCGTTCCACAATCTGCTCGTTGTTGACCACATATACCCCCCATAAACCCCTTTCTGCTTCTGTCAGAGCGCTCAGCGGCAGCCAGAAGCCCGGTGCGTTAACCGCTTCGTTGATACCCAGCTCTACGGTGGCACCCAGTGGTATGTCGACACCGGCGAGGTCCAGTACAGCGGTGAGCGTGCGGGTCGCCGGATCGACTTCCGGCAGAACGGCATTGAGCGTGGCGGCATAGGTCTGGTTCTGCCAGCTCACCTGATAGGTCTGTCCGGGCACCATGCGTCTGGCGATATCTGCGGGAATGCCCACGTGGGCCTCCCTGTGTGTATCTTCGACCAGTCGCAGAGCTGCGGCACCGGAGCTGATCTGAGTACCTTCGTCCACGTACCGTGCTGCAATGGTGCCCGCAAAAGGTGCTCTGATATCAGCCTCCCGCAGATCTACTTCTACCGCTTTCTGCGCGGCAAGCGCGCGTTGCAGGCTGGCGCGGGCGACGTTGAGCTGTGCCTGTTTGGCGCGCAGCGCCAGCCGGGTTTCATCGTACACCTGAAGCGAGGCATGGCCCTGTTCATGCAGCGTGCGGAAACGTTGCTCGGTGTTGGTGGCCAGTTCGTTTTCTGCCACCAGCGCTGCCAGGTTGGCGCGGGCAAGGGAGACGTCCGCGGCTGCCTGAGTCAGCTGCGCATTGATCGACGCGGTATCGAGACTCGCAAGGGTATCTCCTTTGGCGACCACGTCACCCAGATCGACCCGTATGTCAGCAATTTCGCCACCGCGTTTAAAGCCAAGTTCGGACGCTCTTGCCGCAGCCGTGCGACCCGCGTAGACCCGGTTGGACTGGTAGCTGGGTTCGGCCACAACCCTGAACACGCTGACGTTGATCTCAGCGTGGGCGGAACTGGCGAACAGCAACAGGCTGATCTGAAAAACCAGGGCAACGGCCGCGATTGCGCAGGTGCGGCGCCAGTTGGCGGGGAAATTCCGTCGAATCATGCGTGCGTGCACGTGAGTACTCCCAATTCGATGTTTACATCGCTAACATTGTTTGCAATGCTAACTTTAATGTAAGCAATGTCAACATGTGATGAGTGAAGCATGCGTGAAGTATTCGCTGATTGCGCGTGCAGAACTGCACCGTTCGGCTAATAATCGCAAAGCAGAGCCGCGGTGTTAGAAATCGCCCAGCAGGAGGGCCAGTAAACTGACATGAGTGTAGAAGCAGACAGCGAATCCAGAAGCGGATATCACCATGGTGAGTTACCGACTACCCTGATGGCGCTGGCGATGGCGCATATAGAGGCGGGCGGCACTGAAAAACTCAGCCTGCGTGCCCTTGCGCGTGAGGCAGGGGTGTCACCCACTGCACCGTACCGTCATTTTCCAACCAAGCAATGCCTGCTTGCGGCGCTGGCGACCCAGGGTTTTGAACAGTTGTATGACCGTACACTGTCGGCGGTGCAGTCAGATCGCTCGGTTGACGAGCGCTTCATTCAGCTTGGCGAAACTTACATCGGTTTTGCGCTGGAAAACCCGACCGCCTATCAGCTGATGTTTGGTTCAGTGCTGGGGGATTTTTCTGAATATGACATGTTGCGTGTGGCGGCAGAGAGATCTTATGAACCTGTGCAGGCGCTGTTGCAGGAGCTCATTGATGCACACAACCTGAAGCAGGATGTGGTGTTGTTGGGCGGGGTGGTCTGGTCCGGTGTACATGGCATGGCCTCGCTCCTGCTCAATGATATGGATAAAGGCACCAGCCGGCATATGACGCGCCCGGGGGCATCCGTCGCTGCGTTGCGTAACAATCTGCACGAAGCGCTGCAGCTGATGTTTGCCAATCTGGTCGGCAGCAGCGCTAATCCCTCGTCAGTCTAACAACTCCAGAAAGCTGTCAATAACCCCGGTTGCACCCAGCGTGGTGACATCAACGCCGTGATTGTAACCTTCACGCACGCAGACCACGTCAACGCCAGCGGCCAGTGCGGCATTTACATCGGTATCCGAATCACCGACAAACAGCGTTTGTGCAGCCGTGGTATCCAAGCGCTGCAGACACAGATGTACCGGTGCTGGGTCTGGTTTTGGCGCCTGGGCGGTATCGCCGCTGACAATCAGGTCAAAGTAACTGCTCAAGCCGATGTTTTTGAGCAGCGGCTCACTCAGCTGGGCAAGCTTGTTCGTGACCACGGCAAGCCTGGCGCCTCTGTTTTTGAGCTGTTGCAGGGTCCGTTCAACATCAGGGTAGATCTGACTGTGGGTCGCCAGATTGTGGCGATAATGCTGCAGGAAGTCTGCCAGCAGCGGTTCGATATCGCGGTGTGGTTCGTGCAGATAAGCCAGCGCCTCATTAATCAGAGTCCGAGAGCCGTGGCCTACCCAGTGTCTTGTCAGACTGATATCCACACCTGCAAGCCCCGCTTTTTCAAGGCTGACGTTGAGCGCGGCATTGATGTCCGGGGCGGTATCAACAAGGGTGCCGTCCAGATCGAACAGGTAGCTGCTGTAGCCTGACCAGGCGCGCACGATAGGAATACTCAGGATTGGCTGGCCAGGGTGATCTGCTTACGCATTTGCGCAATGGTTGCACTGTAATCCGGGCTGGCAAATATAGCGGTGCCCGCGACAAATGTATCTGCGCCTGCAGCTGCGGCCGCGCCGATATTGTCCGGCTTGATGCCGCCATCTATCTGCAGGCGGATCTCATGATCGGCTTTGTCGATAATGCTTTTTACCCGCGCCAGTTTCTTAAGAGATGAAGGGATGAAACTCTGTCCGCCAAAACCCGGGTTAACCGACATGATAAGAACCAGATCGATACTGTCGAGCACCTCTTCCAGTACCTGCAGAGGTGTTGCGGGGTTTAACACAATGCCTGCCTTGGCATTGCCCGCGCGGATCATCGCCAGAGTGCGGTGCAGATGTTCCGTGGCCTCAGGGTGTACGGAGATGTAGGCCGGTTGTGAGGTCAGAAATTCTTCAACAAGGCGATCAACGGGTTTGACCATAAGATGGACATCTACCGGATCATTGATGCCTGCTTTACGTAGAGATGCCAGGACCAGCGGACCGACGCTGAGGTTTGGAACGTAATGGTTGTCCATGACATCAAAGTGAATCATGTCAGCGCCGGCATGCAGTACGTTTCTGACCTCTTCTCCCAGGCGGGAAAAGTCGGCGGCTAAGATTGAAGGCGCGATAATCGGGTTCATAGGCGGCGTATTCTAAACGGCTTCCTATACTTAGCCTATGAAGAAATCGAAATTATGTGTGCTGGGGTGTTTGCTTGCCGGTTGTGCCTTGACGGTGCAGGTGCCGGCGGAGGAAGCACAAACCGAATCGGAACAGGTACCCGCTGAAGCAGCACCCGCGCAACGCAGCAGTTCCCTGACAACGCTGGTTCAGCGTGCGGAAACCGTGCGTGGCACGGAAGAACTGGTGTGGTTTGAAGTTGCAGGACAGCAACGCTGGCTGGCAAAACGTCCGGCCACCGGCAACACCGTCGGTAGTGTGGTGTTGTTTGCCAGCGAACAGGCGGGCATGAACGGTCTGCATCATCTGGCTAACCTGCGCACGGTGTTACCTCGTCACGGCTGGCAGACATTTTTCTTTAATCTGGAAGCTGCCGTGGATCCGGCGGTCCAGGTACTGGCGGCGGTGGCTGCAGTGTCCGGGCAGGGACCATTGGTTCTGTTGTGTGAAGGCAGCACCTGTGAGGCATTACGCAACCTTGAGGTGGATGGCGCCAGCGCGAGAATTTATCTGAATCTGCCGCTGTCCGAGACAGCTCAGGTCTCTTTGGCGTATCGGAACAGCTGGCAGGCGGCTGCGCAACCGACGCTGATATTGCAGGAGTTTCCGCAAGGCTGGCCTGAGCAGTTACCTCTGTTGGCCGGTTACGAGTTGCATCTGATGCCCGCGGCAACGGCACCACGGCTGGATGCCACTGTTGAAAGAAAAATCCGTGGCTGGTTCAAACGCCGGATGCAAGGGGCCTGATGCAGGGCGCTGCAGCAGATCGTACCCGCGGGTAGCCGTATGCCGGGGCTTAAGGCGTCTGCGCTTTGATCAGTTCCAGCGCGTTGCGCAGCGCAATCATTTTATCCTCCGCGGAGTGCTTTTGCGCTGCACTGGCGTTGCCGGCAAGTTTGTCGGGGTGACAGCGACTCACCTGCTGACGATAAGCATGTTTGACCTGGTCAAAGCTTGCAGTGGGTTCAATCTGCAAGAGTCTGTAGGCCGCCTGCAGTGCCGGGTCTGGGGGTGTGCCGGCTGCTGTGCGTGCCCTGGCGCTACCTCGTGCTGTTGCAGTTTGTTTTCTGTAACGGCTGGCGATGTCGCCATATTCGCGCGCAACTCTGCTGGGGGCAAAACCCAGGTAACCGCCTAACAGCTTCAGTTGTGACAGCGCAGCATCGGAAGGTTCAATGGCCACCAGCGAACAGAAGCAGCGCAACATACTCTGACGTGATGCGGAGCCCTGCTCCGTAGGCTGCAGACATTCGCGTGACAGCGCCTGGATCGGAAAATTGCGGTTCTTGCCGTCACTGAACCAGGCTTTGGCCTGGTGTCTTGCCTGAGGTGACAGGCCCATTTGCGCCATTACCTGTTCGGTATAGGCGATGTGTTGCGGTTGTACGCGACCTCCGGCTTTGGCGATACGGCCAAGGCCGGCAAACAGATATTCCAGGTGCGGTGATCGCTGTGTCTGGTGGCGTTGGCCTATGCGGGTCAGGGCCGCCTGGTCATCGTCATGATGCAGGCTTGCCCAGTGATCGTAGAGATGGCCCAAAGCAATACCGCATATCACTGCAACCGCCAGCCACAGTGGATCTGCGGGCGCCCAGATCACCGCACAGGTGGCGCCGACGGCCTTGCCGAACCACTGATTGAATAACAGTTGCGATTGCATAACCTGTTAAGCATAGGTCAATCTGCGTGACCTGCCTGCATGTGCCGTGAAGAAGATCAGAGCGATGCCTGCAGCTGGTGATACGCGTCTGGCGTGCCGATGTCATGCCATCGCCCGGCGTGTACCTGAGCACTGAGCTGGCCGGATTCGATCAGCGCAAACAACGTGTCGCGAAAGGAGAAATGAGTCGTTGCCTGGTCCTTGAACAGATCTGGATGGATCACCGCGATACCACAGTACACATAATCACCGCCGCGCCCGGTCACCCTGCCATTGGCGTAAGTAAAATCGCCGTGGATTCGGTTGGCGGGTTTGTTGGTTAAAACGATGTGGGCGGGTTGATTGTCCGCTAGCGTGCGCGGCAGATGATTGAAATCAAAATCAGTCCAGATATCACCATTGAGTAACCAGAAAGGTTGATCACCCAGCAATGGCAGCGCATTCACTATGCCGCCGCCGGTCTCCAGTAACTGCGCTTCAACACTGTAGCTGATCTCAACGCCAAACGGACTGCCATCGCCCAGCGCTGTGCTGATCTGTTCACCCAGATGGTGCAGGTTGATGACTACCTGTTGCACACCCGCCGCGGCAAGCGCTTCAAGCTGCCAGACGATCAGCGGCTTACCGGCAAGTGGCAGCAGCGGTTTGGGTGTCGTGTTGGTCAGCGGCGCCAGACGAGTGCCTTTGCCGGCAGCCAGAATCATGGCTCTCATCTGGACAGCTGCCGTAAATAAGAAGGTTTCACGGCAGATCCGGGTGCGCTGCAGCCCATTGCTGCACCTGTTTCAACTGTCTGCTGAGGGTTTCAAGGTCCGGGTAGTGAACGGTCAGCTCGAGCAGGCGCTGCAGCAGCGGTTTGATTTGTGCCAGATGGCTCGACTTATCATCGCGCAGATGCAGACGTGCAAATATGCCAATGGCTTTGAGTTGTCGTTGAATGGCCATGAAGTCAAACCAGCGTTTAAGCTGCGGGTAGGGAAGTGCCTCAAGGGTTGGATCAAGACTGATGAAAAAGTTCAGCCAACGATCAATTTTAGCCTCATCAAAGGTGTGGTAACAATCTCTCAGCAGGGACGCGATGTCATACATGACGGGGCCCTGTAAGGCATCCTGAAAATCGACAATCCCCAGACGGTTGTTGTCATACAGCAGGTTGCGGCAGTGGTAATCGCGATGCACGCACCGTTTGGGTTGTTGTTCGGCGCTGTCGATTAACAGGGAACAGATAGCCTGATACTGTGACTGGTCCAGCTGCTGATGCAGAAATTTCTGCACAAACCATTGTTCGAACAGCGCAAGCTCCATGGCGAGACGCTCAACTGAATACAAGGGTATGGACGGGTCCTGCACCGCAGCAAATTTCACCAGGGTCTGTATGGCCGCGGTCAGCGCCTGCTCTTCCGCCTTCGTGCCATACAGATCCTGTAAGTGTGCTGATCCAAGGTCCTGCATGAGAAAGTAGCCCTGCGCCAGGTTGCTGCTGAGCACCTCGGGCACCGGCAGATTTTGTGCACCAAACACGCGTGCCAGGCGCAGGAACTGATCATTTTGTTCCAGCGCCGGCGGGCTCAGCATCAGCACCAGGGTGGTTGCCTGGTTGGGGGCATCGACACGGAAAAAACTGCGATGACTGGCCTCGACACGCAGAGCGGTCAGGCCCAGTGGTTGTCCCGCGGTTAACTTCAGCGCGTTTCTGCACCAGGTGCTGGCGTTTGTTGAGATCAGGTTTTCTTCCACCTGCGCATTATAACCCGGCGAGCAATTCATTATGATGCGCGCATGGAAAAATCCCCCCGCCTCTCTGCCGTCAGACTGCTGCTGCAACTGTTGGCCCTGTGTGTTGCCGCGCCGCTCTGGGGCGCTGCAGGTCCCGGCCAGCTTTGTGTACCCAATGCCGGTGGAGAGGGATGGGATTGTGATCCCCAGAGCGATGAGGTGCCGCCTTTTACCTGGAACCAGATTGCGCCGGTTGCAACACCTGCCAGTGCGCCGCTGCCGTCTGCACTGACTGTCGCCGCCGGACCGTCAACAGAACAGGCTCCGCTGCGCACTGCACCGGAGGAACCCGAGACTGATGCGGTGACCGGCTTGAGTAACCGCCCGCAGGACTGGTACACGCCCAGCGTGCCACGACCGGTAGAGCGGTCGCATCAACTGGCGGATAATCTTGCTCAAAATCTGTACGTCGTCGATGTCGAGG
Organism: bacterium; assembly: GCA_047947175.1. Classification (GTDB taxonomy): domain Bacteria; phylum Pseudomonadota; class Gammaproteobacteria; order Pseudomonadales; family Azotimanducaceae; genus UBA4421. Next base: position 713,370 of record CP170489.1, read on the forward strand.
ATCAAGGCGGGGTTTGTCCCGGCGGCTATCAGCCGCGGGCGTTTACGCTGCCACGTAACGTCGATGATGAGACGCTGCCGATTGTGATTCTTACCGACAGCCTGTCCAGTATTGTTGGAGAAAGCGCCAGCCTCAGTGGCAATGTGACCATAGAACAGGGCAACCGCCTGCTGCGTGCTGCGACGGCGGAGCTTGATTACGCCTCGCAGATTGCGCAATTCCCCGCGGGTCTGAAACTCGACCAGCCGGGTTTGATTATGCAGGGTGACCAGGCCACCGTGCACATGAACACCAAACAGGCTGATCTGAGCGGTGCGCAGTTTATTCTCACCGATGCGGATCTGCGTGGTCAGGCGGCAACGCTGTCCCAGAGTCCAACAGGCGATCTGACCTTGCAGGGCAACCAGTTTACCCGTTGTGAACCCGGCAATAATGGCTGGGTGTTGCAGACTAAAGAGCTGGTGATCGAAAAAGATGCGGTGTTCGGAACCGCAAAACATGCGGTCCTGAAACTGAAGTCCGTGCCGGTTTTTTATACGCCACGTCTGCAGTTTCCGGTCTCAGATGAGCGTCTGTCCGGGTTTTTGTTTCCTAATCTGGGTTATTCAGACGAAGACGGCCTCGACCTTGCGCTGCCCTATTATTTCAATCTGGCGCCTGATTACGACGCCACCCTGATTCCGCGCTATATCAGCAGACGCGGTGCCGGGGCCGAGCTGGAATTGCGTCATATGTCTGCCTGGCAGAACACCACGCTCAGCGGCGGCCTGCTGCCCGGTGACGATCTCTACAACGGCGAGTTAAATCGTGAAGATTTTGATGAGGCCGGTGGCACTGCGGTGCTGGGGCCCTTTGAATCCGCTGATCGATGGCTGGGCGCAATCGATCACCAGGGCCGGATCGGTGCCTTTCGGACCCTGATTGACTACACCAGTGTCAGCGATCGGGATTACTTCCGCGATCTGGGTTCAGATCTCGGTGTTTCAAGCCGCCGGGAGCTCGAGCGCAAAGGCGAGATCCAGTACAACCAGGGGGGGCTGTTCATGCGCTTGTGGGCGCAGCGGTTTCAGCGTCTGGATGAATCGGTGATTGATGATTACCAGCGCCTGCCGGAGCTGGAAGCAAGCTACACCACACCAATTGCCGGTCCGCTGTCTTTCAGTCTGAATGCAAAGTGGTCAGATTTTGATCGCGATACCGATGGCCTGGCGGGCATCCAGGCCTTCACCGGCCAGCGCACCCATGTGGAACCTCGTCTGCGCCTGTCGCTGCAGGAGTCATACGGCTTTCTGAATCTGATGGGTGGCTATCGTTACACGCGCTATGACCTGGAGCAGGCTGACCTGTTTGTCGGGGGGCAGCTGCTGGATGACTCTCCGGACCGGAACATCGGCGTGGCCTCTGTGGATGGCGGGCTGTTTTTTGAACGTGATCTGAACTGGTTTGGCCAGTCTCTCATTCAGACGCTCGAACCGCGGCTGTTTTATCTCTGGCAGGAATTTGATGACCAGTCTGCCCTACCGCTGTTTGATGCCTCACGGCTCACCTTCGGTTATTCCCAGCTGTTCCGCGATAACCGTTTCTCCGGCCTTGACCGGATCGGGGATGCTGACCAGCTTTCCGCCGGCGTGACCACGCGATTTATTGCAACCGCTACCGGGCGTGAGTACTTCCGCTTCAGTGTTGGCGAGATTTTCTATTTTGACGATCGACGGGTGACCCTGGCCGGGGCGCCGTCTGAAACTGATCTGGACAGTTCGTCTGCCATCGCTGCGGAAATGGCGGCGTCTATTTACGGCAACTGGAAAATTACCGGCAATATGGTCTGGAACCCGCATGCCAACAAGGTGGACGAAGGCGGCGCGGGCGTGTCTTATCAGCGTGACTACCGGCATATCTTCAACATTGGCTACCGCAACCGGTTTGAACAGAATATAGAACAAACGGATCTGTCGTTTTACTGGCCGGTGACCCGGCACTACGCGGTGCTGGCCAGGTGGAACTATGACCTTGAAAGTGGTCGTACCATAGAGGCGTTTGGCGGAGTTGAGTATGCTGATTGCTGCCTGCAGGTGCGCCTCATGGCGCGTCGCTTTCTCGACAGCCCCACCGGAGCGAACTTTGAGAACATCGAAGCGGATAATGGCGTTTTTCTACAAATTGTATTTAAAGGGCTTGCTGGCTTCGGGACTCAGGTAGAATCCGTGCTCGAACAGGGTATTCGCGGCTATCGCACCCCTGAAGCGCGAGATTTTTTCACCAACTGAAAATTTGAACATGGCAGATCCGACGCAACGATATGCCCCTGGAGGTAATGGCAAACATGCATAAAGTCCTGACAACCCTGCTGCTTTGCGTGCTTGGCATCGCGACGTTCCTGCCTGCTGACAGTCATGCGGTTTACCGGGAAATAGAAGGTATTGTCGCGGTTGTGGATGATGACGTCGTGCTGGCTTCGGAACTGAAGAATCGCTACGACCAGGTGGTACGTCAGATGCAGATGCAGAACGTGGCAATGCCGCCTAACGATGTACTCATCAGCCAGATCATGGAGCGTCTGATTCTGGAAAGTATCCAGAAACAGGAAGCCGAGCGGCGCGGCATTCGTATAGACGATGAAACGCTGACCCGGGCGGTGATGTCTTTTGCCGAGGGTAACAACATGTCGCTGGAGGAATTTCAGCAGGCACTGGCCGCAGATGGCGTGAGCTACAGGGAGTTTCGTGAAGAAATCCGCACAGAGATGGCCATTACCCGGCTGCAGCGAAACCTGATCAACCGTAGAATTTCGATCACCGAGCAGGAAGTCGAAGGCCTGCTCAATTCCCCTTTCTATAAAGAAATGTTTTCCGATGAATATCGGGTTGGCCACATATTGCTGTCGTTGGAAGAGCGCGCCTCGGAAGAGGTTGTGGAGGCAGCCATGTCAGAAGCGCGGGATATCGTGAAACAGCTGCGGGAAGGCGCGGACTTTGCACAGATGGCCATAGCCAGATCGTCCAGCAGCCGCGCTCTGGAAGGCGGTGACCTGGGCTGGCGTAAAGCTGGCGAATTGCCCAGCCTGTTTGCCGAGCAGGTGCTTGAGCTTGAGGTCAACGGCATTGCAGAGCCGATAAAAACCGCGGGTGCAATCCATATCATCAAACTTCTGGAACGGCGTGGCGCCGGGGTGCAGAAGGTTGTCGAAACCCACGTGCGACACATCCTTGTGCAACCGTCAGAGATTCGTTCACCACAAGCCACCGTCGCGCTGATTCAGGACATTAAACGGCAGCTGGATGAAGGTGCAGATTTTGCGGAACTGGCCAAAGAACACTCCCAGGATCCTGCCAGTGCCCTGAACGGCGGCGATCTGGGTTGGGCAATACCGGATCAGTTTGTTGGTCAGTTTGGTGAGGTCATGGAACGCACGGCCAAAGAGGGTATCAGCGAACCGTTTCTGACACAGTTTGGCTGGCACATCCTGCAGGTGCTGGATCGTCGTGAAGAAGACATGAGCGATGAAGCCCGTGAAAATATGGCGGTAGAAATACTGCATAAACGCCGCTTCGAAGAAGAGCAGCAGGAATGGTTGAAAGAAATCCGCGATGAAGCCTTTGTCGAAGTCCGACTGTAGCACTTGCGTGTGAGAATATGTTAGCGATCACCCCCGGAGAGCCAGCTGGAATAGGCCCGGATCTGGTGATCCGCCTGGCGCAACAGCAGCGCAGGCAGGACTGGGTGGTATTGGCAGATGCGGATATGCTGGCGGCCAGGGCACAACTTGTCGGGCTGCAGCTGAGTATCGACAGTAATCTGTCTCAACCCAGTCGCGAAGCGGGCCACCTCACTGTGCGCCATCTGCCGCTGGCAAACATCGTTCAACCGGGTCTGTTGGATTGCGCTAATGTGCCCGGTGTGCTCGCAGCGTTAGATGCGGCCATCCAGGGTTGCCTTAATGGCACCTATGCCGGACTTGTTACCGGTCCCATGCAGAAGTCGGTTGTTAATGATGCGGGTATTGCCTTCAGTGGACACACTGAGTATCTGGCGGACGCTGCAGGTGTTGATGATGTGGTTATGCTGCTGGTGGCGGGCACACTGCGCGTGGCTCTGGCGACAACCCACATGCCCCTGCGTCAGGTGCCCGAATCGCTTACGGCGGAATTGCTCAGCCGTCGTTTGAACATACTCCATACAGGTTTACAGCAGCGCTTTGGCGTGCCGCAGCCACACATCCTGGTGGCGGGGTTGAATCCACATGCGGGAGAAAGCGGGCATCTGGGACGCGAGGAAATTGAAACGATAACACCGGTGTTGCAAACCCTGCGGCGGCAGGGCCTGCACTTGAGCGGGCCGCTGCCAGCGGACACCCTGTTTACGCCGGGACATCTCGATACTGCTGATGCGGTTATGGCGATGTTTCACGACCAGGGTCTGCCGGTGCTCAAATATGCCGGTTTCGGCGAAGCGGTCAACGTAACCCTGGGCCTGCCGTTTGTGCGCACGTCGGTTGATCATGGCACTGCGCTGGAGCTTGCCGGCAGCGACAATGTGGCAACGGGTAGTATGGCGGCTGCGCTGGCACTTGCGGATACGCTGGCTCAAGCAGCGGTGAGCTGATGTCGGTCCGGGGAGCGATACATGCGTGCGCGTAAACGTTTTGGTCAGCACTTTCTCACAGACCAGGGTGTGCTGCAGAATATTGTACGCGCGGCGGGCGTGACAGGCAGCGATCATCTGCTTGAAATTGGACCCGGGCAGGGCGCCTTAACCGAATTGCTGGCAGATACGCCGGCGCTGTATCGCGCTGTCGAGATTGATCGGGATCTGGTGCCGATGTTACGTGCCCGTTTCCCCAATCTGGACGTCATAGTAGACGATATCCTGCGCGTGGACCTTCACAAAGTGCTGGATGGCGACGTGCCCTGGCGCCTGCTGGGGAATCTGCCCTACAACATTTCTTCTCCGCTGCTTGCCAGCTTGACAGCGTTTGTTGCTGCACGTCCAGGTCAGGTAGCAGACATGCATTTCATGCTGCAGCGGGAGATGGCGGAACGTTTAAGCGCGTTGCCTGGCACCAAAGCCTGGGGCAGGCTCAGTGTTATGGTGCAACTGCGGTTTGATGTAGAGCATATGTTTGATGTCAGGCCAGATGCGTTCAGCCCGCCGCCCAGGGTCTGGTCGAGTATTGTTCGGCTGATGCCGACCAGGGCCGTTGCACAAGACGTGGATTTCAAAGTACTTGATCAGCTGTTGAGGCTGGCTTTTTCCGGTCGACGCAAGCGGCTGTCTAACTCGCTGAAAACCCTGGATCTTGACTGGTCAGCGATAGACTTGGATCCGGGCCTGCGGGCTGATAACGTGTCGCGCGATGAATACGTCATGCTGGCGAGGCAGTTGGCCAGTCGGGCAGAAGATACGACGGAGTTATGCAAACAGGAATCTAACCAGCAGTAGGTGCACATGAATCAGGTAGAAGTATCCGTTGTAACCCACTACGTACAAGCTCAGTCCGACCCGGCGGAAGAGCGGTTTGTATTTGCCTATACCATCACCATTACCAATCACGGATCTCAGCAGGTGCAGCTGATGAGCAGGCATTGGATCATCACCGACGCCAGTGGCGAGGTCGAAGAGGTGCGCGGTGAGGGTGTGGTTGGCAAGCAACCTGTGCTGGCGCCGGGTCAAGCTTTTGAATACACCAGTGGCGCAATTCTCAAAACCCCGGTAGGAGCCATGCAGGGAGAATACACGTTTGTTGATGCGCAGCAGTCGCCATTCACGGTACCCATAGAAGCATTTTCTCTGTCAATGCCCAATCTGGTGCACTAGGCTTGGCCACTTTTGCCGTGGGTGATGTGCAGGGGTGTCTGCGCGAGTTTGAAATTCTGTTGGAGCGCATTAACTTCAGTTCACAGGATCGACTCTGGCTGGTCGGTGATCTGATCAATCGTGGTCCACACTCTCTTGAAGTGCTGCGTCTCGTGCATGGCATGCATGCCCAGGTGAAAGTGGTGCTTGGCAACCATGAGTTACACTTTCTTGCGATATACCTTGGTGGGCACAAGCCGGGTTCTTCTGACACTTTTGATGATCTGCTTGGTGCTGCGGACGCAGAACAGCTGGCAGACTGGTTGTGTCAGCAGAAAATACTGCACCATGATCCATTGCTGAACTGCACCATGACCCATGCGGGCATTCCGCATATCTGGAATCTGGATGACGCCCGGGGTTTTGCCCGCGAGGTCGAAGATGTGCTGCTCGATAAGAACGATGAGGTGAGTGCGCGCGCTTTCTTTGCAGGATTATATGGTAACGAACCCAACTGCTGGCAGGCTGAGTTAGCTGGTCTGCCGCGTTATAGACTGCTGGCCAACTACTTTACCCGCATGCGGCTGGTGAACTCTGCGGGGTGTCTGGATTTCAGCCACAAAGGTGTCATCGCTGACGCACCGCCGGGCTGGGTGCCATGGTTCACCCTGGTTGCTCGTCAAACGGATGAGGTGCGCCCCATGAAATTACTGTTTGGCCACTGGGCCGCGCTGGAAGGTCAGACCCATCGAGACGATATGATCGCGCTGGATACCGGCTGCGTATGGGGTAGACATCTGACTGCCTGCTGCCTGGAAACCGGCGAATTCACGACGGTTGATGCGCTGGACTGACATGGTCGCGAATGACGACAAAGCTGATCCGTTGGATGCCTACCTGGTTGGAGGTGCGGTTCGCGATGCCTTGCTGGGTCGGGCGGTTGGCGATAAAGACTGGGTGGTGGTGGGCAGTTCCGCAGCGCAGATGCTGGCCCTGGGGTTTACTCAGGTAGGACGTGATTTTCCGGTTTTTCTACATCCAGGGACACATGACGAATATGCGCTGGCACGCACCGAGCGTAAACAGGGTCGGGGACACCGGGGCTTTGTGGTGAATGCAAACCCGGAGGTCACCCTGGAAGAAGACCTGGCGCGACGAGATCTGACCATCAATGCAATCGCCCAACATCGCGACGGCCATTTAATTGACCCCTTCGGCGGTGCGACGGATCTTGAAGCACGACGTCTCAGGCATGTGTCTATGGCCTTTGCAGAGGATCCGCTGCGGGTGTTTCGGGTGGCTCGATTCGCAGCCCAACTGCCGGAGTTTGGTGTTGCGCCTGAGACGCTGGCGCTGATGCGTCAGATGTGTGAGGCGGGTGAACTGTCGTCTCTTTCTGCGGAAAGGGTCTGGCAGGAAACGCAAAAAGCGCTGGCAGCGCCGGCACCGGAGCAGTTTTTCACTGTGTTGAATGAAGTGTCCGGACTTGGCTTCTGGATGCCTGAGCTGCAGGATCGGCCCGTCATGTTCAGGCACATTCATCCGGTAGATCGATATGCTGAGCTGCCGCTTGATCAGGTTGCGTTTGATGCTTTTGGCGCGCGCCTTAAGGTGCCCGGTCACTACCGCCAGGCGGCTGCAGATCGGCTGGCGTGGGCAGACACCCTGCGTCAGTGGCAAACCATAGAAGTCTCACAGCTTGCGGCTGCCATGCAGTCTTTACAGGTCAGCCATGACAATGGCCGGTTGCTGTGGCTGGTGCAATGGCTGCAGCTCAATGCCACGGATCACAGAAAAATACAGCAACTGGCGCAGGGCTGGCGACGGGTCAGGATTCATAAGACCGGCCTCGGCGGCAAAGCGTATGGCAACGCGTTGTATAAGGCGCGGTGTGATTGGCTGGATCAGGCGCGGCGGCGGTAGATCTCGACACCCACCTGCTCTGCTTTGTGCAGCGCCTGCGGCTTGCCGACATTTACTCGTACTGCCGCCACTTCAGGTTGTTCAAGGGCAAGGTCTGCGATTTTCTGTGCCAGCGTTTCTACCAGCAGGCATTGCTCTCGAATCGCCAGTGCCTCCACCGCGTCTGCCAGAAAGGCATAGTCGAGGGTGTCACTCAAGTTTTCAGATGCCGCCGCCGGTGTGGTATCCACACTCAGCTCCAGAGAAACGCAAAGCGGTTGCGTTGTACGGCGCTCGTGTTCCAACACGCCGATAATGGCGTCAAAAACAAGATTGCGTATGTACACGATATCGGAGTCCGCTTGTGTCATACGAGTTGTGCCTGTTTGCGGTTTCAAGTGGAGCGATTGGTCTGAGACAGCAGTTCGGCGCTGTGATCAATGGGTGGCAGGTCAACCATGGGCCAGCGCGGCTTTGTGTCGATGGCAAGATTGTTGGACTGTCCCGCCATCAATCTCAGCGCACCAGCAAACGCAATCATCGCGCCGTTGTCGGTGCACAGGGCATTGGGTGCATAGTGGACGTTGGCATCCAGCGAACTTGCCAGTTTATGCCGCAGTGCCTGGTTGGCACTGACCCCGCCCGCCATCACGAGATCTCTGATGCCGGTTTGTTTGACCGCCCGTTTGCATTTGATGAATAACGTATCGACTACCGCCTCCTCAAAAGCCGCTGCGATGTCTGCGATATCCTGCTCAGACAGCGGCTGGGTCGCGGTAACGGTGTTTAAGGTGAAAGTCTTGAGACCGCTGAAACTGAAATCAAGACCAGGGCGGTCTGTCATGGGGCGCGGGAAAGTGAATCGATCGGCATTGCCTGTTAAGGCAGCAGCAGCAATGGCCGGCCCGCCGGGATAACCCAGGTCCATCATTTTTGCGGCTTTATCGAACGCCTCTCCCGCAGCATCATCCACGGACTCACCAAGTATCTCGTAGTCACCGAGCCCCGCCACTTTCACCAACTGGGTATGTCCGCCAGACACAAGCAGTGCAAGGAAAGGCAGTTCCGGGGCTTTTTCCTGGCCCTCAGCAGATGCCAGTAAAGGCGCCAGCAGGTGCGCCTCCATATGGTGTACCCCAATGGCCGGAATGCCGAGCGCCCAGGCGAGGCTGCGGCCGAATGTGGCACCCACCAGCAGCGCACCCATCAGCCCGGGCCCGGCGGTATACGCAACGCCGTCCAGATCGTTCAGGTGCTTGCCAGCGGCGTCCAGCACTTTGTGGGTCATGGGGGTGATTTTGCGGATGTGATCCCGGGACGCAAGTTCCGGCACCACGCCCCCATAGTCCGCATGCAGGTCAATCTGGCTGTACAGCGCTTCGCTGAGCAGGCCCTGTTGGGTGTCGTACACCGCAAGGCCTGTTTCGTCACAGGAAGTCTCTATACCGAGAATTAACATAGGAATGCAGCAGGCAGATGGGGAATTTGGCGGCAGAATGCCTGACTCATCAGACCCGCACAAGGCCTATGGACGGATAATATTCCAGCGTGTAGAATTCGCGCCCCTTATAGAACTCAGGGCCAAAATGCCTCACGTAAAAGTCCGCGAAAACGAACCCTTTGACGTCGCGCTGCGTCGTTTTAAACGCTCTTGTGAAAAAGCCGGTGTCTTGTCAGAAGTTCGCCGTCGTGAGTTTTACGAAAAGCCCACTGCAGTGCGCAAGCGTAAAGCGGCAGCGGCGGTAAAAAGGCATGCCAAAAAGCTGCAGCGCGAGGCGCGTAAGTACGAGCGTGCATTTTAGGCGATAGGCCCTCCGCCGCAGGCGGTTTCCCTCCAGGCGCCGGCGCATGTCTGCGCCTTTCGAATACCTGATAACTCCCTTACTGCCCTGACGAGACGCTGCCATGAGTGAACTCAAAGATGTCATTGGTGACGCCACCAAAGAAGCCATGAAAGCCCGGGACAAAGAGCGTCTTGCGGTGCTGCGCATGGTCAACTCTGAACTCAAGCGCATAGAAGTTGATGAGCGGCGCGAGTTGTCGGATGCGGATGTCATGAACGTGCTGAATAAGATGTTGAAACAGCGCCAGGATGCGATGAAGCAGTTTGCCGACGCCGGTCGCGACGATCTGGCCGCCCAGGAAGCGTTTGAAATTGAAGTGGTTCAGTTCTTTCTGCCGGCACAACTTTCAGATGCTGAACTCACGGCGCTGGTTGACAAAGTCGTTACAGAATCCGGCGCCAGCGGCATGCAGGATATGGGCAAGGTCATGGCCGCCGTGAAAGCTGCGGCAGCCGGTCAGGCGGATATGGGTCGCGCAAGTGGTCTCGTTAAAGCACGGCTCAGTCAATAACCCAAGGAATTTTCATGGCTCAGGACACCGCACCTAATATTATTCCAGTTGTGCTGGCAGGGGGTGTGGGCAGTCGCCTGTGGCCGGTATCGCGCTCCTTCTTTCCAAAGCAGTTCCAGAAACTGCTCGGCGAGCAGTCTTTCCTGCAGGCCACCCTGCAGCGTGCAGCAGCCATCACACCCAGCGCGCCAATTTTAGTGTGTAACGAAGAGCATCGATTTCTGGTTGCACAGCAGTGCCGGGAGATTGATCAGCAGTGGGGCCAGCTCATTTTAGAACCGCAAGGGCGCAGCAGTGCGCCGGCGATTGCGCTGGCGGCCTGGGCCGCAGTAGCCCAGGACCCGGAAGCGATTCTGCTGGTGCTGCCGTCGGATCATCTGGTAGGCAATCTGGAACTGTTTGCGCAAGCGGTGCAAATTGCGGCCAGAGGCGCGCAGCAGGGCGCGCTGGTGACCTTTGGTGTGCAGCCAAAGCGCGCAGAAACCGGCTACGGTTATATCCAGATTGCAGACCCGGACGCGGGCCTGCAGAGCGTGACATCGTTTGTCGAAAAGCCTTCCGCCGAACTGGCGCAGGAATATGTCGACGCAGGCAATTTTCTCTGGAACAGCGGTATGTTTGTGCTCGGTGCACAAACCTACCTGGATGAACTGGCTGAATTTCAACCGGAGATGGCCCGCTGCACCCGGAACGCCATGTCTGCTGCCCAGACTGATATGGATTTTCTGCGTCCCGGCCCCAGTTTCCTGGCATCCCCCGCGGACTCCATTGACTACGCCGTAATGGAAAAAACCAGCCGGGCGCAGGTTCTGCCGGTGAGTTTCACCTGGAACGACATCGGCTCCTGGTCCGCCATCTGGGATGAGTCGGATCGCGACGCTGAGGGCAACCACCTGGAAGGTGATGTGGTGGCAGTGAACAGCCACAATTCTTATGTCCGGGCCGGCGAACGTCTGGTGGGGATTATTGGCGTCGATAATCTGGTTGTGGTGGAAACGACCGATGCGGTTCTGGTAGCCGACCGGGACCAGGTGCAGGATGTCAAACAGATTGTGCAACGCCTGTCTGAAACCAGGCGCAGCGAGCACCTTTACCACAGGGAAGTCTTTCGCCCATGGGGTAGTTATGAAGGTATCGCGGAAGGTGATCGTTATCAGGTGAAATGTATCAAAGTGACGCCGGGCGCAGCGCTGAGTCTGCAGATGCATCACCATCGCTCAGAACACTGGATTGTGGTGCAGGGTACCGCTCGTGTGACCCGCGAAGATGAGGTGTTCACGCTGGGCGAAAATGAAAGCACCTACATTCCGCGCGGCGCCAAACATCGGCTGGAAAACCCGGGTCGATTACCCCTTGAACTCATAGAAGTGCAGGTGGGACCGTACCTGGGTGAAGATGACATCGAGCGCTTTGATGATGTTTATGGTCGCGGAAATTAAACGGCAACAAACTACCGGCTAACTACCCTGAACAGGCCCTGGCTTATGGTAGGCTGTTGTGACCGTTTCTATTTGTCACTACAGGCATTGTCACTTTGGCCGGTCGAATCCCACAGTCTTTTATTAACGATTTACTGACCCGTGTCGATATTGTCGACGTCATTGAATCGCGTATGACGTTAAAAAAGACGGGTAAAAACTATTCCGGTCTGTGCCCGTTTCACGATGAAAAAACCCCGTCTTTTTCGGTAAGTCCGGATAAACAGTTTTTCCACTGCTTCGGCTGCCAGGAGAGCGGTACTGCGCTGACGTTCATCATGAACTTTGATCGGCTGGAATTTGTTGAGGCGGTTGAAAATCTTGCGCAACAGCTTGGCCTTGAGGTGCCCCGGGAACAGACCGGCACTGCCAGGGCGCCGGTGGACCCTGACCTGTATGAGGTGCTGAACAAAGCGGAACGATACTACCGACAGGCTTTGCGGCACGCCCCGCAGGCGATTGCTTATCTTAAAAGTCGTGGTCTGACCGGGGAAGTGGCGCGGGATTTTGGTATGGGGTACGCACCACCGGGTTGGCAGAACCTGATGGAAAATCTCGATGGCGTCAGCGAAAAAAGTCTGCTTGCCGCTGGCCTGGCCACAGAAAGCGATAAAGGCCGGGTGTATGACCGCTTCCGTGATCGCATTGTGTTTCCGATCAGAGACACCCGCGGCCGGGTGATCGGGTTTGGTGGCCGTACGCTGACAGCGGACGATGGCCCTAAATATCTGAATTCTCCGGAAACGGTACTTTTTCAGAAAGGCCAGGAACTTTATGGTCTGTACGAGGCCCGGCGCGCACTGCGGCGCATCGACAGACTGATACTGGTGGAAGGCTACATGGATGTGGTGGCGCTGGCGCAGCATGGTGTCGCCAACGCGGTAGCCACCCTGGGCACCGCCTCTGGCGAGGCGCACTTCCACAAACTCTACCGATACACGGATGAGGTGGTCTGCTGTTTCGATGGCGATAATGCCGGGCGTCAGGCAGCCTGGAAAGCCTTGGAAAATGCGCTGCCAACGCTGACCGAGATGCGGCAGGTGAAATTCGTTTTTCTGCCCGATGGTGAAGATCCGGACAGCCTGATTCGGACTCAGGGTAAAGCAGGCTTTGATCAGTTTGTGAACAATGCCGTGCCTGGTCTTGAGTATTTGTTCTCCCGCCTTGCACAGGGTCTGGACCTTGAAACGGTAGATGGCAAAGCCAGGTTCGGCGGGCTGATCCGCCCCTACATCGACAAGGTGGGCAGCGCCGAGCTGAAAGTGCTGCTGCAGCAGAAAGTGCAATCCCAGACCGGTTTTGCCGCGGCCACTGCGCGCCCTGCGCTTCAAAGGCCTGTTCGCAACCGGTCCAGGGGGCTGGTTAAGTTAAGTGAGCGCTTACTTACAATGCTGGTTAAGCATCCTGAATACTGGTTAGACGTGCCGCCGGAGCCGCGCAGGAAACTGGTGGACGCAGCAGCAGACCTGGGCCTGCTGGGTGAGATAGTGGTGTATGTTAATGCGCGTGCTGAGGTGGATACAGAAGAACTCCTCATCCGCTGGTCGGATGATGAGCAGTCCCAGCGCCTGTTGGCGCTGGCTCAAACCAAACTGGAACTACCTGATGAGGCCATCAAAGGTGAGTTTGTGGATGGGATGTTGCATCTATGCAATAAGCTGGAACAGGCTCAGCGCAAAAGTGCAATTGATGAGTTGCAAAAAACGCCCGATATCACCCGATTGCAACAATACTGGCAGCATCGCAGCAAGTCAGAGCAGTGATCGCTCGTGGTTTTCTCAGCCCTTTTTCCACAAGAATTTCCGTGAAAACGTTGAAAAAAAGTCGCTCATCCCCACCTAGGGGTTTATAATTATCCGTTAGCCTCTCGGGGGTGCTTGGCAGAGTGGACCACGGGTTCGCAAACGAGCAATAAATGAAGAGGCATACCCCAGCACCACAAATAACAACGGTGCGTCTAAAATTTGGCACGGACACCTCGGCATTGCCTCGGCATCACCCTGGAAGGCAGATCCTTCTCAGGGCCGCGGAAGTCGGGAGCCAGTGAACTAATGCCTTCCGGCGTGGTTCATATATTTATTAACATCTGATTTTTTGAGGTCACATGAGCAATCAAATCTCGACCGCACAGCAACAGTCTCGCCTGAAAGAGCTGATCGCCAAAGGCAAAGAGCAGGGTTTTCTCACCTATGGTGAGGTAAACGATCACCTGCCTGACGATATTTCTGATCCGGAGCAGATTGAAGACATCATCCGCATGATCAACGACATGGGCATCACCGTGTATGAAAATGCACCGGATGCTGATGAGTTGCTGTCCAGCGAAGAGAACACTGCCGATGAACTGGCCGCGGAAGAGGCTGCAGCGGCACTGGCCGCGGTCGAAACCGAAGCGGGCCGCACAACCGACCCGGTGCGTATGTACATGCGCGAAATGGGCACCGTTGAGCTGCTGACCCGCGAAGGCGAAATTGCGATTGCCAAACGTATCGAAGAAGGTATTCGTGATGTACTGACCGCGCTGTCTTACTACCCCGGCCCGGTGGAATACATTCTCGAAACCTACGCCGAAGTCAGCAAAGAGGACAAACTGTCTGATCTGCTGGTTGGCTATCTTGATCCAACCGATCATGTTCCCGCAGCAACCCAGGTTGGCGCGGATGGTGTGAAGAAAACCACCAGCGACGATGACGACGAGGAAGAAGAGAAAACAGGGCCTGACCCTGAAGAAGCGAAAAAGCGCTTTGCTACGCTGAAACGTCAGTACAACAAAACGATGAAGGTTATCGCGGAAAAAGGCCGCGACAGCGATGAAGCCCGCGCACAGCAGGTCAAACTGGGCGAAGCGTTCTGCTGCTTCAAACTGGTACCCAAACACTTTGATGAAATTGTCAGCATGGCCCGCGGCGGCCTGGATATCGTGCGGCGACATGAGCGCACCATCCTCACCCTGGCTGTTCGACACGGTAAAGTGCCAAGAGATGTTTTCCGCAAGGAGTATGTGGGTAACGAAACCAGCGTCACCTGGATTAACAAACTGGTGAAAGCGGACAAGGAATATTCGCAGTCTTTAGAGAGCCAGCGTGAAGACATTCTGCGGGCTCAGAAAAAGCTGAAAGTGTTGACCAAGTTTACTGACCTGAGCGTGGTTGAGATTAAAGATATCAACCGGCGTATGTCTTTAGGTGAAGCCAAAGCGCGTCGCGCCAAGAAAGACATGGTGGAAGCAAATCTGCGTCTGGTGATTTCGATAGCGAAAAAGTACACCAACAGAGGCCTGCAGTTCCTGGATCTGATTCAGGAAGGCAATATCGGTTTGATGAAGGCAGTTGATAAGTTTGAGTATCGCCGCGGCTATAAGTTTTCAACTTACGCCACATGGTGGATCCGTCAGGCAATCACCCGTTCCATAGCTGACCAGGCGCGCACCATTCGTATTCCCGTGCACATGATCGAAACCATCAACAAGCTGAACCGTGTTTCTCGGCAGATGCTGCAGGAAATGGGACGTGAACCCACGCCGGAAGAACTTGGCGAACGCATGGAAATGCCGGAAGACAAAGTACGTCGTGTATTGAAGATTGCCAAAGAACCGATCTCCATGGAGACGCCTATTGGTGACGATGAGGATTCCCATCTGGGTGACTTTATTGAAGACACCACCATCGGCTCTCCCGTTGAGCTTGCCACCGGTGAAGGTCTTCGCGAAGCAACCAAGGATGTGCTGGGTGGTCTGACGGCGCGTGAGGCGAAGGTTCTGCGTATGCGTTTTGGTATTGATATGAACACCGACCATACCCTGGAAGAAGTGGGTAAACAGTTTGATGTGACGCGGGAACGTATTCGTCAGATTGAAGCCAAAGCACTGCGTAAGCTGCGTCATCCCAGCCGCTCAGAACACCTGCGCAGCTTCCTGGATGAGTGGATGGAGAGTATCGGGCGTAGCTAGCTCGTTTTTGCAGCCGAGAAATAAAACCCCGGGTTAATCCCGGGGGTTATATCTCAAGCCTTGGATTGTGCGTTTCCGCGTGGCAGTTTGCGCAAAGCACGATACATTTATCGGCTTCTTTGCATATTTCAGCCCAGCTTCTATTTGAGAGATTGCGCAAATCCAAGGCAAAGCTTTTGTCATCCGTTGTGTGATGAAATGTCAAAGCAGCATAATTTTTTTCGTACCCACAGCTACTGCAGGCTAAGCCTTTCAATTCGAGGAGCTTCTTTTTACGCCGGACCCCCCTGTTTTGCTGAGCAACGTAGTTCTGGTGTCGAGAGTTTGTGTCGCGATTTTTGCACCAGGTGCCGCAAAATTTACGTTGCCTTCCTACGAGTGGTTTGCCGCATCCGTTACATTTCATATTGAAGATTATGATTTAAGTCATAACTCTATGAAAGTATGGATAACGAATGATATGATCGCGCCTTCGGGCCTATAGCTCAGTTGGTTAGAGCAGTGGACTCATCAAAATGGTGCGCCTAGTTCTGAAAAGGCTAGGATGAACGGGATGAATTCAGGGAAACCGTAGCGTCTTTTTGGCGCCGGCAATCCTGAGCCAAGCTGACAGTACACTGTCGGAAGGTGCAGAGACTACCTGAGGGTTGATACGGCAAAGTATTGAGTACCCTTAATAACAGGCAAGAGCGTCCCGCTCCCTCACGGTTTTGATAAGCCGCGGGAGATGAGATAGTCCGCACGCAGTAGAAATACTGCGAGGATGTGAATCCATTGGTCCCAGGTTCGAGTCCTGGTGGGCCCACCATGTCAGTCGCGCTTGAGCGCTCCTTTACCGAGTTTTGCGCGTTGCGCAAAACGTCGCTCGGGTCGTCGGAATTTGTTCTTTTGAGCCCAACGTAGGTTGTGAGAGTGTGTGCGTTTTCATTTAGACTGCCCGCATGACCTCGCAGCCCTCCCGATTCAAATTATTCATGGCCGACCGTATCACCTGGTTGGCGATTCTTATTGTCTGCTGTTTTGTGGCGGTGTTGCTGTTACCCAGTCAAAGTCGGGCAAGCTATCCGACCTATATTCTCGCCATAGTCATGCTGTTTACGTTTACCGCGTGGCGCGATGTCTTCCAGTTATCACTTCTACGATGGATTGTGGGGTTGTTGCTGTGGCTGAGTATGAGCGTGTTCTGGTCTGAACCCTTTGTGCTGCGAGAAGCCATTTCTGTCTGGACGCGATCAATTCTGATTCTTGCATTTGTGGTGGCTGCGGCGGAGTGCCAGCTGCGCGGGCAGTTGCAGCGCTGGTTGGCCACGGCGTTAACCTGGGTGGGGTGCCTTGCGGTTCTGGCCAGTTTGATTAACTTCTTTGTTACAGACCCTGCTGATGGTCGCCTTAATGGCCTTGGTCAGCTGGACACGCATGTGGTTGCGGCGCTGGTCTATGGCACCATGGTGCTGTTTGTCTGGCGGGCTGCGCAGTCTACGCAGATCGCTTTAGTGAAGCTCGCAGCGCTGTTGGTAGCCTTGTTAATGGTTTGGGCAGTCTATCTGTCGGACTCACGTAACGCCTGGGTAAGCCTGTTGATCGGATTGGCGGTGTTTGGTGTTGCCCAGTGGTGTAAAGATGTGCGGCAGTTTCTGACTGCGGTGATTTCCGTGGGTGTGCTGGGTGGTGTGGTGCTGCTCCTTCTGATTACTAACGACACAACACGTGAGCTGTTGCTGCCAAGGGGAGATAGTTTTCGGCTTGATATATGGGCGGAGACTATTAATGCCATTGCGCGAGACTCAATACTTTTTGGCCGTGGGATTCTGACATCTGATGATGTCCATATTGGTGTTATGAGCTTTTTTCATCCTCACAATATGTATCTTGCTGTGGTGCATCAGGGAGGAGTTATCGCTTTAGGGTTGTTTGCGGTGGTGATTGTGCTGGCGCTTCTGCAGTTGCTGCGTAACTACGACAGTTCAGAGGCGAAACTCATGCTGGGTGTTCTAGCGTTGGCATTGTCTGCTTATCTTCTGGATGGGCATGAGCTGGTGGATAAGGTGGGGGATACGTGGCTGTTGTTCTGGTTTCCTGTGGGTATCGCACTTGGGTTTGGATGGCGTATTCGAGCAACTGTTGATTGAAATTCTCAGGAGTTTGAGAGAGCAGAGCTAAAAACCTGGACAGTTTTTTCCGCCGCTATCGCCCAACTATATAGCGAAGACTGTTCTTTTGCGGCTGTTGCAAGCTGTTCGTAGAGTGTTTTGTCCTTCGCCAGCCTCTGAAGTGCGGAACTGATCTGATCAACACTGCCTGGCTCAGCGAAAACAGCCGCTTTATCTGCAATTTCTAACATCGCTGAGACGGGGCTTGTGATAAGAGGTTTTCCAAAGGCCATGGCCTCTACGAGAGGTAATCCGAACCCTTCGTACAAGGAGGGCATGGCTAGTGCGTAACAAAACGCATACAGGTCCTGTAATTGTTGGGCATCAGGCGATAAACAAAATACGCTTTTCTCTAGCTGATTATCGCGAATGGAGTTTTTGGCTGAGTACTTCCACCCTTTTCCCCCTGCAAGTATCAGGTCGAAGCCGTGTTCAAACAATTTGGATTTTTTCCACGCAAGAAGTAGTCGCTCAAGGTTCTTGCGTGGTTCGTGCGTACCTACAAATAGGATGTAGGGTCGGGGGTGTGGACATTGCTCAAGCCCGGTTGGTTTTATGCAGGGCGCTTCGAGAATTACAGTGACCTTTGGCTCAACTTCGGGGAAATACTCCAACAAATCTTGTTTAGTAGAATTAGAGACACAGATAATTTTTGTCGCTGCTCTAACGCTACGCGGCATCAATATGGATTCAAGAAAGCGTCCTCCAGTTTTCATACTGGCTGGATATCTTTGCCAGACAAAATCGTGAATAGTCACAACGCTTGGCTTATTCCATGATAAAGGCAGGTGATGTCTTGGCGACCAAAAAAGATCCACGGCATCGCCTTTAGCCCACCTTGGAAAATTCAATTGGGCCGCCAGGCTGCTAGAGAGTAAGCGTGTTATCACGCTAGTTTTGAAATGTACGCTCGGTAGTGACTCACAATTTTCGATACCATACAGGTATAGAGATATATCTTCTCGAACCGTCAGCTGCTTCAGGACATTAAGCGTATATTGGCCTATACCTGTTCGCAGATGGGCGAGCGGCCTTGCATCCACTCCAATTTTCAAAGCTGGACGCGTCGTTGGGCACTGTGGACTCCCAAATCTCTTTCTTCGCCGCTTTCGTTGCCCAATATACGCTGATAAAGGTGAAAGTATCGGTTTGCCATCAACTGCCCGGTAAAAAGTTTATCGAAACGTTTTTTGGCCCTAACACCCATCAATGCTGCGAATTCGGGTCGACTGTGGATCTGATCCATTGCCCTGCGTAGTGCCCTGGCTGAACCTGGCGCAATAACAAAGCCGGTCTCACCATGTACATTTACATGGCTTGTACCAGAGCCTACTTCCGTTGAAATCAACGGTTTACTGAACATCGCGCCCTCCAACAAAGTAACGCCGAAAGCTTCAGACCTCAGATATGAAGGAAACACGATAGATTTGCTCAGCCTGAACAAAGATACTTTGATCTCGTCAGAAACTTGCCCGGCGAATGTGACGTTGTCCAGATCAAGCGATTCTGCTTGACGTTTAAGCTCCAATTCAATGGGCCCCGAACCTACTATGACGACCTGGTAGGGCGCATTTTTGATAGCGTCAAGAAGAATATGTAGGCCTTTGTAATATCGCAAAACACCGACAAACAGGAAAAAATCCCGCCCAAATTCAGCTTCGACTTTCTCCAGAACCTCTTTTTCCGGTTCGGGATAGCTATCTGCATCGAGTCCGATAGGAATGACTTCTACTTTTGATTCAACTGAACTCAGCACGTCCGACGTGGCGAAATAGTTTGGTGATGTGCAGACTACGCGGTCTATAGACTTGAGAAAGCGTTTCATAAGGGGGCGATAGAACATCAATAGAAATTTCTGGCGGACGATATCAGAGTGGTACGTCATTACGGTTGGTTTGTCTTTTGCGAAGATCAAATGCAGCGCGTCTGCAAATGGCCAAGGGAAGTGATAGTGAATAAGGTCCGCCCACTTAACTTGTTTCTTGAATTCTTTGAAGCCTGTCAGAGCGACGTTGCAGGACGCAATTTCGAATGTTTCGGTGACTTGAATAACGTCTAATCCAGGCAGACTAATTTTTTTCGGTGTCTTCTTGTTTTTTGTCGTTGTAAAAACCCGAGACGCTACACCGTTTGCTTCAGTACCTCGGCAGATTTGCCGAATAACTTCTTCCAAACCACCCTGGGTATCCGGAAAAAACGTACGATAGACGTGTAGTATTCGCATATGCCCGATGTTAACGGTACGAAGGTAGCGTTGCCAGGATCATATTTTCGATGGTC
This sequence comes from bacterium, assembly GCA_047947175.1. Lineage (GTDB taxonomy): Bacteria > Pseudomonadota > Gammaproteobacteria > Pseudomonadales > Azotimanducaceae > UBA4421. The sequence goes on from CP170489.1 coordinate 733,277, forward strand.
GAGGCTTATGGCGGAACTTGTTGCTAGATGGAAGCGAGTTTAAATTGATCCTTGCGCATCACGAAAACGGACGAAGAAGAAAAGCCCACTCGTGCGCTTTGAGGGATATTGTGTTTGTCTAGCAACGTTGCGGGAAGTTCTTCTTCGAGATTGTAGGCCTTAGGCAGCGGAAATATCATTCCCAATGACGCATGTATATCACTCGATCCGAAGCGTCGAACATGGTCTATCTGCCCGAATCGACGGATACGATCCTCATCGGTGAGCCCGCCGAGACAATCGTCGTAGTGACCTGAAAGTATGGGCACCGAAAAGATATGCACACCACCAGACGTCAGAGCGCGTTGCAGGTGAAACATAACCGCCGTGAAATTACATTGGATGTGTTCCATGACATGAGAATGGATGATTACGTCATAGTGATCTGACGGTAATGTCTCGCATTCCTTGGCAAGATCCATCTTCTTTGCGTGTGCGAAACTGTAGTTTTCAGGGAACAGATCGTAGGCTTCGTAGACGATAGCTGGAATTTTTTGGATTCGCGCGCTGATGCCTCGCTCCGGGGCGATATGCATAACTCGGTGTGAAGGTTGAATAAGTCCTTTTTCGTCCATCAAAAGCTGCATAACGCGTGTTCGTTCAAGTGAGCCACAGGCCACGCAACGAACCTGTTCTCGAGCACCCATGTCGGCGAACTGATCGCAGCCGCAAATATTACAATTGTTTTTCACTAGACACCCTTCTCAGTCATTTATGAGCGGGTCTGTCATGCCCCGCCTGATTAGTAGAATAGATTCGCTAAGCTCTGTGCTGGGCTTCCAGCCGAGTTCCTGTTGAGCTTTTTCGATGCTAAGCACGGCGTAGGGCATGTCAAACGACCGGGCAGGCAGGTGTTCAACGTCAAGCTTTTTGTTCAAAATACTTTCGATCATCCGGATGACATGATTTTCAGTTTGGCCAATTCCAGAACCTATGTTGAATGTTCCGGTTATAGGCTTCTCCTGCAAGCAGAGGTCGGCTAAAAATTCAGCCAGATCTTCCGCATCGAAGTAGTCTCGCCAGTTATCACCGCGACCGAAGACGGTCAGTTTTTCTTCCAGGACAGCGGCTCTTACAGCAGCACTCACAAAGCCGTGTGCGCCACGTAGTTGCCATTTCCCCACAGGATTAGCCAGTCGCAAGATTGTTGACTTAAGACCCCTGGTGCGAGCCAGAAATTCAAGATATTGCTCTGCGTAATGCTTCCCCAGACCGTAGGGCGTTTCAGGCGCGCAAAGATTCGTCTCGCTGACAGGCTGACTAAATCCCGAACCGTAAACCTGTCCTCCGCTAGAGGGGAAAATGACGTGGCACTCAGGATTGAGTTCGCACAGTTCGGACATGAATCTTGCAAATTCAGCTAGCCCACTTTCGATTTCGACAAACGGCTTGCTGATATGCGATGCTGGTCTCGCTCTATGTGCGAGATAGACAACAGTGGTTGCTTCAGCGAGGGTGCTTCTCATTTCGATGCTGTTTGCTTCTATGAATTTCACCCCAGGAGCTCGTTGGCGCAAAAATGCGCCTTCTTGAGTAAAAGAAGATGTAACGGCGGCTATACGTCTAGCAGACAACCGTTCACTTAAGTGGCGCCCGATAAAACCTGTACCTCCGATAAGAACAATGGCCATGGCTAAGAAGCGAGCTGCCGTTGGTCTTCCCTGGAAAGCGTCAACTTGCGTATGTTTCTCCAGTCAAGGTTCAGCGCCTTGCTTGTTTGCGGGATAGTCTCTGCCACAACACGCCAGTCTTTTTGAAGAAGCGCTTTCTCGATAGTACTCGCACTGGGTTCAAGTTCTGCTGTAACAGGATAGAAAATATTGCAACTCAGGTTGAGGTGTTCAGTGATTTCTGTCAGGAATGAGCCGGGATCGGTGACTTCCTCGGTGTCGAAGACTAAGCAATCGAGCTTCTTTGGCGCCTCCTTCAGGGCAAGCAGTAATTGCTCTGGATCAGATTTACAATAAACGCGTTCGAACAGACGATCGGCGAGTAAGCTGGGGATTGCGTGATCGTTGGTGAGAACTGCAATAGTTTTTTGCTTATGAGTTTGGTGATGAGCGACCATCAGCTGATAGATTGACCGGCCGAAAGGAGTCGAATAGCAGACTCTACAAGCGCCGGTGTTATCAAACACAAAGGTTGATTCTCCACATTTATCTTCGGTGCCGCATAACAAGCATCGGCTCATCTCTTTTGAATTCAGATCATCCAACAGACTGACATTGTCCAGCGAGAAAGGGTGCGCGATGCAGGTTTCTTCAGTGATCCGCTTGTCGATGGCAGGTAATGTCTTGGTGGTCACGGATGAAACGCTGGAAATAGACCCTAAGGTGTGACCCTGCGACTCAAGCCAATACGACAATTCGACATCCATATTGCCCTGCGGCAGTAGCGGGTTGAAACCGCCTGCGTCGAGCAGTTCCTGTCTGCGGCAGATAAAGATGCCGCCTTGTACATGCTCGAACACTCTCCTGGGATTTTCCCTTGCAAAACTCTGACCACGAAATTTTGGAAAATCTGGATGATTAGAGATTTCTTCGCCGAAAGTATATTTCGGTAAATGGGTTTTGTACCCAGCCAGAATGACATTGGAATTCGCTCTCATGTAGTCGACGAGAGTCCTATCCCAGCCATGGCTCTTGATGAAACCTTCTTTGCTGCAGATGTACACCAGAAACTCTGCTTTGCAGAGCTTCAACGCAGCGTTTGTAGCAGGACCACATAAAGAATTCGTTTTCTTTCGAATTAGTCGAACATTACTGACTCCCTGCAGGTGGTCTATAACCTCGTTCCAGAAATCTGGGCTGCTATTGTTGTCGATGATTGTCAGAGTGAACCAGGTAGTAGTTCTCGCGAATATTCGAGAAATAATTTCGAAGGTTTCCGCTCGATCGTCATATCCTTCGACATTGAACGTAACGAGGAGAATATCCAGTGAATATCCGGTCCATGTGTCGAGTAGCTGGCGCATTGTTTTGGACGTGCCAATACGATTGTCGAGGAACGAGTTCGCCTGATTGACAAGTCCCTGGCGTCGCTCGGGTGACATTTGTTGTAAGCGGAGAATGCCGTGTGCAAGACTGTCGGCGTCTTTGGGTTTGACGACGATGGCTTCAACCTCGTCTCTAATGTAATCGTCGATGGCCGATACACTTGACGTAACAACGGGCAGCCCAGCGTACATGGCTTCCAGGATGACTGTTGGGAATCCATCCATATCGCCATCGTCAGCCTCGACGCAAGGCGCCAAAAGGAAGTCTGCGGTTCTGTACGCTGCAGCGAGTTCGTCTTTACCCCGGATGGGACCAGCGAAATGCACGTTCTTTAGCTGCAGATCTGCAGCCTGCTTTTTCAACTGATCTTCCAGCGGGCCCCAGCCATAAATCGTGACAGAAACAACATCTTCTTTTAGCTTTGAAAGTGCATCCAGCAGGTATGTGATTCCCTTTTTTTGAATATATCTCGCGATTACAATTCCGTGCATTACTTTGTTAGATTCATCGCCTTTATTAAAATTTTTGCGTACAGGAAAATCTTCCGGGTTCACAGCCTGAAATGCATATGCAATTTTCGCATCGGGTACGCCACGGCCTAGAAGGAACTTTCGGTGGAAATCACCATAAACGAAAATGCGAAGGCAATTTTTATCTTCTGCTATCTGCCCGATTTTGTTCCGCTCTCGATTTTTGTGATGGAAAATATCTACCGCGTGGGGCATAAACGTAAAAAACGTATCGGTAAGCTCGCATGCTGGTTGCACAAATAAAGTGACTCCAGGGTAGGCAAATTGTGTATGGCAAATGTTTCTTTTATGCTCCTGCAATAAAGTTGCAAACGTATCGCAGTCAGGAACCTGATAAGTATCGACAGTGAAGTCTAAATCTGCGGCATCTTCCGGTGTGATGTGAAAGTAAACGTTCACGTCACAGCCATGCTCTACTAACCACCTGATTTCGTTTAGGACAAAAGTCTGCGACCTTGCGGGATAATCGTACACAAAATATGCTATGCGCAGATCTTCGAGGTCTTTCTGAATTCGCTCGATGAAGTGTTTTTGCAGCACTTTTTCCCGATTGTGGTCCAGAGGCACAGAGTGTGTAATGTTATTCAGTGTGCTTGCGCTCAAGAAGTAATCAACTCCTACGAAAGGGAGGAAAATCGGTTCATAGTGCTTTGTGTAACGAATTATTAGCTCCCAATCGACGAGACGGTTTAGACTTTCGTCGAAACCGCCATGTTGGTCGTAAACCAAGCGACGATGGGAAAAAATATTCAAGTCGATAAAGTTTCCATCGATCAGCCTTCTACGATCGTAGTAACTCGCGCGAGCAAACTGTATACCCGTATCTAAATCGACTGAGCGTAAGCCAGCGTATCCAGTGACTATTTCATCATTGGACTCAAACGCAGCTTTCATCAGCATGATGTAGTCTTTACGCCACTGATTATCGCTGTCGAGATACGCGAAGATATCCCCTCTTGCCTTTTGCATTCCGGCGTTTCTGGCTGCAGATACTCCAGCATGAGTATTCTCCAGGATTCTGATTAACCCTCTCCTAAGTTCCCCAGGGAATTCTTTTCGGATCACTTCTATCGTGTTATCTGTGCTGCCGTCGTCACTTATGATGATTTCATCAACCTTGCACGACTGCTGTAGAACAGATTGAACTGCAGGAACAACTGTATCCTGACGATTCCATGTTGGAATGATTACTGACACGCTTAATTTGGAGTTTGCTATCAGCAATTTCGCTGCAGCAAGAATGTGTGACGGAATGTATTCGTGGAGTACGGGTGGTTCTTTTGTAAACAGATCGAGGATTTCAGATGTGTTGTCCCAAATCTGATTTTGGTGGGGCAGTGGATGTTGATCGGCACTATTGTCTGCGGAAGTATTGGGTTGTGTAGGTGGAGTAGGTGTCTCTATCCTTAAGGGTTGAACATCCTCTGCCTGCTTGGCCAGCGCGTTTTTGTGCACGAGCCAACCCTGATAAGACTTGAAGTTGGCGAAGGTATGACCAGAATTTGCGAAGACAAATTCTTTCAGCCTGATCCTGGAGTTCTCGAACGGAAGGGCTTGCCAGACTGCATTCAAGAATGTTCGGGGTTCAGACTGTGTTACTCTGCTGGTTTGGAACAACTTGACGCTAATGCTTCTTAGTTTCCGTAGCGGAGCCGTTAGTCGGATGGATTTGCTGTTTTCGTATTGCGCTATCAGTGCTGTGTGGTTTTTTATTGCCTGTTCCGAGGTTGCCAGCTTCGCGCTGAGCAGGGCGTGCTCTCTTTTCCAGAACTCATTTGATTTTTTGTTGTTTTCGAAAAGCTCGTTGACTCTTGACGTGTAGTTTTTCTCAATTGAATTCAACGACGCATGCAATGATGTGATTTTGGCTTCTAGTTCTGCACGGCTTGGAAGTTGGTCATTTTCTGCTGCCAAGGCAGCGTTGCGCTTACCCAGGTTCTTGTTCTGTATTTTGAGTTGCTCGTTTTCGCTAAGCAAAGTGTTGTACAACGAGGTTGAGTGAACAATTTGAGCTTTTAGCTCCTGGGCTCGCCTGTCTGACTCTTCGCTCGCAAGAACTTGCAGCAGGCTGTTTTTCTCGGCGGTCATAGCGCGCAATTCGCTGTTTCTAACGGCCAGTTCTAGTTGTTGTGTAAACCTGGTGTTAGCTCGAATGTCGGCTTCAGGGACATTTTCCAGGGTTTCTGATCCCTGTTTTGCTTGATTCAGAAGTGCAGATCTAAGCCTGGAATTTTCGCGCAGATTCTCCTGGTACATCTTGTCAATAGCATGTACGGCCTCAAATGCTATCAGCAGTTTTTCATAGTGCCTTTCGATACTTTGCCATGCCTTTTCGAATTCATCGGACGCATCTACTATTCGACCGGTAGCGAGATCTTGCTGTAGTTTATAGATTTTACGTGCGAGTTCTGGAATCGAGCTTTGTCGGTTGAATGTGTCCGCAGTGTGGTGATGGCGAAGGTTGAGATCTACGAAGTTTGAGACGAAATCATCAACTGCATCTTGCTCTATAGAATGATCTGGAATTTCCAGGAAATCGGCCAATAAATTTAAGGATTCTGCAGGGCTATCTAACACTTGCTTATATTGGATAAATTTTCGTGCACAACCGTTGGTGCCCTGGATGGCTGAGAAGGTGTAATTTATCCAGAGTAACATCCCCAGGGAAGGATCTATCCCGTCTCGTTTTTCCAGCGATGCGGTTACTTCGCTTGGGTTTCTGGCAGATATTATGTAGTACTGAGCGATGTTCTCTTGCCTAAACACCAGTTGCCAGAAAGGTAATAAAAGGCTGGCCCGGGGGTTTTTGAAACTAAAGATCTCACCCTCTGTCAGTTTACGGGATATGGTTTCTTTCGCCTTTTCAATGATGTCGTCGCTGAACGCAAAAGGTTCTTTTGTATGGCTCAGTACCGGAGCGACTCGATCCCATGCTAAGTCCTGTTCGGCTAATGCAAGATTACAGATTTTGTTTATTTCAAGGTCTTCGAAAAATCCTTTTGCATTGTTCCCCTCGACTGGCGGCATCAAATTGTTACCCAGCTCAATTCCCAGTGTCTGCAGTGAGCGCGTTATCAGGCTTGTTCCGGTGCGGTGCATCCCGAGGACAACGACCAGTTTGTTGGTCTTTGGAGCACTTTCTTGTTCCACTCTATTTCCCTTCTATTGAAATTGCAGTTGGAAGTATCCGAAGGTTAACCAGGCCGGTGGCTATTTGCTGTTCAGCCGGCAGGACTCGAAATATCACAGCGTCGATGATCCGATGAAGATAGCCTGGATCAGAATCTCCAGTTTTAGATCCTTGTACACCAGCGTTAAAAAAATAGACTCCTGGATTCAGTAGACAGTCGAATTCAAAGCGTACCTTGTAGGTCACTCCTTGTCCTATTTCGGACAGGTATTTTTGCCAGCTTGGAAACACACCGCCGCCAATATCCGTCCCAGTGATTGATCGAATCATCATACCGAATCCTACGCCAGTTACGGATGCAAGAAACAATACATCGTAGGTATAGACGTAGCGTTCACCCGGAATTAAAACATTAACGCGTTGACCGTCCAGGGTTTCTATATGTTCGTTGAGAATTTCAGCACCGGATGGTGAATAAGCGAGACGGCTTTCCGAAACCATGCTCGGGGCATAAAAAGCCGTTACAGTCTCGACAGGGTTTTGCGTATTGTTCTCGGTGCTTGGGTTTATTGGATCGTCTGGTTCAGCAAGAGAGGCTTCAGATAAATTTTGTATGCGCCTACGCACCTCTTCCCGCTCGCTTGTACTTGCGAACAGGAGCTTGCTATACCAGGATAACCCAACCTTGGGTTCCCCTGAGAAAATGAGCCCGCCCTGATCGACAACGACGACTCTGTCGCACAGTTCTGCTACAAGATTTGCGGAATGTGAAACAAATAGTAAGGTTGTCCCCTGGGCACGCAGTTCATCGATTCTTGAAAAGCACTTCCTCTTAAAGGCTTCATCGCCAACAGCCAATGCTTCGTCAACTATCAAGATATCTGGTTCTCTGCTGACAGAAACGGCAAACGCGAGTCGGACGATCATCCCGCTAGAGTAGGTTTTAACCGGTCTGTCTATAAACTCGCCGATATCTGCAAAGGCGAGAATCTGATCAATTTGTTCCTGCATCCGTTTTTGAGGAATCCCCAGGACCTGTCCATAAAGGAAAACATTTTCGCGACCGCTGAAATCCGGATTGAACCCTGACCCCAGTTCCAACAGTGCAGCTATTGAACCACGTGTAGTGCAAGTACCTTCGGAAGCTTGCAGCGTGCCGCAAATCAGTTGCAATAGTGTGGATTTGCCCGCTCCGTTGCGTCCTACAATGCCAACAGATTCTCCCTTCTTTACCGTAAACGAAATACTTCGTATCGCCCAGAAGAGGTTCTCTGATTGCCTTTTAGAAGGAAACAGGCGGTGCAAAATGCCGCGTTTTAATCGATCTGTTGGATCTGTGTACACAGCAAAGGCTTTGCCCAGGTCATTAACTTCAATTGCAACCTCGGTGTCACAGGACATCGGAGAAACCACGTCGTAAGCTTTGAAAAAGCCAGAAGCCAAAGCACATAAAAAGGATAGAGATGCCAGTCAGTAATGTGTACTCAGTAAGCGGGAGATGTTCGCCTCTAATTGCAACTGTTCTCAACAGTTCAACGATGCTTGTCATCGGATTGAAATACATCAGATATAGATATTTTTCAGGGATCAGTGAAAGCGGATAGAAAATGGCGGAAAGAAAAAGCGTGGCAGTGGATAAGACACCAACTAACTGACTTAAATCACGAATGTACACACCCAACGCGCTGAATATCCAAGCAACCCCGATCGAAAATGCGCAAAGTGGAATAAACACCAGCGGAGCGTAGAAAATGGTGGTGTGCGGGGCGCCATAGACCGAAACGAAGAACACCATCCAAATGCCGAACGATAGAACAGCTCTGAAGAGCGCGGAAGCGAGAATCGCGATCGCTAACAGCTCTACAGGAAAAACAATTTTCTTTACATAGTTCACGTGGCTTGTGATCAGCGTTGGTGACCTTGTCAGGCACTCGGAGAATACCTGGAAGCATAAAAGTCCGGCAAAGAGGGTCAGCGCATATGACAGCTCAGATTCCTGTTCTATGCCAAATCGAGCTTGCAACACAAAACCGAAGACAAAACCGTAGACGCACAGCATGGCGATGGGTTGTACAAACAGCCAGAAAAAGCCGAGATAAGACCCTTTGTATGTTTTTTGAATTTCTCGAGACGCTAAAGAGCGAATGAGCGAGCGGTTTGTCAAAAGGCTCGTTGCTAGAGCCCAGGGAGATCGGCGTATAGGGTTCATGCAATTTGTTTGGTGACGCGCTTTCAGTTCTGAAGCGGCCGCATGGTACAACATTATCCCGGTGCAGCCCAGATATAACACCGGGTAAGTACGTCAACAGTAGAAGTTGTAGCTACCAATCGCCGAACATTGGGAGTCTTACGTGCAGGCTCAGGTTTTTATTGTAGTAGGGGTCGCCCTCGGACAGGTAAGGCTCAAAGAGCTGCTTGGCCAGAGATATTTCTCTGGGATGCATTGGGGTCGATTTGCGCGTCGCGGATTCATGGTGAACTAGCCTGGAATCAGCTTCGTACAGGGTCCGGTAGCCAGCCTTAAAGGCCCGTACGCAGAATTCCACATCACTGCAGATTGGTAAATCTTCATTGAAACCCTCCAGGCTGTCGAATTTTTGCTTTTCTACCAGCAGACAGGCGCCCGTGCAGGCAAGGACTTCCCGCCCGATATCTGCTGGAATGAAAACTGTTTGCCCCATAGTTTTTTCGCAGAATCCCGTGTAAATGTGATCGGCAAACTCGCCAAGACCAACAACAACGCCTGCGTGTTGAATATTGCCATTCGGGTAAGTTAATCGAGCGCCTACGGCGCCGATATCAACTCTCAATGCCTGAACTGCCAGGCGATCGAGCCAATCATCGGATATGGCTTCAATATCGTTGTTAAGGAAAAGTAGCAGGTCTCCGGTGCTGTGCGCTGCTGCATCATTGTTCAGGCGCGCCCAATTAAATGGGTAGCTTGCTTTGAGCACTTTTACTGGGTCTTCACTCGACTGAATCTGCTTTAGATACTCTTTGGTCGAGCGTTCAGAGGAGTTGTTATTGACGATAATGATTTCGTAGTTAACTTCTGTACGCTTGGATCGGATGCTGTCGATACACTGAGACAGAAGGTCGACTCTGTCTTTAGTCGGGATAATGATCGAAACGCAGTGATTGGCTAGTAATCGAGCACGCTCAGCGGGATTGGTCAATGCTGCTGCCATGGACGAGCCGTATTTTTCACGATAGACATCGGCCGCCAATGTGGGTGAAAGACTGGCTTTTTGGCGGGGCTTGCGCCAGCTGACTAACACTTCAGGCAAGTTGAAGATTCGCTCGTTCGCGTTTGCCAGGCGCAAGATAATTTCTTGCATAGTTTTCGCATCCGACAGGCTCTGTGACTTCTTAATGGCCGCAGTTCTCACGATTACGACTGGCCCAACATAATCCCATCTACGAAGAAGTTCTGGGGAGAAGTCTGGTTTGAACAGAGGGTTACTGCGCCTTCCGATCTCTGAAACGATGTCTTCGTCGCAGTAAACGACAGCTGCGCCCGATTTTTCTGCAGCTTGCATCATCAGTACCATTGCATGACGTTCAACAACAACCTCAGGGTTCGACACGAGGACAAATTCCTTTTCAACCTGAAGTAGTTCCTCGACAAGGCTAGGGCCGCCACCCTGAACGCCATTCTGGCCGCAAGTTATGATCGCCAGGTTGATTGGTGCATGCTCCTGTTCGCTCTGGTTGTTGGTAGTTTTTTTCAACCAACCGGCGTAGTAGCTTACGTGGGTGCTGCGTTCAGCTGCTGCGCTTTCTCGTAACCAGAGAAACATTGAGCTCAATGTTTCTCGAGCTGCAAAACCCTTCATTAGCCTTTGCGCCAGTACTCGAAAGCCGCGATGGTTTGTAGCGAAATAGAGCCAGGTTAAAGTGTTTGATAGCAGACTCGAACGTCGAATAACGACGTAGAAAATGCTACCGGCCGTAGCGGATTTTTTCTTGGAAATGGTTTGCTCGAATTTCGAATCTTGAGGCACTATCTTATCCGACGCAATGTTCTAAAGCCTGTTTGAAGGACCCCTTATCCGCGTTCAGCGCATGAGGAAATAGTTGGCTGAAGTAGGCTAAAACGCAATGCTGCCGCTCATTGATGTGCTCGAAACTCTTGACGACACTAAATTTAATAGAGCACTCGCAAAACATCTCCGAAAAGCTTCCTCGATTCATTCTCCGTTAGTATAGGCTTCGACGGGAGTTAAAAGCTCTCAATCTGGTTAGATAGAGGGGCACTATAATTGTGTCAAGAACTCCGGTACTTCAAGCGTTCCTGTCGAGATGAGGGGAGTGATATGGTCTGGGGTGGTAAATTGAGCCCGCAGCTGGTAAGGAAAAAGAAAGTACCGCGAATGAAGTTTTTAGGAACAAGTTCCATTCGGTACTTGTTTTAGCCCAACGTCATGTGCCAGCAACTGCTCGGATCCGATGATCACCAGGAGTTGTGTCTCTGCGGAAGAGTTTACCGCGCTCGCCTTTGCCATAATTGTCGCCACCCACAGCAGCAGTGACGTTTCTGATTTTGCCTTACAAGTTGTTGTGCCTGGCTCCATGAGAAAAGCATGAGCCGCGCGCGTTAGGATTATTGTTATTAAAATCCCGACGATCTGCCAATTAAAGGCTGATCAACTCGCTGAACAAACGTAATAATTTGTAAGTCGCCTTTACTATTGGAGAAAATTCCCTGACATTGGTTGTCGAAACTAACGACCCAATTCTGAAATGAAAACCCATACTGTCAGCTCAGTGATTTTGTCGCGAAGTGACTTTGCGACTCAAGATTTTCTCTGGATACACGCGCGAGGTGAGCTGGTTTCAAGCAATAGTGTTAGAAATGTTTTGTAAGTATCGAGGTCGGAACTGATGAGGTTATACTTTGCCGGGCTGTTAATTGCGTTGTTCGCTGGCCTCGATGCTCATGCGGAGGTCTTTGACTGGCCAATTGCCGGTGCCGTACCTACCCAAGACTATGGCTGTCGTCTTTGCTTACTCCCGTCCAGTGATTTGTCGACTAACTACCTTGAAGGCAATAACATCCATACCGGTCTAGATATGGACGTATCGGGCGAACCCATTGACCCTTATTCAATAGCGGTGTTCCCAGCCGCCGAAGGGATTCTGCATAGAATCGTCGATTACGACGAAGTGGGTAACAATCTTGGAAACACGGTCATAATTCGTCACCCAATCGACAATATTTTCTCAATTTACGCTCATCTTGATCAAATAAATCCTGATCTCCGAATTGGCACGTTCGTTCAGACCACGCTACAAATCGGTACTATGGGGAACTCTGTAAACGGTGTACATCGCCCGCCCTTCAGTACGATGCCTATTCACTGGTTTGGCCCCGGAATAGTGAACACCTTAGTTAAGCGCCATAATGGCGTGGGAGGTGTTTATGGGAACGAGAAGAAAGTACTCGCCTGAGTTCAAACGGGAAGCGGTTGAGCTAGCGAGCCAACCCGGCCAAACAGTTGCCGGGGTGGCTCGCGATCTGGGCATCAGGCCCAATATTCTGAGCCGCTGGAAACGGGAAAACACTCGACATGGCAACAAAGCATTTGTTGGCCAGGGTGTTGCCCGGGATGAAGAGCTAATGCGTCTGCGTCGGGAACTCGCTCAGGTCAAAAAGGAACGGGATTTTTTAAAAAGCGCGGCGGCATACTTCGCCAAGGAAACGAAGTGAAGTATCAGTGCATAGCGGATCACCGCGATGAATTGCCTGTAGCCATGATGTGCCGCCTACTCCATGTCAAACCCGGCGGCTTCTATGCCTGGCTGCGCCGACCGCCCAGCCAACGCTCGATGGATGATCGGCGGTACAAGAAAAAGGTCGTCGAGATCTACGAGGAGTCTGATGGTGTCTATGGCAGCCGCAAGGTAAGAGACGGCTTCCTGGATTTGGGCTTCCACATTGGCCGCAGGAGGATCGCCAGGCTTATGCAGGAGCTGGGCTTGAAGGGTTGTCCAAAGAAGCGCTATCGAGTCACCACGCAGTCGAATCATGGCTTCCGCGTCGCTCCCAACCAGCTGGATCGGGAGTTCACTGCTGAAAAGCCCAATCAGCGCTGGGTCGCCGACATCACGTATATCCGTACCGGCGAGGGCTGGCTTTATCTGGCCGCAGTGATGGATCTGTACTCGAAAGCCATCGTCGGCTGGTCGATGAGTGAGAGGCTGAACCGGGACCTCGTGATCAGTGCCATGATGATGGCGATCTGGCAAAGGAAGCCTGGGAGTGATCTCATGCATCACTCTGACCGTGGCAGCCAATATGCCAGTGATGACTTCCGTTCTTTGTTGGATGACCATGGCATTGAATGTTCGATGAGTGGCACAGGCAACTGTTACGACAATGCAGCTATGGAGAGTTGGTTCGGGCTTCTAAAGCGGGAACGGGTGTATCGCCGCCGATACCGCACCCGAGCTGAAGCAAGAATGGATGTGTTCGATTACATCGAACGCTTCTACAATCGACGTCGGCCCCATGGGTCGGCAGGCAGGATGAGTCCACTCAAATATGAGCAAATGACTCTAAACGAAACTGTTCACTAAACCGGGGCCAAACCAGCGGATACAAAGTTGAAGAGGGCATAGAGTACTTACGGGTGCACGACACCTGGCGAACAAATGAAGCGTTTTGGTGGGAAGTAGAGAGTCCAGTAACCAGTTTTGAAATAACAGAAAGTTCGATGATCCCAGATTTTATTGGTGTATTGATACCGTTTTTCGTTGCAGAAAGAACAAGGACATACACATCGGCGGCCGGTGCGACGAATAATGAGTATCCCTACACAAACGGAGTTATTCCGCTCAAACTTGATGTCGGTGGAAATTCGATTAGATTCTATATGGAAGGGATCATCGCGAATCCGCGGTCTATAACGATTACGCCGTCCTTTTAAAGAGCGTCGTGATGGCAGAATGGCATCAAAGTGACAAGACTTGTATCCGTACTTTCGAGTTTTGCAGAACAGACGGGTAGAAGTGGCACCGACCCGTAAACCGGCACTCGTAGGCCATTCCTATTCAATGCGTACTAGTCTGCAGGTGCCGATGGAAGTAAGAGTCTTTAGTTTAGTTGATCTCTCTCCTATAACGTGTCCGTTTTGAGAGAGACGAATCCACAGAATAAACCTACCTGCACTCAAATGGGTTAGGTGATTTAGACGAAATATCCGATTGCAATCTGCTACCGATTCCCGGGTCTGTCTCTCCTCAAAGCATCTTAGCTAATTTAATCACCACTTTTTCCGCAAGATCCCGTCTTATAAAAAGTAATACTTGTTTAAGAGGTGGATATGAAAAGCAAAGTGCTTATCTTCGCAGCGATTGGTTTTGCTATTGCTCAAGCTGGAAATGTTTCAGCTCTGGAGGCAGATATAGTGGGTGCACAGATCGTACGAATTCTGGTGACGGATAACGAGATCAACGGTGGTTGTATGGCCCTTTTGGACCGCGATATCACAACTTCCAGCACTTCGAGTGTCCCTCTCGATTGCTCCACACCCTCAGGGGCTTCAGATCGATGGGTGACCTTTGCCTGCGATGCCCCAGAGGTCGGTGACTGGCCATCGCGAAACAATGCGGTGCGTTTGTTTGATACTGCTCAGCTTGCCTATGCGGTTCAGTCTCGCGTTCGCATCAAGGTGGATGATTCGCGAAAAATCAATGGCCACTGTACTGGTACCGCAATTCAGGTTTATAGGTAATTCACCCTTAGCCCTAAGCTGGTAGAAGCAATGATCAGGAATACTTTGGCGATACTAACGTTGGCAGGATTGTTTTTTGTTTATCAAGCCTGGGAAAGTGGTGGAACTGAGCCACCTCTAACCTTCCTGAATGATTGGATTGTGGATGCTAGCGAGGCTTCACCATATGCTGGAAGCACCAAAAACAAATTGGTTGAGCAGTTGGGCTCGGATCAAAATGAATCCTCAGAAAAACGTGCACAAGCCTTTTTTACTCAGTTTATCGATCCAATGGCTGCAAGCCCGGACCAGACAATTTTGCATAGAATTCCCGCGTCTGTTGGAGACTATATTGATCCTCTGGCAAACAATACTTCCAATCAGCGCAAGCCGACTGCAGCAGGCAGTTTCATAGACCCTCTGGAACTTACTGAAAAAGTTACGCAAGGGCGCTTGGAAGTAGGTATTTTTATTGACCCGGATGGGGTTGAAGCCAGGGACTCACAAGATTTAAAGCGTATCAGTATTGGCGCCTACATCGACCCGGATAACAGTTAACCCGACTTAAAATCCTGTGGCTTCGGAATCGGATATTTTTTGACGAAGCCAGGCACTTGCGAACCGAAGATCGGCGCGCACAGTGGATGACGAGAGCGAAAGATAGTCTGCGATTTCGTTATGCGTAAGTCCCGCAAATACCTTCAATTCCAGAATGGTTGCCATTCGTTCATCGACTTCTGCAAGCGCCGCAAGAGCCTGATCTATGTAAATGACTTCTTCATGAGATACCTGGCTGGATGCAATATCGCTCAACGTGAGCTGAACAGCGCCGGAGCCTCTTTTCTGGCTAAGTTTGGCACGGGCATGATCCACGAGAATGCTTCGCATTGCGCTGGCAGCAAGCGCCAAAAACTGGCCTTGCGACTGACCTTTTACATTGACATCGACAAGTTTAACGAACGCTTCGTTTACAAGTGCGGTAGCTTGTAGAGTATGGCTTGGGCGTTGATTCTGCATGTAGTATTTTGCGAGCTGATGTAGTTCCTGGTAGATGATTGGCCACAGCTCATCGCGGGCACCTTGTTTACCTTTTCCCAGGTCATTCAACAACTCTGTAACTTGCGCATCCATTGCGCGAGAGGATAGCGGATCTGGCAATTGTGAGTAACTAAATGCCTCTCATTTCCGCTTGTAAGTATAGCTTTGCCGATCGATCCGTAACTTTCATTAGCAGGTAATCGCTGCTTTAACGTCTATATAAAAGTTAAAGATAGATTCTTGCACCATGATTCCCTTAACGGGGCGCGCAAAAGAAATATGGAAAGGCGATAAACGTGATGATGCACCTGACAAAACTGAGCTTACCGGCAGCGCTATTATGGACACTGCTGTCGCTACCCACAGTACACGCCGCAGACGCCGACGTAGACGACGAGAACGACCTCGAAACAGCTCTCGCAGTCCTGGGTGGTGCCCACCTCGGCGGCACGCTGACCGCCCTGATCCCCGAGCCGTTCACCGCATTTGCTGGAGAGACTATTGCTTACGGTACCGGTTTGGCACTGAAAGGCTTTCCAGCCTCTTTTATCGAACCATCCGATCGATCCTTTGCACCTACTTCCAGTGACCAATGCACCTATGACTTCGAGTTGCCTCAGGGCGAGGCGATGTACTCGACCATTTATGGCATTCCAAATCCCCTCAGCCCGTTTCCGTCTGACTGGGGTCCGTTGGGCGCCCCTCAGGTGTTCCACTTCAACACCGAAGTGGGCGTATCAGTACACAACCCAATACTCCGACCGGCTTATACGGGTCGTAACGGTGAAGTGATTTTCAACGACGATGGTGAAGTACAGGGTATCGCTCGCGCTCTGAATGATGTCAGTCTGCCAGCGGGTCGCCACACCATTGAATGGCGCGCGGATACCGTTGTCGACCTGGGTCTGGACATTGCGCTGCCAACGGCCATGTACTTCATGGCCTACAGCAAGTTCAAAGCGGCAAAATCTGCGCCCGCTGCGGCTGCTGGCAATGCGGATGAAGCGGCAAAACAGGCGGGCATATTCAAGCGCGCTGGAAAATGGATGGTTGAAAAACTGCAGGTTGGTGTGCGCGCAGCTGGAGAAAAAGCGGCTGAACTCTACATCCTTGGCCTGGTGGATGATGCAACCGGCTGGGAGGCCATTTCGGCGACCAAACGATATAACCAGCAGGTAACGGTTTATGATCAGCTGCCGCCGGTGGTGACCTACAACGGTATAAGTCAGGTCAATAATGCGGTTCTACCGACAATAACGCTCGAAGCGACGGATTTTGGCGGCGTGCAACTTGAGCGGGTCATAGACGACCTGCGGGCAGATATCTCTGTGTTTGATCCGTGCAACAGATCCGCCGGTCTCAGTAACAACCTGCCAGACCTGTTACGCATCGGCGCCACCAGCGTGACCTGGACCGGTACCGACATGGGCCCGACACCTTCTGGTAACAATAATCGGGTGTTTGCTTACCAGACCATCGTAGTCGAAGACACCCAAGCGCCGATTATGGTCACACCGCCGGGTAAAGTGATTGAAATTGATCCGGCTCAAGCCACTGAGGTGGATGCCCAGACTGTTCAGCTGGGTGTGCCCAGAGTGGTTGATCTGGCGGATGCCACGCCGCGTATTTTCAGCGATGCGCCAGACACATTTCCCCTCAACAGTCGCACGCCGGTGGTCTGGACTGCCGAGGATGCCAGCGGTAACGCCAGCATGGGGAATCAGCTGATTACCGTGAAACCCCTGGGAGAAAATACAGCGCCTGCGGTTCTGGATGTCCAGGCGACCACTTTGACCTCTGAACCCGTCGATATTGTTTTAAGCGGCACCGACATGGATTTCATTGACGGTGTATTTGACCCGCTGGAACTTCGCATTGAAAGCCGACCCGGCAATGGCGATTTTGTCGCGCCACTCCTGCCATTTTTTATCGAGGATTACAGATCCTCTCCCACCGGACCTTATGGTGAGGAGTTTGCGTTACTACCCACCGGTCAGCGCGATGATTGGTTGTATGACAACGTCTGTAACAATCCGGATTTCTGGGTGGACGAGGACGGCAACCCGATCAATGCAAACGTTCGCATCCGCCGGGATTTTCCCTATCAGCCACAGTTTATTCACGTGGAAGACTCAGGTGACTATTATCTGATTGACCGTTACTGGCAGTGTGATATGGCCGGTACCCGGGCGCGTACCATAGAGCGCCTGTCCAAATGGAATGCGGATAATGAGTTTCTTGGCGCGGTGCAATATGGCGGTACGTCAAATACATTTGTGCAGGACCAGGATGGTTTTCTGTATGTGTTCAGTCGCGGTGGTGCTGGCAGCAGTACCCGTCTGTTTCTGACGCAGATTTTTTCTAATCTTGAAGATGCACCCCCAACGGGTGCCTTGTTTAACGGTGACAGCTGGACGTTTGATTTTGCGTCAACTGAAAATGCCGAGCTGGGCCTGGATGATCCTATTGTTCCTGAATCTCTTTCCTACGCCCGGGTAGACAGCACCAACGGATTGATTTACGTGACGGATCGCCGTCGGGTATTTGTCTTTGATGTGCGCGCAGATTTTGCTGACGGCGTCACGCAGAACGATAACTCCATGGAGGACAAGTACCGTGGGGCGCTGCGAAATGGTGAACAGTTTCTGTGTCTGTCCGGGCAGCATGGCAACAGCTGGACGGGTTTTCCCATGGAAGTGGATTCGGAAGGCTCGCTGTACGTGGCCGATACCTGCAATAACCGCATACATAAATTTGAACCCTCCTATTTTGATGGTTCTGGCGATTTAGTCATGGGCGATTACGTCGGCTGGATGGGTCGTTGTGATTCATCCACGAACAATGCCTGTGATGTGGAAAACGGACGCAGCAGGGGGTACGCGTGCACCGATGACACCTGCATATTACCGGACCGTCGAATGGAGGATGGGCTCAATCGTCTGGGCTCTTATGGAACCGAGCCAGGACAGTTTGCCGGACCTGTGTTTATGGATCTCGACCCTAACGATGTGCTCTACGTGGCAGACTCCGGACGAGTGCAGCGCTTTGCGAAAGACGGCACACCGGGCGGCCAGGCGCGCTCAACCGGCACCGGAATTAACCAGGGAGACCAGCCAGGGTTTATTCTCGGCAACATGGGGCGGGTATCTAACGTCACGGTTAACTCGACAAACTTTTATGTGGTTGATCAGGACGAATCGTTTGTACACGTCTTCGAAACGACACCCCTGAAAGAGATTACTGACAATTCAGCCACCGTGACGTATGTGTCTAACTTCAACTTCCATAATGAGGTGGAAGGCGGCTTGGACACTTTCACATACCGCGCGTCAGACGGCCTGGCAGATAGTAATCTGGGTACGGTGACGATTCAGGTGAACCGCAATTTCAGGCCGCCAGAGGTGTTTTCCCAGGCACTGGCGCTTGATGAAGATACGTCGATAGCGCTGACATTGACCGGCGATGATCCGGATGGCGTCATTGGTACCGACGATGTGTATCCGCTGGATACATTGACCTTTCGGGTGACTGAGTCTCCCGCAAACGGTGTGCTTTCAGGTACTGGTGTTAATCGCACCTATACGCCGGATGCCAACTTTTTTGGGGAAGATCGACTGCAGTTTGTTGCCAACGATGGCGTCTTTGATTCAGAACCCGGCGAAATCGTTTTCACGGTAAATGCCGTTGACGACCAGCCGGTGATCGAGCAGCTGGTGTTACCACCCAGGGTTGGGCGCGGATTTCCTGTCACGCTTGTGGCCAGTTACAGTGACGACGGTTCAACGCAACCGGCTAACGCGTTTGTGAACTGGGGTTCGGAAAACACAGATTACAACGGCGATTTTGTTGACCCGGATGGTCCTGATGGTCCGGAGCCAGCCCGACTTGAAGGTATCAAGATTGTTGAACCTGTACAGGGGGTTGGCTATGGCCGCATGGTGTCAGACCACACGTTTGCTTCGGCGGGTCCGGCAGAAGTGTTTACCTGTATCGCTAATGGCGCGCCTGGCGGCGATTTCCCCTGCGAAGTTGAGGCGGTGCAAGTCGAGGAGCTTGTGTCGCTGGAGGTGCGTCTGACGGCAGATCAGGAAGAAACCACAGGTACATTTATTGACCTTGAGCTGTCTGTCACAAATATCCAACCCGAAGGGTGGGCTGGATTAAACGCCGCCAATGTCAACCTGGCACACGTGACCACACCGGAAATTGAAGTCTCACAGATTGTTGCCCACAGTGGTGCCTGTGTGTTGAATGGTGGTGTGCTGGCGTGTGAAGAAGCTTCGCTGGCGCCGGGTGAATCGTTTACGGCGACGATCCGTGTCGTGCGTACCGACAGTGCACCGTTGATCTATGATCTGGGTGTGCCGGTGGCAATAGATGTGACAACCACATCTGCTGCGTTGCTGGATGAACATACTGCTGCGAGCTGGGTGACCTTCCTTGCAGATCAGACAGATACGGACAGTGATGGTATGACAGATGTGTTTGAACAGACCTATGGTCTGAACCTGAACAGTCCTGCGGATGCCGCAGCGGATCCTGACGGTGATCGACTGACTAATCTGGAAGAGTTCGAAGCGGGTACCAACCCCACGCTTGCCGATACCGATGGCGATGGTGCCCGTGATGATGAGGATTTCTGCCCTGTGGATCCGGAAGGTACTGTTGAAGGTACCGACGGTCTATGTGAAGAGGATATCCGTACCAGCCCGGTTCTGCGTATCATCCAGTTGCTCTCTGAAAGAGAGCGCCGCTAACGTTGTCGTTAAGGCGGTTATCCGGAGCAGGGTGCTGACGTTGTCAGAAGTAGCGCAGCATCTGATCCTGCTCCTGTGTGGAGGCATTACCAATATACGTTTCGACCAGGGCGGGCTGGTTGGTCAGGCTGTAGAGGCGGACCAATCTGGCTGCGGTCAGCTGGGTACGCGGATCGTCCAGACCCCAATTCTCTTCAAAGCCCGTATAGGATTTTTGTAACAGGGGTTCAGCTTCGTCGTGCCGACCCAGTTCCGTTAACGCTGCGCCAAGGTCACTTAACAGTTCCAGTTGCAGCACGTGGTTGTCGTCAAAATGCGCTTTGCGCAGGTTAAACGAGTTCTGAAACTGTTCCAGCGCTTCAGTAAACCGCCGCTGCAGAAGCATAACCCGGCCCAGGCCCGCCATGGGATAGGCTCGGTTAGGATGGTCTGGCTCAAGACCTACAGCATCCTGCATGGCAATGCTGAGTTTATAGCTTTCCTCGGCGCCGCTCAGATCTTCGAGGTTGCGGCTCATGACGGCGACGTTGTTATACCCGGCGGCCAATGAAGGGTGGGTATCACCGTAAGCGTTGCGGGTGATCTCCAACATTTTATTGTAGGCGTCGATAGCGCCATGATCGTCGCCTATTTCACTCAGCAGATGACCATAACTGTTCCAGGCAGAGCCTGTTTCGTAGTGGTTGGGTCCCAGTGTTCGGGTGCGGGAATCGATAAGCGTTTCAAACATGGCTTGTGCTTCTTCGAACTGTCTCAGTTCAGTGAGCAGCTCTGCAAGCTGGCGTCTGGTTTCATCGGAGGTTGGGTGAGGGCCGCCGTAAATCTGGTCCGCAATGGCAAGTGCTTCGCGCAACAGTGGCTCTGCCTCCTGTGGCTTATCCTGCAGACGGATGACGCTGGCAAGTTTTGCCATCTGAAACGCAACGGTTGGGTCTGCAGCATCACTGGCCAGTCGTTTGGCCATCGCCAGCGCCTTTTCGTGCAGAACGCGGGCCTCATCATAGTTGCCCAATGTCTCCTGCAGGAACGCTTCCGCACTGACTACCTCCAGGACGTCGTAATGATCCGCAGGCAGCTCGGCCGCGCGTATCGCCGCGGTTTTTTCGAAGGCCTGGGCAGCCGCGTCGAAATTGCCAATGGTCTGTTCGTGCATGCCCAGGGCAAGATAAGTTCTCGCGATATCCAGCGGTTCTGTGTCAGTGGCTTCCAGCTGAGTAGATAGTGCTTTGTTCAATAACTCGTCTGCCGTGTCGCTGACGCCAAGTTCGAAATATACCTCACCGAGCACCCTGCGCATTGTGGCCTGAATTTTCGGTCTGTCCTGCATCTCGGTTTCCAGTTGTGTCACACCGGCAGCCAGAATTTCTCGTGCGGTAACGTCTTCTCCCTTGGCCTGGGCTGGGTCGGCGGCGCGGAACAGGCCCGTTACAAAACGTACCACCTCTTCGGTACGGGCTTTTTCTGTGAGCGCAAGGTCGCGTTCCTGAGTGATTGCGGTGGTGTAATACCCGGCCAGTCCGATAAATGCGAGAGCGACACAAGCGGAAGCAAACACGCCAATCTGGTGACGGTTATAGAATTTACGTGCGCGGTAGAGGAGACTGGCCGGACGCGCCTGAATGGGTAAACCCTGCAGATGCAGGGAAACGTCGTCTGCCAGCGCGGAAACGGAATCGTAACGCCGCTCCGGTTCTCTCATTAATGCGGTCAGACATATTGTATCCAGGTCGCCGCGCAGGAGACTGCGCAACTGGCGAGCCGCCACACTTCGCGTGGCGGCGAGTGTAGTTGGATCGCGTTTTGCCTGCCCGTCTTCTGTTGCCATCGGCATTTGTGTAATGGCGGTGCTGGGGCGGATGGGATCGCCGGAAAGAATCAGTGCCTGGTATTCCTGGGGTGTTCGCATGGCTTCGAACGGCCGTCTCCCTGCAAGCAGTTCGTACAACAGAACACCTAAAGCGTAGACGTCGGTACCTGTGGTTATGGCGCCTCCGGTCAGCTGCTCAGGTGCTGCGTAGGCCGGAGTAGCCAGGATTGCACCGGTCTGTGTCTGGAGTTCATCGCTGCGTTGTTCGAGCAGCTTGGCGATGCCAAAGTCAAGCAGCTTAAGTTCACCGTCAGAGGTAACCAGGATGTTGTTGGGTTTCAGGTCGCGGTGAACAATCAGATTCCTGTGAGCGTAATGAACCGCGTCGCAAACCTGGCGAAAAAGCTGCAGGCGTCGGGAAATGCTGAGTTTCTGTTCGTCGCAGTACTCGGTGAGGGGGATACCGTTGACGTACTCCATGACAAAGTAGGGGCGTCCGTCAGGCGTGACACCGCCATCCAGAACGCCGGCAATGTGAGGGTGATTCAAGGAAGCGAGGATCTGTCGCTCCTGAGCAAAGCGTTCGACAACCGCTGCACTGTCCATGCCTTTTTTGACAATTTTTACAGCAACCTGTTTGTCAAAGGCGCCGTCGGCGCGGCTGGCGAGGTACACTGACCCCATACCCCCGGTGCCTATCTGCTCAATAACCTGGTAGTTGCCTATCCTGGCGCCTTCCAGATTGAGGTCATCCGCTAAAATTGCCGCTGCAGGATCGACAAGCAGATCATCCGCGTGCTCGGCATCGAGCAGATCAAGAATTTCCTGACGCAGTTCCGGGTCGGGCGCGTGTGCGTCGACGTAGGCTTGACGCTCTTCCGGCGGCCTTTCCAGTGCCTGGTGAAATATGGCCTGTAAAGCCTGCCAACGCTGTTTGTCCATCTATTCAACATCTAACAGAGGATCGAAAGATGATTCTAGGCAGTCGTGGCACAAAACAACAGGTGTTGGTGTGAGGGTTAGAGTGGTTGTTCTCAATCTGCGTCCCAGTTCAGTTATTATTCAGCGAATGCTGGCATAATCGCCCACCAAATAAACGGGAGTTGTCCTCATGGTAATTCGTAATTTCATTCTCGGTGTTGCAGTTGTGGTACTCACCGCCTGCACCACCAACCCCTACACCGGCGAGCGCGAAGCGTCCAATAAGGCCAAAGCCGCGGGAATCGGTGCAGGTATCGGCGCTGTTATCGGCGCGTTAACGGGTGATGATGCCGACGAGCGCCGCAAGCGTGCGCTGATTGGTGCCGGCGTTGGTGCGCTCAGCGGCACCGCGGTGGGTGCTTACATGGATGCCCAGGAATCCCGCCTGCGCCAGCAATTACAGAACAGTGGCGTCAGCGTCACCCGTATGGGTAACGACGTCATTCTGAACATGCCCGGCAACATCACGTTTGATGTGGATCGCAGCGATCTGCGTGGCGACTTCATCCCTGTTCTGGACTCTGTCAGTCTCGTATTGAAAGAGTACAAACAGACGCTGATTGATGTCACCGGACACACAGACAGCACTGGGTCCGTGCAGTACAACATGGACCTGTCCGAGCGCCGCGCGCGCAGCGTGGCAACGTATCTGCAAGCCACCGGCATTGACTCTACCCGTGTTTATACCCTGGGTGTCGGGCCTCACTATCCGGTTGCTGATAATGGCACGCCCAGCGGCCGTCAGCTCAATCGCCGTGTTGAACTGGTCCTGAAACCACTGACCACAGCAGGTTAAATACCAGGACACTTCAAAGGGAAATTAGAGTGTGACGCAAGTCACACTCTACCCAGCCGGCTTGCTAAAACGCTTTTTCCATCACGGTTGCCGCCTGTGTAAATTGATTTGATAGACGTTTGTGTTTCAGAGCGTCCATCATGCAGGTATCGCGGCTGTTCTTCGGCGTACTCCAGCTTGTCCTTGTTTCCAGCCTTATCTCAGCCTGTGGCAGCGGCAGCAGCTCGGGTAGCAGCACGCCGGCAGCGCAAGCGCCACCGCCACCTGTGCCAACGGCACCTGAACTCAGTGGCTTGAGCCCAATGGCGCTGGCGTTTGACCTTGACGAGAATGAAACCGCTGATGCCACGGTTAACTTTTCCAATACCGGTGATGCGGCCTTAACCTTTGAACTGCAATCCAGCGCCAGCTGGGTGGCCATAGGTGCACCGCAATCGGGTAGCCTGGCCCCAGGCGTGTCGGCCAGCATCTCCATCAGCGTAACCTGTGGCGCATCTGATCAGTCAGGCAGTTTATTGCTGCTAACCAACGATGCCGATGAAGGCAACGTGACGGTGCCTGTTGAGCTCAGCTGCGCGCCGCTCACTCAGAATGTAGCCGTGGCGAGGGTGCTGTTGAATCAGGGTGCTCGAGCGTTTGATTCCGCCATTGCCAATACGCCAGCCATTGATATTGTGGCAGGACGAGAGCTGCTGGTGCGTGCGTTTGTCACCGGCAGCGGCGTGGTGCCGGATGCCCGTGTGGTGGTTCAGCGTCCGGGTCAGGCAGCGGTCACTTTTGCCATGCAAACGCCCCCATCCATCGCCGACACACCTGCGGACGAATCGATCCTTTCTGCCAGCCATTATGTGGTTCTGCCTGAGAGTGTGGTGTCCGCGGATATGACGTTTCAGGTGGAAGTTGCGCCGTTTTCGAATCCGGTGACTTACCCCGCCAACGGCAGCCTGGATCTTGATATAGCGGCGCTTGCACCGCTGCGGGTCACGTTTGTACCCGTGACGTTTAACGGTGAAACACCGGATCTGAACAGCGCTGACTATATGCGTCAGGCTTTACAGGTGTTGCCCATCGGCGAGCTTGATATTGATATCCGCACACCCTATGTCTATACCGGCGCCTATGATCTGGAAGATCTGCTGATGGAGATTTCCGATCTGCGCGATCTGGATGGCAGCGACCGTCTTTATCACGGCGTCATTGTGCCGCCCGGAGGCAGTAACGCCACCACGGCGGGTATCGGTTTTGTGGGGTATCCGGTCAGCGTCAGTATTGATCTGGGTGGTGAGGCCTATGTGATTGCGCATGAAATGGGCCACAATCTGAATCTCGGGCACGCACCCGGCTGCGACGCTCCGGGTGCGGATAACAATTATCCCTACGCGGATGCCGCAGTCACAACCTGGGGTTATGACGTCACGCAGAATACCCTGGTGGAACCGACGGATACCAGGCGCGACTTTATGAGTTACTGCCGGGATCTCTGGGTCAGCGACTATCACTTTTCCCGCGCCCTTCAGCATCGTTTGGGTTCACCCATCGGCTTTGGTCCGCCGATCAGCCAGGGCCTGCTGATTTCGGGTCGATTGACGGACACAGGTCTGTCTCGCTTCAGCGCCCTGCCGGTAGAACAGTATCACCCGATGGCGGCGTTGGGTGACGAAGGGCAGGACCAGTATCTGTTCCGGGCCTGGGATGCTCATGGCGTGGAACTGATCAGTCAGGCGTTTGCGCGGCTGACCATTGAAGATGTGCAGCGCAGTTACGGTTTCAGTTTCCGGGTGCCGATGCCGGCCAGTGACATCCATCATTTTGAGATCCGCCGCGGTGATAGCGTGCTGGTCACTCAGCAGCTGGCCCAGGGTGCCGGCGATGTGACCCTGGAGGTCCTGCCGCAAGCACAACAGACCCTGTATCGCTGGAACAATGCAGATCAACAGGCGCTGGTGATTCGCAACGCGGCGGGGGAAGTGATCGCGGTGAATCGAACCGGTACTTTTGCCATGCCCCACCGCCTATCTGGTGGGCAGCGTCAGATCTCGGCAGCGGTTGCCCGTTGGGGCAATCTGGGTCCTGAGACAGCGGTCATGTCGGATACTAACAGGCGTATTCAACTGGCGCGCTGACAAGCCAATTCACTATTTCTGATATCAGGCTGATATTGCAGTGTGGAAAAGCGCTGGAAATCGGCCTGATTGACTTGCCTTGCGCGCAAACCCTCAAGCATCCTGTTTGCCAATCCGTACCGATTCTCAACTTGGATGCAACTAAAATGCAAAACAACTCAACCTTCTACGAACTGGACCTGGAACAGATGGAAGCCGTCAGTGGGGGTACCTCAAGCGGGCACTCGCTGGCGACAACCACTGCAGTCGGCTTGACGCTTGCCGCCGGGGTTGCAGCGTCGCCGCTGATCGGCTTTGCGCTTGCCGCCGGCGGCATTGCCTCCGCCGGTCTCGCGATTTATTACGCGCTGAACGAAGATCCAGCCCAGGCCTGTCAATAGGGTCCCTCGGGGAGGCTTCGGCCTCCCTTTTTTTATCTGCAGAATTTTTCAGTTACAGGAAAGGAACATGACTCAATTGTTTGTAGCCGCGCCCACACTGGTACGCTCCAAAGCGGCACGTATTATTCTGCCTGCGTTGATTGTGGTTGTTGCCATGGCCTCGTTTGGCACGATGTTCGGCGTCATTGTGGAAACCCGGCTTTACATGGTCATTGCCCTGAGCACGGCGGCTTCTCTGTTGGCGGGCGCATTTCATGAGCGCCTGGTGACGCTGGCAAAACAACTGGATGCGCCGGCAGATTAAAGCCCGCTTCAGCCCCGGCGCCTTTTCCCGCATACTCGGTCGCGTCCGGGGTTGTTGGGTAATGGGTTGTCGTGAACGAATCATCAGGTCTTTTTGCTGCAGCTGAAATTGGCAACGCCATCAGTAAAGATGAGTTTGATCGGCAGATTGGCGCGTTACGTGTTGATCTGCTGAATGCTCAATTTGATCTGCGTGAGCAGAATTTTTCCGTTGTTTTGTTGATTGCCGGGGACGACCGTCCCGGTGCCGTCAATCTGTTTCGCACCCTGCACGACTGGATGGATGCGCGGTATCTGCAGAATCACATCACCTTCGGTACCGATCACAGCGAGGATGCGGAACGTCCGGTGCTTGGCCGATACTGGCGTCGCCTGCCCAGAGATGGTCAGATTGGCGTTTATCTGGGCGGTTGGCCCACATCCTTTCTGCGGGTTGGATTACAGGAAGGCTGGTCAAAAGCGCAGTACGAACGCGCTGCGGAGCACATAAACCGCTTTGAACAGCAGCTGGTCGACGATGGCGCGCTGGTGTTGAAGTACTGGCTGCATCTGCCTGATGAGATCCTGCGCGCAAGGCTCAAAGCGGCAGAGCAGGACCCGGACAAACACTGGGATTTTGCCCAGCATGACTGGGAACTGCTGACACAGTCTGAAGACGTGTTTGTGCAGATCGAAGCCATGGTGCGTCGCACCCACTCCATGACGGCACCCTGGTCCATTGTTGAAAGCACAGATCAGAACTATGCAACGCTGACCATCGGCCGACATATTGCCGACGCGCTTGCGGCACGCCTGATGCATCCCCAGCCTGAGCCGCATCTGACTCCGCCACCGCCCAGTTTAAGCCCTCAGTCTTTGCTGGGTCAGATCGATCTGTCGCTGTCGGC
The DNA here is from genome assembly GCA_047947175.1 of bacterium. Lineage (GTDB taxonomy): Bacteria > Pseudomonadota > Gammaproteobacteria > Pseudomonadales > Azotimanducaceae > UBA4421. Next base: position 760,759 of record CP170489.1, read on the forward strand.
GGATGAAAGCACTTATGACTCGGAACTGGCTGCGCTGCAGTCGAATCTCAATCAACTGGCACATCGTGCCCAGCAGGCGGGCATTTCCTGTGTGTTTGTTTTTGAAGGCGTTGATGCGGCCGGCAAGGGTGGCGCCATCCGCAGACTGGTAAGAGCCCTGCCTGTGGAGTACGTCCGGGTGATTGCCATCAGCGCGCCGAACGAGGCAGAGAAGGCACACCATTACCTCTGGCGATTCTGGACGCGCATACCCAGGCCCGGCCACGATGTTGTATTCGATCGCAGCTGGTATGGGCGAGTGCTGGTGGAACGGGTCGAAGGGTTTGCCACCGAGTTTGAGTGGAGCCGCGCGTACGAAGAAATCAACGAATTTGAAGAAAGTCTGTTTGATGCGGGTATGGTGATCTGCAAATTCTGGTTACAGATAGACGCGGATGAACAGCTGAAACGTTTCGAGGCGCGGGCGCTGACGCCCTACAAAAAATATAAGCTGACCGATGAAGACTATCGTAATCGCGAGAAGTGGGATCAATATCAACAGGCCGCAGATGACATGGTGGCGCGCACTAACACGCCTTATGCGCCCTGGCATCTGATTGCAGCCAACGATAAACGTCATGCGCGTCTGCAGGTTTTACGTACTGCCACGTCTGCATTGCAGAGTCGGCTTGATGAAGTGGAAGCAGTTACGGCGCAGAACGGCGAAAGGAAAAACGGCAAGAAGAACAGGAAATCAAAGTCTTAAGTTGCTGCGGCCAGCTGCGCGGTATCACGGTATAATTTTTTCCTTGTAGAGTTTCAAAGAGCTGGTATGACCACACAGTCAAAAACCATCCTGCTTGCAGGTGACGGTACAACCCGCGCTGAGCAGCGTCTGGACATGAGTAATCGCCACGGCCTGATTGCGGGAGCCACCGGCACAGGTAAAACCGTGACGCTGCAGGTGCTGGCGGAGGGGTTCGCCCGCGCGGGTGTACCTGTATTTGCGGTGGATGTGAAAGGCGATTTATCCGGCATCTCTCAGCCTGGCCGTCCGCACAAGGAAATTGATCGCCGCGTCAATCTGCTCGGCCTGGCCGATTATAAAGCCAGCGCCCACCCCACTCTGTTCTGGGATATTTTTGGTGAGCGCGGCCACCCGGTGCGCACCACCATTTCAGAAATGGGTCCGGATATTCTGGCGGCTCTGCTGGATTTGAACGAAACCCAAACGGGCATTCTGTACGCCTGTTTTGCCATTGCCGATGATGAAGGCCTGCTGCTGCTCGATCTGAAAGATCTGCGCAGTCTGCTGGCCTTCATGAGTGATAATGCCAAAGACCTGCGTGGTCAGTACGGCAACATCTCTTCGGCTTCGGTTGGCGCCATTCAACGGCGCCTGCTGGTGCTGGAAGCCCAGGGGGGTGAGCGTCTGTTCGGCGAGCCCGCCATCGCCCTGAAAGACCTGATGCAGAAAGATTTCTCCGGCATCGGTGTCATCAGCCTGCTGGATGCAGAACGGCTGGTGCGTGAGTCACCCAAACTCTATGCAGCCTTTCTGTTGTGGCTGTTGTCAGAACTGTTTGAAGAGTTGCCGGAAGCAGGAGATCTGGAGCAACCTAAAATTGTCCTGTTCTTCGACGAAGCGCACCTTTTGTTCAAAGATATGCCAAAGGGTCTGCTGGAAAAAGTGGAACAGGTTTTCAGGCTGATCCGCTCGAAAGCGGTGGGAATTTATCTGATCACCCAGTCTCCTCTGGATGTGCCTGAAAATGTGCTGGGTCAGATGGGCATGAAAATTCAGCATGCGTTGCGCGCATTTACCCCCAAAGACCAGCGAGCCATTCGCGCGGTTGCAGCCGGTTTTCGTAATGACACCGGTGTTGATGTGGTAAGCACCATTACCAGTCTCGGGCTGGGTGAGGCGCTGGTCTCCAGTCTTAACGAAGAGGGCGCGCCTACGTCTGTTGTGGCCGGTACAGTACCACCGCCACAGGCTCAGATCGGGCCGATAGAAGATGCGACCCGCGCCACTGCAGTGGCAGAGTCACCCATGGCAGGGCGTTATGACGTAGAAGTGGATCGCGATTCCGCGTTCGAATTGCTGGCAGCAAGAACCGAGGCCGCCGCTGAGCGCGCGGAACGGGAAGCGGCGCAGGAAGCTGCTGAAGCAGCCCGGCAGGCTCAGGAAAAAGCGGCGCAAAAGGCCGCGGAACAGGAAGCAAAGCGGGAAGCGCGTAAACAGAGAACCCGCTCCGGAGGTTCACGCCGGCAGAGCGCCGGCGAAGCCTTTGTGAAAAGCACCTTACGCAGTGTCGGGCGTTCTCTGGGGTCGCGGCTGGTGCGCGGCATTCTTGGCTCGCTGTTGAAGTAGGTGGTGGGTGATTGTTACGCGCTTTTTACACATCACCTTCAGAGGAAGTTTTACACTGGCGGAAGTTGCAGGAGCGGTTGGTTAGCACGAATATAGGCAGCTTTCTGTAGCAGGTGTATTCAACCAGATGCACCGGAATCAAAAACGATGAGGAGACATCACTATGACTGACATTACTGTCATCGAAGGCATAGGACCCGCCTATGCAGAGAAGCTGGCCGCCGCTGGCGTTAACAGCTGCGAAGAGCTGTTGGAAAAGGGTGCGACCAAGGCCGGTCGAACGGCGATTATTGAAGCCTCCGGTATGAGTGCAACGTTAATCCTGAAGTTTGTAAACCATGCCGACCTGTGCCGCATCAAAGGTGTTGGCGGCGAATATGCAGAGCTGCTGGAAGCTTCCGGGGTGGATACCGTGCCGGAACTGGCACAGCGTAATGCTGACAATCTGGCGGCAAAAATGGCGGAAGTGAACGAAGAGAAAAAACTTGTTCGCGCATTACCCTCTGCGGCAACGGTGAGCGGCTGGGTAAGTCAGGCCAAAGAATTGCCTCGAGTGATTACGCACTAAAATCTATGACGTCGGGCGTCGGCAGATGTCGGCGCTTTGATGTGCGCAGCTCAAACGCAACAGATTCCCGTGTTTTACTGCTGGCCGAAGAACGCCAGGCGCTGCTGGTCCGCCTGGCGTTGGCGGCAGCTGCGCGGCAGCGCATTGATGTGCAGTATTATATCTGGGCAGGCGATGGCGTGGGTATCGCTGTCATCAAGCAGCTGCTGCTTGCTGCGCAACGCGGCGTACACGTTCGCCTGCTGGTTGATGACATCCATTTCATAGGTTACGACCGTCGGGTGTTGGCTCTGAACGCCTATGACAATGTTGAAATCCGCGCGTTCAATCCGTTTCGTTATCGATTCAGATATTCGCCTGTACGAAGCATCGCAGAAGTGCTTTCCGGTGCCAGTCGTCTCAATCACCGAATGCACAACAAGGTGTTTGCGGTCGACGGCAACGCAGCGATAGTGGGGGGGCGCAATCTGTCGAATGAATACTTCGGCGCCCATCCGGAGTTCAACTTCCGGGACATTGATCTGCTTGTCGAAGGTCCGGCGGTTGCGCAGATTGATCGAAGCTTTGATGAGTTCTGGAACAGCCGCTGGTCAATCCCCCTGCAGGAATTGCATAAACATCGCATCAAACCCCTGGTGATGTCGGATTTACTGGCGGACCTGTCTGCCTGGGATCTGCGCGTGTTTGAGCGTGTTGATGCGTTGCCGATTGAGGGTGCGCTGGTGGCGCTGGCAGACAGTATGCATGTGTGTGCTGTTGAAGTGTTGGCGGACACCCCTTCAAAACTTGAGCCCAGCGGCGATTATGTCTCTCCTGTGCGCCAGAAGCTGTTTGCTCTGACCGCCCATGCAGAGTCGCAGATCCTGGTTGAAAACGGTTACTTTGTACCGTCGGGAGATGGGGTCGTCCGCCTGGCACAGCAGGTGGAGCGGGGGGTAGAAGTGGTGGTTGTCACCAACTCGCTGGCTTCAAACGATACCGGTCTGTCCCATGCAGGCTACAAACGCTATCGTCGGGCGTTGCTGCGCTGTGGTGTAAAGCTGTTTGAGTTGCGTGTTGATGCCCAGCTGGGGCAGGACTTTGAGCTCTGCGAAGCTGAGCAGACGGCAACCGGCCTGCACAGCAAGGTAGCAACGCTGGATCGCAGGATTGCGTTTGTCGGGTCTTATAATCTGGATCCCCGCTCGGCATTTATCAATACGGAAATCGGTGTGGTGGTGCACAGCGAGGCTCTGGCGGAGCAGCTGTCAGATGAGATCCTGCAGGTGGCGGGTTCATTGAACAGCTGGGGTCTGAAGTTGACTGCCAGGGGTACGCTGTCCTGGCAACATGCCAGCCAACACAGGGCGCGGGAGCCCAGGGCAAAGTGGAGCAAGACGCTGATTGCCCTGGTTTTTTCCTGGTTGCCGATTGAAAAACATCTGTAGCGATTGCGTCTGCGGTCTTTTCGGTATCCGCGCAATTACCGTTGTGCTTCCAGGTGACCGTCCAGGTCAGCGTCCTCACAGAAGGCTTCAAACTCCGCTTTCAAACTGTGTACCCGCACGTCTGCCGGCACTTCTGCAACCAGGCTGACACTGAAGATCGGCGTGCCGGTGTGCGCTGCCGGGCGTGTGTCGGTGTGCATGTCACGAATATTGATCTGCCGTGCGGAGAAGAACTGCGCCACCGCGTACACAATACCGGGGTGGTCAAGGGCCACAATTGTCGCAACATAAGGTCGCACGCGGGGATTGGACTGTCTGGTTTGTGTTTCGCGGTAGATGTAAGCGAGGTTGTTGCCGGCACAGAGTTCGTCGAGCTGCTGCTGAAACTGCGCCAGCTGTTCAGGCGCGCCCTGTAACGCCATCAGTACAGCAAACTCACCGCCCAGCACGGTCATGCGGCTGTCTTCAATATTAAGCGCAAGCGCGCTGGCCAGTGCAGTAATGTCGCTGACGAGACCGGGTCGGTCGTGGCCGATGGTGGAAATAACAGCCCGGCTCAAGCCCCGGCCCCGCTGATCCTGCTGCGGACGTAGCTCGCCAGTTCGCTGCAGGCAATGCGTTGCTGGTGCATGGTGTCGCGATCACGCACGGTGACGGTGTCGTCTTCCTCTATGGTCTGAAAATCCACGGTGACGCACATAGGCGTGCCCACTTCATCGTGGCGGCGATAACCTTTGCCGATGTTGCCGGTATCTTCATAAAGAATGCGGCCTAATCCCAGCGCCTGCAGTTCGCGCTTCAGGCCTTTGGCTTTGGCAACAATGCCTTCGTGGTTGCGTTTCAGGGGCAGAATGGCAACTTTGATCGGCGCCAGGTGTGGTTTAAACGCCATCACCGTGCGTTCGGATCCGTTCTCCAGCTTTTCCACCCGGTAGGCTTCATTCATCACCGCCAGCACACCGCGATCCACCCCGGCAGAGGGTTCGATGACAAAAGGTACCTGCCAGGATCTGGTCTCCAGGTTCTGCACGGCGAGGCGTGCGTTGGAATCTTTGTTAGGGCTGACCGACGCATGCAGATTCAGGTCATCCTGGTTCTTGCTGTGTGATCCCAGGTCGAAATCCGTACGATTGGCAATGCCTTCCAGCTCCTCGAGACCATGGGGGAATCTGTACATGACATCAACTGTAGCTTTACTGTAGTGAGCGAGCTCGTCAGCCGGTACGTGATACAACTCCAGATTGTTTTCGTTCACCCCCTGCTGTCCCCACCACTTGAGGCGTTCGGCTACCCAGGTGTCATGCCACTGCTCGTCTTCACCCGGTGCAACAAAAAACTCGAGCTCCATCTGTTCGAACTCACGCACCCTGAAAATGAAGTTGCGCGGTGTGATTTCATTGCGGAAAGCTTTGCCAATCTGAGCAATGCCGAAAGGCAGTTTGGGAGACGTGGCATCCATGACGTTCTTGAAGTTGGTGAAGATCGCCTGGGCGGTTTCCGGTCGCAGGTAGGCAAAAGCACCGCCATCGTCGACAGGTCCGAGCTGGGTTTTAAACATGAGGTTGAACGGGCGGGGGTCCGTCAGATCTTCTGAACCACAACCCGGGCAGGTGTTACCTTCCAGGTGGTCAGCCCGCCAGCGGCTTTTGCAACTGCGGCAATCCACCAGCGGATCGGTAAAAGTAGCCTCATGACCTGAGTATTTGAGTGTCAGCGGGTTGGTGAGAATGGCGGCGTCCAGGCCTTCAACATCATCGCGCTCATACACCATTGCCCGCCACCATGCGGCTTTCAGGTTGTTTTTCAACTCAACACCAAGCGGGCCGTAATCGTAAACACCCTGTAATCCGCCATAAATATCGCTGGATTGAAATATAAAGCCGCGGCGCTTGGCCAGCGATACCAGTTCGTCCATAGATTTTGCGGTCACAGCTGGGTTTTCTCGGTGTTGCTCGGGCGCGAACTATAACCGAAATGTGCCTGTTTTTAAGCTGGCTGTAAGCTTGTGCTTACATCTGTGCACATGTGAGGCACATCGATGTTGACCGACAAATGCTCTAATAGCAGGTAGATAAAAGGGCACGGCTGTCATGATCGAATAAAGACCCTTCGCATGAAAACCATTAGAGAAAACCGTGAGACAAGACGACCACGAGAAAAAATGTTACTTCCGCAGCTCTGACCGGGTCTTCCATATGAATGGTGCCTGGTTCTTTGCAACCCGGGAAGGCGATCAGGGACCGTTTCCAAGCGAGGCTTGCGCCCAGGATGAGATAGACCGCTTCATAACCGAAAAAACGGAGCTGGCGCACTTTCAGAAGGCCCGGGAAGCAGAGCGCGCCAGGAACGGACCCCGTGCTGGACAGAAACTGGAACTGGTTGCTCTGGATGAGCGTCCGGTGCTGCGAAAGCCAGTCTACAAGCCGGTACAGCGCAAGGTTCATATCTAACCTGAGCTTCCATTTGCGCAAGCTTTCTGTTTACCTTGCCGGTTTATAATTCGGGCTACGGGAAAACAGATATGGCAGGGCTTTTTGATCTGACCGGCAAGGTTGCGTTGATCACCGGTTCCAGCAAAGGCATAGGCCGCGCAATTGCAGAAGAAATGGCGCGCCAGGGGGCCCAGGTGGTCATTTCCAGCCGCAAAGCCGATGTCTGTCAGGAAGTGGCTGATGCGATCAATGCCGAGTTGGACGGGCAGCCCGGCGGCGCGATTGTGATACCTGCTCACGTCGGTCGCAAAGAAGAGTTGCAGCATCTGGTGGACGAAACCCGGGCGCAGCTCGGCAAAATCGACATCCTGGTCTGTAACGCCGCGGTCAACCCCTTCTACGGGTCGATGGCAGATCTGCCGGATGACGCCTTCGACAAAATCCTCAGTGTGAATATTCAGTCGAACCACTGGCTTGCGCAGATGGTCGTGCCGGAGATGAAAGAACGCGGCGCGGGTTCCATCATTATTGTTTCCAGCGTGGGTGGCCTGAAAGGCAGTCCGGTGCTGGGTGCGTACTGCATTTCCAAAGCGGCGGACCTGCAGCTGGTGCGCAATCTGGCTGTTGAGCTGGGGCCGCACAACATTACCGTCAATGCCATCTCACCGGGGCTGGTGCGTACCGACTTCGCCCGGGCGTTGTGGGAGAATCCGGAGATCCTGACCGAGAGGACCAAGGGAGATCCGCTGCGACGGATTGGCGAACCCCGGGAGATTGCCGGCTCGGCAGTGTATCTGGCATCCGCAGCGGGTTCTTTCACAACCGGTCAGAACATTGTGGTCGATGGTGGTTCGACGATCACCTGATCAAATTTATCTATTGGAGACAACATGAACGAAACAACAGCCAGCGGGCGCAAGTGGTGGGCAAGTGCTTTACTGGTCGGTGCGGTCATCGGCCTGGTTTGCCTGCCTGTAGGCGCTCTCGGAGCAAAACTGGGTATCTGGGGATTTATGGGGGGCTTTACCCTGTTAGCGGTAGGCACCGTGCTGGCGGCAGCGGTGTTCTTTCTGGGCATCATCGCGCTGGTCGTGAGTTTCTCGAAAAAGCTGCCGGCTGAGCGCAGTGCAGTGTCGATCGGGCTGGTGATCAGCGTGGTTATCCTGGTGCTGATGGGTTCACAGTTTATGACTGCACAGTCGGTGCCAGCCATTCACAATATTTCAACGGATACTGAGGATCCGCCGGAGTTTGACGCAATTGTGGCGTTGCGCGGCCCAGACTCCAATCCGCTGGCTTATGACGCACAGGCGCTTGCCGCCGTTCAGCGTCAGGCCTACCCTCAGGTGCAATCGTTGATCACTGAAGTGGCGCCGGGCGAAATGTTGAATCGCGCGGTTGCTGTGCTTGAAGACATGGGGCTTGAAATTGTAGATACCAACGCTGCCGCGGGACGTGTTGAAGCCACGGATACCACGTTCTGGTTTGGCTTCAAAGATGATGTTGTTGTGCGCATCCGTCCGCAAGGTAGCGGCAGTATTGTGGATGTGCGCAGTGTGTCCAGGGTGGGTCAGTCTGACCTGGGTAAAAATGCGGAACGTATCAGTGAATTCCTGGCTGGTTTGAAGGCAATTTAGCCCGGCAATTACAACCGCGGACCTACATCCCGTTTTAGCCATCTGACACATGCTGGCAACTTCACCGTTGCCGTATGTGTCTTTTGGTTCCAGATTCCTCTCATCCTGCCCCGAACCTTTTCCGTCGTGAAGCATTATTGCCGCAGAGGGTGGGGCTGGGCGGTACCGTACCCTGGCGCCTGCCCGGGCTCACTGCATTATCCATCGCCACAGGTATCGGCCTGATCGGGGCGCTGGGTTTTCTCTCCCAGGTTAACTACGCAGAAAAAATTGCCGTTTCCGGCAAAGTGCAACCGCTGCGCAAACCTGTGGTTGTGGTTACGCCCGAAGCAGGCACCGTGGTTGACGTATGGGTGGCAGATGGCGAGCGCGTTGCCCAGGGTGCCCGGTTATTCAGTCTGAATCAGGCGCTACACGATCTTGGCGGACAATCCGCGAACCGGCGGACGGCGGCGTCGCTGCAGGCTCGGTTGCGTAACCTGCGTGCCACTGAAGCGGAATATGTCAAAACCCAGGCGTTGGAGAAAGAGCTGCTGCAGGGGCATCTGGCGGCTACTGAGGAAAAACAGTCCAGCGCACGTAATCAGATTGACATGTTAAAACGACAGCTTGAGCTTGCCCGCCGGCAGTTGCGCAAGGCGCAACGACTTGCCCGGGATGGCTGGTTGAGCGAGCAGGATCTTGATCAGAGCCAGCAGCAGTATTTTCGCGCGGAAGAGGCGCTGTTGCTGGCTCGCCGGGCAGCGGATGCGCTGGGTGGTGATGCAAGAGGACTGGGCACCCGCATTGCGCTGCAGCAGCAGAAATCATTGTTGCGACAGGCGGAATATGCCATGCAGGCGCAGCAGCTCGAGCAACAGCTGGTTGCGGTGCAACGTGATGATTTCCAGCTGGTGAAAGCGCCCGTCAGCGGTAAGGTAGATGATCTGCGGGTGCAGACGGGAGAGCGTATCGAGGCTGGCCGGCCAGCGTTGACCCTGGTGCAGCAAAGCAATGATGCGCACCAGGTACTGCTGCTGCTGCCGTCCACGGCTGCGGGTCGGGTGACTGCTGATCTCCCCGTGCGTTTACGTTTCAGCGGTTATCCTTATCAGCGCTTTGGTGCCGGTGCGGGTGTCATCCGTCAGGTCAGCAGCGTTGCGGATACCAGCCAACCCATCTATCGGGCCTGGGTCGACGTTCAGGTATTGCCTGACGGCGTGACTACGCTGCCCGCGGGTATGCTTGTTGATGCCGATATCGTGCTGCAGGCGCAACCACTCTGGCAATGGCTGCTGCAGCCGATGCTCGCCGCCTGGCATCGGCTGTGAAGTCTGCACCTGTCTATCTGCAGGATACCCTCAATGAATGTGGTCTGGCGTGCCTTGCCATGGTGGCGCACACCTATAAATCAGAGATTGATCTGTACAGCCTGCGACAACGATTTGCAGGCGCGGAGCAGGCCTTATCACTGCAGGCCATCAGCCGCATGGCCGGCCAGCTGGGCCTGCAGGCACGAGGTATCCGTTGCGAACTCGATGGGCTGAAACAGCTCAGGCGTCCTGCGATATTACACTGGCAGATGGATCATTTTGTGGTGCTTGTTGCAGTGCGTGCCAGAGGTTGTGTGATTCATGACCCGAATCTGGGGCGCATCGTGTGCTCCTGGCAGGAGATGAGTGACAGGTTCACCGGCGTTGCCCTGGAGCTGTGGCCTGAGGTTGGCGGCATGACTGCGCAACCCGTGATGGCCCGACTGGGTATAAAACAGCTCTGGAGCCTGCTGCAGCGCACGCGCGGTCAGCTTTATCTCCTGATGGGTTTAACCCTGGCGTTGCAGATACTGGTTCTGCTGGGGCCATGGCACGTGCAATGGACTGTGGATGATGCCCTGCTTAGTGGCGACAGTACGTTGATCAGCGTGCTGTGCATGGGCTTCGCTCTGCTGCTGTTGCTGCGTGTTGCTGTACATCTGCTGCGCGGTATGGTCAGCCTGCAGCTGGGCTTTACGTTGTCTTTTTATCTCGGCGGTTATCTGCTGCAACACCTGCTGCGACTGCCTAACCGGTGGTTTGAAGCGCGTCACGTGGGTGATGTTGTATCCCGCTTCACCTCCCTGCAACCGGTGCGGGATCTGTTTACCCAGGGTCTGGCAGTGATGCTGGTCGATGCGATCATGGTGCTGCTCAGTCTGCTGGTGCTGCTGGTTTATGATCCGCTCATTGCGCTGGTTGTGGTGCTGACTCACGGTACTTTCCTGCTGTTGCAGCTGCTGGCGATAGGCCGTCTACAGCGGCAGACCCAGGGTGTTGTGGTTGCGCAGGCTCAGGAGCAGTCGCACCTGATCGAAAGTGTTCGATCCATTTTCAACGTCAAAGCGTTTCAGCAGGAAAACACGCGCTTGTCTCAATGGCAGAATCTGCATGCCAGATCGTTGCAGCAGATGTTGGGCCTGCAACATACCCAGTTGGGCCTGGGTGCTGCGAGTGTATTTGTTGCTGGCGCGGAGCTGATTGTGGTGATTTATCTTGCGGCCCACGCCGTTCTGGCCGGCAGCTTAACGGTGGGTATGCTGTTTGCTTTCCTGAGTTATCGAAGCCATTTTACCGAGCGTCTGCGCAGCCTCGTTGATCAATGGCTGAACCTGCGTACGCTGACAACCCACCTCGAGCGCCTGGCAGATATCTGGTTTACCACACCTGAACCGCCGCCTGGTGACGGGGTGAACGAAGCACCGGTTACCCGCCCGCAGGAAATCCGCGCGCTGGTCCTCGACGGTGTCGACTACCGACATGATGCGCGCAGTGCCTGGCTGCTGAAACAGGCGCAGCTGGAAATCGCGCCCGGCGAATGGGTGGCCGTTGTGGGTGATTCGGGCTGTGGTAAAACAACGCTGTTGAAACTTCTGATGGGTTTTGTCACACCCTGTTCTGGTGAAGTGCTGCTTGGCCAGAGTCCGCTGCGCGACTCGACACTGCAGACGCTGCGTCATCACAGCGCCTGTGTGATGCAGGGTGACACCTTTTTCAGCGGCACTATTGTAGAAAATATTACACTGTTTGAAACACCGGATCTGGCCCGTTTGATGGCTTGTCTGCAGGCTGTTGGCATGATTGATGTGATTGAGCAGATGCCTCTGAAACACCTCAGTTCTATCGGCGACCTCAGTAGTGGTCTGTCAACCGGGCAGATGCAGAGGCTGGTGCTGGCACGCGCGCTGTATCGGGAGCCGGATTATCTGTTTCTGGATGAGTGTACGGCAAATCTTGATCAGGAGAGTGTTAAACACATAGGTAAGCTGTTAGGCAGTCTCGCCTGTACCCGTGTTGTTGTCACCCATGACTGGGGGTTTGCATCTGCCGCAGATCGTGTGTTTGAACTGCGCGACGGACAGTTACATCTGCATGAGCCTAAAAACGCAGCAACTCAGTCTGCAGGGTAACAAGATCAACAATACCGATGGCGTTATAGCCCTGCATGTGGCCGGCGCATTCGCCGGGATTGAAAATTGTGGTCTGTTGCCCCCACTGTTCGTGTCGATACAAATGGGTGTGGCCGTGCAGGGCAAGTTCGTGCGTGTGTGCCAGATGACCCTCAAACTCCAACGGATCGTGTACCACAATGATCTGACGTCCAGCCCACACTGGTGTAAAAGGCGGTTCATGGAATTCAAAGCCATGTTCAGCGATGGCTGCTTCCAGAGTATCCCGTTCCTGGTCATTGTTACCGAAGACGCCAAACATAGGCGCATTCAGGTGGGCAAAAACACTGATGGTTTTGGCCTGGGTGATGTCGCCGGTATGTACCACGCGATCAACGTCTGCTGCATTGAACAGCTCAACAATCCTGGCAACATTTTTCAGGTTGTTGTGGGTATCGCTGACCACGCCAATACGCATGCGGGTATACTCGTTTTATTGCGGGGCTTGCAGAAGGAACGCGTTAACAAAACGCCGGACGTGGAGACCACGCCCGGCGTTGTTGGCGTTAAGCGGTTAGCTTAAACTTTTTCCAGAATGTGAATGCCACAGGCTGAGCCCAGACCAATCACATGGGTCATGCCAAAACGTGCACCTTCCACCTGGCGAGCGCCTGCTTCGCCGCGCAGATGCGTGCTGACTTCATAGATGTTGGCAATGCCGGTGGCACCCAGCGGATGCCCCTTGGAGAGCAGACCACCGGAAACATTCACGGGTATGCGCCCGCCCAGGGCTACCTCACCTTCATCAATCATACGTCCGGCTTCACCTTCGCCGCACAGCCCAAGGTTTTCGTAGTGCAGAATTTCAGCGGTTGCAAAACAATCGTGCAGTTCCACCAGGTTGATGTCTTGTGGACCCAGGCCTGCCATTTCGTAGGCCTCGGCGACCGCCTTGCGCGTACAGGAATTCACATCCGGCATGACCAGGTCTCGTTCCTGCCAGGGATCCGAAGCCATAACGGAAGCACGCACTTTCACAGCGCGTCCCATCAGCCCCAGTTCTCTGGCTTTTTTCTCGGAACACAACACGGCCGCGGCGGAACCATCCACATTCACCGAACACATCAGTTTGGTGTTCGGGTAGGAGATCATTTCAGCGTTCATTACCGTTTCCAGCGGTGTTTCGATCTGATACATCGCCTTGGGGTTCAAGGTGGAATGGTGGTGGTTTTTCACCGATACCTTGGCAAACTGCTCAAATGTGGTGCCATATTTGCGTGCGTGTTCCATACCGGCTTCAGCAAACACCGCAGGCATGGTGCCGGAACCTAAGAGGCCTTCTTTCGAAATGCCGGTGGCGCCGCCTGCGCCGCCCAGCAGACCTTTGCCCATCTGCTCAACCCCGACGGCCAGAACGCAGTCGTACAGGCCTGCTTTGATGGAAGCCCACGCTTCCCGGAACGCCGTAGCACCGGTGGCACAGGCGTTGGCAACGTTAACCACCGGGATACCGGTCTGACCGATTTCCTGCAGGATGCGCTGCCCGACCATGCCTGAGGCCTGGCCAAGGTTGCCTGAATACAAGGCCTGCATGTCCTGGATAGTGAGGCCGCAATCGTCCAGTGCCATAAGGGCTGCCTGGGCGCCAATCTGCGGGACGGTTTTGTCCGGAAAACGACCGAACTTGATCATGTCTACGCCAACAATGTATGCGTCTGTCATGAGAATCTCCTGTTAGCTAGCTTTAGGTTGGAAGAAGTACGCCATATAGGCATTGCCGTCACGGTCTTTGCGGCCAAGCGCGTCATCAAACACAACTTCGACGGGCATGTCGAAAGCGATATTGGCTGGATCGGGCTCAACACCGATCAGATTCCCTTTGATAGCAGTGCCGTCGTCCAGGTCGACGATGGCGCTGATATACGGCACTTCGATGCCCGGGAAGGATCGGTGCACAATGGAATAGGAATACAGTTTGCCGCTGTTGGGTAACTTCACGGTCTGCATCTGGTCGCGCGCGCCACATTTTGAGCACACGCTGCGCTCACCTAAAAACGTTGCTCCGCAATGGCCACACTTATGGCCTTCCAGATATGGATCGCCGCCCTCTGGTATTTTCAGAAAAGGCACGACGGGTAATGGCTGTTCGCTCAAGGTCTCCCCCTTTGATGTCTGCTCTAAATCAACCGCTGTTTAACTGGCTTCGCCAGTTCAATGAAGTTGAAAGGAATAGTTAGTGTTTCGGTGTACAGAGCTTACTATCGCGTGCGGTTGCACGCTACTGTGTTGAGAGATCCACTTCTGGTTTTGAAAGCGTGCGTTTTAATAGCTCTTGGTTCTAGTTATATGCGTTTACACGGTCTGCAGGGTTGTGCAGGGTGAAGGTCAGAGCACTTGAAGTTGAAGGGGATTGAGGTGAAATCACTGAAAGTTAAAGAATATATGTCGACTCGCCTTGTGACGTTCAAAGTCGACACCAACGTTGTTGCCGCCATGGACGTGCTGTTGAAGGAAAAAATCTCCGGGGCGCCAGTGGTGGATGATGACGGCAATCTTGTTGGTGTGTTATCGGAGGTGGATATCATGCAGGTCATCGTGCAGGACAGTTATTACGATGAATCCATCGGCATTGTCGGTGATTTCATGCATTCACCGGCAGAAGTGGTTGACCCGGATCTGGATATTTATACCCTCGCGGAACGTTTCATTCAGGAGGGCAGAAGACGCTACCCGGTTGTCAGTAATGGTCGTCTGGTGGGCCAGATCAGTCGTCGTGATGTGCTGCGGGCTGCAGAGAATATGCTGCAGCATAAAGCATAGGCCGCTGCACGGTCACAATCTGGCGCGTATGATCTCGTTGACCTGTTGTGGGTTGGCTTTGCCCTGGGTTAACTTCATTACCTGACCGACAAAAAATCCTAACAATTTGTCTTTGCCGCCGCGCAGTTGCTCAAGCTGTGCCGGGTTGTCTGCCATCACCTGATCGACAATGGCTTCCAGTGCGCTGCTGTCATTCATCTGTTTCAGGTTCATGCTGTCGATCAACTGGTCGACATCAGCATCCTGTGTGCGTAGCGCTTCGAAAAGTGTTTTGGCGGTTTTGGAAGATAACGTGCCATCATCCAGGCGCGCAATCAGCTGCCCGAGCTGTTGGGCTGAGACAGGACTGTTGCTGATATCAAGGTCAGCTTTGTTCAATACAGCCGCCAGCTCTCCCATAATCCAGTTGGCGCTCTGCTTGGCGTTGCCGCAGATGTCGACGGTGGCATCAAAAAAATTAGCAACATCAGGGTCGTTGCTGAGCCATGCCGCATCGTAGGGAGAGAGCCCCAGCGCCTCACAATAACGTTGTTGGCGCGCTTCCGGCAGCTCCGGCAGCTGGCTGCGAATCTCTTCAACAAAGGCTTCACTGATGACCAGAGGTAAAAGATCCGGGTCTGGAAAGTATCTGTAATCGGCGCTGAGTTCTTTGCCGCGCATGGAACGGGTTTCATCTTTATCCGGATCATACAACCGCGTTTCGCGTTCGATTGTGCCGCCGTCTTCCAGAACGTCGATCTGTCGCTGAATCTCGTGGTTGATGGCGCGTTCAACAAAACGGAACGAGTTAATGTTTTTAATCTCCGTGCGCTCGCCAAAGGCGGCCTGGCCAACGGGCCGGACGGAGACATTGGCGTCGCAGCGCATGCTGCCTTGTGCCAGATTGCCGTCACAGATTTTCAGATAGCGGGCAAGCGCGTGGATTTTCTTAAAGTAAGCCACGGCTTCCGCGGCGCTGCGCATGTCCGGTTCGGAGACCACCTCGAGCAGCGGGGTACCTGTACGGTTGAGGTCAATGCCGGTCTGTCCGGGAAACAGATCGTGGACAGATTTGCCGGCGTCTTCTTCCAGGTGTGCACGGGTCACGCCAACGCGTCGCTGCTGCCCATCCTCCAGCAGCAGATCAACTTCGCCAAAGCCAACGACAGGCGTTTCGAACTGGCTGATCTGGTAACCCTTGGGCAGGTCGGGATAAAAATAGTTTTTACGGTCAAACACAGAGTGCAGATTGATCTGCGCACCAATGGCCAGGCCAAACTTAACCGCCATGGCCACGGCGGCTTCGTTGAGTACCGGCAACACACCGGGCAGGCCGAGGTCTACAGCACACGCCTGGGCATTGGGTTCTGCGCCAAATTCAGTGGGTGCACCGGAAAAAATTTTGCTCCGGGTGGCCAGTTGGACATGGATCTCCAGGCCGATGACAGCTTCCCAACTCATGCTGATTGGCCTGTGACTGTGGTGGCAGGTGTGTGCAGATGCCAGTCGGTGGCATGCTGGAAATCTCTGGCCAGGCCGAGTACCAGATCCTCCCTGAATGCCGGTCCGATGAGCTGGGCACCCAGCGGCAGTCCGCCTTCAAAGCCGCAGGGCATGGATAACGCAGGCAGCCCGGCAAGACTTGCCGGCACGGTGAATTTATCCTGCTGATACATGGCCACCGGATCCTGCTTCAGTGCCCCAGCGGCAAACGCTGGACCCGGTGCCGTTGGGGTCAGCAGCAGGTCTACCTCGCTGAAAGCACGGTTAAAGTCGTCGGCTATGAGGCGGCGGATTTTCTGCGCCTGCAGATAATAGGCGTCGAAGTAACCCACAGACAGGGCATAGGTGCCGGTCAGGATGCGCCGTTTGACTTCTTCGCCAAACCCTTCGCTGCGCGATCGCTGATACAGGTCCTCAAGGGATTGCGGGTTCTCGCAGCGATAGCCAAAACGCACGCCGTCGTAGCGCGACAGGTTGGTCGATGCTTCCGCGCCGGCAACCACATAGTAAGCGGGAATGGCCATTTGCGTGTTGGGCAGCGCAACATCCGTACAGGTATGACCGAGTTGTTCAAACAGTTTGCGCACCTCATCCAGATGCGGGGTTGCGCCCATGGTCTGAAAATACTCGGTTGGCAAACCAATTCGCAGTTTATTCGGCAGTTGCGGGATGTCGTGTTCTGCGATGTTGTCGAGCCAGTGGTCGCGGCGTTGAGCGCTGGTTGAATCTTTGGCGTCAAAGCCAGCCATGCTGCCTAATACCAGGCCGATGTCCCGGGCAGTGCGCGCAAACAGGCCGCCCTGATCCAGACTTGAAGCAAAGGCCACCATGCCGTAACGGGAAACCCGCCCGTAGGTCGGTTTCAGACCTGTGATCCCGCAGAACGCAGCAGGCTGACGAATAGATCCGCCGGTATCTGTGCCGGTGGCAACGGGAACCTGGCCACCCCCCACCGCTGCCGCGGAACCACCGGAGGAGCCACCCGGCACACGATCTGCCTGCCAGGGGTTGGCCACCGGCCCGAAGGCGCTGTTTTCATTGGACGAACCCATCGCAAATTCGTCCATGTTGGTTTTCCCCAGGCACACCATGCCGGCACGTTGCAGATTGTGTACCACGGTGGCGTCGTAGGGTGCGACAAAGTTCTGCAGCATGCGGGAACCGCAGGTGGTCAGCACGTTGTTGGTACAGAACACGTCTTTATGCGCCATGGGGATGCCGGTCAGGGCGCTGGCCTGGCCGTTGGCTATCTGCACGTCTGCTGCCCTGGCTGCATCCAGAGCGCCGTTTTCATCGATGGTGATAAACGCATTGCTGAAGGGTTGCTGACGCCTGATCTGCGCCAGGAAAAACTGCGCCAGCTCAACGGCACTGTACTCTCCCGCAGCCAGGCCCTGGCGCAGCTCGGTTACGGTGATAAAGGGGTGCAGGCTCATTCTACAACCCTCGGCACCAGGTAATAGCCGTCAGCGGTTGCGGGTGCACCGCGTTGAAAGCGCGCACGGTCGATCTGTTCAGTAACCTCGTCACGGCGCAAACGCTGTTCGGCATCCAGCGGATGTGCCATGGGGGTAATACCGCTGGTGTCGACTGCCTGCATCTGATCGATCATGGTGATGATGTTGTGCAGTTCATCCTCGGCACGCGCGATCGCCTGGCTGTCCAGGGACAGGCGCGCCAGCATGGCGAGGTGTGGAATGTTGATTTTTTTGTCGTTATCCATGCGCTTGTCTCGTTTTATCAGCCCGCAATACAGTGATCGTCCGGCCCGCTTACGCCCAATCAGATCGATCCTTCGAAGTGTGCAGCTTCGCGGCGCGAACCTTATGCCACACATCTCGATATTTCCAGGCTTGAGGCCGTGCTTTTCTAGCTGGGAATGCATAGAATTGCGCTTTCAGGTTGAGTCCCATTATAGATGTTCAAGAATATTCGCGGTCTGTTTTCCCGCGACCTGTCTATTGACCTCGGTACAGCTAACACACTCATCTATGTTCGCGATCAGGGCATTGTCCTGAACGAGCCATCGGTGGTTGCCATACGTATACAAGGTAACCAGAAGAGTGTCGCTGCGGTAGGTCTGGATGCAAAACGCATGCTGGGACGTACGCCGGGCAACATTACCGCGATTCGGCCGCTCAAAGACGGTGTGATCGCGGATTTTCTTGTTACAGAAAAAATGCTCAAGTACTTCATCAACAAAGTCCATGAAAACTCTTTTATCCGCCCCAGCCCCCGGGTCCTGGTCTGTGTGCCATGTAAATCCACCGAGGTGGAGCGTCGCGCCATCCGCGAAAGTGCATTATCCGCGGGCGCACGGGATGTGCGGCTGGTGGAAGAGCCTATGGCAGCGGCCATCGGTGCGGGTCTGCCGGTGCAGGAAGCCGTTGGCACCATGGTTGTAGACATCGGCGGTGGTACCACCGAAATTGCGATCATCTCTCTCAACGGCGTGGTGCTGTCCGATACCGTGCGGGTGGGTGGTGATCGATTTGATGAAGCCATTGTTGCCTATGTACGTCGCACCCAGGGCAGCCTCATTGGTGAAGCCACAGCGGAACGCATCAAACAGGAAATCGGTGCGGCATACCCGCAGAAAGACATACGCGAAATTGATGTCCGTGGCCGCAACCTTGCCGAAGGTGTGCCGCGCAGCTTTACGCTCAACAGCAACGAAATTCTTGAAGCGCTGCAGGAACCTCTGTCGATGATTGTACAGGCGGTGAAAAGCGCGCTGGAGCAGTGTCCGCCGGAACTGGCGTCCGACATTGCGGAAACCGGCATGGTGTTAACGGGGGGTGGTGCCCTGCTGCGGGATCTGGATATTCTGCTGGCTGAAGAGACCGGTTTGCCGGTCATCATTGCAGAAGATCCTTTGACCTGTGTTGCGCGAGGCGGCGGCAAGGCCCTGGAGCTTATGGATGCTGCAGGCAACGCAGACTTGCTGTCTACCGCGTAAGCCTGGCGTCACAGGTGGGCGGGCAGTGAGAGGGCCGTACCATTAAGGCGCTGTTTGTCCGCAATTCTGCTGCAGGCTATCTGCTGTTCGGCCTGGGCCTGCTTTCCTCACTTCTGATTGTGATTGAATCTTCCACCCGGGTACTGGATCCCGTGCGTGGATTTATTGCCAGCCTGGTCAGTCCGGTTTACCTGCTTGCGGAATCGCCCTACATGCTGAGTGGCGCGATCAGCGATGTGGTGTCCACCCAGGACCAGCTGCTGGTCCGCAATCAACAGCTTGAGCGACAGATTCTGGAGCTTTCGCAGATATCCCAACAGTACGTGGCGCTCAAAGCAGAAAACGATCGGCTGCGTGGCCTGCTGGGTTCTCAGGGCCGTTTACCCTACGAAGTGCTGATTGCAGAACTGGTCGGCATTGTTCCAGATCCCGATACCTTTCAGATTATTATCGATAAAGGCTCAAACGCCGGCGTCAGACCTGGTCTGGCTGTGCTGGATGCGCAGGGTTTGTTCGGCCAGGTGATAGAAGTGGGTCATTTCACCAGTCGAGTCCTGCTGGTCACGGATGCTGACCACGCAGTGCCCGTGCGGGTCAATCGTAATGGCGTGCGTGGCATAGCCGGCGGCACCGGCGACATTGATGCGCTGGTATTGGAAAATGTCTCGGTGACTGCGGATATTGTTGAAGGGGATCTGCTCGAAACATCCGGTCTGGGTGGCCGTTTCCCGCCCGGTTATCCCGTTGGGACTGTGGTTTCCGTCGTGGTGGAAGCCACGTCCGCTTACGCTCAGGTGGTGCTGCGGCCCACTGCCGCGCTGGACCGCTCGCGTCATGTCCTGGTCGTATTTGGCCCGAATCAGCTTGAGCAGCAGGTTCAGGATCAGGAGCGTGCGCCTTGAATCCGGCTAATGGCGGCTGGGTGATTGGCCTCAGCCTGTTGGCAGCGATGATTCTCGGCGTCTTCCATCTGCCGGACTGGGCGCCTGCCTGGCTCGGCTGGCTGCGACCGAACTGGTTGCTCCTGGTCGCGTTTTTCTGGGCCATCGAATTGCCTCATCGTGTTGGTCTGATTGGGGTGTGGATGTTGGGTCTGCTGGTGGATGTGTTGTATGCCGAACCCCTTGGCCTGAACGGCTTCCTGCTCGCTGGTGTGACCTACGTGGCCTGGCGATTTTTTGAACGTCTGCGTATGTATTCAGTACTGCAGCAGGCCATGCTGGTGTTTGTGCTGGCTTTGAGTGCGGAGTTTCTGCGGGTGTTTGCCATCGGACTGTCCAGCGATCGCGCCTGGGGCTGGTCGGTGTTGACCTCACCACTGGTCACCATGTGCCTGTGGCCGTTTCTGTTCCTGCTGCTGTTGCGCATTCGTACCGGTATGCGTGTCGAGTAGCATGACTGCAGCTGTTGTAAAACCGTTGATCCTGGCCTCCGCGTCGCCACGTCGCGCGCAGCTGCTTGAACAGATAGGTCTGAGGTTCACGGTTTGTGTCACTGATGTGGATGAAACGGTGTTATCCGGTGAACAACCTGCAGCTTATGTTGCACGGTTGGCCAAAGCCAAAGCCCAGGCCGGTTTTGTGCCCGGTTCGGTCAGCATTGGTTCAGATACAACCGTTACCATTGACGATGAAATTCTTGGTAAACCCCGCGGTCTAACCGAAGGTGTGGATATGCTCCTGCGCCTGTCCGGGCGTCGTCACGAGGTACTGACCGCAGTGGCGATGTGTGACGGTGTGCAGACCCTGTGTGAAGTGGTTGGCGCGGTGGTTCATTTTGCAAAGATCGACGCGGCCACTGCAGAACGTTACTGGTATACCGGAGAGCCGGCAGACAAAGCCGGCGGTTATGGTATTCAGGGGATTGGGGGTATATTTGTGCAGCGCTTGGAAGGCAGCTACAGCGCGGTGGTGGGTTTGCCCGTAGAGCGCACAGAACATCTGTTGCAGGCGCTCAACATCGATACCTGGAGTATGCGAAAAGATGGCAGAAGAATTACTGATTAATGTCAGCCCGTTCGAAACAAGAGTGGCACTGGTGGCGCATGGCCTGCTGCAGGAAATACACATTGCCCGCTCGGCAGGCTACAGTGTCACGGGCAATATCTATCTCGGCAAAGTAGAGCGCATCGTCCCAGGCATGCAGGCGGCGTTTGTGGATGTCGGCCTGGAACGCCCGGGTTTTCTGCACGCTCGTGACATCGACAGCCCGCGCATTTTTACGGCCCGGAATGAAGAACCGACTGCCAAGGCAGACATTCGTGACCTGTTACACGAAGGTCAGGCGCTGCTGGTACAGGTTGAAAAGGATCCGATTGCCAACAAAGGCGCGCGGCTTTCAACACAGCTGGCACTGGCCTCCAAATATCTGGTGCTGATGCCGAACGAGAGCCATATCGGCATTTCCCAGCGCATTGATGACGAACAGGAGCGTGAACGCCTTAGAGAAATTCTATTGGCCGCTAAGACCGAGCATGCAATCGGCGGCGGCGTGATTGCGCGCACTGCAGCAGATGGCACGGATCAGGCACAGCTGACGTCAGATCTGCGCCTGCTGCAACGCATCTGGCAACGTGTCAGTGAGCGCGTCAAAGGAGCCCGGGCGCCTTCTCTGGCGTACGAAGAATTGCCGCTGCACACGCGCATGATCCGTGATCTGGCCAGCGCCCAGACCGACAGTATTCTGATCGACGATGCGCATACGTTTGCGCGTATTCGAAGTTATGTGAATGAATTCATTCCCGGCTATGCCGATCGTCTGCATTGCTATGCCGAGAAGCGACCGTTGTTCGAGCGTCACGGCGTTGAAGACGAACTGGCACGAGCCCTGACACCGAAACACTGCCTGAAATCCGGCGGCAGCATTGTCATAGAGCAGACAGAAGCGATGATCAGCGTGGATGTGAATACCGGCGGATTTCTGGGTGGACACAGCCTTGAAGAAACGGTCTTTCGCGCCAACCTGGAAGCCGCTGCAGCTATCCCCAGGCAATTGCGGCTGCGCAATCTGGGCGGCATTATTGTCATCGACTTTATCGATATGGAAGATGAAGAGCATCAACGGCAGGTGTTGCGGGCGCTTGAAAAAGCGGTGGAAGCTGACCCCGCGCGAACCCGTATTGAAGGCTTTTCCTCCCTCGGACTGGTCCAGATGAGTCGCAAGCGCACGCGTGAATCGTTGGCCCAGAGCATGTGCGCACCGTGTAGCCAGTGTGAAGGTTATGGCCTGGTCCGCACCCCTGAATCCACATGTGTAGAAGTCTTACGGGCGCTGTCCCAGGATTATCAGGCACGCTGTCGCAACAAGACACCGGAAGGCGACTACCTGATTCGCGCAACCGAGGCTGTGGTCGATCGGCTGCTGGATGAGGATGCGCAATACCTGGCAACGCTGGCAGAAAACATTCAGCGTGAAATTCGTATTCAGGTTGAACCCAGTTATCCGGAAGGCCAATTTGATATTGTGCTGGTGCAGAACGTCTCCCGCTAGACGCCACCTCGTAGCACGCTAATGGCCAGCCATCCTCAGTCTTCGTTACCCCAACGGTTTGCTCGTGTGGTGCTGCGCCCACTGCTTGTTTTTATTACGTTTGCACTGGTATTGATGGCCATTCTGCAGGCTGGCGGGCGCTTCACAATGGCGGTTGTGCATGTGTTTGAAGATGAGCTGAATGCGATTTTAGCATCGCAGAACATCTCCGTGGCGGGATTGCGCGGCAGCTGGCGCGGGCTTAACCCAAGGGTGTCTGTCGAAAGCGTGGTCTTTCCCGCAGGTCAGATTGCGCGCATGGAACTAGAACTTGATGTGCTGGAGAGCATCTTGCGCAATGCCTGGGTACCACATACGTTAACCGTTGCTGGTGCCGAAGTGCATCTGGTGCAGGCTGTGCAGGGTTGGCGGTTGCGGGGCCAGGGGGGTGAGTTACCGCAACTCAATCTGAATGGTTTGCTGCGTCATTCCGACCACCTTGAGGGACGGCTTGATCTTCTTCTGCATCCGCGTACGGGTGACATGGCGCGCCTCCAGGCTGATCTCAAATTGATCAACCACAGTCAGATGCATTTTGCGCAACTGGGTGTCTGGAATGCGGCCGTGGCAGACAAACGCCTGCAGCTGGATTTCTGGCAGACTGATGCGGTTCTGGCACAAGGCAGTATGACGGCGACCCTGAGTGGTTCTCTTGCACTACCGGTTGCGCTGACCGGTTTTTCTGAAGTCTTGCTTGAGGTGACACAAGGCGGTTGGGCTGAACAGTACGGCAAGGGCGAAGGTGCGCTGGGCCTGGCGTTTGACGGTCTGTCGCTGTCTGCAAACGGCCAGAGTCTGGCCGGCAATGTGCACCTGGCCGCAGGACGGGAAGCGCAACGTATAAAATTCAGTAGTTCTCCGCTGACTCTTCAGGCCGGCGCGGATCAGCTGGTGATAAGCTCTGTATATGGACAGAGTGAACTGCCACGCAAAGATGAGTCTGCGCTGACGGCTGCGGCAGATTTTCTGCAACCTAAGGACCAGCCGCCGCTTGCCCAGCTTTGGTTTGATGCGCTGAACCTGGATGAAATAAACCGCTTTCTCGTCACCCATTTTGCGGGTTTCGAACGTCTGGTGGCATGGCTTGACGGGCTTGCCGTGCGGGGCGAAGCCAACAATTTACATCTGTTTTATAAAACTGATACTGGTTTCGGGTACGAAGCTTCCCTGAATAGACTTTCTGTTACGGGTTTCAGGGGCGTGCCTACTCTGCGTAATGCCCGGGCGAGGGTGTGGGGGTACACCAATGGCCATGTCGTTCAGGTCAGCGGCAATGACGTGTATCTGCAGTTCCCCGACCTCTATGCTTCAGGCTGGGATCTGGCGTCTGTGCAGGGCATTGTCAAAATCTGGCTGGGTACGGATTATCTGGGGGTGCAGGGAACGCATATCAGAACCCGCCTGGGCGATACGGTTGCAGCAGGTAGTTTTGCTATCACCCGCCCGCAGGAAACTTCCGGGCAGCGTCTGAGTTTGCAGATTTCTGCTGACCAGACTTCGGTCACCCAGGCCAAAACGTTTGTGCCGGATAATATTCCCCCTGCGCTGGACGACTGGCTGCAGTCCGGGTTGCAGTCCGGTCGCCTGTCTGATGCGCGATTTGTCTACCATGGCCAGGTGCGGGTGGCGCCCGGTGAGCTTGCGCGCCGCAATGAACTGACGGCGGATTTCAGTGGTCTGCGTGTGGCGTACGAACCCAACTGGCCGGCGGTCTATGACGCGGTAGGAAACGTACATGTAGCAGGCAGCAATGTGCATATTGAAATACAGCAGGGTGCCAGTGAAAGCCTGAGCATTCGTACCGCCGAAGTCACCCTGCATGACAATGCAACCTATCTCTCGGGTACCGTTGATGTCACCGGAGATGCAACAAACATGCTGTCGTTTGTCCGTAACAGTCCGCTGCAGACCAGTCTGGCCTTTATTACGCCGGCCTGGCAAGGCAGTGGCCGGGTTGATCTAACCGCCACGCTGACAGTGCCAATCAGGGCCGAACAGGCACCGCCGCTGACGGTGGACCTGAATTTTGAACTGGGCCAGATGGATCTGGCCATGCCGGAATATCGCCTGGTCGTGCGCAATTTGCGGGGACGAGGGGCGTTTTCACTACCCCATCATCTGACGGGTGAATTCAATGGTGAGCTGTTCGGGCAACCGGCCGTTTTTACAGCCAGTCACACACCACAGTGGTTGAATTTTGACGTCACCGGTAGAGCAACCCCTGTTGATGTGTACAACCTGCTGGCAGCAGATGTCACGTTGCCCTTAGCGGGCGAGTTTTCTTTTTCCAGTGTTTTGAAACTGCCGATGGATGGCGGTGTCATGCAACTGCTGGTGAACAGCGATCTGCAGGGGTTGCAGATTGGGCTGCCCGCTGAATTCGGCAAACTGGCGCAGGAAGCGAGCCCGATAGATATCGATGTGCAGTTTCTGGCGAATTATCAGAGTGTCGCGCTGCGTTACAAGACAATTGATGGCTGGTTCCACTACGGTGACGGCATTGAGCGGGGCGCGATTGGCATCGACGCTGACCCGCCAATGACAACGGTGGACCAGCGAGCGATCGCTATTTCCGGCAGTCTACCGCGGCTGGTCCTCAGTGAATGGGTTTCCCGTGAGGGGGACTCAGCGGTGGCCCTGCCATTGGATTGGACGATTTCAAAGCTTGCCGTGCGGGAATTTGTTATCGATGAGCTGAGTTTTGCTGATGTGTTGCTGGATGGGCAGCAGCAGGGCGCGGACGTTGCTTTTACCTTTGAGGCGCCTTCGCTTCGCGGCAAGCTCCTGTTGCCTGCTGCAGATGTGCTGAATCTCGATCTGGCCTATCTGCAGATACCACAGACTGATGTGCAGTTGACTGAGCCGATCGATGCGCCCCAGGCAGACCCCATCAGTGTTGCTGTAGGTGAAGTGCTGCCTGCGGCAAAGGTCAACATCGATCAGTTGGTGCTTGGCGAGGAGCCTTTCGGGCGCTGGCGCTTTGAGATCGAACCCCGGGCTGGTGCCAGCGTGCGCTTCTCGAATCTTGATGCCAGTGTCAACGGTGTGCATATTGAAGGTGGGGAGCTCAACTGGGACCTGCAGAAAGATCGTTCAGCGTTTGCAGGTGCATTGAAGCTCGATAATCTTGAGCAGACCCTGCCGATGTGGGATTACGCACCCAGTTTGAGCACAACGTCTGCTTCGGCCAGAGCAGATGTGTCCTGGTCGGGTTCGCCTCTCAACGTCAGTCTGCTGGGCGCGGATGGCGAGATAGAATTTCAGGCCCATGATGGACGCTTTGTTGAAGTGGAGGCAGGCGCAGGTGGTTTGCGGATTCTGAGTCTGTTGAATTTCACGCAGTTAGCCAAACGTATCAGTCTGGACTTTTCGGATGTTGTTGGTGAGGGCATGAGTTTTGAACATATAGATGCCACGGTGGGATTGCACAATGGCGAACTGACTTTTCCCAAGCGTCTGACAGTAGAAAGCTCGTCCGGCGACTTCCAGCTCGGCGGGCGTGTTGACTTAGCCAGCGGTGAACTGAACAATGAGCTGATCGTGACGCTGCCGGTCAGTAAAAGTATTCCCTGGTATGGTCTTTACCTGGGACTGGCCAATCCAATTGTCGGCGCCACGGTAGTGCTGGGCGAACGCATGCTGCGTAAACCGATCGAACAGTTCAGCACCGCTAAATTTGAAGTGACGGGTACCCTTGAAGACCCGCAGGTGAAATTTGTCAGCTTGTGGGACCGGTCAATGAAGGAACCCCAGGGCAGAGTGCAGGCCCAACAGCCTGAGCAACCAGAATAAATAACCAAGAGAAACCCGACCATGCAAGACGTTGTTGAGCAGGCTTCAGAAAATATCCTGGGACACAGTGATATCACTGCGCAGGATATTGAACGCACCCTGGAAGATATGATGGGTAACCGTATTGATTACGCGGAAGTGTATCTGCAGAGTGTGCGATCCGAGTCCTGGGGGCTGGAAGATGGGATTGTTAAGGACGGCAGTTTCAGTGTCGATGCGGGTATCGGTGTGCGTGCGTTGAGTGGCGAGAAAACTGGTTTTGCCTACGCCGAAGACATCTTATCTGACGGTCTCAGCAGCGCTGCAGCTGCAGCAAAGTCTATTGCGGATAAAGGTAATCCGCGCTCGGCGCCCGCCTTTAAGGCGCCGAGCGTCAAATCTCTCTATCCGGGCAGAGATCCAATCAGCCTGTTGGATGAAGTGGCTAAAGTGCAGTTGCTGCAACGCATCGATCGAGCAGCCCGCGCCGCGGATACACGGGTCAAAGAAGTGAACGTGCGCATATCGGCGAACCATGATGTGATGCTGGTGATGGCCAGCGACGGCACTCTGGGTGCAGATTTACGCCCGCTGGTCAGGCTTGATGTGTCAGTGATCGCTGAGGCAGGTGGTCGCCGCGAGCGGGGTAATGCAGGCGGCGGTGGCCGCCGTGGACTGGACGAACTGCAGCAGGGTAGCTGGGCCGAAGACCTGGCTGCGGAAGCTGTGCGCATGGCGCTGGTAAACCTTGATGCGCGAGATGCGCCAGCCGGCCCCATGCAGGTGGTACTTGGACCGGGTTGGCCCGGCGTGCTGTTGCATGAGGCCGTTGGCCACGGTCTGGAAGGGGATTTTAATCGCAAAGGCAGTTCTACGTTTGCCAACCGCGTTGGCCAGCAGGTGGCATCAACCCTGTGTACTGTCGTCGATGACGGCACCATGGCCGGACGCCGTGGTTCGCTGACCGTAGATGATGAAGGCACCCCAACCCAGGCTACGGTATTGATTGAAAACGGCATTTTACGCGGCTACATGCAGGATAAGTTGAATGCCCGGCTGATGAATGTGGCCTCCACCGGGAATGGACGCCGTCAGTCGTATGCACATCTGCCCATGCCGCGCATGACCAATACGTTCATGCAACCTGGTGATCATGATCCCGCTGAAATTATTGCATCCGTTGATAAAGGTGTTTACGCGGTGAACTTTGGCGGTGGGTCCGTGGATATCACGTCCGGTCGGTTTGTGTTTTCCGCAACCGAAGCCTATCTGATTGAAAACGGCAAGGTAACAGCACCGATACGTGGCGCAACGTTGATAGGCAACGGGCCGGATGTGATGAACAAGGTGTCCATGGTAGGCAATGATCTGAAGCTGGATACTGGTGTGGGTGTATGTGGTAAAGATGGCCAGTCAGTGCCGGTGGGCGTTGGTCAGCCTACGCTCAAAGTGGATGAGATTGTGGTGGGTGGCACCCAGGCTTAGTCCGGGCAGGACTGAAACTCAACCGGATGTTTCGCTGGTTTCCCGCAGGAAGCGGAACAGACGGCGGGATGCAGCTTTCTGATCGGGTTCATTGCGCGCGCTCTGTACCTTCTTGACAAGCTGGCGCAGCTGCTGACGGTCAACCTGGGGGTAAGTTGCGATGAATGCCGTTAAGCTGTCAGGCTCGGCAAGCAGAGCCTCGCGCCAATGTTCAAGCTGGTTGAATTGATAGCGGGCTTCTGCAGACTGACCGTCCAGATCTGCAAGTTGGGCTTCGATGGCCGCGGTATCGGCTTTGCGCATCAGTTTGCCAACAAACTGAAGTTGACGCTTTTTGGCGCCATGGCTGCTGAAACGCTGGTATTCCTCGATGGCATGCGCCAGTTGAGCGGGCAGATTGAGCCAGGCAAACTGCTCGGCATTGAGTTGGCCGAGGCGGCGACCCAGTTCCAGCATGCGCTGCGCTTCCCGTTTACGGGCAGTTTTAGACAGCTGTTCTTCCCCGGGTTGGGCGTTTGCAGAGGAATTGTCGTTTTTATTAATGTCGTCTGACACGGCGATGATTTCAACTTAGCTTAGGATATGTGGTGGATTTAAGAGAACAAGAGCACAAGCTTACAGCGTTAGTGCAGGATATTCTGGCCGAAGCACGTCAACAAGGCGCTGACCAGGCGGAAGTCTCTGTCAGCGTGGATTCCGGTTTGTCTGTGAGTGTACGCAAAGGCGAACTGGAAAATGTCGAATTCAATCAGGATCGAGGTTTTGGTATCACGCTCTACTACGGTCAGCGCAAAGGCTCGGCAAGCACAACCGACAGCAGTCATCGGGCCATAGCGGATACGGTTGCCGCAGCCAGAAACATCGCCTCGCACACGGAAGATGATCCGTGTAACGGGCTGGCAGAGGCGGAATTGTCGCCTACTGAACTGCAGGATCTGGATCTCTTTCACCCCTGGGAGGTCACTCCCCAGCAGGCTGCGGAACTGGCAATCGAATGTGAAGCGGCAGGCCTGGCGGTTGATGCGCGGTTGACAAATTCCGACGGTGCCCAGGTTAATACCCAGCAGTCATTGCGTCTGTATGGCAACAGTCACGGCTTTATCGGCGCTTACTCGGGCACCCGTCATGGCTTGAGTTGTGTGGTGATCGGTGAAGATGAAAACGGTATGCAGCGGGATTACTGGTACACGGTTGCCCGTAACGCCAGCGAGCTTGATGCTGCGGAAACCGTCGGTCGTCTGGCGGGAGAGCGCACCGTGGCACGATTATCACCACGTAATGCACCCACTGGAAGTTATCCGGTGATGTTTGCGCCTAATATGGCAAGCGGTCTTTTTGGACATCTGATCGGGGCCATCAGTGGCGGTGCTCTGTATCGCAGAGCCTCGTTCCTGCTTGATTCAATGGGACAGCAGGTATTGCCGCAGTGGCTGTCGCTCACCGAGCGCCCGCACCTGCGCAACAGTCTTGGCAGTGCCAATTTTGACGGCGACGGCGTTGCTACGCGCAGCAAGAGTTTTGTCACCGATGGCATGGTGTCCAGTTATGTTCTGTCCTGTTATTCGGCGCGCAAACTCAAACTGGCTACCACGGGTAATGCCGGTGGTGTCTACAACCTGGATGTCGATGGTCCGCAGACACCGTTGCCTGATCTGTTCAAGCAGATGGGCACCGGCCTGCTGGTCACTGAACTGATGGGTCAGGGCATCAACGGCGTGACCGGAGATTACTCCCGCGGCGCAGCCGGGTTCTGGGTAGAAAATGGAGAGATTGCATATCCGGTAGCTGAAGTAACCGTGGCCGGCAATCTGAAAGATATTTACCTGGCCATAGTGGGAATTGGCGACGATGTGGATTACCGCGGTAATGTGCGCGCGCCAAGTGTGCTGGTGGGATCTATGACGCTGGCGGGTTCAGCTTGATCAGAGGATAACCTTGAGCAGTTTGAAATCCGTCAACCGTACACTAAGGTAGCCAGACCGAGGAATACAAAAAAGCCTGTCACATCGGTAATGGTGGTCAGGACCACGCCACCGGCAATGGCAGGGTCAATTTTCATATGGCGCAGAATGCCGGGCAGCAGGCTGCCGGAGATGGCGGCCACAACCATTGTGATCACCAGTGCCACCGCAATGACCAGTCCAAGTTCCACGTCATTAAAGGCAAAGGCGGCGGTGACTGCCACCAGGCTGGCCCATAACAAACCGTTCAACACAGCAACAATAAACTCCCTGTTCAGCAGCCATAACAGATTGCGGCGACCCAGGTGCCCCAGGGCTTCTCCGCGGATCACAAGCGTGAGCGTTTGAGTACCCGCAATGCCGCCCATGCTGGCAACGATGGGCATGAGTACGGCCAGAGCAACCACCTTGACAATGGTTTCCTCGAATAAATTAATCACAGCGGCAGCGATGAAGGCAGTGATCAGATTGATTCCCAGCCAGATAGCGCGTCGGCGCAGAGACTTACCAATAGGCGCAAAGGTGTCTTCGTCTGTGTCCAGACCGGCCCGGGCCAGAACGGCCTCATCCGCGTCTTCGATAATCACGTCAACTACATCATCAATCGTGATGCGGCCCAACAGGCGTCCTTCGGCATCGATGACCGGGGCGGAAATCAGATCCTGTTCAGAAAATATCTTGGCAACTTCGGTATCCGGGGTGTCGACGTCTATGGCGGTCGCTGCACTGTTCATCACCTCACGTACCGTCACAGTTGGGTCTGAGGTTAACAGTTTGCCAAACGGCAACATGCCGACATATTCATCTCTTGAATTAACCACAATAAGTGCATCTGTGGCTTCCGGCAGGTCTTTGCGCATGCGCAGGTAGCGAAATACCAGTTCCAGCGCGTGCCGGGGTCGCACCGTGATGGTGTCAGTATTCATCAGGCCGCCGGCAGTGTCCTCCGCATATGACAGGACCGCTTCCACTCTGGCACGGTCAATGGCGTCAAGAGATTCAAGTACCTCGTCGGTGATGGCCTGGGGTAACTGCTGAAGGATGTCCGCAAAATCATCGGTGTCGAGTTCGTCCGCCACCGCCACCAGTTGGGCGGTGTCCATATCAACCAGAAACTCGGCGCGGATGTCCTCAGATAAGTGTTGTAGCGTCTGGTTGCGCGCTTCTTCATCTAACAGTTCCCATAAGACCTGGCGAACTTTCGGTGTCTTGGATGCAAGCAGATTGCTGACTTCTGCCGGTCTTAACGAGGCTAATAGAATGCGGGTTTCGTCAACGCTGCCAAACTCTGTGCTGCGTGAAATTGCGCTCAGAAGATCAACATTGGTTTCGTTGTTTGATGACACTAGTCGGGTTCATCCAGTTCGTGGAACCCAGCCTGCACCAGATGGCTGATGCCGTCGGTGGCGGCATCTTCGTCCTCCCCTTCGACAATCAGCTCGAGAGTGCTGCCCACCGGCGCACCGAGCAGCAAAAGGCTCATGATGCTTTTGCCATCTACCTCTTTGCCGTCTTTAACCAGGGTGATTTTACTGCCATAACATTTCGCCTCGTCGACTAACTTTGACGCAGCCCTTGCATGCAGGCCCAGGGGGTTGATAAGGGTTAACAGAGTTGTGCGCATAGCCTGATCACGCTGGCGAATTTGTGGGGGAGTGTAGCGATCACGCTACCTTACGCAACTGACATTTCGTTGGGTGGGAGAATTGTCAGTTATTTATTCAGTTCGCGATGTCGAATCAGGACGTTGTCCCTGCTCTGTTTAAAATGATTGCCAAGACGCTCGCTTAAATAAACACTGCGATGCTGCCCGCCGGTACAGCCCAAGGCCACGGTCATGTAAACCCGGGCATTGGCTTCGAATCTGGGAATCCAGGTTGTCAGATATTCGGCGATGTCTTCAAACATCTCCGTGACCATCGGCTCAGCCTGCAGATATTCTGCCACCGCCGGGTCCCGGCCGGTGAGTGGGCGCAGGTGTTCGACCCAGTGCGGGTTCGGCAGGCAGCGCAGATCAAACACCATGTCCGCATCCACAGGCACGCCGTATTTGAAACCGAATGAACGGAACAGCAGGCTTAAGCCACGGCTGCTGCGGGCCACCACGCGACTGCTCACCAGGTCACTCAGTGCCTGACTGGACATCGCTGTGCTGTCGATCAGCAGATCAGCAAGGTCCGCTATGCTTTCCAGCACTTCAGCTTCCGCGTCAATGGCCTGGCGCAGGTCTGTGGTGGCGTTGGTGAGCGGGTGGCGGCGCCGCGTTTCGCTGAATCGCTTCACCAGCGTCGGGCTGCGCGCGTCAAGGTAAATAACCTCACAATCAACGTCCATGCGATCAATCGACAGGAGAATTTCCGGAAAGCGTTCAAGGTCCCGGCTGCGGGCGTCAATACAAACCGCCAGCGGCGTACTCTTCTGAGGTTTATCACGTAGCGTGTTGTGTACCAGTGACTGCAGCAGCATGACGGGGAAGTTGTCGATGCAGTTAAAACCGGCATCTTCAAGTGCATTGAGCACTGTGGATTTGCCCGAGCCGGAACGGCCACTGATGATGATAAGTTTCACGCTGTTCTGCTGTCAGGTACCTGTCTGGCCAGGCAGATCTGCATCTGCTGAAGCAACTGAGCATCGGTGGTGCACATGCGCAGGTCATGGCGGTTCTGTGCGCTGGAGAATACTTCGGCCAACTGCGCCAGAGCCTGCAGGTGCGCATGTTTTTCCTCTTCGGGCACCACCAGTATAAACAGCAGGTCAACACCTTTACCGTCGCCGGCTTCATAGTCGATGGGTGTGGTCAGAGAAATAAACCCCACACGCATGCTGTCACAATCGCTGCGGCAATGGGGGATTGCAATGCCATCGCCAAGGCCTGTGCTGCCCAGTCGTTCACGCGCCATCAGGCTGTCGAACAGCGTGTCCGCGGGCAGCGCTGCGTCACCGATAAGCTCTGCGGCAATCTGCAGCACACGCTTGCGGCTACTGGCATCGATATGGCAGTGGACGTTGTCGGCGTTGATTAACGCGCTGATATCAGACATCTGGGGAGCCTCAAATACGCTCGAGTCAGCTAGAGCTTCCCGGGTTAAAGTTGTTCGTGGTGCGAACTGCGGTCGTGGCTGCCATTGTGACGGGCAGTGGTTTTTTCTTTGTGTTTGATCACCTGCCGGTCAAGCTTGTCGATCAGTTGGTCGATGGCGGCATACATATCATCGGAATCCGCATTGGCAAACAGCTCAGCCCCGGGAACGTGGGCGGTTGCTTCTGCAAGCTGCACGTGTTTTTCGACATTCAAGACAACATGGACTTTGGTGATCTGGTCGCTATGCCGGTTGAGCTTTTCAAACTTGGTTTCAACATAGGAGTGCAGGGATTCGGTAAGGTCGACGTGATGTCCGGTGATGCTCAGTTGCATATGTACTCCTTGTGAAAACTCAGCAGATGTCCAGCGTAAAAAAAATAACTGGGTTTGTATATCGATGACTGTATGGCATGCGCTCTTGTAGTCTATCAGACCAGCTGTTTGCGTTCGTTTGAAGGTGGTATCGACATGGACTCCCGATATTTTGCCACTGTCCGTCGTGCAACATTGATGTTCTGATCCTTCAGTATTGCCGCTATTTTACTGTCGCTCAATGGTTTTCTCGGGTCTTCGTCAGCGGTCAGTTTTTCGATCAGCGCGCGGATAGCGGTGCTTGAAACTTCACCGCCGCTGCTGGTGCCGACGTGAGAGGAAAAGAAATATTTGAGTTCATACACACCTCGCGGAGTGGACATGTATTTGCGGCTCGTGACGCGCGAAATGGTCGATTCATGCAGGTCCACGGCCTCGGCGATATCGGCAAGAATCAGAGGCTTCATGGCTTGTGCGCCATATTCGAGAAAGCCTCGCTGCACTTCAACAATCTTGCTCGCAACCCGCAGCAGGGTATCGTGCCGGGTCTGCAGGCTTTTCAAAAACCAGCGCGCTTCCTGCAGGCTGTCGCGGATATAGGTTTTGTCGCTGCTGCTGGCCACCTGTCTGGCAAGATTTTCGTAAACCGGATTGATACGTATCTGCGGTGTCGCCTCACTGTTGAGCTCCACCAGCCAGCGGCCCTCAAATTTTCGCACCACCACATCCGGCACAATGTAATCTGCGCTTTCCTCGGCAATTGCGGTACCCGGGCGAGGATTTAACGTGCGGATCAATGCCATGGCGGCTGCCAGCTCACTCTCCGTGAGCCGCGATTTACGTTTTAAAGTGGTGAAGTCTTTGCTGCCCAGCAGATCCAGATATTCTGTGATCAGTACCTTGGCTTCCTGCAGCCACGGGGTGTCCGAGGGCAGCTGGGCCAGTTGCAGCAGCAGGCACTCCTGCAGGTCGCGGGCGGCTACGCCGACGGGGTCGAAATCCTGGATGCGCTGTAGAACAGCACAAACGTCTTCATGCTCAATGGGGTCCTGAGTGGTGTCCTGGGCGCGCTGTGCGTTCAACGCCTCACAGAGATCTTCAGTTGTGGTGGTCAGCATGCCGTTGGCATCGATGGAATCAATAATAGCCAGGGCAATGACCTGATCTGAAGCTGCCATGGGTGTCAGGTTGAGTTGCCACAGGAGGTGGTCGGCTAAAGTCTGGTCCGCGCTGCGATTGGCCATGGGGTCATAGTCGCTGTCTCCCGCGGGTACGCTGCTGCCGGTTGGATAGACATCCTCCCAGCTGGAGTCGACGGGCATCTCTTCCCCGATGGGTGCTTCAAACTCCTGGTTAACATCGGCAACGTCGTTCTCTGCACCAACGGTATTGTCCATGGCGCTGTCTGAGGCGAGCTGAGATTCCTGTGCAGCAGATTCGAGGGTGGATTCCATAGACTGGTCGTTGTCGCTGGTATCGCCGCTGTCCTGGGCGTCATCAGCCAGCTCCAGCATGGGATTTTCTTCCAGCGTATTCTGGATTTCCTGCTGCAGGTCGAGCGCCGACAGCTGCAGCAGGCGGATGGCCTGCTGCAGCTGTGGTGTCATGGTGAGCTGTTGGCCCAACTTCAGGGCTAATGTCTGTTTCATTCAATCCTGCGGAATGAGTACCGGATGCGAATAGCTCAGGGCTGTTTACTGATCGCTCAAGGCTGTTTAAGTCTAGTTCAAGTCAAATATTAAAAACCGTGCCAATTTAACACGCCAGTGCCGGGGATGGCTCTCTTTTTGCTGACAGGATGCAATAAAAGGGGGTTGTTTGGCACAAGCCTGGCTCAGCGAGCCACTAAATTGTGAAACCTTCGCCCAGGTAGACTTCGCGCACCGTCTGATTGGCCAGAATACTCGCTGGATTGCCTTCTGCGATGATATGGCCCTGGTGCACAATGTATGCCCGATCACAGATATCCAGGGTTTCTTTGACGTTGTGGTCCGTAATCAGCACCCCAATGCCTCTTTGGCGAAGATCGCTGATTTCTCTTTTTATGTCGCTCACGGATATTGGATCTACGCCGGCAAAAGGTTCGTCCAGGAGCATGAAGCGAGGTTCACTGGCCAGCGCACGGGCAATCTCCAGGCGTCGGCGTTCACCCCCAGAAAGACTCTGGCCCAGGGAGCTGGCCACACCCTGAAGATTGAATTCTTCCAGCAGTTGTTCGATCAGCCGGTGACGTTCGTTGCGACCCAGATCTTTTCGCAGCTCGACAATGGCACGTATGTTGTCTCTGGTGCTGAGGGTGCGGAACACACTGGCTTCCTGGGGCAGATAACCGATGCCAGCCCGGGCGCGTTCGTGTACAGGCGCGTTCGTCAGGTTGACGTCATTGAGGAAAATGCCGCCGCTGTCTGCTTTGATGAGTCCGACCACCATGTAAAAGCAGGTGGTTTTGCCTGCTCCGTTCGGACCCAGGAGGCCAACAATTTCGCCACTGGCCACCCTGATGGAGACGTCTTCCACCGCAATTTTGGTGCGGTACTCTTTACGCAGATCGTCAGCACGTAACACTGCGGAAGGGGGGGGATGGCTCACAACGTAAGTGTTCCTGGTGGTAGCGTTATTGTTCGGCTGGCCGGGTACCCTGTCGGGTACCCTGTTGGGTGCCCGGTTGGACAATCATTTTCACGCGTCCAGGTTTGTCGCCGGCACTGGCGTCAACTTTACCTTTTACGATGTCATAACGAATGGATTCGCCCTGTAATTCATTACCCTGCTGGGTCAGGGTGGCGCTGCCATTGAGGTATACGCGCTCTTCCGCGGTGTGATAGATAATGCTGTCTGCGTGAGCGGTCACCTGACCTTTGTCGTCTTCCAGCTGCTGCTGGTAGCGGGCGGGAGAGCCCACGGTGGTGATTCGTTTCACCTGGTCACCGCTGATTTTCACCACCATCCTGTCACCCTGTACGCGCAGCGTACCCTGTACCACTTCAACAGAACCTATGTAGGTGATGGTTTCATTGGCCTGATCCAGCTGCGCGTCATCGCCTTCGATGTGGATGGGCTGGTCTGCATCGGATGCCAGACCCCACACCATCGGCGTGGTCAGCAGAGCCGAACTGAGCAACAGGCTCTGCCAGAATCTGCCCAGGGCCCAGAATCTGCCCAGGATAAGGTGCTTAACTGGCAGGCTTTTTAAACTGTTCTGGTAAGACAATGGTGTGTACTCGTTGGGTTTCGTTCGACATGAGTTTGAGTAACCCCGTATCCAGGAAGGCCTGCATGCCTGCGGCGCGGGTGCGACCAACCTGTGTATCGATCATAACACTTTGGTCGGTTTCCGCGTATTGCCGCGCGGGATAGAAATACAGGGTTTCACTGCGCATGGTGATCAGACCACGGGCGGGGTTATTCTGTTCCAGCACCACCTGTTCGCGCAGATAGACTACTTCATCATTCTGCTCGTCCTGCTGAGCGCCGCGAATGTAGCCATGTTCGGCGCGTATATCCCAGGGTGGTTTTTCCGGGTTGTGCATTTTCAGCGAGGGGTTGACCAGACTGGTCAGGTTGTTGTCCTGAAACTGACGAATGGCGCTGGCGGTCAGTTCGTACTGCAGACTGCCATCGTCCCTCAACTGCGTAAACCTGACGCCGTGTCCGTAGATGTCTGGCTCGCTTTCACTCAGCGTCTCCGGCACGCTGAGGGAGGTTGCAGAGTTGTCCTGCCTGCTGCCGAACAGCTGCCACAGCAGGATCATGACCAGAACAACGCCGCAGGCGATACCTGTCCAGCGCAACATATCAGAAGGGCCAGGTGCCCTGCGCCTGCAGCAGCAGCTGCGCAATCTCAACTGCTACCCCTGTGCCGCCGCTGCGCTGTGTGATCCATTGAGCATTATCCCGGGCGACCGGGTGTGCGTTGGGGACACTGATGGCAAAAGCAACACTGGGATGCCTGAACATGGCAAGGTCCTGAATGTCGTCGCCAACCGCGGCATTGCCAGCTGCGGGAAAGCCCTGTTCGATGAGCGTGTCGAGGGCATCAGCTTTTGACTTGGCGCCCTGGATCAGATATCTGATCCCCAGTTCCCGCGCGCGTCGGGCGACGGTAGGCGAACGCCGGCCGGTGATGATGCCAACGACGATGTTGTGTTGTTGCAGTAGCTTGATACTGGCGCCGTCCTGGACATTAAACGTTTTATATTCGTGGCCGTCGTCGCTGTAGGTGAGTTCGCCGGTAGTAAGCACGCCATCGACATCAAAAATGATGCCACGCACGTTGCTGGCGAGTTGGGTGAGCGCTGGATTGAGATCCATGGGTTATGCCTGTTGCACAAGTAACAGGTTGTAGCCTATCCATGCGGCCAGCATGACCATGCCTTCAAAGCGCGTGATGACAGGACGCGAGTTGATACCATAGGCAAACAGCGCCAGCATGACAGTCAGTGCCAGCATCATGCCGCCGTCCCGCCATAGCGCGCCGGGTTCGATCACCGCTCCGCTGACCAGGCCGGGAACCGCCAGAACTGCGAGAATATTTAGAATGTTTGAGCCGACCACGTTGCCGATGGCAATGTCGGTATGACCCTTGACTGCGGAGCCAATGGTGGCTGCCAGTTCCGGCAGGCTGGTGCCAACGGCTACGATGGTCAAACCGATGATCATATCGCTGACGCCCAGATATTTAGCGATCGTAGTGGCGGCGTGCACCAGGACCTGGGCCGACACCAGCAGAACCAGCAGACCAACCACCAGCCAGGCAACGGCCTGCAGATTGGTCATGTCAGGCAGTTCGTCCAGTTCTTCGGCAATGGACGGCGATAGTTCCTGATTGGGGCTGCTCTGATTCACCATCAGCCGCCACAGAATTCCCGCCAGTGCCAACAGCAGAATGATGCCGTCAAAGAAAGACAGCTCCCTGTCGAACAGCAGCGCCATGGTCAGCACCGTTGCGCCCAGCAACCAGGGTAGCTCAGTCTGTCGAACCTGTTTGGAAAACGGCAATGGTGCAATCATTGCGGTGATGCCCAGCACCAGGCCGATGTTGGCGATGTTGGAGCCGATCGCGTTACCCACCGCAAGCAGCGGGTTGCCGTCAAGGGCGGCAAAAATGGCCACTAGAATTTCAGGTGCGGACGTACCCACTGATACGACGGTCAGACCAATGAGCATCTTGGACACACCCAGGTTGCGGGCACAAGCTGCCGCACCGGACAAGAAACGGTCGGCGCTCCAGACGAGGGCGATAAAACCCAGGATCAGTAGTAGAAGGGGAACCCACATAGGTTTGAGATGGTCTGATTACAACGGTAAATGATCAAGGTAACGCACTTTAGTCGCATCGCGGCCTGGTTCCAACACCTGTGACGTACGCAGCTGAGTTTGTCTGGCCTAAAAAAGCACGATTTGGTCAGACCAAATAACGTGGATTAAGTCAAAACGCGCTTAAGGGTTCGTTCATTTGCGGTGTTATAATCTCGCGCCGCGCGGTTTGGCCTGGAGCTTGAGACAGCTGTTTGCAACCGATTGTTATTCAAACGTGGGTGTCAGCAGCACAGTGTGTGGATGAATGATGGACAATCTGATCGAAATAAAAAACCTGACGTTTTTCCGCGGCGAGCGCATGATTTTCGACAACATGTCTTTGAACGTCCCGCGCGGCAAAGTCACCGCGATAATGGGGCCAAGTGGTACGGGTAAAACTACGCTCTTGCGCATTATTGGCGGACAGCTCAAGCCCGATGACGGAGCTGTGCTGGTAAATGGTAAAGATCTTTGTCAGATGAATCGCGACGAGTTGCTGGCGTTTCGCCGCAACCTTGGCATGTTGTTTCAGAGCTCGGCTCTGTTTACTGACTTGTCAGTGTTTGAAAATGTAGCCTTTCCGATGCGCGTGCACACTAATCTGTCAGAAGAATTGATTCGTGATCTGGTCCTGATGAAGCTGAACGCGGTGGGTTTGCGAGGTGCGCGTGACCTGGCGCCGTCGGAGTTGTCAGGCGGTATGGCCCGGCGCGTTGCGCTGGCGCGTGCTATCGCTTTGGATCCGGATCTGATGATGTATGACGAACCCTTTACCGGACAGGATCCCATCGCCATGGGTATGCTGGTTGATCTGATTCGTCAGCTCAATGGCGCTTTGGGCATTACCAGTTTGCTGGTTTCGCATGATATTCATGAAACCGTCAGTATCGCGGATCAGATCTTTATTATTTCAGAAGGTAAAGTTATTGGTTCAGGTTCGCCTGAAGAATTACGTTCTATGCCTACACCAATGGTCAAACAGTTTATGCATGGCGATAAAGAGGGGCCGGTTCCATTTCACTACCCTGCGGACGATCTTGCTTATGATCTTCTTGGTGAAGGCTGAAGCGTGACCGATCTACTTCGTTCGTTAGGCGTACGCTTTCTGGATTTTCTCAGTGCGCTGGGTCGTGCCAGCATTCTATGGTACCGCGCCATGGCCGGACTGCCGAAGTGGGGTGACGTGGCTTTAGTTGTTAAACAGATTTACAACGTCGGCTTCATGTCGCTGATCATTATTGTGTTGTCGGCGTTTTCAATTGGCGCCGTTCTGGCTTTGCAGTTCTATACCCAGTTAGCCCGGTTTGGGGCGCAGGATGCAACCGGCGTGGGACTGGCGCTGGTACTGCTGCGCGAGCTTGGACCTGTGGTCACTGCATTGTTGTTTGCGGGTCGGGCAGGCTCTGCATTAACCGCGGAAATTGGTCTGATGAAAACCACCGAACAATTGTCCATTATGGAAATGATGGGCGTTGATCCGTTGCGCCGCATTGTCGCGCCGCGTATCTGGGCGGGCTTATTGAGCCTGCCGCTGCTGACTGCCATTTTCAGCATGGTGGCGGTCTACGGCGGAGTCGTCGTGGCCGTCAACTGGCTCGGCGCAGATCCCGGTGGATTCTGGTCCGGTATGCAGGATGGCGTGGAACTCTGGGAAGACCTCGGCAAGGGTATGGTGAAAAGTCTGGTGTTTGCGCTCCTGGTAACCTGGGTAGCGGTGTTTCAGGGGTATGATGCGCCGCCGACGGCGGAAGGTATGTCCATGGCTACGACACAAACGGTGGTTATTTCATCAGTGCTGGTCCTGGCAACAGATTTTCTTTTAACCCTGGTATTTTACGGAGACTTCTAATGCGCATGAGAACCATCGAAATAAGTGTGGGAGGCTTTGTGCTGGCTGGGGTTATTGCACTGGTTTTTCTGGCTGTACAAGTCAGTGGCGTGGGCGATCTCAGCCAGCGAGCCAGCTATACGATAACGGCACGCTTCGACGATGTTGCCGGTCTGCGCACCAGATCCAGGGTCAGCATGGCGGGCGTAACGGTCGGTCGGGTCAAAGGCATAGACGTGGATATGCAGTGGGGAGATGCCATTGTCACCCTGGAAATTATGGGAGAACCCGGCAATCTTACCATCGATACCGGCGCCAAGATTCTGACGGACGGTGTCGTCGGCGCTCGCTATGTGGGGCTGCTGCCAGGATCTGATGAGGAAACGCTGGGTCCGGGGGATGAAATTGTTGAAACCCAGGGCGCACTTGTGCTGGAAAACCTGATCGGTGAATTTTTAACTAATATTGGGAAGTAGTCATGAGCAGGCAGATTTTTCTCTTAGTACTGTTGTTGGGGCTGTCTGGGCCGCTTGCGGCGCAGCAGGCGCAAGTCGTCGCTCCCGCCTCAACGCCTTCAGCAGCGGATACTGCTTTGGCCTCGATAATCCAGGCTCTTGGCTCACAGAGCGCAGAACAGGCGGTGGAGCTGGCAACCATGGAGGTGTTGGCATTTGTCGAGCGCGGCCGTGACTATGCCGAGCAGGATTCTGAACGGTTTTATACCGAGGGTGAAGCGTTGCTGCGTCCCATGATCGATTTCAAACGCTTTGCGCGCAATGTGATGGGGCCTTATGCTCGAAATGCATCACCGGAGCAGCTGGACACCTTTGCCGAGTCTTTCAAGTGGAGTCTGGTGCGTACCTATGCCCTGGCGATGCTTGAATTTGGCGATGGTGAAGCCAAGGTGCTGCCGCCGCGCAAACCCAGCAGTAACCCGGACCTGGCCAATGTCACTCAGGAAATTTATTACGAAGGTAAAACCTACGTGGTTGTGTATCGCATGCGTCGAGGCAAAGAGGATCGCCTCTGGCGGGTTCAGAACCTGGTTGTAGAGGGTGTGAACATCGGTCTGAACTATAAATCTCAGTTCACCTCAGCCATGAAAGATCCAAAATACAACGGTGATCTGGATGCTGTTATTGCCTCCTGGAGTGAATTTGTAGAGGCTGAACAGAGCGCCGAGAGCACAGCGGATTAGACAGGGCGGCAGAACCAGGATGGCAGTCGATTTATCTCCGGATTTCCAGTTGTCAGGTGACGAGGTTGACCTGAATGATGCTGAGCGCCTCAAGGTGCTGGGTCTTGAAATCATCAACACGCAGAATGGGCCGTTCACCGTTGGATGTGCCGGTCTGGCTCAGGCGAACAGCATTGTTGTTGCACTTATGATTTGCTGGCATCGGCATGCTACGCTGGCGAGCAAGCAGATTGAGTTTTCCCATCTCTCCAAAGATCTGCAGAACATCATTGCGTTTTCCGGCTTGACCCGGGTGTTAAAGATCAGCTGACCAGTTAACAAGGATGACCATGCAAGAAGAAATCAGAGCCCTGCTCACTGAGGCGTTCAGCGCCGCTGACGTCACCCTTGAGCTTGACGGAAATAGAGCGCTTATAGAAATTGTCAG
The DNA here is from genome assembly GCA_047947175.1 of bacterium. GTDB lineage: Bacteria > Pseudomonadota > Gammaproteobacteria > Pseudomonadales > Azotimanducaceae > UBA4421. The sequence goes on from CP170489.1 coordinate 802,727, forward strand.
TAGTCACTTTGATGATATGAATCGCGTGCAGAGACAACAGGCTGTCTATGCCGTTATTGCCGACTATATCGCAGATGGCCGCCTTCACGCCGTCACCATAAAAGCCCAGGGGACAAAGCCCTGAGCCTAAGCCTTTAACTTACGCCTTAAAAAGACGGATCCACAATGGATAAACTCAGCATAACTGGTGGGCGCAAGCTCCATGGCCGACTGCGTGTGTCGGGCGCAAAAAATTCTACCCTGCCCATACTGGCGGGGACGCTGCTGACCGACGAGCCGGTACTTGTGCGTAATGCGCCTCATCTGCACGATGTGACCACCATGATAGAGCTGCTGGGCACGCTGGGCGCGCAGGTGGTGATTGATGAGAAGTTAAACGTTGAGGTGTGTGCCAACAATTTGACCCAGCTGTGCGCACCATATGAACTGGTTAAAACCATGCGCGCCTCTTTCCTGGTGTTAGGGCCTTTAGTGGCCAAACATGGCCGTGCGCAGGTGTCGCTGCCTGGCGGCTGCGCAATTGGCTCCCGCCCGGTAGACCAGCATTTAAAAGGTCTTGAAGTGTTAGGTGCCGAAGTGTCTGTATCCGATGGGTATGTGTATGCGAATGCGCCGGACGGTCTGGTTGGTGCAGATGTCTACATGGACCTTGTGACCGTTGGTGGCACCGAAAATCTGATGATGGCGGCCTGTCTTGCGCACGGTACAACCCGGTTGCAGAACGCAGCGCGTGAGCCGGAAATTGTGGATCTCGGAAATTTCCTCAATACGCTGGGAGCACAGGTATCAGGCCATGGTACCTCGACCATAGAAATAAAAGGTGTGGAGCAGATGCACGGTGGGGAACATCGTGTCATGGCGGATCGTGTCGAAGCCGGCACCTACCTGATCGCCGCTGCCGCCACCCGTGGTTCGATCAGGCTGATTGATGTAGAGCCCGATACGCTTGGCGCGGTGCTCGAAAAGTTGCAGCAGGCAGGCGCGACTCTGAGCGTCGGCGAGGATTGGATCGAACTCGATATGCAGGGGAAGCGCCCGCGGGCTGTGGATATTGAAACAACACCGTATCCCGGCTTTCCGACAGATATGCAGGCGCAGTTCATGGCGTTGAACGCCATTGCGGAAGGGACCTCGACGATACGCGAAAATATTTTTGAAAATCGATTCATGCACGTTCAGGAAATGAATCGACTTGGTGCCGATATTGAACTGCATGGCCACTCCATGGCGGTGGTGCATGGTATGGAGCGATTACGCGCGGCGCCGGTGATGGCCACGGATCTGCGGGCCTCGTCGAGTCTGGTGATCGCGGCACTGGTTGCACAGGGCACCACAATTATCGATCGCATCTATCATATCGATCGTGGCTACGAAACCATTGAAGAAAAACTGCAGCAGCTTGGCGGCAGTGTGCAGCGGGTCAGCTAAAAGCGTGACAAGCTGATAGGATGCTCGCGCAGAAATTGAGGCGGATATGGGATTAGTCATTGCGCTGAATAAAGGGCGTATTTTTAAAGAGGCTCTGCCGCTGCTGGCAGCCTGTGACATCGCGCCGGATGAAGATCCGGACGCATCACGAAAGCTGATTTTTGAAACGCGCAGCGGTGGGCATCAGATCATTGTCGCGCGCAGCGCGGATGTGCCGACTTATGTAGAACACGGCGTGGCTGACATTGGCATTACCGGTAAAGACACCATTTTGGAATATGGTGGTGCAATGGGTTTTTATGAAATGCTGGATCTGGGCCTTGGCAGATGTCGCATGATGACAGCAGGGCCTGTTGGCGTGCCGGAACCTGCAGGCGTCCTGCGGGTGGCAACTAAATTTATCAACATCACCAAAGACTATTACCGCCGGCAGGGCCGCCAGGTGTCGCTGATCAAGCTGTCCGGAGCAATGGAAATCGCACCGTTGCTTAATTTGTCAGATACCATCGTCGACATTGTTGATACGGGCAACACTCTTGTGGCCAATGGTCTGGAAGCCCGTGCTACCATTTGTGAGATCAGCACACGCCTGATCGTTAACCGTGCCTCGATGAAAACCAGATTTGATGAGGTAAGTGCGCTGATTGATCAACTGGAATCTGTGGTTAAGGCATGAAAATAGCGCGTCTGGACACCAGGGATTCCACATTTTCCAGCCGGTTAGACCAGCTGTTGCAGTGGGATCTGAGCAGTGATGATGGTGTTGAGCAGACGGTTAAAGATATTCTGCAGGCGATCCGCACTCACGGTGATTCAGCCCTGCTGGAGTTGAGTAACAGATATGATCAGCTGGCGTTTTCGAATGTGGAGCAGCTACGAGTCAGCCGTGAAGAATTGCAGGCAGCCAGAGCTTCAGTGGCACCTGCAGATCTGCGCGCCCTGGAACAAGCGGCGCAACGTATTGCCAGCTATCACACTCATCAGATTGAGCAATCCTGGTCCTATGTGGATGACCTCGGCAATCGCCTGGGTCAGCAGATCAGGCCACTGGAAAAGGTAGGTGTCTATGTCCCTGGTGGCAAGGCAAGCTATCCATCCAGTGTTTTAATGACGTTGATTCCGGCAAAAGTTGCCGGCGTGGGTGAGTTAATAGTAACGGTGCCTACACCGCAAGGTGAACGGAACGATCTGGTGCTGGCGGCACTTACGCTTGCAGGCGCAGACCAGGTGTTTACGGTGGGAGGGGCTCAGGCCATTGGCGCACTTGCCTTTGGTACCGGCATGGTGCCCAAAGTTGACAAAATTGTTGGTCCTGGAAACGCCTATGTTGCCGCAGCCAAACGTCAGGTGTTCGGCCATGTTGGGATTGATGTGATTGCCGGACCCAGCGAAGTGCTGGTTATTGCTGACGGTTCAACCGACCCTGAATGGGCAGCACTGGATCTGTTTTCCCAGGCGGAACACGATGCGGCTGCGCAGAGTATATTGCTGTCTCCCAGCAGTGAGTACATCGACGCGGTGGCGGCGGCCATGACGCGATTACTGCCGAAAATGCAGCGTCGCACAATCATTGCAGCAAGCCTGCAGCAGCGTGGTGCCCTGATCAAAACGACAGATATGGATGAAGCGATCGCGCTGGCCAACCGTATTGCACCGGAACACCTTGAACTGCTGGTGGCGGACCCTGAACCCATGATCGAACGGCTCACTCATGCCGGCGCCATATTCTGTGGGGCGTACACTGCGGAAACGTTTGGCGATTATGTGGCGGGACCTTCACACGTCCTGCCCACGTTTGGCACGGCGCGCTTTGCTTCTCCGCTGGGTGTGTATGATTTTGTTAAACGCAGTTCAGTGATTCATATGTCTGCCCAGGGTGCCGCTGAACTTGCGGATATTGCGGTGCCGCTGGCAACTGGCGAAGGGCTGCATGCCCACGCACTGGCGGCAGCTGCCCGTGCCGGCAACAGCTGGCCTGACGACAACTAGCCTAAACTGATTCCGGCAGCTCGCCTGCAATGGCGGTTGCGCGGAAGCGCTGTTGATCACGCATCACTTCAATATTCAGTTCGCTGCCGGGTTTGGCGTTGGCAATCACGTCAGTCACGGTATACAGATTGGTGGCCTGAACCTGATTAATGGACAGTACATGGTCGCCGGGACGCAGTCCGGCGGTGAAAGCAGGTCCACCTGGGTTTACGCCGATAACCAGTAATCCGGATGGCCCGCCAGGCATCGGCTGAGGGCGAAGATTCACACCCAGCCAGCCGCGGATAACCCGTCCGGACTGGACAATCTGCTCCATGACGGACAATGCAATGTCGGCGGGGATGGCAAAACCTATACCCTCTGAGCCGCCGGATTGGGAATAAATCATTGTATTGATGCCCAGGAGGCGGCCTTCGTGGTCGACCAGCGCGCCACCTGAATTCCCCGGGCTGATGGCGGCATCGGTCTGAATAAAGTCGTCGTAGGGGCTGTTGGTAATCAGGGTGCGCGAAAAGGCGCTGATGATGCCCTGGGAGACACTGTGACCGAGACCAAACGGGTTGCCGATGGCAAGCGCCACGTCACCAACTCTGGGTTGCTCGTCACCCAGTTCCGCGATAACCGGCAAACCCGTTGCAGCCACCTTGATCACCGCCAGGTCAGTGTGACTGTCGGTGCCAATGACCTGCGCGGTGGTGGTCTGATTGTTGGCAAACATGACAATAATCTCATCTGCCCCTTCCACCACATGTTGGTTGGTCAACACGTAGCCATCCGCACGCACGATCACCCCGGAGCCGAGTGAGTTCTGCAGCTGTTGCTGACCCGGAAAAGCCTCGCACAATGCCCGGTAGGCAGGAATGCGACACAAAGGGCTGCGCTGGGTGATTTTGGTGGAGAAAATGTTCACCACCGCTGGGGCCGCCCGTGACACGGCGTTGGCATAGCCAGGACGGTTGTCGTCTGCAGAGCCGTTCAGGACAATAATGGCCAGACCGACCAGTGCGCCAATGACGGCAGGTACAAAAATGAATCTGGTCAGTTGCGTCATGGCTGGTCTTTAATTGTCCTTTTTTACGTCTACGTTCTGTGCGCACTCTGTTGCGTCTGCTGGTGCCTGTCGTTAACCTGCGCGGCGCGCTGTCCAGGCGCGGTAACGCCGAGTTGAGGAATGGACACAAAATCGCCGCTGTCAAAATACGAAAAAGCTATCGCGAACGGGGAGTTTCAAGAAGACGCCGCCCAAGCGCAAGTTGTGCAACTGCTTGATGAGCTTTTTCATCGTCTGATGGCACACCCGCCGCCCGGGCAGGCCGGTTGGCTGTCACGCTGGCGCAGGAAAACTGCACAACCTCAGCAGGGCCTCTACGTTTGGGGTGGCGTTGGACGCGGTAAAACCATGCTGATGGATCTTTTTTACGACTGTCTGCCGCCGCAACGGCGCCTGCGCATGCACTTCCACCGGTTCATGCGACGTGTACATCAGGGTCTGAACCAGTGGAGTGGCACGTCAGATCCACTCCGTAAAGTTGCCGCGGATATCGCCGCGGAAGGCGACGTGCTGTGTTTTGATGAGTTTTTTGTCTCGGACATTGGTGATGCCATGATTCTGGCCGAGGTGCTCGACGCGTTGCTGGAACAGGGCGTCACGCTGGTTGCTACATCAAACGTGGAGCCCCGGCATCTGTATGAAAATGGCCTTCAGCGACGACGTTTTCTGCCCGCGATCGACCTTCTTTATGCACACACCCGTGTGGAACACATGTCAGATGGCATCGATTTTCGGCTGCGGGCGCTGGAACAGGCGGAAATCTATCACTACCCGCTGGATGCCGCAGCGGAGAAAGGTCTGGCGCAGAGCTTTGCCGCACTGGCACCGGACACGGCGCAGGCTGATGTGGATCTGCAGGTGGAAGGGCGGGTGCTGCGCGCCCGCTATGTGGCTGATGATGTCGTCTGGTTTGATTTCTCCGTGTTGTGTGAAGGCCCGCGCAGTCAGAACGACTACATTGAACTGGCGATGATTTATCACGCGGTACTGCTCAGTAACGTACCCCAGCTCGCGGTGCATCAGGAAAGCGCGGCGCGACGTTTTATCAGTCTTGTGGATGAGTTTTATGACCATGGTGTCAAACTGATTATCAGCGCCGCGGTGCCTATCACCGAGTTGTATCAGGGCGAGCGGTTGCGTTTCGAGTTTGAACGTACTCAGAGTCGTCTGCTGGAGATGCAGTCTCATGAATATCTTGCCGGCTCGCACCGGGCTGGTCTGGCCTCTGCAGGGTAACAAAAGGCGGTTGTAAACCCTCAGTGGCTCCTCTATGATTCGCGTCCCAAAATTAGGGCCCCTGCACGCGCAGTGTTGAATGACACGCCAGGTATGACTCGCCAGCAAAGCAACGGCGGAATGAGCAGCAGCAGGCGAAACAGGCAGTTCCGAAGCGCGAAGAAAGCGGACAGTTAAAAGAGGCTAGAAATGACAACGGTAAGCATGCGTGAGCAGGATGTGCAACGCTCATGGTGGGTAATTGACGCAGAGAACAAGACCCTGGGGCGTCTGGCAACCGAGGTGGCGCGCCGTCTGCGCGGCAAGCACAAGCCTGAGTACACGCCTCATGTGGACACGGGTGATTTCATCATCGTGATTAATGCGGAAAAAGTGCATGTCACGGGCAATAAAGAGCAGGATAAGGTGTACTGGCGACACAGTGGCTATCCCGGTGGTATCCGTGGCACAACTGTGTCAGACATGCGGGCAACGCATCCGGAGAGGATCATAGAGAAAGCGGTTAAAGGCATGTTGCCGCGCAACGCCCTGGGCCGTGCGATGTACAGGAAATTAAAGGTATATGCTGGCGCTGAGCACCCTCATGCCGCTCAACAGCCCGCGGTTCTAGAGCTTAATTAGTGGAGCGCAGTTGATGGCTAACACAAACTACGGTACCGGACGTCGCAAGACCGCGGCTGCACGCGTATTTATTGGTTCCGGCACCGGTAACATAACGGTAAACGCCAAATCGCTGGATGAATTTTTCGGTCGTGAGACATCCCGCATGGTGGTTCGCCAGCCGCTGGAAGTGGCTTCGCTGACCGATAAACTGGATCTGAAGATTACCGTGACCGGTGGTGGCAGCTCCGGGCAGGCGGGTGCAATCCGCCACGGCATCGCCCGTGCGCTGGTTGATTACGATGAAACCCTGCGCGCACCCATGCGTGCGGCTGGATTTCTGACGCGTGATGCCAGGGAAGTGGAGCGTAAGAAAGTCGGCCTGCGCAAAGCACGCAAGCGTCCGCAGTTCTCGAAGCGCTAAACGGCTGCTACAGCGCCTTTTCAAGGCGCTTTTTCCGAGATTTGACGCAGAGAATACACGCGTATCATTGAGGCGTGTGATACACTACACAGGTTTGCAACCGGTTGTGATATCCACATCTGCCCTTGGTCTAGATGAGTAAAAACGCCGGATCCAAAGACCTTTATCGTTAATACTTTTTTGGAGCACAAGCCTTGAGCAGTGACGATCTCAGTCATGACAGCTCTGCCGCAGTGGCAGGGTCAGATGAGCAAAGCAAGGTCAATTCAAGTCGGCGCTACTTCCTGATAGGAGCCACCTCAGCCGTTGCGGGTGTCGGTGTTGTTGGAGCTGCAGTCCCTTTTCTGAGTTATTGGAGCCCGAGCGCAAAAGCACGGGCACTGGGTGCGCCGGTCACAATTGATTTCAGCAAGTTGAAACCGGGTGAACTCATGAGCCCCATTGTGGCATGGCGGGGCAAGCCGATTTTTGTGGTGTACAGAACACCTGACGCCATCTCCGCACTGGAAAATCAGCAGCAGGATCTGGCTGATCCGGATTCTGAGAATGCGGAACAGCAACCTGATTTTGCAAAAAACCCAACCCGCTCCATGCGGCCGGAAATCGGCATCTATGTCGGCATCTGTACCCACCTGGGCTGCTCTCCCAAGTATTACGAGTCGGAAGTGTTTGCAGACGATGCGCAGGGTGGCTTCTTCTGTCCCTGTCATGGTTCAACTTTCGATTTAGCGGGCCGGGTTGCAGCTGGGGTTCCCGCGCCAGATAACCTGCCGGTACCTCCATACCGATTTGAGACTGACACAGTTGTTGTGATTGGCGATGAAGAGGGTGCTGCGTAATGGCTGAATCAAAGAATCAAAATAACTGGTTCACCAGTTCCATGGCATGGATCGATGCGCGTTTCCCGGCAACGGAAACGTTTGAGTACCATATGTCGCGGTACTACGCGCCGAAGAATTTCAACGTCTTTTATATTTTTGGTGTGTTGTCGATTGTCATGCTGGCCAACCAGATTGTCACCGGCATCTGGCTGACCATGAATTACGTGCCTTCCGGCACCGGCGCGTTTGCGTCAGTCGAGTACATCATGCGCGATGTCGAATACGGCTGGTTGATGCGGTATCTGCATTCAACCGGTGCATCGTTCTTTTTTATCGTCGTTTATCTGCATATGTACCGTGCCCTCATGTACGGCTCCTATCGCGGACCACGGGAATTGTTGTGGCTGATTGGCATGGCAATATTCATCGCGCTGATGGCCGAAGGTTTCTTCGGTTACCTGCTGCCCTGGGGCAACATGTCCTACTGGGGGGCTCAGGTTATTGTCTCGCTGGTCGGTGCAATACCCTACGTTGGCCCGGACCTGATGGAGTGGGTACGCGGTGACTTCCTGATGTCGGAAGCGACCCTCAACCGGTTTTTTGCCCTGCACGTCATCGCACTGCCGCTGGTGCTGGTGATTCTGGTGTTTGTGCACCTGGTCGCACTGCATCATGTGGGTTCAAACAACCCGGACGGCATTGAGATCAAGAAAAAGAAAGATGACAAAGGCATTCCACTGGACGGTATCGCGTTCCATCCCTACTACACGGTGCACGATATACATGCCATCGTGATTTTCCTCATCTTCTTCCTGGGTTTCGTGTTTTTTGCACCGGAAGGTTGGGGTTACTTCCTTGAAAAACCCAACTTTGAAATGGCGGATCCGCTGAAAACACCAGAACATATTGCGCCGGTCTGGTACTACACCCCGTTCTACTCCATGTTGCGCGCGGCGACGTATCCGCTGTTCGGCTTGCCAGCCAAGTTCTGGGGATTTGTGGTCATGGCGGGTGCCATCATCATTCCGGCGGTGCTGCCCTGGCTGGATCGCAGTCCGGTTAAATCCATGCGCTACAAAGGACGCTGGTCGAAATTCATGCTGGGCCTTCTGGTGGTGAGTTTCTTTGTGCTGGGATACCTTGGCACCAAAGGCCCGACCGTGAACCGCACAATTGCTGCTCAGGTGTTCACGATCACCTACTTCCTGTATTTCATGTTGATGCCCTGGTACACCAGGATAGAAAAGACCAAGCCAGAACCGGATAGGGTGACGTTCTGATGAGAAAATTATGTTTGGCATTGCTCCTGTGTCTGCCGGGTGTTGCCTGGAGTGCAGCCGAGATCAACTGGGACATGCAGCCTTTTGACCCGGACCTGGAAAACAAGCCCTCATTGCAGAATGGCATGCGGCTCTACATGAACTACTGTATTGGCTGCCATAGCCTGAAGTTCCAACGCTATCAGATGACCGTGGATTTTCTGGGGATTCCACATGATCTGGCGCTCGAAAAACTGGTCTTCACGGATCAGAAAATCGGCGATCTGATGACCACCGCGATGGACCCGGAAAAAGCCAAGGCCTGGTTTGGCGCTGCGCCGCCGGATCTGACCATGGTTGCCAAGGTGCGTGGTCCCGAGTGGTTATACAATTATCTGGATACCTTTTATCAGGACGACAGTCGTCCCATGGGTGCAAACAACAAGGTATTCCCTAATGTGGGTATGCCGAACGTGCTCGCTGATCTTCAGGGTGTGGTGACTGAAGGTTGTATCCAGGTGCCGAAAATTGCGCCAAACGGCGGTGAGATGAGAGATCCGCTGGTGCCGGGTAAAGCGATTACCGAAGAGAAGTGCGGTGAACTTGTACATCAGGCGGGCACGGGACTTTACACGCCTGAAGAATTTGACGCGGCCATTTATGATTTAAGTAATTTTCTCTACTACGTAGGTGAACCTACGCGGTTGGAAAGGCATCGGTTGGGTATTTTTGTCTTGCTCTTCCTGGTGATCCTGGGCTGCTTTACTTACCTGCTCAATCGAGAATATTGGAAAGATATCCACTGATCCTATCTCAAGGTGGTGCACGCAGAGCATCATCGTCTATGGGCGCCAGCATAGTTTGCTGGCGCTTCCTTATGTATAAAACCCGCCGAGGCGAAAATTCCTAATGAGCATTGTTACCAAACGATCGTCTATGACTCTTTTTTCTGATGCGCGTGACCAGTACTCTCATCGAGTACGCATGGTGTTGGCCGAAAAAGGCGTGACCTGCGATATTGTTGATATTGATCCGGCTAAAAAACCTGAGGATCTGGCGGAGATCAACCCCTACAACAGTCTGCCTACGCTTCTCGACAGAGACCTGGTCCTGTATGAGGCGAACGTCATCATGGAATACCTCGATGAACGCTTCCCTCACCCGCCGTTGCTGCCGGTCTATCCTGTGCAGCGTGCGTTGTCGCGTCTCTGGATCACCCGGGTTGAAAAAGAATGGAGTGTAAAACTGGACCTGCTGATGGCAGGCAAAGGGCGCGAAACCGTTTTAACCAAAGCCCGCAAAGAGCTCCGCGAAAGCATTATTGCCATAGCGCCGATTTTTGGTGAAAAACCTTATTTCATGAACGAAGAATTCTCGCTGGTTGACTGCTGTGTGGCGCCCATTTTGTGGCGTCTGAAAGAGGTTGATATTACGCTACCTGAAAAATCGACCCGTCCCCTGCACAAGTATATGCAGACGATGTTTGAAAGGGATGCATTTCGGGCAAGCCTGACTGAAGCTGAAATTGAGATGCAGGAGTGAAACCTCAACGACCCTATTTACTGCGGGCATTGTATGAGTGGATCATCGACAGTGATGAGACGCCATACCTGCTCGTAGACGCAACGGTTACGAGTGTGAGAGTTCCCGAAGCCCACGTGCAGGATGGCCAGATTGTGCTTAACATAAGCCCCAACGCGGTGCGTGACCTGGTCATGGATGATCAGTTTGTCATGTGTAGCGGACGGTTCAGCGGTCAGCATTTTGAGTTGTATTTACCCATGAATGCGATCCGCGCGATATATGCAAAAGATACCCGGGAAGGTATGGTGTTTCCCGATGAGGATGCTTTGAACGCAGCGGCTCAGCAGCGCGCAGACACCCCGGCAAACGCATCAGGTGATGCACCCGACAACAAGCCTGGGTTAAGGCTAGTCTAAATACTCAAATACCTTAACGATCTTCTGCACGCCGTAGACATTTGCGGTCACGTTCACTACAGCATCAGCCTGTGCTCTGGTCAGCAGCCCCATCAGATAAACCACGCCATTTTCGGTCACGACCTTCACTTTCAGACCCTTCGCGTCGGGTGAACCTACCAGGCGCGACTTCACCTTTGCAGTGAGCCAGGTGTCGTTCGATCGCGCCAGCAGCGATATTGGCCCGCCAATGCTCAGTTCGTTGTGTACTTTGCGTACACGATTCACGCCCTGGGCAACCGTGGCTGCCTGCTCTTTGAGTTCTGCGGTTGCCACCTGACCTGCCAACAGAATCAAGCCGTTGTAGGACACCACCACGATGTGGGAGCCTTTGAAATCCGGATTCGACTTGAAGATTTCATTTTTGATCAACGGTTCTAACACCGCGTCGTCAATAAAGGTGCCCGGGGTCCGTTTGCTGGGGTCGTTAACACAACCTGCAAGGGCAATCAGGACAGCCAGCAGAAGGGTGTTTTGAACAGTTGTAGGCATGATCATTGATTGGTTATTGCGAAGCATTAGTGTGGCGGGGTAACCCGCTTCCCGTCAATGCATCAACCCATTGTTATTGTTGAAATGGGTCTTACCGGGTGGGCAGTTGCGTAAAGGCCTGTCTGATCCAGCGCAACTCTGGATCTTCCGGCTTGCCGGTCAGGGCAACGACATCGAACCGTGCAGGCTGCTTGCCTAACCTGGTATGTGTTTTCAGAAAATGCTGCGCTGCGCGGATGATTTTTTTCTGCTTGGTGGGATTCACACTTGCCGCGGCGCCGCCGAACTGTTGGGTGTTCCGGTAGCGGACTTCCACAAACACCAGGGTACTGCCCAGGGCTGAGGGTTCCTGCATGATCAGATCTATCTCTCCCAGCCTGCATCTGTAGTTGAGCTCAACCAGCGTCAGCCCGGCGGCGAGCAGGTGATCCAGGGCAGCCTGCTCGCCGAGCAGACCTTTTTTCTGTTGTGGCATGGTGATTGCGGTCAGCGTGTCACCCGGTCTCCGCTGGCAGTAATTTTGTTGAGGAGGAGATCACGGCGAAATCTGCCGCCAGGCTCAAGCCACAAATTGCCGCTGGCGCCTGGTAAGGCGATCTGGCTTTGCAGGCTGAGCAGGGGCAGCCAGGTGGCCACCCTGTAAGCGTCGAAGCCAAGTGCGTAAAGCTCCGCTAAAGGATTGGTCTGCAGAGTATAGGCCTCGACAAGCTGGCGCTGTGCTTCGTCAGGGCTGGTAAACAGAGGCATTTCAGTCAGTTCGAAACCATCGAGAACGCTGAACTTATCTCCCCGAGCAGTCTGGGAGGTCGCAAAAACGGGTAGCTTGTCCGCAAAATGGAAGCGTAAAGCGGGCACCAGCGCCTGTGCTTCCACCTGGTTGGTGAAGGCGACAATGGCGTCCAGATCGCCTCTGGCGCGAGGCAGGAATTCCAGCGGTTTGCCCAGAATGTTGGCTATGTCGCGCATCCGCGTCTCGCTGGCAGCAACCTGCATGGCTCGTCCTACCGCGCCGGTGAGGTCCTGGATGTCGGCAAATGAGGCTTGGCTCATCGCATGGGGCCAGCTGTCTGCATAGGCAGTGAGCGCTCGACGCGCCCAGCGTTCGTTGCTGTGGATGACCAGCGTATTCTCATAGCCTTCCAGCAGAATATGATTAACCAGCGTTGCTGCTTCGTCTTCAATGGCGATACCAATTTGAAACAGAGGGCTGGCGGTCTCTGTTGACCGCATGGGCGTACCGGGTGGGGTCAGATAATTCAGCACAAGCCTGGGAACGGGAGAGTTTGCTGTGGCGTTGGCGAACTCGGCGACTTCATCACGCAGCAGCGGCCCAACAATGACATCCGCGCCGTTGGCCAAAGCATCTTCGTAAAGCTGGCCAGCTGCTTTTGCGCCGGTGTCGTAAAAACGAACAGGGGGCTGTCGGTTGCCTGTATCGCTCAGGTAAGCGGCAATCAACCCGTCTCTGACAGCTTGACCCGCGCTGCCATACTGTCCTGTGAGGGGCAACAGAAATGCGATGTTCGGCAGCTGATAGCTGCTTAACTGGGCCAGCGCCCTGGGCGGGCGCACGTTTGCCGGATGGCTGGGATAACGATCCTGCCAGCTTTGCCAGGCTTGGATCTGTTCACTGATAGAGCCGGCATCTCTGATGTTCTGTTGTAACAGCCACCAACCGTGATGATATCGATGTGTAAAAGCACCTGGAGCGCTTTGGGCGCGGCTCAACATCTGCCAGATACGGTCCTGAATATCGGCCGGCAATTCCGGCGCGTCCAGCCCCAGGGTAATTGATGCCTGGATATAACCGTCAGCAGCGCAGCGAAAATTACCCTGCTCTTCGCAGATACGCGCAAGAATAAGCTGGTCTTCACTATTCCAGCTCGACAGACCGGCGAGGGCGGTTTCAGCGGCCTGCAGGTTGTCCAGCTTCTGCCAGGCTCTGGCGCGAAGTCGGCGTACCTGATCTGCGTCCTTTGCATCAAGCAGGCTGAGATTCACGGGGGACAGTGCCTCGATAACACGGCTGTAAGCATTCTGAAAGGCAAAAGCCTCGGCGGCCTGGGTGCGATACAGAGCCGACTGCACCGGGTTGTTGCTGCTGACCGCGCGTGCCAGCAGGTTTGCACCGTTGCGATCAGCGGGATTCACGGCCGACGGGGTCGGTTTTGTGGTGCTTTGACACCCAGAGATTGTCAGAATGAGGGTGAAAACGACAATAAAACGGATATACATGACTGCGCTACCTGAAGCTGGCGTCCTCTACGTTGTGGCTACACCCATTGGACATCTGGGAGATCTCACCCGTCGAGCCGAAAAAGTACTCAAATCGGTGCAGATTGTGGCTGCAGAGGATACCAGACGCACGCGTGGGCTGTTAGATCACATCGATCACCACACACCTGAGCTGCTCAGCCTGCACGAGCATAATGAGCAGCAGTTGGTGCCAAAACTGCTGGCGCGGCTGCAAGCAGGTGCGGACATCGCGATTGTGTCTGATGCGGGTACGCCGCTGGTGAACGACCCCGGCTACCTGCTGGTTGGTGCCGCCTATGAGGCCGGGATCAGAATTGTGCCTGTGCCCGGGGCATGCGCCATCACGACCGCACTTTCTGTGTGTCCGTTACCTTGTCAACCTTTTCTGTATGTGGGGTTTTTGCCGGCTAAATCCAGCAATCGTCAGCGCGTGCTGCAGGAGCTGCTGGCACAATCTCATGCGCTGGTGTTTCTTGAAGCCCCGCACCGCATCCTTGCATCACTACAGGATATCAGTGCGCTTTGTGATCGACGGGTCATGATCGGACGGGAACTGACAAAACAGTATGAAACGATATTGGCGGGCAAACCTGACGATATTATTCAGTCTCTGGGTGAGCACCCCAAAGGTGAGTTTACCTGTGTTATCGAGGCGGCAGCCGGGGTTTCTCAGAATCACGATCAGGTGAAGGTGTTGACTGCTTTGTTAGCCGAATTGCCTGCCGCCAAAGCAGCCAAGGTGGCCGCTGCCATCTGTGGGGTGCGCAAGAGCGAGATGTATGACCTGGCGCTGACGCTCGCTGCCAGAATACCTGGGCGAGATGGTTGAACTCGCATCTAACTTGGCTGCTTGTGCAGCTTCACCGGAAGCATTAAGGTGCTCTCGAGAGTTGGCCGAACAGTCGCCGATCAGGGGTTAAAGCCTGGTGGGAGGAAAGTCCGGGCTCCACAGGACAAGGTGCCAGGTAACGCCTGGGGGGCGCAAGCCTACGGAAAGTGCAGCAGAGAGTAGACCGCCTCATTCGGCAGCGATTGTTGTCGACGAGGTAAGGGTGAAAGGGTGCGGTAAGAGCGCACCGCGCGAGTGGTAACACGTCGTGGCAAGGTAAACCCCACCTGGAGCAAGGCCAAATAGGAATCCGTTGATGTGGTCCGCATTGGATTCGGGTAGGCCGCTGGAGGCTGCCGGTGACGGTAGTCCTAGATGAATGACTGTTGATAACAGAACCCGGCTTATAGGCCGACTCTCAGTTCTTAAAAAATAGCTTCTTATTCCTAAATACTCATCTACTTAAAGTAGATTCGAGATAGCTGCGCTAGGTATCAGCCGCGGCTCGAAAAGCTGGGTTTCGGACGCAATTTTTTCCCAAAAATCCTTTATTTTTCCGACAGTTACGCCAGATCCACGGCTTGACTCTCCTTCACGCGCGCCTATAGTGTCGCTGGATGGGATAATGTGGAGAAAAGTGGGTTTCACCCTCTTAAAAGCTCAGTGTTTCGCGGTATTAACAATGCAACGCTCGATAGCAAGGGCCGGATGGCGCTTCCGTCAAGGAACCGCGAAACCGTTGTGCTTGCCAGCGCCGGCAAGGTTGTTGTTACCATCGATATGCGTGAATCCTGTCTTCTCCTTTATCCTCTGCCTGAGTGGGAAGTTGTCCAGCGCAAGCTGGAAGACCTGTCCAATATCAACCCCCAGGCGCGCCTGCTGCAGCGTTTATTGATCGGGCATGCTACAGATCTGGAGCTGGATGCCAATGGCCGAATCCTGTTACCTGCCATGTTGCGGGATTATGCAGGCTTAAGCAAAAAGTTAGTACTGGTGGGTCAGGGTAACAAGATCGAAATCTGGTCAGAAGATCAGTGGAAGGAAAGTATGCAGGGCTGGTTGGCGGACGATTCCGCTGACCTGATCAAAGATGGTGATGCGTTCACAGGGTTGTCGGTTTAGTGGCTGCGGACAACCTCGATGCGGCGACAACCGAACATGTACCGGTTTTGCTCAACGAAGTGCTGAAAACGTTGCTTGCACCCGGCGTTGATCTGCATGGCGCCAGATTTGTGGATGCCACCTTTGGTCGGGGTGGGCACAGCCGCGCGTTATTGGCGCAGTTGCCTGCGGATGCCCGCTTGCTGGTTATCGACCGTGATCCTGAAGCCATTGCAGTTGCCAGGCAGCTGGCGCAGACAGACCCGCGCGTGTGTGTCTGCCATGCCCGATTTTCGGATCTTGCAACCGTCCTCGAGCAGCAGGGGTTTGTTTCGGTGCAGGGCATTCTGCTTGATCTCGGGGTCTCCTCGCCGCAGCTTGATGAAGGTGCCCGAGGGTTCAGTTTTCGCCACGACGGACCGCTGGATATGCGCATGGATTCAAGCTCGGGCGAAACCGCCGCGCAGTGGCTCAACCGGGCTGAAGAGCAAGAGATTGTCACGGTACTGAGAAATTATGGAGAAGAGCGATTTGCAGGCCGCATTGCTCGAGCCATTATTCAGGCGCGCCCGCTGCAGACAACACAGGCACTGGCAGACACTGTTGCGCAGGCAGTACCGCAGCGCGGCCCAGTGAAAAAGCACCCCGCAACACAGACGTTTCAGGCGGTGCGGGTGCATGTTAACCAGGAATTTATCGAGCTCGAAGCCGGTCTGGCAGCTGCGTTTTCGCGGCTTGCTGGAGGTGGGCGTCTGGCAGTGATCTCCTTTCACTCGCTTGAAGACCGAGTGGTAAAACACACGTTCAGAAGCTGGACCCGGCCACCGGCCCTACCGCGCCGGGTGCCGTTGCGTCATACGCAGATGCCCACCGCAGCCACTGATATCGCCGGACCCGTCCGTGCAGGCGCGCTTGAGTTGAAGCGCAATCCACGTGCGCGCAGCGCCACCCTCAGGGTGATTGAAAAAAAAGCACAGCATGTCTAGAACCCGCGCCAGAACAAAACACCAGCCCCTCAACCTGACTGCCCTGGGTTGGAGTGCTCTGTTTGCCGTGTTGCTGGGTCTGATTGTATACAGCGGCCTAAAGACCGTTGCTGCCGCTCATGAAATGCGCGGCCTTTACGGCAGTCTCACTGATGTGCAGCGGGAGCAGGACCGTCTGCTCGAAGAGCATAGTCGTCTGATGCTGGAGCGCGGCACGCTGGGCAGCATGCAGAACATCGAGGTTGTTGCGCAAACCCAGCTGGGCATGGAGTTTCCGGAACAAGTCGGCGAAATCCTCGAATGACCGCGTGGCGTCATTACACCCTGCTGGTGTTGTTTCTTGCGGCAGTGGCCGGACTTTGCGCCCGGGTGGTTTATCTGGGTGTGAGTGACCGTGATTTTCTGCAGGAACAGGGTGATGCACGTTCCATCCGAACCGAAGTCATACCCGCGATGCGTGGCGTTATTTACGATCGTCAGGGCGAGCCACTCGCGGTAAGTACGCCGGTTTTTGCGGTCTGGACCGATCCCAGTAAAGCCGAGTTGGACGACGCGGCGCTTGCCGCCCTGGCAGACCTGTTAGAGGTCCCGGTCCCACGCCTGGCTGAGCGTATGCAGACCCACCGCAACAAAGAGTTTGTGTATCTCAAGCGGCGGGTTTCCTGGGCGGTGGCAGAGCAGGTCCGTGCAGCAGGTTTGAGCCATGTCTACCTGCAGCCTGAGTACCGGCGTTACTATCCCGCGGCGGAAACTACCGCGCACATTGTAGGTGTCACGAACATTGATGACGAAGGCATTGAAGGCAGTGAGTACGCGTTTCAGGAGGTCCTCAAAGGTGAGCACGGCAGCAAAGTTGTGCTGCGCGATCGTCACGGCACAAATATCAGAGATCTGTCGTACAACGGTGCGCCGGAGTATGGTCAGGATCTGAATCTGAGTATTGATTTGCGCCTGCAGTTCCTGGCCTATCGGGAGCTCAAATCCGCAGTGACCAGCCATCAGGCGAAATCCGGGTCTCTGGTGATGCTGGATGTTGCCAGCGGTGAGATTCTCGCCATTGTCAATCAACCTTCCTACAACCCTAACGACATCCGTGAGCAGCTATCGGGCATGCGTAATCGAGCCATTACTGATGCCTATGAGCCCGGATCGACAATGAAGCCTTTTACCGCCCTGGCAGCATTGGAAACAGGCCGCTACAGCGGCCGCACGGAAATTGAAACTGCCCCCGGTTTTTTTCATATCGGTAAAAAGCTGGTGCAGGATCCCGTCAATCGTGGCGTCATAACGCTGGCGGAATCGCTGCAGAAATCCAGTCAGGTGGCCTTTGCCAAAATCGCTTTGGATCTGGAAGAGCAGGCGGTTTTTGATGTCATCCGCAGAGCCGGGGTCGGTGATTTTCTGGGTACCGGGCTGCCGGGTGAGACCATGGGATATCTGGCCAGTGCGCAGCTGCGTTATCCGGTGGTGAGAGCCAGTCTGGCGTATGGTTATGGGTTGTCCGTGACGCCGCTGCAATTGGCCCACGCCTATCTGACTCTGGCGACACTGGGAGAGAAGCTGCCCCTGTCGGTGATTGCGCGATCTGATCGCACAGGAAACATTGACCGTGAGCGTGTTTTTGACCGTCGCATTGCCCGCGAAGTGTTGGCCATGATGGAGGGCGTGACCGATGCAGGAGGTACCGCTACAACTGCGGCTGTTAATGGCTACCGGGTCGCCGGTAAGACCGGTACGGCACGTATTGTCGGTCCCGAGGGATATAACGACGAACGGCATGTGGCCTGGTTTGCGGGCGTCGTGCCTGTCAGCGATCCCAAGCTGGTCATGGTGGTGGTTGTTAACGAGCCGCAAGCCGGGTTGTCTGGCGGTGGCGCGGTCGCAGCGCCGGTGTTTGCGCGGGTAGCTTCCAGGTCTCTGCGCCTGCTGGGTGTACTGCCAGACCAGCGGATAGCAGCACGAGATGTCTCTCGTGTTAAGGCGGAAGGATGAACCTGCGCGCATTACTTGATGATGAAACTCTGCCAGGGCTTGAATTGACCGGCCTGGCCGAGCACACCCAGCAGGTGCAGCCCGGGTTTGGTTACATTGCCGTAGCGGCTAACGATGACGATTTACTGCACTACTGCCGTGATGCCCTTGCCCGTGGCGCGCAGGCGCTGTTGGTTGATTCAGGCAGTAGCGGCCATGCGAGACTCAAACAGAGCGCGCCTGAGGCCTGCGTGTGCGAGGTGGTTGATCTGGGCAAGCGGCGTGGTCAACTGGCGGCGCGTTTTTATCAGCAACCCAGCGCGGATTTAACCTGCATAGGGGTAACCGGCACCAACGGTAAAACTTCGGTGGCTTATCATCTTGCTGATCTGGCGAGCCGTCTGGGCAGGCCGATGGGATACAGCGGCACCTTGGGCTGGGGCGCGTTGGACAGTCTGGTTGATGAAGGTATGACCACCGGCAACGCCGTGGCGTTGCAGCGACAGCTCGCTGCCATGCGTGATGGTGGTCTCACTGGAGTTGCAATGGAAGTGAGTTCGCACGCGCTGGATCAGGATCGTGCCCGGGAGGTTGCATTTGATGTAGCCCTGTTTACCAATCTGAGCCGGGACCACCTGGATTATCACGGCACCATGGCGGCTTATGCCCAGGCCAAGGAAAAGCTGTTTACGCAATGGCCGCTGCAGGCGGCCATCATCAATGTGGATGATGAGTTTGGCCGCACCCTGGCTGAGCATTGCAACTATCCGGTTGTACGTGTGGGCCAGCGGGGCGACTGGCGCTGGCATCATCAGCGGCATGCGCGGGGCCTGCAGGTGTTCTGGCAGACGCCTCTGGGCGACGGTGAGGCAGTACTGCCTGTGCTGGCGGATTTTGCGGTAGCCAATGTCACTCTGGCGATGGCCACCCTCTCGACCCTGGGTTTCCCGCTGCAGGAGATTACCCGGACAGTGGCTGACATGGCGGGTGTGCCGGGTCGAATGGAAGTAGTTGCGGGCGCAGATGATCAGCCAACGGTAGTGGTCGATTACGCGCACACGCCAGATGCGTTGAAAAAAGTTCTGCAGGCATTGCGACCTACCTGTCAGGGGCAGCTGTATTGTGTTGTTGGGTGCGGTGGGGACCGGGACAGCGGCAAGCGCCCGATGATGGCCGCGGTGGCGGCAGAAGCGGCGGATCGCAGCTGGTTTACGGCAGACAATCCCCGCAGCGAAGCGCCGCATCAGATTATTGCCGACATGCTGGCCGGGGTGCCCGTAACACGACGCGATACTGTTATCAGCCAGGCGGATCGGCGCAGCGCGATTTATGCAGCGGTTGCCATGGCCGGGGCAGGCGATACCGTCGTCATAGCCGGTAAGGGTCATGAGTCGGTGCAGGAAATTGCGGGCGTTCGACACGTGTTTGATGATCGGGTTGTTGCGGCTCAAGCGCTGACCAAAGCGGCGGAGCAAAGCTGATGTTGTTGTGGCTGACCGAATATCTTTCAGAATTTATCCGTGCATTCTCCGTGTTTCAGTATCTGACTTTCCGCACGATGGTCAGTGTGATGACAGCACTGTTTACCTCCCTGCTGATCGGCCCGTATGTGATCGCCAAGCTGGCGGAACTCCAGTTGGGCCAGACCGTGCGCGAAGATGGCCCGGCTTCACATCTGAGCAAAGCAGGCACACCCACAATGGGTGGTGCGCTGATTCTTATCGTGATCCTCGTCACCACCCTGCTCTGGGGAGATCTGGGCTCTCGCCATATCTGGGTGGTGCTGATCGTGACTGCCGCGTTTGGTGTGATCGGCTGGGCAGATGATTACCTGAAAATTACCCGTAAAAACAGCGCCGGTTTAATCAGCCGCTGGAAGTACTTCTGGCAATCTGTTGTAGGCCTGGCTGCGGCTGTTTTTCTGTTCAGCGCTGCTGAGCTGCCTGCCGAGACCGCTTTGATCGTGCCTTTTTTTAAAGAAGTGGCGATTCCTCTCGGTGCAGGCTTCATCGTGCTGAGCTATCTGATGATTGTCGGCATGAGCAATGCGGTGAATCTGACCGATGGTCTCGATGGTCTGGCGATTCTGCCAACGGTGATGGTCGGCGCGGCGCTGGGTCTGATTGCTTATGTTTCTGGCAACACGGAGTTTTCCGCTTATCTGCAGATTCCCTACATACCAGGGGCAGGTGAGCTGTCCGTATTCTGCGGCGCACTGATAGGCGCTGGTCTTGGTTTTCTGTGGTTCAACACTTATCCCGCACAGATTTTCATGGGGGATGTCGGCGCGCTTGCGCTGGGTGCGGCGCTGGGTGTTGTGGCGATTATCGTCAGACATGAAATCGTGCTGCTGATCATGGGTGGGCTGTTTGTGCTGGAGACCGCCAGCGTGATCATTCAGGTTGCGTCCTTCCGGCTGACGGGCAAAAGAATCTTTCGTATGGCGCCCATACACCATCACTTTGAATTAAAAGGCTGGCCGGAACCCAAGGTCATTGTGCGTTTCTGGATTGTCACTTTGGTGCTGGTCACCATTGGTTTGTCGACGTTGAAACTACGATGATGAATGCATCACCCCTTAACATTGAACAACTCTCCGCTGTCGCCGTGCTTGGCTACGGTGTGACGGGTGAATCTGTCGTGCGGTTTCTTACGGATCGCAACATCGAGGTGTTCGTTTACGATACCCGCGCACCGCGTGACGTTGACAGTTGCCCTGTGCCGATACATTGGCAGACCACGCACTGGCCTGCAGGCAGTGCCCAGGATCGACCGGTTGATTGTGCCATTGTCAGTCCGGGGCTGGATATGGACGCCTGTCTGCTGCGCAGCGCACGCGATGCAGGCGTGGCTTTGTACAGTGACATAGATCTGTTTTTTGCGGCCGTTGACGCGCCGGTCATTGGTGTGACAGGTACCAACGGCAAGAGCACGGTTACCTCGCTGGTTGGTCACCTGATCAATACCGTTGGTCATTCCTGCGGAGTAGGTGGCAACCTTGGCGTCGCGGCGCTGGACATTATCGACTCCAGGCACGAATGTTATGTGTTAGAGCTGTCGAGCTTCCAGCTCGAACGCAGTCTGTTGCATCCTTTTGCCGCATCAACTGTGCTGAATCTCAGCGAAGACCACCTGGATAAACATGCTGATATGCAGGCATATGCGCGCAGCAAACACCGCATTTATGCAAATTCTCAGGTTTGTGTGTTCAATCGGGCCGACGAACTGACACACCCTCGCGCGGCAACCAGGTTGATGAGCTTCGGTCTGGATGAGCCGCCTGGACCTGATGACTGGGGTATCCGCGTCTGCGCTGACGAGCGATTTATTGCCAGAGGTGAAGCGCTGATCTGCCCGGTTTCACAATTGCCTCTGGCCGGCGCACATAATGAACAGAATGTGTTGGCCGCCTGTGCATTGACCCAGGGCTGGGTTGAGCCGGCGCGTCTGGCTCAGGCCCTGGCTTCTTTCCGGGGGCTTGCGCACAGGTTTGAGAAGGTTGCGGTGGTAAACGGGGTTACCTATATCAACGATTCGAAAGCCACCAATTTAGGCGCCACCATGGCAGCGTTGGTCGGTATGTCGTCGGATAAGCAGGTGGTGCTGGTTGCCGGAGGGGATGCCAAAGGCGTTGATCTTGCTCCTTTATCCGTTTTGCTGGAAAGCAGAGTCAGGCACCTTGTTGCGTTGGGTCAGGATGGCCCGCAGCTGCTGAAACTGGCGCAGACTGTGGGGGTTGCTGGTGATCTGGTCAGCTCGATGGATGAGGCAGTTCAGTTGTGCCATGGCGTTGCCCGCCCGGGTGAAACCGTGCTGCTGTCACCGGCTTGCGCAAGTCTGGATATGTTTGCCAGTTATGTTGATCGCGGCGAGCAGTTTGTGCGCGCGGTACGCCGTCTTGATGTTGCGGGGTCGCTCTGATGGCTGCGCTGCAAACGCAAATTCGTCTGGCGCCGGTTGTGATTCCCTGGGTTGCCCTGCTTGTTATCGGGACTGTGATGGTGGGTTCGGCCGCAGTGGCTCTGGGTGGCGGACACTTGAGTAAACACATGATTTTTCTCGCGGTTGCCGCGGTCAGCTCGGTGGTGGTGTTTGCCATTCCACCGTCACTCTGGAACAAACTCTATCTGCTGGGTTGGGTAACCTCTGCGGCTATTGCCGTACTTGTACTGGTGCCTGGCATCGGCCATGAGGTGAATGGTGCTCAGCGTTGGATAAGGCTGGGTGGTTTCTCCATTCAGGCTTCTGAAGTTGCAAAGTTTGGTTTGTGTATCTATCTGGCGGGTTATCTGAGTCGGCATCACCAGAAACTCAGCCAGGATCCACGGGTGCTGTTTGTACCCCTGTTGATGGTTGGCGTAGTTTGCGCGCTGCTTGTGGTCGAACCGGATCTTGGATCGGCGGTGGTGATTGTGGGCGCAAGTGTTGCCGTATTGTTTCTCGCCGGTGCGAAGTTGCGCTACTTTCTGTTGATCCTGGTGTGTGGTGCTTTATTGCTCGCTTTGCTGGTCTGGGATGAGCCCTACCGCATGGAGCGCCTGGTCGCTTTCCTTGATCCCTGGTCCGTTGCCTTTGGCAGTGGCTACCAGTTGACCCAGGCGCTTATTGGCTTTGGACGCGGTGAGTTATTTGGCCTGGGGCTGGGCGAAGGCGTGCAGAAACTGTACTACCTGCCGGAAGCCCACAACGATTTCATCTTCAGTGTGGTTGCTGAAGAACTGGGTGCTGTTGGCGCGATTCTGCTGGCGCTGCTGCTGACCTATCTGGTGTTTCAGCTGCTTAAAGTGTCGCGGGCCAATATTGCCCGGCAGGCGATCTTTGCCGGCATGGCAGGCTACTTCGTGGCGTTCATCATTGGTTTGCAGTTTCTGGTGAATCTGGGGGTTAACACAGGTGTGCTGCCCACCAAGGGACTGACCCTGCCTTTTGTGAGCTACGGGGGTAACAGTCTGATTGTCTGCTGCGCCATGTTAGCCCTGGTGTTGCGTTGTACTTTAGATCGGGAGTCGCAACGTGGCTGAGCCGGAAGTTTATCAGGTGCCGGAAATGGGCCGTATCCGCTGCATTCACTTTGTCGGCATTGGCGGTGCGGGCATGTGCGGTATCGCTGAAGTGATGTTGAATCAGGGGTACCAGGTAACCGGGTCTGATGTAAAACCTTCGGAAAACACCGCGCGCCTGGAACGCAAAGGCGCAACTGTACACATCGGTCATAGCGCTGCCTGGGTGGCGGACGTTGATGTAGTGGTTGTTTCCAGCGCGGTGGGTGAAGACAATCCGGAGGTGCAGGCTGCGCACAAGGCGCGTACGCCGGTTGTACCCAGAGCAGAGATGCTTGGTGAGCTGATGCGTTACCGTCATGGTATTGCCGTAGCGGGCACCCACGGTAAAACCACCACAACAAGCCTGCTCACGGAAATATTCCGATGTGCGGGTTTATCGCCGACCTTTGTGATCGGTGGTCTGCTGAACAGTGCAGGCACAAATGCAGAGCTTGGTCTTGGCCGATATCTGATTGCAGAGGCAGATGAGTCAGACGGTTCCTTTCTGCGGCTACAGCCCATGTCAGCAGTGATCACCAACATTGATCGGGATCATATGGCCACTTACGGCAACGACTTTAATGTGCTGAAAGACACCTTTGTTGAGTTTGTACATCGGCTGCCGTTCTATGGCGCGGTAGCGGTGTGTATTGACGATGCCGAAGTGGTAAACATCCTGCCGCAGCTGTCGCGACCGGTACTGACCTATGGTTTGACAGCGGAGGCACAGTTTCGCGCGCATGACATTCAGCCTGAAGGGAAAACGTGGCAGTTTCAGGTGGATCGCGGCAACTTCGGCGCGCCTCTGCACATCAGTTTGTCCATTCCTGGTGCCCATAACGTTCTTAACGCCCTCGCTGCGATTGCCATAGCCACCGAAGAAGGCATAGCTGACAGGCATATCGTTGACGGTTTGCGCGGTTTTGCCGGGGTGGATCGACGTTTTCAGGTATCAGATAACGTTCAGGTTGGCGCAAAGCAGCTGACAATGGTTGACGACTATGGTCACCACCCCACCGAAGTGGCAGCGGTGATTGCCACTGCGCGCAAGGTTTGGCCGGCAGCCAGCATTGCCATGGTGTATCAACCACATCGATATACCCGCACCAGAGATCTGTTTGATGATTTTGTCCGCGTTCTGTCTGATCTGGATGCAGTGATGCTGGTGGAGGTCTATGCCGCCGGTGAAGCGCCGATTGCAGGTGCGGACAGCAAATCGCTGTGTCAGGCCATTCGTCAGCGCGGCGGCGTCAGCCCTGTTTACACACAGGACCCTCAGGAGGCTTTGCAACTGCTACCGGCTTTCTGTGCTCAGGCTGATGTGTTGATAGTGCAAGGCGCAGGTAATGTGAACCTTATTTCCAATCAGTTACGGCAGGCCAATGTTTAACCGGGTGCTGTTGATTGCAATTCTCGCCTCGCTGCTGATCATAACGGCAGGCCTCTGGCACGCCCTCGATAAACCCCTGCAGGGCTTTGTGATTGAGGGTGATCTGTCCGGTATGGAGCGGGACGAATTGCAGGTCACGCTCAGCAATACAGCTTTACAGGGCATTCTCTCAACCCCGCTGAATGCGATTGTCTCTCAGGTTCAGAGTCTGCATTGGGCAAAAGATGTCAGCGTGCGTCGGGCGTGGCCTGACCGACTGGTCGTGACATTGCGTAAAGCCGCGCCGGTGGCACGCTGGGGTGAAAATCAGTATGTCTCGGCTTATGGAGATCTGCTTGAACTGCCGGATGTCTATCCGGGCCTCCCACATTTCATGGTGGAAGTCAGCAAACCCGAAGAAGCGATGCAGACCTATCGTCTGCTGGATCAGATTGCGGCGCGTGAATCTCTGACAATCAGCCGCTTAACCCAGAACAGTCAGGGTGAGTGGAGTGTTGAGTTATCCAAAGGACCGCGTGTATTGCTTGGTGCTCAGCAGATAAACGAGCGTATGCATCGGTTTCTGCTGGTCTATCGCCGTGTGCTGAGTGTTGGAGAGAAATCTGCCGAATATGTCGATGCGCGGTACGCCAACGGTGTTGCAGTGCGCTATGTGCCAGAACAACAAACGAATAACGACCCGATGTTGGTTGCAGGTGCTGATGCAGCACCTTACGTCGAAGGAATAAATGATGGCCGCTGATACGCCGCTGCAGAGAATTGTCGGACTTGATATCGGTACTAACAAAGTGGCGGCAATAGTTGCCGAAGTTAATCGCGATGGCGAACTGGAAATAATCGGTATTGGCACCCATAACTCCCGCGGTCTCAAGAAGGGTGTTGTGGTGAATATAGAATCGACCGTGCAATCCATCCAGCGCGCCATCGAAGAAGCTGAACTGATGGCCGGGTGTACCATCGAAAGTGTCTATGCCGGCATCGCCGGCAGCCATATTCGCTCTTTGAACTCTCATGGCATTGTTGCCATTCGAGACAGAGAGGTGTACCCACAGGATGTTGAGCGGGTCATAGATGCTGCGCAGGCGATGGCCATTCCTGCGGACCAGAAAATACTCCATGTCCTGCCTCAGGAGTATGTCATAGATACTCAGGAAGGCGTAAAGGAGCCGTTAGGTATGTCCGGGGTGAGGCTGGAGGCCAAAGTTCATATGGTGACGTGTGCTGTGAATGCTGCACAGAACATAGAAAAGTGCATAGAACGCTGCGGTTTGACGGTGAATGACATCATTCTCGAACAGCTCGCTTCCAGCTACTCGATCCTGACCGATGACGAGCGCGAGTTAGGTGTTTGTCTGGTGGATATAGGAGGCGGCACGACGGATATTGCCGTCTTTACCGGTGGTGCCATTCGTCATACAGCGGTGATTCCGATTGCAGGAGACCAGGTTACTAACGATATTGCCATGGCGTTACGGACGCCGACGCAGAACGCAGAAGATATAAAGATTAAGTATGCCTGTGCGTTGACCCAGCTTGCGCGAGCAGATGAAGTGATTAACGTGCCGGGCGTTGGCGATAAACCCTCCAGAGAGCTGTCGAGACAGGCGCTTGCTGAAGTGGTTGAACCGCGCTACGACGAACTGTTCACGCTGATTCAGGCAGAGCTGAGGCGTAGTGGATTTGAAGATCTGATTGCAGCCGGCATCGTCCTCACAGGCGGTGCTGCAAAAATGGAAGGTGTGATTGAGCTTGCGGAAGAAATTTTCCACATGCCGGTCAGTCTGGGGTCGCCACGTAACGTGGCTGGATTAAAGGACATCGTACGCAACCCTGTCTATGCCACCGGCGTAGGCCTGTTGCAGTACGGTTTGGAAAGAGAAAAAGAAATGCCGACTCGTGGCAGGGCCCGCAAAGGGGGTCTGTTGGAGCGGTTCAAAACATGGTTGAGAGAAAACTTCTAGCTGGAGATAAGGCAATGTTCGAACTAGTAGATAGCGCACCACAAAGTGCGGTGATAAAGGTAATTGGCGTAGGCGGCGGCGGCGGTAACGCTGTGCAGCACATGGTCAGCAGATGTGTTGATGGCGTAGATTTTATTGCAGCTAACACAGATGCTCAGGCGCTTAAGAATCTGGATGCGCACACCACGCTGCAGATTGGCAGCGGCATAACCAAAGGGTTGGGGGCAGGTGCGAACCCGGATATTGGTCGTGCTGCAGCGATTGAGGATCGCGAGCGGATCAGTGAAGTGCTTTCCGGTGCGGACATGGTGTTTATTACCGCTGGTATGGGTGGTGGTACCGGAACAGGCGCGGCGCCGATCGTGGCTGAAATCGCCCGCGAGATGGATATTCTGACTGTCGCGGTTGTGACCCGACCGTTCAATTTTGAAAAACGGGTAGAGGTGGCGGACAACGGCATACGCGAGTTATCTCAACATGTCGATTCGCTGATTACTATCCCCAACGAAAAGCTGTTGGCAGTTCTGGGTGAGCGAACCAGCATGCTGGATGCATTCAGCGCGGCTAATGACGTGTTGTTGGGCGCAGTGCAGGGCATTGCGGATCTGATCATACGCCCCGGTATGATCAACGTGGATTTTGCAGACGTGCGAACCGTCATGTCCGAGATGGGTATGGCAATGATGGGCACTGGCCGCGCGTCCGGCGAAAATCGTGCAAGAGATGCTGCTGAAGCTGCAATCCGATCACCGCTGCTCGAAGATGTCGATCTGCACGGCGCGCGCGGCATCCTGGTCAATGTCACTGCCGGTCCGGATCTGAATATCGGCGAGTTCACCGACGTGGGCAGTATTGTTGAAGATTTTGCCTCGGCTGGCGCAACCGTTGTTGTTGGCACGGTGATCGATCCAAGCATGGGTGAGGAGCTCAAGGTCACGGTGGTTGCCACCGGCTTGGGCGCGGCGGATGCACCCAGCGTGGTTATTGACAATACAGTTGCGCCTGCGGCGTTGGACGGTCAGCTGAATTACGATGATTTTGAGCGCCCGGCGTACTCCCGTCATCAAAATGCCGCTGCACGTGATCAACGTCCGGAACCCCAGGACACACAAAGTATGGATTATCTGGATATTCCTGCTTTTCTGCGGCGCCAGGCTGACTGAGCGTCGTTTTATCTCCAGCTGAAACTGTGAGGCGACGTTGAAACGCCGTCGTCTCACAGCTTTTCAGGGCTCGCGTTCACGTCACGTTCAGCGTCGCGTCCTATGATACAAAATGAAACAAAAAGTGAGGATTGGTGCGTAGAGTGACCTCCCGTTGGTTGATACCATGCGCGCCGTTATGTCTGTGACAAATTCATTACAACAGCGCACGCTGAACAATACGATCCGCGCCACAGGCGTTGGTTTGCATACCGGCGAAAAAGTGTATGTCACGCTCAAACCTGCGCCGGTGGATACAGGCATAGTGTTCATCCGCAGTGACCTCGACACGCCCATGGCGCTCAAAGCACATGCGCTGAATGTAGGTGCCACGACGATGGCCACCTCGTTGACTGACGGTCAGTATGAGATTTCCACGATCGAGCATCTGATGTCTGCTTTTGCAGGCCTTGGTATTGATAACGCCTTTGTTGAAGTCAGTGCGCCGGAATTACCGATCATGGATGGCAGCGCAGCGCCTTTTGTGTTCCTGCTGCAGTCTGCCGGCATTGCCGAGCAGGCGGCGCCAAAAAAATTCATTCGTATTCTCAAGCCGGTGCGGGTTGAACAGGGTGATGTGGTAGCGGAACTCACGCCCTATGATGGTTTCCAGTTGAATTACACCCTCAAATATGACCATCCGGTATTCAAGAAGCATGAGCACACGGTCTGTGTGGATTTTTCCAGCACGGCTTACGTGAAAGAAGTCAGCCGGGCTCGTACGTTTGGCTTTCTTGCGGATTACGAAAAGTTACGCGCCATGAACCTGGCCAAAGGTGGCAGCCTTGATAACGCTGTTGTGGTCGACGACTATCGCATCCTGAATGAAGAAGGCCTGCGCCTGGAAGATGAGTTTGTAAAACACAAGATTCTTGATGCCATTGGTGATCTTTATCTGCTGGGTCACAGTCTGATTGGCCGTTTTACAGGACATAAGTCGGGCCACGGACCCAACAATCTGCTTTTACGCAAGTTACTTGAGACTAAAGATGCCTACGACATCGTCACATTTGATGATGTGGCCACCGCACCGATCGCCTATGTGAAACCGCTGCTGGCCAGCGCCTGAAGTCTGGCGTCGGCCGCGTTTCTGGTTTCTGCAGAGGCACGCGGATGCGCGTTTGTTCGCATTAAGCGGATACAAAAGTGTAGATAATCAGGTGCTGGAATGTGTCACTGTGATTTTTAAGGCAGTGACCTGTTTAAAACTGGCCAGTGTCTGTAGCTGTGGAAGCAGATCAGGCATAAGAAAACGCAGGCGTGTCGCAGCCGCGGCGCTGCGGCACAGAACGTAGGCAGTTGGACCGCGGATATCGGTGACGCCCACCTCATGTTGCAGAGGTGTATCGATAAAAGCCCTGAATTCTGCTGTCCATTGTTTCTGGTTGGATGATGTTTTCAGCAGGCGTTGTAATGGAGTAAATCGACTGTGGCTTTCATTGAGCAGATCATCTATTTTGTGTGTGGACACAGCGATGAAGTTCCTGGTTCGGTCGGACACGCCGAGCAGTATCGCATGATAAAAACAATAATCCACAAGCGCATGCCTGTGGGTCGAAATCGCCAGATAAAACAAATGTTCTCATGAAGATTATTGTGCTCCGTGACAAGGGGTCACATCTGTCAGTCCGGGTCAGTCGTCGTCGCCTTGTCGCTGGCGCAAGCCTTATCGCCACGCTGTGCCTGTCTGCGGTTGTCTGGGTCAGCGTGAATATGCAGCCCAATGAAGTTGACTCCCAGGTGGTTGCCCAGTGGCGGGCAAAACTGGAGAGCCAGCGCGATGCCATGCAGATCATCGAACAGAAAAGCCTTGCCCAGAGCGCCGCAGTGGGTCGACAACTGGCGCAGATGCAGGCGCGCTTGCTGCGTATGGAGGCAATCGGTGCCCATATGGCGGAAGCCGCTGATCTGCAGGACGGCGAATTTGATTTCAGTACGCTGCCGGCCCAGGGTGGCCCCGTGGAAGGTGGTCAAACCGCTTTGCAGTTCGATGACCTCGCCCTAGAGCTGGATCGACTGTCATCAGCCATCAAGCGGCGGGAATTTGAGCTGGATGTGCTGGATGATGTGCTGGTGAATGAAGAAATCCAGACTGCCTCCGTGGTGCAGGGTCGGCCCGTTAAGTGGGGTTGGCTGTCGTCGCAGTTCGGTCAACGTGTTGATCCCATTACCGGCAAAACCGCCTGGCATTCGGGGGTTGATTTTGCAGGCAGAGATGGCTCCGACGTGATTGCCGTGGCCAGTGGCGTGGTAACCTTTGCCGGTAAGCGATCCGGTTATGGCAAACTCGTGGAAATCAGCCATGCCAACGGCTACGTTACGCGCTATGCGCACCATAAAGAGCTCATGGTTGAAACCGGCGAGGTCGTCAAGAAAGGTGAGCCCATAGGTAAAATGGGCAGCAGTGGTCGCTCTACGGGCCCACATGTGCACTTCGAGGTGTTGAAGAACGGCCGCACGGTAGATCCTGCCAGCTATGTCACCCGGCGCTCTTAATAAGCGCCAAATCCCTTTTCCCCTTAAGCACCAGTGTCGGTACAATGCCGCCACTCGAAAATCGGTCAACTCTTAGCCATGGCTAACATTTTCACATCCATGTTTGGATCCAAAAATAATCGCGAACTCAAACGCATGGGCAAGATTGTTGCCCGCATTAATGCGCTGGAAGACGACTTCGACAACGCCACAGACCTGGTGGCCAGAAGTGAGGCATTTAAACAGCGAATCGCGGGTGGTGAAAGTCTCGATGATCTGTTGCCGGAGGCATTTGCCGCTGTGCGCGAAGCGGCGAAGCGTACCAAAGGCATGCGCCATTTCGACGTCCAGCTGATCGGCGGCATTACACTTCATGAAGGCCGCATCGCCGAGATGCGCACTGGTGAGGGTAAGACCCTCATGGCAACTCTGCCGGCTTATCTGAATGCGCTGAGCGGCAAAGGGGTACACGTGATTACCGTTAACGATTATCTCGCCCGTCGTGATGCCACCTGGATGGGAGATATCTACGCAGAACTGGGCATGTCCGTTGGCGTGGTGCAATCCGGTCAGGATCCTGTGTCAAAACGAGCGGCTTATGCGGCGGATATCACCTACGGTACCAACAACGAGTTTGGCTTTGATTATCTGCGCGACAATATGGCGTTTACTCTGGACGATCGGTTCCAGCGTGGTTTGAACTTTGCCATCATCGATGAAGTCGACTCTATTTTAATAGATGAGGCGCGAACGCCACTTATCATCTCCGGTGCTGCGGAAGAAAACACCAAGCTTTATGTGACCATAAACAAACTGGCTCCCAAGCTGACTCAGCAGGAATTTGTTGATCAGGTAAGAGTTTTCGGTGAAGAAGAAGCTGAGCCTACCGGTGACTTTATGGTGGACGAAAAGAACCGCCAGGTTGAACTCACCGAGCTTGGGCACCAGAAAGTTGAGGAAGAGCTGATTCGTCTGGGGTTGCTCGACGAAGGAGACAGTCTGTACTCAGCCACCAATCTGAACCTGCTGCATCATGTACATGCAGCGTTAAAAGCACATGCCTTGTTCAAGCGGGATGTGGATTACATGATCACAAACGGTGAAGTTGTGATTGTTGATGAACATACCGGTCGAGCAATGCCCGGCCGCCGCTGGTCCGAAGGTATTCATCAGGCCATTGAGGCGAAAGAGGGATTGACGATTCAGAACGAGAGCCAGACGCTGGCCTCCACAACGTTCCAGAATTACTTTCGCCTCTATAATAAGCTGTCAGGTATGACAGGTACTGCTGATACCGAAGCGTTTGAATTTCATCAGATCTACGGCCTGGACGTGGTTGTTATTCCAACTCACAAACCAATGATCCGGGACGATCAGAACGATCTTATTTTCCTGACCATGGCAGATAAGTTTGATGCCATCGTTGAAGACATCAATGAGCGCATAGGTAAAGGACAGCCGGTACTGGTCGGTACGGCGTCCATCGAGTCTTCAGAAATCATTTCCAGGGAGCTGGATAAGCGCGGCATCAAGCACAGCGTACTTAACGCGAAACAGCATGAGCGCGAAGCGGACATCATCGCGGATGCGGGACGACCCGGTGTGGTGACCATAGCAACCAACATGGCCGGGCGTGGTACTGACATTGTGCTGGGTGGCAGTCTGGAAGCTGAACTTGAGCGTCATGCTGACATCAGTGAAGCGGAAAAGGACGAGTTAACACGGCAATGGCAGGCGCGTCATGATCAGGTGATTGAGGCCGGCGGTCTGCACATTATCGGCACGGAAAGACACGAGTCCCGTCGCATCGATAATCAGCTGCGTGGGCGTTCGGGTCGACAGGGCGACCCAGGCTCCAGCCGCTTCTATCTGTCTATGGAAGATAATCTGATGCGCATATTTGCATCAGAACGTGTGCGCACAATGATGAAATCGTTGGGCATGGAGAAAGGTGAGGCAATTGAACACCGTATTGTTAACCGTTCTATTGAAAACGCACAACGCAAGGTCGAAGGGCACAATTTCGATATCCGCAAGAACCTCCTTGAATATGATGACGTTTCCAATGATCAGCGACAGATAATATATCAGCAGCGCCGCGATCTGATGGCGGCGGACGATATATCGGAAACCATTGAAGGATTACGCGAAGAAGTTATTTTTGATGTGTTTTCCCAGTACGTTCCACCACAGAGTCTTGAAGAACAATGGGATATTCAGGGTCTTTCAGAAGCGCTGCAGACTGAGTTTGGTTCGACCCAGCCCATCCAGCAATGGCTTGATGACGACGACAATCTTGATGAAGAGAAACTGCGCGAACGTGTCATTGAACAGATTGAGGCGGAATACAAAGAAAAGGAGCGTGAGTGGCAGGCGGTAGATGTGGATATGCGGCTGGTCGAAAAGCAGGTCATGCTGCAGATTCTGGACCAACGCTGGAAAGAACACCTTGCCACCATGGATTACCTCCGTCAGGGTATTCATCTACGCGCCTATGCGCAAAAACAGCCTAAACAGGAATACAAACGTGAGTCTTTTGAGCTGTTCCAGGAACTGCTCTTCAACATAAAGCTCGACGTGGTGCGCATGCTCTCAAGGATTCAGATTGAGCGTCCGGAAGAAGTGGAAGCGCAGGAACGCAAGCGTCGTGCAGAAGCTGCTGAACGAATGAACTACACCCATGATGATGCCTCAGCGCTGGGTGATGCCGGCGCGCCTGCCGCTGCAGCAGCCGGTCGAGACCCTGCCCCGCAGGATCGGGTAGAGACATTTGTACGTGATGAACGCAAAGTTGGTCGCAACGAGCCCTGTCCCTGCGGCTCGGGTAAAAAGTACAAGCAGTGCCACGGCAAAGTAGCTTAGCTCGGAAGCGTATAACATGGCCGTAAACCTGACTGAGCCAGATCAGCTGCTGGCTGTTCCCGGCGTTCGTATCGGTACCGCCTGTGCGGGTATCAAACAGAATCAGCGCGACGATGTAGCAGTGTTTGAACTCGCGCAAGGCAGTGAAACTGCCGGCGTGTTTACCCGCTCTCACTTTTCAGCCGCACCCGTTCAGCTGGCACGCAAGCGTGCACATGCCGCACGGGCCTGGGTGGTCAACAGTGGCAATGCCAACGCGGCAACGGGTATGCCCGGTATTGCCGATGCGCAAGAAGTGTGTGCCCATGCAGGTCAACTGCTGCAGATATCCCCCGAGCATATTCAACCCTTTTCCACAGGTGTTATCGGTGAGCGGTTGCCGGTTGAAAAACTGAAATCTGCGTTGGATGTCGCATGCGCTGGACTTGATGAACACGGGTGGTTGGCTGCTGCCAAAGCCATCATGACAACCGATACCTGCGTAAAAGGGCGCTCTCGACAGATTGATATCGATGGCCATCTGGTGACGGTGACCGGCATTGCCAAAGGGTCCGGAATGATTAAGCCTAACATGGCGACCATGCTTGCTTACCTTGCTTGCGACGCACCTGTTGCGCCGGGATTGGCGCAGAAGCTGGTCAGCGCCGCGGTGGAAAACAGTTTTAACAGGGTCACTGTTGATGGTGATACATCAACTAACGATAGTTTTGTACTTGCCTGTACGGGCACAAGCAGCCTGCCGATGATTGGTTCGCAAAGCGAGGCAGCTTATCAGATGCTCAGTGCTTCGATTAACGAAGTGGCTGTGTTTCTGGCTCAGGCCCTGGTGCGTGATGGCGAAGGTGCGACAAAATTTGTGACGGTTCACGTTACCGGTGGACGAACGACGTCAGACTGTCTGAATGTGGCCTACACAGTTGCTGAATCCCCCCTGGTTAAAACCGCGATGTTTGCCGGCGATGCTAACTGGGGACGTTTCTGTATGGCAATTGGTCGAGCACCGGTAGACGGTTTGCGGCCTGACAAGGTGCAGCTGTGGCTTGATAAAGTCAGGGTTGCAGAAGATGGTCTGATGTCGCCGGGTTACTCTGAAGCCCAGGGTGCCGCCGTGCTGGCTCAGGATGAATTTACGGTGACCATTGATCTGGGTCTGGGGAATGCACAGGAAACTGTCTGGACCACGGATCTGTCTTATGAATATGTGCGTATCAATGCAGAGTATCGCTCCTGAAACGTGCATCGGCGGTGACCGCGATGGAAGACATTCAATTCCTATCCAGATCCTCACTGTTGATGTCCTGATGTTCAGCATCGCCTGGAATGACGTGTTCCTCTGATGCCCAGGCACCCAGGTCTATAAGTTTACAACGCTCGGAACAGAATGGACGGCTTGGGTTCTGGGGTGTCCATTTGACTGTGGTTTGACAGGTTGGGCAGGACACTATACGCGCGGGGTTTGACATAATTCCAGGTACCTTCGATGCAGTTGATCCACCTGAGCGTGCAGGTGTGCAAGATCTTTGTCGTTGTTGATGATGTCATCAGCGCAGCGTAGACGGTCATCCCGGGCAAGCTGTGCGCGCATGATATTTTCGACTTGAGACGCCGTATTATTATCCCGCGCCATGGTGCGTGCCAGTTGTTGTGATTCCGCTGCATCGATAACAAGCACGCGGTTACACCAGCCGGACTGTTTTGACTCAATTAACAGTGGATTGACCAGGATGACATACGTGGAGGTCGCCTGCTCAATATGTTGCCTGAGGTAGTTTGAGATCAGCGGGTGCAGCAGAGCCTGCAGCCAGCGTCTTTTCTCCTCATCAGCAAAGACGATATGGCGCAGTTGGGTGCGGTCGAGGCTGCCATCGGGCAGCAGAATGTCGTGGCCAAACTTTTCAGCAAGAGTGCCCAGCGCTTGCTCTCCCGGCGCCACCACCGCACGACTGGCGAGATCGGCATCAACAACCGTTATGCCGTGAAAAGAAAAACGGTCAGCGGCGGCTGTTTTCCCGCTGCCGATGCCGCCGGTGAGGCCTACCAGCCAGTTGTTCATGATTTAAGGAGCCCTTGAACTGCTTTACGGCAAAAAAACGGCCAGAACGGTATCACGAAAGATAAGGGTGACCCAACCGGCTGTTGCCAGAAAGGGACCAAAAGGGATCGATTGCGCCGCGGTTTGTCTGGCGCGTACGATCTGGAGCAAGGCATACAACAAGCCAACAGACGCAGAGATCAGAATGACGCTGGGTAGCGCCTGCCAGCCGAGCCAGGCGCCCAGGGCTGCAAACAGTTTGAAATCGCCATAACCCATACCCTCCTTGCCGGTGGCAAGCTTGAATCCCCAATAAATCAGCCACAGGGAAAGATATCCTGTGATGGCGCCGATTAGTGCATCCTGTGGGCTGACGATGCCGTTGAAAAATGTGTTCACAATCAGGCCCAACCAGAGCAATGGGTAGGTGATCTGGTCTGGCAGCAGTTGGGTATCGTAGTCAATAAAGGTCAGACAGATCAGCATCCATGTGAAGACACAGGCAAACAAACCCAGCCAGGTGAAGCCGAACAGTGCAATTACCGTAATGGTCATGGCTGCCGTGAGAAGCTCTATACCGGGGTAACGCCACGGGATTGGATGTTTACAGCTGGAACATTTACGCCCCAGGAACACCCAGCTTAAGACCGGGATATTCTCCATTGCGGTAATCTGATGTTGACAGTTGGGGCAGCGGGACCGCGGCACCATCAGATTAAACGGTTCGCTGTCAGCGGTTGCTGGCGCTTCTAATTCCAGAATGTCGCGCGCCTGTTCCTGCCATTCGCGATTAAGCATGACAGGCAGGCGATAGATAACCACGTTTAAGAAACTGCCCACGCTCAACGCAACCCAAACCAACAGGGCGGCACCGGCCCAGCCATAGGTGGTCAGGAGTTCGAAAGACACAGAGCTGCAGCTTGCTGCGCTAGCCGCCGACGACCGCACCCAGTTGGAAGATGGGCAGGTACATGGCAATGATCAGGCCCCCAACCAGAACGCCCAGCACGGACATAATCATGGGTTCCATGAGACTGGTCAGGTTGTCCACTGCATTATCCACCTGCTCTTCATAGTAGGTGGCAGATTTGTCGAGCATATCGTCCAATGCGCCGGCTTCTTCACCGATGGCCACCATCTGAATAACCATATTCGGAAAGACGCCGGTATTGCGCATGGAGAAATTCAGTTGCTGACCGGTGGAAACATCGTCGCGGACTTTGTACACCGCTTCCACATAAACGTTATTGCCGGTGGAGCCGGCGACTGAGTTGAGTGCGTCAACCAGCGGTACGCCGGCAGCAAAGGTTGTGGACAGCGTGCGAGCGTAACGCGCGATGGATGACTTTTGTATGATGTCACCAGCGACCGGCAGTTTGAGACTCATCCTGTCGATTGCATTGCTGAAACTCTTCGAGCGCTTTTTTGCTTCTGCAAACAACAATCCCGCACCAATGATGCCAAACAACACAGCCCACCAGTATGCCTGAGCAAATTCTGAAAATTCGATCACCAGTTGTGTGAAGGCGGGAAGCTCAGCGCCAAAACCGGCAAAAACCTGTTCAAACTGAGGTACCACTTTCACCAGCAGAATGCCTGAAACGACTACCGCAACGACCAATACGGCAATTGGGTAAGTCATGGCTTTGCGGACTTTGGCCTTCAGAGTTTCTGTTTTTTCTTTGTAGGTGGCTATTCGATCAAGCATGGTTTCCAGGGCGCCGGATTGCTCACCTGCATCGACAAGGTTGCAGAACAGGTCGTCAAATTGCTCTGGATGGCGTCGAATGGATGAAGCAAATGAGTTACCACCGGCCACGTCGTTGCGCACTTCTTTAATCAGCTCAGCAAGTTTTGGTTTGTCAACACCATCTGCCACAATATCGAAGGCCTGTACCAGAGGCACACCGGCACGCATCATGGTCGCCATCTGGCGGGTAAAAATTGCAACATCTGCAGGCTTTACCTTGCCGCCGCCACCCAGTTTGATGCCGGCGCTCTTTTTCTTAACTTTTTGCGCAACGATACCCTGGCGCCGCAGCTCCGCCTTGGCAATAGCCGGTGTCGACGATTTTATTTCGCCCTTGGTCTTGCGACCCTGTTTGTCTTTGCCTTCCCAGAGGAATGTTGCACTTTCGGCCATGTTCTACTACTACCCGTGATTGTCGTCACGCTCACATAGAGCGTTAGTGACCGGTGGTGACCCGGTTTGCTTCAGCCAGGCTGGTGACACCCTGCATGACCTTCATCAAACCGGACCGTCTCAGGTCGTTGAACCCGTGACGTTTAGCCTGCTCTGCAAGATCAATGCTGTTGCCGTCTTCCATGATAATACGAGACAGTTCCGGCGTTATTTTAACTACTTCATATATTCCCACACGGCCTTTGAAACCGCCGTTACATTTGTCACACCCTGTGCCACTGGCCTCATAAACCTGGAACCCACTGGCAATGTCCTCTTCGGTGAAGCCTTCTTCTTCCAGAACCTCTCTGGGCACGTCTAAAGGCGTCTTGCACTCTGGACATAGCCGCCGAGCCAGTCGCTGGGCAATAATCAGGCTAACTGACGTTGCCAGGTTGAAAGCGGGTACACCCATGTTGCGCAGGCGGGTCAGAGTTTCAGGTGCTGAGTTGGTGTGCAGCGTCGACAGGACCATATGACCAGTCTGGGCGGCCTTAATCGCAATTTCGGCGGTTTCCAGGTCACGAATTTCACCCACCATGACAATGTCAGGATCCTGGCGTAGAAATGATCTTAGTGCAGCGGCAAAGTCCAGACCAACCCGGTGATTCACGTTGACCTGGTTTATGCCCTCCAGGTTGATCTCCACCGGGTCTTCTGCGGTGGCAATATTCAACTCGTGGGTATTCAGAATATTCAGACCGGTGTATAGAGAAACGGTCTTACCGCTGCCTGTGGGGCCCGTGACGAGTACCATGCCCTGGGGCTGGTGCAGAGCATCCAGGAACAGCTCCTGCTGCAGCGGTTCAAAACCCAGCGCTTCGATGCCCATCTTGGCGCTGGATGGGTCAAGAATTCGCAGCACCACCTTCTCACCCCGGAGCGTGGGCAGGGTGTTTACCCGGAAGTCGATGGCCCGCGTCTTCGACAGTTTCATCTTGATACGACCATCCTGGGGTACCCGGCGCTCAGAGATGTCCATTTCAGACATGACCTTAAGACGCGCCGCCAGGCGTTGGCCCAGGTTTGATGGCGGCGTGGTGACGACGTGCAGCACGCCGTCTGTGCGGAAGCGGACGCGGTAGGTTTTCTCGTAGGGTT
Organism: bacterium; assembly: GCA_047947175.1. Lineage (GTDB taxonomy): Bacteria > Pseudomonadota > Gammaproteobacteria > Pseudomonadales > Azotimanducaceae > UBA4421. The sequence goes on from CP170489.1 coordinate 841,396, forward strand.
CAAAGTGGATGTCCGATGCCCCTGTTTTGATGGCATCAAGCAGCATTTTATTCACAAATCTGACGATAGGCGTATCGTCAGTGCCTGAACCCTGGTCGTCATCTTCGACATCGTCATTACCCTCGAACGCATCCATGTCGAGGTCTTCGAGGTCATCCCCATCCAGGTCACCCAGACCATTGTCTTCCTGAGCGTTCAGAAATCGATCGATCAGGGCGGCAAGTTTGTCTTCTTCAACCAGTACCGGTTCGGTGTTAACACCGGTCTGGAACTTGATTTCGTCCAGTGCCTGCAGGTTGGTTGGGTCGGAGACAGCCACAAACAGGCGTACGCCGCGCCTGACCAGGGGTAAGGCGTTGTGCTGTTTAATGAGTTGTTCTTTAACGAGATCTTTTGGCACGCTGTCGATGTCAAAAACAGACAGGTCCATCAGAGGCACACCAAATTCTTCAGCGGCGCTGGCGGCAATGGCTTTCGCCTCAACCAGGCCATTCTGGACAAGATAGCTGACCAGTGGGATGGCAGCCTTGCGGGCATCATCTGTGGCTTTTAAGGCAATTTCAGCCTCGATGAGGCCTTGGTCGACTAAGCGTCGAGCAAGTCCGCTAATTGGTACTGATTCTGTGGCCATACAGCGCTCAAGATCCTTATCAAACGGCGTGCAGCGGAGCTACAAGGGGTGCGAATTTTAGTGCTTTCACTGATTATCGGTACGATACGCACCCTGAGCACGGCAAGTCTATGCTTGTGTCACCAGGCTGTCGATAAGCCCATCACAAATTTACCTGCGGGAAATCATCCTGACTTCAGAGCGCGGCTGAGCCACCCGGCAAATTTCAGATTGTAGACTATTGCAAAGCTATCGTGCCGAAGGCAATTGTCTATCGAAGTGACTGCCAGCGTCAGCTAGTGACAATCTGAGTTAGTTAACGCCTGGATGTTTTGTGGTTGTCAAAGGCTTACTTTGCGGTGGGTTAGAATCCTATTTGCACATAACTCGCTGAAATGTATGATTATTTTTATTGTGCAAATGTAATTTCCACAGGTTGGCACAAGGTTTGCTTTGTATCTCGGCAACGGGCGCGGCTTGCATGACCAACGTCTTTGGCTGCCACGTTTCTTAACATTAGTAACGGAGTTTCTTCTCAATGAAAAACGCAATCCAGAAGGGTTTCACCCTTATCGAATTGATGATCGTGGTAGCTATCATCGGCATTCTGGCCGCAGTAGCTCTGCCTGCTTATCAGTCTTACATCGAAACAGCCAACATGGGCAAGGTTAACTCTCATTATGAGGAAGCCATTGACTTCGCCAGAGGTGAAATGTCTCGTGCTCGAACCGGCATTTCAATGGGCATCTTGAACGAGACCGCAGGTGAAGCCACTGCGCAGGTCATTACTAACTTTATGACGAACTTCGAAAACGAAGTTGGAACCACACGGTTCACAACTGGTTCTCCAAGTGGTACGCCTGCTTACGCTGCAGCCCCTGTAGATGCGACGGGTACAATTGGTATTGTTGCTACAGGAACCGTGGCAGCAGGTACAGCTAACATCGCCGTAAGCCGTCCTGCCTACATCGATCTGACTGCGGTCACTGAATCAGTAAGCTGGCAGTAAGCGCGACCTGGGCTTTAGGGCCAAAGTTAAAAGGGCAGCTTCAGCTGCCCTTTTTTGCCGTTTCGGGTTTGTGAGATTGCATTCCAACTCCTATTTGACCGTCGATTTGAAGGTTTAAGATGAATACACAACAGAGTGGCTTTACACTGATCGAGTTAATGATTGCCGTTGCGATCATCGCAATTCTTGCGGCATTTGCGTTGCCAGCGTACCGCAGCTATGTGGAGACTGCTGAGCAGGGTCAGCTCATCAACAACATAAAGACGATGGAGGTCTTCCAGGAGGATTTCTTTCTGCGGAACGGCGAATATGCCGTCAACCTGGCGGATATTGCTGCTATAGAAGGCGCAATCGGATGGGAACCGCAAACGAATGATGGTGTGACCTACCAAGTCTTAGATACTGTCACAACCGAATATAGAGTGCAGGCAACCGGGCCATCGGGTCTTGTGGTTTGTCGTGTTCTCCCGGCAAATGTGCCCTGTTGAACGACTCTACCTTTTCTCGTCTGAACAAACCGAGTATTCTCCGCGCTGCGCCGGGATAGCTCAGTTGGTAGAGCGACTGATTCGTAATCAGTAGGTCCGCGGTTCGATTCCGCGTTCCGGCACCAGTTGAAGGCCAAATAATCAGCTCCAATCTTTCCAATGCTTGCCGTTCCGACTTGCGCCACGAGGTGTTGAGGTCACAAGGTCGGTGGGCAAACCTATGCCTTGTGATCTGTTTTGTATCTGCGTGTCATTTTTATGGCCCCGGTTACAACCCGCTTTTTCTGGTGCCCGCAGTCCTCGGCCCCTTATTGGTTCTGGGGTTCACACCCATTTGTCGATTTGAGCGTTTGAGAATCGACCATCCTGTGTTTTTCTGGTCGTGTCTGGGCTTTATGGCGTTGATTGCGCTCCACCATCTGGCTTTCAGTATGAGCCCGGATTCGAGTTTTATTCCAAGTATCGTACTCGCCAGTTTTCCGCTCTGGGCCATCACCGTTGCGCTGTTAAGAAATCCAACTCAACTGTGGATCTTTATCTCTATTGTGGTCACTGCTTTTGCGTTGTTTTCTGCAGGAGAGTTTCTGCTTTTCCAGCAACGCGCACATGCACCACTGCGCGATCCAGGAAATTATTTGACACTCCTGTACATGGTGGGGATACCGTGGCTGCTGGGTGCTGTTCAGCGAGTTTGGTCACCGCGTTTTGGCCTGGTAGCGTCAATATTGATTTTTGTGTTTACGCTGGCGATGCTAGCTACACATTCACGTTTCGGCATGCTTCTGATTGTCGGAATCGTGCTTCTAATGCATCTGGGTATTCTGGCAAGCTACGGCGTTGCAAAACAATCGGTATGGATGGCGACGCTTGGGATAGCAATTGCCGTTGGTGTTTATCTTCTGATCGATTTGTCCGGCGCGACGGCTTCTATCGCGGGGAGTGGCGCGGCTGCTGCTCAATCAAGCCCTCGGTTGCTTATCTGGCAGTCAGCCTGGCAGGCGCTAACCGAAATTTCTGGTCTAAACGGATCGGGTTTGTCCACGTTTTCCCTGTTGTATCCGTTGTTTAGATCTCCCTTGGAACAGAGTACAACAGGCATACTTGTTCACAATGATGTTTTGCAGTTGGCACTAGAAGGTGGCATCTGGTTAGCTCTGCCTATGTTGGTATTTTACGCGGCGGTACCAGTTATTCTCGCGCGTAAGCTGCTTTACAGTAGTGTGATTGAAAAAAACCTGAGTTTTCTTCTGACTTTGCTCGTAGCAATGACTCATGCTCTGGTCAACTTCGTTTTCTACTTATTGCCACTTGCCATTCTTGTTGGAGTACTTTGTGCGCTGGCGATAAGATGCGCTGGAGAATTCGCTGATCGCGCTAAAGAAACGCAAGCTCAACTCACATTACGCGCAAAAGTGGTAAAGCGTGTTTTTATTGGCTTTTTGGGAATCAACATCCTTTATCTTTGTTTAGATGTCCTGTCCTTAGGTGTTTTGTCAGGTAGCAGCCTCGTTCCCGGGGCCGCAAAAATTGCGGCCAGCCCAGACAAAATGCTCTCTTACGTGCAGGTGGCGCAAACGTTGAATGCGAATAGAGGTCTGCCGGTTTTTGCCGAAGCGAAGCTTTTGGAGCAAAAACTTCTAGACGCACCCACGCCTTTGCTCATGTCACAAACAGATTTGACCTATCAAAGAGCTATTGAAAAGGATGTCTGGAACCCTGCCGTAAAGCTGAGTTACGCTAATTTTCTTAGTCGATATCGAGTTGACGCAACATCTCGAGTGGAGCAGGAAGCATTGCTGAGGGAGGCGTTTCTGCTTAATCGGGCCAACTTTGACAGCAATGTCAGTCTATTTCGTTGGCATCAGTTGTTTGGAAACGATGCGGCGCAGCTCGAGATTGCAAAAAATGGCTTAACTTGGTGTGAACTGATGTCCCGGCATCCAGCGGCGAGAAACTTCTATTCCACAATCGAAATCTGGGCGCAAGAAAAAAACTTGTCAGAGCTGATGTCCCGTGCGAGCTATTGCCAGGAGTTTGCAAATCGAAAATCAGGTGGTGGTAGGCGAAAGACGTGGTTTATGCGTTTTCTGGAGTCCTCGGTCAGCATGGCCAGCTAGTCTTTGTGGGTTATCAGTCCCACCTGTTCACGCGTACTGCGTTCATAAATCATATAACCGAAGATGTATCGAGTGGAATAAGTGAAAAAGGCGTAATCCTCGATGGTGCCACCTTGATCTGACAACCAAGAATTAACGCGTCGAGCCCACGGTTTACTCTGAAGTACAACATTCATGTCGTTTGCTTTCGCAAAAAAATCGGCGCGGTCTGTTGCGTAAGGGACATAAAAATCGGTAAGCGTGCTCATTGGTCGGCCTGATGTAAAAGCCTCCCGACGCAGGTCGGCCTCATCAGCTAATTCGTTGGGCAGCTGGACCATTACCCACTTCGGATTATCACCGGGAAAATTTTTCAAATCAGGTACTTTTGCACCAACGTCGGTGTAATCATCTTTGTTCATTACGGTGAACCGTCCGTCGCTGAATACAACGGCTATCGGTCTTTGGTCAAAAACAATAAAAGTTCCCGCACTCAGACAAACAAACTGCAGCAATGCGATTACGGTCATATCAAACTTCAAACCGGGTTTGCCCGCTTTGAAAACAATCAGCGTCAGCAGTGGTCCCAGCACAAGATCCACTGCGATGATAATCCGCATGCCGCGCCAGCCGCCGTCGGTGTCAAAAAATATGCCTGGATACCACTCGAAAACCACAAGGTAAGCAAGCACAACAAAAATCAGAAAACTGATCCCGAGATGGATGGCAAATGCGGAAAACCTGCTCATGGCAGCGATAGAAACCTCGACTTTTTTGATCCATAAAAAAGCGGCGAAACGTTCAGATGAAGCGCATGGATAAATCCAGCGGATCAATATTTTTAGTCACCTCGCCTATGGAAATATAGTCCACGCCCGTTGCGGCAATGTCCGTGATGGTTTTCTCATCAATGCCACCGGAGGCTTCCAGCTTGATTTTTCCCCTGGCCATGGCAACGGCGGTGCGCGAATCTGCCAGCGTAAAGTTGTCGATCATGGCAATGTCTGCTCCGGCGGAGATAGCCTGCTGTAGTTCATCGAGGTTTTCGGTTTCCACCTCAAGCGGCAGTTCCGGGTGTTGTGCGCGAGCCGCGGCAACAGCGGCAGCGATGCTGCCAGCGGCGGCGATATGATTTTCTTTCAGCAGATACGCGTCAAACAGACCCATACGATGGTTGCGACCACCACCGCAGGTCACGGCGTATTTTTGTGCAACACGCAGGCCCGGGATTGTTTTGCGGGTGTCCAGCAGAATCGTATCGGTGTCGGCGATAAGACGGGCGTAGCGGGCAGTTTTGCTCGCCGTGCCGGACAGCAGCTGGACAAAATTCAACATGGTGCGCTCGGCGCTGAGCAGGCTGCGTGCGGCGCCTTTCAGTTCGAACAGGGTCTGGTTAGCGCTGACGGCTTCTGCGTCCTGGACGAACCAGGTGATGGTGATGCCCGGGTCTACCTGATGGGCGGTTTCAACCACCCAGGGAACGCCACAGAACACGCCATCATCCCGGGTGATGACTCTGGCATGCGCAGCAGTAGATGCGGGTATCAGCGCGGCAGAAACATCCTGCGTGCCCAGGTCTTCGGCAAGGGCAGCGGCGACGTTGGCGGCTACAACGCTGCCCGGCGGAGGTTGGAGCGATGTAACAGGTGTCATAAAACAGGTAATCCCGGTGGTGTTGTCTGATGCAAACACGGACAATTGTAGCCGCTTGCAACTTTTAAACTAAGTGGGATTTACATCGCTGTGGTTGTGGATGACCAACACCATCTGGATACAGCCGAGTGGCTGCCCAGCTCGCATTGTGATGAGCGGCCTTATAGTCGAGCGCCGGAACTGGTTGTACTGCACTGCGTTTCTCTGCCGGAGGGTCAGTACGGCACGGGTTACCCGCAGGCTCTGTTTCAAGGTCGTCTGGATCTTGATGCACATCCGTCGTTTCATGACCTGGCAGGTATGGAGGTATCACCTCACCTGCTGATCGGTCGGGAAGGTGATGTACAACAGTTTGTGCGCTTCGATCAACGCGCCTGGCATGCCGGTGTGTCGCTCTGGCATCATCGTCCCCGGGTCAACGACTTTGCGGTTGGCATTGAGCTGGAGGGTTCGGTCAGTGGCCCCTTCAGTCTGGCTCAATATGATGCACTTGCCGGTGTGTTGACTGCATTGTTTGTAAAGTATCCAGCCTTAAGTGTGGATGCGGTGGTAGGACACAATGAAATTGCACCAGGCCGGAAAGAGGATCCGGGTGCATTTTTCGATTGGAAAGGCCTTTTTCTGAGCATCCATCAGCTGATTCTGCCTCAGCTTTCCGCAAACGAATCACGCTAGCTATACTTAAGTGTCCAAAAGCGTGTTGTCCAGGCAAAAAGGAATTTGAGAATACACATGGCCAAACCCGGATTAGAAGAAACAAATGCGGAAGAAACCCGCGAATGGCTGGCTTCGCTTGAGTACATACTCGAAAACGAAGGTACGGATCGCGCAAATTTCCTGCTTGAACGCCTCTCGGCGCGTATGACCAAGACAGGCGCCAGCCTGCCTTATACGATCAGCACTGCTTATCGCAACACGATACCCTCATCCAAAGAAGCGGTGATGCCCGGTGACCTTTTCATGGAGCGGCGCATCCGCAGTCTGATCCGCTGGAATGCTCTGGCGATGGTGGTGCGCGCCAATTCCCGCCCGGGCGAACTGGGTGGCCATATCTCCAGTTTTGCATCCTCCGCCACACTTTATGATGTGGGTTTCAACTATTTCTTTCGCGGCCCCAACGGTGACAATCCGGGTGATCTGATTTACTTCCAGGGTCACTCAGCGCCTGGTGTCTACGCCCGCAGTTATCTCGAAGGGCGCCTTGACGAAAAACAACTGGATAACTTCCGGCGTGAGGTGGATGGTCAAGGCTTGTCCTCTTATCCACACCCCTGGTTGATGCCGGATTACTGGCAGTTCCCAACCGTCTCCATGGGTTTAGGTCCGCTGCAGGCGATTTATCAGGCCCATGTCATGAAGTATCTCGACAGTCGTGGGCTGGTAGAGATGGGCGATCGCAAAGTCTGGGCGTTTCTTGGCGACGGGGAAACGGATGAACCGGAGTCTCTTGGTGCACTGTCTCTTGCGGGCAGAGAGAAACTCGACAATCTGATATTTGTGGTGAACTGTAATCTGCAGCGCCTGGATGGGCCGGTGCGGGGCAATGGCAAGATCATCCAGGAGCTGGAAGGTTACTTTCGCGGTGCAGGCTGGAACGTGCTGAAAGTGGTGTGGGGTCGTCTCTGGGATCCGCTGTTTGCCAAAGACGATCAGGGACTTCTGCAGCAGCGCATGAATGAAACCGTAGATGGTGAATACCAGAATTTCAAAGCCAAAGGCGGTGGTTATGTGCGCGAGAAGCTTTTCGGCCAGGATGACGAACTGCTGAAAATGGTAGAGAACATGTCTGATGATGACATTTATCGCCTCAATCGCGGTGGGCATGATCCTTACAAAGTCTACGCTGCTTATCACGCTGCCACCCGGCACAAAGGTCAGCCCACAGTGATACTCGCCAAGACCATCAAAGGATATGGCATGGGAGATGCCGGTGAATCAGAGAATGACACCCATCAGGTTAAAAAGCTGAATCTGGAAGAATTGAAACATTTCCGCGATCGTTTTGATGTACCACTGTCAGATAAAGAACTGGAAGATATCCCCTATTTCAGACCGGCGGATGATTCGCCGGAGATGGTTTATTTCAAGAAAAAACGGGATGCTCTGGGTGGCTCGATCCCACAACGCATCAAAGACCCAACCAAGCTGGAAATACCAGCATTGTCGGCGTTTGAATCGCAGCTCAAAGGCAGCGGGGAACGCAACATCAGTACAACCATGGCCTTTGTGCGCATCCTCGCCACGCTGGTACGCGATAAACAGGTAGGCAAACGGGTAGTGCCAATCGTTCCCGATGAGGCGCGCACCTTCGGCATGGAAGGTATGTTCCGACAGCTGGGTATCTATTCTTCCGTTGGTCAGCTTTATGAACCGGAAGACGCAGATGAACTCAGCTCTTATGTTGAGTCGAAAGATGGCCAGGTGATGGAAGAGGGCATCAATGAGGCAGGGGCGTTTGCTGCCTGGTTATCTGCCGCCACCTCATACAGTAACCATCAATATACGCTGATTCCGTTCTACATTTACTATTCCATGTTCGGTTTTCAGCGAATTGGCGATCTGGCTTGGGCGGCAGGAGATCTGCAGGCCAGAGGGTTTCTGTTAGGTGGTACCGCGGGACGCACGACATTGAATGGCGAAGGTCTGCAACACCAGGATGGACACAGCCATCTGCTGGCTTCAACGGTTCCCAACTGCATCAGTTACGACCCCTGCTACAGCTATGAACTGGCAGTTATTGTGCACGAAGGGCTGCGACGCATGTATGTTGAGCAGGAGCCTGTGTATTACTACATCACGGTCATGAATGAGAACTACCAGCATCCGCCTATGCCGGAAGGTGCGGAAGAGGGCATTCTGAAAGGCATGTATCTGCTGCGTAAGACAGGTGACGACAGTGCCAAGAAAGTGAGGCTGTTAGGCAGCGGCACGATATTGCGTGAAGTGGATGCCGCAGCGGACATGCTGCATGAAGACTATGGCGTATCCGTTGAGGTCTGGAGTGTAACCAGCTTTACGGAGCTGGCACGTCAGGCCCAGGACGTGGAGCGTCACAATCTCCTGCATCCGGAGGAGGACAAACAGATATCATACGTTGCCGAGTGTTTGCCGGGTGATACACCGGTTATTGCCTCATCTGATTACATGAAGGCGTTGCCCGAGCTGATTCGCGGCAGTATCCAGGCGCCTTACCATGTGCTCGGAACAGATGGCTTTGGTCGCAGTGATACTCGAGAACAGTTGCGTCACTTCTTTGAGGTGGACCGCAAATTTGTGACCCTTGCGGCGTTGTCGAAGCTGGCTGAAAAGCAGGTCATCTCAACTCAGGACGTGAAACAGGCGCGTGAGCAGTTGGGTATCGATGTTGCGAAAGCCAATCCCCGCCTGAGTTAGGAAATATCATGGATGTAACAATACCCAACCTCGGCGATATCGACGAAGTAGAAGTGATTGAAATCTGCGTGGCCGTCGGCGATGTGCTGGCGGAAAACGACACCATTGTGGTGATCGAATCGGACAAAGCGTCAATGGACATTCCTTCGCCGGGTGCAGGTAAGGTCACCGCGCTCCACGTTGAGTTAGGTGATCGCATCATGGAAGGCTATGTCATTGCCACGCTGGAAGCGGATGACGACAGCGTCGCAGCAGATGAAGCCGAGACGTCTGCAGAAGCTGAAGATGAACGCAAAGTGGAATCTTCGCCGGCCGCAGCATCGAGCGCACCCGAGCAGGCGCAAAAAGAATCTTCCCGGGACATCGAAGTGCTGGTGCCGGATATTGGCGATGCCTCCGGTGTGGTTGTTATTGAAATTGCCGTAAAGCCAGGTGATGTCATTGAGGTGAACGACCTGCTGGTTGTGCTCGAATCGGATAAGGCATCAATGGAGATTGCCGCCGAACATGCAGGCGAGGTGCTGGAAGTTGCGGTGAGTGTTGATGAAGAAGTCTCTGCAGGTACCCTGATTGCGCGTCTGCGCACCGACGGCAGCCCGGTTGCAGAAGATTCAAGAGAAGCCGATTCAGGGAAAGATGCCCCAGTAAAAGCTGACAGCGGAGAATCGAAACAAACCGGCGATGATGCAGCATCAACTCGATCTGCTGCTGAGTCTTCCGATACAAGTGATAAGTCAGCCAGCGCCAGCGAAGGAGAAGACAAACAGGCCAGTGCAAAGGTTTATGCCGGGCCTGCCACCCGTCGTCTCGCTCGGGAGCTGGGTGTAGATCTTTCTGAGGTGGAAGGCACTGGCAATCGCGGGCGGATTACCAAGGATGATGTGAAAGGCTTTGTGAAGCAGCACATGACATCTGGTGGCGCAGGTAAATCAGCGGGTGTTGGCCTGCCCCAGGTGGCGGATATTGATTTTGCCAGATTCGGGCCAGTAGAGATGGTGCCCCTCACCCGAATACAACAACGTGGCGCAGACAACCTGCATCGCAGCTGGGTTAACCTGCCACACGTCACGCAGCATGACGAAACAGATATCACGGATCTGGAAAATTTCCGTCAATCCCTGAAACAGGAGGCGGAACGCAAAAACATCAAAATCACGCCACTGGCATTTATTGTCAAAGCCTGTTGCCATGCTTTGCGTGAATACCCCAACTTTAATGCCTCTCTGCATAAGGACGGGCAGCAGCTGGTGCGCAAACAATACATCAACATTGGCATGGCAGTAGATACGCCGGAGGGCCTGGTGGTGCCTGTGATAAAAGCAGCGGATGAAAAATCGATCTGGGCGTTGTCAGTTGAAATCGCTGAGTTATCGGCCAGGGCGCGGGACAAAAAGCTGGCGATGGATGACCTACAGGGTGGCACCTTCAGCGTTTCCAGCCTGGGTGCGCTGGGCGGCACAGGGTTTACTCCGATTGTTAACGCACCGGAAGTGGCGATTCTGGGGGTCTCCAAACTACAGACGAAACCCATGTGGGATGGCGAAACCTTTGTGCCACGCAAGATGCTGCCATTGTCTTTGTCGTACGATCACAGGGTGATCAATGGTGCGGATGGCGGGCGTTTTATGAATTATCTGAGCACGGTACTGGCAGATATTCGACGCCTGGCGCTTTAGCAGCCTGTAAAAAATCTCATTTGCTCAGCGTGTCCTACGGGAAGTGTCAACGGCAACTTAAAACTGACCCCTTTGTTGCAGAATTCGGCAAAGTAAAATTGACCCCCTCTGTAGGGTAGACGCCTCCGCTATGAGGAGGCGCAGGATGCTAGGACAGGAGGGTTATGTGGAAATTCACGTGATGCATAGGCAGGGCATATACTGTTGCGTTTGGTTGTTTCAACTTCTAACGATATGAAACGCGAAACTGCCGAGAAACTGATGGCACAACTGCTCCGCTGTCACAAGCTGCTCGACGAGGCTGAAGTGATGGCCCAGGAGATTGACGACAAAGACGAACAGCTTCGAATCAGGAAGGGAGTTCTGTCTGGCGGTGGCGTTCTCTATACGGACGTGATGATGAGCATCATTGCTCAATACCCTGATCTTGATCCAGACGCGTAGCCTTTAAGCTCTCAAGAACTCCTCCGTTGGTATGTTTGCCTGCCGGAGAATGGCTTTGAGTGTGCCTTCCGGCATATCGCCGGGATGGTTCGGAATCGTGGTGTACCGGTTGGTGGTCGGGTTGAACCAGATCTCGTGAGAGCCGGCGGCTTGCCGATCGAACTCGAAGCCTAGTTTCTTGAGCTTTTTGATGATCTGCCGGTACTTGAAGCCGGCGAGTCGTCCCACTTAACTGCCGACGATAAGCGGGTAGTCGAGGGTATCGCCGACGGTCTTGAGCGGTGGCTGTGGACTGCGTTCCGCTTGGGCTTCCATGAGCTTCTTGGCGACATCGCGTGCGATCTCCAATGTCTCGGTCACAGTGCGCCCCTGGGCGACCAGGCCTTGTATCTCATCCGAGGTGGCCAGATACACCCCTTCGGGTAACTTCTCGATGTGCAGCTGTACGATCTGTTCCATGGGGACTCCTATGAGGCCTGAGAAAAACGGTTGGCGGTATGGCGCAGGATGAGGCTATCGAGCACGGTACGTGCGACGACCTTCTCTTCGGCAGAAAACTGACTGATCGCTTCGAACTGTAGCTTCAGCTCTTCATCAGGCCCACGCTCGTCTTCATCGAACACCAGAAAATCCAGACTGACGCTTAAAGCCCGTGCGATCTTCTTGAGCGCTTCCAGTGACGGTTGCGCGCTACCAGCTTCGTAGCGGCGAATCTGGTTGACGTGCAGCTCGACCAGGTCGGCCATCTGATGCTGTGTGAGGCCGCGCTCGCGGCGTATCTGAATGAGCTTGGTGGCGATGCTCATGATCTTCAACCACTGGACTGTCGGAGCCATGATGTTATCCCCGGAAATCTGATGACCACAATACCTTATAAGGTTATAAAAAGAAACCTCTTTAGGTTATTAGCGGGATTTACGTATGGGGCGGATATTGGATGAGCTGATCGAACGAGTAAAGCAGGAGGTCTCGCTGGTGATCACGCCGTCTGAGAATCTGTGGCATTGCTTGGGCGGCGGCTTCGTAGCCGATGGTGTAAAGCTTACGCATCGTCGAATCCTCTTAACTGGTTAGCTTGCTGCCCGTTCTGTCCAGCGTCGGGCCCGGTACTTCAAGATAGTGTTTGTTTTGCAGACCCATATTCTCTCAATTGAGGCTTTTGTCTCATTTGAGCATGAATAATTCGGGCTACGACGTCCGATTATGATCTGCCAGCAGGCCCCCGCCACTGGGTTTCCTCTGTCAGGGTCAGGCTGCGCGCCAGCACAAAAAAGTAGTCGCTCAGGCGGTTCAGATACCTGGCGGCGTCGCTATAGCTGGCGGGCGAAGGTTCTGTATCGCTGACCACTGCCCACACGAGAGTTTCGGCGCGCCTGCACACAGACCGACAGACATGCGCCTGTGCAGCGGCAGGGCCGCCACCTGGCAAAACAAATTCAGTAAGGGGTGGCAAGTCTGCATTTAAAGTATCTGTTGCGGTTTCCAGCAGGTCGGTGGTTGCGGCGCCGTAGTCACCTTCCATCGCAAATACAGCGCCGAGGTCAAACAATGCCTGTTGCACGGCGCCTAAGGTGTCCTGGTCGCTGTCCCTTGCGAGACTGCGTAACACGCCGATAAAACTGTTCAGTTCATCGATGGCACCCATGGCCTTTACGATCGGGTGGAATTTGTCCAGGCTGCGGCCTGTGGCGAGACGGGTCTTACCCTTGTCGCCGCCGCGGGTGGTGACCTTGTTAATGCGCTGTTTTTCAACCATTGGTGCTTTCCAGACGGTGTGCTGGATCGTAAGGCCGCACAGTGATGATGCCGGTTTCAAAAGAGCGGGTGAGACCGCGGTAGGCAAACTCCATCAGCTCGCGACCCCGAGGATGGCCTGTGCTTGCATCCGCCGCAGTGATGCTGACGCCGACAACCACGGGAATATAGCCTTCAGAGGTTTTGAAAGAATGCATGTACAAGCTGTCAAAAATACGTCTGAAGCTTTGTGAGGTGCAGTTTTTCAGGCTGTCCTGCAGAGTGGTGACGGCAAAAATGTTGGGTTCCGGACGGGTGACGATGTCCAGGGGTCGTACCAGCTGTCGGATTTTTGCGCTGATGCCGGAAATCAGTTCGTCGATGCTGCCCGGCTCATACTGTTTTTTGATCACGTCCAGGTTGTTGACGCCGACCAGTAACAGACAGGCAGCGCCACCACGAGTATCCGACTCACTCAGGGTGGCATCCAGTCTTTCCATGGTGAATTTCAGATTGCCCAGACCGGTGACGGGGTCAACCAGGTCGGTGGTCTGCAGTTCCTTGACTTTGCGGCTGAGCAGCTTGTTGGATTTCATCAGTTCGTTCTGGCGGGAAGTAATCCGATCTGCCGCCACAACTCTGGGCAGCAGTTGCGTGCGCAGATGTGCTTTGTTCATAAAGTCGTCAACCCCTGCGGCAAACGCTTTTTCCAACGCATCAAAATCGTCGCGGGCGGTCATCAGCATGACGTAACTGAAATGATCCTGGCTTTCGTCAAGTTTTTTGATGCGTCGCGCCAGTTCCACGCCATCCATCGCGGGCATTAACCAATCGGCAATGATGATCTGCGCCGGTCGTTTCTCGATGGAGCGCAGCGCTTCAAGGGGGTTATTGGTAAACCGCACATTGGTGAAGCCACCGGTGCGCAACACCTTTGCGATGATCGCACTGGAGAATTTGGCGTCATCTATGACTAAGATAGGAATGTCGGAATCTGACATGTATCGTGGGCTGCGGGTTGTGCTGCGGATCAATCTTGATATGCGACCAACGGCCTGATGTCAAGGAACCATTAAGCGTTATTCATACAGGAAGGAGAAGAACCCATGCCATCGTTCGATATTGTGTCCGAAGTCGATATGCACGAAGTCAGCAACGCCATCGACCAGGCGGTTCGCGAGGTGGGTACCCGATTCGATCTAAAAGGTGTGGATGCCACGATTGAACTGAATGATGAAACGATCCTGATCAGCGCGCCGGAAGAATTCCAGATTAATCAGATCGAAAGCATCGTGCGCGACAAGCTGACCAGTCGTAAAGTGGATACCCGGGTCCTGGAGCCTGGCCAGGTTGAAGGCGCCGGCAAAGTGAAACGCAAAACCTATCAGTTACGCCAGGGTATAGATCGCGAAACCGCCAAAACGATTACTAAACTGATCAAAGAATCCAAACTCAAAGTACAGGCGCAGATCAATGGCGAGAAGCTGCGGGTGCAGGGTAAAAAGCGTGATGACCTGCAACAGCTGATGGCTCTGTTGCGTGAAGCTGACCTCGCAACGCCCCTGCAGTTTGATAATTTCCGTGACTGAAGTGGATCAGTTTGTCTGACGTTCAATCAATCGAGGAACCGGTTGACCGCACCTGGCGTACGGCGCTGCTTGCGTTCAGGAACCCGAAGGTTGTAACGATGCTGTTTCTCGGCCTTGCGGCCGGGATGCCGCTGCTGCTGATCTTTTCATCGCTTTCGCTGTGGCTGCGTGAAGCAGGTGTAGATCGGGCAACGGTTACCTTTTTCAGTTGGGCAGCGTTGGGCTACTCCTTCAAATTTGTCTGGGCGCCGCTGGTCGACCGTCTGCCTTTGCCTTTCTTAACCCGGGTGCTTGGCCGTCGCCGCGCCTGGATGCTCCTGTCCCAACTGATGATCATCAGCGCCATAGTCGCGATGGCGTCCACCGACCCCAGCACCAGTGCAGACGCTTTAACGCGCATAGCTCTGGCTTCGGTACTGCTTGGTTTTTCTTCTGCAACCCAGGATATTGTCATAGACGCCTATCGTATTGAGTCTGCGCAACCGTCGCTGCAGGCAATGATGTCATCGACCTATATCGCAGGTTATCGCATAGGTATGTTGTTGGCAGGCGCTGGTGCTTTGTACCTCGCCTCCTATTTTGGTTCGGAACTGGGTCAGTACAGTTACCAGGCCTGGCGTATGACGTATCTGATCATGGGCGCCTGTATGCTGGTTGGCGTGACAACCACACTGGTGATCAACGAGCCGGTTGTGAATCGTGCCCTCGAGCAACAGCACTCCACTGCTGACTATGCAGGTTTTGTGCTGATGTTTTTGCTGGCGGTGGGCGGATTTGTGTTCAGCTTCGTGTTTCTGGGCCATTGGTCTGATGTGTGGTTTGGCGAGTCTACGCCGTTGCAGGGCTTTGCGCTGGAGGTTGGCCGCATGCTGATTGCATTGGCCGTAGCTGTGTGTGTCGGTTTGTTTCTCAGCGCCACGCGCTGGGTCAACCGTGACATGGTGCTGGACACGTATATCGCACCGGTTGGTGAGTTTTTCAGTCGTTATGGCTTGAAACTGTCTTTGCTGATTCTGGCACTGGTTGGCTTGTATCGGATTTCGGACATTGTGCTGGGCGTTATCTCTAACGTCTTTTATCAGGATCTGCTGTTCAGTAAAAATGAAATTGCCACTGTGGTGAAAACTTTCGGGCTGTTCATGACCATTCTGGGCGGGTTCCTGGGTGGCCTTCTCTCCGTACGGTACGGTGTGATGCGTATTCTTTTTGTTGGCGCCCTGCTGACGGTGGTGACCAACCTTTTCTTTATACTGCTTGCTGTGGTAGGGAAAAACGAGCTGCTGCTTTATGTCGTGATCTCTGCCGACAACCTGACGGCGGGGCTTGCCAGCGCCGCGTTTATTGCCTTTTTATCCGCGTTGACCAATGTCAGGTTCACCGCAGTGCAGTACGCTATTTTCAGCTCGCTGATGACGCTCATCCCAAAGCTGGTGGGCGGTTATTCCGGCACGGTGGTGGATAGTTTCGGATATATCAATTTTTTCCTGTTTGCGGCGTTTATCGGCTTGCCGGTGCTGGTGCTGGTCTGGCTGGCTGGCAGGCTGCTGCATCTGGAGGAGCCTGGGTTCAAGACGGAATAAACTGCTCCCGAATAAAGCAGGTGTGTTGTTCTGGGCAGTGGACAACAAGGGTATTTTCGAATCGGTGATGGCGCGTTCTCCAACCTGACTTCGTCAGCCTCAGTTTTCGGACATGCCCGGCGTCCAGTGGTGGGCTTTGGGAACCCGGTTGCCGACAAACTCTATGCCTTCAGCCTGCAGGCGTTTACGTTGCAGCACTTCACCGCCGCCGCGCTGGGAAATTTGAAGATTGGCGTTGATCACCCGGTGCCAGGGTAAGCGGGTATTTTTCGGCAGCTGGCGCAGGGTTGTACCCACAAATCGGGCATGGGCTGGCAGGCCGATGAGGGCGGCGATCTGTCCATAGGTCGCCACCTTGCCACGGGGGATCATGGCGACAACCTGCCACACCAGCGTTCGCCGGTCCGGCGCCTGGTCTTGATTATCAGCTGCATTTCCCCCAGATTGGTAAGGTATCGCCGGTTTTGGCGTTTTTTTGCTCAAACGGTCTGCCTGTCCATGTTGTTGTTGCTGATTTTTTTTATGACACCCATTGTCGAAATGTACCTGCTCATTACCGTGGCTGGCTACATTGATGCATGGCCCACCATTGCTCTGGTGATGTTGACCGCGGTGATTGGCGTTGCGCTGCTCAAGCGTCAGGGTTTGGCGACCCTCACCCGGGGCGTTTCACGCATGAATCGAGGCGAAGTGCCCGCCCAGGAAATGGCAGAGGGTATTCTTCTGGCCGTGGCAGGTGCGCTGCTTCTGACGCCAGGGTTTGTAACCGATACGGTCGGTTTTGTACTCCTGTTCCCGCCAGCGCGGCAGGCGCTGGTGGTGCTGTTACTTAAACGCGTCGAGATCCACACCTCAACAGCACATGCTGCCCCTGATGCACCTCCAGAATCCCGCCCGGTGATCATTGAAGGCGACTACGAGAAAAAATAGCTGCAATTAATTGTTGCTGGCTCTTGAAACCTGAGAAACCGGCCATATGATAGCGGCCAGTCTTTTAGCACTCTCATACCGAGAGTGCTAAAAACGTACTTAGGGACCCTACCGTGTAGGGTTGATGATCCATTCCTGGAGCAACGGGAGATTTACTGAAATGAAAATTCGACCTTTACACGACCGCGTTGTCGTGCGTCGGTTGGAAGAGGAAACCACCAGTGCAGGCGGCATCGTATTACCCGATTCTGCCACTGAAAAACCCTCTCAAGGCGAAATTATTGCCGCTGGTACCGGCAAGATCACCGATAACGGTGATGTGCGTGCCCTCGACGTGAAAGTTGGCGACAAGATCATTTTTGGTCAATACGCCGGCAGCACGGTGAAGATTGACGGCGAAGAGCTGTTGATTCTGAGCGAAAGCGAAATTTTTGGTGTTCTGGAAGGCTAAATCCTGCCAGCACGATAACGATTAATAGAGGAAATTAAGCGATGAGCGCTAAAGACGTAAGATTCGGTGATGACGCACGGAGCCAGATGCTCGACGGCGTCAACACTCTAGCGAATGCCGTTAAAGTCACCCTGGGACCCAAAGGCCGAAACGTTGTTTTGGACAAATCTTTTGGTGCGCCGACGGTCACGAAAGACGGTGTATCTGTAGCCAAAGAAATTGAGCTTGAGAACAAGTTCGAAAACATGGGCGCACAGATGGTCAAAGAAGTGGCCAGCCAGACTTCTGACGAAGCAGGTGACGGTACCACTACAGCAACGGTATTGGCTCAAGCCATCCTGCAGGAAGGTTTAAAAGCGGTAGCCGCAGGCATGAACCCCATGGACCTCAAGCGTGGTATCGACAAAGCGGTAACTGCTGCTGTTGAAGCCATCAAAGGCATGGCCACCCCGTGTGAAGACTCCAAAGCCATTGCCCAGGTCGGTACAATTTCTGCGAACAGCGACAGCGCTGTGGGTGAAATCATTGCCCAGGCGATGGACAAAGTAGGTAAAGAAGGCGTGATCACCGTTGAGGAAGGCTCTGGCCTTGAGAACGAACTCGACGTGGTTGAAGGCATGCAGTTTGACCGCGGTTATCTGTCTCCTTACTTCATCAACAACCAGGAAAACATGGCTGCAGAGCAGGAAGATCCCTACATCCTGTTGTGCGACAAGAAAATCTCCAACATCCGTGATCTTCTGCCGATCCTTGAAAACGTTGCCAAAGCGGGTAAGCCGCTGATGGTGATTGCTGAAGACATCGAAGGCGAAGCGTTGGCCACCCTGGTTGTGAACAACATGCGCGGTATCGTGAAAGTTACCGCAGCTAAAGCACCTGGTTTTGGTGATCGTCGTAAAGCGATGCTGCAGGATATTGCGATTCTGACCGGTGGTACGGTGATCTCTGAAGAAGTTGGCCTGACCCTGGAAGGCGCAACTCTGGATGACCTGGGTACTGCCAAGCGGATCTCCAGCACCAAAGAAAACACCACCATTGTAGACGGTGCCGGTGAGCGTGCAGACATTGAAGCGCGTATCAAACAGATCCGTGCTGAGATTGAAGACACCTCTTCAGACTACGACCGCGAAAAACTGCAGGAACGTCTGGCCAAGCTGGCTGGTGGGGTTGCAGTCATCAAAGTAGGTGCGCCTACTGAAGTGGAAATGAAAGAGAAGAAAGCACGTGTTGAAGACGCGCTGCACTCCACCCGCGCAGCGGTTGAAGAAGGCGTGGTACCTGGCGGTGGCGTAACCCTGGTTCGCGCGATTGCGGCAGCTGAAAGCGTCAAAGGTGACAATGAAGATCAGAACGTAGGCATCGCCATTGCGACACGCGCAATGAGTGCACCTCTGCGTCAGATCGCCAAGAACGCCGGCGCTGAAGGTGCGGTTGTACTGGATAAGGTTGCCTCCCTGAAAGGTAATCATGGTTACAACGCGGCAACCGGCGAGTATGGCGACATGCTGGAAATGGGTATTCTTGATCCAGCCAAGGTAACGCGCACCGCACTGCAGGCTGCAGCGTCTGTTGCGGGTCTGATGATCACCACTGAAGCCATGGTGACGGATCTGCCGGAAGATAAAGCAGGCGGTATGCCTGGCGGCGGTATGCCGGACATGGGCGGCATGGGCGGCATGATGTAAACAGAACCTGAGGTTCTGTGATCAGGAAAACCCCGGCCTAGCCGGGGTTTTTTTCAGATCTCACAAATCTCCAGCTGGCGCTGACTGCGGTTCAACATCACCTGGACATTTTCGCTGCAATCGCTCAGCGGCATGAAAACCGCGGTTCGACCAAACATGGGTGCGCCAATGTAACCGCGCATGTTCAGGCGACCTTGCCGATCCACACTCATGCGTGATGAGTAGGTATTGCCGGATTCCGGATCGTAAATCTTCCCCTGCCAGCGCCCGTCCCGGTAACGGTATGCCGTCAACAGGTTGAGTCCGAGGAGCGCGCGGCCCTGCAGCTCCGGATCAGGATTGTTGTTGTCCGTGCGCGGTGCACCCGGTGTGCCAATGTCTTCAGAGGCCAGATATACCGGATCCTTAAGTGCAACGATGGTTGCCCTGAGCTGCCCCGCCTGCGCCTCGATATGCAGAATCGAGGTGTCTCCCACCCAGTAGCCAGACACTGCTGTGCTGGTATCCGCTGCGTAGTGATAAGTGGGAAGCATCAGGCTGCAGAAAAAAACAGCCAGCGCAAACGCGGGTTTAGACATCTTCAATCCTCAAGCAGTAGTGGTACGAGCTATCGTGTTTCGATATATTCGTGCGCAACATAACAAAAGGACAAGGGGAAAGAGATGGAAATGCTCTTTTTGGATTACCTGGCACGTTGGGGCCACTTTTTAGCCGGTATCACATGGATTGGGCTGCTGTATTACTTCAACTTTGTGCAGACCGAATATTTCAAAGAAGCGGATGGAAGTGCACGTGTAGATGCGTTTTCCAAACTGGTACCGCGTGCCTTGTGGTGGTTTCGCTGGGGCGCGATGTTCACCTTCCTCACGGGTCTTATCATGCTGGGCATACGAGGTGCAAATCTCACCGCTGACATCACCGTGGGCGCGGTGATGGGCATCCTGATGTTTCTGAATGTCTGGCTGATTATCTGGCCCAATCAGCGCATCATTATTGCGTCTAATCAGGCGGTGGCCGCAGGTGGTGAAGCGGATCCGGCAGCTGCCGCCGCCGCTCCGAAAGCGGGCCTGGCCTCGCGCACCAATACGCTGTTCTCCATTCCCATGTTGTACTTCATGGGCTCGAGCGCGCATTTCTCCAGCGGCTCAGTAGGCAACAACACAACCGCCATTATCATCGCGCTGGTGATTGTGGGCGCCCTGGAGCTTAATGCCATTTTCGGTAAGCAGGGTCCCATCACCACTGTGAAAGGCGTCATTACCTGCGGGTTTGTATTGACGTTGATCCTTGGCGGTCTGCTCTGGTTCGTCTGATCGGGTACGGTTGATTCGGTCAACTGACAGATCAACTCCGAAAAGGCCTGCAAAATTGCAGGCCTTTTCTTTTGTGTTGCCACTTTTATACTGGCGCCGCACTTGTATAGTGGCGCTGCTCACCTCCTGATGCAGTCCCAGGGGTGTTAATGAACTTTAGTTGGAGTCGTGGTTATGAGCGAACGTCGTGCACCTGATCTGTCTACAAAAAACACCAGCGACGGGTATCGTCGTAGTGGTGGCGCGCGCCGTGCTGATGCGAAATCAGGCGGGGGTGGTGTGGGTAAACAAGTTGGTCTGAACCTGATCATGGCGGTGCTGATTGGCGGGCTTGTGCTTGCCGGGTGGTTCATTGCCAATCAGCAGCAGTTGATCAAAGAGGAGCAGGCAAAAACGGCGGACGCCAACACCCGCCTGGAGCGCCTGGAATCGCGATTATCAGCAACCGATAGCGCCCTGTCACAGGAAGGGGATGCAACCAAGGAGCAGATCAGCCTCTGGGAGTCCGAAATACGCAAGCTCTGGGCAGTTTCCAATGAACGCAACAAAAAGTGGATTGAAGATAATCAGAAAGCGATTCAGGCGCTGACCGGCAGTATCAACAGCATGGAAGCCACCAGCCGTGACCTCAATGCAGCCGTCGGCCGGCATGAAACCGCGTTTGCGCAGCAGCAGACCATGATTGATAACCTGGCCAGTCTTGAAATGCAGATCCAGCAGATTGCCCGAGGTCAACGGGACCTGGTCGATAAGGTGAATGCCGCCAATCAGGCGGTCGCCAGTTTACGTGCGGGCATTGCGGCCAAGGTGGATGACAATACCGAAGCCATTGCCAGCATGGATGCTTTTCGCATCGCGATAAACTCCAGGTTGGCGGATATTGACCGCCGTCTGGGTGGGGCTTCTGGTCAGTAAAATAAACTGTCAGTGGTATCGTAACCGGTGATAATGCCACTGATTATGTGACGCAGGTCCGCAAGCACAATGCATTAGTCTGCATACTTCGCGTTCTAGTGTATTTGGACTATGCATGAGCGTATCTCGCAACATGCCCGAGTTTATCTGCGCGGCGCCTCCGCCTGACGTGCTTTTGACGGTAACACAGGCGCTGGGGTGGTCCCTGATTGACGCTCCGCTGCATGCAGATGCAAATCTGAACGTAGCCCTTGCCTGGGTAGACGGCAGCGCAGACGTAAAACAACTGCGGCAACAGTTTCCGCTGGCACTGGTGTTGTCTGATAGCGGTGAGCACGTTGCCCGCGGCGCGGATTTTGTATTGTCATCGACTCTGAGCCAGGATGAGCAGACGGTGTTTCTCGAGCAGGTCCTGCAACAGGCGTTCAAATTCTGGCGCAGTAATCTGAAAGTGTCTGAGCTGGCCAGGGATGTCGGTCTGCGGCGTCAGCGCATGCATCAGCTCAGTCAGATCTCTCTGGCGCTGACCGAACAGATTTCCGAGCAGGAACTTCTGCAAACGCTACTTACCGAAGCGCGTAAAATTGCTCACTGCGAGGGTGGCTCGCTGTTTTTGAAAGAAGAAGATGTCGACCAGCAGGCATCCCTGGTTTTCAAACTGGCGCAGAACGACGTGGTAGATTTCCCTTTTGTTGAATCCCGTCTGCCTTTAACAGCTACCTCTATAGCAGGCTATGTCGCCGCCACCGGCCAGGAGCTGAATATCCGGGATGTTTACCAGCTGAGCGACGATGTGCCTTACCAGTTTAATCGGTCGTTTGACGATCAGATGGGTTATCGCACGCGTTCAATGCTGACAATTCCCATGCGCGATCATCGTGAGCGGGTGGTGGGTGTACTTCAGTTTGTTAACCGGGTGGATGCGGCAACCGGTGCTGCATTGGCGTTTGATGCGGAAATAACCGAGATGCTGCGTGCCATCGCCAGCCAGGCGGCGGTATCGATACAGAAAAACACGCTGCTTAAGGACATCAACGAGCTGTTTGAGAGTTTTGTCCAGGCCAGCGTGAAAACCATTGAACAACGTGACCCGGCAACCAGCGGTCACTCCTTCAGAGTGGCTGAAACCACTGTTGCTCTGTTGCAGGCACTGCCGAAATCCGGTGTGGCTGAATTTGCTCATTTGAATCTGACTGCGGAGCACATCCAGGAGGTCAGGTATGCCGCCCTGCTGCACGACTTTGGCAAGATTGGTGTGCCTGAGGCGATTCTGGTCAAACCCAAAAAGTTGACCGATGAACGCCTGGAAGTCATCCGCTACCGCTTTGAGTTGCAGAAAGAACGGCTGCGGCGCAAGGCCATAGAGCAGGAACTGGACCTGTTGCACCACGGCCGTATGGATCAGGATGTGGCGCGTCGCAGGGTGCACCGCCAGCTGGATAAGCAGCTGTCGATCCTCGATCAGTATTATGCCTGGGTGGTCAACGCCAACGACCCCAATGTGGTGGACCAGGGTGAGTTCGGACACCTTACTGAGATCAGAAACTATGCGTTCACAGAGCTGGATGGCCAGGTCGCCGGCGTCATCAGCGAAGCGGATGTGTTGGCGCTGTCCGTGCGTAAAGGCAGCCTGACACCACAAGAGCGGCGAGCCATTCAAAACCATGTGGTCTTCACCAAAGAGTTCCTGCAAACCCTGCCCTGGCCGCCGGAACTGGCAAACGTGCCGGCCATTGCGGGCGCGCATCACGAGCGGATTGATGGGAGTGGATATCCGATGGGTCTGGTTGGTGAGCAGATCCCTCTGGCCAGTCGCGTTATGGCGGTATGTGATGTATACGATGCGCTGACCGCCATGGACCGACCCTACAAAGCGGCGATGTCCCAGAGCACCGCATTTTCCATACTCGAGCAGGAAGCCAGTCGCGGTCTGCTGGACGCCAGGATGGTTGAGATCTTTATTCGCAGCGGCAGCTCAGACATCGCTCAGGCGGTGTGAGCTTTTGAGATTTTTTCAACAGGCTGCTAGTTTTCCCACTGTTCGATAACAGATACGGCAACGTGAAGCTGTTCAGTTTGTCCCTGGGGTGATGTGCGTGTTGAGTTGAAGATCACGCCGTCTTCAGTGATCGCAATGACTTCCATTCCTTCAAACACATCCCCTGCAGAGAGGCGTTGGCCGTTAATGACCACGGCACACAGATCCGGATCATCGGTATAGATGTGACTGGAGTAATTGAAACTGTTGAATCTGGCCTGCTCGCGCAGGGGCAGTTCTGCCAGTTTAACCTGTCTGACAGGACGGGTTGATGTGGTGGCCGAGCCGGGTTGTGTGATGGACCTGGATGGCAATGATGGCGCCGCGCTCTCTGAAGCCGGACTTACGGATCCGTTCGCTGCAGCTGGATTGCCAGTGGGTGTGATCGTCGGGTTGATCGCTTGCGGTTCTGCTGTGTCGTCAGGAAGTGCAGGCAGAGATGTGGGTGCAGCCTGCTGGGGTGTTATGGCCGGTGTGCCGCTGGCGGTAATGTTGTTCCGGGGCTTCTGCAGTGTCACCCATAACAGCAGGCCGATATTTGTGGCCACCAGAATAATGACCAGCGTCAGCAATCCTTTTGGTCGGGTCTTTTTGGCGCCGCTTGAGTTTGCCGCGAGGCGCACGCCGTCCGGGTTCTGCTCAGCCTGAGATTTTTTCAACGCATCCAGAATATACGACATACCTAACTCCGCAGGGTTGGGGCTGGCAGGTTGAGGCGGTCGCTCAGTCGAATCCAGGTCAGCGGGCCCACTATGCCGTCCGCCAGCAGGCCTTCAGCATCCTGAAAAGTTCTCACTGCGTCCGCCAGCGCTGCGTCAAAATACGAGTCAGAAGACTCCCCAGGTGCCGGGTAGTCGAGTTCCTCCAGCCGTTCGCGCAACCAGGCGACGGTAGGATGATCATCTCCCTGTCGCAGGCTGCCACTGTAGTCAGGTGGTGTTTGCCACAGAAGTACATACTTACCAAACCAGACATCTCGCAAGTCTCTCGGCGTGACCACCATATCCCGCCCACCCAGTCGGATGGAGTAAAGTTCACCATCGAATCCCAGCAGCGCTGCGTAGTAGGGGCTGGCCTGATTGTCCCAGAGCTCGAGAATAACGGGACTGTTGAGAGATGTCAGTTCGCTCCAGCTGCCGTTGCGGCTCAGACACTGTAAGCCCACCTGCGGCGCAAAATCGCAGGGGATCTGGTTGTTGTTCAGATCATAGTCAGCGGACCACTGCGCAAATACCGCCCGATATGCTGCGCGTTGTATTTCGAATGTTCTTCCCGGTGGACGGGTCAGGCTGACGGACGCGGGTGCTGGCTGCGCGGTGGTGGTGACTGCTTCTGCCGGAACGGTTGTTGCGGTTGAGGGGTCGGTCGGAGGAATAGTCGAATCTGCATGGCCAGCGGAGCTGACCGCCTCTGAAGATGTGGAGGCTTCGGCAGGCGTCTGCTGTACTGTGTTTTGTTGGGGTGGCGGAGTGGGCTCTGACTGCGTCACCGTGGGCGTCTGCTGTCTTGTCAGGTACATCCAGCTCACAGCCAGCGCAAGCAGGCATGCCAGGAGGCCCGCGCCAAGGTAGTATCTCGACTGAGGGTGCCTGGGTTTCTGGCCAAACACTTCCCGCGCGCCATTACGCACCATCGCGGCGGATACCTGGTATTTGCCTTCTACGTATGCACCCAGCATGGCGCGGTCTGCAATGACGTTGATCAGTCGCGGTGTGCCTTGCGAGAGCCGGTAGAGGGTGTTCAGTGCACGCGGAGTAAAAATGTTGGGATTGCCCCCCGCCGTGGTCAAGCGGTGGTTGACGTAGGCGTGTACATCCTCTTTTGATAACGGCGTCAGGTGATACCGGGCCGTGATGCGCTGGGCCAGCTGACGCAGTTCGGTGCGATTCAGCATGTCGCCCAGCTCGGGTTGGCCCAGCAGAATAATGCGCAGGAGCTTTTTGTCGTTGGTTTCCAAATTGGTCAACAGGCGGATCTGTTCCAACACGGCTGGCGACAGGTTTTGCGCTTCATCAATGATGATGACCGTGCTGCGCCCGCTGATATGGGTCTGTAACAGGTGTTTGTTCAGCACGTCGATGTACTGTTTGACGCTCTGCAACGGCGCGGGACCGTAGGCAACCCCCAGTTCATCGCACACGGTTTCGAGAAGTTCCCTGACGGTAAGCCGGGGATTGAGAATAAAAGCGAGATCAAGCTCCGGCGGCGTGCGATTCAGCAGATTACGCAGCAGGGTTGTTTTACCCGTACCCACTTCACCGGTGATGAGCACAAAACCGCCGTGGGAAAAGCCGTACATGAGGTGGGCAAGGGCCTCGTTGTGGGCGTCGCTGAGAAACAGAAAGGCCGGATCCGGGGCGATGGAAAACGGCGGGGCGTCGAGACCAAAATGCTTCTGATACACGGGTTTAAGCCATGCCGTTTATTTTTTGATCAATGTGGCTGTCTTTAGCGGCCCAGATGCTGCCGATCCATTGTCCCAGCGCCTGACGTCGTGCGGTTTCCTCCGTCTCAAGAATCTCTGGCGGAATCTCATGTGGCGTAACATCCATGTCCACGCGTGGGCACTTGCCCTGGAGAAACTCCCAGAATGTAGGTACGCCGTCCGGGTAGACAATGGTCACATCCAGCAGGCGATGCAGATGCTGGTCCATATCTTCCAGCACGTAGCCCAGGCCGCCTGTTTTCGGCCGCAGCAGATGCTTGTATTCACTGCCCAGGCGTTGCTGCTTTTCGCTGGTACGCCGCGTACCTTCAACAAAGTTCAAAATGGTAGTGGGATGGTTTTTAAAACCTTCACAGGCGGCGGCAACATTGTCCCGGTCGGCGGTGCGTAACTTCGGGTTTGCCTTTACCTGTGCCTTGGTGACCCGTTTAACATATGGGAAGCCCAGGATATACATCGCAAACCCGATAAACGGGACCCAGATAAGCTGCTCCTTGGTAAAAAATTTCAGCGGTGGAATAATGCCGAACAGATAAGACTGCAGCAGCACGATGTCTGTCCAGCTCTGATGGTTGCTGATCACGAGGTACCAGTTATCGGAAGACATTTCTTCCTGCTGGTGCCATGTCAGGCGCACTTCGGTCAGTTTCAGCCACTGGATCATCTTACGGTTCCGCCCGGTCCACCAATAGATGATCATGTCCATGCGGGCGCGCAGACGGCTGCGGGCTTCGCCTCGGGTCCAGGTCAGTTTGATGATCCACCAGGTCAGCGGTACGTAGACCATGATGGTGTTCACAGCAATGAACGTAATGGCGAGGATGCCTTTGAGTAAATGCATTTGGGTTACTGAGCTTTGGGCAACCAAAAACGTAATGGTCGCACCCAAGCGACCTGGCAGCAACAGACGTTATGCATGGGTACTGACTTGTATGCTGCTGCTGTCGGGCTGCGATACGCTGCACTTTTATCAGCAGGCGGTCGCGGGTCAGTGGCAGTTGCTGCATGCGCGC
Source organism: bacterium (assembly GCA_047947175.1). GTDB lineage: Bacteria > Pseudomonadota > Gammaproteobacteria > Pseudomonadales > Azotimanducaceae > UBA4421. Next base: position 868,459 of record CP170489.1, read on the forward strand.
ACCTCACTGGATCAGATCCGCGCGGGCGCAGCGGTGGATGAGGCGACGCTGCAACGTCTGGCACGGGCAGAGGATGTGCTGGCGTTTGCGCAAAACAAGCTGGGTCTGATGCCTGCTGGACGCTACAGCAGCTATGTCAGTCTGGAGCGGGATTATGTTGTGTGGAACGTGTTTGCCGCTGGACCCTTCGAGCTTGAGGGTCGGCAGTGGTGCTACCCCCTGGTTGGGTGTGCACCTTATCGAGGTTACTTCCGGGAAGCAGACGCACTTGCCCTTGCGGCAGAGTACCAGGCCCGCGGCTACGAGACTTACGTCGGCGGTGTGCCTGCTTTTTCGACACTGGGCTGGTTTAACGACCCGTTGTTGAATACGTTTATTTTCTGGCCAGATGCGGATCTTGCCGCGCTGCTGATCCATGAACTGGCCCATGGCCGGGTCTGGGTGCGTAATGACGTCGCTTTTAATGAAAGCTTTGCCGAGTTTGTCGGGCAGACCGGAGCGCAACACTGGATGGCGCATCAGGGTCTAGAGGAGCAATGGCAGCTGGCGCAGCAGCAGCGTCTGCAGGCACGGCAATTCCGAGACTTTCTGGTGCAGGCCAAAAACCATCTGCAGCAGCTTTACGCGATAACTCCCCAAGCCCAGCTCGAGCAGGCTAAACGACGCGCGATTGCCGGCTGGCAGGCATGTTACCGCAGCCACAAAAGCGCTCTTGGTGACGGGCGTTATGACGATCTGATGCGCTCTGGATTTAACAATGCGCTGCTGGTTTCTGTTGGCACCTACAATGACCATGTGGCCAGCTTTGCTGCGTTGTTTGCGCAATCCGGCAGACAATGGGCAGCCTTCTTTGATGCGGTAGACGAACTGGCGGCGTTAGAACCATCCGCTCGTGAGCGTCAGTTGCAGCTACTCGCTGAGCAGCAGCACGCACAGACTGCTGATGACCAGCACGCCGAGCAGATTAACTGCGAGGCCTTCCTGGGCCATGGTGCGCACCGAGAAACGGCCGCTTGAGAACATAATGACGTTTGGCGGTGTGGCCACCGGCAACATGAAGGCGCAGGATGCGCTTAAAGCCGCCGGAATCATAAACAGTTTAGGGTCTGTGCCTGCGCCTAATGCGGCCGCGGCAAGAATCGGCATCAGCAGCACCGTGGTTGCGGTGTTGCTCGTGACTTCGGTCAGGAACGTGACCGAAAAGCAGATGATGGCCACCATCAACAGAACCGGCAGGGTGGACAGGTGTTCAAGGCTGGTGCCAATGGTTCCGCTCAAGCCCGAACTGGTGAATGCGGTGGCAATCGAAATACCCGCACCAAACAGGATCAGCATGCCCCACGGGATTCTGCTGGCGGTTTCCCAATCGAGCAGTTTGTCACCCTCGCCATCGGGCACCAGGAACAATGCAACAACGCCAATGAACGCGACAATGGCGTCGTTGCTGTAGGGCAGGTTAAGCCAGGCGGTCCAACCCCCAAAAGGTTCTGATCGGGTGATCCAGCACAATGCCGTGGCCATGAAGACCAGCAGCACGCGTTGCTCAGACTTCTGCCAGGCGCCTACCGCGGGCAGCTGGAAAGTACCCTCGTGATCCAGTTTCCGGGTGACCCACAGACCCGCCAGCGGCAACAGCACGAGTACCACTGGAAGGGTCCAGCTCATCCATTGTGTAAATGAGATGGTCTGGCCGACTATTTCCTCATAAACCCCCATAAATACAACGTTAGGAGGCGTGCCGATAGGCGTACCCATACCGCCGATGCTTGCCGCGTAGGCGATACCGAGCAACAGCGGGGTAGCCAGCTTTTCATCTTTGCTGCCGTCGATGACGGCAATGGCGACGGGCAACAACATCAGCACCGTTGCTGTATTGGAGATCCACATGCTGAGGCCAGCGCTGGCGGCCATGAAGCCAAACACCAGCCGTCTGGAGCTGTTCCCACCAAACGCACGGACCATGGTCAGGGCAATGCGCCGGTGAGCACCACTTTTTTCCAGAGCGGTGGCCAGCAGGAACCCACCCATCAACAAAAGCACCAACGGGTGACCATACGCCGCACCCAGTTCAGTAGGAGACAACACACCAAATAACGGCAACAGCGCCAGTGGAATCAGCGAAGTAGCGGGAATCGGGATGGGTTCGAATATCCACCACAACACCACCCAGACCGTGATGCCCAGGGTAATGCAGGCTTGTGGACTGCTGTTGCCGGAAAACCACATGAGGCTGCCCGCGATACATGCGACAATGGGCCCCAGTGGTAATGCCAGTTTTTTAAAATCTGGATAACCGGTTTGAGTTTGCTCCGGGGTATGCCCAGGTTGGTTTCCTGGTGTGTTCAAAGACGATCATCCAAGTGTGTTGGCTCATCTGGCAAATACTTGAGAAACGAGGGTAACCGACATGGCTAACAGTTTCTATTGGTACGACCTGGAAACCACGGGCACCAACCCGCGGTGGGATCGTATCGTGCAGTTCGCCGGCCTGCGCACGGATGCAGATCTGAACGTGCTGGATGATGAATACAGCACTTATGTGTACACACCCGATGATGTCCTACCCAATCCTCAAGCCAGTCTGGTTACCGGTATCACACCACATCTTACCCAGGCGCGTGGCATTCCGGAATGTGAAGCATTGCGGAAAATCAACAGCATTTTCATGCAGCCTGGCACCTGTGTGGCCGGTTATAACAGTCTGCGTTTTGATGATGAGTTCATGCGATTTTCGCTCTATCGAAATCTGCTGGACCCCTATGCCCGGGAGTGGCAACAGGGCAACTCACGCTGGGATCTGATTGATCTGGTGCGCGCAACCGGTGCGCTGCGTCGAGACGGCATCAACTGGCCGGAAGACGAAGAGGGTCTGCCTGTTTATAAACTGGAGGAACTGACACGGGCCAATGGCATATCACATGGCCAGGCTCATGACGCCATGTCGGATGTACATGCAACTTTAGGCATGGCACGACTGATCAGAACCGCTCAGCCCAAGCTCTTCGACTACTATTTTTCGATGCGGCATAAAAAAAATGTCATAAATCTGTTGGAGCCTGTGGGCGCCAGACTCAATGTACATGTATCTGCTTTGTACCCGCGGCATCGGTCCGGGGTAGGCCTCGTCATGTCTATCGCACGCCATCCCAGTAACGGTAATTCGATGATTGTTGCTGATCTCGGGGAAGATATAGAACCGCTCCTGGAGATGAGTGCGGACGAACTCAGCGCTGCACTGTTCAGCACTGATGGCGCTGAAAGACCGCCGCTGAAAGAAATCCGTATCAATCGCTGCCCTTTTATTGCACCGATTGAAGTGTTGAACGACGAGAACCAGCAGCGCCTGCAGATTGATCTGAAACTGATCAAAGAAAGAGCGCGGCGTCTCAAGCAACCGGGTTTTGCCGACAAAGTTGCCAGGGCATACACCCAGCGCAAAAATCAGCCTGCGGTTGACGTTGATGCTGCGCTTTATGATGGATTCCTGCAGGACGAAGATCGCTCCCGCTGTGCAGCGTTACATGAAGAATTGCTGGCGGGCCACTGGCTGGACCTGGATTTTCGTGATCAGCGTCTGCACACCCTGGCTGCGCGCATGAAAGCGCGTTCCTATCCGGCGCTCCTCGATGAAGCTGAGCAGAAGCAGTGGCGCAACTTTGTGATCACAAAACTCGAAGGGGACGGGGAGTGGCTCAACCTGCGGGATTTTGAGGCGCAGCTGGAGCAGCTGGCCGCGCAGCCGGAGTACTCTGCTGAACAACACCAGATTCTTCAACAGCTGGTACAACACGGTGCACAGTTGCGTGCCCGGTATGGTTTATGAGTGCCTGTGTCGAATTTTCAGCGGTCAGTAAACGTTACGATGGGCTGACTGTGCTGGATGCTGTCACGGTCAATTGTCCGGCGGCGGCCTGCACCGCCATTGTCGGCGCAAGCGGCAGTGGCAAAACGACCATGCTGCAACTGGTGAATGGCGTTGTTCGACCGGACGGTGGCACGGTCACAGTGTTTGGTGCACCGGTGCCTGACACCGACGTTGAGCAGTTCCGCCGTAAAATCGGCTACGCAGTGCAGGGTGCGGCACTGTTTCCGCACATGACAGCCTGGGAGAACATCACCCTGGTAGCCCGACTGCAGGGCATCGCCAGCGAAGAAATGGAACTGCGTTATCAGCAGCTCGTGCAGGATATGGATCTGCCGGAAGATATCCGCCATCGACTGCCCAGAGAATTGTCCGGTGGGCAACAGCAGCGTATCGGCTTATGCCGGGCACTCATGCTGAAACCCTCGCTGCTGCTGCTGGATGAGCCGTTCTCAGCTGTCGATCCGATCACCCGGGTAGAAATCTACGACAGATTTGCGTACGTACAGAAACACGAAGGTGTCAGCAGCCTGCTGGTAACCCACGATCTGCGCGAGGCGCGCCGCCTGTCGGATTATCTGGTGATTCTGCACCAGGGTCAGATTCAGCAGCATGGCGCAACCGCCGAAGTGCTGGGCGCTCCGGCGAACAGCTATGTGGAATCGTTGGTTGCGAGTCAGTTGTCATGAGGAGGGCGCTGTGAGGTCGTGGGCAATAACCCTGTTGCTGCTCTGCCTGTGTTCTTTCGGCCTGCAGGCCCAGACGATTCGAGTGGGCAGCAAGAACTTCAATGAAAGCTATATTCTGGCTGAAGTGGTCTCCCAATTGCTTGAAGTCAGAGGCTTTACAGTAGAACGCAAGTTCGGGCTTGGCGGTACGTTGATCTGTTATCAGGCCCTTGTTGCCGGGGAAATCGATATTTATGTCGAGTACACGGGTACGTTGAGTCAGGCGATTCTGAATCTGCCGGGTAATCCGGACCGCGAGGTATTGAACAAGGCACTGGAGCCGGTGGGTTTGACGCTGCTGGATCAGTTTGGTTTTAACAACACCTATGCAATTGCGGTGCAGCAGAAGGTTGCACAATCGCGCGGTCTGCAAACCATCGGCGATCTGGCTGCACATCCCGATCTGGAAGTTGTCGTATCCCATGAGTTTCTTGAGCGGGCTGATGGCTGGCCGGGGTTAAGCCAGGCTTATGGCCTAACATTTCCAGTTCGTGGAATTGAGCATGGTCTTGCCTATCAGGCCATCAGTCAGGGCGCTATTGGTGTCACGGATGTCTACAGTACTGACGGTGAGCTGGTGCGTTACGATCTGACCGTTTTGGAAGACGTGCTGGACTACTTTCCGAGTTACTTTGCAGCCCCACTGGTGCGGCGGAGCCTGCCGGACGAGGCGCGGCAGGCGTTGGGTGTTCTGGCAAACACCATTACGGATGCATCCATGCAGCAGCTGAACGCGGCTGTGGTTTTTGAAGGCAGAACTTTTGCACAGGTTGCGTCGACTTTTCTTGCCTCAATCGATGTTGACAGCGTGGTTGCCGAACCTTCCATGTGGCCTTCGCTGGTGCGCAATACCCTGCGGCACCTGCAGTTAACCGGCATTGCGCTGGGTTTGGCCATTGTGGTGGGTCTGGGCATCGCCCTGCTGGTTTACCGGGTCGACTGGCTGAGTAACAGCGTCATTTACATCAGCGGTCTGATGCAGACGATTCCCTCAATTGCCCTGTTGGCGCTGATGATTCCGTTGTTTGGTATCGGGATGTTGCCTGCGATTATCGCGTTGTTTCTGTATTCACTGTTACCCATTTTACGCAATGCGATTACTGCGCTGACCCATGTCGATGTCACCTTGATCCAGGTATCAAATGCATTGGGCCTGACCAACGCGGAGCAGCTCAAACATGTGCTGTTACCACTGTCTGTGCCTGCGATCTTCGCGGGTATCCGCACCGCTGCGGTCATCAGCATTGGTACCGCAACCCTGGCGGCTTTTATTGGTGCGGGAGGCCTGGGTGATCCTATTGTTGTTGGCCTGTCACTGGACAACACGGATCTGATTCTTCAGGGTGCGATTCCTGCGGCGCTGCTGGCGATATTCACCGAGATGGCATTCAACCTGATTGAAAAGCGCTTGAGTCGGCGGCGTTAACGCCGGGGTTTACGCTGAGCAAGGTATCGCTCGTAACTGGAGGCCTGGGGGTTGAAATCAATATCAGCGGGCGGGTTTTCTGCGATGCCTGCGTACCAGTTCTGTTCACCCCTGATGACAGTTGCTGGGAGCATCACCTCATCCCAGGGGTAGGGTTCAAAGCCCAGATAATCTTCCGGTCGCTCATTCAGAAAAGCAATGCTCTGGCCGCTGCTTAACTGCTGCATGATGTGTGCAGGTGCCTGGTGTGCCTGGGCCAGGGCCAGCTGCTCGCTGCGCTGATCTTCGGTGAAAAACACCAGCCGCAGCATGCTGCCGTTGGCGCGCAGCATCAGGTATCCATAGGGTTCACTGACGAGATAGTACTCAACAATACGCTCGGCTTTGAGCACCGCATAGAAATAGTCTGCAACCTGTTTGTCGGTCATGAAGCGGGGGGGATTCAGCGCCAGGTTAGAACTCAGACGGGCACTGTACTGATCAAAGTAGGCTTTTTTCAGCGCATCGGCGTAAGGAATGATTTTGTTACCGTCGGTGATTAAGCGTTTGGGAATATAGGAGTCGATCAGCCCCTGGTTAAATGCCGCCACCGCGGTTTTTTCTTCCGCAACACCGGTCAACAGTGCCTTCTTCAGCGTTTTGTCTTTGATCTCTGCGCAGAACTCGAGGCCGTCAAAGACGGGCATCGCATAGTCAATCATCAGGACGGATAGACGCCGAAAGCGTTCAATCAGCTTGATTTCGTTCTCCAGCACGGACAAATCGAGTCTGATGATCGGCGCGGATGGATCGCTGTTATCGAGCGTGAAACAACGGTCTACCAGAGGAGGCAGCGGGTCAGGTGTGTTGATTGCGGCAATGGCTTCATCGGCATGCAGAAAACTGATGTACAGGTAGTCATCAGGCAGATCGATGCTCATGGCACGCAGAAAAGATGCATTATCGTCGATAAAACAGATGGTGGTCGGGTGGTAGTAAGGAGGGAGCAGGGTTGTCATATCAGTTGATCAGCTCCAACAGCGCCAGCCGCTTCTCAAGGGGCAGGCGCCGGAACGCGCGCACCAGATTCTGCTCTTCTGCCGCCAGTTTGCGCCCAAAAAGGGATTCAATCTCATTGTGCATAGCAGGCGCCAGTTGCTCAGCGGAATGTTGCGTCGGGATGCCGCTGAAGGTTTGCTCCAGCCGCGCTACAATCTCGGAATTCATACTGCGACGATGATACTTTGCAGCCTCGGCCACCTGGTCTTTGACAAGAATGGGCAGGCGGACGACAAATCGATAAGGTTTTTCTATCAGATCCATAGCTACTCATCGTAGTTTGCAGTCTTGACCCTACCGAGGAACCGTGACGGTAGCAAACGGCGCGGTGTGCGCCTGAAACGGCATAACAGGAGCGATATTTTGCAACCTCTGGTACGCGACAACATACGTCTGGCAGCAACGGTGATGCTGCTGCGGGATACACCGGGTGGTTTGGAGGTCTACATGGTGCAGCGCCCGGGGCGCGGTGATTTCCCGGATCTGCACGTATTTCCCGGCGGCAAGGTCGACGCAGATGACTGGGCACCCCAGTACTGCTTCGGCATAGACGATCAGCAAGCCAGCGCAAGGCTCGGGGTTGCAGCGGGTGGATTACGCTACTGGGTCGCTGTGGCGCGGGAGTGCTTCGAGGAGTGTGGTGTGCTGATTGTGCACCGGGACGGTAAACCGCTGGATCTGTCGTCTGCGCCGCTGCGGTCAAAATTTGCCGATTACCGGCAGCAGTTGCTGGCTGGCGAAATGTCGTTCAGCAGCCTTTGTCGGCGGGAGAATCTGACCGTGGCCTGTGATCTGCTGGCTTATTTCAGCCATTGGATTACCCCGGCTGTGGTGCCACGCCGATTCGACACCCGCTTTTTTCTGGCAGCATTGCCGGATCACCAGATTGCTCTGGCAGACACAGATGAAACGGCTGACGATCAGTGGGAAAAACCTGCTGAGGCGCTTGCCAGACACGCAGCCAAACAGTGGCAGATGATCGACCCCACTTTACGCTCCCTGGAAACGCTCTCGCAGTTCTCCACCGTGGCTCAGGCGCTATCTCAGGTGAAGCAGGGTGATCATCTGATGCCTTTAACACCAGAATTGAGTCGTCAGGGTATGCAGGCGTTGCCTTAGTGTCCTGTCTGGTCAATTCGTTGAGTTATGATGAGCCCAGAATCGTCAAGAACAAGGCGCATCCCGCCGGGAATGTAGGTACCTTGCCAAGGGATGCCACTAGCCCATGACTGACGCAGTTGTTGTACAGGGCCTCAGCAAGGCTTATCAGGACGGGGAGCAACGGATCGAAGTGCTGCGTGATCTGAAGCTGGTGCTGTCGGCGGGTCAAACCCTTGCGATCATGGGGCCCAGTGGATCAGGTAAATCCACGCTGCTGAATATTCTGGCAGGCTTGCGCAGTGCGGATGAGGGACGTGTCGATCTGTGTCTGAACCAGATGCATTATGCGCTGCACACCATGGATGAGCAGGCGCGCACCCGCCTGCGGCGAAGTTCAATTGGTTATGTGTATCAGTTTTTCAACCTGGTGCCGACCCTGACCGTGCTCGAAAATGTATGCCTGCCTGCCCGGCTCAATCGGCGTCGTGATCTTGATTCGCAGGCGCGGGAACTGTTGGCCGCATTTGGTTTGAAGGATCGACACAAAGCGTTCCCGGAGGTGCTGAGCGGTGGCGAGCAACAGCGTGTGGCAGTGGCCCGCGCCCTGTTATTGAAACCACCGTTGCTGCTTGCAGACGAACCGACAGGAAACCTTGATGCGGCAAATGCGGATCAGGTTGCGTCGCTGTTGTTTGATCATGCCAGGGCGCTGGGCCTGACCGTGATCGTGGCAACCCACAGCGAAGACGTCGCCCGGCGGGCAGATGTGCGCATGCACATGAACCAACGCGGAACCTGACGTTTTGATTCTGCTGGCGCTGGCCAGATTTCTTTATCGTACACCCTGGTCTACCGGCATGGCCTTTCTTGGGGTGATGCTGGGCGTGACGTCGATTGCTGGGGTACATCTCATCAGTGCATCTATCGCCAGTCAACTGGATGCGCTGATTCCGTCGCAACTGGCCGTTTACAGTCATTTTCTGCATCGCGAAGACCTGTCAGCACAGCAGTATTTTGCATTGCGGCAACAGTGGCGTGAAGGTCAGCTGCCGAATGTGGAGGAACTGGCGCCCCTGATTGATGAAACCACGGTTATCGAAGGCTCAGAGGTTAGAGTGATTGGTGTTGACCTGCTCAGTGGTCTGGGTATGGGGGTGCTTGCCGAGGCCGGGGAGGCAGGACGGGAGATTACCGGCGATCTCACCAGCAACGCTGACCTCTGGCGGGGTGTGTGGGTGGACAGCAGTATCCAGTCGTTACAATCCGTGCCCATCAATGGTGTGATCAACGCACCGCCAGGCACAGCGATAGCAGATATCGGGGTGGCTCAGGACCTGCTCGGCTGGTCAGCGGAACAGTTGTCTTACGTCGGCGTTGTATACCGTTCGAACTGGCAGGATATGGTGGATATCGGCGAACATATCCTGCCTGGGTTTGCGGCAGGATTTCCGCTGCAACAGACGGCGCATACGCCGCCAGGCTGGACAGCGCTCAGCTTGTCGGCACAACATCCGGCCAGCTCGTTTGGCAAGTCTGTGTTGTTCAATATCAGTGCGCTGGGGCTGCTGGCGCTGCTGGTGGCGTGGTTCCTGATTTATCAGGTGGCGGTTTCCTGGTTGCGGCGGCTGTGGCAGGTGTTTGAACGCCTTTATGTGCTGGGTGTGCAATGGCGCTATCTGCAGGTGACGTTTGTGGCGATGCTGCTGCTGCTGGGTCTGCTGGCCGCTATCGCCGGCCTGTTTGCCGGCCGCGCGCTTGCCATACTGCTTTATCAACTGGTGCTGCCGTCGCAGGTGCCCGACATGCCCCTTGATGCCTGGGTGATTGGCAAAGCACTTGTGTCTGCGCTTTCTGTCTGCGGCCTGGGGGGCGGATGGGCGTTCCGCCAGGCGCGCACCACTCAGACTGTCGGCGTTGTCAGACTGTTTCTGCCAGCCGTACTTACTGCTGCGGTTGTGGCAGGTGTTCTGGCAGACAACACGGGTCTGGCTGGGGGATTTTTGAGTATCGCTGCCGTCAGCCTGCTGGCCGCCTGGGTCGTCACGCCGCTGCTTAAATGGCTGGCGCGCAGAAGCCCTGGCCTGCCGGGTCCGCTGCTGGTGCGATTGAGTTTACGTGAAGCGATCTGGTATCCGCGCGACATGGGGGTTGCTTTGGCGGGTTTGATTCTGGCAGTGGCGACCGCCATTGGGGTCAGCCTGATGGTTGACAGTTTCCGCAGTGATTTTGAGCGCATGCTGGGTCAGCGCCTGAGCTACGATCTGGTTGTGGCAGGGCCGGCTCAGGATCTGCAGGCGTTGCAGCAGGTACTGCTGGATCTTCCCGAGGTGCGACGGGTACAGAGCTATCGTCAGGACCAGCTGCGTGTGGCAGGCGTGCCGATGCACATTGTCGCCAGCCGTACGGACACATTGGAAATGAGTCGATACGATTATGCTCGCGCGCTTGCGGCGGATGAAATTCTGATCAGTGAGCAGGCGGCCCGTGCCCTGGATCTGGGCGCCGGTGATGTGCTCCCGCTCGGTAAAGTGGATTTCAAGGTGGTCAAAGTGTTTTCCAGTTTCGGCGACGTCACACCGCGGCTGATCGTCAGCCAGCAGGCGGTGCTGGACGTTGCCGGTGCAGGTTCCGTCGACGCTTTACCACTGGTGTCTTTGAGCGTCGATGCGGATAACCCGGCGAAGTTACTCAACCAGCTGCAGGCGGCATCAGACGCGCTGGATTTCCAGCTGCAGAATGAAATTCGCAGCCTCGCTCTGGACACTTTTGATCGCACCTTTGCCATCACCACAGCGCTGGTTCTGATTGCTCTGCTGGTGGCCAGTATCGGTATTTATATCGCGGTGACCGCTTTGCGCTTGAACAGGAAAGCGCAGATGAGCGTGTTATCCGCGCTTGGTGTTACTCGGCTGGAGGTTTCAGGTATGGACTTTGCCCTTGGCTTTGGCATTGGCGCTGTTGCCATGCTGGTCGCTGTGCCCCTGGGTATAACGCTGGGCTGGCTGCTGTGTGACGTGATCAATCCACGCGCATTCGGCTGGACCGTTCATCTGCAGCTGACCGCCTCGGCGTTGCTCACGCCTGTGATGTGGGGCCTGCTGGCTGCCAGCGCGGCAGGCCTGATCCGCGTGGGCAGGCAGGAGCAGACGATGCCGCGGGAGTCTCAATGATGACGACGTTCCGGTTTACCCGTTGGCTGTCTTGTTTTCCGGTGCTGGCGGGTCTGTGTTTAATTGCCGGGCTGGGCGGCTGCCGCCAGGAGCAACAGTCCTCTGCAGCGCCGGTGCTGGGCATGCGCATCAGTTCGGTGCTGGGAGACATTGAGGAGGCCGGCTTCAACAAAGCGCAGCGCCCGCGACGCTTTGTTTTCCCCGAGGATCATGGCCCGCATCCGGGATATAGAAGTGAGTGGTGGTACCTTACGGCGGTACTAAAAACCACCCAGGGGCGTGAGTTTGGCGTGCAGTACACCCTGTTTAGGCAGGCACTGACTCCTGCGCCAACAGGCACCGGCCCCTGGCATACCGGGCAGGCGTTTATGGCTCACGTGGCGGTGACAGATGTTGACAACAACCGTCACCTGCATGATCAGCGCTTTGTACGGGGGCACCCCCAGCTGGCGGGTGTCTCCCTGGACAACGGCTTTCGCGCCTGGTTGGAAGACTGGGTGCTTGAAGGCCTGACCGTGAATGCCCGGCAGTTTGATCTGCACTTACAGGCATCCGCTGATCGTTTCGACCTGGACCTGACGCTGCGGCAGCAACAACCGATTGTCTTGCAGGGAGATGCAGGCCTTTCCCATAAAGGGGTGGGCTCAGCCAGTTATTACTATTCCATGCCGCGATTATCGATCAGCGGGGTGCTTGAGATTGAAGGCCAGCAGCACGAGGTGACCGGCCTGGGTTGGCTGGATAGAGAATGGAGCACGTCGGTGTTGCCTGCAGGCGTCGCAGGTTGGGACTGGTTTGCTCTGCAGTTTTCTGACGGCAGCAGCCTGATGGTGTTTCGGCTGCGCCGGCAGGATGGTCTGCGTGATGAATATGATCATGGCGTGAAGGTGCCTGCGTATGATGTATCGGCAGATTCAACCACACACACCGGCACGGTGCTTAAAGCCGCGGATTATGAACTGACGCCGCTGCGTTACTGGGTAGATGATGCAGGTATCAGCTGGCCTGTGAGCTGGCAGCTGGACCTGCAGGGTGAGCAATTTTTCATAGATGCGCTGGTGGATGATCAACTTATGGACACGGGCATCATGTACTGGGAAGGTATCGTTGGCGTGCGTGATGCACAAGGTGCATCCCTTGGCCGTGGATACATGGAGTTAACAGGTTACGACACACACCCGGTCACTGCTGCGCAAAACCGCTGACAGCTGTGCAAGGACATTTTGTATGACGGATAAGACAAAACAGACCCTGGACTGGGTTCATCTGGGTTCCCGATATGATCAGCAGGCTGGGCTGATTCTGTTCGAAAAACGCCTGGATCGCATGCGTAATCCGCGTAACGGTAAAGAGTTTGATCGGCTTGTGCTTGAGTCTGTGGACTGGGTGAATATGGTTGCCATCGATCATAAGCAACGCTGTGTGATGATTCGTCAGTATCGTTTTGGTGTGGGTTACACCACGCTGGAAACCCCCGGCGGCATGGTCGACCCGGGGGAGGATTCACTGACAGCGGCACAGCGCGAGCTGGAGGAAGAAACCGGCTACGTGGCGGATACCTGGACCTATCTGGGTGCAGTGGAACCCAACCCGGCATTCCATAATCATTTGTGTCACCACTGGCTGGCGCAGAATGCGCGACCCGGATCCAGTCAGAATCAGGGAGATGGCGAGGCGATCAGAGTCGAGCTGATGGATGCAGAGCAGGTTAAACAGGTGGTGCGCAGCGGAGAATTGAAACATGCGCTGGCGTTGTCTGCCTTGTCACGGGTTTATCAGCTCTGGCCGCTGCCTTTTTCCCACGATCATCATGAGTCAGATTGTTGAAAGACGGCGGGGCCTATCCAGGTTCCACGCTGTTCAGGCGCCAATCGTACTCGTATTTTATGCGGTTCCGGTCGGCCTCCAGCAGCAGAGCGGGCCGTTGGTGAAAGCGGGCAAGATATTCCAGCAATCCGGCGGTATCCGTGGCGAAGTCGCTCTGATACCAGTCGAAAATACTCGACAGGATCAGCGCGCCGTTTTGCAGGTCAACCCCTCGTGAGTGATTGATGTACTCGTTCTGGGCAAGATCCAGCAGGGTATCAAGGTTATCCGGGCGAAACGCTTGTGGCTGCAGATTAGGACACCCGATGCTGGCGCAATTCACGGCAAAATGTATGCGTGGATCCTGCCAGATGGGCCGCAGAATGCGGTGCTCGATATCGTTCAGCGTCACAGGTTCACCCGCGAGGGTGATCAACGGGTCATCCCAGGGTCCAAAAGAGAACAGGCCTTTACCCATGCGCCGAATGGATTTCCTGTCAGGATTGGCCAGCACCACTTCGACGGTAAGCGCGTTGTAGAGGTTGACCCAGTAGGCAAACTGCTCGTCGCGGGTCAGATCTCTCGGGTCAAGGGACGTCAGCTGCTGCAGATAGGTTTGTAGGAGCGTTCGTCCCTGCCCGTCGCGTGCTCGATCGTAAGCCAGCAGATTAACGCCATCTGGCTGGGGCGCCAGGAACTGGTCGAGAAAACGCTGCCACAGGGTATGGTCAACCTGGTGGGTGTTGTCCGGCTTATGTTCAGCCCAGAAAGTCCAGGCATCAGCAGTTGGGGCTGCCATCATGGTCTGGGTGGACAGGCTGAAAACACACAGAGACAGGATTCTGAGGAAAATCTGGGACAGATGGCGTGTCACAACTGGATGGTCTCCCGGTAGAGGTTAGGGTATGACCCCCATCGGCATGGTTTGTTCAATAAGATGCCGGCCTGAAGAATCTCACAACTTCGTCAAAAAACAGGCCTTTACCTGCCGCTTCAATCTTGTTCAAATTGGCCCGAGATGTAGTTGCCGATTTATTTGAACCGCTGGACGCTGGCTGCGCAACGCCGGCAAAGACGCTGATGTCAGACAGATGTCGGCACACATACACTCCCAGGGCGGTTGGATAGTGGTTGGTCATCGGGACTCAATTAACGGCGAACATTGGCAAGGTAGCAGGATCTGATGACAAACAGCGATGAATCCAATCCTCGCACTTCGTTTGCGAAGTTGATGAATCGCTCTGTGCCTGCATTTGATCAAGCCAGGATTCTGCTGGTGGATGACAAACAGGAACTGCTCACCTCGCTGTTCCATCTCGTGACCCTTTACGGCTATGACGCTCAGCAGGCATTGGGTGGCGAAGCGGCCATGCAGGCACTGGAAGGTGATCAGTTTGACCTGGTGCTGCTGGACCTGATCATGCCTGGTGTCAGTGGCCACGATATTCTCGATTACGCTGCCCGCGAAAAACTCAAATGTAAGATCATCGTCGTGAGTGGCGATTCCAGCTTCAGCGGCGTGAAACACGCTCTGCATTGTGGTGCTTTCGACTTCGTGAAAAAACCCTATGAAGCAGCTGAGCTGATCGCCACCATGGAAACCGCTCTGCGTCAGGTGCGTCTTGAGCACCAGCACGATGCCATGGAAAGCAAGCTGAAAGAATCTGAAGAGCTGCACCGTTTTATTGTCAACAGCTCACCGGACCTGGTGTATATGCTGGACCGAAACGGCTGCTTCACATTTGTGAACGACCGTATCGAAGCCATGCTGGGTTTTGCGAAAGAAGATATTCTTGGCAAACACTATTCCGAACTTGTCGACGAAGACGATTTGTTGGCGGCGGATAACCTGTTTAATGAACGTCGCACTGGAGATCGTGCGGTAAAAAATGTTGAACTGCGGCTGAAAAGCAGACGGCGCGATTCCCGCGTGGGGCTGACCCGTGCCAAATCGGTCTGGACTGAGCTGACAGCGATGGGTATCTATGCTGACAATTCAGAACGAACGCGCAAAAATTTTGCCGGCACCTACGGCACCGCGCGTGACATCAGCGAGCGTAAGCAGGCTCAGGAAGTCATTAATTTCCAGGCCTATCACGATCTTCTCACCCATCTTCCCAATCGTGCGCTGTTAAAGGACCGTTTGAACCTTGCGATCACTCAGGCGCGGCGTAATAAACGTAAACTGGGTGCCATGTTTCTGGATCTGGATCGCTTCAAACTGGTCAACGATACCCTTGGACACAGTATGGGTGACCGTTTGCTGAAAGCGGTGGCCAATCGTCTGCAGAGTTGCCTGCGCAGCGGTGATACGTTGTCCCGTTTTGGCGGTGATGAATTTACGCTGTTGCTGCCTGAGGTGAGGACCCGGGATGACGTCGTGGTGATTGCAGAGAAGATTCTTGATCGCCTGAATCAGCCCTTTGTCATAGATGGGCATGAACTGTTTGTCGGCGCCAGCATCGGCATCGCCATGTATCCGGAAGCGGGCGAAAGCGGCGAAGAGCTGATACAGAACGCCGATATTGCCATGTACCACGTGAAAGGGCGTGGCAAGAACGGTTACCAGTTCTTCTCTGAGGAAATGAACCATCAATTCTCCAGCCGACTGGACCTTGAGCGCGAGTTGCGTAACGGGTTGATTCAAGGGGAATTCGAAGTGTACTACCAGCCCCAGGTATCCCTGCAGAGTGGCCAGATAACCGGCGTGGAGGCGCTGGTGCGCTGGCGCCACGGCATCCGCGGAATGATCGAGCCGCGTGAGTTTTTACCCCTGGCGGAAGAAACCGGGCTGATCACGCAGATTGATGAGTTTGTGCAGCGGCAGGCGTTTAATGACGTGGCATCCTGGCAGCGGGCAGGCTTGGGTGATGTGTGCGTGTCTGTGAATCTCACTGCCATGCAGCTTGAGCAGGACGACTTTGTCGAGCGCTTTGTTGCGTCACTGCGCACAAGTGGTCTACCCGCCCGAAGTGTGAAGCTTGAAATCACTGAAAATACCCTGATGCAGGATATGGAAGTGATCATCCCCAAACTCAAAGCGGTGCGTAAACTGGGCGCGCACATTGCCATTGATGACTTTGGCACGGGTTATTCTTCATTGTCCTATCTGCATCAGTTTCCCATCAATACGCTGAAAATAGATCGCTCCTTTGTAGGTGACATTCGGGCCGAGCAGGGTGATGCAAGCATCATCGACGCGATTGTTGCCATGGCGCGTGGTCTGCATCTGGATCTGGTCGCAGAAGGCGTTGAAAATCGCACCCAGCTTGAATATCTGCAACTGCAGGGCTGCGAGGAGGTGCAGGGCTTTATATTTTCTCCTGCTGTGCCTGCCAGCGATCTTGTTGGCTTGTTAAAAGAAAATCGATTTGCCGCTGTCCTTAAAGACCCGAGCAAGCTCGTCCCGGCCTGATCTGAAAACGCAGACCGGCACGTAGCTACTGAGGCTTGTTTTCCCGTATAGTTTGCGGTCCTTTGCTTTTGTCAGCTGCGCCATGAAAGGTTTCACCACAAAAATTGTGCATAACGACCGTCAGCACACCATTGAACATGGTGCGACACATAAACCGGTCCATACCTCTGTGGCTTTTGGCTACGCGGACGCCAGAGATCTGGCCGGTGTGTTCCAAGGCACCCAACCTGGCTACACCTATGGACGGCAGGTCAATCCAACGGTGGATGCGCTGGAAGATAAAGTCACGGTGATGGAAGGGGGTTTGAAAAGCATCTGCTTCGGGACCGGTATGGCGGCGATTGGCACAACCATTTTTGCGCTGCTGCGTCCTGGTGATCACGTTGTGTGTTCCGCTTTTCTGTTTGGCAATACCAATTCGTTAATGAACAGCTTTGATACCCAGGGTGTAAACGTCACCTTCGTGGATGCGACTCAGGCGCAGGCGGTAGCAGATGCAGTTCTACCCAATACCAGGATGGTATTTGTGGAAACCATTGCAAATCCACGAACTCAGGTGGCTGATCTGGTAGCGATTGGCCAACTATGCGCACAGCGTGAGCTGGTGTACGTGGTAGACAATACAATGACCTCACCTTTCCTGTTTCAGCCCAGGTCAGTGGGAGCCGGTCTGTCCATCAACAGTCTGACGAAATACATCGGGGGCCATGGCAATGCCCTGGGTGGCGCGGTCACCGAGTTAGGCAATTACGACTGGAGCCGTTTTCCCAATATTTACGACACTTACCAGAAAGGGGATTCGCAGTTGTGGGGGATCACGCAGATACGTAAAAAAGGCCTGCGCGACTTTGGCGCAGCGCTGGCCCCCGAGGCCGCTCATCATATTGCCATTGGCGCAGAAACCCTGGCGCTGCGCATGGCGCGTCAATGTGACAATGCTCAGCGTATCGCTGAATTTCTGCACGCACATGCCAACGTGCAGAACGTATTTTATCCGGGGCTGCCTGACCACACGGAACATGCCCGTGCTCACGAGCTGTTTGGCTGCGGTGGTGCGATTCTGAGTTTTGAACTGGACCCTGACATTGATATCTGGCGTTACCTGAATCGTCTCAACGTCATTATCAATTCAACCAACCTGGGGGATAATCGGACCCTGGCGATTCCGGTTGCGCACACCATCTATTTCGAAATGGGTGCGCAGCGTCGCAAAAGCATGGGTATTGCAGATTCGCTGATACGGTTATCGGTGGGCATCGAAGACGCAGAAGATCTGATCGACGATCTCGCAGCGGCTTTTGGCTGATTGGTGCACTGTCACGCAGCCGGAACAGATTAGACAACGTTCAAACGGAGGATTTATGGGCAGACTGGAAGGCAAGGTTGCGATCATCACCGGCGGTGCTGGTGGCATTGGTAAGGTCGTGGGCAAACGATTTGTTGCCGAAGGTGCGGATGTGCTGCTGGTGGACCTGGATGAGACTCAACTTGCAGCAGCCTGTGCCGAAATAGCCAGCAACAAGGTCAGCTATTTTGTTGGCGATGTAACGCGCATGGAAGATAACCAGGCCATGGTCGACACCGCAACGCAGCGATACGGTGGCGTCGATACGTTTCTGGCCAATGCGGGCATCGAAGGTGATGTAGCCTCCATTGTCGATTATGACGAAGCCCGTTTTGAGCAGGTCATGGCGGTTAATGTGAAAGGTCCTTTTCTCGGACTCAAGGCCGCCATTCCGGCGCTGAAAGCGCGCGGCGGAGGTAGCGTGATCATTACGTCCAGTGTTGCCGGCGTGAAAGGTGCTGCGGGTGTGGCGCCTTACGTCACTTCAAAACATGCTGTCATCGGCATGATGAAATCTGCGGCCAAAGAAGTTGCTGCGGATAACATTCGCGTCAACACAGTGAACCCTTCACCGGTGGATACGCGCATGATGCGCAGTCTCGAAGAGGGCATGTCACCGGGTGCGGCGGAGCAGGCAAAAGCTGCGATGGAAGCCAGTATTCCATTAGGCCGCTACGCGCAGCCAGAGGACATTGCCAACATCATGCTGTTTCTGGCCAGCGATGAGGGCGCGTTTGTGACCGGATCCGTTTACCTGGCTGACGGCGGCAGTGTTGCCTGACACAGTTTCATCCGGAGATTAGACCATGGCGTCTGCACTGCTCCACACAGAGCTTTCGTTACCCAACAAGCGCTCTGGTAAAGTTCGTGATCTTTATGACGTGCCCTTACCCGGGGGTGGCCAGGCGCTGCTGATAGTAGCCACTGATCGCATCAGCGCTTTTGATGTGGTGATGCAAAATGGCTTGCCCGGCAAAGGCGTGGTACTCACGCAGATATCCAGGTTCTGGTTCGATTATTTTGCCGGACAGGTGAATCATCATCTGCTCAGCACGGATGTTGCCGACGTACCCGGGCTGACACCGGCTGAGCAGGACCTGCTGCGTGGACGCATCATGTTATGCCGCCAGACAACAGTAGTGCCTATAGAGTGTATTGCCAGAGGTTACATCACCGGTAGCGGCTGGAAAGACTACCAGGACAACGGCAGCATCTGTGGTATTGCACTTCCACAGGGGCTTAAGAACAGTGACAAACTGGCTGAGCCGCTGTTCACCCCCTCTACCAAGGCAGCCAGTGGCCACGACGAAAACATCAGTTTTGCTCAGGGCGTTGATCAGGTGGGTGAAGAGCTCATGCAGTGGCTGCGCGCGACCACGCTGGATCTGTACTGTCGTGCGCGTGATTATGCCGGCGAACGGGGCATTATTCTGGCGGACACCAAGTTCGAGTTTGGCCTCGTCAGCGGGCAGTCCGAACCTCTGCTGATTGATGAGATATTCACCCCGGACAGTTCGCGCTTCTGGCCCAGGCAGGACTGGCAGCCTGGCCGCGAGCAGGCCAGCTTCGATAAGCAGATTGTACGCAACTTTCTGGAGACGTTAGTTGCACAGGGTAAGTGGGATAAAACTCCGCCAGGGCCGGCCCTGCCCGAGACAGTGATAGAACAGACCATGCACAGATATCTGCAGGCCTATGAACTGCTCACGGGACACACTTTGTCGTTGTGACTGACGATGGACTGGCCCACCTATAAAACCCTGTCCGATCATCCGCTTTACTGGACACGCTGGATGCTTGAACAGTGTATTGACCTGTTAGGTCAGATGCAGGAAGACGATCTGGCCGCCTGTCTGCAACGTTCGTTGTACACGAAGCCACTGCCGGTACCGCAGGATCATCGCGGCCCTGATGCTACCCGAATGTATGCGGTACAGCTCAGTCATGCCCAGAGTCAGCAGGTCCTTAAGGCATTGCGGCGCGCAGAAGAGATCGGTCTGTCGACAGCGGCAACAGCCCGCCGCGGCCTTGGCGGTTTTGTTGCTGCCTGGTCGGAATATGTACAGGCGCATGAAAACATGGACCTGAAGCCGCCGGTATCGTCATGCAGAAGATAGTTGTCGCAAATCGCGGAGCAATTGCGAGGCGCATCATTCGAACCTGCGAGACGCTGGGTATTGCTTCCATCGCCGTCTATTCCGAAGCGGATGCGGATGCACCGTATCTATCTGAAGCCAGTGAGGCGTACGCGCTAAAAGGATTTACTGCTGCTGACACTTATCTGAATCAGGACGTGCTGTTGGATATTGCACAAGAGAGCGGCGCCGATGCGGTTCACCCAGGCTATGGCTTTCTGGCTGAAAATGCCGGATTCGCGCAGCGGGTAATCGACGGTGGTTTCACCTTTGTAGGTCCGGCGCCACGCTGGCTTGCGGCAATGGGTGATAAAGTGGCCGCGCGCGCACTGCTTGCCGAGCAGGGCTTTCCGATGTTTGCCGGCTCCGGAAAAATTGAGGATGTAAAAAGCGCCAGCATTGCCGCAGATGAAATTGGTTATCCCGTGATGGTGAAGCCCAGTGGTGGCGGTGGTGGGATGGGTATGCAGGTTGTTTCTGATCCGGCGCGGCTGGAAGAGGCTGTGCTTAGAGCAAAGGCGATTGGCGTGAGCGCCTTTGATCAGGCCGGCGTTTATCTGGAAAAATACATTGAGCAGCCACGCCATATTGAGTTTCAGATTCTGGCGGACGGGCAAGGTAATGCCATGCATCTTTATGAGCGCGAATGTTCCGTGCAACGGCGCAATCAGAAGCTCATTGAAGAAACGCCTGCGCCAGGTCTTTCGCCTGAACTGCTTGAGCGTCATGCGGCAAAAAGTGCGCAGGTTTGTGCAGAGCTGAATTACGACAACATCGGTACGTTGGAAACCTTGTTTACATCCTCTGGAGACATGGGTTTTCTGGAGATGAATACGCGGATTCAGGTTGAGCATGGGGTGACGGAAGCGGTGACGGGCTGCGACCTGGTTGCTCTGCAGATCAGTCTTGCGCAGGGGGAATGTCTGCCGGTGCAGCCTGCTCGACGCGGATATGCCATCGAAGCGCGTCTGTATGCCGAAGATGGCGATACGCTGCTGCCATCCACCGGAAGGTTGTCTGTTTTCACAGTACCGCGCATGTATGGCATACGTATCGAAACCGGCTACGCGCAGGGTCAGCAGGTGACACCCTATTATGATGCGATGCTGGCAAAGGTCATTGCGCACGGGGAAACCCGTGAGCTGGCCATTGGCAGGTTGAGTGTTGCTTTACAGGCTTTTGAAGTGGTGGGCGTGAAAACCAACGCGAGGCTGTTACGCCGCATCCTGCAGTCTTCGGATTTTCTCGAGGGTCGGGTAGATACGGGAATAGTAGATCGTTTAATGGGAGAGAAATGAATGGCCAGGCATGAACTGGAGAGTGAAGTTACCGGCAACGTCTGGAAGGTGCTGTTATCGGAAGGTGCAAGCGTCAGCGAAGGTGATGTGATTATGATTCTGGAATCCATGAAAATGGAAATTCCGGTGGAAGCGAGCTGTGATGGCATCCTGGCACAAATCTGTGTGCAACCCGAAGACCAGGTTGAAGAAGATCAGGTGCTCGCAATCATTGAAGGTTAGGATACGTCCTCAAGCCTGGATGCGCTCACGTAAGGCAGCACCAGGACAAATGTTGTGCCTTTATCCTGCGTGCTGGACACGCTGATACCGCCGGCGTGTCGTTCCATCACCGTTTTTACGAAGCGTAAGCCCAGGCCTGCGCCTCTGTGTTCTGCCAGGCGTTTTTCTGACGAGCGAAAAAAAGGATCGAAGATGTGTGGTAGCTCTTCTGCCGGAATGCCGTAACCCTGGTCGGCAAACACGATTTCCACCTTGCTGCCTGCAAGTTTCACGTCAATTTTTATGGTGGTATCTGCAGGACTGTATTTAATCGCGTTGACCAACAGATTTACAAACGCGCGCTCCAGGAGTTCGCCGTTGGCATAAAGCCAGACGCCACCTTCCTCAAGTTCGAAGCCCGTGCCGGTGACAATGGTGATGCCTTTTTCCCGGCTGAGTGTGAAGGCCTGTTCCATGGCATTGTAGATCACCTGCTCCAGCTGTAATTCGTATCGCTCAAAATCACTTTGCAGCTGCAATCGCGATAGTTGCAGAAACTGTTCAGACGTCGATAACCCTTTCTGAGTGTATTTTTCGATATTACTCAGGAGTTCGGATGTGCCCTGCTGGCCACGTATCAGTGCTAGGACGGAAAGCAGGGGTGAGCGGATGTCGTGAGACAGAAACGCCAGTGCTTCTTCCCGCTGTGCCTGCGCTGCTCGAATGGCTGACAAATCGGAAAACGTGATTACCCAGAACCCGGCAAAAGACTGAGTGTTTGAGTCGGGGAGCGGCTCAGCGCTGACGTAAACAGGTCGTCCATCAGCGCTGCGTCCTTCGAAATAGACAGGCGTTTTGTGCAGTACAACCTCTCGCATGATATCTACCCAGCTTTGTCCCAGAGGTGGCGTGATGCGATCAAGCAACCGGATTGTGGTACTGGATTTCTCTGGGTTGATCTCCAGCAGACCTGCTGCTGCCTGATTGATAAAGCGGGTCTCACCGACAGCGCTTAAGATCAGCACGCCGTTGGACATTCTGCTCAAACCGGCCAAACCCATCTCGCGCCCCTCACGTACCGTGCGGGCCCGTGTTTCAAGGCGGCTGATCTGAGCTGCAAGAATTTCTCCCGGCAGCACCGCCTGTTCGGCAGGCGTCATGAAATATTGCTGGTTGGCGGATCTGAGCAGTTCGGTTTGAGCGGTTGTCAGTGCGTTCTCGCTGTTACTGTGCAGCACGGTGGGGCCGTTGTCCTGGGTCACGATGTCGAGCTGGACACCAAACAGCGCGTTGAGTGTTGCAATGACGCCGGGTTGATCCAGTTTTGTGCTTGCGTTGCCGGAACGTTGTAACCAGATCTGCTCTTCTTCATCAATCCGGCTCAGCTCGTTGCTGATAAATGCCCATGCGATCTCGTGTCTACGCCAGCTCCATAACGGATAGAGCAGCAGCACCGAGATGGTGGTGGCGGCGCAGGTCAGATAAAAACCCTGAGTCAGCAGGACTGCACTGATCAGAATGGGTATCAGCGCAAAGGTAACTGTGGCGAGCAGCACATGAGCAGGTTTCAGCCTCGGTAGCATGAAACTGCAGACACTCACGATGATAAGCCCCGACAAAATGGCCCATACGCCAGCCAGAGGCAGAATAAGCTTGTCCTGAATGATGGAGTTGAGCAGGTTGGCGTTGAACTCAACACCCGGTAACGGTCCGCCTTCGCTGCTCACGGGGCTGGTGACCCAGTCGCCTGCGCCAGTTGCGGTTAAACCCACTAATACTGTCTTGTTTGTCAGTGCCTGATTGAGGCGTGGACGGTCAGTGGGGCGTAGCAGATCCAGCGCTGAAACCTGTGCAAAAGCGCCTGTTTTTCCGGCGAATCTGACGCCCACGTACTGACACTTATTCAGAAACAGACCATCAGGCTGGGTGCTGTTGCACGCTTGTCTGAACAGATTGGATTTGTCTTCTGCCAGGGTCAGCGCCAGGTGTGGCCAATGTGCTGTGCCAACACCCTGGTAGAGGTAAGTGCCGCGCACAATGGCATCCTCGTCCAGCTCTATGTGAACATGACCCAGTGCTGAAGCATGGGGTAACAGTTCGGCAAAAGGCAGGACTTCGATATGCTGTTGCCTGGCGCCGAGAGATTCAATCATGACGGGCAGACTCAGGTTCCTGATCTGACCGGCAGCTTCAACCAGCGGCCTGTCCGAATCAGTCTGGCCGGCGTAAATGATATCAACAGCGACCTGTCTGGGTTGGTGGGCGTTGATCGCCTGCAGAAGTTCCGCTTGTAGTGTGCGTGGCCAGGGCCAGGGTCCTAAAGCATGTAGACTTCTATCGTCTATGCCAACGATGAGAATATTTTTGTCCGTCTCAATTGTCAGACGCTGGATCGAAGTGTCGTAAAGCAGCCGGTCGAAGCCCTGAAACCAATGGTAGTGATGGCCTGCAGCCACAAAAACGCCAGCCAGCAACAGCAGCAGCAGGGATTCCACCCTGAATCTGAGTTGCGGATTCATGCGTTTGTCCGCTGTATCTAGATTGCCAGCAGAGGAATGAATATAGCCATCCACCAGGGTTTCTGTCGTGCCTCTATCGGGGTTGTGACAGGTTCACTGTGCAGGGAGTTCTGTTCGGACGCAACTTGCAGCTGGTAGCGACCAAAACCCGGTAATGCCATCTTGACAGCACCCTGGCTGTATTCCTGCTGGAGTACAGCGCCGCTGCGATCCAGCAGACTGACACGATAACGAACGCCTTGCGCTGCGGGTGCAATATCCATGAAGACGCTGAGCTTATCCTGTTTCACTTTGAGGATGTCAGGCGGCGGCGGCAGCACCGTAAAGGTTCGGATCTGTGATGTGGCGCCTTGTGAAGGTGCCACCTGCCAACGATAAACACCTGCGCTGAGGTTGATGCTGTAAGCAGTCGAAGTGCTCTGCCAGTTTTGTGTTTCAGCCCAGTGATCTGCGCTGGCTGTAATCGTGTAGTGCCCGGCGCCGGGAACCGGTTGCCATTGCATCGCGACGGTACCGTCCTGGCGGATGCTTTCGGTAAGATCTGTCGGTGCGGGCTCAAGGACTGTCAACACAACGGTGGCATTTTTGCCCTGAATTCTGTTGCCGGACACACCCCGCACCCGCAGCAGATAGGCGCCGGATTGCGCTGGCGGTAGTGTTTGTGTGGTGTCACTTGCCGTGGAGGCAAAAACAATGTCCGCCTGAGCCTGCCGGGCCCATTCAACGATATAACCCTGCGCACCAGGCAGTGGTTGCCAGGATAATGGTGTCTGTGTGCTGATCTGTGCAGGTAAGGGGTTGAAAACAGGCGCCGGTAACAGAGTTTCCCTGACCACTCCCTGCAAGCTGGCAGCAACACCAAACCCTGCCGGAACATCCGTGCTCTGACCCTGCCCCGTATAGGTGACCAGGCCCTCCAGCGTTTCCGTGGTGGACACTGTTCCTGGTGTGTCCTGTCGGCTGCGGCCGACACGAAACTGGGTGCCACGTACCGCTGCAATACCTTCTGGTGTCTGGATCCGGAACCGATCACCACGGTTCTGCGGTTTTACCGTGGCTTCACCCTGCCCAAAGGTAAAGCGCAGGTGTGTATCGACCATGCCCGCTGGACCGAAAGCGGTCAGCTTGTTAAACAGTACTTTGCTGTGAGGTGCTATGCTGATCTGCGAGCCGTCGGCAAACACAACAAGGGCTGCACCCTCGGTGCTGATGATGTGATCACCCATGTGCACCGCTGTTCCAGCTTCAACGGAAGACTGGCTGCCATCGCGCCGCTGCAGGATGACATTTCCTGCAACCTGCGAGACGCTGGCATGACTTGGAGAAAAGACCAGCAGCGAAGTTGGAATGGATATGCGCTGTCCTGCCATCAGCTGCGCGGAATTGGTGATACCGTTGTGATCAGCGATGGTTTGCGCAAAGCGCCCGCTGCCACAATAGTTCAGCGCGATATCCCAGAGTCGTTCGCCGGGTCGAACGGTATATTGCCAGTCGTCACCCCAACTGGCTGGTACCAACAATAGAGATAAGCTGATCAGCAGGCAGCGCAGAGGTGTTGCGAAAGCGTTCATATCTGTTCCAGGCGATAACCGTGCTGGTAGATGGTTTTGATGCGAAACCCCTGTTCCGGATTGATGTTCATGCGCTTGCGTATCCGACTGACATGTACGTCAACGGTACGCGTATTTAACCCGCTCACGCCCCATACATCCCGCAGCAGCTGTTCACGGGATAACAGTCGACCAATATGCCGAAACAGATACCAGGCCAGTTCAAAATCTTTACTGGTCAGATCACACGGCTCGCCGTGCAGAGAAACGGATTGGCTTTGTGGCCTGAAGTGGTATGGGCCAATCTCGAAATCGAGTTCCTGATTCGCAAGGCGTCGCCCGAGCGCGTTGATGCGTGCGAGAAACTCACCCTGATTGATCTGTTTGATCATGTAGTCATCAGCGCCGCTGGCAAGCGCATTGATGATATCTGCTTCTGCTTCCCGCTGAGTGACAAAGAGAATCGGGACGTGCCACTGAATCTGGCTGCGAATCTGGTGGAGCACCTCAATGCCGGTTGCATCGGGCAGTTCCCAGTCCAGCACCACAAGGTCAAAATCGGGGTTGGAGGTGTTCAGCGCCTCGATCAGTTTCTGGCCACGGTCGAAATGCTGAACGGTATGTTCAGTTGCCTGCAGCCATCCTGTCAGCAATTGAGCCTGGGCGGGGTCGTCTTCAAGGAGCCATAAATGCATAGCGCTAGCCTACCTTAGATTCGCGAGACCTGAAATTGCCCTATCCAGGGCGCCAGAGTCAGCACAATCGATTGTGCCAGTGGAGCGGAGATACCATTTTCATCGGCAACAACACCTGCATTGATCCGTTTGATGAATTCTCTGGTCGACAAGCTGTTCAACACGTGGCACAGATTCCCGTCTGCGCTGCCGAGCTGCGCTGAGATACCGCGCGCAATGCCGGTGATTTTTGCCGGTGGCAGACCGTAAGCTCTGATGTCTGCATTCAGCAGTGGGTGCTGTTCGATAAGGCTGACGACGTTCATTATGTTAAACAACCGATGCAGTGGTGACTCAGGCTTAACCTTATCCGAGTCTGATCACTTGGGGGATAGTACAAGCCTCTAATTCAGATGCTTTTGCATTGGTTTTACAAATTCAGCAGCCTGTTCGAGGCGGCGCCTCCACAGGATCATTGTGCTAGTATCTGCGCTGAAAAAATCCCGGCAAGACATGAAAAAGGAGCAGCCATGAGTGAAGAACTGGTCACGATTGATATTCAGGATGGCGTTGCCGACGTCCGACTGAACAGAGTTGATAAATACAACGCGCTGAGTCCTGAGATGTTTGCTGCCATTATTGCCGCCGGTGAGCAACTTGCAGAAACGCCTGAGGTGCGCGCGGTTGTTCTGTCGGGTAACGGGCGAGGCTTCTGCGCCGGATTGGATATGGGCAGTTTTGCGCGTATGGCAGAAGAGTCCACGGGTCAAAGTGATGGCGAAAACACAACAGCGGCGCTCCTGCGACGTGGCGAGCGACCTGAGAACCATGCGCAGCAACCTGCCTATGTCTGGAAGCGTATGCCGGTTCCGGTTATCAGCGCAATTCACGGTGTGGCTTATGGTGGAGGTTGTCAGATTGCACTGGGCGCGGACATACGAATTGCGGCGCCGGACATGAAGATGTCAATCATGGAAATCAAATGGGGGCTGATCCCCGATATGAGTCTGACGCAGACGTTGCGCGATCTTGTGCCCCTTGATGTGGCTAAAGAGCTGACTTTTACCGGCAGAGTGTTAAATGGTCACGAAGCCAAAGAGTTAGGGCTTGTCACACATGTGTCGGATAACCCACTGGAGCATGCTTTGCAGCTGGCAAAAGAAATTGCAGGAAAGTCGCCTGATGCAATTCGCGCAGGGAAACAACTGCTCGAGGTGGCCTGGCACGCGGACGAGCGGATTGGTCTGGAACTCGAATCTGCTTTACAGACCATATTGATTGGTTCCCCCAATCAGATAGAGGCGGTGACGGCCAATTTTGAAAACCGTGCGCCCGTGTTTGCTGACCCTACATAGACATGAGCTGGGAAGCGGAAATCAGGGAACTGCAGCGGCGCAGGTATCTGGCGAAGCAGCAGGGTGGCAAGGCCGGCATTGCCAAACAGCACAGCAAAGGCCGTTTGACCATTCGAGAACGGATTGATGTGCTGCTTGATGAGCGCAGTTTTCGCGAACACGGGCAGGCAACCGCCAGCCCCGTGTACGATGACAACGGCAATGTAGAAGAGTACGTACCCGCTAACTACGTGGTGGGGTTCGGCAAGATTGCACAACGCCGAGTGGTGGTGGGTGGTGAAGATTTTACCCTCAAAGGTGGATCGCCGAATGCCGCGGGCCTGCGCAAAAGCGTTTACGCCGAACATCTTGCTGTCCAGTACAAAGTGCCTCTGGTGCGCTTGCTGGAAGGCGGCGGTGGCAGCGTCAAAGGTGCGGCTAAAAAAGGCGGTACCGTGGGGGAGCCGGTTTTTGCGGAACCGCGGTTCAAAATAATTGCTGATGCCATGGCCCAGGTACCCGTGGTATCAGGTGCTATGGGAGCGGTTGCCGGTTTTCCGGCAGGACGCCTGGTCGCCTCACATTTTTCAGTGATGACCAGACATACCGCGCAGGTGTTGATTGGCGGTCCGGCCCTCGTTGAACGCGCGTTGGGTGTCAAAATGAGCAAAGAAGAGCTGGGCGGTGCCCAGGTGCATTCGCGCAGCGGGGTGATTGATAACCTTGCCGAAGATGAACACGATGCCATTGCTCAGCTCAGGCGATTCCTCAGCTATCTGCCTGGCAGCGTATGGGAGCGTACGCCGCGTCAGATTTGCACCGATCCAACAGATCGTATGGAAGAAGAACTGCTCAACGCCGTCCCCCGCGAATCCAATGCGCCTTTTGATATGCGCGCCATAGTGAAGATGGTAGTAGATCAGGACAGTTTTTTTGAAATCGGCGCTGACTTCGGTCCCAGCCAGATCTGTGGGCTTGCCCGCCTCGATGGCCAGCCGGTGGGTGTACTAGCCAACGACTGTCATTTCTACGCTGGCGCAATGACGGCGCAGGCCGCGCAGAAGTATCGACGATTTGTGGAGATGTGTGACACTTTCCATGTACCGGTGGTTAACTTTGTTGATCAGCCGGGTTTCATGATCGGCCCGGAATCCGAGCGCAGTGGCACCATCCGTTATGGCATGGCTGCGGTTGCTGCCGCGGCTCAGGCAACAATTCCCTGGGCGGTGGTGCAGGTGCACAAAGGCTTCGGGGTGGCTACCGCTGCGCACTATGCGCCGGGTAACTATGTGCTGGCCTGGCCGTCAGTAGAATCCGGCGCGCTGCCTTTAGAAGGCGGTGTTGCGGTTGCCTATCGTCGTGAAATAGAAGCGGCGGCGGACCCGGAAGCAAAACGCCGGGAGTATGAGGATCAATTACGCCAGGGCCGCTCGCCTTTCCCCCGTGCTGAATCTTTTGCCGTGCATGAGTTGATCGATCCGCGCGAAACCCGACCCATGTTGTGTGACTGGATCGATTGGATTCAGCCGCAACTCGATACTTTGCTTGGCCCGGTACATTTTGGTATCCGACCCTAGAAATCTTTAACCGACCAACTCAAATGGAGTAATAAGAATGACAATATCTTTTGAAAATCAGGTGGCCATCGTCACTGGAGCTGGTGGCGGCCTGGGTCGTTGCCATGCCCTGGAACTTGCCCGGCGTGGCGCTAAGGTTGTGGTCAATGACCTTGGTGGCGCCATGGATGGCACAGGCGGTTCTTCTGCCGCAGCAGAGGCTGTGGTTGCTGAGATTATCGCCGCCGGAGGAGAGGCGATTGCTAACGGTGGGTCGGTGGCCGACCGTGCTGGTGCAAAAAGCATGGTGGATGACGCGATGAATGCGTGGGGTCGTGTTGATATTCTGATCAACAACGCCGGCATTCTGCGCGACAAGTCGTTTGCAAAAATGGAATTGGATGACTTTGACATGGTCATGGATGTGCATCTCACCGGCGCGGCCAACTGTACCCACTTTGTCTGGCCTATCATGCGTGCGCAGAACTATGGGCGGATTCTGATGACCACTTCACCAACCGGGCTATACGGTAATTTTGGCCAGGTAAACTATGGCGCCGCAAAACTTGCCCAGGTTGGCATGATGAACTCGCTGAAAATTGAAGGCGCAAAAAACAATATCCACACCAACACCATTGCCCCTGTGGCGGCAACACGCATGACCGAGGATTTGATCCCCGAAGCAGCCCAGGAAAAGCTGGGCCCTGAACTGGTCACGCCGGCAGCTATTTTCCTGGTCAGTGAAAACGCGCCGAATGGCGTCATTATTCAGGCCCAGGGTGGACAGTTTTCAATGGCGGTGATTGTGGAAAATAAGGGTGTCAACCTCGGCGAAGATGCCGACGCCGATGATATTGCCGCGCACTACGAGCAGATTTCAGATCTCAGCGAAGTCAAGCCGCGTGGGATGCTGCAACTGAGTTCGGTTTAGTTCCATAGCTTGCGGGTGTTGTCGAAACGGCAAGGCCCGCTTCGCTTGTTGTCAGCAACGCTCCCTTGTGCTTCAGCCAGTGATGCTCTAGACGCCCGCGTACAATGCCCAGGTCCGAGGTTGGCACAAAACGGCTCTGGCTCTGATTGATACCAAGTGCGTCATCGAATGTCTCGAGGGTGAGTTTGCTGACACTCTGATGGAAACCTGTGTGTTCGAACACTTGTTCAAGTTGTCGTGTTTGTGTCTGAGGCAGCCAGATGCAGGGGAATTCTTCTGCTATTAAAAACCCATGTTTGTGTTGCATGAAATATTTCCATAGGGAAAATGTTGCCATGTCCACAAAGCGCTGACTGGTTTCACCGCTGATATTGGCCACCTGACAGAACATCAGTAATTGTCGATGGCTGTTTGGATTTGTCGTGGTACTCTGCATGCCGATTCCATGTAGAAGCGTCTTTATGCAGTGTAGTAGAGCTTTAAGATTTAACACGCAGGTGCGGAAATGGCTGTTCTGATACTGACTCTGATTACCTCACTGTTCATCGGGGGCGGGCTCTGGTTTGGACTTGGCAGCCGGTTAAAGCTCAGCCCCGACGATGAACAGAATCAATTGTTGAATCTGCTGGCATACATGCTTGGTGCATTACCCATAGCTTTCGTGCTGATTTTTTTCGGCCTTGGCGGGTAACAGCGAAGTGTTATCCAGGTATTTTTTGCCCCTTCAGGCGCGCCTAGTTATAACCCAGCACAAAACTCAGCAATACATCGTCATCATGATTGTTGTCATTGGCCGGCTCGCGCGGGTGAGGCGGTAATGCGCTCGGCGGCTGACGGAGCTTGTTGCTGGTAGCTGGGGTGGTTTCTTTGAAACGACTGTATGACGGCTTGTCTTTTTCTTCATCCATTTTTCGGTCCTCGAAAATATCCGTTTAAAGGCCTGATCTACAGAACTTTCCCGGTTGGATGGTGGAAGGTCCTGTTGGAAAGACCTTCGCGTTAGGTCTAACTCAGATGCATGGCCACTTTGACCGCCAGCACACGCAGCACAATTGCAGCCATAATCGAACGAGCCGATGTAGCTGACAAAATCTGTGTTTTACCGTGGTTTGCGCTCACTGCATGGTTCCATCTGAGATAAACTGGGTCGACAGGTCGGTAAAGGCCGGTCGTTCGGCGCGGATAATAGGCCGTGTTAGTCGTTTTGCCAAGGCGAATGTCATATTTTTTGCCCGATTTTTAAACAAATTAGCAAATTCGGGCGCTTTAACGACGTCGCAGTTGCGGGGGTGGTATGAAACTTTTGTTGGATCCGGACCAGGTGAAGGGGTTTCTTGATCCTGAAGAGGGTGCTCGTTTGTTTGAGCTTGCCTGTGAAGTATCTGCGTTAGGCCCGTGCTTAGAGGTTGGCAGTTACTGTGGCAAGTCGACCCTATATCTGGGTAGCGCCTGCCGGCGTGAATCAAATGTACTGTTTGCCCTTGATCATCATCGAGGCTCCGAAGAACACCAGCGTGGTGAGCAATACCACGATCCTGATCTTTATGACGCGGTCATCGATCGTATGGATACACTTCCTGCGCTTCGACGGACCCTTTCGAGCAGCCAACTGGAGGAATGTGTTGTACCGCTGGTAGGCAGCAGCGCCCTGGTTGGACGTTTCTGGCAAACACCATTGGCGATGGTGTTCATTGATGGAGGTCATTCGCTGCAGGCGGCGCTGACCGATTACCGCACCTGGGCCAGTCATATTGTCCGCGGCGGTATCCTGGCAATTCACGATATTTTTCCAGACCCGGCGGATGGTGGCCAGGCGCCGTATACCATTTATAAGCTGGCATTGGCTTCGGGTCTGTTTGAAGCGCTGCAAAGCACAAAAACTCTGGGTGTACTGCGTCGCTGCTGAAGGTGTCAGGGGTGGTTATTGCTTTGTCACAAACCCAGTGAGGAATGATCCGGGTTGCTGTGGTCGATAAAAATGTTGTGTGCGGGCGTGATTCTGAATAAAGCATCCGCTGCCAGCAATACAGCTGCAGCGGTCCAGCTGGGTCTTTCATCCGGCCAGTGCACACCGTCGGTAAACACATATCCAGTCCACCAGCTGCCATCTTCTATCTGAAAACGCTGAATGTTGTTGAATAACACCGTTGCTGCATTGTGCTTGTCGGCACTGAGACAGGCCATGATCAGTTCGCAGGTTTCAGCAATGGTGACCCATGGCTCTTCTTTGACACATCGGCAGCCCAGCTTTGGTTCAACAAAGGTTTCCCAGTGTTGTTCCAGGCGTTGAGTTGCCGCCGATCCCTGGATCACACCGGTGAGCACCGGGTAAAACCAGTCCATGGAATAGCGTTCTTTCGACGGCCAGGTGCGATCGAACAGGTGCGGTTTTGAACGAATTGCATGTCCCAGTCGTTCCCGTGCTGCAAGCCAATCGCTGGCGTCCTGATTCATCAGCAGAGCCAATGCGGCCGCGCATTGAAGTGATTTATAAATTGAGCTGCAGCCGGTAATCAGCGCATCCCGGGAAATACCTTTGACAGGATCTACCGCCCAGTAAATTTCGCCTTCAGGGGTCTGCAGATCCATCACAAAGCGCATGGCCCGTTCCACCATGGGCCAGTACTGCTGTACTGCCTGGAAGTCGTTGGTCACAGTCCAGTAGTGCCAGAGCCCAGTGGCGGGATAAGCGACAAAGTTGGTTTCCGCGCGGGTATCGTCGGCGGGCTGTTCGTCATCGTAGGCAGCCAGCCAGCTGCCGTCAGCTTTCTGAGTATCTGCTAACCAATCAAATCCGTGGCGAGCAGCGGCGTAGTGGCCGCCGATTGTTAAGCCCATAATGGCTTCGACGTGGTCCCACGGATCAATTATGCCGCCTTTGAACCACGGCAGCGCGCCTGAAGGCAGTTGCAGGTCAGCAATAAACTGTGCAGTCCTGTGCAGGCTTTTGTTGTCCATCTACAGCTCGTTCACAAAGTACATAACTATACTTTTTCCCATCAGAGGATTGAGGATCCGATCAAGCCATTGCGTCAGCGCTGGTTTCTGCATCAGATCCCAGACCAGAAATCGATGATACGCGCGCACAGCGGGCGCATCTTCCCCCGCTCCCAGAACAGGCAGCGTAACCACCAGTAGGGCACATGCAGGCTGTGCGCCCAATGGCGTGCAAACCTGCGCATCTGCAGTGATTCAATGGCGCGATACAACTCGCCGCTGGTAAAAATACGAACGTGGCCGCCTTCCACTTCATGGTAGGCATCACTGAGTTTCCAGCAGACCCATTCCGGAAAGAATCTGGGCACGCTTGCCGCGAAAATGCCGCCTGGTCTGAGTACACGTTTGATTTCCTGCAACATACCCTGATAGTCGGGGATGTGTTCCAGCACTTCAGCGCAGATGACCTTATCGAAGCTGTTATCCTCGAAAGGCAGCTGGAGACCGCTGGCACGCACAAAAGTACAGCTGTGTTCAGGATGCTCTGGTTTGTGGTCAAATTCCTCCAGGCGTTGCCGGGCGGTTGCAAGATCGCACGCACTCAGGTCTACACCAAAGACTGTCACGTCAGCAAGCAGGTAAGCGCTTATGGCATGACGGCCTTCACCGCAGCCCAGGTCAAGAATTTTGTCTCTGCTGTGCAGCTTGAGGCGGTCAAATTCGATAGTCTCAAGGCTCATGATCAAGTACCTGGTTGTAGTAGATGGTGAGTCTGTTTGCTACTTTGCTCCAGCAGAATTTATCTAACATACGATGTCTGCCGCGAAGACCCAATGCCTCACGCCTTTCTTTATCCTTAAGAAGGCTGTTGATGGCTTCTGCCAGTGCCGTCGGGTTGCTCTTAGGCACGGTGATGCCCGCCTCGCCAACAACTTCGGGTAGCGCGCCGCCGTCCGTTGCCACCACAGGTACTGCACATGCCATGGCTTCAGCTGCGGGCAAACCAAATCCTTCATATTCCGAAGGTACCACAGCTATCGTGGCTCGGGCGTAGAGTTGGACAATCGTGTCGGCGCTGATGCCGTGACGGAAGGTGATGGCTGATGCCAGGTTGTATTGTTCTATCAGTCTCGCGGTTGTTCCCTCGGGTTTTGGCTTGCCAATAAAAATCAGGTGCAGGTCAGGGTAAGTTTCCCGTAACTGGGCAAATGCGGGGATCAGATGTTGTGTACCTTTCAACGGTTGATCGGCACTGGCGGTTGTGATCAGCAGACGTGGTTCGCGAACAATATTGGGTAACGGTCTGAAGGTGTCTGCGTCAACGCCGTTAACAATGACCTCAACACGGTCTTCATCGACGCCGAAAGCGCTGCATAGATCCCGCTTTGAACACTCGCTGACAGTAATTATATGTTTCAGCTGTTTTGCCACCCTGGTCTGCATCTGCAGAAAGTGATGCCAGCGACGAATCAACAACCGCATACCCCAGTCTGATTCATGTGCCAGGGCAATATCCCGGTCAAAAGTAATGGGGTGGTGGATCGTGCTGAGCACCGGTAGCCCCATCTTCTGCAACTTCAGAATGCCATAGCTGAGGCTCTGATTGTCGTGGATAACATCGTATCTGCCGGGGTTTGCTTTGAAGTAGTCAACGATGCGACGACCGAAGGTATAAGGCTCTGGAAAACCTCCGGACATTTTTGATAGCCACTCAAGCAGATCAGTGGCCGACTTCAGGTGCCGCCATCGCAACGCCCGTCCCGGGTGTTCGGTTTCAAACAGATTCAAGCCGGGTAGTTTAATGAGACCGATGTCTCTGTCGAGCTCTGGATAAGGTGCCCCTGAGATAACATCAACCTGATGTCCGGCGTCGCGCAGTGCGCGCGCAACGTAGCGTATATAGATCCCCTGGCCGCCGCTGAAAGGGTTGCTGCGATAGCCCAGCAGCGCGATACGCAAAGGGCGAAACGCAGCAGGCGCTGAATCTGTAAGGGGAGCAGCCACGAACACCCGGGACCCGATCAGTTAAAGGCGCGGATTCTAAAGATACCCACCCCAGGATACCAGCAGGCATACCCGGCGGATCTGCGTCTTCAGGTCTTATCGATTGTCGACTACCAGCTCCGGTGCACGGATTTTAGGGTCAAGGTCGGCGTTGGATTCATCAATATGCAGGTGGTGATAAAGATTGGCAATCCACTGGTGTCCCTGTTGGGTGCGTTTCAGATAGGCTATCCCATCTCCAATATAAGGCTGCACCTGTTCGTAAAAAAAACTTGGAAAGCCGGCACGCAATTCGCCTGGGTTGTTGAACCCCATGCGCTTCGCTTCACCGGTTTCGACAAATTCTGCGTATAACCGCGACAGTTTCTGCAGGTATTGCGGGTCCGCCATCTGACCGATGAGATCTGCAGCCCGCACCAGGCCAGGCAACGAATCAGTGTCGAGGTATCTGGCTTGTTCAGGCACAGGGAAACGGGTCATTTCGATACAGTCGCAGATCAGGTCAGTATCCAGAAACGGGTCATTGGCAAACCGCTCCTTCACAAACATACTGCCGCGGCTGACATGGAATGGTGTCATGAACGCATCGGTTGCGCCAACCGGGATGGTCACACGTTTGCCCTGGGCATTGATTTTTGCCTTGTCGCGTTCATCTTCAGGCAGCAGGTTGCGCAGATAGCCGATGTCGTGGAACAGCATTGCAACTACCGCCTGCAGCCATTCGTGGGCGGTCAGATCTCCGCGCGCCAGCTGGCGGCCGTGCAAAATGGTCTGTCCAACCTCGGTGACTAAAATGGTGTGCTGAATATCATGATAGGGGCAGTCACAGTTCAGCAGAGTTTCCAGCGAGGTGCGCGCCGCCTGCTGCAGCGCGTTGCACTGATCCTGACCCGCTGCGGGAAACAACTGATGAAACTCTGTCAGGCAGTGTGCAACAAACGCATCAATCACTGAGGTGTTGGGGTTAAACATACGGCGTATTTTAAGTCAGCATCGTGCCGTGCATCGTGCACTGGCACACACTCTATGCGTAGACGTGACATCAGATATTTGAATGAATATTATGCAAGATGTTCAGTTCAAATCATGAGTGAGATTCATGTCACACATAGAATTGCGCCATCTGAAAACCCTGGTTGCGCTGCGTGATACAGGCAGCCTGGTGGAAGCGGCCGAGCGGGTGTTTCTGACCCAATCGGCATTGTCCCATCAGCTCAAAGAGCTGGAGTCTCGAATCGGTTGTACGCTGTTTGT
Organism: bacterium; assembly: GCA_047947175.1. GTDB lineage: Bacteria > Pseudomonadota > Gammaproteobacteria > Pseudomonadales > Azotimanducaceae > UBA4421. The sequence continues at coordinate 904,743 of CP170489.1, forward strand.
GCGCAAAACCAAGCCGGTGCGATTTACCAGTGCCGGAGCACGGCTTCTGAAACTGGCGGATGACGTGCTGCCCCGGGTACACAGCACGGAACGGGACCTGCAGCGCCTGGCCGGAGGGGAGTCCGGGCGGATTTTCATGGCCATTGAATGTCACAGCTGTTTTGAGTGGTTGCTGCCCGCCATTGATGTCTATCGTGATCAATGGCCTGATGTTGAGCTTGATATTTCCAGTGGGTTTCACTTTGCGCCGCTGCCCGCTCTGGGTCGAGGTGACCTGGATCTGGTGATTACTGCAGACCCTGTGCCTGAGCTTGGTGTCCATTATTTTCCGCTGTTCAGCTATGAAGCCCAACTCGCGCTGAGCAAAGATCATCCGCTTAAGGCGAGACAATGGATTGAACCTGCAGATCTTGCCAGCGAAGTTGTGATTACTTATCCGGTTGATACGGATCGACTTGATCTGTTTACCAGCTTTCTCGATGTTGCCGGTGTTACGCCTAAACGGGTCCGTCATGCAGAACTGACCACCATGATTGCACAGCTGGTTGCCAGCGGTCGTGGGGTGGCTTGTTTACCTAACTGGGCGTTGTATGAATATACGCAGAAGGACTATCTTGTCGTGCGTTCGTTAGGCGAAGAGGGCGTCTGGCCCACGCTCTACGCAGCTGTGCGCAAAGATCAGGCCGGGGCGCCGTTCATTCAGGGGTTTGTCGACATCGCGCGCGCGGTGTGTTTTGAAAACCTGCAGGGCATTGTTACTGCAGAGCTGGATGAGCTGCCTGCGGACTGACGACTAAGGGACCAGCGTTGTTACAGTCCATTGATTGTCTTTGAGTTGAAAGTGGCTGCGGTCATGCACACCGTTGGCCTGATTCAGATCAAGGCGTTCGATTTCGTGAGGTACCAGAATCAGCCCGGATGCATGTTCGGGCGCAACCAACGGGTCGGGTAAGCGCACGCCGTCGAGTAAAGTGATGAGCGCCTGCCGGGATTCGATGGGGCTGCTCTGCTGCGCATGCTGCTGATAGAGCCAGTCCATTCGTTTTGGCATGTCGGGTCGCATCTGCCAGCTTTCGTGCACCAGTTGGGCGGCGACCGGTTTGCTTGTGACCTGTAGACGATACTGTATCGCGATACTTGGCCAGTAGGTCTGTACGGCAAAACTCTGCTGTAGAGCTGACCACTTCGGGCTGGTGGCATTAATGAAAACCGCCAGATCGTCGTCTACATTGCGCAGCACCAGGGTCCGGAGCTGAGCGCGACCATTGCCGTCTACGTTAGCAACGGTGCAGAGCGCAGCCATCGGATCTTCTGCTGCAAACGCCGCGGCGCGCTCTTCATGGAATTTTTTTATCGGATTCATGACGGTTTCTAACGAGTCGTGTCTGCCTGCACAATCTGTACCCACCGATCAGCCGTAATGAAGCCGCTACCCCAGTCGGGATAATTCTGGTTCAGATCTGCGACAATATCTGCCGTATCTGTGCCGTTGTCCAAGGCAGCGCGCACTGCTGCTGCAGTGGATCTGACTACGGCGATCGTGGCGGCAAGATCAGCGTGGGTGGACAGCGAACCGTGGCCGGGAATGACCTTAACATCTGCTGGTACCTGGGCGAGCACACTTTCCACGTTGCGGATAAAACCATCAACGTCACCCCCACTGCCGATGTCGATATAGGGGAAGCGATTTTTAAAAAAATGATCTCCCATATGGATTACGTTTGATGCTTTAAACCAGACGATGCTGTCGCCGTCCGTGTGTCCTGCAGGCAAGTGAATGACTTCGATGGTTTCGTCATTAAAGTGCAGGTTGAGGTCGTCATCAAAGGTCACCAGCGGCAGGCCCGAACGCGGAAAATCTTCCTGAGCAAGCAGGCGCGCGCGCACGTTGTCATGGGCAACAATGGTGCCGGTGGTGCCCATCTCTGGATTGGAGCCCGTGTGATCCCCATGGTAATGGGTGTTCAGAATCAGCTTTGGACGGTCACCCCCTAACGCCTGCAGCGCGGCGATGATTCTGTCGGCCAGGGGTGCGTACTGATCATCGACAATCAATGTGCCGTCCACGCCAACAGAAACGCCGATATTGCCACCGGCACCCTGCAGCATATGGATGGAACCCGCGACATGCTGGCTTGTGATTTCCACAGCCGCAAAACGGTCTGCGGGAGCGGCCGCAGCGTGGCTCGCAAACGAAATACCTAACAGGATGGTGAAGAGTAGATGGCTGTAGTGCATGGTACTTACCTCTCGGGGTTCTGGTGGCTCTAGAAATTGATGTGTGTGCCGGTTTTGGTGTGATCTGACCATTTTTCCTGTGCGTTGGCCTGGTGACGCTTCATGACACGGTATAAAAAACCATGTCCGCTGGCGCGCATGGCATCGGTGATGATGCTTTCTGCGTCGACTGCTTCGGCGCGGCGAATCAGGCGCTCGAAGGTGAAAATAAAATTGTTTGTGTGCCGCGCGCGCACTTCAGTGCCATAAAACAGAGCAAATTGTTCATCAGGATCTTCCGTGGAAAGATGCGTGGTCAACAGTCTTCTGGAAAAGGCTTCCGGATCAATACCGCTACTCTGAGATGAAAACAGTTCTGCCTCTTCCCGTTGGCTGACGCTGCCATTTCCGCCCCTGCCCTGGCTTGAAATATATAACAGTCCTGCTATTGCGCCGAGCTGACCGCGCACGGACTGGGCAATCTGCAGGAATGCTTCCTGTCGGGCATGTACTTCGCTGGCGGCAAGTTTCTCTGATTGAATTACCGCCTGTTCCGCGCTGCGGGAAATGGCGACCGCTTGCGAGCGCAATGCGTCAGTGTTCTGTTCGAGTTCTTTGTGTTGCAGGAAGTAACCGATAACAAGCCACAGAAAAGCCAGGGGGGCAAACGCCCCTTCCAGAAAATTGCCCAGATCCTCTGCTGGCAGGCGCGTGAAGGCGAACCAACCGACGTTGATACTGATGTAGGTTACCCCCAACAGTATCCATACCGCGGTGAGTGCCAGCCCCAACCAGATACGCCAGTTCATATTGCGCTAGCAATACGTTCGGTGGAGTTGAGGTTCAGGAGGGTTCGTCTGCTTTTTCAGTATTGGAGGCGGCAGGTTTTTCGCTGCGTCGGCGTATTTCAGCGATGTCCCGCTGGATTTCGCTGAGACGAAACAGAATGTCCGGTACCTGATCACTGATGCGCCATAACAGATAAGCGATTGCGGCCAGCAGTAAGAAAGATAAGAACCCCATCAACTATCTCCGATCAATTGTTTGTGGCGGATATTCTAGTGCAGTGCATGCAATAAAACACGGACTCTGAAACGGGTGCAGCATGACAGTTTCTGTGCGGGTGCCGGCCTAATCCAGCGATCCGGTGATTGATTTACGCTGACTGATTTCGATCCAGTTGCCGTCGGGGTCCTGCACAAAGGAAATATACGCGACCTCACCCAGGCGTACTGGCGCAGCGCCTTCGCGGCCACCGTTCGCGAGTATCTGTGCGTGGGTACCGACCACGTCAAAAACCTGCAGGGTCATGTAGCGGTAACCCAGCGCAACCCGTTCAAACGGCGCAATGTCACCCTGCACCAGCTTGATACGCGATGCGCCAACCTGAAATGTATGATCGCCGGCAGAGGATAAGCCCAGCACCTCACCATAGAAACGATTACTTTCCGCAAGATCGTTTACTGTCATATGCAGGGTCAGATTCTGTTCCGGCGCATCCGCCTGGGGGCTCAACCAGACTTCGTTGCCGTCCGGGTCGAGCAACTCGATGCGCCCGTCAACAACCTCACTGTAGATTTCCAGCGCGGATAATCCTGTCGGCTTATCCCGCGACACAGGCTCCCGCCGATGATTCACTTTCAGCACGCTATCGCCGATGGCGTGGCGATGCTGATGCAGGCCGCCGCCCACTTTCAATAATTCACTATAGGGAACGTGGACTTGTTCCTGCCAGAACGCCAACATAGCGTCAATATCATTGGTGTAGAGGCCCACATCTAATGCCGGTTTGGCCAGTTCCATCTCGATTCCTTAATCACGCCAAAGTGGTAGGTTACCTTGTTTGCTGAAGGTGTGTCGCTGCCGGAAGATCTGATGGACCGCGATCTGTTTGCAGAGCAGCTGAACGAGATTTACGGTGAGCACACCGCGGCTGCGATTGTTGCGCTGTTGTTGAAGGACCGTACGCGATGCTACTGGCAGAACCCTCTTAAACCCGGCGCGACATATACCGCTGGTGAAGCAGTGGCAGGTCTCGACGGGGTCAGGCAGGTGCCGTATGACGTCCCGCTCAGTTCACATCCCGAAGCCGGTCGCGGACAGATCTATCTGCAGAACCCGGCCAGCCTGTTCGCTGTGCAGGTGCTTGATCCGCAGGTCGGCGAAGAAATTCTGGACCTTGCTGCCGCGCCGGGTGGCAAAACCCTGGCGATTGCGGCGAAGATGAAGAACAGCGGGCGTATCGCCGCGGTGGAGGTGGTACCGGGACGTTTCCATCGTCTGCGTGCCAACCTTGAACGCTGTGGGGTGACCAATGTGGCGTTTTATCTGAAAGACGGACGCAGCGTCGGCAGGGCGGTGCCGGAACGATTTGATCGCGTTCTGCTGGATGCCCCGTGCAGCTCTCAGGCGCGGATGCGCTGGGACAATCCTGCCACTTATACACATTGGTCTGCACGCAAGGTCAAGGAATCCCAGCGCAAGCAGAAAAGTCTGTTGCGCTCAGCTTATGCCGCGCTCAAACCAGGTGGTTTGCTGGTTTATTCCACGTGTTCTTTCAGCGTGGAAGAAAATGAGCTGGTCGTGAATCATCTTCTGCAGCGCAGTGAAGCGCAGTTGTTGGCGATCAGCACGATTGCAAAAAACTTTCAGCCTGGTCTCAACGCCTGGCAGGGGCGCGCTCTACATCCCGATTTACACCACTCTGTGCGGATTATTCCCGATGGAATCTGGGATGGATTTTATCTGGCGCTGATCAGAAAGCCGCTCTGAGGATTGTTAATTTATATATATCGGATATTATCCGATATATATAAATCAGGAAGACAGCGATGGAGATGCGTAAAACAAAACAGAGGTTTCGCGTGCTGTCGGTTCTTGCGCAACAGAAGGTTTCCCACGGATTTGAAATTGCAACTGAGGCGCAACTGCAGGTTGGCACTGTGTATGGCATTCTGATGGCCTTTGAAAAAGGTGGCTATGTTGAGAGTCGATGGGATGAGTCCGAGCCTGATGGACGCCCGCGAAAGAAATTTTATCGACTCACCGCGACCGGCATTGAGCTGCTGGCTGAGTATCAGGCGCATTTTCCGGAAGTGGAAGCCTCAGGCTTCTTCGGCGCAGTTAACCGCGAGCTGCATCAGGCGATAGACGAGGTCTGGGGAGGCATCTGGGGGATTGCTGTGCGCAGAGAGCGAGACAGGCAAAAAGCCGCCGCAGACGCGGTCAATAAAGAGCGGCTTAAAAATGCTTCGTTGCGTTAAATCAAACTGCAGCACACGCGGACGCTGATTGCCCGTTGATGTATATCACACAAGGCCCTGTCCGCTTCCGATAAGCGCAACATTGCCGCCTGCTGCGGTCGTATCGATGCAGATATGCCGCTCGACGAGGTAATTTTCCCCGGCGTTAACCCCACTTTCTACCGAAACGATCTGTGTGTTTTTTGACGCCAGACACCGCCGGAGCGCGCCGAGCCAGCCAGTATTGCCTCTTGCACTGACCACCGAGACTGAGTCGATGGCAGCTAAAGAGTCGATCTGCACATGCCCGTTGATGACTGCCAGTGGCGCACCTGCCTGGATCAATGGTTGTGCGGCCTCGCTTGCATCCGGCACAACGATGACAGCCCCACACCCAACCCCCAAAGCCTGCGCCGCCTGTGCAATGGCAACCTCCACCGTCAGTCCCAGACACAACACCACGCCTCGTGGATGCAGGGTCAGCCGATTGCTCTCACCCGTCGGCCCAGGTAGCGTCTGCGGTGTCATATCAAACGCTGCCGTCTCAGCCAGCGCCTTACGAATCAGACTGCCACTGCCCGCGAGCGCTTTGCGTAACACAGACACTTTGTCCGGGCGTGCCGCCCAGTTGCGTGCATCCAGTGAGTTGATGGCCGCCTCGATCTGCGGTGCACGGATGGTCGGCCCTGTGGGTGCTGGCAGATCCTCAAGTGCAGACGTCTGCACCCGGCGCCGAAAGCGCTGCACATAGTGCGGCCCACCTGCTTTCGGCCCGGTACCCGAAAGCCCCTCCCCGCCAAACGGCTGTGACCCCACAATCGCGCCAATCTGGTTGCGGTTCACATACACATTCCCCACCCGAATGCGTTCCACGATCTGTTGCACCCGATCATCGATCCGTGTGTGCAGCCCAAAAGTCAGCCCGTAACCGGTCACGTTGATGTCATCCACCACCTGGTCGATATCCCGTGCTTGAAAACTGGCCACGTGCAGCACCGGGCCAAATACTTCGCGGTCAAGATCAGCGATGCCATCGACTTCGATCACGGTGGGGGCCACAAAGGTACCGGTGTCCGGCGCGGTGAGTTGTTTGCTGACGCGACCCCGGACTGCCTGTTCGGCAATGTAGGCGCGGAGGGTTGCCTGCGCCTCGGCATCGATCACCGGTGAGACATCGGTCTTGAGCTGCCATGGATCACCGAGGGTCAGCGTCTCCATCGCGCCGTACAACATGGTGAGCAGCCGCGCTCTGGCTTCTTCCTGCACATACAGCATGCGCAGGCTTGAACAGCGTTGTCCGGCCGACTGAAAGGCTGAGGTGAGAATATCGCGCACGGCTTGTTCGGTGAGTGCGGTACTGTCGACCAGCATGGCGTTCAGGCCGCCGGTTTCAGCGATCAGCACGGTATCGGGATGGGTATTTTCAGCCAGGGAGCGGTTGATGATCTGCGCCACTTCCAGCGAACCGGTGAAGCATACGCCGGCAAGGTCAGGGTAGGCTGTGAGTAGACCGCCTACGCTGGGGCCATCTCCGGGTAACAGTTGCAGTGCGTCTTCCGGCAGGCCAGCCGTGCGCATCAGCTCCACCGCACGTGCGGCAATCAGTGGCGTCTGTTCTGCTGGCTTGGCCACCACAGTATTGCCCGCCGCCAGGGCGGCGGCCACCTGGCCGGTAAAGATCGCCAGCGGAAAATTCCACGGGCTGATGCACACGAACACGCCACATGGTTCAGCGGGAGATTCGTAGTCCAGCCGTTCGGCTTCGTCTGCGTAAAAGCGCAGAAAGTCCACTGCCTCGCGTACTTCGGCGACGCTGTCCTGCACGGTCTTGCCGGCCTCCAGCGTGGTGATGGCGGTGAGTTCGGCGATGTGTGCCTCATACAGATCAGAGATGTCGCGCAGAATCGCCGTGCGCGCTTTGGTGGGGACCGTCCGCCAGCCTGCAAAACCCGTTTCCGCGGCGGCGAGTGCAGTGTGCACTTCCTCTGTTGTGGCTTCCCACACTTCGCCAACGATGCGGTTGGGGTCGGCCGGGGAACGAATCTGGCGCATTGTGCCTTGTGGTGCCGGGTTGCCTGTGATCATGGGCCTGGCGATCCAGCTGGCGCCTTTGAAAGCTTCGCGCGCTTGTAAAAGCGGCGTGATCGAAGCCGGCTCGTTAACCCGATAACCTTTTGAGTTGCGACGTGGGGCAAAGATATCCAGCGGCTGTCGGATCAAAGGGCTTGCGATGGCATCACCCAGCCTGGCCACTTCATTCACCGGGTCACGTGTGATCATCTCCGGTGGGATCTCCTCATCCACAATCTGATTCACAAACGATGAGTTAGCGCCGTTTTCCAACAGGCGCCGCACCAGATACGCCAGCAGATCGCGATGTGCGCCCACCGGGGCGTAGATGCGACACTGTGTGCCATAGCGTTCATGCAGGATTTCGTGCAGCGATTCGCCCATGCCGTGCAGGCGCTGAAACTCAAAGCTGTCGCGGTCGTCACCGGCAAGCTTCAGCACCGCCATACAGGTGTGGGCGTTGTGGGTAGCAAACTGCGGGTAAATGCGGTCGCGCCTGTCCATCAGTATCTGCGCACAGGCCATGTAGCTCAGGTCGGTGTTGACCTTGCGGGTAAACACCGGAAACGAGGCCACGCCCAGTTCCTGTGCCAGCTTGATCTCGCTGTCCCAGTAGGCGCCTTTTACCAGGCGCACCATGATCTGGCGGTTGTACTGATCGGCCTGCGCGTACAGGGCGTCGATCACCTGCGCGGCGCGTTTGCCATAGGCCTGTACAACGATGCCTAAGCCTGCCCAGCGGGCCAGGGTGGGCTCGGCCATCAGCGCTTCGATCACATCCAGCGACAGATCCAGCCGTTCCTGCTCTTCGGCGTCGATATTAAAGCCGATGTTGGCGGCAGCGGCCTGTTGCGCCAGATCAATCACCCGCGGCACGAGTTCTGCCATCACCCGCTGGCGCTGGGTGTATTCATAGCGGGGGTGCAGGGCAGAGAGTTTCACCGAGATGCCGGGGCTTGTGCGTACGTCACCTCCTCCTCGGTGAGAGACCTGAGCCGCAATGCGCGCGATCGCGCTGGCGTAGGCCTGGTGATAGCGCACCGCATCAGCCTCGGTGCGCGCCGCTTCGCCCAGCATGTCGTAGGAATAGGTATACCCTTTGTCTTCGAGTTCCCGGGCGCGGCTCAAGCCCGCCTCGATGGTTTCGCCCAGCACAAACTGGCTGCCCAGCAGCTTCATCGCCTGGGCCACTGCCGTGCGCACTACCGGCTCGCCCACGCGTCGGATGAGGCTGCGCAGCGCCGCCGCCGGTTTAGTGGGGTCGTCGTCCAGCACTTTGCCGGTGAGCATGAGTGCCCAGGTGCTGGCGTTGATCAGCGGCGAGGTGGATTGGCCGAGATGTGCACCCCAGTCGGAAGGTTCGATCTTGTCCTGGATCAGATCATCGATGGTCTCTTCGTCCGGCACACGCAAAAGTGCTTCCGCCAGGCACATCAGCCCCACGCCTTCACTGGTTGAAAGGCCGTATTCCTGCAGAAAGCTTTCCATCAGCGAAGGGTCGGTTTCATCGCGCACGCGTTGCACCAGGGCAGCGGCGTCTGCTGCGATCGCCTTACGCTCGGTTGGGCTCAGGCGGATAACGTCGGTGAGTGCGCGGATGACAAGTGCTTCGTCAGCCCCCTCTTCAGAAGCGTAGTGTGCACGGATGTTTTCGCGGTGAGTGGGTGGGATGGAACTCATGCGGAGCATTCTACAAGTTCCGCGGTTGCTCACACACTCCTGGGATTCTGGCTGATGAACTGAGAAGTATCGAAAAACAAGCTGGTCTGAGATGGAGGTAGAGATTAAATGTTGTTGTATCCCATAGTGATCTGCAAAGATGAGGGCAGTGACGACGGCGTCGTCATACCGGATCTGCCCGGTTTAACGTGGGGCTGCCGCGATGGCTGGGCAACATGATCGCGAAGCAAGTCGAAAATCGATCTGCCTTTCTAACCATGGCCGCAACCAACAAACTTAAAAGTCGGCGCCCGACGACCCGTGCTGCGCACAGTGGATAATCAGATTGTCTTGGGTGTATCCAGGCTGATGCAGGTGGCCTGTCCCGGTCGTAGATCGTGCCAGCCATGCTCGGTTGCAAACAACACCGTCCCAAACGTAACCAGATTGTCGGTGACGTGACTTTTACCTAACACATTGGCCAGATGCGTTAAGCCGGGGTTGTGGGCAACCACGGCAACACTTTCCACCTCTGCCGGTGTGGATTGCAGCACGTCAAGCAGCACATCAGCAGATGCCAGATAGAGTCGCCTGTCTTCAACAAAGGTTGCGTTGAAGCCGCTGGTGACATACGCCGCCGTCAGTTCTGCACGCACCGCGGGACTGCTCCACACCCAGGAGGCTTTATGGGGCTGCTGGCTGAACCAGGCCTGCATGGCCTCGCCGTCGCGCCGACCGCGCTTGTTTAAGGCGCGGTCGAAGTCGGGCTGACCGGCTTTAGGCTCTGCTGACTTGGCGTGGCGGATGAGCCGGATGTAACGGGTGATGGTTTCTGTCATTGCGGCTCAGCTCGTTTCAGTCGTACAACGCAAACAAGTCTTCCAACGCCTGCAGTTGCCCACCGCTCACGGCAGAAGGCACCACAATCGGGGTCTTGATACCGGCGTCGAACCAGGCTTCTATGCCTTCGCGCACTTCCGCGGCGCTGCCAAACAAAGTGGTATCCGCCAGCCAGCGATCCGACAGGCATTCCGGTACACGATCCAGGTCTTTTGCGGCCAGGGCTTTTTCTACGCCTTCCATTTCTTCTTCATAGCCCGCTTCTTTCCAGTAGTTCCGGTAGTTGGGCAGAAACGCGTAACTGGTCAGTGTTTTACGATTGACCGCCATCGCCGCCTTTTTATCATCATTGATACAGGTGGGTACCATATTGCCGATAAAGAAATCGGAACCTACCCGGGCGCTGTCGGTCAGGACAGCCAGCGAACTGGCCATATGTGAGCGGGCGCCGTTAGCAAACACCATGCCCTGCGCAATTTCCTCCGCCAGGGCGATCATTTTATTGCGCAATGTCGCCAGCACAATTGGCGGCATGTCGCCAACCCGAGGTACCGCGTGCAGATCCGCAACAAACTGGCGCATGTCGCCCAGGGGTTTGCCCTGCTTGATGCCCAGACGGTCCATGGCGGGTGCATGGCTGACGCCCACGCCAAAGCGGAAACGGCCGTTGGATACTTCATGGATGAAGCCGGCGGTGCTGGCAAAGTCTGCGACATTCCGGGTGTAAATTGGGGTAATGCTGGTGCCGATCTCAATGCGATCGGTCACCATCGCGATGGCGGTACACAGAGACAGGCTATCGCCAAGACTGGGCCCATAGATGCCCGGGAAACCGCGTTTTTCGATTTCCTGGGCAATCTCGATGATGCGATGGCGGCGACCGGGTACAGCCGCCAGGCTGACTGCGGGTAGTTGTGTCATGGGTGGTTCCCCTCACCTTTACTAAAAAGAGCCAGCAAGAGTAAGGAACCACAGCGCAAAACGCCACTGGCGCGCACGATAATTCACCAGTTGCTCCTTAACCTAAAAAAGGCGGTGTTTTGCCGCTGGACGTTTGCCCAGTTGTTTGCGTGCTGCCATCAGATCCGCGCGTTTGAACAGGCTGATCAATCCGACTCCGGCCACAAAACCGCCAATGTGCGCCCAGAAGGCAACTCCGCCACCGCCTGCACCAAGGGAGCCAACACCTGCGATCAGTTGCAGAATAAACCAGTAGCCGAGCATGAAAATGGCCGGCACCGAAATGGTTGTGACATAAACAATCAGAATAATCAGCAGATGCACGCGGGCACGTGGGAACACAATGGCATAGGCGCCCATAACACCGCCAATAGCGCCGGATGCGCCCACCATAGGCACGACGGAAGTGGGATCGGCGGCTATCTGAGCACCTGCTGCAGCCAGTCCGCAGAGCAGATAAAAAAGCAGAAATCTACCCGGTCCCATAACGTCTTCGACATTGTCGCCGAACACCCATAGAAACAGCATATTGCCGATGATGTGCAGCCAGCTGCCGTGCATGAACATGGAGGTGATCAGGCTGTTGATACTGCCGTTGCCGTCAAGACGACAAACCCAGCCGCCGCCCAGTGGAATCTGAGCACCAGCCGGCGTTGTGCCCAGCAGGTCAGCAGGAATCAGACCATACAGGCAGATACTCTGGCCCAGGGGTTCGCTGAAACCAAGACCCTGGACAAAAATCCACACAAACAGATTCATCCCCAGAATCACATACGTAGCGACGGGCGGCCGCAGGGTGGGGTTTTCATCGCGGATCGGGAACATTCAGGTTCGACCTCAAGTGCGCGGTGGCAGTTCCTCAAAGTCCCGCCAGTGCGCCCAGCGGCGTTTACCGTGTGACTTGATCATGGTGCGCTTGATATCCGGATAATGAACAATATCCGTCACCCAGCGCTCACCGCCCATCAGGTAGACCAGGTCTTCCTGACCGGAGTTGTGCAGGCTGTGCGCCGGTGAAGGTGCGGGAAACCCCATAAAATCTCCCGGTCCGACATCGAACGTTTCATCGCCGATTCTAGTGATACCCCGGCCGGATAATATGTAAATGAATTCTTCGTCTGCATCATGGTAGTGATGCGTGGTGGAATCACAGCCGGGTTCAATGCGAACCAGATGAATGCCGATCCGCTGCATGCCGGTGGCGGCGGTGAGGTTTCTGCTATGTCGTACCGCGTTGTCGTTAAACTGGTGTTGGGTGCGACTTTCTTGCTGTTGTTTGATATCGGCTGCGCGCAGCAGGTGTTTACTCATGGCCAGGTTCCACTGGTTGTAAACGCCAAGCATGTGGGTTTTTCAGGCGAAAAACAAAATCTCTTCAGGTCAGTATGTTTGTCAGCGCATCCAGCAGTCGCTGGTTCTGAGCTGGCGTGCCAACAGTAATTCTCAGTCGATTATCCAGTCCCGGGGTGTTGAAGTAGCGGACCAGAATGCCGGCCTCTTTCAGCCGACGGTAGATTTCACTGGCATTGTGCGCCAGCGCCTCGGGTACCTCGACCAGCAGAAAATTGGTCTCAGTGGGGGGTGACGGCAGCCCCAGCTGGGCCAGATGCTGTTGCAGGCTGGCTCTGGCCAGGCGCACCTGCTGCCAGGTCTTCTGGGCGTAATTCTGATCCGCGATGGCGGCCAGGCCGAGGGTCTGTGCAATATGGTCGACGTTGTAACTGTCACGGGTCTTACTGATGATCGGATCGATCAGGGTGGTGCAACCCAACAGATATCCTAAGCGTAATCCCGCGAGGCTGTAACCTTTACTGAAGGTACGCAGGATCAGCACGTTCTCATGCTCAGCCAGCTGCGCAGCGCTGTTGTAATCCACTGCTGGATCTACAAAGTCCGCATAAGCCTCATCAATCAACAGCACGCCGTCCAGCTCGGCAGCCAGCTCGGCCAGCTTTGCGATTGGATAAAGCGTGCCGCTGGGTGCATGGGGGTTCACCACACACGTCAATTCAACCCCCGCCTGATTCAGCTGCCGGGCAAAATCAGTGGGCCATGTCCAGTCCTTCTGCAGGTCGACGCTAACCACCGGAGCATCGTGAATCTCAGCCAGCACCGGGTAAAGGGAGTAGCTGGGATTGGCCATGCCAAACGGCTTGCCTGGATCAACAAAGGTGGTGATGGCCAGCCGTAATGCCTCATCACCGGCATGGGTCACCACCACATTGCTGCGGTGAAGCTGGTGCAACTGTGCAATTGCGTCCCGTAATGTATCAGCAGTGGGCTGTGGGTAAGTGCGCAGGCGCGCCACATCAATGCCAGCCAGTGCCTGCTGCACCTTGGGTGAAGGTGGATAAGGGTTTTCGTTAGTATTGAGTTTGATGGTGTCAGCATCCTCGGGCTGTTCACCCCAGGTGTAGCCCTGCATCTGCGCGATGTTCGGCCGCTCGTGACGCGTCATGTACGGTTGTTGTCCTGCGGTTCAATCTCGCCTGTATCGGCCTCCACACCCATGATCTGCGCTTTTTCGTCATCCAGGGGTGGTAGAGCATCCGCGGGACCCAGCAGATGAGCGATCCAGCGGGTATCGGGATTTGCTTCAAGGGCGATTTTTGCGGTCATGGTCAGCGGTACGGACAACAACATGCCAACCGGGCCGAGAATCCAGCCCCAGACAACCAGCGATAGGAATACAACCAGGGTGGACAAGCCCAGGCCGCGACCCATAAAACGGGGTTCGACGGCGTTACCCATGATGATATTGATGGCAAGAAATCCTGCTGCAACGGCGCCTGCTGCGCCAAAGCCGATCTGTACAAGGGCCAGAATAAGTGGTGGAACAGCAGCGATGATTGAGCCAATGGTGGGTACATAGTTGAGCAGGAAAGCCAGCAGACCCCACAAGATCGGGAAGTCGACACCCAACAGCCACAGGAATAACGTCACAATCATGCCGGTGGCCACGCTGACGGTGGTCTTGATGCCGATGTATCGATTCACGTTTTCGGCGAACTGTGCAAAGTAAGGCAGGTCGCGGTCCGGATCGTTGAGCACATCAGATAACTTGCGCGGAAAGCTGGCGGCTTCCGCAAGGATAAAGATCACCGTCAGCAGTATAAGGAAACTGTTACTGAGCACACCGCCGAGACGCGCCAGGGTGTTCCCCGCCATTTCCAGGGCCGTGTTCAGCGAAAAATTCTGGTACAACAGCTCGAGTTTTATCTCAATACCGGTTCGATCGATGATCGGCTGCAGCAGGCGATTGCTGTCCTCCTGAAAAACCTGCAGACGCTCCTGATAGAAGGGTAGTTTTGCGGTGAAATCCGAGGCGGACTGAGTGACCAGCGCGCCCAGCAGAAACACCAGCAGGACAATAAAAATCATCACGACGGGTAAAGAAAATGCCGCGGGGAGCCCTTTTTTCTGCAGCCAGAACATGGGTGTTGCTGCAATAGTGGCAATGAAGGCAGCCAGCAGAAACGGCACCATAAGGTCCTGGGAGGCTTTCAGTCCGGCAGCAATGATGACAATTGCCGCCAGAATAATGATGCCGCTACCTCTGAATTTCACTGAATCTGACATGCGCGCAGCCTACGTGAAGTGTCTGCGATTGGCGAGACTGGGTATCTCGGTGCGAACACGATTGACCTGTTCGATGGTGACCGGTGCAATCACATAGCCATCACCCTCCGGCAGCTCGGCAATCACTTTGCCCCAGGGATCAACAATCAGTGAATGGCCGTAAGAGGCACGATGTTTGCTGTGCTGGCCGTGCTGAGCTGGGGCAATAACATAACTCTGGGTTTCGATGGCGCGTGCCTTCAGCAGGGTATGCCAGTGCAATGCGCCGGTGGTGGCGGTAAAAGCCGATGGCACCGATACGGCCACAGCGCCCTGATCGATAAGATTCTGATACAGCAGGGGGAAACGAACGTCGTAACAAACCGTCAAACCCAGGCGACCAAACACAGTGTCGACCACCACCGCCTGATCGCCAGCTTCAGTCTGACGGGATTCCTGCAGAGTGGGACCATCTTTCATATTCACATCAAACAGATGTATTTTGCGATAGGTCGCTTTGATCTGGCCGTCTCGACCGAGGTAGACACTGGTGTTGAAACACTTGTCCGGGTTCGGCGCTGATTCGTGGAACCCACCCAGCAGCAGTTCACACTTCAGTTCCCGGGCAAGAGCGATACAACGTTCAAGGATCGGCCCTCCGGCAGGCAGTGCCTCGAGAATCTCGCGTTTGCCATCATGACGGCCTAAATAGGCAAAGGCTTCCGGCCAGGTGATGACGTCGGCACCTTCACTGGCGGCCTGACGTGACAACAGCTCAAGGGTGGTGAGATTCTTTTCTACATCCGTGGTCGCGCAGTGTTGTACAACCGCAACCTGTTGTTCAGACGGCGCCAGTTGGATTTCGGTCATGGGCTAATCAGGTGGCCAGAAGGCCACGGATTTTAGCCAGTAATTGATCGGAGTTCAGAGGTTTTTCAAAGATGCCAGCCAGCTCCGCTGCAGTCAGCGCGCTCTTGTCCAGGTTATTGGCATTGCCTGTGGTGAGCAGGATGGGCAGATCCGGTCGCAACGCGTGGATATCTTCAGCCAGTTCCAGGCCGGTGCCTTGTGGCATCAGATAATCTGTAATGACCAGATCGAAGGCATCCGGATTGGCGACAAAGGTTTCCAGGGCTTCTGTGGGCATACTTGCAAACGTGGTGTGATACGCCTCGTCTGCAAACAGCGACTGCAGATAGCTGGCAACAGATGGGTCATCTTCAATCAACAGAATACGTTTCTGCTTCTCATCTGCACCCGATGTAACAGGCGTGCTGTGAGGTAAATAAATGGTGAAGCGGGCGCCACCTGTTGCACGGTTGCTGGCGTGAACGTGACCTCCGTGTTCGTGCACGATACCGTGCACCACCGATAACCCCAGACCGGTGCCCTGGCCGACTGCTTTACTGGTTTGAAAGGGGGTAAACAGTTTTTCCGCATTACCGGATATGCCAGCGCCGTTATCTTCAATTTTGATGGCGATGTAGTCCCCCTGAAAGCGCGCCAGGCAGGAGGTACAACGCGCGCCCTGTAACGCTTCTTCTTCCAGGTAGATATCAATCTGGCCACGGTTCTGCATCGCTTCTGCGGCGTTGATGGATAGATTGACCATGACCTGCTGCAGCTGCTCCGGATCAATGGACAGTCGTACCGACTGGGCCGGAATGTGGGTTTGAATGTTCACCGTCGCCGGCAGGCTGCCGCGGAGCAACTCTCCGGAAGCCTCCAGCGTCTGTCCCAGGTCCAGCTCCCGGGGTGTTGAGCTTGTATTGCGGCTGTAGGTGAGCAGCTGTTTCACCAGATTAGCTCCGCGTTCGCCGGATTGTTGAATTTCACTCAGGTAACGCAACAGGGTGGCTCTATCAGACGCTGCGGTTTTATCCCGCGCAAGTTCTGCAAAGCCGAGGATACTGGCAAGAATATTATTAAAATCGTGAGCGAATCCACCGGCCAGCTGGCCAATGGTTTTGAGTTTCTGCGCCTGCTGGAGCGACTTCTGCAGTTGCCGGTGTTCTTCGGCCAGTGCGGAAGCCGTGCGCAGCTCATGATTGCGCCGCACGAGTTCCTGGGATTGATTGAACGCGGCGAAACGTGCCTGTTCGTTGGCGCGAAGATGCCGCACCAGGCCGGCAGCGAGCAGTATCAGCTCCGCCAGAGAACCGATGTGAACGCCATGTTGCAACATCGGATGCGGGGCCAGCCACCCCATCAGCATGCTCATGTGGGAAAAAGAGCCAATGGCAAACACACCGTTCGCGGCAAGAAACAGACGCCCGTTGCGAATGCCTTTCAAAGACGTGTTGATGCCAATGAAGAGCAAGGCGGACAGCACAATAAAGCTCATGATGGTCTGCAGCACGTAGGCATCGTTGCCTGGCCGGCTGATGACAATCAGCATGGTCAGCGCCGTTAATCCCTGGATGCCTCTGCGGATCACCAGGCAGTGTTTGATGTGAGAGGTGTTGAGAAAGCGGCTGGCAAACTCAAGCAGCCAGATGAACCCCAGCCCCCAGCCCAGACCGAGCACATAGTCCTGAATTCGGGGTGACTCGCTCCATAAAAACAGCGCGCCGGTGCCATCGGCGGTAGACAGAAAGCCCATCAGGCAACCTGCATACAAGGTGTAGTACAGATAAGCACTGTCCCGGGTGCCAAAAAATATCGCCAGGTTGTACAGGATGATGATCAGCAGACCACCGTAGTACATTCCGTGGAAGGCAGTCAGCCTGGTGCTGCTGGCAGTGAATTGCGCAGCGGACGCCAGGGTCACCGGGAAATACGAGGCGGATCTGGCGTGATCGTAGATGTAAATTTCGTCGATGTTTGCGCGTATGCCCACGGCAAAATTGGTACTGCCGATGGGGCGCTCGGCCGCAGGTCGACGATTGCCCATTTCAAACCGATGGACAACAACGCCATCATCCAGGGTGTAGACGTCGATGGCGGCAAGCCAGGGGTTTTCAATGCTGAAGGCACGGCCGTGGTCTGCCGGCGGCAGTCTGTAGCGCAGCCATTTCGGTTGGCTGTCGTAGGAAAAAGAGGCGGTCCCGGTGCCTTTGCTCCAGCCGCTGCTGCGCTGGGCCTGTATCAGTGTGGTTGCACGTTCAGCGGGCAACATCTCCCAGCTTTTATCCCATTGTGCGCTGGGGCCGCTTGCTGCAACAACAAAGCTGCTCAGGCATATGCAGCTGATAGACAAAAAACACGCTGCTGTGCGAGTAGCCAAACGGTTCAGAATTATTCCCCAATGCAAAAACGACGACGATGCGTGGCCCGCGTTTTTCCTTCCCTGGACCGATGAAAACCGCCTTCGTCGTGCAGGCAGGTTCGAGGCTGCAGCTAGGCAGGCAGCTCTGGCATGGTGCAGTCTACCTTCATGCCCAGGTATTGCTCAATGGGCGGCAGGTTGAAGGCATCGTCTTCGGAAACGAAGCTGATGGACGTGCCGGTTGCGCCGGCTCGCCCGGTGCGGCCAATGCGGTGCACATAATCTTCCGGGTCTTCCGGCAGTTCGTAGTTGATGACGTGGGTGACACCGTCGACGTGAATGCCGCGCCCGGCAACGTCTGTGGCCACGAGGAATTTAAGACTACCTTCTTTGAAGCGGTTTAAAGTCGACAGTCGCTTGCGCTGAGGGACATCACCGGCCAGGGCTTCACAATCGATGTTGTTATTCTGCAGGTATTTGACCACGCGATGGGTCTGATCGCGCCGATTGGCAAAAATGATGGCGCGTTCGGTGTCGGTATTGCGCAGCAGGTTCAACAGCGAGCTGTCTTTCTCGTCGCGGCCGATCATCCAGAACTTCTGATCCACGGTATCAGTGGCCACGCTTTCCGGTTCGATGACAATATGTTCCGCATCAATGGTCCAGGACTCCGCCAGGCGCATGACGTCGTCGTTGAAAGTTGCTGAAAAAAACAGTGTCTGGCGGGTGCGTTTGTGCGGGGTCTGGAAGACGATGCGGCGCACATCCGGGATGAAACCCATGTCCAGCATGCGATCTGCTTCATCAATGACCAGCACCTCTACGTGTTTCAGTGAAATCTTGTTGCGATCCAGAAAGTCGATCAAGCGGCCCGGCGTGGCCACCAGCAGGTCGACAGGCTTTTTTTCAAGCTTGTCGAGCTGTTTCTGAAAATCCATACCACCGACCACACAGACAGTTCGCTCATCCATGTACTTTGTCAGACCTTTGGCATCACCTTCGATCTGCAGTGCCAGTTCTCTTGTTGGTGCAAGAATCAGGGCGCGGGGGCAACCCAGTGGGGGCACTTCCTGAAGCGGGTGTTCCCAGAAGCGCGTCAGCACACCAATCAGGAAAGCGGCGGTCTTCCCGGTGCCGGTCTGGGCCTGTCCGGTGACATCATAGTCAGATAAAGCAAACGGCAGGGTCTTGCTCTGTATTGGCGTGCAGTATTCGTAGCCAAGGTCAGCGATGGCATGCATCAGTGGCAGGGGCAGGGCAAAATCATGAAAGCGGTCTTTGTCCGCTACTTCCGGTACTGCAAAATCTTCGAGCTTCCAATCGGACATATAACCTTCAGGGTTGGGTATTAATTTGTTCACGTACGCTGACCAGTTTCACACACAACGTAAGAATTTGCATGGCTGTACGCAACTCTTCAATGGAGGCAAAAGTGGGTGCAATGCGTATATTGCAGTTTTCCGGGTCTTCGCCGTGAGGGTAAGTTGCACCTGCAGGCGTGAGCGTCAGCCCAACACCCCTGGCCATGCTGACAATAGCCTGTGCAAGGCCGGGATTGACGTCCAGCGAGACAAAATAGCCGCCGCCGGGCCGGGTCCATTGCGCAATGTCCAGGGCGCCGAGTTCGCCGCTCAGGATCTCTTCAACAATCTGAAATTTTGGTTTCAGCAGCGCGGCGTGGGCCTGCATGTGTTCCTGCAGGCGGCCGCCCAGAAAGCGCGCGTGACGCAGCTGATTAACTTTGTCGGGACCGATCATCATGAAGCTCAAGCGTTCTTCGAGCGCCTTTAGAACCCGCTCACTTGAAGCGACAAAGGCGACACCGCCGCCGGCAAAAGTGATTTTCGAAGTGCTGGCGAATTGCACTACATGATCCGCCGTGCCGGCTTCGAGTGCGGCGTCAAAAATAGATTTCAACGGCTGGCCGGGAAAGTCGAAGTCGTGAACGGCGTATGCATTGTCCCAGAGTACAATGAAATCGTCGGCTGCTGCGACATCCGGCAGCGCAGCCATTGCATCGACCACCTCATCGCTGTAGATGCAGCCCGTCGGGTTCGAGTATTTCGGCACGCACCAGATACCCTTGATAGAAGCATCTGCACTTGCCAGAGCGCGAGCCTGCGCCATGTCCGGGCCGTCAGGTCCCATCCTGACCGGAATCATTTCAATGCCCAGCGACTGCGTGAGCGCAAAATGGCGGTCGTAGCCAGGTACGGGCGTAAGAATTTTCACGACATTGGCGTTTGACCAGCGCCGCTGATCACCCCACACACCATGTGTTAGTGCTGTTGTGACAGCCAGGTGCATGAGGAACAGGCTGGAGTTGCCGCCGGCGATAATATTGTCTGCCGGCACACCCATGAGCTCTTCGCCCAACGCCCGCGCATCTGCGATACCACGGATTTCCCCGTAGTTTCGAACATCGGTGCCGGTGCTGTCGAAATAATCACCGGCAATCACCTCTTCCATTTTGTCAGACAGGGAAACCTGGTCAGCGGCGGGTTTGCCGCGACTTAAGTTCAGCGCAACCGGATTGCCTTTTACCAGCTCATATTCCCGATGCAGCGCGTTGTACAGTTCAGTGAGCTGCGCCTGTGTGAAGTCAGATAATGGTTTTGCGTGACTCATAATCCGGTTGTTTCCTCGAAACCTAACATCAGATTCATATTCTGCACTGCCGCTCCGGAAGCCCCTTTGCCGAGATTGTCGTAGCGGGCAATCAGCAGGTACTGCTCTTCATTGCCAAACAGCATCAGCTCCATGTTGTTGGTGTTGTTGCACGCTGTAGGGTTCAGAAACCCGTCAACCAGCATGCTGTTGTCCAGCGGTAAAACCCTGATAAACGACTCCTTTGCGTACCTGCTCATCAGAATGTCGTGCAGTTGTGCTTTGCTGGCGTTGCCTACTTCGTGCCGAAACAGGGGAATCTGCACCAGCATGCCTTTGTAGTAATTGGCAACCGTTGGTGTAAATAACGGTGTGACGCGGGTTGAGCTGTACTTCTGCATTTCCGGCACATGTTTGTGCTGCAGGGTTAACCCATATGCCTGACTGTTGTACTGATCCTGCTGCACGGCGTCAAAGTTGCGGAATTTCTCCACCATCTGCCGTCCGCCG
Source organism: bacterium (assembly GCA_047947175.1). GTDB lineage: Bacteria > Pseudomonadota > Gammaproteobacteria > Pseudomonadales > Azotimanducaceae > UBA4421. The sequence goes on from CP170489.1 coordinate 925,614, forward strand.
CCGGAGTATCCGGAGACTGCATGGCAACGTAACGCGGTGCCCGGATCAAGTACACCAGCTTCAATGAGGGGACGTGTCAGCAGAATAAATCCCTGAGGATAACAACCCGGATTGCTCACAAACTGAGCATCATGAATGTTCTGCCGCTGGCTTCTGCTCAATTCAGGCAAGCCGTAAGACCATTGTTCATCTGTGCGATACGCAGTGGATGCATCGAGAATTCGAGTATGGCCGTCGGCCAGCAGCACGGCCTCACGCGCGGCATCGTCAGGCAGGCACAGGATGGCAAGGTCGGCAGTGCGCAGGTAATGCGCCCGTGCGCTCTGGTCTTTACGCTCGGCATCGCTGATCTGCAGCAGTTTCAGATCTCTGCGCGGTGCCAGACGGCTGGTGATTTCCAGCCCGGTTGTGCCCGCTTGTCCGTCGATAAAGATTGTCGCCATGGTGGTGCTGGTGGAACAGTATGTTGCCGCTGAATTTGGCGCGGAAGTGTACGGTGTCGCTGTGCGTAAGTTAACTAAAAATTTGAATCAGCCGTTGCCCCGAGGGCACTGGATTCAGGGTTCCAACGTGCGCCAGAAGCGGCGCAGCAGCTGCCAGCACAGCCACAGCGTAGCAATGGGCAGCAGCAGCGTCTGCAGCAGGAAGATCACAATCAGATTGATCATCTCCTCGATGCTGTTTTCGACCTGCTGCTCCATTTCGCTGAACTGGGCCTTAAGATCCAGGGTCTGGCTGGAGCTGTCGAGGAAATCCCGGATGCCGGCGGCGGTGCGATCAAAAAGGTCCGCCTCCCGATCCGCAGGAGAGATGTCGACCTGACTGTCCTGCATGTTCTGGATATGCGTTCTGGTGTAGGTCAGGTTGTCGATGGCCTCATTCTGTCGGGCGTCGAGGAACCAGGTGTCCAGCAGGTGGGTTGCCAGCAGCATCACGGCGAGCATGAAGCGAAAAAATATCAAAAGACCGAGGAATTTGCCCAGCCACAACGCGCTTGCCTGTTGCAGGCGGTGGGGTGCTCGCCAGAGCAGAATCAGATAGCTCAGCGCGGCAGCGCTCAAAATGCCGGAAAGCCAGGGTGATGAAAACATGTCACTCAAGGTCAGCTGTACCCCAAGTGCGACGCTTGCGAGCAATGCCAGCGCTGAGAATCGCTCAACCAGATCATTTAACGGGTCGAGGATCTCGCCAAGGGTCAAAGTCACTCCAACACCTACCGGAGCAATCGCCACCTCGGTGCCCTGGGCGACAGAGATGACACCGTTGAACCCTCTGGCGATGGCGGCCACCGCCAACGCGCGCTGGAAATTATCGAAGGTTGCCGCGCGCGCGGCGTGGTCGAGCTGACCACTCCAGGAGAGAGTGACGATGACGATCAGAACGACGCTGACCAGCCCTTTGATCCAGACGCTTTGGTTTGGCAAATATAGTTAAGCCACCTGTCCCGCATGCTCCCGGGAAGCGTGCAAAGAAGAGGCCTGTTTCTGACTCAGGAACAGGGATTCTAACTTTTCTGTGATCACATTGGCTAAATTACTGCGGTCCAGATCCGACATGTTGGGAATGGACTTCGGATGCACGCGATGCAGGTGCAGCACCGGCCAGGATTGCTGCAATTCGCGCAGGTCACCTTTTGCCAGCACCGGCAGAAACGGATCGTTTTCCGGTCGCGAAGCAATGATGGCGCGCAATCCCTCTACAAAAGGCACCTGCCGCTGTCCGAGTGATCTGTTCTCATCCACATTGGCCAGGTAGAGCCCGTCGCGATCGATGAGTTCGCCGGGGATGATATTCAGACCGGTGGCCGTGATGGCCTGACGGGCAACGTGATAGAACGTGTCATGGTAGGCGCTGGCGTCCGGCAGAATCACCAGTTTACGATCCCAGTCATCCGGGAAAAACATGTTGTAGGTGCTGTAGATCTGTTCGACCGAGGGAGAGTAGACACACAGTGTGGTTTCAAACTGGCGCACAAACTCCATCGCTCGCTCAGCTTGCGAAAATTCGTCCAGATCCCAGGCGAGATCCGAATTACCCGGCAGTTCAGTAGACATAGCACATCCTTTTGTCGCTATAGACCAGCAGGCTGCTAGTGTACGTGGGTCTGTGGTTGGATTTGAGGTGTGCCTGATGAGAACGTGAACTTGCCCACACTTCTGACGTGCCGGGTTCACGGAACTGCCGCAGTACCCTGCCCGTTGTAGAGTTGGATCAATGGCATATCCGGATGGTATCTGCGTGCCAGGTGGATAAAGCGCAAGGTTTTTCCGGCATCAAACCACTGGCTCAGCATGCGTGCGCGCTGCACCGTGGATGAGGACATGCGCCGCACCTGTGGCAGCCGCTGTTTCACACCCAGCTCAATGAGCAGGCTGGATGCTGCATCCTGCGGCAGTCCGCCACCTGCTGCCAGCGTCTGCAGATGTGTAAGTGCCGTGGCCAGCAGTTTGAAACTGTCGGGATGATAGGTCATATACAGGCCGCCGGCCGGATCCTTTTGCAAACTCTGCAGAATTTTTTCAAGTGTCGGGCCGGTACCAAACGGCACGCGATGGGACAGGCGCGCCTGAATCTGCACGGTTACCGAAGGTATGTGAGTGACCTGGCTGATCTTCGCGACCTTATTCAGGAGGTAAAAATCTTCCGCCGCGCTGCGTTTAGGAAAGCCCCTGACCAGCGCGTAATCCCGTACATGTATGGCCATGGTGCTGCCGAGGGTTGGATAGGCATAGGGTGAGCCCGCCTGTCGCAAACCGTTCACATAATGATGCATATGCTTCTCATACAGCGTTGCCGCTTGCTGCAGGAGTGGATCCGGGCTGTTGTGCTGGTGTGCAAACACCACCGCGCCGCGATCCGTAAGCGGTGTTGAAAAGTAGTCAGGTGGTAAAACGCTGTCGGCGTCAGTCTGATACAACCAGGCGCAGCGCAGCTGGCCCGCTGTCCAGAGGCGGCAGGCTGCGTCATTGCCAATCTTACGGGCCAGCCCAACGCCCTGTTTGGTGGGTAAGGGCTGATTCACCCGATCAATGACCCAGCAGTCTACTGGGCACCCGGCGGTAACGCTTTGGAGCAGCGCAAGGGTTCGTCGGCGTTCCTCTGCGGCGGCACCTGCTGGCGCGTTTACCACCGCGATCACTAACAGGTTGGGGTGACAGTGGTGCTGCAACAGACGGGGTAGCGCCTGCGGCGATTCATCAAACAGAGGCACAATCAAAGCGTAATCGTAAGTACGCTGTGGTGGCTGTGGCGGGGCAGTTTCGCCGTAGCCTGCCAGATAGCCTGCAACTGCGGTCAGGGACGCGCTGTTTTGTGCCATAACTCAGTGTAACGCGGCGCGAAACGGCAGCTTCAGCATGATCTCGGTTTCAGCAGCGCTCAGTTCAACAAAGCGCACGCTGACTGCCTGCGGGTCGCAGTGGTGCCAGGCAAGCGTGTAAAACAGCGTCCAGTGTCGTGCCTCGCTGGTGGCAATAGCCTGGTAGAACTTCTGCAGAGTCGGATCGGTGACCGCTTCTGCAATGCAGGCAAAGCGTTCGGCACCACGCCGTTCCACAATGGCACCCAGCAGCAGGCGGTCCAGCAGAAATACCTCAGCACCTTTGCGTACCATCCGGTTCAGGGCGTTGACATAGGGGTCTTTGATGTCCGGTGTCGGGCTGAGGCCCCGCGCTGACATCAGACGGATCACCTCGCGATAGTGGCTCAATTCTTCGACGGCGAGGTCTGCCATGGCATTGAGCAGTTCCGGTTTATCCGGGTAATGAGACGCCATGCTCATGGCCATGCCGGATGCTTTTTTCTCGCAGGAGGCGTGATCGGCGAGAAAGCTGTCGAAGTCAGCCAGAACGCAGTCCAACCAGCCCCGGGGGCTTGGCTCGAGCGGTTGGATCAGGGAAAAATCTGGTTCAGCCACGCCGCGATATCCTGTATTTCCTGGGGGCAGACCTGGTGTCCCATGGCATACTCATGCCACTGCACCCGGTAATTTAAACCCAGCAGCGTTTCACGTGCCGTGATGGCCCGGGTAATTGGAATCATCGGGTCCGACAGACCATGGGCCATGAACACAGGGGTGTCGACGTTGGCAAAATCCAGGCGGCTGGCGATGTTTTCATGGTCGTGCAGATAAGTCGACAAAGCCATGATGCCTGCCAGCTTATGGGGATACGCCAGGCCCAGATGTAGAGCAATCACCCCGCCTTGAGAAAACCCGGCCAGCGCAATCTGGTTGCTCGGGATACCGGCATCCACTTCGGCCTCTATCAACGCAGCGATGCTGGCGGCAGAGGCTTCTATGTCTGCACCGCCGGCGAGGGGTGCGCCGGGGTCGATGTCGTACCAGCCTCGCATTTCCGCTCCGCCATTGATGGTGATCGGGCGGATCGGCGCATTGGGAAAAACGAATTTGAGAGGACGTGCAAGCGGCAGCATGGGCACAATCGGTTCGAAATCTGATGCGTCAGCGCCCAGGCCGTGCATCCAGATGACACATCCGCCGGGGTTGTCACCCGTGCTCACCGTCAGACATTCAAGTTGTTCTGCCATTTCATTACCTACTGTGCCCGCTCATGTGCCGGGCACCTTAGCGATTATTCCGCCTCCGCTCAATGCGCGCCTGCTTTCGCCCAGACTCTGTGACGTGTCTCGTGCAACTTGCTGCGGGCCCGGCCATAATGGCGCTCATGGAAGATGGTTTAGATAGAGGCGGCAGCAAAGACCTGCGTCGGTTACACCCTGCGCTGGCGTTTCTACGTCCGTATCGCGCCCAGGTGATATACGCCAGCATCGCGCTGGTGGTCACTGCAGGCGCGACATTGTCGCTGGGGCAGGGCATCCGCCTTGTGATCGACAGTGGCTTTGCGAGCGGCGATGCTGATGTACTGGTGCATTCTCTGAGCCTGTTTGCTGGATTTGTGCTGGTGTTGACCATTGGTACCTTTGTACGTTTCTACTTTGTCTCCTGGGTTGGCGAGCGCATCAGTGCGGATATCCGCACGGCGGTATACAGTCACCTTGTGCACCTGCATCCGGGTTTCTTTGAGGCCAACGCGCCCAGCGAAATTCAGTCGCGCATCACCACCGACACCACATTGCTGCAGACGGTGATCGGTTCTTCGGTATCCATTGCGCTGCGCAACATTCTGATGTTTATAGGTGGCGTTATCCTCTTGTTCATCACCAATGCAAAACTGTCGCTGATTGTTCTCGCCAGTGTGCCATTTGTCGTGATTCCTGTGATTCTGTTCGGCCGCCGCGTGCGCAAGCTGTCGCGAACCTCCCAGGATCGCCTGGCCGATGTTGGCAGTTATGCCGGCGAATCACTGCGCCATATTAAAATAGTCCAGTCTTTTAACCACCAGCAGGCGGACGAAGTTGCTTTTGCCAACCGGGTGGATCAGGCTTTTGTCGTATCCGTGCAACGCATCCGGCAGCGTTCGTTTCTTGTGGCGATTGTCATGCTGCTGGTGTTTGGCGCGGTGGCGACCATGTTGTGGGTCGGCGGACAGGATGTGTTAGCCGGCAATACGACAGCTGGTGAACTCGCTGCGTTTATTTTTTACGCCTTTATTGTGGCGGGCTCTGTGGGGGCCATCAGTGAGGTTCTGTCAGATTTACAGCGTGCAGCGGGTGCCACGGAAAGGTTGGTTGAGTTGTTGGAATCTCCCAGTGAAATTACCGAAGTGCCCGCACCGCAGACGTTGCAGGGTCATGACGTTGGCCTGCGCTTCGTTGATGTCAGCTTCAGCTATCCAACGCGACCCCACGAGCAGGTGCTGTACAACGTCAGTTTTGACACCGCGCCAGGCGAGATGCTGGCTCTGGTAGGACCCTCGGGCGCCGGCAAAAGCACCATGTTTGATCTGATTGAACGATTTTACGATCCGACCTCGGGTCGGGTTGAGGTTAACGGTACAGACATCACCCAGCTCAAGTTACAGGATTTGCGTCAGAGCGTGGGTTTTGTGCCGCAGGACCCGGTGCTGTTTGCGGGCACCCTGCGGGATAACCTGGTTTACGCCAATCCTGATGCCACTGATGCGGAGATCGCCGAAGCGCTGCAGCTGGCGTATGCAGATCAGTTTGTCGCAAATCTGGCGTCCGGGTTGGATACCCAGGTTGGCGAAGGGGGTGTCGGGTTATCCGGTGGGCAGCGCCAGCGTCTGGCCATTGCCCGTGCTCTGCTGTCTAAACCGGCGGTACTGCTGCTTGATGAAGCAACCAGCGCATTGGATGCGGAAAGTGAAAATCACATCCGTTTGAGCATTGATGGCCTGAAAGGCCGCATGACCATCCTTGTGATTGCCCATCGCCTGTCTACGGTCCGCCAGGCGGATCGTATTCTCGTTCTGGAAAGCGGCCGGGTGGTGGGCAGTGGCACCCATGATCAGCTGCTTGATTCATCCGCTCTCTATGCGCGTTTTGCACAGATGCAGTTTGCCGCTTAACAGACCTTATCTGTGTTTTCGGATGTGTCGAACAATCCAAGTTGATCTACATCATCGTCGCTTTTCAGTTTTACCCCCACGCCCAGCAGTCGAACCGGCTTAGCCTGACGCTGCCAGGCGGTGGCAAACAGCTGTTCGTAGTCTGCAACGCAGGTGGTGTAACCCGTACTGGCCACGGTTGTCGTTTCAAAACCCTTGAAGCGGACTTTCATGAATCTTCCGGCGATCTGGTTGCGGCAGTTGGCACGGGTGATGCGCACCTCCAGTTCGGCTACCAGCTGAGACAGTGCCGCCAGGCATGCCGCTTGATCGGGCAGATCCTCGGCGTAAGTACGTTCCGCGGAGAGTGACTTGCGTCTGCGATGAGTTTTGACCTCACGTTCGTCGATGCCGCGGCTTAATTCGTAAAGTCGTATCCCGAACTTGCCAAAATGACGAGTCAGTTCAGTGATGGGTTGGGCGCGCAGGTCACCGCAGGTCAGTAAACCCAGTCGCGCCATTTTTCTGGCGGTGACAGTGCCTACGCCAAACAGTTTATCAACGGGTAACTGTTCGACAAAATCTTCAACCTCATCCGGCGTGATGGTGAACTGGCCATCGGGTTTGTTCCAGTCCGAAGCTATTTTTGCGAGGAACTTGTTGGGAGCGATGCCGGCAGAAATGGTGATGCCAACCTCCTCGCGCACGCGATTACGGATTTCTGTCGCGATCAGTGTTGCGCTGCCCTGAGCGTGGGTACAGCTGCTGACATCCAGGAATGCTTCGTCCAGCGACAGTGGCTCTACCAGATGTGTGAAGTCGTGAAATATCTGTGAAACCCGCGCGGATTCCTGCTGATATTTGCGCATATCTGTCGGCACGATGACAAGGTTCGGGCAGGCACGCAGTGCCTGACTCATGGGCATGGCGGAGCGCACGCCGAATGCACGCGCTTTGTAATTACAGGTTGCGACCACACCTCTTCTGTTGGGACTACCACCCACCGCAATTGGTAGGTTTCGCAACTCTGCATTGTCCCGCATTTCTACGGATGCGTAGAAGCTGTCGCAGTCGCAATGGATGATTTTTCGCATCCGGAAAGTCTATAGGAAATAAAAATTTGAGGTCAGACCAACAAAAACGTTGAATCGAATTGGTTTTTGCAGGGCGTATTGGTTTAGAATGCGCCGCGGCTGAATTGGTGGCCCGGGTACATTTCGCTTAAGTGGCACTGAAAATTGAGCTGGCGGCGCGAAAACTGGCATGTAACAGCATCCAGATGTACAAAAAGAGAATTATAAGACACAGGTTATGCGTCGCGAGCGGTATTTGAGGCCGGCGTCTTTTCAAAGTTGAGGTAAACATATGGGTCCACTATCGGGGTTCAAAATCATTGAGTTGGCGGGCATAGGCCCAGGTCCTTTCTGCGGCATGATGTTGTCCGACATGGGGGCGGAAGTGGTCCGCGTGGAGCGCTTAACCGGTGCAGACAAAGCGCCTAAAGACGTACTCGCCCGTAACCGCCGCTCAGTTGCCCTTGATCTGAAAAACCCCGAAGGTGTTGAGACAGTGTTGCGTCTCGTTGAGTCAGCAGACGCTTTATTCGAGGGGTTCCGCCCCGGCGTTACAGAACGTCTGGGCCTGGGTCCAGATGTCGCTCTGGCGCGCAATCCCAGGCTTGTTTATGGCCGGATGACCGGTTGGGGCCAGGAAGGTCCGATGGCGCAGGCCGCGGGGCATGATATTAACTACATTGGCCTGTCAGGTGCGCTGCACGCGATTGGTCGTCAGGGTGAACGCCCGGTACCACCCCTGAATCTGGTAGGTGATTTTGGTGGCGGCGGTATGCTGCTGGCGTATGGACTGGTCTGCGGCATGCTGGAAACCCAGCGTTCTGGTAAAGGCCAGGTTGTCGATGCGGCCATGGTTGATGGATCAGCAGCCCTGATGGCAATGTTCTTTTCTTTTGCAGCATCTGGCGCGTTTACCGACCAGCGCGGTACTAACCTGCTGGATGGTGCAGCACATTTTTATGACACCTACGAAACCAAAGACGGCAAACATGTGTGTATTGGTTCCATTGAACCGCAGTTTTACGCGCTCCTGATTGAAAAAGCCGGCCTGGATCCGGAAAAGTACGCTAAACAGATGGACCCGACGCAATGGCCCATTTTGAAAGCGGATCTTACCCAGACCTTTCTGACCAGGACCCAGGCAGAGTGGTGCGAGATCATGGAAGGCACGGACGTTTGTTTTGCGCCCGTGTTGAGTATTTTTGAAGCACCCGAACACCCGCACAACAAAGCACGTAACAGTTTTATGGAAATTGATGGCGTTATGCAGCAGGCACCAGCGCCGCGGTTTTCCAGAACATCCCCAGAAATTTCTCATGGCGCTCGAGTGCCTGGTCAGGACACGTTATCTGTCCTGCAGGATTATGGCTTCAGCTCTGATGAAATAACCGCGCTGCAGGCTGAAGGCGTTATTGCCGGCTAGCTGAAGGCATCGGCTTAGTTAGGTCGATAAATACAACCGTCCCACGACAAAAAAGAGAAGGAACACAAATGAGTGTAGAACTTTTAGATAATCCGCGTTTCCATGGTTTCAGAGTACGCCGCCAGATCGACGGTAAAACCTACCAGGAATATTTTTCTTTGAAAGAAAACGGCAAACGTCTGCGAGGTGCAAAGCGCGCCGCTGTTAAAGAGATTGCTGAAAAACGCGATGCAGAATTGTCGGCACTGCAGCAGAAGAGCAAAGATAAAGCAGATAAAGAAATTCAGCTGGATGAGAACGGCCAGGTTAAAGGTATTCTCTGCCGTCTGAAGAAAGAAAAAAGCGGCACCATGACACCGGTTTTTCAGGTTGGCATCATGTCCCGTGTGAGCGGCAAAATTGTCAACACCACAGTATCTCTCAACAAACACGGTATCCCTGGTGCCTGGGAGAAAGCGGTAGATTTCTATTGCACCCACAAACAGATCAGCAAGCGATCAAAAATCTATAAAGATCTGTTGGCGCGCTGCCCCAAGAAAGCTCAGGTGACCAAATTCCTGAAAGCAGCGGGCTAAGCTGACTGAATACTGACGGGGCAGTTATGAGCTACGCGCAGACCTATCAACATTCGCTCACGGATCCGGAAGGATTCTGGGCAACACAGGCGCAGCTCATCCCCTGGTTTGAAACTCCCGAAACCATTGTTGATCAGGACCCAAATGGCGCCTGGCGGTGGTTTCGGGGTGGCAAACTGAACTCGTGTTATGTGGCGTTGGATCAACATGTTGCTGCGGGTCGAGGAGATGCCGCCGCGCTGATCTATGATTCGCCTGTCACCAACACCATCGCAACTTACAGCTTTGCACAGCTGACCGCGTGGACAGCACAGGTGGCTGGCGCGCTGCAGCGCCTCGGCGTTGGCAAAGGCGATCGAGTTGTGATCTACATGCCGATGATTCCGGAAACAGCGGTTGCCATGCTCGCCTGTGCGCGTATTGGTGCCGTTCATTCTGTGGTTTTTGGAGGATTTGCGGCACCCGAACTGGCCATGCGCATCGATGATGCCACGCCAAAGGTAGTGCTCTCTGCGTCCTGCGGCATAGAGTTCGATCGCGTGATTGAATACAAACCGCTGCTCGATGAAGCAGTTTCTCTGGCAGCGCACAAACCGGAACACTGCGTGATTGTGCAGCGGCCCCAGGCACAAGCGACGTTAACCGCACCGCGAGACCTGGATTGGCAGACCTGGCAGGACGATCCTGCTGTGGTACCCGCAGAGTGTGTACCCGTGGATGCAACGGATCCGCTGTATATCCTGTACACCTCAGGCACAACAGGCAAACCCAAAGGAGTTGTGCGTGACAATGGTGGCCACGCAGTAGCGCTGAACTACAGCATGCAGGCCATTTATGGCGTGGACGCGGGTGATGTGTATTGGGCTGCGTCAGATGTGGGTTGGGTAGTAGGTCACTCGTACATCGTTTATGGCCCGCTGTTTCGCGGCTGCACGTCTGTGCTGTACGAAGGTAAACCCGTACGCACGCCTGATGCAGGCGCTTTCTGGCGAGTCCTGGCCGAGCACAAAGTGAAGAGCTTTTTTGTTGCTCCAACCGCATTTCGTGCAATCAAAAAAGAAGACCCCGATTGCCTGTTGAAGCAGCAATACGATCTGTCCCACTTAAAGTATCAGTTTGTTGCGGGCGAACGCCTGGATCCGCCAACTTATCACTGGTTGCAGAAACACCTGCCAGGCATACCGATTATTGATCACTGGTGGCAGACCGAAACCGGCTGGTCTATCTGTACCAACATGGCTGGCGTGGAACTGCTGGAAACCAAAGCGGGTTCTCCAACCCTGCCTGCGCCAGGTTATGACGTGCGTATTCTTGATGATGATGGCCGGGAGGTGGGACCGAATGTTGAAGGCTCCATCGTCGTGAAGGCACCGCTGCCACCAGGTACGTTTCCCACCGTGTGGGGGGATCACAACCGGTTTGTAGACAGTTACTGGTCACAGTTTCCGGGATTCTATCTGACCGGAGATGGTGGCTATCGCGACGAAGACGGATATCTTTTTGTGATGGGTCGCATCGACGATGTGATCAACGTTGCCGGTCATCGACTCTCCACTGGCCAGATTGAAGAGGTGGTGGCTGAACATGCTGCGGTGGCGGAATGTGCGGTGATTGGGATCAATGACGCTGACAAAGGGCAGGTACCCATGGGCCTGTTGTTGCTCAAAGATGGCGTCAACATCAGCGCAGAAGATCTTCAGGCAGAACTCGTGGCGATGGTGCGTCAGAATGTGGGTGCCATCGCCAATTTTAAACGTGCGGTGATTGTCTCGCGTCTGCCCAAAACCCGATCCGGAAAAATTCTGCGCAAAGTGATGCGCAAGATGGTTGATGGTGAAGCTTACAGCGTGCCGTCCACCATAGACGACATTTCGATTATCGCGGAACTTGAAAGCACGCTCCGCGCGGCTGGTGTAATACGTTAGATGATAATTGTTCACGGTACCATTCCGCTGAAAAGTGACTGCAGAGAGCGCGCGCTTGGTCTTGCCCGCACCATGGTGGAGTACACTCGTGCTGAACCTGGCTGCCTTTCCTATGATTTTTACATTGCGCTGTCTGATCCGAATACGCTTATGCTGTTTCAGGAATGGGAGACGATGGAAGCCCTCATGGCGCATTTTCAGACACCCCATATGGATGACTTTCTGAAAGAGCTGCCGGAACTGGTTAATGGTGAGATCACAACCAAACGATATGCCGTGCAGCGTGTTGACGACGAAGCACCGGTGGTAGAAGAACCGCCGCCGATCATTCACTGAACAGTTGCCTGAAGGGTTACAGCAAACGCGAGGTGCCATGCAGCCGCTAACAGATATTCTGAATTTTGTGCAGCTCACCCCGAATGTGGGCACCAGTGGACAGCCGCTGGCCCATCAGTTTCAGCAGATCGCGGATGCGGGTTATAAAACGGTTATCAATCTGGCAATGGCGGATTCGGACAATGCGGTTGCCAACGAAGGTAATCTGGTGGCTGCTGCAGGCATGTCTTACATTCATTTGCCGGTGGATTTTGCTGCCCCCACCGCGGAGCATGCCCAGCGTTTTGCCGGGCTCATGCAGGTGGTTGAATCAGAACCAGTATTTGTGCACTGTGCGATGAACCTGCGCGTTTCCGCGTTCATGTATCTCTACCTGCGCCATGTCAAGGGTTATGACGAAGCAGCTGCAACGTCACCCATGATCGAAAAATGGGCGCCACGAATGGATACCGTGTGGCGAAATTTTCTTCAGTTGCCGGCCAGCGATATTTTGTCATAAACGGCTCTGATATCTTCGATCTGCTTTTGTGTACCCATAACAAAGGGTCCGTCCTGCACATAAGTCTCGCCAATCTGCTCGCCTGCAAACAGAACAAAGTGCGCAGTCTCGTCCGATGTATTGCTGATTCTGATGTCTGCTTTGATGTCAGTCTTCACCGCCACCGCCTGACCCGGCGCCAGATGTCTGGTGGTAGCAGCAACCTTGACGTCTATACCGGCAGCGATGCTTTGAACCCATATGCCTTGATTGGCACCTGCCTCATGTGAGAAGCGGCCGCGTGGCTGGATTGTGCCATCCAGGATGGTCATTGGAGCTGACGGTGAAACTGCGCCGGGTACGCCATTTGAATACCCCAAAGCCACCTTCACGCGGTAGTCCGCGGTGTTGATCACGGGCATATCCGCAGAGCGAACAAGGCGTGATGCAGGCGCATTGAAGCGTTGAGCCTGAGGTACATTGACAAATACCTGCAATCCATGGGTGCGGGCATTATCCTGTGGGTACTCATCATGCACCGCACCCCTGCCGGCGCTCAGCCAGTACAGATCTCCTGGATGCAGATCGAAGTCGTTGTCCAGTGAATCCCGGTTGTGAAAAAGACCTTCACTATCTGCAAACAAAAGTGTGACAGCGGACATCCCTGCGTGTGGATGTGCTCCAAAAGTCGGCTGCGTCATCACATAATGATCAACCATGACCAGTGGATCCATGGTTGCTCCTATGTCGCGTGCGTTGAAGCTCTTTGCGGTGAAACCGCTTCCCACGGTGAGCTCGGCGCCGCACAGGGGTTCGGATATCAACAGTCCATCGCGCTTGCGGGTTGTCTGCGCAGCATCTTCAAGGGTTTTAAACATGTTCATTTTGTCTACTTTTCCCACTTCAGTTGAGTTTCACACAGTATAAATACGGGACAATGAGCGCATAAACAGGCATATTACAGAAAGATAATTCTGTATATAGAACAATGGAGGTGAGATTTATGGCACCTGCCGATCTGAATGACTACTACTATTTTGTTCACGTTGTCGAGAAAGGCGGATTCACCCGTGCGGCAGACGCCCTCGGTATTCCCAAGTCGCGTCTGAGCAGGCATATTGCCCAGTTGGAGGAGCGCCTGGACACGATCCTGATTCAACGAACGACTCGTCAGTCCAGGATCACCGAACTCGGTGAAGTGTTTTATCAGCGCGCGCGTGCAGTGGTTGACCAGGTTGAACTGGCTGAGGCGCAGTTGAAACAGAAGCAAAACGCACTGTCCGGCAAGGTAAGCTTAAGCTGCTCGGTGGGTGTTGCTCAGTTTGCTCTGAAGGCGCTGGTTACCCGTTTCATGAAGGACAACCCAGACGTGACCGTACTGCAACAGGTGACGAACCAGAACATCGATCTGATTGCTGCAGGTGTCGATATCTCGATCCGCGGACATACGGAGCCATTGCCGGACTCCTCCCTCATACAGCGGCGCCTGGCCGTTGTTCAGTGGAATCTGTTTGCGTCTGCGCATTATCTCCGGCAGCACAAACCGATCGAAAATCCAGCGGATCTGACAAGTCATCAAACGCTCTCCCTGGGTTGGCAGTCACCTGCAGAGAGTTGGAGGCTGGAACACCCATCAGGAGCAGAAGTGCGGGTTAACATTCAGCCCCGTTTGAAGAGCGATGACATGACCACCTTAAAAGCAGCTGCCAGCGAAGGCCTCGGCATTGTCGCGCTGCCTGCCTACACCTGCCGGGATGAGCTGGCATCAGGTAAGTTGATAAAAGTGTTGCCTCAATGGCATGCCGGTCAGGCAAATCTCAGTCTTCTCCTGCCGCGAAGACGCGGTTTTCCGGCGCCCGTCGGCGCACTTCGAGCATTTCTGCAGGCAGAGCTTGCAAACTCTGTCGCAATGTCCTGACCTATTCATGTCGTCAGTGCGGTTGACCCCTCTCGCACCATTCCCGCGATCAGGCTACGCCTGTCGACGGGCCAGCCAGAAGACAAAAAAGATCACCAGCAGACTGCCAGAGATTATCGGCAGTACAGCGCTCCTGATCGCGCTGTCGGTAGATAACACGTCTGGATAACCCGTCTGCCATAAAACCCACTCGGCCCCGATATCTGAAGCCAGGCTCGGGTGCCCGGATATCAGCACAACGATGCCGTCGGAAGTGTCGGGGTTGAGACGTACGGTGGTATTGATTGCCGGGTCATTGGCACCATCGTGACCAAATACATAGTCACCATCGGGTGTCGGTGCGTACAGAATTGTGCCCAGGCCCCAGATACCAGCGCCCATAACAAAACCATGAGGCTCGCGCATGGCTTTCAAGCTGGCGCCGGATAGAAAGTTGCTGCCGCCAAGTATCTTCTGCGCGAGCTGTGACAGATCAGCAGCAGAACTGGAAAACCCTGTGGCAGCGGGAGAAGCATATTGAAAGGTGGGCGCTACAGACCCATCCGGATTGAAGGAAGCAGAGACGTTGGCCAGTTGCTCAAGATACTCATACGAAGATCTGCGCATCTGAGCAGGCTCAAGAACCGAACTTTGCATATAGGCTGAGAACGGCACCCCGCTGATCTCTTCAACCAGCAGTTGCAGAATCAGATATCCGCCGCCTGAGTATTGGAATTGTGTACCCGGCGCCATGCCCACGGCGATTTCCACCTTGCGCCCGCCTGAGGCTCGTGGGTTTTGTAATGCTTCTTCGACAGTCGGTAACACCTCATCTGATGTGTAATCGCCAAAGCCCAGAGCATCAGTCAGCCCTGCTGTATGGCTGAGCAATCGGCGGGTGGTAACCTCATCATTGTTGAATCCGGTGTCCGGCAGTAACCAGCGTGTGAGATATCTGGCGACCGGGGCATCGAGATCAACTGCATGATGCTCAACTAAAGACATGACACCCAACGCCGTTATCCATTTGCTGAGTGATGCCGTCGGAAACAGTGTATTTTTGTCCACGGGGTCATCTGATCCTGCAAAGAACTGTTGTTTGACCTCGCTATCTTCGATGATCACAAGGGCTGCGTTGCCTTTGTTTTTTGTCCTGATTTCATCGACAGCCCAGGCGTAGAACGCCTCGGTGTTACCTTCCGCAACTACCGCGCTCATCCAAACGCCGTAAAGGGCAAGGTAAACGGCAAGTGCTGACCATGCTGCAACACCAGCCAAACCAAGAAGAAACCATTTTGCGTGTTTCAAACGTCGTCCCCCAGGTCGTCAACGCTCAGGGCGTTACAATATTAAACTGCAGATTGACCGGATCCAGCGCATTGAACAGTGCCGCCAACAGCCCATCTTCATCGTCAAGTGTCAGTTCCCCGGATTGAATCAGCGCTGCCGGCGTTGCTTCGCCCATCAGCAGTGTTGTGAAATCGGTTCGGCTGATGGTGACCTGTGCTGTTGCCCCGGCATTGACGCCGTCGCGGGGAAACATATAACTTTCAGTTAAATCAACGCTGACAACTTCATTACGCTCGGGAAAACTGAACTGGATGATTCCGCCGGACCCCTGCATTTTCTGCGGGTTGAAACGTGTTGCCATGGCATCGAAGAGATCAACCGCCGGGATATTATTCAACACATTGGCGTTGCCACTGGACAGAGTTGCCTGGTCAACGTTGCCATCGCGAAGCTCTTTAGCACCAACCAGATAGATGTTTCGCCAGGTACCGGCTTCTGCCTGAAAACCAAGCTGTTCGTAGGTTGAAGCCAGCCACTGGCGCGCCGGTTTGTTGTCGGCATCGGCAAATACAACATGATTGAACACCGTGGCAGCCCAGCGGTAGTCGCCATCATCGAAGGCTTCTTTACCAACCGCCAGTGCCCTGTCAGCCCCGCCCATCGCCGCAACATATTTAATCGATGCCTCCGCGGGTGGCAGCTGATGATAATTGGCAGGCACGCTATCCCACCAGCCGAAGTATCGTTGGTAAACGGCCTTGGCGTTATGGTTCAACGTGCCGTAATAATCCCGCACCCCGAAATCTGTTTGAGCAAAATGTGGCTCGCCTATGTTCTCGGCGATTTCGTGCATCGTCGCGCCCTGGTTTGCCTGTCTCATTGTCTGGTCGTGGACGTAGCGATACAGACCGCGTTGGTTTCTGAGCGCGGTTTGTACATTATCACTGCCCCAGGTTGGCCAGTGGTGAGAAGCAAGCAGCACATCGGATATCGCACCATATTTTGCGTACATGGCGTCGATCACTTTGCTCCACTTGAGCGTATCGCGCACCAGGGCGCCGCGCGGCGTAAGGACATTGTGAAATGTGCGGGTGGCGACCTCAGCGCTGTGCAGGGCTTTGAATTGAGGCAGGTAAAAAACAAACTCTGCAGGTGCTTCGGTTTCACTGGCGTCCATGAATTCAAAAGTAATGCCATCGATGGTGAGGGTTTCGCCATTTTTGCTGATGCTTCGGGTTGGCGGTAACAAGGCGATGGCCCCTCGCGAAAGGGCCTGGCCCAGGCCAACGCCAACCAGTGAAGTCTCGCCTGCGGGGAGCGATGTACCAAACTGGAACTGTACCCGGCGGTTCATGGCCGTTCCGGCCACAACGCTTTCCCCAATCGATTCCTGCACAAATCGATCAGGTGCTATGATCTGCACGCTGCGAGAGGCAGGATCCTCCGGGCTGACAACGCCAGCAGCGCCGCCATAATGATCGCCATGACTGTGGGTAAACAGAACCGCTTTAACCTCTCGTTGTCCAAGCACTTCATTTGCCAGGGCCAGCCCGGCTTTGGCCGGCGCCGGTGTGGTCAGCGGATCAACAACGATCCAACCGGTGTCACCTTCGATCAAGGTCATTTGGGCAAGATCGTAACCGCGAATCTGATAGATACCCGGCACAACCTCAAACAGACCATGGATGCTGTTGAGCTTACCTTGCCGCCACAGCGATGGGTTTACTGTATCCGGCGCCTCGCCTTTGAGAAACTCAAACTGATCTGGATCCCATGCCACAGAACCGTCTTCGTTGAGAATTGGTTCTTCAATTCTGGCCAGAAAGCCTCTATTCGCATTTTCAAAATCTGTCTGATCTGAGATGGGCAAGCGCGCTGCAAACTCGGCGTTTGCTTTTTTTGTCGCAGCGGTGGCCACGCCAGCCGGTGGATTCGCGTGCGCGCTTGTTATAACAAACAGTGCGATAAGTGAAATGACGATCTTTTTCATATTGGGCTCTTTCAAATGCAGAATCACGAACACGTAAGATTCACACCAAATTCAAGTTGTCGCAACGCTTGAGGCACTCTTTGCAGGCGTTGCTTATTCAGGTAGTTTTGCTCAATGAGAAGTCACGTAGTTGCTGCAATCGAGCAGGAAATCCGCTCATTTAATGGAGCCTGTGGATTCTTCGCCCTTGACCAGGAGAGCGGCAATACTATTGGATACGATGAAGATCGAATCCTTGAAATAGCCAGCACCTTCAAGCTTCTCCCGCTCATCGCAGCTTATCGAATGGCTGACGAAAAGAAACTGGATCTTGATCAACAAGTCACTGTCACTCGAGAAAGTCAAACACACGGATCCGGTTTGCTGCGTGAGCTTCCTGACGAGTTGACAAGCCACCATAAGGAATCTATTGCGGTTGATGATTATCGTTTCTGACAACGTCGCCACTATTGAAGTGCTGAAACTAACAGGCGTTGAAAGCGTTAACGAAACGGCGAAAAGCCTTGATTTAGAAAACACGCTGTTTTCCGCACCAGGCCCTGAGGTTAGGGGTTATGCTACGTCAACGGCGCGTGAGCTTGTCCGGTTAATGAAGGCAATCATAGAAGGAACCGCAGCCAGCGAACCAGCGTGTGCAGAAATGCAAGCGATTCTCTCCCGACAGTTTTATCTGGATCAGCTGCCGAGGTTTTTGCCTGTCAATAAATACACCGCCGATCGAGGCGCAGTTTCACAACTGATTGTGCGTAACAAAACTGGATTTGCGAAAGGAATTCGTAGCGATGTTGGATCGTTTGAAGTCGCAAAGCACCACCCCCTGTTGATGGCGGCGATTGCAAATTGGCAGCAAACGGACGATGTAGAACAAAGCTTGCTATCTGAGCCAGCGGCGATCTTACATGGAACACTTGGTCGCATCGCATTCGATTCGATGAGACCGGGTAATACGAGCATGCCATTCACTCGATATTCTCAGCTCAAAGGAGAAGCGTTGACAGTTAGTCGTGTGCCCGAAGCAGGCGGCTAGAAAGTCACTGCAAACTTAAGAATTCGAGGAACTATGAAGCCAGGTGTGCTCTAAGCGGACCATTAAGGGCTGCTAAGCCAGACCTTGCTAACCTCGTAAACGTGTGAAACATGGGCGAATTGTGGCTCTAGAGGGCACGTAGCGTGGAAGTCCTCAGCCTCTAAAGTCAGCAGGCATTGGGCAGTTCGTGCAAACGCTATCGTCACGGTGCCCAGATAGCCATGACTTCGGGATGTTCGTGGGCTCGTTCAACTGCGTGGTCCAGCCAGTCAAATATTTCGAAGTAAATGGGTTCACCGTTATCCTGCTCTTCACCTTTAAAGTGCTGAGAGGGAACATCGGTGACGAGCCCGAGCTGGTGTAATGTTGGCCAGTGATCCTTCAGAAGCTTCTCAAAATCCTGTTCTTTCCCGCGTTTCACCCGATACTGACAAATCACTTTGTTTGGCATGACCATCCTTCTCAATCAGCAACTGTGCTAATTATTGTTTGAGTCTGTTCTTGAGGTCATGCAAACGCACTCGCACAATCAGTTTGTGCGCTGGAGCAACGGAGTGTCGCAGGATTTAGCGAACACACCAGATGCATGGCTCGTGTTGGTCACCGCATCGAATATTTCGACAACCCACGTTTGACCGTCGCCAACGAGTATCACGCAGGTCCCATACTTCATCAAATATGAAAGTGCCTAGATCTACATCTGCGCGGGGATGAGTTTGTGCCTCACAAGGTCACTTTGAGAATTTTTAGCAGTTTTGTTGTGCATTGTCGTCTTAGGCATTGAGCGAGAACTGACTACTGGGATTGTCGATGAGAGTGAAAGGCACTCTGTTTTTATTCGTTTGGCTAGGAAGCTTGAGCATTTCTGTGTTCGCGGACCATGAAGCGGAAGAAGCGGCGCATGCAGCCGTCCTGGGTGCCCTGGGCAGCACTTATCTCTCAAGCAGCCTGGTTGGTGCTGTATCAAGCGGACCTACCGCGGTGGCAGCAGAATCAGTGTCGATGGCCGCCGGCATATCTTTGAAGCTGTTGCCACCGGCTTTTAACACGCCACATGGTTTTGCGGTCACACCCGAATCACAGGGCCAGTGCACCTGGCGCCTGGATGTGCCTAAAACTGATCACTACTATGCCAGCATTTATGGTTTACCCGTCAGGGATCTGCCACGTGATTGGGGACAGCTGGGCAATGCTGAACTGTTTCACTTCGACACGCCTGTTTCGATGACGCTGCGTGGAGCCAATCTGTTTGGGACCGACCAACCCACCACTTTTTATGTGCCTGCGGGCAATCACGAGTTTCGCTGGCGTGCGGGCACCCAGACAAATGTGGTAACAGATTATCTGATTCCCACAGCGTTGCTGGCCTATGCCGGCTACAGCAAAATCAAGGCGGCGCGAAACGCGCCGGCCGCTGCCAGCGGAGACCCGCAAACGGCAGTAAAGGCGGCTGAAGCATTTAACGAAGCCTTGCGCAAATGGGTGCTTAAAAAACGCGCATTGGGTTGGGCCAGATATTCGTATTTGCTGTACAGCGAAGCCCAGGGCGACGAACCCAGCGAGAACGAGCTTGCGCAGCTGGTACGAAACACCTCTGACCTGATTGGCCTCAATGGCCCAACGCCCTTTACCTTTGAGTCAGCGGTCAAAGAACACATTCAGGACGTCACGGTTTACGATCTGTTTCCGCCGGTGATCACCTACAACGGCGTGGATCAGGCGGACAATGCTGTGCTGCCTACGCTGGTGCTGGAGGCAACCGATTTTGGCGGTGTGGCCCGTCAGCGGGTTATTGGTGAGATTCTTGAACGAACCAACGCTTATGATCCGTGTGACCGGACGGCTTTGCTGGGTCATGACATACCTGAGCTCATACGAATCGGGCAAACTCAGGTGACCTGGAGTGCCCAGGATTCAGGGCCAACACCGTCAGGTGGCCGTCATCAGGCAGGCGCGCGGCAGACAATAGTTGTCCAGGACACACAGGCGCCAATTATGATTACGCCGCCAGGCAAAGTCATAGAGATTGATCCCGCTACAGGCAGCGTGGCATTGGAAGATGTCGAATTAGGGGCGCCACGGGTTGTAGATCTTGCAGACCCTGCGCCTTCCGTCTTTAATACCGCGCCTGCGGTGTTTCCTGTGGACCAGAGAACACCGGTAGTGTGGACGTCCGAAGATTCAAGTGGCAACCAGAGTACAGGTCAGCAGCTGATCACGGTAAAAGCCACAGGTACCAATACCGCACCGGTGGTCTCCGATCTCAGTCTGCAGACCCTCACCTCGGCGCCAATAGATATACTGCTCAGTGGTGTCGACAACGACGAGCTGGGCGGGGTTTTTGACCCGCTGGCCATACAGCTTGAGTCGTTGCCCCAACATGGGGAATTTGTTGCACCGTTATTGCCCTATTTTATCGAAGACTTTCGAACTTCACCCGCAGGGCCGTTTGGCGAAGAATTTGCCATAGCGGTTGCCAACGGTCTGGGAGGGTCCTGGCTGCGGGAAAATGTTTGCGCAAACGACAGTCCATGGGCACAGGACGCGCAAGGCAACAGCATTCCTGTGCCGTATCGCATTCCACGGAACTGGGCTTACGCGCCGGAATTTATAGATGTTCTGGACAGCGGTGAATACTACCTGATTGATCGATACTGGCGGTGTGACTCAGGTTCGCCAGCGATTACGGTGCGGCGCATTTCCAGATGGTCTGCTGGACACGAATTGTTAGGCTACGTGGGCTTCAGTGATGCAAATTTGAACGGTGTGTCGACATTTGTACTCGACGGGGAGTTTGTGTCCATCTCTAGTCGTGGTTCGCAGAACTTCACTTTTCGCCAGTATCACGCTGACTTTCAACCTGAAGATAACCTGGGGGATCTCACCGCGGACGCCTGGAGTTTTAACACGTCTGCATTTCCTTCCGGCTCCATTTATCTGAACGCCTGGGAGAACATGAGATATGGCCGCATCGATTATGCACGTGGCATTCTCTACGTAGCGGACAACCGGCGCGTGTATGTTTTTGATGTCAGTGCTGACCTTTCTGATGGCCAGGACCGCAGCGAAAACGAAATGGCAGACAGATACCTGGGTGTGCTCAATGGGGGTACCCAGTTTCTTTGCAACGATGGTGTTAACGGCGACATTACCATGGAGGTGGATAGCCAGGGTAATTTATATGTGGCGGATGGGTGTGACCATCAGCTGCATAAATTTATGCCATCGTCCCTGAACGCGGAAGGAGAATTTGTTGCTGGCGACTATGTGGGTTGGTTAGGCCGCTGTGACAGCAGTACAAACAATGCCTGTGATGTGGAAAACCAGCGTTCACGCGGGTACACCTGTACCGATGCGACCTGTGCGGTAGTGACAACCCGATCCGGTTCTGAAGCCGGGCAACTGGACGATCCGAAATTTCTGGACCTTGATCCGAACGATGTGCTCTATGTCGCGGACCGCGCCCGCGTACAGCGCTTTGCACCCGATGGGACCTATGGCGGTCAGGCCAAATCCACGGGTACCGGAATCAATCAGGGCGATAATCCCGGTTTTGTGCTGGGCAATCTCGGAACAGTGAAGGCGGTAACGGTGAATGCAACGCACTTTTACGTTACCGACGTAGACGAATCTTTTGTACATGTCTTTGAAACAACTCCGTTAAAAGACATAACGGATTCGTCGGCAACGGTTACCTATGTATCTGATTTTGCATTTCATGGCGGCTCAGACGCTTTTACCTATAGCGCAACAGATGGACTGGCAACCAGCAACCTCGGTACCGTAACCATTCAGGTAAACCGGAATTTCAGAGCGCCGCAGGCGTTTGCTGCCGAAGCCGTCACCGAAGAAGATATGCCACTTGAGATAGAACTTTTGGCTGACGATCCTGATGGGGTGATCGGAACGGACGATGTTTTCCCGCTTGATCAGTTGACTTACCGGATTGTTCAGCAACCCGCGCATGGCAGCGTTTCGTTAGATGGCACAGCCGCGACCTACACGCCGGATACAGATTTTTACGGCGAGGATGCGTTTGTATTTGTCGTGAATGATGGCGTCCTGGATTCTGAGCCGGCAGCTGTGCAGGTGAGTGTCAATCCCGTGGATGACGCGCCGTTCTTCAGAGAGATTGTTCTGCCGGAACGCATTGGCAGAGGCTTTCCGGTAACCATGGTGGCCACCTATGAGGACGACGGTGCCACCGCGGGCACGGTCGCCTGGGTGCGTTGGGGCGCGGCGTATGATTACCAGGGTGATTTTTTTGATCCGGATGGAGAAGCCGGCCCGGAACCGCCTGTATTGCAGGGCGTGAAATTAAATGAACCTCCTGACGGCGCTGGATTGGGGAACCTGATCGCCGATCATGTGTTTGACAGCGTGGGTCCGGTGGATATTCAAGCCTGTTTTTATTCAGGTCAGGTTACGCCGCCGTGTCAGGTGCTGACCGCGGAAGTAGAAGAACGGGTAAGCCTGCATACCTGGATCAGTGACAGCCCTCTGGAGACAGATGGCAGTTACATTGATGTACAGTTGAGGGTCGAAAACATGGAACCTGAAGGCTGGGCTGGTTTATCCGCTGCAGATGTCCAGTTGAATCAGGTGACCGATCCGGAGATTGTTGAGCCTGGTGCTGCGATCTCCAGCATTGTGACGCACAGTGGTGCATGTACATTGACGTCGAGCACTTTGTTTTGCAGTGACAGCAGCCTTGCACCGGGGGAGTTCTTCGACGCGACGGTACGTGTTGCCAGAACGGATTCGTCGCCGCTGATTTACGATCTTGGACTGCCGGTCGTGTTTGACGTGACCACCAGTTCTCAGGCGCTTGAAGATGAATACATCATGCTGCGCTGGCTGACGTTCACCGCAGACGCGACGGATACCGACATGGACGGTATGACGGATGTGTTTGAACAGGTATACGATCTTGATGTAAATAATGCAGGGGATGCTGAGACGGATACGGATAACGATGGCCTGTCTAATCTTGAAGAGTTTGAACAGCGCACCAATCCACGCAATCGAGATACCGACGGTGATGGCATCGAGGATTCTCAAGACTACTGTCCATTGGATGCCGACGGGTCTGTTGAGGGTCATAATGGGCTCTGTGAAGCGGAATTCAGATCCAACCCTCTGCTGCGAATCCTGCCGCTGTTGGAGCGTCGTTAGATGTCCTGGAGTAAGGATGCATATCGTTCATCCAGGTAAGTTTTGAGCACATCGTTTGCCTGGAGCTGTCGCGCCCTTTTTTGTGCTGCATCTGCTTTGTCCAGGTCGCCGGTCGCCATGCACACTTCCGCCAATGCAGCAAAAAAAGCGGGGTAACGCGTCATAGACGGTATCTTTTCGACGCGTTCAAGCTGTGCGAGCGCTCGCGTGGGCTCACCCATGTATAGATTGGCCAGCGCCGCACTAACGGTCACTATGGGCGATTCGGTCATCCTTTCCAATTGCTGGTAGAGGGCGGCAATATGAGACCAGTCAGTCGAGTTGAAATCAACTGCGTTAGCGTGCTCAAGGGCAATTGCAGCTTCAATGTGATAACGGCCAATGGTGTGCGTATTCTGACTGCGTTTAAGGTGATACAGAGCTCGCTGCAGCAGCGCCTGATCCCATAAGCTTCGATCCTGTTGGCTCAAAGGAATGAACATCCCTTCTTTCTCACGCGCTTCAAAGCGTGAAGACTGCAGGCAGAAAAGTGCACACAGAGCCGACGCATTGGGATCGCCCCGCTCAGCAACCAGTTCCGCTAAGCGTAAGGCTTCACCGACAACATCTGCCAGAAACAGCTGATCACCATCAGGCGGCAGGTAGCCGGCGCAGAACATGAGGTACAGCGCGCGCAGGACGCTTGCGTTGCGATGCGGTATGGCATCAGCGTGTAATTCTGTCAGATCATGCTGCTGGCGGAGTTTTTTCTTCAGCCGCACCAGCCGCTGGGCAATGGTCTGACGAGGTTTTATGAGCAATCTGGAAATCTGGCCAGCGGTAAAACCAGCAACCAGGTTCAAACACAGTATGGCCTGATCCTGTGGCGAAATTGCTGGATGACAGCTCAAATACAGCATGCGAAGTTCCGCATCTTCAGGATTCAGGAAGCCGGGCTCTGAAATAGGCATAACCGGCTCGTCAGCAAGATCAATAGGCGTTTCCCGTGCTCTGCGACGCAACACATCTATGGCGCGATTCCTGGCCACACGCTTCAACCAGGCGCCTGGCTTATCCGGTACGTCCTGTTGCTGCCAGTTCTTTAATGCCGTGAGTATGGCCTCCTGTGCCACATCTTCTGCCAGAGCGAGCTGATCCGGACCAAGATGGGCAACCAGTGCCGCTTTGAGTTGTGCACTTTCGCGGCGAATAATCCGGTGGATCTCGTGTTCAGTCTTCTGTGGTCGGGTCAATGGGGAGCACCACAATATTCTGGTTATGTTTTAAGTGCGGGTGATCGCGCACAGCCTCGACCACAGCATTCAGGTCAGCCATTTCCAGGATCATGATCCCGCCGACAACTTCAGCGATTTCAGTGCTGGGGATCTCATGTACCTCAAGATCGCCGTTGCGTGTTGTCAGAAACCGACCCTCATCTGTGCGCAGTTTGTTGCCGCCCTGATAGCTGCCATCCGCAACTTTGCGCTGCACCCAGGCAAAGTAATCCTGCATGATTTCAGCGTATTCGTCCGCCGGGAGATTGCTGTAGCGGTCTGCCGCGTGGGGGAGTATGAGTGCGTATTTTGGCATGTTGATCCTCTTTCTTTTCACGGTCGGTTAACTATCGGTCAACACAAAGACGAATGACGATGACCTTATTCGACATCAGATGTCGATTTTATGTCTGCTGACTCGTCTTTAAAGAACACAGGCAGACATCGAGAACATTATGCGGGCATTCATCTACCTCCTCATCATCATGTGCGCCAGTCAGACCGCTGAGGCGGAACATCTGGCAGTTTATAAACAGGCACTGGCGGATCCGACCAGGCCGGCCGATGCCCGCGCGCGCGATGTGGATCGAAAACCACTGGAGGTATTGCAGCTCGCTGGTGTGGCGCCGGGTGATCGGGTACTGGAGATAGCACCGGGTGCAGGTTATTACACGGCGATCCTGTCCAGGGTGTTGGGCAATGGTGGTGAATTGATAGCCGTAGATCCGGAACGGCTGTTTAAAGTATTTGAACAGGGCAGAAAAGGGTTTCCGGCTTATGCATTAACGGACCCCCGGCAAAATGTGCGTTACTCAACAGAGCATCTGGATGAACTGGAGCTCGACAGCGGTCTTGACCAGGTGTGGATGATTCTTTATTACCATGACACGCTCTGGACGGGTGAAAACCGAGCGGAGATGAATGCCCGTTTTTTTGCCGCACTCAAGCCTGGCGGACGCTACGTTGTGGTGGATCATCACGCCTTGCCTGGTGCGCCGGCGTCTGCCGGCCGAGAGCTTCACCGTATGGACAAGTCTCTGGCGATCCGCGAGATTCAGGCTGCCGGTTTCAGGCTCAAACATGACAGTAATGCGCTCAGATTTCCTGATGACCCTCGTGATGATTCAGTTTTTAATGAAGACCGTCGCGGCAGAACGGATCGTTTTGCGCTGCTGTTTGAAAAACCTCTGCCGCTGCAATAATCCTACAGCGGCAGGCACCTGGCAGGCGCGAATTGTCAATATCGGTTAAGGGTCGGAATTTATGAAGCATCAGTTATGTTTGTTTGGCTTTTTTGTTGCAACCATTGTGCACCAGCCAGCCGGGGCCGAAATGGTTGCTGTGTCTGCTGATCACTTTCATCTCAAACTAACAGCCGGTTCGAAGCTATCCCCCGTGAAGTTGTGGCAGCGACTGGTTGTACCAGGACAGTGGTGGCACTCCGACCATACGTATTCCGGCGACTCGGAAAATATGAGCATCGACGTCCAGGCAGGTGGTTTGTGGCGCGAAGACTGGGATAAAGGATCAGTGGCACACGGGCGGGTGCTGTTTGTGCAAGCGCCTGAACTGTTACGCCTGGATGCGCCGTTTGGTCCCTTACAGGCTTTGTCAGTTCACTCGACCTGGACCATACGCATCATGCCGGAAGGTGCAGGTTCGGTGGTCACATTTGAAGTTGTCGCCAATGGTACGGTGCAGAGTAAGCTGGACCAGCTGGCGCCCGCGGTGGAACAGGTAAAACAACAGGCGTTGCAGGCGCTGGTGTCCGTGCAAGGTGAATAAAATCCTGCTGTGACCGGCTGCTTGTGCAGCAGAATACTTAATGCCAGGCGGAGTCGTGGCTCTGACGATATGCCGGCCTGGCTTTAAGGCGTTGTACATAGTCAGCCACTTTGGTACTGGGTGATGCCAACCAGCCAAACTGCACAGCAAAATCCAGCAGGCCGCCAAATACCACATCCGCAGCAGTAAACCTTGCGCCCAGCGCCCACTGGGTTGCAGGTGTCATCGCTTCGATGGTGTCCAGGCATCGCGCCAGATCGCCAAAACCTGCGGATTGCGCCGAGAAGCCTTCTGCCTTGGCCGAGGTAAAAGTGAACATTGGCTCCAGGGTTGTGCCAGGCACAAACAGATACCGGTAGTATCGACCTCGATCGCTGGCGTGCGCTGCCGGAGCGAGACCTTTGTCCGGAAACCGTTCTGCCAGGTAGGCGCAAATGGCAGCGACTTCGGTGACGATAACGTCGCCATCCACTAAGGTGGGGATTTTACCCATGGGGTTGATCGCGCGATATTCAGGTGTGGCCGTTTCACCCTTTTTGAAATCGACGATAATCTGTTCATGATCGACGTTCAGCTCGGTCAGCATCCAGTCGGTGGTTACCGCGCGGCTCATCGGGTGGTAGTAGTGTTTCATTGTTATGGGCGCCTGGGATTTCATCAGGATTATGCCGGAGACCTACTGACAGCCTGTTGTCAGTAGTCGATGCGCAATTGACACGCTTTGTCTCAAAACACGTGATCGACCATCGTTACACACCAGCAGAGAGATACGCTGGCGGGTGTCATCCATAAGTACGGTGGCAGACCAGCGCAGGTTGGAGCCCTGCGCGCCGTAGGCCATCCCGTGCAGTTCAACGGGTGCCCAACCCATGGACATGCGCGCGGCTTTGCTTTGCGGCAGGTGCAGGATACGCTCGATAACCTGTTCGCTGACAATACCCGGACTGTTATGGATCTGAAACGCGTGCAGGATTCTGGCCCAGTCCACGCAACTGAGATGCAGAGTGCCCGCAGCAGACAATACCGGTGGATTATCGCTGCTGCGCTCATGCGGATCTGCCGGCTTACCCTTAAAAACTCCCAGGCCGCCGCACACGAATTTCGGTGCATGTCCCCAGACGTCGGGAGGTGGACCGTATCCAGCATGGGTGATGCCCAGTGGTTGCAACACACGATCTTCAAGCGCACGCTCAAAACTGACGCCGGAAAGGCGATCAATTGCAGCACCTAGAACAATGTAACCCATGTTGGAATAGACAAAGCGCCCGGGTTTGTCTGGCGCCTGGGAAAACGCAAGTTCGGTCATCTCCGTGCGTTGCTGTGTTAAGGGCCTTGTGTCGGTGTGGCCGGATGTCAGAAATCGGTGGGGTGGGTTTGCGCGCATACCCCCCAGACAATAAAAAAGTGCCGCAACAGTGCAATTGTGCCAGCCCTGTGCAATTGAGTCCGCCAGATCCGGAAACAGGTCGGTGACAGGCATCTCCCAGTCCGCACGCTGTTCATCGACGAAGGTCCCGAAGAGCAGCGCAGTGATCATCTTACAGCACGAGCCAATGTGGACCAGATCACTTGTCTTCACCGCCTGCTCGTATCCGCGACGTTGAATGCCGACAGCGTCAAGATCCAGCTCGCCGCTGGCGTTTATCACGCCCCCAAAAACAGCGGGTATGCCATGTTTATCGCGAAATCTTTGCAGCGTCTGGATCCTAGATAGATCACCCATAAACTACTGTCCTGTTAAAAAATCTCAAAAGCTCAGAGATTCTGGCATACGTGCTGGGCCGTGGGTTGCGTATTGAGTTGGTCCAGCCAATTCAGATTGCAAAAATTTGCCTGGCCCGCCTCAGTCGTTTGTGTTGTCTGTGAGTCCCGCTTCATGCTCCCGGATCCTGCGCACCAGTATTGCGGTGGCGCCACACAACCCCAGGCTGAAGAGTATTTCGAAGAGGCCGAACACAAACAGATCTGGATCAAACACCACCAGTACGCCGTGAATGAAGTACAGCATGCTGCTCATGCACATGAAAAAAGCCGGGCGCAGATGGCCTCTTAACAACCCTGGTAGCGGCAACAACAGCGGCAGCATCTGAATCAGGAACCAGGCGGCGTTAACGCCCGGATCATCTAACGGCTCGATAAAGAACTGGCGCAATCCAGTGAGGGCAAACAAAGAGCCCACCATCATCAGCGACAGAAAAAGCCAGCCCTTCATGTGTGCAACTTAAGCGCCAGGCGCGCCAGGCGTTCGCCTGCTGCACTGGCAAGCGTGGCTTCATGGTCGGTTAGGTCCGGACCGGGTGCACCAACGTGAGAGGCGCCGTAGGGGGTGCCACCACTGCGGGTTTGATTAAGAGCCTCTTCTGCGTAGGGAATGCCCTGAATAATCATGCCGTGGTGCATCAGTGGCACCATCATGGTCATCAGGGTGGTTTCCTGGCCACCGT
The DNA here is from genome assembly GCA_047947175.1 of bacterium. Classification (GTDB taxonomy): domain Bacteria; phylum Pseudomonadota; class Gammaproteobacteria; order Pseudomonadales; family Azotimanducaceae; genus UBA4421. The sequence goes on from CP170489.1 coordinate 954,713, forward strand.
GGAAAGAGTTGGACGAGGTGAACACGCTGGCGGGTTTACCCACCAGTGCACGACTGATCCACAAATCCGCAGTCGTGTCGAGGAAGTGTTTTAATGGCGCCGCCATGTTGCCGAATCGCGTGGCGCTGCCAAGGGCCAATCCGGCGCAGCCGCTGAGGTCCTCTTTGCTGCAGTAGACCGCGCCCTCCTCAGGAACCGGTGGCTGCACACGTACAGTGGCGACATCAACTTCGGGTACCGTGCGTATCCGCGCCTCGATACCGGTAACGCGATCAACGCCCCGCGCCATATGCAGGGCAAGGTTTCTGGTACCACCGCTGCGGCTGTAGTAAACAATCAGAACATAGGGTTGAGTCATCAGGGCCTACAGTAACTGCAAAATGTTTTCGGGCGGGCGACCGATGGCAGCTGCGCGCTGGCCGGACGCATCCTCTTTAATCACAATCGGGCGCTCCAGCAATATCGGGTGCTGCTCAATAACCTGCAGCAGATCGTCATCGCTCAAGTGTTCTGCATCCAGGTTGAGGTCGGCATACACACTCTCTTTGCGGCGCATGATCTGTCGCGGTTTAAGCTTTAACAATGCCAGCAATTCCCGCAGAGCGGTTTTTGAGGGCGGGCTGTTACGATAGTCCACTACGGTGGGCGTGATATTATGTTCATCAAGCAGCGCCAGGGTTGCTCGGGATTTTGAGCAGTTCGGGTTGTGGTAAATCGTGTATTGAGTTGCCTTGGCGTTATCAGTCGTCATGTTAAAAAAAGTAGGTCAGGATGACGCGACAGTATAAGGTGATGACATCAGGATGCTACGGTGTCTGAAGAAATAGCGCCGCTGCAGCGGCTGCTCGGACTGGTGCAGAGCTTACGCTGGTATCTGCAGCAGATGGTGCAGCAGTTTTTTGACCACGATTGTATGGCTGCCGCCGCTGCCCTGACCTATACCACGTTGTTTGCGGTGGTGCCGCTGATGACAGTGACCTATACCTTCTTCTCAATCCTGCCTGAATATGCCCATATCGGGCAGGAAGTGCAGAGTTTTATTTTCCAGAACTTTGTCCCGGGCAGTTCAGACGTGGTGCAGGATAAGCTCACCGAATTTACCGACCGGGCCCGCAATCTTACTGCGGTCGGTTTTATGGTTCTATTTGTGACCTCGTTCCTGATGCTGGTCACCATCGAAAAGAACTTCAATACCATCTGGCATGTCGCAGAGCCGCGGCGTGGGCTGCAGCGCTTTCTGCTCTACTGGGGCGTGCTGTCGCTGGGCCCGGCCTGTGTGGTGGCGGGCATGTTGTCGAGCCTGTATCTGTTGAGCCTGCCGTTGGTCTCGGAGATCGACGTGTTCGGTCTGCGTGAAATGTTGTTGAGCTACCTGCCGCTGCTGCTGAGTATTGCTGGGTTTACGGTTCTGTATTATGCGGTGCCCAATTGTCATGTGCCGTTTACCCATGCACTGTTCGGTGGGTTTGTCACCATGCTGATCTTCCAGCTTGCTTTTGCGCTGTTTGCCCTCAGTTCCCGCTGGTTCATGCATAACGCGGTTTACGGTACCTTTGCCGCCGTGCCTGTGTTCCTGATGTGGCTGTATCTGGTATGGGTCATCGTGTTAAGCGGCGCCGTTTTTGTGCGCACACTGGGGTTGAGCCGCGAAGCCCACACCTCGCGTGAGCCGGTGCTGATCAAAGCCACCCGGGTGCTGCAGATGTTTCATCTTGCACACCTCGACGGACGCTCGGTTTCTGATCGGGAAATACAGTTGAATGTGGCCTTGAGCCAGAGTGAACATGACCGTATTTTTGCAGTGTTTCATCAACACCGGCTGCTTAATCAGACCGATGATGAACGCTGGATTCTGGGCCGCAGTTTGAAGAGCGTGACGTTATGGGATCTATACCAGGCGCTGCCTGATGGGCTGGACCGCAAGCGTCTGGAAGAGATCAGAGATCTGCCTCAGGTAGTGGCACCGCTGCTTGCCATCACTCAGTTCGGCTCGAATGAAATGTCAAAAAGTATGGAACTGGTGTTTACCACATGAAAAAGATTGTCTGCTTACTGCTGCTGGTTGTTGCAGCAGGGTGTGTGCCCGAGGAACAGATTGAATTTGCCGACGGGACAAAAACTCAGCTGTCACACTGGGACGATCGCTGGCTGGTGATTAACTACTGGGCCGAATGGTGCGCGCCGTGTCGTCATGAAATCCCTGAATTGAATGAACTGCACGCGAACAGGGTAGCCAATGGGACGGTGGTGTTAGGGGTGAACTATGACGGCCTGGTGGACGCCAAGCTCAACGAGGTGATTGAGCGCATGGAGATTGAATTCCCGGTTTTTGTGCAGGACCCGCAGCAACGTTACGGCTACGAACGTGCTTCTGTGTTGCCGATGACGGTGCTGATTAACCCCGCACGGGAAGTGCATCGCATTCTGCAGGGTCCGCAGACCGGTGCCAGCATTCTCGCCGCGATGAACTGAGCAGGCGCCTGCCTACTGATAACGGCAGGCGCGCAATGGGTAGTTGGCACAGCTGGCGCGTAGTAACGGCAGCTCGCTCCAGGGTTGGTTACGCCAGGTTTTACGCCACGCGCCGATGACTTTTTCCGGGTATTTCAGGCGACCGCGACTGCCGTTGTAACGGGCCAGCGCATCTACCAGATCACCTTTTGACACTTCAATATAGTGGGCCAGAATGACAGTGCCGTATCGGATGTTGGTCTCTGCGTCGATCAGATTGTCCTGTTCGCGACCGATCTCTAATCGCCAGAACGGCATCACCTGCATCAGGCCCTGGGCACCGACGTAAGAAATGGCAAAGCGATTGAACGCACTTTCAATCTGCATCACCGCCAGCACCAGGTTGGGGTTGAGGTTCTGTCGGGTGGCTTCGGTGTAGACCAGCTTCAGCAGCTCCAGCCGCTCTGCCTGTTTCGGCAGATAGCGTTGCAGGCGCTGATCTGAAACCTGCAGCCAGACCTGGGCATCAAAACGATCAATGTGTTCATGGACTTCCGCCATGTTCTGAGCGAGCCGCTCGCGCAGTACCGGATCCACTTCAATTTCTGCAATCAGGCTCTGGGGTGCGCACCACATGCAACCGAGAAACAGCAGGATGTGCTTGAGTTGCCTGGCCATGTGTTATCCGCTGAGCTTGTCCAGCACGGTGTCCAGGCTGGCTTCGGTCGCCTTGTCGTCTCTGCGGGTTTTGTATTCCACACAGTTGTTTTTCAAACCCCGGTCGCCGACAACAATCCGGTGTGGCAGACCAATCAGGTCAGCTTCTGCAAACTTAACCCCGGGGCGCTCGTCCCGTTCATCAAAAAGCACTTCGATGCATCTGGCCCGACACTGCGCGTACAGATCGTCGGCTGCGGCTCTCACAGCGTCTGATTTCTGGTAGTTCAGCGCGATCAGATGCAGATGGAAGGGGGCAAGCGGCGTTGGCCAGCAGATGCCGTCTTTGTCATGGTTCTGTTCGATCACAGCCGCCACCAGCCGTGTGACACCCATACCGTAGCAGCCCATGATCGGGGTCAGGCTGTGACCGTCCTTGTCCAGTACGTTTGCATCCATCGCTGCACTGTAAACGGTACCCAGTTGAAAAATGTGACCGACTTCAATTCCTTTTAAAAATCGCAGCTCACCCTGTCCGTCAGGTGCGGTATCACCCTCTACAACATTGCGCGCGTCGACAATCTGGTGATCCTCAAGGGGGCAGTCGCGAACCCAGTTAACCCCGGTAAAGTGCTGACCTTCAATGTTGGCGCCACAGACAAAATCCGCCAGCGCAGCGGCGTCTCGATCAACCAGGTAAGGGATCTGTGCATTGACCGGGCCAAGCGAACCAGGTGACACGCCGGTGGCAGCCTTGATTTCCGCTTCTGTACAGAAACTCAAGGGTTGTTTGACACCCGGCAGTTTGCCGGCTTTGATGTCATTGAGTTCATGATCGCCGCGCAGAATGATGGCCATCGGCCCCGTTTCGCCGTTGACCAGCAAGGTTTTGACGGTACTGTCCGGGTTGATGTTGAGGCGTTTGCAGATTGCTGCGATGGTTTTCTCTTCAGGCGTATCAATCACAACCATGCTCTGACTGGCAGCCGGGCGGGGCCCAGGTGCTGCAGCGGTGGCTTTTTCGATATTTGCCGCATAAGGGCCATTCGAGGCGTACACAATGGTGTCTTCGCCGGATGCCGCCAGCACATTGAACTCATGCGAGTTGCTGCCACCGATATTGCCTGAATCCGCCTCAACCGCGCGAAAATCCAACTGCATCCGCGTCAGGATGCGGCTGTAGCAGTTGTACATATCCTGATAGGTCGCATCAAATGAGTCCTGGTCGGCATGAAATGAGTAAGCGTCTTTCATGGTGAATTCCCGCGCACGCATGACACCAAAACGGGGGCGCCGCTCGTCGCGAAACTTGGTCTGTATCTGGTAAAAATTAACCGGCAACGATTTGTAGCTTTGAATTTCACGCCTGAATAGATCAGTTATCACTTCCTCGTGGGTAGGACCCAGGCAGAAATCTCGTTCGTGACGGTCCTGCAGACGGGCCATTTCGGCACCCATTTTTTCCCAGCGGCCGGAGTCCTGCCACAGCTCAGCGGGCTGGACCACTGGCATCAGCAGTTCCTGGGCACCTGTTGCATCCATCTCCTGACGGATGATGCTTTCGATCTTGCGCAACACCCGCAACCCCAGCGGCAGCCACGTATACAAACCGCTGGCGAGCTGGCGGATAATGCCTGCTCTTAACATCAGCTTGTGGCTGATGACCTCTGCATCCGCAGGATCCTCTTTCATGGTGGGCAGCAAAAATTGCGATTGGCGCATCTCAAATCCAGTGGTTAATCAACAGGTGCAACTTTATCAGTCGCGCACAAAAAAGGGCCGATTGGTACACCAAACGGCCCTTATCTTAAGCCCGGTTATGATTGTTTAGATCATGTCCTTGAGCTTTTTCAGAGCCGTTACGCGTACGCGTGTGGTTGCCGGCTTGGCCGGAATCACAATCTCTTCACCAGTTGCAGGGTTGCGACCCATGCGTTTTTTGGTGGCAGGGCGCTTGGCAGCTTTGATTTTCAACAAGCCAGGCAAGGTGAACTCACCAACCGCGCGCTTGCGGATGTGGCGTTCAATCAATGACTCAAGCTCTTCCATAACGGCGTTCACCTGGGTACGGCTCAGATCTGTGTTCTGCGCAATTTCATTCAGGATAGCGGTCTTGGTCATCTTGGTGGTGATGCCAGACTTCTTCGCTGCTGGAGCGGCGGCAGCTTTTTTAGCTGCTGGACGCTTGGCAGGCGCTTTCTTTTTAGCAGGTGCCTTTTTCTTCGCAGGTGCTTTTTTAGCAGCCGGACGCTTTGCGGGCGCTTTTTTCTTAGCAGGCGCCTTTTTCTTGGCGGGTGCTTTTTTGGCCGCTGGGCGCTTTGCAGGTGCTTTCTTCTTCGCTGGGGCTTTCTTACGAGTAGCCATGAACTATTCCTTTTCGTCAGTTATAAACAGCGCAATTCCACTCTTTTAGCCCGCTAAGATCGAAATCCACGTGGCTATCAAGGGGTTTCGCAACGTCTCTCAAACTCTGCTCTGCCCAAACCTCAAGCTTTTCGTGCTTATTAAGTCGTTAACAAACAAACAAACACAAAAAATGGGAGCAGGCGCGTTCAGAAAAAGTTCGCAGGAGCTGTTTTTTTCTGATCTTTGTCTGTTCACAAATACTTTATTTGGTTGTGGACTTGGATGATTCGGAACACCAGTGTCTGATGCCCGCGCTTTATAGCCCATCACGCGGTGCTTTCGCAACAAAAAGTGACAAAATCACTGTATTTTTATTGGTTTTTTTACGATCATGCGCCGCTCCTTTGAACCGCAAGATATTGAGATAACAAAAAATGCCGATATATGAGTACCGTTGTGACAATTGCGGGCACGAACTCGAAGTGATGCAGAAACTCAGTGAAGACCCGCTAAAAACCTGCCCAAAGTGCAGTAACGATGCTTTGACCAAGCGTATATCAGCTGCCGGCTTTCGTCTTAAAGGCGGCGGTTGGTACGAAACAGACTTCAAATCAGGCAAGAAAAAGAACGTGTCGGGGACAGAAGGTGGCAGCAGTGCGCCCAGCACTGGCACATCGGACAGCAGTGGCACGTCGGACAGCGCTGGCGCCAGCACCGGTGCTGCAGACAGCAGCAAATCAAGTGCATCCGGCAGCGCTGACACCGCGTAAGCCTGTCTAACAGGCTCTGCACCTTTCAGAAGGGACACAATCAGCCCACAATAGCCGTGGCAAAAGTATCAGCTCACAAAGTGAGCAAATAACGAATTAACAGGGAAAGCACTATGCGTAGTGACTATTGTGGAGAGATCAGCGCGTCAAAGATTGGCGCCGAGGTAACCGTCTGTGGCTGGGTGCATCGGCGTCGTGACCATGGCGGCGTGATCTTTCTCGATCTGCGTGATCGCACCGGCATTGTGCAGGTTGTGTACGATCCGGATACAGCCGAGAGCTTCGCTCTGGCGGACAGTGTTCGCAATGAGTACGTGCTGCGTGCCAAAGGTCGCGTACGTGCTCGCCCGGAAGGTACCGTTAATCCTGATATGGCAACAGGCGAGATTGAAATTCTGGGTTTAGAACTGGAAATTCTCAATGTTGCTCAAACCCCGCCTTTTCAGTTGGATCAGCACTCTGAAGCTGGCGAAGATGTGCGTCTGCGTTATCGATACATGGATTTGCGCCGCCCGGAAATGCAGAATCGCATGCGTATGCGTGCCGCCATTGCGAGCCAAACCCGCCGTTACCTGGAAGCAAACGGCTACTGGGAGATTGAAACCCCGACACTGTCACGCGCCACACCCGAGGGCGCCAGAGATTATCTGGTCCCCAGTCGCACACACCCGGGTCAGTTTTTTGCCTTGCCGCAGTCACCCCAGGTTTATAAACAGCTGCTGATGATGTCCGGCATGGACAAGTACTATCAGATTGCCCGTTGTTATCGGGACGAAGACCTGCGCGCGGACCGCCAGCCTGAATTTACCCAGATTGATATTGAAGCGTCGTTTGTCAGTCAGGAACAGGTCATGGAGCTGACCGAAGGGCTGTTGCGCGGCTTGTTTGCAGATCTGCTGGCAACTGACCTGGGCGATTTCCCGGTGCTCAGCTGGGATGAGGCGATGCGTGATTTTGGCAGTGACCGGCCGGATCTGCGTAATCCCCTGCGCCTGACAGACATTGCTGATCTGCTGCAGGATGTTGAATTCAAAGTCTTCAGTGGACCTGCCAATGATGTCAATGGACGCGTTGTTGCGTTGCGTGCACCGGGTGCTGCAGCGCTACCGCGTCGGGTAATTGATGAGCTTACTGAATTTGTCGGTCGCTACGGCGCCAAAGGGCTGGCGTATATCAAGGTCAATGATCTGGCGGCAGGGTATGACGGTTTGCAGTCACCGATCCTTAAATTTCTGCCTGAACCGGTGACCCAGGCGATTCTCGAGCGGGTCGGCGCCGACAATGGAGACGTGGTCTTTTTTGGTGCAGACCAGAAGAAGGTGGTGAACGATTCCATGGGCGCGTTGCGTGATGAGCTGGGTGAACGCATGGACATCATCGCCCCGGGTTATGCACCTTGTTGGGTAGTCAACTTCCCCATGTTTGCGGCGAATAAGGATGGCACGCTGGGCGCGGAACATCATCCGTTCACGCGTCCCACCTGCACCCCGGAAGAGTTGCTGGCGAAACCGCTGGATGCGTATGCGGCAGCTTACGATGTGGTCATCAACGGCTCCGAAATTGGCGGTGGATCCCTGCGTATACATGACCAGAAGATGCAGGCTGCGGTTTTTGAAGCGTTGCAGATGGGGCAGGAAGCCCAGGGTAAATTTGGTTTCCTGCTGGATGCGCTGCAATACGGCTGTCCGCCGCATGGCGGCATCGCGTTTGGCCTTGATCGTCTGGTGATGCTGATGACACAGACAGAATCAATTCGTGATGTAATAGCTTTTCCTAAAACTCAGACGGCGGCCTGCCTGATGATGGCAGCACCGAATGAGGTGGATGAGCACCAGCTGCGGGATCTGCACATTCGCGTCAGAAAACCTGCATCAACCGCGGTCTGAAGACAAAAAAATAGAGTACGAGGTGTCGCAACCAGCATGGCAGGTCACAGTAAATGGGCGAATATCAAACATCGCAAAGCCGCCCAGGACAAAAAACGAGGCAAGCTCTACACCAAGATCATTCGCGAGGTGACTGTTGCTGCGCGACTGGGCGGTGGCGAGGTTGCCGATAACCCAAGGTTACGTGCCGCTGTTGATAAAGCGCTCGCTGCGAATATGCCCAAAGACACCATTGAGCGTGCCATTGCACGCGGCGCCGGCGATGGCGAGGGCAGCGACGTTGAAGAACTGGTGTATGAAGGCTACGGTCCCGGCGGTGTTGCAATACTGGTTGAGGCAATGACCGACAATCGAAATCGTACCGTGGCAGAAGTGCGGCATGCGTTCAGTAAAGCTGGCGGCAACCTGGGTACCGATGGGTCTGTTGCTTATCTGTTCACAAAGCAGGGCATCATCAATTTTGCGCCGGGTGCTGATGAAGAGCAGGTGATGGAAGTCGCGCTGGAAGCGGGTGCTGAAGATATTGAAGCAGAAGACGATGGTGCACTGTCCGTGACCACGTCGTGGGAAAACCTGTCTGATGTGGTTACTGCCTTGACCGAAGCCGACCTTACACCGGATCACAGTGAAGTCACTATGGTGGCCTCGACGACAACCGAATGTGATGAAGAGCTGGCGCAGAAAGTCCTGCGCCTTCTGGATGCGTTGGAAGAGCTTGACGATGTGCAGGAGGTTTACAGCAATGGTGACTTTCCAGACAGTGCATACGACTGATTTCTGTGGCTAACAGACTGGCGCACAGTCGCTGTGTGCTGGGCATCGACCCGGGTTCAGTGGTTACCGGCTACGGCCTGATCAATGTGCGGGGTCGCCACTCCAGCTACTGTGCCAGCGGCTGCATCCGCACATCTGGCGCCGACTTTCCCGCTCGCCTGGGTCAGATCTATGTCGGTGTGAAAAAACTCATCGATCAGTATCAGCCTGATGAATTTGCCATCGAAAATGTATTTCTGGCGCGAAATCCCCAGTCCGCGTTAAAACTGGGTCAGGCCAGAGGGGTGGCCATTGCGGCCGCCGTGGCGGCCGAACTGCCGGTCTTTGAATATGCTGCGCGACAGGTAAAGCTTGCTGTGGTTGGCACCGGCCGTGCCAATAAAGCGCAGGTACAGCATATGGTGCAGGCTATTCTGCAGCTGTCCGGCCTGCCCCAGGCAGATGCAGCAGACGCGCTTGCCATTGCCGTTTGCCACGTCAATACTGCGGCCTTGAACCACTAGATCGTACAGGTCAGATATCTTGATTGGCAGGCTCTCAGGAAAACTCATCGAGTTGGATGCAACCCACTTGCTGATCGACGTGGCGGGTGTTGCTTATGAAGTTGAAGTGTCCGCAAACGTTCTGCAACTGGCGCCGCAGACGGGTACAGCGCTGACCCTGTTCACCCACTTTGTTGTCCGGGAAGACGCTCAACTGCTGTTTGGTTTTGCCAGTAAAGATGAGCGTGACCTGTTCCGTGCCTTTATCAGGATCAATGGTGTCGGGCCTAAACTCGGATTGGCTTTAATTTCTGCCCTGGATCCGCACACGCTGGGCGTGGCCGTGCGGGACAATAATGTCGCTGTGTTGACCAAGGTCCCCGGTGTGGGTCGCAAAACAGCAGAACGTTTAATGGTTGAACTGAAAAGCAGGATCGACCAGTTGACGCATAATGGCGCTGTCCCGGCGGTGGTTGTCAGTGCTGACGGCGCATTTGTTTCAGGTGGGCACAGCCAGGTGGGTGAAGCAGAAGATGCGTTGATTGCCCTGGGCTACCGACCTGCCGAAGCGCAGCGGGCGGTGGCCGCAGCCAGCAGGCAGGTCAGCACAGATCAGCCCAGTGCCGAAGCGCTGGTACGCCTGGCCCTGCGCGGATTTGTACAATCGTCAGGTGCTCCATGAGTATCGAGCCTGATCGGCTGATATCCGGCAAGCCCGAACCCGGTGAAACTCGCCATGACCATGCCCTGCGACCGGTCAGTCTGGCTGAATACATTGGTCAGAGCGCCGTGAAAGAGCAGATGGACATTTTCATCCGTGCCGCCAGGGGGCGCCGGGAAGCCTTGGATCACACCCTGATTTTCGGTCCGCCGGGTCTGGGCAAAACCACGCTGGCAAACATCATTGCCCGGGAAATGCAGGGCACCATCAAATCCACTTCCGGTCCGGTGCTCGAAAAGCCGGGCGATCTGGCGGCGATGCTGACCAACCTGGAGGAAGGCGACGTTCTGTTTGTCGACGAAATCCACCGCCTGTCTCCGGTGGTGGAAGAAATTCTGTATCCCGCCATGGAAGACTTCCAGCTGGACATCCTGATCGGCGAAGGTCCCGCTGCCCGCTCGCTGAAGCTCGATCTACCGCAGTTTACCCTGGTTGGCGCCACCACCCGGGCAGGTTTGTTAACCAGCCCGCTGCGTGATCGGTTTGGTATTGTGCAGCGTCTGGAGTTCTACACCGTGGCGGAGTTAACCCAGATCGTGACACGTTCAGCCGCCAAGCTTGCTTTGCAGACCGACGCCGCAGGCGCTGCGGAAATTGCCCGCCGCAGTCGCGGCACGCCGCGAATTGCCAATCGTCTGCTGCGCCGGGTGCGGGACTTTGCCCAGGTCAAGGGTAACGGGCTGGTCAGCGCTGACGTTGCTGATGATGCTCTTAATCTGCTGAAAGTGGACAAACAGGGTTTTGATTTAATGGATCGCCGCCTGTTGTCAGCCATTCTGGACAAATTTGGTGGTGGACCAGTGGGGCTTGAATCCGTGGCTGCGGCGGTCAGCGAAGAGAAAGACACCATAGAAGATGTGATTGAGCCCTATTTAATCCAGCAAGGGTATATTATGCGCACGCCAAGAGGGCGGGTGGCCACTGCAAAATGTTACCAGCACTTCGGTTTAACGCCGCCGGGAGAAGATCAACTGCCGGCGACGCAACCCCCTCAGAGCCGCTTGTCGTTGGATTAAAGGAGTAATCAGTGGCGGAACAGCTTTCCATATTTGAACTCATCTCTAATGCCAGCCTGCTGGTGCAGGCTGTTATGGCGCTGCTCGTGCTGGCGTCCGTGGTGTCCTGGATGATGATATTCCAGCGCTGGTTTTTCCTGCGCCGCGCGCAGGCTGAAGTGGAAGACTTTGAAGAACATTTCTGGTCAGGTATCGATTTACGCAAATTTTTTGTCGAACTTGAACGCGAAGACAGTCTGAATGGCATCGAGAACATCTTTGCTTCCGGGTTTCGCGAATATACCCGGCTGTCCGAGCAGGCGGGTGTCGATGCGGAGGCGATCATGCAGGGCGTGCAGCGGACCATGCGCGTGGCTGTGAATCGCGAAGAAGCCCGGCTTGAAACGCACTTACCGTTCCTGGCCACGGTGGGTTCCACCAGCCCTTACGTCGGTCTGTTTGGTACCGTGTGGGGCATCATGAATTCGTTCCGTTCCCTGGCCAACATGAGCCAGGCAACACTGGCGTCGGTTGCGCCGGGTATTTCTGAGGCGCTGGTGGCCACTGCGATGGGCCTGTTTGCGGCCATTCCTGCGGTCATTGCCTACAACCGCTTTTCCGCGCGGGTGGAAATACTGATGAAACGTTACGAGGCGTTTGCTGACGAGGTCTCCACAATTCTGCACCGCGCGGCACACACGCGTATAGAAGAGAGCTAGTTATGGCCGCGCGTCGTAAACCGATGTCCGAAATCAACGTGGTGCCCTACATCGATGTCATGCTGGTGCTGCTGGTTATTTTCATGGCGACCGCGCCGCTGCTGACCCAGGGGGTGGTTGTGGATTTACCGGAAGCGCCTTCTGAGAGCATTGATGACAGTGTTGAAGACCCGCTGGTGGTTTCCATGCGTGCTGATGGCGCCATTTTCATGAACCTCGGCATGCTGGATGCGGACGATGAAGGCACCCGGGTCACGGTGTTTTCTCTGGAAGAACAGGCCGGAAAAATTTTACGCGCGCGCGATGATGTGCCGGTGTATATAAAAGCAGACCATACGTTAGATTATGGCAATGTGGTGGGTGTGATGACGGTTCTTCAGAAGGCGGGGGCAAAAAGCGTGGGGTTGATCACTGACCCACCCACACTCGGGAGCTGAGGTGTATTGGTTACGCCAGTACACCGGTCCGCTCATGCTTGCCCTGGGCCTGCATGTCATTGCTGCCTGGGCGCTGTATAGCGGCTGGTCACCGGAACCCAAGCAGATCAATATGGTTCGCCCGCAGGCGGTTATGGCGAATCTGTTGGTGCTTGAACCCAAAGCCAGACCCGCACCGGCACCGGTTGCTCAACCTGCCGTGCAGCCAGCACCCGCGCCGAAACCCAAACCGGTGGCCCCACCCAAAGCAGACCCGGCTGTGGCGGAAAGAAAAAAAGCGCAGGCGCTGGCAGAAAAGCAGGCCCGGGAAAGAGCAGAGCGTCTGGCTGAGCAGGAGCGCGAGCGGCTGGCGCGTCAGCAACGCCTTAACGAACTGGCACAGTCATCGCTGGAACAGGCGATATCGACGGAATCCGCCAACCTGCAGGCGGGTACTGCAGACATGGTGGCGCAGTCCTATCAGCTTGGTATTTACGACCTGGTGCGGCAGAACTGGTCGCGACCACCCAGTGCCCGCAATGGCATGTCGGCCAGACTGCTGGTTGAACTGATTCCAACTGGCGAGGTCGTAGCGGTGAGTGTTGTTGAATCTTCCGGCAACACCGCTTTTGATCGCTCGGCGGAGCAGGCGGTACGACGCGCCAGGCGTTTTGAAGTGCCACAGGACAACGCGATATTTGAAGAGAATTTCCGGCAGTTTTACTTTTTGTTTCAACCAGAGGATTTATTGAGGTAGCCATCTGCTGCGGTGGATTGGCTGCGGGCGAATATCATGCAAAAAATTTCTATTGTGTCAGTCGTTTTGTTGGCTGCCTGTGTCGGCCTGGCTTATGGCAACAGCGCCGTTGCCGCAGGTTCTCTGGATACCATCATCATCGACCGCGGTGTCGATGAGCCCATTCGCGTTGCGGTGGTCCCTTTCAAGATGGACCCAAGCCTGATGAGCGAGACCAACCTTGCTGATATTGTCGGTTTTGATCTTGCCCGCAGCGGTCAGTTTGACCCGCTGGCGTCACAAAACATGTTGTCCTATCCCAGCAGTCGCGCAACGGTATTTTTCCGCGACTGGCGGATCCTGAAGTCCGCCTACCTGGTGATAGGCAATGCCCGGGTGGATGCAGACGGCCGCATTGCTGTGGAATTTGAGTTGTACGATGTCCTTGGTGAACGTCTGATGCTCAGCCGCCGCTATTCAGTAACACGCAGTCAGTGGCGCGACGTTGCGCATCAGATTGCGGACGCCGTCTACGAAGAAATCACCGGCATACGCGGCGCTTTCTCCACCAAAATCATGTACGTTCTGGCACGCAATGCGGGCAGCCCCAATGCAACTTACCAGCTGGAAATCGCAGATTCGGATGGCGAACGCTCGCGCACGCTGTTCAGTTCAAGAGAGCCCATCATGTCTGCCAGCTGGGCGCCGGACGGAAAACGTGTCGCCTATGTGACGTTTGAAACCGGACGTCCGAGTATTGTGCTGCAGGCCGTGGATGGGCCGTATCGGGAGCGGCTGACCAATTTTCGTGGGATCAACAGTGCACCTGTCTTTTCTCCGGATGGCCGCCAATTGGCAATGGTCTTGTCAAAAGACGGCGATCCTGAAATATTCATCATGGACCTGGCCACGAAATCTCTGCGTCAGGTCACCCGACACCATGCCATCGATACGGAACCCAGCTGGTCTCCCGACGGCAGAAGCATCATTTTCACCTCAGACCGCGGTGGCCGGCCACAAATTTACCAACTTGAGCTGTCTACCAATCTTTTAGAGAGACTTACGTTTCGCGGTGACTATAATGCGCGCGCCAGATTGCTGCCCGACGGCAAACATCTGGTGTTTGTGCACCGGACAAATGGCGTATTCCATATTGCATGGCAGGACCTGGAACGCGACAATTTGCAGGTGTTGACACAAACAGCCTTAGACGAGTCGCCATCGCTTGCGCCGAATGGCACGATGCTCATATATGCCACCCAGGACAGGGGTCGGGGTATACTGGCAGTTGTGTCCATCGATGGCAGCGTGAAATATCGCTTACCGTCGTCGTCTGGGGATGTGAGAGAACCCGCCTGGTCGCCTTTTTTAGACGGCTGAGCAAAAAACAGCACTCGAATAGAGAACTCGAAAAGAGCAATCGATAAGAGAACTTAACAAGCTGGCCGGGAAGGAACAGGCCAGCGCATTTAAATGTTGCTTATAGCAACCAAAGGAGAACTTGATGCAGATGCAATCACCCCGCTTTCCCAGTCTGATGACACTGGTGTTAGCCGCCTTGCTGTTAGCTGGCTGTTCCAGCACCTCAACGGAGCCGGTGCCTGAGCCCGAGCCTATCGAACAGCCTGCGCCTCAGCCTGTACCGCAGCCGGAACCCGAGCCTGAACTGGCTGACTTCGACAGTGCCGGTAATGTGCTTGGTCCCGACGGTCGCCCGCTGACGCGCACCTTTTATTTCGAATATGATCGTGCGGTACTAAAGCCCAGCGACCTGGCTGCACTGGAGTTACATGCCCAGGTTCTGCGTCGTAACAGCGATCGCAGTATTGTCGTGGAAGGCCACTGCGACGAGCGTGGTACCCGTGAGTACAACCTGGCGCTGGGTGAACGTCGCGCAGACTCGATCCGCAGCTTCCTGCTCTCGGCAGGCGTGTCCGCACGTCAGATTGAGACTGTCAGCTACGGTGAAGAGCAGCCGGCTGATCCGGGTCACACCGAATCCGCCTGGGAACGTAACCGTCGCGCGGTTATGGTCTATCGTTAAACCCAGTTGAGGTATCCGGGTTGTGAACAGTTTTCGGCAGACACTGAACGCCAACGTGGTGATTGTATGTGCGGCTCTGGCCGCGCATACCTTTGCACCCGCCATACAAGCAGCGGTGCCGATTGAGGAATCTGTAGAAGATTCGAGTCGCATGGCGCAGACGGACAGGAGCCTTAATCCTGAACCGGTGCGCCGTGTCGATCGCGCCCGGAGTCTGGATATTCCGCCCACCATTGAACCTTCGTTTAACAGCGATGGTTCGCGGGCGGTTTCTGTTGAACCGGTTGCGGGTCAGGGTGGCATCGATGCTCAGACCAGCGCAGGTCAACGAACCGGCGCAGCCAGCTCGGGTCAGCTCAGCGAGTTGTTTTATCAACTACAGGTATTGCAGCAGGAGATCCAGGATCTGCGCGGTCAGGTTGAAGAGCAGACTTATCTGGTCAATCGCCTGCAACGTGATCAGAAAGAGCAGTATCTGGATCTGGATCGGCGCGTGATGGCCATTACTGAAAAGCAGCCCGCCCCGGGGCCGGTCACCTCCGCACCTGAGTCTTTAACGCCCGGCACCAGTACTGCCAGCCTGAGTGAGCGGGAAGCCTACACAAACGCTTTTGAAGCCATGCGGGCGCGAGACTTTGATGCGTCCATGATGGGCTTTCAGCGATTGATTGAAACTTATCCCAACGGGCAGTACACGCCAAACGCCTATTACTGGATCGGTGAGCTACACCTCGTCGGCAACCTTGAGCCAGAACTGGCGCGACAGGCTTTTGCCCAGGTTATAAACCTCTACCCGGATCATCAGAAAGCACCCGACGCGCTGTATAAACTCGGCGTGGTCTATGACAATCTCGGCGACAGGCAGACTGCGCTGGATTACCTGCAACGGGTACAGCAGCAGCATCCCAACAGCCCGGCAGCAGGTCTGGCGCAGAAGTACGCGGCAGAACTGCAGCGTTAGAACAGTGAGTCAGGGTGTCGAAGCTGAAGCGTCGCTTCGTATCACGGAAATTTTTCTTTCCCTGCAGGGTGAGGCGAGCACTGTGGGTTTGCCCACTGTGTTTGTTCGGCTTACTGGCTGCCCTTTGCGTTGCACCTACTGCGACAGTGCTTATGCCTTTTCAGGGGGGCGCCTCATTGCGATTAAAGAGGTGGTCAAAGAAGTGGCCAGCCACGGGGTCAGACATGTCACCGTGACCGGCGGTGAACCGCTGGCGCAACCCGGGGTACATGATCTGCTGCGTCAACTGTGTGACCTTGGTTTAAGTGTATCGCTGGAAACCAGCTGCGCGCTGGCGGTTGATGATGTTGATGCAAGGGTGGTGAAGGTTGTTGATCTGAAAACCCCCGGCTCAGCTGAATCGCACCGGAATCTATGGTCGAACATGGCGGTTCTGAACCCTCAGGATCAGGTCAAGTTTGTGATTTGCGACCGCCAGGATTACGAGTGGGCAAAACTCAAGTGTGACGAATATGCGCTGTATGATCGCGTTGCCGAAATTCTGTTTTCGCCAAGCTTCGAACAGCTCAATCCCACCGATCTTGCCAACTGGATTGTGCAGGATAAAAAGCCTGTGCGTATGCAGCTGCAGCTGCACAAACTGCTGTGGGGAGATGTCCCGGGAAAATGAGTGCACCCAGACCAAAAGCCGTTGTGCTGCTCTCAGGTGGACTGGATTCAGCAACAGTGCTGGCCATGGCAGCCGAACAGGGTTTCAGCTGTTACGCTTTGTCATTTAACTACAACCAGCGCTCCGTCTCCGAGCTGAACGCGGCGAAAGCGGTAGCTGAAGTAGCGCAGCAGCATAAAGTGCTGGATATCGATCTCAGCGCATTTGGTGGATCCGCGCTGACCGATCAGAACATCGCCGTGCCGACCGACGCGCCGGAAGGTATTCCAATCACCTACGTGCCGGCACGCAATACCGTGTTTCTGTCGCTGGCCCTGGCCTGGGCGGAAGTGCTGGATGCCCACGATATTTTTATTGGTGTGAACGCTGTGGATTATTCCGGCTATCCGGACTGCCGCCCGCAATTCATACAGGCCTTTGAGCAGATGGCGAATCTGGCCACCAAAGCCGGCGTGGAAGGGCAGAAATTAACCATTCACACCCCGCTGATCGATTTGACCAAGGCGCAGATCATCGCAGCAGGGGTTGCCCTGGGCGTAGATTATGCTGCAACGGTGTCCTGCTATCAGGCAGATGCCCGGGGTGCGGCGTGTGGACGTTGCGACAGCTGTCGTATCCGCCAGCAGGGATTTGCAGCAGCTGGGGTTACCGACCCGACTCGCTATCGCTAGCAGCTGGCTGGCGCTTAATCCTGCGCAGGCATTCTTTTGGCTTCCATTTTTCATTGCAAATATGTAAAGTGCGCGGCCTTGATTTTCCCAATGCGTCGGGTCGTTAGCTCAGTTGGTAGAGCACCGGGCTTTTAACTCGTTGGTCCTGGGTTCGAATCCCAGACGACCCACCATCTTCATGGTGGCCCAGTTGCCGCGGGTAAATCAGTCACGCAGTTAGTCCTGTCCTGCATCAGACAGTCGACGCCTTAAGTTGGTCACGACTTATGCCGCGATTGGCCGAAGCGATTCTCGAAATTCTGCAGCATGCGGGTGTAGACACCGTCTTTGGTGTACCCGGCAACCATAATATCGAGCTGTATCGCTACCTGCCCGATTTCCCGATCAACCATGTCACCGCTCACCACGAACAGGGTGCTGGATTCATGGCGGATGGGTATGCCCGGGTGCGGCGTACGCCCGGGGTCTGTTTTGTCGTCACGGGCCCTGGCCTCACCAACATTCTTACCGCCATGGGGCAGGCGCTGGCAGACAGTGTGCCGCTGGTGGTCATCGCCACCGTAGGCGACCAGCAGACCCGCGAGGGGCGCTTGCACGAGCTGCCGGATCAGCTGCAACTGGCGGCTGGTGCCAGCATTGAGGCGGTCCAGCCCAGGAATCCGGAAAGCGCAATAAAATGGTTGCAAAAAGCACTGGTAGCGCACCATAGCGCTCGACCGGGTCCCAGATATATACAGATTCCACTGTCATGGTGGCAGCTTGAGGTTGCGTCGCTGGGGAAATCTGCCCGAATACCCCGACCGCTGGGGTCGCTGCCAGATCTGGAGGGCGCAAATGGTCTGCTTGACGAAGCATTGCGCCCGGTGATTATCGCGGGTGGTGGTAGCCAGGCCGCCGGGCCGCTGGTGCAGCAGCTCGCAGAACGGCTTGGCGCGCCGGTGGTGAATACGGTCAATGCAAAAGGTCTGATATCGGCCAGTCATCCGCTGTGGGTCGGCGGTTCGCCGTCGCTGCCGGGTGTGCGAGATCTGTTGTCAGCGGCGGACGTGTTGATTGTCATAGGCTCAGAACTGGGTGAAACCGATTTTGATCTCCTGATGCTTGGCGACATCACCTGGACACAGGCCATCTTGCGTATCGACATCGATGAGCAGCAGCTGCGCCTTAATGTCACCCCGACGGTTGGACTGCCGGGCGATGCGGCGCAGGTGCTTGCAGGTTTGCTGGATGTGCTGCCTGTCCAGCGCCGTAGCTGCTGGTTTGACGTGGAAGGATTACGGCGGGCTGATGCGCAGTATCAGCACAACCATCCAGATATGGCTGCTTTTTTTGCAGCCATTGACGCGGCGTTGCCAACGGCGGTTGTGGTGGGAGATTCAACCCGACCGACTTATTACGCAACCTGGATGTGGGAGCGTTCGCGACCGGCCACCTATTTTCACTCAGCCTCTGGTTTTGGCACCTTGGGTTATGCACTGCCTGCCGCCATCGGAGCACAGATCGCACAGCCAGATGTACCGGTTGTCGCGCTCATTGGCGATGGTGGTCTATTGTTCACGCTGGGTGAGCTGGCCGTCGCTGTTGAAATGCAGGTGCCGGTAAAAATAATTGTCTGGAACAACAGTGGTTTCCAGGAAATTGCCAACAGTATGACGGCGCGCGGAATTGACGCCGCCAGCACTCAGTACCGGGCACCGGACTTTGAACAGATTGCCGCAGGTTTTGGTGCCACCGTTCGTGTGCCCGCTGACCTGGAAGCGTTCAGCAGTGTGCTGAGCGAGCCCCTTGTGGGTCCTGTCGTGATTGTTGTGAACGAACACGACTTTGTGCATCAACCCTCTGGAGCATGGTATTGAAACCCTTACCACTGAGTGACATGTGCAGGCGTCTGCTGGGCCCGAGTGATGATGTCTGGCAGATTCACTACGATGCTCTGGCCCGCGCTCGCCGGGGTGAAGACGTCGTATTGATGAGTGTCGGTGACCCTGATTTTGATACACCGGAAGAAATCATCGAAACCCTGGTCAGCAGAATCAGACAGGGGCGCACGCACTATTCACCTGCGGAAGGTGAACTGGGACTGCGCCAGGCTATTGCGGATCTGGAAACCCAGGGCACCGGGCGAACTTTTACGCCAGAGAATTTTGTTGTGCTGCCAGGCGCGACTGCCGCTATTTATGCCAGCCTTGCATGCGTTTGTAATCCGGGTGACGAAGTGGTGATTCCGGAACCCATGTACATTGGTTATCGCCCCATGTTGAGCGCGCTGGGGTTGACCCCTCGTACCGTTGCGCTGGATCTGGATAATGATTGCGCCCTGGATCCAGAGGCAATACTGGCTCAGGTGACAGCGCACACCAAGGCGGTTCTGATAAACACCCCGGGCAACCCGTTTGGCAACATCGTGCCGCGTCAAACGCTGGCGACACTTGCTGAAGCGCTGCGGGCACGTGGGGTATGGCTGATCTGCGATGAAGTTTATTCACTGTTTACTTTTGACGAACCCCATGTGTCGTTACTCAAGGCAGCTGCTGAGCTTGACAATGTGGTTGTGGTGGATGGCTTGTCAAAGTCCCACGCCATGACCGGTTGGCGCGTGGGTTGGGTGGCGAGCCCCGCGAGTCTGACCCGGGCCATTACGGCCTATTCAGGTTCCGCGTTTTTTGGCTGCAGCCAGTTTATTCAGGATGCAGCGGCGTTTGCACTGGTTCACCATGGACCGCACGTGGATGACATGCGGGAAGCGTATCGGCAGCGCCGTGACTATGTGCTCGCACGGCTGGACAGTCTGCCCCAGCTGTCTTACGTTCGACCCAAGGCCGGTATGTTTGTCATGATGGATATACGTCGCGTGAGCAACAGCGGCAAAGTTTTTGCCCAGGAACTGCTGGCGGCACAGGGTGTATCTGTGATTCCCGGCGAGGGCTTTGGTCAGGTGGCCAAAGACTTTGTGCGCCTCAGCCTGACCCATAAAAAAAATATGCTGGCAGAAGCAATGGATCGAATTGAGCGGTTTGTCACCCGCTCAGCATAGGTTTGCTCAGGAACTGCAGGACAACATCGAACAGCCCACCCGGGTGCGTGCCCATTCCGGACGTTTCGCTGCAAAAATCTCATTGGCCGGCTGCTCATCGTACGGTTTGCGCAAAACATCGAGCAGCTTGTTAACGTAGGCAAAGTCACCCTGCTGTGCGTCATCAATAGCCAGCTGCGCCAGGTAGTTGCGTAGCACAAACTTTGGATTCACCGCATTCATGGCGCTCCTGCGCTCATCACCCACGCCCTGCTGTTGCATAACGTGTACATACTGCGCCAGCCATTGACTTCGCAGGGAGGCAAATGCCTCAGTGAGCTGCTCAGGTTGATAGTAAGCGTCAGCAAAACAGTCTGTTCGATCCGGGTATGCTGGATCAAACTTCGCCAGGGCTCTGAAAAACAGCGTCATATCCGTTTCAACTTCAGTGAGCATGGCAAACAGGTCATTGCTCAGTGCGGCATCAAAGGTGGACAACCCCAGCTTCTCGGCGATCATCTGCTGCCACTGCGCCTCATAGTTTCTGGCGTAATCCGATAATGCTGCTTCGAGGGGTTTGGTGTCTTCAAGCAGCGGTTTAACAGCGTTGGCCAGCTGCATGAGATTCCACTGGCCGATAGCCGGTTGTTGGTCGTATCGGTAGCGTCGATTTGCCGCATCCGTTGTATTCGGTGTCCAGTGAGGATCAAAATCTTCCAGCCAGCCGTAGGGGCCATAGTCGATGGTCTCACCAAGAATGGACATGTTGTCCGTATTCATGACCCCGTGGACAAAGCCCACCCGCATCCAGTGCACCATCAGCTGCGCGGTGCGCTGACAGACTTCATTGAACCAGGCGATGTATTTTTCACGGGGGTCTGTGTGCAGTTTAACGAGGTGTTGGAAATCACGCTGAATGACATAGTCGGTGAAGGTGCGCAGCAGATCTGTTTCATTGCGCGCGGCGAGCATCTGAAAATGTCCAAAACGCACAAAAGAAGGGCTCACGCGGCATACCACCGCACCGGGTTCATGCTCCGGATGACCGTCGTACAACATGTCGCGCAACACATCTTCACCGGTGCCAATCAGGCTCAGCGCGCGTGTGGTGGGCACGCCGAGATGAAACATGGCCTCGCTGCAGAGAAACTCACGTACAGATGATCGCATCACCGCCAGGCCGTCTGCGGTGCGTGAGAACGGGGTGGGGCCAGCCCCTTTGAGCTGCAGCATCCAGTGTTGACCGTTGTGTTTTACCTCGCCGAGATTGATGGCGCGCCCGTCCCCCAGCTGACCGGCCCAGTTGCCAAACTGATGGCCGCCATAACAGGTGGCGTGGGTGGCCATGCCGTCAACGGTGTCATTGCCTGCAAAAACCTGTAGAAAAATGTCGCTCCGACAATCCTGTGCTGTCAGCCCGATGAGTTCTGCCGCTTCCTCAGAATAGGCGACAAGGTAAGGGGCGCGCACCTTGGCGGGGCTGACGTGGGTCCAGATGGCGTTGCGCAGCTGACGGCGCACGTTGTCCTGCAGCGGGTCGCCGGGTAGCGTCTGGATGAACTGATTATCGAAGTTCAGAGTTTGCATAGACCAAGGTTACCTGAGAGGCTGCTGCGAAGGAAAACTAAACACAGAAATAAGTCCTGGATAACATGTCTATAAACCTTGATGAAGTAACGTTTGCCAATGAAGCCTTTTATCTGGCCTTTGAAAGTAAAGATTTTGCGGCAATGTCGCACATCTGGTCCCGTGAGCGCGAGGTGATCTGCCTGCATCCGGGTTGGTCAGCTCTGGTAGGGCGTCGTGACGTGCTGGATAGCTGGAACGACATTCTCAATAATCCCCAGCAGGGCCAGGTGAGCTTCTATGGTGCTCAGACCATCAGGATGAGTGACGATAGCGCTGCGGTTATCTGTTATGAACAGGCGGGCAGCAACGTCATGGTCGCAACCAACGTGTTTGTCACAGAGCAGGATCGGTTATGCCTGGTCATGCACCAGGCAGGTTTCTGCGCTCATCCGCCTGCGGCCTGAGTTGCGGACAAGGCGCTTTTTGATGCAGGAAAAGTGATGACAAACGTTGCTCCCTGACCAGGAAAAGAGTCAACCGCGATGTCGCCTTTGTGGGCAGTGACCAGTCCCTGGATGGCAGCCAGCCCCAGTCCGCGTCCGGCAAATTTTGTGGTGAAAAAAGGCTCAAATATATGTGCCTTGGTGGCTTCTTCCATACCTCGCCCATTGTCGGTTACTTTCAGATCGACACAGGATTGTCCGGTCTCGTTCACGTGTGAGGCTGCGCTGATCCAGATTTTACCGTTTTGTGCCGGCAGCGCTTCAGCAGCGTTGGTCACCAGGTTAATCAGCACCTGTTGTAGCGCCACCCGATTCCCCCGCATGAGTGGAAGCCTCTCGTTGAGGTTGATATACAGGTGAGCGCGATCTGCCACCACGGTTTTCAACAGAGGTTCGGACTCTCTGATGACCTGAGTCAGGTCGATGTCACTCATGGCCAGGGGTGTTTTGCCGGCGTAGGTGAGCAGCTGGTCTGTCAGGCCGGCGGCCTGGTCAGAGGCACTCAGAATGTTGGCGATATGTGTGCTGGCCTTGGCTGATTCAGTGTCGGAAAGGTCCAGCTGCAACAGCTCGGTAGATCCTCTGATGGTGGTCAGCAGATTTCTGAAATCATGGGCGATGCCGGCGGACATGGTGCCTAAACTTTCGAGCTTCTGGCGGGAGAGATTGTTCTGTTCTTCTTCCACCCGACGGGTGATGTCGCGGACAACGCCCACCGCACGTATTTCCCCTTTGCTGTTGAAATAGTGTGACGCGGTAATTTCCAGAAAGCGGGGCGAGCCGTCGGCGTGACGTACTTTGTATAAGTTGCCGTAAGGACCTGCCTCGGCGATTTTCAGCAGTGAACCGGGATGCTCAAACTTAAACGGCTTACCCTGATGCTCTGCAGAGATTTGCTGCATGAACTCGTCGACGCGTTTGCCCACCAGCGCCTGAGTGGTCAAGCCAATCACCTTCACGCAATTAGGACTGACGTAGACAAACTCTGCCTCGCTGTTGACTTCAACAATAACGTCTTCCGCATGATTGGCCAGGGCATCAAAGCGTTCCTGGGCGGAGCGCAATGAAGCGCTGCGCTCGCGGCGGGATTTGTCCAGCCACGCCCAGATCTGCACTGCGGCGGTTACTGCGAATACAACGACCCAGGGTAGGCCCGCAACAACACCGGCGCGGGTAGGATCGTTGATCCAGGTATCCCAGACTTCTACCCCTGCCATGATCAACAGAGTTGCACCCAGGACCAGGTGCACTTTCTGGCGCTGTTCCGTGGACTGATTCAGCACCCAGGCAGCCACCACGTAGGCTGTGAGCTCGAGGGGCAGGGCTGAGATTCGGGCCGCCATGTGCAGGTCTGCAACAGCCAGACCCCCACGCAGCACAAATGCAGCTGCGGCCAGGTAAATCACCCAGCCGGGCACCTCGCGGTTGACAAAGCCATAGGCGCCGGCGAGTAAACACATTGGAAAGATCACGCCGATACCTTGGGCAATAAAAAGCAGCCAGGGATATTGCAGTGCGGCAACCTGCAGTGGTCCGGTGACAATCACCAGCGCCCACCCCCACAGCCAGTAGCGTGTGGCCATTGGAATCAGGGGCGACAGCATGAGAACGCTGACCGGTGCCAGCAGAAGTAAGGCTAACCCGGTGTATTCGAGTATCGACACGCAATGTGGCCTGGGACCAGAACGTCTACTAACTTACCATGTCCATGGAACCGGAGTACACGATCCCGTGGACCTTGATCAGTCCGATGTTTCAGCTCGGATCAGCGATTTTCAGCAGCTGTTTGCCCAGGTTCTGACCGGTAAAAAGCCGCTGCAGCGTGTTGGGGATGTTCTCAAAGCCTTCCTGTACGTCCACCTGGAATTTCAGCTCACCTGCCTCAATCCATTTCAGCAGATCAGCAATGGCTTCGCCGCTGCGGTTCATATAGTCGATGACAATAAAGCCTTCCATACGCGCGCGCATGATGACCAGATTCATCAGATTGCTGGGGCCGGGTACCGGTTCGGTGGCGTTGTAGCCGGATATGCCGCCACACAGAACAACCCGGGCGTGCATGTTGATGTTGTCCAGTGCCGCCTGCAGGATATCGCCGCCGACATTGTCAAAAAACACGTCCACCTTGTTCGGGCAGGTTGCCGCAATACGTTGCGCAACGTTTTCGTTTTTGTAGTCAATCACATCATCAAAGCCGAGCTCGTCTTTGAGCCAGCTGCATTTCTGCGCACCGCCGGCGATGCCGACAACTCGGGCGCCCTTGATTCTGGCAATCTGACCGGCAACCGAGCCTGTGGCACCGGCGGCGCCAGAGACCAATACAGTTTCACCGGGTTTGGGCATGCCCAGATCCAGTAAGCCCCAGTAGGCGGTCAGGCCGGTGACACCCAGCACAGACATCATCATCTCCGGGCTGATACCAGCGGGGATTTTGTTCAGACCCATGACAGACGTTGCGGGGCTTACGACCACAAAGTCCTGCCAGCCGCCGGTGGTCTGCACCAGGTCACCCGCTTCAAATCCGGCATGGTTTGATGTGACTACCTGGCCGACTGATCCAGCGCGCATGGGTTCACCCAGGGCCACAGGCGGCAGATAGCTTTCCCGGTCTTCCATCCAGCCGCGCTGGGTGGGGTCAAAGGACAGATACAGATTGCGCACCAGAACTTCCCCGTCACCGGGTTCAGGAATCGGGTTTTCCGCATAGGTAAAGTTGTCTTCGCTGACCAGGCCATGAGGGCGTCTGGCGAGCAGCCACTGTCTGTTGGTGTTCATTTTTCTTGCTCCCAAAAGTTCTAAAAAGAGTGCTTTACAGGCCGTGAAGCCTGGATGAATGGCTGGACCAAATCCAGTAGACTTCCGAGCAACTTTTGGGAGAGGGAAAAACATGGCAGAAGCGATCCAACTCGAACACACAGATCCCAGCGCGGTTGCGTTGGATCAGATTGACGTCAGCCGTCCGGAACTCATGCAGAGTGATATGCACTGGGGCTACTTTGCGCGCCTGCGGGCGGAAGATCCGGTGCATTACTGTGCAGACAGTTTTTTTGGTCCGTACTGGTCTATTACCAAGTTCAACGACATCATGGAAATCGAAAAGGATCATCAGACCTTTTCATCCAATGAGAGCATTACCCTGGCAGAACGCCCGGCGGACTTTGAAACCACAAATTTTATTGCCATGGATCCGCCAAAACACGATGTGCAGCGCAAAACTGTACAAGGGGTGGTGGCGCCGATGAATCTGGCGAAACTCGAAGGCACCATCCGCGAACGCGCTCAGAAAATTCTGGATTCAGTGCCAGTCGGCGAAACGTTTGACTGGGTGGATCATGTATCCATTGAACTGACTACACAGATGCTGGCGACGATTTTCGACTTCCCCTTTGAAGATCGGCGCAAACTCACCTACTGGTCAGATATGGCAACGTCCGGTGAGCTGGCAGGTGGGCCAACGCCGGAACCTGTGCGACGCGCTGCCTTGCTGGAATGCCTCGACTATTTCACCCGGCTCAAAGAAGAGCGCCTGCAGCAGGAACCCAAACCTGATCTGTTGTCGATGCTGGCCCACGGCAAAGACACGCAGAACATTCCGCCAATGGAGTTCCTGGGTAACCTGATACTGCTGATTGTTGGGGGTAACGACACGACCCGGAATTCTATTTCCGGCGGCGTGCTTGCATTGAATCAGAACCCGGCTGAGTATGACAAGCTGCGCAACAATTTGAATCTGATCCCCAGCATGGTGTCAGAAATCATCCGTTACCAGACGCCTCTGGCCTACATGCGTCGTACCGCCACCCGCGATGTCGAGTTTCGCGGCAAGCAGATTAAAAAGGGTGACAAGCTGGCTATGTGGTATGTCTCGGGCAATCGCGACAGTGATGCCATTGAGAACCCGGACAGTTTTATCATCGACCGTAAAACACCGCGCCATCATCTGTCTTTTGGCTTTGGCGTACACCGCTGTATGGGCAATCGCCTGGCGGAAATGCAGTTGCGCGTGCTGTGGGAAGAAATCATGCAGCGCTTCCACATGATTGAGGTGGTTGGCGACGTTGAGCGGGTGCAGTCAAGTTTTGTGCGCGGTTACGCGTCCATGCCGGTGAGAGTGCACCCACACTGACAACGCGATTCACTTAAGATAAAAAAACGCCGCTAATGGAAGTCGGCGGCGTTTTTCAACATGTGTGCGGCGCCATGGGGGCCATTGAGCACTGCGTTCTCCCCAAACAACGCCTCCTTCTGACCGCCGTAGTTGTCTCTGTTTGCGGCCAGCGGCGCAAGCTCCGCGGCGCGTGCAATGGCAGCATCCCGCAAGGCCTCTAACGACGTGATACCCTGCACAATACCCGCCTGCAGCGCATCCGGGCCTGCCCAGCGACGCGCCAGCTGCACGGTTTCAAAGTACACGTTCATCGGCAGTTTATGGCGGAACAGCGCCAGCTCCGGATTCGGTATGCGCATGCCAAGCTGCATCTCATTGGCACAGACAAAACCCCGATCGGCACGCATGAGACGGACGTCGTGACACAGCGCGCTCATAAAACCGGCACCAAACGCATGGCCGTTGATCGCAGCGACGGTGGGCATGGGAAAGGTGATGAGACGACCCATCAGTGCCATGAATTCCGCTCCGAAGGCAGCCCGATCGCCGGCTTCCGGAAAAGCCTGCGGGTCTGCCACCCAGGCCAGATCCAGGCCGTTGGAAAAGAACTTTTCGTTGGCCGACAAGGTGACCAACGCCGCGGGACCAGTTGAGGCCTCAACTTCATCCAAAGCTTCGGCCAGGTGACGAACAAAGGTGGTATTCCAGCGGTTCTCGCCGGCGTCCATGGTCAGGGTGAAGACCTCACCGTTGCGCTCCAGGTTGATCATAATATGAGTGCTCTTCTTCAGGGCGGGTTAATGCGGAAGGTATAAATGGTACACCGAAAGGTCAGCTCTCAGCGAGTACCTCAAGGGCCGTACGGGTCGCCTCATCAGCGGGATAAAACAGCTCCACGGAAAGCTCTTCCAGGGTGATGTCTGCCGGCGCGCCAAAGTGCGCCAGCATGGTGAAGAGGCTGAACTGTTGCTGATCTTTATGCATGATCATTTCCATGGCGGGCGCTGCCTGGGCACTCCAGACCTGATGCCAGTTAGCCGGTGCCATTGGATGGCTGAGGATTTCGTCGATCAGGGTCGGCAGATGTTCATCTTTGGGGTTTGCCAGCAGCGCACGTCTCGCCCGGCCGAGAAACGAGGCAATCAATGTTTGCCAGTTATCGATGTACGGCTGCAGGCCGGCTTCGTGCATACACAGACGTACAATCTGGAAATGTGAAGGGTTGCCCATATTCTGCAGGGCCTGGAACGGGTCAATAAAAATCGAAAAGAAGCGCAGGGCGCCCTGATTGGCAAGAACCATGTTCCATCGGCCATCCAGGACGATAGCTGGGTAGGGCTCAGCGTGATCCAGGGTCTGTTGTAAGGCGTGGCGAAAGACGCTGTATGAAGCCTCATCCAAGTCACCGCTGTTGAAAGATGCGCTGAAACCAGCGCTCTGCAGCAGACTGTTCTGTTCTCGAAGTGGAATATCCAGCGACCTGGCCAGCATCAGCACCATAGCACGACTGGGGTTGGCACGCCCGGTTTCCAGGAAACTCAAATGCCGTTGCGACACGCCGGCCTGCAGGGCCAGATCGAGCTGGCTGACATGTCGATGCGCACGCCATTGTTTTAACAGTGCGCCGAACACAGGTACTGTTTCTGCCATCCTGTTCTCCCTTCCAGTCCCTGTAGTTTACGCTGAAACACAGGCACAACCATTACCTCCCGGGTAATTGCCTGGATAACCTCTTCAGACTAGCCTGGGCCGTGTGTTTGGATATGGCAGAGAAAGGAAATGAAACAGATCTATCTGGTGTTTGCGATTGTAGGCGCGGTGGTGCCGATCCTGTTTTTTCTTGGTGTTTTTCACGCTGAGATGGTTGGCCCGGCTGGCTTTGTACCGGCGCTGTTTGCAAATTCGGCAGCAGCCGGATTTACCGCGGACCTGCTGATTACGTCGGTTGTATTCTGGCTTTTCATGTTCAGTGCAAAAACAGGGCCCAAGCCCTGGTTGTTTGTGGTCTTGAACCTGTGCATCGGTTTGTCCTGTGCGCTGCCCGCGTATCTGTACGCGCGTGCGCGCAATGGCTGAAATCAGGGCCCGGCCACGTCAAATCTGTTGCGCTCGGTATGGCGGCGGAGCAACGCCCAGATGGCCTGATTGAGTGCCGCATCGTGGGTTTCAGCCCAGGCATGCAGCACTATGAGATAGGTAAAGGCGCGGGCATGCAGCTCATCCAGGTCACGCAGATGCAGCGAGGCCGGTGCCGCGTCCGCCAACGTCCGCGCTTTTTGTGGATCGGGTAACCCTCTTCCGCCGGCCAGTGCGGCTTTGACCAGATCCTGGATTTCGTTGATATCTGTCATGCGATTAAACGCCGCGCGTTCGAAGTCCTGCGCTAACGACATGAGTAAGCCGCTGATGAGGCCAGCATCCGCCTGGCCATAGGCGCTGGCAACATCCGGCAGAACGTGGGTAGCAACCCGCACGGCGAGATCGCGCAATTGTGCACCGGGTTGATTGATCATACCAAAGCCTCAGCGTACTGGTTCTGCGAGTCCGGCGACAGTCGATCAAGCAGAATCCGGTTCTGACGATCAATCATCGGCCAGCCTGCAAACGCCAGAATGGGCT
The DNA here is from genome assembly GCA_047947175.1 of bacterium. Taxonomy (GTDB): domain Bacteria; phylum Pseudomonadota; class Gammaproteobacteria; order Pseudomonadales; family Azotimanducaceae; genus UBA4421. The sequence goes on from CP170489.1 coordinate 983,824, forward strand.
CCTTGGTGGTGCCGGTGGTGAAGTCGTGGGCCGATGACAGCCAGATGGCCAGCGCTTTGACTGAGGCAAAAATCTGCCACCAGCGAAAGACGTCACGATCCACGTGAAAGCCGCTGGCGCGCTCCCAGATATCGATGGCGCACTGCCGTGATACCAGCCGTCCGGCCAGATGCAGATCCGGCGACCAAAGTGGGTCCAGTGACCAGGCCAGGTCCTCCAGCGGATCGCCAATATGCGCCATTTCCCAATCCAGCACAGCAGTGATGTCTCCGCTTTCCGTATACAGATAGTTACCGGTGCGAAAATCTCCGTGTACCAGGCACAGACGCTCGCTCGGAGCCGGCAGATGTTGATCCAGCCAGCGCAGGGCTGCTGCTGCGATCGGTTGCGGGTGTAATGCATCTGTCTCGATCACCTGGCGCCAGTAACTCAACTCATGGGCAGCGGGGTGTTCGGGTGTCGACATGAAACGGTCCACGCCGAGCTCATGCGGTGTCAGCTTTGCCAGCGCGCCCAGTAGTGCCCACTTGTTCTGCGCAAGAGTTGTTTTAACCGATTGCATCGCGGGTTCATCTAATCCAGCCGGGGAAGCCTTGCCCTGTGGAACAAAGGCAGACACGGAAAAAGGATGCTGCAGGTCGCCAGGAGACTCTTCAAGCACAATGGGCTCGGGCACCGGCATCACGCCGTTGGCATAGATCGCCGCGTAAGTGTTGAACTCGTGGGCGCGTTCGGTATCGATAAGCGAACTGGGTGGGTCGCGACGGACAACCACGCTTTGCGGCAAACCGTCGCGCAGCAGGTGCACCAGATAGGTCTGTCGTGAAGCACCGCCGGGTATCTGGGTGATGTCCTTTAGTACACAATCACTGTGCCAGTGCTTGCCCAGATAGGCGGCAATCAGTTGGCCGGTACGTTCAACGGTGGTTTCCACGAATGCTCCCCAGCTATACGGTGACAGACGTTAACTGCTGTCTGACAGAGTTTGCAATACTCTGCTGCTGCCCCTAAATTGGAGTGAGTCCGGGGATGTGTGATTACGCTATAGAAGGGGAGAGCTTTGATGCCACTGAGTCAGTTGAGTCGCTCTGTTGAAGGGTGTGTTGTGTTGGTGACAGGTGCCGCCAGTGGCATGGGTGAAGCGACCGCAAAGCTGTTTGCTGACCAGGGTGCAAAAGTCGCTGCGGTGGACCTGAATGATAAAGCCCTGCAGCGGGTGGTGGCGGAGATTGAAAGCGCCGGCTGTCCGGTGCGGGGCTGGCAGCTGGACCTCAGCGACGGGGTTGCGGTCGAACAGGTGGTGGCAGAGGTGGCTGATCATTTTGGCGGCCTGGATATCCTCATCAATAATGCCGGTATTTCCATTTTCACGCCCATCGATGGTGATGAGTACGAAGCGGCCTGGTCAAAAACTCTGGATGTGCTGCTCACGGCGCATACCCGCACCATCCGTGCGGCATTGCCTCACCTGCGTCAATCGAAGAACCCGCGCATCGTCAATATCGCGTCCACCGAAGGGCTGGGTGCAACCAAGTTCGGCAGTCCTTATACCGCAGCGAAACATGGCGTCATCGGTCTGACCCGCTCACTGGCAGTTGAACTCGGCGGTGAAGGCATCACCGTCAACTGTATCTGCCCGGGGCCGATACGTACCGGGATGACAGAGGCCATTCCGGAAGAACAGAAACAGACCTACGCGCGTCGACGCGTGGCGCTGAAACGATATGCAGAGCCCGAAGAAGTGGCCCATGGCACCCTCAATTTCTGCCTGCCCGCCTCCAGTTTTATGACCGGTGCCGTGTTGCCTGTGGATGGTGGCCTGACCATCAAGAACGCCTGACCATGGCGGTTCCATCCCAGCGTGTTTCCTGGCGCACCATAATTGCTTACGGGGCGCCTGCCCTGGGCGCTGGATACATGTACCTGCTGCTGAGCCTGTACATGATGAAATTCGCCACTGACATTCTGCTGATTGCGCCAGCGGTGATGGGTATTATCTACAGTGCTTCGCGCATCTGGGATGCGGTATCAGATCCGCTGGTGGGGTATTTAAGTGACCGCACCACCACCCGCCTGGGCCGAAGGCGAACCTGGATTCTCGCCAGCTGCCTGCCGATTTCCGCTGGTTTTTATATGGTATTTGCACCGCCGATCACCCTGGATGAAAGTGGTCTGATTGTGTGGACGGCGATTGCGGTAATTGGCTTTTATTCCGCCATGACGCTGTTCTTTGTCCCGCACCTGTCTCTTGGCGCGGAGCTGTCTGATGACTATCACGAGCGCAGTCGCATGTTCGGCACCCGTCATGCCGCCTACATCATCGGATCCATTCTCTCTTTAGTGAGCCTGTATTTCCTGATTAATGAAGAGTTTAAACCCGATGGTGATGTCCGTGCGCTGGCGTCAGACCTTGGCCTGCTGGCGGTTGTGATCATGTTTGCCCTGGTTCTTTTTGCGGTGGCACGCCTGCGTGAACGGCCGGAATTCCAAGGCCGGGTGAAATCCAGCCCGGTGAAAGCGTTCAAAGATGTCTGGCAGAACCCGCATGCGCGGCTGTTGCTGATCGTGACCTTTATTGAGCATGTGGGCTCATCCGCCATTGCCGCACTGACGCTTTATGTGACCCACTATGTGGTTGGTGCACCCACCTGGGCGCCGATCATTATTTTTGCCTACATGCTGCCGTCTTTTGCCTCGGTACCGCTCTGGATTCCCTTGTCCAGACGCTTTGGCAAAATTCGAGTGTGGATTTTCGGCATGGTGTTAACCGGTGTGTCATTTGGCGCGATGTTCCTGCTGCCGTTTTTCGATGAGGTGAATACGCGCCTGGCCTGGATCATAGCCATGGCGGTATTTGCCGGCCTTGCCAACGGTTGTGGCGGCACTCTGGGTCCGTCCGTGCAGGGTGATGTGATCGACTACGACGAGCATCTCACCGGCGAACGTAAAGAAGGCGCCTACTTTGCGGCGTGGAACTTTGTACAGAAAAGCGCGTTGGGTGTGATGCTGCTGTTAACGGGATTTGTCCTGGATTTCTCCGGTTTTGTACCCAACGTTGAACAAACCATGGCCGTTAAGATGTCCATGGTGACTCTTTATGGCTTGTTCCCGCTGGTTTGTTATGCCATTGGTGCGGCCATGTTTACCCGCTTCAAGCTGGATGAAACTGCGCATGGCAAAATCCGTGCGGATCTGGAGGCACGCGCAGCATCAGCCGCTGGACAAGCCTGAGCTGGCGTTCAAACAGTCCTCAGCTTCCCGCTCGCGCCATCCAGGTCCGCACAGTCTGGACAGAAACTAGCGTCCCTGAAAGTTACCCGGCCGCCGTTCTGCAACGGCACGAACACCTTCTTTGTGGTCTTCGGTCTGCTGCAGTCTGAACTGCTCGGCGTTTTCATGATCGGTCTGGGCTTTGACTGCTTCAGCAAGCCCGGCGCGCATGGTTGCGCGCACGGACTGCACCGCCAGCGGCGCATTTTCCGCGATTTCCCGTGCCAGCCTGATGGCTTCATCACGCAGGTTGTCTTTGTCAGTCAGTATGTCTGCTAATCCGATCTTGTATGCTTCTTCGCCGCCGATGCGACGACCGGTAAGGAACAGCATGCTTGCCTGCTGCTGACCGATCAGACGCGGCAGAGTATGGGTCAGAGCAAAACCCGGATGGAAACCGAGTTTGACAAAGTTGGCGGTAAACCGCGCCTCCGGACACACCACCCGGAAATCGGGCATCACCGCAAGACCGAAGCCGCCGCCAACCGCTGCACCCTGGATGGCACCAATCACCGGGGTTTTAGCCGCAAACAGACGGGTAGCGGCTGCGTAAAGCGGATTCGGTTGGCCGGGTTTGCGATCCGCACGTTCCTCATTGCGGGACGACGAAGAAAAATCGTTACCCGCGCAGAAATGTTTGCCCTGAGCACACAGCACGATGGCGCGCACATCGTCACCTTCGTCCATTTCAGTGAATGCATCCGCCAGGTTGTTGATCAGCGCGGTGTCAAAAAAATTGTTGGGTGGCCGCTGAATTTCGACAATGGCGACTTTGTTGTCGATGGTGATGCCTAAATCGTCGTACTGCATGGTTGTTCCCCTGTGTTTTCACGATGTTTGACCAAAGCGCTGTGATTTGCAACGCTGTCGCCATCAGCGGTTGTTAACACAAGAGCGTTTGCAATGCACAGATGGCAGGTTGGTGGCGTGAAGATCACCCAGGTAGTGGAGTTAACCACCGCTTCCCTGGGTCCCCATATCCTGCCGCAGGCGACGCCCGAGGCCTTGCGCGATATTTCCTGGATCACGCCGTTTGTTGACGACCAGCATCGCATGGTGCTGAGCATTCACACGCTCATCGTTGAATCTCAGGGTCAGACCATCATGGTGGATACCTGCATCGGCAACGATAAAGAGCGCAGCTACCCACGCTGGCACATGATGCAGGGTGATTTTCTGTCACGGCTGCGGGATGCGGGTTTTGCAACGGATCAGATCGATACGGTATTGTGCACCCACATGCATGTGGATCACGTTGGCTGGAATACCCGGCGGGTGGACGGCAGGTGGCAGCCCACGTTTACCCACGCTGACTATTTGTTCAATGAAACGGAATGGCAGCACTGGCGTAATGAAGAGCAGGAATACGGACCGGTTTTTGAAGACTCCGTGCAGCCGATATTTGATGCGGGTAAGGCGGTGCTGGTGAACGGCGAACATCGCGTCACGGATGAGGTCTGGTTGGAACCCACACCTGGCCATACGCCAGGCCATGTGAGTGTACATATTGCATCGAACGGTGAAGAAGCAGTAATCACCGGCGATATGATGCATCACCCGAGCCAGATTCCACACTGCCACTGGACCTGTTCAGCGGATCACGACGGCCACCTTGCTCAGCGCACCCGCGAGGGTTTTGTGGCGCGATATGCGGATCGTCCGGTACTGATCATCGGGACACACTTTGGCGGGCCCACGGCTGGACACATTGTGCGCGATGGTGAGAGTTTCCGGCTGGCGTATTAACCCGGGTCAGGCGCCGCCTGATTCAGGTATTTCACAAACGGGTCAGAATCCGCATCAGTGTGCCACTGATATTCGGTATAGGCAGCAACCTGCTGGGCCCGTTCCGCGCCAAACAGGCGCTGGATCACAGCCAGGGACATGTCGGTGCCCGCGGATACGCCAGATGAGGTGACATACTGGCCAGCGTCTACCCAGCGTGCGGCCTCAACCCACTGTACTTTGTCGCTCTGGCTGCTCGCCAGGCTGAAATACATTTTGTTGGATGTGGCGCGTAGTCCATCCAGCAGACCGGCTCGGGCAAAAATTGCTGAACCCGAACAGACACTCATGTTAACTGGGATATCGGGGCAGCGTGCCTGAAGAAAGCCAAGCAGCTGCTGGTTTTCCAGTGCTGGCAGGGTGCCGATGCCGCCAGGCAGAAGCAGCAGATCCAGCGGGGGCGCATCGTTAAAATCGTATTCCGCCAGCGTCTTTGGTCCGCCGGTGGATTTCACAGGGCCTTTGTGTTCTGCAATGACAACGGTTTCGATGTCTGCGGCCAGGCAGCCAAACATTTCCAGCGGTCCGTAGGCATCCAGCAGTTCGAAATCTTCGTATAACACCACACCTAATCGCATTGATTTTCCTCTGTCTGCAAGAACCCTGCTGCATAGTGCAGTAATTCAAAACCGCTCGCCAGCGAGCATTCTCAGACCGCTGCATCCAGAGTCGGGTTTTTGAGTGTGTTAAGATAGTCGGCTTGCTTGCGAACGGATCTGTTTTGGCCACCCGCGATATTCGTCATGTGCTTTCGCACAGAAATTTTCTCTGGCTCTGGGTAGGGAGTCTCGGTTCCTCTTTTGCGATGAATATGCAGATCATCGCGCGCGGCTGGCTGGTTTATGAACTGACTGAGTCACCTCTGGATCTGGCCTGGGTCACCATGTCGTTCATGTTACCCACGGTGCTGTTTTCTCTGTATGGCGGTGTCCTGGCCGATCGCATGCAGAAGAAGAAGGTTATTGTCTGGGCCCAGGCATTGAACTGTGCAGCCACTGTTTTCATGGCAGTGATCATTTTTTCCGGTTCGGTGACTTTCTGGGACTTTATCTGGTTCGGCTTTTTCAATGGCACCATTCTGGCGCTGTCCATGCCGGCGCGCCAGGCGTTTGTCCCTGAACTGATCCCGGATCATCTGCTGTTTGCCGCCATGGGGCTTAATACAACAGGTTGGAATCTGGCGCGTATAGTCGGACCGGCGCTTGCCGGGCTGCTGATAGCCATCATTGCCGGCGGAGATAAAACCTCTACCTTTGGGGTGGGTGTGGTGTATATCGTCATTGCCAGTCTGTACGGCATCTCAGCGCTGACCATGCTGCTCATTGATAAAAGCGGCAAAGTCAAACAGGCCTCCAAAGCCAATGCCTGGACAGATGTGCGCGAAGGCTTGCGCTATGTGCTGCAGCACCCGCCGATTTTTGGCCTCATCATTCTGTCGATTGTGCCGTTTCTGTTTGGCATGCCTTTAAACACCCTGTTACCCGCTTTCAACGAGCAGGTTATGGGCGGTGGACCGGACGACCTTGGTTTTCTGGTGTCAGCCATGGGCCTGGGTGCTATCGTGGGTTCTCTGATGATGGCCACCATGGGGGATCTGCGCAATAAAGCCATGTGGCTCATACTCACCTGTATCGGCTGGGGTGGGTTAACGGCCTTTTTCGGCTGGTCCGAAGCGCACTGGCTGGTGTTTGTGCTGATTGCCGCGGTTGGGTGGATCAGCAGCTGGAACATGTCGCTGAATCGCGGCATGCTGCAGATGCAGGTGGACAACCACATGCGTGGTCGCATTATGAGCATCGACATGATGTCTCATGGATTGATGCCGTTGGGTGTGTTCCCGGTCAGCTGGATTGCAGAACATTACGGTGTAGGCGCCGCGCTGATGTCCAGTGGTGCAGCGTTTGTGGCGCTGACGCTGTTGGCTGTCCTGTTTATTCCGTCGGTGCGAACCACCGACAGAGAGCGGCCAACAGAACCGGCGCCGACTTAGATCTGTGCAGAAAACTCTGCCACCTGTTTATTGTGCAGCCATTGCCGCAATGGTCTGATCCCGCAGTTGGCGTTTAAATATTTTACCTGATGCAATTCGTGGCAGAGGTTCGTGCTGGATCTGGATCACCGCCGGGATTTTGAATTTGGCCAGATGCGAATTCAGGAACAGGCGCAGATCATTCTCCAGCAAACCCTGTTGTGCATAAACTGTTGCACCTACCGCTTCCCCAAGGCGTTCGTCCGGAATGGCGTACACAGAAGCTTCAATGACCAGCGGGTGCTCAACAAGGGCGGCCTCGACTTCTCCACAGCCGATGTTTTCTCCACCTCTGATGATCAGGTCTTTGATGCGATCTACGATAAACAGATAGCCTTCATCGTCCAGGTACGCGACATCGCCTGTGCGCAGCCAGCCATCAATGAATGTCTCAGCATTTGCTTCAGGCCGGCGCCAGTAACCGTGAATCACCGAGACACCTCGAATCAGCAGTTCGCCACGTTCACCTGGTGGCAGTTCGTTGCCGGCCTCGTTAATAATTTTCAGATCGACCACCGCGGAGGCACGACCTGAACTCGCAGGTCGGTTCAGATAATCTTCACCGCCGATACCGGTGCCAATGGCATTGGTTTCGGTCATACCCCAGCCGGTATTGGGCATTGCCGAGGCGATTGAGGCTTTGATGTCTTTGACCTGTTCCGGTGCGCGAGGCGCGCCGCCGCCGCCGACGGTGAGCAGGGTGCTCAGGTCATGGCTGGATCTTTTGGCGGCCTGTAGAAGGTCGCCTGTCATAGCCGCCGGGGCAACAAATGAAGATATTTTCTCTTTTTCTATCAACTGCGCTGCTGCATCAGGATCCCATTTATACATGGAAACCAGCTTGCGTTGACTGCGGTAACAGGACAGGTATACCGCATGGGAACCGGTCGCGTGAAACAGTGGCACCGCCAGTAGTGTTGCAGGTTGTACCGTGGGCTCTGCGGGTTCGATGCCAGCGATCAACATACTGCTCTTTTGATCGAGTTCCCAGGACAGCAGGGCGCTGAGCACATTGCGATGGGTTGACACGGCACCTTTTGGAAAACCGGTCGAACCGGAGGTGTAGAAAATAGTTGCTGGATCTTCAGGCAGAACATCAACTTCAGGCATCGGGCAATCGTCGCGCTGCGCGGCGAGCAGGTCTTTGATATCTCGGCCCGGATGATCTTCCTCGCCAGGCCGCACGGCAATGATCTGCACATCAACCTGATCCTTAATGCTGTTGAGGCGCTGCAGGCGTTCCTTGTCGGCCAGAATGACTTTTGCTTCGCAGTCCTTCAGACCTTCGGCTATTTCATCACTCTCCCACCAGGCGTTCATGGCCACCGCAATCGCGCCAATGGACGTGGCTGCGGTGAAGCCAATCACCCATTCCGGATAGTTGCGCATGGAAATTGCCACGCGGTCTCCCTTGCCCACGCCATACTCATTCACCAGTGCAGTGGCCAGCTGGCAGGCTCTGGTGTACATCTGTGCGAAACTGTAGCGCTCCTCTTCGTATACCATGAACGTAGCGTCGCTGACATTGTCTGCAAACAGCTCGCGCAGCGAGCGCGGTGCGTTAGCAAACACCCGGCAAGGCACATTGTTGATGGTGAGCGGTACAATCTCGTGGGGCATGCCTGGCGCGGTGAGTTTGGCCAGGGCTTCTTGTCGTGTCAGAGTCATGTTACTTCTTAAGTGTCCTGCAAAATTAAAAGAGCGTGAATTCGCTGTAGCCACCTGCGGCCGCTGCGTCGCAACGCTGTTTGTAGCGTGGGTAACCCCCTACATAAGGCATGAATATGCGCGGCTTGCCGGGTATGTTGGCGCCGAGATACCAGGAATTGCAGCCTGGTGTGGTATACATGGTCCCCTGCGCCACTTCATTAACATGTTGGATCCATTCGAGTTCTGCTTCTTCCCTGGCTTCAATGCCGTTGAGGTTGTTGCTGCGCAGATAGATCATGCAGTCGCCGATCCAGTTGATGTGCTGCTCGATGGCCACCAGCATATTGCATAACACCGATGGGCTGCCGGGGCCGGTCACGGTAAACAGGTTCGGAAAGCCGGCAACCTGTAAGCCCAGAAATGCCTGGGGCCCGTGCTGCCATTTGTCAGTGAGTTTCAATCCGTTTCGACCCGTGATGTTGGCCCTGGTCAGGGCGCCGGTCATGGCGTCGAAACCGGTGGCGTAAATAATCACATCGAGGTCGATGTTCTGCTTTGAAGTACGGATACCTGCAGGCGTGATGGTGTCGACAGGATCATCGCGCAGATCGATCAACGTGACGTTACTGCGGTTAAACGTGGCGTAGTAGTCGCGATCCAGCACCTGGCGTTTACAGCCGATGCCATAGCCTCGCGGAACCAGGCCTTCCGCAGTGTCGGGGTCAGCAACCATGTCGCGAATTTCCTGTGCAAACAACTCGTTGGCAATTGTATTGGCTTCGATGTCTGTGTATACATCGCGGTAGGTTAACAGTTCGTTTAAACCGCGCTGCTTGACGCGAGCCTGCCGCTCGTCCGCAGAAAGCTCTTTGATGAGCTTGGGTTCTGCCGTTTGTGGCGCGGTTGCGTTGGCTTGAGAAGGTCGAAAGTTGGAAACTCCACCCGGATTGTTCTGCTGCATTTCCCGGATGGCGCGATAGTTCTGCTTGAATATCTGTTCGATCTCCGGGCGCATGGCTTTGCGGTTAGCGGGCACGGTCAACACCGGGCTGCGCTGGAAGACATACAGCTCTGCTGCCTGCCGGGCCAGCTCTGGAATGGCCTGCACCCCGGAAGATCCGGTGCCGATGACACCCACGCGCTTACCGCTTAAGTCGACCGGTTCTTTTGGCCATAAACCCGTGTGCAGGGTTTGACCTTTGAAATCATTCTGTCCGGGAATCCGGGGTTTGTTAGGTACCGACAGACAACCGGTGGCCATCACACAGAATTGAGCGCTGTATCTGGTGTTGTGCTCAGTACTCAGGTGCCACAGGTTTTGCTTCTCATCGTAGTCGACAGCGGTAACTCGCGTGTTGAATTGAATATGCGGGTAGAGATCAAAGCGCTCAGCGATGTGTTCGGCGTAGTTAAGAATATCCGGCTGCGCGGAGAAAACTTCCGGCCAGTGCCACGCCTGCTCTAACTCCGGCGAGAAGCCAAATGAATATTCGACGCTGGGCACATCACAGCGAGCACCGGGATACCTGTTCCAGTACCAGGTGCCGCCGACACCCGTGCCGGCCTCCAGCACCTGTACCGTCAAACCCAGCTCGCGGAAGCGATACGCTGCGTAAAGCCCCGCGAATCCCGCACCGACGACCAAGACATCCTGTTGCAACGATCTGCTCCCCAGTTAACCGTTCAGCCAATTAGTGTAACCTACCGGACGGCCTGTGATACACGTCTGAAAAAGGGGAAACGATGTCTGCACCGTGGGATCTGGTGATTCAAAACGCAAAGGTTTTTGATGGCACAGGTGGTGCCGGCAAATTGGCAGATGTGGCGATCAGAGACGGTGTGATCGCAGCCATTGGAGCACAGCTGCCTGTTCAGGCAGCAGCAGCGACACGGGATGCCGCCGGGCTGTGGCTGATTCCCGGTCTGCTGGATATCCATACCCATGAAGACCTGGAAGTTGAGCTGGATGCGGGGTTACCGGAGATGGTACGTCATGGTACCACCAGTGCCATTGTCGGGAACTGCAGTATCGGTCTGGCGTTCGGATCCCAGCGCACGCCAGAGCAGGATCCGATTGTGGACTGTTTTGCCCGCGTCGAGAATATTCCAAAAACGGTGCTGGCCAAAGCCGCTGATAAAGCCATCTGGAACAACCCACGTGATTACCTGACCCACCTGGATGAATTGCCACTGGCGGCAAACATTGCGCCGTTTGTACCGCATTCCATGTTGCGCATTGAAGTGATGGGGCTGGAAGCCAGCATTACGCGGGACCCTACCCGGACTGAACTGGACACAATGGCGGGCATTCTTGAAGAGTGTATGCAGGCGGGATACCTGGGTCTGTCGACAGATGGCTTGCCGTTACATTTCCTGGCCAATCAACCCCACGTCGATAAACGGATTCCTACCCAGTACGCCTCGTTTCATGAATACAGAACATTGACCGACGTGGTGCGCAAACACGATCGGGTCTGGCAGATGACACCGGCAACAGACAACGGCGCTCTGACAGTAAAGCTGTTCATGCTCTCCAGTGGACGCCTGTACAAAAAGCCCCTGAAGATCACGGCGCTGGCAGCACTGGATTCTGTGAACAATCGTCAGAATAAAGCCCAGGCGCTTGTGTTTGCTAACCTGTTGAACAGCGGCTTGCTGCAGGGCAATTTTCGCATGCAGGCGCTGAGCGCACCGTTCCGCATTTATTCTGAAGGGGCGGTCAGCCCGCTGGCGGAAGCCAATCCGCTGCTGCGACGGCTGATAGAAACTGAGCTTGAAGATGTTGCGGCGCGACAGGAAATCCTCGCGGAACCTGAATTTGTTGATGCCTTCCGAGCCATGTGGGCCAAAGGTAAATCAGGGTTCAATATGGGGCACCTGCGACGCAAGCTGCGCCTGGAGCGCGAATTTCTGACCCGCGATCTCAACGATATGGAAATTTTCAGGGTGCCGGTGACAGGTTGGGTAGGGCAGACCCTGCAGTATGCCTATGAGCGTTATCAATTGTGGTGCCGTCAACCGGACAGCATTGTCGAAGATGAAGAACAGCGGGTCTTCAACGCGTTGGGCCGGAAAATCCGCGACGACGCTGAGTTTTTTCTGATGTTGCTGAACCACTACGATCGCGATCTCTACTGGCATTATGTTTCAGCCAACAGAAACCCTGAAGTCATCAAACAACTGCTGCTGCACCCGAAACTGTTACCGGGATTTAATGACAGTGGCGCACATGTCACCAACATGGCTTTTTTTGATGGTAACTTACGTGCCCTGCAGATCGGCCTGAATGACAGCGAAGCCACGTTCAGCCACATGTTAAAGCGGCTGACCCGCGAGCCGGCTGAGTTTTTTGGCCTGGATACAGGTCGATTGGAGATTGGCGCTAAAGCGGATCTTGCGCTGCTGAATCCGGATGTTCTGCGTGACTACAACGGTGAGGCGTCGATTCAGTATGTCTATCGCGATGTGTTTGGCTGTCATCAGCTGGTGAATCGCTCTGATGGCGTGGTCGCCGGCGTTTATGTTGCCGGTGAGCAGGTGTGGGATGGCACAGCTTTTACTGACGTTCATGGAAATAAATCGTTAGGGCGTGCATTGAGGGTGGAAGTAAACTGATATGGCAACACGAATAGGTTTAATTTCAGATACGCATATCCCCGAAGCGCGCAAAACGCTATGGCCGCAGATTGCGCCAGCTTTCGCCGGGGTGGACATGATTTTCCATGCGGGTGATATCCATGACCTTTACGTGCTGGATGAACTGGAGAAAATTGCGCCGGTCACGGCTGCGCGGGGTAACGGTGAAGATGGCAGCGGCGGGCGGCCCGTGCAGCCTGAAGATCCGCGCGTCAGGTATGCCTGGTTGCTGGAAATTGAGGGTTTGTGGGTGGGTTTGACCCACTATGTGCCCGTACCCGAGCGCCCGCCGAATTTCACCATGGCCCATTGGGTGAAACGTTTCTTTCCGGAGCGAAAACCGGATGTGATTGTTTCCGGCGACACGCATCGTGAAGCCATCGCCACCATTGATGGCATTTACTGTGTCAATCCCGGCTCGCCCACCTATCCGCACAACTATGACACTCAGTACGGTACTATTGGCTTTCTTGATCTGGATGATGGTAAAGCGCAAGCGAGCATCTTTCAGATTGTTGAAGAGGGCATCATCCCGTTTGACTGGGACGCTATTCCGCCCTGGAAACTACGTCGTTAAGAGTGCGCGCAACTCGGCAAGTTCCTGTTGTGCTTCCTCGAGAATGGTCAGGCTGACTTTTGCCGAGAGGCCGGCCGCGCTCAAATTCGCAAATGCAGGTGTCTCGTTCAGGCGCGGCAGGTCTTTAAAGCGCCTGGCTTTGATCAGGCCGTGCAGATGCGCCACGATGAGCAGGTCTGTGTAGTTGGTTTTGTCATCATGCTCAAAGAACCAGTTTTCCTGATGCAGCGCAGCATCTGCAAAATCATGAAGACCCCACTGACTCAGGGTCTGTGCGCTCAAATGGGGCACTTCGTTTGCCAGCACCGCATCCAGAATGCCCGGAGAGTTTTCCAGTTCCGGAAACCGATCAGCCAGTTCCAGAATCGGTACCGCGCCTATTTCGTGCAGCAGTCCCAACAGGAGTGCTTTGGCGTTGTCAAAACTGCGATCCAGACGGGCAAGCACGGTGGCGTAGGCGCCTACTTCCACGGCATGACGCCACATGGTGTTGAGGCGGGTGCGAATCCAGGGGCGTCTGGCGGAAAACAGGGACTTTGCGGCCAGCGTCATGACCAGGGTGCGGGTCTGGGCCAGACCCAGGCGCACGATCGCGGCGTTCAGGGTTTCACACAAATCAGCGCCTCTGAAGAGGGCGCTGTTGGCGATATTCAACAGGCCGCCGGCAATGGCGGGGTCGGCACTGATCAGGCGGGCTAAATCACTGATGGCAAAGTCCGGATCCTGCATGGCCTGGCTGATGCGCGCGGACACCCCTGGCAGGGCCGGTATTTTGAATTCGCCGCTGGCCTGTATACGTATTACCTCAACAGCAAATCTGTGGCTCTGCCAGCTGCCGCCGCCCATTTCAGTGCCGCCCAGGAATCTGGCGGGTCTGGGTTTCCGGCTGATCTTCTTCAGGAACGACTGCTCCATACGTACCAGGGTGGTTTGCAACTCCGGTTGCACGGTGTAGTTGGCCGGGCGCAGATTGGCGATCGGGTAACCGGCATCAGGTTCTGTCGCCTTAAGGACACGATCGCTCTGATTCTGCTGTTTCAACGTGACTGCGCCTTCAATGAGAAACCAGGCGTAAGGTGAGGTATCACCCTGAGTCAGCAACGGTGTGTTGCTGTTGGTCGTCACAATCTGGGCGCAGCGTTGCGCCTGCAGAAACGTATCTGCAGGTGCGTCTTTAAAGAAAGCACGGGAGCCCAACAGGCGCTTTAACGTGCCTGCAGGGGCGGGTGCAAACTGTTGCGGTTGTGACATCTATACATCCCGGATTCTATCCTGAGTATAGTTGGCCGCTGCCGGTTCGCTAGTTTGCCGCGCCACCGCCCAGGCCATCGATGTTCAACAGCGGAATGCTGGTGCCACCGGACACCTGGGGCAGGTGACCGTTCCACTTCTCCGCAATGCGCAGCTGGATCAGTGCGGGGTTGTCCTTTAACGCTTCGGCTTCCCTGCGGATTGCATCCGCCCGGGCTTTTGATGCCACTTCAATCTGATAGGCTTCTGCATCTGCTGCCAGGGTGCGCTCTGCCGCAGCGGCTTCAGCCTGGGTGACACGGCGCAGCTTTTCGTTTTTGGCCTGCAGCGCTTCCTGCTCGGCGCGCACTTTGTCTTCGATGGCGCGGTTAAACTCTGCGGAAAAATCAAAGTCGGTGATCGCGACATTGGCAATGCTCAAGGCGTTAGGTACTTCCTTCTGCGCCAGAGTTTCATTGATAAACTTCTCTATGGCCGATTGAATCTGAATTTTCACCTCCGCACGTTTGGTGATCAGTTGCTCAGCGGTATATTGCGCCGTCACTGATTTTACAGATTCCATGATTGCGGGGTTGACCAGGGTGCTTTCGACAACCTCACGGCGACCGATGGTCTGATAAGTCAAGGGTACAACCGGACCTGTCATCGAGTACTGGACCGCCACCTTGGTGCTGACAACCTGCAGATCCTGGGAGGCGGCGCTGGCGTGATTCTCCGCTTTGCGAAGGCGGATATCGATCTCCTCAACCTGATCGAGAAAAGGTTTTTTCATGTGGAAACCTTCATCCAGAGGTTGCGGCTGCACTGCGCCTAACGTTTTAACTACGCCAACATGGCCGGCGCTGACAACAACAAAGCTGCTCGCCAGCAGATAGATACCGATTAGCAGAACAATGCCGACGCCGATAAGTTGAGGTTTCACGATTAAAATTCCTTTGGCTCAGTGAATAACGGTTGTGCCGGATTCAGCCGGTGGCGTCAAGGTGTTTGCTTGGCCCGGTCCGCTGCAGTGGCTTCGCTGGCGGCATCGGCGGCAAACATCTCCTCGAGTTCTCTGGCTGCGGTTTTTGCCAGGTCCTGCATCTTTTTGTTGTCGTTGTGCAGGTGCCGATGGGCATGCAGACGCTCCAGGTCTTTGGCCTTGAAAGTTTCCACGGACTGCTGCGCGCCGGGTTCGCTGTAACCCAGGCCAATGAGCACGGCTTCGGTCATGCTCAGTGCGCTATGAAAGGTATCGCGCCGGATGATTTCGATACCCAGATCCATCAGCTGATACGCATGTTTGCGGTTGTGCGCACGCGCGTAGATTTTGAGATGCGGAAAGTGTTTGACAACAATTTCCGCCGTGCGCAGCGAAGCCTGCACGTCATCAATGGCCAGAACAAACAGGTGGGCATCCTCTGCGCCTGCGGCTTCCAGCAGATCCATTCTGGACGCATCGCCGTAGTAGATTTTGTTGCCGTACTGCTTCACAAAATCCACCTGTTCGTGACTGGCGTCCAGCGCCGTAAACGGAATTTTCCTGGCACTGAGCACCCGTGCAATGATCTGTCCGAAACGGCCAAAACCCGCGATGATGACCCGGGGTTCATCATTGTCGGGCATCTCATATGGTTGTGTGGATATATTGCGGGTCAGCAGCGTGTCTTCAATAAACATCAGCAGCGGTGTGGTTAACATGGACAGCGACACCACCACAATCCACAACTCAGCTGTGCTGCCGGGCAGTACAGAGGTGGTTACCGCGACACCGAAGATGACAAACGCAAATTCACCTCCCTGGGAGAGCGCCCAACCCAGACGCCGGGCCGATTCGGTTTCCAGACCCTGCCATTTGCCTAATGTGAACAGCACAAGAAACTTAATGGTCACCAGGACGCACACCATGGCCGCAATCTTAAGCGGTTGCTCTGTGATCAGGCCGAGGTTCATGGACATGCCAACGGCGATGAAAAACAAACCCAGTAACAAGCCCTTGAACGGTTCTATGTCTGCTTCCAGCTGGTGCCTGAACTCGGTGTCTGCCAGCAACACGCCCGCCAGAAATGCGCCCAGGGCCATGGATAAACCAGCCTGCTGCATCAAGGTAGCGGTCCCGAGCACGGTGAGCAGGGCTGTGGCTGTGAGAATTTCACGCACCCGGCTGCGGGCCACAATCTTGAGCAGGTTTTTTAATACCCAACCGCCCACAAACACAATCCCGACAACGGCGCCAACAGCAGTGGCGACGCTCTGCCACTGCACATGACCGCTGGCTGCGCCACCAAACAGGGGCACCAGTGCCAGCAGGGGTACAACGGCCAGGTCCTGGAACAGGAGGATCGCAAACGCTGATCGTCCATGGCGTTGTGTGAGTTCGCCGCGTTCCGCGAGCAGTTGCAGGGCAAAGGCGGTGGATGAAAGCGCCAGAACAAGGCCAATGAGTGCAGCGATCTGCAGGGAATTGCCCAGTGCATGAGCAAACGCGGCGATCAGCAGCGCGGACACAAACAGCTGCGCACTGCCAAAGCCGAAAATTGATCGCCGCAGCGCCCATAACCGCGAAGGTTTCAGCTCCAGGCCGATGATGAACAGCAACATCACCACCCCCAGTTCTGCGAAATGCAGGATGTCATCCACATCATCGATCAGAGCAAATGCCCAGGGCCCGATGAGCGCACCCGCTGCAAGGTATCCCAGCACTGAACCCAGACCGAGGCGTTTAAACAGGGGGACAGCGATGACTGCACCCAGCAGTAAGATGATGACATCCAGGTTCATTTACAGGCTGCCTGCCATGAGAAACTCTGATGCCGGCATCCGCTCCCGGGCTTGCTGGTCCCGATCGGCAAGAGCCGCAGCCAGCTCAGGGTTGTCACCGGCGTAACCTATGGCCATTGCGGTCAGGGGGACAATCTCCGCCGGCAGGGTAAAAATCTGTGTGGCTTTCTCAGGTTCGATGCCAATCATCTGGTGCACGCTGATGCCTCGCGCGGTGGCTTCGAAGGTGAGGTTCGCAGAGGCCGCGCCCAGGTCGTGTGTGGCGGCTTTGTTGTGCTTGCCGTTGTGGGTGAAAACGCTGTTTGTCATTCCCAGCGCCAGCACCGGTGCGTATTGTGCCCAACCCTGATTGCCTTCCACCAGCACATCAAAGATCTGCTGCCATACATCCGCAGAGCGGGATTTTACGCCCACAATGTAACGCCAGGGTTGTGCGTTGTATGACGACATGGTCCAGCGTGCGGCTTCGAATACTGCCTGCAGATCCGCTTGTGCCACATCACGTGTGGGGTCAAAGCGATACGGACTGTAGCGTCGGCTTAACAATGGCTGGATGGCTACGGCTGTCTCTGCTGGCTTGTTTATCTGTGTCATGGTTATGCTCCTTAAGTTCAGATTTATGCGGTCATATCAAAAAAGAGTAGTTCTGCCGCCTCGCTGTGCATGCTTATGCGCATGGCAGCAGAGGTGGTGTTGTGTACACCCAAGCCGTCGCCGGCAGCCAGCTGGGTATCGTTCACGGCAATCTTTCCGCTCACGACCTGTAACCACAGCCTGCGTCCTGCAGCGAGCTGATGCGCCACCAACGTGTTGTCGCGAAGCGTTGCCAGGTAGAGGTCAACATCCTGGTGCAGCCTGACCGAACCACTGCGACCGTCGCGTGAAGCAGCCAGCATGAGGCGGTTGTCTCTGTTCACATCGTCAAACGCTTTTTGTTCGTATCCGGGTTGCAGTCCCTGTGCGTCCGGTTGGATCCAGATCTGTAGAAAGTGCAGTGGTTCAGTGGAGGATACGTTGAATTCACTGTGACGCACGCCGGTGCCCGCGGTCATACGTTGTATCTCACCGGGCCTGATGTCTGAACCGGTTCCCAGGCTGTCTTTATGCGCCATGGTGCCGGAAATGACATAGGAGATAATTTCCATATTCTGATGTCCATGGGTGTCGAAACCCGCGCCGGGCGCTACACGGTCTTCATTAATGACGCGCAGCGGGCCAAAACCCATTTGCGCGTGATCATAGTAGCTGCCGAACGAAAATGTGTGGCGACTGTTGAGCCAGCCGAAATCTGCCTGGCCTCGTTGTTCTGCTCTGCGGATCTGTTGCATCGCAATGGTCTCCTGAAACTGATGATGTTTATTGTGATAGCTTCTGAAAAGAAGACAATAAGTCGGATTAGAAGCATTGCGTATCCTGAAAAGCGACAATAAACTGAGGTAATGGACAGGTTAGATGCGCTGAAGTCGTTTGTTCAGGTGGTGGAATCCCAGGGCTTTGCAGCCGCCGGCCGACAGATGGGATTGTCACGCTCGGTGGTTAACAAGCATGTGCAACGGCTGGAAGATGAGCTGGGCGCGCAGCTGCTGCGGCGCAGTACCCGGTCTGTCACCCTGACCTCCACAGGTGAAGGTTTCTACCGACATGCCGTGCGTCTGCTCGCAGACTATGACGATGCGGTAAATGCGGTGCGCGAACTGCAGGATGAGCCCACCGGTGATTTGCGCATCAATGCGCCGATGTCTTTCGGCACCCTGCATCTGTCGGCGCTGGTGGCGCAGTTCTGTGCGGAGCATCCGCGCCTGCGGGTTGAGCTGGTACTCAATGACCGCTTTGTTGATCCTCTCGAAGAAGGTTTTGATGTCACCCTGCGTATAGGTGAAATGCCGGTATCAACCAGCCTGGTGGTGCAGGAAATCGCGCCCTCTAAAGTTGTGGTCTGTGCTTCTCCAGCTTATCTGCACAAGTATGGCGAGCCATCTGGGCCCCAGGCGTTAAAAAACCATCGCTGTCTGCACTACGGCTATCAGGCGTCCGGCTCAAGCTGGCGCCTGCTGGTGGGTGGCACAATTCAGTCTGTGCCGATCAATTGTGTCATGTGGTCTAACAATGGGCAGGTACTGCGTGACGCGGCCATTGCGGGCAATGGCATTGTGCTGTTACCCACCTTTATTGTGGGTGACGCGCTGCAGAACGGGCAACTGCGTACAGTGCTGGTGGGCACGCCGCCGGTGTCAACCAGCCTGCTTGCACTGTATCCCCGGCATCGGCATCTCTCCAGCAAAGTGAGGTTGTTTGTACAGCTGTTAAGTGCGCGCTTTGCGCAGCAACCCTACTGGGACCTGATCAGTTAGTGGGGTCGGCTGCTGCCACAACGTCGCCAATGGTAATCATACCGTCGTTGAGAATTGTTGCATTGATACCACCATGCCCGCGCATGGCATTGTAGCCACCCGGGCCCAGTGCCAGCTCCATCTTCGAGCAGGGATGGCATAAACCGGTGAACCGCATGGTTACATCACCTACCCGGAATTCTTTGTCTTTAAGTGCCAGCAGATTGATGCCGCGAACAACAATATTGCGTCGCAATATGTCTGGCGCAAGGTCGGGGAAATGCAGCATGCCACGCAGTGCCTCCACGTGTTCCGCCTGAATCAGCGTGACCTGGCGTTTGCCGCCGGTGCTCCTGTAACGATCACCTGCAAGCCCCTGCCCGGCGATAGCCGTTGCGGTGCTGACACTCTGCATCGGTTCGTTTTTTGCCGGTCTTAAACCGATCCACTCAACCTGTCCCTGTTGCGGCAGGACGTTGATCAGCTGATT
The DNA here is from genome assembly GCA_047947175.1 of bacterium. Classification (GTDB taxonomy): domain Bacteria; phylum Pseudomonadota; class Gammaproteobacteria; order Pseudomonadales; family Azotimanducaceae; genus UBA4421. Next base: position 1,003,602 of record CP170489.1, read on the forward strand.
AATGGTCAGCATCTAATTCCGCCTCAATGTTTTCCTCCTGCGGGGCGGAGGTGCCCAGACGCCGGTGTTCCACCACATGCATAACCGCATCAGCCGCTGTTTTCAGCGCACCGAATATCAACAGACCAGCGCCGGCGCTGCCGGTAACACCGCCGAAAATAATGGTCAGATGCATGGGCAGAATCCTGAGGTAGGGAGTAAACATGAGGTTGCCGATATTGGGTTTGCCCTGTTCATCTCTGTTTTGATGATAGCGGTAAGAAAAGGCGTGGTTGACGGCGAATCCCACGGTACAGGCAAGGAAACCCGGATCCAGCAGAATGTCTGCGGGCAGATCCTGCAGGATGAACATGAGGTAGACCGCGTGAAAGCCGCCATAGTGGACGCAGAAGAAAAAAGCGGTCTTGCGCTTGGTTGCGGCGTTCGGCTTGACGCTGCGGCCGTTAATGCGAAAGCCTTGTGTCGAGTAGTTGCCAAGTCGGCTGATGCGCAGCACATAGCTGGCACCGATGATCAGGCTTTGCGCCCAGTAAATCAGCATCAGTTCCGCCAGGCTCCAGCCCTGCCAGATGGCCGTTGCCAGAGCAATAACGTTGATGGCCAGCAGCATCCAGACCGAGCCATCATTAAAAGAGGCTACAGCGGGGTCATTTTTGTTCGTGGAGTACAAATTGTGGTCCTGTCCCGTTTCGGGCGGCTTTGTCCGCAGGATTGTATAACGCGCAGTTCTGCAAGGATAAACAACCACAGCCGATACATCCGTCTAAGCGGTCACGCATTCGTGTCAACACACCAATGCGCGCTTCAAGGTCTGCCTTGAACGTTTTGCTGATCCTCGCCCAGTCCTTCTGCGTGGGTGTGCGGTTGTCAGGTAGTTTCTGCAGCTGCTGGCGAATCTGATCGATGGAAAATCCAAGTTGCTGGGCAATCTGCACAAAAGACAGGCGGCGTATGTCTGAACGCAGAAAACGCCTTTGTCCACCGGCATTGCGGGAGGGGGTGATGAGCCCCTGGGTTTCGTAAAACCGGATCGCGGATACGCTCAAGCCAGTTCGCTCGGAGATAGCGCCAATGCTGATGTAAGTCTCTGCCATATACAGATGCCTGGGCGGTTAAAAAAAGCCGAAAAAAAGCTTGACCTCAAGTTAGGTTGAGGTTTTAGCCTGTGGGGAACATAGAAGAAAAGAGGTGTGATATGCAACAGGCAATTTTAGAACATGTGAACATCACGGTAAGTGAACCTGCCAGATCAGCAGCCATGCTGTGCGCGCTGTTTGACTGGCAGATACGCTGGCAGGGCCCTGCGAAACTGGGGGGCCACACCGTTCACGTTGGCGGAGAGGATCATTACCTGGCGGTTTACAGCCATGCCCAAGACGCAACAGCGGCCGAGGGTGAAGACGTCCCGGCACATGCCATGCCAGGCGGGCTGAACCACGTCGGCATTGTGGTTCAAGATCTGGATCTGGTCGAGGAGCGTGTCCGTGCTGCGGGTTTTGCTCCGTATAATCACGGCGATTATGCACCCGGGCGCAGGTTCTATTTTAACGACCACGACAACGTTGAATATGAAGTGGTCTCTTATGACTGAACAATGTGCGCCATTGCCCCTGCAGACAATGGCGCACTGTAGTGCTTTCTAATTGTTTAACCGCGCATAGGGTTGATCGGCGGCCAGTGTTCTTTGCTGGCTTCGATCTCTTTGCCGATTTCAGCAACACCCCAGATACCTTCTGACAGATCGCGTTTTGCAATTGGCGTCAGTTGCCAGCACAACAGCTGTACACTGTTACCACCTACCAGGAACTGGCGACCGGTAATGTCTTTGGCATCATCCGTGCAGAGATAAACAACAGGTGGGGAAACGGCTTCCGGGGGGAAATTATCCTGCATGTCTTCCGGCAGAATGTCCTCGGTCATACGTGAGGTTGCGGTAGGCGCTAACACATTCACTGTAATGCCATACTTCATGCCTTCCAGCCACAAACAGCGCATGAAGCCAGCGATACCCGCTTTGGCAGCGCCGTAGTTTGTCTGTCCGAAATTGCCCAGCAGTCCGGAAGTGGAACTGGTCATGATGATACGACCGCCGCTGCCCTGCTCGATCATTTTGTCGTAGGCCACCTTGGTGGTGAGGTAAGTGCCGCGCAGATGTACGTCGATGACAGCGTCCCACATGCTGTCATCCATATTTTTGAACGATTTGTCGCGCAGAATGCCTGCATTGGCAATGAGAATGTCGATTTTACCGAAGTGGTCGACGCAGGCCTGAACCATCGCCTGTGCATCCTCACGACTGGTGACAGAGCCGTAGTTGGCGGCTGCCTTACCGCCAGCGGCTTTGATTTCATCCACTACCTGGTCTGCCATTGAAGTGCCGGCACCGGTGCCATCGCGTGCTCCACCGAGGTCGTTGACAATGACGCTCGCGCCTTCCTGCGCCAGTAACAGGGCGTGGGCACGTCCAAGTCCGCCTCCAGCACCGGTAACCAGTGCAACTTTGCCGTCAAGCATTCCCATACTAAAACTCCTTCCAATGTGCCCACTTATGTTGCGGGCGTTAACAGATAATCAGCCACTGCGGTGCAAGGCTGGCAGGGGTCCATGGTTCCCCCACCAGGCTTCTGCAGTTATGCTGTTTGAACATCACAGCACTGCCGCATTAGAACAGCGTATTTTAGCAGCTAGCGCTTTGGCAGGTATATCGTTAACCCAGCTCTTGTCAGGAGGAACAGTGACAGACAGGCTTTTGGATTTTTCAGATCAGGTGGCACTGGTTACCGGTGGTAGTCGAGGTTTGGGGCGTCAGATGGCGCTGGCGCTGGCAGAGCGCGGTGCCGACGTGATCATTACCAGTCGCAAAGCGGATGCATGTGAAAGCGTTGCAGCGGAAATCGAAGCAATGGGCCGGCAGGCAATGGCATTTGGCTGTCATGTTGGTCACTGGGACGAAGTTGATGCCCTGGTAGAGGCTGCCTACGCGCGTTTCGGGCGCGTGGATATACTGATTAACAACGCCGGTATGTCGCCACTGTATGGCAAACTCAGCGAGATCAGCGAAGAACTTTTTGACAAAGTGATCGGTGTAAACCTGAAAGGTCCCTTCCGTTTGATGGCTTGTGTGGGTGAGAAGATGGCCGCGGGCGATGGCGGCAGCATCATAAATATCAGCAGCACAGCCTCGCTGAATCCATCTCCCGGTTCTGAACCCTATGGCGCAGCAAAATCCGGTCTGAACGCGTTGACCCGTTCCTTCGCGTTCGCCTACGGTCCCAAAGTGCGGGTCAATTGCATTGTTGCCGGGCCTTTTTTAACCGATATCTCCAAAGCCTGGGATATGGCAGCTTTTGAGAAAAATGCCAAAGCCAATCTGGCCCTGCAGCGAGGTGGTGAGCCGGAAGAAATTGTTGGCGCAGCCCTTTACCTGGCCAGCCGGTCCAGTTCATTTACAACCGGCACAACAATCAGGGTAGATGGTGGCACTGCCTGACGAACCTGTTATGCCTGAGGATTGCGGCCAGCATCAGGCGGATCCTGAACCCTCTCTGGAGGATGTGCTGGACCTGCTGGCCGCAGAAATTGAGCGTCTGCAGGTATCGCTGGAAACGTATCGTTTAGGTGATCATCCGAGTAAACAGGCGCTGATTCGCTGGCATGTCCAGCAGATCGACGTACGCCATGATCGCCTTGAGGAAATAAAGCAGATGATCCTCAAACGCAACAACGATGCTGTTCATTAATCAAAAGTCTCCTTAATCTGTGTTCCACAACGGGTATCTGGCTGATCAGCCACTTTGGCCTCAGCGGAATCGCCTGGCCAGTGTGCTCAAAAGGCGTGCCTGCATCTCTGTGTTAAACGCGTCGCCATAGACTTGTGCCAGGGTAGCCAGGCCGCCGGGGTTGGCAACGTTCACTTCCATCAGGTAGCCGCCGACGGTGTCAATGGACGCAAAGCCAATGTCTGCGTGAATCAATTGCTGGTGAACCCGGTCGATCAAGGCCTGGGCAGGTTGGTCGACGTCCACGGCAAGCGCCTGGCCCTGTTGCGCCAGATTGGCGTGCAGCTGGTCCGTAGGCAGCCGCAGGTAGCTGCCAAGAATTTCCGATCCGCATATGAGCGTACGTGTTTCGCCGGATCTGATATCGGCGATAAAACGCTGTAACAACCAGTACCCCGGCTGAATCTGCAGAATGTGGTCCAGTTCTGCGGCAGAACTAATGCGTTGTACGTGCTCACCAAAACTGCCGGCTGCGGGTTTCAGCACCCATTCACCGCCATTTTCCTGCATGAAAGCTTTAAGCTGCTCAGCCTGATTGCTGATCAAGGATAAAGGGGCATGCTCCAGCCACGCGGCTTTTCCGTGTGCCCAGGTGTAAACGCCAGGAGGGTTTATGAGCTTTGCGGGTTGTATCAGATGCAACATCTGCAGGCGATCGGCGAAACTCCGGCGTGGTCCGAACCCCAGCGGCCAGATCAGATCGAAATCGTTTGCCGGGTGTGGTCCCAGATGAACCTGCGCATTGAGCATAAAGATCTGTTCATGATCGATGACGCTCACCTGCCAACCGCCCTCGCGGAGTATCTGCGGTAGTCGCGTCGGGTTATCATTGCCGCTGTTGCGTGCTGAAACCAGGAATGCTGCAGTGGGATTCATCCGTGCAGTTTACGCCAGTCGCCGGTAAACCCCTATAAATCCGATGGTCGCCTTTTTACCGCTGAGACATTAAAATTAGTGCCCGTTTTGACAGTGAGAATTGAGTGAGCACGCAGAATCTGCCGGACTACACCATGCCGGCCCAACAGGTGCCATTATACGAGCCTGAACGCCTTGACGATGTTTCCCGCGATGCCCTGAAAGAGCGTATTGCGGAAGGGATCAAAGCCATGGGTGCGGTGCTGATTGCGCATTACTACGTTGATGGGGATGTTCAGGATCTTGCAGAAGCCACGGGCGGATTTGTTTCTGATTCGCTGGAAATGGCAAGGTATGGGCGTGATCACGACGCAGCAAATGTGATTGTTGCAGGCGTTCGCTTTATGGGCGAAACCGCGAAGATTCTCTCGCCGGAAAAGCGTGTATTTATGCCCACGCTGAAGGCGGAATGCTCGCTGGATCTGGGTTGTCCTCCGGACAAATTTGAAGCCTTCTGTAACGAGCACCCGGACCGCACAGTTGTGGTCTATGCCAACACCTCTGCAAAGGTGAAGTCGCTGTCGGATTGGGTGGTTACCAGCAGTTGTGCGCTGGATATCGTTGGTCATCTGCGGGATCGCGGTGAAAAGATTTTATGGGCGCCGGACAAATTCCTTGGTGGCTATATTCAGAAGCAGACCAATGCAGACATGCTGTTGTGGAGCGGCGCCTGTGTGGTGCACGAAGAGTTCAAAGCCAAAGCGCTGCGGGATTTACAGAAAGTTTATCCGCAGGCAGCCATTCTGGTGCACCCAGAATCTCCGGCAGGAGTGGTTGAGCTGGCGGATGTGGTGGGTTCCACCAGTGCCATTGTCAAGGCTGCAACTACACTACCTAACGATACGTTTATTGTGGCAACAGACAAGGGAATTTTCCACAAACTGCGTCAGTTAAACCCGCACAAACGTTTCATTGAGGCCCCCACCGCGGGAGACGGCGCCACGTGCCGAAGTTGTGCGCACTGTCCATGGATGGCGATGAACGAGCTGCAGACGCTTGCGCGCCTGGTGAGTGATGCAACTTACCGCTCCGGCTGCGAGATTCTGGTTGATCCTGAGGTTGGCGCTCGCGCGAAGATGCCGCTGGATAGAATGCTGGATTTCCAGCGTCAGCGTTAAACCTGCAGCGCCCTGGGCTCAGCTTTGCTGCTGTATGCGAATGGCAGTGCGCAGGTCCTGAATGCGCTGGCTGAGTTTGGCCTGCATCTGCGGGTTGTCGCGTCGTATCAGACGCTGTGCATACTCAAGATGTTGAATTGAACGGTGGTAAGCGCCGTGCAGATAGAAAAAGTCTGCGCGTGCCAGATGGACGCCGGTGATGTTGCCTGCAAGACCAGCTGTTTCTGCCAGCTCGTACCAGACATCAACGTCGTTAGGTCTCACCTGGGATTGACGCTCCAGAACGGCTTCGGCTTTTTCATGTTGGCCGACCTGGTTCAAGGCTTTGGCATACAACATGGACAGCGGTGCGTTATCCGGATTCAGCACAAGCTGTTGCTCCAACAGGGCTTTTGCCTGTTCAGTGCGTTCGGCTTCGATCAAAAGTTCCGCGTAGGCACTGTTGTACAGAATACTCTGCGGGTTCACGTTAAGCAGCTCTTCAACCCGCAGCAATGCCTCATCGTGCTCCCCGTTTCGACTCAATGACAACGCCAGACCGTAATTGGCCGCGGCATCGTTGGGGTTATCACGCAGGCGGCTGCGGTATTCTGTAATACCCTGGGCGTGGTTATTCTGAAAGTGAACCACTGCGCGGGTTCGCATCAGCTGATAATCGAGGGAATCGCTGTACTCTTTGCGTTCGATGGACATCGCCTGGTTGCGCGCATCCGTAATTCGGGTTTCTGACAAAGGGTGGGTCAGGAGAAACTCTGGCGGTTTGCGGGTAAAGCGGTAGGCCTGCTGCATCCGTTCAAACATGCGTGACATGGCGGCAGGGTCGTGTCCTGCGCGGACGAGGGTGTTGAAGCCAATGCGGTCTGCTTCCTGTTCCCGGTCCCGGCTGTAGCGCAGTTGGTTTGCAGCAGAGGCGGCCTGGGCTGTGCTGATGGCGGCAATAGCTGCATCGCCACCACCAGCGGCGCCAATGACCAGAGCGGCGATCAGAGATGCCAGCGTCGGCAAAGTCTGGGCGCGCTGCTCTTCAACGCGGCGGGCAAAGTGGCGCTGGCTCAGATGGGCCAGTTCGTGCGCCATGACCGACGCATATTCGTGTACATCCTGGGCGGAAAGCAGCAGGCCGAGATTGACGCCGACAACCCCACCTGGCGCGGCAAAGGCGTTCAACTCTGGATTATCAATGATGACCACACTCATGATGGCATCTCTGAGTTCCGAGTGCTGGGCAAGGTTGGTGAGCTGACCGGAGACATAATACTTAATCAAAGGATCATCAACCGTGTTCAGGGCTGCGTTGATCTGTTTGAGGAAGGATTCACCGATCTGCTTCTCCAACTGGGGTGAAATCAGACTGGATGAGCTGTCGCCGAGGTTGGGTAACTGATTCGGGTTGGCCTGAACCAGGATTGACTGAAAACAGACAAGCATCAGCGCCAGGTGCGTAAGCACGCGTCGATAACTATTTTTTCTGTTAGCACTCAATCTCATAACAGCTACTATACGCGATTATTCGTTCCGACCAGCGTCCTGCGCAGGGTGCCATGGCGCTGATCACACATTTGGACCGTTATGACTGAAGAAGTTCGCATACTTGACGTCAAAGGTATGAATTGCCCGATGCCGCTGCTGAAAGCGAAAAAAGCGCTGAATGAAATGGACGCCCTGGCGCGGTTAAAGGTTTTGGCGACAGATCCGGGTTCGGTACGTGATTTTGAAGTGTTTTGCCAGCAGAGTGGACATACTCTGCTGCAAAGTGAAGAGATTGAAGGCGTGTACACCTACCTTCTGCAGAAAAAACAGTGAAATTTCTTAACGTTATCAGCAGCTGGGTTAATGAGTACTTCTCCAATGAAGAAGCGATTTATCTCATTGCTTTGCTGGGTTTTATCATTGTGGTGCTGGCGACCCTGGGCGGCGTGCTGGCACCGGTATTGATGGGCCTGGTATGCGCTTTCCTGCTGCAGGGCGTGGTTAACTGGCTGCAGCGTATCAGGGTACCGCGTTTACTGGCGGTGTATCTGAGCTTTCTGCTGTTTGTTGGATTAATTCTGGCTTTCTTCGTTGTCGTGGTACCGCTGTTGTGGAAGCAGATGCAGGGACTGATTGGTCTGCTGCCTGCTGTGATTACTTTGTTGCAGGACAGTGTCGGTGAGTTAGCCGCAAGATATCCCCAGTACATTACCGAAAGCCAGATATCCTCGCTGATCGATCAGGCAGCCAGAGAGCTTGGCAATTTCAGCGCCACGGTTTTTCAAACGGCCTTTTCCCAGGTGTTTTCACTTCTGGGATTGATCCTCTACTTCGTTCTGGTGCCTATTTCCATTTTCTTCTTTTTGAAAGACAAAGATGAACTGCTGGCCTGGCTGCACTCGTTACTGCCTGCGGATCGACCTCTGCTGACTTCGGTGGGGAGTGAGATGAATGTCCAGCTGGGTAACTATGTGCGCGGCAAGGTCATAGAAATCCTGATTGTCGGCGCCACCACCTTTGTCTGCTTTACCGTGCTGGGTGTTAACTACGCCGCGCTGTTGAGCGTGCTGGTGGGTTTATCGGTTCTGATTCCGTTTGTGGGTGCAGCGGTGGTCACCGTGCCGGTGTTTATTGTCGGCATCATTCAGTTTGGCTGGTCCTGGGATCTGGCAACGGTGATGATTGTTTACGGTGTCATTCAGTTTCTCGATGGCAATGTGCTTGTGCCGCTGCTGTTTTCAGAAGTGGTTGACCTGCACCCGATCAGCATTATCGTCGCGGTACTGGCCTTTGGCGGCATCTGGGGCGTCTGGGGCGTGTTTTTTGCAATCCCGCTGGCCACCCTCATCAAAGCCATCTACAAAGCTTGGCCCCGTCGCGCAAGCGACGACTTTGGGGATAGGCGCGCAAGCGACGATGCCCAGGACACGGACGCAGCCATTTAGTCGACGCGTTTAATTTGCAGGGTCAGCATTCAGGCGAGGGTCTGCCCCAAGGTGTGCTTGTTCAAGCGGGTCTGCGTGCGTACCATTCCGCCTTTATTTTCAGAATTGATAAACAGGTGGGGTCGAAGCCATGTTAAAGGGCAGCATTGTTGCGCTGATTACACCCATGCTGGCTGATGGCTCAGTAGACTGGCCGTCGCTTGACAATTTGATTGAGTGGCACATCGAAAAAGGTACACACGGCATTGTACCCATGGGTACAACGGGTGAATCTGCCACCCTGGATACCGTTGAGCATCTCCAGGTGATTAAACGAACCATTGATGTGGTTGCCGGTCGAATCCCGGTGGTTGCCGGTACCGGCAGCAACTCCACCGCTGAGGCCATACATCAGACCCGGGAAGCCCAGGCGGCGGGTGCGGATGCCTGCCTGCTGGTTTCACCCTACTATAACAAACCGACCCAGGAAGGCCTGTATCAGCATTACAAAGCCATCTCTAAAGCCACCGACGGCCCGCTTGTGTTGTACAACGTGCCTCCTCGTACTGCCAGCGATATGTCCGCAGAAACGGTCGTCCGTCTGAGTACGGATGAAAAAATTGTCGGTATCAAAGAAGCCTGCGGTGATGCCTCGCGCGTGGGTGAGATACGCAGCCGTCTTGAAGAAATCGACAATAAAGATTTTTTCATTCTCTCCGGCGAAGATGCACAGACGCTGGAAATGCTTGATCTGGGTGCCGTGGGCACAATTTCCGTGACCGCAAATGTCTGTCCGGCGGAAATGGCGGAATTTCTGAACGCTTATCTGGCGGGAGATTTTGAGCGTGCCCGTGAGCTGGATGCTTTGTTGCAACCGGTACACAAAGTTCTGTTTATCGAACCGAATCCAACCGCCAGCAAGTGGGCGCTTCATGAAATGGGTCGTGCCGGGCCGGGCATCCGGCTGCCGTTGTTGCCTTTGTCTGAAAAATATCATGCGCAGGTTCGCGCGCGTCTTGTCGAAATAGGGGCTTTATAAATGGCAACCTGGAAACACAGCATCCTGATATTGATCGGCGTGTATATGGCGGGCTGCAGCTGGTTTGGTGACGACGACGGCGAAGGCTTTCTGCTCAACCCCAAAGACGATTATCTGGAAGCCGTGCAGCATAATGAACTTGTTTTCCCCGATGATCTGAAACCGTTGGGTGAAACCGACCCGTTTCCCATCCCGCGCACCCCGGCACAGGCAAACCCGAGATTTTACCCGGACCGGCCGCCCCTGCCCGATGCCATCTATGCCAATGACAACCGGGATGAAGTCCGTATACAGAGATTGGGTGACCGGCGCTGGCTGGTGATTCCCGAACCGCCGACGACCGCCTGGCCCAAGCTGAAACAGTTTATGGCGGAAAACGGGGTTGCGCTGACGTACGATGCGCCCGAGTCCGGCCGTCTGAATACACAATGGATGCAGATACAGGATGCCAGCTATCGCGATGTGATCCGGACATTACTCAAAGACGCAAAAGGTGCCGATCCGCTGATTACCGGCCAGGATCGCTTCCTGATCAAAGTGGAGCAGGGCCTGCGCGCTTTAACCACGGAAGTGCATGTACGGCACGAGAACGACAGCATCTCGCTGCCGGTACGCGATGAAATTATTGTGATTGATGGCCTGTCCAGCCATTTACCTGGCGCCGAAGATGATCTGCTCAATGAAATTGGTGCTTATATCGCCGCCAAGGTATCTGAGCAGACGGTTTCGAAAGTGGCCTTGCAGATTGGCAGTGCAAAGAAAACCGAGCTGGCGCGTGATGCTGATGGGTTTCCGGTTTTACACCTTTATCTCGACTACGAACGCGCGTGGGCGACGCTGGGGCAGGCGCTGGATAATGCTGAAGTTGAAATTCTTAACCTCGATCGGCAAACCGGTCTGTTTGCGGTCAACATTCCCGGCTCGGTGTTCACCGCGGATGACGATGGTCCCGGTTTTCTTTGCCGTTTGACGTTTTCCTGTGATGATGACGACGCAGTGGATGTGCAGATAAAGATTGAAGGCGACAATCAGGATTATCGCATCAGTGTGCTGCAGGCGGACAGCGATGCGCCGGTGGATCCTGAACTGGCGCAACAGGTGCTGGTGCTGATCCGCGAATTTGCCGCCTGATGGGGCTTGCTTCCCTGGGCAGCGGTTCCAAAGGCAATGGCACTGTGGTCGCCGTGGGCAGCAAAGTGTTCCTCATCGACTGCGGATTCAATCTGAAACAGACGGAACGCCGGCTGGCGCGTATCGGCCTGTCCGGTGGCGATCTGCACGGTATTCTCATCAGTCATGAGCATTCGGACCATATCGGCGGCGTGGCAGCCCTGGCACACAAATATGCGATCCCGGTCTACGCCTCTTACGGTACCCTCAAACATGACCTGCGCGGCGTTGCCGGCATCCCCTTTGACGGCGACCAGCCGTTTGAAATTGACGATGTCATGATCAACCCGGTGTGCGTACCCCATGATGCGCGCGAACCGACCCAGTTTGTGCTCAGTGATGGTGTGGAAACCATCGGCGTGCTGTCTGACCTGGGTTGTGTCACCCGTCATGTGGTCGAGCAATATAAACACTGTACCCATGCGTTGATCGAAGCCAACCATGACACCCATATGCTCAACCACGGCAGTTATCCCCGGCGCCTGAAGCAGCGGGTCGGCGCTGACTACGGACACCTGAACAACGAGCAGGCCCATGAACTGCTGCAGCATATTGCGCACCCGGATCTGCATGTGGTGATCGGTCATGTCAGTGAGCAGAACAATGCGCCGGACATCCTGCAGCGCACGCTGCAACCTCTGCACAACAGTCTGGCTGCACTGGATTATGCGACCCAGGCCGAAGGTTTTGGCTGGGTAGGCCAACAACCCCTCAAACGCCAGATATCTTTTGGCGAGGTGATGTAAACTACCGGGCCCGTTTTTCTAGATCGAACCAAATTAGTTATGGAACCAGCGTCATTTAATATTTCTCCCGAAACCTTTCAGACTGAGGTTATTGAGCGCTCCAACAGCGTGCCGGTGTTTGTCCTGTTCTGGGCGGAACAGGTGCCTCCCTCGGTACAGACCAAACAAACGCTCGAAACGCTGATGACGCAGTATGGTGGCAAAGCTGCGCTGGCGCTGTCTGATGTAGCACTCGACCAGACCCTTGCACAGCATCTGCGCGTGCAGGGTCTGCCAAGCTTGCGCATCGTCCAGCAGGGCAAAATAGTTGACCAGCTCGATGGTCCTGCGGACGAAGCTCAGTTACGTGCGCTGCTGGACACGCTTACCCAGTCTTCCACGGATGTGTTGCAGGCCGAGCTGGATCAGGTACTGGCCTCGGGAGATTATGAGACTGCTGTTGCGATGTTGCAGCAGTCCATTAATGAAGAACCGAACAACCAGGGTTTTCGGGTGGAACTGGCGGACGTTCTTATTCTCAAAGGCGACGTGGATGATGCACGTACAGTGCTGAGATCCATACCTGATGACACCCCTGAACGAGATCGTCCGCAGAATCGTCTGGAGTTTGTCGAAGAAGCTGCCGGTTATGCAGGCGTTGCAGAGCTTGATGCACAATTGGCGGCAGATCCCGATAACCTGGAGTTGAAATATCAGAAGTGTGTTGGGCTGACGGTTACCCGGGATTATGAGGGCGCGTTAAATCTGGCCATGGACATCCTGCGCAGCGACCGCGAATTTCGTGACGATATTGGCCGTCTGACCATGGTGCGAATATTCCCACTGCTGGGGAAAGGTTCTGAGCTTGCCGCGAAGTATCGCCGCAAAATGTTCAACTTCATGCATTAAACCGCGCCGCCAGGCTGCTTGCCTGGCTGATGCGACCTCACTTGTGAAGTACCGCACGTTATAGGACGCTCCGGTTGCCTATCCTAGTCGTAACCGAATCGATAATGTGGGTAGTTGCGACATGGATGCGCAGTCAGATCCTTGCCTGGTTCTTGAGTTCAATGGCCATCATGCTGCGGTGGCAGCCCAGGCTGTGGCGCAGGGGCAGTCCTTCAGGCTCGGCAAAATGCCGAGTTGCGACTTCGTTGTTGATCGGGAGCTGACTTCTCGTATTCATGCGCGGATCGAGCGCCACCATAAAGATTTCTATCTGATTGACGAAAGCACCAATGGCACCTTTGTGCAGACCGAGGATGAACAGGTCACGCTGGTGCATCGGGATCGCATCAAACTCTGGGGTGCAGGCTGGATTTCACTTGGCGAACCGCTGCATGTCGGTGCCCCTATCTACTTCAGACAAGACTAGTTATGGATTGGTCCAGTGCCAGCGACAGTCACCGGGGAAACCGGCGCTCAAGAAATGAAGACGCTGTGTTTGCTTCTTCCCACCTGGGCTTGTGGGCAGTTGCTGACGGCATGGGCGGTCACAAGGCCGGTGATTATGCCAGCGAACGCATTGCGCAGATGCTCGCAGATCTGGATCTGCCTCAGGATCTGAGTGAATGTGTGGATCAGGTGGAAGACGGCATGCTGGCTGTGAATGATCATCTGCGCCGGCACGCTCGCACTGAATGTGACGGCAACACGGTTGGCAGTACGGTAGTGGTGTTGATTGTGCGTGGTGAAGTCGGCGTTGCATTGTGGGCGGGTGACAGTCGCCTGTACCGGGTACGTGGTCGCACCATGAGCCAGATCACCCGCGACCATAATCCCGTATCAGATCTGTTAGACAGTGGTGGTATTACGGAAGACGAAGCGCTCAATACGGATACACACATCATCACCCGTGCGGTAGGCGGCCAGCGGGATCTGCACCTGGATGTGGCGGTGTTTGATGTGCAGCCCGGGGACACCATGCTGCTATGCACGGATGGCCTTTACCGGGAGATCGAGCCCCAATCAATCTATGACGCTCTACAGCACGATGTGGATAAAGCGGTCACGCTGCTGATGCAGAATTGTCTGCAGGGGCCCGCCAGAGACAATGTCTCTTTAGTTGTCGCCCGGGCAGAACACTGATCATGGAAAAACTCAGGAACAAAGACGTCAACGACGAAAGCGTCACCGACACCACGCTCCTGCGTGAAGACATGACCGTCATGCGTGACCCCAGCGAAACCACAGGCACAAACAGCCAGGTCAGCTGGCGGAGCAGCAGTGGCACGGGTAACGCTGCCAGCGACGAAACCCCTAAGGTGTTGAAGCAGCGATTTGTGCTGGAAGAGCTGATCGGATCTGGTGGCATGGGCAGTGTTTTCCGTGCCAAAGATCTGCGTAAAGTAGAGGCTCGTGGCACGCAGCCTTATGTGGCGGTAAAAATTCTCAATAATGATTTCCGTCACCACCCTGAGGCGTTTATTGCCCTGGAGCGGGAGGCCTCCAAATCACAGGGTTTGCGCCACAGTAATATTGTTTCCATATTTGATTTCGATAAAGACGATGACGTGCCTTTTATCACCATGGAGCTGTTGCAGGGGGAAGAGCTGGCTGACCTGTTGAAGGCGTATCCTTCCGGGTTGCCTGAAGAGCTTGCATGGAAGCTCATTGAAGGCATGGTGCTTGGGCTGAAACATGCACACGAAGAGGAAGTTGTGCATGCGGATTTCAAACCTGGAAACATTTTTGTGACGCAGAAGAAGGTTGCAAAAATTCTGGATTTCGGCATCGCCAGGGCGATGCGAATGAACGCAGGTTCGGAGGATACAGAGTTTGATCCTGCGCGCCTGGCGGCGCTGACACCAGCTTATGCCAGCCGCGAAATGCTGAACGGCGATAATCCCGAGCCCAGAGATGATATTTTCTCTCTGGGCATTGTTATCTACATGATTCTGACCGGGCACCATCCCTACGGCCGCGTTCCGGCAAACGACGCAGCACGGGAAGGGTTGAAGCCTGAACGCATCAAATCGTTGTCGCGCCGTCGCTGGCGGATCCTGGAAAAGTCGCTGCAACTCAATCGTCAGGATCGCCCGGCGGATGTGCAGGAAGTTTTTGCCGGTTTGTTTGCGCCCTCACCCTGGCGTAACTGGTCACTTGTTGCCACCGCGGGTCTGGTGACGGCCAGCCTTCTGCTGGTGGTGTTGCAGGATTCAGCGTCCATCAGCGAAGTGAAAGAAGAAGTGCGTCAGGAAACCCTCGTGGATGCACAGATGAGCCGCATACAGAAGCTGTTGGATGAGCCGGCTTTTGACACGAACTGGGAACGGCAGCTGTTTGCAGAGCTGCAGACTCTACGGGCACTCAGTCCGGCCATGCCGCTGAGCAACGACGCAACAGCGACTGCTCAGACCCAGCCACACGAGCTGATCAGCGCGCGCATCACGCAATTGTATGCGGACCATATCCGTTCGATTGAGGATTTGTCCCTTGCTTTTGCGCAGTTTGAAGCAGGCAAGCAGTTCACAGCCCTGCCTCAGGTGCGCGATGAACTGCAGCTGAAACTGCTTTATGCGCTGGATAACCTGGCAGCTGAACCCATCACCGGGCAGTGGCTCGACAGGTTTGAACTGCTGCAGCAGCGCAGCGATACCTATTTCAGCCGGTCAACGCTGTTGGCTGCTGCGCAGATGGATGTGGTCGATCATGCCGCACAACAGCTGCGGGAAGATCTTATCCGTCAGGATATACAACTGGCTCAGCAAACCTGGCGGAAAGTTGAAGAAAAAGTTTTTGATGCTGATCTGGCGCAGCAGCTGCAGACCCAGTTTAACACCGCGTTAAGCAGTCAGCAGGCTGAAAAAGCGGCCGAGTTGCACGCTCGAACAGCCCAGCGGTTGCAGCAACAGTTGTCCCGCTCACTGTCTGTCAGCTGTCTGCGCGTGGATGTAGGCCAGCTTGCCACTCAACTGGATAACCTGATCGCCGGGCATCCTGATCATGCTGATCAGTTGCGTGAGCAGATTGGTGCTCGACTGGGAGAATGTATCAGCCGGCTGGGTGCTGTGGACCCTGACCGCGCCTACTCCCTGAAAAAGCAGGCACTGGCCCGCTTTGGTGCGATGCAGCAGTTGCAGGATCAGGAGCTTGATCCGTGTTCGCTTCACTATCTGGTGGGCAACGGCAATACCCGTGGCAGAGGCAGTTTCTGTGCCGACCAGGTCAGCAAGGATCAGCGTGGTCCGCGGCTGGTGGTGGTACCCGGAGGTCAGAGTCTGGCGAAATTTGCAATCAGCAAATATGAAATCAGCTGGCGCGATGTGAACCTTTTCTGCGCGGAAACCAGGTTGTGTACCCCCGCCCAGGAAGAACATCTGCCCGTGACCGGTCTGGCGGTGGAAACGGTGGAGGCCTATGCCCGCTGGCTGACAGAGCACACGGGTTATACCTACCGATTGCCTACAGCGCTTGAATGGCAACAGGCGGCTCAGGGCGAGCCTGACCCAAACCGGAATTGTCGAATCGATGTAGGTGGCGTGCGTCGTGGTGATGCCATGCTCGCATCAGAAAATGGTGCAGCGAATCCACTCGGGCTTGTGCACGTGTTGGGCAACGCTCAGGAACTGGTTAAAGACAACAGCAGCTATGTTGCTCGCGGCGGCACCTACAGTGATCCGATAGAGCGGTGTCAGGTTGATACGCAGCGCGAGATTGCGGCTCAAGGTGATGCCCAGACAGGTTTCCGTCTGGTAAGGGAAGTCTCGTGAGTCTGCTCACGCTATCGCCGGAATCAACCCGTTTGCGACGTGTGGCTAGAGCCCATGCTGCGGGTGAAATCTCTTTACTTGAGTATCGTGAGGCGCGTCGCCAGGTGATCAGAAAATTTACTCGCATGAACGAAGGTCAGCCAGTGCAGGGCAGCGATGATACCGTCCCGCGCTTCGACCTAGAAACTACGTTACGTCGCTCAGAAGCGTATGCAGACTCGGTGCAGACCGTGCAGCGACCACCCTGGCTGATGTGGTTATTGCTGCTGATAGCGGTGCTGGTTGCCCTGGTGCTGCCTTTGATCTCGTACGCGGCCCTGATACCACCGGTCAGTGAGCGTGATCCCAATCCTGCGACAGCGCCGACGTACGCGATCGAACAGGTGCGCTGGCAGATACCGGCGGACCTGCAGGCGCAGTACGGCGCGGCGGCGGAGTCGCTGCTTGCCTCTGGATTGCAGGCCCTGAAAAACAACGACGCCCCACAGGACCATGGATTCAGTTCATCCGAACTGACTGAAGTTGCGCGTTTCTTGAATGCTATCGGCGTACACGATGAGTCGGTAACGCTGTCCCGGGGAGATCTGCAGGATCTGAAAGCGCTGGTGGCGGCGCAGAAAAAGAAGCGCGGCGTGTCGCTGCTGCAGCTTGAGCAACTGGCTGAATCGCTGCAGGACTGGTTGCGCGAGCAGGGGTTTGTGCTGGCGACGGCTTATATACCGACCCAGGAAGTGAAAGACGCCAGCGTCCGCATCGAGGTGGCGTTTGGTCAGCTTTCCAGTATTCGTGTGACAAATCAGGATACCGCCCGGCTGCATGCGGGTTTTACCAACCTGCTGGGTAAACGTATTGAAAAGCAGGCCATTGAGACACGTCTGAATACGCTGAACAGGCAGCTGGGTGTGCAGTCTGAAGTCTATTTTCAACCCGGTGCCGAAGTGGGTGAAAGTGAAATGGTGCTGCAGGTCAAACAGCAGAGGAAATTTGTCGGTGGCCTTGGTCTGGACAACTATGGGATCGACGAACTTGGACAGGAACGTCTGTCGTTGTCCGGACGCTGGAACAACCCACGTGGCGCAGGGGATGTTCTAACTGCAAAAGCATTCACTACCCTGGACAACAGTGCTCATCAGTTTCTCCAGCTGGGCTATGCCGCGCCGGTACTCGGCGGTCGATTTGATGCGGCGGCGCACTTGTCTTATGCGGATCTGCAGTTGGACAATGGGAGCGCCCTGGCCGGTGACGGTCTGTTGATGGATGCTCAGCTGACGGATACCCGTTTGTTTACCCGCAGCCAGCGCCGTGAACTGACCTACAGCGTGGGTCTGCATAATTTCAGTTGGGATGACCTGATCGACCAACGCGCGCTGTTTGTTGCATCGGCGCTGGAGGGCCATCAGCTGTGGGATGAGCAGAAGATTGCAGCGCAGGGATCGCTGCAGGCTCTGGTCGGCAATATCGACAACAGCCGTCCGGGACAGGATGATTTTTACTGGCGCCTCGGGGGTGATCTGAACGCCTGGATGCCATTGCCGTTTGCCAGCGACTGGTTTGGCGATGCTCAGCCAAAGTGGGTGGTGGATGTGCAGTGGCAGTTAAGTCAGATGGAACTGCCGTCCACACTCAGATTAAACGCGGCCGGTCCCCATGCCAGCAAAGGCTTTGCGCAAGGTCAGGTGCTGCTGGATCAGGGTGTGTATATCAGTTCTGCACTGCGCCTGGATGCGCCCGTGGGTCAGTGGTGGACATTCTGGGATGCCGTTTACGGTGAACAGCAGGGTGCCGCACAGTCCTGGGCGCATCTCAGCAGTGCGGGTCTCGGGTGGGAGGGCCAGCTGTTGCAGACCGCCTATGGTGCACTGTCGAGCCGGCTGACGGTGGCGTATCCGCTTACCCACAAAGGATCTAATGGAGTAGAAAACAATGGCACACAGTTTTACTGGTCCTTGCGCTTTGTTCATTAATCAGAGCTTTCTCAAGCAGGCGATGCTGGTTGCCCTTGCGTCTATCTGCCTGCAGGCAGATGCAGCGCCGGCGGACAACTATGAACTTGAACTGCGCGAGGCGCTGGCGGCCGCAGATGCTGCCTGGACAAAAAGTATGTTGCTTCCGGACGATAAAAATTCTCCGTATGACGAGCAGATTTTCATCGAACTGTCACCAATTCTGGATTCGCCGGAAGGTGTGAAACTGCCCGATGATCAACAGATCGTGGAGTAAGTCACCACCCTGGAATACAGAGACTAACTGTTACCTGCAGGGGTGGCTGAACCCAGGTAATATGACATTTGTGTTACGCAGCCTAGGCTGGCTTGTGAGTGGCTACTAACCTCCTTGCATTCAGGTTTATGCACAATTACCAACAACGCTATTTCAGCCTGTATATTGAAGCAACTTTCTCATCTACATCATCACTTCGAATACGTAAGTAACTGATTTAATAAATAAAAAAGCGTATTTTCAGCTAACACACCGGTTCAGTGGAAATCGCCGTCTGCAGGACAGGGCGGGTATTTCAAAAAGTTATCCTCAAAGTTATCCACAGGCACGGGGCGATTGTGGGTAGCGCTGAGCACGCTAGAATAGGCGGCACTTGCCATCCACTGGAGCGTTCCTTTGTCTAAAGCCGATCAGGAAGTACTGGATCAGAAGCTGGCCCAATATCGGGAAAAAGGGGTGAGCAAGGTCAAGCTGGGTCTGACCGATATCGACGGCGTGATCCGCGGCAAGTATGTGAATATGGACAAGTTTGCCGCGCTCCTGCAGAAACAGGGCGGTTTCTGCGATTGTGTATTCGGTTGGGACGTGGATGACCAGCTCTACGATGGCGGCAGCTACACAGGCTGGCATACAGGTTTCCCCGACACCGGTTTCCGCCTGCTGGTCGACACCGAGCGGTGGCTGCCGGATGAATCGCTGCCGTATTTTATTGCTGAGTTTGTGTTGCCGGACGGTGGCGCCCATCCGATCTGTCCGCGTACTGCCCTGCAGCGGGTATTGGACAGATATGCCCAGCTGGGATTGAAGGTTCGGGCCGGATTCGAGTACGAGTTTTTTGTTTTTGAAGAAAGCCCCCACTCGGTGCGTGATAAGGACTATCGGAATCTGAAACCCCTGACACCCGGCAACTTTGGCTATTCGGTGCTGCGCTCTTCGGTTGAATCGGAATTGTTCTCGGGGCTGATGGACTATGCCCTGGCGCTGGACTGCGATCTTGAGGGTTTACATTGTGAAACCGGGCCCGGTGTGTGGGAAGGCGCGCTGAAATCGAAACTCGGCGTCGAGGCGGCAGACCGCGCCAATCTGTTCAAAACATTTTCCAAAGTGTATCTGCAGAAGCGGGGTCTGATGGGTACCTTCATGGCCAAGTGGTCGATGGACTACCCCGGCCAGAGCGGCCACTTTCATTTTTCCCTGCAGAACGGACAGGACCAGAATGTATTTTATGATGCCCAGGCAGAGGCGGGAATTTCTGCCCTGCAGCGTCACGCGGTGGCCGGTTTAACAAAGTATCTGCCGGAGCTGCTGGCGCTGATTGCACCCACGATCAACAGCTATACGCGTCTGGTGAAAGGTGCCTGGGCACCAACCGCGGCAACCTGGGGGGTAGAAAATCGCACTGCAGCCGTGCGGGTCATTCCCGCGGGTGCCAAAGCGCAGCGCATAGAATGCCGGGTCGGTGGTGCGGATGGCAATCCGTATCTGGTGGCCGGTGCTGTTTTAGCCGCAGCGCTTAAGGGCATGGAAGAAAAACTTGAACCCCAGGCGCCGGTGCAGGGTAACGCTTATGAAATTCAGGACAGCCTGCCTGCGGTGGATCAGTTTGCCACGAACCTGCGCGCTGCAGCGCAAAACCTTGCCGCTTCTACGATGGCGGTGGATTATTTTGGTGAGGCCTTTGTTGAACACTTTGTCATGACCCGGCTGTGGGAATGTGCTGAATATGATCGCAATATCAACAGCTGGCAGCTTGGCCGCTACTTTGAAATTATCTGAGTCCTGAACGTGCAAATTGGCATTCTGCAGACCGACCATGTGCGTGATGAGTTCATTGCTCAATACGGCGATTACAGCGACATGTTCACTAAATTGCTCATGGCGCAGGATCCACAGCTGGAACTGGTCACCTACGATGTACAGGTTGCCTGTCCGGCTGACATCACCTGTGATGCGTACCTGATTACCGGCAGCAAAGCCAGCGTGTACGATAACCTGCCGTGGATAGATGAGCTGGTGGCCTTTCTGCGACGGGTGCTGGCCGCGGATAAAAAGGTGATCGGCATCTGTTTTGGACATCAGCTGATGGCCCACTTTTTTGGTGGTCGCGTGGCCCCGGCCGCGCAGGGCTGGGCCGTTGGTGTGCATACGAGTCATATTGATGAAACTGCGCCCTGGATGGGAGAGGTGACCTGTGCCCAGGTGGCTCTGCTGTCGAGTCACAAAGACCAGGTGGTGGCGCTGCCTGACGGGGCGGAGGTGTTCATGAGCAACGATTTCTGTCCGGTGGCTGGTTTCACCATGGGTTCTCAAGTGTTGAATATTCAGGGTCATCCTGAGTTTGTTGCGGACTACGCATCTGCGCTCATGGATGTTCGCGCCGAGGTGCTTGGAGACACTGTCTACCAGGCAGGTAAGCAGAGTCTGAACAGGCCCACGCAATCCAGTGAAGTGGCGCGCTGGATTCTTAACTTCATTGCGGGGGAGCCGGCTTGAACAAGGTGCCAAGACGATTTAACGAATTCCGGCGTCGGGCGGAAACGCTCGTCACCGATCCTGCCAGGGTGCGGGAGCTGTTGAACAATGCGGACCGCAAACAGAACCGCGCAGGGGGAGAAAAGCTGCGCGAGATGCGTCGCCAGCTGAGCGTCGCCATTGCCATGGTCAAAGCCTGGGTTGCTGGCGATTATCGACAAGTGTCCAACAAAACCATAGTGATTCTGGTTGCTGCATTGTTGTATTTTGTGATGCCGCTGGATGTTATACCGGATTTCCTGTTGGGTTTCGGGTTTGTCGACGACGCTGCTGTGCTGGTTTACGCCTTCTCTGCACTGAAGGAAGAAATTGCAGCGTTCCAGGCCTGGCAACAACATCAGCCCGATGAAAAGCAGAGTGATCAGATGTAATGGCATGGACAAGAATCATTTGTGTGATGGGGCTGATCCTCTGCACCTCTGCCTGTAGTGTGAAATTTGCCTACAACAACGTCGATCGGCTGGTGAGATGGCAGATGAGTGATTATCTCGATCTCAACAACGCGCAACGTGATCTGCTGGACACACAGATTGAAGCGTTCATGGCCTGGCACAGGCGCGAGCATTTACCCGAATATGCTGTGTTTGTGGAAAGTCTGGCCACCCAGTGGAGCGATGGTGTTTCGGAGGCACAAATTGAATCCCTGTTTGAGCAGATGTTTATCTGGGGAGAAGACATCCAGGATCAGGGGCTGCCTGCGGCCATTATGCTGATGCAGAGCCTGACCGACGAGCAGCTTGCTGCGCTGCCTGAGCGGCTTGAAAAAAGTAACCAGGAGATCGCGGAAGATGAATTGGGGGTTGCCCTCGATAAGGTTCAGGAGGCGTGGGCAGAAGATTTTGCTGATGGCCTGGAACGGTTCACTGGACGCCTGCTCAAACCTCAACGTGAATATCTGAGTCGGCGCGCAACGGCTTACCAGCCTGAACGTGTTCTGTGGGCGGATTATCGGCGCCGTTTTCAGGCAGACATGATGCAGTTACTGGTGAGGCGACACGAACCTGAGTTCGACCTCGAATTCCGGCGTCTGAATGCTGCCAGAGAATCTTACTACGGCGAGGAATTTACCCGGGTGAGTGACCAGAACATAGCTCTGAGTCGTGAAATAGCCTCGTATATCCTGTCGAATCTGACAGAAAAGCAAAGTGAAAGGCTCAAAGATGCGTTGCTGGATCTGGCACGGGATTTTCAGGAGCTTGCGGCCCAGGCGCAGCCGGCAGACGCCGCCTGATTCAGTCAGCGGTTTCCTGCCAATGCCGCTTAACTTTATCGGCCACCAGTTCAAAGTGATATACCCTGACCTCGGTTCTGGCGAGGTTCACCGCCAGCAGGGGGAACGCGCGTACTTCGGTTGTGTGGTCAATATGCCGGTGATACTGCCATTGTTCGGTATCCGGTGCGGTGCTGATAATACTGGCAGGGTAACCAAAATGTTCTATTAACCAGGCTGAGTCAGTGGCACCGGCATGTACGTGTGAAAGGGTACTCTGGTTTGGAAATGGATCTTTGGAGGCAAGCTGGCTGGTGCTGTAACTGACACAGCCGCTGATGGATCCCAGGCAGAAAAACATCAGCACACTTTTTGTCAGTACAGATTTTTGCACGTCATCACTCCATCTTAAGGCCGATCTCTGGATAACACAGAGCGGTCGTCCAGCAGCAACCAGGTCACCAGATAAGTTGCTATGACCACCTTTGGAAAAAACAGCCCCGTGACCAGCACGCCAACCCGCACGAATGTGGGATCAAGGCGAACGTAGTTGGCCAGTCCGGCGCATACACCAAAAATCCAGCCATTGTCTTTATCGAGGTGTACCCGACGTCTGAGGCGGTTGACAAAATCATTAGTCATTCGGTTCTCCCTGTAGGTATCGGCAGTTCAGTTGTGCACTTTAATTTTGCGGCGCACGGGATCAGTGCAGTACGTAAGCCAGCTGCGCAAGCCAGCCCTGGCTGTGGATGTGAGCATCAGGTGTCAGCGTCTGCGCCTGCAGATCCGGCAGGCTGGCTTCAGCCCAGAGGCCAAAGCCGAGAAAAACTAAAATCAGTAATGCGATCGCCCAGATGCTTGCTCTTGGGTGAGAGATACGAGAGAGCCTTATGTTGTTGAATGCCATGTTCGCGTCCTGTCGTGTAGTCGGCGGCGCTGAGGGTGCAACGCCGCTCTTAATTTTTAATATCTTTTGCAATTCAATAGTCGTGCCAACGTGTAAAAAGTTTTTTCTCGCGATAAACCGCGGCTTTGGCAGACGTCGACCCCGGACGTTGGAGGCAGACTCTGGCGAATTCCGCCAAAACTTGGTTGTAGATTGGCTAACCTCTAACCGATAAACGACAGGAATGAGTGCATTGCCATGCCGACTGTGTACGATACGGGGTTCCAGCATACTTTTGAGAGGGTGGGTATGGATTTTCATTTTGCTACGGCGTGGGAACAGGTCGCTGACCTTTACCCCAGTCGAACGGCTGCAATCTGCGACGATAAAGTGCTGTCCTGGCGTGACTATGAAGCACGTGCGGCAAAAATTGCGGGACTGCTGCAGGCTCACGGCTTGGGTGCTGACTCTAAAGCAGGGTTGTATCTGCACAATTCCAACGAGTATCAGGAAGCGCAGTTTGGTCTGTTCAAGATCGGCGCCTGCCCGATCAACGTGAACTACCGCTACAAGGCGGACGAACTGGTGTACCTGCTGGATAACTCAGATGCTGAGGCGGTGTTTTTTCAGGCCTGTTATGCGATGCGGATCTGGGAGATCAAAGATCGGCTGCCGAAGGTCAAGCTGTTTGTTCAGGTCAATGACGGCACCGAGGCACTGCTGGACTTTGCGGTAGATTATGAGCGCAGTCTGCGTGATGCAGAACCGGCACCTCGCCAGGCCCGTGATCCGGAAGGGGTATATATGCTTTACACCGGCGGCACAACGGGCATGCCCAAAGGTGTTATGTATCCTGTGGGTCTGTTTGCCAGTTTTTTTGTGGGTATGGGCGCCACCGGGCGTGGCCTGACTCCGCCGGCCAGCATGGCGGAATATGGCACCTTCCTTGCCGCCATCGAGGCCCCGCCAATCAGTCTGGTGGGTTGTCCACTGATGCATGGCACTGGTGCCTGGCTGGGGGGTTTCCTGCCGATGTTGTTGGGAGGGACCGTGGTGACCACATCCAAACTCGGCCTGGACCCGGATTTACTCTGGGGTCTGACCGAAGCGCACAAGGTCACAGATCTGGTGATTGTCGGCGACGCCTTTGCCAAACCCCTGTTGGGCGCACTGGATGCCGCGCAGCAACGGGGCACGCCCTATGATCTGACGTCCTTAAAACAGATCACTTCCAGCGGCGTGATGTGGAGCCAGGAGACCAAACAGGGTTTGTTGCGCCATCACGATATGGTGCTGGCAGACATCATGGGTTCTTCAGAAGGCGGCATGGGCAGTTCCATCACCACCCGCGACGCAGCTGCACAGACGGCAAAGTTTCAACTTAACGAAGGCGTCCGCGTCATTACCGATGATGACCGTATTGTGCAGCCTGGCTCTGGTGAAATCGGCAAAATCGCGACATCGGGTTTTGTGCCTCTGGGATACTACAAAGACCCGGAGAAGTCTGCGGCCACCTTTCGCGAAGTAGACGGCGTTCGTTACAGTTTTCCCGGGGACTATGCGACGGTGGAAGCAGATGGGTCCATTACCTTGTTAGGTCGTGGCAGTGTGTGCATCAATACAGGTGGAGAGAAGGTGTTCCCGGAAGAAGTTGAAGAAGCCGTGAAACGGCATGCTTCAATAATGGATGCATTGGTGGTCGGCGTACCTGATGAGCGTTTTGGTGAGCGGATCGTTGCAGTCACATCCACACGTGAAGGCGCCAGCGTCGACCCCCAGGCGCTTATCGACTATACCCGCGATCACCTGGCCGGTTACAAAGTACCTAAAGAAATCCTGTTTGTTGATGCGGTCAGGCGCGCGCCCAACGGTAAAGCGGATTACAAATGGGCAAAAGCCACCGCGTTACAGGCGGCTGGTCTGTGAGTGGTCCGGATACCAGGCCCACCGATATCAGCGAACCTCTCGCCGGGCCGCTTGATGGCATCCGCGTGCTGGATCTGACTTCCATGATTTCAGGCCCGGTGGCGACAATGATGCTCGCAGACCAGGGCGCGGACGTGATTAAAATAGAGGCGTTATCCGGTGATCTGGTGCGCGGCGCGGGCCCTAATCGAAGCGGTATAACTGCAACGTTCATCTCGTCTAACCGCTCCAAACGCAGCCTGGCGCTGGATCTGAAAACTGCCGCGGGGATTAAAATACTGCGTGAACTGATCGCCACCGCAGATGTTTTTGTGCAGAACTTCAGGCCGGGCACCATAGAGCGGATGGGTTTCGGGGAAGAGGCTGTACGGGCCATTCGCCCAGACATCATTTATGTGTCGATCAGTGGCTTTGGCGAACACGGTCCGTATGCGCATCAGCGCGTCTATGATCCCG
The DNA here is from genome assembly GCA_047947175.1 of bacterium. Taxonomy (GTDB): domain Bacteria; phylum Pseudomonadota; class Gammaproteobacteria; order Pseudomonadales; family Azotimanducaceae; genus UBA4421. The sequence goes on from CP170489.1 coordinate 1,029,184, forward strand.
TGATCCAGGCGCTTTCCGGCCTTGCAGCGATTCAGGCGGACGGTGAAACCGGCCGTCCGAAAATGATTCGCACCATTATTCCTGACAAAACCACTGCGGTCACCGCGGCCCAGGCCATCACTGCGGCACTGTTTGCCCGTGAACGCAAAGGCGTGGGCCAACACGTGAGACTGGCCATGCTGGATACCATGCTGGCTTATCTCTGGCCGGAGGGCATGTCTGGATACACGCTGGTGGGCAAAGAAGTGAAAGCTGCCCGTGCTCAGCTCTCGCCGGATCTTATTTTTGCCACAACTGACGGGTATATCACCGCTGGCGCCGTCTCTGACAAAGAATGGCACGGCATGTGCCGGGCACTGAACAAACCCCAGTGGCTGGAAGATGAACGCTTTGTCACCATCAACGCACGCGCCATGCATGTCACCGAACGGTTGCAGCTGACCGCTGAGGTGATCGCCACCAACAGTTCTGCATTCTGGCTGCAACGCCTGGATGCAGAAGGGGTGCCGTGTGCGCCTGTGTTGAGCCGGGATGAACTGCTCACACACGAGCAGATCCTGGCTAACGATATTCTGCGTGAATACGAACACCCTACCGCCGGCACCATCCGACAACCGCGTCCTGCCGCGCTGTTTGACAAAACACCTGCACAGATTCGTCGGCATGCACCAGTCCTGGGCGAACACTCTGCAGAGCTGTTGGCGGAACTGGGTTATCAGACCGATGAAATCGGTGCGCTGGTGAAACAAGGTGTGCTGGGCGTCTCACCAGAGTAGAAAAACTGGCGCGGTTGAGAATATTGGCTAGATTTAATAGAAGTCTTCCAGCTAGAAAACCATGACCACACTGTTTGACGTCCCGTTGGATGAATCAGTACAAGTACTGAAACGTGTGCTGCCCCTGATGAGTCAGCAGCGTGTGCCGACCATTCCGCAGAATTATGCGGTGTGGTACGACTACGTGACCCAGCGTAATGAAGAGCTGGCGGAAGAACTCGAACAGATCATTGATCGGGGTAAAGGCTTCGACCCCGCCGCCTGCCGCACCATCTACGAAAAGTATTTTATCTCCGAGCTGCAGAGTGAAGTGGACGGCATTCAGGGGGCAGTGCGTGAGGCGGTGGAATCGGTGCTGGCCGAGCTCGGTGGCCTGGGTGAAGACATCAATCACTTTTCCGAAGTTCTGGACAACTGTGGCGTGTCACTGCAGCAGGACCCAACCAAAGAAGATCTCAATCGTCTGGTGGTAGAGCTTGTGCGTGAAACCGCGCGCACGCGTAACCGCAGCAAGGAAGTGGAAGGCTCTCTGCACAACATGGCGTCAGAGTTGACCGAGTTACGTGCCCAGGTGGACCGCCTGAGCAAAGACTCCCGCACGGATGCACTGACCCGGGTGGCGAATCGACGTGCGTTTGATGAGTCTCTGAAAAAAATGGTGAAAGAGGTCGGGGAAACGGGCTCTCCGCTGTGCCTCATTCTCTGCGATATCGATCATTTCAAAGCGTTTAATGATTCTCACGGGCATCTGGTCGGCGATCAGGTGCTGCGATTTGTTGCGCAGGAAATGGAGCAGTGTGTAAAAGGCCGTGACATGCTCGCCAGATACGGCGGTGAAGAGTTTGCAATCTTACTGCCGAACACGCCGCTGGACGGCGCCATGATGCTGGCAGACAGCATCCGATCTATAGTGGAAGCCCAACGGATCAAAAACGACAAAGGTGAAGTGATTGATAAAGTCACGATATCTATGGGTGTGGCCAAGTATGTGGTGGGTGAAGATTCAGCCGATTTTGTTGAACGGGCGGATGCCTGTCTGTATGCCTCCAAGGCCAATGGCCGCAACCGCACCACGGGCGAAAACGAACTGCCCAGGCACTGAGCTCAGCCTCAGCCTGTGACGGCTGCTTTGGCAGCAACTATGATTTAGAATCCCGCCTCCTCAATACTTTTCCTCAGGTGGGAAAGCCTTTGTTTGTACAATTTCGTCCGGGGAAAGATGTCTGGGCTTATGGTGTGGAGCCTGCAAAAGTCCACTACCGGTTGCGGCTTGCGCGTTACCCTGCGCTGGCAGAAACATTAACAGACTGGCTCGCTGACAAAGATCCCGCGCAGAAATTTCGTCTGCTGGATATCGGTGCGGGCTTTGGACGCACCTTTCTGTATGTCAAAGCGGCGGGCATTGCCGATCGATTTGACATGGTGGGTGTGGATATTGATCCGCTTCGCAAAGAGGACGTGTATGCGGGTAATCCCTGGGAGATTCGCCAGGGAGATGCGGAAAAGGAGCTGGATTTCCCCGATAACTCGCTGGATATTGTGGTCTGCGAACAGCTGCTGGAGCATCTGAACCACCCTCAGATTGTGCTCGACAACGTGCAGCGGGTACTCAAACCCGACGGTCTTTTTATTGTTGGCGTACCGATTTTTCCCGAGCCCATTGCCAAAATCAGGCGCTGGCAGGTAAAGCGTTTTGGGCTCGGTCGGTCGGAGCACATACAGACCTATTCACTGCGGTCGATCCGTCGGGATCTGGCTACCCGGTTTGCAGAGCAACAAGCGCGGGGTTTCCGCATTGTTTCCGGTGGCTTGTTGCGCCGCCTGGAGAACCACCACTGGTGGTACCGCTTCAACAGAAAGTTAGGCGAATGGCTGCCTGGCCTGTGTATTGAAGTGCAGTTGATTGTGAAACCGAGAAAGCCAGCACCTGAGGCTGATGGTTAAGCCGTGTCTGCAGCCTTAGCCGCCAGGGCACGACGCTCAGCAGCGCCGCCTACCTTGATAAAGAACGGACCTATGCAGGCCACCAGCATCAGTCCGGCGAGGATAAAAAAGGCGCCATTGTAGGTGCCGGTAGCATCATAGATGAACCCGGCCAATGGTGAGGCGGACAGCACAAAAGGCAGCTCTATCCATCGCAGCACGCCGGTGGCCAGCGCAAACGAGGCACTGCCGACCGAAGTTGACACCGCAAACGTCCGCAGCGGAGACATGCCCGAATAACCAAACCCGTACATGGCTGCTGCAACGAGGCATAAGGCAAAGGTATCCGCCTGGGTAAACATGAGTAATGCCAGAGCCTGACTGATCAGTGCAATCCAGATCGTGATCCGAGCACCAAGGAAGTCGGACAAAAAACCCACCACGGGCTTACCCAGCGCGGCAAACAGAGCGGTTGCGGACAACACCAGCGCAGCATCATCGGTGCTCAGGCCCAGGTCCAGCAGGTGGCCGAACAGATGCAGCATGACTGCGGTAAACACACAGACCATGGACCCGAATATCAAGCCAATGCTCCAGAATGCGGGTGTCCTGAGTAAACCCTGCCAGGTCCAGACAACGCTGTCGCTGGGCAGCTCGATTTGCTCGTTGGGATTTCTGGCGTTGTAAGCGTGGCCGTCGCGGATTTCGCCAATATCCGCCGGGCGGTCTTTCATGAAAAAGTAGACGACGGGTAACAAGGTGACGGCAGTGGAAATGGCAAATATGTTATAGCCCATGCGCCAGCCGTAGCTGTCGACCAGTGCAGTGACCAGAGGTGGCATCATGATGCCCGCCAAAGAGGCGCCCATGACAGCAAAGGCGATGGCTCTGCCACGCCAGTGGTCAAACCAGAATATGACGCTGCGATGCCACGCCATACCGCCCATGCAGCTCATGCCGACGCCAAAGCCAAGCCCTACAATCAGGTAAAACTGCCAAAGGGCCTGTGCGTTCGCAAGGCAGATATAAGATACAGCCACGATGCCGATGCCGATCATGATCACCAGGCGTGGCGAATTCTGATCGAGGAATCTGCCCAGGTAAGGTGAAATGAGCGCACCAACAATTGCCGCCCAGGAAAAGCCCAGGGAGATAGAGAAGCGGCTGCCGTCAGCCAGTGCTTCAGCCAGGCTGGGTAGGAAGACACCGCGGGAGTAAGAATAGAAACCGGTACCGAGAAAGCCCAGTAACATGCAGATCGCAACAATTACCCAGCCATAAAAATAGGGCCGCCGTGGTTCACTGGATGTTGGCATTGGCAGCCTCATTGGCGTTCCATTGCTCAAGATTGCTACCGTACTCGATCATGACATGCTTCTGATATGCACCTCGTGCACAAAGGCGCTGATACCAGGCCTGCATGTTGGGCAGTTCGGGGCGCTCAATCGGCAAGGTGAAGTATCTGTAGGCCATGGCGCCGTTTACGATATCCGCCATTGTCAGCTGATCGCCGCATATGAATTGTCGCCCTGACAACTGCTGATCAAGTTGCGCAAAGCACCGACCGCAGTCGGCCACCTTTTTGCTGATCTGTTCCGGCGTTGCAGGTAAACCGCGCACCAGCATCTGGAACAGCGGGAAAAATGCAAACGACACATCGCTGCGCTGCCATTCCATCCAGATATCCGCTTCTGCCAGTTCAGATGGATCTGTGGGCCATAAGGTACCCTGGCCGTAGGTTCTTGCGAGGTAGCGCACGCAGGCGTTGGACTCCCACACCACCTGTTGGTCATCCAGCAGGGTGGGGACCATGTGGTTGGGATTGGGATAATCGGCCGGATAGCCGAACGAGCCCCCGACGTCCTGGCGGACGTAGTCCAGCGACAACTCCCCCAGGCTCCACATGACCTTCTGCACGTTAGCTGAATTGCGCCGGCCGAGAACCGTTAACATGAGTGAGCCTCAGGCAGTGAAGGAACAGACGGCTAGTCTATCCGGGAAGGAAAAATAATGACAAACGTTGTTGGCCCTTCTTCATCAACGACATCCAGTTCAGCGTGGATCTGGCGTAGCAGCGCGCGGGCAATACTCAAGCCCAGGCCGGTGCCCCCAGTGTCCCGGCGGGTGGTGAAGAACGGGGTAAATATCTTTGCGCGATTGCCCGCGGTGATACCACTGCCGTTGTCCTGCACAAAAAGTCTGGTGCTGTGACTGTCCCACCGCGTAAACAGGTGGATGTCAGTAGCGTCATGCGCGATGGCATTTTCGATCAGAGTCTCCAGACCGGCATCAATGCTGGCGGCGTCACCCCACACCTGTAGATTCGGATCAACCCCGGCGAGACTGATCGATACCCTGCTGGAAAAACGACTGCAGACCTCGGCAACTGTGCTGTGCAGCAGCACGCGGCTGCGTTTGCGATCGTTCATTTCCGCGTGTGTCAGCTCACTTAAACGCTGGGTAAGACGAGTCAGACGGTCTGCGTCTGCGCTGACGTTTGTCAGGAAGCGCTGCTGCTGCTCGCTTGTCATTGTTTCAGAATGATCCTGCAGCACCTCGATAGCGCCGCGGATGCTGGCCAACGGCGTTTTGAATTCATGGGAGACATGGCGTGAAAAATCCCGCAGGTAGACGGTACGCTCTTCCAACCGCGACGCCATGTCGGTAATTGCTGCGTGCAGGTTGGCAATCTCCTTGGTGCGTGGAATGTGTTTCTGTAATCGCTGTTGTGCATCGCTTGCGCTGATGTCTCCACCGGCGATGGCCTGGGCTTCTGCCGCCAGCTTGGAGATCGGTCTGGCAATCATGCGAAAAGTGATCCAGGACATGAAAACAACCAGGGCCAGCAGCATGGCAAAACCCTGCATCAGCAGCCAGCGCTTTGCGTACAGCGCCTGCACGATGTTCGGCGGCGTTCGGGACAGCACCACCGCGCCAATCAGGCGCCCGTGCAGAATGATGGGCTGTGCAACAAAAACACGGACGCTACTTGTGCGGCTGATCGAGTCGAGCGTGGATACGTTTACCGTTTCGCTTTTACTGCGCAGGCGGCTGATAGCCTGACCGTTGAGTGCGCCACTGAGCTCTTCTGTCTTCGCGATGTTTGCACCCACATCAGTACCGGTACTGGCGATGATAGTACCCCAGGGGTCAACAACCCGTATGCCTGCGAGAGTCACCAGTTGCGCATCTTTGAGCACCGGCAACATGCGTTGCCCGATCTGTTTGATTAACGGACGCGGCGTGACCCCGCTGATGCCATCCGGGAACGGCGGCAGCACCCTGGAGGTGGCCAGATCCAGCGAAGGCAGATACGGTACCCAGCGCTCCTCTTTTTGAGCATCGGTGAGAGCGATTTCACGACTCATCGCCAGCCAGTCCTGGGTACCCTGTTCAGCCACAATGGATCGGTACAACGCAGCAACAAAGGCGCCCTGAGCAATCAGCGCGGACTCAGTCTGTCTGACCAGTGCACTTTCGTAGAGTCGCATTAACTGAATACCTGCCAGAGGCAGTATCAGAACGACCAGATTAACGCCGATGAGGACGCTGCGTAACGATATGGTTGGCCAGCGGAGTGTCATACAACCTGGTACAGAAGCCGGTAGCCGACCCCATGAATGGTAGCGATGCCTGGCGCACCAGCGTCAGTGAGCTTGTCCCGCAAGCGTCGGATATGGCTGTCGATGGTGCGCCCGCTGACCACCCGGCGAACGTCATAGGCGCCCTGCATGAGTGCATCACGGCTGAAGACTTTTTCCGGTCGGCTTGCCAGCGTGCAGAGCATCTGAAACTCAGTGTGGGTCAGTGTCAGCTGTGTATCCTGCCAGCATGCCTGCAGAGTCTCTGTGTCAATCCGGTAGCCACCACAAGTGATGACATGTCGCTGTCCCCCTGGCTGGTCCAGCTGGTTTGTTCTTCTCAGGTTGGCTTTCACCCGGGCTACCAGTTCGCGCGGACTGAAAGGTTTGCCCACATAGTCGTCCGCTCCCATCTCGAGCCCCATGATCCTGTCCACTTCCTCGTCTCTGGACGACAACAGCACAATAGGCACAGGTGAAATCTGTCGCAGCGCGCGGCAGACCTGCAGACCGTCGAGCTCGGGCATCAGCACGTCTAGAATAATCAGGTCGGGATGGTGTTTTTCATGCTGCGCGAGGGCTTCCACACCATCATCTGCGGTCAGTGTCTGAAAGTTTGCCTGCTGCAGAGCAAAACAAACAACTTCACGAATATGGGGGTCGTCATCGACAACTAAAATCATCTGCATGCAGGCATTCTACGCAAGCTTTTCACGGCTGTAGCGTCCGCTGGGGGTGTTTGCACATATTTTGCACAATTCTGTGCAGTCTTTGCACACAAACCGGCAGTTTTGACGCAGAAGCGGAGCAGCTTGTGCACAGAGATCTGCGATTCTGGCTGCATGTTAATCGCAGATCGAATTGTCCGGCCAACTTATATCTTCTGTTGGACCCATATAGCCATTTTTGCAGGCGCCCTGGTGCTGGCCTTCAAGCCTTTGAGCTGGCTGCTGGGTACCTGGCAAAACGCGGGGTATGAAGGGGTGGGTTGGATCGCCTTTGCGCTGGTGCTGGCTTTAGGCAGCTGGTCGGCGATGTCACCGCTCGCTAAACAGGGAGCGAACATTGGGCAGACCTACGGCCTGTTGCTGGTAACCGCGGTGATACGTTTGATTGCCCAGTTGCTTGATATCAACGTCATTGGTGCGTTCCTGCTGGCGGTAGATGTGTATGCGCTGGCGAATATTCTTCAACTGCCTGCACGAAGACGACCCGTTTCTGCGTTCTGGCTGGCTGGCCTGTTCTGTTTTTCATTACCGGTTGAACCCATCGTGCAGCGTCTGCTGGGTTACCCCCTGCAACAGATATCGGCAGATCTCGCCTGTACCATGCTGCTGCCGTTTTTCGACGAGCTCACTTGTTCTGGTGTCCGCATAGGGATCTCCGGACGGGATGTGATGGTAGATCTGCCATGTTCAGGGGCCCAGCTGCTGTCCACAGCCCTGCTGGTGACTGCACTGGTGAACTGCCTGGTGAGACCTGCCTGGCGCTGGGGGTTAGGCAGCGTGCTTGTGTCGCTGTGTGCTGCGCTGATTTTCAATGCCGTTCGCGTGGCGCTGCTGGCAGCGGGTATCGCTCAGGAAGATCTGCTGGGTTTTTCGGTAATGGCACCTCTGCCGCATACGTTGCTCGGAGTATTTGTTGTCGTGTTAACCAGCGGCATCATTGTGGCATTTTCCCGGTGCTGTGGGGAGGCGCAGTTATCATCGGCCAGAGTGTTTCCTCTGACGGCGTTGTTGCAGCGCAATCCCGCTCTTTTTGCCACTGCCTTTCTTTTTTCCGCGCTGTCAATTGGCGCAATCCAACCGCAACCCGTGGACAAATCTCCATCCCTTCCTCCCCCGGAAATGCCACGGGTTGCGGCTGGCTTTTTACGCAAAGACGCGCCGCTCACGGCGTTGGAGCAAACCTACTTTACCCGCTATGGCGGCAGTGCGGCGCGGGCCAGTTATGGTCCTTTTGGCCTGTTGCTGGTCACGACGGCATCACCGTTGCGACACCTTCATGACCCAACCATCTGTTTACGTGCCATGAATTATGACGTGCAGCTGCTGGGGGTTGATCATGTACAGGGCGCAACGGTGTACCGAGCTGTGTCGAGTGCACCAGGGGTTCAAAATGCCCGACCCGCGCGGCAGAGCTACCTGGTCAATGTCACCTACAGATCCGCCGCTGGACAACAGGCATTGAGTATTGCCGAAGTAATCTGGCAATGGGCGGGTAATCCCGCTGATGTCTGGACCATGGTGCAGCGCATCGTCCCCGAACACGAAGCGGTCAGCGCTGCTCAGGTGGCTGAGTTTGAAGCGGTGATCCGTCGCTCGATGTTGCTGTCGTCCCCTATTTCAAAAACTTCCTCAAGGAGCGAAACATGAATGTAAGGCTGATCTGTATCTACCTGTGTCTGCACATTACTCTGCCGGCCTATGCCGATGTGGCCGGGTCTGTTGAAGGCGTTCTGGAGGGTCCCGACGGGGTTAAAAAAGTCGCTTTAAGCGCGCTGCAAAGCGACTATCAGATAGAGATCTTCGGCGACGTTGCTAACGTTGTGGTTAAGCAGCGTTTCTTTAATCACTTCGAGCAACCGCTTAACGCCCGTTATCTGTTCCCCCTGCAGCAGCACGCCGCCGTGCACGCAATGACCATGCGGGTCGGTGATGAAGTGATTGTGGCGCAGATACAGGAAAAGAAAACCGCTCAGAAAACATTTGCAGCTGCCACAAGTGCAGGCAAATCCGCTGCGCTGCTGGAGCAGCACCGGCCCAACATGTTTACCCAGCAGGTCGCCAATCTGATGCCGGCACAAACCATAGACATTGAAATTGCCTATTCGCATATCGTGCCCAAAGTAGATGGCGCATATGAACTGGTGGTGCCGCTCATTGTAGGTCCGCGTTATCAGCCTGCCGGGGCGGGTGTGGCGCCCGAGGTTTCGACCAGTGAAGCCTCGGGCGCCAGCCCAGATGCTGCTTTTCAAGCAGGGGAGTGGGTGCTCGAAACACTGCCTGCGCAACCGCCCACCGTCGGCATTGATCTGCCCCAGACCTTTCTTTCAGAACGTGTCGCGCTGCAGATCCATCTCGAAGCTGCAGGCACCATACACGCCCTGCACAGTTATACCCATCCGCTGAACATCCGTGATGTGTCATCTACCCAGGCAGATATCACCCTGCAGGAGGGACGGGTACTGGATAACAGAGACTTTGTCCTGCGCTATCAGCTGGCAGGTGAGGATACGTCGGCGGGGTTACTGTCCCACTGGCAGCCCGAAGAGGGGGGTTATTTTTCACTGCTGATCGAACCGCCGGAGACAGTAGCAGCAGACCAGGTGCTGTCCAGAGAAATGGTGTTTCTGTTGGACTGCTCGGGTTCGATGGATGGTCTGCCGCTGGAGGCCAGTAAACGCTTCATGCGCGAAGCGCTGCACGCTCTGCGTCCACAGGACAGCTTCCGGATCATTCGTTTCAGCGATGCCGCAACTGAGTTTTCCCATCGAGCCATGCCAGCAACCCCCCAGAATGTGGCTTATGGTCTGAGTTATGTTCAGAGTCTGCGCGGTTCAGGCGGTACGCAGATGTCATCCGGCATTCGCCAGGCGCTGGCGGCACCGGTTGCGGGGGAGCGCGTGCGTAATGTTGTTTTTCTGACAGATGGCTATATCGGCAACGAACACTCAGTGCTGGCACTGGTGGAAGAATTACGGGGTGATGCTCGATTGTTTGCCTTTGGCGTGGGTGCCGGTGTCAATCGATATCTGCTTGATGAACTGGGTCGAGTGGGACACGGGTTCACCCGTTACTTTGACCCGACAAAAGATGCAGAGCACATGCACACGGTGGTCGCCAAACTGGTTGAACGGCTGCAAACACCGGTGTTGACAGAGCTTGCCATTGACTGGGGTGATCTGCAGGTCACGGACCTGGTGCCACGTGTGCTGCCGGATCTGTACCTGGGTGACACAATTCGTGTGACCGGGCGGTACGCGGCGCCCGGTGCGGGCACAGTGACCATTGCGGGACGCAGTCGCCAACAGCAGGCCCAGGTGCGCACCCCGGTGGTATTGTCAGAGGGAGTGCAGCGCCCCGCGGTGCGTCGGATCTGGGCGCGCACCATGCTGGCGGAAATGATGCACACGTTTATGACCCCGGTACCCCTGCGTCCAGCACGCCAGACCAATGAACAACTGCAGGCGGCGGTGACCGACCTTGGTTTGACTTACAAACTGGCCAGCCGCTGGACGTCGTTTGTGGCGGTGTCACAGCAGGTATACAACACAAAACCGACAGATAACCTTGAGGGTGAAGTGGCGTTACCCAAAGCTGCCGGTGTCTCTCAGTTGGCTTACGCCCCCGCGCCAATGACGGGTTACGGCGCGCCGGAACCCGGTCTGATGATCAGCCTGCTGGCGGCGCTCCTGGCCATCGGCGGCCTGAATCTGCGACGTCGACGCCTGCAGAGTCATAATCTGTAAACGCGCGTTGCGGTGCCTGTAAACAAGGCATTCTGTTCACTGGCGCTGTAACGGCTGGCGATTTTCTTCAAGCCGTTCCACAACACGTGGTAGCTGATGGACAGCCGATCTACGGGGAAGTTGGACTCAAACATACAGCGATCAGGTCCAAAGCATTTGATGGTGTGGTGATAGTAGCGAGCCTGGGCTTGCACAAATTCATCTGACGTTGGTGGCGTGGCGCGTTGATGCCAGCCAAAGCCGTTGTCGGGCATGGCAAGCCCGCCAAGTTTGGCAACCACGTTGGGGCAGGCGGCAATGTCTTCGATGTCCTGCTGCCATTGATCAAAGATCGCTTCCCGCTGGTCTGCGTAGATGCCAACACCCAATGGTGTGCCGAAGTGGTCGAGGACCATGAGCGTGTCCGGTGCGGCTTTTGCCAGTGCACAGAACGATGGGTTCTGATGGTGATAGTGCCAGGTATCGTAACTGTAGCCGCGTTCACCCAGACGCTGGACGCCGCGGATGAAATCTTCATTCTGGTACAGACCCTCCGGCGCGCGACCGGCAATGGTGAGATCCTGGGGGCGCGGGTCCCGGGCGCCTGCATGACGGATACCGCGAAACAGACCCTGAGCGGCCTGTTCATGGGCGTCTAATACGTCGTCCAGGTGAGGGCTGTCCAGATCTGCCCGGGCGACAATGGCTGCGATGGTGGCCCGTTCAGGATCCTGTTGGGAAGCCTGGGCGATCGCTGCCACGTAGCTTGTTTCACCGACACATCGCAAATGCTCTGGCCCGTCCTGCAGGTAGCTGGAGCCACATTCCAGGAACACGGTATGTGTGATGTTGTGTCCGCTGCCTGTGTCACCCCAGAACTCGTCCAGTTCGTAGGTCCAGTTGGGCTGGCGCCAGAGGTGGTGGTGTGGGTCGACGATGGGCCGCTGCGGATCGATAATCTCTTCGCTGACCTGTGACAGCCATTGATCTAGTTCGGTCATCTGCTTCTTTCCAGAATGTCTGTATGGTTTGAGTTTACCGCAGCAGGAAGTGTGAATCAGTTCGCGTGATCCTGTGCTTTGCCGGTGCATTTGTGCGCAAGACGACAGGGGTGTTCATTTCATTTTGTTATAAAGACCGGATCGGAACAGGACAGATGGTGTACATGGGATTTACTTCGCGCTGGCGGACCAGCATAGCCTGGCTGGTTGTAACTGTGTTCAGCCTTCAGATATCTGCAGATGAAGCCTCGGGTGCAGACGGATCAGGCGCGCCGCGCGCGGATTTCAGTGCTGTCGCTGAATCCGTCCAGACGTTTATGCACGGCCCCCTGCGGGTGCGCAATCTGAGCCCGGTGGTGCAGCTTTACGGCATGCCCCGGGCAACAGGCGCGCGCACGCTGACGGACACCCTGGAGTTGTCTGTCAATATTGAAGCGGCCAACAATTTCCAAAGTGAACGACGTGATCAAACGTTTGTTTTCTTTGATGGTGAGTCGGTGCTGTCGAGCCTGCGAGTTCGTGGGGGCCTGGGCGAGCGATGGGAATGGGGAGTTGAGCTGCCTTATATGGCACACACCGGGGGTGCCTTTGATGGGGTTGTGGATGAGTTCCACGAGTTATTTGGTCTTCCCGATGGCAATCGCTCTCTGGCCCCACGAGGGCGTCTGGGCTATCTGGTCAGCGCCCACGGCGTGGTCTATGCGGATTTCTCGGACAGCGTCACTTCTTATGGCGACCTGCGGGGCTTTGTTGGCCTGCAGCTCATGGACAGGCCCGGTCAGGCATTGGCTTTAAGGTCACAGATAAAATTCCCCACGGGTAAGGTGGAAGACCTGTCTGGCTCGGAAGGTATGGACGTATCAGTGTGGGGAGAATACGAAATCGACCTCATTTCAGCGCTGCTGGATGTACGCCTGACGCTGGCCGGCGGTGTGAGTTATCTGGGGCAAGGTGAATTGCTGCCTGAGGCTCAGGTGTCCTGGTTGGGCTTTGGTCACGTCGGTTTGCAGATACCACTGCACCCGCGGATTGAGTTTCTGGCTCAGCTTGATGCACACACGGATGTGATTGAAAGTGGTAACCCGCTGATAGCAGACGGCGGCGTACTCGGCACGATTGGAGGGCGATTTGGACTCACCGATCGGCTGTGGCTGGACCTTGCCATTATTGAAGATCTGCAGAACGAGAGTGCATCGGACGTTGTTTTTCAGATTCTTTTAGGCACGCAGTTCTAGGGAATCCCGGCAAGTGGCGACAGCAGAAAGTGCCCGTGTCCCGCGGCAACAGGTTTATCTCTGGATGCCTGCCACAACTCAACTCGAACGTTGGCAACACGTCGGCCGCGACGGGTAACAATGGCGCGCCCGTAGGTGGTGGTCGCCCGGGCTGATCGCAGGTAGTCGATGGAGACATCGATGGTTTTAGGCAGCCGCTCACACTCGGTGTCGTAAATCAGTTGCAGGACGGCGGTCATCTCCAACATGGCGCCTACAGCGCCACCATGCAGAGCCGGTAGTGTGGTATTGCCAATCAGGTGTTCGGTAAAAGGCAGTACCGTAATAACTTCCTGGCCCTGTTGGTTGACTTCAAGTCCAAGAAATCTGGCATAAGGAATGTGGGCCAGGACGGCAGCAAGATCCCGGCCCCGTCCCTGATCACGCAAGTTTTGCAGAATTTTCATGTGTTCTCCGCGGCAGCTTCGACAAACGGGGTGTCGCGTGTGCCTAACATGAAGGTTGCAGTGCAGGTGGCAATTGGCTCATCGGGAGACGTCACAAAGGCGATGGCGCGCACAAAGGCGATGTTGGTGGTTCGTTTAAAGCAGTGCGCGCGGGCGTGCACATCCAGGCCGGGTTCAGCGGCCCCCATGTAATCAATGCGCAGATCCAGGGTGGCAATGGCGGCCTGCTCCCGCGGCATGTCAGGCGGGCGTGCGACCATGCCTGCTGCATTGTCCAGCAGTGCCGTGATGGCGCCGCCATGAATCACGCCGCGGTCCGGGTCACCCACCAGGTGGTCGCTGTAACGGATCAGCAGCTCACATTCATCAACCCCCTGGGATACAAACTCCATACCCAGCGCACTGGAATGGGGGATATTGAGCATGTGCTCATTGGCCTCTTCAGCCGCTGTTTTGTCTGGCAAAATACTTCCTTGGCCCATGCTAAGCTTGGGCGGCAAAATACCGGAAACTGGGAGAATTCTACAATGGCCATGCAACGTACGCCTTTATTGATGCACACAATTTTAGACCGTGGCGCAAAGGTTGCTCCAAATGAAGAGATTGTCACCGCCACTGAAAGTGGTGTGCGCCGTCAGACTTATCTTGAAACCCGCAACCGCGCGCATCAGCTGGCGCACGCGCTGAAAGATGCCGGTATTGAGGTGGGTGATCGGGTCGGTACGTTCATGTGGAATGGCTCCCGTCACCTTGAGGCGTACCACGCCTGTGCGGGCATGGGCGCAGTACTGCACACGCTTAACATCCGCCTGTCGGATAAAGATCTTGAGTACATCATCGATCATGCCCAGGACCGGATCATCATTGTCGATGCCGACGCGCTGCCGCTGCTGGAAGTTCTGAAGGACCGTATGCCCTCGGTCGAGCGGGTGGTAGTGGCCACAGAGGAGGGTTTTGAAGGGTGGCAGACCGAACTGCCCAATCCGATTGATTATGAAGACTTTATTGCCGGCAAGCCGACCCATTTCGATTGGCCAACCATCGATGAAAACTCTCCCCTGGGGTTGTGTTACACCAGTGGCACCACGGGGCATCCGAAAGGCGTTGAGTACGAACATCGCTCGCAGTACCTGCACACCATGGCGCAGTGTATGACGGACTCGATGAATCTGTCTGCTACGGATGCGTTACTCGGCATTGTGCCGATGTTCCACGCCATGGGGTGGGGGTTACCCTGGTCCGCATTAATGCTCGGCTGCAAGCAGGTGATGCCACACCGATTTATGGATCCCACACGGCTGCTTGAGCTGATTGAGTCAGAAGGGGTGACGGTGTCTGCGGGTGTGCCCACCATCTGGCAGGGTATCAAAGGCCTGTATCAGGCGAGCCCCGGTAAGTACGACCTGTCGAATCTGTCGCGTTTAACCTGTGGCGGCAGTGCGCCGCCGCCTTCGCTGATTCGCTGGTACTGGGATGAACTGGGTGTGGAGATGATCCAGGGTTGGGGTATGACGGAAACCTCGCCGCTGGCTACTCTGTCTCGTCGCGTGATGAAAAGGTCGCAACTGTCCATCAGTGAAGATCAGCAGTTTGAAAACGTGGCCAAAGCGGGTCAGCTCATGCCGGGTATAGAGCTGGAGATCTTTGATGAAGCATTCAACCCTGTACCTCATGATGGTGAAAGTGTTGGCGAAATCCTCATTCGAGGACCCTGGATCTGCTCGGAGTATTACAATAATCCGCAACCGGAAAAATTTCATGACGGCTGGCTGATTACCGGTGACGTGGGCAAGATCGACCCGGAAGAGTATCTGATCATCAGCGATCGCTCCAAAGATCTGGTCAAGAGCGGCGGCGAATGGATATCTTCAGTCGACCTTGAAAACCACATCGTGGCACTGGATGGTGTTGCCCAGGCGTGTGTGGTTGCCCATCCGCATCCCAAATGGGATGAGCGTCCAGTTGCCCTGGTGATTCTCGAACCGGGTAAAGAAGTGAGCGTTGAAACGGTACTGGCACACTGTGCTACCGCGTTTGCCAAGTGGCAGTTGCCGGATGACGTTTTGTTTGTCGATTCAATTCCGCTGACCTCTACAGGCAAAATGGACAAAAAAGTAGTGCGTGCCGATCTTGAGGCCAAAGGCTACCAGTTGCCGGACCAGCGCAACGAGTCGGCGGGTTAGCTGCGACGACGTTTGGCGGGCCGCTTCGCTGTACGTTGGCGAACCCGTCAGATCGTCTGTCCTGGCATAACATCTGTTGAGTCTCAGTGCCGCCAGCCGTTGGGTGATCAGCGCCACTCTGGTGATGGCCAGTGCCATGGGTATTGGCCGTTTTGCCTACACGCCGTTGTTGCCGGAGATGGTGGCGCAATACAACTGGAGTTTTGCTACCGCTGGTGATCTGGCCAGTGCAAATTTCATCGGTTATCTGGTGGGGGCATTGCTTGCGCCTGCCATTACCCAGTCCCGCTACATTCGAATCTGGCTTGCGGCTTCGCTCATGGCCAGCGCGTTAACAACCTACCTCGGCGCAGAAGCTCACAGTTTTAATGTATGGCTGCTGGTGCGTTTTCTGAGTGGTGTGGCCAGTGCGTTCTGTCTGGTGGCGGTAACCACCCATCTGATGTTTGTGCTTGCCGAAGAACGTCAGGAGAAGTTTGGCAATGTGCACTTTGCCGGTGTGGGGCTGGGAATACTGATCTGTATGCTCGCCATTTATGGGGGCGGGGATGTAAGCAGCCAGTGGGCGCGTTTGGGTGCATTGTCTGCCGGCCTGATGGCGGTGGCTTGGTTTCTGATTGGTAAACATCAGTTCCAGCCGATACCGACTGCGCCACAAATGAGTTTCGGTCTGGGTTTTGACTGGACCCTCTGGCGGTTGATTATCGGTTACGGATTTTTTGGCTTTGGGTATGTGGTGGCGGCAACTTTTGTTGTAGCAATGGCCCAGCGTCTCGACACACCGGGAATTGATGTACGCAGCGTGTGGACTGTGGTGGGTCTGGCCTTTGTGCCATCGGTGTATCTATGGCAGTGGGTTGCCAATCGCTTTGGTCTGCTCAACACCCTGAAGCTTGCTTATCTGGTGGAAGCAGTGGGCGTCATGCTTGCCGGACTCAGCACCAGCTATGCGGGATTGTTGTTGGCGTGCGTGCTGCTGGGGGGCACCTTTGGCGCAATCACCGCGTTGGGTCTGAGTGCTGCGCGGCTGGCTGCCCCGACTCGGGTTGCGTTTGCGGTCAGTGCCATGACCGTGGCGTTTTCACTGGGTCAACTGCTCGGCCCGGCGCTGTCCGGGCGCATGGCAGATGCCAGCGGAGACTTTGTCATGGCCAGCCTGCTCGCCGCAGGATTGCTGGTCGCCGCCGCCCTCCTCGTCCGCCCCGGGGAAGCGGCCGCGCCGTGCCGAAACTAAAAAAGCCCGCGCCGTGCCGAGATTAAAAGCCTGCGCCGTGCCGAGATTAAAAAGCCCGCGCCGTGTGTTACTTGATTAACCTGAGCGTCAGCGGATAGCGATAAGCTTCACCGTCATTGGCTTTGATGGCGGCAATCACCACCAGGATAAGCGCGCCAAGACCAACCACAAACATCAGCAGAAAACCGATTAGAATCAGTGTCAGCAACGCAGATACCAGCATGGCGATGGAAACCGTGATCTGAAAGTTGACCGACTCTCTACCCTGGTCATCAATCAATTGGCCGTCTTCCTTCTTTAACTGCCAGATCAGCAAGGGGCCGATGATGTTGCCGAACGGGATGATATAACCCGCTACCGCGGCAATGTGAGTAGCGGAAGCCCAGCGCCGTACTTCAATGTCTGCGTTATCGGGACGGGGGTCTAATTCGCTCATGTGCTGTTCCTAAGCTATTTATCAGAATTGGTCTTATTGCCGCCTTTACTGCTTTTGCCGGCGGTGTTCATGACGTTTGCAAACGCCTGCCAGGGTCCCATCGCATTTTTGAACATACCCTGGATGAATTCGTCGCGCTGTTCTGCAGAAGACTGCAGTCGTTGGGTAAACTGTTCGATCATACCCTGTTGTAATTCGTGTACATCCGGTAACCCCATAAACCGTCGGAGCTCCTCCGGCGTGATGTCGACTTCAACATTTATTTTCATGATCTTTCCCCGATTTTCTGCACCGTTAATGCCCAAGCATAACCGATCCTGGAGGCCTGCGTATGGGTAGGGTCAGAACCGTGCTGCGCGGATCTGTTCGACAAGTGGCCCGTTTTCCGAGCCGGAGGGCGACATGACAAGTTCTGCCGCCAACGCGCCCAGACCGGGTGAGGTCTGGATGCCAAAACCCCCTTGTCCTGCCAGCCAGAAGAAATTGCGCTGCTCAGGATCGAAGCCCACGGCGGGGAACCGATCAGGTGTGAATGTCCGCAGTCCCGCCCAGCTGTGCAACACCTTCTGCACTTCAAAATCAGTCACCTGGGAAAACGTATCGAGGGCCTGCGCAATATCGATGTCATGGGCGTAGGCATCCATTGCTTCGCTGGGTGTTTCGTCCTGAGGGCAGACCATCAGTCCCGGGCTCTGGGGTTTGAAATAGAGGTTCTCGCGGATGGTATGCAGCAGCGGCCAACCGGTGCAGTCTGGCGGCGCCGGAACGATGGCTGCGGTGCGCCGCATCGGCGTCAGGGGCAGGGGTTTGACCTGGGCAAGCTCGGCAATATGATTGGCCCAGGCTCCGGCAGCATTAACCAGAATGCGTGCTTTGATCTGTTTGTCCGGGCAACTTAAGTGCCACTGATCTGCACTGTGTAGTATCTGATCAGCGCGAAAATCGGTGATGATGGTGCTGCCGCGTTGCCTGATGCCCCGCTGGTAACCCTGCAATAGTGCGTGCACGTCTATGTTGTACCAACTGGGATCATATGCGGCAGCGCTGACCCAGTCGCTGTTCAGAACAGGGATGATATCCCTGGCTTGTGTGGTGCTGATCAAGGTGAGTTCCGGACAATGCGGCTGCCAGGTGTCCAGGTATTTGTTGAGTCTGGTTACTTCCCCGGGGCCGGCGACGGTCAAGCCGCCCGCTTGTGTGACCAGAGGGGTTTCGCTGAACCCGGGTGTTGGGGTGAAGAAAAAAGCTTTACCGCTTTGGGTCAGTTGGCGCACAACCTGATTTTCATAGCCTTCGATGTACATCGCGGCTGAACGGCCGGAACTGTGATAAGCCGGTTGTGATTCGGCCTCAAGCACAACAACCCGGGTATGCGCGCTGAGAAAGTAAGCAATGGACAGTCCGGCTGCACCTGCACCTATAATGGCAATGTCGTAGTCTGTGCTCTGGCTCATTGTTAGACTGTCCACGTTTTAACTGATGGTACCTGCCATGTTTGATGACAGCCACGACACTTTACAGGAAACGACTTTCCTCGACTGGCAATCTCTGTCTATCCCGGCGCGTCATGCCGCTGATCCGTTTGCCTGCCCGTGTTGCGCCAACGTCTTCAGCGAGCTGCTGAGTCAAACCGGGGTTGATCTGGCTGAACAGGCCAGCCACCTGACTCCACGGACAAAGGCTCTGCACAATTCAGTGTTTGTGACACACGCACGTATCCAGACCATGAACCCGGATCAGCCAACAGCTGATGCCATGTGGGTGGTGGATGGCAAAATACGCTGGATCGGTGCGCAACAGGATGCACCTGTTGAGGCATTGGCTGAACAGAAAGTGTCTGCGGACGGAAAAACGATTCTGCCGGGTTTTATCGACCCGCACATGCATCTGGCACCGCTTGCCATGCTGCACAGTTTTGAAAATCTGGGTCCGTTCAGATTCCCCAGGACCGAGGATGCACTGGCGTATCTTAAAAAACACAGCAAAAGTGTGCCAGGTGGTCAGTGGCTGGTGGGCCGACAGTTTGATCCTTCGCTGCAGGAAGGGCCTGACTATCTCACTGCAGAGTTGTTGGATGAGGTCAGCACAGAACACCCGATATTCATATACAACGCATCTCTACACCTGGCCTATTGCAATACCGCAGCCTTACAACTGGCGGGCGTGACAGCTGACACACCTGACCCTGCCGGGGCTGAAATTGGCCGGGACGAACAGGGTGAACCAAACGGGGTGCTTAAAGCAGGGCCCGCCATGGCTTTGGTGGCACGCCACAATCCGCACACAAAAACCGCTGATCTGGCGCAAGCTTGCCTGGATGTGTTTGCCCATGCCAATTCCCTGGGTATCACCGGCCTGTGTGATCAGGGCACCGGTCTGTTTCAGGGTGAAAAGGAACTGGCCCTGTATCAGGGCTTGCGTGACAGCAACCGGATGACGGTGCGTTTCCGTTATTCGCTGGCCCAGGCAGTTGCCGATCGCTGGGACGAGGCCGGCTGCCGCTGGGGTGAAGGTGATGAGTGGGTACGCAACACCGGGTGGAAAATCGTCAGTGACGGTTCTAACCAGGGCCGCACCGGATTGCAGCGCGAGCCGTTCATGAATTCTGATGACAACGGCATTGCCTATATTGAGCGCGAAGCACTGTTCAATGCGGTTGAGCAACGCCTGGCCGCTGGCTGGGCGGTGTGTGTACATGCAAACGGAGATGCCGCCATTGACAATGTCCTGGATGCGTTTGAGGCGGCTGCTGAAAAAGGCCTGCCTGTGGGTAAACAGCGGTGTCGAATAGAACACTGCAGTATTCTGCATGACGAGCAGATTGAGCGCATGGCAAAGCTGGGTTTGTCACCCAGTTTTCTGATTGGTCATGTTTACTACTGGGGGCAGGCATTTGTGCAGGATGTGTTTGGCCTGGATAAAGCATCGCTGCTTGACCGCACAGGCACCTGTGAAGCCAAAGGTATCCGCTGGACCATCCATTCGGACGATCCGGTCACCGAGATGAATCCGCTGCGCTGTATTGAGAATGCGGTCACCCGCAACATGTGGCGCTCGGATGAAAAGCTGTCGCCCCAGGAATGTATATCGACCGCCGCCGCGCTGCGTGCCATGACCATTGACGCTGCCTGGCAATGTCACAGCGACCACGAGGTGGGCAGCCTTGAGGTCGGGAAGTTTGCGGATTTCATAGTGCTGGATCAGGACCCTTTGCAGGTTGAACCCGAAGCTTTGAGCAAGATTGGAATTCGACAAACCTGGGTGAATGGTGAATTAGTCTATACAGCCGGTTAGACTGACGGGCTGAAAAATAAAAACAGGGAGAGGGCAAATGCCGTTCAAAAACAGAATTACCGACATGTTAGGGGTAGAGATTCCCCTGGTGCAGGCGCCCATGGGGTGGATTGCGCGTTCGCAGCTGGCTTCTGCTGTGTCTAATGCAGGTGCGCTGGGAATTATCGAAACCTCTTCAGGTGAACTGGATGCCGTACGTGAAGAAATCCTGAAGATGCGCGACCTCACGGACAAACCGTTTGGCGTCAATATCGCCCAGGCGTTTGTGCGTGATCCGAACATCGTTCAGTTTGTGATTGACCAGGGCGTTAAATTTGTCACAACGTCAGCGGGTAACCCCCAGCGTTATACCAAAGAGTTGAAAGATGCAGGGCTGACTGTGTTTCACGTAGTGCCCAGCCTGGACGCGGCGTTAAAGGCGGTAGAGGCTGGCGTTGATGGGCTTGTTGTAGAAGGTGGAGAGGGGGGTGGGTTCAAAAATCCTCGAGATGTTTCCACCATGGTTCTATTGCCATTAATACGCTCCAAAGTGGATGTGCCCATTATTGCCGCCGGCGGTTTCCTCGACGGGGCATCCATGCTCGCAGCTTTTGCCCTGGGGGCTGAAGGTATTCAGATGGGCACAAGAATGGTTTCAGCCGCCGAGTCTCCGGTGCATGACAACTGGAAGAATGCAATTGTGAATGCCAAGGAAACCGATACGGTCTTTTTGAATCGTGCCCACTCGCCTGCCTTGCGTGCCTTGCGCACGCAAAAGACCACGCGTCTCGAATTTGAGAATGAAACCAACGCCATGACTGAGTTCGGTAAAGCCACGGATCTCTATTTTGGTGGTGATATGGAAGCGAGTATTGCGCTAACGGGTCAGGTTGCCGGCAGAATAGACAGTGTTCGACCGGTGGCTGAAGTGATTGCGGAGGTGAAACAACAGTTTTTTGCCTGCCTGGAGCAGTTGCACAAGCAATACAGCTGACTGCGCTTGCGCGGCTTCAGGGTGTTATGAACGCCTGGACCCGCGCCAGGGCATTGTTGCGGATGTTCATGTGGAAAAAGCTGAAGTCGTAGACGTGGTAGTTGCCGGGACCAAACATCTCCGTTGAGAAGTTGTCTGACTTTACCTCGGTGACGTGCAGCAAGCCATTCACACATTGCGCATCAGCAATGCCGGGTTCAACTTCTCCCTCTGCGGCAAAGCTGACTGCGCCCTCATTCTCACTGAAGTCTGCGTACGCACCGTCTGCTGACCAGTTCAGCGGGTTCACACAGATAGACTTGCTGGTGTCGGTAAAAGCAGGCGTGCCTGGCGCTACGGAGTTCCATGTGACCTGACACCCTGTTTGAGTGGCATACTCGCACACTGGAATGCTGTCTTCCCCATCAAGAAAATACCCAACAGGATAAGCAGCAACCAGCTGCGCCATGAGCGGTGTGCCGTTGATTTCCCTGAGCAGGGTGTCTGCGTGTTTCCCACCCTGGCTGTGACCCGCGATAATAAACGGTCTTTTGTTGTTATAGTGTTCCAGATAGTACTCGAAGGCTTTGCGCACGTCGGTGTAAGCAAAATCGATGGCCGCCTCGCCGTCGTTGTCATCATCCATAAAGGCGTACAGGGTTGCCTGTCGATACCGTGGTGCATAGATCCTGCAGCAGCTGTTGAACACGCTGGCCTGATTGCGCAGCACCTGTGTGTCGGTGAACGTGTTGGCGTCCTCATCGTCCAGTGGCTGATTCCAGTGGTCGGGTTTGTAATAAGTCGTAGGGTGGATGAAAAACACATCCACCGGTGCGGCAGCCTGGTTGTCCAGATCAAAGCCCACAGGTGAAACATCAGCATCGTCATCACGTTCCGGTAACGCGGCCCAGTGCATCGCCTGGCTGTAGTCTGGTGCGGTGTGCCGAATATCCTCTGCAAAACTCTGGTCCGGCGCGAGCGCCATGCGCATCAGGCCAAAATCCACTTCATCTCTGAAGACGAAGAATAGAACGGCCAGCACCGCAAGAACGCCCGCAATGCCGATAAGGATCTTTTTCATGATTGGTTCCTTAAATGATGCGTCAGGATTCAGAGTCGTATTTTAACCTGGGCTTCTATTTCCACCGGCACACCAAAAGGTAACTCAGCCATGCCCACGGCGGAGCGGGTATGCGCACCGATGTCCGGACCAAAAACTTGCAGAATCAGATCTGAACAACCGTTGATAACAGGCGGAATGACTTTGAAGCCGGGTGCGACGTTCACCATGCCAAACACTTTAAGCCACGCTTCGACCCGGTCGAGGCTGCCCACAGCGGCGACAATGCTGGCAAACAACCCCAATGTGACTTTGCGCGCGGCTTCGTAAGCCTGCTCAGGGCTGACTTCTGCGCCTACCTTGCCGAGTACCTTCGCCATGCTGCCATCAGCTTCCGTGGGTACATGTCCGGAAAGATAGAGTATCTGGCCGTCGAGTCGGTACAGATCAAAAGGCAGGCTGGCAGTTTGCATGGGTGCAGGCAACTGCAGTCCCAGCTCGTTGAATTTGTCGTCGATACTCACAATGCCGCTCTCCCGGTTAAACGTGGCGTAGGTCACAGCTAGCCTAAAGCCAGCCGCACGCAGATGCCAGCTGTGCACTGGTTCTCATACCGCAATATTCCTGCAATTAGACTGGGAAGCTGGAAATTGTTGCTGCTTCAGGCAGGGTGAGAACATGAAAAATTTAAAACCATTGGCGGCTGGTGTTATGGCGCTGTGTTTTGCTGCGGCCGCGCCAGTTCAGGCAGATACCCTGTTCGGGCTATATGCGGGTGCCGGCACCTGGCAGCAGAGTTATAGTGGCAATGTCCGCTCAGGGATTTCGAATGTCGACATCGAAGATGACCTGGGGCTTGATGACGATGACAGTGTCATCCTTTATGCCGCTCTTGAACACGGTGTGCCGGTGTTGCCCAACGTTCGCGCTCAGTACTACACCCTGGACGTTGACGCGGACAGCGTGCTGTCGCGTACCATCGAGTTTAACGGCGAGATTTTTAATCTGTCTGAGACCGTCAGCACGGCGATTGATTTAACCCAGACCGATGCGGTGCTGTATTACGAACTACTGGATAACGTTGTCTCGTTAGATCTGGGTCTGGTCGTGAGCCTGGTGGAAGGTTCTATCGAAGTAGCCAGTTTAACTGAGCGCGCCAGTGCCGACATTGATGAAGTGGTGCCAATGCTTTATGCAGCGGTTCGCGCAGATCTGCCGTTCAGCGGTTTGTGGATTGGCGCCCAGGCACAAGGCATCAGTTACGATGACAATACGCTGATCGGCTTTGATGCAAAAATCGGTTACGAGTCCAGCGTGGGTCTGGGTATTGAAGCGGGTTATCGTGCGGTGCAGGTCGAACTGGATGCGTTCGACGACGTTGATCTGGCAGAGATCGATGTGAAAGGTCCTTACGCTGCCATCAACTTCCATTTCTAAGCACTGACCGCTCGTCAATTTCGGGCATAATGGCGGCCATGAATATGGTCGCCGACAAACCTCAGGCAGTTATTGATCAACTGCGCCTGCTGCTGCCCGAAGACGGGCTGATCACCGATGCCGCTGGTTTAAAGCCCTACGAATGTGACGGTCTGACTGCGATCCGGGAAGAGCCCTGGCTGGTGGCGTTACCTGAAACCGAAGCACAGGTACAGAAAATTCTGCAGATCTGTCACGCGCACAGCGTACCGGTGGTCCCTCGCGGCGCCGGCACCGGTTTGTCCGGTGGTGCCCGGCCAATGAAATCCGGTGTGGTGCTGGGTTTATCGAAGATGAACAGGATTCTCGAGATCGACACGCAGAATTGTGTGGCACGATTGCAGCCGGGTGTGCGTAATCTGGCCATCAGCCAGGCGGCACAACCCCACGGTTTATACTATGCGCCGGACCCGTCTTCTCAAATTGCCTGCAGCATTGGCGGCAACGTGGCGGAAAACTCGGGCGGTGTGCACTGCCTGAAATATGGCCTCACGGTACACAATCTGCGTGGCATCAGGGTGGTCACCATCGAAGGTGAAGTGCTGGAGCTGGGTGGCCCGCTGCTGGACAACCCCGGATTGGATCTGTTGGCTGTGATGTGCGGTTCTGAAGGGATGCTGGGGATTGTTACACAAGTGACTGTGGCTTTGCTGCCCAGACCGCCGGCGGTTGTGGTGATGTTAGCGGCGTTTGACTCAGTGAATAAAGCGGGTCAGGCGGTTGCGGATATCATTTCAGAAGGCATCATTCCCGCGGGTATGGAAATGATGGATCAACTTGCCGTGCAGGCGGCAGAGCAGTTTGCGCATGCCGGTTATCCTCTGGATGCTGCGGCCATTCTTATTATTGAGCTGGACGGTGCGGCGGTGGAGATAGACAGCCTTGCCGGCATGGTGTCGCGCATTGTGGAAAACGCCGGTGCATCCAGTGTCGATATCGCAACCGATCTGTCTGCCCAGGCGCGCCTGTGGAAAGGACGTAAATCCGCTTTTCCCGCTGTGGGTCGTCTGGCGCCGGATTACTACTGTATGGATGGCACAATTCCCCGGCATCGTCTGGCAGAGGTTCTGGAGAAAATTAACCAGCTGTCTATCCAGTACAACCTGCCTGTGGCCAACGTCTTTCACGCCGGAGACGGTAACCTGCATCCTCTGATTCTGTTTGACGCCAACGAGCCGGGCCAGCTCGCTGCGACCGAAGAAATGGGTGGCAGAATTCTTGAGTTGTGTGTGGCGGTTGGTGGCACGGTGACCGGTGAGCATGGTGTTGGCGTTGAAAAACTTAATCAGATGTGTGTGCAGTTCAATGCCACGGAGATCCAACAGTTCCTGCGCCTGAAACATGCCTGGGATCCGGTCAATCTGTTAAATCCGGAGAAAGGTATTCCCACGCTCACCCGGTGTGGCGAACTGGGCGGCATGCATGTGCGGCATGGTGAAACGCCTTTTCCAGAGCTTGAACGTTTCTAATGGATCTGTGCAATCGTTTTGTCGAAGCTGTGCAGACTGCCCGGGCTGAACGCACGCAGCTGAAAATTTCCGGCGCCGGAAGCAAACGCCAGTGGCTGCCATCAGCTGAGGGTCAGCTGCTGGTCACTTCCGAACATCTGGGAGTGGTTGCCTACGATCCGGCAGAGCTTGTGATCACAGCCAGATGTGGCACGCCAATTAAAGAGGTGTCGTCACTGTTGGCCCAGCACAATCAGCACCTGGCGTTTGAACCCCCGCAGTTTTTTGGCTCAGGCACCATTGGCGGCATGGTTTCTGCCGGCCTGTCTGGTCCTGCGCGCCCCTGGGCAGGCTCCGTCCGCGATGCGGTGCTGGGCATAAAATTGTGTAACGGGCTCGGTGAAATACTGGGTTTTGGGGGCCGCGTCATGAAAAACGTGGCTGGCTATGACGTTTCGCGTCTTGCTACGGGTGCCTGGGGGATGCTGGGCATACTGCTGGAAGTGAGTTTGCGCGTGCAGCCGATGGCGCAGAAAACCGTGACGCTGTCACTGCAAAGGGATGCAGTTGCCGCTAATAATTATTGTCGGGAACTGGCAGGGCGTTATGCGCAGGTTACCGGCTCCTGGTGGACAGATAATCAGCTTCACCTGCGGCTGTCTGGATCAGCGCTGGCCGTTGAACAGCAGATAAAAGACCTGGGTGTGCATCAAAGTCATTCTGATCAGATCTGGAAACAGATCTGTGATCATGAACATGAGTTTTTCAAGCCGACCTACAGTGGCGGTCCGGATCGAAGCGGCAAACAACTCTGGCGTTTGATCACGCCGCCGGCTGCACCGTTGCCAGAACACTTCAACGCGGAGAACTTTGCGCTGGAATGGTCAGGTGGGCAACGCTGGTGGTGGCATGAAGATGCAGCCGTGGTGCAGGCCTATGCCAAAGCAGCAGGTGGTTGGGCACACGCGAAAGGTGCAGCGCAGCGGGTAGATGCACTATCCGGCAGGTACATGCTGAACATCAAGCGGGCTTTTGATCCCGATGGTGTTTTTCTGTCGCCAATCGAAGCCGGGATTGATCATGCAGACTAACCTGCCTGAGCAGTTGCTGGCCACAGATAACGGGCAGCGCGCCAACGATATTATGCGCAGCTGTGTTCATTGCGGCTTCTGTAACGCCACCTGCCCAACTTATCAGATCACCGGGGACGAACTTGACGGGCCGCGGGGGCGTATCTATCTCATGCGCGAGCTGCTGGAAACAGGCAATAACCCTGAGCGCACTACCTTTCACCTGGACCGCTGTCTGACCTGTCGTGCCTGTGAAACCACCTGCCCCAGCGGCGTTGCTTATGGCGAGCTGGCGGAAATCACCAGAAATTCCATTGGCGTTAAACGAGCAGGTCTGGATGGGCACAGCAGAACATTTCTGCAGTGGTTGATTCCGCAGGCGGGTAGATTGCGTCGTATGGCTCGGCTGGGAAAGATGTTCCGCTTCGCTGTGCCGAAACATCTGGCCAGGCATCTGCCTGCGACCATAGGTAAAGCCTGGCGTACCCCCAGCATTGATTCCAGCGCAAGCGGAAACCCGGGCGCGTTGAGTGTTGTGTTACTGAATGGGTGTGCGCAACAGGTCAGCACACCCAATACCAACATCGCCCTTGCCGGGCTGCTGCAGGCTCATGGCGTGCGCGTATCTGCCGTGCCCCAGGAGGGGTGCTGTGGGTCACTGGACCTGCATCTGGGAGATGAGGCGCGGGCGTTACAGCGTATTCGTCATAACGTTGATGTGCTGTTTGCGCATGCCGAAGCGGCGGACGCCATTATTTCCAGTGCATCTGGCTGTGGTGTGACGCTGAAAGATTACGCACGCCTGCTGGCACATGATGAGGCTTATGCCGCGCGTGCTGCGGCAGTGGCTGCCAAAGTACGCGATGCCAGCGAGTTTCTGAATGAGCTGGATGTCGCCTGGACAAAAGCACGCTCAATCGATCGTGTGGCCTGGCATTCACCCTGTACGCTGCAACATGGCCAGCAGTGTGTTGATGTGGTTGAAACGCTGCTGCGCAATGCGGGTTATGCTCTCACGCCGGTGCCGGATAGCCATTTGTGTTGCGGTTCTGCAGGTACCTACTCCGTACTGCAGCCGCAGCTTTCAGAGCATCTGAAAACAGACAAGTGGGCGGCGCTGATGAGCGGCCAGCCGGAGCTGGTTGCCACAGCGAATGTAGGTTGTCAGACTCATCTGGCCGCCGGTCAAGATGTTGATGTTGTGCACTGGGTAGAACTGTTGAAGTGAGCGCAGGCAATCCTGCCAGGTTACAAGCTCAACAGATTGCGGGTTAAGCGCTGATCTTAACCGCGCAGGGCGGCAAATCGCCGGCGGATGGCGTCAGCTTCGCTGCGATTGCCTTGTGCCTCACGGATATCTGCCATCTGTAACCATGCAGAGCGGCTTAACACGGGATCTTCTCCTGCCAGCGCAATGGCTTTGCGGATATGCTGGTTCGCCGCAGCCAGATTGTTGTCTGCCAGGTGAGCAGCGCTGAGCTGGGTCCACAGCTGCGCGTTGCGAGGGTCAATGCGCACCGCGCGTTCCAGATAGGTAATGGCTGTTTGGGGTGCCGCGTCATCCATGGCCTTTTGCGCCTGAGCCAGCAGCGCCAGCGTGGCGGCAGAGGTGTCCGGCGCTGTTTGAGTATCGCCTGTACCAGCCACCTCGACATCGCGTTCAACCGGCGGGGTGCCGGCATCTTCAATCACAGGTGGGGTTGTTGGCGGCGTTGCGCACCCGGTCAGCCACAGCAGCAGAGTAATGCCAAACAGGGCAGCAGAGGTGTTGATCCGGGATGTGCAGGTTGCGACCACAGGGCTCTCTCGGTTGATGGCAGCGCAGAAGCCGCCAATGATAGGCAGTTATTGACCGCCAAACCAGCGTCGGATGCCGCGACCCGGGTTAATGCGGCAGCCGGGTTTGATGGGCAGATTCTCATGTTCGGGAATGGGTACGTTGACCACGTCGGCACACTCCGCGTTTGCCCGTAAACCACTGCTGAATTCAATGTCCACAAGATCTGTGCTGGGGGCGTGGGTGAGTGGGTCGATGCCGGCCTGTTGCGCGATGCTGTTCCAGACCCGCAGGGCACCTGATGCACCGGTAAGTCCGGTCACTGCGTTATCGTCTCGACCGATCCACACAACAGAAACGTGACTGTTGTCGAAACCGGCAAACCAGCTGTCACGGTTGTCGTTGGACGTGCCGGTTTTGCCAGCCACACCACGTCGGGCAAAAGGGGAAGAGCGCCCCGTGCCTTTGGCCATGGCGATCTCAAGAGCCCGGTTGATGGTGGCTGCATGACGGGACTCAATGGTCTGTTGTAACTCGAATGGATGGTGGGTTAAGGCCTGGCCGCGTTCGTCCAGTACCGCAATCACCGCCTTGGGGGGCGTACGAAAACCACCGGAGGCAAAGTTGCCATACAGTTCAAGCATGGCCAGTGGTGATAGCGCTTCTGCGCCCAGCAGAAAAGAAGGGTACTGGTTCTGCGGTTCGTGTCCGATCAGGTGTTTGAAGCGCTGCTGGATCAGAGGCAGGCCCACCTGCATGCCGAGGTGCACAGTGGCCAGGTTGGAAGATTCTGCCAGTGCGCGGATCATCGGCAGCTCGCCTGTGTATTCACCGTTAAAGTTTTTTGGTGCCCATATGTCACCAAACTCAGGCTCTATGGTGATCGGCTCGTCTTTGATCAGAGTCCCCAGGTGCATGCCGGACTCTATGGCGGTCAGGTAAACCACAGGTTTGATCAGCGAGCCTACTGAACGCTGGGCGTTAAGCGCCCGGTTGAATCCATCCACCCGCCCTTTGCGACCCCCGACCAGGGCATGGATTTCACCGGTCTGGCTGTCAGCCACCACCGCTGCAGCCTGTAGCGTGCCTGTATCGATGCGGCGGTCTTCCTCAATCTGATTGAGCGTGTGGCTTACTGCCCGCTGGGCAGCTTCCTGCTGGCGTGGTCTGATGGTGGTGAAGATACGCAGGCCGGCAGAGGACAGTGCTTGTGGATCGTATTGATCTTTCAGTTCGGCGCGCACCTGGTCCATAAACGCCGGATAATAAGCGCCACCGCCAGTGGGACTGGCCACCACACCCAGAGGCTGGCTTATGGCAGTCGTCAGCTCCTGGTGGTCAATCAGGCCATCACTTTCAAAGGTGGCCAGTATGCGATTGCGCCGTTCAAGTGCACGTTCGGGGTGACGGAAAGGATTGTAGAATGACGGACCGCGAATGATGGCAATCATGGTCGCGATTTCGTCGCTCTCAAGTTCGGCTAAAGGTTTGTTGAAGTAAAACTGTGCACCCAGACCAAATCCATGTACCGCACGAGAACCGTTCTGGCCGAGGAATATTTCGTTGATGTAAGCGGTGAGCAGATCTTCTTTGGAAAAGCGGGCATCGAGGATGATTGCCATGGCCACTTCTTTGAGTTTTCGCTCAATGGTGCGTCGGTTGTCGAGGAAATAGCTCTTCACCAACTGTTGGGTTAAGGTGCTGCCGCCCTGCTGACGTTCTCCTGCACGCAGGTTCACCATAAATGCGCGGATGATGCCTCTGACACTGAAGCCGGCATGAACATCAAAGTTGCGATCTTCAACCGCTTTCAGCCCTTCGGACAACAGTCGGGGAACCTGTTCGGGTGACAGAATGATGCGGTCTTCACCATGGCTGGGAAAGAAGCTGCCGATGGTGGCGGGGTCCAGACGCAATAGTGGAACATCGCCGTTCTCACCTCTGATCTGGCTGATCTGCCGACCAGTGAACGTCACAGTGATGCGCTGAGCATCGCGATATCGTTCCATAAACGCAAAGCTGCGCAGGTAAATCTGCAACTCGTTACCAGGAGACTTGAATGTACCGGGATGTGGCAGGTTGGCGTGACGTTTATAACCCAGGCGCTCAAGTTCAATGGTGAGTTCAGCGCGACTCAAACGGGCGCCGGCATACAGCTCCAGAGGTTGTGCAAACACCTGTGCGGGCACGGACCAGCGGCGACCTTCAAAGGTTTTGGTGATGGTGCGATCGACATAAATCAGGTAGCCGGCCAGCGCTAACGTGAGCAGCAGCCCGCTGTAAAAACCAATCTTTGCCAGCGGTTTCAACCAGCGCCACCTGGATGGCTTAACAGGCGGTTTTTTAGTGACTTTCTTTTTTCGGGCGGCCAAGGTCGGGAGGTATCCGTGAGCGTGCTGACAAGCCTATCACTGTGTCAGCAAACTCGGGTTTTTTTATGGAAAAGTGGTGAAATTTCTGCCCTTATCAGCCGGTGGCGGGAGTGGGGCGAAACCAGCTGCCGATTTTGCGACCGACCGCCACAATAGCGCGCATCAGTCTGGGCAGCAGCCAGATCATCAGGGCGAGAAACAGTACAAATGCAACCAGAAACAACACAGGATGGTTTAAAGCGGCCCACAGACCCGCAAATACGGCAAGGTCACCCGCAAGGGATGCACCCCAGTTACTGAACGGTTCCGGTGACGTGTTGATCAGGACCCGGCTACCGGCTTTGGTAGCGTGGGTTGCCGCGGTCACGGTGCCGCCGACCAGCCCTGCTGCAACTGCCAGTGCGGGGGTGACATCCCCCACGGCACCGGCAGCCAGCATGGCCCCGGCAGGAATTCGTATGAAAGTATGGATGGCATCCCAACCTGTATCCAAGCCGGGCGTTTTGTCGGCAAAAAACTCAACACAGTACATGAACCCAGCGGCGATGATGACCATGGGATCCTGCACCACGGCCAGGGTGTCGGGCAGGTCGATATAACCGCTGTTACCCGCCAGACCAAGAATTGCAATCGTTGCATAGAGGTTGATGCCGCTGGCCCAGGCGGCCCCCATGGTCAGCGCTATAATCTGAATAAGTGATTGATATTCCTGCATTTTATTTACTTTCCCTGGCTCTGGCAGACGCTTTGTAGCGCCCATTTAAGATAAAATCTAAACCCGCTTTGTTGAACCTAAACTGAATGTCGCTCGACAGCGCAACTTAGTTTGGGCTTAATGTACACATCCTAAGGGGTGGCCAAGTGCCTGAGACACCAGTTGTGGTGGACCCTTCGAACCTGATCCGGTTAGCACCGGCGTAGGGATAGGCGTCTAGAAGCACTCCTTAGGCTGTTTTTTATGTTTAAGGAATGTGCCATGAATTGTCCTCCCGTCTATCTGTCGCTTGCACTTGCCTGCTTACTTGCAGCCGCTGATACCTCTGCCACCCAATCCGTTGACGCAGAACCTATGGAAGAGGTTGTGGTGACCGCAGAGTTTCGGGATCGCACGGTGCTGGATACCGCGGCAAGCGCGTCGGTTGTACAGCCAAATCAGGACGGCACCACGGTGCAGCATCTCGAAGAGGTGCTGGCGCAGATTCCCAACGTTAATTTTGCCAGTGGCGCATCGCGGGCCCGTTTTATACAGATTCGTGGTGTTGGTGAGCGCAGCCAGTTTTCTGATCCACTGAATTCGTCTGTTGGGCTGCTGGTGGACGGAGTGGATTTGAGCGGACTTGGCACAGCGGCGACATTATTTGATGTGGCGCAGGTGGAAGTGCTGCGCGGCCCGCAAGGCACATTATATGGCGCAAACGCATTAGCTGGCCTGATCAATGTGGTTACGCCAGCCCCCACAGAGGAGTCCACTGCGATGCTGCAACTCGATGCCGGCGACTATGACGCCTTGGGTGTCGGGGCAGTTCTTTCCGGGCCAATGGGGTCCCGGGGCGGTTATCGGATCAGCGTTCAGCGTTATGAGGACAATGGCTTCATGCAGAACGATTTCCTCAACAAAGAGGACACCAGCAATCGGCAGGAGTCCACCTACCGCGGCAAGTTTGTCTGGGAAACGGAAGCCGCGCTGTGGACCCTGTCGCTGGGTCGTATTGATGTAGACAACGGTTACGATGCTTTTTCTTTAGACAATGATCGCACCACGCTGTCGGACCAGCCTGGCCAGGATCAACAACAAACTGACTATGCGGCACTGTCACTGGCGCTGGACGTGTCAGAGAAAGTTGCGTTTGAAGGCTTGTTGAGCTTTGCGGACAGCGATATCGACTACGGTTACGACGAAGACTGGACCTTCACGGGTTTTGACCCTATCGGCTATAC
This sequence comes from bacterium, assembly GCA_047947175.1. Classification (GTDB taxonomy): domain Bacteria; phylum Pseudomonadota; class Gammaproteobacteria; order Pseudomonadales; family Azotimanducaceae; genus UBA4421. Next base: position 1,061,836 of record CP170489.1, read on the forward strand.
CTCAACTGACCGTTATCAGCGCTCACGGCAAACGGGAACAGTTGATCTGCGCTGGCTGTCTAAGCCGGGTCAGGGTTTTGGTGAAGGTGCCTGGGATTGGGTAGTAGGGGTGTTCATGCTGGATCAGGCTGTTGAACTGGATCGGGATTACACCTTTGCCGCTGGGCGTTTCAGCAGTGACTATGATGTCAGTCGTTACGCGCTTTACAGTGAAATCGGACGACAGCTGAATGCGCAGTGGCGTCTTTCGCTGGGCGTTCGTTATGAGCGACATGAATCAGAGTATGACGACATCTCTGGCCTGGCTTATTCACCGAAAGACGACCTTCTTGGTGGGCGTGTAGTACTTGAGTACGCGCTGGACCAAGCTGGGCTTCTGTATGGCTCAATCACCCAGGGTTACAAAGCCGGCGGCTTTAACCTGGACGGTTCTTTGAGTGCGGCATTCCGCGAGTTTGATCCTGAAAGTCTGTGGAATGTGGAAGTGGGGTACAAGGCGAAGGTTTGGCAGGATAAGGTTGAATTGCGTGCAGCGTTGTTTCGCATGCAGCGAGAGGATGTGCAGATTTCAACATCGCGCACTGTACCTATCGCAGGGCAGCCCGGTGCCGAAGAGTTCATTGAGTACACAGGTAACGCTTCCAAAGGTTTTAATCAGGGCCTGGAACTTGAAACAACTTTGCAGATAACAAAGCAGCTTACGGCGTTTGCTAGTGTTGGGCTGCTCGACTCCGAATACATCGATTACATAGACCAGAACGGCAACGATCTGGATGGTCGTGAACAGGCCCACGCACCGACGTATCAGTTCTTTGCTGGTCTGCAGTGGGATGTCAGTGAGCGTTGGACAGCCCGGTTAGAGGTGGAAGGCAAAGATGAGTTTTTCTTCTCCGCCAGTCACGCGCAGCGCTCCGATGCTTACGAACTGGTGAACGCCAGCGTGACCTATACCACAGCAGCATGGCAAGCCAGGCTGTGGGCGCGTAACCTGGGTGACGAAGATTATTTTGTGCGCGGATTTTTCTTTGGTAATGATCCACGCGATGGTTATACCGATCGCCTGTTTACGCAACTGGGAGAGCCCCGCCAGGTGGGTGTGACGCTGACCATGAACTGGTAGCTGGAGTATGACAGGATGAAAATAGTGTTCTCAATTCTGCTGGTTGCACATGGCGCAACGGAATTTCTTGCGGCGGCATCACTGATTGTTGCGCCAGCCGGGATTCTGGACATCGGTGCAGGTGAACAATGGTCCATGCACTATGGGTTTGCTGCGTTTGCGATAGCAACAGCCTCATTGTGGGTGTGGCCTTACCGCCAGGAGTTACGGGTAGTCACTCCGGTGCTGGGCCTGCTGCTGACGTTCCATGTGTCTGTTTTTGTGTCGCTGACGCTTGCCGGTGATCAGGCAGCAGGCGTGGTCATCCATGCCGTGCTGGCGGTAACGGCGGCGCTGTTGTTTTTGACCCGGGGCAAATGGTGCGGTAGTCGACTCGCGTCCTAGCCTGCTGCTGGCATTTTGATGACCAGCGCTGGACAGTGCTCTGGCTGAGGGATGGGGCCCCGCGGCTCAATGGCGCCAACCAGCTCAAGGAAAATGCCATCGGGATCAATGGCATGCACAATGCCTGTGGCATCGCTACCGCTACCGGAACAACAGGGTGCAATTTGAGAGACAAACGGCACGCCCTGGCGGTGCAGAATATCAACCGCGCGATCGACATCCGGCACCATCAATGCAATACGGTTTATGCCTGTGCGGTTTATAGGCAGCGGATAAGGCGGTTCGGCATTATAAGGTTCAAGCCATTGCACCAGCCGCAACGTGTGTCGATCACCCCGGGTTATGGAAATATCAGCCCCTTTGATGTGAAACGGCTGTTCCAAACCATAAGCTTGTGCTTCCTCCAGCGTACCTGTTGCGGGCAACGGTTTCACGTCGGTGTAACCCAACGAGGCGTAGAATTTAAGCGACGTCTCAAAATCGCTGACATTCACGCCGATGTAAGGCATGCCTTTAATATGTGTGGTGGCGGTTTCTGCGGCGACAGGAGGCGCGGTCTCAAAGAGCTTGTACAATACGCCCTCCGGGTCTCTAAAGAACACAAATCGATTGCCTACATTGCCATGGGGTTGGCTGAGAAATTCGACGCCAAGACTGTCCAGGTGGTGGATATCCGCATCCAGATTGCTGGTTAACAAGGCAGCATACGCCATGCCCAGATGATTGGGTAACTCGTAGGGTGGTTCGTCATTGAACGGGGTTTTGAACTGCAGCAGGTCAATTGCGCCGCTACCGGGGCTGCCTGGCAGCATGATGACTTCTCCCTTCACCAGTTCATACTGGCACAGGTCATACATGCCCAGCGCACGCGCCATGAGATGGGTGTTGGTCAGCGGAAACCCCGAAACCCCCTCGGTGTAACCAAGTTGTCGGCAAAACTCGCGTGCCTTATCAAAATCACGAGTATGGGTGGCGAAGTGAAAGCGCGACATCAGCCCTAGGTCTTTGTTATCGCGAAACTCAACCGCAGGCATTGTTGGTGTGATTTGCCTTTGAGGCGCTTCGCTATCTGGTGCTGCCAGGCTGGCTGACGCAAAACCTGCGATGATGAGCAGCACCAGTGGCTTGATCCGTTGCATGATAATTCCCCTGGCTGATGTTGAGCGGTTCTGCTGACAAAAAAACTCAAGCGCCAAGACGTTCAAACGTCAGCTCCGGAAAGCCGGTGTCAACCGATTCGCGCAGCTTGTCGTAATACACATTGGCGCCACCAAAATAGATCAGCACCCTGGGTTTTTTGTTCTCGATATTTGCACCCATCATCCAGGAGTTCACCTTATCCCCCTGGGCCATGAGGGTTTGGGCATGAATCTCCGCGGTGTGCTGAGACCATTCTTCCTGAGCCTGCCGGCGCGGTTTAAAAACATCATATTCTTCGCTGGCCATTTTCCTGATGCAGTCAGTGATCCACAGAACATTCTGTTCTATTGAGGTAGGCAGGTTGGCAAAAGGCGCCTGGGGTCCAGTGATCAGAAAGAGGTTTGGAAAGTCAGCCACACAAACACCCATAATGGACGCAGACTCATCCCGCCACTGATCACGCAACAGCGCCCCGCCCAGCCCAGTGATGTCCACTGCTTCGGGTGCGCCGGTATAGGCCTGAAAGCCGGTGGCCAGCACAACAATGTCAAATTCATACAGTTGTTTACTGGTTTGTACACCGGTTTGAGTGATGGCAACCAGTGGTTCCGCGTCTTTTATGTCGACCAGATGTACGTTGTCCCGGTTGAATGCTTCGTAAAAGCCGTGATCCAGCGGCGGACGTTTTGCAAACAGCGGATAACCTTTTGGTGTCAGCAGGTCTGCTATAACCGGGTCTTTGACTTTTTCTCTGATCCTGCTGGCAATGAAGTCAGCTGCAGCTTTGTTTGAATCTGCATTGGACAACAGGTCATCAAATGTTTCGAAAACAAAACGAAAGCTGCCGCGTGGCCAATGTTCTTCAAAAATGCGCTGTACTTCATCTGCTGGTGTATCCGCAAGATTGCGCCCGACCGGGCTGTCGAAGGCCATGCCAAAAACATGGTTGCGGCACTTGGCGATGATTTTGTCATAGTTGTCTTTGATCTCTTTGTCGCGCTCGGGGGTGATCGTTTCCTGGACCGCAGGCATAACAAAGTTGGGTGTACGTTGAAACACAGTCACATCTGCCGCGGTTTGCGCCATCACCGGCAGCATCTGCACCGTGGTTGCGCCGCAACCGATAATGCCGACGCGTTTACCCGCGTAGTCGAGGCCTTCCTGTGGCCAGCGGGATGAGTGGAAAATAGGCCCCTGAAAGGCATCTCTACCTTTGATATCAGGCAGGTATGGGTGTGAGATCATGCCCATGGCGCTGATAAAATACCTGCAGGTGTAATGTTTGCCTGCGGCAGTTGTAACCCGCCAGTAGCCGCCGTGTTCCTGATACTCGGCTGCAGTAATCTCCGTGTTCAGTGCAATGTGTGGCCACAAATCAGTTTTGTCTGCAACAAAATGCAGGTAGCGGTGAGTCTCTTCCCAACCAGGATAACGCTGGGACCATGACCATTCCTGCAATATCTCCTTTGAGAAAGTCAGGCAGTAGTAGTATCCCTCACTGTCAGTGGCGGCGCCGGGATAACGGTTCCAGGTCCACGTGCCGCCGATATCCGATGCCCGGTCGAATATGCGGATGGACAGACCCGCTTCGCGTAGATGGTAAGCCAGCGCAAGCCCTGCAAACCCCGCACCAACGCCGATGGCATCAAAATCCAGCGACTGCTGTGTAGACATGATTTATCTCCCCCTGATTTCGCCGTTGTGTTCGGGCGAAGGTTAAAGTAGACCATTGGCGGGTCATGTTGAAGGGGCGCTTTCACTCGATTCAAATTTTGCTGCGTGGCGGCTATATTGACCGCTCAACACGCCAGTGGATCGCTGGTGACCATCGGGCGAGGTAAAGCCCTGAAAGGAAAAACACCATGGATGACCTGCAGGGCAAAGACAGCGTAAGCAGCGCAGGAGAACCGGTACATTATGGACTCTGGTACGATTTCAGAAATCCGCTTCAGTGGCGTGAACCTTTTGATCAGTTCTATGCGAGTCGCCTGGCCCAGATCTCTACGGCTGAACAGTTGGGTTTCGACTCTGTCTGGTTGACGGAACACCACTTCTGTGATGATGGTTATACACCATCGCCATTGATTCTGGGCGCCGCCATCGGCGCGCGCACGCACCGTATGCGCATCGGCACTAATCTTATGTTGCTGCCACTGCATGATCCCGTCCGCATAGCCGAAGACAGCGCAACGCTGTCTTTGTGTACTGGTGGTCGATTCGATCTTGGTGTGGGCATCGGTTATCGGCAGCTCGAGTTTGATCAGTTCCAGCGCAGATTATCCCATCGGCCGTCGCTCATCGAAGAAGGTATCGAAGTGGTGCGACGCTGCTGGAGTGGCCAGCCGGTGAATTTTTCCGGTAAACGGTTCAGCGTGAGTAACCTGTCAGTGACGCCGCCGCCCGTCAGCGCACCCAGAATTCTGCTGGGTGGCATGGTTGAACCCGCCATTGACCGCGCGGCGCGGATAGCGGATGGTTTTCTGTGCACCGGAGGCATAGGCCTGGATCACTATGCCCAGGCGTTGGAGCGACACGGCAGGCAGTCGACACAAGGTAATGTGATGCTGGGCTGCTGGGCCATCATTGCAGAAGATCCCGAAGCGGAGGCGGCGCGCCTTGGGGAGCATGTGCTTTACCAGACCAACGAATATATCAAATGGGGTGCATTCGGACCGCCGGATGAGACTCCGCTGTTTGAAGATGCGTCCAGTGCCATTGAAAATGGCCTGTATGAACTGTGGGATGCCGACACGGCTGTGAAGTCTATCCGCGCTCTGTTGCAGGATTATCCGATGATTCGGGACATTCACTTCTGGGCACAGTTTCCTGGCGAGTCCGTTGAATCCGGCACCCGGAGGATGAGTTACATAGCAGAAAAAGTCCTGCCTCGTCTGCGCTGAGCGGTGTGAGGCAGCTGTCGAATCGGGACAGGCCTGATTCGACAGCGCGGTTGCTGTAGCTTACTTAACCCGTCGTACAACGACTTTGGCTATCGGGTTGCGCCAGTCGTAGGTCGCAGACGGCAGATCGCCAATACCCTGAATGCCGTTAGCGATGTGGACAAATCCTTCACCATCTGCTTCAGGAGAAGCTCCGGCGCCACCACAGGTAGGGCCAGGGATGTTTGCGCACCACTCATCATTAGGTTCGCTGCCTGCATCGTAGCCGCGGGCGTAGTAGGTTCGCTGCCCCCAGCGAGGCAGGCTGACTGAATCGAGCGCTACAAAACTGTCGTTGGTAGGCAGAATCATTGCGGCCAGGCTCAGGCGTGCATGCCGAGTTGGACTCTGTAGCGTCAAGGTCACACTCTGGCCGGCAAACAACAGTGGCGGTGAGCCAAGTACGTCCGCACTGTTGGCGGCATCCAGAACTTTGCCTGTAGCGGTCAGTTCCTCTGCAAGCAGTGCTACATTGCCATCTTCCGCCATCAAAGCCAGACCCGGGCTGGCCGGGCTACCCAGTTCGAAATACTGGATAGAGGCCCGGTGTGTTGCTGCCAGAATAGGCGTGAACTGAGATGCCTTGGTGATGTTCGTGATGGTTACCTCATATTGGGCAACGGGTGCTGTCTTGTCATCTGCAAAGGCACTGCCTGTCAGGGCCAGCAGGACCAGCACGGTGATTACTGTTCTCATGTCGTCTCCTCATTAAGTGTTAAACGCAGTTTTTTGCGTCAAATCAGGTTAGGGCGTTGTGGTTGTGTAATCCTCACGCAAACATCACAAAAATCTAACGCCAACCAGACCGGCTCGTGATAATTCTGTGAACTCCTGCCGTCATCCTGCAGTGAACTATCGACAAAGACGGACGTCGAAGCAGGAACACACCGATGGGAGTAAGGCGGGGTATGGAAGGTAAACGTGTGCTGGTCGTGGAAGATGAACCTGACATTGGCGAACTGCTGACCATGCATCTGCAGGACAGAGGAGTGGATTGCCGGCATTATCTGGATGGCAGGCAAGCGCTGGCTGAACTGCGCAAAACCCAATGGGATCTGGTCATTCTGGATTTGCGATTGAATGGCGTCGATGGACTGGAAATCTGCCGAACCCTGCGCCAGGAAGGCAACGCGCTCCCCATTCTCATGCTCACCGCAAAAAGCTCAGAACTGGATCGTGTGCTGGGTCTGGAACTGGGCGCGGACGACTATGTCACCAAGCCTTTCAGTGTTGTAGAAGTCATGGCGCGGGTGAACGCCCTGCTGAGGCGGGTGGCATTGGATCAGCAGAAGCACAACAGTGGCGCGTCGCTGCGTGTTGGCAATATCTGGATAGATGAGGCAAGACGTCGGGTTACGGTCCGTGATCAACCCATTGAACTCACGCCCAAAGAATTTGATCTGCTTCTTTTCTTCGCCTCCGCACCGGGTCAGGTATTCAGGCGCGTGCAACTGCTGGACCAGGTATGGGGTTTTGGTTATGAGGGTTATGAACATACAGTCAACTCGCATATAAACCGCTTGCGCAGCAAGCTTGCGCAGGCGGATGACAGTGTTGAATATGTCATGACCGTCTGGGGGGTCGGTTACAAATTCAACGACACGTTGTCGTTAGAACATGTCGCTTAAGTGGCGACTGGCATGGGCCCTTATAGCCCTGCTTGTCGGTTTAGGCATTGCGGTAGCCTGGACGGGACGATACGCATCGCAATTGTATTTTCATGAAGTGAATCAGACGCTCAATGCGAGCCTGTCGATGTATGTGGTTGAACGTTTAGCGCTGATAGAAGATGCCACGGTCAATGATCAGGCTTTCAAAGCGCTGGCGGATCAGGCCATGACGGTGAATCCAAGCGTTGAAGTCTATCTGCTGGACCCTGATGGCTACATTGTTGCCCACGCCATGCCGGAAGAGACCGTTCTGGCGCACCACGTGGCACTGGCACCCATTGAGTCTTTTCTGACGGCTGCACCCGGGCAGCTGGTGCTGGGTGACGACCCCCGTTCGGATCAGCGCAAAGCCTTCAGTGCATCACCCATCCAGCATGCCGGGCAACTGCAGGGGTATCTTTACGTAGTGCTGGGTGGGCATCTTTTCGATGCGGTGCAGGCGTCTTATTTTGGTTCTTTCATTGGCCGCATGGCGGCGTCGGTACTTCTGGTTGTGCTGTTGTTTGGCGCATTTGCAGGCATCTATGCCATACGCAGAACCACAGTGCCTCTGGACGCGCTGCAAGGCGCGCTACGCGAATATACGGAAAGTGGCTTTGTTGATGATCAGGCGATTCATGCGGTGCCTGAGAACACGAAGGAAATTCGTCAGTTGAAACAACAGGCCATGCAGCTTACATCGCGGCTGGCTCTGCAGTTCGAGCAGGTTCAGACCAATGATCGTTTGCGGCGTGAGCTGCTGGCCAATGTTTCCCACGATTTGCGAACCCCGCTGGCATCTATGCAGGGTTATCTGGAAACCCTGTTGATTAAAAATTCTCAACTGGCTGATCCCGAACGCCGCCGTTATCTGGAGATTGCGTTCACACATGCCAATCGACTCAATCAGATGGTCGGTCAGCTGTTTGAACTGGCAAAGCTCGATAGTGGGGCGATACAGCCTGAGCTGGAACCTTTTCTGATTGCCGAACTGTTACATGACGTTGGCCTGGAGTTTGAACTGACGGCCCGGCAGAAGCAGATAACATTGTCGTTTCAAGGGTTAGAGGATTGCGCCGATGTTGGCGTAGTGGCTGACATCAGCCTCATTCAGCGGGTACTTGAGAACCTCATCAGCAACGCTTTTCGCTATACGCCTGAAGGCGGTCAGGTTGAGATCGGGCTGGCGACACGTGGTTCAGTGGTCAATGTTGCGGTCAAGGACAATGGCTGTGGCATCCCCGCGAAACTGCTGCCGACAATTTTCGATCGCCATGCATCAGAAGCAGATGTCACAGAAAATGCAGGTTTGGGCCTGGCCATCGTCAAACGCATTCTCGAGTTGCATGACTCACGTATTGAGGTGGTCACCGGCGTTGATGAAGGCAGTTGTTTTTCTTTTGGCTTAAGCAGGGCGGCTGCGTGAGCAGGTGCCTCCCAGGGGGTGGCAGCCATGTGCCGCCAGCTACTCGCCGATGGCTGTCTCACCGTTGCGGCGTTGCGTCCACGCCTGCTCAATAAGGTCAGTCTGCCCGATACGCAATTCTGCCTTGCTGCCTGTGTCCGCACCGAGCTCCATGTACGCTTCGGTATCGGCGCTGTAAACAGGCCATTCGGGTAAACCGGGACCGTTGGGATTGCCGGTTTTCGCAAACTGTGTCCACACTGTTGTCATGAAATCTGAAAACTCGTGATCTGCTTCGGTTGGGGTAGCGCCAAACATATCAGGGATCCCAAAAACGTAGCCGATTTCCGCCGCGTGGAACGCGCCATATTTCTCCTGGTCAGGAACTGGTGGTGCCCAGGTAAACCAGTAAAGGTAAGCATCGCTCTCTACGTTAGCCATGCTGCGTGCCCACACCCGCATGGGATGCGTGAATAACACATCTGAAAACAGATCTACCCAGGCTCTGTTGTCCGCAGATTGCGGGTAGACCGTGTCAATGTCATCCGCCACCTCGGGTAACGTTGCCTGAGCGTAGGCGTTGAAACCTTCAGCACCTTCACCAAAAATGGGTTCAAAAAACTCCAGGAAGGTGGACCCCTCGTCGGCATTGGAGCCGATCATAACGGGTACATCCGCTTGTTTGCCTGCTGCAAATATCTCGCTGACTTCCGCGGGAATAACGTCGCCATCAACGATGGCAAGGCTGTCGTAGTTGGAAAACTCCGGCTTGGACTGGAAGGTTTCCAGTACCTGCTGTGCGGACAGCGTACGCAGGTTGCTCAGATTTGTGTCCATACTGTCGCCAGCGAGTGCGCTTGCGAAGCTGGCGCCAAGTGAATAGGCGGAAGCGGCATAACTCGTTTCGCGGTCACGAAACCACATGGGTTGGAACGCGCCACCACTTTGACCAATGACGCGATGGAAAAGACCCTTTGCCAGGGGGCTGGCCTGCAGTAACGACACACTCAAACTGCCCGCAGACTCGCCGAAAATCGTGACATTGTGTGGATCGCCGCCAAACTGGGTAATGTTGTCGCGGACCCACTCAAGGGCCAGGATCTGATCGCGTAGCCCCTGGTTGCCGGATACACCCTTTGGATGCTCTTCACTTAATTCAGTATGGGCATGAAAACCAAAACGCCCAAGGCGGTAGTTTATGGTGACAAGGACAACCCCTTTCTGCGTGATCGCATCGCCGGGGTAGGCATCACCTGAACCCGTCACCAGTGCACCGCCGTGAATCCACACCATCACCGGTAGTGCATCATTGGTTGTGTCTGCGCGGGTCCAGACATTCAGGAACAGGCAATCTTCCGACATGGCGATATCGCTGCGTCCGTAGAACGAGCCGCCCTGTCCTGAAGGTTGCATACAGGCAGGGCCCGGTTGAGTGGCGTTTTTTACATCAGCCCACGCGGCCGGTGCAACCGGTGGTGCCCATCGCAGTTTGCCTACTGGCGGAGCGGCATAAGGAATGCCGTGATATTGTTTTAAACCCTCATCATCCATCGTGCCACGCACCACGCCTGCTGTGGTTTGAACATCCGTGTGGATTACTACGGGTTCCGGTGGTTGCGGGGTGTACGCAAGCTCGGTGCTCGTCTTACTGTCACCACATGCACACAAGAGCAAAATAACGCCCAGGCTAAGCCCGCTTGTGCTGCCTTTTGCTGAATTCAACATTCCGCCTCCGTTCTCCATGTCACATGAGACTGGACTATATCATTCAGTCAGACAAGGCCAGGAGACTGTTGATCTGCTCCTGGTCAAGCTGGACCGGTCAAACCCGCGCAAATCACGAGCTGTCAGGCGCCATGCGGCTTAGCCATTTGTATCCTCTGCAGCCCGCTCCCGTTCGATCAGGTGTTCCACCACACGAAGCGCACGACGCTGACCATTGTTCATGCCCACCAGGTATTTACCGGCAACCACCAGTGAAGGCGTCGCGGCAATCTGATAGCGCAGCTGATCTCGCTCTGCTTTGCGCATGGCCTCTTTAACGGACGGTGAATTGAAGGCGCGCAGGAATTCTTCGCTGGAGAGTCCGCGACCATCCACGTAGTCCGCCACCATCTCCGGAGTCAGAAACTGGCGGCCGGCATCATGAATCGCACGGAACATGCGGTTGTGATTCTCTTCCAGCACACCTTGATCTTCAAAGGTCAGATAGGTCTGCGATAACAACGCCCAGATGGGTGAGAAAGTGGCAGGTGCGCGTGAGAAAGCCACGTCGTCAGGCTGTTCCTCCGCCCACTCTTCAACTATAGGATCAAAGGTTTTGCAGTGAATACAGGCGTAGGAGAAATACTCAACCACTTCAATGGGGTCGCCTGCACGTCGTGGCCGTGGGTTATCGAGCACCTTGTAGTCGTTGTTCTCTGCGGCGATTTCACCCGCACCTAAGTCGGTGCTCACATAAGTACCAAATGCCAGTATGCCAATCGCAACCACGGAGACAAACGCGATGATGGTATTACGGGCCATGATGACCTTGTTGTCTTTTTTTGCCATGCGACGCACAACCTCAATATATGGTGAGCGCAGTTTACCCAATTGACCCCAGGGTTCTCCAGGTATTAGGCTCGCGGTTTTGGTCAAATCAGGTCAGGCAGGCCACATCACTATGACTATGCACAGCGAAGAAAGTTATCAACTGTTTAAAACTGATCTCTGCGGATTCTGCTATCGCGTGCGTGGGTTTATGGCTGAAAACGGCATTGACATTCCGCTGCGTGACATCAACCAGGACGTGGAGGCCTATCGTGAGCTGTTGTCCGCTACCGGTCGTGGCACAGTACCCTGTCTGCGCATTCAGCGCGGCGAAGAAGTGCAGTGGATGTTCGAATCTCTGGACATCATGCGCTACCTGGCAGAACGGCATGCAGCTTGAGCCGGCCAGCACTCACGAGAACTGCAACGTGCGCATGTTATTTACTGGATTGTGAGCTGCGCCACAGGCGTGGCGGCTGAAATGACCCCTGCCAGATGCCACGGCGCAGTGTCTGTGCCTGGATTTCTTCTTCCTGAAACACCTCCTGACCGATGCCCACTCCCACGGCGTGGCCTTCAACAACCATCAGGCGGGATAAACTGTCCGGTCGATAACCTTCGAGAAATTCAGCCGCCGCCATAGGTGCTGTTTTCACGTCGCTGGTCACTTCACAGATCGCCAGCACGCGCCGCTCATTCACACTGACAATCGGCAGACAGACGACAGGCTCGGATTGCACCAGGGTCTGCAGTGCCTGGGTAGCACGCTGTCCACACGGATAGTCATTGCCGTCTTTGTCCTGACAGATCTGATCACGTTCCACGGCATCTATACCAAATAGAGCCACTTCGATGCCGCGAATGAACAGGGTTTCACCATCGATGGCGTTGGCAAATGCCGGACCAATCAGATCATTGTCTTCATTGTCGAAGTTGGAAAACAGCTGCTCTGACTGGTTGATCATGACGGTGGTCACCAGCACCACCAAGGCCATCAGGTAGCGTTGCCAGCCGATACGGAAAGAGTTGCCATGCAGGGTGCTCAGAATTGCGCTCAATGGCGGGACAATAGCCCGTGTGCCGAAGACCAGCACCAGAATAATAACAATGAAGTACACGCCCAGGAGGAACGGGTCAAACTCGGCCACGGCGACGCCCTGCTCCACGGCCCCGGACCAGATCAGCGCAATGGCATTGCCGAAGAACACCGCCCAGATAAAGATGAACACGCTGATACCGGTAAACATCGACCAGGGGTCTGCGTTGGCGCGATCAAACACATGTAACACGGGTGGGTTCAGCGCAAATATGTCCCGCATGACGGTTGCGCTGAGCGTGCTGCTGCCCAGCACGTAAGCCAGCATGTTGAGGCGATTGGAAACCATCCAGAAGGCAAAGACCGCAAAGGAAAGAAAGGCCAGAGGCAGAATCGATTTGGGGACCTGATACTCGCCAAGGAAAATGTAGTCGGTGTAGGCATTGCCTTCCAGCTGCGACAGCCCTGCAAAAAACACGCTGAGGAAAAAGCCCAGGAAACACAGCCAGAAGATGTTTGACAACGCATCAATCGAGCGCACCAGGCTGGCAGCCTGAACCGACAGGGGGTTGATCTGTGGGTGCTCCGCCGGGTGTATCGGTGCGGTATCCTGAGGTTCGTCCGAGTCGCTGATGATGGCTCTCCGCTGCTTCCCAACAATGGTACCATCGCCGGTTCTTTGATTTGAGGAAACAATATGAAACTAGGTTTAATTTCAGGCTATTCCGGTCGCAAGATGAGCATACCGATTGACGCCATTAAACATGCCGAAAATCTCGGTTATGAATCTATCTGGACGGCCGAGGCTTATGGTTCCGACGCAGTTACCCCCGCGGCCTGGATACTTGCGCAGACCACCAGAATGAAAGTGGGCACCGCCATCATGCAGATGCCGGCGCGTACGCCGGCAATGGCGGCAATGACCGCCATGAGTCTGGCCGAGCTGTCCGGTGGCCGCTTTATTGTAGGCCTTGGCGCGTCAGGTCCTCAGGTGGTTGAGGGTTGGCATGGTGTGCCTTACGGCAAGCCGGTAACGCGTTTAAAAGAATACGTGCAGATCATGAAGCAGATCTTTGCGCGTCAGGGGCCAGCCACCTTTGACGGCAGGATGTATCAATTGCCCTACACCGGCGAAGGTGCAACGGGTCTTGGCAAACCGCTGAAAAGTATTCTGCATTGCGAAGAAGACATTCCGATTTATGCCGCCACCATCACCCCGGCGGGCGTCGCTGCAGCGGCTGAAGTTTGCGATGGATTTTTCCCGGTGTGGATGGATCCGGAACAGTACGGCGTGTTTCAACCTGCCATAGAGAAAGGCTTTGCTGCCGCAGGTGATAAAGACCTCACCCAGTTTGAAATCGCGCCCTTTGTCTCTGTGGTGATGGGTGATGATGTCGAGCAGTGCATGGTACCTATTCGTGGCAGCATGGCGCTGTATATCGGCGGCATGGGTGCACGGGATAAAAACTTCTACAACGATTATGCCAAGCGACTTGGATTTGAAGATGCTGCGGTGAAAATTCAGGATCTGTATCTGGCAGGGAAAAAAGATGAAGCGATGGCCGCAGTGCCTGCCGAGCTCATTGATGCCTGCCATCTGGTTGGGCCTGCCGAGCGTATTAAAGAGCGTCTGGTCCGTTGGAAAGCCGCCGACAGCAAAGGTCACGTGTCAAATATGTTGCTGGGTTGTCAGCAGCCTGAAGCACTGGAAGTGATTGCTGGCGAGATGCTCTAGACCACAGCTTTAAGCGCCTGTGCAACTTGATTGCGCAGGCGCTCCTGTTTTCTAACGATTGTTCTGCAGCGCAGCAATGCGATCTTCCAGCGGCGGATGGCTGGCAAACATAGCCTGCATCTTTCCCGCATTTATGGCTAAAGCGCGCATTTCATCCGGCATCGGTTCTGCATCACCCACAGACTTCAGGCGTTGCAGGGCATTAATCATGTTCTGTCTGCCGGCCAGGGCCGCGCCACCTTCGTCTGCGCGATATTCCCGCCAGCGGGAGAACCACATGACGATGACCATGGCCAACATGCCAAAAACAATCTCAGCAACCATCGACACAATCCAGAATGCCGGACCATGACCCCGTTCGACCCTGAAAACAAGCCGGTCGACTAGGTGACCGACAATTCGGGAAAGGAAAATAACAAAGGTGTTGACGACACCCTGAATCAGACTCAGCGTGACCATGTCGCCGTTGGCGGCGTGGCTGACTTCATGCGCGAGAACCGCCTCGACCTCGCCACGCTCCATATGTCGAAGCAAACCGGTGCTCACGGCAACCAGAGCAGCGTTTTTGTTCCAGCCGGTTGCAAAAGCATTCGGCGAAGGGCTGTCGAATATGCCGACTTCGGGCATTTTGATGCCTGCCTGCTGCGCCTGGCGGGCAACCGTATCGAACAACCAGCGTTCTGTCTGGGAACTGGGCTGCTCAATCAGCTGGACGCCCATGCTGCGTTTGGCCATGGTTTTGGACAGCGCAAGTGAGATAAACGAACCGGCAAATCCAACGACCGCAGAATACACCAGCAGCGCCTGCAGATTCAGGTCGACACCATTCGCGGCAAGGAATCCTTCAAAGCCAAACAGTCGAAACACTACACTGATCAGTGCGATGATGGCTATGTTGGTACCAAGGAAAAGGGCAATTCTGAGCATAGGTTTAAAACAAGGCTGTGTTGCCGCCTAAGATTGGGGTAAGTGCAGCTTTTTTCAAGCAGCTTTGCTGAGATTAAAGCGCAGGAAAGTTCTGATTCAGCCAGGTGATTATCGGCGTGGTGGCGGTGTCGCAGAAGGGTTCACCCAACTGCGCATAGGCTTGCTCTGCCGTGAAGGTGTGCTGAAACAGATGATTGCAGTTCCGCGGTGTACACGCGCTGAAATTTGCCCCCAGGTGTCTGCACGCCTGAGTCAGAGCAGTGACGTCCGCAAGGGCATCGACCTGAATATCTTTGTCGCCAGTGCAGACAAGGACGGGACAATGTACCCGCTGCAGGTTTTCAGCAGGATCACAACCCAGCAGAAAACGCCATTCCCAGTTCAGCAGATCATCAATGGTATGGCGCACCGCCGCCTGGTCCTGAGCACTGAAATGTTCAGCATGCTCGCCGTCGAACAGGATATCCCGTAGCGTATGTGTCAGTTGCATCTGGTTTGTCTGACTCAAGGTGTCTGTCCAGGGGTCTCTGATCTCCCGCATGAGTACGTTGAAGAGGCGTGACTTGATTGCCGTGGTGGCTTTAACTTCTTCTTCCGAAAGACCCTGGGCTCGACAGATGCGGCGATGCTGATCCAGCAGCGCAGGCTCACCACATCGGCCCATGGCACCGGCAAGCACAAGGCCGCTCACACACTCTGGCTCGGTAGCGGCCATGGCCGCTGCAAACAAAGCCCCCTGGCTGTGGCCGATCAGCACCTGATATTGACATCTGGTTGTGTCTATCACCTGCGCAAGGGCGCTTTTGATGCCTGCCAGAACCCCGTTGGCCCCGGCTGCATCGTAGTCACCGGCTGAGTCGCCGACGCCGCGGTCATCCCAGCGAAAAACAGCGTAGCCCGCACGCGCCAGTTTGGCCGACAGAATCTGAAAGGTAGGCTTGCCGGCGATTTGCTGATTACGATTCTGTGGCCCTGATCCCGACAACAATAGAATGGCCGTACTGGCCTGACTGTCAGCTGGCTGTTCAAGGGTGCCGCAGAGTGGGTCTCCGAGTGACTCAAAAACCACTGTCTGCGACTTTGTGGTACGAAGTTGCGCTCTGGTCATATTTTTTATCAGCAGCGGTATTGCACTTGTGGTTAGTCGTCGGCTGGCCTAGTTTCTTACTGGCGTTGATAAAATTCTGCAAACTGGCGAGGCGAGAGAAGCCAGATGGGAGAAGCACGATGAGAGAAGCAAGATGAGCTTTGTTGACGGATTTCTGATGGCGGTTAGCGAAAATAAGAAAGCGGCGTTCATCGACCATGCAAAGATGACGGACAGTATCTTTATGGAACTGGGTGCATTGCGCGTGGTGGAATGCTGGGAGAGCGACGTGCCGGATGGCACACAAACCGATTTCCGCAAGGCGGTGCGTTTAGAGCCGGGGGAACGCGTGGTCTTTTCCTGGATTGAATGGCCTGATCAGGCGACACGGGATGTTGCCATGTCAAAAATGCAGACACTGGCCGAAACCGACGAACGCTTTGATGCGGAAAAGCATCCCGTGCCGTTTGACGGCATGCGCATGGTGTTCGGTGGCTTTACCGCGGTGGTTGATATGCGCAGCTAAGCTGCCCGAGGCGCTGTGTTCACTGATATTCTTTAAGTAGCGCTACCGCACGTTCGGATCGGGTTCTGGCCGCCTCTTTGTATTCCAGTGCCTTGGCTGAACTGGCGTTACCGTCCAGTCCGCGTTTGTAGACACCCTGTATGATGCCGGCGGAACGGAACATGTTGTAGATCAGATAGAAATGCCACTGATCAATTTTATCTCGACCCGCGTGTCGGCAATATTCCGCAACAAACTCAGCTTCGCTTGGAATGCCCGTGGCGGCAAAATCCACGCTGGCCAGACCTTCATCTTCATATGACTCGCCGTGATATTCCTGGCACACATAACCCAGATCCGCCAGACCATCACCCAGGGTGCACAGCTCCCAATCAAGTACCGCAACAATTCTCGGCTCGGTGGGATGGATCAGCACATTACCCAGGCGGTAATCGCCGTGGACAATTACGCTGCCCGCCTGCGCAGGAATGTTTTCCGGCAGCCAGGACATCAGCGTATCCATAGCATCTATCTGTTCGGTTTTTGAGGCCTGATACTGTTTGGTCCAGCGATTGATCTGACGTTCGTAATAGTTGCCCGGACGGCCAAATTCTGACAAGCCAACCTCATTCGGGTCCTCGGCGTGCAGAAGCGCCATCACTCTGGCGAGGTCGAGGTAGATAGCGCGGCGCTCTTCGTTGCTCAGCGAGGGCAGGTGGGTTTCGGTAAACAGGCGACCGTCAACCATCTCCATGATGTAGAACTTGGTGCCGATGATGCTGGTGTCCTCGCACAGGCAGTACATTTTAGGCACAGGCACTGGGGTGTCCCACAGGGCATGCATGACCCGGAATTCGCGATCAACCTGGTGTGCAGAGGGCAGCAGTTCACCAGGGGGTTGCTTGCGCAACACGTAAGTCACCGATGGCGTAATGAGCTGAAAAGTAGGGTTGGACTGACCGCCTTCAAACTGCTTGACGGTCAAGGGGCCTTCAAAGCCCGCTACATGTTGCTGCATGTATGCTGCCAGAGCGTGCTCGTCAAAACGGTGTGCATCGCGCACTGCGGTGAGCTCTACATCGCTCATGTCGCTGTCTCTATTTGTTCAAAGGACGCGTAGCATACGGCTTGATCTGCGGGCAAGCAAAATGCGAGTCTATGCCCCGCTTATAAATTTACTCACAGAGCCAGGATTGGAGAGCACACATGACGCTGAAAAAACGAATTGCGGTAACACTGCCGGCGGGGCCAAACATTCAGGACACCGTGGAACGTCTGAAATGGGCAGAAGACAATGGCTTTCCGGATGCCTGGTTCAGCGACTCCGGTGCGCCGGATACCATGACGCAGATCGCTGCAGTGGGGCATCACACCAAAAATATACGCATCGGCGTTGCGGTCACGCCGGTTTATACCCGTTCACCTTCGGTGATTGCTGCATCAGCCAATGTCATCAGTCAGGTGATCCCGGGCCGTTTTGTGATAGGTCTGGGGTCTTCCAGCCAGACGATTATGGGTCAATGGAATGGTATCCCGCTGGACAAGCCGCTGACCCGGGTTAAAGAAACCGCGCAACTGGTGCGCATCATGCTGAAAGGGGAGAAAACGGATTTTCAGGGCGAAACACTATACAGCCGTGGTTATCGCCAGGCGCCGCTTGAGAATCCGCCACCCATCTACCTGGCCGCGCTGCGTCCCAACATGATCGAAATGGCGGCGGAAGTAGGCGACGGTGTGATCTTCAACCTGTGGCCTAAAGGCGCGCTGCCAAAAATGATGGAACACGTCAGCATCGGTGCGGAGAAAGCGGGTAAAAATCCTGCGGACGTTGAGATTGTGAACCGCGCGATGGTGCTGTGTACTGATGACAAGGAATATGGTCGCAATCTTTTCCGTGCTGCTTTCGGGCCCTACTATGCCACGCCGGTGTACAACAAGTTCCTCGCCTGGGCGGGATATTCCGAGGCAGCAGACACCATCACAGAAGGTTGGGCGGCAAAAGACCGCGCAAAAACCAGTGGTGCGTTGACTGACGAGATGATCGATGAAATCGGCATCATCGGTAACGAAGATGAAATCCGCGAACGTATCCAGCAGGATGCCGATGGTGGTATCCATACTCACATTATCGCGCCGCTGGCGGGTAACCGTGAGGACCTGGAGCGTACGTTCAACGCATTTACCGCGGATAAATTTGCGTTTAAATAGAGGGTGGGATTATGGGGTACAGCAAAATACTGGTGGATGATCCGCTGCCTCATGTGCATCGGATTACGCTGAATCGTCCGGAAAAACGTAACCCCCTGTCGAATGAGCTGCGCACCGAGCTGTTTGATGCGCTGGAGACAGCGGATCGCAATCCGGATGTGCGGGTGACCATTATCCGCGGTGCGGGCAGTTGTTTCTCGGCGGGTTACGATCTGTCTTCCAATGTGGCTGAAGATCAGCCGTTCTACACAGCCGGGGGTTTAGGTAACTGGCCACGCCACGTTGTGGATGGCTTTTTCCGCATGTGGGATATGGCAAAACCCATCATTGCCCAGGTGCACGGTTATTGCCTGGCCGGGGGCACTGAGCTGGCCACGGCATGTGACCTTGTCTACGTGGCTGAGGATGCAAAAATCGGTTATCCGGTGGTGCGTTCAATCAGCCCGCCTGACAACCAGTTTTATCCCTGGATAGTTGGCTTACGCCGGGCGATGGAACTGATGCTCACAGGCGACCACATGACCGGTGTTGAGGCGGTGGACAGTGGTTTTGCCAATCGAGCCTTCGCGGAAGATGAACTTGAAGCGCAGGTTCTGAAAGTGGCGGAAAGGGTGGCGATGACACCCACTGATCTGCAGCAGATCAACAAGCGGGCCGTGCACCGGCAGATGGATGCGATGGGCATTCGTGCGGCGTTGCGGGCCGGCACGGAAATGCAGCAGCTGGCCACCTACACCGCCACTACCCAGGCGCATCTTGCTGAGTTGCGCGAAGGTTTGAACAAGGCTCTGTCGAAACGCGACGAAGCTTACGGCGATTACCGCACCGCAAAGAAAGACACGAACTGAAGTGCAGCCGTCAGTGGCGGTGCTGATCACGCTGGTGGTCTACCAGGTGCTGCTGCTCAGTATTGGGTTCTGGGCGCGCAAACGCGCGCAGACGGTTGACGGTTATTTCATAGGCGGTCGTACCCTCGGACCATGGGTGACAGCCTTGAGCTATGCCGCCGGCAGCTCCTCCGCCTGGTCTATTCTGGGTGTAAGTGGTATTGCCTTCAGTCAGGGGTTGAGTGCGTTCTGGTTGTTGCCAGGTACGCTCACCGGGCATCTTGTTGTCTGGTTCTGGATTGCGCCAAGGCTGCAGAAGCTGAGCCACCAGCACCGCTGGATTACTTTGACAGACATGCTGGTCCACCAGCTGCCACATAAATCTGCCGCGCTCACTTATCGTATCAGCGCTTTAGTCATCCTGTTTTCTTTCACGTTTTATATTGCCGCTCAGTTTCAAGGCGCTGCCAATACGTTTACCGCCGTGTTTGACGTGGATTTTTTACCTGCACTGCTGCTGGGTGCCGGTGTGGTGCTGATATACACCCTGTGGGGTGGATTCTGGGCGGTCAGCATTACGGACGCGGTGCAGGCGGCGCTCATGCTGGTGGCGGCGTTTGTTTTGCCAATTGCCGCGTGGCTGGCGGTGGGTGGATTCGACGGTCTTGCACAGGCGGCTGCCGGGCAGAATGATGGATACTGGGTCTGGTCGGGCGGACATGGGGGTTGGTTCGGCGCAGGTTTCATGCTGGGTATGTTGAGCATCGGCTTTGGTCCTCTGGGTCAGCCACATCTGCTGAATCGTGTTATGGCAATGGCGCGTCAACAGGACATCAAGCTGGCGCGAAGGGTTGCCTTGACCTGGTTTGTGCTCGTGTTGAGCGGCATGTTTGTCCTCGGGCTGTGCGCGCACGTGTTACTCGCGGGCCCGCAGGTTGCGGAACAGGTGTTCTTCCGGGTTGCCGATCAACTCTTGCCTGCCCTGGTCACTGGTGTGCTGGTGGCTGCGGTGCTGTCCGCCATTATGTCCACCGCCGACAGTCAGCTGCTGGTTGCCGGAGCAGCGGTTGACAACGATTTGCGTAAGGCCCGTCGACAGCCGGGTCGGACGTCTCGGTATTCCTCACGTATGGCGGTATTAGCGGTAGCGGTTGCCGCGGTGCTGTTAGCGTGGATGCTGCCGGACTCTATCTTCTCGCGGGTATTATTTGCATGGAATGCCCTTGGTGCAGGTTTTGGTCCGCTTGTGATCGTGCGCCTGCTCGGCTGGCGTAATCAGCCCTGGAGTGTGCCTGTTGCCATCTGCATCGGGTTTGGCCTGACGGTTGTGTTTTACAGCTTACCCGACGGTCCGGGAGATTTATGGGAGCGCGGCGTGCCCTTTGCGCTGGCGATGCTGCTGCTGATTTTTACTCGTGAGCGGCTGCCATCTGTTTAACCGGGCCTCATTCTTCATTTGAGAATGCTATCCTAAGAAGCTTGTGGCCGTTGTGTGAGGGTGGGTTTGAAGACAGTCTATATTGTGCGTCATGGGCAGACCCAGTGGAATGTGGAGCGCCGCATGCAGGGCCGCCTGGATTCGCCCCTGACCGAAGCGGGACGCCAACAGGCCAGCGCTAACGGCGCGCTCATCAAATCTCTTGGCGGTGTCGATCAGTTGTGGGTGTCTCCCGCTGGACGTACCACGGAAACCGCATTTCTGCTCAACTCCTACACCCAGGCCAGCCTCGATTTTGCGGACGCGCTGCTGGAGCGCGATTGTGGCGACTGGTCCGGTCTGACGGTTGAGCAGATTCAGGAGGCACACCCACAGGCGTGGACGCTCCGACAGGAAGATCCCTATTGGTTTACCCCACCACGTGGAGAATCTCTGCAGGACGTGCTGCTGCGGGCCCATGGTTTTCTCGATGAGTTGTTTGACAGTGAATGGGAGAGCGTTGCTCTGATCACCCACGGCGTCATGTCCAAAGTCATTCTGAAGTTTTATCTTGGCCTGTCCGAAATTGAATGTACACGTACGCGACATCCAAATGATCTGGTCTATCGCTTGACGTTCACTGCACAGGACATAGAAACTCATCACTTTATCGGGAGCGTTGAACCGAAACCCGGTCTGCTGCGTGCAGATCCCGGATTGGAAACTTATCCCAGCAATCAGTGAGGTAAATCTCACTGACTCAACACAGTTAATCGGGGGACAGATGAAAGTAGATGGTGGCGTTGGATTTGAGCTGGATACGGTAGGCGCTCAGGCGCAGGAACTGGAAGAAATGGGTTATGCAGGCATTATGACTGCGGAAACGTCTCACGATCCTTTCTTTCCATTGCTGGTGGCAGCACAGAACACCAGTAAGGTAGAGCTGATCACGTCGATTGCGGTTGCTTTTGCGCGCACTCCGATGATCATGGCGAATATCGGTCATGACCTGAATGCTTTTTCCAAAGGCCGTTTTGTCCTTGGCCTGGGGTCTCAGATTAAACCGCACATTACGAAACGCTTCAGTATGCCCTGGTCCAGCCCGGCAGCGCGGATGCGCGAATACATTCTGGCCATGCGGGCGATCTGGGCCAAGTGGCACGAAGGAAAGCCGTTAGAGTTTACCGGTAAATTTTACACGCATACTTTGATGACCCCCATGTTCACGCCAACCGATGTCGACTACGGTGCGCCGAAAGTGTTCCTGGCTGCGGTTGGTCCGATGATGACCGAAGTGGCGGGCGAAGTGGCCGACGGCATGATTGTGCATGCGTTCACGACGGAAAAATATCTGCGCGAAACCACTCTGCCAGCTCTGGAACGAGGCTTCGCCAAGTCCGGCAGAAAGCGTGAGGATTTTGAAATCAGTTATCCGGTGTTTGTTGTTACGGGCAAGACAGAAGAAGAACTGGCTGCGGCGCAGACAGCGACCTGCAAGCAGATCGCGTTTTACGGGTCGACACCCGCCTATAAGCCAGTGCTCGACAGCATCAACGCCGGCGAACTGCAGGGTGAGTTGAACATGATGTCTAAGCAGGGTCGTTGGGACGAGATGGGCGAGCTTATTTCGCAGGATATCCTGAAAGAGTTCGCTGTTATCGGCGAGCCTAAAACCATTGCCGGACAGATAAAAGATCGGTATGGCGATCTCATTGATCGTACTTCGGCTGCGTATGCCAATATTCCTAAGTCCGACAGGATAAGTATTATTTCTGAGCTGTCGGCTTAGTTTCAGTTTTTTAAGGGGAGTAGAGATGAAAGTAGATGCAGGTATTGGTAATCAGTTGGATAAAATCCCGGACACGGTGAAAAAGATGGAGGCGGCGGGTTATGACGGTGTCCGAACTGCAGAGATGAACCACGATCCATTTTTCCCGCTGTTACTTGCCGCCGAACACAGCAGTAAGCTGGAACTGGCAACATCCATTGCAGTGGCTTTTGCACGCAGCCCGATGAATCTGGCGAATATCGGGCATGACCTGAATGCTTATTCCAAAGGTCGCTTCACCCTCGGCCTTGGGTCGCAGATCAAACCACACATCACGAAACGGTTTTCCATGCAGTGGGGTGCGCCTGCAGCGCAGATGCGCGAGCTGGTTTTAGCCATGCGGGCCATCTGGTCTAACTGGTACGAAGGGGAGCCGTTAGAGTTTGTTGGAAAATACTATCAGCATACGCTGATGACGCCTGCGTTTACGCCGGAAGATAAAAGCTATGGTGCGCCAAGAGTGATTCTGGCGGCAGTAGGTCCAAAGATGACGGAGGTGGCCGGTGAAGTGGCGGACGGGATGATTATTCATCCGTTCAGCACCATGCCTTACATTAAATCCGTTACTATGCCGGCCATCGAGGCGGGTCTTGCCAAAGCCGGTAAGACCCGGGACGGCTTTGAATTGTCTTATTCCTGTTTTGTTGTTACCGGCCGGGACGAAGCCGAGTTTGCCGCCAGTAAAAAAGCAGCCCAGGAGCGCATTGCTTTTTACGGGTCTACGCCGGCTTACAAAGGTGTGCTGGAGTCGATTGGTTGTGGTGAACTGCAGGGTGAGTTGAATGCCATGTCTAAACAGGGTCGTTGGAAAGAGATGGGTACCCTGATCACTGACGATATGCTTAATGAGTTTGGTGTTGTAGGCGAGCCGAAAGATATCGCGCCGCAGATGCTGGCTCGTTACGGCAGTTTTGTTGACCGAACCAGCGCGTCTTTTCCGGTGTCTGATGAAGAGCAACGCGCAGGCATTATCCAGGCATTGCGCGCGGGTTAGCTTGCAAGCGGGAATATTGGTCCCGCTTTTATACTAATTTTTCATAAGGCCAGGCGATTCGGAACCGCCTGTTGCGGGATGCACCTGTTTTTTCAGGTGGTATTGCGTAAGTGCCTACTAACTTAAAAGGCGCTTACAAGGCACTCACCTGCAATTAGCCCAACTGCAGCTAAAATGAGGTTCATAGTGTGACGTGTGCCATATAGAATACGCGCCGCACGACAAGGTTGAAGTGGGCACGGATCACGTCAGATCGAGATGCCCCGGTGCACAGACACCACCGCCGATTGAAAGGCCCGCGAGTTTGTACGCGCGGGAGAAGGGAATGCAAGGGATCTATTCATGACGCAACAGCGTTCAGAACAAATCGATGCAGTAACCGTCGCGGATCGATTGCACAAGGTGAAGCGTGCAGTTGTGAAGACAGCGTTGGGCCAGGCCTGTATGAAAATGCCAAAGGCAGTTTATTTGTCATTGGCAGGCTTTGCAGCTACGGTCGGGCTTCTTGCCCTCATCAGCTTTTCAGTGGGCAACGTCATTGCGCATCAGGGATACGAACGTATTGCGTTTGCAACTCCTGCGGCAACCAGCCGACTGATCAGACAGAAAGAAGTGGCGCATTTCGGCAATCGGGTGAGTGATGCATTTGGTATCCAGGGTAGCGTTGCTAACGAGTTTGCTGATTGGATCCTTGAAGCATCAGAGAGGCAGGGTATCAAACCAGAACTGTTAGCCAGTCTGGTTGTTACGGAAAGCTCCTTTCGCAAAACGGCGCAATCCCACGTTGGTGCCATTGGCCCAGCTCAGGTCAGACCCGAATACTGGGGCGAGTTCTGTGGTGCGAGAGGTCAGCTGCATGACCCGGAGCAGAACGTTTACTGTGGTGCACAGATACTCTCGCACATGCTCGATCGATGCGAAGGCGACATGAATTGTGCGTTGGCAGCCTACAACGTTGGACCTTATGCTCGCGATCATCGTATTGAAGCGGCTAACCGCTATGTGCAGAAAATCGATCGCTATCTGACATCCCTTGAAGCACCCGGCATCGAAGCCAACCCCGCCCTGTAACTTCTCCGTTTCTCTGCTTGATCAGAGGCTCGTCATTTCATCTCCAGCCGCGTTAGACTGCGCCTTCCTGATGTTCAGACAGCTTTGGTGGGGTGATTCCAGTGATACAGTTCGGTCTGTTGATGTTCCCGGCGGATTACGCCGTACGCCCGGATACGCTGGCGCGTGAAGCAGAAGCGTTCGGCTTTGAATCGCTGTTTTTTCCTGAACATACTCATATTCCGACCAGCCGGCGTTCACCCTGGCCTGGCGGCGCTGAGCTGCCGAAAGAGTACTGGCACACCCACGATCCTTTTGTTGCGCTGAGCGCTGCAGCAAGCGTCACGCACAACCTGAAGATCGGTACCGGTATTGCGCTGGTCACCGAGCGGGACCCGATTCTGATGGCGAAACAGGTGGCTTCGCTGGATCACCTGAGTAACGGTCGTGTGCTGCTTGGGGTCGGTGCGGGATGGAATGCAGAAGAGATGGCCAACCACGGCACTGACTACGCGGATCGCTGGAAAATACTGCGTGAAAGGGTGCTGGCCATGCAGCAGATCTGGACCCGGGAAGAGGCAGAATTTCACGGCGAATACGTTAATTTTGACAAGCTCTGGTCCTATCCCAAACCCGTGCAGGCAGGCGGCCCCCCGGTGTTGCTGGGGGCATCCAGCAGGTATGTGTATAAACGGATTGCGCAATACGGTCACGGCTGGTTCCCGATCTATCAGAACCCGGCTCGGGCTTCCGCCAGCGGTGCCGTGAACTACAAGGCAGGCATCGAGCAGACTCGGGCGGCCTGGTCAGACGCCGGACGTACGGGTGAGCCTGATTTCAGTATTTTTGGTGTCGGGCCGGATGAAGCGGTTATTGAAGGTTTGATTGAAGATGGCTTTAATCGAGTGATTTTCGGTTTGCCGGCTGCCGATGCGGATACCGTGCTGCCCCTGGTGGAAAAGTATGCGGCCGTTGCACACCAGTTCAATGCCTGAAGAGGCATAGTTTGAATTGTCGTACAGGCTGTGGTGCCTGTTGTATTGCACCTTCGATCTCCTCTGGGTTACCCGGTTTGCCCCTGGGTAAACCAGCAGGGGTCCGCTGTCCGCATCTGAGCGAATCGTTGGCCTGTCTGCTGTGGGGAGATTCAAGGCGCCCCAGGGTCTGTGCTGAATTTAAACCTGAGCCCGATATCTGCGGCAGCACTCGGCAGGAAGCGTTACAAACGTTAACTTTCATGGAAACAGCAACCAATGTCCGAGGGAGATTCTGATGGAATTTGACAGCGCGGCATTTGCAGGCCTGCTGAATCAGGCCTGGGAAGCCGCGGCCAACTGGGCCACAAGTCCGCAGTTCTATGCGCAGATAGCTGCAATTGGTGGTGCCGTGCTGGCTGCGTTCCTGCTGGCAGCAGTGGTCCGCAGGTCGGTGCCTGTTTTTTCCACAGCACCCGCAGACAGTCGATTTCTGATGGTGACCTCTTTTGTGCATCGCACGCGGGTGTTTGTTTTTCCTCTGCTGAACATCTTTTTTCTTGAAGTTGCCATTTCGCTGGGAGAATCCGTCTGGCAGCAGGCCTGGTTGATTCGCCTGGCGCAGAGTACGGCCGTTATTTTTCTGATCTACACCGTAGCCTCAAAATTTGTGCGTAACCGCGGTGTCAAAACAATGCTGACCTGGCTGGGCATGCCGATTGCCACGTTGTCTGTGTTTGGCCTGCTCGATGATGTAACCGGCTTTCTTGACGGCATTTCGCTGAGTGCGGGAGATATAAGAATTTCCGCCTATGCCTTGATCCGAACGCTGATTTTTGGCGCCGTTTTATTCTGGTTGGGAAGAATATCCAATACTGCCGGGAAACAGGCCATCCGCGCTCGAGAGACGCTGGATGTCGGCACGCGGGAAGTGTTTGCGAAGCTGTTTGAGATTGCTTTGTTTGTGGTCATCTTCCTGTTGTTGCTGCAGGTGATGGGCATCAACCTGACCGCGCTTGCTGTTTTTGGCGGCGCTCTTGGCGTTGGTCTTGGTTTTGGTCTACAACAGATTGCGTCTAATTTTGTTTCCGGCATCATTATTCTGCTGGATCGTTCGATCACTATCGGGGATCACGTTGAGCTGGAAGACGGCCGCAGCGGAACCCTGCGTGAACTGAATATGAGATTCGGGGTTATCGAAACCTATGACGGTAAAGATATTGTCGTTCCCAACGAGCAGTTTATAACAACCTCCTATACCAACTGGACCCACAAAAACACCAAGCAACGTTACCCGCTGGAGTTTCAGGTTGCCTACTCGACGGATCTGGACCTTCTGTTCGAAAATATCCGTAAAATCTGCGCCGAACACCCAAAAGTCATCAGCGGAGATCACCTCCCCGTAGAAGAGCGTCCCGATGCCGAAATTGCAGGGTTCGGCGACAACGGCATCGATATTCTGGTTGAGTTCTGGATGGAGGGCGTAGATGACGGTCCTAATCGTGTGGGTGCGGATCTGTTACATGCGATCTGGCGCTCGATACAGGAGAACGGCATGGAAATCCCCTATCCACAGCGGGAAGTGCGCATTCTCAACGAGAATTTCCGCTAACCCGGACGCGGCAGTTATGTCGCAATAGTTGTAATTCACAATAAGGAACAAAAAATGTCCCAAGCTGCGCTTCTTTACCCGGTCCTCGGGCTTATCTGCTGGACGTTTGTGATGTGGCTGTGGATGTATGCCACCAGAATTCCTGCCATGCAGAAAGCCGCCATTGATGTGGAAGAGCTGTCTCGTACAGGTGCGCCACTGACGCTACCACCTGAAGTTGCGCGGGTTGCGGACAATTACAATCACCTGCATGAACAGCCCACACTGTTTTATGCCCTGGTTCTGACCGCCGCTATGTTGGGTGCCGTTGACAGTATTCAGGTCATTCTGGCCTGGGGTTACGTCGGTATCCGGGTCATACACTCACTGGTGCAGGCAACCCGCAATGTCATTATCGTCAGATTTGGTGTGTTTGCGCTGGGTAGTGTCGTGTTGCTGGCTTTGCTGCTGCGGACGATTTATTCAGTGCTCTAACAGGTGTTGCAGATGCGCAACCACTGCGCTCTGAGAAGCCACGTGGTGTGCCTTCAGCCCGGCATCCAAAGCGCCGTTGACGTTCTCCAGGGTGTCATCCAGAAACAGGGTCTGCCCGGCCTCGGAGCCTGCTGCACTGCAGACATAGTGAAAGGCTTCAACATGAGGTTTGCGCACACCGATCTCCGAAGACACAAAAATATGTTCAAATGGTGCTAACGCGGGTCCGTACAGGCTGCGCCAGCATTGTGCGTGGGTGTCGTTGGTATTGGTGAACGCATACAGCTCATAGCGGCTGGCAATGGCGGGCAGCAGTGCGATGACGTCATGGAACGGCTCTGTCCACAAGCTGTTCCAGCCTCTACGCCACTGTTCATGGCTGAGGTTGACCTCAAATCGTGCCGCAAGTTGATCTGCGTACTCGTTGAAGCTGATTTTTCCGGTTTCATGGTCAGCGTAGGCCGAGTCAACCTGCCACCGGTCGTAAAAGATCTGTACGGGCACGTTGGCCGCTGTTGCCCATGCGCTGAAGACACGTCTGAAATCGATACCCAGCACAACATTGCCGAGATCCAGGAGTACTGCCTTGGTCATAAGAACCGGTTGCTATTCAGTTTGTATTCAGTTGAGCCATTTATAGTAGGCACTGTGATGAGAAGCCGGACCCAGCAGTACCGGTTTTTGCATCAGGTTCGCTACAGCAGCTCGCTCCCTTTCGGGAATCAGCTCCCTCCCGTCCCTAGGCTGTAGCGAACCCTTCTTTCCTTTAGGTAAGCTACCCACGAGGACTCTGATAACCCGCGTTTTTTTCTAGTAACCCGCTTCGCCGGCACGGATAGCCGCCAGCATTGTTTCATCCAGCGGCTGGTAGTGATCACTGCCGCTGGCCATGACATAGACGGGATCCGAGATCTGATCAATGTTGTACGCCTCTTTGCGCAGATCACCTTTGACCATTTTGAACGTACCGGTCACGGCGATTTCAGGTTGGATACGTAAAAAAACCGGGATTGCGTAAGCAGGCAGTTCATGTCTCACAAATTCAGAAAACGCGTCCAGGTCCAGGCTGTCGACACCATCTGCCAGAGTGATAGCGGCCATACCCGCTCGCCCTTCAGCGCCCGGTACTTCTACACCGTAGACATTACAGAACTTGACCTGCGCAAAGCCGTTGATAATTTCTCCGACCTCGTTGGTTGAGACGTTTTCACTTTTCCAGCGGAACGTATCTCCCACCCGATCGACAAACTGATAGTGGTTGTAACCGAGGGTGAAACCGACGTCGACAACACGCATGAGGTCACCCGAATTGAACCAGGCGTCACCTGTTTCCAGCGCGTTGCGGATGATCTTCTTTTCTGTGGCTTCAGGATCTGTATATCCCTCAAAAACCGTGTCCTCGGTAATTTTACCGAGCATCAGTCCCGGTTCTCCGTCGGGGACGGGGATACAGAAGCCATTCGCGTCGCGGACGATTTCATCGTTGTGAACATCGTATTTGACCAGAGTGACTGCTACTGAAGTAAAGCCGACGGTGCAGTCTTTGTTCAACAGATTGGCGAATGAAACGTTGCCTTCAGAAGCGCCGTAGATTTCTGTGATGCGTTTGATGCCGTAGCGTTTTTTGAACGTCATCCAGATGTCAGGTCGCAGCCCGTTACCCATCATCACGCGAATCGGGTTGTTGTGGTCGTCTGGCTGGGGCTCCGAGTTGGTCAGGTAGCGACACAATTCGCCGATATAGATGAAGCCTGTGCAGTTATTTTCTCGCACTTCAGGCAGAAAGTTGCTGGCTGAAAACCGACGGCGAATAAACATGCTGGCACCGGAGGCAAAAGATGAGCCGACACCAAGCAGAAGGCCAGTGGCATGATACAGCGGCAGACAGATGTACAGCCGGTCCTGTTCGGTGAGCTTTAACCCTGCCTGGGCGGATAAGTCTGCGGCAGTGAGGTAACGACGGTTGGACAGCACAGCCGCTTTCGGCAGACCGGTTGTGCCGGACGTGAAAATATACAGGCAGGTTTCGCCCAGCGTGGTGCTGTGCGTGTCCGGCGGATTGTCTACGGCCGAGGATGACGCCTGTTCCGTAAGGTTTTTAGCCCAGTTGCAGCCGTTTAGATTTTCTCCATCCGGCACGACGTAAAAATCCTCGCCTTCATCAAGATTCAGTTCGCTGCTGATTTCACTGATTGCATCACCGACTTCGCTGCCGAACACACATTTCTTTGAGTGTGTGACACTGACACAATGGCTCAGGGGACGTCCACTCAGGTTGGTGTTGATCAGACCCGCGGTGACACCAATCTTGTTCAGGCCAACAAGCAATGCCAGATACTCAATGCGATTTTCCATCATGACGCTGACACAATCGCCGCGCTGTAATCCTTCGGCTTTGAAGTAATTGGCGTATTGGTTGGCCAGAGCGTTGAAGTCGCGCCAGTTGATTTGCCTGTCTTCGAAAACAATGGCGTTGCGTTCAGGAATGCGTTCCGCGTTTGCCTGCACCCGCGCGCCGTAACAGTCAACGGTCTCTGCCGGCCGCGGTACCAGGCCTTTTTTCAGCTTCAGCAGGCTGGGAACTTGAGTAAGGGTGGAAACGACATCGACGATACCCATGACATTCTCGTAATTATTTTTCTAACCCAAACCATACTAGACGGACAACATTCTCGCCACATCTCGCCGCGTGATATGTTCGATGCAAAAGGTCGGTTTTACCGTCGCAGCCTGTTGCTGTGATAGAGTTGAGCATGCGTTGGGTACTGCTTTATGGGTAAAAAGGGGGAGATAACAAAATGAATCAATGGCAGATAGGCGATGTGAAGATCACACGTGTCGTGGAGATGGAAGTGGCCGGCGGCACAAAATTCATTCTGCCGGATGCGACGCGTCAGGCGAGTCTGGAGCACACCTGGATGCAACCGCACTTCATGGACCCGGACGGAAATCTGATCATGAGTATCCATGCCCTGATTGTGGATACAGGGAGCCGCCGGATTATTGTGGATACCTGCATTGGCAATGATAAACAGCGTAACGTACCCGCGTGGAGCAACCTGCAGACGCGGTTTCTGGAAGATCTGGCCGAAGCGGGTTATCCGCGGGAGTCTATAGATACCGTGATGTGTACCCATCTGCATGTTGACCATGTCGGTTGGAATACCATGCTGGTTAACGGCGAGTGGGTGCCAACCTTTCCAAATGCCCGTTACCTCATCGCCGAAGAAGAATGGCGCTACTGGGATGCCAACGAAGACGAAGATACTTATGGACCCATACTCGCCGATTCAGTGCGTCCGGTAGTTGAGGCTGGGGTCGTGGATCTGGTCAGTGAGACCTTTCAGATCTGCCCCGAAGTCCAGTTGGAGCCTACCCCGGGACATACGCCGGGTCATGTCAGTGTGCACATCAGTTCGAATGGCGCCCAGGCTCTGATCACCGGAGACTGCATCCATCACCCGGTTCAGATGTCGCGCACGGACTGGTGCAGCTCAGCTGACTATGATCAGCGTGCAGGCCAGAAAACGCGCGAACGACTGTTGGAAAAGTATGTTGATCAGGACGTGCTCATCATAGGCACACATTTTGCGACGCCAACGGCCGGCCATGTTAAACATCTTAAGGAAGGGGGTTACTGGCTGGACGTGAGCTGAAACTTCTTTGCGGGCGCCATGGCATGCAGGCCAAAAAAAGGCCACCCTGCGGTGGCCTTTTCTTTACTTCCGATTAGGGAAGCACTCCCCTCTCCCGGAGTGTTCTTGTCGGACAATATCTGAGGCCAGTGTCCCGGTCAATTCCAATTTCAATAATTTGGCAAATTGTTGGATGTTAGACAAGCCCTGCGTTGCTCTGGAGGTGAGCTATGCATGCGTCATGGCGTCGATGTGTTGCTGCATTTTGTCCCAGTTCTCGAAAACGAATGCCTGGGTATCAGGATTGATCCGTTGGAAAGGAACGCGCCAGAAATGCAGGTGAATAGGCTGCCGTCGCCAGCTGCCATTCACCAGGTCCCGCAGGGACGCTGAACCTTCAAAGCCCACGTGGGCGAGAAAGACCACATCTTTGCCGGGGTTTGCTTCGAGCATGGCGGACACGCCTCCCAGGCGAGGCGGTAACAGGCTGGGCCAACGGCGCAGCTGTTCCGCAAGCTCCGGCTTCGAGGCCATTAAGGTTGCCTGTTTCTGTGGCGTGAAACGCGTGCCTTCCGGATAAACCAGTACTGATTCTTCTGGTCCTGCGGTTGCGGTTAACTGTCGTATCGCGTTCAGTTCTTTGTCTGTATCGGTGCCGGACCGATCGACAAACAGATTAGGTAAGCGGTGGCCGGCAATGTCCAGGCAGGGCATGGCGGTAAGCTCTTTCTTGAGAATATAGCGCATGCCTTCGTTTCGAACTTTCGCAAAGTACAGCATGGGTAGAACCGTATCTGCGATGCTGGTATGGCGCACAATCATCAGTGCACTGGACCCTTCAAGGGCCTCTTTACCACTGATGGCAATCTGCAGATCGTAAATTCGAATTCCGAGCTGAAGCAATCCGTTAGCCCACCAGTATTGAACCTGCTGGTTATGCGCTAGAAATTCAGGGCTGTTGCGATATCTGCACCATAACCAGAATAATCTGATAACGCCGATACATTCGTAGAAAAGAAAGCCCAGAGCAAACAGGAGTGCATGGGGCAGGGTGCGTAGCGGTTTTGCGACTGAAAGTATCAGCGCGATCAGGATCAGTACTGGTGCGGCGGCATAAAAGACAATCGCTAACGTGTACAGTAGCGTCAGGCTGAATAGCCGCCGGATGAACATTCAGGCTGTTTTACTCATTTTCACAAGGCGTACTCTAAACCAAAACCACCCTGCGATGCCCAACACCACATTGCTGATCAGTGTGGCTACAAAAATTCCCTGGTAGCCGTAGGCAGAGTTGAGCAGCATCGCCAGCGGGAGATATACGACAAACATACGCAAAAAACTTAATGCGGTGCTGGGTAGTGGTTTTCCCAGGGCGTTGAAGCTTGCACTGGACATCATCAGTACACCCCACATGCCATAACTCCAGGGTACCAGAGCAAGGTAAAACGCCGCGACGCTGATAACCGATGGGGAATCATCGATCCACGAGGCAATGGTCGCTCCAAAAAACAGGAGCAACCCGGCAGCAATGAACCCCCATGCAATTGAAAACTGGTAGCTGGCTTTAACACCGTCCCGTACCCGACCGAATCGCCGCGCGCCCCAGTTCTGTCCAACAAATGGCCCGATCGAACCGGACAGGGCAAACAGCAGCATCGCGGCAACGGCTTCGATGCGGCCGGCCACACCAAAGCCTGCGACCACAACTTCTCCATGCTTGGCCAGCATGCCGGTAATCATAGCTGCGGTAACGGGTCCGATCAGTTGTGTAGCCATGGCCGGCAGACCAATGTGCATGATGCGCCTGGAAGAGACCCAGAAGCCGCGGAAAACAGAGTTGATCTGAACCATGCCGCCTTTGAATACATAATAAAATAGAGCGATGACCGTCAGTCCGCGGGCGATGGTCATGGCTGTGGCAGCGCCGGCCAGTTCCATTCTTGGAAAACCAAACAGGCCAAATATCAGTATCGGGTCAATTGCCAGGTTCAGAAACGCACCAACCGTCATCACCGTGCCGGGGATATTGGCGCTGCCACTGGCGCGCATGATGCTGCCGGCGATCATGCTCAGGGTGAATAACACGGTGCCGGGGAGATAGATGTCGAGATAGCTGTGAATAAGAAGCAGAACTTCGTCGCTTGCGCCAAGCAGACCAAACAGCGGATCGATTGACAACCAGGCGATAAAAGACAGGACAATCATCAGGGCGCCGACCAGCAACAGGCTGTGAGTGCCCAGCTGGCGGACGTCTTCGCCACCGCCGCTACCCACGCTGCGGGCGATCACTGATGAGGTACCGATGCTGATCCCCAGTGCGATGCTTGTCAGCACCATGGCCAGAGGAAAAGTAAACGTTACGGCAGCGACGTACGCAGTACCGAGTTGCCCGATAAATCCCAGTTCCAGAGTCTGTACCAGAATGCTCGACGACACCCCCATAACCATGGGGGCGGTGAGTTTGGCGAGTGAGACAGGTACTGAGCCCTGGGTTAAGTCTTGATTCGACATGTACGAACTTTGGCCGTTGTGGGTGCCGCATCCGAATGCATGATGAATCGTTACCGGCGAGCCGGCTCATTATTGCATGAAGGGCTCGCTATGAAACGTATCAGTGGGGGAGATCAGTTGATTAGGGCTGCTACCAGAACTTCCACCAGGGCTTTTTGGCAGCCGTGGTCTCACGGTTCTGGGCTTTGGACCCTGTTTTGCCCTGAGTCTCAACAGCCTTTTTGTCAGACTTCGAGGCAGCGGTTTTTGCTGCAGTTTTGCTGTCCTTGTCATTGTCCCTGACCTTGTCCTTGGCGACAGCTTTCACCGCTTTCGTGCCCTGCTGGCTGTCGCTGTTTTTCTGGTCGTTCTGGTTTTTTTGCTTCGTTTTGGCCGCATTGTACTGCTGTTTGGCATCACGCTGATTTTTCGAAGTGTCTTTGTTGGCTTGTTTTGAGATCTTTTTGATGGCCTGAGGCTTCTGTTCAGCCACCGCAGGCATGCAGAGACTGGTGACCAGCGCAAACAGCGTTAAAGGCAGCAGTGTGGAAAGTGGTTTCATGGCGCGACCCTGTCGATTGATTAACTGAGATTAACGCAGATCCCGCAGAGACTTCGCAACACAGGGCGGCACTTTTTACGTCGATATGACACCTTTTAAATTCTGGTTGAGAAGAGCGGTGTTGTGAGAGAAGGCGTTGTGTCTGTTAAGGACAAACTGTTTTACATAAATAAATTTATGTAAAACATAAAATATTCTTTGCAAAACGTAATCCCGCGCACTATGTTTGCCGTATGAACATACGCGTGAACCTGGATGTGCAGATGGCGCGCAACAAAATGTCTCTGACCGAACTGTCTGAGCGCATTGGCATATCCATGACCAACCTTTCTTTGTTGAAAACAGGCAAAGTCAAAGGTATTCGCTTTACTACTCTGGCTTTGATTTGCCAGGAATTGAATTGTCAGCCGGGTGACCTGCTCGAATTTGAGGCGTCTGCTGATGGTTCCTCAAGCAGTTAGACGTTGACGGAGAAGATGATGAACAAACATGACTATCTGATTCCGGGAGTGGTGGCCCTGGCTCTTGCCGTGTTATTCCCGATCTACTGGCTGATTGAATTCGGGATCGTCGCCGCAACCGGTGAGCGTCGAGTTGAATTCGGTCTGTTGGACATCTTGTTTCTGCTGGTGGGTGTGGGTCAGTTTGTTGTCTATCTGGGTCTCAAAATCATATTGCACGACCATCATGCGTATAGCCGGACTGACATCATTCTGAATCTGATGATGGGTGCTACACTTGTGTCGTATCTCTACCTGTTTCTCGTCGGCACCGTTTCAGCCTTCAACACAGATGCCCTGGTTCAAGGAGGGCTGCTGATCACTCTGATTGTGTTTGGTGTGCTGGATCTCGTCCTGGGTATTTTCTTATGGTCAGATAAAGGCAAGCTGGCTGATGGATTTAAGTACTTTGCGCTGGTGAATGCGATTATGGGTATCTGTGAACTCACGGTTCTGCTGTCTATCGCTTCGCTGATCCTTTATCCGGTAACGCTGGTTCTGCTGGCAGTTATATTTCTTAAAAAGCCCCAGGAAGTTGAATTTGTCTGATGCTCTGAATTCAGGACTGATTGAAGACGTGGCTTGCGTAGCCGACACCCGCCTCATTGTAGACATTGAACACAATCGAGGCGCCGGCTTTTTCCAGAATTTCAACTTCATCCGGAAACTTGGCGGTGGCGGCCACCTGTCCTTCGAATGCAGACGATCGCAGGCGCTCAAGCACCGCAAGATTGGTTGAGAGAGAAGGCATCGCTAACATAACCATTTCAAGTTTGTGCGAGACCTTCACACGGTCCCAGAAGTCGGCATCACTTGGGTCTCCAAGCAGGACGTTGCGGCCCAGACGCTGCTGATTGGCGACAGTATCGGGATCGATATCGATGCCAACGAGGTCCGGCCCTGCTGCTTCATAGAGCGCGTCATACGCACCAGAACCTATACCGCCCATACCGATGATTGCGATTCTGGCTGTGCCGGTGTCCAGAATACGATCGTCTGCCAGTCGTTCGGCAGATTGCCAGCTTTGCCAGTAGGTGCGATACGGCGCGTAGATCTTGAAGGTGTTTGCGTTTAACAAAGCAGCGATAACAAAAGACAGTGTCAGCGCGACCGACAGGATGATCAGCCAATCGCTGGACAGCCAGCCGCCGTCTACGCTGATGGCAGCAACAATAAGTCCAAACTCGCTGTAGTTGGTGAGGTTGATAGAGGATAACAAAGCGGTGCGAGCACGGAGCTTGAATCGGGTGAGCAACAGGAAAAATGCGACCGATTTGAGGATTACCAGTGGCGCCAGAATTGCGCCAAGTGTTACCGTTTCCAGGGTTAGATCAGCTGACAAGCCAATAGACAGAAAAAATCCGAGAAGGAACAGGTCTTTAAAACCAAGCATGGTCTTGGCCATTTCTTCGGATTTTGGGTGGCTGGCGATGATTACACCCAGTACCAGCGCACCCAGATCACCTTTCATGCCAACCAGCTCAAAAATCTCGGCACCACCAAGTGCCAGGATAAGCCCATAGAGAATCAGCAGTTCGCCGTGTCCCACCGATTCCAACAGTTTATGTAAAGCGTGGCGAGCAGGAATAAGAAGAAACAGACCTAAGGCCCATATTGAAGGCACCTGACCGGTGGACATGGCGATGAATACCACTGCCGCGATATCCTGCATGATCAGAATGCCGATAGCGATACGACCATGCAGTGACGTCATTTCGCCGCGCTCTTCCAGCACTTTGACGACAAATACGGTGCTGGAGAAGCTCAGGGCGAAAGCAACAAGGGCGATTCTGGGTAGATCCGTATCCGCCAGAGCCGGGTTTCCCAGCAGATAAAGCGCGTAGAGCACGATGCCCAGCAGACCGATGACAAACACCATGTGAATGGCAGTCACCGCCCACACCTGAGGACGTATCAGAGTGCGCAGGTTAAGTTTCAGGCCAACGGTGAAGAGCAGCAGGGTGATGCCCAGTTCAGCAAACTGTTCAAGCAGGCTGCCGTTCTCGAATCCTATTGCCTGCAGTATAAAACCCGCGGCCAGGTAACCTACCAGTGGTGGAAGATTGATCTGCCTGGCGGCATAGCCGAATACGAAAGCCAGAGATATCCAACCCAGATCGTTCAGGCCAACGGCTAACCACTCAAAATCCATGTTAATTTACTGTTAGATAAGTGTTGTTGAGTTTTTCGGCATAGGTTTTCACCTTTGCCCAGTCAGTGTATTCGTAATCCTGACTGATGTCGGTGTTTTCACCATGTTGTTGCGCGATACGCCGCATGATCCATCGGACCGGGCGGGAATATTTGGAATAAGGCAGTGCGCCTGCGATGTATTCAATGTCGAGAAAGTCAACGCTGAGCTGTTGCTGCATCTTGTTGTGGGCGTCGTGTAGCGACTTTTCACGCAACGCCTTATCTGCTGTGGCGGCGCTCAGCAGCACCAGGAAAAATGCGTGGGGTCGCTGGTTGATGGTGGAAGCGTTTGTATTGATGAAGTCCACCAGCTCCTTTTCCAATCCTCCGGCATGCATGGATGCGCCGAACAGCAGTAAGTCTGCCTGTTCAAGATGAAGTGTGTCGTCGAGATCCTGCAGGTTGTGGGTGGACACCTGTGCACCCAGCGCTGCCAGATGTCTGGCGATGGTCAGCGCAACTTTTTCAGTTTGACCTTCGCGGGTAGCATACAGAATGAGCGCCTGTTTCATGAGACATAAATTAACGCTTTTATCTGTGGTTACAAAGCTCCTGTTCTGTTCAGGGAAAGTTTTTTATGGCTCAGGCGTGGCAATACGTACCGGGCAAAAAGATCGCACTCATCCAGGTGCGGGTAGCCGGACAGGATAAAGGATTCGATGCCCATTTCCTGATACGCCAGCAATTTGGACAGCACCTGATCCGGATCGCCGACAATGGCAGCGCCGCAGCCACTGCGAGCGCGACCTACGCCGGTCCACAGATTGGCTTCAGCGAACCCGTCTGCATCCGCACGTTCGCGTAAAGCGGATTGTGCGTTGACACCAACCGACTGACTGTCCAGGGATTTGTTGCGTATCTCGGCGCCCTGTTGATCATCCAGCTTTGAAACCAGCGATCGTGCAGCATCGATCGCCTGGGCCTCGGTTTCGCGCACAATGACGTGAGCCCTGTAGCCATATTTGAGGGTGCGCTGAAACTGTTCGGCTCGGGTCTGCATATCGCGCA
Source organism: bacterium (assembly GCA_047947175.1). GTDB lineage: Bacteria > Pseudomonadota > Gammaproteobacteria > Pseudomonadales > Azotimanducaceae > UBA4421. The sequence goes on from CP170489.1 coordinate 1,100,067, forward strand.
GAAGGGCAGTGACGTTATCCTCGGTATCCGGCCACATCAGAAAAACGTCGGCACATTCAGCAGCCACGCGCCTGGCGGGCTCTGACAGACCACCAAAATAAAGCGGTGGGCATTTACCCTCAAATGGCTGAGCCTTGGGTGGCTGCAGGTTGAGATTGATAAACTCGCCATCAAACTCAACACCCTGGCCGCTCAGCAACCTGGACAGACATAACATGGTTTCACGCGTGCGCTGGTAGCGGGGTTCAGAAGCCATGGGTGCACCCGGCAGATCGGAAGAAATGATATTGATTGCCAGGCGGCCGCCTGACATCTGATCCAGGGTGGCAAGCTGCCGAGCCAGCTGGGGCACCCACATTTCTCCGCAGCGCACCGCAACCAGCAGCTGGATCTGCCGGGTCAGAGGTGCAATGCCACCGGCAAAAGCCACCGAATCGATGCCCAGCTGATAGCCCGACGGCAGCAGAATGCTGTCATAACCATGACGGTCGGCGGCAAGCGTGATGTCCCGGCAGTGTGACCATGAAGACGCAAGGGCAGGATCAGGCACGCCAAGATACTGATAATCGTCATCGCATAGCGCCGCAAACCAGCTGATTTCCATGCTCATGGCAAGCTCTCCCCGCGTGATGCTTGAATGATGTCGTAAACGTCTTTGCGCGTGAGAGTGACCCCAAGCGCTTTGCCGGCGTTGCTGATACGTGCGGGTGTGGTGCTGCCTACAATGGCGACGGGGTTGCTCGGGTGGGCCATACAGAACGCCAGTGCAAGGGTGGCGATATCGACATCTTCGCGTTGACTGATCTGCTGCAGAACCTCTGCAAGCGGTTCGTTCAACGCAGATGTGGTTGCCAGACGGCCGCCTGCTAATGGACTCCATGCCAGCACCGTCAGGCCGAGGGCCATACACTGATCGAAAACACCGTCAAATAAAGGCGCCAGAGCCAGTGCAGAGTATTCTGGTTGATGGCTAACGAGCGGAAAATCTAAATGTTTAACCAGCGCCGCCACCTGGGCAGGCGTATGGTTTGATACGCCAAACTCGCGCACCTTTCCGCTTTTTCGCAACTGTTCAAGAAGTGCAGCGGTTTCCGCGGGGTGGGTCAGCATATCCGGTCGGTGGATCTGGTACAGGTCCAGTTGCTCAACGTTGAGGCGTTGCAGAGAAGCCTCGCAGGCCTGAACCAGATTTGCAGAGTCATACGGTACACCCGGAATGATGCCGCCTTTTGATGCCAGCACCATCTGACTGCGTAGATGAGGGGCGGTTCTAAGCACCTCGCCAAGCAGTTCCTCTGCCTGCCCGAAAGCACTGCCACCCCAGTCAAGGCCGTACACATCGGCGGTGTCAATCAGGTTCATGCCTGCAGCCAATGCTGCCTCAATGCGTGCCTGAGCGTCAGAGACACTCATTGCGACCAGGCGCCAGCAGCCGTAGCCGAGCGGGCCGATCTGCATCTCTTTGCCGAGGCTGCGTGGGTGGGTGTTGATCAGATTCTGCATACCTGTTCCTTGTGTTTGAGATGGCCAGTGCCGCAACGCAGCGTTACTTAATCCATGAGTGTTGCCACACGGACAGGCTGGTTGGTTTCAATGGATTGTTGCGCCGCTGCGGCCACCGCCACAGACCACAGAGCATCATCCAGGGTAGGTCCCTGATTGGGCTCACCCAGGATGCTGTTGACAAAATTCACGTGTTCAAAAAATGTTGAGCCGTGATGTCCTGCGTTTTCGATGTACGTCGGATACCCTGGTGAAGAAGTTTTAGATACACCGTGTTCGCCTGACCACAGCGTCAGATGGTTAACATTCTTCTCCCCGAGAACAGCTTGCTCTGACACATGCAGGCGCCCGCGGTCGCCGCACACAACCAGTTCTTCGCTGGTGCCAGGTACAAACATACACAAAGAAAAGCTGCCGCTGACGCCATTGTCGTAGTTAACAATCACATTTGCCTGATCCAGTGCGTTGGCCTGCTGGTTAGCATAGTTGAACGCTTTAAAGTTAACGGCTTGGCTGCCGGTGGCAAATACCTGTTCCGGCCTTGCGCCTGCAAACAAATTCATTAAGTCGAAATAGTGACAGCATTTTTCGATCAGTGTGCCGCCGGACAAATGGTTGAACTTGTTCCACTGTCCAACTTTGTCAAGAAACGGGAATCGATGTTCAGCAAGGTTGACCTGATGCACCCGACCCACAGCGTGCAATGTGAAGACCTCGCGAATCGCTTCGGCATAGATGCTCTTGAACCTGTACTGCAGACCGATATGCAGGTTCAGCTTGTGCTCTTGCGCGAGGGATTTTATCGCCAGTGCATCCGTGAGGTTGGTGGCTATAGGTTTTTCGAGAAACACGGCTTTACCACTGCCTGCCGCGGCTGCTATTACCTCGAGGTGTGTGTAATTCGGAGTGGCAATGATCAGCGCGTCCGTGTGTGGGTCGTTGCATGCAGCATGCAGGCTATCGTAGATCTGCAGAGCGGGTTGCTGACTTTCCGGCACCAGCCTGCGCGCGTGCTCGAGACTGCGCGCAGAAGGATCGTACAGGCCTGTCACTGCTGCCCGGCCTTCCAGCACCGTGTTGCGAATGTGCTCCTGCCCCATGATGCCACAACCGATGAAGCCAAATTTGAGTATCGGCTGGCGGTTGCCGCTTAAGTATCGGTCTTCGTCAGCCAGATAGTCGAAGGTATTGCGACGCTGATAAAACAAGGCTTGATTCATGGTGAAGGTCTGGCCCTTTGCTCCGAAAATGACGTAGAGAAATGATGTTAGAGCTTTAATTTCCGATTACTATTGCAAATTAGGAATATATGAATGAACGCAAAGCATGACTGATATCAAGTCCATCCAGCACTTTGTGGCCGTGTTCAAGCGCAACAGTTTTAAAGGTGCTGCTGAAGATCTGGGGCTGACCCAGTCTGCGATGACCAAGAGTGTTGCCCGGCTGGAACAGCAGCTTGCTTTGGTGCTTTTCAACCGCACCACCCGCTCCGTTGAGCCTACTGATTCAGCCCGTCTGCTGTTCAACCGTGCGGAAGAGCTGCTCAGCGCGCACAAAGCGCTGCTGGATGAGGCGCACCTGCTGGCAACGGGAGATATTGGCGCGCTCAGGGTAGGCGTAATTGCCCTCGCGGCGGAAACACTGGTAGGTCCGGCACTCGCGCGTCTGTCTGCTTCGCACCCGCAGTTGGATATTGAAGTGGTTGTGGGCAGTGCCGACGTATACAAGGATCTGGCGGTTGGGGCTTGTGATGTTGCCATTGGCGACGAAGCCAATTTCCTGCAGTCAAGTCACGCCGGCGCGCTGCGTATGCGCCTGATTGGAGAAGAACCGGTGGTGCTGGTGCATCGTCCGGGGCTGGTTTCTGACGATAAGGATAAATTGTCGCACCTGCTGCGTTTCCCGATGGCCATTCCCAGTCGTTATTACAATGAAAACAGGCTATTTCACTCCATCGCAGAACATGTAGACAGACGTAACGCGCGTTATCGGCTGAATAGTCTGTCTGCCTGTTTAAATCTCGTAGCAAGCAGTGATGTGGTCACCTTTCTGCCGCACTCCTTCGCAGAAAAGGCCCGTCAACAGGGATTGATCGATGTGCCGGCGTTAGATCTGAATCTTTCTGTTCGGCTGGTGGCTGTATCCAGAGCCAGCCATAGCCTGACACCAGCGATCAGAGCCTTTCAGGCAGCAGTGCGAGCCGTGCGCCCAAACATACAGATGTCCTGAGGTGTTGAGTCATTGAGGTTCGGGAAACAGGTATGCTCCCGTAGAACACCCTCTTTTCGAAACCCGCCTTTCACAAGCACGTTAGCGGATACGCTATGCCGAACGTGGGTGATGGCCTCGAGGCGATGGACGCCGAGCTTTTCCGCCAGTTCCACCATCGCCGCCAGCACCTCGCCGGCATAACCGTTGCCCCACGCGGTCCGGGCAAACACATATCCGGTGCTTGCGCGATAGGGCGTATCCAGACTCAAACCCGTGCTACCGATGATCTGTTGGTTGTGCTGCGTTTCGATCAGATAGGGACCTGTGCCGCTGGCTGACCACTGACTGTCTGAGAATTCGATGAATGCACGGGTGTCTGCCAGCGTTGTGTGGGTCGGCCAGCTCAGATAGCGCGTGACTTCAGGGTCGGAAGCATAATTATCAAAAATGGCCTGGGCATCCGCCAGGATTGGCTTGCGCAGTTGCAGTCTCTGCGTCGTGATCTGCATGACTATCTTTTGTGGAGCTCACCGAGCTGTTCATTGGAATAGATTTTACGGATAAAGCGTGGGTTGGTAGACGACATATCAATCTGGTACAGACCATCTTCACGATTGACCGGCACACCCAGCACTTTGCACAAGTTACGCGCCAGCCAGCGTTCGATCTTCAACACAACCATCTTACGGCGCAGTCGACCCTGGACATCCCGATTAAGCACAGTGGGCAGAGTATTCAGCGTGAGAATTTCGTCGATGGCTTTGCTTGCCATCTTTTCACGGCCTTCTTCGCTGGCATAAAAATGCGACACAGCAAAAACCGTTTTACCTGGGTGTATCTGCTTCAGGAATTCACAGGACTTAACCACCGTGGAACCCGTACGTACCATGTCGTCGAACAGCACAATGTCGTGGCCATCAATTTCTTCGAAAGTAGATTCACTTTCGTCATGGAGTTTGATCTGAACCTGACGCTCGTCGAACCGCTCTTTGTCGAGCAGAATGAATTTTGCCTTCGGCAGATCCAGCCTGTTGTACATCTCTTTAACAAAATCCCGTGCGCCGGCGTCTGGTGCGCACAGGGCAAGCCCTTCGCCTTGAGGTCCGTAGTTAACCAGATTGGAGTTTTTGATGTAGTCGCAGTACAGCTCGTAAGGAATGAGATTGTAAAACAAGCCATCAAACACGTCAGTGAACATCTTCTGCACAGAGTACGAATGGTTATGCACCGTCATGACACTGTCGACGCCAGCCAGTTTCAGCATCTGAGCGTAAAGTTTTGCAGTAAATGGCTGGCCGTCGAATTTCTTCAGATCTTTTTCATCGCGCTCGATCACTGTGCGGCCGAGATCCTTTCTGGGACCGCGATCCTGGGCGCTGTAGTACAGATCCGGTTCCAGCAGCATGACGTGCTCAGCGCCGTTTTCTTTAGCGGCTCTGGAAATCAACAAATTGCGCATCGCCAGATTCTGCCGGCTCACGACATGGCTTGACGTACTGACGATGACAACTGTTTTACCGTTGAGGCGATTGCCAATGCAGTCGAAGTCGTCTTCGTCAGAGATAAAGCGGGGACAGAATTCAGTATTGGCGAAAATTTTCATGCTGATGAGGTCAGCAATGTCTTCGGCCTGACCCATACTGAATGCCAGATCAATGGCAAAAGGATCGTCGGAAGAATTTCCGACGATGACTAGATTCTTGGGATCTATAGACATCTTTCTCAAGCGTGGTGGACGCAGGCGGAGCCTAAAGACTCCAGCAACGTCAGGTCAACCTGTTTAGTATTTTATTCGCTTTACCACTGATCCACATGCATGACCGTTTCAAGTGGTGGTCGGTAAGCAGGCTTGAATTGAGTACCTTTTGTGTAAGCAATTGGAATCAATGCAACCTGCATGTAGTCGTCGAAGGGGATGCCCAGGAGATCTGCGATTTCTTTTTCGTGCATCAGATGCAGGGTAGTCCACGCCGTGCCTAAACCACGCGCGCGAGCGGCAAGCATGAAGCTCCAGGCGGCGGGGATGATAGACCCGTAAGTGGAGGCATTGCCCAGATTACCTGCGCCAGCAGCTTGATCAGTACGCCCGGCAATGCAGGGAATAAGCAGAACCGGTGCTTTGCCCATGTTCTGGGCTAGATATTCGGCTGAAGAGGTGGAACGGGTTTGACTGGATTTTAAAGCATCATCCGCGCTTTCTTTATGCAGATTGTGAATCGCTATGGGCATTTCCCGATACATATCGAAGGCCTGTGCATACAACTCGCCAATACGTGCCCGCTTATCCGGGTCTGTAACAAACATAAATTGCCAACCCTGCGCATTGGATCCAGAGGGAGCCTGAACAGCCATCGACATACACTCTCTGATGGTTGCGATATCAATTTCACGATCGAAATCCAGACGTTTGCGCACCGCGCGTGTGGTGGACAGTAACTCGTCACTGTTTAATCCGAGTTGTGGATGACTCATAAGGCAAAGACTCTTTTGTTGTTTAAGGAAATGGTAGATGCTTAAAAATTACGATCAGGCATCGTAATACTCAGCCATCGTAAAACATTGGCGCATGTAGCCCAACAACTGTTTTTTGTCGTGGTGTGCGCGCACGTGAAACTGCATCGGGAGATAAATGATGGACAGTTTCAGTGGTCAGAATGCGTTGAGCAATGTCACGTCTTCCGTAGTGTACCTGCAGGAAAAAGCGGCCCTTATCACCCGGTAAAGTTGGCATGCGTCGGTGCCAGATATCAGAAACGAAGAAACCAACATCTCCAGGCTGGGCCAGTAGCGGAATGACGGGGTCGTTGTTATAGGTGAGTTCGTCGTCCATCAGTCGGTCTAATGGCGGAAAGCGACCGGATAGGTGGGACCCGGCAAGAACGCCTGTGGGCCCATCTTCAATTCTGCATTCACGCAGATAAATATGTACACCAACCGCAAATGTCGGATGAGGAATGTCTGCCGGCCAGGTGGTGCCTTCAGCGAGCGGAATATGCGGGCCCGCGTCAATGTGCCAGGCTTCGCCTTTGTGCGTGCCAGTGCTGCTTGGCGGGTTGCGCCAGGCCGTGTTTGCGATGACGTGGCAGTCTTCTCCGAGCAGTGGTTCTACCACGTCCAGAATACCGCGATGGGCCACGGTATCCTGGCATAAGGCGCTGTGGTTCAACATGCCATAGCGGAACATGGCATTGGCTTCATCCGACCGTTCGCTGCGCTCATCGGGTGGCACCGTGGCAAAGATGTGATCAATGTCCTCGGCAAGGGCCGCTACTTCAGATGCTGTTAAAACGCCTGGCACCACGGTGTAGCCAAACTTCTCCAGGTGCTCTGCGGCCGCACCGGCATTGCGATTGTCAGCTGTCAGGTAGCCCATCTTGCGATGAATCATATTGGTGGTCCCCTTCGCGTCGAATCTCTACTCTTTGTGGCTTATGCTATCGGTAATGCACCCGGAGGTGAAAGGGGAAATAAAGTGATTGACTGTGATTCTCATGTTTTAGAGCCTGCAGACCTGTGGAAAAACTATCTCGAAGCCGAATTCAAAGATCGAGCAATCCGTGTGGATGAAACAGACGGCATTGAGCAGTTGGTGATCGGCGAGGAAGTTGTCCTGCAGGGTGTTCTTGCAGGACTTGGTGGTGCCCACGTAGAAAAACAGAAACTGTTCACCCCGGGCATGCGCTACATAGATGGCTGCCCGCCCGCGAGTTATGATGCCGCAGCACGCGTAGCGGAAATGGATCGCTGGGGAATTGAGCGTTCTCTGGTGTTCCCGACGATTTGTATATTGCCCTTTCCGACCCAGGATCAGGCGCTAGCCAATGCCTACTGCCGCGCTTACAACAACTGGATGAGCGATTTTTCCACTGATTGCGGCGGCCGGATCTGGCCAGTGGCGATTATCAACTGGCATGATGTCGACGCAGCAGCGGAAGAGCTTGAACGCTGCGTAAAAATGGGCTTCAAAGCTTTATTTGTACCGCCGGAAACAGTGTCCAACCGTCGGCCCGCAGATGCCCACTTTGATCGCATCTGGGGCATCTGCCAGGATGCAGACGTGCCTGCCTGCCTGCATGTGGTTGTCCGTTTTTCCGGATCTGCCGTGCCTTTTTCAGAATGGCACGCCACCAGCCCTGGTCCGATATTCGGCTTTGGGCTTGGTGCAACAGGACAGATGATTCCTGCTCTCACCAGCATGATTACCGATGGACTGTTTGAACGATTTCCTGCGCTGAAGGTGGTGAGTGTCGAAGCTGGTGCGGGTTATGCTCCCTATCTGATGGACAGGTTAGATGCCAAATACGATGTCTTCAAAGGACTGGTTCCGATATCCAGGAAGCCAAGTGAATACATTCAGAGCAACTGCTACTTTGTAGCTGAACCTCTGGAGCGCACCATAGACATGACGTTGGAGCTTGTTGGTCAGGATCGAATCATGTGGGGTAGCGACTATCCTCACGTAGACGGACTGGCTGACGTCAGTGATCATCCACGACAAAAAGATATATTAACGCGCAATGCCTATGCGCTGTTCGAAAGCTAAACGGCGGGGTGTGGGAAAGATAATGTAAACTGGCAGTATTCATTGGCCTGGGTATGGCATTCTATTTTCCCTCCAATACCCTCCATGACCGCTTTGCAGAAACTTAAGCCAATGCCAGTACCGTTGGGTGAATTTCTAGAGAAAAACATGTCGAACACCTGGTGCTGGAAATGCCTTGGGACGCCAATGCCACTGTCCCAGACAATCACCTTATTCCACTGTTCGCCTCTCTCCAGCCAGATTCTTATCTTGCCATCTCTTTTTTTCTGTGAGAACTCTACCGCGTTGCCAATCAAATTGTACATGACATGACAGATCATGCGTTCCGAAGCATCCACCTTAAAGCTATTGTTTGGGTTGTAATTGACCAGTGATCTTTCGCGAGGGTTGTTGTAGGGGAATGTTTTCACAGCTGTCTCGATGGCCGTGGTGACCGGGATGCTCTGGCCAGGAGCGGCGGCATAATCAAACGGACGCGAGTTGGCGATCAGAATATCGATGAGCGCATTTGAGTATTCAACTTCTTCTTCAATGTTCACCAATGCATCTTTGAGCAGGTCCAGCTTATGATCGCTGAGCGGTTTCAGTGTGGATTCGTATTGGAGAGCGAGACGATACTTTTCAACAAGCATGGGTACGTGGGTTCTTGTTCCATGCGAAAGGTTTCGAATAGTGGCTAAAGGTGTGCGGAGTTGGTGGGCGATTGCATTTGCGACGTTCCAGACGGCTTTTTCTTTTTGATCCTGAAAAATGAAAACTGTTTGATTAATTATCCCGCCAACTAATAATATTGTTAGAAAGAAAGGTATTACATAAAAAACATGCAACCAAATTAGAGCCAAATTGGGGTCAGAGATAAAGCACACGCAGATGGCTATGATTAGGCTTGAAATAGTCCAAATCGCGATGACTACTCGAACGTGAAACACGATTTGAACTAACAAGAAGGTAGACAACACGTATTCCATGGTTGCGAAGATGTTTATTGAGTCGGAATTTTTTTCCCAGGCAGCGTTTAATACTAGTATTAGTCCGAAACAAAGGGGGAGAATGATTCCGATGATTGTGTTTGAAATCAAATACCCATACTTTTTCGCTGCATACGGCCAGTAGTCTTTAAAGACTAGAGGGAGAAGGCTCAGCGCAACAGCGAGTCGAAGCCATAGAGTATTGAAAGATAGCTCGGCGACGGAATATTCAACGTAAGCAGACACGATGTATGCAAGAGCAATGGTAGCAACCATTCTATTAGAGAGTTGAATCGCGAGGTTATGACCGAACTGAGCTTCTCTCCTAAGAGAAACTAGCGATGTTCTTAGTCTCCTCTTGAACGATTCAATCTTGACTTTGGTTTTGAGTCCTTGAGGCATTTGTGGGTATTCGCCCTGTGGCTCTGATGTGCCTTTCTGTAGTTTTCTTCGTACTGAGTTGGTGGTATTTAGAATAGTTTAGGAATTGGTAGTTTAGGAATAGCTTTGGATTCAATTCTTGTGAGATCTAAGCTATTTTTCAGAAATCTGATTTATCTGCGTTTTTCGGCAACGACAAGGTCTGCGTATTCTCGATAACAGGTTTGAAAATTGTTTATTGTGAATCCGGAAGCGCTAACAATCTCCGCAAGTTCATCGGATGTATGGGTCCAAAGCTTGCCAGTTTTTTGGTCGCCTTTCCCTGCCTTGTTTGAGATAAAAGCTTTTCTCGTTTGATAAATTGACCTTATCGTTTCGGTGGCTCCCCTCGTTCGTAATGAGTCTTTAAGTAGAAACCATGTCCAATCTAGTATCCTTATCTCACGTCCAAAATTTACTAGAAACAGACTGCCCCCTGGTTTTAGCCACCGGAACATTTTTTTAAGCATCGGCATGGCTGGCGGAGCGTTGTTCAATGCGTTGACACAGATGATGAGATCTAGATAGGCAGTCTGGAATTCCCAGTCTTCCATAGTTGACTCGACAACTGTCACGTTTAACGCTTTTTCTGCATATTTCTTCTTGGCTAAGGCATTCATTTCGCGACTTGGGTCTAGATGTATAACTGAGGCGTCTGGTACTTCGGACAGCAACCTACAGACGAAGTTACCCGTACCAGCACCAAGGTCACAAACTTTAGGTGAGTGCGGTAGGTTCATTGATCTGAGGTTCGCTGAGAACAAAGCCATCAACTCTTGATAGGCGGGATTCACATCGCATAGGTTGTCGTAGTGAGGCGCGTACTCTGAGTACTGCATTTCACCGTTAAGCGTGATCTCCTGAGCGCTGTTCATTCGTTGCTGATGTTGATGCTGGGGGGCTAGAAGGTAGCAAACTTGGCAATATAAGCAAATCAATTAGTAGCGCGCTAATTAGGATTAAGACGGTACAAAAACCAAACGTACTGTTGATCTGGAAAGTCGAAAAGGTAAGTACACCAAAACCCACAGTGAGAATTAGTGTCGTAGTTATAATGGCACCACCTACTCGATGTACAGCGTAAGAGGCAGCTTCTAGTGGCGTGAGCTTCAGGCGTTTAATAGCGTCGTGATAGCGATAAATGAGATGAACAGAGTCATCGATAACAACCCCCATGCAAACCGCTAAGGTGACTACCGTAGCGATACCAATTTCTTGCGCAAAAATACTCCATATTCCAAAGCCGCAAACAACAGGCACGATAGTTGTGCAAAAAAGTGCTAGTCCAGTTCGAGCACTGCGAAAATAGAAGGCGAGCAGAATCGAGATTAACGCGCAAGTGAAAAATAATGATGCAGCAACGCCAGGGATATTGTCTCGCGATAAGTGGGCTAGTGGAATTGCCTCCCCGGTCAGGGATACTTCATTCGATGGAAAATGAGTTGAGCCGTGGAAGAGCAGTTCTTTTTCTAGTTCAATTATTTCTTTTGACGAAAGATCTTGCGCAACGATAGACACCCTTGCGAACCTTTTATCTGGATCGACGTATCGAGTGCGATTTTGATCAGCAGATAGAGATAGTTCATAGATTAAATATGCCTGTGCGAGCCCGAGTCCAGATAAAGTTTGCCACGAATTGTTGTTTGCGATCAGGGGCACTATCTTGTCGAAGACATCTATGATGCTTGTTGCGCTGTCGATCTGATGGTGGTTTCTAGCAAAGCTTACCAATTGTTCAAGTTTGCCTAGGAAGATTGGCTCAGTGACGCCACCCTGAACTCCAGAATCCACTAGGATTTCTAAGTTGGTTGGTCCAATAAGTGACGAAGATACGAACTCTGTATCTTGTCTGAAATTAGTTTCCTTCCCAAAAAATCTAACGAAGTCGTCATCAATATTCAGCTGAGTTATTGCAAGCATAGAAATCACACACGCAATTCCACCGGCTAAGCTGATCTGTCTCATTTTGCCAATGTACCGAGCGTGTTGGTTCAAGGCGGGTTGAATTAGATTCTGCCACTTCGAACCGGATAGGTCGTTAATGCGCGCGACTAGGTGAGGAACCACGAGGAATAAAAGTGCGCAGCAGTAAACCATAGATACAGCGGTCCAAACACCGATTGTTCTAAACGGCGGCGACTCTACTAGTATCATGCTAAGCATAGCAGCGGCTGTGCTACCCGCCGTAATTAAAGTAGGGGTAGCCTGGAAGCTGACCGCTCCGAACGCGACATTTTTTTGGTTCCGCTTTGGGTCTTCATTCATGACTCTAAGGACATGCATGAAATAGTGCATTGAGGTGGCTGTGGTTAGTGTGAAGATTATCGTTGGGAGGGTTGCGCTAGCGGTGCTAAGTGTTACGCCCATCCAACCTGCCATGCCGAGACTAGAGAGTATCGTGACTATACCTAGACCAATAGAAATAATCGTTAGTCTAAAATTGCCAAAACATACCCAAACGAGAATGAAAATTAGAAGTATCGCAGCTCCCATATAGCTTGTGAGTTCACTGTTCGTTGTCTCAATGAATGCGTGCATCATTGGAACACGCCCGACGAACCGAATTTCGGCTGGATATTTATTTTCGACATGGGATATAAGAGATTGAGCTTCTCGAAAAATTTGTTCGACTGCCTTTACCTGCTTTATATTGAAAGAAAGATTCGCGTAGATCGCCATGATGTTTCCGTTAGAGTTAACGAAAGGCGTTATCGTGTCTCCGTATTTTGCTTCTCTCCAATCGAACTCCGGACATGAAGGTTTGCAGTAGACATCAAGGTAATTCGATTGAACGATCTCGTCATTAACATCTAATAGGTAGGGAAGATTGCTAAGTGATGTGCTGCTAACTGCGTATGGTAGTGCTTTTGTTTTTTCGGTCATTTCCTTGACCAGCGAGGGCAGTTCGCGAATACACTTTTCGTCTTGCTCTCGACAAGTCGCGACGAATCCGACTATGTTTTGTTGTTCGAACTGATCTTCAAATTCCTTGAGCTTTACTGCTCTATCATTTTCTTCGCTAACAAGGATTCGATTGTCTGCAGTAACTGTTAGTTTTGGCAAACCAGCGACGCTAAAAAGGCAAACGAGCAAGGTTGCCACCACCGATACACTTCTAAACGATGTCATTGTTTAGGGTTAGGTCGAGGATTCTTTTTGATCCTCCAATTTCGGTAGCGAGCTAGGCCCGCGGCTATTGGCGAGACCATCTTATACATGGTCAATCGAATTCTATCGAGCCCATGCACTTCAAAAACCTGCGACTCCAGCATATACGAAGAAACTCTCTTCCAAATCAGATTCCAGTAAATGGGATTGACATTTTTGCCGACCATCGCTGACTGAGTGTCACCGATAAGAACATAGGCAGTATCATTAAATATGCTTCCTTCATAACGTAACCCAGTGTCTACAAAACCAAGTTTTTCGAAGAACTTCACCATTTTTGCGAGACAGCTCATAACGACATATGACCTGTCATGCACGCAAGTTGCTGCCATGTATTCAAAGAGCCCTTGCAATAGATCACCATGTCTATATTCGGGATCTAACGCAAGCCTGCCAATCTCGATAATTTCATTGCGCTGGGGTAGTTCTGTCGGCCAAGTTACGAAAGCTTCATGTTCAAGAGGTTCTTCTGGCGAGTTGAAGCGCACTCTAGCCGTGCATACCAGTTTGCCGTTGTGGCTACCAATGATGATTCGGCAGGAAGTGTCATGCATATCTCCCATATCTTCTTCGCTTACGTCTTCATTGAGATTTTTGTCTGCGTCGTGCGCACGCTTTCGTAGTTTCAAAACCTCGGCGTATTCAGCTTCTGTAGTCAGATAGGAAAAGTTAACTGCGTTAGCTATTGAGGCCGGCCAGAACCCTTGAGTTCTCAGATCATCAATAGACTGAACGTTGGAAAACTGAACCAGGTATTGGCCCATGATTGATTTCATTCTATCCGTGAGTTTTAGAAATTTTACTCCGACGCTTAGTCGATCTTTCCCTCCTTCTGTTGTGAAACCAACTCTTACTATCTGCACTGGAGTGTTAAATGTACCGTCGACTCCGAAATTTGATGTCAGACTCAAGATCAGACCAGGAACAGGCATCTTATTCCTAAGAGAACAGGTGAGTTGTAGCCCTTCAGATGAGATATCAGCGATTTTGAAAAACATGTGATCTCTAATGTGCCCCGGAGTAGGGCAAACTGCGGTGGGATGATAATCGGGAGAACACATCCAACGTTCAACGTTTCTTCGTTCTGATTTATCTGATAGCTCAAGGTGAGGTTTGTTAAAACGAACCCCAGCAAGTGAAATAGAGTCATTTGCCTTTGCTAGATCAACGATAAGGCCTTCGAATTTTAACCGTTGTCCGGCGACCAAAAGTTCAAGGTCAAGAGGGTCTCCTTTGGTCAATGGTGGTCCTTCAACAGGTTGCACCAGTTCTATGCCGAGTGGGCTCATTTTCCAAACCCGAGCGTGGATGTAATCTTTGTTATCCCGTAGTCGAATTCTAGCTTCGATTCTGTCCGTTTCCCGAACATCAGCAGGACGGATGATCTTGTGAATTTTAGAAAAATCTAGACTGTATTTTTGTCGGGTTGAATCAATTGACTCTTTCATGCTGCGCTTGAGACTTCATCTAGAATCGTATTCATCAATTCTAATATTTCATTGTCCGGGGTCAGAAGATAGAGGTAACGAGTCTCTGGAAAATCTCGAATCGAAATATTGAGAGTTTTCAAATCGATCTGGATTGCCGGAAGCTCGAATCCTAATTGTGATATTAGATTCACAACTTCAGAGCTGAGTATAAGGTCACCTGATCGTAACCTAGAAGCTAATTCTGGATGTTTAGTTACGTCGTCGACGCGACTAAGGAAATTGACTGGAGTGCCTAATGCCGTGATTTCGACTGATGAATCGAGGCCACCAAAATTTCCGACCATTGCTTCTCCACAGGAGATCAAGATATAGCGGCTAATGGCCATCTGCGTAGAGGAAACGTTCATCGCCTCATTAAGTCGACTAACGTCGATGCCTGCCGAAATCGCTCGAATGACGTTAAGGTGCAAAGAGTCATCATCAAAGTAGGCAAAAATTAGATCGCCAACTTTTCGTGGAATTCCTCTCCTTTCTTCTATCGCGTCAGAACAAGCCGTCACTTCAGGTAAAACACTTTCGACCACGAAGTCATCGAGAGATTTAGAACCTTGTGTATATCCCCTAATGTCAGTGAATAAGCAGGCAATTGATTTTTTTTGAGCTTTTAAGGCTTCAATTGAAGCTTCAACAACTGAGAGGCGCTTGTTCTCTATTAGGTCTGACATCCGATCTGCAATCACTTTGGGAATGAACGAACGCACACGATCCGCATATTCGGCGCTCATGCTTGCTAGCTTTGTTTGATTACTAATATTCTCCTTATTGAGAATAAAGTTCCTAACTTCGGTTAAACCAGATCGCCGCACTATTATTGTTACTAATATTATGACCAACGTAGACGAAGCTATATATTCGCTTGTTATTCCTGCTTCTCTTAGAACAGAAGCGCCTGCGAGCGAAGTGGCTAGTGCATACAGCGTACTAGCGAACACATTTAAACCTAAGAATAAGACCCCCGTTATCACGAATATGTAGAAGAAGATCCAAGCATCTTGATGAAACCAAATTGCTACTTTTGCTTGGGTGTAAGTGATTATAAAACAGGCCAACACAGCAGGTATTTTGTAGTAACGCCGTCTTGCCAGAGGTGACATGTAAAATGCGAAACACAAAGTTGCTAGTGCGGAGATACTCAAGCGCAACTTAAGCCAGAACTCTGTAGGCTCCAACCCCATAGGTAAGTCAAAAAAGAAGTAGTTGGCGATGTACCCAACTGCGATCACTGCGAAAAAGAAAATTGCATACCTGAGGAACTGTTCTTGTTGCTGTCGATCCCATTCAGATCGCCAAGTAGGCTCGGTGATTAGAATCGACGGAAACAGAAATGCGATAAATCGCTCTAAAGTGTTCATTATCCGCTAACTTGCTTATTTTTCATGGAACTATCCTTTCTCCAATCAACTTCACGGATCAATCAACTTCACGGATCAATTAGCTATACGGTCAAGCGCTTGGTTCGGAAAACAGTCTTCAAAAATTAGCTTTTTGCTCGACAATCGAAGCTGGCGCTCATAGTGAACCAAGCAAGTTATCCCTGTTTAGTGAACTACCTAGGTCTTAACCCACAATTGTAGTGGTAAATATCGCACGCGTGATGTGTCTATTTAACACAAGTTGTTTGGGCGATCGCGGATATCGGAACGAAAAAGTAGTCGTTTAAATGGATGCGAGACGAAATGTTTTGAACTGGGACCTGGTTCACGTTACTCAACTTCTCTCCCTCCTAGGCTGCGACAACAGATGTTGGAAGAATCACATATTCTATGGAATGGACGATCATTCAGAAGTCTAACCGATGCGTACACAAATCTGGCGCGATTGTTTACTTTGACCCAAATTTTACGACTAGTGGGGGATTGAGGTGTGTCGGTCCCTTTCTTTCTCAGAATACTTCCACAAAATTTGTACGCAGTATAATGGGTGGGTTAACTTTGCAACTTGAGGAGCTTTTTGCGGAAGAAAAAGCCTATGTGCTTTGGGGCGTTTACCAAGACATGCCGCAATACGAAGAACACGCTTTCCCAATTCATGGATCTGCATGTGGCCACTTGCCGGTGGTCTCTTTACGAAGTGAAATTCTTAAAAACGCCGTAGCAGATGAGTGGATATTCGACGGCGTAGAATATCTTCACCGCTCAGGATTATCGAGTTCGTCCAATGTTTCCCATGAGATGGACGTTTCAGCGTTTCATCCATCGACAATTTCTCTGGAAATTAAAGCGCTGCTGTCAATGCTGCCGTCAACCGAGCGTGTTTGCTCTGCTCGAAGGCAGAGGGCAATTCCACTATTGCGTTGGACGTTCATTGAAGAAAGTAAGCGTGATCCCGTCACTCCCCAGCAACAACGCGGATCTCCACTCGCGCGCCTGGCACAGCGAGTTCTGTGATGCCGATGGCGGTCCATGCAGGATAGGGTTCCTTGAGGAACTCGTCTTTAACTTTCATAAACTCGCCGATGTGAGACTGTAATCCGACGTGGTAGCTTGTGAATTCTATGATGTGCTCATAGTTTAAGCCTGCCTCACGCAAAATCGTGCCCACCAGTTCCCACGCGCTTCGGAACTCCTCCGCTTCTGTATCGCCTGAACCGATCTGTCCAGAAAAATAGATGACTCCATTGTGTTTTCGAGCGGGAGCGAAATGGAAAGTTTCGTATGATTTCTGCATGGACCTCGGAATGATATTTTCTGACATAGTGCTTCCTGCTGTGTTGTAGATGAGCTTATGGTGCATCGTCTACATGGTAAATCGGTTTTGCTTTTTGGGTGCGGCTGGTTTCAGAAATGGTACTGTGAGTTCAAAGGCACCGCTACTATGGTGAGCTTTCGATATTGCCAAAAAAGGGTGCAGATGCACCCTTCTCGTATACCGAAGAAATGTAAACGTTAGCTTGTTGTATCTTCGATTTTCGCAGTCGGTGCGTTTTTGGCAACGCTTTTTGCACCGTTCTTGCATGCGGCAGGTGTTTCGTAAAGTTGTGATTGCCCAATGATCTGGCTGTTGCCAGCTTTCAGTAGAAAGCGGTGTTTGCCATTTTTAGACGTTTGCGTATCGAAACGGTCAGCTATAGCAGCATTTTTCTGAATGCTTGCAATACCGTTCTTAACGCCAGCCTTTGTTTTGTATCCTTCGCCAGTGAGGATAATTTCGCCATTACCTGCTTTCAGACGATAGCGAAATTCACCTTTCTTATCCTTGTAGATTTCGAACTTGCCAGCCATGTAAAACCCTTCTTTTTTTGCAGTTTAGAGTGCCACCTAGTGGTCAGTTGTTCCGGAGACAAACCAATCAACCTATGTGGTTATGCGAAGTATGCCTCTCCTTAGTAATTGAGTGCAAACAGCTAGCGTGTTTGTTTTACCTGTAAACTCAATATGCTGACGAAGATCATTCCCGCGCCGAGCCAGGCAATGGCGGACAATCGCTCGTCCAGGAGTAAAAAACCTGCAAGGGCGGCAAAGACAACTTCAAAGGACAGAATAACCGTCGCTCTGCTTGCAGCGATTTTGCGTAATGCCAATCCCATTAATCCGAACGTAAAGGCGCTGGATAACAAACCAACATACAGAATGGAATCAAGAGCGCTGAGCATGTCACTGAGTACGATAGGCTCCGTGACAAATGCCGCGCTGGTCGAAAGTAAGCCGGCGATCAGGAATTGAAGGCTCAAAAAGGTTAAGGGTTGTTGCTGGCGTGCTGCGTTGGCTGTGGTGACGATGTGCGCTGCCCAGATGGATGCTGAGAAAGCAATCAGCCAGTCACCGTTGCTGAAACGTGTCAGATCTGCGCCGCTCAACAGCCATGTGCCACAGATCGAGAGGCAAACAGCTAACCACAGCATAGGCCCAGGCTTCTGGCCGAGAAATATCCACGCAATCAGTGGCGTAAACACAACGTACAGTGCTGTCAGGAATCCCGCGTTTGTCACAGTCGCGGTTTGAATGCCGGTTTGTTGGATAGAGCCGGCGATGAAGAACAACACGCCACCGGTAGCTGCGGTCGGCAAGATCTGACGACAGTTGAGACGATTACGTTGTTGTTCAACGAGGGCGAATGGTGCAAGCGCATCAGCGGCGATAAGGCAGCGTGCACCCAGGAAAAGAAAGGGGCCGATGTGTGTCATCGCGGTTTTTTGGAAATAGAAAGCAACACCCCAGACCAGTGCAGCAGTTAAAACCAACAAATCAGCGCGATAGGTTGTGGTTGAGTTCAAATTCAAGCTATTCCGTTTTGGGCAGGAAATAACTTGCTATATACGTGATTGATCACGTAATATGCACGAATGAAAAACAAGCAACAAAAAATCACAGAAAACCTTATCTTGGAGTTTCTCGACGCCGCCGGCGCAGTTGAACGCCGCTTAGACAGCGCCTTATCTTATACACGAGGTATCAGCTTTAGCGAGTTCCGGCTGCTGCGAACGTTAGCTCTTGGTAATGCTGCTGGATCTTCAAGGGTTGATCTTGCGCATTCGGTAGGGCTTACGCCTTCGGCGGTTACCCGTGCATTGAAGCCAATGGAAAAGCTGGGTTACGTCAAAACGGTCAGCAATGAGCGCGACGCGCGGCAGAGTTTAGCTCAGCTCACGGAAGGGGGAAGGGTGTTGCTCAAAGATGCGGAAGGCGTGTTCCACGATACTTTTTTGTCTTCGCCACTTAATGAGTTGAGCAATGCTGAAGTTGAAGCCTTTCAGACGCGCCTTGAAGAACTCAGGCGGCGATAGTGGCGATGCCGGACCTAAATGCGGGCGCGTTGGCGCCCGTATCCGATGAGTTCGATACGTCTGTTTTCAAAGTTACCGGTGAGGTGCCAGCAGATCTGAATGGCACGTTGATCCGTAACGGTCCTAATCCGTTTGCAGGGAGTTTTGCAGGCGTAGATGTGCTCGACTGGTGGCCTGAAGCGGCTATGTTGCATGGCATCACTTTTGCCAGCGGTGAAGTAACACACTACAGCAACCGCTGGGTGCGGACCCAGAATTATGCCGCGTACAAAGGTGAAGATATTTTCGGAAGGGTGAACTCTAATCCGAACGTAAATGTCATCGAGCATGCTGGTGAAATACTGGCATTGGCCGAAGGGGGTTCACCAGTACGCGTGAATCCCTCGCTGGAAACGCTTGGCCAGAGTGATCTGCATCCAAGCTTGAACGCCGGAGTTACTGCTCATCCTAAAATCGATGCAAAAACGGGAGAACTGATGTGCTTCCGTGCAGATTGGGCAGCACCTTATTTAACTTACGGAGTACTGGACCGAGAGGGTCAGCAAAGCGTCGCTCTTGAAGTTGAACTGACGGCGCCCTCGATGATGCATGACATGGCGATCACTGCTCGTCACAGCATACTTATGGACCTCAACGTAGGGTATGACTTTTCGATGTTTGATGAAGGCTACCGAATACCTATCAGTTGGGATGATCAACGCACCTCGCGTTTGTGTGTGCTTGCTCGAGATGGATCTACGATGAATTGGTTCGATATAGAACCCTGTTTTATTCAGCACGTGGTTAACGCATGTGAACGGCAACAAAACATCCTGGAAATGGATGTTGTTCGTTATCCGTGGTATTTCAAACGTGGTACTCAGAATAAAGGGTTTCAGCCCAATCCGTTGGGCGTGCTGTGGCGATATACACTAAACCTTGATCAAGGAACCCTGATCGAGAGGCAATTAGACGATCTGAATATCGAGTTACCGCGGATAAACGAGTCATATGTTGGGTATCCCAATCGCTACCATTACGCGGTTGTCCAACCTTCAGATCAGGAGATGCGTGGTGTTGTTTGTTACGACCTGGCCTCTAACAATCACCGGACTCATCCCGTCTCTCCTGGTGACCAAAACAGCGAGCCCATATTTGTCCCTAAATCCGGGGCAACAACCGCCAAAGAGAATGACGGTTACATTCTTGTTTGTGTCTATCGGCACGCCACGAATGTTTCTGAGATACGCATACTTGATGCCACCGATATCTCTAAAGCACCGCTTGCGACTGTGGCGCTTGATCGGAGGATTCCCGCAGGCTTTCATGGTGCATGGATTTCAGCAGACGGCTAGTGGCTCGGGTTTAATACTTACCAATCAGGTTCAGGAACCAGCCTTCATGGTCATAATCCAGATCGGTTAAGTCATCGCTGAAGTCAGTGAAGTTATAACCCACACCTATCTTGAAATTGCTGGCGATATGCCGGTTGATTGTTACAAGGAAGCCGCCGCGCTCGTTGTCAGCCTCTTCCTGTTCCAGCCAACGGTATTCCGCCATCGCGTCCCACTTGTGAGCAACGTGCCAGCGTGTGCGCATAGAGGCAAAGTTAACAGTGCTTTCGAACCAGGGTCCCTGGTTGCGTGAAAGCCGCAATTCGCCCACGCGTCTGGCTAGTTTGCTGCCCAGATCCCAGCGCTGATTCAGCTTGTAGATACCTTCCCAGGACACAATATGAGAACGCTGATCAGTTTCCGCATCCTCCTGGCCAAAACTCTGCAGGTCGTGCAGGAAGGTATATTTCGCCAGCCAGTTGAAACGGTTGTCGAGCACGGGTCTGCGTGCCAGTCCTAAAGAACCTTCAATAAGCTTGGCGTCACGCTCCCGCGCCAGGTCACTGTCGGATTCAGAATAGTTCAGTTTGGCAGCAAGCCGGTAGGTTGCAGACAGCTTGTAGTCAAACCGATTCGTGGTCAGCCATTGGTCTACGTCCTCCAGCCCCTGGTCCTTACGGAACTCCAATCGCGTTGAATACTTGATGTTCTGAGATTGATAGCCCACAGAGCCGCTGTACGCCTGGCGATCAATAATGCCGTTCTGACCGGTCAGCTCTCCGTCCTGTAGGGTCATGCCGAGATGCCACCCACTGCTGGCTGCGTAGTCGAGCCCGAATACTTCGCCAATGCCGGAGAATTCGTCGTTCTGGCTGAACTGCATCTCGCTGAACAGATTGGCTCTGTCGTTTAATGCCCAGCGGTGACCGGCAGCAAAATTGGTACCCGTATTGTCGAGCATGGATGCGCCATTGTCGTTTCTGGCGAATGGGTCCTGGGTGTTATCCGTTGAGTGGGTGGCCGTGCCGTAAAGGGTATGACGGCTGTTGATTCGATGTTCCAGTCCACCCAACAAGCCGTTGCCGCGATGTCCGTTACGTACCTCGATCTGGCCGCTGGTATCCTGATTGAACGCCAGTTTGGCGCCCAGAGCCAGTTGATCGTTGTTCTGATAGTTGCCGTCTGTAGACAGGGTGGTCTGCCCGCTGCCGTAAACATCGAGGCGCTGGGTCACTTTGTGTTCATACTGCAGACCGAGCAGCAACGCATCAGCGCTGCCGGTACCCACGCGGTTTTCTGCGATGGATTTCAATTCCGTGCTCAAAGTGCCGCGATCGCTCAATGCACCCTGCAGCTGCACAGACAGTTCGGTGAGGTCGTACTGGGTATCGACTTCAAAGTAGCTGGCGCGCGCGCCTAACAACCATGCTTCATTGAGCGGCAATTGCGTTTCTGCACCGTATTCCCAGACATTGTTGCCATCATCACGTCGGGCAACCGAGTAGTGATCATCCACTTCTTTGAACCAGGCGTTGGTCACCCAGCGTTCTGAGCCACCAAAATCGCCGGCATTGATATGTACGTCGACGTTGTACGCATCGCCTTGTCGGTCGTCCCCAGTCAGGGGTGACAGGTTGTTGAAAGACAATCCGCCATCAACTGAGAACTGACGTTCTGTTTGAGTTGCCTCGGTGCTGCCCCACTCCAGTTTCACCCAGGTATCAGCTGCGGCTTTCAATGTGACATCGATGCTGCCCAGTTGATAATCCACGGCGTCTCGTCCCTCGTCGACGTAGGTGGCGCCGATGCCGATATGGTCACCGAGCCACTGTTTGCCGCGCACACCGCCAACCAGATTATTGGTATCAAAGTTGTCCGGCAGATACTCATAGTCGGCAATCAGAACGGTGACGTTGCCATCCAGAGGTCCATCTACAATCAGAGAAGGGGCAGACTGTTGAGAAACCTGCAACAAGGGTCTGGACAGAATGACACGGCCCTGAATTTCATCGATTTCGTAGTCGACTTCCCGAGCCAGCGGTCGCGTTTCAATGACGCGATTGGTCCGGGGGTCACGCACTTCAATGATCAGTTTCTCGGAGCCAGGCAGAATGTCACGGTGGCGCAGGTAGTAGAGGCTGCCGCCGGTGCCGAGAAATTCAGAGTGTCCAAGCGCCGTCTGAGCTTCAGAAACAAAGGCAGATACCCTTGTTTTTGAGTCGTCGAACGCAGTCGCGGACAGGCTCTCGTAGGTGGCCTGGGCGCCGTATAGCCCTCGACTGTACTGGCCAAGCTCATTGCCGGTGAAGCCGGTTTCAAAGTTACCCCACGTGATTTCGCTGCGATCCCACTCCAGGCGTACGTACATACGGCCCTGGGTGTTGACGTCTGCGATGGTTGTTGAGTCGTCGCCGTACACCGGGTAGTAACGGTCCGGGTCCAGGCGGCGGAACAGGCTGTCAGCGTCTTTCTTGTGAATATTGCTGAACAGATCATCGATCTGTTCTTCGCGGGTATCCATCTGCGCGGTGATCAGATATTTGCCCTGGACTTTGCCTTTCAGATAAAAAGCCAGGCGACCTTCGGTCAGAATATCTTCCTCGTAACGCTCATCGCCACTTAACGGCAGAACAGATCCGGAAACGTCCTGGCTGCTCACTGTTAAATCCGCCAGAGCCACCAGGAACCGGTATTGTCCACTGATCTCAATGGGTAGCGTCTGCTGCACCTCCACACTCTGGTGGTCTGCCACGGTGAGCTCGATCTCGTGTGCACCGATGGGCATCAGGTATTCCACGGCAAACTTCGCGTTGCGGTCAATGGGAATCTGTTCGCCGTTCAACCAGACCTGGTACTGCTCGCCAATGTTGCTGCCGTTGATACGGATACGTGAGCCGTAAACGGGTATGCGCTTCTCGGCGAGATCGTTGCGTTTTAACAGCCGGCCGAATAATGCCTCCCGATCTGCAGCTGTTGTCGGTTGTATTGTCTCAGCGGTCATCTGCTGAGCGTTGTAGCTGCTGATCGAGCCGTCTTTACGGTCTACCAGATATACACCCTCCGGGATTGGCTCGCGGTTGGCCTGCATGCTTACCTCTGCGCGCCGGTTTGCGGAACGACCTTGCTCGGTTGCGTTGTCCGCGATGGGCTGGTCCGGGCCGACGCCACGGCTGCTCTGAGTGACCACCCGATCGTTCAGGCCGTTGGCCAGGTAGTCGGCAACAACCTTGGCGCGCGCATTGGATAACACGTAGTTATCTGCAAACAGATGCTGGCTGCGTGGCGCAATGCCCTCGCTGGAAGTGTGACCAACCACGTCGATGGTAATGTTATCGCCGTTGGAGAACTCTGCGATGATCTTGTCCAGTGCTGCTTTATCCTGAGCAGACAGCTCAATACCCAGTTCTGCAAAGTTGGGTCTGAATTCGAAATTCAGCGCGCCGTCCTGGCCAGGCACAAAAACAACCACCGCGTCATCTACCGGCAGCACCTGCAGATTTCTGCTGTTGCCGTTCATGGCGGCCGCCTGAGCCTGCTGTTGCTCAAACAACTCTGCATCGATGGTGAAAATACGCATGTCAGCAGTGTGATCTGTCAAACCTTCAGAATTTGTAACCTTGGCTCGATAGATTAAAGAGGTACTGGCCACAGCTTCTTTACCCCTGGTGGGCCAGGTAACCTGGTAGAACAGTCTGGGCGCCTGTGTGGTATCGATATCAAACGTTCGGATTGGTTGCCGGCGATCAACATCGTTTTCGTGGAACACCTCAATCTGGATGTTATCGAAGAAGCGTGCATAGTTGCTGTAGACAATGAATCTGATGTCGTCGGTGTACACACCGTCTGCCACAGGCACATGGCTGGGAGCATCGACGGCAAGTGTTGTGGTCAGCGTGGCGGGATCTTCTGTCCACCAGATGGTGCCACCATCGTTCAGACGTTTAACACGCTCACCCACCAGATCGACCCGACCCTGGTCGGTTAGGGTTTGCGACTCGCTGTATACACTTGGCGAGATGTCTTCAATCACGAAGGCGCCGTTGGTTGCGCTTTCCTGGCAGTTCAGGTGAGCACATTCCGCCTGTGCAATGGGAATCAGCCACTGCAGGGTAGCATCCAAAGCGGTACCAAGCAGGCGGGTGAAGTGCTCACTCACCGTGGTGACTTCTTCAGGTCGAGGCGTAGTTTCGATCAGGGTTTCGATCTGTGCATTGACGTCACGTCCTAACATGTCGCACAACGTTTTGCGAAGCGCTTCCGCACGGGCCTGGGCCAGCGCCTGTGCTGTTGCCGGATCACCCTCAGGGTCAATGTACGCCTGGATTTTGATGGATACAAAATCGCCCGCATCAATACGTTCCGCCAGCTGATTGAGCGCGCTCATGTACCCAGGCAACACTTCTGTTGAGCCGGGTTTGAAAAACATCTCTGCCAGCTTGATGCTCACTTTCTGGCTCAGCGGCGCCTGTTCCGGCAGCTGTACGCCGAAATCGAAATCGTTCATCAAACCTTGAGACAGTCGTTTGACCCGTGGATTTTCTGTGGTGAACACCGTTTTTTCCGGCAGCGTGACCGGGTCCACTTTCACAATATAGTTGCGGCCCCGTTCCATAAAGCCACCGTCCACGCCGGCGATGTGGTAACGACCAAATGCATCCGTTTCAATCAGTAAACCTTCCACCGTGGCAAGCCGTACACCGGGTAAACCCGGCTCTGCCATGCCATTGTTGGTAATGGTGATGCGCAGTTCATAGCCGTCATTGCTGGCATAGGTACTGGCGTCAACGGTGAGGTCCTGGCTGTTCAAACCGGCTGCAACTTTGCTGTGATGACGGGTTTGTGCCTCACCATCCAAGCCGATGGTGATCCGGGTGCCTTCTTCGGTCGTTACAGACACCTCCTGAAGATCCACAGGGTTGTTGTAGAAACTGCGCACCGTCACGACATTGTCACCACTCAAGTCAGTCATACCGTAGCGACCTTTCACCTGATCAATCGAGATGACCCCCATTTCTAGCGTGGTTTCCTGAGCGGGTTTTTCACCCTGTCGCACCAGCGTTTTTACAGGTTGCTGCGGGTTTTGTAATTCAACACGCACCTCAACGTTGGATGCATCAGCAGGATCCTGCCAGCCATCGCCGTCCCGATCGTGCCAGACTTTGCCAATGACAGTGGTCTGTTCGAAATCAGGGTCTGCGACCACAACAATGCGCGCCGTATCGGTATTACCAATCTGCGCAGGACCTACAAACGGGGTTGCTGAGTTGACGTACTCACCGTGGGCCAGGCCAACGCTGGCGCGCAGGATGTAGCGCAGGGTTCTGCGTTCACCTGCATCCAGGTTGATGCCGCCGAAGGTGACAGGGCGGGTGCCGGTCACGGTGAGCGAATCTGTATCACCGTCTACCTGTGCAGAGCCTTCCACATAGCTGAAGCCAGGTGGCAGCGAATCGATCACACTCACTCCCGGCAGGAATACCGGGCTCAGGTTTTCTAACGTAATTGTGTAAGACACCAGTCCACCGATGGACGTGGTGCGCTGATTGACGTCTTTGGTCAGGCGCACGCTGAAGCCACCTACCCCAACCGGATCTATGGGTATGTGGTTATGAATAAAGTCCGGATCACCGGCTTCGATTGTGAAGCTCACGTAATAGGTTGTAGATTCCGCGAGGGTAGGTGCATCAGCGCTGTCGCCGATGCGGGCGGGATCTGGCAGTCCCGTGGTATCCAGGGCGGATGACTCAGGTGGAATCAACGCGGACAAACCTGGGTTGTATCCCTCAGGTGTGCTGAAAACCAGCGTGTAGGTACCACCGGATGGGCACGCCGGGTCAGCACCGGTGAGGACATCAAAGCGGTACAGGCCATCATCCGCGGAGACCTGATCCTGTTGCCCCGGCAGTAAACAGGCTGCCGGTAACGGGCTGCCGGATGCATCAACCATGGTAGCGGTGACATCAGGTAACGGGTTGCGACTGACGCTGTCGTAGAACACGCCGGATGGATCTATGGGTAGATTCTGATCAGTGGCGGTTACACCCGGTAACAGCTCAAGGTCTTCTATGGTGCCAAAGGTCACCCCGGAGTCCGGGTGAATCAGGCTGATGCTGTAGTCATCGCCGGGTACCAGGCCGTCGACCGCGTAGCTGCCATCGGGATTCACCGGTACTTCAGCAATCACAGCGCCATCCTGAATCACCTGAACGATCCAGCCATCCAACGGGGTCTCGCTGGCGTCGAAGGTATCGTTGGGGTTTTCATCCAGCCAGGCATTACCCTCCAGGCCTGCAAAGCCCAGTACGATACCTGTGTCGGTGCGTTGCTGGGTGTTGCCGGTTGCCGTCAGGCGGTCGGTGTAGATGGCGCTGACGGTATCGTCGAGTTGTGTATTCAGCACACCGTCGTCGTTGGCGCCCGCTGTGCTGCCTGCAACGGTTGCAATCTGAGCGATGAAAACGCCGGTATCAGGACCTGTTTCCACAACCGTTATGGTTTCTGTTTCCCCGGTGCGATCGTTTACAACCACCACGGTAAACTGTTCCGCAACACCTGGGTCCATGTTTTCGTCAATGTCGTTCACGGTCACGGTGAGGGTTTCACCCGGCACGCTTTCGTCGGTAATATCAACGGTGCCGTCGGTGCCGGCAACAAATTCAATCGGTGTCGCTACGTTGTTGTCGCCGGGGTCGCCATT
The DNA here is from genome assembly GCA_047947175.1 of bacterium. Lineage (GTDB taxonomy): Bacteria > Pseudomonadota > Gammaproteobacteria > Pseudomonadales > Azotimanducaceae > UBA4421. Next base: position 1,127,103 of record CP170489.1, read on the forward strand.
TCCGTCGGGATCGGTTGCGTTACCGTTGGTGGAATCGTCGGTCACGTTTGGCGTGCCGGGTGTCGGATTTGACGGGCTTTCACCATTGATGCTGGCGATGTTCAGGAATGGCCCAGGGTTGTCGTTAGGGCGGAATGTCAGATCAAAGCTGATGTTGGCTGCTGCGCCAACCGCCAGCGATTCTGAACCGTCTGTGAGTCGGGTTTCGCTGGTACCGTTGAAGGTCGGCACCAGGGCGGTCAGATCACCGCTGATGACCACATTGGTAATGGATTCAACCGTTGCCGGGCTGATCCGCGTTGCCACGTCGTCAATGACTTCTATGTTATTCACGATCACGTCGCCGACGTTTTCAACAAACAGTGAGACGGTTGTTGTGAACGTGCCGTCGAAGTTGGGTGTGCTGTCAGTGGTGGATTTGGCGATACCAAGCAGGGCATTTTCGCTGAAGGTTACAGGCGTAGCTGTATTGTCATCCGTCGGGTCGCCGTTGCCATCGGCATCCGGTTCCAGACCGTCGGTGGAATCATCGCTCACCGGTGCGCCGGCAGGGGTGGTGCCGCTGGCAGTCACACTGTTCGAATACGGCCCGAGGTTAGCACCGGGTGTGACCGAAACGCTCAGCGAGATTGTGGCGCTTTCACCCACATTCAAAACATCGCTACCCGTGAGCAGGGTTTCGTCTGGCGAGATACCGGTAAATCCGGGGTTGGTCGTGAGCGTTGCACTGCTCACGGATACCACGCTGAAAGCGCTGGCACCGGCAAAGACCATCGCCAGGTCTTCACTGACGTTCAGGTTTTCAATGTTCACATCACCGGTATTGTTGAGGGTCAGCAGGAAGTTGGCCTGATAAGACCCGTCGCCATTGTTTACTGGTGTGTCCACTAATGCCTTGGCGACACCAAGCACCGGGTTTTCCGCAAAGGTGACAGAGGTTGGGTCGTTGTCATCGGTTGGATCGCCGTTGCCGTTTTCGTCAACCACAGCGCTGTCGTCAGACAGGTCGGAGACCACAACACCGGCGGGCGAGGTGGCACTTGCGGTGGCGCTGTTGTTGTAGGGCCCGAGATTGCCACCGGTGGTAACGGTGGCGGTCAGGCTGATACTGCCGCTGGCACCCGGGGCCAGCGTATCGGTGCCGGTGAGCAACGTAGTGCCGGTATAAGGTGTTACCACGGTGAAATCAGAGCTGCTCAGTGCATCCACGGTGAAGCTGGTTGCGCCTGCAAAGGTGGTGGCCAGGGTATCTTCAATCTGCACATCGGCAAGGGTGACATCGCCTGTATTTTCCGCCCGAATCAGGTAGGTCAGGGTATGTGTGCCGTCGCCGTTGTTAACAGGACCACTGCTGATCTGTTTAGCGATGCCCACCGCCGGCGCTTCCGTAAACGTGAGCGGCGTAGGCGCATTGTCATTGGTCGGGTCGCCGTTACCATCGAGATCGGCCACGGAACCCAGCTGGGAATCATCGGTTAAAGGTGTGCCGCCGGGCGATACCGCCTCAACAGTGGCGGTGTTGTTGTAAGGGCCAAGATTAGCCCCCGGCGTAACGGTTACAGTCAGTTCAACACTGCCGGTGGTAGCCGCCGCTATCGTATCTGTGCCGCTCAACAGGCTTTGCACGGTTGAACCGTTGAAGCCAGGGAAATTGACCGTGAAGTCGGTGCTGGTCACCGCATCAACCACATAAGACGTCGCACCAGCAAAGGTGTTATCCAGGTTTTCTGTTACCTGCAGATTGTTCAGCACAACGTCACCCGAGTTGTCGATGACAAGGGTATAGGTGGCGGTATACGTACCATCGCCATTGTTGGTCGCCACGCCAACCGCTTTGGCCAGACCGAGAATAGGCGCCTCTGTGAAGGTCACCGGGGTGACTGTGCTGTCATCTGTGGGGTCGCCGTTACCGTTGGTATCCGGGTCTGATCCATCGGTTGATGTATCGGTTAAAGGCGTGCCCGCTGGGGACTGTGCGCTGAGCAGGGCGCTGTTGTTGTACGGCCCAAGGGTGGCACCTGGCGTGACGCGTACATCAAAAGTGATGGTGCCGTTTGCACCGGCGGCCAGAGTGTCGGTACCTGCCAGTAGAGCCGGGTTGCTGGCTCCGTTAAAGGTTGGATCGACACTGAATTCTGCACTGGCAATTGTAACCACTTCAAACGCATCTGCAGCGGCAAATGTTGTCGCCAGATCGTCGCTAACGGCCAGGTTACGGGCTTCCACGTCGCCGGTGTTTTCGATCAGCAGGCTGTAGCTGACAAGGTAGGTGCCGTCCCCATTGTTGGTGATGGTGCTGACACTTTTTGCCAGGCCGATGATCGGGCTTTCGGCGAAGGTTACCTGAGTTGGTACTGCATCGTCTGTGGGGTCGCCGTTGCCGTTGGTATCCGGGTCGACACCATCCGTTGAAACGTCGGTCACCGGATCACCTGATGGTGACTGGGCGCTGCCGTTGGCGATGTTGTTGTACGGCCCCAGGGTGGTGCCGGGTGTCACAACCACACTCAGGGTAATCGTTTCTACCGCACCCACCGCCAGGGTGTCGGTGCCGGAGAGCAGATTGATATCACCCGCGGCGACGCCGTCAAAGCCGGCATTGACACTGAGCCCAGCGCTGGTCGCTGTGCTGGCAACACTGACACTGTCCGCCAGAGCAAAGGTTGCCGACAGATCTTCGGTAACCTGCACTGCGCTTAAAGGCACATCGCCACTGTTTTCCAGGCGTATCTCGTAATCCAGTGAATAGCTGCCGTCTCCGTTATTTACAGGTGGGGCGATAAGGCGTTTGGCAAGACCCAGTTGTGGCGCTTCGTCAAATGTCACTGCAGGCGCGCTGCCATTGTCGGTGACCACAGCAAGTGCTGGTGATAAACCTGAAACGTCCGCTGAGTTCACGTATGGCCCCAGGTTCGCGCCTGGCGTGACCGTAAGCGTGAGGTCTATCTCTGCAGCCGCTGCGCCTGCAGCTAAGGTATCTGTGCCTGCAAGCAGATTCTGGTCGCCTGCTGCGGTGCCATCAAAACCCGGAAAGTTCACACTCAACGTGGGGCTTGTCAGTGCATCCACGGTAAACGACGCGGCGCTGGCGAACTGGGTTTCCAGATCGTCCGTGGCCTGAATATCGTTCAGCGGCGTATCACCACTGTTGGTCAGGCTGAGTCGGTAGGTCAGCGTATAAGTCCCGTCACCGTTGTTGGCTGGCGCTGCAACAAGGGCTTTGCTTATTGTGATGGCAGGTCCTTCGCTGAAGGTTACGGTTGTCGGGGTTGCATCATCTGTGGGGTCGCCATTGCCGTTGCTGTCCGGGTCGGTACCGCTGGTGGATACGTCACTGACAGGCGTACCGCCGGCGGAGTCGGCGCTCAATGTTGCGGTGTTGTCGTAGGGGCCGAGGTCCGTGCCGGGAGTGACTGTAAGCGTCAGATCGACGCTGGCGCTGGCACCACTGGCCAGCGTGTCGGTACCCGTCAGAAGATCTGTGTCGGAGGTACCGTTAAAACCGGGGAAATTCACGGTCACGTCGCCAGAAGCAACTGCGTCTACCGTAAAACTGGTGGCATCTGCAAATACGCCAGCCAGATCCTCTGTCATCTGCAGTGCGGTAACCGGTACGTCGCCTGAGTTTTCAATGACAAAGCGATACGTCAGGGTATAGGTGCCGTCCAGGTTATTGATCGGACCGCTGGCGATATCTTTTGCCAGGCCAACTTCCGGGGTTTCGCTGAAAGTGACCGGCGTAGGCTCACTGTCGTCAGAGGGGTCACCATTGCCGTTACCGTCCGGATCTGTGCCGGCATCAGATATATCGGATGTGGGCACGCCACCGGGTGTTACACCAGATGCACCTGCGGAGTTATTGTAAGGACCCAGGTTGGTACCCGGTGTCACCGTAACAGTCAGGTCAACGGTGCCGATGGCAGCTGTTGCGAGGGTATTGCCCGGGGCCAGCAGGTTCTGATCACTGTCGCCGTTAAATCCCGGGAAATTGACGGTGAAGTCGGTGCTGCTGACGCTGTCAACGGCGACGCCTGCACCGGCAAACGCTGCTGCCAGGTCATCTGTCACTGACACATCGTTTAACGGATTGTCACCGGAGTTTTCTACATAGAAGCGGTAGGTCAGGGTATAACTGCCATCCCCGTTGTTGGTAACCGGGGTCAGCAGTTCTTTGGCAAGACCAATTTCCGGATTTTCGATAAACGTGACCGGTGTGGCGGTGCTGTCATCGGTCGGATCGCCGTTGCCGTTACTGTCAGGATCTGCACCGTCGGTAGAGTCGTCACTGATCGGTGTGCCACCGCTGCCTTCGCCTGATGCAGTCGCGGTGTTGTTGTAAGGACCGAGATTGGCCCCCGGAGTGACGTTGATGGTCAGGTCGACGCTGCCGCTCTGACCCACAAGCAGGGTATCACTGCCTGCTAACAGGCTGGTGTCGCTGGTGCCATTAAAGCCGGGGAAATTCACAGTGAAATCTGCGCTGGCCACAGCATCGACGCTGAAGGCGCTGGCGGCGGCAAAGGTCGCATTGAGGTTCTCTTCAATGTCAACGTTGTTCACCGGTACATCGCCGCTGTTTTCCACAACAAACCGATAGACCAGCGTAAAAGAGCCGTCAGCGTTGCTGACGGGTGTACCAAAGACTGCTTTGGCAAGGCCCAGTTGCGGTGCTTCGCTGAAAGTGATGGGTGTTGGATCACTGTTATCAGCGGGATTGCCGTTACCGTCTTCGTCCGGATCAGTGGCTGCGTCGGATACATCTGTTGTCATCGTGCCACCAGGCGCCTGACCCGAAGCCGTAGCCTGGTTGTTGTACGGTCCGAGGTCTGCACCCGGTGTGACCGTGAGTGTGAGGGTGATTGAACCTGTTGCGCCCTGTGCCAGCGTGTCGCTGCCGTCCAGCAGATTCAGATCGGAGCTGCCGTCGAAACCCGGGAAGTTCACCGAGAAATCGCTGCTGCTGACGCTGTCCACACTGAAGCTGGTGGCAGCACTGAAGGTTGCGGCCAGGTTGTCAGTCACCTGTACTGCCTGTAGTGGCCCATCGCCAAAGTTTTCCAGCACCAGGTTGTAAGTGAACGTGTAGGACCCATCGTTGTTGTTGGTGGCGGGTGCCGCCAGCGCTTTTGCAATCCCGATCTGCGGGCTTTCCACAAAAGTAACTGGCGTGGGGTCTGAGTCGTCGGTTGGATCACCGTTACCATTGCCGTCCGCGGTGACGCCATTGTCTGATACATCGGTGACGGTGTTATTGCTGGGTGGATCGCCCGCAGCGGTAGCCGTGTTGTTGTAAGGGCCAAGGTTTGCGCCTGGCGTGACAGTCACACCAACGGTCAATGTGCCTGAATCACCGGGGTTTAAGGTGTCTGTACCGGTCAGCAGGGTAGGTGTGCCTGCGGCCAGTCCATCGTAATTGGGGTCCACATCAAAAGTAGCCGAAGCAATACTGTCTACGCTGAACGTCACACCCGCGAAGGTGGTGTCCAGCAAGTCGGTGATCTGCACGCCTGTGAGTGGCACAGCGCCGGAGTTCGCTAACACAAACAGATAGGTGAAAGAGTAAGAGCCATCGCCGTTACTGCTGGGCCCCATAGCGACGTTTTTGGCCAGACCGATTTCTGCGCCTTCATCAAAGGTAACATCGACGCTGCCATCATCGCTGGTGGTTGCCGCACTGCGCGCTGATTCTGCAACGCCGTCAGCCGTGTTGGTCAGTGGACCCAGGTTGGCACCCGGGGTGACGGTTACGTCAATTTCGATACTGCCGTTTTCGCTGACGGGCAGCGTGCTTGAGGCGGGTGTCAGCAGATTAATGTTGGGTGGTGCGCCGGTGAAGGTAGCGTCCGCGACAAGAGTGGTACTGTCGCTGGCGACCCTGACCGCCTCCACGGAGTAGGTGCCTGCGCCAAAAACGGTGTCCAGGTTGTCGCTGACAGCGATGTTATCGAGGTTAACGTTGCCTGAGTTTGTCAGACTGATGAGATAAGTCAGCGTGAACGTGCCGTCACCATTGTTAACCGGCCCAGCGTCGATTGTCTTGTCAACTTCCAGAGTGGGCGATTCAGCAATTGTGTTGATCGTCAGGTCAAACTCCGTGCGATAGTCGTTCAGGTTGGTTGTGCTGGTGATGGGTGAATTCCCGTTGCCGCTGCCAATGTCCGTATCATCGCGAATACCGCTGGCGGAGCTGCCGCTGTCAAAGCCGGCGTAAACCACTTCTTCGGTAATAGTGGGGGTGTCGCCGGGTTCAACAGACGCCAGCAGGCTGGCGTCGAACTCGATGGTCAGGGAGGCGCCCGCAGCCATCTGCAAAGGAGCTGAAAAGGTCAGCGTATCGTTGGTGCTGTTAGTGGTAGACAAGCTCAGATCACCAACAGTAACAGCGGTTGATGTGCCGTTCAGGAACACGTTACCTGCGGTATTCAGGTTGAGAGCGGTGATATTCTCCACACCTACCGGCAGAATGATCTGCCAGCCGGAACCGGTTTCACGATCGATCTGGAAAGCGGTAGTAGTGCCAGTATTGGCCAGCGTAATATCCCAGCCGAAGGTAGGTGTCGCGTTAATCAGATTATCGACAGGGTCCGGGTCCTGCACTGCACTCAGCGTCAGTGCGGGTTCCACAACCTCTGCAAACACAGAGGTTGATGTGTTTGCAGAGCCATCCACGGATAACTCGAAGCTGTTGGCCAGCTGTATACCTGACTGGTTGCCAATTTCGTTGTTGACCACGGCATCAAACTCGATAACGACAAACTCATCGTCAGCGTCCATGTCCGTGTTCGACAGATCGCCCAGATCCCAGACGGGATCAACGCCGGAGCTGAACGGCCCGCCGCTGGGCGCCAGCGTACAGGTGGGTGTAATGCCAGCGATGCTGGTTTCATCACCGGTCTGATTCAGCGTGCCGCTGCCACAGCTGATGGCAGGTGTTGGCGTGATGCTGCCCGCACCATCAAATACAAACGCAATGCGCGCGCTGCCTGCCACGTAGGTCATACCGGCGGGAAGCAGATCCGTAACCTGATAGTCGGGGGCATTGCCTTCAGGCAAACGCATGGTCAGGCGGTATGTCAGGGTTTCACCGATGGCCACAGGTCGAGGGTCTGCGCCGCTGTCTGCGGTTGCGTCGGTGGTAAAGGTACGATCGGTGGCAATGATCGCTTTGCTGATGTCAACAGTATCAATGGTCAGGGTGGCGGTGTCCTGACTTTGCAGGCTGGCCTCAGCACCAGGCGCGGAGCCGGTTGGGTTGACCAGCGTGCCAGCACCGGGCAGTGAGGTGTAGTCGAGAACCGCGGTATTGGTGATCATCTGACCGGGGACCACACCTGCGGCGGTATCTGCTGAGTAGCGGACCTCACAGACATCACCAGGGGCGAGGGTGTCGAAGGTAATGGTGATACCGGCGCCGCTGGGGTCACTGTCATCCACGGTTAAAGATGTGGCTGTGCAGGTGTCGGTGCCGGGCACAGCAGGTGGTTGTGGACCGGTGACGCCGGTACCGGCGGCGTAAGTCAATCCCGGTTGAATGACATCAGTAAAAGCGACATCAAATGCGCTGACTTCATCTCCGGTGGTGGTGCTGTGCTGGAACGTGATGGTGTACTCGACGGTATCTTCACCGTCTGCCATGTCTGGCGTAACCAGTTTGCTCACAGCAATTTCCGGGGCCCGTTGCTGCGCTACGACAAACGCTGAGGCTGATGAGCCATTGTCACTCAGAATACGGAAGCGGTTGCTCAGCTCGGTGCCAGCGGGTTGGTCGCCCACGACCCGGGCGTTGAGTTCCAGCATCACAAGTTCTTCGTTGGCATCTGCTTCTGTGTTGACGACGGTACCGATGTTAAACACCGGGTCGCTGCCGGAGCCTGAGCCGCCACTTGATGGATTAATAACGCAGTCCAGCGCGAGGGTGGACAAATCAGTGCCCTCGTTGCCACTGCGCGCCAGGGTGCCGCTGCTGCAGGACAGGCTGCTTGCTGTGAGGTCAGAACCCGAGTCGCTGACCAACGCGGCAAAGGTCTGGCTGCCAGCTACGTATTCCAGTCCGTCTGGCAGCACATCCTGCAGAATCGCGTTTGGAATTGTGCCCTGGGGCAGATATGCCCACGTGCGATAACGGATAATCTCGCCGGTCACTACCGGCCGAGGATCACCTGACGTATCTGCGGTGCTGTCGTCGGTGTGCGCCTCTGAGGTGGCGACAATCTCTTTAAACGACTGAGTCTGCCGGGTGCTGACTGTCGCGGTATCTTCTACCACGGGAAACAGTGTTGCGCCGGGTTGGCCAGCCCAGACAACCCCAGCGGTGTTGTCGTAATCTGTATTGTTCTGTGCGCTGCTGTCCAGGGTGCAGGTGACCGCCAGGGTGACGCTGTCGCCGGGGTCCAGGGCGTCAGGTGTGGTACCGCTGAAAGTAGAGAACGTATAGCCTGCGGTGAACAGATCACCCGCGCCGCTGCCGCCGGTGACCGCTCCGAGGCTGCAGCCGGTGAATGGCGCGGGAAGGGTGTCGACCACGGTGATGTCATACGCTTCGGCGCTACCGGTGTTGGTCACATTGATATCGAAGCTGATGCTGTCGCCAGCCTCAAGTTGCGTTGCTGGAGATGTTGCTGTTTTGGAAATCTCGAGAACAGGCTGCTGTAACGTGATATTCGCCAGGTCAAGACCGGATTCGCCGTCGACGGCGGAATTGTCGGTGATGGCTTGAAACAGATTGGATAACGTCAGACCGTCTGCAAAGGGTTCGCTGGATACCGTCAGCATGACATCAACCTCGATGACTTCACCCATGACGCTGTTGATGTCAGGCCAGTTGAGGGTTAATCGATTCTCCGCCATGTTCACACTGATATTGCTGGGCTCCAGGCCTGCGGTATCGCCGGGACCTAAACTGATGTTGGCGTTGCCTGCCAGGGGCAGGCTGGTATCGATGCCAATGCCGGGGTCGTCGACGTCAAAAACCGGGAGAGGGAAATAGTCATTGAAAACAATGCCCTGCACATCACCGGACGGGACAGACAGGCGCAATCTCCACAACACGGCATCACCGGGCTGAACGGTACTCGCGCCAACAATCTGCTTGGTGGTCTGTACGTCGGCGATGGTGACCGTTTCAACAGAATCGTCCGAACAGTTGTTTGCGCCACTGGTGATGTCGTACTCGCCGGTGATGGTGTTGGTCAACGTGTCTCTTGCGCGCACCGGTTCGCCTGCCAGCGGGGCTGCGTCATAGGTCTGGTCAATGGTGGTGGTATAGGTGATGAAACCCGCGGAGGCTGGCGTTAGTGTGCCTGTTACAGCCGTAATATCGTAAACAACTGTCGTCTGTCCGGAACCCGGGCTGTTGTTGCTCACGGTAGGTGTGATTGCCACGGGCGCGCCGCCGTAAACAAGGGTTGCGGTATTATCAAAGGTCATACCGTCGGGCAGAATATCGGTTAACTCAAGGCGGTCGATACCCGAAACAAATTCCGATACCTGAAAAACCACTGCATAAGTCACCTGGCTGCCAGGGAACCCCCCGCCGGTTGCATCTTTGAGGATGGTGACGTGCTTTGCGGTGTTGATGGCGCTTTCGTTGCTGCAGCTCAGTTCATCCAGGGTGTCGACAATATAGACGGGGAAAGTGGCCGTAATATCCTGGTCTTCACCGACGGTGCCGGTACCACTGGCGCAGTTCAAAGTGATACTGCCACCAGGATTTTCCGGTGGAGGTGACGCCGGTGTGCTGGCGGTGCAGGAAACCCCGCTGCCGGTGAATGTGACAGGTCCCACAAACTGCACGTTGGCAGGCAGAGTGATTGGCGTAACGGTATTGAAATCGATCGGACTTACGGTGCGGTCGGAGGCGATATCAGCAACAACTTCAATATTCCAGGTCCAGGCCGGCCCGGGAGGATTTTCCATTTCTTCCAGAATATCGGAGATGCTGTAGCGGATAACAACCGGGGTGAAGTCATAGTCAAGGCGTGTGCCTACAGTAGGGCCGTTGACGCCGGTGGCTGTATCGCCAAACTCATAGACCGGTACCAGTTCGATCGCGTCGGGCTCCAGAACATTGATGGTTGCGTTACTGTCCACATCAAAACACAAGGTCATATCCAGGCTGGGTTGTCCTGCAACCACGGAACCAATCGGGTAGCGTACAACATGCAAAACACCACCTTCGGGGCCGGATACTGCAAGACCACTGATGGGGTCTGTTAGCTCGTTACCCGGTGACGGAGGAAACGTACCGGCGGATATCGGCGTGAGCCCGAGACCAATCAGATTGGCACTTGCAAGGCTGTAGTCCGGTTTTGTGATGATCTGGTAGTAGGGTCCATAACCCGGCGTGCCGGAGTTGGTCCATCCTGCGTCAAAACAGAATGTCTCACCTACAAAGTCTTCAGCAGGTGGCGCTGCCGCTATCACAGGCGTATCAGCCAGTGCTGATGAAGACCAGACACCGCTGGCGATCAGAAGCAGGATAAGATGGGCTGGGCGCGAAAAAATGCCGGTCATTGGCTGAAACTCATTTGTGGACGACAAAACCCGGGCAGCTTAAAGGAAATGCTGCACGGAAAAGTTAGGGGATGTAAGAAAGGTGTGCTCGTACGCCTCTTTTTACGCTCGTTTTACAAAATAAACGCGCAGAATTCTGGACCGTCAAAAAAATGGCGTTTTTGGCGCATCAGACCTCTGGTTGGCGGATCTCACTTCGCGTACATTGCCCCTTCAGCATACGTAGGATCGAGTCTTGAACAAGCGGAAAAATTCGTTTGGATATACGAATAAAGTCAGCGTAAGCCATACCCAGAGAGCAAAATTCCTTGATTTTGCCGGTGCAACCGTGCGTCTGGCGGGTGCTCAGATACTGCCGTTCTTTCGTATCAACACGAATGTTGAAAACAAGCGCTCGGACGGACACTTCGATCCCGTGACGGAGGCTGATCGTTCGGCGGAACGAATTATCCGTGAAGCCATCGAACGCGCCTTTCCAGAGCATGGCATTTTTGGCGAGGAATATGGCTACAAACCGGGTAACGGGCTGACCTGGGTGATAGATCCCATTGATGGCACCCGCGCATTTATGTCAGGAATGTTGCACTGGGGCGTATTGCTGGCGTTGTTTGATGGGGAAACGCCTGTTGTTGGTGCCATGTACCAACCTTATACCGATGAGCTTTTCCTTGGCGACGGAGAATTGACGCATCTGATAAGAGGGCAGGAAAAGCGTCTGCTACGAACTTCTTCCTGCGAAGATCTGTCCGCCGCGGTGCTGGCGACCACAGGATATGACTGGTTTGGCGCCGAGGATCTGCTGCGTTTCCAGCGTTTGCAGTCTGCGGTGCAACTTTATCGCCTGGGTGGCGATTGTTATCTCTATGGCGCGGTTGCGATGGGCAGTGTTCATATTGGTACAGATGCGTCCCTGAATGCGTATGACATCCAGGCTTTGATCCCGATTGTTACCGGGGCCGGTGGTGTTGTTACCTGTTATGACGGTGGCAATCCCAGTATGGGCGGCGCCGTGGTCGCCACGGCCAACCCTGCGCTCCACAAAAAGGTGTTGGCGACACTGCAAACAGGCTGATTAAGGCGACCGCCTGGTCGTCGGACAATTGACGGCAGCTTCACGATATGGCGACAGAAGCTTCACATCCGCAGAAGCATTGTGGGTGCGCCCCTCAGGCAATACTCAATCTTCTGGAGCTTTAGTTAAATGAAATTTTCAAACGTGTTAGGTTTTTTTGCGCTGGCGGTAACGCTGGCAGGCGCGCCTGTACAGGCAGCGCATCATGAAAAAGCGCAGGGCACCATAGTGGATGTAGCGGCGAGTGTTGACACGTTCAGCACCCTTGTTGCTGCAGTGCAGGCTGCCGGGTTAGTCGAAACCTTGTCCAGCGAAGGACCATTCACCGTGTTTGCACCCACCAATGAAGCGTTTGCAGCGCTACCCGCAGGGACTTTAGATGCTCTGCTGGCCGATCCAGAGCAGCTGGCAGGCATTCTGACGTTGCACGTGGTGGCTGGCAAAGCCCTGGCCGCTGATGTGGTGGGAATGTCACAAGTCACTACTGTTGCGGGTAAAGTGTTGCCGATTTCTACCTCAGACGGAGTGTCCGTCGGTGGTGTAAGTGTCATTCAGACAGATGTCATGGCAAGCAACGGCGTCATTCATGTGATTGACGCGGTCATTCTCCCCTAAGTGAAACTGTTATAGAACGCGTTTTACAACTGCGCCGGCAGGCCGTCTTCGGCCAGCTGGCGCAACGTAGCAAGCAGCAGCTGCTGTTCGGAGTGCTTTACCTTGGCCTCCAGGCTTTCCGGGGTGTCAGAATCGTCCACCTCAACCAGACTCTGCGCCAGAATGGGTCCCGAGTCGTAGTCTTTTTCAACAAGGTGAAGCGTCGCGCCACTTTGCTTTTCTTTTGCAGCAATCACGGCTTCGTGCACAGCGCGTCCATAGAATCCTTTGCCGCCGAACTTGGGCAATCGGGCAGGATGTGTATTCACAATGCGACCACTGTAGTGCTGCAGCGTGTGTTTGCCGAGTTTTTTCATATACCCCAGCAACAGGAGCCAGTCGACCTGGCGATTCTGCAACTCGTTCAACAGCGCCTGATCGGCCAGCATTTCGCTGCCGTGGGTTCTGCTGCTGATATGGCGGGTGGGAATACCCGCTGCGCGAGCGCGTTGGAGCGCGCCGGCGCCACTGTTATTGCTGCTCACCAGCACAATCTGCGCATCCAGCTGATCTGCGGATATGGCATCAATCACCGCCTGCAAAGTTGTTCCTTCGTGTGAGGCGAGAATTGCCAGTCTGATCATGTGGCCACTTTGAATATAGCCGTGTGATCAATTTCAGTTGTCAGCACATCATCGCGCCAGTAGGTGACCCAGAGTTTTATGAATTCGTGCCCTTTCTTGCGCCATTTATCGGTTGTGACACAACGGATACTGATGCGCTCATCCACCCTGAGTGCCCGACGATGAACCACGTGTGAACTGGCGTGTATCCAGGTGGGCATCACATATTCATTTGTCAAAGCAGTATTGGCCAGTGACAGTAAAAGATGGGGGTGTACATAACCCTGCGGGTAGATGTCGAGTGCATCGGCAACCTCTGAGGTATAGCGCACGTTGTCCTCGACACTCAGATGATGTTCCCAGGGTGAGAACACCTCACTTTGATTAACCGTATCCCAACTGATGGCAACGCGTTCGGGATGTTTGATGGGCCCTTCCAGCAGGCTCAGGTCATACATGTGAGGAGGCATCACATCTGCCTGACCGGGTAACCGGCTCGTCAGAAGGGCGGTCAGTTGTCCTTCGGGATCATGGCTGGTCACCTCAATCTGATCGCTGTGTTGTGAGCAGGTGATGTGCATCTGTTCGCCATCGTAGGTGGGTTTGAGTAACCTGATCTCCAGGTTGGCCTGCGCCAGCCAGTCTGCGCCGAACTGTTCCACCAGCGGGTGTGTCATGTAGCCATAAACCGCAACACCTGGCACCAGAGCGCCTCTGAAACCATACTTCCGGGCTATCTCATCACTGTGGATGCGATTTTCGCTGTCTTCGCTGTAGTTTTTTGCGGTCACCAGGTAGGTATTCATAAACAGCTGCCGATAAAAATCGTCATTCTACCCGTAGGCCTGTCCCGGTAGCCAGGTGACGAGACCATCCCAGTTGAAGATGATCAGCATGCCAAGCACCTGCAGAAAAATAAAAGGCACGACGCCTTTATAAATTGTGACCACGTCTATGCCTGCCGGCGCTACCCCTTTCAGATAGAAAATTGCAAACCCCACAGGTGGTGTGAGGAAGCTTGTTTGCAGGCACACCGCAAACAGAATGGTAAACCACACCGGATCAAACCCCAGGCTCAACACGACGGGAGAGACCAGGGGTAAAACAATCAAGGTCAATTCAATCCAGTCGAGGAAAAATCCCAGAATAAATGTAGCCAGTAATATGCAGATGATGATGCCGGTGGGCTCAAAAGGCAGGGACAGGAGGGCACCTTCGATGAGCTCATCACCGCCGAGGCCGCGTAAGACCAGGGAGAAAGCGGTCGCGCCGAGCAATACCGCAAAAATGAAAGCAGTTGTTCTTGTGGTTTCCTGTAACACGTCTGCCATCACCGTGCGGTTCATCTGCCGGTTCAACATGGCAAGCAGTAAAGCGCCGGCAGCACCGACACCGGCTGCTTCGGTAGGTGTTGCCAGACCAAAGAAAATGCTGCCCAGGACAGCGAGAATAAGAAAAGCAGGAGGAATAATGGCTTTGATCAGATCCCAAACCGCTTCAAAATCAAATGGTTGAACTTCGGCTGCGGGCGCCCTTTCCGGTCGCAGCCAGCCCACCAGCAGCAGGTAGGCAATATATAATCCGGCCAGCAACAAACCCGGGAACACAGCGCCAAGAAACAGGTCGCCAACGCTCATCGACATACGATCTGCCATCAACACCAGCATGATGCTGGGTGGAATCAGAATGCCCAGGGTGCCAACCGCGCAGACGGTGCCCGAGGCCAGGGACTTGTTGTAACCTGCATTGAGCATGGCAGGTAAACCCAACAAGGCCAACAACACAACCGAAGCACCGATGATTCCTGTGGTTGCCGCCAGCAGTAAACCGATCAATGTGACGGTTATTGCCAGACCACCTCGAATACTGCCAAACAGTCTGGCAAAACTGGTCATCAGCTGATTGGCGATACCGGATCGGTCCAGCAGCAGACCCATAAAAATAAACATCGGCAGGGCGACCATGACCCAGTTTTCCATCACGGCCCAGATGCGCTCCACCGTCAGGGAGGTGTAGGCCCAGTCCATACCGATGGCCAGATTAAAATCCGCTTGCAGCACCACGGCCAGGGCGCTGAACAGCACCGCAAGCCCGCCTAAAATCCATGCAACAGGAAAACCGGTGAATACCAGGGCAATAAAACTGAGGAACATGGCAATCGCCAGTATTTCATTAGCGGCCATCGGGCTGGTCCTCCGCGCTCCTGTTGAAAAACAGGAAAGCCCACACTCTGGAAAGTCGTGAAATCACGGCCAGCAGGAGGAAGCTGAACCCCACAGGCAGGAATGCTTTGATCAACCAGCGCAAAGGCAATCCACCGGGAGACTGTGAGACCTCATGCAGCGTGAAGGAGGAAACGACAAACGGCACGCTGAATATCAGGATCAGAGCGATCAGAGGCAGCAGAAAAATAATGATGCCGTACAACTCTATCCAGGCTTGAATCTGTGGGCCGAGTTGTTCATGGATCACATCAACACGTATGTGGCTGTCCGCCTGATAGGCATAACTCAGGCCTAACAAAAACCCTATGCTGTAAAGGTGCCATTGTAACTCTTCCAGCTCGATGCGGCCTTCACTGAAGACATACCGCATCAGCACATTCAGCACAATGACGCCAAGCAGTACAATCCAGATCAACGATACCCAGCGACCCAGACCGGCTATCAGGGGGTCGATCGCGCGGGAGACCCGCGTTTGCGGTAGGTAGTCGAAGGCTGCCATCTAGAAATCCCGGGGCAGATAGGCTCTGGATTTCCAATGGCTGTAGTCTTTACGAAAAGCCATCTGGCTGGCAAGGATTTCAGCGAAATCTGCGTCCGCAGCGGCCTCTTCGGCAAGCACCTCGCCGGCCACAATCTGCAACTCCCGCAGTAGCTCGTCAGGCAATACTTCAGCACTGACTCCGATCTCCGGAAAGCCGGCGATGATGGCACCTTGTGTGGCTTCGGAGTTTGACAGGTTGCGGATGACTCCGGCAGTACAGCCCAGTTCAATCAGGGCCTGATCCTGCTCTGAGATCTCCCGCCAGGCATCCAGATTAATGATCAGGTGTGATGCTGTGAAGGGCTGGTGCCAGCCGGGGTAATAATTGAATTTTGCAACGCGGTTAAAACCAAGACTCTGATCAACAATGGGCAAAGCAAATTCAGATGCATCGATTGCACCTTTCTCCAGAGCCTGGAAAATCTCGCCGCCAGGCAGCATGGTGACACTGGCGCCGAGTCGCTCCAGTACTTTACCGCCGAGACCGGCAAATCGGATCTTCAATCCTTCCACATCGCTCAAGCTGGTGATCTGATGGCGGAACCAGCCCGCGGTCTCCGGCCCGGTCATGCCACAGTAGATGGGGTGGATATTATGATCGGCATACAGATTCTCGGCCAACTCCCTGCCACCCGCTTCGAACCACCAGGCGCTGTACTCCCAGGGCTCCATACCAAAAGGCACCGCGCCAAACAGGGGTGATGCGGGTATTTTGCCCTGGTCGTAACCCATCCAGGTGTAACCGGCTTCGACCTTTCGGTCCCGTACCGCGTCGGTGATGGAAAACGCGGGCACGATTTCACCAGGTTCAAAAATCTGTAAATTAACAGCGCCGTTGGATGCGCGACGCAACATGTCGGCAAGATAAAGCGGGTTGTCACCCAGCACCGGCATGGTGGTCTGGAAGGCAACAGGTAAGCGCCAGTTGATACGTACAGCATCTGCAGCACTCCGGGTGCTGGCGTTTTCATGCTGGCTCTGACCGGTCGGCCGGATTGCAAGGCTGCCGAGCAAACCAAAAATAAACGCCACGATGACTGCAACAGCTGCTGCTCGATTGCTCATCCCCTATCCCAAATCGAACTGAGCGCTAGATTGTGGGAATCCAAAGCGAGGGTTGCAAGCGAAAAGGTCACTCGTGCAGATGTGCGCCTGTTGATGTCATCCTCCCGGCAACGATCTTGCAACGCGAAAACCAAGATCGTCGATACTGAAAGTGGGATGGCTTCTTCTTCGGTTGGTAGCCAGACACCCTCGTTCCTCATCGGACCAGCCACCGCCACGGAAAATTCTGTAGTTGCCGTAGACTGCTGGATCATAGAGATCCCAGCACCATTCCCAGACATTACCCAACATGTCGTACAAACCCCATGCGTTTGGCGCTTTCTGGCCAATTGGATGGGACCTTTCGCCGCTGTTACACGCGAACCAGGCAATTTCCTCTATCTCACCGTATCTTGGTGCCGTCCCACCCGCCTTACAGGCATATTCCCACTCCGCATCTGTTGGTAAACGAAAGCCCTGATTGTGTTTTCTGACGGGCGTTTCCAGTTGGTTCATCTCGATGGCGTAGTACTCGGGCAAGTCGGATTTGACTGACAGTAGGTTGCAGAATTCAATGGCATCCAGCCAGCTGACGCTCTCAACCGGATGATCCTCGCCGATGTTGGCGGATGGGGACTGGCCTGTTACTGCAGAATACTGCTGCTGCGACACAGGATGGGAAGCCATCTGAAAGCCAGCAATTTCACTGCTCCAGGATCGTCCGGTGCGATCATCATCTCTGATGGATAACGCCTGGAGGGAGGCTGACCAGCTGCATGTTCATTGTATTCCCGGCATCACTGAATCTGAGGATCTACTATCTGCCGCGCCAGGGGTCCAGATCTACTTTGTCTTCGATAACGGCTCAACGCACCAGCTGATTCAACACCTGACGAACCTCCTCCGCCCACTGTTCGGAGACGGTCTTCCCCGCAGGCAGATCGGTTGAGCGGCGCCGGTAGACCACCTTGCCTGCGCCGTCCACCACCAGCAATCCCGGAATAAAGTTGATGCCGTAGGCCTCGCCGATGGCGTCTGCCTCAGCAATGGCATACATCGGAAAATTCAGGGTGTCTACGTAGGCTTTGGGGTCGCCGCGGCCACGTTCCTTTGAATTCAGCGTTACAATCTGTACGCCAGCGTCCGCGTATTGCGCTTGAATGTCTTTGGCGTAGGGCATAAATGCTTTGCAGTAGGGACACCACGTGGCCCAGAACACCACCACCGCCGGCTTGCCGGAGAGCAGCTCAGGAAACTTTACGGTTTGACCATCCACCAGGTTGGTACCGATAAAAGGAGGGGCGATATCTCCAGGACCCACGGCGCGTGCCTGGGGGAGGTGGGCAAAGGCGCAGAGCGTGATCAGGCAGACCAGATATTTCATGCCGGCAGCTTAATCCGGCTGCTGGCGAATTGCTAATGAGTACTGGAAGGTTGCTAGAGTTTTGATTCGCTTTTCAGGCGGGAAATGGCCTGCCAGGCTTTCTTAAAGGTGGGCACAGCGGTTTCAATCTGGTGTCGCCGGCGAATGGCCTTCAGATCTATCGGCTGTTGCCTGCTGGCATTCTTAGTGGTGCAGTTGCAGGGATCGAGCTCAAATGCCTGGATAACGGCGGCGGGATCTTTGCCTTCTTCCAGCTGTGCGAGTCGAGCGACCAGCAGCGAGGCTGACAGTTCCGCATCAAATTTGTCGGCGTAGGGCCCCAGCATCATGTCTTCACGGGTGCGGAAAAACCAACCTTCTTTGGTTTCCACAAACCGGGCTGTGCGCACAAGTCCGGGAATGCGTTTTTCCTGTTCTTTGTCTTTTTTACGGAGGTCCATGCTGTTTCAGATCCGTCTGTCACTCATTTCTGTAAAGGTCTTTGCGCAAGAAACTGGTGTTATTTAAGCGCCCTTGATGTGTGTTGCGTCTGGCTAAGTGTAATAGCGTCACCAAATCCGCAATGGTCCTACACCGCAATTTTTGACACAGCCGACAGCAGAATGAGCGTTGGTTCACAACTTCAGACGGATGCCGGCCTGCGCGGTTATACTGGGCGCGAATTCGAAAATGGAAAAGCCGATGTATGGTTTTGTCTTACGCGTACTGATGAATATCGCAGGCTTGTGGCTGGCAGCTGTCCTCATTCCCGGCATAACGGCGGACACCACTGCTGCCCTGGTATGGGCGGCGATCGCGCTGGGGTTGGTGAATGCCTTTATTCGACCGCTGGTATTTTTTCTGACGCTGCCGGTGACGCTGCTGACTCTGGGTATCTTCATTCTGTTCATCAATGCAATGATGCTGAATCTCGCTGCCTGGTTTGTGACAGGCTTTGATGTTGTCGGGGTCATGGATGCGTTGCTTGGCGCTATTCTGGTCAGCCTTGTCAGCTGGATCGGGTCTGCGTTTGTTGGTGACAACGGCCGCTACCGGGTCATGGTTGTCGAACGCAGACGGCGCGACTAGGACACAAAAGGCCTGGCTACGAATCACTTATAACTCAATTACCTAATCGAAGTTGTTTTAAGCATCATGACAGGTAGAATCTCGCCGCTTTGCCAGAATAAAAATTTTTTCTAGGGGGACTGCATGCAAATAGGTGTGCCAAAGGAAACTTGGCCCGGTGAACTGCGCGTCGCGCTGGTGCCGCAGAACGCAAAGAAGCTCATCAACCTGGGTTTCGCCATCACCCTCGAAAGTGGTGCTGGTGTTGCTGCGGGTTTTCTTGATGCCGCCTATGAAGAGGTGGGCGTGAAGATTTCTCCGGACCACAATCAGGTTCTGGCTGATGCTGATGTGATTCTCCGCGTGCGTAAGCCCTCCCTTGCTGAAGTGGAACATCATAAATCCGGCGCTGTCAGCATCAGTTTCCTCGATCCTTTTAATGAGAAAGAACTGGTCGAAGCCATGGCCAGCCGTGGTGTTGTGAGCATTTCCATGGAGATGATCCCCCGCAGCACACGCGCTCAGAAGATGGATGCCCTGTCCTCCCAGGCAAACCTGGCCGGTTACGTCACCGTTATTCTGGCGGCAATGCACTGTCCGAAAATTATGCCGATGATGATGACGCCGGCTGGCACCATTGCCCCGGCCCGGGTGTTTGTTATCGGCGCCGGCGTGGCCGGCCTGCAGGCAATTGCGACGGCCAAACGTCTGGGGGCCAGGGTGGAAGCCTTTGATACCCGGCCCGTGGTTGCCGAACAGGTGCAGTCCCTCGGTGCAAAGTTTGTTGAAATCGATCTGGGCGAAGTAGGTCAGACAGACCAGGGATATGCCAAAGAACTGACTCCGGAGCAGCTGGAACTGCAGCGCGAGGGGCAGAAAAAAGTCATTGCGCAAAGTGATGTCGTCATCACCACGGCGCAACTGTTCGGCCGTCCGGCGCCGGTGATTGTCGGGCGTGATATGGTCGAAGCCATGAGACCCGGCAGTGTTGTGGTCGACATGGCGGTTGAAACCGGTGGTAACGTTGAAGGCTCTGTGTTGAATGAGATTGTTGATATCAACGGGGTCAAAGTCATCGGTATGGGCAACCTGCCCAGCGAAGTGGCTCGCAACGCCAGCGAAATGTATTCCAACAACCTGTTCAATCTGATTGGTGATTTCTGGGACGAAGAAGCCAGGCGTCTGGACCTTGATCCTGAAGACGACATTGTGCAGGCGTGTGTCATCACCCGCGATGGCGCGGTGGTGAATGAAACCATCAAAAACATTTATAGCGGGGCATAGAAAGATGGAAGCAGTTTTACTCGGAATGGTCTTAATGCTGTCCATTTTTCTGGGCTTTGAGCTGATCTCAAAGGTGCCGGCAACACTGCATACCCCTCTGATGTCGGGTGCAAATGCGATCTCGGGTATCACGATCGTAGGTGCGCTGATATCAGCGGGTAATGATCTGGGTACCATGTCTACGGTGCTTGGTGCGCTGGCGGTTGGCTTTGCGACCATTAACGTCGTTGGTGGCTATCTGGTGACCAACAGGATGTTGAGCATGTTTAAAAAGAAAGAGACGGGTCCGCGGGGAGGTAAGGCGTGAGCATTGAACTCATCAACGTCGTTTATATCGTCGCGGCGGCACTGTTTGTCTTTGGCCTGAAACAGCTCGGATCACCCGCAACAGCCGTGCGCGGCAATCTGCTGTCCAGCGTGGGTATGCTGATCGCTGTTGTGGCGACACTGTTAAGCGCTGAAATTCTCACTTTCACCTGGATACTGGTCGCAGTACTTGTTGGTTCACTGGTTGGCTATGTGGCCGCGGTGAAAATCGAAATGACCAGCATGCCGGAGATGGTGGCGCTGTTTAACGGTTCCGGTGGTATAGCCAGTCTGCTGGTGGGCTGGGCGGCTCTGTACAATATGGACAACACCACATTCACCTATGTGACGATTGTTGTCTCAGTGGTCATCGGCGGTCTTACTTTTACCGGCAGTATTCTGGCCTGGGGTAAGTTGTCTGAAGTGATGCCATCAAGAGCCATCGTGTTTGGGGCGCAGCGCATTTTCAACGGTTTGCTGCTGCTGGCTCTGGTTGCCTGTTCCATCCTGTTCTGTCTGGATCCATCTGCAAGTTCTCCCTATCTGTATGCAATCATTTTCCTGGCATGCCTGTTTGGGGTCATGGCTGTGTTGCCCATTGGTGGAGCAGATATGCCGGTGGTGATCTCTCTGCTGAACAGCTATTCAGGCCTGGCCGCCTGTGCCGCTGGTTTTGCAATTCACAACAATATTCTGATTGTGGCCGGCTCCATGGTTGGCGCCGCAGGCATCATTCTGACCAATATCATGTGTAAAGCGATGAATCGATCGCTGGCTAATGTCCTGTTCTCCGGCTTTGGCGCCGTCAAGCAGGCGACTAAGGTGGAAGGAGAGGTCAAGCCAATCACCGCTGAAGATGCAGCGCTCATTTTAGAAGCGGCGCAATCAGTGACGTTTGTACCTGGTTACGGCATGGCGGTGGCTCAGGCGCAGCACGTGGTTCGTGAGCTGGGCGAAATGCTCGAAGCCAACGGCGCGGAAGTGACCTATGCGATTCATCCGGTAGCGGGACGTATGCCGGGTCACATGAACGTACTGCTTGCCGAGGCCAGTGTGCCTTACGATCAGCTGGTGGAAATGGACGATATCAATCCCCGCATCGACAAAATCGATGTGGCGGTTGTCATTGGCGCTAACGATGTCGTCAACCCGGCAGCCAACGATGACGAAAACAGCCCGATATACGGTATGCCTATCATCAATGTGAATCAGGCTCGTACGGTTTTTGTGCTCAAGCGTTCTATGGCGTCCGGTTTCTCCGGTGTAGATAACCCGCTGTTTTTTGGCGAAAACACCCGCATGCTGTTTGGTGATGCAAAAGAATCACTGTCCACTGTGCTGAACGAACTTAAATAAGTCGGCAGGTTCTCATATGACATTGGCGATAGCCTGAGTGAAATACTCTTTTTACGGCTATCGCCTGGTCGTCTTCTCTTTCCTCGTCTGTTTTCTTGTATCTTCTTTTTTCCTGCACGCGCGAGGCGTGTTTTTTCCTCAATGGATGACAGATTTTGATGTCAGCCGCACAGAACTGTCGTTAGCTGTCAGTCTGACGCTGTTTGCCGGCAGCTGCTTTGCGCCGCTGATGGGTTTCCTGATTGATAAGTTTCCAGTGCGCAATATCATTGCGCTGGCGTCGTTGTGGATGGCGATCGGTTACCTGCTGCTGGGTCAGGTGGCATCCTATTGGCTGTTTGTAGCCGTACTCATACCTTTTCAGGGTCTGGCCTGGTTAGGCGTAGGCCCGTTAGTGCATACCAAGCTGATGGTGAACTGGTTTACCCGCAACCGCGGCATGGCGCTGGGCATTGCGATTATGGGTATCAGTGTTGCGGGTGTCATTACGCCGCTGCTGAACGCCTATCTTGCACAAACCATTGGCTGGCGCACCAGCTATCAGCTGTATGCCGCTTTGCTCGTGTTTCTGGTCATTCCGGTGACCTTCTGGGTGGTGCGCCAGAAGCCCGAAGATATCGGGCAACTGCCGGATGGTGATACCCAACCTTTGAGCGAGACCGCGCCCGCTGGCCCACCCATGGAACTGGGTGTGGTCGCCACCTATAGAGAGTTTCTTGCGTCAAAGGCGTTCTGGTCGGTTGTGCTCACGTTTGGTCTGATGAATGGTGTGTATTCGGCTATGGCCACGCATCTGCCCACCTACGTCACCAGCGAACTCAATCTTGAGCTTTACGATGGTGCGCTGTTGCTTACCGTTGCCGGCGGTTTTGCCATTGGTGGAAAAATTGTGTTTGGCTGGATGATGGATCAACTGGCCGCCAAAATCACCGTGATGTGTGGGGTGGTGGCTTATCTGGCGTCAACGCTGCTGCTCATTTCTGTTGACGCGTACGCTGGTCTGCTTTGTGCAGCGGCCATGTTCGGACTTGGCTTTGGTGGCATGATACCCGTGCGGTCCGTTCTGATTTCCCGGCTTTTCGGCGTGGCAAAATTTTCCAGAGTGAACGGTCTGTTGTCATTTTTCATAGCACCGGCAACATTCTGGGTGCTGATTACCGGCGCGATTGTGGATGCCACGGGGACCTATGGCACGGCCTTCAAAGTCTGGTTTGTCTCTTTTCTGCTGGCCGGTGTGGTCAGCCTGCTGGTGAAACTGCCTGATCGACAGGATGCCGTCGCCTGATTGCCCGATGTTTTTCAGCAGCAGTAGGCAAGCCCACCGGGGTTTAGTATGTTGCCTTCCGGTAAACAGTAATGGCGAGGCCCGCATGTCTGATCAACACGAACAACCCAATTTTGAGACGGTGACATCGAATCGCGAAATTCGTGAGCGCTGGAAGTTGCCCGCAGATGCGGATGCGGCAAGTATGCCCCTTGAAAAGCTGAATCCGGGCAACGGTGACTGGTTTGAAAGGAACAAAGCCCTGGGTGTGTTTGACCGTCTGCGTGCGCAGGATCCGGTGCACTTTACCGAAGACAGTCAGTTTGGTCCGTACTGGTCAATCACCAGGTTTGATGATGTGAAATATATCGATACACATCACGGGCAGTTTTCTTCAGACATAATGAATGGTGGTATCCGCCTGGGGGGTCGCCCCATGTCTGAGCCGCCAGATGCCATGTTTCACCTGCCGATGTTCATCATGGCTGATCCGCCTGTGCACGATGAGCAGCGTAAGGTTGTCGCGCCGATGTTCACCCCAACGCGACTGGCTGCCCTGGGCGAACTGATCCGCCAGCGGGCTGGGGACATTCTTGATGAGGTTCCTCGGGACAAAACATTTAACTGGGTGCGTGAAGTGTCGGTTGAGTTAACCGGCAGGATGTTGGCCACCTTGTTTGATGTGCCCCAGGAGGATCGGCACCTGCTTATCCACTGGTCCGATACGGTGGAACGGATCGGTGACCCGGACTACTTCGAAACCCCGGCTGAAGGCTTCAACGAGATATGGAAGTGTTTTGAGTATTTCAACGACGTGTGGCAAACCCGTAAAAACGCGGCGACGCCAGGTGAAGATCTGATTTCCTTCCTTGCCCATGGTGAATCAACGAAAAACATGTCACCTAACGAGTTTCTTGGTAACGTGCTGCTGTTGATTGTTGGCGGAAACGATACCACCCGCAACTCCATTACCGGTGGTGTGCAGGCACTTAACATGTTCCCCGAGGAATATGACAAGCTGCGTGATAATCCGGGTCTGATTCCAAACATGGTGCCGGAGATAATCCGCTGGCAATCGCCTGTTGCCCACATGTGCCGCACCGCGATGGAAGATATTGAGATTCGCGGCAAGCAGATCAAAAAATGGGACAAGGTGGCGATCTGGTATGTTTCCGGCAACCGTGATGAAGCGCGGATATCCGATCCGAACAGGTTGATGATTGATCGTCCCCAGGCCCGTCAACATCTGTCGTTCGGATACGGCATTCATCGCTGCCTGGGTAATCGTCTGGCCGAGATGCAGTTGATGATTCTGTGGGAAGAGATCATGAAACGGTTTGCTGCCGTGGAAGTGGTGGGTGAGGCCAAGTATCTCAATTCCAGCTTCATTCGCGGCATTACCGATCTGCCTGTGCGCGTACATGAGCGTTAGGGCGCCTGTGGGTTCATGAGCAGGCGTCTGCGTATCGCGGTAGTGGATGTTTTTGCGGAGCGTGCACTGGCAGGAAACCAGCTGGCGGTCGTGCTTGGTGCCGCTGATCTGAGCGACCAACAGATGCAGTTGATTGCGCGGGAAATGAACTTTTCCGAAACCACGTTTGTGTTGTCGGAAACAGAGGCGCCGCGGGTGCGAATTTTCACACCGGGTTTTGAATTACCGTTTGCCGGGCATCCAACGCTGGGTACGGCCTGGGTACTGACCTGCGGGCAGCGACCCATCACCCTGGATCTTGCCGGCGGCAGGGTCCCTGTTGAGTTTGTTGACGGTGTTGCATGGATGGCACCGCCACCGGTTGAGTTCGGCAACGCACCAGCCGCCGCGGACGCAGCAGCGCTGATTGGCTTGAGTGAGGCGGATCTGAGCAGGGAGTTTTCAGTGGCGGTGGCAAACGTTGGGCCAGGCTTTCTGTTGCTGCCGGTAAAGAATCTGGCCATGTTGAAAGCGGCACGTTTTGATCTGGATAAACTGCGCGAGATGACCGCTCAGGGGCGCCTGGATAAAGTCGTTCACGGTGTCTTTGCATTCACCAGCGACGCTTACGATAACAGCGCTGATTTTGCGGCACGCATGTTTTTTGATGCGGGTGATGCCCGTGAAGACCCAGCCACGGGCAGTGCAAACGCCTGTTTTGCCGCTTACCTGAAGCAGTCTGGCCATGAAGCTTGCGCCGGTAGCAGACCAGTTGTAGTGGACCAGGGCGTGGAGATGCTGCGGCCATCGCGGCTCTATCTGGCGCTTGGGGAGCCATTGCGCGTGGGTGGCAAAGTGCAGCCTGTCATGGAAGGTGTTATGCGGATCTAGTACCCGTCCGAGAACGCCGATGTCGTGAAACACATCACACCATTTCTTCAGGCGCGCGCTTACAGTGGCACGATGCGCGAGTCAGATGACAATGAAAAAATCCGCTACTTCCGCACTGGCAATCGATTCTTTTATCAGAACGGCAGCTGGTGGTTCTCCACGCGGGAAGGCGAAGAAGGACCGTTCCGTTCCCGCGAGCAGGCGGAAGCGGGCATGGCGCGCTATGTCGAGGCAATTCGAGCCATGCATGCGTACAAGCACAAGCAGGCTCAGAAGTACAAAACGGACGAATCCCGACGGCCTGATCCAACGGTCTGGGATAAACAGATCGATTCGTTATAGCGTTGACACGATGTTCACATACGTTTCACGGGTCATTGACGGCTTGCCTGGTGTAATGGCTTCGTAGTCAGGCGCCGGGGAGACAAGATTCTCTCCCTCCCCTCCTCCCCATTGGCTTCCCGGCCGCCGGACTCGCTCTTCAGCACGCAACCGCCATCCAACCTAATTCCTGTCTGCATCGAGTACCTTGCGTATGTGCTGCAGTCTGGTCAGAAGATCATCCAGATGGGTCAGGTCGATCTGGTCCTCCAGGGTGAGCAAAGCCTGGTCGGCTGCCTGTACTGCGGTCTCCCTGAGCTGGCGGCCGCGTTGAGTGATGTTGATCAGTTTGCTGCGTCGGTCGTTGGCATCGACCTCTATGGTGATACACCCCCGTGCGGCAAGTTTCTGCAGCGTGTTTGTCATCGCGCCTTTGGTGACCTGAAAGGCGTCCGCCAGCTGGGCTGGCGTGCGCGTTCCACCCAGACGCACAAAGTTATTCAGAACACTGAATTGCGAAAGGGTCAGATTTTCCGGTAGAACGCGTTCAAAACGGGTGCTGGCCAATTGATTGATGATGCCGATCTCATTAAACAGGGTGAACAGGTTGTGTGGGCGCTGTGGGGCTGGTTTGTGTTTGCTCATGTGCGCATTGTAGCTAATGGTTTAACTTTAAACTAATATGGTTTAAAGTTAAACTAAATGGATACACATATGGAGCTAACAATGGATACAAACCTGTCTCGCGGCTTTGCTCTGGCAGTTCTGATCGTTCTCGGCGGCTGCTCGGGGCCGCTGCTGTGGCTGCCCGGTGGCGCGCTATCGGGCCCGGAAGCGCCTCTGTCTGCCGCACCTGTGCCCGCTGAAGGGGGCGTTCTGGTGCTGGAAACCCGCCCGGAAAATCCCTATTCGGTGAACATCGGCTATACCGTCATCGACGGGCAGATCTACGTGGACCCTGCTGCTGAACGTCAGTGGTATCAGTACATGGCGGCGAACCCGGAAGTCAGAATCCGGCTGGAGGGTTCTCAATCGGTCTATCCGGCGTTAGCCGTCGCGGTAGAAGATCCGCAGTTGCTGGCCCGGTTTGAACCGGATCGAATGGTGCTGCGTTTTGAGGCGCGTTAAAGCGCCATTATCCTGACAGGTCAGTGAAGTGACCATTGGCAATACCGTCAATGGTCCACGAACCCACCCGATAGCGGATTAACCTTAGCACGGGAAATCCGATCGCGGCACACATCCGCCGCACCTGGCGGTTCCTGCCTTCGCTGATGCTCAGCGATATCCAGCTGTCTCTGATGTGCTTGCGGGTGCGAATCGGTGGCGTTCTTGGCCATAACTGGTGAGGTGGTGGTATCCGTTCAGCTTTAGCCGGTCGTGTCAGGCCATCTTTGAGTTCGAGGCCTTCTCGAAGAGGTTGCAGGTCCTGCTCTTCAGGTTCGCCTTCCACCTGTACCCAGTAGGTTTTACTGACTTTGTGTTGCGGATCGGTGAGTTTGTGCTTTAGCGCATTGTCGTTCGTCAGCACCAGCAATCCTTCGCTGTCGCGATCGAGCCGGCCAGCGGGATAGACATCGGGCATGTTGATAAAATCAGACAGCGTCGTGCGGCCCTGCCTGTCGCTGAATTGTGACAGGACATCAAACGGTTTGTTAAACAGCACAATGCGCTGCATAGGTGACTCAACGGGTAATCTGGCGGCGAGTGTAAGGGTTAACGGCAAAAACTACATTTGTTTAAATACGTGTCCATAACTTGCGCTGGAGCGTAGCGTTTCCGGCCGGCTGCGCAACGTGAGGCTGTAGCGGCCGCGCAGGTCACGCCTGGCTTTGACGATCTGATCAACGCGTACAATGGTGCCCCGGTGGATACGCCAGAATTGGGCTGGATCCAGCTGCTGCTCCAGTTCTTTGATTGAACGCCTCACCACATATTCCCTGTCCGCGGTGATCACCGACGTGTATTTCTGATCCGCCTGGAAATACACCACATCATCCACTGCAACCAGGGAGGTGGTGTCATCCACGCCGGTGCGAATCCAGTGCAGGTATTCCTGGCGCGCCGGGCTGATGTCCTGCAGCAGGCTGAGCAGTTTCTGATGATCCTGGCGCCTGGCCTGCTGAAGGCGTTCAATGCTCTGCTGCAGGCGTTCGTCCGACACTGGTTTGAGCAGGTAATCAACCGCTGCCCGCTCGAAGGCATCCACAGCAAACTCGTCATAGGCGGTGACAAAAACAATCTTAATGTCTGCGGACAAGGCTTGAGCCACCTGCAGTCCGGATAACCCCGGCATCTGGATATCCAGAAAAACGATATCCGGTTGCACCTGCGCGGCAAGGGCCAGCCCCTGGCGGCCGTTGACCGCGCTCCCGAGGATCTCCAGTTCGGGCCACAACCTGGCAAGCTTGTTGGAAAGATAGCTGATCAGGGTTGATTCATCATCAATGATGATGGCGGTTGGTCTCACGCTCTGCCGCCCTCGTCGGTTTCGGTAAGGGCTGGCAGGGTGATGCGGGCGATCACGCCTTGGGGCTCGTTGGGCAACAGGTCCAGCTGCGCTTTACTGCCATACAAAGTATGCAGACGTTCCCGTACATTCCTCAAACCCGTGCCGCTGCCCGCGGTGGCTCGGGTAGCCGAGTGATCCTGGGTGATGCCAACACCGGTGTCGGCAATGGATATCAGAACATCTGTATTCTGCCGGATAGCGTGGACGCTTATCTCACCGCCGTCTTCGCAGGGTTCGATGCCGTGTTTGATTGCGTTTTCAATCAGCGGTTGTACCAGCAGCGGCGGTAGCGGTGTGTTGTTGAGCTCTGCAGGCACATCAAAGGCATAGCCCAGGCGGCCCTGCATACGCGTGCTCTGAATCTCGAGGTAGGCCTGGGCAATCTCCAGTTCCTGCCCCAGGGTTGTCGCCTGCTGGCGTGTTCTGTTCAGCGAGCCGCGCAACAGTGTGGTCAGATTGAGCAGGGTTTTTTCGGCAGTGTCCGGGTTCTCATGAATCAAACCGACAATATTCGACAGCGTGTTAAACAGAAAGTGTGGCTCGATCTGCGCCTGCAGCAGTTTAAGTTCGGTTTCAGCGAGCAGCTTTTCCTGTTGAGCCTGCCTGGCATTGGCCCGTGCAAGATCTGCTTCGGCACGAACCATGCGGGCGCGGGTGCCAAAAAAGATAAATCCCAGAATCCCGAAAAAGACGCCCAGGTAAATGGTGGCGTTGCCAAAAGTGAAAAAAACCAGTGGGTCCTGGTAGGTGATGAGGCCGGCAATCACCATGCCAATGGCCAGGCCGATGGCTGTCACCGGAGCGGGTCCCACGTAGGGTCCAAGCCAGCTGTCAAACAACGGTCCAAGCAGATGAAAACAGGCGCTGATGGACCAACCGATGGAAAACGACACCGCCAGATTTGCAAATGCGTTGCCACCGGCCAGCAGGGTGATCAATATGCCAATGCCTGTGCAGAACAGGGTGGTGTAACCGAACACCCGCCAGGGGTGTTCAATACTGCGACGTTCAAAATTGCTGGTTGACTCAGCCATGCACAAATTTTCCGTGTAAACCCAGGGGGACATGATACGGCAGTGTTGCTGTGGCAACAGGTCCGTCCTGTACTGCCTGTGCATCAAAGACGTTTAACAGCGTTTTCTGCTGCTGCCAGTCCAGGGCAGAGCCAATCACCCAGCCATCGGTCTCGGGTTGACTGCCGGGTTTGGGTACAAAAAGGTGTTCTTCCGGGATCTGGGTATCAGCATAGCGGAAGAAGTTGCGCTGGCCGGTCCTGAAATCGAACGTGCTGACTTCGTTGAGGCTGGTATGTATGGGCGCAGTCATCGCGTTGCGCGACAGCATGGTCAGACGCGAGTTGCGTCGGCAGCTGATACGCGGATCGATACAGGGAAATTCGGATTCCACATGCATGCCAAACAGCGGGGCTTCGCTGATGCGACGGTTCCTGGTGTCGATCTGATATTCATGATGGTGGCTGACACTGCCGGGCACCACATTGCCGCGCATGATCTCCCGGAAGCTTTCCATCATCACCAGCGGATCTGGTGCACGGGCGGCATCAAAGCGAATCACACCCTGATCATCCTCCCAGCCGTTGCCATAGTGGAATACCCACTGGGAGGGCAGTTCCAGCCAGAAGTGATTGTCAAAGTCGTTCTTGTCGATGACCAGCACTTTCGTGGGCTGATCCGGGTGCCACTGGTGTGCGTCCAGGAATGAGGAGGGTCCAGTGGCTTCGTAGTTCAACGGTGGCAACATCATGACGAGGTGTTTTTCGGTGACCACAAAGTCATGCACCATGGTGATGGGGTCAGCTTTGATCTTACCCATTTTCACCACTTTCCCCTGACTGTTGATGTGCCACAGCACCAGCAGGTTGGCACCGGACAGATAGCCAAAATTCCACAGGGTGCCATCGGCTTCCACGCGGGGGTGGGCAGAAAACGGCACGCCCTGGGTGTGCTCGGAAAATGCATAGGTGCCTTGCGTTTCCAGGGTGTCGGGGTCCATCTCCCAGGGGGATCCGGCCTCCCATAACGCCAGCAGCTTATCGTGGTGGTGCAACACGCTGATGTTGGCAACATTCACAATATCCGGGCCGGTCACCGGTGCCGGGTTGGGAGGCACCGAGCCGAATCCCGGGTACAGGGCGCGTTCAGCCTGTCTTTCAGCACGCACTTTATGGGTTTCGATAAGCCTGGCGCGGTGGGTGACCTGCTCGCCGTTCATGTGAAATGCCTGCAGCATGCCGTCCCCATCGAACCAGTGCTGGTATCGATAGCCATAGACATCGTGTTGCGCAGGGCCATTGCGATAGAGTGTTCCCACCAGATCCTGCGGCCATTTGCCGCTTATTTCTGCGGCTGCGCTGAAGTCCTCGGCTGCAGCAGTCTGGTAGCCGAGCAACCAGGGGTGTTGTGCAACCCCCTGGGCAAACTGATCCGCCCAGGAAGGGTTTGCCGCCCGCACACCAAAGGGCAGGGCGGCCAGCGTGGTCCCTGCCGCCGCTGATTTCAGAAAGTGTCTGCGTTGCATGATGTCCTCACTTGTTCAGCGTTAAGGTTTGCTCGACGGCACCGGTTAACTCAAATTTTGCCTCGTCCCATTTGGGAGGGCCGAAGTTGCCTTTGGCATTGTTGGACATGGCCCAGGGTTCGGTTGGCATGCCCACAAAATTGCTGTCCATCTCGCCATTGTTGTTCACATCGTGCATCACCCGAATGGCGTATTCGCCGGCGGGCAGGCGGGTGGAAAAGGTCATATCCTCATCAGTGGCGCGCGACATGATTGACGCGATTGAGGGTTCCTCGCCGCTGAACTGTGCTTCACCGGCCATGATCTGAACCATTACCGTGCCTTCTGTGGTTGTCAGGTTGGTCACATTGATGGTCAACATTTCGGCGTCAATCATTTGCGTGACCGCGAGGCTGTAGAAGGTGGCAGCGCTGACTAAAATTGATTTTAAATGCATGGTCCGTATCCAGATGATTGCAGAGCCTGCAGATTACTTATTCTGTGGGGTGTGGGAGATGGCTGCGACGAAATGTCAAAACCAGATCTGGATGTGTTTCCCGGCGGATGAATTGGTAAGGTGCCGATGGGTTCAGGCTGCAGCAGAGCCTGCCATTTTCAGGCCTGTCTGCCTGGGTTTGTCGGCGATGTTGTCCAGCTCACTGTTTTGCGAATATGGATGCTATCTTTCGGGGCTGCCCATCAGTGGATGATTGCCCTGTCGAAACCGCTAACTGACGGTTCGCTTCCGGCCTGGCGCGCGTTGCTCACCAACCACAGGGCCCCAGTCTGCCATCAGCGCACGACGCAACTGGCCAACGGTTTCATACCCCAGTCGCATCGCCAGAGTCTGCTCAGAATTTCTTAACGTCTGCATCGCCTGGTTGATGAGCGACGAACCCCGCTCGCTGAACACAATGCGATTGGCGCGCTTGTCTTCGGGATCAGGGATCTGCGTCACCAGATCGTCCGCTTCGAGATCGTTGATCTGTTGCTGAATGGCCTGGCGGCTCACGCCCAGTGCCCGCGCAAGCTCAGCGGCGCGGGTCACCCCGTTTGAGATGTGGATCAGAATCATGGTCTGAGTGCGGGTTCGAGGTCGATAACCAGCTTGCTGCAAACCGTTCTGCAGGCTTTCGTCCATCCAGTAGTAGGCGCGCAGCAGCCCGCGCATCAGTACTTCCGGGGGTAGTTCTTCGGGTGTGTTCTGGTATTCGCTCATCGATCGGTCCCCTGTAATCCTTGTGGGAGTAATGGCAATCCCTTTGGGGTATCCCCCCATGCCATCAATACGCTATTGTTCCTTAAAAGCCATCGTGCAGGCAAGGTGCTTGTCCGTGCCGCGCTGGGGAGCGCAGCCGTTGGTTACAGTGACAAAGGGGAAGGGGGGAACAATGGATCTGTACGAAGTCATGCGGACAACGTTTGCCGCACGGGCGTTTACCGACGACGCCGTCACAGACGAGCAGATATTCAGGATTCTTGATAACGCCAGGTTTGCGCCCAGTGGCGGCAATCGTCAGGGGTGGCGTGTGATCATCGTGCGGGAGCAGGCCACCAGAGATGCGCTGGGTCCTCTGATAGAACCTACTCTGCGCCGCTACGTGGCCCAGGTTGGTCGCGGTGAAGCACCGTGGAACACCATCGTACCCACTACATTGACCCAGGGCGAGATCGACGCGACTGAAGTACCTCGACAATTGATCGATGCCATCTGCCAGGCGCCAGTGGTGCTTATGGTTCTGGTTGATCTGGCGGTGGTGGCCTCCTTTGACAGTGAGTTGCCTCGAGTGGGTGTGATATCCGGCGGTTCGGTGTACCCGTTTGTGTGGAATATCCTGCTGGCAGCCCGCAACGAGGGCCTGGGTGGTACGCTGACGACCTTTGTGGGTGGCGAGGAGGCTCGATTGAAAGCCCTGCTCAACATACCTGAGCAATTTGCCTTTGCCGCAATGATCCCGCTGGGGAAGCCCGTGAAACAGCTGACCAGATTGAAGCGCCATCCGGTCGAGGCCTTCACCACTTTTGAACGTTTTGATGGAGCCCCGCTGAAATGAGTGAACAGAACTCCCCGTCCTCCTCTGCTGAACTGGATGCGCAGTTAACCCAGGGCAAGAAAGACGTTAACTCCGCGTACGCCAGATATGTGCTGTTTGTGCTGATTGTGGTCTATATCTTCAATTTCATTGATCGTCAGATCATTTCTATTCTGGCTGAAGAAATCAAAGCGGACCTTGGTATTGGCGATGCGGAGATTGGGTTCCTGTATGGCACTGCGTTTGCCATCTTCTACGCTGTTTTCGGCATTCCGCTGGGTAAGCTGGCAGATGTCTGGAACCGCAAGAGTCTGATTGCGATTGGCCTGTCGTTCTGGTCCCTGATGACCGCACTGTCCGGTTTTGCCAAGAGCTACACGGGGCTGGCTATCTGTCGTTTTGGCGTAGGAGTAGGCGAAGCCAGCGCAACACCGGCTGCATTTTCGATGTTGTCGGATTATTTCTCGCCGCGGGTGCGGGCGACGGTGCTGGCCATCTATTCCAGCGGCATCTATATCGGTGCCGGCATTGGTCTGTTCCTTGGCGGTGCAGTGGTTGAAGCCTGGTATGCCTGGTACCCGGACCCGTCGCTGGCACCCCTGGGTATCAAACCCTGGCAAGCCGCCTTTTTAGCTGTGGGCCTGCCCGGCCTGGTGGTTGCCGTGTGGGTCTGGACAATCAGGGAGCCGATTCGCGGTGCCAGCGAGGGACTGTTGACGACGCCTCATCCTGCGCCGTTCAAGGCAACGCAGAATACCCTCTTCAGTGTGTTACCCGGGTTGTCGCTGGTGACCCTGTATCAGGCAGGCGGCTTCCGCGCAGTGCTTGAGAACCTTGTTGCTCTGGCCCTGATCGGGGCTCTGTTCTTCCTGTTTTATACGCTGATGCCAACCGCGCTGCAGTGGATTGCGCTTGGCGCCGGCGTCTATATCACCGTGAGCTGGGTCCAGTACCTGCGCCTCAACGACCCGGCCTGTTTTGCGATGATGTTCAAGTCCAGAGCCTTTGTGCTGGCTTCCATAGGTTTCCCCAGTATCTCGTTTGTGACCTACGGCCTTGGTTTCTGGTCAGCGCCGTTCATGCAGCGTGTGCACGGTGAATCGATAGCCGATGCCGGTCTCTACCTGGGTCTTGGTTCCGCGATTGGCGGTTTTATCGGTATTGTGCTCGGCGGTTTTCTGGCGGATATGTGGAAGGCAAAAAACGTCAATGCGCGGCTTTATATCGGGCTGGCGATTCCAATTCTCGCCACACCCTTTGCCCTTGGCTTTCTATATACCGACAGTGTACTGGTGGCCTATCTTTGCAGTTTTGTGTTCAGCATCTTGTCACCGGCATGGATCGGCTCCGGCGCAAGCACCATCAACGACCTGGTGATGCCGCGCATGCGGGCTACCGCGTCTGCTTATTATGTGTTGATGAATACGTTCCTGGGGCTGGCGCTGGGTCCTTATCTGATCGGTCAGGTCAGTGACTTGAACACTGCCGCAGGACAGGCATCTGACGCTGCCTTGCGCAGCGCGGTAACCATGGGGTTGGCCGTGTTTCTGGTCAGTATGATTTTTCTTTTTCTGGCCCTGCGTTATCTGCGCACGGACGAAGAAACTCGGATCTCCCGCGCCCGCGCGCTGGGTGAAGCAGACGTCTGAAGATGAAAATTTTCTGCAAAACGTTGCCCTTGTGCAGGCTTTCATGCAACCTCGTGAGTCTGTTTTTTTAGGGTGAGATCAGTTGCAGCAATCGGGTGAATATCGAATTTCGGCCAGTCGAGAGTCAGTCTGGCAGGCGTTGAACGATCCTGATCTACTGGGTGAATGCATTACCGGCTGTCAGCACGTTAAGAAAATCGACGACGAACATTTTGACGTTGCAGTGAAAGCTAAAATTGGTCCGGTCAGCGCAACATTTCAGGCGGAGCTTATGCTTGCCGACCTCAAACCACCGGAAAGTTATGTGATTAAAGGCAACGCGAAAGGCGGTGCTGCAGGTTTTGCAAAGGGTCAGGCCGCTGTGCGGTTGCAAGAAGACGAGGGTGCCACAGTATTGACCTACGATGTTGAGGCCAACGTCGGCGGCAAACTGGCGCAGGTGGGGAATCGCCTGGTTGAAGGCGCTACGCGAAAAATGGCGGATGATTTTTTTACCGCGTTTTCCAAACGGCTGGATCCCGCCGCCGTTGCCTCACCGCCTGCCGACGCCGTCGCGAACGCACAGCAGTATGAAGACAGCGGGCAATGGAAAATCTGGGCCATTGCCTTTGGTGTGCTGCTTCTTGCAGTCCTGCTCGCTGTTTAACACCATAGATAACGGGCATAAGCCTTAGCGCGCTTACGCCAGAGGGGGGTTTACGGATAGATGAAAATTTCTTTTAAGGTGAATGGTCGCGAGCACACCATAGACGTGCCACCCAATACGCTGCTGGTAGATGTGTTGCGCGGCCCGCTCGAACTCACCGGCACCCACGTTGGATGTGACACCTCCCAGTGTGGTGCGTGCACGGTGCATCTGGATGGACGGGCGGTGAAGTCCTGTACGGTACTTGCCCCGCAGCTGGAAGCGGTCGAAGTGACGACTATCGAAGGTATCGGCAACGGTGATGACCTGCATCCCATGCAGGCGGCTTTTCGTGAATGCCACGCTCTACAGTGCGGTTTCTGCACGCCGGGTATGATTATGCAGGCCATTGATCTCGTTGAGCAGAATCCGGGACTGGATAAAAAGGCCATTCGCGAGGGCCTGGAAGGCAATATCTGTCGTTGCACCGGCTATCACAACATTGTTCGGGCTATCGCTTCGGTCGCCTCCGCAGGCAAGTCAGCGTAGCTTATAAGGGGATATAAAAATGAGTGAAGTGGTCTCCCAGCCTGAAGCGCACAGCCAGGGTATTGGTGCTTCGGTGCGGCGTCGTGAAGATCTGCGTTTTATTACTGGTGAAGGTCGATACACTGACGATATCAATCAGCCGGGTCAGGTGTACGCAGTGTTCTGTCGTAGCCCCTATCCCCGCGCGCGTATCAATAGTATTGATGCCAGCGAGGCGCTTGCGCTGCCCGGCGTTGTAGCCGTCTACACAGGCCAGCAGATGGTTGATGATGGCCTCGGTGATCTGCCCTGCGGCTGGATGGTCAAAAGTAAAGATGGTTCCGACATGGTTTCTGCGCCGCATCCACCCATGGCAGCCACCGTGGCCAATTATGTTGGTGAACCCTATGCAATGGTGTTGGCGGCAACTCTACAGCTTGCCAAACAGGCCGCTGAACTTGTTGAAACTGATTTTACCGAACTGAACGCGGTGGTGGATCTGGCCCACGCCACAGGGTCGGAAAATATCTATGAGGGCATTGAGAACAACCTGGCTTACAAATGGGCCCTGGGTGATGAAGAAGCCACAAAAATGGCCTTTGCGCGAGCGGCTCATGTCACAACGCTTGATCTGACCAATAATCGGCTTATTCCTAACGCGCTGGAACCGCGCGCCTGTCTCGGCGTTTTTGAACGTGGCACCGGAGATTACACGTTATATACCACCAGCCAGAACCCTCATCTTGAGCGGCTGGTGCTGTCCGCCTTTGTGCAGGTTGCGCCGGAGCACAAGCTGCGAATTATTGCCCCGGACGTAGGTGGTGGTTTTGGGTCCAAAATCTTTATCTACTCTGAAGAAACAACGGTGATCTGGGCAGCCGGGAAAATCAAACGGCCGATCAAGTGGGTTGCCGAACGCAGTGAGAGCTTTCTGGCAGATGCGCACGGTCGCGATCACATCACCAGGGCCGAGCTGGCAATGGATGAGTTGGGTCGCTTTACCGGTTTACGTGTCAAAACCACGGCCAACCTGGGGGCTTATCTGTCAACTTTCGGATCCTCTGTGCCAACTTATCTATATGGCACACTCCTGGCCGGGCAGTACAAAACACCTAACGTGTATGTTGAGGTTCAAGGCACTTATACCAACACGGCGCCCGTTGATGCCTATCGGGGGGCCGGGCGGCCGGAGGCGACCTATGTGGTCGAGCGCATCGTCGATCAGGCTGCGCGTGAACTCGGCAAGGATCCGGCCGACCTGCGTAGAATGAACATGATCCAGCCGGAAGATTTTCCCTACGAAACGCCGGTGGCTTTGACCTACGACACAGGAAACTACGAAGCGAGTCTGGACAAAGCGCTGGAGATGATTGATTACGCGGGTTTTGAAGCCCGTCAGGCGAAAGCCTCTGAGCAGGGCAAACGCCGTGGTATTGGCATCGCATGTTACATTGAAGCGTGCGGATTGGCGCCTTCCAAGCTGGCTATCCAGCTGGGTGCTGGTGTCGGGTTGTATGAAAGCGGCGAAATCCGCATGAACCCAACCGGTTCTGTGAGCGTCTTTACCGGCTCGCACAGCCATGGACAGGGACACGAAACCACGTTTGCACAGGTTGTTTCAGACAAGCTCGGTGTCGGATACGACGATGTTGAAGTGATCCACGGTGATACCGGGCGTATGGAGTTCGGTCTGGGTACCTACGGTTCGCGCTCGTTAGCGGTAGGCGGTTCCGCGCTGATTGTCGCTGCGGAAAAAATCATTGAGAAAGGCCGTAAAATTGCCGCCCATATGATGCAGGCGCAGGTGGATCAGATCGATTTTGAAAATGGTCAGTTTAACCTGCGCGACAGTAATCAGTCGGTATCAATTCAGGAAGTGGCGTTTGCCGCCTATGTGCCTGCGGACTATCCGGAAGACCTTGAGCCGGGGCTGACAGAAAAAGCATTTTACGATCCCAACAACTTCACTTACCCCGCGGGCACCCACATTGCTGAAGTTGAAGTAGATCTCGAGACCGGCGTTGTGCAACTCGTTGATTTTGTTGCGGTGGATGATTTCGGTCACATCATAAATCCGTTGATTGTTGATGGGCAGGTGCATGGCGGCGTTGCTCAGGGTGCCGGTCAGGCGTTGATGGAACACGGTATCTATGATGAATATGGGCAGCTGCAGACGGGTTCTTTCATGGATTACACCATGCCGCGCGCGGATGACCTGCCTGATTTTCGCGTCGACACAACGGTTACTCCCTGTACCCATAATCCATTAGGGGTCAAAGGTTGCGGTGAAGCAGGTGCGATTGGTTCTCCGGCGGCAATCATGAACGCGGTGACCCATGCGCTGGGTAACAAAGATATTTCGATGCCGGCTACACCGGAAAAAGTGTGGCGCGCAATTCGAGGAGAATAGGTCATGTATCAGTTCAATTATCACAAGCCTGCCAACG
This sequence comes from bacterium, assembly GCA_047947175.1. Classification (GTDB taxonomy): domain Bacteria; phylum Pseudomonadota; class Gammaproteobacteria; order Pseudomonadales; family Azotimanducaceae; genus UBA4421. The sequence continues at coordinate 1,165,289 of CP170489.1, forward strand.
TGGCTGAAGCTGTCAATCTGTTTCGAGGCGCGGATGATCCAATGTATCTGAGCGGCGGAATGACGCTGATACCCACCATGAAACAACGCCTGGCGGCGCCAACAGACCTGATCGATTTATCCGGCATCCCTGAAATGTCGGGCATCGAAGTAACAGCGGACAGCGTCCGTATCGGGGCGTTTACGAGACACAATGATGTTGTCAGGTCGAGCGAAATCAGACAGGCGTTGCCGGTGTTATCACACCTGGCGAGTTTGATCGGCGACAATCAGGTGCGTAATCGCGGCACGATCGGCGGGTCTGTTGCCAACAGTGATCCGTCCGCAGACTATCCGGCCGCGGTGGTGGGTCTGGGCGCAACTGTGTACACCCAGGAACGTGCCATTTCCGGTGATGATTTTTTTCTGAATCTGTTTGAAACCGCTCTGCATCCCGGTGAAATCATTACGCACATTGATTTTCCTGTGCCTACTCGAGCGGCTTATCAGAAATTCCCCAACCCAGCTTCACGATATGCTGTGGTGGGTGTCCTGATTGCGGATTTCAGCGGCACAATACGTGTCGGCGTCACCGGCGCGGGTCCCTGTGCGTGCCGCGCCAGCGGCATAGAAAAAATGTTGAATCAGGAGCTGACCGCGGCTGCAATTGACTCAGTGGAAGTGCCTGATGCCGGCTTCAACAGCGATCTGCACGCGTCAGCAGAATACCGCGCGCATCTGGTGAAAGTCATGGCCCGCCGGGCGCTGGCAGAGCTGCTGCAACAGTAAAGTTGACGTCACGCCCTTGAAATTCTGGGATTCGACATCCACATCAGACAATAGTAGGCTCGCGAAAAGCTTTGAGAGAAACTGATTTCTCCAGAGACTGGTAAGCCACACTTTGAAGCGTGCTGTATGGGCTGCGGTTGCAATGCACAGCCGCTTCAGTGAAAAGAGATTGCGTAGCATCACGCAAGGACTTGATCCAGAGGGACAGGTACCGATATTGTGATTCATCAGATTGTTTCTGACATTGGTCCTTTCCCTCCCATCACGGGAGGTACTTCATGAATGTGCTCGATTTTGCCGCGCGTAAAAGCGCCGGTGAGAAAATTTCAATGGTCACGTGTTATGACTATTGGTCAGCAAAAATCCTTAATCAAAGTGACGTAGACACCCTGCTGGTCGGCGACAGCCTGGCTATGGTGGTGCACGGCTTCCCCAGTACGATCCATGCGACGGTTGCCATGATGGCCACCCACGTTGCCGCGGTTCGGCGCGGGGCTGAAACCAAGTTTGTTATTGCCGACATGCCTTTCCTGTCCATGCGCAAAGGCCTGGTGGCGGCGATGGACGCCGCGTCGGAGCTGATGCAGGCTGGTGCCAACTGCCTGAAAGTGGAAGGTGCTGCGGGACACCTGGATATTGTTGCTCACCTGGTTGAGTCAGGAATTCCCGTGATGGGACACCTGGGTCTAACTCCGCAGTCAGTGGAGGCGTTCGGCGGGCATAAAGTGCAGGGTCGGGATGCTCAGGCAGCCGCAGATCTATGCCGTGCCGCCGAGGATCTGCAACAGGCGGGTGTATTTGCGCTGGTGCTTGAGTGTGTGCCTGCGCAGCTTGCGACAAAGCTCTCTGGTGACCTGCGGATTCCCACCATTGGCATAGGCGCTGGCGCGGGGACAGATGGTCAGGTTCTTGTCCTGCAGGACTTGTTGGGTATGGATCCCGCGTTCAAACCCAGATTTCTGCGTCACTACACTAACGGTTTTGCGTTCGTGCACGGGGCGGTGAATGCCTTCCATGCAGATGTCTGTGCGCAGAAGTTTCCCTGTCATGAGGAGAGCTACTCATGAAAGTTGTTAGGGGTCTGGGTCAATGGCAGACGCAGCGCAGAAGCTTTTCTGCAGATGTTGGCTTTGTGCCGACCATGGGTGCACTGCATGAAGGACATCTTTCTCTGTTGCGCCGCAGTGTGGCTGAAAACGACGTCACGGTTCTGAGTATTTATGTCAATCCGACTCAGTTCAACGATCCGAAAGACCTGCAGAATTATCCAGACACGCTGGAACAGGATCTTGCTGCTGCGGCGGAAGTTGGTGTCGACTTTGTGCTGATGCCAACCTACGAAGAACTTTACCTTGACGGGTTCAGGTACCAGGTTGCAGAAACACAGTTCAGCAAAAAACTGTGTGGCCGTAATCGCCCGGGGCATTTTACCGGCGTGTTAACTGTGGTGATGAAGCTGCTCAATCTTGTCCGCCCCCGGCGGGCTTACTTCGGTAAAAAGGATTATCAGCAATATCTGCTGGTACGGGACATGGTGCAGGCATTTTTTATGCCGGTAGATATTATAGGCTGCGACACGGTGCGTGAAGTGGATGGCCTGGCGATGAGCTCCCGCAACCTGAATCTGAAAACAAGTGCGCGCAAACAGGCTGCCCGGTTTTACGAAATCATCAGTACACCACAATCAGATGAAGAAGCACGTTGCCAGCTTGAAGCTGCCGGGTTTCAGGTGGATTATGTTGAAAGTTGTCATGGACGGCGATTTGCTGCCATTGTTACCCAGGGCAAAAACAGCGGACAAACAGTGCGTTTGATTGATAATGTCGCCATTGCAGACCAGGTTGCACCTGGCAACTAAGTGCAATAGATAAGAAGAATAAGGAGCGGGGGAGCAAAGCATGATATTGGCATTGGATGTTGGCAACAGCCAGATTTACTGTGGCGTGTTTGATCAGGAAAAGTTGATCATTCAGTTCCGTCACGCATCCACAGGCAGAAGCTCCTCTGATGAAATAGGCGTTTTTCTGCGAGGTGCGCTACGTGAAAACAATGTTGCGCCGGAACTCATTAAAATAATTGCGATCTCCTCTGTCGTGCCCGAATTGAACTATTCTCTGCGGGCCTGCGCGCAGAAATATTTTAAAATTGAACCGATGATCATGCGCCCGGGCATCAAGACAGGTTTGAAGATTGCCTATAAAGATCCCAAAGAGGTGGGCAGCGATCGCATTGCAGATGCCATGGGCGCGGTCAAACTGTTCCCCGGTCGCAATCTGATTGTTGTTGATTTCGGCACAGCGACGACTGTCTGTGCTGTGTCCGCCGATCGAACATTTCTGGGCGGAAACATCATGCCGGGTGTGCGTCTGGCGATGGAAGCGCTGGAAAGTAAAACTGCCAAACTGCCTTCTGTTGAGATCAAACCTGCAAAATCCGCCATCGGCAAAACCACTGTCGACAGTATTCAGAGCGGCCTGTACTGGAGTAACGTGGGTATGGTGCGTGAGCTTGTCAGCCGCATTACCGCAGAAGCCTTTGTCGATGAAAAACCGCTGGTGGTAGCCACCGGCGGCTTTGCACATCTGTTTGATCGGGAGAAGCTGTTTGATCACGTGGTGCCCGACCTTATTCTGGAAGGGCTACTGGAGGCGCTGCGTCTGAATGGATTCATGCACCGCTGACCCGCACCACATTTATGTTTCAGTCCTGTTCGGGCATGCTGCTTGCGCCATACTGCGCCTGCAGACGACGCATACCTGTTAGCCAGCGATCATAATCTGCGGTTTTTCGCTGCATGTACTGGGCCACTTCCGGATGTGGCAACACCAGAAAGCGTTCCTCACGCAGCGTCTCAACGACCGCATCAACCGCCGCCTCAGGTTCTATCATTCCATCCACGCCAGCAACTCCGGGCCCGTTGGCGGTCATCGCTGTGCGTACGGCCTGGGGACATAACACGGAGACTTTTATGCCATCATCTCCATGGGTGATGGAAAGCCATTCGGCCAGCGCGACGGCTGCGTGTTTGGTAACGGCGTAAGTCACTGACCCGATCTGGCTCAGCAAACCCGCAGCTGATGCGGTATTGAGGAGATAGCCACCACCGCGCGGAATCATCTTTGGAATCAGATGTTTGGCTGCCCAGACGTGTGACATGGTGTTAACTTCCCAGATCGTCTGCCACAGTTCGGTAGGTTCATCGATGCCTCGACCAATGCCGATACCGGCATTTGAACAGAACAGATCGATAGGACCGATATTGTTTTCGACGTGATCAATCAGATCGATGATCGCCTGTTCACTGCTGACGTCGATGGTCATCGGCGTGCCACCCATCTGCTGCGCAACCTGGGCGGCGCCTGCGCCATTTCTGTCTGCAACCACCACGTGTTTTGCACCTTCACGCGCAAAGCGCTCACACATCTCACGGCCGATACCGCTGGCACCCCCGGTGACCACAATAATCTTATCCGTAAGTTCCATCGCTCTCTCCCGAGTTTAATCAATCGGAAAACATAGACGTTTTCAGGTATTGAATCTATAGTCGTCCGGGTTCCGAGCGTATGTTGGGAGTAATGACAGGACCCAAGGTTTTGGTAGTCGACGACGACAGCGCAGTGCGTGCCGTTGCTGGTGAGATGCTTAAACGCAGTCATTATCAGGTCACGAGTGCCGACAGTGGCCAGGCTGCCCTGGACATTCTGCAGAATGAGCAATTTGACCTGATTCTACTGGATGTCGGTATGCCGGGTATGTCCGGCGTGGAGGCGTACCACCAGATCAGGCGGAGCCTGCCGCAGCAGAAAGTCCTGTTTATGACCGGTTATGCAGAAGATGACATCACAGACCTTGCCAACCCGAATACGCACATCCTGCCTAAACCTTTTTCTCTTAAACTCTTCAACGACACTGTTTCCGCCATCATCTGACGCCTTTTTATGCGTGCAGTGTTGAAACCCGCTTCTTATGGCTGGGCGATTGTGGGCGCAATGCTGTTTGTACAAACGATCAGCTCCGGCCTCGGCTTCTACAACATGTCGGTCTATATGGCGGAGTTTGCTGAGCTGCTTGCGCTGCCCCTGTCTCAATTGTCGTTTGCGGTCAGTCTGTTTTTCATCGTGGGTGGTGCGGCGGGAATGTTTGTCGCCTCACTGCTGGATCGATTCGAAGTAAAGTGGATCATGATTGTCGGAGCGCTGATTTCAGCCGCGGCCCTGGCCGCCGTCGGGCAGGCGCACTCGTTGTGGCAGATCTATGTTCTGTTTTCACTGTTTGGGCTCGGTTCCACAGGCGTTTCCCTGGTGGTTGCCACCACCCTGGTGACGCGCTGGTTTCCGGGTCCTAACCGTTCGGTTGCATTGTCGATAGCATCCACGGGCCTGTCGCTGGGCGGCGTGCTGGTAACGCCCGCAACCGCTTACCTGTTCAATATCTGGGGCGTGCCGCAAACCATGCCCTGGCTGGGTCTTGCCTTTGCTGGATTGATAATCCCGGTTGCGTTATGGGTGGTGCGTATGCCGGATACACCGGCTGCGGGTGCTGGCCAGCTGCCCTCCGGCGAGTGGACCTATCGCGATGCAATCCGTACCCGTTTTTTCATCATGCTGGCTATCGGTTATGTGTTCTGTCTGGGTGCTCAGGTCGGCGGTATCGCACATTTGTACAATCGTGTGGATGAGATAGCCGGGTTTCAGCCCGCCGCCAGTGCGGTTCAGGCATTGACACTGTGCAGTATCATGGGACGCTTTGCCGGGGGTTGGCTTGTCATGAGATTGCCAATCCGCAGTTTTGCTATTGTGATGCTGTTTGTACAGATGACTGGCCTGCTTGCCATCGGGTTGGCGAACAGTGCACAAGCCGCTCTGCTGGGTGCGGCAGTATTTGGCATCAGCGTCGGTAATCTGCTGATGATCCAGCCACTGTGGCTGGCAGAAGCGTTTCCCGGCGCGGTGTACCCTCGGGTTTTTGCCCTGGCAAATGCCTGTGCGGTTGCCGGGGTTTCCATGGGGCCATTTGTGCTGGGCCTGGCTTATGACTGGGCCAACTACAAAGTGGCTTACACAGTCGCCATGGGTGTGTCCGTACTGGCGCTGGTGTTCATTGGTATGGCAGGTAAACGCCCCAACCCGGTGGGGGAACTTGTTTGAAAGCAACGTGGTCCAAAGGGATTCAATGTCTATGAAATCGGTTATGTCCAGACTGACTATATGCCTTGTTTTTGGCTTTTATGCTGCAGTGGCGCACGCCGCATTACCTTTCAGTGTGCCGGGCAAAGGAGAGCTGCCAAGCCTCGCTGATATGCTCGAAGAGGTGAATCCTGCCGTTGTCAACATTGCGACCTACACCACGGTTTCGTCCACTAACCCATTGCTTGAGGATCCTTTTTTCCGACGCTTTTTTGATGTGCCTCGAGGACGTCGCACCCAGAGTGCGGGCTCCGGAGTGATTGTTGATGCACAGCGTGGCTACATTGTCACCAATGACCATGTGGTGGGCAGAGCAGATGAAATTTCAGTGGGTCTGGCTGATGGTCGTGTGATGCAGGCGCAACTGGTGGGTCGAGACAGTCAGGTCGATCTGGCGGTGCTGAAGGTCGATCCGGATGATCTTGCCGAAATCGGCATTGCCAACAGCGCAGATCTGCGGGTGGGCGATTTTGTGGTGGCAATAGGTAACCCCTTTGGCCTTACCCAGACGGTCACCAGCGGCATTGTCAGCGCCCTTGGACGCAGTGGCCTGGGGATAGAGGGGTATGAAGACTTTATTCAAACCGATGCGCCGATTAATCCGGGTAATTCCGGCGGTGCGCTGGTTGATTTAAACGGCAAACTGATTGGCATCAACACCGCTATTCTGGCGCCAACGGGCAGTAATGTGGGTATCGGTTTTGCGATTCCGTCCAACATGGTGCGCGCCGTAATGGAACAGATTATTGAAAACGGAGAGGTACGCAGAGGCCTCATCGGTGTCATCGTACAGCGTTTGAATGCCGATCTGGCGCAGGCGTTTGGCGTCGAACGCCGTTCCGGGGTGGTTGTGGTCGAAGTCGAACCGGACAGCCCCGCGGACGAAGCCGGTTTACAGGCTGGAGACATCATCACCCGTGTGGGCGAACGGGTCATTGAAAAAATTTCAGATTTTCACAGTCAGGCCGCGGTGATGTTCATCGGTGATGATATTGACATTGAACTGATCAGAAACGGTCGCACCCGCACAGTAGAGCTGGAGATCAAAGAGAACACTCAGCAGAATGCCCTGGGTCGGCGCATAGATCCGCGCCTGGCGGGTATCGAACTGGAAAATTTCATGAATCCGGATGAGCCGGGCATGAGTTCCGGTGTGCTGACCACAAGCGTTGAGCCGCGCAGTAAAGCCCATGCCTACGGACTGCGCGCTGGAGATGTCATTGTCGGCGTAAACCGTCGCACAGTGCGGGATCTGGCCGAATTCCGTGACGCGGTTCTGCTTGATCCTCGCCAGATTGTGATGCGTGTTTATCGAAACGGTCGGTTTGGTAACGTCGTGATTCGCTGACAAACGCGTCTGAGCGTTTGTCAGCGGTGGGGCGCGCGTGACGCGCGCCAGATGTGCTTTCAGTCAAACATGATGACGCTGCGCGCAACTTCGCCGGTTTCAAGGGCTGCCAGGCCCTCGTTGACGTCTTCGAGTTTGATGCGCCGCGAAATCAGGTCGTCAAGGTGCAGGCGACCCTGCAGATAAAAATCCACGAAGCGGGGCATATCCACGCGAAACCGGTTTGAGCCCATGTTTGAGCCTTGCATTTTTCGCTCCATGAGAAACTCCGGACCGTGCAGTTCGATGTGCACGCCGGGCGGTATCATGCCGATGATCGTGGCGGTGCCGCCAAAGCCCAGCATCTTGAAAGCCTGTTCTGCCGTTTGTTTCAGGCCAATAGCCTCAAAAGAATAATGCACGCCACCGCCGGTCATCTCCCGTACTTCGCCAACGGCATCCACGTTTCTGGCGTTGACCACGTCGGTTGCACCGAATTTACGGGCCAGATCCAGCTTGCTGTCGAGCATGTCGATGGCAATGATACGTGCTGCACCGGCCAATGCCGCGCCATTGATGGCTGATAGCCCAACTCCGCCGCAGCCGATAACGGCAACGGTAGAGCCTGGCTCAACGCCGGCCGTATGAATCACGGCGCCGACACCGGTTGTGACGCCACAGCCAATCAGCGCGGCGCGGTCCAGGGGCATGTCATCACGTACTTTCACGATGGTGTGTTCATGCACAAGCATATATTCGGCAAAAGAAGACAGATTCAGAAACTGAGCAATGTTTTCGTCACCGGATGCCAGGCGTGAAGGTTGTGTCTCATCGCGCTGCAGCTCTGGTTCCTGGCACAACGACATGTGGCCGGTCAGACAGGGTTCACAATGCCCGCAGAAGGCAGACAAACAGGTGATGACATGATCGCCTTTCTTCACGTAGGTGACATCGGAGCCCACGGCTTCAACCACTCCGGCAGACTCATGGCCGAGCACCGCAGGCAGAGGATAGGGATAGGAGCCATTCTGGAAATGCAGGTCTGAGTGACAGACGCCGGCGGCGACGGTACGTATCAGTACCTCGCGTGGTGCCGGGTTGCCATACTGAATATCTTCTATGACCAGTGGCTTGTTAATTTCTCGCAGTACTGCAGCCTTCATCGGCGATCCTCCCCTTCTAACTCAGGATTAATGTAAACTTGAACGCAGTCCATGGTGCCAAAGCGAATGCGGGAATACCACTGGCAATACGTCGGACATTTTGAGGGGAAGCACTGTGGTGCTTATCGGTTTGGGTAGCAATCAGGGCCAGTCGGTGGCCATTATGCAGGCGGCGATTGAAGCGCTTGAGCGATTTGCGGTGGAGGGTACGTTCACGGCCTCTAATCTATGGCGCACATCGCCCGTAGACTGCCCACCTGGTTCGGCGCCTTTTCTCAATGCGGCGGTGGGTTTTGATGCGCCCGCACATTTAAGTCCAGAGACGTTGCTGCATGAACTGAAAGCACTGGAAAAAGAGTTTGGCCGGGGACAGAAGATCATTCGCAACGCACCGCGCGAACTTGATCTCGACCTGCTGGTCTTCAATGAGGAACAGCGGCAGACCGCAGATTTTGTGTTACCCCACCCGCGTGCAACGGATCGGCTTTTTGTACTGGCACCGCTGGCTGAAATTGCACCGGACCTGGTCTGGCCCGGTCTGCAGCAGAACGTCGCTGATCTGCTCAGCGCGCTGGATACGGAGGAAGAAGTTGCGCTCTGGTCTGATACTGCTCACGGCGCTTAGTCTTGCCACGACTTTGCCGGTTCGGGGTTACGAATCCCAGGTGCATCAACAGCTGACTTTTGTTGCTGCCCGGGCATTCAATAACTGTGTGCAGGACAATGACCGGATCCCGCGTCTGTCAGCGCTGGATACCCGCTACATCGTGCGAGCCAACGTCGCTCAGGCGGATGGCAATTTCCTCGTCCGCATGTTCCGGTGGGATTATTACAACCGTGATCAGCAGACACCTAAATCTGCGATGTGGTTGGTGGATACCCGTTTTCACAACCGCTTTGATGAGTTTGTCATCAGTGTTGAGAGCGCACAGGAGCGTCAGTTGCAGTTGCGTAATCTGGGGCGTCTGTTGACACATATACAAAATGTCAGTGCTCCTGCACATGCGGTCCCGGTTTATGCCGGCCGCTGGTGGCGCCTGTCATTCAGCGACCGCTTCAACCGTTATCCCGTTGATGTGGAAGCGCTGGAGGAAGCCATCGGCAACGACTGCACCTTTCTCAGTGCAGATGATGATACGTTTCAACAGATTCTGATCGACACCGCGGACGATACCCTCGCTGCAGTGCAGGATGAAATCGAGGGGTTGCCGGCAACCTGGCAGGCATTCTGGACGCTGGCAGACCGCCCTGACGATTTTGGTGAGTATGGACCGGCAGGCAATAATTTTGGAGATCGCGCGCAATTCCGCTGTGGCGATGGGCAAACGTGTCTGTTGTTGCACAATGATCCGCTCTACAGTGAATTTGCGCTGAGGCGTCATCAAACGGCGGTGCTGGCAACCATGCGTGCGATGTTGCGTCTACAAAAAGGAGCATAATCCCAATGCACTTGAAAGCTCTGGTTAAGATCTCCTGGGTTCTGTTGTGGGCACTTTACTGCCAGGGTGTGGCGGCCAGTGAGGCGCGCGTCAGCAATCTCGAACAGTTTATCGATGGCATCATGGCTCAGGCCATTGTGCAGGGCGAGACAGTGGGCGCCACGGTGTCTCTGGTTCAGGATGGGCGCCTGCTGGTATCCCGCGGATATGGTTACGCGGATTACACCCGCCGCGAGCCCGTGCAGAGCCGGGTCACCCAGTTTCAGATTGGCAGTATCAGTAAGGTCTGGGTCTGGATTGCAGTGCTGCAACTTGTTGAGGCAGGCAACCTGGATCTGGATCGGGACATCAACAGCTATCTCGATACCTTTCAGATACCCGATACAATGGGAGACCCGGTGACGTTACGCCATCTGATGACCCATTCTGCAGGGTTTGAGGACCAGCTGTTTGGACTGTTTGTGTCCGGACCCCGACAGGTGGGTAATCTGGCAGATACGCTGGCTGCGCACCTGCCCCGGAGAGTCACGTTGCCGGGAACCCGGGTAGCGTACTCAAACTACGGCGCTGCGCTGGCGGGCCATATCGTTGAGCTGGCTGCGGGTATGCGTTTTTCTGATTATGTGCAACAGCACATTTTCAAACCACTGGATATGGCCTCTGCCGGCATCGCACAAACCCTTGATAATGAACTGCTGCAAACCCGCTCCAAAGGGTATGTTCTGAGTCAGGGGGAGCCACAGGAGCGAGGTGCTCTGTATATACCACTGGGCCCTGCCGGAGCAGGTGCGGCAACCGCCCTGGACATGGCCAAATTCATGGTTGAACTGCTTAATCCCAGAGACACAAAGCTACTCAGCAGTGCCTCAAAAGCGCAACTCATAAATGGCGCCTATGTCCACCACCCTCTGGTTAACGGCTTGACCATGGGGATGTTTCAGACCAGTAGAGGCGATGCTGCTGCGGTAGGCCATGATGGCAGTACCCTGATCTTTAATGCTCAGATGGTACTCTGGCCGGATGCTGATATGGGACTGTTTGTGGCGACAAATACGCTGGGCAGTGATGCTGTTGGGCGCCGCCTGGTGGCCACTGTATCTAACCATCTTGGTTTTGATAATCGATCAGATCGCCTGTCGCCTGTGGAATCTGCTGCTGGTTTGCCTGGTACCTACATTGGTTCGCGGCGTAATTTCAGCAGCGCAAGTAAACTGTTGGGGCTGCTGGATACCGTGACCGTCTCGCATGAGGCGGATCAAGACGCGTTATCCATTACACGTGCACAAGGTCAGCTACGCTACAGAGGATTAACTGACGATGTATTCCAGCAGGTTGCCGGGTCAACGCGCGCGGTCTTCAAAACTGAGGGTGGCGTCGGGCAGGAACTGTACTTTTCCGATGTGCCGCCGATTGCGTACATCCGGGCTGAGCCGATGGAGGTGCCGCTGAACAACGCCCTGTTTCTTCTGCTGTGGCTGCTGGTGGCATTAAGTGTACTGATTGTCTGGCCGGTGTCTGCGTTTACGCATAAAGGCCATGACGGTGTCCAGGGCCAGAGGCTGGCAACAGTGGTGGCCTATGCCGGTGTCGCGCTGGCGGTCATCTTTTTTCTTCAGGTTGCTGCCCAGATCACGTCTCCTGTAGATGTTGTGTTAAACCTTGAGTCCAGGCTCATGCCGTTGCTGTGGTTGCCCCTCGTCGTGGCGCTGCTGACGCTGGTGCAGTTTTTACAACTCTATCGGGTCCTCGTGCGAGGTGCCTGGTGGGTATCCAGGCGTATCCACTATGTGCTGGTCCTGGCCATGCAGATGGCATTGGTATACTGGTTCTGGTACTGGAATCTGTTACCGCCGATGCTCCTGGGCTGAAACCGGGACGCTTCATCGTGCAACCAATCAGCCTGACCGAACATCAGAACAGAATCAGGTGGCAGGGCTCGGCAGCCCGCCCTTCTTGAACGTCCCGCGCTGAGCAAAGTCTGGATGCTTCATCCCGATGGCTGACCTGAGCACCTGTTTCATCCAGGATGACAACGTCAGGTGTTTGTGAGGCAGGTGCCGGGATTGCATCACGCGCCTGCAAAACCTCCGACGCCTGCGCTTCCTCAACCACAGAAGGCGTGTCAATCTCAGCCGTCACCTGTTCGTCAGCCGGTTTGGGATCGCTTTCCAACAGGCTGACCAACGTAACCACCACCACGCCCAGCAGCGTCAGAGTGATCACATTCTTTCGACGTTCCGCACGTTTGTTTTGCGCCGCTGCTCGCAGAGCTGCCTTTGCCTCGGCAGCGCCGTACGTGCTGTATTCGGTGTGACCGACTTTGATATCGTCATCCGTAAGGGTCCGTCTGCCGATGTGCAGGTGTCGAGCAAGGGTTTCCACGTGGCGGTCCGATGAGCGGGCTGGCCAGCTGTGCAGGGTGACCTGCATGTCCGCTGCGATGGGCTCGGTCTGCTCGTCCAGCAGCAGTGCAATGCGTTCACAGCTGCCGGCAACTTCAAGGTCAGCGAGCCTGGAATTGCGTTTTCTGGGCACAATCAGCAGCCGGTCGCTGCAGGGTTCAGGCACAGCGTCATGTATCTGCAACTCGACGTTCAGACTGCGCATGTGGGTTTGCAATAACCTGATCCGTGGCAGGTGTTCAGCTTCACACACCACATCAACATTAATCATGACATTAGTTTAGCAACGCATTTTCTATCTGCTTGTGGCTGGTGTTTAATCGTGCATCAGAGACAAAAGGGCATTTCGATTGAATAATCTGCATCTGGGACTTACGCCCTGGAACTTCTCCGATCTGAGCGCCATGAGCCTGTGTGAGCAGGCTCAGTTTGCCGAAAGTTGTGGCTATGAATCCATCTGGTTACCCGAAAACCATTTCGGCGCGAATGCGCTGCCGGACCCGTTAACGCTGCTTGCCAGCGTGGCAGGCGCAACACAGTCCATCCGGCTGGGTACAACGTCTTATCTGCTGACTTTACGCAATCCACTGCAGGCGGCAGAACAGGTAGCGGTGCTTGATCAGCTCAGCGGTGGGCGTTTGATTCTGGGCGTGGGGCGTGGTTATGCACCAGAGATGCTGCGTGCATTTCATGTACCCGCCAGAGAAAAACGCCGGATATTTGCCTGGACACTGGGTCTGATGAAAGACGCCTGGAGCGGAAAGCCAATATCGTTAGATGGAAATGTGGAACATGCAGTAGAAGTGCATCCACGCCCTCTGCAGCAGCCCCATCCACCGCTGTGGGTTGCTGCATTTGGGCCCAAGGCATTGGCCCAGGCGGGTAGCTTAGGATTGCCGTATTTATGTTCTCCGATGGAAAGTTTAGCTACTCTGGAAAGCAATTATGTCCAGCATGTTCAGGCTGCGGCTGCTGCCGGCATTGCCGCGCCTTCCACCATACCGCTTATGCGAACCGTTTTCGTCAGTGAAAACGCAGCTCTGGTGAACAAGGTGAAAACCACGCTGGTGGAGAAAAGTGAAAATGTGCGTCTGGCCGATGGCGAAGGCATTGATGACTGGACTCTGATTGGCAGCCCTGCACAGGTGCTGGAAAAACTGCAGCAATATCAGGATTGCCTGGGCATGACGCACCTTGTCGCAACCCGTTTACGTATCGGGGGCATCGAAGAAGCAGATCTGCGCAGGAGTGTTGTGCTTCTGGCCGATCTGGTTGCAGGCAGGTAATCTAGCAGTTTGTTCAAAGCTTTTGTCCGGGGAGATAACATGACGTTCAATATTTTGTGGCCGGCGATGCGATGGCCGGATAACAGGGAGATAGAAGTTGCCAGTGTCGGTGAACACACCGCCCATTTCTGCGAGCGTTACACAGAGGTAACAGATGAGCAGTGGGCAACCTGTGATGCCCTGGTCAGTGTGAATGACATTCCTGCTGAATATCGTGCCAAACTCAGCCGCTGCCGGATTTTTGTGACGCCGAAGGTGGGTTTCGACAATCTTGATCTGCAGGCCTGGGCAGAATTGGGTATCCCGGTATGTAACGTGCCTGATTACGGTACCCAGGAAGTGGCTGACCATGCCATTGCGCTGATGTTGTCACTGATGAAAGGCATTACGTTTCATACCCGCGAGCTGAAACGGGATCCGAAAGGTCTGTGGCGTCCGGCCCTCAACCCCTACGGCAAGCGTCTGTCCGTGTGTACTTTTGGCGTGGTCGGGCTCGGCCGCATTGGCACGGCGGCTGCATTGCGAGCCAAAGCTTTTGGTATGGACGTGGTCATGTATGACCCCTACCGTGAAAACGGCGCTGAACTCAGTGTGGGCATCCGTCGGGTTCAATCCCTGGAAGAGCTGTTCAGCATCAGTGACGTGGTGAGTCTGCATCTGCCCCTGTCGGAGCACACCGAGAAACTGATCAATGCAGACGTCCTGGCCCATAGTAAACCCGGTCTGGTGCTGATTAACACCGCCCGTGGCCCGATTATTGACCTCGATGGTCTGTATCAGGCGATGCAGGCTAATCATGTCCAGGCAGCCGGGCTGGACGTGCTGCCAGAAGAACCTGCCAACCCTGACCACCCCCTGATCAAAGCCTGGGCTGCGGACGAAGACTGGATCAATCATCGATTGCTGATTACTCCGCATTCTGCTTTTTTTACGCCGGAGTCGGTTTACGACATGCGTTTCAAAGGCGGAGAAGTGGCGCTGAATTACCTGGAACAAAACCGGCTTAACAATTGTGTGAACGCACAGTGGTTAACTCAGCCGCGCTAGCGCGAGTTTATGGCACCTGATTACCACAAACGTCGGCAGCGCGTATTTCTGGTCCTCTCCGGTATATTCTTAGGCACTCTGGCGCTGCTGAACGTGCTGGGGATCAGTCGGTTTGTTGATTTGTCATTCAACGTGTTTGGCGTGCAGATTCCGATGGTGGTAGCGGTAGGCGTGCTGCCGTATCCCGTGACTTTCATGTGCACCGACCTGATATCAGAGCTTTTTGGTGAAAAAAAAGCCCGCGACATGGTGTGGGTGGGTCTGCTGCTGAATGTCTGGGTGATTTTCCTGTTGTGGCTTGGTGGTGCGTTGCCAGGGTTTGAGCCCATCGACCCTGCCACCGGTGGTCCAATGTTGGATGAAGCAGGACGTCTGCCGGTGTTCTATGAAATTCGCGAACTGGCTTTTGGAGCCGTTGCGGCGTCGATGCTGGCGTATCTGATTGCTCAGTTTGTTGATGTTCGATTGTTTCATTTCTGGAAGAAACTCACCGCGGGTAAACACCTGTGGTTACGTAACAATGCATCGACCATGGTCAGTCAGATAGTGGATACCACGGCAGTGATCCTGATTACGCACTTTTATGCCCGGGCACTGCCGGTCAACGATGGTGAACCGATCTGGCCACAGCTGTTTGTGTTTATCGCGTCAGGTTATGTCTTCAAACTGGTTGTGGCTGCGGCGGATACCGGGCCGATTTATCTTGCGGTTAAGTATCTGCGCCCATACCTTGGCCTCAAAGGCACCGAAGAGGCCACCGACGTCTAACGTTCAACCTGGCCCAGATTGGCGTGGATGACTGCGCCATTGAGTACCGGGCTGCCAGCAGCCCACAATAGTGTGTCAGCAATTTCCTTCGGGTGGACCAGGCGCTCGAAGGCGCTCATGCCGCTGATTTGCGCCATAGCGTCAAGAGGGATGTGGTCGCGCAGCATTTCCGTGTCGGTGAATCCCGGACAGATACAGGCGGTGTGGATTCCGCGGCCAGCCAGATCCTGACAGGTGGCCCGCATCATGCCGACCATGGCATGTTTGGTGGTCACATAGCTGAATGAGCCGGGTACAGCTTTTTCCGACAAGGTCGAGCCAACATACAGAATACTCGACCCTCGATCCATGTACGGAATGAGGAACTGGTTGAGCGTGTTGGGCGCTACCATGTTGAGTTCAATGATGTCGCGAAAATCCTGACTGTTTGTATCTGTTGTGCTGTCGCTGACAAGTCGGGCCGCGTTATGAATCAGCACCAGTTCCTCAACGTCAGCCAGCAGGCTGCCGAGTTCCGGAGCAAGCGTATCCATGAAATCCGGGTTCGCCAGGTCACATTGGATATGATGTGCCGCTTCGAGGGGACAAGGACGCCGGGAGAGATTGATAACCCTGTAACCGGCAGATGCAAATACTTCAGCTGTGCTTAAACCAATACCCGCGCTGGCACCGGTGACCACTAAATATTTCAAGGTTTTTCCTCCGCCTGGTTTGTGCTGTGTGCCGGCTGTTGAACCCATGAAGCTGTTGCCCATTGCCCCTCACCTGATGAGCAACGCAACACCAGATGATTGATGTCCAGTGCGGCAATGTCCGGCCGGTGGCGCAGCTTGTCAAGAAAGTACTGTGCCATTTCTTCAACGGTGATGTTTCGCACCGGCAGCAGAGTCAGATCGCGATCGAGAAATGGAATGCGCTCGCCGTTGAAGACGATAACCGTGTAAGCCCCGTCTTTTTCTATCGTGAGATAAGGAGATTCTGTTGGCATCAGAACTTGCTCATCCAGCTCGTCACACAGCGCTTTCAGCGCTTTTTTTAAAATATTGTAGTCAAACGTCAGGCCGTCCTGTGCAATTCGTGCCGTTGCATCCAGGGTGACCTGAAAATTGTGTCCATGCAGGTTCTCTCGCTCTGTGGCGGAAAACAGGGTGAAATGTGCAGCGGCAAAATGCAGATACTCTTTACTGATTTCGATAGTGGTTGTGTCTTGAGGCATAGCTGTTCATCCAATCGGTAGGCTACCTTAACTCAGGCTCTGGCAAGGTGTCGTGAACGTGCGTTAAGAAAAATCAGTTGTCTTGCTGGATGTGGTCCAGCACAAGACCATAGAAGAAATCTTCACCGCTGGCGCGGGCAAAATACCATCCCAGATGCGTGTGGCAATTTTCACAGGCAGCCAGCCGCCAGAAATAACCCATAAACCAGGTGTCCGCGGCCTGTGGAGAGCCGGATAACGCGCATCCGAGTGCGTTGGAAAAACAGCCCACGTGGTAGCTGAATCCGTGTGGGTTGGTGAAAAAATGGCTGTGCTGACCGTTGACTTCAATCTTTAAGGCCGCGGTGGTGATGACATGTGAACAGCTGGCGCAATAGATGTAGTTTTTGTCATCCTCGCTATCAGCCTCTAAGATCGATTTCAGGTTCGGGTCGAGAACAGATTGTTCAGGTTCGTCGAGTTCACTCATTTTTCAAACTTTGAGTCTCAGGCTCAGGGGTTAGGATGTTAGGGTCTGCAGCATGGTACAAGCCGATCTGGCACTTAAGATAGTCGCTTTGCCTGGCGGATACATCCCCCTGGTGGGCTTTCCTGCCCCGGTGTCTGGGCTTACTGGAAGCTCTGCACAGTCGCCGTTGTGGTCACGTTCCTGCTGGAATTGCCGGCATTCACCCAACCACGGGAAGGCTCTTCAGCACTGCTCCTGTTAACGGTTCTGTTTGCCTATTTCAAAGTGTTCGTCACGTCCGGAGTGGGCCTGCATTACGTTCGCCGGATGCATCCTTCCGGGTCCGATGCAGCGCAGGGAAAAACAGACCTGCGCATGCAGATCTCCGAGCTGCTCATTCTCCAAAGATCCGGGTGGCTGCTGACGGTGTCTTCAAGCGTTCTGGCGCTGGTTGTTTTTTCCTTTGGGCTGTTCTGGCTGACGGGTGCGACGCCAGCAGAATCACTGGCAGTAAACCGGGAAGGAGAATATGCAGTCCCGCTGTTTGTCCTCGTCTTTGTTGTAGCCGCATTCGCCTTTGTAGAAGAAATTGTATTTCGGCTTGGTCTGCAGAACTGGCTGGGTTACAGCTGGGGAAATTCGGACAACGCGCATTATGCAGCGATCGCTTTTACAGCAGCGCTCTGGGCTCTTGGTCATGCTGGAATGATGGACCCGGATTGGGTGAAAATTGTGCAGATTCTGGTGATGGGCGTGTGGCTCGGGTGGATGAATCGCAAATATGGGGTACTGGCCTGTGTGATGACCCACCTCGTCTTTAATGTGATTGTGGTACTGGTGGAGTGGTCGCGGCTGATCTATTAACCTAGTTCACACATTTCCCGCGTGTTAGCCTGTTCTGCGGCCCAGGGGAGTTGCTACATGAATGCCAGAACACAATCTCAAATCGAAGGTCTGAAACACGCCGGTACTGCCGTGCGTGCGGCTTTTGACGCCATGGTGCAGGCGTGTCAGCCAGGCATGACAACACGTGAGTTAGACGAGATCGGCGCGCAAGTGCTTAAACGACATGGCGCAAAATCGGCGCCACAGCTGTATTACGATTTTCCGGGCGCTACGTGTATCTCTATCAACGAGCAGGCGGCGCACGGTATTCCCGGCGACACGCGCATTGCAGATGGAGACATGATCAACATTGATGTCTCTGCAAATCGCAACGGCTTTGTTGCGGATATGGGCCAGTCGTTTGTGGTGGGTCAGGCACATCCGGAACAGGCGCGGATATGCAAAGCTGTTAGAGAAGCGGTTGACAGTGCCATCACAAAAGTGCGTGCCGGCCGTTCACTCAATGTGATTGGCCGTGCCGTGCAGGCGGTAGCTGATCGCGAAGGCTATACCATTGTGCAGAATCTCGGCAGCCATGGCGTGGGTGCATCGATACACGAAGAGCCGTCATACATCCCGTGTGATAACCCCAAAGAAACACGCAAACTGACCCGTGGCATGGTTCTGACCATTGAACCGTTTTTCAGCACCGGTGTGGCATGGGTGCATGAAGAGGATGATGGCTGGACATTGTCTGTACCGCCGGGCGAGTTGGTGGCTCAATTCGAGCACACTATTGTGGTGACAGATCGCGATGCGTTGGTCGTGACAGCCGCAAAAACAGGCTGACAGGCAACGGGAGGGACGTTGATGCGTTTTGAGCTGACCGAAGATCTGCAGGATTTTAAAGCGGAAATAGAAGCATTTCTGGCGGCGGAGCTGCCACCGGAGCTGGCGCATAAAGTGCGTTGTGGTGCCGGCGTGAGCAAAGCAGAACTCACGCAATGGACGCGCACGCTCAATGCCAGAGGCTGGGCTGCGCCAAACTGGCCGGTCGCGGATGGTGGCACCGGTTGGAATCTGATACAGCGTCATATCTTTGATGTGGCTTGCCGAGCGGCTCATGCCCCACAGCTGTCCGGATTTGGTTTCAACATGGTGGGTCCGGCGATCGCAAAGTACGGCTCTGCCGACCAGCGGGCTTTTTTTCTACCTAAGATTCTTAACGCAGACTTGTGGTTCTGTCAGGGTTACTCCGAACCTCAGGCCGGCTCGGATCTGGCCAGCCTGAATACCCGTGCAGACCGCGACGGTGATGAATATGTGGTCAACGGGCAGAAGATATGGACCTCGGCCGCAGAAGATGCGGATTGGATTTTTGCGCTGGTGCGCACCAGTTTTGATGTGCAGCAGCAGAAAGGCATCAGTTTCCTGCTGATAGACATGTCTGACCCCGGTGTGACGGTGAAACCGTTGTACGCGTTCAATGGTAAACGTTTGTGGAACCAGGTGTTTTTTGACAACGTGCGTGTGCCTGTCAGCCAGCGTCTGGGCGAAGAGGATCGGGGTTGGACCGTAGCCAAAAGCCTGCTGGGTGATGAACGTCTGCTGGTTTCGCGGGTTGCGGAAAACAAGCGGATCCTGAGTGTGGTCAAAGAAACTCTGGCGCAGCAGCACGCGCTTGGCCAGCAGCTGCCGGAATCGCTGGCGGGTGAAATCAGTGCGCTTGAAATACGATTAGATGCGCTGGAAATGACCAGTTTGCGAATTCTCACCCAGGCGGATGCCGGTGGTGACATTGGCGCTGAACCGTCCATGCTGAAACTCAAAGGCAGCCAGCTTGTGCAGGATCAGGACGAACTGCTGTTCCGTCTGATTGATCATCTGGCCCTGCCCAGTGATCGCAGGAACGCACCTCGTGAAGCTATCGGGTCAGATCTCTCCGAGTATGTTGCCTCCGGTCGTTATCATCATCGCGGCTACACAATTGCGGGCGGTTCCTCCGAGGTGCAGCACAATATCATCGCCAAACAGGTGCTGGGGTTATAGGCAGTCCGCGGCATCCAGCGCGATGTGGATGCATAAACCGATACCCACCATTCTGGTTTTAGGATGGGCCAGCGCCAGCACATACAAGCCGATAGGCAGCCAGGTGTGCAGTGGGTGGAAACCAATGCTGCAGCGCATCGGGTCATATATTGGGTCTGCTAACAGATGATCGATGTCGATCAGCATGCCCGACATCATCAGCAGATAGCTCTTGAGCCAGCGTTGTCGATAGAACGTCGTGCTGACCAGTGCGGGTACAAGAAAGTGCAGGGCGATATGTAGCATCAGCGCAGGATATCTTTGGTCATGCCTGCTGCTCGCCGATACCCAACCACCACAGCAGGCAATACGTGATACCGCACAACCCTGCACCATAAATCAACAGGCTTGAAGTCAGGTGGTGAAACTGATATTCGACTTGCTGGCTCAGAGAAAAGTGCAGGATGGCGTGCACAGGCAGAAACACGCACACCATGCGGCGAAACGCCAGGCGAATGCCCCGGTTGCTGGCCTGGCCAAGATACAGGGCGGCAAGGAACACCGGCAGATGCAGCCACACAAACCATTTTGATGCCAGGCCGTCGCTGAGGTCCCTCAGCACCCAGAGCAGGCGCCACTCTGCGTGCAGTGCGGCGTCAATTTCATGACAGAACAGCAGCGCCAGGCCAAGCATAAACAGAAAGGCTGGCCAGCGCATACCTGTGCGGCTGCTAGTCATAGGGCAGATCTTCAGGCCGGCAGTTCACATAGTCTGGCGGAGGATCGGTAGTGAAACGCACCGCCAGAATCTGCCGTTCGTCGGCCATCACCGCTTTACAGACCCGATGCATACCGTCCATTAAGCGGCCCTGCGCATCCAGAATGATGGGGTAAGACAGATCGCAGGCCTGGATCAGCTGCAGGTGCTCTATGATGCTTCGCGGTGTCGGGTCGCCGCCGCTAAAGTACCAGTGATTCTGGTCGAGTTCGGCAATGTCGTGAGGGTTGATTTTTATTATCGGTAGCGCCGCGCTGAGCCTGATCAGTTTTTTAACATCATAGGCGTCCAGCCCATCCGGTGTTCTGCGGAAATGATATTGTGGGCGTATATCCACCATGTTTACTGATACGTATGTCCATTGTGTTGCAGCCAGCCGTGGGGATGCCTGTTTGCAGGGTCGTGGTGTGTCCAGTGGATCACACCGCCTTTGTTATTGTATTCATATTCACCATAGAACGCGACACGATCGCCGATTCTGAGGTTTGGGATGCGTGGCGCCAGATCAATATTGTGTGCCACCAGAATCGTCTGATCGAGCGCTGTCTCCAGCAGGAAACGTTGATGACGACTGCCGTTGTTGTCATCGGCGAGGACCCGCACCACGGTGCCTTCGCCGCTGACCTGCAGATCACTGACCTGTCGATTAAACGCATCCAGGAGTATTTGCGCATTGCCAGCGGATGTGACAACTGGCGCGGTTGTGGTTCGTGCCGGTGCTGTATTGTCCAGCTGGCTGTAACCCAGCAGCGCAAGTACAACAGCAACGATAAGGGTGCACAGTTTGCTTTTAGTCATATCCGCAGATACGTGCTTATGTGGCGGAAGCGAGCAAGTCTTTTAAATCGCTGGTTTCGTCAGCCAGTAGCGCCTGATCCACGGTTTTGCCAATCAGCTGCTTACATACCATGAATTCTTTAGGGCTGTTGACCGCATCTGCGGCAACCACTTTGCCATCGTTGAGGTAGAATACGGCAAACCTGTTGTCCGCCATGTTACCGCGTAGCACTTGACTGGTGCCATCTGCGGAGAAGCCCACCATCTGCAGTTTCAGTTCGTACTGATCTGACCAGAACCAGGGAATGGCGGCGTATACCTTGTCACCACCCAGCATGTTTTCTACAGACACGCGCGCCTGCTCCATGGCGTTGGGTACCGATTCCAGGCGCAAGCGACGATTGAGCAGCGGGTTGGGATGATTGGTGCAGTCGCCTGCGGCATAAATGTCAGGATCTGAGGTGCGGCAGTGGTCGTCTACGACAATACCGTTATCCACCTCTAAACCTGCGTCCTGGGCAAGTTCGACATTGGGAATGATGCCGATGCCGACAATGACCAGGTCTGCATCGAACTCGGCGTCGCCGCACAGCACCTTGCGCACCGTAGCGTCGCCAGCAAAACCGGTCACGCCGGTGTCGGTGTGAATGTGGACGCCGCGGGAAGTGTGCAGCTGATGGTAGTAGGCCGACATTTCAGGGGTGGTGACGCGTTGCAGGATACGTGATTCCATTTCCAGAACATGCACGGTGAGCCCCAGCTCAACCCCAACGGACGCCACTTCCAGGCCGATGTAGCCGCCGCCGACAATCACCAGGCTTCTGCCTGGTGCCATTTCAGCGCGGATCGCGTCCACGTCAGCGATGGTCCGCAAGTAGTGAATGCCGGGCAGATCAGAGCCTTCGATGTTGAGCTTGCGTGGGCGGCTGCCGGTGCTGATGATCAGTTTGTCGTACGCCAGGGTTTCGCCGCTGTCGAGGGTAACGGTTTTGTTGTCACGGTTGATGGCTGTGGCTGTGGTACCAAGCCTCATGGTCACGTCTTTATCGGTATAAAAAGACGCCGGCCGCAGGTAGACACGATCAATACTCTGTTCGCCGGACAGGTACTGCTTGGACAAAGGCGGCCGCTGGTAGGGGACATGGAGCTCGTCGCCGATAATCGTGATGGGTCCGTCGTATTTTGCCTGACGTAAACTCGCTGCGGCTTGTCCTGCAGCATGTCCTGCGCCAATAATCACCATCCCCGACATAGACCGTCTCCTTAAACACAATCAATCAAAAGCGCTAGTTTACCCTGTCGTGATAAGCTTTTCGCACTTTCAATCTGGACCCTGAAGGAGCTGCCGTGGCTGAATTTCTGACGCTGCATGAAATTGTTAAGAAAGCGCGCGAGCAGCTGGATCAGGGTGCGTGGGACTACCTGATGGGCGGCGCAGATACCGAAAGTGCCCTGCGGCGCAACCGGGCTGGCGTTGAATCCTGGTTATTCAAGCCGCGTATCCTCAACGATGTGACTGATGTGACCTGTCACACGGAGTTGCTTGGCCAGCCCTTGCGCATACCCGTGATCATGCCGCCGATTGGTTCTGTGCAGGTGTTCGACGCCGGCGGCGCCGCCAGCGTCGCCCGGGCGGTGGACGAATTCGGCATTCTGCAGGTGCTCAGCTCCGTGTGTACGCCGGATTTTGAAACCCTGGCGTCACAACACCCAGGTCCGCGCATATACCAGTTGTACCTGACCGGTGACGAAGCGTGGATGGATGACATCATCCATAGAGCGCTGGCAGCGGGCTATACAGGTTTTTGCCTCACCGCGGACACGCAGACCTATTCACGCCGGGAAAGGGATATCTTGAAGCGCTACGTGCCTCTGTCCGGACGGGTTGCAGGTGGCGGAGATTTCAAAGCCCAGGCGGCAATGACCTGGGACACGGTGGCCCATATCAAGGAGCAGTTTTCGATCCCGCTGCTGATCAAAGGCGTGGGTGTGGGTGAAGATGCCCGACGCTGTGTGGAAATGGGCGTCGATGTGGTCTGGGTCAGCAACCATGGCGGGCGGCAGCTGGATTATACGCGTGCCTGTATTGATGCGTTGCCGGAAATCGTGGCGGCGGTGGACGGGAAAGTGCCAGTGGTGGTGGATGGTGGCTTCATGCGCGGCGCGGATGTGGTCAAAGCGCTGTGTCTGGGCGCAACAGCAGTTGGTATGGGGCGTTTTGAAGGCCTTGCGCTGGCGGCTGGCGGTGCACCGGCACTGCTAACCGCTCTGCAGATTCTGGAACACGAAATCAAAACCACCATGGCGCTGGCGGGCGTGAATAGCCTGGCGCAGCTGAATGCAGATCTGTTATGCCGCGAAACACCACTGGCGGCGTCGCACGTTTTATCGGCGTTTCCCTTTTTAGAGGAAGGGTACTAGGCAGCCGAAGTCGGCTGCTTTATTTTGAATCCCGAGGCACCGGCATTGGGAATGGGGTGACTTTATCACCCTTGCTGTCGACCACTTTGGCAACCCCCTCTTTTTCCACCTCATCGATGCGAACGACGGCGTGCATGGGTATAAAAGAGCGCTGCACACCTTCGAACTCCGTACGCAGGCGCTCTTCACTCGGATCAATGAGCATCTGCGAGCGGGTGCCGAAGGTATAATCTTCGATCTCAACAAAACCGTACAGCTCACTCTGGTAGATGCTGTGTGCATACAATTCGTAAATCTGCCCCTGATTGTGAAAAATCACGCGGTAGATGTGTTTTGGCTGATCTCGATCACTCATAAATTTACTTCTGATTCTGTGGGAGTTGGCGCCGGAGCAGAGATTGGGTCAGTTTGACAGGTTTCAAGGCCTCCCAGGTAGAAAAATTTGTAAGGGTCCTGGTACAACAATTGTCGCCACGGCCTGATCAGTGTAGTTCTGATTGCCGCATTTACTCTATAATGCGCGCCCTTTTTCAATTCTCGTTTATGGTCTGTGATGACAAAAAAATTGTTTGTGAAGACCCACGGTTGTCAGATGAACGAGTATGACTCTGCACGTATGCATGATGTGCTGCGTGAACAGGGGCAATATGAACTGGTGAACGATGAGACACAGGCGGATGTTATCCTGCTTAATACCTGTTCCATACGCGAAAAAGCGCAGGAAAAAGTGTTTCATCAACTGGGTCGCTGGCAATCGTTGAAAAAAGCCAACCCGGATCTCGTCATTGGTGTGGGCGGTTGCGTGGCGAGCCAGGAAGGAGATGCCATACGCGCGCGAGCACCCTATGTTGACATGGTGTTTGGACCACAGACCATCCACCGGCTGCCGCAGATGGTGAACGCTGCAAAACTGCAGAAACTGCCTGTGGTGGACGTGACCTTCCCGGAAGTGGAAAAGTTTGACCGTCTGCCGGAGCCTAAGGTGGATGGTCCGGCGGCGTTTCTGTCCATCATGGAAGGGTGCAGCAAATACTGTTCCTTCTGCGTTGTGCCTTACACGCGTGGCGAGGAAGTGAGCCGTTCTGTGGATTCAGTCATGCAGGAAGTGGTGGCATTGGCACGACAGGGAGTTCGCGAAGTACACCTGTTGGGTCAGAACGTGAATTCCTATCGAGGCGCAATTGATGACGATTACGCCGATCTTGCCGAGCTGATCCATTATGTTGCGGCGATTCAGGGAATTGATCGTATTCGCTACACAACGTCTCATCCGCTGGATTTCTCTGACACATTGATTCAGGCCTATGCTGAAGTGCCGGAACTGGTTGATCATCTGCATCTGCCGGTCCAGTCGGGTTCTGACCGTATTCTCAGCGCCATGAAACGTGGGCATACCCGTGCGGATTATCTGCAAAAAATTGCGCGGCTGCGCGAAGTGCGGCCAAACATCAGCATATCTTCAGATTTTATTATTGGTTTCCCCGGCGAGACCCAGGCTGATTTTGACGACACTATGGCATTGATTGACGAAGTCGGTTTTGATGTGTCTTTCAGCTTTATCTACAGTGCCCGGCCCGGAACGCCCGCTGCTGCACTTCCTGATGAAACACCTGAAGCGACCAAGAAGCGCTGGCTGCAACAGCTGCAGGCACGTATTCGCGAACAGGCCGAAGATATTTCCGAGCAGATGGTAGGCACACGTCAGCGCTTGCTTGTCAGCGGCGTGTCAAAAAAAGACCCAGGGCAGCTGGCCGGTCGAACAGAAAACAACAGAGTGGTGAATTTCTCGGGTGACAAATCACTGGTAGGTGCGTTTGTTGATGTTGTGGTAACCGAGGCGCTACCAAATTCTCTTCGTGGCGAGCAGGTCAGTTGAAGGGTCATGAAATCTTCAATTGACAGAGTTTCTTGGCGGTCTATGCTTGGCCCCAGGATCAAACTGTCGCAGCTACCATATGGTGAAAATTGGAAGAAAATAGTTCCGCTGAGTCTTCATACAGAAAATCTGACGAAGACGCGGCACAAGTTGTTGCCCTGACCCGCAGGGTTGTCCTCGAACCTAACGATGCCCAACGCCTCAGCGCGCTTTGCGGGCCGGTTGATCAAAATCTCAAGCACCTGGAACGCCGCCTTGCGGTCAGCATCCGCAACCGCGGTAATGAATTCCAGGTCAGTGGCCCCGAGCCACGCGTGGAAGCGGCGGCAGCCCTGCTTCATCAGCTTTATCGAGAAACTCACGAACGGGACACCATCGATCCTGATTTTGTACATCTGTATCTGCAGGAGGCTGGGGTAGAAGCCCTGGTGCACAATACGCCTGTCGATCAAAACCAGTCCAGCGGAGAACGCGCGGAGCTGATCATCCGGACCTTCCGGAAGCCGATCAAGCCGCGAGGTGGTAATCAGCAGTCTTATACCCGCCTGATAAGGGAACACGATATCAACTTCGGCATTGGCCCCGCGGGTACAGGCAAAACGTTTCTGGCTGTTGCCTGCGCTGTAGAAGCCCTTGAGGCTCAAAGGGTGTCACGAATTCTTCTGGTCAGGCCGGCTGTTGAGGCGGGTGAAAAACTGGGGTTTCTGCCCGGTGATCTGGCGCAGAAAATTGACCCCTACCTGCGGCCTCTATACGACGCGTTGTACGAAATGATGGGTATAGAGCGCGTAACCAAGTTCATTGAGCGGAATATCATTGAGGTTGCGCCGTTGGCCTACATGCGGGGCCGCACGCTCAACAATGCCTTTATCATCCTTGATGAGAGCCAGAACACCACGGTGGCGCAGATGAAAATGTTCCTGACCCGTATCGGCTTTGGTTCCACCGCGGTGATCACCGGTGACATCACCCAGATCGACCTGCCCAGGGGAGAACGTTCCGGCCTGGTCAATGTGCGTAACGTGTTGCGCAACATTGACGGTATCAGTTTCACCCATTTCAGCTCAAAAGATGTTGTACGGCACCCCCTGGTGCAGAAAATTGTTGATGCCTATGCTGCCGCGGAAACTCGCGCAGATGCGGAAAATGGTCGAGATGCCCA
This sequence comes from bacterium, assembly GCA_047947175.1. GTDB lineage: Bacteria > Pseudomonadota > Gammaproteobacteria > Pseudomonadales > Azotimanducaceae > UBA4421. The sequence continues at coordinate 1,192,205 of CP170489.1, forward strand.
TCGATCTTCAAGTTGATGCGCCCATATCTGTTGCTGTTGAGACCATCCAATCCAGTATCAGTGCCTGCCATCAGATCTTAGGCGACTTGTTGGCGGAGCCGCGACTGGAGTTTGAGTTGTGTGTGCGAATCTGTGAAGAAAAGGAATCCGCCCAACTCAATGGCGACTTCCGGAATAAACCTTATGCCACCAATGTACTGAGTTTTCCCGCAGATGTGGATGTACCTGAGGGCACACCGGTGCTGGGAGACCTTGCGCTGTGCTGGCCGGTATTGCAGCGCGAAGCTCAGGCGCAGCATAAGTCTGTGATGGATCATTTCAGCCACCTGTACATGCATGGCGTTCTACATCTGCTGGGCTTTGACCACCAGACTGCCCAGGCAGCAGATGAAATGGAGGCCATCGAAATCCAGGCGCTGCAGCGGCTTGATATTGCAAATCCATATATCCGTTGCGACTAGTCCCCGGCTTTGTGGTATACATGCGGCTAAGGACACTGACCCGTTGCTAAATGAGCGATAACACTGAGCGTGGTGAGGCATATACAGAAGATGCCAGCCCGATAGACTCAGGTCGAAACGACAGCCCTCGCAGGGGCGTGCGTGAATGGCTGACCGATCTTTTTTCGGACGAGCCTGAAGACCTGTCGGAGTTGATGGACATTCTGCGCGAGGCCGCAAATCGACAGATGTTCGACGACGAAGCGTTGAACATTATTTTCGGTGCGCTGCACGTCGGCGACATGCATGCCCGCGATATCATGATTCCGCGATCTTCTCTGGTTGTAGTGCATGAAGATCAGGAGCCGGCGGAACTACTGCCGATCATCATTGAATCCGAGCACTCACGTTTTCCTGTGGTAGGCAACGATGTGGATGACATCAAAGGCATTCTGCATGCCAAAGACCTGTTGCCCCTGGTACTGGAAACGGATCACAGCAAATTCTCCATGAAAGACTGTATCCGCAAAGCTGCGGTGATTCCGGAAAGTAAGCGCCTGAATGTACTGCTGCAGGAGTTTCGCGCGACACGTAATCATATGGCGCTGGTGGTCGACGAGTACGGTCAGATTTCCGGTGCAGTGACCATTGAAGACGTGCTGGAGCAGATTGTTGGCGATATTGAAGACGAACATGATGTACACGACGACAGTGGCATCAAGCAGATGGAGCCCCAGAGTTTCCATGTCAAAGCCAATCTTCCCATCGATGAGTTTAACGAACATTTTCAAACGCAGTTCAGCGACGAAGAGTTCGACACCATTGGCGGTATTGTGCTGCAGGCTTTTGGGCACCTGCCGGAACGGGGTGAAACCGTGGAGGTTGAAGCACTCAAGTTTGAAGTGCTCAATGCAGATTCGCGCCGCTTACGTCTGCTGCGGGTGAACACCTTCAAATGATCTATCTGATGGCGCTTGTACTGGGCGCCATTTACAGTCTCGGCTTTGCGCCTTTCGATTTCTGGCCTCTGACTCTGCTGGCCATTGGCGGTCTGTATTATCTCCTTGCGTTTCCCGCCGCCCAGCGCAGTGCGCGTTCAGCTGCTCTACAGGCCTGGCTGTTCGGGCTGGGTCAATACGCTGTGGGTGCGTCCTGGGTGTATGTCAGCATTCATGTTTACGGCAATGCGCCGCCACCGCTGGCACTGTTTATGGTGGCCCTGTTCGTGATGGTGCTGGCGCTGTTGTTTGTCATGCCATTGGGCTGGTTTTTTCATCAGCTGGGCACTGTGCCTGGGTCGTGGGCCAGTGTGTTTGCCTTTGTTGCGTTGTGGGTGCTGCTCGACTGGCTCTCGACCTGGTTGTTCACGGGTTTCCCCTGGTTGCTGCCCGGGTACGCCGGCCTGGACACTCCGATCCAGGGATTTGCGCCGATCTTCGGCGTGCTGGGTACGGGGCTTGTGATGTGTCTCAGCGCGACTGCGCTGGCGGCCATGGTGTTGAATCGGCGATTTCAGCTCAGCTTCCTTGGTCTGATGCTGCTGCCCTGGGTATTGGGTCTTGCTGCCAGAACGGTGCCCTGGGTGTCGCCGGGCGAGCAGTATTCAGTGGCCCTGGTGCAGGGCAACATTGATCAGGCGGTGAAATGGCAGCCGGATCAGGCTGTGCCCAATGTGCGCAGGCACCTTGAGCTGTCCGCTGCGCATTGGGATGCAGACATTCTGGTGTGGCCGGAAGCCGCGATCACGCTTTATCCACAACAGGCTCAGGGGTTGCTGGAAGATCTGGCAAAGCAGGGCCAGGCGACCCAGACAGACATGATAGCGGGTATCCCCGGAGTTGAGCTGGTTGGTGATGATCAATATGAGTTTCAGAATCTGGCCATCGGTCTCGGGCTGGCCAGAGGCCGCTTTGCAAAACAACACCTGGTACCGTTTGGAGAGTACGTACCGTTGGAAAGTGTCTTACGCGGACTGATTGAATTTTTTGATCTGCCGATGTCGCGTTCGTCACCGGGTCGGGCGGATCAGGCGAATCTGCAACTGTCTTTTGGTCCTGCAGCAATGGCCATCTGTTATGAAATTGCCTATCCGGCAAGTATGCGACAGCGCGCAGAGGATGCTGCGGTGTTGATTACTATCTCCAACGACACGTGGTTTGGCGCCAGTATCGGACCGCTGCAGCACATGCAGATAGCGCGTATGCGTGCATTGGAGAACGGTCGCTGGCTGTTACGCGCAACCAACAATGGCGTGACAGCCATCGTTGCCCCGGATGGTACGATGCAGGCGCAGTTGCCACAGTTTGAAGCCGGTGTTCTGCGCGGCTCGATGCATGTGATGAACGGCGATCCACCTTTCAGCGTCCTCGGGCACTGGCCGACCCTGGCTTATGTGTTTGGCGTTTTGTCCTGGGTGTTGCTGCGACGCGTTAGAAAATCGGCCAGCACAACCACATCGCCGCCGCTGGTTGGGTCGTGATCGTAAATCGCGCACCAGTCTACGTCGCGGCCACAGCGTGCATGAAAGCAGACAGTTTCAGGTCATCAAGTTGCGCATTGGTGCGCACCCCGGAGCAGAGATCCAGGCCAAAAGGTTTGACCTGCCTGATCGCGCTGCTGACATTATCCGGCGTCAATCCGCCTGCGAGGAAAACCGGTTTTTCTGTGGCAGCAATGCAGGCGGCGCTGATGTCCCAATCATGTGTTCTGCCGGTACCCCCCAGTTCTGTCACCGCCGCATTGGGACGTCCGCTGTCGAGTAGAAACGCGTGCACGTAAGGGGCATAGAGTCGTATCAGGTCTACAGCACTTTCATCTTCGACATGAATCACCTGGACGCGTCGGGTATCGGGTAGGGCTTTGATGATGCTGGGGTATTCCTTCACATCAATATGGCTGACGATCTGCAGCGTGTTGGTGCCACAATAACGAGCGTGATCAACGATACCTTCAGCCTCGGTACGGGAGGTCAGCAGAAATGTGGCCAGCGGCGGTGGCGCAAATGCTGCGATCTCTGCGATGGTGTCATCATCAATAGGCCCAGGACCAGAGGGCATTTGCGCAACAAGCCCCAGCGCATCAGCACCGGCAGCAATGGCCATTTTCGCTTCTTCGATAGAGGCAATACAGCATATCTTTACGCGTGTTCGGTGCATGGGTGTTCCTGGTGATGGTATCCTTCTCGCCCTCTAAATTTAGCAGGTTTTCGCAACGCTCATGAACGCTGTGTACGACCCCCACAAAGTCGAAGCCGACGCACAACAATTCTGGCAAGACAATGCCTCCTTTCGCGCCACCGAATCAGGGGACGGAGAAAAATTCTACTGCCTTGCCATGTTTCCGTATCCCAGCGGGCGCCTGCATATGGGACATGTACGCTGCTATACCCTGGGTGATGTGATCAACCGCTATCACCGTCTGAAAGGGTTCAATGTCATGCAGCCTATGGGTTGGGACGCGTTTGGGCTGCCGGCTGAAAACGCCGCGATCAAGAACGACATTCCGCCGGCGGTCTGGACCAGGGACAATATTGCCTACATGCGCGGGCAGATGCAGCGCCTGGGTTTTGGCATTGACTGGTCCAGGGAATTTGCCACCTGTGATCCAGAGTATTACCACTGGGAACAGTGGCTGTTTGTACGCCTGTACGAAAAAGGTCTGGTGTATCGCAAAAACTCCGTAGTGAACTGGGATCCGGTAGATCAGACCGTGCTGGCCAACGAGCAGGTTGTTGATGGTAAAGGATGGCGCTCCGGTGCTGTGGTTGAACGGCGGGAAATGGCCCAGTGGTTTCTGAAGATTACCGCTTACGCCGAAGAATTGTTGACCGAGCTGGATGAGATGGAAGGCTGGCCGGAATCCGTAAAAAGCATGCAGCGTAACTGGATTGGTCGCAGTCAGGGTGTGGAGATTGACTTTGCCCTGGCAGGTGATGAGCAGACGCTAACGGTCTTTACCACCCGGCCGGATACTCTGCTGGGTGCAACTTACGTTGCCGTGGCGGCAGAACACCCCCTGGCCCGGGCCGCGGCGGAAAAGGATGCGGTGGTGGCTGATTTTGTTGCTCAGTGTAAACAGGCCACGACCGCAGAAGCGGATATGGCAACCATGGAAAAAGCCGGTGTGGCTACCCATCTGCAGGTCGTTCATCCACTCACGGGGGATCTTCTGCCGGTGTGGGTCGCTAATTTTGTTCTGATGGAGTACGGCTCTGGCGCGGTGATGTCTGTGCCTGGACATGATCAGCGCGACTGGGAGTTTGCCAATAAATACAACATTCCCATTGTGCAGGTGATTGAACCCACCGGTGGGGAGCCTTGTGATCTGCAGACACAAGCATTCACTGAACACGGACGGCTGGTGAACTCGGGCGAGTTTAACGGTCTTGAGTTCGATGCAGCTTTTGATGCCATTGCGGATGCCCTTGAGGCGCGCAACGCAGGTCGTCGGGTCACCAACTATCGATTGCGGGACTGGGGGGTGTCCAGGCAGCGCTACTGGGGTTGTCCGATTCCCATGATTCATTGTGGCGACTGCGGTGTGGTGCCAGTGCCGGAATCGGACCTGCCGGTGATACTGCCGACCGACGTCAAGTTTGAAGGGGTCAGCTCGCCCCTGCAGAAAATGCGGAGTTTCCTGGATGTCAGCTGTCCCAGTTGTGGCGCTCCGGCGCAACGTGAAACCGATACATTCGACACGTTTATGGAGTCGTCCTGGTACTACGCGAGGTTTGCCAGCCCGGATGCCAATTCTCCCATGGTGGATGATCGGGTGAACTACTGGGCGCCGGTAGATCATTATGTGGGCGGCATCGAACATGCGATTCTGCACCTGCTGTATGCGCGTTTTTTCTACAAATTGATGCGCGATGAAGGTCTGGTGGATTCTAACGAACCGTTCAAGCGGCTGCTGATGCTGGGCATGGTTCTGCAGAATGGCAGGAAGATGTCGAAGTCCGCAGGTGATGCAGGCGATCCGCAGAAGCTGCTGGATAAATACGGTGCAGATACGGTGCGCACGGCAATGATGTTTGCGGCGCCGCCTGATCAGTCTTTTGAGTGGAGCGAAGCAGGTCTTGAGGGGGCGGTGCGGTTTCTGAAAAAACTTCATGCCCTGGTCGCTGACCATGCCGCGGCGGGCCCGGTGGATGTGCTGGATGTTACCCAGTGCAACGACGCCGCCCTTGATCTGCGGCGCAAAACTCATGAGACGCTGATGCGTGCGGATGATGATTACGGCAGACGTCTGCAGTTCAACACCGTTGTGTCAGCGGTGATGGAGTTATGTAATGCCATTGGTAAGTTTGATGTGCAATCCGATGCTGACCGTGCGGTGGTCCATGAAGCTCTGAAACATGCGGTGCTCATCATTTCACCCATTGCGCCGCATGTGGCCCACCACCTCTGGCAGCAGCTGGGTGAAAGCACCGCGCTGGTTTGCGCAACCTGGCCCGCAGTGGATGAGCAGGCGCTGACCCAGTCCACGGTGGAAATTGTGGTGCAGGTCAACGGCAAAGTACGCGGCAAAATCGACGTGCCTGCGGATTCGGATAAAGATCTGGTGCTTGGTCTGGCAAAACAGGCCGACAATGTGGTCCGGCATATTGAAAGCAAAGCCGTTGTTAAGGAAATTGTGGTGCCAAACAAATTAGTCAACATAGTGGTGCGCTGACCCATGCTGAACCGAGTTGCGTTCCTGTTAGCTGTTTTGTCGCTGGTGGGCTGCGGTTTTCAACTGCGCTCCTACAGCTTCAGCGGTGCGGTGGACAGTTTTGCGCTGATCGGCAAGACTCAGTTGGGGGTTGCGCAACCACTGCGTAGCCGATTGAGCCAGGCTGGTTTGCAGGAAGTTGAAGCTGGCCAGGCTGACATGATTGTTAAGCTGCTCGACCAGCGCAGGGATCGGCGCAGCGTTTCCACAGCGGGGCGTGCCCGGGCGGCAGAATACGAAAGCAGCTATGCGGTGTTGTTTCGGCTGCTCAATGGTCAGGGCCAGGAACTGGCGCCGGCAAACTGGATCGAGCGGCAAAGAGTGTTTCGCATCGATGCGGACAATATAGTTGGCAGTAGTGAAGAGCAGGCCCTGCTGGAAAGAGAATTGATGTCGGACGTGGTGGGTCAGATTGTCCGTGCCATGGAAGCGGTCAGTCGCGCCAGCGTCAATGCAGGTTAAAGCAGAACAGCTGGGTAAGCAGGTTGCCGGTGAATTGGCACCGATTTATCTGATTTCCGGGGAAGAACAGCTGCTGGTTGATGAGGCCTGTGATCTGGTGATTGCTGCGGCCCGTCAGCGCGGGTTCACTGAACGCTCGGTGCATCACGTGGAGCAGAGTTTTCGATGGCATGATCTGCATCACGATGCTGCCAGTATGTCGCTGTTTGCGGAGAAAAAAATCCTCGATGTACGGGTTCCCGCAAAAAAGCTGGATAAAGACGCTTCAAAAGCGTTGCGCGACTGGGTTGAGGATTTAGGCCGATCCACGGACCTGGAGCATATTCTGCTGATGAGGACTGGGCGCCTGGACAAGAATCAGCGCAACAGCGCCTGGTTCAAAGCGCTGGACAAAGCCGGCGTGGTGACGGTGATCTGGCCAATGGCCGTGGATGCGTTACCTGCCTGGCTCGGTCAACGTGCACGTCAGCTGAAGCTGCAGATCGAACCGGACGCGCTCCAGTATCTGGCTGACCGCGTTGAAGGAAATCTGCTGGCTGCCGCTCAGGAACTGGAGAAGCTGGCGATCCTTGATTTACCCTCACCTTTGAGTCTTGAAAGCGTTGTTGCCTGTCTGGAAGATGCCTCGCGGTATACCAGTTTTGATCTGATGGATGCGATGATGGCTGCGCAGCCCGCTCGCGTAGCAAAAATATTGTCAGGGCTGCGGGAAGAAGGCGCGGCGCTGTACGGCATTCTCGGTGCGTTTACTGCGCAGATGCGCCGCCTGTCGAATACCCGGGGCCTGCCGCCTGCCAAGGTCCGCCTGGCGCAGCAGTTCCTGGCCCGCATCCGCGACCCGGGCATGGTACTGGCGGAGTGTGCGATTATCGATCAGCAGGGCAAAGGCCAGCTGCCTGGCGATGCCTGGATGTCACTGGAAAACCTTATTCTGAGACTGGCCGGCTTGAAGTCGATGCCTTTGCCCAGCCAGGACCAGCGGAAACTGGGTTAGTGGCGATCAGGCAACCACCAGATGCAGATAACAGATTAAAACTGTGACACAGATCTCTGTTTGTTGACTGCGCCTGCAACCCACGCCAGGCATTGCTTTCGGCGCCGGTTGACGATGTGGTAGGGAGGTCCGATGATGGGCCACTGAGGCAGCCATAAACGGCTGCCCATTGAGATTGCCGTAGCCTGTTCATGATGAGTCCGGCCCGCAGTACTGGAGAAAAACAGTGTTTATCAGATTGAGTAAACAGGCGGTTGTGATAGCCGCTTTGTCGTTAAGCGTTTTTTTACCTGACATGATGGTGCCATCCGCCTGGGCCGCAGCATCGCAGTCGGTCAAGGCTTCCAGCTGGATAGGCCGGGTTGTGGTGACTGCCAATGGCGAGTTACTGGGCCGGGTGGAAGATCTGGCTGTTGATGTGGAACAGCAGCAGGTGAAATTTGTTGTGGTATCCATTGGCAGTTTTCTGATTGATGAAAACCTCATCGCGGTGGATCCGCAGGCGCTTGGTGAGTCAGATGACGGACGTTACCTGGTGGTCTATGCCGACAATCTCGATCGTGCGCGGCGTTTTGGCGCTGAGAGCTGGCCTGAGCAGCCCGATGTGCTGCCTGCAGCCGGCCGTCAGCAGCCTCCAGCGCAGCTTGAAATTACCGCTGATGATAGCGCTCAGGCGCAAGGTCAGTCCCAGGCCACCATCAGTGATGGTCGTCGTACAGCGACGTTAAAGGCGGGCGAGCGAAACGCCCTGATAGAACAGACCGGCCGTCCCGGTGAAAGCGACAACAGCGATGCGGTGCGGCCCAAGAAATACGCTCGGGGCAATGCAGATGCGCCGCTGCTGGCCGACAGCGAATTTGAACGTCTGGATGAGAACAAGGATGGTTATCTCAGTCGCGGTGAAATCGGCGTCCGCCTGAATAAAGGTATCCGGTATCAGGATTATGATCTCGATGACAACGATGGTATCGATCCGTTTGAATTCCAGCTGTTGAAAAACCGCGGCTGAAACAGGTTGAGAGATTAAACAGGCAGGGGGATAGATAATGTTGAAACTGCACTTTGCGCCAAATTCACGTGCCGGCCGCATTTTATGGCTACTTGAAGAACTGGCGCTGCCGTATGAATTGAATCGGATGGACTTTCATCCCAAAGATCTCAAATCTGACGAGCATAGGGCGCGGCACCCCCTGGGTCGGGTGCCGGTGCTGGAAGACGGTGACGTGACGATTTATGAGTCCGGTGCAATTGTCGAATACATTCTCGAGCGGCATAAGAATGGCGACTTGAAGCCAGCCGTGGCATCCGATGAGTTCCCGGCTTATCTGCAGTGGTTTCATTATTGTGAGGGTATGGTGATGCCGCCGGTGAACACCATTGTGGTGCAGACGGTATTGCTGCCGCCGGATCGTCGCGACGAAAAAGCGCTGGACCAGGCCAGGCGTCTGCTGACCAAGTCGCTGGTTGCGGTAGACGACAACCTGGCGGGAAAAGAATATCTGATTGGCGACTTCTCAGCTGCAGACATCATGCTGGGCCACGCCTGTTTCATGAGCAACCGTCTGGGTTGTGTGCCCGACGAAATGACTAACCTCAAAAACTACGTTGAACGCCTTGCGCAGCGGCCAGCCTTTGCCAAAGCCATCAACAGCTGAATTTCATGTCTCCGCATTGGCGACATCCACCAGCAACCCGGTAATCGCTCTGGGTAGCTGCGTGGCGACAATCGGCGTGCCGCTGCTCAGGTCATCACTGCGTATGAGAATACGATAGCCGTCACTTTCGCTTTCAAGTTCGCCCACACGTGTAATGGTGTGGCCGACCAGGCGATTTTCCACCACGCTGTAAACACGATTGTTGTCATAGATGGATTGCACGGGCACGGCGATCACATCAGCCTGCGCGGGTAGTTCAACGGTCAGATTAAATACCCTTCCCAGCAGGATATTGTCCGCTTCTGTATCACTGAAACTGAAAAAAGCGTCCATGCCTGTTTGTCCTTGACTTACCTTGGCGGCCAGGCGTTTCAGAATGAGACGATGGCCGGCTTGCGTGCGGGCAAATATGCGGTGCTCCGGATTCGGTCTGGAAAACTGGTCAGCGTAATTCTCCGGAATCTGTACGCGCACCTCAAAAGTCTGGCTGTCAGCCATTTCAATCAATGGCGTATTGAGGTTGCTGTGGTCTCCGGTGGCGACCAGCACGGCCAGCACAGGACCATCAAACGGCGCTCTGATCTGGGTTTTTTCGAAGTCCAGGTTGGCTTTGGCCAGCAGTGCACTGGCTTTGGCGACACGCGCTTCATGGGCGGCGATATCGTTGGGTAAATTCGTCAGCCGCTGCTGATGGGCGCGATACTCAATTGCCGCCTGGTCAGCTTGTGCTCTGACCTCATCCAGCAGGGCTTTTGCGATCAGCCGTTGTGCCATCAGATCCTGGTGGCGGGCAAGCTTGGCGTTGGCGACTTCCAGCTTGGACGCAAAGTGTTCTTTGTTCAGTTGCTCCAGTTCAAGCTGATTGCGCATGCTGGAGAGGCTGGCGCTATGCTGGGCCAGTTCAGCTTCACGCTCGAGCACCAGTAACTTGCTTTCCCGGTCGTCAAGCTGGATCAACAGGTCACCCTTGGTCACCCAATCTCCCTCCTGGACTGCGACATGGTCGATCCTCGCGACAAGGTCGGATCGAAGATGGGCAATGCGATTTGACTCCAGCCGTCCGAAAGCAGAAAAACTGGGCTTCAGTGTCTGTGGTTGTGCGGGTGTAACGGACACCGGCCAGGCTTTCTCTATGGGTTTGTCAGGTTCGGCGTTCGGGCCTGTGGCAAAAATGGATGCACTGGTCAGCACGGCAAACGCAAGGATCCCAAGCGCAATAAACAGCTGCTTCTGCTCAGGCGTTCGGCGTAGAAAGGTCATGTGTTTGGACAGAGTCATGATTTTTTCCAGACAGTGTTTGCAAAATACTAAAGGTGCGTGTGCTTGCTTGTTCGAGAAGCAGAATAAGCGCTGGTACAACGATCAGCACCAGCAGGGTGGCCAGGCTCAGGCCAAAGCAGATAGTGATCGCGATGGGTGCAAAATACATCGACAGTGTTGAGCTTTCGAACATCAGCGGCAACAGCCCTGCAATAGTTGTCAGAGAGGTCAGGATGACGGCGCGAAAGCGGGATTGCACCGCGTTGCGTAAGGCCTCCACCAGGGGTTTGCCGGCGTCGATATGCCTGCGCAGAAAGCTGATCAGGACAATAGAGTCGTTAACCACGATGCCGGTAAGCGAAAAGAAAGCCAGCAGCGACATCGCGCCGATATCCCATCCGGTTACCCAATGACCGATGACGGCGCCGGTGAGTCCGAAGGGTATGGCTGCCATGATGGCCAGCGGCCATAAATAAGATGAGAACACCCAGACCAGGATCAGGTAGATAAGCCCCAGCGTCAGCACCGCGCCGAGGGTCATGGTCTCGAGCATGATTTTGTCCTGTTCGGTTTGTCCACCCAGGCCAAATGTCAGTCCGTGGCGATCCAGGAGCGCCTGCAACCGGTTTTCTTCGATATTGCTGACAATAGAGATCGCGTTATTCACTGTCTCATTCACATCTGCAGAGACTGCAACCGCCTGCTGGGCATCAGAATGTCGAATGACATCGATGCCACGTCGGTTGTACAGAACAGCCACATTGGCCAGCGGCACGTAGGTTCCGTCTGCGGTGCGGACAGGGAATTTCTGCAGCGAGCCAAGGCTCTCGCGCTCGTGATCCGGCAGCATGACCCGAACCTCGAGCTCATTGTCCATCTCGTTAAAAATCTGCACCCGCTCGCCGGAATAGGCGGCGCGCAGCTGACTGCCAATCTGTTGCGCCGTCAGCCCCAGTGCACGACCGGCGGATGTCATCTCAAAAATAATCTGGTCTTTGCCGTAGGGGAGGTTGTCTGTGACGTTGGAGACACCTGGATAACTGGACAGAATGCCTGAGAGATCCTCAGCGCCCTGTTTTAGTTTTTCTGTGTCGTTGCCACGCAGGATCAGGGTGATATCCGGGTTGCCATTGTTTGCGCCACCGTCTACAGCAATGGTCAGCTGCTCCACAAAAGGTGGTTTGGTCACCAGGCTCTGCCACAGATCGACAAAATCCGCCGGGCTCATGTTGCGCTGTTCTTCAAAGGCGTATTGCACATTCACCGACGCATACTGCTCACCCTGCAGACGATCATTGTTGAACCAGGCGCGATTGTACCGTGCCGTCCAGCCGAGCACGTTCTGTTCGCCGGTCTGTTTGTGCGCCTGCATGAGGGTGTTTTCCAGATGCTCGACAAAGTCCAGTTTCTGTTCATCAGTGGCGGAACCTGCGTATTCCACGTTGGCGTAGGCGGATTCGAAATCAAACCCGGTAACCAGATTGAACCCGACGTGTTGAGAGGCGACCAGCGATAAGGCAATCAACACGCCACCGATCGCTGCGCAGAGTGTAGTGGCCGGGTGCAGCAGAGCTTTATCCACCAGCGGCATGAATCTGTTGTCTCTGAAGTGTGCAAACCCCGCTTCGAAGCGGGTGCGCCAGGCGGGTTTGTGCTGCACGTTGACCCTGGCCAGGGAATGCCGCAGGTGGCCTGGCAGCACCAGGAAACATTCGATCAGGGAGGCAACGATAACGCACAACAACACAGTCGGTAGTGCGAGCACCATGTCTCCCATGATGCCGCCCATAATCAGCAGCGGAATAAACGCAGCCATCGTGGTAAGGGATGACGTCATGACCGGCACAAACATGCGCCGGGCACCGGCCACGGAAGCCTCCGCCGCGGACATACCCTGTTCATGGTGGCTGACAATATCTTCACCGACCACGATGGCGTCATCCACCACGATGCCCAATGCCATGATGAAACCGATGAGGGCAACAATGGAAATGCCGTAGCCGAAGATGGCGTAGAAAAAAGCCAGCCCCAACATGAAACTCACAGGAATGCCGACGGTCACCCAGAAACCGGCACGGGCATTCAGAAACAAAAACAGCACGGCGATCACCAGCAGCAGTCCGGACAAGCCGTTCTGCCCGATCATTTTCAGCTGGGTGCCGAGGAGCGCCCAGACGTTGTTGATCTCTTTCACTTCCACACCTGCGGGCAGGCTGCCGCGTACATCCTCAAGCCACCCCTGAACGAGTTTGTCAGCAGCATAAGCATCCGAGGCGGTATCCCGCCACAGCATCATCTCGATCGCTACGCGACCCTCGCTGGTGACCCGCGGCTGGCCCTCCTGGGGGCGACGCACCACGCTGGCAAAGTCTTTTAAACGTAACAGCTGGCCCTCGGATTCAAGCTGCAGCTGTTCAAAAGCCAATGGGTCTCTGCGCTGATCCAGACTGCGCAGCTGATGTGAGCCCTGGCCACGTCCAACGGCACCGGCGGGCACATCCTGGCTGACCCGACCGATCTCCTGAGCGACATCCTGCAGGGTGAAACCCAGTTCCTGAAGTCGTGATCCGCTGACCAGAATGGCAATTTCTTCGGTCGGCAAGCCGTCGTACTGAATGCCCTCAATGCCGCGACGCAGGAGTTCTTTTTCAAAGCTGCGTACCAGTGGTATCAGCTCAGCAAGCGTGCCGTCGCTGGTCACCAGGAGCGCGGACACCGGTTCGGTGTCAATCAGGCGGGCAATCTGAGGGGGTTCGATGTCGCTGGGGAAATTGCGGATGTTGGCGACGCGCTGTTTAACCGCGTCCAGCGCCAGCGTCATGTCGGCATCGTAGTTAAATAGAGCCTGGATGTAGGTGTAGCCGTTCACTGTCCTTGAGGCCAGTTTGTGCAGGTCTTTCACCGTACGCAGCTGCTGCTCGATCGGCGTGGTGATCAGCGCTTCAATATCTTCTGCCGCGGCACCCACCCAGGTGACCTGAATCGAGACGATAGGGAAGTTTGCCGGTGGATCCAGCATGGTCGGCATGCTGCGCGCCGCCCACAAACCGGCCAGGACCATCAGAATCATGACCATGTTGGCAGCCACTTTGTGCTGGGCAAATTGTTGTATCAAACCGTTCCTCCGCCAGAATCCGGGGTAAACCAGAGGTTCACCCGCGTTGCGACAGTCTGGTTTACAGAAACTGTGCCAACTCTGAAGTCGGTCTGCAGTGCCGATTAGTTTGGTGACTGGCGGAAAATTCAGGGTGTGATGGTCAGGTGATTTGGCCGATCGTGCCAGAACTTGGCCAGATCGGCTTGCTTAACAATCAGCACGGGGCAGCACGGATCAATTGATTTTCGTTTGTGCCGTTCTACCCAGCGCAACAACCTCCAGTTTACCCGCGGTGTTGGTCAGGGTAGTCACCGAACAGTTATCCGGTGCAAAAATGCGCATTCGATCATCATTCCGGGCAGCACCCACGGCGGCATTGATGGCCACATAGTGGCTGAACAGGACACAATCTTCTTCAAGCTCGAGCAGGCACGCCACCAGGTCCTGCTGCCACTGTATAAACTCAGGTGCCAGCTCGCGCCAGGTGCCTTGCATGGCTTTGTGCAGCCACTGGGCGCGCTCGTTCAGATCTTCGCTGGGCGAAGGTATCTCGGCCACACGTTTTTCAATAAGAATGTCCTGTTGCCATTGTGCAGCCAGCGGTTCAGCGGTCTGGTAGGCGCGCGCCAGGGGGCTGGAAAAGATGGTGACCGGACCATTGCTGACGAGGGTAGTAGACAGCAGCGCAGCCACGCTCCGGGCCTGCTTCTGTCCCAGTTCGCTTAAACCGGGGTCTCTGTGCGTGCCAAATCCCGCGGCGGCTTCGCCGTGTCGGACAAGGTGTATCGTTGCCATGCTTTATCTTCCTACTTCCGAGCAGATTACCTGTTAATCAGGTGCTGATTTTTCTTTGTCGTCCCGTACAATAGCCGGCTTGCCTAAAACAACAGTAGAGATGGACACCGTGAATGAGCATGCGGCCGACGGTCTGGATAGTAACTTAGTCCCCGACACAACTGTCAGTGTGCGGGAAGCATTTGGCATTGATCAAGACCTGGATGTACCTGCATTCAGTCAACGCACATCCTACGTGCCTGAGATCGATCCGGATTATCGATTTGATCATGACACCACGCTGGCCATACTGGCGGGTTTTGCACACAACCGCCGGGTGATGATTCAGGGTTATCACGGCACCGGTAAATCGACGCACATCGAGCAGGTGGCAGCGCGACTGAACTGGCCGTGCATACGGATCAACCTGGACAGCCATATCAGCCGTATCGACCTGGTCGGCAAAGATGCGATCGTGCTGAAAGACGGCAAGCAGATCACTGAATTTCGCGAAGGTATTCTGCCCTGGGCGCTGCAGCATCCGGTGGCCCTGGTGTTTGATGAATATGATGCCGGCCGCCCGGACGTGATGTTTGTTATCCAGCGCGTTCTGGAGGTTGAGGGTAAACTGACCCTGCTGGATCAGAACAAAGTCATCACGCCGCATTCGCACTTCCGCCTGTTCTCGACCACCAACACTGTGGGTCTGGGGGATACCACTGGGCTCTACCATGGTACACAGCAGATCAACCAGGGGCAGATGGACCGCTGGAGTATTGTTGCGACGCTGAACTATCTGGAGCATGACGCAGAAGTTGAAATTGTTCTGGGTAAGGCCAAGTCTTACGGCGAAACTGAAGCCGGCCGTCGCGTCTTATCCAATATGGTCAGCGTTGCCGATCTTACCCGCAAAGGGTTTATCAATGGCGATGTGTCCATTGTCATGTCTCCACGTACCGTCTTGACCTGGGCGCAGAATGCCGAGATCTTCGGCGATGTGGGCTTTGCTTTCCGCGTGACCTTCCTCAACAAATGTGACGAGCTGGAACGTCCGATTGTGGCGGAGTACTACCAGCGCTGCATGGGCGAAGATCTGGGTGATGCTACCCAGGGTATATCGCTGAAAAGCGCTTAGCTGCCAACCCCGCCGTCATTGGTTGAGCAAGCCTTATGAGTGATGCAGAAAGCCCGTTAGAGCCGTTTAAACGCGCCATGACAGCCACCATGAGGGCGCTGGCG
Organism: bacterium; assembly: GCA_047947175.1. Taxonomy (GTDB): domain Bacteria; phylum Pseudomonadota; class Gammaproteobacteria; order Pseudomonadales; family Azotimanducaceae; genus UBA4421. The sequence continues at coordinate 1,207,835 of CP170489.1, forward strand.
GAAGACGATGAACTGGACGTTACTTTTGGTCCGGGCGCGCCCAGCGCGCGGGGCAATCGCTTACGCGTGCCATTACCCAGCGTCGGTAGCTCGGACGAAGAGATTAATGCGGTGCGCGGAATCGGAGATCAATACGCGCTGACGCTGCGCCACCACGACGATGCACTGCATGCCCGTTATGCGCCCAACGGCGGACCTGCTCAGGAGATGTTCCAGTGGATAGAAGATGCGCGGGTGGCGGCGATTGGCAGTTTGCGCATGGAAGGCGTTGCCCAGAACCTGGATGCACGCCTGGAAACTCAGTGTAAACAGGCGGCATTCGACACCATCACAGCGGAAACGGAAGCGCCCCTTTCCGTGGCTGTTGGGCTGCTTGTGCGTCAGGAGCTCACCGGCAGACCGCTGCCCCCCAGCGCAGAAAATGTGGTGCGTTTCTGGCGGGATCATATTGAATCTCACGCTGGGGACGCGATTCGCGCTTTAAAATCAAGCATCGGCAATCAGGCTGAGTTTGCCACGCGCTGCCGCAGCATTATTGCCGACCTGGGCATGGCTGCAGATATGGATGATCCCCAGGATGGGGACACCAACCAGGATGATATCGACACCGTCGATGAGTCAGAAAGTGCGGACAGCGAGTTTGCGCCGGAAGATGTCATGATGGATGACGATTCCATGGGTGAAGAAAGCGCCGACGGCGATGCCACCATGATGGAAATGGACGCCGACATGGACATGGACGATGCCGGCGCCGAAGCAGACCCGGACGAAGCACCCAATCCGATGCCCGATGAATCCGGGCGCATAGCCAAAGACATTAATTACAAGGCGTATACCGAAGCCTTTGATGAAACCATTCGGGCTGAAGAGTTGTGTGACGCGGAAGAAATGACCCGCCTGCGGCAACTGCTTGATCAACAGCTGGTACCGTTGCAGCACACCACGTCAAAGCTGGCCAACCGGCTGCAGCGACGTTTGATGGCGAAACAGAATCGTACGTGGGAATTTGATCTGGAAGAGGGCGTGCTGGATGCCGCGCGCCTGACCCAGGTGATTATTGATCCGGTGAACCCATTGGCGTTCAAGCAGGAAAAGGAGATGAAATTCCGCGACACCGTGGTCACGCTGCTCATCGACAGTTCCGGTTCCATGCGCGGGCGTTCCATCACCATTGCGGCCATGTGTGCGGACATTCTTGGTCGGACCCTGGAGCGCTGCTCCGTGCGGGTTGAAATTCTTGGCTTTACCACCCGTGCATGGCGCGGCGGCCAGTCCCGCGAGCAGTGGATCAACGAAGGCAAACCCGCCAATCCCGGACGTCTTAATGACCTGCGCCACATCATTTACAAGGCTGCCGACGATACCTGGGCGCGCACGCGACGAAACATCGGCCTGATGATGCGCGAGGAGCTGTTAAAAGAAAATATTGATGGCGAGGCGCTCATCTGGGCGCATAACCGCATCGTCACGCGCACGGAAGACCGTAAGATTCTGATGGTCATTTCGGACGGTCTGCCGGTGGATAATTCCACTCTGCTGGTCAACCCCAGCAACTACCTTGAACAGCATCTGAAGTACGCCATCGATATGATTGAGAATTATTCGCCGGTGCAGCTGGTTGCGGTGGGTATTGGTCATGATGTCACCCATCACTACAAGCGTGCAGTCACCATAACCGATGCTGAACAGCTGGGTGGCGCCATGACGGAGCAGCTGGCGGACTTATTTGATGTGAATGCCTGAGCAGCTGCGCCTGCACGCCTTCAACCGGTGCGCAGGCGTTGCTGATTCAGCGTTGGGTTAACGTGTAACCGCCTGCATTCTTTTGATTTCCGGCGGTCCCGCCATTTTGCCTTTGAAACCGGCACCGGCAGCTTTGAAGTGCTCTGACTGGCCGTGAGCCGCAAGCGCTTCTTCGCTTTCGTACATTTCCAGCACAACATAGTTGCCTTCTTCGTCTTTGCACAGCTGATACATCAGACAACCCGGCTCGTTGGCCTTGACGGCGTCGGACAGATCCAGAAACACGGTTTCAAATTCTGCAGCCATTTCCGGTTTTACGTTTAGCTTTGCGGTAACTCCGATCATAATCTCTCCCAAAAGTGTGTTAGCCCTGCGAAGAATAAGGACTCGTATGCATCGACGCAATCTACTTGAACAACTGAGCAGTTATCTTCAGCGTCATCCCGAGGAAAAAGCGACAACAACGCGATTCATCGAATTTGTAGAGGCGCACCCCCGGTGTTTTGAGCGAGATTGCTGGGCAGGGCACGTCACCGGTTCTGCCTGGCTGGTGGACGCCTCCCGCTCGCGCCTGTTACTGACCCATCACAAAAAGCTCAACATGTGGCTGCAGCTGGGTGGTCACAGCGATGGTGATGCGGATACCCGGCAGGTCGCGTTACGTGAAGCCAGGGAAGAATCCGGCCTGGGGGTCAAGCTGCTGCAGGCAGACATCTTTGATGTCGATATCCACGAAATTCCTGCGCGCAAGAATGACCCGGCACATTTTCACTTTGATGTGCGTTATGCCATCTGCGCTGCTGAGGATCAGTTTGTGGTAAGTGATGAATCCATGGCATTAGCCTGGGTTGAGATCAGGCAGCTGGAACAATACACCGTGGAAACCTCGATCCTGCGCATGCGCGATAAATGGCTGCAGCAGAATCAGTTATTCTGAGCTGTGGCGTTTTCCAGCTGCCCGGATTCGGACATCATGACCTGCTGAATGAGTTTCATTTTCGCCAGAATAGTTTCTGCCTGTGGCTGGGTCAGGCCGTACTGGGCACTGGCTTTCAGAGTTTCAAACTCTTTGCCTAAACTGGTCTTGTAGCGTTCGACACACTTTTTCCAACGGTTTTCCTTACGCTGGTAGCGCTTGAGGGTGTAAGTATCCACGTCCCATTCTGTATGGGTGCTGCCCATATCGTCAGTGACCTGTTTTCTCTTCCCCGGGGCTTTCGGGAAAACACATTTGTTCTGTGGTAGTTCCCAGTCCAGGGCCTGCTGGACCTTCTTGTGCACTTTGGGCGAATCCGCTGCGTGTACTGATTGCGCGGCCATGACCGAAAAAAACACAGTGAACAGGATTGTTCTTGTCATGCGGGACGCCTCTTGGACTTGCTGAAGTTTCTGAAACCAATGGTAACCCGAATGGGTCTGGGGTCGTCAATGTAGGACAATCAGCCAGGCAAACGCCCAGTTTCGTTACTGTTGGTAACGAGTGGGTGTTAAGTTCCCAGAAATGGTGTTTACCCCCTGTTTTTGCTGCTTTTGCATCAATTTGTTACGTTGACTTCCCTGCCAACAGGCGATTAAATGCCGTGCAGCGGTGAAACTGGAGAGGTAGAACCAGATCGGTACTTGGTTTGAATTCGCCGCACACGGAAGCTCCGATCGCTGCACGAAAGTAAACGGATAGAAGAAGATTGATAAGAGGTAAGAAGGATTACGAGGGGTAATCCGAAGCAGTCACCCAACGGAATGTTCTGATGTGTGCTGTCTGAGTTGGACCGTATTCGGTGGTCTAATCTGTTTATCCCAGTGGTTTTCATTTTTCGCCTCTCATTAAGTTACGTCACACAAACAGGTTTCGAGGGGAAACTATGTATAGATCATCGTTTGGACGATGGGCTGCGGCTTTTGCCGTGCTGGCCCTGATGCCGTTCAGCCCAACCACATTTGCCGAAGAGCAACAACGCACCGGTCGCCAGATCGAAGAGGTCATTGTGACCGCGGAACGACGCGAAGCGTCAATCCAGGACACCTCCATTTCGATCACGGCGTTCACCGGCGAGATGCTCGACGACTTTGGTATCCGCAACCAGGAAGACCTGCAGAACTTTATTCCTGCAACCACCATTCAGCCTTATGACGCGACCATTCGCGGTGTGGGCCGGAACTTCCGAGCACTGGGCGGAGACCCGGGTGTTGCCACGTACATGAACGGTGTCTATTCAGAAGACCTGTTGACCGCAACCGCAGCAACGTTCTGGGATGTGGAACGCATTGAAGTTCTGCGTGGCCCTCAGGGTACGCTCTATGGTCGCAACGCTGTGGGCGGCGCGATCAACATTCTCTACAAAGAGCCCACCCACGAGTTTGATTATGCGGTGAAAGGTATTGTGGGTAACTTCGGTACCGCAGAAACCTATGGCATGGTCAACGGCAGCATCATTGAAGACAAGCTGGCGGCGCGGTTGAATTTCAGTATCCGCGATCGCGATGGGGTGATCGAAGAGATCGGTCCTGGCGATGACCTGGATGGCCTGGGCACGGCTAACATAGCCGGCCAGCTCTACTTCACCCCAACCGATACTTTGGCATTCAACTTACGTTACAACGAGATGTCTATCGACCGCAGCTTTGGCGGCGCCAACGGTGGCGGTCTGGTAGTACTGAACGAAGAAGGCCAGGGTTTTCGAAACACGACGGCGATTGTTCCGGGCTATCGGGAAATCGATACGACCAATACCGACCCGTTGAACTTTTCTGACAACAACTGGTATGACAGCACGCAACCTATACTGAACTTTATCAACCCAGCGACTGGTGCACCGGTACAGGCCCAGCGCAACCGTCTGGGTACAGACGTTGCTGAATTTGACGGATTCCGTAATGCAGCAGCATCACTCGATGGGTTTGGGTTCACCAGCGCTGAATCTGCAGCGCGTTACAACGAATGTGTTTTCGACGGTGACATCAAAGGTGACGAAGTTTGCGCCGCAACCAACGGCCTGAACAAAGAACGTTTTGACCAGGAAGGCATTCAGTTCACCACGACCTGGGACGCGTCAGACAGCCTGCAGGTGAAGTACATCTACGGTCACAACTCGCTGGTCTACGCACGGACAACCGATGATGACAACACCGCAAGCCGATTTCAGGATCGTCAGTTTTACGTGAACCACGAAGCCACCTACTCCTCACATGAGCTGCAGGTGTTCTACGATTTCAATGACAGCATGTCGGTCACCTCTGGCATCTTCTTCTACGAAGCAGAGATCGATCAACGGGGAGATTTATACTCTTCTGTTGGCGAAGAACGCTTTATCCAACCTTACAACGACGTAACCGGGCTGGATCAGGTTGTGGCCTCTTTGCTGCCGGGTGTAATCGGCGCCGGAACCTACAACGGCCAGATGCCAACATTGCATTCAGCGCGTGCACTTTGTCAGGACCCGGCAACGCGACTGCCCCAGTGTGCCGTGAACTACGCAACCCGTAACCCTGCGCCGGCGCAGAACAACAACCTGCATGTTGGTGTGTGGGAAGGTGACAATGGTCAGAATGGTGACCTGAATGTTTCCCACGGCATCAACAGCCTGGGCAGCGACCTGCTGTACCATACCGAAACCAAGCGTGATGCGTTTGCGGTGTATACCCAGGGTGTCTGGGACATCAATCAGGACTTTACGCTGACGGTAGGGATTCGTTATGCGGAAGACGAAGTAGATGCACAGGAAAACCTGTTTCGCTATACGGAACTGGCCCCTGGTTTTCTGCCTGCTTTTGGCCTGACCTTGTTTGATTACAACCTGGCCAACGGCGGTGTGGTTGCAGATCCAACGGCGCCAGGTGGTTACGTGGGCACTCGACGCGCGGTGAATGGCGGCTTCCCTGCAGCCATCAGCGTGTACCGTGCTTTCAGTCGAACAGATAAAGAAACCACAGGCCGGATTAACCTGGACTGGAATGTCACCGATAACACCTTATTGTATCTGTCGGCAACCTCCGGCTACCGTTCTGGTGGTAACAACCTGCTGTTCTTCAGTGCAACGCCTGCGTATGACCCTGAAGAGCTGATTGCGTATGAGCTGGGTTACAAAATGCAGCTGCTGGACGATCAGCTGCAGGTCAATGGATCCTTCTATTACTACGATTATGAATCCATTCACACCGTTGCTACAGAGGTTACGCCACCGTTAGTACCTGGCGGTGCGCCGGGAACCACAACGTCCGTACTGCCCGCGCCTGGTGCGGAGATCTATGGTATTGAAGCTGAAGCCCTGTGGCTTGCTTCAGACCGGCTGACCCTGGGTGGTAACTTCAGTTACACGCCCAGTGAATACACGGAAGATCTGTTTATTCAGGATCCGGCCGAACTGGATACACCGGAGTCACTGTTCCCGGATGTGACTGCGCTGACGCAGAACATCAATGGTAATCAGATTCTGCAGGTACCAGAGCTGAAGTACACCGCCTGGGGCAGTTATGCCTTCCCGCTGGGTAATGGCTCGCGGCTTGAATTCCTCGGTGTGTACAACTGGATTGATGAAGTCTACTACTCGCCCTTTGAATCAGATGGTGAGCGAGCAGATGCTTACGATCGTTTAGATCTGCGTGTCACCTGGACCTCCCCGGATTCACACTGGATAGTGTCAGGGTTTGTGAACAACGTATTTGATGACGTTGGTGTGTTACAGGTATTGCGCGAAGGTGAAGCCGAGTTCTTCCGCCGTTCAGCGGGCACAACTGTGCCTCGTCTGTTTGGTCTTGAACTGACGTACTCACTGGGCCAGCTCTAAAACACGGGCATCTTTCTGGCGTAAAGTCAGATCTTTTAAGGGGCGCGTTGCGCCCCTTTTTCATGTCGATTGTTCGATTTTTTCGTAGCAGAGTTGTCATAAAAAGACGATTGTGATCTGTTTCTCCTTCGAGTAGTCTCAGAATTGTCCTGCCCAATTTCGGTAACTGTTTAGGTCCTGAGTTTGATTGGTCGGTACGAGTGCCACAATGAAGTGGCGAATTTTGATCAATGTGGAGATCCTAGATAGTGAAAAAGCTATACGTAGGTAATCTGGCATGGGGCGTCACTGACGATGATCTGCAAAATATGTTTGCAGAATACGGTAGTGTTGCTTCTGCTGTAGTGATTACAGATAGAGAAACCGGTCGCTCTCGCGGTTTTGGTTTTGTTGAATTGGAAGATGGTGCTGACCAGGCCATTGAGGCATTGAACGGCCAGGAAATGCAAGGTCGTCCGCTGCGCGTTAACGAAGCGCAAAGCAAAGATCGCGGTGGTCGCGGCGGCGGCGGTGGCAACCGCGGTGGCGGTGGCGGTCGCCCCTTCTAGATTTAGAGTTTTAACTAAATCAGCTTAAACCCCCTGTTCGGCTTGGCCGGCAGGGGGTTTTTTATTGCAGTGATCGGCTCAGGTCAGATAAGAGACTCAGTAAATTTAGATTCCATGCGCAGATAGTTGGGTAGACCGCCGGGTACATCAGCGAAGATCTTTGCCCACTCATCGCTGGAAAAGACTTCCGCCATGGAAGCGTCCCGGGATTCTTTATCCGGCCATGCTATGACCCAGGTGATATTTGCAGGGCCGAGATCGTCAAGTGGCGCGCCGTTCACCTCTCCGGGTGTATCCCCATTCACCCAGAAACCAACAAGATTAAGTTCCCGCTGAAGATAGGGCAGGGCCTGTGTTTTGGCCCAGGCCTTGTATTCTTCGAAGCGCGAAGGCTCGAAGTGGTAGTTACGTATTTCGTAAATCATAAGGTTTCTCTCCAGATAACAGACAGGTTCAGGTGTAAAGGTGACACGCTACATCACGGCGTGCCGCAGTTGGGTTATCTGCGTCGACCAGCGGAATCAGCTCGGGTGTGGTGTGATGGCAGACGTCCATCACCTCAGGGCATCTGTTGGCAAAGCGGCATCCTGCCGGCACGTTGACCGGGGAGGGGATTTCTCCCTCTATGGCCGTAGATGGGCGTTGCCGTTCCAGATCAGGATCCGGCTCAGGGTTTGAGCCGATCAGTATTTTTGTGTACGGGTGTTTCGGATTGAAAAACAGTTCATTTGCGCTGCCTACCTCCACCAGGCTGCCCAGGTACATTACCGCCATGCGGTCACTGACATATCGCACCATAGACAGGTCGTGGGCAATAAACAGCAGGGTCAGCCCCATGCTCTTTTTCAGCTCGTCGAGCAGGTTGACCACTTGCGCCTGGACGGAAACATCCAGAGCAGAGATCGGTTCATCGCAGACGACAAACTCGGGTTCCAGAATCAGCGCCCGCGCTATGCCAATTCGTTGACGCTGCCCGCCGGAAAATTCGTGCGGGTAGCGCGACATGTGATCCGCATCCAGGCCGACCCGCTCAAGCCACCCGGCAACTGTGTCGCGTACCGTTGCCGCTGGCAGTTGCCGGTGCAGGCGTAACCCTTCACCAATGATCTCACCCACAGTCATGCGGGGATTCAGGGAAGAGTATGGGTCCTGAAAGATCATCTGCATGTGGGTGGCGTGTCGCGCAAAGTCCTGGGGTCCGTATTTCTGTGGTAGTACTTCGCCCCTGAAGCTCACGCTGCCGCTGGTTTTGTGGTGCAGCCCGACAACGGCTTTGCCGAGGGTGGATTTGCCGGAGCCACTTTCACCCACCAGGCCCACTATTTCACGTTCACCAATGTCCAGACAGACATCATCCACGGCATGAACGCGTTGGTCAGGTCCGATGTCGAAATACTTCACCAGGTGGTTGATGCTGACCAGATTTTTCATGTGCCTGGCCCAACCTTCCTGTTGATGCCTTCGATCTGCAGGGTGTTATCGGGATGATGCAGCCAGCAACGGGTTTCGTGCCGTTCCCCTAATGTGTAAGTCTCCGGTGGATTATCCACGCATATCTGCATCGCATGTGGGCAGCGCGCGCAGTATCCGCAGCCCGCAGGGGGGTGGAACAGGTCAGGTGGTGAGCCGTCAATCGGAGTCAGGCGGGCATCAACCCCTGGTTTGTTGGTCGGCATCGCGGCGCGCAAACCCATGGTGTAAGGGTGTCCCGAGCGATAAAAAATGTCGTCAACACTGCCGTGTTCAACCATCTGTCCGGCATACATCACCAGCACTTCATCTGCCATGCGCGCCACCACGCCAAGGTCATGGGTGATCAGAATGATGGCCATGTTGGTCTCACGTTGCAGGTCTGCCAGCAGATCAAGTATCTGTGCCTGTATGGTCACGTCCAGGGCTGTTGTCGGCTCATCGGCAATCAGAATCTGTGGCTCGCAGGCAATGGCCATGGCAATCATCGCGCGCTGTAACATGCCACCTGAGAACTCGAAGGGATATTGTCTGGCGCGTTTTGCAGGCTCCGGGATTTTGGTCAGTGCGAGCAGTTCAATCGCCCGGTCGAATGCTTTTCGTTTGCTGAAACCGCGATGCACAATCAGGGTTTCGGCAATCTGATTGCCAATATTCATGGTGGGGTTCAACGACGTCATGGGGTCCTGAAAAATCATGCCGATCTGACCGCCCCGGATGTCTTCACCGTTGATGGTTTTACGGCCGATGATATCCACGCCATTCAGCATTGCCTGGCCAGCCGTGATGCGCCCGGGTGGTATCGGGATCAAACCCATGATGCTTTGCACGGTGACAGATTTTCCGCAGCCGGACTCACCGACAATGGCCAGGGTTTTGCCGGGGGCCACGTCAAAGCTGACGCCGCGCACCGCCTGTACGGTGCCCCCGTAGGTCTCAAATTCAACTGCCAGGTCAGTGACGCTCAGAATCGGGTCGGCCATAACTACTCTCTGTTGCGCATACGCGCGTCCAAGGCATCACGCAAGCCGTCACCCAGCAGGTTGAAAGCCAGTACAGTCACGCTGATCAGCAGCGCTGGAAAAATCAGTTCGTGGGGTGTGGTCAGCATGGTTTTGATGCCTTCGTTGCACATTGATCCCCAGGACGGGGTAGGCGGCGCAACACCCATGCCGATGAATGACAGGAACGCCTCGGTAAAGATGGCGCTGGGTACGGCAAAGGTGATGGTGACCAGAATCACACCCATGGTGTTGGGAATCATGTGCCGCATAACCAGATAGTTGGTTTTTGCGCCGAGCAGGCGTGAAGCGCTGATATACCCTTCTTCACGTATCTGCAGAATCTGGCCGCGCACCAGTCGTGCCGTAGCCGGCCAGAGCAGCAGGACCATGGCCAGCAGCATGGGCATAATGCCGCTTTCACCGGGCCCGATGGCAAACACAACTTTGAACAGAATCATGAACAACAGAAAAGGCAGTGCAACAACAAAATCAGCAAAGCGCATTAAGACCTGGTCGGTCACTCCGCCGAGAAACCCGGCTACGCTGCCGTAGGCCACTCCGATCAGCACAAAGATGAAAGGCGCAAAAAAGCCAATAAACAGGGACACCCGGGCGCCATGCATGAGGCGGGCCAGCATGTCGCGACCCAGGTAATCTGTGCCCAGCGGATGCAGAGGTAATGTGTACTGGGTGCCATAGACCGGTGTTTCGCTGGCTTCCAGCATGCCCCGTGCAATTGCCTCCCGCGGCGCCAGAACCCGGATCACCTCTCCTTCAATGGTTTCGACGTGCTCATGCAGTTCGTTGCCATCTGCATCCAGGGCGACAATGGAATAGAAATAGTTGCGCGGTTTCAGATCGAGTCGGTCTTCAAAAAAATTGTCCTCTGCGCTGGTTTCCTGCAGGGGTAACCCGTATGCACGTTCCGCGCCCACAGGGAACAGGTTCCGATATACCCGATAACCGTCGGCGACCGGGTTTTTGTCCCACGCCAGACGAACAGATTGGGTGGTCGGTGGTTGCACAAAGCGCAGCCCGGAACCGGAGGGCTCGTCTGATGGATACCAGGGTTCGTATTCCGGCACCAGCTGTACGCTACGATCAGCAAACGGTGGCTGGCTGATCTGGTCGACGTCCTGTACTGACGGGTCAACCTGCCAGATGACCGGGCCAAGAAACGTGAACAGCAGTAAGCCGATCACCAGGTACAAGGAGTACAGCGCGCGTCGGTTGGCTTTTAAGCGGATCCAGGCATCCTGCCAGTAAGACAGCGATGGACGGCTGATGCCGTGAATCTGGGTTGTCTGCTCAATTTTTTCAAAGGCACCTGGTGCCAGGGTCTGCTCTGCCATGATGCTCACTCCAGCCTGACCCGGGGATCAACATAGCCATAAATAATGTCCACCAGAATGACCATGAACACCAGAAACGCACCAAAGAAAACCGTGGTGCCCATGATGACGGTATAATCCAGCTGTTGTACCGCCTGGACAAAATAGCGCCCCAGTCCTGGGATCGCAAAAATGATTTCCACGACAAAACCGCCGGTGGTGATGCCGGCAATCGAAGGGCCTAACACGGTAATCACCGGCAGAATGGCGTTACGTAACTGGTGGCGGGTGAAAATCTGCGTGGGCGGCACGCCTTTGGCTTTGGCGGTGCGGACAAAATCCGAACTGATGATCTCCAGCATGGATGAGCGCATCAGGCGGGTGAGATAGGCCATGGTGCCCAGGCCAAGCACCATGGAGGGCACAATCATATGCCACACTGTGCCCCAGCCGCCTATCGGCAGGATAGAGACGCCAGTGACTTCGTTGAGGTTGACCAGACTGAGCTGACCGATCGCGGCGACGACAAATGAGGGCACCGATATGCCCAGAATAACCAGAAACATGATGATTGTGTCCGGCAGACGGTTTCTGTACAGGGCGGTCAAAGCGCCCCACAGAATGCCACCCGCGCCGGCAAACAGGATGGCCAGAATGCCCAGGGTGGCGGATACTGGAAAATGTTCACGGATGATGTCGTTGACTCTGCGGTTTTCCTGGGTAAAAGAGATACCAAAATCGCCTCGGGCAATATTGCTCAGATAGATGCCATATTGGGTCATCAACGGCTTGTCCAGACCGTATTTGGCTTCCAGGTTCGCGCGTATTTTGTCGCTTAAAGCCTTGTCGCCGGATAGCGGGTCACCGGGTACGGCGTGCATGGCAAAAAAAGTGGCGGTAGCGATGAACCACACGGTGATCAGACCCTGCACAATGCGCTTCAGCGCGTACTTCAACATAGCGCCCGGCCCAGCAGCGGTTTAGCGTGCAGCATCAGCTAAGTTCCCGTTGTATCAATGTAAGCACGGGTGAAATCTGTTGAAGCACCGATAACCCGTTGTTTCACATTTTTCAGATGTGGGTGGGTCACAAAGGTGACCCCGCGTTCATACATGGGCAGTTGTGCAACGTCGTCAAACAGTAACTGCTGGATGGCCGCAAAAGTCTCCATGCGCGCGCGCGGATCCACTGAGTTCTGCACCTGTTCAATAAGGCGGTCCATTTCCGGGTTATTGTATAAACCCCGATTGTTCTTGTTCCAGGAAGCATACAGATCACCAAACGTCAGCGGATCGTCATAGTCCGGTCCCCAGCCGGCAAGCACCATATCAAATTCCCCCGCAGTCATCTTTGCCAGGCGTTGTTTGAAAATCTGTTTGTCGATTTTCACTGATATGCCCAGTTTGGTGCGCAACACTTCCTGCACCCACTCTGACTGCAGGCTGGACAGTGGATTGTCGCCACTTAACAGGATCAGCTCCGGAATTTCCGTCACCCCCAGTTCCTGTTTGGCCAGTTCCAGATGATGCAGCGCCTGATCGTGATCCAGGATGAGCTCCGGGGCTGGATATTCTTTACGGAATTTGTCTTCTACCCCCTGCAGCCAGGTTGGGAACAGCGATTTGCCTGGAATATAGCCCGGCAGTTTGGTCACCTTGTAAACCAGTTCCTCCATATCCAGCACCAGTTGCAGGGCTTTGCGCAGGTGCCAGTTGCTGGTGGGATGATCTGCTCGGTGATTGAAATCCAGGAAGAACACAGTGCCGTCCTGGGTGCGCTCAATGTGCCAGCGCTGGGCCATGGCGTTGGTCAGGTTTTCAGCCAGCAGGGTGGTAAACGCTATTTTGTTATCTTTGAAAAAATTGAGTTTTGCGGTTGCATCAGAGGTGATGTAACCGACATTGATCTGCTGCAGCGAGATGCTGTCCTGATCCCAGTAGTAAGGGTTGCGTTCCAGCAGCAGGCTCGAGCCGTGTACCCAGGATGAGATCTGAAAAGGCCCCGAATACAGCATTTCCCAGGCATCAGCGCCAAAGCGGCCGTTGGTTGAATTATAGAAATCTTCGCGGATGGGTAGGTACGTTGGGAATGCGACCAGCTTGTCAAAAAACGCGATGGGCCGCTCCAGCTCAACCACCAGGGTACGATCGTCCGGCGCGCTTACACCCAGTTCCGTGTAGGGTAATTCTCCTTCGTTTACGGCCCGGCCATTTTTAATCGGGTACAACAGGAAGGCGTATTCGGAGGCGTTTTCCGGTTTTAAAGCGGTCCGCCAGGCAAATACAAAATCGTGGGCGGTAATGGGTTCACCATCACTCCAGCGGGCATCATCGCGAAGCCAGAACGTGGCCTGGGTGGCGGTGATCTCCCAGCGCTGTGCAATGGCGGCTTCGAGTTTGTCATCCAGGCTGTTGCGCAGTAGACCTTCCATAACGTGTCCGAGAATCATCCCGGATGACGCATCTGTGGCCAGGGTTGAATCCAGCTGTGGCGGTTCTGTCGCGATGGCAATGGTGATGCTCTGATTATCCGGGTCTACTGCTTTGGCTGAGACCGTGCTCGAGCCCACCATGCTGGCCAGGCTCTGCAGCCCCCACATCAGTAACCCAAAGAAAACGACAGTGGCCAGGCCAAACCCAAGCAGCTGTTTACCAGCAGATCTGGCAAAAGATGCTTCGCTGTCGGGCTGGGGGTAATTCACATCACTCATAGATTGATTTTGGGTCTTATGTCACCTGTTTGAGCAGATTACCTACAACGCGCTCCAAATGCATGAGCGAATTACACTCATCCACCTGATGTGAATATGCACCATATTTGCGCATCTCTGAGTCGCCGGTATTCCAGGACAGGCGGGATTCCGGATTCAGCCAGATGACCCGTTTGCTGCGGTCGTACATCTCTTTGAGAATCTCCGCGTGGGCTTCACCGTAGTTGTTGCGCGCATCACCGAGAATGATAATTGTGGTTCGGTTGTCGACGTCGTCCATACACAGTTTGCGGAAATCCAGGAAAGCCTGACCGTAATCGGTGGAGCCGCCGGCGTAGTCGCGCAGCACTTTGGCAATGGCGTCTTCTATTTTGTTGCGGTTGAACAGGTCAGTGACTTCTGCGAGATCTGATGAGAATGCAAAGCTGCGTACTTTCGGCATCACTTCATCGAGGCTGTACAGGAACATCAGCATAAAGCGGGCGTAAGTGGCAACGGAGCCGGACACGTCACAGATGGCAAATACCTTGGGCCGGTCAATTTTCACCGACTTCCAGTGCAGGTCGAATATGGCGCCGTCGTAAGACATGTTATGACGCAGAGTGCGCGGCACGTTCAACGCCCCGCGTTTGAAAACTTTCTTACGTCGGGAATGCATGGTGGTCAGCTTTTTGGCCATTTTGAACACCATTTCCTGGATCAGACGGAAATTGCGGTGTTCAACGTTGGAGAGTTTGACCTTACGCAGCAGCTCTTCCCGCAGCTTTCTGCCGGACACGTCGGCATTGAGCAGAAACTGCCGTTCCACGTAATCGCGCACCTGTTCCCGCAGCCAGTCGCGCCGGCGTTTCAACTCCTGGCCCAGACGACGTGATGGTATGGAAGGGGCTTCACGCAGGTTGCTGATTTCCTGATTCAGATCCGCCAGGCCCATTTCATCCATGATGCGCCGGGTGTACAAACCTTTCTGGGTGAAAATTTTGATGTCCCGTACGCCGATCACTTCACCGGCTTCTGCCATCGCCATGGTCAGCTCAACTTTGGAGTTGGACATCAGCAGCTGTGACAGCTCGCCACTGGGCTGACTCATCTCACCCGGGCCAAGATCCTCTTCCGGTTCTTCTTCGTACAGATTGTTCGGTTTCTTGGCTTTGCTTTTCTTCTTCCTGCCGCTGGCAGCTTCTCCGGGTGGACGCTGGCCGCCGCTGCCTCCTTCCCCGCCGTCACCCTCCTGGTCTTCACCCGCTTCCCCATCGCTATCCGCTGCTGCGCTGTCGCGATCGCCGCTGAGCTCTTCGAATGTGAAAAACTCGTCGAAACAGCGGTCAAAAGTCTCTTTTTCGTCGGGTGTCTTAGGCAACACCAGCGAGAGCGAGTGTTTGAGAAACTCACGGTCGCGATAACCCACCAGTTCGACGGTGTTCATCGCATCCAGGGTTTCCGCCGTGGATATGCGCACGTCCGCCATGCGCAGAGCGCGGATGAAATTGGTGAGTTCGCGTTCCATGTGGGTTCTGCAGTGCTCGCTACTTACGTATCTTGTTGGTGATGGAGGTCAGTTCCGCTTCGACATTTTCGATGTCTTCCTGAAACTTCAGAATCACGTTGAGGGTGTCTTTCACGAGTTTCGGCTCTAAAGACTCAGTATGCAGCAGCAACAGCGTGCGTGCCCAGTCAATGGTCTCTGAGATAGCAGGTACTTTCTTCAGATCCAGGGCGCGCAGTTCGTGAATGAATTCCACCATCTGACGACGTAACTCGTCCGGCACCTCCGGCACACGCGCGCGGATGATCCGCTGTTCGAGATCCACATCCGGAAAGGGAATATACAGATGCAGGCAGCGCCTTTTCAACGCATCAGAAATCTCCCGGGTGTTGTTGGAGGTCAGAAATACCATCGGCGGTTCTTTGTTGGCTTTAATCGTGCCGATTTCCGGTATGGAAACCTGAAAATCGGACAGAATCTCCAGCAGCATGGATTCAAACTCGTGGTCAGACTTGTCAACTTCGTCAATCAGCAGAATACAGCCGTCGTCCTGCTGCAGCGCCTTCATCAATGGACGCGGTTCAAGAAATTCCTCTGAAAAGAAAATATCGCCGAACTCGTGCAGGCGTTTTACCGACTGGGTAAAGCCTTTGGCGCCGTCGAGCACTTCATCCAGCGCTTCTTTGAGCACCTGGGTATACAGCAGCTGTTTGCCATACTTCCACTCGTAAATCGCTTTGGCTTCGTCCAGGCCTTCGTAACACTGCAGCCGGATCATGGGTAGATCAAACATTTCCGCGGTGGTTTTGGCCAGCTCGGTTTTGCCGACGCCTGGGGGTCCTTCGATGAGGATCGGTTTTTTCAGATTGAACGCCAGGTATACCGCGGTGGCAATCTGGTCGCTGCAGATATAGTTGTGTTTCTCGAAATGCTGTTTCAGCGATTCAACCGACGCCGCAATTGCGTTTACATCCGCCATTTATAAAGATCCCCATTAAAGATACAACGCACACGATATTGCACGCGCAAAGCCGGCCATTATCCCTGTGCAGTGGGATATTGTATAGCCAGCTATCACCGTGAGATTGTAAAGGCGACATGGCGCCACCGCCTCTTCTTGCCGTTATTGTGTGGGCTGGCGAGGGGCGCTGTGCATGCGCATGAGTCCTTCCTGGGTGGTGGACGCCACCAGATCACCGGCCTGATTGTAGATCAGGCCACGGTTGAATCCGCGCGCACCGCTGGCCGCGGGGCTGTCCTGAGCATAGAGCAGCCACTCATCGGCGCGGAAAGGTCGATGAAACCACATGGCATGATCCAGGCTTGCCATCTGCACATTATCCTGCATGAAACTGATGGCATGGGGTCGAGTGGCCGTGTCCAGCAGCGACCAGTCGGACAGATAAGCCAATACGCACTGGTGTAGCCGCTGATCATCAGGCAAAGCTTCCCGGGTGCGCATCCAGCACATCTGTGAAGGTGGTGCCGGAGCCGGATTCATCAGATCCAGCGGGTCTACCGGCCGCATCTGTATGGGTGAAGTGCTGCTGAATGAATCCTGAAACTCCTCGGGCCAGTCTTTGGCCTGTTCCGCCCGCAGTTCGCTTTCGTCAATCAGGCTTTCAGGTCCCGGTGTCTGTGGCATGGGGAACTGATGCGACAGGCCTTCTTCTTCAACCTGAAAGGAAATGGACAAGGTGAAAATTGCTTCGCCGCGCTGAATGGCAACCACACGCCGGGTTGTGAAACTGCGGCCATCGCGAATACGGTCAACTTTGTAGAGGATTGGAATCGCGGTATCCCCGGCACGCAGAAAGTAGCCATGCAGCGAGTGTGCATGGCGACTTTCGTCGACGGTTCGCGATGCTGCGACCAGCGCCTGGCCAATCACCTGCCCACCATAAACACGCTGCCAGCCCTCGTTGGGGCTGGTTGCCAGGTAGTGATTCTGCTCAATCTCTGTGAGATCAAGCAGCGCTATGATGTTCTGCAGTGATGGCATGGCGCCGGATGCTCCTTCGGCTGAAGCTGTTTCAGTACTTGTAGCTGTCCGGCTTGAACGGTCCTTCCGTGGTCACGCCAATGTACCTGGCCTGGCTGTCGGTGAGTTGGGTAACCACCCCACCAAAACCTTTGACCATGAGTGCAGCCACTTCTTCGTCGAGCTTCTTCGGCAGCACTTCGACGGTGATGGGAGAACGCTGATTTTCCGGCTGATCGGCCCAGGCCTGCTCAAACAGGTGCATCTGCGCCAGCACCTGGTTGGCAAACGAACCGTCCATGATGCGTGAGGGATGGCCAGTGGCGTTGCCCAGATTGACCAGGCGGCCTTCGGACAGCAGCACGATGTAATCCAGGCGATCGTCGGAGCGGAAAATCTGATGGACCTGGTCTTTTACCTTGTCCCAGCGCCAGTGCTTACGCATGTAGGCGGTGTCGATTTCGTTGTCGAAGTGGCCGATGTTGCAGACCACAGCTCCGGATTTGATGGTCTGTAACATGGCAGCATCACACACATTCGCATTCCCGGTGCAGGTCACAATCAGGTCGGTGTCCTGCATCAGGCGCATATCGATGTCTTCGGTGCGGCCGGTGTTTATGCCATCTTTGTAGGCAGACACTACTTCATAACCATCCATACAGGCCTGCATGGCGCAGATCGGGTCAACTTCACTGACACGCACAATCATGCCTTCCTGGCGCAGGCTCTGTGCCGAACCTTTACCCACATCGCCATAGCCAACCACCAGCGCGCGTTTGCCCGCCATCAGCATATCGGTGGCTCTTTTCACCGCATCGTTCAGGCTATGGCGACAGCCGTAGCGGTTGTCGTTCTTTGACTTTGTGATGGCGTCGTTTACGTTGATGGCGGGTACTTTGAGTTGATCTTCGCGCATCATTTCCAGCAGGCGGTGAACGCCTGTGGTGGTCTCTTCGCTGATGCCATGAATGGATTTCAGCATCTGCGGATATTCATTGTGAATGATCTGGGTCAGGTCGCCACCGTCATCCAGCAGCAGGTTGGCGTCCCAGGGTTGGCCATCTTTTAAGATGGTCTGCTGAATACACCACTCGTACTCTTCTTCGGTTTCACCTTTCCAGGCGAATACCGGCACGCCACTGGCCGCCATGGCGGCGGCTGCGTGGTCCTGGGTCGAGAAGATGTTGCAGGACGACCAGCGTACCTCGGCCCCCAGTGCGGTGAGGGTTTCAATCAGCACAGCGGTCTGAATGGTCATGTGAATACAGCCGATGATCTTAGCGCCTGCCAGCGGCTGCTGGTCCATGTAAGTGTTGCGCAAAGACATCAGCGCAGGCATTTCAGCCTCTGCCAGGGAGATTTCCTTGCGGCCAAATTCAGCAAGGGAGATATCGGCGACTTTGTAGTCGGTCATGTGAAGAATTCCTTAGGTCAGGGTTGTCGGTAAAGGATTAACAGGCAGGCGCAAATGCACTCACCTGAACGCGAAAGCCATTTCGCTGGGCAAGATACTGCTGATGTACAGCGGTCATTCCGGCCTGAGTTGCCCAACGATCTAAATCTTCTGTATCAAAACCGAGCCAGATGTCAGCGCACAGGTCGCTCACCCAGGTCTGCTCATGGCGACACAGTTCCGCAACGACAAGCAGCGCGTTGTCGGTCATCAGGGTGCGCGCCTGTCTGAAAAATTCAGCTGGGGCCGGCAGATGATGTAACACCATGGCCGCGGCGATGAAATCAAACTGCCGGGTGCCCGGCAAGGATGAGAAGTCCTGCTCCTGCAACGTGACATTGTCCACCTGTGCTAACGTCCTGCTGGCTTCGTTGAGCATCTCGGCGGCGTTGTCTATGCCGGTGATGTGTCTGCACAAAGGTGCCAGGGCCAGCATCAGAGCGCCGTTGCCAGGCCCAATCTCCAGGGCGTTCTGCAGCGGCAGCTGACTGTGGTTGTGCACGCAATCCAGCACCGTATCAATATAAACCTCCGGCGCGCAGATCAATGCCGTCTGCTGTGCCAGTGCATCTGCCTGATGGGCAAAAAAATGTGCAGAGCGTTGCACCCGCTGCTGGTAGATCTGCTGCACATTATTCAACAGTTCAGCGTTCAGGGTCTGGCTGTCGATACAGGTAAATGCTGCTTCAGTGAGCGGGTCTTCCGGATGTGCACGCTGGTAGAAAATACTGGTGCCTTCCTGGCGTCGGTTGACCAGGCCGGCATCCGCCAGCTTCTTCAGGTGGTGGCTCAGCGCCGGCTGCGGTTTGTCGAAAATGCTGCAGAGTTCCAGCACCGCAAAAGAATTCTGCGCCAGCACCGCAAGAATCTGAGTGCGCAGCAGATCACCCAGCGCTTTTGACAAGCGCACCACGTCGACGGCTGCAGCCACGGATGATGTGGGATTGTCGCTGACTTGGGCTGGCATGGACGATAGGGTCTGCAAAATAGTAAAACGCGAGTAAGGTGGTCAGAGGCGCGCATCCTAACAGCCCTGTCGCATTAATATCAAAATATTTTGATATTAACTTGTGAGAGTTGCCGCCAACCCCTTGCGCATCCGCGAGTGTGTGCGAGTATGCGCCTGCATTTACATAAGGACGCACGCGCACAGTGAGCCCCAGGCTGGACAGTAAGCTGCCGGATGTCGGCACCACCATATTCAGTGTGATGAGTGCACTGGCCCTGGAGCATAACGCCATCAATCTGTCGCAGGGGTTTCCTGATTTTGATGGCCCCGAGGCTCTGCTGGCGCGGGTACAGCACTACCTGACCCACGGCTTTAATCAGTATCCGCCCATGATTGGCGTTGAGTCATTGCGCTACGCAGTAGGAGATAAAGTCGCCAGCCTTTATGGCGCCCAGGTGAACGGGGATACAGAGATCACCATTTCAGCCGGCGCAACGGAAGCGCTGTTCTGCGCCATCGCTGCGGTCGTGCGGACCGGTGATGAAGTGATTGTGTTTGACCCCGCCTACGACAGCTACGCGCCTGTGGTGGCTCTGCAGGGAGGTGAAACCATCCACATTCCGCTGTCAGGTCCTGACTTCAGCATTGACTGGAACCAGGTGGCCGCGCGAATGTCTTCCCGCACCCGTTTGATCATCATTAACACGCCACATAACCCAACTGGTGCCGTCTGCTCCGAGGCGGATATCGCGGCGCTGCGCCAGCTTGCAGAACGCCATGATTTCTACATACTGGCGGATGAAGTCTATGAACACATCGTATTTGACGACCGGCCGCACGTCAGCATGTGCCGGTATCCGGATCTTTACGCGCGTAGTTTTGTGGTGTCGTCCTTTGGCAAGACCTATCACGTGACCGGTTGGAAAGTGGGGTACTGTGTTGCGCCGCCGCAGCTGACCGCGGAGTTTCGCCGCATCCATCAGTTTGTGAATTTCACCGTCAATACGCCTGTGCAGCTTGGTATTGCCGATTTTCTGAACGCGCATCCGGAACATCATCTGCAGCTGCCGGCCTTTTATCAGCGTAAACGCGACTATTTTCTGAGCCAGTTACAAGGCTCTGGGTTTACCTGGCGAGCCAGTGCCGGCACTTACTTCCAACTGCTTGATTATGGGGCTGTCAACCCATCGAAAGATGTGGAGCTGGCCAAACGCTGGACCGCAGAGCTGAAGCTGGCGTCTATCCCTGTTTCGGTGTTCTACCAGGATCGGAGCCAGGCGCCAGCGTCACTATTGCGATTCTGTTTCGCCAAAGATGATGCCACGCTGGCCCGCGCTGGAGAAATTCTGTGCAGCCTCTGACCCTGAGTCTGGTACAAACTGAAACGCACTGGCATGACTGTGAGGCTAACCTCGAGCTGTTTGCCAGGCTGTTACAGCAGGTGCCTGACAAAAGTGATCTGTTGCTGTTGCCGGAGATGTTTTCAACCGGATTCACCATGGCCAGTCAGGCAGTTGCGCAATCCATGCACGGCGAAGCAGTCACCTGGCTGCGTGACCGGGCAGTGACACTGCAGAAGCACATCTGTGCCTCTGTGGTGGTGATCGATGAAGGCCAGTACTTCAATCGCTTTATCTGTGCAACGCCGGGCGCGCAACTGCTCACCTATGACAAACGCCATCTGTTTCGTATGGCAGAAGAACATGAGCACTACAGTGCCGGCTCGGAGCGGCTGGTGTTTGAGGTCAACGGCTGGCGTGTGCTGGCAAGTGTCTGTTACGACCTGCGTTTCCCGGTCTGGTTGCGTAACCGCAATGATTACGACCTGATGGTCTGCCTGGCGAACTGGCCAGCCGCCCGACAGAGTGCATGGAACACCCTGTTGCGCGCGCGCAGCATTGAAAATCAGGCTTATGTCGCCGGCGTCAATCGCGTGGGTACTGATGGCAATGGTGTTGTTTATGCCGGGGGTAGTGGCATTTATGCGCCCGATGGCGAAATTTTAGCTGAACGTATGGACCATGCTGATATCATCACAGCCACGCTGGAACCTGCAACCTTATTGTCGTTGCGGGCTTCGTTTCCTGTCTGGCAGGACGCGGATAAATTTCAGCTGGATGAACAGGCTTAGGTAACAACAGGAGCACAGGGCAAAGGTGATCACGGTAACAGGACAACGCATGAGATTTGCGCGATGGCTGCTCATAGCCGGGTTGGGAAGTTTGACCATGGCCTGCGGTCAGGCCGATACGCCGCCGGCATCCCCTGGGGAGACGGTGGCTGCTGTTGACCAGGCGAATGCTGCACCGCCCGCCCACCCGGGCGAAAAGACCTACCAGAACTACTGCTTTTCGTGCCATACACCGGGTCTGAGCGGGGCACCCAAAACAGGTGATGTTGAAGCCTGGGCACCACGCATCGCAAAAGGCGCTGATCTGCTGCTTGCCACCACCATCGAAGGCATTCCGCCGGCCATGCCGCCGCGAGGCATGTGTTTCGATTGCAGTGATGAAGACCTGGCAGCTGCCATTGATTACATGGTGCAGAGGAGCCAGTAGTCAAAACTCACCAACAGTTGGTAAGTCTCGCCAGCCCGCCCGGTTATCAGCAGCCTTGTTCTGGGAAAATCTGTTAAAAATCAATCGGTTAACTCTTGGAACAGTTCGTGCAAGGCAGCCGCACGTGCAGCAAGCGCGCTGCTCGTGGAACGCCGGGTGGGTTTGATTGCACTTTTTGGAGATTGAAAATGGCGTATGCGCGACCAGGGGACATTGTTTCCCGACGCAAAGGGCTGGTGATGCACCGGGGCGTTGCTCTGGGTGGTGGCCGGGTTCTGCACAATACCCCGTTTCGAGGTGAACACGTCTGCTCAGAACGCGAGTTTCGCGCGGGCAAACGCATGTACATTACCCGTCCTGGCGCTGCTGCACGGCATAAGATGTTGACCCGGGTGCACGCTGACCTGGACAGCGGACGGGGCTACAATCTGTTGACCAATAATTGTGAACATACGGTTACCCGGGTAACGTCTGGAAACGCCCGCAGCCCGCAGCTGCATTCCTGGGTGCTGGGTGGCAGTTTTGCGGCTGCCGCCTTTGCCCTCACCCGACATCCGATGGCAGCGGCAGCGGCTTATGCGGTGGGTCGCAAGCTCAGTGCGCGATTAATTCGCGGCATTCATCACCACCGGTGACGTCGGCCTGAGCAACAGGACTGGTGATAAAGTCTGTTTTCTGTACATTGGCTGCAGCTTAACGTGTGCGGAAACAAGACATGAATCTCAGGGATTTACGCTATCTGGTTGCGGTAGCGGAACATAAACACTTTGGTCGCGCGGCGGAGGCCTGCTTTGTCAGCCAGCCGACGTTGTCCACCCAGTTGAAAAAGCTGGAAGAGACGCTGGACGTCACACTCATTGAGCGTACGAACCGCCAGGTGATGCTGTCTCCGGCGGGTGAACAGATTGTGCAGCAGGCACAGAAGATTCTGCGTGAGGTGAATACCTTAACCAGCATGGCTGAACAATATCGTGACCCGCTGGGGGGTGATTTCCGTCTCGGCATCATTCCCACCATAGCACCCTACCTGCTGCCCAAAATTTTAAGTCCCATGCGGCGCGCCTTTCCTAACCTGCGGCTGCAGCTCACGGAAGGCCAGACCGCGCAGATCACGCGGATGCTCAAACAGGGAGATCTGGATGCGGTGATTCTGGCGCTGCCGGTTGAAGAAGACAGTTTGACCGAGCGGGTGCTGTACAACGAACCCTTTCTGTTTGCCGCGGCAAAGCACCACCCGAAGGCGAAAAAAACGTCTGTCACCCTGGCGGACCTGGAGGACGAAGAGGTGCTGCTCCTGGAAGACGGGCACTGCCTGCGCGACCAGGCTCTGGATGTGTGCAACGCGCATCAGGCGGTAGAAAACACCAGTTTCCGCGCCACTTCGCTGGAGACGCTGCGGCAGATGGTGGCCTCCAATGCGGGCATCACGCTGATGCCAAAGCTTGCTGTGCACAAAGGCGGTGGGGTGCGCTACATTCCGTTCAAAGGCAATCCACCCCACCGGGTTGTTGGACTGTGCTGGCGCAGCACGTCGACGCGAACCGCACTGCTGGAAGAATTGGGCGCTGTGCTGAAACAAGCCGCAGCGCCGGAACTGGCCGCTTAATCGGACAGGTCTGCCGCAAGGCTTGCTGCAGTCTGGGCGTTCACCTCGACGCGGTAAGGCAGGATGTCATGGTCAATACCCATTGAGATGGCTTTACCTGCTTTGACATCCGCAATACTGTCGCCATCGAGCTCGAAGCGCATGAAGTGCACGGCTGATGCTTTTTCTTCGTTGGATCGTTCAAGGTCGTCGTTGGCATTGGCGTAGATTTTGCTGTTGTCGCCCACCTTTACCCACACTTTGTGTTCGATGCCCGGCATAGTGGTCAGCGCTACCCGGCGCTCCTCTGCATCCGGGTATTCGATCATGAATGTGGCTTTCCAGTTGCGACCGTCTGGAATGAGCGGGTTGTAAGCACCCAGTTCCTCTTCTATTTCCGGTGCGGTGAAAATCTTTTCGATGCGCAACATTTCCTGCACCTGATACTTCATTGTGAGGGCATCTTCAAAGTACAGGGTGGCGTGATCGCCTAAACGCACCTGACGGTTTTTCTTATGTGCGAGCACCTCAGCGCGGAAGTCTTTACGCTTTTCTGAGTATTCTTCCAGGCTCCACAGGTCGCTGCGCGTCAGTTTTGTGTTAGATGGCATAAGCTTGTCTTACCATTGATAAAGGGTGTTGGGGTTCCTGTTCGCCTTCCATGCCATGTGCGATCAGCCGTCCTGCCATGGGGCAGTCTGAACCGAACGTGTCGGGCTCGGCTTCGGTGACACGGCGCACCACGGGTCGAGCGATTTTCATGGCTTTTTCGTAGGTTTCTTCTTTTACCGCGTAAGTACCGTCATGTCCCGAGCAACGTTCAATGGCGGTCACTTGTGTATCTGGAATGAGCTGCAGAAAGTCACGGGTCTTCATACCGAAATTCTGCACCCGCTGATGGCAGGCAACGTGATAGGCGACTTTGCCAAGGCTGTGGTTGAAATCTGTTTTCACAAGCCCTGCTTTGTGGCGCAACATCAGGTATTCAAAGGGATCAAAGAAATGTGTTTTGACCCTGGCGATGTCCTGGTCCTGGGGAAACATCAACGGCAGTTCCTGTTTGTACATCAGCACGCAGGAAGGAATCGGCGCGATAATGTCGTAACCTTCTTCAATGGCGGCCAGAAATGTCGGCAGGTTGGCATCTTTCAGGCGGGCCACTTTGTTCAGGTCGCCCAGCTCCAGCTTGGGCATGCCGCAGCATCTGGCATCCTGCAGAATTTTCACGCTGATACCGTTGTGCTGCAGCACTTTGATCATGTCTTCGACAACCTGGGGTTCGTTGTGGTCGCCATAACAGGTGACATAAATGGCCACTTTACCCGTAGTGCGGTCGGTGCTGACCGGTGACTGACCGGCGCTGTGATGTTCGGGGATGCGTTTGGTCAAAGGCCTGGCTTCAAAATGCGGTAGTGGTGCGTGCGCGTGGATGCCAATCGCCTGTTCGCCGAGCTTACGCAGGGTTTTTGATCCCGCAGCGGCATTGGCGGACTGGGCCACGCCAGGCACGGATATCGCGTCAAAAATCGGGTCTGTGGACGTGATCAGCCGGTCGCGCCACTTGGTGTCTTTCTCTTTGAACTTGTAGGCTTTGGCGCGCAGCATCAGGTGTGGAAAATCCACCGCCCATTCGTGCGGCGGCAGATAAGGACATTTCGTTTCGGCACACAGATCGCAGAGAAAACACTGGTCGACAACTTTCATGTAATCGTCTTTGTCCACGCCATCAACCTCGAAGGTGTCGGACTCGTCAACCAGATCAAACAGTGTAGGGAAAGAATCGCACAAGCTGACACAGCGGCGGCAGCCGTGACAGATGTCGAAGACTCGCTCGAGTTCGGTGTACAGGTTCTCTTTGTCGTAAAACTCATCGCTACGCCATTCCAGTGGCTGACGATCGGGGGCTTCTAAACTGCCTTCGCGCATCTTCTATCCTTTAATAGTCTGTTTGGGGTGCCGGACGACACCGGGCCTGTAGCGGTTGCGGCCGGTCACGGTCAAGCAGGGATAAGACAGGAGGGTTGCAAAGGGCCCGCAAGCGGACCCTTTTGCCTGCTGCCGCGAAAATTCCGCGGCAGCAGTCTGTCTTACGCCATTGCGTCCAGAGCTTTCTGGAATCGATTGGCGTGAGAACGCTCGGCTTTTGCCAGGGTTTCGAACCAGTCGGCAATTTCGTCGAAGCCTTCTTCACGTGCGGTGGCTGCCATACCCGGATACATGTCAGTGTATTCGTGGGTTTCGCCAGCAATAGCGGCTTTCAGGTTGTCGCCGGTGCTGCCGATGGGCAAACCGGTTGCTGGATCGCCAACTGCTTCCATGTACTCAAGGTGACCATGGGCGTGACCGGTTTCACCTTCAGCGGTGGAACGGAATACGGCAGCCACGTCGTTTTCGCCTTCTACGTCTGCTTTTGCGGCAAAGTAGAGGTAGCGTCGGTTTGCCTGAGATTCGCCAGCAAAGGCATCTTTCAGGTTCTGCAAAGTATTGCTGTCCTTTAAGTCCATAGGTTTGGAACTCCAATAAATTAAGTGGGTTTGTGTTCTTCGCGAGTCACACAATAAAGTGACTGATGATGAGTATATGCTTTGTGCCTGCGCTGGCTATTTGATTGTCTGAATCATGGCCATAGGCTGTATCTATTAAATACGGCTTTAATCTATGCTCCGTCAATGATAATGATTCTTATTTACCAGGCGGATCCACAGTGCGGCGCAGGTTACAATGACGGGGTTTCGATCAAAGCCTGATGCCGGATACAGTTTATTGAGCATTTACAGTGCCGAGTTCATGCGCTTGTTTCGGCTGGCGTTGCCATTGGTTTTCACCCAGCTGGCACAGATGGGGTTCAGCCTGGCAGATACCCTCATGGCTGGTCGGGTAAGTGCAGTAGAACTCGCCGGTGTTGCGCTGGGCACAGTGGTGTTCTGGCCGCTGATGTTCCTGGTCTCGGGGATTGTCATGGCCGTTACCCCGACCGTTTCGCAGTTGCGTGGCGCAGGTCAGCTGGACGCGGGCGGAGAGGTTGTGCGCCAGGCCATGTGGATTGCCCTGGTTGGCGGAATAGCGCTTTTTATGGTGTTCCGCCACCTGGATCCGTTGTATCACCTCATCGGGGTTGATCCCGAGGCGCTGCCGGTGACCAGAGCCTACCTGCTGGCGATGAGCTGGGGGGTGATCCCGGCGTTGTTGTATTACTGCCTGCGTTACCTGTGCGAAGGATCGGGCTGGACCCTGCCCGCGCTCCTGATTACCGCCTCTGCGCTGCTGTTGAAACTGCCGCTGAACTACTGGTTCATTTACGGCGGCTTTGGGGTGCCTGCGATGGGTGGAGAAGGGTGCGGCTGGGCAACGGTGATTGCGCTGCTCTATCAGTTGCTGGCCATGTTGCTGGTCGTACGATATTCACGCATTCGTCAGGCCGGTTTTTACGCGCGGTTCTCCTGGCCTGATCTCACCGCGATCAGGCGGCTGGTGGTGCTGGGTGTGCCTATTGGTCTGGCGATCTTCCTTGAGTTTTCACTGTTTTCCTCGCTGACCCTCATGATAGGCAGACTGGGGGTTGCCGCCATTGCTGCACATCAGATTGCCAGTAACATCGGCGCGCTGGCTTTTATGGTGCCGTACGCGCTGGGCATGGCGGCGTCGATACGAGTGGGTACAAATGTGGGTGCCGGTGATCTTGACGGAGCGAAGGTCAGTGGTTGGGTGGCACTGGGTACTTCACTGGCTTTTGCTGTAATGGCGGCCCTTGCTCTGGTGTTTGGCCGACAGTGGATTGCTGCCCTGTACAGTACCGAGGCGGCGGTTGTCGCGCTGGCCGCGCAACTCATGATCTTTGTTGCCATCTATCAGCCCTTTGATGACCTGCAGGCCACTGCTATGGGTGTGTTGCGTGGCTTTAAAGATACCCGCCGGCCATTTCTGATTGCCGTGATGAGCTACTGGTTTATTGCTTTTCCGGTGTCCTGGACACTCGGTTTCGGCTACTTTGAATCGTTAGATTACGGTGTCTATGGGTACTGGGTGGGTTTGATTGTCGGGTTGGCGGTGGCTGCGGCTGCGCTTCTTGGCCGTTTTGTTTATCTGACCCGGCACCCGGATCGCGTGAGAATGCTGGCGGCATCCTGATGGAGTTGTGGTTGGCCATTACCGTGGTTGCGGCATTTCTGCAGAACCTCCGTTCCCTGCTGCAGAAGCGGCTGACCGGGGCGCTGTCGGTTAATGGGGCGGCTTATGTGCGTTTTCTCTACGCGCTGCCGTTTGCCTGGATGTACGGGCTGTGGCTCTGGCAGGGGCAGTTTGAGGGTTTCAACGCGCAGTTCTGGTTGTATGTGCTCACCGGCGCGGTGGCTCAGATTGTTGCCACGGCCTGTCTGCTGCAGTCTTTTACCACCGGCAACTTTGCTGTCGGTACAGCCTACTCTAAAACCGAAGCGGCACAGGCTGCTCTGTTTGGACTGGTGATACTCAGTGATACCGTCAGCATGTGGGTGGTGGCGGGCATTTGTCTGAGCCTGGCAGGGGTGGTGTTGCTGTCCGGTCGTGTGGGGCTCAAAGATCTGCTCAAGCCGAATCGCGCGATGTGGCTGGGACTGGCAGCGGGAGCGGGCTTTGCCATATCTGCCATTGGTTTTCGCGGCGCAAGCCTATCGCTGGATGCAGGCACATTCCTGCAGCGGGCGGGGCTGACACTGCTTGTGGCAGTTTCCCTGCAGACTTTGGTGATGGGCACTTATCTGCAGCTGCGCGAACCGGGCCAGATCAGCAAAGCGTTGAGTGCCTGGCGAGCAGCATTGTGGGTAGGGGTAATCGGTATGATTGCATCCGCAGGATGGTTCACCGCCATGACCCTGCAGAACGCAGGGGTTGTGCGTGCTGTGGGTCAGATCGAACTGCTGTTTACCGTGATAACCTCGGTCTGGTTGCTCGGCGAGCGATTGCATCGCCGTGAAGTGCTTGGGATGATTCTTGTTGTGAGTGGCATCTGGTTGTTGATTCAGGAGGGGTAATGGCGCAGCAGACGACGGAACACGAAGCGGTCGAAACCATTGTCCACGATGGTTGGGCAGAAGTGGTGTTGAACCGGCCGGAGCGGAAAAATGCCATTAATGGACCTTTAGGTCTGGCCCTTGCCGCCCGCTTCACAGAATTGGATGCTCGCGACGATGTGCGCGTGATTCTGCTGCGTGGGGCGGAGGGCGCATTCTGTTCCGGGCTGGATCTCAAGTCATTTAACGAAGCGCCGCCGCCGGCATGGCTAGAGGACTTCCAACAGATCTGGCGGGGTGCACATCGAAGTCTGTTTAACGCTCGCAAGCCCATTGTCGGTGCCCTGGAACGATATGCGATCAACGGTGGTGCCGCGCTGGCCATCGCCTGTGATCTTCTGATTGTTGGCGAGCACGCCTTCCTGCAGGTGGGTGAGGCGCAGATCGGTATGGCTGCGCCGTACAATCTGGCCTGGCTCAGCCTGCGTCACAGTGAGGCAGCCATGGCGGAACTGGTGCTGACAGGGGACCGGCAGGCCGGATCACGGCTGGTGGAACTGGGGTTTGCTCAACAGTGTGTAGCGGATGATCAGGTGCTCAATACCAGCAGAGCATTGTGTGAGCGGCTGGCAACGTTTCCACCGGGCGGATTGGCGCAGATCAAAAAGGGTATGCGTGCGAGGGTGCGTATGTCCGCTGATGACTGGTTTGATCAGTTTACCCAGGCGACGTCTTCGGCGTCTGCGCCTAAGCCGAAATCCATGACGACTAGCTCGTAAGTCTGTAGTACTCGATGCCGCGATTGTCGTGGCTCAGCTCGCCCTGGCCAACATGGTCAATGTGGAATACACCGCTGATCTCCGTAGTCGGCGCTACCTGATCAGCATCGTGCAGTTTGATGTAGTCAGACTCAACCAGGTCGTTTGCGTTAGCCAGACTGGAAGCAAAGCCGATTTTTTCGGCGGCCTGCTGCCATCCTTCAACAAACGACATGGGGATGATCTCAGCAGCATCGCCGCTGCCGTAGCCGATGGTCAGGATGCTTCTGCCGGTGACATCCAGGCGGTTGCGTAGTGCGTTTTCAACACCAGCAGCCATCCATGCAGGCAGCGAAGCGGTGTAGAGATTACCCACTTCTTTCATTTCCAGCTCACCCAAGGTGGTCATCAGTTCACTGAATCGACCTGTGGTGCGGAAGTGTTTTGCCGTTTTGCTGGAGATGGGAAACAACTCTTCGCTGATATTGCCTTCTTCGACCAGGCGGTAAACATCGGTTTCAGTGGTCAGCTCGGTGATCAGCTGATCCGGATCAACATCCGCACCATGTGCGTACTGTAACAATTCCTGCTGGTCGTCCGCGTCGCCAAGGGCCAGCGCCAGCAGGAACGTGAATGCAAGGCCGGTTTCTGCCATGCGCTGATAAGGGCGGTGCAGAAAGCTGGCCACCATGCTGCGCATGAATGTGCTGGGCTTTTCTTTGACCCGGCTGAACAGATCCCGCGCCGCGGCGAGCACTTCGTCGATATAGCAGGTTGTGGAGTATTTGCCGTTGAATACCGGGAAGTCTCTGGGTTGCAGATAGGGGCCGTGACTCTGGCCCATAAAACGCACAAAGGGTTTGCGAAAATCCGGGCCGCGATAAGCCGAAGCGCTGCCGCTGGTTTCCAGATCAACACTCAGGAGTCTGGCTTTTGGCTCAATGAGCATTGCCACCGCACCGGCCCCCTGGGTGGGTTCGCCGCTGGAAGCGCGCTCGTATTCGGCGATATCCGAGCAGACCACAATGGCAATGCGATCGCGACCATCTGTGGCCAGGTATCGGGCAGCGGCTTTCATGGCGTAAACACCACCCAGACAGGCGTGTTTGAATTCGGGTACTTCGCAGGCACGACTGATGGGCGCCTGACCCATGCCGATCAGAGCGTTGTTGACCATGCCTTTAACAATCACCGCTCCAGCTGAATTGTCGGTGCTGGATTCCGTGCCGAGGCCGAGAAAGCCAATCTGGCTGGCTTGAATGTCATACTGTTTGATGAGTCGCAATACCGCGGTCGCGGCCATGGTGTAAGCATTTTCGTTAGCGCCGCGCATACGGAAACTGTTGCCGACCACGTTGCGGATTTTATCGAACTGGTCGCCCGTCCACTGACACCATTCGGCCAGCTGCACCCGGTGGGGTGGCAGATAGCTGGCAAAACCGCTGATGCCGATATCGCTGCTGGAATTGGAACTATGGCTGTTGGAACGCGCCATGCATTCTCCTAAGGGGGTTGAGCAGTACAGATGCTGCTAAGGCTGCGATGCGCATTCTAACTGCGCGGCACGGGAATATCGAGCAGCCCGACAGGCATTGCCCGGGCGCCGTCAGCGCGGCGGCAGTACATCTGCAAATTCTTCGTACAGCCGGGTCCATTCCAGCCGGAACCACGGGGTAAAAGGCTGCGCGGGATCTGCCAGCGCGGTATCCAGCTCTGCGGGATCGACCCAGCGCCAGGCGTCAATTTCAGTGGTGTTTGGATTCGGTTCACCGTCAAACTGTCCGATAAAGACGGAACACAGCTCGTGTTCACTACCCAGGTCGAGATAGCTGGCCTGGTAGGTGAACTTGTACAGATAGCGCAGGTTAGTGCGTAACCCCAGTTCCTGCTCACAGCGCCGCAACGCTGCAACAGCCATGGATTCGCCCTCGCGCGGGTGAGAACAGCAGGAATTTGACCAGTAGCCTGGC
The DNA here is from genome assembly GCA_047947175.1 of bacterium. Lineage (GTDB taxonomy): Bacteria > Pseudomonadota > Gammaproteobacteria > Pseudomonadales > Azotimanducaceae > UBA4421. The sequence continues at coordinate 1,239,153 of CP170489.1, forward strand.
CACAGGCGTTTGCCCGCGGCACGTTGCTGAATCAGCAGCTGGCCCGACGAATTAAATATAAACAGCGAAAATGCCCGGTGTAAGATACCGTCTCCATCGTGGCACGCGGCTTTACTGAGGTGGCCAATCGGGTTGTCATATTCATCGACCAGAATCAGACGTTCGCTATCGTCTGAGACTATTGCATTAGTTGCTGCCGCATTGCTGTTGGAAGTTGCAGACAAAGTGCGCTCGCCAAAAAAAGCCCATTGTAACGAGTTAGGAGCAGATTTATGAAATTAAGTATCGCCATGGCCTTCAGTTCACACACGCCGGTGGCGTTTATCCGTGATGCCGCCCAGCTGGCGGAGGCCAAAGGGGTGCATGGGATCTGGATGCCCGAGCATGTGATGTTCTTTCCTGCTTATGCATCCACTTATCCGTACAGTGATAATGGCCGCATGCCCGGTGATCCTGAAGGCCTCCTGGATCCGTTTACCGCGCTGACGTATATCGCAGCTCACACCAGGACGCTGCGGCTGGGTACAGGGGTGGCACTGGTACCACAACGTCAACCTGTATATACCGCCAGGATGGTAGCAGATGTCGATTTTCTATCCGCTGGACGGGTCGATTTTGGGGTAGGTGTCGGCTGGTTAAAAGAAGAGATGGACAACCTGGGCGTCGATTTTCATAAGCGTGGGCAACTGTGCAGTGAATACATCGATCTCATGAAAGCGCTCTGGGCACCAGGCGTCACTGAGTTTAATGGTGCAACGCAGACCCTGACCGCCTGCCACTTTAATCCCAAGCCTGTGCAGAAGCCGCATCCGCCAATTTATTTCGGCGGGGAAAGTACCGCTGCTTTGCGCCGGGTTGCCCGTCAGGGTGACGGCTGGTACGGCTACGATCTCTCCCCGCAGGCACTGGAAGATCGATTGCCCGATCTGGAGGGTGAACTGGCCAGCGAAGGTCGCAGTCTGGCGGATATCAGCATCATCGTGGGACCAAACAGGCACCCGGTCACACCCGACACCGTAGCGGCTTACAGCGCTCTGGGTGTAGACCAGCTGGTGGTGCCCATGTTTGCTTCGAGTATAGAGAAACTGGCCGTGCGGATAGACGCACTGCTGGCAAACCGGGTTGTAACTGAGGCGCAGGCAGTCACTTAATCCTTACAAACGCCACATTCTCTCGACAGACACATCTGCTCAGGGGGTTAACATGCGGGGCATCAGAAGTTGGATGTAATCGTATGAAAGTAAATCGTGGCAACGAACAGGCGCGTGTCTGGTTCCGTTCGGAACGGGTGTTCCTGTCCGGTAGCAGAGATTGGTATTTCCAGACCCGGGAAGGTGTGGATGTCGGACCATACGAAAGCCAGTTTGAAGCGGAAATAGAAGCAGGGCTGCTTAAAGAGCTGTTGTCTGAGTGTTCGGATGAGCGCGCGGTGCGCGAAGCGATTCGCGAGTTTGTGCTGGATTCTTATGCCATGGGTCGTCCGCTGACTCCGCTGTTTCGGGATGATGTCAAGTTTGCCGACAAGCTGGCGGTTGCTTCTTAACGGTGCCGCTATAAATTCTCTCGATAATCCTGATCGATAGACCCGTCAATCGCCTCGGCAACGGAGTTGTCGAGGGATTTTCTTTGCGCATACATTTCACCAAACGACACTCGGTGACGCCCCTGCCATCTGTCCGGTTGCCACAACTCTGATCGTATGAATGCTTTGCCGCAATGGAAAAAACACTCCTCAACGGTGATACGGATAGCCAGCACCGCCGGCTTGCCGCGGGCCGCCAGCGACGCCAGCAACTGCGGGTCAGCGGTTAACGCAGCGCGGCCGTTAACGCGTAAGGTTTCGTTGGTCTGCGGAATCACAAACAACACGCCAACGTTCGGGTTGGCCAGAATGTTCTGGTGGCCGTAAGCCAGTTTGTTGCCGGGTCGATCAGGAATGACAAGGGTCTTATTGTCCTCAACCTGGACAAAGCCGGCGCTGTCGCCTTTGGGCGAGGCGTCTACACGGCCCTGGGCATCTGCCGTGGACAGTACAATAAATGGACACTCGGCGATAAACGCTGCTGCATAAGCGTCTATGTGGTCGATATTTTTTTCGCCTAACGCCGGGTGCGGTGTGCCCAGGACGTTGCGTAGCTGTTCCACAGTGAGGATGTCGTTCATGGCTGCTCCTTGGTGTGATCGGGACATTCGTTGATCCGGTTCAGCGACAGGTGCGCAGCGGCTGCTGCAAGCAGCAAGTGCATAACCAGATCTTTGCTGCAGGAGTAGGTGCCCGTCCGGTGATATTGCTGCGGCAGTGCGCCGGTTGCTATGAGATAGCGCAGAATATCCGGCCCCCAGCGTCTCATTTGCGTGCCTGACTGTTGATCAAATATGACCAGTGAGGGGGTCGAGTTCAAGCAAAGAATATACCTTGCTTTGGGTGTACATGAGCCGGTTGGTTGCGACGCTTGGATTAAAAACAGGCGGGTGATGTCGTGATCGAGCAGCGCGTGTATGGCATTCATGTATTAAACCTAATTTAGCGTAATGAGAATCATTCGCATTTAGGATAAATTGTTTTACAGTCATGCTCAAGTACTCTGGGAGCGGTGATGGGGAAGTGACAGCGGTGGTTCTTGCCGTGGTTGTCAGTGATGCTGTATCGCGCCCTGTTCCAGAGACCTTTCGGTGTCGTTCACGGCAGCGCTGCTGCTGCGCCCTCTGCGGACGGTAGAGCGTGCCATGTGCGCGCGCAGCGCGTCGCGATAGATCTGGTATTGAGGTATCTGCTCGGGTGTCAGAAACCCTGCCATCTCCTGGTCCATTTTTTTGAACTGCCGATTGGTGACCGTGGTCAGCTTGCGTTTCAGATCTGCAATATTGTTGCGGCGCAGCAACTTATTGGTTGCAGCAATCTGGTTTTCTACAAGGTGGGTAATCGCATTTCGAAACAGCGGCTGCTGCTCTGCCGTCAGGCCGATGTCGCCTGCTGCTTTCAGTACGTCGGGTTGTAACCACGGCGCGCGGTTTTCCTGCGCCTGGCTGGCGAGCGGGAGAAGCAGCAACAGGTAAAGCAGGCGTTGATACATCTGGTCCAGGGCTTCAAATGCGGGTCGCCGTACGCTAGCAGAAACCTGCCTGGGCTAAAAGTGAAGTTGCGGATCTCTTCAGACGGCCCTTCCCGTTGTCTCAGAGGCAGAGTGTTTTTTGATTCGGAAATGAGCCTGGTGCCTGGCGCCAGCGTGCCTCGTGCCTGGCACCACGGCTCACCCAATGGTGGGTGTCCATTCGTTTGTCATAATTTCTTCACCGTCAGCGAGTATCTTGGCGCGAACTTACCGTCGAGTCTGGTATGAACGCCATCGAGATGGATGCCCAGCACAGCTATGTGCGCGAAGTCCCACAGATCTCTTATGTGCAGCCGACCGACCCTTGGTTTACCCGCCAATTAATATCGCGCCTGGAAGTGCTATTCGGGCGCAACCAGGTGCAGGCGGTGTACCAGCAGCTGAAAGCCAAACCGTTCAACGCGTATGAGTTTTTTGCCCAGGCGCTGGCGGACATGCAGATCAAGGCGCCTGTCGATGCCGGGCAGATCGCCAAAATTCCACGTGCCGGTCCACTGGTGTTTGTTGCCAACCATCCTTACGGCGTGGTCGACGGCCTGATTTTGTGTGATCTGGCGATGCGCGCCCGTGGTGATTTCAGGATATTGATTCACGCCATGTTGTGTCAGGATCGCGACCTGGCGCCGTATTTCCTGCCGATCGATTTTCAGCCAGGCAAAGCCGCTTTGCGTAACAACATACGCTCCAAGCAACTGGCGTTAGAGTGCTTGTCAGAAGACGTGCCTGTGCTGATTTTTCCCTCCGGGATGGTATCCACCGCGGGAAATCTTGGTTTTGGCGGTGTGCAGGATGCGCCGTGGACGACGTTTGCCGCCAAGCTCATCCGCGAGGCCTGCGCCGACGTCGTGCCCGTTTACTTTCACGGCCGCAACAGCCGCAAGTTTCATGTGGCCAGTCATATTGCGGCGCCGCTGCGCATGGCGCTGCTGATGCACGAGGCGCTGAACAAATTCGGCTCGACCATCCGTTTCGAGGTTGGCGACCCGTTGCCCTGGCTGCAGCTTGCCCGTTGCGAAACACGGCAGGCGCTGACTAATTATCTTTACACCCGGGTTCAAGAGCTGAAGCTGGCAGCGCCTGCGATCTACCCCCAATCACAGTACTTGAAGGCATCTTAGACCCATGCCTGTTGGAACCAAACAACAAACACTCGAGTCAAGCCGTCAACGCCAAGCTCGCGAAACTGCCCAGCGCTGCGCGCGTACTAAGATCCTGAGTTTCGTGAGTATGTAGACAGTCTCAAACCGACTGAATATAGAATCAAATGGCGCTTAAGAAGCAATTCATTACCAATATGGCAGCGACGCAGATTGGTTTTGACATAAAAATGAAGCTTTTCCTCGGTCTGGCAGCTTTTTATCTGCTGACGGATCTGGGCTTTGCTTTGAGTACCAACATTTTGAGTCTGCTGCTGATTCTGGTGGTGGTGATGGTGAGCGGCTTTCTGGCTGCACAGAATGCCGATCCAGCGGGTCGCAAGCGCCAGCAGGCGCGGTCCGCTTTGCAGCGGTCATTTATCTGGGGGGTTTTTGCAACCCTGTTTCTGCCCATTCCAGAGCTCGGCATCACCAGGCACCGTGGCCACAACCTGATATTGCATGACCTCGTCCACTGCATTGACGTGCTGCAGGCCTTTGCGCTTGTCCAGATCGCCCTGATGAGCAGAATCAACCCGCAGGTACCCCCGGGCAGCCCTTCACTGCAGGTGCCCGGCGTTGCCCGATTGGGTACCGTTGAGGAATGCTTCCATCGCGTCTAACGTCGTTAAGTTGTTGAAATTCATCATGGTTTTCATCCTCACATCATGAACCAGTTCAACAAGCCGATTTCAGGCTCATTTCATTTGAGACAAGGCTGGCAGATGCAAGTTGGCCATACCATCGGTAAGATACGCGCCTCTTTTATCCGGGGTAACTCACTCCCATGTCGCAGTCAGGTGATCAGACACAATTCTCTTTTGTCTCCATGGAGCACGACATACTCGAGTTGTGGGAAACCACCGGCGCGTTTGCGCGCTCCTTGGAAAACACCAAAGACAAAAAGCCTTATATCTTCTACGACGGGCCGCCTTTTGCCACCGGGCTGCCGCACCACGGTCATCTTGTTGCCAGTACCATCAAGGACATCGTCCCGCGTTACTGGACCATGAATGGACGATACGTATTGCGTCGTTTCGGCTGGGATTGTCATGGTCTGCCCATCGAGCATGAAATTGACAAGCAGCTCAACATGTCAGCCGCGGAAGCGGTGCAAAAACTGGGTGTGGCCGGCTACAACAACGAATGCCGGGCCATCGTGCAGCGTTATGTGGCGGAGTGGCGGCATACCATCACCCGGCTGGGTCGCTGGATCGATTTTGATGATGACTACAAAACCATGGATGCCTGGTACATGGAATCCGTCTGGTGGGTCTTCAAACAATTGTGGGACAAAGGGCTGATCTATCAGGGTGTGAAGGTCATGCCGATTTCCACCGCGCTGGGTACCCCGCTGTCGAACTTTGAGGCCACATCGAACTACATGGATGTGCAGGATCCGGCGGTGACGGCGCTGTTCAGGATTCAGGGCCAGGATCGTTTTCTTGCGGCCTGGACAACAACGCCCTGGACATTGCCGTCGAATCTGGCGCTGTGTGTGGGGGATGATATTGATTATGTGCTGGCGCGGGATGCGGAAACGGGCCAGGAGATTTATCTGGCTGCAGAGCGTCTGGCCCATTATGGCGAGATGGACGTCCTGGCGCGTATCAAAGGCAAAGACCTGGTGGGTCTGAGCTATGAACCACTGTTTCCTTACTTCGCCGGATTGAGAGACGAAGGTGCTTTTGTGGTGGTCAGTGATGATTACGTCACTGCGGACAGCGGTACCGGCATTGTGCATCAGGCGCCGGCATTTGGTGAAGACGACTACCGGGTTGCCCGCGCGCATGAGATTGAAGCCTTTGTCTGTCCCGTGACGCTATCGGGTGAGTTCACCGATGAAGTGTCGGATTTTGCCGGTCAGCATGTCAAAGCAGCGGATAAAGACATCATTAAATACCTGAAAGAGCACGGCATGTTGTATCGACAGGAAGTGATACAGCACAGTTATCCCTACTGCTATCGATCGGATACGCCGCTGATCTACCGGGCTATTCCTTCCTGGTATGTGGCAGTGACATCCATCAAGGATAAGCTGGTGGCAGCAAACCAGCAGATCCGTTGGGTCCCTGAGCACATTAAAGAAGGCCGTTTTGGTAACTGGCTTGAAGGCGCCATCGACTGGTCGATCTCGCGTAACCGCGTGTGGGGCACGCCACTGCCTGTATGGATGAACGATGTAACCGGTAACACGGTGTGTATGGGTTCCATTGCGGAACTTGCGCAGTACACTGGTGAAACTGTTGACGATCTGCATCGTGAGTTTGTAGATCCACTGACGTTTGAGGTGAACGGGGAAGAAGGTACCTATCGCCGCATAGAAGAGGTGTTGGACTGCTGGTTTGAGTCCGGTTCAATGCCGTATGCACAACTGCATTACCCATTCGAAAACGAAAACATGTTTGCCGCCGGCTTTCCGGCAGAATTTATCGCAGAAGGGCTGGATCAGACCCGTGGATGGTTCTACACCTTAACGGTGCTGGCCGCGGCCATCTACGACAAGCCGGCTTTCCGCAATGTCATTGTCAACGGTATGGTCATGGCCGAAGACGGCAAGAAAATGTCCAAGCGCCTGCGTAACTACACACCACCGGATGAGCTGATGGAAAAGTATGGCGCTGATGCGCTGCGCCTCTATCTGATCAACTCAGGCCTGGTGCGCGGTGAAGAGCAGCGGTTTGCCGATTCCGGCGTGCGCGATATGACGCGCCGCGCGCTGCTGCCGTGGTACAACGCTTTTTCGTTTCTGCAGACTTATGCAGCCATTGATAACTGGGCGCCGGACAAGGGCATGCACTTCGGTGACAATGTGTTGGACAAATGGTTAATGTCGCGGCTGCAGACGCTGAAGCTGAATATTGCAAACGAGATGGAAGCCTATCGGCTCTACAATGTTGTACCGGAGCTGTTTGCCTTTATTGAGGACCTCACCAACTGGTACATCCGGCTGAACCGTGCGCGTTTCTGGGGCGAGCAGGTGACGGCTGATAAGATCTCCGCCTACAGCACGCTTTATACGGTACTGATGGAGCTGTCGCTGGTGATGGCCCCTTTTACTCCGTTTCTTTCGGAATACCTCTATCGTGCCCTGTCAGGGCTGACGGGTAAAACCCCGCAGCCTCACTCGGTGCACCTGTGTGACTACCCGAAAGCGGAAGAGAGTTATGTGAATCCGGCACTGGAGACTGCGGTTGAGCGTATGCAGCAGGTTATTCTGTTAGGCAGGCAGAAGCGTGAAGATGTGAAAATTGGGCTACGCACGCCTCTGTCGAAGCTTGTGGTGGTACATCGCGACGAACAGCTGCTCCAGGAGATGCGGGCGCTGGAGGGGTACATTGCTGACGAACTGAATATCCGTCAGATTGAATATTCAGCCGACGAGTCTGCTTTTATAGAGTTGGTGGCCAAGCCCAACTTTCCACTGCTGGGCAAGCGTCTTGGCGGAAAAATGAAACAATTCCAGCAGGCCATCAGCGCGATGGATGCCCAGGCGATAGCAGCACTGCAGGCTTCTGGAGAGGTGACGCTGTTGGGTGAGCAATTCAACCTGGAAGAGATCCAGGTTCTGCAGCAGGCCCGAGAAGGCACAAATACAGTATCCAACAGCCGTATTGCGGTAGACATGGACTGTACGCTGACACCCGAACTGATTCGCGGCGGTTATGCCCGGGAAATGGTCAATAGAATTCAGCGGGCGCGCAAAGAGCAGGGCTTTCAGGTGAGTGATCGCATCGATGTCCGTTATCATGCCCGGGGCGAACTGCTGCAGGCGGCGGCTGAGCACGAGGCCTACATTATGTCAGAAACCCTGGCACTGACGTTTGTTGCTGACAGTGATGCCTGCGTGACGGCCACCGAGATAGACGGCCAGCACTTTTCGTTTACCCTGACCAAAGCACCCAAACCAGAAAAATAGCATCAGCGAGATCACATTGAGGTATCTGTTCACCCCGCCCAACAAAGAATCCAGAGTGGATCACCTGGGTACTTATACTCGCACGCTGCCGGTGTCGCTGGAGCGCATGTATGAAAACGCCCTGGACTGGGAGCACCTGCCGCATCTGCATGACTCGAGTTTCACGCACATTGAGTGTGTGGACGCAGGCGGTTGGGGTTGGCGTGCGCGGGTTCAGGACCCGCGGGGCCGTGAGAGTCTGCTGGAGCTGCGTCTGGATCGCGACTGTCGGCGCTGGATCACCCGCAACATCGAAGGCCCCAGCCAGGGCGCGGAGATCTGGACCCACGTCTTTGTGACGGCACCTCAACAGCTCGATCTGGTCATCGACTTTTTTGTCCCCGGGGTTGATCCCGAGGCCAGAGAAAAGGTCGGGCGTGCTTATGCCGCAGCCTATGAGCGTCTCTACGACGAAGATGTAGAGATGATGAGCGAACGACAGCGCCAGCTGGATCGGCGTGTTGACGGCCCGCGCGCCCAGGACACGTTGACCCTAACACTGCCAGATTCATCGGATCTGCCTTTGCCGGTGAGCCTGTCCGGACGCGACTTTCTGATCAATTCCAGCGGCGGACAATGGGTGGTCTATCCCGCTGCCTGTCCACACCAGATGGGCCCGCTGACCGCGGCGCTCAGTGCCGACGGTGAAGTGCGCTGTCCCTGGCATGGGTACACTTTCAGCGTGTTCAGCGGCGAGTGTACCAGCGGCGCTAACTGTCGTTTTGGCCGCGTACCACAGTTGACTACGGAAAATGATCACTTGACCCTGTCCTGGTAGTGTTTTCTCCGGAAAGTATCGTTATTCGGTACGTCGTGTCACAGTTCAGGCAACTTTTCACACGTTAGTACCATAAATCAGTGCTTCGGCCATCATCAGCGCTCCTTCAACAGAGCGTGTAAAGATGATGAATGTATTTCGAAGAGTAACGGCAACCCTCACCCAGTCCATTGATAAAGTGGTTGATCAGATCGAGAACCAGGACGCGGTGGCAGAGGCTGCGCTGCGTCAGGTGCGTAAAAATGCAGGCCAGGCAAAGGTCAGACTGGCAGCCCTGGCACGGGACCGGGATGAACTCGCGGCCAGACTGGACAGCCTGCGCAGTGTTGCCCGGCGATGGACGGATCGCGCGGCCAGACTGGGTCACGAGGCCGAGGACAAAGCCCTTGAGTGTCTGCGCCGCCGCCGCCACGCCGAAGCCCGGATCGCACAAACCGAACAGGTGCTTGCAGAGTACGACGCCCGGGTTGAGCAGCTTGGCGCCAGTGTTGCGCAGATGGAAGAGCGGCTGCTGTCCCTGACCCAGAAACGAGCTGTGCTGCGCACCCGCGATGCGGTCAGCAATGCCCAGTGCACGTTGCGTCGATTGCAGGAGCAGGATTGTGATGGGCTTGATGCCATCTATGAGCGTTGGGAAGCGCGCCTGCTTGCAGACGAATACGGCGCTGTGTCAACAAATCTGACCGCACCGGATACGTTTGAACGCGACCTGGATGCTGCGGAAGAACAGGCGTCGCTGCAGGCTGAACTGGCTGCCTTGCTTAACGATGCCGGACCTGCAGGTGCGGGGGTGTAAAGATGTCTACTTACATTGATCACCTTAAGCGGACGTCCCTGGCGGGCGTCCTGCGCACTGCTGGTGCGCTGGTCGTAGTTGCAGGCTTGTGCTCACACCTGCTGGAAGGCTGGAATGACTGGGCAGACCTGAGTCGGTTGTATGTGCTGCTTGGCCTTACCGGCGCGTTTACGATGTCCGGATTTGCCATCAGCGCCTGGCTTAAAGAGCACAAAGGCGCGCGGGTGTTTGTCAGCCTTGGTCTGATAGCTGTTGTTGCCAGTCTGACCACCCTGGGTGGCTTGCTTGAGGACATTGTGTCCTGGCGTGGGTTGCTGAATGGTGGAGGGTGGTGGGTTGATGCGGTTGCTTTGCAGGCCTACTCCCCGGGTCTGATTGCCGGCGTGCTGGCCCTGGTGGTGCTGACGCTGGTACCGGTCACCTCGATCGCTTTCCGGGTTCTGGCCCGTCCCCAGGCAAAACAGCTGTCCTGGTTGTTTGCGGTCTGCAGCCTGCTGATCTGCATTCCGGTAAGACAGTCATGGCCCCTGGGTCTGATTATTCTGATCAGCTTGGTGCTGCCGGGATATTATGCCGCTCGAGCCTTGCAACAGCAGCTGGTATTTGCCACCCATGAAGGTCGGTTTGCACTGGTGAGTCTGTTTTTCCCGGCGATTGTCATGCTGGCGAGATTGTTCTGGTTGTATGAAGCCGATGTTCTGTTGACCTGGATGTTGCTCTGCATCAGCTTTGTCGCCATCCATGGGTTGCGTCTGCAGCACCGCTCCAGTGCCACCTGTCGCGGTACGTTGAGCTTTGCCGGGCTGATGGTTGCCATGGGTGTAACGCTGACGACGATGATCCTGCTTGATGCCGTGATTGCGCTTGAACTGCTGCTGCCGCTTGGCGGTTTGCTGTTCGCTTCTGCAGTGTATTGGAGCGGCATGGTACACCCTCGGGTGAAATCCGGTTGTGAGGTGCTGGCTGGCCTTTGTGTGGCTGTGGCGGTTGTTGTGAATCTGCTGATTCATGACACCTGGCTTGCGGTCGCCGCGGGTGTGTTGGTTGGCCTGTTAGTCTGTCTGTGTGGCCGCCGGTGGGATAACCAGCCGGTAGTTGTTACCGGTGCAGTTTTACTGCTGGCATCCTTGCTGTCGCAACTTGTGGAACTGGGCCGACACATTGATTTCACGCACTGGCTGACCCTCGGTGTGACAGGCATGTGTCTGCTGGGTGTTGCCGTAGTTGTAGAGAAACGAACGACCAGCTCTGCTGCTGAGCTAACCGACGATGTGGGTTAGTTGCCGGTAAAAGTCGGCTTTTCTTTGTTCAGGTAGGCCTGCACGGCGACCGCCCGGTCGTCTGTGCCGGCCGCCAGCAGATTCTGGTCTGCATCCATATGCATCAGTGCCCCACTCAACGCGTTGCAGATCTGATTGGTCGAGCGTTTGATCATCTGTGCTGCAACAGGCGGCTTGTCGGCATAATGCCGGGCCATCTTTTCGGCTGCGTTGTACAGACTGGCAAGGGCAACCTGTTTATCGAGGACTCCCCAGCTGAGCAGTTCAGGTGCTTCGATACGTTCGCCGCCGATCACCAACCGCTTCGCACGGCTGGGGCCGGCCAGATGGGTGATCAGCGGCAGACTTTTCCACATGAGGTTGAGGCCTATATCTACTTCCGGATACTGCATAAAACAATTGTCTGCGCCGATGCGGAAATCGCAGGCTGTGGCGATACATGCGCCGCCGCCCATGGCCGCGCCATTCCAGGCGGCAATGGATATCTGATCCATGTCAAGTATGGCTTCGATGACCCTTTCGCCGATGCGCAGGCGTCTGCGCCGCTGCACCAGGGGTACTTTATAGGCGTCTCCACCATCGGTCAGATCAGCGCCGGAGCAAAAGTGTTTTCCGGCGCCGGTAAAAATCACAACCCGGGTCTGGGGGTCATCGCGCAGGGACAACACTGCCGTTTCGATCTCCTGCAGGTGATCAAAGTGCAGTGCGTTGGCTTTGTTGGGGCGATTGAAGGTAAGCCATGCGATATGGCCGCTTTTTGTGAGCGTCAGATGCTGGTAGGTCATGGCAGATATGGTACCGCATTTGTGCAATGGCGCGAGTGAGCACGTGATGAGGGGGTTATGCGCGGGCACAAAAAAAAGTAGAAGGGTTGAGATCTTTCTAAGGATCTCCAACCACTTCTACTTTTGAATATAAGAGGGGCATCCGAGGGAGGGGAGGGGAGGGGGGGGTATCGGATGACCCTCACGGAACTGTTTGTTAGTCGATGTGGGTATGTTACTTTGGGTAACAATAAATGCAACCCTTTGTAACGCAACAGCGCGTTGTCATTATGCAACAGGTGTTCTAGGCTCTGTTGACTGACAGATATTTGCGGGTACGCCGCGGTAACGGGAAAGGCTGGGTATGAACTGGGATGATTTCCGCTTTTTTGCAGCGATAGCCAGGGCGGGCAGTATTCGTGGTGCAGCTGATGAGTTGCAGGTAAATCCTTCAACGGTTACCCGACGGTTGGAAGCGCTGGAGTCACGGCTGGGAGTGATGCTCTTTCTGCGCACAAACACAGGTCTGCAGATCACCTCTGAAGGTGCTGACGTGGCCCGGCAGATTGATGTGCTCGGTGAACAGCTGAATCAGCTGGATGCACAACTGCAGGGTCGAAATCAGCGTCTGGAAGGTAAAGTCCGCCTGGCTGTGCCGGATGTGCTGGCCGTGAGTTTTGTGCTGGCTGATCTGGCTGAATTCTGCGCACAGTATGACGAAATCGAACTGGAGATCATTCCGGTCCATGGCAATCTGGATATCATGAAAGCCGATGTCGATGTGGCTGTTCTCGCAACGGAGTCACCGCCGGATAACATGGTTGGCCGCCCTCTTTACCAGGTTGCAGTGGCGGCTTATGGCAGCCGCAGATACATCGACGAGCACAATGCGCTGGAAAACACTGCGGGTCTGGCATGGATCGATTGGGCGGCACGCGGCGAGGTGATGGATTTTTACGCCAGTCTGCGTGAACGATATTTTGCGCAAAGCCGGGTGCGCATCCGTTGTGATCAGGTATTCATGCAGCAGACCTGCATCCGCGTCCATATGGGAGTAGGTTTACTGCCTTGTTATTTAAGTGCCGATCAGGCGCTGTGGCAGCCCGATGAGCAACTGCTGCAGTTGCCGCAGATGCCTGTACAGAAGAGTCCAACGCTGTGGCTGCTGACCCACCCTGAGCTGCGCAACGCGCGCCGGGTACAGCTGCTGGTGAGTCATCTGCGGGACGTCTTTGCCAAGCGGCAGCCGTTGCTGCTGGATAAATATGTGTAGCGACGCATTTAAGGCATCAATCCGCGACAATTCTTGCGTGTAACGAATCGCTGGCGCAAACTTAACGTTCTATTTTCGAACGGGGAATCACAGCGACAATGCCAAGCGCTCCGCTCCGGCTTCGCTGCGAGTTCAAGCAAAACCCTCTCGCTGTGGATGTGTTGTCTCCGCGCTTTTCGTGGTGGGTGAATGATCCACGGCCCGCTGAAGTACAGTCGGCCTACGAAATTCTGGTAGCCTCCAAACAAGCCCTGCTGAATCAGGGCCAGGGTGATCTGTGGCAAAGTGGACGTGTTGAAAGTCACCAGACGCTGCATGTCGAATATCGCGGCGTTCGCCTGGTTTCCGGGCAGAAAGCCTGGTGGAAAGTGCGTACCTATGACAGTGATGGTATGCCGGGCGACTGGAGTGATCCGGCTGGTTTCGAAATGGGTCTGTTGCACGAGTCGGATTGGGGGGGCGCCTGGATAGCTGGTGCCCTGCGGGGCAGTGCAGGACGAGGGGTGCATGCTGTTTGTCTGCGGCGCGACTTTCTGATCACCCAGGCAGTGACATCAGCGCGGATTCATATTGCGGTGGCCGGTGATTTCAAACTGTTTGTTAACGCTGTGCCGATTGCGCCGGCCGGAAGTCTTGCAAGCTGGACGGCGTTTGATGACAAAGTGTTTTACTTCAGTTTTGACGTCACCGAACAACTCCTGGCGGAACCCAACGCGGTAGCTGTGCTGCTCGGAGATGGTTATTTTGCCGGAGATCTGCCTGGAATCGGTCGCGCCCGTTATGGTGCCCGTCCTTATCTGCGCCTGTGTTTAACCGCCAACCTGGTTGATGGTACCCGTATCGTCATCAATTCTGATGAACAATGGCGGTGGGCACCGAGCCATCTGCTGGCTGCGGACATCAACGGTGGTGAGCATGCTGATGCCAACCAGCTGCCCTCGGGTTGGACCGAACCCGGTTTTGACGATGCGCTCTGGCAACCGGTTGAAAAAATCATGTTCGAACCGCAGCTCAAGGCCCTGCCCCACGCCTTGTTTGGTGTTACCCAGGCTTTGCGCCCGATGACCGAACCGTTGGTAACGACAGCTCGAGGGCGCAGTTGTGCGCTGTTTGATTTTGGTGATCAGATCGTCGGTCGCGTGCATCTGTCGCTCACCTGTCGGCAAAGTGATCACCTGCTGCTGACCTATTGCCTGGATAAATCGTTCAGCTGCACCAGTGAAGACAGCTTCACGAGCGCGCCGGATGCTACCGACAGTTATGAAGGACAGTTTGCGCTGCACAGTTTTCGCTACCTCAAAGTGGAGTTTACGCCCCATCTGACCCAGGTCAGCCATGCAACCGCGTTACGCATTGCCGCACCGGAATCCAGTGCAGTCAGTGTGCGTACTGACCACGCTACATTGAATCAGCTGTTCGAAGTGATCGAAAACAGTTTCAAGTGTGCGGCCGCCACGGTGCCCATGCACGGTGTTGGACCGGGTGAGCGTTTGCCTGACTTTGCCGCCGCGGGCACCTGGATGCCTTATTTTGCCGGCCAGGACAGAAGCCCCGCGCTGGTGCTTAAGTGGCTTGAGGACGCGTTTGCCAAGCTTGCGCCCGCCCCGCAAGGCTCGCCCGGCACGAGTCCGTTGATTCCCGCGGTAAAGGGCGCGGATGAACGATTGCCTTATGACGAATTTGCCGAGTTTGAGTGCGTGGTCGCCACGACCTGGCAGCATTACCGCCATCATGGTGATACTCAGGTTCTGAAACACGCCTATCCTCCCCTGCGGGCGATTGCGTTGAGCTACCGCCATGCCAACACCCATCTTTTGCGTTCGCCCAGCAACACCGGTTTGTATGGGGAAGGGGTTACAAATCCCCTGGTGGCCACCTGCACCCTGTTTGACGCTTTACGTACTCTGGCGCGTATGGCCAGCGTGCTGGCGTTACTGAGTGATCATGAGTTGTTGCAGGCGCTGGCAAGCGATGTGCGCCAGGCGTTTCGTCATCGCTATATCACCGGCGATGGGCACCTGGCCTGTGATACGGAGTCAGCCTGTGTTGCCGCGCTGCACTTCGGTTTGCTGGAAGATGCCGAGCAACAGCGTGCTGAACAACGTCTGGTCGAGTTGCTGCAGCAACAGAACTACCACAGCCATGCCGCGCCGCTTGTGTTACCCCATCTGTTACCCGTGTTGACGGCGGCGGAGCGGCTGGATATTGCTTATATGGTGTTGCTGCAGACCAGTACGCCGAGCTGGCTGGCAGCGGTGCAGGCAGGTGATCGCCTGATTGCGCGCGAACCGGGCAGGCCGGAAATGGCCAGTGTCGGGGTGTTGACCTGGTTGCTGGAATCATTGGTGGGTATCTGCCTGCAGGATGAATATGCGCCGGATATGAACGCTTATCGGGCGGTCCGCGTACGTCCACGACCTCCACTGGGCAAACAGTTTCTGGCCGGTGCGCCGGTGCAGTTTGTAGAAGGCTCGCTGCGCACGCCAATGGGTCGTTATGACGTCAGCTGGTGGATAAAAGAAGATCGCTTTGAATTGGAATTGCTGGTGCCACCAGGTTGCCAGGCGCAGGTGATCATGCCCGACGACATAGAACAGACGGTGCAAAGTGGCCACCATCGGTTCAGTATGGATTTTAATGCCGGTGGCGATGGCGTACCTACCCTGCTGGAGCTGGTGGGCGGGAGAACAGCTTAGATGGACGGTATTCACGACCTTGGCGGCAAACATGGCTTTGGTGTGGTTGCGCCGGATGATCTGTCTCCGGGGTTCGCTGAGCGATGGCATGGCAGTGTGTTCGCCATGATTAACAGCCTCGCGGCGTCGGGCGTGATGCGCAACACGGATCATTTCAGGCATGCCATAGAGCGCATCGACCCGGTCAGTTATCTCGAAGACGGTTACTACGGGCGTTGGCTGGGCGCAGCTGAAACACTTCTGGTAGAGGCAGGTGTACTCGACCAGCAGCAGATTACCGAACGTGCCATGACATTAGGTGCGCAGGGTAGTGAGCGCATTGCCGCACGACCGCAGGCGGTTGTACAGCGCGCACAACGCGCACATCAGCAGCAACACCCGGGTAGCGGATCGCAACCTGCAACTGCGGAACGTGTCTCTTCACGGCAGGCAAAATTTTCAGTGGGCGATCGCGTGCGGACTACCCTGACACCGGTACCCGGACACACACGGTTGCCTGCATACGCCCGGGGCAGGTTGGGTACAGTGGTTGCGGTGCACGGTTGCTGGGTCTATCCAGACAGCAATGCGCATCACCAGGGTGAAGCCCCTCAGCATCTTTATACCCTCTGTTTTGATGCCCGGACGTTGTGGGGCGCTGGTGCAGACAATCTGGAAGTGTGTCTGGATCTGTTTGAACCCTATCTGCATCCGGTGGAAGGAGAGTAGCTTCATGAGTCAGACAACTGCAGCCATCCGTGCTCAGGCCCTGGAAAGCCTGCTGATTGAAAAAGGGCTGCTGGATGCAGACCGGATCGACGATGTCATCGTACGCTACAACGAGCGCGTTGGACCCATGAATGGTGCGCAACTGGTGGCGCGTGCGTGGGTGGACAACGCATTCAGGGAGAGGTTGCTCACAGACGCAACGGCGGTTGTTAATGAGCTTGAGTTCAGCGGCGGTCAGGTAGACAAGCTTGTTGTGGTGGAAAATACAACTGACGTGCATAACGTTGTAGTGTGCACGCTGTGTTCCTGCTATCCCTGGGCGGTACTTGGATTGCCGCCAAAATGGTACAAAGACCCGGCCTATCGATCCCGGGTGGTGCGTGAACCCCGTCTGGTGCTGGAGGAATTCGGCACACATATTCCGGCGCAGAAAAAGATTCGAGTGTGGGATTCATCTGCAGAGATCCGCTACATGGTTTTGCCGGAAATGCCCTCGGGCTGGCAGGGTCGGGATGTCGATCGCCTTGCGGAGCTGGTGTCAAGAGACAGCATGATTGGCGTGACGGTGTTGGGCGAGCGCTGATATGGCAGATCGTCAACCCGCTCTGTTAGAGCATGTGCTGAGCGGACCCCTGCAGCCGCCTATGGCAAATGGCGAGGTTCTGTTTGAAGCACCGTGGCACGGTCGGGTGTTTGGTATGGCGGTGGCGCTGCAGGAAGCAGGTTTTTTCAGCTGGCGCGAGTTTCAGCAGCAGCTTATCGCAGTCATCGGCCGCTGGGACCGTGAGGCCGCGCAGGTGGATCCGTACGAATACTACGATCATTTTCAAACTGCGTTGCAGCAACTCATGCTGCGAAAACGGCTGGTTTCAGCGGATGACCTGACCCATCGTGCAGCGCATCTGGCGGAACTGCCTCACGGACATGATCATTAGCACAGGCTGCTAGCTGTTTCTGGCGCTCAGAAAAGCCTGCACTTCGTTGAAGGTTCCGGTGTAAATCACCCGACCTGCTTTGCCTTTCAACTGATAATCGTACATGGGGTCGTAATAGTCTTTGAGCAGCCTGTGTACCCACTGTTGATGATCGCACTTCTGTGCAAATGCCCGCTGGATCATCTCATCTATCTGCCGATACAGAAGCCCGCCTAACCTGCGGGCGATACGTTTCAACGCGCTGCGGTAATGTGCTTCGAGCTGCTCGGCGCTCTCGCCCTGGCGCAGTCTTGTATCAACGTACTCGCGAGCGATGTGCGCCACACGCTGCTCCATTGTTGCCTCCAACACCACCAGCGGTGATTTTTTCATGCGCAGGTGCCAGCTTTCCGGCACCGCAAGACGACCGATCATGCGGCTTTCGTCTTCCAGCACCAGGCTTGCATGCGGGTGACGCAGGTAGTGTACCGCGAGGTTGTTTTCGAAGGTGGGTAAGCTGGGCTGGGGGCTTGTCTGCGCACCAAAAGCGGAGCCACGATGATTCGCCAGCCCCTCCAGATCAATGCTGTTAGGTAGTGTGTTGAGCAGCACGGTTTTCTGCACGCCGGTTCTTCCGGCGAGCACAAACCACGGCATCTGTGCGCGTGCCGCGTTTTCCAGCACCGCCATGCAGGCCTGCCGAGCGGCTTTATAGCCACCGCTTATGCGTGGGATGGGGTAGCCGCTGGCTGCCAGCCACTGCTCGGCGATCTGCGAGCGCGCGCCACCGCGCCAGCACATCAACCGTGCATCAGGGTTCTGTCTGATATAGTGCTGCCATTGTGCCAGACGGGCATCTTTGACGGGTCCGCTGACCAGCCTGTGGCCAAGTCTGGTGGCTGCCTCCTGACCTTCGGTCTTGAAAGTCAGACCAACCTGATGACGTTCATCATCATTCAGGATGGGTACATTGAAACTGTTAGGCAGGTGGCCCTGTGTGTATTCGGCGGGTGCCCGTACATCCAGTAAAGGCGTCTGGCGGGCAAGCAGTTCAATCAGTGCATCGTGCTCAGGGTGCTTTTTCGATGATGGTTGCACCGGCTTCAAATTTCTCAAGATGGGTTTTGAGTATACCGATGACGTCGTCTCTTTGTTGGTTTGTTGCTGTTTCAATAGCAACGTTCTGCAGCCGGATCGCCTCTGCAAAGTCGCCGTTAGCGGCATGAGCGGCGGCCCAGGTGTCGATGTACTCCGGTCGTTGCGCGGCTTCTGCGTTTTTGCTCATGAGGTTGTCCATGATGCGTTTTGCATAGCTGCTGCGTTGCAGTCCTTCAATGTCAGATACGGCCAGCGTCCAGGCAACTTCGTTAACAATGTCACCGTCTTCCGGGTTGGCTTTAACTGCCTTTTTATACCAGTTCACGGCGCGGCGGTTAGAGGCTTTCTGCCCCAGTCCGCGCGCATGCAGGTTGCCAAGGAGCACCATGGCTTCGGTATTGTCCTCGGCAGCCAGCTTTTCCAGCCAGCCATGAATATTCGCAGCCGCGCTGAAGGTTTGTGTTTCTTCATGGGCGCTGGTCAAAAAACGCCCGTAGCTGAGAATGGCGCGGGTATCGTTCAGTGCTGCTGCTCTGGCGAAGTACTGATCAGCCTTGACCAGATCCTGTTCGACTTCCCGGCCGATGCTGAACAGGTGGCCGAGATACAGCAGAGACTCCGGGTGTTGCAGGTCAGCGGCACGGTGCAGCAGAGGTAGCGCTGCTGCGCGGTTTTGTTCGCCGTAGACATCATTGATGTACAGATTGGCCACGGTGTACATGGAATCCGTAGATCCCAGGGCGATCGCGTGCAGATGATTTTCCAGCGAACGTTCGCGCAGTTCCTTTTTGATTGCCGGATCTTCGCTGTCTTCTGCTTCGCTCCAGTAAATGGTTGCGAGCAGTGCATTGGCCACCACGTTTTCAGAACGTGCGGCCACTTCCAGCCATCCCGCAGCGTCTTCATATTTCTGTACCGAGGCGAGATAGCGACCTATCGCGGTTTGCGCGGCGCTGTCCATCTGCGCGGCCAGCAGGCGGATGAGCGTCCACGGGTTGTCGCCCGCAGACTGTGAGTGGTCGGCGGGCACATCTGCGTTTTGCTCACTGCCGTCTTCTAAACCATTCAGCAATGGGCTGATGTCGAAAAATTCTCTGTGCAACGGCCCGTTTTGCGGGCGGGACACAAGCTGGTAGCCAAATGCCATGATGGCGTTGCTCTGATAGATGGCGCCCACGGCAGAGCGTTCGTTGAGGCGTGCCAGGGTGTGACCGTCGTAGAGGGTCAGGGCCTTGTACGGTTTGCTGCGCGTCCCATCCGCGTCAGCGCGCATTGCTGCGATCAGTTCTGACAGAGCCTGTTCGTGTACCGCCTTTGCATCGATGGAGTCGACGTGATCATAAAATTCTCGCATGGCGAAGTGCCCGGTGAGGCTGCCGTTGTAGATATCGAGAATGGCTGAGCCAAGACTGCCGAGTTTCAGCGGCTGGTCCGCCGCCAGTGCCAGCACCTGCTGCTCAAGCTCCAGCAGACGTTGCAGCCGGTCGGGAAAATCCTGGGCCAGTAGAAAACGCTGCTGTGCGTCGGTTAATGTCTGTTTGGCCGCTTGCTCGCCAGATTCACTGCTGCTGTTGAGCGCGGCAGTTGTGGGTGTGGCACTCTGACACCCAAGGCTCAGGGCAACGGCAGCCAGTATAATCAGTGTTCGCATGTGGTTGTTATAGCATCCGCGTTGGGGGGTGTGAATGTTGAAGGTGAATTAATGTGTCAAACAGCATGTAATGTTGGACAACAAATGTCGGGATTCGTTTGTACTGACCGGGCGAATCGCTACACTTGCGTTGGTATGATCACAGGATTGAATTCAATCAGGAGCTTATCATGGGCTTAGGTGCAAAACTTTTAATGCCATCAGAACAACAGGCGCTGCCTGGTCGTTCTACCGCGATGCCGGTACCTGCGCAGCATTTTGTTTCCGGTCGACCTCTGCAGCCACCGTTTCCCGACGGTATGCAGCAGATACAGTTTGGCATGGGATGTTTCTGGGGGGCAGAGCGGCGCTTCTGGCAGGCACCGGGCGTCTATGTCACCGCGGTAGGATATTCCGGCGGTTACACACCTAACCCCACTTACGAAGAGGTGTGTAGCGGGGCAACCGGCCACAGTGAGACCGTGCTGGTGGTTTTTGATCCCGCGGAAACATCACTGGCAGCCCTTCTCAAGCTGTTCTGGGAGAGTCATGATCCAACACAGGGTATGCGTCAGGGGAATGATCTGGGAACTCAGTACCGTTCCGTTATTTATACCTATTCACAGGCTCAGGCGGATGCTGTTGAAACGTCAAGGGCAGCTTACCAGGCGGCGCTGACCGCGGCCGGGTTCGGCGAAATCACAACTGAAATAAAAGCGGCGCCGGCTTTTTATTACGCGGAGCACTATCATCAGCAGTATCTGGCCAAGGTACCCAACGGTTATTGTGGGCTGAATGGCACCGGTGTGGGCTGTGACCTGCCGACGCTGGCCACGCTCGAGGCAGACGGCTAACTGATTTTTGTTCTTGTCATCTGGCAACGCTCACAGCGCTCAATGCTGATGAGCTTGCCCTGTTTGACGTCGAACTGTTTTTTATCGGAAAACACCCATTTGTGGAACCCGCTTTTACACAGCGTCGTATGTTTGCCCCGGTTTTTGCGTTGCAGTTTCCTGAACTTGTTGAGATCGGTGGGTTCGGTCATGTTGCTGCTCTGTGAGAAGGTACAGTTTACCCTGCTTGCCTGTGTATTTGCATGGACTTGCGTATACACTGCCCGCCGGTAAACAAAGGGTTGAACCATCATGCAGCCGCCTTCGACGCGTGCCACGATCAAACGCAACGCGAAACGCGCTCAGTACGATACTGAAGTGTTGAAAAACATTCTTGATTCCCAACAGATATGTCAAGTGGCGTTTGTCGAAAATGGCGAACCTCGCCTCATTCCCACACTGTATTTCTGCGATGAAAACTACCTCTATCTGCACGGTAATCGACAAAGCGCGCTGCTTAAACACATGGCCGCTGGTGGTGAGGTGTGTATCAACGTCATGTTGGTCGATGGGTTTGTGGTTGCGCGCAGTGGGTTTAATTGTTCCATGAACTATCGGTCTGTGACTGTGTTCGGCAAAGGAGAAGCTGTAAACGGCACGTTGCACCGCGAAGCACTGGATCGGTTTGTCGCGGTCCTCCTGCCCGGCCACGAAAAAGCGGTACGCGCGCCTACAGCCCAGGAACTTGCAGCCACCGCCGTGGTGCGGGTCAGCCTGGCTGAAATGGCAGGTAAAATCCGCGACGGGGATCCTGTTGACGATGCCACGGATAAAGACAGCGCAGTCTGGGCGGGTATCATTCCGTTACGCTTGCAGGCGGGTGCAGCGATACCGTCGGCGGACCTCAAAGCAGGTATTGAGTTACCCGAATATCTACAGCAGTTCAAGGTTTAAGGGCATCTGGTGAAAAGGCTGGGCGTAGGGATCGATTTCGGCACCACAAATTCCGCTGCAGCGGTTTTTGACGGAGAAACGGTGACGCTCATTCCTCTTGAAAAAGAGGCGTTTGAAAAAGGCGCCCTGGAAACATCCACATCCCATGAGGCACCTGCGTTACAGCTCGACAAAGATGTGGCGATCATGCCGTCTGCCACCTACATTGATCGCAATCTGCAGACCAAAACCGGTCAGGCGGCGATCGAACAGTATATCGCGGACAACACTGGTCGAACCGTAGAGCTGATTCCCGAGGTCATTGCGGAAGTCAGCCAGTTTGTAGAGCACGGAGACGGTGCGGAAAATAACGAAGTAGATACGTCGACAGAAAAAATATACGGCGCGCCGGTGACGGACAGTGGTTTGCAGGGGCGGCTGTTTCGAGGCACAAAAAGACTGTTGGGGGACTCTCGCGTGCGGCGCCTGCTGGTCTTTGATCATCCTTTCCGGTTGGTGGCTCTGATCACGCCGCTGCTCCTGCGCATGCGTCTGGCGCTGGAGGCCCAGGTCGGCAAGGTGACGTACGCACATCTGGGCCACCCCGTCAATTTTGAAGGCAGAGACCCACACCGCAATAAGCTGGCGCTGTCGCGCCTCGGAGAAGCCTATAAATATGCCGGTGTGGCAGAACAACATTTTTATCCAGAACCCATTGCCGCCGCAGCCAGCTATCTGCACAACAATCCCGGCGTTGCCGGTGATGTCCTTCTAACGGTTGATTTTGGCGGCGGCACGCTGGATCTGTGTGTCCTGAAACGCCGCGGCGATGGATTCGATGTGGTAACGACTCACGGTATCGGGCTCGGCGGTGACCATATTGATCAGCTGCTGTTTCGTAAACTGCTGTTCCCATTGCTTGGTGAAGGCGAAATGTGGCGTCGTCCGGGCTTTGACCGTGAAGTGATTGAAACCCGTTTTCCTTTTGAAGATTTTGCCGACCTGCTGTTGAACTGGGCAGTGACCTACACGCTGAATCAGAACAAGTACACCACACCTGTTATGGCCTGTATTGAGCAGGGCGGACCGGGTCGGCGCAAGTTTGAGCGCCTCCGGGAAGTGATCAAACATAATCTCAGTTACATGCTCTTTGCGCGCATCAAAGCATTTAAGGCAGCGCTGTCGTCCCAGGCGTCAGCCCGTCTGGATATACCGGAAATAGATGTGGACATCACTCTGACCCGTGCGGAGTTTGAAACTCTGATTGCCGAGCCGCTGCAGCAGATCAAGGATGCCGTCGAGGTGACGTTGACTCAGGCGCAAATGGCAAGCCGGGATATCGACATTGTGTTGCGCACCGGCGGCTCCAGCTTAATCCCGGCGGTCAGAGCGCTGCTCGAGCAGCGCTTTGGGGACAAGGTTGTGGACCACGACCCCTTCACAAGCGTCGCGACCGGTCTGGCCATTGCCAGCTATCACGGGCTGCAACCTTGAGTCAGTCCCGGTCTACAGGTTGCCAGCCAGGGTCCAGGGTCCAGAAAAACGTTTTCAGAATCCGGTAGGTCAACCCCCACACAAAGTGACCCTGTTCCAGCCGATAGCCGTTGAAGACGGTAGGCGTGCCGGCCATTGGCTTTGTTTCAGTGTCATGCAGCTCGTTGCGCAACATGGGATGCAGCGGTGCCCAGACAACCTCCGACACCTCATAATTGGGTGTGAATTCCGGTTCACCGGATATCTCGAACACATGCGGTGCGATGAGCATGTCCAGAGTGCGGCCTTTAGGTTGTGCCCGCTGGTGATCGAGGGCCCCGAGGTGGCTGTCTCCGGCGAGTTGCAGCCCGGTCTCTTCCCAGGTCTCACGCATCGCAGCATGCTGCAGGGACGCATCTACCGGCTCCATATGACCGCCTGGAAACGCCATATGGCCAGACCATGGATCGCCTTCTTTTATGGCACGTTTTATGAACAGCATCTGTGGGCCGAGGTCGGTTTCCCGCATGACAATAGCCACCGCTGCCTGGCGGGTTTGTGCCGCGGGGGTGACCAGCTCAGGCGTATGCTGAGCCAGGCTTTGCCGGATGTGTGTCAGATCAACCACAGATGCTTGTTGGGCCAAAAACATGCATGATACCTGAAACAAAAAACAATCAGGTGAATGATGGATGATGGTGCTCAAGCGGTGGACGCAAGCCGTGCGCGTGAGTCGCTGCTGCAATCTCAGGGTAACCAGTGTTTTGTCTGTGGCCCGGGGAATCCCAACGGACTTGGGGTAACGTTTACGCTGGATGGCGACGTCTGTCGCGGCGAATTTACGCCTGCTGCCCAGCATATGGGTTACGACAAGGTCACCCACGGCGGCATTGTTTTCAGCCTGTTGGATGATGTCATGGCCAACTGGCTCTGGTTGCAGGGCCAGCAGTGTTTTACCGCGCGCGCCGAAATCCGTTATCGGAATCAGCTGCCGATTGGCACACCAGTGCGGCTGGAAGGCCGCTGTCTGAAACGCAAGAGCCGGCTGGCACAAATGCAGGGGCTGGTGATAAATGCCGCCGACGGCACAATCTACGCTGAAGCGTCCGCCGCCTTTATGATTCCACCTGGGCAGGGGAACTGATCGTGGCGTATGTCACCCTTGTGGTCATGGTTGCCCTGGCGGAATATTTGTATTTTGGCGTTGCAGTCGGGCGCGCCCGGGCACGCCACGGTGTGGCCGCGCCAGCTGTTACCGGCGACGAGAAGTTTGAGCGCTTTCATCGCGCGCATCAGAATACCCTGGAGCAGCTGGTGGTATTTGTGCCCGCGGTTTATGCAGCAGGTTATTTTGCAAACCAGTGGCTGGCAGTGGGGATGGGCGTGGTGTTTGTAATTGCCCGCGCGCACTATTTCCGTAGCTACATAGCCGACCCTGCCCGCCGCGGGGCAGGCATGATCGGCAGTATGTTCGCGGTGGTGACCCTGCTGGCTGCTGCGATGGTTGGCGCTGTGCGTTACGCGCTCGCCGGGTAGTGGCGCTGTAACCAATCCAGCATGGCGGCATTGGTGGCCGCAGGTTGCTCCTGCTGTATCCAGTGCCCGCAAGGCAGATGCACAACTTCCAGGTTGCTGACAAATTTGTTCAGTGTTGGTGAGCTGGGCACCATATCGTGCTCGCCGTAGATCATCAGCGTTGGCTGATGAACGTGTTGTTCATATGCACCTGTTATTTCCCAGTTACGTGAAAAGTTGCGGTACCAGTTGATTCCGCCGGTAAAGCCTGAATGCGCAAATGCCTTGCTGAATACCTCCAGTTCTGCGTCACTCATCAGCGCATCAGCCGGGTTAATGTGCAAATAGAATGATTGTTATGGATCTCATATGGTGCTTAATCAACCGGTTCAGCCTTCTGATTAGAGGTACCAAAACTGGTTTCCCCACCATCCTCAGATTTACTCATTCCAACTCAGCTTGCGTCAATGCCAGCTTGAGTTGTTACCGAATCTGGCGTTTGAAGAAATCTGAAGTAAGCAGAGTGCCTTGCTGAAATTGGTATGTCGAGAATCGGTAAAGCAAAAAAGAGCACGCTTGCGATGTTAGGCACAATGCTCTCAATTTTTGAGCTGTCTGTGCGGCAGTGAACTGGGCTATGCGCCAATTAGTTTGTATTGCCTATTTCTAAGCTGCCCATGCGGCAGTGAACACTAACGATTGTGTTACGAGAATAATCTCTGTTTTCTAAGCTGCCTGTGCGGCAGTGAACGGGCGCACAGATACGCTTACAGCGCCTATATTTTTCTAAGCTGCCTGTGCGGCAGTGAACATTGTAACCCTGAGGCAACATCAGACGGGGCATTTCTAAGCTGCCTGTGCGGCAGTGAACGTCCCGATGCCTGGCTTTTCAATCCGTGGACATTTCTAAGCTGCCTGTGCGGCAGTGAACGACAGCCATAACATAGGGCTTCAGCGTTTAAATTTCTAAGCTGCCTGTGCGGCAGTGAACGCTTGTCGCTAAAGCAAGTAAGTTTTTCGAAATTTCTAAGCTGCCTGTGCGGCAGTGAACGACACCTACTTTGCCGCCCGATTCATTATCTCTTTCTAAGCTGCCTGTGCGGCAGTGAACTTCGCGCTGTGCGACCACCTGGTTTGGTGGCTTTTCTAAGCTGCCTGTGCGGCAGTGAACACAAAGAATTCGAGGACTTTATTGACAGTGTTTTTCTAAGCTGCCTGTGCGGCAGTGAACGTTAGTCGTGTAATTTGAGGCTTTGATGATTCTTTCTAAGCTGCCTGTGCGGCAGTGAACTTTAGTCAACCATGCCGCGCCACGCGGATTAGTTTCTAAGCTGCCTGTGCGGCAGTGAACATATTGCAACGGCATTCCCGTATTCGATCAATTTTCTAAGCTGCCTGTGCGGCAGTGAACGTTTCTCTGCAGCCAGTGCAGCCTCAACACCATTTCTAAGCTGCCTGTGCGGCAGTGAACGCAAATAGATACCCAACACGCACGGCCTTGATTTTCTAAGCTGCCTGTGCGGCAGTGAACTTCATCGACCATGACCTGAATTTCATTTGTCATTTCTAAGCTGCCTGTGCGGCAGTGAACGCTTGTATGACCGCATCACTGTCTCGATAGATTTTCTAAGCTGCCTGTGCGGCAGTGAACCAGGGAGTTCCAGGCCGCTGGCTATGATTTTCTTTCTAAGCTGCCTGTGCGGCAGTGAACGTGAGTACCAATCAGGCTACCGCATAAGCTCTATTTCTAAGCTGCCTGTGCGGCAGTGAACGTCTAAGTCACTCATCCCTGTTCTCCTGTGGTTTTCTAAGCTGCCTGTGCGGCAGTGAACCAAGAGATAAAGGACCCTCAGCCACCACAGGATTTCTAAGCTGCCTGTGCGGCAGTGAACGCATTGAACCATACCGTCAACAGCAGACTCTTTTTCTAAGCTGCCTGTGCGGCAGTGAACTTGTACAGCCTGACCACTCAGTCCAATGAGGTTTTCTAAGCTGCCTGTGCGGCAGTGAACGCGCGGAAGGGCATGCAAGCGAATATTTCGGCTTTCTAAGCTGCCTGTGCGGCAGTGAACGCTAGAAGTGTTTCCGCGTCTTGAGGCTGTATTTTCTAAGCTGCCTGTGCGGCAGTGAACTGGGTGATTGGCTTTATCACATTCCGAACGGTTTTCTAAGCTGCCTGTGCGGCAGTGAACATCTGCCGTTCGCACTCCCTAGCTGCCGCTGTTTTCTAAGCTGCCTGTGCGGCAGTGAACTCATGGCCGAGAAGCGCAAAGAGGCCGTGGATTTTCTAAGCTGCCTGTGCGGCAGTGAACCTCGACCAGCCGTGTCATGCAGATGTGTTGCTTTTCTAAGCTGCCTGTGCGGCAGTGAACTTTTTGGTTGGCGACCCTGCCCACGTTTGTATTTTCTAAGCTGCCTGTGCGGCAGTGAACTTGACACCGCTCAAGTTGGCATCGCTCAAGTATTTCTAAGCTGCCTGTGCGGCAGTGAACTGTTTTCTACATATGGCAAGGCATATCTGGATTTTCTAAGCTGCCTGTGCGGCAGTGAACTGAAGCCATCGCCAAGCCCAAACCTATTACAATTTCTAAGCTGCCTGTGCGGCAGTGAACGCAGCACCCCCACGGTTTGCTATCTGCTCGGATTTCTAAGCTGCCTGTGCGGCAGTGAACGCGATGAGGGTGGCTGTAGGCTCGCTGCGAATTTTCTAAGCTGCCTGTGCGGCAGTGAACTTTGGGTCGCTATGAAAGTAAGAGAACAACAATTTCTAAGCTGCCTGTGCGGCAGTGAACGATGATGATTTTCAGGCGTGGACGCGCCTGCATTTCTAAGCTGCCTGTGCGGCAGTGAACATGTACGTGTCGACGTTTGCGGCCGTGATCCATTTCTAAGCTGCCTGTGCGGCAGTGAACGTGTAGATCGCCGCTTTCGCAATGGCAACCGTTTTCTAAGCTGCCTGTGCGGCAGTGAACGCAGATCCTCAAAGCGTTTTTTTCAATTGGTTTTCTAAGCTGCCTGTGCGGCAGTGAACGGTGTGGTCAACAGGTACCTGCGCGCTGTGGTTTTCTAAGCTGCCTGTGCGGCAGTGAACGACGGTAGGCCGCGAGATTCATATCGTGGATTTTTCTAAGCTGCCTGTGCGGCAGTGAACGAAGCGGAAGAATGCAACGAAATCATCGCTTTTTTCTAAGCTGCCTGTGCGGCAGTGAACACACCGTAACCATCTTGCTCGCTGTCGCGCCATTTCTAAGCTGCCTGTGCGGCAGTGAACGTAGGTGTCCACTCATTAAAATCACTCATCACTTTCTAAGCTGCCTGTGCGGCAGTGAACATCTCGCGCTCTATTCTAGCTACCGCGTCAACTTTCTAAGCTGCCTGTGCGGCAGTGAACTAACCCTTGTGCAATGTACGTGCATTTAATAATTTCTAAGCTGCCTGTGCGGCAGTGAACGCTCAGCGTATCTGCTTAATACGGCTGCAAGATTTCTAAGCTGCCTGTGCGGCAGTGAACGGTATCCCGCAGCTATCAGGATCTCCTTGCTATTTCTAAGCTGCCTGTGCGGCAGTGAACATAAGCCTGCTGCAAAGCTTGGTAGACCAAAATTTCTAAGCTGCCTGTGCGGCAGTGAACTCCACGATAACGAATTCCATAACGTTCAATTTTTTCTAAGCTGCCTGTGCGGCAGTGAACACCTCGCCCCAGTCCTTATGGTAAAGCCTGCGTTTCTAAGCTGCCTGTGCGGCAGTGAACCATTACACAGATGATGACTGGGCCATAGTTGATTTCTAAGCTGCCTGTGCGGCAGTGAACGCCAAGTGTTTTTTAGTCCTGCCTCTGGGGTATTTCTAAGCTGCCTGTGCGGCAGTGAACGCGCACAACGTAGAGCCGCACATTAGAAAGAATTTCTAAGCTGCCTGTGCGGCAGTGAACTGAATCGTTTTTTCTTATTGTTGGCCTTAATATTTCTAAGCTGCCTGTGCGGCAGTGAACCTTTGTGGCTGGCACATCGGTAGTCGGTGACATTTCTAAGCTGCCTGTGCGGCAGTGAACGCCTTTTGGGTGCCCCATTATCTCTCTATGTATTTCTAAGCTGCCTGTGCGGCAGTGAACTAAGCAGTGGTTGGCGCGGTTTTCACAATGAATTTCTAAGCTGCCTGTGCGGCAGTGAACATGCGCGACCTGAACCTGGTGGTGCGGTTGTTTTTCTAAGCTGCCTGTGCGGCAGTGAACTTAATGGCGTTTATCATCGTTCGCGGCCTTTCTTTCTAAGCTGCCTGTGCGGCAGTGAACTGCAGTATAAGCCACAAAAACGTTGCGATAACAAAGGCTTAGCGCAATATTCCACGTTTTACCAATGAAAGCTTGGTTAGTTCTAACCGATTGATTTCTAATTAGTATTTTGAACAGCAAAAAAGATTGGTGTTCCAACACTCCCCGATAGCACCTTATGGCTACCTCGCTTTAGGTCTCGCCCAAACAGGACTGTATGAAACGCGGCGCCTGCCCAACCAGATACAGCGGAAGCGAGAGCAGTTCATACTCTAATGCCGTTCCATCAGTCAATTTTTTGTTGTCAATCCACAAACTGGGGACATCTGCATTAAACCGCAATGCGAAATGACGCTGTTTTTCCTTTAAAAACTGGTGCAGTGATTTCAGTGTGCCTGTCGTGCCCGCTTTGATTTCCACCGGCACTACGTGCCGACCGCTGGTTAGCAGGTAATCTACTTCTGCCGCTGCGCTTTTTGCCTCTCGCACCCAGTAATAGAGCATCGGCAGATCAAAATACGGACCACTGTAGAGTAACTGCTGCCCGATAAACTGCTCGGCAAGTTCACCATTGTTCACCAGGCATAGATCCTCTTTGCTGATATCTAACACATTGAGGTTGAGCGCAGCACACATGAGACCAACGTCCATATACAGGGTTTTGAACACGCGGGGATTGGCCTCGGCCCCTAGAGGGATTCCATTAGCGGATGAATGAATCACTCTGGCAGCAACCCGCGCCATGCACAATTGCTGCAATGCCGCCTCTAGTTCCGCTGCGCGATGGTCGCGACTGATCTGTGCATACTTGAATTTTCGACCTACCATGCGCGGCAGACGGTCAAATACCAACTGCACGCGGTACTTTAGGGTGCCCTGGCTGTATTTGTTGAAGTCATCGCGATAGGTGGCCACGATACTGTGATGCACGTGGGCGACATCAGCAAAATCGCCCGATTGCACATAGCTGGCCACCGCCTCTGGCAGACCACCCACGATCCAGAACTGTTTCAGCAAAGAGAGACTCTTTTCGTGCACAACCCTGGGTAAGCGTTGCGCGCGAATATCCTCCAATGAGAGTTGTTGCAGGTAATGCACCAGTTCCAGCTGCCCCATGGCCTCAGCAAAATCTTCAAATTGCATGGGCCCTAGGTGCAAGTATTCGACACGGCCGACCGGCATGGAGAACTGAGCCTCCTCGAGCGCAAACTCCAGCAAGGAACCTGCGGCCAGTACATGTAGATCTGGCGTCTCCTCATAGAAGTAACGCAGGGTGGTCAATGCCTCTGGCGCAGCCTGGATCTCATCGAGGAACAGCAGAGTAGTGCCGGGTACGATCTTAGCGCCGGTCAGCAGCTTCAGGACAGCTTGGACTTGCACCGGATCCTTACTGGTGAACGCCTCGCTGTACTCGGGATTGCGCTCGAAGTTAATCTCAAGCAATGAGAGGCCGCTGGTCTCTGCAAACTGCCGCACCAACGTTGACTTACCCACCTGCCGCGCACCTCTGATAATCAAAGGCTTGCGGGGAGTCCGTGCAGCCCAATTGATCAGATGGGCCAGTTCTCTACGATTGAGTAATTGAGCCATGGTTGTATTTACCTAGTGCTAAAGCTGGGAAAATACGACTTGAATTGATATTTTACAACCTTGTTATGTCAATATTTTATATATTTAACAGCCTTATTTAACCAAGGGATGCACGTTGGACAATATTTTGGCCCTGCAGCCGGATCTAAAACCATGGAATCGTTGCGATTTTCGAAAGACCAAACTGATCAAAAGTGCCTTCAACAGGATTATCCAGCAATGGCCCAAATTCTAGATAGCGGCGATGCCTATGGCCATTTGAGCCGCTTTTCAACTCAATGTAGGGGTTATCCAGACCCTTATTGAACATCTTGGCTTTGTATGCGTTGACTTGATCTCCTGTGATTGTTCCCCGCTTTAGCAAACGATTTAACTTGGCGTTGCTCATAGTTGTTTGCTTGCGGGAAACAACACGAAATTTTGCACCTGTAGGCACAAGCTCTATATTGCTCGGTTCACAATACTCCCTCATCCCTCCTATCCAGTTAAGACTTTGGAGTTTGCCCAATGCTTCTGCGGTACCGTGGATACGCATCAGGTCGCCAAGCGTTTTCTTATACCTTGGGAAACTAACACCAATACTTACGGAGTGTAGATGGCAAAGGGCTTTGTGAGCTTTGCTAAAGACCGCATTCATCAATATTGTTGAATTGAATTCTGGGTCAGGCTTAAGTCGAATATCAATGTAGTAGTCCATGGCCTACCCCGCATCCCCAAATACACCGCCGCGAATCAAGGTTGCAACGATGAAGTGCTGTTGTTCCGGATCAGGGGTTTTACCTTTGAGAATCCATCCATCTAGCAGGTTATAAAAATCCATTTTTTGCTTTGGTTGGCGATAGGCTTTTCCCTGAGTTGTTACAGAGCCGTAGGGTTCTACGGCGATGGGCCCCATTTCATCAGCACCTTCATACCACGTATCAATAGTTCGCAAAGCATTGCCAATTTTCTGCGAGTGCATTGCAGCGATGTTATCGACGTCATAAAGCGTTTTACTCTTGTCGCCTCGCCCGCGTTCTAATATTAGTTCCTGCGATGGATATACTTCCTGGCCAGCTCCGATTCGAACCAAAGCCAAAACTTCCAGCAACACATGCTGCTCACCAAGAAACCCCTGCTCGATCACTTTGGTTAAAGCTTCAAGATCAGCAGGTTGGGAAGAAAAATCGCGGAGTGAAAAATCCAGCGCGTCAAATTTCCAATGAGCTATAGCTTGTCCGTCACGCAGCTGTGAAACCTGCACTTCAATCGTCTCCGCTCCTAAGCGGTTGCGCCATAGAAAGCGGCCATTAGCCAGATTAGTGGCATAACGTTTTGACAACTCTAAAAAGCCAATGTTTTTTACATATCCGTTAATGCTGTCTTGAAGTTTTGCCTGGTAGTCTGCACTGTTACAGGCAGATGGCCTCCCCGTGCCTGGCAACACCCGGAGGGAGAAAACTACTTTTAGCGTATCCAAATCGCCAGGAAGCGACGCAACGTCAACAGTTTGCAGGTTTGGATTTTCAATTGCAGCATCCAGTTTTGCAGGATCCTGGTCTTTGGTCTTTAACCGGTTAGAAATTGTGCCTCGCACCGATTTTTCCTGGATACGAACTGCGGGCCAGCTATGGTGATTTTTTCGATCATCCCAGTTACCTGCGTAAAATTGTGCATCAGAAGGATCGAGCTTACGTTCGAAGGCCAATACAGAAGCAGTTTTCAATGTGTCTTTACTCATGGTTGTTTCCTTTGCTTTGTTGAATTGAACTAGTCGTAGTCAAATTCGGGGGTAAGGCTGTACACGAAACCGTTTTTGCAGCGGTATACGCCGTTATCAGGTTGATATTCGGCATACCACAACAATTGCTGAATTTCCTGAAGTCGATGCGGGCTGATCCACTGGCCGATGCCGTAAAGACTTTCAACAAAACGGAAGTCGGTCTGCATATCTCGGGCATTGGCGACGGTTCCCGCCGCTTGTAATTCGGTTAGAGCGCCATAGCCTAGCGGGATGGGGACGATCCAGCCTTTACGGTCGTGCTGCCACCCTGCTTTTTCAGGATTTTCTCCATCGGTTTGCCAGCGCCAGTTAAACCGTGAAAGTGATAGCCAGGCATCGAGCCGCGTACAGTCCGGAGTTTGATTGCGCATTTCTTCAAAGCGTTGATCAAGCAAATCCTGTCGTTCCACCAACGCAAAGCCAGGCAATAAATGGCGTTTTAATTTGGCGAATTGCTCATATCGTGTTTCGCCGTCACTGCTGATTGGCAGAATGTAGGGCGTGAAGCGCTTTTGTGCGCCGGGTTGTGGCAGCACCGTACCACCGGCGATGCGCATTTCTTCGATTAATTGTTTAATCTGTAATGCCGTGTTCTGTGCTTGCTCGTGATCGTTCAGACTTTGACTTTGTAGAGCGAAAACCAGGCTAATCGTCATATGCATGCGACCCTCTTCTACAATGGCCGCTGTTGAGCCGTCTTTGCCGATGGGATTGCGTGTTAATCGAAAAGATTTTGCATAGTAGTCATCAGTGACTAGTTCCTCATAGCCATGTGCCACTACGCCAACGGCGTTTAACATTAAATCCATTCCCGCCGCGTGCATCTTGCGTTCCAAGGCCCACATTAGCCCAATAAAAGCGCTGATTGCCGGGAAGCCGTGAGTTAGCGAGCCAGAAATTGCGTTGGCGTTTTGTACGCGCAGCCGGGGAATAACCAAAATTTGGTCAAAGTGAGGAAGCTCAGTCATGGCTGAACTCCTGTGTGTCGTCCGCGTGCATTTTAGGCTTAGTCGTAGGCAGCCACCCCGCATCTGCAAGCGCTTGCTTTGCCCAGTGTTTTAACTCTGCGTCACCCACCGGCAAGTCCTCTTCGCGAAGAATGGCGTTTAGCCACAGTGCAAAATCAGTGGCCACCTGATCTGGCCAGTCGTTCCATTCCAGCGCTTGTTGAAATTCGCGATCTTCAGCTTCGAAATCCGGTTGCAACGCCAATTCGGCCCGATCCATATCCAGCCAGATTTTTTGATGCAGTGGCAAATCACATTCAGGGTTGCGTGTCCAGCCAGGCTCGTACCCGTATCGAATTTCACCGCCGAAATTCGCTAATGCCTGCGCGAGCGCTTGTTCGATACGTTCGCGCTTTTGGCGAGTATCTATGGTTTTTTCCGGATCACTTTTTAGCAGAGTAATCAGTCTTTTGAGCAGCAGATTTGTATCTTCGAAACTGCGAAATCGTTTTAGCGCACTTCCTATTCCTAGATACGACTTTTGATCGGGGTGTATCCATTTCGGAGGGCAACAGGAAAGCAGATAGTTAACACCACCGCGCTCGCTGTTGAGCTGACTGATGTTTTGAGGCTTGGTGCCTCCCAGCTTGCGCACGGAAAGGTTAGGGTAATTGCGATAAGTTCCATTGTGTGGTGTTTTGGCGTAATAAGCCTTACGTACCTCCTTATTAAATTCTCCATAGCGGGCATCATTTAATTGGGAATGTACTACGTGTAGCAGGCTGCTCGGAAAGAGTGTTTGCAGCAGGTGAAAATTTTCGTCATTGCTGGGATCGCCGGATATGCACCAGTAAACTTGCTTGGCCATCGTATGCGAGATAAGGCTATCGCCCGCTTGTGCTAAGCCTTTGAATGCTTGCGCCCATTTCTGGCTCAGTTCGGTGTCAGCGTGGAAGGCAGCGAGCAGATCTGGATCGTCTTGCTGTAACCAATCGAGTAGCCTTCTGTTTTCAACTTCGATTTTCAAAAATTTGTATACATCAAGGGCTGCTGCATTCCCGACGATGTCGTCGTCGTATTCGTGGCCGAGGTTATGCGTACCGATTTCCGTTCGCTCAGGAAGTGTGTTTAACGCAATATGCAAACTGGTGCCACGCGCATCTGGGTGGCTTGCCTTCAAGATATGGGTTACCGCTTGAATCTGCGAAACACGGCGCGCAGCGTCTGCGATCCAAGCGTGGTATTCGTATTTGGCCTTGGCTTCTGCAGCTTTTTGGGCGCTTAGACCCTTAAGTTTCGTCTCTCGCCGGTCGACGATAAAGTCGCTTATCGCTTGACGAAAGTTGGTCGCACGTGGCGATAGGGAAGGTAGCGTACTCATAATGGAGATTCCTGGTTCGACTTAAGTTCTTCAAAACACTAGTTTCCCAAAGCGACATCCTGTGGGGATCGTCATGACAAAAACTAAGATGTTCTGATCATACATATGTCACAATGCTTATCTGTCCTCCTTAGTGCGATCATGCGCGTACTTGGGTGTCATACGAAGTCGTCAATTTTGGTTGCTTCTTCAATCCAAAACCCAGGGCGGGATGAAACCACCAACCTTGGGTGCTTTCCGTTACATTCACTACTGTAAATTTTTGCGCGCAGGTTCTTAGTGGTAGCTCTTGTGCTTCTGCCAATTCTCGTAACAGAGTAATCAGATCGAATTCCCCCCAAAGGCTTACACCTCGACCAAAATCCAAATTCAGAGTGTGAAGCCGTCTTTCTTCTGCGGTATAGATTGCTCGTTTACCTTTAGAGGCCTGCTGGTGCACACGGTGCAACAGCAATTTTTCTTCATCGTCGTCGGGTAGAAACAGTAAGGTCTCCTCTCGTACTTGATTTAATCGAAAAGGCTGATGTTGAGGTAACGCCCAAGTTAGAGCCGCCTGTGGATAAAGCCAATTAGAAGCAGCATTAAGTCGTGTACCAGTCGGCTTTTCACCTCGCACAAGCGGTGTTGAGGACCTTTCTACAGGTAGCATGCATTGCGCGAGACGGCTGTGTTCCAGATCCACCAAACTACTTTGCGAATCCCATGGTTGTGATTGCGGAAATATGCGTGGTTTGGCTGAGATGATTTTGTATTCGTCCTCGCGTAGAAGTTTTTCGAGGTTGTGTGAGTTAAGTCGGAAGAGATCGTGGGGATCTTTGGACTCTAGTTCAAACCCAGGTTTGACAAAGACAGCACTGCCCTTCTCCTGATAAAAATGGCGCAGGTTCTTATTAAAAATTAAAATGTTGGGCCGCTCGCAGGTTTTTTGGCGGTGGCGCTGTACTCGGCCCGCGAGCTGAATTAAAGAGCGCATAGAAGAGGGCTCAACAATTGCCCAATCGTAATCATGGTCACGACCCACTTCCGTAACCGGGGAGCCAAGTACGACAAAAATATGGTTTTGCTCCGAATGGGTGTCCAAGCTCTCCCTGATAACCTGCTGTTCGTACACCGCGCTGGGTTGTCGACGGTTGAGAGTAGTATCGAGTTGGTGCTCAATCCTGGATCGCAACAGCAGCGGAAAACGCGAGTGATAGACACAAATATGAAGATGTACGTTGGTTGGGGCATCGCCCTCAAACAAGGTTTTCGCCATGCAAAGTAGAGGCTCAATATTGGCCATGCGCACAAGGCCGAAACTGACGCGTTTGCCACTGACTGGACAGATTTCAAAGTGCGCTTCATGCGCCTCTAAGATGGCGTCTCGAACAGGGACGGCAAACTCACCCGCAACTTCCTCGAGTTTTTTTCCCTGAAAAGTTAAAGGCTTTAAAACGCCGCGCCGTTTGGCACCATGTTTCTTGATGGATTTATCCAGCTGATTCACTCGTCGATCAATAAATTCCAGGTGACTTTTTGAAAATTGATCTCCTGTTGCGCAGCTGTAGGCGCGTGTCGTGAATTCGTCGACCCAGAGACAAGGTATATCTAGCTGTGCTGTTCCTTGCTTGCCGGCTGCGCTACGATTTCGGAAAAAATGCTGGCGTCCAGCCAAATAGGCTTGATACATGCCCTCAACTAGCGATGGGGGAAGTGTGGCCGACGAAATTAAAACACGTGTGCCTAATAATCCTGCCCAATGAATGAGACGCGTGAGCGCAGGCAGGTCATTGATATCGAAATCATCCAACTCGTCCAGCACCAAGTCGCTGCTCATTAATCTAAGCATTGGCGCAATTTGTCTACCAGCGCGTTGTGCTTCGGTGGCTGGCATCAAGTGATCTATCGTGCAGACCAGCACAGGAGCCGCTAGTAGTTTTTTAATTTTCGAGTCGGAGAGTACTTTAGATAAGATTGGGTGTTCCTCGAGCAAGCCTTCGTATTCGATGTAGCCGTCTTCTTCGATTAACTCCTGCACTGATGCAGAACCCGTGCTTTCTGCCTGTTCTTCATAATAGTCGAACAAGGCGTGGCTGGCTGAACCGCCTACTCGTATCGCCAGTTCGTCTTCATCTAAATGCAGATCTTCCCGATAACTTCGACCAGTTTGCAAAGTGAGCGTGCGCAGGCCAAGCGCGAAGGACACTCGCATACCTTCCTCAGGCTTGGCGAGGGCATATAAAATACGCGCATTGGCTAAGGTTTTACCGCAACCGGTGGATGCCATGTTAATTATGAAAGCTCCATTTTTTTCTGAGGCTTCACGTATTTTTGTTGCTGCATCTGCTGCTTTGTCCTGCCAGCGAAAGTGTTCTAAACGGCTACGCTTTTTTAATCCTTGATGCGCCGCCAATCTTGGTAACCCCTTCTCTATGACTGGCAAGCAATGAGCAATACTGCCAGAAAGACGCGCAACACCGAGCAAGTGTTCCGTCAATGTTTGTTTGAGTGAGCCGTCTTTATGTGTATTTGCATATATTGCATCGTCTACGTCACCCTGCTCGCGTTCTTTGGATTCCGGCGGCAGTGAGGAGTAGTGATGATCAGCGAGCATCAGAGTTAAACGTGAAAGATGCATAACATAGGGATTGTTCAGCCAGGCTTCCGGATGATTGTTTTTAAGTTGTAGTAGCTTTTCCGCTAGCTTGGCCAAACGTTTGCGCCACTTGGGAAAACTAAAAGGCAATTTTTCCTTGAATGACCAATATGATTTTATCGAAGTGGATTCATTCGACTGAGGGATTTCATTCCAGTTTGCTTTGACAGCTAACAGTGGGTCTGCCAACTGAGACGCAGAAAAATTCATTGACGGCTTTCCTAGATACTGTTGGATGCCATCGAAATCGTAGGACGGAATCACCGGTAGACGATGGTGCGTAACAACCAACCAAGCAATAGCAGCAGCCAACGGCTGTAAATCTGTAAAAGGGGCTGGAGTTTCCTTGTCGATACCATCACGCCAATAGCGACCATTTTGTGTCCAACTTGCGTCGTCCGAGTCCGTAGGTGAAATCATTCTGCGCAGCCACCTTTCGTCCTCATCGTTGCCGACAAAAGCAAGAAAGAGACGTAATGAAACCCATTCGTGGCGATAGATATTTTTTTCGTGAAGATTCTTTTTGAGACGATTTTGAAACGCGATACTTGCTTTGCCGAGGTCGTGTAGCAAAGCCGCAATCTGTGAAAGTAGTTTTATGTCCTCCGCGCTGTACCAATCATCATCCATATCGGTTTTGAGCACGGCCCGGTGGGTAGAGTTAACCGGTACTCGGCCATCTTCATCAAATTTGTTGCGGTTGCCCACCACCCAAACCAACTCCGAACGGCTTCTGCTCCGTATCCAATGACAACTCACCGCTGTATTCTTGCTTGCGGTTTTTCGCAATAGTTTTTTTACGGCCTTTAACCCTTCCTCAGTAATTACTGTCTGCCAGGTATTGTCGCCAATACGATCGGCAAATGCGTCGAGCACCCGCCGGGTACGGCCGAGCGCCTTTTTCTCACACTGGGAAACAAATGTGACCATCATATCGCGTCGCCTTCATCTAGTTTGGCACACTTGTTAATCACGCTGTTACATCCTTGCCCTGATGATGTGATAGCGCAACTGTCTTCACTTGATCAAACATAAAATCAAGTGCTTTATGGTCTGTAAAGGCTTGCAGGCACTGCTGCCGAAATTCCTGTTCGGTTGCCTGTTCATTCGCACAGATGAAAGCCCAGGGCAGCACAAGACTATCCTTCACCAGGTCCGCGATATCGAACACCAAAGCACCACGGCGGGTCTTCCCGTGCATCACGGCGAAACCATGCGGAATACCCAGCACCCATAGTGTGGTGGCGGCCAGGCCATAGGCAAGGTAATTCCCGTGGTTGAGAAAAGCATTGGCATCGTCGACGGCGTCCCGTTTACGCACGAATTTGGTCTGCTTGGTCCGATTGGCCGCAACCTTGTAGAGGTGTTTGGTCAGTTCCGCCTCCAGTTGCAGAAGCTTTCCAACTGTGGGGGCGTGTGTGATTCCTTCAAGGCTCGTTAACAAGGCACCATGAATATCTTCGTCCCCGACATCGAAGCCTGCCCCAAGAAGGTTCCGGTCTTTCGACCAGACCATACGCATGAATTCGATTCGCGCTGTCTGAAAAAGCTTGGCAGCCTCAAGACGCTTCTGCCCGTCGAACCAGAATTGCATCCAGCCCTGGATATATTCGGTGGGACGGTATTCGCTCTGCGGTGACAGCCACTCTATTTCCGTCGCCATAAGTAATGGCGTAGCCCCGCCACCACAAAATCCGACCAGCACACCGGCGGAAGCCAGCATACGCATGGCGGCCTGTGTAATGGACGTCCCCGTGCCGAGTAACAAGCAGGTGGTGTTGGCGATTGGTATGTTCCAGTACTGGTTTTCATTTCTGGCCTCAGTAAGATAAAGTACGCGCCCATCCTTTTGCATCACGCGGCACTTTTCGAGGTAGTAAATGTTGGCTCTCTTGGATTGAAGTATAGCTTTCAGATCAGTTAGCGCTTCCATGGGTCACCATTGCCATCGACTGACCAACATCCACCTTCAGGCCGCATCCTGTTGCTTGCGAGCAGTGAAAAATCTTCCCACATCTCCTGATCTCCTTCGGTGGTTATTCGACAACTACACCTTAGCCACCCATGGTGTCAAAATCGTAACTGGTAATTTATACAGCATTCCTGGTTGTTAGAGTCGGGACGCTTTAATTTCTCCCGTGTAGTGGGCAATAGACTGTTTAAGCCGGCCAAGCACCTCGTGCTTGAGCGAATCTGGTCCCTCGACAATACAATCCGGCACGTGGCGGAGGATGTCTTGCACCAGTTCAGCGGGTTCGCTGAAAGGGATGGTTAGCAGATAGTCTTTCTTGTCCCACTTGCCGGTCTGGGCGGGGTGCCAGCGTTGGCTGGCTATTTCCCTGGCGATGCGTGGTAGAAAACGTAACATGGCCGTTTGTGTCGCCGCACCGCTGAAAACGCCGTAGCTGCTCTTGGCAAATGCATCGAGTTTGGAATCGTCGATCTCTGCGCAGTCTTCGTCCGTATCGCGGCAGTGTTCGATCCGCGCCAGCGAGAAAATACGTAGACCATCACGCAGATGACACCAGGCATCTAGATACCAGTTGTCGCGATAGTACACGAGCCGCTGTGGGCTTACGTTTCGTTTGCTCAACTTCTGGTTAAAGTCGCGATAACGAATATGTAGCTGATTGCGATCTACGAGTGCGTTCAACACATGATGCAAACGGTGATCTGGTAAGGTGCGCTGTCCTACTGGCACGATGCGAATCCGTCGCTCCAGATCGGTTCTGGAGACTCCTCGTTTTTCCAGCATCCGATCAACACTGCTCCGAACCCCGCGCAGTTCGTCATCCATCA
This sequence comes from bacterium, assembly GCA_047947175.1. Lineage (GTDB taxonomy): Bacteria > Pseudomonadota > Gammaproteobacteria > Pseudomonadales > Azotimanducaceae > UBA4421. The sequence goes on from CP170489.1 coordinate 1,279,435, forward strand.
AACCGTTGCCAAAACGGCTGAGAATATCGAGCAGTAACAACAAAGACTGCGATTCTTCTCGTGTCATCCAAAGACCCGGTACTTGCCAGCGGTCTCGTTCATCAGAATCATAGCGCCAGCCAAGATGCGGGAGGTGTTCCAACGGCGCTTCCCAATAATCCTGCAGGTCGTCAAGATAGCGCTTCACTGTCCTTTCTGAACACTCGAGTCTTCTCGCCAGATCGCTTAACGATATCGGTGTCTTCCGTGAGTCAAGGATCTGGTGGCAGCGGTAGAGTTGATCAAACTTTCGCATGGGGATAGCCTCTCGACTGTTCGGATAGTCACTATAACTGCCTTGGTTCTACTGAGCCAAAGGTATGGAATACCCGTGATTCGATGCGAATGCGTAGTACAGCGGTGAGTTCCAACCGGACGTACCCGCAGGTTAGCCCGTGGGGGGCAATCTACTGATCTTGGCGGTATTGAAGCAGAGACCACCAGACCTGGGTTATACCCTGCCCTGGAAAGGATAGGAAGAATTGACGCGGTTCTGCCGTTGACATGAAAGTATCAGCGGATTCTGGATAAGTTTGGACTGGAGCCCAGTTGGATCATAGGGTGATCGAACGCACGCTTGAGTGGTGCGTTACGCGCTTGCCGGGTAGTGGCGCGGTAACCAATCCAGCATGGCGGTATTGGTGGCCGCAGGTTGCTCCTGCTGTATCCAGTGCCCGCAAGGCAGATGCACAACTTCCAGGTTGCTGACAAATTTGTTCAGTGTTGGTGAGCTGGGCACCATATCGTGCTCGCCGTAGATCATCAGCGTTGGCTGATGAACGTGTTGTTCATATGCGCCTGTTATTTCCCAGTTTCGTGAAAAGTTGCGGTACCAGTTGATTCCGCCGGTAAAGCCTGAATGCGCAAATGCCTTGCTGAATACCTCCAGTTCTGCGTCACTCATCAGCGCATCACCCGGCATAGTTTGCGCTTCGGCAATGCGGATCATGTTCATGCCGGCAGGTAGATCCGGTGGCGGCGAGTGCCATTGATTGGTGCGATACAGATTACGTAGAAACTGTTCCCGGTGTGCCGCAAAGGCTGCATCTGCAACCCCAGGTTGGCGGTTGAAGTGGACAATGTAGAAGTCGCCACCCAGATGTTTCTCCCAGAAGCCGACCCATTCGGTTGGGCCGCGCTCCATGAAAGGCACGCTCAAATTCACCACGCCGGCCACCCGCTCACGGTGCATCATTGCCAGATTCCAGACAATAATGGCGCCCCAGTCGTGACCCACAAACAGCGCATCTTCGTAGCCGAAGTGATCGAGCAGACCCATCAGATCATCAGTGAGGTGCGTGATGTCGTAGTCGGTTACCGCGTCAGGTCGGCTGGAATGGCCGTAGCCGCGCTGGTTGGGTGCAATCACGTGATAGCCGGCATCTACCAGCGGCTGTATCTGATACCGCCAGGAAAACGCATGTTCAGGCCAGCCGTGGCACAGCACAATGGGTCTGCCGGCACCTGCACTGAATACTTCGAGCTCGATGCCGTTGGTTGAAATCATCTGAGGTTCGGGAAAAGAAAACGCCTGGGACATGCGAGGGCTCGGTAGATGGGGTTAGCGCATTCTAAGGTGAATTCTGCATAAGGTGAAATCAGCCCCGTGCTGTGAGGGTGTCATCTGTCGCCGGACGGGGTGTATGGCTTACCAGAGTTTCGAGCGTAACCGGGTAGTCTCTCAATGCCTTCATTCACGGAGATATTCTTATGACGCCTTCAAAATCACTTCCGGCGACGGTCGGCTATCCACTGCAGCCGCAACAGCTTGCGCGGGTAACGGGTGGCTGTGGCACGTGCCAGGCTCAGCTCAATCCGCCTTCCACGCTTGCGCTTTTTGCCCCTTCTCATCACGTGGTACACCCTGGCGCTTCCCAAACAGCAGACTTTTCGCCGCCGCCGGAGCATGTGTTTGTGTTCTAGCAGCCTGTCTGATTAATTCAACGCGTTAACCAGAGTGCCAGCACGGTTGTTCGGTCAAACTTTTCCGAGCCGCCGTGCGACAATAGGGTCATGGACAGACACAACGATACACACAGCCTGTTTGTGGGCTACGTTTTATGGATCTTCGGCTTTCTTGGTGCTCACCGCTTTTATTTTGGACGGCCCGTCAGCGGCACCATTTATCTGTTTACGCTGGGGCTGCTGGGCATCGGCTGGCTGATCGACCTGTTTCTCATGCCTTCGCTGGAACGCTCCGCAGATCGGCGCTACGCCGCTGGTGAACTCAGCTATACCATTGCCTGGGTGCTGCTCACCTTTCTGGGTATCTTTGGCCTGCATCGTTTTTATCAGCGCAAGATCGGCACCGGTATATTGTACCTGCTGACTCTGGGTGTCTTTTTTATCGGCATCATCTACGACTGGTGGACGCTGAATGAGCAGATCTCGGCGGGTAATCTCGAACGGGATGCCCGTTTCTACCGCAGCTGAGGCAGAACCGGTTCAGCGCTTGATAAGCGCCGTCAAACCCGCCACCCTGCAGTGGGTCAGCAGGAGTGTTTATGGACAAGAAAACGCATCGGGGCCCGGCGCCGATCGGATTTGATACGTTAAGTCTGCATGCGGGACAGACGCCGGATGAAACCGGTGCAAGAGCCACCCCCATTTATCAGACGGCCTCCTTTGTGCTGCCGGACACTGACGTTGCCGCAGGTCTGTTCAACATGGAGCGGGCAGGTCACGTCTATTCAAGGTTGTCCAACCCCACCAACGCAGTGCTCGAAGAACGCATGGCCGCGTTGGATCAGGGTGTGGGTGCAGTTGTCACCGCCAGCGGGCAGGCGGCTACCCATCTTGGTGTGTGCACCATTGTCAGTGCGGGTGATCATATCGTGGCCTCCCGCTCTCTGTACGGCGGTACACATAACCTGTTCAGCTACACGTTGAAGCGCTTTGGCATCGAAACAACGTTTGTCGACCCCCGCGATCTGGATGCTTTTGCGGCGGCTATGCAACCGAATACAAAACTGGTGTTTGGTGAAGTGCTGGGTAATCCGGGGCTTGAAGTGTTAAATATTCCCGCACTGGCAACGCTCAGCCACGAGCACGGGGTACCTCTTATGGTAGATGCCACGCTGGCCACGCCCTATCTCTGCCAGCCCGTTGCCCTGGGGGCAGATCTGGTTGTTCATTCAGCGACAAAGTTTCTCAGTGGTCATGGTGTGGTGATCGGTGGCGTGCTGGTAGATGGGGGTACGTTCAACTGGGCAGCCTCAACTAAGTTTGCCACTTTGACCGAGCCGTACAGCGGTTTCCATGATCTTGTTTTTGCTGAAGAATTTGGCCCGCAGGCATTTATCATGCGTGCGCGCAAAGAAGGGATACGTGATTTTGGCGCCTGCATGAGTCCGATGAGTGCCTTTCAGATTCTGCAGGGCCTGGAGACGCTGTCGCTGCGCATGGAGAAACATGTCAGCAATACCCTGCAACTGGTTGAGTTTCTGGCTGCCCACCCGGCGGTGCGCAGTGTCAACTACCCTGGCCTTGACACACATCCTGATTACGCTCTGGGTCGAGCACTTATGCCAAGGGGTGCAGGGGCGGTTTTCACCCTCACGCTGCAGGGTGGACGGCGTGCCGGACAGATTTTTATTGAATCACTGGCGCTCTTTTCGCATCTTGCCAATGTCGGTGATGCCAAGTCTCTGGTCATTCATCCTGCCAGTACAACCCATCACAGAATGGATGCCCAGGCGCTGGCTGCGGCGGGTATTGACGAGGCACTGGTGCGTATCAGCGTCGGGCTGGAAGACCCCATCGACCTGATCAATGATCTGAGCAAAGCACTGCGCTCGGTGGAGAAGCGGTTATGAAAGTCGAGTTGAATGGGAAAACCCTGCTTTATGGTAGCGGCGGTGGCAGTGTCGAGAGAGCGGATGACAATCTGCTGTTTGTGCACGGTGCCGGCTTTGATCACGCGGTCTGGACGCCGATGGCAAGGTATTTTGCACGACAGGGTGCACGTGTGATTGCACCGGATCTGCCTGGACATGGCGGCAGCGAAGGGCCAGCCCTGCAAACCATCGAGGCGATGGCGGACCTGATGAGCAGGCTGCTTGAGCAGTTGGCCGTACCGCGCGCTACTGTCGTTGGCCACAGTATGGGTACGCTGGTTGCGCTCGCCATGGCCCACCGCTGTCCGCAGCAGGTGCAACGCATGGTGTTGTTGGGCACCTCCAATCCCATGCCGGTTGGTCCGCCACTGCTGGCGGCAGCGGCGGATGGGCATCCTGCGGCGATCGAAATGGCCAACACCTTCAGTCACAGCCATCGCGGCCGGCTGGGTGCTTCAGCCTTTCCCGGCATGCACAGTTTTCATGCTGCTCAACGCTGGATGGAACATCTGAATGCAGGCGTTTTTCATGCTGATCTGGCGGCGTGCAACAATTTTGAACAGAAGATTGAAAACTGCCAGATCCCGACACTGATCTTAGTGGGACAGGCAGATCGGATGACAACGGCGCAAGCCGGTGAGGCAGTAGCGGCGCAGCTTGGCAATGCGCGTGTTGTACACCTGCACGGGTGCGGGCATGCGATGCTGACCGAACAGCCTGATGAAGTGTTAGATGCAGTGTCCAGTTTTGTGTTGAGGCAATGATGGCGGAATTGTGGTTGGCAGCAGCGCTCTGGGTGGGCACGCACCTGGGTATTTCCAGCTCTGTTGTGCGTGTTTTGCTGGTGCGAACGATGGGGCAGGGTGGCTACTTGCTGCTTTATTCCCTCATTGCAGCCGGGGCGCTGACCTATCTGATCTGGGTTTATGTGAACGCGCCAAGATTTGACTACCTGTGGATGCCTGACCCGGATCTGTACTGGTTTGCCAAGTTAAGCATGCCGTTGGCAATGATGTTGCTGGTTGGCGGATTTATGGCGCCCAAAGCCGCAGATCCGCAGGCTGCAGCGCAGGATCCTGTGCGCGGTGTTTTCAGAATCACCCGCCACCCCATGCAGTGGGCCGTCATTATCTGGGCGGTGGGTCATATTATTGCGAACGGCGATACGGTCTCGCTGTTATTTTTCAGTGCTTTTCTGTCGCTGAGTTTTTTCGGTTCATTGCTGATGGATCACAAACACGCAAAGGCAGATCCTGTTAAGTGGCGTCAGCTGGCGGATGTTTCCTCCAACATTCCGTTTGCTGCTTTGTTAAGCGGTCGCAACCGCTGGGCAGTTCGGGAGTGGGTCGCGCCGCTGCTGGTCGGACTGGTGGTTTATGCTGCAGCCTACTACTTTCATGAGCTTTACACCGGCGCCGTGGTGGTTTAGCGAACGCCGCGCGCCACCCACTGGCTGATGGCGTCGGCCAGCTGGTTGTGCTGGCCGGAAAAGAAGTGATCTGCGCCGGCGATCTGCAGGGTCGCAATGCCGGAGTTCTGTTCCAGTTCCAGAACATCCACGTAGCTGTCACGCGCACCCGCGATGGCATATACATCCGCAGGTTGTGCGGATGTATAGACCGGCATGTGCATGGCTTTGTTGGGTGGTGCGATCAGCAGGCACCGCTGAGGCTGGTGATGTTTCAGTGCACGCATGGTCATGGCCGCGCCAAACGAATAGCCAATCCACCAGATGTCGTAGTCAGGATAAGCCTGCGCGCAGCTTGCTGAGACAGCGAGCAGATCCTGTGCTTCTGCGGTCCCATCGAAAGTGCCTGCGCTGGTGCCGACGCCTCGAAAATTAAAGCGCAGCGCGGAGATCTGATGTGTGTGCAGTGTTTCAACCGCTGTGGCCAGAACCGCATCATGCAGATTGCCGCCATATTGTGGATGGGGATGACTCAGAATCGCCAGGCAGTTGCGCGGCTCCTGCGCCACGTCCAGGCGATATTCAAGTTGACCTGCGGGGCCGGATATATTCATGTTAGATTGCACGGATCTCTGACAATACGAAGATTGAACAGCTGGTAGCAATTTGCAACAAATTTGCGGCCAGCGGCCCTTGAATTTTCCCGCCAAATCAATATTTTTGCCCACCGAGATCTATTGTCTGCTCACAGCTAAGGAGTCTTTATGATCGAAGCAAAAAATCTGGTGCGACGCTACCAGGATTTTACAGCAGTAGATGATGTGTCGTTCAGTATTGCACCTGGTGAGGTGGTTGGCCTGCTGGGACACAACGGCGCAGGCAAAACCACCATCATGAAAATGCTGACCGGGTTTCTCGAGCCTACCGCCGGGCAGACGCTGGTGGATGGCGTTGACGTGTTTGCCGCACCGGATCTGGTGCAGGCCAAGATGGGTTACCTGCCGGAAAGCTCACCCCTTTATCCTGAACTGACGGTGGTTGAGTACCTGTCCTATGCTGCGGAGTTGCGTGGTTTAGAGGCGAGAAAGTGTGTGCCCAGCGCGATTGCAGCGACTCAGCTCGAGAGCCGGGCAATGGATCGTATTGACACGCTCAGTCGCGGGTACAAGCAGCGCGTAGGTGTGGCGCAGGCGATTTTACATGCACCTAAATTTGTCATTCTTGACGAGCCTTCCAACGGGTTGGATCCCACCCAGACGCAGCACATGCGTGAACTCATCCGTCAGCTGGCTGAGAATGCCACGGTGATTCTGTCCACACACATCATGCAGGAAGTGAAAGCTGTGTGTGATCGTGTGTTAATACTGCGCGCGGGACAGCTTGCGATGGACGAGCGCCTGGAAGATCTGCAGCAGGCATCTGCTGCCTTGTTAACTACGGCTCTGGACAATGATGTGCAGCAGGCCCTGCAGGGTGTGATGGTGGCTACCCAGGTGCTGGCGGAGGAGCCGGGCAGGTGGCGTATTGAACTTGCGGGCGACCTGAATGCCGGCATCAACACCGTGGCCGGCGCTCTCGTGCAGGCAGGTGTGCCCATTTACAGCCTGATGCCTGCGGCACAGGACCTCGAGACGATATTTAAACAGGTTAATGAAGCGACGTTGGAAGAGGTGCCGGATGCCGCTTAACACCATTTTTCAGATTCAGCGCAAAGAGCTGATCCTGTTCTTTGTTTCTCCCATCGGCTATCTGTTTCTGGCCGCTTTTCTTGCCGTGACACTGTTTGTTGTTTTCTGGGGAGAGTCCTATTTTGCGCGCAACATTGCCGATGTACGTCCCATGTTTGAATGGATGCCCATTCTTCTGATTTTTCTGAGCGCGGCGCTGACCATGCGCATGTGGAGCGAAGAGCGTCGTTCAGGCACCCTGGAGTTTGTAGCCACCATGCCGGCATCCACCTGGTCGTTTGTGCTGGGCAAATTTCTCGCCTGCTGGTGTTTGCTCGCCATTGCGCTGCTGTTGACGCTGCCTTTGCCGGTCACGGTCAGCGTGATCGGCGACCTCGATTGGGGGCCGGTCTTTGCCGGATATCTCGCGGCAATGTTGCTCGGTGGTGCCTATATCGCGATAGGTCTTTACATCAGTTCGCGTACGGACAGCCAGATCGTTGCGCTGATGCTGGCCAGTCTTGTCAGTGGCGTGTTTTATCTTATCGGCAGTCCGGTCATCACTGAACTGTTTGGCAGTGGTGTTCAGGCCTGGCTTGCCGCCATTGGCAGCGGCGCGCGATTTGAATCCATCACCCGTGGCGTGCTCGATGTCCGAGATCTTTATTATTATGCCTGCATTGCTCTGGTGTTCCTTACGCTGAACGTTTTTGCGCTGGAGCGTGAGCGCTGGTCTGCGCAGGGTGACAGCAGTCGACACCGCTTCTGGCGCATAAGCACCGCACTGGTGGTGGCCAACCTGCTGCTTGCCAACCTGTGGCTGCAGAATGTGTCTGTTCTGCGCGTGGATGTGACCCAAGGCAAAATTTATTCCATTTCGGACGCTACTCGAGGTTATCTTGCGCAGCTTCAGGAACCTTTGCTGATTCGCGGTTATTTCAGCGCTAAAACTCATCCGGAGCTCGCCCCACTTGTACCGCGGCTGAAAGATCTGCTCAGTGAGTATGCGGTAGCCGGTGACAGTCAGGTGCGGGTTGAGTTCATTGATCCTGCTACCGCCCCGGAAATGGAAAATGAGGCCAACAGCAAATACGGCATTCGCGCCGTCCCGTTTCAGGTCGCTGATCGTTATCAGGCGAGTCTGGTCAATTCCTATTTTGACATTCTGATTGCTTATGGAGACGAGTTTGAGGTCCTTAATTTTCAGGATCTGATCGAAGTGAAAGTGGCCGGCGAGGGTGATTTCGAAGTGCAGCTGACCAACCCTGAATTTGATGTTACACGCGCAATAAAGAAAGTGTTGTACGGATTTCAGGGAGGCGCCAGCGTATTTGATAACCTGCCAGCGGCAGTTGATTTTATTGGCTACATTTCTGCAGATGAGCAGTTACCACCGGAGTTGCAGGCATTGAAAGCCAGCATTGCACAGGTGTTGGAAAAGCTGGCGGTTGAGGCCGATGGCAAATTGACGGTTGAGATAGTTGACCCAATGGCCAACGGCGGTGAAGTTGCTCAACAGATCTCGGAACAATATGGCTTTGCGCCCATGGCAGCAAGTCTGTTTGATGCAGGTAGATTCTATTTCTATCTGACCCTCAATGATGGCGATACCGTTGTCCAGGTGCCGATCCCCGACGGCGACAGTGAAGATGCCATAAGGCGTGGCCTGGAAGAAGGATTGAAGCGCTTTGCCACCGGTTTGCTGAAAAGTGTGGTTCTGGTTGCGCCAGAACCGGTACCCCCTTATATGCAACAACAGGGCATGCCTGGCGGAAATGAGTTCAACACCCTGCGCGACTTTCTGTCCGCGGATTTTAATGTTCTAACGGATGATTTGAGTGAGGGTGTAGTACCAGCTCAGGCCGATATGGTGATTGTTGTGGATCCAACCGGCTTTACCTCGAAGCAGGTGTTTGCGCTGGATCAGTTTCTGATGAAAGGCGGCACGGTGCTTGTTTCCACGGGCGCTTTTGCAGCGCAGCCCAGTCAAAGCGGACTGTTTGCATCTCCCCGCGACAGTGGCCTGACCAGCTGGCTGGCGCACCATGGCATTACAGTGGGCCAGGAACTGGTCATGGATAGACAGAATTCAGCATTCCCGGTTCCGGTTACACGGCAGGCGGGCGGATTCAGTTTCCAGGATCTGGTGATGCTGGACTATCCCTATTTCATTGATGTGCGTGGCGAAGGTCTTGATGACAGCTCACCGATCAATGCGGGTTTGCCCCAGGTCACCCTGTCCTGGACATCACCCCTGACCCTTGAGCCGGCGGAAAATGTAGCTGCAACTACGCTGTTGAGTTCCAGCAGTAACAGCTGGTTGTCCAATGACACCAATGTCATGCCGCAGATAGATGAACAGGGTAATTCGACATTTACGCCGGCTGCGGAACAGAAGGCTTACCCTCTGGCCGCGGTTCTGCAGGGACGTTTTGACAGTTATTTCCGGGGCCAGGATTCGCCCCTGCTGGCGCCTGAGCCCCAGGAGCAGGAAACGGATGCGGAGCCTGCCGACGAGGTGGCAACAGGTGAGGATGACCTCGGTGTTGTCAGCAGTGTGATAGAGCGATCGCCCGAGTCGGCGCGTTTGATGGTGTTTGGTTCGAATGATTTTCTCGCCGATCAGACACTGCGCATGGTCGGTGCTGCAGATGGCACCATTTATGGCAACTCTATCCAAATGGTTGCCAACGCGGTGGATTGGACACTTGAAGACCAGAATCTTATTGGCATCCGTGCCAGAGGGAACTTCAACAGAACTCTGCCTGGTATGGATGTAGCAACACAAAGCCTGATAGAGGTGGCTAATTATGTGATGGCAATGATTGGCGTGTTGCTGGTCTGGTTTGTCTTCCATCTACGTTCACAGGCGCGCAGACGGGAGCACGGGTCATGGATGTCCGGTGTCATGGGAGATCAGCTGTGAACAGGAAAATAAGCATCTTAACAGTATTGTTAGTACTGCAGATGGGTCTGCTACTGGTCTTCAGTCTGCAATCGCAACCTGCTGCTCAGAACCTGGATAAGCTGTGGTCTTTTGAGACCAGCCAGGTAAACGGCATGACCATAAACGACGCAGACACTGAGGTGATACTACAACGGGAGGGTGAGCGTTGGCAGGTTGGTGGTTATCCCGCGGATCAGGCGAAGATCGATGGCATGCTCGATAAACTCAGCAATCTGGGCGGGCAATGGCCGGTGGCCACGACCGCGGCCAGTGCTGATCGATTTGAAGTCAGCGAAGATAACTTCCAGCGACGCATTGTCCTTGATGGCGTGGATCTGCCAGCACTGTACCTGGGTACCTCACCGGGTTTTCAGAAAGTGCATGGGCGACGCGCAGACAGCGATGCGATTTACAGCATCGGGTTATCCAATTTTGAGTTGCCTGTCAGCGTGGATGGGTGGTTGGATAAGAAGCTGCTTGCGCTGGCCGAAGCGCCGACGTCAGTTACCCTGATTCCCGCGGGTGATGACCAGGATCGGCAAACCCTGGTAAAAGAGTCCGAGGGCTGGCTTTACAATGGCGGCGCTGCAGATCAGGACGTCGCAACCACGTACGCTAACCGATTTACTACTCTGCAGGTTGTTGGGGTTGCGAATGATATGCCGGAAGATCTGGTCGAACAGGCCAGCATCGAACTGCAAAATGATTCAGAACAAAAACAGGTTACAATCTCGCGCGCGGGTGAAAGTGACAACTACTATATTGCAGTGCAGGGTGAGCCGGCTGTGTTCAGCCTGGCAACCTATATCGCAGAGCAACTGTTGATGACCGATGTAGATTTTGCTGCCGCTGAAACAGACGAAGAGGCGCAAAGTCTACAGGGGGAAGGTTGAAGCGATTAATAATCTGGATTTGTTTACTCAATCTAGGCGGTTGTGTCGGTCAGGGTGACTGGGGCAGCTCCGTGCATTGGCCTACCGGCGGTGAATTTTCCAGTGCTGCAAGAACGGCGGCTGCCGACCCTGCAGTCTGGGTCCCGGTGCTTACCGCAGGGCTTATGCTGGCAACAGATGTCGATAAAAAGTGGTCGGAAGACCTTGCTGAGGATCAGCCGCTGTTTGGTGATGAAGCACAAAAACTCAGCAGTACGCTGCGCGACATCTCCAGTGGCGCTTATGTGCTGACGGCGATGCTGGCGCCCAGCCCGACGTGGCAGGACAAGTTCCAGGGTGTCAGCGTCGGGCTGGCTACAGCAGCGCTTGATGGTGCTGTTTCCTACGGTCTGAAAGAAGCCCTGGGACGCGAACGCCCCGACGGCTCAAACGATCTGTCTATGCCGTCAGGGCATGCATCCAAGGCGGCATCACGCACTCATATGGCGAGGCGCAATCTGACCTACATCGATATGCCTGATTGGAGTCGACAGACATTGAATGTGTCGTTGCACGCAGTGGCCATTGGCACCGGCCTGGCCCGGGTGGAAGCCCGGAAACACCATCTGGCCGATGTGCTGGTGGGTTATGCAATGGGTAACTTTCTCGCTGGTTTCATGCATGCAGCGTTTTTTGATGCTGCTGGCACAGGGCCGCAGTTGTCGTTTCAGGCGGTTGACGAAGGCGGCGCTCTTACCCTGACTCTGCCTCTGCGCTGACTGCTTCAGTCGTTGTTGATGCACACCATGTTACGTCCGCCATCTTTCGCTTTGTAGAGCGCGCGGTCGGCAGTTTTCAACAGGTTTTCCGGTGCCTGATCTGATTGGGTAAGTGTGGCAACGCCAATACTCGCAGTCACTTTTACATTCTTGCCGACCGCGGTGGCATAGGGGTAGTCCTCGATGCTGCGACGCATGCGTTGAGCCAGATTGATTGCACCAATTTTGTCTGTTTCGGGCAGCAGCAATGCAAACTCCTCACCGCCAAAACGACAGGCAACATCAGTGCCGCGTTTCACCTGGTTAACGACGTCTGCAATGGCGATCAGAACCGCATCACCGATGTGGTGACCGTAGGTATCGTTTACTTTTTTGAAATGATCCAGATCAAACAGCAGTACCGACATGACGCTGCCGTGGCGCCGGATTCGCTCAAATTCCGCCTGCAGCCGCTCCATAAAATAGCGCCGGTTGTGCATATTGGTCAGCGCGTCTGTATGCGCCATGCGCTGTAACTCCGCTTTTGCGTTCTGCAAAGCAGCGACCGCTGCTCTGCGCTCGGTGACGTCGCGGAAAACAATGGCCACCTGGGTGTCGGTATTGGTCGGATCCAACGGCGTTGAAGCGATCTCGTAAGCACGTTCGGCGATGGTGGTTTCACTATTGCTGTCCGGACTGAACAGCACATCAATGGGTATGCGGGGAATAAGCTGGCAGATGGGTGCGCTGAGCAGTCCGAATTCCTGATCCCATGCCGACAGAGCGGACTGATTGGCATCGATAATTTCGCCGTCGTGATTCAACACCAGCACCGGGTCTTTGAGCTGCTCGATTACCCGCTCTCTGGAAACCGGCGCGTTGCGCAGCAGCCCGCGGCGCATGATGCCAACATCCAGAATCAGCACAGCAACAACAAAACCCACCATGGTCAGATCCAGCCATGGATAGGGGTTCCAGGGGGATAACGAGAGCAGGTTGGTGGTGACTGCAATGACCGGCGCAAAAACGGCTGCCAACAGGCTCTGATGGTGCTGTTTATATTGCGTGAGCGCAAAGGCGAGCACCGCAGTGCCAACCAGTATCAGCGCATAGGAGTATACGGCATGCACATAAAACCAGAAGCCATGTTCCGTGATCAGGCCGGTGAATCCATCGGCTGAAACGAAACGTATATCGATCCAGATCAGGTGATGAGAGGAGTTTGAAAGGGCCAGCAGCATGGTGATCAGCGGTAGCGCGGAGATGGTGTTGAGTGCGTGGCGGGAAATTTTCAGCACGCGCTGACTGTAGGTCAGCGCAAACACAAACCAGGCCACCGGTGCCAGCGATACACCCAGATAAGCAAACTGAGTGGCCAGAAAAATGGCTTTTTCGGAGCGCACCAATGTCGCTATGGCGTTAAAAGCAGACCAGAAGAACAGCGTTAAGAAAAAAAACCGTAAAGCGTAACCACCAGGCACCCTGCGTTGCGGGCGCGCGCGCATGAACGCTGCAAAAGTCAGCACAGCGGCGGCCAGCGGCGGAAGGGACCAGATGGTCAACTGGAACACGTACAGCGAATCCTTTATCTGCAAAGCGCCCGCGGGCGCGTGGAGTAGTCCACGCTCAGCATCGCAGCAGTGTACGGATGGCTCAAATACAAACCCGTGAAACGTGATGTGTGTCACGCAGGTTGGTGGCACAATCGTCTTTTGCTGGTGTATCTCACCAGGCTGAATGAGGTTTGTAGCTACCAATGTCGCGCAACAGTGATCTAACAGATGCTCTTAAGCGAACGCTTAAAAAGGCAGGATTAACCTATGCAGATGCCGCACGCCATCTGGCGCTGTCTGAAGCATCGGTAAAACGACTGTTCAAAGAGCAGAGTTTCTCCGTGGAAAGGATGGAGAAACTGTGCGAACTGGCCCAGGCTGATCTGCTTGAACTGGTGAGATCCGTGGATGATCAGAAGGGTCGGATACAGGAGTTGAGCGAAGATCAGGAGGCTGAGCTTGCTGCTGATCTGCCGCTTTTCATTGCCGCCATCTGTGTGCTGAACCGTTACCGCTTTGACGATGTGCTGCGCAGTTATCAGATTGAGCCGCATGAACTACAGCAGCTGTTCGCGCGTCTGGATCGACTGGGTATCATCGAGTTACTTCCGGAGAACCGCTATCGGCTGCAGGTATCGCGCAGCTTCCGCTGGCGCAGGAACGGTCCCATCGAACGTTATTTCATCGGCCATGTGTTGAGCAGCTTCGTCGATCGAAAACTGGTGCGTACCCAGGACAGTTTCAGGTTTGCCTGGGGCACCGTCAGTGATGCCACTGCCCGGCGCTTTATTGAGCGCCTGCGCAACGTCTACGATGACTTCAATGAGGCAGCAGATGCAGACGCGCAACTGCCGCTGGAGCAACGTACCGGAGCCGGGTTGCTGCTGGCTTTCCGCAATCAGTGGGAACCGGAAGATATGCGCGCACTGAAAAAATGAAGGTTTACCTGAAGGACTTTAAATGATTGATCTGTACACCTGGAGCACACCGAATGGGCGAAAAATTTCCATCGCCCTGGAAGAATTTGGTGTGCCTTACACTGTGCATGCCATAAATATAGCTAAAGATGAGCAGTTTGCGGATGACTTCCTTGCCATCAGCCCGAACAACAAAATCCCGGTCATCTTCGACCGGGAAAACAATCGCTCGCTGATGGAGTCTGGCGCGATTCTGGTTTACCTGGCGGATACATTCGGTCAATTCTGGGGAGACGACCGTTATCTGACCATGCAATGGTTGATGCTGCAGATGGCAGGTGTCGGGCCGATGCTGGGGCAGGCCCACCATTTTCTGAGATTCAATCCCGGCAAAGCACCTTACGCACAAGCGCGTTATGCAGCGGAAGCAAAACGATTATATGGTGTGCTGGATAACCGCCTTGCGCAGGCGGAATACCTGGCCGGCGACTATTCTATTGCGGATATGGCAACCTGGCCCTGGATTGCACGCTATGAATGGCAGGGTGTTGATTTCCCGGATTATCCGAACCTGCTGCGCTGGTACAAAGCCATTGCGGCCAGACCCGCGGTGCAGCGTGGGTTTGACGTACCCTCAACAGGTGCGCAGATACCGATTCCCGGCGATGCGAACTGAACCCTGTGGCGGCGGTCAATATCTGGAATTCTTTCATGAAGCGAGGCGTAGGATGTATAGGGTGATAGTCGACCCGGTTCCAGCGGGTAAAAACAGGAAAGATCTCCTGTTGGTAATGTTGCTGTATGCCGGCGTTGTGTTGGGGATGGTCTCAGCGACAATCCCAGTGCACGCCCGGGCAGCAGTTCCCGCTACTTCTTCCCTGTGCGAAACGGGTAAAAACCAGTCACCTGTCAGTATTGATCGTCCCGTCGAAGCTGTGCTTGATAACCTGGCCTTTCGACAGATGGATCAGCTGCAGCCGTTAACGCTCGCTTCCGCCGATGGTGTTGCGGGTTTTTCTGCGGGCAACATGCTGCGCTTTAATCAGGTTCAGTTCGGCTTGAAAAAACTGTTTGTCCGGATCCCCAGTGAGCACAGGATCAAGGGCAAGCAGTTTGCGATGGAACTGCAGCTTGCTTATAAGACCGACGCTGGTGAAGATCTTTTTGTCTCGCTGCTGTTTGATGAAGGTGCGCCAAACATCTACCTGCAAACGCTGTTGGACACCGTTCAGCCCGGCAGTTTTGAATCAGGTTTCAACCCCCAGAGCCTGTTGACCTCCTACGGCGCTTATTTTGTTTACAGTGGTTCACTGACTGAACCGCCCTGCAGTGAAGGTGTGTACTGGCTTGTTCAGGCTGCGGTTCGATATGCCAGCCGGGAGCAGATCGAAAGACTGCAGCAACTGCTGGTTCACAGACCGAGTAGAGTAACCCAGCCCCTGTATGCGCGCCTGGTCCTGAAATAGATGCTTCTGTCGTCCAGTTGCTGCTGGATATGTCTCTGACAGTTGGCATTGCCGCTGATCTTCTGCTCTTACTGCTTGCGGCAAATGGCGCACCGATCCTGGCAAAACGGTTGTTCAAAGACTGGTTTGCCATGCCACTGGATGGCGGACGGCTGTTTTTTGATAAACGGGCGCTACTGGGTGCCAGTAAAACCTGGCGTGGTCTGATAACCGGCGTAGCTGCTACGGCGCTGGTGGCTGGGCTGCTGGGTTACCCGATGGTTGTTGGCGCCTGTTTTGGCCTGGCGTCTCTGTGCGGCGATGTTCTGTCGAGCTTCATCAAGCGCCGACTCAACATTCCTCCCAGCGGGCAGGCCTTTGGTTTGGATCAGATTCCCGAAGCTTTGTTACCGCTTTTGCTGCTGCGCAAAACCTTTGAGCTTGATCTTCTGGCTGTCTGCCTCGTCGTTGCGCTTTTTGTCGTCGGTGAACTGCTGTTGTCGCGGCTGATGTACGCAATAGGTATTCGAGATCGCCCTTACTGAGCGCTTCTGCACAGGCGGTGAACGGTGACTTCGGGCGGACAGTTAATGCGTACATCCACAATAGATGAGCCGGCGCCGGGAGAGGTGTATCCGATCATTTCTGCGTAACGCCATGGGCCATTGCCGAATTTACGTGGGATGCGCGCATCGAGTGTCAGTGGGAATCCGCCTGGCAGGCAAATCTGACCGCCGTGGGTATGGCCACACAGGAGCAGATCAACGCCCGCATGAGCAGCTTTGCGGTACACTTCCGGTGTATGAGAAAGCATGATCGTGCAGGCGTCCAGCGGAATATCCGACAGAGCTTTTTCGATGTTGTCGACGCCAAAAAAATGGGCGTCGTCAATGCCCGTCAGATGCAGCGTCTCGTTACTGGTCGAGGCAAAAACCCTGGACTCGTTCATGAGCATGTGAATACCCAGGTCTTCCATTTCCGGAAGCATTCTTATGCTGTCGTGGTTGCCGAGGACCGCATAGACCGGGCCGCGTAAAACCGCTTTCAGCTCTCGCATACCCTGCATGACCGTTTCCAACCCGCCAAAAGTCCTGAATCTGTAATCCCCGGTTAGCAGACATAAGTCGTACTCCAGAGTGCTGACACATTGAATTATTCGTGCAAGAAGATCTTCACTCATGTCTATGTGCAGATCTGACAAATGAAGAATGCGCAGGCCATCTAATCCAGCGGGCAGGGAGGATAGTGTAATCTGGTTGTGCACTGTGCGAATGTTGCGGGCATTGCGCTGCGCTCGCTTGTAGATGCCGGCAATTTTCAGGCTGCCGCGAATGATGGTGTGAGCTGAATACCAGTTCTCCAGATGGAAGAAGCTGATACCACCTCCAAACACATCTGTTTCGTGTGCGGTCTCAATACCGAGTCGCTGGCGTGCATGGACTGTGCCCAGGCGTTTTTCAAGGCGTTGCACAATATGCTCATCGTCAGAGTTCAAAACCATTTGTTGCGCTTGAAATAGGCAATCATTGCAATCATGGAGACAGCTATCAGGGCCAGTACACCCAGATATCCATAGGGAGATCCCAGCTCAGGCATGTTCAGCGGATGTGTGCGGTCGAAATTCATGCCGTAAACGCCAACAATAAATGTTGCGGGCACAAAAAGAACGGTGAAAATCGTCAGGATTCGAATGGTTTCGTTCAGGTGGTGACTGGCAACAGAGAGGTGAACTTCGATCAAAGCCGTGGCTATTTCCCGGTAGGTTTCGCTCAGATCAACAACGGCGACGATATGGTCGTAACAGTCCTGCAGCAGGCGTTCAGGCACTTTCTGCTCAGTATCCCGGTGATATCGTTGAAACTGCGCAACAAGGTCCCGAGTCGCCCAGGCATGTTTGCGAGTGACCATCATCAGCGCTCGTATATCGTGGGTTGCGTGTAGAACGTCTCGTGTCGGGTTTTCGTTTAAATCTGTTTCCAGCATTTCCAGGGTGTCTCCGGCAGCTTCCAGTTGTACAAAAAAGCTGTCAACACACAGGTCCAGCAACGTGTAGACCAACGTCATACTGTTACCGTTCCGTAGCTGGCCGGATTGCTTCAGCCGGTTCTGAATACGTTCGAATTCCGGCAGCGGGTAATCACAAAAGCTCAGGACCAGATTACCGCTGGTATACACTGACATCTGCGCAAATTTATTGCTGATCGGGATCAGCAGTATCAGCAGCAGGTCTGCGCTGATCTCCGTCATTTTTGGGCGGCGTTCCCGATTAACGATATCCTCCAGGAGTAGATCATCAATGTTGTACTGATCTTTGAGCGCATCCAGAAAGCTGGTTGGGGCAGTACCCTGTACGTGCACCCAACGGTATTCATGCGGTTGAATTGGAGCAGTGGCTGCGCCAACCTCCGCGGACGCGCGCAAGGTAAGGGCATCATAGTCAAACGTTTGTGTACTGAAAGTGATTTCAGGACGGTTGTCTTTGGCGTAATGTCCTGGTGGCGTGCCAGGACGATTCTGGACCGGGATAGGGCGACGCTTGGCGATGGACATCGGGTTCTCCAATAGAAATCGGTTGCTGAAATGCCGGGCCAACGATATCGATCTCACCCAAGTCGGGACCGCAGCTGCGTCAGAAGCTTGTGCAGTTCGGCTTGACGGTACGCCACTGGCGAGCCAACACCCCAGACCGGCCCAGGCCAGGCTGCATCATTGTTTTGCCTGGCAATGACATGAATATGCAGCTGTGGCACCTGATTACCCAGTGCGGCGACGTTAATCTTGTAGGCGTTTGTGAGCTCCAGCAATGCTGACGAGGTCTGATCTATCTCTTCAAACAGAGTTAATCGGTGTTCTACAGGCACCTCGTGCAGATCACGTAACTCAGCCAGTCGCGGGACCAGTACCAGCCATGGATACCGGGCATCGTTCATCAACAGAGCGCTGCTCAAAGCCAGCTCACAAACCAGTGTGGTATCCGCCACCAGCTGTTCATGTAATGTGAAATTGCTCACTTTGGCGCGTGTCCGCCAATCCATACCGGGCTTGACCACGCAATAGCATCGTTAGATTGCACCACCCGAATGAAATAGTAATCACCTTGTCTGTTGCCGGTGTCAGTGAACTCGAAGCTGACTTCGCGTTCGCCTGTGCTTATGATGCGTCTGAGCGTTGTCGTGTCCGTATAGTCATCAATGCGCTGGCGGTGCTGCACCTGACCTTCCTGCAGATCTCTGAAATTCAACGTGAAGCTGTCAGCAGGCACACGCTGGTGCGGTCGATAAACTGTTGGCGCGCCGCCGCTTTCGGCCGCTTCCAGCAGATCAAACCGCAGTTTTGAGGTGCGTTGTACATCATTCAGGCGCAGGCGATAGGAGCTGCCATCCCCCCGGGTCCTGGTAGAGAAGGTGAGCCGATTGGGATTGTCCGCAGACCGGTTGACCCGCTGTAGCGGGAAGCTGGCGTCAACGGCTTTGATTTCTTCAAGCGTAGCACCCTCCACCTCAATTGTGCCCTCCCAGGTGCGCCAGCCCCTTGGATTGTCGTGGTTGTGATGAGGGTCTGATGCAGATGCAAAGGTCAGCAGGTAGCTGCCCTGTTTTGACAGTCTGTCTTCTTTATCGTGCAGGTAATCCTGCTCCCACAAAACGTTGTCGTTCCTGATCAGCGTGATGGTATCAATGGGTGCGGTGCCGATAACCTTGCCACTGATCCGGCGGGTTTGTGCAAACGCGCCTCTTTGTCCCATGGGCGTATCATTGACCTTGAAATCCAGGATAATCCGATCACCGGTGGTGGCGTAAGCCTGCAGATTTTTCATGCCGTCAAAGATTGCGTCGGTGGTGCGCGCTTTGGCCAGGATCGCACCTAATCCGCCGCGTTGTGATAGCGAGCCTCCCAGCGGCGCCGAATAGCCAGGCTGACTTAAATGGTTGTCAGAGGCTGCGATAAACCCGACCTGGTGTCCATGTTTCAGATACATGCGGCCAAACCACTCAAAGTTGCCATGTTGGGACATGATCTCGACCAGAGGCTCGAGTTCGGGATCACTGATACGGTAGTCACCCGCCTGGTGTGCGTGAGGTATCACCACCACGTCGTCAGGATCTGCAGTAGCCCGCAAGCCCTGATAGAGCTTTGTCAGTGTCGGGTAGAACTGCGCGGGAATGCGCTGGCGCTGATCTGGCGTGCGGAAAAGTACGTTGTGGTGGCCGCCGCTGGTGGTGTTGACACTCCATTCGTAGCCAAGGTAGGCAACAAATTTACCCTCTTCGGTGTAGTTTCTGACATTGTTTATGAGGGTGGTCCACTCCGCATCGTCAAGCCAGATATCGTGTTCAGAATGTGTTACGAAATCCAGGCGTGCATCATCTCTGGCCCACTGCATGAAGCGATCCGGGGTGCCAATGCCTTCTGCAAAGCCGGAGTGACCGTGGGTGTCGCCCCAGAATATGCGTGGCTGATCGTTGTTGCTGACTATAATCGGGTTCACGTCGCCGGTTACTGCGCCATCCGCGCTGCGAATGGTCAGGAAGTAAGTGCCGGGCTCGTCTATACCCGTTTCAACCAGGGTGATGGCTCCGGTGCTTTCTACGGTTATCCAGGGTTCACCATTTTTAGAGATCTGCCAGTCAGGAATAGTACCGGTTGCGCGATTATAGAAGCGATCCTGAGCGCGCACAGATAAGATGAATGGTTCACTCGGCGCAACAATTGAAGGCGCAAAACCTGCAACGCCACTAATGTTACTGCCGCTGATCTGGATCGGTGCGATAGGCAAACTGTAGTAAGGCCCACTGTCGGTGAAAGCGATGTAGATCGGTAGCGGCATAGCGTCACTGGCAAAAGACGGCATGCTCAACCCACGACCGCCGGCAGTCTGATCCCCGTAGGTAATGGTGACCACGTCACCTTCTGACAAGGTGCCAGACGCGACATTAAATGAAAGGGTCGCGCGTGTGTTGCGAAAGCCGCCGTGCATACCTCGCATGGGTGCGGTAGAGGTGACAAATCTGACCCGCGAGTTGCTGCTGCTGATGCTGATAAAGTTGTCTGCAGCAGGGTCGCTGGTCTGCCAGTCACCAAAATCTGCCATGAAGTGTCGGGCAATGAGAAAGCCACCGCCGGTCTGAATGTCCTGCTTACCCACGGTGTAGGTCTGGGTAATGGTGCCCATATCCCCTGCAGTGAAAGGCCCTGGCGTCGCGCGCAGCGGGCCAAGCGCGTCAGGGTTTTCATCCAGGAAGATAAATTCCGCGATGGTTGCGTCCAGCGCGCTGAACCAGTTTCCGCGTCGTGCATCCGCACTTAACACGCCGGCGATAACCTGAGTGCTGTTAACCGGGATGTACCCGCCGTTGACCGCATAGGCATTGATCCACTCCCAGGTGAGTCGCGCGCGTGCTTCGGCATTGGTGTCGTTTGTGGCGACCCGCTGCACATCAAGTTTCAACTGTTCGACACGACTGCGCAGATCTCTTGGTAGATATTGTCCATCAATGGCGTAAATCGAGGGCTGGCAGAAAAAACATAACAAAAGGGCACAAAGCGTCAGTCGCTGGGTCATCGTGTCGAAATCACCGTGATCATTGCGCAGGACTGTTGCACAAAAAAAGTGCTTTTGCGAGTTGTGGCGCCGCAGCAGAGAAAACTCAGGCGGGTGCGGTACCCGCCACAGTGGTGCGATGCATGATGCGTTGATAACCATCGTATCCTCCCTGCGCACAATGCAGGGCAGAGCGGTTATCCCACATGGTTAACATGTCGGCAGACCAGCGGTGTGTGTAGATGAATTCAGGTTGCAGGAGATGTTCAAACAGCTGGGCCAGCAAGGCCGTGGATTCACTTTCGGCCATGCCTTCGATGCCGATGGTGTAAACCGGGTTCACCCATAAGGCTTTGCGGCCGGATTCCGGATGGGTGCGAATCAGGGGGTGTCGCTGAGTGTCCCAGGCTTTGTCGCTGGGCAATATGGTCATGCCTTTGCGCTTGTCGCTGCCGGTTTTGATATAGCCCTCATGGCTGTAGGGCAGACGCGCTGAATGTAGGGTTGTCAGCGTCGCAAGTTCGGCAGCAAAGCCAGGGTCAAGACTTTCGAACGCGCGGAAACCATCGGCGTAAAGGGTATCTCCACCCTGTGGAGGCACAACCTTTGCGTGCAGGATGGTCGCTGCGGGCGGTTCGCTCTGGAAAGACCAGTCTGAATGCCAGCCGCTGCCGAAAGGTGCCACTTCTTCGTCTGGTTCGCGCCGGACTTCGAGGATGTGCTGGTGCCCATCAATGGCTTTCACGTAAGGATCATTGCCGTGCTCGCCAAAATATCGGGTAAATCGCTCCAGCTGATCGTGTTCCAGTGGCTGGTCTGGCAGATACACCACCTGGTAATCCAGCCAGGCCTGGCGCAGTGCCGCCACCTCATCGGGGTTCAGACCGGCGGCCAGGTCAAGCCCTTCGATACGGGCGCCAAAGTTATTGGCATGCGGGGTGATGGTGAGTTGACTCACAGAGTGTTCCAGTTCACCTGCAGGACAAAAAGTGTAGCCACAGCCACAACAGCGCCGATCACAATTAGGGTCAGATACACACCTGCACCATCTACCTGTTCTCCCTGGGAGTGCTGTCGGCGCCGTGAGACGGCAAAAACGACGGCAAGAAATATAAGCGCTGGAATGGCAAACTGTATCAGGTAGCGCAAGAGGGGTTTATCCTTATCGCTGAGTCGATTTGCAGCATAACCATGGAGACTGGCAAAAGTCTACTTGGGAAAAACCACGCAGATCTGTGGGATTGATTGGGGAGATTTATGGAGTGGATGCAGCAGCACTGGCTGGCGATGGTACTGCTGGCCGGTTACACCGCGATGCTCCTGTACAACGCCTATCTCGGCAGTCGGGCCAGTGAGAACCTGGACGGCTATTACGTCGGTGGTCGCAACATGGGTGGCGTGGTCATTGGCGTTTCCTTTTTTGCCACGTTTGCCTCTACCAACAGCTATATCGGCCATGCCGGTAAAGGGTATGCCTATGGATTGCCGTGGCTGGTGATGGCGCTGGCTCTGGTTCTTTTCACCTGGATATCCTGGCGCTGGGTCGGCCCGAAACTGCGGCGTTTTGCCAGCCAGTGGGATGCGCTGACGATTCCCGACTATCTGGGTAGCCGTTTCCTGCCACCTGAGCAGGATCGCAGCGGACATCCGTTACGTACCGTGGCTGCGCTGGTCATTGTGTTTTCCAGTCTGTTGTACCTGATCGCAATATTCAAAGGCGCCGGGCATCTGTTCCAGATGTTTCTGGGCGTACCTTATGAAACTGCGGTAGGCATCACACTGGTCATCGTGGTTCTGTACACCTCCATCGGTGGCTTTGTTTCTGTGGTGCGCACAGATGTGGTGCAGGGACTGCTGATGGTGCTGGGCTCAATGACAATTTTCTATTTTGTCACCCGCGCCGCGGGTGGCGTAGGTGCCATCACCCAATTGCCCGCCATGCCGGATAAAGCGTTTCTGTTTGAATTGAACGGCGGCATTCCGTTTCTGGTGCTGCTGGGCATTTCTCTGTCCGGTTCGCTGAAACTACTTGTGGACCCCCGGCAGATTTCGCGGTTTTATGCGTTACGTGATGATCGGGCGGTTAAGCAGGGCGTGTGGATCGCTGTGATCGGACTGGCGCTGGTGCAGTTCTGTATTTTCCCCGTGGGTGTTTACGCGCACCTGATCATGTCCGGCGTCACCGACACGGACCTGATTGTACCAACGCTGGTCAGCGATCCTAACGTGTTCCCTCTGTGGGCAGCGGATTTTCTGATCGTGGCCATTGTTGCTGCTGCCATGTCCTCCATGGACAGCGTGCTGCTGGTGGCGGCATCGACACTGTACAGGAATCTGATAGAACCCATGCGAGCCTCAATCCGCCAGGTGGCGTGGACACGTGGTTCAGTGGTCACTTTTGCAGTGGTTGCTGCGGCACTTGCGCTGAATCCACCGGGAGATATCGTTGAAATCACAATATTTTCAGGGTCGCTGTACGCGGTGTGTTTTTTTCCTGCGGTCGTCATGGGCCTGCACTGGCACAGAGGCTCAGCGGTTGCGGTGCTGATCTCGATGCTGGGTGGCGTCACGGTTCTGCTTGTCTGGATGTGGCTGGGGTTGCGGGGTGGTCTGCATGAGGTGTTTCCAGCGCTGTTAACCTCGATCGTGCTGTACCTTGCAGTAGCAAAAGCCACCCCGCCGGTACATGCTGCTGAAGTCTACCTGCAGGAAGACTGACCCATTTGTATCCGATAAACTTTAAAAACAGAAAGGAGTGTGTTGTTCGATGAGTGATGTAAAAGATCGCAGTGGTGCGGAAAGTCTTGTGCAAACCCTGGTAGATGCCGGGGTGGATGTCTGTTTTGCCAATCCGGGCACCTCGGAAATGCATTTTGTTGCTGCGCTGGATTCCAATCCTGAGATGCGCTGTGTGCTGGGTTTGTTTGAAGGCATCGTCACCGGTGCGGCTGATGGCTATGCGCGCATGGCGGGTAAACCCGCGGTCACCCTGACGCATCTTGGACCGGGCCTGGGCAATGGCCTGGCAAATCTGCATAACGCCAAAAAGGCACGCACTCCGGTTGTGAATGTTGTTGGCGACCACGCCACGTTTCATCGTAAATATGATGCACCGCTGACCAGCGACGTTGAAGGCATTGCCAAACCGGTGTCAGGTTGGGTCAAGGTGTCTCAATCCGCAGACGACGTGGCGGCTGATGGCGCTGAAGCGGTACAGGCTGCGATGGCACCGCCAGGGCAGGTAGCCACACTCATTCTGCCAGCCGATACTGCATGGAACCGTACCACGGCAGCTGCCGCGCCGCTGCCGCAGAAACCACCCAGAAGCTTTGTGCAGGATAACGTCCGGGCAGTTGCCCAGGCGTTGCGCAGCGGAAAACCCAGTGTGATCCTGATGAATGGCGCCATTACCGAACAGCGCGCCGCCTGGGCTGACCAGATTGCCCAGGCGAGCGGTGCCAGAATTGTGATGGATACCTTCGTCGGGCGGGTCCAACGGGGCGCCGGCCGGGCAGAGGTGCAGCGTCTGCCCTATTTTGGAGAACAGGCCGCCGAACTGCTGGCGGGGACTGAACACCTGATTTTAGTGAGTACGCAGCCACCTATCACGTTTTTTGCTTACCCGGATAAACCCAACTGGCTGACGCCGGAGGGTTGTGAGCTGCATACGCTGGTAGAGCGTGATGAGGATGTTGATGGTGCGCTTGCCGCACTGGTTGATGAGCTTGGCGCAGGTGCGACGCCGGCGCGTACGGTCGCTCTGGACATTCCGGCTTTGCCCACGGGTGATTTCACGCCGGGGTCACTTGGTACTACCCTGGCGCACTATTTCCCTGACAATGCTGTTGTGGTGGATGAAGGGGGCACCTGTGGTGCGGGTGCAACCTTTGCAACCCGAACGGTTGCACCACATGACTGGCTGATGCTCACCGGTGGTTCTATTGGCTATGGCTTGCCCTGTGCAACGGGTGCGGCGGTGGCCTGTCCGGATCGTCGTGTGATCTGTCTGCAGGGAGATGGCGGTGGTATGTACACCAATCAGGCCCTATGGACCCAGGCGCGGGAAAAGCTCGATGTCACCAATATCATTCTGGCGAATCAGAAGTATTCCATTCTGCAGATTGAGTTTGGCCGCGTGGGCGCGCACAACCCCGGTCCCAAGGCCATGAGTATGCTGGATTTATCCAATCCGGAATTGAACTGGGTGTCGCTGGCCGATGGTATGGGTGTGCCGGCCTGGCGGGTGCGTACAGTGGCGGAGTTCGCAATTGCGCTGCAGGAGTCTTTTGCGACAAAGGGTCCAACGTTGATTGAAGCAATGTTGTAGGCTGACCGCGGAAGCAGCGTTGACCCCTGGTCTTTGTGTAGTGTACGCTACAACGCGTGCGTAGTGAGTGCTACGTAATGTTCCGTCTGTTGTGACGATTGCTGAATGGGGAGGTCAGGATGGCTGCTTTTCGTATGTTGCTCGTTGTGATGCTGATAGTGCTGGGCGTTTACACCGCTGTTGTCATCTTTGAATACGGTATGATTCTGTTTGAGGTTTTCTTTGGCGATATGGCTGCGCTCAACTGGGCCGGTCAGTTCAACCTCGATTTCATGTTCATGTTGATGCTGTCGGCACTGTGGGTTTCCTGGCGACACGGTTTCTCGCCTGCTGGTTTAGGTTTAGGTGTGCTCGCGTTTTTTGGTGGTGCTGCTTTTCTGACGATCTACCTTCTTGTCATGAGCGCTTCAGTTGATGGCGATGTGCGGCGTCTGCTGCTGGGTGACCGGCTGACTGAGAACAGTGTGTAGCGTCCTGCGCTCCGTCAGATCGGCGCAGGACATCTGCTGATGTCCTGTCTCAGGGGCGAGGAGACTAACATGACAAATCAAGCCGACAAATGTGCCACGCTGGCCGCGCTGCATGGGTCAGGTGAAGCGTGGATTATCCCCAATCCCTGGGATATCGGTTCCGCAAAAGATCTGGAACAGCGGGGTTTCAAAGCCCTGGCCACCAGTAGTTCTGCATGTGCTTATACTCTGGGTCTCAAGGACGGGGAAGTGTCGCTGACGCAGAAACTGGCTTATTGCAAAGCCATGGCGGCTCACACAACGCTGCCTCTGAGCGTGGATTTTGAAGATGGATATGACAATACCGCATCCCAGATAGCACTTAATATCAAACGGCTGGCGGAAACCGGTGTAGCTGGTTGCTCAATTGAAGACTTCAGTCGGGTAGACCAGGTTGTGTTTGATTTTAATCACGCGGTTGAGCGGATGCATGCGGCAGCAGAAGCGGTGGCGTCTCTGGGTATGTCTTTTCAACTTGTTGCACGTGCGGATGGACTGCTCAGACAACAATATGACCTTGACGAAGCGATCAAGCGATTACAGGCATTTGCTGCTGCGGGTGCACACGTACTGTATGTCCCCGGCATCAACACGATGCAACAGGTTGGCGAGGTGGTCAGCAGTATCGATCGCCCGTTAAATGTACTGTCGCCCTTTTTTCCAGGGGTCTTAGTGGCGCAGTTCAGTGCCGCAGGCGTCAATCGACTCAGTCTGGGTGATGTACTGCTGACCAGAGTACGCACCCGGTTTCTCAAAGGCGTTGAGGAAATGCTGGCGTCCAACGCTGCCAGTTGAGCCGCTGAGTAAGTTCAGCGCCTGACGTTCAGTCTTCTACAATCGCCTGATAGGTCAGTACTTGAAAATCCTGACGGATGTTGATGTGTGTATAGGGGCGCACCTGGGTCATAATGATACCCACCAGTTCCTGTTCCCGGTCGATCCAGGACAGTGTGCAGTACGCACCGCCCCAGTAGCCTGAACCTTCGGACAGCGGAGTCGCAGCTGCACCCCGGTCAGTCACCACGCCATAACCCAGGCCAAATGCCATGCCAGGGCCGGCCAGCCAGAGATCCAGGTCCCCTGTATGGTTTTCCAGCATCAGGCTGACTGTGCTGGGTGCCAGCAGGCGGACCCCGTTGAGTTCGCCGCCATTGATCATCATCTGCTGGAAGCGCAGGTAGTCGCGGGTAGTGGATGCCAGACCGCCAGCACCGCGAAACAATGTTTTGGGGCCGCTGATCCATCGGCTTTCTATGGAACCGGGATCCTGTAACTCGATTTTCATGTCTTCACCAGGTGTGTACTGGGCTGTCAGGCGAGGTGCTTTTTCCTGATCCATGTAGAAGTGTGTGTCAGGCATATCTAACGGTTCGAAGATACGTTCTGCAAAAAATGCATCCAGGCTCTGACCGCTGATCACTTCCACCAGCCGCCCGACAACATCGGTTGCAACGGAATACTGCCAGGCCTCCCCGGGCTGATAGTTCAGTGGAATCTGCACAAGTTTTTCCATCAGGTGGGCGTTGTCGCGCGTGGGTTCCCCGCCCATTGCGGCACGATACGCTTCGATGTTACCGACGTAGCTGTTGGCCAGCCCTGCAGTGTGGGTGAGCATGTCACGGATCTGGATAGGTCGCTTCAGATCCACCAGATCACCGGTCTGACCGCTGGCATCACCGGTTGTGCTGACTTTCACATCGGCAAACTCGGGTATAAATTTTGACACCGGGTCGCGCAGCTGGAAATGCCCCTCTTCCCACAACATCATTAATGCCACTGATGTTATTGGTTTGGTCATTGAGGCGATGCGGAAGATAGCGTCTTCGCGCATGGCTTTGCCAGCGGCAACATCCATGTCGCCATGGGTTTCAAAATGTATCAGTTTGCCTTTGCGAACGATTGCCGTAATGACGCCTGGCGTCAGGTCTTTGTCAATATACCCCTGCATTGCGGTGCTGATCCGCGCCAGTCGCTCGCTGGACATGCCTACCGATTCTGGTTTAGCGGTGGGGATTTCTTTTCCCTGAGCAGGGCTGAGAACGAAACCCAGCAGCGTTATCGTGAGTAGTAATCTGTACATAGCTTATTTCTCCGCTTTTTCAGCGTCTACCCGGGCGATACTCGGATGTTTTGCCAGCGTCTGCATCAGTTCGGCAATAGCCGGGTTTTGGGCGATGATGCTTTCCTTGAACATCTTCTGGCTGATGACATCGGCCAGGCCGTAACAGAAGTACAGGTAGTAGTCGGCGAGGGTCAGGGTGCTGCCGGCAGCGTAAGGGTCACAGACAATGATGCGGTTGACGGCGGCAACACCACGTTGCAGATCGGCCTGGGTACTGGTTTTGGTCTCGTCACTGACCGACTGACCAAACAGAGCCTCAGGCAGACACCGCCGGGCGACCAGTTCGACATCAAGTTTGATGTGATACACCAGTTCCATCACCTTTGCGGCCTGCCAGGGATCGCTGGGCAGCAGCGCAGGCGCTGGTGCGATGGCATCGAGGTAGTGGACAATAGCCAGGGATTCCGACAGATACCTGTCGTCGACGCCAATGGAAGGCATCCTGCCCATGGGTGTGCGCGCGAGATTGTCTTCTTTCTGCGTTGGCGGGGCTTTAACTTCCTCGAATTCCAGGCCTTTCTCGATTAACACGGCCTTTATCAGACCATAGTAGTTGCTGAGGCGCAGGCCGTATAGCTGAATCATAACTCTCTCCCCCGAGATAACTGGTTAGCTTTTTGGAAAATACTGGCTGGTGATCTTGTTGTGTAACGTGAAAAGCTGTTTCTGTCGCGCATCGACGTATTTATGCAGTCGATCATCTTTTAATGTACGCACGCGGGCGCGCTGCAGCTGGCGTCGCATGTTGTTGACGAGTTCCAGCGGTTCAGCATTGTTGGGGAGCTGACGCAGGCAATTGCGCACAGTGTTCAGGCAACGCATCAGCGAACGTGGCAGGTCGTCGTTTTTCAGCAGAAACTCAAGCACGTCTTCCTGATTCACTGGATTCTGCATGCTGATGGTGTAATTCTGCATGGAATCTAACGAGTTAAGCACACTGCGCCATTGGATAATCGTAAAAGGCTCAAGATCAGAGCCGCTTTCGACCAGATTTGTGGTGCGCAGGTCGATCAGGCGCGTGGTCATGTCTGCGCGCTCAATGAAGTTACCAAGACGATAGAACTGCCAGCTGGCGTTGTGCAGCATGGTTGAAGATAGAAAGCCGTTGATCAGATCGAGATGGCCAATGATCTCCTGCAGGCCGGTGTTGCGTCGGCTGCGGCTTAATGGCTCCTGCAGCAGCTCCTTGGCTGACAGATAAGTTTCGTTGATGTGCTGGTAAGCGCCGCGGGGGAAACTGCCGCGTAAAGTACGCGCATTTTCCCGTGCGTATGCCAGAGCGTTAAGAAGCGAGCCTGGGTTGCGCTGGTCGCTGAGCAGAAATCTGGCCACACTTTTTTCGTTGCTGTCCCGCTCGTTCTGATCAGTGATTTTTTTGCTGCTGCCTGCTCTGTTGCCGTACAACGCCAGGTATTGTTTTTCCTGGCTGAGAATCTCAACCAGTGGCATCCAGCCCAAGGGCAGAAGCGCTGGCAGGTCGATCATCAGATTGGCATTGACCGACACCAGCCTGGCGGTGCTGCCGGCCCGCTCAAGGTAGCGGCCCAGCCAGTAGGTGCGTAGCGCAGTGCTGGATAGAGTGCGATCGGTCATTGCGTATCGACCACCCAGGTGTCTTTGCTGCCTCCGCCTTGTGAGGAGTTCACCACAATCGAACCTTTGCGCATGGCAACCCGTGTTAACCCCCCGGTTGTCACATAGTGGCTTGCACCACTTAAGATAAATGGCCTCAGGTCCAGGTGTCGGGGTTCCGCGTTGGCGTCAATCAAAGTTGGTGATGTAGACAGATTCAGCATGGGTTGCGCCATGTAGTTACGCGGGTTTGCTCGTATCTGT
Organism: bacterium; assembly: GCA_047947175.1. Lineage (GTDB taxonomy): Bacteria > Pseudomonadota > Gammaproteobacteria > Pseudomonadales > Azotimanducaceae > UBA4421. The sequence goes on from CP170489.1 coordinate 1,309,213, forward strand.
CGGGCAAACTGGTCGCGTTCTTTCCTGCTCGCCTTGGGGCCGATCAGCATGCCATAGCCGCCGGATTCGTTGGCAGGTTTGACCACCAGCTTGTCCAGATTGTCGAGCACGTAGTCGCGGTGCTTCTTTTCGACACAACGGTAGGAAGGCACGTTCGGGATCAGCGCCTTTTCACCCAGATAGTATTCGATAATATCCGGCACATAGGTGTAGATCACTTTATCATCCGCAACGCCGCAGCCCGGGGCATTGGCCAGAGCCACTTTACCCGCTCGCCAGGCGCGCATAATACCCGGAACACCGAGGGTGGAGTCGGGGTTGAAAACTTCCGGATCAAGAAACCAGTCATCGATGCGTCGATACAGGACGTCAACACGCACCAGCCCCTGGATGGTACGCATGTACAGGTAATCGTCTTTACCCACCTCAAGGTCTCGTCCTTCGACCAGTTCAGCAGCCATGGCATTGGCCAGATAGGCGTGCTCAAAATACGCCGAGTTGTAAATGCCGGGTGTCAGCACCGCCAGCTGTGGAGAACGCGTGCTGTTCGGGTTCAGTGAGCGCAGGCATTTGGCAAGTTCAGCAGGATAATCGTCAACCGGGTGAATCACGTAATCGGAGAACAGTTCCGGAAACACACGTTTCATCACTTCTCTGTTCTCGAGCATGTAAGAGACGCCGGAAGGTACTCTCAGATTGTCTTCAAGTACATACATGGTGCCATCGCCACCGCGTACCAGATCGCTGCCGCAGATGTGCGCCCACACGCGGTGGGGGGGTGAAACACCCATACATTCCGGCCGGAAGTCTTTGGATTTGTCGATGTACTGCCGCGGCACGACGCCGTCTTTGAGGATCTGTTGTTTATGATAGATGTCGTCGATGAACAGGTTCAGAGCTTTGACCCGTTGTATGAGGCCTTTTGTCACTTCATCCCATTCGCTTTTCATAACCAGGCGCGGGATGATGTCGAAGGGCCACTCCCGGTCGATGGTGTCGCTGCCTTCGCCGGAGTAAACAGTGAACGTAATACCCATCGAGCGGATCGCCAGCTCAGCTGCGTGGCGGCGTTCCAGCAGTTCGCTGTCATCAAGTTTACCGAGCGCGTTTTTAAGCGCGGCCCCCCCTTTGCGCGCGCGCCCGCTGGGTGCGATGAGTTCGTCCCAGACGTTGTCTGCCTGGTAGGTTTGCCAGTTTATTGCCATGCCTGCATTGTACACATTGATACTACAATTTAATCTTTTTCACATGCCGGTGAACCTCTGCTCAGGCAATATATCGTCATGAGCATCAAAGATTTCCTCAATCGCAGTGAGCGTCTGCTTGTTATCACCGGGGCTGGATGCAGTACAGCATCGGGTATTGGCGACTATCGCGATGAGCAAGGGGCCTGGAAACGGCCGCAGCCGGTGCAGCATCAGGACTTCATGCGGACACTGGCCTGGCGGCAGCGTTACTGGGCACGCAGCCAGGCGGGTTACCCGGAGTTCAAACAGGCGACGCCCAACGTTGCCCATCAGGTGCTGTGTCAGTGGGAAAAGCAGGGGCGGCTGCGTGGTCTGATCACGCAGAATGTGGATGGTCTGCATCAACGTGCGGGCCATGAACAGGTGATTGACCTGCATGGTCGCCTGGACCAGGTTCTGTGTATGTCCTGTGGACAGAAGATCCCGCGGGACGAGGTCCAGCTGTGGCTCGATCGGCACAATGAGCAGCCTCCTGAAACACTTGTGCGCCTGGCCCCCGATGGTGATGCGGATCTGCAGCGCACAGATTATGCCGCGGTAAAGGTGCCGCAATGCAGCCGGTGCGGCGGTATTCTCAAGCCGGACGTGGTGTTTTTTGGGGACTCCGTGCCAAAAACCAGAGTCGCTGAAGCATTCTCCTGGCTTGAGCAGGCGGACAGTGTGCTGGTGGTTGGCAGTTCGTTGATGGTGTATTCAAGTTTTCGGTTTGTCCGTCGCGCCGCTGAACTGGGTATTCCGATCGCCGCCTTGAATCGCGGTAAAACCCGCGCGGATCAGCTGTTAAGCCTGAAAATAGACGCTGATTGCAGCGAAACGTTGCAAACACTGGCGGTGCTCTGATATGTACAATGCAGGTGTTGGGACTGTGTCAATCAAACCAGGTGGAAATTATGAAAACTTTCTTTGCGTTGCCTGTTCTCTTGCTCGTGCCCACCCTGAGCTGGGCAGACCCTGAAACTGTCAGCGCTGACGCAACGGATTGTGTGTATGCCCGAGATGTACAGCAGTTTGAGGTTGTCGATGACAAAACGCTGCTGATCATCGGCCGTCTCGACCGTCGCTGGTTAAACCGGTTGAACACACGCTGTGCGGGCCTGCGGAAAAACATGGTGCTCAATGTGTCGCGATACGGCAGTCAGTTGTGCGCAAACGATCGAGTAACGGCAACCTTCAGGGGCGCACTGAGCGGTGAAGGCCCCGCAGCGAGTTGTCGGCTGGGCCAGTTTGAACCGCTACCTGTAGCGCCTGTTGCATTGTCAGGTACTACGGCGGCAGGTACACGGCAGGCAACGGCAGGTGAGTCGTGAAAGGCCCTTGGTGCGCTCTGCTGAGTGTCGGCTTACTCGTCGGCTGCAGCAATGCCGGACTTGATGCGCAGCAGCAGGCAGCGGCAGAGAAGGCGCTGTCGGTAGAAGAAATTCTCAATCGCGACCCCACGCAGAGCGATTACGTGGATGCACCGCGTTGCATCAACACCACACGGATCCGCGATATGCAGGTCATTGATGAACAGCACATTGTCCTGCGCGTTGCGCGCAACGAGTATTATCTGGTCCGCTTTGATCATCGCTGCCCGGGTTTACGTCGTGGCAGACCGGTGATCTATGAGCCGGGCAGCGGTAGCCAGCTGTGTGTCATGGATGGCATACGTGCAACGTATGACAGTGGGTTGGGCGGCATTTCTCCCGGCATGCGCTGCAGTATTCCCGGCTTTGAAAGCGTGACAAAAGAGCAGGTCGCGCTGCTCAAAGACACACTCCAGAGCAAGCGCCGTGGATCTGAACCCGTGGCGCCTGCGCCGCAACCGGACGCAGACCCTCAAGCTGATGTAGAGCCTGACGAAGAAACTTAGCGATCCAGCACCAGCTCTGCCAGCGTCTGCAGCTGTGCTGAGCTGCGTGCTGATACGGTCAGGGAGGTAACCGGCGTCTCATCCCAGGCCTGCAGACGGTCTTTGATTTTATCAATCGGGCCGACCAGAGATATCTCGTCCGCCAGCGCATCGGGAATCGCCTGAGCAGCCTCGTCTTTTTTTCCGGCCATAAACAGGTCCTGTACTTTCTGCGCTTCGGCTTCAAACCCCATACGGCTGACCAGTTCCTTGTGGAAGTTGCGGTCTTTGGCGCCCATACCGCCAACGTACAGAGCCAGCATGTGCTTCACCGGCTGCAGGCCGGCTTCAACATCGTCGGTGATGTTCACGACCACGCCCTGGGTAATTTCAAAATCTGCTTTGGCGTTGGACAGGGAAGGTGCGTAGACTTCCTGGCGAAAGGGAGAGTAATACAGCGGCAGCCAGCCGTCGGCTATTTCCGCTGCCAGTGCGACGTTCTTGGGCCCTTCAGCGCCCATGAATATCGGTATTTCAGCGCGCAATGGGTGCAGGATGGATTTCAGTGGTTTGCCCAATCCCCAGGCGCCTTCACCTACATAAGGCAGCGGATAGTGCTCGCCCGCATTCGCCACAGGCTCTTCCCGGGCGATGACTTTGCGCATGATGCTGATGTATTCCCGGGTGCGCGCCAGGGGCTTGGCGAAAGGGCCGCCATACCAGCCTTCAACCACCTGGGGCCCGGAAACGCCCAGGCCGATGATCATGCGGCCATTGGAGAGATGATCCATGGTCATGGCGGCCATTGCCGTCGCTGTCGGCGTACGCGCGGAAAGCTGGATGACACCGGTGCCCAGGCGGATGGTGCTGGTGTTGGCGCCAATCCAGGCCAGTGGGCTTAATGCATCAGAGCCGTAGGCTTCTGCGGTCCATACGGAGTCGTATCCAAGTTTTTCAGCTTCCTGCGCCAGTTGAATATGATTGGTTGGTGGTTGAGCGCCCCAGTAGCCCAGGGCCAGTCCCAGTTTCATATCAGGCATGTGATGTCCTCACTTTCAGTCATTGAAATGTTGTGCAACAGGGTATGACCTTTGCCCGACTATCGGCAAGCAGGGATTCATGTACCATGCGGACTGTGAGCTCGGATGTGCAGAGACAGGGTAAAGATGGAAGATCAGTGGCTGACATGGGCCAAACGTTTGCAGGCATTGGCGTCCACCGGGTTGCACTTTGACGTGTCGGAACATGACAACGAACGCTATCGGGAGGTCTCGGACATCGCCCAGCGGATGCTTGCGGGCCTTGGGCAGCTGCCGCTTGAACAGATCTCAAACATGCACCCGGATGCTGCTCAGAGTTATGCCACGCCATTGATTGACGTGCGAGGCGCAGTGTTTCGCGGCGATGACATCCTGCTGGTGCAGGAAAAAAGCGACCAGCGCTGGACACTGCCTGGGGGGTATGCCGATGTGGGCCTGTCTGCTGCGCAGAACATAGAAAAGGAGATCGCAGAGGAAGCAAGTCTCACGGTCAGGGCGCGGGCCCTGTATGCGGTCAAACACAAAGCCAAACATCCGTACAAGCCGGACGTGCGTGATTTTTACAAGTTTTTCTTTCTCTGCGAAGCGCTGGATGAGGTTGATCCTCAGGCGGGGTTTGAGTGTCTGGATGCGGGGTATTTTCCAGTGCATCAGTTGCCGGAGTTATCCACAGGCCGTGTCATCGCGGCAGACATAGAAGCCGCCCACAGGTTCCGCGGCGAACCCCTGCGTTTTACCGCGTTTGACTGATGAGTGAAGTGAACAGTTTGTCCCGGTTGTGGATTCTGCGCCTGGTACCGGACATCAGATTCGGTCGATGGCTGTGTTTTGCCGGTTTGTTCCTCCTGATGTTTGTTTTCCTTGAATCTGCGGGGCTTCTGCTCGGCGGTTACAACGACAGCTGGCCTATTGCCCTGTTCTTTGCCTGCATTATTGCCTACATCGTGCCGGTGTTTCACTTTGTCACGCAGCGCAGTCAGGCTGCGTTGGAGGAGTTACAGCTTAATGGCCTGATAGAACCTGATCATGCCCGGCGATTGAGGCAGGCGGTAAGTCATCGCGGGTGGCGCTGGCTGCTGTTCAACCTGACTGCTGCGACCGCGCTCTGGTTCACACAGAGCTGGATTATCACCGGCAGTATTGCGCAGACCGTTGACAGTCTTGTGCGCAGTTATCCAAGTTTTGTTGCATCTGTGGCGCCTTTGATGGTGTGGCTGACAATGACCTGTGTGGTGCACGCGCTGGTCGACAACGCACGTATGTTCCGCAATCTTGCCGCCAGCATTGAGATTGATGTTTTTGATGGTCACGGGCTGATTCCTTTCGGGCGCATGGCAGTCAGCTCGACGCTCATTGTGTTCGGTGCCCAGGCCCTGTTCTCTATCATGTGGCTGGGTGGTGATATCAGTCCCTGGACAACCATTCCCGGCCTGGTACCTACTTCCATTGCGTTGGTATACTTGTTTGTAGCACCGATATGGCCTATTCATCAGAGATTGAAAAGTGCAAAGCAGGCACAGCTTGCCCAAGTGCAGCACCAGATCAGAACACTGGCGCGTCCCATTTCAGCAGATTCTCCGCAGCTGGTTACACTGCTGACCGTGCGTCGAGAAATATCAGCGCTACCTGAGTGGCCGATGGATATCGGTGTGATGACCCGCTTCAGCCTGTATCTGGTTATTGTGCCGCTCACCTGGATTGGCGCGGCCTTGATTGAAAACGTTGTCGACTTCTTTATTGCGTAAATTTTGCAAATCAAAGCAGTTTTATTTTGAATGAAAGTACTTTTATTTTGAATGAAAGTACTTTGCCAGTGGCATGGCGCGCGCAACCCAGGCAAAATCTGCATCACGTTTTGCGCAGGGGAATTTTTGATCTGATGAGTGGTTACAGAACCAGAGAAGTTGCTGAACTCATAGGTCTGAATACCGATCAGGTACGTCACTATGTGCGGCGTTCGCTGGTGCAACCTGGCCGTGGTCCTCGCGGTGAGTATCGTTTTTCTTTTCAGGATGTGGTGTTACTGCGAACCGCTAAAGGTTTGATGAACGCCTCGGTCACCACGCGCAAAGCCTACCGCGCGCTGGTCAAACTGAAGAAAGAAATGGCGCAGGAAAAATCCCTCAGCGCGGTGCGTATCTATGCGGACGGCACCACGGTTATGGCGCGTGACGATCAACATGTCTGGGAAGTTGAAACCGGGCAGATCAATTTTGATTTCAGCCGCAGTGAGCTTGCCGGCAATGTTGCAGATATTGCAGAGCAACATGTTCAGGCAGCGATCGCCGCGGAAGATCTGGATACCGACGAGTGGTACAACCTGGGTCTCGATCTTGAAGAGGTGGACCCGGACAAAGCGCCGGATGCGTACAAGCAGTCTATTCGCCTCGACCCTAAAAATGCCGACGCACACGTTAATTTAGGGCGTCTGTACCAGCTGCGAGGTGATCTCAAACATGCCAAACGTCATTACGAACTGGCGTTAACCGCCCGTCCCGGTCATCAGCTGGCATTTTACAACCTCGGCACGGTATTTGATGAACTGGATGAAACCAGCAAAGCAGCCGAATTCTACCAGCAGGCGCCGTCCATCCCGGATGCACACTACAACCTGGCGCGTATTCGCGAACTGCAGGGTGACGAAGTCAGTGCCCTGCGACATATGCGGGCCTATCGCGACCTGGTCGACGAACAGCGCGACTGACAAGCTGCGGGCTGGATTGTTTTCTCAACTGTCCTCAGCTGTCGTAAATGTAGGCGCGCTCCTGCAGACGTTCAAAGCGCATGTCGCCGCGGCCACAGCTGTCGACAAAATCCATTTTAAAGGCAAAGTAGCGCGTACTGTTGTCGCGTCGTAACGCAACGGTCAGGTAATCTTCTGAACCCAGGCTTTTCAGGGTGGCGCCATAGTCGCAGACGGTGCGTGCAATCAGTGCATCGATGTCGGGACTGGCTGCGGATGGCGGATCCGGTGGTTGTGGCGTATCCACCCGCTCTCTGTAATCGCGCAGGGATTTGTACTGTAGATCGATGTCTTTGGCCAGCGCATCATATTGTGTGTCCACGGCGGCCAACTCACGTTCGAGATTGTCGATCTGCCGCTGGATGGTGCGTTGCTCCTCGCTGTTGTCCGCGCGGACCAGCTCCCGGCGCAGGGTGCGCAGCTGGGCGCGAATATCTCGCTGCTCCAGGCGCAGGTCGCGCTGTTCAGCACGCAGCTCGCGCAGGGTTTCTAAAGATTCCGGTTCGTAGGGTGATAAGTCGATTTTCAGATCTGACAGGATGTTTTCCACCATTGACGGGATTTCTTCAAGGTTGATCTGTCCATTAATCTGAATGGCGGCGTCTGTGTCGGTGATGGTCAGCCACGGCGCGTTAAGGCGCACGGAAACCAGCACACCCTGTTTGGCCAGATACTCAGCGCTCACACTGGTGACGCGCAGCCCCCCGCTTAACTCGCTGCGCAGTGCAGATTTCATCACATCCGCGACAATTTTGGCCTCGCGATGAATGTCTGCCAGGTTTTCAATGTCACGTGCGCTGCCTGTCACAGCCATTAGCAGCATCAGGCAGGCTGCAATCCAACGTGCAGATCTCATGGTGTTTCTACTCCTTGCCCTGTGTCCTGCGTGGCTGCAGATGCGCCAGGGCGGTTATCAGCTGTCATCACAAGTTCTTTGACCTGTCGATACAACTCGTCCAGTTCCTGCTGGCCCTGCAGTTGATTGGTGATGACAAAACGCAGGGAGTCTTCAGTTTCGATGGTACGGCGGTCCATTTCAGCCTTCAGGTACTGGAGCAGCACCTGCAGTTCTTCCTGGCGCTGCTCACGGCTGCCCTCCATCACCCGTTCGACCATGGCAGCCTGGGTGGCCTGAGGTAATTCAGGCAGTGCCTGGTAACTGCTGATGGGCTCGCTGGATGCCGGTAGCACACCGGTGCTCTCGGGCATCTGCACAAAAATCATGGTTGCCACAGCCAGTGCTGCGGTGCTCGCCGCGGTGGGAAACCACAAACGGAAGTTATCCAGCCAGCTGTGATTGGTAATGGGTGCAGGTTGCCAGGCCGGCACCGTCTCGTCGTGCCAGTTCTGCGCCATGTTTGACAGCATGTTGATGGCTTCGAAATCGGACTGACAGCTGGCACAGCTTTCCAGGTGAGTTTCTACTTCCACTGAAAGCGAATCGTTTAACAACTTCTGTGCGTAGTCGATCAGAAGTGGATTTGCGTGTTCACAGAGCATCTCGCAGTTCCTCGTGTTGTTTCAGTTTTCGCAGGGCGCTGTACAGCCTGGTTTTGGCTGTGTTGGATGAGATACCCAGCTGACCTGCGATATCTTCAAAGGTGAAGTGCTGAAAAAATTTCAGTTCGATAACCTGACGCTGTTCGTCCGGCAGCGTGCCCAGAGCGGCGCTGATTTTCTGGTTGGCATGAGTGGTGAAAGTTTGTGCTTCCGGTCCCGCTTCAGCGTTTAGAAAACCTCTCTCTTCATCAAATTCATCATGAAATCTGCGTCGGCGCAGATAGTCCGTGCAGCGGAAGCTGGCGATGCGGAACAGCCAGGCGGGAAACGGCGCATCGCCCCGAAAACTGCCCAGATTGCGGTGCACGCCGACAAATACTTCCTGCATCAGATCAAACGCGTCATCCGGATGGCTCACCATTCTTAGTGCGTAGTTGTACACGCGTTTCTCATACCTCTTGATTAACTTATTCCACGCGCGGTTAGACCCCGCCACAGCGCGTGTTACCAACACTTCATCAGTCACCGGACCTAGCATTTAATTGTTCTTGTGCCTGCCTTGAGGAGAATGTCGCGGCATATCGAAAAATAGTTTGCCGCAGCGTGCTGAAATCAGTCTTCCAGCACCTTTAGAGGGATGAGATTAGCATCTGGCCTGTGTTTACCCCAGGCGATGAGGCTGGCAAAAAAGGCGGCAGCCGCAAGGCTCACCCCGATCAGCCAGAACGTGGCACTGGCAGGGTTATCTGAGAAAGTACCGACCTGGTAGGCAATCACAGCTGCACCATATGCGACAACAAAAGACCACGCTACGGAGAATGTGGCCCAGAACGTACCCAGTTCTTTATAGATGACGCCAATCGTGGCTACGCAGGGCATGTACAGCAAAATGAACAGTAAATAGGCAAACGCGCCTACCTGCCCATTGAACAGGCTTTGCATAGCGCTGATGGTGTTGATCTGCACGTCCTGACTCTGAGCTTGTTCAGGGGTGTCTTCAAGATTGCCTAAGTCCAGACCCAGCGGGTCGGTGAGCTGGTCAGCAATCTCGCTGAGGTTGGCGGGTATGCTCGCCACCGCATGACTCAACATTTCAGTAAGGCTGGCGGTTGTGTCCTGCTCAGCGGGCGCATATAGCGCATCCAGGGTACCCACCACCACTTCTTTAGCAAAAATTCCGGTGAAGATACCCACCGTGGCCGGCCAGTTGTCCGCTTCGATCCCCATGGGTTTGAATAGCGGCGTAATTGATTTGCCTATCGCGGACAACACTGAGTTTTCTGAATCCTGATTGCCCACACTGCCATCTGTACCAATTGAATTGACGACGTTCAGAGCGATCACCACAATCACAATGGCTTTGCCTGCACGTAGAACAAACCCTTTAAGCCGCTGCCAGGTCTGCAGGAGAATGTTGCGCAGCACCGGCAGGTGATAGGCAGGCAGTTCAAGGACAAACTCGCTTCGTCGTTCCGGCAACAGATGTTTGCGCACCACCAGCGCACTCAAAATCGCCACAACAATGCCAATCAGATACAGAGCAAACACAACGTTCTGACCGTTGGATGGAAAAAACGCGGCGGCAAACAGCGCATAAACCGTCAGACGAGCACCACAACTCATATAAGGGGCCATTAAAGTGGTCAGGATGCGGTCCGGCTGCGAATCCAGCGCCCGGGTGGCCATGACTGCGGGTACGTTGCAACCGAAGCCCACAATCAGCGGTACAAAAGATTTGCCCGGTAAGCCGAGGCTGCGCAGTAGCCGGTCGACGATGAAGGCAACCCGCGCCATGTAACCGGAGTCTTCGAGCAATGCGAGCACAAAAAACAGCGCGCCGATCACGGGGATGAACGTGCCGACGAGTTGGACGCCGCCGCCTACCCCGTCAGCGAGAAGGACTATGCCCCAGTCGGGTAGTCCCGCCCATGCGAGGATCTGTCGCGGGCCCTCGACAAACAGAACGCTGCCCAGAAGGTCAAAAAAATCGATAAAGGCCGAACCTAAGTTGATGGACACGAGGAACATCAGATACATCACACCCAGGAAAACAGGGAAAGCGGCGAAGCGGTTGAGCACGACCTGATCGATGGCTTGCGTCCAGCCTGTTTGTCCTGACTTGTCGCGGTGCGTGCTGTTTTCAACTAACCTGTCGATTTGAGCATACCGACTGGTGTCGTCACCCCGGGCAAAATCGCTGACCGGCCTGGCGTGTTGCAGGGCTTCATCAAGTCCTGCCAGGCCATCCCGTTTTGTAGCCACCATGGGTATTACCGGACAACCGAGCGCGGCTTCCAGAACCTGAACATCGATCTGTAGCCCCTCGTTATGCGCAACGTCCAGCATGTTGATAACAACCACCGTGGGGATCTGCAGATTGTACAGTTCGCTGGTCAGGTAAAGGCTGCGGCTCAGACTTGAACCGTCGAGGATGTTTATGACCAGATCTGCGTCACCCTCGCTTAGAAAATCCCGGGCAATTTTTTCATCCAGACCACCGCCCACAGGGTTGATACTGTAGGTGCCAGGCAAATCCACCAGCTCAACCTCGCCAAGGCTCGAACGACAGGTGCCGCTCTTGCGCTCGACCGTCACGCCGGGCCAGTTACCGACGCGCTGCCGTGCGCCGGTTAACGCATTGAAGAGGGTGGTTTTACCGCTGTTGGGATTGCCGACCAGGGCAATTCTGGTCATTTTCAGAGCACGTCGAATTGCAGCGAGCTGGCTTCACTGGGTCGTAACGCCAGGGAGTAACCGCGCAGGCGCAGCTCAATCGGATCGCCAAGGGGGGCGGTTCTCAACAGGGTTGCCAGTGTTCCAGGCACCATGCCGAGGCGTTGCAGCTGAGCGCTGTAAGCCGACTCCTCCGTAAAGCCGGTGATGCGGATCACCGTGCCGGTTTTGAGGTCTGCCAGGGATAAAGTCATTGATTTCAGAGCTTGGGTACAGGTGCAGACTGTGACATTTGCCACGAGTTTATGCAAATGATTCTTATTTGCACTTTTGTATCCCGGGCTGGTCTGGCGACAGTCAACTGAGGCAGAATCAGGCGTCTATACCTTACCCAAGCGGTTTGCGCACCATGCTCACAGTCACACAGATTGGACCGGACGATGATCTCGAGCGCCTTACAAATCAAATCAACCAGGCGGCCTGGGATGAGGCGAACGAGATATCGAACTATGATCCGGTTTCTCTGGCGGCGTATATTGATTGTCAGGATACTCTGTTTGTGGTGTGCCACGACGTCACCACATCCGGCAGCACGCTGATGGGTATGGCGTCCTGTCGATTCGAGATCAAACCTTATGGTCAGGAACGCTGGCTGTATGTAGATGAGGTTGATGTCTGCGCAGATCAAAGGCAGAAAGGGGCGGGTAAAGCCATTATGCTGAAGCTGATCGAGCTGGCGGAGGCGGCGGACTGCGAGGAAGTCTGGCTGGGCACGGAAGCGGATAATGATGCCGCCAATGCACTGTATCGATCGCTAAAACCTGATGATATTGGTGAGGTTGTCGGTTATACCTTTGAAATCAGTTAATCAGAAGACGGCGCGGTCGAAATTGCCGCCAGCCGCGCCTTCAGCGCGCGCAAGGCGTTTTTGTTGGCGTTCTTTATGGTGTCCATGGACGGCGGTTCGACGCTGATATCACCCAGCTCCGCTAACACCACATGCACATCGTCGTGACCATCAATGGTCTTCATCTTGTGCAGCCAGCGTTGTACGTTCGGATAAGGTGAAAAGTCAAAAACATTGGTGAATTCCGGTTGCAGCTGACCAATTTCAACGTAGGCGGCAATATCCGCCAGCGTGAACTGGCTGCCGGTTAAAAAGTCTGACGCCGCCAACCATCCTGATTCCAGCGACTTAAGCGCGTTGGTCAGCGTGGTGAGGGCCGACTGCTGTACGATGTCGGGGATGTTCAGATCCTTGCGGATTTTAGGCGCGACCAGGCCGATGGAAGCGTCGCGGACATTGCGATGGTGATAATGCAGATACCAATCAACCCGGGCACGGGCTTGATGATCTGCCGGGTAAACATCCTCCCAACCATGCTTGCTGCTGAGGTAGCACATGATGGCGTGGGCTTCACCCAGCACAAAGCCTGACGCGGGCTCCTCGATCGTTGGAATGGTACCGCCAGGGTTTTTGGCCAGGAAAGCCGGATTGCGGCTGCCATTGTCGCCCCTGGAACCAGGGTTGATGAGCACCATTTCGAATAGCATCTGCTTATAAAGCAGTAGCCACATAACGGCTCTGACAGGTTGTGAAAACGGTACGCCGTACAAGATGAGCGTGTTTGTATTGTCGGTCATTTGGTTTCCTCTACTGTTTCTCAAGCGCGTCCAGTTCGCTGGCATGGTGTCGTTCAGCCAAACCGCTCCTGCTGGCCCGGTTAACTTTTCTACCGCGCTTTACCGCGGGTCGATTGTGAATTTCGGTTGCCCATCGGATGACGTTGCGATAAGAGTCCACATCGAGAAACTCTTTTGATTCGTACAGGCCGGTCAATACAAGCTGCCCGTACCAGCTGTAGACGGCAATATCGGCGATGTTGTAATCATCACCACACAGATAGGGGCGCAAGGCCAATGTGCGGTCGAGCACGTCCAGCTGGCGCTTGACCTCCATCGCAAATCGATTGATAGGATATGCCCACTTTTGTGGCGCGTAGGCATAAAAATGCCCGAACCCTCCGCCGAGATAAGGCGCGCTGCCTATCTGCCAGAACAGCCACGATAAACATTCGGCGCGTCCAGGCTCCTGTGCCGGCACAAAAGCGCCAAATTTCTCTGCCAGATAGAGCATGATCGCCCCGGATTCGAAAACGCGCGTGGGCTTTTCAGTACTATGATCAACCAGCGCAGGTATTTTTGAATTCGGGTTGATGTCCACAAAACCGCTACTGAACTGTTCTCCATTGCCTATATTAATAAGCCAGGCATCGTACTCCGCATCATTTATGCCGATGGCCAACAGTTCCTCGAGCAGAACCGTAACCTTTACTCCATTGGGGGTCGCCAGCGAATAGAGCTGCAGCGGATGTTCACCCACCGGCAACGCCTTGTCGTGGGTGGCACCGGCGATCGGCCGGTTGATGTTGGCAAACCGGCTCTCGGTTTCCTGTTCCCATTGCCAGATTCTTGGCGGTTTGTAGGTGCTGTTCATCTCGTTCCTTGCCGGTTCTCCACACATGCTTCAGTTATTCTGCAGCTGTTTCACAACAGGATTGGTTGCCATGGGCAGATTATGTCAGAGGCTGCGAGAGCGCAAAGCATCAAGCTGCTAAATCTGATAAGTTGCCACAAAAACGTACCGACTTAAGAGCGACTTCATGGAAGAACTCTTCAAGCGCACAACGCTGTGTCTTTGCATGGTTATCATTCCCGCGATCGCACAATCCCAGCCAAAAGTCTGGGAGCTCGAGAACACGGTGCGCAAGCAGACTGGCGATGTCCACCTGAGTATGGAGAAAAACTTTTCACGCAACGCGCCGGTCGGCGATTTCTGGGCTAACGCGATCAACTCGCGGACCGGGGTCAGCGGTATTTTTCGTGGTGTTTGCGCGGCAGTCATCGAGGTTGACGTGACGGCGACAGATATCCGCAAGATCAACCTTGCGGCGTTCACGGCATCAAAATCGGGTAACGATCTGCCAATCAGTGATGTACTGACAGTGCTGCAGGATGCCCTCACGGAACAATGCGAACAACTCGAAGTGATGCGCATCAGCTTCAACGTGAGCAATGCCCCAGAGGATTACAGCTATCTGGGTACCGCGCAGCGCAGCAACGGCTGGCGTCTGCAGGACGGTCTGATCACCACAGCGCATGACAACAGCTTTGTGTTTGAAATCAATCAGCGCGATATGTTCAGCGTAGCAGGGGTCTACTACAAGGGTGGCTGTGAGCCAAGCCCACGGATGCTGCTGGAGCCGCGCTATGCCAACAATACGGAACGTGCGTTGTCTGAACTGCCCGATATGGCGGCTTACGTGACCACCGCGCAGTCCGCCTCTTTGGCCTATCACCAACAATGCCCGGACACCCGCCGGATTGAGTTTGCGTTGAACCCGATACCTGACGACTTTATCTGCGCGCATGAAGGAGCATGTTTTCTCAGCACGCGTTTTGACGGCGAGTGGGTTGCAGAAATCGACCAGTTCAAGCGCAAGACTTACAATAATCCCATTCAGAACGCTAACGATGTTGTTGAGGTTCTTGCTGCGGGACGTTTTGACATACTGTCTGATTATGACGCATTCCTGCGCTTCTACACGGAAGTCTGGTTTGGTGTCTATTCGGACCATTGCCGTGCAGATATAGAAAACCCTGTGCTGCGGCAAACGCAGATTGTGGAACGCGAATACGATGAGTTTGGTGGTCTTGTCAACGAAGATTTTGGTCCGATTCGAGACATCTGGATTGAGAGCAGCCAGGCTTCGGTATTCGATAGCGTGTTGCAAACCTGGAAAGGCTGGGCCGTGGCGCGAATGGTGGGACAGATTGCTGCTGGCAACAAAGGTGGCCGCAACCCTTTTGACACGGTTGCCCGCAGTATGGGCTTTTTCACCGGGACAATTGATGAGGTGGAAGCCACCCTTCGCGGTCAATGTGCCGACCCACAAATTCTGACCGCGCGTGACAATATGATTCGCTACTTCCGGTCAGAACCAGCGATAACAGGCCGCTACACAACGCAAAAGAAGCCGCAGAACAGCTATCCCGAAAATGTCAGTTCAGCGCCGCACTTTGTGCAGTCGGTACTCGACCAGCGTGCAGCTGAGCAGCAGAAAATCCAAAGCGTTCGTCACCAGGCGCGTGCGGCGGCAGATAGTGAGCGTCAGGCGCGCATCCAGCGCGATATCGAGGCGCGCACACCGGGTGAGCAGTCTGCGGCACCAGATCCAGCACAAGTTGATCCGCAGCAGCGGTATCAGGATATGCAGGCTAATCTTGCGAAACTTCAGGAGATTGCGCAGGACCATGCCAACCGGCTGGCAGAAGTGTCGAAAGACTTTCGGGCCAGAATATCGGCAGCAACCGATCCAGCTGAGCGCCGGGCGCTTCAGCAGGCGTTTCAGGAGGTGCAGGCAGGCATGCAGGAAGGCTATCAGAGCAAGGTACAACAACTCATGCCACGGTAGCTCTGCACGCCTAGGCACTCAGTTCTGGATGACGCATCGGTAAACCGGCAAATAGCCGCTTTACGATTAAACCAAGACCGACAAGGGTCAGCAGAAAACTGATGATGCCACCGATCGCCGGCAGGTTGACCACAACAAGTACTATGCTCATGCCTGCCAGTAAAACCAGCGCCATCTTGTCCCGGTAGGCTGTACCGTCCAGAACCATCCGACCGATAAACAAAGCGATGAAAATCTTAGCCAGATAGATTGCCACGATCCATGCAATCACGCCGATGATGGAAAAAGGCAGTCCAACCAGCGTCACTGCAACAATGACCGCCATTATCGGCACACTGACCAAGGTCAGAAGCCCGATGCCTGCCAGTTTCAAACCCTCGAAACCGCCACCAATAGCGACCCTGCGCAAACCCGGTATAAGCCAGACCAATGCCAGCCCCACAAGCACAGCGCTGACCAGGCGTGCAAGCTGCCATAAGTAGAATTCAACGCTTGTGTAACGGCTCGTCTTTTCGAGTTCTTCAGGCAAATCCAGGAATTCAACAGCGCCATCGATACGTGCAGCATCCTCGCGATATAGACTGTCTTCACGGTTGACACGCAAGCGCGCATCGCCTCGCACATGTGCGCCATCCAGCAGTCTGACTCGATTGCCAAATGCTTCCAGATCTTCACCAAGCTCTCCACTGAGTTCGATGGATTCGCCGAATGCATACAGATCCCTGCTGACAAACCCTGCAACACTGACGTTTTCGCCTGCGAGGGCGCTGTTACTGGCAATACGCGACTCACTGTCCACATTCAGTTTTGCGCCAGCCGCCCAGAAATTACCACCCACCGCAGCCCCGCTTAAGTCAAAGGTTGAAGCGGCGCCCATGACAAGCCCACCAACAGCTCCGGACACCTTTACGGCCTCTCCGAATGCCATGACATTGCCATCCACAACGCCTTCGATATCGACTCGCCTGCCAAACGCCATTAGATCACCGGTGACCTTGCCTTTGATAACCACTCTTTCCGCGGCAATGATGAGCGTGTCATCTATCGTTTCATCCGCTGGGATGGTCAGCACGCCTTCTTCATCCAGCCTGAGTTCCAGTGCACTTACCGGTGCAGGTGCAACAAGGGTGACACCCATGAATACAACCAGGCACAAGCCGACGGATGTTTTATGTTTGCGGTACATCAACAGGAGTCCGAAAGCGCTGATAAGCGAAAAACTCAAAACAATAAAACCAAGGTAGGCATCGAACATGGCGGTTCCTTCTTTCAAATAATACAGGGCGGTTGCACTCGTGATTTCGTAAATGTCGGGCAGATAGGTGGATGTGGCCCAGCTGGCGACGTTCACCGCTAACTCACCAAACAGGGTTTTCCATAAAAATCCTGCCAGCCAGATCACCAGACCTGCTGCGATATTTGCCAGCGCAAAGTCGCGCAGGCCTGTTGGCCTGGTGAATTCGGGGATGATCAGTTCAGGTAACGCGTCGAGCGGATCGTTATTCATTGCTTCAGTAAGCATCTGTTTTTCGCGTTCTGCCTGCGCCACCTGAGCCTGACAGTGCGCACACGACGCAAGATGCTGAGAAACTGATGCAATATCATTTGCCGACAAAGCAGCATCCGCATACATTGAAATCTGCAGACTGGTCAGATGGTTCACTGACAATCCTCCCTGGTGCCGTCCGCAAGCGAGGCTCTGAGATGCTGTTTGGCTCTGAGCAGCAGCACGCCAACATGATTGCGACTGACCTGCAGGTGATCTGCAATATCCTCATAGCTGGCTTCATGAAAATAAGCCAGCACCAGCGGCACACGATATTTATCCGGCAGTGCGGCAACCGCTCTGTTCAGGCTGTTGGATTCTTCAAACGCGATAAGGTCGCTGAGCGCGGGTCTGTCTGCACTGACTACCTCTGTCAGTTCGTCTGTTTCTTCTCCGAACAGCTGATCGGTTCGATGTTTGCTGCGCAGCACATCGATGCAGTGGTTGTTTGCAATAGATGCGATCCATTGCCAGAAAGGCTGTTCAGCCTTGAATGTCGCAAAGTTTTTGTATGCACGCATAAATGTTTCCTGGGTAGCGTCCTCTGCCAGCTGATTGGAAACCAACAGGCGCCGACAGAGCCCAAATACACGTCGGTAGTAGTCTTTATAGAGAATTTCAAAGGCTGTGTGACTTGCCACTACATTTTCCGATCGTTCAGACAGTAGTACGGTACAGACGGACATTTATTACACGTTAACCGGAAAAAATTTTTATTGCCTAACATGGATCTTCGATTTCCCTGCAAACAGACAGACATATCGGTTTAGAATATCGGCTCGGGTGAAAGCGGCGAGGGGGATGCACGCAATGAAGATCAGCCTGGATACGGTCGCAAGATTCCGCAGCGACGGGGTGGTGCACTTACCTGCGCTTCTCGATTCAACTGCGCTAGACCTGGCACGGGCTGCTTTTGACTGGTCGCTTGCCAATCCCGGGCGAGGTGCCACCCGCCTGACGCCGGGGTCGCCCGGTGCGTTCTACGGCGATCTGGCTAATCCAGCCTGTTTCCCTGCTTATGAGGCAGTTAATGACCAGACCCAGATCCCGGACGTCATCTGCGCGCTCTGGCAGAAACCGGATATCTGGTTCATGTACGAACAGGTCTTTCATAAAACCGGTGGTGAAATAGAGATGGCCAGGCGCACACCCTGGCATCAGGATTTACCTTACCTGCCGATTGCAGGCAACGATCTGGCCGTCGCCTGGATTGCATTTGAGCCGCTCGCGGCAGAAGAATCGTTGGAGTTTGTGCGCGGTTCACATCGTGGCACACTCTATGACGGTTCGAAGTTCGATCCCTCTGACGACACAATCCCCCTGTATGGAACCGGCGACCTGCCCCGATTACCCGACATCGAAGCCGCCCGCGGTGACTATGACATTGTGTCGTTCGCAGTTGCGCCGGGGGATGTGTTGATATTCCACCCTGCGATGCTGCATGGGGGTGCCGCGGTTGCTCCGGGCAAAACCCGGCGGACATTGTCGCTGCGTTATTTTGGCGAGGATGCCACGGTTGCCTGGCGCCCGGGAGATACCATGGAGCGTATTGCCAGGATTGGTGACGGCCCCAATGTGCACCCAATGATTCTGGCCAAAAAAGCCGGGGTGGACGCGCCGTTCAGAAACAGCGGCTTTCCTAAGCTGCGCGGCTGATGGCTGTGCAGAGTAAGCTCACAGTCCTGGGCGCAACGAGGGTAAGGCGAGACACAATGCCTCTATACCTGTACGCGAGCATTGTGGTCACCTTGCTCATGGGTTGCACAGCTCACCCGAACCCGGATGAAAAAAAAGGTGCTGTTGACCCCAGAGCGGCATTTGTTGCCTCACTTTTCACTGGCGTTGAGCAGTACAGAACCTTTAATCGCCTCAAGGATATCTTTCCTCATCACACCATCAGCGCAAGCCCCAATCCGTTTGAGTTTTCACGCGGGAATCCGATCAGCTTGCCGACAACGTATGTTTACCATGGGGAAGTCCGGAACGTTACGCGGTTTCTGGACGAAACCCGCACTGTTGCACTTCTGGTAATTAAAGACGGTAACATCCGTTATGAAAATTACTGGCTGACAGGCGGCCCCGACGTCAACTGGATGTCGATGTCGGTGGGCAAGAGTTTTGTCTCGGCGCTTGTTGGCATTGCGATCGATAATGGCCTGATCCGGTCCGTGCAGGATCCAATTACAGATTACGTGCCGGAGTTGCTCGGTTCTGCTTACGACAACGTCTCTATCCGGGATGTACTGCAGATGTCTTCCGGAGCGCGCTGGAATGAAGATTACAGCGACCCTGACTCTGACATCATGCGCTATGGTGAAGTTTTTGCCGGCGGCGGGTCGCTGGATGACTTCACGGCCAGTCTGGTACGGGAAAGGCAACCCGGTACCTACAACTACTACAATTCTACCGATACTCAGGCGCTTGGTATGCTGCTGGTTCGCGCTACTGGCCAATCCATGGCGGCCTATGCACAAGCAGAACTCTGGCATCCGCTGGGCATGGCCAATGAGGCCTACTGGATTACTGACAATCACGGTACTGAAATGGCTGCCGGTGGGCTGCAGGTCACCGCAAGAGACTATGCAAAACTTGGCCAGCTTTATCTGCAGAAAGGCAACTGGCAGGGGAGACAGATTGTATCTGAGCAGTGGATCGCGGATTCACTCACAGCCGATGCTCCGCATCTGCAGGCCCAGGCGAATCCTGAATACCCCGTTGGTTATGGCTATCAGTGGTGGCTCCCGGTAAGCGAAACCGGCGAGTTTTCCGCCATCGGTGTCTACAATCAGTTTATTTTTGTGAATCCCGCAAAAAACAGCGTCATAGTTAAACTATCGGCTAATCCTGGTTATGGGCTTACCAACGATGAGTCTTCTTTTCGTGAACTCGAAACCTTTGAGATGCTGCGTGCCGTTAATGCCCGGTTGTAGCTGGCTTGGCTGCTCCAGTAGACACATCGGGTCTCCCCACAACAGCTGGTCGGATGTATAGTCGCTGATCGAGTTTTTTGCGGGTATTTCATGCGAAATCATTATTTGTGGACGCTTGCCATCACGTTAACGCTCACCGCTTCCGCAGCGGCACAAGTGCGCGAGCCTGCAGATCTTATCGTGCATGGGCAATATGTGCTGACCATGGAACAAGGCAAGGCGCCGCTCAGGAACGCCGCTGTCGTGATCCGCGGTGAACGTATTATCGAAGTGTTGCCCAGCGCCGAAGCGATGAAGCGTTTTCACGCCGACCGCGTCATTCAAGGGGAAAACCGCGTGGTTCTGCCCGGGCTCATTAACGGTCATACCCACTCTGCGATGACTCTGTTTCGCGGCATGGTGGACGACCTGGATCTGATGACGTGGCTGAACGATTACGTGTTTCCGATGGAACGTCGATTTGTCACTCCGGAGTTTGTCCGTATTGGCAGCGAACTGGCGTGCTGGGAAATGATTCGTGGCGGCACAACCACCTTTGTGGACATGTACTTCTACCCCGAGGAGATTGCCGCCGTGGTCGACCGCTGTGGTCTGCGCGCGGTTATCGGTGCACCCCACATCGACTTCCCCAGCCCCGGCTTCGAAGGTTGGGACGACTCTTTTGCCGCAGCCCGGCAGTTTGTGAATGATTGGCAGGGCCGGCACGATCGCATCCGCCCCGCGTTTGCCCCGCATGCACCTTATACCGTTTCGGCAGAACATCTTGCAGCAACGGTTGACGCTGCAGCCGATGCGAATGCGCTGGTGAGTATGCACCTGTCGGAGGCGCCTGCTGAAGTGGCGCAGATCCAGTCAACCTACGGCAAGACACCGGTTGAGCACGTGGCTGACCTTGGGTTATTCGATCAGAAGCTGATTGCAGCACATATGGTGATGCTCACCGAACAGGACATTCAACGTGTGGCGAGCGCAGGTGTTGGTACCGTGCACAATCCTACTTCGAATCTGAAGGTTGCAGCTGGCGTCTCTCCCGTACCTGACCTGCTGGCCGCGGGCGTTGCCGTTGCGCTGGGCACGGACGGTGCTGCTTCCAACAATGATCTTGACCTGTGGGAAGAAGTGCGTCTGGCAGCGCTCCTGCACAAAGGCGAATCGGGCGATCCAACGGCCATACCCGCGCAAACCGCGCTGGCACTCGCGACACGGATCGGCGCTCGTGCCATCCACTGGGAGAACGACATCGGCACCTTGATGCCGGGTAAACAGGCTGACCTGATACAGGTTGAATATGGGGAAACCAATCAACTCCCCCTTTACGATATTGTTTCTCACCTTGTTTATGTGCTGGACAGCGACGATGTAACAACCACCATTGTTGCAGGCCAGGTTCTGATGCAGGACAAGCAGGTGCTGACCGTTGATGAAAAGGCGCTGCGTCAATCGGTGGCGGATATGGCCGCCAGGATTCGAGCCGAGCTGCCTGAATAACCGTCAGAAGGTGGCAGTCTCTAACAGGTCTCAAAGTGTGTCCGCAGTCATGTGAGATATCCGGATTCTCTGCCAGAAACTTTGAGCCGGTGCTCAACCCAAGCGAGTTGAGACTCTTTTTTGGCAGTTTAAGCTTCAAATAGCGTCTTTACTGGTATGGTCAAAAATTCTTCAGGCTTTTGAGGTGCCTACTAGATGCGCTGTTACAGATTAGGTCTGGTTAGCCTGCTGATATTTTTTTCGAGCGCAGGTCATGCAGTAATGCAGCACGTCGGCGCGCAAAACCCCTTGTCCGGTGCGTGGGTTGTGACCCCTGGTGATACCGGTGTTACGGCTTCGCCCCAGGCGCCTGACGCGGACTTTCCAGATGTTTATGCCTGGCAGATAAACAGCAATACCGGGGGGCGACTCCGATATCAATTGAGCGGTCCCACAGCATCAGAATCCTGGGTGTATTCTGTCAGACAGCGGGTAGTTGGCTTATCCGATGCGGTCGATCTGGGCGTACTGCTGGAAGTGTCCAATGGCGACCGGCGCTTTATCCTAACCTTTGGCAGTGATGCTGCCGGCGGCACACTGATCGACCTGGTGGACAGTGATTTTCCGGATGCGATTGATTTCACACTTGCCCCTTCACAGGTTGGGCGCACGGATTACATTCATGTGGAACTTGTGTATAACGCAAACATGGGCACTGCCTCTTTGTTTCTCGATGGCGTGCTGCGCGCTGAGGGGCTTACCGGCATTGATGCCGGTGCCGTTGCACCGAGAGTTAACTTCGGCGATGGCAGCAGCGCGGCTGCCGGTATCGCCCGCTACGCCAACGCAGGCTTTACACGTGGATTACCCGAGTGTGGAGATGGCAGTGATAACAATGGCGATGGCGAAACAGATGGCGCAGATGATAACTGTCAGTCTCTCAGCGACCCCAGCGAAGGTCCCTATTGCGGCGTATACCAGGACTATGACCAGGACGGCGTTTGTGAATTTGTTGTTGCTTCACACCTGGAAGACAATGATCCAACACTGGGTGGCTGGCTGAGTCCTTCCGCTGCCAGTGGACAATCCTGGCAGGGTGTTGATGAAGATCTTGGCGCAGGGAATTGTGACGCGCCGTGCCCTTACTGGAGAGTGCGAGACAACGGCACCAGCGATCTGGGTTCTTACAGGATGGACATCGCACCCATCAGCGCCAGTTTACCCTGGGAACTTCGCGCCCGCGTGCGCCTGCAGCCACAAACCATCGGTGTAGCGGATTCCATCGATTACTCTAAAACCATGTTCGCGCGTTTTCCGTATCAGACCGGTCGCCGGGAATTCGGCGTTCTATTCGGTATCACCGCAGCTGGCATCGTGCAACTCAGGCCATCGGGGACTTCATCAACCCTAGATATCGGCAGCTATGGCGACTATCACGATGTTCGCGTGGTGTACGATCCCACCACGGTGAGCGCAGACATCGTCGTCAATGGCAGCGTTATCGCTGAAGACTTGCCGGGAAGGACACTGACCACTTCCACAACTGCGACCATTAACTGGGGGTCTGCATCTTCCCCGGACGTAGGACAAAGTCATTGGCAGGAAGTGACGCTGGAACTGTTTCCCGATACCGATAACGATGGACTGACCAATTCTGCGGAGACAGCGCTCGGCACAAACCCTTATCATGTTGACAGCGACGAGGATGGCCTGACAGACGCGGATGAGCAGGCGGCATCGACCGATCCACTCAACCCGGATTCAGACAATGATTCGCCTCTCGACGGCTGGGAAGTCGAGTCCGGATTGAATCCAAACGTCGCTGATGCGGACATCGATATCGACAATGACAGTCTGACGCATCTGCAGGAGCAGGCTGCAGGCAGCAATCCGCAGCTTGCGGACAGCGACGGCGATGGTCTGGAAGACGGCTTTGAGTTGCTCACAGCGCTTACGGATCCCACCTTGTCTGATTCTGACGGCGATGGTTTGGATGACGGTGTTGAAGTCAACACGCACGGCACCGATCCAACGCTCGCTGATACGGATCTCGACGCCCTGTCTGATGGTGACGAACTAAGCCAGGGCACAAATCCGCTCGTCGCTGACACTGACCTGGATGGGGTGCTGGATGGCATCGAGGTAGCAAACGGGACAAACCCGCTGTTGTTCGATACTGACGGCGACGGCTTAGGCGACGGCTTTGAACTGACCTTTGACCTTGATCCGCTGGTTGCCGGCGGCGCTCAGAATGACGACGACGGCGATGGCCTGACTACCCTTGCAGAACAGGCAGCACAAACCAACCCGTTGTCCAGTGATACCGATGGGGATGGTTTGTCGGATGGGGACGAAGTCAATACGCACAATTCGAACCCCTTGCAGGCTGATACAGATAACGATGGCATGTCGGATGCCTTTGAAATATTGACCAATCTGAACCCCCGCCTGGCAAGAGACGCAACCCAGGATGCCGATAATGACGGGCTGTCCAATCTGGAGGAACAGCAGAATGGTTTGGATGCCAACAACCCCGACAGTGATGGTGACGGCTTCCTCGATGGCGAAGAGATTTACATTTTTGCCACTGGTGCAGCCGACGCCGATCCGGTTGCAGCACCAAGCCAGTCCAGAACTGAACTGTTGTTTGCCGCGACCGACCAGCCACTGTTCGATAGCCTGCCAGTTCCAACCTTTGTCGACTTGTCCGGATTGGTTACCGAGCAAAGCGGCGGCACGATAAGTCAACGTCAGGTACGAACAATCTCCAGATCAGGGCCGACTATTACAGCTCAGGATATCTGGGATGAAGGCGTTGCGCAGTGTGATGCAAACTCAACCAATATTCCGCTCAATGACGAAATTGTTGCGTGCCGCGACCTCTCTGTATCTCCTACTCGGGCCGAGTGTATTGCGGGCGGCAACGTGAGTTTTGCCAACCGCAGTATTGGCTGTTGCGCGAACAGGGTGACCGGTGTGATCGCCCCACTGGACGACATAAACAACGGCTGCACGACTGACCCAATCACAGGGACGGCGATCAACACAGTTCAAAGTTTTACGATCAATGAAGTTAACAGCCTCGTTGGAGGCCCCTACGTCAGTCCTACCTCGATCAATATCGGCAGTGGCTTTGGTCCGCGACCAACAAGTGATACGCCACTGCCCGCGCGGGACTACCAGATCGGGGTAGAAGTGAGCCAGTCGGTGAACCTTGCTGGCGGCTTGACCATTACCCCTGGGCTTTCAAGTGCCGCACCCGGCGATGTAGACCTCTACTATGCAACGGCCGCGGTGGTTTCAGCGAGTCGCACCTCTCTGCCCGCAGGACAGGTATTCACCCTTGAACTGAATCACCGACCCAGGGGATATAGCGGTGATGATTTCCGCGGAACCGGCTCTGATTGCACGATCGAAGGGGCGGGGTTGCGGGGGTCCTGCATGTCAACGAGATGGCCCTCATTCATGACCAGTCTTTCGATGGATTTTGAGATCGGCGTCAACACCGCCGCCGAAGTCTGGTCGATTGATCCTGAATCCGGCGACCAATTGCAGACGACCCTGAATATCATTAATGAGTCATTCAGTAGAAGTTATGAGATTGCTGCCCTGGATTGGCAGATCGGCGAAAGTCTGGATGCGCGGTTGTTCAACGGTGTGCCCGATTTACCGGAAGTTGTTCGCGCTGAAGTGTCGATCTCCAATGATGATCTTGACCTTCTGGGTACAGGAATGTGGGACACCCCGTATGAGTTGCCCGCTGTTGGTGTTGATTTCCCCTTTGGTGTCTGTCCCTGGAAAAACATTAACCAATTGCTTTGTGTGGGTGACATTGGCGCATTTCTTACCGGAGGTACAAATCTTGCAACTTTAATTCTACAGATACCGGAGCTGAACACCCCGGTCACGTCACCAGGGTCGTCGGCTGCCGATCGCGGTTTTTATGGGGGACTTGATTCACAAATACCACAAACGGTGGCCAAAATTGCCCGACATTTCCTTAACGCGGAAGGGCATCTGATCAACACTCTGCCAAACAAATTGCGACCCCTGGTGAATCTGCAGGCTCTGGATGGTTCACCTGAGGGCTTCCTGGACGCCTTTGTTAACGATCGTACAACTCACGATTCAGATGTGTTTCGTGCTGAACTGGACATCGATGGCATGGTCTGCCTCGGAACAGCAGCCTGCCTGGGTGCAGAAGCCGGCATTACCAGGGTTCTCACATTAGCGCTGGACGCCATCGATCTGGATGTTGTGACCTGGACTGGCTGGGATGCCAGTTATACCTTCAGTCCCAACGTGGAAGCTCAGTTGCGCTTCAGTCAGGACACTGAGGTGTTTGACATCGAAACCAGTCAATGGATTACCGTACCGGCGGGTCAACCTTACACGGTTCTCGTGCCAGCGTGGACGGACAGTACCACCCGCCTGTCAGTAACTCTACCTGATGGTGGGGTAGACGTTGCCGTTGATTATTCTTTTGCAAACAACGAGTTCACCAGCGAAGCATATTACAATGTCAAAGTCGCCTCGGTAGCAAATTACATGCAGGCACAGTTCAATGGGCTGGTCGCAGATCTGTTCGAGGGTGCAGCCGGCTTTCCACTGCGCATTGGCCTGCTCGGCAGCGTCTCTGAGTTACCCGCAATTAACGCCGATGCGCTGGTCAGCACACAAACGCTCAGCGGCGCGCAAATGAGTTTTCCAGGCCAGTCGCTTTCGATCATAGACAGGGGTCTGGATAGTGATGGTGATGGGCTTGAAAATGACCTGGAGAATACAACCTGCACCGCGGCAGGGGATGCCGACACGGACGATGATGGCCTGCCGGATGGCATTGAAGATGCCAATCGAAATGGCATGGTTGATCCGGGTGAATCCGATCCCTGTCTGGCAGATACGGACGGAGACGGTTTGCTGGACGGGTTTGAGCGCGGACTTGTCACCCCTGATGCAGATACTGATCTCGCGGTATTTGTCGCCAATCCAACGCCTGTCGTTCGTAGCAGCCCATTCAGCACCGACTCAGACGGAGATGGTTATTCCGATTTTGATGAAGTGAACGGCGGAGGAGACCCGTTGGACCCCGCCAGCTGTCCGATCGATCAATGCTCATCAAGTATTCTGAAGATCATCAGATTGATTCAGTAGCTGCTCAGTAGCCTTCGACTTTAATTAGTTTTTCGGAGGGACTACTGAGCAATTTCAGACTGTTATCGAGATGAAATACGTCCTCAGTGTCTTACTCGTCAAGCAAGCGTTCCAATTCGGCTATGGCTTCTGCCGATGGTTTATGTTCGATGCTCAGGATCGCTTTGGCCAGCGTCTTGACGTATTCGGTCGCCTCGCCGCTCCTGATCATGGATTCTAAGGTAGCAACGTCGTCTGCAGCAGGCTTGTGCATTATTCGTCCGATGATGGCTGCAAGTGCTTTCTCATCAGACGAACTCTCAGCATCTTCACTGATTTCAGTCAGATAAGATTTGTCGTCATCGGATGGGAAGTGGTTCAGGTCGATAACGATCTCTGCCATGATGATAGAAGCATCTGAAGCAAAGCATACGTTTGCCAAGAGTAACCCAGCGACCAGGAGCATGATTCTCATTAGCGTAATCTCATTTGGTTTGTCTGCTGAGCATAGCTTTGCTTTTATCTTCAAACCACATTTTCTTGATGATCTTTGAGTTGTAAATTTGAGTATTTCCCTCTGGAAATGATGTCTCGGTGGATGTTAGATATTGTTACCCGGAGCGTTAACCCGGTCCCCTCAGCGCTTTGAAGTATCGTGCAACGCCTCCCGACCGATGTCGGAGCACGTCCACAATTACGGCGGCAATAATGACAACACCGGTAATCACACGCTTGCTGGGTTCGCTTGCTCCGATTTGAGCCAGACCTGTCTGCAGGACGGCGATAATCAGCACGCCCATTAAGGTATTGATCACGGACCCTCTGCCACCGGCGAGACTTGTGCCGCCAATAACGACGGCGGCAATGGCAGACAATTCAAGACCGACACCTGCGTTGGGGTCCGCGGACTGTAAGTAGCCCACCTGGAAAAGGCCGCCCATGCCAGCAAGAAACCCGGCGAGACAAAACACCTTTATCCGGATAGAACGAACACTGATACCCGACAACCGAACCGCCGCATCATTGCTGCCCACGGCAATCATGTGTCGCCCGAAGACTGTTCGCGAGAGCACCATCTGCCCGAGGATCACAATACCGATGGCAGCCATGAAACCAAAGGACACGCCCAGGTGCGGTAACGGTGTGCTGATCCATTCAACAGCTGAGCCGACAAACAGCGTTTGCGAACCTGTGACCAGATAAGCGCCGCCTCGGGCAATTTCCAGCATGCCCAGCGTAACGATAAAAGAAGGGATTCCCCAGCGCGCGACAATTATCCCGTTGGTGAGGCCGCATAGAATACCCGCGAAAAGACACGCAATGAGAGCAACAGGCATCGGCCACTGAAGTTCAACAAGAAGGATGCCCAATACAGCGCCGCTTAATGCCATCACTGAACCGACGGATAAATCGATGCCTGCAATGATCAATACGAAGGTCATGCCCACAGCGACAACCAGCAACGCGGGTAGCTGGTTTGCCATGGTTGCGAAGGTCAATGAAGTGAGGAAATAATCACTGCTCAGGCCAAAAAACAGGACAAGCGCGCAAAAAACGAGAACCAGTCCTAGAAAATCTCGACCGAGAAAGTCTGCAACACGACTCAGCATACGTACCTTCTCATATGTCATTAGCCAATTGAGGAGCAGCTTCGAAGCCGCGAAAAGAAGCTGCAGTGATAAGTTCGGACGTCCAGTGGCCGCGAATAAAAGTTGCTGTTAGACGGCCATTCGACATCACCGCGATTCGATCACTGAGCCCGGTCAGCTCGCTGTTTTCGCTGGAGACCACAACAACCGCTTTGCCGGCCGCTGCCAGTGCACGCAGCAGCGCATAGATCTGTGATTTCGCGTGAATGTCGATACCTCGTGTGGGTTCATCAAACAGGAGAATCCGGCAATCACGCATCAGCCATCGCGCGATGCTGACCTTTTGCTGGTTACCGCCACTGAGAGTGTCTACCGCCTGCTCGATGTTGTCACACTTGATCGACAGCGATTCAATCTGCGCTTGAACTGCATTGTGCTCACGGTCCCGATCAATCCACCCCCATCGATTCGCAAACTGAGAGAGCGATAAGAGCGTGACGTTCCGGCGGATTGATTGCGTTAAGAAAACACCCTGTTGCTTGCGGTCTTCCGGTATCAGGCCGATCCCGTGCCTAACGGCATCAACCGGCGACTTCAGGCGAAGCGGTTGGGTATCTTCATCACGATAAATTGCTCCGCTGTCTATGGGATCCGCACCGAAGATTGCTCTGAGTAACTCTGTCCGTCCCGCCCCCATCAAGCCGGCGATACCTAGAATCTCGCCGTAATTAATGTCCAGATCTATGCCCTGCAGGCGTTGAGTTGCGCCAACGCCGCGTAACCGCAAAGCAGGTTTTCGTCTTCCAGGCGGTGTATCACTATGGTTAGAATCAGGTAGCGGCGCGGCCATGCTGCTGATCAAAGACTCCGTGCTGATGTGTTGTGCACTACCTGATAAAACCGTGCGGCCGTCTCGCAGTACAGAAATATCGTCAGTTATTCGTTTAATCTCTTCCATGCGATGGCTGATGTACAGGATCGCTGTGCCCGCTTCGGTAAGTTGTTTGATGTTCCTGAACAGCAAATCCACTTGGGGGTCACTGAGCGCTGCCGTGGGCTCATCCAGAATCAGCAGGTGACAGGGTGCCGCTAATGCGCGCGCGATTTCCAGCAACTGTTGCTGGCCGATGCCCAGCTCGCGAACCTTCCGGGAGGGTGATAACTCATCTATACCCAGCTTGCGGAGCAGGGCAGCGGCTTGCGCATGCAGTTGCTTCGAATCAACGATACCGCAACGCGCAGGAAGGTCTTCAAAGAACAGATTCTCCGCGACGGACAAATCGCCGATCAGATTAAGCTCCTGCATAACCATTCTGATGCCGGCGCGATGTGCGTCCAGAATTGAATTTGGCTGATAAGGGCGGCCGAGCCTTTGCATATCACCGCTGTCGGCAGCTGTTATACCGCATATGATATTGCACAGGGTGGTCTTGCCCGCGCCGTTGGCACCCATCAGCGCATGCACTTTCCCAGCAGACAAGGTCAGGGCTGTGTTGTCCAGCACAGGGGCTGCATAGCTTTTCTTCAGCCCATTGATTTGCAGGAAAGGCAGTGTCAAAGGCGGCTATAAAGTATCAGCAGTTACTAAGCGGACCGGCGTCTGCCTGTCGTCTGGAACGCGACCGTTCTGATGAATCTGCAGACCATACTCGATGCCGTAAATTGCCAGTTGATCGCCGTATTGATCAACAGTTGCGAGCATATCTCCTGCTCTCAATAACGCCTGCGCCGCATCAATGTTGTCGTAACCTATCACCTGAATCTGCTCACTCCGGCCGGCCTGGCGGACCGCCGCAACCGCGCCGATGGCCATGCTGTCATTGCTGCACAGCAGCGCCTTAAGGTCAGGGTGTTCGGCAATCATCGCTGCAGCAACTGAGCTTGCTCTGGCCTGTTCCCAGTTGCCGGCTTGCGTACTGACGACATTGATGCCGGTTGCCGCCATGGCGTCTTCAAAGCCAAGCTGCCTCTGCTGGCCATTAAACGCAGTTGCGATACCGCCGATGATCGCAACCTGATCACCGGGTGACAAGGTTGCTGCCAGATGATCCCCAGCCAGTCGCGCACCCGCGCGATTGTCCGGGCCCACAAAGGGCACCCGAATATCTGCTTCTGCGAGCAATTCACGATCGAGCTGATTGTCGATATTGACAACAATCACACCCCGTTGCCGCGCTCGTTTGATGGCCGGTATCAACGCTTTTGAATCTGCGGGGGCAACCACAATGATGTCCGCACCACGTGCGGTCATCTGTTCGATGAGGGTCACCTGCTGGCTGAGGTCATTCTCATCTTTTAAACCATTCACGATCAGCTCGTAGTCGTCTGCGTTGGCGGCTTGATGCGCGCGGGCGCTGTCCGCCATCGTGACAAAAAACTCATTTGCCAACGATTTAAGCACAAGCGCGACAACGGGCTTTTCTGCGACTGTTCCGGTTTGAGGGTCTTGCCCGCCACATCCAAGCAGAATGGCGGCCGCCAGGAGCAGGGTGGCGATAGGTTTGAGGTGTGGCATAAGCAGTCCCTTCAGGGCGGTTCTAACTGGAAGTTCGTTGATGTTATCAGCTGGGCATCACCCGTAACATGATGATGAGTATCTGCAAGTCGAATCATAAGTTTCCTCAGGGGAGGGGCCTCACATAAAGATACCGTAGACAAGCTTGTTGCGGTTATGGACCTTGTACCTGAAGGTTGACGCCACGAGCGCTCACTTGCGATACCCACTCACCGGCCCTGCCGCCACACACAACATATTCCGGTTGTGCGCCGCATCCGGCTCTCCGATGGGCACGCCCATCCGCTCAGATTTGGCGTACAGTTCGGGATTGGAATACAGTGGCATTCGGCGGCAGGTGAAGCCCAGCGAACTGCAGTAGTTACCATAGGCCATGATGGTTCTGATTCGAAGGTTCCGGTTACTGAAGCCGTAGGTGTACGTGCCTGGTGGCTGATGAGAAACGACAGAGCGGTCGTGGTGCATGCTCAGGTTATGGCCCAGTTCATGGGCGAATGACAGATTTGTTAACGCACAGGCCGATCGTGTCACTGTGAATCCCAGACTTGCGTTACTGCTGGACGGGCTAGATGGGCGGTAGCCGATACCGCAGGCGGTGGACATGTTTTGCGTTATCACCGCTACCAGGTCGGCCTTGTGCTGATTGCGCAGCGTGTGCACTTCGTCCCATTGGCCGTCAGATCCGTTGCGCAGGCTTTGCAGATCGATCTGCGGATTGCCATTGGCATTCTGGCTGAGCAGGTGCACGTGTGCCAGCACAGGAAACACATGGAAGT
This sequence comes from bacterium, assembly GCA_047947175.1. Lineage (GTDB taxonomy): Bacteria > Pseudomonadota > Gammaproteobacteria > Pseudomonadales > Azotimanducaceae > UBA4421. The sequence goes on from CP170489.1 coordinate 1,340,678, forward strand.
TTGATGAGCTGGTCCATATCGACTGCAGCTGCTCAAGTAGCAGATCTGAGTAGACGTTGATATCACCAAGCGCGGCGGCGGCAGCAGGTGTGTACGCAATCATCAAGTGAACGCGTGGACCTTTGCCTGGCCCGGGTATCGGATCGCCCGGCGCCGGTGGCACATCGCAGATTCTCAGCAGTTCGTCGCTATCTGCTGCTACCGCACTCATCTCAACCGGCTCGGCTTCGGGTGGGAATCCGCCTGCTTCATGGCGCTCGATCTGATGCCAGCCATCACGCAGCGGGATAATGCGGACCGTGCCACCCAGCGTATGAATTTCGCCGTCGATGGTTCTGTCTTTTATCGCCAGCGCAATTCGGACCGGGTCGCCGGAATCATCTACCCCGCGCCAGATTAGCGTGCCGGTGCCCACCGTTTGATACTGCAGCGATCTGACGTTCAATGTGAAGTCGTCGAACAGGTTGAACCGGGTCTCAAGGCCTGAGCTGGGTTCGAACGCATGATCAAAGAAATGATTGGCGTTCAGTTTCGCAACCCGGAGGTTGCTGACCCATGCGGCATTGTTTTTGCGCTGGGCAAGGTTTGTCGGTGGCGCATCAGGAAGAAACAGATTGGTGTTGTTGGGACCGGAGGTCGTGCAACAGTAGACGGTAATTCCCACGGGCTGGCTCAACTCAGGATATGGTGCCATGCCGCCCATGGGCTCTCCATCCTGTGCAAACTGCAGTACCTTGTTGCGGCCATTGACCTGCCGGTTGGCCTCTACGAGATAGAAGTCGCCATCAGGCGTGTCGGTCGCGCCAAGCGGGGAATGCAGGTTATTCAGTAGTCTTTCCTTCAGTTGGCCATCGGCAGAGTAGCGGTATACGTATCCTTCGCCCGGAACAACGCCGGAGTAAGTGATGAGAAGGTCGCCATCTGCCTCGGCGACAACATCTGCTGCGCCGAAGATGTTGTCTCCGGTATTGCCCAGCACGCCCTCGTAGCTGCCGCCCTGGTCAAGGGCCCAGTGGTGAACGCCGGCGGCTGTGTTATCAGAAACTGCCACATAAAGCCGCGTGCCGTCAGCGGAAACATCGACCCCTATAGCGCTTTCAAGTGGATAGGTGCCAGGGAGGGTGCGCTCATATAGCAAATCGTGAAAAACATGTACTTGCCGGGAGCCGGCCACGTACAAGCGAGAAGCCTCATCAACGGCGAGTCCCCAGGCATAGGAATCCCCCTCTGGCAGGTTGATGACCTGCTCAACACCGCCGAAAGCATCAAATATGTAGACTTCGCCGTCGCGGCGGTCAGAAACAAATAATCGCGTTCCGTCGGGCGAGAATACGACATCGCCTGCCTGGTTCAACCCTGGCGCATCGATGGTCGCAATCCGCTTACCATCGGGCGTGAATACAGCAACGACTCCTGCAGCGATATAAACGTGGTGGTCCAGGAAAACGCGGGATGGGCAGTCGGCCTCGAACGCAAGTCCAGCGACCATTATCGGGTGAGGGCTTGTGCTGCAATCGCTGTTCAGAGTGAAAGACTCTGTTCCCTGACTTGTTTCCAGCAGGTACCTGACGCCGGGCACGAGGTTCATCCTGGCTTCACCGGATAGGAAATCATCCATTACTCGGCGTATGCGCCACGGCGTGTCCGTAAATGTCGTTTCGCGGATACGAACCTGCACGTTGTTGAATGCAACCCGTCCATTAGTGATTGTCAACGCGTGTGCGGGGTCGACTCCGTCATAGCCAGCCGTTTGTGCTGGTCCGTTGCCGGGAACGCTCAACCAGACCGCACTGGATTCATCTCCAATGGACAGCCGGTACTGGCCACCAATCGTGTTGTCCGGGTTTGTGGCATTGGTAGCCACCAGAGCTACTTTGTCCGGTCCGTTCAGCTCATCCACGCGCATGCCGTCTGCAGACGGCGGTCTCACCCGGCTGATGGTCCAGGCCCCTTGGTAGTCTCCTGGTTCGAAATCAATCTCTCGGGTTGTCAGAACCAGTTTACCTTTGCCTCCTTTGCCGCTGACGGCATCGTAATTCTGGCCGAGGGATACCTGTTGTGCATCTTTGAGATCGAAATACACTCTTGCTCCTGTACCCAGGTGCAGTGTGTGTTCACCGACCTCAAGTCGTTTGAAGCGCGGCCCCTGATGATACTGGGCGGGATTATTGTCGCCTTTATCCGTGATGGCCCACAAACCTTCGTAGTTGACGGTATCCACATGTACGCAGGCCGTGAGGATGCCTGTTGAGAACAAAAGCATTGAAATTCTGGTTTTTCCGGCAATAGACATGTTTCTGTTATTTCCCCTGTTGGTTTCGGTCGTCAGAGCGCTCCGGTCGACCACGAACGATCTCTTTCCATACCCAGGGTCGCTGCAGATAACCTGTATGGGCCTGTATCGGGTTGGCGAATATCCAGAAGTTTCTGGCTGCGCCTATGCGGACATTAGTGGTGTATTTATCCAGCAACGGTTTTTCAAATTCGTATGTCAGCACATCATTCGGGTCGGAGAACAGCACAAACGGAATTTCGTCAGCTGCTTTCTTGCCCACCACAGCTTCGAAACCCTGGCGTAGTTTCTGCACAGTGGGAAAGGATTTACTTTCCAAGGCTCCTGACTCGCTCCTGGTGCTGCCAAGATCCAGCAGCGGAATCTGATTGGCCGCCATATATACGGCGGCAGGAGCGCTCAGTGCGTTACGTATCGATGGCCTGGCGCTGTATTCAGCCAGCACGTCTGCCAGAATTTTACTTCCCAGGCTCTCCGTGATTACGTACAGATTGTCAGGGTGCGATCTCCCCTCGTCGCCGATTTTCATCAGCGCCAACGCTACCCTTTCCCGAATCGTTGCGCCGAACTCGCTCATATACAGAACGGCATCGCTCAAGCAGTCACTCACAAGTCTGCTCTTCAGCATACTGTTGAGATGCGCACGCGAAGGTGCAGTGGGCGATGTCTCACACTTACCTTGTTCGGTTTTAGCGTCGTAGCACAACTGCTTCTTGTGGGGTTCAGTGACACCAGACCAGACAACCGCGTAAGCCGTGACCGCGGTGGGATGCGAGTCGCCGGATAAGGTTGCCTGCCACACTTGCACCCCTTTGTGTTCCCACCAGATCCGGGGTTCATCTTCGAAGCGCATGCCGAGCGATACGCGCATTTGGTCTATGCTTTCGATGGCCCATGATCCGGCATGCGTGCACATGCCGTGAACGAGAACGACATCTGCGTCGTCAGCTTGGATTAGTCCTGGATACTGGCCGTTGCCTGGAATGAGCAGCGGAGTTTTGTATGGAATGCAGCCGCTCAGCAGGCACAAGAACGTGATGGCAGCAGCGCAGCGTTGTGCGCTCATAGACCTCCTCCCTGGACGCAAACATAATCGACTAAGTTTGCCCTCTATTTCCCTGTAAGGCTATGGTCAAGGGTAGAAGTTATAGAAGCCCCTCTTAACTCAAGTGCTACCATCGTTGACGGATTTTTCTAGTGGTGATTGGATCGCTGAATGTATAAACGAGTCGGAGGCGGCGAAGAGTCTGAGGGTGATCTGCATTGGAATCGATCCCCGTTCTGCACCATTGTGGCTTCCGGCTCAACGCCGATGATCAAACAATACCCTGCTGTCTGAACTGCAGAATCTGTTCCTCGCTAAAACCCAGCTCACGGAGAATTTCATCGCTGTGTTCACCGATGTCTGGCGCCCTGGTCGCACCCACACGAGCAACGCCATCGACATTGATAGGATCCCGCACCACCCGTGCCATGCCTACATCTTCCGCTGCTGGCATTGCCATATCATTGGCAAGCACCTGGGGATCGCTGGGTAGATCCTGAAATTCGGCCACCAGTGCAGCGGGAATATTTTCAGAGCGAAACAGCGCCATCCATTCACCAGAGCTGCGTTGCGCGATGACCTCGCGAATCATCTGTGTGAACAGCTGCGCATGTTCCAGCCGGCTCTCCTGGGTGGAGAACCGCTCGTCTGACAGCCAGTCCGGCTGACCCAGCGCGATGAGCAGGCGGTCGAACTCCTCCTCCTGACGCAACATGGAAAACTGCAGCCAGCGACCGTCGCTGGCTTCGTAAAGGGCCGTAGTTATCCTCTGGCCTGGAATCTGAGAAAAGTCTGCATCAGCCCAGGCTGCCTGGGCAAAACAGGAGGACGACCACAGACCGTTAGCCAGCAGAGAGGTGTGCACTTTTGTACCTTTGCCCGTGCGTTCGCGTTTCAACAGCGCCGTAACGATGCTGGCGTACAGCGCTACAGCGGTTGGGTGGTCACCCATGCCAGCCATGGCCTGAAAGGGTTCTGTGCCTTTGTGGCGCATCTGGTGCATCAACCCGGTGCGTGACCAATAGGCCACCAGATCAAAACTTTCATTATCCTTTTCCGGGCCGGCTTCGCCGTATCCGGTCAGAGAGGCGTAGATCATCCGCTCATTCAGCGGTTGCAGGTCTTCCCACATCAGGCCCAGTGCACGGCGCATCGGCAGAGGCTGGTTGGTAATGTACACATCACACGCCGCGACCAGTTGATGAAGAATCGCCTTACCCTGCTCGGATTTAAGGTTCAGGGAAAGCGAACGTTTGTGTTTGTTATCCAGTGCCCAGGTGAAGTTGACCTCGGCATTCGGACTTGGGGGCAGCAGATAGTAGTTGCGATACCCATCCCCAACCTCGGGTTGTTCAATCTTGATAACGTCAGCCCCCAGATCCGCAAGAATTGCCGCGGCAGCGGGTGCGGCAATCCATGAGCTCACGTCCAGTACTTTTAATCCTGCAAAGAGCACATCGTCGCTCAATCTGGTTCTCCCCTAAAATTTCCACCACTATAACCGCCTTTTTCCCACCGTGCTAAACTCGCGGGTATCTGCGGCCAAACAGGCGTAAAGATGTACAACAATATGTCTGACCAGCTCACAGACGCCGGATTTTGTATAGTTCCCGATGTGCTCAATGCACAACAGGTGTCGACCATTCGCCAACAGTTACTGTCCGCTGCGCATGCCTTTGAAGCCTCGGGTGCCTCGACGTTCATGCCTGAACTGGACCCCAACGCCAGAAACGTACGCGTTTTTAATCTGATCGGTCTGGATGCAGTATTCCGGCAACTGATTCTGCACCCCGGTGCAATTAAATACGTGAAAGTGCTCCTGGGAGAGCACTTTATGATCTCTAACTTCACCGCCAACATCGCGCTGCCGGGCAGCGGTTCCATGCCTATACATTCGGATCTTGGATTTGTCTCGCCGCCGCCCTGGCTGGCACCGCACTCGATGAACATCATCTGGTGCCTTGACGATATCTACGAGTCGAATGGCGCAACCCGCTACATTCCAGGCAGCCATCTCTATCAGAGCCTGGACGATTTGCCAGCGCAGCCCATGCAACATACGCTCGCCTTTGAAGCTTCGGCTGGATCTATCATCGCCATGGACGGACGCATGTGGCATACGTCTGGTGCGAATGTCACCGAGAACAGCGAACGGGCTTTGCTTTTTGGATATTACAGCGCCGACTTCCTGCGCCCGCAGGTCAACTGGAACGCATTGCTGCCTGTTGATCTGCAGAATTCTCTTGAGCCGGAATTGTTTCGGCGTCTGGGCCTCATGGCTGAGGGCAATGCGCGCCACGCCGGAGAACTTCTGCAGCTGAAGTTGCATGAACGAGGCATCACAACTTGTGTTACAAAGGGTGGCCAGCAATAGTACGCACCATGAGCAACCCTGCACACCCATTGCCGTTGCAGCAACTGCGCTGCATCGTACTGCCTAAACTGATTATGGTGTTGAGTCTGATCAGCTTTCTGCTGCCGCTGCCTGCTACGGGCGCGGACCTGGCACTGGCTTCGGTCAGTGCGGTGGCCGTAGACGTTAAAGATAGCCAGGTGCTGCTGCAGCAGAACGCCGACATTGTCCTGCCGATTGCCTCCATCACCAAATTGATGACTGCGCTGGTGGTGTTGGAGTCGGGCACAGACCTGGACGAGTGGTTGACCATTGAAGATTGGGACAGGAAAACCGCTAAGAACGCCTATTCCAGGATCCGCCTGTCCTCCAGCGCGCGGCGCCGCGATCTGTTGCGCATTGCCCTGATGTCCTCCGAGAATCGTGCGGCCTATAACCTGGCGTTACACCATCCCGGCGGTTTCGAGTCTTTTGTCAAGGACATGAATGCCAAGGCGCTCAGTTTGAACATGCGGGACACCCATTTCACCGACCCGACCGGGCTGGACGTAACAAACACCTCGTCAGCAGCTGATCTGGCCCGAATGGTGACGGCTGCCTATGAGCAATCGCTGCTGCGGGAATATTCCACCACCCGCCAGTTCACCGTGAACTTCAAGCAGCCGCGCTACCGCCTTGTCTACGGCAATACCAACCCGCTGACTGGGAGCGAGCGATGGGAGGTAGGCTTGACCAAAACCGGCTACCTAACCGAAGCCGGGCGTTGCCTGGTCATGGTGACCGAAATGGCCGGCCGCAAGGTCGGCGTGGTGTTGCTTAATTCCCTGGGTACCCGATCGCCGTTGGGTGATGCCGGACGCATACGTCGATACCTGGAATCCGGAACACGTAGCAGCGTCGCTAAAGCCGCACTGGATCATCGAGCGCAGGTTCTGCAGACGCTTGGGTTGAGTGTGCACTAACACATAGGGCTCGAATGTGTCTGATAGTCGGTCAGGTGCTGTAACAAGTTTCGTGGGGAAGTTGTGAATGCGATTAACTGATGTAATCGAAGGACGTGTTAAAGGTAGTATGGAGCACGCTTGCAATCAATTCGAACGCGTAGTGTAGCCCTGATACCTGACGGGACCGGCGCGCAGGTCAGCCGTGCGCGGGCAGCGACGCGAGCAATGGTCTGACGCTGGGCGAAAGGTCCGATAAGTGTGATGTTTGTTGCACTTAAGAAACTTTCTCATCACTTTATCCACGGATGTGTCTATGTTCTCTGGCGGTGGTCTAGGCTTAGATTGTTACTGAGTTGACCGATATCTAGAAGGAGAATAGTGTGATCCGACCCGGCGCAGGCTTTACCCTCGTGGAACTGCTGTTGGCAATGGTGATTCTGGGGCTCATGAGTGCGCTGGCGGTACCGAGCTATACCGCCTATGTAGATCGGTCGAACCAGGCGCAATCCATTTCGGACATTTATCAGATCGAAATGGCCATCAATCGTTTTGAAGCCAATACGTTTCAATATCCAGACACCCTGGATGATATCCCTGGTCTCCCAACAACGGATCCCTGGGGAAATGAATACAGCTATCTGCGTATAGAAGGTAATCCTACACCCGGTATTCGAGGACGGCAGCGGAAGGATAAAAACCTGAATCCACTGAACAGTGATTTTGATCTGTACAGCGCGGGTAAAGACGGTGAAAGCCAGTTGCCACTGACCGCAAGGCGTGCTCTCGATGATATTGTGCGGGCGGGTAATGGTGGCTTTGTTGGCTTGGCCATGGACCACTGAGTTCGTGATATTCCAAAGCCGTGTTGAAAAGAAAATTACGCCACGAATCATCCTGGCAATAACATTGCCTATCCTCCTGGTGACTCTTGTAGCCATGGCTCTCATCCGCTCGGAGGCATCGAAATCAGCGGAGCTGGAACTTGTCAAAGCAGCCAAGAGTTATGGTCTGGTGATCTTGGACCGATTGCAACGCCATGCCGAGCTCACCGGTTTTGAGTTGGGCGTTCGGCGCCCATTGTTATCAATTGAGAACGATACGGTTGCTATTTTCGATCCCGAGAAGGGCTTAAAAGTACGCATTGACCTGCATGAATTGGTGCCAGACATCAAAGACATCGAAGGCTACGATCGATGCGTTTCCGTCGGCACGTCCCCTTGCATGCCAACAATCGAGAATCATTATTCAGCAAGCTGGGTATTGCGATTGGTCGGCCAGTTTAACACGGCTGACGAACTTTTGATCATGACATCGCAAAATCAGAATGAAGCTCTTGAAAGTATCGGTTTGATTACCTACCTGTTTCCCATATTCATGGCGCTTGCAGGCGGGCTCGCTGGGTATGCGATTGTTATCCTGCTGAGAGGCGTGTTCCAGCCCATTGCAGAATTGCGCGCCACCGTAAAGAAGATTGAACAAGGAGAGTTTGATCATCGAGCGGATGTTCAGACTCAGGATGAATTCGAAAAACTGGCGGTTGCTCTCAACAAAATGTCGACTCGAATAGGAGGCGAAATAGCCTTTCGCAAAGCAACATCACAAATTGATGAGTCTATTCTGAGTGATAAACCTGTAGTTCAACTTCTGTCTCTTATCTGCGGATTCTGCATTGAACATTGCGCGACATCAACGGCAGTTATCGTGTTCAGAAGCGAAGGTGGCGAATTCGAATTTTTAAAGCATCGGGGACAACATTCCCGATCCGGAACGATGCTGCTTTCAGCCAGAGATCAAGTTCCGGTTGTACCTGGTTGTCACGACAGTTTTGGCATCAGCAGAGACGGTGAACCCTGGGGTTGGCTTTTCTACGAAAAGAATGAACAAACAGATTGCCGGCGCCTGTCTGAATTGGCGTGGAAAGCTTCAGTGGCCGTGACAAAGGATTTTCATGTTCGTTCATTGTTTAAACGCGCCAATTACGACTTTCTAACAGGACTGCTGAACAGGCTGGCTTTTGTGCGAGAGTTGGAGCTTGTGGTAAGTGCATGCAAGCGACAAGAAGGCGTGGGTGCCCTGATCTTTCTCGATCTTGATCAGTTCAAGGCCATAAACGATATTGAAGGACATGCAATCGGAGATCAAATCCTGTGCACGATAGCCGAGCGACTAACGGATTGTTTCCGCAAAAATGACGCAATAGCACGTCTAGGCGGCGATGAGTTTGCCATAGCAGCAATGGACGTGGGCGACCGCAATAACTTACTGGTGATTCTTCAGAGGTTGGTCGATACGATAGGCGAGCCCATCACGATCAACCGTTTCGATCATAGCGTGAATACGTCTATTGGGGTCTGCTTAATCCCTGATGATGGTCATGACGCTGCAACGTTGTTGCAGAACGCGGATGTGGCCATGTATAAGGCAAAATCCATACGTGGCCCTTCGTATGTGTTTTTTAACTCCGCGCAACAGGAAGAGATGCAGCAGCGCTTTATTATCGAAAGAAAGTTACGACCGGCAATAGAACGAGATGAACTCGAAGTCTTTCTGCAACCCAAGCTGGAACTGAGCAGCGGCACGATAGGCAGCTGCGAAGCTTTGGTTCGATGGCAGGATGCAGAACTGGGTTTTGTGTCACCGGCGGAATTTATTCCGATAGCAGAACAGGCTGGATTGATCACGGGTCTCACCGAGGGTGTGCTCAGGAAGATCAGTGCTTACCTTGCTTCAGAACCTGGGCTTGAATCTGTTGCGGTCAACCTTTCCCCGATTCAACTTGCTACCGATAATTTTGTCGATCGATTCCTGGGTATGTTAAGCCAACTGGAGATTGTGCATTCCCGCCTGACGATAGAGTTGACCGAATCTGCACTTGTAGCTGATCCTCAGCGAGCCATGGAAAAATTGAAGGCCTTGAAAAACCATGGCATCAAGATTGCGCTTGACGATTTTGGGACCGGATATTCATCCCTCAGCTTACTGACCGCACTTCCCATCGATGCGCTAAAACTCGATAAATCGTTTGTAGATCGAATTCTTGACGATACGAATTCGGCGATGGTTGTAATGAAAACTGTCGAGATGGCGCGAGGTTTGAAGATGCAGGTTGTCGCGGAGGGAGTCGAGGACGAGGAACAGCTAATTGCCCTGGATAGAATGGGCGTCACTCATATTCAAGGATACTTCATCGCGCGACCTCAGCCTTTTGAGGACTTTCAGATATTGTTATCACAGTGGGGGTCGAACGGTGCTGAACGCCCAGCTTCCAAAAAGCATCTTGCTGGTTGATGTTTTCTCCAACGATTCTGAATGTTTGGAAAAGTAGTTGGATATCATATAGAGAATGACTCTAACTGTTAGAATACGACCCATATTCTCAATTTTAATGCCATATGGTCATCACCTGTTCAGTGGGAATGTTCACCATCATACGCGCATAGCCTTAGAACACACACGAGCTGATCCGCTCGGGCTTCCCGATAACTTCGATGGCCTCGAACCGTTTGAGAATCTCTCCCCAGAGAGCACGTAACGGCAACGCTGGCAGACAATTACACGAAAACGTATCTTTACCAAATGTACGCAGCTCTTGATTTGCTGATCTGAACCAGAAGCATTTGACCATTCCCGCAACGCTCGTCAACATCGGCACATGGAAAAGGCCGGGAGTGACTTATGAGCAGTGAACCCTATGTACTGATTACCGCCGACACGCATGCCGGTGGCAGTCATGAGCAGTACCGCGAATATCTGGATCCGCAGTACCGCAAAACGTTTGATGAATGGCGGGGTGGGTACAAGAACCCTTCCCAGGCGCATTATGGCAGCAAGAAGATGCGTAACTGGGATCTCGATATTCGCAGTAATGACCAGAACAGCCAGGGTGTCGTAGGGGAGGTCGTGTTTCCCAATACCGTGCCGCCATTCTTCCGCAAGTCGATTGTTACCGCACGGCCACCAAAGCCTGATGAGTACGAACTGGTGCTGGCCGGCATCCGGGCGCATAACCGCTGGTTAAAGGACTTCTGCGCCGAGGATCCTGACAGGCGGGCTGGAATAGGCCTTATTCTGCCTAACGACCTTGATGAGGCCGTTAAAGATATTGAGTTTATTGCAGAAGCCGGATTACGTGGCGGTGTTCTGTTACCTCTGATTCCACCGGATTGCACCTGGCTGAAACCGCTTTTTGATCCCGCGTGGGATAAGGTGTTTGCCGCAATCCAGGAGCACGATCTGGTCATGAACCAGCACTCGGGACAGGGTTCTCCGGACTATGGTGGCAGTATGGTGGGTGAAGCCTTGTGGGTGACCGAAGTCACCTGGTACTGCCAGGCCGGGTTTCGGCACCTGATCATGAGTGGTGTTTTTGAGAAGTTTCCGAAGCTGAAATATGTACTCACCGAATCCGGGTGCGCGTGGGTACCGGCGCTACTCGAGCAGATGGATCGCATTCATATGGGTATGAAAGCCGGTGCGATTGGTGAGCTCAACTACGGTGACCAGGAATGGGTGCTGACCGAGCCCCCCAGCTTTTATGCCAGGCAGAACTGCTGGTACGGCGCCAGTTTTCCAAGCAAGGCCGATCTGGATGGTATCAACAAAATAGGCGTTGAAAAGGTGATGTGGGGTAATGACTATCCGCACTACGAAGGGACGTTTCCCTACAACCTGGAATCGCTGCGTCTGACCTTTGCCGATATTCCCGAAGATGTGCGCAGACGCGTGCTGGGATTGAATGCAGCGGAGGTCTACAAGTTCGATATTGAAAAGTTGATGCCGCTGGTCAACAAATTCGGGCCGACACCCGATCAGGTGAACCAGCCATTGCCGTTTGACCAGATCCCACGGGACTCCATGTGCTACCTGTTCCAGGGTGCTCTGGCCGCCGGTAGATAATCGAGGAGAACACGCTATGGCTATGCCTTCCGGTATCGGCATCGTCGATACGATGATCGGTTTTCCCGCCGAGGACTTCGCCATGTATGACTTCATACGCGAACAATTGAAAGATCCGTCGGCAAAATTCGACTTTCCGGTCGAGTATATGTTCAAGCAGGTGCCAAAAGAGCTCTATGGCAGCACCGACGATCCTGTAAAGGTGACGTTGGATCAGATGGATAAGTTTGGCATCGAGGTCGGTCTGATTGGTGTTGGCGGAGAGGTATCAAGAAAAGCCCTGAAGGAACATCCGGATCGATTTGTCGGGCAGGGTAGTGTGGACCCGAACAAAGGCATGGATGGCATCCGCGACATGGTGCGCCAGTACGAAGAATTAGGTGTGCGTTCGTTTGGCGCGTTCAACGCCGGTTACCAGCCCCAGGTTGGCATTGCCGATCCGCTGATGTATCCGGTCTATGCAAAATGTGTGGAGCTGGACGTGCCGATCTTTTCCTGCGCCGGCGTGCCGGGGCCCAGGTTCCCCATGTGGCCTCAGAAAGTAGAGCTTATCGACCAGGTGATGTATGACTTTCCCGAACTGGTTTTTGTTACACGCCATGGTTGTGAACCCTGGGAAGACCTTGCAGTAAAGCTGATGCTCAAATGGCCGAATCTGTATTACTCAACCACGGCGTTTGCACCAAAGTTCTATCCCAAAGCCATCATCGACTATGCCAACTCCCGAGGGGCGGACAGGATCATCTACGGCGGTTATTTCCCGATGGGTCTTTCAATAGAAAGGATCATGTCTGACATGCAGGACCTGCCGCTCAAGGATGAGGTGTGGCCGAAGTTCCTGCGTGACAATGCTCGCCGGGTCCTCAGGCTGGACTGATCAACCCAGCAGCGTCTCTACCAGCAGGTGCTCGTACGCGTCCAGATCTTTCCACCCTATAGCACAACGCACAGGCCGGCCGTTAGTCGGATCGATGACTGTGTACCCTTCGTCGGTCACCCGCAGCGGCAGCGTCTGCATGTCGACAAGATCTTCGCTGGCAGCGAGATACACTGCCACCGTGTCAAACAGCGTCGTGCTGATGCGAGTGGTGTCCTGGTTGGGATCCACAAAGGGTGCCCCAGGCAACCAGACACGGTAGTTTTCCATGAGCGTCTGCAGCCACGGATCATCGCTTAAATACAGACGGCGGTAGTTGTCGCCATCCAGTACCACCAGTCCGCAGGTATCCAGCGGTGTGATGGTGCATTCCCAGGGTGCAGCAAACACTGCCTGCAGCGATGCTGGATCAATTCTGACGTTGTATTCTGCAGCAGGTTCTGGCGAGCCCAGGTAGCCGGTGTAGATTGAGCCATACATACCCACAATCTTTGCGTTAGCTGCAATTGACGGGTCGCGACGCAGCGCTTCGGCAATATTGGGAACCGGCCCCAGGCAGATGAGGGTGACAGGCTCCGGGGATGACTTGATGGTATCAATGATCGCCTGCACACCATCGGTGTGGACAAGACCGGGGTAATCACTGAGCTGGTAGTCGCCGATCCAGCCGCTCTGTTGTCCTGGCTCGTCTGCATGACCGATACCAATGCCCACAGGTACGTCACTCCGCCCCGTGACGTCTAACAGTTTCGCCAGCAGGCGTGCCCGATAGATGGCATTGCCAAAATCCCCAACGGCAAGCTTCAGATCCAGGCCAGGCATGCGTAACAACATGAGCAGCGCCCAGGTGTCATCGATGTCATCGCCGATGTCAGTGTCCAGGATGACCGGCTGAGCACCGGTACTGCTGACCAGTGTGCCACTGGTTAAGGCTGCAGTGATGGCCGCCGTCGCGGTAAGAAAGGCTCTGCGCGTGATACCCGCTTGTTCAGGTGGCCGTTGTGTCAATAGTTTGCTAATTCGCATAATTGAAGCGCCTGAATAAAGGGATTACCAACAGTACGCACCCTCAGAGGGCCTTAATGGCACACCGATGTCCTGTTTGTACTGGCGACTGTTTTGGGTGAGTTGCGCGGAGCGCTGATCAGTGCGGGCGCGAAAATCTGTCAGCACCGCGAAGTGGCTGGGGTCGCCGGCCAGATTGTTGCGTTCCTCAGGGTCGGAATCTAAATGAAATAACTGCTCAAAAATGGGTGTCTGCCCGGCAAGATCCAGATGCGCCTCGGTATATGGGCAGCCCTTTGGCTGCAGATAACGTACATATTTCCACTCATCACTGCGCAGTGCCTCGATGAACGGGTTACCTTCCGCCACAGTCAGGCTTTCGAGAAACACATCATCGCGCGGCTTAGTGCTCCCGTTTAAATCTTTACCCTGCATACTGCCGGGGACAGGCAGATCGGCGTAGGCGAGCAGGGTGGCGGGCACATCAATGCTGAGGACGAGGTCAGTATTTTCTCGCGCGGCACCTGCCTGCACGTTACGCGGGTCATAAACAATCAGGGGTATTTTCGCGACCAGATCATACAGAAGGCCTTTACCGCCGGTACCGTATTCGCCGTTCAACAAGCCATGATCACTGGAAAACACAATGATGGTGTTGTCAGCGATACCAAGATCTTCAAGTTGGGATACCAGTTCACCGACAACATGATCAATGCCGGTAATTGTCTGGTAATAACGAATCAGGTGTTCGGGCTGCAGGCTGGGATCATAATTATAGGCGTACCATTTCTGTCGTGCTGCATGGTCAATTACACCGTGAGGAATATACTGATATGGGTCTGTGCCTGTATCAGGGGAAATTTTAATGCCCGGGTCGCGATAAAGCGCATCGTAAATCGGGTGGCCGCGCAAACGGGGATTGGCATTTGCCGGATAGCCCATCACCTGGCAGGCATAGTTGTCGCAATCGTCTGCGGCACCTTCGGGATACATGGAGGAAACCAACGAGTTGTGTGGCGCTGAGAAACTGACCGACAGATTAAAGGGCTTGTCAGCCGGCCGTGTGGTAAGGAATTCTGCGATGTATTCTCCCATGATCTCGGTGGTGATGTTGCTTTTGGCATCGCGGTAGATCTGAGTTGCCGGGTTGCCGTCGATATCTTTCGGGAAAAAGGGCAGCCAGCCATCGTGAGCACGCCAGTAATCGAACTGGGCCGCCGCACCGCCTTCAAGTGCATAGTACTGCACGCCAAATTTACCAATGAAACCGGTGTGATACCCGGCCTGTTGCAGCAGCGCGGGATAGGTCTGTCCCCACTGTGTCTGAGAGACTTCATAAGGTGAGTTAAAACCAAGACCACTGGTGCGTTCATATTGTCCGGACAGAAACGCGAAACGGCTCGGCGCACAGATAGGCTGCACGGTAAAGGCGTTGCTGAAGCGTACGCCGTCGCGCGCCAGCTGGTCGATATTGGGTGTTTGTATGTCGGCATTACCCGCAATAGAGAGGGTGTCCGCACGCTGATCGTCGGTCAGCAGAAAGATGATGTTGGGCCGTTCAGGTGCCGCCGGCGCGGGTGGAGAAGGCTGATCGGGTGCTTGTGTGCATGCGGTCAGCAAAGTGCATGTGATGATGCAAAGCGCGCCAAGGTCCCTGTAAAAAGGACCCTGGCGTTTTGTGCTTTGAGATCGAATCAGAAGTTCCAGGAACCCTCGATGCCCCATACTCGTGGCTCGTTGGTGTAAGCCAGCAGGTTGGCAAAGTCGATACCACCCAGAATGTTTTCTTCATCGGTAATGTTGCGACCGAAGAAACCAACCGAGTAGTTGTGGACCAGGTTGCGATAACCGAACTTCAAGCCGCCTTCAAACTGTGTATCCGTTGTGTATTCAATACTTTCGTACAGGAAGTCGTTGGTTTCGCCGCGGAATTTCCAGTCGGAAAAGATATACACCTCGCCGTTTCCACCCGGCAGCACGTAGTTGTAGTCGATCTCGAAATTAGCGGTCCACTCCGGCGCATGCTGGAAGGGGTTGCCGTCGATCAGCGCCAGGCCAGCGCCGTTCAGCGGATCAGTGACAGTACAGAGACCGGAACCACAGGGCGCAACAGCCAGCGTGTCATCGTTGATTTCCGTCTTGTTGTAGCCGTAACCTGCAGACAGAACAAGATTGTCATTGACGATGTAATCGAACTCGAATTCAACGCCATAGCCGGTGCCTTCATCACCGTTTAACAGCGTGGTTGAGTTGCTGGCGCCGCCCACGGCGGTGAGCTGAATGTCATCAATCTCATAAGCAAAGGCGGCGATATTGAAACGCAGTTTCTCGTATTGTGCTTTGTAGCCTAACTCGTAAGACAGAATGGTCTCTGAATCAGCCGTGGTCACTTCCGGGTCATCTTCCAGGCGATCCTGAATGGTGGGGGCTCTGAAGCCTGAAGCCACTCGTCCATACAGCTGCCCGGCGTCATTCAGAGCGTAGGAAAAGGCCAGATCCCAGCTGATGTTGTCATCATCGAGTTCGATTTTCGGTAGTACTTCATCCGGAATGCCGCCAGCAAAACGAATGTTGATGGCTTCTTTTTCATCGTCGGTGTAACGCACGCCGGCTGTGACGGTCAGTCTGTCGCTGATGTCATAGCTGCCCTGACCGAAGAAGGCGATCGATGTGTTTTCGATGTTTGCAGTAGACCCTGTTTGAAATTCAGTGGCCCCTGCGCTCTGGTTTGCAGCGGTACCGAAGAAATCGTCTTTGAAGTAGAACACACCCACCTGATAGTTCATTGGCCCTTCGAAGTTGCTTGCCAGGCGAACTTCCTGAGTGTACTGCTCAAGATCGATGTCGCCGCCGGTATCAACGTTTACGACGAAGGGTGAGGCAAATGGCGAGAATGGGTCGCTGGCTGGACCAGCAGGACCGCTACAGGTGAACAGGCAGCCAAAGCCACCGTCAATGTCGCCGCGGCCGAACCGGTCGCGAATGTCCTGGAATGAAGTGATAGAGGTCAGCGTGTAGTCTGCGTTGACGTCCCAGTCGACTTTCAGAGTGGTACCGCTGGAATCGATTCGGCCTTCGTTGCCGTCTCCACCGTCCCAGAATACTTTATCGCGGTCGAAGTTGCGGTTCAGGCTGTTGCTGCCCTGGCTGAGCACGTTTGCCCGGAACAGGCTGGTGGTGCTCTCTGAATCCTGGCGCTGGTGCATGAACCACACGGACAGATCGTCACGCGGTGTCCACTCGAACTGAATGCGTGCGGCGCTGATGTTGAATCCGCCCAGGGCCTCATCTTCGCCGGTGAATCCGTTATCGACCCAGTCCGAGCGTTTCTGGCGCAGGAACGAAATGCGGCTGGTCAGGACATCGTCAATCAATGTGCCGCCAACGGCGCCTTCAACATTAAACGTGCCGTAATTGCCCGCTGAAGTTGTAATGTAACCTTCGGTTTCAGCCGTTGGACGGCGTGTATCTACTTTGACAATACCGGCTGTGGTGTTGCGACCAAACAGGGTGCCCTGGGGACCGCGGATTATTTCAATATCCGCCATATCAAACAGCGGGAATCCCTTCAGGGCCGACTTTTCCATAGGCACATCATCAAAAACCAGCGATACCGGTTGTGATGCCGCTGCTGTGAAATCGGCGTTACCCAGACCGCGAAGATAGAAACGTGGCGCCAGGCGACCGTTTGATGTTTCGATGTACAGACCCGGTGCGGCGCTGGATAACGCCAGAATGTCCTCGCCACTGGCAAATCTGGCGTTCAAGCGATCGCCGGACATGCTGGTGATGGAAATGGGTACATCCTGGATGCTTTCGTCCCGTCGTTGCGCTGTTACAACAATTTCTTCCAGGACTTTCTGCTGGCCTGCAGCCGGTTGCGCCTGCATGGGCAGACTGGCAAGCGCAAAAGTCAGGGCAGCTGCGCCGGTTGTGATAGATTGAGAGAGCGACGGTCGCTGGGGCATTGTTGTTCCTTGATAGTGAAGCGTCGAAGTGGCGCACTTTACAAAAACCTGAGCCGGCATGACAGCCTAAATTCATATTTGTCATCAGCTCAACCCTGTGTTTTTTCAACGCGAGCAGATTCAGAGCGGACTATGGACAGAAGACAATTTATGCTGAACACCCTGGTTGGTCTCGGCGCGGCGCCATTGTACGCTGCCCGGAACCTTCCCAGTTACCCTTTTACGCTAGGCATCGCCTCCGGTGATGTGACCGCCAGCAGTACGGTGTTGTGGACTCGGCTTGCACCGGCGCCCATGGCCATCGATGGTGGCATGCCGAATGCGGGTATGCAGGTGCAGTGGCTGCTCTCCCAAACGCCAGACATGGCCCAGATTGTCCAGCGCGGCGAAACGCTTACCCAATCCGCCTGGGCCCACTCCGTGCATGTTGAAGTCGACAATCTCGAAGCCGGTCGCGAGTACTGGTACCAGTTTCGCGCCGGGAATCATGTATCGCCCATCGGGCGCACAAAAACGCTGGCCGCGGGCAATAATGCCCTGAGCAGCGCCCGCTTTGTGACCGCCTCCTGCCAGAACTACACCCACGGATATTTTGTGGCCTATCGACACATGGTTGCGGACCAGCCGGACTTTGTCATTCATCTCGGCGACTATATCTATGACACATCTTTTGGTGAGACCTTCAGGCAGCACGACATGCAGGCCGCGCCAGCAACGCTGGATGATTTCCGCCGGCGGCATGCGCTGTACAAGACCGATAGGGATCTGCAGCACGCGCATGCGCAGATACCTTTTTTTCTCTCCATTGATAATCACGATGCGCTGGAGGATAACGATCCTGCCAAGGCGCAGATGCGCGCCGCAGCGTACCAGGCGTGGTACGAACATATGCCTGTGCGGGGTTACCAGAAGCCAGGGGACAACCATTTCGATATTCACC
This sequence comes from bacterium, assembly GCA_047947175.1. Taxonomy (GTDB): domain Bacteria; phylum Pseudomonadota; class Gammaproteobacteria; order Pseudomonadales; family Azotimanducaceae; genus UBA4421. The sequence goes on from CP170489.1 coordinate 1,358,999, forward strand.
GGCGTATCGCGGTAGGCAACCTCGCGCGGATCAGCATGCTCGACTCGAGGCAGTTTCGCGACAAACGGGAAATCTGTACCGGCGAATACGACCCGGATTATGGTTTTGGTAACTATCGGACGCGTTGTCCGGCCGTGTTCGAGGAGGATCGCAGCATGCTGGGTGATGCTCAGGAGCGCTGGCTGACGAGTTCGCTGATTGAAAACGAAAGCACCTGGAATGTGCTTGCATCACCGGGACCTTTTCTGCCGTTCTCTTACCGGCACAAGGGTGAAGATCTGCGTTACATCGGCGCCTGGGATGCTTACCCGGCTAACCGGGCGCGGGTGATGGATGCTTTTGCCCGATCTGGATCGGGGCATCCACTGGTGCTGAGCGGCGATGTGCACTCTTTCTGGGCGCTGGATGGCGCGCGTGCAACCTCAGCAGACGAGCGGTTCCCTCTGGTGGAATTTGTCACGTCAGCGATCAGTGCAAACTGGCCGCCGCCATTGGCTCAACCTGTTACCGATAATCTGCCGAACAATCCGCAGGTCACATTTTATGACCCTGTCTATCGCGGCTACCTGCTGCATGAGGTCAACAGCAGAACCTGGACAACCCACGCGCGCGGGATTGAAGATATGCGGGACCCTCATTCCGCTGTTCGCACGCTGGCCAGGTTCACTGTCCGTCATGGCCAGGCAGGCTTTCAACAGGACACTGGCCTGAGCAGCGGAGTGTTCACCGCTGCCTGGGTACGCGGCTGCCGAGCAGACGTCTGACACGGCGACCCAGTCTTTTCCATAATGGTGGGGGCGGATCAAGGGGTACCCGAGCAAAGTGTGTGGTCAGGCTGTCGCGGTCCCAGGCACTTAAAGACACTGTCAGCGCTTTGATCTGCTGCTGCACCTGCATCGGGTGGCTTGCTCCTGCAATAGCCGCATTGACACCCGGCTGGTGGAAAACCCAGGCCAGCGCAAGGGCCGCAGGGCTGACCTCATATTTTTCAGCCATGGGTAAGAGGATCTGTTGTACGGTGTTGTTAATGGATGCTGGCGTATCCACCTTTGAACTGCCGGTCAGGTGACCTGCGGCCAACGGCGAATAGGCGATGATGCCAATGTGCTCTGCGATACAAAAAGGCTGCAGGTCGGTTTCGATCTGTCGCTGCAGCAGGTTGTATTGTGGTTGCACGCTGGCCAGCGGCACATCCCCCAGCGCGCGTTGGGCCTGTTTGATCTGGCTGATTGAAAAATTTGACACGCCAATGTGCCGCAGTTTGCCGGCTGCGCGCAGATCCAGCAACGCACCCATGGTTTCATCCAATGGCGTGAGTTCGTCCGGTTGATGCACCTGCACCAGATCCAGCGTATCCAGCTGCAGCCTTTGCAGGCTCTGCTCCACTTCCCAACAGATGGATTCCGGTCTTGAATTTCTGCGCACAGTGCGGCGGTTGCCGTGAGGATCAGTGTATTCAAAAAGCACCTCGCCGTGGTCACCACCATCCCAGCGCAGCCCCACCTTTGTCAGGATCTGAACCTCTATACCCGGCAGGCTCTGCAGGGCCAGGCCAATCTGTCGTTCCGCCTCACCGAAGTCATACAGGGGTGCAGTGTCTATGGTCGTCAGGCCGCTCTGAATAGCGGTTTGAAGAACATCCATTCTGGCTGCGTCGTCGTGTTTGCCTCTGGCCATGGATCCGAAGACAAGGCGTGGCACAGCTAAACTGGTGCGGCCCAGGGTGGTGTTGTGCATCATTTTAATTGAACCTGTCGGCTGATCTGTTTCTGACGGTATTTAAGTCTGTATGGCGTGACTGCCCAGGCACAGTTCGTGATGGGCCAGAGATTCAATGACGTAACAGGTATCCACCGTGCCGCTCTGACAACCGCTTACGATACGCATCAGTTCCTTTTCAAGTTCTGCCAGCAGACTCATGCGGTTGCGCACCTGGGCCAGGTGACCGCTGGCCAATGCGTCAATGGCGCTGCAGTTGTCGTGTGCATTGCTGCTGCTCAGCTCAAGCAGGCTGGCAATGTCCTGTAGAGAAAAACCCAGATCGCGGGCGTGTTTAATAAAGCCCAGGCGTTCCAGTTCGGTTTGCGAATAGCGGCGCTGATTACCTTCGCTGCGCGACGGTGCCGCCAGCAGCCCCATTTTTTCGTAGTAGCGGATGGTGGGTACTTTCACACCTACTTTTTTCGAGATTTCACCAATAGTGAACATGATAAAAAATGCTTGAACCTCTAGTAACTAGAGGGATTATATTCCTGTGCCTGTTAAACAACAAAGAGGTTTGATCATGGCGCTTTTACTACTGGTTGCGTTTCTCAGCTTTGCGGTGCTGGGCCGTATCCTGATTCAGTATTACTACACCGGCGATCATGGGGTGAGGTTGGCAAAACCCACCGCAGCGCCACTTGAAATTATCCCTGGGGTGACATTTGTGTTGTCGTTTCTGGTCAGCGCGGTGCTGATTGTGTACCACCATTTTGGGTACCTGGCAGCCTGGCAGTTTACGTTCCCCGGTATCAGTTTCATCGCAGGTCTGGCCGGCATTGCGGGTATTGTGATCACGCTGGTTGCACAGATTCAGATGGGTAAATCCTGGCGGATAGGCGTCGACCCTGGCGAGGCAACCGAGCTGATCACAGCAGGACTTTACGCCAGATCGCGTAATCCTATTTATTTTGGCGTCGGGCTGTACTGGACAGGTGTGGTGCTCAGTTTTCCACATCCTGCGATGTGGGTGTGCGCGCTGATCTGCTGGCTCAGTATCGAGGTCATAGTACGCAGGATCGAGGAGCCTTATCTGCATCGCCTGCATGGCGAGGCGTTTGAAAACTACCTGCAGCAGACCAACCGCTACCGGCTTTTTTAACCGCTACCCTTCGTCTTTTTTCCTGACGTACAGCACCAGCTCATGATCGACGAGTTCGAAGCCATGTTCTTCGGCAATTTCATGCTGCAGCGCTTCGATGCGATCATGCACAAACTCGATCACCGCACCACTGTCCACATCAACCATGTGGTCGTGGTGTTTGTCATCGGCCAGTTCGTAAACCGAATGCCCATCATCAAAGTTGTGTCTCTCGACGATGCCCGCTGTTTCGAACTGGGTCAGTACCCGGTAAACCGTTGCCAGACCGACGCCGTCATCGGACTGCATCAGATTTTTATAAACGTCTTCGGCACTCATATGATGGGGCTCAGCCTGCTCCAGCACCTCCAGCACTTTGAGGCGCGGCAGGGTCACTTTAAGGCCTGCTTTTTTAAGGTCTGATCCGGGCAACCTGGGTATCCTTATCTATCACACGATTGACGGTTTTACATCGTTCTGCTGCTGAACCTGCGACTTAACCGGTGACGGGGCGCGTTGGATGCCAGCGGTTGCCACAATACTAAGGCCGCATGCGCTTTACCAGTGGTGCAAACGGATCAATCCGTTCGACGTTCCCTTACGGAGCGATCCATCCGCAATTGTGCACCTTTGCGCGCCAACTCCGCTCGATTTTCATCGTTCACCGCCATGTACTGGTGGCGCCAGTCCTCCGAACCCCACCGCTGTGGACTGAAAACGGTCTGATTCGGGGCAGAGGCACTGTGCAGGAGGCTTAATCCCTGGCGCACGATGTGGTCCTGCATGTTCCGATCCCAGGGTTTGCCGCAGGGGTTGCCGAGGGGGAAATCAACGTGCAGATAGCGGGGTACACCGCAGTGTTCAACAATGTCCTGAGCAGAGCCAATGATCACGGTTGGCATGCCGTGTGCTTCGAGACAGCGGGCGATCAGACTCACGGTCTGATGGCACACAGGTCACAGCGGCACCAGCAGGACAACGTCTGCGCCATCAATTTTAAGGCGCCGCAACAGCTCTGGCGCATCTTTCTCCCGGGTGGCGCGCTGGCTGTATTCGGTGGGTGCGCAGTGCAGGCGAGGCGTTAACCCGCCAATGAAACCTTCGTTGTTCAGGTCCTTCAGGGTTGCAATCGGGCAGTAACTGTTCAGATCGTTGGTATGAGTGGCCTGTTTGTCCCAGGACAGATCGTCGGTGAACAGGCGTTCCGGTGCCGGTTCGATGTCTGTAGAGGCTACCCGGCGGGGGCTTAATGGTGGCCGATGTGTCAGGCTGGCGGTAGTGATCAGGCCAACTCTGCATTCAGACAGCGGTTTGTTCGGTCTGACAAAGGGGGTGTCTTCAAAATGCGCGTACTGATACACCTGCTCGAAACCCTGGGCCTGGTAGTACCGGTGGGTGCGCTCTATATAAGCGACGGGGCTGGACACAGGTTCAGCAGCGTCCCTGGAATCGACCATGACATTTCCCTCTGCGGCGAAAAGTTGCTGTCATAATCCACAGTCATCAGGCATCTGGCAAGGCAATTGTGATTGTGTCAGCTGCGTTGCCGCGCCATTATGTCGTCTCATTTCGGGGAGGAACACGTATGAAAGCACTCAAGATTGTTGGCATTTTATTTCTCATCTATGTGGGCATTGTGGTGGCCTTTGAAACCTGGCTGGGCATTGCACAACCCTATGGCGAGGGCATGATGATCATTACCACCACTGCTGAAAACGGCGAACGTAAGCCGCGGGTGGTCTCCAGGCTTGAAAGTGATGGCAAGCTTTATGTGGCGGCCAACCACTGGCCCCGGGCCTGGTACAACCAGGTACTGGACAATCCGGACGTCACCGTGACAATTGATGAGGTTGAGAATCCCTACCGCGCCGTTGCCGTCTCCGGCGCGGAACATGATCAGATAGACGCGGAGCATGCTCTGCCCACGGCTTTTCGTATTCTCACCGGCTTTCCACCGCGATATTTCATCCGGCTTGACCCGCTCAGCAGTGATTCTTAAGGGTCAGTACCATGCAGGAATTACATACAGATATTCCTCGACCGGACGGTCAGATGAATACTTTCATTACCGCGCCGGAACGCTCGGGTTCGTATCCGGTGGTGATATTTCTGATGGACGCACCGGGTAAGCGCGAAGAACTGCATGACATGGCGCGGCGTATTGCAACGGTTGGGTACTATGTGATGTTGCCTAACCTGTATTACCGTCGCACCCGGGAGTTTGTCATGGCGCCGGATAAGCGTGAAGAGATGTTCGGCCACATGAATTCTCTGAGCAATGCCATGGTGTGTGACGATATTGCCGCGTTGTTTGAGTTCGCCCGGCAGGATGCCAGTGCCGCAGATGGTCCGGCCGCCTGTGTTGGCTATTGTATGAGCGGCCCTTTTGCCTTTGCTGCGGCGGCTGCCTTTCCTGATCGTCTTGCCGCCAGTGCATCATTTCATGGCGTGCGGCTGTTCAGTGACGCAGCAGACTCTCCCCATCGTGATGCGGACAAAATAAAAGGTGAGGTTTACTTCGGCTGTGCGGAAACCGACGAGTGGGCCCCGCCGGAGATGGTGCAGGGTCTGGATGATTATCTGGCCGGCACAGGCATCCGCTACGAAGTGGAGTGGTATCCCGGCACCTTACATGGCTTTGTTTTTCCCCAGCGTGAAAATATCTATGAAAAGGCCTCTGCTGAGCGCCACTGGGAGAGATTGTTTGCGCTATTCGCCCGTAATGGTGTGATCCCCAGGCATTGATTTGCCCTGCAGCAGCGGGTCTGCCCTGATGGCAGCCATTTCAGTCAGGAAAAGCTGGTGCAGCTTCCCGGTCTGCTGTGGTTGTTGATCGATAAGGTTGAATAACTCCAGCGGGTCGGTGGCCAGATCATACAAAGCGCGAGGTTGCTGTTGCGCATCCAGTAACAGTTTCCAGTCTGCCAGACGGATGGCGTATTCAAAAACGGATTCCGACGGTAGCGCCCAGACAAACGAGCGATTTACCTCAGGTGCTGTGGCGTCGATCTGCATCAATGCACGGGTCATGTCCTGCCCATCAATGGGTCTGTCCGACGGCACCGGAATGTTGAGCCAGGTAAGTAATGTGGTGAACAGATCGGTGCCGACCATGGGGGTCGAGACGGTGGTGTTTGAGGGCACTTTGCCTGGAAAACGGATGAGGGCCGGCACGCGGATGCCGCCTTCATACAGGTAGTGCTTTCTGCCCCTTAATCCGCCTGTGCTACCATAGGCATTCACTTCCCACCAGTTGATCCAGTCGCTGGTGACAGGACCGTTATCACTGGCAAACACCACAATTGTATTCTGCTCAATCTCAGGGCGCACCTGTAACCATGCCAGCACACGCCCGATCTGTGCATCCATGTAGGTGACATTGGCGTAATACTCGCCAGGCCCACGCGGAATCAGCTTGTCCTTGGGGGGTTCCGATCCGCCTGAAAAAATGGGTTCAATGGGTCCTTTGGTGTATGTCTTATACAGGTTGTTGTATTCATCAGGGTTTTCAATGCTGGTATGCGGTTCAGCCATGCTCAGCATCAGAAAAAAGGGTGTATCAACCTGTTTGCTCAACCAGGAAATGGACTCGTCGGCGTACAGCTGAGCGGTAAAACCTTTCTGGGTGGGTAGAGCGGTGCGATTGCGATAAATATTTGTCGGGTCTTTATTGGTGGGAATCTGGAAAGCGTTGTGGCCGTAGAAGTACGTAAACCCCTGATCGTTAGGTTGTGGTTGCCCGGCGTCACCCAGATCAGAGTTGAGGTGCCATTTGCCGATCAGAGCTGTAGCGTAGCCCGCTTGTTTGAGCAGTTCTGCCAGAGTCAGTTCCTCATCTTTCAAAAAGATACCACTGCCGTGAGGGATCCAGCTCTGGATGCCGGTCCGATAGGGATGCCGGCCGGTCAACAGAGCGGCGCGGGACGGTGAGCAGAGTGCGGAAGGGGCATAGTACTGCGTCAGAGTGGCGCCGCTATCTGCAAGTTGATCTATGTTGGGCGTCTGAATGACCGGGTGTCCATAGTGCCCCAGATCGCCGTAGCCCAGGTCGTCAACGTAGATCAGGAGCAGATTGGGGGTGTTGGCCAGTGCAGGCAGGCTGCCCAGCCAGAGCCCGGTCAGCAGGCACGCTGCAATAAATTTCACGAGCCTTTGATCAACGCGTCGATCTGTGCATCACGCATACCTGCGCTCCTTGCTGCCTTGAGTAATCCATCCCAGGTGGTGTCGTCGATGGGAATGCCCTCGGCTTCGCGTTGTGCTTTGCTTTCCCGCTCCGGTTCCCCGGGTACGCGCACCTTATCAAAACCTTTGGCCGGAGTGGTGCTGTGCAGATAATCCACCATGGCATCCACTTCATGATTGAACTTGTCCAGCCCGCCAAACGCCTCGGGGTCCATAACACACATGAACATATGATTGACGATATGGTGACTGCGGTGATTTTCCGGTTGGGCGGTCCATTCGCCGGCCAGCGCGCCACCCAGCAACTCGCACATCACCGCCAGACCATAACCTTTATGCTGGCCGAATGGGCCAAGGGCGCCAAACGGCTCTTCATACATCACCGCCGGGTTGGTGGTTGGCGCGCCTTCATGGTCGACAAGGGCGCCGGGAGGCACTTCTTTGCCTGCGTTGTAGGCAACACGCACCTTGCCTAACGCAACTGCTGAGGTGGCCATATCCAGCACCACTGGAGGTGCGTTGTGACGCGGCACCGCACAGGTAAACGGATTGGTGGTCATGCGTCTGTCGCGTCCGCCATAGGGGGAAACCTGTGGCGCATGGCCCACCACGTTCACAAAATGAATGGAAACCAGGCCAGCGGCGGCACACTGTTCTGCATAGGTGCCGATACGTCCCAGATGGTGGCAGTTGCGCACCCCGGCACAGACTACTCCGGTTGTTCTGACCCGCTCAATGGCCATGTCAGTGGCCTGGCGCCCGACGACCTGGCCAAACCCGAACTGACCATCGATGACCATCACTGCGCCGTTGTCTCTGATCAGATCAGCGTGGGCGCCCACTTTCAGCAGGTCAGCTTTTATATTGCCGATGTAGGCAGGTGTCATGCCAATGCCATGGCTGTCGTGACCCTTGAGATTGGCTTCAACAAGATGTGATGCCACTTCCCTGGCATCTGCTGAGCTGGCACCGGCCGTGGTAAAAATTTCCGTAACCAGTTGCGTTAATGGAGCGGCGTGAATCTGCATGAATGTCCTCAGCGTTGTGATTGTCTTACCAGGCCTTTTGCGGCGAGGAATTCCGGGTTGAACAGGCGTGACATGTATTTGCTGCCGTCGTCACACAAAATGGTGGCAATGGTATGTCCGGGTCCCAGACGTCTGGCAATCTCGACAGCGCCACAAAGGTTGATGCCTGTACTGGAGCCAAAAAACCAGCCGTCTTCTTCGAGCAAACGGTAGACCATGTCGACCATGTCCTGGTCCGCAATCTGTACCGCATCGTCGATGACCGTGTCGGCCAGGTTGTCAGTGATCCGCGAGTTGCCGATACCTTCGGTTATGGAAGGCCCGGGGGTCATTGTGGCCGTGCCTGTTTTAACCCAGTTGTACAGGGCGCTGCCGTAGGGATCGGTGAGCCAGATCTGGACCGCTTCAGATTGTGCTTTGAGGTAACGTGACACGCCAGCCAGGGTACCGCCGGTGCCTACTGCACAGGTGAACGCATCGAGCCTGCCGCCTGTCTGGCGCCAGATTTCCGGGCCTGTGGAATCAAAATGCGCCTGTCGGTTGGCCACGTTGTCAAACTGATTGGCCCACACAGCGTTGTCCAGCGTCTGTGCATAGCGCCCCGCCTGTTTCTGAAAGTTGTTGTCGTCAGCGTAAGGTACTGTCGGCACCACGCGCACTTCTGCGCCCAGCGTACGCAGGATATTGACCTTCTCGTCGGATTGATTGTCGGGCATATAGATAACGGTATCGTAGCCGCGGCTGTTGCAGACGTGAACCAGACCGATGCCTGTGTTGCCGGCAGTACCTTCAACTACTGTGCCTCCAGGTTTTAGAGCGCCACTGCGCTCAGCCTCCTGAACCATCCACAACGCGGCTCGATCTTTCACCGAGCCACCCGGGTTCATGAATTCTGCTTTGCCGAGGATTTCGCAGCCGGTTTGTGCGGACAGACTTTCGATGCGTATCAGCGGTGTGTTGCCGATGGACCCGGCAAGCCCGGACAATATGTTCATAGTTCAAACCTGAATGAGCGCGCGCCAATTCTAGCAGCCTGTTGAAAAAGTCTCATTTGTTACCCGGTCTTTTGTTGTTGACCGGGACTCGCTTCTCAGACGGCTGCTCGGTAGGCTTAGCCTGTTCAGTTTTCAGCACCCGCCAGGAGAGACTTGTATGTCCACGCAACGCATGTCAGATGCACAATCCATTGGTTTAGACGCACAGAAAGTGACTCAATTTCTCACTCGTGTGAAACGGGAAGTCGAAGAAGGATTGCTGCCTGCTGCGCAAGTGGCGATTGCCCGCAACGGACAGGTGGGGGTATTCGAAAGCTTTGGCGCCGCCCAACCTGATTCACTGACACCCATATTCTCAGCAACCAAGGCCATCACGTCAGCGGCAGCCTGGCTGCTGTTCCAGTCCGGTGATCTGAAGGAAGATGAACGGGTGGTAGATATCATTCCGGAGTTCAATACCCACGGAAAAGAGGTGGTCACCGTCGAGCAGCTGTTCACCCACACCGCAGGGTTCCCACACGCGCCGTTTAAACCTCTGCAATGGAACAATAAAGAAGAACGGTATGCGCGTTTTGCGCAGTGGCGCCTGTCCTGGCCACCCGGATCCAGGTTTGAGTATCACCCTTCTTCTTCGATGTGGGTGATCGCGGAGATCATCGAACGCCGTTCCGGGCTTGGTTTCACTCAATTTGTTCGATCAAAGGTGCTCGATCCGTTGCTGCTCAACGATCTTTTTGTTGGTTTGCCAGCGCAGCAGCATCATCGCGCTTTGGACTGTGTGCACAGTGGAGATGCGCTCACGCCGGAGGATTATCAGAAAATGGGCATGCCGGTACCGCCGGAATCAGAAGTCACAGAGGACGCTATTCTGAATTTCAACACCGCGGCGGTTCGCGAAGTAGGTGTGCCCGGCGGTGGGGGTTATGCCACGGCGGCAGATCTTGCTCTTTTTCATCAGGCGTTGCTGCACGGAGGGCTGGATGGGGTGGAGTTGTGGACACCACAGACCCTGGCATCGGCACGTAGAGTCCGCACGGGCGAGCTGACCGATATGATGTTCAACAAGCTGGCCAATCGTGGCCTGGGTATCATTATCAGCGGTGACGAATCACGCTCTTATCGCGGTTTCGGTAAAACCAATTCTCCCGAGGCGTTTGGTCACAATGGTGCGGGTGGACAACTGGCCTGGGTGGATCCGGCAACCGGCCTGTCGCTGGCTTATGTCACGCCTGGACACGATCGTAATTCCATCCGTCAGGCGCGGCGTGGTGTGGCAATTTCCTCTTTAGCGGCACAATTGTGCGCTTAACCGCTTTTGTGCAGGTGCCCGGCATCTAAACTGCAGCCATGAACAGAGTTTTTGTGTTAGTGACGGGTTTGTACCTGCTGGTGTCAGCAGGCGATGGCCATGCTCAGTGGTATCAGGATACCCAGGCGATTATGGGCACCCGTGTGCATGTCGAATTTTATCGGCCTGACGGAAATGATGGTCCGCAACTGCTTTCTCAGGTGATGGAAGAGATGCGCCGCATCGATGCAAAATTCAGCTCTTACAAAGACACTAGCGAACTTTCACGCCTGAACCGGGCAGCGATTAACGGCTGGGTTGAGGTTTCAGACGAGCTGTTCGACTTACTCAGCAAAGCGCATCAGGTGTCAGTGCTCACGGCAGGCGCTTTTGACGTGACGTATGCCTCTGTCGGGCGTTATTACGATTATCGGCAGGCAAAAGCGCCGGATGCCGAGTTGATTGCCAAAGCTGTGCAGGGTATCAACTATGAATACGTAGAGCGTGACCGGCAGCGGCAGGCAGTGCGTTACAGCCGACCGGAGGTGTATGTTGCCCTGGGCGGGATTGCCAAAGGTTATGCCGTGGATCGGGGTATTGCGATTCTGCAGCGGGCTGGGGTTGCTCATGCCAGCGTTTCCGCCGGTGGTGACAGCCGGATTATCGGCGACCGTCTGGGTCAGCCCTGGAGTGTGGGTATCCAGCACCCCCGGGCGGACGACAAAATGTCTGCTGTACTGCCTCTGGTTGATACCGCTGTGTCCACCTCCGGAGACTATGAACGCTATTTTGAAGAAGATGGCGTGCGCTATCACCACATTCTGGACCCCAGTACCGGGCGTTCCGCCACGGGCGCCTGGAGTGTGACTGTTTTAGGTCCGGATGCGACCTTTACCGATGCGTTGTCTACCAGCGTGTTTGTGTTGGGCCCCGAACGTGGTCTGGCACTGATCAATCGTTTACCCGGCATCGACGCCATCATTATTGATCCTGCCGGGCAACTGCTGTTCTCAGCGGATCTGATGGAGTTGTCCCCCGAGTAGGACCAGCTGGCATCATCACTTTTGATGGTGTTCTCATTTGACCGAGCTTATTCCCCGTCGCTTACCTGACACATTGCAAACTGTGACCCAGGCCACTTTCTGTAATCCCCTGCACAAGTAACGTGCGGTTATTCCTCGCGCAGTCTGCGACGGGACGTTGCGATGAAGCATCGGCGATGAAGCATCGGCGATGAAGTATCGGCGACGAAGCGTCGGCGAAGAATCAGTTTTTGGGAAGAAATACCCAACAGTAGCAGCCGGGATCCGCTGTCGATGTGCGTTCACGTGGCGTCTCGAGCAGTCGGCGGGTCTCGGTTACTTAAGTAGAGCAGGCCATGGACAGGCCCGCGTCACACGCAGCTCAGGATGAGTTGTGCGAGGTGGCTGGAAGCCACGGGCAGTAGCTGCCGGTAGTTCGAAGAGGAGAAACCGCAGGGATGTGGACCTGTCAGGACGACAGGGTCAGGTGAAGACCTGATGGTTGGCTGGGTTGCGCAGTACAGGACGCAGATTCAACAACCGCTCCGGAAAAACTTCGACGGCGACTCTGCATTCTGGCACGTGAAACAACAGCGCAGGCGATGTGCTGCAACGGTTTGCAATCAAGGTCGGGAGGCACCATGACCACCACGAAAACCACATTCGGCAGTTTCTTAACTTCAGCCGCAAAACAGGCGGGCCAACTGTCGGTTGTTGCCGGTGCTTTGCTGATCAGCGCGGGTTTGCTGAATAACGATGCCTGGGGTGCAAATGTACCGATTGCCGAAAATGCGCCGGATTTCACGCTGAAAACGCTTGAAGGCACGAATCTGCGGTTGGAAGAACATCGCGGCGAAGTGCTGTTGATCAATTTCTGGGCCAGCTGGTGTGGACCCTGTCGTCAGGAGATGCCCATTCTCGATCGCCTGCACGAACGTTATGAAGACACCGGCTTTGCCGTCTGGGGCATCAATGTCGAAGGCGAAGAGGAACCTGCACAGAAACTTGTGGATAAAACCAAGGTGACTTTTCCGGTACTGATTGATGAAGGTCAGGCAGTCAGTGAACTATACGATTTAGAGGCGATGCCGAGCACTGTAGTGGTGGATCGGGATGGCGTTGTTCGCTACATCCATCGCGGCTACAAGCCCGGTGATGAAGCTAAATATGTGGAAGTGGTTAAGAAACTCATCCGCGAGTAATTTTCGATACGAGGTTTTGGCATGACAGGGATAGCTAAGTCGATAGGCGCCGCTCTGCTGTTGTTCGGGTGCGCACTGGTATGGGCTGACGATACCAAATCCGCAGCGTTAGACGTTGAAATGGAAGACGTTAAGAAAGCGTTGGTGGAACTGAAACGGGACCTTGTGATTCTTGAGGAAGATCTGCTCTTTCCAGCCAGCTCACAGGTATCGGTATTCCTGTCCATGGACGTGGGCGAGTTCTTCGAGCTTGACGCGGTCACCCTGAAACTCAATAACAAGGAAGTCACCCACCATCTGTATACAGAAAAGCAGGTAGATGCTCTGTTCCGGGGTGGTGTCCAGAAACTCTATGTGGGCAATGTAAAACAGGGTCAGAATCGTGTCACCGCGTTCTTTACCGGTCGCGGACCCAACGGGCGCGATTTCCGGCGTGCTACCACCGTTGAGTTTGAAAAAGGCTTTGAGCCGACGTTTATTGCGCTGGCTATCTCCGATGAAACAGCAGATTTCCAACCCGATTTTGTTGCGGATGTCAGCAACTAACTGGAATTGCGTGACCAGCGCTGTTAAATAAAGGCGATATACCGCAGTGAAACAATTTCTATGCGAACTCCTCTTTACCTGTGCCCTGGCCGGTGCAGGCACGCCGCCCATTGAAGATCTCACTTACGGTACGCTGCTTTACGAGTATTTCCAGGAAGATCATCAGGCTGCGCTTCTGACTGCACTGGTTGCAGAGCGGCAGGGGCGACGAGGAGAAAAGCAAACTCAGTTTGATCTGGCCGCAGGCAGTTTTGCTTTTGCGGATGGTATGTATGACTACGCCAATCAGACGTTTGCGGGTATCCCCGAAGGCGAAATAGAACCGTTAGATCAGATGCGCTTATCTTTTCATCTGGCTCGCGAGTATCACCGACGTCAGGATTGGAATGCGCTGGGACCACAGCTGGCAAACATAGAGCTCGGCAAAAGCTGGTTCGGCAGACAGAAACTGCATCCGGAAGTTGAGTATATGCGCGGCGAGTACGCGGTGCATCTGGGGGACTACGACAAAGCTGCGCAGCATTTCAATCTGATGGAAGAAACCCATCCGCTGCGCGCGTATGGTCTGTTCAACCTGGGCGTGGCCTACCGCCTGGCAGATCAGTTGCCACAATCACAGCAGACCTTTCAGATCCTGGCGACGCTGCCTGCCTACAGCGATGAGGCTTACGACCTGAGCCAACGGGCGAAGCTGGCTCTGGCGCTAATTGCCCGTCAGCAGAAAGATACTCAGAGCGCGGAGACAGTGCTCAGCGCGCTGCCGGGTGAAGGGCGCTATCAGGAAGTGGCTATGGCTGCCTACGGTGGTCTGGCGATGGATAACCAGGATTATGAATTAGCCGCACGCATCTGGATGACTCTGCAGGAGCAGGACTACTGGACGCCCAGTACCGCCACCGCGCGCCTCGGTTTTCCCCTCAGCCTTGAGAAGCTCGCTGGTCAGCAGCGTGCATCGACAGAGCTTGCATTGGTGCAGTTTCAACGGGCGGAAGCCAGTTTTATGTCCCGTCTGGACGACCTCACGCGGTTGTCAGAAGAAGCGCAGGATCCGCAATGGGTGCAAAGCCTGCTGCAGGTGTTTGCCAACGACGAGCAGGACGATGAGCAGATGCAGGTGCTGATGCAGAAGTGGCAGGATCAGCTGGGACATACGGATTGGCTTGAATGGCTGGCTACAGACAAAATCAATCAGGCGCTTACCCAGTGGCGAGCCCTGAATGACATGGAAACCTGGGTAGATGCGCTGCCGGAAAAACTCAGCACGCTGGAACGCGTTGCCGCGGAACAGCGTCGTCGTGGTGAACAGGCCCAGGAGATGTTGCAGGGTGAAGGTCTGCTGGCAAAACGCGACGCGTTGCAGACACGGGTAGATACTGCACAGGACGAGCTGAGTGCACTGCGCAATGCAACGCCAAAACCGGAATCCGCGTGGATGATGCCCCTGGCAAACCCGGATGAAAGAGCGTTACTGACCGAACTGGCAGGTATGCGCAAACTGCTGGTGCACATGAGCGAAAAAGACCGCGCCAAGTGGAGTGCACGGATCGGACGGCTGGAAGGCGTGCTGTTTTATCGCCTGGTGGATGAGCGCGCCACCCGCCTGCAGGCGCTCAGCAAAACGCACAAAGATCTGCTCAGCGTGCTTGCGGATGTGGATGCACGCATAGCACGTGTGCAGGGTGCGGAAAGTAATTTCATGGCAGGTGTCGGTACAGATTTTCTGGTCTTTCAGGACCGTGCTGCGGACATCACCAGTATGGTCAATGCTGCCCGCACCAGCCGCGAAACATTGCTGGCGGAAGAAATCCGTGGCCGCATGCAGCAGGAAATGCAGCAGGTACAACAATATCTGCTGGTCACGCGCATTGCCATTGCACGTGCAACAGACCAGTTATCCGTGGCGTCCACGAGTGGTATGCAGACCGGCGGGGTGTCGCAATGAACCCTGTCCTGCCAAGAAGCGTTTGCAGGGTCTGCCTGATTGCCATTGCCCTGACACTGCAGGGCTGCAGCATGATGACTTTTGGTCTGCTCGGTGGCGATGAGCCTGGCGTTGTGAAAACCAAAGGTCCAACCCTTGGCAGCAGAATCAGTGCGTTGCCTGCGCTTGAACTGGCCCCGGTTGCAGCCATTAAACCCAGCCGTGAGGAAGTCATGGCAGCGTACAACCGGGTTTATGGTTTATTACCTTCCCGCGGCGAAAATCATGCGGTAGGTAAACGCCTGGCTGATCTGCATATGGAAGTGGGTCAGGATGTGGACATCGAAGGCGGCGCGGATCCTTATCGACCGGCTGTTGAACTGTATGAAAAGCTTCTCGTTCAGGCCTCCGCAACCGACGAGGTAGATGCCATTCTTTACCAACTGGCGCGCGCTCACGATCTGGTCGGTGAACAAACCCGGACATTAACTTATCTTGATCGTTTGATAGCTGAGCATCCGGGCAGCGAATACGTCCCGGAAGGCCGTTTCCGTCGTGCAGAAATCAGATTCTCGGGCGAAGACTATCGAGCGGCGGCCGCTGACTATGCGTATGTTGTTGAGCTGGGCGAAAGCACGCCTTATTACCAGAATGCGTCTTACATGCTGGGCTGGTCAGAGTTCAAGCGGTCGCGTTTTGATGAAGGTCTGCATCAGTTTTTTAACGTGGTGGACAACTTGTTAACCGACGGCGATGCAACAGAGCTATCGGCCATTGACAATGAAATGCTGGAAGACTCATTCCGCGTGATCACCCTCGGGCTGGCTTACCTCGATGGCGCAAAGACGCTGGCGGAAGAAATGCGCAAACGGAATCACCCCAAGTGGCAGTATCTGGCGTATCAGCGACTGGCGGATGATTATTTTGCCAAGGAGCGGTTCCTCGATAATGTTGCCACCTGGCAGACGTTTATTGAACACAATTCGCTGGACCCACGTGCTCCGGCAGCCCATACCGGCATGATTAAAACGCTCATGGATGCAGGTTTTCCAAGCGACGTACTGCCGAAGAAAAAAGAATTCATTCTGCGCTACGGTGTCTACTCGGAGTTCTGGTCACACCACAGCGAAGAGGTGCGCGCGGCCTATCTGCCGACGCTGCATGGTTATCTGTCTGAAATTGCCAAGCTGGCACATGCCGAGGCCCAGGCCTTTGATGTGGCTCAGCAGGAGGCCAGACGCCCTGCGAAGAACGCAACAGAACAACGCACCACCCTGTATATGGAAGCCGCCGGCTGGTACGAGGAAATTATTGCCACGTTCCCACAGGATCCGCGCACCGCGGAATATCTGTTCCTGTTGGGAGAGTCCTATACCGAAGCGTTTGAACCCGGGCGCGCAGTTGCCGCCTACCAGCGAGTGGTGCGAGATTTTCCTGACTATCCCGAAGCGCATGAGGCAGGTTACGCCGCCATTCTGGGTCTGACGGAGCTGGTTTCTACCGCAGCCACAGACGAACTGGAACTGTGGCAACGTCTCAAGATCGATGCGCAGATTGAGTTTGCTCTGATCTTTCCCGGTGATGCGCGGGCGCCAGCTGTACAGACAGATGCCGCGGACACTCTGTTTACCCTGGGACACACAAAAGAAGCGTTGGATCTTGCGGAAAACCTGCTGCTCGAATGGCCGGGTGTTGCACCTGAACTTAAGAAGACCGCGCTGCTGATCATTGGTCATGGGCGTTATGAACTGGATCAGTTTGTGCCCGCGGAGGCGGCCTATCACCAACTGCTTGCTATTGAGTTATCTCCCGAAGAGCGTTCGAAAGTCTCCGAGCGTTTGCTGGCCGCGGTTTATAAACAGGGTGAAGCCAGCGATCTGGCGGGTGACGTTGACACTGCGGTGTATCATTTCATGCGCATCGCGCAGATCGATCCTGGTGCAGCTCTGGCTGCTCAGGGTCATTTTGATGCAATAGCTGTGGTTGAAGCAGCGGGTCGGGTGCCGGACGCGGTGGCGATGCTGGCCCAGTTCCGCAGTCTTTATCCTGATCATGAGCTGGGCAAAGGCATCGATATGCGTCTGGCCGGCATGTATGAACAGACCGAGAACTGGTCTGCCGCCGCTGTTGAGTATGCGGGCCTGGCTAAATCTGCAGAGGATGTGGAGGTTCGGCGTCAGTCATTGTATCGCGCGGCGGAAATTTACGTGCAGCAGGATGATGTGAATGCGGCCATCGAATACTTCCGTGAATATGCACACACGTACAAACAGCCCCGGGACCTGCGCCTGGAAGCCATTCACAACATGGATGAGCTTTATCAGCGTGTGGGCGACACCGAAAAACAGCGTTACTGGCTGGATCAGAAAATCAGGCTGCATCGGGAGATGGGTAACGAGGCTACCGAGCGGGCTACTTACCTGGCAGCAGATGCGCAAATGGTGTTAGCCAACGATGAACGGCGAGCCTTTCAGGCGATTCGTCTGACGCATCCATTGAACCGCAGTCTGAAACAGAAACAGAAAGCGTTGAAGCAGACGTTGAAAGCTTACGAGCGCGTTGCCGACTATGAAGTGGAAAAATTCACCACCGCGTCAACTTTCGAAATTGCGGATCTGTATGCATCTCTGTCGAAATCAATCATGGCGTCAGATCGGCCTGAAGATCTTAGCGCCCTGGAGCTGGATCAATACGAAATTCTCCTCGAAGAACAGGCCTTTCCCTTTGAAGAGCAGGCCATTGAGTTGCATGAAATCAATATGCGTCGTGCCTGGAACGGTACCTACGATGACGCGGTGAAGAAATCGTTTGCTGAATTGATAAGGCTGATGCCCGGTCGGTTTAACAAGCAGGAAAGCGAGGTGAGGTATGCCAGTGCAATCC
Organism: bacterium; assembly: GCA_047947175.1. Classification (GTDB taxonomy): domain Bacteria; phylum Pseudomonadota; class Gammaproteobacteria; order Pseudomonadales; family Azotimanducaceae; genus UBA4421. The sequence continues at coordinate 1,376,911 of CP170489.1, forward strand.
ACTAGAATTGGTTTGTTAGCCCTGTGTTTTATCCTGAGCGCCTGTGCCAGTGTGCCGTTACCGTTTAAAGGTGATGGTCAACAAGTGGCACAGTCAGCGCCTGAAAACGCCGCATCAAACCTGGACGAAGCGGACAGCGACGCTGGCGATCTGCTGATCCCTGCGGTGCCGACACCGTCTTTGCAGGCAGGCAGTCAGGCGCTGTTTGATCGCGGCGTTGAACTGCTGAAAGACAATAACCTCGATGCAGCGCAGGTGATGTTTCAGGAGTTGGCTGAGTCCCAGCCTGAACTGGCGGGCCCCTGGGTCAATCTGGGCCACATAGCCCTGGCCCGGGATGATGTGGAACAGGCACAACACTCCTTTGAGCTGGCGCTGCAGGCTAACCCGGCAAACTGCGATGCCCTCACGCAGCTTGGTGTCATGGTGCGCAAACAGGGTGAGTTTGCGCTCGCCCAGCAGTACTACCAGCGTTGTATCGATGCCAATCCGGCTTATGCAAACGCTTACCTGAATCTGGGCATCCTGTACGAGCTTTATATGGGTCGGTTGCCGGAAGCACTTGCCGCTTACAACGATTATCAGACCATGTTGCCGAGCCCAAACCAGCAGGTCGCTGGGTGGGTGATGGACCTGGAGCGCCGCGTGGCGGCCATTGCCAGGCGATAGCGGAGAGAACCATGACAATGTTGCGATTGAAGACAGTTTTGATGGCGTCGCTGATGATGCTGGCGAATGCTGCAGCGCTGGGCGAAGGCATCGAACCGGGATCGGCGCAGGAATCGGCGCGAAACGTGGAACAAAGTGCTGAAAGCGCGCCCCAGGTAGCACAATCCGCAGGAGGTTTCCTGCAACTTGACGAAACCGTGATCTCCGGCAACCAAGAATTACCCAAAGTGCTTTATATCTTACCCTGGCGTGAACCACAGGGTTTGCCAGATATCGAGATACAGGCGGAATTTACCGAAGCAGAGGTGTTTCGGCGTTTGTACCCACCGGCGTATCGAAGAGAGCTTGGCTACTTCGATACGTTGTCGGGATTGAAAGAAAATCCAGATCAGGAGAAGTAGAAATGGATATGTACGCAACCTTTGTGGGTTTCTTCCAGGAAGGAGGCCCGTTCATGTATCCCATCGCTGTAGTTTTAGCGATTGGCGTCGCGATTGCCATGGAACGGTATTTTTATCTTGCGCGGCAGATGCGGATCAATCGTAAAGACTACAACGCGCTGCTGCCATTGTTAAAACAACGTCGCGTGCGCGAAATTGTTGACCTGACCAAAAAGTCCAAGTCACCGATGGCTCGCATTGTTGCCGATGGCGTCAACAAGCAGAGTACAACCAACGACCTGCGTCGTCGCCAGGACATTGAGTCCGCGATGGAGGAAGGTCTGCTTGAAGCGCTGCCGAACATTGAGCGCCGCACACCTTATCTGGCCACGTTTGCAAATATCGCCACGCTGCTGGGTCTGCTGGGCACCATTATTGGTCTGATTGCTGCGTTTACCGCGGTTGCCAACGCGGACCCTGCTGAAAAAGCCACTCTGCTTTCTCAGAGTATTTCGATCGCGATGAACACCACTGCATTTGGTCTGATGGCGGCGATTCCACTGCTGCTGATTCATTCCATGTTGCAGAGCAAAACCAGCGCAATAGTAGAGTCGTTAGAAATTGCGGTAGTGAAGTTTGTCAATCTGTTGGAAGGCCATGCTGACGCGGCGGCAAAAGTCACCAGCAAAGTGAGCGCAAAAGCGGCTGTTGCCAAGTAAAGCGAACAACACAGAGGATTTTCCAAAGTGAGCATGGAGCGCGTTCGTCTCAGACGACTGAAACATAAGGCAGCCGCAGACCTGGATGTCACACCGTTCATGAACCTCATGATCGTGCTGGTGCCGGTACTGCTGCTGTCCATGGTGTTTACCCATACGACGGTCATTGATTTGAATTTCCCAACGGGACAGGCAGCATCTGGTGAGTTTGATCCTGAGGCCGTGCACCTGGAAGTGGCTGTTTATGCAGATCGTCTGGTAGTTGCCGATGGCCGAGGTGGGGTCATCAAGCAGGTTCCCGCGGTGGATGGTGAACATAACTTCGCCGAATTGTCTCTGGTTATGCAGGAGCTTAAGCGTCGCATGCCGGAAAAAGAGGACATCACCGTGCTGCTGCAGGAAGACACCAGCTATCAGACTCTGGTGTCGGTGATGGACAAGGTACGATCTTACCCGGCTGTACAGGCGCTTGACGTGGTTCAGGCAGAACTGTTCCCGGTGATCTCTTTAGGGGATACGCCGGCCGGTGAACAGGCCGTCGCCGTGGCGGCAAAGCCCGGTAGCGGAGATAAGTCGTGAGTGGTCATACCCAGCGCCGACGATCGCGGCAGACCAGAAAGGCCAAAACCGCGGGTCTGAACCTGGTATCCCTGATGGATATCTTCACGATCCTGGTTTTCTTTTTGATGGTGAACTCGTCGGAAGTTGAAGTGCTGCAGACCAGCTCAAAAATAGAGCTGCCGGATTCTTCCTCGGAAAAACAACCAAAAAACCAGCTCATGATTTCTGTGGATGAATCAGACCTGGTTGTTCAGGGTCGTTCAGTCGCGAAAGTAGCTGACCTGCAGGGCAGCGAAGATCTGATGATTGCAGGACTGCAGACTGAGCTTGAATATCAGGCTTCCCGGCGTGGTGAAATTCCTGAAGGTGGGTTTGAAATCACCGTGATTGGCGACAAAGAGCTGCCTTACTGGTTGTTGAAGAAAATTCTGATGACCTGCCAGAGCACAGACTTTGCCCGTGTCAGTCTGGCGGTGAATAAAGTGGGTAGCGAAGCCAGTATTGAAGAACTGTCGGCAGCGACCGTCGAGAATAATCAGGGGGCTGCATCATGAGCACCGTGATTGCAAAAGTACATGATTTTGATCTGCCCTGGGATAATCAACGCGCAGACCGCAAGGTTCTGAAATCGTGGATGATCATCTGTTTAGGTGTGTTGCTGGTAATTGGATTGCCGATGCCTTTTCTGACCCTGCCGGAAGTTGAGCGGGAAGAACTGGAAGCATTACCGCCACAGCTGGCACGAATTGTCATGGAACAACCCAAGCCGAAGCCGCCGCCACCGCCGCCGCCCAAAGAAGTGGAAGAAGTGAAGCCTGAAGTGCCTAAAGAGGTGGCAAAAGAAGAAGTCGTGAAACCCAAGGTTGAGCCCAAGGTGGCTGATGCCAAAGAAAAAGCCTCTGTTTCCGGCCTGCTCGCCTTTAAAGATGCGTTTGCGGACATGCGTGAAGCCGTCGATGTTGACAAGTTGCAGGACACAGCCGCTATTCAAAGGGGGTCGGGTCAGGCAGCGACGATTGATCGGAATCTGCTGACTTCAAAACACAGTACCCGCAGTGCCGGCGTGAATGTTTCCGCGCTGTCTCGGGAAACCGGTGGTGTAGCGCTGTCTGGACGAGCGACCACAAAAGTGGATGCACCTGAAAATATTGCAGGTACGGGCGGCGTGCGTAAACAGCAGGTTGCTGACCCGCGCAGTCGCAGTATTGAAGAGATACGCCGGGTCTTTGACAGTAACAAAGGTGCAATCTTTGCGATCTATAACCGCACGTTGCGTTCCAACCCCGCGCTCCAGGGTGAAGTGGTACTGGAACTGGTCATTGATCCCAATGGTGCGGTCATCGACTGCAAGGTGGTGGCGTCCGAAATCGCTGATCAGACCATGATCGACAAGATTGTGAACCGCATTCGTCTGTTCAATTTTGGCGAACGCGATGTGAAACGCACAACCATCCGTTATCCGGTACACTTTCTACCCACGTAACCCCGGGGTTAGCCTGTGAAACCACTAGTGCTGATCGTAGGGCCTCCCGCGGTTGGCAAAATGACGGTTGGGCAGGCCTTGTCAAATTCAACAGGCTTTCCCCTGTTGCATAACCATATGTCCATCGAACTGGCGCTGAAGTTTTTTGAGTTCGGCGAGCCAGGTTTTGACGATCTCAACAGGGCCCTCAAGAACACCATTGTGCAATCCGTTGCGCGCAGTGACCATGCTGGATTTATCATGACCTGGGTGTGGGCTTTTGATCTTGAAGCGGATGCTGAGGGGGTTTCTGATCTGGTCAGCCGATGGCGGGAAATGACGGGCTCTGACGTTCTGGTTGTTGAGTTGTCTGCGGATGAAACAGTTAAAAAGCAGCGCAACGTTGACCCGGACAGGCTGGCCGCAAAGCCCAGCAAAGCTGATGTCGTGGCTTCAGAAGCGCGTCGACGCCACCATGAAAGCCATCACCAGCTCAATAGCGGCGGTACGTTGCCTTTACCGCTGCCGCATCTGTTGATTGATAACTCTACGCTGTCACCGGCAGCCGTTGCACAGCAGATATGTCAATGGGCCGCGACAGAGGGTTTTTTTGATCAGCCTGCATAAGGCAAGTCAGGCCATCACCTGAATTTTCCAGTTCACAAAGTCACGACACGTTTCTCTCACGCCCTTCCCAGTACGGCTTGCGTAGCTCGGTTTTTAGTACTTTGCCGGACGGGTTGCGCGGTATCACGTCCATCCAGTCAATGCTGGTTGGGCACTTGTAGTGAGCCAGGTTCTGCCGGCAATAAGAGAAAATGTCTTCCTCACTGACCGCGTCATTTGCACGGGTGATAATGGCTTTTACGGTTTCACCCCAGCGATCACTGGGGATGCCAATCACCGCCGCATCTGCAACGTCCGGATGTGCCATTAACACATTCTCGATCTCTGCGGGATAAATGTTCTCGCCGCCCGAGATGATCATGTCTTTTACGCGGTCGTGGATAAACAGATAGCCGTCAGCAAGGTATCCTGCATCACCCGATTTGAACCAGCCGTCAGCGGTGATGCTCTCGGCGGTAGCTTCCGGATTGTTCCAATACCCTTTCATGACCTGAGGGCCGCGGATCCAGATTTCGCCGACTTCGTTGTCGCCGAGTACCTCTCCGGTTTCCCGCTCGATAATTTTTATTTCATGATTGACCACCGCTTTACCGCAGGAGCGTAACAGGTGGGCACGGGGGCCACCTGGGTCATGGTCCTCAGGCAGCAGTTGGGTGATGCCTGCGGTGGTTTCGGTTAAGCCGTAAACCTGAAAGAAGTCGGCGCCGAAGGTTTTTATCGCGCCAACCAGCACTTCTTCCGTGATCGGGCTGGCACCGTAAACGATGGCCTGCAGTGCAGAAAAGTCAAAGTCTGCAATGTTGGGTTGTGCCAGCAGAAACTGTAGAACCGCCGGCACAAATACTGAGTGGGTGATGCGGTGGTCCTGCATGACGCGCAGGATTTCCTGCAGTTCAACATCGCGCAGGAGAATGGACTCGGCACCTGTGTACACACCGCCCAGGGCCCAGCCGCTGCCGGATACATGGAACAATGGCATGCATACCAGGTTAACCGCGTCAGAGGTCATGGCCAACGGCCCGGCCAGGGTCTGTTCCAGCATGTGCAGCATATTGCTGTTGGTGATTTCGACGCCTTTTGGCAAGCCAGTGGTGCCGCTGGTGTACAGTTGATAACAGGTATCCTCTGCCGCTATGGGTTCGTCAGGATCCTGTTCTGATTGACCGGCGATCCATTGTTCAAAAGAAGGATACCCGGTTGTGCCGGGGTTGCCGATCACCACTATATTGTCACCCAGCGCCAGATTCATTTTGGCCAGATGATCCAGGAAGTCTTCACCAATGATCAGAACCTTTGCTTCACTGTTGTTCAGTATGTATTCCATTTCCGGTGGTGCCAGACGCCAGTTCACCGCAACAGAAACAGCGTTCAACTTGGTGCCGCCAAAAAACAGGGTGAAGTACTCCGGAGCGTTTTTGTCCAGATAGGCCACTCGATCCTGTGCCCGGATACCCATGCCTTGCAGAGCGTTGGCTACCTGGCAGGCCTGCCGATCAAGTTCTGCATAGGTCCAGCGCCGATCATCCGCGGGGTAAATCACTGCGGTTTTATCCGGACAGTTTGCTCGGTGCGTACGGGTCAAGTCAGCCAGTGAGTTAAAGGTCATAGCGGCCTCCCATTGGGCAGTGTCAAAGCTGAGAAATCAGGTGTGCAGTTTCACCGGCAGTTCGGTATATCCGCGCACAAAGTTTGAGATGGCGCGTACCGGCGCGCGTACAACTTCGATGCGGCTGTATCTCTGTAACAGCTCTTCCCACAACAGGCGCAGTTGCAGTTCAGCTACGCGATTGCCCATACACCGATGCACCCCGAAACCAAACGAGAGGTGCTGGCGCGCATTGCCACGATCGATATCCAGTTTATCCGATTCCGTGAATACTGTTTCATCTCGATTGCCTGAGGCATACCACATCAGCACCCGTTCACCTTTCGGGATAACGCTACCATTGATTTCCACGTCTGTTGTTGTGGTCCTGCGCATAAAAGCCAGTGGTGTCTGCCAGCGAATGATCTCTGCCACCGCATTGGGGATTTTTGCGGGATCTTTTTTCAGCTTCTCGAATTCTTCTGGAAATCTGTTCATGGCCAGCACACCGCCGGAAATCGAATTGCGTGTGGTGTCGTTGCCACCCACAATCAGCAGCAGAAGGTTGCCAAGAAACTCTGCGGGAGGCATGTTTTTTGTACCTTCATTGTGGGCCAGCATGGTCAGCAGATCGTGACCGTCAGGGTTGTCGGCGCGCTCGTTCCTCAGCCGCGTCATGTATTGCAGGCATTCGTTTAACGCCTGCTGCCGCTCCTCCAGCGTATCCCACAGGCCCGCCTTGCGCGGCGAGGTGGTAATGTCGGACCAGCGCGTCAGCATGTAACGATCTTCGAAAGGAAAATCGAAGAGCGTGGCCAGCATTTGCGTGGTTAACTCAATGGAAACCTTGTCCACCCAGTTGAAGGTTTCGCCGATGGGCAGGCTGTCCAAAATACCAACCACGCGCTCACGGATAAGTGGCTCGAGAGCCGCCAGATTACGCGGGCCGGCCACCGGAGCTACCGCTTTGCGTTGCACCGCGTGTTGTGGGTCGTCCATGGCGATGAAACTTGACGCGCTGTCTTCCTCGCTCACCTCATTGAGTCCAATGGTCGGCTCTGAGGAGAATTGAGCGGCATCAGTATCTACCGCTTTGATCAGTTCGTAGTTGGTCACGGACCAGAACGGTCCGACGATGCTTTTCTTATGGTGATAAACCGGCGCCTCGGTGCGCAGACGCGCAAAATAGGGCCAGATGGTGTCGTTGCGCATGATGTCCCAGTGCGCGACATCAATATCCTCAAGGGGTATGGCTGCCGCATCTGCCTGTGCGTGGGCCAACAGCTGTTGTCGTTCCTGCTCGTAATCCTGCCAGTTCATGGGAGACCCTCAAGACGTGTATTGCCCTGATGTTAGCGCAGTTTGCGAGCCTGCTAAACCGAATTACTTTCAGGCATTCAGGCGCGCAATATCTTTGATCAGACAACGTTCACCATCCGCAGTGATGTAGTCAAACCCTGCATACACCGTGTCACCGGATGAGCTGATGCCGAGTTTGGCGGTGACCGCCAGTTTCGGACACATATGAGTCAGCGTTAACAGGTAGCGTTGTTTCTCATTCAGGGTGACCACCACATGCTGATAATCCAGCACCTCCCAGGTGCTGTCGGAGGAAACCGATGTGAAGCTGTCAACGCGCTCACCTTCATAGGGGAGGGCTGCGGCGCTGGCCGTGAAAAGTGTTGTAACCGCCACAAGGCCAAGGATGGAAAAGGTGTTTTTGGTGAAGCGTTGCATAATATTTCCCTGCTGGTGTCCGCAAGCGGCAGACGTACTGAGTTGACCAGCTTCACGGCTCTTGCCTGAACCTAAACTGAATAATCAAAACTGCTAGACTAGCGCTCGCTTTTTACAAATTTTTCGGTGAACAGATGGTGAAAATCAGCAATATTCAGATTTGGGCGGTTTGCCTGACACTTTCGGGTCTGATTTCCCAGCAGGCAATTGCGGCGTCTGAAGTCGAGCAAAAAGTCATCGCTCAAGCCCAGGCTGTTACCGATCTGGCGGACAAAATCTGGCATCTGGCTGAGCTGGGTTATCAGGAACAGCAGAGCAGCCAGGCGTTGCAGGATTATCTGGCACAAGCCGGGTTTGCCATTACCGCGGGCGTCGCTGATATCCCCACGGCCTTTGTCGCCAGTTACGGCAAGGGCGGACCCACCATCGGCATTCTGGCGGAATTTGATGCGTTGCCCGGTCTCAGTCAGGCTGCGCAATCATCCAGAGCGCCGCTACAGGAAGCTGGCGCGGGTCATGCGTGTGGGCATCATCTCTTTGGTGCCGCTTCAACCGGTGCTGGGGTTGCCGTTGCTCAATGGCTGGCAGGTGAAGACCGGCCGGGCACGATAAAAGTGTTTGGTACGCCAGCCGAAGAAGGTGGGTCGGGTAAAGTTTATCTGGCGCGAGCAGGTTTGTTTGATGATGTGGACATCATGCTGCACTGGCACCCGGGCAGTGCAAATTCAGCAGCACCTTATTCCACCACTGCCAACAAAAGTGGCCGTTTCACGTTCAGTGGCCGAGCGGCCCATGCCGCGTCTGCGCCGGATAAAGGTCGATCAGCACTGGATGGCGTTGAAGCCATGAATTACATGGTCAACCTGATGCGCGAGCATGTACCCCAGACGGCTCGCATACACTATGTGATCACCGACGGTGGGGATGCGCCAAACATCGTGCCTGAGCGGGCGCAGGTGTATTACTACGTCCGCCATCCCGATCCGCGTCAGGTGGTTGAACTGTTCAATCGGGTGGTCAATGCCGCCGAAGCCGCGGCAATGGGTACGGAAACCGAAGTGGATGTCGAGGTCATGCACGGCAATTACCCGGTGCTGCCCAATCATACTCTGGCAAAAACGGTTGATACCAACCTGCGCGCCATGGGTGGTATCAGTTATTCGCCTGCGGAACAGCAGTTTGCACAGGAGATCTACGCCACCTTGTTGAATCCCACGCTGCCGTTGGGGTCAGAAACACAGATTCAGGCTTTTCAGCTGCGTCAGAGCATGGGCTCTACGGACGTGGGAGATGTCAGCTGGCTGGTACCAACGGTGGGTTTCAATACCGCGACCTGGGTGCCAGGCACGCCGGCACACAGCTGGCAGGCGGTGGCCGCAGGCGGCATGAGTATTGGTCACAAAGGCATGCTCCTGGCCTCACGATTGCTGGCTAAAACCGCAGTCGACCTGATGCAGGACCCGCAAACCATTGCTGCCGCGCGTGCTGAACTGCTGCGTGCCAGAGGTGAAGACTTTGTTTACGAAGCTTTGCTTGGCGATCGCGAACCGCCATTGGATTATCGTCGCTAGGAGGCAGGCTGTAATGAAGGTGGGCATTCTACACCCGGGTGATATGGGTGTGACCGTGGGATCGTGTCTGCATAACGGTGGGCATGAGGTGGCCTGGCTCGACGTTGATCGCAGTGAGGCAACCCGCAGCCGGGCTGAGCACTTCACCGCGATAGCAAGCTTGTCGGCGCTGTGTGAATACGCCGAAGTGATCATCTCCGTCTGTCCACCGCATGCCGCAGTTGCGGTAGCCGGGCAGGTGCATGAGGCAGGTTTTCAGGGAGTTTTTGTCGATGCCAATGCCATAGCGCCTGCCACTGCTGAAGCTATTGGCGAGCTTTTTGGTGGGCGATTTGTGGATGGTGGCATCATCGGGCCGCCTGCGCGTCAGCCGGGCTCAACGCGGTTGTATCTGTGTGGAGAACAGGCACGCTTAGTGGCGGATCTGTTTGCAGGTTCGGCTCTGCAGGCTGTTCTGATGCAGGGGAATACCAGCGCAGCCTCCGCGCTGAAAATGGCCTATGCCGCCTACACCAAGGGCTCCAGCGCGCTGTTGCTGGCTGTAAATGCACTGGCTGAGGCGGCGGGGGTGACTGAAATGCTGCAACAGGAGTGGCAACTGTCTCAGCCTGGGCTTGCAGAGCGCAGTGAGCGAACCGCCCTGGCTACGTCAGGCAAAGCCTGGCGATTTGTCGGAGAAATGCGCGAGATTGCCAGGACTTTCGAGGCGCATTCGTTGCCTGGCCAGTTTCATGCAGGCGCGGCGCAGCTTTATGCAATGATGGCAGCACTGAAAGACCTGCCGCCGGCGCAATTGGCTGATGTCGTGCAGGTGCTGCTGCAGCCTTCGGATACACCTCGTGCCTGATCGGCAACCTCTGCTTGCTGACGCGGTAGATGTGCATAACTGGCTGGAACACGACAGTAATCGTGTCGACCATGAACGGCTGAAAAGAGACCGTATCATCGGTCAGCAACAAAACACTCACGAACCCCTGCAGCGGGTGTTGCTCTGGTGGCACGAAGTGCAGAACCCATCGGATACAGACCTTGGGCTGCGATTGGTGCACGTCCGGCGCAATCTGATATGGATTCTGCTGGGGTCGGGTGTGTTGATTGGGGCAAGTCTTTGCACGCTTGCTCTGACCTTTGAAGGTGACTACCCCATCAATCTGTTGGCGCTGCTGGGCGTTCTGATACTACTTCCGCTGCTGTTTCTGGTTATCACTGTGCTGTTCTGTCTGCTGCAGGCTTTTGGCGTGACTGCAATGCGTTTCCTGCCACATGGCATGAGTCCCGGTCGCTGGATGCTGGATCTGTTTGAGCGTTTTGGCGGGCTGCAACTCACCGGCAGTTACGGCCAGAATGATGCCCGTGCCCGCCTGGGGTTCTGGCAGGTGGTGGTTTTTTCTCAATGGTTTGGTGTCGGGTTTTACGTTGGCGCGGCGCTGGCCCTGACTGTACTGGTGTCTGTCAGTGATCTGGCGTTCGGGTGGAGCACAACACTTAATGTAGCGCCGAGCACGGTACATGGTCTGTTTACCGTCATGGCGCTGCCCTGGGAGAAAATCTGGATGACTGCGGTACCCAGCGCAGAGCTGGTGGCCCAATCACGCATTTTTCGACTGGCAGCACCCAGTGGCATCGAAACCGCAGCAATACTGGGTACCTGGTGGAAGTTTGTGCTCATGAGTCTGCTGGTCTGGGGTCTGCTGCCAAGAATGATGTTGCTGATTCTGGGTGCCTGGCGTCTGCAGCGTGCAACCGGTGCCTATCTGTTGCAGCACTCTGAGGTGACCGCGTTGCTGGATCGGCTGAGCTCTCCCGTACTTGATCTGGGCCAGCATGAAGAGCAGGTAGACCGTTCTGATTTGTTCCCTGATACCGAGGTGCCGGCGCACGAAAGTCGTCATGGCGGGACACTCTCTGGGGCGTTTGAAGACGCCTATATTCTGGTCTGGAACGGGGCGGTTGCGCAATCGGCTCTGCGCGCCCATGAGGTTGAGTGGTTGTCAGCCTTATCTACAGTCGAGGACCTGGAACGCGCTCTGACATCCGTACCCGGGTACTACAAAAAGGTGGTTGTCCTGACTAAAAGCTGGGAGCCACCTTTACTGGAATTTCTTGATTTTCTGACCGCTCTGCGTGGCAGAGTAGGTAGTGCCTGTTCAATCGCTGTCATTCCAGTAGGTCTTGAAGCTGCGCCCGCGGATGCTAACGATGTTTCTGTGTGGGCAAGAAGTGTCGCCGGCCTTAATGACCCGCGCACTTATGTCATGAGCTATGGTGGATCATCTGATGCCTGAGTTTGCCGTGGTCGGTCACCCTAATAAAGGCAAGAGTTCCATAGTGGCAACGTTGGCGGAGAATGAGGATATTGCGATCAGTCCCCGCCCTGGGACAACAAGCAGATCAACACGCTTCGATTTCAGCGTAGATGGCCATGTGTTGTATACCCTCGTTGACACGCCCGGCTTTCAGCGCGCCAACGGTGTATTGCAGTGGCTTGAAGCGCATGTGGAAGATGCCAGCAATCGGGCAGATGTGGTTCGAGCGTTTGTAGACCAGCACCACGGAGACGATAGATATCAGGACGAATGTGAACTCCTGCGTCCGATCCTTGAAGGTGCCGGCATCTTATACGTTGTCGACGGTTCAAAACCGTATGGCCCCGAGTATGAAGTTGAGATGCAGATCCTGCAGTGGACGGGCCAGCCGCGGATGGCGTTGATCAACCTCATCGGCAACGGCGATTATCAGGCGCAGTGGCGGCGCGCGTTGGATCAGTATTTTTCCATTGTGCGTGTGTTTAATGCCATGTTTGCGGATTTTGACACGCGCACCAATCTGTTGCGGGCTTTTGCTGAGCTGAATGAGAGCTGGCGTGGCGATATGGAGGCTGCGATCGCAGCGCTGGTGGCCGAGCGCCAGCGACGCCTGCATCGCAGCGCGTCAGAAATTGCCGACGCCCTGATTGATTGTGTCAGTTATACCGGTCAACAGTTTGTTGAAGACGATGCGGATACGGTGGGGGTGGCGCAGACGCTGAAAAATACCCTCATGCAGAGAATTCGTGAACGTGAACATCGTGCCCGGCATGCTGTGCAGAGCATTTACCGCCACGATCGAATGCAGGCAGAAGAGACCGAGCTGCTGCTGCTCGACATTGATCTGTTCAGCGATGAAGGCTGGGCCCTGTTTGGATTATCGAAAACACAGCTGCTGATCACCGGTGCCATGACGGGTGCCGTAGCCGGATTTGGTATTGATGCGCTGCTGGGCGGCGCTTCGCTGTTGCTCGGTACAGGCATCGGTGCTGCGGTAGGTGGTCTCGGCAGTTGGTTTGCGTCAGATGAGATTGCCAGAACCAGGGTGCTGGGGCAGCAGCTGGGCGGTAAGTTGGTGCAGGTCGGCCCGCTGAATGCGGCGAACTTTCCCTGGGTGTTTCTGGGCAGAGCCTGGCTGCACCATGACCTGGTACGCGAACGAAATCACGCCCTGCGCAGTGTCATGTCTACCCGGATGCAATCCCAGACTAACGTCATGGACCAGATCCCGGATGACCTGCGTCGAAGACTGGCGCAGGCCATTGCTGGCATCACAAAAGACCGGGTGCCTCAAGAGGTCCGTGATCAGATGCAGGCCTGCGTTGAGGCGCTGCTGCAGTTGAAAAACGGATCAGAGCTGGCTGGCAACAAACGGCCAGTTGATGAGCCCCCACCAACCTTCTAGATAAGTAGCCCGGGCATTGCGATGGTCAATGTAGTACGCATGCTCCCAGACATCACAGGTCAGTAATGGCTGGGCACCGTGGGCCAGTGGCGTGTCTGCGTTGCTGGTGTTGACGATTTCCAGCTCGCCCTCGTCACCCGCGATCAGCCAGGTCCAGCCGGAGCCAAAGTTACCTGCTGCCGCGGCAAGAAACTGCGCCTTCAGCTTTTCCAGGGAGCCGAAGCTTTTGTGGATGGCCTCCATCAATGGCCCTTCGGTCAGCGCGGCGCCGCCAGGTGTCATGCAATGCCAGTAGAAGGTGTGGTTCCAGACTTGTGCGGCGTTGTTGAACAGACCGCCTTCGCTGGCAACGATGATTTCTTCCAGGGAAGCTTCTGCATGGTCTGTGTCGGCAATCAGTTTGTTGAGGTTGTTCACGTAAGCCTGGTGATGTTTGCCATAATGATAAGCAATGGTCTCAGCGGAGATGACGGGTGCAAGGGCGTTGTCAGCATAAGGCAGGGCGGGCAGTTCGAAAGACATAAGGGTTTTGTATTCCTGCTGGTTGAAAACAGACAGTCTAACGCATCGGATATCAATTTCCTGTGACGATGCTGTCGCGGTGATCATCAAGGTAGGTTTTGAGTCTGAATAAATGCTGGTGCAGGGCTGTTACGTCACTTTTGCTCCAGCTGCTGAATATCGAGGCCTGATCCGGCGCCAGCGTGTGCAGCAGCTGATCACGCAGGGCACGCCCGGCGGCTGTGACCCGAATCCATTTGATACGCGCATCCTGCTCATCATGTTCCGTGGCCAGATACCCAAGATCTATCAGTTTCTGTACCCGTTTGGTCATGCCGGACTGCCCGGTCTCAAACGCCGCGGTTAACGCAGAGATGGTCCATTTGCGCTCGGGATCATGGCAGAAGTGCCGTAACAGGATAAACAGTGGGTAGGGTAGCGTTGCATCGGCAATAATTTTTTTTGCCCGGGTGCGCGATAACTGCGCAATCACACCACACCAGGTCAAAATTTCTTCTTCTTGAGTACGCGTTGAGTTCACAGGCTACGACTTTCCATCACGTACAGCCAGGCCGCGTTGCTGTGTTCGGTGGGTACCTCTGCATACTTCTGCAACAGCAGGTTTTTCACGGTGTCGACCAGCGCCTGGTCTGTCACTCTGCTCGCGATGGCAGGATACAGCGTGTCGTTGATTCTGATCAGTACGTTTGGGTCCAGCGTGACATGTTTTACCCAGTCACGCTGGCTGGGTTCGGCGTCACCGCGGATGAGCGAGGTGGCGATATACAGTTTCCGGTTGTACACACCGATCCAGGTGTTCACTGAGTGGGGGTCCTGGGGCTGTGTTTCCAGCTGTACAACCTCTACATCTGCCGCGAATGACCAGTCGTGCACAGGTTGCTCCGCCAGGATACCGGACAGTTTACCGCCTGGTAGGGGGCCAAGAGGCCCGTTGCAGCCTGGGAAGAATAAAAGTGACGCGCTCAGCGCAATCAGTTTGATCCACCACTTATTCATAACGTGCCTCGCGGAATGGTAAAATACATTCCTTGGAATATATTACGCCGTGATGTTGTTTGCAAGGGTCATGCGCGGTGGCTCCTGCAGCAAATTGTTCTGGCTCACAAATGCGGATATGGTGTTCCGACGCATTGGAGGGGATGGGATGAAAACAGAAGGGCGATTTCTTGACTTCATAAGGTGGCAACTTCCTGCGCTGCTTGGCTTGTGTTTTATCAGTAACAGCGCCCTGGGGCTGCCTGGCCTCGCCGGTAACTGGCAGGGCCGAATCGAACTGCCCAGCCAGCACCTGGACATTGAAGTGGTGTTGCAAGGTGAAAACGAACAGCTTACGGGGACCATCAGCATTCCCGCGCAAGGTGCCAGACATCTCCCCTTAAAAGATCTGCTGGTATCTACTGTTAAAGATCTTACCTCGGTGTCATTTGCAATCGATGGTGTGCCCGGTACCCCGTCTTTTCTTGGTGAGCTGGAACTGACTGAAGACCGTACGCAGATCGCTTCTCTATCCGGCCTGTTCAGTCAGAGTGGTGGGACATTCGCTTTTACGCTGGCACCTGCGGATCCCATTGGCGCAGCATTGCAGTCGCTTGAAGGATTTGCCGCAGCGGTAGACCAGGCACTGCTGGATTTTCAGGCGCCGGGAGCGAGTATTGGCATTGTTTACAAAGGAGAATTGATTTATGCCCGTGGTTTCGGTTTGCGGGATGTGAAAAAAAACCTGCCGATGACGCCGGACACGCTGTTTGCCATTGGCTCCACCACCAAGGCGATGACAGCAACGGCGATCGGCATGCTGGTCGAGGATGGACTGATGTCCTGGGATGATCCGGTGCGTGATCACCTGCCTCAGTTCAGGTTGGCTGATGAATCCATTGCTGCACAAATCACGGTGAGAGATCTTGTCACCCATCGGTCGGGCATGCCGCGTCATGATCTGATGTGGTACAACAATACCGATACATCGCGAGAGGCAGCACTCTTGCGCCTGCGGCACCTGCCCTTGACCGCTCCTCCCCGTAGCCGCTTTCAATACAACAACCTCATGTTCATGACCGCGGGCATGCTGGCCGCAAAGGTGGCGGGTGAGTCACGCTGGGAAGATCTTATGCGGTCCCGCTTACTGGATCCGCTGGGCATGCACCGATCTAATTTCTCCGTTACTCAATCCCAGCAGGACAGAAATTTTGCGCGTCCTTATCTCATTGATGAAGGTGAAGTCAGTGAAATACCTTTTCGTCCGCTGGACCTGATCGGCCCCGCCGGATCTGTTAACTCGACGATCAGTGAGATG
The DNA here is from genome assembly GCA_047947175.1 of bacterium. Taxonomy (GTDB): domain Bacteria; phylum Pseudomonadota; class Gammaproteobacteria; order Pseudomonadales; family Azotimanducaceae; genus UBA4421. Next base: position 1,392,748 of record CP170489.1, read on the forward strand.
GCCAGCTGGTTGAAGCTGAACCTTGCCGATGGTCAGTTTGGCGGCGAGACATTGTTGAGTGCCAGCACCTTGCAGGAGATCCAGGGCTATCATATGCCCATGGGTGTAGAGCCAGCCGGGCTTGAGTTTTCGCCGCCGGTTTATGGTCTGGGTTGGATGGTAGGCACTTATCAGGGAAAAAAGTATGTCCATCACAGCGGCGGGATTGATGGCTTCATCACCTATGTCATGTTGTTGCCACAACAGGGTCTTGGCGTAGTGGCCTTTGCAAATGCCAATACAGACTTACCTCAATGGTTGGGACTGACCGCGGTCGATAAGATTCTTGGGCATCCACAGAAGGACTGGATAGCACAGGCGCTGACACGTAAACAGAACGCAGAAGCGCCAAATCCGGCCGAGCGTGACGATCCGCGGCGTCGATCAAAGACCAGACCGACGCACCAACTCAGCGCGTACAGTGGCGCCTACAGTCATGCGGGTTACGGGCCACTGCAGATTGAACTGGCCGACAAGCAACTGCGGATTGTCTACAACGATATGGCGGCGCCTTTGGACCATTGGCATTTTGATGTCTGGAAAACTTCAGCGCAGGCGCGTGATGTGGCGATGCGAAATCAGCTGGTGCAGTTTCACAATAACCTGAACGGCGATGTGGCAAAGGTGTCAATTCGTATCGAGCCAACCGCGGAACCGATTGCGTTTGACAGGCAGGTCGACGCAAAAATGACAGATCCATCCTGGTTGGCACAATGGGTGGGTGAATATGCAACACCTCAGGTAACACTATCCGTGGTGCAGAAAGGTTCAGCTCTGTATGTGGTGGTGCCCGGCCAGCCGTCTTATGAGCTGACGCCGGAGATAGGTGGGCGGTTTCACTTTGATCGTGTGCCGGATGTGGTTGTGCAGTTTGATGCCGACAAAAACACCATGCTGGTCATGCAGCCTGCAAGCACCGTCGTGGCCAGAAAACGATAAGGCAAAATCGAAGGCGCTGGATCCATGCAGTTCTGTTTCAGGTCATGCCACCGCTGCCATCGTGCAGCGTGCCAAGCAGGTGTGACACGTCGTTAAATCGTCGTACCACAATCTGATCATCCGTGAGGACAATGTGGCTGATGGAGCCATTGTCCGCACCCTGAAAAGCGAATGCTCGGGCGCCGCTGGCATGAGCCAGAATATGGGCAACAATGCCGCCGTGGACAACGGCAACAACCAGCTGATCCGGGTGATTCGCTTTGATGCGTGCAAGCCCCGCGGACACGCGTTTGTTGACGGCATCCCAACCTTCTGCACCGGGAATCACGTCCCAGCGCTGCTGGATGCGCATCTGGTGGTAAATCGGGTCTTCCTGAGCGGCTTTCATCCGCAGCAGGCCACCCTCCCATTCTCCCAGGTGTACCTCGCGCAGATCCGGTTCAACGATGGGTGTCATGTTCAGATGTTCACACAAGGGTTGCGCGGTTTCCTGAGTACGTCGCAGATTGGTGACGTAAACCGCTTCAATGGGTTCGCTTTTCAGGCGTTCACCCACGCGTCGCGCCTGTTCCCAGCCGTTAGGATGCAGTTCCGGATCACCCTGACCGTCAACCAGGGGGAACGGGTTATCCTCGGAGGCGGCTCGGGATTCGCCGTGTCGAACCAACAATATCTCTGTGGCGCCGGGAGGTCTTTTGAATGAATGTTGTCGATATTCCTGTGCCATGGCCCCGGCTTATTCTCCGTCCTGAGCGTCACTGTCAGGATGGGGGGCACACGACCAGCCCAGATCCTGCAGTCGCGCCACAAATCTTTGCGCCTGTGCCTCGCAGAAACCGGCCTGGTTTTCCGCTCGCCAGAGCGTCATGGACTGGTTTTCGGCGGGCTTGTCGTATCTGACTTCACAAGGCAGTGGCTGTCCCTGCACGGGATAAATCACGCTAACGCTGCGCAACAACCCATCATTGGTGCATTGAGTTTCTGCCAGCGCAGCGTTTGATGTCAGAAAGACAAAAGAAAGCCAGATTATTCTGTAAAAGATACGCAAGCAAAAATCCTCTAGGGTCGGTACCAGAAATTCGGTGCTTGTGGACGTGACGCAGCGCGCGCCAGTTTCGCCCAACGACACAGGTATGCCCGTGTCTGTCTGGGGTCGATAATTTCTTCGATTTCAAAGAATTCTGCTGAACGGTAAGGTGACCTGAGTCGATTCAGTCGATCTTTGATTTTCGCCAGGTGGGCGTCGTAGTCCGCCGCTTCTGCCAGTTCGGCTTTGTAGGCGACTTCTATGCCGCCTTCGATGGGCAGTGAGCCCCAGTCTCCAGACGGCCAGGCGGCGCGAAAATGATGACTGCCCGGTTTATGATTCGCAGCGCCCGCCACGCCAAAGGCTTTGCGAATGACAATGCAGCAGAAAGGCACATTGCTCTGACCCAGGGCCGCCAGTGCAGCAGAACCGTAACGTATGGTGGCTTCTTCTTCAGATTGTTTGCCGATCAGAAAGCCCGGGCAGTCTTCCAGGTGAATCAGCGGCAGGTGAAAGGTGGATGCGAGGTCGCAGAAGCGGATCAGTTTGCGCGACGCATCTGCGGTCCAGGCGCCGCCGTAAACCCGAGGGTTTTCTGCAAAGATGGCCACCGGAATGCCGTTCAGTCTGGCCAGTCCGGTGATCAGTGAGCGGCCCCATTTGCGACCGATTTCAAAAAAAGAGCCTTGATCGCACACTGACTCAAGCACGTCGTGCATTCTGTAGACCTTGCGGGGGTCCTTGGGCACGATGTTGATCAGACTGTCGTCGGTGCGCTCGGGGTCGTCATTACTTTCTGCAAGTGGCGGCAACTCATCCACGCTGGAAGGCAGGTAGGACAGAAACCGTTTCGCCATGGCAAACGCTTCGACTTCGCTGGTGGCCTCATCGTCTATGGCGCCGTTGCGCGTGTGTATTTTGTAAGAGCCCAGTTCTTCTTTGGTGACATCGCCAAGGCTGGCCCAGTCGACCAGCGCCGGACCGGCAATCATCATCTGCGCGCTGTCTCTTACAATGACACTGTAGTGTGAAGTGGCAACCCGCGCGGCACCGATCCCGGCCACGGAACCCAAAGCCAGTGACACCGAAGGTGCCACACCCAATTGTGTAACTACGGTTTCCCAGCCACGTACTTCCGGAATGTAGGTGCGCCCCGCCATTTCGATGGTCTTCACTGAACCGCCACCACCCATGCCATCCACCAGGCGGATGTGGGGTAAACGCAGCTCGACTGCCAGACCTTCTGCGCGCAGTCTCTTGCCGGCGATGGAGGCATCTGCGGAACCACCGCGCACTGTGAAATCGTCGCCAGACAGTACAACCGGCCGGCCATCAATGTCGGCTGTGCCGAATACAAAGTTGGATGGGGTGAACTTTTTCAGTTCACCCTGATCGTCATACTCGCCAACCCCCGCGAGGGTGCCAATCTCATGAAAGGATTCCGCGTCACTGATGACGTTGATGCGTTCGCGGATGGTCAGCTTGTTGAATTCGTGTTGGCGGGCCACTTTTTCAGCACCGCCCATCTGGAAAGCAAGCGCCTCACGCGCTTGCAGTTCGCGTATCTCCTGCTCCCAGCTCATGCTGTGGTTTCAGGCACGGGTGCCGGTAAAAGAGGCATCACCAAAAGCGCCGAGTTTCACATTCCCGTTGATTTCATCGCCGCTCACAACCGCGCTGAACTCCAGGGTCATTGCCATAGGTGATGTGATGGAAGCTTTCCAGCTGAGGTTGTCGCCATCAATAGTGCCGTCGGTAATTTCCATTTCACCTTGCGGGCCTGCCAGTTTACCGGTCAGATTGCTGCCATCGCTGGTCAGATGCAGGGTGCCATTCTGTGCGCCCATAGGGGTATTCATGGTGGTGTTCCAGGTGCCGTCTGCGCTCATTGTCTCTGTCTCCCGAGGGTTGTTTGTGAAGTGCGCAGTATGGCATAGGCAGCGGTGTGAGCAACTCGAGAAATTGCGGTACAGTACGGCGCCTGTAGCACTGTTACGTTCAGTTGAAACTATGTCGATTGGTGTTTTGAATGAGGGGCCTTTACATGCGGCACTGAAAGCGGCGTATTCCGCAAATGGTGGCGAGCAGGAGGTGTCCGTGCAGACTTTTGTTGCGGATGCGGTTCGCAACGGCATCATGTACGAGATTCAAACGGGTAGTTTCAGCGGTCTGAGCCGCAAGATGCAGGCCCTGGCGGATGTGGGGCCGGTGGTACTGGTGCACCCTATTGCGCGCACCACCACCATAGTTAAGCAGCCTGAAGATCGCGGGGTAAAACCAACCAGCCGGAAATCGCCTAAACGGGGCTCGTTGATCCACATCGTCAATGAGCTGGTTTATCTGCCACAGCTGCTCAACCATCCCAACTTTTCTGTTGAGGCGGTGTTGACTGAGGTGCGTGAGATACGCGTGTTTGATCCAAAGAAGAACCGTCGCCGTGGAGGCTGGCGGGTGAAAGAAAAGCACCTGCTAGACATTGTTGAAGGGGTTCGTCTGCGGGATATGGCGGATCTGTTTAATTTCCTGCAGCAAGAGCTGCCCGCGCCTTTTGATACCCGCGATCTCGCCATGGCCCTGGGTCAGCCACTGAATATCGCGCAGAAAATGGCGTATTGCCTGCGCCATGCAGGGGTGACGGAAATTGTTGGTAAGAAGGGCAACTCGCTGCTTTATGAACAGACCCTGCCGGCGTGAATCAAACGCTGTTTTCTTAACTTGCTGTTCAAAGATTCCGTTCGATGGTGAACTGCAGTTCAACGGCACGCTGATCAGCGCTCAGGCGCACAGGTCGTTCTGGAAATGACCCGGCTTTGAGTTCCGCCATATCGACGTAGCCGGTGCGCAGGTTCAATGTCCAGTGGCGTCCTAAGTCCCGGACCAGACCGGCAAACAGATTGTAACTGAAACCGCCGTTACGCCGCTGATCTTTAAACACCCGTTCACCGCGAACCCCGGGCACTTCCCGTTCAATATACTCTGAATCCATTCGATGATGGACATAGCCCAGGCCGCCCCCCAGTTCCCAGGACCAGTGCCGGGTGATAACCCCTCTTCGAGCGACGTTGATGAGCAGGGTATGGGTTTCGACATTGGTGAAGATATTGGTAATCGACTGAATTGCCGGAGTGGCTGCTACCACGTCCCAATCTGTGCGATAACGATAGATATACTGGGTCGCCAGCTGCCAGTAACCCAGCCGTTTGCCCACTGAAAATCCGAACCCGGCGGTGTAGTCTTCGAGGCTGGTGTCTTCAATCTGGCCATCACGTTCTCCGCCAATCACAACACCGGTGCCGATGTTGGCGGAAATGTCATCGATGTCTACCTCACCGATCGAGCCGGTGACGCCGACAAACCATTGTTCCGTTCCAGTCGCCGCTGTATCCGCGGATGCGGGGTGAGTGATGAGCATGATGACCAGGCTGCAGCACAGCAGGATGTGTTTTATTGTCATTATTCTTCTCCATTGTCTGGCCCGCGCAAACATTGATGGCAAGCGTCTTCACACAGGCGGGGCGCAGGCTAACGCTTAGACAGGTGCCATGACAAGCCTGAGTGGCTGAGGTATAACGGGCGCTTTTGCCGTTCTGATTGATGCATTTGAACAACTCAGCTCCTCAGACTGAAAAAGCCGCGGATGTTCCCGCTGACTTGAGGTCAGTGTGCATCGTTTTGCCAACCTACAACGAAGCAGAAAACATCCGCGCAATGTTGGTGGCTTTGTTAACAGAATTTGATCACCAGCAGAGCTGTGTGTTTACTGTACTGGTTGTGGACGACAATTCTCCGGATGGTACAGCAGCCCAGGTGCGGGACGTAGCGTCGCAGGACAGCAGGGTAAAGTTGTTATCCGGCCGTAAGCGCGGCCTCGGCTCAGCTTATACGCGTGGGTTTCTGCATGTCCTGAATGATATGGAGGTTGATGCCGTGGTGCAGATGGATGCGGATTTTTCCCACGCACCCCGGGACATTGCAAGGCTGGTGGCTAATTTGCCTGAGCATGATGTTGTGATCGGCTCGCGCTATACACAGGGTGGTGAAGTCGATGCCAGCTGGGGCTTTAAACGCCGCCTGCTGTCGCGCTGCGGTAACCTTTTTGCACGCTACATTGCCGGCATCTATCGCGTCGCTGATTGTACCGCGGGATTCAAGGCGATACGCGTCAGCGCGTTGCGAGCGGCGTTGCCCCTGCGTCTGCCGCCTTCAGGTTATGTGTTTCAGGTAGCTCTGTTACATGCGTTGATGATTACAGGTGCACGGATCACCGAGGTACCCATTCGTTTCAGTGATCGAACCCGCGGTGCCACCAAGCTTGGACAGCGTGATGTGGTGGAGTTTTTCCTGCACGTCTGGTGGCTGCGCCTGCTGTCGCGCAAGACCTTTGTGAAGTTTGCGCTGACGGGTTTAAGCGGCGTGGTGATCAACCTGGGTTGTTTTCAGCTGCTGTTGTCATCTGGCCTGAATGTGTACCTGAGTTCGGCGCTGGCGATTGAAACATCAATAGTGTGGAATTTTTTTGTGAACAATTACTGGACATTCCGCGATCGACACATCACCACGCGCAAGCGGGTGCGCGGCTTGAAGTTCAATCTGGTTTCGCTGCTCACTCTGGCTGTTAGTTTTGGTGCATTTGTCATTGTACGCATGCTCTGGCCTTCCCAGCCGGAGATTCTTGCCCAGGCGGTGAGCATCATTCCCGGCGCCATGGCGAACTATTTTGCCAACAGCTATTGGACCTTCAAGCCGGATAAGGTCTAATTCCTCCCCCCGTCAAACCGTATGGATGAAATGACTGACCGCACCGAAATCAGTGGCCCGACCTGGGAACTGGCATCAGAGTACAAAAGTGTTGACGACCCACGGTTGCAGGCGGACCTGGATGCGTTGGATGCGGTTTTTGCTGAGGTGGAGGCGCTCAATGAGCAGTTGTCCGGATCAGATGCCATCCGCACAGCACAGCAGATTGCCGTCCGCTCGGAGCATGCGGGCAATCTTCTGGGTAATGTGCAAACCTATGCAAACTGTCTTGTCTCAGTGGACAGTCAGCATGAGGGTGCGTTGAAGCTCACGGGCTCTCTACAGCGTTACCACAAGCGGTTCGGTGATTGCTTTGAACCTCTGGCTCAGTTTGTTGATGCCGCAAGCGATGAGGAAATAGAACAATATCTGGATCATCCTGAAGTACAGGCCCTGGCATTCCAGGTTCATCACGGCCGTAAACGCAGACACGAGAATCTGACGCTTGCACAGGAAAGTCTGGTGAATGGGCTGTCACAGGATGGCTTACATGCCTGGGGCCAGCTCTACAATCAGTTGTCGAGTACCATGAGCTGCACAGTGATGGTAGGCAACGAACAGCAGACCATGGGCGTGGCCAGTGCCAACAAGTTACTGATGGATGTCTCAGAACCCCAGCGTGAAGCCGCCTGGCGTGGTATCAGCGAAGCCTGGCAGTCCCAGGAACAGAGTTGTGCTGCGGCGATAAACGCCATTGCAGGATGGCGGCTGGAAATGTGCAAACAGCGCAGCCACGAGCGCCCTGTACATTTTCTGGATGCACCCACGCATGCCAGTCGTCTGACCAGGAAGACGTTAGAAACCTTGTTAGAAGTCAGCGAAACCAATAAGGTCGAATCGCAACGCGCAACGGCCCTGATGGCACGAGCTTACGGTAAAGAAACGTTTGCACCCTGGGATGTGGTTGCACCTGCACCTGTCATCGGCGCAGGCTCAAACCCGCCGCTGGCCTTTGACGAGGCGGTTGACATCATTGCCGAGGCCTACGGCGAAGTAGACGGCCAGATGGCTGATTTTGTGCGCATGATGGTGCGCAACAACTGGATTGAAGGCTCGGTAGGACCGCGTAAACGTCCGGGCGCTTATGCAACAACATTCTCCAAATCCCGCCACCAGCGGGTTTACATGACCTACACCGGCGGTCAGCTGGATGTCGTCACGCTGGCGCATGAACTGGGACACGCCTTTCATTCTCATGTGATGCGTGAGCTGCCGGACAGCCAGCGCAGCTACGGTATGTCGTTAGCTGAAACTGCCAGCACGTTCGGCGAGGCCCTGGTACGGGATGCACTGCTGGCACGGGCGACTTCGCCTCAGGAGAAGCTCAACATCATCTGGGAAGAGTTGCGCGCCCACACAGGCTTTATGCTGAACATACCCACCCGTTTTGAATTCGAGAACAAACTGTATGAGGCACGGCAGCAGCGGCCCCAGCAGCCCGAGGAATTAAAAGCGCTGATGCGTAGCGCGTGGCGGAACTGGTATGGCGAGGGTTTAGCGGAGCCGGATGAGATGTTCTGGGCCAGCAAGCTGCATTTTTATATCTCAGGCCTGAGTTTTTACAATTTTCCTTATCTGTTCGGGTATCTGTTCAGTTCCGGCGTCTATACCCGGCGACACACAGGCGGTGCAGATTTCTATGCTAAATATGTTGCCCTGCTGTGCGATACAGGGCGTATGACAGCCGAAGACCTGGCCCGACAGCATCTGGATGCTGATCTTGAGCAGCCTGGTTTCTGGCAGGACACCATAGACAGTTTCACACCGCGCATTGATGTATTCGAAAACCTGCTGGACGAGCTGGGGGTAGAGGCACATTAAGTCTGTCGTGCAACGTCTGTATGTCTGTGTTGCACTGTCTGCAATGCTCCTGATTCTGTCCAGCCCGCTCGCTGCAGAGCAGAACCCGCTGGGTCGTACAACCACCGGCGACGTCGGAGACGTGCTTGAATTTGTTCTGCCCGGCGCGGCCCTGGTGACCTCTATAGCCAAACGCGACTATGCAGGGGCCCGGCAGTTTGGCGTTGGCCTGGCTGTTACCCTGGGCACGAGTTACGTCATGAAAGAAAACATCAGCAAAGAACGTCCGGACGGTCGGGATGATGAGTCATTTCCGTCGGCACACACGGCGGTCAGTTTTCACGCCGCGGGTTATCTGCACGAACGTTACGGTTTGAAGTGGGCGCTGCCGGTTTATGTGGCGGCAACCTTCGTGGGGTACAGTCGGGTGTACGATGATCGTCATGACGAGCAGGACGTGCTTGCCGGCGCGCTGATCGGCTATGGTTTTGCCAGGTTGTTCACAACCCGATATAAAGGTGTCACCGTTACGCCGGAATATGCCGAAGACTATGTCGGATTGCGCTTCACCCTCACGCCCTGACCACCTGCCTGAAGAGGCGGGCCGCCGGCCTGTACTCTACAGTTTTCGTCGCTGCCCCTATGCCATGCGTGCGCGTATGGCCTTGCGCTATGCCGGCCAGAATTGTGTCCTGCGTGAAGTCGATCTGAAACACAAGCCCGATGAGATGTTGCAGGCTTCCGCCAAAGGTACCGTGCCGGTATTGCTGGTGGGTGCTCACGTGATTGATGAGAGTCTGGATGTCATGCGCTGGGCGCTTGCGCAAAGTGATCCCAACGGCTGGCTGGATCACGGCGCGCTTCAGCCCGGCGTGAAAAAACTGTTAGACCGTAACGACGGGCCGTTCAAAGTGCACCTGGACGGCTACAAATATGCTGGACGTGATGCGCAGGCAAACGCGCTGTATCATCGCCAGCAGGCGGAGGCATTTCTTGCGGAGCTGGAGGAATTGCTGGCTCAGAACGGCGGGGTGTACCTGTTGGGAGAGCAGCTGACCTTTGTTGATGTTGCGCTGATGCCTTTCATCCGGCAGTTTGCTAACGTTGATATCAAGTGGTTTGAAGCGAGCCACTACATCCGCCTGCAAAACTGGCTGACAGAAATGGTGCACAGTGATCTGTTTTTTCACGTCATGGCCAAACACAAACCGTGGCAGGCAGGAGCGCCGGAGGTGCTGCTCTTTTGATTGTGTCTGCCTCAAGCGTTGCAGGTGACCAGTGCTACCAGTACAAAATACGTCATGGCAACGCCGTAAAACGCTTTGCCCGCGGTTAACTCCCCAACTCTTACAATCAGCTTTACAAAGATCACGGCGGCTACCAGGCTCATTAACAGGCCCGGTGGTGTGATGGCGGGCAAACCCCACAGATAAGGCAGGTTGCCAACGGCTTCGGCAATCAATCCGGCACGAAGCGCGCCGGAAAGGCTGGTGCTTTCAATGGTAATCAGGGTGATGACCCAGAATAGAACGCCGATCAGAGTGCCTTCCAGCGCAACACCAATCAGATAGGTGGAAAAGTTTTCCATTTCAGCAGGCGGCCTTGAAGTTCAAGCTGGGAAGTGCCTGACGCAACACATCATCCAGCGTGGCGGCCAACGTAATATCAAGTTCCCTGCGCACATTGTCAGGGATCTTTTCAAGATCAGCCTCGTTGTCTCTGGGCAGAATAATGTGTGTAAAGCCGGCGCGATGCGCGGCCAGCACCTTTTCTTTAATGCCGCCAACGGGTAACACCAGACCCGTCAACGTGAGTTCACCGGTCATGGCAATGTTGGGTTCACAGGCGATACCTGCATACGCGGAGACAATGGCGCTGGCCATGGTCACACCGGCGGAAGGCCCATCTTTGGGCACCGCGCCGGCAGGCACGTGTATGTGAATACCCTGTTTCTCAATGTCCTGCTGCACAAGGCCCAATGTGTCTGCGATGGACCAGACGTAGCTGCGGGCAGCCTTTGCGGATTCCTGCATGACCTGGCCGAGGTGTCCGGTAAGCGTGACTTTGTCTTCTTTGGGTGTGAGGCTCGCTTCGATGTACAACACATCGCCACCGGCTTCTGTCCACGCCAGGCCAGCGGCAACACCTGGGTGTTGTTGTTCCCGGTTGGCATCCCGTTTGTATTTTTCCGGACCGAGCAACTCTCTGAGTCGCTCTGGCGTGATGGCATGTGTTGCATCACCCCCTTCAACGACACGTCGCGCCTGTTTGCGGCAGATGCGGCCGATGACGCGTTCAAGTTCCCGCACGCCAGCTTCGCGCGTATAGCGTCGAATCAGTTGGCTCAGCGTCAGGTCATCTATCTCCAGCTGGTTTTCCTGCAGCCCTGCTTCCGAGCGTTGCCTTGGGATCAGGTAGTTGCGTGCGATGGCGCTTTTCTCGATGTCCGAGTAGCCCGAGACCTCCATGATTTCCATACGATCAAGCAATGGGCGCGGAATGCCTTCGAGCGTGTTGGCGGTGGTGATGAACATCACTTTGGAAAGGTCAAAAGGCAGATTCAGATAGTTATCTCGAAATTCCCGATTCTGCGCGGGGTCGAGGATTTCCATAAGGGCTGCAGAGGGGTCACCGCGGAAGTCGCGACCCAGTTTGTCGATCTCATCCAGCATGATGATGGGGTTCACGACTCCGGCTCGTCGAATACCCTGCAGAATGCGACCCGGCATCGCCCCGATGTAGGTGCGGCGATGCCCGCGCAGCTCAGCCTCATCATGTAAACCACCCAGGCTCAGGCGTTCAAACTTCCGCCCCATGGTGCGCGCGATAGACTGTCCCAGCGAGGTTTTGCCGACACCGGGCGGACCAACGAAACAGATAATGGGTGCTTTGGCATCCGGGTTAAGTTGCATAACCGCGAGCGATTCCAGAATCCGCTCTTTGACTTCCTCCAGGCCGTAGTGATCTTCGTTCAGCACTTCCTGGGCGTGTTTCAGATCGAGGTTATCATCGGTACTGGCATGCCAGGGCAGTTCAGCAATCAGTTCAAGGTAGGCCCGTGAAACCTGATAGTCGGCAGCATTGGGTGACATGCGCGACAGCCGCTTCAACTCGCGGTCGACTTCGTCAGTGATGTTTTCCGGGAGTTTGGCGTCTTTCAGCTGCTGGCGGATCTCGCCGATGTCTTCGTCTTCGCCACCTTCGCCAAGAGCGTGTTCGATGGCTTGTTTCTGCTGGCGAAGAACGTGTTCACGTTGTTGTTGCTCGATGTCGTCGCGGGCTTGTTCAGCAATCTCACGGCGCAGCTCGGTTACCCGCAGTTCATGGCTGAGCACGCCGTTGACCTGCTGCATCAATGCCAGGGTGGTATCGCAGTCTAATATGGCCTGCTCATGTTCCAGCGACAGGTTCGCCAGGGACGCAATGCGGTACATCTGAATAACAGGGTCTTTCAGGTGGCCTACCAGTTGCTGGTACATCTGCGCGCCGTTTTCGCTGTCGTACAGATTCGCAATGCGCTGGGCCAGTTCGCGGTTGACCCGCAACAGGGCATCTATTTCCATGCTGTCGGCATCGTTTGCCGTGTGTTTCAGATCAACCAGAAACTCCGCGGAAGCCATCAGATAATCGTCGCGATCAAACTGTGAGATCAATCGAACCCGACGATCCCCCTGCACAATCACCTGCGCGCCGTCATCACGATGTTCAACCCGGGTGATTTTGGCAATAGTGCCAATCTGATACAGATCGTCCAGTTTCGGGTCTTGTACCTCGGGGCTGCGCTGAGCAACGGCGATAAACTCGCGATTGCCTTTCATGGCGGCTTCGAGGGCCGCCAGAGAGCGAGGCCGGCCTACGGCAAGCGGCACAACAATGTTGGGATAAACCACCGTGTCTTTCAACGGCAAAACGGGCAAAGACTGGAACATAAATCCTACTGCAAAATGTCAGTCACAGATTGTGAACGGCAAAACGGCTGGTCACAAGGCGCATCCGTTGTTAACCCTTTTTAACAGGTTGGCTTGAAGCCAGATCCCGCAGGCCGGCATCGCTCGACAAAGCGGCATGATTGAAGATGTTCCGCGCCATGGAAGCTGTTTGTGCCGCGCTGCGCACGCGGTAAATACGAGCCCGTGCGGCATGTACCGCATCGTTTTCCGGTTGGGCGTGATAAGCAGTTTCGATCAGATGTGCGGCGATTGCAGGATTATGTTCCAGTTTTTCCACCGCCCGTGTAATCACGGCGTCAATGCCGCCGGCAAGGTCTATCCAGGTGGCAGCCTGTTCTGCTTTGCTGGCGGGTAGCAGCGTATCGTATTCGCCGTCCCACCAGCCACCGTAACGACGCCAGATCATGCGGATCAGAAAGTGTGCGTCATCGTAGATGGGTTGCAGATAGGGTTTCTGCATCAGTGTTTCAGGCAATTCAATCTGCTGATAAAGAGCGTCCAGACTCAGCCCCTGGTTCATGCCATCGACCACCTGATCTTCAATGTTATCCAGCAGATCGGCGGTGTCTGCTAACGCCTGATGTACGCGCTCCCGTCCAAAGATCGGGAAGCCGTGGCCAGGCAGTAGCAGTTCCGGCGCCAGCGTGTCCATCAATCGCAGAGCGTCCGCCCAGTCGGATACGTAACGCTGCACTTTCTGTGGATTACCGGCATTGGGTAATGCCCAGATGAACAGATCACCGGTCATCACCAGTTTATGCTGCGGTATGTAAGTCCACGTATGGTCGTCTGTTTCGCCCCTGGCATGATGCAGATGAACATCCAGATTGCCAAGACGGCATTGATAAGTGGCGTCAAAGGTAATATCAGGGTAGTGATACTGATCTGGCCAGTGATAGTTTGGCGCATGAATAGCGAACTGGCGCCGATTGATGGCAGTGTTCCAGCCTCTGGTTTTGATGTATCTGTTAAAGTGATCAGGGGTCAGCCGATGGGCGATGACTTTGGGCGGTGACCAGCCGCGGGTTTTTGCTTCGTCAATAAACGGTCCCGCGCCAAAAACGTGATCCACATGGTGGTGGGAGAAAACAATAACCTTGAGGGGAGTGTCCGGGCGCCAACTGCGCACTTGGGTATAAACACGCTGAGTATCCAGCTGTGAGCCCGCGTCCAACATGAGCAGACCATCACCGGTGTCGATGATGTAGATACAGGCAATGCCTTTCAGCGCCAGTACACCCGGTATGATTTCCGTTGCACCATCGTAGGCTGAGTGCACCGGATGATGTTCAAACATCATGTCCAGCTGACCCTGCCAGGCGCGTTCCGCCAGGGTCAGAAAATCGTTCATGTCAGACCCTGCAGTACTGCGGCCTCCTCACGGACAAGCTCCGGTGCGCCAAGCCATTGCCGATTGGCGCCGCAGCGTTTAAACCAGTAGTGCAGGCCTAACAGGTCGGTGAACCCCATGCCGCCGTGAACCTCGGTGGCGGTTTTAGCGACAAATTTTCCAACTTCAGCCAGGTGTGCCTTGGTGTGGCACGCCATCAGGCGGGCTTCTTCGGGCAGTTCCTGTAATGCATGGGCGGCAAACCAGACCATGGCGCGGCAGGGCTCCAGGCTGGCCGCCATTTCCGCACACATATGTTTTACCGCCTGGAAACTGCCAATAGGACGGTTGAACTGTTCGCGCTGCTTGGCGTACTCAACCGCCTGGTCCAGCATATTCTGAGCGGCTCCCAGGGTATCTGCAGCGAGCATCACACGACCGATGTCGATCGCCTGGGCAAATACTTCGGTATCGTCGCTGATCAGTATTGCGGGCGTGTTGTTGTAGGTCAGCTCAACGGTGCGGCGGGTTTTATCGACAGTGGTCAGCGGCTTGCGGGTCAGGCCCCTGGCATCTGCCTGAACCAGATAGATGTGTTTGTGTGCATCTGCAACCAGGTAGCTGTCTGCGGCCTGATCAAAAGCAAAAATCGATTTACCGTTGAGCGTTTCGCCCGCGGCTTTGACGCCGGCATCATTGCGCGCACCAAAGCCTTCAGCAAAGGCGATGCCCACGCGCAACTCGCCCGCGGCAAGAGCGGTTAACTTATCCTCCTGCCCACCGGCGGCAGCAAATACAGCAGGCGCCATCACGGCACTGGTGAGAAACGGCCCCGGCGCGGTGTGATAACCCATGGCTTCCGCAACAATGGCGGCGTTCAGCGGCGCTAAACCAATGCCGCCATGTTCTTCCGCAATCAGCAGGGCGGGAACACCCAGTTCTGTCAATCCCTGCCAGATTGCCGTGTCATCGCCACCCTCTGCGTAGGCTCTGACCGCATCAAGCGAAGCGTGGTCGTCAAGAAACCGATTGACGTTGTCCTGCAACAGCACCTGTTCTTCTGAAAGTCCGAATTGCATGGGTGCCTCCTACCTGGCCTTTTCGATTTTTGGTTCGCGGGGCATATCCAGGCCGCGCTCACTGATGATGTTTTTCTGGATCTGCGAGGTGCCGCCGCCAATGATCAGGCCAAGGAAGTACATATACTGATTCTGCCAGCTGCCTCCCGCACGGGTATACGGGTTGTCTTCATAAGACAGGCCAATTTCACCCATGATGTCGATGGCCATGCCTTCCAGGTCGTGGCGCAGTTCGGTGCCCTGCAGTTTCACAATCATGCGTGCAAGGCTTGCGTCCTGCCCCTTGTTAAGGCGGGAAGACAGTACACGCAGGTCGTTAAACCGCATGGCCATAACGCGACCCTGTAGCTGCATCAAGCGGTCACGATACACAGGGTTGTCAATCAGGCGCTCACCGTTGAGGGTTTCGGTTTTCATCAGTTCGATAAGTGCATTGAGACGGCTCTGGGTGATGTTTGGATTGCCCAGCGAGTCTCTTTCATGACCGAGAATGGCATTGGCCACCATCCAGCCTTCGCCGCGTTCTCCGACAATCTGATGTTTAGGCACCCGCACGTCGGTGAAAAATACCTCGTTGAAATTAGCCGCGCCGGTCATGTCGACCAGGGGTCGGATTTCTATGCCCGGGGTGTTCATTTCAAACAGCAGGAAGGAAATACCTTTGTGTTTTGGGGCATCGGGTTCGGTTCGGACCAGGCAGAAGATCCAATCCGCCAGTTGTGCAGTACTCGTCCAGATTTTCTGCCCGTTGACCACCCATTCGTCACCATCGAGGGTGGCGCTGGTGGTGAGGGAGGCAAGGTCTGAACCTGCACCGGGTTCGGAATAGCCCTGACACCAGACCATTTCACCGTGAATAGTGGGTTTAATAAACTGCGCTTTCTGTTCCTGGGTACCCATTTCCAGCAGGGTAGGCACCAGCATGGAGATGCCCTGACCGCCAAGGCCGGTGTTTGCTCTTGCCGCTGCAAACTCTTCGCCGATGATGCGGCTTTCGATGATGTTGGGGGTGCCGCCATAACCACCGAATTCTTTGGGGATGGTGCGAGCAGCGTAGCCGTGTTCAATCAACAGTTTCTGCCAGGCCAGCATTTCCGGACTGCGCATGCCGGCGTTGTGTGGCGCCTGATCTTCATGGGAGCGCAGAAACTCGCGCACCTCGTTGCGGAAGACCTCGTATTCGGGTCCAAAAGACAGATCCATGATTCCCCCTTAAATGATGGAACAAGTGTTTCCACCTGCTTTAGCGATAA
Source organism: bacterium (assembly GCA_047947175.1). Taxonomy (GTDB): domain Bacteria; phylum Pseudomonadota; class Gammaproteobacteria; order Pseudomonadales; family Azotimanducaceae; genus UBA4421. The sequence goes on from CP170489.1 coordinate 1,408,962, forward strand.
GCAATTTACCGCCTGGCGTGCACAGCGGCAAGTTATGTCACTTAGCTTGGATCTTAGGGCGCAACGTGGGGCTGGGCTAAGGGACCACCAGAATTTTGGTGTGGTGTTCCATCGTCGTCAGCGCAGTAAACGCTTCCGCCACTTCATCGAGGCCAACTTTGCTGGTGATCCATTCGTTCGAATCCACTTTCCCGCTGCCCAAAAGATCAAGTGCGCTTTGGAACTCCTCGGTGGTATAAAAACTGACAAAATGTAGGGAGAGTTCTTTGCTGATTGCGGTTGCGGGTACAAACGACTCTTCACCATGACTGATACCGGCCATGATGATTTCTGATTTTGGTGGCGCACTGTCCGTACAGAATCGAATCATACTATTTGCACCGGAACACTCGAACACCGCTACAGGTCTCCTGTGGTCCCCGGGCAAGGCATCAAATACAGACATTTTGTTTGGATCCGTGGTGGCAGAAGCGCCTAAGGTTGAAGCCAGATTGCGTCGGCGAGCAGAAAAATCAGCGGCGATGATGTTTGTGATGCCTCTAGCTGCAAGTGATGTGATGACGGCAAGTCCAATCGGACCGCAACCAATAACAATGCAGTCCGGGTCGGCTACCAGGTCTGCTCGGTCGATGGCGTGAAGGCCAATAGCCAGAGGCTCAACCAGAGCCGCAGTTTGGGTGTCGATGTGATCAGGAATCGGGATCAGCAGGGATTCGTCTAACAAAAAATATTCGGCGTATGCTCCGTCAAGCCAAGGAGTGGCACCCATAGGAATATCTGCCAGTCTGTTGGGCAGAAACGGAGTTGAACACACCCGCTGGCCGATGCGCAGATCACCTCGAGCACCCTCACCAAAGGCGACAATTCTTCCCACAAATTCGTGTCCCATGACGATCCCGCGATCCAAAACTGTTTTGTCCGCACCAGCCTGCAGCGCCTGATTCAGGTAGTCTTGAGCATGGCGAAAAAGGTGAAGATCCGAGCCGCAGATACCACAGGCAAGCGTTTGGATCAGCACCTCTCCCGGGCCGGGCTCGGGCATTGGGCGTTCTTCTACGTCTAAGCGCCCAGGACGCATAACAACCGCGCGCATAGCTAGATTTCGCCCATGACAATAACGTTGTGATGGCTCACCTTCTGCTGCTCGCAGAGCTGGCGATAGCCTTTCAGGACATTGTGAGCATCAGCGATAGAGACAACCTTGCCCTCAGCATCAATATTGATATTGGTGCCGTGCATCAGGAACCAGACAATGGTTTCTCCAGTTTGATCTTCGGGGATGGTCAATGTGTGCACTGAGCCGGATGGCTCCATTAGAAATGAGCCTGGACCGTTAACTGTCTCGGGATATTCTTTGTAGTACCACTGTCCCTGCAGCGTAAAAGCGTAAACGGGTCCGGTGTGGTAGTGGGTAATCACGCTTGTGCCTGGCTGCATGCGATTGCGTGTTGCCCAGATGTTCTGGGTCAGGTCAGCGAGCAGCAACTGGATTAGTGTGCCATCGCCAATGTCGACAAAGGGTGTGTCGTCATTACCGATGTGTAGTGCTTCTGCGGCGCCGGTGAGCGGCACAATCGGTAAAGCGCTAGAATTAGTTTGCGATGTATCAGTCTGCATAGTGTCTTCCTGGGTTAGCTGGTGGATATGGCCCGTTTGGTATAGGCCTGTCGTGTCTCTTCATACATCGCAGGCATAGATAATTTGTGCGGTGAATACCAGGGCGAATAAATGCCTGGTAGATTTTTCAAAGTTGCTTTGCGATAGCGCTTGAAGTTTTGCTCGCGAATATACCTCGCTTTGCTGTTTTGGTGTTGTGCAATCAAATCTGGGAACGCTTCGATCATCAGTTGGGTAAGTTCTGCACCCAGACTGGTGAAGTGTTTTTGTGCCCACAAACCAACACGTAAGCGATACCAGTACTTGCCGCAGAGGGCCTCAAAAACGTCGAAAGCCACGGTTCTATGTTCCATTTCTTCCATGATATGCCATAGCATCAGATCTCTGATCGGGTCTTTCATATAATCAAATACCCGCTCAGACATCTGTGCACGAGCACCAGCTGCAGTGTAGGCTTCGAAACCCTCCGCGTAGGCCAGGTTCCAATCTAGGTCTTTTTGCTCACTAAACGATTTGTATTCGTCTCTGATCTCCGTGAGCTTCTCATCCAGTTTCAGTTGCAGGTGTACTGGCATCAGATCACGTACTTTTTCGTTGGCTTTTGCATGTTGTTGATAGTGTTGGCCTTCCTGAGCGCAGAATTGCTGCATGTCATGCAATAACGCCGCGTCGTCCACCTGTTCCATGGCTTTGCGTATGGTTCGCATCAGGTAAGGTTCGAGATAAGGGAGCAGCATCCAAGTGCCTAAAAACAGAAACGAAAGTCTTGGGTCATGCTGGATAAAAACTAGATCCATGTCGTCGCTAAACTCAAAATCCATCTTGCGTACCGTAATGGTGTTCATCATTTTTTTGCTCCGTTTGCTCAAGCAACACTCTGAGGCTGATCAGTCAGTCGGCTTGCTAATTGCTGTTTGTCGACCTTGCCATTGGGTAACAATGGCAAAACGGCTTCGATAGAAAAGCTTTTCGGTACTTTGTAGTTGGCAATTTTGTCTGCCAGATAATCGCGCAACTCTGCAGGTGTAACGCTTTGGCCTTCGTGGGCCATCACAAAAGCATGGCCAACTTCCTGGAACATTGGGTGGGGAACGGGTAGTACGGCGCAGAGCAAAACTGCTGGATGCTCGGCTATGGCTTGCTCAATCTCCAGCGGATAAACGTTGTAGCCGCCGGACTTGAACATCTCTTTGATGCGACCGACAAAAACGAGGTTGCCGTCTTCACGAGCGTAACCTAAATCTCCAGTGCGCAGGTAACCGTCTGAGGTGAAGGCTTCCGCAGTTGCCTCAGGCCGATTGTAGTAACCGGACATGACATAGGGTCCGCGGAATTGCAGTTCTCCTGTTTCACCTGGGTCACAGGGTGTGCCTTTGTCGTTGGCGATGCGTGCTTCGCAACCCTCCAGAGGTTTGCCAATGGTCTCTGCGACATCCATTAAGGGCGCGTCAAGCGAAGTATGGGTAATGATGCCGCAAGTCTCCGTCTGTCCGTAGACAGATGAAATGGGACAGTCAACGCCTCTCCAGGCTTCCAAAATGCTCAGTGGTGTGGTGGCGCCCCCGCAGACAATGAGTTCGGTGTGATTCAATCTTGACGCATCAAACTCGGGTGATTGCATGGTCATCATGAACCCGGTGGGCGAAGTTACCATGTATGTTGGCAACTCCTTTCTGCGAATTTCCCCCAGCGCCTGAATGTCCACACGGTGATAGAAAATGATTCGCCCCCCAGCGGCAAAGACGTTCATACACACGTTGTTTAACGCCCCAACGTGATTGGTGGGTGCGGCACATACGGTGCTGGCAAGCCGTTCTCCCATCCAATGAGCATTGGCGATGGCTGATGCTGTGATGGTGCCCTGGGATAACATCGCACCCTTGGGTTGCCCGGTTGTGCCAGAGGTGTAGACAATCACCGCGATGTCTTCGGGTTTCACCGCTGCTCGAGCAAGATCTAAAGTCTGCTGGCTGATATGTTCACCTTCTTTGAGGAAGGTGGCGAAGCTGATGGCATCACCTTGTGGCTCGCCTTGAGTAACAAAAAACTCAACACAGTTTTCGGTTGCTTGTAGTTCCGTATCGTAGTAGCGGTTGTCAAAAGGCGATTGGCAGAATATTAATGATGGGGTCGCGTCAGATAAAAGGTAGGCAAACTCTCTTGCGCGATAAACAGGATTGATACCGTGCCAGATTGCGCCTATAGACGTCGCGGCAAGATAAGTAAGCCAGAAGCTCAGGCCGGGTGGCGACAAAGTGGCTACCCGGTCGCCGGGTTGGATGCCTTTGGCTAGCAAGGCTTTTGCAATCTGATCAACCTGGCTGCGTACTTCAGCAAAGGTCAGACGCTGCTTGGACTCCACCACACATTCTGAGCCAGGAGTATGGCTGACATGATGGTCAAGAATGTCGTTAATGATGTTCGCAATCATAGATGTTTCCCTGTTTATTGTTCTGCGATGTTAAGTGGGTGCGCGGGCGAGATCAGTTTTCAAGGTGCGTGCCGAGAACAGGTAATGGATCGCACACCAGATATTCACCAGAATGACAATAATCAGCGCATAGCGAAGGCTTTCGCTGCCGTATGTGGGTGCCAGGAGGTCACTCAACAGGCCTGTGAACCATGGCCCGATACCCATCCCAATTAGATTCAACGCCAACAATAGAACGCTCGAGGCGACAGCTCGCATCCTGCTACCTACCAAAGCGTGGGTCACTGCCAACATCGGTCCCAGATACATAGCACCGAGCAATGTAGGCACAACGGACAAGATAATCGCCTGCCGGAAATCCGCGAGTAGATAAACCGTGATAGAAAACGGCACAGATATGATGATGGCCAGAGTCGGTAGCCAGATATTCCAGCGCGCGTCACGTAGTGCAAGCCGATCGCAGAAATAGCCGCCGGCAAGAGCGCCAATAGCGCCTGAAAATGCAGCAACCGGCGCCAGCCACAACGACAGTTCTGCGGTGCCTACGCCATGCGAGCGTATGAAAAAAGACGGTGCCCAATTGCCTGCGCCGTACCCGACAAACGCGTGCAGGCCCGCCGCCAGTGCGAGATGGCGAAATGACTTGCGTGACCAGAGTAACAACAGCGTGTCGCGCATTGAAGGTTGTGGTGGGGTTGCTGCGGTGAGTTGCACCCGCGCAGGTTCAACAACACTGAACCGCACCAGAAGTGCCAGCAATACGCCTGGCAGACCAATCAGGATAAATGCCCAGCGCCATCCAACAATTTCGTTCAGCCATCCGCCAGCGATATAACCTACCAAAACGCCTAGATAAACGCCGAGGTTGTAGACCGACATCGCGGTGGCGCGGCGTTCCTGGGGGAAGAAATCTGAGATCATCGAGTGAGCGGGTGGGCTGCATCCCGCTTCGCCCACCCCCACGCCGATGCGTACCAGGAACATCTGCCAGAAATTCCCAACCATGCCGCAGGCAGCGGTCATCACTGACCACGTAGCCACAGCGATGGAGATGATATTGCGGCGGTTACCCCGGTCTGCATAGCGTGCGATCGGTACGCCGACAAGAGTGTAGAAAATGGCAAACGCAAAACCGGACAACAATCCTAGCTGCCAGTCTGCAAAGCCCAAGTCGGCTTTGATGGACTCCTGAAGAATGACAATTAGCTGGCGATCGATGTAATTGAAAGCATAAGCGAGCGATAAAACAAACAACGCGTAGCGGGCTTGAGGTGGCACCGGTGTGGAAGCCTTAAAATCTGCGTGGCTATACGAATGATCAGTCAAGTGTCTTTATCTCTTAGAAAGGGTCTATCTATGTGTTGCCAAGTCTTTTATCCGAGCCATGTTTTGAAGTATTGCATGTAAACTATACGGGTGTATAGTTTGGCGTGTTGAGAAACAGGAGAGAGATATGTTTTCGAAATCAGCGAGTGCCGCACGTGTTCGTTTTCAAATTTTCGCTAGGTTGGTATACGTATGTTTAGTAACTGCTGCAGTATGGACGCCTTCTCTGCAGGCGGCGGAAGATGCGGTCATAGAAGAGATCATCGTCACCGCGCAGAAGCGGGAACAGGCCATTACCGACGTACCAATGTCCGTACAGGTACTCGATGGTCAGGAATTGCGCGATAACGGAATCGATAGTCTGGCGGATGTCGTAAAGTTTGTGCCTGGTGCCTCGGTTGTATCGAGCACTGCACCAGGCTTTGAGACAGTGATTTTGCGAGGTATTGCCAGTGGGACGACCGGTGATGCAACTGTCGGCTACTATGTCGACGACGTCGCTTTTGGCGTTTTAAATCTGCAGATCGCGCCACCAACCAACATGTATGACCTGGAGCGCATAGAAGTGCTGCGTGGACCACAGGGTACTTTGTACGGCCAGGGTTCCATGGGTGGCACAATCAAAGTCATTACGCCAAAACCGGACACAGAAGAATTTTCAGGTAGGTTCCGCGTTGGCGGGAGAACTGTTGATGACGGTGATTCAGGCTACAACCTGGATGGTGTTGTGAACCTGCCCCTCTCAGACAATTTTGCCGTGCGCCTTTCTGGTGGTGTTGAAGAACGACCTGGCTGGGTCGACAGCCCTGAATTTTCTAAAGACGATATTAACGAGTTAGATAGCTGGAACCTGCGTCTGAAAGCCTTGTATACAACGGACTTGATGGATGTGACCTTTACTCACTGGACGGTGGAGAATGAACTTGTTGGTGCAAACTCTTTTTCTCGCCTGGATCCGCTGACGGGCATCGAGTTCGACGAACCCACTATGGCAGGCATTGGCGGTAACCCTGGGTTCATAGATACCTCGCTGGACACAAGTTCACTGACCATTGATGTCGATCTAGACGGCATGAGTTTCATCAGTGCCACCTCGTACACCGAGTACGAACTTGATTTTGTGTTTCCACTTTTTACAGCGGGCTTTCAGTTTTTCAATGATTCCACCTTTCAAACCGAAGCGTTGAGTCAGGAATTCAGATTAGTATCCACCGATGATAGTGCTGTGCAGTGGCAGGTTGGTGCTTACTACAGCGATTCCAGCATCAATTCTGACATTGACTTTTTTCTCGACTTCGGCGGTGGTATCACTATTCCCGTGATTGATACGATCGGTGATATTGAAAGTGAAGCCTGGGCCGTTTTTGGTGAAGTGTCTGTGGAGTTGTTAAACGGCCTTGTCGTGCCTTCAGTTGGCTTGCGATATTTTGAAGATGATAGAACAACTGCAAACGGCATTGATCGTGCCACGGGTTTGCCTCGACCACCCGTGGGTACAACCTATGAAACGGTAAACCCACGATTCGCCGTGAACTTCCGTCCCCATGATAACGGCTCTATTTTTGTCAGCGCGGCAAAAGGTTTCCGCAGCGGCACAACTCAGACAGATGCTCAGGTAGCGCTAGCTGCGAGCGTTGGTGTGTCCACGGGTACTACCATCGCGCCTGATGAGGTCTGGACCTATGAGGTTGGCGCGCGCTACCAGTTCCTCGACGGCAAACTTGCAGTTGAAGCGGCGTACTACGATTCCGATTGGAAAGAAATTCAGCTCCAGTTCTCTGTGCCCGGAACGGTTGCTCTGGCTAACGGAGGAGATGCAAAGCTCAACGGTCTAGACTTGGCGATCAGCTGGATGCCGATTGATAATCTGATCCTGCAGATGTCAGGCAACATTAACGATTCCGAATTTAAGAATGTGAATGCGAATCTGGCCGCCGCTACTGCAACAGTGAGAGAAGGTGGCTCACTTCCCAATGTGCCAGAGAAAAACCTGACACTTGGTGCAAGCTATGAATGGGCAGTATCAAATGGTTGGCAGGCCTTTGTTAACGCAGCTTACGCCTATCGCGACAGCCAGATTGACGCGGGCTCCGGATTGGAGTCAGGCATAATGAATGCGGCAGATATGCGTGTAGGGGTACGAGGTAATACATGGACCCTGACTCTGTTTGGTGAAAATCTGGCAGAAGAGGAAGAACCCCTTGTGCGAACCGGAACGGGTGTGCAATTTCTAACACCTCGAACATTCGGCCTGCAGTTTGAGGTGGAAATCTAGAGATGCCTCTCGACACAGTGATGGTAGGTAAAAGTTCAGAAGCCATCGAACATCAGGTTGATGCACGCTGGCTGATGGCTTATGCCGCAGGTTTGCAGGATAATAATCCAAGGTTTATGGATACGGCTGCTGGGACTGTCATTGCGCATCCGGTTTTTCCGGTCTGTCTGGAATGGCCGGTGTTGTTAAAATCCCGTCAAATGCCCGGTTACAAGCAAACAACGCCGCAGGAGAGCGCGCGCGGCGTCCACGCCGCCCATGATCTTCATCTCTATCGACCCATACGGGCGGGAGAGAAACTCACCACAACTGCGACAATCATCGGTTTGCGAGCCATCAAACCGGGCGCGGCCCAAACCACACGTCTGGATACAGTAGATGAGCAGGGAAAGCTGGTGTGCCGCACCTATCAGTTAGGAATCAGCAGAGGTGTAGAGGTCACTGGGGAGCAGGCTCAGATAGAGCAGACACCACAAGTGCCTGAAGCGCCTGCATCACGGAGTGTTCTGCAATCATGGCCGATAGCGGTTCCTGTCGGAGCGGCGCATATCTACACTGAATGCGCTCGAATTTACAATCCGATTCACACGGATCGAGAAGTGGCCCTCGCGGCTGGCCTGCCGAACATCATTCTGCATGGTACCGCCACTCTTGCTCTTGCAATTAGCAAACTGGTGGATGAAAAGTTGGGCGGCGACCCCGCTCACGTAAAGCGCTTGGGCGGGCGATTTACTGCGATGGTATTGATGCCCTCTACGTTGCGCCTGAATCTGCTGGGTCAAGCGAAGGGCGTGCTGCATTTCGAAATTCTAACGGAAGATGGACAAACTGCTTTCAGTCATGGTTACGTGTGTTCGACTGATTAGTAAGAGAGAGCGTTTTGTCCAAACAGAAATTGCAGGTGGTGGGAAATCTCTCGGCGAAAGAGCGGTTGGTGCACGCCGCTATGAAGCTTTTTGGCGAGCGGGGCTACGATGGGGTCAGCGTGCGGGAAATTGCCGCCGAGGCGGATGTATCTATTGGTTTGATCAAACATCATTTTGGCTCAAAAGAAGGCCTGCGACAGGCCGTAGATGAGTTTTTTATAAGCATTTTTGAGTCATTTTATGGCGATGATGATGGGCATATCGAAGATCTCTCAAGTCGCGAGACGTTATCCACACTGGACAATTGGGTTGCTGGCGTAGCTGGTGATTGGCCGGTGTTTAGTCGTTATTTTCGGCGAGCGCTTCTCGAAGAGACACCCTGGGGTGCAGAGCTTTTCAAACGTTATTACGATCTTGTTCGCGGATCGATCGATAGGCTGGACGCTCAGGGTAAAATCCGGGAAGACGCTGACCGTCTATGGCTGCCGTTTCTTTTCATTTTCCTGGAAACGGGGACGCTGTTGATGGACTCGTATATTGAAAAAATACTCGGCCGTTCTGGTTTTGAATCTGATCTTTGGAAGCGGCGCTATCGCGCATACAATGCAATGATTGCTCGTGGCGTGATGGTTCAGGGTCCCAAAGACAAAGACGATTCTGCTTGACACACTCGCCACAGCCGACTTCAAGCCAGTCGTGCCAGATGCTCCCGTCGCACCAGATATTTCAGCCCGACGCTGCGGCTGTAACGTTCCAGCTCAGCCACAATATAATCGGTCAGTCGCTGGGTCTCATCGCCCAGAGAGCCGGCAATATGGGGTGTGAGGAATACGTTGTCTAACTGATACAGCGGATTGTGTGGCGGCAGTACCTCAGGGTCGGTGGTGTCCAGAATGGCATTGATGCGGCCTTTTACCAGTTCCGCTTCCAATGCGCCCTGTTCGATGATCCCGCCGCGGGCGGTGTTGATCAGGGTGGCACCGTCCTGCATCAGGGCCAGCTCGCGGGCGCCGAGCATGCCTTTGGTATCTGCCAGCAGCGGCGCGTGAATACTGACCACATCTGAATGACTTAACAGTTCGGCAAGCCCCACTTTGTGCGCGCCGCTGTGGCGTGCCTGGAGCGGGGTTGTGAAGGGGTCGTACAACAGCACCCGCATGTCAAAGCGCTGCAGATGTTCCATCACAAGTTGGCCCACGTGAGAGGCGCCGATAATGCCGATGGTTTTATGGTAGTTGCCGACGTTAGGGGCTTCTTTGCTCCAGGGCGCTCGGTTTTCTTTGTATTTGAGATAGTTTTTGTTCAGCGCAAAAACTTTTTTGTTGGCAAACAGGATGGCTGCGAGGGTGTATTCCGCCACAGGTACCGCGTTTGCTGCAACCGCGTTCACCACCTGGATGCCGCGCCGCCAGACGGTGTCGTCAATGAAGCCTTTCACTGAACCGGCCAGATGGGCAATCAAGCGGAGCTTCGGCATCTGCGCGATGACGCTTTCGTCAATGCGTGGACATCCCCAGCTGGTGACCAGCACCTCTATCTGCGGCAGAAACTCGTCCATAGCCTCTACTTCTCGAAACGGTGTTTCCGCAACAAGATGGCTAACGCGCGCAATGGTCTCCAGATGATCAGGACGGAAGAGCTCGTCCCGCACCACTGGATGCATGAGCATGGCTGTAATCGGCTTTTTGGCCATGAGCAGAAGAATACCCCATAATCGAAGCTGTCCAACAACCTTCTGAACGATTTATGCAAGACTCCCAGGCGGCTGCCATGCTGCACACAATGGCAAAAATGCAGGAGACCCACAATATTCAGGTGCACCCTGAGTGGCGTACTCAGGGTTACGAATACTATCGCGCTATCTGGGTTGAATGCGCGGAAATGCTTGATCATTTTGGCTGGAAATGGTGGAAACATCAGGTCCCGGATGTGGATCAGGTGAAACTTGAGCTGGTGGACATCTGGCACTTCGGGCTGAGTGAGCTGCTGCGAGCAGATAAGCTGGTGGAGGACATGGCCCGCACCCTGGCTGCCGCCCAGCCGGCGGACGAACCGGATCCTGCTGTGTTTCGGGCGTCGATAGAAGCCCTCGCCGCTGATGCCCTGCAGAGCCAGTCGTTTGCGTTAGAACCGTTTGTTATTGCCATGCGGAACCTGCCTATGAGCTACCAGGAGCTGTTTGATATGTATGTGGGCAAGAATGTGTTGAACCAGTTTCGTCAGGCGCATGGCTATCAGGATGGCAGTTACCGCAAACTCTGGCAGGGTCGGGAAGATAATGAACACCTGGTGGAACTGCTTGCTGAACTGCGGGGTGAAGCTGAAGATCTGCCCGAGCGTCTGTTTGCGGCACTGCAGGGCCGTTACCAGCTGGATGACTGATTGGATCTGACATGCTGCAGCTGACCACGCCTTTCCAGGACCCATGGCAGCCGGAGTTTATCGGCACGCTCCTGTTTGTTGTGCGCGGCGCGGACGTGCTGCTGATCCATAAAAAAACCGGCCATGGGGCGGGTCGCATCAATGCCCCGGGCGGCAAGCTGGATGCCGGTGAAAGTGTCGTGGCAGGTGCCTGCCGGGAGGTCAATGAAGAAGTCGGGCTGCAGGTGTCAGATGCGCAGGTTGGACTGGAAATGCGTTTTGTTGAGCGCAATGGACCGCAATGGTTGGGGTTTGCCCTCATCGCCACATCGTTTGTCGGGGAGTTGCGCGAAACCCGCGAAGCGAGACCCTTCTGGTGCCCGATGGATGCCATTCCGTATGAGCAGATGTGGCCCGACGATGCCATCTGGTTACCGCGACTGCTGGCAGGAGATTTCAGGCAGCCCTGTGTGGGTAATTTTCTGTTTGATAACGAGGTGCTGCTGGAGCATGCATTCGATTTTTCCACGCCGTCAATCTGGGCTGACTTCGGCTGAGCAACTATTCAGGAGGATGTGATGCGTATTGGTATATCTATCTGTTCAAACTACCGGCTTGAGGATCCGCGCACAGGCGCGCGGTATATGGTTGAACGCGCTGCCGCTGCGCGGCAGGCTGACCTGGACAGTCTGTTTGTCGGTGACCATCACGTCACCCCCAGCAATTACTATCAGAACACGGCGATCCTCGGCCGGATGCTGGCGGAGTGGGGTAACAAACCCGCAGGCGCTTTGTATCTTTTACCACTTTGGCACCCGGTTTTACTGGCAGAGCAGATCGGCACCCTGGCAGCAATCATGGGTGGCCGTTTCATTCTGCAATGTGCTCTGGGTGGTGACCGTAAACAGAGCGCCGGTATGGGTATCGACCTGAAAAAACGGGTGCCCATGTTTGAAGACAGCCTGCAGATTATGCAGGCCCTCTGGCGCGGCGATACGGTCAGCCACAGCCGTTTCTGGCCGATTGAAAATGCGGCTATCAACCCCCGCCCGGTGGAGCCGGTGGAGGTCTGGATCGGGTCATCCGCGGCACCTGCGATCAATCGAACTGCGCGTATGGCCAAGGGCTGGCTGGCTTCACCCGGTCTTGGTCTGCAACAGGCGAGCGATCAGCTCAACCAGTATCAGCAGGCCTGCGCGGAGCACAATCGCACGCCATCGGCGGTGGCCGTGCGACGTGACATCTACATTGGCGAAACCTCCCAGGCCGCAGCGAAGGTCAAACAGGAAATGGTTGCACGGGGCTATCGTGGCTTCCCCGATGAGGCGCTGGTGGCGGGGTCTGTGGCTGAAGTGGCGGATGAGCTGAGTCGTTTTGGCAATGCCGGTTTTACCGATATCATCGTACGTAATATGTCTGAAGACCAGGGTGAAGCCCTGGCCACCATCGAACGTCTGGCGGAAGTGAAAAAACAACTGGCGTAACAAATTATCTGTTGGGGAGAGGGATGAAAAACGTTTTAGTGGCCAATCGTGGCGAGATTGCTGTGCGTATCATACGAGCGATCCAGGACCTTGGCATGACAGCAACGGCGATTTACGCCCAGGATGATGGTGCCTCCCTGCATGTGCAGAAAGCCGATCATGTCGTTGCGCTGGAAGGCTCCGGTGCAAAAGCTTACCTGGACGCGACGTCCATTGCGGCGCTGGCCAGGCAGCAGGGCTGCGACGCCGTTCATCCCGGTTATGGTTTTCTCAGCGAAAACTCAACTTTTGCCGAAGCCGTTGAGGCGCAGGGGCTGGTGTTCATTGGTCCTGCCCCGGCCACACTTGCCGTGTTTGGTGACAAAGTATCTGCAAAACGACTGGCACAACAATGTGATGTGCCGGTGCTGGCGGGCAGCGATACCACAGTCAGCCTGGAACAGGCGCGTGCGTTCATGCAGCGTGACGACGTCGGTGCCATTGTGGTCAAAGCCACTGCGGGTGGCGGCGGGCGCGGTATGCGTGTGGTGGAACGCCTGGAAGATCTGGATGATGCGTATGCCCGGGCATCTTCCGAAGCTTTGGCGGCATTCGGCGTCGGTGATGTTTACGTTGAGCAGTTTGTCAGCCAGGCTCGACACATTGAAGTGCAGATTATTGGTGATGGCAGCGGTGCGGTAAGCCACGTCTGGGAGCGTGAGTGTTCTACCCAGCGCCGGCATCAGAAGTTAATTGAAACAGCGCCGGCACCAAACCTTGATGCAGCGATCAGGGAGGCGCTCTGTGCAGCGGCGGTGAGACTTGGTGAGGCGGTATCTTATCGCGGTTTAGGTACCATCGAGTTTCTTTTGGATACCCACACCCAGCAGTTTTACTTTATGGAAGCCAATGCGCGCCTGCAGGTGGAGCACACCGTAACCGAAGAGGTGACAGGCATTGACCTGGTGCAGGCGCAGATACGACTAGCAGCAGGCGCAAGCCTTGCAGATGTGCACTTGGCCCAGGCATCGGTACCTGCGCCCCAGGGTTTTGCCATTCAGCTGCGGGTGAATATGGAAACCATGAATGCCGACGGTACAGTTAAGCCGTCAGGGGGGCGCTTAAGTAAGTTTGAGGTGCCCACCGGTCCGGGTTTGCGTACAGATACCTGTGGCTATGCGGGTTATGTCACCAATCCGAATTATGATTCGCTGCTGGCGAAGGTCATTGTCAGCAGCCGACAGGATTTTCCCTCCACGGTACGGCGAGCACAACGGGCATTGACCGAATTCCACGTGGATGGTGTTGCGACCAATGTTGAGTTTCTGCAGGCGCTGCTGGCCAGTGATGCGCTGCGGAACAGTACGATGACAACCGGCTATGTTGATGCACACATGGTTGAGCTGGTCACTTCACCTGGAGTGGGTACGGACTCAGACACGCGCGTTCTTGCGGGTTCTCGCGTGGATTCTGCTGATCCTCTCGCGGTCCTGACCCATGGTAAAGATGGCGCCGCCGGCAGCATTCAGGGACCTGCGGTTCTGGATCTGGTGAAAGAGAAATTACCCGCAGGCATGGTTGCTGTACACGCGCCCATGCAGGGCACCGTGGTCAGTTTTGAAATCCAGCCCGGCGATGAAGTGTTTGTGGGCCGCCTAGTGGTGGTGATGGAAGCCATGAAAATGGAGCATGAAATCCGCGCGGAGGTGAGCGGGGTCGTGCAGCGACTCGGAGTGTCTCCTGGTGATGCAGTCTTCGAAGGACATCCACTGGTGTACCTGGAAGCGGCGGAAGTGGCCGCAACTTATACCGTTGAAGCAGAAGCGCTCGACCTCGATTTTATCCGTCCGGACCTGCAGGAAGTGCTGGACCGTAAAGCTGCCGGGCATGACGAGTCTCGCCCTGAAGCCGTGGCTAAAAGACGCAAGACCGGTCATCGAACCGCGCGGGAAAACGTCGCGGATCTGTGTGATGAAGGCACTTTTGTGGAATATGGTTCGGTTGTGCTGGCGGGTCAGCGGCGCCGTCGCAGTATCGATGATCTGATCAAAAACACCACGGGTGACGGCATGGTATGCGGACTTGGCCATATCAATGGCAGCTTGTTTCCGTCTCAGGATTCTCGCGCGCTGGTGATGTCCTACGACTATATGGTGCTGGCGGGCACCCAGGGCATGAAAAACCACGACAAAAAAGATCGTATGTTCGAAATCGCCGAGCACTACAAACTGCCGACGGTGTTATTCGCAGAGGGAGGTGGTGGTCGCCCAGGTGATACAGACGGTTCCGGCGTGGCGGGTCTGGATTGCTGGGCCTTTACTTATTTTGCGCGCCTGTCTGGCCTGGTGCCGCTGGTGGGCATCACAACCGGCCGCTGTTTTGCCGGCAATGCAGTGTTGTTAGGGTGCTGTGATGTGATCATCGCCACAGAAGGGTCAAACATCGGCATTGGCGGCCCGGCCATGATCGAAGGGGGTGGCCTGGGTGTGTTTAAACCTGAAGAAGTAGGGCCAATGGATGTGCAGGTACCTAATGGTGTTGTTGATATTGCGGTGAAAGACGAAGCCGAAGCCGTTGCCGCTGCAAAAAAATACCTGTCGTACTTCCAGGGCCCGGTGGCCGAATGGGAGGCGCCAGACCCCCGCGCGCTGCGCTTCATCGTGCCGGAAAATCGTCTGCGTTATTACGACATGCGTGCGGTCATTGAAGGTATTGCTGATATTGATTCAGTGTTGGAGCTGCGCCCGAACTGGGGCATTGGCATCATTACCGCGTTCATTCGCGTCGAAGGTCGACCCATGGGGGTGATTGCTAACAATCCTGCTCACCTGTCTGGCGCCATTGACGCGGACGGCGGTGACAAAGGCACCCGTTTCATGCAGCTGTGTGATGCGTTTGATATCCCTATTCTTTCACTGTGTGATTGCCCGGGGATCATGGTAGGGCCGGAAATTGAAAAAACCGGCGTGGTGCGACACGCGGCGCGGATGTTTGTCACCAGCGCCAATATCGATGTGCCGCTGATGACGATTGTTACACGTAAGGGTTATGGTCTCGGCGCTCAGGCGATGGCCGGAGGCAGTTTCAAAGCGCCGCTGTTCTGTGTGACCTGGCCAACCGGTGAGTTCGGCGGCATGGGTCTGGAAGGTGCCGTGAAGCTCGGCTATCGCAAAGAGCTGCAGGCCATTGAAGACCCTGCTGAACGCACCGCCACGTATGAAAAGATGGTGGCGGGGATGTATGAGCGCGGCAAGGCGGTGAATATGGCATCGCACTTTGAGCTGGACGACGTCATTGATCCGGCGGAGAGTCGCAGGTGGATATCCAGTGCATTGCGTTCCGTGCCACCGAAGCCGCTGCGTGACGGCAAGAAGCGTCCGAATGTGGATACCTGGTAAGCAAAGAAAGTTACAAATAAGGAAAACAAGATGTCAGATGACAAGCAACCATCGGCTGAACACAGGACACATTCGAGCCCGGAGTTCATAACACTCGAAGAGGCCGCGGCCATGACCACCGGCACCAGGGTGACTTTCATCCCGGGCATTCCTGCGCTGTTTTCTGAGGCGCTGAAGAACATCTGTTATGTCAAAGGCATCACCCTGATTCGAGCGTTACATCCGATGATGGGTATCGACAAAGACACTGGAGCCGACCGGCAGGCAGTGCTGTATGAACTCACCCGACAGACAAGCCTGCCGACGATGTTTCACAACGACGAGCGGCCAAGAAATGTCTGGATTGAGCAACTTGCATTAGCAGAAAACGTTGGCGTGGCGGGTTCCCCGAAGTTGATTCCTGAGGATTTTGAGCGTCGCGCAGAGATGTTCGGGCTTTGTGCAGTTGTGCTGGCTGAAGACGGGTTTATCTGGAACATGAGAATTCTTGGTGATAGTCCTCTTGGGCGTAAGTATGGTTATAGTGAAGAGGCGAGTGCCGCTGCACTGGGCAAGATGGTTGCAGTGATAACCCTGATTGCGCGCCGGCTTGCGGGTCAGGAACAGGCAGGATCTCGCTACCTGGTCGGAGACTCGCTCTCCGCGGCTGACATCTACTGGGCGACACTCAGCCAGAGTGTGTTGCCACTCCCGCCCGAGATTATGCCGGTGACAAAACAGAACCAGGGCATGTTGAAGTACTTTGCAAAAAATTCACAGATTCCCGAAGTTGCCGCTGCCCTGACAGATACGATAAGAGCGCATCAGTATTATGTTCTGACCACACATTGTGAAACACCTGCAGTGCTGGGTGGCGAGCTCCTGTAGTCTTCATGGCGCGTACCAGTGACCAGGACAGCCGAACATGAAACGCTTCGATGCGAACGCACTGTATCAAGCTCTGGATAAACAACGCTTGAGCCGCGGGATGACGTGGACAGAAATAGCAAAAGAGATCCATGTCAGTGCGTCGACTATTCAACGTACTAAACTCGGCGGGCGCATGGAGGTCGATGGAATGATCCAAATGGTCAGCTGGCTGGGCGTGCCGGTTGAAACCTTCATCCGGGAAACTGACTGCTAGCTCATGCGGATTCAATACCTGCTGTATGCCGTGATGCGGTGTAAAGCAGAAAAGTGCTCTGAAAACCCCAAACGATGCTGATAATATTCCGCCAGCAAAACAACCAAGGCTGCTGAAATATGGTCACGATACGCGTCAACGGGCAGGCACATCAGCTGGATGTCGACCCGCAAATGCCTCTGCTGTGGGCAATCAGAGAAAATCTGCAGCTCACCGGCACCAAGTTCGGCTGCGGTATCGCCCAATGTGGTGCCTGCACCGTGCATCTCAACGGCACCCCGATTCGGTCCTGTGTTACGCCGGTTGCCGCGGCCGTTGGTGCTGAGATCACCACCATCGAAGGCATCAGCAACGGCGAGGAACTGCACCCGGTGCAGCAGGCGTGGATCTCAGAACAGGTGCCGCAGTGTGGATACTGTCAGTCGGGTCAGATTATGTCTGCCACCGCGCTGCTGGCCAGCAATCCAACGCCGGATGATGAAGCCATTAATCAGGCCATGTCCGGCAATCTCTGTCGTTGCGGTATGTACCAGCGTATACGTCGTGCCATAAAAGTCGCCAGCGGACAGGCCGTGGTCAAAACCTTTGACCCGAAGGCGGTGCAGCATGGGTAAGTGGACACGTCGAGCGCTGATCACCAGTGGCGTGGTTGCCGGTGGCGGATTGGTAGTGGGTGTGGCGCTGCGGCCAGGGCACCGCACGCCGGCGCTTGCAGAATTTGTGCAGGGAGAAAACGAAACCCTGGTCAGCGCCTGGGTCAAAATAGGCGCAGACAATCAGGTTACCGCGATTGTGCCGCACAGTGAAATGGGTCAGGGCGCGCAAACCGCGCTGGCGCAGATGCTGGCTGATGAGCTGGATGCAGACTGGCAGAGTGTCAGTTTCATGGAAGCGCCGCCGGAAGATGAATACGCCAACTGGGCGGTAGGCAAAGGTTTTCTGATGGGAGATGCACAGATTCCCAAAGCACTGGTGCCGACAGTGGACGGCCTGTTTCTGCAGGCAGTCAAGGCCATGCACATCCAGATTACCGGCGGTAGCGCCAGTGTGCGCGCAACGGGTGTTTATGGCATGCGTGTGGCGGGAGCGGCCGCGCGAGAAATGTTGATCAAAGCGGCCGCTGACCAGTGGCAGGTGTCGGCTTCGGAGCTCACTGCAGAAAATTCCTACATTGTGCATGCTGGCAGCGGTCAGCGTGCTCAGTTTGCGCAATTTGCCGAGGCCGCTGCGCAGCTGACCCCCTCACACACGCCAACGCTTAAGAAACCTGAAGATTTCAAGATTATGGGACAGAGTGTGGCGCGCCTGGATATTCCAGCCAAAGTGGATGGCACAGCGCAGTTTGCGATTGACGCTGTTTTGCCGGGCATGAAACATGCCGCCATCGTCGGCGCACCGGTTTTTGGCGCTCAGGTGGTGAGCTTTGATGGTAGCCGTGCAAAGCAGATGCCGGGTGTGGTGGAGGTGGTGAGCCTGGACAACGCCGTTGCGGTTGTTGCCGATGGCTACTGGCAGGCTGAGAAGGCACTGGCGACGGTGCAGGTTGAGTGGTCCAAAACCGGTTTTGAAAACGTCTCTACCGAATCGCTGTTTGCGCAGTTTGAACAGGATCTGCAGAGCGCCCGTGAAAACGGCAGCGCTGGAGAAGATGTGGTGCTGGGTGATACTGCAGGTGCGTTTGCCCAGGCTGATAAAGTGATTGAAGCAACCTATCGGGTGCCGTTTCTGGCGCACACCACGATGGAGCCGATGAATGCCACGGCTCGCATCACTGACGGTCAGATTGAAGTCTGGGTAGGGTCACAGAATCCGCTTGGCTTCCGTCATGAGGTTGCGGATGCCATGGGTGTTGACGCGGAAAAGGTGACGCTGCACCAACACATGATGGGCGGCGGTTTTGGTCGCCGTGCAACAGGTGATGTGGCGGTGCAGGCAGCACGCCTGGCACAAGCCACGGGCGCTCCGGTCAAACTGATCTGGTCCCGGGAAGAAGATGTGCGCCACGATATCTATCGTCCGGCGGTGGCGTCACAATTTCGTGCAGCCATAGGCGCAAACGCAGAGGTGCTGGGCTGGGACAACCTGTTTCATGAAAAACACGAGCCAGCAGAAGCGCCGGTGATTCCGTATGCAATACCGGCACAGCATATTGCCTATACCGACAGCCCCACACACGTGCCGTTTGGGCCCTGGCGGAGCGTAGATCACTCGCAGCACGGCTTTTTCACAGAAGGATTCTTTGATGAAGTGGCCCATGCTGCGGGCAAAGATCCGTATCTGCTGCGTCGTGAATTGCTTGCAGGTAAACCGCGCCACCTTGCTGTCCTGGATCTGGCGGCGGAAAAGGCAGGCTGGGGTGAGAATCTGCCCGCGGGCAGAGGTCGGGGGATCTCACTGCAGGAATCGTTCGGCTCACTGGTTGCTCAAGTGGTAGATGTCAGCGTTGACGCCGGCAGGGTCTCTGTTGATCGCGTGGTGTGCGTGGTTGACTGCGGCTTTGCGGTGTCCCCGGACGGGGTCGCTGCGCAAATGGAGTCTGGCATCATCTATGGTCTTACGGCGGCACTGTACGGCAACATCGATATCAAAAACGGTGCCGTGGTGCAGGGCAATTTCCATGACTACAAGTCTGTGCGCATGGATGAAGCGCCGGCGATAGAAACCCATATCATCAACAGCAATGCGCTCTGGGGCGGCGCAGGTGAACCCGGTACGCCAGGTATTGCTCCTGCGCTTGCCGGGGCGGTGTTCCAGGCGACCGGTACGCGGGTGCGACAGTTGCCGTTGTCCAATTATGATTTCAACTACCAGGTAGTTGAACCTGAAGAGGTCATTTGAGATCCGCGCCGCGCTGATCTTATGTCTTTGGGTCTGACTTTCCGTCAGACCTGAAGAAAACTTTTTTCTGATTTTTTTCGCCCGCCTGCAACCCTTTTCAGTATCCGCGCATCTTCATAAGTAAGCGCGGACGAACACACTGTATCCACAAACGCTTAGGTCAGACCAGGACAAAGAGGCTCTGGTCAGACCAAACGCTTGAGTATGCTGTATGCAACTTCCGCAATCGTTGGGGCAGTCTCCAACCGTTGAATGAAATTAATTAGAACTAATATCAACGGTCGTGCGACTAAGTAGTCAGCCAGGCAACAAAATGAAAGGGTTGCGGGCTAACAAAGCGAGTCTGGTGCTATCAATAAATATTGAGAACACCATTTTTACAGTATATTGGAGTATATCAACGTGAAAAAATTAGCTACTGCCCTGCTTGTCACTGCCGCTTTCGGTATTTCTTCCAACGCCATCGCTGATGAATATGCCGTGGCTTACTCTTCTAAAGAGCTCACCAGCTCTGCTGGAGTAAAACAAGTGCATGAACGTATTGTTAAAGTTGCCAAGCAATATTGCCCGACCTATTCGCAGATTCGTAACCACAATGATGTGGCAGCGTGTGTGAGCGATGTGGTTGAGGACCTTGTCAGTAAAGTGGATCACCCTCGTCTGACCAGCTATCACACTGGCGATAACAGTGTGCAGGTAGCGGCTGCAGACGCAGGCTAACAGTCTGGTCTGAATGCTGTTTTATTAAGCCCAGTTCAAAAAAGTTGACCCCAACCAACTCTTGAACTGGGCTTCTTTTCGCCTGCAGAAAACTCCTGATCTAAATCTGTTCGATCGATGCAAAATCGATGGCATCATCAGTTGTTGATGCCAGACTTGAGCCTTTGGTCGGCATTCTCCCCAACGCCATCTCGGGGGGCAGAATATCCGACTCACCATGTTGGGCGTCCGGATCACTGTAATAACCCAACGCGTAGTTTCCCTGGGTGTATCCCAACAATTCCTGTAGCTCGGGTTCCAGCGTGCGAGCGATATGTGGCGGACAGGACAGATACTGGTTTTCTTCCTGGCGCAGCCAGCCCAGGGTATAGGTGAGGTTCAAACCCAAACGCGCCGCGCTGGAGCGATTTTCGCCACCGCTGTGCAGCACACTGCCGGTGTAGATGAAAACAGAGCCTGCTGGCATTTCCGCCTGCACAATCTGCTCAGGCTCAGCACGCTGCTGCCACGCCCATTTGTGACTGCCCGGTACACATCGGGTAGCGCCATTTTCAGCAGTGAAATCAGTGAGCGCCCAGATTGTATTGAACTGCGGTTCGATGTTCTGTGGAATGTGGGTTCCCCATGCCAGTCGATCCCGATGTAGCGGCTGTGCAGGATTGCCCGGATTGATGTGAATGGTCTGGGTCAGGTGCAGCAATATTTTTTCTGTATAAGGTTCCAGAAAACGACGCGCGGTGGGCAGAATGTTCGGGTGCAGAATCAACTCATGGCAGGCTGGTGTCCGGGCCACCAGTGCACCGGTGCGCTGGGTATGACGACCGCTGAAATCATCACGCCCCATGGGCGTCTGCTGGATAAAAGGTGTCACCTGAGTAACCATCTCCTGAACCTGTTCAGTACTGATCAGGTTCGCCACAATAGCGGCGCCATCGGCGTCTAAAACTGCGAGAATATCTTCCTGGCTGGCATCTGCCGGTAATGTTTGTACGCCCATGGCGATTCCTTGCGTGAGACAGTGCTTTAAAGCTAAGTGAAAACAAAGTCATGGGTCAACCTGAATCAGGTCGCGCCGCCGGCGGCAAATGGTGGATTCTTGCCGGTTTGTGGCTGCTGTATGCCAGTTTTGGTCTCGTTGTTGCCAGTGTTGCACCCATGGTCCAGGATATTCTGGCTGAATTGAGCATGTCTCACTCAGCCATGGGCAGTGTTATGGGTGCCTGGCAGCTGGTCTATATTTTTGCCGCCATCCCCTGTGGCATATTGCTGGACCGCATCGGTGGACGTTATGCACTGCTTATGGCAGCGGCTCTGATTGGGGCATCTGCCCTGGGCCGGGCGTTTGCCACAGATTACTTCTCATTTCTGATTGCAGTGATGCTGTTTGGGGTTGGCGGCCCAATTGTCTCTTCCGGTGCGCCCAAGGTGGTAGCGGAGTATTTCACCGGCAGTCAGAGAGGTCTGGCGATGGGCATCTACATGACCGGTCCGGCAATCGGCGGCGTGGTGTGCCTGACCATGACCAACGCTTTTTTTCTGCCGCTGTTTGATATGAACTGGCGCGCTGTGATGGCATTGTGGGGTGTGGTGGCCCTTTTTGCGGGCGGTATCTGGTGGCTGCTTGCTTCCATACTGCAGGTCGATAAACGCTCCGCGGCCAATCGCGCTGAATCGACCCCCCAACTGCAGATCATGGCCGAACTGATCAAAGCGCCAGCGGTGCGGGTGCTGTTGCTGATGAGTGTGGGTGTTTTCCTATACAACCATGGCTTGAATAACTGGTTGCCTGAGCTGTTACGTCAGGGGGGTAAGAGTGCTGTGCAGGCGGGTTACTGGGCAGCGCTGCCAACGGTGGTCGGCATCCTGGGTTCGTTGTTGATTCCCAGGCTGGCCACACCCGAGCGACGTTTTCATATCCTCATTGTGTTGTGCCTGGCTGCGCTCCTGGCCAGCGTGCTGCTGCAGGCGCTGGATAACATCACATTAACAACAGGTCTTATTCTGCAGGGTGTGGCGCGTTCCAGCCTGATGACGGTATTGATTCTGACGCTGGTGGAATTGCCGGGTATCGGTGAACAGCGTGTTGGCGTGGCCAGCGGCATGTTCTTTTCCGCAGCGGAAATAGGGGGCATGCTTGGCCCCCTGGGCATGGGTGTGATATTTGACGTTACAGGTGGTTTCAGCGCGTCGCTGTGGAGTTTGTCTATCGTGTCGGCGGCCATGATCGGCGGAGCTTTCTACCTGAAACGGCTTGCCGGACGGGGGCATCCGCCAGGGCAGGCTGCTTAGTCGATTAACTCAAACGTCACACCGGCATTGCCGGGTAAACGTTTGAGCAGCGCATCTCCCATAGCGCTGGCCGGGGTCCAGAATCCACCGGCCACGGGCAATTCGTCCTGAGCCAGGCTGACCGCACACTCAGATAACATTTTCGCCGTGGACCCATAGCCTGGGTCGCGATCGCCGTAGACGCGACCGCGCAGGTCTTTGCTGTGATCCTGGGGGTGTTTCGCCACCAGCTCGATTTCGAAGAAACCTTTGTCCATGGTTTCCTGGGATGGGCCTTCACCGGGTTTGGGTAACAGGGTCTGCAACAGTTTGCGGGTGGGTGAAAACGCCGAGAGGCTGTTCATCGTTATGGTACCCATCGACATCAGTGTGGCGCCAAACATGCCCGGCACGCCGTCTTTCATCAGCGTGCCTTCGTCATAGCGGAAATCTGGACCGTACGCCAGATCTAGCAGTTCATTGGAACGCCTTACCACCCGGGTGTTGATGGCCGCCATAACAAACGGCCCCACCCAGGATCTGAAATCCGCATCGTAGTAAGCCAGGTTGGTGTCCATGCCATCCAGGCCGCGGTAACTGTTATTGAGGGCGTAGGGATCGGAGATCACTTTCATGATGCTGGGGTCGCTCTGAGCAGACTCCATCATGGCCATCATGCTGTCGACGGTGCCGCCGCTGAAGCCGCCTTTAAATGCTTTGGTACGATACTTGATACGCTGGGCGGCAACACCGTGAGCCTTGCGCATCTGCTGTTGCATGAAATACACACCGATGTCTGATGGGATGCTGTCAAAGCCACAGGTATGCACAATTCTGGCGCCGCTTTCTCTGGCGGCTGCTTCGTGGGTATTGATCATCTTCCGCATCCAGTGCACTTCACCGGTGAGGTCACAGTAGTGAGTGCCGTTGGCCGCACAAGCTGCGACCAGCTCAGAGCCATAGCGAGCATAGGGGCCTACTGTCGTCAGGATAACGCGGGCTTTAGAAGCCAGCTCGTTCATCGCATTCTGATCGTGAGAATCGGCAACAAAAATTTCTCTATCGCTGTTTTTCACACTGCTCTGCAGCTTGTCACGATTTCGCCCGGCGATGGCCCACTTCAGGTTGCCGGTGCCGTAGGTACTTTCCATGTATTCGGTCACCAGCTTGCCGGTAAAACCGCTGGCACCCCAGACAATAATGTCGAATTCGCGTTGCATGATGGTTTCTCCTGGTTGGATGTATCCTACCGCGAATGATGGTCAGGTCCAGTGGGCTTTTGCGAGCAGGTTGCCGATGTGCTCTGCCTAACGTGCACCTGCCTGGGCGCGCTCGGTTTCCGCTTCTTCGCGACGCTGCTGGGCACGCCGTTCAGTAAGCGTGTGCATTTCTTCCATGTCCAGGCCGCCGTCACCATTGGTGTCGACCGTGCTGAAGCCCTGCACGAGCTGTTTCCTGATTTGTCTGGGCAGTTCGCGCCAGCTGACTTTGCCGTCCATGTTCTGGTCAAGGAATCCAACGTACTGGTTGGTGCGCGCCATCATTCTGTCGTGAATGGGCGCTTGTGTGCTTTCGTCTACCCAGGTGTAACTGAAAGCGCCGTATAACATTTCATCCCAGGACTGCAGGCCCCAGGGGACTTCCCGGCTGGCATCGGGGTTGGCTGAATTTGCCGCGGAGTTGTCATACCAGGTGGTGTGCACCAGTCGTGTGCCGGCCTCAACCTGCTTCGGGACGACAAACTCGTAGGTCCGCTGCCAGTTGAAGTCGTAGTTAGGCACGCTGAGAATAACTTCTTTTGTGCCATCGGGTTGCCACAACTCAAATTGCGAAGCCACGCCACGATAGTGCGCGTGGGGTACCAGATTGTGCAGCGTAGCCGGTTTGTCAAAAGTGTAGTAGGCCACCTCTGCGTGGTGCGCTGTGTTAGGCGGTATTCTGATCATGGGGTTCACCACAACATCCTGGCGGAAGTAGTTTTGCGGCACCTCCCGGTGCAGATACAGGCCAATCCTTGATCTATCCACTACTTCCCGGCCAATTGGGGTGTAATGCATCTGAAAAAGAAACTCCCCGCCTGGGGGTATATACACGCCGGTGCCTTCCGGAAATTCATGTGATTCATTACCTGGGGCATAGCCGATCAGATAGTTGTCGAACACACCGCTGGTGCGTCGCAGTTCAGTGGTGTCGCCATCCTGGGTGCCAGCAAGAATGTGGTGTACCACTTCCCGTTCACCGGGAACGACAGTGGCAGCTTTCACCCATACACCGGTATCCAGGGGGTTTTTCACTGTGGGAAACTGATAATCCACCTCGCCACTGACAGGTACGGTGTAGGCTGGAATGTCGAGAATCAGATCCGGTTCACCCAGAGGCCATTCCACCAGCTCTACCGTGTTGGCCGCCAGCGGATCACTGCCGCTGCCTCTGGGCGCGCCGGCCTCGATCCAATGAATCAGCTGTTGAGTTTCTTCTGTGGTCAGAGAAATATCATTCTTCCACTGCCCGATGTGTGGATCTGCATGCCAGGGTGGCATTCTTTTTGTGCGGACAACTTCTCGAATCATCGGCGCAAAACCCTGAACCATTGTATAGCTGTTCATGGGCCAGGGACCCAGGCCGCCTTCGGTGTGGCACATCACACATTTCTGTTGTAACAGAGGGGCGATGGTATTGGTGTAGCTGATCTGTTTTGAGTGTCTGCGATCCGGGTAGGAGAGTTCACATCCCGCGACTGTTTCACTGCGGGGGGCGGGGTTTTGCCCGGCGACCAACGCACGGATGATTTCTGATGCTGCCCCGGCAGGTGCTGCTGCATCAGCAGGGCCGCGGTATATGATCCGCCAGCTGCGTGGGTCAACCACCAGCACTTCGCCGGCCTGTTTGACCTGCAGCGACTCGCTGATGAGCTGGGTGTCGTCCTGCAGAATGGGAAGATCAATGCCGGCAGCCGCTGCCTGTTGTGCAAGTTCGTTGCGGTTGCCATTGCCATCGCTGTTGAGTACCCAGAACGTCGCCTCGTCCCCGTGTGACTGTTCCAGCGCCTGGAAAGCGGGGAGGGCATCGGTTGACGCCGGGCAGTCTTGCGCGAAGGTCATAATGACTACCGCCGGGGAGCTGCGATGGTAGAACAGCTCGTGTGCCCCGCCGCGATGATCGAGCAGCACAAAATTGTCGATCTGCAGCGCCTGGCTGAAAACAGGAATCGTCAGAGCCAGAGTCACCAGGAGCAGCTTAATCATTGGGGTTCCTCAAAAACGCGCGTGGATATTCAAAAACTCAAAAATGGCGGTCATGGCTTCGTTGTACTGCTTGTCAGTAAATCCGCTGTGATTACCGTCTCGCATTGTTTTCAAAACGTTAGGTGTGGTCAGACTGGCGTGCAGCGATTCAGCCTGGTCATAAGGCACGACGCTGTCTTTGTCACCATGAATCGTAATGATCGGTGGTGCATTGTCGGAGATCAGGTACATCGGCGAGTAGGCGCTGGAGACTGCCGCTACCTTGTCAGCAGAGCCGATCCAGCTGCGCGCGTAGTTTCTATCCGGTGCAACTCCGTCCAGATATTCATCCACCATTTCGATATCAGTAATGCCGAACCAGTTCACGATCGCGGCAGGTTTACGTCTGCTTTGACAAGGATGTTTGCCGGTACTGTTCAGGAGTCCGACAACAAGGGCCAGATGGCCACCTGCGCTGGCACCGGAGACAACAATCGGTGCATTTGTATTGCCCGCTTCTTCTAACTGTTGGACGATTTTCTGATAGGCACACATGACATCATCAACCGCGTGCGGCGCTGTGCCGGGCCCCTGCCGATAGTTAAGGTTGTACACATTCCAACCCCTCTGCAGGTAAGAGATGAGATTGGGTGTTTCCCCGGATTTGTCACCAGCCACCCATCCCCCACCGTGGATCCAGACTAAGGTTGGGCGCGGCTCAGAATCTACTGCAAAATAGTCGGGTTCGCCGGTACGACGACCATGAATAAAAACGTCCATTTTCTGTTGTGGGTCGTCACCGTATTCGACGTCGATCGCATGCCTCAGCCCGTGCCCCCAATGTTCTTCAGCCACGCTGGATACAGCGCCGCAAAGGCTCAGGCAAACGACAACAGACAGCAGGCTCAGCTTATACATTTGCAACATTCTCCCGGATTGATTTCATGAGCAGCGTACCACCGACCACAGCAATTGGGGCGACAAGAAAATTGGCCAGCGGCACGGCCATTGCCAGAGTCACACAGGCGCCAAAGCCCAGTGCCTCTGCTTTATACCCCTGCAGTGTTGCCAGTGTCTCTTCAAAAGGCTGCTGCCGGTTTTCAGTGGTGTAGTCGCAGAACTGTACCGCCATCAGCCAGGCGCCAAACGCCACCCATAACAAAGGCGCCAGCGCATTGATGACGGGAATAATACTGAGCAGCAGAAGCAACAGTAACCGCGGCAGGTGATAGCGAAGTTTCCGCAACTCCCTGCCAAGGGCAGGTCCAATCTGTTTGTACCAGGCAACCTGCGGATCCGGCAGGTTGTCGATTTTTAATGCCAGATCGCCGAGAAAAGGTGAGCCGATAATGGCGGCAAGAAAACCAAAGGACCAGGCGCCCACCAGTACACCTAACAGATAAAGTAGTGGCGCCAGGATCCATTGCAGAAAACTCAACCAGTCAGGCAGGCTGGCAGTCAGGTAGTCGGACAGGTCGCTGATGTAGCTGAAGCCGAGGGTCAGGCCGCCAACGATGACGCTTAAGCTGACGAGTGCAGGCAGAAAAACAAATGGACGCACATCTTTGCGCATTGTCATGCGTGCGCCTTGTGCAAAATAGCTGATTCCTTTAAGCATCTAACGCCTGTTGAACAGTTCTCTGCTGCCTTTGTCTGTTCTAGAAATAGGCAACAATGGCCCATACCGACATCACCACGGTGACCACGACGGTGCCCAGGGTGCCGATGGCACGTAACGGGTGAGAGGTTGCACCGACCTTCAAGCCAAGCGGATGGCAGATTCGGGATATCACCAGCACAGCGCCGAAACTATGCATGGCAATTGCGTTTACGCCATTGAGTTCCAGCAAACCCATGAGGATAAGCCCGAGGGGCACGTATTCAACAAAGTTGCCATGCCTGCGTGTCGCAATAAAGAGCGCATCACTTTCACCTGTGCCGATTGAGATTTTGGTTTTTCCACGTTGCGAACCCACGGCAAAGGCCAGAGCAATTGAAATGATCCCCAGAATGCCCGCATACAGCAGTGTGATTGTTGCCATGGTCTGTTCTCTCTTAATTTGAATGTCGATGTTGACCGGCGTGTATCTAATGTCAAGAAATACGCTCAGGCATTTATGGCGATCTGCAGGCCAGGCCGCTGTTTGAGGCGCAACCAGTAGGGGTGCAGATTGTCCGGAATTTTCCCCGGCACCAGCATTTCTGCCAGGTGTATACCGTAGCCGAGCATGATGTCTGCTGCCGTGAATTTGTCCCCGCAAATGAATTGTTTATCGACTACGGCGTCACCCACCGCAACCAGACACTCACCGGCGCGGTTGCCCATTTCAGCAACCACTGCGGGAATCTCAAGCTCACCGGGAAACTCCCGGCGATGATTCACAATTTCGCCCAGCGGACGCGATAATGTGGCTTCAGCAAACCACATCCACTGCAGGTAATGGGCGTAAGCGTCGCTTTGCGCAGCGGGCTGTAACCTGCCTCGGCCGTAACGGGCGAGGATGAATTGGACCATGGCGCCGGATTCGAACATGCGCAGGTTGCCATCTTCTAACACCGGGACTTTGCCTACCGGGTTCATTGCGCGCCACTCAGGTTTGCGTCGGTAGGCTTGTGAAAAGTCAATTCTGGTGATGCTGTAGTCGACGCCAAGCTCCTCACATAGCCAGATGGGTCGGATACCGCGGGTGTTGGTTGCGTGATAGATTTGTATCATAGCGAAACGCTCATGCCAGGAGGGGGCACTATGCCGCGTACAACAGCTGCAAACAACAAAACTCAGCCAACGTCCAACGATGTGGCGACTTATCTCGATTCCGTGCCTCACAACGGTCGAAGGGAAGATGCTTATCTGCTACTCGACATGATGACCCGGATTACGGCGGAACCCGCAACCTTGTGGGGACCAACAATTATAGGGTTTGGTCGCTACCACTATGTGTATGACAGCGGTAGAGAAGGTGATCATTTTTTAACCGGCTTTGCGCCGCGTAAAGCGAATATGGTTGTCTATATTGTGCCGGGATTTGAGCCGTACGGTGAATTGTTAGAGCATCTCGGCCCCTACAAGACGGGGCGATCGTGTCTGTATCTGGGGCGATTGAGTAAAATTGATGTGCAGGTGCTGGAAGAGATTATTACTCTGTCGGTGGCACTGATGAAACAAAGGTACAAGCTGAACGAATGACCAATCCGCTAGGGAAATTGAGTATTTTCAGTTGCCACTACATCAAAAGTACCGTCTTGCTGCACAGTTGCGACATACTCACCCGCATAGGTCAGCGCTCGCGATCCTTCCTGTGCACCACCCGACCAGTCGGTATCAAAGCGCGCTTCAACTATGCGAAACCGATTGTTCAACGCATCGTAGTTGTAACGCGGACCGTCGTGGCTCAAACGTTCGCCTGAGGACTGCGCTCCAGCGCGTACTCGTTGTTGCCTTCGTGGTCGTACAGCAGCAACGAGCCAATTGCCTCGCCATCCGGCGTGTAAGTAACCGCCCGTAGCTTGAAGCCACCCGTTTGCTTGTCGAACCCTTCGATGACGGTTACCGGAATCGCTTTCTCCGCCGGCAGCGTGAGCGCGCTGGACCTGCCGTCTATCAGGTCTTGTATTGCTCCTTGAAAGGTCGGAGTAGCCATGCCCGCGTTAGAAACCTGCATACTGTCGTTGTGGGTCGGCGCTGAACGTGGTTTGTTGTTAGCAGGTTCACAGGCGGCCAGGCTTAAAATCGTGAGACCAAGTAAATATGTTGTCACCTTCATCGGCATTGGTGCTTTCGTGGAGGTCATCAGTAAGGCTATCCCTTAATCGGCTTTATGCATACTCTGGTTCAGTCCCGCTGGTATTTCTACCTGTAGCAGACGACTGTCCTCGTAATCTGTTTAATTCAGCTGTCAGCAGATGCACCCTTAAATCAAGCTATGGCTGAGATCAACAAGTGGAAACAAGAGACAACCCATGAAAACAACTACACAGGCTTTGTTGTACACAGTGCTGGCATTGCCATTGACAGCCTGCGGAAACAGCACCGATATTGAAATCGACCGAAACGAATACCATGACAGATTGCGGGGCTTCTGGCTGGGCAGTTCGATTGCCAACTGGACAGGTTTGCCCACTGAAAATACACGTGCCGAACCACCGTTCTTCAACGATAACGATTGGCAGACACAGATCGGCCGGGAAGGCGAAATTGTCGATTATGTGTTGGCCAATGACCCATGGGGTGCGGATGACGATACAGATATTGAGTACGTCTATCTGAAGGCTTTGGAGAAAAACGACACGTACCTGCTTACGGGTGAACAGATCGCCGCTGCATGGCGCACGCACATAGGGCTGCCGCTGCTGTGGGTGTCAAACCTTGCAGCGCTGGGCCAGATGCAGAATGGTGCGGTGCCGCCGGCCACGTCCCTGCCTGAGAACAATCCGATGTGGGACATGATCGATGCGCAGCTGACCACCGAGATCTTTGGTGCAATGGCCCCGGCGCGACCCGATGTCGCGCTGCAGATGTCACATCTGCCTATACGCACAACGGCCTATCTGCATTCACAATGGGCTGCGGAGTTCTACGTGATCATGCACTCCCTGGTTGCACTGGCCGATCCCGGTTTGTCGCGTAAAGAGCAGGTGTTCCGGATGGCCCAGGAAGCGCGCAAGCGCGTACCAAACTGGTCGTACATCGCGGATATGTATGACTTCGTAAAGGCGCAATACGAAAGCAACCCGGACAAAGATAACTGGGAGGAAACCCGCGACAGAGTTTATCAACGCTATCAGGTGCAGGGTGCAGCTGGCTACGAGTACAAGTATCCCTGGGATGCGGGCATCAACTTCGCCGCATCAATCGTAAGTCTGCTTTATGGTGAAGGGAACTACAAAAAGACGATTCGCATTGGCACCCTGGCAGGCTGGGATGCGGACAATCCTACGGCAACCTGGGGCGGCTTACTGGGCTTGTTGTACGGTTATGAAGGGCTCCAGGCACACTTCGATAAAGCAGATTTCTCCGATGACTATCTGATTTCCCGCACGCGTTACAACTTTCCTCAAGCTCCGGATAACTTCACGGACATGGCGTCGCGGGGGCTGCACGTTATTGATGATGCGGTTGTGCAGGGTATGGGTGGTGATATTGTGGATGGCAGGTGGGTGATTCCCGCGATGCACGGCGAGATTGTTTCGGCAGCGGTCGAAGAAACCTTCGTTCCCTGGCAGACCATTGAAGATACAGACCCCCGCTGGAGCTACAGTGGTTTCACCACAGAGAATCAGCAATGGAATGCATCAGGCGCAACTTTGACATCAGGTAAAGCCGATTGTGTGGCCGAAATCACGTTCAGTGGTACCGCAGTGCAGTACTACGCGTTCAGGCATGCGGAGGCTGGAAAAGTAAACATCACATTGAACGGAGAGCGGAGTGTTGTCGACCTTTCCAGTAATGCCAGCCCACACGGGCAGTATTACGTAAAGGTTTTTGAAAGATTGGGTTTAACGCCGGGAGAACATCTATTGCGCATTGGCTGTGACAGCGAGGCGACCTCAAAAAACATCGACATGTTATCGATAATTCCGCTTGAGGTCGCGCATAGCGCTGATTCATAAATAGTAATGCTATACATTAGATAAGTCGATATACTTTTGATTTCTGATCAGATAGCGCGGCATTAATCGGTTGTCTGGTCAAGTATCCATGCCATCGTATGAGAGAATAAGCAATGCAGGTCGAAAACAAACTCAGTCCGAATGAAGATCAGATCAAAGGTTTCTTTACCCCAGGTGCGGAAGGGCCAATCTATATGCTCAATCTGCTTAAATTCAAGGACAAAGCCGAATATGCAGATGGGCGCAAAACGAACTTAAGCGGTGCTGAGGCCTATGCGCTCTATGGCGCGGCGGTATCTAAAATCCTGATCGATCTTGGTGGTGGCGGCATGTTCAACGCTCAGGTCGAACGTCTGATGCTGGGTGAAGTTGAAGAACTCTGGGATGCGGTTGCCATCGCCATGTATCCAAACCGACAGGCCATGATCGAAATGATGCAGTCGCAAGAATATCAGGCGATTCATCATCACCGGGAGGCTGGCCTGGCTGGGCAGCTGAATATTGAAACCACCAATGCCCGTGGTATCTGGCTGGGTGATTCTGGCATTGTGCAGTCGGTATAAGCTTTGCTCTCTCATTAAAAGAATGTGTATCGCGGGCCACGAGGTTTCGGTTTTCTGTGCGATTCCGGCAATCTGCACAGGCGGTCCATGTGGGTCACGCTACCATCCGCGTATTCCCACACCAGCTGTGTGCCTTCCATGTAACGCTTTACGACCACGGGTCCCCAGCCCAATACTCTGAACGCCAGGACACCATCATTCCAGAACATGCCGGCAGAACTGCGTGGACAGTACTCGCGATCCCCAAGCGTAAAAAACACGCTGCCTTCGGTGTCGTTGGTATTGTATCCACCGGTGCTGTTGGGTCCTGAGTCATGAATAATACCGCTGGCTGTCACAACCACGCGTGCGCCGCACTGTTCCACACGTTCGACGTGGCCAACATGGCCGGATACGCCGAGCCACAGACCACGAATGTCGTCTGCACCTTCAGGTAATGGTTCTGTGCATTCCCGTAACACGGGCAATGGAAAGTGTGTGTAACTGCACCCCGGCGTGTTGCTCTTGGGAATATCTGCCGCCAACTTGCCGCTGCCGTCGAGAACGGGTAACTCACAATAGTTAATTGTACTGCCATCTCCGGCCAGAGTTGCCGGGTCGGTGGTCAGCGCTGGTCGCGGTGAAAAGAAAACAAACCAGAATACGCCACAAGCGACCACGATCAGCACAGCGAGTGTGCCGAGGAAATATTTTGTGAGGTTGCTGATCATGGCCACACGTCCGGATTGTGAATGAAGCGTCTTGCTGCTTTAATGTAAAACATTACGTTAGTGAGTGCTATCGGAAAGGGAGAATGTCGCAATGAAAACAGTCATGAAGGTGATTGTCGGTTTGCCAGCCGTGCTGTTTGTGGTCATGGGTTTGCGTTGGCTGGTTGATCCAGGCGGAATTGCACCCGAGTTCGGCTTTGTTCTGGGTGATGGCTTAGGGCGCAGTTCTCAGATCGGTGACTTTGCCGCGTTTTTCCTGACCCTCGGTCTATGCATTCTAATGGCGCTCGTCAGCTCTCGGCGGCTCTGGTACTACCCGCCGATGATGCTTCTCTTGCTTGCCGCGATTGGTAGAGTGCTTGCCTGGGCGTTGCACGATGCGGCTTTTGCGGGCGGCATGATAGCGGTTGAAATATTGGTGGCAACGTTGTTGTTGGCGGCGTCACGCTGGCTGCCGGAGCGGGAGTAGGCGTGTGAACAGAGTACGCTTCAGTCTCAGGATGGTGCGAGCATCTTGTGCAGCCTTTCTGGCAGGTAGCAGTGCAGTAGCATTTGCGGCGAGCGCATCCGAGCCGGATGACGTGCGGCCCAATATCGTTTTTATCCTTGCGGACGATCTGGGATATACGGATATTGCACCTTACGGCAGTGAGGTGAATACGCCGACACTGTCAGCTCTGGCGCACCAGGGCATCAGGTTTGCGAACTATCACACGGCCGCGAATTGCGCGCCTGCACGTGCCATGTTACTCACCGGAATGAACAATCATCTGGCTGGCGTGCCCAACATTCCCG
Source organism: bacterium (assembly GCA_047947175.1). Taxonomy (GTDB): domain Bacteria; phylum Pseudomonadota; class Gammaproteobacteria; order Pseudomonadales; family Azotimanducaceae; genus UBA4421. The sequence continues at coordinate 1,442,550 of CP170489.1, forward strand.
AGATGCTGGCGCCTGAGCAGCGCGTCTTCGAGAATTATCAGGGTGTGCTTGGCAGCAACGTGGTGACCGTAGCGACATTGTTGGAAGACGCGGGCTACCATACCTACATGGCTGGTAAATGGCATCTGGGTGCGACACCTGACAAGCTGCCGAGCCGGCGGGGTTTTCAGCGAACCGTGGCTTTGATGGACTCCGGTGCGGATAACTGGGAGCAGAAACCTTATCTGCCGATCTACGAGGAGGCCAACTGGTTTGCAGACGGCAAACGCTTTGAGTTACCGGATGATTTCTATTCGTCCCGGTTCCTGATCGACAAGACCATTGAATTTATCGATGGCAATCTGCAGGACGGTAAACCGTTTTTTGCCTACGTACCGTTTCAGGCCGTGCACATACCGGTGCAGGCGCCCCAGGAATTCATTGACCGCTACATGGGCATTTATGATCAGGGCTGGGATGTTCTGCGGGAGCAGCGGCGACAGAGGGCGATAGACGTGGGCCTTGTTCCGGCTGATACCGGCATGGTGCGCATGGCAAGCACCAGAGATTGGGACTCACTCAGCCCGGACCGTAAACGCTACGAGGCAAAGCGTATGGCAGTTTACGCAGGCATGATTGAAGCCATGGATTTTCATGTCGGCCGTTTGATCGAGTATTTAAAGGCCCAGGGCGTCTATGAAAATACGGTTTTCGTGTTTACCTCGGACAATGGTGCGGAGGCCAGCGGACCGGATGATCCAGATGCCTATCTGAGCCGGAGAGTATCCAGGAGTCTGGGCTATCACACCGATTATGAGCGACTGGGACTGAAGGGTAGCTACAACAGTATCAGCCCGGGTTTTGCCAGTGCGGCGGCCAGCCCACTTGCGTTTTACAAATTTTATACCGGCGAAGGCGGGTTACGGGTACCCTTGATTTTTGCTGGTGATCCGCTAGCCGCAACGGCAAAGCTCACCCATGCCTTTGCCTGGGCGACCGATATCACACCCACTCTTTTATCGATAGCCGGGGTCGACAGGCCAGGTCCCAGATTTGGCGGCAGGCCCGTTCTGCCGATGAGCGGCCGCGATCTGTTGCCACTACTCAGAGGTGAAGCCGATCGCGTTTACAGTGAAGACGATTCGGTGGGGTACGAACTGACCGGCCATGCCGCGTTTTTCCAGGGTGACTATAAACTTGTACGCAACAGGCCGCCGCTGGGGAACGAAGAATGGCACCTGTACAACATCATGGTGGATCCTGGAGAAGTAAACGACCTCAAGGCGGCAGAGCCTGCTCGATTTCAACGTATGTTGTCGGGTTATGAGCAATTCACCATAGAAAATAAGGTGAGACCATTGCCTGCAGGGTATTCGCAGACGGGCCAGTTGTTGTCCAACTATCTGGCCGAGCGTGTTGGTGCTGGCTTCATTGTACTGCTGCTGACGGCGCTGATTCTGCTGCCTTTCCTCGTAGCGTACCGATTAAAACTTAAGCGACAGATATAGGTTGGTTTGATGTCCGAAACGTACACACTCTATGGATCATATGCGTCTTACTACACGGCAAAAGTACGCTCCTATCTTCGTAAAAAGGGAATTCCTTTTGTCGAGCGGTTACCCAGCGACCCTGTGTTTCGCAACAAAGTCCGCCCCGCTTCCGGCAGCCACCGTATTCCACAGTTACTGACACCCAAGGGTGAAGTCATTCAGGACAGTGTTGAGATTGTCGAATACCTGGAAGCCCGGTTTCCGGAGCTGCCTGCGTTTCCAGATACACCACGACAACGTACTTTTGTGCATCTTATGGAAGTGTTGGCCAGTGAAGGTCTGGTGCGACTGGCCTGGCTGCATCGATGGATGTTTGAAGAAAATGATGCGTTCGTGAGAATGGATTTTGGTCGTTCTTTTAAGCCCCAGGGCAGCGACGAAGAATTGTTGAAGTACGGCAGTCTTATTGCTGATCGCATGCGCAGTTATGGTCTCCCTGAATCGACAGATGAGATGCGTCAGATGCTCGATACAAAGTACCGTACGCTGCTCCAGTTGTTTGAAGCACATCTGGTGCATCACCCTTATTTTCTTGGCGGGCACCCGTCCGCAGCTGATTATGCTGTAATGGGCGCGATGCATGCTCATCTTGGAAGAGATCCAGCTGGTTTGCGGGTCATGCAGGATCACGCCCCAAGAACGTTTCGTTGGGTAGAGCACATGATGGTGCCGGAGGTTGTGTCGCCAGAGTTTTACTCCAGACCGGTTGAATATTTCCCGGATGACGAAGTACCGCAGACGTCCCTCGATATTCTGAACTTCATTGCCCAGGAATATGGCGAACCGTTTGTCCTGGGTGCATTGGCGTTTAACCAGGCCATGAATCGGCAGGGTGCGTCAGCTGGCTACGAAATGTCTCCGGAACAGGATCAGCCCTCTTTGCCGGCGGAGCGCATTCTGTACAACGGTGTTGAGCGCGAACACGTGGCAAATCTCCACGGCGTCTGGCTCTCGCAACGGGTTCAGCGATATTTTCAGACCCAGCCTGAATCGGTGAAGGCGCATATCAGAGCGTACTTCGGTAAAGGCCTGGCTGGTGATCTTATCACTGTGCAGCCGCGATTCCCGCTAGAGCGGGTTAACAATCGTCTGATTATCGGCGCTTCATGAGCGAGGTGCGCTTATTGACGCTTTGCGGTAGACCACCAGCTGAACATGCTGGCGAGCAATGCCAGAATCAGACCGAGGATCAGACGCGGGTCACCGAGGTGCCACCAGGGGTCGATAGGAAAGGCAATGGTCTTGGCCATGGCGGCAACCTTGAACTCATGGGCGCCGGCGAATTCAGGGTTGGTGGAAATCTCTAACATGTCACGTCTGCTGCGGTAGCGCAAGCCTGCACCGCGGGTCCATTTATGCATGTCGGGTGCATTCATCAGGTCCAATGCTGTGCCGGCTGCGCTGCCAAACAGAACCGGATGTGAGGCGCGGGCGAACAGCGCGGGATACATGTACTGCATGTACTTGTTCAGTACATCGTCACTGGTGTCGCCGGCGTTGACGCCTGGAAGGGCCAGCGGCTGATCGTACATGTCGATCACGTTGACCATGACAAAATCATCGCCGGTATCTTCCAGCATGAATCGGCGCAGGTTTGACAGGCGTTCCGGGGTTATATTGGCGCCTTGTCTTTCAAAATAAGCCATGTAGTGATCAATTTCGGCTTGTGTCAGAGGGCCGCTGAAAGATGTGTACCAGCTGAAGAAAGCCAGATAAACAGCCCCACAGGCAACCCAGATCCAAGACACTTTATTCATCCGGGTGATTCCTGCACTGATGATGTGATCGTTGCTTAAGACGTAGATCGGATCAGGTCTATGATGACCTGGGCAACCTGGTCGGGCGCATTCTCCTGCACAAAATGGCCGCCACCTTTAATGGTGGTGTGCGGTAAACCTCTGGCGCCAGGCACTTTTTCTTTGAACTGAGCTTCTCCACCCCGGGTAACCGGGTCGTTGTCGGCAAATGCACAGAGGAAAGGCTTATCAAATGTTTCGAAGAATGCCCAGGCTTTGCGTTGTTCCTCTAAAGATGGCGAGGTGGGTAGCGTGGGTACCTGGCTTGGCATTGCCCGCGGCCCCATTTTGTAACTGGGATCAGGAAAGGGGGCTTCGTAAGCCTTTGCAAGCGGGGTTGGCAGGGGTGATGTGACACCCATTCTGTTCAGCAGAAATTTCAGAGCCTGCACCGGTTTTGCTGACGGCTCCAGCATCATCGACATGATGAATCCTACGGGTAGATCTTCTGTTTCCCAGCACCACTTCTGCCAGTAGGCAAATTTGCGTGCGGGATGACCGCCTGTATCCATTTTGCTCAACGCGGCCTGCATCTCGATCAGGCTGGGTGTGGGTTGGTTGGCGCGGAAATCTTCCACCTCATTGACCACTTCCGCAGGGACGTCGGGGTTGTAGGGCAGGCCGGTGTTGGAGATGACCACTCGATCAAAACGTTCCGGGTGATTGACCACCAGCCGCAGCCCAACAAGACCGCCCCAGTCCTGTCCAAAAAAGGTAATACCCCTGAAATCATTGGCCTCCAGCCATCTGCCCATCCATTCGACCTGGCGTTCGTAGCTGTAGTCCTCCCGCGCAGCAGGTTTGTCTGACTTTCCGTAGCCGACCAGATCCGGCGCAATGACCCGCATGCCCGCTGCGTTCAGGTAGGGGATCACATGCCGATACAGGTAGCTCCAGACTGGCTGGCCATGCATACACAATACCAGCGGGCCGTCAGCTGGGCCCTCATCGAGGTGGTGAATGCGCAAGTCGCTGCCTTCGTGCGTTCTGATGGTGGTGTAATGGGGCGCAAACGGGTAATCCGCCAGACCTTCGAAGCGCTCATCAGGCGTGCGTAAAATTTTCATGATTCCGGCGGCCAGGTTATTTAATGATATGCATTATATGTTAAGCTGCCGGCAAATCAATAGATCCATCTTGCGGGCGGGGGCTTAACAATATGGTCGGTAAAAGAATGCTTATCACAGCGCTATTTTTGGTCGTTCTTGTGTCTTTAGCCTATTTCTTTCGGGTTCAGATCATGCTGGCAGGCATCTCCTTTATGTCAGACCGGAACACTCCGGTGGGACCTCATCAGGCAGTAGATTGGCAACGTGGCCCTGATACGCCGCAACCCGGTAATGACAAACCCAATATTGTGCTGATTGTCGCTGACGACCTGGGCTGGAACGATCTGACATTTAATGGTGGTGGCGTGGCTGGCGGGACTGTGCCAACGCCGAGTATTGATTCGATTGCTCAGGCCGGCATCAACTTTGTCAGCGGCTATGCCGGCCAGGCAACCTGTGCGCCTTCCCGAGCCATGATGATGACGGGCCGATACGGCTCGCGTTTTGGGTTTGAATTCACACCCACACCTGCGGGTATGTCGACGGCGCTGAGTATGATGCGCAGCAATACCGGACCGCAGTCTGTGCCAACCGAAAATCCGCGTACCGTCCCCTATGGGCAGATGGGTTTGCCAGCCAGCGAAATCACCATTGCGGAACTATTGAAAGAACAGGGTTATTACACTGCACACATTGGCAAATGGCATCTGGGCCGGGAAAACGGCAGCGCGGCGCATGACCAGGGGTTTGATCAGAGTCTGCTGATGCACTCAGGGTTGTATGCAGAGGAAGATGATTCCAATGTGGTGAATGCCAGACTCCCGTACGATCCCATAGACAGATTTTTGTGGGCAGGCATGAAGTACGCTGCGAGTTATAACGGCAGTGACGCGTTCGAACCCGGTGGTTATCTGACCGATTACTATACGGACGAGGCGGTTAAGGTCATTGAGAATAATCGTTATCGGCCTTTTTTCCTGTATCTTGCCCATTGGGCACCACATACACCGCTGCAGGCTGCCAGGCAGGATTATGAGGCGCTGGCGCATATAGAGGATCACACGGAACGGGTCTATGCCGGCATGATTCGAGGGCTCGATCGTGGTGTTGGACGGGTTCTGCAGGCTTTAAAGGACAATGGCCTGGATGAGAACACCATTGTTATCTTCACTTCGGATAACGGCGGTGCGGGCTATGTGGGTATTGCGGACCTGAATAAACCGTATCGCGGCTGGAAAATAACCAATTTTGAAGGCGGTATCCGCGTACCTTTTTTTGTTAAATGGCCGGCAGGCATCCCCGCGGGCCAGACGTATGAGGCGCCGGTCCACCATTTTGATATCTACGCCACCGCGGCAGACGCCGCTGGTGCCAGGGTCGATCATCAGATTGATGGCGTCAGCTTGCTGCCCTATGCCAGAGGAGAATCTAATCTCCCTAACCCCCATGAAACACTATTCTGGCGAGCAGGCGATTACCGAACTGTGCGGCATCATGACTGGAAGTTGGCAATCGATCCGCTGGGCGGAAACACATGGCTGTTCGATCTGGCCAGTGACCCGGGAGAGAGCACCAACCTTGCCGAGCAGAACCCTGATCAGGTAGAGGACATGTTGGCGCTGCTGAAACAGCACAATGACGAGATGGTACCGCCACTCTGGGACTCTGTTGGTGCTATGCCGGTGAATGTGGATAAACACCTGCGCCAGGAAATGGATCCAGCGACGGATACCTATATTTACTGGAGTAACTAAAAGGCGGGTTCAGACCCCTTGCTTGAGCGCAAGGGTGTCTGGTGAAACCGGTGCGCTTAACAAGCCAAACAATGCGTCTAACAGGCTGTGCAGGAAAAGTTCCGACTGATGACCACGAAACGCGTTCTTCTGTCTGGCATGGTGATACATGGATGTGGCGCAGAGCATAATCGCTGAGTCCATCCGGCGCCGGAAGTCTTCCTCGTCGAGATGCGGTAGTGCTTGTCTCAGCATACGTCCGATCTGCTGACCGCTTTTGCCGCCTCCACTTGAGTTCGATATGGCCTTAAGCGGAGATGATTCCAACAGGGCAAGCTCATGTCCGAAAGCTTTGATGTAACGCCGGAAATTTACATCGCCTCGGGCCAGTTGATACGTAGGTTCAACCATAAGGCTGCAGAGCTGTTGTAAAGAAGGGTTGTTTGTTTCTGCGAGCAGCGCATCGAGTAATTCTGCGCGTCTTGCCTGAACCTGTTCTGATCGCATTGTGCGGATCGCCCGCAGCAGGCCGCGCAGGTTTTTGAAGTGATACTGCAGAGCAGACTCGTTTTTCTGTCCTGCCGCCGCAACTATCTCTCTGATCGAAACGTTCTCAACCCGGTGCTCTGCGATCAGTTTTTCTGCTGCGCGCATGAGTGCAAGCTTGGTGGTTTCTCCGCGGGCGCGGCGATTATCTGATGTTTTGTCCACTAGGCTCTCTTGACGATCTCGTTGGCTATCCGCCAGATGCGGTCCTGGCCCCAGCACGCATAGGGCTCGTTTGAATTGCCACCCAATACCCTGAAACTGGGTACCCCCCAGAGGTTTTCCTGGGTTAACACCTGTAAGTTGCTTTCTAATATGGATTGCCAACGGTCATCCTGAGAGGAATCTGTCAGCTTCTGCCATTCTAAGCCAGCATTCTCAACCACCTGTTTAAGGCCCTGCTCTCTGGTGATGTCAATGCCTTTGAACCACGCCGCATCGAGGTAGGCGGTGACAAATTCCATACCGAAGCCGATCTCATCTGCGCTCGGGAACAGGGCAAAGGCGCGCCTTACAGGTTCACCAAATGGGTCAACAATGCGCCCGAAAGGCACGCCATGGGCGCGGCCCTCTCGCGCGGCATCGGTGATGATGTAACGCTGTTTGGCACGTGGTGCAGGAATGCCGCGCATCATCATGGGCATGACAGGACGGACTTTTACGGCGACCCCGCTGTTTTTGACAAGGTCCAGCACGCGCTGATGACCTATGGCGGTGTAGGGGCTGCGCAGGGAAGGGAAGTATTCGAGCACAATGCCTTCGAGGTTTTTGCCATGAACAGCCAGCGGTGTGGGTTCCGGCACACAGGGTGGCCCCGATAGTTGGTCATAGCCTTCCTCTATCAAACGCTGCTCCAGCAGGCGGATGCGGTCAACCCCCCAGAACCATTCACCGTCAAAGTAAAACATGGCGCCCTGGTAGTGACCGAGTGCACGGCGTGTTGTGTTTCCCTGGCGTACGGCGGTTTCACCAGGATCCGCACCATTGCCTAGGTGGGCGGTGGTGTCGAGCCCACGCATCTGCCACAGCGTGTTGCCTAAATCTGTTGCAACCTGAGCAAAGCTGTCTGCTTCGAGATGGGCAGCGAGGATTCGGTTTGCTGATGTCACATCTTCAGCAGCAGGCGCGCTGAGGGTGGGAGAGAAAACTGTGCCGTAGTCTGACGCGATGTTCTGTGCATCCCGCAATGCCCACTGATCGAAGTGTGCGGCGCTGCCCTGGTAGGCAGCTTCTGGTTTAGTGACCAGGTAAGGCTGAAATGCCAGTGCATAACGAGACTTCAGCTGATCCAGTTTCTGCACAGCGAGGTGGCTATACGGGTCATCCACCTGATGAAAATAGTAGACGGTGGGTGGGGTGCCTTGTTTTTCCCGGAGTTTGCGTGCCTTGCTGCGCTGTTTGTCGAGGTATTGCGCGGTAGTCGCATGCCGCATAAAGGTAGAACGAATTCTGGTTTTAAGGTTCATGGATGATGATGTCGCTGGATTCTGGCGGTAGATCAAATGTATGCAGGTCCTGCGCAAGAATAATGTCATCCGGCAGATCCCGCAGGAACATGTTTGCGGCCAGCGCATTCGCAGGTACAGGCACCATGTGATAGAAGACCAGCTGTTTGATACCAGCCGCGGTGGAGCGCGTTGGTAAGGTGGTGGCATCAGCGTGATAGTCAATAACATCGTGCATGATGTCAGGCATGCGCGGCACACCAAGTTCGGTAGCGGTTTCGATCATTGGGTCCAGCAGCGTGCGTGACAGCGCATCGTGAAACAGCAGGTCAGCGCCTACTGCTGCAGCAAAGAGGGTATCTGTCGCATTGGTGTCTCCGGAAATCACCGCAGAGCGTCCGCGGTAATCCACGCGATAGCCAACGGCAGGCTCAATGGGCGGATGTGCAACAGTAAATGAAGTAATGGTCAGCTTGTCGTCCTGCCACACCACCGCATCTGTGGCGATTGTATTGGCCTGCATAAACCCACGCTCAGGGGCTAACAGTTCACTGCCGTGGTGGGCTGTACGGTAGCTGCGATCCAGCTGATATGCGGTATTGAACCCTTCAACCACGCTTTCGACACCTTCTGGACCATAGACCTGTAATGGTCCAGGGCGCCCCTGCACCCAGGATGTCATGTTCACATCCGGCAGCGCGGCAATGTGGTCTGAATGATAATGTGTCAGAAACACGCCGTTGATTCGCCCCAGAGGCAAGCGCGCCTGGGAAATGCGCACAGGTGAGCGCGCGCCGACGTCAAACAGGAACAGGTGTTCTGGCGTGACAACAGCAATACACGCCTGCGCCCGATTCATGTCGTTACCCAGGGGAGAAGCGCTGCCGCACACGACAACCCGCAGCCCATCAAAGCTGTCAACAGGTTGGTTCATAACCAGGGTTGCTGCGCGCTTGAACAACGCATCCTGCCCGGCTCTGGTGTTAAGAACAATTGCGGCGGCTGCACCAACGAGTATCGCTACAACAAGTATGCCAATCAGTATTTTTTTCATCAGGCGTCCTGAAAGATTATGGTGTCACAGCCAGTGCCAGCCAGGATGTCGTTCACCTGGGTTTGCGCTGCAGTGTCAAGCTGTTGATATTCCGCGTTGATCCATTGCAGGCATCTGGCCTGGTAAGGGAATGTGGGTTGAACCCAGGGCTGGCCGTCGATGGTGGTCTCCATCTGTTCCTGTCCCGACTTCAATGCAGCCGCGTTGGCGAGCAATGCGGGCGCATAAGTGCGACCAATTTCATTTAACAGATCACCTGACACAGCTTTTACGTCATCGACGGACATCCAGGCATCGTCTGGTGCAGGCTGGCCGCTCAGATCATCAACAATGTCGGTCCACGCGGATACTCTGGGTGCAGATGCCAGACATACTGAGGCTGGTGTGGGGTCAAACCTGGCTAACTGCGTCAGTTGTGCATACAGTCCAAAATCAGCTGAAGAAGGCCTGGCGCCCAGCACAAATTTCTGCTTTTCAATCAACGCATCCATGATGCTGAGGAAACGTTTATAGCTGGCTTCAATAACCGGTGCAGTGGTATCGTTAGAGCCAACAACATAAAGGCGTGAGATCTGCCGCTCGGAAAACTGCTGCTTCAGCCTCTGCAGCGTTTCGGCTGATGCCTGAATGTTGCTCCAGTGCGGCAGAATAGTGCCCGCCATGTCAATGTCTGCAGCGTAATACCATCGATAATGGAACATGGCCTTGGTCAGCCATTCGTCTGCATAGTCTTCGATCAGATAGTTAAGAAAGTTCAACACCGGGTGAGCAGGTATAGCTTCGCGGCCTTTAAACTCAGACTCGAAACGTCTAATCAGGGGCGTTGAATCGACCACCGCCTCTAATTTTCCGTCCGCGTTGGGCAGGTAGAAGGTTGGCAGCAGGCCCACCCTGGCTTCAGGAAGTCCCATGGCTGCACTCTGATCTCCGATCAGCAGTTCGTATGAGATATGTCGAAAGCGCAGGTACGCCAGCATTTTTCGGGTGTAGGGAGATCCAGGCACACCTTTGAATTTGAGAGGTCCGTTCTGCGCCATAACGCAATCCTGATCCTGGTGGAGCAAATAATGAAACACATTATTATACGTGCACCCATGATTGTAAATCAGAAACTGTGGCGCAGCTGCCTGACCCTGCGAGCTATCTGTAATTCTGCTTACTGAAAATCAAACAGGCCGCGATCGCCACCACCACAACAGCGCCAAACATCGCTGAAGAGATGGCATACAACTGTGCAATCACACCAAGGCAGAATCCGATGCTCATTTCGCCAAAATTCTCTGCTTGTGAAAGAAATGACTGCATTGTTGCTCGGACATCGCTGGTCGATCTGTCGTTCATCCAGATGATGCCGACCATACGGACAACGTTGAAAGCGATCCCATGAACAACGAGCACACCAGCCATGGCAATAAGCGGGGATGGCGCGAGCGCAAACAGCAGGAGGCCAGATGCACCCAGCATACAAGCACCAAGGTACAGCAGCCGCAGGGACGAATTGCCACGCATCCGATGTTCCAGTATGCGCAGAGTTAATGCACCAACACCCAGTGTTGCCAGGCCAAGTGTGGTTAGCCACACAATAGGATCAGGTGCGGATGGCAAGCCAAGTTCAATGAGACTTTTGGGGATTAACCGGCCGAACGCTTCATCGGCGCCGTTCACCAGGAAGGTGACCACCAGAATCAGCATGACTGGCCGGTCAGAAGTTGCTAAGCGGGAACCGGATTTCAAGGTCGTCCAGAATTCAGACAGGGTTGTTTTGTTAGAAGGACTCAATCTGGTTTCAGTAAAGCGAACAGCAACATACGTGCCGAGTATCAACATAGACCCACCTGCTAAAACAATAGCTGTGGCAAGGTTAGTGAGCCAGGCAAGGCCACCAAAAAGGCACAATCCCAGGGCAGCGCCAAGCAATCCCCATCGCGCTGCGATGCTCAGTACTTTGACAATTTTTTCAGGATCATCCAGTTCGTCTGTGATCCAGGCGACATCAGCGCCCGATGAAAATGTCCAGGAAAGCCCCCACACCATTTGGGTTGCAACAAGGGCGGGAAAGGAGGTCACAAGACCAGTGGTCAGCATCGCACTGCCCATCAATAGGTGTGCAACAACGATGGACCACTTTCGACTGTAGTTGTCTGCCACCACCCCTGTCGGGATTTCAAATATCAGAACGGTTAAAGCCTGGGCCGTTCCCAGTGACACAAGCTGTAATGGACTTAACTGCGCATCAACAACAAGGTACAGGCTTGTGACAAGCCACCAACCGCGATGAAAGATCGCACGCATGAAAGACCATCGCACATAGGCAACAGCAGGAGAAGGTAAATCGAGGGATAACACGCATAGCTCCAATTCCAGACACAGACAGGCGCTGACAAGTCAGGTACGCCGTAAACTCAATCTGTGTGGAATCAGTTACGCATGGCAGGAGAATATCTTAACTTCGCGGGTGTTGGAAGGCTGCCTGGATACTCCGGGGCATGGTAAAAGTCGGTTTACTCACCTGGTTCGGCTTGATTCAAAGTTCCTTCGCCGGGTGTGACAAACAACATCCGGGTCGGCGCATAAGGTCTGGCCGTGTGCCAGGTGTTTCTGGGAACCACAACATATGAGCCTGGTTCGTTTACGCGTACGGTAACGTTGCCTTCGGCTGTATGAAGAATGAAATCAGTGTCTCCTTCTAAAAGATACACAAATTCATCGCCGTGGGGATGTATCTCCCAGGTTGACCAGGCTTCGTCGAAGGCAAAAGTCATGACCAGGACATGTCCTTTAAATGCATTAAAATCCCGACCCAGCTCCTCGAAGAAGTCTGGTGAATGCGGTTTAACGATGCCGTCACCTCCGGGTGTCATGATAAGCGGTGTTGAAGCCAGGTCGTACGGGCCCGGGTTGGTTTTCATGTTAGATTCATCCGAGGTGCTTGGGTTAAGTGAGTTTGTTGTACAAGAAAGCTGTGCGCCTGGCAACATGCTGCTCCTGGATGGCTTGAGTGACGGGCCTCCGGGCTTTAGCTTGCGGTAAGCAACACCAACAATTAATAAGCGGTGAACTGGCGATACGAAAACTGTAATGTCAGTCGAAACGCCTGGGAAGTTAGATATGATCGAAGGCTCCTGTCATTGTGGCGCAGTTAAATGGCATCTGACCGGTATGCCTGATTACGCTACGTTGTGTAACTGTACGCTTTGCAGGCGATGGGCCTCATTGTGGGCTTATGGTTTCAGAGAAGAAGACTTTCAGGTGTTCGGGTTGACACTTAAGTATCTGCACGGACCCAAAACTATTGAGTTTCACTTCTGCGCTAACTGCGGTTGCGTAGCGTACTGGTGTACGCCGAAACCCGGAAAAGATGGGTGATACTATGGTGCAGTCAATCTGCGTTTAGCGGACCCGAATTCAGTTGCCGCAGTTCCCATCAGCTATTTTGACGGGCTCGACAAGTCCGTGGCCCTTCCTCTCGACGGAAGATGCGTGGCTGACATATTGTGGGCCTGATGCGGTGCCGTTTGGTATAGTTCACAGGTTGTAAATCAGCAGGCCCAAGGTAATGCCGCGACTGAATCATCTCCATCTTCGTGTACACGACGTAATCGAGAGCCGCGCGTTTTATATCAAACATTTTGGATTCGTCGAACACACACGCCACGGTGAGGTTGTATTTCTTCGGGATACTTCAGATGGGGTGGATCTCGCCCTGGCGCCGGCTGAAAAAGTAGAAAAAATGCCGGACTGGTTTCATTTCGGCTTCAGGCTGGCGAGCCCTGACGAAGTTGTTGAACTGTATCAGAAACTACTAAAAGCAGATCATGTCTCACACACTTTAGAGACCTACGACGATTTTGTTTTCTTTCGCTGCAAAGATCCGGATGGCTACGAAGTCGAGGTCTACTGGGAGTAAGTTGACAAGCTGTCACATCCGCACTCACTGACAGATGGGCTTAAACGATTAAAGTCAGGGAGCTTATGCCAAAAGGAGTGGTTATTGCGGCTTGCTCCGGTGGTGGTAAATCGCCACAGCCTGCCCACTAGAGGCGTTTGCTAAGGCATGCTCAGTTCGATTGATGATGCAGCGGAAGCCTGCGACTGAAATCCCGCGCTAACAAACTCGATGATGGTCTGGATGGCTAATTCTCTATCAATGTTGCTGTCGTGCGCAAAGCGGGCACCGGCCTGTGAGGCAGCTGATGCCATCAGCGCGATCATAGCGGCCTTCTTGCGCGGTATACCCAAACTCTCGGATAAGATATTCACGAACAACCATTCGCGATGCCTGGCGTTCTTGGTGCGGTAGTCCTCGATCGCTGACGCGATTTCCGTTTCTGCGAGGAGTATGTCAATCGCACTTCCTTCGTCACACCGGTCGTAGTTGTTGGTCACATAGATTCTAAGAATCTCGGCCAGGGACTCAGCACCATCCAGCAACCGGTTGAGGGATTCGATAGAGCGCTTGAAGTCGCGCTCCAGCAACTCCTGCAGCAGTTCAAGGCGCGATGAGAAATAGTGAAAGAGCAGCGGTTCACTCACCCCAGCTTCAACCGCGAGCTTCTTCAGCGATAGTTGCTGCAACCCGTCTTTGAGTATTGATTGCTTGGCTGCGTCCAGAATCTGCTCCCGCCGCGCTTCAGGGGAAAGTCTGGTTCTTTTTGCTTCCAGGGTGTTTTTCTTTTTTCCGGCCATCTGCTGCATGCGTGTCGATTGCTTTGTGAACACTATAGCGTGCATACGACAGAGGTCGATGCCAATTGCGTTAATCGTATGAAAGTTTTATTGTTGTCCGACTATAATAAATCCATATAGGGCGAACCGCTACCTTGCCAGAGCTTCGATGCCAGAGGGATTACCTAAATGTCAAAACTATGTGCTTCTTGCAGCTTTGTCATCCAACCACATAAGGTACTCCCGGTTGCCGGACCACCGCACGGTTGGGGTAACCCACCTTCCATCGCTGTATCGGAGGCCGTGCAGTGAACGCGTCTAACCCCTTCACAGGTGTGGATCACCAGATTTTTGTCGTTGCAGACATGGAAGCGGCAGTCATGTTCTGGCAGAACCAACTGGGTCTGGCGCTTCGGCATCGTACTGTCATCGAGTCACATCATGTCGATCAGGCATTTTTTCCACTGCCGGATGGAACGTTTATCGAACTGCTCGCTCCTACAGATGCCTCATCTCCCGTGGCGAAAATCATTGAAAAAAATGGCGAAGGTCTGCACGTGCTCGCACTAAAAGTCGCTGACCTGGCTGGCGCTATTCAGGTTTTGAAAACCAACGGCGCGGTTTTGACTGGCGAAGGCACAGACCGCGTATTTGTCCACCCTGAACAGCCAGGTACGCCTATGATTCAGCTGTGGCCCGAAAGTCGGCCACACCGCTGGCGAGACGATGCGACTGGTCACAGAGAAGTTAAATAGAGAACGGTATGTACACCCTTACAGACGAAGAACGAGCCGCAGCAAGTCTTGCCCCCGAGAAGCTTGCCGGCGTGCTCAACGACATAACAAAGCAGGGCTATGCTGTGCTCGCGGGTCTTGTTTCCAGTGAAACAACGCAACTGCTGATCGAATCGATACGTGAAGATGCTGAAGCCATTTGTGCGTCCGGCGAGCTCACGCCGCATGAAAAACACACCGGTGAAGGACACCTGCAGTTGGGGTTGCGTCGTCGAGCACCCTTTGTCCGGGCCGATCTGCTGACCAACCCGCTGATAGAGCAGGTGGTCGCCGGGCTGCTGGGCGAGGGTGCGTGGCTCGGTTTCTACAACGGTAACGTCAACATGCCTGGCAGCACGAGTCAGCCTCTGCACTTTGACCGACCATTCACGTGGAAAACGAAAGCAGAAGCAGACGCTGAAGGCGAAAGCTGGCCGCCTCGGGCGACCACTTTATCGTGCTCTGTTGCGCTGGATGACATCACCATCGGTAACGCTGCAACGGAAATCTATCCCGGTACGCATCGTGAAACTGCCGTGGCAACCTGGCCTCGCGGTGAGCGGCCTGCAACTCATCCGGAACTGCTTGAGAAATGGGGTCCGCCAGCCCGTATGGAGATACCTGCGGGTGGTGTCTGTTTCAGAGATCCGCGCATGTGGCACCGAGGTATGCCTAATACATCGAGTCAGCTCAGACCCATGATTGCCCTGACGTTCCATGCAGCGCTGGGGAATCACTGGCGCGGGGTGCGGGTTCAGGACCTGGCACCACAAGACATCGCCCGGTGCGAAGCGAATCCATCGTTGCGTGTGATGGATGATGGTTCATTGGGGGATGGTCGTTTAGTGTTTGAGGAGAGCGCGCGGGAAGTATTCGAACAACACGCCTCGAAATACGGTATTCGTCGCAACGTCCGATTTGTTCACAAAGTCGATCACACCGTTGATGCGCACCTGGTGGGTGGTGCTCGAGTCCTCGAGGAGGCAGCCGGATGATGCAGGGTCTGCTTTCGTGAAAGTTCTATACATTGGCGGAACCGGCGAAATCTCAACGTCCTGCGTACAGGAATCTGTTGCTTGCGGTCATAGGGTGACAACCTTGAATCGAGGCAACAGCAGCGCGCCTTTGCCGGCGGAAGTTGTTCGGCTCACAGGTGATCTACAGGAAGCATCACCTTATAAGGCATTGGAAAACCAGAGTTTTGATGTGGTCTGTCAGTTTCTGGCGTTCACACCTGAGACGATCGAACGTGACATCGAGTTCTTCACCAACCGGTGCAATCAGTACATCTTCATCTCCACGGCATCTGCTTATCAGAAAAACAACGGCGCCAGTCGGATTACTGAATCAACACCTCTCGAAAATCCGTACCTGGCTTACAGTCGGGCGAAAGCCGCTTGTGAACAGCGGCTGCAGGATTCGTCGATGACATCTACCATTGTCAGACCTAGTCATACTTATCGCGCGCGTCTGCCCAGCACGGTCATCGACGGCAATCACTTTGCGTGGCGGCTATCTCAAGGCAAACCTGTGATTGTCCATGACACGGGAGAATCCCTCTGGACCCTCACTCATGCCGAAGATTTTGCCCGTGCGTTTGTGCAGTTGCATGGCAATGAGATGGCGCACGGCGAAGACTTCCACATCACCAGTGACGATGCGCACAGCTGGAACGGCATTCTGTTGGAGGTGGCTGCAGCCCTTGGATTTGGGGCGGACTTAAGGTGCATTGCTTCGAGCAGACTGATCTCACATCTGCCCTCGCTTGAGGGACCGCTGCTGGGCGACAAGGCAAACACGCTGCGCTTTGATAACAGCAAAATCCGCTCCGTCACAAACGACTGGCAATGCCAGGTGAAACTCGCCGACGGTATGGCGCGCGCGGCAGAATTTGCCCTGGAACGCTTGAATGCGGGTTATCGTCCTGATCAGGAACTGGACAAAGCCATTGATCTCATTGTTGAGACGGAGTGCCCCTGAACACCCCCAGGGCAAGTGCCAACAAGTACTCAGGTACCAGGTCGAAGGCCACAATCTGAGTGTGTCCCCATGCTGGCGTACCCCAGGCATTTATTGTTGTTCGACTATAATACTATGTTATAGTCGAGCCACAATAAGGAGATATTGTGGGAGAGATCATGACTAAGCCTGGCAAGTTCAATCTGGTGGCCGTGGCCGGATTCCTATTGATGGTGACAACCCTGATGACTCAGACAGCAGCCGCTGCCGAGCTTGAGGAAATCATTGTTACTGCACGAAAAACGACTGAAACCCTTGCGGAAACACCCGTTGCCGTTTCTGTACTCACGGATGAGTTCTTTGATGAGAGCGGGTTCAACACGATCACCGAAATTGTCAAATTTGTACCTGGGTATGATTTCTCGCCGATCACAACAACGCGAGCCGCGTCACCTTCTATTCGTGGTATTTCCACATTCAGTTTCAGCGAAGGATTTGAGTCCAGTGTCGCAACGGTGATTGACGGGGTGCCGATGGGACGTGAGGCCCAGGGTTTTTTTGATCTGTACGATGTGGAACGTGTGGAGGTGTTGAAAGGGCCGCAAGGGACGCTCTTCGGGAAGAACACCTCTGCGGGAGTCATCAACATTGTCACTAAAAAGCCTGAGTATGAGGTTGCAATGGGTGGTGATGTCACGGTGGGCAGTCGCGGTGAGCGACGGGTTCGCGGCACCGTTACTGGTCCCATAATCGACAACGAGCTGGCCTATCGGATCACCGGCTCGATGCACCAGAATGATGGTATGTTGGATAACGAGCTGCGAGGCGAAGACGATATCAACAGCAAAGATACGTGGTCACTGCGCGGCAAGTTTCTGTATGAACCGTCTGATCAGTTATCTGCGTTACTGACCCTCGATTATACGGATGAAGACAATCACTGCTGTGTGGCGACCTACAATCAGGCAGGCACGGCTCAGGATCTTATCTCCGGTCCTCTAGGCGGACTTTTTGGCGGTAACGATCCATTACTGTTTCAGCAGGTGCCCGGCAGCGTTATCCATCTGGAAGATGCCCTGGCAAATGCTGGCATTCGGCCGGGTACGAGTAACCGCAAAGTGGCCTTGTTTGAACGTGACGTACGCCAGGAGTCGGAGGCCAAAGGTGCATCACTGCAGGTCGATTACAGCCTTGGTGAAGCTACCCTGACGTCGATTACAGCGTGGCGGGATTGGGAAATTGACGAAACCAACGATCAGGATATTTTAGGCGAGTCAGACTTTTTGAATTTCAGCGGTGCCGCTGCAACGGCGGAGCAGTTCACCCAGGAAATCAGGCTTGCCGGGTTGCTGAACGAATCGGTCTCATACATCGCCGGCGTATTTTATTTCGATGAAGAGCAGACTGCTGATGGTGGCAACAGCATTGATATTGCGCTGGCCAATCCGGTGTTCGGCGACGTTCTTAACTTTCGCAATCGTGCGGTACGAAGTGTGGATACGCGGCACATTTCCGCGTTTGGTGAAGTGACATGGGACTTAACGGATCGTTTCTCACTGGTCTTAGGCGCCCGCTACACTGATGAAAAGAAAGATGCAGAACTCGACTACACCGTGTTTGCGGTTAATCCTGATTTTGGTTTTAACACCCTGGGATTTGTTGGTGGTTCAATTTCAGGTGCGCAAACCGTGGACGATACAGATTTTTCCGGCCGCATTATTGCCCGGTTTGCCCTGACGGATGAGATCAATACGTATTTGACCTGGTCACGCGGTTACAAAGGGGCTGGCATCGATGTAACCACCGGTGTTCGTGCTGGAAACATCGCACCCGGAGATGGGCTGCCTGTGGTTGAACCCGAAATTCCAACGTTGATTGAGTTAGGCATCAAAGGCCTCTTCCTGGACAACACACTTTCGATTAACACAGCCTTTTACCATCAAACGGTGGAAGACTATCAACGCATCAATGCCAATCAGGACAATACTTTTACGCAAAACCTGGGTATTGATGAGGTGGAGTCAATGGGTTTTGAGGCAGACATCAGCTATGTGACACCAATTGAAGGATTGACGCTCACGGCAGCGCTTTCTTACATCGACGTCACCTACGAGGAGTATGTTCAACAACCGGCGGCCGAAGGCACCAACCTTGCCTTCATTCCAGAAATTTCAGCTTCATTCATTGGTAGTTATCGGTTTGATCTTGGTGAAAGCGGCTGGCGCGGGTTCACTCGTCTCGAATACAGCTGGCAGGATGAAAAGAACACAACTGGCGGCGTTATTCCAAACCCCAGATTTGATATCGATTCGTATGGTCTTCTTAACCTGCGCTTTGGTGTGACGTCCCCATCAGAGCAATACAGCCTGAGACTGTCGGTGGAAAATGCGCTGGACGAGGACTATGTCCACTTTGTGGGATCCTCCATATATGGATTGTTTGACAGCACAACTAACATCCAATACCTGGGTCCGGATCGATTCTATCGCCTTACTCTGGAGGCAAAGCTCTAACTCAGGTCTCCTGAAAGGGGTTGCATGCGCAACCCCTGTGTTTGCAGATACAGAACAACTGCTGGCAAGCCAAAATCTTATTCCTGTAAGGTGAACGGATGAAGATGAGAACGCTTGGTGGAAGTGTGTGCGGTGTGCTGGGTGGCATGGTCATTGTGCTCGCCTGTCTCTCTTCTGTCGCGCTCGCGGCAAGCCGAAGCGGTGCACCGCCGCGTTATCCCGAAGCCTGGCTGTCTCCCGCCAAAACCGCATCGCAGCTAAACCTGACAGAGTTTCATGAGAGTCCGCTGCTCATGGCGAAGGATCTGCCGCCGGTCAAGGAGAGGTTGCCCGAAGATCCCATCGTTATTGCGCCCTATGATTCAATAGGGCGTTACGGAGGAACGGCCCGCCTGATTACCGAAGACGTTTCCATGTTCTTCAGTCCTGAAGGTTTGTTCACAATTGCACCGGATCATAAAACGATCTTGCCTAACCTTGCGGAATCCTATCAGTACAGTGCAGATGGTCGCGAGCTGACGGTCAGACTGCGCCGCGGATTAAAATGGTCTGATGGGAGAGCGTTAACCGCAGCAGACTTCCTGTTTGCTGTTAATGATCTGCAGCTGAACACTTCTTTTCAGCCTGTCACGCCACCGGAGATGATCGGCTTAACACTGAGCGCAGTGGATCCGTGGACTCTGGTATACACCTTTTTGAAGCCTAGCCCATTCTTTGTTAACAACATGGCACAACAGCCGGAACGCTACGTTGCACCCAGACACTATCTGCAACAGTTTCATCCGAGTTACGCAGACCCCAACAGCATTGCAACGCGGCTTGGCGATACGGGCTTTATCAACTGGCAGACTTTCATTGCCGCGGCCTTGCAGCAGCGCCGTATTCCAGAGCTCACCAGGCAGCCAACTTTGCGCGCGTTTATGCCGGTACAGTTCACGCCGACCCAAAGCACCTACGTGCGTAATCCCTACTATTTCAAGATTGACCCGGCGGGACAACAACTCCCCTATGTGGATGCGATTGAAGCTCAGGTGGTGGGAGACACAGCTGTTGCGGTGGCCAAAGCATCAACGGGGCAGCTCGACTTTGCGGGCTTCCGTCTGCCAACCCAGGATATCCCGCTGTTAAAACTTGGAGAAAAAAGCAGCGGCATTCAGGTAAAAATCTGGCGTCGTCTGCATGGCAGTGATCTGGCTATTCAGGCCAATATGAACCATGCCGACGAACGCTTGCGGAGCCTTTTTCAGGATGTGCGGTTCCGGCGTGCGTTATCGGTTGCAATTGATCGTGATGAGATGAACGAAATCATCTACTTCGGCCGTGGTGTGCCCAGGCAGGTAACGGTTATTCCGGAAAGCGATTATTTTGAACCCCACTTCGCAACCGCGTATACAAAATATCAGCCGCTTGAAGCGAAACGCCTGCTCGACGAGATCGGATTACTTGATGTTGATGCAGACGGCATGCGTGAGTTTCCAGATGGGAGCAAGTTCATCCCAACCTTTGAGTATGTAGATACCGAAACGCCCAAACAAATCTCCATGGAGCTGATAGCCAGTTACTGGAACGCGGTGGGAATTGATGTTCGACCTCGCTTGATTGATCGTGGCCTGCAATTGGCGAGAGCCATGTCCAACGAATTTGTGATGACCTTGTGGCATGCAGACAGAACAACTGACATTTTGTTTCCAGGGAACCCGGACTTCTGGGTGCCGCGCAAAATAGCTGCAAGCCTGGCCATGTGGAGTGAGTGGTCACGTTGGTATTTAACGAATGGTGAGAAAGGCGACCGACCGCCACCGGAGATTCTTGAACTGCAGCGTATTGCTGACGAATTTGTTACTACCATGGATTCTGCTCACCGAGTGCAGCTGGGTAAACAGATTCTGGCAACCAATGCGGAACAGTTATGGACCATCGGCACAGTAGGACTTGCTCCGCAGCCGATTGTTGTATCTGAGAGACTGAAGAACGTTGTCGATGAGGGGCTCTGGGGCTGGGATATCAGGGGCACGATGCCTTATCACCCATCTACGTGGTACTTTGATAGATGAGGAAGTACGTGATTAGGCGCCTAATGGGCATGATCCCAACTCTGGGTATCATTTCCATACTCGTGTTTATTGTCGTACAGCTGCCGCCTGGTGACATAGTGACGGCGACGCTGGAGCAGCTTTCTTCGAGTGGCGTGGATATGAGTGATGAGCGCATCCAGAATCTCCGTGCGCAATACAATCTGGATCAGCCGTTGCCTCTGCAGTACGTGTTCTGGATTGGAAACTTCATTACCGGGGACATGGGTTTCTCGTACCTTCATGCCAGACCAGTGAATGAGCTGGTATGGGAGCGATTGGGGTATACGTTGCTTGTTACCGTGGGCGCGCTGATCTTCACGTGGATATTGGCGCTGCCGATCGGCATCTATTCCGCGATACGACAATACTCAGCGGCGGACTACACCTTCACCACTATAGGTTTGTTGGGCCTGGCGACGCCAAATTTTCTCATTGCCCTGTTGCTCATGTATTTCGGCCATACGGTTTTCGGTGTGAGCATAGGGGGTTTGTTTTCACCCGAGTACATGAATGCACCCTGGAGCTGGGCGCGCCTGGCAGATCTGCTGGCTCACATCTGGATTCCAATTATTGTTGTCGGCACTTCCGGCATGGCAATCACCATGCGCTTAATGCGTGCGAACCTGCTCGATGAATTGCAAAAACCCTATGTGACCACTGCCAGAGCTAAAGGTGTAGCGCCTTTTAAACTGTTGATGAAATATCCGGTGCGTATTGCGATCAATCCTTTTGTCAGCACCATCGGCCTGTTGCTGCCTGCGCTGTTGTCCGGCGAAGCCATTGTTGGCGTAGTGCTCAATTTGCCAACAACTGGTCCGCTTCTGGTGCAATCGCTTATTGCGCAGGACATGTACCTTGCCGGAAGTCTCATCATGCTGCTCAGTGTTCTTACCGTCCTCGGCATGCTGTTGTCTGACTTGTTACTTGCATGGATAGACCCAAGGATTCGCTATGAACAATCTTGAGGATCTGTCGCCCCGGCGGCTAGCCTGGTTGCGTTTTCGTCGACATCGGCTGGCGATGCTGGGAGGGGGTATCCTCGTATTCCTTTACGTCCTTGCAATTTTCTGTGAGGTCATCAGTCCGTACACACCTGAGCAACGCAATGCCAGAGCGATCAACGCGCCGCCCATGAGCGTGCGGTTTTTCGACGCAGAAGGCTCCTTTCATCTTCGGCCTTTTGTCTATGCCTATGATCTTTCGATTAACGCGGACACATGGATGCGTGAATATCAGGAGAATTTGAATATTCGATATAACCTTCACTTTTTTGTCAGGGGTGAGCCCTATAAGCTTTGGGGCCTGATCCAGACTGACCGGCACCTGGTAGGTGTAGCATCTGATGGAGACGGCTATTTTCATTGGCTTGGTACCGATTCGCTTGGCAGAGATGTGTTCTCTCGCATTCTGTATGGATCAAGAGTGTCGCTTTCGATTGGCATCATCGGAGTTGCGCTCACACTTTTCCTTGGTGTCCTGCTGGGAGGCTTTGCCGGTTATCTCGGCGGTTTGATTGATAATGTTGTGCAACGGTCAATTGAAGTGCTGCAATCTATACCGACGCTCCCTCTCTGGATGGGGCTTTCCGCAGCATTGCCAGCAACGTGGTCACCCATTGCCACGTACTTTGGTGTAACAATTATCCTGTCGCTCTTTGGCTGGACGATGCTTGCCAGACAAGTGCGGGGTCGCTTTCTGGCAATGCGCGAAGAAGATTTTGTGGTGGCAGCCAGACTGATGGGTGCCAGTGATACGCGAATCGTGTTTCGCCACATGTTACCGAGTTTTACGAGTCACATTATCACCACGGCAACGCTTGCCGTACCGGCAATGATTCTAGGTGAGACAGCTCTGAGTTTCTTAGGGATCGGACTGCGCCCTCCGGTCGTAAGCTGGGGAGTGCTGCTGCAGCAAGCACAGAATTACCAGGTGATTGTTATGACACCCTGGCTGCTGTTGCCTGGCGCTTTCATTGTGGTCACCGTAATCGCCTTTAACTTCCTCGGTGATGGCCTGCGCGATGCCGCTGATCCTTATGGTAGTGGGAAAGCAGCATGAGTGATAATCTGCTTTGTGTCCGGGATCTTGTTGTTGAATTCAAAACAGAACTTGGCAACGTTCGAGCGCTCAACGAGGTTTCTTTTGATTTGCCGCGTGGCTGTATTATGGCAATTGTCGGTGAATCTGGTTCCGGTAAGTCCGTCACAGCCAATAGCATCATGCAATTGCTGCCAGGCACAGCGCGAATCTCCGGCGCGATCACGCTGCAGCCTCTGGGCAGTGAACCCATTGAGGTTACTTCTCTTGATGAACGGGATCCTGCTTTACGGCGTCTGCGAGGGGATCTGGTGAGCATCGTCTTTCAGGAGCCCATGACAGCCCTATCTCCCGTTCACCGCGTAGGCGATCAGGTTGCAGAAGCCGTACTGTGTCATCGCGATGTCAGCCGAAACGATGCAATGGCGGAAGCCGCCAGCATGTTGGAACGGGTCGGGATTACGGATGCCAAAAACAGAATGCAGATGTATCCCTTCGAGTTTTCTGGCGGCATGCGTCAGCGGGTAATGATAGCAATGGCGTTGATCTGCAATCCGCAGTTGCTGCTTTGTGACGAGCCAACAACTGCGTTGGACGTCACGACCCAGGCAGAAATACTTGTTCTGATCAAATCCTTACAGAGCGAGCTCGGCAATTCAGTGCTGTTTATTACTCATGACCTTGGTGTTGTGGCCCAGATCGCCGATCGGGTCATTGTCATGTACAAGGGTCAGATTGTGGAAAGCGGCAGCGTGCGGCAGGTGTTAAAAACGCCAAAGCATGCCTACACGACACACCTTCTGGCATCGCAGCCTGGGGCAGGCGTTGCAGGCATTGGTCACCGCCACTCAAATGATTGGTTTAAACACGCCGCCATAGGTTGCAATACCAATTTAACGGGATCCTCTGACGGCCACCAGGTTCGAGAGTACAACGAGTGACAAAAATATTGTCTGTTCAAAATCTTTGTAAGTCCTTCTCGGGCCAGTCCGTCGTTCGCTCGGTTTCATTTGACGTTAACCAGGCCACTACGCTTGGTATTGTCGGAGAATCTGGTTCTGGCAAAACAACTCTGGTCAGATCGATTCTGCGGGCAATCGATCCCGATTCAGGCTCGGTTCGTTACCTCAGCAGTAGCGGATGGCGGGAACTTCACGCGCTTAAACAAAAAGAACTGTTACCACTGCGCAAAGAGATCCAGATGATTTTCCAGGACCCGTTTGCCTCATTGAACCCTCGAATGACGGTCCAAGAGATCCTCGAAGAGCCGTTGATCATCCATGGATTAGGTGATCGAGCGAGTCGCAGGCAAAAAGTAATTGACATGTTGGCACGTGTTCAGCTCGATGCTGATTCAGCTATCAGATTCCCCCATGCATTTTCAGGCGGGCAGCGTCAACGCATTGGCATAGCCCGCGCACTGATACTGGAGCCAAGGCTGGTTGTTTGCGACGAATCGGTTTCTGCACTTGACGTTTCGGTGCAGTCACAGATTCTGGAGCTGTTGGATGCCTTGCAGCAAGAACTTGGCTTAACATATCTGTTTGTCGCTCATGATCTTCGCGTGGTTCGGGATTTCTGCGATGAAGTGTTGGTGATGTTCGCAGGCAGCATAGTTGATCAGGGGCCAGTTGAGCGTGTCTTTACCCAGCCAACACATGACTACACGCGGCTGTTGCTGTCAGCAATTCCCTCGTTGGATCCCGATGAACGGCTGCAACCGCTCGAAAGAGCAAAGCTGAACCTGACTGTTTAGTTGTTCACTGAGTTCGAAGGGAGTAGACGCACACCAAAAATTAGCTTTCGAATATTGGTTAGCGGGTAATTGCCAGTCAAGGGAGAAGCTGTCGTAGTTCAAACAGAAGGATCGCGTATGAGTACAGTTGTGAAAGTATTGGTTGTGTCTTCACTGGGTCTGGTAATGGCATTGCCATTGCCATTAAAGAAAACCAGGTTAGCTTTTATGAGGTGCTGAGTATCAGATACGGGGAGGACGGCACCTTCGTATATACGGCGCACCCCGCTGGACAAGGGTCAACCTCTTTTGCCGCAACACAAACGACCCGTAACAACGTTGTCTTTACGAATCCTGACCACGACTATCCGCAAGAAATAGAGTATTTAAGACAGGGCGACCAGCTGACGGCAACGATCTCTTTAATTGGCGGAGATCGACCTGCTGTGTTTAGAAAACACTTGTGTGAAACACCAGCTCACTGACCATACTCATTGCGCCTGGTGAATATGTTAAATTTTTTAGCCCTTCTTGTTCTGCAACTGGAGTTCGCCATGGCCTTGGACCTGAATGCTCTTTGGGATTTTAGTAATCCGGAATTCAGCGAACAAAGATTCAAAGCTGCGCGCGAAAACGCAACAGGCGATGATTTCCTCATCCTTTCAACACAGTTAGCACGTACTTATTCTTTGCGAAAGGACTACGAAACCGCGCGAGGTGTGTTGTCGGATATTGAACAGAAAATGAATGCGGCGAGTCCTGAGGCTCAGGTTCGTTACAAGCTTGAACTCGGGCGTACTTATGTTTCAGCTGCTCATTCTGGTGAACCGTTGGATGCGCAGGATGTCGAGAGGGCTCGCGTTTTGTATCTCGAAGAATACGAGGCAGCCAAAGCTGCGATTCTGGATGCGTTGGCGATCGATGCTTTGCACATGATGGCATTTGTCGATACTGAACCTGCAGCTCAACTGCATTGGGCTGAAGAAGCGTTGGCGCTTGCCAGGGCATCGAACTCAAAGGATGCCAGGAAGTGGGAGGCATCTTTACTGAACAATGCGGGCATGGCGTTACATAGCTTGAATCGATATGAAGAGGCGTTACTGCAGTTCGAAAAAGCACTGGAACTGCGCAAACAGGAATCAAACGCCTGGACAACTCATGTCGCTTATTGGATGGTTGCATGGACGCTGAGATCACTTGATCGAACAGAGGAAGCTATTGAGATCCAGACTCGATTGGCGCATGAGCGTGAAATCGCAGGAGAGCCTGATGCATTTGTCTTTGAGGAGCTGGAAATCCTTTACAGAACAATCGGGGATGTCGAGCGCGCGAACCACTACAGCGAAAAGCGTAAGCAGTTAAGTCGCTAGCGCTTGCCCTCGAGTATGCATCATTTGTGGCGTCGATGATTTGATGCCAACGCAGCTAAAGCGATCTCCCACCCTCCATCTCATCAGTGCTTTCGAGGTCGAGTTGTCTCGGTGTTATCAATGGATTCACAGAGAAAATCAGTCATCCATTTCCCAAAACCAATGGATGAGAGAGTTTTCTCAAACCTCTGTGACGCAGTCAGCATTTTCCAGAATCTTAGCGTCTAAACTTGAGTGATGATAGGTACTCAGCTACTCAGTAACGGGTTGGTTGTCCTAAACGTGGGTTTACGGACGGTCACATTGGCAGAAGTGTTTGAAGCTGCTGCTGAAACTCAGGCACTTGCTGGAAGCAAGTTGCCTGTGCTGTGGGACTTCAGACGGTGTAAGTTGTTAGAACCACCGGAGTTTGCTGCGCGCCAACTTGTTGGGTTAGTTGCAAATACAGGGGAGGGCGCATTCCATTCAAAAAGAGCGTTTGTTGTGGCCAGTGAGCAGCAGCAAAAAGTAGTTGAACAGATTGTGAGTTATGCAAGAGCGCCGTGGCCTTGGGTGATATTCTACGATCTGGAAGAAGCGTTAGAATGGATCGATATCGGAGTAAGGGTCAGTAGAGCTTCCTAGTCATGGTGCCCTTTTGATTGGCCGGTAAATTTAATTGACCTCAAAAAACTGGGGCTTTGTACAGTCGGGGAATCTAACGGATACCACCTATCGTAGCAAATTCCAGAAGACTGCCGACGGGGCACGCTGTACCAGGTTCTGGATACCACGCAACGGCCAGTTTGAGCGCTTCGAACATGTTGCCGATTTGCCTGAGGGGAAAATCCAACTGTCAGTTCTTGCACCATCGGATTAGCCATAAAACCTCCATAACATGTTCGCTGGTATCTGGGCTGAAGATTTTCCCAAGTCTGTTCGAGCGACTAAAAAAGTACCCGGAACCCCCCTCTAAGCTGCTCCAGGTGCAGAGCGTTTTCCTTGCCATGGTTGACGTACTCCAGGAACAGGTAGCGGGATTTGATGCCAAAGGCAAGGTGAGGCGTGACGGTTTGTGTCTCTACCGATCCGCCCAGATCCTGACTGCGCATCTGATAGTCCCAGAAGGTGCCACCTACGCGACCATAGAGCGCAAAGTCATCTTCTCGGTCGAGCGGCAGTTTCATGACCACGCCTGCCATAACACCCAGACCGCTGAATTCCGTTGCAAACCCATCCTGGTCGAGTTCGCTGTCTTTATTCACGTATTCGATCTGCGTTTCGACACCCAGATAGACATTAAAGTCGTAGCCCAGAAAGACGTTCGCTGCCAGGCTTTCAAGGTGGGGCTGCTCACTGTCGTCATAGTCGCCATCAAACAGGCCAACGCCTAATCCTGCATATCCGCCTTTTTCATCCGCGTGTCCTGGCATGGCCAGGACGCAGATGACAAAAAGCCACAGAATTTTATGGCACATGCACAAGCTCGTTAACCAATACCTGATAGGGGAGGCCACCGCCAAAGCCTTCAGCCGCCATTAATGTCAGTGAAGTTGAACCTCGCACTGTGATGCGTGTGGGCCCAGCGAGAATGGATTGGCTGCCGGCAGTGGTCACAACAAAATCGAATGTCGTGGCGGGCAGGGTTGCGTTTTCACCTGCCATAAATTCTACCTAGCTGAACAGGGGAGGGGTGTCTGCCAATGCATCCCCCAGTTGGAGTGCATAGAAATCAACGCGATCAAAATCTTCCACATCCGTTTCCCGCAGGGTGTTGACAAACAGGATGTTCGAACGTGTGGCTATGGGTCGATGTTCGGACAGGACCGAGCGGACGGTGATATCTTCTTCCAATCCGGATCCCCCGACCAGGATGGTGAAGAAAGTGTCTTCATTCAAACTGACCGTTGATTGATAAGTCGTGGACGGGGCGCTGGCGGTGATTACCTGCGTGTTGATGAAGCTGGGTGCAACGGTGAGAAAGTCACTGACATCACCAAAAGCAAGGGTTTGTGAGTCTAACGTGTTGGTTGTCGAAGGGTCTTCTAGCGACACGGCAACACTGGCTTCGTCAGCAACCGCACTGAGCATGCGGACACTCGGCTGGGCAGCTTCGTTGGCGTATTGGTCGACCCCGGAACTGGTCACCATAAATGCAGACATACTGTCCGGGTCGGGGCCAAAGGTGTCATGGATCAATATCAATCGTCTGACACCAGCGGGGATCGAGATTGCTCCTGAATCGAATCTGATGTCTGTTTCTGAGTCTTCGGTCAGACGAAGACGGTAGTCGATATCCTCGGTATGAGCGACAAGGGTGGGTTCGGTGTTCGAACCAGCACTGACAACATCAATCAGCGTGTCGGCACTGATGTTATTGTTGTCGTCGCCCAGGTAGACGCTTGTGGCTCGTTCACTTAAGTTGACGATCTGCAGTTCAAATTCTTCACTGTCCTCATCATCAACATCCCCTAACGGCTTTTCCAGCCACAAAATTTCCGGGGAGTTCATGTTGCCATGCAGAATTGCGGTGAGCACATCATCCCGGGTGATTTCGAATTCGGTGCTGGCGATCAGCACTTCGTCGGATCCGTCTTCAGGGTCTTCATAAGTCACCACCATTTCATAGGTGTCGCGAGACAGGTTGACGAGTCGGGATGATTCACCAAAGTCGGTGGCCGCGTAGGTCTGTATGGTTTCGTCATCCAGATCGATATCAATGTCCAGGTCAGGCGCATCAGTGATGGCGTTGATGATCTGGATGTAGCCGGTTGCCGGGGTTGAATCTGAACTACTGCTGCTGCCGCAGCCACTTAATGCCAGCGTGACGAAACTGATTGCTATCCAAAGTACACTTTTGCTGTTCAACTGCGTGATCCTTTTATGTTTTGTTGTTGCGGTAGAACGTCATCGTTAACGAGGGCGCCACGGCCTGAAGATGCAGGCCGACCTTGCCGATTGGCACTGTCTGGCCGGCCACCACGTTGCTGAGACTTCTGTGCGTCGGAAAGCTTCAGTTCGCCTCCCCGTTCGCGCGCGTTGGCATCTGGCGCGGGTGCCGCCAGAATGCTCAGCGTTACTATCAGTAGGGTTTTATTCATGATGAGTTGTCCTGTTCTGTATTCGGGAGATGTTCCAGTCGGGCGGTTGAGTTACCAGGGGCGCCCGCGGGTCATTGGGGGTTGTGCGTTCGATTCCACGGTGTCTTCCAGCACGGCCATTTGTTCGGGTGTCAAAATGGAGGCTAAAACTGTCTTGCGTTCGTACAGGAAGTAGATGTGTTTACGTGCGGCCTGAGCAGCCACATCGGCTGCGGCGTCCACGTCTCCAGCTTCAAGCATGGTGCGGACATCCCGCCACGTGCTGCCTGCGTCCTGCGCCCGCTGAAGAAATTGTGCACGTAGGCCAGTAAGTGCTTGCCTCTGGTCATCGGTCAAATCCAGGGACATGAGCGCCTTGCCGAAATGGCGCGTTTGTGCAGGCGGACCTGCGTGGCTGACCGTACTCATAAAAACTGTTAGTAATACAATAAGGGCTAGACGACTGTTTCGCATGTTCATATCTACCTCGTCGATTAATCGTTGTTGAAGGCGACCAGGTAGGTATTAAAGCGAAAGCCGCATTTTCTTTGGGTTAAGAAATGCAAAGAAAGCTCAAGAATCAGCAGTAATTGTCAGGCCTATATCAGGCCTCTGTCAGGCTTCAGAAGGGGCGAGCTCTATCGGAAAGGGTAAGGTGACCCGCATGGCAAGACCGCCCTCTGCCAGGTTCTCAGCGTCAATGTCACCGTCGTGATCGCGAACAATCTTTCGGGCGATGGCCAACCCCAGGCCGTGACCACCCGTTGTTCGGGCTCTGGATACATCGATTCGAGTGAACGGTTCGAATATATCTGCCAGGTGCGATTCGGGTACACCTGGGCCTTGATCCGCAACAACAACAATGCAGTGCGCCTGTGCCAGTTTCACGGACACATGAACGATTGTAGCCTCAGGAGAATGTAGAACGGCGTTGCGCAACAGATTTTCAAACAGGCTGACAAGCAGGGACTCGGAGGCCAGACAAAATACCGGACCCGGTCCAGGTGAGAAATGGATATGGATGTCTTTAGCACGGGCTTCAAAACCAACCGCAGCAACACAACTGTTGAGCACCTCAATAAGATCGACCATTTCTTTTGGCGCGCCAAGACCGAGTGCTTCTCCTTTAGAGAGCAGTAACAGGCTTTCAACCAGCTGATCGATGACATGAACATCTTCAATCACCCGTTTCACGGCTGTCGGGTTGTCCGGTTGCTCCTGCAGCAGCTCAGCAGCGATTTGTAAACGCGCCAACGGCGAACGCACTTCGTGTGACACGTCTCGAACCAGTTCTTTATGGCCGGTGAGCAGTCGCTGAATTTCGCTAGACGCTGCGCTCATGCGTCGAGCGAGATGTCCTACCTCATCGCGCCTGCTGAGAAGTTGGTTGCTGAGTTGCAGATCGACCTCGCCTTCCCCCATCCGATCGCTGGCTTCTGCCAGCCGATTGAGAGGGCGGACCACCATATAGGCGAGGAAGAGAGCGGCGAGACCCGTGATGAACACGGCCAGGGCAAGCAAAGCACCAAAACCAATACGCTGAAACAGGCCTGCTACAGGTGGGAGGTTGTGTTGAAAGGCCACAATCATGAGATAGCGCTGTTCATCTTGATAGATGGCGCGGGCCAGTATCGGCGGGTGGCCGTTTCGGGCCCTCACTGGCGCATCAGATTCGGATTGACTGAGCGCGGCGATATCCGCGTGTTCCGGCAGTGGGCGTTGTAGATAGTCCTGGCCGTTTGGCGACACCAGATACACCACGGCGAACCTGGAGACACTGTTGTTTTGCAGTAAGGCGCCAACGTCTCTGTTGTTGTTGAGCCGATACTCAAATTCACTGGCCAAACGATCCATCAGTTGATCCGGTGCGCGTTGTGCCTCATGCGCCAATTCGAAGCGTGCATACTGCGTCACAAGCACAGCGATACCTGCAGCAATAAGCAGGATGACCGCCCAGGTAGCGAGCCAGAACTTTAGTGTTAGGCCGGGCAACGAGACTGCTTCAACATGTCAATATATAACCCACGCCACGAATAGAACGAATGCGGGAGCGTTTATCCGGTGTGTCCCCGAGTTTCCTGCGCAGGTTGCTGATGTGTGTGTCCAGACTTCGATCAAACGGCGTGACTTCGCGGCCCAACACGCGACGGTACAGTACCTCTCGAGCTATCGGTTGGTTGGGCGAGCGCAAGAGCTGCGTCAGTAAGCTGCATTCTGCCCCGGTTAACTCGATGCGTTTGCCACCCACATTGGCGGCAAGTTGATTGTGTAACAGCTCAATATCCTGATGTGCCAGCGCGGGCTCGGATGCTGTGAGACGACGGCGATTTAGTGCGTGCAGTCGAGCCAGCAGTTCCCTGCTGCTGAATGGCTTGGCAACATAGTCATCGGCACCTAAATTCAGACCCGTTACCCGGTCGTCTTCTTCACCTTTGGCCGTGAGCATCAGTATTGGAACAGATGAACGGCGCCGAAGTGTTTGCAGAACTTCCAGCCCGTTAACCCCCGGCAGCATGATATCCAGCAGAATCACGTCGTAATCGTCTGGATTGTAATGCGCCAAAGCAGACTCTCCATCGTGCGCAATATCCAGTTGAATCTGATTGCGTAAGAAGTACTCAGACAAAATCTCAGTCAGTGCTGTGTCGTCATCAACCACCAGTACTTTCATTGAGTCAAACTCCGGCTCAAGACCAATGGCTCTATTAGACCCGAGTCACCGCATCCACCCCAGCGAAACTTTCTTAAGATTTGTGAAGAGGTGTGTCCGTGGCCGGGTTAGACAGCAGACCACCAGATTCACAGGTTCCAGCCTGTCATGGACTCTTTGCCTCTGGATTGACCTCATCCACTGATTGAACACTTCTAAAGGGAATAAAACTGTCAAGAATTGCAAAGAAAGGTGAATGCCAATTTCCTGGTTGCTCATAATAAAGTAAGGCGGGCTGTTCTTGTCGACCCAGAGCTAACTTTGAACGGCGGATCGGGTTCACCTATCATTCTAGGATGGACAATTCGCATTCGAATACTGAGATAAGGCCAGCAGCGTCTGGTGGCATGGGCATCTTCGCCTGTGTTGATTTCGAACTCGGCAACTACATCCATACCGTTAGGTATGAACGGGAAATCACGGAAACCAATCCGCTCAACTCAGAACTTGGTGAGAGATACGAGCACTGCGCGTATCCAGATGGAAAAGTAATGCTCGTTGCAGCGCCAGACCGGTACATGAACCACAGTTGTGATCCAAACGCTTACTACCGATACGATGGATCTATGGCAATGGCATACGCGCGTCGCGCGATAGCGAAAGGTAGCGAGATAACAGTCGATTACTTGAACAACAACCCGGGAGGGGATAGCTGGTTATGCCGTTGTGGTTCTGAAAGATGTCGCGGTAAGACAGGAACTTCGTTCTTCAAACTGCCGTTACCATTCCAAAGAGAGTATTACCCACTGTTGGCAGATTGGTTCAAGGCGCGGTTTCCAGGGGAAGTAGCAGAGTTGGAACGTCAATTGTAGGGGCGGCTATTGGTTAGCGTGATTAGACAGCCGCGAATGCAGAATGTCTGGGTTGTTGTGGATGCTTCGACGCCGCCAGGTTTTTTTGAGAAGCCGCAGCCTGTTTAGGGTACGGCTTTTTTCTTGGGTAGTCTTTTGATATCTTTGTGGGATGCGCTCATCTTGCTCGTTCGCTTCTCCAACGAAAGCGAAAGTTCGCTGATTCCTCAGGGTAATCGCTAGGCTTTGAGGCTGAGTGGTTTCAATAGGCGTTCGCTGATTAGACGCTATCAAGGGACCTTATGTTTTTAAGAGGGATGACTGTCGGGCTGGGTTTGCTGATTGCTCTGTCAGCGATCGCTCAAAACGACGACAAAATGATTTATCAGCAAGACGGGCTTTGGGCTCTCTCGTTTCCATGGTCATCAAACCAGCGTTGGTGTGAAGATCACAACCTTCCCGGTCGCGCCATCCCGGTCAGTGTTTTTTATTCCGCTCCTCACGAACAACGAATGGCAGCGCTTGGCAAACCTCTGCAACAGTGGGTGTATGATGCCATTCTTCCCTCAATTCAGCGAGTTTGTGGTGCCGAAGCCGAGATCGATTACATCACTTTAGCCATGCATCGCAAGCCAAGCAATATGGCCCCGAGTGGACTTGTCTCCGCCCTCAAAAGCAACAAGCCCCCACCCTGGGACAGCATCACGTTAAAAGTCAGTGAAGCAGGGGCTGAAGTAACCGGTCACCGCCCCCTTGATGCGCAATATCACCTTAATCCCAAGCAATTGGCAGCTCTGGACCCGCGGAGCGCCGCCGAAGTTGAAGAACAGCTTATTCGCAGCGAGATCAATGACTACGTGCTGCATCAGAGCGAAGGCCTAAAGTTTATTTCATGGTTTAGTCAGCCTGGACCCAAATGGTGTCAGCATTCCTACGTCAGCGTCATCGCGGAATATGATAACGAGGCGGTCAAAAAGGAGATTCTCAACTCACACCCCGCTGTTTATCTGAAAGAGAAAATCATCCCCGCAATCCGTCAAATCTGCCCTCAATTCCCCAGTTATCCTCAAATTCTAGAGGGTGCCAAACAGCTTTTGGTGTTCAAGTTCAGACCGAAGATCGGGCGTATCGCCGATGAGCGGATCAATCCTGATAAGCTAAACTTCCAAGTATTCGACAATGGCGGCGTCAAACTCCTACGTGATAAGACTTACGAGCGTTGGTTGGTCGCTAAGCAAAATGCCTCAGTCCAAGATGCAGTCACGCAAATGGTCAAGTTGGATAACGACTGGCTATTGTCGAATGGTATTCAATCTGCACAAACGAAGGCCGAGATTGCTGCACGTCTCATAGAAATAAACGAATCACTGTTTGAGTTGAAGGGATTCAAGTCGCTGAAAAGACATTTTGAAAGGATTAAACAGCTAAGACGAGATGCGCTGAATGACTTCGATACAGCTCGAAATGAGTTCCAAAAAGCGGAGGAAGCCGCAAAACAAGCTAAACAACAGAACAGCCAGTTAACCTATGCAACTATCGGCAAAGTCGATCAACTGATTGCTGACTACCAGGAGCGTGCCAAAAGCGGAGACCAAGCCTTTGATGCTGCACAAGGTAAACTTGACAGAGCAGAGAGCCTGATCATCAAAGAGTGACGATGGTCCGAACTGACGAGAGATGATCAAGATCGAGCGTACTGAATATGCCTTTGCGAGTCTGGATGCCTCCCCAGATGAATGGGCAGCTATAAAGGCTATCGTGAGCTTCTGTGCCAGTCACTTTAACTACACAGAATTGCGTTATTCCCTGCCTTTTCCCGAAGAGCAGCGACACGGCAAGATCGAGTCATTGATTGAGGCTATGAATACCGTCTGGGGTAACCCGCCGATTGAAGACGTGTACCGGGACGACCTTTTTCTGATCGCTAACTGCATAACCCACACCGATGGGAAAGACCTGCCTAACGTGAATTCCATGCTGCAGGAGACCCTTGTCCGGCAGCTCCAGGATATCGACGTGTACCATCTTTTTGACGATGCCCATGTGACACCAGCGCAGTGGGATTTGTGGAATTGCGAGCGCCGCATACATGACACGAAGTCATGGATAATTGCCCTTCACGCCAAGCAAACCGACAAAGCCGGCCACCCCTATGCCCAACACCCATTAAGGGTTCAAATGCGGCTACTGGAACTGTTTCCGAGTGTTGACGAAGATACTCGTCATGCCGCACTTCTGCATGACGTGATGGAAGACTGTGGTATTACCGCAGGAGAGTTGCGCCGACGAGGCTATTCAGAACGAACCATCCAGACCGTTGCAGCCGTCACCAAAAACAAAAATGATGGGCTGACGTACGGACAGCGCATAAGTCAGCTCGCAGACAATGGACCTTTGGCAGCAATCCAGGTCAAGCTCTGTGACCTGCTTGATAACAATGACCCCAACCGCCTCAGTGCCCTGTCTGAAGAGCAATCTCGGTCACTGAATAAACGCTATTCCAAGGCCATTCAAGTGCTGAAAGCACGGCTTACTGAGCTATGAGTTCCATCTTGACCAACATATCCCGTCCGATCCTTTGTAGAGACAGATTGATCAATTCCTCGACTTCGACACCATCAGACAGCACCTTGAAGCTACCCCTCGGGTGCGGACGAAATAATAAAGATCTGAAAAAGCATGAAATCCCAACAATTAGTGGACTTATCGTGGGGGATTGGCGGGTTTGACCACCCAATTTGACCTTTCAGAACTTTATTATAAAGCACCAATGCACCTGCGCTTTCAACAAGCCTATTCCACCGTCACACTCTTCGCCAGATTCCTCGGCTGATCCACATCGCAATCTCTCGCAAGGGCGGTGTAGTACGCAATAAACTGCAACGGGATCAACAGCAGGATCGGATCTGTCAGCGGATGGCTGCTGGGCACCTGGATGTAGTCATCCACGTCTACCACCCCTGCGGCAGATTGACCAATCGCCACGACAGGGCCTTTACGGGTTTTGATTTCGGCCAGGGTTGAAATGTTTTTTGCCAGCAGGTCGTCGTCGGGCACGATGGCAAAGGTGGGTGTCTGCTCATCTATCAGGGCAAGCGGACCGTGTTTCAATTCAGATGCCGGGTACGCTTCTGCGTGAATATAGGAGATTTCTTTGAGTTTGAGGGCGCCTTCTCTGGCCAGGCCATATCCCTCACACCGGCCGATGAAGTAGGCGCGCTGATAGCGGGCGTATTTTCTGGCGATCTGCTCAAACTCAGCGCTTCGCTCGATCAGGCCCTGGACCTGGTCAGGCAAATCGTTGAGGGCGCGTATAACGTTGGCGCCTTCTGCCGGTGAAACATCCCGCATGCGACCGATGTACAAGGCGAGCAATGCAAACGCGGTTAACGTACAGGCAAATGTTTTGGTGGAAACCACCGCAACTTCCGGACCTGCGTGCAGATAAATACCTGCGCCACACTGACGGGCAATACTGGAGCCAACCACGTTGACAACACCCAGTACGGTGCCACCTTTTCGCTGTATTTCCTGCACCGCTGTAAGGGTGTCGTAGGTTTCCCCCGACTGGCTGACAGCCAGGTAAAGGGTCTGTGGATCGATGATGGGGTTTCTATAACGGAATTCTGCAGCGGACTCAGCATCAGCGGGCAGGCGCGCCAGACGCTCGATCATACTTGCGCCGATAGAGCCGGACAGGTAGGCGCTACCACACCCAAGGATTTTGATGCGTTTAAACGCCATCAGATCTTTGGCGTTCAGATTCAGGCCGCCGAAATGGGCCGTATTGAATCGTTCATCAAGTCGACCGCTCAACGTGCGGTGGATGGTGTCGGGTTGTTCGATGATCTCTTTCAGGGTGAAGTGCTGATGTTCGCCTTTGGAGGCGAGGGTGGTGTCCACATCGATTGTCGCCGTGGGGCGGTTTGTTGTGGTTGCGTGGAAATCCTGTATCTCATGGTGTCTGGCGGAGAGGGTCGCTATTTCGCCATCTTCAAGATAGATGATCTGTCGTGTAAAAGGTGCGATAGCCGCAATGTCGGAAGCCACAAACATCTCGTTTTCGCCGACGCCGACAATAACAGGAGAGCCGTTGCGAGCGGCTACCAGCATACCGGGGGCATTTTTATGCATCACCACAATGCCGTATGTACCTGCCACGCGAGCAACCGCTCTGCGGGTGGCGGCAGTGAGGTCTTCGTCCGCAAGGTATTCCTCGGCAATCAGTGCAGCAAGCACTTCCGAATCGGTGTCGGATGCAAATGTGTGGCCGCGCGCAAGCAGATAGCTGCGCAGCGCGCTGGCGTTTTCGATGATGCCGTTGTGCACAATGCTCAGAGCGCCAGTGCTCTCAATATGGGGGTGGGCATTCAGGTCGTTGGGTTCGCCATGGGTTGCCCAGCGCGTGTGGCCAATGCCGCAGGTTGCGGCATTGCGTTTTGGCAGAGTATTGCGCAGTACTTCCAGTCGACCTGCTTTCTTGAACAGGTCGAATTTGCCTTTTCGCTGCAAAGCCACGCCCGCGGAATCGTAGCCGCGATACTCAAGCCGACCAAGGCCTTCGATCAATATAGGCATGGCCTGTTTGCTGCCCACATATCCAACAATGCCGCACATAGGTGTTACTCCAGTTCAGGTTCAGCCGTAAATAAGCCGGCGGATCTGCCGGGTGCTCAGGGGATCTGCCGCAAAGCGGCGATTTGGGATTTCTGCAGCAATGCGCTCGTAGATCCCATCGTTTTTAAGTGCCGTGGTCGCTTTGAGTTCTGTGTGCCGCCGTTTCACAAACGTCTCTAAGGTTTCGCCGTATTCGTTCAGCACATCCAGTGCCAGGCGGGTGCAGACGTCCCGGGGTAATCCGGTGCTGTTGCACAGGTAATCAAGAAATTCTTTGTCCAGGGTGGGGTTCATGGCGGAAATATAGCCACGAATTTCGAAATACGCTAAATATTTGCCCTATATCGGGCAAAAAATACCAATTATTTGCGACTACCGCGCCGTTTTTGCCAGGCGGCGGCCCCTTACCACATTGGCACCGACCATACACAGGGGGATCAGCCAGAACAGAAAAGCCATGTGGTACCACTGGGGGAACAGATCCCAGTAAGACCACTGCACCAGAGCGCCGACTGCCAGCACCGCAATGCCCGCTGCCAGGCCAATGTGCTCAAACTCGGGTCGTGCGATGGCGGCGGCCCCGCCCCCCGCAATGGCGCTGTAGAAGAAGGAGGCAATCAGCGCGCTGAAAAGGTATGCGCTGGAAAGCTGGCCTTCCAGGGCTTCGGGAAAAAACTGAAAAATGATCTGATTACCCGGCAACATAACCACACCCCAGAGGATTGGGGCTGCAATTATCGCGATGATGTTCTTGGTCATTGAGATACCTCCGAAGCTAACGTTACAATCCGCGCCCCCCGCACGCCACCCAATTAAGGTTGTTATGATAAAAAACCTGCGCTTCTATCGAATTCACAGCGATTGGCCGGACACCGAAGAAGAACTTTCCGGTCAGCTGGAAAACGCCGCGTTCAGGCCCTGTTCGGCGTTCAGCGAGCGCAGCATGGGTTTTGAACCGCCGGTCGAGAACGCAGGTGATCTGCTGGCCCGTCGCCTTGCCGGCGCAGACCTGTTTCAGCTGCGCCTGCAGAGTCGTGTGCTGCCCCAGGCAGCGGTGAAAGAAGCGCTGGTAGAACGGGTGGCCAGTTTTGTTGGTCGTACCGGCCGTGACCCTTCGCGCAAAGAAAAGCGCGAGCTCAAGGAAGAGGTCTACGGGGAGCTTTTACCCAAAGCGCTGTTGAAATCAGATCGTATCACCGCGTTTTATATTCGCGGTGACAAAATACTGGCTGTTGCGACCCCTTCTGCGACCAATGCGGAACGGATGCTGGATACGCTGCGCAGTGCGCTTGGCAGCCTGCAGGCCGTGCCTCTGGAGTTCAAACAGCCCGGGCATACGCTGATGACTAATATTTTCCTCGGTTCCGGTCCCGATCAGTTTGCGCTGGGGCGTGAGTGCCGCATGAAAGATTTAAGTGACACCAAGTCTACGGTCAACTGGCTGGATATGGACCTTGCCGACAGCAGTATCCGGGCGCATGTGAAAGCCGGTTTGTCTGTTGATCGCCTGGGTATTGCATTTGACAGCCTGCTGCGCTGCACGCTGGATCAGGAACTGGTGGTGCGAAAAATACGTCTGGAGGGCATCGAAGAGCTGGATGATCTGGATGACGAAGATCCGCTGGCACGCCACGATGCGGAGTTTACCCTGTTCTGCGGTCTCACCACCCGGCTGCTTGGCGCTTTGAAGAAAAACCTGGGCGGCTACGCGCACTAACTGGCCTGGCGCATCTGCCACCACAGTTTCAGGGCTTCGATATAGCGGTGATTAAGCAGAGCAAGCATGAGCCTGATGTCCTGCATGCTCGTTTTACCTCCGCTGAACAGGGCCAGACCGCGCAGCGGCATGTTGTTGGCCATTTCTTCGAACATTTTGTTGAGAGTTTCGTCTTTACTGTTGCCGCCCATGCTGGCCTGGAAACCCGCAGCGACCTTTGCTTTGAATTTTGCACCGAGCCAGGTCTCGCCCACTTCGGCCAGGGATGAGTTTTCGTGAAACGGGCGGCTGGACTCCGGCTCCGGTACGGGTCTGTTTAACATCTTTGCAAACGTATAGTCGCTGACATGAAAGATGTTGTCTGCTAACGGATCACCTACGTCCTTTGCCACTCGACTGGGTTGGTGGGCAGATACAACATCCAGGACCAGCTTCTGGCGTATATCCCGACTGGAAGCGCCAATCTGTAGTTCGTATTGCCCTGGTTCCACAACCCAGTCGCGATTGCCCTGATCGAAATACATGAAGCTGGTGTCATCTATATTGAGTGTGACGGTGCCTGTCGCGCCGGCAGCCAGGTGGATTTTTGCAAACGCTTTGAGCTCATGGCTTGGTCGATAGACTTCTGAGCGCAGCGCTTTCACATAGAGTTGCACCACTTCGGCACCGGCATGCTCGCCGCTATTGGTGATGTCGACGCTGATACTGAGGCTTCCACCTTGGGTAAATACAGTGCCTGACGGGTTCGGGGCGGCGTAACTGAAGGTGGTGTAGCTCAGGCCATGGCCAAACGGGAACAGCACGGGTTTATCGGCACTGTCAAAATATCGGTAACCAACATAAAGGCCTTCCCGATAGTGAACCTGGCGATTTTTGCCGGGAAAATTTTTGTCTGCGGGTATGTCCGATTGGGCAAGGGCAAATGTTTCTGCCAGTTTGCCGCTCGGATTTGCAATGCCGAACAGAAGGTTGGCAATGGCTCCACCGCCCCCCTGGCCGCCGAGGTAAGCTTCGATAATGGCTTTGGGTTCTCTTATCCAGGGTATTCTGACCGGCGAGCCGTTTTGCAGCACAACAATAGTGTTAGGGTTTGCGGCACATACTGCACTGATGAGTTTGTTGTGTTGGGCAGGCAGATCCATATGAGACCGGTCAAAGCCTTCGGATTCAAATATGGTAGGTAACCCTGCAAACAGTACCACCGCGTCAGCTTCCTGAGCACAGGCTACGGCCTCGTCGATGAGGCGGAAATCATCAACGCTGGTTTTGGGATCGTATCCCGGTGCATAGCGCAGTTGTTCAGCAGGCAGTATCTGATTAAGAGCATCCCAGGCGTTGTCCAGTTGAGTAGGGTTTACCTGGGAACTGCCCGTGCCCTGATAACGGGGACGTTTTGCAAACGCGCCAATAATGGCCAGGTTTGCTGAAGCGTTCAGAGGCAACACCTTGTCCTCATTTTTAAGTAACACTGCGCTCTGCTCAGCAGCCCGCTGCGCCAGCTGATGGTGGCCGGGGTGGTCGGCCGGCGTCTGTCTGTCATGTAGATCCTGGCCTAACAGCGACAGAGCAACGTTTCGCTCAACCGCTTGATCAAGCACACTTTCTTTCAGGTAGCCATTGTTCACGGCATCCAGAACCAGCGCATCATTGATGCCACCGCTGCCTGGCATTTCCAGATCTAAACCGGAACCGATGCCTTTTACCCGGTCGTTTGTGGCGCCCCAGTCTGTGACCACAAGCCCCTCAAAGCCCCATTCGTCACGCAGAATTCTGTTCAGCAGCCAGTTATGTTCGCTGCAGTATTCCCCATTCAGACGGTTGTAGGCACACATCACGGTCCAGGGCTGGGATTCGCGTACCGCAATTTCAAAACCACGCAGATAGATTTCTCGCAAGGTACGTTCATCAACAATGGCATCGATGAACATGCGCGCATGTTCCTGATTGTTAACCGCAAAGTGTTTGATGCTGGTACCGACACCGCGGGACTGCACACCTTTTACCAGCGCGGCTGCAAACTTTCCGCTGAGTAGAGGGTCTTCCGAAAAGTATTCGAAGTTGCGTCCACACAGAGGATGCCGTTTGATGTTCAGGCCCGGCCCCAGGAGCACGGTGACATCTTCCGCCACGCATTGTTCCCCAGCGCAACACCCACCTGTTCCAGCAGATCAACATCCCATGATGAGGCAAGCGCGGATGCGGTTGGAAAACACGTTGCCGGCACACTTTTGTTGAGGCCAACATGATCGGCCTGACGATTCTGCTTA
This sequence comes from bacterium, assembly GCA_047947175.1. Classification (GTDB taxonomy): domain Bacteria; phylum Pseudomonadota; class Gammaproteobacteria; order Pseudomonadales; family Azotimanducaceae; genus UBA4421. The sequence goes on from CP170489.1 coordinate 1,483,990, forward strand.
CGTAATCCGTGCGGACCGTCGGTGACCATCACCGAGGGCAGGTCTAATCTCTCTACAGATTCCAGAAACCAGAAGTTTTTGCCCGAGCAGAGCTGCGCTTTTTCCTGCAGTGTCATTTGCGCCACCAGCGCGCGCGCCTGATTGTGTTTGCTCTTTATCCCGGCTGTTTCTGAAACCATGTTCCCTATCCTGAGTGACCAGGCGCGCAGTATGGCAAAAGCAATAGTAGAATGCCTCACACGAAAAGGGGAAAAGGGGCGTCCATGCGAATTCTGTACATCGACATCGACACGTTGCGACCGGATCATCTGGGCTGTTATGGCTATCACCGGCAGACCAGTCCGAACATTGATGCGTTAGCCGCGAACAGTGCAGTGATGCACAACGTGCATGCGTCCGATGTACCGTGCCTGCCCAGCCGCACAGCGCTGCTGACCGGCCGTTTTGGCATTCATAACGGGGTTGTCAATCATGGTGGCACCGATGCCGACCCGGTACTGGAGGGTGCGGGTCGCGAATTCTGGTCCAGCCTGCAGATCAACAGTTTTCCCAGCCAGCTGAAACGCGCCGGGTTGCGTACGGTCAGCGTCAGTTCGTTTGCACAGCGTCATTCCGCTTTTCACTGGTACGCTGGCCTCGACGAAGCGTTCAACGTCGGCAAATATGGGCTTGAGACTGCAGACGAGGTTCATGCCATTGCCAGCGACTGGCTGCAGCGCAACGGACACCATGATAACTGGTATCTGCATGTGCATATGTGGGACCCACATACACCCTACCGTGCGCCGGCTGATTATGGCGATCCTTTTGCCGATGATCCCATCCCCACATGGCTGGATGAAAGTGTGCGCGCACAACACTGGGCAGGCTGCGGTCCGCACAGTGCTCAGGAAAGTAACGGCTTTGCACCTAAAGACAGGCTGCGCCAGATCTTTCCCCGCCAACCTCAGGATGTACCGGATATGCAGGCTGTTCGGCAGATGTTTGATGGCTACGATACCGGCGTGCTGATGGCGGATGAATATGTTGGCCGTTTGCTGAATCTAGTGGCGGATCTTCGTATCGACAACGATACGGTGGTGATGATCAGTTCGGACCATGGCGAGACGCTGGGCGAACTGAATGTATACGGCGATCACCAGACCGCGGATCAGATCACCACCCGTGTGCCTCTAATTCTGCACTGGCCGGGTCAGGTACCGGTGGGTGAATATCATGCCAAACATTATCAGATTGATGTGTCTGCAACTTTGTTGGAGCTGTTAGCGCAGAAAGTACCCAGGACCTGGGATGGTGAGAGCTTTGCCGGCGCGCTGCGTGCCGGCAGGGATGAAGGCCGCAACACCCTGGTACTTTCCCAGGCAGCCTGGGCCTGCCAGCGCGGGGTCCGATTTGATGACTGGCTTTATCTGCATACCCGGCATGATGCCTACCACTTGTATCCGGAACACCAGCTGTTTGATGTGACGGCTGATCCGCATCAGCAGTTTGATCTGGCTGAACAGAATCCGGATATGCTGGCGCAAGGGCAGCAGCGCCTGACAGACTGGCGCACCGTAAACCTGGTCGATGCCGCACGAGGGCGTGACCCCCACGACAACGTGATGGCAGAAGGCGGACCCTATCATGTGCGTGGCAAATTGCCGGAGTACCTTGCTCGACTGCGTGACACCAACCGGTCTGAAGTTGCTGCGGCGTTGGAGGCAAAGTGGGGTTGACGCTGGGCGGACCCGAGCCGGAGAGCCCCTGATGCAGCATGTTGTATTTACCCTTGCAACGTGTGTGGCCTGCATGGCCCTGGTTGCATGGGTTTCTTATCTTAAAACCCGTGGCGAAGTTTCCACCCGGGATGGCTACTTTCTTGCCGGGCGAGGCTTGACCGGCACCTTCATTGCAGGCTCGCTTTTATTGACCAATCTATCTGCAGAGCAGCTGATTGGATTAAACGGATCTGCCTATGGTTTCAACATGACCGCCATGGCCTGGGAGGTAACAGCCGGTATAGCCATCATTGTCATGGCGCTGGTTTTTCTGCCGAGATACCTCAGCGGGGCGTTTACAACCTTACCTCAGTTTCTGGAAGACAGATTTGATCCCGGTGTGCGCAGGCTCTCTGCGCTGCTGTTTCTGCTGGGGTATGGCCTCATCACCATTCCTTCGATCCTCTACTCGGGTTCCCTTGCGGTTCTGCGCCTGTTTGACGTGCCAGGCTTGCTGAATGTCGGCTTTGAGGCGGCGCTGCTGTTGACCATTGGTGTTATTGGCGTTGTGGGGGCCTGTTATGCAGTGTTTGGTGGCCTGCGCGCGGTTGCGGTTTCCGATACCATCAATGGTGTCGGGCTGCTTATTGTCGGAACCCTGGTGCCGGTGTTTGGTTTGATCGCGTTGGGTAATGGCAGTGCCATGGCTGGACTGGAAACGGTGTTGACTGTAGACACCCACAAATTGAACGCCATTGGCAGCAGCGATGACCCGGTGCCGTTTGGTACCTTGTTTACCGGCATGATTCTGGCCAACCTGTTTTACTGGGGGACGAACCAGTACGTGATTCAGCGCACCCTGGGCGCGCAAAGCCTGGCTGAAGGGCAGAAAGGTGTGCTGTTTTCCGGCTTTTTTAAACTGCTGGTGCCGTACTTCATGATGTTGCCGGGAATCATCGCGTACCATATGTATGCCGGAGAGCTGAACACCATCGATCTGGCGTATCCGGCGCTGGTGGCCGATGTGTTGCCGGTGTATCTGGGTGGGTTCTTTCTGGCAGTTCTACTGGGTGCGGTGTTCAGTTCTTTTAACTCACTGTTGAACAGTGCCGCTACACTGTTCTGCCTTGATATCTATCAACCGCTGCGAAAAAAACACTACAGCGACGCCCAGCTGATTCGTATTGCCAAAGTAGTCAGCATTGTCATTGCGCTGTTTTCTTTTGCCGCGGCCCCTCTGCTGCAATATGCCCCGGAAGGTTTGTGGCAGGTGATTCGAGTGTTTACCGGATTCTACAACATCCCGATCATCACCCTGGTGCTGGTCGGTTTGTTTACAAAACGCGTGCCCGCCCTGGCCGCCAAAGTTGTGGTGGTGTTCCATGTGGTGGCATATGGGTTGCTGCAGTTTGTCTTTGATCTGAACATCAGCTTTATCCATATCTATGCGATCCTGTTTGTGATCGAAGTATCAATCATGCTGGTGTTGGGTTCGCTCTTTCCGGCCGCGGCCTGGCAGTACCCGAACCGCAGCGTGGTAGATATGACGCCCTGGCGTTTTGCACGGCCGACGGCAATCATTCTGTTTGCCGCCATAATTGTGTCTTATCTTTTGTTTTCACCCATTGGGCTGGTAGGTGGCCTGACGCCGGCATTCTGGATGTGGCTGGCCTTAGTGACGCTGGCCGGTGTCATCAGCTGTATGTGGTGCGACCGGGTCTGGCGGGTGCGCCATGCTCAGTAATGGCGTCTGGTGCTGCAAAAGCACTTATGTTGTGACGGGGTTCCGGGTCCTGGTTTCTGCAGGTTTGCCGGAGAAAAACTGACGGATGTCATCACCGATCAACATGTTAACCGGCACCAGTATCAGCGTGATGGCTGTGGCGAAAAGGATGCCGAAGCCTAAAGAAATGCCCATGGGAATGAGAAACTGAGCCGTGGTTGATTTCTCCAGCAGCAGGGGCATGAGGCCAAAAAATGTGGTCAGGGAAGTCAGAATAATGGGCCTGAAACGAATCACGCCCGCGTTCAGCACCGCCTCATGCAGTGCCACACCTTTTTTACGCTGTTTGTTCACGGCATCGACCAGGACCAGCGAATCGTTGACAACTACCCCGCTTAGGGCAAGGATGCCCATAATGCTCAACATCGACAGCGTGTAGCCCATAAACCAGTGTCCTGCAACAGAACCGATAAGGCCAAAAGGAATCACCGACATGACCACCAGCGGCTGTGTGTAAGATTTCAGGGGCAGCGCCAGCATGCAGTAAATGGCAAACAGCACAATAAACACACCGCTCTGCAGGCTGCCAAATGATTCGCGCTGCTCTCTGGCTTCTCCTTCCATCTGATAACTGATGCCCGGATACTGCAACAGGAGCTGATCTAAGAATGCTGCGATATCGCCCTGCAGGACCGTCATATTGGTGTTTTCTTTTTCCACTTCGGCGGTGATGTTCACCGTGCGATAGCGGTCGATACGGGTGATCTGCTGTGGTCCTTTACCGGGTTCCAGAGTGGCTACATGTGACAGCGGTACCTCCTGTCCGGTAGGGGTGCGTATCAGCATTTCATCCAGGGTTGCAAAATCCGCGCGCTCTTGTGTGGGTAAGCGCACAAGCACACGAATATCGTCGCGGCCACGTTGAATGCGCTGGGCTTCAAAGCCTCTGAAAGCCTGGCTGACCTGCCCAACAATTTCATTACGGGTGAGTCCCAGCACAAACCCCTGGGGTTTGACTTCGATACGGAGTTCTTCTTTACCGTCCGAGAGTGTATCGGCGATCTCGTAAACCGTTGGATAGCTGTCCAGGTGGGCCTTGATCTGCTCTGCCACGCTTGCCAGCGTCTCCAGATCGTTGCCGCTGAGCTGAATGTCGATGGGGTCACCGACGCGAAAGAAGTTTGCCCGAAAAGTGAGAGATTCCGCCCCGGGTACCGGTCCGATAAGTTTTCGCCATTGGGCAATCAATTCGTTGGTGGTGACCTCAATAGTGCGTTTTTCAGGCGGCACCAGCTCAAACTGTACGCGACCATATTGTGAGCCGGAAGATCCCCGCTGTGAGCCGGTGCTGGATAGAATGTGTTTCACAACACTCTCGTTGGTGTCCGGGTCGACATACTGTTCCTGCAGTTTTTTTGCCGCGGCAAACATGCGATCGACGTAACGGTCAGTGACGGAGAACTGGGTGCCAACAGGCATAGTAAGCTGCGCCGTTGCTGTTTCGCCCTGAATCGACGGCATGAAAGTGAACCTTGTCCAGCCGCTGAAAATAAGGGTCAGGACCACAAACAGAACGCCAATGAAGCTGGCCAGCGTTGCATAGCGATGCCGGGTCAGAAAGGCCAGCGCAGGGCGATAGTAGAGGAGGATTCTGTCTTCGAAGCCGTCAGCAAAAGACTGCTGCCACCTGGAAAAGCGGTTTGGTTTTTCGTTATCAAACCCTTTGCCCATGTTCTTAAGGTGCGCAGGCAGGACAAGTTTGGATTCAATCAAAGAAAACGCAAGCACTGCGATAACCACGGCGGCTACCGGTCCCATAATGGTGCCGAACCGGCCTTCAATAAAGGTCAGCGGCAGGAACGCCACCATGGTTGTGAACACGCCAAAGGTAACCGGTACCGCCACGTCGTGGGTGCCGTTGACGGATGCTTGCAGGCCGGATTCCCCCATCTTCAGGCGCCGGTAAACGCTTTCGCCGGTGACAATGGCATCATCCACCACAATGCCAAGCACCACAATAAAACCAAATGCGCTCATCAGATTCAGGGTGATGCCAAATACCTGCATCAGCGAGAAGGCGCCAATAAACGCAATGGGAATGCCAATAAACACCCACAGAGCAATTTTCGGGCGCAGAAACAGTGCCAGCAGTCCAATCACCAGGAAGGTACCCTGCAGCGCACTGGAACCGAGCACGCCCAGGCGATTTCTCAGCTGTTGGGCATCGTCATCCCAATACTGCAGAGACATACCCGCGGGCAGCGAATCCTGTTTGGCATTGATGTAGGCTTTGACCGCGTCCGCCACCTGTAGCGCACTTTCATTGCCGACCCGTTCGACATTCACCATGGCGGCGTATTCACCATCAAACAAAGTCTTTATGGCGTCTTCCTGAAACCCATCTTTGACCTCTGCCACATCACCGATGCGGATGATGCTGCCGTCCGCATTGGTCTTCACCACTATGTTTTCAAAATCGGATCGTCGATAGGCCTGGCCTTTTGAGCGAATCAGCACATCGCCACCCTGAGTACGTACGTTACCTGCAGACAGGTCAATTGAGCTGGCACGGATGGCGCCGGCAAGCTGGGCAAGTGTCAGATTGTATTCGCGTAGCCTGTCCTGAGAGGCTTCGATGGCAATTTCGTAGCGACGAACGGCATCTAAGGACACCTGACTGATGCCGTCGATGCGCAGCAGATCATCGCGAACCCGTTCCGCATAGGTGCGGATTTCTGCTTCGTTGAAGTCGCCGGCAATGACTACGGTAATTACCCCCCAGCTGCGCTGTGCGAGACTGATAACCGGGTTTTCGGCCTCTGCCGGAAAAGTATTGATGGCGTCGACACGGGTTTTCACCTCATCCAGGACAACCCGCGGATCCGCATCTTCGTTTACCTCGATCCAGACACTTGCACTGCCTTCAACGGATACACTGGTCAGTCGTTTGACCCCATCCAGGCCTTCTATTGCCTCCTCGATGCGCACCGCAAGGCCCAGTTCAGCATCTTCCGGCGTCGCGCCGCGCAGAGGTACCTGGACGCGGATCGTTTCAGGTTCTGTGCTGGGAAAAATCTCCACAGCAGTGCCATAAAGCAGGGAATAGCCGCCCAGCAGCAGCACTGTGATCATCAGCAGGTTTGCTGCGACATCGTTGCGCGCAAACCAGGCAATCAATTGGCCGCTCCTGTGCTATTGGCAGGCGGCGTGCGAGGCCTGCGTTGAGCAGTCTGTTCGCCGGCGATGCGTACAGCAGTGCCGGAGGTGATTTGTCCCAGAGGTGTTGTGACCAGCAATTCGTCAGCGACTAGTCCATGTTCAATAATGGCGTCCACACCATTCTGCCAGGATATGTCTATATCGCGCCGCTGCAGCAGATTGTTCTCAACAACATAAACGTAGCTGTTCTGGTAGATGGTGTTGCCGGGGATGACAATGACATCCTCGAGACGCTTGCCGTCAATCTCGGCGGTCACGTACTCACCGATTTTAAGGGGTTTTGCCACCGGGTTGAGGGTGCCAAAGGGGTCGTTGACCTGCGCCACAACATGCAACTGTCTGGCCACTTCGTCGATGGCCCCTTCGGTGCGGATGACTTCGCCCTGCCAGGTGGTTTCGCTACCGAGATTTGATTTGATTTCCACAAACGGCGCGATGGTGTTCTGGTTCTCCGGCAGATCAACAAACTCAAGATCTGCGTTACGGATGGGTAGTCTGATTTCCACATAGTCGGTGGCAAACACTTCCGCCAGCTGTGTACCCACTGTTACCACCTGGCCCAGGTCAACCATCTGTTTCAGCACCCGGCCCGAAAAAGGCGCAGTGATCCTGCTGCGCTCCAGATCGAGTCTGGCTTTGGTGAGCGCGGATTGTGCAGAGCGGACACGGGCTCTTGCGGCCTGCAGTTGGGGTTTACGCAGCACCAGATCGGAAGGTTCTTCGCCGGGTTCCCCGAGGCGCTGCCAATCCTGGCGGGCCTGTTCCACCCGGGCTTCTTCCTGGGCCTGGGTCTGCAGCGCATCCATCAATGCCGCCTGGGCAATCTCCACATCTGCTTCGTAATCGCGCGGGTCGATGGTCAACAGCGTATCGCCGGCGTCAAAAAAGCCGCCAGCGCGAAAGTCTGCTTCGATGTCCACTATCTGGCCGCTGACCTGAGCCACTAAAATGGAACGCGTGCGTGGTTGCACAGTGCCATAGCTGCTGACTTTGATCTGATAATCGCGGCTGGCAACCGGAATGACTTCAACTACGGTTTGCGGCCCCGTGGGCGGACCCCCACGCTGCACGCTGGGCGGGTTCTGTAGAATCAAACTGCCCGCACCAACAAGTACAATGAGGATAAGCAGCGGGACCAGAATTCGTTTTGTCATGACCGGTAGTGTCCACCTAAAGCCAGCAATAAAGCTACCCGCGTTTGTAAACGCTGATTCTGCAGTTGCACAACCGCCGTTTGTGCATCAAACGCCCGGCGCTGAGCTTCCAGGACCGTTGTAAACGTCACCAGGCCTTTCTGATACTGATCAGAGGCCAGCGTCAATGCGGTGCTGGCATTGGCTTGCGCCTGCACCAGGGCGTTAAAGCGATCATCAAGGGTTATCGAGCGGTTCAGCTCGTTTGCCACTTCCGCGATGCTGGTAAACACCACATCCAGGTAGCGCTGTTCCAGCTGCTCAACGGTTAGTGCTGCCTGTTCTTCCAACGCATTAAGTCTGCCGCCCTGAAAGAGCGGTTGAAACAGGCTGGCGGCGGCGCTGAATGCCAGTGGACCGCCGTTGAGCAGGCGACTCACTGCCGAATCTGCATCGCGCAAGCTGGCGGTGAGATCCAGGCGGGGAAAACGGTTTTTATGTGCCACCGCAAGTTCAGCATCCGCAGCAAGCAGATCCAGCCAGGCTGCCTGAATGTCCGGGCGACGCTGTAAAAGATCGGCAGGCAGACCTGCCGCGGGCAGTGGCGGCAGTGCTGGCAGCGCCGCAGCCATGACAATCTGCGCGCTGGGATACTCTGCCAGCAACAGTTCGAGGCGGGTGCGGGCTTCAAAGGCGACCTGGCGCTGGTTCGCCACATTGGCACGTTCCTGTTCAACGGTGTTGAGGGCAAGATACACATCAAGCGCTTCATTCAGGCCACTCCGGTAGCCTTTTTCGATGACATCGAGACCTTGTTGCAGGTTGTCCAGACGCTGATTGAACACCTGCTGCAGCTGATCTGCAGAAATAAGATTGAAACTTGCGCGCACCACATTGGCTGCAAGCGTGCGTTGTGCCTGCAGATAACGCAGTTCAGCTGCCGCCCGATTGAGTTGCGCCTGCTGCGCACGGTCACTGAGCTTGCCCCACAGGTCTATTTCGAACGCGGCGGTGGCGTTGAGCTCCACCTGCTCAGAAACGCCGGACAGTTCGCCCAGCGGTCGAAAACGCTGTCCGCTGAGGCTCAAATTGAAGCTTGGCAGACGGTCGGCACGTGCGAGTTTCTCCTGCACCCGGGCCCGGTCAACTGCAATGGCCTGTTGTTTCAGGTCGTAGTTGTCATTCACAGCCTGCTGCACAACGGCGTCCAGAAAAGGCGCATCGAAGGTTGCCAGCCAGGCTTCAGGCGGGGGTTGTGTGCTCGCTTCCGGCTGGGGCCATGCCTGTGGCAGGCGGGCCGTCTCCGGCAGAGCGCCACTGCGCAGCGAAAGACACGCGCTTAATGTACTGCACAAACAGATCAGGAAGAGAATACGACAAAACATCAGAAAACTGTTTGACCACCGTTATGATGAACGTAGGAACCAGGCATGTTTACTATACGGTTTGGCGGCGTAATTCCGTCGCAGTATGACGCAGAATTCAGTGGTTCAGAAACTGCGCGTGAAAGGCGATGTGCTCGCGCATGAAGCTGGCGATAAAAAAGTAACTGTGATCGTACCCAGCCTGCCACTGGTAGTTGAGAGGTACACCACGCGCTTTGCACAGACGGATGAACTGATCAGGGGCCAGCTGTTCTGCCAGAAATGCATCCGCATCACCCTGGTCTATACGCATCGGTAGCGGTGGTGCTCTGTCTTCCAGCAGTGCGCAGGCGTCATACAGCCGCCAGGTGGATTGCTCGGGGCCGAGATAGTTGCCCAGTGCTTTGTGCCCCCACGGGCAGTTACTGGGGTTCGTGATTGGTGCAAATGCAGAGATACTGCGGAAGTTATCGGCGTGACGCAGACCAATGGTCAACGCGCCATGACCGCCCATGGAATGGCCAGAAATACTCTGCCGGCTGCTGTCCAGTTGCTCGATGGAGCCCAGCAGGGCAGGCAACTCGACGGTGAGGTAACTGTACATATTGTAGTGTTCAGACCAGGGCGGTTGGGTAGCATCCAGGTAAAATCCAGCCCCGAGACCAAAGTCATACGCGCCCTCTGGATCGTCCGGAACATGTTCGCCTCGTGGGCTGGTGTCCGGTGCGATCAGGGCAATGCCGTATTGGGCGGCCCACTGCTGGGCGCCTGCCTTCTGTACAAAATTTTCGTCGGTACAGGTTAAACCGGATAGCCAGTACAGCATGGGAACCGGGCCATTGTTGGCCTGGGGTGGCAGATACAGGGAGAAATGCATATCGCAATGCAGTGCTGCGGAATTGTGCTGGTATCGCATCTGGCGCCCACCGAAGCTCATCACATCAGACACAATTTTCAGGCTCAAACTTCTTCTCCTTTCTTAAGGTCACGAATATGACGGATCAACGGCAGACACAGTGCCACAGCTGCGAGCAGCAAGATGCCAAATGTCAGCGGCCGGGTCCACAGGAATGAGAAGTTGTTGTCGTAGATCAGCAGTGCGCGGCCGAGGTTTTCTTCCATCAGGCCGCCCAGGATAAAGCCAAGGATCATAGGTGCCATCGGAAAATCCAACAGTCGCAGGCCTGCCGCGGCCGCCGCAAACAGAACCATCAGTTGAATGTCGAAGGTATTGAAGCTCACCAGATATACGCCAATGATCGAGAAAAACATGATCAGCGGCAGCAGCAGCCGGCCGGGTACCAGCAGAATTTTTGCAATGTAGGGTATCAGTGGCAGGTTCAGTACCAGCAGCACAACATTACCCAGCCACATGGAGACGATTACCGCCCAGAAAATGCCGGGTTCGTTGATGTACAACATCGGTCCGGGTTGGATGCCATAAGCGATCAGCGCGCCAAGCAGAATAGCGGTTGTACCGGAGCCTGGTATGCCCAGGGTTAACAAGGGTACAAACGATCCTGTGGCAGCCGCGTTGTTGGCCGCTTCCGGGGCAGCCAGCCCGCGCGCGGCGCCGTTGCCAAAGGCGGGAGACTGGCCGGGCGGCGCCATACGTTGTTCCGAAGCATAGGCGAGGAAGCTGGCAACCGTTGCGCCGGCACCAGGCAACAGGCCGATGATAAACCCCAGGACCGACGACCGGGCTATGGTGGGGGAGATGTCACGTATCTCCTCTGATTTTAGGTGCATACTGCCAAGGGTATTGCGCTGGCTTGCTTGCGCCTTCTGCAGGGTGCTCATGGGTCTGCGCAATACCGCCAGCAGCACCTCGGCCAAGGCAAACGTGGCCATGACCAGCAGCAGAAATGAAATGCCATCAATCAGCTCGATGCTGCCGAGGGTGAAGCGTTCGATACCCTGAGCCTGGCTGGTGCCGACGGTGGATAACATCAAACCAACGGTTGTCATCAGCAGCGCTTTGATGAGCCCGCCATTACCCGCAAACGCGGCAACACTGACGAGACCCAGAACCATTAACGCAAAGTAGTCGCTGGACTGGAACAGCAGCGCAGCTTCCGCCAGCACCGGAGCACCTGACATCAATAAGACAGCACCGATGATCCCACCGCAGAATGATGCGCCTGCGGCAATTGCCAGCGCCTTACCGGCATGACCCTGTTGCGCCATTGGGTAGCCGTCAAAGCTGGAAGCGACGGTGGATGCGACGCCAGGTGCGTTGATGAGAATGGAAGACGTTGAGCCACCAAAGATAGCACCGTAGTACACTGCGGCCATCATGATGATGCCGATACTGGGCTCTAATGTTGAGGCTATGGGAATCATCAAGGCTATGGCGGTCATTGGACCCAGGCCGGGTAACATGCCGATCAACGTGCCTGCCAGACAACCACCAACCAGGAACAGGATCGCCTGGGCAGAAAAAGCGGTACTTAATCCAAGTAAAATGCCCTCTAACATGAACCGTGCCTGTTAATCATAACGATCCCAGACGGCTGGACCTGGTGCAATGTAGACGCCAAGCAGTTCGCTGAGCAGGTACCACAAGAGTGTGGCCACCACTGCGGGCAATACAAGCAAGGTGATGACTTTACGCTCACCCAGGAGCCAGAACCCCATGGCCAGAAAAACAACGGTGGTAACAATGAATCCCGCCGGACGTATGCTCAGTCCATAGAGACTCATCAACACAATAAAGGCCATGGCCTTGCGCCAGTTCAGTAATTCCGGCCCGCTCCGGGATGCATCCGTTGTGCGCGCTGATTTGTCCGGGAACAGCACCAGTGCCAGCGATAAAACGACACCGATGACGGCCAGGGCAAGCGGCATCGTTCTGGCGGTGAACGCAGAGCCCAGCTGAGTGGTGGTGGTGGGGATCTCCAGCGCAAGCAGGCCATATCCACAGCAGAACGTCAGCACAATACAACCACCGATACGGTCCGGGTGAAAGGTCACAGGAGCCCCAGATCAATCATCAGGCGTTTTATGTCAGCTTCCTGCTGATGCAACATCTGCGCAAAGTTGTCCTGCGCGTAAAACAGATCTACCCAGCCGTAACTGCGTGCAACCTGGCGCCAGGCATCGGTGGCATACATCTGTGCCAGGGTATCTGCGTAGGCTTCGACCTGAGCAGGTGGCATGGCCGGGCTGGCAAAAAAACCACGCCAGTTTGCAAACACACCGCCCTGGGCGCCACTTTCCAGGCAGGTGGGTGTGTCCGGCAGCAGGCTGAGACGTTCTGCAGATGTGATACAGAGAATGTTCACCCACCCCTGTTGCGCCATATCAATGACTTCGCCCAGCCCGGATGAAAGCGCCTGCACTTCGCCGGATAACAGACCTGCCATGGCTTTGCCGCCGGCGTCATACGGAATGTATTTCACACTTCTGGGGGACGCGCCGAAGCCAGTGAAAATCAGCGCAGCAACAATATGATCGGTACTGCCGGCGATGGACCCGCCTGCAATGGCAACCCGTGCGGGGTTTTGTTTCTGAGCTGTCGCCAGAGCTTGAATATTCCGGAACGGTGACTGCCGACGAACTGCGATAACAGAATAGTCGCCAATGACACTGGCCACTGGGGTCAGGTCACGAAAGGAGTGTGGGAATGCTTTCTGCAGTGATCGGATAACAATGGGACTTGAGTTCACCATCAGCATGTGTGGCGATTTACGCTCCAAGAGGTGTGCAATGCCCCGTGCGCCACCGCCCCCGGACATGTTTTCATAGCGTACCTGTCTGATGAGGCCGGTCTGGCTCAGCACGGTGCCGACGCCACGGGCGGTGCGGTCCCAGCCGCCGCCTGCTCCTCCGGGAATCAGCAGATGAACCTGTTCCAGCGGTGCCTCAGCGTGGCCTGCAAGGCTGACACACATCGCTATAACAGCAATAAAGCGCCTGAACAGCATCTCAACTGACCGGTTGGCTAACGCCTATTCAAACAGCTCTTTCTGAGCACGGCGCAGGAACACCAGACCGATAACCGCATTGAACAGGATGAAGAAGTTGTGCTGCACCAGACCAAAGGCTGACATCTCAGCGGGATACGCAGGGAACAGAATGACCCACATGGAAACGGCAACTGCCCGAAATGGTCCGGGGATAGAAGCACCAAAAAAGATCACCGGCAGAATGCCAAGCATCTGCATGTAGGAGATTTCTACGCCAAACAGGCTCAGCGCTTCAGAATAGACCACAACGGCCGCCAGCAGCGCTGGAGAGCGCAGCAGCATGATGATCAGGTATTGTTTTACACTGGCTTCGCGAAACGCGTGCAGAATGTGTTTATCCCGCCATTTCAGATTCGGCAGGATCCTGCCTTTGAAATACAGAAAGGCGATTGAGAACAGAGCAACAATGATCATGCCCACCCAGGGTAACCCTCTGAACACTTCGGGCAGGTTCTCCCATTGCAGAGCCAGGCCGATATTCGCCCATGTGGCAAGGTACAACAGTTCGCATACCATGATAAACAGCATGGATGATCCCAGCTTCCAGCCTGGTACACCTTCTCGACGGTTCAGATACAGGGCCATGGCGCCTTTGCCTAACTGTTCATTCAGAATAGACAGGATGTAGGTGCTCGCCCGCACCGGCAGGATGTTCTTGTAAGACACCTTGGCATCGAACCAGTTGATGACCCGCCATACAATCAGAGAATCGATGGCAAAGAAAAACAGTGAGTATGGGATCATCAGGCCCAGCCACATGAGCCAGTTGACGCTGGCAAACACATTGCCAAGATAGGCAACAACGCTTAGACCCTGGGCTGCGGCAGGCCCGGCCATGCGGCTGTAAAGGAAGGCAAAACATCCAACCGTGATCAGCCAGGGCAACAGTTTTTTGATGATGCCGGGTTTGGGTTTGGGTGGTAGCACACCGTCGGCGTTTGTAGATGTTTCGGATTCGCTCAAGGTGCTCTCCCGGCAGCAGTCATTAGGGTTCTGATGTTAACACCTTTGTCCCCCAGTTCACGCCTGGTTCACAAATGCCTGCCTACTGTGCAGGGATGAATGCTATCGAAACCGTTCAGAGTGAACTGCGTCCTAAGCTGGAAAAGCTGGTGAGCTATCTCAACGAAACCAATGAGGTCATGGCGGCCAGTTTTTTCACCAATATTCTGGTGGCACTGGTACAGCTGACCGAAGAAGAGCAGCTGCTGGAGCTGTTCATTGAGCTATCGACAACGGCATTTCAGGGTTTCATGTTCGATGATGTTTCCTGGGCTCTGACTGACGATGTGCTGCTGTACGCAGAGCAGATTGCGGCAACATTCACTGCTGACGGTGGTCAGGCACACTGATCCGATTTGAAGGTGAAAAAGTTTTGTGCTGGTGGTAGCGGTTGTTTGCCTGCTAACCTCGACATCTTTCAATGGCCGTGCTTCCACTTATGACGCTGACCCCTTTTCATCTTGCCATCCCGGTGCGGGACATTGCTGAAGCGCGCGATTTCTATGCTGCCAAGCTGGGTTGTGCCGAAGGCCGTAGTGATTCCCACTGGGTAGACTTTAACCTGTTTGGCCACCAGCTGGTTGTGCACCTGGATCCGGCACTGGGACCCGAGGGGCACGTGACACATATCAATCAGGGTGTAGATGGTGAAGCAGTGCCCGTTCCGCACTTTGGTGTTGTGTTGACGCTTGCGCAATGGGATCAGTTAAAGAAGCGATTAGTCGGTGTTATTGATGATTTCATCATTGAACCCTATACCCGTTTTGCAGGCCTACCGGGAGAGCAGAAAACGATGTTCTTTCAGGACCCTTCGGGCAACGCGCTTGAATTCAAAGCCTTCAAAGACATTCAGGCTTCACTTTTTTCCACATCAGTGTAGGACGTTTATCAGGTGATCTTTTTTGCACAGTGAGTTTGCCAGCGCCGATACCCTGCGGGTGGGGTTGATTGCCGACACCCATATGCCCGGCACGATTGCGACCTTATGGCCGCAGGTCTATGACGCTTTTCGTGGCACTGACCTGATTCTGCATGCGGGCGACCTGCACGTTGCTGATGTGATTGATGAACTGGAAACTCTGGCGCCAACTTTTGTCTGTTGTGGTAACGGAGATCTGGATGTGCAGCACGCTAAGCTGAAAGAGGTCTGGTGTGGCGAAATCGCCGGGCTAACGGTTGGTCTGGTGCATAAGTTTCCAACCCCCAGCCGGGCTCAGCCTGCAAAGCTGCTCAAAAAAAGACAGCAGGCGTTTGGTGAAACCCAGCCACATGTTGTGATTTACGGACACACGCATCTAGCGGAAGTGCACAACGTTGAAGGCTGTGTGTATATCAATCCCGGCTCACCCACATTGCCGAATAATCAGTCTACCCGGCATGGCACTGTTGGCTTTCTATCGATCACCCCTTCATCCATGCAAGTGGAACTCTCGCAGATTGTCGAAGATGGCCTGGCACCATTGACAAGCCTGGAAGTTGTCCTCTGATTTGTTTAGAGAATCCGGGGCATCTTCAGACGCCCCGGATATGAGGCTATTGTCAGTCGACTTGTAAGCTAGAAGTCGATTCTGACGTTCAGGCTGTATGTGCGAGGCGCACCGAGCCAAACACCTTGTCCTGAGATACCGGCAAGATAATCTTCATCAAAGGCATTGTTGATCACAAAGCCGAAGTTGAAGTTTGCGAAAGCATCGCTGATGGCTTCCCCGGACACTTCCAGGTATGCGTCTGCGAGATTGTAGCTGTCCGCTTCCCAGGTGTTGTCAAAGC
Source organism: bacterium (assembly GCA_047947175.1). Classification (GTDB taxonomy): domain Bacteria; phylum Pseudomonadota; class Gammaproteobacteria; order Pseudomonadales; family Azotimanducaceae; genus UBA4421. The sequence continues at coordinate 1,499,869 of CP170489.1, forward strand.
GGATGTAACGCTCGCCGGTATATTTATTGGATATACCGGCACGGTAGGGACCGTTTTCCCATCCAAGCGATAGAACCAGCTGATCTTCCGGCATGTTGACAACGGAGTTACCGGCGGTGATACCCACCGTCGCATCTACCTGGCTGTCACCGGTACCGATGTATTCCGAGGTGTTGTTCGTGTACGCGGCGTACAAAAACAAACTGTCGGTAACGTCCCAGGAAAAACTCATTTCGATGCCGTCGGATTCAATGCCCCCAGCATTAAAATAAGTACCATTGGTGCCAATGAGAAAGTTTGGTCCTGCTACACTCTGGTTGTCCAGGAAGATGATGCGATTTTCAAACTCGATATCATAGTATGCTAACGACAAAGCCCAGCGATCAGTGCTATAACGCAGGCCAAGGTCTATGTTCTCGGCAGTCTCAGGTTCCAGGTTTTCGAAGTCTGAATCCGGCCGTTCAAGAAGATTGTCTGAGAACGCGCTGAAGTTTTCTGCATATCCCGCAAATACCTCCAGACCTTCAACGGGAGTTTGAACAACCAGGCCTGCAGAAAAAAGCGTATCCGAATCTGAATCTACTCTGATGTTAGTTGTTTCAGAGAAATTGTCCTCTCGCTCAAGCTCAACAGAGAAGTCGCGAATACCAAGACTCACCGTCACAGGGCCCACCTCGACGCTGTTTTCCAGGTACCAGCGCATGATTTGTTGAGGGTACTCGCGATCGTATTGGGTCCAGTATTCGGCGCGCTCAAATTCGAATCCTACTCTGGTGTCGGTGATTTTGTGCCAGTCACGATACTCCTTGCGTGTGGAATCTTCATACCAGATGCCACCGCGCACGGTATTGCTGAAATTGTCCATTGGCAGTGTCCAGCTGAAATTTGCGTTCAGGCCAAGGCGGTCTTTTTTGTAGTGAGTGTGCCGATAGCTCTGCACGGGAATAGCTCCGGGTGCATGGCATGCCGGATCTGCTTCGGGACCTGCGCCGCCATAGGGGAAGGTGATAGAGGACTCACAACCAGCAATAGGGAAGAGCTGTGTTCCGCTGGCATCGACAAAACGTATCAACCCGATGCTGCTGCCACCCTGTACCCGTGCGGCACCGGTGGCTTCACTTTGGGGATTGCCTGCACCATCGTCAATCAGATCGACAAGATAAGGAGGCACCCAATCACCTCTTCCCTGATTACGATGAAAGTACACACTACCATCAAGCTGGAGCTGCTCGGTTGCATCGAATTCCAGTTTCAAATAGGTGAGGGTGTTCTCCCGCAGCGTCGACCAACCCTTCCGGTAAAGCTGGTCGACGTAAGGTATGCCCGTCCACTGACTTGTCAGCTGGTCCCACTCCGAGTTTGCGGCAACGTCTGAGGGGCTGAACAGTCTCTGATAGTTATCCTCATGGGTGTCGTCGTAAGAGATGTAGCCTGTGAGCATCAGACGATCAAAGGTAGATTCGATTTTTGCGGCAAAGTGGTCGCGCTCATTTTCTGCCGCGCCATTAATCCAATCGGTAGCCTCTGTGTGTGATGCTGAAATCCAGGCGTAAGTTTCGGAGTTAAACAGCGCACCAGTATCAAAGCGGGCGTAGTACCGCTGCGCATCGTGTTCGCCAAACGTTGTAGAGACGGTGAATCCTGCCTCCTTAGCGGGTGAAACAGTGAGAAAGTCTAACGTGCCGCCTAGTGCCTCGGTCGATGGCGAAGCAATATCTGCTGTGCCTTGAGATACCGAAGCGCCCGCTAAATTTTCAGTGTCGATGTAGCGGTTGACCTTGGCGCCACCGCCATAGTTTGAGTTACCGTTTGGTATACCGTCAATGGTACTGCCAATCTGCTGATCAGCCAGGCTCACCTGAAAACCGCGTATAGATATTGTGGTGGACCAATCGTCAAAGCCGTAGGTGTCACCTTCCTGTACCGAGACGCCGGGCAAATTGTCTATTACCGCCAGCGGACTTGTTACCGGCGACTGTTGCGAGAGCATCTCTGAAGAAATCTGATTGTTTGCGTATGCCTGTGATTCGCCGATGACAACTATTTCTTCGACGATCTCCTGCTCGCTCTGTGCCTGTGCAGAAGTGCCTGCCAAACAGAGTGCGGAAAGCGCGAGAAAGCGCTGCAATTGAGTACTCATTGTTATCCCCAAGTTATGTTTTGTCGACTTGATTGGCGAGGAGCAATTGTTCTTATTGCCACCTTCGCGCCGGCACAGATTTTCGAACATTGATTGAGTGAAAGGGGTGAACATTGTGTGACCCGGGCGGGAAGACTGATTACTTTTCTGGTTCGTTTGAAAAACTTCTGGCCTGACTGGCCAAGGATTCAATTTGGCGCTAAATCGCTAAGGCGACTTAACATATCTGTCATTGAAGGGGGTTAGGCTCTTCCATCGAATTTCCTGGCCGGAGATGTTGTGTCGCCGCACAATGCGATAATCAAGAAACCAGCAATTAATAGCGTCAGCCGCCGGGGTAAGGTTGAGAGAAGCGAGGCTTATCGTGTAGTTGTTTCGGTACCTTCCATGGTAGTCCGCGAAGGTCTGAAACAGATTATTCGATCCGGATCGTCGGCTCCCAATACTGTGGCGGAGCTTTCGTTGGCAGAGCTGGAGGCGCTGGCGGACGTTGTTCCTTCAACAATAGTTACCCCAATGCCGGAAGAGGGTGCTTCGTTGCGCCGTATCTTACGACTCGATCAGAAGAAAAAAATCTGGCGCTGGCTTTTTGTTACTCAGCGTTTTGAACGCAGGCAGAAGTGGGATGTGTTGCTGCGTCGAGAAAATATGAGTTTTGTTGATTTGCAGGCATCAGCAGCGGAGATCTGTGATGCGCTTGAGGGGAGAGATGAAAAGTCCCCGGGGAGGCCGCTGCGAAGCGTTTCACAGCGGGAGCGTTGGCCATTATTGAGCCACCGTGAATGGCAGGTATTCATCCTGTTGGGACAGGGGCAGCGAGCCCAGCAAATTGGCGAGCTTCTGGGGATCGCAACACCGACCGTACGGAATCATCTACGCAGTCTCTACACCAAGCTTGGTGTAAACAGTAGAAAACAAGCGATCCAACACTATCAGTCTACGCATGAGTAAAGCAGGTATCCGGATTACCCGACGCCAGACATTGCGGGGTGGTGTTCTGGCGGCAACCGGCCTGGCTGCAGTTTCGCTTGGTGCCGAAGCAAAAGTGTCGTCTGAATATTTTCGCCACGGCGTTGCCTCCGGTGACCCGGATCAGACCAGCGTTATCTTGTGGACCCGGCTCAGCGATTCGCAGGATCCAGCCAGTGTCACCTGGCAGTTGTCTGATGATCCGCAATTTGCCCGGATCAGACAGACAGGCCAGATCACAACCAGTATTGAAAAAGATTTCACGGTAAAGGTTCTGGTGCAGCACCTGCCGGCAGGCGGCGTGTTTTACTATCGGTTCCTTTTCAATGGTGTCAGTTCAGACACTGGGCGGACGCGTACGCTGCCAGAGAATCATGTTGAATCTGTGGGTCTCGCGGTTGCTTCCTGCTCAAATTTTGTCTTTGGTTTTTTTAACGCCTACGAAGCCATAGCTGCTGATGAAGGCGTGCAATATGTGCTGCATCTGGGTGACTATATTTATGAGTACGGCGCTGATGGCTGGGGTGCTCAAAGCGGCCGGGCCCTGGGCAGGGAGCACGTACCAGGTCACGAAACAGTGAGCCTTGCTGATTATCGATTGCGGCATGCACAGTACAAGGCAGACCTCAGTTCCCAGCGCATGCATGCAGCTCATCCCCTGATTGTGACTTGGGATGATCACGAAAGCACCAATAATCCCTGGATGGAGGGGGCGCAGAACCATCAGCCGGAGCAGGAAGGTAGCTGGCAAGCGCGACTAGGTGTTTCGCTGCATGCGTATTACGAGTGGATGCCAATTCGTGAGCCAGGAAAAGGGCGTTCGCGCGCTGACTATTGGCGTACGTATCGGTTTGGGGATCTGGCGAGCCTAGTGACGCTGGAAACCAGACACACAGCGCGCGCACGACAGATCGAATATGCAGACCATATGCATACGCTCACCAGCAAAGCTGCGAAAAACCATTTCCTCACTAACATACTTGGCGCACCCGGACGGGCAATGTTGAGTGCTCCTATGCAGGATGTGTTATCTGCAACGTTATCCGGGTCAGTAACACAGCAGCAGCCGTGGCGGCTGATTGGCAATCAGATACCCATGGCACGCATGCCCGTACCGAATGTGTCCAAGGTCCTCGGTCTGGCGGGGAGTGATTTGGATGCGGAAAAAGGAGATGTCGGGGTACCAGGCGGCGGTCCTGATCTGGCCTGGAAAGGTCATTGGGGGCTGCCTTTTTATCTGGACACCTGGGACGGGTATCCCTGGGCCAGGGAACAGTTTTACCAACTGTGCCGTTCAGCTGGCGCTACAGATCTGCTTGTGCTCACCGGAGACAGTCACAGCTTCTGGGCAAATCAACTGTTTGATGACCAGGGTCGTTCTATGGGTGTGGAAATTGGCACAGCGGGGATATCTTCTCCCGGCGATTTTATTGAAAGTGGATTTGACACAGAAACAGCAGCGGCATTGGATCGGCTGTTCGCGCAGGAAATAGCGGAAGTGCGATGGACGGACAATATGCACCAGGGTTATGTGCGGGTGCAACTCGACCACGAGAAAGCGACAGTGGATTTTGTTGCCGTTGACACCGTGCTGCGCCCTTCAAAACTGGTGCAGACGGTGCGATCAGAAATACTTGTCAAGCAATCTGGAAGACTTGTCTACAAGTCATAGTGGCAGGCCAGCTGGTGTGATGTGCCATCCGAAGCAATGATGTCGCGCAGTACAGGCTTCTGAGTTTTGCACTTGTCCTGCACATGCGGGCAACGGGTGTGGAACACGCAACCGCTGGGTGGGTTGATGGGGCTGGGCACATCTCCGTGGAGGATCATTTTGGGCCGATTGCGGCGCGCCGGGTCCGGCTCGGGAATAGCAGCGATCAGCGCTCGGGTGTATGGATGTCCCGGGTTTGTGTAGATCTCATCAGCATGGCCAATTTCCATCAGTTGGCCAAGATACATGATCGCAATACGATCGCTGATGTGTTTTACCACGGCCAGATCGTGCGCAATAAACAGGTAAGACAGCTGCATTTCCGCCTGCAGATCCAGCAGCAGGTTCAGGATCTGGCTCTGAATCGACACATCCAATGCGGATACCGGTTCATCACAGACAATCAGTTTGGGTTCCAGCGCTATGGCGCGGGCGATGCCGATACGCTGGCGCTGACCACCGGAAAACTCAAAAGGGAACCGATCTGCAGCCGCAGCAGGCAGACCCACCTGTGCAAGCAACTCCAGCGTACGGGTGCGACGCCAGGCCGGCTCGCCGATGCCATGGATATCGAACGCTTCACTGATCAGGCTGCCCACAGTCAGACGACTGTTCAGACTTTCGCCCGGATCCTGAAAGATCATCTGTACGTCCCGGCGCAGTGGTTTCATCGCCTTGCGGGAAAGGTGGGTGACGTCCGTACCCTGGAAAGTGATCTTGCCTTCAGTGGGTTGCAACAGGCGCACGATGGCTTTCCCGAAGGTGGATTTGCCGCAGCCTGATTCGCCGACCAGTCCCAGCGTTTCACCCTGTTGCAGTTCAATGGATATGCCGTCGACCGCTTTATTGTACGCGGCAGCTCGCAGCAGAATACCGCCTTTGACCGGAAAGTGGACTTTAAGGTTGTCTACGGTTAACAGGGGTGTGCTCATGTCTGGCTGCCGCCGATCTGCTGGGCTTTAATTTTCTGCCAGTGATGACAGGCAACTTTATGCGCACTGTCCTGTTCGTTCATCGATGGATAACTTGCTTCACATACCGCGTCAGCGTACGGGCAACGATTGTTGAATCGGCAGCCCGTTGGCATGTCTGTCAGCGAGGGCACCATGCCTTCAATGGTTGGCAGCTTTGTTTTTCGGGGTGTGCTGAGCCTTGGGATCGAGGCCAGCAACCCTTGCGTATACGGGTGTCTGGGATGGTTGAAAACCTCCTCCACACTGCCCTGTTCTGCTACCCGCCCGGCGTACATCACCAGAACGTCATCACAGGTCTCTGCAATAACACCGAGGTCGTGGGTAATCATGATAACACTGGTGTTCAGGGTGTTCTGCATTTCCTGCAGCAGTTCAAGTATCTGCGCCTGAATGGTGACATCCAGGGCTGTGGTGGGCTCATCTGCTATAACCAATGAAGGATCACATATTAAAGCCATGGCGATCATCACACGCTGGCGCATACCGCCCGAGAGTTGATGCGGATATTCACTGACGCGTACCTCCGGGCTGGGAATGCCTACTTTTTCAAGCATCGCGATGGTGGCCCTCAGCGCATCCTCATCGGTGATGTCCCGATGCAGCTTCAGCGTTTCCATGATCTGGCGGCCAACACGGTGCACGGGGTTGAGTGCGGTCATCGGCTCCTGAAAAATCATGCCGATGCGGTCACCGCGTATATCGTGCAGCCGCTCGATGGGTGCGCTGGCCAGATCTTCCCCTTCGAACCAGATCTGGCCTTCCAGAATATCTGCGGTGGGCTTGGGCAGCAGGTTGATAATGCTGAGCGCTGTTACCGTCTTGCCACAACCCGATTCACCAACAATACCCAGAGTCCGACCCGGCTGCAGCGAGAAGCTGACGCCGTCAACCGCTTTGATCTGGCCATTCTCGGTATCAAACGCGGTGACAAGGTTATCTACGCGAAGCAGGGGTTCACTGTTGTCGGGTTCTACTGCCAATTTGCTAATCCGTCTTATAGCGATCGTACACTCTATCGACCACTTCAAACGTCTGACCGGTTCTGCGTGCGTTGCGCGTTTCTTCCTCGAGGGCCGGATCTATCCAGAACAGATGTCCGTCCGTTGCGCTGTTGGCAATTTTCACGTGAAAATTTTCCGGCCACTGGAACCAGCGCCAGTAGGCGATACGCATGAAAGGGATGACAAAGCCGGGTACAAAAGAGGCGTCTTCATAAAGGATCTCTTCCATTTCAAAAGCCAGGCGTTTCATTTCGTCAACGCTGTCGCTGGCGCGGTAGGCTTCAATACGCTGATCCAGTTCCCGGTTGGCAATAGACTGCAGGTTGTTGGTTTGTGGTTTCAATTCCCGGTCGGGATTCACACTGCCGTCGGGCAGCCACGGCACATCGTAGGCGTTAACGGAATGGTAGGTCTCCCAATACCGCGGGTACATCTCGGGGCCAACATTAAATGCACTGAAAGCGATATCATGCTGCTTTTCCTGAATTTTCTTCCACGATGCGGTGCCGTCGAGCACTTCCAGGCGTAGTTCCAGACCGGCCTTCAACGCCTCTTCGCGCAATATGGTCAGAATGTCTTTCAAAGCTTCGTAGCCTGTCGTGAGCGTGAAACTCAACCGTTCGCCGTTCGCGTTCTCTAAAACTCCGTCCGCACCCCGCTCCGAAAATCCTGCCCTGGCGAAGCTGGCCAGCGCTTTTTCGACGTCAAATTCCCGCGCTTTCAGCGTAGGATGGGTGAATTCGCCATAGCCGTCTGCGCTGGTGCGCATGCGCGTGTAGTCGCCGCGGAAGTATTCGTCGATGACTTTCTGGAAGTTGGTGGCGTAGTTGATGCCCACACGCACATCCTGGTTGTTCAACAGAGGGCGTCCGCTGTTGATCCATAAGCCATATGTAGGACGGGGGGCATCGTTGTAAAAAACTGCTCGATGTACCTGTCCACTGGTCACCAGTTCATCCGTGGCGGGCAGCTTCTCGTAGAAGTACTCCGGCAGGGTAATTGAGGCCAGGCTGATTTCGCCTTTTTTGAATGCCTCGAAGGTTTTGGCCTGGTCGCGGATAACGGTCAGGTTGACGCGATCGACGTTGAATCGGTTACGCCAGAATTTGAGGTCTTTAGCCCACCAGTCTTTGTCGCGTATGAGCGTCACGGATCGGCCTTTTTTCAGATTGTCCTCTGTCAGCACATAGGGCCCGCTGGTGGGGACAAATTCCCACTGGTAACGTTCCACATAATCTTCGCCAAACTCATAGAAAAAGTGCAGTGGCATCGGTTCAAGTTCGAGTGCCCGTCCTATCACGTTTGGTTTTGATTCAGGCAACGTGAGACTGAACGTATGTGTGTCATATTTTGTTATCGTGGTGTAGTTACGCTTAAAGTTATTGTTGTACCAGGGCGCCTGAATATAGGGCTGTTGCCAGAAGTAAAAGCTGAACATGATGTCATCGCTGGTAATCGGCATGCCGTCGCTGAACCTTGCAGCAGGATTGATCCGTACATAGACGGTGCGACGATCTTCGGACATCGCCCAGGATTGTGCGATACCTGGAAAGTAGCGGAAGTTGCCATTGGCATCGATACTGGTATCGGTAGGGTGACGCTGGGCAAAACGCATGCGGGTGTCATCAAGAATCCAGGTTCTAAAAGAGCCGTTGGAATCTGGTCCAACAAGGCGCAGCGTGCGTGGAAAATCACTTAAGCTGAGGTACAGCGTGCCGCCTTTGATGGCTTCATCGCTGCCAATGTCAGGCAGATCCATACCGTCTTCCCAGATCAGATCAGCAGGCACATCGTCGGGTGTTTTGAACTGAAAGAATTTTGTGAACTCGCCAGCAGCAGCACGCTGTTCAATCTCTTGTGCACTGATCTCGCCTCGTTCAACGGCCTCCTGTACCGCGGGTGGCAGCGACAACCGGGTATCAAAGTGGTTCTGCATATGCGCGAGCATTGCAGCTTTTCTGCTCTCAAAGTCGGCATCTGCAGCCGCGGATTCTTCTGCGGTTGGCGCATCCGATCCGCCGCAGGCACTGAGTATGAAGACGGTGAAAACGGTGAGCAGTATGCGCCCGCGGTGTGGTAATTCTGCGTAAAGACGGTACATCGGTCTCCTCAACGATAAATGGTGAATTTGCGCGGATCAAACGCTTCGCGCACAGCTTCGCCAATGAAAGTAACAACCGCCAGGACAAAGACCAGTGCCACAAAAGCCGAGGTCACAATCCAGGGTGCGGTGGTCAGGTTGGCGGTGCCCTGTTTCAGCAACTCGCCAATACTCGGGGTCGGCGGAGGCAGCCCCCAACCCAGGAAATCCAGCGCCGTTATGGCGGTGATGGCGCTGACAACGGTGAAAGGCACAAAGGTAATCATGGTGGAGATAGTGTTAGGCAGAATGTGGCGGAACAGGACCCGCGCCGTGCCAGCGCCCAATACCAGCGCAGCGGCGGTATAGTCCCGGGCTTTTTCTTTGTAGGTTTCGGTACGCATGTAGTACGTCAGACCCGTCCAGCCGAACAGCACCATGATGAGTAACAGGATGGTAATGCGGGTACCGATCGCAAAAGTGCTCGGAATCACCGAGAAAACGATGATCACCATGTAGAGAAAGGGAATGTTTGACCAGATCTCAATGACCCGCTGGAACAGCAGATCGAATGTGCCGCCAAAATAACCCATGGCGCAGCCGATGCTGACACCGATGAGATAGGTTAATACGGTAAACGCAATAGCAAAAAATATAGCCGTGCGAAAGCCGTAGACCAGTCGTGCCAGTACATCGCGCCCGGTGGTATCCGTGCCGAGATAGTGTTTGCGTTCAAAATCCGGGCCCTGTGCCTTCAGTACCCCCTCAGACGTATCGTTTGTATAGGGTCCCCAGGGGATCAAGGGCATGATCACCGTGTGTTCAGTGCCTTCAAAATGCTCTGCCAGCTTCCGGTAGTTCACCGGTGTCACCGCTTCTGTGCCGGTTAACCCGTAGTTGGCGCCCAGCTCCACATCCGTATAGGTAGGGAAATGCCATTCGCCGTTGTAGCTGATAAACAGGGCACGATCGTTAATCACCAGTTCCGCCAGCAGGGAAAAAACAATTAACACCACGAGCGTGACTGCAGAATAGTAGCCGAGCTTAATCTCTCTGAAACGTTTGAGTTTGCGTAGGGTTAAGGGGTTCAACTGCATGACTGCGACCTACTGGAAACGCACGCGCGGGTCTACCGCAGCAACAAGGAGGTCAGACAGGATGTTGCCCACCAGCAACAGTAAGCTGGTAAGAAAAATGATGCCCATCACCACTGGATAATCGCGGTCAAACACGCTTGTCAGACCAAGCAGGCCAAACCCGTCGATATCAAAAATGGTTTCGATCAGGAATGAACCGGTGACGAGCAGGGTAATGTTCTGACCAAAGGTGGTTGCAATGGGAATAATGGAGTTACGCAACGCATGGCCGGATACGGCTTTCTTGAATGGCACGCCTTTGGCCACCGCCGTGCGGACATAGTCTGCCGCCAGATTGTCCATCAGGTTGTTTTTCATCAGCATGGTGGTGACGGCAAAACTGCCTACCATGTAACAGATCAAAGGCAGGGTGGCGTGATGCAGAACGTCGAGCACTTTTTCGCCGCCACTCATCTCATCAAAGTTGTAGCTGGTGAACCCACCCATGGGGAAAAAATCCTGTTCCACGGCAAAAAACAGCAACAGCAACGCACCCAGCACATATCCGGGCACCGCATAACCCGCAAAGACAAGGATTGACGTGATGTTGTCCATGGGCGTGCGATGGCCGATGGCTTTCACAATACCGAGGGGAATACAGACTATGTAGGTCAGGATTAAGCTGGTGAGGCCATAAAAAATTGAAATCGGGAATCTCTGGCTGATGACGTCCCAGACCGGCTCGTTGTATCGGTAGCTGGTGCCGAGGTCGCCCTGAACGACTTTACCTACCCATAAGACGTAGCTTTCGTACCAGGGTTTATCCAGCCCGTAGTATTCGCGTAACTGATTCAGCTGATCCTCGGAGATGGCCATACCCTGGCCAACCGAACGGCTGCTGCCAGCGGAAATGGTGGCCTGCTGAGCTTCCATGAGCGCCCGTTCCAGCGGCCCTCCGGGGACAAACCGGGTGACCATAAATACCAGCATGGTGATGCCGATAAGCGTGGGAATGACAAGCAGCGTGCGGCGAATGAAGTAGTCACGCATAAATTAGTTATCGTTGTTATCGAGTGTCATGTTCGCGATGCATTGGAGCACAGAAGCTGATGTGCCTCAATGCGAGAATTATATCGCGCGGGTTCGGCATTTCTGAGCCCCGGTTTGCCCGCTGGTCAGGTCGGTTGACGCCAAATCACCTACAGCAGGTTGAGAAACTCAGCGCGGGTTGATGGATCGGTGCGGAACGCACCCAGCATGGCAGAGGTTTTCATGCGTGAATTCTGCTTTTCCACGCCGCGCATCATCATGCACAGGTGTTTGGCTTCAACCACCACGCCGACATCCTCTGCGCCGGTAACGTCCTGGATAGCGGTTGCAATCTGATGTGTCAGCTCTTCCTGGATCTGCAGACGACGGGCAAACATGTCGACTATGCGCGCCACTTTAGACAGGCCAAGCACCTTACCGTTAGGGATGTAGCCCACGTGTGCCTTACCGATAAAAGGCAGCAGGTGATGCTCGCACATGGAGTACAGCTCAATGTCCTGCACTACAATCATTTCGCGATTTTCGGCAGGAAAGAGGGCGTTGTTGACCACGTCATCCAGCGTCTGGTTGTTGCCCCGGGTCAGGAATTCAATGGCTTTGGCAGCGCGCTTTGGTGTATCGACAACACCGGGACGGGTGACATCATCTATCGCTGAAATGATGGTGGTGTAAGCGTCGATGAGTTTCTGGTTGTCTGGCATGTTTTTATTCGGCAAGTGGAAACGGCGTAACCCTAGCGGCTCGTTGCGAGGGACGCAATCTACCTTGTCTAACCGTAGGCCATTTCCAGTATCTCCAGGACATCGCCGACCTGCAGACTCCAGAACCAGACCGCGCCGATGAAGATGCTGACACCAAAAACCATGCTGACGGTTTCCAGAAGTTTTTTCCTGTCCATAGTGCGCTCCGGATTTATGAAAAACCGATCCAGCGACCCGATGCCGCTACCGTGAACCAGATGATCAGGGATGTGATGGCGGTGATTTTGAGCACGCGCGGATTAACGGTGTCGTGTGCGTAGCGCAACAACGGACGGCGGATGGCGTATACAAACAGAACACCCAACGCAAGCGACGCCATTTTGGCCCAGTACATTTCGTTGTAGTAAAGCTTCAGCGCCACAGCGGAACTCATGAAGATACCGCTTAACACCAGGCCAACCAGACCCACCGTGAACCACCTGTTGGTATTTTCCAGCACCGTTTCTGAGGGTACATCGGTCATTAATATGTTCAGCAGACGCAGATCACCTACCAGCACCATACCGCCGAGCAACGCCATGGAAAGCAGGTGAAACATCTGCACAACGGCAAAAACGCCGCCATAAGCTTTGGAAATTGTGGCCAGGAAAGAGCTGTCCAGCCATTCAAAAATAAATAACACGTCCATTTTTAGCGCCCCCTAATCCAGCGCTGCCAGTTCATCAACACACCCGGCTGCCCAGTACATGAAAACGGGCAACTCTTTGTTGCAGTCGTACCAGTCGTAGGCGATGGCGCGGCCGGTGACAACCACACCTGCCCAGAACGTGAGGGAAAGTGCAGCACCCACCCGCATGCGTCTGGGCGGCTTAACGTCATTGTCCCAACTGCCATCAGCGGCTTTCATGCGGTTGCGGAACAGCAAGGCGTTGATGCCGGCGCAAATCAGCAGTACAACCTTGATTCTGAACCAGATACTTTGCGTCGTGCGGACAGGAATAGCGTAGTAGAGAATCAGGCCGGTGATGACCATGACGGTAAAGCCGATCATCATGGGTTTATCCAGGCGGTTGGCGACTGTTGAAGCAGGCACGTTCTGGAACGCCACTCCGAGCATCCGCAGGTCAATGACAAACAGCATGCCCAGAAAAACCATCAGCGTCAGGACGTGTGTGGTTTCTATCCAGGCGTACATGTAGTACGACTCGTGCAGCCCGATGCTCCACGCCTGTGCATCCAGCCAGCGGGCCAGATTGAGTAACATTTCGTTAAGAATGACAGCGCCCCCCTCCTAAAGCCGGTTCAGTATAACCGCGAGTGAGGGCCTGGCGGAAGTATGTTGGGTTTTAGTGCGCCAACATGCACCAGGACGGTGCATTTTGTGGTTTGCACCAGATATCACACCGGTAAATCGTGCTGAAGCGCCTTTTTTCGTTCTGGCATGGGTCTTGCTGTTTCTCTGGCGGGAAGCGTTTGTCTACAAAATTCGGAACGATAAAGGCTCGGGGGGATCGATGACAAGCAAGGAGAAATATTATGTCGCGGTCTCAATTGGTCATGTGTTCAGCTCTGGTCGGTGTGCTTCTGCTCGGTTCAGGGTGTGCCCACCAGCCGCCGGCTAACTCGCTGGCGCAACTGCAGCAGGAGAATGTGAAAGAGTTGAGCATGATGTGTTACTGGCATCACGATGGCGAACGGATTGTTGCCGGCTCAGCGGAGGTGTTTCTGGCCTGCCGAAGGTGGGCACAGAAGTACGTGCAGGCTCGATTTCCGCAATCCGGGGTCGTCAGTTCGACAACAGCTCTACATAACCCCGACTGATGGCGGGTTCACCCTGTGCGTTGTTGACCTGGAAAGAGACGATGTTGCCGCTGATGTTGCTGACAACCTCAATCTGTGACGGCAACAGCACCATAGCCGCAAACCGGCCGCCCAGACGTTTAACCCGGGTCGGGTCGCCATCAGCATATCGTTGCACCACGCGACTTATGGCAATAGCCAGGGTTGCGGTGCCGTGCAGAATGATGTCCGGCAGGCCTGCATCAATGGCAACCTGCCGGTCTGTGTGGATGGGATTCCAGATGCGCGCGCACTCGGTGTAAATATGTGCGGCGCCAGCAGGCAGATCAATCTTTTCCACGTGTCTATTAGCCAGCGTACTGAACTCAGGCAGCGCAGGTGCGTGTTCCAGGTTTGCATCTCCCCCGGTCACAGCAACACCTCGATAGATGCCCAGCTGATAGGTCTGCGCCAGCAGCCTGCCGCTGCCGACCTCGTGGGTGTCTAACCGGAGGGTATAAGCGGCACCAGGTTTGATGCTGTTGACACCAATCATCAATGCCCGGGTTTCAATAACATCACCGGCTTTAATCGGCTGGTAGATATGCAGATCGTGGGCAGCGTGTACACCTCTGGCAGCTTCAGTTGCACTTAAGGTCTGGCCGCCTGCCATCTCCCGCACGTTCAGTATCACCGGCCATTCGGGACACACGGGAAAAACAGGATGAGCAAGCACCGGTCCTGCAGTGGTGTCCATATAGCAGTCGAGCGTGTCGTTTAATCCTGCGGCGTAGGCCATCAGCCAGCGTGCATCAATTTCGTGTCTGAGTGCTGGTGTCTGCTGTCCTACCATCTCACTACTCAGTGGCATGAGCGGTCCTTAAGTGCACAATAGGACATGGATCATAACATCCGTGTATCTGAGCTCAGAATGAATGTGACTCGACTCCTTTTTCTGTTCCTGGTCTGCAGTTTTACAGCGCAGGCACTGGCCATTGAAGAACCCGACTTTGTTGTCGTAGAGATGCTCGGCAAGGTCGAAATTCGTCTCTATGACGGATACTGGGTGGCACAAACCCGGGTGCAGGGCGAGTTCTCGGAAGCAGGCGGTCGGGCTTTTGAACCGTTGTTTGACTATCTTTCTGGTGCAAACAGCGCGGGTACAAAAATCAGTATGACCGCTCCGGTACAACAGCGTACGGATGCGGACAGCCACGTGGTAAATTTTGTTATGCCGCAGGATGCAGTGGCCAGTGGACTGCCCAAACCCGCGGGTGAGGCGGTAACCCTTGCGCAGATACCGGCGCAACTGGTCGCCGCACTGCGTTACTCAGGTGGCTGGCAGGAAAAACGTTACCGGAAATTTGAACAACAGCTTCGGAAGCAGCTGGACACATCGGACTTTAGTGTGTGCGGTGCGGCCACCTGGGCGCGTTACAACCCGCCTTTCTGGCCAGGATTCATGCGCCGCAACGAAGTTCTGATACCCGTTGCGAAAGGGCGGTGCGAGACACCCTCAGAAGACCAGCCTGGCGACGTCAGCAAACGACTTCACGTAGTGGATGGTTAATCCGCGGGTGATGTGTTCCGGTACTTCTTCCACATCACGCGCATTAGCAGCCGGCAGAATGATGTTTTTGAGTTTCTGTCGTTTCGCTGCGATCAGCTTTTCGCGAATGCCACCAACCGGATAGACCAGTCCTGTCAGGGTTAACTCCCCGGTCATCGCAAACTGCTTTTTCGGTGCTTTATGCCGCGCCAGCGAAGCCATGGCCACGGCCATGGTGATGCCGGCTGAAGGACCATCTTTTGGTGTGGCCCCGGCGGGTACGTGCAGATGGATATGTGCGTTTTTGAAAAAATCGCCGGGCAGATCCAGGTTACGGGTATTGCTGCGCAGATAGCTGTAGGCAATGTTGGCGGATTCCTGCATGACATCACCCAACTGACCGGTCAGTTTCAGGCCCGCGGCATTGTCATGTACAACCGTGGCTTCGACGGGCAACGTGGCACCGCCCATTGCGGTCCAGGCAAGGCCGGTGACCACGCCAATGCCGCTTTGCAGCTGTTCTTTTTCATAATGTGGTTTACCGAGATAGGTTTCGACGTCATCTTTACCGATCTGGATGGGTTTGGCTGCACCGCCCAGCAGTTTGACAACAGCCTTTCTGACCAGGGAGGCCAGCGCTTTATCCAGGCGTCTTACTCCCGCCTCACGGGAGTAGCCTTCGATGACCCTGCGCAGGGCAGGTGCGGCGACTTTGAGTTCGCTGTTGCTTAAGCCGGCTCTTCTGATCTGTCGCGGCAGCAGATGACGACGGGCGATGGCCAGCTTCTCGTTGTCCAGGTAACCCCCCAGATGAATGACTTCCATGCGATCCAGCAGCGGTCCCGGAATGGTATCCAGCTGGTTCGCGGTACAGATAAACAGAACCTTTGACAGATCAAAATCGAGATCGAGATAATGGTCGTGGAAGCTGCCGTTCTGTTCTGGATCAAGCACTTCCAGCAACGCGCTGGCCGGATCTCCCTGGTAGGAGGCGCCGATTTTGTCGATTTCATCCAGCATAATGACCGGATTGGCGACCGCGGTGTCTTTCAGAGCCTGCACGAGTTTGCCCGGCATGGCGCCGATATAGGTGCGTCGATGGCCTTTTATTTCAGCTTCATCACGCATGCCGCCCACTGAAAAGCGGAAAAATTTCCGGCCCAACGCCTCGGCAATACTGCGGCCCAGAGAGGTTTTTCCCACGCCTGGCGGACCGACAAAGCAGATGATGGAGCCTGCTGCGTCGCCTTTCATGATGCCCAGGGCAAGAAACTCAACAATTCGTTCCTTGATGTCCTCCAGCCCTTCGTGATGTTTGTTGAGTATCTTCCGAGCAGCGGCAAGGTTGTCTTTGTCGCGACTGACCACACCCCAGGGCAGACTGGTCAGCCAATCAAGATAATTGCGCGTGACGGCATATTCAGGGGAGCCTGTCTCGAGCATCTGCAGTTTGTTGAGTTCGTCTTCGATTCGGCGCGCGGCCTTCTCCGGCAGCGTCAGCTGGCTGATACGCTCGCGGAATTCATCGGCTTCAGCGGTTTTGTCATCTTTGGAAATACCCAGTTCTTTCTGGATGTATTTCAGCTGCTGACGCAGCACCGCTTCCCGCTGATGGCCCTGAATCTCTTTTTCGACGTGTTCGCGAATCTCCATCTGCGCAGCGGCAATTTCAACCTCCCGCCGCAGCAGTTTCACCACCAGTTCCATGCGCGGTTGCAGGGCGATGCGCTCCAGCACTTCCTGTAATTCTTCTTTGCCCGCTGTGGTCAAACTTGCCGCGAAATCCGCCAGCAGCGAAGGTTCGTTCGGGCTGGATCGGGTCAGAAAAAGTTTCAACTCCTCACCGTACAGTGGGTTAAGAGGAATCAGTTCTTTGATGGTGTTGATGATCGCTACTGCGTAGGCGGTCTGCTCCGAACTCTGACTTTTCTGTGGCTCGGGAAAGTAGCGGACCGAGGCGGTCAGCGGTGTTTCTTCAGAGATCCACTTGCGTACCTGAAAGCGCTGCAGGCCTTCGAGCAGCACCTGCAGCTGATCGCCTTCGCGGTGCACCCGATGTACCCGGCACAGACAACCGACGTCGTACAAGTGGCTGGCTTTGATGCCGCCCTCGAGGCTGTGCTTGCTGGCAATGACACCAATCACGTCCTGGCCCCGTGTGCGCACGGATTTCAGGGTCGGCAGCCAGCGTTCGGCACTCAGAATCAGGGGGATCGCCTGTCCGGGGAAAAACGGCCGCTGTTCCTGGGGAATGATCTGGATAATGCCCGGCATGGCCTCGCTGGGCAGAATAATCTGTTTTTTGGCGTCACCGGACTCACCGATAACGTCACCGTCGTGTTCGATATCCATCACATTGCACCCCTGATTAATCCGAGATAAAAATAATGGGGGCTGGCGCAGAAATTTAAAGGGATCTGTGCTTGCGGTGCCGGATGGCCCGGTGGCAAGCTGGTTCAAGCAGTCTGGAGAAGCCTTTGTCGCAAATCTTTTTCCCTCAGCCCGTTTATGCATCTGGTCAAGCAGGCGAAGTTGTCCCGCGGGTTCTGGTTGCGCCGCCGCGCTATGTGCAGGGTCCCGGTGTGTTACACAATGTCGGCCGGTATCTGTCGCTGCTGAACGTCAAACGTGCGGTTGTGTATGCATCAAAACGCGGGCTGGCGGAGCAGGGTGTCGTTTTAAGGTCAAGCCTGCAGGGTGCGCACATCGGCTCACTTGATTGTCACTTTGCCGGTGAATGCAGTTTACAGGCCATCGATGCTGCGGTTGCGGAGCTTGCCGCAGAACAGGTGGATTGTCTGATCGCTGTGGGCGGTGGGAAGTGTGTGGACGCAGGTAAATGTATCGCTCACCGGCTCGGCGTGCCGGTGATTGTTGTACCGACGCTGGCTTCGAATGACGCGCCGTGTTCCGCGGTATCTGTCCTGTATACCCCGGCTGGTGTTCTCAGCGGCGCAGAGTTTTTTCCAAACCACCCTGCTTTTGTAATTGTGGACACACAAGTTGTAGCTGCAGCACCGGAACGTTATCTGGTTGCAGGCATGGGAGACGCCATGGCAACCTGGTATGAAGCCCGGGTGTGTCTGAGCAATCCCCAGGCCCGCAATGTCATTGGCGCGCGCCCGACGGTTGCAGCGGCAGCGCTGGGAGAAGCCTGCGCTAAAACCTTGTTCGCCCAGGGTGTTGGCGCCGGCCGGGCAGTTTGTGCAAGCCGGGTGGATGATGCACTGGAACAGGTGGTTGAAGCCAATACGCTGCTCAGCGGGGTTGGTTTTGAAAGCGGCGGCCTGGCCGCGGCCCACGGTCTGGCTGGTGCATTGACAGGCATTCGTGCCGTGGAAGCAAACTTTCTCCATGGTGAAATGGTGGCTGCCGGCGTAATGATGCAGCTGGTGCTGCAACAGGACCTCGCCGAAGCGCAACGCGTTGCACAATTTTTTGCGGCAGTCGGATTACCGGTGACGCTGTCTCAGATCGGTATGGCGCGAGACGATGAAGAGGATCTGCGCCAGGTCGCGACAGAGACCGCCAACTACATGTTTATCAGCAATCTGCCTTTTGCAGTGTCTGCTGACATGGTTTACGCAGCAATATTGACAGCGGATGAGATCGGTTCCGCTGTGGTTGAGTCTGGGGGTGATGAGGCGTACAGAAGGGTTCAGAGTTGATGCGGAAAAATACCATGCAGGTGCAAAGAATGGCCGCCCCCCTTGGCGGTATTGTCAGTAATGTGGATGTGCGTGATGTTACGCAGGAACAATGGCAGATGCTGAATACCTGGTTCTGCGAACATCATGTGCTGGTTTTTCCTGGCCAGCAGCTGTCGCCGGAAGATCAGGTTGCCTTTGCCCAGCGCTGGGGTGAGCTGATTCCTTTTCCGTACGGCGGTCTGCCGGACCAGCCGAATATTATTGAGCTGAGGAACCGCGGCAAAGCCAAAGATGTTAATCAGCACTGGCATTCTGACATGACGTACAACACCCAGCCGCCTAAACTGACGATGCTGTATGCCCACGAAGCGCCGGCGTTAGGTGGTGAGACGGCTTTTGCGAATCAGGTACTGGCTTATGCAGATCTGTCGGATGGCCTGCGTGCGGTGGTTGATCAGCTGCAGGCAGTGCATTCCGCGGAAGGTCTTGCCGCATTGTATGGTCAGGATGTTAAGGCTGCACCGCGTGCTCTGCATCCGGTGGTGCGAACCCATGATGAGTCGGAACGCAAAGCATTGTATGTCTGCAAAGCGTTTACCACACGATTTGAAGGCTGGAGCGCGGCAGAAAGCAGAAGTTTGCTTGATTACCTGTTCAACCACAGCGTTCGTCCGGAGTATCAGGCGCGTCACCAGTGGCGGCCGGGCGACCTGGTGATGTGGGACAATCGGGTGCTCCTGCATTATGCCGTGCATGATCATGCTGACGAACCCAGGCTGATCCACCGCTGTCAGGTGCAGGGACCGGTGCCTGCCTGATGGCTGCCTCAGTGCAGGCATGGTTTGAGTCGCTGGTGCCGTTGCACCCTGATAAGAGTGAAACCGCTTATTGTCAGAGCTGGTGTCATCAGCTGGGTGACGCGTCAGGCTCTGAATTTATGCGGGCGGTCAGAGGCGGGTGGCTGGCAGGTAACCTGTCGCAGGTTTTTATTGCGGGTTACCAGGCAGCGATCCGTCAGACGTTCTCGAACCCTGGACTGACCGGCATCGCGGCTTTTGCCGTGTCCGAGGACCGCAGTACAACATCGCCTCTGCCAGGCGTTATCTGGCATCCTCACGCAGAAGGCGTCATGTTGTCCGGGTACAAGACCTGGGTTGCTGCCATAGCGCAGGTTGAACACCTGATTGTGAAAGCGCGGGGTAAAGAAGCGGGTCAGTCTGGTTTCTTTGTCGTACCTGTGACCCTCGAAAAGGTGCAGCTTGATGAATATCCCGCGCCATCACGGCTGCCGGGTCTCAGCCAGGGCAGAGCTTTTCTCGATCAGGTTGTGCTGCCGGCCACTGGCCGTCTGGACAGCGCACACGTCGCTGATTTTGCGCGTCATGAAGCGCTGTTCATCTACAGTGCTTTTCTTGCATTGGTGTGGCGTTCTACCCCAGATGGGGCGAAGGAGAAAGCCGCCGCCGGAGCATTACTTGAGGACATGGAACAGCACTTTGCTGCGCAAACTTCGACGCTGGATCTGTCCTCGTTTGATGAACAGGTGCAGAGTCTGCGGCAACAACTGGCAGGAGGTAGATGGTCTGAAGACGCAGACTTTCTGCGCGATCAGAGTCTCATCGCCATGTACAGTCGGGTCTTAGGACACCACTGACCCGCCATCACAGGTGATGACTTCACCCACTGTGAACCCGCTGGCGCGGGAAGCCAGGAATATGGCTAACCCCGCTATGTCTTCGGCTGTGCCCACGCGCCCGCGTGGATTGCCTTTGCCAACGGCATCCCAGTCAGTGGTGTCAGTATTACCCCCGCCGCCGACACCGGTACTGAGCATGTAGGTTGGAAATGGTCCTGGAGCGATTGCGTTGACAATTATGTTTCTTTTGATCAGATGGGCGGCCAACACACGGGTTAAGTGATGTATAGCTGCTTTTGATGGGCCGTAGGAGAAGTTATCGAAAACCGGTGTTTTTATGCCATCGATAGAGCCGACGTTGATGATTCTTGAGGGTTCATCAAAACTGGTGGCTTTTTCCAGTAGTGGCAGCAGCTGCTGAGTCAGGAAAAAAGGCCCTTTGACATTGGTATTCATGACCTTGTCCCAACCTACTTCCGGAAATTCTTCCAGTGGTGCGCCCCAGGCAACCCCTGCGTTGTTGATGAGTACATCCAGGTGATCTTCTTTACTTCTGAAAACTTCGCAGAACGCTTTGATGCCATCGAGGGTCGACATATCCGCGGGAATCGAGGTGCACTGCCCGCCGTATTCTTCCTGCAGGCGCGCGGCGGTGGCATCGCAGACGTCTGCTTTGCGCGAGCTGATATACACCTTTGCGCCGTTAGCGAGAAAACCGGCAGCAATCATCTCACCAATACCACGTGAACCGCCGGTGACGATCACCACTTTGTTCTCTACAGAAAAAAGGTTCTTCATTGGGCCGCTCCTCCTTGTTTGTCTACAGGCGTTCTGATTCAGGTCTGCAACGTGTCTATGTACTGCAGCATCTCGTTTCTGGGTAGCCCGCGGTTAACCCGCGCTTTTGCATTGCGTTTTCGACCACGCAACATGTATCTGAATATGGTGCGCTTTATCTTTTTGTCTTTGAGAAAATCACCCGGATTCTCGATCAGATTCACCGTGCGCATCATGCCGCGAAAAACGTCGATCTCCTCTTTGGCGGCTGCCGCCAGAGCGTCGCCGAATGCCATGCCAAACCACTTTTTCAATGAATCAGGCTTGTCCAGGTTCTGACCGGACATGACCGCCTCGGCGCGTTTGATGCCGTTTTTATCTTCCTGCAGGCTGGCTTTGAAAATAGGGCCAATGCGTTCTTGTGTGAGTTTCTCAAAGGCCAGCGCGCGCTGTGTGCTGTCCTGTTCAGTGGACAGGACATCGGCAAGAATCTGCGCATGCAGAATGCCCGTGCTGCAGCCTCGTCCGTACAATGGGTTGGTGCGTGCACAGGAGTCGCCAACGGCAAAAAAGTCATGTGCTGCCGGTTGGCCGTCTTTGACAAAATCACGCCATACCGCATGGATCTCACCGATACCAAAAGACTGTGTTGTGGCCTGGGCTTTCTCTGGTGCTATCCAGGGTACCAGACCCGGTATCGTACGACAGATGGCGTCAAAGCGATCTCCTTCCTTGACTGCCTGACGCAGTTCAGTCTCGCCGTTAGGTATGCAGATGATAATGGCGAAGTGGCCACTGTCACCGGGGAAGACGCCGTATTTCATATATCCCAGGTCGCCGGCCGCGGGATCTTCGCCATGGCGCGAAGGCTCGCTGACCCCGGGCTTAAGCTGGTAGTGGCGGGTGTAGTAGACGATCTGGGCGTCATCACGCTTTTCTTCAATATCCGCGCCGGCATCCATTAACCACTTGCGGAATTTTGAAGCACGCCCCGTGGCATCGACATAAACATCGGCCTCAAAAACAGACTTAGCGTTGCTGTTGGCCCGATCCGTCAGTTCAAGACCGGTGACATGCAGGCCGTCAGCCTGTTGCTGGGTTTGCACACCGGTAATGTAGGTGGTGTTGTGAATGACAATGTTATTTATACGTTCAACATGTCGGCGCAGTACCGTTTCGATGGTGGCGCGACGGCACATCAGGATCCACAGTTTTTCGTCACCGGGTTCTGCTGTGTAGTGTGGCAGCAGATGTGGCGGCACCATGTCCTCGAAGTTCACACGGCGCGCGCCGGCGGCAAAAAACTCCTGCAACAGACTGGGATGATGCTCTTCCAGCAGCGAGCACATCAAACCCAGAAAAGCGTGTGGATGCCGGAACTGCGCTGCGCCGCGACGTTGCCAGGAAAAAAAAGCCTGCTCCGCATCGCCTTCCGGTGGCGGAATGTCGCGCTCGAACAGAGTGATGTTGTGATTATTCTTGGCCAGCGAGAGTGCTGTGAACATCCCGGCGATGCCAGCGCCGACAACAGCGATGTTTTGAGACATATACGTACTTCAGCATGATTGATCCGGCAGCAGTTTACCAACAACGTGATGGCTTGTAACATAGCGTCAAGCGGTGACTTCCCACCCCCACAGGTTGTACAAGGCATGATTGACAGAGTTTCCTGAGACTTAAACCCGAGTTTAAAACCAGTCTTGGAGGAACGTCATGTCCCCCCGTTCTCTTATCGCCTGTCGCGACCTGTCTTTTTCCTACGACGCGGCATCCGAGCCGTTAATCTCCGCCTTAACCGCGCATTTTCCGCCAGGTTTTACCGGCATCGTGGGTGCGAACGGTGCGGGCAAAACGACGCTGTTGCACCTGCTGCTAGGCAGCCTTACGCCGACCAGCGGCACAATTGAAGGTGTCGAGGACGCTGTGTATTGCGAACAACGTACCGATCAACCGCCATTCGGGCTCAATGCCTTTCTCGCAGACTACAGTCGCGAAGCCTATCAGCTGCGCGGGCGTTTATGTGTAGAGGAAGATTTTCTGCAACGCTGGGACAGTCTCAGCCACGGTGAGCGCAAACGTGCGCAGATTGCTCATGCACTCTGGCAGGCGCCGACCCTGCTTGCCCTGGATGAACCTACCAACCACATAGACAGTCAGGCTCGTGATCTGTTGCTGGATAGTCTCAAGCGCTATAAGGGGGTTGGTTTGATAGTCAGTCACGATCGAGATCTGTTGGATGCGCTTTGTCAGCAGTGTATCTGGCTTGAGCCGCCCGCTGCACAGGTTTATTCAGGTGGTTTGCGCCAGGCAAACGAGCAGAAACAGTTACACAGAGATTCCCTGATCCGGCAACGTGCCAGACTGCTGCAGGAAAACGACAAGCTGCAGCGGGTGGTCAACCAGCGGCGTGAGCAGGCAGCCAGTGAACACAAGAGCCGATCTAAAAAAGGCCTTTCTGCTAAAGACAGTGATGCCAGAGGCAAAATAAACCGGGCACGGGTCACGGACAGTAAAGCAGGTAATCCCCTGCGTCAGTTAGCGGGTAGATCTGCGATGCTGCAGGATCGCTTGGACCAGGTTCAGGTTGACAAGACCTATCAGACAGGCATCTGGTTGCCGGGATCCCGATCACCCCGGGACCCTATCCTGAAGCTGTCCGCGGGACATGTTCCTCTTGATGCTCAGCGAGTGCTGAAATGGCCACAAACGGTGGTTGCAGCCGATGATCGAATTGCCCTGTGCGGTCCTAACGGAATAGGCAAGTCGACGTTTCTGAACCACATTATCCCATTGTTGAATGTGCCCCGGGAAAGGGTTGTCAGTCTGCCTCAGGAAGTGACTGCGGCGAGCGCGGCCTCCGTGCTTGCCGACGTGCAGCAGTTCAACAACGCGGCACTGGGTCATATCATGAATGTCGTGAGTCGGCTCAATTCCCGGCCTGAACGTCTGCTTGCCAGCCGCCAGCCGAGTCCTGGCGAGATCCGCAAGCTGATGCTGGCGCTGGGTATGGCGCGTACGCCTTACATTCTGCTGATGGACGAACCGACCAACCATCTGGATCTTCCCTCAATACAGGCGTTAGAAACTGCGTTGCAGGAATGTCCCTGTGCGTTGGTTCTGGTCAGTCATGATCAGCAGTTTATCGAGAACGTTGGTGTGAGCCGGTGGTGGATCGAAGCTGACGGGGAGGGCCATTCTGTGCTGGTCAGTGAATAGGCGCCAGCAGTTGTCGATTCGCTGCAAAGCGCTGCATGATTCATGCGGGTTTGCTGGTAGTCTTTAAAAACATGTTCCATATCGAGGCAAGTTCATGATACCCCTGCAAGGTAAAACAGCCATTGTCACAGGTGCCGGCCGCGGAGTTGGTGAGGCAACAGCTATGCGGCTGGCTGCTGCTGGCGCACGTGTTCTGGTGAACGATCTGGACGAGGCCGAGGCGCTGGCCTGTGTGTCTGCCATTCGTTCAGGCGGAGGTGAAGCGATGCCATGCGCGGGTGATATCACCGCGACGCAGTTCCCCGAACGTTTGATCGATACTGCGCTTAAGTGCTTTGGCGGAATCGATATTCTGGTAAACAACGCGGGTTATATCTGGAATGGTGCGATCCAGAATCATTCAGATGAACAATGGCAGGCGATGATGGATGTACATGCCACTGCGCCGTTTCGCATCCTGCGCGCGTTTGCGCCCTGGTTGCGGGAAACCGCAAAACGCGAACGGGTGGAACAGGGCGCCGCCAGCACGCGAAAGATTGTTAATATCTCCAGCGTATCCGGCACAACCGGAGCCGCAACGCAGATTGCGTACTCCGCAGTTAAAGCCGCAGTAGTCGGCATGACCAGAACCCTCGCTAAGGAATGGGGACGATACAATGTCAACGTGAACTGTGTTGCGTTTGGTCATATCGATACCCGCCTGACGCAGAGTTACGCTGGAGAACCGCCCACCATCAGTGTCGGTGAGCGTGAGTTTCGTGTCGGATTGAATGAACAGCAGATTGACGCTTCAGTGCGTGCATCTCCACTGGGACGCAGCGGTAAGCCCAACGATGCCGCTGGGGCGATTTACCTCTTCTGTCTGCCGGAATCTGACTTCATAACCGGTGAGGTGCTGACCTGTGCCGGTGGTGCTCAGTTGTGATCAGGTGATGTCGGGGTTGTCTTAACCCCCGGGTTTTCTTTGCGCCACTTCTGACGTCGCGCCTCTTTCTCCAGTCGCGCTGCAATCACTTCGTGCTGGCGGGCAACAGTGGTGATCTCCCAATGCTTCAGGTCAGAAGCAGACAAACTGCCACACGTGTTGGCGACAACACAATAGCTGCGATCATCAAATGGATCGTTATCGTGGTAACAGACCTGTCCATCCGGGCAACTGCCTGGCGTACACGCAAATGATCCTGAACAGGTTCCGGGAGTGACGCGCCTGCCGTCGGGACATTCCACGGTCCAGCGGGATAAACACTTATGCCGGCAATCGTGTGAGGCTGTGAAGCCACTGCCGGTGATCTGACAGGGTGTTCCGGCAGGATTGCCGCAACCGGAGAGCAGCAGAACTGACAGGCAGGTCAACAGCAGTTTCATGCGGTAAACATCCGGCGTGACCTCGGCCACGCCGGAATGCTCAGGTCAAGACTGCGAGCGGAGCGCATCTCTGATTTCGGTCAGCAACACCTGCTCGGCACTTGGACCTGGTTCTGGCTCAGGTTCAGGCGCTGGCTCTTCTCTTTTCAGGCTGTTCATGGCTTTAACCACCAGGAAAATTGCAAACGCAATGATCAGAAAATCGACGACGGTCTGGATGAACACACCATAAGACATTAATACCGGTGCCGCACCATCAGCAGCTTCTTTAAGAGTTAAGGCAAGGTCGCTGAAATCCACGCCGCCTAACAATAACCCTATGGGAGGCATGAGAACGTCTGCAACAAAGGAAGACACAATCTTGCCGAACGCGCCACCAATGACGATACCTACCGCCATATCCACGACGTTGCCACGCATGGCAAAGTCTTTAAATTCACTTATCATACTCATAGGTTTCCCTCCGATTCCGCTTAGCGGTTATTTTTAGAAAAATGATTGTAAGCCTTTCCCCCGGCTTTGGGAGGTGTCACCCACATCCCTGGTCAGTTTTTACAATCTTTTTATGCGCAACCTGTCACCAGTGGTTGTGGCGAGCAGAGTGGCAGCTTGTTATAACAGGATGTCCATATGCAGGCAATATGCGCTTACAGCGTGCGGCGCCATGCACGCCACGACATAAACAGAATCCATCCAACAATTACAATCTGTATCGGTGCCCATAGCGTATGCCACCAGGGCATCGGCTCTACCTCGCAGATTGGATTGTCATAAAGTGTGGTTTGTAAGAAAGCTTGCCAAATTGGGATGATGGCGAGGGGTACCAGAAGAAAAAGCGGCAGTACAAACCAGCGGATGATCTGGTGAACTTCGGTGAGTTTCCGGCTGTTTGATAACAACCAGCTGAAACCAAACACGACAGGCGCAAAGCCGAACAGCAAACGCCACAGCTCATCAGTGTCAGAATTGCAGCCGATGATACGCAGTGTGCCTAACCAGATCAGGTGAGTATAAATAACAAGCCAGGCGACCAGACTGGTGCCAAGGCGTAACAGCATTTCCGGCAGACTCATGACACTTGTCTCAATCGGTCCTGCGCAGATCTTCTAACCATTCTCCGCACGCCGCAATCTCTGCCTCATGGCTCGGCTCGCGAAAAGGCTCGGCCAGCGCAGCAGCGGTCCATTTCTGCATGACGGGTTGCGCCAACATATGGGTGACGTATTCCTCAGCCCCTTCCGGCAGTTCAAGCCCATAAGTCTGGATACGGAACACAACCGGTGCGTAGAACGCATCAACTGCTGTAAAACTGTTTCCGGCAAGAAAAGGGCCGCCAAAATTCTGCAGACCCTGACTCCAGAGTTCTGCCAGCCTGGCCAGATCCTTATCGAGTCCTGCAGACCTGCGGTGCAGCCGAATACGTAAACCGACCGTCATGGCACATTCATTGCGCAGATGGTTAAAGCCCGCATGCATTTCCGCAGTGGCGCTGCGTGCCCAGGCGCGCGCTGCTTTATCAACAGGCCATGCGGCGGGGAAGGCCTCAGCGATGTATTCAACAATGCTCAGAGATTCCCAGACCACAGTTTTGTTATCGTGCAGGCAGGGCACTAAACCCGTTGGGGAAAACTCGCGGAATTTCTGCCAGCTGCCACCGTCATCGAATGGGATAAGCACTTCTTCGAAAGGAATATTCAGGGCGGTCAGTAGTGCCCAGGGACGTAAAGACCAGGACGAATAGTTCTTGTTGCCGATGTAAAGGGTGTACATATCAGTCTGCCTGCTGGATCCTGTTTAATACCTGACTGGGTTTGCCGAGCAGTCTGGTGGTTATGTCACGAAGCGATGCAAATGAAATCTCCGGTGCGGCCAGGAGGTCGTGCAGGAGTGTATCCATGTGGGCGCCGCCGGCTGACAACTCGCTGGCCAGATCGTGCAGTAACAGCACGGCAGCAGCTGTATTGGCCCCGCTTGAAGGGTCGCTCAGGCGGCCATTGTCTTTTTTCACCCAGTCCTGCAGATCCTCGAGGGTGGCCTGAAATCGCAGCGGGCTTAAGCCGCCGCTGCGCTGCATAATCATAATGGCGTAATATTCTGCCAATCCTTCAACGATCCAGTCTGCGCCTGGTGCGGCAGAATGCACCCCTGCCATATGCACCAGTTCATGCAGCAGCGTGGAAGTGCCATTCTCACTGACAAGTGGTCGTTCAACATGCAGATACACTGAATTTGGGGCGGACAGTCCACCGCGCCACATGATTTCTGGTGCGCCAACAATAAGAACATGCGGTGGTAGTTCCGGCAGGATATCGTTGAGAGTGGGCACCGTCCAGTTCAGGAAGGCCAGTACATCCATGCGCTGCATGCCACCGTCTACCGGCGCGCTGACCACAAAGTTGTGGCCAGCGATTGTGTCCCGGCGAGTGCCCAGGATGCCGCCGATAAGCCAGCCGGTCGGTCGGTTAAACCCCCTGTCATGGTGATCCACAATTTTCCGCTCGGCATGCAGAGATCCGTAACGGCTCTCGAAGGACCAGTTTTCAGGACCGTGGATGAAGACACTGGACTTGCTCACGGCGCCTTTGCGTAAACGGGCATTTGCCCGTGGGAACAGATCCCCCAGCCTCAGCAGGGTCCACGTTGACGTGTGTTTGGCATCAAAACGCTCTCCCCGTGGACTATCGACGCGGTAGGTGTACCTGATGCTTCCGCCGTTGGGCGGTACCTGCCAGATCAAACGATCGTTTTCGCGGGTAGT
The DNA here is from genome assembly GCA_047947175.1 of bacterium. Lineage (GTDB taxonomy): Bacteria > Pseudomonadota > Gammaproteobacteria > Pseudomonadales > Azotimanducaceae > UBA4421. Next base: position 1,528,301 of record CP170489.1, read on the forward strand.
CTTCCCGTCCGCGGCGATCAGCCGGTAAGCTGCGCGCGGCGCTTTGAAATCGAGCGATTTCAGCAGACCGTTTTTCTGTTTAATTGTGATTGAGGCGGTTACCTCGTCGCTGGTGTCGGTGAACGTCGCTTCAAAATCAGCCCCGTAGCGTAACACCGGCGCGTGCACAGCGGTGGCGTCCGCGGTCTGTACTTCCGAGGCGCAACCCAGCACAAGTAAAATGAGGAAACTGAGCAGGCCCTTAGCCTGTTGTCGTGGCATTTGGCGCCTCCAGTGTGTAGCGTAAGAATACTCATTCAGGTTAAGGAATACACATGTTGCAGGCTGTTCAATTGGGCAAAAGTGGTCTTCGGGCGTCCCAACTGTGCTTGGGGACAATGAATTTTGGCGTGCCGGGACGTGGTCACCAGGGTGACTGGACGCTGGATATTGACCGGGCGCGGCCGATTTTCCAGTCAGCACTGGAAAAAGGCCTCTTCTACTTTGATTGTGCTGATGTTTATGGCCTGGGTGCGTCTGAAGAGGTGGTTGGCGCGCTGTTAAGAGAGCTTGCACCAAGAGACCAGTATGTACTGGCAACAAAAATTTCCATGCCCATGGGCGCTGGCGCCAATCAGGCAGGTCTGTCACGTAAACATGTTATGGAAGGGGTTGATGCCTGTCTGCAACGCCTCGGTCTGGACTATATCGACCACCTCGTGATTCATCGTCACCCGCATGGCGTGCCTGGCCACGTACAGACGCCGATTGAAGAATCTATGGAAGCGCTGCACGACGTGGTGAAAGCGGGCAAAGTGCTGTATCTGGGCGCCTCCTCCATGTTCGCCTGGCAGTTTACCCAGCTGCAGATGACCGCTGAACGCAACGGTTGGACCAGATTCATCTCCATGCAGAACCATTACAATCTGGTTTATCGCGAAGAAGAACGTGAGATGAATCCTTATTGCGCTCAGCAGGGCGTTGCTCTCATGCCCTGGTCACCACTGGCGCGAGGCATTTTAACCGGGGCTTATCAGGGTGGGTTCGCCGGGGGCAGTACATCTCGCTCCCAGGGCGCTGACCGCGCAAGAACCGAATCCCTTTACAGAGGTGAACATGTCTTCCCGATTGCTGAGCGTGTGGTGGAAACAGCGGGTAAGTATGGTAAAAAGCCAGCGCAGATTGCGTTGGCCTGGCTGCTCAATAAACCGGAAATTACCGCCCCGATTGTGGGTGTTTCCCGCCTGGAACAACTGGATGAACTGGTGGATGCCACGGATATCAGGCTGGAGCAGGACGATGTTGCTTACCTGGAGGCGCCTTACCAAGCGGTAGATAATCTGCTATCCCTTGGTTTTTCCTGAGTGCTCTCCAAGTGCGCTGACCGACGCGAAAGCTGAAACGCCATAAGGTACCAGGTAGGTCGGCTTTCTGCAGGGCCAGCTCCAGCAGCCTCATGCCGGCTCAGACCAGCTGCACGTCCACTGACCCGACGCCACTGTCGAAATGGCCAGTGTACCGGCCTGCTGCAAACGGTGTTTTGCCATAGGCGCCGGTAATCACATATTGGCCTGCTTCGAGTGTCTGGCCATGTAAGGCCAGCTGGTTGGCAAGAATGGCAAGCGATTCGTAGTGATCGTCTATGTGTCCTTTGCTGGCGATGGTTTCAATGACGCGGGTGCCTTCCGCCAGTGTCACCCTCAGGTGACTGATGTCAGTGGCTGGCGGCACCGGGTCGCCGATAACAATCCCCCAGTTGGACAGATTGTCTGCAATTCTAAGCGGGGCAGCAGCATCTGGCCCCAGACGTTTCTGGTTGATTTCAAAAGCCGGCAGGATTTCGGCCACGCAGTTCTTCGCTTCAGCGGGCGTTGCACCCTCTCCCAGCGTGCTGCTGATTCGAAAACACAGCTCGTTTTCAATTTGCCCGCGGTGCAGGTCATGCACAGACAGGGGGTCTGAGCTGGTCTTTATGCGGCTCTGCAGAATGAAGCCAAAAGGGCGTATGCCGTTTCCCATGGCGTTCCGGGATGCACCTGAAGTCATACCGATTTTCCAGCCGCCGAGATGTTCGCCGCGCTCCAGCCAGCGTGCCAGAAGCTGTAACTGCAACTGCTGTCCACTGGCAGTATCTTGAGGAAAATTTTTCACCCGTTCCGGCGTTGCCAACGCAAGGTCATATCCGGCAGCAGGATTGTTGTGGATATCCCACAGGATATCGATGCAGTCTGTCATGTCAGGGGTTCATCCAGCGCTTGTTGGTGGCGTTGTCATTGTAGCCCAGTGTGGTAAACCACCGGTTGTATTTATGGTACCTTCTGCGGCATCAAGAGGAGATAGAACATGTCATATGCACCCGCTGAGCGCGCTTTCTATGATGCTGACAGCCACATCATGGAATTGCCCGATTTTCTGAAGTCTTATGCGGATCCAAAAATACGCGACGAGATCCCTGAGGTCAGTTACAGCGCTTCGATTGTGACTGATGAAGAAGTGGCGCAAATTGTCGCCCAAGGGGGTAAACACAGCCCTGAACATGTTGCGAAGCAGATTGCATTAGGCGACCAACTCATTGAATCATCTAAAGAAATTCAGGCGCTTGGTGCCTTCGACGCACAGGACCGTTCTGTGGCCATGGACCTGCTGGGTTTCAAAAAGCAGCTGGTTTTTGCCACCCACAGCGTGGCCTTTCCTTTCCACCCCAGCAGCAAAAAACCGGCTCACCTGCGTTACGGCGCAACCCGCGCGCACAATCGCCATATGGTCGATTTCTGTTCTGAAGATGATCGCCTGATGGGCGTAGGGGTGGTGCCTCTGGATGATCCTGGGCGGGCCATCGAAGAAGCAACCTGGGCTATTGAAAATGGCCTGAAAGCCATCTGGGTACCCCACCGGGCACCCATCGGTCACGCGCCGGGTCATGTTGATCTTGAACCCTTCTGGGCCCTGCTGGCGGAGGCGGGTGTACCTTTTTTGCTGCACGTTGGTGGCGCGCCGCTGCAGATCAACAGCTCCTGGAGTAACAATGGCCGCGCAGCCACGCGAGACTGGATGGGTGGCGGCGAAAACGTGCGTACCAAAGATGCCACCGTTATGCATCAGGCACCGGAGATGTTTTTGAGCATGCTGGTGGCTGATGGGGTGTTGCACAGACACCCGATGTTGAAAGGTGCCGCGGTTGAACTGGGAGCCGGGTGGGTGCCTGAGATGCTGCGACGCCTGGATGCTGTGGCCAAAGTGTACAGCAGGGTGGATGAGTCGATTCGATTTGACCGCAAACCCAGTGAGCAGATCACCCAGCAGATGGGTTTCACGCCCATGCCCCACGAAGACGTGGGTAACATGATTGCGCAGTCAAATCCGGATCTGTACCTTTTTTCCAGCGATTATCCGCATATCGAAGGCACACGTGATCCCATTGCTCGATTTGAAAAAACGTTACCGCAGTCCGACGAAGCGGTTAAGGCTGCGTTTTACAGTGAAAACTTTTTGCGTCTGTGGCCGGACGCCCGGGTCAGTTAACCGGTAGCCGTTATGGTCAGAGCGATCGCACTAATGCTGGTGATTCTTGTTGCAGGCGCGCTTGGTACCTTCTGGTTTGTCTGTCCCTGTGAGCAGATGCCTGGCGGCCCTCTGCAGGGTGAACGCATTAGGACCCAGGTGTCGAACTGGTCATTTGCCAACGAACCAGGACTGTGTCAGGTACAGGTTGATCGTGGCATTGCCTGGTCGGTGAATCTGAACTGTATGTCCGTCGACAATGCGTTGTATATCAGTTGTGCCCGTTGCGAAGGCAAAGGCTGGTCAACCGCTGCGCTGGACAACCCCGAGGGGTACATCAGGATTCGTCAGACGGTGTATCCGGTGACGTTTCAACGCCTGGTCGACAGTGATGAATTAGATGCGGCCTGGCGCGCGCGTCTGCAGAAGCTTGATGCCGATGTGAGTACGCCCAGGCCCGCGCACTGGTGGTCGTTCAGGTTGGCCTCGCGGCCGCTGACGTAAAGATGCCCGTGATGTCATGTCGCGAGCCGAGCTGCGGCTGATGAATTAGTGTTGAAGCAGGGGGAAAAATGCGCAAAGCGTTTGATACAGAAGTAGACGTGGTGATTGTCGGTGCAGGGTTTGCAGGACTGTACCTGCTTTACCGCCTGCGCCAGCTGGGCATGACTGCCCAGGTGCTGGAAATGGGTGACGGCGTCGGTGGGACCTGGTACTGGAACCGCTATCCGGGTGCGCGCTGCGATGCTGAAAGTCTGGCCTATTCTTTTTCGTTTTCTCCAGAACTTGAGCAGCAGTGGCACTGGTCTGAGCGCTACGCCACCCAGCCCGAGATACTTGCCTATGCCGAGCATGTCGCAGACCATTTTGATCTGCGCCGGGACATCGCTTTTAAACAGAAGGTGACTTCGGCTTTATATGACCAGGGACACAACGAGTGGCATGTGCTCACTGAACAGGGTCTGGAAGTCCGGGCTCGATTCTGTGTGATGGCAACCGGCTGTTTATCGGTGCCACAGTTGCCGGACATTCCTGGGGTGGCCGATTTTAAAGGCCCGCGTTATCAGGCCAGTTTGTGGCCGCCGGAGGGTGTTGATTTCACCGGTCAACGGGTAGGCATCATCGGTACCGGTTCGTCGGGCATACAAGCCATTCCCAAGATAGCGGAACAGGCAGCCCATCTTACCGTGTTCCAGCGCACACCCAATTTCAGTGTGCCTGCCGTTAACAAGCCGCTCGACCAGGACTGGGTCGAGCAGTTTAAACATCACTACCGGGAGCACCGCAGATACCATAAGCTGGGTCTGAGCTCTGGATTTGGTGACCTCGATATAGAGCCGGTGGAACGCACGCCGGTTGCCGAAACTGCGCAGGGTATGAGTGCTGAGCAGGTGGCTGAACTGCTTGATCCGTACTGGGAGCGCGGCGGCGCTTTTTTCCTGTCCGCATTTGCAGACACCATGATGAACCCGGCCACCAATGCGCTTGTGGCCGAGTATGTGCGTAACAAAATTCGCGCCACGGTCAAAGATCCGGAGGTTGCAGAGAAACTGTGTCCAACCAATCATCCCATCGGTACCAAGCGCATATGTGTGGATACGGGTTATTACGAAACCTACAACCGCGAAAATGTGACGCTGGTGGACGTAGCGGCCGATCCGATTGAGGCCATCACTGCTACAGGATTACGTACCGGAACCAAAAGCTATGAATTTGATGTGCTGGTGCTGGCAACAGGGTTTGATGCCATGACCGGCGCGCTCGGACGCATGGATATTCGCGGCGAGGATGGTCAGCGCCTGAAAGACAAATGGGCGCACGGGCCGCGCAGCTACCTGGGTTTGAGTATTGCCGGTTTCCCGAATTTTTTTACCGTCACAGGGCCGGGCAGTCCTTCGGTGCTCAGTAACATGATGGTGTCGATTGAGCAGCATGTCGATTGGATTGTCGACTGCATGCAACACATGCGTCACAGCGGTTACAAGCGCATCGAAGCGCAACCGTCAGCAGAAGACCAGTGGGTCAACCATGTGAATGACGTAGCCAGTGCCACGCTGTTTCCACTAGCAGGTTCCTGGTACATGGGAGCCAATGTGGAAGGCAAGCCACGGGTGTTTATGCCTTATGCCGCTGGCGTCGGTCCTTATCGGGAAGTGTGCGACGATGTGGTTGCCGATGACTATCGTGGATTTGATTTCATGTAAGCCATCAGCTGCGTAATTATGTGGGAATGATGTTGCGTTGCTGCAGATCGCGCAGCCAGTAACAGAAACTTTCTTCGGAGTTGTAAACCGCGTTAAAGCCGGCTTGTCTGATTTTCACGGTACTGACAAAGGTCGGTGGTGGCGACGCCGCCAGACCGTGGGCAAATGCCAGATCTGCATAGTGATGGGATTCGCCCAATACCTGCTGGAGAGACAGTGGGCGCAGTCCATGCTGTTTGACAATGTCGTCCCACAGATCCTGTCGACTTTGCAGATAGGCGGCAATGCTGAATGGTTCATCTTTACCCGTAGCGATATGGAGCGTGTCAGCGATGGCAGGCCACATGTCGCGCCAGCTGAACACTTCCCCATTGGTCAGGTTGAAGGTTTCGTCAGCGGCTTGAGGATTCTGTGCTGCCCAGAGGCAGGCGTCTCCGGTCAGGCGTGCATCGGTGGCCTCCCAGACCCAGTCTGCGCCACCGGGAAAGGTAAGCGGCAGGCCTTCGGCTTTGCGCATGGCTGCGTAAACGCCAACAACCGGTGGCAGGTTCATGACCACCCCGTGGTTGGGTCCAACAATCAATTGTGGTCGGAATATGGTGGTTGCAAAACCCCACTCGGCGGCCCGCTGTTTTAAGTCATCCTCTTGTAACCAGTAAAAATTTGGGTGTTCAACACGTGGCTGTGACTCCCGTGCTGGCACTCGAATGGGTCCGATGGCTGCGCCGTAGGCTTTAGTGCCCTGCAGCAGGCTGACGTGCTGAAGCCTGGCATGCTCCAGCAGCGGATCTAACAGATTACGGAACATGGCGCCGTTGGTTTCAATCTGTTCTGCATCAGACCAGCCCGGCACCAGGCCGGGCAATTCAAAAACCGCTGTGTAAACCAGATGCGTAATGTCTGCCAACGTGCTGCAGGCATCGATACAGGCTTGTGGGTCCTGTAGATCCAGGGCCAGATGTTCAACGTTCGGATCTTTAATGAGTTCCGGAACGCGCCGGGATAATGCGACAACCGACCAACCGGCAGCGGCAAACGCATTTGCCGCCGCCGTGCCTACCAGACCGGATGCACCGGCAATCAACACTTTGGTCGGACCCATTACCTGCATATCGCACCCAATGAATGTTAGAGCTGGGGGGTGTTATAAGGTATCTATGACCCGTGTGCAAAAATCTCCGTATCTCAACGCCGTCTTCCTGGGTTCAGGTGCATTTGTTTTCATCAATTTTGGGCTGCCTGTCAGAGCCGATGATCTGGGCATCAGCGCCACAGCAATTGGCGGTATGTACGCGGTGTTCACCGCCACCATGCTGCTGTTCAGGCCGCTGGTCGGTTATTGCCTTGATCGGTTTGGGCGGCGCTGGTTTTTCGCGTCGGCTTTCATGTTTTACAGTGCGGCGATGATTGTGTTTGCCCGCAGTACTGATCTGACCGACTTCTATATTGCCCGGTTTCTGCAGGGCATTGGTGCATCCTTGATGTGGGTGTCTGCGCGCACCATGGTGGCGGATGTGTTGCCGATTGAAAACAGGGCTGAAGGGATGGGGCAGCTGCTAACGATCTCTGTCAGAGGCAGTATGCTCGGCGCAGTATACGGATTCACCCTGCTAGGCATGATGCCCATGGCCCAGGCCTGGATCTGGGCATTTTCGGGCTATGCTGTGCTGGCTTTGCTGGGCTGGGTCTGGGCATTGACGCAGGTGAAAGAAACCAGAATACACAGCCCACCCGCAATGGTGCGCGAGAAGTTGCAATGGACGCCGCCGCTGCGCCGCATTCTGATCATCGTTTTTATATCCGGGTTTGCCAGTGCGCTCATTGAGCCCGTTTATCTGCTGTTTTTGAAACAGAAATTCGATCTGCACGTGACTCTGCTGGCGCTTGCATTTCTGCCAGCGGGTCTGGTCTATGCGATACTGCCGCGTTATGCAGGCCGATGGGCGGATAAATTCGGCCGGGTACGGTTAATCGCAGCGGGAATCGTGTGTGCTGGTTTGGTTTCCGCAGCTTTACCTTTCTGGCCAGGTTTAATGCTGGTCGCGGCGTCTTACATCCTGTTTGCGGTCGGCTGGGCGCTGGCGGGTCCTGCTGAAGATGCCCTGGTGGCTGACCTCGCGCCGCCTGGGTTGCTTGGTACCGTTTTAGGTGCCCGCGAAGCGGCCGCAGGTTTTGGCGCCGCACTGGGTCCGCTTGCTGGCGGTTTTATCTATGACCATGTGTCGCAGGCGGGCACTTTTGTGTTTAACGGGGTGCTGCTGGGTCTCGCCGCGATACTGGTTTTGATCTGGTATTGTGAACCCGAACAACGGCGAACCTGATGGATTCTAATCGTTGGGCTCGTAAAACATGGATGTTCTGCCCGCATCGACGACAAGGTCATGACAATTCACAAAACGTCCGGCATCGCTGGCGAGATAGAGAGCGGCTTCTGCAATGTCGTTGGCAACCCCGGTTTTCTTAAGCGGTACCGCATTGGCAAGGTTAGCTTCCAGCTTTGCCATTTTGCGCTGGTTTTCTTCATCACTCAGCGTGTTTGCGCGGCCGGAACCCCCGTAGAAGATGGGGGTGGCAATGGCACCGGGTGATATTGAGTTCACGCGTATGCCAAACGGCGCCAGCTCGATACCAGACATTTTTGTGTAATGGGTGACCGCTGCTTTTAACGCGGAATACAACACATCACCCTGCCGGTAGCGGATTGCCGCCACACTTGAGTTGTTGATGATGACGCCGCCGCCGGCTGCTTTCATGGGTTCGATGGCGTAACGGGTGCCCAGGATGACACTGGCCAGCAGCAGGCTGACGCCATAGCTGATGTGTTGCGAGGTGAGTTGGTCGATGGGCGCGCCAACCGGACCGCCAGCGTTGTTGAACAGAATATCCAGTTGCCCGAATTGGGTAACGGTAGCGTCAATGGCTGCAGCGATGTCTTCTTCCCGGGTGATGTCAGCCGCAACGTAAAGGGCGCTTGCGCCGAGTTCATCTGCCAGTTTCTGGCCTTTGTCTTTTGAGCGTCCCGTGATCACCACTTTTGCGCCTTGTTTGATGAAGAGCGCGGCGGTAGCGGCACCGATGCCGCTGGTGCCACCTGTGATGAGGGCAACTTTATTGGCAAGGCGCAGGTTGGAATCAGTCATACAATGTTCTCAGATATTCAGCTGGACAGAATAGTGGGGTAGTCGGGTTGCCACAGTTCGTTTTCGAGCTGGTGCTTAACCTGTTCTTTGCTCGAATTGGCATAGCCATCATCGATGGCTTTGCCTGCCACTGCTCGTGCCACGTTTTTTGTGACCTCCCGCAGGCGCGAAATTTCCGGGTACAACATACCGTCTGCCAGTTCCTGCTCGGTCAGAGATTCGGCGGCGGCTTTGGAGGCAGCACTGACCATTTCATCTGTGACCACCGAGCTGTTCGCCAACAGTGCGCCTAAACCCAGGCCAGGGAAAATGAAGACGTTGTTACCCTGACCGATTTTAAATATCTGACCGCCATAGCGGACCGGCTCGAACGGACTGCCGGTGGCAATCAACGCTTTCCCATTGGTCCAGTGCAACAGATCTGAAGGGGTGGCTTCAGCATGATGCGTCGGGTTGGAAAACGGCAGGATGATCGGGCGTTCGGTGACTTCCATCATGGTGATGGCCATTTGTTCGGTAAATGCACCGGCTTGTCCGGATGTGCCGATGAGGACCGTGGGTTTATACCGGCTGACAACATCTTCAAGTTGTCGTCGGCTCGGGTCAGTCAGGCCGTACTGCTCGGCAAGGCTGGCTTCCCAGGCCAGTTCGGACTTGTAGGCATCACTCAAGGGTTGATCGTCAACCAGCAGGCCGCGACTGTCGAGGACAGCGAGGCATTTATGAATCTCTGCAGCAGACAAGCCGCGCTCGGCCAAGGCCGCTTTGATCTGGCGGGCGATGCCAAGACCAGCAGCACCTGCGCCATGAATGACGATCCGCTGCTCAGCAAGCTTCTCGCCGCTGATGCGCAAGGCGCTGAACAGGCCCGCTAACGCAACGGCGCCGGTACCCTGAATGTCGTCGTTAAATGAGAGAATACTGTCGCGATGCTGTTCCAGAATAGCCAGCGCATTGTCTTTGCGAAAGTCTTCCCACTGCAGCAATGCGTCAGGAAAGACGGTCCGTACAGCCTCTACAAACTCACCGATGAACGAGGTATAGGCTTCCCCCGTTAAGCGCCGTTCGCGCCAGCCGAGGTAGAGATCATCTTCCAGCAGCAACTCGTTGTTGGTGCCAACGTCGAGGCTGATGGGCAGTGTCTGAGCGGGGTTGATACCTGCGCCAGCGACATACAACGCCAGCTTGCCGATAGAGATGGCCATGCCACCGGCGCCCTGATCGCCAATACCGAGAATGGATTCATTGTCGGTGGCAACAATGAGTCGAATATCGGCATCACCCGTAGCTGTGCGAAGCACATGTGCAATATTGCCGCGCATGCTCGGATCGATCCAGATGCCGCGACCGCGCTGAAAGACATGACTGAAATTTTGTGTCGCCAGTCCAACTGTGGGGGTGTACACAATGGGCATATACTCGGTCATGTGGTCCATGAGCACACGGTAAAACAGGTGTTCGTTGCGATCCTGCAAGGCTGAGAACCCGACATACTTGTCGAGTGGCTCAGACAGTCGCAGCAGGGCATTGTGGGCGCGTCGGGACTGCTGCGCGAGGGTGTTCTGCTGAGGTGGAATGAGGCCGTGTAAACCCAGTGCGTCCCTTTCCTCTTTGGAAAACGCGCTGCCTTTGTTTAAGAGCGGGTCGTGAATTACCGCTTTACCCCGCTTTGCAGTTGTAATGGCGGGGTAATCTTTTTCCTTGGTCATGTTCATTCCAGATGCACCTGCGCGTATCGCAATGGTGGATAAAATATTGGTCTTGTCAGTGAGGTGATGATTCAGCGCTGGCAACCATCGACAATTTTGTCGGGCGCGAATGATACATCTCCTCAGGCTAAATGCACCCCCTCTGAGGCATCAACCCTGGCGGCAATGCCACGCTCCCGCCACACAGGCCATTGTATATTTGATGATAGTTGACTATAACAAGGTCCGGGCTGTCTGTTCGACGCCCGTCACGGGGGGAGAGCATTTGACAGTGGCTGCAGCACCTAAGGTTTCTGTGTTTAACAAACTGGCGTACGGCTTCGGGTCCGTAGCCTTTGGGGTTAAAAACAACGGCTTTGATTATTATTTCCTGCTGTTTTACAGCCAGGTGATGGGCGTCGATGCACAACTGGTGGGTAATGCTCTGCTCCTGGCGCTGATGTTTGACGCTTTGAGTGATCCACTCATCGGCTATTTCTCAGACAACTTCCATTCCCGCTGGGGCAGGCGACATCCGTTCATGTATTTTGCCGCGGTGCCGGTTGCGATTTCTTATTACTTTTTGTGGAACCCTCCCGCGGAGCTTTCCGGCAATGAGCTGTTTCCCTACATCGTGGTGATGGCTGTTTTCATTCGTACCCTGATCACCCTGTATGAGATTCCAAGTTCCGCTCTTGTTGCAGAAATGACCACGGACTACGATGAGCGTACCAGCATGCTCAGTTACCGATATTTTTTCGGCTGGTCCGGTGGCACGTTGATGAGCTTTTTTGCCCTCACTTTCCTGCTGGTGCCCACTGCAGCGATCAGTAACGGTATGTTCAATGTGGACGGGTATGGGCGGATGGGACTGGTCGCCGCCAGTGTGATGTTTGTGGCCATTATGGTGTCAGCGCTCGGTACTCACCGCTTTATTCCGCATTTGAATGCGCCACCGCCCAAAGAGCGCATGACCATAAAACGCATATACAGTGATTTGTGGTCAACCCTGGCCAATCGATCATTTTTGTCGCTGTTTCTGGCTGCGTTGTTTGGCGCTATTGCCACCGGGTTAGCTGCAGGACTGTCTTTTTATCTGAATACCTTTTTCTGGGAGTTCACCAGTTCCCAACAGGGCGTCATCGCCATTTCCGTTGTTCTGTCCGCGGTTATCGGCTTTCTGGTGGCGCCTTTTGTGTCCCGCACCATGGGTAAGAAACGTGGCACGATTACAGTAGGCATTCTGGCGTTCAGTATCTCACCCTTGCCGGTACTGCTGCGTCTGTTTGATCTGATGCCGGCTAATGGTGATCCGTTATTGTTCCCGCTGATTCTGGTGGTGACAATTGTCGATGTTGGTCTGATTATCACCTTCCAGACTTTGATGGCATCGATGATTGCGGATCTTGTTGAGGCCAGTGAGGTGAAAACCAGGCGACGCTCGGAAGGCGTGTTTTTCTCCGCGATCAGCTTTACGCGCAAGATGGTGCAGGGTGTGGGGGTGGTTGTTGCCACCTTTATCCTGACGCTGGCGGAAATTCAGCCCGGTGCAACACCGGACGAAGTCAGCGCTGAATCTCTGTTCAAGCTGGGCGCATATTATGCGCCGACCATCTTTTTTGTCTGGATGATTATGATTGGATTCATCACGCTGTATCGCATAGACCGCGACACCCACGTCAATAATCTGAAAGAATTGGGCCGCGCCTGATTGGCCTCGCGCGGGCGCGTGACATCGGTATAAACCGATGTCACTATCCTGAGGTGATTCAAACAGGGAGAGCGCAATGAGTGCAACCGGGCAATGCCTCTGTGGGGCCGTTAAATTCACTGCAGAAAATGTCGATACCCATATCCATGCCTGTCACTGTTCCATGTGCCGCAACTGGACCGGTGGGCCAATGCAGGCTGCTCAGGTAGGTAAAGTTGAATTCAGCGGTGAAGAATTCATTAAGAGATATGCATCCTCCGAGTGGGCCGAACGCGGCTTCTGTACCCAGTGCGGTACCAGTCTGTTTTATCGGCTGAAAGAACCCGAAATGTATATGCTGCCAACCGGTGCCTTTGATGATGTAGAACAGTTCGAACTGGCAGGCGAAATTTTCATCGATGAAAAACCCAGCGGATATAGTTTTGCCGGCGATCATCCACGTTTGACGGCAGCTGAATTCATGGCTTCTATTGGTGCCCCGGCAGCCGACTGAAAGGCGCCTGCTTTGCATGCAAGGCTCATTACGTCAGGAGAGACAAACATGCCTGAACCGTTAGAGGGGATGACGGTTGTAGAGATGACCATTGCTGTCCAGGGCCCGGCCGCAGCATTGTATCTGCGCGACATGGGCGCACAGGTCATCAAGGTTGAACCACCGGTCGGGGACGGTAGCCGTTATGGCCGAGGCCGTTTTAACAATACGCCAGACGGTACCATGGGCCCGCAGTTTGTTGCTGCCAACCGCGGAAAACGCTCGGTCTGTATTGACCTGACCACAGACCTGGGGATGCGCGCTCTGCATGCTCTGCTGCGTGATGCTGATGTTTTTCTGACCAATTACCGTGAGCCTGCATTGCAGAAGATGGGACTGGGATATGATGCTCTGCACGCACAATACCCTCAGTTGGTGTATGCCTCGGTAAATGGTTTTGGCCCTGAAGGTCCTGATGCGGATAAAGCGATGTTAGATGGTGCGGCGGTTGCCCGCGGCGGGCTTGCCGGTATGACCGGGCCTGCTGATCATCCCCCTTCATTGCCGGGCGCTATTATTGCAGACACTGCCGGTGCCATGCAGCTGGCACTGGCCACTATGACTGCGCTCTTGGCACGCGAACGGTTTGGAGGCGGCCAGCGCGTACAAACCAGTGCGTTAGGCACACAGCTGTGGTTGCAGCAGTGGGAATTGACTCAGGTTGCGATGACTGGCGCGCCTATATCCCGTGCAGGCGCTCACCATCCCAATCTGAAAGGTCCTTATGGCATTTATCGCACTGCGGATGATGGCGCCATCATGCTGGCACAGACCATGGTGTCCGAAGCCTGGGATGCCTTCTGCATATTTGCCGATGTGCCGGAGCTGGCTTTTGACGCGCGCCTGCAGACTGCCGGACAGCGGCTTGGTGAAGGTATGAGCGAGGCCGATTCTCTTGAGATTCGAGCTTCGCTGGAGGCCGCGTTTGCAGGTAAAACGACAGACCAGTGGATGGAGTTTTTGGCAACTCAACCGGAGATTATCTGGGAAAAGGTGCGCAGCCTGCCTGAAGTGCTGGTCGATGAACAGAATCTGGTCAATAACTATCTGACTGAGGTGACCGTGCCGGGTCTCGGTACCGCCAAAACCGTCGGCAATGTGGTGCGTCTCAGTGAAACACCAGGATCTGTCAAAGGAGATCCACCGGTGCTGGGAGAAGCAAATGCTGAGGTACTGGCGTCGGTGGGCTTCAACGATACACAGATCAATGAAATGACCAAGCGCGCCAATACCGTGCGGGAAGAAGCGTTTGCACTCCTGTTAGGATTGCAGACGGATGATCCTGAAAGCTAACGCTTATCGATGATGGTGTGCTCTTTGCCGAAGAAGATGGTTGAGCGTTGCATATCGATGAAATTATGTTCATCAGCGATAAAACTCGCTCCCGCGATTCTGGCTTCTTCGGTAGCTGGTGCTGCAGCTCGATCTACCCAGGCTTCGGCGTGGCCCAGATAGGATTCAACCTGTGTGCCCCTGGCTGTTTGGATGGCTTCATCAAACGGTGAGTCAGCCCGATGCACCTGTCGGTAACATAAAATACCCGCAGCCTCGGCGCCGCCGCGAACAATAGGTCCGTGTTGTGTTAACCAGTAGTGACGGGCATCCGCTTCGCTGATCCGGCTTTGTTGGCGCAGTGGGAAGAACACGCGGACAACGTTACTTTTTACCCGGGCAACAATATTTTCCGGGCTGGGGTTTACCTGCGGGTATTCATACGCCAGCCACAGTGGTGATTGCGGTAAATCAATAAACTTCTGCTCGTCAGCCAGCAGCGCAGCGCCTGCGGCCTGACCTGCCTCACTGGCCATTGCACTTTCAAGCTCAGCTTCAGTCGACCACCATAGCTCGGCCACACCGTCGTAATGGGGTTCCATGTTTCCGCGAGCCGTTTGTGCAGCTTCGTTACCTGGGTCGTCCAGGGTGTGGGTTTGCACGTAACGCAGAATGTTCAGGTCAGTTGCAAAGCTGGCGACCAGCGGCGCGTGTTGGGTAAGCCAGTATTGCTGAAAGTCCTGCAGCGATAGATGTGGCTGACGACGAAGACAAAATACCAGTCGAATCATGTTTCTTTTCCCCCCAAAAGTTGGGTAGAGCTTAGCACCTGCAATTTCTTTTGTGACCTCCAGCGGATACACTCGGCTGAGGTTTTTTATTCGAGAATGTTATGCAGACAGGTGCTATTGGTTTTGCGGTGTTGTTATTGGGTGTACTTGTGCTGTTGCCGGTGAGTTCTGTTTCTGCTCAGATGGATAAGCCGCAACAGGTTGAAAAAAAGAAGAAAGGCAGCCCGAATCGGGAATGCCGTCGCGTGAAAGAAACCGGCTCACGTATTGCCACGCGCATCTGCAAAAAACCTGAGCAATGGGCGCGTGAAGAACAGCTGGCCCGCGAAAATGTCGAGCGGACGCGTCAGGGTGCAACGCGCAATATCGGCGCTTCCGGCCAGCAGTGATGACGCAGCCCATCGAGCTACCCAGGACCATTAATCTTGCCGGGCGCGACTTTACCGATCGCAAATATGACTATTATGCGCAGTTGCGTCGTTCGCGCCCGGTGGCTCGCGGTCGAATTGCCGTGGTGAATGTGCATCTTGTCGCTCGCTACGCTGATGCACTTGCACTGACCAAAAGCAAACAGTTCCTGCGTAACCGCAGCACCATCACCGGTGGTGGGCGGATGCCATTTCCACTGCCGAAACACCTGGCACTCCTCGCCCAGAGCATGATTGTCGAAGATGATCCCGAGCACCGTCGCCTGCGCAACCTGGTGCAGAAGGCGTTTGCACCCAGATCACTGGAAAAACTTGTTGGTCGTGTTGAGACCGTGGCGCATCAGCTTCTGGACGAGGCTCTGAAAAAACCTGTTGTCGATCTTCAGCGCGACTACGCGCTGCAGATTCCATCCATAGTCATCGGCGAGATGGTGGGTGTGAGTCAGACGGAGATGCCCAGAGTGCAATCCAGCGTGCGCGTGCTCAGTGATGGGCTGAGTGGCTGGAACATACTACGCACAGTTTTATGGGACCTGCGCAGCACGGCTGACTATATCCGC
The DNA here is from genome assembly GCA_047947175.1 of bacterium. GTDB lineage: Bacteria > Pseudomonadota > Gammaproteobacteria > Pseudomonadales > Azotimanducaceae > UBA4421. Next base: position 1,544,107 of record CP170489.1, read on the forward strand.
GAGTTGATCGCGGCTAAACGTGCCAAACCAGGTGAAGATATCCTCAGCGATCTGATTGCAGCAGAAGAAGCCGGAGATTCCCTGTCAGAAGATGAGCTGGTCAGCCTGGTTTTCCTGTTGATTGTTGCCGGGTATGAAACCACCGCCCACCTGATTACCAATGGTGTGCACGCGCTGGTGACTCACCCTGAACAGATGGCACGACTGCGCGCACAACCTGAACTGATGGGTTCTGCGGTTGAAGAAATGTTGCGCTTCTGTCCACCGGTACATAGCACAAAAATGAACTATGCGGTTGAAGATCTGGAGATTGCAGGATGTCCGATCAAAAAAGGTGAAGCAGTGATTCCTCTGCTGGCTTGTGCGAACCGCGATAGCGAAATGTTTGCGGATGCGGATGTGTTTGATATCGGGCGTGGTGATAACAAACATCTGAGCTTTTCTCAGGGTAACCATTTCTGTCTGGGGGCTTTCCTGGCGCGTATGGAAACCAAGCTGGCTTTCCAGGTGCTGCTTGAACGAACCAGGGACATCAGTTTTTCTGTGCCGGCTGAGGAACTGGTGTTGCAGAAGATGCCGCTCTGGCATCGTTACAAGGGGCTGCCTGTTCGCCTGAAATAGAATCAAAAAAGAGTGCTAAAAATGAAGAGACTTACCGTGTTTGTTGGCGCCGTATGTGTGCTGCTTATGTCATCGCTTTCCCAAGCGCAATACAGCCGCGATCAGGCCATGTCAAAAGTTAATGTCAATGGAGTGGAAATTGCTTATACCCAGGCGGGTGACCTGTCGGCGCCGCCTGTTCTGCTGGTGATGGGGTTAACTGCTTCTCACCGATTATGGGGCGAAGATTTTGTTAACGGCATTATTGATGCGGGTTATCGGGTGGTGTTGTTTGATAACCGTGATACTGGTGAATCCGCTCGGCTGGATGAGTTGGGAACACCTACGTTATGGTGGCAGATGTTGAAGGCCACCATAGGCTTTGACGTCGATGCACCGTACAGCCTCAATGATATGGCGGCGGATGCCATAGCGGTGCTGGACGCGTTGAATATTGAACGCGCGCATATTGTCGGCGCTTCCATGGGTGGCATGATTGCGCAGATCATCGCTGCGGACTATCCAGATAGAACTCAGTCGTTAGTATCGATTATGTCTACGACCGGTGCCCCCCACCTGCCTGAAGCGCAAGGTGGCGCGGGTGATGACCTGTTAGAGCTTGGCGATTCTGACGGCGATATGCAGGCGCAGTTGGAGGAATTGGGCATGTTCCCGGATGCCATGCCGCGCCAGTTGATGGCCATTGTTTCTGCTGGTGACCGATCCGAAGATGTGGCACGTATCAAAGTACCAACGCTGGTTCTGCATGGAGCGAACGATAATCTGCTGCCCAAAGAACACGGCAAGCATACCCATGAAATGATCAGTGGATCCAAGTTTGTTGTGTATGAAGGTATGGGCCATGACATGCCTCCGGAAGTGGTGCCGCTGATGTTGCAGGCGATGGCGCAGCATTTTCCTGCAGCAGGATAAAGTTCAGCCAGTTTGGGCGGGCGAGCAGCCTGGCGCGCGACTAATCGGCGTCGCGACTTCAAAGGAGAAATGTAGATGACGTATGTGTTCTTGTTAGTTTCTTTGGTGTTTGGAATTCAAGGTGAACGATCGTGAGCCTTGGCGCTGTGATACCTGTCTTGCGCATGTTTGACGAACACAAAGCAAAAGAATTTTATCTGGACTATCTGGGCTTTGACGTCGTTTTTGAACATAGATTCGAAAGTGATCTACCACTGTATATGGGTATACATCGAGGCAGTTGCGTCTTACACCTGACCGAACACCATGCAGATGCGTGCCCTGGGTCTGCCATTCGGGTCGTCTCAGATGACCTGGATGCGTTACATTCGGAACTGACTGCAAAGAAATACGGGTTTTATCGGCCAGAAATGCAGGTCATGCCTTGGGGAAGCAAAGACATGCAGGTTATCGATCCGTTTGGTAACAAGATCACGTTCAGTATGAATATCAGTACCTAACAATATATTAAAGATGCATTAATGCAGATGGGTTAAAGTCTGGAGGGCAAATGCCACAATACGTCATGGTGATGATGGGTTCAGCGTCAAAAGGCGACTGGGACGCCTACGTTGATTCACTTGTGAGCTCAGGCTGTTTCAGAGGCGTGAGTTCGCTGGGCAATGGTGTGTCGGTCTGCAAGAACGAGCATGATGGAGAATGCCAGGTCACTGGTTATATGCGGTTTTCAGCAGAGAGTATTGGCGAAGTCAGGAAGCTGATACCAGGGAACCCGCTCTATGAAGCCGGTGGCCGAATTGAGCTGCTTGAAGAGATACTCGAATAGATGAATCAGAAGATGTGTAGTCTTGATGTCACCTGTTTTTGTCTTTGGCCTGTTCATTGGGACTATCGGCTACATCGGATATGTCTCTTTTCTAACCCATCGTTAAAAAAGAGCAACTGGCTAAGCAATCAGACGAGTATCAAGCAAGGAGACTGGCTTATGGACACTTCCACGGGCACTAAGCGCAGCGTTGTCAGCGGGTTAGAGATCGCAGCAAACTTGGGCATTGTTATAGGTTTGTTGCTGGTTGCGTTTCAGATAGCACAGCAGGATGAAATTGCCGACACCGATCTAATGGGTCAGCTTTTTTCGGAAGTTGCGGATCACTATCAGCATTTAGCCGGCGAGACACCAGCCGTTTCAATGGCACGCGCAATAGAAGCTCCAGGTTCTTTGTCAACCGAAGATCACGTCGTGCTAAATAACCTGTATATGACCGAGTTTGCCAAAGTCATGCGCCATGAACGGATTGAGGGATATCGAATGCCTCCATCGACGGTTGCTCGTTGGATGGGGTTAACCGCTAATCCTTATGGGTACGCCTGGTGGAAGGTTCAGGGCAAAATTCTGGAGCCTTTTATTCCTCAACTGTATGCTGCGCTGGAAATCGAGCTTGCAAAGGCAGGCCCTTCACACGCGAACTTGAGCAGGAATACAATGATGGCTGTTCAGCAGGAGTTGCTGAACCTGAGCGAGGTGCAGTAGTTAAGTCACTCAACTTCTCAGCAAATCACTTACCCGCTCCACCTTCACATGACTGGCCCCCAGCGTATCAACAAAATGCGGCAACGCATCATTCAGGTCAGCCCTCGCGCCCTGTGTGTCGCCAGTTTCCAGTTTGATCTCAGCGCGCAGGAGCAGCGCGTCGCCAAGGAAAATGTTGGGCCTTGAAGCGGGTGTGCTCTCCTGCAGTCGTTCTACCAGCCCGTCAGCCAGCGCACCTGCCTGGCTGAAGTTTCCCAGCTGTCGATAGACTTCTGCACCTTCTGTCAGTGCGGTAAAAAGCCCTGCGCCACGGCGAGACGCAGGATAGTCCAGTTCTGTCAGTATCGTTTCAATATCGGCAGCGGCCTGTTGCAGCTGTCCTGTTAAACGATGCAGTTTCACACGATGGGTGCGGATGCTCATCGCCAGCGGTCTGGGTTCGCCGTCATGGATAAAAGTCTGTGCAATGTCCAGATGCTCAGCTGCAGCTGGGTAGGCTGCTTGCGCAAGGTGCACCTTCGCCAATCCGTTATTCAGCGCGGCGGTGATGCGGCTGTTGCCGGCAGCTTCTGCGACAAGAAGTCCTTCACGATATATTTCTGCTGCTTCGTCCACGCGATCAGCAATCATCAGCAGGTCGCCGTATTGGGCCATCAGAATGCCGGCACCGCGATTCTGGAAGCCGCTAGCCCGCATGCGTTCGATGAGTTCAACAAATGTATTGAGGGCTTCGTTTATGCGTCCACCTGCGTGCAGAGTAGCGGCTTTGTTGGCGACAATGCGCTGATAGCCCAAGGTGCTGCTTCTGCCTGACGAAGCCAGCAGCTCAAGCACATCATCCAGATAGTTGATGGTCTCGTCAAAGCGGCCAGCGTAGAAGTAGGCTGAGGCGATATCATTCAGGAGGAGTCCACGCAGGTTGTTGCCTGGCGCCGGATGCGCATCCAGAATCTGCTTGGCGTTGAACAGATATTCCAGGGCAGTATTGCTGTCGCCGGCTTTAATGTGGACGTCGGCCTGGGTGCGCAGGCACTCCATGCTGGTTTCAATTGCGGGGTTCTGCAGTGTCTGCAGCAGAGCGAACCCTTCGCTGCGCTGGCTGGCGGCTACGTCTGGTGCGCGAATCAGATTGTTGCGTGCCATGCTGCAGAGTATGGCTGCAAGCAGGTTATCGTCTTCGTTGGTGCGTGCAATCGCTTCTGCTTCGCGCAGCAGTTCATTCTCACGATTCTGCTCACCAAGACTTGCATAGCTTCGTGATACGTCGAACAGCACCGAAGCCATAAATGGCTGGCCGGTGCCAAATTGATCGTTCAGCAGTGCTTTGCCCCGATCCAGCAGGTCAATAGAGGTGAAAGAACCACGCCCCATTTCTTCCATCAACAGGCTGTAGAATTCGCTGCTGGCCTGTACCCGCTGTTGTTGATAAACGGCAATGTCCCTTTGTCGATTGGCCTCGACCATCTGCAGGGCGGCCACTATGGTAGCGGCAATCAACGCCAGTACCGCGGTTGATGCGCTCAGCACGGCGGCCCAGTTTCTTCGCGTAAATTTCTGTAACCGGTACAGGTGATTTGTGCCCACAGCGCGAACCGGATGCCCGGATAGAAAAGCATGCAGGTCGTTGTTCAGGGAATGTGCGTCAGGATAGCGCTCGCCGGGTTCGGTGCGTAAACACTGCTCAATAATCAGCACCAGTTCTCTAGGCAGGGCATGTCGCAACGCAGCAGGCACGGCCACAATCCGGCCCTCTGCTGAGCGCTGGATGGCATCCGCCAATGTCTCACCATCGGTTGGCAGACTGCCGCCCAGAACTTTGCACATCAGCATACCCAGCTGATAGATATCCGTGGCAATGGAAATGGGGCGCCCCAGCAGTTGCTCGGGGCTGGCGTATTGCAGGGTCATCGCACCTGCCTGGGTTACGTTTTCAGCTTTCTCATCCAGCAGCATGGCAATGCCAAAATCCAGCAGCTTAAGGCTGCCGTTGTTGTCCACCAGCACATTGGAAGGTTTGAGGTCACGATGCACAATCAATTGTGCGTGGGCAAACTGCACGGCTTCGATGACGTCAATCAGCAGTCTTACTTGATCTCTTATGGATAAGTTATTTTCTGTGCAATATTGGTCCAGCGGTCTGCCGTCGACATACTCCATGACCAGATAAGGCCAACCTTCAGCGGTTTCGCCGGCGTCGTAAAGTTGTGCAATACGAGGATGATTGAGTTGTGCAAGAATCTGCACTTCCCGGCGAAAACGCTGGGCAAAATCAGACGTGTTGTGGGTGACTTCAACAACTTTGATCGCAGCGACGCGATCAAAATCGCCTTCAGCGCGGGTACCGTGCAGCACATAACCCATGCCGCCGGCGCCAAGGACGTGACCGATTTTGTAGCCGCCTAGAACGCGGCCGTGTAATTTGCCTTCCAGATCGAAAGCGTGATCTGTCAGCGCATCGAATGCGCCGCCGGTTCGCAGGCGATCATCCAGCGGCGCGGTCACAGATGATCAGGGTCAATTGGCATGACCCTATAATATCCAGAAACCAGTGTGTGCTGTTACCCGGTTCTTGTTAATGAACTGTTATGTAAGACAACTTGAGTGGATCAATCCTCACCGCCAGCGGCTAATTCAATATCCTGCTCCAGCAGTCTCGCGCCACGCATGATGTTACCCAGGGCGTAGTTGCCCTCGTGACAGGCATATTCGTACACCAGCTGATCACTGGCCCGCCAGACATATTCCCCGGTCCAGGGCGTTTCCCAGATAGTCGGATCAGACACGGTGAAACGATACAGCAGGTTGCCGTCGGCTTGAGGGGTAAGGCGTTCGACAAGCTGCATGTTAGAGCCGCCTGTGAAGAAACCTGCACCCTGATCATTGAAGTTGGTGGTGTTGATCACCAGCGTATCCCCTTCCCAATGGCCGATGGAATCTCCCAGCCAGCTGGTGATACCTGCAGGTCGATGGGTACCATTGAGGCGTACGATGCGCGCATCATGGATCATTTCCAGTTGAATCATGACGTAGTCTTCTGTCTGTACAACGCGTTTAAAGTTATTGTACAGGCTGGGTATGGATGGCGCGCCGCCGCTGAAACTCATCAGGCATCGTTCTGCGGAATTTCGTTGCTCCATATTGTCATATGGACCAGGACCCTCCTGATCCAGCCACCAGGCAACGCCTTCATTTTTTCGGGTGACATCACCGATCAGAGTGGTCATGTGTTGCTGGCCTTTTGCTGTGAGCGGCGGAAACTGACCGTTTGGCGGATCAACAATGACCGAGGTGCGGAATTTACCGCCGACCATCAGCGCATCCGTACCGCGATCTATCCAGAACGCATTGTAGCCGCCCACGTTGCCGGCAGCGCCGCTGGAGCCGTCTCCGCCAGCAGGAGGTGCCGAGCGATTCGGATCACTTTCTGCGTTGGCCGCAGCCAGTGCAGCGGCTGCCCGTGCAGACAGTTTTTCAGCCTCTTCCGGGGTCAGGTAAAGATTTTCACCAAACTCCGGTGGTCGGGTCAGCGGCGTTAACGTTGCGCCGTCATAGGTGCCCGAAAGATCAGGCACGCCCGAGGCGGTACGCACGAGCTTGTCGGCATAGCCGGGCATAGCGCAAACGCTTATGAGCAGCAGGCCGATTAACGATCTGTATTGCTTGTCTTGCGAAGCCATGAGTCTCTCCCTAAGTTTATGACTTATGCTGGATGTTAGCTCGGTCCGGGTTTTAAAGTCCAACATCGATGGGTGTGTCGGGCGGGCCATGTGTCAGCAGTTTATGCATCTCATCAGCAAACCTCAGCGGCACAAATATCTCGTCACGTGCTTTGCGCATCTCTTCCAGGGTCCACCATCGGAAGCCGCGGAAAATATCGCGTTCTTGTCTGGCAGGGTTGTGCGCGCCGGTGGGCTCGAACTTCTGCGTGGGAACCCAGTAAAATGTTTCATGTTGATCAAAGATCTGACGGTGTAGTTTGAAGACTTTCCGGCGCACCCAGACCGGCCCACTGGTGTTGCGGGTGATCAGCCCGGTTTCCTCCTGCAATTCTCTGAACAGACAGTCCATCTCACTTTCGCCGGGTTCGCGGCCGCCACCCGGCGCCAGCCATATCAGTTTACCGCTGTCGGGAATATGTGTGTGAATGAGCAGCACCGAAGTGCTGGCTTCATCCACCAGCAGAGCGCGCACGGCCAATCGCCGCTGGATGGCGTCGCTCACGCCCCTGTGCGTTTGATCAGATCCATGGCCGCATCTAACGCCGCCGTACGTTCTTCCCAGGTTTCGCCCCCGGTGGCCAGTCGCAGGGTGTTGACGCCAGCATCTGCAAAGGCTTTCAGACGGGCGGCTACCATGTCTTCGGTACCGATCAGGTTTGCCATCAGCACCAGATCGTCAGGCACCCGGCGAATGGCTTCATCGCGTTTGCCTTCTACCCAAAGGCGCTGCACTTCTTTGGCGGTGCCTTCGAAGCCGGCGCGGCAGTAGGCGTCGTTATAAAAGTTGGTTTTTGGCGAGCCCATGGCGCCGAGGGTAAACGCCATGCCGGGCTTGCGTGCGGCAATCAGTTCTTCGACGTTTTCGCCGACCTCAAAATAGCCTCCGGCCTGAATGTCGATGTCTTTAAGGCTGCGCCCGGCTTTGTCCGCGCCTGCCTGCAGATCACCAAAAAATACGTGGTTGTGTTCGGGTAAAAAGCATGTGCCAAGCCAGCCATCAGCCATTTCGCCCGTCATCTGCAATGACTTTGGACCCAGCGTTGCCAGGTAGATGGGCAGGTTCGGGCGCGGCGGCTGTGACAGGCGAATGGCTTTGCCTTCGCCGCCTTTGCGCGGCAGCTGATAGTGTTCACCTTCATAGGCCAGTTTCTGGCCGGATAAACCCAGACGCAGAATTTCTACCACTTCGCGCATGCGCGAGAGTGGTTTTGCAAAAGCGGCACCATGCAGACCTTCAACCACCTGCGGACCGCTGACGCCGAGACCCAGAATGAACCGGCCTTTGGAGACGGTATCCAGGCTTTGTGCGGTCATGGCGATCATCGACGGCACCCTTGCGCTGATCTGCATGATGCCGGTGCCCAGCCTGATGCGCTCGGTTTTTGCTGCGATATAAGCCAGTGGCACAATGGCATCCATGCCCCAGGCCTCGGCTGACCAGGCCTGGTCCACGCCAAACTTATCTGCGGCCTGGGTGTAGGCTACCATTTTGTCCCAGTCTTCGCCGTTGTAATATGCTGAGCCGATAGATATTGCTGTTTTCATAGGTGTGTTTTTCTCTGTGATTCCCCAAATACGCCCGTCCAGTAGACTGATTTGCGCAATGCTTTGTCAACTGCGGCAGATGGCCATAGAATTGGGGCTGGGTTTAATTTTTTGTGATCTAAGAGGGGAACATGCCAGAACTCAAGACAGGTGCACGCCTGAAAAGTAGTGTTTGTGATGGAGAAATTATGGTCGTCGCCACACCGGGTGGTGATGTGGACATCACCTGTGGCGGTGCACCTATGCTGCTGCCCGGTGAAGAAGGGGCTGGCGCAGAACTTAACCCGGATCATGCTGTGGGTATTGTGATTGGTAAACGTTACATCACAGCAGACGAAAACCTGGAAGTGCTTTGTGTAAAAGCCGGCCAGGGCAGTCTGGCGGTTGGCGGGGAACTGCTGCTGCAGAAAGACACAAAAAAACTGCCCAAAACAGACTGAGCGACACATTCAGATGAACATTATGATGCTCCTGGAGATGACCAGTGGCGCGTTTCCTGATCGGCTGGCGTTCACGGACGGCAGCACCGGCGTGAGTCTGACGTACGCGCAACTGTTTGAGAAAGCACGCGCACGCGGTGCCAGCGTGCGGGACAGCAAAGCACAACGGCTGGTCAAGCTGGACGTCAGTAATCTGGCCACACCGGTCAGCCTGTTCGCCAGTGCCTGGGCAGGTGTGCCTTATGTGCCGCTCAACTATCGTCTCACGGATGCTGAGATTGCGGCATTGCTCGAAAGGGTCACGCCAGCTTTCCTGGTGACCGAGCCGAAACGCGTGCCGGCGTTAGGGCAGCTGTCCGACGTACAGTGTTCAACCACCAGCTATTTTATTGATGATGACAATCACGCCAACATACTGGATAGCGACTGGTCCATGGACCCGGATGAAGTGGCGGTACTGCTGTTTACCAGTGGCACCACCGGCGTTCCTAAAGCTGCGGTGTTGCGCCACAAACATCTGGTCTCTTATATCCTAAGTTCTGTTGAATTTGCCTGTGCAGACGAGGACGAAGCGGCGCTGGTGTGCGTGCCGCCTTATCATATTGCGGGCATTGCAGCTGTATTGAGTTCCGTTTATTCCGGTCGACACGTGGTGCAGTTACCAAACTTCAGCGCTGGAGACTGGATTGATCTGGCGCGCCAGCACAGAGTCTCCACAGCTTTTGTGGTGCCGACCATGCTTGCGCGGATTGTTGATGCGCTGGAAGGTCAGACGTCTGCGGACATGCCGCACCTGAAGAACCTGTCTTATGGCGGCGGCAAAATGCCGCTCAGCGTGATTGAAAAAGCGATGGAACTGTTCCCGGATACCGACTTCTCCAATGCTTATGGACTCACAGAGACCAGTTCCACCATTGCTGTGCTGGGGCCGGAGCAGCACCGCATAGCGCAGGCCAGCAGTGATGAACATCTACGGCGTCGATTAGTCTCTGTTGGGCAGGCGCTGCCTGGTGTTGAAATTGAGATCCGCGACGAACAAGGTCGTGTGCTGGGTGCCGGCGAGCGTGGCGAAATTTATGTGCGCGGTGAGCAGGTCTCGGGCGAATACGAAGGGCGTGGGTCGGTTACTGACAGCGAGGGCTGGTTCCCCACCCGTGATGCCGGCAGCATGGATGAAGAGGGGTATCTTTTCCTTGAGGGGCGAGCGGATGATGTGATTGTGCGCGGTGGCGAAAACCTGTCCCCAGGGGAGATTGAAGATGTTCTGCTCACGCATCCCAGCGTGCTGGATGCGGCAGTTGTCGGTATACCGGATGAACAGTGGGGTGAAGGTGTGGCAGCCGCGGTGGTGGCGCGCAAAGGTATGGATATCGATATTGCGCAGCTGCAGAGCTTTGTGAAAGACCACCTGCGCAGCTCACGCGTGCCTCAACTCATGGAAGTCTGGGATGAGCTGCCGTACAACGAAACGGGTAAGTTGCTAAGACGTATCGTCAAAGCCCGGCTCAGTGCTGATGCTGTCGATTAATCCCCATCCCAGTGCGGTGTCCGTATCCACACGCTGATGGCTGATGGCCATCAGCGCCGTTTTATGACGTCCGATGCGTTGCAGAACGCTGACGGTGCCGCCTGCACCGGGAATAAGCCCCATGGCCACTTCAGGTAGCTGAAAAAAAGCCTCCGGATGTGCGGTGATCTGTTGTGCAAAGGCGGGCAGTTCTATGCCGGCGCCGATACACGCGCCGTGCAGATAAGCTCTGGTTCTGCTGCTGAGGCTGCTCAGTAGTCTGCCCGCACTGCGGGCGGTGCGGCTGACGTGGGCAATCGCTGGATTGTCGAGCGCACCAAACTCAGACAAGTCGCCTCCGGAACAGAATGAAGGGCCATTCCCCGAGAGTGTGATGGTAGCGATGTTGCTGTCCGCGCAGGCGAGTTCCAGGGCTTCACACAGGGCGTCCTTGAGTGCTGCGTTATATGCGTTGTGAAACTCGGGTCGATTCAGGGTGAGATGTAAGGTGGCGTGCACCCGCTTGACAACGAGGAGTTCCAGCGCGTGGCTGTTTCGATTGTCTTTGCTCGGCCGAGCGTCAAGCCAGCGGCGAAAACCGGCGCCACTCTGTAAGGTGGAGTACGCCAGAGATTCTGCCAGCAGGCCGTCCCGAATGTTACTGTTCTCATTGTGTCGTAACACCTGAGTTAACACAAAAGTGGCCTCCGGCTGCGCCGAGATGGCCGTGCAGAGGTCTGCCAGAGTGTCCGGATTGTCAACCAGCAGGTCGAAGGGTACCCGCTGGGAAGCCGAAGCACCGATACCAATCAGAATGGTCTGCACTGGCGTGTTTGCCACAGGACTTGAATCTGTACCCCGGCAATCCACAATCAGGTAGTCACAGCCTGACGCTGCGCTGTGATCCAGAATCAGGCTGGGTGATTCGGCAATGGTGTTAAAGGTTTTGATGGAAACAGGTTCACGCATGGCAGTCAGTATACCGGCTCAACCAGGATGTTAATCAAAAATGCGGAAGTTGCAGGCAACCTTATTGATCTGCGTTTAAGCGACGTCATTGTCGACATGGGGCGTGGCCTTGTCGCGGCTGACGAACCTGTGGTTGATGCCAGGGGGTGTGCCTTGTTGCCCGGGCTGCATGATCACCATATTCACCTGTTTGCGGCAGCGGTGGCAGCAGAATCCATTGATTGTTCCGACCTGCAGGCGGGAGATGAGGCAGGCTTTGTCCAGCGCCTGGGTGATGCCCCTCGCGCGGGCTGGCATAGAGTTGTCGGGTATCACGAAAGTGTTGCCGGCGACCTTGACCGTCATCGGCTTGATCAGCTGAGCGCACCAGTGCCAACGCGCCTGCAGCACAGCAGCGGGAAGTTATGGGTACTGAATTCCCAGGCCCTCGACCAGCTCAGAATCAGTGAAGCTGCACACGAAGGTATTGAGCGTGATGATGCCGGGATACCCACAGGAAGAATATGGCGTGCAGATGACTGGTTGCGTAAACGTCTTCACTCAGACGCGCCTGATCTGACGGTCGTCTCTCAGGCGTTGTCTGCTTTTGGCATCACGGGGGTAACAGACACGTCGTATACCAATGATCATGCAGCGCTGCAGGCGCTCCATGCAGCCCGGCAGAGCGGGGCGTTGTCTCAGCGGCTGTATGTGATGGGTGATGACAGCCTGACGTCAGGGCCGCTGAAGATCATGCTGGATGAAGATGACCTGCCTGAGTTTGAGTATCTGCTTGACCGGATTGCCGCCGCCAGAGCCGCGGGGCGCTCTGTAGCCTTTCACTGTGTCAGTCATGTAGAACTTGTGTTTGCGCTGGCGGCACTCGAACAGACAGGGTACGTGAAGGGTGATCGAATCGAGCATGGTGGGGTTGTGCGAGCAGAAGTTTTGCCGCAGCTGAAAAAGAGTGGCGTCACGGTGGTGACTCAACCGGGCTTTGTCTGGGCGCGCGGGGCGCGCTATCAACGTGATGCAGAAACCGCTGATCTGGCTTATATATACCCCTTCAAAACATTGTTAGATGCTGGAGTGCCGGTGGTGGCCAGTTCGGATGCACCTTATGGGCCGTTGGACCCCTGGTTGTGTATGGCCACTGCTGTATCGCGGCGCTGTCTCGATGGCAGTTTGCTGAATCCCGGAGAGGCTGTTGCTCCGGCCACGGCTTTGTCGGGCTATCTGAGCACACCTCAGGCGCCGGCCGGTCCGCCGCGGCAGATTGCCATCGGCTGGCCTGCGGATCTGGTGCTGCTGGATCGTCCACTGAAGGATGTTTATGCCAACATCTCTGCTGTTCGCCCACGGGTCACGCTGATAGCAGGCCAACTGGTTTACGACAGCTCAGTCAGCACTTCCTGAGTGTGTTCACCCAGTTTCGGGGCAGGGCGGGAAATACGCCAGGGACTGGCGGGTAACTGGTACGGCGCGCCAGGGTAGACGTAAGTTTTGCCGGAATCTTCGTGGCGGACTTCAACGTGAAAACCGCGGGCTTTAAAATGTGCGTCGTCAAACGCATCGCTCGGGCTGTTGATCGGTCCAACGGCAAGGCCTGCATCCTGGCAGCCAATAAAAAACGATTGCGCATCCACGGATGTGGCAATCAGCTTCAGCGCTTCACGGCCGGCGCTGAAGATAGCGGTGATGGTATCGTCACTGCCAATCAAGGACAGATCGAAAGGGCCTTCCCACTGGGCACCCATTTCCAGAAAAACAGCTTCAGGCAGAGCACTTTCCAGATCCAGCTGCCGTAACCAGTTAAGGAGTTTGGCAAACTCCGCGGGAAATCTGGGAGGCACACCGGTGTTGACATAGCGGCCGTCCGCACACCGCATCTGAGTTTCCCCGGTAGGAACGGTAGCGGCATGCCGTCCGGTCTGACGCATCACCGTGCTGCCGTTGACCAGCCAGGCGTAACTGGCGGATTCTGTAGTGACGTTCAGCGCGGCTGTCATCGATACATCAATAAACTGACCTTTGCCGCTGCGGTTGCGGAACAGTAAAGCGGTCAGTGCTGACATGAATGCATAGTGGCAGGCTGTGTGGTAGGCCTGGTAACCCCAGCCGCGCACCGGAGGTAAACTGTGATCGTCATATCCACAGCTCCAGGGCGGACCGCCTGCAGCCATCAGCGTGAGATCAGTGACCGGCAGGTCGCTTCTGGGATTCTGGCGACCGTAGGGGGTGACGGCGATATGGATCAGGCCGGCGTTGTGTTGTGCCAGTTCGTCGTAGTCCAGGCCCAGCTGTTTAAGACGCTGTGTCGGCTGGGATTCAAGCAGAACATCTGCGCTTGATATGAGTTTCAGAAATAGTGCCTGGCCTTCATCGCGCTCCAGGTCCAGAGTGATGCCACGTTTGCTGGTGTTGTAATGCCAGAAATGCAGGCTGCGTTCTGCGCCGGGTTCATCGTTGAGAAAAGGCGCAAAGCTTCGACTGGGATCGCCCTGTTCCGGCTCAACCAGAATCACGTCTGCGCCCATGTCACCCATCAGTTTGCCGGCGAAGGCAATTTTTTCATCACTCAGTTCAATAACGCGGAGCCCTTTTAAAGCGCTCATATCACACCTTCCGCTGCCAGGGATTCAATGTCGTCGTCATCCAGTCCCAACAGGCCACTCAACACGACGTGATTGTGTTCGCCAAGGCATGGTGCGCCGCGCTGTATACGCCAGTCTGTCTCTGAGAAGTGCACGGGTAAACCATCGACCCTGACATCGCCCATGGCACTGTGCTGTACCGTTGGCCACAAGCCGAAGTCGGCAGTGGCCGGGTCCCTGTCGATGCGTTCGGAAGGTGTCAAAACCGCGCTGGCAGGCACGGGTAGCCTCTGCAGCGTCTCGGTCAGAAGGGTTTTATCAAAGGTGCAGGTCCAGCGACCGAGATGTGCATCCAGAGTGTCCTGGTGCGCCAGTCGATAAGGCGCCTCGTCAAATTCTGTGGTCCAGGCGGCATCGATGGTCTTTGCCAGTGCCAGCCACTCCTGTTGGTTGCGGATGCTGATGGCGATCCAGTTATCCTCACCTGTACAGGGATAGATACCGTGGGGCGCCATGTTCTGATACTGGCTGCGATTGGAATTGATCCTGCCCGCCGGGGGTGTGGGTGTGCCGTTGATGCTGTAGTCCAGCAGAGCGGGCCCGTTCAGGGTCAGAGCGGCGTCGGTACAGGCCAGGTCGACCCACTGACCCTCACCTGTGTTCTGCCTGTGCAGCAGTGCCAGCATGATGGCCATGGCCATGTAATAGCCGCCAGAATGATCCATATAGGAATAACCCCACCCTGCAGGTTCCTGGTCGGGTAACGCGGAGGTGTAAGTTAGGCCGGATATCGCCTGCACGATGGGACCCCAGGTTTTGTACTGGCTGTAAGGCCCCTGGTGACCAAATCCGCAGTTTGACACGTAAATAATGTCGTCTTTGATCGCTTTGAGCTGTGGATAGCCAAAACCCCATTTCTCGAGCACACCCGCAGCAAAATTTTCACTGACGACGTCAGAGATTCTGATCAGTTCGGTGAGTAGTTCTTTACCGCGCTCGGTACGGATGTTGAGCGTGATGCCCAGCTTGTCTGTATTGTGGTTATTGAAGCCGCCGCCGTAATCCAGGCCTCGCTGGCCTTGTTTGAAAGGCTCCATGCCCCGAAGAATATCCCAGCGCCCCTGGCGAACAGGGTCTTCTATGCGAATCACTTGTGCCCCAAAAGCAGACAGCCATTTGGTTGCGCCTGCGCCGGCCAGTTGCCCCGTGAAGTCACAAATTCGAAATCCAGCCAGCGCCTGTTGCATTGTCGGTACTCTCCCTGCTGAATATTTATATTAACGACCTGACGCTTTTTGAACAGCAGCAGAAGTACAAAAGGCCGCCAGAGATGAAAAACTACATTCGCCTCGGGCTATACTCGGCCTTCAATACTTCGGGGGATATCCATGAGCACACTTGAATACGAAACCATAGCTGTAGATCGGCAGGGCCCAGTTGACCGCTTGATGCTGAACCGGCCCGAGGCTCTGAACTCGATCAATACGCAGATGGTCACTGAACTGCGCGATTATTTCTCCAGCCTGCTGGAAAATACTGACACGCGGGTTGTGGTCATGAGCGGCGCCGGGCGCGCGTTTTGCGCCGGTCTTGATATCAAGCAGGCGGATAACATGGTCGACAGCGCGGGCCATCGCCCGGTGGGTGCCGGTTGGGGTTTTCAGGGTTATCTGGCAGAAGTGTACATCCTCATGCGTCGCTGCCCGCAGCCGATTATTTCTCTGGTGCAGGGGCCTGCCTGTGGCGGCGGATTTGCCTTTGTGCTGGCCTCGGATATTCGTATTGCCGCCGATAACGTGCGCATGAACGCGGCTTTCATACGCATTGGTCTGTCCGCTTGTGACATGGGCACGTCTTACTTTCTGCCGCGCCTGGTGGGCACATCTCTGGCATCTGAATTAATGTTGACCGGCCGGTTTATAAATGCACAGCGGGCGCTGTCGACGGGACTGGTATCTGAAGTGGTTGCACCTGAACAGTTGGCCAGCGCGGCGGACAGTTACCTGCAGGAAATGTTAACAACATCACCCATGGGCCTGCGTCTGACAAAAGAAGGTCTTAACATGGCAATAGACGCCAACAGTCTGGAATCTGCCATGGCCATAGAAAACCGTAATCAGATTCTGTGTTCGCGTACCGAAGATGCCAAAGAAGGGATGCGCGCCTTTGTTGAAAAGCGCGATCCCGTCTATACCGGTCGTTAGTCGGGAAGACCGAGAACGCGCTTGGCGATGATGTTCTGCTGGACCTCGTTGGTGCCCCCATAGATGGTCACCGCGCGGTCCCGCAGCCACGCCCGGGTGGATTCCAGTTCGTCTTCACTGAACTGGTCACTTTCCCAGACCAGGCCAGCCGTACCGCGCAGGGTGGATTTCAGTTGGGAACCCTGTTTTGACAGTGTTGAACCGACCAGTTTAAAGATCGACGTCGCAGCGCCAGGTGCGCCGGTTGACTGGCTTTCATCCAGCACACGTTGCGTGGTTAACGCCAATGCACGTTCCTGCATGACCTGGGTCAATACCTCATCCCGGGCAGCGGGGTCAGCGATTCTGCCCTGGCTGTCTTCACCGATGTACTGCTTGGCAATACCCGCGTAAACATTCAGGCTGGGCTTTTTCCTGCTTGACTTGGGTGCGCGGCGGGTAGCGCCGTTGCGCTCGTACTGCAACAGGCGTTTGCCGACACTCCAGCCTTTGTTGAGCTCACCAACAAGATCAATACGTTGTGCAACAGCGTTGTCAAAAAAAGTTTCGCAGAACGGTGAGGAGCCGGATATCAGTTTGATCGGTTTGACCGTGACACCGGGCTGATCCATGGGCAGCAGCACAAAGCTGATGCCCTCATGTTTAGGTGCCTGCGGGTCTGTGCGTACCAGGGCAAACATCCAGTTGGCATGCTGTGCACCCGAGGTCCAGATTTTCTGACCATTGATAATGAATTGATCACCATCCAGCACGGCTTTGGTCTGCAGACCCGCCAGGTCGGAGCCCGCGCCGGGTTCAGAGTAACCCTGGCACCACTGCGCTTCGCCGGTCACAATTTTTGGCAGGTGACGTTGTCGCTGATCTTCCGTGCCCATTTCCAGAAGTGTTGGCCCAATCATCGCAAGCCCCATGCCGGTGGCTGGAGGTAACGCTTTGATCCGCACCATCTCTTCGCTGAGGATACCCGCTTCGGCTTTGCTTAAGCCGCCGCCGCCGTATTGTGTTGGCCAGGTTGGCGCTGTCCAGCCGCGGGCTGCAGCCCGATCGCGCCAGGTGTTGGCCGCATCGGATTGATACAGCTCGTAGGCATCTTCGAAATGGACGGTGCCCAGGCGCATTTCCTGTGGGCAGTTATCGTTCAGCCAGTCACGGGCTTCCTGTCTAAAAGTGTCTAAGTTCATGCTCAGCTCCGCATGTCATTACATTGATCGGTCAGGCTTGTTTGGGCGTAAAGGTCGTGTGCGCTTAATGTCACTTGCACAAATCAAGCGCAAAAGTATAACGGAAAAAGTGAGTATTTTGCGCGCGCTTAAAAAAGGTCTGCGAGTAAATTCGCCCGCGCCATGAAGCTGGTTATATTGGTCTGTAAACGCCAGACTTTATGAGAAAGTTCAATGGTTTCAGGTAGATAGGTAGGTGGGTCACTGGCCAGGTTGCGGATTCGGATACTGCAATCGAGACTCTGGCAGATGTAATTGCCAATGCGGCGGCGGCCATCGGAGCCTGCCACCCGGGTGGAAAACATGGCGGTGCCGCGGCTGCGGTAAACATGGTGGCACCAGCTGCACATGTGTGTGCGTGGTCTGGCGCTGTGGTTTTTCATGCGCCGCATCTGCATGCCGCGCAGCTCGCCATTGATGGGTGCGATCACGCAACCGGCATGCCCGGTCGGGTGGATCCAGCCAAAGTAGTCGAGTACGCCCCAGTCGATAAAGGTCAGATCCGGGGTGCCCAGATCCTGTAGCGTCGTGCCGGGAAAAATCTGTTTTATGGCCTGAGGGGTTACCGGTTGCAGAACATTCTCCATCTCATCAACGTCAGTTTAACCGGCTCACAAACTATTGCCATTGTCGCCGTATCGGGAGAAGGTAGCCGTCTTTTATGACGAGAGAACATCATGAGCGATATCCCGACAAATGGATTGCAACTGCGGTCCCTGGTGACGTCTGCCGGCAAACTGGAGTTGAGCCTGCAGCAAGTCGAGGTCACTGCCCCCGGTGACAATGAAATTCTGGTGCGCGTGGAAGCTTCACCCATCAACCCCTCCGACCTGGGCCTGCTGGTTGGCATGGCTGATCTGTCCACAGCGGTGCAGGGTGGTACTGATGAGGCACCGACGATCAGCGCTGATATTCCCAGCGGGCTGTTGAAGCATATGGCTGGCAGGTTTGATGAATCCATGCCGGTGGGTAACGAAGGTGCCGGTGTCGTCATTGCTGCGGGCAGTTCCCCGGAAGCGCAGGCGCTGATGGGCAAAACCGTCGCGGTGCTCGGTGGCGCCATGTACAGCCAGTATCGGACTCTGCATGTGGGGCAGGCGCTGGTCATGCATGACGGTGTCACGCCTGCCGAAAGCGCCTCCTGTTTTGTGAATCCGCTGACTGCACTGGGGATGGTGGAAACCATGCGCATGGAAGGTTACAGCGGCCTGATTCACACGGCAGCTGCCTCAAACCTGGGGCAGATGCTGCAGAAAATCTGCATCGCAGACGACGTACCGCTGGTGAATGTGGTGCGTAAACCTGAACAGGCTGAGTTGTTAAAAGGCCTGGGTGCAAAGTATGTCTGTGACTCCAGCCAGGATTCGTTCATGCAGGATCTGACAGATGCCATTGCCGCAACCGGGGCCTACCTTGCCTTTGATGCCACTGGTGGTGGTGAACTCGCCAGCCAGATTCTGAGCGCCATGGAAGCGGCTGCGATTGCTACTGCCTCTGAGTACAGTCGTTATGGATCAACACAACACAAGCAGGTGTATATCTATGGTGGTCTGGATCGCTCGCCAACGGTTCTGCGCCGGGCTTATGGCATGTCCTGGAGTCTGGGCGGTTGGCTGCTGACGCCGTTTCTGCAGAAAGTAGGCCGTGAGAAAGCAAACGAACTGCGTCAGCGGGTGGCAGACGAAGTACGCACCACTTTTGCCAGCAGCTACGCGGCGGAAATTTCGCTGCGCGAGGCACTGCATCTCGATGTCTTGAAAACCTATGCCCAGCAGGCCACCGGTAAGAAATATCTGATCAATCCTGGTGCATAGCAGACGAGCAACGGGACCGGTATTTTTGGACGTCAGCAGGCATGCCGGTTGAAAGGCATGCCGCCCAGGCGTAGTGTTTCCGCCTGAGGGTTTTTTACATTGGAGGGGAGAGCAATGCGCATCAGCGTTGTCATTTCAGCTTGTCTGATCTTAACGGCCTGCGGTCAGGAACAGGTGGCTGAAACACCCGTGGCCACGCCACAGGTTGAAGCATCATCCGTCACTACAGCTGCGCAAAGTGAGCGGGAGATTGCCAGCAATCCCCTGCGCAACGCGTACTTTGGTGACACACACATCCACACAATCCTGTCTTTTGATGCCTACCTAATGGGCACCCGGGGCACCCCGGATGACGCTTATGAGTTTGCCAAAGGCGGCGCCATATCACACGCGTCGGGCTTTCAGATGCAGATGAAAAAACCGCTGGACTTCCTGGCCGTATCGGACCACGCCTTTTATCTCGGCATGATGCGCGCGCTGGGTTCCGGGCAGGGTGATTTTGCTGAACACCGGTATGCTGAGGTTGTTGCCGGTGCCACATCTGCAGAAGGCTCAACGAAGGCGTTTCAGACCATTATCGGCCATCTGGTGTCTTTACAGGACGGCGGCGAAGATGACCTGGATGATCGCAATGTTGTGCGCAGCGCCTGGCGTGAAGTGATAGAGGCTGCTGAACGACACAACGATCCCGGCAATTTCACCACCTTTATCGGTTACGAATACACCACTTCGGGTCCACAGTTTGAGAACCTGCACCGTAACGTCATTTTCAAAAGCGGTGACGTACCGACTCAGCCCTTCAGTCGACTGGATTCTTCGGACCCCGAGGACTTGTGGGACTGGATGGATGCCAATCGCGCGGAGGGTCGCGAATCTCTGGCGATACCCCATAACTCCAACGGTTCAAATGGGTGGATGTTCACGGATGTCCGCTACAACTCGGATGTGCCGATTGATGCGGCTTATGCGGAACAGCGCATGCGCAACGAACCGCTGGTAGAAAATACTCAGGTCAAAGGCACCTCGGATACGCACCCGTTACTGTCACCCAACGATGAGTGGGCTGATTTCGAAATCATGCCGATTCGCGTGGCCAGCACCTTACCGTCGCAACCCAACGGCAGCTACGTGCGTGAGGCGTATCTGAACGGGCTGAAGATGGAAGCGGAGCAGGGTTTCAACCCGTTCAAGTTTGGTGTGATTGGCGCATCCGACACGCACAACGCCGCTGGCTCGTTTGAAGAGGATAACTACTGGAGCAAAACCGGCTTGATGGATATTGAGCCGCAACTGCGGGGTTCCGTGCCGTTGGACAGCTCGCCAGAGGGAGACCCGCAATACGCTGAGGGTGCCTCTCAGTACTGGGGCGCATCAGGGTTGGCCGGTGTCTGGGCAGAATCCAATACCCGGGATTCAATTTATGAGGCCATGCAGCGTAAAGAAACCTTCAGCACCAGCGGCCCGCACATCAAGGTGCGCTTTTTTGCGGGATATGAGCTGTCGGACAGTTTACTCAATGCCGATAACGCGATTGCGCAGGCCTATGAAGGTGGTGTTCCCATGGGTTCAGATCTGCTGCGAGATGGTGATAAAGCACCTTCGTTCTATCTGTGGGCAAGCAAAGACCCGGATACTCAGAACCTGCAGCGCCTGCAGATCATCAAAGGCTGGCTCGATGATGGGCAACCCCGCGAGCAGGTGATTGACGTTGCCTGCAGTGACGGTCTGTCTGTGGATCCAGCCACAGGACGCTGTCCTGACAACGGCGCCGGCGTAGACCTCGCAGACTGTTCGACGACGCCGGACAAAGGTGATGCGGAACTGGTGACGGTATGGCAGGACCCGGATTTTGATCCCAATGAGCGGGCGTTTTATTACGTGCGGGTGTTGGAGAACCCGAGCTGTCGCTGGTCAACCTATGATGCCATCAGGGCCGGTGTGACCCCAAGGCCGGATATGCAGGCGGTGATTCAGGATCGGGCCTGGTCGTCGCCGATCTGGTTTATGCCGTAATTATAAAATGGCAGGCGTTGCAGCGGCTGGTCCCTGACAAGTTGCCATTACAGGCCGCAACAGGCCTGTTTGGCAATTTCATAGGAGCGCAGTCGCGCACTGTGGTCATAAATCTGGCTGGTGATGATCAACTCATCTGCCTGGGTCTGTTGTAGAAAAGACTGCACATCCTTGCGCACCTGTTCGCCGGTCCCCACCGATGCGGCAGAACTGATTTGTGCCATCACCTGCCGCTGCTGCGGCGTGAGGGTGTGCTCAAAGTCCTCTACCGGTGGCGGCAGTTTGCCAGGGTTGCCGAATCGCAGATTCAAAAACGCCTGTAGGCCGGAAGTACGCAGATAACTGGCCTCTGCTTGCGTATCGGCCGCGCAGATGTTGTAGCCGAGAATCACATAAGGGGCCTGCAGGTGGTCTGACGGATCGAATTCACTGCGATAGATGTCCAGTGCCTGCATCATGGCTGCCGGCGCGAAGTGTGAAGCAAAAGCAAACGGCAGGCCGAGAATGGCGGCAAGTTGCGCGCCAAACAGGCTGGAACCGAGGATGTACAAAGGCACATGGCTGCCTTCCCCGGGTACTGCTCGAACCCGTGCATTGGGTTGTGCGTCTTTGAGATACTCCCGCAGTTCCAGCACATCCTGGGGAAATTTATTCGGATCAGAGTGCAAGGTGCGCCGCAGTGCCTGGGCAGTGACGCCATCGGTTCCCGGTGCGCGGCCCAGGCCAAGGTCGATTCGACCGGGGAACAGAGCTTCCAACGTACCAAACTGTTCAGCAACCATGAGGGGGGCGTGATTGGGTAACATGATGCCGCCTGCCCCGACACGAATGCGACTGGTGCCACCGGCAATATGACCGATGACCACCGCAGTTGCGGCACTGGCGATGCCCGGCATGTTGTGGTGTTCCGCTACCCAGTAACGATGGTAATCCAGCGCTTCAGCATGTTGGGCAAGGCTCAAAGAATTTGCCAATGCATCGCGGGCGCTCTGTCCCTCATTGATTGGAGATAGATCGAGAACGGAAAGTCTGGCCATGGATTATCTTGGTTTGTCAGCAGCAGACATTGTAGGCTTTATCGTGTTCGGATGCCCAGAGCCGGTGATACCGCAAACAGCATCCGCTGACGAGGAGACCCGCTGACTGGATGACCTGCTATGACTGATGTAAACCCTGATCTGGACATTGCGCAATTTGACTTCCTGTTGCGCACAACCCGATCGGTACGACGCAACCTTGATCTGCAACGACCCATTGCAAAGTCGATTCTGCTGGATTGTATTGATAATGCCGTACAGGCACCCACAGGCCTGGCAGGAGAATCCTGGCGCTTTGTGGTGGTGGATGAATCACAAGCCAAAACGCAGTTGGCGCATTTGTATGAGGACGTGTTGAGGTCATTGTTGCAGCAACGCAACATGACCATGAAACCCACCCATCAGGCTTTGCTGAACAACCTGCCACAGATGCCCGCCCTTATTTTTGTCTGTGCACCGGTCCGCCAGGCAGAAGTATCTACCGCCGCCGAAGTCGCTTACTACGGTTCTGTACTGCCTGCGGCATGGTCCTTGATGTTGTCGCTGCGGGTACGGGGGATTGGTGCAACGTGGACAACGTTGTTAGCGGCACGACAGGCGGAGGTGGCAGAGATCATATCCATGCCTGCCGATCACCAACACCTTGTTATGTTGCCTGTCGGTTACACAAAAAATGCGGTGCTGAAACCTGCGTCCCGCAAATCTGCAGAACAGTTGACGTTCTTTAATCACTGGGCAGCAGCTGACAACACAGCCTGAGGCTGGGTCAGCCAAGCCATTTGGCAGGTATGTGGTCTTCCATTAATTGAGTAATGCTGATGCTTTTTATATTGCGGCCTGCACCCACACTGGAGGCGAACATGGAGATATCGTTGGTGCGCGCAAAAACCAGCGCGTTGGGATAACGTTCTTTGATCCATAACGCGGTGCGCAGGTTATCCTGCTCTTTACCGGTGCCCAGAATAACTGTGGGTTCCGCATCTGCCAGGTTCACTGTACGGGTCAGCTGTTCCCACACCACGGGATGAGATATGTCACCCTGAAAAACGGTACGTTTGTAACCTTCACCGATGCGCTCCTGTTCCGCTGCCACCAGCACGCGTCGATCAGCATCTATGTCAATCACGCAGACGTGTTCAATTTCTCCGGTGGCCACATTCTGCAGGCCTTCCAGAACCGACTGCCCGAATCGACCAAAACCCGCCATGACAACCACATCGCGGGATCTGGTCTGGTGGAAGTGTTCAACCAGGTGATCTTCCACAAAACCGGTACCCGCCAGGTTATACGTGTTGAAAGTATGACAACTCTGGGCCAGGTCTGTCTCCTGCAGGGAGCGCATGAACCGCAGGTTGTGGCAGTGCAGGATCAGATTTCCGGCCAGGTTCGGTGCAAGGGCAAGAATCCGTGCGGCGGCTTCAAAAGCCTGAAAATCGTCGGAGCCAAACAGCAACACTCTGCGTGCTTTCTGCAGGCGTAACTGTTGCAGCAGAAAATCATGGGTGAGATCGCCGACAACGGTGGTGACACCAAATTTGTTGATCAGCTCCTGTTCCCTGACTGGATCAAAGTGCTCATCCACCACAATGACGCTCCGCGCGCTGCCGTTCTTACGCAACAGACGCAGATAGCTGAGGGTTAAGGCGCCGGAGCCAAAAATAATGATGTGGTGCTGTAATCTGCGCAGTTGCCAGCGATCCTTCGATATCGCCTGTATCAGTGCATCAATGACCGCGGACGCGGTGAGAAAAGGCGCGCCAAAGTAGGCGATCCACAACATACTGCGGGACCACCAGGTGCCTCCCTGAGGGGTGCCGATGTCAAGACCACCCACCACAAACAGACCCAGTGCGTAGTATGCCTTGGTCAGCCAGCTGGCCTCGACGACGTCAGGGCGTTCGCTCAGGGAAGTACCGCATAGCAGGCCGACAAATCCCAGGCTGAAGAGCCCGGCGGCGACCCACCAGCGCCAGTTGATCGAGCCGCGGCTGTTCAGTTGCACGCCCGTGTACTCCAGGCAAAAGGTGTTGTTAACATCAGGTCCGTATTCTAAGGCGTAGAGGGTGAGATGACACAGTTTTCAACGGTGGTTTACGAAGTAGCGGACAGCGGCGTTGCGCGGATAACACTGAACAGGCCTGAGCAGCGTAATGCCCAGGACAAACAGATGTTGTATGAGCTCAATGATGCGTTTGATCTTGCCGCACGGGATGAGCAGGTGAAAGTCATTGTGCTGGCAGCTAACGGCCCGCACTTCTCCTCAGGTCACGACCTGCGTGACAGCGCGTCCATGTCCGATTTTGAGCCCGTGGGGACCTGGAGTGGGTTTGATCAACCCGGCCAGGCGGGGCAGCAGGCCATGGAAGAAGAGTTGTATCTGGGTCTCTGCTGGCGCTGGCGCAACCTGCCCAAGCCGACCATTGCCGAGGTACAGGGCAAAGTCATCGCGGCAGGCCTGATGCTGGTGTGGGTGTGTGACCTGATCATCGCTGAAGAAAACGCAACTTTTTCTGATCCCGTGGTGGCCTTTGGTGTCAATGGGGTTGAGTATTTTGGCCATCCGTGGGAATTCGGAGTGCGTAAAGCCAAAGAACTGTTGTTCACCGGCGGCATGATGTCAGCGGCAGAGGCCAAAGCCTGCGGCATGGTGAATCAGGTGGTGCCTGCGGCGGAGTTAACCGGTTTCACCATGCAGATGGCACAGCGGATTGCACAGCGCCCGGCCATGGGTTTGAGGCTGGCGAAACAGAGTGTCAATCAGGCCCAGGATGCCCAGGGCTTGTGGACCGCCCTGCAGAGCGCCATGTCGCTGCAACAGCTGGGGCATGCAAACGCGCGCATTGTGCATGGCGTGCCGATTGACCCGGAAGGTGCCCAGGTCATTCGGCGGGACGCCAAAGCAGCCGACTGACGTGTGTTAGCGCCCGGTAAAGTTGGGTTTGCGTTTCTCCATGAAGGCCTGCAGACCCTCTTTGAAATCTTCGCTCTGGAACAGACCACTTAAATGCACCATCAGGTGGTCGACGGCGGTGTCGTAAGATTCCTCCATTCCCATGCGCATCATGCGCTTGGTGGTCTGCACCGCAACCGGGGCGTTTTCTGCAACGTCCTGGGCCCACTGGCGCGCGGTTTCCATAAGCTTATCGTTAGGCACGACCGCGTTGACGATGCCGATCTCGAGACTTTCCTGGGCGTCAATGGTGCGGCCCCGATAGTACAGTTCGGCGGCTTTGGCCCAACCCACCAGGCGCGGCAGCAACCAGGTGCCGCCACTTTCCGGTACGACGTTGCGCTTGGCGGTGACCGCGGCGAGTTTGGCATTTTCAGACATGATGCGCATATCACATAACAAGGTCATATCCATGCCGTAACCGGCGGCTGCACCGTTGATGGCGCAGATGATCGGTGTATCGGTGTGCCACATGACGTTGATCGGCGCGTCGCGCAGGTCAAACAGTTGTCGGGGGCGATTGGAACCTCCGCCGACACTGCCACTTTCGTCCATGCGATCCGATGTGTCGATAAGATCAAGCCCGCTGCAGAAACCGCGGCCTGCGCCGGTCAGAATGATGCAACGCACGTCAGGGTCTTTGTCTGCCTCAACCATTTTGGCGGACAGCTCGCTGAGCATTGCGCGGCTGATGGCATTGAGTCGTTCCGGTCGGTTCAGCGTGATGGTGACGATGTGTCCGTCCTGCTCAACCAGCAATTCTTCGGTGGCTGAAGGTGATACGGCCATGATGTTCTCCCTGATTTCTAAAGCCCCTGATGGTAGGTCTGATGGCTTAAGTGAGCAAATCTATTTGTGTCTTGCCGCGGCTTTCGCTAGCCTCAAAGGCTGAGAGAAGGGGAGTGAGGGATCCATGAAAATACTGAATCAGGTTGTTCTGCTTGCGGTGGTGGTGCTGTTTGCAGGCACGGCGACGGCGAGAGAGCTGCCGGTAAGCAAGCCAGAACGGGAAGGCATCTCTTCTGAACGTCTTGAACGGCTGACAGATCTGATGAATGACCGCGTTGCCGACGGCACCATGGTTGGTGGGTTAGGCATGATTGCCCGCAATGGCAAAATTGTCTACTCCCGCACTTATGGTCAGGCCGATCGGGAAGCCGGTCGACCCATGACTGAAGACGCCATCTTCCGCATTTATTCCATGACCAAGCCAATTACGGCGGTGGCCTTGATGATCCTGTATGAAGAAGGCAAATTTTTCCTTAATGATCCGATTGCCCGCTATATACCGGAGCTTTCGAATCTGGAGGTGGCGCTGTCCACCGCCGACGGTGAAACCGGCATCATTTCTGATGGTACAACCAGCCGGACGGTGGGTGAGGGCGATGTGGAAAAAACCGGCCAGACGCGAAAACCCCGCCGACAGCCGACAGTGCGGGATTTGTTGACCCACACCGCGGGTTTTACCTACGGTGTTTTTGGTAACACCGAAGTGGATCAGGCGTATCGCAAAGCCGGTATTCTGAATCCTAATAAAACCCTTAAAGAGTTTGTTACGGATCTGGGACAGTTGCCCTTGCAGTACGAGCCCGGAACAAAATGGCATTACAGCGTTGCGGTTGACGTGCAGGGCAGACTGGTTGAGGTGCTCAGTGGCATGAGTTTTGGCGAGTTTCTGACTGAGCGTATCTTTAAACCGTTGGATATGCCGGATACCAGTTTCACGATCGCCCCGGACAATCTGGGCAGACTGGCGCAGATGTATGCACCCGAAGGTACTGAAGGTCGCGGATTTTTTGCCGCGGCAACGGGTCCGGAGCTGGTTGTCGCGCCAGCAGCGGCCAGCGCCCGTTACATAGATGGCGGTGCATTTGAAGGCGGTGGCGGCGGCCTGCTGTCCACTGCGCGCGACTACATGCGCTTCGCGCAGATGCTTCTCAATGGCGGTGAGTTAGACGGCACTCGCCTGCTGAGTCCAAAGAGTATTGAACTGATGACCATGAATCATCTGGGAGATATTCCGATGGGATTCAACCGCCAGGGTGCCGGGTTTGGGCTGGGATTTGGTCTGGTGCTCGATCCGGGTCTGGTAGGTGAAGTCAGCACCGCGGGTGAATACAACTGGGGCGGCGCCGCGGGCACAACGTTCTGGGTAGATCCCGAGGAACAGCTCATTGGTCTGTTTATGGTGCAGAGCCTGCCGCATCGAACCCGCCTGCGCGGAGAATTCAAGTCGTTGGTGTATCAGTCGCTGATTGAATAGGGCTCGGGTTCGACAGGGTTCGGATGAACAGCGCCCAGCACAAAAAGTCTGGACGCATGATTTGCGCTATTTGCGGTCGCGCTGTTCGATATTGCCTGACCCTGTGACGGAAGTATTCTCACTGGGGTTGCCATAATAGGTGATGTCTCCTGACCCGATGACCCTTGCATCCAGGGTGGCTTGTGCCCAGAGCTGAGCATCACCGCTGCCGGTGACTTTCACGGTGGCCTCCTGGCTGCGCAGATCCTTTGCGCTGTAGTCACCACTGCCAGTGATGGTCACGGTTTGTGAAATGGTTTCACCGGTGAGTTCCATGTCTCCGGACCCGGAAATGCTGGCGCTCACGTTATCAACACGCAGGTTGTACATATCGATGTTGCCAGAACCGGAAACGCGCAAGGTCAGGTCATTACAGTTGACCTGCTCGGCTTCGAAGCCCGCAGAACCGGTTATTTTCAAGTCGAATCTGTCTGCGTCGATGGCCTCCGCAAAGCCTTCGCCGCTGCCTGACAGCGTAATGCCCTCAAGTGCCACATAGGTAATGGTGATGCTCACATCACCATCAGACCAGTCGAACCAGCCGCTGTCTTTGCTCAAACGCAGGGTGTTGTCGGATACCCTGGTTTCTATCTCGTCAATGGTATCCTGATCCCCTTCAAAATCGACGCGGTGCTCACTCCCGGCGACAAATTCCACATCGTAAGACAGCGGATAAGCGATAGCAGTAAAAGCATCTACGGTTCGGCTCTCTGCCCAGAGGGTTGTGCCTGTTAATGTCATCAGCAGCGCTGCGATCAGTTTGTTGTTCATGCCTGAGTATCTCGATTGAGGTGATGTCTGTGAGGTCGTTATCCGTTCGTAAAAAGTTCTTATGGTTTGAGAATGCCATACAGGCCTGATTGTTGTGTAGATAGACTTTATCCTGGCTGCCAACCGCGTTAGCCAACAGCTCAGAGTAGTAGCCATTACCCGCAAACATATCCATTACCTGCATACCTGGTTTTACCCCGGCAAAAGCAAGTGCGGCAAGCGGTCTGCTGGTTAGCTGAAGAGTGCAATTCTGTGCGGGTGTTTTGTGTCATGGATTCGCTTACAGTAACAGCACCGCCGGCTTGCGTGAATCCTGCCTGACGCACCTGAATCAATGTTTTCGGCAAGGTGCGCACAAGGTGTCCAGCGGTAACGAGTGCGCGCAATTCAGTATCGTGTTCCAGACTGTAAGGTAAAAAATGAATAGAAACCAACAGATTCAACGTGTTGCGGATCAGTATACCGCTGCGCAGAAATACAGCGGCATACAATGGCAGGTTGAAGCGGGCGGTGAGTGCCTGAGTCGAGGTGCGTCGGGTTTTGCGGATGCCGCCCTGCGTACGCCCATACCCGAACAGGCTATTTACCGCATCTACTCCATGACCAAACCCATTGTTTCAGTTCTGGCGCTTATGCTTATGGAGCGGGGTAAATTACGCCTGTACGATATGTTGCCGCAGTTTGATCGGCGCTTTGCGCAGATGCGGGTGCTGACTACTAACGGGGATATTGTGCCGGCGCTGCGCCCCATCACCGTTGAAGATCTGTTGACGCATCGATCCGGTCTGACCTACGAGTTTATTCATGGTTGTCACGTTGCCCAGTATTATCGGGAAGCAGAAATCATTGGCGACAGCAGCCGTACGCTGGAGGAAATGGTGGGTGCCATAGCCATGCAGCCGCTTGCTTTCCAACCTGGCAGTCAGTGGCGTTATGGCGTGTCAACCGATGTGCTGGCTTATGTGTGTCAGGTGGCTGGTGGTAAACCGTTGGCGGAGCTGTTAGAGGAATTTATCTTTTCGCCTCTGGGTATGCGGGATACGGCTTTCGCGGTGCCGGCTGAGCAACTGCATAGACTGATGCCGATGTACGGCGTTGGCGATTTACGTGCCTTGCCGGCGTTAGATATCACGCCTCAGACCCTGGAACCCATGGACATCACCGATATGCATCCCACCGACCAGGGACAAACCTTCCAGCGTGGCGGTCACGGTCTCTATTCTACCCTGGCGGACTATCTCGCGTTTGCGCGTATGTTGCTTGATGGTTGTGACGCTGAAGGCACGCCACTGCTGTCACGCACTACCCATGCCATGTTGCAGGTGAACCGGCTGCCAGCTGAGCAGGTGCCGATCAAGATCGGTCCCGGTGCTTTACCCGGTTATGGCTGGGGTCTGATTGGTCGGGTGATGCTGGATCAGGGGCAGGCAGTGACGCTCACGGGTAATGGTGAGTTCGGCTGGGCGGGCGCGGCCTCAACCCACTTCTGGGTTGATACAAAAGAACAGATGGTTGGCGTTGTCATGACCCAATACCTGGGTGCAACGCTGCCGCTTGCTGACGATATGCGTACGGCGGCGTATCAGAGTCTGGTTTAGGGAGCCTCTGACTAATTCTCAGCCTCAGGACAGATGCTTGTAGTCCTGCCTGATGAAGTCGCTGGCGCGCTCTGCAATCATTACCGTGGGCGCATTGGTGTTGCCTGACGTGATGGTGGGCATCACCGAGGCATCCGCAATGCGCAGGTGACGAATGCCGTGTACATTGAGCCGATCGTCTACCACCGCGTCTACATCGTGACCCATTCTGCATGTCCCGACCGGATGGAATATGGTGGTGCCGAGGTTCCTGGCTGCATCAATCAGCTCATCTTCACTCTGCACCTCACTGCCGGGTTTAAATTCGACCGGGTTGAATCTGGCCAGCGCCTGAGCTTGCATGATTTTACGCGTCAGTTTCACTGACGCGACAGCCACGTTGACATCCGCATCCGTTGCCAGGTAGTTGGGCATGATGGCGGGCGCCTGATGAATATCGGTGGATCGGATATGTACGCGCCCACGGCTGGTTGGTCGCAGATTGCAGACGCTGGGCGTGATGGCATTGAAGCGATGCAGCGGTTCGCCAAATTTGTCTAACGACAATGGTTGAACGTGCCACTCTATGTTTGCAGAGGGCTGACTTGGATCGCTTTTGCAGAACGCGCCGAGTTGTGACGGTGGCATGGTCATCGGACCGGTTTTGCGAAATATGTATTCAAGGCCCATGGCCGCCATGCCCCAGGGCGTCCGGGCACGCTGATTCAGGGTAATCGTGTTGTCGACCTTGTAGATGATGCGTACCTGCAGATGGTCCTGCAGATTTTCGCCTACGCCGTTCATCTCCTTCTTGACCGTGATGCCATGTTGCTGCAGGAGTGGTCCGGGTCCGACGCCCGATACCTGCAGCAGTTGCGGGCTCGCGATCGCGCCGGCTGACAGGATGACTTCATTGTTTGCCTGCCAGTATTGTTTGCCGGCTGGTGTGCTTACGTTGACGCCAGTAGCAGCCAGTTCTCCGTTTTGATGGGTGAAACGCAGGCTGGTCACAACGGCCTCGGTTACAATGGTGAGGTTTGGCCGTTGTTTAACCGGGTCAAGGAAAGCGCGCGTGGCGCTCCAGCGTCGGCCGTTTTTCTGATTCATCTGAAAATAGGCGTTGCCAAAATTATCACCGCGGTTGAACTCTTCGATTTTGGGAATGCCACACTGGGCAGCCGCGTCCCGCCAGGCTTCGAGGATTTCCCAGTTAACGCGTCGTTCCTCGACCCGCAGTTCACCGTCGTCGCCATGGAACGCATCAGCGCCATGCTGGTAATTTTCAGATCGTTTAAAGACAGGCAACACATCGTCCCACCCCCAGCCACGATTGCCCAGCTGGGCCCAGTGGTCATAATCGCTGCGCTGTCCGCGCATATAAATCATGGCGTTGATCGACGAGCATCCACCAAGGACTTTGCCGCGCGCATAACCTATTGAGCGCCCGTTTAATCCCGGATCCGGTTCTGTATTGAAACACCAGTCCGTGCGCGGGTTGCCTATCGTGTAAAGATAGCCAACCGGAATATCAATCCAGAAATAGTTGTCCTGCTTGCCGGCTTCCAGCAACAGGACACTTTTGCCGGGATCAGCAGACAGGCGGTTAGCCAGTACACAACCGGCGGTGCCCGCACCAACAACGACATAATCAAAACTCTGCACCCCAGTTCCTTAAGTCTGACCGCGGCGGCTAGAATAGCAGAGCGGGTGAGGTACGGTCTTTATGCGGGAACTGGCGTACCCTGTAATTCGCGGTATTCCTGTGGCGTACGCAGATGCAGCGCCTGCCGCACCTGATCAACAGGTTGGGTCAACAGGTGTTCCCAGTCCTGTGCGGGCAGCCATGCAGCGGTTCGGCCATCGCGGTATGCCCGCCATGCCGCGCGAAAAACGCCCATGCCGTAGTGTTCAGCCAGCTTGAAACAACCGGTCAGACAGATGACGCCGATACCTCGATTTCGGGTTTGTGCGTAGGTAAACGCCAGCAGACACACTTCACCCAGCTCGTCCCGCCCGTATTGGGTGAGGGTATGCCAGAGATCGTGCATGTCCCTCTGACGCATGCCAAAGCGTTTAATGCCGCCTTCAAGGTTCTGCAGTTCACCGTCTTCGCTGGCTTCAACCAGGCCGTCTGCGGTGATGTTCTGGCTGGTCACAAAGCTCAGATAGTGGCGCCCGAGGGTATCCGCCGGTAGAGCAGCAAGGCTTTGTTGATCCAACAGTGTATCCAGCAGGTCAATTTCTTCGCGCAGAACCCGGCGGCCGACTTCAGTGTCTGCAAAGCGGATGTAGCCGTCCTGGAGTGAAGGACCGGACAGCGCGCGGATCACAGTAAACACTTCCTGTGTCTGTTCCGGGTCTGCAATCAATCGACGCAACGCCCGCAGAGCGACCAGCGGTTGCATAGGTGTTCGGTTGGTGTGCATAAAAAGTTCCTCAAAACAGGCCTTATCAACATTGATGTAGATAGTAGCCTTTATCCGTCGGGAGTCAATAATAAATTGCTGGCTTTGTTGTAAGTCTCTCTTTTTAATGGGGTTAATAAGAAGTTGGGGATCACATTGGCTGTCAGACGTCGGCGTACGGCTGTTGAATCTAAAACGCTCATTCTGGACGTTGCGGCAAAGCGGCTGCGGGAACACGGGCTGGAAGGTCTGAACATCACAGGTGTGGCGACAGAAGCGGGTATCTCTCACGCGACGCTGATACATCACTTCGGCTCTGTCGGTGGCATGCGGGATGAACTGGCGGACAAAATGACGCTGGCCCTCGTGCGGGACCTTGTGGAAGCGCTGGATGCGCAGGTGCCTCCTGAGACGCTCATCGGCAACCTGTTTGATGCGTTGGCTGCGGGAGGGCACGCAAAACTGCTCGCCTGGCGAGCCATTGAAGGCTCAAACCAGGCCGAAGATATGCAGGCGGTGTCTGAACTGTTTGGCCGTCTGCTGCGCAGCACCCGGGAGGTACTGGGCGTGGATACCGATGCACAGGTCCGGCAGGTGGTCTACCTTGTGGCGATTGCTGCGATTGGACATGGCCTGGCGGGTGATGTGCTTGCCGGTCTGCTGGGCATGCCGGAGGAAGAACAGCAGGCGTTTCCGGGGTGGATGAACCAGAAACTCACCTGAACAAACTCTCCTGGAGAAGGTTATGAAACTGTATATGGTCCCTGCTGCACCCAATCCCACGAAGGTGATGCTGTATATTGCCGAACGTGAACTTCTGGGCGTGCAGATGAACGTTGAACAGGTTGTTGTTAACACGCTCAAAGGCCGACACAAGCAGGATGAACATCTGGCGCGCAATCCGTTTGGTACGTTGCCGGTGCTGGAGCTGGACAACGGACGCTACCTGATCGAATCGCTGGCCATCATTGCGTATCTGGAAGATCTGTTTCCCCAGCACACACTGCTTGGTGATGACCTGGAAACAAAAGCACTGACCCGTGATCTTGAACGTGTGATTGATCTGCGTCTGGCCACACCGCTTGCACACTATGTGCACAAAGTTAACTCACCGCTGGGGTTACCCCCCGACCCGGCGGGGGCTGCAGCCATTGAAGCAAATCTGCCCGACGTCATGGGTTATCTGGAAGGTTTGCTCAGCGATGGTCGTGAACTGCTGATGGGTGATTGGGTTTCGGTTGCCGATTGCACGCTGGCTGCTGCTTTACAGTTTGTACGCTTTGCGCAGCTGGATGTGCTGCAGGGTTATCCGGGTTTACAGCAATGGGATGCCAGGTACCGTACCCGGCCCGCAGCGCAGAACGTGCTCAAATTCTAACGTTTGCGCAGGTTCACCCTGCATCCCCGCATGCATGCAGGCACAAAAAAGCCCCGTAATGGGGCTTTTCGGCGTTTGTAGAACTGTCAGTGACGTAAGCTACGCCGCCTCGGCTGCGCTGTGATGCTCAAGCTGCGCTAACGCGTTGCTTAAGGCGCGATAGAAGACGTCCGGGTTGAATTCCTCTTCCAACATTTCCTCCAGCGCTTCACGTTCCATGCTCTCAATAAGATCGTCCATATCTCACCTTCCTAACAATTTAAGTTACATCCTGTGACGCGATATTAGGTAAAGCGAATAACTTCTCCGTGAACTGGTTCTCTTTTTGAATAGCGGATGGAATGACTGCTCTTTTTGTTTCTACGGGTACCGTTACAACATTTCTGACGCAATGAGCTCAAGGGCTTGCGGCTGCTGGCTACCCAGCAGCATGGCGCCGACGTGTCCTTTGTTGCCTGCGGCTTTCCAGGGTGCCAGACGTTCTCTGATGCGCTCTGCCGGTCCAACCAGGTGGCAGGCATCGATCAGCTCAGCGGGCACGGCCGCCGCGGCTTCATCTTTCTTGCCGGCGAGAAACAGGTCCTGGATCTTCACGGCAGCATCTTCAAAACCCAGCGCTTTGGCATAGTTGCTATAGAAATTTTTGTCGCGGGCGCCCATGCCGCCGATGTACAGGGCCATGTTGGCACGAATCGGCATCATACATTTCTCGACATCGTCACCCATGATGACGGTCACAAAGGGTGAAACCTCAAATTGGGTTAGATTTTTGTCACCGGCTTTTGCAAAACCCTGCTCAATTGGACCCTGGAACACCGAGTATTTACTCGGGTCCATCCAGATCGGGAAAAATCCATCACAGACCTCCGCTGCTGCAGCGACGCCTCTGGGCGTAATGTTGGCGGCGAAGATCGGAATATCCTCTTCACAGTGAAGGATGCTCTTCAGCGGTTTGCCCAGTCCGGTTGCGCCGGGACCGGTATAGGGCAGCTGGTAGATTTCGCCGTTGAAGCTGGCCTTTTCCTGGCGCGCAAAGATCATTTTCATGATCTGTACATATTCTTTCAGGCGGGTGACCGGTTTGCCGTAGGGCACCCCGTGCCAGCCTTCGATAACCTGGGGTCCGGATGCGCCCAGCCCCACAATGAAACGGCCACCGGACAGTTCCGCCAAGCTCATGGCGGTCATGGCGGCCATGGCCGGCGTGCGCGCCGGCATCTGCATGATGGCGGTGCCGACTTTGATTTTTGTTGTCTGAGCCAGGATCCAGGCGGCTGGCGTGACGGCATCACCCCCCCAGGCTTCGGCAGTCCAGACCGAGTCATATCCCAGCGATTCTGCGTGTCGAATGGCGTCAAGATTGATGTTTACACGAGCGCCGATCCCGCCGCCTAAAATGCCTAGTTTCATGGTTGAACTCCTTTAGAAAGTTTATATTTTGTCAGTTTTGGTTTATGGATTTCTGCGTGCATCGAGCCACCAGCGCAGCGTGGTGGTCACCAGTTCTGATGCATCCTGCTGCACAAAGTGTCCGGCGTCCGGGGCGGTGACGATGGTGACGTCAGCGTCGATCCAGTCCCAGGTGTTGTTGAGCCCGTCTGAATGTAAGGCGGTGTCCTGTAACCCATGGAAGATAAGCACCGGTATCTTAAGGCGCGGTGGTGGCGGTGGTGGTGGGCTGCCCGGCGCCGGTGGTGCAGGGTAGTTGGCTTTGTAGAAATTTAACATGCCGTCAAAACTCGAGCGTGCAAAAGCCGCTTCGTAAATGGGTTTGGCCGCGGGGTCAGTAACCCAGCCAGCCAGCGTCGCCGGCGTCATGGGGCCGCCAAACATGATATCGGGATCGCTGGGAGAACCCTCTCTGAATTTACGCGCGTAATCCGAGTTTGCTCGCTGTTCGGGATTGTTTGCCATTTCCCTGGCCATACCCAGCGGGTGGGGGAGATTCAGGATAACCAGGCGTTCAGTCATCTGTGGCACATTAAATGCAAACTGCCAGGCCACAGCACCGCCCCAGTCGTGACCGACGATGGTGGCGCTGTCCTGTCCAAGATGTCTGATTACCGCGGCAACGTCACTGACCAAGAGGGGCATCGCGTATTGATCCACGCCGTCAGGTTGACCGCTTTTGTTGTAGCCGCGCTGATCGATGGCAACGACCTGATAGTTGTCCTGCAGGCCAGCCATCTGATCCCGCCAGGAATACCAGAAATCCGGAAAGCCATGAATCATCACCACCAGCGGACCTTCACCCACACTGGCGTAGTGGATTTTTACACCGTTGTTGTCGGCGAAGCCGTGACTGAGATTTTTTAGTGCCTTAGATTCGGTGGTGCCGGCCTCGGCGTTCAGTACAGGCGCTGAAACAGTCAGGCCCAGAAACAGAATCAAGCTGATCAGACGCATCGCGCATCTCCCCTTATCCCCAAAAAATGTGACCTCCCCTAATCTACTCTATTGGGTGGCTGTTTGGGTAGACGGCAGACGGCTTTGGATTCGGTATTGATACCGGCTTCCATCGGATACGCGCAGCTGGGTCTGAGGTTTTTACGCTCGCCGTCGGTGCCAACCTGCCAGGTTGCCAGCGTCTGCGGCGGTATGCCGCGCTCGACCCAGTCGATCAGCGGGGTGATGGCATCAAACCGGTCCGGACCGGCGCCGCCACGGCAGTGGAACATGCCTGGCATCATGAAGATGCGGAAAAAACTGTCGATATCGCGATGCAGTGCGGCTACTTCATCACGATAGGCAAGCAGCGTCAGCGGGTTGATGTCCGGGTCTGCCCAGCCGAAATAGCTCAGCAGTTTGCCGCCTCGATTTTTAAAGGCGCCGAGCTCCGGGTCCACCGCATCGACGATGGCGGAAAATTCATCCAAGCCATCAGGTCGCTCGGCAAAGTCAAATGTTGTCCAGTCATAGTCTGGCCGATCTTCGATAAAGGTCATATAACGGAAAAAGTCAGACCCGAGCAGGTCAAGCAGTACCGGGCCATTGTCATTCAGCAACCATGGAAACCAGCCTGAGCGCAGCTCCTGAGTATACGTGGCGCCGAGCACTTCGCTGCCCACCGGCATGGCGGGATAAACCTCTTCACCGGCGAGCATCACTGGTGCGTAGTACTGTTTCAGGGCGTCGCGCTCAGTCTGATCAAAACAGCTGTCGGTATCGGCACCTTCACAGTGAGGTAAATCGCGGTCCACATCAAAGTCACAGCGCCTCGGGTCTGAAATCAGGCCGTCTTCTGCGCCATCGAGGTGGTCACAGGCGGCATAGATATGCTCAGCCAGCACCAGTGCCTCGGCTTCTGTAAGACCGGATCGGCTGATCGCAGACACACGCCAGGCCTGGGAGAACTTCAGACCTGAATAGTCTGCTGCAGGCGCACCAGCGATGATGCCATCAAAATCCTGTGGAAAACGCTGTGCACTCATCAGCGCCTGACGGCCGCCAGTGGAACAGCCGTTGAAATAGCTGTACGCGGGCGCTTTGCCATACAGATACGTGGCCAGCTTTTTGGCGGAGACTGCAGTCAGGTGCACTGCCCGAAAGCCATAGTCGACCAGCTTGTGGAAGTTATTGAATGCAAACGTACCTCCCGGCTGGATACGTTTGTCATGGCCGGTATCGGTATAAGCAGTGGCAAAACCACTGGCCAGTGCCTGCCCGGCGGCATGGCGGCGAGCAGGATCTGCCGCGGGTGTGCCAGCCAGGCCACCATTACCGTACATGTACAGACGACCATTCCACGCCAGCGGTAGATTAACTTCAAATCGTATTTCAGTGGGGATGAGACCCGACACCCGGCAGTGCTGGGGTACGCGCTCGGTGGCTGCAATGTGCTGGCTGCTGACAACCGTGAAATCGAAACCCGAAGCGTGGAACAGCTCGCGGCAGGACAGCGCTGCTTTGTGCGGGGTGATCTGATACTGCGCCTGGGACTGGTCCGCGTTGCTGAACTCATCGGCAAACGTTGTGGTATGAATAAGCATGAACAGGACAGGAACCACGAGAGGTGTGCGCATGATTCTCCTTACTTTCTGACCCGTCGTTTCAGTCGATCGAGTTTTTCTTTCCAGAACTGGAACACTTCCGGATCTCCGCCACGGTCCGGATGATGCTCCTGACACATGCGGCGCGCTTCCATGATTTCATGCACGGGCAGCACCAGCTGCAGGCCGAGTGCTTCAATTTCGGATTCGCTTAAGGTTTTCACCGGGCTGGCTTCATCCGGTGGACGATAAAAGCCTCGCCAGTTGCTGTTTGAACGGTTGGCGTAAGAGACGGGCCCGGATAGACCCAGTTTCCAGGGATGGTTTTTAGACGGCTTTGGCATAAGTCAATACAAACCTGGGTTGTTCAAGTACACGCGGATAATCGACCTCGATCCGGATTGTGGCGTGTGTAAACGGGCACGGTAACATATTTATGGCAACAGTTGAGATTTAGGCCGCTTGGCTTTGTAATGGTGGGCCGCTGATGAAGAGGTCGAGATGGCTAAATCTTTACTGATTGCTTTTATCTGGATGTTGTTTGCATCCATTCCCGCTGCCGCGCAAAGTCCGGACTTTCTGCGGGCACCACAAGCCATGGATGCCGAGGGTTTTCAGGAGGTGTTGTTCAAAGTCGCGCCGAATGTTTACCTCAGCGGCCAACCGGATGAAACAGGCTTTGCTCGTGCCAGGTCGTTGGGGGTAACCCGCGTGATCAATCTGCGCACCCGTATGGAAATGGATAATCGCGAGGTGGTGCCCTTTGATGAAGCCCAGCTACTGGCGGAACTGGAAATGGAGTATGTACATGTGCCTGCTGGGGGGCCGGATACACCTTACAGTCCGGCAACTGTGGCCAGCGTCGCACAAGCCATCGCGGATGCTCAAGGCAATGTACTGCTGCACTGTACCGTCGCCTGGCGGGCAACGCATTTGTGGACGGCGTATCTACTGCAGCACAAGGGGGTCCCTTTTGCACAGGCCGTCGCCGTTGGCCGCCAGCTGAATTTTGGCACTTTTCCGCTGGAGGGGTTTCTGGATACACCGCTGACCATCGCTCCGCGCTCGCAAGGCGAAGATGATGAGTGATGCGCCCATCAGCCGTTTCAGTTTACCCAAACTCGCGGATATGCCTGCAGATATCCGTGAACGCATCACGACAATAGCGGAAAAATCCGGCTTCATTCCCAACGTTTTCCTTGTGCTGGCACGCCGCCCCGATGAATTCAGGGCTTTTTTTGCGCATCATGATGCGCTCATGGAGCGTGACAGCGGCCTGTCTAAAGCTGAGCGTGAAATGATCGTTGTGGCGACGTCCTGTGCCAATGCGTGCCAGTACTGTGTGATCGCTCACGGCGCTATTCTGCGCATTCGTGCCAAAAACGCGTTGCTGGCAGATCAGGTGGCGATCAATTACCTCAAAGCGGACATTACCCCACGTCAGAAAGCGATGCTCGATTTTGCCATGGCGGTTGCGCTGGACAGTGGCGCCATTGAGGATCAGGACATGGAAGTGCTGTACGAGCATGGTTTCAGTGAGGAAGACATCTGGGATATCGGCGCCATCGCGGCATTTTTTGCCCAGAGTAATCGCCTGGCCAATCTGTCTTCCATGCGTCCGAATGCGCAATTCTACACAATGGGGCGCGACGTCTGACCAGGTGGCACCCGGTCAGAACAGATCGGCCGGACTGACCTAAGCGCTGGCCCTGGCGGCTGCTTCGCGTGCAGCGCGCACTTTTTCGTTGGTCTGATTAAAGAGGATTTCGCGACGCATCTTTTCTTCTGCTTCGGTTAATTCCCGTTTACCCAGGTCACTGCCGACTTTGCGACCCCTCTGCACTGCAGGTCGCTCTGCCACTTCGTCGACCCAACGTTTCAGGTTGGGGAAGGTCTCCCAGATGTTTTCGTCAATCAGCCGACCCAGCAGAAATGCCCAGGGCCAGGTGATGATGTCCGCAATACTGTAGCTGCTCCCCGCCAGATATTGATTGACGGACAGTTGTGCATCCATCACGCCAGCCAGGCGATCCACCTCGCCTACAAAACGCCGGGTGCCGTATTCAAGCTGGCTTGGGTCGTCGGCGATGTTCTTGCCGTAGTTCTTGAAATGGTTGGCGTTGCCCATCATCGGTCCGAGATTGGCCATCTGCCAGTGCACCCATTGCAGAACTTTGTATTTCTGCGCCGGGCTGGTGGGAAGAAACTGACCACTTTTTTCCGCCAGATATTCAAGGATTGCGCCAGACTCAAACAGTGCCAGGGGTTCGCCGCCGCCCACAGGGTCGCTGTCGACTATGGCAGGCATACGATTGTTGGGGCTGATTTGCAGAAATTTGGCACTGAACTGGTCGCCGCCACCGATATCGACTGGAATAATGTTGTAATCCAGGCCGCACTCTTCAAGCATGATAGTGACCTTCCAGCCATTGGGCGTTGGCCAGTAGTAAACGTCGATCATGTTTGTCTCCTTTTGCCGGGCAATAAAAATAGTCGCTGCAGAGTAACGCAGCCTGCGGCGTTCAGGATAGGGCACCAGGTTAGAATGATGTGTGCTAACTTTAGACGCCGCTGGATTATTGTGGTGGTCGGTTTGTCACAACGCAGGCTGGCCTGAAAAAGTGGATCAGGAATACAAATGATGGAATACAGAGCCCTGGCATTGGATCTCGATGGCACCACTTTAGTGGGTGATGATCTGCCCGAAGTGAATAAGATTGCGCTGCAGAAAGCCGCGGCTGCCGGTTATGAGATTATTGTCGCCACCGCTCGCTGGATTCATATGGCGCAACGGGTAGCGGATCAGATTGGCACCCCGTCGGTAGCCATAGCCTGCTCAGGTGCCCAGGTTCACGATCCGCGCGTAGCCGAGGACATTTTTGATAAGCGTCTGCCGCCGGATTTTGTCGATGAGCTGTTTGCCGTTTGCAATCAGGCACGCTGTATTGCCACGGTAACCGTTACCGATCGTGTCCTGCTGAAACTGGATGGCGCGCCTGATCCGGCATTGCTGGACGAAGAGATGACCTGGGTGAAACAGCTGCAGAGGCACGATAATGATCTGCCGCGTATCGCAGCGATTCAGGGTTCTGCGGTCTGTCAGCACATCAAAGACGTTTTGCGGCCACGCTTTGCCGACCGGGTTAACATTTACGACTCCATCGGACCAACCGGCAAGCTGGTGTTGACCATAACCGCCAAGGACGCCAACAAGGGCCTGGCACTGCAAGCTGCCTGTGACCACCTGAACATTGAACCCAGGCATGTGATTGCCTTTGGCGATGCCGAAAATGATCTGGCGATGTTTGCCCTGGCGGGTGCCAGCGTCGCCATGGGGCAAGCCCATCAGATGGTCAAAGATGCAGCGGACTATGTGTCAGCGAGAAATGATGAAGGCGGGGTTGCTCAGGCCATAGAACTCATTCTGGCGCATGGCAGATTGCCTTAGCGGGCCTGGCAGCGGCTAATCCTCGTCGAGGCTGGCATCCAGCGCAGCAGCATCGCCGTGTTTCATGACCCGCAGATGCACCCTGTTCATGGCGTTGAAAATGATATCGGTGGCGTTCGACACTTCTTCATAAGGATCAAAAAATATTGGGTCGAGGATGTGTGACGCTACCGGTCCGGGTACCTGTTCCTTGCTGCCCGGGGGCCGAATGGCTTTGAGCCCGGTCATGTAAACCGGTATCACGGGCACACGTTTTTCCAGTGCCAGCAGAGATACGCCATGTTTGAATTTTCCAAGGCTTCTGCCGCGCGAGCGGGTGCCTTCGGGAAACAGCATCAGGTTACAGCCCTGATCCAGCAACCATTTTGGATAATCGAGGGTTTTGCTGCCGCCGCCGCGTTGAATGGGGTACAGGCCCATCACCAGCGATTGATACCAGGGCTGCAGTTTCCACTCCTTGCGCCCTTTTAAAAACCAGCGATCAGCCGCCGCGCCAAAATAAATGTTGGAGCGAATGTGTTCCGGCAACGCGCCAAGCAAGGCGTATTGGTCAAGATGTGAGGCATGGTTACCGACGACAATGCAGGGACCGCTGATGTTCTGGATTTTCTCCTGTCCGGTGACAGTGAACGGTTGGAAGTATTCTTTCTCCCATTTTGTGAACGCTGTGCCCCGCATCATGCGCCTCACCCAGCGCGCCCAGGCTTGAATCTGCCATGTGTGCGGGCCACCCGTCACCACGCTCTGGGACATAAGACGCGTAAACAACGGCAGATCAATGGCGGGTAGTATTTCTGTTTCGGCGGTGGTGGATAACTCCTGGGCCAGGGTTGCACGGTAGGCTTTGAAATTGTCCGGTGCATCAATAATTGTGCACTGATCATACTCGCCGAGCAGGTGATAGCTTTCGATCACCCTGGCTTCCCAGCGTTCGATGGACGCATGAATGCCCATGAGAAACTGTGGGTCTTTTTTAGCCTGTACCAGACCTTCGGAGTGGTACTTCATCAGCAATACGTAGTGGGCCATTGTGCAGACCTGACGCTAACGGTTACTGATCGCCTTTTTCTTCGCTTTTGCGCGGTGGCGCAGCCGCCATATTGTTCAGGAATTCTTCAATCGGCATGCCAGGCAGGGTGGTGATTTTAATGGTACCGCGAGAGCCCAGTTCCATGGAGATACGTGCCATCACCTCATTGGAAGGGGCATCGATAACATTCACAAAGTCGTAGCCGCCGAGCACCGCGTACTGAGCCCGGACCCGGGCGCCCATTTCTTCAACCTCATCGTTGACGCTCTTCAGTCGATCCGGGCGCGCTTTGAGTGTCTTGCGGCCTTCATCGGTTAACGTGCTGAGCATAATGTAAGTTGGCATGATCTCCCCTTGATCTTCCTCTACTTCACCCAACTGTAAGCTACTGGCAAGAGATCTGCACTAAGACTTTTTCAACTTTCCAGCACGTATCGTCCGGGTGCAGCATCAATTTCCGGAAAGCTCTCATTGCCATAGGTGACAGGAGCCGGCACCTGATCCGGCGGGCTCTTCTGTTTCAGCCACTCAATCCAGTTCAGTACCCAGCTGCCGGCATGTTCTTCCACACCTTCCAGCCAGGCTTCAGGGTCAGCGGGGTAGCCACTGCCTGTCCAGTGTTTCAGGTGCTTGTTATCGTCGCGGCTGGAGATGGTTTGAGTATGGTTCTGGTTGGTTAAGACAAACTGGACGTGGTCCTGATTGAACAGCTGGGTGCTGCGATAACAGGCTTTCCATGGCGTGATGTGGTCAGTTGAACCGGCCATCATGTAAACGGGATAGTCTATCTTCGACAGGTCAACACGTTTGCCGAGAATTTTCATTTCG
This sequence comes from bacterium, assembly GCA_047947175.1. Classification (GTDB taxonomy): domain Bacteria; phylum Pseudomonadota; class Gammaproteobacteria; order Pseudomonadales; family Azotimanducaceae; genus UBA4421. The sequence continues at coordinate 1,586,890 of CP170489.1, forward strand.
CGTTTTGCCAGCTTGTTGTGCAGCGACAGATCGAGAAAGTCAGCATGCAGCCCGGCCGGTAACCGCGTGTAGTCAATGGACCAGAACAGCAAAGGGTGTTTGAGTGGGTCTTCGCCCTTCAGATAATTGCTGCGTAAAAACCCCATGATGTTCTCTTCGAACCTGAGCATGGCAAACATTTCGAAGACATTTTTTTCTTCAAACAGACCGCTGACTCGGGTCATCTGTTTCTGTGCCTGAATTGACCGCTCGCTGACAAACAGGCCAAAGTCGCTGTCTTCAGGACGATTGTCGAGCACGTTAACAAACAGCGACAAACTGTTGATCCAGTCGTCTCCGCGGGCGTTCATCACCCCGGCAGCCGCAGTGGCGGCAAGACCGCCGGCACACAAACCCATCAGATTAACCTTGGGCGCACCCGTGATTTCACGGATCACGCTGACCGACTGAATGATGCCGTCTGCATAAGAATCCAGATGCCAGTTACGGTGCTCTTTTTTAGGGTTGCGCCAGCTGACGGCAAAAACCGGAATGCCCGCATCGAGGAGGCGTTTGAACAGGCTTCTATCGGGCGTAAGGTCACCCAGGTAAAAACGGTTCACCTGACTGAAAACATACAACAGAGGTGCGTTGATGACTTCGTCCGTGGTGGGCTGATACTGGATCAGCTCAAGCAGCTCTGATCGATAGACGACGGCACCTTCGCTGGCCGCGACATCCTGGCCCACTTTAAAGGCGTTGCGGTCTGCACAGGCCGGGTAACCATGGTTGTGCTGCAGATCGTCTACCATATTTTTTAAGCCGCGAATCACGCTGCGGCCTTTGGTTTGCCTGGCGATGCGCATGGCTTCCGGATTCCCCACCAGCGTGTTGACGGGTGCCATGATGTCCTTGGCAGCGTCCAGTACGTAACGTGCACGTTCTCTGTTCATGCCTTCCAGCTGGGATTCATCGAGCCAGCCGTCCAGAGCCTGGGTCCAGGCGATATAGGTCTGACCCAGGCGACGGTACAGGCCATTTTCGATCCAGGCTGGATCCTGGAAACGTTTATCATTCGGCGCCGGAGACAGATCGCTGTTGCCCAGGGCAATGCTGGCACATTGACTGGCAAACTCACGGGTGACATTCCACAGCGCGCTCGGCTGTTGCATGGAGGTTTCAAAAATATCTGCCCAGGCATCCATAAACGCTTTGCGGTCGACACCTAAGGCTGCATTAAGAGGCACGCCGCCGTCGGTTTGTCCGGATGCGTTCTGCTCGATGTTCGGTCGTTTCGAGCTCGATTTGTCTTGATCCATGTCCCTTCCTTTTCCTGACGTGTTCACTGTCTTTCAGGTGCCGTGTGCCGCTGGCGCTCGGCCAGGTTGACGCGCTCAGCGATGCCTGCCAGGGTTCTCGTGAGCCAGCGTGGTTGATAATGCGCCCAGTGTATAACAGCCTGATTAAAGATACCCGGTACACGTATCACTTCCCCCTGATGCAATGCGTTATAACCCTGCAATGCCACGTCCTGGGGGTTGCTCATGATCAGCTGCGCGCCAGGTATCTTAGCGGTGCCCAGATCGCCCACCATTTCTGTGTCTGTCAGCCCGGGGCATAACGCACACACCTTGATGCCGCTGCAGCGGGTTTCTTCTGCCAGACTTTCGGTAAATGACAGGACAAAAGCTTTGCTGGCACTGTACAGGGCCATGCCGGGCACAGCCTGAAAGCCGACCACGGAGCTGACGTTGAGAATTTTGCCGGTTCCGGCGGCGATCATCTGCGGTAGAAAAAGCGCGCAGGTTTCTGTCAGGGCCCGCATGTTCAGATGCACGATGTCGGTGATGCGCTGTGCCGGCATGTTCTCGAAGCGACCCTGGTAGGCGGCGCCGGCGTTGTTGATCAGGGTATCGACGGAACCAATTGCATTGGCTGCGGCAAACAGTTTTTCCGGGCCTCTGCGTTTAGCCAGATCTAACGCAACCACGTGGGCATGGCACTGGGGTGCAAGCTCGCTGGCCAGTGCCTGCAGCTTGTCCTCCCGTCGAGCGCATAGAATCAGATCGTATCCGCGCTGTGCAAACACTTTGGCAAGCGCATGTCCGATACCTGATGAGGCGCCGGTGACCAGCGCCAGAGGTTTAGTGGTGGTCATAGGTCAATGCTCCGTAAACTGGGTGCGTTCGCTGTTCAGGCGCGCGCTGTATAACAAAGTAGTAAACGACTGGGTCAGGCATGCTTCAAAAAATTCAGGGTCCGGCAGAATTTCGCGACAGCTGGTAAACGAAATGGTGACACGACCACAGTAGGACAGCACCGGAAAGATCAATCCCATGCCCTGTGTAATGGGTCCGAGCCCGATAGCTGTCACCATCGGCGCGCCGCAGAAATAAAGTGGCTCCTGAGGGCCGGGGACATTGGTGATGGAGACGTTGAAAGGTGGTGCCGGGGCATTGGCGGCAGTTTCGGTCATGAGGCGCGACGCCAGGGCTGCAGTAAAAGCCGGTACAAACTTGCTGTAATCGGTCATGTCCGACGCGCCAACGGCCTGGTGGATGATTTTGCTGTTACTCGTTTCAGCGTGAATGTGTTGCAGGCGTGCTAACGGATCCTCGATGTCCGTGCCAATAGACACAAAGAGCGCCGAGACGCGGTTGCCCGCTGCGAATTTACCCCGCTCATCTGACGAGCGCAGATTCACAGGCGCCATAGCAATCAGCGAACTCATCTCGACTTCATTTTTGGCGTCCAGATAAGAGCGCAGAGCGCCACCACAGACTGTCAGCACAACATCGTTGACCGTTGCGCCGGGTTGCACCTGGCGAATCTCTTTGATGTCTGCAAGGCTGACACTGATGGAACCCAGCACGCGATGAGGCGTCACATGCCCGTTAAAACGAGTCTTTGGGACGGGTTTTGGTTGTCCGCTGAGCGGAGTGTCCTGACTTGTGTTGTGGCTGCCGGGAAATCCCCGCCACGGCTGACTTAACTGGCGTCCAAGGGTTTGTGCAAAACGGAATGGCTGGCTCAGGTTGTTCACGCCGCTGCGAAACAACAGTTCGGCGTCGGTTGGCACCGGTTCCGGGTGCCAGACCTCGGTGGCCGGAGGTATGGTCGTTGGCGCCGGGCTGAGGTCGTGTAACAGCTCGAGAAAATGCAGTCCGGAAGCGCCGTCAACGGCAGCATGATGGGTTTTTGTGAGCACCGCAAAACTGTTCTCAGGCAAACCGGGAATATTGTTTAAACCTTCAATAACGGTGAGTTCCCACAGGGGTTTTGTCATATCCAGCGGGCGGGCAAAGATACGGCTGGCCAGCTGCTGCAGCGCATCGCGATCCCCAGGGCTGGGCAGCGCAACACGGCGCAGATGATATTCGAGATCAAAATCTTTATCTTCGATCCAGTAGGGAAAGTCGGCCTCAAACGGGACTTTGACCAGGCGTCTGCGCGTGGTCGCATTGAGGTGCAGGCGCTCGTCAACGGTTCGGGTGATGGCTTCCTGAGTCAGGCGCGCCGGGTCGCTCTGGCTGCCATCGTAAATACATAACGATCCGACATGCATCGGTGTTGCAGGTGTTTCCAGGTAGATAAAGGAAGCGTCCTGGATGGAAAGCTGTTGCACAGTTGCAGTCCTTATCCGCGGTAGGGTTCGACAGTGTAGCGCTTTGAGAATAGCGAAGGGCAGACCTGAAAGGGGAGAGGGGAGAGAAGATCAGGCCTGCCCCGCGTTAACTTTTCAAGGTGCAGTTGCTGCACCTTGTTGCAATCCGGTGAACTTACGATGCCGCTCTGGTGACCGGCATGCGTTGTTCGGTTGGTTTAAGCTGCTACCGCTGCGTCAACTGCTTCGGCGGCTTCTTCATTGGCCGCAGCAACGCTTTCGCTGCTGGCGGTGAAAGCGCCGCGAACTGCTTCGCTGCTACGCTCAACCGCTTCTTTCAGCACTTCACCGCGGGTTTGCAGACGCTCGGTCATGCCGTTGTACAGAGTTTTGCCGTACTCGCGCTGCATTTCGATGAAGCCACTGACGTCGCGGATTTCAGCCATACGCTGCAGAAACTCCTGATTGGTTTCAAAATACTGCTTGAAACCTTCGCCGGTAATTTCGGTCATGCGGCGTGCCACGTGGGTGTTGATTTCGAACAATTCGCGACCCAGTTTCATTTGATTTTCGATAATACTCATTTTGGTATCCTCTAGTCGTTTACGTCTGCTGAAGGATGCAACGCAAACGTCCAGCAGCTGTTGAGATTCTTACAACGCATGGTGCGCTGCACAACGAGGAGAATTGTGCACCACACAATTGTGCAATGCAACAACTTTTTCACGCACATTGTGGAAAATATACATTTTTTTATGCAACCTGCTCTGTAACGACGTTTCCAGGCATGATTTCAAGGTCTGCAGACGGTTGCAGCTGCAACTCATCAGCGATTCTGCTTTGTTCCAGTGGTACGATTTCCGCTGAAACAGCTTTGTGCAGTGCTGCATATGACTCATGAATATCATCACGTAACCGGTCGGCATCCGGCGCCACCCTGGTGGCTGCCGTGACGCCAATGAACAGTTGGTCAACATAGCTCTGTACGGTGATGTTAACGCCGACGCCATGTGCGGGAATCGACACAGGGTAGTGGCTGAGCATGCGCGCGCCGTTTGAATACAGCGGTACCCGTGGCCCCGGTACGTTTGAAATCACGACATTCACCGGCGGTGGTGAGCGGTCTGCAGCTTTCATCAGCGCTGCCATGCTCTGCAGGCTTCGTGCTGTGAGCCCAAAGAACGGCAGGTGCAGGTCTGTGGCCATCAGTGGTGCACAATCCGCCAGGGTCGCTTTGGCCAGACGCGCCTGATGGGCGACAAACCCAACCCGTTCAACCGGGTCCTCAATATCTGTGCCCAGAGCGGTTCGCATCATTGATACCTGATTGTTGGTGCTCGGATCACCGGGTGCGCGCAAAGAGACCGGACAGCCGGCAATCAGGGTCTGTTCTGGCAGCTCGCCCTGGCGTTCAAGATAAGCGCGCAAAGCGCCGCCACAGAGGCTCAGGAACACGTCATTGATGGTGCAGTTGAGGTGCTTCGCCAGATGTTTAACCCCTGACAATGGCAGTTCGCCCGCTGCAAACACCCTTCGCTGATCGATGTGGCGGTTCATTATGGTGGGCGGGCAGGGTGCCATGGTAGCCCCCAGCCCTTTGCTCGGGTCGATACTTCTCTGTACCAGCCGGGTCATGGCAGCGAACCGGTCCGGCGTGCGGGTGATACTGTTGATGCTCTGTTTGGTCATGGCAGTGAACAGATCGATCAGCTGGTCAGCACGCGTGATGGGTCGCCGATGACCTGCTGGAAGTCCTTGCGCAGGTGCGGCGCCGTTCGGGCTCTGATCCATGAGAATATTGTATGACGCCTGCGCAGCCATGCCATCCAGACACGCGTGATGCGCGCGGTTGTAGTAGGCAACCTGACCGTTGGCGAGTCCGGTCAGCACGGCGATATCCCATAACGGTTGGTTTCTGGGGAGTGGCTGTTCATGCAGGCGTGCGACGGTCTGTTCTACCTGTTTAAATCCGCCCGGCGCGGGTACTGAGACCGTGTAGATGTGTCTGTTGATGTCAAAGTCCGGATCTTCAACCCAGTTCGGATGGTCGATGACGCCGCTCGCATGTTCCAGGCGGCCGGTCAGATAGGGCACCAGGTGCGCACGCCGTTTGATGTAGTGTTTCAGTGAGCTGACAAATTCGTCAATGCTTGTGTGTTCGGGTAACTGCATGTACTGCAGCGAGGCAATACTCATCGGGCAGTCTTTGGTTTCTGCATAAATGAAGCTAGCGTCGGTCGCCGTTAGCTTAGTCACTTTGATGTTCTCCTGTAAAAAGGTTGGGTATCGAGTCCATGTCGTGTGAGGTTATTCAATTTCTGTGCCATACAGCTGAAACAGAGCCGGCGCAGGGTTTGCCAGACTCAAGACTGGGTTCGGCACGGATAACTGCCTTGCCGCGGTGCGTAGTCAGAGCCTATTGGTCGGCAATGGTGCACCCGGCGATCGGCGCGCATCTTACGACGCAATTGTGACGTGTCAATGACTCTGACACATCTTTTAAGGGATTATTTCTGTTTAGCTGCTGAGGCCGGAAACAGCTTTGGGGTAGGTCAGTGCGCGCCAGCCCTGGCGATGGAAAGGTGTGAATTGCTCCGGTGCCAATGCGAGCCGATCGGCAACGGCATACAGCACAGCGGGGTGGATCCCCAGACCGATATGGCTGGAGTGAACTTCGATGTTCTGGCGTCGTTGGGATTCTTCAATGTGCGCACGGTGCCAGTGCACCACCCCGTCGGTGCGGCTGTAGATGGCAGTCACGGGAATTTTTGCAGATATATGCTGCAGGCTGTGGCGCAGGCCGAAACCCGGTGCAGCTGGCGTAGTCAACAGCTCTCCATTGAGCTGGCGAGCAGCACTGCGCAGGGCGGTAAACATGGCTGTGGTGGGGCCTTGTGTGCGAACAGGGCTGCCCAGGGTAATCAGTTGCCGCACGGCGTAACCGGCCCGGTCGGCGACGGCCAGGGCGTGCACGCCACCCAGGCTCCAGCCGACCAGGCTGACCGTGCGCCCGGTACTGCGATAGATGCGCAACACATGATTCACCAGCGGTTCGTAACCGCCCATTTTACTGATGCCCAGATTACGTCCCTGGCCCCAGGTGTAGGTGTCATAGCCTAAAAACGTCAGGTATCTGCGGAGCACAGCGGTAGAATCATCGCTGGCGAGAAAGCCCGGGATCACAACAACCGGATGCCGATCACCCCGGGGCGACAGACTCAGCCAGGGTGCCGAAGCGGCTAGAGAAGCCAGTTCCAGTCCCGCGCGTGGCAGTTCGGACAGACTCAGCAGTCTATGTTGGGCGGGACTGGGCATAGGCAGACCGTCTTGAAAATTGACGTTGTTCATTTTGCCGGCGTTTTTTTGCATTGCAACATTTTTGTTGACCCGATGACGGCTTGGCGCGAGACTTTTGGTTTGTTCGTGCCAGTAGTCGCCGATATCGGGAGGTTGCAGGCTTTGTAGAGGTGGATTGAGAGGTCTGGATGTACGATCCTATCGATGTTGTACTGCACAAGTCGGCAAAGCCGCAACTCCGTCATTTAATTGCTGAGCCGGGACGGGCTGTTTCCGAATTGTTCACCCTGGGTGTGTTGTGGCCACTGCTGGATCTGAAAACCCAGGGCGACGGTCACGACGTGCTTGTTCTGCCCGGTTTTCTTGGCAGCGATCTTTCGACCAGTGCCGTGCGTGGATACCTTAACCGCCATGGTTTTGCAGCCCTGCCGTGGCTGCAGGGACGAAACACCGGCCGACCTGGGATTCTGGCAGGGCTGCACTATCGATTCCTGCAGGTCTCGGATCGCAGCGGTGCACCGATATCTCTGGTCGGGCACAGTCTGGGCGGTGTCTTTGCGCGGGAACTCGCGCGCCAGTACCCGGATCGGGTGCGCAGTGTGGTGACCCTGGGCAGCCCCTTCGGTACTACCGACGGGGCAGCGGTTGTGCAGGTGGTGAAGAGCGCCTTCGAGAGAATTGCGCAGCAGTCCGTCGCACAGCTGCGGCGCGAATTGACTCAGCTTGATCCGCGGTTGCCGCCTGGTGTGCCGGCAACGGCGATTTTCAGTCGCTCAGACGGGGTAGTGCACTGGCAAAGCTGTCTGGAGCAGGACACCGCGCAGAGCGAAAACATTGAAGTCTATGGGTCCCACTGTGGTCTGGTGGTGAATCCCAGCGCCCTGGTAGCCATGGTTGATCGGCTTGCGCAACCGCCAGGTGACTGGCAAAAGTTTGCACATACCGGCACTATGCCCGGAGTGCGGTTTCCAAGCCACACACAGGCAAACATGGCATCCGATCTGGAGCAGCGCAACGTCAGTGCATAAGTTAAAGAAATACCCTAATCGCCGACTCTACGACATGACCGACAGTAAATACGTCACCGTGGATGACGTGCGTAAACTGATTGTCAAAGGCGTGAGCATTCAGGTAATTGACTCCAAAGAAGAGACGGACATTACCCGCTCTGTCCTGTTGCAGATTCTGTCCGAGCAGGAGCAGGAAGGCCACGGCACAATCCTTACAAACCGTACGATTGAGCAGCTGATACGTTTTTATGGTGACAGCGTCGGTCGTGTTGTCAGCCGATATATCGAAGAAGCGATTTCTGCATTTCTGGAGCAGCAGGACCTGTATCGCGATCGCATGCGGCAGTTTAATGCGCTGAATCCATTAAATGTGATGCGCCAGGCTTTTGAGTCCAGTTTCAAATCCAGCGATGGGACAAAAAAGCGTGCGGCTGCGGACAAACCTTCCAGCGAGCCGAAAAAATCATCTGATCAGGACGATTCAGCTGCCTGATACCCGACGCATCAGCGTGCGTTCGCCCATTTTTCCGGCTCCCCTTCAGCCATAAGCTCATGCTACTGTAGCCGAACAACAGCAAAGGCTTAAGGGGAGAGCATGCGCTTACAGAATAAGGTGGCGGTCATCACTGGCGGTGCCAGCGGCATGGGTAAAGATACGGTGATGCGCTTTCTTGCCGAAGGCGCTCATGTTGTCATCGCGGATTTTAATGAAGTCACTGGAGCGGAGGTACTGCAGCAGGCCGCAGATCAGGGGTTTGCTGCTTCCGTCAGATTTATCAAAACCGATGTTGCCTGTGAAGCAGATGTTGAAAACATGTTTGATCTGGCGCGTCGTGAATTTGGTCGTGTGGATATCGCGTTCAATAACGCCGGCGTGGGTGGTGCCATTGGGCCGTTGACGGAAACCACAACAGCCTCCTGGGATTACACCATGGATGTGCTGGCAAAAGGTGTTTTCCTTGGTCTAAAACACGCTGCTCGACACATGCGTGCTCAGGGGAGTGGCGGCGCCATTATCAACACCGCATCCATCGCAGGGTTAAGTGGTGATGCAGGACCGCTGGTTTACTCTGCGGCCAAAGCCGCTGTAATCAGTCTGACGCAAAGCGCTGCGGTTGAATTGGCGCCGGATAAGATTCGGGTTAACGCAATCTGTCCGGGTTTCATTGCCACGCCGCTCGCTGCCGGTGGCGCGCCGGAAAAAATACAAGCAAGATTTGCCACCGCACAGCCCTGGCCTGAATTCGGCAAAGGTAGCCATATCGCCGGTGCCGCCCTGTTTCTGGCCAGCGATGATGCTGGGTTTGTGACCGGCGAGAAACTGGTGGTAGACGGCGGTCTCACTGCTGCCGGTCCAGAGCTGTCGAAAAGATTCCCCCAGGTGTCCGCGCGTGACGCTAAAGTTCAAGGTGTGACCAAAGGCAGCACCGGTGCAGCCCACGAAGTCGAACGACTGGATCGCTAAGCAGAGGTTGCCCATCTTGAAAACACAAGCTCTGTCCCTGGCGGGCACGCCTGCCGCGGCGCCCCTTGGCTACTATTCCTGGACCTTTGGCCAGGGCGCGCGCGATCCCTACTACATCATGGTAGTGATCTACATCTTCTTTCCGTACTTCAGTAATACAGTGGTAGGCGATCCGGTTGAGGGCCAGAGTTTAATCGGTTATCTCAATGCCACGGCAGGGTTTATTCTGATGCTGACGGCACCTTTTCTGGGTGCCATTGCGGACAAGAACGGCCGTCGTAAACCCTGGGTGGCTGCAACCGTGATGGTCATGGTGGTGGGTGCTGCCCTGTTATGGTTTGTGCTGCCGGCAGGCGGCGGTGTAGGCATCATCTGGGGCCTGCTGATTCTGTTGATGATCAGCGTCGCTTTTTCGATTTCTGAAGTATTCCATAACGCGATGCTGCCTTCGGTGGCGCCGGTAAACAGAGTGGGTGCGATTTCCGGCATAGCGTTTGCGCTGGGCAACGTCGGCGGCCTGCTGCTGATGCTGTTTGTGCTGTTTGCATTTGCCATGCCGGGGACTCAACCCTGGAGTTTTCTACCGGCTGAACCGCTTTTCGGGCTGGACCGCAGCACCCATGAACATGATCGTGTGGTCGGGCCAATTTCCGCTGTGTGGATGCTGCTGATGACCCTGCCGGTCCTGTTGTTCACACCCGATGGGGCTGCTTCAAGCACGCCCATGCTGACCGCTGCGCGCCAGGGTGTACGCGACGTCATTGAGACCGTGAAACAGCTGAAACACTATTCGAACATCGCCATCTACCTGCTGTCGAGGATGTTTTTTATCGACGGCATGGTGGGTGTAATGACTTTTGGCGGAGTCTACGCATCGGGCACCTTTGGCTGGGAATCAACTACGTTGTTGATATTCGGCTTGTGCAGCAGTGCGTCAGCCATGTTTGGCGCTTATGTGGGTGGCATTCTTGGTGACAAGCTGGGTTCTATAAGAGCGTTGCAGATTGCTATTGGCATGAGCTCGCTGGTGCTGCTGGTACTGGTTTCGATACAGCCTGGCACGATCTTCTATGTGGTTCCGGTGAGTACCGAACCGGTCTGGGATTTCCCGTATTTTCAAACCACTGCTGAAATCTGTTATTTCATCTCGAATCAGATTTTTGCGATGTTTTTTGTCACCGGCTTATCTTCTTCGCGCACCCTGATGGCGCGCATTTCGCCTCCACAGATGGCCACTCAGTTTTTTGGTCTGTTTGCCTTGTCTGGTACGGTGACGGCATTTCTGGCACCGTTGATGGTGGCCACCATCACCGACTTTTTCCAGTCCCAGCGCGCGGGGTTTGCCTCCCTTGCGATCCTGATGATTATTGGAGCGGTGTTATTGCTGAAGGTGCGTGAAGAGCAGGCAACCGTCCATCGCCGCTAAGGGTCAGAAACAACCGCAACGCATCACAACCTGCCTACTCGCGGAGGGTGACCGGCAGTTCTCGGATACCGTTGATGAAACTCGATTTCAGATAAACCGGGTCGCCGGTAACTTCAATATGATCGAAGCGTTTCATGATCTCTTCCCACAATACCCGCAGCTGCATCTCACCCAGGCGATTGCCGACACAGCGGTGGATACCAAAGCCAAAAGAGACGTGTTTGCGGGGATTACTGCGGTCGATGATAAACTGGTCCGGCTGTTCGATGGCATCACCGTCGCGATTTCCCGACAGATACCACATGACAACCCGGTCACCTGCTTTGATCTGTTTGCCGCCCAGTTCGGTGTCGCTCAAAGCTGTTCTGGCCATGTGTGCAACCGGTGACTGCCAGCGGATGATTTCAGGCACCATGGTGTTGATCAGATTATGATCGGCGCGCAGCTTGTTGTACTGCTCGGGAAACTGGTTCAGTGCCAGCACACCGCCGCTGATGGAATTTCGGGTTGTATCATTACCACCAACAATCAGCAGCAGGATGTTGCCCAGGTACTCGTTAGGCGGCATGTTGCGGGTGGACTCTCCGTGCACCAGCATGGAGATCAGATCGTCGCCGGGTTCGTTCTGAGCCACCCGTTCCTGCCAGAGCGCGGCAAAATACTCGTAGCACTTCCACAGTTCCCCAAAGCCTTCCTCGATGGTGGCAAAAAATTCCGGATTCCCCAGATTCTGTACCGCGTCCGACCAGTAGATGAGTTTGTGTCGATCTTCCTGGGGGACGTTAAACAGTGTTGCCAGCATCTGGCCGGTGAGTTCAACAGAGACTTCTTTTACCCAGTTGAATTCTTCGTTGCGGGGCAGGTTGTCGAGAATGTTGCAGGCGCGCTCACGGATCAGTCCTTCCAGCCCGGCAAGTTTTGATGGCGTAAACATCGGTGCCACCACTTTGCGTTGCTGATCATGTTTGGGTGGATCTTCCTGAATGAACATGGGTAGATCAAATTCGTCAGCACCTTCAGGCTGTGCTACGCCGCCTAGAGAAATACCGCCTTTGCGGAAATCCGATGAGAACAGGTCATGGTGACTGTCGACATACATGATGTCGTCAAATTTGGTGACGGACCAGTAGGGGCCGAACTGGCTGACTTGCGTGTAGTGCACCGGGTCTTCTTTCCGCAGGCGCGCAAAATAAGGCATCTGTCTGGCATCTTCGAAAAGATCAGGGTGACCGGGATTGAGTTCTGCCAGCGGGATGCTTGCCGGATCGATGGAGGTGTCGATGGCCCATTCAGCCAGCAGTTCTTCATTTGATCGGGTAAAAAGTTCGCCGCGGTTGGCGCGAGGATTATTGCTGTCCACTTCGCTCATGGTGTCACCGTTTTTCTGGAAAACCTGAGTATAAACACTGACATGAATGTTGGTAGTGCATCAGTGCACGATTTGGCGTCGGCGGTCCCTTCGGTTGCGTCGCTCACCGTTATACATATGTCTCGCCGGCAGGCCGTTGTCGGTATCCCTGCGCATTTCCTCGCGACGGTCGGCCATGTGTTTATAGCGGCAGCGACATTGTGCGGGCTGGTCGCAACCACCCAGCGGCAGCTGGGGGGCATGCGCGGCGAGGAATTTCTTACCGGTGATGCGCTGGGCGGCTTCACAGCAATCGCTGCGGCTGTAGATGGATACAGCCTGATAAGCCGATCGTGCTTTATTCTGCCGTGATGCACCCGGATGACGTTGATGGGTGCTGCGTGGATTGTCTTTTTTGCTGTCGAACAGCCTTTTCATCCAGCTGGTCATGACTTCCTATCTCAATTCTGATTATTAATGCCTGGGTGCCTTGACCCACTTCAGTCCGTCAGGCTGGATGCTCCGCAGAGTCAGGCGTACTACAGGTGTCTGCAGGCTAAGCAAGTTGCGTTATGCCCACCATAGTGTAATTGCACTAGGTCAGAACGTTAATGAAAACGATGTAAAATTTCACTGCTCTCCCGCCAGCCGTAACGAACAGCTTTAGCGGTCACACTGCTCAGCTCACGGTCGTTGATGCTGACGGGTTGTGTGTACAAATACCAGTTGGGACTATTACTTAGTCGGTAGCCAATCGAAGCGCCTGTCTCACTGGTCAGCGTCAGTAAGCCGTTTTCAACGACAAGTGTCGGTGGTGGTGTCTGCGGTATTTTGTCGTTGTGCAGATACTGAGCGCGCAGTTGTGCTTCCGGCATGGCGCCGGTGTCACCCACCGCGAAAAGAAATGCATCTAAAGTCTCCCGCAGTTGCTGGCGTATGGCCTGGTGCGCTTCTGAATCTGCCAGATTTTGCAACTCGTGAGGATCAGCCTGAATGTCGTAGAGCTGTTCCTCGCCGGCGGCTTCGAACCACCTTGATTGCGCGTCAGACAATCGACCGTCCAACCAGGCCTGACGCCAGGCCCGCACCATCTCCAGGTTGTCCCGATAATTAAGCGGGTGTCCGCCGGGTACTTCCGGATACCAGCTTCTGATGTACTTGTAGCGATCGCTGCGGATGCTGCGCTGACGGTCCATGATCTCATCGATGCGGTCGCGCGAGGCGTACACGTACTGCCGATCTGAAGTCAGAAAGTTGCTGCCGTGAAGATATGCCGGTGGTGTGATCCCTGCAAAAGTCAGCAGTGTGGGCGCAAGGTCCACAAAACTGATCAGCCGATGATCCACACTGTTGTCCGGCTTTGTGTCCCGCATGACTTGTGATGCCCGCAATGCTGCAGGAATCCGCAGTATCAGTGGTACCCGGGTGCCGGAATCGAACAGCTCCCGCTTTGCCCGGGGCAGACCGTCACCGTGATCTGTGGTCCACAGGATGATGGTGTTGTTCAGCAGGTCATCTGCTGCCAGCGCTGCGAGGATCTCACCGACCTTTTTGTCCATGGCATGGATGTTGTCATAGTGACGTGCCAGGTCGGCGCGCACCTCAGGCAGGTCAGGGTAGTAAGGTGGCAATACAACATCAGCAGGATGGGTCACGGACGGCGCAACCAGTCCCTGTGCCCGACGCATTTCCTGGGTTGCACCGTGGGTGCGGCTGTGAGCCGGACCGCTGGCAGGCATAACCCCGCTCTCATGGGTTTCCATAAAATTGATCAAGGCAAAAAACGGCTGGTCTGCCCGACGATTTCGCCATGCGGTCGCCTCTGCCGCCTCTTCGTCCCAGATGGTGAACGGTCCACTGCCGGCCCACACGCTGCTGAATTGATAATCCAGTTTGCGGTCGGTGTAGGTGTAGTAGCCGGCTGCGCGCAGGCGTTCCGGAAATGCCTTTACCTCAGCGGCCGGTTGCGCCAGGTAAGGGCCTAACGGCCCTGTTGTTGTGCGCATATGCTGGCCGCCGAAACTGATCTGATGCTGGCCTGTGAGCAGCGCGGCGCGGCTGGGCGCGCAGACGCCTGCGGTGGTGAATACCTGCGTGTAGCGGGTGCCCTCAGCGGCCAGGTCATCAATATTGGGGGTTCTGGCCAGTGTGTCGCCGAAGCTTCCAATACGCGGGCTCAGGTCTTCCGCGATCAGGAGCAGAATGTTCGGCGCAAGCCCCGGGGTAGGGCTGCTGGATGTCTCGTCCGCGCGCGCTGGTGTGGTGAGTAACAGAAATGCCCAGGCAAAGGTTGCAACGCAGATGGTTCTCATAAATACATTACCGATAACAGCCAGGTCAGCGTGATCCACATAAGGATCGTCAGCGGCACACCCACTTTGACAAATTCGCGGAAGGTGTAGTTGCCGGCGCTCATCACCAGCAGGTTGGTTTTGTAGGCCATGGGGGTGGCATAACTCATATTGGCGCCAAACAATACAGCCAACACAAAAGGCTCTGCAGGCAACTGCAACGCCTGGGCAATACCCACGGCAATGGGAGTGCCAATCACCGCGGCGGCGTTGTTTGACACAATGTTGGTCAATACCGCGAGCAGCAGCATAAGCGCCGACAGCACAACGATCGGCGATGAACCTGCAGTGACATACAAAAATACTTCGGTCAGATAAACCGTTGCGCCGGTCACCTGTAAAGCCATACCCAGCGCCAGACTTGCGGCCACCACAAAGTAAACTGACGGGCTGATGGCGCGCAGGGATTCACTGATCGACAGGCATTTGGTCAACAGCATGACCGCACAGCCGGCCACGGCAGCGATGGCAATGGGCATGATGCCCAGCGCAGCAAGGCAGACCACGGTCGTCAGGATGCCCAGCGCCAGAGGCGCACGTGCGGAACTCGGCAGATCAATGCTGCTGTCCAGGACCATGAATTCGGTAGAGCGTTTTAACAGGCTGAGCTGTTCTTTCGGGCCCTGTACGAGCAGCACGTCGCCTGGTTGCAGAATGACTTCATGGATTTCTTCTGTGGCCCGCCAGACATCTTTGCCGGCGCGGTGCAGTGCCAGCACGGCAAGCTGGTAGCGGTCCAGAAAACGGGCGTAGCTGAGGTTGGCGCGGTCCAGACTCGAGCCCTGCACCACGGCAATTTCAGCCAGGGTCTGATTGTCTCCCGCCAGGGGATGTTCATCGTCTACCCGGGTATCGCCGGAATACAGTTCTGCTTTCAGCGCCTCTTCATACTTTTTCAGATTACTGGGCGTGTCCTGCACCCGCAGCCGGTCGCCAGCTTTCAGCACCACATCCGGTAAGGGCATGACGACGGTTTCGCCTCTGCGGACGCGGACAACTTTCATGTCGCCACCGGTCAGCGCGATTGCCTCGCCCAGGGTTTTGCCCAGCACCAGAGAGTTGTCTTTCAGGAGCAGACGCGCGTTGAACAGGCGTGGCGATGGATCAAGCAGTTTGGATTCGCGTTCAGGCAGCAGCAGTGGGGCGATCAGCCACAGATAAACAACACCCACGCAGGCGGCAATGGAGGCGGGCAGTGCAAAATCGAACAGTCCAAACGCTTCAAGGCCCATATCCGCAGCGACGTTCACAACCAGCAGGTTGGTGGACGTACCGATGGTGGTTGTCATCCCTCCCAGCAGCGTTGCAAACCCCATGGGCATCAGAACTTTTGCGGGAGATGACTTGTTACGCAGGCAGACGCTGATCAGAATCGGCAGCAACAGCACCACAATGGGCGTGTTGTTTACGAAAGCGGACAGAAATGCGCCGACCACGAGGGTCAACAGCAATGACAAAAAAGGCGCGCGCCCCCATAACTTGCCTAACAGACGCCCGACCGGCTCCAACGCACCGGTTCGCACCAGCCCCTGTCCGAGTATCATGAGCGCACACACAGCAATCAGCGCTTCGTTTGCAAATCCGGCAAACAGATCGATCGGATCAAAATCAGCAAACGGGAACAGCGCAAATACCACCACCAGAATGACCAGCAGGGTTATCGATGTGATTTCCAGCAGCCATTTGTCTTTACTGAAGGCGTAAAGGGCAGCCACGGTGAGCAGCATCACGCTCAGCGCGTGCAGGTTGGGCAGGTCCGGAAATTCAATCATCGGGCTGATCGAACTTGTGCACAATGTCAGTCAGTGCCTGAATCTGGTGCTTGCGCCAGCTGATTTCTGCGGCGTGCTGTTCCGGGTCGAGGGCCTCAAATTCCTTGATTTCTTCACCCAGCTTCACTGCATGTTCCCGGAATCGTTCGATGCGGGCGGCCAGCTCAGCTTTATCGAACATCATGCTTTCCGCTTTACCCAGATCACTTCCGTCCTCGGTTGATAACTGCTTCTTAGGCACAACAGGCTTGTCTGGATCGATGGCGCGCTGATTCATCACTGTTGGCGTCATGATCTCCACGCCACCGTTGTGCAGGGTGTCGAGCATTTGTGCTTTCAGATCACTGCGCATGCTCACAAGGTTGGTGACATCCGTAAGAAAACCGGTCACGCGGTATTGCACGGCAAAATCGCCCAGGTTCAGAATCTGTACAAAAGGATCGGTCAGGCCAGCGTTTTCTGCAGCCTTGAGCAGTAATTCCCGCACCACGCGTCGATGGGTGTCGTAACCGATGCCAACTTCAGCAGACACCAGCGTGCCGCTTTGATCGACAACCTTAACCGGGTTGCTGATCACAAACATGTTGGGCAGCACTACCGCGTCGCGGTCTTCGCTTTGAATTTCGGTGTGCAGTAAGCCTTTGGTAGCGACTCGGCCAAACTGATCCTGGACGTGGATGAAGTCGCCGGTTTTAAAGGTGCTCATGGCTTTTAACATCAGGCCCGCCATGGCGTTGCTGACAAAAGATGTTGAAGATAATGCGATGACCGCGGTCAGAGCATAGCCGAACAGGGTCAGCAGCTGATTCTGAGTGGCATCGTCAAACGGTAGTGCGATGGCCAGCGCCATTTGTGAGAAGACAAACAGGGCCACGTAGGCCAGCTGACGGTACAGGCGGTTGTTCGGCTGGTTTAAATAGCTCCTGCCCAGCAGCCACGCCAAGGCGGCGGTGACCGCTACAATAATCAGCAGCGGCAATCCCCATTCGACAATGCCAGTTGGTAACCCTTCCATCGGCGGCATTGTACGTGGATGCGAGGCTGGCAAGAAGGACTACAATTAGCGGGTAACCCTGTGATACATTGCCGCGCCATGAATACGTGTGATCAACTGCAGACTACCGGCGACCAGCTCACCCGCACCAGCGGGTGGGTTTGAGGCGTCGCGCGGGCAATTGATTCGCACAGCGGCGACTCTTAACGGGGCGCTGCCTGATAGACCAAACCCCGGAAGGCAACGCCCCCGGGGTTTTGTGTTTTTGTGCTGAGAAATTTGGGAATTAATGATGGCTACTTTTGAACACAGTGGTGATAGCGAAGTACAGGATGAGCTTTACAAAGTGCGCCACAGCCTGGCACATGTGATGGCGCAGGCGGTATTGGAGATGCGCCCCGGCAGTACGTTGGGTTTTGGGCCACCGATCAGCGACGGTTTTTACTACGACTTTATTCTGACTGCGCCGATCACGGAAGAAGACTTTCCCGATCTTGAGCGACGCATGAAAAAGATCTGCAAAAAAGGTCAGCGTTTTGACCGGGAAGATCTGGATGCTGATGCCGCTCTGGCGCGGATTGAAGAAATGGGTGAGCCCTACAAAAAAGAATACGGCGCCGAGCTGATTGAGAAACACGGCTTACAGGGTCTGTCTTTTTATCGCAATGGTCCTTTTCTGGACATGTGTGAAGGTCCTCACGTAGCCACCACCAGAGATATTCCGCGAGATGCCTTCAAAATTCGCAGCGTGGCCGGCGCCTATTGGCGGGGCAATTCTGACAACGTGATGATGACACGCATTTACGTCTGGGCATTCCTTGATAAAGAAACGCTGGATCAGCACGTGCAGGCTTTTGTTGAAGCTCAAGCGCGCGATCACAAGAAGCTGGGGCGCGAACTGAGCATCTACGCCATTGATAACGACATTGGTAAAGGACTGCCGCTGTGGTTGCCCAATGGCACCGTGATTCGGGATGAGCTGGAGAATTATGCCAAAGAGCTGGAATTCAAAGCGGGTTTCAAGCGCGTGGCGACGCCGCATCTGGCCAAAGAAAGTCTCTATCACACAACCGGTCACCTGCCTTATTACGAAGAAGACATGTATCCCGCCATGGAAGTCATGGAGTCAGCAGAAGCCGCACAGGCCCGCGACGGCGAACGGCGCATTAAAGAGGCTTATCGCCTGCGGCCCATGAACTGTCCACACCATCACAAGATCTTTGCCGCAGAACCCCGCAGCTATCGTGATCTACCCCTGCGTCTGGCGGAGTATGGCCAGGTTTATCGGTTTGAGGATTCCGGTGCAGTTGGTGGACTGGTACGGGTGCGCGGTATGGCCATGAACGATGCACACATCTACTGCACCAAGGAACAGCTCAAAGACGAGTTCAAAGCGGTCATCAAAATGTCGCAACAGGCTTATGCGGTGCTCGGACTGGATGATTTTAAGATTCGTCTGTCCGGCTGGGATCCGGAAGACCCCAAAGGTAAAGACAAGTATGTCGATAACCCGCAAGCCTGGGCTGACTCCGAAGCGCTGTTGCGCGAGGTGATACAGGAGCTGGACATACCTTATACCGAAGGGGTGGGCGAAGGCGCATTTTATGGCCCGAAACTGGACTTTCAGTTTGTCACCGTCACTGGGCGCGAAGAAACCGTGTCCACGGTGCAGCTTGATTTTGCGGTGCCGGAGCGTATGGGGCTGACTTACGTGGGTTCAGATGGGGCAGAGCATACGCCATACTGCATCCATCGCGCGCCGTTCAGCACCCATGAACGCTTTGTTGCCTTTTTGATCGAGCACTATGCGGGGGCTTTTCCCACCTGGCTTGCGCCTTTACAGGCACAGATTCTGACTGTGGGTGAACAGTATGATGCCTACGCCGATGGCATTGTCAGCCAGCTGCGCGGACATATGATCCGTGCCGAACGAGCGCCGTCGGACGACACGCTGCCGAAGAAAATCCGTCAGGGAACGGTACAGAAGATCCCCAATCTGGTGATCGTTGGTGAACGCGAAGCCGCTGAAGGGACAATTACCCTGCGGCGCTATGGGCATCGCGATCAGCACACCATGCGTGTTGAGCATTTTGTTGACGCCATGTTGCAGACCGTGCAGCAGCGGGCATTAGAGTTCCAGTTGCCTGCGGATCTCACCGGCTAAGGGACGGCTCAAAAAAAAGCCGGCTTGAGTGCCGGCTTCTGCTGTCTTTTACATTTTGCCTTCAGCCGTCGACGTCAGTGGCTGCATCAGCAGTGGGTTGTGGAAGAGGCGTGGTGGTACTGGCGGTAGATATACCTGAGGGTGTTTCCAGCTGCACAATCTGCATCGACAGGCCCATCAGGTCGAGTAATACCTTACCGGCTTCTTCCAGCATGGCATCATCTTCCACCGGCTTAATCTCAATGACTTTTGCAGTGTCCGCAGCGCCCGCAACCGGGTCACCATCAGGACTGTCGCTGGCTTTTTCCGCGGCCTCTTCAGCCTCCTTTTCTGCTTCCACCAGTTCATCCAGATGGTCCAGCGATGTGGCCAGCGTTTTGCCTTTGGCTGCACGCAACGTGTTTTCCAGATCAAGGCGCCACTGATCATCTGCTTCTTTTTGTGCCAGACGTTTGGCTTTGTTCAGTGAAACATGAGTCCTTGCCGAGGCTTCTTTGCTTTTTGCGGCCAGCGCGCGTACGTAATTGAAATCAACGTTATCGGCAACCCGGCTTTCGTGGCGGCGTTGTAGCTCACCGACAAACGGCGCGATGGCGTTGTTGTGGTCATAGATTGCCGGCTGGATCATGTCCCAGGGCATGGCGTCTTCCAGCGAGCTTTCGCCAATCTGTTCGATGTCATACAGCTCGGGAAAAGACACGTCCGGCAATACGCCCTGGTGTTGGGTACTCTGGCCGGACACCCGATAGAATTTGGCGGCGGTGATCTTCAACTGTCCGCGATTTAACGGGATCAGCGTTTGTACTGTACCTTTACCGAAGGTCTGGCTGCCGATAATGACACCGCGCCCGTAGTCCTGGATGGCACCGGCAAAGATTTCCGATGCGGATGCGGAAAGCCGGTTTACCATCACTGCCAGAGGGCCTTCCCAGGCGATGCTGTCGTCGGTGTCTGCGTATACGTTTGCGCGTCTTCGCGCGGATTTCACCTGCACGGTAGGACCTGATTCGATGAACAGGCCGGTCAGGGTATCTGCTTCCTGCAGAGAACCGCCGCCATTGTTGCGCAGATCGATGACCAGACCGTCGATGCCTTCTTCTTTGAGTTTGTCGATCAGCTGGGCGACATCGCGGGTGGTGCTTTTGTAATTCGGGTCACCCTGCTGGCTGGCGCGGAAATCGACATAAAAAGTAGGCACGTCGATGACGCCGATTTTGTATGCCTGGTTACCCTGCTCCAGGGTCAGCAGTTTAGCCTGTGCAGCCTGTTCCTCCAGCTGCACGGTGTTGCGGGTGATGGATACCACTTTGCTGACATCATCTTTGCTGTCAGATGGAATCACTTCCAGGCGCACGGTGGACCCTTTGGGACCGCGGATCAGCTCTACAACGTCATCCAGACGCCAGCCCACCACATCAATCAGAGGGCCATTTTCTCCCTGACCCACGCTGATGATTTTATCTTCCACACCGATGGAACCTTCTTTATCTGCAGGCCCGGCAGGCACCAGTCGAACAACCGAGGTAGTGTCATCTTCGCTTTTCAGGACCGCGCCAATGCCTTCCAGAGACAGTGACATATTAATATTGAAATTCTGTGAGGTGCGTGGCGAAAAATACTGGGTGTGTGGATCAAAGGTGGTGGCAAACGAATTCACGTAGACCTGAAACGCATCTTCACTTTTAGTCTGTACGGCCTGTTTCAATCGATTCTTGTAGCGTTTGGTGAGCGATTCACTGATCTCTTCGAGGTCTTTGTCGTTCAGCTTCATGGACAGCACGGCGGCTTTCAGGCGCTTGCGCCAGAGGTCATCCTGCTCCGCCTGAGTGGCCGGCCAGGGTGAGTTTTCGCGATCTATTTCAATCTCTTCATCGATGGTGAAATCGATATTCTCAACGCCATCTTCAATCTCGTGGATGAGGAAATTCAGCCGATCAACAACACGTTCCTGATAACGATTGAACATTTTGAAGGCCGCATCCAGATTGCCGCGCTTCAACGCATCATCAAGTTCGTAGCGGTACGCTTCAAATTCGGCAATATCTGTAGCGAGGAAATAGGCACGTCCACCGTCCAGAGATTCCAGATAGTTGTCAAACACCTGGCTGGAAATGCCGTCGTCCAGCGGTTTCTTTACAAAGTGATTGTGCCGCAGCTGTTCGACGACGGTAAGACTGGTGCGCGCATGCACATCCAGCGGCTCAAGCACCGGTGCTTTGACGTCCACAAAAACTTCTTTTACGGGGCTCTTTGCGGTTACCGCAGCGTCGCCCTGGGCAAGCGCGGTGAACGCATAGCTGCCGAAGGTAAAGATCAATAAGGTTCGAACGCCGCGACTAAACTGCAAATTCATTCTTTTTACCACCTGTGCAGCAGACGTATAAATCCCCCCGCCAATGCCGCAACGTCTGCTAAGATGCGGCACCAAGGCATGTGGCACGTGATAAAGACGCGGCACATATATGTGTGACTGGCGCGATACTGACTTGGTTCCCCATCATATACGTTGTTTAACGGCAAAAACCTGCACGACAAGCGGCTGTTAAACAATGTATGCCGGGCTGCATCAGCAGTCCAGCACGACCTGGGACCCTTTTTATGGTCTGCATTCAGAGCCCATAAAAAGTCAATGTCACCCAGGCAGGGTACCAAACTCACGAGTAGGTCCTGTGTGGAGAATGTAACCCGGTAGTAACACAGGCCGCAACTCATGGTAATTCGACAAATAAGGACGCGATATTGAAGATTCAATCCAAACCCGATGCATTGGGTAGCAGTGTTTTGGGCAGAAGCGTATTTGCAAATACGGGCGTGCTGGCCTATCTGGGTCTGGCATTATTGCTGGCTGGCTGTGATCAGTCGGCGATTGCAGAAAGTGAAACAACAAAGGCAAAAGGTGAACGTGTGGCTTTAGACAGCGAAGTAAAAGAGGCCAGCTATCTGCTGGGATTCAAGCAGATCGAAGACCTGCTGCAACAGACAGATGGCGTCATCGATGCACAAGCCTATCTGCAGGGCGCAAAAGACTTTGTCGGTGATCAGACCAGTCAGGTCAGTGATGCCGATCAGCAGCGGGTGTTTACTGCGCTGCAGGCAGCGGTCGGGGCAAAACAGGCCCAAGCCAGTGCAGGCGTGCGTGAAGCGGGAGATGCGTTTCGCGCAGAATACGCCACACGAGAAGGTGTAACCGAGCTGCCTTCCGGGCTGTTGTACGAAGTGATTACCGAAGGATCAGGCCCCAAACCCACCATTTCAGACACGGTGACAACCCACTACCACGGCACACTGGTTGACGGCACGGTTTTCGACAGCTCGGTAGAACGTGGTCAGCCCGCCAGTTTTCCGGTGAACGGCGTGATTGCAGGCTGGACCGAAGCGCTGCAGCTGATGAACACCGGTTCCAAATGGCGCCTTGTGGTGCCTGCGGATCTGGCGTATGGCGATCGTGGTGCCGGTGGGCAGATCAAGCCCGGCGCAACCCTGATATTCGAAGTGGAACTGCTGGAAATCAACTAGCCGCGATAAAGTGCGGCTACTCCGGGTCTGGTGAGAGCATCAGACCCAGAGGCTCCACCAGCGCCAGCAACTGGCTGTAGTGGAGTTTCACGCCCGCTAAACTGATGTCACGTGGATGCAGGTTGTTGAAGCTGCAGCCGCGCATGTCAGCGTTTTCAATGTTCAGCCCCGTGCCACTGATGTTGTGCAGTTCGCAGCCGGTAAGGTTTGCGCCCTGCAGATTGCAATAATCGAGATTGGCTTCGGTCAGACGGCTGTCGGTGATGGTGCACTCACTGAGAAAGTTCTCAGCCAAGGTGCCGTAAGCAAAGTTGCAGTGCTGCATGGTGAAATCCGTTAACTCAGTGCCCGCAACGGGCATGCGACAGTCCATTTTGGACAGGTCCGCACCCTGTAGCTGGCAGTGTTCAAAGTGCAGTGCGTAGCCTTTGCAGCGGACAAAATCCACCACGGTCAGATTGCAGTGGCTGAAATGTACCTCCCGCAAATCAGCCTGGCTGAAATCAGCAGGTTGCTGTGACGCCGCATCATTGAACTGACATCGAATAAACTCAGTTCGACTTAAATCGGTCGCTCGAAAACTGCAGCCGGCAAACTGGCATTGTGTAAACACACAGTCACGCAGGGAGATGTGGCTGAAATCCCGGCCACTGAAATCCTCACCTTGCATCACAACGTCATCTTGTAGTTTTGTCACTGGCGGCACTTACATGAAAAAAACGGCAGCGGTAGGATACAAGCCACGCTGGGGAGGCGGGGAAAATTCTTGCAGGTAGAGACTGAGGTATCCATCTGGCGTAACGGCCAGTTCCGCGCCTATCTGGGTGCCAGCGCCTTCTCGGGGATGGCTCTGGCCATGCAGCAACTGCTGCTGAGCTGGATTCTGATCGGTATCCTGCTCCTGCCGGCGCATCAGGTTGGGCTCATTCAGGCGCTGATCGGCATTCCAGGCGTGTTCCTGATGCTGATGGGGGGCGCCAGCGCGGATCGCGCGGACCCCCGCAATCTGCTCATCCGCATTTATGCGGTAGCGCCTGTTTTCCCGCTTTTTCTGATCGCCATGGACTACACCGGCTGGTTTGCGGTCTGGAGCGTGGTGCTCTGGGGTCTGGGCATGAGTTTTGTGCAGTCCTATTCCATGCCTGCCCAGCAGGCGATTCTGAACCGTATCAGCGGCCAGCATCTGCAGCAGGGTGTGACTGCCGCGACCGCGGCGGGATTTGTGGTGCAGGTGTTTGGCCTGGGCCTAGCCGGTCAGATCGATCGCTGGGGTATCACCCCGGTGTTGCTGTCTCAGGCGGTGGTCATTGCGCTGGCGGCATTTGCCATGGCGCGTATAACCGCGGTCGTGACCATCGACCCCAAGCCTGAACAATCCGCGCTGCGGGGTATTGTTGAAGGTCTGCAGGCAACCCTGCGCAGCAGAATCATATTTAACGTGCTGGTCATCAATTTTGTCTCCAGCATTTTCAACGCCGGTTCTTTTATTACGGTTTTTCCGTTCATCGTGAAGCGCATCTACGCAGGTGATGCCTGGACGCTCTCAGTCCTGATGGCCATTTTCTTTGCCGGTGCCGCGTTGTCGAATGCGTTGTTACTTAAATTCATGCCACTGGTGCGGCCGGGCCGACTGTTTCTGCTTATGCAGCTTTCGCGCATTATTGTGCTGCTGATGATTTATGTGCGCGGTGATTTCTGGTTGCTGGTCCTGGGTACCTTTGGTTGGGGACTGAACATGGGTATCACCAGCAACCTGGCACGAACCATTGTGCAGGAGTCCGCGGAACCGGCCTATCGCGGCCGCATCCTGTCAGTATTCAGCGTGGGTATGGTAGGCAGTGCGCCTATCGGTGCAGTGGTACTGGGCTGGCTGATTGAAACTTTTGGTACCCTCAACGCGCTCTGGCCGGCGATGATTCTTTCTGCTGTGTTGTGTGCCTACGGCGCCTGGTTCACAAATGTCTGGCGTTATAAGAGCCCAGCCTGATTCCAGAGTTTTGATGGTGTCCTCACGAGCTTGGCTTTAGGCTATGGGTTTTGGCCTGGACGTTCACATTGATAAACGATGAAGCCCACATTCGTCGCGACTATGCCCGGGGCCTGTTGTCCCGGGAAACCCTGGCGCAGCAGCCGCTTGAGCAGTTTGAGATCTGGTTGCAACAGGCCATTACAGATAATGAAGCTGACGCCACAGCGATGTCTTTAGCGACGGTGAACCGGCGCGGGAACCATCGGTAAGGATTGTGCTGCTGAAAGGTCATAGCGACAAAGGGTTTGTCTGGTACACCAGCTACGCCAGCCAGAAAGGCCAGGATCTGGCGGGCAATCCCAATGCAGCGCTGATGTTTTACTGGCGCGAAAGCGAACGTCAGGTGCGTATCAGCGGTACGGTCAGCAGATTATCACCGGCTGAAAGTGAAACATACTTCCGCACCCGCCCGCGAGACAGTCAGCTGTCGGCACTGGCCAGCCAGCAATCCCGGGAAGTGGAGAGTCGCGCGGTCCTGGAGGCGAAAGTGGCGGCCCTGAGCGCACAATACAACAACAGTGATGTGCCGCTACCTGAAAACTGGGGAGGATACCGGTTGAAACCGACACGTTACGAATTCTGGCAGGGCAGGGTCGGGCGTCTGCATGATCGCTTCAGTTACGACAGGCACGACAACAACTGGGTCATCAAACGCCTGCAGCCTTAGCGGCCTGCCGGACAGAGGGTGGCAATTTTATTGCCGACCAGAGCCAGGCAGAAATTATCGCCACATTGCGTTGCAAGGGTGTCCACGACCTCGACGTCAATGTTATCCCGCACCAGTAACTCACCCACAAGGTTGGAGCTGGTAGGACGGATATCGTAACAGGGTGGATAGCTGTACAGACTGGGATAGCGGGCCACGACTTCGTCATAAGCAGCTTGTTGGGGGCTTTTTTCATTTTCCTCGGCGCGCGGGGTTGCGGCTGCCAGCTGTGTCATGAGTAGATTGGATCGGTACAGGTAAGTTTTCAGGCGGCCATTATCGCGTTTCAGCAGTAATGTTTCGTCAGTTTCGTTGCCCGCCAGATCCTGACCCGTAAATGTGAGCTCAACAAACTCTCCGCACACGCTTGCAAAACAATCGCGGGTCCTGATATCGACGATCTGTCTTTTTGCCCCATCGACTTCTGCTGCAAACTCAAGCATTTCTGCACAGGTTACCTGCGGATGTTTAAGCAGCCCTAAACCGTGACAGTTTTCTTCGTCCACCGCGCCGGCGGCTGCCGCCGCAAACCACTGCTGGGCATGGGCCAGGCTGGCATTGTGCAGCTCCGCGGCTTTGTCACCGCACGCTGAGAGCAGAACAACCAGGGCCGCAGTGAGCGCAGCCCCGGTCAGATGCTTAACAGGAACAGCTGTCCCTTCAGACACGTTCGATGATGATGGCAGGTGCCATGCCCCCACCGGTACACATGGTGACCAGGCCAGTGGTCAGATCCCGGCGTTCGAGTTCATCAAGCACGGTACCGATCAGAATCGAGCCAGTCGCTGCAATCGGATGGCCTAATGCCATGGCGCCGCCGTTGACGTTGACCTTCTCCGGGTCGAGTTCAAGATCGCGAATAAACTTGGCGGCGACGACTGAAAACGCTTCATTGACTTCGAAAAGATCGATATCGTCAGTGGTCATGCCGGCGCGCGCCAGCACTTTACGTGCCGCGGGCACGGGCTCATTCAGCATCAGGGTCGGATCACCGCCCACGGTAGCCATGGCGCGAATGCGCGCGCGGGGTTTCCAGCCGGCTTTGTCTGCGTAGGCTTTGCTCGACAGAATCAAAGCGGCAGCGCCGTCGACCACGCCTGAGCTGTTGCCGGCGTGATGAACGTGATTGATTTTCAGATCAGGATATGCCCGTTTGACCAGTTGATCGAAGGTTTCGCCGGTGTTGTCGATGGGCGCGTTCATGAACTGATCGAACACGGTGCGCAGCTCTGCAAGGGATGCCATGGTGGTGCCTGGACGCGGGAATTCTTCGCGATCCAGGGCCAGGGTGCCGTCATCGTTGAATACCGGGATCAGGCTCTTATCAAAGTAGCCATTGTCGATGGCATGTTTGGCGCGCCGCTGGCTTTCCACCGCCAGGGCGTCTACGTCTTCCCGTGAAAAACCGTCCAGGGTGGCAATCATGTCAGCGCAGATGCCCTGGTGTGGCTGCGGGTGCAGGTTGCGCAGGTGCAGGTTGCCCCCATCAACGGTGCGGTTGTTGTTCTCCGGCATCAGCGTGGCGGTGTAAGACATCATTTCAACACCACCGGCCACACACAACTCGTCCATGCCGCTCATGATATTGGCCGCGGCCAGGTTGACCGAAGTGATACCCGAGCCGCAGAAGCGATCCAGCGTGACGGCGCTGGCTTTTTCGCTCCAGCCCGCGTCGAGTGCCGCCATGCGGCCCACACAGGAACCCTGTTTGCCAACCTGAGAGCTGCAGCCGACCACCACGTCGTCGATGTCCGCAGTGTTCAGGTGGTTTCTCTCGGCAATGCCCTCAAAGACCTTCGCCAGGAGTCGACCGGGATGGAATTCAGACAGTGCGCCTTTGCCGGCTTTGCCGATACCACGTGGCGTGCGGGCGGCATCGATGATGTATGCGTCAGTCATAGGGTCCTCTTCTCAGGCACAAAAACGGATCGGCTAGTTTAGCGGAAAACCGGCAAAAAAAAGCCCCAACCAGGTCAGCGCCGTTGGCTATCTCACCCAAGCCAACTTAACATCGGAATACAGTAAGCGACAGGCAGGATCAGTGACTCAGTTCAATCAGCCTCTGAGTGGTAACGACATGCCGCGTTTTGGTGGCCCCGCAACGCTGTTTCGTCTGCCCACGGCACCCATTACCGCGCAGCTTGATATCGGGATTGCGGGCGTGCCGCTGGATTGTGGCACCAGCAACAGAGCCGGTGCGCGTTTTGGACCGCGACAGATCCGCGCAGAATCGGTGCTGGTGCGACCTTACAGTATGGCGACCGGAGCGGCGCCGTTTGACAGTCTGCAGATTGCAGATGTTGGTGATGTGGCGTTGAACACGTATAACCTGGCTGCATCCATCCGCCTGATAGAACAGCATTTTGCTGCGTTTGTGGATGCCGGTGTGAAACCCTTGTCCATGGGTGGCGACCACACGATTACGCTGCCAATTCTCCGCGCGCTGTACAAACAGCATGGTCCCCTGGCCGTGGTGCATGTTGATGCGCATGCGGATATGAACGATGTCATGTTCGGCGAGCGTGAAACCCATGGCACCGTGTTTCGTCGGGCGCTGGAAGAAGGCTTGATCGATCCCGCAAAGATGACCCAGATTGGTTTGCGGGCGACAGGTTACGCGGCGGAGGATTTTGACTGGGCTCGGCAACGCGGGGTTGAAGTGATTCAGGCTGAAGCCTGCTGGTATCAATCGCTTGCGCCCTTGATGCAACGTGTGCAGGCGCGAATTGGTCCCACTGCGCCGACCTATCTGTCTTTTGATATCGACGGGCTGGATCCGGCGGTCGCGCCCGGGACGGGTACACCAGAACCCGGTGGCCTGTCCGGATCGCAGGGCCTGGAGATCATTCGCGGCACGTTTGGTCTGAATCTCATCGGCGCAGACCTGGTGGAGGTCTCGCCGCCCTACGACACCAGCGGCAATACCAGCCTGCTGGCGGCGAATCTGTTGTTTGAAATGCTGTGCAGCTTCCCCGGTTGTAAACGGCGGACCTGAAACGATATCCATACCTATCGAAACAACTGAGAAATACCTTCGAACCCCATAGCTCGGATAATCCGGTAGATGCAGAATCATCGACTGGCCATTTCCCTGGGTATTGCGCTTGCATTGCATGCCGCGGCGTTGTGGTGGTGGATTGGTGTGCCGGAAGTGGCAGAACATAACCCCGCCAGCACCATAGACTTGGTCCTGCTGCAGGATCTGCGGGCAACTCAGATGCCGCAACCTGCTCAGGTTGCAGAAGAAGTTGGCCCCCCTGTGTCCCAGCCCGACCCCTCAGTGCCTCATGTAGCGCCTGATGTAGGCTCTGCGAATCCAGCGTCTGCAGAACCGGATACCACCCGCAGAATCAAACCGCGTAAGTTAGATCTGTCACGCCCGGATAACTGGGCGGACAGTGCGCCGGCGCCGGGTTCGGTGGAAAACCATGTCCGTGCTTTCAGAGGTGAATTTTACCAGCGACTGGAACAGCGCCAGGCAGCCCAGGGCCGCCGTCAACTTCTGGCCGGACGCCGCATTGCCCAGCGGGGTTTGCCCGCGGATCAGTACAATGCGCTGGAGCGCCCGGGCTCCGGACATTACAAGACCGCTGCCGGCTGTTTTGATCTGAAAGCAGATATTGCTGGCAGCATCGGCGCGGACCAGCGTGCCTGGATCACCGCCTGTAAAGACCTCATCACGTCGCCGTTTGAATTGCCTGCACTTGAATTTGACTCTCTGGGTCGAGCGATTGCCCCCTGATCAGATAACGGCTGGCGGATAAATCCCGCTGTATGCCGCTGTCGGTTTTGCGGTCATACTGCGGCGTTAATCGTGGGAAAACAAATCAGGAGGCGGGAACGTTGAACGAATTGAGTGGTTTTGGCATGGCGCTGATTGCCATCGCAGCGCTGGTGCTGTTGTGCATTTATCTGGGTGTACGCATTGTGCCGCAGTCAGAAAAACACGTGGTGGAACGCTTCGGCCGTCTGCGAATGGTGTTAGGGCCGGGTATTAATCTGATTGTACCGTTTCTGGATCGCGTTGCTCACCAGGTATCGATCCTCGAACGTCAATTGCCTACCGCCAGCCAGGATGCGATCACTGTGGATAACGTCCTGGTGAAAGTTGATACCAGTGTCTTTTATCGCATCCTCGAACCGGAAAAAACCGTCTACCGCATTCGTGATGTCGATGGCGCCATTGCAACAACCGTGGCCGGTATTGTGCGCGCGGAAATCGGCACCATGGAACTGGATCAGGTGCAGTCGAATCGTTCGGAGCTCATCGACACCATTAAAGTCAGCGTGGAAGAAGCGGTGAATGACTGGGGCATTGAGGTCACGCGAGCGGAGATACTTGATGTGAATCTGGACCAGGCCACTCGGGATGCGATGCTGCAGCAGCTTAACGCGGAGAGGGAACGGCGGGCTCAGGTTACCAGGGCCGAAGGGTCAAAGCGCGCTATTGAGCTCAATGCAGACGCCGAGCTTTATGCAGCAGAACAAACCGCCAAAGCACGTCGCATTGAAGCGGATGCTGAAGCTTACGCCACCGGCGTGGTGGCCCAGGCGATTCAGAGTAACGGCCTGGAAGCCGCCCAGTATCAGGTTGCATTGAAACAGGTCGAAGCTCTGGTTGCGCTGGGCAGCAGTGCGTCGAGTCAAACCGTGGTGGTGCCGGCGTCCGCGCTGGATGCGTTTGGCGAAGCGTTCAAAATGCTGCAGGGACGCTCGTGATGTGGGCGCTGTGGTGGGTCTGGGTCATCGCCGGTGTGCTGCTTGCAATTGTCGAAATCCTGGTGCCCGGCTATATATTTCTCGGTTTTGCCATCGGCGCCGCCCTCACAGGCTTGATCCTGCTGCTGGGCGGTTCTGCGGTGATGTCACTGCCGCTGCTGGTGCTGGTCTTTGCGCTGCTGTCCCTGGCCAGCTGGATAGGGCTGCGGCGTTGGGTAGGCGTGCGCAAAGGTCAGGTTAAGGTCTGGGACACTGATATTAACGACCCTTGAAGTCGGCCTCGCGTTTCTCCATAAACGATGCCATGCCTTCTTTGAAGTCTTCTGATTGAAACAAAGGCAGCAGTTGCAGAAAGACATGGTGTACGTGATCGTTGAAGGTCTCATTCATACCCATGCGCATCATGCGTTTTGAGGCCTGCACAGCCATTGGTGCGTTTTTGGCGATGTTGGCTGCCAACTCCAGAGCCTGTGCGTGTACTTCATTGTTATTCACCACATGGGATACCAGGCCCATCTCTTCACATTCCTGCGCCAGCAGCGTTTTGCCGGTGAATATGATTTCAGAGGCTTTTGACCAGCCGATCAGCCGCGGCAGAATCCAGGTACCGCCAGACTCCGGTACGATGCCTCGCGCAGTGAAAGCAGCCGCCAGTTTCGCGCCGTCGGCCATGATGCGAATATCACATCCGAGCGCCAGGTCCATGCCA
Organism: bacterium; assembly: GCA_047947175.1. Lineage (GTDB taxonomy): Bacteria > Pseudomonadota > Gammaproteobacteria > Pseudomonadales > Azotimanducaceae > UBA4421. The sequence continues at coordinate 1,617,979 of CP170489.1, forward strand.
TAGCCTGCGGCTGAGCCGTTGATCGCTGCAATGGTGGGTGTGTCGAGATTATGCAGAACCGTCGGTGGCGTGTTGCGCAGATCAAGGTTTCTGAATCCCCCCTTACCCGCAGAAATGTTGTCTGTGATATCGCTGCCACGCAGATCCAATCCGGCGCAGAAAAACTTGCCCGTGCCCGTGACGATGATGGCGCGCACATCGCTGTCCCTATCCGCCTTGAGCAGATACTCAGACAGATTATTGAGCATAGACCCATTGATCGTGTTCATCTGATCGGGTCTGTTAAATGTGATGGTAGCCACATGATCGCTGACGTCGTACAGCATGTCTTCGCTGGACATGGTTGTTCCTCTCCTTGCAATGAATAGATTGATCTGATCGCCTTGCGACAGTAAGTCGACGCGGTATGGCTTGCAAGTCTGCGGCTGATTTCATTGCAGGCTGCGAGTTGCTACCAAAGTCTCAATTGCCAGTGAATTAGCGTGGCGAAAGGACCAAACACCAACTAGATTAAATAAAAGGTTTTTTGTGCAGTAACAGATGGAACAGAATCAGCAGGGCCTCGTGGACTTACTTGAGATTTATCACGCGAGACAGTTGCGCGACCAGATCATTGCTCAATTGCGGCGATTGCGCGCGTCCACCGACCATCTGCCGTTGCATGAACAGGCGCGGCGACGTGAAGTGCGTGGCTACTACGAGGCGTTGCTGTTGACCGTTGCAGAACTTCAGCATCAGATGGGTGACCAGAGTATCTGAGGGACTCTTTACTCGTTTTCTACCTCCTCGACCTCCACGGAGGGTTGTCGCTCACGCGGCTGCATTTCTGGCCCGTCAAACGGATGCGGTTCTTTAGGCAGAAAGAACGGGCGCCAGTGTGTGATAGGCACATTTTCGCGATGACCTTCAACCATGCGAATAAATTCCCCTTCGTCCGTCAGAACCGCGTAACTCAGATTGCGATCTTTGGGTTTGTTCTGGGACACGATGTAATCGCCGTCTTTGTTGGTGTACGCATAGATGTCCGCGTGTGTGACGGGCGCTACAAAAAGGAGCCCGGCAGCCAGCCATAACCATCGCATGAATTGCTCACATTGCCGTTTTGAAGAATCTAAAACTGGCTCAAACGGGGGCACTGTGCAAGTGAAATGTGCCGCCGTTCTTTATTGTGATTGGCGGCACGAGAGTAGTTTCACTATTTATCTGCAGTTTTCCCGCAGATGCGCTAGAAATAGTAACGCAGGCCCAGCCGGAATCGGGTCAGATTGTCCTGCAACTCATTATCAGCCTGATAGATATCATCAGTTGACACGTTAAAGGAAATTGACGTGGATACAGCCATATAGGGTCTGACAAACCATTTTATACCGCCTTGAACTCCAAACACCGTACTCGTTTCATCGTTAGGCGTCAGTGGGCTCGAAGAATCGAACTCACCCTCGTCAAAGGTCACATCAGCAACACCAACAGACGTACCGATAAAAGGCACGATGTTGGACTGTCGATTGAAGTTGTATTCGGTAAACAGGGAAAACTCGAAGCGCTCCACGCCACCCAGATCCGCACCTAATATTCGACCTCCCACTTCCCATCCATCACGGACGAAGTATCCGTACGAAGCGTCAATATCAAAATCAACTTCTTCGAATTCTGGGAATTCGATTGTGCCTGACAAGGCAAGTTCCTGTGCACCATGGTCGAGCAATGGGGAACTGATTTCGGCGTGAAGCGCAGGGGTCAACGCACACAGACTCAATACCACGCTCATAAAAATAATCTTCACCTGTTTTCTCCGTTAACTGGTTAAAATTTTCCAACAGATAACCTGAGTCGAACTGGCTTGTGTAACAGTGGCAAATGGTATTTCTGCCACTGCTTTACGCTTCAGTCTCAACTGGGTTGGTTCTAAATTGCTTTGTATGCCACGATTGCAGCCGCGGCTTTAGCCTTTTTCTTTGAACCCTTTCTGGCGAGGCTGAACGCGGCATCAGCGGCTTGTTTGGCGACTTTGCCGGGCTTCTTTTTAACGCCCGCCTGCTTAACAGCCTGGGATGCATAGCGCTGCGCGGTTTTCTGAGCGGCACTTTTAGATAACTTAGCCATATCGTTCTCCTGTAATTGATGGTGCGCCAGATCAATCTCGCCAGGCGCAACAACACATTGCCAGTGTGTTGCTGACAAACCCATGCTGGGTTGTACCTAAATCGATGCGGGCGCTCCATCTGTCTGGATGAATGAAGTCTATGTATGCCGGGCTAAAAATAGTGTTGCATCCGAATCGACTTCAAATATAATGAGAATCATTCGCATTATCATTCAAGGTTGTATTCCCATGCAGATCACTCGTTTTGTGGCTACCGCGGCGCTGTGCACGTGTGCTTCGGTTGCGGTAAACGCACAAACAGACACCGGAAACATTGAGCTGATTGAGGTTGTGGCACCGCTGCTCGAAGCCAAACCGGCGGGCACACTGCCTGCACTGCAGGATGGAAAGATCTTCGAAGGTAAAAAAACCACGCTGGTGAACCTTACCGAGCAGCCTACGTTTGTTGAACCCAACCTGCGCCAGATGTTCTCCCGTCTGCCGGGGCTGTTTGTCTCGGATCAGAAGATTCCAAGTATCTACAATGTCAATTATCGTGGTCTGGGCAACCCGCATGAATCGGAATTCATTGCGTTTTTTCAGAACGGTATTCCGCTGGCAGCAGACCAGTTCGGCTACCCGACCATCTATTACCTGCCTGCGGCGCAGCGGGTGGAGCAGATCGGTTTTGTACGCGGTGGAGCCGGCTTGATTTACGGACCGCAGATCGGCCCCGCCCTGAACCTGGTAACCCGCAAAGCCGACGCGCAGGCGGCAAATGCTTTCCGAACCGAGCAGAGTGCAGGCAGTGACGGCCTCTACAGCACCTACAATGAGGTTAACTGGGCACACAATAATGTTGGACTGCTGGCATCTTTTGATCATCGCAGTGCCGATGGTCCACGCCGTAACGAAGACTTCGAGGTCAACTCGGGTTATGTTGGTTTCTCCTATGAAGGCTTTGACGATATCCGTCTGGGCTTCGATGTGGATCTTTATGAATCTGATTCCGGTGAAGCGGGCCGCCTCACTTCCCGGGAGTTTGCTGTTGACCGTGATCTGGTAAAGACGCCGTTTAACCGAGTTGAAATCGATCAACTGATTGTCACCGCAACCTATGAGCAGCAGATTGACGAAGCATCCACTGTGGATGCCACGCTCTGGTACTCTTCGATGGACCGCTTGAGCCGTCGCTCGGCGGCTTTCACGGACCCTGCGGACGTGCCCGCGACAACCGCCATTGATGAGCAGCAGTTTGCCAACTATGGTTTCGACCTGCGTTATGCGCTTTCATGGGGTGCAAACCACGTACTGACAGCGGGCACCACCGGCTACCTCGGCGACAGTCCACGCACGCGCCACGTCAGCGACAACATACGCTCGAGCGCTCAGAATCGGGCCGATCTGGCGTTTGAACAGGACCGCGTCATTACCTATAACGCGCTGTTTGTCGAGAATCTGTTCCGCGTAGGTAAGTTCAGTATTGTGCCCACTGTGCGCATCGAGCGGATCAACTACGATCTTGAAGAAAAGGTGAAGAACCCGTCGCTGAACCGCGATGCCATCGATCTGGACGAGACATCGACAGAATCTCTGTTTGGCCTCGGGCTTGTCTATCAGGCTGGCGAGAGATCCGAAGTCTATGCCAACCTCTCAAACTCCTATCGGCCGCAACGCTTTGACGATCTGATCAACCCCGCATCGGAACTGGCCGGTGATAACGGTCCTGATGTGTCGCGCGCCAACAACTACGAGATCGGTTTCCGTAGTCAGCCGATGGACGAACTGGTTTTTGATATCAGCGTGTTTCGCATTGACTTCGAGGATAAGATCGAACAGACACAGGTGAACATTACCGATGTGGCGCGTGTCAACAGCGGCGACTCACGGCATCAGGGTATTGAGTTCAGCGTGGAATACGATCTGCTTCCGGACACCGCTCGTTCGCTGAAGCTGTTTGCCAACGGCTCGCTGCTGGATACCGAGATCAGAGACAGCTTAAGCGCTGGTCTTGTCGGCAACGACACCGCGTTTGCACCGGAACATGTGATCCGCACAGGATTGCTTTTCGACAGCGAAAAATGGAATGCAGCGCTCAGCGCGACGCTTGTGGGTGATCAGTTCTGGCAGGATTCCAACCTGCCGCGCGGCACCGGCATCAGTGAGATTGCCGCGGAAGTTCCGGGTTATGAGGTGTTTGACTTCAGTTTTGAATATCGTCCCGATGTGCATTGGGCAGTTCATGGCGGTGTTAACAACCTGCTGAACGAAGATTACTACAGCCGTGTGCGTAATGACGGTATAGAGCCGGCCCCAGAAAGGACGTTCTACGTCGGTTTCCGCTTCGAAATTTAGTAGTGGGTTAAGGCCGGCCGGGCACCTTTTCTTCACATACGGCGTAGCCGGCGTCGGTTGGAATGCACACATACATGCCATCATCCCGCTTTTCCATCCAGGGTAGAATCGGGGTGACGGGTGTTGCCTGGGCGGCGGCAATCGAGGTTTGCGGTGTGTGGGTGGTGGCCAGTCTTTCAATGTTCCGCAGGGTTGGAAAAATTATGGTCTTGGTGCCTGCCCGGGCTTCATCCAGCGCGTCCTGGGGACGGATCCACACCGAATCCACGGATTCATAGCCATCGTGCAACGCAATCTGATCCTCAGGGGCTAACGCCAGATAAAAGTGGGTGTCAAAACGTTTTGGCATACCTTCCGGCGTGATCCAGTGTGCAAAATGGACCAGTGTGTCGCAGGCCAGAATCAGTTCGTGGCGGGTGAGAAAGTCAAGCAGCGATAGCTCACCGCTGTTCAGTGGCTCCCGGTACTGATCCAGGTTTGCCACGCGCTCGGCGCTGACCAGTTCGTTGCTGCCTTTTTCTCGAGCCAGGAGCACGCCACATTCTTCAAAAGCCTCACGTATCGCGCTGACCTGAATGGCGCGCATATCCTGTGCTTCCGGGTGGCCGTGAAGCCAGGGAATCAGGTTGTCGTCAAAATCCTGCGGGTCTGCTTTGCCGCCGGGAAAGACCAGCGCGCCAGAGGCAAAATCAATCTGGTGGTGGCGTACCACCATAAACACTTCCATACCCTCGGTGTCTTCCCGCAGCAACATGATGGTGGCAGAGGGGATGGGTGCTGATGATTGTTTATCTGTCATTTTTATTCCAAAGGGGCGGTGGTTAGCGATTGGCAACCTGTTGCATGAACGTGTCCATGGTTTTTAGTTTCTGAGCGTGCTCACCCATCGTGAAATCCGGCACAATCAGCTCATCAACACCTGCTTCGGCATATTCGGCCACAACGTCCCTGACTTCACCCGGTGTGCCGATGATGTGCGGTTGCTGCATATTGGCTGCACGCATTTTATTAAGGAAACCTTCGTCATCGGACATGAACAGCAGAGCAACCGCGCTGCGTTGAATCTCTTTCGGGTTGCGCCCGACGTCTTTGCAGTGTGCATCCAGGATGGCCATTTTGTGACGCAGGATGGCCGGGTCGCCCCACACATTCCACTCGTCGGCGTATTTTGCGGTGATTTTGAGGGTCACTTTTTCGCCGCCACCACCAATCATCAAAGGCAGCGGTGTCTGCACGGGTTTGGGTTCGCACGAAGCGTCGTCGAGCTGGTAAAACTCGCCCTTAAACGTGGCAGAGCCAGGCGCATACAGGGCTTTGATAACCTGGCAGGCTTCATCCAGACGCGCCAGCCTTTCGTTCACGGTGTAGAACGGCAGACCATACTGGCGGTGCTCGTTTTCCTGCCAGCCGCTGCCGATGCCCAGTACAACCCGGCCGTTAGTAATGTGGTCAAGGGTTGCCGCCATTTTGGCCAGCACCGCAGGGTGACGGTAGGTATTGCCGGTGACCAGTGTGCCCAGACGTACCCGGGTGGTCTGCGCGCCAAGTGCCGCCAGGGTGATCCAGGCCTCCGGCCAGGGCGCCGACGTATCTTCCGCGTTGGGCATGAAGTGATCCGCATACCAGACGCCGTCCCATTGAGTGGCTTCCGCGTGCCGGGTCAGCGCCTGCACGTCGGTGAAAGATTGGCTAGGATTTGGCCAGAAACTGAAACGCATGAAACACCCTCCCGATGGTGTGGCTGGTAAGCTGGATTGCAAAGGTTGCGAAATTGAGCCGGTGATGTTCGCTTATGTCATGGCATATGGCAAACTCGCGCTCCTGTGAATATCGCCTGTTTAACCATTGTGTTCCGCCTGCACGGATGTCACTCCCTGAAGGACAAGCGTCAGCGCCTGGCCGGTCTGCGAGACCGGTTTGGCAAACAGACCCAGGTGGCCGTTTGTGAATCGGCGGATGCGGACAGTCTGAATCGGGCGCAGTGGTCGTTTATTGCCGCGGCAGGCTCTAAATCTGTGATTCAGAAAATCTTTTCGGACATCGAAACATTTGTCACGACCAGTCTGGACGCCGAAGTGGTCGACATACGCAAACAATGGTTAAGCTGATTCAGACAGGTATCGTATTTGTTCTGCTGATGCCACTGCTGTCCGGGTGCGGTGGCCCGGAATCCAGCGGTGACCTGTACCTGCAAAGGATCAGCCAGGCGCTGGATCGTCCGCTCACCACAACACCCACAGCATTGGTGCAATACCCGGCGCGCAGGCACCTGCTGCGCCAGATTCCATCGCTGAATATCTCTGTTGCTGAGTTCGCGCGGTTGCACGCCTGTGATATGGGCGGCCTGGTGGGCGCGCGCAACGGCAGTCTGGCGCGTCTTGCATTAGACAGCCAGCGCCTGCTGTATGAGTTAACCTGGCTGCAGGCGGCGGATGTCTGTATCAGGCAGGGTCAGGCCTGGCTTGAACCACTGGTAGAACAGAAACGCGCCAGCCTGCCGGACATGCTCTGGAATGCAACTTTTGCCAGCGCTGAGCTGAGTACTGCCATGGGGCAGAGCACTGCGGCAGCGAATCATTCCCCCGGGGCCGACGAACACTTTCGCATGCTGGCGGATCTGATCAGCAGCGGCTTGGATCAGAATCCTGAACTGTTGCGCGCCCACTTCGAAGAGACGTTGCGCCAGCTCACGTTGAGCGCGCGCATTGGGGAACGGCGGCAATACTGGTCGATCCTGCGTGCACAGCTGCAGGCGGCCTCTGCCGCGCTGACGCAACGTGAACCGGCGGTGTGTCTGTCGGGTCGGCCGAACGATCGCAGCCGGCGATTGCTGGCTGTATTCCAGCGTTATTATGTGGCGCAATGGCAGGTTGAGTTCTCGCAGCGTCTGAGCGCGGATGAGCGCTGGCTGTCCGCGTTGGCACGCAGCGTGGAATTGTTACAGACTTCCGCTTCGGTTGAGTTTCTGCAATGGTACAACCACACGTTGAACAACCATTCAGAACGCAGTGAGTGGCAACGTACAAGACAGGCGGTACGTGATCATGTGCAGGCCTGGCAGGGCCTGTTCGAACAATGCGGTATTGATGTGGCGAGCTTACGAGGAACAACCTGAATGTCTGTAGTGATGGTAGTGGTGGTGGCGCTGGGCGCTTTTTTCTACATCAAAGGCACCCGTGCCGCCCGCCTGAAATGGTTGCGTAAAATTGATCTTCCCGGCCAGTGGCAGGCGGAATATGAAACGACCGATGAGGGCTCTCCACGCAAACAAACCCTTTCTCTGCAGGGTAAGCTGGATGCCGGTCATTTTGTCCTGCAGGCTGACAATAACAGCTGGCGGGGGCAATGGCAGCTGCGTGGTCATATGTTGCATCTGCAGGGTGAAGGCCGTACACAGAAGCTGGATCTGCATTATTTTGGCCCGGGCAGCATAGGCCTGGAAGACACCACTGGTGTGCGACGACTGTATACGCGGGAGCTGAACAATGTGGTTCCGCTGCGTGGACCTGACACCCCGAATCAGCGGCGAGAACCATGACCGCAAGCAATGCCGAACGAAAGCGGAAGAACTGGATTTTAATTGCCGCGGTACTGGTGATCATGCTGATGGGCACTTTATCCGGTCAACCCGAACGATTGCCCACACCGTATTTTGATGTCGCACGTCCCATGGTGATCGCGCATCAGGGCGGTAATCTGCTGCGTCCCGGCAACACGTTGATGGCGTTTGATCATGCCATGTCTTTAGGCGTCGACGTCCTGGAGATGGATGTTCATCTCAGTGCTGACAACCAGCTGGTGGTGATCCATGATGCGACCGTAGAGCGCACCACCAACGGCCAGGGCGCGGTGAATGACCTGACCCTCGCCGAACTTCAGCTGTTAGATGCAGGCTATCACTGGCCATTTACAGGCACACAGCGCCCTTACCGATCACAAGGGGTGTTTATTCCTGCTTTTACGCAGGTGCTGGATCGCTATCCCGGGCAACGGCTTGTGGTTGAGTTGAAGGAGGATAACCCAGCGCTTGCAGAGGCTTTGTGTGATGCACTGGTCGGCTCAGAGCGGGAGGGTCTGACGCTGGTGGCGTCCTTTCATAAAAATGCCATGAACCATTTCCGCAGCGTCTGTCCGGCCACCGCAACCAGCGCATCAAGTGACGAAGTGCGCTGGTATGTCATCGCATCTACTTTGTATCTTGATCGCCTGTTTCGCGCGCCGGCGCTTGCCTTGCAGGTGCCAAAAGAGCGTGATGGACGGCTGTTACTGTCACAGGATTTTCTTAAGAAGGCGAGTGCAGTCAATTTACATGTCGATTATTGGACGCTCAACAGCCTGTCGGACCTGCGTAACGCAATCACGTCAGGCGCCCACGGTGTGATCACGGACCGTCCGGATCTGATGTTGGATGAGCTGGGCCGTTTGTAACGCCTGACTACTCTGGTGAATTGCGACGATCCGGCGTGTCGGGATTACGCCGGGGCAGGGGGTCTTCGAGCAGCCGTTCATCGTTACGACGATCATTTTTGTTCTCTCGCCGATCTTTGCGCCCATTGCGACGTTCAGGGTGATTAGATGCAGACATGTAGGTGCCTTTCGAAAACGATCTGAGTCGTAAAACTTGTGCAAAACAATAGCACATTCGGCTCGAACTCTCACCGTTCTTCAGTACAATGCGCGGCCTCAAAAGTTTACAAACGGACCGGCTTACTGGTGGCAGCGCAATCACCTCTTTCTCTTTTTGATCAGGCTTTGTCGCGCCTGTTGCTGCTGCTGCCTGATCCACAGGCCATTGACTGGTCGAACACGCACGCGGCAGTGTGGCAGCGCAGGAAAGGCCATGGCGGCTTTGTTGCCCACGGCCAGCTGGATAACATTGCGCTGGATGATCTGTTAAATATCGATGATCAACGTGCGCAGCTGGTAAGTAATACCGAGCAGTTTCTCGCCGGATTGCCGGCTAACAATGCGCTCCTGTGGGGTGCCCGCGGTACCGGCAAAAGCTCTCTCATCCACGCGCTGTTGAATCAGTTTGCCGCCAGAGGACTGCGGCTTGTTGAGCTGCACAAGGATCATCTGGCTGACCTGGGCGATGTGGTTGCACACCTGGCGAGAGAGCCTTTTCGTTATGTGGTGTTTTGCGATGATCTGTCTTTTGATGCAGACGATGCCAGTTACAAGTCGTTGAAAAGTGCGCTGGAAGGTTCCATTTTTACGACCACAGAAAATATACTGATTTATGCGACCTCTAACCGGCGGCATCTGGTGCCTGAACACATGAGCGATAATCTGCAGACGCGAGTTGGCGATGCGGAGTTGCACGAAAGCGAAGCGGTTGAAGAAAAGATTTCGCTGTCCGATCGGTTTGGATTGTGGCTGTCTTTCTATCCATTCCGGCAGGAAGCCTACCTGCAGGTGGTGAGACTCTGGGTATCCCGACTGGCGCAGCGGCATGGTATAGAAATTGATGCCCACAGTGAGGAAGTACGCACAGAGGCGCTTCGCTGGGCGTTAGCACGCGGTGTACGAAATGGCAGAACTGCACAATATTTTGCCCGTCACTGGGTGGGGCAGAAGGGGCTGAAAAGCGCCAGAGACTGATCTGATAACAAACTAACCAACAAACTTAATAAGGAAATATAAAGTGAAACGTCTGGTTTATTTAACGATAGCACTGCTGCTATCCCCCCTGGCAACCGCGGATGTGGTTTTGCTCAAGAATGGCGACAGGATGAGTGGCACCGTCGACAGTGTCGCGGGTGGCAATGTCCTGTTGATCACTGAATATGCGGGCGCCGTTGCCATTGCCGTTGATGCAATTGCGCAAATCACAACCGAGGGTAAGTATGACATCTCTATGGGTGAGGTTGATGTGAGCGGACAGTTTGCCGTGGTAGATGGCGCCCAGGTGGTTGTTGCAGATGGCCAGTCGCAGGCCGTGGCGCTTGCAGATGTGACCCGTGCCGGTCAGAACAATCTGGGTATTGTCAGTTTTGCGCGGGAGTGGAACTCGCGGGCGGACCTGGCGGCTCAGGTGGCCAAGGGTAATACCGATACGCAAAGCTTCAGCGTTTTAGCGGAGAGCTCACTCAAGCAGAACAATGTGGAACATCTGTTAACGCTTCTGGTTCACAACGAAGAAGCAGAAGGCATTACCACGCAGGAACAGGTTGACCTGGATTATCTGTACAAGCGTTTTGTCAGTGAGAAGTGGTATGCCGCGGGTAACTTCGAGTACTTTGAAGACCCGATTAAAGATGTTGATCGTCGAGTAACCCTTGGCGCTGGTATGGGTTACCAGTTCTGGGATAACAGCTTTGGCGCATTATCGAGTGATCTGGGTGTCAGCTATGTGAATGAAGACATCGGCGGTGAAACCTCCAACAATCCAGCTCTGCGCTGGGGCCTTGATTACAAGCGCTTTTTCTTCGACAAGCGGATGGAAGCTTTCCACCGACAGTCGGTACTGTACATTCCGGATTCAGATCGCGGCGAAGTGATTGCCTCATCCACCGGTGTGCGATACGCGTTGAATGCCAAAATTGATGCCACCGCACGGGTTGATGTGATTCATGAAACGGATCCAGCACCGGGCAACAGCAAAACCGACGTGATCTATAACGTCGGTGTCGGAGTTAAATTCTAGCTGAACGATCCAGACGGCTCTCCAGCCGTTCGATATCCGCGGCAACTGCTGCCATGAGTTTGCTACCCACCATGGGCGGTAAATCGCGGCACAGTTGCCGTGCCTGTTTGGCAAAATGTAGTGCCTGCGGGTAAGCGCGGATGTTTTCCGCATCCTTGGCTGACTGCCGGGCGATCTCGACGGCAATCTGCTGGCCTGTGAATTTTGCGCTGGCTTGTGCAAGCGAGCCTTCCCGCTGATTCAACTCGCCTTGTGCAGTGGCGTCTTTGAGCAGTTTGGCCAGTTCCTCCAGCGCGGAACTGGCATGCCGTCTTTCCACCTTGCTGCGCAGTTTTGCGCTTTTCAGACCTGAAGGCAGCCGATTGATCTGCGCCACCTTGTTACGCAGGGCCCGCAGATGTGGGTGTTCCGGGTTGGTTTGGTGCAGGACATCAATATGGTGCGACATCAGCAACACAAGCCCGCGTCGCAAATCCCGATTGATCATCGGATCTGGAATGTGTTCGATCGCCGTCAGTAAAGCGTGGGTTTTTGACAGCGCCCTAGTAATTTTCCGTGCCCGCAATTTCGCTTCGCGTCTTTTCAGCTGCACGTAAATACCGGCAGTTAACGCCATTGTGGTTGCCGTTGCGGCTATCCAGATGAGGTAAGAAGTCAGTAGATCCATCGATAACTCCAAATATTGAACGAAGTGTAGTGCCTTTTGAGGATCTTGCTTGACGTTGTCATATGACCTTCATAGAATGCGCGCCTCTCACCAAAGTCCCCTTCGTCTAGAGGCCTAGGACTCCGGGTTTTCATCCCGGCAACAGGGGTTCGACTCCCCTAGGGGACGCCATCTCTCTGAAAGCCCGCTAGAATGCGGGTTGTAGCCCAGTCAAAGAATCATTCTAGCTCGGTTGCTAGCTCGGTCGTCCTTGTACGTTATCTATTCAAAGACAGGCTCTAAGTTCAGCAGGCTATCATTCCGACGATCACCGTCGAGGTTGATCATCTTCTTAGGCTTCACACCAAAGCGGCTAATGAATAGCACCTTCGACCTTTGAAGCTTTACGCCTTTGATCTTGATCCAGCGAGTATTGGCCTTGAGTCCCTTACCACCCACCACAGTGCCTGCAAGTTGTCCCTTGCTGACGCCGTTATGCGTTGGCTTGGCCCACGTGACCTCGCCTGTTAGATAGTCAATGTTGAAGTGCTCGTTATAGATCGCCTGTAGACGCTTACCGTCAGGACAGTCACGCTCAGCGAGAACATCCCGCGCCATGTCATTGAGTTTCACCAGATGAGCATACTCGCGCTCTTCGTCAGTGAGTCCGTCAGAAGGCGGCTCTACTGGTTCCGGTTGTAGCGCGGGGATACCGTCGAGGGCATCTACTGCTTCGGCCGGCGCTGGTACTTGAGCCTCTACGGCTTCAGTGTGAGATTCCTCAGCCTCGTCGCCTTTCCACTGGTCTTGCATCAATGAAGACACAGAAGGTCTGCGTGGTGTTCGCTTTGGATGCACTGGACGAGCAGCCATGCGTTCCTCGGTGAGGGTCTCGCCCGATCCTGCTAGAGGTAGCTCGTAGGTTTGCTTGCGGCGTTTATCTACGGCTAGAGATCGATACTGAGTAGACACCGGCCACCTGGCCGTAACGCTTATACCGCGCTCGTAGATAACCTTCTCGGTTTCATCATCTAGTATCGCGTGGATGTCTTTAGGATGGGCCTGCAGTTCGTCGGAGAGGTACTCTATGGTTGCTTCCCGTCCCTTGAAGGACACCGCCTCAGGGATAGAGACGTTCACGTACTCCACTTCGTTGGTAGCTATGGTCATGGTTATACAGCCTTGCGTTGGATGGTGACGATCATCTGTTCGTTGCTGCTAGAGATCTGCTTGCGGATCAGGCGCAACAAGCGCTCCTTCTTGTACCTGGCAAGGTTCGTAGGTATCTGTAGGACGGTGCGTTCTTCGATGAACCGGGCGGTCTGTTGTTGTAATGCTTTGGGTGTCATGGGGATGTCCTCGGTTGGAATTAGATTCTTGGTTTATTGGGGAGCTGTGTGCATAGCTTCCCGCTGCGGTTCAGGTAGAACTCATAGGGAGGTGGTGCTGTGGCGACCAGTCGCCAGCCCGTAGTGGGGATTGTTGGTTGCTCATCTTTCGGTGCTACCTTCGAGAAGCCTTGCTGGTGCTCCCATAGGCCATTTGTGGGCTTGTGGGATTCACGTTCGGGCGTTTGTCTGGTCTGAGCCGTTGTAGGTGCGGGCGGCTCTGCGTGGCTATTGGTTGGTGGTTGGAAGCCGTAGGGATCACTCATCATCGGGAGTGGGTCCGGTGAGGTCGTCTCCGAGCAGACGTGCTTCAGCATAAGCCGCATTGCGTGCCATCTTGTTGGCTTCTTTAGCCATGCGTTGAAAGAGCGTCAATGGGATGGGCTGAGAGGTCTCGGTGAGATGGTCTCTAAGCTCAAGCAGCTCGATTAGGCTCATGCGGCGGATGGAAGGGCTAGTCGTGCTGCACTTGACGTTCATCCCACGAGCAAGCTTGCATGGCTTACACCAATCCGCACCGTTGTAGCCTTGCTCTAGCGCCGCTTTGTTCCAGTAATCAGTACGAGCAGGTAACTCGTTGCGGCAGTTGGGGCAATGGAAGCCTTCGGGCTCTGCAGCAGCTGCAATGATTGCATTGGACATAGTGAGTACCTCAGTGGATTGTTAGAAAAACCCACACCACCTTCAAGGAGCGAGTGATGGCATGGGCAAAGTCATATGCAGTAACGAGATAGGTAAGGGCACATGACCTATAGCCTCACTCACGTTGAGCGTGTGAAGCTAAAGAAGGGATAGGGTTCACCACATCCACAGCTAGCCTGGTGATCAGCTCAGGGTGGGCCTAGTGAGCTTCACAGGTGTGCTCCCGCAGGAGGCCTGGTGTTGGCTCATAGGTTGGCGCTGTGGTGTGGTGATGTAACGGGTGACGTTCTATACGTCGCCGAACTCGGCAGTGGTACGTGCTAAGGCACCGTAGCTTGCATCGGGACTGACCTTAACGATCAGGTGTGCAACTACTTCCTGCCACGAGTTCCAAGCAGATTCAGCGTTGGGAATCGTGCGGTTCTCTAACAGTGCCGCTTCGACGGCTGCGATTGCAGTCTCTAAGTCAGCTTCTACTGGGTAAGCCATGGTAGCTTCCTTGTATCAGTGGGTTGATGGGAGCCACACACACGGTGCGGGGTGAGTAGGGAGCCGGTAAGTGGCTCTCTAGGGTTCCGTAAGGCCTCTTCAGGTGTGTATTCCAAAGCTGAGAGAGGATTTTGAGGCTACTTAGAGCCTCAGGTAGGGTTAGGCGCAAACGTTCAGGCTGAGGCCTGTAGAGCCTCGTCGCCATCACCACGATCATCAGTCTCATACCGTATCCACTTGATGGCTTGAGGAGTGAGGTTGGAGCTGGTCGGTCGGACGGGATACAGAGGACATGTAGTGGTGGCGCAGGCAGTTATCTGAGCAAGTTCAGAGCCGCGTGCTGTTGGGTCAGCAATGCAGCCAGCACAGAAAGCGCGGACTGCGGGTGCTCGAGAGGGTCGTTTGGGTTTCATTGGGAATCCTTGAGGTGTGTAGGGTGAGGACTTTCGTCAGGTGGGGCGTGGTCAGGTCGGTGCGTGATGGTGTGCTCAGTAAGCAGCTCCAAAGGCGTCTATCCTTTCCAGATGGACATTCGTAAAGAACATGGGTTAATACTTGCGGTTGCGATTGGCGTCGGGATCTTCTCTGGCCTGTTAGCGTTCTCTGCATATGAGGACTACCGAGACAGGCAGCGAGTACAGGCAGCTGTTACTGGATTAACTGATGCCTTAGGAACGGTCTCTGAGAAGCTGGCGGACGAACTCAACGATAGCCGAGATGCCCGGCGATTGCGGCAGGCCCAACGAGATCGTGAAGAGGAGCTTCAACCGCGGTTGAAGAGGTCTCAAAGACTCAGCAGTAACACTGGGCGTGAGTTGGATCGAATCTGCACGGAATGGAAGGAGTCTCTCGCTCAGTTTGATAGTTACACTTCACGGGAGAAAGTTGAGAAGTCTTGTCGAAAGCTTGAGGTTTACATGGCTACAGGGCGGGTCGTTGATCCTCGCGAGACCGAAGGAACGGCTGAGATATACCGCGAAGGCTGATTGATATTCAGTCTTTCGTCTGAGTTGATCTGAAGTAACTTGTTAAGAGCATGGCCACGAACACGGCAGCGATGGGCCAGACCCAGATGTTGTAGGTGAGCCGGAAGAGATCGCTTAACGGTTTCTGGAAGATGAACACCTCGTACACTGCAAGTGTCGTGAAGATGATCGTAACGATACAGAAGGTGGTGGTGGGCTTAGTTTGAGTGTCAGTGTAAGGCATCAGGCTTGTCCTTGCGGTCTTGCAGGGTTCGCAATGCGGTCTTGAAGTCGCCACCAGCGTCGGTAAGCGCTCGTTTGCAGTCCATCAGCCTTGCTCCGGTCAAGTCGCGGAGTCGTTTCACCTCACGCGCTGTAAGCGTTGTCACTTAGTTTAACTCAAGGCTTGGCCGGGTCAATCCGTAACTGAACCCGTTCAGCTGGCCGAGTGCCCGTCGCATGGATTCGTTTCGTTATCAGATCGTAGATGATGTTGTCAGCCGACAGTGACATTGAGTCTGCTGGGATGTTCACATGAGCGTTTCGGGCAACCCTTACCTTGGCTTGGTCACAGTCGTAGAGAACCACCTCACCGGATACGGTGGCATCTTCGTCCTTGTATGGGCCGAAAGCTTTAAGCGGTTCACCTACCGCAGTGATCTTGCAGGGTTCGTCGAGATCGTTGAGGAGAACGATAACTTTCCTGGCGTTGAGCGTGTAGGCTTCCTCAGTGATGATCACGTTGCCGGTCCACTCGTATCGTTTACCTTCGATGCTGTGAATCGCTTCGTCGGACTCAATGTGGATTAAGTGTGGGTCCACGTTGATCGACGCGGCAACCGCAAGTGTTAGGATCGTTTCGAGCATCTGATTTCTCCAGCGTTGTAAGAGGATGCTATCACTTATCTTGAGTGTTGGCCTCTATCGGCATTCTGAGCGCTGTTCGTTTAAGATGTGTAGGTGTCTTTGGGTGTGGCTTAGCCACAAAGGTATTCGCATGAGCAGTGATCAAAGCAGCGACAACGATAGTGATAAGCGACGGAAGGAACTACTTAAGCGTCTGCAGGCTTCCGCAGCCCCAAAAGGCTCGAGATCGATCACACTCAAGCCGAAGCCGAAGCGCGAGACGTCGCAGGAGTATTCGTGGAAGCCGAAGAGAGACGATTAGTTGTGCTAAGCATTGACCAAGTTCTCGGACTGTACTATTCAACCCAGACTGCGAGACCCTGAACTATCTCCGTTTCGGAGGTGGTGACTATCGCAGGAGCGTTGTACACCGGCGTGGTCACGGTTTGACTTGAAGTGTCTCTTCCAGTCAGAACTACAGCATTCGCGCCAACCTTTGCTGCCTGCTTCTTAAGTTCCTCAACTGCGTAGTCAACGGCGTCTTGCTGCGTCCATCCTGCATCCGAGGATGCTTTCACAATCGCAATCACGTCAACTCCTTCGGGCATTGCCGTCAAGATTCTGACAGCGGAGTGATCATCAATAGTTGGTCTGATTTCGCCGGTGATGATAGCGGAGCCCGACGCGCAGCCTGCGAGCAGGGCGACTAAGGCAAGTTGTAGGAACAGTTGAAGATGTTTCATCGTGTCATCATTCTAACGGATTCACGCTATCCGGTGCGTGAGACTGCTCACAGGTAGGATTGCTTGTAACGTCAGTTGTAGTTGTTGAGTGTTGTGCGGAACCCTGAGGTTAGGCAACGAAAGAGCCGAACCACAAGCCAATCATCTCGAACCACTGGATGAGCCAACCGCCGAACATCAACTCGATAAGTTCAGGGACAGTAGCGAACGTGATGCCCAGAAAGATCCAGGTCAGGCCGACTAACTCATAACCAATCTCGCCTGCGTGAAAGTCCGTGGTGCGAGAATCTAGATCCGTTAGAGAAGTGGACAGTTCTTGTTTAAGTTCTTCCACTTGGCTTCTTAGCTCACGGTTCGATTGTTTCGCTTCGCGACGAAGAATATGGACGTCCTGCGTCAACTCTTCATTTCGTTGAATCAGGAACTCTATCTTGCGTTCCGTCGTAGCATCCTTCCCCAGCCGTCCAAGAATACTGACGTCCAGATCCGAAGAAACACTTGTTAGGTTCGCAGGTTCCAAGTGAAGCGTCACGTTGCGATTGATGAGCGGAAACCGTCTTACCCAGCCCAACAAGCCTTCGCTCAAGAATCGCCAGACGCTCGTGTCTTTAAACAAATCAAGCTTCTTCGCAATCCCTATTGCAATGATTCCTAATCCAAGGAGATCCAGTAGCCATCCAGAGAAGCGTATCGAGTCTTGTCGAGTCGCATCTATCGATGTAGTTAGATCGAGCATTAGGGCTAACCAATCTCCGAGCAGGCATGAGATGAGTACACCTATCCAGAAGTAACGGAAGAGCTGCGGACCCGTAAGCCACATCGGTAGGCGTAGCCAGGCCTTGGGTGATAGGTTCGCTTTGAGTTCTATGGTTCTATCACCCACGGTAGTGAGGTAGCCGTTGGATCATTAGTTCGCGATTCAATGGTTTACTTAGCAAGGCACCATTATGGAGAGTTTCTTTGAGTTTGGTCAAAGTTGGGTTTACTGATGGGTTCCTTTGTGATTACACAATCGGGATCAGTACCAATAGACAACGTAAAGATAACTTACAGTAACTCATTAAGCTTTCAATCTTGTGACCACCCAGTCCCTATGAGTGTCGTTCTCAAAAACCGGGTAAGTTCCTAATAAAGGAGAGAGTTCCGGCTTTCTAGCTCTATCGATACACCTCATCCATGCCACTCCTCATGGCTTTATGATTAGTGCCTGATTGAGTGTGCTTGGTGAAGTATGTGTCCATAGAGGCAGCTTAGAGAGGTCGTAAAGATTAAGGGGTTAATTCCCTAGAAAGGAATCAGGTTCCCCTTAATTCTCATACGTTACTCAGGAAAGATAGCTTCCAGTGATCTACCTGCCACTGTCCAGCCGCACATCTCTTCAGCCATACGTCTAGCAGCTTTCCAATGATCACGGTTATCAATACCCAGATCTTGTTTCAACCACTGACAAGACACCTTGTAGACGCCTTGTGAGTACAGCTCTTTGAGCCGCTCAACAATCCTCATTGCGTCGGAGTAGGTGTTACCACGGTTGCCTTCAACTTCCCAAGGAAGCCAGTTGGCACCGGGCATAACCTTGTCCATGCGGCCTTTGAGACCAGCATCGTAGTGAATCACCCAGACATTACCGGGATGGGCTTGTGCCTGTCCCTGGTTATCGATCTTGGAGTTTCTTATCGCACCACGATTAGCGGCTTGGTAGGCGAAGTGAGCAGCTTCACTATACTGAAGTTCCTTTAGATAGCTGGTGTCTGCGATCTCAGGGTCTCTGAGGTCCCGCTTGGCTCCCATAGATTCACCAGCCAATGCACCTTTAGGCTTCAGTAGGACGCCTGCGAGAATGACATTGGGAACCTTGCTCCAGTTGTTGAGTGCAGTCTCCATTCCCCAAGTGAGGACGTGGATACGTAGATCATCAGTACCAGGCTTGAAGCGACTAATGCCATGCTCATCAATGCTGAGGTTGATCTGCCGAGGGTAATCCACACCGTCTCCGGGGAGGTATGTGAAGACTATGAACTCTTCTTCTGGAGATGCAGCTTCGATAACCTTAATGACCTCTCTGGTAACCCAGTTGGAGGACTTCTTGTTAAACGCGTCGTGCATCTTGGAGCGACCTCCAGAGACTCTGAGGTGAAAGATGTTCACTTCATCGAATCGTTTGATCTGGCTCAGGCCGTTCTGCCTAAACTTCTCAAGTCGAGGCATAACATCCTCCACACGCTGGATAGTTTGATCAGCTCTGACCAGTTCCCTAATGGGATCTGAAGCATCGGTGATCAGAACCTTGTCGAGCGCCGAAGGAACACTGATCCGGTATGTGATCATTGCATCACCTTCATCCGTTCTATGAACCCGCACGTCCTCATTACTGAAGTGAACGAGGTCATGGATTCGTGGCCAGTGCTTACGATTCAGCAGGTTCAGTAGGTGATCTTGAACTTCAGTCGTTAGACTTGGGAGGGTGATCACCACAGGTGAGGTGTCGGCAGACTGCAAGGCAGGCATTAGCCGTTCCTCGACCTTGTCCATCCAGTCAGCAGCCTGACCGTATCTCTGCGGGTCCTTGTACTTAGCCAAGTTCCGAAGCTTTGAGATCTCTCCAAG
Organism: bacterium; assembly: GCA_047947175.1. Lineage (GTDB taxonomy): Bacteria > Pseudomonadota > Gammaproteobacteria > Pseudomonadales > Azotimanducaceae > UBA4421. The sequence continues at coordinate 1,637,389 of CP170489.1, forward strand.
TAAGCCTTCTTGAGTCTCGCTGAGGATCGGGAAGACTCTCGCTTCAGAAACGATCAAGGACTCGTCGTAAAAGCAGATGTCACGTTGTAGCCACGAGTGAGTCTCTCGGTGTTCACCTTGAGATCTCTCTTTGTCTGATCCCTTGATTCTTTCGTGGGCCACCAATAGAACCTGCCGGTCGTGGCCTTCACTCGGTGCAGTCGCGTGGTTAGGCTTGAGGAGTTCGTGTTGGTGTATTACTTGCAATGCATGCTCCTCATCGTACTGATAAGAATGCATCAGTCCCAACATCTCGGTTGGGATGCCGTCACCATCTGCCTCAGCAGTGTCTGGTCGGGTCATCTGCAAGAGTAACCCGCAGAGTTGTTCAACTTTGGTGCAAGCAATCAGGACAGTATGTTGGCGACCAAGTTTATGCATGGCCCAGACAACAGCGCGGATGGCGGTGGTCTTTCCTTCACCACAGGGTAGTCCCACAGCGATGCGGCTTGGTGGGATTGTTCCAGTCATCAGGCCAACAGCAGAAGCAATCAAGCCTTCTCGCAGGACAAGCTTTCCGTCTTCGGAGAGTTCGTTCCCGTAGCGGTCTGTGAGGAGATCTGTCAGGCGTGCGTAGGCTGGTTTGGCCCCGGAATAGTGAACACCTTAGTTAAGCGCCATAATGGCGTGGGAGGTGTTTATGGGAACGAGAAGAAAGTACTCGCCTGAGTTCAAGCGGGAAGCTGTAGAGTTAGCGAACCAGCCCGGCCAGACAGTTGCCGGGGTGGCTCGCGATCTGGGGATAGCACCGAGTATTTTGGGTCGCTGGAAGCGAGAGACTGCTGAGCACGGCAACAAGGCCTTCGTTGGTCAAGGTGTCGCTCGAGATGAGGAGTTGATGCGCCTCCGTCGTGAGTTAGCCCAGGTTAAAAAGGAACGAGATTTTTTAATAAGCGCGGCGGCTTACTTCGCCAAGGAAACGAAGTGAAGTACCAATGCATTGCGGATCATAGCGATGTGTTGCCCGTAGCCATGATGTGCCGCCTTCTCAATGTTAAGCCCGGTAGCTTCTATGCCTGGCAACGCAGACCAGCCAGTCAGCGCTCAATCGATGATCACCGCTACAAGAAAAAGATCGCCGAGATCTACGAAGAGTCTGATGGTGTGTATGGCAGTCGCAAAGTAAGAGATGGCCTGCTAGACCTGGGCTTTCACATCGGTCGCAGAAGAGTTGCCAGGATCATGCGGGAGCTTGGACTCAAAGGCTGCCCCAAGAAGCGCTATCGGATCACCACGCAATCAAATCATGGCTTCCGTGTCGCACCGAATCAATTAGATCGTGAGTTTACGGCCGAGAAGCCTAATCAGCGCTGGGTGGCAGACATCACGTACATTCGCACTGGAGAAGGCTGGCTGTATCTGGCCGCTGTGATGGACCTGTACTCGAAGGCAATCGTGGGTTGGTCAATGAGTGAGCGACTGACTCGTGATCTGGTGATCAGTGCCATGATGATGGCGATTTGGCAACGAAAGCCCGGGGAAGAACTTCTGCATCACTCAGACCGAGGCAGCCAATATGCCAGCGATGACTTCCAGTCTCTGCTGGATGATCATGGCATCGAGTGTTCGATGAGCGGTACTGGGAACTGCTACGACAATGCGGCGATGGAGAGCTGGTTCGGGTTACTGAAACGAGAGCGTGTGTATCGCCGTCGTTACCGAACTCGCGCAGAAGCAAGAATGGATGTGTTCGACTATATCGAACGCTTCTACAATCGACGTCGGCCCCATGGGTCGGCAGGAAGGATGAGTCCACTCAAATATGAGCAAATGACTCTAAACGAAACTGTTCACTAAACCGGGGCCAAACCAAGGTACTCTCCAGACGCTCCCTGCGTGCCCGCATGATTCCAGTGCGGTTACGCTATCGGGGCCTGTGGTTATCTCAATGAGCCTCATTGTGTGGGCCGTTAAAGGGTTATTGAGTTAGTCACAGGCGTGCGTGCGGTGGATATGATCATTCATGGGTCACCAGGCCGTGGTCACGTGCTTATCCCAGCACTCACAGACGTTTAGAGCCTCAGGTGGTTCCTACCCAAAGGGTCGCTTCCTGAGTGCTCTCATGGTGCTCTGTGGGTTGTCTTTAGGTGGGCCTGTGGCTATCGACTCTTCAGCAACTTCTTGTCTTGTAGCGCACTGAGCTGTGAGATCTGGTTCCTGAACAGGCCATCAATCTTGTCTCCATAGGTAAGCTTCGAGATCTCCTCCAGTTTCACCTCGAAAGTCAGCCCATGGGAATACACCTTTCTCATTCCTTCACTAGCATGGCCCTGTATTTCGTCTGCGGCCCTTGCATCCATCCGGCAGTTGTCTGCACGAGTCTTAAAGGTATGTCGAAGGTCGTGTATGGCAACTCCGCCAGCAGCTCTCCGAGGCATCTTTAACTTGGTCTGGCGAGCTCGGAACTGACGACCAAAGCCATCACCTAGCTTCCTGTTAGCGCCACGTTCTTTGTATCCGTGTAGAAGGTAGCCTGAGTTATCCGCAGCCAAGAGTTCAACTAACGGCTGTACGACTGGGTGGAGTGGGATATCTCTGATGGAACCTTGATTCTTTACTTCTTCGAGGAGTCTCACTCCGAGTCCGTTCTCGATGATGCTGTCGGTGGACAACCTCATCACTTCCTCTAGCCTTGCGCCGGTGTAAAGTAGCAGTGCTCCTCCGCTGAAGATCTTCCAGTGCTTCTCTAGGTCAATGTTATTGAAGAACAGTTGCAACTCGCTCTCCTTCCAGGGACGTGGCTTACCAGCTCTAGTGCCTCGTGAGCTCTCTTTGATTGTCTTTGCCATGCCTTTGAACGGGTTGGCGTCGATTAGACCGCCTCTCTCCATGGCCCACTCAAAGAGAGCGTGCAGATCTCTCACAATACCTTTCTTGGTGGATGCCGATAGGTCTAAAGGCTGCACCTTCTCTGTGATGTAACTACCTGCTAGCTTACGGTCGATCTTGGATAGCCTCAGCTTTGATCCTGCGAAGACCTCGAAGTCTTTGTAACGCCGAGCACGTTGGGCATGGGTTTGTGGTTGAACTCTCTGCTTGCAGTCCGTGAGGTAGGAGCTGATGGTCTCTCCCAGCAGAGCGATATCAACGTCCGAAAGTAGCTCCATTGCCACTCTAAACTCCGTAGCAGTCTGATCATCGATATCTTCGGATGGAGTGCCAGATGCGGCTGCGTACTGGTCCAGCAGTTCGTGAGCTTCATAGGTAGCTTCTTCTGAGTCGATCTCCTCACATTTAAGGGAAAGGCGGACAGCAGCTAGTTTGTCCAGCAGCCATTCTTTGTCCGATGGGTCTCGCGGTGTCAGTTGACGAATGTGTTGCCACTTCTCTCGATATCTTCCAAGGAGGACATCTCGCTTCGCTTGTGCCTCACGAAGGTCTCGTGTTTCTAGGCTCTTGGAGATGTTCTTCACGCCCTCGTGTTCAACCATATCGGCAGGCACGGCGATGTTGAACAGATAGGTCTGATAGTTCTTCCTGAGGTACTTAGTGTCGGGCACTCTAGCTCGGTCTCTAGCTCGGTTGCTTTGAAACTATCGGTCTGAGAGCTAGATAGCAAGGGCGATGCGGCCTGTAGGGCGGCGTTGTGACGCAAGCCCCTAGATTCCCCTAGGGGACGCCATTTACTTCCTAACGTAGTTTTACCTTCCAGACCGCTGGAAGGGATTGGCGCGTGAGCGCGAATAACTCACAAGGCAGCGGCCTTTCAATCTGGGTGCGCCAGACGAGTGTAAGAATTCGCGTTAAGGGGCTGTAATTTACGCAATAATAGATTGAATTATTCGCAATAAGAGGTCGAATAATTTGCGATAAATTGTAGAATGGTTTTCTACTTTGCTGACCCTCTACCTATGTTCAACCGAAGCATTGAAGAATTTATCAAGGAGATGCTGTCCGAGTTCCGGATCGTCTATGTGACTGGACCTCGGCAGGCAGGTAAAACAACACTCGCCAGAAATATCGCCATAGATCTTGGCATGAGGTATCTGTCTTTGGACGACCAGGCGACTTTGTCGGCTGCCGAGAACGATCCTCATGGACTGATTAGATCTCTTGGAGAGGAATCTGTGGTGCTAGATGAATTCCAATATGCACCGGCTTTGATTCCCGCGATAAAGGAAGCCTCTGATAGTCTGAAGCCAGGTGCGAAAGGCAAATTCCTGCTGACGGGATCCGCCGACATTTTCAGATCGGCCAAAGTACAAGAAGCATTGCCTGGCCACATGGCTCGTATTGAGCTTCTACCCCTTTCGATCACAGAACAGCAAAATCAAGAGATCAACATCGTCGATTATTTAATTGCGGGAGACTTCGCGAGCGTAGACGTTCCATTTATCGCTCGCGAAGAAATCGCAGCGTTGATATTGCGCGGCGGGTATCCAGAAGTGCAATCGCAGAGTCGGCGAGCTAGAGACATCTGGTTCGACTCCTATATAGAAGGTCGGTTGTACAAAGATTTCGAATCCCTGTATTCAGCGCGCGGAGACTACCATTCGAAGGTTCAAGCGCTAGCACTCTATCTGGCTGGGTTGTCAGGAAACCTCGTGAAATATGCAAACGTAGGAAATGATCTCGATCTCGATGATCGAACGACAAAAACTTATATAGAGATTTTGGAACTGATGTTCATTCTGAGGAGAGTTCCTGCTTATTTGAAGAACAGAGCAAAACGATTGGCGACACGCATGCCAAAGCTCCACCTTTTAGATACAGGACTGGCTTGCCACCTCTTAAGAATTAGTGATCCTCAACAACTGCTTGCGAGCCATCATTACGGGAACATGTTAGAGAGCCTGATATATGGCGAGTTTTGTAAACATGCGCCATGGGCTCAGGAAAATGTAGCGCTGTACCATTATAGAGATAAAAGGCAGTTCGAAGTTGATCTAGTCCTTGAGCACAGTCAATCACGCATAATCGGTATCGAAGTCAAGGCATCTGCAACAGTTAGTCTAGAGGATCTGCGAGGCCTAGCACGGCTCGCGGAAAATGTTGGTGAGTCGTTCGACTTTGGAGTGATATTTTATACCGGCGATTCAATATTGCCGTTCAAAGTAGGTGAGCACACTTGTTTCGCTTTACCCATCGGTTTGTTAGTAGGAAGAGACGGTCTTCAAGTGGATTGAGCGAGATGGGGTTCGAATTCCCTGGGGGACGCCATTATTCTTCGTCCAGTTGGTCCAGATCGGCTAGTTCCTGGTGATGCCCAAGTGCTGATTTGTTCGAACGAAGGTCTCTGAGTGAAATGACCGGAAACACCAGCCCATCCTCGTCAGCCAGTACTCGGTTTTCCCGGCTTGTCAGAATCCAGATGTCGATGTCTTTCGTATATCGAGGGTGACCGAGTATTGCCACGGAATACCCGCCGACAATGAGATACCTAACCTCGTGTGTGTTGCGATGTATCTGCGACTCACTGTGTTCGCGATACCTACGAGTGCCTGATCCATCGAACCAGGCTAACTTAAAAAAGCTATGGATTGGGAGGCTACGGGTCCGGGAAAGGCTTGGATGAATGTTGTCAAGTGCGGCATAAACGTCTAGATTGCAGCATATGGCAAAATCATTAGAATCTTCAGACCCTTTCCCAGAAGCGATACCTCTGGACAAATTCGATCCTGCCGAGGTACGCCGGGTAGCGGCGAAGGCTTTTTTCGGAATAATGGAAAAGTGGGCCCTAACGAGGGATCAGGCGATAACGTTGCTCGGGAAACCGAGCGAAAGAACATTCTATCGCTGGCGTGATGGGCAAGTATCCGGAATGTCCCAGGACACGCTGGAGCGAATAAGCCTTATGCTGGGCATCTATAAGGCGACACACATCCTGCTGCCTGTTGCAGAGCGTGCAGACGGCTATATAAAACGGCCGAACAGTGCATTTGGTGGGGAATCTGCCCTGGATGTGATGTTGAAAGGCAGAATGGATAACTTATACCAGGTTAGACGACATCTGGACGCCTGGCGTGGCTAGGCCGCGCCGGAAGAACCTTAACGGCGCAGATCAGTATCGGATCATCCCATCGCGGCTCCCACCGATTTCAATCTATGAAGAATTTGTTGCGCCGGACGAGTTGGAAATCACTTATGCGTTGGAATCCATGACAAATGACCGCCTGCAAGCACAGGCAGGGCATCTGTATCTGTTAGATAAAAAAGATTGGGTGACAGGGCCAGGCGCAAGCGTGGTCATGGCTGCGTTTACCCATATCGGACAAAAAAGTCGATTCAGCGATGGTTCTTATGGCGTGTATTACGCGGGTCTGGATGCAGAAACAGCGATCGCCGAGACGGTTTTCCATCAGGAAAGAAGAATGCGGGAAACGGCCGAGAAGGCCATTGAAATCGACATGAGATGTTATTCAGGAACGGTTGAAGCGCCACTTGAGGACATTCGTGGAACTGGGTTCAGTGCGTTTCAGCATCAAAGCATAGATTCATGGCCTGTGTGCCAGAGGTTCGCTGCCCAGAGAAGAGCGGAGAACGCAGCTGGACTGCTGTACAAGAGCGCAAGGCATGTTGGGGGAGAATGTATTGCGGGGTTCAGGACAAGGACAGTGTCAGTGCCCCAGCAAAGCAGGCATCTGAGATATTGCTGGAATGGAAGCAGGATTGATCGTGTGCTGTACGTAGAAGATATCAGGGTGCTTTGAGTGCAGGAGATGACTGAGCAGAAGAGACTGTAGATCCTTATCTTCGACTACTTGCCTGCTAGTAACGTTTTCGTTACTTTACTTGAGTCGGTCTGATCCGACGGATGAGTCCCAGGACGAACCCCAAGCAGAAGGTGGCAGAGCCATATGTCGACCCCCAGAAGAGAAGATCCGGTACACGCGGCCAATCGTGAGATCAGGTTTCACCCCGCAGACCCGCACGCGGCTAACACGTTGTCTCAGGCGCAGATTCAGGCCTACAACCAGAACGGTTTCATTTCACCCATCCAGATCTTCGATGCGGCCAAAGCCGGTGAAATTCGCGCATACATAGACGCTCTGCTCGAAAGTGTCATGGCGGCGGACGATCAGCGTAACAACTACTCAATCAACGCGTACCATCAGGTTTGCGCGGGTTTGTGGGACCTGGTTACAGACCCTTTTATCATTCGCCTGATCAGGGATATTCTCGGTGAACAGATCGTCTGCTGGGGTTCACATCTGTTTGCCAAATTGCCCAACGATAAAAAAGTTGTGCCGTTTCATCAGGATGCGGTTTACTGGCCGCTCACGCCCACCAAAACGGTTACGCTGTGGTTGGCGATAGACGATGCTGATGCGGATAACGCTGCCATGCAGTTTGTGCCGGGCAGTCATCTCAATGGCGCAATTGAACATGCAAAGAAAGGCCTGGACGGAACCAGGGTGTTAGGCACCGAAGTCGTCGGGCTTGAAGCCTATCCCGCACGCTATTTAAATGCACTCAAAGCTGGTGAAGCGTCGCTGCACTCGGATCTGCTGTTACACGGCTCAGATGCAAATACCTCAGCGCGTCGAAGAGCTGGCCTGACAATGCGATATGCTGCAGCGGACGTACGCCTGATAGATGGCTACGATCACTGGCGAAAATCTGGTGTGCACGTGGCGGCAGGTGACCCGGAAAACTTCTGGTACAACCGCCCTCGACCCGATGGCGAATATCCTCAGCGGATGGCAAAGTTCTGGGGTGAATTTGATGGTCAGCCGATGACCAGCTGAAACGTATCGGTAGTCTGTTTATAAACGGGAGGAACCATGCCTTACATCAACAACAGAATTGTCCACGACGCAGATGCACATGTGTTTGAAGCGCCTGGATGGTTGGAACCCTGGTTGGAAGAAGGAGTGAAAACGCAAGCCGCAACACTCCTGCGCCCGGACCCGAAAGTGCAAAAACGCCTGGCCCATGCCCGGCAGGACTATGAAGATCCGGAGTTTCGAAACCGGGATGAAGCAGAAATCACCCTGCGAAAAGGCTTTGCAGCGCTGGGTGCATTCGACAAATCTGAGCGGCCTGCAGCGATAGATTACCTTGGTGTTGCCAGTCAACTGGTCTTTACAACCGGTGGTCTGCGCCTGCTGGCCGCAGGAGAGGTATCAGGTAATCCTGAGCTTGCCCACGCCATTGCCCGCGGCCATAACCGCTCGATGATGGATTTCTGCAGTGTTGATAAACGTCTCCTGCCCGCCTTATATGTACCGTTACTGGATATCGAAATGGCGGTTACTGCCGCCCGCACGGCCATCGACATGGGCGCCGCGGCATTGATGTTGCCTTCCGCCTGTCCGGTGCATCACAGCCCCAGTCATATTGGCCTTGAGCCAGTCTGGGCAATGGCGCAGGAGGCGGGCATTCCCGTGGTTTTCCATGTGGGTGGTGGCACGGGGTTAAATCCGTCGTATAAAAAGAATGGCTTACCGCCGGTAAAAGATTTTATCGGCGGTGACGATAATTTTACTTCGGTCTCTTACATGGCCATTCCCGAAGCGCCCCAACAGACGCTCTCCACGATGATTTTTGATGGTGTTCTGGAGCGTCATCCAGCACTTAAATTTGGTGTGATCGAAATGGGCGCCGCCTGGGTGCCAAGCTGGATGCGTTCCATGGATTCCTGCGCACATGCCTTTGTTAAAAACGAAGAACGCCTGCAGAAGCTTTCGCTCAAGCCTTCGCAGTACGTACAGCGCCAGGTGCGGGTGACGCCTTATCCTCACGAACCGGCGGGATGGATCATCAGGAACAGCGGCCCGGAAGTGTGTCTTTTCAGCTCAGACTATCCACACGTTGAAGGGGGCAGAAATCCACTGAAACGTTTTGATGAGAGTCTGGCTGAACAACAGTGCAGCGAGCAGGAAACAGATGCGTTCTACCGATTGAACTTTGAAGATCTGATGGGAACTGCGATGCATAAAGTAGCTTAGCATCGCCAGTCGGGTGCCAGCGCGCAGTGCTTACACTGCGCTGTTTACGTTCGAATCAGACCTGTAACGGGTTTAATTTCTGATGAGCGAGGGAACACAACCTCGAGCGCTGCCTCACTGACTCCCATGTGTTCAAGCAGAATACCTTTAGCGACTGCGCGTAAATCAGTGGTTGGCATGAGGTCCCGTTCGTCGCGCAGCTGAGCGGTTTTCAGACCGGGCCAGTCAGCATGTACGCGCCCCCCTTTGACGGCGCCGCCCAGGAGAAATGCTGCTCCCGCCGTGCCATGATCGGTGCCATTGGTACCGTTGACGTGCACGGTGCGCCCAAATTCGGTCACCATAAAGACAGCTGTTTGAGCCCATGCTGCAGTGTTCATCTGTGCTTTGAGTGCAGCGATCCCGCGATCGAGCCCGAGGTACATCTCAGCAAACTGGCCGCCATAACTGCCGTTGTTTGGTCCCCTGACAGTTTGTTGGTTCTGGTTGGCATGGCTGTCCCAGTTACCATAGTCGATCGTGACTACTCGCGGGCCCTCGTCGGCGTTCAGGAAGGTAGCCGCGGCTTTAATGTATTCCTGAAACTGAATTGCATTGCCGAAGCCCTGGCTGTCACCCATGCCCATCATATTGTCACCCATGGAACTGCTCATGGCCTGGGCTGCCAAACCCTTCTCCAGCACTGGTGCTAAACGCTTATCCGTGGCGTACAGGGCTGCCAGTCTTTCAATGGTGTCGGGATCTGCTTCTGGCGCCATTGGTGGTGACCACGAACCAACAGACTTCTCACCACGAAGAGACATAGTCAGGGTCGGCCCCAATCCTATTGCAGTATCGCCCCTGCCGGTGGACAGTTCGGTGGGCAACACCTGTAGTGTTCGGTTCAACCAACCCGACTTTACCGCCTTGTCTAATGAGCCTCGATCAAACGCATCCTGGGCATCGAAATGTGACCGGTCACGATAGTCGTGGCAGGCAGCGTGGATGGGCAGAAGTTCACCTTTCCTGAACAAACCCTGCATGGCTTCAAGATCACGATGCAAACCGAAAAATCCATCCAGATCGCGAATATCAAAAGCCGTACCACTGCCAGGATTTGGATCTGCAAGAATCCCGCGGGTTTTCTGAAACAAGGGGTCCCCGTATGCGGGCAGGGCGGAAAGTCCATCCATGCCGCCACGCAGGAAAATAAACAGAAAGCGTTTATCAGTATCGACGGTTGCCCATGAGAGCCCAGGTGCAATTCCAGTCCACACAAGTGAACCAGCGAGACCTTTAAGGGTTGATCTTCGTGTCGTTTTCATTTGTTCACTTCACCTTGTCTTAACGTCGCTGAAAGTCCGGGCTCGCCAGCGTCAGCCCGATGCCTTGTTCTTTGGTCGCAGCTCTGGCGACTGCGCTGGTAAGATCTGTGTTTGCCAGATCGCCGAGTGTGTTAGCCAGGAGGGTCCGTGCGTCGCTGACCTTATCACTCTGTTGAGTGGCCAGGTTAAGGGCCCATTCCACCCTCTTGAGCATGGAGTCAGCGCCTGACCAATCCGTCCAGCGGTCATACCAGCCTTGAGGACCAGGCGCATTCATGGGGCTTTGTCCCATGGCCTGGATATCTGCGTAGAAAAGCGCAATGGCGGCACCATCTCGAGCAAGCGGGTCATCCTTGAACTGTGTCGGATCTTTGTTGCCGTCGAGAAAGTTGAACGTGTCGTTAGCCAGCCAGGCCCAGCGATTCGGTATCGCTTTATATGTTGCAAAGTTATAGGTTTTCATGGCCTGTACAGGCTGCTCACCCAAACTAAGGCCCAGGGCACGATAACAGGAGAGGGCAAAGTCTTCCGGCTGTTTCACTTTGGACTTCGCCTGTGCCCAGACCTCCGGTGTGTCGACCAGGGCACGTGCCATTTCACCTATATCGGTATCATGTGCCAGGTAGACGGCTGCAAGTCGTGCTACAAGTGCAGGCGTCGGTTCGTCAGCAATAAAATGACGAGCCAGTTTTGTCGCCAGGAAGCGAGCTGTAGCAGGGTGTCTGCTTAAGTCGTTAAGAATGGCGTCCCCTTGTTCTATCCCTCCAGGTGGATATTTCTTGCCGAGCACGGTGCGCGGGCCGGGTTCATGCCATTCTGACTGATACTCGAAAGCACCGGGCGTTTGCCCACGGTATTGCGGTTGCAAATAGGGTAGGTGACTGAATGCGGGATACGTGGTCCAGCCGGTAATGGCTCTGGCAAGTTCGATGACATCTTCCTGTGTGTAGCCACCTTCTACACCAAGCGTATGCAGTTCCAGGATTTCACGCGCAAGGTTTTCGTTCAATCCATTTTTGCTTTTCTTACCATAGATGGAATTGGCACCCACCGACACGTGGTTGTCCAGAAAAACGAGCATGGCCGGGTTTTTTGCAGACGCTTGCAGCATATTGTCGAACCGGCCGATGGCGTGCGGTCGAATCACTTCTCGCTCGTAAGCGCCACAGATGACATCGGTTTGCTGTTTGATCGCGGGAACCACCAGGTGATTGGACCAGAACCGAACCAGCCGCTCACGAAACGGCGCAGGCGTGTTTAAAGCGACGTTTGTGCGGGCACCGTACTCCAGCATGAAATTGTGAGCCACCCAAGTGACATAGCCGCCAAGCAGCATACCAATATCGCGTCCAAGGGCTTCAAATTTTTCCTGGTCATCGGCTTCTTTAGCCGCCGTCTGGGCTGTGTTGAGCTCCGGACCGATGACTGCGTAACGATAGAAATAGTTGCGGCGATGTTCGGCAGTACTCAGAAAACCCCGAAATTCATCTGGTTCCTGATAGTCTCCTTCAAGCTGTTCCAGCAGCCAGCGCCGTGGGTTCGAGGCAGCCGCATCGAGCTCGCCGGGCGTTGCACCCAGACCAAAACGATTCACGGCGATGGCCGCTTCTGTGCTTTTTATCCGTGACACGGGTACCCTCCCAGAGCCCAATGAAAACCGTTTGCGATGCAGCTTCTAACGCCTGGTTAAGACGGCTGACCCATCTAACAACCCCTCGCGCTGCGATGTCGACACCCCTAAAGTAACGTTATCGTGACTTTGAAATCAATCCCCGGATAAGGATCTCGACACCAGAACGCACCTTCGTTACTTTACGGTGGCTGTGGCAAGGGAGGGGAGAGTGAAAATACTGGACGCACACATAGAAGCCTTCCACCGAGAGGGTTTTGCGGTGGTAGAAAACTTTCTTGATGCCTCGTCGCTGCAGCGCGCGCAGGATGCATTGTGGGATGTTTTTCCGCGTCCCGAGGCTTATTTCCAGAACCCGGATCAGTACAGGCAACTGGGCCGAAGTCAGTTTGCCGGGTTGAAACTTTTCCCGTATCCAAGTTGGGATATCAACCGGTTGGCGGTTTATCCAGACCTGGTAGATGCAGCGCAACGTATCTGCGGTACCGATGAGCTGCACCTGTACAAGATTGAGCTTTGGGGCAAATATGCTGGCGCCATTGATTATGAGCAGGTACATCATTACGACTATGGCAATCACTCGCTGGTAGTGCCCAAGCGCGCTGCCCCGCACATACAGCTGACCTGTTTTATTCTCCTTTCCGACGTCACCGAAGCAGATGGTCCAACCAGAATAGTGCCACGCAAGGCAAGCGTTGGTACGCCGCTGGTGCCCCGTGAGCAACCGGCAGGCGCGTTCAAAGATGAGGAAGTTGCCCTGACTGGCCCTGCGGGTAGTCTGGTGATCTATCAGACGAGCGTGTTACATCGCGGAACCGATTTCGGTGAACCAGGCAGGTCCCGCTTCATTATGCTGGTAGATTTTCAGCCTCGTGGTTGGGCCTGGACGGGTAAAATGGCATGGCCAAGCCATGCCCTGAACCCGGCCTGGACAGAGGCCATGGTGAAGATGACCCCTTATGAACGCACACTGTTTGGCTTTCCTGCCGTAGGCGATCCTTACTGGGACGCACAGACGACTCGCGATACCGGGCTGCGCTACCCGGGCATGGACATGCGCCCGTATGAACAATCAACTTAAGTAAAACGTACAACCCAGGAGGACTGAAAATGCCAATTTCAAAAAAGCTGGCGCTTGATGAGGCTCAGATAGAAGAGATCATGACAACAAGCTGGAATTGCCGCATAGCAACCATTGGACCAGCCCATCGCATCAACCTTACCCCAATGTGGTTTGGTTGGGCGGGCGGTAAAGTTTACATTTATGGACGAGGTCAGAAGGTAGTTAACCTGCGTCGTGATCCAACCTGCTCTATCGTTGTGGATCGCAATGAAAAATTCCCCGAGCTGCAGGCAGTTACCCTGCAAGGCCACGCCCGGGTTCTTGAAGATACGCAAGCTGAGGCTCAGGATGCACATCTAGCAGAGGCGCGGGTGCAGATGGGCCGCAAGTACAATGGCGGTCATGGCCAGCCAGCGGTGGAGAACCCGCCCCCTAACAACGCAACTGCGCGGGGACGTAACGGGCGCTGGATGGTGTTCACGCCTGACCATCAGGTCACCTGGGATAATTTTAAACTGTTCAGTTAAAAAATTGATTTTGTGTCCAGACGAGGCGGTTTCATTCGTCCAGTTCTAAAACGTTCACTGTGTGAGGGAGAATCATGTCTGAAATGACGCAAGACCATGAAGAATGGCTTAAAGCAAGGCGTGAACTACTGGTATTGGAAAAGGCGCATTCACGCGCGGGAGACGAACTGGCCGCTTTGCGACGCGCCTTGCCCAAGGTGCCAGTTGAAGACTATGTGTTTCAGAGCAGCACAGGGCCCGTCAGGTTGTCCGAATTGTTTGCTGGTCGCAGCCAGCTCATTGTGCAGCATATGATGTTTGGACCGGATTGGGGCGCAGGTTGTCCCATCTGTTCATTCTGGGCTGACGGTTATGATCCCATGCTGGTTCATATGCAACAGCGTGACATCAGTTTTGTGGCGGTGTCCCGGGCGCCTGTCGAAAAATTAATGGCTTACCGAAAACGCATGGGTTGGCGCTTTCCCTGGGTGTCCGCTTTGGAGAACAGCTTTAACTTTGACTTTGGCGTGAGCGTGTCTGCCGAAGATCAGGCACGGGGCACTACCGAATATAACTATGCAGAAGTGCCCGCGCGCATGGACGAAATGCACGGCACCAGCGTGTTTGAACGCACAGAAGCCGGGCAGCTGCTGCATACCTATTCTACCTATGGTCGTGGTTTGGACGCGATGAACGCAGCATACGGTTATATAGACTTAACCCCAAAAGGCCGTAACGAAAACAACTTGCCCTTCAGCATGGCCTGGGTCCGGCGTCATGATAGCTATCCAGATTAAATCCATTTATGCAGCATATGAACACTGTCAGAAACAGTCGATCATGCAGGGCAACGACAAACTGATTAAACGAAAATAATACATCTAAGGACAATAGAATGAGTTATGACATAGAACTTGTTATTGCCGACCCACAGCCCGCGTTGGTGGTGGAAACGCGGTGTGACGCCAGCGAATTCTCCGCTGTTTTAGCCTCTAGTTTTGGAAAAATATTTCAGCACCTGGCAGGTTCAAACCAACATCCCCATGGCATGCCTTTTATGCGTTACCTTGAGATGACTGAGACGTCGTTTTTGATTCAGGCAGGTATTCCAAGCGATCAAGCGGGTAAGGGAGAGATTCAGTCCATTGAGTTACCTGGGGGCAGACTCGCCACGACGTTGTTTCTTGGTCCTTATGATGAAGTTGGGGTTGCGTGGGATGCGCTGCACAGTTGGGCGCGGGAACGTCACCTCGATCTTATGGGTGGTTGGGATGTTTATGAGAATGACCCCGACACAGTGTCTGATCCTTCGGAACTACGTACGCGACTTTATCTGCCGGCAGACCAGGGTTCGGCTTCGCGGAGTTGAGCGCTCAGAACAGGCAGGTACACGGGCTTAGCCTGGCGAATGCGCTATTATGAAGTCCGCATGGTAGTGTGCATCTACACAACAATAATTTTGCGTTTGCGGTGTACAAACTGGTAGGTTTTCACAGACCTTTTCTTTTCGTTCAGGCAATCACGCATGAAAGTTACCTTTGGCGTTCTGTTTGGGCTTCTCCTTGGCGTGGTTGGCAGCTGGGCCGTGTCAAAGGGGTCGGTCGAATTGTTATCGGAGCCAAGCGCCTCGATGGATATGCAGGCAAACTATCGCTTGAAGACCTCAGGCTCTCATGCTCCGGAAGAAGAGGTTTCGCCATACTCTCTGCATGAAATCGCACAAATGGAAAGCCGGTTCCAGCAGGCGACCAGCCTGCATCAGTTCTTCGTCGATGCGGACGCGGAGCAGCTCAATGAAGCGGTGCCAGGTGTGCAGCAGGTATTTACCGCCCAGGGTCTGACAACAGCTATTCGTATCGTGTTCAGCCGGTTTGCGGAGGTGGATCTTCCACAGGCTGTTTACCAGGCGCAGCGGCTGCGCGAAGCCCTTCGACATACAGCAGGCCGTGCTATCCTCGATGCCCGGCCTGACATCGTGGGAACCGAACAGGCGGACATACGCAGGCGGCTTGGGCTCGATAAAACGTCTGACGTCGGTATTGAAGAGATTCAACTGGCCTGGCAAACGGCCCTGCAGCAGCCTGATGTAATGAATCAGGCCTTCAGTCTGATTCCGCTCGCGGAAAGGTGGGCAAGCATTGACCCGGAAGCAGCCTTCGACGCTGCTTTGGATCTGTCTCGGGAAATGCGCAGTTTTGTGCAGACTCGTGTGCTGGGCGTGTGGGCCAGAAACGACCCCGATGCCGCCTGGGCAAAAGTTGCAGATATGCCTGCGTCTAATCAGGCGCAACAGCTAAAGTCCAGTGTTCTGGTCGCCATGGCAACACACAACATTGAGCTGGCCTGGGAGAAAATTGCTCAGTTGTCTCCTACGGATCAGAGTTTTTATCGATCCCAGATCATCGTGCCCTGGGCTCAGCAGGATCCTGAGGGGGTATTGAGTTGGCTGCGGGAGCAACCCCTGCAGTCTCCGGCACAGAACAATCTGATGATGCTGGCCATGGGCATGGTGGCGGAACATCCCCAATTCATAGACCGGCTGATTGCGCAGTTGCCTGAAGACAGTGCAACGATGGTGCAGAGCTTTGCCTTTGCCGGACTTGTCCGCCAGGATCCCGCGGAGGCGGAAAGGCGTCTGGCGTCCATTACCGAGCCCCGTCAGTTTGCAGCGGCAGCGCAACAGTTAGTCACTCAATGGGCAGGAGATAAACCCGAATACGCAAGCGCATGGATTGCGGAGCAGCAAACCGAGGTGCAGGCAGAGTTTAATGCCACCTTAGCCCGCGTGTGGTCCCAGTACGATCAAACCCGCGCGCGGGAGTTTGCTCAGTCGTTGAATCCAGCTCTGGGGCGCGATCAGGCCACTTTTGCCATATTTCAACGCGCAAACAACCTGGCGGAGTTAGAGAAGATCTACCCGACGTTTACACATGAAGAAACCAGGCAGAATGCTGCGCGCCTGCTTATGGTGATGTTGCAGCAGAGCGATCCGGAACGGGCAAAACTCTATGCGCAGGAGGCAGGGCTTGATGAGGAGCGTCAAAAAGGGGTGCTGCAACTGCGCAGCGGTTCCTGAAGGCAGCAAAGCGATATGAAAAAAGCACGCTTACTTTCCCCCGGTGTCCTGGCATTTTGTCTGTTTCTGGTCTGCGTGAACGTGCTGTCAGGTTACATGGCCATCACCTTCAACTATCCGTCACTGTTTAATGTGCAAGCCAGCTTTGGTGAATATGCCTACCCGGTGCCTTTCACCTGGGCCCTGGCACATTGGCCCTCCATGCTCATTTATGGTGTTCCGTTATTGTACCTCAAGCGTAATCGCGGGAAATTGATCCAGTACTACCGACTGTTTTGTGCCGTGACTTTTGGCCTGTTGCTTGTCGTGTTTAATGCAAAAATTCCTTTTGCCCTTTTTGCCACGGTGGATGCCATTACCGGATTGATTTTCAGTCTGATCCTGGTTCCCCCGAACCTGAAGGACAATCCCGTGTTGTTTCCCCTCACGTGCATCTCGGCTGGGGTTGGTTTTGCTGTGGTCGTGTTTGTGGCCTACGGTCAATGGCAGCACCGCACACCCGCTCTGAAAACCACGGTTTATGCAGAGGGCATTTATGAGCTGTCCAGATTCGACGTTCGGAAAAATGTCCGCGAGATGCGGATTGTCATGGACCTGAAGCAACGTTTGGATATTCAGAAATCCTGCGAATTGGGCAGGCAGGTTGCGACAAAGGTGCTGCAGGATTACCCGTTTGACAGCGGCTACAACAGACTGCTTGAGGTTTGGTTCAGTCCGGCAGATCGGAACATCCCTGAGAACAACGGCGCACCTTACCCTTTGGGAGAAATCAGCCTGAATGATGCGGACAGGGACGCGGACGGTCGCTACGCCTGCTATATGAGTTATAAACGTCAACAAGCATGAGAGGCAGGTGTATTGAGATTGGCTTTCATCAGGGTTATCCCGTAGCGACAGGCGCTGGGAATGTGGAGGAAAATGGCGGTCTATGGAATATCAGGACTACTATAAAACGCTGGGTGTAGAGCGTGATGCTGATGCGGAGGCCATTAAAAAGGCTTACCGTAAGCTTGCCCGCAAGTATCACCCGGATGTCAGCAAAGAAGCGGACGCGGAAGTCAGATTCAAGCAGGTCAGTGAAGCTTATGAGGTGCTCAAAGACAAAGAAAAGCGAGCGGCTTATGATCAGCTGGGCCACAACTGGCAGGCTGGGCAGGATTTTCAACCGCCGCCAGGTTGGCAGCCTTTTGGTGCCGATCCACGTCAATCCGGATCCTCTTTTGAGTTTGAAGACTTTGCGGATCTGTTTGGCGGCATGTTCCGCGGAGCGTCTCGGCAGCAGAATTCACGGTCCCAGTCCAACCTGAATCTGCATGCTGCGCTGAACCTGACCCTTGAAGAGCTCTACAACGGCAAACCGGTAGAGTTGTATGTACGCCATCCGAACACCGGTGAGGAACGGCAGCTTCGGGTTAAGGTGCCCGTGCACCTGCGTGATGGTGAATCTTTCCGCCTCAAAGGCCAGGGTGCCAAGCAGGGTGATCGGACAGGGGATCTTTATGTGGAGATAAGGCTGGTTCCCCATCCACAGTTCGAAGTGCGAGGTAACGATGTTCACATGCGTTTGCCCGTCACGCCATGGGAAGCGGTGCTCGGTGCAAAAGTTGAAGTGAACACGCTGGGTGGTGTCGTGAACCTCACCATTCCCCCTCGCTCTCAAACAGGTCGAGCACTGCGTCTGCCAAAACGTGGGTTGCCAGGTCCACAGCCTGGCAATCAGATTGTGACCCTGGATGTGCAGGTCCCTACCGAATTGGACAACGAGAGCCTGGCTCACTTTGAGGCGCTGGCAAAATCCTGTCACTTTAATCCACGCACAAAAACCCATCGAGAGCGATATGAAACGCGTCGTAGTTGAAACGTTACATCTGCAGAGCGAAGTCATCGGTGATGTCAGTATCGGCGAAGCCTGTCAGCTCTGTCACATTGAAATTGAGTTTGTGCATGCGCTTATAGAAGAAGGTGCGCTCGATCCGGCTGGTGATGAGCCAGTACTTGACCGAAGTCAGTTTGCGCGGTTGCGAAAAGCGGTCAGGTTGCATCGAGACCTTGGCGTAAACCCGCCTGGTATTGCCCTGGCGTTAGACCTGATGGATCAACTGTAGCAGCCCGTTTTGCGCGCTCCTTTGCCGTCGCCCGACCCTCCGGCAACGCTGAAACGAAGTATATCGTTACCCATGCTTGTTCTGTACGGGTTAGGCACCACAGTGGGCGCGGGAATCTATTCTCTGCTGGGGGAAGTAGCCCGGGTTGCTGGCTACTTTGCACCCTGGTCGTTTCTGTTGGCCTCTTTGCTGGCGGCGCTGACGGCAACCTCGTTTGCTGAGCTCAGCGCGCGCTATCCTCGTGCTGCCGGTGTGGCCTTGTATGTAGAGCACGGGTTTTCGTCGCGAGGGCTGTCGCTTGCAGTGGGTATGCTGGTGATGTCGGCAGGCCTTGTATCGTCTGCTGCACTGTTAAATGGTTTTGTTGGTTATGCCCTCGTATTTGTTGACGTGGAGCGCGTTGTTATTATCGCCTGTTGTGCGCTGCTGATTGGATCCATAGCAGCCTGGGGTATTGTCCAGTCTGTGCTGATGGCCAGTGTGGTTACGGTAGTGGAGCTGGCGGGCCTTTATCTGGTTATTGCGGTTAACGACACTGCTCTGCTGTCCGTGGTGCAGCGCTGGCCAGAGCTGGTGCCGCCGTCAGGGTTTGCCAGCTGGTCGGGTATTTACGCCGGAATCCTGCTCGCCTTTTATGCGTTTATTGGTTTCGAGGACATGGTGGACGTAGCCGAAGAGGTGAAAAACGTGCAGCGAAACCTGCCCCTTGCCATTCTCCTCACCATCATTGTCACCATGCTGACTTATCTCCTGCTTATGACAACCGCGGTGTTGGCCATGCCGCCGGAGCAGCTCGGCAGAAGTACTGCACCGCTGGCGGAGCTCTACATGGTGGGCACCTCAGGAAGTGGCACCCTGATCAGCGCGATAGGACTGTTTGCGATAATAAACGGTGCTTTGATCCAGGTGATCATGAGTGCTCGAGTCATGTATGGCTTGAGCAGTCGGGGATTATTACCGGCTGTCCTGTCACATGTGCACCCGCGCACCCGGACACCATTGGCAGCAACAGGTCTTGCGAGTTCCATCATGTTGTTTCTGGCGCTCCTGGGCGGGCTGGCCTCGCTGGCTTCGCTGACATCCATGATCATTCTGTCTCTGTTTGTGCTGGTTAATGCATCCCTGTGGCGCATCAAACGTCGCGAACCCATGGTAAGCGGTGTTATTTCGTTTCCGCGCTGGATATCCGCTCTAGGCGCGGTTGTCAGTCTGGGTTTTGTACTGTTGCAGGTTGGCCAATACGTTCACGCATTTTAAGATCCGGACCAGCTGATGGGTGGCTAGTCAAAATGGTAGTCGCTGCCAACATAAGCACTGGCGTGCGCTGCTTCAGCGGTGTTTCCACGGGAAGCCCTGTTGTCGACTTCTTTTTCAGTTTTGAACTGAGCCACGGCCTCAACAACGTGGGTGGCATAGACAACACTTGGTCCCCCGCCCATAAGAATGGCGACCCCTAACGCTTCGTTTATTTCAGCCTCGCTTGCACCAGCGCTGAGGGCATCGTGAGCGTGGAATGTAATACAACCATCGCAGCGCAGCGCCACTGCGATGGATAGTGCAATCAACTCTTTTGTTTTTGTATCGAGTACCCCTTGCGTGGTGGCGGTATGATGCAGCTGTGAAAAGGCAGCCAGCGTCGCCGGTTGCGCCTTTGTCAGTGTTTTAAGGTTTGCCTTTATATGTTGCAGCTTGTCGGGGTATGAAACGCCTGGTTCTTTTGCATTCATCGTGTTTTCTCGCTGATTACTGTTGAATGGATGTCACCTGACAGAGGTATCGTCCAGCAGGGGGATGGTCATCACGTCGGTATCGACCCGACTGAGAATTTTTTCTGCCGTGTTGCCAATGAGTAAACCCGACAAACCGGTTCTGGCTTTTGTACCTATGACCAGAACGCACGTTTTTGTGGATTTCACCAGTTTCTCTAAAACGGTGTCGGTCTCGCCTTCGGTGGTATGGATGCTGACGCCATCGATATCCAGGTCCTGACATAAAGTGTTGATTGCGGCTCGGCTTTCTTGTGTCATGTCGTCTCTGAGGCGCTCGTAGTTTTTTGCGGTTGCGACTTCGTTTATCCATGCGCTGAGCACTGGGAACACGCTGACAACGTGCAGGTTACCGGTGATGCCTGTTGCCAGCCTGTTTGCGTGGCTCAGAACGGCGCGATTCAATGCGTTGTGTGCCTCGTCATAAACGTCTACCGCCGCAAGCACAGTCGGGTTGATCGGCCAGGCCTTTGTGCGAGTCAGGAGTACCGGCACCCTGGCGTGGCGGATCAGATTCCAGTCTTCCGGCGGGTGAGGGTAAAAGGAGGGTCTGGTATCGCTCCGAGGTTTCAAGATCAGGTCTGTTCGATCCGCCTGTGCGGCGTGCAGAACCCCTTCCCAGATGTGTTTGTGCCAGACAGTACTGCTTTCGATATTTAAACTGGTCAGGCCTGCCAGGCGTATGGCGTCTTCCAGCAATGGTTCTTCGGCCTCAAGAACAAACTTTTTGAGCTCAATTGACGCATCGATATGCTTGCTCTTAAGGTCGGCAAGGCCGTCATAGACAACCCTGATCACCTGCAGATGTGACTGGTCGGGTTCAGATTTACACAATGCTGCCGCTTTGGCCAGCACCGGGCGGGCGTCTTCCAGATCTTGCAGGTTAATTAAAATGTTTCTGTACAGCATTATAACTAACAATCGTTATTAGTTCTGACAGAGTAGGCAATCGATCGCGCTGCAGCTATTGGGAAAACCCCTTAGCTGATTGAGGTATAACCTGCAGCGGCTTACAGTCCTGCTCGAACTGTTTCCACACCTGCTGCAGCATCTCGCGATATTTTTCTGCTTTGTTTGTTTGCTTGTGACTGAATTTCTCCAGCGCGGGAAACTTCTGCTCGGGATATCGGCTGATGAACTTCTGAATCATGGCCCTGGCAAGTTGCGTATCCTGATGGTCACCCAGCAACGTCTGCAGATTCCTGGCGGCGTGCGTCAGCCTGTCGATATCACCGTTCATGCCGGCAAAAATCTCTAACTGATAGCGTAACTGTTTTAGGATGATGCGGAACGCATGCAGTTCGTCCGCGCTGGCCTCTCGGTCGAGTTTTGCGCCAGCTTGCAGGATTCTGTTGATGGTAGCAGGCAGAACCTGATCCACGTGTTGTGCAACAGTTTGCCCACCAGTATTGTCGTTGGTAGCGATCTGTCGGCAGATGATCACCAGCTGTCTGTGCAGGTTGTCAAAGTCTTGTGTGATCACCTGCTGTAAACACTGTTGTTGTTTAGATATTTGTTTGTGCAGGTATCGCCTGTATGGATGCCACTTGCTGCGATTCAGTTTTCTGGCAAGTTGTGCCTGGTGAACATCGAGGTCGCGCATCTCCCCCAGCGCGCTGGATAAACGCTTGAATGCGGGTTTTGTTGCCATGGCCTGTTCTGCTGGAACCACATCGCGGAACAGATTGAGTGCCGCACGAGTCCTGCGGGTGGCGACTCGCAGCTGATGCACACCTTCCGGGTGCAGGGCTTCGAATGCAAAGGGTTCGCAACGATGCAGTGAATCTCTGCATGCTTCGAGTATATCCAACCCGTGTGAACGCCAGCTTTTCTCACCCGCAAGAGCCGCTTCAGCGCGCCGGAGAGCGGGTTGTTTATGCGGATACTGTGCATAGAGCCCGCGCTGGAGTTTGCTCATTCTTGACGGCCGCAGATAATTTTCTGATTGGGCGATCAATGTGATGTGGTCCAGCAGAGGTTCCTGCCCTTCCAGAAGTTCAAACTCGAATTCCACATAGTCATTGATGGAACCGCTGTTTCTGACGGTATCCACAGCCCATTCAATGCACGTTGGTTTGTGGCTTGCATGGGTGAGCTGATAACGTCTGCGCAGGGTATTCTGCTGGTAGACAGGCAGCAGAGTGATGTACTGGATATTCAGCGACTGCAACAGTCTGCTGATGCGACTTTCCGGACGTATATTGATTGTGCATGTGTCCTTCGAGAAGCTGCTGTCGAATTCATGCTCAATCTCGGTACGCTTGAACGATGCATCCGCAGTTGCGACTGACTTCAAGGTCACAATTTGCCGAGCATCCGTGCTGCGCAGACGAAGCGACCATCCCTGTTGTTCCAGGGTGTGGTCCTGGGTATCAAAATAGATGTCCTCAATCCGCTGGTTATCCGAACGTTTTACCGTGAAGCCAAAGTTCTTCAGCTTACGGGACATTTTCTTCCGCGCACGTTTCGATGCCATGCCGCAACGGACAAGATATTTCAGTTCTATTTCGGTTTTGGTCGCATCGTACATATTCACAATTCTAATAGTGCGATGTGTGATTGCGAATAGCTAATAGGGGAAGTGCGTACTTTCCTGGCTTGTATAGTAGAAACTACGGATAGCCTTCTGGCGCAGGAGATCCGATGATTGTGCTTTTAAAGTAGGTGGCTGATGATGACTGATGCTAAACAAGCGCTGAAAGAATATGTGCAGAAGCTCAAAACTGAGCGGGATGAGTTGCGGCTGAAGCTGAAACTTTCGAATATGGAGTTTCGAGATCATTGGGATGCGGCTGAGGTCAAGTGGAACCGTCTTGAGCAGAAGATGGAAGATCTGACCCATGAATCAGCGGAGTCGTCCCGGGCAGTTGCACATGAACTGGCGGAAATGTATCGGAATATGCGAAACATCATCAACCGCTAGCCGCTTCTGCGATGTCATCTGCCGAGGTGCTCGCAGCGGAGTTGTCTTGCACAAAGCCGGTGGCTCTGCCAATCAGGAAAACAACAAATCCCAGGCAAATCGCAAGCATACCTTCGTAATAATCTGCCAGGACATCAAACTGCAGCCAGACGTAAACACTGATCAATCCAGTAAACATCATGGTCAATGCCAGCGCCTGGGTGGGTCTTTGATTCAGTGCATATATCGTCAGTAGCGGGCCAAAGCAGGCTGCCAGAACTGCCCATGATGCCACTACCAGATCGAATACGCTGCGTTCGCTTGACAGCGCCAGCCATAACGCAAACAGACACACGGCAATGGTGCTGGCTTTGGTGATCCAGACTTTGTGGGGTAGCTCAATGATGTCTTCTGAAACGGACCCTGCACAACTCAGTATCAGAGAGTCTGCGGTGGACATGGTGGCTGCAAATATTCCCGCCAGCACCAACCCGACCATGACTGGCGGCAGCAGATTCACGGCGATGGTGGGTAGTGCCAGTTCCGGATCGAATCCGCCCGCATCCGGAATGAGCAGTCGTGAGATGAGTGCAACGGCATTGGCAATAAAGTAAAACGCGACAAACCAGAGATAATAATACAACCGGGCGCGATTGATGTTGCGTGCATGATCCAAGGCCATAAATCGAACCATGATATGTGGCTGACCAACGACGCTGAAACCGGCAAACAGCCAGCCCACCACAAAAAGTAAGGGCCCATAGGTGTCTCCGAGAGCTAACCCCTGTGGAAACAGGCTCATGTAGGTGGGTGACACGTCATTGAGTTGCTGCCATGTCGTACCGGGTCCGCCGAGCGAAGCGACTCCAACCACAAGTATGAGGGTCATGGCAGCAATCATCACAATTGACTGAGCTGCGTCTGTCCAGATGCTGGCGCGAATGCCACCTGCCAGACAATAGGCCAGAACCATGGCAGCGCCGATGATGGCCCCTGTCGATTCGGACCAGCCAAACAATACGTGTAACGCTTTGCTGCCTGCGGTGAGCTGTGCGGCGGCGTAAGTACCCAGAAATACAACCGTAATCAGCCCACCGATAACTCGCACGGCTTTGAACTGCTGTCCGTGCCAGCTTGCCAGTATCGCAGGAAACGTATTTCCTGCGGCAGAGGTGCTGGCTTCACGCAGGCGCCGATGCACCACGCTTGAGGCAATGAGATCACCTAGAATCCAGCCTATCATCAACCATATCGCCGGCAGTCCGGTCATGTAGGTGTAGCCGATCACGCCAATGAACATGTAACCACTGTTGTTTGTGGCAACTGCTGACAAGCCTACAAGCCAGGGTTTGACATCCTGTCCTGCAAGCAAGTAGCTGCGACGGGTGGGTTTTGCGTAGCGGCGGGAAAGCACGCCGATAAATACAAAGAGCCCAAGGAAACACAGGAAGCTGGTTGCAATCATGCAGCCTTATCCACCTGTTGGTCATTTTGAATGACCGAATCGTGTAGAGCATTGACTGCTGCAAT
Organism: bacterium; assembly: GCA_047947175.1. GTDB lineage: Bacteria > Pseudomonadota > Gammaproteobacteria > Pseudomonadales > Azotimanducaceae > UBA4421. Next base: position 1,662,201 of record CP170489.1, read on the forward strand.
ATAGTTGTCTTCTTCCACGACAAAGCGTGCATCCACACCACGTAATGGTTGGGAAGCAGATAGAATGCCAACATCCGCCTCGCCCAGAGATCGCGTGCATTGAGCAAGGATGCCCGGCAGGTCCATATCTGTGCCAATCGCACAGACAAAAGCCACCTTGCGCGTGACAACAACAGCATCTTTAAACTGTAACTCGAGTTTCTCTGATACTCGTTTTGCGGTGCGCAGCGGACAGGCGACATAGTGGGTAATCGAGTTGGCATTGACATCTTTGCCGATAGATTTCACCTTAAAACCCTGCAACACATCAATGAAGCGACTTTCAAACTCGAGTTGGCGTCCAACCATGTCCTGATCGAATACTTCAAGGGCCATGACATTGCGACGTCCGGCAACAATTTCAACTTTAGGCGTATCGCTCTGATAATCCACCTGAATGAGGGTGCCCCGATGATCGGGTTCGAAGGCGTGTTTTATGCGTAACGGAATGCCACGTTTGCGCAGCATGGTTGCAGCGTTAGGATGTATGGCTTCCATGCCCAGGTTTGCCAGCTGGTCGGCTACGTCATAATTGGTTTGCCCGATGGGCTGGCTTTTCTGATCACCTACAATTTTGGGGTCTGCGCTGGATAAATGATATTCCTTGTGAATAACCACTTCTTCCGGCATCAACAGGGTGGCCAGGCGACACGTGGTGATTTCGGTATAGCCGCGCCCGTAACGTTTGACCAGCCCATCTGTACACTGGCCATAACCGGTGACAATTGGCAGCTGGTGATCGAAGTCTATGTCAGCTAAACAGGTCGTAATACGTTCATCCAGAGACAGGAGCCGGTTGTCGCGCCACCCGGTCAGGTCCACAAAACAGGCATTAATTTTGTGTTGCTGCAGTAACAGCGTGGCATTGTAAGCACTATGGGCCTCTCCCATGGAGCTTAGCAACTCTCGAACCCGCCCTAAATAAAGGTCTATATCGAACGACCCGAAGCGACATACTCGCCTGACGTCGAGCAGGCACTGCCTTGCATCTTCTATGCGCGATTGTACAAAACTGTTGGCCAGTTCCAGTAAAGCCGGGTCGTTGAACAGATCTTCATTGATTGCGCGCATTGTGTTGCCCACAGTTGTGAGTTGCGTCTGCCATTCATCTTCATCTTCGCCTTCGCTGAAGAGAGTGAAGACGCCGGGTTCGCCTGAATGCTTGTGCTCAAGAAGCAGATCGGTTATGCCACCGTAGGCTGACACAACAAATATGCGTTTGTAGCGGGGTTGTCCCTGTTTATCGAGGAACAATGGGCCAATCAGCTCTGAGAACCGGGACATTGACGTTCCGCCAATTTTTTCAACTGTTTTTATATTCATACATGTCTCGTCAGGGGTTTTGTTATTTCGCGAGTGGCTATAGATTCAGGGCGGGCTCTGGTGCCGCAAAAGGGTTCCTGCAGCGCATTGGATACCGCGTTGTATACAGCAAAGAGATTGATTCGGGAAAACGGCGTTATGTTGCCGCAGGACCCATGCATTGTGTTGCAGTCGAAAATCAGCGCTGATCCGGCAGCGCCAACTGGTGCTTTTATGCCGCGGCGTTGTGCAAGCCAGGTAATGTCTGCCTTATCCGGCGTACCGTAGCGTTGCTTGACTAACGATTGTTTAAAATGATTTTCAGGTGTTCTGCCTACGCAGGAAACAAAATACTCATGAGAGCCGGGTATCAACATCAGCGGTCCGTTAGTCGTCAGAGAAGGCGTCAGGGAAATGCAGAGGCTGACCGCTTTCATACGCGGCATACCGTCTTCTGCATGCCAGGTTTCGAAATCACTGTGCCAGTAGAATTCACGCCCCTCAAAAGCCGGTTTGTAGTTGAGTCGAGTCTGGTGCAGGTAGACCTCGTCGCCGAGAATATCGGTCACAAGATCCAGAACTTCAGGCTTGGTAAAAGCCTGTTTGAACACATCTGACATCTGATGTACAGCAAACACTGAGCGGACGTGCTCTGCACCGGCCTCAAAAAAAGCCGCCTTGAAGTGCTGGTTCTGTGCGCGCTCACGTAACCGTTGAGCTTCTTCAAGAAGCTCTTTTACCTCCTGCTTTTGAAACAGTTTGGGCAGAAATAAAAAGCCGTTGCGCTCGAAGCGTTCAAGCTGGTGGCGCCGGTTGGTCAGAACCCTTTCGGGCCAGACAACCACAGGCTCCTGACGTTTGATGCGGGCAGGAGCTTGGCCACGTGTTGGATATGGATCTAGCACGCCGGAATTGGGGAGATTCATCAGAGGCCCCTAACTCTCGATAGGTTCAGCATCCAGGGTGTAAGCGCCGTCTTCGTTGTGAACTTCTTTGCCACGCAGGGGCGGATTGAATACGCAGGCGAGCGTGAGTGTTTCAAACGCAACAAGTTCGTGCTGGTCGTTTTTGTCAAGGGCGTATATCACGCCTGGCTCAATAGTGTGTTCAGCGCCACTTTTAACTTCTGTCAGTCTGCCACGACCAGACAGGCAGAACACTGCTTCGAGATGGTTCTGATACCACATGCGATTCACAAATGTAGGCCTGATTGTGGTGATGTGGAAAGAAAACCCCATACCGTCATCTGCAAGCAGCAGACGTACACTTTCCCACTTTTCCGTATCGATGCAGCGTGAGGTCTGACGCGCTTCCTGCAGCTTACGGACAATCATTACGATGCCTCCTGGTAGCGGCTTGTCATGATTTTTTGCGTAGCTCGGGTGATGATCGTGAGACCTGTCTGCAACTCCTGCTCGGTGATGGTCAGTGGGCACAGGCACTTCAATACCTGACCTTCCGAGCCGCTTGTCTCAATAATCAGACCGTTATCAAAACACTCAGCCGCGACGGCACCTGCAGTTTCCCCATCTGCAAACGAAAGACCCTGCATCATACCGCGACCTTTGTGCTTTACACCCGAACCTGAAAATTCTCTGCTCAGCTTCTGCAGGTGTTCTGCCAGCTGCTGACTTCGTTCATCAACCTGCTGCATGAATGTCTCACTCTGCCAGAATGTATCCAACGCAGCCGCGGCTGTCACAAAGGCGTGGTTATTGCCACGAAACGTACCGTTGTGTTCCCCCGGCTTCCATTGGTCGAGTTCTGGTTTCATCAGGGTAACGGCAAAAGGCAGGCCGTAGCCGGACAGAGATTTAGACAGAGTGACAATATCCGGTTTGATTCCGGCGGGTTCAAAGCTGAAAAAAGAGCCGGTGCGGCCGCAGCCAGCTTGAATATCGTCAACAATCATTACAATCTGTCGATCTCGACAGATCTTTTCTATTGAGCGTAGCCAGTCGAAGCTGGCGACATTCAGGCCGCCTTCTCCCTGGACAGTTTCAACAATCACAGCCGCTGGTGCGTCCATTCCGCTGGAGGGGTCATCAATCATCTGTTCGACAAACGCTGCGGTATCAACATCTTTGCCCTGATATCCATCGAAGGGCATGGGTGTGGTTCCCGTCAGTGGTATGCCTGCTGCGCCTCGATGGTGTGAATTGCCGGTTGCTGCCATTGCGCCCAGTGAGACGCCGTGGAAACCGTTTGTGAAACTGATCACGTTGTGCCGGCCGGTCACGTTGCGCGCGATTTTCAATGCGGCTTCGACGGCATTTGTACCGGTCGGGCCTGTGAACTGAACAACGTAATCCAGATTGCGGGGTTTAAGGATGTAGTTCTGCAGCTTCTCCAGAAAGGCTTCCTTTGCGCAGGTGTGCAGATCCAGGCCGTGGGTAATGCCGTCCTGCTCAATGTAGCGCAGCAGCGCCTCCTTTAAAGTCGGGTGATTGTGCCCGTAATTCAATGTGCCGGCACCGGCGAGGAAGTCCAGGTATCTGCGCCCTTGCTCATCGTACAGGTAGACACCTTTTGCTCGTTCGAAAAGGACCGGAAATGATCGTGCGTAGCTCTGCACGTTGGACTCAACATCTTCGAAAATTGTGTTCATGCGGTAATTTCCTCGACAGGGATGGGTGATACATCGGCAGCGGCAGTTGTATTGAACGGGCCAATATGGAAAAGCACTTCATCATTATGCTGGCCTTCGAAATCGGCGTGCTTTTCAAAAAGCGTTGTTGTCGTCATTCGAGCTGACAGTTTCTCAGCGACTGCATTGAAGAGTGCTTGGGAGGCTTTGTTATCCGGTGTTACGGTAGTTTCCAGACTGGTGATTTGCGGTGTGCGAGCCACGAGCCGCAGTAACAGCTGTTTGGCCAGACCTTTCCCGCGCTGACTTCTATCTACGGCAACCTGCCAGATAAACAGTACATCAGGGTGCTGGGGTAGTCGGTAACCGCTAACAAAACCTACAAGATGGCCATCCTCATGCGCGACGATAGATGTTTCTTTGAAGTGCGTGGCCTGCAGGAGATTGCAGTAGCGTGAGTTAACGTCCAGGGGAGGGCAGCGCTTGACCAGGTTGAACATCGCTGGTCCGTCCTGCCGCTGCGGTTTGCTGAATTTCATTGGTGTGTGACGATCAATAAGCGCAATAAATATAATGTATTCAATACATAATTATTGGCAAAAATCGGTTCATAAGCTCCATATACTGAAAAAAACGCAGTATATACAGATGGATCATAAAAATAAATGCATAGAGCACAATATATATAATTCAGCTGGCGGGGTACGGCGGGCACGCTGAAACAGCAGGGCTGTGCACCTGCTAAACGGGTACTGTGATCGTGCGCCGAATCAGGTGGCGCAGTTCGTCCACTTCATGCGCTACCGGTTTCAGCGCTTGAGCGTGTAGCGGGAATTCTTCGCCACACTTGCAGATAAAGCCTATTCCACTTTGAACGTCTGCGATCGGCAGATCCTGCAGTTCACTGCAGGTCGGGCACTGAATTGCCAATTTGATGCAGCCCTGGGCGTTGCATTGAAAGTGAATTTTCACCGGGTTTTCCATTGTGAGCCTCAAAGACATTGATGACTTATTCAGCTTGGATCAGGTCATACGGTGATGTGAATCCGTAACTCCCCGTAGCGCTAGCTGCGCTGGAGGAGTGTCTCTGGTTTAGAGTCTGGCTACAGCGAGAATGCCGCCGCGACTCATGGCTACAACATGGTCAATCAGCGGTTCTGGATCAATTGGCATCGCTGAATGTCCGGACATTGACTGGTAGCCGGGTTCAAATGGGCTGCTGCTCATGATCAGAGTAACCCAACCGAACAAACGACGGGCAGTATCCAGGTCAACCTGGGGAACAATTTCGGTGAGCGCGTTCAGATACAGTTTTCGTGTCGGTTCGACGATATCCGCGTAAATACCCGCAATTATTGCTTCAGGTTCTGCACCAAAACGGGCCATCATAGTCATGTAATTGTGTTGTGCTGGATCAGCGCACAACTGCAGGTGTGGAGTGACGTATGCTCTTATCAGGGCGTCGAGATTTTTTGCGGGGTCGCGCTGATTGAGAGAGAGATTCGCAAACTGGTCGGCTCGGGTTTGCATCAGAGGGGCGAGCGTCCGCTCGACAGCAGCCCGATAAACGGCCTCTTTAGAGCCAAAGTGATAGTGGGCTGCCGCCGCATTTACTCCTGCGTCGCGTAAAATTGCGCGTAACGATGCGCCGCCGAAACCGGATTGTGCAAAGTGTCGGCACGCAGCATCTAAGATGGCATCATTTGTGGTTTTCATTCTTTTCTAACCAAATACCCAAGGCCACAAGATTTGGAGCGCCGTTGTATCTCTGTGTTAAACAATTATGTCAGCACAGAAAGTTCAGCTCCAAACACCCTGCTCCGGACGGTCAATCAGAACTGCAACCATCAGTGCCGGTTGATCACCAATTGCCGCCCATGCGTGATTGGTCGCCCGCTGAATCACTACGTCGCCGGGCATCAGAAGCGCTTCTGCATCGTCCAGTATCAATCGCACCGCACCACTGATCACGATAATAGCATCGATTGTCTGCGTGGTGTGCATGCCAGGGTGGCGGGAAGTGTCCGGTCGAGCATGTCCGGCTCCCATTTCATCAAAAGCTTCTGACGCTTCCCGCGAAAGCGTTGCAGTTGTTTTGGAAGGATCGTCGGGTGCGATGCTGAACCATCGCACCTTCACTCCACCAGCAGGTGGTTCGAGGACAACTTTGGGTTGCTTGTCAGCCGCGAGAAACTCAGGAATTGCCTGGATGCCGTCGTCTGCCCAGATATCAAACAACCCGGCATCTTCCCCCCACTGTATACTGGCCGCTGGCGGCCCGTCGATGAGCACAGTGGAGCGACCAGTCACGTTTGTGGTGATGACTCGTCGGAGATTAGCTAATCGATTGTTCATCAGAAGTTCACCGTCAGTTCCATGCCGGCTTTCCGTGGCTCGTTGAAGCTTGCGATGGGGAAATCACCCGCGGCCTCAACCCCAACAACGGTTCTGTTGTCAGTGATGTTCTGCACGTAGCCGGCAAGCCTCCAGCGATCGTCTTTGCTCGACAGTTCAATACGCAGGTCCACTTCGGTTATGGGTTCACCATACCAGGCTCGAGAATCCTGATTGGTTTCGCGGAAAAATACATCGCTGCGTTTGGCAATAAAGGCGCTGAAACCAACGTTTAAGTGATTGCTGATGCCTCGCGTATAGTTCATGCCGAGCGTGAACTGTTCCTCAGGAGCTCGCGATAACTCGTTGCCGGAAGCATCCACCAGATTTCCTGCAAGATCACGCGTAATGAAATCTTTAAACTCAGTGTCAAGCAGTGCGATAGAACCTGACAGGGTCAGTCCGTCGATGGGCTGATAGACAAACTCCACTTCGAAACCCAGAATATCGGCTGCGCCAGCGTTGGTTATGGCGACACCGCCAGTAGGGACGCCAAGCCTCAGCTGCAGGTCTTCATAGTCGTAGTAAAAAAGGCCGGCGTTCAGTTCGAGCCGATCGTCAAGGAATCGTCCTTTGGCGCCGATCTCGTAAGCGAGAATTTCTTCTTCATCGTATGCGGGAACCTGACCGAAAGCGTTGTAGCCACCACTCTTAAAACCGCTGGAAATACTGGCAAAAATATTGATGTACTCGCGCAGGTCGTAGGCGGCAATCAGGCGTGGTTTGAACGCGGTCCAGGATTCATCATCTTTATAAACGGGTGGATCTGCAAGCAGGCCGCCGCTGCTTAAGATCAGGAACAGCGTATCTACACTGACGTCTTTCGTTTCATAGGTACCTCGCAAACCTGCGGTGAGGTGAAATTTATCTGTGAAACTGTACGTCGCTTCGCCAAAACCAGCATAGGCGGTCGTGTCTAATTCGGAGAAAAAGCGGAAGTCGCCGCCTGCGCCGCCAACCGCCAGGTAATTTGAAATGAAGAAGTAGGGCATATCAAACTGATCCTGCACAGCTGAGGCGCCAACGATCCACTGAAGTGGCCCACTGCTTGTAGAGACCAGACTGATATTCTGGGTGAACACTTCTATTTCGAATTGCCCAATGTTCGCAAACAGAGAGTCCCCTGTGCCATCCGAGTCTGTTGCGCCTTCCGAGTCTGCGTAGAAGTAGCCTGCATCAATGTTTAAGTCGAAGCCATCAAACTGACGGGTCAACGCCACAACAGCGCGGCGGTCACTGAAATCAGAAAAATTTGGGTCATTGTTTGCAATGTCGCCGTCCTCAATTGCGTCGATCTGAGCACGGGATATCCTGATGGAATTGTCGCTGTTGATTGCATAGCGGGCGCGAGCGACCCGGCTCTCCGCTTTAGCAGCTTCCACCAGAGCAAAAACCGACAGCGTGTCGCTAGGCGCCCATTGCAGCGACAGACGTGCTCTTTGTGATTCAAACTGATCCAGGCTGCGCCCGGTGGATATATTATCTGCCCACCCATCTCGATTGTTGAGCAGCGCTGCGCCGCGTACCGCGACGGTATCGCTCAGTGGTGTGCCGTAGGCCACTTCGTAGCGCCTCTGTCCAAACTCCGCCGCACCTACACGCGCATAACCCTGTGCCTGCTGCACATCGGGACGTGTCGAACGCAGTAGCAATGCGCCAGCGGTAGCATTGCGACCATATAGTGTTGCTTGTGGTCCGCGCAGTATTTCAACCGACTCAACGTCTAACAGGGATTGTGTGCTGTTACCATTGCGGGGCAGATATTGATCATCAAAAAAGATGGCAACAGGTTCTTCGCCAAACACGGTGGCAGAACCTCCAATGCCTCTGATGGTGACGGATGAGCCGCCGTAGTTACCCGCGCCGGTGAAGTACGCGCCAGGCACTTTACCGTTCAGGTCCTCCATAGTGAGGACGTCATTTGCGCGTAAATCATCGCTGCCCAGGACCGTGATTTGGACCGGGACATCCTGTTTGTCTTCGCTGCGGCGTTGCGCTCTGACGATGACCTCTTCCATGTAGCCATTTGCGCTGGGGGTTTCAGCCAGAGCTGTGCCAGGTGTTCCGCCTGAGAATATGCTGAAAAACACTGGTGTGATGTAGCGAAGTCTTTTGTTCAGCCGGCTATGTATGTTCATACCTCTCCCCAAGTTGACTCTATGATTTGCCGAAAAATTCAGATCGATGGATTAAATCAATCAATTGATTAAAACAGTCGATTGATTGAAAATATCAACGACCTCATCCTGCGTCAAGGGTTTGGAAAAAAATGTTGTCCCTGTGTATGTTTTTCTGATCCGATATCTGATTTTCAAATGACCGTAACGCTCATAAGTGCATTACTCATTTACCCAACGCTGTCTAGCGTGCTAGAAAGCACCACCAGATGATCAATGAAGCTATGAACGAGTTAACAGACGAAGTACTGGTTGCGCTGCGACAGATCATTCGCGCCACAGACCTGCATTCACGGCGGTTGGGGAAAGACACCGGACTGACCACTCCGCAACTGGTTGTGATGAACGCCATCGAAAAATACGGTGATCAGTCGATCTCTGAAATAGGGCGTCAGGTCAGCCTGTCTCAGGCGACAGTGACGAGTATCCTGAACAGGCTTGAGGCAAACGGTCTGGTGACCAGGAAACGCAGTAAACACGATAAACGTCGGGTGGATGTTTTCCTGACGGCTAAAGGATCCCGTCTGCGGGCTGCTGCACCTCAACCCCTGCAGGAGGAATTTGTGCAGCGATTTAAAGAACTGGCTGAATGGGAACAACACCAGATAGTGGCGGCCCTGATGCGGGTCGCAACCATGATGGATGCACAGAAACTCGATGCAGCGCCAATGCTGGCGACAGGGGAGCATGTTCAATGAGTTATGAAGATGCTCTGGAGCCTGTCTGCAGCAGTTGCACCGGCAGTGTTTCATTAGCGGTTGTGTCGCGGGAAAAAGACCTTGGCGGCTTCACTGTACGTCGGGTACTGCCTGCTTCAGAAAAGCAGATGGTTGGGCCCTTTATCTTTTTTGACCACATGGGTCCAGCACAATTTCCGCCGGGTAAAGGTATAGATGTACGACCCCATCCGCATATCGGAATTGCAACGATTACGTACCTGTTCGAAGGAGAAATCCTGCATCGGGACAGCCTGGGTGTGGTGCAACCAATACAGCCTGGCGCGGTGAACCTGATGACTGCCGGTAGTGGTATTGTCCATTCAGAACGTCCAGGTGAAGATTTTCAATTCGAATCAACTTTGCATGGAATTCAGTCGTGGATGGCGCTGCCTGATGCCCAGGAAGAAATGCCTCCTGCATTTGCTCACACAACTGCTGCACAGCTTCCCGAGCTTGAGGTGAACAGTGCGCATGTGAGGGTGATCATGGGGGAGGCATACGGGCTCCGTTCACCTGTCACGACGTATACCCCAACGTTGTATCTGGATTGTCAGCTGCCGATAGGCTGTGAGCTGAATTTGCCTCATGGGTACGAGGAGATGGCGGCATACATTGTCAGTGGCGTTGTCGTGCTGGATAGTGAGGCCTACGAGGCCGGTACCTTGCTTGTTGTGAACGCGCATACGGCTGCTTCCCTGCGCAGCCTGGCACCTGCGCGGGTCATGGTTATTGGTGGTGCTAAGCACAGCAAACGTTATATCTGGTGGAATTTTGTTTCAAGCTCGCTGGATCGTATCGAGCGGGCGAAACAGGACTGGGCCGAGAACCGCTTTGCAAAGGTGATTGATGACGATGAGTTTATCCCGCTGCCCCGGCTCTAACAAATCAACTCTGGCTTGCTGTTATGTAGTGTTGCAGATGTTCCTTCGCTTCTGATTGACAGGCGAAAGGCCCCTGTAATCCTTCCCGGGCACGAAAGTACCATCCATCCTGCTGCTGGGTAACACGTGCGTTTGTGGTGTTGTCATTGAGCCCGTCAAGATCAATATGTGCGTTGCTGCACAGCCGCGCGGCCACCTCTGCGACGGGCATATCGAATACACGATTTTTACCGTTAGCGCGACAGCTGACCCGTGCGCTCTGGGTGGCTGTGTTCACTTCGATGACAAGATACAGGCGCCCTTCAAGAGCAAACAGGCGACCTTCCATGCGACTTGCGAGAGGCGTGTCGTTAAGCTGCATAAGCAGACCTTCCCTGGGTTATTCAGCCTTGATGGCCGTCTAGATTAGGACGCTGTTCTCCTGGTTTCTGCCAACGGCGTCACAAAAGTGACAAGCCCGCTTGAAAAGTATTGATCAGTTAAACCGAGTAATCACTGAGCCTTTGTCGACTTTTCTCGATGCATTGTTGTGCATAGTCTGTGCCGCGCCATAACAGGTAAGGGATAAGGCCGGATGTCTACTGCGCTAAAACAACAGTTGCCACTCCAGACCGGCACGGTGGTAGTGCCAGAGGTCAGCAAGATGAGTCCACAGGTGGAAGGGGAAGTTTTACAACAGGTCAGCGTTGCGCCCGGCGATGGTGTGGGCCCCGAGATCACCCAGGCGACGCTGCGTGTTCTGCAGGCAGCGCAGGTGCCGCTGCAGTTCAATGCCATTGATATGGGGCTGAAAGTGTGGGAACAGGGTCTCACCTCCGGCGTCACGCAGGCGGCTTGGCAGGCGATACGTGACAGCGGTGTGTTGTTGAAAGGACCGATGACAACGCCTCAGGGATCCGGAATGAAATCCCTGAATGTAACGTTGCGCAAAAGTCTGGGGTTGTTTGCTAATGTGCGTCCGGTTCGCTCTTACACCCCGTATGTCGCATCGCATCACCCGGATGTTGACCTGGTCATCATTCGGGAAAACGAAGAAGATCTATACGCGGGAATAGAACATCGTCAGACCCAGGACGTTGTGCAATGTCTGAAACTGATCTCGCGACCCGGGTGTGAGCGGATTGTGCGTTATGCATTCGAGTTTGTCATGACACGTAAACGCAAACGCCTGACCTGCATGACAAAAGACAACATCATGAAACTCACGGATGGCCTGTTTCACCAGGTCTTTGATGAGGTTGCAAAAGAATATCCCGATGTGGAAACGGATCACATGATTGTCGACATCGGCATGGCCCGAGTGGCCAGTGACCCGGCAGCCTTTGATGTGATTGTTACGCCCAATCTATACGGAGATATTCTGTCGGACATCGCGGCGGAAGTAGCAGGTTCCGTCGGTATGGCGCCATCGGCGAACATTGGTGAGTCGATCAGCGTGTTTGAGGCGATCCACGGTTCGGCCCCGGATATTGCGGGTCAGAACATCGCCAATCCATCAGGTCTGCTTATTTCATCAGTGAAAATGCTGGCCCATCTGGGCCTGGGTGACTATGCGGAGCGCATTCATAATGCCTGGCTGTGCACAATAGAAGATGGCATCCACACAAAAGATGTTTATCAGCCCGGGAGGGGTTATCAGTGTGTCGGTACTGACGAATTCGCTTCGGCGGTTATCGAGCGTCTGGGTAAAACATCAGAAACACTTGGGCAGGCGCATTACCCCCGCAAGCGTCTTGACGTAACGCCTTCGAAGCCGTCACATCAACCGCTGCAGGAGCTGGTGGGTGTGGATGTGTTTGTGCAGGCCAGAGTCAAACCCCAGGAACTTGCGCAGCAGATCAATGCTGTTGACAGTACGCCGCTTGAACTCCAGATGATCACAAACCGGGGCGTGCAGGTATGGCCACAGGGTGTCCCGGAAACTTACTGCACGGATCACTGGCGTTGTCGTTTCAAAGCGGATGTTGATCACGTTGGTGGACTGGATAACCGACAGGTGCTGTCTCTGCTTAACAGCCTGGATCTGGCGGGTGTGGATTTTGTGAAAACCGAACACCTGTATACCTTCGATGGCCAGCCTGGTTTCTCCATGGGGCAGGGTCAGTAAGCTGTTAAAATTCAATCTCCAAGAGCTTGGCTGCGATGGTTCGATTAATGACAGATCTGCCTGCATTGCAATACTGATCGTGCCGGGTGTGAGAGCATAGGCGTAACCCCGGGGTTACATCGCCAACGCCTTCAACGCTGCAATTTTTCAATTTTTCTCACCTGGATGATTTAGAGCGACGTTTGATCGGTGGTACTATTATCTGTTTGCTGTTTGACACTTAGGAAAGAGGCACAGGTACCATGACAGAGACCGATCTGACCGAATTTCGCGAAACAACACGCGCTTGGCTTGCGGATAATTTCCCACCCTCCCTGGCGAATAAAATGCTGGGTTATGAACGCATTTCTGATCCGGAAACGGCGCAGCAGCTGGAGGTCTGGCGCCAGAAACTGGCGGAACAGGGTTGGGGAGCGCCGACCTGGCCAAAAGAGTACGGTGGCGCGGCGCTCAGTCAGCCGGAGGCGCGCGTGATTGCCCAGGAGATGGGCAAAATTGGTGCCATGAACCCTATTCCATTGCTTGCGGGTATGGGGGTCACCATGGTTGGCCCGACGGTACTCGAATATGGGACCGACGAACAGAAGCAGAAGCACCTGCCCGGTATTGCCAGTGGGGAAGTGCGCTGGTGCCTGGGTTTATCCGAACCCAATGCGGGCTCGGACCTCGCTTCGCTGGCCACCAAGGCGGTAGATGAAGGTGATTTTTTTGTCATCAATGGCCAGAAAATATGGACCTCAGGCGCTGACATTTCACAGTGGTGTGGTGCCCTCGTGCGAACTGACCCAACCGCGAAAAAGCGTGACGGTATCAGCTTTGTCATGCTGCCAATGGACCAGGAAGGCGTGCAGACAAGACCAATCCGCCTGATTGCAGGTGCCTCACCTTTCTGTGAAACGTTTTTCACTGATGCGCGGGCAGAAAAATCAGACCTGCTGGGTGACCTGAACGATGGCTGGAGCGTGGTGAAACGACTGCTGCAGCATGAACGTCAGAGTCAGACCAGTGCCCGAGGCGCGCCTGCCGACAAGGCAGATTCGTTGCAGGAAGTTGCAAAGAAATATGTGGGTACCGATGCCGATGGTCGGCTGGCTGATGCGGATCTGCGGGTACGGGTGGCCAATCACCTGATGGATGCGCAAGCTCACGGCCTGACTGTTGCGCGGATTACCGCTGAGGCGCGGGGTAACCCGAAAGTCAGTGCCGCAGCGTCCATCCTGAAGAATTCCGCAACCCGGGTGGCGCAGACAAAATCTGAGCTGACCCTGGAGTTGATGGGTAACCAGGGTATCGGGTGGGAAGGTGATCATTTCACACCCAACGAGCTGAACAACGTTCGTGAATGGCTCTCTGGCAAAGCGATCTCTATTTATGGCGGGTCGTACGAAGTGCAGAACAACATCATTTCCAAAAACATTCTCGGTCTACCCGAAACCACGCAGAAGGGTTAAACACATGGCAGCATTAACAGAAGAGCAGAGTATGCTCAGAGACCAGGCGAAATCCTGGGTCACAGAACAGTCTCCGGTACTCAAATTCAGAGCAATGCGCGACAGCGGCGTTGAACTGAAATACACCCGGGCAACCTGGGAAGCCATGGTGGAAATGGGTTGGACGGGTATCCTGGTTCCCGAAGAATTTGGCGGTTCAGACCTTGGCTACCTGACTTTTGGCGTGGTGCTCGAGGAACTTGGTCGGCAGCTGACCGCTTCACCTCTGTTTGCTTCCGCTCTGGTTGGCACGTCAGCGGTGTTGCTTGCAGGCAATGATCAGCAGAAGCAGGCGCTGTTACCCAGGGTGGTTGACGGCAGTGAAATTCTGACCCTTGCGGTGGATGAATCTGCGCGCCACGCACCGACACAGATTGCGCTGCAGGCCACAGCTGATGACGGAAGTTTTGTGCTGCAGGGCGAAAAAACATTTGTCCTGGAAGGTATGGCAGCGACAACCTTTGTGGTTGCCGCACGCACCACAGGAAAACCCGGAGATGAAACCGGTATTACGCTGTTTCTGGTGCCGGCGGATGCACCCGGGTTGAGTCGTTCACCCATCCACACCGTCGATAGTCGCGGGTATGCACATCTCACGTTCAACAACGTAAAAGTTGCGGCAGACAGTGTGCTGGGTAAGTCAGATGGTGGTTATGTCGACCTGGAAGCCGTACTGGATCGAGCGCGTGCGGGTCTTGCGGCTGAAATGTTAGGCACCGCAGCCCAGGCTTTTGACATGACCCTTGAGTATCTCAAAACCCGCGAGCAGTTCGGGCGGGTGATTGGCTCTTTCCAGGCGTTAGGGCATCGTGCCGCTGAACTGTACACTGCGATGGAACTTGCCCGTTCCTGCGTGGAACACGCGTTGCAGGCCATCGATGCGAATGCGGATAATCTTGTAGAGGTCTGCTCACTGTCAAAATGTCGTGTCGGAGACTTCCTCCATGTCATGTCCAACCAGCTGATTCAGATTCACGGCGGTATCGGTATGACAGATGAATTTGATGCGGGATTCTACCTGAAGCGCGCACGCGTGCTGGAAACCGCGTTTGGGAATCAGGCTTATCATCGCGATCGTTATGCCAAAGCGCTGGGCTTTTAAACCAGAACCTGCAGGTGTTAAAAGGCAATCGCCTCTTGCACCTGCCATTCTTGCACTCATAAAAAAATAAGAAAAATGTCAGAACAGAAAAACCCGGAACACAGCGAAAAAATTTACATCAAAGCCGACGAGTTGCTACGCGATTCATTTGCCCTCGCGCTTAAAGTCATTGAGTCCGGGTTTCGACCGGACTTCATTGTTGCCGTCTGGCGAGGGGGTACACCGGTAGGCATAGCCGTTCAGGAGCTCATGAAATATGCAGGCATCGAAACAGACCACATTGCCATCCGTACCTCCTACTACCAGGGGATTGACGAAACTAACCATCAGGTTCAGGTGCACAATCTGGGTTATCTCCTGGAAAACCTGAACTACGATAACTCCGTGTTGATCGTAGATGATGTCTTTGACCGCGGCCGCAGTATTGAAGCCATCATCGCTGAATTGGAGCGTCTGACGCGCCGCAATCTGCCAAAAGATATCCGCATCGCTACTGTCTGGTTTAAGCCGGAAAAAAACGTCACTGCCTTGAGCCCGGATTATTACGTTCACGAAACCAATCGCTGGCTGGTTTTTCCTCATGAGCTGGATGGTCTGACAGATGAAGAAGTGCGCAGCGGCAAACCCCTGGTCGCAGAACTGGTGTTTGCCGCAACCGCTGCCGCTGGCAAGGCCGCTGGCTGATGGCCAGTGAAGTCACACTCCTGCTGGATCGCTACAAACAGGGTGATACAGGGGCGTTTGACGCACTGGCAGAACTGATTTATCCCCAGCTCAAAACGATGGCGCAGAATCGCACCCGGGGCGAAGGCGGGTTGGGTGCCACGACACTGGTGAATGAGACGTTTCTCAAACTACTCTCGGGTGGCGACTTACAACCTGATGACCGACAGCAGTTCTTTGCGCTCGCGGCGTCCATCATGCGCCAGATAATCGTTGACGAAGTGCGTTATACAACAGCGCAGAAGCGCAGCGGTAACGAACGCACCTACACCGATACCAGTGTGGCTGACCCGGCCCAGCAGGATGCGGAATTTCTGCTTCAGGTAGACGAGATTCTGGAACACCTGGAGAGAGAAGATGCTCAACTGGCCCGGGTTTTTGAGTGTCGCTATTTTGCAGGTTTCACAACCACGGAAACTTCAGAAGCGCTGGGTTTGTCGACCCGTTCGGTTGAGCGCCTGTGGGCATCGGCGCGGGAACGAATTGCTGCGCTCATGAACGACAATACCCGATAAATCGGGTAAGCCGGACGCGAGCGCCGATTTCCATCAGCGGTATTCTGATAAAACTGTAAACCTGCCCCAGGGATGAGGCGATCAATGGTTGACTGGTGCATTGTCATGGCGACCTCCTGTTCAGTTTGTTGCCTGCCCATGGCTATAACGTCCACTGCCATGTTAAAGAAACCTGGTCCTGTTCACTGAACTGGCCGAAGTTACCTTTCGCCGTGCCTCTGAAGTTGTCGTATGCAAGTCTGAGCAACATGTTGTCATTCAACTGATATTCCAGCCGGTTGGACAACATGGCGTCTTTGTCTTCTAAAGATGTGTAATACCTCAGTTCGTATTTGAAGGTATCGTAAGCAAACGTCTTTCTCAGAAATGTGGTCAGTATCTGTTCTGTCTCTGGTCGGGTCAGGCCTGCGGGCGCATCGATAACCTGGTCATACAGATACTGGATGTTCACAAATAGTCCTAACGGGGCATTTATATCGAACCCCAGTGCTGCCCGCCACTGGTTCAGTTTTCTGTGCGTCAGGGACACCGGTGTTCGCAGATTAAATGTGCGATCCGCTATGTAAGAGGCTTCCAGGCGCAGGACACTTTGGGCGATCGATGTTTGTGCGGCAAATCCATACACCTCGCGTCGCGCATGACTTAAACTCAGTAGAGGCCCGCTACCTGGAGGCATAAACAGACTGGTATCTGCCACGATCTGCGCATAGGGTTCGAAGTCCAGGCCTGACACCGCAACCAGTTGCAGGTCGACGCCGCCCAGGTAGCGTGAAAATCTGATGCCAACCGTGCCTTCCTTGTCGTCTGGCCCGATGGTCAGGGTGTTCGTCTGATTGCCTGGGGCCTCATGACCAAACTGGAACCTGGGTGCAGTCAGTGCGAACCGGGCGTCTGAGGGGGGTATGAAGTGCACAGAAGTATCGGGAATGAGTGCAAGCTCTGTGCGCCATCCGGCAATTGTGGTGTCAACATAGAGGCTCCACAGTCCGATACGCGATGAACTGAAGTCGTCGAGAATGAACTCTTCAAAGCTTTGTGGGTTGAGTACATCCAGCACCTTTATACCATCCAGCGCCCCCCAGACAATCTGTTGTTTGCCAAGTTTTATCTGGCTGCCACCAGAATCAAGTTCCAGATAGGCATCGCGCAATTCAAACACCCAGTACTTGTCCGTTGCGTAGGGTCGAGAACCGCTGGAGTAACTGTGGAATTCAGGTTCGCCCGGCAAAAACAGATCCTGCGCGTCAGCGGTTATGCGCCCGGAGAATACCCAGGTTTTGTTCTCGCTTTGTGACCACTCCACGTAGGGTCCGAACTCCAGCTTTGATCTAACGGATTCACTCTGATTCAGGCTGTGGTAGTGGCTGATAGATGTGATCAGGCCGCCGTCCCAATGTCCCTGCTGTGCTTTGCCGGACGACAGGCCGAACGCCAGCCCCGACCAGACAGACAGACACAGGGGCAGCCAGATTGGCCACTGCCAGCGGTGATTTCTGGCATCAGGGCCTACCATGACGCGGGTAAACCGCGGGTCAGATTGGCGGGCGCAAAGATATCTGTCGATGATCCAATCTCATGGCGGATGCTGACATAGTCAAATTGAGTCGTGTGTCCGGTCATGTGATGTCTGGCTTCAACACTTGAAGGGGTCCATACGCCTTCGATCTGTCTCAGTCCGCTCACAGTGATGGTTTTCAGTGATCGATTTTTCGGGTCAACAAAATCGATTTTTTCAGGAAACCAGGATTGACCGTTGATCCGGGCTGTAAATCCACCATAGCCGAGCTGTTGGGCGATGTTTTGGTCTACCGGTGTACCCTGGATAATGTAGATGGTGTTTTCGCCCTCCTGTTCCGTGCCTGACAGCGAGAAATTGTAGTCGGACAAGTCGAATTTGAAGTCCGATTGCATATCTTCAAAGGTAAAGTCAGTGCCCAGAAAATAATCTCCGCGGTCGGATGCCGGAATGCGCCTGGTTTTCCCCGCTGCAGGAATGTACAACCAACGCTCGTCGCTCCTGTTCTCAGCCTGGTGATCACGGCTTAGAAAGGTGAGCTCGCGAACGCGCTTGGGTTCGAGGTAAGTGATGCGCGTCAGCCTGGTGGTCTCTTCTGAAGCGCGAAAAACAACAGCCTGACGTTCCCGAACTCTGCCGCGCTTATCTGTCAGCGTCATTTGAATCGTGCGCGTGGTCTGCGGCGCTTCTGCGCGGTTTGCTACCGCAGCGGCAACTTCCTGGGCGCTGAACGCTTCGCCATGGGGGCTGTAAACTAACGAACCGGCCGACACAACAACCATTCCTGCCAGCGATTTGATGGGCAAGCTTATACGAGCCTGCAGAAACCGTTCCCGCAGTACATAACATGCCGGTACGATAATCAGAGCGCACAGAAAGCTGGCCAGGGCAGCGACGGTAACAAGGCCTCCAAAGCGTTGCAGCGTAGGTAGATCGGATATCATAAGGACGGAGAAACCGACGCCCAAAGCAGCGGCATTAAAGAAACAGGCCCGTGCCGTGCTGGGCACAACTGAGCTGATAATGCTCATCACGGAGTTTGATTCGCCGTTGGCAGCAGCCTGGCGAATTTCGTATTGCAGGCGGTCTACCAGGTGTATGGCAAAGTCGACGCCAACACCTACGGATATGGCGGCAAACATACTGGTGGCTGGTTCGAGGTAGATGTCCAGATAGCCCATGACACCGTAGATGCACAACACCGTAAATGACACTGGTATAACTGCAATAATCCCAACACTCAGTGCGCGGAATACGCAAACGGACATGATCAGAACCAGCAGCAGGGACAGGGCAACGCCGCTAAAATGGCTTTCCTGCAGCCGGGTCATCCAATGGAACGCGACATTTACATCGCCTGCGATTGTGGCCTGCAGGCCAGGCTCAACAAAATTGTCTGTCAGATATGCCTGAAGTTCCTGAACAACTTCACGACTATCCGAAAAGTAATGAGAATTCAGAACCGTACGTACCAGAGCGGCGTCGTAGTCGGGGGTAATTTCCTCCTCCAGATCGCTGGGGTCGCCTGACGCTTCATACACCATGAGGTACTGAGCGATGGCATCGTCTGTGGCAGGCAGGGTTCTTTCGCCGCTGGTCGTCTGATTGTTGATTGCGTTGTGCAGCAGAGACAGATAGTCAGCGATGCTTACGGTTTTGCTGACGTGTGCATGATCTTCCAACCACGCCTGCAGATCAGCGATTTTCTGCATGCGGTGCGCGTTGAGTAATCCATCGGGCTCTTCAGTCGATATGATGACGTCAAGAAAGGCGGTGCCTGCAAATGTATTGTGGATGCGTTCGTCTGCAACCCGGATAGGTTCATCCGGGGCAAAGTTATTGACCTGAGACCGATCAACACGAAGCTCCAGGGCGCCTGCTACCGCGAATATGATGATCAGCAGAAAACCGCCGAGAACCGCCAGCGGGTAGCGCCCACCCAGAAGGCTGATCTGTCCCAGCCAGACGCCGATAAAATCAGGCCCTTTCATGCCGAAATCTGAAAACAGCGGACTGGGTCTGGGTTGTAACAGCGTTAACACAGCAGGCAACACAAAAATTGAAAACACCCATGCCAGCGCAACGCCAAGCATCGCATACCAGGCGAAGTAGGCGATGGGGGGCATTATCGACACCACGGCGATGCCGGTAAAACCTGCAATGGTGGTCAGCGTGGTCAGTGTGATGGGGCGCGCCATGGCCAGCATGGCATCGATGACAACCAGGCGAGGATTTTTTTCCGGTAAACGCGCTCTGCGTTCAAAATAGGCGGACAGAATATGAATCGCATCAGCCACGGATATGGCGACGAGGATGACAGGCAGGGCATTGGTGATGGCGAAATAGGGAACACCCTGCCACGCCATGATACCGAGACTGCCGCCGGCGGCACCGAGCAGAACGACGATGGGTCCCAGCAGCGCTGAGGCGCGCATGAATGCAAAATACAGAAAGATGATCACGATCAGGAACACAATCGGCTGTAACACCCGCGCGTCGGCGTCGATGTAGTCGGAAAGATAGCCGCTCACCGCTGCGGGGCCGGCGATATAAAAATCCAGCTGCGGATGATCGAGTGTGGCTATGAACTCTTGCACTTCGAGATAAGTTGCCGACGCCTGACGCGGGTCAATGACCTCGGCCATGATCACCGCTGCCTGTTCGTCCGCTGAAACCAGGGTATCGATGTGTGGAGGCATGTTGCGCCAGCGCAAGGCTGCTGCGCGGATGTCGACGTTGGCGTCGGGGTCAAAATATGGATCCACAAGGATGCTGCCATCCACGCCGGCAATGGACGATTCCGACGTGATGCTGGCGATGCGTTCGGGGTCGATATTGCTGAGCTCGCCCAGTGTTGTCGTGATCTGTGCCACGACGGACAAGGTTTCATCGTTGAAGATGCTGGTGCCGTTGCGGGTGAATACAGCCACGGCAATGGGTTCGGTCAGGCCAAAAAGTGTTTTCGTTTGCTCATTGGCAAGTAGTGATTCGTGTCCTGCGGGCACAAATGCATCAATGGAGGTATCTTTTACCAGGCGTGTCAGCCCGCTGCCGGCAAGCACGATAAACAATACGCCCAGCGCAACAGTTAACCAGGGCTTGCGGGTGAGTCGGTCATAGAAATCGTACATTGCGGTGGTCTGGCTCACGGTGTTACCTCAATAAAATCTCTCGTTTCCTGGGCCGGGCTGGTGCCAGCCTGTTTAAAAATTGATTCGTCGATGTCCTGCCACTGGCGGATGTAATCCGGCGGCGGCAGGTCGACTGCGCCGGGGCTGACCTGATCGACAACTTTCTGGGTGTTCACCCATTTCGATCGGCTGCGCAGGGCTGCGCGACTGACGCCAACGGCAACCTTTCTGCCTTGCAGATCAACAAAGGTGTGTTCGAAATAGAACCAGCGGTCATCCCAATGTACAAGCTGGGTGCGTACCTCATAGCTCTGCATCAGCTTCAGGGTGCGTCGATAGCGGGTGAGCCCGCCGCCCAGCACAGCTGACCACTTCTGCGCCATCATGGCGCCCAGCACGCCGGTGCGAGCCATCCATTCGGTACGGGAGACATCCATGATCTGCAGGTACCGCCCGTTGTTCATGTGACCAAACACATCCAGGTCGTGGGGCCATACCCTGAATCGAGTCACGCAAGGCGCGTCGTAGTTGAGACGCACGCGTCGCAAGCTGGTCATCAGCACCAGAATGAGTCGCAGATAAAGGTTCATGTGTCCCCCGGTCCTTCCGAATCAATGTCGCTTATTGATATAGATCGTAAAACTGCACCAAATCCCGCCAGCTTTTTTGAACAATGTTTCGCCGGCCCATTAGCCGGCCCATTTAAAAGTGCTTTCTGCACCGAATTGGTGCGCAAAAGGTGGCTCTTTTTTTGTGCCTGCACACTTGTGTACCGCCGTGCGCTGTTTTTGTTCAATAAAGACCAGTTTTTTCCTGGCCCACTCTTTGCAGGACGCATCTGTAGAAAAGAAAGTGTGATTACCGGTGGCGGTGAGAGGGAGTCTTGGTCTTGGTCGATAACACGTCTGTACACACGATTGTATTTACGGATCTGGACGGCACTCTGCTCGATGATCGCTACGATCTTGCAGGCGCCGCTTATATGTGCAACGAACTCTATGCCCGGGGTGTACTCACTATACCGGTTTCCAGTAAAACCAAGGCGGAACTGGCTGAGCTGAAAGCCCTGTTTTCCTACGATGCGCCGCTGATCAGCGAAAACGGCGCAGGTATTGTCTGGCCGGAATATCTGCAGACCAGCCTGTTGATACATGCAGACAGGCTGCAGGAAGCGGATTGCGCTGCGCCAACAAAGAGTTACAGGCAGATTTGTGAGGTCCTGGAGCAGATCAGGCGCAGCCAGAGCTTCAACTTCAGCGGATTTGCCGGGATGACGGCTGAAGAAGTGGCGTTGGCGACCGCTTTGGATGTGCACAGCGCGGCGCTGGCAAAACAGCGTCTGGCTTCAGAGCCCATTATCTGGCGTGACGAATCCGTGCGCCTGGCTGACTTCAGAGCACATCTGCGGGCACATGGTCTGCAGCTGGTGTCCGGTGGTCGCTTCTACCACGTCATGAGTCCTACCGACAAAGGTGTTGCAGCGCGCGCGATGATGCGGATCATTGCAGCCACCTGTGAAGCGCAGTTAATGGTGCTTGCCTGCGGTGACAGTCCTAACGATATACCTATGCTGGAATCGGCACAGGCGTGTGCTCTGTTTCCGCAGCGCGACGGCAGTTATCTGCAGTGTGCAAACAGACATGTTGTGAAAGCAAAATCTGCAGGTGCGCTGCCCTGGCTCGAGGCGGTCAATGAGCTGTTATCTAAAGCGCGTGAACCATCTGCAGATACAACATTCTACTCTTCCAACGTCTAGCGAGATTTTACTTTGAGTGATTTTTTCCAGAACGGCATCATCACCACGCTGCATAACCTTTCCAGCAGGCCGTTAGCCGACCTGGAAACGCAGCTTAAGCATTTTGCAAAGGACCGGCCTATGACGCTGGTGCTGCCCTGTCTGTACTCCGAACTCAGCCAGCCAGCATTGGCTACCATTGTTGATGAGCTTTGCCAGGCGACCTATTTGTCACACATCGTCATCGGTCTGGATCGGGCTGATGTGCGGGAGTACCAGCATGCCCTGCAGTACTTCAGCCGTCTGCCCCAGGCGCATACCGTTATATGGAACGATGGCGCAAGAATGGGAGCGGTTGCGGATCGGCTCAGAGCGCTCAACCTTGCACCTGGTGAGCTGGGCAAAGGCTGTAACGTCTGGTACTGCTTCGGGCTGATTCAGGCTATGGGCGAAGCCAAAGCCGTTGCGCTGCATGACTGTGACATATCCACCTACGACCGCAGCCTGCTGGCCCGCCTGTTCTATCCGGTAGCTCACCCGCGCTTCAACTACGAGTTCTGCAAAGGATTTTATGCGCGGGTTGCAGATGGCAAACTCAATGGCCGGGTGAGCCGCCTGCTGGTATCGCCGCTGATCCGGACCATGAAAAAAGTCAATGGTCCTCACCCTTATCTGGATTATCTGGACAGCTTTCGTTACCCCCTTGCCGGAGAATTCTCCATGCGCGCAGATGTGCTGAAAGACCTGCGCATACCTTCAGATTGGGGGTTGGAGATCGGAGTCCTGTCTGAGGTCTATCGCAACTACTCTACTAACAGATTGTGTCAGGTTGAAGTGGCCGATAACTACGATCATAAACATCAACCGTTGTCTGCTGAAGATGTCAGCGGTGGCCTTTCTCGTATGAGCATGGACATCGCAAAGTCTCTGTTCAAGAAGCTGGCAACATTCGGCACCGTATTTGATATGGGCACCGTGCGAACCATTAAAGCCTCTTACCTGCGTGTTGCGCTGGATCTCATTGAGTCTTACGCGAATGACGCTGAAATAAATGGTCTTAATCTGGATCGCGACGCGGAGGAGCGGGCGGTAGAACTGTTTGCCAGCAACATTCTGAAAGCTGGAGAGTCTTTTCTTCAGAGCGGTGAAGAAACGCCATATATACCTTCCTGGAATCGTGTGACCAGTGTTTATCCTGAAGTGTTTGATGACCTGTTAGCCGCTGTGAAAGAAGACTTTCAACAACACTATTCTGATGAAAACAACAATACATTGAAGGCGATTTAGGGTCCGGTCAGTTCCAGCCATAAAACCTGATAGGGCGCGACGGAGATGTCGTGCGTAACGGGATAGCTGGCCTGGGTCAGCAGATCCATGACCTGGGTCGTATTGAGTAAATCCGCATCGATAAAACTTGTGATTGAAAATGATTGACTGTGTTCGGAAAAAGAAGCGATGACCAGAATGTTCTGCTGCGTGGCGTTTCTTCTTAACACCAGAAGCTGGGGCCCGCTGGGTATGATTTCCTGGTTCGCCGCGGGACTGAAAGCGGGTTGCTGGCGGCGTATCCGCAATGCATGGGTCAGCGCTGTAAAAACCTTGTGGGGCAGACTGTTTTTATCTGACAGATCTTTGTGCACTGTGCCGATCTTCAGTTTGCCGCGGTTGATTGAACGTGTGCGTCCGGTACGTTCTACTGCCGCAAGATCATTCTGGCTGGCAAGAAGTGCGCGCAGATATAGAGCGGGTACACCTTGAAAAGCAAGCAGCAGCTGATGCGCGCCGATGAAAGCGGGAATGACGTCCGCGCGGCCGCCAAAGGCTGCAAACAGAGAAATGTTCAATTCGTAAGCTTTCTGTTCACCACCGCTGGCGGTGCGCATACTCACAAAACCGCCCTGTTTGTGAACGTTACTGATCAGGGCTTCGATGTCATGTGCTGGCAACAGACCTTCCAGCGGCCGCAGGCCGATGCCGTCATGACTGGCAATGAAATTGAGATACGCACATCCTTCAGGTGGCTGCTGCAGATCGCTGGCCCAGCTCTGCAGATAACGTCCATCATTGAACAGATAGCTGTACAAGAGCAGCGGCGCAAGACTGAATTGGTACACCATATGTGCTTCGTCCCTGTGGCCGAAGTAACTGACATTTTCCATGTGTGGAACATTGGTTTCTGTCAGCAGGATCACGTCTGCACCGGTGTGATCAATCAGCAGGCGCATTACCTTAACCACCATGTGAGTTTCAGGCAGGCTCATACAGTTTGTACCCAGTCGCTTCCACAGGAAGGCGATGGCATCCAGACGAATGTATCTGGCGCCACGATGGATATAGTCGAAGAGGATTTCGACAAACCGACACAATACCTCAGGATTGCCGAAGTTCAGGTCAACCTGATCGTCGCTGAAAGTGGTCCATACATGTTTAGGCCCTGCGTAAGTCTGTACTTCGCTCAACAGCGGGGTGTTGCGAGGTCGGATCACCGCGTCGAGTTCGGTATCGGCAGGCAGTTCGATAAAAAAGTCACAGCCAGGCGCTCTGCCGTTTATAAAATCTGCAAACCAGAGATGTTCACGCGAGCAGTGGTTGATGACGAGATCAAACATCAGATCAAACTGTTCAGCCAGTACGGCGATGTCCTGCCAGTCTCCAAGATCAGCACGCACGCTGCTGTAGTCGACAACGGCAAAACCGTCATCAGAGGAAAAAGGGAAAAACGGCAGAATATGAATGCCGCTGAAAAAGTCAGCAAGCTGCTGGTGGGCAAACTGATGCAGAACCTGCAGCGGTGGGGTTTCCTCATCAACAAGGGTGTCAGCATAAGTAATCAGCAGGACGTCGCGTTCCGTCAATGCGGGTGCCGCGGTCAGGGTGCGGGATGCTGATGTATCGCGGCTCGCCATTGGGTGCTTTGTGGCAATCTGCAGCAGCACTTTTGTCAGCTCGGGTGCGACGCCACCGCCGTACAGGTGGGATAGATGTTCCAGCAGGTAGTATTCGCTTGCGCTGGCTGGTGGATCCACCGGGTTTACGCTGCTGCTGTTGCCACGCAGATCGGCAAAGGCAACGTCTGGCTTATCTGATTCTGAGTCGTTCAAGGGGCGGCCTGTATGGTGCTGCTGAAAACAATAACAAGTTTACACGGCAATGCAGAAATCTGATCTTTGCGGGAGAAGAAAATGCTGCTGCTTGATTGGATAATTTTGTGCAGCTATCTCTGCGGCATGTTATTGCTTGCGGCTTATGTCGGTCGAAAACAGGCTAACAGTACAGACTACTTCCTTGCTGGCCGCGGTATGTCCAGTGGTTCGCTTGCGGCTTCAACCATGGCCACGCAGTGCTCGACCAACAGCCTGCTTGGCGCGCCGGCGTTTGTTGGTTTCACCCTCGGTGGGGGGTTGCTGTGGCTGCAGTATGAACTGGCGGTGCCGTTAGCGATGGCGGCTTTGATCTGGCTGATCGTGCCGGCACGGCAGGCGAAGGTAACCTCTATCTACGAGATTCTTGAACAGCGTCTGGGGGTTGCCAGTCGTCGTCTGGCCAGTGCCGCTTTTCTTCTGTTCAGGGGCGTTGCAACCGGCGTGACAATCTATGGCGTTGCGCTGATCCTCAGCGCCATCCTGGGTCTGTCCTTCGCCTGGTCTGTTGTCCTGCTGATGGCAATAACTATTTTTTATGATGTGCTCGGCGGGCTGCGAGCCGTCGTGCTCAGCGATCTCATTCAACTCGCATTGCTGGTTACCGCTGTGTGGGTCAGTTTGTTTCTACTGGCGGACGCAACCAGCTGGTCTGCTTTTTTCGCCGACCGGACGGATACGCTGGTAAACGATTGGGGTTTTAGCGGCAGTGATTATGGCTTCTGGCCCATGTTGATTGGCGGCTTTTTTCTGTACATGGCGTATTACGGCTGTGATCAGAGTCAGGCTCAGCGTGTGCTGGCGGCTGACAGTGACGCCGGCTCCCAGCGGGTGCTCATGTTAAACGGTTTGCTGCGTTTCCCGCTGGTACTCAGCTACTGCCTGTTGGGTATGGGATTGGCGGCTTTTGCCAGCGCCCATCCGGAATTCATTGATTCACTGCCACAGAACACAGCCGGCCAGCCAAATTACAATATGGTGTTTCCTACCTATGTGATGGACTACTTTGCACCGGGTTTTGTGGGCCTGGTCATGGTGGGTCTGATTGCAGCAGCCATGTCTTCGGTAGATTCCGCAATCAACTCGTTGTCGGCGGCTACCATGGAAGATTTTGTAAAACCCCTAAAAAAGCTGAGTGAACAACAGACATTAACCTGTTCCAGGATAACCACCTTGTTATGGGGTTTGTTCTGCATTGGCTTTTCATTTCAGGTCGAGCAGATAGCGCCAACCGTTCTGGAAGCCATCAATAAGATCGGCTCAATGGCAAATGGCCCGCTGCTGGCCATGTTTGTGGTTGCCCTGCTGCTCAAGGGTATCGGTCAGAAAGCGGCGCTCAGTGGATTTGTTGTCGGCCTGGTGGCGAATGTACTGGTGGCTTTGTTTGTTCCGCAGGTATCCTGGTTGTGGTGGAATGTGGTTGGTCTGGTGGCTTCGCTGCTGACGACACTGATGATACAGATTCTGCAGGGTCTGAAGGTCAGCCGCGCGGTTTATATTTATCCGCCCCGTGGAGTGACGGTCATGTCACTTGTGTTCATGGCTTTGTGCATTCTCATTTTTTGTATATTCCTGGATCAACTGAACGGCTGACCGGTCGTGAACAGCGCAGGTAACCGGTACAAATACCGGCGCACCAAAATGTGGCAATTCACTGAAAACTCTCTAATATGCCGCCACCCTCCCGCTAAAGAGGGGGACAAATGGAGAGTCCTATATGAAAAAAGCAACACAATTGTTTTTGTCAGCACTATTACTGACACCGATCGCTGCATACTCAGCAGAACAGATCATGGAAGAAGTAGTGGTTACCGCAACCAAACGAGCAACTTCTGCTCAGGAAGTCCCGTTTTCCCTGAATGTTCAGACCCAGGAAGACATACAACGCGCTGGTGCCAGCAATATAGAAGAACTGTCGCGTAATATCGCCGGCCTGACGGTTCAAAACCTGGGTCCAGGCCAGAGCCAGGTGGCCATCCGTGGCGTATCCGCCGGCCAGATTGTACGTGACCAGCCCGGCGTTAAAGAACAGGTGGGCGTGTATCTGGATGAATCAGTGATTTCCCTGTCGCTGTTCACCCCGGATTTTGATCTGTTTGATCTGAATCGGGTTGAAACTCTGCGGGGTCCGCAAGGCACCATTTTCGGATCCGGTTCTGTAGGCGGCACGATCCGCTACATCACCAATCAACCGGTGCTGGGTGAGACACAAGGTTCGTTTGAGCTGAATCTGAACAGTGTTACCGATGGTGATCTGGGTGGTCATGCCAAAGGCATGATCAATCTGCCAATGGGCGATAGGGCTGCCCTGCGACTGGTGGGGTATACCAACCAGTACCCTGGTTTTATTGATGCCCGTACGGAAAATGGCAAAAAAGACGATGTGAACGAGGGTACCAACAATGGTATTCGTGCAGCGTTGCGTTTTGAACCCACAGATCAGTTGGCCATTACACCGCGTGTTGTCTATCAGGAGATTGAAACAGACGGCTTCAATCGGCAGGAATCGTTTAACCTTTTTGCCAACCCGTTTACCACAACCCGCCCAGCGATTCGCCTGGGTGAGCGCGAGCAGTATCTGCTGCTGGATGAGGCTTTCGAAGACGAAACCCTGCTGGCGGACATTACTGTAGAAGCCAGTTTTGACGGATTTGATGTGACTTCTGTAACCAGCTACACCGAGCGTGACATTCTTGTCAGCCGTGATGCCAGTGCTTTGACCGGCAGTGTATCTGTGGATCTGGGTTTCCCCGAGTCTGCTGTGACACTGCCTTCCAACCTGCGCGATACAACAGATGTTGAGCAACTCACGCAGGAGCTACGTATCTCTTCCAACAACGATGGCAAGTTGTTCTGGCTGGTTGGTGTGTTCTATTCAGATACCGAACGTGAATACAAGCAGCGTTTACCCACCTCTGGTTACGATGCAGTAACAGACGCGGTGCTCGGTGCAGGCACTTCGGCTGCGGTTGCTAACGGCTTCCCGGCAGATTCTCCCTTTAACTCAGACTTACCCTACGATATTGAGCAATTGGCTGTTTTTGGTGAAATCACTTACGACTTCAGCGAAGATTTCCGCGTGACAGTAGGTGGTCGCTGGTACGATTTTGAAGAGGAACGCACGATTACAACCGGTGGCCTGTTTGCAGCCGGTGACGCTGGCGTTGTCGATAAAACGGAATCTGACGGATTTAATCCGCGGATACTGGCAAGCTACGATCTGAATGATGCGGTTACCTTGAATGCTCAGGCCGCACAGGGATTCCGCCTTGGCGGTGTCAACGATCCACTGAACACCGCTTTGTGTACACCTGGTGACCAGGCAACCTTTGGTAGTTTCCAGTCCTATGATGACGAAACTCTGTGGAACTATGAGCTGGGACTCAAAGCGGTATTTGACAATGGCATTACTGTGCAGGCTGCTGCGTTCCATGCTGAGATCGAGGACCTGCAGGTCACTCTGGATGCGGGTTCCTGCTCTTCGAGGATCTCTTTCAATGTCGAAGATGCACATTCAACCGGTTTCGAAATTGAGGTGACCGCCAATCCGCTGGAAGGGCTTGAACTGGGCCTGTCAGGCAGCATTGTTGAATCTGAGTTCGACAGCACAGTCCGCTCAGAAAGCGGAGATGTCCTCGGCGGTGTGGAGGACGGCAATCGTCTGGCCTCTGTGCCTGAATTCCAGATGTCAGGAAATGCAACATATACCGTGCCCACGCAATGGTTTGATGGTGCAAGCTTCTTTGTTCAGGCAACTGTACAACATGTCGGCGATCGCATTACTCAACCCAGTGACCAGGTGGCCGGAGCAGGCGCTTTTGTCAGTGGTCTGCCTTTTGCCGGCGCAACCGGCACAGAGGTGACCAATCTGGATCTGGAGCTTGACCCCTACACGCTGGTTAACCTCAACGCCGGATTCATCAGCGAAAGCTGGGAAGCGGTGTTGTACGTGAATAACGCCACGGATGAAAATGCCGACCTGTCTTTTGACAGAGAGCGTGGTGGCCGTGCGCGTCTGGGTTTCCGTACCAACATGCCGCGTACAGTGGGCGTGACTTACCGGCGCTTTTTCTAAAACACCGGATACAACGCTTTGATGTAGCGGGGTGCAATCGCACCCTGCTACTTACCCTTGAATTCCGGCGCTCGCCTTTCAACAAACGACTGCACACCTTCAGTAAAATCGTGGGATTTGAAAAGATTCAGCACTGACATCAGCACATGATGTGAGTGGCTTTCAAAATCCTGGGTCAACCCATGCCGGAACAGACGTTTGATTTCAGCGATGGCCAGCGGTGCGTTGCTGGCAATTTTATCAGCCCACTGATCGACGGTGTTGGCAAACTCCGAATCCGGACAGGCTTTGTTTGCCAGTCCGTATGCAACTGCAGTTTGTGCGTCCATGTTATCTCCGAGCATGGCAACTTCGCAGGCTTTGGCCCAGCCTAACAGGCGTGGCAGATACCAGGTGCCGCCGCTTTCCGGTACCACTCCCATTTTGGCAAACCCTGGCATCAGCGTGGCACTTTCACTCATGATGCGCATGTCACAACCCAGTGCAAGGTCCAGTCCGTAGCCCGCTGCAACGCCGTTGATGGCGCCGATGACCGGTGTATCCATACGCTGCAGGGTCACCGTACAGATTTCCCGGGTTGAGTAGTGCCTTGCTCCGGCGGATGCCAGATCTGCGCCACCGATGCCTTCGCCTGATGCTGCCTGTTTCAGGTCCAGCCCGGAACAGAATCCACGTCCAGCACCGGTTAACACAATCACCCGCACGTGGGCTGCATCGTCAGCAGCTTTGAATGCATCATTGAGTTCCGCCAGCATGTTGGAGGTGATGGCGTTCATCACCTCGGGGCGGTTCAGCGTGATCCAGCGCACGTGGCCATTATCTTCGATCAGTACTTCATTCATTGCAGGTTCCCGGGTTGCGAAAGAAGTCAGTATACAAATTTCACAGCACGGCCCACAGAGTGCAGGCGCTCACTGCATCACCGCCGCTGGTGTCCTGATGCAGAACATCCGCGCGCGCGGGTTGAAGTGAACAACTTAAAGAAAAGCAAATTTTGCCCCGAAAATGAGCGCGATAACGTAGACCGCTGCGGGGCATTGTCCTGGCTTACCACTACCGAGTTTGATGCCTGCGTAGGTTATGAACCCTATGCCAATACCGTCGGCAATCGAAAAAGACAGGGGCATTGCCAGTGCGGTAATCACAGCCGGCGCGGATTCTGTGATGTCCTGCCAGTCAAGGTCGGCCAGGCCTTTGGCCATCAGACAGGCGACAAACAACAGAGCGGAAGCGGTTGCGTATGCGGGAATGCTTTGCGCAAGCGGCGCAAAAAACAGACAGGCAATGAAGATCAGACCAACAATAACCGCTGTCAGTCCGGTACGGCCACCGGCCTCGACACCAGCACCGCTCTCGATGTAGCTGGTGGTGGATGATGTGCCTGCCAGCGCGCCGATCACCGTCGCGCTGGAGTCTGCCAGCAGGGCTTTCCCCAGGCGCGGCAGTTTGCCGTCTTTATCCACTAAACCTGCTCGTGTTGCGACCCCGACCATGGTGCCTGCGGTATCGAACACATCGACCAGCAGCAGGGTGATGATGACAGTCACCATAGTGACGTTAAAAGCGGCGGCGATATCCAGTTGGAGAAACACAGGTGCCGGCGAGGGCGGCAGGGCGATGATGCCTTGAAACTCAGCATGTCCGGTTAACCAGCCGATGACGGTGACACCAAGCATGCCAATAATCACAGCACCGACGATTTTTCTGGCAGTCAGGGCCACAATGAGAAAAAAGCCCAGCAGGCACAGAAATGCCGGCGCACCGGTCAGGTCACCCAGACTCACCAGGGTGGCAGGATGGTCAACAATAATGCCGGCATTACTCAAGGCGATAAAACCAATAAACAGGCCGATGCCTGCGGCAATGCCCAGTTTCAGGTTACGTGGTATGGCGTTGATCAACCATTCCCGTGCAGGAAGTGCGCTGAGGATGACAAACACAATGCCGGACAGAAACACAGCACCGAGCGCGGCCTGCCAGGTGTGTCCCATGCCCAGCACCACAGCAAAGGTGAAAAAGGCGTTCTGTCCCATGCCCGGAGCTTGCGCAATGGGGTAGTTACCCAGCAGACCCATGAGAATGGATCCCACGGCTGCTGCGATACATGTGGCAACAAACACTGCGCCGAAATCCATGCCCGCCTGGGACAATACCGATGGATTCACTACGGTGATATACGCCATGGTCAGAAAGGTGGTGATGGCTGCGGTACCTTCGACGCGGACAGTGGTATCGCGCTGGGAAAGTTGAAAAAACTGGTCGATGGATGGCATGGTTGTCTCTTGGTGCGGGGGCGTGTTGTTTTTTGTCACAAGTCCCGAAAGAGAGTTACCTTAGCGCGATATCTCTTATGTGGCCAACACGGACCGCCTTAAAAAAAGCCTCATTCCGGCGCCAGCTCACATCGATTCTTCAGCAGCACCAAACTGGATCAGACGCTGTCCATCTGCACCGAAATGGCGCGTTGATGTGTGAAGCCTGCGCGTCAGAGTGCGGGTTGATGGACGTGAATCAAAAGCTTGCGCACAATGAGGTTCGACTTGGTGGACGTTCGGGTAATGACAGCAGATTCAGTGACAGCTTCAGTGGCCGGAGCAGGCAGGCAGATCGATGCAGGCAACCCGCCGCAGGGCTGGCAGGCCAGTCTCAAGCTGCGCTACCACCAGGCGGGCGCGCGCACGCTGCTCACTCATCAGCATGAGGGTCCGCTGCGTGTCCAACGTCCGTTTTTTCCAGAAGGTGGCGTCAATCATACCTACGTGTTGCACCCACCTGGTGGCATGGTCGGTGATGATGTGTTGCACATCGATGCATCCATTACTGCCGGCGCCCATACATTGATTACCACCCCGGGCGCCACCAAAGCCTATCGCAACGTGTGTACACAGTCGCAGTTGACCACAAACCTGCAGGTAGACGGTACTGTCGAATGGCTACCTCAGGAAGTTATTCTGTTTGATCAGAGCAAACTGGCCAGTTCTACCGATATCTCGCTGGGTCCGCAGGGCCGCTTGATCAGCTGGGAGATTGTCTGCCTGGGACGTCCAGCGGGTGGATTGCCGTTGCTCGACGGGCGCGCCAGGTTCCTGACAACCGTGCAGGATGCGCACGGCCACTTGCTGCGAGACAATCTGATGCTGAATGCAGAATCTGAATTCATGCGCGCTCCCTGGGGGCTGAACCGGCATACCGCGCTTGGCGTAATGTTTGCATATCCGGGCAGTGCTGATTTGCGGGATAAGGTGCGCGAGGTGCTGCACGCGGCGAGCTTTCCTGTTGGTGTAACCTTGTTAAACGGTCTGCTTGTGATTCGCGCTCTGGCGGCTCAGGCGCAGGACTTGCGGCGCCTGTTTATACGGGCCTGGTCCTGCATACGCCCACTGCTGCTGGGATGCGAAGCCTGCCCACCCAGGATCTGGAACACGTAGCTAAAAAAGAGAGACCAGGTAATGGAACTCACTCCAAGAGAAAAAGATAAGCTGCTGCTGTTTACCGCTGCGCTGGTGGCGGAAGGCAGATTAGCCCGGGGCGTAAAACTCAATTATCCGGAGGCCGTTGCGCTGATTTCCAATGCTATTGTTGAAGGAGCGCGAGACGGACGCCGGGTGGCAGAGCTGATGCATTATGGCACCACGCTGTTGCGTGCGGATCAGGTAATGGACGGTGTTGCGGAGATGATCCATGAAGTGCAGGTTGAAGCGACATTCCCGGATGGCACCAAACTGGTGACGGTGCACAATCCGATCCCCCACGAGCCCGGTTTGATTCCCGGTGAAGTATTGCCTGGCGAGGGTGATATCGAACTCAATACAGATCTGCCAACACTGTCGATCACCGTCGCCAATTCAGGCGATCGACCAATACAGGTTGGCTCGCACTATCATTTTTTTGAAACCAACAACGCCTTGCTCTTCGAGCGTGAACGCACTCGTGGCATGCGCCTGAATATTGCTGCAGGTACCGCGGTGCGTTTTGAGCCAGGGCAGGAGCGTGATGTTGAACTGGTGGCCTTTGCTGGTGACCGCAAAGCGTTTGGCTTTCAGGGCAAAGTGATGGGTGACATGGGAGATTCGCGATAATGGTAAAGCTATCGAGGCAGGCCTATGCCGATATGTTTGGCCCTACCACGGGTGATCGCGTCCGTCTGGCGGACAGCGCTCTGATTATTGAAGTCGAAGCAGACCACACACGTTATGGCGATGAGGTGAAATTTGGCGGCGGCAAAGTGATCCGCGATGGTATGGGTCAGAGTCAGCGTACCTCTGAACAGGTGGTCGACACTGTGATCACCAATGCATTGATTGTGGATTACTGGGGCATTGTCAAAGCAGATGTGGGGATCAAAGCGGGCAGAATCGCCGCAATTGGTAAAGCCGGAAACCCGGATACCCAGGCTGGTGTTGATATTGCCATAGGGCCAGGTACCGAAGTCATTGCCGGTGAAGGCCAGATTTTAACCGCGGGTGGCATCGATGCACACATACACTTCATCTGTCCGCAACAGGTCACGGAAGCATTGATGTCTGGTATTACCACCATGCTCGGTGGCGGTACCGGACCTGCAACGGGCACAAAAGCCACAACCTGTACGCCCGGACCCTGGAACATTCATCGCATGTACCAGGCGGCAGATTCGTTACCCGTCAACATCGGCTTGTTAGGCAAAGGCAACGCCAGTTTACCGGATGCGCTGAATGAGCAGGTGGAAGCCGGCGTAATGGGATTGAAACTGCATGAAGACTGGGGCACAACGCCCGCAGCGATAGATAACTGTCTGAGCGTTGCTGAGCGATATGATATACAGGTAGCAATTCATACTGACACGCTCAACGAATCAGGATTTGTTGAAGATACGCTGGCTGCGTTCAAAGGCCGCACTATTCACACTTATCATACGGAAGGCGCCGGTGGCGGCCACGCTCCGGATATCATCAAAGCCTGCGGCTCTGCCAACGTTTTACCGTCGAGCACCAATCCAACCAGACCCTATACGGTCAATACCATCGATGAACACCTGGATATGCTGATGGTTTGTCACCATCTTGATCCCGGTATTCCAGAGGATGTCGCTTTTGCTGAATCAAGAATCCGTCGGGAAACCATTGCAGCGGAAGATATTCTGCATGACCTGGGTGCTTTTTCGATGATCGCCAGTGATTCACAGGCAATGGGTCGAGTAGGCGAAGTGGTGTGTCGCACCTGGCAGACCGCGCACAAAATGAAAATTCAGCGCGGCGCTCTGGCACAAGACAGCCCTCGAGCGGATAACCATCGCGTTAAGCGTTATATAGCCAAGTACACGATCAATCCTGCGTTGGCTCATGGTATCGCGCACGAGGTCGGTTCCATCGAAGTGGGTAAACTGGCTGACCTGGTGTTGTGGTCTCCTGCTTTTTTTGGCACGAAGCCCAGTCTGATCATCAAAGGTGGTTTTATTTCCGCTGCACCGATGGGTGACCCCAATGCATCGATACCCACGCCGCAGCCGGTGATTTATCGGGAGATGTTCGGCGCAATGGGCGCAACCCGGCAGCACACCTGCGTCAGTTTCATGTCGCGGGCAGCGATAGAACTTGGTGTTGCTGAATCGATCGGCTTAAAAAACAGAGTAGTTGGTGTGGCCGATTGCCGCACGGTGCAGAAAAAGGACATGTTATTAAATACCTATCAGCCAGTTGTTGATGTCGATCCGCAGACCTACGAAGTGCGCGCCGATGGCGTCCTGCTGACCTGTGAACCTGCTACCGAATTGCCTATGGCGCAGAAGTATTTCCTGTTTTAGACATGCTGGAACTCACAGAAAAACTCCGTCAACCTCAATTGAGTACCGGTGTGCTGGCGCTGCCTTTTGAAATTCGTCAGAAGAGTCGTTTCCGCGCGGTGTTGAAAGACGGTCGGGAGGTGGGCGTTTTCATTGAGCGGGGATCAGTGCTCAGGCATGGTGATTATCTGGGCGACGGTGGCGGTCAGGTCATAGCGGTTGAAGCGGCGGCAGAAAGTGTTTCAACGGTCTGCGCCCGGAGCAGTGAACAGCTTGCCCGCGCTGCTTATCATCTGGGTAATCGCCACGTGCCTTTGCAGGTTGGAGACGGCTGGCTGCGATATCTGGCAGACCATGTTTTAGATGGTATGTGTGAACATCTTGGTCTGGTGGTCAGCCACGAAAATCAGCCTTTCGAGCCGGAAGCGGGAGCCTATGGACACCACCATCATGAATGACACCACCATCATGAGTAATGTGCGACTCTGGCAGTTGATCAGCTCAACGCTGCCGGTTGGGGCCTATGCGTATAGCGGTGGGCTGGAATCAGCGGTTGAGCAGGATTATGTGAATGACTTTAAGTCCTGCAAAACCTGGCTGACTGGCTTGTTGAACGAATCTTTCAGTCATAACGATCTGCCGCTGTTTCTGCGCTTGTATGACTGCTGGCAAAACGATGATCTGCAGGGTGTGCGCCATGCCACCAGGGTCCTGCAGAGTCTGCGAGAAACGCAGGAACTGTTGGCTGAAGACAGACAAACCGGGGCCGCTCTGCAAAGACTGCTGATTGATCTTGAAGTGGCTGATGCTGATGTGCTGTCCCAACCCAGCTTTGCGAGCATGTTTGCGCTGGCTTGTGTGCGCTGGCAGGTGTTACGTAGCGATGGCGCACAGGGCCTGGTCTGGTCCTGGCTGGAAAACCAGGTGGCAGCTGCCATCAAACTGGTGCCGTTGGGGCAGACTGACGGGCAGCGCCTGCTGGTTGCGCTGACGCCGGCGTTGCAGCAGGCGGTGATGACTGCCGATACATTGGATGAATCTGATATAGGGCGCTCGCTGCCGGGTCTGAGTCTGTTAAGCAGCTGGCACGAAATTCAATACAGCCGCCTGTTCCGGAGTTGAACCAGACAGGTGATTGCGTAAAGAGGAATCACAGATGAACAAGACAGCATTGCGGGTTGGTATTGGCGGCCCGGTCGGATCGGGGAAGACAGCCCTGACCCTGGCGCTGTGCCAGCTGCTGCGCGATACCTACAGTATCGCTGTGGTCACCAATGATATTTACACCCAGGAAGATGCTCAGTTCCTGACCCACCATGGCGCGTTACCGGCTCAGCGCATCCGCGGTGTGGAAACTGGTGGATGCCCGCATACCGCGATTCGTGAAGACGCCTCAATGAACCTGGCCGCTATTGCCGAACTTCAGGACCTGCATGGCAACCTCGATATCATTTTTGTCGAAAGTGGTGGTGATAATCTGAGTGCCACTTTCAGCCCCGAGTTGTCTGACCTGACAATCTATGTCATTGATGTATCTGCGGGAGATAAAATTCCTCGCAAAGGTGGTCCAGGTATCACCAAATCGGATCTGCTGGTCATCAACAAAATTGATCTGGCGCCCTATGTGGGCGCATCGCTTGAAGTGATGGACAAAGATGCCAGACGTATGCGCGGCGACAGACCGTTTGTGTTCACAAATCTAAAGGCATCAACGGGACTTAGCGACATCGCGCAATTCATTCAACATCAGGGCCTGTTATCCACCTGACAGGATATGCCGGACATGGGACTTATGCAGTCAGCGTTGACAACGGCAGGTAGACGGGTTCACTGAGCGTGTATTCATCGCAGTTAGGTCGGGTGTCATTGCTGTCAATGATAAGAAAGGTTGCGCCTGGTTGAAATGCGATCAGAGGCATATGCCAGGTGCCGCGGTGATATTGAATACCCTGTTGTCCATTGGTTAAAAAACCCTGCAGGTCGCCTGGTTCTGATGCTGTGCGGGATGCTGCTACCACGATGATCATCGGTTGCTGCTGCAGGGGAATAAAAGCCTGACTGCTGAGCGGGTGGCGTTCCAGCAGGGTGATCGGGTAGGGTAGCGCGGTAGGGTGTTGACATTGCGCAATGCTGATGATCGCCTGACAACCGGGCTCTATTTCGGTGGTGGCGAGATTGTCAAAACGCAGAAATCTCGCATCATTCATCGGTTGCTGCTGGCTTGGGGTGTTCCGATCACGAGTTTCAATAACTTCACCAAACGGCGCAAACTGCGACTGAGTTAAGGGCTGCAGGTGTAGTTCTCTTCTCACTGTGCCGTACCTCGATTAATCCTCATTTCCCCTCGAGGGTATGCCTCGCAAACGGACCCTGCTGATACCACCATCCGGGAAGATATCCATGCGCACATGGGAAACCGGGGTATGGTTGAGCAGGTCTGTAAAGGTGTGAATGTGGTCCATCTGCAGTTTCTGCTCATTGAGGATCAAAGGCCACTGTATGGATGCCGCAGCGAGATCATCAGCAGAACCAGCCTTCAGCTTGATTCCTCTAAGAGATACCCGATCCGGGTAGTTGCCTTTGAAATGCGCTGTATCAATTTCAACTTCCTGAATAACTCCGGGTGTGCCGAGTTGCAGAATAACCCAATCGTTACCCGGAACCCGTCGGCGCGCGGTTTCCCAGCCATCGCCCATGTTCACGCCACGGCCGGGTATGTTGAGGTTGTGCATGCTGCCAAAGTGCTCGTCGTTGCAGGCCAACGCCCGGCCGCCGTTTTCCAAAGCGAACAGATCTGTGACGGTACCCGGTGGATGATTCTGCCATGCTTTGCGGATTTCGCCGTAGACGCGCAGCCGGGCGACACCACCGTCCGGAAATATATTGAGGCGCAGGTGAGTGATCACTTTGTCGAAGCTTATGGATTTAAACAGCTGACTGTCACCCTGCAAATCAACTTCAGGCACAATGGTTTGCCATTGAGTATTTTCCCCGGGTATATGCGCATCGCTATGGCAGGCATCAATGGACGCGGCGGGTGGATAGTTGCCTGTGAAATGCGATGTATCGATGTTGACCCCGTGAACAATGCCGGGCATTCCTAATTTCACAATGCAGAAATCATAGCCCGGCGTCCGCTTGCGCCGGCTTTCCCAGCCGTCCATCCACTTACCATGATCGTCATACTTATCCGGAATGAAAACCGGTGCCTTGGGGTCTATGAGACGCGATTTATCTGCGAAAAAATCATCTGTTGCAAAAACCACCTCGCTGCCCAGACGGGGTTGAGCCAGATCGATCCACTGATGGAAGGGGTTATCAGTACGAGTCAAAACAACTGCTCCAGACGTAACCGGGCTATTTTGTGGATTTCAGCGATGGCCTGATCAAATTCAGTGGCATAGCTGTTGCGCAAACGCGCTTTACAGGCGGCAATTATTTCATGCCGGTTGCTGTTTCGCACAGCCATGACAAAAGGGAAATTGAATTTTTCCTTATACGCCTGATTGAGCCGCTGCAGAACGTCGAACTCTTCGGGTGTACATTGATCCAGTCCTGCGCTGGACTGTTCGTCGGTTGAAGCAGCAGTGAGCCTGCCGGCGACGGCAAGTCGACCAGCAAGGTCAGGGTGCGCGCGAATCAACGCAAGCTGCCGTTCAGTTTCTGATGCATCGACAACTGCGGACATGATGTCAGACAGTTCTTCTGCGGTATCTGCCAGTCGACCTGCTGCCCAGCAGCTTTCTGCAATCCAGGCGGAGTGTTCGTAGACGCCACCAAAACGCTCAACAAAAGCCGCTTTGTCGAGACTCATGCTGGTGACGGTGCCAGCGGGTGTTCGCGCCGCCAGTGTCTGGCAATGTCAATGCGCCTGCAGCACCACACATCTTCTTTGCTGCGAACATGATCCAGAAATCTGGCCAGGGCTGCAGCACGTCCGGGTCTGCCCACCAGTCTGCAGTGCAGGCCTACGGACATCATTCTGGGTGATTCCTGACCTTCGATGTACAACTGTTCAAATGTGTCCTTCAGATAATCAAAAAACTGAACACCGGTGTTGAACCCCTGGGCGGTAGCGAAGCGCATGTCATTCACATCCAGTGTGTAAGGTACCATCAATTGCGGATTGGCAAATTGTCTGTCCCAGTAAGGCAGATCATCTGCGTAGCTGTCTGCGTTGTATGTAAAGCTGTTGTTCTGTGCAATCAGTTTGTGGGTGTTTGGACTGGTGCGTCCCAGGTACCAGCCTTCAGGGGCTGCTCCGGTCACCGCCTGATGAATCTCGATGGCCTGCTGTAAATGGTGCCGCTCGGTTTCTTCGTCAATAAACTGATAGTCCAACCATCGGTATCCGTGGCTGGCAATCTCCCAGTTGGCGGCAAGCATGGCCGCCACTGCTTCCGGGTTTCTGGCCAGTGCCATCGCCACCCCGAATACGGTGACGGGCAGCTGCCGCTCTGTGAACAGGCGATGCAGACGCCAGAAGCCTGCGCGGGCACCGTATTCATAGAGGCTTTCCATACTCATATGACGCGTGCCCTGATACGCCTGGGCACCAATGATCTCTGAGAGAAATGCTTCTGATTCGTTATCGCCATGCAGCAGGCTGCGTTCGCCGCCTTCTTCATAGTTGATGACAAACTGCAGCGCCAGTTTTGCTCCCCCAGGCCAGTTTGCGTCTGGTGGTTTGTTTGCGTAGCCGATGAGATCTCTGCTGTAAGACTCTGTCATATTTTAATCATCCGCATCTGCTGCTGGGCCTGGCGTAGTCATCGATCTGTACCAGCTGGCAATTCGACCGCGCTCCTCCTCAGTGATCTGAGTCAGATTACCGATAGGCATCACTCGACTGACCACGGTCTGTTCGTAAACTCTTGCGGCCTGTGCCTGGATTTGTGTGGGTGTCTCCAGCACAACGCCACCTGGCGGGCTGACGTAGGCAGCAAAGGAAGGTTGTTCGGCGTGACAGGAGACGCAGCGGTTGAGAACGATGCCATGTACTTCATCAAGAGACACGGTGGTGAGAGAATCTTCGGATTGTGAGGCAGGTGCCAGTGGTATCGCAATGAGAGCAATCAGACCCAGGGCAGTGAACACCGGCCATACGGGTGCTTGGCCTTTATGGCGGGCAACAAAGTAATATCGGATCAGCGCGCCAGCCAGAGATAAGCCAATCAGTATTAACCAGTTGTAGCTGTGAGAGTAGGTTAAGGCGTAGTGATTGCTGATCATCACAAACAGAACCGGCAACGTGAAATAAGTATTGTGAACGGAACGCTGTTTGCCCCTGATACCGTATTGTGGATCCGGCGTCTGACCCTGCTCGGCGGCGCT
The DNA here is from genome assembly GCA_047947175.1 of bacterium. GTDB lineage: Bacteria > Pseudomonadota > Gammaproteobacteria > Pseudomonadales > Azotimanducaceae > UBA4421. The sequence continues at coordinate 1,702,929 of CP170489.1, forward strand.
GACCATGCGCTTCTGGCCGGGGATGATGACAAAAAACACGTTGGCCACCATGATGGTGCCCAGCACGGCGCCAAAGTGGATGTAAGCACCCCGGCCGCTGAACACCTGACACAACCCCCAGGCTAACAGACAGATAAATATCGTTAGGCTGACAGCCAGGGTGGTGTCGCTGCGGCCCAGGGGGGATTTACACAGGAGATCGTAAACAAACCAGCCCCCAACAATAGAAAAGATGGCCAGGCCCACGGCGGTCGTGGCGCTGATTGGCATGACCCCAGGATCGATCAGATAAATTTGTGCACCGTACCAGTACATGAGGGCCAGCAGGAAAATGCCGGAAATCCAGGTGCTGTAGGCTTCCCATTTAAACCAGTGCAGTGGCTCCGGCATGACGCCCGGTGCGCTGATGTATTTCTGCGCGTGATAGAACCCGCCACCATGTACGGACCAGACCTCTCCGCCCACGCCTTTGCTGCTGTCATTCCTGTCACGTGGTGGTAACAGGTGGTTGTCGAGCCAGACAAAATAAAACGATGAGCCGATCCAGGCTATTCCAGCAATGATATGAAACCACCGCCCGAGCAGGCTCAACCATTCAAAGATGTAGGGCAGCATCAGACACATCCGTTGGGTGAGTTTGTTGGGCAGTTTCAAGCTGGCGCAGAATCTGCGCGGCAATGGTGATGGCAATATCGCCCGGTCGCTTGCTGTTTATCTGAGTATCACCCACAGGACAGGTCAGGCGACTGATCTGAGTTTCGTTTAAACCTGCCTGTCTGAACAGGCGAGTGAATCGCTGCCGTTTGGACCGGGAGCCGATCAGACCGTAAAAAGACAGGTCACTACGTTTGAGCAGGGATGCACAGATATCAAAATCCAGTGCGTGGCTATGGGTCATTACAACACAGGCAGTGTTGGCGGCAAGCGTCGGGACAACAGTGGCGGGCTGTCGCTGATAGCTGGGCTGGATATTCGCAGCCGCGTTCAGGGGCAGCAGCTCAGGACGGCTGTCGATACAGACAACCTGATAACTGCTTTGTTCCAGTATTCTGACGAGCGCGCTGCCCACGTGTCCTGCGCCAAAAACAGCAATGTCGGTTGTTGAAGGCATAATACGCTCCACCAGCTTATCCCTGCTTGTGCCGGGTTCCAGGTTGGAAAACGACTTCAGCGGTGTTTTGCCGCGGAATATGGTTGTTAGGTATCCGCCATGTCCGTTGGCCAGAGCCTGCGCTGACTGTATTTGCCACGTAGCGGGCTGAGCGCTGAATGATTCAAACAGAACATCTACCACCCCTCCGCAGCATTGACCACAATTACTGCCAAGGGGGAAGTTCTGCACCTTAGCGGTAAACTGACTGCTGCCATTGAGCAGGTCCCTGGCGATATGTTGACACTGGTACTCCAGCTCACCCCCGCCGATGGTGCCTGTGGTGACATTATCTGTTATCCACATTTTAGCGCCAGCCTCGCGAGGTGCTGAGCCTCTTACCCGAGCCACCGTCACCATTATCCCCTGTTGCTGCCCGGACAGGGTGGCCTGAACATCGCTGAGTTGTTGTAACCAGCTTGTCACGGTGTATGTATCGTACGGTAAGCTCGCAGAATGGCTTCCGGCGTTGCCGGTGCTGTGAGCGGTGGGCGCGGATTGTCAGGTGTGGCAATTGCGTCGCGCAGTGCAAAAAAAGTGGATAAGGCAAGCATCAGAGGGGGTTCACCTACCGCCTTGGATCGATAGATGGTTGCTTTCTGATTGGCCACGGATTCCAGTATGTTGACTCTGAAATCAACGGGCACATCCGAGATGGTTGGAATTTTGTATGTCGATGGTGCATGGGTCTGCAGGACGCCCGCATCGTTCCAATGTAGTTCTTCGGTGGTGAGCCAGCCCACACCCTGAATAAAACCGCCTTCGATCTGGCCCAGGTCGATGGCCGGGTTCAGAGATTTACCGCAGTCATGCAGAATATCAGCGCGCAGCAGTCGGTTCTCACCGGTCAGGGTGTCGACTACCACTTCTGAAACCGCGGCGCCGTAGGCAAAATAGTAGAAGGGGCTGCCCGCAAACCTGTCCCGGTCGAAATGAATGTCCGGCGTGGCATAAAAACCGGTTGCGGACAAAGAGGTGCGGGCCTCGTATGCCAGCTTGATCAGCTCGCGGAAGCTCAGCTTCTGTTGACCCACGTGCACCTGGTTGTTACGAAATACGATCGCGTCACTATCGGTCTTGAAACGTTCTGCTGCAAACCTGATCAGCCGGTTTTTTATTCTGCGCGCCGCATCCGCAGCGGCCTGGCCGTTCAGATCCGAACCGCTGGATGCAGCGGTAGCGGAAGTATTTGGCACCTTTGCAGTATCTGTGGCGGAAATATTTATGCTGTCAATATCAATCTGAAATTCCTCGGCTACCACCTGAGCAACCTTGGTAAACAGTCCCTGTCCCATCTCGGTGCCGCCATGATTCAGATAGACCGTGCCGTCGTTGTAGATATGAATCAGCGCCCCGGCCTGATTGAGGTGAGTAGTGGTGAAAGAAATACCAAACTTCACAGGCGTCATGGCAATACCGCGCTTTAACAGGCTGCTGCTTTCGTTAAACGCTCTGATCTCAGCTCGACGTGTACGATAGCTGGCACTGTGCTCAAGGGAATCAAAGATCTGATGAATGAGGTTATCTTCAATGATCTGCTGGTAGGGGGTGACATTGCGCTCGTTGACGCCATAAAAATTGGTTTTGCGCACATCCAGTGGATCCAGGTTCAGCGCGCGGCTGATGTCGTCAATCACATATTCGATTGCAAACATTCCCTGTGGTCCACCAAAACCGCGAAAAGCGGTGTTGGAAACAGTGTTTGTCTTGCAGCGGTGAGAAACAATGTGTGCGTTAGGCAGGTAGTAGGCATTGTCGCAATGGAACATCGCGCGATCGTTGATTGCTCCCGACAGGTCAGCAGACATGCCGCAGCGTGATGCAAGGCTTAGATCAATGCTCGAAATTTCACCATTATCGGCAAACCCCACGGCGTAATCGATATCGAAATCATGGCGTTTGCCGGTAACAATCATGTCGACGTCACGATCAAATCTGAGTTTGGCAGGGCGTCCGGTTTTGTGCGCGGCAAGCGCGGCGATGCCGGCAAGCAGTGCGGGTTGGCTTTCTTTGCCACCAAAACCTCCGCCCATGCGCCGGCATTCCACCATCACCTCGTTGGCGCTTTTATTCAGAATCTGCGCAACCACATGCTGGATTTCAGAGGGATGCTGGGTGGAACTGTAAACCAGCAGATTGCCATCTTCACCGGGAATGGCCATAGCAATCTGGCCTTCCAGATAGAATTGATCCTGACCGCCAACGCGGGTGCTGCCGCGCAGCTGGTGAGGCGCTTCCTGCATAGCTTTGACAGGCTCTCCAACGCTCACTTCCCTGCTGGGTAAAACAAATGACTGCTGTGCCAGCGCGGAGCGTGTATCAATGAGTGCGGGCAGTAAACGGTAACGTATCTCAGCCAGTGTGGCCGCGCGTCGGGCAGTCATCACGTCCTGGGCTATCACGGCAAATATCGGCTGGCCGGCATATTGTGCAAGTCTGTCGCTCAACAGCGTGTCGTCGGGGACCACTGGTCCATAGTTGTTGTTGCCCGGAATGTCTGCTGCAACCAGCACATCGACAACGCCTGGGGTTGCAAGCACCGGCTGCAGGTTGATGTGTTCAATTTCAGCATGGGCATGGGGGCTGATGCCGAGGGCGATGTGCAAGAGATCTTTTGGTTCAGGTATATCGTCGGTATAGCGGGCGCCGCCGGACACGTGCAGGTAGGCACTGTCATGATGCGCAGCTGCTCCAATGCCACCTCTGATGCTGCTTTTTAGATCAGCGGCCATAGTCATAAACGCCTTTGACCTGTTCTGGCCGGGTAACTGTCAGGAAAAAACGGCGCAACAGATTCCGCGCCACTTCCCGGCGATAGCCGGCACTGGCACGCATATCATCAATGGGTGAAAAGTCATCATCAAAGAAGGTCAGCGCCCGATTGATGGTCTCTTCGGTCCAGGCTTTTGCGGTGAGCTGTGTCTCCACATGGCTTGCTCTTTTGGGGACGGCCGCCATGCCACCAAAAGCAATACGTATCTGTTCCACAACCTGTGTATCTGTTGCCAGGATGACGGAAAAACACCCACACAGGGCAGAAATATCCTGATCAAATCTTTTTGACACTTTATAAGCCGCCACACGCTGATTGGCCGGCGGACGTGGAATAATGATTTTTTCCAGAAATTCACCCTGCATCAGCAGAGTCTGCTGATAGTCGAGATAAAACTCATCCAGTGTAACTGTTCGGGTGCTGCTGCCTTTGCGCAGCATCAGTTGCGCGCCGGCGACCATGAGTGCGGGCATGGAATCGCCGATGGGAGATCCGTTGGCAATATTGCCGCCAATTGTTGCGGTATTCCGGATGGGTACTGATGCAAAGCGCAGAAACAGTTCTGCAAAAGCCGGATAGAGTTCTGTGATTGCAGGCATGGCTTCAGTCCAGGTGACGGCCGCGCCAATCGTCAGTTCAGTGTCCGTGAGCTCGATGTTTTTTAAAGCCGCTACCTGGCCGATGTAGATGATGTCGTTTATCTGCTTGTGTTGCTTTGTCACCCACAAACCGATATCTGTGCCACCGGCCAGCAGCTGTGCCTGAGGTCTGCTGGACAGAGAATCGCTTAAGTCGGTTATCGTGCGGGGTGCGAGGAACGACTGTTCCGCGTTGTGCATGTGCAGACCCGATTCTGCGCTGATTGATGTGTTCAGCGCCAACAGCTGCGAACGAGTTGATTGCGCCAGCGGGAAGTCAAACTCAGGGTAGTTAAACATCGCAAGCGCGGCGTCTTTGATCGGGCGATATCCGGTACAGCGGCAGAGGTTGCCGGACAGGACATCGTCCACATCCCGCCTGTTCATGGGCACACCATTTTCATACTGTGCAAACAGAGACATGACAAACCCCGGTGTGCAGAATCCGCATTGGGACGCGTCCATGTCCACCATCGCCTGCTGTACCGGGTGTGCATCTGAAGTGGAATGCGACAATGCCTCGACGGTGAACAGAGCTTTGCCATGCAGGGTTGGCAGAAATGCAATACAGGCGTTGATGGCTTTGTGATGAAGTGTGCGGGTGTCCGTAGCCAGTTCTGCAACAACCACCATACAGGCGCCGCAGTCGCCTTCACCACATCCCTCTTTGCTGCCGGTCAGGTGCCGATCCTCGCGTAGATACTGCAGTATGGTTCTTGTCGGCTCGCATGATGTAATGCTGATCCGCTCACCATTGAGCACAAAGTCGATTGTTCTGCTCATGCGCCTGCCGCGGCTTTTTGGTAAGCCAGCTCTCCTAAAATATAAGTTTCACTTATCGAGCGGTCGTCACCCAGAATCATGTGCATGAACAAGGCGTCATTGTGTGTGTGGGCTTGTGATAAACGACGTGCAAGAAGTGGCGTTGGTGCGTTGTCCAGAATGATGAAGTCAGCTTCTTTGCCGGGTAGAAAATTTCCCACCTTGTCATCAATACCTAATGTTCTGGCGCCACCCAGGGTGGCCAGATACAACGCATCCGCACTGTGTAAGCTCTGTTTCTGCATCTGCAGTACTTTATAGGCTGCGTTGATGGTTTGCAGCAGGCTGAAGCTGGTACCGCCGCCCACGTCCGTACCCAGGCCCACGTTTATGTTGTACATGTTGGCTTTTTTCAGGTCAAACAGGCCGCTGCCAAGAAACAGATTGGATGATGGACAGAATGCCATGCCGCCACCGTGCCTGGCGAACTCCCGATAATCTTCATCGTCCAGATGGATGCAGTGTGCAAATACCGACCGTTCACGCAGCAGGCCGTGTCCGGCATAAACATCGAGATAACTGCGCGCCTGAGGAAACAGTTCTGCGATCCATGCAACTTCGTCGAGATTTTCTGAAAGATGGGTATGTATCAGCGTGTCTGGAAACTCCTCGGCCAGCTGTCCGGCGGCTGCCAGTTGAGCGTTGCTGCTGGTTGCTGCAAATCTGGGCGTAATGGCGTACAGCAGGCGCTCCTGGTGATGCCATTTTTCGATCAGGGCGCGCGACTCATGGTAGGCGCTGGCAGGTGTATCCTGCAGATTGGCAGGGCAGTTTCGGTCCATCAGCACCTTGCCTGCGGCCAGGCGCATATGTCTTTGCTTGGCAGCGCTGAATATCGCATCGACTGAAGTCTGATGCACCGAGGCAAACACCAGCGCGCTGGTGGTACCGTTGCGGAGCAATTCGTCTATGAAAAAGCTTGCATCAGCCTGTGCAATTTCCGGATCGCCATAACGCGCCTCGGAAGGAAAGGTATAAGTTTCCAGCCAGTCGAGCAGTTGCGCGCCGTATGAAGCGATCACGTCAAGTTGTGGAAAATGCACGTGGCAGTCGATCAGGCCAGGACAGATGAGGTGTTCACCGTGGTCGGTAACGGGTGTGTCAGCAGACAGTTGCGCCAGCAGATGTTCCGCCGGGCCAAGGTCAAGCACTTTGCCGTTTTCAACCAGCAACAGTCCGTCGGTGAAAAACTCCAGCCCTGCTTCGGTATTGTCCAGGCAGTGGACAATCTGTCCCCGATGCGCAGTCAGCGACCCTGGCATGCTAACTGCCCCGGTAAGTGGAATAAGACCACGGTGAAACCAGCAGGGGAACATGGTAGTGCGTATCGTCGATGAGGGTAAAACGCAGGGTGATATTGTCCAGGAACCCCCCATCATGGACTGCTTTGGCTGATTTAAAGTAGTCGCCCACCCTGAAAGTCAACTCGTAGGTGCCGGGTTTGTGGGTATGCTCATCCAGTAGTGGGGTATCAGTGCGACCGTCACTGTTGGTCACCGTCGAGACCAGTAATTCTTTTGTCTTGTCGATACGATGCAGGGTCAGCGGAATACCGCAGCCTGGTTTACCCTGTGCTGTGTCCAGCACGTGGGTCGTTAAACCACCCATTTATTTGAATCCTCCATGCTGCTTCTGTCTGCTCATAGTGCTGCTCATAGTGCCCGCCGGCCGGCAGCCCCGGCCATTGTATCGGCTGTGTGTCTTCTGTGCTTTATCTTACAACGGTAAATGCTTGTCTACAGGCGGGATGTGCGACAGTCTGACTGCCCAGGGAGCAGAATGGTCCGTGAATTGCATTGTTTGCAGAGTTGCGGAGATGGCCCGGGTAGCAAGGCTGCGCGTGTCAGCTTATGGAGATTTTGTCAGATTCGGGAGAACAGACGGGTGAAGGGTTCGATATTAAATCATGTACGTAGTGGTTGTGTTGCGGCCGCGGTTGTCCTGTTGTTTGGCCTGCTGGCGCAACCTCTGCCTGTTCTGGCACAGTCCATGCCTGCAAAAATTCCCGTCAAGGTCGTGATTGTCACCATGTTCGAACACGGTCAGCTCAGCGGTGACCGGCCTGGCGAATTCCAGTTCTGGGTAGAGCGTATACCGCTGTCACAACAACTTGATTTCCCGCTTGGGCCTTATCCGCTGCGCATGAACGCAGCAGGCGTGCTGGGTGTCTGCCTCGGTGGCGGCATTGCAAACGCAGCTGCAACGATGATGGCTCTGGGGCTGGATCCGCGGTTTGATTTTTCACAAAGCTACTGGCTGATTGCGGGTATTGCCGGCGGCGATCCCGAGGACAGCACACTGGGCAGCGCGGTGTGGGCAAACCACGTTGTTGACGGTGACCTGCTCTACGAAATAGACGGGCGGGAGATTCCCGCCGATTGGCCGTATGGCATGATTCCGCTGGGTGCGCAGCGTCCTGCCCAGACACCCGCGGATATTGCAACCGGCTGGACGCTGGACACCCTCCATTTTGCGCTGAATGCGCAGCTTGCGCGTTGGGCATTTGAGCTTACCGCGGCGATAAAGATTCCGGATACACCGGGTTTACAGCAAGGCCGGGCAGGCTATGTGGGGTTTCCCGCGGCGCTAGCACCACCGCGGGTCATGATGGGTGATACGCTGTCTTCCAGTACCTATTGGCATGGTGCGCTGTTGAACGACTGGGCCAATGACTGGGTGCCGTTGTATGCGGGTGAAGCGGCTGAGTTTGTGACCACAAATATGGAAGACAGCGGCACCCTGACGGCCTTAGAGCGGCTGGACAAAATCGGCGCTGTCGACCTGCAGCGGGTTATGGTGCTGCGCACGGTGAGCAATTTTTCCATGCCGCCACCGGATAAGTCCGCGGCCTGGAGTGCCACCGCCGACTACGCCGACAACGGACTGCCGGCGCTGGAGTCGGCGTTCCATGTCGGTCATGCTGTGGTGCAGGAGATCCTTGCACACTGGCCGGAGTTTGCCACCTCGATACCCGGCCGATGATGAACAAGGCGTCTGTCTTGTGTGCACCTGAAGACCACAATAGGATGAACGGCCGCACCAGTATGGTGCACCATACTGGCAGCAGTATGCCGCTGAGTTTAATGGAATTGTTATGAGAGTATCGGGTAAAACACTGTGCCATTTTTTTGCTGTGGTGCTGGTTTTTGTTGCAGGCAGGAGCGCGTCTGCGCAGGACTGGTTTGAAGCGTTCAAAGACCGGGCTTCACCGGCACAGCTGCATCAGTTTCTGCATGTGATGCCCAAAGGCGGTGATCTGCATCTGCACATTACGGGTTCAGTTTTATCGGAATGGATCTATGACATTGCGCTCGCGCAGTCTGCCAACGGCTATCGTTATTACTCAAAACACAGAATTGATAACTGTCCCAGCGGATTGATTGGTGGTCGCAGCACACCCTATCTGATGTTGTATCAGACGGTAGATCAGGTGGGTTACGACGCGCTGGATCCCTGCGAACAAAAGGAATATGTGGCGCTGGATGAGTTTACGCCAGTGCAGGTTGAGCGTTGGCAGAACGGTTTGCGGCTGGATAAACCCTATGAGGGACGGGATGAATTTTTCAGCAAACACTGGGAACGCCTGGGAGATCTTGCACGTAATCCTCATGTCGTCGGTGAGTTTCTGGTGCGCAACATGCAGGCGTTTGCAGCTGAAGGCCTGGTGTATATGGAGCCCCAGGTACCGATATTCGGATTTCGACAGGCAGACGGACAGGCCCTGACCCCGGATGAGGTGATGGCGTTTTATATCAATCGTCTGGCTCAGAAAGATGCTCAGGACACAGGGATCACCCTGAGGATGCAGGTCTCCCTCCTGCGTTTTCTGCCGAACGCTGAAGAGGTGCTGACTTATCTGTACAAATTTGCCCACGCCTATGAACAGGTGGTTGCGGTGAATTTTGTCGGTCGCGAAGACAATGATAAAGGTTATCCGTTACGTTTCCTTGAAACACTCCGTGAGTTGCGCAAGACCTACAGTGGTGTGCAGTTGTCCATTCACGCCGGTGAGGTGGATGAACCGAATTATCATGTCCGCGATACTCTGTTGTTAGGGGCGGATCGCATCGGGCATGGGGTCAACCTGATCACTGACCCGGGTACGCTCATAGATATGCGTTACGGGCCTTACCTTGTTGAAGTCAATCTGATTTCTAATCTGCTGCTTGAATACGTTTCAGATTACAGCCAACACCCGTTCCCGGAATACCTGCGGACGGGCGTGCCGGTGGCTCTGTCTACTGACGATAGAGGGATGTGGGACTCCACCATGACCGATGAATTTTTTGTCGCAGTCACTGAGTTCGATCTCAGCTGGGACGAAATACTGACCCTGAGCCGAAATTCGCTGCAGTACAGTTTTCTTGAAGATGCCGAAAAGCAGCGTGTTCTGGCGCTGTATAACAGGCGCATAGAGCGCTTTGAAAAAGACTTTCAGCGCAAAGGTGACAAAGTGTTTGCAGATGCTGTGCCATTGCGGCTCGGGTTTGTCTGTAGACGTTATGGGCTGTGTGATTGACCCTTCAGGCTGAAGTTTCATTGGATACGTAAAAGGAAGATTGTGGTGTTGAGAATTGCAGTGGGAGTTCTGGCGATTGTAGCTCTGTTGTCCGGTTGCGCGTCTGTCGAGCCGGCAGTGATGTCCGAGGCACCTGCAGAACGACTGCCGGTAAAAGTTGTGTTGGTGACCATGTTTGAAAGAGGCGCGGTTGAAGGTGATGCGCCGGGAGAATTTCAGTTATGGAAAGAACGTCGGGAGCTTGATCAGCAGTTTGAGTTACCTCATGCTCATCATGATCTCTACTACAATGCCGACAGTCAGATACTGGGTCTTATTACCGGTGTCGGCACCGCCAAGGCGGCGGCGTCGACCATGGCCCTCGGCCTGGATCCGCGTTTTGATCTGACACAGGCGTACTGGTTGGTGGCAGGGATTGCGGGGATTGACCCGGAAGATGCATCTATCGGTTCTGCCGCCTGGTCCGCCTATCTTGTTGACGGTGATCTCGGTCACGAGATTGACGTCAGAGAAATTCCCGAAGACTGGGACGTGGGCTATTTTGCGCGTCGCACGCAGAAACCGTTTGATCCGAACAGGCCCGAACCACGGGGTGAAATGTACCTCATCAATGAAGAACTTCGCGACTGGGCGTTTGCGCTGACCGAATCCCTGGTGCTGCCTGATCTGCCCGGTCTTGCACAAACGCGTAATCAGTACACCAATCACCCGAATGCACAGAAACCACCGTTTGTACTCAAAGGCGGGCACATCGCCGCGATGACATTCTGGCATGGCGCTCTGATGAATGATTGGGCCAACCGCTGGGTCAGCTACTGGTCAGATGGCAACACCGATATGGTCACCTCCGCCATGGAAGAGACCGGCACCTACCAATCCATTGAGTATCTGCATAATTCCGGGCTGGTAGATAAAAATCGATTTATGGTATTGCGCGCGGGCAGTAACTACACCATGCAACCACCGGGCATCGGGGCTGCGGAAAATCTACTGCGGGAAAACGAAGGTTATGCCGGTATGGATGCCTCGCTGGAGTCGCTGTATCTGGTAGGGTCGGTGGTGATTGACGAATTGCTGGGTAACTGGACCCTGTATGAGTCGACCATCCCCTCACCAGACATGTTGGTCCCGCAGGACTAAAATCGTATCGGACGCAGGGTGCCGGTTTTCAGGGTGCGTTGTAAGCCGGGTTGATAGGTATAGATCAACGCTCGACGTGCCTTGCTGCTGTTGTTCCTGTCGGAACCGTGTACGCAGTGTGGGTCAAAAAAGATCAGCGAGCCCGCTGGAATCTCGAAGGTCACCGCGTCTTTCGCTGCAAAAGCGGCCGGGTCAGTGTAAAAACCACCCAGTGCTGTGCCGTCATTGGTGCCCGGCAGCATGCCACCCCGGTGACTGCCTCGAATGATTTCAAAACAACCATTGCCAATGGATTGATCATCCAGTGCCAGCATTACGTTGGGTAACCTGTCCACCTGATTGGAATCGTGCATCCAGTAAGGAGAATCCTGATGCCAGCCGAAACCTGCGCCGCCCGGAGGTTTCAGATTGAGTTTGGCGGTCCAGAGTGACAGCACCTGTACCCCCAGAATGCAGCGGATTGGAGTGGTCAGGCGAGGATCGTCAGCCAACAGATCAAGATCGTTATCAAATTCGTTGACAGGTTCAATGACGCGCAAGTTTGTGTGTCGCTCGGCCGTCAGGTCATCGGGTTCGTATTGCAATGTGCATGAATCAACATCGACGAACCGTTTGCCGTCAAGGAAATACTCCTGTCCGCGGGATGCCTGTTGTGACGCGTTGGCACAGGCACGCTCCACCGCCTCTCGCAGTTGGCTGACCTGTGAGGTTGTAAACATGTTACGGCGCACCAGAAAGCCATCCCTGCGGTAGTTGCGCAAATGCACATCGGTCAATACAAATTCTTCAGCTGGCGTTTCTGGATCCTGGCGCATTGGTGTTCAAAGTCATATTTAGCGAAAGTTTAGCGAAAATCTCTGCCAGGCGCCTGTGGGAAGACGCTGCCGGATAGACCTGAACGCCCTGTTCTCCGTGCCTGCGCTTGTTTTTCTGCAGTTCACGTCTCCTTCACGATTGCCAAATTAGGGTGGAAGCTCTTTTAAAGTGGAACTGCTTATGAACTCCGTAGTTGAGCCTGTCCTCAGGAAAGCGATTGAACAGAATCGCACACCCTCCTGTAAACCGGTTTCCGAACGTATCCGGTCCAGGCTGGAAGCAGCTGGTGAGCGTTATTTTGCCAATGATAACATTCGGCGTTACATGCACGCTGACGAGGTGGAAGAGCTGCAGCTTGAGGTTAAGGAAAAACTGCAGGATGTGCTTAAGTCGCTGGTGATCGACGTTGAGAATGATCACAACACCCAGGACACTGCAAAACGCGTGGCCAAAATGTTTGTGCAGGAAGTGTTTGCCGGTCGTTATGCCGAGCAGCCTCCAGTAACAGAATTTCCTAACGTATCCCGTTTGAACGAACTCATGATTGTTGGGCCTATTACGGTGCGCAGTGCCTGTTCGCACCATCTCTGTCCCATTATGGGCAGGATATGGGTCGGTGTACTGCCTGACGAGGCGTCGGCTTTGATCGGGCTGTCAAAATACGCGCGCCTGGTGGATTGGGTAATGTCGCGTCCCCAGATCCAGGAGGAGGCGATTGCTCAACTGGCGGATCTGCTGGAGCAGAAGATGGCGCCGGACGGTCTTGCGATCATTATGGAAGCGGATCATTACTGTATGCACTGGCGTGGCGTAAAAGATACGGACGCTAAGATGATCAACAGTGTGATGCGGGGTGCTTTCAGAACCGATGCGGATCTCCGCCGTGAGTTTCTAGCCCTCAAGAAATAGGTTTCTGACCGGTGAGATAAACGGTCTCCTTGAAAAGGCGCTCTGACCGGCTGGATGCAGCCGGTGGAACGCCTTTTTTTGTGACGCGTGTGCACGATGGCAACGCACTTTTTGACGCAGGTTTCACGCTAACGTATCGACAATGCCTACCATCCAAAAGAGGAAATCTGTCTTTTGAAAATCGCAGTAATTGGTTCTGGCATCGCAGGCCTGGCAGCGGCGTGGCATCTCGACCGAGGTGGCGTTGAGGTACATCTGATCGAGCCGGGTTTGCGTATTGGCAGCCATGCACACACACAGGTATTGCCGGTGCAGGAAGGTAGTATTTCCATCGATACGGGTTTTTCGGTGTTCAATACGCAGAGTTGCCCGCGATTTCACGGTTGGTTGAAAGCGATGGGCGTCGCGACCCGACCCAGCACAATGGATGTGGCGGTGTGCATCCAAAGTGAAGCTCTGGATCTGGCATTAGCCGGGTTTGCGACTCTGGCCACGAGTTTGCCGCTCCTGTTCAGGCCAGGCCACTGGCGTATTCGCCAGGACACCAGGCGTCTGTCAGCAGAGTTGTTATGCGCCAGACACAGCGAGCAACGTCTCGGCGAATACCTGGATCAGCATCGCTACAGCCGTGAGTTCATAGATGTGCTGTTGTCGCCGCTGTTATCTGCTCATTGGCCGCAGACCGATACCTGCGTACTTGACCTGCCGCTTACCGCTGTACAGAGCCTGCTGCGTGATCAGCAGCTGCTGCACAGCGTCGGTGACAGCAGCTGGCAGAGGGTGGCAGGCGGGACGCAAGCGTACCTGCAGGCGTTTGAAACGCAGTTTTCCGGAACAATTCACACCAACAGCTCCGTGTCTGCCGTGCGTCGTGAGGGTCATCGCGCACACCTGATCAGAGATGCCAAAGCGGAAACCTACGATGGCACCGTGTTTGCCTGCGATGGCGAGTCTGTTCTGAAGATGCTGGCAGATGCAAACGATGCCGAGCGTGCGGTGCTGGCGCAAACCCCTCACCAGTACGGCGATGTGTATCTGCATGGTGATCAGTCGTTCATGCCGCGCAATTCAAAGAGCTGGTCCAGCCGCAATGTCATCACCACAGGCGGCGGTGCGCACCTGATGACCTACTGGATGAACAGAATTTACGGCCTTGGCTGCAGTGAACAGCTTTTTTTGACGTTGAATCCGGACAGAGTGCCGCAGCGGGTGCGCTGGCAGGGCAGCTATCTGCAGCCGGAAGCCGATCTAAGCGCACAGTGGCTGCAGCAACGCTGGCAGTCTGTGTCGTCCCCGGAAACCTGTTTTGCGCCGGCATTCTCGGGCCATGGTATGCACGAAGATGGTTTTGTCAGTGGCATGCTGTGTGCCGAAAGTCTGCTGCATCTCGCAGCCAGCGATGCAGATGCCAGGAATCGGGCCAGTGCTGCCTGAGGTTTACTGAGGAAATGAATGAAAAACCTTAACCTGAATCTGCCGTTTGTGCTCAACCTGGTGTTCTTCCAGATTGTCTGGTTCAGCTGTGTTGTTGGCGCAGGTGCATATGATCTGCACTGGCTGGCCCTTGGCGCCATGGTGCCACTGCTTGTTCTGACCTGGTTCAGTCCCATCCGCCGTGCTGACCTGGCGCTCGCCACGGTGGCCCTGTGTGTTGGTTTGTTGATCGATAACGTCTGGGTGAAGGCAGGTATCCTGGTTTATCCGGATTACACGTTTGCACCTTACTGGATAGGGTTGTTGTGGGTAGGTCTGGGGCTGACAATCAATCATTCCATGGCACTTTTTCGTGATCACACATTGATTGGATCACTGGTTGTTGGCGCTTTTGCACCGGTCACGTACCTTTCAGGAGAACGATTTGGATCAGTGATGGTGCAGGATCTGGCGCTCACACCGCTGATCTGTGTGTCCTGGTTTGTGTTGTTTTATGGATTGTCCAAATGGGCTCTGGCCATGACTCAGACCGAACAGGTTCGGCTCGAAGCCCGGGAACAGACCTGATATGTTGCGTAGAGGCTACTGACAGCTCGATCATTTCCGGGGAACGCTCATCAACAGCAACCAACCCAGTTCATCTGCAACCACCAAGCTGGGCCTGCGGGCCAAGCTGGTTCGGGTGTATGCGCTGCAGGTCCTGTTGATCAGCGTTGCGGCACTGATCGGCGTATTCATGACCTACGTGATTGTGGAGAACGTGCTGACCCGGGAAGCGCTGGAAACTGAAGCCGAGTATTACTGGCAAGCGGTGCAGCGTGACCCCGCACACCCGCTGCCTAACGTACGCAACATGGTGGGTTATCTTGCCCGCGGAGATGACTTCTCTGCGGTGCCTGAGAACATGCGCTCGCTGCAACCTGGTTTTGGGCGTGCGGAAGGCATGGCGGGCAAGCCGTTGATCTTTGTCAGTCAGGAAAATGACCAGACCCTGTATCTGGTCTTTGCTGAAGCACAGGTGGCTGATCTGGTGTTCTATTTTGGCCTGGCGCCGCTGGCTGCCGTGCTTCTGGTGGTGTATATCCTGCTGTTCCTGACCTACCGGCTTTCTCATGCGGCCATCTCGCCCATGCTTAACCTGGCCAAGTCGATTGAGCAGTTCGATTTTCGTTCTACCCAGCGCCTGGAGGTGCCTGTTACCCCTGAGGACGTTGATCGTGAAACGCGGCTTATGGTAGAGGCGTTACAGGAGTTCAGTTCCCGTCTTGAGAACTTTATCGAGCGTGAGCGTACCTTCACCCGGGACGCCGGTCATGAACTGCGTACGCCCATTGCGGTGATGAAAGGCTCGCTGGACATTCTCGAGAACACCAAAGACCGCTCTGATTCTGACCAGAAGGTTCTGCAGCGGATGCGTCGCGTTGTTGTCGATATGGAGACGCTGCTGGAAACCCTGTTGATGCTGGCTCGGGAAGAAGACGTATTTGCAATGGACGGACCAACCAGCGTCAACCAGGTCATCGCGGAAGAGATTGAACTGCTCAGTGAGTACGCCGAGAAAAACAGCAATCGCATTGAGCTGGTCGAAGAATTTGATGTGGTGTGTAACGCCCGTCCCCGGGTACTGGCCATCATGATGAGTAATCTGATTCGTAACGCGCTGACCTACACCCATAAAGGCAGGGTCACCATCCGTATCACGGATCGCTATGTGGCGGTGACCGACACCGGCATAGGCATGAGTGATGAAGATATGGATAACGCTTTCACGGCATTCTTCAGAGGCGAGAAAGCCAAAAGCACGGCAAGTGGACAGGGTCTTGGTCTGGCCCTGGTACGACGCCTGGCGCAACAGCTGGGCTGGCGCGTAGATCTGGACAGCGAAGAGGGTGTGGGCACAGAATTCAGAGTATGGTATCGCAACTGATAAAAATGGTTAGTCGTCATCAGCCATACGGAAGCCGCGCCCGGCCAGGGTTTCTATAAGGGGTTTATCGAAGGGTTTGTCGACGATTCGGCGCAGATTGTAAACGTGGCTGCGCAGCGCGTCTGAGTCGGGCACTTCGTCTCCCCAGATTTCTTTTTCCAGTTCACGTCTTGATACTACGGAAGGCGCGCGCCGCATGAGAACGCGCAGAATTTCAAAAGAACGTGGTGAAAGACTGAGTCGCTTGCCTGCTCTGATGGCAATTTCCCGCTCTGTGTCCAGTTCAAGATCTGCCACGCGGTACGTGGTTTCGGATACATCACCTTTGTCCCGCCGGATCAGGGCTTCGATACGCACGGCTAACTCAGGCAGCTCAAATGGCTTCACGAGGTAGTCGTCCGCGCCGACTTCGAACCCCTGCAGTTTATCGTTGAGCTGATCGCGTGCGGTTAACATGATGACTGGCGTGGTTTTACGTGCATCTTTGCGCAGGCGACGACATACCTCCATGCCGTCGATGCCGGGTAGATTGATATCCAGAATGATCGCGTCGTATTCTTCCGTGACGGCCAGGTGCATTGCTGTCAGGCCATCACCCGCGTAGTCGACGGTGTAGCGTTGAGATTCCAGGTACATGCCCACGGTTTCTGCCAGTTCGTTGTTGTCTTCAACCAGCAGAATGGTGCGAAAGCCCTGTTTTTCGGTCCCTCTTTTCTCGGTCCCTCTTTTGTCGGTCATAGCGGATGATTCGATCCTGTAGTTCGCATTCATGTTAAAGGGCACTCGGCGCGTCGCAAAGTATAACTTTATCCAGCGGCAGATGAATTTTTTGTGAGTGGCGGCAGGCTGGCGCTGGTGAAACAATAGAGCCTGTTATTGAGGATGTCAGGTCATGGTTGATGCAACCCCCGTAAACGATCATTTCTGGATGCCGTTCACCGCACGCAACGGTTTTCGCAAAGACCCGCGTATGGTTGTGGCGGCCCAAGGGTGTGAGTACATCACAGACGATGGGCGCAGGGTATTTGACAGTATCTCAGGGTTGTGGTGCTGCGGCTTTGGCCATAACCGCGTTGAAATAAGCCAGGCGGTCAGCCGTCAGCTGCAGAGCCTGGATTACAGCCCGAGTTTCCAGCTCGGACATCCGCTGGCTTTTGAGCTTGCCCAACGACTTACAGCGGTTGCGCCGGAGCCTTTTGAGCACGTTTTTTTTACCAACTCTGGTTCAGAAAGTGCGGATACGTCTTTGAAGATCGCACGCGCGTACTGGCGGATGCGCGGGCAGCCTAACAAGACTCGATTCATCGGTCGTATCAAAGGTTATCATGGCGTTAACTTCGCCGGCACCAGCCTTGGTGGTATCGGGCCGAATCGAAAGCTCTTTGGCCAGCTGGCTGAAGCGGATCATCTGCCTCACACCTGGCGTGCCGAAGATGTGTTCACCAAAGGTCAGCCTCAGGGCGGCGAAGAGCTGGCCAATTATCTCGAACAGCTTGTAACCCTGCATGATGCCTCTAACATCGCCGCGGTGATTGTTGAGCCCGTGGCCGGTTCCGGCGGTGTCCTGGTGCCGCCTTCAGCCTATCTGAGGCGGTTGCGCGAGATCTGCACACAACACGATATTCTGCTGATTTTTGATGAAGTCATCACCGGTTTTGGCCGCACAGGCTCGAGTTTTGCGGCGCAGACTTTCGGCGTGATGCCGGACATCATGAATCTGGCGAAAACCCTGACCAATGGGGTGATTCCCATGGGGGCAGTGTTAACGGGCAAAGAAATCTTTGCCGCATTTGTGGATGATGAACAGGCAGACCACCAGATTGCCATGCCCCATGGATATACCTATTCCGCTCATCCGGTTGCCTGCGCCGCGGCTCTGGCAGCTCTGGAGGTGTTTGAACAGGATAATATGGTGGACAGGTCGCTGAAGCTGGCGCCGGTGTTGCAGGAGGCGCTGCACAGTTTGCGCGACTTACCGCATGTTGTAGACGTACGCAACATTGGCATGATGGGCGCCATCGCCCTGGCCCCCCGGGAGGGCGATCTGACCGTGAGACCTTATGAAGTGGGTGTGTGGTGCTGGCACCATGGATTATATGTGCGCTGGGGAGGCGATACGCTGCAGTTTGCCCCGCCTTTTACCGCAAGCCAGGGCCAGCTGGCTCAAATGGCTGAGACGCTCAGGCAAGCGCTGCTGACAATCACCTGAACGGACCCGTAGCGGAATCAGAAACCCAGGTAAAAATTCAAGGCAAAAAAAAGGGCCGGTTGATGACTCACGTCAGAACCGACCCTCTTTGCTCGTTGTAGGATCAACTACAAAAGCTGACCCTCGAAACTCGCAATAGATATCACTGATCACCTCCTTTAGTTTTGCCCGTGTGGCGTTGATTATGTCCATCCGCGGGTCATTTGCAAGAGATGTTGTCAGGCTTTGTGAAGGTTACAATAGCCGGCTTAAGATTTTGGCGGGATGATGAATATGGCGGACGATAAATTGACAGGCGAGGATGCTTGGGCCCAGCGGGCCGAAGCTGAATTGCGCGGCAAACCACTGGCTGATCTGACCTGGGTCAGTCCGGAGGGTATTCCGATCAAACCGCTGTATACAGAGGCGGATCTGGAAGATATTGCGCATATGCCCAGCTTTCCCGGAGATGCACCTTTTGCGCGCGGACCGCGCTCAACCATGTACACCAACCGGCCCTGGACAATCCGGCAATATGCCGGCTTCTCCACCGCTGAGGAATCCAACGCGTTTTATCGACAGAATCTGGCTGCCGGTCAGAAAGGTCTCTCCGTGGCCTTCGACCTGGCCACCCACCGTGGTTTTGACTCTGATCACCCGCGCGTGGCGGGCGATGTAGGCATGGCGGGGGTGGCGATTGATTCAGTAGAAGACATGAAGATTCTGTTCGACGGCATTCCGCTGGATCAGATGTCTGTGTCCATGACCATGAACGGCGCAGTGCTGCCTGTGCTTGCCGGTTATGTGGTCGCGGGAGAAGAGCAGGGGGTTGCCCAGAAAGACCTGTCCGGCACGATCCAGAACGATATTTTAAAAGAATTCATGGTCCGCAATACGTTTATTTATCCGCCTCAGAGCAGCATGCGGATCGTGGCGGACATCATCGGTTACACCTCTGAGCATATGCCGCGTTTTAACTCGATTTCAATCTCGGGGTATCACATGCAGGAGGCTGGCGCTAACGCGGTGCAGGAAGTGGCGTTTACTCTGGCCGATGGTGTTGAGTACGTGCGTGCTGCCCTGGCCACCGGACAGCCGGTGGATAAATTTGCGCCGAGGTTGTCTTTTTTCTTCTGTATCGGCATGAACTTTTTCATGGAAATCGCAAAGTTACGTGCCGCGCGTATTCTCTGGCATGAGCTCATGACGCAGTTCAATCCGCAGAATCCGGCTTCGCTGATGCTGCGTACCCATTGCCAGACCTCGGGGGTTTCCCTGCAGGAGCAGGATCCATACAACAACGTGGTGCGCACAACCATAGAAGCCATGGCTGCTGTGCTGGGTGGCACCCAGTCTCTGCATACCAACGCGCTGGATGAAGCCATTGCCTTGCCCACACCATTCTCCGCGCGCATCGCCCGTAACACCCAGATCATCCTGGCGGAAGAGAGTCAGATAACCCGCACAATAGATCCGTTAGGCGGAAGCTACTATGTGGAAAGCCTGACCAACTCCATTGTGCAACATGCGCGCAAACTGATCGCTGAAGTAGAAGGCCTTGGCGGCATGACCAAGGCGGTGGTATCAGGCATGCCCAAACAGCGTATCGAAGAAGCGGCTGCCCAGCGACAGGCACGCATTGAGCGTGGCGAAGATGTGATTGTGGGTGTTAACAAATATCAGCTGGAGCAGGAAGACGGTGATCTTGAGGTGCTGGCGGTAGATAACAGCAAAGTCCGGGAAGCTCAGCTGCGTCGTCTGAAAGAACTGCGCAACAACCGCGATGAGGCCAAAGTACAGGCGTCGATGGATGCACTCACCAAAGCTGCTGCAGAAAACTCAGGCAACCTGTTAGAACTTGCAATTGAGGCAACCCGACACCGTGCCAGTGTCGGCGAAGTGTCTTACGCGCTGGAGAAAGTGTACGGCCGGCATGAGCCCAAGGCGAAAATGACGCCAGGGGTGTATGCGCAGAGCTATGGCGAAGACCCTGCTTTTACCAGGGTGCGTGATGAGATCAAGATTTTTACCGATGTGGAAGGCCATGCGCCAAGTATTCTGGTCGTTAAAATGGGCCAGGATGGCCACGACCGGGGCGCCAAGGTTATCTCCAACGCGTTTAACGATTTTGGCTTCGATGTAAGTATGGGGCAGTTGTTTCAGACCCCTGGCGAAGCCGCAGCCCAGGCCAAGGCGGAAGGGGTTCAGGTGGTTGGCGTGTCAACCCTTGCCGGTGGACACAAGTCGTTAGTGCCGGAAATGATCCAGGAGCTGCGTGCAGCAGGCATGCAGGACGTGGTGGTTGTGGTGGGTGGTGTCATCCCGCAGCAGGATTATCAGGCGCTTTATGACGCCGGCGTGCATGCGATTTTTGGACCAGGTACCAATATTCCCGACGCTGCCAGCCAGATCCTGCGCCTGATTCCCGGTAAAAACAGATAACCTTTAAAATCAACAGAACCTCAGGAGTAACAGATGATTGGACGTTTGAATCATGTGGCCATCGTGGTGCCGGACCTGGCAGCAGCGGCGCAGATGTATAAAACCTCGCTTGGTGCCACAGTCACAGACCCGGTGCCTCTCCCTGATCACGGAGTCACCACTGTGTTTGTGGAACTGCCTAATACCAAAATTGAGCTGTTACATCCGCTGGGAGATGACTCGCCGGTACAGAAGTTTCTCGACAACAATCCCAGTGGGGGCATGCACCATGTGTGTTACGAGGTGGAAGACATCCATGCAGCCATCGCCCACCTTGTGGATGAAGGTGCCAGGGTGCTGGGTGACGGTCAACCCAAAACAGGTGCCCATGGACTGCCTGTTGTGTTCCTCCACCCGAAAGATTTCTGCGGCACGCTGGTAGAGCTTGAAGAGGTTAAAGCGGACGCAAAAGCCGCCTGAGGCCACCGCCTTGCGTTAACAGATTGCGCCGCCGGGCGAGGTGGCGCTGATCTGCAGAATTGTATCCCCGGGTGGCTATTCAAATTCCAGAATAGGCTGGTCGACCATCAGTGACTCCCCTTCGCTGGCCAGGACCTTGGCAACAACCCCATCTTCCATGGCGCGCAGACTGTTTTCCATCTTCATGGCTTCGACCACTGCCAGTTCCTCACCGGCTTTGACTTCATCACCTTCCTTGGCAGACATGCGCACCAGCAGGCCGGGCATGGGAGAGAGCAGAAACTTGGAAAGGTCCGGTGGCGCCTTCTCAATCATATGCCGGGCAAGCTCAGCAGCATGGGGTGTCAACACCAGCAGCTGGGTCTCTGCACCACGATGAAAAGCCAGGTAACCTGCTTTATGCGGGTCCAGCTGCAAAGTGACCTTCTGACCGTTGACCTCTGCCTGTACCAGCGAGTTGCCGGGTAACCAGTCGGTCTGGATGCGGTAAATCCTGCCTTCGTAATCCACCTCATAACCGTGTGCAACCGGCAACAGCGTGATGGGGTAGTGAGTCTTATTGGCGATGACCACCCACTCTTTACGTGCCTCAGGTTCGAACCTTTGTGTCTGGCCGCTGATCTGGGTGGCCCGTTCGTTAAGGATGGTGTTCACCACCGCGGTGATAACCACCGGTATCAGGGGATCACTCTGGGGTACATCACCGGCGTGAAAACCATCGGGGTATTCTTCGGCGATGAAATTGGTTGTGATGCGTCCCTCAGCAAAGCGCGGGTGCATGATCAGCGCGTTCAAAAAGCTGATGTTGTGGCGCACACCGCGGATGTAGTAGCTGTCCAGCGCATCGGCCATGTGTTCGATGGCTTGTGCGCGGGTGTCGCCGTAGGTGATCAGCTTGGCGATCATCGGATCGTAGTACATGGACACTTCGCTGCCTTCTTCAATACCCGTATCAACACGCACATGATCGGTTTCGACAGGTGCTTTGTAGTTGACGAGTCGACCGATGGACGGCAGGAAGTTGCGGAAAGGATCTTCGGCATAAACCCGGGTTTCCATCGCCCAGCCTTTAAGCACAACATCTTCCTGTTTTAATGGCAGAGGCTCGTTGTTGGCTACTCGGATCATGTGCTCAACCAGGTCCTGTCCGGTAACCAGTTCGGTCACCGGGTGTTCCACCTGCAAGCGGGTATTCATCTCCAGGAAATAAAAGTTTTTGTGGGCGTCCACAATAAACTCAACGGTTCCGGCGGAGCTGTAATCAACCGCCCGGGCAAGGGCCACAGACTGTTCACCCATGGCTTTACGCGTTGCTTCATCAAGGAAAGGCGACGGCGCTTCTTCGATGACTTTCTGGTGGCGTCGCTGAATGGAGCATTCCCGCTCACCCAGAAAGATCGCGTTGCCATGCTTGTCAGCCAGCACCTGGATCTCGATGTGTCGGGGTTCTTCGATGAATTTTTCAGCAAAAACCCGATCATCACCAAAGCTGGAACGGGCTTCGTTGGTGGCCTGCTCAAATCCTTCGCGGCATTCTTCATCGTTATGCACCACACGCATGCCTTTACCACCGCCACCTGCGCTGGCTTTCAACATCACGGGGTAACCGATGTCCCGGGCGATTTTTACTGCATGATCTGGCCCGTCGATGACATCCGTGTAGCCTGGAATCGTATTCACGCCGGCCTCAGCAGCCAGCAGTTTGGAAGTGATTTTGTCGCCCATACTGGTGATGGCTTTCACGCCGGGGCCGATAAACGTGATGCCTGCTTTATCCAGCGCTTCGCAGAAGTCAGCATTTTCAGATAAAAAGCCGTACCCCGGATGTACCGCCTGAGCACCGGTTTCTTTGCAGGCTTTGATGATGCGTTCAATCTGCAGGTAGCTTTGCGCCGAAGGTGAAGGTCCGATATGAACGGCTTCATCCGCCATGCGCGTATGCAGCGCATTGGCATCGGCGTCAGAGTAAACGGCAACGGTTCTGATGCCCATGCGGCGGGCGGTTTTGATGACGCGGCAGGCGATTTCGCCGCGGTTGGCTATGAGAATTTTTTCGAACATTAAAAATACCTTACGCGCGTTTAAAGCGGGATGTTGCCGTGTTTACGCCAGGGGTTTTCCAGCTCTTTGTCACGTAACATGGCAAATGAGCGGCACACCCGTTCCCTTGTTTCACTGGGCATAACAACATCGTCAACGTAGCCGCGGCTGGCTGCGACAAAGGGGTTGGCAAACAGGTTCTGATATTCTTCAGTACGTTTTGCAATGCCTTCGTTGTCACCGAGTTCTTTACGGAAAATAATTTCTACCGCACCTTTGGCGCCCATGACAGCAATCTCCGCACTGGGCCAGGCCAGATTAACATCGCCCCGCAGGTGTTTTGACGCCATCACATCGTACGCACCGCCATAGGCTTTGCGGGTAATCAGGGTGACTTTCGGGACCGTACATTCGGCGTAGGCATACAGAAGCTTGGCACCATTTTTGATAATGCCGCCGTACTCCTGAACGGTGCCCGGCATGAACCCGGGTACGTCCACCAGGGTGAGAATAGGTATGTTGAAAGCATCACAGAAGCGTACAAAGCGTGCGCCTTTCTTGGACGAATCGATATCCAGGCAGCCGGCAAGCACCATGGGCTGGTTGGCCACCACACCGATGGTTGAACCCTGCAGGCGAATGAATCCGATGACAATGTTCTGTGCATATTCCGGCTGCACTTCAAAAAAGTCTTTCTCATCAGCTATCTTATGGATCACCTCGATGATGTCGTATGGTTTTGATGCATCGGTGGGAACAAGGGTATTCAGCGAAGGTTCTGCGCGGGAACCTTTATCTTCCGTGGGCCAGCGCGGGGGTTTTTCGCGGTTGCTGGCGGGCAGGAAATCGAAAAAGCGCCGGGTCCGCAGCAGGGCTTCGAGGTCGTTTTCGAAAGACAGATCGGCAACGCCGGACTTCCTCGTATGCACGCTGGCACCGCCGAGTTCTTCTGGCGTCACCACCTCGTGGGTTACGGTTTTTACTACGTCAGGTCCGGTGACAAACATATAGGCGGAATCTTCAACCATGAAGATGAAGTCGGTCATTGCCGGTGAATACACTGCGCCACCTGCACACGGGCCCATGATGACCGACAGCTGGGGGATCACTCCCGAGGCAAGCACATTGCGTTGAAAGATTTCAGCGTAGCCGCCCAGAGAAGCAACGCCTTCCTGGATACGTGCCCCGCCCGAGTCATTCAAGCCGATCACCGGCGCACCCACCTTCATTGCCTGATCCATGACCTTACAGATTTTCTCCGCATGGGCTTCGGACAGGGCACCGCCAAAGACGGTGAAATCCTGACTGTAAACAAATACCAGGCGGCCGTTGATGGTGCCATAGCCCGTCACCACGCCGTCTCCGGGGATTTTCTGCTCTTCCATGCCAAAATCGTGGGAGCGGTGTTCGACGTATTTGTCCCACTCTTCAAAAGAATCTTCGTCAAGCAGTACGGCAATACGCTCTCGAGCAGTGAGTTTCCCTTTCAGGTGCTGTTGCCTGATCCGGTGTTCGCCGCCGCCGAGCATGGCGGCATCGTGTTTTTCTTTGAGTCGGGCGATGATGTCTTGCATAGAAACTCCAGGTAGCAGTCGGCCTCAGCGGCGCAGCATGATACCGTTTGCGGCTATTGGCGGCTACTTATTCGGCTTGAGGGGTGTGCCGGTGCCGACGTGGGGCCTGATATCGACGGCCACATTCTTGAAGGCCGGTGTCCGGCTGCGCTGGTCGATATCGGTACTGATCAGCACGTTGGCTTCCGGGAAATAGGCCAGGGTGTTGCCCGCGGGCAGGTCGAACGGCACCGCCAGCAGACCAGTCATCGCACCGGAGCTTGAGGTAACGTCCACCAGTGCGTGCCTGTCCAATCCCAGCGCCTGCATGTCTGCGCGGTTCATGAAGATGCACCAGCGCGACTTTGTACCTCTGTAGCTGTCTTCATTTTCATAAATCAATGTGTTGAACTGACCTTCACTGCGCACCGTTGCGAGTCTGAACCCCCGCGCGCTGTTGTGTGGCGGCAACGGATTCACTGCAAAACGGGCACGTCCCCCGGAGCGCGCAAATTGCGGGGTCTTCAGGAGCCGGCCGTGGATGTGAAACTCAGCTCTGGCCACATCAATACTGGCCAGTGGCGCCATACCAGGTACCGTGGCGGCAATCGCGTGGCGGATCGACTGATGGGTCTGAAAGCACCGGAAGTCGAACACTGTGGGTGCAACTACCGCGGATGCGATAGATACAATAATGTCCGTTTCGCTGCGCGGACCGCTGATTCGATCAATTCCGCCATCAGACAGACGCACGTAATTGAACATGCTTTCCTGTGTGGTGGCCTGTTTTTCCTCGTCTCTGGCAAGAACCGGTAGTACCAGGCTGGCGCCGTGATCGGAGCCATAGATATGGCTGCGATTCAAGGTGGTGGTGAGAAAGGTTTTGCTGCGGACTCTGTTCAGGGCGGTTTCCGTCCAGTGGCGGTTGGGGCTGGCGCTGAAAAGATTACCCCCCATGATAAACGCATGGTCTATGCCGCCGGCATCCGCGGCCTGCAGACAGGCCATGGTATCCAGCCCGGCGCCACTGGGCAGTCTTATGTCCAGGTGTTGCTCAAGGGCCCGGAAAACATCGCTGCCAAGTACGGGTTTAACCCCGATGGTGCCTATACCCTGCACGTTGCTGTGGCCCCGCAGAGGGAGCAGACCGGCATGGGGTTTACCCACCATGCCGCGAAGCAGGGCCAGATTGGCTACTTCCTCAACGTTTGCCACGCCATGCAGGTGATGGGTTAATCCCATGCCCCAGGCAAACACCACCCGCTCAGCCCTGCAGTAAAGCTCTGCGATGTGTTCGATATCTGCCTGACGCACGCCACTGTGGCTTTCGATGTCGCGCCAGCTCAGCGCTGCTACCTCTGCCAGATAGGCATCGGCGTTTTCGGTGTGCTGATCGAGAAAGGTTTGCGCGGCACCGCCTCTGGCAATAACGCTTTTGGCGATGCCTTTGAGCAGGGCGATATCGCCGCCAATGTTCGGTTGCACGTACTGTGTGGCGATCGCAGTGCCACCGGCAATCAGTGATCTTGCGCTTTTCGGCATGGCAAAGCGTACCAGACCCGGTTCTCTGGCCGGGTTGATCACAATCACTTCGCCACCCCGCTGGCGACAGTTTTGTAACTGATAGATGAAACGCGGGTGGTTTGACGCCGGGTTGGCGCCTAACACAATGATACAGTCGCTATGCTGCAGATCAGCCAGTTCCACTGTGGCGGTGCCGGTACCGACCGTAGTATGCAGGCCTTCAGTGGTGGCCTGGTGGCAATAGTAAGAGCAGTTGTTGACGTTGTTGGTGCCGTAGAGCCTGGCCAACAGCTGCAGAATGAAGCCGGCTTCGTTGGATGATCGCCCGGAGGCGTAGAAAAAGCTTCTATCCCGTTGCGTCATTCGAAGCTGTTCGACGGCTTGTGCCAGCGCAAAGGACCAGCTCACTTCGCGATAATGCGCGGCTCCCGCGGGTTTGAAAATCGGTTGTGCAAGACGCCCCAGGCGCGCCAGTTCACGCTCGTCAAGCTCGCGCAGTTCCGCCAGGCTGTGCTTGAAGATCTCGGAGGGTATCGGTGGCTGCAGATCCGTGGATTGCGCCTGCACGCTTTTGTTACACACGGATGGAAATTCACCCAGCTCGTTGGTCATGCCGCCGAGTTGTCCGCCCATGCCCAGGCCGCAGGTTTTACACGTGTTTTTGCTGTTGAGGGCTTTCGATGTGGCGCGCAGACCGGCCCGTTGTGCGGTACGCAGGGTGTACAACACCTTCTTCATGCCGCCACCGGCAGAGGGTACTGGCGCTGATTCAGGTATGTGACGCATGCAGGGATGTTCTCCCGAAGCAGTTATTGTGTGCGTGACCGAAAAGCTGCACCTTACTCCCGTGCAATCTGCTGCAGAATCAGTTCGCTGACCTGTATGCCGTGACTGTTCTGCAGGAAATGGCCTGCATCAGGAATCGGTGTAAAACTCGCCTGCATCTGCCTGGCCCATTCGCGCCCCCAGGCTTCGGTGAATACATCATCGCTGCAGCCCCAGATGAAATGTACAGGCTTGTGCCACTGAAGCAGTTGCTGGTACTGATGCGTCTGTGCGGCGCCGTTGCCATTATCATAGTGCACACTCGGTTGTGCCATTGGAATAGAGAGCGGAAAACGTCGAAATCCGTTGAACGCTTCATCCGGCATACCCCGGTAAGGTGCTGAAAACCCCTGGTACACCTCTGCAGCAGCACCAGTGAGTTGCGGGTCTTTGCCTTGCGTCAGCGCAGGGAAAATGACCTCCCGTGGCGCCAGCCCACTGCTCAGCACCAGCAGCAAGCCGACATCGGGTTGCGGCCGATGGAACAATCCGCCTTCGTGCCAGTTTTTCACCCAGTTACGCACGCCATCGGAATACTCAAATTCCGGATGGTGCAACCATGTATTCATGATGATGAGTCGACTGAAGCGTTGTGGCATATGTACCGCCTGGGCGAGGCCGATGGGTCCCCCCCAATCCTGGCAGACCAGGGTTATCTCCTGCAGATCCAGATGTGTGATCAGGCTTGTCAGCACTTCCGTGTGGCGCGCGATACTGTACCAGTGAGTATCTGTTGGTTTGTCACTGCGACCGAAGCCCAGGTGATCCGGCGCGATGCAGCGATAGCCGGCTGCCACCAGCGCCGGAATCATGTCGCGATACAGGTAAGCCCAGGTGGGCATGCCATGCATTAACAGCATGACCGGACCATCTGCGGGGCCTTCGTCAACGTAGTGCACCTGCATGTCCTGCCAGAGGTGGTAGTGTGGGGTGTAATCAAAGTTCGGCAAACCGGCAAAATTCGCTTCGGGTGTACGCAGAAATTCGGTCATGTCCGGTGTCCTCTGGAGTGGCGCATGGATGGCTGAGTTTTGTCTGACGGTCGAGCCAGTTTGCAGCTTACAAAATATCCGGGCTCGATTCTTGCGCCAAACTGTGCAAAATCCTACCTCTTGAAAATAAACAGACGGGGAAGTCATGAATTTCGAATTTGGCGAAGAACAAAACCTGCTGCGCGATCAGGCGCGGGGGTTCCTGACCGATAACTGCCCACCTGCGGTAGTGCGCCGTGTATTGGAGGGCGATGAGCTGTATGCAGCCGATTTGTGGCAGAAAATTGTTGAAATGGGCTGGACAGCGGTGGTCATTCCCGAGGAATACGGCGGTTTGGGCCTGTCTTACCTCGAACTGGTGGTGATCGCGGAAGAACTGGGCCGGGCGTGTGCGCCAGTGCCTTTTGGGTCCTCCGTCTATCTGGCGACGGAGGCGCTGCTGGCGGCAGGCAATGAAGATCAGAAAAGCCACTGGCTGCCTAAGCTGGCGGCAGGTGAAGCCATTGGCAGCTTTGCTTATGCAGAAGGCAATGGACAACCCTCAGCCGCAGGTCTGCAAACCCGTTTTGAAGGGGGCAAACTGTCCGGTCACAAAGCGGTTGTGGCGGACGCACAGATTTCTCAGCTCATGATTGTGGCGGCGCGCAGCGCAAGCGGCGACGGTGCATCGCTGTATCTGGTGCCAACGGAGCAGGAAGGGGTCAGCTTTGAAGCGGTGAAAACCCTTGATCCAGCGACAAATCATGCCAACGTTACCTTTGCCGGCGCGTCAGCGGAATTGTTGGGTGCGGAAGGTCAGGGCTGGGCGCTGTTGGAGCAGCTGCTCGATCGCGCGGCTGTCCTGTATGCCTGGGAGCAACTGGGGGGGTCGGATCGTTGTCTGGAAATGGCAAAGGAATACGCCATGGGTCGTTACGCTTTCGGTCGGCCGATAGCGTCCTATCAGGCCATCAAACACAAGCTGGCCAACATGTATGTGAAAAACACCCTGGCAAGATCCAACGCTTACTTCGGTGCCTGGGCCCTAAACACAGGCGCAGACGAGCTGCCGCTGGCTGCAGCAACAGCGCGGGTGGGCAGCACTCAGGCGTATTACTTCTCCTCCAAAGAGAACATCCAGACTCATGGCGGTATGGGCTACACCTGGGAGTTTGATTGTCAGTTCTATTACCGCCGTTCAAAAGTACTTGCGGTGACCATTGGCAGTGAAGGCTTGTGGCAGGAAAAACTTATTCAGGCGTCAGCGCAAGCTGACGTTGCATAACCGGAGATATCATTATGGATTTTGAAGATTCACAAGAAGAAGCGGCCTTTCGCAGCGAAGCGCGTGCCTGGCTGGAAGCCAATGTACCCGGTGAAGATGAGCTGGCCGGCATGGATGGCATGGCGCGGGCCAAATTCTGGCAGAAGCGTAAAGCCGACGCCGGCTGGGCGTGCATACGCTGGCCCAGGGAGTTTGGCGGTCGCGATGCCAATGCCATCCAACAGGTGATCCTTGGCCAGGAAGAAGCCAAGGTTGACGCGCCGGAAACCGGTGTGTTCGGCATTGGTCAGGGCATGGCGGCGCCCACCCTGATGACCTGGGCTGACGAAGAGGCGAAAAAACGCTTTCTGCCGCGTCTGGCCAGCGGTGAAGACATCTGGTGTCAGCTGTTCAGTGAACCTGCTGGTGGCTCAGATCTGGCTGCTCTGCGTACCAAGGCGGAAAAAGATGGCGATGACTGGATCATTAACGGTCAGAAGATCTGGACGTCCGGCGCACATTATTCCGACTGGGGTATTCTGGTGGTGCGCACGGACCCTACGGTGCCCAAGCACAAAGGCCTGTCCTATTTTTATGTGGACATGAAAAGCCCGGGCATTGAAATCAAGCCGATCCGGCAGATTTCCGGTGAGGCAAACTTCAACGAAGTCTATTTTACCGACGTGCGTATCCCCGACAGCCAGCGTCTTGGTGATGTGGGTCAGGGTTGGCAGGTATCATTGACCACGCTGATGAACGAGCGGGCCAGCATTGGCGCTGGTGGGGGTGGGACTAAATTCAGCACCGTGAAAAAGCTTGCTGAAACCGTGCAGATCAACGGCAGGCCTGCCATTGAAGACAGCCATGTGCGTGCTCAGCTGGCGTCCTGGTATGTGCAGGAGGCGGGGTTGAAATACACCAGCTACAGAACGTTGTCTGCTTTGTCACGTGGCGCAATTCCGGGTCCGGAAAACTCCATTGGTAAGCTGGTTGGCGCAGTGAAGTCGCAGGATATGGCATCCTTTGCCATTGACCTTCTGGAGCAGCAGGGCATTGTTCGGGACGCTGCGGCGGATGAAATGTTCGGCAGCCTGTTTCAGGATACCTACATGTCGATTCCAGGCCTGCGGATTGCCGGCGGTACGGATGAGATTATGGCCAACATTATCGCTGAGCGGGTGTTGGGTCTGCCCCAGGAGCCACGCATGGACAAAGGTATTCCATTTACGGAAGTACCTACCGGCAACTGATCACCTGACTGCGCAAGGGCGTGCCCGTGCACGCCCTTGTGAACACAGGCACTTTCGCAGACAAGTACTTGCGCAGGCGCGTGAATTGACCGAAAGCAAAAAAGTCGGTGAAATTGCTTGTTAGTCAGGTTCAGATTTGTCACGGCGTTGTTCCGGGTTTGGGATTAAGTGTCTCGATGTTCCGCAGCGGCTCGCCCGAACAACGGCATACGAAGGGGCCAGCAACCTCGCTGCACTTGCTCAGAACTTGCCAAAAACAGCCCTTGCTCTGGCTTAGTATGCGCGCAAAATGAATCTGCTTGCTAAGGAGAACGGCAATCCTACATAGAAAACTTACCGACAATAAAATCAATCATTGGTCATTGTTATGTGGTGCTCAGCCAAATTCTGAACACTGTTTCGGTACCAAAGACCTGCAAATATTTTATAACTGCGCGGACGAATCTTGGTCTGATGATTCAGAGCACTATCACACTGAAAGTGACGAAATTTACATAGTTCTGGAAGGATCAATGAATATCGAGGTCGAAGGAAAATTAGTAAGCGTGAACGCCGGTGAATATTTGTGCATCCCAAGAAAGGAACGACATCAGTTAATGTCCGTTGAAACACCACATAAATCACTAGTAGTTCGAGGACCCTCGGTTCAGGACAAAATTCTTTCCTGACCCTTAGCGAAAGAGCAGATTAGATCCGAGTTTGGTTTAGAAGATTGTCCGTTGTGGGTAAGGCTTGCAGACGCTCAGCCACCGAATAACATAGCGGAATTCTCATCGGAGCGACGGCAGATGCAATATCCGATTGAAAGGCCAGAATTAGTTGAGCAAGCGCTCTCGTTGGCAAGCGAGTTGGGCTTTGCTGCCCGCCCTGAAGGCAATCGACCTGATGAAGCAGGTGGCGCGTCGTGCTGTATCGATTCTGTAGGGTCGCTGCTCCAAACGATCTGCTCCTCACTCGATTGTGCAAAGGTGGGAGAGATCGGCACTGGGGCTGGTGTTGGCACAGCATGGTTGGCTGCCGGTCTGAGTCCACGTTCGTCCTTGACGAGCGTGGAGATCGATAAAGGTTTGCATGAAGCCGTTTCAAAGCTTTTCAGATCACATGAATCAGTGAAGCTGCTGAACGATGACTGGCGTGGCGAGTTCAAGAGCCAGTCGCCCTACGACTTACTGTTTGCCGATGGCGGAGGAGTTGGGAATACGCAGTCGAGTGGCTGGGAGGAAATCGCAAACCTCGTATGCACGCGAGGAATCATCGTAATCGACGATCTCACGCCTGAGGAGTTGTGGCCACCAAGCTGGCGGGGAAAGCCTGATCCGAAGCGAGAGCTTGCTTTCAACAGCGGATACTTCATGTCAACAGAGATACGTACCAGCAGCGAGACATCGGCGTTGATAATGGTGCGAAGGTAATCTTTGCAGGCCGTCACGCTACGGCCGAGGTTGGCCGGGACCGACGAAAATCGGAACGCTGATTGAACTCGTTTAACCGTCTGCTATGTACAGTAGAGCTGACATCAGGACGCTGAGAACTGGCAAGAACCCTGAGCGTACAATATTCACCGTATTTCCCCGCCCCCCCTTGTTTGTGTCTTTCAGCGTGTTAACCGCAGGAGCCCAATCACGAATCCTGTACAAAAAGCCTGTTTCGCGAATTGGGCGCCGGCAGCCAGGCGGGTGGTGATTGCAGAGCTCGAAAAAATTCGCCACGGCTTCGATGCTACTGCATTGTTTAGAGCGCTTCGAATGAAGCGCTGTACCCGGTTTTGTTGATAACCGACTAACGGCTTCGTTTCGCGGGTAGATCAACAAATTCCGGTGCTCGAGCTTCGTTTTTTGCCTGCAGGGCTTCCATGATTTCAGCATTGTTCATCATCGAGGTATTCCAGATACTGATGTAGTCCAAGGCGTCAGCGGTACTGTGATCCCGTGCATAGTTGATCATCCGTTTCGATCCGTACACGGCAGCCGGTGCCTTGCTGGCAATTTCTGCGGCGATGGCCATCACACCATTCAACATACTCTGCTGATCAGGATAGACCCGGTTGACCAGACCCACCTGTCTGGCTTCCTCAGCGCCCAGTTTGCGTCCGGTGTATGCCAGCTCCCGCACAATGCCTTCAGGTATCAGTTTGACCAGTCTGGGAAACGTGCCGACATCAGCGGTCAGCGCAATGTTGATCTCCTGCACCACCAGAAAGGCATCCTCAGTGGCGTAGCGCATATCGCAGGCTGTGGCCAGGTCAACGCCGCCGCCAAAGGCGCCGCCCTGGATGGCGGCAAGTACGGGGATGCGCGCGTTCTCCAATACGTTGAAGCTCTCCTGCATGTGCAGGATGTGGTTGTAGGATGCGACTGCGCGTTGATGTTTGTGGGGTTTATCAGCGCCGTCACTGCTGGAAAACATGGTGAGATCCAATCCCGCGGAGAAATGCGGTCCTGTGGAGGAGATCACAATGACCCGCGCCCGGGCGTTGTGGTCGATGTCCTCGATGATGGCAGGAAACTCCCGCCAGAAGTCATGATTCATTGAATTGCGTTTTTCCGGACGATTCAGGATCACATGGGCAATCTGGTCTTTGATCTCAACAGCAAAACATTTGTAGCTCACAGGTTTTCCCCCGGTTATTTTGGGCTGGGATGTTACCCAGGTATAGTCGGCTGATAAACAGGCAGGGGAGAGCAATGCAACTGATAACGGATGCTGAATGGGCGCAGCGATGCCAGGCGGATGGTGAGTTCATGCTGGCGGCTCGGCACTGGCACGGGGCTTTGTCGCTGCACATCGGCGATCAGCACAAAGCGCTGACGCTGGTAGATGGTCAGCCGTGGGCCGGACTGCAGCCAGGTGTGCAGGGTGTGTTGACCTTTACGGGTGCTGCGAGCACCTGGGCAAAAGTGCTGGCCGCTCATCCGGAGCGCTTTCATCACGATCTGATGGCAAACATAACCATGGCGCGGGGGCTGTCCAGGCCGCTTGCTGATGAAGGAGATGGCGTGCTGCATGCGCAATACTACGCTGCGGTGATGCGGGCGATTGAACTTTTACGGCCTGATTCTGCACCGGTTGTCGCGCCTGCACAGCCAACCCCGGGTAGCTTTGCCGAGCCTGTTGGGCGCTATATCCATCTGAATCTGGCCGGGGATGATTACCGGGTTTATTTTGAAGAGGCCGGGCAGGGCATACCGCTGCTGTTGCAGCATACCGCAGGCTGTCACGGCAGTCAGTGGCGCCACCTGTTTGAGAATCCGCAGATCACCTCGCGCTTTCGGCTGATTGCCTACGATCTGCCTTTTCATGGCAAATCGCTGCCGCCCCAGAACGTCCCCTGGTGGACCCAGACGTATCAGCTCAAAGGTGAGTTTCTGCGTTCCGTGCCACTGGCGTTGTCCGCGGCATTGCAGTTGGACGCGCCGGTATTTATGGGTTGTTCGGTGGGCGGATTGCTGGCGCTGGATCTGGCGCACAAGCATCCCGACGCCTTTCGCGCTGTAATTGCAGTGGAAGGGGCCCTGCACATCGAAGGGTCCACGTCTGCTCTGTCTGAGCTGTGGCATCCTCAGGTGAGTAACGAATATAAAGCCCGCCTGATGGATGGTCTGATGGCGCCAGGGTCACCGGTAAACCTGCGAAAGGAAACGGGTTTTGTCTACGCCAGCGGCTGGCCGCCGTTGTTTCTTGGCGATCTGTATTACTACATGGATGAATTTGATCTGCGTGCGGTGGCAGGCGACATCGATACGACGCAGACCGCGGTGCATATTCTTTCCGGTGAATATGATTACAGCGGTACCAGTGAGTTAGGGCAGGCGGCACATGCTGCCATCAGTGGATCTACCTGGGCGGAAATGTCCGGCGTCGGGCATTTTCCCATGTCGGAAAACCCTGCAACTTTCATTGAATATCTGTTGCCGATCCTGGATGGTATCGCGTGAAGTATCTTGTTTGGAGAAGTGTGTGCGTATAGGTGTGTCCCTGCCGATTCGAGAAATGAACGATGACCTGGGTGCCATCAGGGAGTTTGCCCAGGCCGCGGAAGGTCTTGGCCTGACCCATCTGCGTGTGCCGGATCAGGTTATTCGACCCGACGGGGGCTATGTGCACGAGTCGATGACGCTGCTGAGTTATCTGGCTGCCATCACAGAAAAGATTGAACTGGTGCCGTCGGTGCTGGTGCTGCCACTGCGTCAAACGGCACTGGTTGCACGACAGAGTGCGCAGCTGGACGTGCTGTCGAATGGTCGCCTGCGGTTGGGCGTGGGCATTGGCATCAATCCTGCTGAATATCAGGCCATGGGGGTGGACTTTCATACCCGCGGGGCTCGCTGCGATGAACAGCTGGCATTGCTGCACGCGTTGTGGACGCAGTCAACCGTTAACTTTGAGGGGCGCTTTCATACAGTCATTAACAGCGGCATTGAACCTCGACCGGTGCAGCAACCCATTCCGGTCTGGATTGGTGCGCGGTCGATTCCGTCGGATAAGGTGGTCACACGCATGGGACAATGGGCATCGGGCTGGTTTGTGCTGGCTTCTCCAGAAGATTTTCCGGCCGTTAAACAACGTGTTGATGCCGCTGCAAAGCTG
Source organism: bacterium (assembly GCA_047947175.1). Lineage (GTDB taxonomy): Bacteria > Pseudomonadota > Gammaproteobacteria > Pseudomonadales > Azotimanducaceae > UBA4421. Next base: position 1,738,160 of record CP170489.1, read on the forward strand.
GCTGGGCGAGACCCTTGTGCAATAGGTACGGAAGCAGGTGTTGCGGTTGTTGGTCCACGAGAACATGAGTGGCGCGACCGCGTTGCCAGATGGCATGGCATAGGTCTGACGCATCTCTGTCTGCGTACTTTAGGCGGTAACCTTGCGGTCAAAGATCACTTGCCCACCCTGGAGCGGGCGATGGCGGATTTACCGGTATGAGCGTACCAGAGTTGAAGTTTGTGCAGGCAAACGGGGTTCGCCTGGCCTATTTTGAACGCGGCAGGCCCAGTCCTGACAAACCTACCCTGTTTTTTGTCCACGCCACAGGGTTCCACGGTCGGCTGTGGGACTATCACGCGGAAGCGTTTCCGGAGTATCACAGCATTGCACTGGAACTGCGTGGCCATGGTCGCAGCGAAAATGCCAGCTTCCACGACTGGCACGATTTTGGCGTTGACCAGAGCGCCTTTATCCGCGCGCTGGATCTGCAGAACCTGGTCGGTGTTGCTCACTCCATGGGTGCACACACGCTGCTGGATGCCGCTGCCGCAACCGGTGTGTTTGATCGTTTGTTGCTGCTTGATCCTACCGTGGCGGAGCCGGCAGCGTACAACGACAGTTATGCGGCATCTTTTGGTGATCAGTTGCATCCCGCCGCAAAGCGCCGCAACAGATATGATTCGCCGGAAGATATGTTGGCCCGCTTGTCAGGCAAAAGCTCGTTTCCTTATTTCCATTCACGCATTCTGCGGGATTATTGTGAATATGGGCTGCAGCCTGATGGCGAGGGAAGCTACGAGTTGTGTTGTCCGCCGGAATTTGAAGCACGGGTTTATATGACTGCGCGTACGAATGGCGAGGTCTATAACAGTATTCATGCGCTGGATGTACCGGTAACCATTATCCGGGCAAAACTGCCGGACCCCGACGCAGGTCAGGATTTTTCCTCGTCGCCAACCTGGCCTGCGCTGGCAGGTGAGTTTTCCAAGGCGCGGGATATTCACTGGGCCGACTGTTCACACTTCATTCCAATGCAGCGCCCGGACGACGTTAACAGATTGCTTGCCGAGGAACTGCACGCCTGGCGCAAGTGAACGTGGCTATGTAAACAGGGGAAATACTCATGCAGAACTTTCCGTTAGAGGGCATTACCGTGCTGGATTTTGGTCAGGTCTACAATGGCCCTTATTGTGGATTTCTGCTCGCCCAGGCCGGGGCCCGGGTGATCAAGGTGGAATCTCTGATCGGCGAGACGCTGCGCGGGCGGGGTATGGCGGCGTCGTCTGCATATCCGTTTGCGTCTCTGAACGCTAACAAAGAAAGCATTACTCTCAATATAAAGACGCCTGAAGCTCAGCAGCTCATCAAAGATCTGGCCGCCCAGGTCGATGTCGTGCTGGAGAATTTTGCGCCGGGCACCATGGCCCGTTATGGTATCGGCGCAGAGGTGTTACGCGGCATCAATCCCGCGCTGATCTATGCATCGAGTACCGGGTATGGCAATGCGCCGGGGCCTTACCGCGATTTCCTGGGTATGGACTTCACCCTGCAGGCAATGACCGGTGTCATGAGCATTACCGGTGAAGAGGGTGGCACACCGCTTAAAACGGCAGCTGCGTTTGCCGATTTCCTGGCTGGTACACACCTGTATGCCGGTATTGTGTCGGCGTTGTTTGGCCGTGCGCAATCCGGAGAAGGGGCCACGGTAGATATTTCCATGCAGGATTGTGTCGTGCCGACATTGTCCACTGCGCTGGGTTCCTACTATGTCGCAGGAGAACAACCGCCGCGAGCCGGTAACCGGCACCCCGGTAAAGCGCTAGCTCCGTACAACGTCTATCCAGCAGCGGATGGTCATGTTGCGATCATCTGCATACGCGAGGGTCATTGGCGAAATCTGTGTGCGGCCATGAACAACAGCGCTGCGTTGGATGACCCCCGGTTTGCAACCATGGCGGATCGGTCGGCTAACATGGATAGTGTTGATGAACTTGTCAGCGAATGGAGTCGGCATCTCAGCCGCGCTGAGATCCTGCAGATCACTCAGCAACATGGCGTGATCTGTTCGCCGGTGAATGATCTGGCTGATGTTCTGGACGATCCCCACCTGGCCGCCCGTGGCACCCTGGAGAAAAGACCACACGAGGCTTTTGGTCAGATTGCGCAATTCAGAACACCGCTGCGTTTTACCGACCTGGAACCCATGGCGCTGCGCAATGCACCGGCGCTGGGAGAGGCAACAGATGCGGTATTACAGGAACTGCTGGGGCTGGGTACCGATAGATTAGCCGAACTGCGCGCAAAACATGCAATCTAGCCGCTACCTTTTTCAACACCTTCGGGCGTCACAGAATCACTATCGCAGTCTGGCTCAAGAGATTGTCTCGGATGAACCGGCTAAGCGCAGTATCTGGGGTGTGTTCAGTGGCCTGTTTGGTCTGGCATCCAACGAGTTGATTTCGGTGAGTTACCTGGAGCAGGATTCTGCAGCGCCAGCAATCAGCCCTCGTGCTGTGCATCATGAAGTCTGGCAGGCGACAGTCCGACCGGTTGAATTCAGCCCCTGTACGCGTGCAGGGTTATATGTCTTCCGGCGCTTTCACGTGGCGGCGGCAGATGTAGCTGAAGTGGTGTCCCTGTCTGAGCAGGCCTGGCAGAGTTTTGTCGACGCAGAACGTTACCAGACACAACCGCTGGGATTATTCTGCCCACCTGCGGATGAGCAGGGCATGGTGAAAATGATGTTGGTTACCTGGTATGACGGTTTCTCTTCCTGGGAACTATCGCGAGCGCCAGCGCCGGCAGCGACTGGAAATTTTGCCCGCCGCCATGCACTCACCCAAACGACTTATGCGATGGCGACCCGGCTGCTTCCTGAGTTTGTGCAGCCAGACGCGTAGCTGCGCTGGCATAAGCGCCGGTGGCGGGAACACAGTCAAACGCCCGGGCCAGGCCGAACTCAGGCATGTTGTTGTACACACACTCAAAGCTGCCGGGTTGGCTGAGGTAGGTTTCGTGCCAGATGCCAACGTCGCCATTGGAACCTACGGCTTTGTTGAACGCCGCCCATGCGGGCAGATGTTCAGAGCTGCGCGCTTTTGCATAGTCTTCCAACGCCTGAAATGAGTCCCAGTACTGAACCATGATCGACGTGCGTCCCGGCCAGCTTTCAACATGGCGCAGACCCATATCACCGGCGCTTTGCAGCTCGTTGATCATGCGCCCCATGGCGCGTGCCACGGGCAGCCATTTGTGTATTTTCAGTGGTTTATTAATACGCATACCGATGAGAAATACGGCAAACTGATCCTGCTTCACCTCAGCGGTGACGCGGGCTTTGCGTATCTGATTGACGTAGCTGTGCATGGTAACGCCCCTTTTTTGTGCTGAAACTGGCATCTTTACAGTGGAAAGATAGAGCTTAAGGCGGCGCGGGCAGGTCTGTCAATCACGCCCTTGCGGGATTCAGCAACCCTTCAGTGGGTTACTCGCTCAAGGCCATGAGCAGGTCTTCGGTTTCCGTCCATCCCAGACAGGCATCGGTAATGCTTTGACCATAAGTTTGCGGCCGATTCTGGCGCCCACCCTGCAGGTGGCTTTCGATCATGAGACCCACGAGTTTGTGCTGCCCCTGCGTCCGCTGACGCAGGATCTCCTGAGCGATTGCCGGCTGACGGCTGGGGTCCTTGTTACTGTTGCCGTGGCTGCAATCGACCACAATGCCGGTACTGATATCACGCTCATCAAGTTCGCGTGCGGCCTGTGCAACATCAGCGGCGGCAAAATTAGGTTTGCTGCCGCCGCGCAGAATCAGATGGCAATCCGGATTGCCCGTGGTTTCCAGCAGTGCGGGCGCCCCTTCTTTGGTGAGCGAAGGAAACAGATGGCTGCCTTTTGCCGCCACCAGCGCATCCACCGCGACACTGACATTGCCGCTGGTTGAGTTTTTGATGCCGACCGGCATGGAGAGCCCCGAGGCCAGCTGTCGATGGATCTGGCTTTCAACCGTTCGCGCACCAATGGCGCCCCAGCTGATGAGGTCGGAGAAGTACTGGCCGAACGTGGTATCCAGAAACTCGGTTGCACAGGCAAGCTCCAGTTCGGTCAGGTTGGCCAGCAGCTGACGGGCCTGACGCAACCCCTCATTGACTTTGAACGATTGGTCCAGGTACGGGTCGTTGATGAAGCCTTTCCAGCCGACGGTAGTGCGGGGTTTTTCAAAGTACACCCGCATTACAATACACAGGCGCTGGCTGATGTGTGCCTGTAACTGCGCCAGGCGCTCGCCATATTCCAGCACCGCCGCCGGATCGTGCACGGAGCAGGGGCCCACAATCACCAGCAACCGCGGATCGCGACCCTGCACAATCTCTGCAATGGTGCTGCGGGCAGCGCTGATGAACCGTTCACTTTTCTCGGTCAGCGGGATGTCTTCTGCAAGGATGGCCGGAGCAATCAGAGGCCGCCCTCGTCGTATACGTAAGTTATCGATATCTCGCACCTCAACGTTGAATTTTTCTGCTGGTTCTGACGCCAGCAAACGCCATAGTAACGCGGGTGATCGGGACTGTAACCGCAGCGTGTGGTGTCACATTTCTGTCACGCTTACTGCTTAGGCTGATCGGATGGTGCTGTTGAAAGCACTTGTAATATAACGCTAAGGGTTTACATGCCCGATCAATCATCAACGGCAAACGCTGTATCGGGTTCCGCGATGGAAACTGCCGCCCGCTGGGTTGGGGTCGTGGCACTGGTTTATCTGCTGCTGGTGGGCGTCAGTGTTGTTGGCGAAGGCTTCAAGTGGATTTCGGGCGGCGCGGAAGGCGCCGCTGCGATATTTGCCTTTGCCAGTAATCCCATCGTTGGTGTCATTCTGGGCACCCTGGCGACTGCGCTGGTGCAGTCGTCCAGCACTGTGACTTCGGTTATCGTGGGTCTGGTTGCCGGTGGCGTGCCTGTGTCCCTTGCCGTGCCCATGATCATGGGCGCCAACATGGGCACCACCATCACCAATACCATTGTCAGCCTGGGCAACCTGCGCGACAGCGCTGCGTTCAAAAAATCTTTCCAGGCGGCGACGGTGCATGACTTTTTCAATCTCTTCAGCATCATCATTTTCCTGCCGATAGAGATGCTGTTCCATCCGCTGGAAAGAATGGCCGGGGTGGCAGCTGGTTGGCTTGCGGGTGGTCAGAGCGCGTCGATGTCCGATGCCAACTTTATGGGCGCGCTCACGAAACCGGTGGCCGGGTTTGTGGTGGGTCTGCTGCGTGATCTGCCCGACAGTGTTGGCGCCAGTCTCGCCATCGGCGTGGGTGTGTTGATGATCATGCTCGCTGTGGTCTACCTCGGCAAACTGCTGCGGCGTGCCATGACCGGACGGGCCAAAGGCGTGATGGAAAAAGCCATCGGACGACGGCCGGAAACCGGTGTGATGTCGGGTACGCTGGTGACGGTGCTGGTGCAGTCTTCGTCTACCACAACCAGTCTGATTGTGCCCCTGGCCGGCGCCGGTGTGCTGACCTTGAAACAGGTCTTTCCTTTCACCATGGGCGCAAACATCGGCACCTGCATTACGGCATTGCTGGCGGCAACAGCGGTCACGGGAAATTTTCAGGTGTTTGCCCTGCAGATTGCGCTGGTGCATCTTTTTTACAACGTGCTGGGTGTGCTGGCATTCCTCTACGTGCCCTGGCTGCGGCACCAGCCGATTCGAGCAGCGACGCTGCTGGGGCAGAAATCATCGGAACATCGCGGTTGGGCCTTTGGCTATATCTTTGCGGTGTTTTTTATCCTGCCGGGAGCGGTTTTCGGCACGCAGCTGCTCACCGGCCCATCCGACCCTGAGATCATTGAAGCGCTGCAGAGTGAAGAGGCGAACTTGTGCCGGGCGGAGTTGGAAGACTGCGCCGTCACAGTGGAATAGGCACATCTACTGACACCCGACGCACTGTTCTGCGTTAGTATCTCCGGCTGGGAGATACAGGGGTCAATGTCATGCCTGCCACAGCAGCCACAGGTCCGCTTCGGGACATCACCATTATAGATTGCACCATGGCGCTGGCTGGACCGTTTGGCACGGCGCTGCTGGCTGATCTTGGTGCCAACGTGATCAAGGTGGAACCCCCGCAGGGTGATATGGCGCGCACGGTGCCGCCGCTGCCGGATCACTATGTCAATGCAGGTGTCGCCGCTCAGGACGACAACGCTGAGGGTGTTGATTACGGCGGCTATTTCGCCAGCATCAACCGCAACAAACGCAGCATTGTGCTTGATCTTAAAGAGCAGACGGATGCTGAGGTCTTCATGCAGCTCTGTGAAAAAGCAGACGCCGTTGTGGAGAACATGCGCGTCGGCGTGATGGATAAACTGGGCCTGGGTTACGAAGCGATAGCGGCACGAAACCCTGCCATTGTTTACGGTGCCATCCGCGGCTTTGGTGATCCGCGTACCGGCGAGAGCCCTTATGCAAACTGGCCCGCGTACGACATTGTAGCCCAGAGCATGAGTGGTCTTGCCCACATGACCGGGCCTGCTGAAGGCGGCGGTTACCCAAGTGGCGTCAGTGTCGGAGATATCTACCCGGGCACGCTGCTGGCCCTGGGGATTGTGTCAGCCATTCATCACGCGCGCGCGAGCGGCACCGGCCAGTTTCTGGATGTCGGTATGTATGATGCCATGCTTGCCTTCAACGAAACGGTCATTGCCAATTTTGGTTATGCCGGTATCCAACTCGGGCCGCGCGGCCAGCACCACCCGAATCTGATGCCGTTTGGTCTGTTCCCCACCCTCGATGGCAGCGTGGCAATAGCCGCTCCGGGTGCGGGGCATTGGGATGCGCTGTGTGATGCCATGCAGCGCGCGGATCTTAAAGAGGATGAGCGGACCAGAAACACGTATGTCCGGCGTCGCTACCAGGGGTTTGTTGAAGCACAGATCAGCGCCTGGACGTCGACGTTGAACAAAAATGAAGTGGTGCAGATTCTAGGTGGGCGGGTGCCCTGTGGGCCGGTGAACACGGCAGCAGATATTTTTGCAGACCCGCACGTGGCCGCCAGATCCATGATTACGCAGTTCCAGATACCCGGCAGATCCGAACCCGTGGCCATTGTCGGCAGTCCCATCAAATACACACAGACACCAGCAGGCTTTTATCGCCTGCCGCCCGGGTTAGGTGAACATACACAGGAGATTCTGGGTGAGTTTGGTATCAGACTCGACCCATGACACGATGAGCTCAACTACAGTTTAAGGAGAAGGAACCATGAGCGAATTTGAAAACAAGGTGGTGGTTATAACCGGTGCAGGCGGCGGTCTGGGTAAAGCCCATGCGCTGGAGTTTGCCCAACGAGGTGCAAGAGTGGTGGTCAACGACCTGGGCGGCAGTGGTGATGGCACCGGCGCCAGTGATATGGCGGATGAGGTTGTTGCACAAATCAAGGCAGCAGGTGGCGCAGCGATTGCCAATAAAGCATCTGTCTCATCCCGGGAAGGCGCGCAGTCAATTATTGATGATGCGGTGGCCGAGTTCGGCACTGTGGATATTCTTGTTAATAACGCCGGTATCCTGCGCGATAAGAGTTTCAAAAAAATGGCGCTGGATGATTGGGACATTGTCATGGACGTGCATCTGAACGGGTCGGCCTATGTCACGCATGCCGCCTGGCCCATCATGTACGAAAAAAACTACGGACGCATTGTGTTCACCAGTTCCACCTCAGGCATCTTTGGGAATTTTGGCCAGGGTAACTACGGTGCAGCCAAGATGGGTATGTTAGGTCTGATGAATGTGCTCGAAAAAGAAGGGCGGGCAAAAAATATCCGCGTTAACTGTCTGGCCCCGGCGGCGTCAACCCGGCTGATCAATACTATTCCCGGGCGCAATGAGGACCTGGACAATCCGGATCCCATGCGTCATCCCAAGCTCGTCACGCCTGCGGTGCTGTTGATGTGTGCTGATGATGCGCCCACGGGCAAGGTTATTCTTGCTGGTAACGGCCGCTTTTCCACCGCTGCTGTGTTCAACAATGAAGATCTGGAATTTGGCGCAGATGTCACCTATGAAGATCTGCTGGAGAAAAAAGATCAGCTGCTGGATATGAGCCAGGCAACAGAAGGCTGGGGTTGGCTGGCCAGACGCATGCGCGAGCAATAGGTCAGGCCGCTGATTTCCTGAGCAGGTCGACCCGGTTTTCCGTTAAAAACGTGTAACCGTTTTCCGGGTCGCCATAACTTTCGAACCTGGCTTTGACCTGTGCCATCAGCGCGGGTGTGAGGATGTGTTCAGTGTGGGTGGCGGCCATCACCCCATTTTCAAATTGTCCAAAGTGTTTCAGCGTGATCCGGTTTTTGAAAAAGTACTCCTGCTCCAGGGCAAGCTCTGCCCCGGCAACAGCTCTCCTGATGGCATCAAACGCAGCCTGTCTGACTCTGGACTCGTCGTGGAACAGGCGCAGCACCTCGTTAAAGTCACCCGCAAATACCGGCTCGGAAATGTAGGCCAGACCACCGGGCTTTAACACCCGCCTGATCTCACCCAGGGCCTGGTCCATCAGATCCAGAGGCACATGGTGGAGTGATTTGAACATGAGGACGATGTCAAAAGTATTGTCAGCTGCATCGATGGCTTCTGCGCCGAAGGTTGCAAACTCAATTTTCGGCAGCGCGCCGAGCGCAAGGTTCCTGGCATGTGCGATGGGGTCGACTTCTGCAGCCACTATACGGGCAACAGGTGTTTTTTCCGCCAGCTCACGGGTTTTCTCCGCGGTACCGCAGCCCAGCTCCAGGACTTGCGCATGCTTTAACGGCAACAAGCGTGCCATAACGTCGACTTCTTCTGCGATATCCTGTGTGGCTGGTCCAATCAGTTGCATAAAATTTCCGTAACAGTAGGTGTGACAGGGCAAAGCCATTTAATATGTACCGCAAATAAGAACAATTCAACTGATCCGCTGAATCAGGAATCCGCTGAAATAGGGAAGATGCTGCATGCAAACATTTACACTTAACGCCAGTGATGGCGCAGAGGTGGCCTGTTACTCCTGGGCCTGTGAAACACCCAAAGCCGTTGTGCAGATTGCCCACGGCATGGGTGAACATGCGCAACGTTACAACGCAGTGGCTGAGCACCTGAACCACGCTGGATATGCCGTTTATGCCAACGACCATCGCGGCCACGGCGTCACCGGACAGGCCAATCTGGGTTATATGGGTGGCGACGGCTGGAACCGCGTGCTGGCGGACGCGTTTGAAGTGAACCGTGAGATTGCAGGGCTGCATGATGGTCTGCCACGGATTCTGCTGGGTCACAGCATGGGTTCGATGATGTCGCAGCAGTACATCACCCGTTATGGCCACAGTATTGATCTGCTGGTGCTGTCCGGGTCGCCGGGATTCAAAGCCGGGTCTGCGGGTCTGCTGTCTCGCAGTATTGCAAAGTTTGAAAAGTGGCGTCTTGGCGCCGGCCAGGCCAGCGACATTCTGCAGCGGTTGTTGTTTGGCGATGCCAACAAGCCTTTTGCAGGTGACGGCGCCACGGGATTTGAATGGCTTTCAAGAGATAAAGAACAGGTGCAGTTGTACCTCGACGACGACGCCTGTGGTTTTGTGCTTTCCACAGGTTCGCTGGTTGACCTGTTTGCAGGCGCCAGTACGGTAACCCAGCCTGAAGTGCTGGCCAAAATACCCCGCGATCTGCCGATCTATGTTTTTTCCGGCACCGAAGACCCTGTGCACGGCGAGCAGAAAGATATTCAACGGATGTTGCAGGCGTTTAACGATCAGGGGTTGTCTCGGGTAGAGGTGAAATGGTACCCGGGCGGTCGACACGAAATGTTCAACGAAACCAATCGTGAGGAGGTATTGATCGACCTGGTCAACTGGTTGGATGCAAACATTTAATTTCGGCTGGCGAGTCGCCGGGCGAAATGACGGTTTCGAACTACACTTGTTCAAGTGAGTTGGAAGCCAGAATGAATCAGAGTGCGCAAACACAACAGACCCGGCGTCTGGAGCTGTGGCGGGGCAAGTTGAATGCCTCTGGCCTGCCTGTGTTCTCGCGCACAATTCGTGACATCCGCAATGTCTCTTCCAGCAGCCTTTCCTCCGCGCGGGATCTGTCCGAAGTCATCGGCCACGACGCCTCCATGGCAGCACGGGTCATACAGATTGCCAACAGCCCGTTGTTTAATCTGCAGAACCGCGATATTGATACCATCAGCTCGGCGGTGGTTCTGGTGGGATTTGACGCAGTGCGCGAGCTGGCCATATCCGTTTCCGTTATAGAAGAGATGTTGAAGGGGCACCAGCACGCAAGGGTGGGTCAGCATATGGCCCAGGCTTTCCATGCCGCGGCTCAGGCTCGGTCGTTTGCGCGCATCTGCGGGCATAAATGTGAAGAGGTTTTTGTCGCAGCGCTGCTCAAAGAGGTGGGTGATATGGCCTTCTGGTCCCGGGCCGAGCGCGAAGCTGTGGCCATTGAAGCGCTGGTGGCAGGCGGTAGCGACCTTGTCCAGGCGCAGCGTGAAGTGCTCGGATTTGAGCTTGCCGATCTCGGACGTGTACTGGCTGCTGACTGGAATCTGGGTGACCTTGTCGGTCACGTGCTGGATGGCAAACATGACGATCAGCCGCTGGTGCAACATGTCCAGTTTGGTCATCAGGTAGCGCACCTGTTGCGCACCAGCGATATTGAATCAGACACAATGTCCGAGGTGGTTGGACAGCTGGCAAAACACCTGAACATGAAAGGCTCGGATGTGAAAAATCTGCTCAGGCGTAATCTGGATGCGGCCGGCCATATCGCCAAACAGTTTGGTGTTGCACAATCGCTGCTGTGGCATGAGCAACTCGCGGGTAATGATGTAAATCCTGCTGAGCAGGACGCCTCGAAAGCAGACGCGAATAACCCGGCAGGTGAAGGCGAGCGGGGTTACGATGCGGATCAGCTGTTCGCGGCGTTGACGCAACTGGCTGAAGATCTCGAAGCCGGTGGCACGCGGGATGAACTGATGCAACAGATTGTAAACGGCCTGCATCAGGCGGTGGGTTTTGCGCAGGTTTATTTTGCCCTGTTCACCCCGGATCGGAGCAAGCTGGTGGTGAAATACAGCGCCGGAACCGAGGCCGTGTCAGCACGTGCCTGGCCGCCCCACGATCCCCGGAGCGTACCTGTTTTTGTGCGCGCGCTGACCGATTTCAAAGCCCAGACGTTCACCGATGTCGCGCAACAGAACGCCTGGCATTTTGGCGGTGCCGGCGCGGTGGTTGCGGTGAAGCTTGCGCAAAAGCCGGTAGGCATGTTGTATGCGGAAAACGCGATGGGGCAATCTGTCAGTGCTGAGCAATTCATGGGTTTCCGTCAGCTCGGCCAGCAGATTGCCCTGGTCCTGTCCCAGGCGCCCTGAAAAAATCCTACAACCTGATCAGTGCGGCGTTACACTGCCGCAATGATCACGTTAATCCTCGATGGCCGCTACGAAGTCTTTGTGCTGCTTGTTATTGCACTGGTATTGTCTCTGTCTTTTCATGAATTTGGCCACGCCATTGTGGCCAAATGGCAGGGTGATGACACGGCCGAACGCGCCGGGCGATTAACCCTCAACCCGATTGCTCATCTGGATCCGGTAGGTTTTCTGATGGTTGTTTTTATCGGTATCGGCTACGCCAAACCGGTACCAACGGATCCACGCAACTTCAGATCCGCGGTCTCAGATCTGTATGTTGCTGCTGCCGGCCCGTTGATGAATCTGTTAACTGCGCTGGTCAGCTGGAATGTTTTTCTGTTGCTGATCAGGGCGGGCTGGCAGAATCCGGGTGGAGAACTGTTTTTCACGCTGCTGGCGCAGATTAACCTGCTCCTCATGTTGTTTAACCTGATTCCTCTTGGTCCTCTGGATGGCCACTATATACTGCCGCATTTTCTGCCCAAACAGCTGGCTTACCAGTATCGGGTGATGAACATGCGATACGGCACGGCAGTATTTCTGGGCCTGATCGTGGCCAGTTTTATGGGACTTCCACTGCTTGAGTATCTGCACAAAGCATCCATGTTCATGTTGAATCTGATCACCCTGGTACCGTTGTAGTCGATGACACCCAGAAACAACTACCTGTTGGCTACCAGTACCTGGTTTCTGGCATACGGCATGCAGTCCGTGGTGTTTGCCTGGCTGGTGACCATTGTGCTGCGCGAACCTGCGGAGCTGGTGGGCTGGGCGCAGACCGCGCTGTTGCTGCCGGGCATGCTGTTCATTCTTCTGGCGGGCGTGCTGGCTGATCGTATCGGGCCTGATCGTCAGGCACTGTATGCCCAACTTGCTGCTGCGCTGATTCCCTGGTTACTGATTGCGGCTATTTACGCGGGCTGGATGAGCTTTCCGGTCATGCTGATCTATGCCGTGCTGATGGGCCTGGTACAGGCGTTTGTGACCCCAGCCAGAGACGGTTTGCTGAACCATGTCTCGGGCAGCAGAATTCAGCATACTGTGCTGCTGACCAGCCTCTGCCAGTTTGGTTTTCAGATTGTCGGTTATGCCATTGCCGCGTTTGCGGACCGGCTGGGTGCATCTGTTGTGCTGGCGATGCAGAGCTTCTGCCTGCTGCTGGGCGTATTGGCCTATCAGCGTATACGTCGCTCCGGCATTGTTGAATCACAACCCCGCACAACGGATTCGGTCCTGCAGAGTGTTCTGCAGGGCGCCAAAACTGTGGCCGGCTCCCCTGTCATGCGTACGGTGGTGATACAGAATGTGGCCATGGCCCTGTTTTTCATGGGTTGTTTTATTGTCTGTTTTCCACTGGCCGTGCGTGAAGTGTTTAATGGATCTTCGAGCAGTCTGGGTCTGCTCAATGGTTTGAATTCCGCAGGTCTGGCGCTGACGATTCTGGTGATGCTGAGAATCGGTTATGTGAAACGCGCAGGCCGCGCGCTGCTGGTGGCGCAGGCGCTGGGGTCTATTGTGCTGATTCTCAGTGGCAGCGTCGAAAGTTTCCCGGTGTTTGTTATGCTGGTCTTCTGTTGGGGTCTGTGCGGTGGCGCGGCAATGCCGATGTCTCGAACCATGATGCAGGAGCTGGCGCCGCCGGCGCAGCGTGCTCGAGTAATGAGTTTTTATGCATTTTCGTTTATGGGTGCCGGCCCCATTGGTACGCTGTTCGCGGGTTATCTGTCTGAACTTGTTGGCCCGCAGATGGCCATTCAGATCTGCGGTGCGCTCATGCTCACCGTGGTGCTGCTTGTTGGGCTCACATCAACGCTGTGGCGTGAAAATTTTGAACCGGCGTCCGCTGGAGCAGGTTAATGACGGTACGTTTGAGTGTGGATATCGGCGGCACGTTTACCGATGTGGTGCTGCAGGAGTCGGCAACGCTCACGTCGGTTAAAGTACTCACGACCCACGCGGATCCGGTAGTCGGCGTCCTGCAGGGGGTTGACGATGTGCTGACCCGCAGTGGTGTTGAACCTGCGGATGTGCAACTGGTATTGCATGGCACCACGCTGGCAACAAACGCGTTGATCGAGCGCCGGGGCGCAAAAACAGCACTGTTGACCACCGCTGGACATCGCGACGTGCTTGCCATGGCGTTTGAAAACCGCTTTGAGCAATATGATGTAAACATTGATCGACCGGCTCCACTGGTGCCCCGTCACTGGCGCGTTGGCGTGACAGAAAGGGTTGCCGCTGATGGTCAGATTCTGCTGGCGATGGATGACAATGAACTGCTGTCTCGGGTGGATGCGCTGATTGCGCAGGGGGTTGAGTCCCTTGCCGTCACCTTTCTGCACAGCTATCGTCAGCCCGCCCACGAGTTGCGTGTTGCGCAACTTGTTAAAGAGCAATACCCGCAGCTCTGGGTCTCGCTGTCCTGCGAGGTCTGCCCCGAGATTCGTGAATATGAGCGGACGTCGACCACCACCGCTAACGCCTATGTAAAGCCGCTGATGGCCGGTTATCTGGAGCGGCTGCAGGCCGCGCTGACCGAGCGCAGATTTAACTGCAAAGTGCTGTTGATGACTTCCGGCGGTGGCCTGACCACGCTTAAAGCGGCCACCCGTTTTCCTATTCGTCTGGTGGAATCCGGACCCGCCGGTGGTGCGATGCTGGCGGCCAGTGTGGCTCAATGCCATGATGAAAACAGCGTTGTTTCCTTTGATATGGGTGGCACCACAGCGAAATTGTGCCTTATTGAAGAAGGTATGCCGCAGCACTCGCGAGCCTTTGAGGTAGATCGCAGCTATCGATTTAAAAAGGGTAGTGGACTGCCGGTTCGAATCCCGGTGGTGGAGATGGTTGAAATTGGCGCGGGCGGGGGCTCCATCGCCAGCCTGGACAATCTGCGGCGTATTCACGTGGGCCCTCAAAGTGCGGGTTCTGAACCCGGCCCCAGTTGTTACGGTCGAGGTGGCACTCTGGCCACCGTCACCGATGCGGACCTGCTGTTGGGGCGTTTGTTGCCTGAAAATTTTGCCGGCGGCCGCATGAAACTGTCCCATGCACAAGCCACCCAGGCAATCACTGAGCAGATTGCGCAGCCGCTGATGATGGATGTGCGCTCTGCTGCTTTAGGCGTCAGTGAGATTGTTGATGAGAATATGGCCGCAGCCACCCGGGCTCACGCCGCCGAGTGGGGCAAACGTGTCCAGGGTACCTGTCTGGTCGCTTTCGGTGGCGCGGCCCCGCTGCACGCCGCGCGCCTGGCGCAGAAATTGAAAATTCCCCGTGTACTGGTTCCAGCTGGCGCTGGTGTGGGTAGCGCCATCGGATTTCTGCTGGCCCCCGTGCGTTATGAACTGGTCCGCAGTGCCTATGTGCTGCTTGCAGAGCTTGATCAGACGGCGGTGACAGATCTGTTTACTCAGATGCGTCACGAAGCCGAAGTGGTGCTGAAGGATGCCGGTACCGCGGGGGCGCCGGAAGAACGTCGCGAAGGGTATATGCGTTATGTTGGCCAGGGCTACGAAATTGCGGTGGATGTTTCTGATCTGCAGAATCTGGCGGTTGCCGATATCCGCGGTCGTTTTGAGCGCACCTATAAGCGTCTGTATGGCCGAACGATTCCGAATCTGGCCATTGAGGTGCTGAGCTGGACCCTGTCGCTGTCGAGTCAGCCACTGACACAGAATCTGCTGGCGGCTGAAGAGTCGACCACCCAGCCCGATCTGCCTGCACAAGTTCAGTGGTGGTCTGGCGAAAAGCCATTTGCTGCACAGGTCATTGCGCGCAGCGCCCTTCAGGTTGGTGAGTATTATGCTGGCCCGCTGTTGATTGCTGAGTCCCAGACAACAACCATCGTGCCGCACAATGCCCGGGTGTCGGTGCGGTCGGATGCCACGCTGTGTATTGAATTCGAGATGTTTGAGGACTGAACGATGCAGGAACTGCAACTGCAACTCGCATGGAATCGCCTGCTGGCGATTGTTGAAGAACAGGCCCAGGTGCTCATGCGCACAGCGTTCAGTACGGTGGTGCGTGAAGCAGGGGATCTGTCTGCCGGTGTCTTCAATCCGGCGGGCGATATGCTGGCCCAGGCAGTGACCGGCACGCCCGGACATGTCAACTCAATGGCAGCAGCAGTGGCAAAGTTTCTCGACAAGTTTCCGCTGGCATCGCTGCAGCCGGGGGACGTGCTGCTCACCAACGATCCCTGGGACGGCACAGGTCACCTGAATGACTTCACCGTGGTGACACCTGTTTTTCGGGCGCGGCAATGTATAGCGCTGTTTGCGTCCACCAGCCATATCGCAGATGTAGGTGGACGCGGCTTCGGCCCTGACGCTAACGATGTTTTCGAAGAGGGCTTGCGGATTCCTATTTCCTATCTGTTCAAAGGGGGTCAGCGCAACGATGTGCTGCTGGAAATACTTCTGGCCAATGTGCGCGACCCGCTGGTTGCGCAGGGTGATTTGTACTCTTTAACCGCCTGCAATGACAGCGGTGCGGCTGCGTTGTTGGATATGATGAAAGATCTGTCACTGTCTGATCTGGATGAGCTCGGGGAAGCCATCATACGGCGCTCGGATAAAGCCATGCGGGAACAGATAGCCGGTTTGCCTGAGGGACACTATCACTATGCCATGACCGTCGATGGTTATGCTGAGCCTGTTGAAATTAAAGCGCTGATGCAGATCCGCAACGGTCGAATTACGCTGGATTTTGCCGGTTCTTCAGGTCCCAGCGCGAAAGGCATCAATGTACCGCTGGCTTATACCCAGGCCTACGCCTCTTTTGGTGTGCGTTGTCTTGTTGGTAACGAAATTCCGAATAATGCCGGGTCGCTGGCCGCGATAGAGGTACGTGCACCCGAGGATTGCCTGCTCAATGCCTGTTCACCCAGAGCCGTCTCGGCGCGACACAGCATCGGACAGATGCTGCCGGATGTGGTGCTGGGCTGCCTGGCGCAGGTGTTACCTGATGTGGTGCCCGCGGAGGGTGCCTCCTGCATATGGAATCCGGTTTTCATGCATGATCTGAGCGCCGCTGGAGGCCAGACGTTTGTGATCAATCCGATTTTTAATGGTGGCACCGGCGCACGCCCGCACAAAGATGGTTTGTCGACCACGGCCTTTCCCTCTGGCGTGCGCACCACTTCCACGGAGGTCAACGAAGTGACCTCGCCGCTGGTGTTCTGGTGCAAGGAGTACACGCCTGATTCTGGCGGTCCAGGCCAGTTTCGAGGCGGATTGGGACAGACCATCCGCGTCACACACAGAGATTCACAGCCTTTTGTTATCTCCAAGATGTTTGATCGTATTGATCATCCCGCACGCGGTCGGGCCGGTGGTGGTGCAGGTGGCGCGGGCGCGGTTATGTTGGAGCTTGCCGATGGCACCGTGCAGCACCTGGCAGGTAAAGGCCGGGAGCAGGTACCTGCCGGGGCTGCGCTGGTGTTAAAAACACCGGGGGGTGGCGGGTTTGGTCTGCCACAAGAGCGGCTTGAGGCGTTGCGTCAGGCGGATCTGCAAGCCGGTCTTGTCGAGAACAGCAGCGGATCTGACATTCTTGCCTATACTGGAGGTGTAGATTGAATTGAATCCGAAGCCGACGGTGGTGGCGGGCATGATGGACACGCTGGTCTGGTGGTGTAGTTACTTGATAAAAAGCGCGGCAGAGGTCCCGTACCCGATTTCCCTTGACAGCGCCGGCTACCGTCAAGAACATGATTGTCCAGAATTCCGCGGTGGCACGATTCCACTTAAGGCAAACTGAGGGTGCTTTTGCGTCGATTAAATGTCATTTTCCTGTCTCTGCCTGTATTGCTGATGCTTTCTCCTGCCGGTGCGGTCACACCGTCTTCTGGCGACGATTGGGTGGGTTCAACTGGTTTACAGCGGACCCGTTGCGTCCAGAGATTGTCAGAGTTTGTCATGCGCATCATCCCACCTCTGGCTCGAGACGTCGTTTACGCAGCGGTGCGTCGTTTTTATCCGTGTAAGGCATAAAACGCTATGCGTCTGGTACTGACTTTTATCTTGTTCATGGTGATCTGGCTGTTGTGGAGTGGCTTGTTCAAACCACTGTTGATCACTCTGGGAGTGATTTCCTGTGTGCTGACCCTGTTCATGGCGAATCGCATGGGTTTTTTCAAGCGTGAAGTGTTCAGCCTGCATTTAACCCACCGGCTGATCCCGTTCTGGGGATGGCTTGCGGTTGAACTGGTGAAGTCGAATATTGATGTGGCGCGTATTGTCTTGTCGCCAAAAATGCCGATCAGCCCGACAGTTGTTCAGTTGACGGCGCAAAGTCAGAATCCGGTACTGCAGGCGATTCTGGGCAATTCGATTACTCTGACGCCGGGCACAGTTACCCTGGATGACCACGAAGGTGAATTGTTGGTTCATTGTCTCACAAAACAGGGTGCTGATGCACTGCTTGAGGGAGACATGAACAGGCGCGTTTCAACTCTGTTGAGCGCCTGAAAACTCAACAATGGAAAGCACCAAGCGATGAGCAGTAACTGATGGGTATGTATTATGTAGCTTCCGTAGCTATTTTTCTGACCATGATCCTCGCCCTGAGCCGGGCGCTGTTAGGTCCATCTGTCTACGACCGCGTGCTTGCGGTAAACATGTTTGGCACAAAAACAGTGCTTTTGCTGGCAGTGATCGCTTTTCTCTACGATCGTCCCGATTTTCTTGATCTGGCGCTGGCTTACGCACTGATTAACTTCATTGGTGTGCTTGCGGTACTGCAGTTCTTTCAGAATCGACGGGATGACGCGACCCCCGCTGACAATGACAATCCGAAGGAAAATCGCTGATATGGCGCTGCTTCTCGACATTCTCAGTTGGATCCTGATGACAGGTGGGGGGCTGTTTGTGCTTGTTGGCGGCATCGGCATCATACGTTTGCCTGATCTTTACACCCGCATGCATGCGGTCAGTCTGACAGATACCATGGGTACAATAATGATTCTGTTCGGCATCATGCTGCAGGCTGGCCTGACGCTCGCGGCCCTCAAACTTGCCGCGATTACTGTATTTCTTTTATTGACCGGGCCTACCGCGACCTATGCGCTTGCCAACGCGGCCATGTTGTCCGGAACGCGACCTGAAGGTGTCGAGATGCCTGACAATCTGCCTGAGGATCTCAGGCCATGATGGTTTTATTCGGCATTTTCCTTTTGACGCTGCTGGTGATTACAGCGATTGGCATCGTGCGTGCGGAGAACCTGTTTACCGCCGTCATGTTAACCGGCATCTTTTCTCTGCTGATGGCATCCAATTTTTTTATCCTGGATGCAGCGGATGTTGCCTTGACTGAGGCAGCCGTTGGCGCGGGTGTGTCGACGGTTCTGTTGTTAGGTGCGTTGGCACTGATACCCTCAAGAGAAAGGCCGCTGCGAAGCCGTCGCTGGCTGGCCCTTTCAGTTGTAACCCTCACCGCCCTGACGGTGGGTTATGCCACGTTTGAAAATCCTCGCCTGGGTGATCCGCAGGCGCCGGTGCATCAGCATGTTGCGCCCTGGTATCTGGAGCAGACACCGTTGCTGATTGAAATACCCAATGTGGTCACAGCCGTACTTGGGTCTTATCGTGGTTACGATACGTTAGGTGAGGTGATCGTGGTGTTGACGGCAGGCATCGGGGTCCTGTTCCTGTTAGGTCTGCCTGGTGCGTTTGGCGATCGTAAAGCAGAAGACGTTGCACGCGGCCGTACTTATCTCAGTCATCACCTGGTGCCACAGGTAGTGGGGCAGCTGCTTATCCCCTTTATCATGTTGTTCGCTCTTTATGTTCAGTTTCATGGCGAATATGGTCCGGGCGGCGGGTTCCAGGCTGGCGCAATTTTTGCCGCCGCAGTCATTCTTTTTGCGTTGATCCAGGGTGAAAGGGAAGCCCTTGTACTGATTCCGCCGCGGGTGCTGGTTGTGCTGATGGCAAGCGGTGCGCTGTTGTATGGCGGAGTAGGGGTCGTCGGCATGTTACTGGGTGCAAATTTTCTTGACTACAGTGTTCTGTCCAGCGATCCGGTCAAGGGACAGCAATGGGGCATTATTCTGATTGAACTCGGTGTCGGTGTATCTGTGGCGTCAGTGCTGCTTGCGATTTATCACGCCTTTGCGGCGCGAGGGCGTTAACGTTGGAACTTCTCGGGCTTTACAATTACTGGGTCTTTGTGGTGTTGCTGATGATTGGCTTCTATGCAGTTATTGCCAAAGCCAATCTCATGAAAAAAATTCTCGGGCTGAGTATTTTCCAGGCGGCTGTCTTTCTGCTGTACATCACCATGGACAAGATTGAGGGAGGCACTGCACCCATCATCAAATCCGGCGCAGTGGATCAGCTTTACGCCAATCCATTGCCGCAGGTGCTGATTCTGACTGCAATCGTTGTGGGCATCTCAACTATTGCGCTGGGCCTGGCGATTGTGGTGCGGATCTATGAAGCCTACGGCACCATTGAAGATGATGAGATTGCGCAGGCGGACAATCAGCAGGCGGAAATTCAGCAGTGAGTTTGTCCAGTCAACTACCCGCCCTGCAGATAGTCGTGCCGTTGCTGACCGCACCTGTCGTAATGCTGTTGCGTGGTGGCAGTTTAGCCTGGGCTGCGGCTACCGCAGCAAGTCTCATGTCGTTTGTGATTGCCATTGCGCTTACCATCGATGTGCGCAGCGTGGGTGTATTGAGTTACGCAATGGGAGGCTGGCCGGCGCCATTCGGGATTGAGTTAAGAATTGATGCCCTGAATACCCTGTTGTTACTGATCACAACAGGCGCCTCCACGGCAGCGTTGATCAGCGGTCGCGTCAGCCTCTCTCGGGATTTACCGGAAAGCCAGCAGCCACTGTTTTTTGCAGCCTGGTTGATTGCGTTAGCTGGCTTGTCAGGCATTGCTGTAACCGGTGATGCTTTTAACGTATTTGTTTTCATGGAAATATCCTCTCTCGCCGGTTACATCCTGGTGGCCGCTGGTCCGGACAGGCGGGCACTTTCTGCAACCATGAAATATCTGGTTATGGGCACCATCGGCGCGACCTTTTATCTGATCGGCGTGGGTCTGGTTTATATGATGACCGGCACCCTCAATTTTGCGGATATGGAAGTGAGGCTGGCAGAGGTAACCGATCTGAAACCAATTCTGGTTGCTGCGGGATTCATTACCGTGGGTCTGGCTTTGAAAGCTGCGGTGTTCCCGTTACACGTATGGTTGCCTAATGCATACCATCACGCTCCGCACATGGTCAGCGCTTTTATGGCGGCGTGTACCACCAAAGTTGCACTGTATGTGCTGCTGCGGTTCGATTTTGTTGTCTTCCAGGGCAATCTCGTCGGCCATATGAGCCAGTATGCGGGATTTCTGGCACCGCTGGCGATACTTGGCATTCTGGTCGGTTCGGCGGTAGCGGTAGCAGAAGGCCACTTGAAAAGGCTGTTGGCGTATTCTTCGGTGGCGCAGATCGGTTACATTGTGCTCGGCGCAAGCTTTGGTGACCAGGCAGGTTTAACTGCATCGTTCACACATATGTTCAATCATGCTCTGGCGAAAGGTGGTTTATTTCTTGTTGTGGCTGCCTTTGCGCTGCAGGTCAGGGATGTGCGACTAACGGATATCGCCGGGCTGGCCCAGCGCATGCCGCTGACGTCGGCGGCTTTGTTAATTCTTGGTGCGAGTCTTGTTGGTATTCCCGGTACAGCGGGTTTTGTTTCCAAATGGCTGCTCCTGACCGCCGCACTGCAGCAGGGCGGGTTGGGGGTCGCTGCCGCTATCGTGGTGGTGCTGAGTTCCCTTGCGGCCGTGGTGTACGTCTGGAAAATTGTGGAACAGCTCTATTTTGGCGAGCCTGCCGAAGCATTGCCTGTAACAGATGCACGAGGAGTCACCTCGGAGGCGCCGGCCATGCTGCTGTTGGGCATCTGGGTGGTGGCACTGGCCAACATTTATTTTGGTCTGTTTCCGGGCTTTACGGTGGGCTTGTCGGAAAGTGCTGCGGCTGGCCTTTTGAGCCATCTACCATGAGTAGTGCAGCCATCATAATGCTGTCACTGCTGTTGCCTCTGGCAGGTGCACTATTGATCAGTCTGACCGGGCGCTGGCCAAATCTGCGCGAAACCATCACGCTGGTCACCGCAGTGGCGGTTGCTCTGGTGGTGGCATCCCTGTTGCCCGAGGTGATGGCGGGGGGACGTCCAGAGTTGCACGTGGCACAGCTGTTCGGTGCGCTGGAGATTTCCTTTCTGGTAGAACCATTGGGTATGTTGTTCGGCGCGCTTGCCGCCACCCTGTGGATCGTCAACTCCATTTACTCTATAGGGTATATGCGCGGCAACAATGAGAGGAAGCAGACGCGCTTTTATGTCTGTTTTGCCATCGCCATATCCGCGGCGCTGGGTGTTGCCTTTGCCGGCAACCTGCTGACCCTGTTCCTGTGTTATGAAATTCTGACGTTGTCGACCTACCCCCTTGTATCACACAAAGGAGACAAAGCCACGGTAGCCTCGGCGAGGGTATACCTTGGTATTCTCCTGGGCACGTCCATAGGCTTGTTGCTGCCGGCCATTATCTGGACTTATCTGATTGCCGGTACACTGACATTTGCACCTGAGGGTATCCTCGCGGGTCAAATCAGTGGTCCTGCCGTGGGCCTTCTGCTGGCGCTGTTTGTTTTCGGCGTGGGTAAGGCGGCGCTGATGCCGGTGCACAAATGGTTACCCGCGGCCATGGTGGCACCTACCCCGGTAAGCGCGTTGCTGCACGCGGTGGCGGTGGTGAAGGCAGGGGTGTTCACCATCACCAAGGTGATCATTTATGTCTTTGGTGTTGATAATCTGTTTGCAGAACCTTCAAGTGCCTGGCTGTTGTACCTTGCCGCGTTCACCATCATCGCTGCCAGTGTGGTCGCCCTGCGTCAGCAGAATCTGAAACGCATGCTGGCTTATTCCACCATCGGCCAGTTGTCTTATGTGATTATGGCGGCGGCGTTATTGAAACCACTGTCGGAGATTGGTGCTGCGGTGCATATCGTTGCGCATGCGTTTGGCAAGATCACGCTGTTTTTTGCCGCCGGCGCCATCTACACCGCCGCCAAGAAAACCGAGCTTGGCCAGCTCAGTGGCATTGGTAAACGCATGCCCTGGACCATGGCGGCATTTACCGTCGGGGCGTTATCGATGATAGGCGTGCCGCCCACTGGTGGTTTCGTGTCGAAGTGGTTCATTCTTGCCGGTGCGTTTCAGAGCGACAACTATGTGGCCATTTTTACCATCATCACCAGTACGGCTTTGAATGCGGCCTATTTTCTGCCGATTGTTTTTGCTGCCTGGTTCGGGCGCGAAGCAGAAGGCGGCAAAGATCATGGCGAAGCACCGTGGCCGATGGTGCTGGCGCTGTCTTTGACCGCGCTGGCGACGCTGGGATTTTTCTTCTTCAACCAGCCGGTGCTGGATCTTGAAAGTCAACTAGTGGCCCAAATGCAATGAATAACGGCAAAAAACAACGCGGGCAGTCGCAGCAGGAAGATCACTGGCTGGTGCGGTCTGCCACCATCCGGAAGCTCTGGATTGTCTTCAGCATTGTGCTGGCGCTGACCGTGATCGCGCAGTTTTTCATCAAGATCAAAGGCTATTTCGGCATTGATGGCTGGTTCGGCTTCGGCGCAGTATACGGGCTGCTGGCCTGTGTGCTGATGGTTGTTGTGGCCAAAGGTCTGGGCAGCTTACTCAAGCGTCGGGAAGACTATTACGATGATTGATATGGTCATTCCACCCGCGCTTGTGATGCTCGCTGGAGCGCTGCTGATTATGGTAACCCGCGGCTGGTTGCGTACGGCTGTTCTGTTGCTCGCGCCTCTGGCAACGCTCTGGGCAGTCTGGCAGGTACCGGACGGGGTTGCTGTGACCTCTTATTTCCTGGGTTATAACATCGAGCCGGTGGAAGGCAGCGCGCTGCGTCGCCTGTTTGCCACCATCTTCTCTATCATGGCTTTTGTCGGCGGTCTGTTTGCATTTCGTCAGGCCCGCGGCTACGAACTCTCTGCAGCGTTTGCTTATGCTGCAGGGGCCGTGGGCGTCTGTTTTGCCGGTGATCTGATCACCATGTTCCTCTACTGGGAACTGATGGCCATTTTTTCTACGGTTGTGGTCTGGGCCGGGGGGACACCCCAAGCTCGAACAGCCGGCATTCGTTACGCCATAATGCACCTGTTGGGTGGCGTTATTCTGAAGGTGGGTATCGAAGGTATTGTGGTTCATACCGGCTCAGTTGATATCCAGCCCATGCTGGCAACCAACTTTGACACGTGGATGGTGCTTATCGGTATTCTGATTAATGTGGCTGCGCCACCGGTATCCGCCTGGCTGGCAGATGCTTATCCGGCGTCAAGTCCTACCGGCTCGGTGTTTCTTTCTGCGTTCACAACCAAATCAGCGGTACTCGCGTTGATACTTCTGTTTCCCGGTGAGTCGGTGCTGATCTGGGTTGGTCTGTACATGGTGTTCTACGGCATTATTTATGCCCTGCTGGAGAATGATGCACGCCGCATCCTGGCCTACTCGGTGGTTAATCAGGTTGGCTTTATGGTGGTTGCCGTGGGCATCGGCACGGAAATGGCGTTGAATGGGGCCGCGGCTCACGCCTTTGCACACATCATTTATAAAGCACTGCTGTTCATGTCCGCTGGCGTGGTGTTGTACCGCACCGGTTTTTCCCGCTGTACCGACTTAGGTGGTCTGTTCCGCACCATGCCGTTTACTACCTTATGCGGAATTATCGGGGCGCTGGCGATTTCCAGCTTCCCGCTGACTTCAGGTTTTACCACCAAAACACTGATCTCTGTAGCTGCTGAGCAGCAGGGGCTGGCCGTGGTTTACATGCTCCTGGCTGCTGCTTCGGCTGGTGTATTCCTGCATGCGGGGATCAAGTTTCCCTGGTTTGTCTTCTTCCAGAAAGACTCGGGTCTGCGGCCTAAAGATGCGCCCTGGAATATGGCCATCGCCATGGGCATATTTGCGTTTCTGTGTATTTTCCTGGGTGTGTATCCAGAGCCTTTGTGGGCGCTGTTACCGTATCCCATGGCGTACGAAGCGTATGCGCCGGGTAAGGTGCTGTTTTATCTGCAGCTGCTGCTGTTCTCCGGCCTGGCCTTTTTCCTGTTGCTACCCTGGATGCAGCGCACGCTGACCATTTCTCTGGATACAGACTGGTTCTGGCGGGTTCTCGGACGGCGTATTGCGCTGGCTGTGATAGCGGCTTCAGCTTCAACTGGCGCGTGGCTGGGAAGACTGCTTGAAAACATCCGTACACAGCTGACGCCGCCTCTGTTGCGTCTGCTGGGTAACAGAGGCACGTTTGGGCGTTCCTGGCAGGTCGGTACAACGGCGTTGTGGATCGTGGTTCTGCTGACAGCTTACGTGTTGATTTATTACCTCTAGCTTCATCTGTATGAAGTGCCTACAAGCATTTGACACCTGCCGCAACTGCTATAGAATTCGCGTCCCTGGCGTTTTTAGAAAGAACGGTTGAACCATCTCAACAGGCGTTAGAGCCAGCCAGATCATGAAGCGGGTGTAGCTCAGTTGGTAGAGCGCAACCTTGCCAAGGTTGAGGTCACGAGTTCGAGCCTCGTTACCCGCTCCAATTCTCCAGTTCGAATGCGGCTGATGGTGGCCGGCCCCTGCGGTTTTCTGCACCCTGATCTGTTGTTACCATCCCCTGCATTCTGGCAGAGACGATGTTGGATGATGGGTAAAATTCAGGCGCTGTTCCACTGTACCGGCCTTGGATTGCTGCTGGCCCTGTCTGCTGCGGTGTTACCCGCCAGTGCCGTGGCGCATGCGATTACCTCAGGTGACCAGGGGTATGTGCAGGAGGTGTCCGGCGTGCACCTGATCCCGTTCATGTATCTCGGTGCCAAACATATGGTCACCGGCTACGATCACATTCTTTTCCTGCTGGGCGTGGTCTTTTTCCTCTACGGGCTTCGTCAGATCGCCCTTTATGTCACTCTGTTTGCTGTTGGTCATTCCATCACCATGCTCGCAGGCGTGTGGTTCAACTTCGGTATCAACAGCTATCTGATTGATGCGGTGATTGGATTTTCCGTGGTGTACAAAGCGCTGGACAACCTGGGCGCGTTTCGTCTGTGGTTCGGTTTCCAGCCGGATACCCGGGCCGCCACCTTCATATTTGGATTGCTGCATGGCTTTGGCCTGGCTTCGAAGATCATTGAATACGATATTGCGGCGGATGGACTGCTGGCGAATCTGATTGCTTTTAACGTGGGGGTAGAACTGGGCCAGCTCGTTGCGCTTGCTGCTATTTTAGTTGTCATGACGCGCTGGCGTGCCAGCCCCTCTTTTGCGCGTGGGGCGTATGCCGCCAATGTAGTGATGATGAGCGCCGGTTTTGCCCTCATGGGTCTGCAGCTCACGGGTTATGCCGTTTCCTGAGTCAATATAAGAGGTCCTGATGCAACACGTACCAGACAACTCGACTACGCCTCAAGGTGACCGTGACGCCGGCGCTGGCAGGGTAGAAGGTGTGACCGCTACTGCGGGAGGCTTGTGGCGTGCAACCTTCGGTGCCATTGTCGCCGCAGCGCTGATTCTTGTGCTGTTCTGGCTGCCCGCTGAATATGGCCTGGATCCTACCGGCATGGGTCGCATCATGGGTCTGACAGAAATGGGTGAGATTAAGCAGCAGCTTGACGCCGAAGCGGCTGCGGAAGAAGCACTGGCTGGCGGGGCGAACCAGACAGTTGTGTTGCAGCGTCTGGATGCTATTGAAGCCCGGCTTGAAGATATACAGGCGATGTTGGCCGTTGCGTCAAGCAGGCCTGTCGCTGCACCCGCCACCGAAAATTCAACAACAGATGTTGCAGCCTTTGAGATCCCCGCAGGTGCGACCTGGCGGGATGAAGTCAGTTACACGCTGGCACCGGGTGAGGGGGTGGAAGTTAAACTGGTGATGCAGGCGGGTGCAGTTGCCGAATTTCAATGGTCAGCCAACGGCGCGGTGCTGAATCATGACACACATGGTCACGGCAGCGGTCAGCGTATCACCTACGAGCGCGGTCGCGGTGTTGCCGAGCAGGAGGCAGAGCTGCAGGCCGCTTTTAGCGGTAAACATGGCTGGTTCTGGCGCAATCGGACTGACGCACCGGTTACGCTGACGCTGCGGACCCGAGGTGACTACGCAGAGCTGGAGGCGCCCTGAACTGTAAGGCACAGGGTTACCCGACACGCCTGGCTGGTGTCCTTCAACCTCGGCGCAGGTCCGCTTGAATGGTGATGAGCCGATCACGGGTCAGGGTGTAACGGTTCAACATCCAAATCGGTAAAAAGTAACATAAAGGCACGGCGATGCCGTCTATGAGTGCCAGTTTCAAAAGAACACCTGCACCCACCTGGCCCGGTTGCGTGCCTCTGGGAAAGCCGATGACATAGTCGAGCAGGAAGCCGCCGATGATCAGACCCAGGCTCGAAGGTGCCTTTGATGAGAAACCGATCGCTGAGGTGAACACACCCTCCTGACGTCGGCCGACGCGCTGCTCCTGCTCGTCCACCATGTCTGCAATCATAGAGCCGAACATGATACCGGCGGTGGTCAGAAGTCCGGCAATAAAGGAAGTGTGAATAACCAGAGCGACCACCAGCCAGGGATCACCATTGTCCGGCCAGACATCGATAAAGCGGAAAATCACCTTCAGCATGGCAAGTACCATGGTCATGCACAGCGCGGTGATGAGGATGTGATGCTTCTGGAATCGAGACTGCAGGAGGGGGATCAACACAAATGCGGTGATGGCGCCCAGAATGGAGAAGGCGAATCAGCGCAGATCTTCCGGGGTGAACGCCCAGAAATAGGTGTTCATGTACATATCAAACACGCCACCAATGCCGGCGATACCTGCAAATAACAGCATGGAGGTGAAGATCAGACGGAAATTCTGACTCGACCAGGCCAGCAGTACCTGCCGGGCGAGATCCATGAAATTGAATTTCGGCGTTTCTTTCACAGGCTGCAGCAGGTAGGGCACTTCACGACGCGTCAGGTGCGTGGAAACGAGGCACCAGAGCGTGATCAGGCTGCCGGTGATCATCGCAAAAACCGGATAGTTTGCGGGATCCAGCTGTCCTGCCGGATACCTCTCTGAGGAGGTGAAAACAAACGTGTACATACCAAAGGAGAAAATCACGCCTCCGATCCAACCCACCACGTAGCGGTAAGTGATGATGGACGTGCGCTCGACATAGTCGTCGGAAAACTCAGCGGCCACAGCATTCCAGGGCATGATGAAGAAAGTGAACGCAAGCCGTGTTGCCAGGGTGAAGGCAAACAGCCAGCTCACAAGTAGCCGTTCGGAGGCATCGTCCGGCGGACTGAACAGCAGGAACATGAACAGGCCCAGCGGCACCGCAGCGGCGTACATGAAAGGGTGCCGCCGGCCGAGACGTGATTTGAAGTTATCCGAATAGGCGCCAACCATCGGATCGGTGATCGCATCGGCGAACAGGCACAGAGCGAGCACAATGGCAGCGGTGGAAGCGGGTACGCCAAGGATCTGGCTGTAGTAGAGAAGCAGGAAACTGTTGAACGCAAAGTCTTTGTGGCTGTTCGACAGGCCGCCAAATCCCTGGAAGATCTTGGTGCTGACCGGCACCTTGCCTGGGCGTTGCTTCTCTCGTCGATACTGTACGGGGCTTTCTTCCATAGCGAGCCAGTATATGGCTCAACCAGGGATTGTCAGCTTATTCTGGTGTGCCGAAATCAATCCTGACGAGTGTGGGATGAACGCTTACCCTTTCAATGATCTTAAGCGACTTAAGACGTCTGTACTCAAACACTATGGCACAATAGCGGTCATGCAGAGATCCATAGCAGATTGGGGCGGCAACATGGCTGCTTTTGGCATTGTCCTGGTTGCCAATACCCTTGCCAATGCGGTGCCACTGGGCGGGCAGACCACAGGCGAGATATCTGACAGGTACCCTTCGCTGTTCACACCGGCGGGCTATGTTTTTTCGATCTGGGGTCTGATTTACCTGGCCCTGATTTTTTTTGTTGTCTGGCAGGCTTTACCTGCGCAACGCAACAGTGTGCTGCTTCAGCGTATGCGCCTGCCATTCCAGATCAGCTGCCTGTGTAATGCGGCGTGGATTTTTGCCTGGCACTACGATCAGCTGGTGCTGTCATTGGTCATCATGCTGGTTCTGCTGTGGACGCTGGTGACCATCTACCGGCGCGTCAATCTGCATCACCAGCCGCAGGCACGCGGTGAGCGCTTCTGCCTGTATTTGCCCTTCAGCCTGTATACTGCCTGGATCAGTGTTGCACTAATTGCCAACGCCAGCGCCATCCAGCTGGCCTATGGCTGGGAGGGTGCGGTTGTCAGTCCGGTGACCTGGACGGTACTGAAACTGGCGGCAGCGGGTACTGTGGCAGTTGGCGTGCTGTTCCGCTTTCGCGACTCTGCGTGGATGCTGGTGGTGGTATGGGCAAGCTTGGGCATCGCGTTTAAACATGCAGATACGGCAATCGTGTACGGTGCCGCGCTCCTGCTGGGTTTGCTGGGCCTGGGTTTGATCGCTCTGCAGCTGAGCGGGTTGGCCCGCGACCGGTATGGGTCTTTTTGATGGTATGCGATCCAGCCAAATACACTTCTGACCGCCACATGGATAAGTGGGATGCGCGTTATCGAACCTCTGCCATGGCCTGGTCTGCAGAACCTAACGCCGTGTTTGCTGAAATTGTGCGGGGTTTGCCTCCGGGCAGCGCCCTGGATGTCGCCTGCGGTGAAGGTCGACACGCTTTGTGGCTGGCGGAGCGGGGCTGGCAGGTCACTGCGGTTGATTTCTCCGCGGTAGGGTTAGACAAGGCACAGCAGTGGGCGGCGCAGCGTGGCCAGACTGTGGACTGGCTGCAACGCGATGTGACTCAGTCGATGTCTGATCTGGGTGTGTTTGATCTGGTAGCGGTGATTTTTCTGCACACCGACCCACAAAGCAGGGAAGCCTGGTTTGCCGAGGTTCGACACTGTGTTGCCCCTGGCGGGCTGCTGGTTTACATCGGCCACGATCCGAGCAATATTGATCGTGGCAGCGGTGGACCGCAACGGTTAGAGGTGCTGCCCGGCGCTGCTGACGTGGTGGGCTACCTGCCGGGTTTTGACATTCTCAAAGCACAGACGCTGGAACGGCCAGTGGCAGCAGAATCCGGTCATCATCATGACCAGCAGGGGCGTGCGCTGGATACCGTGGTTGTAGCGCAACGCGCGGCGGATTAACGCCATGTTGTCCGGGAGATATTTATGACACTTCATCACAATGAGCTGGAACTCGGCTACACCGCATCGTCAGCTGGGTCGCTGCAGTCATTTGCGAATGCCCTGACGTCCTACCTGGGTGCCCGCACCGATGTCATGGAGATTCTGGATGCGCTGCACCGTGCGGATCCCGAGATGTTCATGGGTGAGGTGTTTCGCGGCTATCTGTTGAAACTTGCCGGGCACCCTCAGTTTAGTGAATCGCTGGCCGCGCAGGTAAAAAAACTTGATGCGCTGGCGTCGTCTCTGTCTGTGACCGAACGGGAGCTGTGCCACCTGCAGGTTCTGAAATTCTGGATCGCAGATCGAAGTGCGCAAGCACTGGCCCTTCTTGAGCAGCTGTTGGTTGAGTATCCGCTGGATATGCTGGCTCTGCGTATCGCCCACTATCTGCATTTTTACGATGGCAGCGGTAGCGCCATGAGTGCATCTACCGGCCGTGTGCTGAATGCCTGGCCCTGTGATCATGCCCATTTTCCTTTTCTGCAGGGGATGCATGCCTTTGGTCTGGAGGAATCAGGGGACTATGATCAGGCTCTGGATCTGGGCCATAGCGCGGTGCAGGCAAACAGACAGGACATCTGGGCAACGCATGCGGTTGCCCACGTTTATGAAATGCAGGGCAGATATGATCAGGGCTTCAGCTGGCTGTCTGAAACTGAACCGGGTTGGTGTGACACCAATAATTTCCGTTTTCACGTGATCTGGCACCAGGCACTGTTCTGTCTGGGTCTGGGTGAGCATGACCGCGCGCTGGCTATTTATGATGACAGGCTGGCGGACAGTATTGCCGACGATTTTTATCTGGATATATGTAACAACGCGGCACTTCTGTGGCGGCTGGAATTCCTCGGTGTGGACGTTGGCAACCGCTGGCAACCGCTGGTAGACATCTGTGAGCGCCACAGCCAGGACCGCGAGTTATTGTTTGCTAACCTGCATTACCTGATCCCACTGGCGGTGACATCCGCGCCAGCCCTTGTGCCCGCGCTTGAAAATTTGTCTGACTGGGCCAGGGGTTCAACGGATCAGGCCATTTTGTGCCGGGAAGTGGGCGTGCAGCTGGCTGAAGCAGTGGCCCAGGCACCGGTCATGCCCGCGGCGGCATTGGAACCGCTGCTTGCGGTTAAAGATGAAACCCACCGCATCGGCGGCAGCAAAGCACAGCGTGAACTGTTCCGCCTGTTGGGTCGATATGCTGCGAGCAAATCTGATCGAAAGGATCTGTTCGCGGCACTAAGCTGAAGCTGGTCAGCCTTCTGGCACACTGCTACATTGTCGTCGTTGGATCCGGGTACACCCTTGTATGTTAAATTTTCCACAGCCGCCGAAAAGCTACAGTCACGTCTTTTTAGAAGACACAGACCGCCCTTTACCGGAAAAAATAAATCCGAATCTGCGGTACGCGATGTTTTCGACCATTGCCACCGGCGGTAAATCACTGATCAAATCCTGTAAAGATTTACACCTGTCCAGAATTGTCTGTTACAAAACGCTACGTCCCGAATTTGCCCAGGATGAAATCGAACAGCGCAGACTGTTGCGTGAGGCGCGGGTGTCGGCGATGTTGCAGCATCCGAACACCGTACCTACCTACGAACTCGGTCGAGACCGCGCAGGTAACTATTACTTCACCATGAAACTGGTGCATGGTTATACGCTGCGGGAGATTCTGGATTTTCGTGAACGATACGACTTAACCCAGTTGGTAGATGTGATTGTGCAGATCTGTCATGCGCTGGAGTATGCGCATACTCACGGAGTTGCCCACAGAGACATCAAGCCGGAGAACATTCTGGTGGGTCCCTACGGAGAAGTGTTGCTGCTGGACTGGGGACTGGCCAAAGTCTGGAATGCAGATGGGTCTACCAATATGGAGGTATCACAGGTCGATCTGGATCCTGCAGCAAATCCTTCGCTGACCTCAAGAGGCGCCCTGCAGGGTACAGCGTCGTACATGTCGCCGGAGCAGATTCAGCGTGATCCGAATATAGATGCGCGCACCGATGTGTACAGCATCGGTGCGGTGCTGTACGAAATTCTGTGTGGCTCAACCACTTCCGGTCTTGATCAGATTGACAGGATTGTGAACGCAACCCTCTATGACGAGCCACCAAAACCTTCCACCGTCAGTGGCGCCCATGTGCCGTCGCTGTTGGAGTACGCCTGTATGCAATGCCTGCAGAAAGATCCGGGAAAGCGGCTGCCGTCGATAGCGGAACTGTTGCGACTGTTGCATGAGGACTGGCAGACAGACCTGGTGCCTAACGAGTAGATGAGAAACTGAATTGAAAATCTGGCAGACCCTGGTTGCGATTGTTGTCCTGGTCCTGTTGGCGGCAGGCGCTTACCTGTATACCCAGATACGTGCGCTGGATGTTGAACAGCTGACGGACGACCTCTGGGTGTTGCGTGGCCTTGGAGGCAATACTGCAGTGCTGAAAACCCGTGCAGGCACGGTGGTGGTCGATACCATGACCTTTGGTATCCAGGGTGATCGCATACGTGAAGTCGCGCGTGAACTGACAGGTATGCCCACGCTGATGGTCATTAACACGCACTATCACTTCGACCATACACACGGAAACCCGGCATTTGAAACCGGTACGCGGGTGCTGTCCACCGAGCGCACGTTGCAGTATCTGCAGGCGGTGGATGCAGATTTCTGGCAGGGTGATGCGGCAGAACTGATGCCAAACGAAACGTTTTCAGATCGCCAGACGTTATTTGTTGGCGACAAAAAAATTGAGCTGATCCATCCGGGTCCAGGGCATACCGATGGAGATCTGGTGGTGATTTTTGTCGATGAAGGCGTTGCGCATCTGGGCGATCTTTTCTTCAATGGTCACTATCCGAACATAGATCTGGAGGCGGGAGGTACCGTCCGGTGTTGGCCGGAAGCCCTGGATAACGTGCTGGCGTTGACCTTTGATCGGGTCATTCCCGGTCACGGCGCCACCACCGATAGGCATGCGATCCGCGCTTTTCAACGTTTTCTGCAGCAGCTGGCGGATATTGGTGAGCGGGCAGCAGCAGAAAACTGGACGTTAGAGCAGGTCAGATCAACAACAGCGCTCACCGAAGATGCGGGTTATGAACCGATAGAGTTTATTGTATCGATTGGTCTTGACCGCGGTTTTGTACTGCAGCGCGCCTGGGAAGAGGCAACCGGTCAGTTTGTGAGGCACCTTGATAGCGCAGGTGCCCGCTAGCCTATCGGCAACAACGTCGCTTATTCCGCGGGTCCGTCCTGCTCCGCATTCAGCGCATCAGCTTCCAGCACACGAGCACCGCGTAAGATCCCGCCCAGTGCATAGTTACCTTCGTGGCAGGCATACTCAAAGACCTTATCTTCCGTTGCCGGCCAGGGATACTCGCCGCCCCAGGGTTCTGCCCAGTTGGGATCGTTTACGGTGAACGCATAACGCAGCGTGTTTTCATCGATGCGTCTGAAGCGTTCAATCACGTGCAGGTCCTGAGAAGCCATGAATAAGCCGGGCTCCTCGCGGAAGTTTCTGGTTTCAACCACCAGCGTATCACCCTCCCAGTAGCCGATGGAATCACCCAGCCAGCTGCGCGAGTCGTCGGGCAGGTGTTCCGCATTCATGCGTACAACCCGGGCGTCATGATTCATTTCATTGAAAATGATGATGTGATCGTCGGTCTGCACAATGCGTTTCAGGTTGTTGTACATCACCGGCAGGGCAGGTGGGCCTGAGGTGGAGCCAAAGCCAAGGATGCAACGTTCTGCAAGCGGCCGGTTCTCGGGGTTGTCATATGGTCCGACGCCTTTTTCCAGCCACCAGGCGGTGCCGGTGTTTTCATGAAAGTTCGCCCGCTGGGCCATGGCTTTCTGCATACCCTGGGGAGACAGTTCAGGCAGACGCCCGTTGGCGGGCTGGTTGATAATGGAGGTTCGATACATGCCGTCCAGAACAAATTTGCTGTCACCGATATCCACATAAAACGCGTTGTAGCCTCCTACGCCACCTGCGGCACCGGAAAATTCCGGTATGTATATGTCCACGCCACCTGCCGGCGGTGCGTCCCGGTCCGGATCACTCTTTTCAGCGTCTTTGGCCAGGTTCTCGGCCCAATACTTCGCGGTTGCTCTGGCTTCTTCCTCAGTGACAAAGGCACGATCGCCGAATTCTTCAGGACGTTGTAGAGGCGTCAGCGTTGCTATGTTGTAAGTGCCTGATAAATCAGGCCTTTCAGTGGTCTTTGCCGGGCTTTGTGCAACCTGCGCACAGCCGCCAAGCACCGCGATGGCTGCAACCAATGTAAAGTGTGCAGTGACAATCTGCATGTCTCCAATCTCCCTGTGAATCCCGTCAGGGTCATATCATCGTCCAGGCTCGGAAAATTTGCAATTTGGACTAGGCTTAGCGAGGTAAGTGTTTAAAAAGACAGGCTATTTTGTCATTCATGTATGTGTCTGTTCAGCGATTTCCGGGGTTGTGGCTGGCTGCCGTTTGCCTGCTCGCGGGACCGCCCCTGCACGCTGATCTGGTTGCGGAATATCGCCTGGATGCACAGCAGTACAATGGTACCCCCGGCGAAGTCATTGACAGTTCAGGCAACGGGTTCTCAGGTCGTGCACGCAATACCCGACCGGTGGCTGGTTTACTGTGTAATGCTGCGGACCTGAGCGATGATGGCACTGAAGATTTCCTTGATCTGGATCATCGCGCAATAAATGGCTTGCGGGATTTCACGCTGATGCTCTGGTATCGCTCCACCAATCGGGATCGTTCACTCCTGGTCAACGCTGCCAATGCGGATGAAGAAAGAGAGGTGTACTGGCTGACACGGCGCGGTGACCGTTTTGAGCCCCAGTTGTTTGATGACAGCGACGGGCGCATAGACATCACCGGCATTGATGATGACACCTGGCATCATCTGGCCTGGACTCGCAACGGCGCGCGCAACTGTTTTTATGTTGATGGACGGTTGCAGGGTTGTAATCGGCTACCGGTTGGCGTGCTTGATGTTGATCCCACCGGCTTTATTGTCGGTCAGGAGCAGGATGACATTGGTTATGACTTCCGTAACAACAGAGGTGTTGAAGGATTCATCGACGAGTTCTACGTGTTTGACGAAGGTTTGTCTGAGGGTCAGATCGCGCGGATTCGGGCTAACAACCTGGCGGGCAACAATTGGGATGGCAGCCGTCGTCGCTGTGCGATTTTTGAACCCAGAGCCGCCTACTATTTTGATGAACCCCGCTGGACCGGTGTCGCTGATGAAGTGCGGGACAGCAGTGGCAATGGCTACAACGGGGTGGCCATCAATACAACAACCACCGAGGGGCTGCTCTGCCGTGCAGCGGACCTGTCAGCAACGGATACGTCGGACTATCTGAGTCTGGATTATCAGGCGCTCAACGGCGTGCGCGATTTTTCGATAGGATTCTGGGCCCGCACCGCAAACACGACCAACAAAGCGTTTGTGTCTGGTGCGCGAGCGGCTCAGGCGAATGAGCTGATTTTCTGGTTTGCCAGCGCTAACCGCTTCCGGCCCCACATTGAAAACAATTATCGAGATGTTTTTGTACCCAATGTCTGGGACAACACCTGGCATCACTGGATGTGGGTGCGCAGCGGGGCGTCTAACTGCCTCTACCTGGATGGCCAGCTGCGGGGTTGCGTTGATCTGATGACTAACACAATTGATCTGGATCCGCGGGGTCTGGTGATTGGCCAGGAGCAGGATTCTGTTGGTGGCCTGTTTGTGGCTTCCCAGAGTGTACGCGGTGAAATGGATGAACTGCTGATTTTTGATCAGGCTCTGTCAGCTGCGCAGGTTGCTGACATAGTGGCCAATAATCGCGCCGGTCTAAGCTGGGATGGCAGCCCCCGGTCCTGCCCGACGGTCGGCGCCAATACCTTGCAGGTTCTGCATGATGGCAGTGGGATTTACTGCAGTCGTGAACGGATTGGCGTGCGTGCCCTCGATGCCGCAGGAGATGTCGTGGGCGGTTATGCCACCACCGTTACGCTGGATACCGGCAGCAGCCGTGGCAGCTGGGCGCTGGCCTCAGGTAGCGGTACGCTGGTGGATGCCAACGCTGATGACGGCCAGGCCACGTATACCTTCACGCCTGCTGACAATGGCGAAGCCTGGTTTGCCCTGAGCTACCCGGCAGGTGCCCCGGTGCTGGATATAGATGTGTTTGAATCTGCGGATCCTGGCATTCGTGATACCGACACTGAAGGTCTTCTGACATTTTCGCCCACGGGGTTCACCGTGACGGCCAATGTTCTACCCAATCCACCGACGGGTCCGGTATCGGACCCGCTCGTGCGACAAACCGCCGGCACAGACTTTGATATCCATCTCACAGCTTTTGGGACCACCGCGGATGATCCGGTTTGTGGCGTTATTGAAGACTTTACCGGTGTGCAGACGCTGCGCATCTGGCAGCAACTGGTAGATCCGCTTTCCGGCTCTGTGCGTGCGCTTGTTAACAATCTGCCGGTTGGCGTGAGTTCTGCAGCGCCGGCTGCCCAGGATGTGCTGTTCAGTGCGGGGCAGGCGGTGGTGTCAGCAAAATACAAAGATGTTGGTCGTCTGCGTCTTAACTTTCAGGCGGCCGGTCTGTCCGGTGCAACGGATAGTTTTGTCAGTCCGCCTGCAGACCTTGTCATCACAGATGTCCAAACCTCAGCAGGATCGTCCAATCCTGGCTCCGTCAGTCTGGCCGGTGCAGGGTTTGCGGCTGCAGGCGAAGCGTTCGCGATCACCGTTGCGGCGCTGGATGCTGAATCTGACCTCACCCCTAACTATGGTCGTGAGTTGGCTGGTGAAGGCATCCGTGTATCGGCCGTTGATCTGATGCTGCCGGCAGGCGGTCGGCTGGGCAGTGCAGATGATGGTGTGCTGGCCAACGCGGACAGTTTCACCGCATCTGCGACCCCCGGCTATTTCCTTAACCGCGCGGTTGCTTTTGATGAAGTTGGCAGCATCAGGTTGCGCGCGGAAGTGGGCGACGGCAGCTATATGGGCACCGGCAACGTGACTGGCAGGCTTTCTGGTCCGGTCGGGCGTTTTTATCCGCACCATTTTGAGCTGGTCAATGCCTCGGTAGATACGCAGTGTCCGGGGTTCACCTATATGTCAGCGCCCTCGGTTGCGCTCACTACAGAGCTCTATGCACGTAATCAAGGTGGCCTGACTGTGGAAAACTATGACGCTGCGCTGTTCAGCAACGCGCTGGCGCCGGTAACTTTTGTGGCAGAGTGGCAGGACAACGGTATTGATCTGGGGGCGCGCCTGTCTGCTACAGGTGGGCAGTGGCAGACGGGACGCTATGCTGTGTCGGATCCGGCAGCGATGTTTGAACGCGCTTCTGTACCTGACGGTCCGTATGAGTTAATGGCGATTGGTGTGTCGGTTGACGACACGATTGACACCCGCCAGCTGCTCAGTCTGGACATGAATGCCCAAAGCTCTGGTTTCTGCGCCTTAGGTGCTGCGTGTGATGCACAACAGATAGGTACACTCAGTGCTTATTATGGACGTATGGTGGTGTTTCCCAGCCAGGGTCCGGAAGATCAGGATCTGGACATCCGTCTGCAGGCCCAGGTCTTTGTCAACGGCGCGTTTACGGCATTTGTTCAGGATGAATGCTCAACTTATCAGA
The DNA here is from genome assembly GCA_047947175.1 of bacterium. GTDB lineage: Bacteria > Pseudomonadota > Gammaproteobacteria > Pseudomonadales > Azotimanducaceae > UBA4421. Next base: position 1,775,549 of record CP170489.1, read on the forward strand.
CTCCGCAACTGTTGCTTGATAATTTCAGTGGTGACCTGCAGATGGGTGAAACAACTGTGTCTGGCCCCCTGGGAGCAACGGCTCTGGTGGCTGGTGAGGTAGATCCCGATAATCGGCTCTGGCTGACTGCCCCGGGTCTGGGTAATCCCGGCACCGTTGACATTGAAATCCAGAGCCCGTCCTGGTTGCGTTACAACTGGTCTGGTACAGGAGATGTGAACCCGCGCGCGCAGGCTACCTTTGGTCGCTTTCGCGGTCATGACCGCATTATTATCTGGCAGCAGGATCCTTAGCTGACTAGATGCAGCGTCCGCCGTCAATTTCAAGCGCAACTCCGGTGATCAGGCTGGCGCTGTCGCTGCACAGAAAAACCGCGGCAGCACCCAGGTCAGCAGGGCTGGAAAATCGGCCTAATGGAATACTGTTCAGAAAACGTGCGCGTTGCTCTGGTGTGTCTTCACCCATGAATGTTGCCAGCAGCGGTGTTTCCCCGGCAACAGGATTGAGGGCGTTGACACGAATTTTGAACGGCGCCAGTTCAATGGCCATGGATTTGCTGGCTGTGATCACCCAGCCTTTTGAGGCGTTGTACCAGGTGAGGTTCGGTCGTGGGCTGACGCCGGCAGTGGAGGCGATGTTCAGGATGACGCCCCGACCGCGCTTCTTAAAGGCGGGCACAAGCACCTGGCCACACACAAAGATGGAGCGCATGTTGACGTCGCACAGGCGTGTAAAATCTTCTGCGCTGACATCTTCCATTGGCCTCGGTGGTAGACCGATACCGGCATTGTTCACGACAATATCGATTTCGCCGGCGGTACCCTGCAGCTGATCGATTGCGCGGCGCATCGAAGAGGCGCACGTGACATCAGCATGCAAGGCCTTTGCGCGAGCCCCCAGCCGGGTGGCGACTTCTGCTGCGGCCTGAGCGTTAAGATCAAGAACGCCGACTGAGGCGCCGGCGGCAATGAAGTGTTCAGCAATCCCCGCGCCAAAGCCGGAGCCTGCGCCGGTGACAATGGCAACTTTGTCCGCTAACGCGCTCACGCGCTGGCGCCATGCAGCAGGTTGTGTAAAGCGATGGCCATGACTTTTGCCGAGTCAATCATGTCCTGCACCTCAACGTATTCGTCTGGTTGATGCGCGAGGGTTAAAATGCCCGGCCCGTAGGCGATACAATCGCTCAGCCTGCCAATGCGATCAATGTGTTTCTGATCATAGGTGCCAGGGGAGACAACCATGGTGGCGGGTTTGTGCAGCACCTGTTCGATGGCCCGGCTGACCGCCTGCACTACCGGAGCATGTTCGTCTGTCATGGTGGGGATGACTTCAAACAGGTCTCTTATGGTGTAATCGAACCGCGCCCGGTCGGCGCGTATCCCTTCCAGCAGGTTCACCACTTCCCGCTTGACCTCAGCCAGCTGCTCTTCGATCAGGAAACGGCGATCAATAATCATGCGGCAGGAGTCTGCCACCAGGGGTGTGGGCAGACCTTCAAAAGCCTCGGATTCACCACCATGCACCGAATTGATGTTCAGCGTGGATTGTTTAGCACCATCGGGAACAACCGGCATGCTGGTGCGTTTGCTGGCCAGATGTGGAAAAAGCTCGGACTCGAAGCGCGCCAGTACCGCGGCCATGTGACGTACGGCGCAGTCGCCATCAAAGGGCATACTGCCGTGGGCGATGTGGCCCCGGGTTTCAATTTCAGCCCACCAGACACCGCGGTGACCCAGACACACACGGTCTTTGTCCAGAGGTTCAGGAATTATCACGTGATCTATACGCGGCTTTGCCAGAACGCCCAGTTCCGCCAGATAAGCAACGCCGCCATAACCGCCACTTTCTTCGTCAGCCGTACCGGAAATTTCGATGGCGCCGGGGTGGTCCGGGTACATTTCCAGATAGGTCTCCACCGCAATGATCGAGGCCGCAAGGCCACCTTTCATATCACAGGCACCGCGCCCGTAGATCCGACCATCGAGGCACGCCGCGGCAAAGGGATCCTGTTGCCAGCCTTTACCCACGGCCACCACATCAATGTGAGAATTGAAATGTACACACGGCCCTGAACCGCCATGGTGCCGGGCCACGACGTTCATACGGGGATACTGATCCGTATCGCCCGGACTGCCCTGGGCACGGAAATATTCCACGTCGAAATCATGCCGAACCATCCGGTCACCGATAAAATGGGCGCAGTCATCATAAAACTCGCCCGGAGGGTTGAGCGTGGGGATGCGTATCAGATCCTGAGTCAAGGCAATCAGGTCTTCTTTTTTGGCGTCGATGCGGCGGCTGAGGCTGTCTATGTCGATGGTGTTGTGCACGCCCGTTCTCCCCTTATTGTGATTGTGCCGACATCTGTATGGCCTCATAAACGCCACGCGCAATAGCGCGTGCCATGGTGTTGCCTGCCAGTACACCCAGGTCCAGCAGAGCCTCGTCATCTGCTGCAACCTGCCCGGTTGAGGCAACAAAAATAAGGTCGCCGTCTGCAGGGGTGTGTACCGGATAGAGCGCGCGGGCAAATCCGTCGTGGGCCGATGTGGCAATGCGCTTTGCCTGGGCAGCGCTGAGCTTGATGTCGGTCACAATAATACCAAGAGTGGTATTGGCGCCCGCAACCCGCTGGCCGGATTTAGTACGACCCTGTCTGGCATCTTCGGGCCACGGATGGGGGTAGCCGTAACCGCCAAATTCATTGTTTTCTTCAAAAGGTGCTGCCCAGAAATGATGAGTGTCGCCCACCAGTGCAGAGCCAGCTGCATTCACTGCCGCTGCGGCCAGCAGGCTGCCGCCACTTCGCAGCTGCGTTGAGGCCATACCGAAGCCGCCGGGCGCATTGGCGGTTCGCGCGCCCAGGGCAACCCCGACTGCGCCTAATGTTGGATGTTGGGTCGCTGCTGAGATGGCAGCATATCCCAGATCCCGGTAAGGAGAGTAGCGTCCCCATTGCTTGTCTCCCTCATTGCGCATGTCAAACAGGATTGCGCACGGCACGATGGGGATACGTACCGGTTCTAAAGGGATGCCACGGTTATGCTCGCGTAACCAGGCCTGGGCACCGCCGGCGGCATCGAGGCCATAAGCGGAGCCGCCGGAAAGGACCAGAGCATCGATATGATCGACGGTAAATTCCGGGTTCAGCAGTTCCGTATCCCGTGTGCCTGGCGCTGCGCCCATGATGTGCACCGCGGCAACTGCGGGTCGATCGAACAGACAGACTGTGGTGCCGGTCAGGACCTTCTGGTCCTGTGCATGACCAAAGCGCACGCCGGGAATTGAAATGTTGAATTCTGCCGGCATATGTTGTTTTACCCGTTTACCCTAACCGGCATCATTGTTGAGAAGGCGCACTTCGGATTGTGGGAACGGAATGTTGATGCGCTGTTCAGCAAAGGCTCTGAATATGGCCAGGTTCACCGTATGAATGGTTTTGAAGTAACCGCCGGTTGGCGTCCAGTAACGGTATTCGATATCGATACTGGAGTCCCCGAAGTTGCAGATGCCTACCTCCGGCGCAGCCTCTTTCACCACGCTGGATTGCGCTTCGAGCACCGTGTGTATCGCTTTGATGGCCAGCTCCGGATCAGCGCTGTAGGCGATGCCGATGCATCCCTCAACAATTCGATTGGCCTCTGAATTGGTGTGTACTTCGCCAACAATATGCTTGTTGGGAATAATGATCAGTTCACCATCTTCTGCCCGCAGTGACGTGGCCGCCAGACTGATATCTTCAACAAGCCCTGAACAGCCCTGGGTGGTGATGGTGTCTCCTACGCGATACATGCGGGTAAGTATGATCATCAGACCGGCCCCGTAGTTGGATACCGGCCCCTGTAGTGCCAGGCTCAAACCCACAGCCAGACCACCAATAGCGGCAATCAGGGGAGTGATGGAAATATCCAGCTGCCCCAGCGCCACGATGATGAACATAATCAGAATCAGCAGACGCACAGTGGACGCCATGAACTGGCGCAAGGTCACATCGACGTCGCGCTTTTCCAGGATGCCGAGCAGTAACCGGGACATCCAGCGGGCCACCATGAAGCCGGCCAGCACCACCAGCGCCGCGCCAAAAAGTTTGAACGACCAGGTAATCGCCTGCTCGGTGAGGAATTGATAGGCGGTGTTGACCAGGTCCAGGGGGGCGCTGAGTTGTTCCTGCATGTTTGAACTATCTGTTGCCGTCAGTGATCATCATATGTCGGGAGGGGTTCGGGCTCAAACCAAACAGACTCAGGTTGCCGCCAGGGTTATGATTTTTCTGTCGTTACCGCTGAGATACCACAGACGCAGGCCCACGCTGATTGCAACCAGCGAGAGGCCGATGGTCAGCGCGGTCCAATAACCATAGACCCCCGGTGCCAGGCCTGCCAGCAGATGCCCTTCAGACAACGCCCATCCCAGCGGTACGGCGATAAACCAGTAGCCCACCAGGCTGATATACATCGGGACCTGGGTATCTTTGTAGCCGCGTAACGCGCCGATGGTCACTGCCTGACTGTCATCAACAATCTGATACACGGCGATAAACAGCAGCAGTGTCACCGCAATCTGGATCACGGCGGGATCGGCGGTATAAATACTGACCAGGTGATAACGCATCAATACCAGCACCACGCTGACAACCAGCGCATACCCGATGGAAAATTTATAGACGGTAAGTGCGGTTAAGCGGGCAGCAACCAGATCGTTGGCGCCCACGTGGTAACCCACGCGAATGCTGGCTGCCGCGCCGAGGCTCATGGGAATCACATAGGTCAGCCAGTTGATGTTCCCGGCAATGGCGTTTGCGGCCACCTCCTCAACTCCCAGGCGCGCAATCAGAAACGCGATGACCGAGAATACCGCCATCTCTAGGAAAATGACCAGACCAATAGGTGTGCCGATTTTAAATATCGACGCAACGGACTTTGCCACCGGCCACTCAAATTTTTCCAACAGACCTGTGGCTATGAAATAGGGGCGTTTGATGACAAACAGCATCATGGTGAACTGCAACCAGAATATAATGGCTGTGGCGTACCCGCATCCAACACCGCCCAGTTCCGGCAAGCCCCACTTCCCGTAGATAAAACCGTAATTCAGCGCGACGTTCACCGGCAGCATGCTGCCGGCTATGATCATCGGCGGCCGCGTATGGCCCAGGCCTTCGCAGGCATGGCGTAACGCCACATAAAACACCAGAGCAGGAATGCCCCAGGCCACCGCCGCCAGATACTCGGTGGCGACACGGGCAACTTCAGGTTCGAGACCAATCAGGCCATAGATAGCACTGGCGTTGCTCAGAATCAGTACCAGCACGGTGCTGCTGACCAGGCAGATCCACATACCCTGGCGGATCTGATGGCCTACCTGTGCCAGCTGTTTGCGTCCGCGCAGCTGGGAGATGATTGGCGTCAGCGCCATGGTGATACCTGTCAGCATCATCATGAACGGCCACATCACGCTGCCTCCCAGGGAAACCCCAGCCAGGTCTGCTGCACCGTAGCGTCCGGCCATGGCCGTATCGACAAACCCCATCCCCATGATAAACAACTGGGTTAAGACCATGGGCCAACCGAGTTGTAATACGGTTTTGAGTTCACTTGTGGGTTTGATCGTCACTTTTTAAAGTTGTCCTGCCTGTACGGTTTTCACCCGGTTTTTACACAATCCCGGTAAAAAAACCGAGGTGAAGATGTTGAGCGGCGATGCAGGCGGGTATCATAGACGTAATCTGGTGAACGGTAGAAGTTTTATGGTCATTGAATGGGTTGTCGGAATTGCGGTGGTGAGCTTGCTGGTCGGCGTGGCGCTGGGTTATTTCCTGCCATTGGGTAATGCCGGGAAAGCCAGAGTGAATGAGCTGGAAAATGCACTGGAAACCGCTCAGCAGGAGCTTGCCGACTACAAAGGTGAGGTCTACAGCCAGTTTGCAACAACCGCAGAAAAATTTCGCGACCTTGATCAAAGCTATCAGGCGCTGCACCAGCAGTTGGCACGAAGCTCGGTGGATTTGTGTGGTGACGCGGCAATGCCTTTGCTGGCGGCGGCAACAACGGCTGATGTCGCGCAGCGTTTGACTGCATCTGCTGAAGTCGATGATGTATCCGCCAGGCAGGACCCTGGCTCAACAGGCGACGCGATTGATGAAGAGGCGGCGCCTCAGAGGGATGTGCAGGCACAAAACCTGGAGGATGAGATTGTCATCACCGAAGCAGCGGGTGAGGGAGACAACCCGCCGTCTCAGGTTGAGGTCGAACAAGCCGTGCCGACGCTAACCGAGCGGGATGCGGAATTCACGCCGGAATATGCACAGGATGGCAACGCACCTGCAAAGCGCGGCAGCGCCTGACCGCGAGCACTTCTGAGGTCCGAAAGCCACTGATCAGGCCGCAGGCCGCTCGTTGCCCAGAATAGATACGCGTTCTCCGTAGCGGCTGTGCGGATAATAGTCCCAGACCGCATGATGCTGGGTACAGCGATTGTCCCAGAACGTCAGGGTATTCGGACGCCATTGCACACGGCAATACAGGCGCTGTGTCTGAGCAATGTGATTCAACAACGCACCTAACAGGGCTTTGCTCTCCCACACGTGCAGACCTTTAATATGTGACGTAAACCCGCTGTTCACATACAGCACCTTTTTACCAGTTTCCGGATGAGTTGCGACAACCGGGTGCTCATTGCGCGGATATTCTGACCCTTCCGGCGGCGAAACCTGGTATCCGGTCAGGTAGGGGATCGCGCCATCATGGACGGCGACCAGTCCGTCCAGCATCTCTTTCATCGTATCGCTGAGCAGCTCATACGCCAGGTACATATCGGCAAACAGAGTATCGCCACCGCCACATTCGGGTGTTTGTGTGATGTATAACATGGAACCCAATGGAGGGATCTCATCGCAGGTGACATCGGTATGCCAGCCGTTGCCAGCGGTGTATCTGGAATCTTTGGTGGTTTTTACCCGCAGAATCTCGGGATCGCCGCCGTAGCTGTGCTGCATAGGGTGCACGTGCAGCGTGCCGAATTTACGCGCAAAAGCTTTGTGCTGTTCGCGGTCGATGACCTGATCGTGAAACACCAGAACCTTCCAGTCCAACCAGGCCTGGTAGATCTCGCTGAACTGTTCGTTGGTAAGCGGTTTTGCCAGATCGACACCGTCTACAACAGCACCGATGTGGGGAGTTATGCTGTCGATGCCAATGGTTGTAAACTTGTCCACGCGCGCCATAACGGCCTCCTTGGTGTCGCTGGTTTTCTTTTGTTAAAGCGGCTGGCCCCGTTACTCGGGTAATCCCAGCACACGCTTGGCGATGATGTTGGCCTGAATTTCATTGCTGCCACCGTAAATGGTGGTTGCCTTGCTGCCTAACCATTCGCTGGCTGCATCCAGTTCACTCTGGCTGAAGCCATTTGCATCAGGCGCACCCAGTCCATTGAAACCCATCAGCTCCCTTTTCAGGGCCGCGCCATCCTGCTGCAACGCCGCGCCATAGAGTTTGAAGATAGAAGTGGCCGCACCTGGTGTGCCGGATTTGTTTTCAGCGTTTGCCCGCGCGGCGGTGAGCTGGAACGCTGCGCGATTCATGTTCAAGGTGGTGACTGATTCGCGTACTGCCGGATCTGCAATGCGGCCGTTGTTTTCACCAATGTACTGCTTTGCGGTTTTCACCAGGCCGGCGCCGGGTTGCGCCTGGCGTGCGCCACCGTTGAGACCGCCGATGCCGGATCGTTCAAACTGCAGCAGGCGTTTGCCAACGGTCCAGCCTTTGTTCAGATCGCCCAACAGGTCTTCTTTTTTTGCAACGGCATCGTCAAAAAACGTTTCACAGAATGGAGAGGTGCCGGAAATCAGGCGGATGGGTTTTACCGTCACACCAGGCTGATCCATGGTCAGCAGCATGAAACTGATGCCTTCATGTTTGGGTGCGGAAAAATCCGTTCGTACCAGGATGAACATCCAGTCGGCGGTGGCCGCACCGGAGGTCCAGATTTTCTGACCGTTGATCAGATAGTGATCCCCTTTATCTTCTGCTCTGGTGTTCAACGCCGCCAGGTCCGATCCCGCATTGGGTTCTGAGTAACCCTGGCACCACTGTATTTCGCCACGAATAATTTTCGGCAGATGGCGTTCTTTCTGTGCATCATCACCGTATTCAAGCAGGGTGGGTCCAATCATTGACATACCCATACCTACCAGAGGTGAACGGGCGTTGATCTTTCCCATTTCTTCGTACAGGACCCTGGCAAACTGCGGGCTCAAGCCGCCGCCGCCATATTCGGTAGGCCATGTCGGTGCCGTGAAGCCCTTCTCGACGCACGCCTCCAGCCATCTGGCAACGTCCGGTTCCAGTGTGATTTTGCTTGAGCCGTTGGCCATCTGGCCCGGCCCACGTGCCCCTGCCGGGCAGTTCTCGGCCAGCCAGGCCGCGGTATCTGCCCTGAATTCGGCTAACTCTCCCATAATACTTCCCCAATATATCTGCGAAACCAAAACTGTACTCGGTATAGTGGGAAACTCAAGTTAGTCAGGTGCAGGAAGATACAGCGTCATGAATATAACGGTGCCACCCTTTTCTTTAACCGACAGTCAGTCGCGGCAGATCAGTTTCCCCTCGACAAAAGCCAGCCTGGTCTGTTTTGTGAAACAGGACTGTCCAACCTGTCGGGAAGTCATGCCGGTACTGGCGGCGTTGGCACAGGCGGTGGGTGACCGCCTGGATTTTCATGTTATCGGTCAGACGGCGGAAGGTAATCAGATGTTGCAGGAGACGTTTGCGCCACCTTTCGACATCCTTGACGACAGCAGCCTGAAGGTGTCGTTTGCCAGCGACATAGATACCGTACCAACCCTGGTCTGGTCCGATCAGCAGGGTGCGCCCAGGCAGACGTTGATTGGTTTTGTCAAAGAGGAATGGCGGGCACTGACACAGGCGCTGTCAGCCTCGGAGGATATTCCTGCACCGTCTCTGGACTGGCAGAGGCTGCCGGACTGGCGGCCTGGTTGCGGGTCTCTGTCGGTTGATCCTGTGATAGCCGAGCGGTTGCGGGCTGAGGCGGAAAATTCACCTCTGCGCGCCCGCCGGATTGATATTGGTGTGGCTGACGACGAAATTGAATTCATGTTTGATCAGGGTTTTTCAGATGGTTTGCCACTGGTGCCGCCGACGCCGGAGCGGGTGCTGCGCATGCTTGGCGGTACCCGGCGGGACCCGCAGGAGGTGCTCGCGCTGATGCCGCCCAATATGGGCGAAGTCACTGTGGAAAAAGTGGCCATCAATGCCGTGATGGCGGGATGTAAACCGGAGTACATGCCGGTGATCAATACCATTGTGCAGGCCATCTGCACCGATGAATACAATATTCATGGCGTCATGGCGACCACCATGGGCGCCAGCCCGGTGGTGGTTGTGAACGGCCCCATCCGTGAACGTATCGGGATGAATATGCAGTTGGGTGCGCTGGGCCAGGGCAATCGAGCCAATGCCACCATCGGGCGGGCTGTGCGCCTCACCATTCGCAATGTCGGTGGTGCTAAACCGGGTGGTACCGAGCGATCTACCCTGGGGAACCCGATGAAGTTCACCATGAGTTTCCCGGAGTGGGAAGAGCGCAGTCCCTGGGCACCGCTGCACGTTGAGCGGGGGTTTGCCGAGCAGGATTCAGTGGTCTCTGTGTTCACCATGTCCAGTGGGCCAACTCTGATTGTTGATCAGGATTCCAGAACCGGTGCCGGTCTGGCGGGCACCATGGGGCTGTCGCTGGCGTCCGCTTTTAATCCCAAAGCCCACTATGCAACGGACTGTCTGCTGGTTGTGGTACCCGAACATGTGGATACATTTGTCAGAGACGGCTACAGCAAGGATGATATCCGCGCACGAATTCAGCAAGTGACCGCCAAGCCGATCAGCGCGCTGATGGCGGATGAAGTTTCCGGCGCAGGCTTCAAACCCGAAGCGGTTGAGAAAATGGGGCCCGGTGCAAAAGATAAAATCCTGCCGAAGTTTCGTTCCGCCGACGATATTCATATTGTCGTGGCAGGTTCCCAGGCAGGGAAGTTTTCCGGTGCCTTTCACGGTTGGGCAACGGGAGAGATTGGCTCTATCCCCGTTTCGCGTAAGATAGAAGAGCTTTAACCACCAGATGGAGAGGGTTTATGACAACCATTTTAGATCCCACAGATGAACGTGTTCCGGTTGCGCGCGCCATCAGTCCCCGACCGGAAACGATTGAGGGTAGTGTTGCGTTACTGGATATTTCCAAACCCCGTGGCAACGTTCTGATCGACCGACTGGAAGAACTGTTACAACAGCGCCTGCCGAAGGTTGAGTTCAAGCGTTATGCCAAGCCGACATTTACCAAACCGGCGCCCGAGGCGTTGCGCAGAGAAATCCAGCAGAACAACCACTTTGTGATAGAAGCCCTAGCGGACTGAGGATCCTGTACCACGTGCAGTTTGCATGACACGGTATGGTTCGAAATCCAGGGCATTCCTGCGGTTTCAATTGCATCCAGCGAATTTGTGGATGCCGCATCCACTCAGGCTGAAGCGTTAGGGATGTTGGATGCCCAACGTGTCTTTGTTGATCATCCCATTCAGGATGCCAACGATGACGAGATGCGGGCAAAGGCAGATAAAGTGGTTGATCAGATCATCGCCGCGCTGACCCGTTGAACGGAAGTTGAACCCGGGTAATGTGCCTCTGATTGATTCGTACACATTCTGTCAGAGGCGCCTTGAACCAGCAGTATATGTTGTCGAGCTGATTTGTTGAGCTGGAGTATCATAGAAGCGGCGGCTTGTCTGGCGGTGGTGGGAGCGGCCTGTGTCTTTGTCATCGCCAAAGGCTCCCCGCGCTTTCTTGCTGCTTATCTGCCGCTGGCTTGCGTCAGCGCCTTTGTTTATTGTGCTGGGCACCTGGCCAATCGCATGCTGCATGCGCCTGAAACCTACGCTGTTGCACTTTACGTGCTCTATGCAGGCCTGATGGGGACGGTCACGTTCTGGTGGGTGTCGATTCTGGATGTGGCTCAGCACTACCGCTATATCCCAGCACCCGCTGCGAGGATGGCCCAGCGCCTTTCTCTCAGCGCAATGGCGCTGCTGCTGATCGGTTTGCTCACAAACCCCTGGCATGGACAGTTTCTGATACCCAATCCAATGGGTATGAGCGATTTCAAACCCCTTTGGTACGTGAATGCCACGGCGCTGTGGTTGTTCATCGCCGCAGCCTGTCTGCTGGCGGTTTATTGTGCGGGTAAAACTGAGATAAAAGCCGATCGCCTGCAGATGATTCTGCTGGCGGTGGCGATGCTGATTCCCGGGTTGTTGAATGGTCTATACCTGACCGGCGTTGTCGATATGCAGTCGGATCCAACTGCCATCGGCCTGGCATTTTCTTCATCAGTTTTTATTTACGCCATTTTTCGCGGGCAGCTGTATGTGCTGTCCGGCGTGCGTATTGATCAGTTCATGGACAATCTCAAACGCCCGGGCATTCTGGTGGATAGACACCATCGGCTGGTCTATATGAACCATGCCGCTCGTCAGAGCTTTGGCGAATTGCCCATTCATACCCAGGTTGCACCGGTGCTCGCGCGCAAGCTGATCTCACCGGTTGGCGAGGTGCTGACGCCCGCAACCATAGAAGCCTCGCGGGGAGATGTACTGCAGGTGATTGATCAGCCGGATACCTGGAGCAGTATATCCGCGCAACCCATTCTCAATGGACAGAAACAGATTGGTTCAATGTGGTTGTTTGACGATGAAACCACCCGGGTGCGTGCTGCGCGGCAGTTTGAATCCGAACAACGCCTGGAAAGTCTGCGCATGATGGCCGGCGGCATTGCCCATGATTTCAACAATCTGCTGCAGGGGGTTATTGGTAATGCAGAGCTTGTGGAGCTGAATCTGCAGGGCGATGTCGCCTACGCGCAGAAGCTATTAACAAATCTTATCGCAGGCGCACAGCAGGCGGCGGGACTGTCGCAGAAGCTGCTGGCCTACTCTGGCCGCGCACAGATGAAAGTGGAAGACGTCGACTTCAATGAGCTTATACAGGACGTGCTGGCGTTCATGCAGATTGACCTGGCACCGGACGTACCTGTACATGTAGCACTGTCAGAGCAGCCAATAAAAGTGGCCGTTGACCCCGTGCAGGTCAACGAAATTATCTTCAATCTTCTGACCAATGCCTACGAAGCTGCAAATGAAACTAACGGCTCAATCTGGCTGCGCAGCGGCCAGGTGGCATTGGATGAGGCTGTCATTGATGCCTGTCAGATTACCGCCACCACAACGCCCGGCGAATACTGCTATCTTTCTGTCGCAGACAGCGGCCTGGGGCTGAAGCCGGCGACCCTGGCGCGTATCTTTGAACCTTTCTATTCCACCAAGGAGCTGGGCAGAGGCTTAGGTCTGGCCGCCGTTTCCGGCATTGTGGCCAGCCATGGTGGTGCGTTGCGTGTTTTCAGCCCTCCGCAAGCGGCCAGCGGAGTGGATGTCGAAACGGGAGCCGAATTCGTGGTTTATTTCAAAGCCTTGCGCGCGGCATAACTGAATTGTCAAGTAGTGCTCAGAGCCGCCTGTATTTCGGCTATTATCTGATCTGCGCCGCGTTCATCGCGCAGTTCGTTTCAATTGGCATGTACAGTTACGTGCTGGGACCTTTTATGATTCCGATGACCGAAGACCTGGGTTGGAGTCGGGCTGATTTCACTTTGACGCGGACCATAGGTCAATTGGTGATGGCGACCGTCGGTGTGTTTGTTGGTGCGCGTGTCGATAAAATTGGCGGCAAACCAATCATGCTGGTGGGCACAAGTCTGCTTGTGGCAGGACTTGTCTGCCATAGCTTCATTACGCGTTTATGGATCTGGTGGTTGCTTAACGGTGTGATCCTCACAGTAGGCTGTGCCATGGTGGGTAACCTTGTTGTAAACGTGACGTTGTCCAAGTGGTTTGTCGTGAATCGCGGCAAAGCTATCGCCTTTGCTGCGATGGGGGTCTCTTTTGGAGGTGTGGTCTTAACCCCGCTGGCAACCTGGCTTATCGATACCATGGGCTGGCGCGAAGCCTGGATCTGGTTGGGTGTGCTGGCAGCAGTGTGTCTTTATCCCGTGGCCCTGCTTATGCGGCGCGCGCCGGAAGATCATGGTTTACACCCCGATGGCCTGACGGATGCGCAGGTTGCTGCCGGAGCCAGTCAGCAGGCCCTGGCTGAAGAGGCGCGTACTTACACTCGCCATCAGGCGTTACGGACGTTTTCTTTTTATGCCCTGGTTATTGCGTTCGGGTTTTTCTCGATCAATATAGTTGTGCTGCTGTTGCAGACCGTGCCGTATCTGACAGACAGTGGTTTCAATCGTAACGAGGCTGCTCTGGCGATGTTGATTGCCTCGGTACCCGCAATGCTCTCCAAGCCGGTATGGGGTTATCTGATTGATCGCAGTCCAGCCAAACCGTTGGCGGCGATATCGGCATCGGTGACCGGCATCGCGCTGTTTCTGATTGTGTTTGCAGTCGACAGCCATCAGCTGTTCTGGGTTTATACTGCTTATGTAGTGCTCGGATTAGGCTGGGGTGGCATGATTCCCATGCAGGAAGTGATCTGGGCATCTTTTTTCGGCCGGAAACACTTAGGCGCCATACGGGGCGCCGGCATGCCGTTTGCACTGGTGCTTGGGGCTGCAGCCCCCTGGCTCGTGTCGTATTATTACGACCTGGCAGGTAGCTATGATGGCGCGTTGCAGGTGGTGGCAGCGTTGAATGTGCTTTCCGGGGTGCTCATTTTTCTGGTACCCCCTCCAGGCAGATCGCGCGATGCAGCGCAACAACATTCGTTTGGATGATAGATGGGTCCGCAGAAACTCAGGCAGACAGATCGACAGGCAGGAGAAAGTCAGATGGAATACCAGAATATTATAGTGGCACCCAATGCGGGCGTTGGTGCTTTTGTCAGCGGTGTTGAGCTTGCTGATTTTGATGATGTCAGCCTGATAGAGTTGAAGCATGCGTTCGCTCAGTACGGCGTGCTCTTTTTCCGCGATCAGCAACTGGATGAGAAACAGCACATTGCGCTTGCCAGGCGCTGGGGGGACATCAATATCAATCGGTTTTTCACCGCCGTACCTGGGTACCCTGAAATTGCGCAGGTACTGAAAGAACCGGACCAGACCACCAATATTGGCGGCGGCTGGCATACGGACCATTCTTATGATCAGGAACCGGCGCTGGGATCCATGCTGTATGCTAAAGAAGTGCCGGTGGCGGGTGGCGACACACTTTTTGCCAACTGTGCTGCTGCCTATGAAGCGCTCTCGGCGGGCATGCGTAGAACGCTGGCCGGTCTGCGCGCGGTACATTCGTCTCGACACGTGTTCGGTGATACCTCCGCATATTCAAATGAAATGCAGGGTCGCTTGGGTAACGCTTCCGCCGCCACTCAGGACGCTGTACATCCGGTGGTGATTACCCATCCGTTGTCAGGGCGTAAGACGCTGTACGTGAACCCTGCCTTCACCCTTCACTTTGAAGGCTGGACCGCGGCTGAATCCATGCCGCTATTGCAGCAGTTGTATACCCACATGATGTCGGCGGAAATTACTTATCGTCTGCAATGGGCGCCCGGCACGCTGGCGTTCTGGGATAACCGTGCCACCTGGCACTATGCATTAAATGATTATCATGGCGCGCGTCGCCTGATGCACAGAATAACTCTGGAAGGCAGCAAACTCGCCGCTTAATACCATTGGCAGGATAACCGTTCAGCTGCCAAGCTCCGGCCGATCCCGGAATTCACGTAGAACATCCGGATTGGCCAGAGCACTGACATTGCCGACAGGTTCACCTGCGAGTGTCTGAGACACCGCTATTTCGGCGATTTTACCACTCAGCGTACGGGGTACATCGGTGACATCAAGAATAATTGCCGGGACATGGCGCGGCGAGGCATGCTGGCGGATGTAGCTTTTTATTTGGTCACTCAGTTTGTCACTCATGTCGTGCCCTTCTGCCAGCACAACAAACAGTACCACGCGGGTATCATCTTCCCATGGTTGGCCCACACACAACGCATCCGAGATTTCCGGCAGGCGTTCGAGCAGACTGTATATTTCTGCTGTGCCAATGCGTACGCCACCGGGATTCAGGGTTGCATCGCTTCTGCCATAGATGATGTAACCGTGCTCCGGGGTCATGCTTGCGTAGTCGCCGTGGACCCAGACACCTGGAAACACATCAAAATAGGCCTGCATGAAACGACTCTGATCCGTATCGTTCCAGAAACCCAGCGGGCAGGAGGGGAACGCCTGCGTGCAGACCAGTTCGCCTTTGCCCTGCTTTAACTCGTGCCCCTGATCGTCCCAGATTTCCACCGCCATACCAAGTCCCGCGCATTGCAGCTGGCCGCTGTAGACGGGCAGATTGGGATTGCCGAGCATGAAGCAGGAAACAATATCTGTGCCGCCTGACATGCTTGCTAAGTGGCAATCAGCTTTGATATCCGTGTATACATAGTTGAAGCCCGCCTCGGTGAGCGGCGATCCGGTTGAAAGCAGCGTGCGTAAACCGGCAAGGTCGTGTGTAAGCCGCGGTTGCACCCCGGCTTTTTGAGTCATGCTGAGAAACTTTGCACTGATGCCGAAGACAGTGATTTTTTCGTCATCAGCCAGGTCGAACAGTCGGGTGGGTGAGGGGTACATGGGTGAGCCATCGTACAACACAATAGTGCTGCCGGTGGCCAGCGCGGAAATCGTCCAGTTCCACATCATCCACCCACAGGTTGTGAAGAAGAACAACGTGTCATCAGCGGTGAGGTCAACGTGGAGTCTGTGTTCCTTGACATGTTGCAGCAGCGTACCGCCCTGGCTGTGCACGATGCATTTTGGTTTGCCGGTGGTGCCGCTGGAAAAAAGAATATACAGCGGATGATTGAACGGCAGCTGACGGAAAGTCAGTTCGGGCGTGGGCATGTCCAGCCAGTCTGACCAGAACACTTCCGCGCTTTGCAGACCCGGCTGGCAGTTGAGAGTATCCACCCAGACAATCTGTTTGACCGAGGCTACTTGAGCCGCTACGTTGCGGACTTTTTCCCGGATATCAATGATTTTCCCTGCGTAGTAGTAACCGGTCGCCGCGACCAGTACCCGAGGTTCAATCTGGCTGAACCGTTCCAGCGCGCCATGTTCACCAAAATCAGGTGAGCATGATGAGAATATGGCACCTGCGCTCGAGGCCGCAAGCATGGTGACAACCGCTTCAGTGGTGTTGGGTAACCAGGCTGCAACTCTCTGCTCGGAATCTATACCGAGATGCTGTAACTGCTGTGCAACGCAGGCAACCTGGCGGTGCAGTTCTGCATAGCTCAAGCTGCGTCGGTCGCCATTTTCCAGTACAGAAATCAGCGCGGTTTTCTCACGGGGTGCACCCAGCAGATTTTCAGCAAAATTCATGCGCATGCCGGGAAACCAGCGTGCACCGGGAAAGTCATGCAGGTTGACAACGGTTGTGTCTGAATGCCGGCTGCACTTGAGCTGCAGATAATCCCACAACGTGCGCCAGAACCGCGCAGGCTCACTGACACTCCAGGCGTGCAAATCCTGGTAGTTGGCAAATTCAAGCTGGTGAGTATCTTCGACGTAGCAGGTGAACGCCGTCATGGCCGAGCTGGCGATGGCAGCATCAGAAGGTACCCACAACGGTTCAGGCATGTGTGGCTACCATGAGTTCAGGCGTTGTGAAAACAGGCGCGGACTTCTGCCACGTACACGTCGGGTTGTTCGAAGGCGGCAAAGTGGCCGCCTTTGTCTTTGACCGACCAGTAGATGATGTCCGGATAGAGTTTTTGCGCAAATCGTTTGCTGGTGCGGAAAATCTCTTTAGGGAATATGGTTGCACCGGTGGGTATTTTCACCTGTATCCCGGCAAAGGCGTTGCCAAAACTCTCCCAATACAGGCGCGCACTGGATGCTGCGGCTGCGTTTACCCAGTACATCATGACGTTGTCTAACATGTCATCCAGGCTGATGACATTCTGTGGGTCGCCGTCACAATCGGTCCATTGATAAAATTTTTCAAGAATCCAGGCCGCCTGTCCGACAGGCGAATCAACCAGGCCGTATCCCAGCGTCTGTGGGCGTGTGCTTTGCTGTTTTGAATAGCCCGAATCCCAGTCCTGGTAAAATTTAAGCCCTGCGAGGGCGGATATTTCTGCTTCGGTCAGGTCATCCGCAGCAGCATCCGGTGGCGATACAACCATGTTGAGGTGGATTGCCCGGCAATGTTCAGGGTCTTCGATACCCAGCGACGAGGTGACTATGGCGCCCCAGTCACCGCCCTGTGCAAAGTAGCTTTCATATCCCAGTTCAGCCATCAGTTTTGCCCAGGCTTTTGCGGTTTGTTGTGTACCCCAGCCTGTGGAGGTGGGTTTGCCTGAGAATCCAAAACCGGGTAATGAAGGAATGATGAGGTGATAAGCCTGAGCGCCTTGTGCACCATGCTGATCCGGTTCGCTGAGTGGACCGATGACGTTGAGGAACTCGACCACCGAACCCGGCCAGCCATGTGTCAGCAGCAGGGGCTGGGCGTCAGCGTGACTGGAACGGATGTGCAGAAAGTGTATGGATAGCCCGTCTATTTCTGCGGTAAAGTTTGGCCAGGCGTTAAGGCGCGTGGCAAGGCGCTGCATGTCGTAGTCATGCAGCCAGTGCGCAACCACCTTTTTTGTATAGTCCAGGGGGATGCCCTGGGACCAGTCTGATGTGGTTGGTGCTTCCGGCCATCTGGTATTGTGCAGGCGACGCTGCAGATCTTCAACGCAGGCGGTCGATATGGTGGGTGTAAACGATTGGATGTTCGGCACAACAGGCTCCCGCTGTTTAACGATGGGTAGATTTCACAAAGAAGCACACACATGCCCACCGTCAACGGTGAGGATAGATCCGGTCATGTATCTGGATGCATCGCTGGCGAGCAGCAGAATAGGACCGTCAAGGTCATCAAAATTGCCGAAGCGGCGCATGGGAATGCCTTTCACAAATTCGTCCGCGCCGTCGCTTTCCAGCAACAGGCGACTCACATCAGTCAGGATGTATCCAGGGGCGAGTGCGTTGACGCGAATGTTGTAGCGGGCTGCCTCCAGTGCCATCACTTCGGTCATTCGTGTTAACCCACCTTTGGAGACGGCGTAGGGGAATTGGCCTTTGATGGTTCGCGTATCTGTTATCGAGGAAATCATGATGATGTTGCCGCTGCCTTGTTTGTGCGCGCCAACCTGTTCTGTATAAATCTTGCTGGCCAGCCACGCGCTCTTCAGATTGGTATCTATGACAAAATCCCAATCATCCTCGTCGATCATGGCGTAAGTCTTTGCGCCGGCTTCAACGCCGGCATTGTTGATAAGCACGTCAAGGCGGCCATATTGTTCAAATGCAAAATGAATAAACCGGCTGATACTGTCTTTCTCCCGCACATCCAGTGCGCAGGCCTGTGCCTGGCCACCGGTCTGCCTGATTTGTGCTACCCGGTCCTCGAGCCTGTCTATGCGTCTGGCGCCCAACACAACTTTAGCGCCGGCTGCCGCCAGCACACCGGCAAAATGATGGCCGAAGCCTGAAGATGCGCCGGTAATCGCAACAACTTTGTTCTGCAAATCGAATGGTTGATCCACGCTTTAACCCCCTGACCTGATCGGTTTTTATCGTATCACAGGCGTACCGGAGCGCATTGCGGAATTGTTAAGCGCCTCGCGCGTTCTTGCAGATCAGGCGGCCTGGGGTAGAACAGCAACGCGATTGCGCCCCTGCTGCTTGGCCAGATACATGGCGTCGTCTGCCGCTTTAAACAGAGCCGCAAGATTGCGGGTGGTCAGGGTATCTGCAATACCGCAGCTGACGGAAAACTCGATGATCGCGCCTGGCTCTGTCAAAGGGTTGGCAGAGATCCGGTTGACTACACGCGTGGCAAGAATGTTGGCCTGTCTGGCATCCATGCCGGCGACCAGGACAGCAAATTCTTCGCCGCCCACCCGACACAGCAGATCATTGGCTCGAAAACTGCTGCGCAGGATATCAGCAATGGCCACCAGGGCTTTATCTCCGACAGCGTGGCCATAGGAATCATTCAACTCTTTGAAATGATCAGCATCAATGACCATCAGTGATGCCGGTTCGGACTGTATCTCCAGGATTGAGCTGGCCTGGCGGAAAAAAGATCGCCGGTTCGGTAAACGTGTGAGGTCATCTGTTTCAGCCAGCCGGCGTAACTCGATCTGGGTGTGGGTCAGTTTGAGACTCGTGCAGGCAACGTAGTAAGTGATGGGGCTGGCAATCAGGATCGGCAGAATGGCGGCCATGGCGACCACATTCTGCGGATGGAAAGCACTTACCCCAGCCAGCAGATAGAGACACAACACACCGGTCAAGGCGCTGATCACGGAAATGGAGACAATGCTGATCGTGCAGATCCAGACGTCTTTTTTTGTGCGTATACGCATAGCCCTGCTGCGGCTGCATCCCTGCGCGTGGTTTGCACTATGTTAGGAACATTGCCTTAATGAATGTGTGCGGTTCCGCACATATTCAAAACTGCCGCAACGTTCTATGATCGCTCATCCAGTGAACAACCCCAGGAGTTAAGGTCTCATGATGCGTCCCAGAAGATCTGTGTTGTACATGCCCGGCGCCAATTCGCGGGCGATGGAAAAAGCAAGAACGCTGCAGTGCGACACGGTGATCTTCGATCTGGAGGATGCGGTTGCGCCAGCCGCCAAAGCTCAGGCTCGGCAGCAGGTGGCAGATGCGGTTCGACAGGGGGGGTATGGCTACCGCGAGCTTATCGTCCGTGGTAACGGCCTGGACACACACTGGGGCGTCCAGGACATTGCCGAGCTGGCTGCGCTCAATATTGACGGGATGTTGTTTCCAAAAGTTGAAAGTCTTGCGCAAGTTAATGAAATTGTTGAAAAAATTAACGCGGCAGGGGCCCCGGATCTACCGGTCTGGGTGATGGTCGAAACGCCTCAGGGGGTGATGGATCTGGCCACTTTTGCAGGTCACCCGCGTGTCTGCGCGCTGGTGATGGGCACCAGTGATCTGGTCAAAGAGTTGCGCGCTGTGCATCAGCCCGAACGCCAGAACATCGCTTTTGCGCTGCAGTACTGCCTGCTGGTGGCGCGCCGCTTCGGCAGGGAGATTTTTGATGGTGTGCATCTGGACTTCAAGGATAGCGCTTCTTTTCGCGATGCCTGCCGCAGCGGACGGGAGATGGGCTTTGATGGTAAAACGCTCATTCACCCTGATCAGATTGATATTGCCAATGAAGTGTTCGGATATTCCGAAGCAGAAGTGGCTCATGCTCATCAGCTGCTGGAAGTCTGGAATGAGGCACTGGCGGCGGGTAAAGGGGTTGCTGTGCTCGATGGTAAGCTGGTTGAAAACCTGCACGCGGATGAGGCGCAGCGCGTTGTTACCTTTGCACAGGCAATTGCCGCTCGAGCAGGTTAGATTGCACAGATCGTGCAGACGACAGGAGGTCCTTTGGCTTTTGCACAAACGCCACATATAAAACTCTACTACGAGCGAGATGGCGACGGGCCGCCACTGCTGTTTATCAGCGGCAGCGGCGCGGATCTGCGCAACAGACCGAATCAGTTCGATGCGCCCATCGCCCGCGCTTTTGAATTAATCTGTTACGACCAGCGCGGCCTGGGACAGACGGAACAACCTGCTGGTGATTACACCATGCGGCAGTATGCTGACGATGCGGCGGCATTGTTGGATTATCTCAACATTGATCAGATACCGGTCATAGGTGTTTCTTTTGGTGGCATGGTGGCGCAGGAATTTGCGCTGCGACATCCTGACAGGGTCCGTGCACTGGTACTCGCCTGTACCTCGTCCGGTGGTGCAGGCGGTGCGTCTTACCCGTTACATGAGTTGCAGGATCTGCCCGGCGAAGCGCGTGCCGCGGCTCATCTGAAAGTGTCGGATCTGCGGCACACGGGCGACTGGATTGCTGAACATCCTGAAACCTGGCAGAAACGCCTGTCATTGGCGCTGGCTGCTCAGCAGACGCGAGGCAATGAAATCGGGGCTCGCGCTCAGCTTGAGGCGCGTCGCTGGCACAATACTTATGAGCGGCTGTGTGAGTTGAGGATGCCGGTTCTGCTGGCAGGTGGGGCGTACGATGGGATTGCGCCGGTTGCCAATATGCAGGCGCTGCATGCGGCTATCCAGACCAGCGAGCTCAAGCTCTTTTCCGGCGGGCATATGTTCTTAATCCAGGATCGAGATTCATATCCTTATATAATTCAATGGCTTAAGAAAAATATATAAAATATCTATTCGGCTCTTTGCGTGCTGTCGGACGCTTCTTCAAGGAGTAACGGGGTTGTCGGTGGCTGTTGGCGATAGACAGCGACGCCGAGGCCGGATCTGAAAAGCATGTAGTAGGCGATCAGGTGAGCCGCCATCACAAAAGCCAGCGCCCAGGCTATAGGCTGCCAGAACGTGACCGACGTCAGCAGCAGAAAGATCAGTACGATGCACAGGCCCGCCACCAGACGAAGGGTTGGCGCAATCGGGTTCGGTTCATCCATGACCGAGCAGACGTTAGCCAGCAACCAGACACCCAATGGCACAGCGCATAAGAACAGGAAAAAGTTGGTCATAACAGCGTAATAGTGCCTTCAGTGGCGTTGAGATGCAGCCTCTGTCCGGTCTGAATCAAGCGCGTACAGTCTGCCACATCCACAAGGCAGGGGAGCTGCAGTTCGCGGGCAATTGTGCCTGCATGAGACAGAAAACTCCCGGTTGCAACAACCACACCCGCAGCTCTTGGAAACAGAGGTGTCCACGCCGGGTCGGTATAAGGCGCGATCAGAATTTCTCCCTCACTGAGCGTGTGTGCTTCGCTTAAACTGTTAACCACGCGGGCAATGCCTTGAACCTCGCCGGGACTGGCGCATTGTCCCTGCAGGTACCCTTCCAGATCATCGCCTGCAGGATGCGGTGGACGCGCGATATTGAGCGTCTGGGGTGCGCTCTGTTTTGCCTGGCGCTGCCAGTGACGACGACGTTTTCTTACCAGCAATTGTGCATCAGCTGGGCTGAGCTGATCCTGCTGCAGATCAGTTATTTCCGCCTCGGTTAGAAAAAACACGTCACCGCAGACGCGCAGTTTGTCTTCCCGCAGCAGCTGATGTTCCAGTTGCAGAATCTTCTGCCGCAGCGCGTCGAAGCCCATGATGTGATAGTGGCGGGTGTTCTCCCGCAGGGTCATGTAGTGGCCTATCTTTTCAGTAAGATAACGCGCCACTCTGCGCTGCCAGGGCTTCAGGTGTTGATTCAGCGTGTCTCGCGCGGCAAGGTGACGGCCATGGATCTGATCGACACGATCCTCGCGAGGAGGATTATTGTAGAGCAGCTTCAGCAGCTGCGTTGGCGATTCCCGCCAGCGGGGAGAGGCAAGTTCCAGTTCCTTAGGTCCACGATGACCGAAATACTGCAGAAACTCTTCAAAGGCCTGCGCAAAAACTGAGTCTGAAGGCATGTCGCTGGCATTCCCCGCAATGATCTGTGCAACTTGTGTCGCCAGCTTGTCATCTTCTGCAATGGCCTGATAGAGCAGGCCAGATAAATAGTCGGTTTGCTGCAGCAGTAGCATGGACTGCATGTCGCTGCGACCGTGGAATGTTGTGCTCAGCTGTGCCTGAGGATAATCCGGCGCACAGCGTCTGATAAATGCTTTCAGCAGACCAATGTAGATGAAATAACGTCCGGCAGACACGTTGGCGTAGAAGATGCGGTGGCCGATAGGTGCAAATGGCCAGCGTCCCCAGATCAGTTGGCGGGCGGTCTGGTGCAGAGATAGTTTCGGATTGGTCCGCACGGTTTCTACAAAATCTGCGTAACGCGCCAGGGCAGCGTAAGACGCACGTTGGGTACGCAACCAGTGGGCGCCGTCAAACACAAAGGCCAAGCTGAAGAGGGGTAATATCTGCAGCAGTCTGGACCAGGAAATTTTCAGGTTTTCCGGTAGTCCACGCAGCAGCGCGGCCTGCACGAGCTCAGCTTCGCTGAGCTGGAAGATATTGATTTTCTGCAGCGCCTCCAGATGCAGATAAAACCTGCCTTCGTAGAATGCACCCACCCTGGGTAATACCTGAGCCAGCAGATCTTCCGTGAGCGGTGTCAGGGGTTCTGTAAAGTTCTCCGCCAGGGGTTTGAACAGCACCAGCGGATCGCTGAACGGGTGTTCCCTGGCAAGCTGCGTTATCGGGCGGCTTTGCAGCCAGAACAGCTGGTCGTCAACATAAGCCCACTCCACGTCCTGGGGCGCATCAAACAGGGTTTCCAGCTGAGCCGCTGTATTTGCGATCTGGTTGGCTTCAAAAGTGCTCAGCACCGCGATGTTGCGCTTATCCGGAGCCACCTCCTGCAGTCTTGACGCCGCGTGATTATCGGCGCTGACCTGAACCTGCATGCGCTTATCGCTGATGTGATAACTGTAAAGTCCCTCGTCTTCGTTGATACGTACGTGATCCGGTGTGACACGACCGTCGACCAGGGCCGCGCCCAGGCCCCAGGTGGCTTCGATGACACAGTCGGTGCTTTTCGGCCTTACCGGATCGGTGCTGAATACGACACCAGAGCGTGTTGCAGGTAACATTTCCTGGACGATGACGGCCATGCGTGGTGTTGCGCCACTGCGCACCTCCACCCAGCCTTCGCGGCGGTACGCAAGTGCTGCTGGCGACCATAGCGACATCCAGCAATCTAGAATTGCCTGATCGATCCTGTTTGGCGTGACAAAGTAATAAGTGGAATGCTGGCCCGCAAAGCTGGCGTGCTGACCGTCTTCATCTGTTGCAGAGCTGCGCACTGCCAGTTCGCCCGCATCGGGCAGGTAGGTGAGCAGTGCCTGCATCACGTTGTTCATCAGTTCTGCCTGCAGGCGTGGTGGAGCAGGTTTAACCAGTGGATCGGTGACTTCGCCAAAGTGGCTGATAAATGCCTCAACATCGATAGCAAAGCCAGCTGGGACGTTAAATCCCGCGCGCATCATAGCGCCCAGGTGGGCAGCTTTGGCGCCGACTCGGTCTATGTCGGCGAGGGACAATTCGCTAAGGGGGGCAATCCAGTTCAACACTACAGACGGCAGTTAAGAATGCGCGCATAGAGTAGCCAGTTGGTCGCCTAATTGCACCACCGGCAGATCCTGCGTAACAAGATGGCTTCAGCCGGCGGAGGAGGTGCCCATATGGGGATCATCGCCACCTTTGAAGCGCTTCTTGAAGAAGGCTTTGAAGCGCTCAATGAGATGTCTCAGTTGGTGTGGCAACGCCAGCATGGCAGGCGTTGCTACCAGGGTGAGCAGTGTGGAAAACGTCAGGCCGGACACAATCGCCTGGGATAGAGGCACCCAGAACGACGACAGCATGCCGCCGTAGACGACGGTTCGATTCACCAGGTCGATGCTGAGGTTGCTGGCCAGCGGCAACAGCCCAAAGACGGTGGTGATGGTGGTTAACATAACCGGCCGCAGACGCTGAGCACCGGTGCGCACAATCAGTTGATTATAGTCGAGTCCGGGATGCTCCTTGCGCAGATGATTGTAAGTATCAATCAGGACGATGTTGTTGTTCACCACGATGCCCGCCAGAGCCACCACGCCAACGCCGGTAAGGATCGCGCTGAAAGGACTACCGGTGATTAACAAGCCAAGCAATACACCGGCGGTAGACAACACAACCGCAAACAGGATCAGAAAGGCCTGATAGAAACTGTTGAACTGGGTGACGAGCAGAACAAACATCAGCAGCAGCGAGAGCATGAAGGCGACGCCCACAAAAGCCATGGATTCAGCCTGTTCCTCGTTGGCGCCACGGAACTCGATTTTCAGATCTGGATGCCAGGTCTGGGTGTCGATCCATGCCTGGAGTTCTTTGACTTTGTCATCGGCAAGCACACCGGGCGCAACGTTTGCCCTGATCTGTTCAACAGGAATACCGTTGATACGCTGGATGGTGTCAACGTTAGGTGTCGCCTCTTTTGTAACAAAGTTGGATACGGGTACAAGGCCGTTGGGTGTCGCAATTTTCAGCTCATTCAGCGCGTTGATGCCGCGTGCATCGCTGGGATAACGTACGCGTATGTCTACCGCATCATCAGAGCGGTCCGGGCGGTACTCACCCACCTTAACGCCATTGGTGATCAGCTGCACAGCAATACCAACCTGGCTGACATCGGCACCAAAAATGGCAGCCTGGGCACGATCTACCGTGAGTTTCCACTCGACACCAGGGAGCGATCTGGAATCATCTATGTCGCGGATGCCGGTCATGGAATTTTCCATGTACTGTACGACCTTGGTCACCGCCGGCTCTAACAGGTCTTTATTGTGAGATGAAAACTCCAGCAGCAGGGGTTTGCCAACGGGTGGCCCCTGTTCCATTTTTTCGATTTCCACGCTGATGCCCGCATAGTCTTTTGTGCGCTCGCGTATCGTCTCAAAAATCTCGGTGCCGGTAGCGTCCCGCTGATTCTCATCGAGCAGCTCAAGGAACATGCGTCCAATTCGGTCCATGCCGCCGTCACGCCCGGGCTGCCCGGTTAGCATGGTGGTTGAATTCAGGCTCTGAATACCTTCAACTTCGAGGATCTCAGCCTCTATTTCCTTGAGCAGCGCATTGGTTTCATCAACGCTCAGGTTGCCTCTTGCTCTTACTGAGACGTTGGCGTACTTGGGTTCGGAGTCAGAGAAAAATGTGAAGCCGCGACCATATTCGCCGTAAGCCCAGAAGGTTGTGAACAATACACCGATAGTGATCGCCATGGTTACAACAGCGTAGCGGGATGCATAACCAAGCACGCGGGCATAGAGGCCGGTGATGGATCGAAGCGTTCGGGGGTCACCTTCCTCAAGTTGTTTCAGCGTGTCCATGGATGATTTGTCACGGCTGCCGGCTTTGCCAAACAAGGAACCCAACACGGGGCCGAACACCAGGGCATAGAGCAGTGAGCCGCTCAAAACCGTAAATACTGTCACCGGCAGGTATCGCATGAACTTGCCAGACACACCTGGCCAGAACATCAGTGGCAAAAATGCCGCAAGCGTGGTGGCAATAGAGGCGGTAACGGGCCAGAACATGCGTTTGGCGGCGAGGGCGTAAGCACCCCGACGGTCATAGCCTTCGGTCATTTTCCGGTCAGCGTATTCGGTAACAACAATGGCGCCGTCGATCAACATACCCAGGCCCAGCAACATGCCGAACATCACCATGAAGTTAAAGGTATAACCCAGCTGGTAGATGAAGATCAGAGAAAACAGGAAAGATACCGGAATCCCCAGACCGACAATCAGGCCGCTGCGGAATCCCATGGCGGCAACGATGATGATCATGACCAGGCCGAGCGCGGTGAAGATGTTGCCCTGGAGTTCAGTGACCTGTCCCTGGGCGAATGGCGCCTGGTCGGTGGTATAGAAAATATCGACTTTGCCCGGCACATTTTCTTTGAACGCCTCGACCACGGCTTTGGCGCTTTCAATGGTGCTGAGGATGTTGGCGTCAGCCCGCTTCACAACCTGCAGAGATATGGTCGGTTTGCCGTTGACCCGTGCATAGTTTGTGCGGTCTTTGAAGGTTCTGCGTACTGTGGCAACGTCACTGAGCGTAACAACGGTATCGCCATCGGTGCGCACCGGCAGATCGAAGATGTCTGACGCCTCTTCAATGATGCTGGGTACTTTGACCGAAAAGCGACCTTCTCCGGTGTCCAGGCTGCCTGCAGGGATCAGGCGGTTGTTCCGCACAATGGTGTTGATCAGCTCTTCGGTGGAAATCGAATAAGCCTCAAGCTGATTTGGGTCAATGACGGCTTCGAGCAGTTCTTCGCGATTGCCAAACATGTCAGCGGACAGGACGTCCGGCAGGGCTTCGATCTCCTCGCGCAGGTCAATGGCAACGTTGTACAGCATGCGTTCGGGCACATCACCAACGATGTTGATCTGCAATATGGGGAAGTCATCTACGCTTGCTTCGGTGACGATGGGCTCTTCCGCGGTGCTTGGCATTTCGGCTTTGGCACGATCCACAGCTTCGCGCGTGTCCATCAGAGCTTTGTCGAGGTTATGGTCAGCATCAAATTCGACCATCAGCGTGCCGGCACCTTCGGAAGCAAAAGCCGTCATTTCTTCGACGCCTTCAACGTCGCGCATTTCGATTTCCAAAGGCATCACCAGCAGCCGTTCGGCATCCTCCGGCGATATGCCTTCGTGAACCACCGTGATGACAAAAAACGGCACGTCGATATCCGGATCGTTAGCGACCGGGATAACCGCCCTGGAGATCAGGCCCGCAATGATCACCATCACCATAACAAGCATGGTGGTGCGCGATCGGGCGATAGCGGCATCAATCAACGAGAACATGTCTGATCCTCAGTCTAAAGCGGCAGCGCGTTGACAGAGGAGGCCGAAGGGTGCGGAGTCACTACATTGGCTTCTGCCGGCTCTGGTGTTTCTGCCTTCAGAGAACCGTTGTCCTGAAAAACCGGGTCAACGCGCTCGCCTGCGGTGACGAGTTCCTGACCTACGGTGATCACACCTGCACGGTTAGGCAGGCCATGAACCCAGATGCCGTCGCTGGCGTCAGCCAGAATGTCAACGTGATGAAATTCAACAACATTGTCTTCGTTGACCGTTCGGATGCCAATCTCACCAGCATCGTCGAGGCTGATCAGCGCCGGGCTGATCTTTTGCGCCAGCACAGTCTCCACAGGTATGTGAATTTCTGTGGTGATGCCTGAGCGCAGCGCACGGTCAGGGTTGGCAATTTCAATTTCGATGGCGTAAGTGCGCGTGGTTGGGTCTGTGAGCTGACCGATAAATGTGACCGGACCGCTGACGGTCTGACCGTTGCGCAGATAACCTTTTGCTGTCTGCCCGATGGTCAGGTTGATGACATCCTGTTCCGACACCCGGCCGACCAGCAGCATGGGATCCATATCGACAACGGTGGCGCAATTAGCGCCGGGACTGACATAGTCACCTATCTCCAGATGAACGTCTTCCACAATGCCGCTGAACGGGGCTCGCACATTGATTTTCTGCAAGTCGAGATTTCGACGGCTGATGTTGGCCTCCGCAGCCGTCAGGCGTGCTTTGGCCCCGGCAATTGCGGTATCTGAGTTGTAGCCTTTTTCTTTCAGGCTTAACGCACCGGTGTATTCAATCTGTGCCTGTGCCAGTGCGGCCTGGGCTTCAGTCAAGGCGGCCTGTCGATCTTCGACGGACAGCTGGCATAGAAGATCGCCCCTGGTGACCACGCTGCCGCGGTCAATCGGCCGGCTGACGATGGTGCCCTGCAGCTCGACTTTGACATCAACCGTGCGCTTGTTTTCTGTTTTGCCACGCACTTTGACCAGGCGTTGTTGCGGTGTTGCCTCCAGAACCGCGACCCGGACCTTGGTCGGTGCGGTTTCTTCATCAACGCGCGACTGCTCACGATTCTGGTCTGCAAGACTGGCAGGTTTAGGTGTGTCTTCGCCGCCCAGTACGCCGCTGGCAAGCCATGCGGCCAGAATCAGGGCGATAATGATGGCGGTTATGTATGTTGTGCGCATTGCGCGGACCTCTTCGTGGTGCAGCTGGCGTGAACATGTCGGTTCGGGTCTGGCCCCGGCAGATAATGTTTACGCCGTTAAATGCTACCAAAGGTAACACATTGCAGGTTGTCGGACAAAATGCTTTTTGTAGTCCTTATCCAGCAGATTATCCCGTACATGAGATCAAGTTTAGGTGAAGAAGAGATGAAGGCGGTGTGAGGAAGATCAAACTGCAATAGTCAGCGGTTAGCGGTGAACCGCTGACCTTGGAAGTGTCTGCCCCGTTGCCCTGGACAAGCCTGAATCAGGCAGCGGCACTCGGCCTTGCTGCCATGCGATCGTACCAGGCTTTAATATGGCTGAGATTCTGGTCAAAGGGCTGGCCGACGGCGTTGCCGAAGGTCAGCATGCAATAAAGCAGAACATCCGCCAGCGAAATCTTATCGCCACTGATGAAGGTTCGGCCATCTGCCATCAGGCCATCCAGCCATGCGGTTTTTTCTCTTGCAATCTGTTTCAGGCTCTCTGCCGCGGCCGGTATGGTGATCATGCGCTCCTTGAAGATAGGTAAACCGTCCGAATAGCGGAAACCGTTGGCAAGGGGTTCGCAGATATTCAGGTCAACCCGACGTGTCCACATGCGCGTAGCTGCACGTTCGGCTGGTGTCTGACCCATCAGCGAAGGTCCATCCGAGACTTCATCCAGATATTCGCAGATGGCTGTAATCTCTGAAATGATGGTACCGTCATCGAGCTGCAGGCAGGGCAGTTGCCCGGCCGGATTGATTTTCAGGAAATCAGGCTGTCGATTAGCCCCGGACATCAGATCGATATCTTCCAGTTCGAATTCAGCGCCAACTTCTGCGGCATACATCCGTACGACATGTGGGTTTGGACCCATAGAGTTATAAAGTTTCATTGTTTCCCCTCTCTTACTCAGGTTGATGGTTGATTGTTTGGTTTTCAACAGGACACTGAATTACCACTGACCGATGTTTTCCAGGCTTTTCCAGGGTTCAGCAGGTGCCAGAGCTTCCCCCTTCTGCAACAACTCAACCGATATGCCGTCGGGAGAGCGTACAAACGCCATGTGACCATCTCGAGGTGGTCGATTGATGGTGACTCCGTGGTCTGCCAGACGCTGACATGTGGCATAGATGTCATCAACAGCGTAGGCAAGATGGCCGAAGTTACGACCACCGGAGAGTGTTTCCGGATCCCAGTTGTACGTTAACTCCACCTGAGCCGAGGTGTCTCCGGGCGCTGCCAGAAAGATCAGCGTGAAACGGCCCTGCTCACTGTCATAACGGCGCAGTTCTTCAAGTCCGAGTGCGTTGCAGTAAAAATTCAGCGAAGCGTCAACGTCCGTGACGCGCACCATTGTGTGCAGATACTTCATAGCTTAAGTCCGAATCATTTTGTGGCTCTAAGGCAGGAGGCAGTTTAGCCCGCTCTGGTGTGTCTGGACAAACGGACCCGGAAAAAAACTGACGATCCCGCGGGCAAAAAAAACCCTGCAGTTGCAGGGTTCGCGATAGATCATCACAAGTGACTCTTTTATCGAGTCCAGACCTTTGGAGAAAGGCCTCTCCTTCTGGAGAGAAAAGGAGAGACTCTGGAGTGCTAAAAAGAGTAAAGGAGAGTCATAAAGATCGAGTGGCAATCACCAGTTATAAAATGGAGACGGCCAGGATGCTGACCACAAGTGTACACAGCGCAGCCAGAATTAAAGCGCTCTCTCCACCGCTGAGCATTTCATCACGCTCTGCAATGGCAATAGCCTGGGTATTCATGTGTGTCTGGTTGTAGTCTTGCGGTGCCATGGGTGCCGAGTCCGTATTTACGATAGGTTGTAAGATACGGATTAATGCTGGAGGGCAATTGCAGTATTAATGGAAGTAAAATGGAAACTGTTCATCTTTGCGCCACCCGTCCGTGACCGTTGCGCTGCACTTCCATGTGCCGGGCTGCAGCGTCACAATGATGCGTTAGTTTGTGCAATTTGCTGCAGGCACATAATACATAAAGTCATCTAGCCGAGGTTTGAGTGTCATGTTCAATTGTCTGAACCGCAGAAACAGTCTACTTCTGATCTGTTTGCTGGGTCTGTCGGGTTGCGTGGTTAACCCTGTCACGGGGCAGCGGGAGATTGCGCTGATCAGTGCCCAGCAGGAAATATCCATCGGGCAGGAGCAATATGTTCCATCTCAGCAGATGCAGGGCGGCGTGTATCGCACGGACCCGGGATTGTCCGCTTATGTGAATCAGGTGGGTCAGAAACTGGCTGTTGCCAGCGGCGTTGATCTGCCCTATGAGTTTGTGGTGCTGAATAATTCCGTTCCCAACGCGTGGGCGCTGCCTGGAGGCAAGATAGCCATCAATCGTGGTCTGTTAACAGAGCTTCGCAATGAAGCTGAGTTGGCAGCCGTATTAGGACACGAGATTGCGCATGCGGCGGCGCGACATGGTGCCAAGCGTGTAGAGCGGGGGATTCTGTCCCAGGGTGTGATGATCGCTGCGGCCATCGGCGCCAGTGGCACAGAGTATTCTCAGGAGGTGCTGGGCAGTGCTGCGTTGGCAACACAGCTGTTTAATCAGAAGTATTCACGTGATGCTGAGCGCGAAGCAGATTTCTACGGCACCCAGTTCATGGCAAAAGCCGGATACGATCCGCTGGGCGCGGTGACTCTGCAGGAAACTTTTGTACGCTTAGCCGGCGCGGGTCAGACCGATTGGATAAATGGGCTGTTTGCATCCCATCCTGCGTCACAGGAGCGGCTGAATAACAATCGTGGTCTGCTCAAACAGCTGCGCTCGGAAGGGTATGAAGGCGGCGTCCTGGGGCAGCCTGCGTATGCCCGGGCAATGCAGGATCTGAGGCAGGCTGAACCTGCCTACAAGGCTTACGATGAGGCCAGAGAACTGTATGCCCAGGGTCGTTATGACGCAGCGCTGGCGAAGGTGAATACGTCATTGTCGTTACGCGACAACGAAGCGCTATTCCATGGTTTGCGTGGAAGCATTCGTTACCGACAGGAACGTTATGCGGATGCCATTACCAATTTTGATCGTGCGCTGGAGCGGGACGACAGCTACTTTCTGTATTATCTCAGCCGCGGCCTTTCACACGCTGAGTTAGGTCGGCGTGATATCGCCCGGCGCGATCTGTCAGCATCTGTTCGTCTGTTACCCACAGCGCCTGCCTATCAGGCGCTGGGCAAACTTGCCGAGGCGGATGGTGATCTTGAGCGGGCCAAACAGTACTACGCCCAGGCGGGGCAGAGTAATGGTCAGGAAGGGCAGGCGGCACGAGCCAGTCTCGTCAGGTTGGAATTGCCTTCGCAGCCTGCCAAATACATTGCTGCGGGTGTCAGTCGCGACGACCGAGGCCGCCTGGTACTGCAGGTGAGCAACCGCGCGACGCTGGCTTTAGCGGATATTGTTATCCAGGTTGAGTGGCTGACCGCGAACGGGGTGCGCAGCACAACCAGCCGCCTGGAAGGTTTAGGTCCTGGAGAAACCCGCCTGTCACTGCTGAATGTTGATCCTGAGCAGATTCAGAACGTCAACGCTTACCCGGTGTCTGCACGGTTGAAGGATCAGTGAAGGCCGGAAGGGCGATGAATCAGCAACCTGTGAGTCAGTAAATGATCAGGCAGCACCGCTGACGGCGGAGAAGCAGAGATCATTTACGCCCCGCGGCTCTGGATTTCATAACAGGACCAGGGCCGTAACACGGGCTCTGACAGGAAGCCCAGATGTTGCCACTGCTGTCTTTATGAAATGGAATATCCATTTTTTCCAGGTGGTTCTGTAGCTCATCGTAGCGAACGTCAAAAAACGCTGCCAGGTCCTGATTACCTAATACGGTAAACTGGCTCTGTCTACGTGCCCGCCGCCGGTGTAAAGGTCTTAGTAGTTTCATACTGTAATTTTATACAGTACTTTTTATTGTCTGCCAAGCGTTTTTGCGCAGGATCTGGAGGCCGTGTCAGGCTATCTCTGAATCCATCCGCCTGAGAACGGAATTGCCTGGCCGACAAAAAAATCGCTGTCGTTTGACGCCAGGAACAGCGCAAATTTGGCATCTTCTTCAGCGGTGGCCAGCCTGCCCAGTGGCACCTGGCGTTTTAACGAAGCCTGGAATCTGGGTTGTTCACGCAACTGCGAGGGATAATAAACAGGGTTTTCGACATAGTTCTGTGCAATCAGATTGACCTGGATGTTGTGTGGCGCGACTTCGACACCCAGCGACTGCACGTAACCCACCTGAGCGGCGCGCGCAGCTGAGTAGGCGGTAACAGTTTTCATGCCTCGCAGTGCCGTTGCGCTGCCATAGACCACTATTTTGCCTGCGTTTCGTGCAATCATCTGCGGTAGCACAGCGCGGCTCAGGCGATGCAGGGGGTGCACCATTTTATCGAAGGTGTCGTGCCACGCATCGTCTTCCAGATCAATTGCGTTGATACCCGAATAGTTAGCCGAAGCAAGATTGGCAATGAGCACGTCAATCTCGCCATTGTCGTAAATCAGTTGTTCGCAGACGCCTGGCTGGGTCAGATCATCAACGCTGCTGATCACCTCCGCGCCTGCACGGGTAAATACCTCCACGGTAGCAGGGCCCATATAGTCGTTGGCCTGGGTCACAAGTACCCTTTTACCACTCAGATTCTGACTCATGTGTGTTTTTCCTTACTTGCTGTTGCAGGACCTTGCTGTGGCAGGACCTTGCTGTTGCAGGAGATGGTTTCGGTAACCGGTGACGCAGGCGTGGCGTCTTCCGTGTCTTGCCAGTTTGTCTGTAGTCTTTACGCCTGGCAAAGGATACTTGACGGGGACCCGGGCGCAACGTTGCGTCACCTCGCCGCTGCGACGCTCTTGTCTACACTGGATTTTTCAGCCAGTCTGTTTCCCCTGATCTGGTGCGTTGACCAGTGTAGCAAGCCAGCAGAACTTACGCTGAATGCAGGAGGACCTATGAACAGCCATGAAGTGGACTATGAGATCTTTGGTGACGATATGCAGATCGTTGAAGTCGAACTTGATCCCGGCGAAGTGGTGATCGCTGAAGCCGGCGCCATGAATTACATGGAAGACGGCATCAAGTTCGAAACCAAAATGGGTGATGGCTCAACGCCTTCCGGCGGCATGCTGGGCTCTATTTTGAATGTCGGCAAGCGTGTTCTGACGGGCGAATCAATTTTCATGACCCATTTTTCCAACACCGGTAACGGCAAGAAACGAGTCGCCTTTGCCGCACCTTATCCAGGCAAAATCATTCCAATAGATCTTGCCCTTGCTGGCGGTGAGCTGATTTGTCAGAAGGATGCTTTCCTCTGCGCCGCTTTAGGCACCAACCTTGATATTGCTTTTAACCGACGTCTGGGTGCAGGTTTTTTTGGTGGTGAAGGGTTCATCCTGCAACGTTTGTCCGGCGACGGTAAAGCGTTTGTGCACATTGGCGGGACGGTCATCAAGCGCGAATTGAACAACGACGTATTGCGCGTTGACAC
The DNA here is from genome assembly GCA_047947175.1 of bacterium. GTDB lineage: Bacteria > Pseudomonadota > Gammaproteobacteria > Pseudomonadales > Azotimanducaceae > UBA4421. Next base: position 1,809,658 of record CP170489.1, read on the forward strand.
GGGCTGTATCGCGGCGTTTACCCCCGGCATCGACTATGACATCGAACGCGCGGGCGGGTTGAAATCCATGATTTTCGGTGGCGAAGGTCTGTTCCTCGCCACGCTGCGAGGCACCGGTACGGTGTACCTGCAATCGCTGCCGTTTTCACGTCTGGCCGAGCGTGTGATGCGCGCGGCGCGACCCGGCGGTGCCAAAGGTGAAGGTTCCGCGCTTGGTCCTTTAGGAGATATGTTTGGCGACAAGTAGCGCCCTGGTGCGCAAGCATCACCGCAAGCCACTGCCTTGCCGGTGCGCCGTATGAAATACTTCCCTGTCGCCAATATCAGTCAGGTGCCTGAAGGCCAGGCGGTGCCGGTCAGCGTTAACGGGCAGAGCGTATTGCTGTGCCAGGTAGAAGGTCGGTTTTTTGCGGTCAGCGCAATCTGCCCTCATGCTGGACAGAAGCTTTACGGGGGTCAGTTAAAGGGTTTTGAGGTGGTGTGCCCGTTGCACCGGGCGCGTTTTGATGTGCGTAACGGTGCCTGCACGGCGGCGCCCGCTAACGGACCTCTACAGAGCTATCCGGTGCTGCTCGAAGCTGGCAAGGTGTCAATCGGCATGTCCTAGCGGCAGGGGATTACGTATACTAGCCGGCTTTCCCGGAACAAAGACGATTGCCATGACTGACAATGGAAAAACTCAGCAGCGTGTTCAGCGCGGTACTTTGCAGGTTGCCGCAGATCTTGATGCGTTGATCACCAATGAAATTCTGCCCGGCACGGATGTTGACCTTGATACCTTCTGGACGGGTTTTGAACACTGTCTTGAAGAACTGGGCCCGGTCAACAAAGCGCTGCTGGCAAAGCGGGATGAACTGCAGGCAAAGATAGATGCTTACCATCTGGCGCGCAAAGGCCAGGCGCTGGATGCACAGGCCTATAAAACCTTTCTGCAGGAAATCGGCTACCTGCTTCCTCCGCCCCCGGATTTCAAAATTACTACCGAAAATGTTGATGAAGAAATAGCCGGTACAGCTGGCCCGCAGCTCGTTGTACCGGTAATGAATGCACGTTACGCGCTGAATGCTGCAAACGCCCGCTGGGGTAGTTTATATGATGCGTATTACGGTACCGATGTCATTCCGGAAACACCCGGGCGGGAAAAAGGCAGCAGCTATAACCCGGCGCGCGGCGAACTGGTGGTCGCGCAAGCCACCGCTTTCCTTGACCAGGCGGTACCTCTGGAGCAGGCCAGTCACGGTGATGTTGTTGCTTACGGCATCGGCACTGGTGCTGACGGGCGTCATGAGTTGCGTGCGGTGCTGGCAGATGGCGGCAACACAGGTCTTGTAGATGCCAGTGCGTTTGTGGGATTTGTCGGCGCACAGGATCCCAGTGCCATCCTGTTGAAACACAATGATCTGCATCTGGAAATTCAGATAGACCGCAAACACCAGGTGGGTGCGGTACATCCCGCTGGCGTGAAAGATGTGTTGATGGAAGCTGCGTTGACCACCATTCAGGACTGTGAAGATTCCGTAGCGGCTGTTGATGCCGAAGATAAATGTGTTGTTTATCGAAACTGGCTTGGTCTCATGAAAGGTGATCTGCAGGAAGTCATGCAGAAAGGCGGTCGGGAAATCGTGCGACGTTTGAATGCTGATCGCACCTATACCGGTGTGCAGGGTCAGCCCATTTCACTGCATGGTCGAAGCGTCATGCTGGTGCGCAACGTGGGCCACCTGATGACCACTGATGCTGTCCTGGATGCCCGGGGCAACGAGGTGCCAGAAGGTTTCCTGGACGGTTTTGTGACTTCTCTGTCAGCCATACACGACCTGCGCAGCAAAGGTCCGATCAGGAACTCTCGCGCCGGCAGCGTTTATATCGTTAAGCCGAAAATGCATGGTCCGGAAGAAGTGGCGTTGGCGGTGTCATTGTTCGGGCAAATTGAACAGACCCTGGGTCTGGCGCCGAATACTCTGAAAATTGGCGTCATGGATGAAGAGCGGCGCACCTCTGTCAACCTCAAAGCCTGTATTTTTGAAGCCAGAGAACGCATTGTATTTATCAATACCGGATTCCTCGATCGCACCGGTGATGAGATCCATACCAGTATGGAAGCTGGCGCCATGTTGCCCAAGGAGGTCATCAAGGCGCAGCCCTGGATCGCCGCCTACGAAGACTCCAATGTGGATATCGGCCTGGCAACCGGCTTTCGCGGTCATGCCCAGATTGGCAAAGGCATGTGGCCTAAACCCGATGAAATGGCTGAAATGCTGACGGTTAAAATTGGCCATCCCAAAGCCGGGGCAACCACCGCATGGGTGCCTTCACCGACAGCTGCGACCCTGCATGCGCTGCATTACCACGAGGCTTACGTGCCGGCCATGCAGGCGCAGATAGAACAGCGCAGCGCGGCCAGTGTAGACACGATTCTGCAGATTCCTCTGCTTGCTGGAGAAAACCTTTCGGCAGAGCAGGTGCAGAACGAACTGGATAATAATGCTCAGGGGATTCTGGGATATGTGGTGCGCTGGATTGATCAGGGGGTTGGCTGTTCAAAAGTGCCTGATATCAATGATGTGGGCCTGATGGAGGATCGCGCAACACTGCGTATTTCATCCCAGCATATTGCCAACTGGCTGCATCAGGGTATCTGCAGTGAAGAACAGGTGCGTGAATCCATGCAGCGAATGGCAGCGGTTGTAGATGCTCAGAACGCTGATGATCCAGCCTACCGGAATATGGCGCCGGATTTTGAGCAGAGTATTGCCTTCCAGGCGGCGTGTGATCTGGTCTTCAGAGGCACCGAACAGCCTAACGGTTATACCGAGCCTGTGCTGCATGCGAGGCGTCGCGAAGCCAAACGGAAATATGGCAGTTAGTAGCGCTGTGCAGCCGATCCGGCCTGCCGCGACCATCATTGTGGTGCGCGAGGCGCAGACAAGCTTTGAGATTTTTATGCTCAAGCGCACCGCCCGCGCAAGCTTTGCATCGGGTATGTTTGTGTTTCCCGGAGGGCGCGTTGACGGTGACGATCATCTGCATAAGTATGATGGTTATCGCTTTGGTCCCACCGAGGCGCAGGCGGCGCAGGTATCTGCGCTGGGTCATGAGTGGCGCGGTTACTGGATCGCAGCCATTCGCGAAACGTTTGAAGAAGCCGGTTTGTTGCTCGCCTATCGCGATAACAGCATCGTCTCTTTTGCAGATGAGCAGGTGCACCAGCGTTTTGATGCGTTGCGCAAACCTCTGCATGCCGGGGCTGTTTCACTGCTTGATATATGTGAGCAGGAAAATCTGCAACTGGCCGTTGATCAGGTGCATTTCTACAACCGCTTTGTTACGCCGTTAGGTCGGCCGCGACGTTTTGACACTCGGTTTTTTATTGCTGCGGCGCCGGAATCCCAACGCGGCAGGCACGATGCCAGCGAAACAGTCGACAGCATCTGGATAACACCGCAGGAGGCATTGCGGCGCAATCGGGACAAGGAGTTTGATCTGATGAACGTGACGCGCATGCAGTTAGAGTGGCTGGCGGCTTTTCAGAACAAACAGGACGTCCTGCAGATGGCGTGTGCGCAACGGGACTTTGCAGTGCGTCGTCCGATTCTGCCGCCGTCCGGATAACTTTTTATCCCGAGGCTTCTGGGGTAAAGTCTACGTCTCCTATAGTGCCTTGCGGGCGAAGCGACTTTCTTGAGACTCAAAACCAGTCTGCCTACCTGTCTTGTTAGCGCCGCGCTGTTGTTTCTGTGCGTCCCTGGTGTCTATGCCGATGCAGAAAACGCTGTTGATAACCTGATTGCCCTGGAAAGTCAGTCCGAGGCGCAGCTGTGCAGCATGCTGGACACCACAGAAGGTGACACCAGGGGGCACATCCACGCCATGTTAGGACGAATGACGATTGATCGTGATCCAACACTGGCGCGCTCGCATCTGCGTTCAGCGGATGCGCTCATCTCAGACAACAACCTGGTGGGTCGTTCATATCTGGACTCTGTCTGGTGCTGGGTGGATATGTTGGTTGCGGATATCAACAAAGCGCAACAACGCTGTGAAAGCAGCCTTGTCTGGGCGGAAGCATCGGGCCAGAACTGGGCATTAACCAAGGCGTTCAGTGCCTCAGCGATTCTGCACTATCAGAGAGGAGAGCTTGCGACAGCTTATGATTTTGGCAGTAATGCGCTGGACAGGTCGCTGCAGGTTGGTGTTGCCGACCTGATTGCCAGTCAGTACAACCTGCTTGGTCTGGTGAGTCGCGCGCAGGGACGCTTTGAAAATGCGCTGGATTATTTTGCCCGAGGCCTGGAGATACTCGATCCGCTGCTCAATGAAGAGATGTATCGAGTGGTTTCCTTCAATGTGGGTATCGCCTATGCCGACCTGGGCCAATATCAGATCGCCAAAGATTTTTACGCGCCCACCCTGCAATGGACCAGAGAAGCTGATCGACATTCCAAGGAACTGACAGCGCTGACTTATACCGCTTCAGCAGATGTGGCGCTGGGTGAGCATGACGCTGCAATTGCTGCCCTCACTGCAGCGCTGGAACGCCCGGAACTGCGGGAAAACCACGGTTATCTGGCCTTTGCATACGCTGTGCTTGGTGAAGCTTATCTGGCGGACGATCAGGCCGAGGCTGCATTGCTGGTTTTCGAGCGCGGCATGCGCATATACGAGGCAGACCCGAATACGTTTGAACAGCGTCGCGTCCGCACCGGCTATGCACAGGCGCTGTTTGCCAACGGCAGAATCGACGAGGCGCGCGAGGTTGTGCTCGGTGCTGTGACGCAACTCAGAGCTGAGAACGCCCGCATGCTGTTGCTCACGGCGCTGAACCTGTTAGGCGAACTTGAAGAAGCCGCCGGTAACTATCAGGCGAGTCTCGTGGCCCACAAAGAATCTGCAAGGCTGGCGCGCGAGTTTCAGCAGCAGAGCGTCAACCATCAGCTTACCTCGATGCGCGATCGTTTTGAGGTGGTCGAAGCAGAGCGTGAACTGGCCGATGCTGAACAGGAGACCATCGTGCTGACAGGTATGATCCTGCTGGTACTGGCATTTGGTTTCATCGGATATCTGGGTGTGACCCGCCGGGCACAACGTTTGCGCGCGGAAGCGGAGGCAAATCACGCTGAGCGCCTCGAGCGCGTGGTGTCTGAGCGTACCTCGGAATTACAGGCAAAAATTGAACAGATAAACAACGCTGAAAGTGCGCGGATAGCCCTTGAAAGGCAACTCTCGGAGGCGGAAAAACTGCGCGTTCTGGGGCAGCTGACCGGCGGTGTTGCCCATGATTTCAACAATCTTCTGACGGTAGTGACCGGGGCGGCGGAACTGCTGAAGGAATCTGTTAACGATTCTGCTGAGGAGCGTCTGCTGATTGATCATATCCTCACCGCTGCTGATTCAGGCGCTGACATTACCCGCGCTCTGATGGCATATGCACGAAAACAACCGCTGCAACTTGAAACCGTTAACCTCAAGGAAGTATTGCGTCAGCGTATGCCGCTGGTGGCACGTACCCTGGGTGGCATGGTGAACCTGCAACTGAATATTGATGGGCGGGACGACGTGCGGGTGGTATTGGATGAATCGCAACTGACCAGTGCCATGTTGAATCTTGCCCTGAATGCCAGAGATGCGCAGAATAACCAGGGCGATATAGAAGTATCGTTGGATGTACGTGATGGGCGCTGGGCGGTGGTTGCGGTGACCGATGCGGGCTGTGGGATGACGCAAGAGCAGATTGACCGGGCGGTCGAGCCCTTTTACACCACCAAGGAAGATGCCCACGGCACAGGTCTGGGTTTAAGTATGGTGTATGGCTTCAGTAAGCAGATTGGTGGTGATCTCGAAATTGAGTCCGTGCCGGGTATGGGCACTACTGTCCGCTTGATATTGCCGTTAGCCCATCTGGCAGATGCCCGGGTTTATGAAGTTAATTTTGGTCAGGCGACAACATGAAAACCCGCAATCCCCAAAACCATGCGTTTGATATCCGTGCCATGATCTATCCGGACGATCTGCCCGGCATCCGCAGAATCTGGCGGGAAGTCGGCTGGGTTGATGCGGATGAAGCAAAACATGTGGATGATTTCTTTTCGGTTGGTAAGACACTGCTGGCCACCATAGACGGTGAACCTGAATGCAGTGTGCACACCGTGCAGGGATCATTGTCACTGCAGGATACACCGGTGCCGCTGTGTGCGGTCACTGCGGTAACTACCAGTCGGATCGGTCGTGGCCATGCCTTTGCCAAACGTCTGACCGCCTTGCAGCTGCAGCAGGCAGCTGCAGATGGGGCTCAGGTAGCGGCGCTGGGCATGTTTGATCAGGGCTTTTACGACCAGTTGGGATTCGGCAGTGGTGGTTATGATCACGAACTGAAATTCGATCCTGCCACTCTGAAAGTGAATCATCGCGTGCCCACGCCGCGCCGGATCGGTGTCGATGACTACAAATCAGTGCACGCGGCGATGTGTAAGCGCCAGAAAGTACATGGGTCTGTGGTTCTGTTTGACGACATGTTGATGAAATCAGAACTCAACTGGACCCAGGACGGCTTTGGTCTGGGGTATGGTGACGCAGAAGAGCTGACACACTTCATGTGGCTCAGCGGTACAGGTGAACACGGCCCGTACAGAGTTACCGCCATGGCCTATCAGAATACAGACCAGCTGTTGGAGTTGCTGGGTTTGTTAAAATCCCTGGCCGATCAGGTGTATTCGGTGAAGATGATACAACCCCCTCACATCCAGTTGCAGGATCTGCTCGAAAGACCGTTTCGTACCCGTGGCACAACCTCCGGTGGTAAACATGCCAATGAACAGTACAGCTTTGCCTGGTGGCAGTTACGCATTGTCGATGTGGCCGCCTGCGTCTCGGCGTTCCAGGCAACCCAACCGGTCAGTTTCCAGCTGGAACTCACCGACCCGGTAAGTGCGCTGCTGGCTGATGAAAAAAGTGAACAGGGAGCCGGTGTATCTGTATCCGACAAAAACTGGCTGGGCGCTGGGGGAAGTTATGTTGTAGAGCTTGGCGCACAGTCCAGGGCTTTTCCAGGGTCTGACCCGGATTTACCGGAATTGACCTGCTCCATTAATGCGTTCACGCGACTGTTGTGGGGTGTGGCAAAGGCAACCTCTCTGGCCGTAACGGATGATTTTAAAGCGCCGCTGGATCTGCTCAAGGCGCTGGATCGTGCCGTTGTACTGCCAACCCCCCATACCGGTTGGGATTTTTAGCTCCGGTGTCTGTTTGACCAGCTCAACGGCCCCCACGGCATCCCTGCCTGACCTGCTCAGTGTCGGCTGGAAGCCTTTTTTTCAGCAGCAGATGCTGCAGTTGGATGAGCATCTGCAACCTGCTCGCGTGATTGCCGTGCAACGCACCGGCCTGACCGTAGCGCCGGCGGCAGGTTCACATACCTTCATCAGCGTTGCCGGACGTTTCTTCATGCAGGATCCTGAAGAACGTCCCACGGTAGGTGATTGGGTAGCCATTGATCCGACATCCGGCAGTCTTGAAGTGTTGCTTGAGCGTCTCAGTCTCATCAAGCGCCTCAGTCCGGGTACCAGTGGTGAAATTCAGCTGATTGCAGCGAATATCGATACGGCGTTTCTGGTGACATCAGCCAATGCAGATTTCAATCTGGCACGACTCGAACGCTATCTGTCGGTGGTGATGGAAGCAGATATCCAGCCGGTTATCGTTCTGACAAAAACGGACATGACCGATACTGTGGAAACCTATATCGATGAGGCCCGCAAACTTGGTTCTCATATTCCCATTGAAGCCGTGAACGCTCTGGATTCTGCAACCCTGCAGGGTCTTCTGGGTTGGTGTGAAACCGGACAGTCGATTGCTTTGTTAGGTTCCTCCGGAGTGGGTAAATCCACGCTGGTCAACACTCTGGCCGGTGAGCAGCTGCAGGTCACCAGGGCCGCCCGGGAAGAGGATGACAAAGGTCGCCACACCACCACCCATCGTTCGCTTCACAAACTGCCCAGTGGCGGTGTGATTCTCGACAGTCCGGGGATGCGCGAGTTTCAACTCGCTGACGCAGAACAGGGTCTGGGTTCTCTGTTTGCAGATATAGAAGCGCTTGGCGAGCGGTGCAGATTCAACGATTGCCGGCACCGTGCCGAGCCGGGCTGTGCCGTGCAACAGGCGATTGCAGCCGGTGACCTGGAGCAGCGTCGCCTGGACAGCTATTTCAAGCTGCAGCGCGAAGATCTGTACAACAGAGAAACCCTGGCCGAACGCCGTGCCCGTTATCGTCAGTTTGCCAAAACTGTTAAACATGCTGCCCATCAGGCAGACAAGAAGCGCCGCTGAGAACAACCTGTCCGGGTCGACTCGACAGGCGATGTTAAACCTCATAAAGTCGCGGCCTGTTCATAAAGATTTGAAGTACACGTGGCCAATCTGAAAGCGCCCGAACTGGTTTTACAGCCCGTCTCCGTGACCCGAAAAATGTCGGCCTCTCTGCCGCGTCTGCGGGATATTGCGCAAAAAAAGGGTCTTAAAATTCATCACCTTGGCGCCGGCTATCCACACCCTGAGGTAACGGACCCGCGAGGTTTCATTGCTCATCAGAACGCCTATTTTGCGCATCTGCAGGAGCGTGAAGGATTAAATGATCCGGATGTATTGCCGGAATATCTGCGTGAGTCATTCTCTTACGGCGACACGCTGGGTCCGCGTACTACGCGGGAGGTGTTTGCCAGGGTTTACGGCGCCGACTGGGATATCCAAATAGACGTCAGTAAACTGATCCCAACCGTTGGCGCTACCGGTGGCATCAACCTGATGTGCAGTCTTGCAGAGCGGCCGGGTACACCGGTAGCGTACATTACGGATGCGCCAACCTATGCCGGCTTCACTGCACGTGTCTCTCTTTGTCACCACGCGCGCATATTCAGTGTGGATATGGATGAAGAAGGTGCCCTGCCAGATCAGTTTCGGGCGCAGATTCACGCCGCACGCGCACAAGGTTTTTTTGTACCTTTTTACTATACCGTGCCGGATGGCCATAACCCGGCCGGCTTTTCTTTCTCTCAGGCACGCCGGGAAACACTCCTGCAGATTGCGCGCGAAGAAGGCATTCTCATTGTTGAAGATGCGCCTTATCTGTACATCAATTTTGCGCCACCGGAGTCGCGGCCGAAACCATTTTTTGCCATGGCACCGGAATTGACGGTGCATCTGTTCACCGGCTCGAAAATTGGCTTTCCCGGTCCCAGGGTGGGGTTTTTGTACAGCCAGGCCAGCCTCGAAATCGCCGGAGGCAGGCAGGTTGACCTGGCCGAGATGGCGCTAACCGAAGCCAGTTCAGATATCCTTTTTCAGAACCCTGCCGCTCTGCGGGGGTTTGAAGCGCTGTTACATGATGCGGCGTTTGAACCGATAAGTAGTATGTGGCTGCTGGCTGAGCAGAAACTGGGTGTTTATCGGGAAAACCGCGAAATTCTGTTGTCTGTTCTGCAGGAAAGGCTGGGCCCATATCCGGAGCATTTTTCATGGACACAGCCCGAGGCAGGATTTTTCTCGGTGTTCACTTTCAGGAACGCCAGCTTCGAAACCGACGATGCATTCATTGAGTCGTTAGTCGCCGAATACGGCGTGGTTGCCATTCCGATGTATGATTTCTATCCGGCCGACGCAAAAGCACGCGATCCGCGGGCCGGTCTGAATCAGTTACGTCTGAGTTTCTGTTTCAGTGAGAGCAAAGGCGAAGCCAGACGTACGGATATGCGTGAAGCCATCGCCGCGTTTTGTGATGCGGCACTGGATCTTACCGGTCTGCGCGCTTAAGTAGTCTCTGTTTAATCACGTTCCCGCTGAGCACTGATGCGCTGGGTATTGAACCCCAGCCAGTGCATACGCCCCTGATAGCGTGCGTGTTCAATTTTGATACATTTGTCGACGATGCATCTGACTCCGCCTTCCTGCGCTATGGCGATGCCTTCGGCGCTGACCACGCCAAACTGCAGCCACATGTATTTTGCGCCGATCTCCACCGCCGCACGGGCAATTTCCGGTACCGCGCTGCTGTCTCTGAAAACATCGACAACATCAATTTGTGTCGGCACATCCTGCAGCGTGGGATAACACTGCAGGCCATAGATTTCTTCTTCCCGCGGATTGACTGGCGTGACGTGATAGCCGTTGCGATGCATGTAGTAGCCGACAAAGTTGCTGGCGCGCAGTTCGTTGGACGACATGCCAACAATTGCAATATGTCGACACTGTAAAGCGGCAATGATGGTTTCAGGTTGCTGCCAGGGCGTCAGGTCTGTGATGTCGACACTCATGCTGTGGTCTCCTTTAAATGCGCTAACGCATAATCGATGTCTGCGATCAGGTCGTCCGCGTCTTCGATGCCAATGGAGACGCGTATTGTCCCAGGTCCGATGCCGCTGGCAGCCAGTTCAGCATCGTTCAGCTGTCGATGGGTGGTGGTTGCGGGATGAATAACCAGACTTTTTGCATCTCCCACATTAGCCAGGTGACTGAACAACGAAAGGTTTTCGATGAATCGGACGCCTGCGGCTCGCCCGCCGGCAAGATCGAAACAGAATACTGCGCCAGGTCCCTCAGGCAGATATTTTTGCACCAGATCCGCATATTTCGATTCAGCAAGACCTGCGTAGTGCACAGCGGTCACTGCTTCGCACTGCTGCAGATGCTGGGCAATCTTTTTTGCATTGCTGACATGCGCAGCCATGCGCAGAGGCAGAGTCTCAATACCTTGCGCCAGCATGAATGCGTTAAAAGGGCTCATACACGCACCCAGATCGCGCAATGTTTCAGAACGCAGTTTCATCAGATAGCCGAAGGTGCCAAAGGTTTCGTGAAATTTCAGGCCATGATAGGCCGGAGACGGATCAGCAATGACCGGGAAACGGCCGTTAGACCAGTCAAACTCACCTGACTCAACAACGACACCGCCAATGGATGTGCCGTGTCCACCCATGAATTTGGTGGCGGAATGCACCACTATGTCTGCGCCGAAGTTCAGCGGCTGGCAGAGGTAAGGTGTGGCAAAGGTATTGTCAATCATCAGCGGCACTCCGGCTGCGTGTGCAATGCCGGCAATGGCCTCAATGTCCAGGATGCAGCCGGATGGGTTACCGATGGTTTCACCAAAACACAGCTTGGTATCTGGCCTGATGCCATTCCGCCAGGCCTGATGATCATCCGGGTCGACAAAATCCAGCGCGACACTCATTTTTCGCAGCACATGTTTGAACTGGGTGACACTGCCACCATAGAGTGCAGCGGACGCCAGCACATGGTCACCTGGCTCCAACAAAGTAAATAACGCGGCGTTCTGGGCAGCAAGCCCGCTGGCAAAAGCAACGCCCCCAACGCCACCTTCCAGGTTGGCTACCCGTTCTTCAAAGGCCGCAACTGTGGGGTTCATGATACGGCTGTAGGTATTGCCATATTCCTGCAGATTGAAGTAAGCCGCAGCGGATTCGGTATCTTCAAACACGTAGCTGGTGGTCTGATGAATCGGCATGGCACGTGAACCGGTTTGCGGATCAGGGCGAGCGCCCGCGTGCACAGCCCGGGTGCTGAAGCCTGTAAATGTGGGTGGCGTTGTCATTTGCGTATCCTGGAGGGCCGTTCTGCATTTGACTTCACCCTAGCTGTGAACGCCTGTGCAGGCAATATAATCTCGCCGCGATAACGGCATTTGCACTGGACGGGCCCGCACAGGCGGTGGGACCATGTGCTAATGGATACCCGCATAAAAGTTGTTGTTGCTCTGCTGTTCATGGGCGCCTCGTTCTGGCTCTATCAACACTTCGGCACCGCAACCATTGCCATAACCAGTGAACCCGCAGGCGCGCAGGTGATGATAGATGGACGGGTCCGGGGTATCACGCCGATATCGCGTTTAGAACTCGACAGCGGCAACCATAAACTGGAAGTGTCCCACAGCTATTACCAGACCTACGTTACAGGGCTGTCGCTGGGTCGCGGTGATCACCTGGTTAAAGACATACGCCTGGAGGTCGGATCCGGCACACTGTCCCTGATGTCTAATCCTCGTGGCGCCTGGGTCGAAGTTGACGGCGTCAGGCTGCCGGAGACGACGCCCACCCAACTGCAGATTGATGCAGGAGAGCACAGCATTGTGATGGGGCAGGCAGAACGTCGTGCGGTTGCTCAGGTACATACCTTGAATGCTGATGAAACCCTGGAGGTCAACTTCAATCTGAATATTGACCCCCACGGCAGCTTAACAGTAACAAGCCGGCCGGGCGGCGCGAACATTGAGTTTGTCAACAGTGATCTCCACTACACGCCGCAGATGCGGGTACCCATCGGTGAGTACACCCTGCGCGTCAGCCGCCCCGGATATGCCACACAAACTTTCGCCTACACCGTTCGTTATGGCGACAATCAACACGATGTGGCGCTGACCAGAGTCTATGGCCGTCTGCGGGTTTCCACGTCCCCAGCGAACGCTGAGGTACAGGTCAGTTATCTGCGCGGTAACAGCAGGCAAGTCGAAGCCTATGTTCAGGATATGCAGGTGCCTGTTGGACGCGTTGAGCTGCGCGCCCGTGCGATAGGGTATCGAACGGCTATCCGTCAACTCAACATGACCGATCAGGGCGTCACCGCTCGCTTCGAGCTGGATGCCATGCAGGTGCAGCCAGGGCGGGTTTTTACCGACGTGCTCGCCGACGGTAGTGCGGGTCCGGAGCTGGTGGTGATTCCTGCAGGACGTTTTGTCATGGGCAATAACAGCGGCCCCCTCTCCGAGCAACCTGCACGTGCCGTTGTCCTGTCTGAAGCGTTTGCGGTATCGAGATATGAAGTCACCATTGGCGATTATCAGAAGTATCTGCAGGATCGCGGGCTGGCGCTGCATGAACGTCTGAAGCCCACAGACGTCACGCATGCAGTGGCCTATGTCAGTCACGCAGATGCCACGGATTATGCGCACTGGTTGAGCGATCAGACTGGACAGAAGTACCAGCTGCCCTCCGAGGCACAGTGGGAATATGTCGCCCGGGCAGGCAGCCAGGGCACTTATTTTTTCGGCGAGGATCCAGAGCAGCTCTGCGCTTATGCCAATGTGGCGGACAGCGCAACCCGCAGGGTCTACCGCCAGTGGCAGACCCTGGATTGTGATGATCAACACGTGCGGCCGGGACCGGTGGGCAGCTATCAACCCAATGCTTTTGGCGTTTACGACATTTACGGCAACGTTGCTGAATGGGTTGCAGACTGCGGCATGCCTGGGTATACCTTAGACGCGGACGACGGTGCCGTGGCCAACACAGAGGGTAACTGCTCAAGCCATGGTGTGCGTGGTGGATCCTGGGATTCACAGGCCATTGAAGCCAGCTCGTCTTATCGTTTTACCGCCAGCAGCGCCAATGATGATCGAGGCATCCGCCTGCTGAGGGTGCTGTGAAGTGCTGAGATAATCCTCGACAAACAGGAGAATAAGTTTGAGTGAATTAGAAGAATTCAGAGCCGACACCCGCGCCTGGCTGGAAGCCAACTGCCCTGCATCCATCCGTTCGAATATGCCTGCTGATGAATATCCAGGGGGAGGGCGAAGGGCGCGCTACAAGAACCCTGACACAAAATTGTGGCTGGAACGTTGCGCAGAGCATGGGTACACCGTTCCGGGGTGGCCCAAAGCAGCTGGTGGCGCTGGTTTTAATAAAGACCAGGTGGTTGTCTGGCAGGAAGAAATGCGCCGCATCAACGCGCGTCCGCCGCTGGTTGGCATGGGTATCAGCATGATTGGCCCGGCACTTCTGGAATATGGTAGCGAAGCCCAGCAGCAGGAGCATCTGCCTAAAATTGCCAGTGGTGCAATCTGGTGGTGTCAGGGTTACAGCGAGCCGGGATCAGGCTCAGACCTGGCCAGCCTGCGCACGTCGGCGGTAGAAGATGGTGATGACTACATCATCAACGGTCAGAAAATCTGGACCTCCGGCGCGGACAATGCAGACTGGATGTTCTGTCTGGTGCGCACGGACCCGGACGCTCCCAAACACGAAGGCATCAGTTTCATCCTGTTTGATATGACAACGCCGGGCATCACAGTCAAGCCCATCAAACTGATCAGTGGCCTGTCACCGTTCTGCGAGACCTTTCTGGACAATGTACGGGTGCCGAAAGCGAATCTGGTACACGAACTGAATAAAGGCTGGACCGTCGGCAAACGACTGCTGCAGTACGAACGGGCATCAATCGGCGGTATCGGTGGTGGTCAGAAAGTACGTGCCATCGAAGACTATGCCAGCGAATATGTTGGCGTCGATGCAGCTGGCAAAATTGCCGACCCGGTTTTACGGAACAACATTCTCAAGCATCGCATGAATGATAAAGCGTTTGCCTTGACGACCAGACGCAGCATGCAGGAATCGGCCACAGGTAAAGCACCCGGCGCGGTATCGTCCATGTTCAAGTATTACGGTACCGAGCAGAACATCGGCAAATATGAACTGCTGTTGTCGGCGCTGGGCACCCGGGCGATGGGTTGGGCCGGTGAGGCGTTCACAGAAGATGAGCTGACCACAACGCGAGCATGGCTGCGATCCAAAGCAAATTCAATTGAAGGGGGCACTTCTGAAGTGCAGCTGAATATCATTGCAAAACGGGTTCTGGGTTTACCGGACTAACCGGCTTCATAAGGGAGAGGGGAGATGATAAGAGCATTGACCGCAGCGCTGCTGCTTTGTTGGGGCACCGTCGCATCTGGTCATGATGAAGTGGCCGAACGCGGCGACGGCCCTATGAATCTTGATGAGCTGATGGACGCTTTTGGCTGGGACTTTGAAGCAGCACAGATCCGTACAGAAAAAGTTGCGCAAGGGCTTTACGTGTTGTTTGGCGTGGGCGGCAACATTGGCGTGAGTATCGGTGCACAGGGTGTGCTGCTGGTGGATGATCAGTTCCCGCAGATGATGCCAAAGATCAGCGAAGCGATTCGCGAGATTGGCGGCGGCGCGGTGGATTTTGCGATCAACACCCACTGGCACTTTGACCATGCCGAAGGCAACCTGGCATTGGGTCCCGGTGGTACCTGGCTGGTGAGCCAGGCTAACTCCCGCGAGATGATGTTAGATGACCATGTCATCAATCTGGTGGCCGTGCAGTATGAGCAGAAGGCCTATCCCAAAGCGGCGCTGCCGGTGATTACCTATGACAAAACCATGCAGTTTCATTTTAACGACCAGGAAATTGAGCTGCTGCATTTCGGTCCTGCCCACACCACTGGTGATACGGCAATTTTCTTCCGGGGCAGCAATGCGGTTCATTTGGGAGACGTATTTAACCGTTCGGGTTACCCCTTTATCGATGTGGATAACGGCGGTGACCTGCGCGGCATGATCAATTTCTGCCAGGCGGTACTGGACACCATCAACGAAGATACAATTGTCATTCCCGGGCATGGCGAAGTGTCCGACTATGCGGGCCTGCGCAGCTATATCGCCATGTTAGAAGACATGCACCAGAGCATCGGCGCCATGGTTAAGGCAGGTAAATCTCTTGCCGAAGTCATTGCTGCCGCGCCGACACAGGCTTATGACAATGTGTTTGGTGATTCGTCCAACTTTGTTGATCGGGCCTATGCAAGCTTGACACGGGAGCAGTTGGCTAACCAGTAGTGGGTTTGTTAGAACGTCAATGCCCAGCCTACCAGCAACGGTAGGCTCAGCACGCTCATCACCGTGCTCTGCAGTATCACGGCGGCAACCTTGTCCGGGTCGCGGTTGTAACGTTCTGCAAACACGTAATTGAACACCGCGGCAGGCATGGTGGCCTGCAGCAGCACCACTCCGGCCAGCATGCCCGTCAGATCAAACAGATAAACAGCCGCCAGTCCCAGCGCCAGACCGATTGCCAGGCGCATCACTGCAACGGTCAATGTTTCACGCACAGAGGAAATGTTCAAGCGGGCCAGAGACGTACCCAGCATGAGCAGCATCGCGGGTATGGTCAGCCCTCCCAGCAGGCTGGTGGTGGCGTTAAACCACCGTGGCAGGGTAGTGTCTGTGGCCAGCACAAGGACAACCACTAAAACCGCCCAGATTACAGGTTGTTTGAGTAGCTGTGTTGGATGGAATTCTCCAGATGACACCGCAAGACCAAGGGTGTACTGAGAAATGGAGTTAACAAAAAAGTACGCCATGCCCAGGGCAAGACCGGTTTCACCAAAAGCCAGCAGCACCACGGGCAGGCCCATATTGCCGCCGTTGGGGTGTACCAGCGCGGGCAGGTAAGTGCGCAGAGGCCAGCCGGTTGTTTTCAGGAAGGCCAGCGCAAGCCCCACACTGCAGACAATCACAAACAAGGCGGCAAGCGCCATTTGCGCAAGAACCTCCAGCCCTGGTGCATTGGTTGTCAGGGACGAATAGATCAGGCAGGGACTGCCCACATACATGACAAGCGAGCTCACAGTCAGATTGTCAAACGGCTGTTCGCGTCTGATCCAGATGTAACCGATACCGGCAATGATAAAGACCGGTGCAACAACGGTGAAAACTTCCTGCAGCATGAATAGCGGACCAAAACCGCCTATTCTAGCCGTTTCGCGGATTATGCGCAGACAAATCAGAGGTCCGGCACATCCCAGGCAATCCCGGACCGGGCAACAAAATGGTGCGCAGCCGCCGTTAAAGCGGCGCGCAAACCACTACAACTGGCCGAATTCTAAAAGAAGGTGATGGTGGCCGGGTCAATGCTGGCGCAGGTGCTGTTCAACGCCTCGTATTCTGCCAGCACAAAGTGTTCATCGCGGAAGTTGCGTGCGTAGACCTTGCACTGATCAGCCGGATCTGTGAAACCCGTGTCAGCGGCCAGTTCAGCTTTGATGCTGGCAATGGTCACTTCTTCTTCCGACATGAAAATACCCTGATCGCCGGGTGTATCGAGAATAATCGAGCGCTTCCCGTCGGTGTTCCAGGGGAGCCAGGGCGTCTCGTTTGTGCCGCGACCGGTGCCCGGATTGCCGGTGTATGCAAACTCACTCCAGTAAGACATCATGCTGTCAGACAGAGCCATCTGGTTTTCATCGCCGGGGTAGATATAGCTGATGCCCAGACCACCTTCAAAGTTGCCAAATATAAACGCGATTTCCAGGCCATGAGCCGCACCCAACGCAACACTTAAGTCAAAGCCGAATTGAGAAGGCTCTTCGTCCCAGTCGAAACGGTAAGCGTATACGTCCGGATTACCTGCGGCCCGCATATAGTTGGCCAGAGAATCCACGCCACGTTCTTTCCAGGCCAGAGCGCCGTATTTCACGATGCGCTTGTAGGTTTCCGGGTCTTTCAGGCGCGGCAGGAAACCCAGCCAGTTTTCCACGTAACGCGGGTCACGGGTCATAAACAAGGCGGGCTCATCGCGGTTGGTGCCCAGGATTATGGGCACCATGTTGTGGTTGTCCGGGTTGCTGAAAATCTCCCGGGTACTCATATCCGGTAACACATAACCGTCGCCAAAATTATCCGGCACGTTGATCATGCCAAATCCGCCACCGTCAAACTGCTCAAAGAAATCCTGCATGGGTTTGCTGTACAGATAGTCGCGCAGGCGTCTGCTGCTCATGTCGTTCTGATAGTCGATGGCATCTGCTCTGGAGTCTGCGGTACCGTCCGCGAGCAGCATATTGGTTACAATCTCCTGACTGCTGAAGGGGTGGCCGCCATCGTCTGCATAGTTTTGTGCAACACTCAGGGGTGTGGTCTGAAAACCGCCACTCTGCACAATCGCGCGGTGGAACAGACCTTCCGCCAGTGGTGATGCCATCATGGCCAGGGTGTCAAAAGCCCCGGCGGATTCACCAAACACAGTGACGTTATCCGGGTTGCCGCCAAACTCACCAATGTTTTCCGCCACCCACTCAAGTCCACGAATGGCATCGAGGGTGCCGTAGTTGCCTGAATCATCCAGGGCATTGCCTGCTTTGAGCGCAGGGTGGCTGAACCAGCCGAATACGCCGAGACGATAGTTAATGGTCACCACCACAACATTGTGGCGGGTGGCCAGAGCGGCGCCGTTGTAGCTGCCGCCGTGGCCTATGGTGTTGCCACCGCCGTGTATCCAGTACATGACCGGCAGATCCACCGCGTTAGGTGGCGACCAGATGTTCAGATACAGACAGTCTTCCGAACCCGCAATAGAGCCAGGCGTGAAATCTGTGCTGCTCAGTTGTGATGCAAACTGGGGACACATGCCACCCGTCCGTAATGCTTCAAACACACCCTCGTGTGCTGCGGGTGGTTTGGGGGCCCGCCAGCGGTTGTCGCCGGTGGGTGCCTGTGCAAAAGGAATCCCCAGCCAGGCTCTGGCACCGTGCTGATCGAGGAAGCCAACGACGTCACCTGCAGTGGTCTGGCGCAGGGTGGTGTTATCCCGAATGGCTTCAAACACGGGTTCGGGTTCCTGTGTGCTGAGAAACAGATTGGCAGCGATCACAACAACAATGCCGATCACAATCAGAATAATGGCGGCTTTTCTCATCAGATTTTCTCCCCTGAAAAATAAGAGCAGCTTCAGCTGGCAGCTACTCTACCATTTTTAAACGCGGCGCTCTGTGGTAGAAAGTAGCAGCAGGGTGAGAAAAAATTGGGGTACAGCAGATGACAGGCTACGACACGATAATTCGCGGCGGCACTGTGGTGGATGGCACCGGGACCGCAGCGCGAACGGCGGATGTGGGCATCAGCAACGGTTTGATTACTGATGTCGGTCAACTCAGTGGGAAAGCGGGTCAGGTCATAGATGCGGATGGGGCGCTGGTGACACCGGGGTTTGTGGATATCCACACCCATTATGACGGCCAGGCCACCTGGTCCAACCGTATGTCTCCCTCCAGCCACCATGGGGTAACCACCGTGATCATGGGCAACTGTGGTGTGGGCTTTGCACCGGTGCGCCCTGCGGATCACGATGTGTTGATCGAACTGATGGAAGGTGTAGAAGATATTCCTGGGGTCGCGTTGCACGAAGGGTTGCCCTGGTCCTGGGAGTCGTTTCCCGATTACATGGACTTTTTGAGTCAGCGTCAGTTCGATATGGATCTGGGCGCGCAGATTCCTCACGCCGCTTTGCGTGTATATGTCATGGGGCAGCGCGGTGCTGATCGCGAGCCGGCCAATGCTGAGGATATTGCCCGGATGCGTGAGCTTACCCGCCAGGCCATAGCAGCTGGTGCCCTGGGTTTCACCAGCTCCCGCACATTAAATCATCGCAGCTCCAAAGGCGCACCAACGCCGTCATTAAAAGCTGAAATTGATGAATTGATGGGTGTCGCCGCAGGTCTGAAAGACGCCGGACGCGGTGTCATGGAAATGATCTCGGACTTTGTTGATCTGGATGATGAGTTTTCTCTGCTGCAGCAGATGGTGGCCCATTCCGGTCGGCCCATGTCAATTTCTCTGGCCCAGGGGTTATCGCCCCACGGCTGGAAAAAAGTGTTAGGGAAAATCGACGCTGCCGTCAGCCAGGGGCTGGTTATGCGCGGCCAGGTGGCGCCGCGGCCGATTGGTATTCTGCTGGGATTGACGACCACATTGTCGCCTTTCACGACGCGGCCTTCGTTTATGCAGCTGCAGGGTCTGCCGTTGGCGGACAAAGTGGCCGCGCTGCGCGATCCGCAACGCAAAGCCAGGATTCTAAGTGAAGAAACCGCACCGGGTTTTGCCCGGTTGTTCAAGCTGATGGATGAAGGCCGCAAAATCTGGGTATTGGGCGATCCGCCGAATTATGAGCCAGCACCAGAGGACAGCCTGCATGCCCGGGCTGCACAGGCGGGGGTGTCACACTGGGAATACGTTTACGATCAGATGCTGGCGGGTGAGGGCAAAGCCATCCTTTACACGCCTTTTGCCAACTATGCGGAAAACAACCTAGACTGCTGTCGCGAAATGATTCTGAGTCAGAACACGGTTATGGGCCTCGGTGATGGCGGCGCTCATGTCGGCACCATCTGTGATGCAAGTTTTATTACCACCTTGCTGACCCACTGGGGGCGCGATCGCAGCCGCGGTGAGCAGATTGATCTGCCCACTTTGATCAGGAATCAGACCCGGGATACCGCGCGCGCGGTGGACCTGTTTGATCGCGGTACATTACAGGCGGGTATGCGCGCGGATGTGAACGTTATCGACTTTGAACGCCTGAATGTGCGTGTGCCGGAAATTGTCCACGACCTGCCTGCCGGCGGTGCACGTCTGCAGCAGAAAGCGGATGGTTATCTGGCCACGCTGGTGGCGGGGGAGGTAACCTACCGCCATGGTGAAGCCACCGATGCGTTGCCCGGGCGCCTGATCAGGCCATAAAAAGTGCAGGGTCCGCTGCAGCATCTGAAGGTCCTTGATCTGACCATCGCGCGGGCGGGGCCAACCGCTGTACGCCTGCTGGCGGATTGGGGTGCGGATGTCATCAAAATTGAACCACCGCGAAGCGGCGGCTCTGCCACCGGCAGTCGTCGCGGATCTGACGAGCAGAATCTGCATCGTAACAAGCGCGCATTGTCGTTAGATTTAAAAGCGCCTGCGGGGCAGCAGGTTTTTCATCAGATGGCGCAGCAGGCGGATATCGTGGTGGAAAATTTCCGCAGCGATGTGAAATTCCGTTTAGGGGTGGACTACGAAACCTTGTCAAAAATCAATCCGCGCCTGATTTATGCCAGTATCTCCGGCTTCGGTCAGGATGGACCTTACGCAACACGTCCGGGTGTTGACCAGATCATTCAGGGGATGAGTGGCCTGATGTCGATCACCGGCGAGCCCGGCCAGGGTCCCATGCGTGTGGGTGTGGCCATCAGCGATACCTCCGCAGGCATGTTCCTCGGCCAGGGTATTCTATTGGCGCTGATTCATCGTCAGCAGACCGGGGAAGGGCAGTGGGTACAGACGTCGCTGCTGGAAGCCATGCTGAGCAAGCTGGATTTCCAGGGCGCGCGTTACACCATGAACGGTGAAATTCCTGACCAGCAGGGTAATGATCATCCCACCCAGGTGCCCATGGGCACACTGCAGGCCAGTGATGGTTATATCAATGTTGCGGCTTATGGCGAGGTGATGTGGCGCAGATTCTGTGACGCGCTGCAGGCGGACGAACTGCGCAGCCATCCGGATTATCAGAGTGTTGCGGCGCGGGTCGCACTGCGTGATGCGCTTAAAGCGGATATGAACAAGGTAACCGGACAGTTCAGCGTTGCGCAGCTGATTGATCGGTTAACAGCGGCAGGTGTGCCTGCCGGCCCCATCAATAACGTCGGTCAGGCGTTTGAAGATCCCCAGGTGAAACATCTGGGCATGGCCATACCGGCGCCACATCCGCAGTTAGGTGAGCTTGATCTGGTGCGTTCACCTATCCATCTGTCCGCTTATGCACAGGCTCAGCGATTTGATTGTGCCGCACCTGATCCGGGTAAAGATTCCGCCGCCGTGCTGGCAGATTTTGGCTTTACCCCTGAGCAAATTGGCGCGCTGCTGGAGCAGGGCACTGTTTCCATCAGCACTACTCCCCGCACCGCTACAAGCGATCACAAATGAACCTGCGCACCGCAGCGGGATACGCCGTTGGCGACTTTGGCATCAACCTGTATTTCATTTCGGTAATGACCTATCTGCTGTATTTCTACACAGATGTCATGGGCATCAGTGCCGCTGCAGCAGGCGGGGTGTTTGCGGTTGCCCGATTTGTTGATGCCATAACAGACCCGATCATGGGGATGATTGCTGAACGCACGCGCACCCGCTGGGGGCGCATGCGCCCGTATATCCTCTTTGGTGCACTGCCGCTGGCGCTGATCAGTATTCTGACGTTCACCGTGCCGGATACCGATATGGCCGGCAAAGTCACCTGGGCTTACACCACCTATATTCTGTTTGGACTGATTTATACTGTTGTCACTATTCCCTATGCGACGCTAACCGCGTCCCTGACCCAGGATTATCAGGCGCGTACAAAGCTGTCCACTTATCGAATCGGCTGTGCTTTTGCCGGCGGCTTTCTGGTGTCGGTAGGGACCTTTCCGCTGGTCAGTCTGTTTGATGATGAGGCCATGGGCTTTCAGGTGTTGATGCTGGGATTTGCGGTGGTGTCTACAGCTTTGTTGTGGATCACGTTTGTCACCACGCGGGAAGTGGTAACGCCAACGGTGGCAAGAATATCCATCAGAGACAGTCTGCTGGCCATCAGCCGCAATCCACCACTGCTGGTGGTGATCGGCATCTTCAGCTGCGGCATGTTGAGCTTTACCGTCCGGCAAACCACAACGGCTTATTTTTTCATCTACAATGTTGGCGATCCGACTCTGATCTCCTGGTTTTTCACATTGACGTTGGGTTGCATGCTGGTTGGCATCTGGGCGGTACCCAGCCTGGCTGAAAGTTTTGGCAAAGCCGGCGCAACCCGGCTGGGTGCCTATCTGACCATTTTCGCCTGTATCGGTTTTTACCTGACACCGTATGATGCTGTTACCGCGATCTTTTTCTGGGGATGCCTGGTGGCGTTAGGGGGCACACCTGTGGCTGTACTGGGTTGGGCCATGATTCCCGATACCGTGGAGTACGCCCAGCTTAAACATGGCGTGAGGGCAGATGGCGCAATTTACGCTACCGCCAGTTTTTTCCAGAAACTGGCTAAAACCGTGGGCGGCGCGGGAGTGGCTTTTGCACTGGGATTTGCCGGCTATGTGGCCAATGCGCAGCAGACTCCGGAGACGTTGGAGACCATTCACATTCTGCTGACGCTGGTGCCTGTTGCCATCATGGTCGTGCTGATTGTGCTGACTCGAATCTATCGTTTAAATCGCGACCAGCACGCTGAGATTGTCTCGCAGTTGAGTTAAGAGGCCTGTTGCAACCGGATGCTAGTGTTTAACCTCAGCAGAAGTGCCCCAGGCCGCCCGTAGCCTGTCGATGTTAAACCCCGGCTCCCGGGCAGCACCGATGATCACCGCTTCTGCAGCGGCAACCTTTTTTGCTGCGTCGAGCACCTTGTCAGCCACTTCCCAGGGAATCACCACGGCGCCATGCTGATCCGCGTGGATCAGCTCGTCACTGACGACGCGCATGCCCGCAACAGTCACTGGCTGGCCATAACCCACCACGTGTACAAATGCGTGAGAAGGTCCAACGCGATCCGCCATCATCTGAAAACCCGGGGGAATATCCGGCAGATCTCTGACAGATCCGTCGGTGATCACGCCCAGCGCCCCGAATCCTTTATGTATGCTGGCGTTGACTTCGCCCCACCAGGACCCACAGGCACGCTGATTGCCGTCCAGATCCTGAATGACAATGATGCTGGGCTTGGGGCCCTCATCAATGTAAGCGTAATAGCCATCATTCATGTCTTTAACCGCCTGGCCACGCAGATGTGTCGGGTGTGCAGCCCGAATGGTAGCCGTGCGGGCAATGCCCACCATGGGCGGTAATTCCGGGCGTGTGCACACCAGCGCCTGGGTTGTGAAGCCATAACCACGACGTTCCGGAATCAGTAATTCCAAAGCGTTACACACTGTTGGGGTGTCGATGGATTGCAGGTCGGCAATCAGTTCTTTGCTCAGCTCGGTCATGATGAGGCCTCCAGGGTTCTGCCCAATGCGCTATCGTATTCTGCCTGATGATCCTCTTTGCGCCATTCCAGGAACAGTATTTTCATCGCCATGGCCACTGCCATGGGATCGTCAAACATCAGATGGTGGTAGGTGCCTGGAAAGGTGATGGTCGGCAGCAGGCCATTGGTGATATCCAGCATGTGCTGCGCATAGAAGGCGCCTTCATCTTCGCTGAATTCACCCAGCATCAAAGCGCTGCGGCATTTCAGCGCGGCAAATTTATCGCGTTGAGACACGCCCATTTCCATATAGTCAAACAGACCCGGATCAAACTTCCAGGTCCAGCCACCTTCGACCTCTTTGAGCCCATATTCCGCCATATGTGTCAGCAGCGCCGGGTGAACGCCCGGCTGTTCCGGGATCAGGCGGAAGCGGCCGAGGGCGGTTTGTTTGTCTTCATAGACCCGCAGTTTGCGCCCGGGTTTTACGCCGTCGCGCTCAACCCGCAGACCCCACTCCATATAGGCGTCCGGCGGTGCGGTGGTGAAATCCATAAACAGGATGCCGCCCAGGTGTTCGCTGTAGTAGTGGCCGGTTTCCAGGGCGACAAAGCCGCCAAAACTGTGGCCGACAACAATCGGGCGCTCGCCCAGTTTTCCTGCCTGACACACCGCCCAGACTTCATCAGCAAAGTTTTTGCCGGAGTACTTCTCGCGCCAGTCACTGTTGCCGTTACCAGACAGATCGATGGCAGCGACCCGAAAACGGTCCGCCAGAAATGGCGCGGTAAAGCGCCACCACTCAAGATGAGCGTTGCTGCCGTGGATCAGCACAATGCCGGGGTTGCCCACTTCACCCCAGGTCTCAAAAACGATGTTGGCACCATCGACCATGACGCTGCCGGAATGTGAAGGCACTTCAAGGGCCCGGTTAAACCAGAAGGGTAGATCTGACATACTTATGCACGCCGTGGTGTGGCGGCTCCCTTTCAAAAAAGGCAGAACAATATCATCATTTGGTTGTTCTGGGATGCCCCCGCCTCCTCTTAAGCCAAGGCGACTTTAATTTAAGCAGGACACACAGATGCTCAGCACCACAACCACACACATCGGCTGTCCCTATTGCGGTGAAACCTTTGAACTGGTGGTTGACCTCAGCGAAGCGGCGCAGAGTTACATAGAGGATTGTTATGTCTGTTGTCGGCCCATCCACCTGGACGTGACGGTGGACGCAGAGGGTGATGTCATGGTCATCGCCAGAGACGAAAACGAGTGTTAAGTTTCACCAGCTAAAGTTTGTAATCGGGGACATTGGGGAGACAAATGGAACACCTGTTAGAAGACATCACCGTAATTGATGCGGCGACCTATCTGGCCGGCCCGGGTGCCGCCACTATACTCGCCGACTTCGGTGCCAACGTGATCAAAATTGAGCCACCCGGTGGTGATGGCTATCGCAGCCTGGTGGGCCCCTATCCTGTGCCGTATCACTGGCTGTTGACGTCACGCAATAAGCGCAGTCTGGCGATGGATCTGCGCAGCGATGCCGGCCAGGCACTGATGCATGATCTGGTATCCAAAGCAGATGTGCTGACCACCAATTTCATGCGCCCTCAACTGGAGAAATATCAGCTGACCTACGACACCTTAAAAACGGTGAATCCGCGCCTGATTTTTGCGCATATCTCGGGTTACGGCCTGAAAGGTCCGGATGCGGACCGACGCGCGTTTGACGTGACCGGCTGGTGGGCGCGTTCCGGTCTGATGGAGTTTATTCGCGAACCTGGTCAGACACCGCTGCCCATGGCCCCGGGGATGGGGGACCACTGCACCGCAACGGCTCTGTTTGGCGCGGTGATGACCGGGTTGTACCGTCGCGAGCGCACCGGCGAAGGGTCGTTTGTGTCGACGTCGCTGGCAGCCAATGGCGTGTGGGCTAACGGCATGGCCCTGCAGGGGGTCATTGCAGGCAACAATATCGGCACCTATCGACAGGCCAAAGGCTGGCCGAATCCGTTCAGCGATGTGTACCGCTGCAGTGACGGTGACTATGTGGTGCTGGCGGTGATCAACACAGCGCGGGAATATCCACAGCTGGCCGCGGCGCTCGACAGCAGCCACTGGCTGGAAGACGAACGGTTTGCCAATGTCGCCAGCGTGATGAAAAACCGACCAGACTTTCATCTGGCAATGGCCCAGGCGTTTGCAAAGCTGAGCTATGCGGATGTCAGTGCGCGCCTTGAAGACGCTGGCGTTACCTTCAGCCGGGTCACACCGATGGGTGACATTCTTGAAGACGAGCAGATGCGCGCCAACGAGATTGTGCTTGAAACCGGGGATGAAGGTGAAGGCTATGCATTGACCATCAACAGCCCGATAAACGTGGCGGAGTCTCCCAAGCGCAAACCTAAACGCGCACCCGATGTAGGCGCAGACAGCTTGTCTGTGCTGCGGGAGCTGGGCATAGAAGAGCAGCGCATCCAGAGCCTGCTGGCCAATAAGGTGATTTTCTCCGCCGAATCTGAAACACAGGAGAAATCATGAAACTGGGAATACATGCAGGTCCACAGGATCTGTCGATGGATGAGCTCAAACGCCTCTGGCAGATTGGCGACACCAAAGGCTTCCACTGGGTGTCGGTGTGGGATCATTTTTATGCCAACCCGTTAAAAGATCGCGAAAATCCCTGCTTCGAGGGGGTTGCCGCCATGGCCGGTCTGGCGGCCTCAACCACTCATGTCCGGGTGGGCTGTCTTGTTTTCTGTGCGCTGTTCAGAAACCCGGGTGTGCTGGCCAAAGCCGGTGTCACCATCGATCATTTATCCGGTGGGCGCGCTGATGTGGGCATAGGTGCGGGCTGGTTTGAAGAGGAGTTCCGCGACTTTGGTTACGGTTTTCCGCCTTTAGGCGAGCGTTTTAATCAGCTTGAAGAGGCGCTGGAAATCATCACAGCGCTGTGGCGCGGCGAAAGCGTGGACTTCAAAGGCAGGTACTACACCATGAGTGAAGCCGTCTGCGCACCAAAACCGCTGGGTTTGCGTTTGTGGATTGGTGGCCGAGGTAAACAGCGTACCGTAGCGCTGGCCGCCAGATATGCAGACGGTTTTAATATGCCGTACGTGTCGCCGGAAATTGCGGCGGATCGTCTGTCCCGTTTGCAACAGGCCTGTGAAAAAATTGGCCGGGACCCGGCGGAGATCGACACCAGCGTGAATCTGGGCTTCTACATGAATTCGGACAGACAGCCGGATATCGACCCGAACGGTTCCTTAACCGGCAGTGCCCAGCAGGCGGTGGATCTGATTGGTCGCTTTCAGGATGTGGGCATTCAGGGCATCAATATCGCGTTCCGGCCGCCTGTGGATTGGGATAATCTGCAGGTCTACATTGAAGAAGTGATGCCTCATTTTGCCCGGTAGGCGTCCTGCGGAGTCAGCCGCTTAACGGTTACCGGTTATCTGCTGGGTGTATTCCAGCCACTGGCCGTTGGTCGTCTGGAACGGAACACGCAGATCACAGACAGGTTCTGATTCAGGAACACGCCTGTCTGTATACGTAAGCGACAGGACCACCTCAGACTCGGCGCCCGCATCCAGTGCAACCGGAGTGATGGCTTTTGGGGTATACAGCCAGCGCTGATCTGCGGAATCACAACTGATGAGTACGTTGATGTCACGCTGGCTGCTGTTGCGCAGAGGTATAACAAGTTGGTACACATTATCCTGCATTTCTCTCACCCGAACTGTTTTTGGTGCCAGTCGCTGATGTAATGCGTAGAAATCGTAGTTATCGATTGGGGCAACCGAATCTTCAGCTTTCACTCCATCTGCTTTGATCACTGCAACATCCAGTTCTCCGCCACGGATGGACACCTGCAGGATATGATGAAACCCACCTACCGCTTCTACGTCATTCACAGAATTAGCGGCGGCGTTGGTCATGGTGTAAGCGACCCCGTCGCGCACAAAGTGATGATAGTGGTGGTGGTGGCCGTAGAAAACGCGCGCTACGCCGTGTTCAACAAACAGTTTATGCAGCCGCTCGCCATTGGTGGTGAGCAGCGGCGGCCGATGCATAAACAGGATTTTGTGTTCAGCGGTGCTGTTTCTTAACACACCCTGCAGCCACACCCACTGTTTGCCCGTGATGTTGTTGACGCCCTCTGTCGAATCCGTGTTGAGCACCACAACCTGGGTATTTTTGTACACAAACGTATAGTACAGGGGCCCCCAGTGTTTGATGTACAGATCTTCCAGCCGCGGATCGACCTGGCGTTCGCTGTTAAACACATCGTGATTGCCAGGCACGGCATAATAAGGCACAGGTGCCAGGGGGGCTATCTGGCGGCTGAAACGCTGCCATTCTTCTTCGATGATCTCCAGGTCGCTGTTGTAACCCTCGATCAGATCACCCACCTGGATCACAAATGCCGGGCGCAGTCGACGCGTCTGGTCAATCACCCGATTGAACTTTGCCGGATCGTGAAACTGGGCGTCACCGAGGACAACAAAGTGGAATTCGTCCGCTTCCGCTGCAGGCGCCTGAACTGTCTGTGCATGGGCTGCGATCTGGCTGATGCACAGGCAAAATGCAAAACAGAAGAACGTGCGCATGGGAGAGTCCGTGGCATGGAAAAGACAAAGTCTAGGACGGGACCGCCGGGGGCACAATAGAGTAAACTGGTACACGGATTTGAACTGCACCACCGTCTGTCAAAAAAGACTGCTAAATACGGGGAGAACGATGACAAAATTTCATGACCCGCGTGGCGAAGTGGCCACCCAGCCAGAGCCCTATACGCTGAGCTACAACCTCACGGCTGAACAAGGCGCCGGAACCACGGTTGGTCTGCTGGCCAACGGTTTTCCGGATTCGGACAATTTCCTGCACGCGGTGGGCGCTGCCCTGGCAGAACGCCTGCCTGGCATACAGGTGAAATTCTGGAATAAAGGCAATGCCTCGATACCGGCCCCTGATGAGATGCTGGCTGAAATCAAAGCCAGTTGTCAGGTGGCCATTGCCGCCTATGGCCACTGAGGCAGTTGTACTACCGGCACCGTGCGTGACGGCATCAGTATGGCTCGTTTAGGTATTCCTTCAGTGGCCCTGGTGACAGAAGATTTCTGGCCTCAGGGAGATTTCACCGCCCGTTCGCTGGGCATGCCGGATGCGCCCCGTGTGCAGCTGCCGCATCCCGTGGCAGGCACCGGAGAGGCCAATCTGCAGCGCGTGGCTGGCACCATAGTGGACAACATCCTGCAGAGTTTTACGGCGGAGCCGAAACATGGCTGAGTGGCTCGAGGCTGCGGATGAAGCCGCGGCACTGGAACAGTTGCACGACCTTGGCTGTACCGATGGCCTGCCCGTGGTCATCCCTACCGCTGAGCGGGTAGAGCGTATGGTGCTGGCCAGTGCTCAGGCGTCAGATATGGTGCTCGGTGTTATGGGTCCGGCTTTAGGGGTGGCAACGGTAGAAAAGGTTGCGGTTGCAGCCGTGATGGCCGGCTGTACCGCGGAGCATATGCCGGTGGTGATGGCTGCTGTACAGGCCGTCCTGCAACCCGAATTTGATCTGACCGAAATGCAGTCCACCACCCACTGCACCGCGCCGCTGATTATTGTGAATGGCCCGGCAAGATTAGCCTGTGGTGGCATTGCCAGTGGTTTTGGTGCGCTGGGCCCTGGCCATCGTGCCAATGCCAGCATTGGTCGCGCGTTGCGGCTGACCATGATCAATATCGGTGGTGCGCGTCCGGGTTCATCAGATATGGCGCTGCTTGGGCATCCGGGCAAGTTCACTTACTGTCTGGCGGAAGACGAAGAACATTCGCCCTTTACACCACTGCATGTGGGTCGCGGATTTGCGCCGGACGACAGCGTGGTGACGGTGATTGGTGCGGAAGCCCCGCACTCGGTGATTTACTCGGGCAACGCAGATGATCCTGACGATGCCGAAAATCTGTTACACCAGTTGTCTGTCGGGCTGGCCAATATGGCCACCAACAATGCCGTGCTCACCGGTGGCGGGGCGGTTGTGGTGCTGAATCCGGAACATGCACAGATACTGTCCCAGGCCAACCTGACCCGTGAACACATTCTGCAACGCCTGTGGGAGCTGACCCATTTTCCAAAAGCGCAGCTCAAACAGTATGGCGGCTCGTTTGCCACACGCATCACCGGCGATGATGATTACCGGGCGTTCGACGCACCGGAAGATATTCTGCTGCTGATGGCCGGCGGTAGTGGCCTGTACTCCATGGTGATGCCCAGCTGGTGTGCAGGCAAACATAAAAACAGCGCGGTGAGCCAGCTTGTTGAGCTGAACCCTTTCTGCGAAATACCCGGGTGATACCCACCAGATAAAAAAGATGATCCCATTGAGACGGAGTAGTTGATGACCCTCATCAGACAAGAAGATGTCATTCAGAGTGTGGCGGATGCGCTGCAGTTTATTTCCTATTACCACCCGCTGGACTTTATCCGTGCCATGCGTAGCGCCTGGGAAAAAGAGGAATCTCCAGCGGCCAAGGCGGCCTTGACCCAGGTGCTGGTGAATTCAAAGATGTGTGCCATGGGCAAGCGGCCTATCTGTCAGGATACCGGGATTGTGAACGTGTTCCTCACCGTAGGTATGGATGTGCAGTGGCATGCGGATATGTCTGTTGAAGACATGATCAACGAAGGCGTGCGGCGGGGTTATACACACCCGGATAATGTCCTGCGCGGTTCCGTGTTGACGGACCCGGATGGCGCCCGCAGCAACACCAAAGACAACACCCCGGCGGTGATTCACACCAGAATTGTCGCCGGTGACAAAGTGGATATCGAAATTGCCGCCAAAGGTGGCGGCAGTGAAGCCAAGGCCAAGTTTGCCATGCTGAATCCGTCAGATGATGTGGTGGATTGGGTGCTCAGCGTTGTCCCCACCATGGGTGCCGGCTGGTGTCCGCCAGGCCTGCTGGGTGTAGGTATTGGCGGTACGCCGGAAAAAGCCATGCTGCTGGCAAAAGAGTCGCTCATGGAGCCAATCGACATGCACGAGCTGCAGGCCCGTGGTGCCAGCAACCATTATGAAGAAATGCGGCTTGAGCTGTTTGAGAAAGTCAATGCTCTGGGTATCGGCGCTCAGGGTCTTGGCGGCTTAACCACTGTGTTGGACGTGAAAGTCAAAGAATACCCAACCCACGCGGCGAACAAACCTGTTGCGGTGATTCCCAACTGCAGCGCCACCCGCCACGTGCATTTTGAACTGGATGGTTCGGGGCCCGCAGAGTTTGTACCACCGGATTTGTCTGAATGGCCGGACATCGAATTTGAGCTGGGTGATGACGTGAAGCGCGTCAACATGGATGAGATTACCCCGGAACTGGTGCAGTCACTGAAGTCCGGCGATACGTTGCTGTTGTCCGGCAAAATGCTGACCGGCCGTGATGCGGCACATAAAAAAATTGCGGACCTGCTGGAAAAAGGAGCGCCGCTGCCGGTAGATTTCACCAACCGGTTTATCTATTACGTAGGCCCGGTAGACCCCGTACGCGACGAAGTGGTTGGACCCGCGGGTCCTACCACAGCCACGCGAATGGATAAGTTTACCCGCATGATGCTCGAAGAAACCGGCCTTGCCGGCATGATTGGCAAAGCCGAACGCGGGCCGGTGGCGATCGAAGCGATACGCGATAACAAAGCTGTGTACATGATTGCAGTGGGTGGTGCGGCTTATCTGGTGGCCAAAGCCATCACCAAATCGACGCTGATTGCGTTCCCTGAACTGGGTATGGAAGCCATCTACGAATTTGAGGTGAAAGACATGCCGGTCACTGTGGCGGTGGATGCCAGTGGTGAGTCGGTACATATCCAGGGACCTAAAATCTGGTCGCAGAAAATTGCCGAGCGCATTCCAGCGACAGCACTCTAGCTGCCGCCTGAACGCGGCTTAACCTTGCAGGGCGTCGAGATACTTCTCGGCGTCCAGTGCCGCCATACAGCCGAAGCCGGCGCTGGTAATGGCCTGTCGATAGACATGGTCCGCCACGTCACCCGCGGCAAACACCCCTGGCACACTGGTGGCGGTGGCGTTGCCTTCAGTGCCGCTGTGTACCTGTATGTAGCCGTTCTTCATGTCGAGCTGGTCCGCAAAAATACCCGTATTTGGCGTATGACCAATGGCAATGAACACACCCATCAGATCAATCTGCTGGTCTTTGCCATCGGTGCTGGTGATGCGCATGCCGTTGACACCCTGCTGGTCACCAAGGACTTCAGCAAGGGTATGATTCCAGATAGGTTCAATATTGGCCCTGGCCAGCAGGCGATCCTGCAGGATCTTTTCGGCGCGCAGCTCGTCGCGACGATGCACCAGATAGACCTTGTTGGTTATGTTGGCCAGATACAACGCCTCTTCAACAGCAGTGTTGCCACCGCCAATGACAGCGACATCCTGACCTCGGTAGAAAAACCCGTCACAGGTCGCGCAGGCGCTGACGCCCCGACCTTTGTAATTTTCTTCGGATTCAAGCCCCAGATATTTAGCCGATGCACCCGTAGCGATGATCAGTGCATCACAGGTATAGGTGGCCTGGTCGCCAGTTAGTTTGAACGGTTTAACGCCGACATCGGCGGTGTGGATATGATCGTTGATGATCTCGGCATCAAAACGCGCCACGTGTTCCGCCATCTGCATCATGAGTTCCGGACCCTGCAGTTCCGCGTGACCGCCCGGCCAGTTTTCCACTTCCGTGGTGGTGGTGAGCTGACCGCCGACTTCAACGCCGGTAATCAGCGCAGGCTTCAGATTGGCGCGAGCGGCATACAGCGCAGCGGTATAGCCGGCAGGTCCTGAGCCCAGAACGATGAGCCGATGGTGTACGTTTTCCGTCATGTGCATGCCGCGCGTAAAAAAGTAGGCCGCATTCTAGGGAAACTGCAGAGAATTATCACGTTTTGAAAATTGTCGCCGGAAGTTCCGGGCTCAGCCAAACATTTCCTGGCTTGAACGCCTGGAGCCCAGCAGTTCTCCCACCCGTGCTACAACTTCTTCAGCGCGGAAGGGCTTGGCGAGAAAGTTGGTCTGTTCATCCGGCGCCCAGTCGCTGAGCGCATCATTGGTAAAGCCGGAGATAAACAGTACCGGCAGCCCCGGCGCGCGCGCGCGTAACTCCTGGATCAGGTTGGCGCCGGTGATGCCCGGCATGACCACATCGGCAATCACCAGGGATACGGTGTTGGGAGAGAAAAACTCACGCGCCGCGCTGACATCGGTAAAGCCGCGCACATAGTACCCGGCACGTTGCAGCGCATTTCTGACCACACGCACAACGCCGGGATCGTCGTCAATGACCATGATGCTGACTTCGTTGTCGATGACATCCAGCGTCGGTTGATAATCCCGGGTTTCAGCAATCGGCAGATAAACTTTGACCGTGGTGCCTACACCCACCTTGGACTCGACTTCAATAAACCCGCCATATTGAGAGACGATGCCATAACAGGATGACAGACCGAGGCCGGAGTTGCTTTGAGTGTCTTTGGTGCTGAAGAACGGGTCGAATATTTTCGCCTGGGTTTCCGCGTCAATGCCGCGACCGGAATCACCAACTTCCAACAGGGCAAAGTGGCCGGACTTGTCACCTTCCACATCGCTGTCGAACTCTACAGACTGTAACGAAACCTCCAGTTCCCCGCCATCGGGCATTGCCTCGCGGGCGTTGTTGACCAGGTTTACGAGTATCTGCTCAAACTGCGATTCGTTGATGCGCACCAGCAGCGGTTCATCCACGTAAGACTCGATCACCACGTAACGGGAATCCAGGGTATGCTGCAGCAACAGAGAGTGTTCCCCCATCAGATAGCTGAGATCGTGAATCTCTGAGGAAGGCAGCTGACCGTGACCGAACGTCAGCAGCTTATTGGTCAGATTGGCGGCATTGGTGGTCACCCGTCGAATTTCTCTGCGGGCCGCGCCTTCAGGCAGTTCGTCAGAGATGCCCATGATCACCGTCAACATGTTGTTGAAGTCGTGGGCTACTGCCGCCGCCATGGAGCCCATGCTCTCGAGACGCTGGGCCTGGGTCAGCTGATCGCCGACTTTGCGCTCTTTTTCATAGTCGCGCAGGATCATCTGCACGTGATTGGGGTTGGCGCCCATCAACAGACCTGATGTGGCATACAGTTCTACCCAGACCCAGCGGCCGTCTGCGTGGCGCAGGCGGACTTCCATACGAACCGGCGGTTTGTCCGGGGTCAGGTGTTCAAGCAGGTTGAGCTCTTCAGGATGCAGGTAGTAGGAAAGTGGGCGGTCGATAAAACTGTCCGGTTTGTAGCCTAACAGTTTTTCTATGCCTTGAGAGGCCGCAAAGATGTCGTCGCCTTTGACCTGCATGTTGGCATCAAAATACTGATTCATCAGCGATTCGAGGATGGAAGTCTGTTTTCGGGTAAACGTCTGGCGTTCGCGTGTGCGCCGGTCTGAGCGGGCGCGGGATAACTCCGACAGCTGCACAATGGCAAACACCACAACCGAGATGAACGCAGAAACCGCAGCGGTAGCTGAAGCATCAGTACTCTCCACGGTAAAGGCAACGTAGACACAGCGCAGCACAATCAGGCCCAGCCACACTCGGGAGCCCACGGTGCCGAGCAAACCTGCGCCGGCGGCCATGCTGATCAGCACCACACAGCTGATGGCAGGATCTGCAGCGAACAAAATGCTCTGCAACATGATGTTGGCGGCCAGATAGTGCCCGGCAACGATGGGGCTTTTGAACATATGCATGACCGCAATGGCCAGCGGAAAGGTTGCCGCTCCGCCCAGAATCAGCCAGGCTTGTGCGGTGTAACCATAGGTATAGGTCAGCCCGGCCGCAGCAACACCGGCCACCATGGTCGACAGGCTCAAATACACCAGCAGCTGCGACAATCGGTCTGTCTGTTTATCGGCGGGCAGGAAACCCCGTGCAAAATCGATTGCTAGCGACATAGTGTGATCGCCTGAGCAGGCGCTCCCGCACTTGAAAAGTCCCGCATGGTAGCAAATTGGTTACCCTGTGCGCGGTTCGAATTGTGCTTATAATGTGGGTCGATTAAACAGGGGAGAGTGACAATGGCAAGAGTCAAATTTGGTGCTTTTGTGGCGCCACACCATCCGATTGGTGAACATCCGACGCTGCAGCTGCAGCGTGATCTGGAGCTGGCCGCACACCTGGACAAACTGGGTTACGACGAATTCTGGTGTGGCGAGCATCATTCCACCGGCTGGGAAGTGATTGCCAGCCCGGAGCTGTTCCTGGCAGCCGCAGGCGAACGCACCCACAATATCAGGCTCGGCACCGGCGTGATTTCACTGCCTTATCACCATCCTTTTAACGTGGCACAGCGGCTGGTACAGCTGGACCATATGACCCGCGGACGCCTGATTTTTGGTTCCGGACCCGGCGCTCTGCCTTCGGATGCTTACACACTGGGCATCGACCCCATGGTGCAGCGCGACCGTCAGGACGAAGCGCTGGGTGTGATTCGCAAACTGCTGCGTGGCGAAGACCGTTTCAGCCACGACAGCGAATGGTTTATGCTGCGCGACGCCAAGCTGCAGTTGCTGCCTCTGCAGGAAGATCTGCCGTTTGCCGTTGCTTCTATGATCAGCCCATCGGGCATGACCCTGGCCGGTAAACACGGCACGGGGGTGTTATCCATTGGCTCCATGAGCTCTGCCGGGTTGCAGGCGCTGCCCACGCAGTGGTCGTTTGCGGAAACAGCTGCGGCGGAACATGGCAATGTGGTGAATCGGGATAACTGGCGCGTGGTCATGTCCTGGCACATTGCGGAAACCAGAGAGCAGGCCAAGGCAGAGGCTAAAAACGGCCTGTACCGATGGCACAACGAATACACGGTGGGTACCTTGATGCGTCCTGGCGCAGAAGCCTACAGCTCACCGGATGAAGCAGTCTCTGACGACATGCTGGCTGGCGGTGGTGCGTTGATTGGCACCCCGGACGACATGATCAAAGCGGTGAAAGATATGCTTGAGCTGACCGGAGGCTTTGGCACCGTCATTGGTTTTGCCCATGACTGGGCCAATCGGGAAGCCACCCTGCGCAGCTGGGATATGGTCGCCCGCTATGTGATTCCTGAAGTCAACGGCATGTTAGACAGCTACCGCGAGTCGCAGCAGTATGTGATCAATAACCGTGAAGTGTTTGATCGGGCCGGCGAAGCGGTCATGGCCAAAATCATGTCGAACGAACAGGCTGTGGCGGCGATGAAGCAGGAGGCGGACGGGCAGGCGGCTATGCCGGCACATCACGCACCAGATCTGTCAGATAAAAGCAGCAGTGGCGGTTAGCCATTTGTGTTTGCAGGCGTCGCACCCGGCGCCTCAAACCACCTCATTTTGCTGCAGCGTCTTGACCTCGTCTGCACTGTAGCCCAGCGATAAGAGAATCTCTTCGGTATGCTCTCCCAGTTCCGGCGGTGGGCGTTGCACCACAGGTGGTGCAGGGTGACTCATATGTCCCGAACTGACCACCTGCACCTGAGTGTCCGGTGCGCCGGGTTTGGCAATCGACGTCAGGCTCAGGCGATGTTGATTCTGCTCATCCGCAGTGGATTCAGCCAGCGTCTGGATGGCAGCTGCAGGCACACCTTCGTCCTGCAGTTTTTTCAGCCAGTGAGCGGTTGTGTTGCTGGCAAAAGCCGGATTCAGGGCCGCTGCAAATTCTGCGCTGGCGCGAATACGATCCACAGGTTCCGGATGTTGATCAAATAGATCTTCGCGTCCAATCGCGCGCATCAACGCTTGTGCCTGCGCATCGCGTAGACCTATGACCTGAATA
The DNA here is from genome assembly GCA_047947175.1 of bacterium. Taxonomy (GTDB): domain Bacteria; phylum Pseudomonadota; class Gammaproteobacteria; order Pseudomonadales; family Azotimanducaceae; genus UBA4421. The sequence goes on from CP170489.1 coordinate 1,846,032, forward strand.
AAACCGTCCTTGGTGGCAAATACGTTGGCTGTTGGTTGTTTGGTGGGTGAGGCATTGCCCAACAGATCGGGCAGGGTGCCGTTGACCAGGTAGTTACTCACCTGAGCGGCCTGCATAACAAAGGCAGAATCCATCATCGACACATCTATGCGCTGGCCTTCGCCGGTGACGTGGCGGCGGAACAAAGCGGCACTGATGGCAAAGGCGGCATTTAACGCGGTGCTCATGTCAACGGAGAAATAGCCCGTGCGCACCGGTCCGGTTTCTGGGTGGCCGCTGATGCTCATCATGCCGGAGGCCGCCTGAATAGCGCCGTCGAAAGCGGGTAGCTCAGATTTTGGCCCGCTCTGGCCGTAGCCTGAGATGGAGGCATACACGATGTCTGGCTTTCGTGCGCGCATGGCCTCATAGCCAAACCCCAGCCGTTCTATGGTGCCGGGTTTGAAATTCTCGACCACCGCATCCGCCGTCTCTAACAGTTTGAATATGATGTCTTTGGCCTGGGGATGTTTCAGATCCAAAGTCAGGCTGCGTTTGCCGAGATTGCAGGTGAGAAACGAAGGTGCCATGCCGTCTGCGCCGGTGGACAGCAGGCCGCGGGTAATGTCGCCCACACCCCGCGCTTCAATCTTTATGACATCAGCACCCAGCTGGGCCAGCTGCTGAGTGGCAAATGGCCCGGCCAGTACCTGGGTGAAATCCAGTATGCGTAACCCGCTGAACGCCTGATGATCGCTCATGGCTAACGCGGTGCCAGTTCAAAAATCCACAGGTAGCCGCTGGTGACCGCTTCGTTTGGAAAAGGCGCCCCACCTCCGTATTTACGTCCAAGCTCGGCCAGTACCGGCTCTATAGCCGGACCTTCCAGAACACGTTCCAGCTGGCGGTCATAGAGTTTGCCATCTACCCTCAGAATCGCGCGGCCATCTTTTTCCGCCTGTATAGGCCACTGTTTCCAGATCTTGCCCCACCAGGTGGTCATGTAACCGCTGGGTATATAGATCCGGCCTTCATGTTCAGCAATCCAGGTGGTGCGTGATGCTGCCGGATCGAGCAGCTGGAATTCAACTGTGTTGTAGTCTTTAACAAACGACCAGTCCGGCTCTTGCGTAACCGTTTCGCCTGAGGTGAAGGGTCCACCGGCAAAAATTTCCATCGGGCCATCTGAAAATCGTGCGGCGATCAGTGTGCCCGCGATGACCAGAACAATCAGACCCAGCAGTCCGCCAATCATTTTGAGTAACATTTTCATAGTGTTGGCTCCCAAACCTCTCCATGCAGGCAGCGATAGTGTCTGTTCTACATGCTGTTGTCGAGGCCTGGCCAGACCCCAGTAAGTAAAGAATAATGCGGCAAGGGGTAAAGTTATGTTTGAAAAGATAACCGCGCTGTTGCCGGACATCGAGGCGGCTGCCGGTGACATTGAAGCGCGGCGACAATTGCCGCATGCGCTGGTGGCGGGTCTGAAAAAAGCCGGTGCGTTTCGCCTGCTCATACCTCAAACCTATGGTGGACTTGAAGCACCGTTTGCAGACTACCTCAAACTTGTTCAGGACATGGCGCAAGCCGATGCCAGCACCGCCTGGTGTGTGAATCAGGCTGCGGTTATTGCCACCACATCCCTTTGGCTGCCCGAGCCGCAGATACAGACGATCTGGAAAGATGAAGACACATCCGTTGCCAATGGCCCGCCTTTTTCCGGCGAGATAAAACCCTCTGGCGAAGGCTTTGAGCTGAGTGGCCATTGGGGGTTTTCCAGTGGTTGCCAGCATGCAACCTGGATGATGGGGGCAGCGCGTTACAGCGAAGGCGGCTGGCGTATTGCCTATTTAAAACCCGACCAGGTGCAGTTTATTGATAACTGGCAAACCGCAGGGCTGCGCGGCACGGGGAGTTTTGAGTTCACCTGTGACCAGCTGCAGCTGCCCGCTTGTCAGGTTGCAGACGCCGGGCAGCCGGCAACTTATGACAACATCCTCACGCAGATTCCCAGTGCGCTTTTGTTTGGCTGTAGCTTTGCGGCTGTTGCCCTCGGTGTGGCCCAGGGCGCGTTGGTTGATGTGTTAGACATTGCGCAGGGTAAGCTGCCCAGGTATGCATCGCTGCATTTGCGCGATGATCCCGATGTGCAGCGGTTTATAGGCAAAGCCCAGGCCCGCTGGCGTAGCGCCCAGGCGTACTTGACGCTGACGGTGGCAGATGTGTTTGCTGAGGTTCAGGCGGAAGCACAAATCACCCACGCAAATCGGGCCGCGCTGCGCATGTGCAGCACCTACGTTATCCGTGAATGTGCTGAGGTCCTCGATCTGGCTTATAAAGTGGCGGGTTCAACCGGTATCTACCAGGACCACACCCTGCAACGTCGTTTTCAGGATATGCACGTGATCACTCAGCATGTGCAGGCGCGGGAAGCGTACTTTGCCTTGTTAGGCCGGTATGCTATCTCGGGAGAATACGAAACAGGACCCATGACATGAACGTTCGCGCAGATCTCAGTCAGACGGTATTTGTCAGCAGCAAAGAGTTCACCTGGCAGCCGTCACCGCTGTCGGGTGTTGAACGGGTGTTGCTGGACAGGGTAGGCGATGAGGTGGCGGTGGCCACCAGTCTGGTGCGTTACGCGCCCGGTGCCAGCTTTGATCCACATCAACATGCGCTGGGAGAAGAATTTATTGTGTTGGATGGCGTGTTTTCCGATGAACACGCCGATTACCCGGCAGGCAGCTATATCCGTAACCCACCCGGCACTGGCCACACCCCCCACAGCGATCCAGGGTGTGTGATTTTTGTGAAGCTGCGGCAGTTTGCGGATAAGGATCTGACGCCGGTGGTGACGCAGCTACCGATGCAGACCAGTGTGTCTGCGAGTAGCCAGCACCTGCTGTATCAATACAACGACGAAACAGTGAGCTACGTTGAAGTGCCCGCCGGTGAACGGTTTGCGTTTGCCGCTTCCTATTATGTCCGCGAACTGCTGATCATCAGCGGCGAATTGGACTGGCAGCAGGAACAAACGCATCGGTTAGGTGCATGGAGCTGGATTCGGATGGCACCCGGGCAACCGCTGCGGATAAATGCCGTAACCCCTTGTGTACTGTTCAGCAAAACAAGACCCGTTTACAGGAAGATAGATGTCTAAAACCGCTCTAATTACCGGCGCATCCGCCGGCCTCGGTGCAGAGTTTGCGCAACAGCTGGCGCAACAAGGTTACAACCTGGTGTTGGTGGCCCGGCGTCTGGAGAAGTTGAATGCGCTGGCTGAGCGCTTGCAGGGAGAACACCCCAACTTAACCGTTACCTGCATCGCCGCAGACCTCAGCGATAAAGCCGCGCCGCAACTGATTTTTGACAAGGCCCAATCTCTGGCTATCGATATTGATTTTCTAATCAACAATGCCGGTGCCGCGGGGCCGGACCTGCTCACAGATACACCGTGGCAAATCCACGCGGATTATCTGCAGCTGATGATGTTGAGTGTGACTGAGCTATGCCACCTGTTTGTGCCGGGAATGGCGGAAAGAGGATTCGGTCGCGTGATAAACGTGTCTTCGGTGGCGGGGCGCATTGCTCGGGGTGGGGACTGTCACTACGGCCCCAGCAAGAACTATCTGGTGGCATTGTCCGAAGGGTTAGGCCTTACTGTGAAAGCCAAAGGTGTGCACGTGTCTGCTCTGTGTCCAGGTTTCACACATACCGATTTTCACGATGTAGCGGACATGGCTGAGATGAAAGCCTCGACACCCAAATTCATCTGGTACAGCGCCGAGACAGTGGTCAGCGAAGGGTTGCGCGCGGTAGAGCGAGGTAAGCTTGTCTGCATCTCCGGTCGACTGTACCGCTGGCTGGATCCTTTTCTGCAATCCAAGCTCACCCGCTGGCTGGTACTGTCTGCCGCAAGCTGATCAGCACGTCGGTAATGCTGAGCTATAGTTCAAAGATGAAAAAGCTTATTTTTGCGGCATTGCTGCTGGCCCCGGTAGCTCACGCAGACTGTGTGGATGACGTTGTGAACGCGCAGGCGGACATTGAAGCCATTGTGGGCACTCTGGATGCTCGTCAGCAGGTCGCGTTGACGGCGACCTTGCTTGAGTTATGTGACAAGCGTGAGGTGGGCAGCAGTGCGCTGAACACAAATGAAAGACGCGCCTTCACCACACACGGCTTAAACCCAGAACGACCTCATTCCACAGGTAACGCGGTGGAACAGGGCGTGCCTGTGATTATTGATGCAGATGCCCCAGATTATCGAGATGGGCACAGAGAGCGGAAAGCAGAGTAGGGCTTCTCAACAGTCAGAAACGAGAAAAGCTCGCTCGACTCGTTAGAATCAGCAAGCTTCTCGTAAGTAAGGGGACTAGCCCGACCAGGTAGCTCAAGGCTACAAGGTCGGTTAGTTTCCCTGTAGTGCTTTCACACTACTGGTTATCTTCTCTTTGCTAAACGTCTTCAGCAGATCCAACAACCGATTGACCTAAGTCGTTATTTTCCGACGCCTTTTACGTCGCACTTCTCAAGTGTCCGGCACCTTTGAAGTTTCAGATCAGCCGCTTCGCCTTCGCACATGCGCTTAAACGTCGCTGCTCACCCTTGAGCCGTCTTAGCCTGACGACCCTGGTCTCGGCTAGAGACCGTAAGTTCACGAGGCCCATTTTTCCGACTTCCCTGACCGTCCTTATACCCTTGCGGGTGGTTTGGTTGGTTTGTTCTGTCTTCTAACTGCGTCTCCTGACCTTGGTTGTTACTTTACTCGCGTGAGGAAAAGAGACCAGTGAAACAGCGGCATATAGCAGTGGATAGGTTGGGGATAAGTCGGGATGGGCGGGGGATAAGTGGCTGTGAATGATGGGCTGAGTTCAGATGACTGGTTTCGAGCAGCGTGTAACATGTTGATGTGTAATGGAATTCTTTAACATGCAACGCATTCATAGTGAGTGACGCGATCCTCAAAAATTTATGAGGCAAGTTGCTCTAGAACTTCGGGGTGAGACTTCGCGATTTTCAATAATGTCTTCGCTGCACCACGAGGTGATCGTCGGCCTTGCTCCCAGTCCTGAACGGTGTCGATGGCTACGTTGAGTAGCTTTGCGAATTCACGTTGCGTGAGATTGACAGCTTTACGTGCAGAAATTGCCAGAAGTTGTTCCTGGGTATAGGTGCGGCCTTTCTCAGCATTTTTCATCTGCCGAACAGCTTTGAGCAATTCGGTGGTTTCGTCGCTGACTTTTGATGTGTTACTCACGTTCAATCGCCTCTCTGATCAGTCTCAATTCATGTGCTGGGATCGTTTCGCGTGTGTTTTTGGCATAGAGCGTCAGCAACCAAATCTCATTGTTAGCAAGCTGGTTGTAATAGATCACGCGAACACCTCCGCTTTTGCCGGTCCCTGGACGCATCCAGCGGACTTTGCGTACGCCGCCAGAGCCACTGATGACAGAACCCGCCGTCGGATTCAGGGAGATAAATGATGCAAAATCTCCGCGCTCATCCTCAGTTAATAAACCTTCAGCTTTGCGCGAGAAGACGGGTGTTTCGATTACCGTGAACATCATTTATGAATACGGCATTGCCGTACAGTAAACTACTGGCTTTGGCTAAACAAGCCGTGAGAATTAGCGCTTTCTTTAGAGGTCTTAGGTCTGTCGCATCGTCCTCGCCCCTAGACTATTTTTGGTAATTGAGCTTGGTAAGACCACAATGATTTGACAGTGCTGCCATTGCAGGTAACATACGCGCCCTCGCATTCGTGCGAGTCTGAACGCCGGGTGTTTAGCTCAGTTGGGAGAGCGACGGCCTTACAAGCCGTAGGTCACAGGTTCGACCCCTGTAACACCCACCAATTCCCCCTACTATAGAAAGGGGAATTGACTACGGAGCGGTAGTTCAGCTGGTTAGAATACCGGCCTGTCACGCCGGGGGTCGCGGGTTCGAGTCCCGTCCGCTCCGCCAATTTTTTTCTTATTAAACAACCACTTAGCATTTGTTAAGCGGTATTCACCCCCAGGTTTACCCCCAGCTACGTCACTTTTGCGCCTCCTCGATCTGCGCGAGTAGCCGTGCTATATCGCCTGCGTTCGGGATCCACTTTGCATAGTGCTTTTCAATCACCGATCGGCTGTTACCAGATTGGACCGCAACATCATTGATGTTCATGCCGCCTTGTAGAGCTAAAGATATGTACGTATGCCGCCAGGGGTAGAGGCCCAGGCGTCGCCGCACGTTGGCAGTCTTGTGTGCTCGGTTCCATTTATCCATCAGCCAATCGGCATCTTTAAACATATGGCCTTCGGGCGTTTTGAATATTAGGCCACCTTCAAACCGTGTAGGGTATTCGTTCAACAGGGACCTAATGACCTGCGGGACGATCACATACCGGCGCTTTGTTTTCGTGTGTGATTGCATCTTTCTGCGCACCATTGCTTGCCAGACGTTGAAGCCGGTGCCGTCGTAGTCGGACCAATGCAAGCCGAGGAGTTCGCTAGTACGCATGCCCGTGTAGAAGCCCGTTAGGAAATAAGCGTACGCGATTGGCCAGGGTTGGAGCTTTGGCAATAGGAGGTCGCGCTCCGCTGCGGTATAGGGGTCGGGTTCTGGCTGCGCGTCTTTCTTCGACTTCTTTATATTCCAGTCTTCGAATGTTTTTACACCAGCGGGTCTGCAAATTCGTTTGAGCACAGAAACCGCCTCTCTTTTTGTTTTCTTCGAGACTTTCTTGGGGAGTAGATGCCGCTGCATGTCCTCTAGGGTCAACGATGTGATGGGCCGATTGTCGAAGGTGTTCCAATGAGAGTTATACAGAGACTCATAACCGTCGAGGGTGCTGTCGGCGACTCCGTCAACTTCAGGCGCGATCACGTCAATGTAATGCTGAAACCAAAAGCCTAAGGTTTCGGGTGCGGTAACATCGCTACCGGTAAGCCAAGCCTTGACGACTTCCCAGGATTCCCCGAGGGCAAGCATTCGGTCGGCGTCGTTGCAAAGTTTTTCGACTGTCTTGTGCGCCGCCTTCGTAGGCTTGTAGTCGAGCGCGACTGACCTACGAGCGGTTTGTCCGTCGATGGTAACGCTAAACCGGGCTTCGTACTTTGAGCCGTTTTCCCTGATGCTAGCCACTGTTCAATTTCCTCCCAATAGTAAACGGTCCCATGCCCTTCGATAGTCGCATAGTGCAGTCCTTCCTTCCAAGCGCGGGCGCGGCGCTTCTTAAGTTGTTCGAGAGTTAGTCCGTATCGCGAGAACATTTGCTCCGCGTTCAGCGCGCAAGGCAGGCTTTGATCTAGCATTACTGGTACCTCCCGACGCAAGTGGGCAGCAATTCGATCTTCAGTGATAAGTCTTTCATAATCCCACTCTCGCAAACCCGATCGGCCGAGCATGTCCCAGCGCTTAAACGGCGTTGATCAGAATTTGGTTCACTCGGTGCCGTCGTCGATACCGGCGCCACTCCTGATTGGCGCCACGCATTAGAGAAGTTCGTATAATTATATAAAAACATATAAAGTCTTTCCGCAAATTTGGGCGTAGTGTTCACACAGTATGGCGCCCGGAAATTTAATTTCGACGTTACGCCGGCCAATCTATGGTGTCAATAATCGATTGTATGAAATCTACTAAATTACGCTTACGCGATGGATGGTCCGGTGATATGATTGCAGCGGTTGATGGCAAGACGAGAATCAGCGACATGGGGGTACCAATGGCAACACTGGTCTACGGGTAGCATGGCAGTAAACAAAAGAACGGTTCAACAGGTACAGATTCCGCCTGAGGTGCATCAAGGGGTGAAGTTACTCGCGGGCCAGAGAGCCGATGCGACGATGTACGAAGTCTACGACCAGGCCGTAGGTTGGTTCCTGAAAACCAGGGCGAAGAAGTCATTCAACTACTATCTCGCTTCAACAAAACGCGGTAAATACACCTCAATGTGGATTGACACTGCGCTAGTTGATCGAGTCCGAGTAATTGCGGCACGCGATGCGGTGTCAATCTCGCGTGTCATTTACACAGCGTTGGTTCTCTACCTGGAAGACAAAGACGTCATCTAATGATTGAGACGGAACAGCTCTCTTGGTTTAGTTAGCTTTGTAGATTATATGTTTTCCATCAAAACATGAAGAAAGATGGAAAGATGGAAAGGTGGAAAGATGGAAAGATGGAAAGGTGGAAAGATGGAAAGATGGAAAGGTGGAAGGATGGGCCAACAGAGTCATCAAGAAACCCCAGGCGCTTGACTGCGAACTCAAGTGCATCGCTAAACACCGTTCAATTTGCCTTCGTGACATCTGCGCCATTCATGGGGTCGTAACATACCTCTCCGAATTTGACACTTACCAACAGTATCTAACGCCGCAATGAGAAGGCAGCTACAAATCCATACGGCTACGCTCGGTGTTCGTGAAGCAATTTCGAGCGACCATGTTGTGTCGGAGCATCGCTTACCAGCGCCGTCACAGCGCCGTGGTGATGGTAGATCGTCGAGCAAAGGTGCCGTGATATTTTTAAGGTTGACATTAATATATGAAAACATATAATATCGAATCTAATTTGTAACCTAACAGATAGACGCACAAGAAGGGTGGCTGAGTATGTTGACAACAATCTTAAAATTTTTTGGAATTCCGAGTCAGGAGCAGGTGTATTCAGGACATGCTTGGGTCGGTGTTCTTTTGCCCAAATATTGTATGAAAACATATAAAAATGTTAATCCAATCGTCACCTTATTGGTGTTGATAGGGATACCAGTCGTGCACGCGGACCAGATAAGCGCGACTTACAAAGCGCGCGCCGGCGATTGTCTCTCGGGCATCGTTAAAGCGCATTACCCGGATTCAACGGGACATCTTTTTGTTTTGCACTGGAATCCAAATATTGTTGACGAGAACAAAATCGAAGTCGGCCAGGCAATCATCTTGCCTGGGTTGCGCGGTGATCAAATTCTCACACAAGTTGATCAGACCGGGTGTAACGCCGAGACCTTCTCAGTGCGCAACGCCTCGAAATCGGCCGTTACTGAAAAAGCCCGTGACGTCGCCAAAGCGCGCGTGCGCCCGGTATCGACAACAATCGATCCGAAACCCGTCGTCGAAAAACGGCCACCGACCGATACGGCGTTTTCGAAGACCCCTCAAGTTACAGCTTTAGAAAACAACGTCATCGCTTCAACCATCCCCGCGCAAACAGAAGTGAACAAGGTATCCGTCAATCCAACACCGATCAATCCAACACCGGTCAATCCAACACCGGTCAATCCAACACCGGCCAATCCAACACCGGCGACACGGACAAAAAACTCCACCGGTCAGTCGCCCCTTCGTCAGTCGAGCGGGACAAACGCGGTGCCGATTGATTTGAGCCAGCGGACGATGGCGGTACCCGGCCGCGGAACGCGCACCGTCGCAGCAATGCGCTCCAAGCCGCGTTTTGCGATTGACGACGAGTTAACGAGGCTGAGTCACTCTTATCGGCCATCAACGCCGAACCGTTATGTGGTGAACGCGATCGGCGCCCGAACACTGACTGCTGTGAACGCGCTGGTTCAACACCCGGACCAACACTTCTACGTCGAATCAAGAGCGGTATGGCAAGACGCTATGGGTGGACCCGGCCTGAAACGGAGTAACACGACGTCCACACCTTCGAATAACTCGGTTTCAACAACAACCACGCCGCTTGAGACCGTGCTGGCTCAAACCGAAGCCCCCAAAACGCAAAGCGCGGGAAACATTTTCATTGATGAATCGCTCTTGCTTAAAACCGCAGCACAATCAGGAGGCAACCCATGAGGCATTTGGTGACAGGGGGTCTTTGCACCATATTGGCTTTAACGAGCGGTATTGTGTTCGCAAACGATCAAGAACAATACGTCAAGGATGCGCAAGAAAAGCTGAAAGCGACCTTTCAGAACTTGACGGTCAACGACTTCAAACCGTCGCCGGTTGACGGGTTGTTCGAGATCAATATCGGCGGGCGCGTCGTCTACTTTCACCCCGAGGCGGAAGTGCTGATTTTTGGCGAAATCTTTTCCAAAGACGGTCGCTCACTGACGCAGGAAAGCCAAGCGTTAACCAACGCCGATATGGCTGCCGACATCCCCACCGAACTGGCCGTGATCATAGGGCCGGAAGACGGCGTACCGATCATTGAGTTTACTGATCCGGACTGCCCGTATTGCCGTGAGTACCACAATTACGTTACCGGCGTCGGTCAGCCGGTGAAGCGAATCGTTTTTTTTGAAACACGTATCCATCCGTCCGCACGGCCAAAAGCCATTCACGTGTTGTGTGCAGAGGACCAGGAGGCGGCGTTTCTCGAGGTGTACAACAACCCAAACTTAACTGAATTCAATACGTGCGAGAACGGCGAAGCCATGGCCGACGCGCACTTAACCATATCCAAGGGAGCCGGTGTGAACGCAACGCCGACACTGTACTTGGGTCGGACCCCTGTAAGGGGGTTTCGTCGTGACGCAATTGCTCGGTACATCGCTGAGCAGGCGCGTTTGTTAGTAACTAGGGAGTAACTCGTATGAGACAAATGTTGCAAGCGCAAATTGCCCAACTGAAAGCATTCAAGGCCCTTGTGGTTGTGAGCTTAATCAGTTTGGTCATTACCCCGAGCGCGTTCGGCATCGTGGCACCCGCTGCAGGTTCGTTCGCATTCGACCTATATGACGTCGCGGTAAACGATGTGCTGCTCGGTGCCCCAGGCTTCGTTGGCGCGGTGATCATTATGGTGGTCAGCGCGGTCAACCTGACGCGGAACTGGGTCCTGTCGATCGCGGGATTGTTGGGTGGGGTCATCCTCATCAACGCCGACACGATCACCGCCAGCATGGGCATGCTCGTCTAACGACGGCTTTGCGAGACAGAAGAGGGTCAACGAACATGGACGAAAAGATGCCGGAATATTTGCACCTCCCCCTGCAAGTGCTTTGGTTCGATACGCCGGAGCTCACGCTGCTCGCGATGTTGTACATCTTGGCAGCGATCTTCGGTGGTATTGCTTGGGCTTTCTTGTTCGTTGGCCCGATTCTTATTATTCCCTACAAGCGCGCGCAACCGAGAGGCTATTTTTCCCACCTGATGTACGTCCTGGGCTGGCAAGGCTATGCCGGTTATCCATCACACACATTGTCACGGTTTGCGGAATAGTTTGCACAGTAGTTTTCGGAAAAAGAGAGGAACGCTTATGAACAGCACAGCAGGCAAGGGGTTTATTCAGAGTGAATCGAATGTCTTCGCGGAAAACCGAATGTTGAAACTCGGCTTCTTTGTCTTGGTGGTTGTCACCATTTGGAATGGTTACGCCGTTCACAGCCTTCAAGACAACATGCGAACGGTCGTATTACCGCCGTTTTCGGATAAGCAATGGGGCATGACGGGCAATGACGCCGGCGATGAGTACCTGGCTGATATCGGGTTGCACACCGTGCAACTCATCGGTACCTGGACGCCCGGTTCCGTGCGCGAGCAACTCAATCAAGTCTTGAAGCTCGTTCATCCTGATTCCTATCCAAAGTATCGAGATCAATTCAAAAACATTTCAGATCGCGCGCAGAAGTACGCAAGCGTCAGCTTCGCGGTGCAATGGGATCCCGGTCAAGCCATTGAACGACGCGAGAACACCTTAACCATTCGTGCGGTGCGGCGCCGCATCACAGGCGATCAGATCTCGCGAACTGAGCCGGTTGAATACGTCATCCATTTCAGCATTGAAGCGGGTCGATTCTGGATTCGCGACATCAGCGATTCAGTGGGGGTCCGCGATGTCAAAGCATAAGCGATTTGTTGGACATACTGTTCGATGCGCATTGTGCGTAGCGTCCGTGTTGGCCTTAGTTGTGTCGCAGAGCGCATCTGCAGACGTCACCGTGTCACCGGAGACGGTGACAGCCGTCGAGATGTCGAATACTGATGTTAATCGCGTCGTGTGTTCAAACGGGGTCGTGAACGATGCGTTCTTTTCTCAAGAGAAAGGCGTGACGGTCACTAATAACGGCAGCAGTGCTTTTGTCAAATTCCTGATTAAGCGTGACGGCGTGAATCCGGATATTTACGCAAGCGTTCGAGCGGAGTTTTACATCGTGTGTGACGGCGCGGTGTACACATTGATGGCGACGCCAAAAAAGATCGGCGCACAGACCATTTGGCTGGCGCCTGGGGCGAAAGAACGCATCGATCGCAACCTGGCCGAGTACGGCCCGCAAGTTGAAGAGGACCGCGCGGTATCGCTCACCTTGGTGGTGATGCAAGACCAAATTCCAGACAGCTATCGAGTATCCCAGACGGGATACGACGACATGATGTGGTACGAGAACGTTGTACCCGACGCAAAAGTTGCGAAAAGACGTGACGTCAGAGTGGAGGGCATTGGTTTTACGTTGACCGAATACTGGATTCAACCGAATGACGACTTGCAGCTCGACGAAGGCATGCTGCTGAACGAGTGGTTCGGCAATGCAATTTTTGCGATCACGTTCGACTCGTTGATTGGCAAAGCCAATCGAATATCGCGAGCGTTTGTCGTCAATAGGGGATCGCCATGAATTCGGATCTGGCCAGCACAAAGGTGGAGCAGCTCCGCGACAAGTGGGATCAGCTGACACCTCAGCGCAAAACCTTCTTGCTTAAATGGGGAAGCGGCCTAGGCATCCTTTTGGCCATCTTGGTGTCGTACTACTGGTCCGGCCGGGACGATCGCATGGTTGAAGCCGTCGTTCAAGTTGATCAAATTGACCTCGGCACCGGCATGCTTGAGGACGACATCCGAGCCGAGGTTGAGGCAAAGCTGACCGACGTCGAACTCAAGAACCAGGACGACGATCAGCGTCTGCTCGCACTCGAAACATTGATGACTGAGCTGCAGAGCAAAGACATTCTCGACAAGGAAATTGAGCTGGGCTCGAAGCTCGATTTGGAATCTGACGATGATCCCTACCGTGGCCTAGGCCCTCCAAAATCACCGTATCCCCCTGCGCCGGCGGTCTTTCCACAGCAAGCAGTCTTGACGAGCGCGCCACCCGTGGAAGTGCAGTTCGTCGGCGCGGTGTCGCGCAGTGTCGGTATTCCGATCGCCGTGCAAGACGACGGCGCAAAAAAAAAGACGCAATTCTTGATGCCGCCAGGTTTTATGGCATCGAAGCTATTGACTGGCGTCGAGGCGCTGACATCGGCGCAAGGCAAAGAAGACGCGGAGCCTTTGATGTTTCGAGTTCAAGCACCGGCGATTCTACCGAATGATCTCAAAGCGGATCTCAAAGGTTGTTTTGTTGTCGGCAATGCCTATGGCTCGCTCGCACGGGAGCGGGTGATGGTGCGGTTAGTCAGCTTGCATTGCGTGGCACTCGACGGAACCGGGGTCATTGATGAAGAGATCAAAGGCTTTGTCACGGGCAAGGACGGCAAGAAAGGCTTACCCGGGATTGTCGTTACAAAAATGGGGTCGCTGATCGCCCGCGCGGCGGTCGCGGGTATTGCCGATGGCATTGGTCAAGCAATCACCCTCGACACCGTGACTCAGTCGGTAAACCCATTGGGTGCAACCAACGTCATTGACCCCGACAAAGCGTTTCAAACGGGTATTGGTCAGGGCATCAAAACCGGGTCGGAAAAAATTCAAGAGCTGTACTTGGAACTGGCTCGGCAAAGCGGTCCAGTGATCGAGTCGGGCGCGTCGGTGGATTGCACGATTGTCATTCAGGAATCCGTGGTACTGAACATCAAAGATTGGAGAGGGAAAGGCAATGCGCTTATATAGGATCAGTTTAATTTGTCTGCTCATCGGTGCAACCGGTTGCAGCGTTACCCCATACCGAGACAACTTTGCCTGCGCGCTGCAGGACAACTATGGGAAATGCATCGACGTCCAAGGGGCGTACAACGAAGCCGTGACCGGTCAAGACAGCGGCGCCCCGAAATTGCGCAAGCGGGGCGACCAGGTGCAGCCGACCACCACACCCTCGGGTGACGTGATGCGCCCGACCAGGGGTAGTCCAGGCGGTGACACAACCACAGCCCCACACATGGATGAATACGGCGCCTACCGCTCCGCAGTCTATCAACACATGCGGTCCCTATTGAACACGCCGACGACGCCCATGGTCCGACCGGCGACCACGGTTCGTACACTTATTATCAGCTACGCCAACCGGGAGAATCCTCGCCGCCTGTATATGCCGCGGTATGTTTTCTCAATTTCACAAGGTCCGCAGTTCGTGATGGGCGAGTACCTGAACCGACGAGCAGAACTGATGCCGGAGTCGGTCGTGAAGGTGAGCCAAGAGTCAATGACTAAGGACAGTCACTGATGGCCGAGATCGCCCGTAAAGCGGGCGTCGATATCGAGCGCGAGTCGCCGGTTCGGAAACGACGGGGTTTAGCCCACGACGATGAGCCCGTCGGACCGCCGCCGCGCAACCCGAATGACGATGAGGCATCGTTGTTCCAGCAAGTGCGCAATTTCTTGTTTGGCGATAATGGCGGCGCGCGCTACTCCGACCTTGAAAAGCTGAGTGATCGTTCCGGGTTGTCAGATTATTTACCGTGGAAGCTGTATCGCCGCGAAGATCATGCGTACCTGAACGTGAACAATACGGTCGGTTATCTGTGGGAGTGCACGCCGATCCCGTTTGCTGGATTAAATGAGGTCAAGCAGCTCGAATCGCTGATTCGCGCCGATTTCCCGAAAGACACCGTGTTGCAGTTCTGCTTCTACAGTGACCACGATGTCACGGGTTTTGTCGATGCGTTCCAAAGGAACAAGACGCGCCGCGATCCGCTGGTTAAGAAAAACATTGAAGCCTACAGCGATTTTCTTGAGGAAGGCGCGGATGGGATCCGAAAGTGCCACGGCATTCCGCTGCGTAATTTCCGGCTGTTCGTCGCACTCTACTCCAAAGGTCAATTATCGGAAGACATCGTTTCGATTACCGAAGAAATGTTGACGGGTGCGCATTTGTATCCGCGACGACTACCCATCGAAGGTTTTTTGCAATTCGCAAGGAACCTACTCAATGGTCGCAAGCACGGTGGGTCTATTGGAACGTTCGATGAATCGTTACCCATTCGAAAGCAGATTATCAGCGCGGACACGGATATCGATTTTCGTGCCCAGCCATACCGCTTGGGCAATATGTATGCAAAATGTCTGACGCCAAAAGCAAACCCAAAGCGAGTTGATCCGCTCAAATCCAACACGCTGATCGGTGGGATTCGGGGCGTGTCGGAAGACGCAGAACAGATTACGTCGCCGTTCCTTTGGACCTGCAGCATCGTTTTCGACGATTTGAAATTCTCTCTGCACCAGAAAGCCAGCATGACCATGATGCAGAAGAGCGGCGGGAGCTTCGCCGCCGCGATTCAACGCCGGATGGAAGAGTTTGGCTGGGCACTCGATAAGTTTGAGAGTGATCGATTTGTCACCATTGTGCCGTCACTGTGGGTGTTTGATGAGGATCCACAGAAACTGCGTGACAGTGCGTCTCGCATCAAACGCATCTGGGAGTCAAAAGACTTTGTGATGCAGGAAGAAACGATCATGAGCAAGGCGCTGTTGATTGCGTCTTTGCCGTTTGGGCTTTACACAGATCGTGGCAACGTCGCAAAAATGGAGCGCTATTTCATCTGTCATGCGGCGGCCGTCGCGCGCTACCTACCCATTCAGGGAGACTTTCGAGGCGCCAGCGAACCGGTGCTGGCGTATGTTGGCCGAAAAGGGCAGCACATTGGCGTTGATCTCTTTGACAACCGGTCGAACAACCACAACTTTTTGGTCGCGGCCGAATCCGGCTCGGGTAAGTCGTTTCAGCTGAATAACCTTTGCGGCAACTACTACGCCACAAACGCGTTGATACGTATTGTCGATATCGGCTACTCCTACGAAAAACTGTGCAACACCTGCCACGGTCGGTTCATGGACTTTGGCAAAGAAAAACCCGTCATCAACCCATTCATGGGCGCTCATCGGGACGAAGAAGACAAACAGAAAAACCAGGTAGCCGCCGCAAACATTGTTGCTGAAATGGCCTATTCGGCCTCTGGTGCTGCACTGTCAGAAACGGAATGGACGCTCATAAAGGGGGCGGTGAATGCGGCGTTTCGATCAGGCAACGTCGAACGCGGCGTGGATTACGCCGAGGAATGGCTGCGGAAGTTCCCAGAGATGAGTCCGGATATGGACGGGCAGGATGTGGAGTTCGCACGCAGCAAGGCGCACGAGCTGGCCTTTAACCTTCGCGACTTCACGAGTAGAGGCCAGTACGGCTCGTTCTTTAACGGACCGTCGACGTTCGACATCGCGACCGATGAGTTTGTGGTACTCGAGCTGGATCGGCTTAAAGGCGTGAAGGAGCTGTTTACCGTCGTCGTGATGCAGGTGATGAACAGCGTCACCCAGGATCTGTATCTATCTGATCGGAGTGATCGGCGATTTATCCTCTTCGAGGAGGCGGCCTCGTTCTTAAAGCAGAACGGCGTACACGACTTGTCCCGTCTTGCGATGATTATCGAGGAAGGCTTCCGCCGTGCCCGAAAATATCACGGCAGTTTTGGCGTTGTACTGCAGTCGATGGTTGACCTGAAGAGTTTTGGTTCTATCGGCGACGTTTTACTCAACAACGCAGCCTACAAGTTCATGCTCGAAGGCAAGGACTACCCAAAGGCTATCTCGGAAGGCCTGATTGACTATCAAGGCTTGGCTGTGGAGCTCCTGACATCGATCAAGAACAACAAGCCTCGCTACTCTGAAATGTTCCTCGAAACACCGTTTGGCGCTGGCGTGGCGCGTTTGGTGGTTGACCCCTGGAATTACTGGGTCAATACGTCGGCTGGGGATGAAGTTGCGGCCTTCAACAAGTTGATCAAGCAGGGTAAAACGCCCATTGAAGCCATCAGCGAACTCTCAGGGATCGCGCTGTGAAGATCTATTCTGGCAGCTTGGCAGTGCTGCTCTTGGCGAGCGTTTGCGTGCACGCTGGTCCTGAGGACGTGACCGCCGCTGAAGATGCGGCCGCGTCGTTTCAGCAAATTGTGGGTACGCCGCAGGCGATTCAAGAAAACCTAACAAATCCACTGTTGTCGGACGCGCAAATGCAAACCCCCGACGGCATCGCGTTTGATGCGCAGCTCATCTGTCAGCAAGAAGATGGTTTTATGGAAGTGCTCATCACGCCGAGTGCAACCGGCGATATTGGGGGTATCCATATTCAGCAAGACACAACCCTGGACGGCGTGTATGACCGTGTGTATTCGACGCCAACACACGCATCGGCGGTGTGCGCTAACGGTTTCGTGTCGTGCACGCCAGGCACGTGGGACAACTGCCGCAACTACCAGTGGACGGCACGCGATAACAATCACCTGGACGTCGTCGAGGTCGGACTCAGCCAATTGGGTGGGTGTTACTGCCTGAATAATTATTGCGGCGCGGGGTTGCTCGTGAATAACCTGGATACAACCGTTGCCGCGGTAGGTGGCGGTGCGGCCGCAGCACTGGCCGCCAATAACCCGTACTACGCGATCACCAATGTTCGGGTTAACGGCCCAACGGCGGAATATTTTGGACAGAACACCGCGCAGTGTGGCGCGCCAGGTCCTAGCGAGTTAACGAGCTATTTTGCAGCACCCGCGGCACTGTCGGGCGATGCAACCGCCGCAGCGACGGCGGATGACGTGTATCAGCTTATCGCAAGCTCGCCGGCCGCGACGCAAAGCGATCTTACTCAGGTCGGTTGCGATATTCGTCGCTCTGTGACGATGGATGAAATCGATCTCAATGACATCATCGACTACAACAGCGGCTCGGGATCAGTGTCGCCGTGTGGTGCCAATTGTCTGCAATTGATTTTGGGAACCGTGGGCGACAACTACTGGGGCCCCGCGGCGTGCTCGATGTTCGAACACAACGTGCAATTCAATGTTCTGCGTCCGGACCGCATTGTCAGCGCGACCTTGACCCAGGCCAATTGGGACGACTGGATCCAGGTTCGAGCCAACTCGGACCTCATCTGGAGCGGACCAAACCCGTGGTTAGGTCATGGCAATCCCCCCGGTCGGTGTGAACTCTTAACGAGTTGGAATCAAACCCCGAATGTGAATTTCACGAACAGCCTCACTGCAGGGGGCCTTGTGGACTTTAACATTCGCGTTGCGGTAGCAGGGTTTGGAGAAGGGTATGCCTATGCGCGCGTCATCGTAGATACCTCGTGTGAGTTGCAACCCGACGTCGTATTGGATGGTTGTCAAGCCTATCAGGCGGACCCGGAGTGCAATCTGGTGGATGAAGTCGTGGACGGCGTAGAGACCGTTCGAAACAACACAGCAACCGGCTTAACGCCAATACCCGCCACGAGGACCATCAGCGGTGTCGCGTGTTCAGCGGACGTAACGCGGGACTGGTGGAATAAGAGCCGTACCTATGAGTGCGTCAGTAACAACGATTACGACTTCACATCGAACCTGGAACGTAAAGCGTTTATTCAGGCAAGCGCGACACCAACCACGTATCAGGATCGAATCACGGATGTTGATACCGGGTTCGTGACGATATCAGACGGGACCATGGTGTTGATTGATGAAGTGCCCGTGCCGGCGTGTGTGTCGGCGTGCAAGACGCGGCGGGAACGTATTCGCAACGATGTCGGGCGTTCGGGGGTTGTTTCTGATCAGAACACGGTGCCGGCGACTTACGACATGCTTTATCACGAATGTGATCAAAGCAATGTCTGCCCACTGGGCGCTGGTGAAGAGATTGTCAAAGACTGCGGTTGCATCGATGAATTTGCGGAAGCCTCTGTGGTGATGCAGTTAGTAAGGATGGGAGGTCAGGACATCCTATGTTCAAGCGGCACTCAACAACCTGTTCAGTAATCGCCTGGTTTCTCACGGCGTGCCTCGCGTTAGGGCCGGTAACGCTGTCCGCGGATCCGATCGTCTGTGTCGAGGATCTGAATGGCAATGGCGATACGACCGAGCCTGGGGAAATGGCCGGTTGCGTGGGCTCTGATCAGCTGTGTCCAATCAACGCGACAGATTGCACAACCGGTGTGACAGAGGTTTGCCCGATTGCGGGAAACGCTTGCAGCGCAGGCGTTTGCAACACGCCCGGCACCTGTGAGGCGATCGACGTCTTTGGTTCACCCATTTACTTCTGCCCAACGATTACCGGCGGAGGTGGATTTTTTGGTAACGATCTCGGGGCATGCACAACCGCATGTGCAAGCGCCATGCAGGTGTGCACAGCAGCACCCGGCGACCACACCTGTCCACTAGGTAATGAGTTCGCGTGCATTGACAATGCCGGCGTTCAGCAATGTAGTGCAAATGCCTGCGTCGATTTGGCAATATCACCGCCGGTCGATACGCCGCTGCAAGGGCAGGGGACAATGCTCATTGATGATGGTGATCGAGACCAAGACGGGTATTGTCTTGGCGCAACGGTCATTTTTAATGGGCGCGCCATGGAGTGCTTGCCGTCGGGACTGTCTACCGCGTTCCAAGACTGTTGTGAAGCGCAAGGCGACATCTATACCGATTCAACGGGTAGCACAGTCCAGAGCACGCTGACCAACAAAGCCATTATTGCAACCTTTCAAGCCGCAACCACCGCCTACGGCGCCTATTCCGCGGCAGTCGCTTCTGGTGCCTCTACGGGTGCTGCCGCGTCGGCGGGTGCAACCGCCGCCGGTGACGTTTTTGCCGTCGCGTTCGATCCAACCACGCTTGTTATTGCCATAGCAGTTGCGCTGGTACTGGAGTGGTTAACCAGAGCCTGTCCGCAGGAGAGTTTGGAAGCGGCGGCGTTGGTTGCGTCCGAGTATTGCGTCGAGCTCGGTTCGTATTGTAAGCGCCGAATTCTAGGCTCGTGCGTCCAACGTGGACGATCGCAATGCTGTTTCAACTCAAAACTGGCCAAGATCATTCATGAACAGGGGCGTGCGCAATTGAGCACGTTCCCGAACGGCTTTGGGGATATCGAAGCACCCGATTGCCGAGGGTTTACGCCCGAAGAGTTTCAGGCACTGGACTTTTCGAAAATCGATCTCACCGAATACTACGACGACATAACGCAAGCGTCGGATGCGGTGATCCAACAAACCATTCAAGACGGAGTGCAGCGGTTCAATGATACGCAAGGTCCTGGCAGCTAGCGCGCTGCTATTTGCGCAAGGTGTGTTGGCTGAATCGGTGACGGTTGGCCAGGCCTATCCTATTGCAGAGCGCGATGCATTGGAAGAAATCGAAGGCCGCGCAAAAGAAGTCGATTGGGCGAAAGCGTTAGAGAACGTGACTTGGTCGGCAAAGAACGGGTACCTCGTGCCACGCGCAGCGGTTGATCAAACCCGTCACTACGTGCCTTGGTACACAATTGAATTTGATGTGCGAGACCAGTTCGGACAGGTTATTTACCCACAAGGGTTTCAATTTAACGTGTTGGAACACATCACGTTGCCTTACCGAGTCGTCGTCATCGATCCGTCTGATGTGGCCTGGGTCAAGCCACGGCTCAAAGGCAGCGATATGGTCATTCTGACCAATGGGGACTTTGAAGAAGCGAGCGAAGTTTTAGAACGGCCTACGTTTATGCTAGATGAAAAGACCAAAACGCGGCTCGGCATTGAGGCGGTGCCCTCCATCGTGACGCAATTCGGCGATAGGTTCGTCGTTGAAGAGTTCTTCGTGGAGGTACAATCGTGAGACGCCAGCATCTATTTTTGGCGCCAATCGTTGTCACAGTAGTACTCATGCTTCTGTTCATTTCCGTCGACGCTGACGCGAGTGAATGCACGGGGCCGGGGAATAACCCTGTTACGGACGTTTCGTGGCAGTGCATTTTTCCGATTCAAATTGCCGGTATTGTTCAGCTTGGATCGAATCCCGACGACGCGGACGAGATTGCTAATCCGGTTTGCGTCTGCACGGGCGGCACCGTTCCAAAGTTTGGGCTGACGGTCAGTTTTTGGGAACCGTCTCGACTGATTGACACGGTGTCGGATCCTTACTGCCTGATGGCCTTGGGGTCGAAGCTTGCCAATCCCAGACCCGGGAGCCTCGGTGGTTCGATGGACCGTGACGAGAACAGCCAACGCGCGTTCCAACAAATGCACTACTACATCTTTCCAGCTTGGACGATCCTGGATCTATTCACTGATATCCAATGTTTGCAGGACGAAACGTTTGATGTCGCCATGATGTCTGAGCTCGTCCCAACCTGGAACGACGACATCCTGTCCACCATTGTGAACCCGGAAGCCGTGCTTTTTGCAAACCCCGTGTCGCAATTGGCCTGTGCAGCAGATGCCTCAGCGGTCCTGTTAGGTAAGCCGCGCAACGAGTTGTTTTGGTGCATGGGCAGTTGGGGCAGTGTTTACCCGCTCGCCGGGTCTATCACGCTCACAGATTACGTCGAGGCGAACGCTGGCTTGGCGGCACGAAGTATCTACTTTATGAGCAGAACCGGGCTGTTGTGGGACACAGCGCTCGATGGGTGTTCATTGCAGTACACGCCAATCTGGCGCAAAGACCGCTTCAAGCTGCAGCTCGCCAAGCCGGTAAAAGATGCGTCGTGTCATCGTATCGGGCGATCGGGGCTTCTATGGACCGCTTACAAACAACCGCCGACACAGGGCGATAATTTCTCTTGGGTGATGTTTAAGAAAATCAATTGTTGTGTGACCTATGAATACTAGATTGAAGCCTCTCCTACTTACCGCGCTGCTGACGGGTTTAGTTGGCGCAGCCCATGCACAACTTACCTTTGAACCCTCCGAAGTGGTGAAGGCGCAAGTGGCAGAATCTGTTGGCGATCAAGTTGATGTCACAGCCGAAATCCAGTCAGCACTTGATGCGGTCATGGATCGGGTTAAAAGCCCGGAGTGGGTGGCGCAGCAGAGCCGCCTGAAACGTGAGATTGGTGTTCTGATGGGCGCCGAGATCGTCGACGAGCCGGAAGAAGACGCGCCGTATATTGCAGAAGACCGCTTGGTTGTGTTTGTTTCGTCATCGATGCCACTCAACACGCTACGCAATTATGCGAAAGACCTGGATGAGATAAATGGCCTAATGGTCATGCGCGGCATGGTTGGCGGCATGAAAAGCATGGGCCCGACGCTCGCGCACATCAGCAAGGTGTTACGCATAGACCCGAACTGTACGGGTGGCAACTGCCCAATGCGAACGACGAACTTTGTGATCGACCCTGTGCTTTTTCGGGAAAACGGGATTGCCCAAGTGCCGGCCGCTGTTTTTGTCGAAGACATGCCGTTGGAACCCTACTGCGAACGATTCGAAGCCGACTCGATTCCCACAAAAGCACGCTATGTCGTGTACGGCGATGTCTCGGCACGGCACATGGCAACAGAGCTTTTTCGCCTGTCTAAGAGTAAACCGCTAGAGCGACTTCTCGAGGAAATGAAGACGACCCGTGTGTCAGCCCGGAGGCCGCTGTGATGCTAGGGCGCCTCGTACAACGGATGCTTACACCCGCCACGATCGAGTGGCGCACGTTTGGATGGAAGCTGGGAATTGTAGCTCTAGGGTGCGTCGCAATCTTTTATGCAGAGCGTCATATCTTAGTCACTGTTTCCGCGTCAGTTGATGAGCGAATCTTTTGGCGAACAAGCGCACAACCGGACAAAGGGGACTACGCCACATTCCTATTCAGCCACCCGTTGGCCGGAGAAGAACCTGTTCGATTGACAAAGCGCCTTGTCTGCTGGGAGGGCGATCTGCTCACAATCGATGGCCGCCAACACTATTGTAATGGTCAGCCCCTTGGCCTGGCCAAAGAAATTGGTCTCAATGGGCAGCCCCTACCGCTTTTTATTTTCAATGACCGTGTACCACCCGGGAAGGCCTTTGCGTTTGGTGTTCACGCAGACTCTTTCGACAGCCGGTACTGGGGACTCATTGACGTCGCATCGACAGAACGATTGGTCCCGCTCTATGGATCCGGAGGATGACGTCACTATGAAACTAGGTATTTCCATGATTCCAATTCGCGCTTTAGCCAGTGTTGCGATACTGGGGACGCTATTTGGGACGACAGTTTCTCTTGCGTACGCCGAGACCGAACGCGAAACCGAGAAGAAAGGTTTCTGGTGGTATGAAGAAAAACCGACGGAAGAAGAAGAGGAGGCCATGGCGCAGTATGAACTGCCTGCGCTGCCCTCAATGCAGGTACTGGCCGAGATGCATCCGTTGGACATTAAGAAGGAACTGGAGGACCGGAAGGTCTACGCAGTCTGGAAGCAAACGCCCGAAGCGGTCCTTGATTACTACACAGTGCAGGACGTCGTCCGGCGGCATGCACTCGCATTTACCGCCCTAACAAAATACGTGATGCTTAAGAACCCAGAGCTCAATGCGCGCTCCGCGTTTGCGTCATCAGGCGCTGGCCGAGATATTGAAACTCAGGTGCGCGGGGATCGCATCGAGAGATCTCTGAGTGGCTCACGCAACGACTATGCATTGATTATGTTCTCCTCGCCCGAATGTCCATACTGCGCGAGTCAGATTAATGTTCTGAAGTACTTTGCCGACCGGCACCACTGGGTGGTTGATGATGTCGACATTACCCGGGATCACGCCTTGCAGGCACGATTCAACATCACGACCACGCCAATGACCATCCTCATTGAACGCGGCTCCGAGCGTTGGATGCCGATCGCGATTGGCCTTGAATCAGTTGCAGCGATCGAAGACAACACCTATCGAGCTGTACGGCTACTCAAAGGCGAGATTACGGAAAAACAATTTTTCACGACGGAATACCAGGATGGCGGTTTCGCCGATACCGTGGTGCCGAAGGAGGATCTATGAAACAGCAAGTACTTAGAGCCATAGCGTTGGTTACGATGTTCGTGGCCGGATCCGCGCAGGCGGGCTGGACAGATGATTGGTTTAACAACGCAGTCGTGACGGGCAGCAGCAGTTACCAAAACCAGCAACGTGGCTTTTATTCCGCCGGCGGTTTTCAGGGGCGATTGAATATGGCCGTAGATCACCCAATTACAGTGACTTTGCCGAAGCTAAAAAGTGGCTGCGGCGGGGTAGATCTGTTTCTTGGCGGCATGTCATTTCTCGATGCTGATTACCTCGTCCAAAAATTTCAAAACATCATTCAAGCGGCCCCGGCGCTGGCATTTGATATCGCGTTAAAGGTCATGGCAAAAGAGCTCTCTGACTCGATGTCAAAGCTTGAGGGTGCAACCAACTGGCTGAACAATCTGCAGCTGGATGACTGCGCGATATCCAACCGTGTCGTAACGGCCGTCGCGGAAGACGATCCTGATGTGCTTGGTGCGGTCTGGAATGAAATTACGTCCGGGGAAAGCCTGAGCCAATCAATTAACAAGTCGTATGACCAAGCCCAGCAAGACATTCAAGCCGGCAACAACAATCCGATCGTGGATCTCAAAACGCAGATCTTGGAGTGCCCGGCAGACTTTCGGACCCTCTTCGGCAGCGGTTCAATTATCGAAAATGCAGCCACACTATTTGGGATTCCTGGTAGTGCGGACATCATGCGCGGGTACATTGGCGATGTGGTTGTCCGCGCGGAGGCTACGGATCTGATTCCTGTCGCTACACGTATAGAGGGTTGTCCCACCAACGATCAGATTGGCATTGATGACATGTTAGACGGCACGGCACAAGCCAAGTTGGTGGACGGATCGTGTGTAGATGACAACGCGGAATCAATACAAGTGATTGTTGGAGATAGGTTGACGGATATTGCTAACAATATAGCCGCAAAAGCACCCCTAACGGCGGCGCAGGTGACGTTTATTGAGCACTCGCCCATTCCAATTTACTCAATCCTCCGCAAAGCGATTGCACAGCAGAACACACCCATGACGATCGCGGTGATGACAGATGTGGTAGCAACCGCTTATGCGTACCAGATATTCGACGATCTCTATCGCAATACCGACTATCTCTTCCAGAAGATCGATGCGATTGCGACGATGCCGGGCGTTGATGGTGCGGCGGTCGGTAATCAGTGCAACGTTCGAGTCTTCCAGAAAGGACTCACCGAATTTGGTCGCTTGCAGGAATCAGTTCGCGAGGTCCGGCAAGGCGTGTCGCGAAGCTACGTACGAAAAGTGCAAGAGAACCTGGCTCATTGGCAGTTCGCGCAACTCCATGAGCAACAGGAGCGCGATCTTCGAAGAAAAGCAGCGCTTGAGGCGACCAACTGATATCGGAGTAGGTGCCCCGCCCATGAAATCCCTAGCTATTCGTTGTACTAAGTTATCAGCACCACTAGTTGCACTGATACCGGCAAGCGCGTTCGCGTTGGATCTGGACTATTACACGTACAACGGCTTTGATCAGACGGTTGCTGCGTTCCAACGCCTCGCTTTGGTCTTTGGCGACAACGAATACCTCTATCTCATCGCCATTGCGATAATTCTTGGCATTGTATTTGCGGCCATGGCGTCAGGGGTGAAAGCGTTGACTAACAACGCCAGTGGCAGCACCTGGTCGTGGGCATTTATGACGTTAACTGGGGTGCTTATCTTTCGCGGCTTGGTTATTCCTACGGGGACGATGCATGTCTACGACCCGGTTAGGAACGCCTATCAGCCCGTAGGCGGTGTCCCAGACTTGGTTATATTTGTCGCTGGCACGATGAACAAGGTTGAGCGAATCGTCGTCGAATTGGTCGACAACAACGGTGCGTTCCCGTACGCAGACAGCGCAGGCGGAATAAACTTTCAAATGCTGCTGAACGCCATGAATGATTACAACGGTGGATTTTCCGACTACTACTTAAACAAATCGATTAGGCGTTACTACACCGATTGTTCACAAATGGCGTTGATTCAACCGGCCTATAACTTTGATCTGAACCAATTACGTAGCGGGACAGGCAGCTTATTTACGCTATTGCGGGAACTGCGCAGCCCGGCTGACTTCACCGAATTTTATGATGTCGCAAACAAAGGCGGCGTTGCCGTGAGCTGTGAGGATAACTGGAACAATAACCTTCAACCCCAACTGAACCAAGCCGCGCTCTATGCGCCGATGCTGAATACCGTTTGTCAAAAATCAGGTTTCAACCCAGGGGACGCAGCCCAACTTGCGCGATGCCAGGCGATCCTGTCGGATCAAAACCTTTCAATCTACAACACGGCTGGAGACCATATTCACTTTTTGAGAAACGCCGCGTTGGCGACAGCGATTGCCTCAGCGCTACAAGATCAAAACCCGGACGTCGGATTACGCGCGTTAACTAATCGTGCTGTGTTGACAGAGGGCATTGGCATTGCGCAGTCAGCCAATGAATGGCTCCCCACGGTCCGCGCCACGGTCACTGCCATCGTTCTCGGCCTGTTCCCATTGTTGGTTGTGTTCTTGGTGACGCCGCTCGCCCCAAAATCGCTTTTGGCCATGCTCGGACTGCTCTCTTGGCTGACATTTTGGGGAATTTCAGATGCAGTCATGCATCGGGGCGCAATGGACCAGGCGCTGGTGGCCGTTGAGGAGATCCAGCGCCACAACATGGGATTGACGGCCATGATGTTGACGCCCGAGGTTTCCACAAAGGCGCTTGCCATTTTTGGTCAAGCCCGCGGTATGGGGATAACCATTGCGTCATTGCTTGCGGCGGTTCTCGTCGGGTTTTCAGGTTACGCGCTATCGCAAGTGGCACACAGCTTTCAGAGCCGGGTTGAAGGTGCGGGTTCGAGTGCGGCGGACAAATCCATGACACCGGAGGGACAAGGGACATCGTTGCAGGCGGCTTCGGCCGGTTACGCGACCGCGTTGAATATGGGGTCACTCGGATTCGAAAGCCACGCCACAGCATCCGCTTTTGCTAGCGGGTCAGGGCTAAGTGTATCGCAACAGTATCTTGAGGCAACGTCCGCGATGGGTATGTCGCACGGCGATGCCATTCGGGCGAAGGGCGCAACAAGTGCAGGTTCTGACCTTGGTGGCCTGCTGGCGCATCAAGGCAACGTCTCAAAAAGTGGCGGTGACCCGATGTCGCCAGGCGATATTTTTTCTGTTGCGAGTGAGGTCACTAACCTGGAACAAGCCCAAAGGTTTGGTGAGGCGCGAGGTAAAGTTGATGGCATGAACAGTATGGGTTTCGACAATGCAAATGACTTCGGCCATTTCGTGAGTACCTACCAAACACTCATGTCGGCTGGTGAATCCAGAACCCACGCCTCGAATATCGAATCGTTCAAGGATATCCATGCGCAACGGACCGGTCAGGCGCTCAGCGACGGCGACGCAGCGCAAGCCTATTCCGAAATGCGTTTGGCCAGTATCACTGGCGATGTGAACGCATTCAATGGAGATGCGGACCGCGCAGTCGACTTCATGACCAACAATCGACATCTGGCGGATCATCATCTTGCCGGGATTATGGGTGGCGCCCATGCAATGGGTGTGGATCCTGGACAGTTAGCGGAGTCCGGCGGGAAAATGCAGGCCGCGATGCAAAGTGCGAATATGTCGCAACTGGCGGACATGACGGTCGGTGAGGTTGCATCTGGGGCATTTGCGAATCAAGTGATGTCGACACAAAGTGGCTTGGCACTGCAGGAGGTGATGTCCGAACCAGGCTTCATGGCGGGCACTGCGGACCTTGCGCAAAATGAAACTCTCGTTCGAAACGCGAATTCCGAACAGCTCGAAAATCTTTCTTACGCGTCTGGCATTCCGATTGAACAACTCGCGATGGCTCAGGCTGGAGCAAACCGAAGCTTTGGCTATGATGCTGACAACGTGGACGGGCTTATACGTGGCGGGGTGATGACGGGTGACCAGGCTGCTGTTGTGGGTTCTGGTGGGGTAGCTACGGTATCTCTGAATTCGGACGGAGAGGTGATGGCGAGCAGCGTAAGAGCCGGCAGCTCGGCCGCTGTCGACAGTTCAACGCGCGTGGATCAAAGTTTTAGCGCTGGTGGGGCGTTTGGTGCTTCGGCGCTGTTAACAAACCCCGGGAATGAAGATCAACTGGAACAAGTCCTTCGGGCCACCGACGGCGACGCGGTGGCAAGAGACGCCTTGAAAATGGATATGGCGTCGTTTATCGGCCGCGTTCAAAGTTCGGGGGTGACGCTATCGCAGTCTGCGGGCGCTGAGGCCCACGCGAGTTATAGTGTACCTGGGGCTGCTGAGTTCCTGACGGGGCTAGACGCTGGCGTTAAAGGTTCCGTTTCTGGGAGAGCAGCAGACTCAACCACCTACGATGTCAATTACGCAGCTGTCGATCAGGTATTCGGTCAGTCGTATTCGGCAGCAAAGGCGGACGTCCAATCAATCGCCAGTGAACGGGTTGCAAGCGGACAAGCGGTGACGGCCGAAGATCGGGAGGACATTCTATTTGATCGGTTCGCCTCACATCTAAACAACGATATGGGGGCGTTGGTGACCCACCTTAAGGCCAATCAATCTGACGCCATGATCATCGCCGAGGACATGGAGGAAGTGCCGAGCCAAGAAGACGGGATTAGTGAAGTAGACTTCCAGGCGGTGCTCAGGAAAAGCCAAACAACGAGTGGGCCGCCGAAGTTATGACTACTCGTGCAACGGCATGGTTTCTCCTGGCGACTTGCCTGGCCGTTTTTGTGGCGAATCCAGTTCGCGCAGATCACTTTCCGCACTACGACTGTTTCGAAAAGGCGAGTCAACGGTACCAGGTTGATGTCAAGCTTTTGCTGGCGATCGCCGCCGTTGAAAGCCAGTTCGACATGACAGCCACAAACGTTAATCGCAATGGTACGACCGATTATGGAGTCATGATGATCAACAGCCATTGGGAACCGAAGCTAGAGAAGCTGGGTATTACATGGTCGGAAGTACAAACATCGCATTGCCTCAATATCCACGTGGGCGCATGGGTGCTCGCTAGCAATTTCGCGCACGTTGGCGTCAATTGGTACGCCGTGGGCGCTTATAACGCCGGCTTTGGAACCTCAGAGCGCACACGAATGAACCGACTTCGTTACGCGTCCAAAGTGCACAATGCGCTGACTACGATTGAGATCCAACACTGAATTCGGCGACGGCGGATTCGAAGGTAGATCACAATTTGCCTGTGGCTAGTGAATAACCAAGAACGAAACGAGACCACTAACGATCTGGATTTGTGGTCCCACTGTTGTCTAACAACCTCGAAAGCGATCCCTTAGGAAGGTTTCCGGAAGCCTCGATAACATCGAGGGCGGTGTATCCGGCCTGGTAGACACGCCAACGCGCAGAAAACACCGCGACCACAGCCAAACCGAGAAGCAGCCCACCATGATCTATTACACCGTGAACCTTGACCGGAAAACCGACCGTAAAAAGGTACGCGGGAATACCCAGCGTGATGATAGCCGTTGAGAAAAAGACGAGCAGCAAAGTAATCACGTTTCCAACCCGGAATACCATCAACTCGATGAGTACGACGATCGCGAATGCAACCAGAGTCCAATCCAGCAACGACCACTGCGGTTGAACGTCCGTAGCTATGTGGCCGTACCACGCGATCGTGACACCAGCCGACGGGATTAACAGAAACTGCACAAAATGTTTGAGTAGTAGATTGACCATGATCCTACCTCATAGGGAAGAGTTCAGATTTGACATCGGCCCGCGTTCGGCGACGTGTAATCTGGAACTGAGCTTGGCAAAAAGTTGCTCGATAGACAGTAGCTTGATTTTAATGGCGAGGGCACTCTTTAAAAATTAGATGATAACATACATTTGTAGAAAGATAGTATTCGCCTGTAATCTTCTTTACATATTTAGATAGGGTAGATATCGGGAGAGCATACTAAGTACCCAATACAGTAATACATATAATAATGTGCGATTTTTCCGCCGCCGACGAAATGGAGCAATGTTGTGTCCGATACACCTACGACCGGATCCATTTCGGACTTTTTCGCATTGGTTTCACTCTGGAGAAGGGTTGAAACTACAGCGCCGTGATGCAGACGTTATGGAAGGCATACTGATGCGGTTGATGGAGCTTGGCGTGGTCGCCTGGCCTGTACATGTCAGCCTCGTCTGTGAATTGGATTTTGCACAATATGTCGACCATATGAGAGAAGAGTTTACCAAAGCATTCTTGAAGACATTGGATTTAGGAACAATATTGATATCCAACTCAAAGCAGGATTTGGTTGTGATGGTTTCGACTCGGAATCAATCTACGTGATGAATATGAGAGACGGGTTGACGCAGAATATCTAATGGCGTCTTGTTAATTTTGCATAATATCGAGAGGGACAGTGGTTCCCTGCAAATGTAAATTATTGCAGAGTCAATATCCTACAGACTCGGCAGGTTCTTTGTATCAAAGTGTTTGCTCGCGACACCTGCCGAACCGAGATGAGGGGTCATAGTGGTGTGACAACTCGGAGAGACGAGTCTTGATTTGCCAAGACTACTCATTCGTCATTGTCATCCAATCGCGATAGATTGGCCAGAGTGCACAGGACGAAGGCTCACAACTGGTCTGTATGAAATAGTCGATGAGATTTGTGGCAGTGTGAAGTTTTCTCAACGAGGTTTGGACGACCATGTGTGCATATATGGTGTGATTCGGGCAGGAATGCAACTTTCTAAGCCATCGACTTGGTGAAAAGGCGATACGTTTAGATGGTGCACTGAGGCTCAATGTCGTGCTGTGCGCCACGCTAGATGGATGCAATGGAAGAGAGCGGCTTCTTCCTTGCCAAGCGCGTTGTTTATCACCTCTGTTAAGGGGTGGTTTAACAACGCACAGCTTGCGCGTAACGTGATACTCAAACTGAATGTGTCTGTGTGTACAACTTTCACCTAGAAGCTAGATTGTGTCCCACCGAAAACGACAGCTATTCGAAGAAAGCGGACGTCAAATTTGTTATTGTTTTGAGGAGGGCTCACGAGCCAAACAGGCCTTTGAACGGTTAAGCATATTGTCTTGGAATAGTTTTTCCGCGAGAACAGATGACAAGGTGATATAGGTGAAAATACGACGATTACTCCTACAAAACGTCACGAGCTACGAACATCCAACCGAATTCTTGTTTGATGACGGCTTGAATATCTTCATCGGACCGAACGGTGGGGGCAAAAGCAACTTGCAGAAAACCATTTCTGTCGTTTTGACCCACTATTTCATTCATCAATGGCAAGTGAAACAAGATGATGAGCAGTCGCTCTTGGAAAGAACCCAAACTTATAAAAAGGCACAACTTCGCTCCTTGCTTTCAACATACGCAGGCAACGAAGAAACGCAGGTAATTGAGATTGAGTTAAAGCCAGAAGCTCACGACATTGAGAACATTAAGGTAATCGGCGGAAACCTTGAGGAGATCAACAATGCTCTTCAATTTTACGAGAGACCATACGCTACCTATGAACCACGCGAGCTCCTGCCAAAAATTGAAGAGTCGGAGTCCTATTCCTACAGAATCGTAGACAGAGAACTCGTTAGCCCTGAGAAGAATTCGGGTGCGTATGGATTCCTACGCTACCTAAATGACTTCTTCATATTTATGAGGATAGCGAGCAGGATCCCGGATGTCGTACTTTCTGCACCAATCTTTTTCTTCTCGTCTGAAAGGACTTTTACAAAAGGGTTCGAAATACAGGCCGGTCAGCTCACCGAAGATACATATCTAAGTGGCTACCAAACTGCGTTTAATGCAGCCACCGGCCAAACGAATTTGCTTCAGTGGGGATCCCAACATTTCGTTAGGCTTTTCCGTCGATCAAACTCGCGGGCTGGCGCGTCTCGCGAAGCTCACTTTCAAGACTTTTTGCGAAAAGAACCGGATGTCATTCTGCTCGACCGCTACTTGGAAAAGCTTGGATACGGCTGGGACCTCGACTATGACGAGGACCAAACCAGATTTCGTCTCGGTCTTACACGGGGCGATAGGATGTTTTTTGCCGAGATATTTAGCTCCGGTGAACGGGAAATCATCCATTTCTTAGTCGCCATGTTTGCGCTAAACGTAAGGGATGGTTTGGTTTTGGTCGATGAGCCAGAGCTGCACCTCCACCCACGTTGGCAGCGAATCTTTCTAAGATTGTTTGGGGAGCTCGCGTCTGAGAGAAACAACCAGTTCATCATTGCCACTCACTCGCCGGTGTTTGTGTCACAGGAAACCATTCAAAGCGTTGTGCGGGTCTATCGACGGCCAAATGAAGGAAGTCGAATGGTCGCTTTGCGCGATTTGCCGGAACTCCCATCGAACAAGCAGTTGGTCCGAATGATTAATAGTCAAAACAACGAACGCCTGTTCTTCGCAGACAAAGTTGTTTTGGTCGAAGGTATAACGGATCGGATTATCATTGGTTCATTGATCGAATTGGGTACGGAGCGCTTTAGGGACAATCGGTCCGTTGAGGTCATAGATGTTGGTGGTAAACACAACTTCACTGCATATCAACAACTGTTAGACGCGCTCGAGACGCCATGGGCGATAGTTGCTGATAGGGACTACTTAGAACAGATTGGTAGCGCAGATGTGAAGAACCTATTCCAAATTGATGGTAAATCCCAGGCGGAAGCTTTATTGGACGATAAGAAGAGCCTCGATAGGAAAGCACTTGTCACCTCTCTAAGACAATTTGTTGGTGATGGGGATAGGGAACAGGTTCAGAATCTTTTGAGCTATCTTGACGAAAGGCACAGAGCTCTACGACTGGACCTCACAGAAGATGAGCAACGGATGCTTACTAAGGAATATGAGCGTTTATCCGATCAAGGGATTGAGTTACTTCGGTATGGTGACGGGGAAATTGAGGATTACATGCCAGCTCGCCTTACCGACATCGGTGACATCGTCGAACTAGTTAACGATAGCAATTGGATCATCAACATTGCCGATGAAGCCACGAGAGTACACTTAGGAATAATGGTCGGTCGAATTCTTGAAGTGACTGGTGAAGAATTGGACACGTTCGTTGAGAACGTCAGATCTGCGGAGGAAGTGTTCAAAGGTACTAGTGTGATTGAATCGGAACCAGCGCAGAAGGAGCCGTAAAAAACAAACTCGAATAGAGATGAGTGAATCCTGGCGCGGGCAAGAGCATCGGAGCGTTCCCATACTGAATGCCGACCTTACCTTAAATCTACGCGTCCGACATGGGTCCGCTATAGCGGTAAAGCTGAAGGGTTTGATATTTCCCTGAATCCGGTCAGGGGTTGTCCAAGGAGAATTACGTGCTAAGTTAGTTGAGCTATTAGGAAACGATGTTTCAATTCTAAGTAGGGAGCGTTCAGTGACACGAGGAAACCTGCAACTCTGCTCACCTAACGAAGTTCATTTTCAGATCGTATACATTTCAACTTGAGAACACTTGGCGTTATCCACACTGACATTGATGCTATTTTTGTGGCATCAGAATGTGCTGTTAGGTTCTGTTGAGTGAGATCAGATTGGCACTACGTTGGGCACAGTTCGACATCGGCTGATCGAAGTGCGCAGATGGTTAGATCTGCTCGCCCTGTCGATCCAACTAAGCGGATTTGGTTTTGGATTGAACTGATAGACACGCCACATGGCTAATCTAATCTGGCGTAGCTGGTTATTCTGGCATTTTTTTTGCTCGCCCATTATCTACCTGAGTGAATTCCCGGCTTAATCGTATGACCCAGCCTATTTTTGTTTTGATTCATTGCATCCGAATCCGATTGCCGATGCATACAGTTACTAAGAGCAGATGTCTATCAACGGGTAGCTCTTGATTGGATAAAGCTAGATTGCCGGCTAGTTGGTAGAATTCTGTCTGTGGTTGAGCGTATCGAAAAACTGGAAACGGAGATAGGAACCCAATGGATGAACCCGTTCAACAAGGCGTTACTTTAGCGACGGCCATCATTCCTTCTACGATGTTTTTGTCGCTCGCGCTTGTTTTCATTGCCTATTTTTGGATAAAACACCGCAATCAAACAAAACTGATGGAGATATTGCACAGCGCCTTAGCAAACGGCAGTGAAATTACGCCAGCGCTCGCTAATTTGCTCGAAGCCAATTCGGATCTCAGAAGAGGGGTCTTCAGTCTCGCACGAGCTTTAGCCTGTATCGTTCTGGGCATTGCCATTCAGGTAAGTCCTGCAAGACCTGAAGATGCAGGAGAAACGCAAGCTGTGATGTGGATTCTGTTTGGCGTCTCAGCATTCCCTGGTTTTTTTGGACTCGCTCTTCTTGGCTTTCACTTTTTTGAGAAACGCTAGTGGCGGACATCTGTGGAGGAAAGTGACGACCACTTTGTCTCACAAGTGGTTTCTAACGGCAGCCATCAAGCGTTTACCGTTTTGATATCCAGGCACCAAGGCGCCGTGCGGGCATCTTTGAATCACCTGACGCGTGATCCATCGCTAGCCGAAGATCTAGCACAGGAGACATTTATTCGAGCGTACAGGCGAATATCACAATATCAAATTGGTAGGTCGTTTAGAGCTTGGATAGGTGGTATTGCCTATTACGAGTTCTTGAAAGAAAAAGGAAAAGCCGCAGTACCCACAAAAAATTGGAAGAATATGCGATTGCTTTAAGCTCAGAAGATCAAAGTGGAGAAGCGGGTTTGGCCTCCATTGATTTATGGCGTGCCCTTACGACACTCAGCGAGAACGAGAAAACCGCGATGGTGTTAGTTTATGGATTTGGTATGTCGCATACGGAGGTGTCAAATACGATGGGTGAACCTTTGGGGACTGTAAAAAGCTGGGTGCAGCGTGGAAAAATCAAATTGAAAGGTGAGTTAGAAAGCTATGACCATGAGATGACAAATGGCTGAAAAACAAGATCCAATCCAAGCCCTCTTCACCCGTGAACAAAATCTGTTGGTGGATGACGGGTTCTCTGAGCGCGCAATGCGTCGGCTCAAACGTAGATGGTGGATTCGAGTGCTCAGCCTAGTTAGCGCAAGTGGCGCCGGGTTTACGATATTCCTCTTGAGCACTCTGAAAATGGCGTCGTTGAGTCAGTTTGATCATTCTCTGATATCTGCTTTCTTAGGACAGTCCCTTGATGGTTTATTCACCACCCAGGTGAATCTGTTTCTTCAGATCACAGTTATCTGCTATGTCTTGTGCGCAACGACAGCAATGTTGGTTCAGTCCGTGACTAGGATGAACCAAGCTAGACCTCAAAAATTGTAGACAGCTAAACACCGCGCATAGTCACCCATATCGATTTTGAAAATTTGACGACGCACAATACACCCTAACTACGACTGTCGGGCGATCTAAAGCAGAAAAAAATCAGCTCGAATGAATCTGATTGTAGCTGCT
This sequence comes from bacterium, assembly GCA_047947175.1. Taxonomy (GTDB): domain Bacteria; phylum Pseudomonadota; class Gammaproteobacteria; order Pseudomonadales; family Azotimanducaceae; genus UBA4421. The sequence goes on from CP170489.1 coordinate 1,881,261, forward strand.
CAGGCATATACATGACTCAGCCATAACAACCTTACGGCTTAAGATTCGTGCGATGATTTTTAGCACTCCCATATTTTTTGTCTTTTTTGCAACTTTCTTCGTCCTGTACAGTTTCGTTTTTCTACGCAGAACACCGCGCCTGTTACTTATCCTTGTCGCGAGCCTAGTGTTCTATGCCAGCTGGAATTATCGGTTCATACCGTTGTTGGTGTTCAGTGCGGTCGTTGACTATTTTCTCGCCATTGCCATTCACAATGCCTCTGACACACGCAGACGAAAATTCCTGCTTGGTCTATCAGTAGCGACCAATCTAGGCATTCTAGGCGTCTTCAAATACGCCGATTTTGCACTGCAGTCTGTACACGAGCTCGTCGCGCTGTTTGGGTATGAGTCGAACCCTTATTTACTGGATTTGATATTGCCCGTAGGAATCTCGTTCTACACTTTTCAAAGTATGAGTTATACGATCGACGTCTATCGTCGGGAGATGGAACCTCGGCAGGGACTCCTTCAATTCACTGCAGCCCTGGCATTTTTCCCGCAATTGGTCGCCGGCCCCATTCTACGTGCGCGACAGATATTGCCTCAATTTGAAACTCTGCCGGTACCTACTTGGTCTGGTGCAAAACATGGGTTTGTCCTTATTACCATTGGGTTATTCAAGAAAACCATTGCCGATTTGTTGGGCGAGGTTGCGGCTAACACCTTTGATGGTTCGACGCAGGGGATGCTTGAAACATGGACCGGTGTGCTGGCGTTTGCAGGCCAGATTTACGGAGATTTTTCCGGCTACACGGATATGGCGATTGGCATCGGACTGATTCTTGGGTTCAAGATACCCCTAAACTTCAGATTGCCTTACTTTGCCAGTTCACCCGTGGACTTTTGGCGTCGTTGGCATATTTCTCTTTCGAGCTGGTTGCGGGACTACCTCTATATAAGCCTGGGAGGCAACAAAAAGTATCGCTACCGAAACGTGATGATCACCATGTTGTTAGGCGGACTCTGGCATGGTGCTGCTTGGACATTTGTTATCTGGGGTCTCTTCCACGGCTGTTTGGTGGTCGCGACCCAATTTCTGACGCATCTGAGTTGGCTGAAACCAATTTCGTACTCGCGAAATTGGTTTGTAGTACTGCTGAAAACAATGTTGACGTTCCATTTAGTCCTGATTGGTTGGGTGATGTTTCGAGCGGGGGATATGAGCTCTGCAATGGATATCATTGCCAGTATGCATCATCTGAATTCCCACGTTAGCGGTATAGATGAGAACTCAACATTGCTGCTGATCCTGGTTGTTTCTGCGCTGGTTGGTATGCATCTGATTGACTGGGTCGTCCTTAATTTCAGCGGTGCAATTGAAAAACGTCGTTACTTGTTATGGCCCCTAATTGTCTTTTTTCAGTTCTTTGGATTTCTAATCGGAGCGCCGAGCGATGCCTTCATCTATTTTCAGTTCTGACCCGAGCCAACCGATATCTGGTTCTGCCCCATCGGGGCGAGATCAGCCGATTCAAGTTGCTGTCAAGACATTGATCAGCGGGGTGCTCGTGTTCGGCCTTGTTGTGCTTATGTATGTGAGTCTTGGTATTGGTGAATACAACGATCGAATCGAAAAGCCCCTTGGCATGCTCAAGACCATCAGCGAAAATCTTAAAGTAGAACCTCAGATAATCGTCTATGGATCTTCTATGGTGCAGTATGGATTTGACCCATTGCTGTTCGACGCCGAATTGGCTCTACGAGGGGTCACTGCCACCAGCTACAATTTTGGCGTGCCCAATGTCGACCCAGGATACCAGGAGATTATGACACGCCGAATTCGTGAGCATTTCGAGGCGGAACGCGCGAAAATAGATTTGGTACTGTTGGAATTTAATCCTTTTCAGCTAACCAAGGTACGAGAGGCTAGGAGTTTTACAACACGTGACCAAAATCACGCAATATTGTTTAGCGGTTCTGAGCTTTGGGACGTTGTCCGTAAGGACCCTGCGCGCGGCATTCGGTTGCTGAACATTCGTTACCTGCGGGACGGTATCTCTGCGGAGATGTTAACCAGTTTTGCACCCTCCATACTTTTTCGTCAGAACGGCTCACATACCCCAGCCTACAAGGCTGCGCTGCTTGCGAGCGCAAAGGCTTTGTCAGAATTTGAACGATTGCGTGATCGTGATGCAGGGGGAGGCTTTGTGTATTGGAACGAAGAGTTTCGCGGTGGCCGGAATGACAAAAAACAATTTCAGGAAGATACTTTATCAGCGCTGCGTGACTGGAATGAAAAACAGCGACACCCACTGATCCTGCAAGCAGATTTGGATCGGCGAGTCCGAACAGCAGATATTTTCAATCTAGAATTTTCCGAAAATCTTAGTCGATCATTTATCAAAATGGTGAAGAACCTTGAGGCTGTTTCTGACAATATTGATATCATATTGATGCCACGAAATACCGCCTGGATAGATTATGACGCTGACGCGCAACACCGGTTGGAGGCTATGCTGGAACGGATTCACATTGAAACCGGCATAGTGGTTCGAAATTTCCAATTGACGCCGGGAATCGGACCAGAGCACTTCCGCGATACAACACATTTGTCGACATACGATGGGGCGGATATATTCACCACAACCCTTGCTGAGTACTATGCGCCGCTGATTCTAGATTCGAAAAGATCAACTCAAGACCCAAATTAGCCTGAATGCCAACACATTAGGTTTGTTGTGCTAGAAATTCTGAATTGTAGTGATCCGTATTCTAATGCCGCAGCCCTACGCAATCTACAAAGTGCTTGGTTAAGAGGTTAGCCATGTCAACGCCTCATCGTAGCTTGTAAACAAAGCCCATGGCCAAGGTGTTGTTACTCCCGAAAACAGCTGATGCAGATAGTCCAATTGTTGGGGGGTGTTTACAAAGAATGCGCGTTTCCCTTCGGACATTTGGGATTGCAGGAACACAATTGTCTCTTTGACCGGTTGGGTAATTTCAACAGCAGCTCTGTTAAAAGGCACATTTCTTAGATCCCAAAGGACTGCTGCATCTGGATGATCTGCTGCTGGTCTTCCCTAATCTGGTCGGTAAGCCGATCTCACACGCGAATCTACTCCAACGAACGTTTTACCCAGCTCTACGCCGTGCTGGTTTAAGAAAGATCAGATTACACGATCTCCTACATACGTTCGCCTCGTTGCTGATCGCTAATGGAGAGGACGTTGCGCGCGTATCAAGATTGTTGGGACACAGTTCCCCGGTTGTCACGTTGAAGGTTTATAGCCACCAGTTACCAGATGATAGCTATCGAGAGGGTAGTGCAGATCGATTGATGGACTTTGTGGGTGGGTCGAAAAATAGTAGGATCGCAGCAATTTTTTCTAAAGGAACCGAGCCTTCATAATCCTGAGGTAAAGAGTTCAACTTTCCCCGTAGCTCACATACCAGTCCAGCGTTTTTGAACGGCTCTTGGTGCCGTGAGGTTGAGATGTTGTTCTAAGTTGACATGTCGACCACCCAAGCTAGGGAAGAATTACAATCAAGTTGAGCCGAACCTAGGGCTCGAGCCATAATACAGTTAAAACCCCAAACCCACCGAGTTGCACTGCACTCTCGCGGCAAATTTTGTCCCTAGAACTTCCTGGAGAGATTGTCGGGAACCAACTGCTGGTCAGTGAACCCCGCGTTTCATCGACGACAACATTTGTGACCGGATTGTGGAAAACTTCATGTGTCACTGACCCTTGCGGGATTTTGTTTGTAGATTTGTGGGCCTTGTTGCGGGTCAAGGCAAGCGCCGCTTCTGATGACCAACACCAATGTCTGGACTCTTCCCCCCAAAACATAGCAACTACAAGCTCAGGATGGGTCAGGGCGTACCTGATCGCAGTGCTCTGAACGGAACAGTTGAAGGTCTCAGCCAAAGCAAGAATTGTCCTGCAGCATGGTTGGCGCGATATCGCCTTTTTCCTGAAACGCTTTTCTGGCAACAAGAAATTCGACGCAAAATGATCGGCCTGCCGCTCCACGAGTAAATCTGAGCGGACCTCAATGAACGATGGATGCGCTTGCCGCGTTTTAACCAAAGTGTTGCGATGTTCATCAATGAAGTAGTGGCCAAGCTCGTGCGCCGCCGTAAATCTTGTCCGCGGTGCTTCAAGCGATCCTAACCGGTCTTGATTGAGATAGATGTGGAAACGTCCGTCTGCGTATTCAATCAGACCATCGAACGCAGATTGATAGCGACCGAAGGACCAGGTGATCCCAAGCCGCTCGATCAATACAAGCGGTGCGATAACTTCATTTTGAAATTGCTCTTCTGCAACACCTTCCGCCAACTGAGCGATGGTAACGTCATCCATCCTCTGAATTGAAGTCCTTGCTGAGATCACGAGCTTGGTCGCGGTCCTTCTTCATTTCATCGACCACCTCAGGGTCAATCCGTCCACCGTCCCGTGCTGCCATGGCCCAACCTTCCGAGATCTCTTCTTCCGCATTACCGGAAATTTGTTCAACCGCATGCCTGAGTTCACTCAGGGTCATGGGTTTGCCTTGCCCATACACAGTTTCTGCGAAACGGATGAGGTCACTCGACGTTACCGGCCAGGAACCTTCCTCATCCAGACGTATGAGAATCTTAAGTGCCTTTTCCTTTAATTCTTCGTCGCTCATCTCGAGGCTCCTTTCAAACGCGCTTCGATTGCCTTCAAAGCGCGGCGTCTGATCTGGCGGACAGCCTCAGGAGTGACCCCCAAATGCGTCGCCAGCTCCGATGCTGTTCCCCGAACCATGTACTCCTCACCTGGCGATCCTAGACTCATTTCTAGGGTCATGATCAACACAAATTGCGAGCGCTCATCCAGTTCGGAAAAGGCCTCCACAATCCGGTCCATTTCTGATGTATCTGCTTCGAGTTTCCCGGTGCTCAACAAAAACTCGGCAACGTCCTGAGCCGCTACACTCTGAGACCCCATAGCATCCTTTAGCTTAACGGTACCCCGCTTGGGATTGCGGATATAGTCTATCGCCCGGTTTTTTGCGCTCACTACCAACCAGCCCATCGTATGCAAATATTGACGCGCCAAATCCTCGGGCGGCAGATATGTTTCTCCGCGTTCAAGAGCGTGCAGAAGGGTCATATTTGCAAGGTCTTCGCCAGCCAGACCGAGATCACTAAAGCGTGAACAGATAGCCTCGCAGGCCAGAGTAAGGCTCTTCTGATACCGCCGACAGAACTCAGAAGCCGCCCGCTCAGCATCTGCAGGATCACTATCAGCGAACTGCGCATAGATGAGCAGATTCTCATCTGTTTCGTCCTGCATCCACGCACTCGTTGTTTCACTTTGGCCCATATATAACGGATACGCCGAACCGTTACAAATACTGAGTAACGCTTCAGCGTACTTAGAGTTAGAGGTTTTAAAGCGCACGTAACGTTTGCGCGCCTCAAAATGTTAGGAGGGCCAAGTGGCCAAAAGATATGTTAGAAAAACTGGAAAGGACAGTGATGGAGACATTACAAAACTCTGCAACGATGGATCAGCTTGGTCTCCGCGCATGAAGGCCGATGTCATACGCGACATCGAAAACAACACTAATGAGTATTGGGTGCCCTGGCAATCGGGTGAAACCAAGATCCACGTCGTAAGTGATCGTGTTAAGGGAAAATATCTGCGGACCGACCGTGATCAAACCTCAATAAACAACTTAGATGATCTGCCAGACTGCTAAGGAGAATACTTATGAGCAAAGGTAGAGACCGCACGGTCTATAAACGTGGCAAGGAATGGGTGAACAAGCGCAACGATTCTGATCGCGCATCATCAACACACTCAACTCAGTCAGAAGCTGAAGCGGCAGCTCGAGAAATGCTTCATAATCAAGGTGGTGGTGAACTCACTACGCAAGGCCGCAACGGGCGTTTTCGTAGTAAAGACACCATATCACCAGGTAGTGATCCGTTTCCTCCGCGCGACACCGAGCATTAACTGAGGAATACGCGTCTACCGAAACCGCAGAGGTGGTCCATAGGGAACATCTGCGCGGCGGCGGGTTTTCGGTTCGATTTAGACATCAGCTGTGCACAAACGCCTAAACACGGCTCGCCAGTCGAGGTGATATTTTCGTAAGTGTTTGGTTTGAATGATGGCCAGATACAGGGTCGGACTGAGTAGTGATTGTGATTTCTATTCTAGTCGTCGCAATACGGCGGACTTTTCGAGGTGGAAAAGGTGGTTCAGTAGGTTGAACTCGGCCAACAACTCAGTGGGAGTGTTCTGCTTGGTTCTGTGAGCCCGCGTGTTTCTATAAACCTTAAACGCTCCAGTGAACAGCGAAGCCCGACCTTGTTTTTCGTTATCCGAGATGTTTTCCCAAATCAGTAGGGGTTCCTCACCGAGAAATGCTCGCGAAAATAGCTTTTCGCCTATCTGTTCAATCGCAGTCCGCGTTCGGAGTGTTTCCTCCAAACGTCGATAGGCGGTGAGCAGTTTTGCGTCTGGGTCCTCCCAAAATGTGAGTGCCAGGTCCACAAGGCGATGGTCGACGGAGAAAAATGGGATTATCGGCGGGAAGTCTCGCCACAGATTGCGAGCGTTGCTATCGCGTTGGTCCGAATCGAGAATGTAGTCATACCATCGCATTGGCCGGGATGGAGGCTTTAGCTCCTCAATATCACTAGATCTGAGCAAGGCCTGATCAACCCGGTCCAAGATTTCGCGATCAACATAGTGTTCGTCTATTTCGCTGCCGTGCTGAAGCAATAGTGCGAGAGTATTTGACAGACCCCTTGCTCCCTCCCCAGCGTATCCGGAACCAAATCCGGATTTTATCGCGATTAGGTCTACTTCATTGATAGTGAGTAGGAGACAATGCGCTCCATTATGAGTAAGAATTTGTGTGCGAGTTACCTGATCTCCAAATTGTATTAGCCGCCTGACGGCAGCTACGCAACTGGATGTCACTCCGGGTTGGCCGTGGTACTCGATACCTGCAGGATTACTGCTCCTAATACCTACCATTTTACGTTCACGACCCAGTGATGTGCTCAGTTACAATTGTGACATCGTGTAGTGACAGACGAAACTTTAATGCTTTCTTTGCTGCTAAGCTGTCACGATGCGAAACGATTTAGGCACCAAATGGGCACAAAACGTGTCTGCAAACTTGTCAAAGGATCCAAACGCGTTGTAAGTCGTTGATTTGATTGGTGGCCAGAGACAGAATCGAACTGTCGACACGGGGATTTTCAGATCGTATACATTCTAACTTGAGAAGACTTGAGGTTATCCACCCTGATGTCGAGGCCTGTTTCCGATAACGAAAACGTGCTGTTAGATGCCGTTGAGTGATGTCAGATTGGCACTAAGTTGGGCACAGTTCGTCGTCGGCTGATTAAAGAAAGGGGACGTGATTATCTAAACGAATCAGGTTACAAAAAGCGGCGGTTTTTCTTAGAAGCGGGCTGAGAGTGAAAGCGATGGTAAGCTAATGGTTCGACATAAGGAGGAGAATGGGGCTTACTGATATGTTCTCGGCCATTTGTACCCCAATCCTGTGAAATGTAGACGCCAGCTCGGTACTCCTAAATACCCCATGATATATTGCTAACCTATTCATCCCGGGGATAGATTTGATTGCTCAGGCCCAGAAATAAGGCCTTAATTGGGATGTTAGAGAGAGAGCAGGCTGGTTTACTCAAAAACATCGAGGTCGATAATACATGCCCGTCAGTTTTGAAGTCGCCCGGGAACGATTACCAGACTACGTGATCGGATACATTGAGAATCCCCGAGAAACACTGCGTTGTGAACTAAAACCCTGGATAGACCCTGGCCGGAATAGACACGATGAATACAAGGTTGTTAAGACGTGCATAGGAATGTACAACAACGACGGAGGGTTATTGTTGGTGGGGGTCAGCGATGATGGAGCTTTTGAGGAAAAACCCGAAGGCTATCAACCAGAGGTAATTTTCACACAGGACTCAGTTCAATCGATGATCTTTGGATTCATCGATGCCCAGCTTCCTGTTGATGTGTTCCATGTTGTAAATCTCGAAGGTCAAAACAGCGTAGTGGCAATCATAGTGCCTCCCGGAGTCACAACACCAATCATCTGTACTACTGACACGGAGTTACACTTCTACCCTCGGCTGCGACGTTTTGCAATTTACACGCGATCCCTGTTGGCTAATGGAGTGCCGAGCACGACTGTCGCATCGCAAGTTGATCTCGAAGGCATTTTGCACCACTGCCATAATAATCGCGTTACAGATATTGGTCGATTTTTGCGTGAGCACTTGACTCAGGAAAACATTCAAGTGTTCCAGGAATCCGTCAATGCAACAGCTGAATCTCCAGAAGAAACACCAGCAGGAGATTTAGAGTTGGAAGACTTTGCTTCGGACGCTTCAGCACTGGTGCAAGCAATCATAGATAGAGGAGAGGAGAATGACTGAATTCCAAAATCCGAACCGAGCAGGGCAAATGGAAGTCGCTTTCAAGCTCCCGTGCGACCTTAGCGGCGTAGTTCCAACAAAAGAATGGATTGCAGCGCTTCTCAGGACGAATCCTGACCTAACGGGCTGGCCGTTTTTTGTGGACCTCTGGAACGCTCGGCACCCTGAATATCAACCCGTTATCAAAAACGGAGTCTGGGAGGCGACCATGGATCAAGAGCCTGATGAATTTGATGGCGGTTTCGATTACTGGCGAATTGACGGTAGAAAAGGGCTTTTCTTTGCGTCGCGAGCGTATGAGGATGACAGCTCTCCACGAGGGCCGGGGTCGGGTAAATCGCTTGAGTTTGGATTACTGATTCTAAGAGTAGCTGAGTTGATCGCCGTGGCGCTAGCATTTGGAAATTACCTGTGTCCTGACGGCAAAAATATACGAATGAATTGGAAGTGGACGAATCTCTCTGGGCGGGTTCTTTCTAGCTGGGCGAATCCTGAGCGCAGCTTGTCTCGGTACTATAAATGCGCGGTGAACGAAGTGACATATGATGCGTTGGTCCCTATGGATACAACGAAAGATCAGATCAGTGTAATTACTGGAAAGGTAGTTCAAGAGGTGTTTCTCAACTTTGATGGCTGGCAATGTCCCTCAGTTGCGATTGACCAACTTGTGGAAAAACTCCTGAACCGTCGGCTATGAATGAGATCGCTATAAAGACCGTAAGCCGGATGTTGATTGAAAGTCACTATCTCCAAATCTTTCGGTTTCTATCCAACGCTTAACCCATTGTCTCAATGAACATCTCAATTTTTTTGGTGACGAAAGAGCTATCGCGCCCATAGTTTCAAGAGACATCCAGGGTAATCTGCCGATGTTTATGCGATCCGCAGCTTTACCTATCCCGTTAGAGGCAACTTAGTTTTCTATTTCGCATGCCACCCCAGCACTATCATGCAAAATTCATCAATTCATCGCCTCCAACATATTGAAGCCGTTATCGCTTCGGCTTATGGTGCTTGCGTAAAGGACGACAGTGCTTTCGTAATTCTAACCTGAGGGGGAAGGTGTGATGGATGGCATCGCTGGGATTCGTGATGGATTAGGAAACGCCATTAGACGAGTAGCCAATAGGTTTAGTCGGTCACTAGTCTTCGCTTGTTTGGTCGTGGGAGCAGCTTTCCCAACCGACTCTGTAGAGGCGGCGTACTGCGCAGGTGTCATCATCATCCCAAATGCTGACCCGGTGCATTTGACAAACACGCATACAGCTGCTCAATCATTGCTGTCTGAACCTGGCGGCTCAAGCTATGCCGGTCACGTCTCTGTCTCTAATCACACCTGCCACGCTCGCTGGCTAGAAATCACTGCGGCCAACACACCAAATCCTGGTCCATCGTATTCTACGACGTTGAGAACCAGTCACCCTTCTTCTGGCGGTGGTCACTATGCTTGCCGTGATAGCACGCCAGTCTATTGCGCCGTTGCGATTTCGTACCCCGACCCTCAATGCCCTGCAGGTGAGGAGCTGTTCGGCGGGTTTTGTGTGAATTCTTCTGATGAGCCTGATGAGAAAAAAGAAAAAGGAGAACCAAAAACCTGTCCTGTCCCCGTTCAACCGACGAGTAGTGGTCCGATACACTTTGGGTCAGGCAACAAAATGTTGTCAGCAACAGATTACAAAGGCCCTGGGTTGCTACCCCTCGTATGGAAGCGTTCTTACAATAGTATTGATGGTGATTGGCGCTTCAGCTATTCGCAGCACTTAACTTTTTTCGGTGCACGTCAAACGATAGTTCAAAGCGCCGATGGAAAAGCGATCACATACTATCAAGTGGACGGTAACTGGGAGACATTATCAGACATCACGATGACCCTGTCTTACGACGATGTCGCTGAGGAATGGGAAGTGGTACATCCCAATGATGTCGTCGAGATTTATGATGATTCTGGCGCACTCCTCTCCATCACCAACAGAAACGGCCAAACGACAACACTGAGCTACACAGCTGGCGAGTTGATTTCTGTCACAGACCATACCGGTCGCAGTCTAACCGTCGCCCACAACATTGATGGACGGATCGAAGAAGTCACTGACCCGGCAGGCAACACGATCACGTATCTTTATAATTTGGACGGCATGCTGGAATACGTTCGTTATCCCGATGCGACACCACTGGTCACCTACGATAACCCAACGATTCAGTACCACTACGAGAACACCAGCCACAATGATCTTGTGACCGGGATAACGGATGAGCTTGGCGAGCGCTATTCGACCTACGACTACGACACTGAGCGCCGCGCCACGTTAAGTGAGCGTGCCGGTAGTGTCGAGAGCACCTCAGTGAGCTACGGACTTAACAATGTCGTGACGGTGACAAACGAGTTAGGTAAAGACGCCGACTATACGTTTGTTGTCAACAAAGGCATCCGTAAGCTTAGTGAGGTGGATGGCCAAGCCACGGCGCTGTGCGCCGCGAGCACGTCTGAAATGGACTATGACGCAAACGGATTTGTCGATACTCACACGGATGAGAACGGCAATGTCACTGACTATACCTACAACGCTCGAGGGCTTGTGACCTCAAAGGTTGAAGCCTTTGGTACTGCGGATGCCCGTACCACGACAACAACTTGGCATTCGACCTTCCGTGTCCCGACCCAAATCGTGAAGCCCGGTCAAACCATCGACATGACCTATGACAGTGCCGGTCGATTGCTTACCCGCACAATCAAAGACACCCAAGCTCAAACGGTACCTTACGTCACGACCAACAATACCCGGACGACCACTTACACGTATAACACCCACGGTTTGGTTTCGACCATTGATGGTCCACGTACCGACGTCACTGATGTGACCACCTATGCCTATGACACGAATGGCAATCTGACCACCGTGACCAATGCGTTGGGACACATGACAGAAATAGTAAGCCGAGATGCGCGCGGTCTGCCCACGGCCATTGATGATGCTAACGACACGCGGACGGAGCTTGCATATGACGAACGAGGACGTCTGACCTCACGGACCGTCAAATCCTCCCAAGGCGATGTGGTCACCACGTTCACTTATGACCTCGCGGGACAGTTGATCAAAGTTGACCTCCCTACGGGTGGGCATCTGTCTTATGAGTACGATGATGCGCACCGACTAATCGCCATTGAAAACGAACTGCAAGAGCGAGTGGAGTACACCCTCGATGATGCCGGTAACGCCACCGAGATCACCCATAAAGGTCCTGGCGGCACCATCCTGCAGACACAAGATCAGATGTTTGATGAGCTGTCTCGACTGCGTGAGTGGGTTGATGGGGTCAACGACGATACCGACTTTGCGTACGACGAAGGTGGCAACTTAACCACAACAACTGATGCGCTCAACCGCGACAGCAGCCAAACCTTTGATGCATTAGATCGGATCAAAACGGCTACCGATGCAGCCACCGGTGTCACTAACCTCGCTTATGACGGTCGTGGCAATTTAACCAGCGTGACCGATCCTAAAGGCGTGGTCACCACTTATGTCTACGACGGCATGGATAACCTCATCCAAGAGGTCAGTGCGGATGCGGGTACGACCACGTACACCTTTGACGCAGCAGGTAATCTGACGCAGCTTGTGGATGGTCGAAGCGTGACGACCAACTACACTTACGATGCTCTGAATCGGATGCTGACCGCGACCTATCCCGGGTCGACTTCAGAGAATGTGACGTATGCGTATGACGTAGGCGCTGATGCCAAAGGCAGGCTGACATCGATCACCGATGAGTCTGGATCAACTACTTACAGCTACGATGATCGTGGCAATGTGACTCAAGACTCGCGCGTCATCGACAGCACAACCTACACCACCGATTACACCTACGATCTGGCCGATAGCGTTACGTCTATGACCTACCCCAGTGGTCGTGTGGTGAACTATGCGCGGGATACGCAAAGCCGTGTCAATACCATCAGCCACACGCTCTCAGGTGTGACTGAGTATTTGGTGGACGCCACGCTATATGAAGGTCGGGGCATGCTGTCAGCGGTTGAGTTCGGCAATGGGCTGTATCAAACCATGACCTACGATGCCGCAGGACGACCTTCGGTCAAAACCCTTACCAACGCGTTTAACGCTGCGCCGGTGGCTTACACTGACAGCGCAACTGTTTCCCTAGGTGCGGCCTTGGATATCGATGTGATCGATAACGATGAAGACTGGGAAAGCACGGCGCTAACCATCCATAGCATCACACAACCGGCTGTAGGGTCAGTTGCGATCAACGGCGATCAAACGCTGGAATACACGCCCAGCGGCACACAACCTTATACAACCAGTTTCACCTACCGCGTCACCGACGGTAGCGGCCCGTCTAATTATGCAACGGTCAACGTCAACGTCATCGACCCCAACTTTACCGACACCGATGGTGATGGGTTGGATGATGCGTTTGAGATGCAGGTGGGTCTCGATCCTTACGACGCTACCGACACCCCCGCTGATGCAGACGGTGACGGGGTAGACAACTACGCTGAGTATCTGGCGGGTACGGATCCGCTCATAAACTCGGCGGGTTACAGCCAGATGGTCGCGGACTTAACGCCTTTGGCGCATTGGAAATTTGATGAGACCTCCGGCTCGACGGCCGCAGATGCTTCAGGGAACGGTTTTAATGGGACATTATCCGCCTCGACTTCTGTTGGTGACGGGTCTCTGCTTTCCACGGGTTATGCAACAGAGTTTACTGGGGGTGAAGCGACGATCACCCACAACACCTCGTTAAATTTATCTGGTGATTACACCCTTCAAGGATTTGTACGGTGGACCAACGACTACACCGGCATGATTTATTCAAAATTCTCGAAATACAATGGAAACGAGATAAACGGCATCATTTTGTACGGCGGAAGCACCGGTAAGTTTTCGTGGCGTGAAGGCGATGTATCCCTAGCGACTAATGCGGCTGGTATGAATGATGGTCAGTGGCGTCACGTTGCCTTTGTCCGGCGTGGCGACGAGATGGAGATTTGGGTAAACGGCGAGTTAGAGAACATCGCAACTAAACCAAGACAAGGCCTGGTGAGCACAACCTCATGGCTCTACCTAATGAGTCGTAGCCAGAACTGGCAGGCTTGGAGCATTCAAGGCTCGATGGATGAGTTTTCAATTCATGCGCAAGCCCTAACACCTGCGCGCATCAAAGCCCAGGTGAGCAGCCTCGGTGACAAAGACTTGGATCAGATTCCATCCGGTTTTGAGATGGTCAATTATCACGACCCACTAGATGCAACTGATGCGACAGCAGATTATGACGGCGATGGCGCCAGTCAGTATGATGAATATGTTGCTGGAACAGACCCAATGATGCATCCAGACGGTTACGACTATGCAGTCGATGCAGATACACCTAGCGCCTATTGGAAGCTGGACGATGTGACTGCAACGGCAGTCGATTCAAGTGGGAATGGTCTTTCAGGTACATATTATTCCACGTACATGCAATCTCAAACTGGTGCGATTACTACAGGTAATAGCGTCGAGTTTGACGGTGGTCGTTTGGTGGTTTCGAATACAAACGACTTGATCCCTCAAGCAGACTACACAATTGAGGGGTTCTTCAGATGGACAGGAAACGCCTACGGTGTGCTCTACGGGTTGAACACGCCCGGATTTCCCTTTGTTGGAACCGTTGTTTTCTCGAATTACAATGGCGCAAGTGAAGAGGCTGGTAGAGTGTCTTTGAGAGAGTCTGCGAATAGTGGATACTTCGTTGGTTCCAAACGTTCTGGTCTGAATGACGGTTCGTGGCGACACTATGCGTTCGTGCGTCGTGGAGCTGCGTTGGAGCTCTACATTGATGGTGTGTTAGATAACACGCAGACGTTACCTACTATCATTGCTCATACCTCGACCAGTGATTTGTACATGATGGGCCGAGAGACGATACAACAAGTCGATGGGGGAGCGGATCAGATTGCGTTTTATGATCATGCATTGTCCCCAGGCGACATCAAGCAGCGTGTCATCCAAGGCAAAGAACCGTCTCAGGCTTCAGCACCAAAACCAGACGCGACCCAAAACCCTGATCATCGATGGATGCAATGGTTGGGCGAAGGTGAACTGGTTGCCGTGAAAGACAAACGTAGTCTGGTGCCGTCGTTTAACCTCTATACCCTTAACCCAGAAGGCGCATTAGAAGTGGTCGAGCCGATGTTACCGTCTATGATCGCGTCCGTCAGTGCTCGAGTAGTTGTAGACCCCTTAGGGATCAGCATTGAGACCAACTCGGATAATGGTGAGATACTTTACCGGCGCGTGCCTAACGGTCTGCAATCCGGATTGATTCCGGTCTCGGGGACAACGCTACCCGAGACATGGACCTACTCGTATGATGCGGTCAGCAACATCACTCAGATCGCCAAAGGCGGCGGTAATGAGGTGTTTGGCTACGACAGCTTAGATCGTCTAAATACCTACACGCTGCCCAGCAGCGCCCAGGTTACCTACACCTATGATGCGGTGGGCAACCGGACCAGTGAGGTACAGTCAGGGGTGACCCAAACCCATACCTATGGCACAACAAATAACCGGTTGCTGACACAAACCGGTGCGACGTTGGGCTATGACGGCGCAGGTAATCGGAACAGCGATCAGTCAGGCTCGCGCACCTATACCTACAACAATCGGAATCGATTGATCTCTGTGGTCGACAGTTCGGTGACTGTGGGTACCTATACCTATAACGCTTTGGGCCAACGTGCACGAAAAGTGGCTGGTTCAGCGGACATCGACTACGTCTACAACCTAAGCGGTCAACTCATTGGTGAGTATGCCAATGGCACGCTGATCAAAGAATACGTCTACATGGATGGCGTACCGCTGGCTCAACTAGAAGGCACCCAGCTTACGTATCTGCATACGGACCATTTAGGCACGCCGCGTATTGGCACGAACTCGAATGCCAACATCATCTGGCGCTGGGACAGCGATCCGTTTGGGGAAGCTGCACCAAATGAAGACCCCGATGGTGATATGAACGACGTCACAGTTAACCTGCGATTCCCGGGGCAGTATGCCGATATGGAGACCGGGCACCATTACAACTACTTCCGCACATATGACCCGAGCATAGGCAGATACACTCAGAGTGATCCGATTGGGTTAGTCGGTGGATTAAATACCTATGCTTATGCTTACGGTTCACCGATTAACTTTTACGATCCTGATGGTCGCAGGCCTGTTTCTCACGGTGATTGCGAAGGAGTCGGTTGCCAGGGAACACACCCGCGCAATCCCAATGGTGAGCGAAGCATTTTGACGGATACGTGCGAAGATAGATGCATCTTCGCTCCCGAGGCGGCAATTTGTCAGGCAGTGGGATCCGCCGTGACCCTTGGTGGGGGAGGACCTCTGGTAGGTGGGGCGACGGGCCTAATGTGCCAATCAACGAGAGTCATTTCTTGCTACCAACAGTGCGAGCAGGAAAGTGAAGATTGTGAATTTGATGGTCGACGTGGAAGGAATGCAACAAGGTAGGCGGTCATGAAATATCGACGAGTGCCATGGTTTTTTTTGTGTTTTTCGTTTTTAGCTTTCCTAAGTTATGTGTTGACAGGTAAATACGGAGGCTGGCTATTTTTTATTGGCATCTTTCTAGAGGTTGTCTCGCTTTTATTCGCGCCACCCATGAAGAAAAACAAGCAGTAGGAGTCCTACAACTACTTCAGGACATACGATCCCTCAATAGGCAGATACACCACCAGTGATCCAATTGGCTTGGCTGGTGGGCTAAAAAGGTACGGTTATGTCGGCGGGAACCCCAATGGATGGATCGATTTTTATGGACTAAAATCTCGATCTGAAACCAGAAGAGATTGGAACAATCGTTTTGGACCCAGGCAGCCAGGTGAGGATCAGATCGTAGATTACGTTGGCGGTGCAGGTGACATGTACAGGAACTACCGGGATATGTGTGATGCTAATACACTGGTCTCTGATAAATACTTTCACTGTAAAGCAAATTGTGAGGCAACTCAGCGAGGCAAGGGGGGATATCAGGCTGCGTGTGACGTGAGCGATGCTCGTGAATTCGTTGATGGGCTTTTGGGTCAATCTTCAGCCGATGAAGCCGCTGACCGGTCTGCGAACTCAATTGGAAGGGGTTTCGCTAATCTGGGACTAGATTGTCCGACTGTCTGCGCTCTCTATCGTCCCAATGGCCTGCCTCCTCAATATTAATGAAGAAGTCTTATCTAATTCTAGGTGCTGGTGCCATATTTGTGTTCTTGGTGTACATTTTTTGGCTTTCTCCTTTCCTAGCAATTGATCGCTGCTTAGATGAGGGTGGAAAGTGGGACTACGAACGAGAGGTTTGTGTATTCTCGGAGATCAGAGAGGACGGCTAAACAACTACCTAGAGACTATGGCCCCTCCATCGGCAGATCCACACAGTCTGATTGGATTGTTGGTTGGGCTTTTGTTCACATTCGAACAACGCTATCCACCCAATTCCCAGAAATCTCCTATGCTTAAAACAGTCGACATGGTTCACGTCGATTAGCCACCGTCCCTTTGGGTTTCTGTTAATTTGAGGCGGTGGCGATCCAAATTTATGAGATATCGTCTCCTCAAACTGACGGCTCTACCTTCCTTCGAAAGTCTAAGCAATTTTTTCTACACGCTATTCTGGATTGATATCCAGTCGTTAGATTTTACGGATTAGTGTTCTTAGTAGTACAGAACCAATTGAATCCGCATAACATTCGATGCAAAAGCCGTTTGCTTCCAGTACCGTCACGACCTCTTAAGGAGTCAACAAACGATGCACAGCGGGAGGCGAATGCGGATGACAAACTATGTTTGCTTTCCAAAATGCAGACGGAATGTCTCAGAAAACCGAGGCGCATGTATAAAGATCCAGTCCGGGATGTACGAAGGCGAGCTTCTTGAAGGCGCGATAGTTGATGTTCTGATTCTGACGAAAGGTTCTATCTGACTTATAGAGTTTGAGTGGACTCAAAGAAAACGCTATGCATTTTCCACAGTTGATAAAAATTGTTCATATTGTTGTCACATTCTAAATGCTCAATGAAGACATAACAGCAACGGGGAAGTGGTGCGATGCGAAGTTTGTTGATTCTACTTTTGCTTTGGTCCTTATCGGCAGCAGTGTTTGCGATTTCTTTCGGATACTTCTTTTGCGCTGGTTTGGTCGAAACTGAAGGGTAACGGATGTTTTTCCGGGAAAACAATCAGAGTCCATAATGTTGGGAAGATTTGGGGACCTAAGTCTAATAGATAGAACGTGGGAAATAGTTGGCCAACACATCAACTGAGATGCAGTTGATTGGCCAATGCCGTGGTTCTTTAGGGCGGTTGTGGGTGAAAACCACGGTACGTTATCTTTGTACGATGAAGAAACTTTTGAGTGTATTGACGAACGAGAATCTCCGCTGACTGATTCGGACCACTATCCTTACGACCGTGCTCATTGACCTCGTACATCAGTTGAAGATCTGGATGTTCAGGAATGTTTTTGAACACGATGGTTTTTCCAAGGCTGTGTAGCTTTAGCGAGCCTTCAATCGTGGTGTAGACGTTTCTCCGTAGACTGGGCCTGATGGTGGGTGCATCTGCCAGAACACGTTGACCCTGAGGTGCGATGAGCCCCGTATCCTGATCGACGTCCCAAGACACTACTCGGAGTTGCAGTTCTCTTGCCGCCTGCCAAAGCGCTTCTGCTTCTTTTCCAGTGATCTGTTCACCCGATTCTGGATCAATAATAGCTGGTGGTAGGTCGGTGTATTGATCGACGAGTTCGCCCTTCCATTCAACGTGGATACCAGTTGGGGTGATGCTGCTTGTTCTGAGTCGAATTTCCTCACCGTCGAACAGCGAAACCTTAAACTCCGACTCTTGCATCAAAACCTCGGGGTCTAATCTGACGATGCGATGATGGCGAGCAAAGTAGATATTCTTAAGTACAGATTGCGCGTCTTGAGCAGCCAAAAGAGATTCGGTCGGAATGGTTATAGGCTTAACGAGGTCGAGTGCGTAGTTAGTGCCAGTACACAGCACAATCACGACAGCCAAACACGCCCGTAGTCGTACTTTAAAGTGAGTATTGTTTTTTGGAAGATCGGTGTAACGCATTGCTTCTGTTTCTGTTGTCTCAAAGGTATTGGCTGAGATCTTTTAATAACTAATCTACTATCGGTATGTTACCCGCGTTGGATTTGTAGGGACATCGCTCACCCCGCTGGTTTTTGCTGGGGAAATCGATTGGGTTCTAATCCACGACCCGTTTTGAATCTGAGGAATTAGTGTGATGTAATGTCCCGGCAGGCGACATGATTGGGTGTCAACTAGCCGCAGGTTCAAACCCGGCCGTTCCGACCAATAAAATCGGCGAGTTAGACTTTCCTCTCACGAGATATATACGCGGCTATCGATCTAGGGTTGCTTTTAATTAACTTCAGGCGCAGCTGTGAGAATTCTAGGTACCTAGTTACTCAACCCCTTGCAGTCCGTTAATCTCGGCCAGTAAAGATCGCTTCAAGGCACATACCAACCCCAATTTTTGTCTCGACTTCGTCACCTTCTTCGTCGCTTCGATATCTAGACTCGATTGTTCCAATTTCTGCGATTACCGCAATGCCGTTACCGTGCCATGATTTGATCAATCGCTCATGTTGTTCTATAAGAGGATCAATCATGCTTTTCGAGCAAGACAATCTGAGTTCCATGTCTGCATCGAAAAAGTGGTAAGCAGTAAAGCGCAATGGATTGAGATTTATCGTGTAAGAGTCCCCATCAAGCATTGAGATATCTCTGATTGATCCCTCGAACAAAATTGGGCCGTTCTCTATCCATTCTTTTTGCAGCTCAAGTGTTTTCACATCATCATATCGATAGTCGCCATAGTTGGTCAGTTTGTCTTCCCAATCGCTATTGGCTTGGTGTTCTTCAACTAACACTGCGATGTTGGTATCAATACGAGCCTCTGCTGCTCGGCGGGCTTCGTTTTTTTGCTCTTGCGCATTTCGACTTTCGATTTCCGTATGCGCGCAATAGCCGAGGGTAAATACGACTGCTAAACCCCAGATAACTTTTTTTAGCACAACGCCCCCTCAAGGTTTCATGAACGTAACACGTTAACATCAGGAAGTTCGTTGACCTATACTCATGAGAGGTTCTCCTAACGCCTCCTCCTAGTTGAGAATAGACATTAGGTGCAGCTGCAGGCCAAATTCTTCGTGATAGTTTTAGGTGCCTTGTTCTTACTTGTCTTCGGTCGTTGGGATGTTAAATAGCAGGCTATGATTTGGACAATGCCGGGCACGATTGTTTTGCCCTGTTATCTACTTCCAACCTAAGTTTGTGACGGTAGCTAAACTAATTTTGGTGTATAAAAAAGGCCAACGCATTGATGTCTGAAACTGTTCGGCTGGGCTGCTGATTTTTATTACTACTCCGTATCATGAGAACTCTGGGCTTCAGGAGGCTTCAAAATAGCAGGTTCCGAAACACTAATTTCTAACCTGCTTGCTTATTCCAGTTAGGTTTACCCGCATTTTCACCAATTCTGGGCTGACACCGTAAATTTCGGCAATGGTTTCGTGGTCAGGAAAACGGCGATATAGAGCTAATAAACCATCTCTAGGAAGCAACATGGTTGCTGATAACCAATCAGCTTCCTCCTCTTGGTCAAGCCCATAGGATTTAAGCCATAGATGGCCGTCATCACTTACGTCTAGCCGACCCTTACTGTGCCCAAGAATGATGTGAGCTAATTCGTGCAGTACATCGTTAGCGCGACGTGCTTCTGAATGTGCAGAGTTGACTATGATTAGAGTCGTTCCGTTCGCCTCGAGCGTTGCAGCTGACCATTCACTTTCAGGTTTACTGAGCTGTGCTATAGCGGACTTTTCAAGACCCGGGATATCTCTCGGTTCCCAAATGCGCACATTCAAATGATCTGCGATCTGTTTGTAAGGTAATGCCTCTTCAAGGGTTAATCCCAAAGCTTTTCTATACCGCTTTGAGATCAGCTCACTCTGGGATTTAAACCCTCGCTTCATTCGCGATTTTTATCCTGATTCTTCAGCTTTAAGGGCTTGCTCTGCCCTTAGAATCATCTGGGCTAGTGCGGTCGCGGTTTCCGGAGAAGTGGTGTTTTTCTTCTTAAAATGCGCGACTGAATGATCTTCGCTCTCTTTGCTTTCAACGGAGCTGAATCCCAGAATGCTATTCGGATCTACGCTTAACCACTTACAAATTAGTTGAAAATTGCTTAGATCAGGTAAGTGTCCATTCTCTACACGAGAAAGTGTTGCCGCACTTATACCAATTTCTGCCGCTGCTTTACGGACTCCAATCTCCCCTCGCTTTTCGGTGATAAGTTTTCCTAGGGTATCCAGAGAAGGTTTTTGAACCATTCGCGTTCCTGTTTTACAAGTTAATCATGTCTCAATAGTTGAACTGTTGGCCAGACATAGCTACTATGTCGTTTCACATATAAGACATTGTCTCATATGTCATGGGGATAGTTATTGGTGTTTTCCACTATTTTGAAAGGATAAAGATAAATGTCACGCTACTACGTTAACAAAAATGTTCAATCGAACGGTGATCACGAGGTTCATACTCCAAATTGCTCGCATTTTCCAAACCGAGAAAACCTTATTTATTTAGGGGATTACAGCTCCTGTAGCTCGGCTGTCCAAAAGGCGAAACAGTACTATCGACAATCGAATGGCTGTTTCTATTGTTCTAGATTGTGCCACACGGGTTAGAAATCATGAACAAAGAAGTAATAAACAAGGTTTGGAGTACAGCGAAAACTGTTCGAGGTGAACATCCAGATAAAGTTCGCCAGGATCCGTATGGAAATAGAATCGCCAGGAATCAATATGGTTCTCAGGGATTGCGCGGTTGGGAAATCGATCACATCAAGCCAGAGGCTCGAGGCGGATCCGACCATCTGCGCAATTTGCAGGCGATGCAATCCAAAAAGAATCGAGAGCTAGGCGACAGTTTAAAGAAAAGAAGTCGGCAGAAGAGATAAAGCAGGCACCAAATAGGCACAAAACGTGTTTGCAAACTTGTCAAGCGATCTAAGCTGGTCGTAAGTCTTTGATTTGAATGGTGGCCAGAGACAGAATCGAACTGTCGACACGGGGATTTTCAGACCTCCACTCGCCAGGTACTCCAACAACAATCTCTTCCGGTTTAGTGTGGGCCGTAACGGCGATACTTTTAGAACAGGCCAACCGTCGGGATTCGATATCGCAAACGTACGACTTACTAGCGTCTCCGAAATCAATCGAGGCCAGCTTTAACCTATAAGGTGAGATACCTATCTTTTCGACAACAATACTCCGTAGATGCCTCCCAGAATGGGACCAAACTTTAGCAACACAAGTATTGACGGACTGAACAGATGGAAAGGGTGCAAGCTTCTGTGGGCACCAGGTGAAAACAAGCTCATATATCCATCTCCACTTCAGGTCCCCTACGTACCTTGTCGATGATTCGCTCGAGGATCGGTTTAGGCTTCTCAATATCGGTGCGCTCACGCAGGTCCTTGGGCAGCCCATCTTTATCGAGAATTCGTGCGTAGTTCACATTCTTACCTTCAAGCGCACTCGTTTTCTCCCCTGGTCGAAGTGAAATACCTTTGGCAAGTTCATCAACGTCGTCCGTATAAACATGGCTGTTAAACCTCGCCCGGCTCAGCGCGACATACATGGATTTCTGATTGATCAGATTTCTGCGCCAACTCTCCGCGTGGACAATGCCCTCGTCGTATGTAGCGCCTTGGCCGGAATACACCGTTGTTGCGTAGGCGTGCTCCCAATGTCGATTGTTTTGTAGGTTGATGGTTTTGTCGCCTGCACGCTCAAAGGCCATGCTGACGTCCCCCGTCTTTTCGTCGACGCTTGTGACCTTACCCAGATCCGTGTTATTCACGCCGAGCGCTTTGTCTTTTCGGCGCCACCGAATCTCGTCGCCGGCTGCGACGCTTCGATCTTCTTGCTCGTACACTTCGACGCCGTTTTTCGCGCGCCCAGCCACCCGCGTTGGGTTCCAACGGAACTGTTTGCCGTTTTCACTTTCTAGCGTTAACTCGTCTTTCCCGGTCTCTTTGACGCGGTAGGGGACGTCGGCTTTAACTTTCGATGACGCGATCTCTCGGCCGAACACGACGACGTCGCCTCTGCGGTAGAATATCGCCTGTCCTTTCTCAGCGCGAGACAAGCCTCGGTTGGTGAGACCCTTGAGCTTAAGCTCCTCCTTTTCAACAACACCTTTCGCTTGTAGACCTTTACGCACCATTTGATTCACTTCGCGGCGCGTATCATTGTCAGGGATGAGCACAAGTGTTTTTTGTCGTTCACTCTCCGGCAGAGCCAGAACACGAACAACGATAGACTGAATTCGTTTGTCTCGGTCTTTGATTTCATGGACCGTCTTGCTGATGTGTTCTAACGCGGCTCGAGGATTTTTCTCAATCGACGACTCAACCGCCGCTTTGAGCTCTGGACTGTCCTTTTGCCGCATGATGTCGCGCATTTCCGCATAGTGCATGCCCGCTTTGATCAATTGATCGAAGGGTTTACCGGCCTCGATCGCGCCCAGTTGTTGTCGATCACCGATCAAAAACACGCGTGAGCGCGTTTGCCGACTGAACGTTAATAGGTCCGCGGCGTCCTGCGTACTCTGCAGTGACGACTCGTCGACAATCAGAATTTCCTTGGAATTTTGCACGAGCTTCTTCGTGTTCTTGAGCGACATTAGATGGCTCGCTAACGTCCGACTTTGAATGCCGGTTTCTTCCTGTAGGAGATTGGCGGCGGAGCCGGTGGGTGCAAGTCCGGTGACTTTGAATCCCTTGTCTTCCGCGACCTCCCTGACAGCCGAGAGCATGTAGGTTTTACCGGTTCCCGCGTATCCCTGGACGCCAACCACGCGGTCTTTCGAGGACAACAGCAAACGCACGGCCGCTGCCTGGCCTTTGGTGAAACCACGATCTTCAATGAGCGCGCTGATGTTACTGCGCCCAGCGATACGGCTCACATCGCGCTTGCCGCGTTGCATCAAACTGATGATGTACTGTTCTTTCTTAATCGCTGCCGGAGTCGTGTAAGCCGGTGTGTCGACACGTCCATTGCGCAGGCTGGCGGGCACCAATTTACCGATTTCAACTTCCTTTGCGATGGCATCCTCGACGGAACCAATGGTGCTGCTGCCGAGGCCTGCGCGAAGTGTTTGCTCCTGCAACTCGTCGGCTGTAAAGAGCGCTTCGCGTTCTGCCAGGTGTGATCGTGCGAAATTGAGATCGGCCGCTTGGTCGGCTTTCGTTGGCCGCTCGACGTCGCCGTTTTGGTGTCGATTGCGGGCTGCTTTGATGTCAGTATCTGGGTCGTAATCGAGCTTTTTCAGTTGGTCTGCCCAAGCCCCTAGCAATGCCTCCTGATTGCTGTGATGCTTCGCGCTTCGCGTCCGAACCGCTGCGTTATCCATGCCTTTTGCGGTCCGGTAACCGTACTCTTTCGCTGCTGCGAGGATCTCCGTACGGCGTTTGGAAAAGCCCTTGCGAACTGCCTCCGGAAGGGCCGAGATGTCGAATGTGCCTTTGCTTGCGTCGGCTTCAATGTCGTAGCCAAGCGATTGAACTTTCGATGCGAGTTCGTTCCGATAAACCTGTCCGATCTTCTTCGAAACGTCGTACATACGTCTGGATTCCAACGAGCGCCATTCGCCGTCCGGGCGCTGTGTCAGATTCATGATGACGTTGTGTGTATGCAGCTGCGGATCCATCGCTCGCGACGTGGTGTGCGTAAAAGACGCGACAATGAGGTTCTTAGTCAGTACCTCTTTGATTTCTCCATTCACCTGTTGGCGAGTGATGCTGTAGTTCGCCTCGAGGTGCTTGAGTGCTGTCGATACCGCTTCATTGTGTGCCGCGATAAGGCGTTTATCGCCGCCAGCGAGGGCCAACACGGAAACAGACTTCGGCGCTGACAAAGTGAAGTCCCAGCCCTTTTTGTGCTCGCGCTCACCGTTGCCGTTGCTCCGTCCGACCTGGGTCCCATCATCCAACTGGCCATCGAGCATTGCTTTGAATTGGGGACTGTCCACGACGCCGTCAAGGCCGAGCCTCTTGGCGCCATTGCCTTGCCAGGTAGATGCGATGTCTTCGTTTCCGTCCTTCGCATAATAGTCGGCTTCAGAGTAATAGTGAGACGCAACAGAGCTGCTCGAGATCGCTTTAATTGACAACATCAGCTAGCGTTCTTCAGTCCCGGTAGTCGATTCGGATGCTCGATCGACTCCCGTTAATCTGTTCAACATTCCCGGGTGAAAAATCAAGAGTGCGGCGACAATGATCGCAAGCACCGCGATGAAGCGAGGCCAAGTGGACTCAAATTGGATCAAGATTGTGCCCAAGATAAGAAGCAAGCCGGCTAGCGCATAGCGTTCCGATTTGGTGGTTGTGCTGCTGTCTGATTGCATAATTTGTCCTTAATTTCGTCTAGTCATATTCTTTTGTTTCACGTCACCCGGGATAGATTCCATAGATGCTAGAGCAACTCCGTCTGATACATGTCCTGCCTGGCGTCACGGCCATTTTCTTGGCCGGTCGAATCGGTAGCCGCCGGCGGTATCGCGCTGGCATTGAGGCCATTGCCAACAAAATCATCCTTCTCGTTGGTCTTTGAGCGATGCTTGGCACTTCGAGGAAACCCACTCACCAAAACCGGGGCGTTGTCTAAGTCGGGTGCGACGATATCGAAACCGTTGTCGACAAATCCCTCTGCTACTTTCGGGTATTTCTTGTACTGAGCGATGATGCGACCCACCGGCAGTCCGCGCCCAAATTTCACGAAACCGTGTAGATCCTTGAGGTTCATAATCTCGGTCGGTAGGACGATAGGCCTGAGGTTTCGTTGCTTAGACAACGTGACGCCGTCGCGAATTTCACTCGCACCAAACGAGATGCCCTCGAACGTTTCGACCGTCTCGCTGTTGCCGAGATTTTCACTCGAGTACGTGGCGCCGGCTTTGTCGTTGTAACGGAACCCGCACCAGGTAGAGCAGCCGCTTGCGATCGTGTCAGCGCCTTCTTTGCCGTAGATCATCACCAGTTGTGAATAGGCTTGAACTCCCAGAATGAAGCAGCCGCCGAACTTTCTAAGACCAGCCAATCCATCAAAAAGAGAAGGCAGTTTCTGTAGACTCGGTAGCTCGTCGATGCCGATCCAGATACGACGCTGACGGCTTGGCTCAAGCGATGCAATCGCTGCGATTGCCGTATCCATCCACGCCGTGATCAGAGGTTTTAGCGCCGTTCTTTGCTCGTCCTTGGTTGTCAGAAAAACCCAGCCATCGCCATCGTCTTGGCGAATCCAGTCCTTAATCGAGAACCGTGGCGCGTCTTTAGGCAGGTACTTCATGGACCGCGTGTAGGCGGCTAAAACACCGCGCACCGACACCGCCATACGTTCGCCACCGTGGGAAATGATTGCCGCCGCTTCGGTGTTTTCAACGTACTGTGTGATTTCCGCGATGCTGACGTTCATGATTGCGTGCATGAGCTTTTCGTTGCTCGGTTCTTGGTCGCTGGCAATCTTCTTTGCCAGCGCCGCAAATACAATTCGCGCACCTAACACCCAGTACGGATCGCCGACCTGACTGCGTTCGGGGATGAGTGATTCGGCCATACGATCATATTCATAGTCGCGTGAACACTCGGCCCATACGTCCCAGCCGGCCGACCGCGCATCGAGTGGATTCAGGATGATGTCTTTCCCCGGGCGATAGAAATGCGACACGTATTCGCCGCTGTTGTCGTAGATCACGAGTCGCTGATTTCGTCGCCGTATGCCCGTCAGCATTTCTTTAGAGACAGTACTTTTACCGGTGCCTGATGAACCGCTCAACATCGTGTGGGCGATATCCGACCCCTCCGGCATTGGGATACCGGCGATGGTCATTTCAGGGATCTTGCCGAACTTCTTAACGGCCTGTTTGAGCTGCTTGCCTTGAACCAACTGACTACCCCGAACATGCTCATCCTCGGCCTGGTCCGTACCAAATCGGTAGATGAACTTGAACACCAGAAACAGTACGAAAAGACCCAACATGGCGCCGCCGACTAAGGACCAGATAACCGCTTTGTAGACGTTATTGACGGCTTGTTGAACGCTACCGTTGTTGAGAAACGTGACCGTTCGAACTTCGATCTTCTGCCCAGTTTCAAGCTTAAAGGGGATCTTTCCGTCGGTGAGTTTCAGCCCATTAACAACCACGTAACCAACGCCGTACTTAACGGTCACGTAGCGCTCGTAGCTCGTTGTTGTGTACCAAAAAATGCTGCCGATTGAGAGCAAGAGCATGAGAATGCCCAAGGCCATAAACTTGGTGATGACCTGGCCAATCATCCGTAAGAAGTGAATGGCTGTTTGTCCACCGCGTGTAAAATTTCCGATCGAAGAGGTTTGGAAAATGCTCATACTTGTTCCACTCCAATTTGCTCCAGAGCGTGTTTCGCGTCCTGTTTCGCAAGCTCGAGCAACTCTTCGTCGAGGTGTCCGGCCATCCGGCGGGTGAGGCACAAGGTCTGAATGGTGAGGTTGAATGCGGTCTTGGTGAGGCCGTCATCTGCATCGGTACGCTGGATTCCGGTGGCGACCAATTCTCGCCAAATGCTCGCTTCTTCAACGCGTCGCTGTTTCGCGAGTCGTCGCACATAGGCGACAAACTCTTCTGGGTATCGTACGGTCACAGAATGCATTTTCGGGTAGTCCTCCCTTCGCGTTGAGCGTCATTATTGCAAATATATAAAAACATATAAAGTATAAAACACATGTATGCGCTTGCACGTAAGGAAAACAACACCTTACGGGCATTGCTGCCAGCATCGACACTTTAGCGGTATGCGAAAAACGCAATCAAATTCAATGCCTTGCCCACTGCAGCGTAAGCTGCGTAGGGTGTGAACCTTTTTGGTGAGCATCGCGAGCTGAGGTGAGGTAAGACAGACCGAACAGACATAGCTCGCGCGGGTTTAGGTTGGAATTGCCGGTGTTAACCTGCGCTAGCAGCAGAGTGATTTGCCCGCCCAACCTTCCGCGTTACCTTCTACAAATAGCGCACTAGGGACAACTACGTTCAGGGGGCAGCCCACAGACACTTTACTCACTCAATGCGCATCAGTCCCGTCTTAGGGCGCCTCAAAGCGACACCTCTGGGATGTCCGGTTGTTTAGATATATAAAAACATATAATCTGTCAATCCGAAATACCAACGACCACACAGGAGTACATACGGATGGCAGCCAAGAAAAGTATCTTTCAGAGCACTCGACAGAATTCGGTTTCGGTGTCGGTGAAAATTCCACAAGAGCTCAAAGAGCGCATTGAGGCGCTACGCGAGTCTCTCGCCGCCGTTGACCAAACACTGACGTTCAACATTTCGGCGATCTGCGCTGAAACGCTGGAGATCGCGGTCAAGACGGGCGAAGCGGAGCTTGCCAAGATGAAGCCCGCCGCGAATGGAACCGACGCGTCAGAAGGGGCACGGGTTTAACCCGGTTCGTGGGTGGTGCTTCCGTGTTCAACCCGGCTGAAAATTGCCGGGTGATGGAAGCGAGCGCGTTGGCTACGTTCAATAGCCTAAAGCGGCTTGTGCTTCGTGAAAGGTGCGAACCTCGAAGCGTTCAACGCTCGCAGGTGTACTGTCTTGCATCACGGTCTCCGGGAAACTGCGCTGCCGGATAGAGTTGGCGATGGTGATCAGACTGCTGTGCACCATTCGCGCCGCCAGTTTGCTCTGTTGCACATTCATGCCGCACGCGCCTGGTCGACGGCATCCATGAGGTATTGATGGGCTTTACTGGCGAGGCTGGCGGCGCTGACAATGGCGCGCTCGTCAGCCTTTAGAATCTCAATCCAGTGATCGAGGTAGCTGGCGTGTTCTTGCAGCGTACCTTGTATGCCTAAGTCGGCGCAGATGAAGGCGCTACCCAGTTCAGCGACCAATTCCTCGGCGGCGTAGGACGCATCACCAAACTTGCCGGATAAATCACGCGCTAAGCGGGACTTGTGTGCGGTCCAGTGAGTGAGCTCATGCGTCAGCGTCGCGTAGTAATCGCCCGCGCTCTTAAACCGAGCCCGTTCAGGGCAGCGGATGGTGTCTGACGTTGGTATGTAGCAGGGTGAAAACGCACCGAATTGAATCTGTGCACCGGTCCGCGCGATGAAGGTATCTGCCTTTGGGTTTTCTTTCGGAGACGCTTGCAGCAAGCGCTCCGCGTTTGGCTCCTCGATGCCGTCGATCTGGTCGAGGTTGAACGCAGAAAACTGGCGTGCCATTGGGATACTTTTTGTTTCGCCGCGGGCGTTGTCGGTCCTCTCCAATAGGCGGTAGAAAATGCCGCGTGTCCCTTACACTTTTTTGCGCACGCAACCGCCGAGGTCGCGCGCTTGTTTGAAGGTCAACCAGTACTGCGAGCTATACCCCTGCTGCTGCGCCGTCATCCAGAAAATCAGCGCATTGATACCACGGTAGGGATTGTTTGTGCTGAAGTTTCGTGGCAAGCGCTGGGCGCTACCGATGGACCAAGACCGCTGCCACGGCGGTGTGCCTTGTTCGAGTGCATCAAGAATGGATTGGGTAACGGTCTCGTAAATCGTGTCTGTCCTATTCATGGCGCTAAATCCTTGTGGTTGGTGTGGTCAAGGGGGAGTCGTAGCAGGTCAGCTGAACATCAGCCGGAAACTTATGCCTTGTGGTTATTTTGTGAGGCATCGAGTTACGGGATTCACCGCCCAGCAAAGTCCGTGCGTTGAGCGGTGCGTTGCTCGAGTCGGTGGTGAAGTCACCATTTCCAGTAGGGTGTAGGCGTTCGTGTGCGCGTCAACGGAATCGCCAACGTGATCGCAGCCGACGATAACGGCGCGGCCGACAATGGGGTGAGGGCAACCGGCCAAGCGGAAACAATGGCGCGACGTCCCCTTAAGTCGTGCAGCGGGGTCCACGAAGACGGTATCTTGTGTAGGCAGACTGACGGCAACGCTGAGCGATTTGCAGCCGATCACTTGCCGGATACGCGCATAGTCATCGGTGTCGATGGACAACGACGTAATGCACTGGGATTCGGGGTCGATGAGAATGGCTTGCATGCTTAAATCCTCTAGAGAAAAAAGGGGGCTCGCGCGATGTGAGTACCCCCTGCCGGTCCGCTAGGCGGCCTTGCCGTCAAGCATTTGCAGATCAGACGCGACAATTTCGGTGGTGTACCGTTCAATGCCGTCTTTATCCGTAAACTTGCCGTGTTTCAGACGGCCCTCGACGTACGCGCGACTGCCCGTCTTCATGTACTTGCTGACCACGTCGGCCAATCCGGAATAGAAAACCACGCGGTGCCAATCGGTCTGCTCGACCTTGTTGCCGTCTAAATCCTTGTAGGCGTAGTTGGTTGCGAAAGAACAGTTCACGACTGACTTCCCACCGTTGGTTTGATTGGCTTCCGGGTCTTGTCCAAGACGGCCAATGATTTGCACTTTGTTGAGATCTGTTGTCATGATTTTTACCTCATTGGGTATGTGCTAGTGGATTGATTAGTTGTGATCTGAACTAGCCCAAATCACATCTAAATTATATAAATACATATAATATATTTCAAGTATAAAGGTTCCATTTTTTTCGTTAAATATTAACGACTTAACCTGAATTTCCGTGCTGCGAAAAGAGGTACTCTTACATCCAATCGCCCTGCTTTTGTTAGCTGAGCCCGGCGCCCGGGGCCGTCCCCGGCTCATGAAATCTTGGGCGCTTGCGCCTTCCTTCTTGATGCCTGTGTGGGTCATACTTCACCTCGTAAAAGCCTTGCTTCCGTCCCTTCGCCGGGGCCAAAGGAGCGCAAGGTTATGGCCTGCAACAAGGGTTCGGCCGCAAGTCGCAGCTAAGCAACTGAGCGCCTAGCGCGACGGCGTCTGAACGAGTGAGGAACGAAAGCGCAGCGGTCCTTGAGGAAGGGCATGTTCTTCGCATCGTGGACCTGGGATATCGAAGGGAGGGGAGTAAGGCGAGGTGGACACACACAGAGCTTGATGGACACCCGATGCAACGAAGGCAAAGGCGTTTCGGCTTCGTAGTGCGTGCGATAAGCATAGCCCGGATCGTCACCCGAATGGGCGGAGACACTTAGGGGCTCCGGTCGTAGCGCGAGCGGCGAATAGAGCCGGATGAGATCCATATAATCTCCGCGGTCTCTCTGCGATCAACCAAAATTGTACTTATTCATATAAACTAAATACGAATCAGACAGCCTCTGATAATGGTCACGCGCCAGCGTCTACGACCGTGTGGGCTCAAAGGTCAGGATACCTGGCCCGGTACATAGATAGATGACGGCTCAACAATCGGAGTGCTTGGAGTCGGTTTGCACCGATTCATCCCGTATTCCGGATGAAGCCGTTATCTACCCGGTATGGAGTCGAACTTGATCGCCAGCGGTGTGTGCGACGAGACCGGGCGAGTGACCATTTTGACAGCGCGATTTATACGTCATAGATTGCGGGACAATGTGTTGCGCAGAACAACAACAATCGATTGTTGAATGACGCAAGTGTTGGGTTAGAAGGGGAGGTACAACCTGAACAATGATCAAACACTCAGCCAGCCACGACCAGAATCTGCAGGCGATCGAGCAAAGGCTCCAGGCGTTAGAAGACGAAAAGTCCGAACTGCTCTTGCGCAAGGCCGAGCTTGAGTCAGCGGGAGAATCGCCAGAACAATCGTGGACAACACCCACGCCAAACGAAAAGGTGAACTTGTTCCAGGATTTCTTCAGGGGCCGGCAGGACGTGCACGGGGTTCGTTGGGAAAATTCAACCGGCAAAAATGGTTATGCGCTCGCCTGTCATAATGAATGGCAGCCCGGGATATGTAATAAACCCAAAATCAAGTGTGGTGATTGTCCTAACAAGGCGTTCGTGCCACTCGATGCACAGGTCGTTTTTGAACATCTAACAGGTACAAAAACGGTGGGTCTATATCCGCTCATGCCTGACAGCACGTGTCACTTACTGGCGGTAGATCTGGATAACGCTGATTGGCAACAAGCCGCCACGGCGCTGTCCAATGCTTGCGATGAGCTTGACATACCGCATGCGATTGAGCGTTCCCGTTCAGGCTCAGGGGCGCACTTATGGATATTTTTTGCGCACAGCGTGCCGGCCGTCCACGCACGTCGTTTAGGATTTGCACTGCTTGACCTGGCCATGGAGCGTTACCCGGGACTGTCTTTTGATTCCTATGACCGTCTCTTTCCTAACCAGGATACACAACCCGATGGTGGTTTTGGGAATCTCATTGCTTTGCCTCTTCAGCATCACCCCCGACAATATGGCCATTCTGTTTTTGTAGATAAAAATCTGGTGGCGTTGCCTGATCAATGGCGTTTCTTGAGCGCGCTCAAAAAGCTCTCCCTGGCGCAGCTGGATGGACTGCTTGAACTGCTCGATCCGCAAAGCCAAGCGCATGACACACCTCCTTGGGAGCAGGGATTGCCGGTATTGAGTACCCAGATCAGTGGCTGTCCGAGTCGCCTGCAAATCGTTCTGGCGAACCAATTGTTCATTCCTGTCAACGCTATGCCATCAACCCTATTGGCTAGATTGAAACGCATTGCAAGCTTTGCCAATCCTGTGTTCTTCAAAACCCAAGCGATGCGTTTCAGTACGCACGGTATCCCGCGGTATATCAGTCTCGCGCGGATTGAGCAGGGTTATCTCATATTGCCCAGGGGCTGTGTCGAAGACGTCACGCAACTGTTGGCTGATCAAGCCATTGTGGTCGAGTTTGAAGACAAACGAGTGAACGGTCGCCCGCTTGAAGGCATTCGATTTTTGGGTGAGCTACGCGATGATCAGCAGCACGCGGTGAACAAAATGTGTGCCCACAATGTGGGTGTATTACACGCCCCAACTGCGTTCGGTAAGACCGTGACAGCCATTGGGCTCATCGTCCGGCGCGGTGTCAGTACGTTGATTCTGACCCACTCTCGGGAACTGGTGGATCAATGGCAAGAAAGACTAAAGGCATTTCTTGAAGGCGTTAATGTTGGCGTCATTCGCGGTGGACAACACAAACCCAGTGGCTTGATTGATATCGCCACCTATCAAAGTTTGCTCTCACGTAAAGACAACACGGTTGATCCTGTTCTCCTCGAATACGGACAAGTCATTATCGATGAATGCCACCATATTTCGGCACCCAACTATGATCGCTTGTTGTCGGAAGTTCGGGCGCGTTATGTCGTGGGGCTGACCGCGACGCTGGAGCGACAGGATGGCCATCAGCCCATCATCTTGATGCAGGCAGGACCTGTTCGTCATCGGGTCAAGCTCGACAACCGACATCGGTTCGAACAGCGGGTTTACGTCAGAGAGAACCTGGCTGTGGCACCTCAACATCTACGCTCATCGACCGATACAAAACCACATATCGCCGACGTCTATAGATGGCTGATGGCGTCCCAACCGCGCAAT
Organism: bacterium; assembly: GCA_047947175.1. Lineage (GTDB taxonomy): Bacteria > Pseudomonadota > Gammaproteobacteria > Pseudomonadales > Azotimanducaceae > UBA4421. The sequence continues at coordinate 1,914,254 of CP170489.1, forward strand.
GCACAGATCGTCAGTGACGTGATCACCGCAATTAACAACGGCGCGAATCCACTGGTCCTGACCGAGCGACGCGCCCATGCTGAAACCCTGACTCAACTGCTTAGCGCACGCGGTTTCCGCACTGTAATTTTGCGGGGTGCAATGGGGGCAGGGGAGCGTGCGGCTGCTCGCGACAACATGGCCACCGCTCAGGTACTGGTGGCCACGGGTAAATTTATTGGTGAGGGCTTTGATTTACCGAGGCTCGATACATTGTTTTTAGCCCTACCCATTTCCTGGAAAGGATTACTTGCCCAGTATGCGGGGCGCATTCATAGGGTGACTGACACAAAAACAAGAACCGCCATTTACGATTACGTAGACAGTGGTTTGCCAGTGTTGCAGAGAATGTTTCAGAGAAGGTGTAAAGGCTACAAGGCGATGGGGTATACCCTGGTGAACGATGGTGAGGTTCTCGCGATTCAGTCCGAATTCGAAGTCTGAGGCAGCCGCGTGTCCATTTGGCATGCTCAGCATTTATCAAAGAGATTGATGTGTGGCGCGCCCAGGTGATCCTGTGTGCTGGTGCCAAGAATCCCCCGCGATGGCATTCAGAAATTCTGGACAAGCATCAGGCCCTTGACACCCTCAGACCTCGAATGTAATCTAACTGTATTATCCATATTAATACAGATTATACAGATAAATGTTCTCGATCCAAACCAGTTCCGATGTACCCATCTATCTTCAATTGATTCGTCAAGTAGAAGAATTTGTGACGACGGGGGTGTGGCAACCGGGCGACGCGGTGCCTTCTGTGCGACAAGTCGCTCAAGACTTGGCCATCAATCCAATGACCGTTTCCAAAGCGTATGCACGGCTGGAATCCATGGGGTTATTGCGGGGCCAAAAAGGCAAGCGCATGACAGTTGGATTAGCCCAACATACGCCACGTGAACTGCTGGCACCGGCGGTTCTAGATTTGGTGGCCGAAGCACAGCGCTTAGAAGTGACACCGGCGGAACTCACGGCTTGGTTGATCGCGGCTTGGGATAATCGAGATGTTTAACACGCGCCCGCAATACAGCCCGCAATACAGCAAGTGGAGACAACTATGCTAAACACTAGATATCCCTTGGATTTACGCGGCGTGTCCGTCGCGTTTGGCGAAAAAGTGGTGCTAGACAACATTGACCTGCCATTGCTTGCCGGCAGCGTAACGGGATTATTGGGTCGCAACGGCAGCGGCAAATCAACCTTACTCAAACATGCCCTCGGTTTGTTGCCGCACGGGCAAGGCACCTCGTCGATTTTTGGCGAGGTCGTTGCGATGGCTTCGCCACATGCGCGAGGACGCCTCGGGTATGTCCCGCAGATCTTCGATGCGTTCCAACACCTCCACGTTCAAGAGTGCTTAGACCTGGTTGGTGGCTTTTATAAAACGTGGGATAGATCGCTCGTGAATCGCTTTCGAGACGCGTGGTGCGTGGACCCCACAATGCGCGTCGATGCATTGTCCCAGGGGCAGCAACAACTCTTGAGTATCCTGTTGGCCATCGGCCATAGACCTGAACTGCTTATTCTAGATGAACCGATGGCTGCGTTGGATCCCGTGGCACGGCGGGATATCCTCAAGGGCCTCATCGACATTAATGTGGAGAGCGGTACAACGATATTGCTATCCAGCCACATCGTATCTGATGTTGAGCGCATCGCGTCACACCTGGCGATTTTGCATGATGCGCAGCTGCTTTATCACGGTGAGTTGGATGAATTGCGGGCGTCCGTGCAATGCCTTTATCTGCAAGGCCCGGTATTGCCCAAGCAGATAGCAGACGTACTTGCGTATCGGATCTGCCCAGATCACGCACAGGCGTGGACGTTAGACTGGTCACAGCAACGCATTGAAGCCTTCGCTCAAGACCACAATCTTCGCGTGCACATCAAGCCACAGAGTTTGGAAGATGCTTTCATAGGAATGACCACATGATGATGTATTTATCAGCTCTAAAACCCGTACGCATGCATCACTGGGTGAGCGTGACGATTGCGCCTCTGATCTTCATTGCTGCAGAAACGCAACTGCCGATATTCGGCAGCGTTTTGGCCGTGTTGTTTGTAGGCGTGTCACTTGGGGCATCGTTGTCGGCTTTTAAACGCTATCCTGCGGTGAACTTTCTGCCGAACTTTGCCAGGACGATGAGCCAGCTCGTGGTGTTCGTGATAGGCACCCTCACGGCCATCGCGACGTGTGTCGTCTTTAACCAACCTCATTTTGGTGCGGCGGAAGTTGGGTTGATGTTTGGCGCGGGTTTAGCCGGGTTTCTGCTGGGCGCGGGGCAGACGGCCGCGTTACCTATTGTGCTCTTGATCATTGTTTCGGCGTTTCTACCCGCTTCCGATTCACATGTTGTGGTGTCAGTCCCTCTTGTTGCGCTGGCGGATCTAGGCCTCCTCGTGTGGATGTATCGCTGGGTGTCGTCGGGAAGCAACGCATCGTTTAAACCACCTGAACCGACGCCGCGCGGCCAGGGCGCCACAATGAGGCACACGGTTTCGCAAACTGCCCGGGTAAACCACGTGCTGGGGGAGAGTTGGGTTGTACGCATCGCGACGTTGGGGATATTTGTCCTGGCGAGTCCGCTCGTGGTGGCGGCTATGCATTACATAAGCCCGCCGACCACTTGGCTTGTCTATCTTACTTTCACGCTCTTCTGTGTCGTGGGCGTGGTTGTTGTCGCAGTCGACCGGAGCGCCCACTATGCGCGACATTTGGACATGCTTTGGGGATTCGGTGTCGGTGCGGATCGCCTCCACCTAAGAGGTTGGCTCTCTCGACGGGTATTGATACACCTACTGATACTGCAGGGGTGTCAGACCTTGGTCATGGGGTGGTTTGCGTTGAGATACGCAGCGCCGCTACTGCCGATGACAACCGGTCTTCTTGCCCTGGGGGTTCTCGGTGTGATTTTGGTACAGCTTCATTTCTGGCTGAGTGTGGAGAAAAAGGTTGATCCGTCATCCACCTCTGCTGCGCTGATGGGTGTAGGCATCGTTTTGGGTGCTGTCATTGCACACTTAAGTTTCTCGGCGGTCTCGTTGTTATGGGTGTATGGGTTATGTATTGCCTTGATTGGACTGGCAGCGCACGCAGGCGGGTTAACTAATCCCTACTCGAACCGTAGCTTGACAAAACTGTGATCGGTGATGGCCAACACAACGCAAACCACTAGGATACACTTTCTGCTCCGACTGACACCGTCAATCCATACGGCTGTTAAGGCACGTGCGTCGGAAAACATGCGCAGTGTCAACGCGGAGATCAGTTTTCAACTCAAAGCGTTTGATCGCTCGTCATCGACGTTAGATTCGACGCAACTCCAAGATGAGCAATTACTACTGATTGCTTTTCGAACACTAGATCCGGAGCGCCGCCGTCACGCGCTGTCGTGGCTTCAGTCAATAGCAAGAACTAGTTGATATCGATGGCCTACTGACCTTATTGCGTCGCGCAGAAGAATCCCTGCGCCGATGTCGCCTGAAATGGAAAGGTTCTCACTGGTTCAGTGGCTTAATGTCCAGTGTCGTGGTTATCCATTGTTCTAGAAAATCCCTTGGAATGACGGCATGCCCGTCCGATGGCATGCCGGAATCAAATACTTCGTGTTCAAAAATGATGGCGAGATCGTGCAACTTGTGACGAATCAGTGTCGCGCTGATCTCACAGTCATCGGTGAGACCAGTCATTTTCCAAAGATGCAGAATAAAAGAGTCTGTGTCTTCAATGCCCATAAGAAAGCCGAAGAGTACGGAAACCGCGAAAGTGTGTGCGTCGACTTGGTAATCACCGCAAACTTTGTCATCGTCAATCGGCCAGTTCATCGATTTCGGTATGCCCCGTTCACATACAATGATGACGTCATCAAGATACACGTCCTGATATTGGAGTCGTCCTGTTTTGTTGGCATCTTTCATATGATCCTCCCATCGACGTAACTCAGATCGATTGTTGTCGATTCTAATAACCCTATAGAGTGTTGTTAGTTGTATACTGTCAGGCATATCGGGCTAATAGTTACAACTTATCGACCCCTCATCAGACTTGTCAACGTCGTTTTAGTGGAATACCAATAAAATGCTATGCAAATAATTTCAGTTTGATGTCATGGCGATATCACGATGATATCGAGGTGCCACCTTTTGATATCACGGTCATGCTAGGCGTCGGGTTTATCGTGCGCGTGCACGAATGGGGCAAGATTGGGGTTTTGTTTGGTATAGGTTCTTGGAGAAGGCTCACTTTATCTGGCTGCGCAAAGCATTAGTGTTCGGTAGTCGATCCGAGTTGTCCATTGAGTCTCGGCAGCAGACGGTTTTATTGAGCTATTTCTGTGCCCGCTTGGTGCCAACAACAATCATTGAAAAATGCGGTACTAGCTAATTCTCAGCAGTTTGCCTTTGCGTTTTTGGATACCCCTATAGTCCCACTGAAGGGTCTTGGCTTTTCCAAGCCACCTCTTCATATCCTTAAGATTGATCTGATCAACGTTCGTGTAATGAGCAGAGGCATCCTTGAATTTGCCAGTGCCGGGCTTTAGCTCTGCTTCATCAAAATCAGCTCCGCTCCAAAACATAAGTCTGATGCAATCTTTTAGCTTGCTGTAGCCGACAGTTGGGTTGCTATCCAAAAACCAAACCGGATGACCGTGCCAAATTTTGCTCTCGGCTTCAGGAAGGTGGAGATCAATTTCTCGCCTGAGTCTGTCGCAGATTTTCTGGTCTTCCTCATACTGCGACGCATTGAACGCTGAGATTGTCTTGGGTTTCATATCTCCAAGCTACCAAGAACACAGATTTTGTCCAGTTTCGACCATCCGTTGTGTCTCGTTACCGACGAAAACCAGCCGCAGACGGCATTCGTCCGCTATGTAGGGCACAGCGGCTTCAGATTTTAGCTAATTGAGGCCGTCAAGCCATGCTTAGGGTGTCATTCCGTCCTCTCCTGCAAACGACCCCTAGTTGATTGGTTCAAAGCGTGATGATGATTCCGGAGCGCTTACCCGCAATTCTGACATCCGTTAGCAGAGAAGGATCGAGTGAGCCCACTCGACAGTCCTCAACGGTCAGGTCGCCTTGATCGACACGATCTCCGAATAACAGAAATGCGCTGTCTGGATCGCACTGGTTTGAGGTCCAAATTAACCCATCGATATCCGAAAACTGATGGTGTATTGCCTCAGCCCAGGCGGCGGTTGCACCATAGTGTTTGGCATTGCTTGCTATCAACGCGTTTCGTGTCACTTGCCATGTGTTTAGATCAGGTTTTCTGAGACTGGCCAGCCTTAGGTCGCAAGCTACCACCAACGTGGTATGACTTCTTGTCAACACTTGTTGTCGGGGTACCGTCTTTAGTTTTGCTTTAGCGGGTATGTCATGGAAGATAGTTTCATATATGGCGGTTTCCAATGTACTCCCCGCATATAGCGCAGGAACGCAATTTCCATGTCTGTCATGGATGGGCGCAAATCTAGTTGGGCTCCCCAGGCACGGATTAAACTGGTTGCCTGCATAGGCACTGTCATGCACACGATAGATGCTCGTACCTGCTTTTAACGTATAGGTGTTTGGCGGAGTGAGTGACGCGCCAGGCTTTCGAACATACAAAACCGTTAACCTATCGCTGATTCCGCGGCGTGATGTGCAGCGGCTACGAGTTCATCTGTTTGTTCTAAGTGATCGACTGGAGGTGCGCCATCTAGCCAGCCGTTTCCGCTCGCGAACCAGAATGCGATTTGCCACGGCGTGAAATCGTCAGGCAATGCCGCCAGCACCTTTTCAATACACGGGCGAGGTTTACCGTCACGGAACTGGAACGCTGGAAACAGCTCCATGCCTTTGTGTGGCACGGAAAACAATTTCTGTTCTCGCTTCCATCGAGAGGCAGGCTCACTTCTATTTTTAGGTGCTAGGCCTGACATCTCGCGTACTTGGGCACTCGACAACAGCTTAGTCGCTTTCAAATATTCGGCGCGCAGCTGCGCATTATCCAACTCAAGGTCTGATTCGATGTCGGGTCTGGGTGCATCGTGAAGCAACATCTCTACCAGGTGCGCCATATTCTCTTCGGACAACACTTGCTTACGTTGGCCCACCATCTGCGCCAAGCGCGCCATGGCGCCGACCATCGCAGGCTCAGAGACAAACGTAGGCATCTCTATTTCTTGTATGATTTCGGCGGCGCTAACGGTGAGCCGGGTTGATCGCCCCAGATTTCGCGTCTTACCGACCTTGTTTGATGTGCCTGTTTTTGCGCTGGTGCCTTTTGGTTTTTCTGGCGTTTTCTCTTGCTGTGCCATGATAATCACCTAATATGATATGCGTGATAAGGCAAAATATAGCACATATCACATTTTTGTTCTCCACTTTATAGTTTATGATAATGTACCTTCTCATAATCTATATCCAACGCTAGAATTCGACCTCCAGCGTAGGGGTGCCTATGTCAGATTCGACAGACGTTGAACAACAGGAAGAAAGGGAACGTGGGGAAGGTGTTGCCGGTGATCTGGTGCCCGTCATCAACTGGCAGACGCTCCCTTACATCGATCTCACGCAATTTGTCTCCAGCAAAGCCAATGCGGTTGATGCGCTCTGCAAAGAACTGAACTCCGACCATTCCCGTCGGACCTACATCAGTCGGCTCAATAAGATCGGTCGGATGTTCCCTGACCCGATGCCCGCCGAAAAAATCCCATGGCATCTCATTCGTTACGAGCACGTGTTGGAGATCAAGAACACCCTGCAGAAAGTGGGAGACTCTCCTGCCACCATCAATGGGACCCTCTCTGCGATCCGTAAAGTCACCCAAGTGTGTGTACGGCTGAAGCGCATGGAACGTGAAGACATGATGGCGATCCATGACATCAAAACGATCAAGTATCAGCGGCTGCCGAAGGGGAGGGAGATCCGCGCCGGCGAGCTCGAGGCGCTGATCCGAGTGTGTCGAGAAGATAACAACGCCGCGGCCGGGTGGCGCGATATCGCCGTGATCGGGTTTTTGTATATCTGTGGGCTCCGTCGATTCGAGGTTGCCTCGCTGGATATTGAGAATATCGATTTGGAAGACAGTTCAGCAACGGTGGTGGGCAAGGGCAACAAAGAGAAAAAGGTGTTTTTGGACCCAGGCACGGTCAAAGCCGTGCGCACCTGGTTAACGCACCGCCAAGGTGACGCCGGGCCACTATTCCTGCCGGTGAACAAGGGTGGGGTGGTGCAGTACACCAACCGAATCAGTGATCAGTCGATCTACAACATCATTGATAAGCGCCAAAAGCAAGCCGGTGTGCAGAAATGTTCTCCGCATGACTTCAGGCGTACGTTTGGCACGGGACTCTTGCGCCAAGGCATCGATCTGCCCACGGTGCAGAGGTTAATGGGGCATGCAGACCCGTCGACGACCACACGTTACGACGTACGTGAATCAGAAGAAGATCGCGCGGCGACAACTGGGCTCCATCTACCCGTTTAGCGAAATGTCGGTTGTCGTGAATCATGTATCAGACTGGGATTGCATAGGTTAGTTAAGCTAATCCGATGAAACTTGTGGGTACGCAGCATGTTCAATGTAAACAATGGCGCACAACCAAAGTAGGTGTGGGGCCAATTCGAGAACTGGCAGGTGTGGTCGCAACGGAGAAGGCGAGTGGTGGTATTTTTGTGTGTTCAGGACGCTACACAGATGCGGCAGGGAGGTTTGCCGAGGATTCTGGCATTAGGTTGATAAGGGAGCATAACCTGGCAGAGTTCATTCAATTGCCTGCAAAGGCAGAATCCGTGGACCAATTTAGATGCCCTCGGTGTAGTAATACGCTGGTTACTAGAATTGCTCGTAAGGGCGTGAATGCCGGGAAGAGCTTCTTGGGTTGTAGTGCGTTCCCCAAAATGTAGATACACGAGGCGCGCATAAGCCTGATCGCTTTGTCTTGGGGCTTGGGTATGTGTGATTGCAGTTGCATCGGTCATGTGCGGTAGAGCTCCTTTAAGGCGCAACTAGGATCGCGCGAAATTCGTTCAACGAATTACCTGGTGCTTCGCTGACATACCACTAACATCGCACAAAATCGTCATCGATTATAGCCCGGTCTGCCTGTATCGGCCGCCTCGGCCTTAAATCCCAAAACAGACTCGAAAAAGTGGGGGATGACCGCATGAACACTGCTTTCCTACTGCACCTTTTCGGCGCTTTGGGCGAAAATAACCACTGTGGAATTGTCTCTATCAATGCGGACAAGTTAGAGGGGAAAGGTCAGTAGAAGAAAACCGATTGAGTACATCCCCCGGATGGTAAATACATTTTGTGTTGCTTCAAGGCTGTATAAGAATCAAGTGATTTGCGAATGACTACGAATTCGCCGGGGAAAGGAGCTTCTTCAGGTCAAAGCTCTGTCTACCTGTTCATGGAAATACTGAAGAGCGGGTTCGTTACGACCAAACGCGAGAGGTTCAGGGCGACTGGGAAAGTCGCGTTGCATATTGCGCGCGAGCGGGAAATCTTCCTGCAGTACGGTTGCCATCAGGAGTTCAAAATTCCGATCCCAATGTTGGCGAGCCGCTTCTGTTGAGGTCGGCTCCGGGGTGTACAGTGAAATGTGCATACGGCTTTTGCCTGGCACGGCGTCAGGGTAGACGCGCCAGGTTTCGAGATGATCACCTTGCATAATGAACACAGTATTTGGGAACAAGATGTATACCAGAGCAGAATGCGTAATCAGGTTCCACTGACTCTCGGGTTGCGATTTCAATTCGTCGATGTTTTTCCGCGCCGCAATCAGGCGTAAGTGGCGCCCCATTGGTTTGAAGGTGGAAAGATTGCTGTGCAGGATTGGCGCTATGGTTTTACGATGCAGAGTACTCAAATGATAAGTCTCGAGAAATGTATCTACGACCAACTTCCAGTTGATGGGTTCGTGTAGTTCGCGAGTTTCGAAATGGTGATAGATTGGCAGCTTAAATTCTTTGAGATCGATCTTGAAATCATCCAGATAGCTGTCCAGATCAAGAGTCGCGTTCCGATCGGGGGAAACAAACATCAGGCCATCCACTTCTTCAGCAGGCAGTTGCGTCAGCCCCTGGCCCTGATCACAAGGTGCATCAAACGCTTCGGTGTGGGGAACGCCTGCCAAGGTGCCATTGCGTTCATATGACCACGCGTGATATGGGCAGTGCATACGGGCATCGATGCGCCCGCGCCCAGTCAAGATTCGTGCGCCTCTATGCAGACAAATATTCAAAAATGCAGCGAGCTTGCCGTCGTCCTGTCGTATTAGAGCGACCGGCATGCCATTAAAATCATCGGTTAAGAAATCTCCAGGATTGGGTAATTCGCAGCTCAAACCCATGAACATCGGATATGTACGAAACAACTTGCGCTGCTCCAGCGCGGCGTGGTCGGCGCAGTGGTAGTCGGTTGTAGCTTGTGCGCGCACCTGATTGGCCATGTCAGTAGTTTGGTCCTCCAAATGGGCGAACAACGCGTGGATCTGTTTTACTTGTTCCGCATGACGCATTTTCGGGGTTCTTCCTGCCTGCTTAATTTGAATTGCGTTATCATACGCATACTTACATAAATCTGTTGGATGAGGTCAATCAGGTTGCTCGGTATCGTTTAAGAGCTCGCCGAGATTTTCCTTGATGGTGCTGAGCACCAGCATGGTGACCTTTAGATCTTTGGCTTTAACCGATTTCATGCTTTGTTCATACAGCGCATCGGCGATCGATTGCAAATCAGGTAGTAACTTGCGAGCACTGCGGGTAAGAAACACGCGCTTTACTCGTAGATCGCTGGGGTCAGTGGAGCGAGTAACTAGGTCTTTAGACTCCATGCGATCGATTAAACCGCTCATCGCCATGCGACCAACCCCGATGTATTCACACAGATCAGCTTGGGTAATGCCGGGATATCTCAATACGCAGGCGATTACACGCGCCTGCGGTCGAGTAAGGCCGAGTGGCGCCATGAGCTTCGCATAGGCGTTGGTAAACGATCGCGCGACCTCGTAAACGAGAAATCCCATGTTTTCGTTTTCGACCCGGTTCGAGATGGGTACTACACTTCGTTCATCCACTCTAATTTCCCTGCTGTTTGTGTGAATTAATTGTCAGAAAAGTATACTGAGCTCGACCCAATAATTCCGCCTCCAATTGGGACATTGCTGTGCTGGCGAGTGGCTCAAAGAGGGTGTTCGCTATCTGCGAATCCATTTCCGCTTGCAAGATGGGCTGCTTGCAGCAATGCCGCCAACATCATTTGGTGGTCAGCCAATCCCTGACCGACAATGTCGAACGCTGTGCCGTGCCCGACACTCAGAAATAGAAACGGCGCACCCATGAACAGCGCGCAATTACCGGTAAACCCCCAAGTCTTAATGGCGATATGCCCCTGGTCGTGGAACATCGCGATGACAATATCATAGCGGCCATCGATGCCGTGTCTGAAAATGGTGTCCGGTGGAATCGGTCCCTGTACATCGATGGATTGTTTTTGGGCCTGTACGATACCCGGGCCGATCGCTTCTTCTTCCTGCGGGCCTTTGGCATGCGGGTTGAGGCCGGCGACCCCGATGCGCGGCGCCGAAACACCCCACTCGGTCAGTGACTGGTGGGTTTTTGTTATTGCGTTGCGAACGACATCTGCACTTATGTTAGCGCACACGTCCTGCAAGAGTACATGATCAAAAACGTGGACAACGCGCAATGGTCCGGAGAGCAGGGTTAGATAGCGATCAGATGGGTCTTGTCCGAACACCGGGTTGTTGAAGCGTTTCGTTACCAGATCGCCACCGCAGGCGTACTGTCTCTGGAAGGGCCTTCAGGTGCGCAGCAGTTTAGTTTAGAAGAATTGCAATACATGGTTGAAGAAGCAGAACGGCACGGCGTGCCAGTCGCAGCCCACGCGCACAGCACGCAGGGCATACTAGCCTCCGTACAAGCGGGTGTTGCCTCGGTTGAGCATGCGATCTATATAGACGATGAGATCATGGCGCTCATGAAACGACGAGGCACTTACCTGGTTCCCACCACCTATTTGGTCGACAGAATGGACATCGCGAGTTTCCCAGAAATTATTGCCGAAAAGGCGAAAGTCTTTCTGCCGCAGATGCGCATCAGCCACCGCAAGGCTGGTGTCAAAATTGCCTTTGGTACCGATGCCGGGGTCTTCCCACATGGTGAAAATGCCAAGGAATTCACTGAATATGTAAAACTCGGTTTATCACCCTTGGAGGCATTGCAAACGGCGACAGTCAACAATGCAGAACTTTTCCGCACGCTAGATAGAGGCCGTCTCGAATTCGGGCTACTTGCCGACATTATCGCTGTGCAAGGAAACCCGTTGGAAGATATTGCTGTCTTAGAAGCTCCGGTCTTCGTTATGTTGGGTGGGCGGTTTTGAAAAAGCCAGGGCTTGCTTGCGATGCTCCTCAAGAAAATTAGCGAGCAGCGATACATTCGATCTCGACAGTACCGTCCAGGGCCAATCCGCTGGTAGCAAACGCGCTTCGCGCTGGACGATGGTCGCCCAGCACCTCGATGTAAGCTTGGTTCATTTCTGGCCACAATGTCATATCTGAAAGGAAGATCGAACATTTGATTACCTGATCAACTCCAGAGCCATGCCGTTCGAGGATGTTGCGGATGTTCTGCGTGGCTTGTCGTGTCTTAGCTTGCACACCGCCTTCGACCAGGATCATCTCGCCGGGCATTGCGCCGATCTGACAAATCATCGCCAAACTCCGAACCAAATTTATAATGCGCGAGTTACATAAGCTTGTGGTGGATTGAGAGTGGCCCAATATAGGTCTACCGTGTAGGACGGTTCGTCACGTATCCTCGAGTGCTTTTAGTAGACTCGCGTGCGACGCGGACAAATACGAAGCAAATTGAGCACGCTGATCTTGATTGAGATCACCCATGGCGATCTCATCTATATTATCGACGACGTTCTTGAGTGGTTCAATCAGCGGGCTCACTTTATCAGTTAAAGAGACAAGATTTTGTCGTCGATCTTCCGGGTTCTGACGGCGATGTACCCAACCGTCTTGCTCCAATTTGTCAATGACTTTTCCTAGAGGTGGTTTAGCTGTCGACAAAGCGGTGGCTAGATCGGTCTGGCTTTGTTCGCCATCTAAGTAAAGCTGATACATCACCATCCACTGAGTCCGAGTAAGGCCGAGGTCTTTCATCTCGCGATTGAAAAGCCAAGCGATGAATAAGCTCATCTCGTGGATAGTCCTCGATATTTCGGTACCGTCATCAATCTAGTCGTTTTTTTGGACTCCTCGTCAGATTTTCTCATCGCTCTCGTTAGCGCACGTTTATGGTCAATTTCGCCCAAACCGCCGAAATTATGCAGTAGCATCTAGGCTGTCATACCCCAGTTTCGCGAGTCAGTGCGAGCTAGATCTGCGGCGATAGCACCAAGATCGATCGAGAGGTCTTAAATCACTGTCGAAACGGCAGATCACATTAATCCACATTCGGTAACAGGTTGTTCATGCGTTCGCTCGTTTCGAGGTACTCCTCGACCAATGCCGTGACCACATCTCGTGCATCCATGACCTCGTTCAAGCGCCCCACTATCTGTCCTGCGGGAACGAACATCAGATCACGTGACTGTTCGGGATAACGGCGCATGCGCGAAATGGCATTGCCGACTGCCATCATCTGCATAGGCGCCCCGAGGGATTTTGGATTGTTGTCCGCGTCCCATGCGTCGGTCCAGGCATTGCGCAACATTCGCACGGGCTTTCCCGTGACGCTGGCGGATCGGACAGTCTCGTTGCTCTTAGCGGCAAGCAACAGCTCTTTTTCGATGGGAGTAGTCGCGGCTTCGGCTACGGTCAACCATAGGGAGCCGCACCAGACTCCCTGTGCGCCGGTTGCCAGCGCCGCGTACATCTGACGACCTGAACCAATGCCGCCTGCGGCGATAACTGGAACATCACCCGCGATGTCCACTACCTCCGGCCACAGCACGACGCTGCCGATCTCGCCTGTATGTCCTCCGCCTTCACCGCCTTGCGCGATAATGAAGTCCAGACCCGCATCAACGTGCATTTGCGCGTGTTTTGGTGAGCCGCACAGTGCCCCGACCATGCGGCCTGAGTCCTGGATTTGCTTGATGATCTCGGGCGGCGGTGTGCCCAGAGCGTTAGCTATCAACCTCACCTGCGGATGCGCCAGCGCGATATCAACCAGCGGTGCCGACGTCGCCTCCGTCATTGTCAGGCGGTCTTCGGCTTTCCTGTCGTCGGGCAAGCGAGGTACGTTATACGCATCGAGCAGTTCGTCTGCGAATTCGCGATGCCCCTGAGGAATTGCCGCGCTGATCATGGTGCGTAGCTTCTCTTCGTCTTTTTCCTCCTGGCCAGCGTATTTGTTGGGGATGATGACGTCGACGCCGTAGGGCTTATCTCCTACATGCTCGTCGATCCAATCGAGTTCTATCTTGAGTTGTTCCGGGCGGAAGCCTACTGCACCTAGTACACCTATGCCGCCCGCATTGCTTACCGCAGCAACTACATCGCGACAGTGGGTGAAAGCGAATATGGGGAACTCAATGCCGAGTTTCTTACAAAGTTCGGTTTGCATAATTAATCCTTGTTCTACCAGTTGTTAAACGTCCATCGGACCAAGTAATTTTGGCCAACGATCCATGCTCGCTCGGATTTCCTCTCCTATTTCGCTTGGTGTCCACGTAGTCGCGGCTGGATCGCGCCGAGCTAGCTCGTCGACTTGCCAGGAAAGCATCGAAACCCGGTTACCACCTACACAAAATTGACGGCCGGTAATGTCGTTGGCATCGTCCGAACACAGCCATACGGCAATGGGAGACACCCGATCAGGCGCAAACCGTTCCTTCATGTCAGCCTGCATCAGATCTTCGGTCATACGCGACCAGGCGGCAGGTGCGAGCACATTGACGGTGATGCCGTACTTAATACCTTCTCGCGATAGACACCGCATAAATCCAGCAATGCCGGCCTTTGCTGCGCCGTAATTGGTTTGGCCGAAGTTACCGATCAACCCGGCAGTGGAACTGGTAACAATAATGCGACCACCGCTACCCCGTTCGAGCATGTGATCGTACGCAGCTTTGCTGACCAGATAGGTGCCCTTCAGGTGTATATCGAGTACTGGATCCCAAAGATCGGGTGTCATGTATTTAAAGGACTTATCCCGCAGAATACCGGCATTGCATATGCAGGCATCCAGTCGGCCGAAACTGTCTACAGCTCGCTGGACCATGGCAGCGGCATCCGTCGGATCGCAGACCGAGCCGTAATCAGGCACAGCATCCCCCCCTGCGGACTTGATCTCTTCAACTACCGAGTCTGCCATGTTCATTCCGGTACCCGTTCCGTCACGCGCGCCACCCAGATCGTTTACCACCACTTTAGCGCCTTCTGCCGAGAGCATTAGGGCGTGGCTTCGTCCTAATCCGCCACCCGCACCGGTTACGAGGGCAACCTTTCCGTCCAGTAAACCCATTAGCCAACCTCAATTAATGTATGCATCCTTATCATACGATGCGAAAGTAGGAGACGGAAGCACTACAGGTAGTTATATTTAGGATGTCGTGTTTACAGTTTTCTAATGAGGGGAGAACGTCGTGCCACAAACTCTGAACTATCGAGATTTCGTCCGTGACGATGCGGTGCACGGCAGTGTGTACCTATCCCCGGAAGTTTTTGCAGCGGAGCTTGATTACATCTATAGCCGTGGCTGGGTATATATCGGGCACGAAAGCGAGGTACCCGAGGTTGGGGACTTCAAACGCAAGACCATGGGGCGGCAGCCCGTAATCTTGTGTCGAGACAATGAACTGAACGTCCAGGTACTATTCAACCGCTGTCGCCATCGAGCCGCCAGCGTTTGTCAGGTGGATCAGGGCAATGCGCGTCAATTTCGCTGTGAGTACCATGGCTGGACGTACGGATTGGACGGCGAATTGAAAACCGTTCCATATGCGGATGCGTATGCGGATTTGGACAAATCAACGCTGGGCTTGTCGAAACCACCCCAGGTGCAAAGTTATCGCGGATTCATATTTGCCAATCTGCAGGCCGAGACGCGTAGCCTCACCGAACATCTGGGTGGCCCCGCTATGGAGCAGATCGACTTTTTCTGCGATCTGTCGCCAGAGGGCGAGATCGAGGTGCAAGCGGGCGCTGCTTTGTTAGCTTACAACGGCAACTGGAAGTTACAGATGGAAAACTCGATTGACGGGTATCATCCTAACTTCACCCACCAGTCATTTTTTCAGTCTATCACCCGCCAAACAGGGGTTCGGTTGGATATCTTTGACGGTGACGCTTCGACGGAGTGCCGTGCACTTGGCAAAGGCCATACGCACCTCGACTATCGGCCCGTGAACTTGGCGCCAAAGGAAAAGGAGAAGCGAGTTAGTGCATTACAAAGCACACAGTGGGGGAAGAAATATTACGACGATATGGTCGCGAGTTATGGGTCTGCGCGAGCAGAAGAGGTGATTGCGATTGGCGGGACGCATATGAACGTGTTCCCTAATCTAGTGGTTTTGGGGCAGCAAGTTCGCACTATAAGACCATTGGCACCGGAGCGCACGGAAGTAGAGTTGGCGTTTGCCAGGCTCAAGGGCGTGCCGGAAGAGCTGAACACCATGAGGTTGCGTCAGTACGAGCAGTTTTACAGCCCGCAAGGTGGAGGGATCCATGATGACATCGAGATGTTCAATCGTGTTGGTGAAGGGCTCCATTGCACGCAGGAGCCTTGGGTCATATTTCAACGCGGACTCCAGCGGGAAAGGATTATGGAAGACGGCACTATTGTCGGTCAGGTCACGGATGAAGTTTCACAGCGCGGGATGTGGCGCCATTGGTTGGAGGTCATGACAGACAATGACTAATCAAACTAACGACCGTATCGAAGCGCTGCTTTATCTCGAAGCGCGGTTGATGGACGAAAATCGGTACGGTGAGTGGCTCGAGTTGTTCGCGGATGAATGTGAATATTGGATTCCATCGAATGCTGAAGACGTTGATCCGAGACGGCACGTATCCATTCTGTTCGGTGGTCGCCCGATGCTCGAGAATCATGTGCAACGTCTAATGGAAGGCAAAGCATTCGCGCAGGTGCCCGCGTCCCGCATGCGCCGCCTCGTTAGCAATATTGAAATCGAAAAACTTGAAGGTGGCTGGGCTGTTAGTGCGAACTTTCTGATTTATGAAATTCGCAAGCATAGTCAGCGTTTACATGGCGGCAGGAGTGAATATCGGCTCCTTGAGGTGGGTAACAAACTGCGAATTGCCTCCAAGAAGGTATTGCTCGTCGGAATAGACGAACATCAAGAGAATATAACGTTTTTGTTGTAATGGTGCGTGAGCCGTTTATCGTTGGAGAGATGAATAGGCCTCGGCTTCCAGTAGGCGGGCACCGCGAAGTATACCCGGTAGCGCGTAGTTTCCTTCGTGGCACGCGTATTCGTACATGCGTGCTGCGGATCTCCGCATAGGAATCTCAACGGTAAACGGTTTAGTGAATACCTCCGGTGCGTCGATGGTATACGAATAAATCAGAGTCTCACCTTGTCTAGTAAACCTCTCCGTGAGCATGAAATCCTTGCTCGAGCCAACTGCTCCGCTGCCGATTGCATCGGCGATTGAGTTCGCAGGCTTTTGAAAAATTGCCGTTCTGTCAGAAAAATTCTTAGTCTGCACCACCAGTGTATCGCTGTCCCAATGGCCGCGCGCGATTCCAGACCATAATTTGAGTTCCGCTGGCAAGAAAGGCCGACCGTCCAATGGCACCACGCGAGCATTGTGGATCATTTCTGTAACCAAGAGTACATGGTCGGGTGTTTGTACAATGCGCAGATTGTTGTTGTAGGCGCTTGGTATCAACGGCGGACCTGCGTTGAACCCAGCAAGGCAACGCTCGGACAATCCCAATGATTCTGGCCCCGCGGGCCGGAATGTGGTGGGATCGGCACTGTAAGAAAACATATCGCGAACTGGCGGCATCCGTTTGCTGTTGTGTTCGAGCAATTGTTTTTCAGCTGTGGTCGTCAAAGCCGGAAGGCGGCCGTTCGGTGGGTCAACGATCAACGATGTGCGTAGATCGCCGGTGAGTTCCGTGCCCCAGTCGTACCATGCGTTATTGTATGCACCTTCAATATCCACACTTTCATCGTCGGCTCGATTGTCTACGTCGAGTCTTTGCAGAACTACCGCCTGGAAAGCTCGCGCTTCTTCCGGCGTAAGCACGGCTTTGTCGCCGAACTGCTCAGGGCGTTGGAAAGGCGTTATCGTGCGAAAGTCCCAAACGCCCTCAATGTTCGGGTCACCCCAGCGGGTGAGCGGATTTGTGGAGCCCCATACCGGGCCGACGCCGAGAACAAACAGGACAACTGCATGGGCCGAAAATAAAGTTAGCCGGAACAACTCGGCGAATCCGCCTTCCCCAAGAATAGTCATCAGTAACTGGCTCGTGCTCAAACAAAATGTAAGTATACGTATTTCAGGCGACCGTCACCATGGTGCGACGACAAGGAATGCGATTGAACTTCCGGTCAACTAGCACCTGAGCGCAACTAAAGGCCACGTACAAATATCGTGTAGTGTTGCTACACACTCTACGTTTGGTTAGAATGTCTGGAATCAATGAAGGGAGCAGTTAACGTGACTGAAGCGACTGAACAGGTCTTACCTCAATACCAGCGTGATCCATTCAGTGTTCCGCTACACGAAATAGATGTGGCCGATCCTGAAATTTTTGAGCACGACACCTGGCTGGGTTTCTTTGAGCGACTGCGTGCTGAAGACCCTGTCCACTACACCAACAGCAAGAGCTTTGGCGGTTTTTGGTCGGTGACAAAATTCGATGACATCCAATACGTGGATAAGCATCACGAGCTGTTTTCTTCCGAGCCCACGGTCACATTGGGTGATCAGCCCGAGGACTTTAAGTTTACTAACTTCATTCAGTCTGATCCTCCGGTGCACGACGAGCAGCGCAAGGCTGTCCAGAACGTAGTTGCGCCACGCAATCTGGCGGAGCTTGAGCCGATTATCCGTGAACGTATGCAGACCATTCTGGATAACTTGCCGGTCGGCGAAACATTCAATTGGGTGGATCGAGTATCCATAGAATTGACTACCCAGATGCTGGCAACGCTGTTCGATTTCCCCTTTGAGAAGCGCAGTCTTTTGACGCGTTGGTCAGATGTCGCAATTGCTACGCCCGAACTGACAGGCTCAAATGCGGTCACCGAAGAGCAACGGCGCGCTGAGATGGGTGAGTGCTTAGCCTACTTCACGCAGCTGTGGAAAGAGCGTGAAAATCAACCGCCGAAGTTTGATCTATTGTCGATGCTTATTCATGGCGAGAGCACTAAACACCTGATCAACGAGCCTATGGAATTTCTCGGCAACCTCCTTTTGTTGATTATAGGTGGCAACGACACCACTCGAAATTCCATATCTGGGGGTGTGGTGGCTCTGAACGAAAATCTCCGTGAGTATGAAAAGTTGCGGGCAAATCCCACCCTCATACCCAATATGGTTTCGGAAATCATTCGCTGGCAGACGCCGTTGTCGCATATGCGACGTACAGCGACGGTAGATACAGAGCTGAGTGGCAAAGCAATAAAACAGGGTGAACGAGTTGTTATGTGGTATGCATCGGGTAACCGCGACGGCGAAGCCATTGATCAACCGAATGAGTTCATCATCGACCGGACCAATGCCCGCCACCACTTGTCATTTGGTTTCGGCATTCACCGCTGCATGGGTAATCGGCTTGCAGAGATGCAACTAAGGATTGTCTGGGAAGAAATACTCAAACGTTTTCACACCGTCGAAATGGTCGGTCAACCGGTGCGCGTACGTTCAAATTTCGTGCGTGGTTACTCCGAATTACCTGTTCGTGTCCACCCCCACTAATGCAAGGCCAGCTATGAAAGTCACGTATATTTCTCATGATGGAGAAAAGTTTGTCGTTGACGCGGAAGCGGGTACAACGGTTATGAACGCCGCGCTCGATAACTTGGTGCCGGGTATCGATGCTGACTGCGGTGGTGAGTGTTCATGCGCTACATGCCATGTGTTTGTAGACGCGGAATGGGTGAATGCGGTAGGTGTCGCGGGTGATACCGAGGAGTCCATGTTAGATTTGAACCCGGAACGAGAAGCCAATTCGCGCCTGTCCTGCCAGATTCAACTTGTCGATCAGTTAGACGGATTAGTCGTACACCTACCAGAGTTTCAATTTTAGAGTGCCAATGAATGCCGTCCTGAAGATGAAGGAGCTCACCGTGAAAACAGGCGTGAGCCGTGAGGCTATTCACTTTTATCTGCGTGAAGGGTTGCTACCGCAGCCACTCAAGCCGAAGCCTAACGTGGCGCACTATACTGAAGAGCATGTCGTGAGGATCAAAACAATTAAGCGGCTGCAACAAAGCCGATCACTATCCCTAGCATCAATCAAGAAGACGTTGGAACAATTTGACTTCGACGCACTTCCCGCCAGTGCGGATTTGGCAGATTTTGAGTTGGCTGTGCAAGGTCAATTGGATGGTGATTTGCCCACAAGAGATCAGCCTGTGTCAGTTGTGGCAAAGTCCACTGGGTTTTCCATAGATGATCTATACCAGTTTGATGAACTTGGGGTGATTTCGATTAAGCGGGAACCTTCAGGCGCGGCCCTAGATTTTCGTGATGTTGGCATATTGCTTGAGTGGCGACGACTGCTCGATCAAGGTTTTGCCGATCGACCAGGATACGATGCTCACTATCTCGGGCGATATGTCAGCGCGATCAAAACTTTTGCTGGTTGGGAAGTTGAGCAGTTTCTCGATGTGTTTGGCGGCCTGCCCACTGCACAGGCGGCAGCATTAGCTGCGGAAGGGATTGGAATGACCAACGATATCATCGCCAAGCTCCGTACAAAATTCTTGATGCGCGAGCTGCATAAATTCGTGGGAGTCTGAGTGTAGCGAAAACTGGTTCGAAGATGCCTAGGCATATCGGACTTCTTTGTTGCGACGGCAATCTCGTTTAGCCGAAATTAATTGTAAGTATACGGACAAAAGGATTAACATCTTTCGGGTCACTTGTTGAAAGCTGGAAGGATGCAACGATGAAAGCAGCGATTTTCCATGGACCAAACGTCCCGATGACCATTGAGGATGTAAAAACTGATGACTTAGGCGCTCGAGAGATACGAGTGCGCACTAAATTCGCCGGAATCTGTCACAGCGATCTGCATTTCGTGGAAGGATTGTTCCCGTTCCGTGCGCCGGCGGTTCTGGGTCATGAATCTGCGGGAGTGGTCGAAGAGGTCGGTTCCGAAGTCGAGTACGTCAATCCCGGGGAGCATGTCATAACGTGCTTGTCGGTATTCTGCGGACATTGTAATCATTGCCTTTCCGGATTTCCCAATCGTTGCGGTGGACGTGGTACAGATCGCAAATCCGGACAGAAGCCGCGCCTTTCTATGAATGGCGAGCCGGTGGCGCAGTTTGCACATCTTTCATCATTCGCCGAGGAAATGCTCGTGCATGAAAATGCTGTCGTAAAGGTCCGTGAAGACATGCCATTGGATCGTGCCGCGCTCATCGGTTGCGGCGTGACTACAGGTGCGGGTGCGGCGCTGCGCACAGCCGACGTGGAAGCGGGTTCGACGGTTGCAGTCATTGGCTGTGGAGGCGTGGGATTGAGCGCAATTAATGGCGCGGCAATCGCCGGTGCCGGACGGATCATCGCCATCGACCAGGTGGCATCGAAGCTTGAACTGGCTCGGCAGTTCGGTGCCACAGACACAGTGGATGCGTCTGTCGGTGATCCGGTCGAGCAGGTCAAAGAACTCACTAGCGGCGGTGTGGACTATTCCTTTGAAGCGATTGGCCTCAAGGTCACCTGCGAACAAGCCTGGCGGATGTTGGCAACAGGTGGCACTGCAACGGTCATTGGTATGGTGCCGGGCGGGCAAAGTATCGAGGTCCCTGGTATGGACCTGCTACAGGAGAAGAAGCTGCAGGGCTCTATGATGGGGTCCAATCGATTCCGCATCGACATGCCGCGCTACGTCGATTTCTATCTGTCAGGCAAGCTAAAGCTCGATCCACTGATTTCCCGAACCATTCGCCTGGATGAGATTAATGACGGTATGGAAGCGCTGAAGGGTGGCGAGGTTGCCCGTCAAGTAATCGCATTCTAAGCACGCACCCGAGCAGAAATTGCAGCGCAAGTCAGGACAAGACAAAAGGGAGTCCCCATGAACCCCAACCATCCAGAGATCGTGCATGACGTTCTCGTCATAGGCGCTGGCATGGCAGGACTGTACCAGCTGCACAAACTCCGCCAATCAGGGTTGTCGGTGCGGGTATTCGAGACAGGTTCGGGAGTAGGAGGTACATGGTACTGGAATCGCTACCCGGGATGCAAGTTCGATTCTGAAAGCTATAGCTATGGTTACTCGTTCTCACAGGAAATACTGGACGAGTGGGAGTGGAGCGAACATTTTGCAAGGCAGCCGGAAACAGAACGCTATCTGAATTTTGTGGCAGACAAACTGGGTCTGCGCAAAGACATCACTTTCAACACCAGGGTCGCTGCGGCATCGTTCGAAGCACAGAACGAGCGCTGGCGTATCGAAACTGAGGGAGGTGACGTCGCTTACGGACAGTTTTTGATTACTGCCGTGGGCCCTCTATCTGCGCCGACACTACCGAACTACAAAGGCATGGACACGTTCACAGGAGGCTCTTGGCATACGGCCGAGTGGCCTAAGCAGTCTCCGGACTTCGCGGGCAAACGCGTCGCGGTGATCGGGACAGGTGCAACCGGAGTCCAGGTAATACAAGAAATGGCCTATATGGCTGAACATCTCACGGTGTTCCAGCGCAATCCGAACTGGTGCGCACCGCTCAATAACGCGCCGATAACGCCGGAAGAGCAACGTCAGATCAAAGCCAGATATCCGGAGATCTTTGCGCGTTGTCGCGAGACACACGGTTGTTTCCTGCATTCGCCGGATCCGCGCAGCGTGTTCGAGGTTACTGAGGACGAACGAAACGCATTCTTCGAAAAACTCTACAACGAACCCGGATTCGGTATATGGGTGGGCAGCTTCGTCGACACCCTGATGGACGACAAAGCGAACCAATTCCGCAGTGACTTCGTTGCCGACAAAATTCGCTCGCGTGTGAACGACCCGGATCTGGCGGAAAAGCTGATCCCGACGGATCACGGATTCGGTACCAAGCGCGTGCCCTTGGAGTCTGACTATTATGAAGTTTACAATCGTGAGAACGTAGAACTGGTGGACTTGCGGGAAACGGCTATTGTCGAAGTGACCCCCAGCGGAATCCAAACCACGGATTGTGAGTTCGAATTCGATTACATCGTTTATGCCACCGGCTTTGATCCCGTAACAGGGGCGCTGAACCGTATTGATATTTCGGGCACGGACGGGCGGAAGTTGGAGGACAAATGGTCTGACGGTCCGCTGACTTATCTGGGGATCCAGAGCGTTGGTTTTCCAAATATGTTTACTCTCGTCGGTCCTCACAATGCAGCGACACTTTGCAATATTCCGCGTTGCATAGAGCAGAATGTGGACTGGGTAACCGCGCTCATTGAATATATGCGGGCGCACAACTATTCGCGAGTAGAGCCCAAAACAGAATCGGAAAGCGGCTGGACAGACGAGGTGCTCTCCGCAGGGGCCGAATCGCCGTTTATGCGGGTGAATTCATGGTTGTCGGGGGTCAATTCGAACGTAGAAAATCGACAGGGGCGCATCTTCCAGGTCTATGCGGGTGGAGCGCCTGCATATCGGGAGCATTGCGAGCGCGAAACCGATGGTGGTTATTCAGGGTTCAGATTTGAATCCGATAGCGTTGGTGTCAGCCTACTAACAGGTTAACACAAGCGGATTTTCCGAGCGGTGCGCTCGCCTGATGCCACGGACGAACGTATTCGTCGTTCGTTCGAATACGATGACATCGTTTTTGCTACGGGCTTCGATCGCGTAGCGGGGATTCGACGTGAGGAAATGAACTTCACTGATACGTAAACGCCGGCGCAATAACCTCCCTCACAGTGGATGCACCTTTACTGGCAACTGTGTGTAGCCGCGAATAAGATTAGAAAGGCTTCTCTCTGGTTCACCGACCACCTCAACCATGTGAAAGCGTTTGCCGATTTCCTCCCAAAGTATACGCAGCTGCAATTCTGCCACCCGATTCCCCATACAACGATGGATGCCGAATCCGAAAGATAGGTGTTGACGCGCGTTTGGCCGGTCGATGATAAGTTTGTCAGCATCATCGAAGACACTGTCATCGCGATTTCCTGACACGTACCACATGACTACCCGATCACCTTTACGGATCTTCTCGCCATTGATTTCCACATCTTGAATTGCGGTCCGACGCATGTAAGCGAGCGGTGTCTGCCATCGAATTATTTCTGGGACCATGTTCGGGATCAGTGACGGGTCGCGACGGAGCTTGTCATACTGATCGGGGAATTTGTTCAGAGCTAAAACACCGCCGGAGATTGAATTTCGGGTTGTATCGTTTCCGCCGACGATTAAGAGCAATAGATTACCTAGAAATTCCATGTCCGGCATGTCTCGTGTTGCTGCGTCGTGAGCGAGCATCGACAGCAGATCTGTCCCGAGCGGTCGGGACTCTCGCTCCTCACGCAGCGACTTAAAATAGTTCAGGCATTCGAAGAGTTCCTCTGATCGTTGTTCGTGCGACTCCACCAGCCCCGCCTTGATTGGGGAAGTGGCCACATCGGACCAGCGCGTGAGTTTGCGGCGCTCGTCGAAGGGAAAATCGAACAGAGTCGCTAGCATCTGTGTGGTTAGTTCGATCGAGACTCGCTCTACCCAGTTGAATCTCTCCCCGATTGGAAGGTTCTCGAGAATGTCGATGACACGGCGCCTTATGGTGGGCTCCAGGTTTGCCAGGTTACGCGGTGCCGCGACCGGAGCGACAGCCTTGCGTTGCTCGTTGTGCTTTGGTTGGTCCATCGCGATGAACATCGGCATAGTTTCGTTGGGCAGCAGTTCATCGAGGCCGATTGTAGGCTCAGAAGAAAACCTTTCGTGGTCCGAATCAATGGCTTTGATATGTTCGTATGTTGTCACGGACCAGAAAGGTCCGACCTGGCTGCGTTCGTGAAAAAATACGGGCTTTTCGTGGCGTAGGCGTTCAAAGTAAGGCCAGAGGGTGTCGTCTCTGAACAAGTCCCAGTGACTGACATCGATGTCTTCCAGGGTTAACGAATATGCGTGGTCTCGGGCTTGCGCTAATCGAGTATCGTAGCTTATCGAATTTGTGATGTGATTTCCCATTTGTTCAGTCCTTAAGAGATAAATGTAAACGAGCTTATCAATCCCGCCAATTTATACGTGAACCCAGTGGTTTTGGCTAGTTCGGAAATCGCACTTCCTATCTAATACTGAATAGCGAGAGTTGCAAACGGCTGCGCTTTAGGAATATTTGTTTGTATGCATACAATCGCTTAAACTCAAACAGTCTTAGGCTTAGGGAAGACCATGAGCGCTGGATCAAGATTGCCGGGTACACCGGCACCCATGCACTACTTCGCAGGACATGGTGGAATAACGCTTGCAGGGGACTCATGGGGTGATCCAAATGGTCCGCTGGTCATATTGCAGCATGGCGGAGGGCAGACCCGCCACGCGTGGAAGGGAGCGGCTGAGGCTCTTGGGCTGGCCGGCTACCACGCTGTTGCGTTTGATGCACGAGGCCATGGCGATTCAGAGTGGGCTGCAGATGGTATCTACGGCATGGATGTCATGGTAAAAGATCTGCGATGCGCAATGGAGGCATTTGGACGCGCTCGTGCTGTGCTCGTTGGCGCATCGATGGGGGGCGGAACAAGTCTGGTCGCTGTGGGTGAAGAGCATATCGACGCTACCGCCCTGGTAATGGTAGATATTGCACCTAAGATCGAAGCTGACGGGGTGGCCAAGATTCAGTCCTTTATGAACCAGAAACCCGAGGGGTTTGATTCTCTGCACGAGGTGGCTGAAGCGATCAGCAGATATCAACCTCATCGTAAGACGCCGAAAAATCTCGACGGCCTGGCGAAAAACGTTCGTCTCGCAAAGAATGGGAAATATCGTTGGCATTGGGATCCGGCATTCCGTTCCATGCGAAGAGATGTAGAACAACGGCAGAAGCGTCAGATTGCGTGTGCGCAGAATCTGGAATTACCAGTTCTTCTAGTCAGAGGAGGGCTGTCCGACGTCTTGAGCGAAGAAGGTGCTGCGCATTTCCTGGGGCTGTGCCCTCATAGCGAATTCGTTAACGTCACTGGTGCCGGGCACATGGTTGCGGGTGACCGCAATGATGTTTTCGCTGGCGCCGTTGTCGAGTTCCTTACCCGAACGGTACCGATAGACGCCGAGCCGTTACAGCAACCACGGACGCTTCATCCGCACCATCTAGGGCCGCCTGGAGACGTCGTCGATGTGCCGTGAAGTTGGTCATGTGTGACGCATTTCTCGAATAACTTGGAGTAAGAGCATGGATAAGAGCTTGATCGGGCAGAAATCTACGCCTAAGAGCATAACCGTAGAACAAGGGCAGATGCAGTTTTTCGCTAAAGCAACAGGAGCTAAAGACAGAGTGTACTGGGATGTGGAAGATGCCAAAACTGATGGACACCCCGCCTTGCCTGCGCCGCCAACATTTATGTTCTGTCTGGATTCGCTGGCACCTGCGGCGGATCGCAGCATCTTGCAGCAGCTCGGTGTCGACATCGGCAGAATTCTCCATGGCGAGCAGAGATTCAAGTATGGCAAGCCGATCTATGCAGGGGATGTCATCACGTTTCAGAGCGAGATTACCGATATGTACGAGAAAAAGGGGGGCGCTCTGAAGTTCGTCGTTAGTGAAACGACCGCCAAGAATCAAAATGACGAGTATGTCGGCACCATGATTAACAGTCTGGTAATCAGATAGGGGGAATACCATGTCCGAATTGAATTATGACGCATTAAACGTAGGTGACGAGTTGCCGGAACACATCTGCGGTCCAATTAGTCGAGCCACGCTTGCCTTGTATGGTGGTGCTTCCGGGGACCACAACCCGATTCACGTCGATAGCGATTTCGCTAAAAAGGCCGGGATGCCTGATGTATTTGCACACGGCATGTTGTCTATGGCCTATCTTGCGCAACTTCTTACGAACTGGGTCAACCAGAGCCAACTGCGGGAGTATGGCGTGCGTTTTGCAGCCATCACGCCGGTGCATGCCAAAGTAACTTGCAAAGGAAAAGTCATAGAAAAACTGGATGTTGGTGGCGAGCGTTGTGCGAAGCTGGAGTTAAGTGCGGAAATCGATGATGGCACCAAAACACTGATCGGTGATGCCATTGTTGCATTCGATTAGTTTCGCGCAATGCGGCGGTCGATAGAGCGGAAACTACACGCAGTTTAGAACTGCGCATCTAGGGGCGAATTACATGCAGATTGCGGTCATTGAGGGAGATGATGCAGCTCCCGAGGCAATGCGGCCGAGTGTAGAGATTCTGGAGCGATTGAACCGTCACTACGCCCTTGGAATCGATTGGGTTTATCCGCCGATTGGTGCAGCTGCCGAACAGGAATTTGGGTCGCCGTTTCCTATGGAGGCGCAACAGATTATAGATGCTGCGTCAACAACGTACTTTGGATCCACCAGCGGGAATGCCTCCCGCGCACTCTTCTACCTGCGTTGGGGAAAGGAGACGTACGCAAACGTGCGGCCCTGCCGCTATTCTATGGGCATGAGTTCGCCACTGTCTGATCCTACGGGCATCGACTTTGTCGTTGTCCGCGAGAACTTAGAAGACCTTTATCTGGGGATCGAAGGAGATCTGGATGAGTTGCGGGGTTTAAACTTTCCTCAGCGCACTCGACGCGGAGCGCTTTCTGAAATTGGAGAAGGCCGTTACGCGGTAAAGGCGATTACCCGACATGGGACCGAGCGGGTCGTTCGGTTTGCCTTCGAACTGGCCCAGAAGCGTGCGCAGGCGGCTGGGCGTGTGCCACATGTGACCTGTACAGCGAAATACAACATGCTGGCTCGCTCGGATGGTTACTTTGTAGATATTGCCCGTGATCTGGCGGCGGAGTATCCCGATGTCGAACTGGATACGTTCATCATTGACGATTTCGCCTGCCGAATCATCGCCCAACCGAAGGCACTGGATGTAGTGGTCATGCCAAACCTCTACGGTGACATTATGTCTGATGCTGCCGCTGGCCTCATAGGGGGCCTCGGTCTCGCTGCCAGTGGTTGCTATGGCCGGGACTATGCCTACTTCGAATCAGCCCATGGCACGGCACCGGATATTGCGGGGCAAAACATCATCAACCCGACCGCGACCCTGCTGAGCGGGGTGATGATGTTGAATTATCTCGGCTTTGTGCGTGCGGGTGAGTCATTGGAGCGAGCGATTGAGGCAACCTATGCGGATGGTCACGCGCTAACACCGGATCAGGGCGGCACTGCGTCTACTACGGATTTCTGTGCGAGTGTCAGCGATCATTTGGGTGTATGAACGGTCGGACAATGGAGTTCCATGGGCCTGAGAGTGTGAAGTGGTTCATTGGGTTCCAATTGCGCAGCTGGTTGAATAATGTAAGTATGATTAGTATTGTGAGAGCAACTACGGAGAATATGCCATGAGTGAAGCGCCAATCAACGAAACAGCAATGGATGAGGTGGCAGCCACGGTTATGGATCTGAGAGACAGTATGTTGGGCAAAGATCCGTCCAAGGTACCACTTGACGAAATTGATGTTGCGCAGCCGGCTCTGTTTCAGGCAGATGCATTCTGGCCGTTTTTCGACCGTCTGCGAAAGGAAGACCCTGTCCACTACTGCAGAGATTCGCAGTTCGGCCCGTTTTGGTCGGTGACCAAATTCAATGACATCATGGAAGTGGAGGGAAATCCTCAGGTCTTTTCCTCGGCCGATGGTATCAGCATCGCGCCGGTCAACTCGTCGTCCCTGCCTGTGGAGATGTTCATTGCAATGGACGAGCCCAAGCATGGTGTGCAGCGCAAGACAGTTCAAGGCGTGGTAGCACCCAAACACCTGGCCGAACTTGAGCCTCTGATCAGAGAGCGGGTAGCAAATATTCTGGATTCATTGCCCGTCGGTGAAGCGTTCAATTGGGTGGACAAAGTTTCTATCGAACTAACCACACAGATGTTAGCGACGTTGTTTGACTTTCCGTTTGAAGAGCGGCGCAAACTCACGTTCTGGTCTGACGTCGCGACGACCCAGCCTGGTCCTGATGGGCTGGTAGGGTCGGTTGAAGAAAGGCGTGACGTGTTACTGGAATGCCTCGCAGCGTTCACCGAATTGTGGAATGAAAGAGTCAATGAGCCGCCTCGTGGGGATCTCATCTCAATGCTCGCCCACGGTGAAGCGACGCGACACATGCAGCCCTATGAGTTTCTTGGAAATCTGATGTTATTGATCATCGGCGGCAACGACACTACGCGGAATTCGATTTCGGGTGGTGTTCTTGCATTGAACCAGAACCCCAAGGAGTACGATAAACTCCGCGCAAACCACCGCCTGATAACCAACATGGTGCCGGAGATCATCCGTTGGCAGACGCCTCTGACGTCGATGCGCCGGACAGTTACCGAGGATACCGAGTTGGGGGGAAAGAAGCTGAGAAAAGGTGACAAGGTGGTGATGTGGTATGTATCTGGTAACCGCGATGAAGAGGTAATCGAACGACCGTACGAATTCATCATTGACCGTGAACGGCCCCGTCATCATTTATCGTTTGGCTTCGGGATACACCGCTGCATGGGTAACCGCCTTGCGGAGATGCAGCTACGCCTTGTTTGGGAGGGAATCATGGAGCGATTCGATATGGTTGAAGTTGTAGGTGAGCCGGTACGCAGTTTGTCGACGTTAATTAAGGGATATACTGATCTACCGGTACGACTTCACCCGAAAAAAGCGGCCTGAACTCAGCGCGTTAGCTCGAAATCGTCGAGATTTGGTTCTCCGAGAGCGGAGCGGAACCGTTGCATTGACCATGGCCACGCGGCAGGGACGCCACGGTCGTCAAGGTACCAACTGTTGCAACCGGATACCCACACCGTGTTCTGCGTCGCCTCTACCCGCTCTGCTTCGAAAGTTTGAGCCGCCTCCGGTTTCACTGCAAATTCGGTGAAACCGCCCTCGCGCACTTTTCTCACGAGTTTTAAGAAAAAATCGAGTTGGATATCTGCAACGTCTATCAACGAGAAGTTGCCAACCGGTCCATTGGGACCATTGAGCATGACAAGATTCGGAAACCCAGGTGCGCAGACGGACAGATAGGCTGACGGACGATCAGACCACGCCCGATCAAGGGTTTTGCCGCCGGATCCGGCAACATTGATTGGGCGTAAAAACTGGTCGACTTTGAATCCCGTTGCTATGACGAGTACATCTAGTTTTCGAAAAACGCCATCAGCGGTGCGGACGCCAGTCGGCTCGATCGCTTCTATTGACTCGGTCACCAACTCGGAGTCGGGATGTTGAATGGCTTCGTAATAATTGTCTGCCATGATGAGACGTTTGCAAGCTGCCTGGTAGTTGGGCCGCAACTTTTCTCGCAACACCGAGTCTTTCACGTTGTCCTCGAGATTGGCCAGCGTCACCTCGTGAATCCTAGCCAATGCCTCGGGATTCTCCCCGACGACGGCTGAGGAAAAGCCGTGCTCGAACATCTGCATCTGTTCTTCGCGTACTTTGTGCATGGCATCGGGGTGGTCGCGGAAATACCGTTTTTCATCCTCCGTATAGGCTGGATTCGGACGCGGCAAAATCCACTGCGGCGTGCGCTGAAATTGGACTAATCCCGCCACTTTACCGGCGAGTGCGCCGACGATCTGTATGGCGCTGGAACCTGTGCCTATGATGCCGATACGCTTGCCTTCCAGTTCTACCGAGTGATCCCACCGGGCCGTGTGAAAAATCGGGCCAGCAAAAGTTTGTAGGCCGGGGATATCGGGATAGGAGGGGTGATGCAGCACGCCGGTTGCGGCAATGATGAAGTCAACGATATCGCTCTGGCCATCGCGGCATTGAACATCCCACTGTCCATCATGATATTGAAGTTGCGATACGTCTGCATCGAATCGGACATGTTCAGTTACGCCGTATTTTTCCGCTACGTTTTCCAAATATTCCAGAATTTCAGAACCAGGCGAACACGTGTGGGACCATTCAGCATTGGGTTCGAATTCATAGCAGTAGGAATGGGATGGTACGTCACAGGCGATGCCAGGATACGTGTTCTCTCTCCACGTACCGCCAAGGCGTGATGCTTTCTCGTAGACCGTGAAGTTACTGTAGCCGTTGTGCTGAAGTTTGATGGCGCTCAAGATTCCGGCCATACCGCCGCCGATGATTGCGAATTTCAGTTCGCGCTTGTCGATTTTTTGATTCAATTTGGTTTTCTCGATAGCTAGTGATGTATCACAAAGTGAGGGTCAGGTCCTTTGCAAGTCGGAAAGCCCACTATAAATCAGATTGTTTGAAACAAGAAAGCATGCTTACATTATCTGTTCATGCTTATTCCTAATAGGTGACGGAGCTGCTCAATGATCCATCATCCACATGCCGTTTTTGACAATCGCGCTAAGCGATATGAGCATCTTACGGTGTTACCGTTGGCCTCGGCCATGGGCGCAGAGGTTAGTGGGGTCAATATCTCTGACCTCTCCGATCAGGCATTCGAAGAGATTCGCGATGCGCTGTATCGACATAAGATGATTTTCTTTCGTGATCAAAACATATCTCATGCAGAGCATGAGGCTTTCTCTGAGAGATTTGGTTCATTTGGGAAGGATGCGTATACAGAAGGGTTGGAAGGGTATGAGCATATTCAACCTGTCATCAGGCTGGCAGAAGACCCGGTGGCGATCATTTTCGGGTCTGGCTGGCATTTTGATTCGCCATTTCTTCCCGATCCCCCAGCAATCACAACATTGCGCGGTGTGGATACACCACCCTACGGCGGCGATACCATGTGGGCTAATGCGGTCCTGGCGTACTCGGCTCTTTCGGAAACCATGAAATCCGTGCTGAAACCGCTGAAAGTTCGTATGTCCATTCAGAATTTCATGCTGGAAATTCAGAGGGCAAAGTTGGATATGGGTGCAGCCGAGATCAAAACCTCGGTTAAGGAATCCTCAGACCCGGAGATGGCGCAACAAAAACTTGTTGGCTCGGTGCATCCAATCGTGCGTGTACATCCGGTAACGGGAGAAAGCGCTTTGTTCTGCGACCGTACGTATACGACAAATATTGAGGGCATGCACTCAGACGAAGGCAAGTCGATCATTGAATTCCTGGCCAATCACCTGACTCAACCCGCTTTCACCTGCCGGTTGCGTTGGCAGCCCGGTACGATTGCTATCTGGGACAATAGATTGTGTGCTCACCAGGCGTTTAACGACCATGACGGATTTCGGCGCGAGATGTATAGGACGATCGTTACGGACGAGCATGGATAACGGGACGGTTGATAGCGTCGTCACAATCGTAGACGGTGAATTGCGCTGTTGGAGCGATTGGATTAAGCTGGGGATAAAATGTAAGCGTATTTACATATACGTGAATTCATAACGTGTGACCATGGATCAACAGGACAAAGGCATGCAATACGATATCAAGATTTCAGGTGGAACTATTCTGGATGGTAGCGGGGCGGATGGCTACCAAGGTGACGTGGCGATTGCGGATGGCAAAATCGTAGCGCTTGGTGATGCGCCGGGAGATGCAGACAAAACCATAGACGCCACAGGGAAATACGTAACGCCTGGCTTTGTGGATATCCACACTCACTACGATGCTCAAATCATGTGGGACAAAATGCTGAGCATCTCTCCCTGGCATGGGGTTACCACTGTGGTTTTGGGCAATTGCGGATTCGGTATTGCGCCAACACGGCCGGAGCATAGACTACTGATCGCCGAAACGCTGGAGAGCGTCGAAGGCATGAGTGTTGAAGCGTTGAAGAGTGGCCTCGGGGAAGACTGGGGGTTTGAGAGCTTTCCAGAGTACCTCGATGCAATAGAAGGCCAGGGATCCGCTATTAATGTGGCTGTTTTGCTCGGCCACACGCCGCTTCGTCTGTACGTCATGGGCGAAGACGCCACCGAGCGAGAAGCCACTGACGAAGAGATTGCCGACATGCGTAAATTGGTGCGTGAAGCCCTTGATGCTGGAGCCGTCGGGTTCGCAACATCGAAGGCGCGTACCCACGTAGGCTATCGAGGTAAACCTGTACCCAGTCGGCTGGCGGACAAACGTGAACTGATGGATCTGACAGGCGTACTCGGTGATGCGTCACGCGGTATGATCCAGGCAACCATTGGTGAGGGGCTGTCCTACAAGGAATTTGCAGAGATCAATCAGAGCACCGGTAGGCGCATCAGTTGGACCGCTTTGCTCGCCGGGACCTCGTTCGGAGGTGGAGGAACTTACAAAGATCAACTACGGAAATCAGAAGAGCTTATAGCAGCGGGGTATGACGTCGTTCCCCAGGTCACCTGTCGTCCATTGAACTTCGAATTTACCTTTAAAGCACCGTTCGTTTTTGAGAGTTCGCGCCTGTTTCAAGAGGTGTCGGCCGCGGATTTTGCCAAGCGGAAAGAGATTTATGCAGATCCCGAATTTCGTGAGAGATTCAGGCGGATGCTTGACAAGCCAGGCAATGCTTTGACGGTAGGCTTTCCGCAAGCTGTCGTTTCAAATTGCCAAAGCGATCCGGATATGAATGAGTGCGTTCTTGCAGACCTCGCCACGCAGCAAGACAAACATTTTGTAGATGTTGCCCTTGACCTTTCGCTGGCGAATGAGTTGGAAGTCCGGTTTCGCATGCCGATAGCCAACAATGACGAAGATGAAGTTCAGGAACTGCTTGACCATCCGGAAACAGTACTCGGTTTGTCTGATGCCGGAGCGCACGCCAGCCAACTGTGCGATGCATGTTTTTCGACACATCTACTCGGCCATTGGGTGCGTGACAAAGGCACGATACCCATCGCCAGGGCCGTTCGCATGCTGACTTCGAGACCGGCTGAGGTGTTTGGATTGAGCGATCGAGGCACGCTTGCAGAAGGTAAGCCCGCCGATGTTGTCGTATTCGATCTAGAGACCGTCGGCGCGTCAGAACTCGAACGGGTCTATGATCTGCCGGCAGGGCAGGACCGCCTCATTTCGAAAGCGTCGGGGATTGAAGCGGTGATCGTCAATGGGATTATTTTGCGAGCACAAGGCATTGACATGATAGGGACTTCTGCTGGGGAACTTCCCGGAAAGCTGCTACGCAATGGCGCGGCTGCTTGAGGAAAGTAGGGCCGGTTGTTAGGCCGGCAGTTTGTCCAGCGGTAGATCGTAGCATTCGACGATATTGTCTCTCATGATCCAGCGCTGTTGCTCTGGGCTTAAATCCGATGCGTATTTTGCCAGCATATCCTGGGACCATGGCCACGTTGCATCGCTGTGCGGAAAATCATTGGCCCAGACGAGACGTTTTGGATTCATGAGATTGGCGACTTTGAATGCCACCCAATCGTCCTGAAAGGTCAACCAGACGTTTGAAGAGAGATATTCGCTGGGCATTTTCTCCAGGTTCTGACCGCCGCCCATCCAGATGGCGTGCCGTTCGTAAGCGTGGTCCATGCGATATGCGTAATGTGGGAGCCAGCCAGCGTCGGCTTCGGCGGCAATGAATTTTAGGTTGGGGTGCCGATCAAAGACACCACCCAGCACGAAAACGCCCATAACGTCTTGCACGCTGCGGATGATGCTCAAAAACCCGTTGGTTTTGTTACCCCGAACTTTCCCGCCACTGTTGCGGGAAGTAAGAATGTGAAATGATAGAGGCATGTTGAGATCCACTGCGCACTCCCACAGTGGATCGTACATCGGGTGGTCGTAGTCTTCTTCCTGGGGCTCTCCGGGCATCATCATGCCGACGAAGCCTTTTTTCTTACAGTCCTTAAAATCGTTGATCATTTGCTTCACGGAACAACCCGATGTTTGTCCAAGGCCGAACAAGCGTCCCTGTGGCGCGTCGTCAACGTACGCTGCTAGCCACTCATTGTATGCGTGCATGCAGGCGGTTTTATAGTCGTAGTCTTCGTGGTTGCATAACACCATCCCCACCGACGGATATAGAATCTCGGCAACGACGCCATCGCGTTCCTGATCGGCCACGCGAAACTTTGCGTTGTGCCCGCTTTCGTGTAACTGATCGAAGGTGCATCCTTTACGTCGCTCACCTAGTTCTTCCGCCGACAGCCCGGCGGCAGCAACCAATCCTAGAGGAATCGTTGAATCCATGCCGGGAATCACGTAAATGTCGTTACCCAGCGCGTCGCGCTGTATGGTGGGTGCACGGTCTCGATACTTAGGAGCGATAAATTTAGAATAGCAATCCGCCGGTTCGACGATGTGAGAATCGGCCGAAATAAGTCCAAATCCTAGACTACTCATGGTGATGTCCTTAACGCGTTAACGATGCAATCAAATAGTAAGTACCATTACAACTATACCCGAGGAAAAAAGCAAGCGCCGATCAGCCCAGCAAGCCATCGACGAGGTGGGCAGACAGCCGTGGCCACTGACTTTGGTTTCACGCACCCAGATTTGGCATTTCAATTCGGAAAGCCTCCCGATCGGTAGCTATCTTTACACGGACCTCGCCGTTGGGCCCATTCCGTAGCAATTCAACCACTTCTTCAGCCATCACTCTCGGCGGCATTGCGTTCATCGACCCTGCAGCTTTCAACTCGTCCGGTACGATGGCTGTGTCGACCCCGCCAGGACAGATCACATTTACTCGTAGATTGGTGCCGTTCGTCGAGGCCGCAACAGAGCGGGCCAGACCGATGACGGCGTGTTTGGTTGCGGTATAAAGTGGGTCAAACGGGACGACTATTAAGCCAGCGATCGATGCGGTGATGGTAACTGCTCCCCCCGTCCCCCGCATCCTCGGGAGTAGGGCCTTGAGGCCATGGAAGATGCCAGTAACGTTTACGCCAACAATGCGGCGATATTGATCCTCGGAAACTTCTTCGAGTGGAATGAAAGGGTCGGAAGGAGGAACGGTCATCACTCCAGCATTCAGATGGACGTAGTCCGGTTGACCTAATCGGCTGACGCACTCCTCTACGGCGTTTTCCATGCTTCCCAAACTGGAAACATCGCACATTATGAATTCTGCTTGCAATTCTTCCGCCAGCAACGACCCTGCCGCTTCGTTTACATCACAGATAGCGACTCGCACACCTTCGGTTGATAACTGTCTGGCCACTTCTGCACCGATGCCGCTGGCGGCTCCCGTAACCAGGGCTATCTTATCCCTCATCTCCTTCCTCTCTAAGCTTTGTGTACTGAGTAATTCGATCTTGCGGTTGCTACGCTATCGTCAACCAAAACCCATTCATCGATTCTCACTGCGATGAAAAAATGTGTGGAGTGGGCTGCGACAATCCCGAGCACTTTCCTAATTAGGAACAATATATAAGGTTGCGTACAATGTGGAACTGTAATATCAATAGCCAACGGGAACAATACTGCCAGTAGATCTGGAGCCTGGTGCCAACGAAGGATAAAGAGCAGGAACTCAGGGGTGCACGGGATTGGCACTTGCGGTGTAAGCCCGTGGCGGAAACTGTGTAATGGTGCAGGCGGGACATTGGTCCTGTTATCACCTTTGTTTAAATTGCAGGCATCGAATTCCACCCTGAGCTGGTGGCGGCCATACAAAGGAGCGGCCTTGAAAATCAAGATTGAAAAAACAAAGTGCGCTGGACATAACCGCTGCTATTCGGGCTATCCGGAGTTATTCTGCCTTGATGAAGACGGTGAGTCTTATGCGTTGAACGACGGCGTGGTTCCGCAAGAATTCGAGGAGGATGTGGACCACGCTATAAAGGACTGTCCCGAGAAAGCGATCGTCATCATTTCTGAGTAGTTCCGCGTATATATCTGGCGTTCTCAGGATTGAGCACATTCATGGCTGCGCACAAATCGATGTGACCTGAGCCCTTGGGGTCCAACGATTCATGAGCACCAATTGGGCCTCCTACAGTGAATGTATGTATGCTAACAAAGGTGATGTAACTGCGGTTCTCAAGATACGATGAAGGACGAATATGACTGACTTTACCCAAACAAGTCTCTTTCAGTCTGAAACACAGAATTAGCCTTTCGACTACTACGCATGGCTGCGGAAAGAAGCACCAGTCTATCAGATGCCTGACATGAGTTTCTTCATCGTCAGTCGCTACGATCTTGTGCTGCAGGCGTTGAAGAAGCCGACCCTGATCTCCAGCAAGCTGGGTTTTGCAGCCAATCGCGAACTGCCCCCTGAGGTAACGGAGATATACGAAAAAGGGGGTTTCGGGGAACAAGTAAACACGCTCGTTAGCAATGATCCGCCCGACCATTCGCGGTACCGTAATCTGGTAAACGAAGCGTTCACAGCAGCTCGTGTACGCAAGAATGGATACCTACATTCAGGCGATTGCTGATGAACTGGTCGATGCCATGCTAGACAAAGGCACAAACGAAGCGGAAATCGTGGCCGAATTCGCGATTCCTCTTCCAATGATGGTGATCGCCGACCAACTGGGTGTGCCTCGAGAACACATGGGCCAATTCAAAGAATGGTCAGACACTGCCGTCGAACCGCTGGGGATGATGCTTTCCAAGGAACGTTACGTTTATTGCGCCAGAAAACAGGTAGAGTTCGAAAGTAGCCCAGCTGCAGCAAATAGTGGGCCTTGGTGCGCGGCGTTCTCAACCGGGCCAGCGAATTCGAACTGGTCAGCCAGGAGTGTGCCGATCAATTTCTCGAGTTGGTGTCGCAGGCGGAGCTTGTGGACGTGGTGGATGCCGGCCATATGGTAGCCGGCGACCGGAACGTGCGTTCAACGAGGCGATCTTGGATTTTCTGAGCGTTTGATCCGATTGTGCCTGGACTAAATACGCGCCCCTACCTGGTGCCCCGAATCGATGGCCGCGCCCAGGAAGCGCGGGGACAACGCATCGCCCACCAAGTGTACATGCGCACCCATCTTGTCGGAGAGCGCAGTTGCGACCTCGTTGACCGGTTGGTTGTGCGAAACGAACACGACCACGTCCGCCGTTACGTGCCGAACAACGTCGCCATAATTGGATCTGAGCGTCACCGACTTGCCATTGACGCCGTCGACCCCGGTACGGATCAGATACTCGCTGACGTGGTTGCCGAACCTCTCCATCGCCGGCTCCACCAGAAGGGCCGGTTCGACGAGATCGCCGACGCCGGGGCGTGAGGTCACGAAGGTAACCTCGAAGCCCGCGTTGACCAGATGCTCGGTTGCCGCCAACGCTTCGAAATGCCCGACGTCGTCGAACACGACGGCGCGGCTGCCTGTTGGTGGGTTGCTCGAGGTGAGCAAGTCGACTGACGAGAGTACCTTGGCCTGATCCATTCCGATGGCCGGAAGACCGGGGCGTCGAATCTGTACGCCGTCCATACGGGGCTGGGAACCGGTGGCCACCACCACCACGTCCGGCGCATATCCCAGCACGTCTTCGACGGTGGCGTAGGTACCCGTGTGGACCACCGCGCCAAGCCGAAAGATCTCCTGCTCGAGCCAGTAAGTGATGTCGCCCAGGCCGTGCCGAAAAGGCGCGCGCTTTGCGACGTTGATCTGTCCACCCAGATCTGCCTGGGCCTCCAGCAGGGTTACGCGATGGCCTCGGGTAGCCGCCACGCGGGCCGCTTCGAGCCCCGCCGGTCCACCGCCGACCACCACGATGCGTTTGGTCTGCGTGACCGATTGCAGCTTGTCATCGCCCAGAAACCGCTCACGGCCGACAGCCGGATTGACCACACAACCCATGCGCCGCAACGGGCCCAGTACCTGACCCACGCAGCCCTGATTGCAGGCGATGCACGGTCGAATCTGCTCCACGGCGCCGGTGATGGTCTTGGCGACGATGTCGGGGTCGGCGATGTGGGCGCGAGTCATGCCAACCATATCTGCGGCCCCGGCGACGATGACTTGGTCTGCTTCTTCTAGGGTGCGAAACCGGCCGGTAACGATGGTCGGCAGCTCGGTTGCCTTGGTAACCGGCTCGCTGCTTGCCATCTCGTAAGCTACCGGTTCGTGCATGGCGCCGATCATTTTCGGGAAGGCGTAGTAGCTGCCGAGAGAGACGTCCACGAAGTCCGCAAGGCCTTCTTCCTCGATGAGCTTGAGTAACTCGATGTTGGCGTCTACGTCCACGCCGCCGCCTGCTCCGTCCGGGCTCAATCGCACCCCCAACGGAAATCCGGCACCCACCGCCTGACGAATGGCGCGAAGGACATCCAGCCCGAGCCGTGCCCGGTTCTCGAAGCTTCCGCCGTAGGCATCGCTACGATGGTTTGCCAGCGGGGACAAGAATTGCTGAATGAGATACCCGTGGGCGCAGTGAATCTCCACGCCGTCCAGCCCGCCTTTCTGGCACAACGTTGCAGCGTGTGCGTAGGCGCCAACGATCTCGTCGATCTGAGTTTTGGTCATTGCCACCGGCACGACGCCGACAGTGGGGCTAGGCACGTCCGATGCCGACCAGGGCGGGCTACCGTCGATGTTCGTGCCGTTGTGGCCGCCGTGCCAGATTTGCTGGAAGACGCGCATGCCGTGGGGGCGCACCGTTTCCATGAGCACCTGATAGCGCTCGACCAGGGTCGGGTCGAAAGTGTTCAACGTACCCGCTGAGCTCGGGTGCACCCCGAGGATTTCGAGTATCGTGAGCCCCACGCCGCCCCTGGCGCGTGCCTCGTGATAGGCGATGAGGTCATCGCTCATCGTGCCCTCGCCGATGTTTGTGCCGTGCGCGGTGCGCACCACGCGGTTCTTGATCTCCAGCCCACTGATGGTGATGGGCGATAGGACTTTTTTCAGATGACTTTCCACGCCTGCAGCTCCCTTCGTTGGAATCCGTTCACTCGTTCTGGCTCAGGGCATCCGTTGCGGCATTGGTGCCGGCAATCTGCCCGAACACTATTGCATTGGCGATGGAGTTTCCGCCGCCGATGTAGCGCTCGCCCAGCACGCCGCCCGAGGTCTCGCCCGCGGCATACAGCCCCGGGATGGGTTGGTCCGCCGGGGTCAGCACGTGTGCTTTACTGTCGATTCTCAGGCCCGTGGACGTGAGACATACGATCGCGCAACGGATCTCCGCCGCGTAGTAGGGAGGCTCTTCAATGGTCTGCATCACCGACGGATCTTTGAAGAATTGTGAATCTGTTCCGGCCCTACAGTCCCGATTGTAGGTCGCGACCGTAGTTGCCAGAGCATCCGCTCGAATGCCGGCGAGCACGGCCAGTTCCTCCAGCGTGTCGGCTTTCAGGATCTTGCCTTTCTCGATCTGCTGATCGAGCACGTCGGTGATCCAGTTCAGAGTGATCATACCGGCTTCCATGGCGGCCGCGTATGCCTGGTTCGGTTTGGCCGTCGCCCGTGTTGCGTCGTCGAATATCGCGAAGCAAGTACCGCCCACCTGGTCTTTCACCACGCCCGACATCACTGCATATTCTGTTGTCTCGTTGATGAAGCGACGTCCATCGCGATTTACGTATACGATCCAGCCGGGCACGAACACCTCGAGGTCCTTGTAGAAGCCGGGCGTGGTCAGCAGCAGGCCGCGGTTGTAGCCGATGACGTCGGCGCCAATCGCCAGGCCCATATCCAAGCCGTCACCCACGCAGTCGGCGGCGGAGATACCCCAGGTCCAATCGCCGTGGGCTGCCGCTTCGGGATAATAGCGATGCAGCTTTTCCGGGTTCTGGGCGAACCCGCCGGAGGCGATCACCACAGCGCTCGCGGTGACATCGGCACCGGCAGCATGCACTCCGGTGACGCGGCCCGTCGCGTCGGTCAGCAGGTGCTGCACCCGAGTCTTGACCGCGAAATCGACCTTTTCGAGATTGCTTGCGGCGCCCTCGAGGCGCGCGGCAATCTCTGCACCGTTCTCCTTGGCCTTGTGACCGCGCGGCACGGATTCGACCCCTGAGGCGTACAGGTCCGCCGGATCGAATTGCACACCCAGCGAGATGAGCCACTCCAACCCTGGTGCGGCATGGTCGCAGATTACCCGAGCAAGGGCGGGCTCAACGCGATACTGGTTGAGCGTCAGGTAGTATTCGAACATGTCATCGGCGCTATCACCGCTGATACCCTTGGCCTGCTGCACGCTGGTTCCAGCGGCATAGTAGACACCACCCGAGAGTGCAGTGGATCCACCCATCTTCTCGCCTGCTTCGACGACCAGCACCGTTGCGCCGGCTTCCGCGGCGCGAATCGCGGCAGACAACCCCGCACCCCCGCCTCCAATCACAATGACGTCGTAGTCGGCCATGCTTTCCCCTGACGAATCAGTTACGTTATTTCTATTAGTCGCGTCGCTCGAAGTTGACGTTCAGCGCCTTGAATCCACGAAGAATGAAGCTGGGATGGTGCTCGAAGGTGTTTTTTCCCTCGGTGAAGCGCAGGTTGTCCAGCTTGCTGATCAGCGACCGCATGCCACACTGAATCTCACGGCGTGCCAACTGGGCGCCGATGCAGTGATGGATGCCTGCGCCGAATGAAAGGTGGGCGCTCGCGTTCTTGCGCAATACGTTGAACTGATCGGCACCCTCGAACCGCTCTTCGTCCCGATTGGCCGAGCCGTAACGCAGATTCACCACCGAACCTTCCGGGATTTTCACGCCGCCCAGAGTGGTGTCGGCAGTGGTCTGGCGAAACAGACCCTGCACCGGCGCATCGATGCGTAAGATTTCCTCGGCGACGTTCTCGACGCGGCTCATGTCTTCCTGGCACAGGGCCACCTGTTCCGGGTTCTTGATGAGCCAGTAGGTCCCGGCGCCAAGCGCGTTGGTGGTGGTCTCGTTGCCCGCCACCAGCAGTTGCCCGACAATCGACAGCAGTTCCTTGGTATCGAGCGAGGTTTCTCCTTCGATGCGCGCCGTTACCAGATCGGTGAGCATATCATCGCGGGGATCCTGGCGCCGCTCCTCGAGACGGTCGACGAAGTAGTGCTGGAATTCCACCTGTTTTTTGGCGCAATGAATGTAACGCTCCTTGGAGAGCATCATGCCCAGCGGCTCGACGGCGGTGTCCGACCATTCTTTGAACTGGCCCATGTGTTCTCGAGGCACGCCCAGCTGGTCGGCGATCACCATCATCGGTAGCGGGACTGCGAATTCGGTTACGATCTCCGCCTCGCCCGTGTTTTTGTCGAGCATTGCATCGACCAGCTCGTCGGCAATCGCCTGAATGTAGGTCTCCATCTTGCGCACACGGGCTGCGGTGAATGCTTTGTTTACGAGATTCCGGTACCGCGAATGATCGGGCGGATCGTTGCTGACAAGCGTGTTCACCTGCTCGCCGAAACCCTCTTTCTCGTAGATCTCCGCAACCTCGGGGGGTACCTCACGGTTGGCCGCAAAGCCCAGTTTGCTGGAGAACAGATTCGGTTTCTTCAACGCCTGCAACACGAGATCGTAGCGACTGACGATGAAGAAACCCATATCGGGCATCTGATATATCGGTGCTTCTTCGCGCAGCCATGCGTAGTAGTCGAAAGGCTTATCCTGAATTTCGGGTTGAAAGAGACTTGCTTTGGCAAAGTCAGTCATACTTGCGCTCCGTAATATCTCGCGATACCTAATACTATATTTAATTGTTCGCATACATACAATATGGGTCGCTGGACGTGGGAGTGATTGAGATGAGCGATGCCACGACCAACGCGCCGGAAATCGATCTGCTGTGGGAGAGCACGACGACCCGTATTTTCGAGTCCGAGAAGTGGGGAAGTGATGCGACTCCCCCGGCGCGCGCCGTCG
Source organism: bacterium (assembly GCA_047947175.1). Classification (GTDB taxonomy): domain Bacteria; phylum Pseudomonadota; class Gammaproteobacteria; order Pseudomonadales; family Azotimanducaceae; genus UBA4421. The sequence goes on from CP170489.1 coordinate 1,956,214, forward strand.
ACCCGTGTCTTCCACCGACGCTCCTCCGGTCGCTTCTGACACCATTCCCGTGAGCAGAGCTTGGTGAGCCAACTTACTAAAAGTTGTCGAACGAGTTTTCCAGTAGCATTGCGTGTTTTTGTGCGCGCAATGCGCCCGGCCAGTTCTGAAAGATACCGACAGGTTCCAGCTGTACTTGGGAACAGCATGGGGTAAGTCGCGCAGATGGGCACGCAGCGCCGGCGTCAATGCAGGCACGATTCGAGTCAGTGGGGGCGATGATCTAAGCCGACATATGGATGCTGATAGCGAAGGGGCAGGTCGAGTTAGCAATGCCATCGATCGCCAATCCGTTAAGGCGCACTCCAATCCGATGCGAAACGGAAAGTTTTCTCCAACGAGTCGTTTGTACTCATTACTTTGTCGAGCCAGAAATGAAAATGCTGTATTCCCGCCTCGTTGCACCCGACAATCACGTCGTTTTGCAACCCGCTCGCCATATTGGCCGCTTGGTCCGCAGACGTCGGCAAATCTTCGGTGCCTACGACATGTGCGAGGAAGTCAGCACGTTGTTGTGCCGCTTCTCGGGCATCTCCTTGCAGCGCCTCGGCTGTGAGATAGGTCTGTATCGTCACCGACTCATTGACGTCGACGCCTGGCAATACCTGGGAAAGGATGATGCCCAAACTGCCGTCGAAGAATAGATTGATCGAAACGTTGGGGAAGATGATCCATTCGCCCAGCATCAGTGCCAAATCAGACCATTGTTCCTCGGGTTGTGTCTGCTGAGCAAAAAGACTAGCGTGTGCGGGTATGTCTCGGTGTTGATAAGTGGGTTGTATGAGCCGCTGATGCGGTCCCCAGAAGTAGTGAAGCGCCTGATTGGAAATGTTTGTTCCGAACGACTCCTTGTGTAGCACCGGAACATGGTAGAACTCGAGGTGGGCGTTGAAAGCCAGCTTCCAGTTCGTGCCGGGTAACGCAGTCTGATTCACAAGGTGCCACGAAGCGAGATCGAGCGGCTCCAACAATTGGTCGAATCCGCGTAGGAAAGAAGGTGCCTTCAACTTGGAGTCCGGGGTCAAGGTGACCCAGATCAACCCGGCATTCTCATATGCGGGGAACTCCAACAAGCCGTGGTCGGACCTGTCCTGCAAGCCAAACCCTTCACTTAAGGGCATGGCGATAAGTTCTCCCGAAAGCGCGAATGTCCACGCATGATAAGGACATGTGAATTTGCTGGCGATACCACTATCGGATTTCAGTTTAGCGCTTCGATGTGGGCAACTATTGAGGTAGGCGCGCGCGGTTCCTGAGGAGTCTCTAACCAGCAACACGGAGATTCCGGCTACATTGATGGTTTTGTAGGCGCCAACGTCCCGCAGTTCGCAACTGGCGGCCAGAATGAGTGGGATGCGACAAAAGAGCTGTCTGCAATCGGCTACGTGCATGTCTTGATCTGTATACTCCCTTGCACTTATCGACATTGTCGACGAAGCACATCGTGTGGTTCGGGTGGCGACCCTGTGGAGGACATCGCGGGCGACGTCCATTAGTTTTTGTCGGGTATCGAACATTTCTTTTCCATTATTCTGATGGGTTTACGATCAATTAGTAGCTGCGGGTTCGAGTGCATCTTGAGGCGTTTTGGTTGATACTAAGTATACTTACAGAGACGAATCTCTGGCTAGGGAGAATGAGAAATGAATTATCCAGTTTATTCGGCTGACGGACACATCGATCTGCCTTGCATGCCCGCTGAGATTTTCGTTGAGAATGCCTCGGCAAAGCTGCGTGACCGCATGCCCAAGGTTACCGAGCAGGATGATGGAAAACGGCATTGGGTTAATGCATCCGGAAAGTCGATGGGATTGTATGGCGGTATGGGGTCGGCGGGTCGGGAATATGTCCAGGGCGTAATCAATCGCGCTGATCGCATGGCCGAAACGGGCCTGTATGAAGACCAGGCGCGCGGCATTATGCGCACGGCCGATCCAGAACTGCGCGTTCAGGAGCAGGATCGAGACGGCGTCGCGGGCGAAGTGATTTACGGTATCCTGGGCGCGGCGCGGCGTGCTGGCGATGCTGAAGTCGGCGCTGAAATGGGACGTATCTACAATGACTTTGCAGCCGAGTTTCGCAAAAGCGCGCCGCACCGATTTGCCATGATTGGCTGCCTACCGGCCGTCTCGGCGGAGGACGCGGCTGCGGAACTTCGTCGCTGCGCGGACCTTGGTCTCAGCGGTGGAGAATTGCCGCTGGTAAAGGACAATCTGCCGTTTTGGAAAGACGACTGGGAACCGTTGTGGGTGGCCAGCGAAGAAACGGGATTACCCATTCAACTGCACACGGTAGGCAGTGCCGCCGGAGCGCCACCTTTCACCAATCCGCTCGACTACCATCGATTTCTTGCAACGGTGCTTACCGAGTTCCAGATGGCCATGGCGACGCATCTCGCTGCGATAATTTTTGGTGGTGCCCTGGAGCGGCATCCAGGTATGCGCGTGGTTCTCGGGGAAGCGGGGGTTGGTTGGATACCCTATGCGCTGGAGCGCATGGATTACGAGTGGGAAGATCAATTCCAGCACCTCGAATTGAAGATGAAGCCGAGTGAGTACTGGCGGCGCCAGATGTTTGTCACTTTTCAACAAGATGAAACGGGGATCGCCAACATTGATCGTGTCGGTGTGGAAACCCTCTTGTGGGGATCTGATTTTCCGCACCCTGATGGAATCTGGCCGGATTCGCAGACGATCAATGCAAAACAATTGGCACCGCTGACGGATGATCAACGGCGCATGGTCCTGCACGACAATGCGGTCCGGTTGTATCGTTTTGGATCTGATCTTGGCGAAGAGCGGCAAGCCCGCGCCTGATCGCGGTATCTGCGGAGATAAAACTGATGAAAAGACTTCCTATGGAAGAAGGGTATATGAACTTGTCGCCGGGAGCAGACTCGCCTGTGCGGCTGCTTGGATCATATAGCGCGGCGGCGGATGTGACCTTTTTCCCGATACGTAAACGCTGTCCGATTACCGGGGAGCCCGTTGAAACGGTTGAGTTGTCTGCGGAGGGAACCTTGTATAGCTGGTCATTCATACATATGCCGAAAATGGGCAGTATGGAAGTGCAAGCAGGTGGCGGATATGGCGTGGGTCAGGTGGACCTGCCGGAAGGGGTTCGCGTGCAGACGTTGATCGATGGCCGCCCGGAAGATTTTGAGATCGGGATGCGCATGCGTATCGAGGCTAACGTCGTAGCAACTGACGAGTCGGGAACCGAGTATTGCGGATTCAAATTTGTGCCCGCCACCAATGACAGTGAGGGAAAGTCACAGTGAATAGAGAGGTTTATGTTATCGGCGTAGGTATGCACCCTTTTACCAAAGAGTACGTGCCCGTGCGAGATATGTATTTCACCGCTGGTGTCGCTGCGCTGGAAGACGCGGGAGTGGAATTTCGTGACGTCGGTTCTCTGTATAACGGCTACATTGGCGGTGGCATGATGGAAGGTGTTGGCTTCGCCAAAGATCTTGGCTTGACCGGTGTACCTATTGTGCATGTCGAAAACGCATCTGCGACGGGGTCGTCGGCTTTCCGGGAGGCGGTCTGGGCGGTTTCCGGCGGTGCTACAGACGTTGCGATGGCATTGGGATTTGACGATATGGCGCGGATGGGGGTAGCGCGGCGCAAGCCTGCTCCCGGCGCCAAGAAAGGTCTGCCAGGATTCGAAAATGTCATGCTGCCAGCGGGATTCTTCGCCATGTGGGCGGTGCGCCGGATGTATGAAGTGGGTACGACGGTGGAGACCTTTGCAGCCATCGCGGCGAAGAACTGGAATCATGCACGCCATAATCCCAACGCCCAGCGGCGCGCTGATCATGAGATTACCGTTGAAGAAGTAATGGCCGCGCCGATGGTCGCCTATCCTCATACGGCGATGATGGCGTGTGCTAGCGGTGCAGGCGCGGCCTGCGCCATTGTGGCGACCAAGGAATGGGCGCAAAAATTGGCCGCGGGTAGACCGTTGGTCAAGGTGGTGGCATCACAAATGCAGTCCGAGGTTTATTCGGAAGGGCATGTGTTCCTAGGCGCAGTGGTAGGCCCGCCGCAGTCCACGGAGAGAACGGCGAAGCTGGCGTATGAGGAAGCTGGCCTAGGTCCGGAAGACCTCAGCTTGGTCCAGGTGCACGACGCCTTTCCGATAGAGGAACTGATCTACTACGAGCTGTTGGGTTTATGCCCGGAGGGCGAAGGAGACCGTCTTGTCCATGATGGAGATACCAAGATCGGAGGTCGAATTCCGTTCTCGACCGATGGCGGCTTGATCGCGCGTGGGCATCCCGGCGGACCAACCGGCATCGCTCAGGTATGGGATGCGACGAGACAACTGCGTGGAGAGCAGGGCAAAAATCAGGTGGCGGGTGCCACCAACGCATTGGTGCACATGATGGGCGCGGGATCCGTATGCGCCATCCATATATTGCAGAGGGCGTGATACGCTAAATCCATTCTTCATGCGGGCAGTAGGGCGAAGCACTTCTGCGAATTGAAGATCCACGTGTCCAGGTAGTCGAGAATGGTTGCCTGCCGTTCCGGAAACGCGCCCGCCAGGCAGATCCAATTTTTGAACTCCTGACAACCGGCGTCTTCGATGGCATCGTTGCTCAGCTCCGCCCAGGTGCGCTGTTTCCCCTTCTTGAGTTCGTTGACTCGAGCCAGATCGAATTCTCTGTCAGGGTACAGCCAGTGGTGCTTGGCAGTGAGAAATGCGTGGGACCAGCCGGAGGATGCCATGACGACGTAGCGTCCGTCCTGGGCTTCTAACGCTTCGCGTAGCGCCGCTCCGACTGTAAAGCAGGACCGTGGTGTTGGACCTGCAGGTGATGGCAGGTCCAGATATGGATCTTTGTCTTCGTCAGCGCGGGTATCGAACAACTGCGCCATACCACCACGGGTGTGTACTACGCCGGTGCCGTAACAGTTCACTGCTATCGGTATGATTGGATAGTTCCACCCCCGCCGATCCCAGTCGAGAAATACCATGGCATTGGCGAACGCGTGGGTGAGGAAAGGGTGATTGAGGTATTTGTATGAATATGCCACGGGACAATCCCGTGAAATGATTTCGTGGGTCAGCGTTCTGGCAATGCGGCCTGCGCCAGGTATGTCGTAGCTATCAGTATTGTCGACTTGCCAGATGTTGCTTCCGCCTCCCAGCGCGTCCAACATGGCGAACGGTTTTGAAGGAAACGCATCCATGCAATAGACATTAAAGGGGGGAATAACATCTTCTTTAAAATTCTCGTATTGATCATCGCCGAAAATGATGACGGCGTCCGGCTCGAAATCGTCAATGGCCTGCCTGATTGCCCGCAATGCTTCCCGATGACGCTGTTGATGCTGTAAAGCAGCGTCATGTTCGTTGTTCCACTCATCGAGCATGCCTGCCGGCCAGGATTCCGGCCGCTTCATTTTTTCGGGAATGTGAGGACTATTGAGCACCAATCTCAATAGATTGGCGTAGGAGTCCGGTTCCCCGAGCAAAGGTGGGTAGTGGGTTATGCCGACGCCGAGTAGTTCCGCCATCTCTGCTCCTATTTAAGTCATTGTCTGAGAGCCGAGGAATCGCAAGGCTGCTCCGTTCCTGACCGACTCGTGGTTAGTTAGCGCGGCCGTGGCAATAAATTCTGCCGGGTCGGATTCCATTATTGGGTAGGGGTAATCGGTTCCGCAGAATACCTGGCCGGGCGCGAATGAGTTAGCCAGGAATGCCAGGTAGTCGTGGTCATAGACCAGGCTGTCGTAAAAGAATTTTGCGGCGTATTCTGTAGGTGACTTTGTCAAATCTCCGCCGAAATGGTTGGTAAGCTCGGCCCCCCGGTTAAGCCGATGAGCAAGGGGAATAATGGCGCCGCCGCCGTGGCTGAAGGCGAGTCTCAGTGCTGGATGTCGTTCCGGTATTCCAGCCCGGATCAAGGACATTGCGGACAACGCCGTGTCCAGAGGAAATGCAGCGAAAGGCACCAGGTCGGGCATATTCTCCAGACGTTCGGCCCCGATGGGGTGGAGTGCGTGGACAAAAATACAGAGGTTTAGACGCTCTGCCTCGGCGAAAAATTCCCGATAGTCTGTATCACCAAGGAATTTGCCGTTGATATTGCTACCTAATTCCACACCAGCAAGCCCTGCCTCCGCGATCGCTGAGAGTTCACCGGCCGCTAATGCCGGGTCCTGTAACGGCACGATGCCGAGACCGGAAAATCGGTCGGGACGCTGGGTAACCATGTCCGCGATACACTCATTCATCCGCCGGCACATTTCCCGGCCGTTGTTTGGCGTGAACCAGTAGGAGAGTAGTTCCGGCATAGGGCTGAGCACCTGGCGGAGCACGCTGGTTGCGTCCATGTCGCGTAGGCGGACAGCTATGTCCCAGGAGCGGTGGTCAATTTCGCGGAACGGTTTCTTCCCCACTGTTACAGTAGCCCGGCCTTTTGATCCATGGCATACGCAAGGCCATCTGCTTTCCAGGCTGGCGGCAGGTGCAGATGGGAGGGACTCGGGCACCACATGACAGTGAACGTCGATGATGTCCATGATTACTGACGCTCCGGAATGTGGATCACAAGTCCGTCCAGGGCATTGGTGAAGATAATCTGGCAACTCAGGCGGCTATTGGCCTGTGGCTGCTCGACGAAACTCAGCATGTCAAGTTCCGCACGAGTTGGTGTGTCGATCTTGTCCTGCCAATCCGGGTCGACGTAGACGTGGCAGGTGGCGCAACTCAATACGCCCCCACATTCTGCCTCGATGCCGGGTATCGCATTACTGGTTGCGATTCGCATTATGCTCATCCGGGTATCGCTATCAATCTCATAAGTGTCGCCGTCAAACGTTTTGAAAGTGATTCTACCCATGTCAGAGCATCGTCGAGCCGCCGTTGACACTGATGACCTGACCTGTAACGAAGGCGGCTTCTTCGCTTGCAAGGTAAGCCACCATGGAGGCGACCTCCTCGCATTCAGCGGCTCTACCCATGGGAATGACGTCTGTAAACTTCTGGATCAGGGGGCTGCCTTTGGCTGCCGCCGCCTGCACGACTGGGGTCGCCACCATACAGGGCGCAACGGTATTGATGGTTACGCCAGATGTGGCGAACTCGCGCGCGATACCGGAAGTCAGACCGTGGACGCCGCCTTTGGCTGCATTGTACCCAGCATGGTCCCACAATCCGTTGCGGACAGAATCGGCGCCTATGTTGACGATGCGGCCGTAGTGGGCGTCGACCATGTATGGTAGACATGCATGGCACGCCCATATTGTGGTCCAGAGGTTACGGTCGATGGTTGCTCTGAGAGAGTCGGCATCGTGTTCCAGAAACGGACGAATCACGCCACCACCGGCATTGTTCACAAGTATCGTTATGCCGCCCAATTCGGTGTAGGTCTTTTCGACCATATTGCGGACCCGGTACTCTTCACTCAGGTCGCCGACAATGTAAACAGCGTCAAGTTCAACTGCCAGTTCCTCTACGGCTTCGGCTTCAAGATCGGCTAGCATCAATCTTGCCCCGGCGTTTTTCAGGCGTCTGGCGATTGCGCTTCCGATCGGCGACGCGGCACCTGTGACAATCGCGGTATCTTGTGTGGATCTTCCCATACCTAACTTACTAAATGATGATGCTGACTTTGCCCTGCTCATTGATGTCTTCAGTATCCAGGAACGAACTCTTGTGTTTGATACGAACTACACCATTTTCCACGCACATATCGTACAGATGGTGCCCCAAGTACGTTTCCGTGGTACCACCTTTGGAGCGGTAGGTGACGAAATTGGAGGTTACTTTGAAATTCGCATCGCTGCCGCCCAGAATACGTACGTTGCTGACCATGTGCCGGCAGCGTGATTTTGGATACTCTACATGAGCGGTCTTTTTTCCAAGTCGCTTGACTCGCTGCTGCAGGCGGAACCAGTCGTCTGCGACGTAAAAGAGTGTCGTGCTCGGTTCTACGCTGTCGTCTGATCCCGCCGGCGGAACCCAATAGGAGGCACCTTCCACGAATAGTTCGAGCCACTTCTCCAGGCGCCATTCATCCAGTAGTGCAGCTTCACCATATAGGAAGTCTTCGATTTCGCTTCTTTGAACGGATAGTGCCATTAACTCACCCCTGACATCTGTCTGTCCCATTCCCGCCAGAATACACGCATCTGCTCTTCGTCGTTTGAGACCAGCGCCGCTTGCCCCATGCCCTTGGAAATGTCGTTCCATGCCGCTGAGGTCAGATTCTTGTAGCCCTGTTGGCACAGTCTCAACGCCTCGCAATCGTCGGGTGTCGCAAACCCGCCGGGCCCCAGAAACTCCAGAAAGTTGTACAACCTCCGCTCGCGCATTGTTGCTGATTCATCGACGGGTGCGAGGGTCCATGCCTTGACCGTTTGTTTGTCCGCACTCTGTGGAAAGAACGTACGAAAGGTGATCGCCATGATGTTGTTGATAACGAAGTTTGGAAAGATCAACATATTGAAGTTGTTGTACGCGATTCGTTCAGCACGTTCCCTGCCGAAACGCTGCTCCAGGCGATCGCGAATCTCCGCACATTCGGCTGCACCCTCATTTCCCCACGCAGCCACTGGTTTAGCGATTGGCCTACCCCAGGGCGCGCCGTACTCGATAACAGCATGGCCGTTTCCCAGATCCCGTGGTTCGGAAATTTCGGTCAGGTTGTCACCGAGTTGCCCCCCTGCGGCGATCACATAATCGAAATAGGTGGCATGTGTTGGAAGTCCGTGGTAACCGTCAAAACTGTTTTCCGCCAACAGTTTCCAGTTAGCTTGAAATCCATATTCCTGGATACCACCCACGATTTCCATTGCTACTTCGGAGTGGTCCATGGTCAGGTCAATGTATTCGACAGCCCCGGCCAGATAGGTCACAAGATCGTTAGCGTTTGCATCATAGTTGACGAAATACAATCCGCGATAGTTCTGCAATTGCGGTACGGATACGAGGTCATGCATGCCGGCCTGGGTGGCTGGCGCATAGCGCTCCGCTTCCGGGCGTTGAATCAGTTTCCCCTGCAGGTCAAACGTCCATGCGTGGTAAATACAGCGGAACATCTTTTCCTGACCTTGTTTCTCCTGGCACACCAAGGCACCCCGGTGAGGGCAGGTATTGAAAAAAGCTCGCGGAGTGTTGTCCTTTCCCCGCACGAAAATGAGCTCCCGCCCTCCCACGTTCCGGGTGAGAAAATCTCCAGGATTGGGTATTTCAGACTCATGCCCGAGATAAAGCCAGCACCTGTCGAAAATACGCTCCTGTTCTCGAGCCAGGACTTCCGGCGCGACGAATGCACGTCGGTTGACCCGGAATGTTCCGTGTTCTTGGTCTTCGATGACGTAGGATTCAAGGTCCTGCGGTGTGTGGATGTTTGCCATATTGTTCCCTCCTTTCCTTAAGGCACGACTAGTACTATTCATGGATTAGGGTGCTGCGCTTCAAACCAGTGTTCATCCCCCACTTCAAGAACATGCCCTGCGGTGGGCGAAGCAAAGTGTGTACCCATCACCAGCGTATCCTTGCCGTACGTCTGCATGAACGCCTTGCGGGTCTTTTCCGCGAGTTCAGACTGTACGTCCGCAATATCCTGCCAACCAGGCCTGGCAAACTGCACCGGGTGATGGAACAGATCGCCGGTGATGATTGCGCGTGCGCCTTCGGATTCAATCAGGACACTGATATGCCCCGGCGTGTGACCCGGGGTGGGGACTACCCGGATTTCGCCGTTTATCGCGTGGTCGGTTTCGATGAGTTCAACCAGGTCAGACTGGATAATCGGCAGAATTGAATCGACTTTTGCTTCGGCACCGAACGGATCTTCTTCGTTTTTCCAGAAGTTCCATTCCTCTCGGCCGATGAGGTATCGAGCGTTGGGGAATGTAGGCACCCAGTCTCCATCAACGAGCATGGTGTTCCAGCCGACGTGGTCGACGTGCAGGTGTGTGCAGAGGACGAAATCGACCTCTTCGCGAGGTGCACCCGCGGACGTCAGGTCAGATAAGAAGTCAGTTTGGCGTCGATCCCAGTCAGGCATGGCCCGTGGTTTGTCATTGCCGATGCAGGTGTCCACCACGATGGTCGTATCATCCGACTGAATCACGAACGTGTGAATGCTTAGCGGTACCGTTCCGTCTGAGTTCAAGAAATGTGGTTTAAGCCAACGGGTGAATGGGGCAAGGTTGTCAGGCGTTGCCTCGGGAATTAGAAATGCCAGATCGATGTTCTGAAGGACGTCCACGACCCGCGTAACTTTGACGTTGCCAATCTGCCACTGTTCCATTTCTCAGTCTCCAGTTCGTTCGATGATGCGATACATGGTTGAGCCAGATGCCACGGCTTCCCCCGCCTCAGTTATGATGCTGACCACAGAACCGATGAGATCCCCTGTTCCGCCTAACGCACGCGCCTGAACCCTGACGTCCCGGTCGATCGGCGTGGCGATGGTTTGCAACTTAGTATTGACGGTAGAGCCGAACAGCTTTCGATCGCCCAATCGGGTAGTCATCCAGGCGGCAAGAGATCCCGCGTGATCGACCGCGGACAGCAAAGCACCGCCAGCGATGCCCCTGTCCTCACCCAAGGCAATACCGCGGGCGGGGAGAAGATGTTCCGCAAAGCCGAAGTCCCCGCGCATAAAACGCCAACACAGCTGATCCATGTAAGGCATGCGACCATCCATTCTCTCGAGCATTCTCAAATTAGCCGCCACAATATCCGGTTGGCGCGAAGGTAGATGGCCTAGGCCCTGATCGGAATTGCCTTGCGGTACGTAATTGGCGACTACGGCGTCGGGTGGTGGTGGTACGGTGCCGGGTAGGGCGATATGGAATATGTGATTTCCCGAAGCGAGCACCTTTCCTTCGCGACTCTTCGCCTGCACACTGCTGTAAATGATTTCCTTGCCGCGTCTGAGCACGGTGGCTTCGCCGAATATGTCCTCTCCCAATGCACCGGCAATGTAGCTGACATCGCAAGACAGCGTACGCCCAACGAACGCATCGTTCGAATTTCCGCCTGCACTCCAGGCCGCGAGGCTGCCGGCAACATCCAGCGTGGCGGCGATTACCCCGCCATGCAGCGCCGTGGCAGCGGTCGTGTTCGCCTCACTGTAAGGAAGTCTGAGCCTGACATCGCCGCTCTGCCTCGAATCGAGCTGCCAACCAACCTGGCGCCAGAAAGGAGAAGCCTCCAGTCGTTGGTGCAAAAATCTGGTATTACTCAAGAACAACGACCGTCACGATCATGAGCGTGCATCGAACACCTCTCGTGCGATCGCCATCCCTTCGACCGCCACCGGGAATCCCCCGTAGATAGCCATGTGCATGATTATCTCGCTGATCTCCTCCCGGGAAAGACCGTTGTCCAATGCGCGTCCGATGTGCAGACGCAATTCGTTCGGCCGGTGCAGGGCGCAAAGTGCAGCCACTGTGATCAGGCTTCTGTCGCGTTCGGGTAATCCGGGCCGGGACCAGACACCTTCGGGTAGCACCGTATCAATAATGAAACTGCCCCAATCGTCGCGGATTTCCTCCGGTGCCGGGAGCTGGTCGGTAATGGCTCGCGCCAGCTTCAGTTTGTCTTTGTCGTTCATCTATGCTCTCCTACGTCCAAGTTTGTAAGTGAGCTTATTAATAGGGTGAGGGTTTGTCTATGCCTCAAAGGGAGTTTTTTACGCTTCGCTCCGGGCACCGAATTGCAGCATTGGATTGGGGAGGGGGTGAGAAACCTTTGGCGATTCTGTGCCATGCTAACGGATTTTGCGCCTCCTCCTGGTCGACGGTTGCGAAACTGTTGCAACAGGATTTACGGGTAGTTGCGCTTGATGCCCGTGGTCATGGTGCTTCATCTGTGCCCCTGGATGAAGACCTTTACGACTGGGAGCATCTGGTAGAAGACCTGTTGGACGTGACAGATCAACTGCTGGCGAAACACACATTGCGATATGTGGAGGTCGTTGTTGGCAATTCTCTCGGAGCGGTGATTGGTGCCGTGGCTGCGGCTCGTGAGCCCGCTAATTTCCGTACTGTGGTGATGCTGGACCCACCCATTCTTCCGAGAGTTGGCGATTTGGGTGCGAGCCTGGGTCCAGAAGGTCGGCTCAAGCAAACTCGCAGGCGCAGGAGAGAATTCAATTCGCGTGAAGAACTGGCATTGGCGTATCGCCGAAAAAAGACATTTGCGAACTGGTGCGATGAAGCGTTCGAACATTATCTGAATGACGGATTTTCTTATCAGGCGGACGGTCGCTTGATACTGCGATGTCTCCCAGAAGTGGAAGCTGCGATATTTGAGAAAACCGGGTCGCTTGACCTGTTTGCTGAAGCGAAAACTATCCAGGCTGATGTGACATTGGTGCACGCCACTCAGGGTCTGTTTCCCTATGAGGGATATCAAAGCCTCAATGAGCAGTTTCCACACGGGGTACTGACTTCGTTACATGGGGGCCATCTGCTTCCCATGGAATTGCCAGAAAAGACAGCTGAAATCGTGCTGATGTCGCTCTAGGTGATGCGGGCCCGGTCATCGAATGATCACGTCCCTCTTAACACTTACATCAGACCCGGATACGCGCCGCCATCGACGAGAACGCTTGTACCGGTAACAAAACTCGTGGACTCTGAGCACATAAAGGCAACGATCTCGCCGAATTGGGCCGCATCGCCGAGGAAACCCAACGGAATAGTTTTCGCCATCTGATCCAGATCTACCCCCAGTTCCTTCATCCGGTCGGTAGAGTGCGCGCCTGGTTGCGCCGAATTGACGGTTACCCCTTCGGCGGCAACCTCGTTGCTCAATACTTTCAGATAGCCTGTGATCCCAGTGCGTGCCGTGACCGATGCTGCAATGAACGCGCTGGGTTGACGCACCGCGTGAGACGTGATGGCGACGATGCGTCCCCATCCGCGCTCGCGCATTCCTGGAAGCGCCGCGTTACACATGGCAATAGTGGAAAAAAGGTTCAGATTGAGCGCCTCTTGATATGCCTCGATGCTGGTAGTGGTGGGCGCGCCAGGCGATGGCCCGCCTGCGTTCGGCACCAGTATGTCAACTTGTCCCAACTGCCGGATCGCCTCCTCGACGAATTCCGCGGCATCTGCAGGAGTCGAGACGTCCTGCCTGATCCCGATTGCATCTGTGCCGATTTCGCTAACCGCCCGCTGTAATCGCTCTGGGTCGCGCCCGCAAATCGCTACTCTGACACCTTCGGCTGCCAGTGCCTTAGCAGTGGCAAATCCGAGGCCCTTCGTTGCGCCCGCGACCGCAGCGCATTTGCCCGTAATTCTAAGATCCATGTTTCCTCTCTTGCAGCTGAGCCTCATGGCCCGTGAATTCAATTAAGTGCCTGCACCGACCCTTTCGGCGGGCGGCGGTTACCTTATCCCAGCGCGGTCGTTGTGGGATTACCGTGTTTTTTTTCAAATGCGAATCCCTCATACCCATTAGCGGCCACTTCGGATATGCGCTCGAAGTAGAGCGGGCCGCCAAGGTGTACGCAAAACTTGCGAGGTTTGCCGGGGATGTTGGCGCCTGTGTACCAGGAGTCGGTGAGGGGGTAGAGCGTCCGGTCAGCCAATCCTGCGACCTCATGGTCCCAGGTTTCTTCGGCATCGGGGGTCGGCTCGACGGCGCCCAGCCCCTCTTTCTGCAGGTGTTGTATGCAGTTACCGATCCATTGCGCTTCGCGCTCAGCACCGAGGGGCATGTTATACAGCACGCCGGGTGTGCCGGGGCCGTGAATCATGAAAAGGTTAGGAAAGCCGGCGATCATTATGCCCAGGTAGTTGTCAAATCCGCTGTGCCACTTATTCTTCAGGCTGACTCCTTGCCGCCCCGTCGGATTAAGGTTCAACATGGCACCACTGATCGCGTCGAATCCAGTAGCCAGCACCAGCGCGTCCAGTGGATGGTCACCGTACGTGGTTCGTACACCTGAGCGAGTGAATTGTTTGATTGGATCGTCGCGCAGATCTACCAGGGTGACATTGTCACGATTGAACGTATCGAAATATCCGTCGTCGAGGATGGGGCGTTTGGTACCGACAAAGAAATCGGGCATCAGTTTTTCGGCAGTCTCGGGGTCATCCACGATCTCGCGAATCTTGTCGCGCAGAAATTCTGCAACCCAGCCGTTGACCTCCTTGCTCATGAGGACGTCTGAATAGTTTGCGAAAAAGAAGTTCAGAGTTCCCTGCTGCCAGAGTTTCTCAAGGGTCGCCTGACGCTCTTCAGGGGTGTCTTTGAAAGCCGAGTGTGTATCGAACATGAAGGGAATCCACCATTGTTCACCTGCATGACCTGACGAATACTGTCCCAGTTTTCTCGAGCGTATTTCGCCTCCGCCGGTGTAAGGGGACGATTCCGTGCTGGCACGCTGTATTGTGGCGTACGCTGGAAAACGGTGAGATGTTCTGCTTCCCGCGCGAGTTGGGGTATCGATTGCACTCCTGATGACCCGGTGCCGATAACGCCCACACGCTTACCAGCGAAGGAAACAGGTTCGTGTGGCCAGGCGCCTGTGTGATAAACATCACCGCTGAAGTCATCGAAGCCAGGAATGTCGGGCTTGTGTGCCTTAGATAGAGCGCCAACTGCACAAACCAGGAACCTGGCGGAGGCTTGCGTGCCGACATCAGTCTCCACAATCCAATGCTGTGACGTTTCATCGTAGCTGGCGTGGGTTACCCATGTGTTGAATTGAATATCGCGGCGTAAGTTGAAACGGTCGGCTACGTGTGCCACATAGGACAAAACTTCAGCCTGACTTGGCTGGGTTTCCGCCCAATCCCATTCAGTCATCAGTTCGTCCGAGAAGGTGTAGCAGTAAAATGGGCTGCCCGGGCCATCGACCCGAGCGCCCGGGTAGCGGTTGTACCACCACGTGCCGCCGACGTCATCGGCACCATCGTATACTCGAACCGAAAGGTTCATATCGTTGCGCAAATGGTGCAGAGCGTACAAACCGCTGACGCCTGCTCCGATTACAATTGCGTCGTATTGTTCCAACATCCTCTCCGCGAAAATAGGTTCGTGTGTGGCAATGTGATCAGGGGATTGCTCCTGGCACCCAGTCGGACTGAACTACGGAAAGACTTCCAGCCCGATCGCTGCACTTGGTGACCTCTGATGCCTTTCGGAGTATTGTACACATACATACATATTTTTTAAAAGCAGCTCATGCGCACCAGGATTACCAGCTTGTTCAACATTTCCGCGCCAATCTTGCTACCCGGCATGACGGAGATATCGGTACCACGATTGGTAGCAGCCGTGAGCAATGCTGGCGCACTCGGCCTGCTCGCGAGTGCCTCTCTCCCACCTGCTGCATTGAGAGAGGCCATAGGGGAGACGCGCTCGCTCACGGATGCTCCCTTCGGCGTCGGCATTCCCCTGCTCGTACCAGGCGCGCAGGAAAAAGTGGATGTCGCTATAGCGGAGCAAGTGCCGATCGTGAACTTTGCGCTGGGCAGAGGGAATGAAATAGTACAGCGAGTACACGAATATGGCGGCCATGTGATTGCAACTGTCACCACCGAGCGTCACGCACGCGCCGCGATTGATGCAGGTGCAGATGCTTTGCTCGTGACGGGGCACGAAGCGGCCGGGCATGGAACTGCCGCGACATCCCTCGTTCTAATTCCTGCCTTCGTGGACCAGTTTGACGTTCCCATCATTGCGGCGGGTGGCTTTGCGGATGGCCGTGGCTTGGCCGCTGCTTTATCCCTCGGCGCCGACGCCGTGGCCATGGGTACCCGTTTCTCAGTCGTAGACGAAAGTCCAATGCATGCGGAGAGCAAACGCGCAGTTCTGGAGCGTGGAATTGGCGCAACGGTCTACACCGATCGGTTCGACGGTATGGATTGTAGAATCATGGAGACACCGGCATCACAGCGACTTTTACACGAACAACCGAATTACCTTGCGGCATTCAAATCTGCACACCAGATGGCAGGCGCGACGGGCCGTCCTCTGCATAAGCTGTATGCGAAGGTGTTGCGCGGCGGACCGTCCCAGGTCATGCGCCTGTCACGAATGGCAGACGCGGCCCAGGCAATGCGGCGGGCGCTGGTGGACGGCGACCACAAAACCGGTATTCAGCCGGTCGGGCAGGTTCAGGGTCTCATCGCGGAGCAGACAAATGCAGCACAAGTCATAGAGCGGACAGTGGCTGAAGCCCGTCTCACCATTTCTCGTGCAGCAGAGCAATTGGCTGAAGCTTAAACGAACTTCGGTCTATCGCGCCTTGAGATACGCGTGTGAAAAACAAAACAGGAGCAGCTGATGAGCCAATGGCAAGCACAGTACAATAGCCGAATTACCACACCCGCGCGAGCAGTTGAATCCATTACGGATGGTTCGACTGTCAACATACCGATTTTCGCACCGCAATCGATATTGAACGCACTGTGGGATCGCAGGGACACGCTGCGTGACGTGCGCCTGCAACTCAACGCACCGACGCATAATCCGGGTTGGTTCGAAGCAGGTAGCGAATCGTCTTTCGCTATAGATTTCGAGATATTTATTGGTGATTTCGGGCGTAGCGCACACGACGAATTGCGTGCATCGTACCTGCCTAACCTGTTCTCAACCTGCTTCAAGCACGTCGACGAAGCTCGCTCCGGGGCAAGATCGCCCGATGTTGCGATTGTTACCTGTTCACCGCCGAACGAAGCCGGATTTGTCCATTTTGGCCCCCACCATTGGACCAAACGCAGCCTGATCCGACGCGCGGACCTTTCTATCGCGGAGGTCGATAGCACGATGATCAGTGTACACGGAGACGTCTATGCACATGTTTCCGAGTTCGATCACTTCGTTGAAGGCGATACTCGCGTCATCGGCCAGTCTGAAATCAATGACATGTTGTTAAAAATCAAGCCCGAGCACAGGGAGCAGATGTCGGCACTGATTCCAAGCATTCCGCAGGAGCGGCTGCGCCTTATATTTCCACTGCTGACGGTTTTCGATCCAGCGGCGTTGGAAAACCAGCTTGGACTCGGCGAACCGCCGGAATCATACAGGGATATCGCCCGCCATCTGGCACCGCTGATCTCCGATGGAGACTGCATACAGATCGGTGTGGGTGAGCCATCGAGTCTGATGGTGCGCCTGGGAGTTTTCGATGAAAAGAACGATCTGGGCATGCACACAGAACTGATCGCCCCCGGAACTGCCAGCCTGGCGAAAAAGGGAATAATCAACGGGAAGCACAAAAACCAGTTTCCCGGCATTGTAGCGGCCGCTGCGTGGTCGGGTGGAAACGACGAAGATTTCGCGATCATCCACGACAATCCATCTTTCCACTTGTTTGATCCCGAGTTTGTTCTGGATGTACGTCGTATTGCTGAGAATGACCGGCAGGTTTCTATCAACAACGCCTTATCCGTGGATCTCACCGGTCAGATCAACTCCGAATCCGTGTTTGGCGCGCGTATGATCAACGGCACCGGAGGCCAGCCTGAAAATCATATCGGCGCATTCCTGTCCAAAGGCGGCAAGGCTATTACCCTGCTGCCGTCGACTGCCCTGGACGGCGCTGTTTCGCGCATTGTTCCGCAGCTTGAGACGGGTTCGCTGGTCACGATTCCACGCTTCTATGCCGATATGATCGTGACCGAATACGGTGTTGCCCGACTTCTTGGAAAAAACCACCGGGAGCGCGCACACGAACTGATCGCTGTGGCCCACCCGGATTTTCGCGACGAACTTACGGAGGCAGCCCGGAATCTCTTTGGGTAGTTCGTTCTAGAACCCGGGTACCCCGTCCTCGCGCTGTACGCCGACACTGTTGAGCGCCATTGCCAGCATGTTGTACTGGCCGACTGTAAAAATCACATCCAATATCTGCTGCTCGTTGAATTCCGCCTTCAACCCCGCCCACGCCGCATTGCTGAGCATAGTGTCGGCCAGTAATTCATCGGTAGCGGTGAGCACAGCACGCTCCTGTCCGCTCCAGCCTTCTGCTTGAGCGCCAAGGCGAATACGCGCGTGATCCGCAGGCGTGAGACCAGCGGCTTCGCTCATAAGGACGTGTTGACCCCATTCATACTCGCTGTTCGTCTGCCAGCCGACGCGCATGATCGCTATTTCACGGAGCCGTGGAGATAAACTCGAACCACCCATGATATGACCGGCGAGCGGATTCCACGCGTTCAGCAATGGCATGTTGTGCATCAGTGTCTTGAGGACATGAAAAACAAACCCGTATCGTTCGCGTGTCGGTGCGCTCATCGCCACCTGCTCGGGTGTCATATCTTTCTCTTCGATCGGTTTGATTCTCGCTTCACTCAATCGCATGATCAGCTCCTCTCATTGTTGTTCAGCAATCCTGGACTGGTTTGGGAAGATCACCGTCCGTTGATTGCTCGCCCGACCTCTCCCCATTTCGCCAGGTTTTCGGGATTTTTGTGGATGGATTCTGCGGCTAGATACATCACCACGCGGGATGCCACGGTGCCGTACCGCTCAGTGAGTTTATCCGCAAGGTCATCCCAGCGGGCAACTACAGCGAAGTGCTCCATCATCTCATCCGTTATCGCTTCGGCGAGACCGTCAAAGTCACCTTCCTTCATCATTTTTCCGAGCTTTTTAGTTGTGCCCGTAAAGCCTAGATCATCGAATTGAAACGCATAATTCGGCGTTGAGCCATAGAAAGCGAGTTGAGTTCTGGTTCTCTGTAGCAGTGGTGCACGCTCCTCCGGAGTATCTCCAGGAATGGCGAATACCGGCACGATCAGGTCGATATCGTTTAGTGCGCGCCCGGTGCGCTCCGCGCCCTTGCTCACATTTGGTAACAGCCGATTTTGTATATATTGGACAGAGTGCATCGGGTGCACATGCACACCATCCGCCAGTTCTCCTGCAACCTGGCACATAAGTGGACCCACGGCAGACATATCAAGTTTGATATTTTCGTAGTCGTGGCGTGGTGGCGCCCATTGAGCCGGCAGGTAGCTGAAGTTGTAGTAGGGACCCTCATGGAACAACTTCTCCTCCCCGCCAAACGCACGCAGACAAGCTCGAACCGCAGCAAGATAGTCACGCATCTGGGGTGCCGGCTTGTCGAAATGCGCCGAATAACGGCGCACCACGTGGCCTTTGACCTGGCTGCCCAGCCCCAGACGAAAACGCCCCTCGGTATTCTGGGCGAGTTCCCAGGCGATCTGGGCAGAAATCATAGGGCTGCGTGGAAAGGCAACCGATATGCCCGTGCTGAATTCGAGTGTCTGTGCCGCGGTTGCAGCGGCAGCGATCGTCATCCAGGGAACCTGGCTGGCTTCGGTAAACAGCATACCCGAAAAGCCGGCTGCCTCCAGTTGCTGTGCCAATTGAGCACTCTGTTGCCAGGTCATCTGACCTGCCATGATGTCGAATTGCATGTAATTTCCTTAAATCAACTAGAAGAACGACTGGTTGGAATAGACCAAGTTTGATGGAGTTGAGCATCGCAACTCTCTGGTAATTCCACTATCATGTAAGTATACATACGATAAAGCAATGTTTGCAGCAAGGTGAAAAAGAAGGCGGTGGCCAGTTAAAAGCCCGCCGATTCGGAATACTCGCTCGTGAGGAACAGATAATGGTTGGGATAACGGAACTGGGTTATGTGCGTTTGGGTGTTGCCGATATCGCTGCATGGCGTTCGTTTGCCAGTGAAATCCTCGGCCTGGAAGTCAGTGAAGAAGATGATGCCGGTCGTTTGTATCTGCGCAATGATGCCTGGCACCACCGCATCGTTCTCGAAAAAGATGCAAGCAACGATCTGCTCGCTGCTGGTTTGAGAGTCGCGGGTCCTGAAGAATTCAAAGCTCTGCAGGTTGACCTAAAGCGCCGCGAATGCGAATTTGAAATTGCCGAGGAGCAGACAGCTCAGAAGCGACGGGTACTTGAGTTGATGTTGCTCCGTGATCCGTCTGGTAACCCTCTGGAAATATTTCATGGTCCGCAGGTTGACGCTCACAAGCCTTTCCATCCGGGTAGGGGTATGTACGGAAAGTTTCGTACTGGTGATGGTGGCTTGGGCCACATGCTGTTGGCGAGCGATGATCTGCAGGCGACCTATGATTTTTATACCGCGCTGGGCATGCGAGGTAGTATCGAATACAAATTTCCAGCGCCTGAAGGAGGGTCACTGGATGTACTTTTTCTGCACTGTAACTCGCGCGATCATACGTTGGCCTTTGGTGTTCCGAGTCAGACCCACATCCATCATCTGATGCTGGAGGTCGACAATCTGGATGATGTGTATCTGACCTATGGGCTGGTGCAGAAGAGTCAGTACCCGGTTGTCGTTGCCCCGGGAAAACACTCGAATGATCAAATGTTATCATTCTATTGTGCTACGCCTGCAGGTTTCCAGATTGAGATCGGCTGGGGCGGTCGCGAGGCGACTCATCAGTCGGAATACTACCTCGGCGATATGTATGGTCATGAATTCATTTCCCCGCAGAAGTAATACGTGTTGCCCTACGAGGTGGCCGGTTAGCTGGCCAGTTGGTTGGGGAGCGCTGCAGCTGCCTTAACGGGGCGATCTCAAGGGCGTCACGGGCTTGGTGGGCCAGGAGGAATTGTGCCCAACGAAGGTTTTGAGACAGCAGATGGTGTTCTGATTGTTACCGCCGGTACAAATGCGCAGTTCGCGAAGTTGTGTACCGATAAAAATCGACGGGGAAAGATTGCTAAGTTCGACTCACGTACCAGAGCTGGGTGAGCACAATCATCTGTACTTGGATGCAGACAATCGTCGCCATCACTTGGAAAAGGCCGACGGCGGCGATCAGTAGACTGACCTACCGACTTTGGCTTCTATAAGCGTGGTGGCACATGGTTTATGTTGTATGTAAGCTTACAATAAGTGACGAGGCTGCGGGCTATAGATTGCGGGTTGCGTTTTCATCCCTGAGCATCAGATATGTGAAGGGCGATTTAACATGGCGGGGGAGATGATGGTCTATGACTGGGTAGATTACGAGAGCGGTCAGGTGGATCGTCGCATATTTTCAGATCAGGATGTCTACCAGCACGAGCTTGAACGCATATTCGCTCGGGGTTGGAATTTCATTTGTCATGAGAGTCAACTGGCCGAGTCTGGTAGTTTCTTCCTAAACTATATCGGAGAAGATCAGGTCATCGCAGTACGTGATCGTGATCAGCAGGTGCAAGTCCTGCTCAATTCGTGCCCACACAGAGGTAATACAGTGTGCAGAGCTGAGCTCGGACGGACGCGCTCCTTCTTTTGTTCGTATCATGGCTGGAATTTCGATCTGGATGGCAAACTTCTTGCGGTGCCTGGAGAGCAAGAGTACTACCGGGGCCAGCTTGATAAATCACGCCTTGGCTTGAAAACTGCGGCCCAGGTAGAGAGTTACAAAGGCTTTGTGTTCGCAACTCTGGATCCCGAAGCGCCGAACTTGACGGACTACTTGGGCTGGGTTGGCGCATTGGGTCTGGATTTAATTGCTGAGCGTGGTGATATGGAGGTTGTCGACGGCATACAGAAGAACCGTATTCAGTGCAATTGGAAGCTTGCGGTCGATAACTTGTTCGATTGGTACCATCCAAAGGTAAGCCACGGATCAGCCGCCAGGATTGGCCTAATGAACGAGGATGAGTTGCGCTATATGAACCAGATGGTGATTCTGGGTGAATATGGACATGCCATTGGTGGCGCTGCGTTTGATGAAGGGAAACTTGCCAATCTGGCGGAGCGCGTCGCAAGTGGCGGCGACCTTGACCCTGTGGACAAAGCAAAGGTGTGGCGCACGACGGAGGGCGCGCGCGAAGCAATGGGCTCCGTCGGAGTGCGCTGTGGTGGTCACCCGAATATCTTTCCGAATCTCTGGGTTTCTGCCGCTGGGCCACCTCAACTTTGTCTTCGCATCCCTCGTGGTCCGCTCGCCACGGAGCTATGGTGGTTTACTTTTGCTGATCGTCACCAATCGACGGCAGAGCGTCGGACGGCAGTGATGATGGCGAATCACATTTTTGGCCCGTCCGGGTTATTAGAGCAGGATGATGGTGAGAACTGGTCGCATTCTACCCGCACCAGCTTGGGCACGGTGACACGGCGCAGACCGTTAGATTTCTCCATGGGACTGCGACAAGACCGGATAACGGTGGCTGACTCGGACCAGAGTTATATCGACACGGTCGTGAATGAACACGCGCAATTGTGGTTGTATCGTTCTTGGCAGGATTGGATGAATGCGGATAGTTGGCGTGCATTAATCGATAATCATTCGCCGGTTCCCACGGATACAGTGTAATGACGAAGATTGCAGATTTGTCGCACAACGAACTGATGTTACTGCACTTTGAGGTCGAGCAGTTTCTCTATCGTGAGGCCAATCTTCTTGACGAAAGACATTTTGATGAATGGATTGAACTACTGACCGAGGACATTCACTATTGGATGCCTATCCGCCGCACGACCACGAGCAACCAACCGGAGCTCGAGTTTACGAGTATCGGTGGTATGGCGTTGTTCGACGATAATCTCGATTTCCTGAAGATGCGCGTAGCCAAGCTGGGTGCCAGTAATGCCTGGTCTGAGGAGCCGCCATCGCGCACGCGGCATTCGGTTTCCAATGTACGGATCGTGGACGCCGAAGACAACGGGCGGATAGTGGTGGCGTGTAATTTCCAGCTGTATCGGACACGCTTGGAAAGTGAAGAAGACAGTTGGATTGGGTGCAGAAAAGACTGGCTGGAACGCAATGCGCAGGGGCACTTTAAGCTTGCTCAACGGCACATCTTCCTGGATCAGACCACGATTCTTTCACAAAATATGAGTACTTTGTTTTAAGGCGTTCATTAGGAGATTAACATGCTCAACTTTGACCTTTTGATCCGCAATGGTCTGATCTATGACGGTAGTGGGCGTCCGCCAGAGCGTTTAGACGTCGCAGTGAATAACGGGGTTATCGCCGAAGTTGCGCCGTCAATCAAAGGATCCGCCACTAGAGAAATAGACGCCTTCGGAAAGATCGTCACGCCCGGTTTCATCGACGTGCATACTCACTTCGACGGTCAGGCGACGTGGGATGAGCGCCTGACGCCGTCGTCGACGCTGGGGACAACGACCGTAGTCGCGGGAAATTGCGGCGTTGGTTTTGCACCTTGCCGGCCGCAAGATCATGAGGTTTTGGTAAAGCTCATGGAGGGTGTGGAGGAAATACCCGGCGCGGCACTTGACGAGGGCTTACCCTGGACCTGGGAATCGTTTCCAGAGTATCTGGAAACGCTGGATCGCCGCCGTCGTGACATTGATATGGCCGTACTTTTTCCGCATGGCCCATTGCGGTTGTTCGTGATGGGCGAGCGCGGCGTCAACCGCGAGGAGGCAACAGCAGCAGACATTGAGCAAATGAAGGTGGTGCTCAAGGAAGGCATGGACGCGGGCGCGGTTGGATTTTCCACTTCCAGAACATTGGTGCATCGCAGCAGTTCCGGAGACTTGATTCCGACGTATAAGGCGGCCACGCAAGAACTGAAGATGTTAGGAGAAGTACTTGATGGTGCACAAGGTCATGTTTTTCAATTGATTTCGGATTGGGAGGACATCGATGACGAATTCAGCATTCTTAAGGAGACAAGCGAAAAGACGGGTGCAAAAGGTACGTTTACGCTGATCTATCTGGATACCCAGCCCGATCTTTGGCACGAGCAATTGGCTCGTGTGGAAGCTGCGCAGGCATCCGGGCTGGACATTCGCGGCCAGGTGTTGTCCCGCCCCATTGGCGTGATGATGGGGCATCGATCATCGATGAACCCGTTTTACCGCCGTCCTGCGTATTTGAAATTGGCAGAACTTTCATTAGAACAGCGGCTTGAGCAGCTGAAAGATCCGCAGACAAAGGCACAAATACTTGCCGAAGAAAACGTTAATCCTCACATCTTCGTGCAGATATTCAGCGAACGGTTCGACAAGATGTATGTGCTGGAAGATCCGATCGACTATCTGCCTGCGCCTGAAAACTGCGTTGCTGCTCGAGCGGCGGCGGTCGAGCAGCATCCAGAGTCCTGGCTTTACGACTACCTGTTGGAAAATGAGGGCCGCAATCTGATTTATATTGCCGCGGCTAATTTGACCGAGCACATACCGCAGATGCTGGGTCATCCAAATACCGTCGTCGTGCTGGGGGACGGAGGCGCTCATGTGGGGTCCATTTGCGATGCCAGTGCAAATATCTATTTGCTTACCAAGTGGGTCAGGGAGCGTGGCGAGTTCGAACTGGCCCAAGCGATTCATATGCTAACGCGACAGCCCGCAGAACTGTATTCGTTGCTTGATCGGGGCTTGATCGAACCAGGTATGAAGGCTGACCTCAATGTGATCAATTTTGATGCGTTGCAACTACAAACACCTCATGTGGTGCACGATTTACCCGCCGGTGGTATGCGCTTCCTGCAAAACGTGGATGGAATCGAAGTGACGATTGTCTCTGGTGCGGTAATTTGCGAGCATGGTCAGGCGACCGACGCATTGCCTGGCAAGCTTATCCGTGGTCATCGGTCCGACCCGCGCCAGTCAGCATGAATGAAATGAAGGTTGTAACCGATACCACAAAGGGGTCGTTTGTTCAGCCGTGCACACCGCCGTCGACAGTGAATGCCTGGCCAGTACAATAGCTCGAGCGACCCGAGGCCAAGAAGAGCGCCATCTGCGCGATGTCTTGCGGTGACCCCAGCCGCCTGATTGGCTGTCGTGATGCCATGTTTTCCTCACGCCCGCTGATCATATCTTCGATCATATCGGTCACGATAACGCCGGGGTGGATAGAGTTAACGCGGATGTTGTAACGACCGAGTTCTTTCGCCGCAGTCCGGGTCATTCCAGTGACCGCCCATTTGGTCGCGCCGTATGCGGTAGCGCCGAAACTGCCTTCAAGGCCCGCAATCGAAGACGTATTGATGATGGAGCCGCCGTTTTCTGCGGCGATCATCGCTTTGGCCACGGTGCGCATGCCAAGAAATACGCTGGTCTGGTTAACGGCGACCGTTTGGTCCCACATCTGAGTTGAGGTTTTCAATAGTTGTGCGGGTTTAAATATGCCAGCATTGTTCATTAGGATGTCGAGCCTCCCGTAGCGACTGATGGTGTCCTGCACCACCAATTCCCATTCGGCTTCCGAAGTGACATTTAGGTGAACGTACTGACCGTTAATGGCCGCAGCGGTCTTCTCTCCGAGTTCGTCGAGTACGTCGGTTAGCACAACGCACGCTCCGGCTTCGGCAAAAATCCTGGCCTCGGCAGCCCCTTGACCCCGTGCGGAGCCAGTTACTAACGCGACCTTTCCGTCTAGCTCACCCATGAGTTCTCCTTTAGACGTATGACTGAATAATCGGGTATTTTTGTTTATGAGATCTGAAACCCTGAGTACCCGTTCGCAGCACAAGTTCGCCCATGTTCCAGATAGATTCTTACGCCAGGGTGAAACAACAGTTCGCGCCGCTTACCAGGGACGTTGGCCCCCATGTACCAGGACTGGGCCCGTGAGAGCAGCGTCATCTCCTCCATCTCGTGCATGTGCTGAACCCAAGACGAGGCAGCCTCGTTGGTCGCTTCGATACGGTTGGCACCTTTTGCGCGCATGTGATTGAGGCAGGATACGACCCACTCGCCCTGAACTTCTGCACAAGTCGGCCCGTTGCAGAAGGCCGTCGGGCTTTGCGGGCCATAGAGTATGAGCATATTGGGAAACCCGGGAACCCCGTAACCCAGATGGGTTCTTACGCCATCCGCCCATGCTCGTGACAGAGATAAGCCCCCTGTCCCGTGAATATCGATTTGCGAAAAGCCGCCGGTGCCCGCATCAAATCCGGTGGCCAGAACCAGAACGTCCAACAGATGACTTTCACCTGCACATTCGACCCCATCTGGGACAACTGCCGAGATTGGGCTGTCACGCAGATCCGCCAGCGTGACGTTTTGTTGATTAAATAGTTCATAGTAACCCTGTTCGAGCGATGGACGTTTGCTACCGAAGGGATACGGTGGTTCAGTCGGGGCCAGTTTTTCCGCCAGAATCGGATCTCGCACCCGCGCCCGCGTTTTATCCCGCCAGAATCGGTAAGCCTCCATATTGGACTCTTCGTTGTACAAAATGTCCGAAAACGTACCAGCCCAGAAGCTGAATCCGCCTCGCTGCCACGCTTCTTCGAACACTGCACGGCGCTCTTGCGGTGATACTTCCATCGCGGATCGAGGGTCCGGCACGAGGTCGTAAAACGAGGAGGTTCCGTCATTGCGACGGCGGAAAATCTCCGGATAGTCGCGCTTCATCGCCGCCGTGTCCTTTAGGTTGTACTGGCGTTGTTGCATTGGCAACGCCATCATAGGCGTACGTTGGAACACGGTCGTGTGAGCGGCCACCTTTGCGGCCTCCTGGATCACCTGTACCCCGCTAGCCCCCGTGCCTATTACACCAACACGCTTACCGGTGAAATCGACCCCGGACCTGGGCCAGTGTGCGGTGTGATGACAGGGACCGGAGAAACAGTCCAAGCCGGGTAAATCCGGTGTATAGGATTTTGCCGCAAAGCCAAGACAGGGAATGAAGAACCGCGCGCGGACCTCATGTCCGTCTTCGGTGCGGATCAACCAGTGGTTTTGCTCACTGTTGAACTCGGCTGCTGCAACCCGGGTGTTGAAGCGAACATCCCGGCTGATATCCAACTTTTGATCAACGTGGCGGAAGTACGCTAACAATTCCTCGCCAGAAGGGAAGCGTTCTGTCCAATTCCAATCCTTCCATACCTGGGGTAGCGAGTACTCGTAGTTTGGCACGTGCGAGTCAACCCTGGCGCCCGGGTAACTGTTCCAGTGCCAGATGCCGCCAAGTTCGGCCGCGGAATCGAATATGCGCACGGAATAGCCTTCCTGGCGCAATCTGTAAAGTTGGTAAACACCGTTGAAACCCGCGCCGACAATGAGCGCATCCAGCATTTCCGGCTCGCTGTTCTCCGTCTCGTGTTGATTCATGGCTTTTTCACAAAGTAGTTCGTATGCATACAAAAATAACAGGAACGCTTGCCCGAAGGAAGCGTGCGGTAAAGTGCGACTGAAATACATCATGAGTAAGTGGTTACTGGTAATATAGTCAGCGCTATATTGCTTTGTATGCCCACTTACAATAGCCTTCTGAGGGTGTGCCTGATATCAGAAAGTGAGAATCAGCAATGAGGGGCGAATGAACATCGTCGCCAAGCGTGTGCTCGCTCCAATCACGGCGACTGACCTATCTATGTGGAGATCGGATCGATGAACAGCGTAGCAGGCAAAGTCGCGCTCATTAGTGGTGGGGCTAGAGGATTGGGGGCTGCGTCGGCCATAAAACTGGCGCAGGGTGGAGCCAAAGTAGTTATTACCGACATTCGTGAAGAAGAGGCGGTAGAAACGCTGAGTACAATTCGATCAGCGGGTGGAGAGGGCAGGTTCATCCGGCATGACGTGAGCCTGGAAGATCAGTGGGTCGACGCTGTGCAGTTCGCTCAAGATGAATTTGGCGGTCTGGATGTGCTGGTTAATAATGCCGGGGTGGCGGGGGCAGCGAAACCTCTGGAAGAGTTGTCCCTGGAGTCATGGCGGCGATTGAACAGCGTCAACTACGACGGTGTTTTTCTGGGCATTAAACATGCGATCCGCCCCTTGCGCGCGCGCGCCCATATGTGGCCCGGCGGTGGGTCAATTGTAAATATTTCATCAATCATGGGATTCGTAGGCGGTGTCCGTGCGGCGGCTTATTGTGCCTCCAAAGGCGGCGTACGGCTTCTCACGAAGGCAGCGGCACTGGAACTAGCACCGTCCAAGATCCGCGTCAACTCCGTCCACCCCGGCTTCATTAATACACCCCTGTTCCGGGGTGGCGTCGACGTGGCGGAGCAGCGCAGAGAAGGCGGTGGCCAGCAATTCATAGAGGATGTAGTGGCTCGCCATCCGATCGGACGACTCGGTGAGGATGAGGATATCGCCAATGCGGTGTGCTTTCTTGCCTCGGGCGATTCAGCCTTCATGACGGGTACAGAAGTTGTCGTTGATGGTGGTTATCTGGCGCAGTAATTTTTGGGGTAGATTTAGCAGCAATCTGCCGATGGTGTTGATTTAGTCGATGCGCTGGTTTTCGGGGAAGTGATAGCGTATTGTACGTATGCGTACAATACTTTTTAAATCGAATAGTCAGTTTTACGGAGCAAGCATGCACAAGCCAATTATCTCTGCAGACTCGCACATCACCGAACCTCCCGATTGTTACACTGCGAACATCGAGAGCAAATATCGCGGCTCGGCACCCCACATTACCGAAATGGAGGGTCTCGGAGACGTATTCGTTATCGATGGCTTACCTTCACCAATACCCCTTGGGCTTGTCGCGGCGGCTGGACTGGAGCCCCGGGAAATCAAAGCCGATGGGGTGAAGTTTGAAGATCTACATAACAGTGGCTGGAACCCAAAAACACGTCAGGCTGATCAAGAACGCGATGGAATAGCTGCTGAAATCATTTATCCCACAGTTGGCATGGTGTTGTGCAATCATCCCGATACCGCATACAAACAGGCGTGCATGCAGGCGTACAACCGTTGGCTGGAAGGGTTCTGTGAGGGGGCTCCGGGTCGGGTATTCGGGTTGGGTCAAACTGCCGTCACCAGTGTTGAGGACGCTGTCCGCGACCTGGAGGCGATCAAGCAAGCCGGCTTTATAGGCGTCATGATGCCAGGCGAACCCGCGACTGAATTTGACTACGATGACCCTCGATTCGACCCTCTCTGGGAAGCCGCGGTTGATCTCGATATGCCCTTGTCCTTCCATATTCTAACCTCCCGCTCGGGTGGGCTTGAGCCCTCGCGAGGCCCGAAGATTAACGCATTTCTGCAAATTATCAGGAGTTGCCAGGATGTAATGGGAATGTTCATATACTCGGGAGTCTTTGATCGTCATCCAAAGCTGAAACTCGTCTGTGCTGAGGCTGATGCGGGTTGGGTTCCCCATTACATGTATCGCATGGATCATGCGTACGAATACCATCGCTACTGGATGAAAGCGCCACCCTTGGAACGTATGCCGAGCGACTACTTCCGGGATAACATTGCCATGACGTTTCAAGACGACTATGTCGCCTTTCAGTGCAAAGATATGGTCAATATACGGCGCCTCATGTGGGCGAGCGATTTCCCCCACAGTGACTCCACCTGGCCGAGATCCCAGCAGGTGCTCGAGGAACAAGCTGCACATCTCACCACCGAAGAGCGCGACTGGATCTGCCACGACAATGTGGCCGAATGGTATGGCATTGAAGTTAATTAGGAGCTATGGTCGAAAAAATCGGCCACAACGCATTAATCCTTGAAGCGGGGGGACCTGCGTTCACTAAAGGCCCGCAAGCCTTCTGCTACGTTTTCACTCATCAAAATGGGTACTGCAGTGGATTGCTCGAGTTTGAGGGCCTCTTCAAGTGGTTTGGTTGCTCCCTGGCGCGCCAGCGACTTGATTGCCGCGATTCCTTGCGGATTTTTTTGTGTCAATTCGTCCGCAAACTGCAGAGTTGTGCTGATCAGTGTCTCTGAGTTGACCGCAGAATTGACTAACCCCCAATCAGCTGCAGTCTCTGCATCAAGCCATCTAGCCGAATACATCAACTCCAGCGCTCTGCGCAAACCAACCAGGCGGGGTAGGCGTTGAGTCCCACCCCACCCGGGGACCAGACCGTATCGCGAGTGCTGGCAGCCGATGCGAGCATCGGACCCTGCAAACACAACATCAGCCGTCATCATGAGTTCCATGCCACCTGCCAGACAGTAGCCTTGGACTGCTGCGATGACTGGCAAAGGCGATGTCTCCAGGCGCTGCATCACCTGGTGGCCAAAGGATATGAAAGCATCCAGCGCTTCATAGCTGGTGCTATGCTCGCGCACTTCATCTAGATCAGCTCCGGTGCAGAAGTGTGGACCGTTACTAGATAACACGATGGCGCGTATTCCTCGCTTGTTTTCAGCCTGATCAATGCCCTCCAGCAATCCCTGTAGTAGCGACTTGCTGATGCAGTTGAATTTGTCTGGCCGATTGAGAGTCAGGTGCGCAATGCGCCCATTCATTTCTTGAACAACAGCTTCTGTCAACTGATCCTCTCTCATCAGTAGGGAACGGCGATGCGCCCAATGGTTTCTCTGGCGATGATCATTTTTTGAATTTGTGCGGTTCCATCGCCGATTTGCAGTCCCATCACGTCTCGCAACCGTTGTTGGTGGGGCAGGTCGAGACTGTAGCCTGAGTGTCCATGCAGTAGTAAACATTGATGAATCGTCTCAAAGGCTACCTTGGGTGCCCACCACTTACACATAGCTGCTTCCTTCGTGTGGGTGAGGCCTTGATCGCGAAGCCAGAGTGTTTTGTAACACATCAACTTAGCGGCCTGTAGTAACGTTTCTGCCTCAGCCAACGGTTCGGTCACACCCTGATATTTGGCGATTGGATTGCCGAAGGCCTCGCGTTCGCACACGTATTCCCAAGTCTCTGCAAGCGAAGCTTCTGCAGCTGCCAATACCTGTAGACCGATCAAGGCACGGCTGAAGTCAAAACCCTGCATTACCTGACGGAATCCCTGGTTTTCGCTGCCAACAAGAGTTGCAGGACTGATCAAGACATCATCGAAGAATATCGAACCGCGACCTACGGCTTGGGAGCCAACGTCTTCGAAGTGGGTGCGAGAAACACCTTCCAGATCCAACGGTACGATGAAAGCGGATATACCGCCGGCACCGGTTTTGCTCTCGTTTGTGCGGGCAAATAACAGGACGTAGTCGGATCCTTCTGCCAGGGAAATGGAGGTTTTTTCACCACTCAGCCGGTAGCCTCCATTGCAAGGCTGCGCGCGAAGGATGAGCCGAGCTGCATCCGATCCTCCTCTGGGTTCGGTCAGCCCCAGCGCGACCACGGCTTCCCCGCGACAGATGGCGGGCACCACTGCTGCTTTCATCTCGGGTAAGGCGTGGTTGGCCAGAACGGATCCGTTGAGAGAAGCAAGCAGTTGTACGTAACCTACATTAATGTCTGCTCGGGATATCTCTTCTATAACGATGCCGGCCATGACTGAGTCTGCGCCCAGACCGCCGAGTGATTCTGGCAGATCCACACCGATAAACCCCATTTCGCCCATACTTTCGATTAAGGCGCGTGGGATCTCTCCGCTCAACTCTCGCTCGGCATAGCCGGGCGCAATTTCGCTCTGAGCAAATTTTTGTACGGCTGACTTAATCGCCTGTTGAGGCTCATTGAATGAGAAGTCCATCAGTCTTTTATGTAGCGTCGAAATTCGGGTGTGCGTTTTTCCTGCAGTGCATTGACGCCTTCTTTTGACTCTTCCGTGCTGTAGTACAACGACAAGGCCTGCATGCCCATGCCGCCAATGCCCTTGATATGGTCTGTGTCGGCGTTGAACGACTTTTTCGCGATGGCGATGGCGGTCGGGCTGCGTTCGTTTATCTCGGTGCACCAGTTAAGAACTTCAGCATCCAATCGGTCATCAGCGAAGACGGCATTGGCCAATCCCATCTGTACTGCTTCTTCTGCTGAGTATCGACGGCACAGGTACCAGATCTCGCGTGCTTTCTTTTCTCCCACAACGTGGGCAAGGTAGGCGGTTCCGAAGCCTGGATCAACGGAGCCCATTTTGGGACCGACTTGTCCGAATATTGCTGTGCTGGAAGCAAGCGTAAGGTCGCAGACAGTGGCCAGGACATTACCTCCACCAATTGCATATCCACGTACTTTCGCAATCACAGGCTTAGGCACGTCTCGTATCAGACAATGCAGTTCTTCGATTGGCATGCCGATCGTCCCGCGGATGTCGCCGCTGCCATAGCTGCCATCGTGATCAGACTGGTCACCGCCGGTGCAAAATGCCTTATCGCCGGCACCGGCGAGAACGATACTGCCAATGTCGCCATTCCAACCCGCATGGTAAAACGCATCCAGCAGTTCCATAACGGTTTGCGGTCTGAACGCATTGTAGACTTCGGGCCGATTGATGGTGATCATCGCGGTGTGATTGGCTTCTTCGTAGATGATATCTTCATATCGCATGGTGTATTGAGTCCAATTTTGTTAAGGCTTTCACGACGCCGTTATCCGTGCATGGATAGACCACCTGAGACACTGATGGTCTGGCCGGTGATATACCCACTCCCGGGGTCTAAAAACATGCTGACGACTTGCGGAAAGTCTTCAGGTTGTGCCAGACGGCGCATGGGAACTGATCGTTCTAATGCCGGTGCAAGCTTGCCTCCGCTGGAGGCATCGAATGAGGCTAACAGGGGGGTATCAGTTGGTCCCGGGCATACCGAATTGAAGGTTATTCCCTGTCGAGCGAATTCGCGACCGAGTGTCTTCATCAGCGCGATTGTGCCGCCCTTGGCTGCGGAGTAGACGGCCTCGCCAGAAGATCCCACTCGGCCTGCATCGGATGCGATGTTGACAACACGTCCGACACCTTGCTCGATCATATGACGACAGGCGATATGAGTCATATTCAGCGGGCCATAGAGATTGATATCTATGATCTTTTGCCAGAATTCCGGACGCGTGTCGATGAAGTTCTTTGCTTCATCCCAACCTGCGTTGTTGACCAGACCGTAGAGTGGCCCTGCAACCTCCTGAAACTCGTGGATGGACTTCTCGGCTGCTTTGTAGTCCGCAATGTCCAATCTTTGCGCAACTGCATTTCCTCCTGAATCTGTGATGGCCTCTACTGTTTCTTGGGCGCCAGCTTCGTTCAAGTCGAAAATTCCGACAAAGGCGCCTTGCCGGGCAAGGTATTGTGCTATGGCTCGGCCGATTCCGCTGGCGGCACCGGTGATGATGATCGGACGCTGTTCAAACAGGCTCAAAGCTGGCTCCTATCAAACCTAAGTTCTATACTATCTCGGGTCACGAATGGTTACCGTGCCCTGTGCAATCGCCGCCAATCGGTCACCGTTGCTGAGTTCTATACGTACCACGGCCTGGGTTCGCGTAAGGCTGGCGATTTCCGCTCGGGCGGTAACCGTTCCCTCCGAAACCGGCGCCGTCAGATTGATCTTGAACTCCGTGGTCGCGGCCCATTGCCCCTGCTTCATCGCGGGATAGCAAACACAGCCGAGCATATGGTCGCAAAAAGCAGACAACACACCGCCGTGCATGTTGCCGAACGGTGTTAGTAGTTCCTCGCGAACTTCGAGTTCACCGGTCATGACGCCGGCTGCGGAAGAGGTGATCTTGAAACCTAAGTATTCATGAAGGCCCCCGGCACCCCCGCGATTTTCCATAAAGCGTGCAGCCACTTGACTATCGTGTGGAATGGGTTTGTTCATTTCTATAGACCTTAATTGTTCTAGTTGAAGAGTTGTGTCATGTATTAACTGGGGGGTATCAAACAGGAATGAATGGACTCGTCTCCCTCAATTTCCCGCGCCAGCGTTTTGATGGCCAATTCCGCATCTGACAGGTCGAAATCGTGGGTATGCATCTGGTCAAACGGGACGGTCCCCGCTTCCAGCAGTCTGATGGCGCTCTTGTATCCCGAAGAGGTTACACCGATCGCTCCGCGGAGGTTGATTTCCTTCATGACGATCAAATCTGAAACAAAATTGTCCACGGTTTTGAAACCCTTGACACCAGCCAGCACTACGGTGCCACCGGCCCGTACTAAGTGCAGTGCGTCAACTACCGGTTGTGTGGCATATGCGCTAACATCCACAACGACATCCGCACCCCGCCCATTGGTGATTTCCTTCACTCGGGCAATGATATTCTCGTTATCGACATCAATGGTGTGGTTTGCGCCGAATACTTTGGCCAGCTCTAGTTTTTTTGCATCGGCAGCCAGGCCTGTGACGATGATTGTGCCAGCACCAACCTCACGACAGGCTATTACGCTGGCAAGTCCGCGTTGACCTGGACCCAAAATCACCACGGTATCCCCAGGCCTGGTGTTCGGTATTTCTGTTGCCCAACGGAATCCAGCACCGAGCGGATTGAAGATTACAGCGAGATTTGCAGGCAGGTCGGGATTGACCTTATGAAGTACCGAATTGGGGTGCAGATACATGTATTGAGAGTAACCGCCCCACAGTCCCGGCTCTTCGCTAACCGGGATGTAGGAGTAGATTTTACGGTTATCGCATAAGTGGTAGCGCCCATCGAAGCACGTGGGACAGTGACGGCAGGACAGCATGGTCTCTACCGCCACACGGTCCCCGACGTCTAGCTGCCATCGCTTTGCGGCACGATCACCGATCTTAGCGATGCGACCGAGAGGCTCGTGCCCAGGGATGACCCCCATAGGCACATTGAGGGCGCCGTCGAACTGTTCGTAATCACTGCCGCAGATACCGCACGCTTCCAGCTGCAGGATCGCCGCGTCATCATCGATGTCGGGAATGGCGATGTCCCTGGGCTCTAACGTACGAACGTCTGTTTGTACCATGGCAAAAGATGTTTTAGGCAAAGTCACGGTTACCTCCTCGAGCGGTCGCTAACGATTTCGATGAACTCACGCCGCAATATCCAACCGTACATTCATGTGTTTGACACCGCCGATAAATCCAGAGCGCAACCGCTCCGCATCACCGAGAAGTTCAACGCTGCGAGTTCGAGTCAGCAGACTTCTGAAGACAGCGCGCAGTTCGTTCCTGGCAAGATGAGCACCGAGGCAGAGGTGCTCGCCGATACCGAAACCGAGCTGTGGATTGGGATCCCGGGCAACGTTGAAGCTCATTGGTTCATGGAACACCCTTTCATCGCGGTTGGCCGACGGATAGAAAAGAGTCAGGTGCTCTCCAGCTTTGATATCCACACCGTGCAATCTGACGTCCTCATTTGGTGTTCGACAGAAATGGATGACAGGGCTGGTCCAGCGGACGATTTCTTCGACCATTGGGTACAGCAGTTCGTTCGGATTGTTGCGCGCCTGCTCAAGTTGTTCCGGGTGTTGTATCAACGCAAGCATGCCACCTGTCGTCGCGTTGCGAGTGGTTTCGTTACCTGCGGCAATGAGCAAAAACAAGTACGAAAGCAACTCCAGCGGTGGGAGGTATTCGCCATCAATCTTGGCGGTGGCAAGTACCGTCGTTAGATCGTCCTGGGGATGTTTGCGACGATCCTCAACAAAGTCTGTGCAGTACGCGAACACCTCTGCAATGGCTTGTTCGGCTAGATCCCGGCCCCGCAGGCCATCCTCACGTACGAATTCTGGATCGTTTGCGCCCACAATTTCATTGGTCCAACGGAAAAACTGATCGCGATCCTCTTGCGGAAGGCCCATTAATTCTGCGATTACGGCCAACGGCAGGATCGCGGACACGCGAGTGACGAAATCCATCTCCTGTTGCCCCGCAATCTCGTTGAGAATCTGGTCGGCTACACGGTCGAGGCGGTGTTGATCCTCATTGAGGCGGCGCTTGGTAAAGTAAGCGCTCATGAGCTTCCTGTATATCCGATGGTCCGGCGGATCCATATTTAGCAGCGTGCGAACCCGCATCAGAATGTCCTCATCCTGCTCCGGCTGTACCGATAGCAAGGGCGCGTTCTGGAACAGGTTTGGCTTCTTGGAAATCTCGACGATGTCCTCGTAACGGGTCACTGCGTAAAAGGGGACAAGCTTTGGATGCTTGCAGTGGGCGATGGGTTTGTCTTTACGGAGTTGTGCCCAGTATTCATGCGGATACCCGTTTTGCTGGTAGTAGTCGGGATCAATGATCTCTATGGGTGCAATCGGTGTTGTCATATCAGTGCTCCTCTGGAGTGTTACGTGGGATAAGGGTCATGCCTTGGTGCGGATGCCCACGGCATCATTCTTCGATGGTAATCGCCAACCGAGGACAGAGCTGAGCAGCTTCTTCCACCTTGAACCGAAGGGACTCATCAGGTTCTTCGGCGAGTATGATCAACTCGTCGTCGTCGCCCAGTTTGAACACCTCAGGGCAGGCGTCCATGCACAGTGCGTTCGCTTCGCACAGGTCGTAGTCGATTTTAACTTTCAACTTCAGCATCCCTTGTGACACATATGTTTTATATTTTCACATATATGTGTTACAAAGAAAACTCAAACAGGCGAAATAATTGTGCTGATCTAAATCTATCCAAGCGGATGTAACGAAATGACAAAGAGCAAAGAGCTTTCTTCAAGCGTGGTTAAATCCGCCGCTCGCGTATTAGAGATCTTTGAATTGTTCGATGAGGTGCGCGCCCCGATAACTATCAACGAAGTGTCTGAAAAGCTGGGCTATCCACATTCAAGTACCACAGCGCTGCTAAAGAGCCTGGATAGGCTTGGCTACTTGGAGTATGAACCGGACACAAAGACGTTTTTCCCCAGCGTGCGGATTTCCATGCTCGGGCATTGGGTAGAAAGTGAAAGTCTTCCGGTACGTACCGTGCAATCGTTGATGGCACGGATCCTCGAACGCACGGGCTGTACTGTCATCACTGCCATCAGCTCAGGGCTCCACGCACAATATATCAAGGTGTTACAGGGCACAGCTGCAATTCGCTATTACGTCAAGCCCGGTACCCGTCGCTATTTATTTGAATGCACACTGGGAAGGATGTTGTTGGCGCAGATGGAACAGTCGAGCGTACGCGCCTTAGTCGAAGAAGGTGTCGATTCGGCGCAACGCTTGGATGTCGAGGTCGATGACATCATTAAGGATGTGAGAAAGATCTCCCGGCAGGGTTATGCGTTGAATTCTGGCCTCGTTGTGCCTAACGGCACTCTGCTGGCGGTGCCCTTGAGGATAGATCACCGTGGTCGACCTGCCGCAGTTGGAATTGCCGCACCCCAGGATCAACTTATCCCACGCCAGAAAGAGTTCATCGAATTGATGCGCAGCGAGGCTTTGCATGCACGAACACCCGAGGCTTCCCTGTCGCTGGCTGGACGTTGAACAACAAAAAGGGCGTATAGAAAATCAAGAACCGAGCATTATAGGAAGAGGAGAAGTCAGTGTATTTTGGACTAGGCGAACAACAAATTATGCTGCAGGACACGCTTAGGCGGTTTCTGGCGGATACGTTCCCACTTGATGTCGTTCGTCACGACGCAGGCCAGGGCGGAGAGGTTTGGTGGCAGCGTACCGTAGAATTGGGGGTTTGCGGTCTGTTGGTTCCCGAAGAGTACGGTGGATCCGAGGTGGGTCTGCTGGATGCGCAGGTTGTGGCAGAAGAAATGGGTGCGGCAGTGGCACCAGTGCCGTATCTGGGAAGTGTAATAGTTGCCCCCACCGCCTTGCGTTTGATGGGCTCGGTGGATCTACAGGCGAAATATCTGCCGCAGATCGCCAGTGGTGAAGCGCGCTTTGCCATTGGACTCGGCAGCCTTGCGTCGCCGCGTGACGGGTTTGATATTGAGGTCAGCGCTGGAAAAGCATCGGGACGCGCGGCCGTGGTTGCCGACGTCGCGGATGCCACTCATCTTTTGTTGGCCAAGGATGCGGACTCTTTGCTGATCGTGCCGCGCGACGCTTCGGGTATTGTTGTCGAGCGTCTGGTTAACGTGGATAAGACGCGTAGCTACGCGGTGGTGACTCTCGACAAAACCGAGGTTGATGAAATGATCTCGCCGGGTAGCGTGCATCAGGTGGTCGCAGTCGGTCGGTTGGCCTTGGCGTCGGACAGCTTCGGTGCCGCCCAGCATATGTTGAATACGGCGCGCGACTATTCGTTAGACCGATTTCAGTTTGACCGGCCGATCGGATCTTTTCAGGGTATCAAGCATCAGCTTGCCCAGATGGTGACCGATCTTGAACCCTGCAGGTCGCTGCTTTGGTATTCCGCGCACGCTTTTGATGAGGCAAATCCGGAGTTCGAATTGCATAGTTGTTATGCCAAGTCGCTGGTTGACGATGTGGCCAAGTATGTCGCGCGCACTGCGATCGAGATTCATGGGGGCATGGGATATACGGAACTGCTCGGACTGCATCTGTGGTTCAAGAGAATAGAAGCCAATCGCCAACTGCTCGGTGGGCCCGCGGTGACGCGATCGCGAGCGGCTCAACTGCAGCGATTCGCTGAAGTTACAGCGTGATGGAGAAAACGATATGGATTTAACCTACGGATCTGAATACGAAGATTTCCGCGCGGATGTACGTGCATTTTGCGAGGAGAATAGTTTCGTCGACCCGGACAAAGGTATGCCGGGCGTTACCTCACGGCCGAGCCTGGCGCGCCGGGACTGGCAGGCGAAGCTCATCGAACACGGCTATGCAGCCCGCACAATTCCTCGCGACTACGGGGGTTTCGGAGCTGAGCCCGACATTATTCAGAGCCGGATCATTGCTGAAGAATTCATTCGCGCGGGGTTGCCTCCGGGGATGGCTAATCAGGGGATATCCATGCTGGTGCCAACCTTGCTAGAGGTCGGGACACCGGATCAGAAAGAAAAGTACATCGAACCGACGATTCTCGGTGAAATGATCTGGTGTCAGGGTTACTCAGAGCCGGGTGCGGGCAGTGATCTGGCCAGCCTAAAGACCAAGGCCGAGGTCGACGGTGACCAGTGGGTCATTAACGGACAGAAGATATGGACGAGTTCCGCCCACGTTGCGGATATGTGTTTTATTTTGGTACGTACGGAGCCGGACGCGCCGAAACACAGGGGCATAAGCTACCTTCTAATGCCGATGGACGCCGACGGTATCGAAGTTCGTCCGTTGGTGACCATGACAGGCGATGCAACTTTCAATGAAGTGTTTCTGACGGATGTCCGTATCCCTGTCGACAACATAGTCGCTGGGCGCGGAGAAGGTTGGCGCGTCGCCAACGTTACACTGAAGTATGAGCGAGGGATGCTCGGAAACCCCGGTCAGGGACAGTCTGCTATCAAGGCGTTGGAAGATCTGTTAGTGAGCGAGACGTTAGATGGTCAAAGCGCCATACAAAACGATGCCTATCGTGATCGATTTGTACAGCTACAGGCGCGAACCTTGGCAAACAAGTATCACGGTATGCGGTTGCTATCGAAGTCGATTAACAAGGAAGCGCCAGGGGTTGAGGAGCTACTGGTGAAATTGTCAGCCACCGAGCTCTCGCACGACATTTTCTCCCTCGGTGTAGATGTGCTTGGCGAGTTTGGAGTTTTGTACGATGAATCTCCCCACCAGCACGAGCGGGACTGGCAGAAGAGCTTCATGAGTTCCTTTGTGGGAATAATTGGTGGAGGGTCTGCCAACATTCAAAAGAATATCATTAGTGAACGAGGCCTGGGAATGCCTCGTGAGCCGCTGGTTGTCTACGAAGGAGGCGGGTGGTCATTGAAGAACAAGTAAAAGGCAATTACGTAAGTATGTGTACAATATCGAGTGCTTGCGTGATAATTGTACTTGAGATAGATAATCATATGCTTGGAGGTGGCAGTGAAGTGGAGAGATGAGTCAGCGATCGTCGGTATCGGCGAGACGACTTACACTAAAGGGACGCAACGTACCGCGGTTGACTTAATGCTCGAAGCAGCAAGGGCTGCCATCGATGACGCTGGACTTGCGCCCACAGATATCGACGGCATCATTCCACCGCCAGTAATCACAAATTCAGAAGAGCTTGCTGCAAATCTTGGAATTCCGATTGTCCGTTACGCATCGACGGTGCATATGGGTGGTGCAAGCCCGACGGCTGCGATTCAGAATGCTGCGATAGCGATCGCAGCTGGTGTGGCTGAAACGGTACTTATTGTACTCGGCTGGAATGGCTATTCTGCCCTTCGACGAAAACCCGGCCAACCGCCCAGCCGGCCAATGGGAATCTCGGCCATGTCGGCGACGATGAAGGATTTTTACATCCCTTTTGGCGTCATGTTACCGGTGCAGATGTATGCCTGGCTCGCGACCCGTCATAAGCAGCTGTTCGATGTGCCGGACGAGGCGACAGGTGAAATTGCCGTTGCCTGCCGTCATCACGCGCAAATGAACGAACGTGCCTTCATGTACGACCGCACTCTGACAATGGAGCAGTATCTGGAGAGCCGGATGGTGTCTGATCCGTTCCGGCTCAATGACTGTTGTCTGGAGACTGACGGAGCGTGCGCAATTGTACTCACATCCGCAGAACGCGCCAAAGATTGTCCGCATGATCCTGTCTACGTCATGGCGGCGGCCGAAGGGCACCCTTACCCGGCGGACGACATTCCTTCCCGTG
This sequence comes from bacterium, assembly GCA_047947175.1. GTDB lineage: Bacteria > Pseudomonadota > Gammaproteobacteria > Pseudomonadales > Azotimanducaceae > UBA4421. The sequence continues at coordinate 1,996,410 of CP170489.1, forward strand.
AAGACCCGTTCAAGATCGGCCTCAGCTATGCGGCGCCCAGGGCATTCGAGATGGCTGGCATCAAGCCAACGGATGTGGATTTTCTGCAAGTATATGATTGCTTTACGTATGTCGTGTTGTTGCAGCTGGAAGCGATGGGTTTCGCGGAGCAAGGTGCGATCCATGACTTTGTGAAGGATGGGCAGCTACAGCTCGGCGGGCGTTTTCCACTTAACACCCATGGGGGATTGTTGAGTGAGGCCCACGTCTGGGGTCTGAATCACGCTGTGGAAGCGACCCGGCAACTGCGTCACGAGGCTGGACCTCGTCAGGTTGAGGGTGCTGAACTGGGCTTGGTTACCGGTTGGGGTGACCTGGGTGACGGCAGCATTGCCATACTACGGAGATAATAATGAGTGAGTGGCCAGTACCCAAACCTATCGATCCCATCAATGCCGAGTTTTGGCAGGTTTGCCAGGATGGTGTGTTGCGTTTCCAGCGCTGCGCGGACTGCGGAAGCTTCAGGCACCTGCCTCGTTACATGTGCGCAAAGTGTGCCAGCACGGAATATGAATGGGCGGCTGTGAATACTCGCGGTACGTTATATTCCTGGACAGTCACCCACCAAGTCTTCCACACGAGCTTTGCCGTACCTTTCGTAGCAGCCGTGGTGGAGTTTTCGGAAGGGGTACGCCTCATGAGCCAACTTGTCGACGCCGAACCTAGGCAGCTGCGACTAGGTTTACCTGTCGACGTGGAGTTTCATGTCGTCAGTGATGATTTCCAGACGCCGGTGTTCCGTCTGGCCCCGCTGTAGCAATGGCTTTTGTGGACTTGTCACTATCAAATGTTTAGTTTTTGGGGGGATACAAAGTGCCGTGGAACTTCGGTGATATATATGACGAGATTGGTCGTGTAAGCGGAACTGAACATGCCGCTTTGATACACGCGGGAGAGAATGGCGCGGCGGGCTCGGTAGTCTCTTGGCCGGAATTCAGTGCACGAACAAATCGTCTGGCTCGCTATCTCCAACGCCAGGGTCTTGAGCCTGGCGCAAAGGTTGCGCATTACATGCGCAACTGTTCGGCGTACACAGAAACTATGGTTGCCTGCTTCAAGGGCCGTTTCGTTCATGTCAATGTAAATTATCGTTACATTGACGAGGAGTTACACTACATCCTTGATAATTCGGATACGGAGACGGTGGTATACGCAGCGGAGTTTCGTCCTCAGGTTGAGGCACTCGCTGGGCGTTTGCCAAAGGTCAAGTGCTGGCTGGAAGTAGGAGCATCGGGTGGTACGATCCCTACCCACGGAACATTCGCTGATTACGATGGCGCGGTGAGCAGTGGCGACGACAGTGAGTTGAGCATCGAAAGATCGGGGCAGGACCAGTTATTTATCTACACTGGCGGCACGACCGGTATGCCGAAAGGGGTGATGTGGGAACACGAGGCGATCTGGAATGCCGGTGGAGCAGGTGCTTCACTGTTAGCACCCGGTAGTTCGCCGCCCGCATCACCTGAGGAACATGCTCAGCGCGTGGCCGCTGCGCCGTTGCGTCCGCGTATGCTGGCAGCGTGTCCACTCATGCACGGTACTGCAATGCTCAGTGCCATCAGCGTACTGAATCAAGGCGGGTGTGTGGTTACGACGCCGGAAACCAGTCTGGTGCCGGAGGCCCTGTGGAACACCGTAGCTCGATATCGGGTAAACAACATGGCTATTGTGGGCGATGCATTTGCTAAACCACTTCTGAAAGAACTCGATGAGCACCCAGAGGTATATGACATCAGTTCAATGCTGGGCATGATCAGTTCCGGAGTGATGTGGTCACCGGAGATCAAGCAGGGTCTGCTCGAGCACAACGAAAACATGGTATTGCTCGATTCTTTCGGTGCGTCAGAAGCCGTTGGGTTCGGCGCTTCACGTACGTCGAAAGAAGAGCGCACGGCACGAACTGCGAAGTTTCAGATCGGTGAGCACTGCAAGGTATTTACCGAAGACTTCAGGGAAGTGAAGCCCGGAAGTGGCGAGCCAGGATTCATCGCGCGATCGGGCGCCATACCTTTGGGCTACTACAAGGATCCTGAAAAGACTGCAAAGACCTTCCCAACCATTGACGGGATAAGGTACTCGGTGCCAGGAGATTGGTGCACGGTAGAAGTGGACGGTACGCTGACCCTTCTGGGTCGAGGTTCAGTATGCATCAATAGTGGTGGCGAAAAGATCTATCCCGAAGAAATCGAAGAAGTTTTGAAACAGCACCCCAGTATAGATGATGCGCTGGTTGTGGGTGTACCGGACGAACGGTGGGGCCAGGCGGTTACCGGCTTAGTACGCCTTGCCGAGCGCGCCGTGCTGCAGGAAGAGGATCTTCGGGTCCACGTAAAAAGTCACCTGGCCCCCTACAAGGCGCCCAAGCGAATCCTCGAAGCGGGTATTGCCTTGCGTGCCGCAAATGGCAAAGCGGATTATAAGGGCGCCACCGAGTTCGCTATCGCCGCGTTGTCTTCCAGCTAGATGGACACTCCAATGCGAACTGTTGGCTTAGGTATCGCCTACGATGAACTTAAAGAAGGGGATCGCTTCCGTACGCTTGCACGAACCATTACGGAACCCGACCTGGTCAATTTTATCAATACCACAGGTATGGTCGAAGTACTGTTTACCGACACGGAGTATGCAAAAGCCCACGCTCCACAAGGCGGGCGGCTGGTACCGGGCGCGTTGGTTTACGCCATAGGAGAAGGGTTGCTTGTACAAGCGACACTGCAACGCACGGGTCTTGCCTTCCTCAGCATGAATTTCGAGGTGCTGGGACCCACATTTGTCGGTGATACGGTGCACGTTGAAGTCGAAGTATTGGAAAGCCGGGCAACGTCAAAGTCTCCCGACCGAGGGCTGGTGCGTACCAGGAACGACATATTCAATCAACGCGGTGAAAAGGTTATCAGCTACTCGCCATTGCGCATGGCTGCATCCAGCGCCTTACGAGACCGATCGTCATAACGGTTTCAACAGGTAGTGGCCGTGCGCAATCGTGATAAGTCTGTCAGGGTCTTGTTGCCACATTTCGGCCCGCACGTTGGCAACCCGGCGGCCGTGACGGGTAATGTACGCGCGTGCGTACATGTCGGACGGTCCTGCTGATCGAAGATACTCGATGCTGATGTCGATGGTTTTTGGCAGCTGGGCGTAAGCGCTGTCGTGCAAAATCTGGATGACGCTGGTCAGTTCCAGGAAAGCGCCCAGAACACCGCCGTGGACGGCGGGGAGGTTGCGGTTGCCGATCAATGCTGTTTTGAACGGAAGATGAGTGACAACAACACCGTCGCGATCCTCTGCTGTCATGCCCAAAAATTTAGCGTATGGAATCAAGTCTGCCAATGCGTCCAGTCGATCCTGTGATGTTCGCTGTTGCAGATTATTTAGGATTTTCATGTAAGTCTCGGTTGATTGGGTGTGCCGAGCATAAAGGTAGCTACTGAAGTGGCTACGGGGTCATCCTTGTCTGTTTGGTAAGCGACACCACGTACGAAGGCGACGTTCTTGGTCCGTTTGTAGCATTCCGCTTCGGCTATGATGGCAGTGAAGGGTGTCGCGCTGCGCATGTAGTCGATCCTTAAGTCTAAGGTGGCAATAGCAGTGTCTCCGTCCAGTTCTTCAGCGCTGCGGATGGACATGCCGGATGCGTTGTCGAGCATCGTTGTCAGCACGCCACCATGGATAACCCCGCTGTCGGGGTCTCCAACCAATTCGGGATTATAGGGAACGGATACAGTTGCTCGTCCGCCGCCTTGTTTGACGACGGTCAGGCCAAGTGCTTCGCCATGAGGGCTGGGTAACCGTTGATCTGCTTCGGCCATATAACTCGTCTCTTTATGTAAATATGCTTATCATATAGCTTCCGCTATTAGGCTTCCAGGAATGTGCAGAATTGATGCGTTACGATTCAGTGTTTAAGTCGGACTTGTTCGCGGGCAAGCAGATCCTGGTCACCGGCGGTGGTTCGGGGATAGGGCGCTGTATAGCGCATGAGTTGGCAAGCTTGGGCGCACGGGTACTGATCATTGGCCGCTCAGCGGAAAAGCTGCGCAAAGTGGCCCAAGAAATCAAAGAGGATGGCGGGCTCGTCCGCTTCGAATCATGTGACGTACGAGACGAGGACATAGTTGGCGACGTACTGTCGCGGCTGGCTGGTAGTCAACCGATAGACGGCCTGGTGAATTGCGCAGGTGGGCAATTTCCGGCGTTGCTGAGCGAAATGTCTGCGACCGGGTTCGAGGCCGTAGTCAAGAACAACCTCGTGTCTACTTTTATCGTATCCAAGGCATGCTACACACAATGCATGCGTGATACGGGCGGTGCGATCGTGAACATCACTGCGGATATCGTCGGTGGCATGCCGCTCATGGGGCACAGCGGTGCGGCCCGTGCGGGTGTCGAGAATTTAACGGCAACGGCGGCGTTGGAATGGGCGGACCGCGGAATTCGCGTGAACGCAGTTGCGCCAGGATACATTGAGTCAAGTGGATTCGACACTTATTCGGACCAGCGGATGATTGCTGCGCTTAAATCGTTTGCTGTCCATACGCCGCTTGGACGACTGGGACGCGAGGCCGAGATCAGCGCAGCGGTGTGCTTTCTGCTAAGCAGCAGCGCTGCTTTTGTAACAGGGCAGGTGTGGCGTGTGGATGGTGGGTTCGGCCTGAAGACCGGTACACCCATGCTCGTTCGAGACAATATTCAGCCGCAGAGAGCGTTTGACGGATTTCATCGCGCGGTTCGACCGCAGATACTTGACAACGACTGATCAATCCACATCCGACGCCGGAGTGAGAAGATTTTCCAGATTCAGTTTGATGTCTGAGAGTACGGCCATGGTGGTCTTAACATCTTTAGAATTGATGGCAGACATACTTTGCTCGTATAGGTCATCGGCGATTGCCTGCATATCCGGTAACATCTTGCGGGCATTGCGGGTGAGGAATATTCGCTTAATACGCAGATCGCTTGGGTCTGCGGCGCGAGATACCAGATCTTTGGCCGCCATTCGATCTATGAGCCCGCTCATCGCCATGCGACCCACGCCGATATACTCGCAGAGGTCTGCCTGCGTGATGCCCGGATATCTCATGACGCAGGCAATCACCCGCGCCTGGGGGCGAGTCAGCCCCAAAGGGGCCATCAGTTTGGCGTAGGCATTGGTAAACGCGCGGGCAACTTCGTAGACGAGAAAGCCCATATACTCGTTCTCGACTCGTTCTGATATAGGTACAACATTTCGTTCGCTCATTACGCGTATTCCTGCTTTAAATAATGGCCGTGAATAGTATTGCCCAGCAGATTGTACTACTTTCCTGAAGAGTCTCCCAGTCGGCGTTCTGTAACAGCTCTCACACCCTCTTTTGCATCCTCGGTGCGCAACAGCCAGTTCTGTTCCTTTAGTTCGCGCTCAGTTGCCTGCCGCACCGACTCGGCAAACGCGCCGCGCAAGGTTTCGCGCACAGAAACCACTGCGAGTGGAGCTGCTCCCGCAATCTGTGCAGCTTTACGGTGAGCTGTGTCGCGGACCTCTGGTGCAGCAACAAGTTCGTCTAGCAATCCCATAGAGAACGCTTCCTCTCCACTCACCCTGCGGCCGGTGTAGAACATGTCGTAGGCTTTCTGCTGGCCGATGACGCGGGGTAACGTGAAGCTCAGGCCAAAGCCAGGATGAATGCCGAGTTGGGTAAAGTTTGCCGCCAGGCGTGTCTCCGAGCACCCAACACGCAGATCCGCAACCAACGCAAGACCCAATCCACCTCCAACTGCCGCACCGTGGATGGCAGCGACAACGGGCTTTTTAGTTGCAAACAAGCGTACAGCCTGGGCATAAAGGTGATCGCCGACGCCTTGCTTCTGACCGGGCGCCTGCAAGCCTGCTGGTTTTGCGCCTTGTCGACCGCCCTGAAAATTAGCTCCTGCGCAAAACGCTTTGCCAGCCGAGCACAACAAAATGGCGCGGCAACGCGGATCCTCATCCAGGGACTCAAATGCAGCCGCTAATCCCATCAACATCTCCATATCAAAGAAGTTGTACTCTCCGTTGTTCAGCTCGACTGTCGTGACATATTCGTCATCGAAGCTGACGCTGAATTTATCGGTATATTCACTCATGCTACTTCCCGTTTTCTGTTTGGGCGATTGTACGGTCGTTTTCCAAGTCTTCGATCTCAGTTGCGGTAAATCCCCAGTCCGACAATATCTTGCGACTGTGCTGGCCGGGTTGGCAAGGTGGACCAGAGATCGTTGCGGGCGTCCGACTGAAGCGGGGCGCTGGTGCTGGTTGAGTGACCCCGTCAATTTGGACAAAGGTATTGCGGGCTTTGTTATGAGCATGCTTAGCGCTTTCGCTCAGGCTGAGAACCGGCGCGAAGCAGACGTCCGTGCCCTCCATGATTTCACACCACTCATCCCTGGTCTTAGAACGAAAGATTGAAGCTACTCTGTGTTTGAGGTCCGGCCATGCGGATGGCTCTTGCTGGGGTGGTAGCTCCTCGCCCTTCAGACCAAGCCGTTCGAGCAACTCTGCATAGAACTTGGGTTCTATGGATCCAATAGACACATACTTGTCGTCGGCAGTCTCATAAACGTTGTAATAATGTGAGCCGGTATCTATGGCATTTTCACCCCGATCATCTGTGAACCGGCCGACAGCGTGCATGCCATAGAACATGGTCATCAGGGAAGCTGCGCCATCTGTCATTGCGCAATCGACGACCTGTCCCTTGCCTGATGTGCGAGCATCGAGAAGTGCCGCCAGTATCCCCATGGCCAGGTACAGCGCGCCGCCACCGAAGTCTCCAACAAGGTTCAGAGGGTGAATAGGGGCTTCGCCTTTGCGGCCGATCGCATGCAATGCGCCTATCAGGGAGATATAGTTGATGTCGTGGCCAGCAGCGTGGGCTAGCGGTCCGTCCTGACCCCATCCAGTCATACGACCATACACAAGGCTTGGATTGCGCTTGTGACAGAGGGTAGGACCCAGCCCTAGACGTTCCATGACACCGGGACGGAATCCTTCGATCAATGCAGCGGCGCTATCGATGAGCTTGAGCGCCGTATCGACGCCTTTTTGATTTTTTAAGTCGATGGCTACGGAGCGTCGGCTGCGCATCAGTAGATCTGTCTTAGGATCGCGGGGTAAGCCCAGATTGGCACTTTCCAGGCGATCAATACGGATTACTTCGGCGCCGAGGTCAGCCAGTAGCATGGCGCACATAGGCCCAGGCCCGATGCCCGCCATCTCTACGATTCTGACTCCGCTCAGCGGTCCTGAGAGGCTAGGCATTTGTTATCTTTTCCAGAGCTTTGGTCGCTTCTGCCATGATTTCAAGAACCACATCCCCTGCGGGTTTTACGGCGTCGATCACCGCCGCGCTCTGTCCCATTGCGCAAGCACCGATCGCCACCTCACCATCGCGTCGACCGGCCATGTAAGGATCCTTCCCCAACCACTTCGAAACGTTGCGCATCTGTAACGGAAATGGCTCGATGGTTTGCTCCAGTTCAGTGCTCTCCCATGCGCTGGTTGTTTTGTTCGCCAGCATGCGGCATGGTTTACCCGAGAAACAACGAGTGCGGGTGGTGCCTTCGTCGTCGATGTCAACTACCGCCTGCTTATAGTTTTCGTGGCCCCATGCCTCCAGCGTTGCAATGAACCGAGTTCCACACCAGACGCCCTCTCCGCCCATGGCGATAGTCGCTGCCAAGCCACGGCCATCACCCACGCCGCCCGCGTAGAAAACGGGAACGTTCACGGCATCGAGAACTGCAGGAAGCAGCGCCATACCACCGACTCTTCCGGTATGACCTCCGCCGTCATAGCCTTGCGCGATCACGGCGTCCACACCGCTCTCGGCGAGCCGTTTCGCGTTCTTCGAGTTTCCCGTCAGGCTTAGTACCTTCATGCCGGCTTCGTGGCAACGTTCGACGATAGGTCCGGGATTACCGAGCCCGCTGACAAGTATAGGCACACGTTGTTCGAATACGACTTCCAGGGATTCCTGTACATCGTCCGTAAACGGCTGTGATGTATTACCTCCCGGGCCCTTGGCGAATAGTAAGTCGACCGCGAAGGGTTTGTCGGTGGTGCGCTGGATCAAAGCGATCTCCTCGCGCAATTCGGATGCGCGCACGCCCACGGTGCCCAGACCCCCGGCATCCGAAACGGCGGCTGCAAGTTTACCGCGGGCGACGAACCCCATGCCCGCCTGTAGTACCGGATGTACGATACCCAACGATGTGCACATTGATGTTTGTAGCGCAGGGTGAAACATATCTGCAAACTCTTGATGTGATGAGTAGTAAGTATATATACAACCTTGAGAATGTTAAGCTCTGTTTGGGGTTGAGAAACGAATGTGCGTTAGGAGATCAAATCGTTGACGAGTACGAAACTTGAGATAGGTGTGATGAGTGGCTTCGGTTCGCCTCATGAGGCTCGTCATAATGTGGAATACGCGGAGAAGCTGGGATTTGATTCATTGTGGGTAGGCGATCACGTCGCTTTCCCTGTGCCAATACTGGATTCACTTACACAACTAGCCTTGGCCGCTGGATTTGCTGAGAAGATCCATCTCGGCACATGTGTTTACCTGCTGCCCCTACGCCACCCAACGACAGTGGCGAAGCAGGTAAGCACGTTGGACCGCCTGCTGGGCGGCCGACTTGTTTTTGGTGTCGGAGTTGGCGGGGAGTTTCCCAACGAATACGCTGCCTGTGGTATTCCGGTTCAGCAACGCGGTGCGCGGTTATCGGAGGGTATTGAAGTTCTCAAAGCGCTATGGAGTGGGGAAAAGGTGTCTCATTCGGGGCAATTTTATCCGTTCCAGGATGTACAAATGTTACCCACGCCTGCGAATTCGGGTGGGCCTCCGATTTGGTGCGGGGGTCGTTCGCAAGTAGCACTCAAGCGCGCTGGGCTTTTGGCGGATGGATATGTTTCGTATGCAGTTGATGCGACCATGTACCGCGAAGCTTTGAAAGTTATCGACACGGCTGGGCATCAGGCGAATCGCGATTTGGATACGTTTCAGCGCGCCCATATGCTGTTTATGCGTATCGAAGATGGATATGAGGGTGCACACCGTACAGCCACGGAGCATCTCAGCCGACGATACGCGATGGACTTCAGCAAGCCGGCGAAACGATATGCCGCGCTAGGTACGCCTGAGGATGTCGCTGCGGTTATAGAACAGTTTCGCCAGGCAGGTGCGTCTCAAATCATACTCGACCTGACCGGCCCGCTTGCGGAACGCGACGAACAATTGCAGCGGTTTGCTGAGGAAGTACGCCCGTTGTTGACGTAAACGATAAAGGATTCGACATGAATAATCACATTGTGACGATAACACCTGGGGATCCGAATGGGATTGGATCGGAAGTAGTTGCCAAGGCGCTGGCAGATGGTAGCGTCCAACAAGTTTGTACACCTGTTGTGGTCGGCAGTCAGATTGCGCTTGAGCGAGGGGTCGAGATAGCTGGTGTCACCTTGAAATGCCGGCGGATCAAGGACGTTGAACAGGCCAAGCCGGAACCGGGCATGGTGGACGTGCTGGACGATGGTGTACTCAGCACGCAGGATATACAACTCGGTCAAACCAGTGCAATCTGTGGCGCGGCCAATGCGGGCTGGTTAAAACAAGCAGCAAAGCTATCCACGACAGGTAAAGCCCAGGCCACGGTAATGGCACCGGTTAACAGCGAATCATTGGCCCTTGCGAAGCAGGATTTGAAAGATGTATTCGGACGCGCCCCATCAGATCGTTACCTCACCTTGCTGTCAGGTCCGTTGAGGATCGTACACCTATTCGATCACGTGTTGCTTCAGGATGTGTGCCAACAGGTAAGCGCAGAGATGGTTACGCAAGCGATCATAAAGACGCGCAGTTCGTTGATCGAATGGGGCATCCAAGCACCCCGCATCGGCGTTGCGGGTCTAAACCCACATGCACAAGGGCCTCAGGAGGACCAAGCCATTCGCCCGGGGGTCGATGACGCACGGGAGCGAGGAGTCGACGTACAAGGCCCCATCGCACCGGATACCATTTTCCGCCACTGTATTGATGGACAGTACGATGTGGTCATCGCGATGTTCCACGACCAAGGACATATTGCTTTAAAAACATGGGGTTTCGTGGGTAACTGTGCGTTGTTCATGGGCGCTCCGTTTCTATTTTTGAGCGTCGGGCACGGCACTGCATACGATATCGTGGGCCGCGGAACCGCAAGCCATGAGATGATGCTGACAGCCATGCTTCAAGCGGCCAGCCTAGCAGCGGGCACTGGTTTTATTGATTAGTCGGAGCTTGACGCACAAGCTACCTCGCGAGAAATACTAATCTGTCGGGGCATTGAAACCACCAGAGGCTGGTTAACCGAGGGTTAGTAGTTGGCAGGTAAAATAGGCTTAGCGTGCCCGCAGGTTCTATGTGCGTGCGATAAAGCAGTCTGGTGAACAAAGGCAAGATTGTATTCTAACGGCGCTGGGGCACTGAGTGATGCCGCGGGTGTGTTGCGGAAGCTGTTTAACGAGAATGAGTGAGGTCTTTGGATCTAAAAGCAACGCAGTCGAAGTCTCGTCTGAATTGGGTAGGAACAGCCCTAGGCAACTCTAGTACGTAGGTCGATAAGTTCTAAAGAGGTGCCGCCTGTCCGGGGAGAGAACCTGAACAAGCGGCACCGCGCGAGCCCCGGAGAGTAAGGGTTAGATTAACGGGGCTTGCGATCGAACGGATGCGACCATGGTAGGAATTTCCGGTACGCTAGATTTTGAGGAGCTATTTGAGGCGCCTAAGGCGCTTGAACGAACGACAGCCACTTCATCTTCATCGGTAAAGAAGTGAAGCGGCTGTTGTTGTTTGCGACTTTCCAAAGCTACGTCACAGTTGAGTGCGCAGGGTGATCCCAATCATGCGCGGTGGTCCAATGAATGTGCTAAAACTACCGCTTTGGAACACGGAATTGAATACCAGGGTTTTGACGTCGTTGTCGAACAGGTTTCGCGCCCAAAGTTGCACGTCCCAGCGGTCATCGTAAGCACGGAGCCCCAACTGCAAGTTGACAATCGCCTCATCCTCAACGTCTTTTTGAGGCTTAAGATCCGACCCGGTATTATGGGCCCCCCGATAGCCGACATTGATGTTGGAGTAACCGAAGAGGTTGTCTCCAATGGGCTTCTCTATAAAAAGCGATGCACTACCTTGCCAATAAGGGGCGTGGGTGATTTGGCGGCCTTCGATACTTTCGAGATCGTTCCAGTCTTCCAGCGCTGCGAAATTCTGATCCAGATATAGACTAACTTGATCCACTCCAGAAAGGTTGAGGTCGTCTCCGTAGCGTGCATCCGCGTAAGTCACGCCGAGTGTGAAATAAACACCGTCGGTGACGTTCCACATGGATTCCAGTTCTGCACCCCGGGAGATCATCTCGTCGGTGTTACTGATCAGGAAGCCTGTACCGGTGAAGGTATTGAGTTGAAAATCCTCGAAGTCGCTATAGAACAGAGCGAGATTGGTGGTCAATCGACCATCCAGAAAGACTGCTTTGACGCCAATCTCGTAGGCATCCACGAATTCCGGATCAAACGAGTGGTCATCATCCAATTGCAAGCAATCGATGTTCTCTGGGAACTGCCGTACGATTCCGCCCAGCGAACCACAGGCAAACTGTGTGAGACCGTTGCGCCCTTCAGCATCCGTAATGGGAGAGTCGATGATCTCTTGAGGAATATCAGCCGGCAGTCCCGCTGATCCGCCGAGGAACACTGGTAAGCCGCCCGTGGCGAGGAACGTGCCGAATACATCCACTTCAATGGCCTGCTGGTCAAGATTGAATCCACCAGCCTTGTAACCTCTAGAGTAGCTGCCGTATATGTTGAAGTCATCGGTGAGCGCGTAGCTGAGGCTAATGAACCCCGACCATTCTTTTTCCTTATTGTCATCTTCCCAACTGGCGTTGTTGCACAACGCGCCAACTGCCGCGAGACCAGTGCAGTGGTCTTCGTTGGTGGCGTTGTTGGACAGTTGTAAGGCCAGATCGCGTGGGCTACTGGCTCCGAGTGGATTTACGCCGTTGATGATGGTCAGCGCTTCTTTTTTCTCATTGGAGTAGCGTGCCCCAAAGGTCAGATCCAGCTTATCAGTGATGTGCCACACGTTGTGGGTGAAAACCGACCAGCCCTCGGTTTCCTGTTCGAAATCCGCTCGGTAGCCATCACCTGGAGCATGGTTGCCGCGCAGAGTGCCGTCACTGACCAGAGTGCGGGTAATGGGGTCGAAACTGCCCAGTGCGGTACCGCGAACCGTACCGATCGTTGCACTCGGCATTGTTTGGAAGGTGCCGAGAGGCAAACCTAGCGCCATATCGATGAGGCCGGTTTGAATCGTGGCTAGATATCGGTGTCCCTGGGATGCCAGGCGAATAGACTCATTGGTTTTGATATCTTCCGTATAGAGGTAGGCGCCCACCAGAAAATCAACACTTTCGGTAGCGATAGAGAGATGAAACTCCTGGGAAAAATTTTCGAAGGTTTCATTCGTAAACTGGGGTTCGGCAATGTCGGCACCGGAGAAATCGATGTCCTGTCCACGATCCACTTCATACTCGCGGTATGAAGTGATTGACGTGAAACTCATGTTGTCGTTGATATCCCAGCCAAGTTCGTTTTGCACGCCCCAGTCTTCCACTTCTTCGAACGGTTTGAAATTTACGCCGACGTTGTACTCATCTTCGGCAAAATCTTCGATAACTGGCGGGCGACCCAACTCCGCGATGAGCATATCTACCACTTGTCCGGGAGGGAGGCCATTTGAGAGCGCGCCGCGGCTTGTAGAACTTTGCCCTTGCACCGTTCGGTTCATAAACTCGTAGCGAGCTGGGCAACAGTCTTCATCGCGCTCCGCATAGTCAATGATCAAACGGTTCTCAATCGTGTCGGTAGGCGTCCAGAGCAGTTGTCCTCTCAGGCCCCATCGGTCACGACCGTCGTACGCATCGCCATTGGTTACGCATCGCCATTGGTGTTGTCTTCATAGTAACCATCTCTCTCGTTGTAGTTGGCGGCAATGCGAAAAGCCAATACATCATCAACAATGGCGTTTGTATAAGACGCTTGTATACGTATGGAATCAAAATCACCCGCGCTTAAGGCAAGACTGCCGGCCTGTTCAAATTCAGGTTTCTTAGTAAGAATTTGGAGCGCACCAGCCGATGTGTTTTTTCCAAACAATGTGCCTTGCGGACCACGCAGGATCTCGACTCGGTCGATATCGACCAGATCGTTAAATGCGAGTCCCGCGCGGCTTCGGTAGACACCGTCGATGAATGTGCCGACCGCCGCTTCCAGGCCGGGATTATTGCCTGTCGTCCCGACCCCGCGTATGCGTATGGTACCGCCGTTGGAGGTGCTGTTAGAGCTGTACACTGAGATGCTAGGAGAAACTTCCTGCAATCCATATAGATCCTGAACGCCGCGCGCCTCGAGGTCTTCTCCGGCGAAAGCGCTCACCGCGATGGGGACATCCTGGATCGACTGCTCCCGTTTCGTCGCGGTGACTACTATCTCTTCGATCTCGCCAGTTGCAGGATGGACTTGAAGAGACGTCATCGTTAGTGAGACAAAAATGCCTACTATCACGGCATTATGCCGTAGCCATAAATTGCTCATGAAAATCCCCTTTTCTGATTTTAGATCGGCAGCAATACCATATGTATACTTGCATATATTCCGATCGGTGTCTACGGTTTAGGGTTTGCCTAAGAAAATAATGGCAAATACGTGCCCAAAACATCTATCAAAGATTCGGAAAGAAGATAAGTATGATTACTAAAAGTTTATTCGAATTGTCTCTGTCGACAATCATTACACCACGTAGGCAGTGATCATGCCTGGATGTGACTGAATGACTGTGGTCGATGGTTTATTGGCGCAAACCGGATTGGCCTTGTGCACCAGCGATATGAGAAAGCGCTGCGGAATCGCGGATCCTACACTCAGCTCCCTTTAAATTGTGGTTTGCGCTTTTCCACGAATGCTCGAGGTCCTTCTTTAGCGTCCTCAGTTCTCATGATTCTGCGCGAGATTTCATTTTCTATGGCGAAGGCTTCATTCAGTTCTAATCCGCTGGTACGAATCACCGCTTCTTTGCATGCAGCCACTGCGAGCGGGCCGTTTTCTGCGATTCGCTGCGCGATCTCGTTGGCGCGCTTCTGCAGATTTTCCTGTGGTACGATTTCGTTGATCAGCCCGATGCGGAGCGCTTCATCTGCCGGCATTCTGTCGCCGAGTAGAAGAATCTCCATCGCTTTGCAGTAAGGAATCTGGCGTGCCAGTCTTACCAGCGAACCTCCTCCGGGTACGATCCCTCGGGAAACCTCGGTGAGGCCAAACTCACCCGTCGGCACCGAGAGCCGAATGTCAGTTGCCTGCAGAATTTCGGTCCCACCAGCCAACGCAAAGCCATTTACCGCTGCGACTACGGGTTTGTTCAATTCGAAGTCGCGCAACAGTGCAATCTGCATAAGTGATTGGTCCTTGATTAACGCTTCGTCATATTCGTCTTCTGCCTCACGGGCCCGGGAGAATAACGGGATCAGCAAACCGAGATCAGCTCCGGCACAAAATGCCTTGTCACCAGCGCCTGTCAGTACGGCAACCCGAGCATCATCATCTTCACGGAAATCCTGCCAAGACGCTGCCATTTCTACGATCATCTGGGGACTCAACGCGTTACGTCGTTCCGGCCGATTCATAGTGAGGTAGGCAACTCCCCCGTGTTTCTCATAGATCAAGTGGCTCATTAGTCACTCCTTGTATAGTACGAAGATCGCTTTTCGGGCTATCGCTAACCAACATATCAACCCAGATCAACAAATTCGGAACGGACGCCTGCTTCAGGCTGCTGCCGGTTGCATGCGCCAGCTTTGATCACCGGCAGGAAGACTGAACAATTGCGCGGTGTTGTCGCGCATGATGGCCTGCAACTGCTCCTCGTTGAGGTGTGCCGTCTGTTGCGCTATGAGATCGATGGAACCGGGCCAGGTCGAATCCGTATGTGGGAAATCGCTGGCCCACAAGAGCTGCTTGTAGTCGATCATGTGAAGCGATTGAAACGCAGTATAGTCATCCTGAAACGTCGCCCATACGTTGCTTCCCACGTATTCGCTCGGCAGCTTGGACAATCCCGGAATGATACCGTCCTCGGCGTGAATTTTGGCGGCATGGTCCATGCGGTACATATAGTGGGGTAGCCAACCGACATCGCTTTCCGCGACGACCAGTTTAAGCTTGGGATGGCGTTCAAACACGCCGCCCAGCACCATGAGACCAACGATGTCTTGCACGGCGCGAATTATTCCGAGAAAGTTGTTCATGGCATGACCACGCGACTTGGCATGAAGGCTCCCCGCACGCGACGTCAGGATGTGAAAACAAACGGGCAAATCGAGGTCTGTTGCGCATTCCCACAATGCGTCGTAATCGGGATGATCGTAATCCTCATGGATTGGATCACCGGGCATCATCATGCCAACCATGCCCATCTCCCGGGCCCGCCTGAAATCCTCAATGGCCGTATCTACACTCAATACCGCAGTTTGAGCCAGCCCGAAAACACGATCAGGCGCTTCGGCGCTCATACTTTGCAACCATCGGTTGTAGGCCTGCATGCAAGCGTCTTTGTACGCTGGGTCTTTGTGCATGCAGAGTCCCATGCCGACCGACGCGTAAATGATCTCTGCGGCCAGGCCGTCCTGGTCCATGAAGGGTACGCGCGCAGCGCCCGAGTAAGCCGCCTCCCGTATGTCGGCGAATCTGATTTTCTTGGCGCGCTCCAATCGCTCCTTTACACCGAATCCGGCTCCGTCGATGAATCCCAAACCGATTGGCTTTTTCATTCCGGGCACCACAAACGCTTCAGTGCCATCATCCTGTTCGACAACGCGAGGGGCCTCATCGCGGAATTTGGGTTCGATGAAGTCAACGTAACAATTCGGCGGTTCGCAGACGTGACCATCTGCTGAAATTATACCGGGAGGTATCATGCGGATCTCCTTTGTACATGTTTGCCTATGGCGTTTAGATACACATTTATTGCACAATCCATCATAGTAAGCAAGCTTACATACATGGACGAACACTAAGCCAGATATTTCCTGTCTGGGCGTAGAGGAAAGCGATGAGATTTAGTTTTACCGATGAGCAAATACAGTTTCGCGAAATCGTTGAGAGATTCGTGATTGAGCAATCTCCAAGCAGCGAGGTGCGCAGATTGATGGCGACAGAGGCAGGCTACGATGCGGACGTATGGCGCCGGCTATGTACTAGCATCGGTTTGCAAGCGATACACATACCAGAAGAGTTTGGTGGGCAGGGTTTCGGCGCGATTGAACTATGTATCGCGATGGAGGAACTGGGACGAGGGCTATTTTGCAGCCCACTGTTCGGTTCGTCTGTGCTGGCAGGCACCGCCATTCTAGAAGCTGGCGGCGCCGTGGACCGGGAGCGTTGGCTGCCTGCGCTTTCCTCGGGTGATTCGCTGTATGCGTTGGCAATCGACGAAGGCGGCGGCGGCTGGGACACTGAAGGTGTAACCATGCAATACGAACGACGGGATGGTAACTACTGCCTGAAGGGGAAGAAGACGTTTGTTGTGGACGGGTGTTCTGCAGACGCCATCGTGACGGTTGCTCGGCAGCCGCGGTCCACGGGCGCAGATGGTATCGCTTTTTTTGTCGTGGAAGGCAATGCGCCTGGCCTCAGCAGACGGCCTTTGAATACGATCGATCAAACACGCAAGCTAGCGGAACTGGAATTTGACGATGTCATTGCGGAACCTCTCGGCGAACCGGGCGCAGGAGGCGCTGCGCTGGACCGCACGATAGATCTATGCCGTGTTTGTCTCGCCAATGAGATGGTTGGAGGTGCACAGCGTCTGTTGGATAGCGCCGTGGAGTATGCCGGAATACGAGTACAGTTCGGTCGTGCAATTGGCAGTTTCCAGGCGATTAAACATAAATGCGCAGATCTCTTGTTGCGCGTCGAACTGGCCAGGTCTGCTGCGTATGTGGCGGCAGAAGCAGCTGAAGCGAATGACGTTGAATTTCCCGCTCTGGCAGCGTTGAGTAAAGCGCTGGCGGCGGATACCTACCTGAAAACAGCCGCCCAGACCATTCAAATACACGGTGGGATTGGCTTTACCTGGGAAAATGACACACATCTCTACTTCAAACGAGCGAAAAGTTCGGAGTCCATGTTCGGACAGTCAGCGTGGCATCGCGAACGGATGCTGCAGCGTTGGCAGATCTGACGGGCGATGGGTGAACGCGGGTACTTCTGGACTATTGAATTTATAAGGGGTTGATATGGGTTCGCAAACGACTGGTTTTCCGGATGAACAAACGGTACGCCGAGAGGTTCGGACATGGCTTGAAGCGCATTGGGACCCAGAGCGAAAACTATCAGAGTGGAGGTCTATGCTGGCGGATACGGGCTGGGGATGTCCTGAGTGGCCCAAGGCATGGTTTGGACTGGATTATCCAAGTTCTCTGGCTAACGCTGTAGCAGACGAAATCTCCCAGTTCGGAGCGCTCGGCGTTGCCCGATCCGGTGTGCGAATGCTGGCGGCGGCGACGCTGCTGGAGCACGGCAACGACGCGCAGAAAACGCAGTTTCTACGAGGGATTCTGACTGGTAAAGATACCTGGTGTCAGCTGTTCAGTGAACCGGGAAGCGGATCCGACCTAGCAGGTTTGACAACGCGGGCCGACAAGCAAGCCGATCATTGGTTGATTAATGGGCAAAAAGTATGGACCACCTCGGCGCATCATGCGAACTATGGGATGTTGCTGGCACGCACCGATTGGGATGTTCCTAAGCATCGGGGATTAACGTATTTCGTGATAGACATGGAGCAGGCTGGAGTCGAAGTGCGGCCGCTCAAGCAGATGAACGGCTATGCTTCGTTCAACGAAGTCTTTTTTACCGACGCGATAGTGCCGACGGAGCGGCTGGTTGGAAAAGTGGACAGTGGATGGAGTGTGGCGTTGACAACCCTGGCTAACGAACGCCGGGTAGCGGACGGCGTGCGTGCCTGGGGAAGCGTACAGAATGGTGAAGGTGCAATTTTTGCCGAGTTGGCGGCAGAAATGAAGACGGTCAATGAGCCTTACCGGTGGTATCCCCAACGCGCCGGTCGGCCTGATTTAGTCGTTTCCCAGGCCCGTGCATCGGGGGGTGATCGAGACCCGGTTATTCGTCAGGCGATTGCCGAACTGCTCATGTTGGAAAAAGCGAGCCAATGGACGGCTCGAAGGGTACGAGAAGCACACAAGTTGGGTAGACCCCAGGGACCGGAGGGCTCCCTCGGTAAGCTTGCTGCAAGTCACGTAGCGCGTGCTGCTGCGCATGCGCACACCATGATCGCGGGAGGGCAGTCGCTGCTGGCGGGTGAAGATGGACCGCTCGACGGTTTGATTGCAGAAATTTTGTTGTCGGTTCCGGCCATATCCATTGCAGGCGGAACAGATGAGATACAGCACAACATCATAGCCGAGCGTGTTCTGGGTATGCCCAAGGAACCCAGAGCCGATGCTGATCTGCCCTTTCGAGACATTCCCAGAAATTGAGTTGATGCGATGGCGTGGATAGAGGAACGCGAATGTACATTCACCTGATCAAGACGAGATATGTAAACACTTACCTGGTTGAGGAGCCAGGCCACATGTTGGTCATCGATGTATCATCAAACGGCGTAGATTATGTCCTCGGCTATGTACGAGAAGAACTTCAGCGTGAGCCGGCTGAGATAGAATTGGTGATATGCACGCATTCCGATCCCGACCACAGTGGTGGACGTGTCAAGCTCGCGCAGTACTGTGGTGCGGAGACTGGAATGCCCTACGTCATGTCATCACGGCTGGGTCAATTCAAGAGCGGTCCAGCCAGCATGGTCAATCGTTTGTTGACCAGCGCTCGAGAAGGCCTGCGAGCTCGAGCATGGCGTATGTACGCTAATCCGGCTCGGAGTCGCAGGGCACGTATGCGCCCAACCTATACGCCGGGGATCGAGCAGCTCCAGCACGAGCTGCCTCCAGCACACCATGACCTGAAACACGGCAGGCGACTACCCGGATTCGACGATTGGTTGATCATGCATACACCCGGACACTCCTGGGATAGCTGTTGTTATTTCCATGTGCCCACGAAATCGCTTGTGAGCGGCGACACGTTACTTGGGAGCTCAGTCCATGGAAAGTTGGTTAAACCTGCGATTTACTCGAGCGCTGGACAAATGGCACGATCGATCGCGAGGCTAAAAAAACTAAGCCCATCTGCCGTGTATCCAGGACATGGCTCCGTAATTACTGGCGAACGCTTATTAACTCATCTGTGAGCATCCGTCCTCCACGCAAGCTTGGGCTTTCGCGAATTGCCTGGCAACTCAACGGTAGTCGGATGGGTACGTTTTCCCCTCTGTCAGCGGAGCAGGACGTATAGCCTGTTAAGTATCGTTTAGTGCGTTTAGTAAGTTTGTGTGCGAGGCTGATAAATACGATATAAACTGAGCGCGCTGTTCCTGGCTGAAATCAACCATCGCGATCTCAGCAATGTTTGCGACGATTCGCTCGAGGCGATCAATCAGCGGGCTCACTTTATCAGTTAAAGAGACAAGGTTTTGTCGTCGATCTTCCGGGTTCTGACGGCGATGTACCCAACCGGTTTGCTCCAATTTGTCAATGACTTTTCCTAGAGGCGGTTTGGTAGTTGATAAAGCGTTGGCTAAGTCCGTCTGGGTCTGTTCGCCACCAAGATACAGCTGGTACAACACCGTCCACTGAGTCTGAGTGAGGCCGAGCTCTTTCATCTCTCGATTGAAAATCCGGCTGATGAATAGACTCATCTCGTGGATAGTCCGAGGTGCTTGGTGGCCGTCCTCGATCTGGTCGTTTTGTTTCACATGACCCCCGGCTATTGATAACTAGGGTTACTAATACTACAGTAATAGTAACTGTGGTTACGAGTAGCGGCTTATTGTGTCAGAAGAAACCGAATTTAAAAAACTTCTGAAGCAACCTGAAGTGCGAGACATGTTTTCTAAGCGCTCAGGTGCCCATCAAGAGCTAGGCATCGAGTTAATTGATTCAGACGACGATACTGCTCGGATGAGGGTTCCGTTTCGTGGTGCGTTCGTTCGAAGTATCGAGCAACCTGCATTGCATCCAGGTGTTGTCATGACGGCTGTGGATTCTGCAATGGGTCTGGCGACTATGCTGGCATTGCCTGAACCCTCGTCGCTCGCAACCCTTGAACTGCGATACGACGAGCTTCGACTACCCGCCGAGTGCGACGATGTGGTGGTTTCTGCGCAATGTGAATCCATCGACGATGGTATTGCCTATTTACAAGCTACAGCTTCGGATAGCGCGGGTGTATTTGCTCGGGCGGTAGCGCGTTTCATCCTTACACCCTCAACATCTGGCTTCTTTGAGACTGTCTTGGCAACCATTAATGATCGAGAGTGCAGCTCATGAATTTGGGTGCCGTTATCGAGCGCATACCGTATGCGCAGTATCTTGGCATAAGCGTGCTGGAAGAATTTCCAGGTGGTGCCCTGTTTCAACTCCAACCCGAAGAGCGATTTATTGGCAACCCAATGTTGCGTGCATTTCATGGAGGAATCATCTGCGGACTGATGGAATGTGCGTTGTCGCTCACCGTCATGCGATTCAATGATCTCGGCGATCCTCCACGGCTGATAAATCAAACGACCAGTTATCTGGGAAGCGCGACGATGGAGTCCGCACTCAACGTTAGAACTGAGCTAACAAAACCTGGGAAACGAATTCTTGGTGCGAATGCGCGCGCGTTCCAGAATTCTGAACAGCAGCTGGTCGCAAAGTGTTCCACACTATTCAAGGCGCAAAGCTGATGCACAGATATGTCGCCGCGACGATGTTCTGTCTGTTGGCGTGGCAAACGAACTGTCTAGGGCAAGAATTAGTCGCAACACTCCCGAGTGACGAGCGGGTATTTCTAGAAACCGATCTGCGTTTGTTTAGTGTTCGCCCGATAAACGTCGAGATAGTTGAACCCATCTTATCAACTGGCACGATCTTGGCGTTAAGAACTACAGATCTTGTACCGCTGGTGGGTGGGTTGGTTGAAGAGATCATGGTCGGCGTTGGTGATCGTGTTGAAGAAGGACAGGCGCTGTTGCGTATGCGACAGCGAGACTTTGAAATCACAGTTGAGCGCCTACGACAGTCGGCGCGATTGGCGGCAGCAGAACGCAGCAATGCCAAGTTAGATTTCGAAAATGCGTTAGCGCTCGGTCAGCGGGGTGCGTTATCGAAAGAACAACTTGACGATAGACGAACACGTTACGAGGCGATGAGCGCAAAGCTTGGCGTTGCGCAGGCAAATCTAGCTGAAGCTCAGCAAGCGCTTGATGACTCAACCCTGCGAGCACCATACACGGGCGTAATCACACAACGGAACATTGACGAAGGTGCGTACGTGCCTCCGATCATGCGCACCAACCAACCCGTCCTGCAGCTACAGGAGATCCACACCATGGTCGCCGTGGTTTTCATCCCGGAGCGATACCTGCGAGCGATCAAGGTTGGTACGCGGGGCAAGGTTCTCGTACCTGGTCTCGGCAAATCCTATGACACACAAATTCACGTAATCAACGACAGGATTGACGTAAAGACACGCAGCATAGACGTACGTTTAGGGATTCCGAATGCTGACTATGAGATGAAACCGGGACAGTTCATCGAAGTTGAATTGTTTCCGGAGGCACACGCTGTGCTTTCGCTGCCAGCAGAAGTGGTTCGTGGCGTTGGTGCACAACGATATGTATTCGTGAACAAGAATGGCACAGCCAAACGCACCAGCGTACGTGTGAAAGACCTTCAGGATGGCCGCGTGGAAGTATTGGAGGGGATCAGCGATAAGGATGCAGTTATTAGTGGGACGGATCTGAACCTCGTGTTCGATGGGTACTTGCTGGCCAAGGGCGGAAATTCCTAATGTGGATCTCAGACCTTTGCATACGCAGGCCGGTTCTCGCCGTGATGATGATTGGAGCGCTCATCGGGCTAGGACTCATTTCGATGGGACGGGTGGGAATCGATTTGTTCCCCCGTGTCGAGTTTCCTTATGTAAGTGTTGAGACGCGCCTTGATGGTGCCAGCCCAACGACTGTCGAGACAGAAATCACTGACCCGTTAGAGGAGGAGGCGGTTTCAACGTCTGGGATCGAAAATATGACATCGGTAAGCAGCGAAGGATATTCGCAGCTTTTCATCGAATTTGGACTCGATGAGAACGTAGACGTAAAAACGCAGGAAGTGCGCGACAAGATCAGTGCGGCGACTCCCAACCTGCCTGACGATATTGAGTTGCCAACCGTCAGCAAAATGGATCCCGACAGCGATCCTATCCTCAGTGTGATGGTATCTGGCCCTTTGAGTGTCCGTGAGTTGACCGCATTTGCAGACGATGTGCTAAAGGAGCGATTGCAACGCGTGAAAGGTGTCGGGGGCATTCGCGTTGTGGGTGGACGGGAGCGGGAGATCCGGATTTGGTTCGACGCGACAAAGCTTCGCGGTTTTGGCATCACGATCGATGACGCAATCGCCGCGATCAGACGCGAGCACGCCGAGATCCCGGGTGGCCGAATGGACTATCGCGGCGGGGTCGCTGAGTACACCATAAAGACCAAAGGTGAGGTTAGCCGAGTACAAGAGTTTGCTGACATTGTTGTTGCCGACAACAACTTAGGGTATGTCCGCGTTAGGGACTTAGCGCGTGTAGAGGATGGACTGCAGGATGAACGATCGTACGCGGAGTTAGATGGCGCACGCGGCGTTAGTTTGGAAATTCGGCGTCAATCAGGCACGAACACAGTTGCTGTAGCACAAGCAATCAAGGAGGAGTTAACGAAAGCGCGAGCTGAGGCACCAAGTGGGATCAGAATTGTTGAAGCCCGGGACATCTCGAGGTTCATCGGATCTTCGGTCGATGATGTTACCGTCGATATTGTGCTCGGAATCGGTCTGGTCGTAATCGTAACTTTAGCTTTTCTATTGAGCATGCGTGCAACGCTAATCGTTGCAACGGCGATCCCTACCGCAATCATCACGACCTTTTTTGCATTCTACGTACTTGATTTCACGATCAACATGATCACAACAATCGCTATCTCGCTAACGGTCGGATTACTGGTGGACGATGCGATCGTCGTTTTGGAATCCATACATCGAGAAGTGGAGGATGGCGAGGATCCCAAGAAGGCTGCATCAATTGGCACGCGCAACGTCGCTACCGCCGTGATCGCAGCAACACTTTCAGTCATGGCCGTGTTCTTACCCATTGCATTCATGAGTGGTGTGATTGGTCGCTTTTTCTATCAATATGGCCTGACCATCGTTGTTGCAGTCGCGATTTCATTATTCGTTTCGCTCACGCTAACCCCAATGTTGAGTTCGAAGTTGCTCAAAAAACAAGCGAGCCACGGTCTTATTTACCGTGTCTTCGATGGGGGATATCGGGCACTAGAAAACGGCTTTGAGAGGGCGCTTAGTCTCTCGCTACGGGTACGATGGCTTGTCTTAGTGATAGCCGCCATTTCCGTTTACATTGGTGTTCAATTTGCGAGTCAGGTGCCGCTCGCGTTTACGGCGAAAACCGACCGCAGTGAATTTTTGGCAAAAATCGAGTTACCGTTGGGTACAGGTATCTCTGAAGCCAAGCGGATCGGCTCACGCGTAGCAGAGGTGATCCGCCAAGAGGAGTTCGTCGAACTGGTGTTCCTGAGTATTGGTGCGGGTGCGCAAGGGAAAACCAACGAGATCGACTATTACCTTGGGTTAACGCCAAAGCAGGAAAGGACGATCGATCAGCGAGTGATAATCGATCGGGTACGAAAAACCATTGTCACGGCCGCACCCGAAGCGACACACGTGGGCATGAAAGAGATTTCATGGTCGAGTAGTAGTAATTTTTTTACCGCTGACGTCGAAGTCGCACTCCGCGGGCCAGATCTAGCCCAATTGAACGACTATGCTCAGCGGATGATGAATCTCATGCATACATCGGAAATGTATGAAGATATCAACTCGACCTTTGAATTAGGAAAACCCGAAGTTCAAGTTGTTATTGATCGGAAAAAGGCTTCCGATCTAAACATCTCCATTCGCGACATTGCATCGACAGTGCGAGCAGCGATGGGGGGCACCGATGTGGCTACCTACGAGGAATTCGGTTCTCGCTACGACGTACGGGCTCGCCTCGAAGAGTCGTTTAGGGACGACCTCACGAAGTTTGATTACCTACAAATGAGAGCAGGTGATGGAACGCTTGTGGATTTTTCGAGCGTTGCAAGCGTGCAATTGGAAAGTGGCCCGGCTCAAATCGATCGTCTTAATCGAGCACGAAAAATTTCCGTGTTAGGAAATGCTCCAGCACATCTTGCCGTGGGTCATCTGATTGCGAAAATGGATGAAATCATCGCCGAGATAGATCTTGCACCTGGATATGAAGCGTCCTTTCAGGGTGCCTCGGAACAGATCGGGGAAGCGGCGAGCGCAATTCTGTTTGCTTTCGGGCTCGCGTTGATTGCGCTTTATATGATTCTAGCCGCGCAGTTCAATAGTTTTTCACAGCCTGTGATCATCATGATGACTGCGCCGCTTTCGTTTGTTGGTGCCTTTACGTTGCTCGCGGTCACGAATTCAGAACTGTCACTGTTTGCGCAGATCGGGATGGTCGCGCTCATGGGTCTCGTTATGAAAAATGGAATCCTGCTCGTCGACTATGCGAACCAGAGAGTCGCAGCGGGAATTGCACCTCGCGAAGCAATGTGTGTGGCGGCCAAATTAAGATTGAGACCGGTGTTGATGACGGCGTTTTCAACGATATTTGGAATGATACCAATTGCGTTGGCCACATCAGATGGTGCGGAATTTCGAAATGCGATGGGCATCATTGTAATCGGTGGGTTGCTCTCGTCCACGCTCTTAACGCTATTTGTCGTACCTACAGTCTTTACCTTGTTGGATGACGCTCGCTTTTTGGGTAAGCGTTCTCGAGCGTTTTTTGTTCGTAAGCCATCCAGTGCGTCATCTCCCGAGGTTGTTCGATCGTGAGCCCCTTTACCCTACTCTTCGGGGCTCGCGTGGTGCCGCTTGTTCAGGTCTCCCCAGGACAGGCGGCACCTCTTTTACAATACAAAAGCCGTCACTCGGGTGTTGAATTGATGAGCACAATCAAGAGTTTCTCGTGGCTATTAGTTTTCGGTTTAAGCACGAATGCGTTCGCGGAAACGGAATATTGGATTTCTGTGGGCAGCTTTGCGAAGGAAAAAAATGCCCAAGCGGTGTTAGCGAAGATCAAATCCACAGAATCCGTGGAACTCATCGACGTACGAAATAGTGAGACTCGGATCATTAGAGTCGCCCTGGGGCCATACCTATCTGAGGGGATAGCAAGGGCACGACTTCCAGCAGTTAAAGCGCAGTACGATGGTGCGTGGCTTTGGAAACGAATTGCTAATGACGCTTCAACATTTTCGAGTGAAGAGGTGCGCGCATTGGTGTCCTTCGATACAAAGCCAAACGGCGGGACACCTCTTTCGTTCGGCACCGTGCCTCGTTTACAAGCGTTCGGTAACGATATTCCTGACACGGTTGATATACCGAAAACAGCAGTGGAAAAAGGGAGGGAACTCGTTGAGGAAGCGCCACCTGGTTACCAATTGCACA
This sequence comes from bacterium, assembly GCA_047947175.1. Taxonomy (GTDB): domain Bacteria; phylum Pseudomonadota; class Gammaproteobacteria; order Pseudomonadales; family Azotimanducaceae; genus UBA4421. The sequence goes on from CP170489.1 coordinate 2,022,204, forward strand.
GCCTGAGGCGTACCAGATGACAGCGTACGTGATTAAGTATTCGCTGGAGCCTCAGTAGAAGGCTCTGGGGTGTATCGGACGTGGTTTTGACTAGGTAAGCCACATCCTTGATTTTCAACACCTAGTGAAGGAGAAGCGAGTATGAGAACTGCGATATTTTTTTCGACAATAATTGGTTTGTCCCTATCAGCGAATGCTGTTGGTGCGGATCGGGAGCAGGTGGAGGCTGCAAAGCAGGCCGCTGTTGACGTTTGTGTATCGAAGGCGACAGAACATTATGGTACTGCGGAACCAGTAGGTAAGGTCAGTAAGAAGAGACTCAACGCCAAGAGGGGATACACCGTTCGACTTAAGGTTGGCGAGCGATCAAAAAAGATCAACTGTTTTGCGGACAAGAACAATGAAATAACGTTCTATAGCGGAGGCTAAAGCACATGCAAATCTCCCAGACGCGCTTAGGGAAGCCGAACTACTGAATAGTTAAAGTTAACGGAGACCTAAGATGACGGACACCAAGATCTTTGTGGTACTAGACCCCCATCACATGGAGCAGAGTTCATTGGAGTGGAGCGAAATGATTGCTCTGACACTGACCGAAAATCGCTCGGTTGGCGTGAAACTCCACGTATATTGTTGTGTCGACAGCAGTTCGGTTAAAACCAAGCTCGCGGTCCGGGAAACTTCGCTGCAAGGAGATCTCGACAAGACCGAAGAGTGGGTCGAGCGCCTGGTCGCACACACGCGCTCTTTGGGTATTGATGTAACAACCGAAGTGGAAAGGGAAGAGAGCTGGGGCAAGGCGATTCTTGGCGCCATTACCCGAAACGAAAGTGACCTCGTGGTGAAGAGTATGACCCATCACACGCGACTCGTGCGCCTTACTCGTGAGACGTCGGATTGGCAGCTTCTGCGCAACATCAAATATCCAATTTTTCTCGTGAACGCTACGCCACCTAGTTCAATCGATAAGCTCCTAGTCGCAATCAAGCCCAACTCGGATGATGAGATCTACGAAGAGGCCAATGATCGTCTGTTAGAAACCGCTCGTCGTATGACAGGGGATTTTGGCGCGACTCTGGATGTAGTGGCTTGTTTTAAAACTGAAAAATACCCAGATCGGCAGAGATTCGCAGATCGATGCGGATTGGAACGCAACCAAGTGCACGCATTCAGCGGGGTGCCCGAGAAAGTGATCGCTTCCGTCGCTACTGACGTAGGAGCCGACATTCTCATCATTGCCAGCCTAGCGAACAAAGAAAAATCTGCCTTTGGTGACACAGCACAAAAAGTCCTCGATGAACTCGATATCGATGTTCTCGTTCTCCCCGTGGCACCTTAGCGATGAAACATCGACTGCATGAGTTTGATGCTTCGTCGGGACTAACCTTGGTGGCAGACATTTATGGCGCTGAATCAAACAATCCAGTCGTTTTTGCACATGGCGGAGGACAGACTCGTCATGCATGGGGGCGTACCGGACAACACCTTGCGGAAAAAGGCTTTACCGCCTTGATCCAGTTGTACAGACTGTGACTCGAAACACCAAGCCGATCCGCGACCTCGGCAACCGGAAGGCCGCGTTCGACGACCTGGCGAACGGCCTCATCCTTAAACTCGGGTGTGTATCTTGCACTGCTCATAGACATTTCTCCTATGCTCAAATAATAGCCTGGAGTTGTCATCAGAAGTGGGTCAAGTCCAAGTACTTAGCTCTTGTCACTTAAGGCATTGAGCGCGGCAGCAATTTCTTCTTCCGGCGGTTCTTCGTAGATAAGCGTGGTTGACGGGTTTACGTGCCCCGCAATTTTCTGTGCGACTTTCACAGATCGCCGCTGGTCATGAATCACATGGGTAATCAGCGAGCGACGCCCACTGTGTGACGTGGCTTTTTCGACACCTAACCAGTTTCTTAGCATATGTGCCATGTGTTCTTGCAGAGTATTCGGCGAGTAAGAACCATTTTTTTGGGAAAGGAATAAGGGATCTGTGGGTGTCGCACTAAAGTCCTTCTCAAGTCGCACCTTGAGATAGTCGACAAGAGCTTGCCTTAGTTCATCGTCGATGATTGGCAAGTCTCGTGATTTGCCTTTGTGCTGTCGGACTGTGGGGTAGAAAGTTGCAGGGTCAATGTCTGCACCAGCCTTGGTAAGCGTCACGATTTGCTGGACCGTGCGATGAAATTCATCGATCGTGAATGACAGACTTTTTCTTTGATACTTACTTTTAGATCTACCCAGGGCGTCTGCGCCTTTGGTGTATGCCGCAGGTAGGCTCATGACTTCGAGTACGTCAAAGGTTCTCGGCAGGGTCTTTCGAACAGGACCCAGTTTGCAAACTTCCTTCAGCTGGAGGAGGGCGATTTCCTGAACCCGTAAGCCCAGCTTAAAACTGATCTGCATGATTGCAGTATTTTTCTCTGGGTGACGATGTTCTTTGATTACCTCAAAGAGTGCTTGCTGTTGCTCTGGGGAGAGCACCCGGGCTTGTCCTGATTTAGCCATATTGGAAGTATAGCGTGAAATCTATAATCCGTAATAATGATATTTTAACGGATTATGGGGATAGAGTAATCTGACTTTCTGTGTATCTGCTCTTCTTCATTCGTAGAACCTCCATTAGTGGAAAATTCTACTTCCAAATGCACTTACTTTCCGGGGGGATTACACAACTAGCCCAAGAATTATGGCAATGAAGAATTCGAGAATTAGTATGAGCTTGTTGGATCCAGCCATGCCGCCTAACACCGTGTTGAGTGGCTGTGAACGGAGGGGTGATTTTGCGCGACAATTGGCGAAGCCAATGCGCAAAAACAGCCCGCAGTTTGCAGTCCACTCCAACGAGTTAGGGGGCGACGGGAGATTCTTGCAGTTTGTTTCATGATGAGCAGATTAACCTGGAAGTAAGGCTTGCAACACAGCCGCTCGTTTGGCGGCGCCGGGAACGTGCTCATAGGTACTCCTTGATACATTCAGCAGTACGTTCAACATTGTCTTTTCGATGATCGTGAAAGTACATGCAGAGTCCTGCTAGCGTACGAATTGAGGCGGTATACACAGTATTACTGGGAATTTGAATCGTTTCCGGAATTTGTTCCAGAAAGATCAGGTATTTCAGCCCGCCTGAATCGCTGCATTCTGAAGACCGTCGTTTGACGTTGGCCTCCAGTGTTTTCGGTGGATTTCCTTTGAGCACCGCGTACACATGTAACTTAGCGATACTGAACTTGGGGTGCGTTGATGGTCCAATGTTACTCCGAAACTCATCTACTATTTCTTGAGCTGTAAGTGGCCGTTCTTCGGGGTTTGAGCGATCAGCCAAAAATACGTAGTTACTACTTTCGTAGAGTGCACCGATGTTTGGAGGGGGGGCGCATAGAGATGCGTGAGATTGGGCTGAGACAAAGATGACGCTCGAGGTGATTAAACGCTTTAACCACAGGTGAATGCTCATCTGCCGCCTAACACCATGTTGACTGGTTGACGAAGATGGCGCGGGTTTTGCTTTTAGCAAAACGCGTGACCTCTTTGGCAATCCAGTTCAACAACTCGTTAGGCGTCACTTGTTGCCCCAATTCCTTTAGCCAATCTGGCATAAATCGTAATACTTTTATGGAACACGAGGGGTGCGCTGGTACGGTGGGTACATCGCAACATGGAGCTGATTCTTGCATCAGAAGTACTGCACGACTAGTAAGAGTGGCGCAAGCTTTATTGCTTTTAGAAAAAAAGAAATACTCTCTTGTTTCTGGATATGAATGCCTGACGATATTCCAGTCTTGGGGTTCTGAACCAGAGCGAAAGCCTGGATATGGTAAATCCGTTTCAGCGTAAACTTGAGCCGTAACTAAGGCGCCTCCCCTGTCCTCAAGTAACTCACAAGAATTCACTACGACTTCTATAAATCGAATCATCTTTGGTTGAGGACATTCACCATAGGCAGTTGTCGAGGCTAGAAGTAGCACTATCAGGCTGGACTTAGCAGTGAGGTTAACAACTATCATGTCGCCTAACACCGTGTTGAGTGGCTGCCGTACATTTGGCGGGGCTTTTGCGGTGAGCGGAGCGAATTGCAAAAGACGTGACGAATAGGCAGTCCACTCCAACGAGAAGATGGACTCCTCTTGATCCAACGATATCCTGAACGTGCTGTCGTTCTAACAAGATTAATCAAAGAGGAGTCCATGTCATGGAGCTTAACGCAGTTGCCGTCGATCTCGCAAAGTCCGTATTTCAGCTGTCTTTGGCCGATACAAAGTACCGCGTTCAGTCGCGCAAAAGATTGTCTCGAGCACAGTTTAGAAAGTTCATCTGTACCCAGGCACCCATGCATCTAGTGATGGAGGGCTGTGCCACCAGCCACTACTGGGGTCGGTTTGCTCAATCGCAGGGCCATCAAGTCACCCTGTTGCACCCCAACTATGTAAAACCTTACGTACGTAGAAATAAAACCGACAGTGCAGACGCCGATGCGCTGTTGCGAGCCGTACAAGATCCAGAGCTCAAACCCATACCGGTCAAGAGTGAAGACCACCAAGCGCTGCAGTCGCTACACCGTCTTCGGGAAAGGCTGAAATCAACACGCGTTGCACACCTGAATTGTGCGAGGGCTTTACTGGCCGAGTTTGGTATCTCCTTACCCAAATTGTGTGGAGAAGGGCGCCTGGTAGAAGCGGTCGAGCAAGTGCCAGAGTTGATGAGATCTGCGTTGCTTAATTTTATAGAGCAGAGCAAAACGCTGATGCAGCAACTGAAAGGCATCGATATGCAGCTGACCGCCTTCGCCAAACAAGATCCTATCTGCCAGCAGTTGTTGCCCATGCCTTCGTTGGGCGTCACCACAGTGACAGCGATGGTGGCGAGAGTGCCGGATATCCATGTATTCAGCCGGGGCCGAAGTTTTTCTAACTGGCTGGGAATTACAGCACGTGAACACAGCTCGGGTAACACGCGGCATATGGGGCGTATCACCAAGCAAGGGGACACCTATCTGCGCACCTTGTTGATTCATTGCGCACGTTCTGGATTGCTGCTTATTCGCCGCAAGGTGGCCAAAGAGGAGTCGCTCACCCGTCTAGAACGCTGGGCGTATCAGTTGGAACAACGTGTGGGGCACAACAAAGCTGCAGTTGCATTGGCAAATAAGCAAGCACGGGTCATCTGGGCCATATGGACCCGGGGCACGGCTTTTGATGGGAATGATGCAGAGCGCTTCGCTCACTAGAAATGAATAACCCAACCCTTCAACCAGGAAAGCGTTAGCGATCAGTTAGACAATTACACGGTTCATCCGTGCTACCTACAAGACCGATAACTTGAGTGTTTTATGAAAACGTTCCAACGAGTGGTGTCGGGTAGTGCGGATCTTTCTCTTAGGCCCGCTGGCAAGGCCAGCACAAGGAGGCCGAATACACGACTGGCTACCTGAACCTCTTGTCTAACAAATCAAATAATGCTGGAAAAAAGAAATGAAGTAACTACTTGACCCGAGGAGTCCATACACGACTAGTTAGGGGGCGAGTGAAGGTTTTTGCAGTTTCGTTCATAGAAAGCAGAGTCCAGTTAAGCAGCTGACTCTTGCTCTATGTCCCAGCCGGGGAATACTAGTACTGCAGGATGACATTTCAACGCGCGAGCCAGTTGTTTAGCTCTTTCCACTCCAAGATTGATACGGTCTCGCTCAATTGCAGAGATGGTAGATTGAGGAATGCCGGAAATTTCGGATAGTTGGTTCTGGCTGAAACCTTGCAGCTCACGAATAATGCGAACCGACTCGCCTATCGAAACATCTATGTCCTGTGTTGCCTTTTTATAGTCACCCATATTACTTTCTCCGATAGTCGTGAGCCGTAATGCTCACAACTTCCACTCTGATGATATCTCGCTCAATCTTATAAATAACTCGATATTGTTGGTTCAGTCTTGAGGATCGATGTCCACGCCAATCTCCGCTTAATGCTTCGTCGTTGAACCCACTAATCGTACGAAGTCCGCTTGGGCCAGATATTGTTATCAGATCCTTCCATTTTTGATAGCGTTTCAGTATCTCGGTGGGCAGTCTTCTTTTCTGGCGTACTGTTCGTTTATGTTCGTAGACCTTCCACATACCGAAAATAGTATATATAGCGAATTCAGTATGTCAACTGAGTGGTGTTCCCTAGCCGCCTAACACCATGTTAACTGGCTGCCGTTGGCCGGCGCGAGTTTGCGGCGAACGTAGTGAGCCAATTGTAAACGAAGTGACGGGTAGGCAGTCCAGTTCAACAACTCGTTAGGGGTCATTCTCAACATCCCAGGTATCGTAACTGGACTCAGAATAGGTGATTAATTTTGGTAACGATAGAAGCAAGAGCAAATTGAAGCTGTTGTCGGAGAGCTGTGGCACCACGACGCCCATAATTAGGGGATTGGCAATATTGAGGTGAATGTTCGGTAGTTGAAGATTGTTGTATAGAACCAGCCAGTTTTGCTGGCATTTCTTGAAACTCGATTCGGAGAGCTTTGATCTCTTGTTTTCCAGCCAAGAACCAACTCCGAAAGCCAATTCTCTCTCTACACTGTCACCGCACCAACCAGGGCCATCAAGTTTGGTTGCAGATGCTAATTCCCGAAGCTGCTCAAGAGTTCTATTCGCGTCACTGAGACGAAATTTTGAACGATCAATAATTGTGTTTGGTTCTTGTGTTTCTGGTAGCGTTTGGGCTTTTGCGAGTTGAGAATCGACGATCTCAGAGACTTCTATGCCAATTGTGATATTCCCTTGATGGAGAAGGAAGTCGGGTCGTTCGTTCTTTACGAGTTTGACGGGGTAGTCGAGTGGCATGTGCTTAAGAATAGTGAGCAGCGTTCTCTTGATAATCCAAAGCTCAGTTTGGTCGCTTGTGCGGCCATCACCTCGAGGTTTAACAGTATCGTCTAGGCTCTGTAGCGCCTGTTTTAGAGATTTATTGTCTGAGGCCTGCAGAATCTCGCGCATGACGCCTAACACCGTGTTGAGGGGCTGTAAACGGAAGGTGGGTTTTGCGCGACAATTGGCGGAGCCAATGCGCAAAAGCCGCCTGCAGTTTGCAGTCCGCTCCAACGAGAAGATGGACTCCTCTTGATCCAACGATATCCTGAACGTGCTGTCGTTCTAACAAGATTAATCAAAGAGGAGTCCATGTCATGGAGCTTAACGCAGTTGCCGTCGATCTCGCAAAGTCCGTATTTCAGCTGTCTTTGGCCGATACAAAGTACCGCGTTCAGTCGCGCAAAAGATTGTCTCGAGCACAGTTTAGAAAGTTCATCTGTACCCAGGCACCCATGCATCTAGTGATGGAGGGCTGTGCCACCAGCCACTACTGGGGTCGGTTTGCTCAATCGCAGGGCCATCAAGTCACCCTGTTGCACCCCAACTATGTAAAACCTTACGTACGTAGAAATAAAACCGACAGTGCAGACGCCGATGCGCTGTTGCGAGCCGTACAAGATCCAGAGCTCAAACCCATACCGGTCAAGAGTGAAGACCACCAAGCGCTGCAGTCGCTACACCGTCTTCGGGAAAGGCTGAAATCAACACGCGTTGCACACCTGAATTGTGCGAGGGCTTTACTGGCCGAGTTTGGTATCTCCTTACCCAAATTGTGTGGAGAAGGGCGCCTGGTAGAAGCGGTCGAGCAAGTGCCAGAGTTGATGAGATCTGCGTTGCTTAATTTTATAGAGCAGAGCAAAACGCTGATGCAGCAACTGAAAGGCATCGATATGCAGCTGACCGCCTTCGCCAAACAAGATCCTATCTGCCAGCAGTTGTTGCCCATGCCTTCGTTGGGCGTCACCACAGTGACAGCGATGGTGGCGAGAGTGCCGGATATCCATGTATTCAGCCGGGGCCGAAGTTTTTCTAACTGGCTGGGAATTACAGCACGTGAACACAGCTCGGGTAACACGCGGCATATGGGGCGTATCACCAAGCAAGGGGACACCTATCTGCGCACCTTGTTGATTCATTGCGCACGTTCTGGATTGCTGCTTATTCGCCGCAAGGTGGCCAAAGAGGAGTCGCTCACCCGTCTAGAACGCTGGGCGTATCAGTTGGAACAACGTGTGGGCACAACAAAGCTGCAGTTGCATTGGCAAATAAGCAAGCACGGGTCATCTGGGCCATATGGACCCGGGGCACGGCTTTTGATGGGAATGATGCAGAGCGCTTCGCTCACTAGAAATGAATAACCCAACCCTTCAACCAGGAAAGCGTTAGCGATCAGTTAGACAATTACACGGTTCATCCGTGCTACCTACAAGACCGATAACTTGAGTGTTTTATGAAAACGTTCCAACGAGTGGTGTCGGGTAGTGCGGATCTTTCTCTTAGGCCCGCTGGCAAGGCCAGCACAAGGAGGCCGAATACACGACTGGCTACCTGAACCTCTTGTCTAACAAATCAAATAATGCTGGAAAAAAGAAATGAAGTAACTACTTGACCCGAGGAGTCCATACACTACTAGTTAGGCGACGGTTCGAAGGGTGATGCATATTGCCTCAAGGTCCCGTGCGGATGATGAGGCTGATTGTGCCCTATGAACTTGAGCGGGGCAAAGACTGAACGGACTGTGGATTTGCTCAGTATGTTGCTGCTGTGAGTCGTGGCCCTGGAAGTTGGAAGAACGGAATCACTGCATAAATTTTTGGATGGCTCGACGATAACCTGGACGCCTCGAAGGACACTGCTGAAACCGACGATGTCTATTGTTGCTAGTGCTGGGTGAATTGCAGCGCTAGAAGACTTGGATAGTAAAAGTTTGCTCAACCATCTCGAGTGTCGCCTAACACCGTGTTGAGGGGCTGTAAACGGAAGGTGGATTTTGCGCGACAATTGGCGCAGCCAATGCGCAAAAACCGCCTGCAGTTTGCAGTCCGCTCCAACGAGAAGATGGACTCCTCTTGATCCAACGATATCCTGAACGTGCTGTCGTTCTAACAAGATTAATCAAAGAGGAGTCCATGTCATGGAGCTTAACGCAGTTGCCGTCGATCTCGCAAAGTCCGTATTTCAGCTGTCTTTGGCCGATACAAAGTACCGCGTTCAGTCGCGCAAAAGATTGTCTCGAGCACAGTTTAGAAAGTTCATCTGTACCCAGGCACCCATGCATCTAGTGATGGAGGGCTGTGCCACCAGCCACTACTGGGGTCGGTTTGCTCAATCGCAGGGCCATCAAGTCACCCTGTTGCACCCCAACTATGTAAAACCTTACGTACGTAGAAATAAAACCGACAGTGCAGACGCCGATGCGCTGTTGCGAGCCGTACAAGATCCAGAGCTCAAACCCATACCGGTCAAGAGTGAAGACCACCAAGCGCTGCAGTCGCTACACCGTCTTCGGGAAAGGCTGAAATCAACACGCGTTGCACACCTGAATTGTGCGAGGGCTTTACTGGCCGAGTTTGGTATCTCCTTACCCAAATTGTGTGGAGAAGGGCGCCTGGTAGAAGCGGTCGAGCAAGTGCCAGAGTTGATGAGATCTGCGTTGCTTAATTTTATAGAGCAGAGCAAAACGCTGATGCAGCAACTGAAAGGCATCGATATGCAGCTGACCGCCTTCGCCAAACAAGATCCTATCTGCCAGCAGTTGTTGCCCATGCCTTCGTTGGGCGTCACCACAGTGACAGCGATGGTGGCGAGAGTGCCGGATATCCATGTATTCAGCCGGGGCCGAAGTTTTTCTAACTGGCTGGGAATTACAGCACGTGAACACAGCTCGGGTAACACGCGGCATATGGGGCGTATCACCAAGCAAGGGGACACCTATCTGCGCACCTTGTTGATTCATTGCGCACGTTCTGGATTGCTGCTTATTCGCCGCAAGGTGGCCAAAGAGGAGTCGCTCACCCGTCTAGAACGCTGGGCGTATCAGTTGGAACAACGTGTGGGGCACAACAAAGCTGCAGTTGCATTGGCAAATAAGCAAGCACGGGTCATCTGGGCCATATGGACCCGGGGCACGGCTTTTGATGGGAATGATGCAGAGCGCTTCGCTCACTAGAAATGAATAACCCAACCCTTCAACCAGGAAAGCGTTAGCGATCAGTTAGACAATTACACGGTTCATCCGTGCTACCTACAAGACCGATAACTTGAGTGTTTTATGAAAACGTTCCAACGAGTGGTGTCGGGTAGTGCGGATCTTTCTCTTAGGCCCGCTGGCAAGGCCAGCACAAGGAGGCCGAATACACGACTGGCTACCTGAACCTCTTGTCTAACAAATCAAATAATGCTGGAAAAAAGAAATGAAGTAACTACTTGACCCGAGGAGTCCATACACTACTAGTTAGGGGGCAACTGAATTTAAATGCCTGCATATCTATGAATGTTCCGATTTACGATTTCCAGATTTAGAGTAGAAAATTAGGGCTATGACGGGCAACCCTAAAGCTAGGCCAGCAATAATTGCCACACCCAGAAGGTAGCTGTATTGAATTAGAGAGAAGCCTATGTAGGCAGCAATACCGGTAAAAAATAATACAAATAGCAGGGTGACAATGATTCGTGCTTGTCTGGGTCGGTCTGCTTTTTCGATGACCCTAGAAATCAGGAGCCCAGTGAGTGCTCCTCCGATTCCGTAGGCGATTGGTATTACTGAATTCAATTCCATGACGCCTAACACCATGTTGAGGTGCGGCCGTACATTGGGCGCGGGTTTTGCGGAAGCGCAGCGTGCAAAACGCGTGCGCAATAGGCCGTCAGCTCCAACAACTCGTTAGGCGTCAACTGATACATCGTCATTTAGCATCCACCAAAAAGTTAGCATGTGTTTGTCGTCACCAACAGAATAATCGCCGTGACCGTTGACTATGTCTTCAAAGCCAGTAATTAGCAGCTGAAGGTTGGTTGGAGACAATTCAAGTTTGCACAATTTCCCGAGTGCGTAAATACGAAAATAGGAATCACTTGCCTTCAGGTCCAAAACGATTTCGAGCGTCTCATATGAAATTGCTTTAGGTCCGAAATTTGGAACTGCAGTTTGCCTTTTCCTAGTCGGTGAAAGTTGGACTGTTTCCTTAATCGTTTTCTTTAGAGGATGCTGCGGTGCTGTCAGTTTTGTGGCTATCTTATCCAGACCAGACTTTCGCCCGGTAATGTGAAAGCCTTCGAATTTGTGACCGGGTGAGTCATAGCTCCAAAGATACACGGGAGCTCTTTCCATGACGCCTAACACCATGTTAACTGGTTGACGAAGATGGCGCGGGTTTTGCGTTCAGCAAAACGCGTGACCTCTTTGGCGATCCAGTTCAACAACTCGTTAGGCGTCATCTGGTACTTCTCCAGAAATCTCATGAAGTAGCTCAATTTGAGTGAGTGTTTTCTCGTTGAGCTCAGATGTGAGACCGCACGTATTTACTGAAAAGGTGCCTTCGATTTCATGGTGGGGATAAGCAAAAACAAGGTATCGCTCTCCAATCCTGAAGTCGAAACCGCATGCACAACAACCGATCCATATGTTCGTCTTGATAGGTTTGGCTGCTTGCCCTTTGAAAATATGCTCCGTATTGAAAACGGTTTCGCGCTCGTATTCGTCGAAAAAGCCAGACTTTTGCTCGACGGCGGTGCCTATGAATACGAGGGGTGCTCTGCTGAAGGCGGACCTCAAAATTTCTTCTTCGGAACCTGTTTGTGAAATGCAGCTACAGGCGTGTGCCGTCGGGTGGAGAAGGAACAAGGCAATCAGTAACAGGAGATTTTTGCGCATGACGCCTAACAAGGAGATAACCCGACCCATGGGTCAGCATAACCTGGTCGGACCAATTGGTTTAACATATTCATTTTCTAAATATATCAGTGGTTTATAAGAATTAGCCAACTCACGAGAACCCGATAATGCTGACCGAGCTATTATTTTGCTAAATTGGGATTTTTGGAGATCATTATGGGGTAAATCACCTTTCCTCAATTCGATTCGTGCAGAGCTTCAACGGCGTCGGTACGCACGCAATACCATCTCCAGTTATCTCACCTGGATTCGAAAATACATTCGCTTCCACAAGCTAAAACACCCTGAGTATCTAAATGCCCAAGATGTGGCTTTGTTCCTAAATGACATTGCCGAAAGGAACCTCTCTCCCTCATCTCAGAAACAAGCTCTCTCAGCAATCGTGTTCATGTACAAAGAGATACTTGGTCAAGATCTTGGTGACATCGATTTCCTGCGTGCGACCCGCCCAGAAAGACATTTACCAGTCATCCTCTCCCCATCGGAAGCGGCCTACGTTATTAGGCGTTTGAAAGAGCCTCACTAGCTAATGGCCGGGCTACTGTACGGCAGCGGGATGCGGATCAACGAGTGTTTGAGACTCCGTGTAAAAGATATCGATTTCGACAGAGATCTGTTCGTACTAAGAGACACAAAGGGTAATCGCGATCGAACAACCTTGATCCCAGCTACACTAAAAATGCAGATTCATTCACAACTACGTAGGTCAAAGCAGACACACAACAATGACCTCCGCGCTGGCGCTGGATACGCACCTTCACCACGCAACCCTGATAAAGCAAGCAAAGAGTGGGGGTGGCAGTTCGTTTTCCCGTCAGGGTTGAAACGGCGGAATCGCAACGGCCAGTGGGTACGTTGGCATCAAAGCCCAGCAACGCTACAAAAGGCTTTCAACAAAGTGTCTAGGCGCCTAAGTAAGAGCGTCACTCCTCACGTGCTCAGGCATAGCTTCGCGACACATTTATTGGAGAACGGCGTAGACATCCGAACCATTCAACAACTGCTAGGCCACAGATCAGTGGAAACAACTCAAGTTTATACGCATGTCACGACCTATCGAGGGAGGGTGACGAGTCCAGTCGACAATCTATGAAGTAAAGTAGGCTAACGGCTTGTTCTACAACTAAATGCGTCATGAGTGGAAGTAGGGGGCATTATGAGTTTGTCTGTTTTCAATTTCGTGCGCCTCACGGCCACCCTATTTAACATAACATACACTATACGCCATAATAGAATCGTTAGGCGAGGGTGCGCCCTCACGGCCAGGGTGCGCCCTCACGGCCAGGGTGCGCCCCCACGGCCAAGCGCCTGATTTTACACGTTCTTTCCCTTTCGTACAGATAGGCTTAGCATGACCTCAACAAAATCGTTTGGGGTACGTGATGGCCAAAATTCTCTCTTTCTTAAGCTGGAATGTCGAAAACTTCCATAACCAAACAAGCCGTGTCAATCGCGTGGTAGACAAGGTCGCTGACAAGAGCCCAGATGTGTTTGCGCTATACGAAGTCAAAGGTGCGCAAGTGTTCCAGGCCATGGTCTCCAAAATGCCAGGATACACGTTCACCATTACTGAAAGCCCCGGTGTGCCGGAGATCCTGGTTGGCGTTAAATCTAACCTCACGGCCTTTGTCACCCAGAAAGACGCCCTTCAGTCCAAAGTCCCAACATTGCGTCCTGGCGCCCTGGCCACCATCAACAAGAATGGAGAAAACTACGCGTTTCTCTTTCTTCATCTCAAGAGCTTTCCAGCGCCTCGAGACTGGGGATTGAGGGATGACATGTTTAGTCATGTCGCCAGTCTCAAACGCAAATTAGACTCTGGTTTACCCGGTGATCAGAAGACTAATTTTCTGGCGCTTGGCGATATCAACACCATGGGCTTGAAAGCGCCTTACAATAATGAGTCTGACTTCGATGGGGCCAAAGAGTTGGAATTTGTTGATAACCGAATGACAGCAGCCATCACTGGGCTCAAACGTCTAACCAAAACCCATGATGCCTCGTGGTGGAACGGAAAAGATAACTGGCCTCCCTCTTCTCTGGATCATGTCTATGCGGCCGAGCATCTCAATTTTAAAACCTTCTCTGGCAGTGAGGTCGAAGTCACGGGTTGGGTTGAGGAGACATCAAAGACGAAGCAGAAAGCCTGGATCAACAAGTTCTCTGACCATGCGATGCTTTATGGAGAAATTCACAGCTGAGTACTCTTGATGACCGACATCCGACATTAAAGGTAGTGGCAAATACTTCTAAGCGGTCGTTCACACACACAGATCTGTACAACTGCTTTCGACCTACTCTGTTGAAAGACTATGTTCGCTCGTTGGGAGTCCAAGATTCGGCCCCGTCAGGTTGGTGAGAAGTACCTGAAATCGGGTTGGTGCTTTTGATCGGCAATCTATCGCCCACTTGCACGCAATCTGTTTTTGTTATCAGCGTTTTTCAACGGAATTGGCCGGAAGCAGGCAGTGATGAGTGGCAAAAATAAGACTCTTCGCGACCCGTTGCAAAATGTTGCCTCCAAACGGTTAGGGATGTAGGGTGAATAAATCTGAAGGGAGACTTGTTATGAAAAGGTGCTTTGTAACCGCCTTAGTATTGGTTATCGCATGCTTATCGCCAATCATCAAGGCTTCTGAAATCGAAGTCAAAGCCGACAACGCTAACCTCATCGCTGGAGGTATAGAGTACTCCGGCAACGTCGCGATATCCCTGTTGCGTCCAGAATCACCAATTGAAGTCAATGCCATATCTACCGATGTGTTGGGGACTAAACTTACGTATAAGGGGGGTGTTCAGATCAAGTATGGAAAAACTTTGATTAGTGCAGAGACGGTTTCGGTCGAAACGATTGGCAACACGATCACGTATAAAATGGATACTGCAATAGTGACTGAGATCTAGCAAAGAGCGGTACCTGCTCCTGACTGAGCGTAAGCCCACCATTACTTACCAGAAAGCGAAAGTTAGCTATGACTAGAAGAGAAGGTGTTAGTTTCATGGTCGGTGTGCTAACAGCCGTATTCACTGGCAACATAGTGCAATCGTTACTTCTGGAAGATCGGTTTAACTTTGTAGACGCCATATTCATTATCACAGTCTGCGCCGCATTTTTTATCTACATGCGGAAACGCAGAACCAACAAACAAGTTTAGCTATTTTGAGTGGCTGATTCTCGCCGATCTGCATCACATGTCTGTTAGCATGAGGTTCGACTAACAGTTGGACTCAGAATGATTCTCTCAAGCTTCATGTCGATCTTCATCATTACCCTTCCCGTACTCCTAGGAATCTACGGGCTGTTCTACCTTGCGACCCGAAGGTTCCAGCAGCGATTTGAGGAACTTAGCACCAGGATCCATAGCTTAGAAAACAATGAAGCTTACCTCACAGCTGAGCGAGAGGATTTGCAGGAGAAACTCGCAGACCTGCAAGAAGACTATGAACGGTTGTTAAAGGTAAACCGCGAGTGTGATTAGGGTGAGATTTATGTTTAGACACTTGAAAGCAGACCTTCTTCAGCCTCCCCTTTTTTTCGACTGCTAACGAGACACAGGTGACATTAGGCGAGATCGTGCAGGCATAGCATAATGAGCTTATGGATAACTTTGCTGACAGACTAACGACCCGAACCCGTGAACTAGGACACCCTCTGTGCATCGGGCTTGATCCCTATCTCGATCAAATTCCTGAGGCTTTTCGCGGAGCCTCCGAAGCAGAAACAGTACGCAATTTTTTCACAGAGTTTTTATCTGTCGCCCACAGCAAAATTGCTATTGTTAAGCCTCAAATATCACTGTTCGAGCGAATGGGGATACCAGGGCTTGAAGTACTACAAGCCCTGATTGAGAAGGCGCAGTCGCTCGGACTGTTGGTGCTTCTCGATGCAAAAAGAGGCGATATCGGCGAAACGGCTCGTGGCTATGCCGAGGCATACTTAAGTAACGATGGGTTTCTTAACGTCGATGCGGTAACGGTTAACCCCTATATGGGGTTAGATGCCGTTGAGCCCTTTGTGGAACAGGCCGAAGCCAACGGCAAAGGAGTTGTCGTACTTGTTCGAAACAGCAATCCCGGATCGGATGCTTTCCAATTGCTGGAAATCAATGGCAAACGCTTTTTTGAAGTTGTTGCTCAGTCTTTGTCCGAATTCGAAGATCGGTTGGTTGGGAAATCTGGTTGGTCATCACTAGCCGTAACCGTCTCTGCACGATCCCCAGAAGACTCACTACGAATAAGGCAACATCTTCCTAAATCACTTTTGCTGGTGCTTGGATATGGCGCTCAAGGTGGAGATGCATCCAGCTCAGTGGCTGGCCTCACGCGTAGTAAACAGGGTTTTGAGGGCGGTATCGTCAACAGCTCACGCAGTGTTCTATACCCATCCCAACCCGGCGTTAATTCTTGGGAAAGTGCGATTGAAAACTCAGTCGCCGTGGCGATACGCGGGCTGCGTGAAGCTGAAGCATAACGAACTTCCGTTCCTGGCACGAAGCCGCCAGTCAAAACTGTAAGTTGAGGGGCCGCTTCGAGCATAAGCGTTAGGGTGAAGGTCAAGCTTGAATTATCGCTTCCGCGATGTCTGACATATTCATGTCCCCATCAACTACGTTGTCGAATAGACCCCTATCCGCATCAAAATGGCTGTCTATCATTTCAGCGCGCTCGCAAATTTGGTTCGCCACCGCCTCAAGTTCGCAGAACCCAAGGAGAGCGGTGGCTAACCGACATGCTTAGGTCGACTATTCGAAGAATAGGGCAATATTCTACTTCTGTCTGAGAGTTGGTCGCAGGTCCAAAATCCACCCCCAGGTTTTACCCCCAGGAGGGGCCCTTTATGGGTAAGTCTGGTCCGCCTTTGAACGTAAGAATGCGGGTTTGCGGGCCATAACGGGCCATGCTGGTGTGCTCGGATGGTTTCGAATCCCGTCCGCTCCGCCAATTTTCTCTTATTAAACAACCACTTAGCGTCTGTTAAGCGGTAGTTACCCCCAGTTGCATCATTTTTGTGTCTCCTCGATCTGCGCGAGTAGCCGTGCTATATCGCCTGCGTTCGGGATCCACTTTGCATAGTGCTTTTCAATCACGGATCGGCTGTTGCCAGATTGGACCGCAACATCATTGATGTTCATGCCGCATTGTAGAGCTAAAGATATGTACGTGTGTGTGGCGAGTTGGTAGTCAGATCGAAATTGGTGTGTGGAATAACCCGCGGCAATGTTGCCGCCAAGTGTAACGGTTGATATCTGCAAACGTTTTGTTGGGGTGCTGGGAGTAGCGACTCGGCGATTGCCCTGCAAGTGCGTCATGTGTTCGGTAGTTATTGAAGCAGTCCTTAAATTCGCCCAGTTTTCGTTCCAGATCCGGTGAGTTCCAGAACGGTACCTGATCAAGATACTCACGCCGGATGGTGCCGATGACCCGTTCTATAAACGGATGAGACATGGGGACATATAGAACGCTGTTAATTCGGTCACATCCAGGATTCTCAGATTCGTCTTCCAACGATGTAATTGGAAAAGCGGATCGTTGTCGCTACTAAGGTAGCTCGGTGGGTCACTCCCTGAAATAGCGTGGTTGAACATTCTGTAGACGGCGATGCCGTCAACGTCACCTCGATGAATGCCAAAACCGATGATTCGCCTACTCCACTGATCCATGACAACGAGGACCCAATAAGACTTAAGCTGTATCGGCTCACATCGGAAAAGATCAATGCTCTGGAAGCCGTCTTTGCTTTGGGCAGGTAACGACAGCCATGAGGGACCTTGCGTGTTGCCTGGCTTTGGCTTGTAGTGTTTGGCGAGCACGCGGCGCACGACATCCTTGTTGATCTCAAAGCCGAAAGTGAGGGAGATGATGTAGGCGATTCGCGGACAACCATAGCGGGGATTACGCTGTTTTAACTCGACGATGGCAGCGATGAGGTCCCGTGGGGGGTTAGGCCCGGGTCGTCGGTGACCTTTGTTGCTGAACAAGCGGCGATATTTTCTTTTTACTAAGGCGCGACGAAACTTCAAAAGTGTAGAGGGTTTCATGATAACGGCAACGGATAATCGTCTGCGCGTAGAAATGAAAAGAGATAATCCGCCTAAAATGAAACGATCACTTGTTCTTAGGTTGGGTGCCTTCCTTCTAGATCGACCCAGCACGATGAGTTGTTGTTTGAGCAGCAGGTTTTCAGCAATGATCGCTTTGATGCCACCGGATCGGAGCATCTTGGCGAAAACCACGAAGATATGAACAGCTAGCAGAATCACAGACCTCATACTGCTCTATCGTAGATAGGTATCAGTTCACCACAAGGCTGTTATTTTCTTTGGTATTTTGCCGTGACTACCAATTCGCCATGCACACGTTTTTGTTTTCACGTGAGCGTGTCCAATGCCGATATCTATCAAGTCTCCTTACAGTGTGGTTCTCAACAGCATCCAAGATCCCATGCCAATCATCATCAGGTTTTCCGTCAAAGAAACGAACCCTAATGGCACGTTGCTACTACCACCTACACAGGCACATTTGATCTCTCGTTTGTCTATATAAACGGCTTTGAAGACAGATACAGCCCCAATACTGCCGATGAAGAGTGCGATGGGTGATGAAAGCCAAGTCAGTGAACCCGATATCATCAAGACGCCCGCCAAAGCTTCCCCGTAAGGATAGAGATAGCCATAGCGCACCCAACGCTTTGCGAGCAGGTCGTAGTTTAGAAACATAGAGGAGAAGCTCTCCACATCCTGTAGCTTCTGAACGGCTAGAAAACACATCGAGATAGCGATGAACCACTCAAACGTCCGGAGCGCGAAGAGGCGGTCGAGTGCGAACCAACTGATCGCAATCGACATAAGAGCGGCGACCGCAAAAATGGCAATGACTGGTCGGTAAGTCGTCTCATCTTCACCCTTAACATGCTGGCCGAAATGTTCCCGCAGCGCGTCATAACCCCCAATTCTCTGGTCCCCTATCCAGATCTGGGGTGTCGTTTCTACGTCGTGCTCTGCTCGAAAAGCGTCGGTTTCATCGCGAGTTGTGAGGTGGTGATCATCAACTTCGAAGCCTTCTCGCTCTAGAAGATCTTTCGCCTTGATGCCGTAGGGGCAGGTATGGGTATCCATCACCATTCGATAAAGCGTGGCGACTTTCGATCTGTTTTGCGGATCAATTTGCTGTTGTGTAGTGCTCATATTGGATATACTACATACTCCTATGGGGTATATGTCAAGGTCTATGAAACTAGAGAAAGAAGCCACCATCAAGCGACTCAACAGAATCGAGGGGCAAGTGCGAGGTATCGCGCGCATGATCGAAGAAGAGCGCTACTGCATTGATATTCTTCAGCAAATGCAGGCGATCAAATCTGCGTTCGCTAGAGTAGAAGACGCGATTCTTAAAGATCACTCTGCAACCTGCGTGGAAAGTGCCATTGCGTCTGGTAACACGGACGAGCAGCGTAAGAAATTCAGTGAGTTGGTTGATCTACTGTCGAAAGTGAAATCCTAACTGCGGCGCGTATCTCACTTTGAGGGTATCTGCTTGACGTATACTCCCCAGGGGTATAACTTGGTTATGAAATGAAAACCTCGAAACTGTTCACTGCCGTTCTCGCTACAGCGCTCATGTTCGCGAACATGGCGTGTGCCTGCGCATCCACTGCTCCGGGCAATGACGCGGCAGGACATCAGCACGCTGCGATGCAAGACTCTGCAGAGCATCTCCCGTGCCACCATCAAGAGTGCGAAGGTTGTGATGTACTGCTTGATAGGTGTGCTACACCCGAGTACAGCGTCGTATCAAGTGATCGGGACAGCCGCTTAGCCGGCCTCAATCCATCGAGCCTTGATGATCCTGAGTTAGAACTGGCCTTCGTTGATACGGGACAGCCCAGGGCTTCCCCAGCAAAACACGTCTTGATTGCGCGATACACGCCCGCGCTCATTCGACGCGCGGACACTCCGATCCAACGCAAGGATCAGCTCACCGAATAGCCACTTTCCGTGCGGCAGGTCGCACCTGCCTTGTGTGCATCAAGCACTCATAGCAACTAGCCAAACGGAAAGGACGGGCAATGACACTTCATACCCTCAAGGGCGCGACATCGTGCCGGTTAGCGTTTACACGCTTAGCACGTGTGCGCAACCTAACAACTTTGATTGCAGGCGTTGGTTTAGCCGGCTGCACCGGCGTTCTGCCCAACAGCTCATATCAACCGGTATCGCCGCCACCATTCACCTCAATATCAGAGCGCATCGTTGTGCCCCTATCAGAGCGCAACGACACACAGAACGCGCAAGCACACTCGCTTGAGCAATGGGTTATCTACGCGCTTGAGCGAAACCCCCGCATCACGGTAGCGATCGCGCAGTACGAAGCGGCAACTCAAAAAGTCCCTCAGGTTACAGCTTTACCGGATCCAAAGCTGAGCTACCGCTATTTTCTGGAAGAGGTCGAAACGCGCGTAGGAGCCCAACAATATGCGGTTGGAATATCTCAACCGCTGCCCTGGGTTGGAAAGCTGCGCTTGCAAGGCCAAATGGCTTCGCAAGCTGCACAAGCAGCAGCGGCTCGAGTTTCGACGATCCAAAACGAAGTCATCTCCGAGGTTGCGAGTGCCTGGTACGAGCTTTTCTACTTTGATCGGGCGCTGCAAATCATGCGCGGCAACCGGGACCTGGTCGTTCACCTGGAGCGCGTTGCACGCACGCGCTACGGCACAGGTGCCAGTGGCCACCCTGATGTCATTCGTGCTCAGGTCGAACTCGGCAAGATCGAGAACGATCTCGCCAGCCTTGCCGACCGGGAAGCACCACTCTTAGCACGTCTGAACGCTGTGCTGAATAGACCCAGTGGTGCACCGATTGAACTGCCTAAGGAAGCACCGTTTGATCGGGGGATGCAGCCGGACGAGACGATCATTCAGCGGGTGATCACCAATAACCCTGAGCTGCAAGCACTTCGCTTGGATATCGCGCAGGCAACAACTGCTAAAGAGCGCGCTAAGAAGGACTTCTTGCCTGATTTCTCTTTCGGAATTGACTACATCGCTACAGATGAGGCCCGCGCCCCGAATGTCGCAGGCAGTGGCAATGATCCTTTGTCAGCGGCATTTACCATGACGCTACCGATTCAGCGAGGTAAATACCGAGCCGGCGTGCAAGCAGCGGATGCTCGAATTGCGGGCGAGATTGCGCGTCGAGATCAGCAGTTGAACAGCTTGGAAGCCGAGACCGTGAATGCGCTTTTTCGCCTGCGAGATGCCGAGCGGCAGATCGACCTCTACCGAACCACGCTTCTGCCAAAAGCTAACGAATCACTCATATCAACGCAGCGTGCCTATAGCTCAGGTAGATCGACATTCGCGGATTTGATAGACGCACAACGCGTTCTGCTGGTCTTTGAGCTTGCCGAGGTTCGTGCAGTCACTGACCACAACCTGGCCCGGACAGCCCTCGAAGAGCTGATGGGAGAACCACTCATATCGGGTGCAGCGGTGAAGGAGACTACCAATGAGCAATGAAACCGGAACACCAGCCTGGCTGAAGAATCATACCCTGCTTGTCGGGATGGCGGTGGCAATCATCGCATTGCTCGTACTTCTTCTGTGGCCTGCCCCGTCAGACGAGCCTGGGGTGCAGAGCACAGGAGGCACCGCAACGGTGGACCACTCTGATATGGCGGGACACGATGATCACGCGGGTCACAATCATCAATCGATGGAAAACAGCGAGAGCATGATGAGACCAGATCCGCATGCTGGACATAATGCGGGCCTTACACAGGAAGCGGAAGTTTGGAGCTGCTCGATGCATCCCCAAATTCAGCGCGATGGACCAGGACAGTGCCCTATTTGTGGCATGGATTTGATACCAGTGCGCAAGAGCTCCGGCAGCGAGGATCAACCCAATCGTTCGCTCACCGTTTCACCGGCGCAACGTGCGTTGATGAAGATAGCGACGGTTCCAGTGGAACGTCGGTTCCCAACAGCTGAGCTTCGTTTGGTCGGCAAAATCACCTACGACGAAACCCGCCTGGCTTACATCACAGCCTGGGTGCCTGGCCGGATTGATGACCTGCTGGTCGATTACACCGGCGTTACAGTCCAGAAAGGTGATCATATGGTCGAACTTTACAGCCCGGAACTGCTTTCTGCACAAGAAGAGCTGATACAAGCCGTGCGCGGACTCGCGGACCTATCGAAAAGCAACCTGCAGTCGCTGCGAAACTCGGCTCGAGGAACCGTCGAATCTGCTCGCGATAAATTGCGACGGTGGGGTCTGACAGCGGAACAAATTGCGGCCGTTGAGCGCTCTGGAAAGGCTTCGGAAAACGTCACCATTTATTCCCCGGCAAGCGGTGTTGTCATTCACCGCAATGCGCAGGAAGGTATGTACGTCGATGTCGGGACTCGAATTTTTACGATCGCGGATCTGGATGCGGTCTGGGTCCAGCTCGACGCCTACGAATCCGACCTGCAATGGCTACGCTACGGACAGCCTGTGAGCTTCACAACCGAGGCTTTCCCAGGTGAAACCTTCCAAGGCGTCGTGTCGTTCATCGACCCTGTGCTGGATCCCCAAACACGAACCGTGAAGGTCAGGGTTAACGTTGACAACACGGTTGGTCTTTTAAAACCAGAGATGTTTGTGCGCGCGACGGTCTCGGCGCAGTTCGCTCGCGACGGAAAGATGATCGAGCAGAGTCTGATCGGTAAATGGGTATCGCCGATGCATCCCGAGATCATCAAAGACGAACCCGGTACTTGCGATATCTGCGGCATGGATCTCGTGCCTGCCGAGTCCCTTGGGTATTCGAGTTCGGACGACTCGACTGCGCCCCTTGTGATACCCGCAACAGCGCCACTGCTGACTGGCACCCGAGCAGTTGTTTACGTTGAGGATCAGAGTAGCAACCGCCCAACTTATGCGGGAAGGGAGGTCGTTCTAGGCCCCAGAGCCGGTCCGGATTACGTGGTTGAAAGCGGGCTCTCTGAAGGGGATCTCGTTGTGGTTTCAGGCAATTTCAAGATCGACAGTGCGCTACAGATTCAAGCCAAGCCCAGCATGATGAACCCGGAAGGCGGGGGCAGCGGCGGCGGTCATGACCACGGTGGGCAATAGCGGCCATGAGTGAAACCTATACAACTTTAGACCGGCTACTGCGCTTCTGCCTCGAAAAGAAGCTTGTTATCGCGCTGCTGCTTATGGGCGTGATGGGCTGGGGCCTCGCGGTTGCACCCTTTTCCTGGGATATCGGAAATCTGCCAAGAAACCCGGTTCCAGTAGATGCGATTCCTGACATCGGCGAGAACCAGCAAATTGTCTTCACCGAATGGATGGGGCGTTCACCACAGGACGTGGAAGACCAGATCACGTACCCACTGACGGTTGCCTTACTCGGCGTGCCAGGTGTTAAGACGGTACGAAGTTATTCTTTCTTTGGCTTCTCAACGATCTACATCATCTTTAAGGAAGATGTGGAATTTTACTGGTCACGTAGCCGTGTCCTTGAGAAGCTCAATTCGTTACCCCTAGGCACTGTTCCGGCCGAAGTACAACCGGCGCTCGGCCCCGATGCAACAGCGTTGGGGCAGGTCTATTGGTACACCCTCGAAGGGCATGATCCGAACGGCAATCCGACGGGAGGCTGGGGACTGGAGGAGCTTCGCTCGATTCAAGACTGGTATGTCCGCTACGCACTGCTTGCGGCCGAGGGCGTCAGTGAAGTGGGCTCGGTTGGCGGCTATGTCGAGGAGTATCAGATTGATGTCGATCCCGATGCGATGCGCGCTTATGGGGTCACCCTCGATCAAGTTTTCAGGGCGACGCGGGCGTCTAACCTGGATGTTGGGGCGCGAACTATTGAGGTCAATGGCGCGGAGTACGTGATTCGCGGACTCGGTTTCATCGAGAACATCGAAGACATTGAAGAAATCGCCGTGGGTGTCCGCAACAACGTGCCCATCCGAATTCGGGACGTTGCCAATGTCAGTAAAGGACCGGCGCTCAGGCGAGGCGTTCTCGACAAAGGCGGCGCTGAAGCGGTTGGCGGCGTGGTTGTTGTGCGATACGGGTTTAACCCCCTGGCCGCTATTGGCAATACCAAGGAAAAGATCGCCGAAATCTCTCCCGGCTTACCTGCTAAAGCCGTTGTCGATTATCAGAAGACTTCCCGTGCTGAACTGCGTCAGTTTGCAGCGTCAGCGGGTTTTGCCGGGTTCCTTGAAAACACTCTGGATCAGGATGCCTGGGTAAATTGGCTGCGGACGAACCCACAAGAGGCTTGGCCAGAGGGGGTCACCCTTTCACAGGTCACCATCGTGCCTTTCTACGATCGAACCGGGCTCATCTACGAGACCTTGGGGACCCTGAATGATGCACTGACCGAAGAGATCTTCATCACGATGATCGTGATTCTGATCATGGTGATGCATTTGCGTAGCTCTATTCTCATCAGTGCACTGTTGCCGGTGGCGGTACTCATGACCTTCATCGCCATGAAGCTCTTTGGGGTCTCGGCAAATATCGTGGCGCTTTCCGGTATCGCTATTGCGATCGGCACCATGGTCGATATGGGCGTCATTGTCTGCGAAAACATACTTCGGAACATGGAGGAAGCGGATGAAGCAGAGCCGCCGCTCGAAGTGGTTTTTCGAGCAACGCGAGAAGTTGCCGGAGCAGTCCTAACCTCTGTTGCGACTACGGTTGTGAGCTTTTTACCGGTGTTTACGATGACTGGCGCAGAAGGGAAACTTTTTACGCCGCTTGCGTTCACTAAGACCTTTGCATTGATTGCCGCAGTCATCGTTGCACTCGCTATCATCCCGCCAGCGGCTCAACTCCTGTTCTCAGTGAAGATCCGCTCGGGGCACATCAAAGCGCTGCTCTATGTTGGATTGGTGTTAGCTGGAATCCTGATAGCCTTCTTTGTTAGTCCACTTGCCGGCTTGCTCTTAAGCGGCTTCGCAGTGCTTCAGCTTCTCGCGAAACACTTTCCACCCTGGTTGCAGAAATCCGGGCCGGCAGTGGCTAGTCTCGTTGTGGCTGGTCTTGTGGCGATCCTACTCGCAGAGGAGTGGCTGCCACTGGGTCCAGGGCGAGGCTTGATCATTAATCTGGTTTTTGTGGTCCTGCTCATCGGCGGACTACTTTTGACCTTTATAGCTTATCAGCGAGCGTATCCCCGGATCTTGGGGTACTGCCTGGCGCACAAAAAGCGCTTTCTGAGCGTGCCAATCATCATCACCCTTATTGGCGCCGTTGCTTGGTTGGGCTTCGACAATGTGTTCCGTTTCGCCCCTGACGGGCTGCGGCAAACGGCCGCCTGGCAAGCTGTAGATCGTACCTTTCCTGGGTTTGGCAAAGAGTTCATGCCAAACCTGGATGAGGGGTCGTTTCTCTACATGCCAACCATCATGCCGCACGCCTCCATTGGTGAAGCGCAGGATGCGCTGCAGATCCTTGATGAGGCCATTGCTTCTATTCCGGAGATTGCTTCCGTCGTGGGTAAATTAGGACGCGCCGATACACCGCTCGATCCTGCTCCGATCTCCATGTTCGAGACGGTGATCAATTATCACCCCGAATATCGAAGTGATGAAAACGGCCGCATTCAGCGCTTTGCTTACGATCGCGATGAGAAGAACTTTAAACGCGATGCCAATGGTCAGCTGATAAAAGACGAGAATGGCCAACCGTTCCGTAATTGGCGCCCCCACATTCGCTCCACAGATGATATCTGGCAGGAAATACTGCAAGCAGCAGACCTGCCGGGAACGACATCTGCTCCGAAACTCCAGCCGATTGCTGCGCGCATCGTGATGCTTCAAAGCGGCATGCGAGCCCCCATGGGTATCAAGGTGAAAGGCCCCACGCTCGAAACTATCGAAGAGGTCGCCCTGCGACTTGAAGCCCTGCTCAAAGACGTACCGAGCATTAAACCCGAAACAGTGACGGCTGATCGCCTGGTGGGCAAGCCGTACTTGGAAATCGATCTGGATCGAGCGGCCCTTGCTCGCTATGGCCTTCATATAGAGGAGGCGCAGCAGGTGATCGAAGTCGCTGTAGGCGGTAAACGCATCACGAGCACCATCGAGGGGCGGGAGCGCTATCCGGTGCGGGTCCGATATTTTCGGGAGCTTCGTGATACCCCTGAGGGTTTAGAGGAAATCTTGGTTCCCACATCAACAGGTGCACAGATTCCGCTTGGGCAGCTCGCGGACATTCGTTATGTCAGAGGCCCACAGGCCATCAAAAGCGAGGACACCTTTCTGGTGGGGTATGTCGTCTTCGACAAGAAATCTGAAGCAGCAGAGGTTGATGTCGTCGAGGATGCTCAGGCTTTCTTAAATGAAAAAATCGCCAGTGGTGAGTTCAATCTACCCGCTGGCGTGAGCTACACCTTCGCCGGCAACTACGAAAACCAGCTTCGAGCGCAGCAAACCCTGTCCGTCGTGCTGCCGATCGCACTCGGCGTGATCTTTCTGATTCTCTATCTACAGTTTTCGTCGGTAGCCACGACCCTCATTGTTTTCAGCGGCATTGCTGTTGCGTGGTCTGGTGGTTTTCTCGTCATCTGGCTCTATGGAACGAGTGGGTTTTTGGACTTCTCGATCCTTGGGGCCAATTTGCGGGAGCTGTTTCAGGTCAACCCCATCAACATGAGCGTTGCGATCTGGGTTGGTTTTCTAGCGCTCTTTGGTATCGCCACGGACAATGGAGTTGTGACGGCCACTTACCTCGATCAGACGCTGGCGAGATCGGGTGCCACTGATTCACAGAGCATTCGGGATCTGGTCATCAAAGGTGCCACGCGACGCATTCGGCCCGCGCTGATGACCACGGCGACCACGCTGATTGCTCTGATTCCTATTCTCACTTCAGATGGCCGAGGCTCTGACATTATGGTGCCCATGGCCATTCCGTCATTCGGCGGCATGCTGGTTGCTGTTATCACCACGCTTCTTGTGCCGGTACTGTATTGCGGTGTGCGTGAGCGTCGCTCCGCGCCTTAAAGCAATCTCTCTTGAAGTTGACGAATCATCTGATATGTGAAACATTTCAACAATTGTTCACATGTATTTGGATACAGTCAGTCCGATGAAAAAAGAGATACCGAATCAGGATCACGTTCAACAGCTCGCGGACATGTTCGCGCTGCTGGGCGACGTGACGCGACTTCGGATTGTCCTGACCTGTCTTGCGAGCCCTATAAGCGTTGGAGATATTGCCGAAAAACTTGGTTTGTCTTCCTCGCTTGTCAGCCATCACCTGCGCTTGCTGCGAGCTGCTCGCATCGTGAGTGCCGAACGTAAAGGCAAGCAAATGTTCTATTCCCCGCTCGATAAACACGTTGAGTGTGTGATTGACGACATGATGGCCCACGTCGCTGAGCCTGCCGGTACCTAGATGTTACACACAATCCTACAATCACTTCTCCTGGCGCTTGTCTTGATTGCGAGCGTCGAAGGCACCATCGATCGTGCGAGTGAGGGTCATCCGCACGGTGGAGAGGCGACGCATGAACTCGCTGCACTTGATGCACACGACCACGCGGGGTTGAGTGATAGTGACGAAGAGTCTATCGACTCTCATTGTGAGCACTGCTGCCACGGTCATACCTCTAGCATTACTTCTACCGCCACCCTGAAACCTCTAAATACGCGCAGGTCTTGCGCGAAGATTGGTTACGTCGAGCATATCGTCATGCTCCCCCAGGCTCCGCCGACTCCCCCTCCAACCGTCTAGCTCCAAACGAAAATTGTCGCACTCAGGGTTTGGCCCTGTGCGTGTATTCACCCTTATGAGAAAGGGAATGGAGTTATGTGGAAGAAAAGAAAGTGTGTATTGGCTTTGTGCCTCGGCACCTGGCTGTTAGCAAACGGCGCGTTTGCTGAAGAGTCCTTATCGCTTGGAGAAGCGACGAGTAAAACACTGGTAAATCACGCTGCGCTGCAAGTTTTTAGCTACCGTGAAGAAGTGTTGATGGGACGACGTCAAACATCTGCGCTACGTCCGGGGTTTGAGCTGGGCACTGAGCTTGAGAACTTTGCCGGAACGGGAACGACAAATGGGGTTGAAGAAGCGGAACTCACTGTCTCGCTGTCTTCAGTCATTGAACTTGGGTCAAAGCGGCAAGCGCGGCTTGCCTCAATTGATGCGCGGTCCCGACTCCTCGAAATGGAACGCCAGGTCCAGGCGCTCGACATCCTCGGAGCGATGACGACCCAGTTCATCACGGTGATGGCGCTTCAAGAACGCTTGGTATTAGCCAAAGAATCGGAAGCTCTGGCGAAAGAAACAACGGCGACTGTCAAATCACGCGTGGACGCCGGCGCTGCTCCGGATGCAGAGTTGTTGCGGGCGCGAGCCATTGACTCACAAGCGCGCCTGAGCGTCTTGCAGATCAAGCGCGAGCTCGAGGTTGCGAAAGTCGACTTGGCATCGTTCTGGGGGGCACGCCAAGCGAGCATCTCGGCCGCCAAAGGCGACCTTTTCAATTTTGGATCCTCGATCGAGTTTGAAACGCTGTACCAACGCTCGATTGATAGCCCCGGCATTCAAATCTATGCAAGCCAAGAGCGCCTGCAGGACTCGGCCGTAAAGCTCGCAAAAAGCCGAAGCAAATCCGATCTTCGTTGGTCGCTTGGTATGCGCCGGTTGCAGGGGCCGGGTGATACCGCTCTGGTCGCCTCAATAGAGATGCCGCTCTTCAGCGGACGTCGAAACCGAGGAGATGTGGCGGCAGCGATGGCAGAGCGAAACGAAGTGCCGATCAGACGCGAGCAAGCCCTCAATGAGCTCTACGCGAGACTCTTTGATGGCTATTGGACACGAGCGCAAAGTATCGAGGCGTCCCGAACGCTGCAAGACGAAACCATCCCAGCACTTGAACAGGCACTCTCAACAACGCGTCGGGCCTATGAATCAGGACGCTATGGATATCTTGATCTGATTGCAGCTCAGCAAGCTCTGGTGGATGCCAAAGCCACCCTTATAGACACCGCGGCTGCAGCGCTTCAAGCCGGTGTGATTATTGAACAACTGACCGGTCTTTCACTGGCAAACAGTGAAGCCGTTCAACAACTACGAAAGGAGGATGTGCAATGAAAACCATGCTAATACTCATCTCCCTGAGTTGGGGTTTATTGTTTATACCTTTGAACGCGACCGCTGAAGAAGACGAGCACGCTCACGACGGCGGCCGTGGAGAAGAAATTGTTACGTCGATCGATGCAGAACAAGCACGTTCCAGTGGAATTGTTACTGCGGTAGCGGGATCGGGCGAGCTGTCGCGAACGGTCAAAACATACGGCCGAGTGGCAGTCCCCCCGAACCAGATCAGTCATATGCGCGCGAGATTTCCTGGCCTCATCGAGACGGTATCGGTGGACATCGGTGATGTCGTGAGTGCTGGAGATCGCTTAGCAAGGATTGAAGCCAACACTTCTCTTAAGAGCTACACGATATTCGCTCCGATCTCGGGGGTCGTCACGCAGCGCCACGCCAATGCTGGCGAGCTCGCGCAAGACCAGGTCCTGTTTTCGATCGTGAACCCAGAGCAGCTCTGGGCGGAGCTGCGAATATTCGAAGGGCAACTTGCCGATGTTAGAACAGGCCAACCCTTGCGGTTATCGAGCGCGTCACAAGCAACCAGTTCGAAGATCGAAAACATAATGCCGAGCCTGGATGACCATCCTTTTGTCATAGCGCGCGCGGAAATCGACAACGAGACTGGCGTCTGGAGCCCGGGCATGTTCGTTGAGGGTGATATCGTCGTTGAGACATTCAGCGCATCACTTGTGGTAGATAACCGCGCTCTTCAAACCCTTGAAGGTGTGCGCGGAGTATTCACGCAGGATGCCGAGCGCTATGAGTTTCATCCCCTTAAGCTTGGCCGCTCAGACGGCAAGTTTACCGAAGCGCTTGGCGGGCTCGAGCCTGGCGTGACCTATGTGGTGGAGAACAGCTACTTAATCAAAGCCGACATCGAAAAGTCCGGCGCTGCGCATGAGCATTAAGGAGCCCCACTATGATTGATTCAATACTTAAAACGGCCATTGAGAGACGTTATCTCTTTTTGGCCCTCGTACTTGTTGTTATTGGCGTTGGGCTCTGGAGTTATCGGGAACTACCGATTGATGCGGTTCCGGACATTACCAATGTGCAAGTTCAGATTAATACCGAAGCGCCGGGTTACTCGCCGTTGGAATCCGAGCAGCGCATTACCTATCCCGTCGAAACGGCGCTTGCCGGACTTCCAAATCTAGCCTACACGCGTTCGCTTTCACGCTATGGGCTCTCACAGGTCACCGTTGTCTTTGAAGACGGCACAGATTTGTATTTTGCGCGTAATCTGATTAATGAACGGCTGGGCGCGATTAAGAACGTACTGCCTGACGGCATTGAGCCCAAGATGGGTCCGATTGCAACAGGCCTTGGTGAAATCTTCATGTACACGGTCTCGGCAGAGCCCGGCGCTGTGGATGATCAGGGGCGACACTATGACGCCCTTAGTCTGCGGGAGGTCCAGGACTGGATCATCAAACCACAGCTATCGCTGGTTCCAGGTGTCATTGAAGTCAACACGATTGGTGGTTATGACAAGCAATACCACGTTACTCCTTACCCCGAGAAACTACTCGCTTATGGACTCAGTATGGCCGAGCTAGGTGATGCGCTGCGTCGGAACAACGACAACCGTGGTGCGGGTTACATTGAGGAAGGTGGTCAGCAGGTGCTCATTCGCTCTCAAGGTCAGCTCGCAACAATCGAGGAAATCGAGCAAGTCGTGATTGCCAATCCACACGGCAATCCCGTCAAGGTGCTTGATGTCGCCGAAGTGAGTATCGGCAAGGAGCTCCGAACAGGGGCGGCCACGCGTGATGGTATCGAGACCGTTCTCGGCACCGCGATCATGTTGGTCGGCGAAAACTCACGTGAAGTCGCTCGTGATGTTGCTGTGCGTCTTGAAGATATTAGAACAACTCTACCTGGCGGTGTTGTGCTTGAAACGGTCTATGATCGTACAACGCTCGTTGATAAGACCATTGCGACCGTGCAGAAAAACCTGCTGGAAGGCGCGTTGTTGGTCATCGTTGTTTTGATGCTACTCCTTGGTAATCTCCGGGCAGCGCTGATCACCGCAGCCATTATTCCGTTGGCGATGCTGGCCACGATGTTTGGCATGGTGCGCACCGGCGTGTCGGCCAACCTGATGAGTTTAGGTGCACTTGATTTTGGTCTGATTGTCGATGGTGCCGTCATCATTGTTGAAAATACTATTCGGCGTCTCGCGGAAGCCCAACAACGGCGCGGTGGACTGCTGCCGTTACGCGAGCGATTAGATGTGGTGTATTCGGCAACGCGTGAAGTGATTAAGCCGAGCCTTTTTGGCGTTGCGATCATCACTGTGGTTTATGTGCCAATCTTTGCCCTAACAGGCATTGAAGGAAAGATGTTCCATCCCATGGCCGCGACGGTCGTCATGGCGCTGATCGCTGCCATGCTGTTTTCGCTAACGATTGTTCCTGCAGCCATTGCGGTCTTCATGAATGGTCGTGTAAGTGAAAAAGAAAGCCGCGTCATTGTAGCCGTCAAGTCAGTCTACCGGCCGGCCCTGGCTGTCATCCTGCGATTGCGATGGATAGTTCTAAGTGCTGCAGCTGCTCTTGTGATCTTTACGGGCTGGCTTGCGACAACGCTAGGCACCGAGTTCATCCCTCAGCTTGACGAGGGAGATATTGCCCTACATGCAATGCGCATTCCGGGTACCGGACTTGAGCAATCTGTTGCCATGCAATCCCAGTTGGAAGGGCGCATCAAGGAGTTTGCTGAAGTAGATAAAGTTTTTGCTCGGATTGGTACGCCGGAAGTGGCAACCGATCCGATGCCGCCAAATGTGGCTGACAATTTCGTGATATTGAAGCCGCGCGCCGACTGGCCAGATCCAGGTAAAACGAAAGCACAGCTTGTCGCAGAAATCGAAAGTGCTGTGCGGCAGTTACCCGGGAATAACTATGAATTCACCCAGCCGATTCAGATGCGCTTTAACGAGCTCATATCTGGGGTGCGTGCTGATCTTGGCATCAAGATCTTTGGTGATGACCTGGACGAACTCAAGCGCGTTGGCGAAGAAATATTAGAGGTTGTTGAAACAGTTCCGGGGGCGGCCGATACGCGTCTTGAGCAAACCACGGGCCTTCCGATGATGACGGTTTCGCCAAAACGTGTGGCACTCGCGCGGTATGGCTTGAGCCTCGAGGAGCTTCAAGATGTAGTATCAACCAGCTTTGGCGGCGAAGGCGTAGGGCTGATTTACGAAGGTGATCGGCGCTTCGAGCTTGTTGTTCGCCTGCCCGAACATCTACGCCAGGACATTAACCGGTTGGGGTCCTTACCATTGACCCTTCCAGATGGAGGATATGTGCCCCTATCGGAAGTGGCCGACGCAGTACTTGCGCCGGCGCCGAACCAGATCAGTCGGGAAAACGGAAAAAGGCGTGTTGTCGTAACGGCCAACGTTCGCGGTCGGGATTTAGGGTCCTTTGTCGAGGACGTGCAGAGTCGTGTGAGCAGTGAAGTGCAAATGCCAGCCGGATACTGGCTTGCCTATGGTGGGACCTTTGAGCAGCTGGAGTCTGCGTCTCAGCGCTTGTCAGTTGTTGTGCCGATTACCCTTCTGATTATTCTGGCACTCCTAATGATGGCGTTTGGTAATCTCAAAGACACGTTGGTCATCTTCTCCGGTGTGCCGCTTGCCTTAACCGGCGGCGTGTTCGCGTTATGGCTACGGGATATGCCACTCTCTATTTCTGCCGGGGTCGGGTTCATCGCGCTGTCCGGAGTTGCTGTGCTCAATGGTCTGGTTATGGTCTCGTTTATTCGTGAGCTGTGGCAGCGAGACGGTGACCTCATCAAAGCCGTGACCCAGGGCGCGCTGATTCGGCTGAGACCAGTTCTGATGACAGCATTGGTCGCGAGCCTTGGGTTTGTGCCTATGGCGCTTAACACAGGCACGGGTGCAGAGGTTCAGCGTCCACTTGCAACCGTTGTCATCGGCGGGATCCTTTCCTCGACTCTGCTGACGCTTGTCGTGTTGCCGGCTCTTTATCAATGGATCCACCGGCGCGAACACCAAAAACCTGGAGACGAGAATGGCACACCAACATAGTCACACTAGCGGCGATGGCCGTGTTTTATGGGCGGTTCTCGTCAATCTGGGATTGACCGTTGCTCAGCTCATTGGGGGCGTTCTCTCTGGCAGCCTGGCGCTGATTGCAGATGCGTTGCATAACTTTAGCGACGCGATCTCACTGATCATCGCTTTTGGTGCGCGCAAGATTGCACGTCGGCCTGGGAATGCGGACATGACCTTTGGATATGGGCGGGCTGAAATCGTTGCCGCGCTGATCAACTACACGACACTCACGATGATTGGTCTTTACCTTATCTACGAGTCGGTCATGCGATTTATCGAACCTCAGGGCGTTGACGGGTGGCTTGTCGTGATCATCGCCGCCATAGCGCTTGTGGTGGATTGGATCACCGCGTTATTGACTTATCGTTTGTCGAAAGAAAGCATCAATATCCGCGCCGCGTTTTTGCACAATGTCGCCGACGCTCTGGGTTCTATAGCAGTCATCATCGCGGGCTCTGTGATCATCGTGTTTGGTTGGACCATCATCGATCCACTCATCACGTTGCTCATTGCTGGGTATGTGCTCTTTATGTCGATTAAAGAAGGGCAGGGCGTTGTGCGGATGTTGATGCTCGCCGCCCCACCTGGGTTTGATCGCGATGCCGTCATTGATTCCTTGAAGGAGCTTGATGGGGTCGTCGACGTGCACCATGTCCATGTCTGGGAAATTGAGGAGCGACGTATCTCTCTCGAGGGGCACGTTGTTGTCTCAGATGATTACTGGCCCAACGTTGCTGAGCTGAAAGCGAGCATTCGAGAACATCTAAAAGCGGACTACCAGATCGAACACAGCACCATTGAATTTGAACAAATGGACGAAGTGGGTAACTGCCTCGAATGAGTGATTAATAGATATAAACGGCTTACAAATAAACAATTGAACACATGTTCATATAATATGATAATTCGAATGTCGTTGAGGTTATGGAACGGTCAAGATGCTGCCCACAGTTGTCTTTTTAATAGGATTTACCGCTGCATTCGTTATTGTGATGCTTTCAAGCGCAAGGTTCGTAAAGCGCGGTTTTGAGTTTTGGCCGCCGCCAAGCGCTGACTCTTGGCAACATGGCACTTTCAGAGCACTCTTTCGGGTGTTCTTCATTAGCCTGCTTGTTCTCAGCGTCGTGGATTTCCATCCCGGAAGTATGTGGCGGTACCTGTTTGGCATAGCGCTTCTTACGATCGGGTTTGGTTTCGCTCTGACCTGGACGGGCTTTCTTGGCTGGAAGAATGCGTTCGGCGAGGCCACGGGGCTTAAAACCAAAGGCCCATTTGCCGTGAGCAGGAATCCGATCTATGTGGTTTCGATTCTCGGCATGGTTGGCTGGGCGATCCTTGTTAACTCTTGGTTTCTAATCGCCTTGCTGACCCTATGGGCCTGTCTATATATCGCCGCGCCATTTCTTGAAGAGATCTGGATGAAGGAAAATTACGGCGCTGAATTCATCGACTACGCGGCAGATGTTCCTCGCTTCGGCTCACCCGCTGCGCTGATTGGGCTCATCTTGTCGCAGTTCGAGCTGAAACTCCCACCCGTGATGATTGTTGTGGTGTGCGCAGGAGTCATGTACTGGTGCGCCCAAGCTATTCAACATGAAAGGGTGCTCGCGACGTCTAAAAGAGCGGCGCTTGGCTTAGCAGCAGGAGCGATTGCGGTCGCGATACTGAGCGCTGCGTTAACAGCATTCCGTCGACATCAGACGACGGTAAATCCGCTTGATCCTAACCAATCCGGAAGCATTGTTACTTCTGGAATTTATAGGTATACCCGTAATCCAATGTATGTCGCCATGTTCATGGCGTTGCTGGGATGGGGATTGTTCTTAGGGCAACTCAGCGCAGTTGTTGGCCTGGTTTTATATTTGGTCGCAATAACGCGGCTGCAGATTATTCCGGAAGAGAGAATATTGGCCGGCAACTTTGGTGATGCGTATTTGCACTACTGTGATTCGACAGGTCGATGGGTTAATTTGGGTCGTTAGCCAGAGATGACGGTTCTAGGCAGACTTCAAAGAGTTAGTTAACACGCCAACTCGACACCGACCGTCTTCGCGGTGACAAAGTCGCTCGCTAAAACGCTCAAAGTCATCGCAATAAATGGACTCGTCATCAGGTAGCGATGCGATGAACTCTGACATCGATTTCAGATGCTCTGGTTCTGTGACTAGCCGGTGATATACCCAACGGCCTTCTTTTTCCGCTGTCAACAAACCGACCTGACGTAGGATTTTAAGATGCCGTGAGAGTTTGTATTGAGGTTCTAGCAGACTGTCGACGAGTTCACACAGACAGGCTTCTTCCTGGGCTGTGGCGAGCAAGCGGACGATTCTCAAACGTGTTTTATCGCACAACGCTTGAAATATGTCTTCGATGGGGACTTTAATTACTTGCATAGTTGCATTATCGTGCAACTAATAGCACATGACAAGGTGTCTTGGTCTCAGACTAAAAAAGAAATGGCGGACGAGTGTTGCTCAATTGATGTCGAAACTAAGGAACAAGCGCGTGTGCTGTGGATCGTGCTCGGCATTAACGCCGCCATGTTCGTGGCTGAATTCATTGCTGGCGTTATCGCTCAGTCCACGGGCCTCATTGCGGACTCGTTAGATATGCTGGCAGATGCTGCGGTCTACAGCGTGAGTCTGTATGCCGTTGGTCGGAGTGCCAAGCTGAAAAATCGAGCGGCGATGCTTAGCGGTGTGCTCCAGATTCTTCTTGCGATCAGCGTCGCTGTAGAGATACTCCGGCGGACGTTTATGGGCAGCGAGCCGGAGCCCGGTCTCATGATCAGTGTTAGTTTGATCGCACTCATTGCAAATGTGATCTGCCTGGCTCTGATAGCCAAGCACCGTGATGGCGAGGTTCATATGAGGGCAAGTTGGGTGTTCTCAAAAAATGACGTTATCGCGAATATCGGGGTCATTGCTGCCGGAGTTCTTATTCTTCTGCTTGATGCAAAGTGGCCCGACTTGGTGATGGGCGCGCTTATTGTATTTGTTGTGTTACGCGGTGGCATTTCCATCGTGTCCGATGCGAAAAGGGAAAAGATGGTTGATGGATAACACTGAGATTAAATGTGAGGTGTGCACGAACGCATTGCAGGTCGGTTTTTATGTAACTGCTGTGATTGTTCTGGTTGTTTCTGTATTCATGACCAACCCTGCTGTTGCCGAAGAAGGTAACCATGACGAGATGGAAGAAATAGAGGAAATCTTGGTGCAGGCAACCAGATCGCGCCGCCGTGTTCAGGATCAGCCCACGCGTATCGAGGTGCTCGATCAAGAAGAAATCAGCGAAAAGATCATGATGCGCCCAGGCAATATCTCGATGATGCTTGCAGAGACTGGCGGGCTTCGCGTCCAGGTAACTGCGCCCGCACTTGGCTCCTCGAATATACGCATCCATGGGATGCGAGGACGTTACACACAGCTTCTAGCAGACGGCTTGCCACTCTATGGCGGTCAGGCATCCGGCCTGGGCTTATTGCAGGTACCGCCTAGTGACCTTGGCCAAATTGAGGTGATCAAAGGCTCAGCGTCTGCCCTTTACGGCGGCCAAGCGCTCGGCGGTGTGATTAACCTCGTATCAAAACGGCCATCAGAGGAGACTGAAGGTGAAGTGATCCTCAATGCAACAACACGGGACGGCCAGGATTTTTCGACGTACGCATCCACCCCGTTAGGGAATCGGTGGAGTGGATCGTTACTGTTAGCGGCCAATCATCACAGCGCGAAAGACCTGGACAATGACGGTTGGATAGATTTACCCGAATACGAGCGCTGGAGCGTGCGGCCTCGTCTTTTCTGGGATGGGTCTGAAGGCACAAACCTGTACTTAACTGTTGGCGCGATGGGTGAAGATCGGAAAGGCGGCACGCTCGGTGGTAGCGTTGTACCGGATGGCAACCCGTTTCCACAACACCAAGATACTGACCGTCTCGATGGTGGCTTTGTGTTGCAGCATCCTATCAATGATCAACTCTCTGCTCAGGTTCGCGCTTCCGCTGTCCTGCAGCAACATGATCATGTGTTTGGAAATCTTTTGGAAGAAGATCGCCATCAGACGATACTCACCGAAGCGTCGCTATCTGGTGACTTACCCAGTGCCTCCTGGGTAGGCGGCGTCGCCTTCCAATCAGATGAATACGACTCGGACACATTTTCGATTCATGATTACACATATGAATCACCGGCAGCATTTGCACACTTTGACCAAGATTTTGGTGAACGTTTATCAGGGGCGTTGAGCTTTCGGTGGGATGACCATAGTGAGTATGGCGGAGAATTAAGCCCTCGGATGGCGCTGTTGTTCCGAGAAGGTGCCTGGACAGTTCGAGGTTCGTGGGGCAGAGGCTTTTTTGCACCAACGCCATTCCTTGAAGAAACAGAGGCCGCAGGACTTTCACGATTGGAACCACTTGCCAATTTGAAGGCCGAAACGGCGGAGACCGCATCGATTGATGTCAGCTATTCAGCAGGCAATCTTGAAACCGGGCTGACATTTTTTGGTTCGAACATTGATGATGCTGTTCGACTAGAAACGTTGGCGGCAGACCGCGTTCAGATGGTCAATGTTGAAGGGGTTACGCGTACACGTGGTATAGAAGCGCTGATGCGTTGGCGTCTTGATTCCTTCGTGGTTACCGCAAGCTACCTATACACTGATGCGAGTGAGCCAGATGAAGGTGATGTGGGGCGGCGAAGCGTACCCTTAACGCCACGTCATTCCGCAGGATTAGTTGCGATATGGGAGGTGGAGGAAAAGGGCCGTATTGGCTTTGAGGTCTACTACACTGGCACTCAGTCCCTAGAGGACAATCCATACCGTTTTGAGAGTGATCCATACTTTGAGGTCGGTCTGCTCGGAGAGATTATTCGAGGCCGATACAGCTTTTTCCTGAATCTCGAAAACCTACTCAACGTACGTCAGACACGCGAAGACGTGTTGGTTCGTCCGAATCGAACGCCTGATGG
Organism: bacterium; assembly: GCA_047947175.1. GTDB lineage: Bacteria > Pseudomonadota > Gammaproteobacteria > Pseudomonadales > Azotimanducaceae > UBA4421. Next base: position 2,060,109 of record CP170489.1, read on the forward strand.
CCGTTGGACGGTTGACGCTTGGGCTTCGCTGGAAGGGTTCGTTGCTAACGCTGGGATCCGAATTCAGTTAGGCGAATAGATGGTGAGCGAAACCATAAACGCACTTATCCAAAAAATCGCAGCATCGACCAATTAGGATGGGTATAGTGAGTTATGTGTAGAACTCCCAGATCAATAGCTGTAGTAGCATTCATTTGCTTGTTTGCCATGCAGCTTAGTGGCTTGCATATGCATATTGACGCCGATGGTAAAGATGCGGGCTTGCATGTTGCCCATTTACACCATGCGACACCGGAAGATCACACCCACCATGGCGTGAGCGGGATCCACGATCATAGCGTGGAAATCGATGTGTCCTTACTCGAACAGCTTAGTGGGAGCTGGTCCAAACTCGTTCCATTGCTGTTTGTCCTCGCAATAGTTTTAGCAGCTACTGCTTGGACATCACACCGGCTTCGTTCACCGCCTGCACAAACAGGCAAAGTCCGGCACCGTCTTCGCTGGCGGCCTCCGCTTCGCGCCCCACCTATCTCCTTATAAACATACCTTTTTGAGAACGCTCTGAGCCGCTTCTAGCTGTTCATCGTTCGCTCGTTTATCAAAACGCGTTCGCTAGAACGCGACGGGAGATATGTTTATGTGGGTATCACACAGGTACCGGCTTGATTCGTTGTGCTTGCTGCTCCTAGTCAGCTATTTCGCTCTACCTCAAATGGTATCAGCTGACGAGAGTGCCACCCTTAACTTAGAAAAAGCCGTTCAGAGGACGCTGGAGCGCAATCCGTCACTGATCGCATTTGGTTATCAGATTGCAGCTCAAAAAGGTCGAGTAACGCAATCACAGCTCCGCCCGAACATTGAATTAGGCCTTGAAGTTGAAAACGTTGCTGGCTCCGGTGCATTTGAGGGTATTGATTCCGTTGAAACTACGCTGAGTTTGGGCTGGGTATTAGAACGCGGCAAACGCGAACGCCGCGTTGCAGCCGCGCGAGCTGGAGTTTCGCTATTCGAATCAGTAGCGGAAATTCAACGCATGGATGTGGTCGCGGAAACGGCACGCTTGTTGCTCGAGAGCCTCGCCAATCAGGAGCGGCTCGTTAGAACGCAGGAAGCGGTTACGCTTGCTGAGCAAACAGTAGCTGCCGTTAGAGAACGCGTTCAAGCAGGTAGGACACCAGAAGCAGACCTCGCGCGGGCCGAGGCGTCGCTTGCACGGATGGAACTGGCACGAGAGGACGTTGAGCACGAGCTTGTGACATCAAACCACTGGCTCGCCGCCCAGTGGGGTGATACGCAACCCGATTTCGCCGGAGTTTCCGGCAATATCCTTGCGTTGCCGACGCCGGGAGATTTTCAGAGCCTACTCGCGCGCATTGAACAAAACCCCGATCTGTCACGCTATCTCACCGAGCAACGATTGCGCGAAGCGGAGTTACGTTTAGCACAAGCAAATGCCAAGCCGAACTGGCGCATCAGTGCTGGTATCCGCCGATTGGAGCGAAGTGATGACCAGGCTTTTGTAGCTGGGATCACAATTCCGCTTGCGATGCGCAATCGCAACCAAGGTCGGGTTGCCGGAGCCCGAGCCCGACTTTCCCAGACGGATGCTGATCGAAGGGCCACGCGCGTGCAGATCGAAACCCAATTGTTTGCGCTCTACCAAGGATTGCAACACAGCTTGCACCGAACGACGGCGCTACGTGATGCGGTGTTACCTCGGGTCGAGCAAGCGCTGGCGGATACCCAGCGCGCTTTTGCATCAGGTCGCTACGGTTATTTTGAGCTACAGCAAGTGCAAGCTGAGGTCTTGGATGCGCGTACCGCCTTGGTTGAGGCGAGTATCGATGCGCACGAGCACGTGATTGAAATCGAAAGACTGACAGGGACGGCAATGCTGTCCTTGTCCGCGCACCCATGAGGATTGAGATGAATATTTTTAGATACAGGAATTGGCTCGTGATCTGCGTGTTGTTGGCGCTCACGGGTTGTAGCGGCGCGAGTTCGGAACACGACAATGGTTCGCATACCGATCACGGCTCTATGACCGAGGCCGAACCTGAAAAAGGCCCTCACAATGGGCGAATGCTAATCGATGGTGATTTCACGCTAGAACTCGCCATATTTGAGACAGGCGTGCCGCCTGAATTTCGCGTCTGGGTGACGGATGCCAGCGTGCCGGTCTCACCTAACGATATAGATCTGCAGGTGACGCTGACTCGGCTAGGGAATGTCAAAGATGTTGTTGGTTTTACTCAACAGGATGATTTTCTACGCGGCGACACGGTTATCTATGAACCGCATTCCTTTGTCGTAACCATCGAGGCACGGTATCGCGGCGCGCTGCATCGGTGGGAGTACGACAATTTTGAAGGGCGTACTCGCATTGGAGCAGAGATTGCGGAAGCATTTGGCCTTGAAACCGAAACTGCGGGCCCTGCCACGATCGTCGAGGCTGTTAGTGCTTATGGGCGGATCGTGCCAAACCCAGAAAAAGTAGCGGTGGTCAGTGCGCGCTTTGACGGCGTCATTCAATCCGTAAACGTATCAATTGGTGACTCCGTGCGACGTGGCGAGTTGCTGGCGACGATCGAGAGCAACGAGAGCCTAAAACCCTACACCATTAAGGCGGCTATCAGCGGCGTTGTGACGGACCGTACTGCTAATCCGGGGGAGCAAACCGATGGACGACAGTTATTCACGATCATGGATACATCGACAGTCTGGGCTGAGCTGGCGGTATTTCCTTCGGATCGCGGCCGAGTGAAAAAGGGGGCTCAGGGTGTTGTTCATGCAGACGGAAATATCAAGCGGGACGGCGTTGTAGCTCGACTCAACAGCGTGGCTGAGGCGAACCAGTCGGTGCTGGCACGTGTGGAGCTGGAGAACTCTGATGGTGCGCTTGTACCTGGTATGTACGTCACCGGCGATATTCAAATCGCGCAACACGCAGTGCCGCTTGCGGTAAAGCGATCCGGGCTGCAGGTCTTCCGTGATTTTACGGTCGTTTACGCACAAATCGGTGATGAGTACGAAGTGCGCATGCTCGATCTGGGTCGACAGGATGGTGAGTGGATTGAAGTGCTCGGTGGCTTGGACGCCGGTACTCGTTATGTGACCACAAACAGTTATCTCGTCAAAGCCGACATTGAAAAGTCCGGCGCATCACACGATCACTGAGGGCGAAAATATGCTGGAATACATCATCAAACTGTCGCTGTCGCGACGTGGTCTCGTTCTCTTTGCAGTGTTGTTGTTGGTTGGTCTGGGCTTGTGGAACTTCACTCGATTGCCGATCGATGCCGTGCCGGATATCACCAACGTGCAGGTTGTGGTGAACACCGAGGCGCCGGGATATACGCCGCTCGAAGTGGAGCAGCGCGTAACATTTCCGCTGGAAAATGCCATGGCAGGCATACCTCAGCTTGCTTATACGCGATCAACGTCTCGCTACAGCCTCTCGCAGATAACCGTGGTTTTTGAAGAAGGCACCGATATCTACTTTGCGCGACAACAGGTTGCTGAGCGTACCAATGCCGCAAAAGCGTCGCTGCCGGGATCACTCGAACCTGCGCTAGGGCCTATAGCGTCCGGGTTGGGCGAAATCTTCATGTTTACAGTTGACGCAGAACCTGGAGCGCTCAGTGCAGAGGGCAAACCGATCACGCCCACTGATCTGCGCACGGTGCACGATTGGATCATCCGCCCTCAGCTTCTACGCGTGCCTGGAGTCGTAGAAATCAATCCTATTGGCGGTTTTAAGAAGGAAATCCTGATTGCACCAGAACCCACGAAGCTGCTCGCGCATGGGCTAACGTATACCGACGTCGTGACCGCACTCGAACGAAACAATACCAACCAGGGCGCGGGCTTCATTGAGCACAACGGTGCGCAATGGCTTATGCGAATGCCTGGTCAAGCTAACGAGATAGCTGAGCTCGGACTTATTGTTGTCAACGAAACCGATGGCGTGCCCATCCGCGTGCGCGATGTCGCAAGCGTGGGCCTGGGTCAAGAACTCCGCTCCGGGGCCGCCACGCAAGGCGGCCACGAAGTAGTCATGAGCACGGTGTTTATGCTGATCGGTGAAAACAGTCGAGCTGTCGCGAATGCCGTGGCCGAGAAACTGATTGACGTACAGGCGAGTCTGCCGCCAGGTATTAGGGCGACTGCCGTATATGATCGCACAGGATTAGTCGATAAAACGTTGGCAACCGTAAGAACGAATCTCGTCGAAGGTGCTTTGTTAGTGATCGTCGTCTTGTTTCTTTTTCTGGGGAACATCCGTGCAGCACTGCTCACGGCTGCGGTCATTCCCATCGCGATGCTCATGACCATTACCGGTATGGTGCAGAGCAAAGTCAGCGCGAATCTTATGAGCCTGGGCGCGCTCGACTTTGGTCTCATCGTCGATGGCGCCGTGATCATTGTCGAGAATTGTTTGCGGCGGTTGAGCCAAGCGGGCAAAGCGACAGAAACTCTAAGCGAACGATTAGCAGTGGTCTATGAAGCGACCCATGAGGTGATTCGTCCAGCCTTGTTTGGTGTGTTCATCATCACGGCGGTCTACATCCCGATTTTTGCTTTGACTGGTATCGAAGGCAAAATGTTCCATCCAATGGCCACCACTGTTGTCATCGCACTCATCAGCGCCATGATCCTTTCGATCACCTTTGTGCCAGCTGGCGTGGCCTTGCTCTTTAGAAAACCGATCATCGAGAAAGAGAATGTCATCGTTCGGGGCGCTCGTTCACTGTATCGACCGGTTTTGATGATGGCGCTTCGTTTTCGCCGGCTTGTGGTAAGCGCTGCGGTCGTGTTGGTAGCGGTTTGTGGGTGGCTGGCTTTGCAGTTGGGCACTGAGTTTGTACCTAATCTCGACGAAGGCGACGTCGCCATGCACGCATTGCGCATACCAGGCACATCGTTAACACAGGCCGTGCAGATGCAGGAGGAGTTGGAGGCGGAAATCATGAAGCTCCCTGAGGTGGAGCGGGTTTTTGCCAAGATAGGTACTGCCGAAGTTGCAACAGATGCTGTGCCGCCGAGTGTCGCAGATAACTTCATCATTCTGAAACCGCGCAAGGAATGGCCTGATCCTGATAAGCCAAAATCACAGTTCGTTCGAGAACTAGAAGCCCAGGTGTCGCCCATCCCGGGTAATCGCTATGAATTTCTGCAGCCCATTCAAATGCGCTTCAACGAACTTATCGCCGGCGTGCGAGCGGAGCTTGCGATCAAGGTATTCGGGGATGATTTTGATACTTTGATTGCGCTCGGTGAAGAGATTGAAGGCGCGCTTAACCAAGTTTCAGGTGCTGCTGATGTTGTAGTCGAACAGACCACAGGCCTACCGGTATTAACGATCGTACCGAATCGGGAGGCGATCGCGCGCTACGGAATCAGTATTGCAGATCTGCAAGAGCTTGTTAGCACGGCGCTCGGTGGGACTGTAGCTGGCCAGCTCTACGACGGTGACCAACGCGTTGACATCGTCGTTCGACTACCAGAACGGCTACGCGGCAACCCGGACAGTTTGTTGAACCTACCGGTTTCGCTGGAAAATGGTGACTTTGTGCCGCTCAGCGAACTTGCGCAAACCGAACTCGTAAATGGCTACAATCAGGTTAACAGAGAGAATGGTAAACGCCGCATTGTGGTGACTGCAAATGTTCGTGGGCGTGATCTGGGTTCATTTGTTCGAGATGTCCAGGAGACAATCGCCCTGCAAGTTAACGTGCCATTCGGGTATTGGGTGGAATACGGTGGCACTTATCAGAATCTACAATCGGCTGCGACACGCTTGAGTGTAGTTGTTCCTGTAACGCTACTATTGATCGTTGGATTACTGGTAATGGCGCTTGGTTCAATCCGGGACGCGTGCGTCATTTTCTCCGGTGTTCCCTTAGCTCTGACAGGTGGCATCGTGGCACTGATACTGCGAGACATTCCATTCTCGATTTCTGCAGCGGTCGGATTCATCGCGCTCTCTGGGGTTGCGGTATTGAACGGACTGGTGATGGTCTCATTTATCCGTGATTTGCGCAGCCATGGTCAATCCTTGGATGCCAGCATCACCGAAGGGGCTTTGACGCGTCTCCGGCCAGTACTGATGACTGCTTTAGTCGCAGCGCTCGGTTTTGTTCCGATGGCGCTAAACACAGGTATCGGTTCGGAAGTGCAGCGTCCGTTAGCCACTGTTGTGATTGGTGGCATCATATCGTCTACGCTGTTGACTCTCATCGTATTGCCGGCTCTATATCGCTTGGTACATGGCCGACGAAGAGCTGTTGATCTAGAAGATGAAGCTGCCCTGCAGACATGACATGACTCAAAACGTGATATCACCGCTCGCAGACAGAACGTATCGCAGACTGTTCACCGCTCAAGTGATCTCGCTGGCGGGCACCGGTCTATCTACGGTTGCCCTCGCGCTTTTAGCCTACGACCTCGCGGGGGGCGACGCGGGTATTGTTCTCGGTACCGCGCTTGCTCTCAAGATGGTGGCGTATGTCGGCATAGCGCCAATTATTGGAGCGTTCGCCGACCGTCTACCGCGTCGGGCATTGCTCATAGGGCTAGATGGTGTGCGTGCAACGATTGTTTTGTGCCTACCTTTTATCACTGAGATTTGGCAGATCTACGTTCTCATTTTCGCCCTCAACGCTTGCTCAGCGGGTTTTACTCCAACATTTCAGGCAACTATTCCGGACCTATTGCCCGACGACGCCCGGTATACACGTGCGCTGTCCCTGTCTCGACTAGCCTACGATCTTGAGAATCTGTTGAGTCCATTGTTGGCTGCCGCCGCGTTAGTGATATTGAGCTACGATGCGTTGTTTGTTGTGAATGCGACAACCTTCCTCATTTCTGCACTATTGGTCTTTTCTGTGCGGCTGCCTTCACCCAAAGCCAACGAGCGTGAAGGCGGGTGGGAAAACTTGACGTTTGGTACGCGAGCCTATTTAGCCACGCCAAGGCTACGCGGACTGCTCGCCCTTTCGTTTGCGGTTGCCGCTGCTGGCGCGATGGTCATCGTCAACACGGTGGTTTATGTGCGTGACCATCTCGGCGGCACAGAGAGCGAAACCGCTTTGGCATTTGCCGCCTTCGGTGCGGGTTCTATGGTCGCCGCGCTGACATTGCCACGCTTCCTTGATCGTTTGCCAGATCGTCCGTTCATGTTGGCTGGCGGCGTGCTTTTGACGACCGGGCTTCTGCTTGGATTGTCTGAACCAAGCTCGCTTTCGCTATGGATAATTTGGGCGATTCTCGGTTTTGGATCATCACTCGTGCAGACCCCCTCGGGTAGATTGTTGAAGCGTTCAGCCGATGACGGCAACCGGCCTGCAATTTTCGCGGCACAGTTCGCATTGTCACATGGTTGTTGGCTGGTTACTTACGGGCTCGCTGGATGGGTTGGAGGCACACTGGGTTTGGTTGCCGCCTTTCTGATACTCGGAGTAATCTCTCTAGCCTCGACAGGTGTGGCGTTATTTCTTTGGCCAACCGATGACGTCCACGCGCTAGAACACACACACACGCCGACGCGCCACGATCACCCGCACATTCACGACGAGCATCATCAACACGCACACGAAGGGTGGGAAGGGCCGGAACCGCATCGGCATCCACACAAACATTCTCCTTTGAAGCATAAGCACACCTATGTCATCAATCGACATCATCCTGAGTGGCCTATTGATTAAAAGCCTGTAGGTGGCGAATTGGTGCTCACGCAGGAATTGGCGTGTGGAATAATCCGCGGCAATGTTGTTGCCAACCATAGTCGTTGATATTGACGTATGCCTGGTTGGTTTGTTGACCGAATTTCGTCGGTGAAAGCCTGGAGAGGGCTGCGTGTGTACGGTGGTTATTGTAGTAGTCTTTGAATTCGTCCAGTTTTCTCTCAAGGTCAAGGGAATTCCAGAAAGGCACGTGATCTAGATATTCGCGTCGAATGGTGCCGATCACTCGTTCGATGAACGGATGAGACATAGGCGCATACGGAAGACTTTTGATCTCCGTTACTTCCAGGATTCGCAGATTTGCGCGCCACCGATGAAATCGGAAAAGAGGATCATTGTCGCTACTGAGGTAGCGGGGTGGATCGCTCCCCGAAATAGCGTGGTTGAACATTCTGCATACGGCCACACCAGGCCCGGGTCGTCGATGACCTCTGTTGCCGAACAAGCGGCGATATTTGCGTTTGACCAAGGCGCGATGAAAATTTAAAAGTGTAGAGGGTTTGATGACGATTGCTACGGAGCGTAGCCGTTTTCGTGCAACACCCAAGGACAACATGCCAAACAAGAATCGATCGGCTGCCGTAAGATTCGGTGCTTTCTGTCGGGCACGGCTCAGCACGCTGAGTTGATTTTTGAGTATTAGATTTTCCGCGATTAGAGCTTTGATTCCGCCGGGTCGGGACGCGTTCGCGATGAGCACCAGAAAATGGACAAAGAGCAGAACGCTGGACTTCCTGTGACTTATCGTGAACAGGCATCCGGCAACTACAAGGCTAGGATTTGATCTGCTATTTTGCAGTGACTACCTAACGCCATGCACAGGTTACTCGCTCCGTATAATTATGCGGATATATTGACATATATGGAAATATGAACGTATAATTAAGTATGTTCTCAGACACGCAAATCCGAGAGGTCTTTCACTTCCACTTTCTGGAAAGACTTCTGAAACTATCTGATCCCGGTCTCTACATTTTAAAAGGCGGGGTTAATCTGCGGTTCTTTTTCAATAGTCCTCGTTACTCCGAAGATATGGATATCGATGTACTGGCCGGTGGTGTCCAGACATTGAAGAAAAACGGCTACAAGATTCTGAACGATCATGCATTCAGGCGCAGCCTCCGCTCTTTCGATATTGTGGACATTGAAATCAATGACCCGGCGAAAGCCAAACAGACTGAAACAACACAACGATTCCGTTTCGCACTGGTGACAGTAGCCGGTAACCGACTGCCTACAAAGGTCGAATTCTCGCGACGGATTCATAGCGCGGCAGGCGAGGCCGAGACAGCACTGATCGACACGGCGATTGCCCGCGCCTATCGAAAATTGTCGTATCGCTGTCCGCATTACACTGGTTCCGCTGCGGTGGTTCAAAAATTGCGTGCACTGGCTGGTCGACCTGTTACACAAGCAAGAGACGTATTTGATCTCGGTATCCTGATCCGGGGCGGGTATAGCCCACCGGCGCCGTGGTCAAACCTGTTGACCAATACTGAGTACGCGACAGCGATGGATTGCTTGATGAGTCTTGAGTGGGAGGACTACGAGGGACAAGTCGTGGAGTTCCTGGATGACGCTAGCCGTATAGAATTCGGTGACAAGTCGGCCTGGGAAATCCTGCAAAACCAGGTATTGAACGAACTCGAGACCAATGACTGAATTACTTAACACCGAAGATTTTGTCATTTTTACCACCCGTGAGTTTGCGACCCATAGCGGCGTATCAATGTCGGCTGCAACCAAGCGGCTGACACGACTTTCTGGAAAGGGGCAACTGACAAAAGTCACCAAGGGTGTTTGGGCGAACATTTTTCACCCGTATTTTCACCCACTATCCTGTGTGCCTTATTTACTGGGGAAAGAGCAGGGTTACGTTTCGTTCTTGACGGCACTTCACATACACCAGGTGATATCGCAAATTCCCAAGACTATCCAGATTGCCACGACAGGTCGGGGGCGTGTGCTTGAGTCCGCCGTTGCCAGCTTCGAATTTTTCCAGATCAAACCCGAGTTGATGCGGCAAGGTGCGCAGTGGAGTGAATCACGACTCCCTTACCTCATCGCCAGTCCGGAAAAAGCGCTGATTGATACCTTGTATCTGTCGACCCGCAAGAGTCGCCGCTTCGCGCGTCTACCTGAACTGGATTTAACGAATTCGAAATTTCGGCCTCGAGAGTTCAAGAGCCTCTTAAAACAACTACCGATTCCAGTGCGAGTTTTATCCGCAATAGAATCAAAGTGGAGTGTTATTGAACCATGATCAGGAGAAACAACTGCAGCTCAAAACCGCACCCACACAGTGCGATGCTCCCGCTTGTACATTGGAGCCCCTCTCAAATCTCTGAGGGCTACAATCTTCACGAGTGAGCAATTTTCGTCCACCGACAACAGTGGTCGCAGGTTCAAAATCCACCCCCAGGTTTTACCCCCAGGAGGAGCCCTTTATGGGTAAGTCTGGCCCACCTTTGAACGGAAGAATGCGGGTTCGCGGACCATAACGGGCCATGCTGGTGTGCTCGGGTGGTTTCGAATCCCGTCCGCTCCGCCAATTTTCTCTTAATAAACAACCACTTAGCGTCTGTTAAGCGGTATTTACCCCCAGTTGCATCATTTTGTGTCTCCTCGATCTGCGCGAGTAGCCGTGCTATATCGCCTGCGTTCGGGATCCACTTTGCATAGTGCTTTTCAATCACGGATCGTCAGGCACAGGATGCCATTTTTTGATTTTATTGCAGCCTGCGACAGCCTCGCGGGATTAAAACCTCGTGTTGTGTTTCCTGGTGGGCTGCCTCGCTGTTTCGAAATCGCTGGTAGGCGATTTCGTGATCGTCACCGTCCGAGCGGTGCTCGTACGTATCCCGGCAGCAGGGGTTCGACTCCCCCGTCAGACAACCCCACTCAACTAATACTCGGCTTGATTACTCGATGAATTTGGGTGAAGTCTGAAGGCTGCTTGCTCTACTTTCACGGTTCACTGATCCACAATTCCCTCAGTAGCCTGAGCTTGTGTCACCAAGGCACAGCTCTTTGTCTAGGAATCAGCCCGAAGGAACCTGTCAACAATGTACACCATACCCATTAGAACCGCCGAAGCAGATCTGGAGATTGTTGGCGGCAAGGGAAGATCTCTCGCACGCATGGCCACCGGTGGTTACGACGTGCCGCCGGGATTTCTCGTTAGCACCAATGCTTATCGGGGTTTTGTCGAAAACAACGGTTTGCGTATGAAAATCCTGGACTTGGCAAAACCCTCTATAAAAGAAGGTACGGTTTCCTTTGAGACAGCAGCAGAGAAAATCCAAGCGCTCTTTGATGAATACGAATTGCCAGATGAACTCATTCAGGAGGTGGGTGACCGGTATGGAGCGCTCGACGGCGAACCTGCCGTTGCTGTGCGCTCCTCGGCGAACGCTGAAGACCTGCCGGACCTTTCGTTCGCTGGACAGCAGGAGACCTTCCTCAACGTGCGCGGTCATGACGCCGTTGTTGCCGCTATCAGAGATTGTTGGGCATCGCTCTGGAACGCACAGGCAATAAGTTATAGACACCGCAATGGCATCGATCAGGCCAGCGTTGCAATGGCAGTTGTCGTGCAGGTTATGGTGACTTCGGAGGTTTCCGGCATTCTGTTCACAACGAATCCTGCAAGCGGAGAGCGATCAGAAATGATCGTCAATGCAAGCTTCGGGCTGGGGGAAGCAGTGGTTAGCGGTCAGGTCTCACCTGACACCTATATAGTCGACAGGGCCACACGTAAAGCTAAGGAAACCATGATCGGTCCGAAGGAGATTCAAATTGTTGCGGATGGCGATCTCGGCACTAAGATCGAGGAGGTGGGTGAAGATGAGCGTGCGATTTCGTCCTTGACGGATGAGCAGTTGGGGGCACTTGTTTCGACTGCTCTGGATATTGAACACCTGCAGGATGATGTGCCCCAGGACATCGAGTGGGCATTTTCGGAAGGCAAGCTGTGGTTGCTGCAATCCAGACCCATTACCAATCTGCCGGTTCAGCCCATTGAGGTTGAGTGGGTGCCTACGCCGCCGGCCCGTCTCGTCAGTCGGCGCCAGATTGTCGAGAATATGCCGGAGCCGATCTGTCCACTGTTCGAGGAACTCTATCTGACCCGGGGGCTGGAGTCGGCACGACCAGAGAGCATTATGGCAGGTGGCGGTCCCATGTTTGTCACGGTCAACGGTTATGCATACCAACGTTTTGACTGGCCGTTTATTCACAAGGAGTTCGACGCAAAACAAGAGGCTATATCCGAAGCAACAATTGAGGCGGCGGAACTTGATGCAATGAAGGGAGCTTCCGACAAAGCCAGCAAAGACGGCGGCGAAGCTGAGGATCCGCTGACTCAAGCGCGCAAAGCAATGCAGAGCAAAGAATCCATGCAGTTTGCCAAGCAGGATCTGAATATGTTTCGAGACCAGCTGGCAAAAGATGACCGCGCCGAATTTGACGATTGGGTCGAAAACAACGAGACAGACGATCTGGCGTATCGAATAACGATGCCGGAAAGCACGAATCCGACCTATACGGCCTTCAACAAAACCGCAGTCAACGACAAACAGTTGAAAGAGTGGAAGGAAGTGACAGTGCCCCGGCTGACAGGCATTGCTGGTAAATGGCGCAAGATCAACGTCGAGCGGGCAAGTGATGCAGAATTGCTTGAAGGTATCGTTGAGATGGGTATTGAAGAAGGCTACTACTGGTCATCGAATGCCAGTCATACTTTTGGTGTTGCAAAATCTACTGACGATCAGTTGCAGTGTTTCCTCAAGGAATCATTGCCAGACCATAATTTCATCAGTGGGCAGTTCCTGTCTGGCTTTGCTTCAAAGGCAATGGAAGCTAACGCCGATCTGTTCGAGATCGCGAAACTGGTTCAGGCAGATGAGGATCTCACTTACCTGGTTGTTGTGACACCGGCAAAATTCCTGATGCAGGTGCTTGAAGCTCAACAGGGTGCTGAGAAAGTCAAAAATGCCGTGCACGACTATCTCGACAAGTATGGTCACCAGGGATACAGCCTTGATTTTGTCGAGCCAACGCAGAAAGAGGATCAGACAGCACTCTTTGCGACGCTGAAATCCATGGTTGGGGACAAGGACTACGACCCTAAAAACCAGTCCGAACGCGCGGCTCAGATCCGTGCAAAAAAGATGCAGGAAATCAGCGAATTGCTGAGCGGTCTTGAGTACTGGCAGTTTCGCTATCGACTCTGGCTGGCGCGCCGCTACAACTATATTCGCGAGGAAGTGGCTTTCTATTTCGGCTATTCGTGGTCAATTCTTCGTCCCTTTGCTTTTGAACTTGGGCGAAGGCTGGTGCAAGCGGGTACGTTCAAACGGCCGGATGACATCTTTTTTATGGTTACTGATGAACTTGAAAAGGGTATTGAGGCGCGCGCCGAAAACGGAGCGTTACCAGAGCTTGGCAAGCAAGCAGCAGAACGACGCGAGCTTCGCGAGGCCCGTAAGCGTCACCATCCGCCGGGCACGTTGCCGGCAGAAGCCAGCGAACTCGGGTCGGTGGGCTTCAAGGAAACCCAGATCAAGAATGACGAATCCAGCGACACGTTGCGCGGTTTTGCGGTCAGTTCAGGCTGTGTAACAGGGCAGGCGAGCGTTGTCTTGTCCCCGTCTGAGTTTGAACAGATGAAACCGGGCACCATTCTGGTCTCGCCTCTGACCACGCCGGCATGGACACAGCTGTTCTCTCATGCCATCGGGTTGGTCACGGATGTCGGCAGCATTCTGGCACATGGTTCGATTGTTGCTCGTGAATATGGCATACCCGCAGTGCTCGGCGTCGGTAATGGCACCCAACGCATCAAGCATGGCCAAACCATTACCATCGATGGAGATGCAGGCACAGTTGTCATGCATGATGAAGTGGCGGAAAGTGCTTAAGTCTTCTTCTACGGGTTCGCTATGATCGAGCTTGGCGTACTGGCGGACGACCTCACCGGCGGCATGATGGTCGCCAGTTTATTGGAGCGCCAAGGAGTAAGTTGTCCACTGGTGACGTCAGCGGCTGCGCTTGCCAGCCTGCCGACGGGCACCGAGGCAGTTGTTGTTGCACGCAAGCTTCGGCTCATTGACGCGCGTGACGCGCAAACACAGGCAAAGCTTGTTGCCGAAGCGCTGCGCGCGGTGGGTACACGCCGCATCTACTACAAGTTCTGCGCAACCTTTGACTCCACCGATGAAGGCAACATTGGCCCCGTCACTGAGGCGCTGATGACTGCCACCGGAGCCAAGCAGACTATTGTGTGTTCGGCTTTTCCGGAGTACACGGTAACGGTCTTTCAAGGGCGACTGTTCCTCGGTTCGATATTGCTTGGCGAGTCTTTCAAGCAGTTTGATCCGGTCACTCCGATGACCGAATCGAACCTTGTTGAAATCCTCAAACCTCAAACTAAAAAGAAAGTGGGTCTGTTGTCACATGATCTGCTCATCCGCGGCTCAGAAGCTGTTCGAGATGCCCTGGATCGACAGGAAGACACGGCGATGTTTGTAACTGATGCCGTGGATGATGACGATCTCAGACGTATTGCTGAGATTGTCGGCCACTGGCCATTGACCGCAGGTGCTGACGGTTTGCCGTCGTTTCTTGCACAAGTCTGGCGCCAGGGCATTGAGACCCGACAAGCAACGCCGCGTACGCTCCTACCGGCCGCAACGGGTCATGAAGCGATCGTTGCAGGCAGTTGTGCCGGGGCAACGCTTCGTCAACTGGCACACTTTGAGGCGCATCGCCCGGTGTATCACATCGATTTGATAAAAGCCTCGCAAACGTCTGATCCCGTCAGTGAGGTGTTGGCCTGGGCAGAGCAACACTTAGAGGAAGGACCAGTGGCAATTGCAACATCCGCTGACGTAGAAAGCATAGACCGGGTCCAGGCGAAACTCGGTCGTAGCGGCGCAGCTGAGCTTGCGGACCGATTGTTGGGAGAAATTGCCGTCGGGCTTTTCGATCTGGGTGTGCGGAAATTTGTGGTTGCCGGGGGCGAAACATCCGGACAGGTCATCAATGCTCTGGGTATCACGCGAGTTGAGGTGTCAGCCTTCGATGAGTTGGGGGGTGGTTATTGCCACCAGGCTAAGCCGACGCCAATATCGTTTGTCTTGAAGGCGGGCGCGCTTGGCTCGCCTGAGTTCTTTTTCAATGCGCTGGATCGAATGCGATCAGCCGAAGTTTCTGATGCAGAAAAAGGAGTAGGTCCTGGTGAGCACCCAACAGCATGAAGCCGCGCTGCGTGAAGAGATCGCCACGCAGTACAAACATATCGAATCAATAGGCCTCAATGAACTGTCCTCGGGCAATGTAAGCTGCCGGTTTGGTGACGGGATGTTGATCTCACCGTCAGGTGCCAGCGCTGAAAATATTTCGCCGGATGCGGTGGTCTACGTGTCACTGGATGGGGATTGGGAAGGCGAGCGCAAGCCATCCAGTGAGTGGCGCATGCACGCTGCAATCTATAAGCAGCATGAAAAGGCGGGCGCTGTTGTACACACTCATTCTGACCATTGTGTCGCGCTGGCGTGCCAGGGTAAGGCGTTGCCGGGGTTCCACTATCTCGTGGGCAGCTTCGGCGGCTCGGATGTCCCCTGTGTGCCCTACACTACGTTTGGCGGCGCAGAACTCGGCGACAACGCGGCCCAGGCGCTCAAGCGTCGCAACGCCTGCCTGCTGGGGAGTCATGGCATGATCTGTCGTGGCGATTCGCTGGCGTCTGCAGCGAAAACAGCGCACCGGCTCGAAATCATGTGCCGGCAGTATCTGCTCACCTGCCAGTATGGTGAACCGTACCTGTTGTCAGCCGCGCAGTGGGAAGAGTTCTTTGATCGCGCCCGTAAAATCAGCTACGGCACATATATTTAGCTTTAGTTGTTCAAGTGCTTTGGGTGATGTTCTCCTGGCCGGCGTGTTGGATCGAAACTCTCAGCCACGTACTCTACTTGCAAGTTGTTCGAAGCAAGGAAAAGCAATCACATGTTCTCTCTTAACGGTTACCGACCCGTCGATCTGAGTCCCCGCATCCGTGCGCGGGTCTATCGAGTTGATGGGACAATCGAAGAAGGCAATACAGACCCTTATGGCAAGCCCTGGGTCATGAAGGAAGGCCGCTTTCCCGGGGACAACTCCCTCTTTACTTTGTATGCAGCACCAGTGGGTGGTGACGAGGTGTGGCATCAGGAGCGCATGACCTCGCACCATGGCGTTCACGTCCAGGGCGGCAAAGGTCATATCAGCCACTGGAAAGGTGTACCCGATAATATGGCCGGTCTCTGGGAGATGCCGCTGGAGACCTTTATCGGCGAAGCGGCGGTCTGCAACCTGACCGATTTAAAACCTGCAGCAATCGATGACCCAAGCGAATACCCGAAAGGGGAGGGTTGGAATATGCGCAGCAAGCCGGGCGACGTGCGTGGTCCGGAAATCAAGCCTGAACATCTTGGCAACGTCCAGCAAGGCGATATCGTCCTGCTTACCAGTCCGTTCAAAGGGCTTGAACAACCATGGCTGTCTTTGTCCACCTGCGATTGGCTGATAGAAGAACGGCAGATCCGCATGCTGGGCCTGGCGGCAGAAGGTGTGGAATGGCAGTATGACCTGAAACTGGCTGCACCTGACAATTCGCCTGTTCGGCGCCAACTGCTGGGCGCGAATGTGCCCATTGTTCATCCACTGGTTGATCTTGATAAGCTCACACAGGACCGTGTTTTCTTTGTGAGTCTGCCACTGCACACGGTGAAAATGGAGGCGAGCTTTACGCGCGCGGTCGCATTTGAGAAGGAGGGCGCATCATGAGTATTCTGGACGGTCACCGAGTTGTCGACCTGACAACAGAACTAGTGTCGCGGGTAACTCGACTGGATATGACAATCGAAGAAGGGACACGGGATGTGTACAACATGCCGTGGATTGTTGAAGAGAGCATAAATGAGAAAGACAGCACCATTGAACATCTGATTGCATGTAACGTGGGTACCGTTGCGCAATGGCCTATTGGCGGTGTCAGCGGTCACATGGGTTCACACATTCAGCTGGGGGTTCGTCATAACGACAACTGGTCGGGTTTGCCTGACGGCATGCTTGGGCTGTGGGATATGCCGGTGGAGGCCTATTACGGCGAAGCGGCAGTGTGCATCCTGGATGACCTGAAAGGCCAACCGATTCTGCCTGAACACCTGTCAAACGTGCGCGAAGGGGACATCGTCCTGATGGGCAGTAAACACACAGGCGAGGATACACCGTGGCTTGACGGAGATACCGCCTACTGGCTGGCGGAAGAAAAGAAGATCAAGATGCTTGCCGTGGGTGTGCCGGGCATCAGTTGGGAAACAAAATCGGATGCGCCGGAACCCGAAAATTCTCCGACCCACCGCGCCATGACTGGTAACAATATTCCTATAGCGTATCCGCTTGCCAACGTGCACACACTGCAACGTGATCGAGTGTTTTATATGAGTTTTCCTTTAAATGTCGAGCGCATGGAAGGAACCTGGATTCGGGCCATTGCTATCGAAGAACAATAGGCGAGTCTGTTGGATGAGACAAACCATGGGGCTGTGAACGAAGCAAGTGACTTTGGCGTCAGGCGGATGTTCCGCCTCGGGCTGCGCTGCTGGCCGTATATACGACCGCTACTCAAACATCTGTTGACGCTCGGTGGTCTCGCCGTCGTGCTTGGGATTGTCTACGCAGCAGCGGCGTTCATCGGCACTGATATCTTCAGTAACAAAGTCCTGCTTGGGCAAAAGTTGCAGCCCGTGCAGGCGACGTTGTTGCTGCTGGGAGAAGAATATGTCGGCGCCGAGGAATTCACACCAGGAGAGTCTGCACCGGGAGAGCCCATGCAGGGTAGCTTCCCCACACAGGTTCTCACGGATGATGAGGCCGAACCTGTCCCTGAACTGACCACAGAGCAGCGCAGGACGGTAAGGGATCGTCTGCTTGTCTGGGCTATCGCCCTGGGCATCCTGGCTGGGCTCGGCATCTGTATTGCTATTTATTACAACCTGTGGATCTGGCAGAGCGTCAATCAGAATCTGCGAGTTGCAATGGTTGAGCGGGCGGAACAGATGTCCCTCAGAGATCACAGCGGTTCGCGTGTTGGAGACGCGATGTTTCGCGTGTTTCAAGACAGCGCCATGATCGTTAACCTGTTACAGCACGCGATTGCAAGCCCTCTAGTGGCGCTATTCGGAATCATTGTCGGGCTTGTCTTCATCAGCGCATTTGATCCTTTTGCGGGACTCATCGTGGTGTTCGTTGGCATCCCGATGATATGGCTTACCGTCCTGTTCACTTCCCGTATCCGTCGTGCGGCGCGGTCTAATCGTATCGCGTTCAGCGATCTGACCTCTCGACTGCAGGAAGTTTTTGCCGTGATCAAAGTGGTCAAGGCGAACCGCGGCGAGCCTGAGATCCTGGCCCGGTTCAACGAAGATTCAAAGCAATCGTTAGACGCAGCTTATCGGGTCCGGTTCGAGATTCTGCTGTTAAGTGTGCTGGTCATGCTGCTGGGTGGCATCATGTTCATTGGTCTTGAATTCCTGATGGCAAGCTGGGTACTGGATGGCAGGGAAACGTTACTCGGGGCCTGGGCCGTCGCGTTTATCGGCTTTGCAGTGTGGAATTATGGTGCCTGGCAAGTGGCGACGGGGCGTGTCCAGGAAACGATATTTGTTGGCTTTGATCTGGTGCGAACCTGGAGCCTGCTGCAGGATCTTTTCATTGCCCTTGACCGCGCTTTTTTCCTGTTGGATCAGGAACCTGATGTGATCGACCCGGAATCCCCAGTCGATTACCCGCTACCCATCAAACGGGTTGAGTGGCGGCATGTGCGGTTCGGTTATGATCCGGCTAAGCTGGTGCTGAAGGACGTTACGCTCACCGCGGGCGAGAGCACAGTGACCGCGATTGTGGGTGGCAGTGGTGCCGGTAAGTCAACGCTTATGTCGATGCTGCTCCGACTCTATGATCCGGACGCCGGGCAGGTGCTGATCAACGACGTCAATTTGCGTTCTTTGCGCATTGATGATGTGCGCGGCAATACCGCCATCGCGTTACAGAAGAACGTTCTTTTTTCGGACACCATCGCTAACAACATCAGCTACGCAACAACAAATGCGACGCGTGAAGATGTGCAGGCTGCGGCGAAGGTTGCCTGTGCAGATGAGTTCATTGAAGCGATGCCCAATGGCTATGAAACGGAGCTTGGCGAGCGGGGTAGTAAACTGTCGTCGGGTCAGCGCCAGCGCCTGTCGATTGCGCGGGCGATTGTCCGCGATACCCCAATCCTCATTCTGGACGAGCCGACTGCGGCGCTGGATGCGCAAACAGAGCAGCAGGTTCTGGCGAATCTAGTTCGTTGGGGGCGTGGCCGGATCATTTTTATTGTCACCCATCGACTGTCGACGATTCGCAATGCGGATCAGATCGCTTTCCTGAAAGACGGTTGTATTGTCGAATGCGGAAGTCATGAGCAGCTCATGGCGATGCAGGCGGGTGCCTATCGCCAGTTTGTCGATCTTGAACTGCAAGTGGCAAAGCCATGAGTGAGTCCTCGGCAAACGACCTGGATGTGCAGAATATCTCCGCTCTTGCAGCGACGCAGACGTTTGATGACCGTGTAGATACTGATACCGACCTCACCAATCGCGAGACGCTCAACATCCTCTTGCGTGCCATCGCGCTGATTAGATACGCCCCTCGGCTTTTCACAGCAAAATGCTTACTGAACCTGAGCTTTATCATCCCGGGCCTGCTGTTGCCCTGGCTGGTTAAGATTGTGACCGACAACGTGCTGCTTGATCGACCCTTTGGCAACACTGAGGTCGAATTCCCGCCGTTCATGTTACCGGTTGTTGATCTTGTCTCTGGCATGGATGCCCTGACGATTATGATGGTCATGACGTCCGTGTACGTAGTATTGCTGGTAGTTTTTGGCAGTCGCTCAGGCGTGGCCAACGCGTCCCTGTTGCAAGGGCAGGATGCGGCAACGCAGGCTGAGAACCAGATCAGTCAAGGGGCGAATGCCGGCGGTGGGATCCTTGGCTTTACGGAATTTCTCGTTAACGTGCGGTTGTCACAACGCCTCACCAACGTCACCCGCACCCGCCTGTTCGAAAAACTGAGCAGGCTGCCTATCGTCGTGCTTGATGAGCAACGCGTCGGTGACTCGATCTATCGGGTTCTTTACGATGCACCGGCGGCGCCAGCACTGGCAGTGAGTATGACTCTGGACCCGGTATTCTTCCTGGTTTCCTGGCTTGCTAACATGTACGTGCTGCAGTATTCCTATGGGCATGTGTCACCCGAGGCGCTCTGGGTTGCATGGGCACTCTTTCCAGTGGCCTTTGCCCTGACATTCCCATTTTCCGGTGCGCTGCGCCGGACGAATCAGAACAAGCGCGCCGCCGGTGCAGCGACAACCAACACCATGGAGGAATCTTTCCAGAATGTTGCTGCTGTCCAGAGCCTGGGCGGCAGCAAACGCGAGCAGGCTAAGTTCGCCGCACGCAGCAGTCATGCGTTCATGCGCGAACGCTATGCAATGGCTGTGCTGGTGCTGGTGTTGGGGCTGACGATGGTGGCCGCGGGCGTCGCGCTGATTTATCTGACGGTACTTGTTACTGACAACATCATCGACGGACGCATGTCGCCAGGGGATTTTGCTGTGTTGTTGGGCATCTACTTCCAGATAGGCATGGCTGGCATGTATTTTGGTGCCATCTGGATCAAGTTTCAGGAATTTATTCCACCTATGCGTCGGGTGTTTTTCTTTCTTGATTTCGAGTCGGAAGGAGAACGCGGAGATGGTTTCGAGATCGGGACACTTGAGCAGGGTGTGGTGTTCGAGAATGTAGATTATGTGTATCCAAACGGATTCGAGGCCTTAAGTGATATCAATCTCGACCTGCCAGTAGGGCAGATGATTGCACTTGTTGGTCCAACAGGAGCCGGTAAAACATCACTCGCTTACCTGTTGCCAGCCTTGCTGCTGCCAACCCGTGGACAGGTTCGTTTTGATGGTCGAGATGTGCGTGAGATCGACCTCGCTTCGTTGCGCAGGCTGGTAACCTATGTGTTCCAGGAACATCAGTTCATGACCGGAACAATTCGCGAAAACCTGCAGATCGCCAACCCAGAGGCGTCTGAACAGGACATGATCTCGGCGCTGAAAGACGCTGGCTGTATGGAATTCATCGACAGCCTGTCGGACGGCATTGATACCGTTCTGGGTCGATCCGGTGATACGTTGTCGGTCGGCCAACAGCAGCGTTTGTCTATAGCGCGCGGACTCCTGCGTGATTCGCGGGTCATCATTCTCGATGAACCCACCGCCGCACTCGACCCCAATACAGAAGCGCGCCTGGTAGCATCGTTGCGTGATGTGTCTCAAGGTCGTCTTGTTGTGGTCATTGCGCATCGATTGTCAACCATCCGCAAGGCTGACCAGATTGTATTTATGGAGCAGGGGAGAGTGCTCGATGTGGGTGCACACGAAGATCTGATGAGTCGCGAGGATAGCGCCTACCGTAGATTTGTAGAATTGCAAAGTGGTTGATTTTGGGGGAACTGTTGTTGCTCGGTACTCCAAGTTGATATTTCAATGGGTCACACTACCAGCCATTGGTGTTATCCCCCGCAAAGTGGAGCGTGGTTATGTTTGAGATTGATGTGTCAGCCATTGAACCGGTTGGTGAGTTCGGTTCACAAGCCTGGTGCGAAGCCTGTGCTGAGTATGGTGTGAAAATGCTTGAAGCCGCTTTTCTGCCGGAAAATCTCGAGTGGGCTTTCAGCGAAACATACACGCACCCACCAGCACGTTTCCTCGAGGGTGGCCGTGAGCTTTCAGGTTATTATTTTATGGTTAAGGACGGCCGGGTCTCCGGAGGTGACGGCGTGCCGGATGCATGTCGCGCATTGTCAGGGTTCCATGTTCAGTTGCAGTGGGCGGCGATCTGCAATCAGTCGGGATCGAAGTACGGTCCCGCGGGTCAACGCCGTCGTTCAGAACAGGAAAAAGTGATGTTCGAAGAGATCGAAGCCTATGTCGGTCGTTCGAATCCTCTGGGTCTCGGTGGTGGGCCGAAAGCCGTTTGGCCAAAGGAAGTTGTCGCCGCACTCAGCGTGGGAATGCAAGATGGTGGTGGTCTGCACAACATTGCGGCAGCCCTTCAATCTCCCTCACCGGAATTCGCAGACTTGCCCACTACGGATATGGGTGTACCACTGTTTTCCAGTATGACTGAGGATCAGAAGCGTTTCTTTCTTGAGCTGTGTGGTGTTGCAGTTTAGATGCTTTGTCTAACCGACGCGGCCCATACGGTTGTACCAGATACCCGCCAATCGGCTGCCTGTTGACGTATCGTTTTGGGGGCGGGAGCGTTCAGGCCGTCGTCAGGCTGCTGAGTTCAGCGGGTAGCTGTCGATCGTAGGTGATGCCATCATCGATCATCGGGAATCCAGGCGTTGGGCCAACAGAATACGCAATACACTGATAAAGGCGAAGCAGGTTTTCAAGGCGGTTGAAGGTGTGTACACGCACGTCATCGAAGTCATATTTCTTCCTGACCACGTTCTGTGTCGAAGCAACCTGCCATCGGGTCAAGTATGCACGTACAATTCTGTCGATTCCATTGCGCTGTTCGACCTCGGGATCGCTCGTTAGCAAAAAATACTCAAAAGCTGCGCCAAGAGTAGTGCCGCTGATACAGACTAGCCATAGCGGACGTTGCTCACAACCGGGAAATCGCACAGGCACGTAGCCATACTCGGTGAACAGCTGCTGCTCCTGCCTGCTTTTGTATTTGAAGAGGAGTTTGCCATAGGGTTTAGCGCAGCGTTCAGCGATGCTGCTCACGCTCCAGTGTTGCCCATTAAACAGAAGCTCGCGACCCCTGCACAAGCGTACGATAAAGCGATTAGACGGGTCATTGATCCAGGGGATCAACAGTTCATTCGTGTCGCCGAGACCCGCGTTGACAACGAGAACACCGTTCTCTCCCGTCACACTGCGAACCCGTTGAACCAGACTGAGAATGAACGCTTCCCTGCTCTCATAGTCGGGCACGTTGTTTGACCAAACGCCCATATCGAGTGGCCAGAACCTCGAATGGTCGCTGGCAATCACCTCACACGCGTGAAACCCGGCGTGGCTGTCTCGATCGCAGGTTTCGAATGCTTCGATAAACTCCATTTTGCGCGCATATTGTTTGGTGATATCAAAACAATCCAGAATGATTCTTGTATCTTTGCCGACATGTTCAGCACCTAGGTTGAGTATTCTCTCTTGCAGATGTTGTCCCAATCCAGGGTCGCCGATATTGCGACTCAGCCGTTTGTGGGTGGCATGGGGAGCGATCGGTTCATGAAGTGACTCAGCAATGTGACTCAAACGCATCGAGTTCGATCTGCCGATACCGGTAACTATATCCTGAACCAGGCGAGCCTTCACCTTTCCGAGGCCAGCTGTCAGACTTTCGATCTTGCTGGGTGTTGGAATGAAGAGCTTTATGTTTGTTGTGTCTGACGCCATCTGGAGATAACCCCGAATTCCGAACCCTTTAAAGCTATCGCCAAGTGAATTCCGTGTCAAAAACGACTGACGACACTGCTGTAAAAGTTCACCCAAATTTCTATTCAGGATGATTTACCGCGAGCGCATGGAACCGCTCTACTGCATCTGTAACGCGGTCGCTATAGGCGTGATTATCGATCACGTTGCGGCGTTCCTGAGGGTCCTGCGCCAGGTCGAAGTAAAGTGAGGGTAGTCCGTCGAAGTGCACGTACTTGTAGTCGACACCTCGCAGTACTCCCAGACTGGACGTCTCAGCATCCAAACCCAGCCCATCCTGGATTTTCTGGCCGCGGAAGTCATATTCCCAGTGTGCAGCGTCACGCCAGTTATCCGGTGCTCCTAATCCAGACAGGAAGGGTAGCAGGGAGCGGCCGGCACATTGTTCCGGAATCTCTACATCCATCCACTCCAGCATGGTGGGCATAAGGTCAATGCTTTCAGTGAAGGCGTTAACCCGTTGTCCGCGAGTATCGTCTGCCGAGTGCGCTGGATCGAAAATGATCAGCGGAACCCGGAAAGACTGATCATAGAAGCCGGTTTTTCCGATCAGCCAGTGATCGCCGAGTTGTTCACCATGATCTGAGGTAAAGATGATCAACGTGTTTTGCCATTGACCGTTCGCCTTCAGTGTCGCGAAGAGACGTCCAAGATTTGCATCCACCTCGCTCATCAGGCCGTAGTAACCTGCTTTCATACCCTGGATATGTTTGTCGTCGATCCAGATGCCACCCATGGCCTGAAGCATCCAGTCCAGCCAGGGGTGTGTTGAGCGCTCTTCAGCCAGAGTGTTTGGACGCAGGATTGGCGGCAACGCTTCCGGCGGATATAAACTGTTGTACGGTTCGGGCGCTGTCCAAGGTGGATGTGGACGGAGCAGGCTAAGGTGGACGCACCAGGAAGGCCGGCTTGAAACGTAGTCAATAACCTGGTCGACCATAAACCAGGTGTCATGCAGCTCTGCGGGCACTTTGAGCGCAGCTGCGGTTGTCGATCCAATCGGGTTTTTATTTATCGAGCCGTCTTTCTCTTGAAAATAGAGGTCTTTCAATGATTCTGGTAGCGGATAGTCATGGGCTTGGAGCCAGTTCGCCCACGCAACTGGGTCACTTTCCAGCTTGCCGAGCGAAAGTTCTGTTGCGAGTCCGGGCAGACCACTATCCCACCCAGCAGCATCATCAGCGGACATCTGATTGTCCGTGTAGCCGAACATGACGGGGTCCATGCCGGATTCGCGCAACACCTCCGCCCAGTTGGTCAACCGCCGTTGCATTGTGACGTGATTACCGGTCACACGATGTGATTTCAGGTAGGTGCCGGTGTGGATGGATGCGCGCGATGGACCGCAGGGCGTCGCGTTGCAGAAGTTTTGTTGGAACAGCACGCCTTCACGTGCCAGCATGTCCAGATTGGGGGTTTGCACCGGGTGGCCCAGCGACGACAGGCACTCGCCTCGCCACTGGTCTGCTGTTATGAACAGGATGTTTTTTGACATGGCGGGCAGCCTATTTTTTGACATGGCGGGCAGCCTAGAGGAGGGCTGGGACACCGTCAAAAAAGACTTCACCCACTATGTTCTGACAATGCTGTGGTCCAGAGTTGTCGATGGATGGCGTCGGGATCTTCTGCGATGCGACATACCTGATCGAGTAACATGACTGTTCGGCGTACGCCATCATAGGGTGCCCACAAGGGTAAGCCGCCGCCGTTGGGATCACCCGTGTGGCAGAATCGAGTCAGGGTGGACGACCAGCTTTCGGCAAGCTGACGTACTTCTGTTGCGTCCGGGTCGTGTAGGGTAAACACGTGACATTCCGGATCAGCAAAGGCGTTGAACGTGAATGCCATCTCGCAGGCATGAGGTGCCATCATCTTCTTTTCTCGGAACTCGATGGTCGTATCGAGATCGAAGCGATACAACCACCCGCCGACCCCGGCTTCCGTTGCAACCTCAGCAACTTCCACCGCAGTGCGGCGAAAATGATCGGTGGAGATCTGTTCCATAAGGCGCTTTGCATTGCTGTCCGGATAGGTAGCCTGCAATCCTTTAATGTAGGCAGTTGTGTCACCGCCACGTGTAACGCCACGTGCTACATGTGGAAGCATTTGTTCATAGTGACTGAGGTCTTCACCCTGCGTATCAGGTGGTGTAAACAGTGTGCCTTCGGTGCGGTTCGTCCCAACTATCAATGGGACACTTTCCCGCCCTTTTACTTCGATGGTCTGTTTGGCCGGCAGGGTCACAACTGTGCCGTCGATTTCATGACCGTTGGGTAAGTTTGTTTTGAGTAGCTCCCAGGCTGGCATACTCTGTAGCGTCTCTAACAAAGCACTTCGCTCAACATCCAACCGCTCTGCCATGTGCGTCGTCTTGTCACCGGGTGCCACGGCAGGTGCGCCGGGGCTGTGAATGATTGCTTTTTGGTAGAGGTTATCAGCAGCCGGTGCGCCAAACAGCGCAAGGATAGCAATCGCGCCTGCAGACTCGCCAAACAACGTGACGTTTTGCGGGTCGCCACCATAATCGGCAATATTCTGCTGCACCCAATTGAGCGCAAGGATCATGTCGCGGATACCGTTTGAGGCTGAACCGGCAAACTCTTTGCCCAGTGGCTCAAGGTTTAGAAATCCGAATGGTCCGAGGCGATAGTTGATCGTCACGACAACCACATCTCCCTGCCGCGCGAGTACTCGACCATCGTACTCATTGGCACTTCCTGCGGTAAACCCGCCGCCGTGAATCCAGACCATGACTGGTCGTGGTCCGGCTGTGCCCGCCGGTGTGTAAATGTTGAGAAACAGGCAATCTTCGCTACGCTCTCCAGGCGTGTTTTGTCCCATTGTGCCTCGCTCGGCACTTTGTATCGCGCGGTTGGGCCATTGGGTGGCATCAATGGTGCCCTGCCATGCACCCGCTGCCACTGGCGGCATGAAACGACGTTCATCGACAGGCGGCGCGCCGAAACGCAGGCCAAGAAACATGTGACAGTCACCAAGACTGATGCCACTGACTTTTCCCAGCCTGGTTTTGATTCTGTTGTGTTTCATGTTGCTGCTCGGCGGTAGAAAGTCGCTGATACGTTACCAGTCGCTACAGCGCAGGTGATAATCGGAATCCACCCAAATTAGTGTTCGAAATGGGTGAACAAGGTTTTGTTTTTCGCTGTTGCGTTGGTAAGAATTATCTCCACAGCATCAGCCAATCAGCCAATCAGCCAATCAGCCAATCAGCCAATCAGCGATAGCGCTTGGAAGGTTGAAGCCAACTAAAAAGAGAGTAAGGAAAATCAAAATGGCGACGCCGCTCATGAGTCCAAGGACATTTTTTGCCAGTCATGAGGTGCTGCCGCGGATGTACTTATCGCCCGGCCGCTACATTCAAGGTCCGGGGTTGCTACATCAGATTGGGCGTTATGTCGCTTTGCTTGGTGTGCGGCGGGTCGGCATCCTCGCTTCACAACGGGGGCTCGGTGCGCAGGGTGTGGTGGTCGCAGACAGCCTGGCGGCTCACTCCATCACATCTGTGAACGCAATGTTCAGTGGCGAGTGTTCTATTGCCGAGATTGAGACACACGTGGCGGCACTGGCTGATCAGCAACTGGACTGCCTTATTGGTCTGGGTGGTGGTAAGCCAGTGGATGCAGCCAAGTGTATTGCTCATCGTCTGGACGTGCCCGTAGTGATCGTGCCAACGCTGGCATCTAACGATGCGCCTTGTTCTGCGTTGTCGGTTGTATACACACCAAAGGGTGTTCAGGAAGCGGTTGAGTTCTTCCCGATTAACCCGGCGATGGTTCTGGTTGATACCGATGTGGTTGTCAGTGCGTCCGAAAGATATCTGGTGGCGGGTATGGGAGATGCCATGGCAACATGGTACGAAGCCCGCATCGTCTCTAATAACTCTACTGCGCGCACACCCTCGGGTGCACGGCCGACGCTTGCAGCCTGCGCCATTGGTCAGGTTTGTGCACAAACGCTTTACGAACATGGCGAGTCTGCGGCATCGGCTGTTGCAGCAACGCAGAACAACGATTCGGTAGAGGCGGTGGTGGAAGCCAATACGCTCTTAAGTGGTCTCGGCTTTGAAAGTGGCGGACTTGCGCTGGCTCATGCTCTAGCGCTCGGCTGTACACACATTGAAGATATCCATGACAACTATCTCCATGGCGAGATGGTGGCATTGGGATTGATGACGCAATTGGCAATGGAGCAGTCTGAGGATGCCAGTAAAGTGGCCACTTTCTTTGCGCGTGTCGGTTTACCCGTACACCTGGAGCAGATATCAATGTCGCCGCAACGAAACGCTGCCCTAGATAGACTGATTGAGGCTACGCTTGCAAACCCAATCGCTCACCACATGCCGATGTCTGTTGACGGTGTTGTTCTGCGGCGAGCGATACTCGACGCGGACACTCTGGGGCAGGCTGTCGCAAAACAAGTAGGCGATACAGCTTACCGTAAACTTCATGCCTAGCCTGAAAAGGCAAGTGTTCGACTCCAGTTTTACTGGGCTTTGAATTGGGTGAACTGATGAGTTATTCCGTGCTTTGTGGTGTTAACGATGCACTAGCTTCGTGGTAGGTTTTACCAAAATCTGATGATGTGGTGACAGCGATGGCGATCCAGCTCCGACAAATCTGCCTTGTTGCAGAACATCTTGAGCCCGTACTTGAAGATCTGACCGATATCCTTGGCATCAAACGATGTTATGTCGATTCTGGTGTAGCTAAGTTCGGCCTCGAGAACACATTGCTGCCCATCGGTCGAAACTTTCTCGAGGTGGTCGCCCCCGTTGAGGAGAACACTGCGGCGGGCAGGTATCTGCAGCGTCGTCAGGGTGACGGCGGTTATATGGTCATTACCCAGGTGGACAGCAAAGCCACACAGCAACAAGTGCGGCAGAATGCGCTTGATAACAATGTCAGAGTGGCATTCGAGTCCGAGCGTGGTGACTGGAACCTTTGCCAGTTACACCCGAGAGATATGGTTGCAGCTTTTTTTGAAGTCGAGACAGATGCACACAACGACTTCGAAGGTCACTGGCATCCCGTTGGTGGCACCGGGTGGGAAGATAAGGTGAAGCAGGACGTGGTGGTCGACCTGACGGGTGTTGAGTTGCAGAGCGATGATCCGCACAAGTTGGCTGAACTGTGGGGTCGAGTGACTGGATTGCCTGTTGAACGTGATGCGCACGCACCACATATCAAACTGAACAACGCAACGCTTCGATTTGTTGAGGAGGCTGATGGCAGGGGGCCGGGTCTCAGTGGGCTGGATATTGCCGTCGCGAATCGCCAGCACATCCTGGAACGTGCCGAAGCGCGTGGCAAACGGGTAAGAGACCAAGAGATCGAGATCTGTGGCGTGCGCTGGTATTTTTCCTGATTGAGGAATCTGTGCAAATTTTGGGTGAACCTGGCGCTGCGGTTTGGTTGACCCTGCGCAGAGGTGTTCTTACCTTTAGGGGCTCTTAATGTCTACGCACAAGAATGTTCTCACTATGCAGGCTAACTTTTCATGAAGCACCTTGAAGGCAAGACGGCACTGGTTACCGGCGCGGCTGGCGGAATCGGGTTTGGTATGGCGACAGCCTTTGCAAAGGCTGGCATGAATGTTGTCATCACAGATATCCAGCAAGACAAACTTGCGGAAGCGGCGAATCAACTCAAAACCATCAGTGAAGATGTGCTTGCCCTGACAGCTGATTCATCTGATAAGCAATCGCTGAGAGGGGCTGCGCAAGCTGTTTACGACAAATTTGGTCCACTGCACGTGCTTTGTAACAATGCCGGCATAGACGGTGGCGGCAGGATTCTGGAAACTAATGAAGCAGCCTGGACACGGGTCTTCGATGTGAACTTCTGGGGGCCGCTGAATGGCATTAACGAATTCTTACCAGGTATGCTCGAACATGGTGAAGAAGGGCACATCGTCAATACCGCTTCTTTCAGCGGTATTCACGGCCACGGTCATCAGTCGGCATATGGAAGCAGCAAATTTGCACTTGTCGGCATGTCTGAATACCTGAGAAACGACCTTGCAGGGAGTAAAATCGGTGTGTCCGTGCTGTGCCCACATGTGGTTGATACACCGATTATGGACCCACTTAAGAAGACTGTTTCTAAAGAGATTCTTGCTATGATCGAAGAGATGGAGGTGTCCGCGGAAACGGTTGGTCAACAGGTTCTGCAGGCCATCCTGACGGAAGAATTCTACATCTTCTGCGATGGAATCCATACTCGTGACATGCTGGAGAAACGCTGTGAGAATTTGCTTGCTGCGATGAACCGCCAGTTTCCAGAGGGAAAGCAATGATCGAGCCGGTGCATGACTTATACTGGGAGCGGCTACCTGATATGCCGGTCGGCAAATGGGAGCCGGCAAGCCTGGTCCTGGACGACAAACTTTATGTTCTGGGGGGGTATGAGAACTTCATCATATCAAGTCGCCGGCTGGATGTTTTTGATCCGAGTGATGGGTCCTGGACTCAACTGCAGGATGCGCCGAGCAAAATTTCCCATGTCAATCTGGTTGCTGGCGACACGGGTTTCTGGTTTGCCGGTGGCATGAAAGACAAACCGGCTGCATCTGTCAAAGATCACATTGTTGCCGAAGTATGGCACTTTGACCCGGCGTTGGATCGATATTCAGCTGCACCTTTGCTGCCCGAACCTCGCGGCGGTGGCGCGCTCGAAAGGATTGGTGATCACTTGCATTACATATCGGGTTTGATGGCCGATCGCGATACCGATTCTCCGGATCACTTTGTGCTTGATCTAGCGGCATGGTCAGATGAGGGGTCAGCAGCATGGACAAAAGCGGCGCCACTGCCGATACCACGCAATCAACACTCGATTGCCGTCCTGGATAACCAGATCTATGTCATCGGTGGACAGTTTAATCACGATTCCCAACAGCTCGATCAAAGCAGGGTCGATATCTATGACCCGCATAGCGACTCCTGGCGTGAAGGCCCGTCACTTCCCGTCGCCCATTCCCATTCCGAAGGTGCAACCTTTGTTCACAATAATCGGATCTGGATGGTCGGCGGCCACAGCACGCCCCAGGGAGGCAAGAAAGGCTTCTGCGGCAACGTGGTTTCACTTAAGAAAGGCGGAGAATGGCAAGTCACAGGTCATCTGCCTAAACCGATTTCTTCGCCGGCTGCGGCGATTTTCAACGAGCGTTTATACGTTGCTGGCGGCTGGGACGGCCGCATGGACGAGGACAAAAGATGGCTGTCTTCGCCTGAAGTCTGGGTTACAGATGTCCCCTGTTAACAGTCAATTACCATGACGGCGCAGACAATTTTCATCCACCTAAAACATCAGCGAGCGAAAAAATGTCCAGTTACGAAACCATAACTTACGAAGTCGAAGGCAACCTGGCGACGCTCACTCTCAACCGGCCCGATAGTCTGAATGGCATTGTTAATCAAATGATGCGCGAACTGTACGAATGCCTCCAGGTTGCAGCAGCAGATCCCGAAATACGTGTGTTGTTGTTCACCGGAGCTGGTAAAGGCTTTTGTCCCGGGGTAGACCTGAAGGCCAGTACAAGTGGTATGAAGCAGGAACCAAACCGCAAAGAATATTTCCACATCACCACGCTTTTGCACGAAATGCCAAAGGTCACCATTGCTGCAATCAATGGAGCCTGCGCAGGTGCCGGCTTTGGCTGGGCGTGTGCTTGTGACCTGCGCTATGCCACCGAGCGCGCCTCGTTTAACTCTGCGTTCCTGGGTGTTGCCATCTCTGGCGATATGGGTGGGCCGTGGTTGCTGCCGAGGATTGTTGGTGCTGGTAAAGCGCGTGAGCTCTACTTCATGTCGGAGAAGTTCAAGGCTGATGAAGCTGAACGGATTGGTTTAGTGAACAAAGTGTTCGCTGATGACGTGTTCAGAGAAGAAGTCAAAGCCATTGCCACAAGAATGTCTAAGTCGGCACCGCTTGCCATAGGGGAAATGAAAAAGAATTTTGTAAACGCCGAAGGCATGCCCTTGCGCGAGTACATTGAGTTGGAAACCGAACGGCACTCACGCACTGGTGCCAGTGAAGATACTAAAGAAGCCTTCAAAGCATTTGTCGAGAAACGTGATGCTGTCTTTCAGGGCCGGTGAGACAGAGATAGGCATGGGTTAGCGCTTTTGTGACCGATTCTCAACGATTAACGCGCTATTCTGAAACCACAATTTTCTGAAAATCTGGCGCGCGCCTTTCAACAAACGAAGCGACACCCTCCTTAAAATCATTTCGCGCCAGGCTTTCATCCATCCATACCGTGGATTCCTGCATGGCTTCACCGAGTTCTTTGCTCAGGTGTTTGTAGATCTGACGCTTCATCATCATGATGGACAAAGGCGCGGAGGTACCTGCAATCTCGCGGAGATAATTCTGGGCGTCTGAGACACATTCGCCGTCTTCGCACAATCTGTTGGCATAGCCCATGCGATAAGCCTCTTCGCCTTCGATCTTGCGTGAACTCCAGTTCATATCCAGGGCGTTGGATGGTCCCACAAGTTTCGGCAACATCCAGCATGTGCCGTGCTCAGCGATTAATCCTCGAGGTGCAAAAGAAGTGACAAGCTTGGCGCGTCGGTCCATAAAACGCATGTCACAGAAGGTCGCGTAGCTGAAGCCCAGGCCAGCGGCAGCGCCGTTGATGGCTGCAATCAGCGGCTTTCTCAAGCCGAGGAAATAAGCAGGTGAAAACTTGAAGTTCGGGTCGTCCTCAGGGTTGCCCGGATTTGCCTTGAGGTGCTCGTAGGCGTCCCCCAATCTTCTGCCCGCTTCACTCATATTGCCCAGCGCGTTCATGTCGACACCAGCGCAGAACCCTCGGCCTGCGCCGGTGAGCACCGTGCCGATAACCTCTTCGTTTGTTTCCGATTGCGCCAGGGCATGCCGGATTTCCGCCTGGGTAAGATCGGTCAAAGCGTTAAGCTGGTTCGGGCGGTTGATGGTAATCGTCGCAACTTTGTCGTCGACCGAATAGAGAATCTCATCATAAGTAACCGGCATAGCTGGCTCCCATAGCTAAATTACTTTGATAGTACGACTCAGCTTGAAGTCTGCAAAATAATTCCTGCGCGTCATTCACCCAAAATGCATTGTGCAATTCCAGGCTCCGCTGCTTACCGCGCCTGGTTGTTTTTGGGTGAAAACCAATCGTGTCAAAGGCCGGTTTGTTGGTCTTTCGTACAGCGCTGTCGGAAAATCGGTAGATTAAACAAGAGCCCCACACCATGGTCGAAGCGACGGCGAGCAGAAAACGAAAGTTACCGGTAGTCAAGAAGCTGTTGTTTGCATCTGGTGCGCTGCAGGAAGCAACAGTTACCGCAGGTGGCATTGTTACGGTCTTGTTTTACAATCAGGTGCTGGGTGTGTCCCCGGCACTGGCAGGCACCGCCTTTCTCATTGCGAGTATTTTCGATGCGGTGTCGGATCCTTTAATCGGCGCGATATCGGATCGCTTCCGTAGTCGCTGGGGCCGACGGCATCCTTTCATGTTTGCTTCGGCCTTACCTATCGCGGTGACATTCTTCTTTTTGTACCAACCTATGCAGGGCTTGACCGAAACCGGCTACTTTATCTGGTTGACTGTGTTCTTGGTGCTGTTGCGTCTGTCGCAGACGTTTTATCTGATTCCGCACGATGCATTGGGTGCGGAGCTCACGGACGATTACGAAGAGCGTTCATCGATTTTCGGCTACAACTCGGTGGTGCAGATGTTGTTGTCCATGTTCACATCCATGGTCCTTTACGTGGTGATTTTTCCCTCAACTCCCGAATACGCCAATGGTCTGCTGAACGAGGCGGGATATGTCATTCTCGCCTCTGTCGGTTCGATTACCATCGTCTTCTCTGTGCTGTTGTGCTCCTTTGGAACACTTGATCAGTTGCCGTTCCTGCATGATTTTGAAATCAGCAAAAAGTTCACTTTCCCTAACTATTTCAGTCAGCTTGGAGCTTTGCTGCGTAACAAATCGTATCTGTCAGCCTGTTTGAGTCTGCTCATTATCTACGCCGGACTCGGAATTCTGGGTGTAGTGGCAACTTATGCTTATATCTATGTCTATGAATTGTCGTCAGAGGCGATGTTCTGGGCCGGTGCAGCTAAGGTTCCCGGTGTGCTGGTGGCGCTACCCTTGCTGGCTTACCTGTCCCGGCATATGGAGAAAAAATCCATTCTTGTTCTTTCTACGGTAGTGACCTGCGTGCTGATCTCATTGCCGCATAATCTGAAGATGCTGGACCTGTTTCCTGCTAACGATTCATCCCTACTGTTGTTTGCTCTGTTCATTCCTTTGTTGCTGGGCTATATGATTTTCCCGGTCTCAGCTATCATTATCGACTCGCAGTTAGTGGACGTAGCCGACGAGCATGAGTTGCGCACGGGTGAGCGCGCTGAAGGCGTAATTTTTTCAGTACGCAGTTTTGGCGTCAAAGGTACAGCGGGCATGGGTGGATTCCTGGCCGGCTTTGGCCTGGAATACATCGGCTTTCCGGAGAATGCTGAGGTGGGTGCTCTGGCCGAAGATACGCTGACAGGACTGCTGTTTCTGAATGGCCCACTCTATCTTGTCATGTATCTCGTCGCTGCTTTGTGCATGTTGATGTATCAGCTCGACAAGCGTACGCACGCACGGATTCTCAATGAACTTGATGCAAAAAGGGTCACACCCAGCCCGATAGTGGCTGAGGGCCGTGAACTCAATTCCAGAAACGATCAGGCCTGAACCAGGCTCGTACAGGAATGGATTCGCCGGTAATCATTTCGGCACCGGGTGAGCACAGAAATGTGCACACAGAGGCTACGTCTTCTGGCGCTGGCGGGCGTGATAATCGAGGCACTTTGTTACCGTCCTCATCCTGTTCGGGCGGGATAGCACCCCATTCGATCATGTTCGGCGTGGCGATGGTGCCTGGTACAACAGCGTTCACGCGAATGTTGTGTTCGGCCCACATAAACGCAAGGTTGTTGGTGAGGCTTAAAACCCCGGCTTTAGCCGCTGAGTAATGCAGCATGAAAGGGTTGCCTTTGGTACCTGCAGTTGAGCTGATGTTGATGATATTGCCGCTGCCCTGTTCAATCATCTGTCGTCCAGCGGCCATGCAGCAGTTGAAGGTGCCGGTTAGATTGAAATCGAGCATGTTTACCCACTCATCGTAGGGCGTGTCCTCGGCTTTTTTCAAAGCGGCACCACCACCAGCGTTGTTGATGATCGCATCGACCTTGCCGAAGGTGCTGACAGTGTCGTCTACCAATCGCTGTACCTGTTCCGGGTCGGTGATATCCGTGGGTACAACCCGGGATTGATCTGCACCAATCTCTGTGGCCAGAGTTTGCAGGCTGTCTTCACTCCTGCCAGCCAGCACAACACGTGCACCCTGTTCCGCGAGCGACTTGCAAATGGCTTGCCCGATACCTCCGGCGGCTCCAGTAACGATAATGGTGTGGTTGTTCCATTCGGACATGTGGTACCTCTCTAGTGTGGTTGAAAATGGGTGAAGTTCATCGCGCGTTTTGTTGTCGCGTCAACCTGCTTCGCGTGAGAATGATCATACCGATAATCGGTGCTACTGGAACAATTTCATTGAGGAGAAGGGGATGAATCAATTTCTAGGAAGCTTGCTGTTGGTCAGTTTGGCGCTGCCGTTACCATTTGCAGCGTTTGCGGCGAATGACGACGACAGCATCATAGAAGAAATCGTTGTCAGCGCAACTCGGCGTGACGTACCTGTCATGGATATACCGCAATCCATACAGGCTGTTACAGCCGACGTCCTTGAGCTGCCCAGTTATACCGAAATGAATCAGGTGTATAACCTGGTGCCGGGGGCAACCACGTTCAGTAACAAGCAACCACCCCGGGAAGGTATTCAATTGCGTGGTAGTGGCATCAGCCAGTCGAATGCCGCAGATGGGATTTCACCCGTGGGATACTACGTGGACGACATCCCTTATATGGACCTCAGCACACCAGTGCCGCCACCGATCGGCACCTTCGATCTGGATCGTGTCGAGATTATTCGCGGGCCTCAAGGTACGTCTTATGGACAGGATTCTTCAGGGGGCAGTGTGATTCTGCGCACAGCCCCGGTTGACCTTGAAAAGTTCGGTTACAAGGTGCGGGCAGGTGTCACTGACGTCAAAGACACCAGCGGCACAGGTCACCGAATTGGAGGTGTGGTGAATATGCCGGTGGCTGAGGGTGTATTCGGTGTGCGTGTGTCTTATCTGCGCGAGTACGATCCGGGCTATGGCGAGGTAGCTACGCGGCCCGACATTGACAATCCGCTGGAGTCGACACGGGATTCTTTGCGTATAAAGGCATTGTGGCAGGCGACAGATCGTTTGAGTTTTGAAGCCACCCACTCGCAGTGGAACACCGACTACGGCTTCCTCGCTGGTACTCAGATCATGGATAGCAGCGGTGGGGAGATGATTCTGAACCCGACGACGACGCCTATGCTGCTTGAGGTGTTTCCGGATGGTGAGCTGGAAAATGAATACGAAATCAGTTGGACAACCTTAAAAGCCCAGCTGGAACTGGACTTTGCAGACCTCGTCTATTCGGTTGGCTATGTTGACACGCCGAAAAAAGAAACCAATGCCGAATTTCAGTTCGACCTGGGGTTCGGACCACTGTCCTCCGCTAGTGTATTCAACCAGCCAGCAGAATCGCTGACACAGGAACTGCGCATTGTCTCCAATGCAGACAGCAAACTGCGCTGGCTCGGTGGCCTGTTCTACATGGATGCGGAGAGCAATTCGGAGGGCTTCACACAGACGCCGGCGTTTTTCATCAGCGAGCGGGTCAGTGACCCTATCGAGGCAGAAGCCTGGGCGGCCTACGGCGAAATTGAGTATGACATTAACGATCAATGGGGTGTTCTGGCGGGTCTGCGCTATCACGATGAAGAGCGGGTCTATACAACTGAGTATGCCCTTGGTTTTACAGGCGAGCCGACTTTCGGCCCATTCTCCCTTCCGTCTCCTACCACAGTGCAAAAACGTAACTTTGACCATTTCAGTTACCGACTGGGCGTAACCTGGCAGCCCACGGACAACGGTCTCGTCTACCTGACGCGATCGACCGCCAACCGGGCGCCGATTGTAGTCCCTCAATCGGACCTGATCGTATTGCAGGCGGCCGGTGTGCAACCGCCGGGCGATACTGATGCGTCAGCGCTGGTGAACACAGAACTGGGGACCAAGTGGACCGCCATGGAAGGACGCCTGCAGGCCGAACTGGTTTATGCCTATGTTGACTGGCAAGACATACCCATCTGGGCGGCCATCAATGTACCGCCGTCACCGGTGTCGGTTCCGATTGGCGGAACCGATGCCGTGGTGGAAATCTGGGAACTGGCGGTGTCCATGCAGTTCAACGAAACTTTTTCTGCCAGTTACGCGGCTGCGTTTACGGATAGCGAGGTGAAGAGCATTCCTGGCGGTGCTTCGATTGCGAGCTACCCGGCAGCGGTTCGAGATGGCGGTGAGTTGTTTAACTACGCACCTGTTACTCACAATCTGAACCTTCGCTACGACCAGCAACTGGATAACGATTGGGGTGTGTTTGCCTCGGTGAATTATGTCTATAGAGAAAAAGCCGATGGCATCAATGTATTCGACTTTGCTGCAACAGATTATCTGCCCGCAGACGATGATTATGTGGACAGCAGTTTGAATTTAGGTGCGCGTAAAGGTCCCTGGACAGTCACCCTGTCAGTGAACAACCTGACCAATCATGATGGCATGTACCTGCCTAGCTCTGAAGATTCGGTGGGGGGGTTCTTCGCGCTTATTCAACCGCCGCGAAGTATGACGTTACAGGTTACTTTTGATCAGATGTAGGAGTGGATCACCTTTAAGTCAAAGAACCAGGCTTGATGGCGAGCGCTGAAATGCAGGCATTTCTGGATGCCATGGGCTATAAACCCAACGGGGCTGACAAGGGGTCAATTGAGGTACAGCGGCGCGAACTGGAAGCGTTCATGTCCACCTTTGACGTGCCTGCCAACGTTCAGGAATTGCCCTGTATCTTGGCAGGGCGCCCGGCGTCGCGCTTTGTACCACCCCAGTGTGACAGGCGACGTGCAACGCTGTATCTGCACGGCGGCGGTTATTCCGTCGGGTCAATTACTGGCTGGCGGTCTTTCCTGGCACACCTGGCACTTTCCACTGGGTCTATGGTGATTGGCCTCGATTATCGCTTGGCGCCTGAACATATCTTTCCTGCGGCGCTAGACGACACAGTGGCGGCCTATCTTGAACTGCTGAATGAGTTTGAACATGACAAACTGATGATAGCCGGAGATTCCGCTGGTGGCGGGTTGGCATTGTCGACGCTGCTGGCGTTGCAAGACCAGCGTGTTGCACTCCCCGGGTGCGCCACCTTGTTATCGCCGGCAACCGACCTGTCCGGCACGGGAAAACCAAAAGGTCAGGAGAAAGATGATTACATCAGTACGGCGCGACTCTATGCTGGTGATTACCCTTTGGATACCGTTGGCCTCTCGCCGATTTTCGGTGATTTTCACGCTCTGCCGCCGGTACTGGTGCAAGTGGCAAAGGACGAGTTCATGTACGATGAGTCCGCACGCTTTGCTCGGCAGGCGCAACAGGCGGGGGTGCAGGTGAATCTTCATGTTTATGAAGGCGCCTTTCACGTGTTCCAGTTATTCACTTTTATTCCTGAAGCCCAGCAGGCTCTGGCGGAAATGGGTGCGTTCTTCAAGGAACACACTTGAGCGAGCCTAACGCTACAGTGTGTGATGATTGTTACTTTACTAGTCAGGCCGACCCGGTAAAGCGACACCCGGCCAGTCTGTCTCGTCCCAGCGACGAGTCTGCAGATATCTGATGGCACACTGTTGACCAACAGATGTCCCTCGTCTGAGTAGTAGTTCAAGCGCCGTGGCAGGTACGCAGATGTTCGGCGCCGGGCGTTCCAGCAGCTCGATCAGTAAATCTTCCATCTGCTCGATGTGCAAATCTGACAGCAACAAAGCGTATACTGCGTTGTAGTGAATCTGGTCACCCACCAGATGCTCCAGTTGATGTGTCTGGCGCCATTGCTCCCTGGGTGTACGTAGCAGATTTTCAATGGCAGGTAATGCTGCCTTGGTGTTGCTGCCAATACAGGCGATGGCCTCCAGTACCGCCCGCACAACGCGGTGGTCAGCGTCATCGAGCAGGTCAGCCAGATAAGGGACTGCCCCGGCCGCGGTAGAGCCTATCTGTCCCAGGGCATAGGCGGCGTTGATGACAATCCACGGGTCCGGGTTTGTTAACAGTTCCGTGAGTGGCTCAACTGCGTGTTCGCCCAGACAGCCCAGCGCAAGGGCTTCATCCTGGAACTGGTAACCTCCTTCGGTCCAGCGGCGTTCCAGGGGGTCGCCGATGGTTTCGAAAGACCCGTCAGGGTTCTGTATGTAAGGCGGATCGATTAAGTTGCGCCCCTTGAATGCCAGAAGTTTCTCGATCAGCGGCTGCACTGCAAGAGGGCCCATGGATCCCAACGTGTAGATGGCTTCGATGCGAGCTTGTTGGTCTTCACTGTTCAAATGCGCCAGCTGTAATGACATGTTGTCGGCTGGCAGCAGCGGACGCTGGGTTTCACCTCGCATCCAATCCCAGATGTAGGACCAGGTGTGGGGTAACTTATGTTGCCCCAGCAATTGTGTAGGCGGCTGCCAGGTGTTGTGCCCGCCTGCCCAACTCGGCGCGTCAGGCGTCTGGGTGCGAAAGAAAACAAATTTAACCATGTGCCGGGTCTGCTCAGTTCGATTACTCATGCCGGCGTGGTCTATGTCGTAAGACGTTAGTATGCAGGTGCCAGCCCTCACGTTTGTGGGTACATAAGCGTAAGGGTGATCGACTTCAGTGGTGTGATCCTGATACTGGCTGCCGGGAATCACCCGGGTGGGACCCATTTCCACCGGTGTGTCCTGGGGAAAGTAGAACAGGAACAGAAACCGGGGCGTGTGGTAGCGAGCGCGGCCGAGCGGGGCATAGGTATCTTTGTGCCAGTAGGTGTAACTGCGTGAGCCTTCACCCAGTGGTGGCCCATTTTCATCGCCCTTAATAGCCAGCGCGCGATCTTCTGGCGCAAGGGGTTCGCTTGGCACGATGATTCGCATGGGGTGCAGCATGAATCCGTCGCCCAACAGGCTACTGAGCGCGCCTGTGATGTTGGGTGCATCCAGAATGTTCTGTAGAGCCGGCACTTGCGGTAAAATGTTACTGGCAGTTTGTGCGCTGGACCCGTTCAAGTGTTTGAGCTTGTGCAGAATGCCCTGATGGATCTCACTATCCACGTCGCTATCGACCAATAACACACCGTTGCAGATAAACTGCCTGACGTTTTCATCATTGAGTCGGGTGATTGAGGTCATGGTGCCGAAGCATCGCAGCAAGGGGCCTGGGCTTCAATAAGAGCGCGTCTGCTTATCCCCCATTTTCATCGAACGCAGGCATCGGTCTGAAAATCTGGGTGAAAATATTTTTGAGACGAGTTGACCACCGGAACAGGCATTCCTACTCTCTGCTGTTCAATTGTTGCCGAGTGGATTATGCGCATAGCCGATGTGACCGTGACGGTATGGGAATGGAAAGACATTCCTCCAACCCGCTACACTTTGAAAGTAGCCAGTTCCAGTTCCCGCTCTTCGCACATGGCGCTGGTGCGAATCATAACTGACGATGGCATCGAGGGGCACGCTTTTCTGGGTTCGGCGCTGAGTTCACTCGGCAATGATGCAAATCTGGTGATCGAGCGCTTCAAACCCATGCTTGTCGGCCAGGACCCGCTGGCACGTGAACAGATCTGGCAGCGCATGACCAACTGGGCTATGGGCGGCATCATGCGGGTGATCGGGGCCATCGATGTGGCCCTGTGGGACCTGGCTGGTAAAGCTTCAGGGGTACCTGTTCACAGTCTCATGGGGTCCTATCGGGATTCTGTGCCTGCTTATGCCAGTTCAGCGGTGTTTGAAACACCTGAGGAATATGCTGAAGAAGCGGTGAAGTACAAGGAAGCTGGCTGGACAGCCTACAAGATCCATCCGCCAGCTATTCCAGCGCTGGATATAAAAATCTGCGAAGCGGTGCGCGCAGCAGTAGGGGATGACTACCGCATCATGCTCGATTCCACCTGGTCCTATGACTACCCGGACGCCTTGCGCGTAGGGCGCGTGGCCCAAGCGCTGAATTTTTACTGGTACGAAGACCCGCTGGCGTACGACGACCTCTATGGCTATATCAAGCTGAAGCAGGTGTTGGCCATACCTTTGATGGCAACCGAGATGCCCAGCCTCGGGCCGGCATCATACGCACCCTGGATTATGGAAAAAGCCACCGACTACCTGCGTGGCGACGTTGCTCTAAAAGGTGGACTCACTTCCTGTTTGAAGACCGCGCACACGGCGGAAACGTTCCAGTTGAATTATGAGGTACACCACGGGGGTAACTCACTGAACAATGTGGCCAATCTCCATCTCATCATGGCGATTAAGAACTGTGAGTATTTTGAGGTGCTTTTACCAGATGAAGTGCAGAAACACGGGTTGGTACGCGATATTGAAGTTGATGAGAATGGCCTGGTGCATGCACACCAAGGTCCGGGGTTAGGCGTAGACATCGATTTCGATCTTATAGCGCGTAACAAAGTGGCGGTCCTTGCTTGAATACGAGGTGTTAGTGCCTATTTGGAGTTGGGTGATCTTGAATTCAGCCAGAGCTGATTTTCTCCTTGATTAGCTGCAAACTGGGATCATCTGGATTTAGAGTTCAGGCATGAAGCTAGAATTAGAGCGTTTGAAAGAGCAGTTCGACCAGGATGGCTTTGTGGTCGTGCGCGGTCTGGCAACCGGAGAATTGTTATCTGAGATTCGCAAGAAAGTACCGCAGGCGGTGCAGATTGCGGAGGAAGCCAGGGTAAATGCAGATAAAGACAAACCTTCATCCAGCAGGTTCGCATTTACTAACGTCAACAAAGGTCTGGAACGAATCGACCCGTTTTTCAGAAACTTTCTCGAAGCAGGACCGCAACTGCGCATTCTCGAGGCCTTGTTAGGTGAACCACCCACGCCAACCACAGCAGGTTGTTTCAGTAAGGATGATCCCGAAGAGGTTGTACAGCCTCACCGGGATGGCGATAACGGGGCTACGGTGTGGATCGCCCTAGACCCATGCGGTCCCGCAAATGGATGTATCTACTATCTGAGAGGATCTCATCTCGGTAAAGATACCGACAAACAGTGGGAACTGGGTGACGTGGATGAACTTGTGGCGCATCCGGAAGCGATACCGGTGAGACTGGCGCCTGGGGACGCTTCAATACATTATTCTAAGACTATTCATTGGTCGGGAAAGAATGTGTCGGGGGCTCCGCGGCGAGGTCTCAATGCTTTCTACCAAAAGATGGACGGCAGGCGAAAGCATGGGTTTCGCTAGGTGGTGCTCGATTTTTTTCTGACATGTGTGGGGTTTACTGAAGGCGAGGTCTGCGGGTAAACGTCCAAGCGTTGTATTCCATGGCGGGCAAGGTGTGTGTCGTGACCGACGGTTAGACCGGACTGGGTAGTTACATGGCGGAAGGGTTTTTCGCCACGGGTGTATGGCGAATTGGCAGTCAGGCAGGAGTCGGTGTATAGAAAAGATTGCGGCAGTGTTCCTGCCAATCATAGTTGTTGAGGCTTCCAGCTTCGATTGAAAGCAGAACTGTGGGTCAAGTGGTCGCAGGTTCAAAATCCACCCCCAGGTTTTACCCCCAGGAGGGGCCCTTTATGGGTAAGCCTGGTCCGTCTTTGAACGG
Source organism: bacterium (assembly GCA_047947175.1). Classification (GTDB taxonomy): domain Bacteria; phylum Pseudomonadota; class Gammaproteobacteria; order Pseudomonadales; family Azotimanducaceae; genus UBA4421. The sequence goes on from CP170489.1 coordinate 2,102,281, forward strand.
AAGAATGCGGGTTCGCGGGCCATAACGGGCCATGCTGGTGCGCTCGGGTGGTTTCGAATCCCGTCCGCTCCGCCATTTTGGGCTCTACCCGGCTCTACCCACTTAACGGGGGATGGACCGTTATTCACTAAACCCCTATACACGATTGATGATGCCATCCCAGCCACAGTGGGTTAAGACCCTCAATCGATAATTCTCAAAATTTCTGAAGCCATAAGCGCGTCTTGTCATCATTTCCATCTTGGTATGGAACCCTTCGGTGATGCCATTGCTTTTACGGAACCGCCACATGGCCACGATAGGTTCGAGCCAGGATGTGAGGGTTTTGGCCAGGGCGTGTAAGGGACTGGCTTTAAGCTGTTCGATCAACTTCAGGAAGCCAGGGAGCTTGTGTCTCGCTGTTTTGCGATTCAACGTCTTCAGCAGCAGGTAACGGTTGAGCCGTTGCTTGGCTTCGTACAATGCTTTGAGCACCGGATAGTCGCTCAAGTACTGATCCAGGTTGACTTGCTGCTCATTCGATAAACGCCAGGCATGACGTCGCATAAAGACAACGGCGATCTGCTCATCCAAATCGCGATTAGAAATCGCCCTGGAACTCTCAGAGTCGTTTCGCCAGCTGTAGTAGCCGCTACGTGAAACCTGGAACAATTTGCACATGAGTGTGATTGGCCAGACCTTCTTGTGCTTATCGATAAATCGATACCTCATGGTTTTTCCTGCACGAAGAAGGCCGTCGCCTTTTTTAGAATGTCTTTCTCCATCTTGAGACGGCGGACTTCAGCTTCCAGATCCTTAATCTTCCGTTGGTCTGGCGTCAAGCTCCCATGGCCCTGAAACTCCGACTTGCCGGCTTCAACCTGCCTTTTCCAGCGCCGGATCAGATTGGCACCAACATCGAGACTACGCCCTGCTTCTGCACAGCTGTAGCCTTCCTCCAATACCAGGCGAACCGCGTCGCGTTTAAACTCTTCCGAATAGTATCTTCTCGTTTTCATTCAACACCTCGTTTTGTGTCATTGTATGACGCTTAACTTGGTGTCCAAAATTTCGGGGTAAGATCAGAAAGCTGGTTCGGGCTACTTAAGCGGGAGCGCGTTGATCGCCGCCGCTATCGAACCCGAGCAGAAGCAAGAATGGATGTGTTCGATTACATCGAACGCTTCTACAATCGACGTCGGCCCCATGGGTCGGCAGGCAGGATGAGTCCGCTCAAATATGAGGCTGTGACTCTAAACGAAACTGTTCACTAAACCGGGGCCAAACCACATCGTTCATCGTTGTATAAGCTCAAAGAGAGTGAGGCAGACCGCAAGATTGCTACCCAGATCCGCAAGTTGGCGGGTGAGCTTCGTGCGGTGACACATTTCACTAATGATTTAGTGCTGCCAGCCGCATATCGAAAACGGGGCCAGACTGCTGAGTCGTACTTACGCATGCGCCTGCACAACGCGCGTAGCATTGCTCGTTATCAGATTATGGCGTTGCTGCGGTCTTCGAGCGTTGCGCTTGCGGAACACATTGTTGGCACTGGGCAGGCTGTTAAAGACTTCGGCTTAGTAGGGTTCAAGAAGTCCACGCAGACCGGCAACGCGTTAAAAAGACTTCAAGATTTACGTGGCAAGCCGCCAAAGTCTAAATTGGACACAGAATTGCCGGAGTGGCTTCGTGACCCAACCGCCCACGCAGCCGCTTGCGACCACGATCACGCAATTTACTCGCAGATATATCAATGTGTTAGATCTCTTAGTGATGCCCGCGAAGAGGCAAAAGTTGAAAAGTTGCTAACGCTTGCGGGTAAACACTCGTTGGTACTGGCGTTCGATCGCAGCCCGATCACCCTGCACGCCATTCAGCAGCGTATTGGTAAGCAGCGTCCTGGTCAGCCGACGATAGTAGCAACAGGCGATCCAAGCAGTGATCGAGAACGGATGTTGACCGAGTTTAAGCCGGGCTCTGGTGCGCACCACCTCATCGGTTTGTGTTCAGATAGTCTTTCTGAGGGCGTTAATCTGCAGCAAGCCTCGTGCATGGTTCATCTCGACATGCCCAGCGTTGTGCGTATAGCTGAACAACGAGCGGGCTGAGTTGATCGAATGGACAGCCCGCATGCGGCAATTGAAGCTTGGTGGCCTGAAGACGCGCCAGAGTTTGCGTTGACCTCGGACGAGCGATTTCTCGAGCGATATTCAACGGTGGAGACGTTGCTTGGTTCCAACATGCCGCTTCCCGAGGGTATGCAGACAGAGGCAGCAAAACCGATCCAAGCGGACGAGCTCGTTACGGCATTTGATGAGAAGGCGGAAGAAGAGCCTTGGGATGGGATTCATGATGCCTTTGATCCAGTGCGCCGGCTTATAGGACCGGACCAGCTTGTTGATCAAGCGACCTACAACCACTATCGCAAAGTGACAGCCCGGGTACTGTCGCGTGTGAGTCTGGTACGGAGTCAGAAGAGCTGGGCGTTTTTCTGCCTGAAAGGCGGTTCATTCGTCGCGCCTCGATGGATATTGTTTCCAGGCCTGGGTGCCAAACCTGTAAGTGAACTTGATGGCATCTGTCAGTTTATGCGAAGCGAATTGGACTCAGATGTCGAGAGTCATGGAATGGATGCGGCAGCGGCTCGTCAGCTTGAGGGTTTTGTAGAGCAGTTGGGTGCAGCAGAGCGGTCTTTGCTACCGAAGAAGAAGCAGCGTGCACTTGAAGAGATGTCGGCCGTGCTTGAGCGCTTTGTTCACGAGGCGAGCCAGAATCGTGATCAGCCACGTATGGAACATTATCAGGCGGTACTGCAAATGCTTGCAGCCGACTCGTCAGGCGCCAACCGGATTGGGATGATGTGGCGTCTCGATGGCTCGATCTGATTCGCCCGATTTGGTACGCGAAACTCAAAGATCAACGGCGAAAACCACTGTTGTTGAGGGATATTCGGCAAGATTTGTTGGAGCGTGAACAAGAACTAGGGCAGCAGATTATTGATGCCTTTGTGGAGTTTCCTATTCTGCCAGCGCCGGATGAGCGGATATCGGCATGTATTGTTGGTGTACTTTAGGGCGCAAAATTGTCTCGCAGCCACTCTTCAAGCCTTCTGGTTGCGGTGACGTCGTCGCGGTTGTAACTCAGAATTTCCGCTTTGAGATCAGCTCTTGTTTGTGGATCTGTTTCAAGCAGATAACGGTTGAACTGAACCACCGACCATTGTGAGCCGGAATCATCATCCTCCCATTGAAAATTCACCAGGTCCGGATGTTTGCAGATGTCCTTAAGCCCGTAACCTTGCAGCGGCAAAACCAGGCTTTGCAATACAGGTTTCTGCAAATCGAACAGCGGGCTTTCTTCTCCCAGCAGGTACTTGACGGTTGTGTGGTCTTGCATGTTATAGCGTTCTGCGTATGAACGGATTGTCGATACCTCGTGAGCAGAGTAGTGCGCCAGAACCAGGTGCGGGTATTGTTGTCTGTACCGTTCCACCTGGTTGAGAAACTCAATCCAGCCGGCTTCATCGTCTTCAGCGCCATCGGTCCAGACGTACTCAAAGTTTGCCGGGCCGTATTCCGGCACCAGAAATCCCCAGAGATATACGTGTTTGCCGCTGTTTTCGGTCACCGGATTGTCTTCGATATCAAAATGTATCCATTGGCCGTCGGGTAGGGTGACTGGGCTGCGCTGAATCACTTCACCGGAAAGATAAGACTGTGCCTGCAATACCGCACGCTCTATTTTGTCTTCACCTTTCAGATACGGAACGTCAGGAATTTGAGCCGGGTCGCTGGCTGCCAGATCTGTAATGGTTCGAATCCCTTCCTGTTCCAGCGCAGGCACAGAACGCCCGTTTATGCCATACAACAGAGAAAGCTCGCCTTTTGCTTCGAAAGCCGGTCGGCAGTGTTGGTAATAAGGGCAGGCGGTGCATTTGCTGTGACTATATCGAGCCGGAGGCTGCTCTGTGCTGCGGAGCAGGTTCTGCATTTCGCGTATGAATTTGTTTGTGACCTTATCTGCTTCTTCCCCAATCAACGCTTGCTGCCCGTCGCCAAGAAATACGATTGCTGGAAACTGGTTGGCCAACAGTTTGCGATAGACGCCCAGCTGCACCTTAATTTCTTCTTTTTCCGCGCTCAAAGACAGCTTCGCGTCAGCCGCCTGATATTCGCCGTTCTCGTTAAGAATCAGAAAGTCTGGATAGCCAACGAGCCCTTCCGCTTCGTCGACAAGCTGGGCCTGGTAAATCACCGGCACACGTTCTGCGATCAATTGCCGGGTATTTTCAAATGAATGCGCGGTGCGCACTTCAAACTTGTTTGCGAGCTTTTCGAATATGACCTGCTCATGAGCAAGTCCAAGCTGGATGATCAGCTGTTCGAAGTCGTCTTCGACAGGTGCCAGTTCCAGGTCACCTTTGTTGTCGAGCCAGACGCGGCGCGCGCACAGTGACCAGGCTCTAGCGTCGCTGGGTTTGATGAGCTCGGGTCTTGTACTCGCCATTCTAACGCTTGCCGTTGTTGTAGCTGTCTGATCGTTGTTAGATCTCTTTCACTACGGCTGGTGGCTCATTTTCCCAGGCTTTGTTCAACCGCCTGATTCGGTTCAGCCAGGCGCCATCACGCACCCTGACCACAGACCGCAACCTCAGAAGCAAGGATATAGTATCGCAGGAAATTCTCATCCTCGCCGAAACTCTTTTTGCGTACTTCGCGCAGACGGTTCCTGGGTTCTTTAACCTCTTCCAGCTCGGCGAATTTGTCTTCGCCTGATGCGACGTTTGCGGCAAGGATGCGGCCGGAACGGTCCTCGCTCGCCCGTACATCTTCCTCACCTGCTTCCTCAACGAGTTCCATCAGTCGCTGCGCGGTGTCCCAGGTATCTCCCGACACCTCTTTTTCCACAACGCTGATATGCAGAGCCGGGCCGTAACCCAGGGACTTGTTATCTTCATCAAACGGAGCCTTCCGAATGGATAGTTGAAGATAGTCATTCGCGAGCAGTTCGGCATCGAGGAGCGTGTTGTCGCAGATCAGAACTTTGCCTGCAGCGGCCTGTTTTTCCGCAACTTCGGTGAGCGCTGCGAGGGTTGCCATGGCACGCTCGGCCTGGGCGTCACGCTCGCCGCCAACCTTAGCGCCGAAGATCACGGCAATCACGCTGAAGAGGATAAAGCTGTACACGACCCACTCAGAGACGGCTCGCCCGAACAGGCGGGCTACCGGTGGAATCTCGTTGTCTGACTCGGGACTGTTATTCTCGGTGGACATGTCAGTTCTTGTGTTCCTTTTATCTGTTGCGGATACGAGTTGCGCTGCCGGCGCGTGGGTCTCATTCAGTGAGCAAATGACGTGCCATGTGGGCTACCTGGATAACAGACGCCCGGACACGGCAGTTTCTGTACGCGGCATGGTGTCTCAGTGTTCAGAACACACTCGCAGCGGCCGAGACTTGCACTAGAAAGCAACATTTTGCATCGCTCTGCATCATGTCAGTGCTTTATTAACCACTCGGTTCTATCTTTTCCCTCGGAAAACCCCGTTATGTCGTTTAAAAGCGGGAGTTTCCGTTTGGTCTGGTTTTTGCAACGACACGGCTCGAGACGACACAGGACGGGCACAAAAGCCCTTTAATACGATTGACCAGACTCGAAGTAAGAGATGGAGAGTTTTTCATGAGCGAGAATTCACTGGATCGGGTTGAGCTGTCCCAGAGCTCAGAAGTCACGCCATCGACCAGGACCTGGCAGGATATTTTCTGGACGTTGTTGCAGCCAACCATCGCGATGGGTGCACCACTTCTTGTCGCGGTCACGCTTGTGAGCGGTGTGTGGGCGGAAGAAGATCGGATGCTCTTCGCCCTGGTGATGATCTTCCTGCCGATCCCGATATTCGTTTGGGCTGAGCGGCGCTGGGGCCGAAGCGATTGGAAGCTTAAACCATCCGAACTGGCCGAGGATGGCTTCTGGCTTGCAATGGGCGCGTTCCTCTGGGCGCCGCTGATAACTGACATGTATCGCACGCCGCTCTCTGAGGGTTTCAACGCTATCCGTGACAGGACCTTCCTGGAACTCAGTGTCGAACCGACCACTGTGCTCGGGCTGTTTGGTGCCGTTATCTTTATTCGTATTTGTACGGCGTTTCCCTATTACTGGCTGCACCGTGTGCAGCACGAAGTCCTGTTCTGGTGGCGCATGCATGCAACGCATCACCACATCACGAAAATGAGTTTTCTGCGAGGCGATCGCACGCACCCGCTCGAATACCTGGCGCTGTCGTTAGGTCGAGTGATGGTTCTGGCGTTCATCGGCGCGAGCGACGAAGTGATTGCAGTATCTGTCGCATTTGGCATGTGGAACGGAAAGTTCAATCACTCGAATCTGCCGCTTAAGTCTCTACCCGTCTACGATTGGGTTTTCGCGACTGCGCCTCAACATCACGTTCACCATTCACTGAACCGCCGGCAGAGTGACTCAAATTACGGTTGTTACATTATCCTCTGGGACCGCGTCTTCGGTACCTACTGTGGCGATACGACGGACGATGTCAAACAGACCGGTGCCGGTAAGGCTGTACCGCTATCGATTAAGGAGCAGCTGATGTTGGCCTTTTATCCAAACAAGCGCCTGGTTGATCTGTGACGGGTGCGTTACATATAAACTGTTGTACATGTTGAGTCGAGTTTCATGAGTAACCCCTGGTTTCTGGTTCCCTTTCTGATTGGGACGGCTGCCTTCTTTGCAACGCTGTACGTGACGATGTTTGTACCAAACATGTCAGACACACCCTGGGGAGAGGAAGATACCGAAGAAGCGCACCCACTCAGGCGATGGGACACATTCATCACCTGGCTGATGTGGGGAGGCTGGGGTGTTGCCATGATCATGCACTTCCTGGCTGAAAACGAAATGCTTGAGCCGATCGAACGACTGTTCAGCTGAATCTTCCTGCCTTTTTGCACCACGATACAGCTTGTCTGTTCTAGGAGGCAGCGCGTTTGACGTTCTATCCAGCATGGGCATCCAAAACCTTTGCGAAAGCTAAGCAACCTTACCCAATCTCTGAAAGTCGGATATCCTGAACTGAATAACGCATTATCAGGAATCCTTCCTCGGAGGTAGATGGGCATGAGTGACGTAACAGAACACAGAGTATGGGATGCCAGTCTTGCCCGCCTCGAAAAGGACATGGCAACTGCCGAAGATTTTGAAACCTGGCGCGCTTTGGCTGAGCAACATGACTTGCGCAGCGGCGCAGAAAAGTGGCGGCAGACAGAACGCGCGGAAAACTATGACTGGGTGAATATCAAGCAGCGGACGCAGATCCTTAAGGACCTGCGCGCGCGTGGCGACGATGTGGGTCTGCTCTTTGCCTTGAATGAAGGTATTCACGGCAACATGGGTGGCATGGGCAAATCCGAGCTTTATGAGCGCGCCAAGCTGGGCACCAAAACACTGATTGAAGACTATGTGAACACCATTTCCGACGCGCTCAGACACATCTCGTCGATACCGGAGGATCAGATTCCTCTTGAGGAGAAAATGGATTTTTTTGATCGCGCCAGCCACTGTTTTGGCCGCACTGCACTGATGTTGAGCGGCGCGGGTTCCCTGGGACATTTTCATACCGGCGTTGTGAAAACCCTGTTCCAGCAGAAATTGCTGCCGGGGGTGATTTCAGGCTCCAGTGCGGGATCAGTAGTTGCTGCAGTGCTGGGTTGTCATAGCGATAACGAGCTTGATGTGCTTTTTTCCGGTGACCGTGTGCTGGGCAATCCCGAGCAGTTTGATGAAACTGCCTGGACCTTCACCCGACGTCAGATGGACATTAACGATGTGATGGCCATGCTGGAGGTCACGATTCCGGACATGACTTTTCAGGAGGCTTTTGAGAAGACGGGTCGCTGGCTGAATGTGACGATTGCGCCTGCAGAGCAGCACCAGACGTCGAGGCTGATGAATGCCATTACCTCACCCAACGTGTTCATTCGAACTGCGGTGCTCGCATCCTGCGCGGTGCCCGGTGTCTTCCCCCCGGTGATGCTCATGGCCAAGAATGTGTATGGTGAGCCGCAACCCTATCTGCCAAATCGACGCTGGGTGGATGGTGCGGTGACCGACGACCTGCCGGCCAAGCGTCTGGCGCGGCTCTACGGAGTTAACCACTATATTGTCAGTCAGGCTAATCCTCTGGCTCTGGCGATGATGAGTGCGGACAAGTATGTCTTGCTACCCAAGGGGGCTAAATCAGTATGGCGGCATGCGGGCCGGGAGATGCTGCGCTCCGGTGAAGAGTTTACCCGCCGGTACCTGCGGCCCTGGCCTGAAGTCAGTCGGGCGATGAACCTGTTCTATTCGGTTGCTGCCCAGGATTATACCGGCGACATCAATATTGTGCCGTCTTTCAATTTTGTGAATCCGCAGAAACTGCTGGGTCACCTGACATCGGACGAGATTTCAGAGCTGGTGCTGGAGGGTGAGCGAGCAGCCTGGAACCGGCTGGCGCAGATACGCACCTGCACCAGTATTGGTCACACGCTAGATATGATCCTAGATCATCACTCTGAGCATGATGTGCGCAAGTTCTACAAGACACGCCGGCCAAAACCCGCGAGGACGGACGGTAATCTCGACGAACCTGCGTCGGGGACTTAGTTTTTAGTTATCGTTCAGCAGTTCTTCGATTCGACCTTATCGCTCCGCTTGGCGAGTTCCGAAACCAGAACAATGATCCCAGCAGTCACCAGGTATGATGTGAGCAGGAACGCCATGGGTGTCTCCTTGCGTGAGCTCAACTGGTATCACTGAACGTTTCTGCCGTGCGTGCGCGCCTGAACGATTCGATACAAAGCAGGCAACACAAGCAGAGTCAGCAGGGTCGATGAGATGATGCCGCCAATCACGACGCTGGCCAGCGGGCGTTGTACTTCGGCGCCCATGCCAGTGTTCAGGGCCATGGGCACAAAACCCAGTGAAGCCACCAGCGCCGTCATTAGAACGGGCCGCAGACGAGTCAGCGCGCCTTCGATGATGGCTTCTTCCAGTGGTCTTCCTTGCTGCCGTAAGTCTCTAATGAACGACACCATGACGAGACCATTCAGCACCGCAATACCGGACAGCGCGATGAAACCCACGGCTGCTGATATGGACAGCGGAATGTCTCGAATGAGCAGGGCCATGACACCTCCGGTGAGCGCCAGGGGCACCCCGGAAAACACGACAAACGCATCCCGGAACGAGCCGAGGGCAACAAAAAGCAGCACCACGATGAAAAACAAAGTTGCCGGGACCACCAGCGACAACCGCCTGGTTGCTGATTCCAGGTTCTGGTAGGTGCCACCAAACTCCACCCAGTAACCTGGGGGCACCACATTGAGTCCGGCAATTGTCTGCTGCACTTCGCGCACAAAAGAGCCAAGATCGCGCCCGCGAACATTGGCCGTTACCACCACACGACGTTTGCCATTTTCGCGATTGACCTGGTTGAAACCAATGATGGTTTCCAGCCGGGCCACTTCATTGAGCGGTACGTACGTCTCGTCGCCCAGCGGGATCGGTAAACTGACCCAGTCATCGGGTTTGTTACGAATCGCTTCCGGCAGACGCAGCACAATATCGAAACGTCGATCACCCTCATAAAGCTGTCCAACCACCTCTCCGCCCAGTGCCATGGCAACGTAGTCCTGCAGTGCCTGGAGAGAAAGACCCAGCCGGTTCATCGCTTCACGATCAGGTATCAGCGTTAGAACCGGAAGTCCGGAGGTCTGCTCCAGCGCCACATCTGCAGCACCCGGAACGGCGCGCACAGCTGCCTCAATCGTTTGTCCCGCCTCAATGAGCGTTTCGAAATCATCGCCGAAAACCTTTATGGCAAGCTCTGCACGCACACCCGCCAGCAGTTCATTGAAGCGCATCTCGATAGGTTGCAGATATTCATAGCGATTGCCGGGCACCGGTGTTACCAGCGATTCCAGGTCCTGGATCAATTGAGGTTTGGGCTTGTGCGGATCCGGCCATTCACTGCGTGGTTTCAGCATGATGAATGTATCCGCCATGCTCGGCGACATGGGATCCGTTGCGATCTCTCCCGAGCCGATTCTCGAGAACACGCGTTCCACCTCGGGCAGTGTCGACACCACCTGCTCCAGCCCCAGCTGCATGGACACTGCCTGACTCAGTGAGGTGCCAGGAATACGCAGGGCGTGCATGGTGATGTCACCCTCGTCCAGTGTCGGGATGAACTCAGTACCCAGGCGCGTTGCAGTCCAGGCGGAAGCCACCACCAGGATTACACCAATGCCCACAATGCCGTAACGAAAGCGCAGTGCAGCCTTCAGCAACGGGCGGTACGCAGTTTTGAGCCTGGCCATCACCGAGCCTTTTCCTTCTTTCAAAGGTCCACGGAAAAGCAGCGCCACGCCGGCGGGCACGAAAGTGATCGACAGCAGCATCGCCGAGAGCAAAGCGATCACAACTGTAATGGCCATGGGATGAAACATTTTTCCCTCCACACCCGAGAGGGTGAAGATAGGAATATAGACGGCGGTAATGATAAAGACGCCGAAGAGTGCTGGACGAATAACTTCTCTGGTTGCTTCGAACACCACCTCCAGGCGATCACCTAACGACGTCTGTCTGTCGGTGTCCAGCTGCAGCCGCCGCATGCAGTTCTCCACGATGATCACCGCACCGTCGACAATCAATCCGAAATCGAGGGCGCCGAGGCTCATCAGATTGGCACTCACTTGCGAACGAACCATGCCGGTCACTGTCATCAGCATTGCCAGAGGGATGACAGCGGCGGTAAGTAATGCTGCCCGAACGTTACCGAGAAACAGCAGTAGCACAACCATGACCAACAACGCTGCCTCCAGCAGATTGGTACGGATGGTCTCCAGCGTGGCATCGACGAGTCCGGTGCGGTCATAAACTGCGTTCAGAGTGATGCCTGTGGGAAGGCTGGGCTGTATGGCTTCAATTCTCTGTGCAACAGCATGAGCGACTGCGCGGCTGTTTTCGCCCATGAGCATAAATACAGTGGAGAGCACAACTTCTTTACCGTCCTGAGTGGCTGCCCCGGCGCGCAGTTCGCGGCCGAGCCCTACACTTGCTACATCTTTGATCTGCACCGGCACGCCATTGCGCTCACCGATGACAATGGCGCTGAGCTCGTCAAGATGGGTTGCCAGGCCAGGTACCCGCACCAGCCATTGCGAGCCGTTGTATTCTATGAACCCCGCGCCTCGGTTAGCGTTATTGCGGCGCAGTGCAACCTCCAGATCGTGCATGGTGAGCCCGCGAGCCAACAGCGCTGCTGGGTTGGGGGCGACCAGAATTTCTTTCTTGAATCCACCAATCGGATTGACCTCCACCACGCCAGGTACCCGCAGCAGCTGTGGCTTTACAATCCAGTCATGCACGGTGCGTAAATCTGTAGTGGTAACCGGCGAACCATCCGCGTTTACCGCTTCAGGTGTTGCGTCGATGGTGAACATGAAAATCTCGCCGAGGCCTGTGGCAATCGGGCCCAGCATGGGATCCAGCTGATCTGGCAAAGACGCGCGAGCGGTTGCAATCCGCTCACTCACCTGCTGGCGGGCAAAGTAAATATCGGTACCTTCCTCGAAGACCACGGTGATCTGCGACAGCCCATAGCGGGAGAAGGATCGGGTTTCGATCATGCGTGGAATTCCCGCCATGGCGTTCTCCAGCGGGAAGGTGACACGCTGCTCTACTTCCAGAGGTGTATAGCCTGGTGTGGCGGTGTTGATGACGACCTGAACGTTGGTGATATCCGGCACCGCATCGATCGGCAGGCGGGAGAAGTTCCAGACGCCCAGCCCTGCCACAAGCAGCACGATGAACAGGACAACATCGCGACGCGCGATGGATAATCTGATGATCTGATCTAACATTTTCTTCGCGCCTCAGTGATCATGAGCAGCACCGGCTTTTTCGATGTCGGCTTTGATCAGGTAGCTGTTGGTGGTGACGTAACGCATGCCGGGTTCAATGCCTCCGAGTACCTCTACCCACGTATCATCCTGGCGGCCGAGCTCCAGCATGCGCACTTCGTACTCATCTTCGATCTGCACGAAAACGACGGTGGAATCGCGATAACTCTGTAGGGCCGAGCGTTTGACGGCGAGAGGCACCTTATGTTCTGTAACTTCCAGCTCACCTTTGACGAAGATACCTGGCACAAACGCGCCATCTTTGTTCTCGAGCACCAGGCGCGCCATAACAGACTGGTTGGGTTCAGCGACAGTTGATATTAGGGCGATCTCGCCTTGTCTGCTGACGTTGCCTTTAACATCGGTTACGCGTGCAGTGGTGCCAGTATGTATGCGGGCGCGGTCGGCGGGAAACACAGCCAGATCCACCCAGACCGATGAGCTGTCAATTAATGTGAACAGCGTTCTGCCAGCGGTCTGTTCTCCGGGATTAACGTTGCGCTGGCTCACCACGCCACTGATCGGCGCGTTTATGGTGTAAGACTGCAGGCTCTGATCGCTCTCGACGCGAGCGAGGGATTGTCCTTTTTGAACCTGGTCGCCCACGGCAACGTCCACGGATTGCACGGCCCCTTCGAACCTGGCACTAACCAGCCGGACGAGTTCCTGATTCGCCAGGACCCGCCCGTAAACCGTTGCTGTTTCGGTTATCGTAGCGGCACCAGCGAGTGCCGTTTCGAGACCGAATTTCTGCGCCATTGCCCGGCTGATGCGAGTGCGTCCTTCAAAATTGTCATAGCTCCAGCGGTGGGTCTTGCCAGCGTGTCGGGCTTCGATCGTTACAACAAACGAGTGTGGTTCGTAGACCGTAGTGTCCCCGCGCAGAAAGTCTTCCTGTGCAACGAAAGAGATGTGCTCCTGAATTCCGCCCAGGCGCGTCAGGGTGATGTCCAGGTCGACTTCCTGTGGCGCTAGCGGCTGATTGTTCTGGTATGCCCAGACTCTGTATTCAGGAGGCACCCCGGTTTCGTAGAGGGACAGTTCCATAGCGAAATTGTTGTTTGTCAGATAGCGCCCGCCGTGTGGTCCGCGCGGTATCTCTTCCTGCTCGTGCCCGTGGGTGTCAGCAGGTTCGCTGTGCTGGGAGGAATCGGTACATCCCAGAGCGCAGGACAGGAGTAGTAAGGCGCAGAAAACAGGTTGAAAAGTCCTGATCATTGGAGGGCTCCTTGAGTAAGTGCTGTGCCCGTCAGCCTTTCAATTTCGATGGCGTGTCGATGCGCGCTGATGGCCGCTTCAACCTGGGCAAGACGAGCGTCCAGGACTTCCTGCTGCACCTGCTGCAGCTGATAGTAGTTGTAACGGCCGGCACGGTAAGCACGTTGAGTATCGCGCAGCGCTGACTCTGTCAGCGGCAGTACCTCTGTCGAAAGCGTGCTCGTAACATGCAGTGCATGTTGCAGCGCCTGGTGAGTTGCAAAGAGTTGCGTTTCGATGCCAAGTTCAACCTGAGTCCGATCAGCATCCACGCGTTGACGATTGGCACGTGCCGTAGCGATCTGTCCCTGATTCTGATTACGCAGGGGCAACGGCATGGTGATGCCGGCTACAAGCGCCTGTTCGCCGACCAGTTCAAGGTGCCTGACGCCCAGGTTTATCTGCCAGTCAGGTTTGGCTTGAGCTTGCGCCTGGCTGAGTTCAGCGTCGCGCAGGCGTGCGACGGTGGCATACTGCTGAATCTCCGGATTGTCGCGAATATTGCCCAGCAGCTCGACGTAAGGGGCTGACCTCGGCAGTTGTAACACATCTCCTGCCACACTTGTGAAATCCGGGTTTCGTTTCCCCCACAGCGCCGCCAGACGATGATTTGCAACTTCCTGTTCGTGCTCGAAGTCCTCGAGCCTCAGCTGTGTGCGAGCAAGCTCCGCTCGAGCCCTTGCCAGATCAGCATTTGGCGCCTGTCCCGCTTTAACGCGTTCGGCAATCTGCGCAACCGTATCGGCTGCCACTGAAACCGAATCCAGGGCTTGCGCTTTTTGTGCCTGTATTGCCAGGCTGTCCAGGTAGCGTCGCGCCGTCTCGGCCGCCATATTCCATCTAAGCAGGTGTCTTTGCGTTTCAAGCAGGGAGACACTGGCGTCGGCCGTCGCAATGCGTGCCTCGCGCTTACCTCGTTCCAGCACCCAGCCGAGGCTGAGTGTGGTTTCTACTCCATCAAATCCATTGAGGTCGCCGCTCCCCAGAGCGTTTTCTACGACCAGATCCAGTTCCGGGTTAGGTTTGAGTCCGGCCTGAACGCGCGCCCCCTCCTGAGCACGAATGTCATAATCCAGAACGTTCAGCGCCGGGTTTGTGGCCAGCGTGCGCTGCACCGCTTCAGCCAGGTTAATCTGCAGGGGTTCGTTTGCTGCAACTCTCTGGCTCGACAACAGTATTGCAAAGAGTAATAGATACAGCTTCTGATGAGGATTTGATCCAGGTATCCACATAACATAATTCTCCGATTCGCCACCGGTGACGGCGCGCAACAACATACAGGCTCGAGACTGAAGATCAGCTCAAGTCTGCGTTCGAAAGCTTGTTATGATATCTGTGGGGGTGCGCGCAGTGGCGGACGCCAGTGTATGCAGGATTTGTCGTCATGAGAGACGCCTGGTGGTGCAGGCGCGTTAATCTGTATCCAGACAGGTACAGATGCAGGAAGGGTCTCTTCTATTGCCGCACAAACCTGGTCGGACTGCGTGCTTGAGGTGACCTGTTCAAACAGCGAAACGTCCGATTCCTCAGCGTGATTGTGATCGCTGGATGGGTGTGCATGCAGGTCGCCAAGGTGGGCTGCAGACTCCTGGTAGGTGAGATCGTTGTGGTCAGCGCGATGTGTGTGGTGCGTATGTGTGCCGTGCAGTCCGGCGTTGCGGCCGACTTCATCGACGTGAAGATGCAGTCCGCTGGCGTGCGTAGACAGCAGACAGAAAACTGATAGTGCGCCGAGAAGTTTGGATCGCCGATTCATAGTCGAACTATAGTAGGAATTGAACGGCATCTCATCTGTTTTGTTCGCTCATGCCCAGTGTCCTGAAGTGTTAAAATCTTTCGCAAACCCGTAGCGTTCCAAGGAAATCCCATGCAAAGAATCATTCCATTTCTTCTGGCACTTGCTGGAACCATGGCCGTAGCCGCTGAGCAGCTGCAGACCGTTACAGCTTTGGATGTGGATTATCTGGCGGCCGCAGACTATGCCGATGCCAAAGACAAGCTGGATATCTACATGCCGCTTGGCGCAACAGATGCTCCTGTGGTTGTCTATTTTCACGGCGGCGGTCTAATGTTCGGTGATAAAAACCTGGCGCAGGTGGTGGCCGAACGACTATTGGCTGAGGGCATAGGCCTGGTGTCTGCAAACTACCGGCTCTCGCCGGGCGTGATGCATCCTGCTCATGTCCAGGATGCCGCCGCCGCCACTGCCTGGGTGTACAACAATATTGCCGAATTTGGCGGTGATCCTCGAAACATATATGTTGGAGGCCATTCCGCTGGAGCCTACCTGGCGGCGCTGCTCGCCCTGGATCCGCGACACCTGCAGCAACAGGGTATGGCACTGTCCGATATCCGTGGGGCGATACCGATCAGCCCGTTTCTCTATGTCGAGGAGACCGCTCGAGATCGATCAAAGTCGATCTGGGGCGAAGTGCCCTTGGATTGGTTGGCAGCTTCAGTGACGCCGCATATCACAGCAGGTAAACCACCTATGCTGTTGATCTACGCCGACGGTGATGATCCATGGCGTCGAGCGCAGAATGAGAAGCTTGCCCAGGAACTCACCATGAGTGGCAATAAAGCTGTCAGAGCCGTTGAAGTATTTAACCGGGACCACACGTCTTTGATTTCTGAGATCAATGCTGACGACGATCAGATAGGTGGGCTTGTAGCGACGTTTATTATCGAGCAGACACCTTAGCCGTTCGCTTTTTAAGACCCTCGTTTGCCTAAAAACGTATCGAAACCGTCGGAGTTTAAGTTATTTGTTGAACACCGCCAGATAGGCATCGTGCAGGTGGGCAATAGGTGCCTCGTGGTCCATGGTCATGGGGCCCACAGCGAAAACGTCTGATTGCACTGTAGCCTGAAGACGCTCGGTCATACCCGCGTCTTCCACTTCAGTGATTTCCTGGAATGCCTGCAACATAATCTGTGCAATCTCTGTCGCTATTTCCTGGTTTGGCTCAACCAGTGCCCTGAACCGCATCTGTGTGCGGTCCGGTGCCAGCGGTATGACCACCCCGGTCGCAAAGTAGGTTGCGCCGGTGAACAAGGTCAGGTTCGGAAACAGCAAGTGTGCGCCGTTCTGTTGCTGGCGCTCGGACAGACAGTTTATAGCCTCAAGGTCGGGCGTCATGCTGGGATGCCCGGGACGCAAAGGTTCGAAAGAAGCCCAGTGTGAACCTGTCTGCAACATCTGACCCTTGTGATGCCCCCACATGCGCAATGTCTCCGGGTGTGTGTACCATAAGTGATACCAGTCAACGTGGTTCTCTATGTAAAACTTCCAGTTGGCAGAAAACTCAAAAGTGCCTTCGCACAACACCTGCAATCGGCTGGGTTCAAATGCATCCAGCAAACCAGGTATGTCAGCCAACCAGTCGTCAAATGCTGCCGCCTGACCATCGGGATTAACAAACAGTAAACCTTGCCAGTTCGCCAGTGCCACAGGTACCAGGCCCCAATCATCAAGATTTAAATCTGGCAGTTGTTTAACCTGCTGTGGCACATTTCTGAGGCTGCCGTCGAGCTGATATTGCCAGCGGTGATAGGGGCAGACAATTTTGTTGCAGTTGCCCCGGTCATCCAACAGCTTTGCCCCCCGATGACGACAGATATTATGAAATGCGCGTATCCGTCCTGATTCGTCGCGAACCACCACAATCGGTTCACCGCCTATGGTTGCCGTGAGGTAGTCGCCAGGTACTTTAATGTCGCGGGTCTCACAGACAAAGTTCCAGCTGCGTCTGAACAGCTGTTTTTGTTCGCGAAAGAACCAGTCCTGATCGTAGTAGGCTTCTGCCGGCAGACGATATCCGTTGCCAGGCTGTAATGTCCTGAGCGGTGATTTGGGCAGGTTCATGTGATTCCTAAACTATTTCAAAGTGCATCTGCGGACAGCAGGATCCATGCCAGATGGCGCTATTCAGGTACACACTGGCTGGAACCACCATTTCCTGTTTGCGTTGCTGCGTTTGTCACCGAGTTGCATCGCCCACTTCTGGGGCTTGCGGGTTTCAGCATGCGCTATTTTTGCACTTCTGGGGGTTGCTCGTAACGCGGGAGACCTTAAGTCAGGTTGTATTGATGGGTGTAACTTCGTGGCATAAATCTTGCTCATACTCGTAGGAGAGGAGAGGGGTAA
This sequence comes from bacterium, assembly GCA_047947175.1. GTDB lineage: Bacteria > Pseudomonadota > Gammaproteobacteria > Pseudomonadales > Azotimanducaceae > UBA4421. The sequence continues at coordinate 2,119,619 of CP170489.1, forward strand.
AATATCAGGCGGATGAGCGAGTGTTCAAAAATAAAAACTAACCGGCCCCTAAATCTCACAATACCCATTAACCAGCCACAGGAATCAACATATGTTCGCACGCTTCGCTGCCGGATCGATCTTACTCATACTGTTGGGAGCGTGCACTGATGCGTCAGAGCCGCTGGCAACCCTTGAAACCTCAGATGCTAAGGCTCCCAACCTTCCTAAGGCGGAGGCATTTATCGATGCCTTCTATTCCTTTGATCCTGAGCAGCTGCGCCCGCTGCTGGCTGCCGCACCCGAATCTGCGCAATCTATTCTGTATTACCAGGGTTGGGCAGAAGGGGGCAACTACAAGGTTCTACAACGGGGCGCATGTGCGTTTGATGAGAACAAGCTGATCAGTTGCCCAATCACGGTGCAGGATGACCCAGTACTGGCGTTGAACACAGGATTTAATGTCACCGATACGTTTACCCTGACGTTTGAGAGTGGCGAGATTGTTAAGGTGGAAACCAGTTCCAATGATCAACCCATCTATTACGAAGCGCGGGCATGGGTTGAACTCAATATGCCTGAGGTGTTGACGGGTCCCTGTAAGGACCGGGGTGCCGATGGCGCAACGCCAGGTGATTGTGCCCGCGCCATGACGGAAGGTTACCGTCGTTTTGCCGCAAGCGACGCTTACTCTCTTTAGAGGGCATCCCATACGTCCCATTTGATTGCGCGCCCAGGATAAGCAACCTGGTTGAATGGCCATTCTTCACTGATCCACTGGGTGGCCCAGGCATACAGCTCCGCGTCAAAGCCGGCATCATACTCTGCCTTGGTGACCCACATTTTCACAACGGCATCGTAGCCGGCGACCGTGCTGGGCTGTACATAAATGCAGCCCCTTTCTCGCTTGCCATCAGGGGTCAGCACCGCATAGGCGAATGATTCGCGATTTTCGAAGCGGCGCTGTTCGTTGAGCATATCCTGCATGGCATCTTTATCGGTTATACCTGCTGTTGGCCAACTCGTGCTGCGGGTAAATGTTTGCTGCAGATGCTCAATGGAGGACATGTAAGCCTCGTAGTCAATGTGCACCAGATCCGGTCCAAGAGGTACCAGCTTGAAGTTGTTGCCTTCCACCATCACTGGTGGAGAGAAATCGTCAGGGATAAAGGAAGCGGCCTCTGCATCTGCAGGGTTTATGGCGCGCTGAGCTTTTTGTGTGGCATAAAACTGCCGATAACCCTCGGTCATGGCGCGGGCGCAACCACCTGGCGTTGATCCACCATTGAAGAAACCCTGGCATGGTCCGCTCATGATGTCCGGCAGATTCTCAAGTACCCAGTCCCGCGCTTCGTAATAGATGGGTTGATCATTAGAGCTTGTTTCAATTGCCGTAATATGGACCCCCTCAAAAGTTATGGTGAAGGTGTCTGTGACTTTAAAGTCTGTCTGTAAGGCCATCACCGGGTCATCCTCCACGGTAATGGCGCAGCTTACCTGTTGGCTGGAGGTGGATTTGCATGCCGCGCGATTAACAATTTTGTAGTTCCCCCCTTCAGCCCAGCCCTGATAGTAGAGAATCGATTTTGCGGATGCTTCTGCATGCGTCAGAAAGCGTTTCAGCTGCTCGGCATCAAAAGAATAGAAGGCATCGATCATGTCTTCCGCGGAGGCAAGGTTACGCTCGATCATCTCTGGCTCAGTCATGGCAGCTGACTGGGCAGGTACGCAAATTGTTGTCATCGCCGCCAGCAGTGCAAAAACGGGTAGTTTCTGTTGTGACATCTGAAAAGCTCCTGATGGTTCCTGTTTGTTCGAGCCGCCTGCACCTCATCGTACGCGCACTTCGCGAAACTGCTCGGGTATAAATACCGGCCAGCCGTAATCTCGTGCACCACGTCCAACGCCGTGCATAACAATAAAATCGTCATGAATACGAATATCCTCCCTGGCGTTGATCAGCTGCACGATCTGGTAAACGTCGTGCAGTGCATCGGCCGGCAACTGCAAAGCGTGTTCCAGCGGCCGATAGTTGGTGCGCAGTCGGTAGTCCATGCCTGGATGGGCAGTCATTTCAATGCGTCCACCCATAACCCATTCAATGGGTTCTGTGGCTTTAAGCTCAAGAAGACGTCGAAGACTGGCTCGATAAGCCTCAAAATCCCGTATAACTAAACGGCCGGCATAGAAAGTGTTGCCGGTTAGTAACAGGTCGGACCACGGGTCATATACACTGAAAGCATTCCTGTTGAGACCCGGTGTGGGTAACAGTGTGAGGGTGCGGCCGCCGAGATCCAAGGTGCTGTTTTTGCTGGGCCAGTTTTCAAAACCCAGCAGTTTTTGTCGGGACAACAGCGTTGGTTCCACAATCTGTGTATTCGGTTGATCAGCAAACTGCTTCAGCGCTTGAGTTTGAGAGTTGTCATCCCCGGTGGGTACGACAAGCAGTTGCAGGCTGTCTTTGCCATTGGCGCCGAGCCAGCGTGTGATGACAGCTTTAACTGTCTCGGCTAGAGGAAAGTATTGTGACTCAGCAGTGGCACCTGTATCGAACAGAACAGCGCGATCATTGCCGAAAAGCAGGTACATGAAGGGCGCTTCCCAGTGGACTGCCGGGTTCTGGCGCAGAATATAGGTGTGCTCGTTGTAACGATGCACCTGAATGCGCACGTCCGTATTGGCTTTGGCTGAAATACTGCCGTTTATCCAGGCAAAGCGCAGGTTGCCTGGTGCCGGGTCGTCGCGCTGAAAGTTGATCTGAGCCTGTACAGATATGCTCGCTCCGAGCAGCAATGCCGGAACCGACAGGCAACGCAATAAAAGGAAAAATGCAACTGTTCTCATCGTAGATATTCCTATGGGTCGGTGGTGTATGCCCAGGGGACTTCGTTGTAGATGAGGAAGTGATCGTATGTGTAGATCCCGGGACGTTCTATCTCGGTGGTTGCACGGACTGCGGCATTCAGCATGTCCAGTGTCATCTGCATCGGCGGCTCGTCGGGTTGCCAGGTCGTGCCTATCGGATAATCGATTGTCGGTGTTGCAGTCATCTCTATATGGTTATTCACGAGGTGGGCAACCGGGTAATCATCTGCCAGAGCCCGCAAGCGTTGGATGCTGGCTTTCCAGGCGGGCCAGTCTTCCAGATAAAGTCGACCGCGATACAGCATATCGCCGGTATAAAGCAGATCAGTCCAGGTATCGTAGAACGCAATTTCTGAACTCTGATGTCCGGGCGTGCCCGTGACGATGAATTGTCTGCCGCCTAAATCATAGGTTACGCGCTGCTCCGGGTAGTTATCGAAACCCCAGTACGCCATGACCTCTTCGTGGGTGAGGCCAACCATAACGGTATCAGGCCGGTCGACAAACTGATTCCATGCCGCGTAGTGGTCACCGTGGAGGTGGCTGTTAGCAACGATCAGTTGGGTATTGGCGCGCTCATTCGATTTTTCCCAATCCAGTATGATGCCGTCCACCACCTCGCGCAGCGGGAACAGAGCGGGTGAGGAGGTCGAGCCCTGATCAATGAGCAACGCTTTCTGATTGCCGAAAAACAGGTACATGAACGCACCTTCGTAATTAATCGCTTTGTTCTCGCGAAGTATGTATGTGTGCCTGTTGTAGCGGTGCACCTGTACCGCGGGGTCGGTATTGTCCATGGCGGATATGGACCCGTGTATCCACGTTTCAGGAAAAGAGCCTTCAACCCTGCTGTTTACGTCAAAAACAAGGTCTTTGGGCACAACCATGGATGTCGCTGTTTCCATGCCTAACAGTGTCGCTGTGATTGCAGCAATGCCCAGCAGACTTCCCCATTGTTTTGCAGGCTTTTGTGTCATGAAGTACTCCGAGAGACCTAAAAAACAGTACGTTTCAGCAGCCAGTATGCGCCCACGCCCGCGATCCCCATGGTTGCGGGATGTGCAATGCCCGAGCTGTACCAGGTGCGCTTGCGGAATGCGCCCACCAGTGCAAAAGCGCCTGCGATCACGGCCAGCTGACCCAGTTCGACGCCGACATTGAAAAGCAGCAGTGCCTGCGCAAAATTCTCCTGGGGCATTTGGATGTCCTGCAGCACTGCGGCAAACCCCAGGCCATGCAGCAGACCGAAAGCACAAACCACAAACATGCGAAACGGCGCCAAGTGGCTGGCATAGAGGTTGTCCAGGGCCACGTAGACAATTGAAGCGGCGATCAGGGGTTCAACAATCGCTGCGGGTACACTGACGAACCCGTACATCGCCAGGGCCAACGTCAGGGAGTGGGCAATTGTGAAACCCGTCACCTGCAAAAGCAGGGGACGCATGCCGGCTGTGAGAAAAAACAAACCCAGGACAAAGGCGATGTGATCCAGGCCTCGGGGAATGATGTGCTGGAAGCCGATCACAACCCAGCTCAAGCCTGGCAGCCAGGCCTGGGATGCAACCACCATGAGCGCGCCGATATCAACTTTTTCACTGTCCTGGGTACCCTGAAGTGAAACGCTTGCGGTGCTGCGATCATAGGCAGTGAGCAGGCGGGAGACGGGTAGCTCACGGCCCGCAATGTCCAGGCGCACCAGGGCCGGCCAGGGAACAGAAAAATTGTTGGCGAGGCCTACCGTGATGTGCTTGCGCGGAATTACGCTCAGGTGAAACGACAGTGTTGCCATTTGCGGAGTTAAGGGATTCTCGATAGCGGTTAACGATACCGCCGGGAAGTCCCAGGACTGCAGGTTGAGGTATGCAGGTCTTCCGTCAACTTCAATCTTAAGGCCCGTTGTCAGCTGCTCTTTGAGGTTCTGCATGAGCAGTGTTTGCTCTGGTGACGTTGCGTTGGACAGTGTCCAATAGTCCTGCGCGGTCAGCAGAGACTGTCCCAGATCTATACGCAGCGTGATCTCCGCTGGTTCCGTTGCATGCGTTTGCACTTCTATATGGGTCATGTTCAGCATGTGCGCATTGGCGAAGTTGGCAGACACCGAGGCAGCCAGAACAAAAGCGAAACAGAACAGGTGGCGCTGCGGAGGTTTCCGCATGTTGAAGTTCATGCGTTCACGTTTTTCATTGAGGTCGGCACAAGTGGTGTCTGTTTCATCCGTTATTGCATTGCTATACAAGAACGATGCCAAAGAATCTTCTGCCAAGAGGTAAGTGTTACGAAAGCTTGTTGAGAAGGCGTAACAGGCAACATAGCAATGCATGACGGGCAGATTGCACCAATGCGAGGCATAAAGCAGTTGAGTGCGCTAAACAGGAGAGGGCGAGCAACTCCAACGGGTGCCTCCCGAATGCCAAATTGGTGCGTTTATCAGGCGCCCCATTGATGAGCTGTTAGAAACGCCCGAAAATGATCTTCTCAATCTCAGAAAATCCCCAAGAAAGTGCGCTTCTGTCAGCGCGCGTCGCTTGAATCGTCCGTTTGCCGTGGTCCAACAAACTTGGCATTCATTTTGCTAGTTGGCTGAGGACCGATTTTTAATTCTTATAAAAAGAAGTAGCCAGTAGGGATATTCAACATGAGTGATGATACAAAAAGGCGCACACGAATCGCTAAGATGTGTTTATGGGTTTGTTATGCGGTGCTGGGCTTTAGTCCTGCTTTTGCCGCAGAGGAGGGTACGGCATCAGAGGAAGCGGCGATAGAAGAAGTCGTGGTTACGGGAACGCGCATCAAATCGAACGCCAATTCGTCTCAGCCAGTGACAAGTGTAGGTGAAGAAGTGATTTCACAGGGTGGGCAATTCGACCTGAGCGAGATTCTAAATGACGCACCACCTCTGTTAAACAGTGTCTCTTCCACAAATTCTCTGGATGGCGTGGCCTCAAACCTCGATCTGGCCAGTACGCAGAACTTTGGTGGCTCCAGTCTGGATCTGCGAGGATTGGGTGACAAACGAACACTGACACTGGTCAATGGCAGGCGTCACGTTTCCGGCATTGAAGGCACGGCTGCGGTAGATATCAGTACTATTCCTACCGCCTTGATAGAAAGAATTGATGTTTTGTCCGGCGGTGCCTCTGCGGTCTACGGATCGGACGCGGTAACGGGCGTCGTTAACGTTATTCTCAAAGATAATTTTGAAGGCCTGGAACTGTCACTGCAGGGAGGCACCGCAGACCAGGGGGATAACTCCGCCGGGAAGTTTACTGTCGTTGGCGGGCGTAATTTTGCATCCGGGCGCGGCAATGTGACCTTTGCACTGCAGTATGAAAACGATACCGGATTGGATCTGGGTGACCGGGACTTTCTGGCGCAGAACGGCCTTTTTGATGATGATGCGAATCCAGCGCTGCGCTTCCAGATCGGTGACCTGGCGCCTTCGAATACCCCCAACTTTTCTGCCTACTATGATTTTGATACCACTGGGCTGTTTCCCTGGGGCTTGCGCATTCCCTCCGCTGATACGTTTATTGCAGATTACACAGCGCAATTTGGCGTAGCGCCATCGTTGACCCAGGCAGAGCTGGATCTGTTGGATCGGGGTGCAAACGCTTTTCCTCGAGCGATCCTGCAGGGCCGTACTTTTAACATTACTTCCCCTTATGGTGTTGTCGCCATAGGCGATTTTGGAGCTGAGTTTCCGCTGGGTTCGGAACCGGATTTAGATGGTGACGGTACCACAGACTGTCTGCAGAGTTTCAACGGCTATAACAGTTCGATAGACGGGGCCGGCTCCTTTGGTATTGCCGGCGGGTGCTGGGCAATTGATGCGGACGGTAACCTCGTGCCGTATGAAGACGGCCTTGTGGCAGGGTCTTTTAACCAATTTGGCGCTGAACAGAGTTACATACGCCCGAATAGAACCTCAGCGATACCCGAGCGTAAACAGTGGTCGATAGACGTTAACGGGCACTTTGACATCACGGAGCAGATGTCACTCTTCTGGGAGTCGAAATATATTTATCAGGAAATCGAGGCCGTTGAGCAATATCACAACTTCACCGACCTGTTGTATGGTGCTCCGGATAATCCATTCCTGCCCACGGAACTTGCTGCATTCGTTAACAACTCAGGGCTTGGGTTTGCGGGTATAGACGGTGGTCTGCACATTTCTCGAGATGCGGACGACTGGGGTTCTAACGTCACCACTAACGAGCGGGAGACCATGCGCTTTGTGTTGGGGCTGGAAGGCTCATTGAATGAGGTGTTCAGTTACGAAATCAGCGGCAACTATGGCAAATTTCAGCGTGACATGGTCGACCGGGAAGAGATGATTGCAGATCGTTTTTTTGCGGCGATAGATGCGGTAGCTGACCCTGTTACCGGTGAGGCGGTCTGTCGCTCTGATCTGGATGCGACAGCGTATCCGCATACAACGCCGTTCAATATCTTTCAGTTTGTAGGTGGCGGTGTTGATTCGTCTTTCTTTACCTTCACGCCCGGGGATGGGCAATGTCAGCCGATGAACATCTGGGGTGGTCGGCGGGCCATGTCTCAGGAGTCCATCGATTTTGTAACTTATGATCGCGAAGTCAGCGAGACCATAGAACAAACTGTGTTTTCGGGCTTTATTTCCGGTGATTCCTCGCCCTGGTTTGAGTTACCTGCAGGACCGATCGGTCTGGTAGTTGGCCTGGAGTATCGGGAAGAAAAGACCAGTCAGGATTTTGGCCTGCTCGATCAGGGTATCCTGCCTGTATCCGGTATTACTTCTGAAGGGTTCGCCTTCTCAGCAGGAGACTGGGTAGGATCAGTCAGCGAGGCGGCGAGTCTTGGCCCGGCGCCTGCAACTCGTTTGCTGCCAAGCTCCTCCGAGTATGATTTTTTCGACTACTTTCTGGAAGTATCGGTACCGTTGTTGTCCGATGTGCCAGGCGCGCGGGAGCTATATGCTGATCTAGCGTATCGCAATAGCGACAACTCTGTTTTTGGATCTAACGATACGTATAAGTATGGCTTGGTCTGGACGCCTGTGAATGATGTCACACTGCGTTACACCTTCAGCGAAGCGACTCGAGTACCCAACCTGTTTGAACTCTTTTCACCAGAACAGGGTGCGCGTTTCAGACCTGACGATCCGTGTGCTTCAGCGAATGTGGGTGCTGCTGCGAACCCCGGATTACGCGAAGCGAACTGTATCCTCGACCTCCAGGCCAATGGGGTCGACGCGGCAAATATTTTTGACAGCCAGGGCAACTACTCATTTGAAGATCCGCTCTCAGCAGGTTTCCCAGGCGCTATTGGTGGTAATGAAGACCTGGTTCCGGAGACGGGCGAGACAACAAGCTATGGATTTGTCTTCACTCCAGGGTTCCTTGACGGTCTTGTGCTTAGCGTTGATTACATTGAAATTGAAATCGAGGACGCCATTCTGGAAGTGTCCGCTCAGAACATCGTGAATCGGTGTTATGACTCGCCGTCGCTGAATAATTCTTTCTGTCCTTTGATCAGCCGGAATGATGACCCCGCGTCTGCTCAGTCCGGTGGTTTGGATTTTCTTCGTCAGGTGCAGTTGAATTTTGGTTCAGCCAATTACGAAGGTTACGACATCACGCTGCAGTATGACTTCTCTGCGTTTGATACCAACTTTTCTGCGGGTGTAACCTGGACCCATGTGAAGACGCTGGAACTCATCGAGACTGGCGGTGCAGGTGAGCCCGACTCAGTAGATGATGAACTGGGCGAAATGCGCCGGCCAAGCGATGCAGCATTGGCGAGCCTGTCGGCCATACGAGGTCCCTTTGCGTTCAGTTGGACCACGCAGTACCTGGATCGACAACTGTTAACCTATGAAGATGGCGCGGAAATCGAAACGGCACGAGCCAGCTATGGTCCCAGTGCGTTTACAGATTCAAGCACGTTTATCCATGACTTTCGGGGCTCTTACTCACAGGAAAACTATACCGTCTTTGGCGGCGTGAATAATGTCACGGATGAAGCGCCTTTCGTTTCGGAACGCGCCTATCCAGTGAGCCCCATCGGCCGGTACTTTTACATGGGCGTCACAGTCGCCTTGTAATGCTGCTTTACTCAACAGATTCAGCATCAGATCCCCGGACGCTGCTGAATCTGTTGAGCGGTTTTAGTGTCCTGTATCACGGCAACCGATTAAGCAGGTGACTCTTCTGTATTTTCCTCTAGACTCTGTGGTAGAGAGAGGAGATACAACATGGCTCAACTATACGTTTGGAGTAGACGTCTGGTGCTGTGCGGCTCGGTTATCCTGTTATCAGGCTGCACCGGTATGGATCCTGCACTTTCGCAGGTCGGACAGTTCGACCACCGTGCGCGTCAGGCCGCACATGCGTGTCCTACCGGGCAGATGAGAGTGTGCGACCGCCGCAAAAGCGTTGGGTGTCGATGTACATCGCCACGGCACGTGAGGGCCCTGATCGGCGCTTAGAACATCGTGTGTTAAAGCATTTAACACAGCGTAAATATGCGCACGGGCTATTCGTTGCATCCAACGTCCCCCAGCTTACTGCGCAGCCCTCGCACTAATTCAGTGCGCAGGATATCCCTGTTTGTCTTGTTGTGGCCCACGATGGGTCGTTTTTAGCGGCATCCAATTCGCCGCGCTTGTGTCTCTGTCTCTGTTGCCGGGCTTTTTGTGATGGCCTGGTGTCGAGATCCACGGTGGCACGATAAATGCTAGCCAGTAGGCAATCAGGCGTGGAATAACACGGATCGCATAGCTGAGCATCCGCTGGGTTTCCAGCTGTATTACTTGAATTAGGAAGCACTATGAAGATTCGCCGAACCGTAACTGTATTCATGCTTGTGTTATCGGTTCTGCTCTGTGGGCAGGTGCATGCCAAAGACAGCTACAAAATTGCGTGGAGCATCTACGTCGGGTGGATGCCCTGGGGTTACGCGCAGGACTCGGGCATCCTGGATAAATGGGCATCCAAATACGGTATTGAGATCGAGCTTGTGCAGTTTAACGACTATGTTGAGTCGATAAATCAATACACTGCTGGAGAATTTGACGGTTGCACCATGACCAACATGGATGCGCTGACAATTCCCGCTGCGGGTGGTGTGGATTCTACGGCGTTGATAGTCGGAGATTTTTCCAACGGCAACGATGCCATTGTTTTGAAAAACGCCCAGTCCCTGGCTGATATTAAAGGCCAGAATGTCAACCTTGTAGAACTGTCGGTCTCGCACTATGTGTTGGCGCGTGCGTTATCGTCCATTGGTCTTTCCGAGCGCGATGTACGGGTCGTGAATACGTCTGATGCCGATATCGTGGCTGCGTTTACGAGTTCGGATGTGACCTCGGTGGTGACGTGGAACCCACTTTTAGGGGCGATCAAAGCGATGCCTGGGGCTAACACCGTGTTCGATTCCTCAATGATCCCCGGCGAGATCATCGACCTTATGGTGGTCAGAACCGAAACTGCTCAGGCTGATCCGCGGCTGGGCAAGGCCTTAACCGGGGCCTGGTATGAGACGATGGCCCTGATGGCTGGCGACGGTGCAGCCGCTGAGGCTGCCAGAACCGCCATGGCTGAAGCATCCGGCACCGACCTCGCCGGCTACAACGCACAACTCGCGGCAACCCAGATGTTTTATGAACCGGCGCCGGCTGTCGAATTTGTGCGCTCGTCTGTTGTACAGGACACCATGGAAAAGGTGGCCGAGTTTTCCTTTGATCATGGCCTGCTGGGTGAAGGCGCACCTGATAGCGGGGTCGTCGGTATCGCCTATCCGTCAGGCGAAATCTCCGGGTCCTCCAGCAATGTCAAGCTGCGCTTTGATGACACCTATATGAATCTGGCCGCGCAGGGGCAACTTTAGGGTTTCTGCTGGAAGATTAGCGTGAGGATCATAAATCGTCGGCCAGCAACGCGTCTGGCAAATTTCAGTATTGCGCTGCTTCCTTTTGTGGTGCTCATTGTGTTGTATGCAGTGTTTTCGGACATGCGCTTGACTGAAAACCCCGACGACAAACTTCTGCCGGGACTGTCCAGCTTTGTCGATGCTGTGCAGCGCATGGCATTCACCCCCAGCAAGCGCACAGGAGAGTTGTTGCTCTGGGTTGATACCTTTGCGAGCCTGCAGCGTTTGGCAATTGGTATGTCGATCAGCGCCTTTCTTGGGCTCTGGCTCGGCATTCTGAATGGATTAATTCCCTGGGTCGCTGCGGGGGGATCCCCGTTTGTGCGGGTGTTATCCATGATTCCGCCCATGGCGGTACTGCCGATACTCTTCATTACCTTTGGTCTGGGTGAGCTGTCCAAGTACGTATTGATTGTATTTGGTACCGCGCCGTTTATAGCGCGCGACATAGAACAACGCGTGCGTGAGTTACCGCGGGAGCAACTCATCAAAGCACAGACCCTGGATGCCAGCAGCTGGCAGATTATTGTGCGGGTTGTGCTGCCTCAGGTGCTGCCGCGTCTGGTAGATGCCGTGAGGCTGTCTTTGGGTGCGGCCTGGCTGTTTTTAATTGCTGCGGAGGCGATCGCGTCCACTGAAGGTCTGGGTTATAGAATATTCCTTGTGCGTCGCTATCTGGCCATGGATGTCATCCTGCCTTATGTCATGTGGATCACGTTGCTCGCGTTTGCTGTTGATTACCTGTTTCGGCGCATGACGTCATGGTTTTTCCCCTGGTACGGAACCAGTCGATGAGCCGTATTGACATAAAAAATCTGTGGAAAACATACGATAACAATGTTGTCCTGGAGAATCTGAATCTAACCATCGATGAAGGTGAGTTTGTCTCGATCGTCGGTGCATCTGGATGTGGTAAAACCACGTTTCTGCGCATGATTCTGGGAGACGAGCAGCCGTCCCGCGGCAGCATAGAAATTGACGGAGAAGCATTGCTGCCGGAACCCTCGGCTGCGCGCGGAATTGTCTTTCAACGGTATTCGGTTTTTCCTCACCTCACGGTGTTGGGCAACGTGTTGCTCGCGTTAGAACTGAGACACGCAAAATTTCTATGCCGTAGTTTTGGTGCCAGACGTAGTGAACAGACTAAGCACGCGGTTCAATTGCTGGAAAGGGTGGGCTTAGGTGAGGCACAGGACCAGTATCCGGCGGCTCTATCGGGCGGTATGCAGCAGCGCCTTGCACTCTGCCAGGCTTTGATTGCGGCGCCAAAAATACTGTTGCTGGATGAACCCTTCGGGGCGCTGGACCCTGGCATCCGCAAAGATATGCAGGCACTGGTGAGTGAGTTACACAAAGAACTCGGCCTGACCGTCATAATGATTACCCACGATCTGGCGGAGGGGTTTCAACTGGGTACGCGGCTGCTGGTGTTTGACAAAACCCGCATTGACCCGCAAGCGCCCAATCTGTACGGCGCAAACGTCACGTATGACCTGCGACTGAATGGCGCATCTGCGGGAGCAACCACCGAAGAAAATGCTCAGGAAATAGAGTGTCTGCAGATTGATCAGCGACACGCTCTAACGGTTTAGAGATGTTGAGATTGACAATGAACTTTAGGATAAGAAATGCAAACGGTTGAATATGAAGACACGCTTCCAGGCGGTCGTCACTGGTCCATGCTGGTCAGACGTGGCGTCAATCTGACCCTGGCGGACGAGCAAGGTGGGGGCAACCTGGCTATGTTGTTATACAACCCGGAAAATCTGTTGGAGCGCCTTAATTTACCCGATACGCTGAAATGCCAGCATACATTCAGGATTACTGCCGGGCATTGTCTCTATTCCGACATGGGGCGCATTTTCTGTTCAGTGATTCAGGATGATGTGGGTTGGCATGATGCAGCGAGCGGCACCTGTAACAAGGCGTTAGTAGAAACCAAATGGGGTGCTACAACCTACCAGGACCTGCGCAATGATGTAATCCGTAACGGTCGCGACAGCTTCCTGATTGAACTTGCAAAGTATGGTCTGGGGAAACGCGACCTGGCAGCCAACATGAACTGGTTCAGCCGTGTAGATGTTTCGGCAGACGGCTCAATGCATCTGGCAGATGCCAATTCCGCGCCTGGAGCTGCGGTCACCCTGCGCTTTGAAATGGATACCCTGGTTGTTATGCACAGTTGCCCGCACCCTCTGCACAGTGCTGCGCGCTATCCCCGGCATCCAATAAAGTTTCGCCTGGCTCTAACTGAGCCCCTAACCAGTGATGATCTTTGTCTGCTTTCCCGAAAGGAAAACGAACGCGGTTTTGTCAACACTCAACTGTATGCGCTGGGAGACAATTAGATGTTGAAAGAGAGTCGGCGGAACACAGATTCAGCGCGTCACGTAGCGAAAGTATTAGCGGGTGACTACTGGGTCTACCCGGTGGCGCAAGGCGAGACGTTGCGGATTACAGATCTCGAAGGTAACCAGGCGGTCGATACACTTATATTTAACAGCGACAACCCTTCTGAGAGATACAGCGCGTTTGATACGATTCGCGAGCAGCGCAATCTGTATCTTACAACAGGCAGTGTGTTGCTGTCGGATGAAGGTAGTCCAATGCTTGAGATCGTGGCCGATACCTGCGGTCGACACGATACACTTGGAGGGGCCTGCGCGGGAGAGAGTAATACAGTTCGTTATGCGCTTGATAAGAAAACGATGCATTCATGTCGCGACAGCTGGTTGCTGGCCCTTGCGGACGAATATGCCCATCTGGGGCTGACCAAGCGCGACCTGACTCACAACATAAATTTCTTCATGAACGTCCCGGTGACCGAACAGGGTGGCCTGACGTTTGAGGATGGTATTAGTAAGGCCGGAAAGTACGTTGAACTCGTTGCCCGTATGAATGTTCTGTTGCTCATCTCCAACTGTCCTCAACTCAATAATCCCTGCAATGGCTATAACCCAACGCCGGTAGAGTTAGCGATCTGGGCGTCCTGAGGTGTTTGACAAAGTACTGGTTGCAAACAGAGGTGCAATAGCGGTGCGAATCATACGCACTCTGCGTGAGTTGGGCGTTGCTTCGGTTGCTGTCTATGCTGATGAAGACCGGGATTCACTGCACATTCCCGCTGCTGATGAGGCGTATTCGCTGGGTTCCGGCAGTGCTGCGGATACCTATCTGAATCAGGATAAAATCCTGTCGATCTGCACACTCTGCGGGGCTCAGGCTGTACATCCTGGCTATGGTTTTCTCAGTGAGAACGCTGCGTTCGCGCAGATGATTGCGGCTCATGGTGTTGTCTTTATTGGTCCGCAACCTGAACACCTCAAGCAGTTTGGATTAAAGCATGAGGCAAGGCATCTCGCACGTGCGTCAGCGGTTAATCTGGTTCCAGGTAGTGACATTCTCACGGACACAGAGCGGGCCCTGGCTGCTGCTGATGTCATTGGTTATCCCGTTATGCTCAAAAGCACAGCCGGTGGCGGCGGCATCGGTATGCAACGCTGCAACTCGGAGCAGGCGCTCATCGACGCGTTCGCCGCTGTGAGTCGGTTGGCAAAAGGTAGCTTTGGCAACCCTGAGCTCTTCCTTGAAAAGTATTTAGGTGCGCCGCGCCACGTAGAAGTGCAGGCTTTTGGTGACGGCCGAGGTAATGTTGCCATCATTGGCGATCGTGACTGCTCGCTGCAACGTCGACATCAGAAGGTTATCGAGGAGTGTCCTGCCCCCAACATTCCGCAAGATGTGCGCACACGCCTGCATGAACAGGCACGCGCGTTACTCCAGTCGGTAAGGTATGAGAGTGCTGCAACAGTCGAGTTTCTCTATGATGCAGCTGATCAGGCGTTTTACTTTCTGGAAGTTAACACCCGGCTTCAGGTGGAGCATGGCGTAACCGAACTGGTGTACGGCGTGGATCTGGTTGCCTGGATGGTCAGGCAGGCCAGCGGCGACGTTGCGTCTCTGCATGAACTGGATAACCTCGACGCTACCGGGCACGCTGTTCAAGCCAGGGTATATGCCGAAGATCCGAACCATGATTTTCGCCCAACCCCTGGAAGAATTACGCAGGTTGCGTTTCCGTTCAGGCCAGGTATCCGTGTGGATACCTGGATTCAGGCTGGTGCACTTGTACCTTTCCAGTTTGATCCGATGATCGCCAAAGTGCTCGCCCACGGTTCGGATCGCTCTCACGCGCTAACCGAGCTTGACCAGGCACTAGCAGCTACGCAGATATATGGGATTGAGACCAATACCCTGTATTTGCGGCAAGCGTTGAAATTAGCCGACTTCATTGAGGCGCGCATGACAACAGCCACGCTGGGTGATTTGAAATATCAGGCGCCAAGCATCGATGTGTTGACAGGCGGTGCAAGCAGCACAATACAGTCTTTTCCCGGACGCCAGGGATATTGGGCGGTGGGTGTGCCGCCGTCAGGTCCGATGGATGATCTCAGCTTCCAACTCGGCAATCGCCTGCTGGGTAATCCTACTGATGCAGCCGGTATCGAAATAGTGCTGAACGGACCGCGGCTGCGTTTTAATGTCGCGACGCAATGTGTGATTGCGGGCGCAGATATTCAAGCGGATATCGACGGTGTCCCGGTACCCGTGTGGAGGACGTTCGATGTCCTGCCTGGCCAGCTGCTGTCGCTTGGCAGTATTACAGAGGGTCTACGGACCTATCTGCTTGTCAGAAATGGTATTGATACGCCGCTCCAGCTTGGTTCAAGCGCGACATTCACACTGGGCGCGATGGGTGGCTGTACTGGGCAGGCTTTGCGTGCCGGCGATGTACTGGGCATCCGTCAGGCGCAAACGGTGAGCGCAGGTCTGGTATCAGCGTCGTACTATAACGCCGTGGAGGTGTCAGATTCAGCTGCACTGGACGCAGCGCATCATCCTTGTCTGGGCGATCGCCATCAGATTCGTGTGATGTTAGGTCCTCACGTTGCGCCTGACTTTTTCACTGAAAGGGATATTGACCGTTTCTTAACCTGTCAGTGGACAGTCCACTACAACTCCAGTCGCACTGGTATTCGATTGACCGGCCCGCATCCTGAGTGGGCACGACCCGACGGGGGGGAAGCCGGTTTACACCCTTCGAACATTCACGATAACGCTTATGCCTTTGGCAGCGTGGATTTTACCGGGGATATGCCGGTCATTCTCGGACCAGACGGGCCGAGTCTGGGTGGATTTGTCTGTCCTGCGGTTGTCATAAATGCCGATCGCTGGAAACTGGGACAGCTCATGCCTGGTGATCATGTTCGTTTTGTCGCTACCACAGAAGAGGGTGCTGGCGTCGCGAGCCGCCAACGCGAGGAATATGTCCGAACCCTGACTAAGCCGCAGGATGAAACCTCTGAAACGCGTGAATCACCCGTGGTTTATTCGTCAGCATCCCTGGTAAATCCGGCGGTGTTAGCCATGACCGATATCACGATCCGGCGAGCCGGGCAGGAATGGTTGCTGGTTGAGTTTGGTCCTGTGGTGCTCGATGTTGAACTGCATTTAAAGGTTCATGCGTTAAAGACACTCATAGAAGCGGATGCTGTTAAGGGTATCGTCGAGATGACCCCGGGCATTCGCTCACTGCAGATTCGCTACGATATCCAGGTATGGAACGCGGTGAAACTCTGCGCACGGCTAAGCCATTTACTTGATGCGGTCCCTGAAGCTACAAACGGTGTCATACAGTCCCGCTTGGTTCGGCTGCCTCTGTCCTGGGAAGATCCAGCCTGTCTTGAAGCGGTGGATAAATATGTTCAGGGTGTGCGCAGCGACGCACCCTGGTGTCCGGACAATGTCGAGTTCATCCGTCGTATCAACGGTCTGACCAGCAAAGACGATGTCAAGCGTATTGTGTTTGACGCTCGTTATCTTGTTATGGGCTTAGGCGATGTCTATCTCGGCGCGCCTGTCGCTACACCACTCGACCCACGTCATCGTCTGGTGACAACTAAATACAACCCGGCGCGGACATGGACCGCTGAAAACTCCGTGGGTATAGGCGGCTCGTATCTGTGTATTTACGGCATGGAAGGACCAGGTGGCTACCAGTTCGTTGGTCGCACCCTGCAAGTCTGGAATACCTACCAACGTGGGGATGTTTTTTCTGAACCATGGCTCCTGCGTCCTTTTGATCAGCTGCAGTTCTATCCTGTGGATGCGCAGACTCTGCTTGAGATGCGCGAGAAGTTTGCGCGTGGCGAACCCTGTGTGGAGATAGAGCCGATCCAGTTTGATGCGGGACAATACCAGGCTTTTTTACAGCGAGAAGAGGCCAGTATTCGCACCTTTACTGACCGCCGTCAACGCGCCTTTGATGCTGAGTTGGCAGACTGGCGTGCAAAAGGTCTGTTGAGTTTCGATTCTGAAACGGCCGATTCGGCGCCGGCCGAATCCATAGTCTTGCCTCCTGGTGCCGTTGCCGTTGACAGTCCGATGAGTGGTTCGGTCTGGTCACTGCCAGCTGAGCATATGGCGTATGTAGAAGGTGATGAAACGCTGGTTGTGATCGAAGCAATGAAGTCAGAGTTTGAGATTCGTGCACCCTTTGCGGGTCAGCTTGAGATAGTGGTCAGTGCTGGTCAGCAGGTGCAGGCAGGACAAACCCTGGCGGTAATGCGGCCCGCATAGATGCTGAACCATCAGCGATTTAACAAGGAGATGAGTATTGACTGTGCTGGATCTTGATTTGGCAGCCTTGCGCAGTGCGTACGCTGAGAAAAGCCTCGCACCTGCAGACGTGATTGCACGAATAAAGGCACGCATTGCCGCAACACAAACATACAACGTCTGGATATACGTTCTGAGCGATGAAGAGTTGCAACCCTACGTCGATCGTTTGGAGTCTCTCGATCCCGCAGCTTCACCGCTTTGGGGAATACCCTTTGCCATAAAAGACAATATTGATCTGGCGGGTATTCCTACTACGGCTGCTTGTCCTGATTTCAGTACGGTCCCGGAAGAATCGGCGAGTGTGGTGGTCAAGCTCATTGCCGCAGGCGCAATTCCGATGGGTAAAACAAATCTGGATCAGTTTGCCACCGGGCTTGTCGGCACCCGTTCACCATACGGACCCGTTCGTAATGCAATAAACCCAGCCATGATATCAGGGGGTAGCAGCGCGGGATCTGCGGTAGCGGTAAAACTTGGTCTCTGCAGTTTTTCACTGGGGACAGATACAGCGGGCTCCGGCCGTGTACCAGCAGCGCTTAATGGAATAGTTGGGTTCAAACCTACACGCGGCTGGCTATCGACCAGCGGTGTTATCCCAGCCTGTCGTACTTTAGACTGTGTATCCATATTTGCCAACAGCGTTGATGATGCGCGCATCGTTGCAGACATTGCTTCGGGTTTTGACGCCACGGATGTCTATTCTCGTGAGATCACATTCAGCGGGTTTGATACCGTGCATCCGCGCTATGGTCGGCTTGACGATGTAGCGCTACAACCCTGCGATCACGCTCACAAGTCGGCGTACGAAACTTTTGTCGCGCAGTTGCCGAATGCCCATACCTGCAACACAGCCTTCCTCTTCGAAGCTGCAGAACTGCTTTACCAGGGGCCTTGGCTGGCCGAGCGTTATGCTGGATTAGCAGAATTTGTAAAAACTAATAAAGTCAGCTTTTTCCCAACGACGCTGGGCATCATTGAGGAAGGGGCTCGGTTTACCGCAGCAGAAGCGTTTCGTGCGCAATACAGGTTGGCGGAATTGCGACGACAGACACAAGCACTGTTTAAATCCATAGATGTGCTGGTTCTACCCACCGTGCCCACAAATTATATGATTGAAGAAGTGGCGCAGGATCCGCTCAACACTAACGCTCACCTTGGTGCGTATACCAACTTTGTCAATCTGTTGGATCTTTGTGCAGTTGCGATTCCCGCGGACAACTTCCCGGACGGTTTGCCCTTCGGGGTGACGTTGGTGGGCGCCGCAGGGTGTGATCATGCGCTCCTGGATCTGGCTGAGTCGCTGATGCACTGTGATAAAGACAGCGTTCAGAATTCAGATCTGCGTGCAAGGCCAGGAGAGTTTCTGCTTGCTGTATGTGGTGCGCATTTAACAGGTCAGCCGCTGAACAGCCAGCTAACTGATCGAGGCGGCTACCTGGTGCGGCAAGGCACAACAAGTGATTACTACCGTCTGTACGCGCTGCCGGATAACAAGCGCCCGGCACTGATCCGTGATACACAAAACGGTCAGCCCATTGAAGTCGAAGTCTGGTCGATTCCGGCGCACACAGTTGGAAGTTTTGTTCAGGGCGTATTGCCACCACTTGGCATCGGTTCCGTCGAGTTGTCCGATGGGGTCTGGGTGAACGGCTTCATTGCTGAACCCATATCAACAGGGGACTCGAAGGAGATCACCGCTTATGGTGGCTGGAATCACTATGTGGCTGCAAAGAGGGGATAACAAATCTGTGCAACTATTCCACCAAACCAGCATGGGTGATGCCCGCATTGATCAATGAATCGATCTGATCTGCCGAGAAACCGAGATCCTGCAGTAATGTGCGGGTCTGTGAACCAAAAGGCTGGGTGGGCTCGCCTGGTTTAAACCCATTGCCATCCAGGCTTAAAGGAGGCGCAACCACAGTCATATTGCCTGCGGAGGGATGGGTGAATCGATGCAGGAAATGGTTGGTGTTGATCTGTTCGTCGTCATAGAGCTCGAGGGGTAGACGAACGGTTGAGACCGGAACGCCAGCGGCACGTAGGGCTTTCTCCCAATAAGCACTCGACTGCACAGAGATCAGTTGTTCAACCTTTTGGGTTAGAGCCTGGTAGTGGGCGTCCAGATCACCATCGAAGCCCTTCTCCAGAGCCGCATCTTCAACGCCAAGCACCTCGGCAAATTTAACGCGCAACCCGGGACTGCCACAGGCTACCGCAATGTGTCCGTCCGCAGTGACAAACGTGCGGTAGTACACCATGAACATGTGCGCGCGTTGTGTCGGTCGGGTTATCTCGAGCTGTTCCGCATACGAAGCGTGTTGCAGCCGTGCCTGTTTTAACTTGTCGAGCAGATGCTGGTGCTTAGGCGCGTCCTGGTCTTCTGAGCGGACCAGCTGACTGGCCGTCAAAGCTAAACCGGCTTGCATGAGGCTGGTATCAATAATGCCGCCTTTACCGGTGCGCTCGCGGCGCAGCAGTGCGGCGCTTACACCAAATGCCAGGGTCATTGCACACATGTAATCCGCGCTGACCGGGTCACCAGCTGCTGGGCGTCCATCTGTTATTCGACCATTGGCAGCCATGAGGCCAGTGCGGGCCTGTACAACCAGGTCCATGCCCGCATCGTTTGCCTCCGGTCCGTGCAAGCCAAACCCGGTGACCGAACCGACGATCAGGCTGGGGTGTTTTTTTAACAGCTGATCTGAATCCAGTCCCAGTTTTTCAGCAAGCCCTGGTCTGAGGTTCATCAACACCACATCCGCGCTTGCGGTTAAGGCGTCTATAACCGGGCGTGCCGCAGGGTCGCTCAATGCCAGGGGCAAAGCGTGTTTGCCATTGTTACGGGTAATGAAGTAGCGCGATTCTCCTGGCGCGAGAGGCAGGATGCCGCGAATCGGGTCGCCGGTGAGTGTCTCCACTTTGATTACCTCAGCGCCGCCATCAGCAAGTAGCTGGGCCGCCACCGGCACGGCAACAAACTGACCAAACTCAACGACCCGAATTCCAGCAAACGGCTGTTCTGACACGACATGCTCCTGTTTCGACATCTTTCAACGATTCGAACAGTAACAAATTCGTGGCAGATGTTTTTCATCTCGACAGGCTGCATGGGCAAAACTACACCTTGCGCGTGTTATAAATGACGGATCATGGCGCTTACCTGGAAGCCGTCGCGAACACAGACTTCGGCACATTCATGGACTGGGGTTTGGATAAAGATCTCCTGATGCCGTTTGGTGAACAACATAGACCCATGCAGGTGGGCCATTCTTATCTCGTGTACATTTACTTTAACGGCGCTGATGGCAGAATTACCGCTTCATCTAAAATTGACAAATTTCTCGATGATGAGGCGACGCACGACCTCGTGCCAGGCCAGCCGGTTGACCTCATCATTGCAAACAGCACTGATCTGGGGTTTAAGGCGATTGTTAATCACAACCGTTGGGGCCTGCTGTACAAAGATGAGGCCTATGAACGGCTTAGTTTTGGCCAATCGAGACGTGGTGTTATCAAATTTGTGCGAGCTGACGGCAAGATTGACGTTGCACTGAAGCAGGAACGGGAAACACGAGACCAACAGGCCGAATAATGGTCGGCAACAAAACAATCAACTGGGGAGAGTTTTTATGGACATTCCGGGAAAGTTAGCAGTAGTCACTGGCGCCGGCTCCGGCATTGGCCGCGCGCTGGCCATCAGTCTTGCGCAGCATGGCGTCCGTGGGGTCGTGTGCACGGATCTTAATGGCGACAACGCCGCAGCCACCGCGGAGATGATTGGTGATGTGGCCACAGCACAACCGCTGGACGTTGCTGACGAAGCCGCCATCGAACAACTGGTGCAGGACGTTGAGCAGCAGCAGGGCGGCATTGACCTGTTTGTTTCCAACGCCGGCTATGGACGGCGCGGTGGGCTGGATCTGTCTACAACAGAATGGCAGCGCATGATGAATGTTCACACCTGGTCTCATCTGGCGGCGGCCCGGGCGGTGATGCCCGGTATGGTGGCCCGGGGCGAAGGATACTTCTTAAATACTGCCTCCGCTGCGGGTCTGTTGACACAGATCGATTCAGGTCCGTATGCCGTGTCGAAACATGCTGCCGTTGCGTTTGCTGAATGGCTGCTCATCAACTATGCAGATCAGGGTATTGGCGTGTCGGTGCTGTGTCCCCAGGCGGTACGCACCAACATCCTTGGACCAGATGCGCGCAAAGGGGGTTCATCCAACTCCCGCCAGGCCGCTGCAGACGGTATTTTAGAACCCGACTTTGTTGCCGAGGCCTGCATTGAGGCGGTGCAGGCAGAGCGTTTTCTGGTGCTGCCACACCCGGAGGTAGAGACTTACTTTCAGCGTAAAGCCAACGACTACGATCGGTGGTTGTCCGGGATGCGGCGCTTTCGTCAGCGTTTGCTGGCGCGTTGAGGTCCACGCTCCAGTTTGATCCAGGTATTCGCAATGTATTGTGCTGAGATGATGATAAACACTTGAGTGAAACTTCCAGAAATCGGTTTGCTGAAAAGCATGGGGAACAGCGCTATCAGATACAGATTCAGCGCGATCTAACCAGAAATTTCATCATTCACCTGGGCCACGGCATGCTGGGTCAAACCGGCTTTCGCCTGCTCATGGCACCTACCTTTTTACCTGCTTATATTCTGTTGCTGTCGGGCGGTTCAGAACTGATGGTGGGCGTCGCCTTGTCTGTTAATGCCCTGGGTATGATGCTGACGCCGCTGATTGGCGCAAACCTGATTGAGCACCGCAAACGCGTGCTGCCGGTTGGATTTCTAACCGGTGGTGCCATGCGAGCCAGTGTACTGCTGATTGCGCTGTCGGGCTTTTTTCTGCAAAGCGAAGCTGCGCTGATTGCCATCATCGTCTGCCTGCTGTTTTTTGGTCTGTTCCAGGGCATGCAGGGTGTGATCTTCAATTTTCTGATGTCGAAGGTTATTCCGGTGTCCAAACGTGGCCGTCTTACCGGGTTACGGAATTTTCTCGCCGGCGTGACTTCTGCCGGCGTTGCATGGGTGGGTGGGCACTATTTTCTGGGAGACGATCCAACTGCGGTTGGGTATTCGTGGATATTTCTGTTGGCCTTCGTATTGACCAGCATTGGGTTGGCGCTGCTGCTTTTTATTCGTGAGCCCGAACCACCCACGGTGCAGCGTAAACAGAATCTTCTTGCCAGGTTGCACGATCTACCGCAGCTGTTGCGAGACGACCCTGCGTTTACCCGCTACTTTCTCGCGCGATCACTGGCCACCATGGGCAGGATGGCGATGCCGTTCTACATTCTGTACGCCGGACAGTCGTTGGGCCTGACAGGTCAGCTTCTGGGGATGGTGACCTTTGCTTTTACCCTGGCAGGCACGGTATCGAATCTGGTCTGGGGAAACCTTGCAGACAGGACCGGTTTCCGGCTGGTCTTCCTGCTGTCTATAGCGATGTGGGTTGTCGCAACGTTGCTGCTGATTTTTTCTTCCGGTGTTTTCCTGACCGTTGTGGTTTTTATTGGCATCGGTGCAGCAGTCCAGGGTTTTCAGAACTCATCGCAGAATCTGACGCTGGAGTTTGGTAATCGCGACGATCTACCCATCCGCATTGCCATTGCCAATACGGCGTCGGAATTTGCCGGCACCATCGGCCCTCTGCTCGGCGGCCTATTGGCCGCTTACTTCGGTTATCTGTCTGTTTTTGTATGCTCGATAGGTTTTCTTGTTATTGGCGGCGCTGTGGTGCGTTTTTACGTGCCGGAGCCGCGCAGATAACTGGCCCGATTACATCCATACCATGGTGATCCACTGTGCGGCCAGCGCGGGCTTATCTTCACCTTCAATCTCGATGGTGACATCCTGATTTAGCGCAAAACGGCCGTCGCCTTTGTCCTCCACACTGTTAACTGTGAAGTGGCCGCGGATGCGTTTGCCGCTTTTCACCGGCGCCATGAAACGCACCTTGTCGTAGCCATAGTTCACACCCATCCTGGTGCCTTCCACACCAGGTACAGCCTGATAGGCCATCACGGGCATCATGGATAAGGTCAGCAGGCCGTGGGCAATAGTGCCGCCATAGGGGGTTGCTTTTGCGGCTTCCGGATTCACATGCAGGAACATGTGATCTTCGGTGAGATCGGCAAAGCCGTTGATTTTGTCCTGGTCCAGGGTAAACCATTCAGATACGCCAATTTCTTTGCCGGTATAAGCGCGGATTTCATCCAGTGTCATTGTGCGGGTCGGGCCTTGCATGGGTGTTTCCTGGTCAGTTTGAGATAGGACTATTTTGCCCTAACGAGGGCTGGTCAGGCGAGACATGCAGCCCTCCACTTCGCAGAAATGTGCTCAGGCCAGGCTGCCGCCGTCGACGGTGAGCACCGAACCGTTGCAGTAAGTGGCTTTAATCGCCATAAAATAAATGGTGTCAGCAATCTCTTCCGGGGTGCCCGGTCGACCCAGCGGCGATACCTGAAAGCGTAAAACCTCATCTGCAAACGGGTTCATGTCAGAGTCCAGCACGGATTCCACCATGTCGGTATCCACAAAACCCGGTGCAACCACATTGGCGCGTATGCCTTTAGGGCCGTAAGCGCGGGCCAGGGAGCGGGTCAGATTGATGACGCCAGCTTTAGCAGTTGCGTAGGTGTGTGCATCATCCATGCCGCGAAGACCACCCCCACTGGCAATGTTGACGATGCTGCCCTGACCCTGAGACAACATCACCGGCAGTGCCGCGTGACAAAGGTGAAACACGGAATCGAGGTTGATGCGCAGTACTTCACGCCACTGTTCGTAAGAAGTATCTTTCAGGGCGGCCATCGAGCCTGGATGTTCCACGCCATAGTTCCAGCCGATACCGGCGTTGTTCACTAAGCTGGCAAGGTTGCCGTTTGCTTTGGCGACAGCGACCAGCTCATCTGCGGTGTCGGCCATCCCCACATCGCCCGCCACGGGAATGATGGTGCCGGTGCCAGCACTCGCCAGTTCGCGGGTTTCCTCAAGCTTGGCCAGGCGCCGACCGGATGCAATAACCGAGTAGCCGTTTGCGGCGAACACCAAGGCGGCGGCGCGGCCAATGCCGCTGCCGGCTCCGGTAATGATGACTGATTCGCTCAAGCCTGTTCTCCCTGTGAAATCACTGTGAGTTGAATGTTATCCTGATCGACCGCGTTCCTGTGCATGAAAAGGCGCTTTCAAATACCCATTTTTGCCAGTGATGCGACAAGTTCTCTGACCAGAGCTTCCAGGCGGGGATGCTCGGCTGCAAATCGGGCAGCTAATGCTTCAGCAGCATCTGTAACGCCGTGTGATTCAGGCGGCTGCTCGTCCGCCAGGAGCAGCTTATGTATATCATCGTCCAGGGTGGTAAGCAGGTCATGCAGCTCTGGATCTACCGTCTGCTCGTTGGCCAGTTCCTGGTGCAAGCTGGCAAGTGTCTGCTTTAACTTTTCTTTTGGCATAGCCTGGTTCCCTGTAAGTATGTATTCCTGCCACCATCGAGAACGAAAAAGTCCACGTCAATGACTGACGCCAGTGTGGTAGGTACTACTGTTGAGATGCAACTACTCTGATTCAGACAACAAGCGAGTTGCCTCATGCCTGCCGCCACCACGCTACACCATCTTCATCTTCCTCCACGGTCAGCATGCGTCGCTCGAGTGCACAATGTAAATGTGCAATGGACTCACCGGTCGCAGGGAAAAAGCTGTGGTCGGTAATCTGGCTTTTGAACAACGCGGGAAATACATCGACCGCGCGTTTAGGTTTGTCACACAGATCATAGAGTTTCTCCAGCGCTACCTCATGCCAGTCGATCAGTGCTGTCAGGCGTTCGTGTACACCTTCATAGAGACTCTCGTGCGCAGGTAACACCAGGAGATTAGGTGGCAGCAGTTCACGAAAGCGTGCGCAGCTGTTCAGAAAGTCTGCCAGCGGATTGGCGTGGGGTTCGCTGGGTTGCACGCTGACATTGGGTGTGATTTTCGGCAGCAGCTGATCACCGCCGATGATCAGTTTCAGTTCGGGGCAGTACAGACAGACGTGCTCCGGCGCGTGGCCATGACCAATCACGGCGCGCCATTCGCGATCGCCGATTTCAATGTACTGACCATCCTGTATGCGCCGGTAGCCGGCGGGTAGCGGCGGCATGTTGGCACCAAACTGACCAAAACGCTCTCTGTAGCGATCGAGGCGATCTTCGGTAAAGCCTGCACGGCGGTAAAAGCGAATGGCATCGTCAGGTACATCAGCTGGACCGTCACTGGCCATCACCTTACACATATAGAAATCCGCGCGGCTCATCCACAGCTCGCAACCCCAGCGCTTGGTGATCCAGCCCACCAGGCCGGTATGATCGGTGTGCAGATGGGTGGCAATTACCCGGGTGACCGGCTTGCCATCAAGGTGCCTGGCGAAGATGTTTTCCCAGTGGCCTTTAACCGCTTCGCTCGGGATGCCGGTATCCACAATGGTCCAGCCCGGGCCGTCGCGCAATAACCACACGTTAATGTGGTTCAGTCTTCCGCCCATCGGCATGCGCACCCAGAACACGCCCTCGGCCAGGCGGGTGACTGCGCCGGGCGCGGGGGCCTGATCCTGAAAACGGTAAGTGAGCGGATCGAACCCGCGCTTGGACATGTTATCAACCACTGCTGACTCCGGTTTTAGTCGAAAATGGGATCAGGGAGAGTCTACCGGTTGCGCAGCGCGCGCGCGATCAGCGTTCATGAACGAAAAGATATATTGATGCCGGACTCCTTGGCATACTGCTGGGCTAATATTTACAGCAGGCAGCAAACATGAGCATATCCTTTTATGACGCCAGCGTGGGTACCTACAGTCGGGTGCTCGACAGCGTGGCAGCTATCTTAGACAAAGGCGCAGCATTCGCATCAGACACTGGGCTTAACCCCCAGGACATTGTGGAAACAAGGCTGCGTGAAGACATGATGCCTTTCCATTTTCAGATCGTATCCGTGTGCCACCATTCATGGGGTGCACTGCAGGGTATGCGTGATGGACGTTTTTCTACACCGTCCTTTGATCTGGACAAAGACTATCAGGGCTTGCAGGCCATGATTGGCGAAGCCCAGGCAGGCGTGGCGTCGTTTTCTGAGTCTGAGGTGGCCGAATTCGCGGAAAAATCCATGGTATTTACGGTTGGCGAACGCGAGCTGCCTTTCACCAACATAAATTTTCTGCTGTCTTTCTCCCTGCCAAACTTCTACTTCCATGCCACTACCACCTACGACATTCTTAGAATGTTGGGGATGCCGTTGAGCAAAATTGATTTCCTTGGCCGCATGAACGTGGGTTGATAGAGGTCTGGAAGAACGCTTCAGAGCTCTAGAACGGATCGTGCGTTTTAAGTTGGGGGAATAGCTGAAAGTCACGGTCTTTAGTCACGAGTTCCTCGACGCCGTGCGCCAGGCACAATGCCGCGATCCGTGCATCGTGAACGATTGGACCGCGAATTCGAGGTTGCGCGATGATCGGCGACAAAGTGGTTAAAAAGTCCTGTGTCTCTGTCAGCAGCGCAAGACTGGGTGCGTTGATCCATGCGTTTATCTGCGCTGATGCAATTTTTGGTGGCGTAGCGGCAGTTTTCCAGATGCGTGGACTGGTCACGACGCTGTAAAACTCATAAATGCATGGCCAGGGTATCGACCAACTGGGTTTGCCTTCGGCTAGTGTTTTTACCAGATCTTTAGCTTGTTCGTGGAATCGGGATTCCTTGCGGTGTGCGTAGACCAGAACATTGGTGTCCAGCGCGATCATCGTGATTCAGGCTCACCATAAATCTCGTTTCTCAGATCTTGCCAGGTCAGCGATTCGAGTGGGTCGTCAGCATTGGCATCACCGAAGCTCATATCTGCCAGTTCGTAGGTCGTTTGCTGCTCAGCTTGGGACAGGGTACGCCTGAGGCTTTCTTCAACGACAGCGCGTAGCGGTCTACCCGTGCGTTTGGCGAGTTTCTTTGCGCGAATCAACAGATCGTCTTTTATATCGAGAGTCGTTTTCACAAGCTTAGAGTTCGATTGCAGATGAGCAATACTACCCATATTGATTGATATGGGCAATATGGGTGTTTGCCAAGACAATTGTATAGAATGAACACCTTTACGCGGCCCTGCGTCAGAGCAAAGCGCTGCGTGCTATCATCGCGGCAGAATATTCAGGAGTGGAAGCGTGAGAGTTCTAATTCATCTGACTTTGCTTGGCGCACTGATCACAACCTTAAGTGGCTGTGGCATCAACAACATCCCAACCTACGACGAACAGGTGAAATCCGCCTGGGGCCAGGTGCAGAATCAGTACCAGCGACGTGCTGACCTGATCCCGAATCTGGTGGAAACGGTCAAAGGATTTGCAGCCCAGGAACGAGACACGTTGACTGCGGTGGTTGAGGCACGATCCAAGGTTTCTTCGATGCAGGTCACACCTGAGCTCATTAATAATCCTGAGGCGCTACAACAGTTTGAAGCAGCCCAACAACAGCTTTCGGGTGCGCTGAGCCGGCTTATGGTGGTGGTGGAACGTTATCCGGATCTTAAGTCGAATCAGAATTTTCTGACCCTGCAATCACAGCTGGAAGGCACCGAAAACAGAATCAGTGTTGCACGGCGGGATTACATCGGTGCGGTCGAAAGATACAATACAGAGATCCGCACCTTTCCCGGCCGCATCTGGCACACGGTAATGTACAGCGACCTGCCGATACGGGAGGTTTATGAAGCCACCACCGAAAACGCGGAGGCAGCACCTTCGGTTCAATTCTGATGATGCTCAGTCGGCTGCTGATTCTCCTGGCTGTCTGCCTTCCGGTTGCAGCCAGCGGGGCACCGACGTTCCCACCGCTGAGTGGTCGCGTTGTTGATGCGGCGAACATGCTCTCGCCTGACGCAGAGCGCCGTATCGCCGCACTGAGTGAGGCGCATGAAACTGCCTCTACTAATCAGGTGGTGGTTGCAACATTCCCAGATCTGCAGGGCTACTCCATCGAAGAATTCGGTTACCAGCTCGGTCGAACCTGGGGTATCGGCCAGGCAGATGAAAACAATGGTGTGTTGTTGATTGTTGCCCAAGCGGAACGCAGGGTACGCATTGAAGTAGGGTATGGTCTGGAAGGCGAGCTGACGGACGCCGTTGCCAGCAATATTATCAATGTGGTGATAACGCCCAGTTTCAAACGCGCTCAGTTTGACCAGGGTGTGGTGGCCGGTACGCAGGCCATTATCGCGGCGCTGGGGGGCGAGTACCAAACCACGCAGACCCGCGGGCGGGGTGAAGACCGGGAGTCTTCTCTTTGGAAGCTGCTGGCGTTCATTCTCATCTTTTTCATCTTTCCCGGCATGTTCGGGCGGCGCAGATTTGCTCGCGGCCTGGCGCTTGGCACCATTCTCAGCAGCGGTGGAGGGCGATCATCCGGTGGCGGCTTTGGTGGCGGTGGCTTCGGCGGTGGCGGGGGCGGCTTCGGTGGTGGTGGTGCAAGTGGAGGCTGGTAGATGACGCTGTTGACGCAAACCGAGTTAAGCCGGGTATCAGACGCGATTGCAGCAGTTGAAGCTCAGACCGATGCAGAGCTGGTTACCGTGCTGGCCAGGCAGGCTGACGATTATCGCTACATTCCTACGTTGTGGGCGGCGCTGCTTGCCCTGGTCAGCCCGGGTGTATTTCTGATCACACCTTTCTGGCTGGATGTTTCGGACCTTCTGCTGCTGCAGCTGGTGACATTCATTACGTTGGCTTTGCTGTTACGCATGCCGACTGTGCTGCGCAGAATCATTCCCAAATCTGTGAAGCAATGGCGTGCCGCCAATATGGCGCGCAGGTGTTTTCTGGAAAACAATCTGCACCATACAAAAGGTGAATCCGGCCTGTTGATATTTGTTGCCGAAACCGAGCGTTATGTCGAAATTCTGGCAGACAGAGGGATTACCAGGCACATCGACAGCACCCGGTGGCAAGCCATCGTGGACGAATTCACAGCCAAGCTGCACGACAAGCAGACGCTTGAAGGTTTCTTAGGCGCAATCAGCCAATGTGGCGATATCCTTATAGAACATCTACCCGCGACGGAGCAGAAAAACGAGCTGCCGGATCACCTGATTATTATCGACTAGCTCCGCTAACCGGCACTTTGCGGCTTGGGCCGCGAGGCGGGCACCACAGGAATGTCTTCATCCCTAAGCGGCCTTTTTGTTTTACGGCGCGCCAGGGCTGCTTCTATGTAAGGTGCCAGTATCTCAGCTTTACTAGCTTCCCGTTCTTCCCGGCCGTCGGCAAAATCATCCAGCACATCTCTGTTGAAATATTCCAGACTTTCACAGATATGTTCGTGTTTGTTTTTGCCCCCCTGCTGGAGAAAAATCACCTGATCAACGCCGGAATCGGCAAAACCACGCATGTGCGCTCGGAATTCATCCGGGGTGCCAATGCCTGGAGAACGCGCCATGCTTCGATCAGGATGTGCCTCGCCACCTCCGTATGCTGTGTCGGTTATATTTTCGCCGGCGGCGCGCAACGCTTTGCGCGCTTCGAATTTTTCCCATAGCTGACTGCGACCGGGCAGCACATCATCTGTGACCAGTGCACCGATGGCGTATTCAAAAAAACGGAAACCGTCTTCTCCGCGTCTTGACGCCTCATCATGATCGTCATGTAGAGAAAATGCAGACACCATGGCGATGTTGGCATTCACACTATGGCCCAGCGGCACACATTCTTCAGATCGAATAATGTCGTAATAAATTGAGCTCCAGTTTCTGGCTTCTTCAGGATCAAGGAAGCTGAATGCCAGCACCCCCAGACCATTGCGGGCAGCAACTTTGATGGTGTCGCGATTGGTGCAGGCCATCCACATGGGAGGGTGCGGCTTCTGTATGGGCTTGGGCAGAACGTTGCGACAGGGTAACGACCAGTCCGGGCCTGTATAGCCCGGGTAGGGCTCCATGACCATCATATCGGCAATTTCTCCAGCAGCTTGCAGAGACATGTCGCGTTTACGTCGGGCATCAATGCCAAAACCACCGAGCTCTAACCGTGTAGCACCTTCGCCAATACCAAACTGGGCCCGCCCGTGAGAAATAAGATCCAGCATGGCGACAGATTCCGCTGTGCGCGCCGGATGGTTATAGTTGGAAATAACCTGCCGGATACCAAAGCCGACTTTGATGCGTTCTGTTCGGGCCGCGATGGCTGACAAAAATACATCGCTGGCAGAGCAGTGCGAATATTCTTCTAGAAAGTGATGTTCAACAGACCAGGCATAGTCGATACCCAGCTTGTCGCCAAGCACACATTGTTCTATGGCTTCGTCAACCAGGCGTTGCTCGCTGCCTTCATCCCAGGGTTTGGGCAGCTGCAGTTCATATAACATGCCGAATCTCATTGTGTTATCTCCATCGGTTACTCGCCCTGCCCAACTCAACTGCTAACGTTTCACTTCAACGCATGGCACCAGGCTCGTCCCAGGAATCCGTTAGAATGCCGGCGTGTGTTTTCAGATAGGCATTCAGTTCTGAAGTTGCGGCATCACGGGAGTTGAAAGGGCCCTGGTCTGCGGTTTCACGCGTTGAGAAATACCATTGCCCATTGGATTCAAAATATCGATCGGATTTGAAAAATGACTTGTTCTCAGGATCATTGGGTCTGTTCATATATAAGCGCGCCCTGATTAGTTGAGCTTAGGGTTAAATCTACACGATGGCCCAGTTCCGGGGAAGATGACAATTATGATGTTTGTTAGAGGCGCCCTTTGCAGCCCTCTACGGTGCCGTCAAGTTAAATAAGGCTCCCGTTGCTGTAGCAATTTCAACACGAGCAAGAAAGCTGCTATTCCTTTACGTGCTGGCAACTGCACACCCTTTGGTTAATCCCGGGATACGGAACGAATAACGTAACCACCTGAGCGCTCATCAAGCTCCATTACCACTATGCCGCGGGACTGGGCCTCTTCCAGAAGATCGCCAAAAGAACGGAACCCATAGTAGGACTCACTGAACCCAGGGTGACGACGTTTCAGTGTCTGCTTGACCATTGACCCGAAGACGCTGTCGCCACGTTCTTTGATCAGTGCTTCGGCGGTTTCAACAACCAGATCAATGCCTTCATCCTGCTTGTCACCCTCAGTCTCGTTCTTTTTACCTGTTTCTGTCTCTGCCGTCTTTTGGCTCCCACTCTTCTTTCTTGATGACTTACGCGTGTTACGTTTAGACGTGCTTTCCTTGATCAGGTCGTCGTAATACAGAAATTCATCACAATTCTTAATCAGCAAATCGGAGGTGCTGTTCTTTACGCCCACGCCAATCACCAGCTTTGCGTTTTCTCTTAGTTTGCTAACCAGGGGAGAAAAATCGGAATCGCCACTGATGATCACAAAGGTATCGATGTGATCCTTCGTGTAACAGAGATCCAGCGCATCAACGACCATGCGTATGTCTGCCGAGTTTTTACCCGATTGACGAGTGTGCGGGATCTCTATGAGCTCAAAGGCAGCTTCGTGCATCGCAGCTTTGTGCTCTTTGTAACGCTCCCAGTCACAATAAGCTTTCTTCACGACAACATTGCCTTTAACCAACAGGCGCTCAAGTACCAGGCCTATTTCAAACTGTGGGTATTTTGCGTCTCTCACTCCGAGCGCGACGTTCTCAAAATCGCTGAAGACAGCAAGGTTCCTATCAGAGTCGTCACTACGCATTGCGTTATCCATTTGCCGATTTGATTAAGTTAAATCATACCTTGTACCAGCGTTAAAATGGCACGACAGGTTGGTGCTCGCTGGCTCCTGTGTTTCAAGTTAGACTGCGCAGCTTTGCTGCGATCAGCGCCCGGTGATTTATCGAATACTTGATCGAATACTTGGAATTTTAAGGAACCCTTCAT
The DNA here is from genome assembly GCA_047947175.1 of bacterium. Taxonomy (GTDB): domain Bacteria; phylum Pseudomonadota; class Gammaproteobacteria; order Pseudomonadales; family Azotimanducaceae; genus UBA4421. The sequence goes on from CP170489.1 coordinate 2,151,930, forward strand.
GATTCGACTCTCTGCGATTGTGTTTTGTTTCAGCCTGTCAGCGTGCAGTTCGGTTAACGGAGATGCGTGGCCCTTTGACGCAGCACCGGTGACGACATTTGATGGACCGTGGGCGATGACGTTTCTACCCGATGGCCGTCTGCTGGTGACGGAGAAGGCGGGCACACTGTTTGTTGTCGGCCAGGATGGTGAAAAATCAGCACCGGTTGCTGGCGTACCGGCAGTTGTTGCCGGTGGCCAGGGTGGTTTTGGGGACGTTGTGTTGCATCCGGATTATGCGGATAACTCAACCATTTACCTGAGTTACGTAGAAGCGGGCGATGCTAATCTGCTGGGTGCAGTTGTGGTTCGGGCGAAGCTGACGTTTACTGGATCTAATGCTGCGCTTGAAGACCTGGAATACGTCTGGCGCCAGTATCCAAAGGTGACCGGGCGCGGTCATTTTGGTCATCGATTGGCGTTTTCTGACGACGGTTTCCTGTTTATCTCATCCGGCGATCGACAGAAATTTGATCCTGCCCAGGATATGCAGGGCAACCTCGGCAAAATTGTGCGCCTCAACGATGATGGTTCAATTCCTGAAGGCAATCCTTTTTACGACCAGGGTGGTGTAACGGCACAGATCTGGTCCTATGGTCACCGCAATCCGCTGGGCCTTGCTTTTGATGCCCAGGGTGAACTGTGGACCCTGGAGATGGGTCCTAAACATGGTGATGAGCTGAATCTGGTTAAGCCCGGTCTGAATTACGGCTATCCGCTGGTCTCCAATGGGGATCACTACAGCGGCGCAGAGATACCAGATCATGATACGCGACCGGATCTTGAAGCACCTGCAGTCTACTGGGTGCCGGCAATCTCACCGGCGGGATTGATTTTTTACACTGGAGACATGTTTGCACAGTGGCAGGGCAGTGCCTTGATGGGAGGTCTGTCTTCGAAATCACTGGTACGGGTGTCATTCGATGGCGACAATGCCGGCGAAGCAGAGCGGTTTGAGATGGGCGCCCGGATCCGCGAGGTTGAACAGGGTCCGGACGGCGCGATCTGGCTGCTTGAAGATGGAGAGGGTGCTCGATTGTTGAAACTAACGCCAAGGTAGGCTGGCGTGCTTAATGCACATGCTTAGTGCACATGCTTAGTGCACAAGCTTAGTGCACAAGCTTAGTGCACAAGCTTAGTGCAACTGTTGGAGCGACCACCTGTAACGGTGTCGCAGACAATCAATCTCTCTATTGAACGGGGGTCACCTGCCAGTCATTGGGTCGCAGCATCTCTGGTGATATCCAACCCAGTGGTGCGTTCGAGGTGGTCTCCGCCCAGGCGTAGTCGCGATTGCGGTACCTGAACGTACTCCCGGAGGTGGGCACAAACACGCCGACCATGGCGTGTTTGTGAATGTTCGAGACAGTGATCTGCGCGTCGATGCCTGCTCGTCTTAACAAGTGAAGTAACAGAAGTGATTTAGAGTCACAATCCCCCCAGTTCTGGGACGCAACCAGAGCGGGTGGTAGCACGCCAAATGGATGATTCTCTGGGATGCGATAGGGTATGTCCTGCACAAAGCGCAGCAACCAGCGCGTAGCCTCCACTGCACTCCACTGTTGTTCCACCAGGCCCCGGGATATGCGATCCAGCAGGGGTTTCAGGTCCGTCGCATTGCGCTCAAACACTTCGCTGTAGACACAACTCCAATAGTCGCTCTGGCAGTTGGTACCGAGCCGACTGGCCATTCCACGCTGATACATGCGTTCCATCTGATGACCAAAGTAAAGGTGGTCTGCTTCCAGCCTGGTGATCGCGTCGTGGCCGTGATCGAAGGCAATACGCGTTCTGGCCAATCCGGCTGCCCGCCAGAGGTGTTCCGTTGTATCGTAAGTTGTCGGATGACGGGGATATTGTACGGTTCCCAGGTCCAGCTCTGGCGTTGCATGCTCGCGATTGAGGAATACAAGGGCGCCAAATATGACCAATCCCCATAACCAGTTGCTCAGATTGCCCCGGCGTCGTGCCATATCAGGCGGGTCCGACCCTACCAAGTACGGGTAACGGGAGGAACCCCGTGAGCATGGTGTCCAATCCCTCACGCACCAGGAAGGCCAGCACAACGATGACAGTTGCCAGAATGATTGCGCAGGCCATGTTGCCGCTGACTATTTCTTCTATTTCATCCAGATCCGGGGTCAGCTGTATGGCGGCACGCACGCCGCTGACGATAACTGCCGCGCCGATCAGCAAAGACGCGCCGGTCAGTCCCAATGCATAGGCAACAATCCATAATACGTCTGTCCAGTTCTGCGCGGCGTGCTGGATGAGATCCAGAGCATTGAAAGTGCGGCTTACTGCTGGCTCGACCAGCATCCCCATTGCAATGATGGCTGCGCCCAGAGCTAAGCCGACAGCAACATTGTGAGCCTTTATTAAAGCGTTTATATCAGCCAGTCCAATGGCACGCTTGATCAGGCGCGCGCTGGTGGTGATGCCAACAATACCCACCAGGAGACCGAAGCCAAGCTTTGCCATGCCGATGAAAATAATCGAAAGGTCCATGTGTTTGTCAGCCGCTGTTTCATGTGGGGTGGCTTTTTAGCACTTTTTGCTCTGCAATGCTGTTGTTTGCAGAGTCCATATCGACGAAAGTAAGGCAGATAGTTTTAGATTCTTTTTTCCTGCTTATCCTGATAAGGACCTGACTCATGAAAATAGGTGTTGTGTTTCCACAGACAGAAATTGGCGCCGACCCGGACAGGGTGGCAAAGTTTGCAATCACCGCTGAAGCTCTGGGTTTTGATCACCTGCTGGCGTATGACCACGTGCTGGGGGCCAACACAGCCAGTCGTCCGGACTGGCAGGGCCCTTACAACTCCGAGAGCATGTTCCACGAGCCGCTGGTGCTGTTTTCTTATCTGGCAGGTTTGACCAGCTCCATTGAACTGGTCAGTGGGGTCATTATCCTTCCACAGCGGCAGACAGCTCTCGTTGCAAAGCAGGCTGCGTGTGTCGACGTGTTAAGCAGAGGCCGGCTGCGCCTGGGTGTGGGCACGGGCTGGAACGAAGTGGAATACGAAGCCCTGGGCGCTAATTTCAAAGATCGAGGGCATCGTTCGGAAGAGCAGATAGACGTGTTGCGCAGGCTCTGGCGTGATGATGCCATCAGTTTCAGCGGTGAGCATCACAAGATTACGGACGCTGGCCTCAACCCACTACCGCCAGACAGACATATCCCCATCTGGCTGGGTGGCATGGCACCCCAGGTGATCGATCGGGTAGGGCGTCTGGCGGACGGCTGGTTACCTTTTGTCAACAGAAACCTTGCTGGCCAGATCGAGCAGGTACACACCATCGCCAAACAGGCAGGTCGTGACCCCGCCGGTATTGGTATCGAATGTATTATTCCATTTAACTCAACCGCGGATCAGGTGAAGTCATTACGGGACAAAGGAGTTACCCATGTGGCCATGTTAACGATGAACCAGAACCTGCCCAATCCCGAAGCGCACATAGATGCCATTACCAGCGCACGCGATATGCTGGCTGGCGCGCTGGCTTGAATCTAACCACAGGAGATATTTCATGATAGACATCAGTGCCCTGACCAATACGCGCATCGTACTTAAATCAAGACCCGTAGGCATGCCCACGGATGAGAATTTTGAGATTCAATCCGCGCCGGTCAGCCCGCCTGGCGATGACCAGATGCTCCTGCGCACCTTATGGCTATCACTGGATCCTTATATGCGCGGTCGCATGAGTGATCGCAAATCGTATGCCAAACCTCTGGAAATTGGCGATGTCATCACCGGTGGTGTGGTGTGCCAGGTCGTGGCGTCAAACATTGATGATTATCCCGTGGGCACTCTTGTCAGCGGTATGTACGGATGGCAGTCTTACGCTCTGGCCAAAGCAGATGATCATCGTCTGTTTAAAATTGATCCTGACCTTGCTCCTATTTCGACTGCCGTTGGTGTAACCGGTATGCCCGGGCAAACCGCTTACTTCGGTTTGTTGCGCGTGGGTGAACCCAAACCAGGAGAAACGGTAGTGGTCTCTGCAGCGTCTGGTGCGGTGGGCTCTGTTGTCGGTCAGATTGCTAAAATACAGGGTTGCCGCACCGTGGGGGTGGCGGGTGGTAAAAGCAAATGCGACTACGTTGTGAATGAGCTGGGGTTCGATGCCTGTATAGACTACAAAGCACCCGATTTTCCTGCGCAACTGGCCGCGGCCTGCCCGGATGGGGTCGATGTGTATTTTGAGAATGTCGGCGGTGCTGTGCTCGATGCGGTAGCTCCGCTGTTAAACGATGGCGCGCGGGTACCGATCTGCGGCTTCATCTCTGCCTATAACGCAACCAGCTTCGATGATATCAAGACGCCGGAAATGGTCTTGGGCGCGTTGGACAATCCTCCTGCGCACCGGTTTTTTGTGGTCACCGAATGGCTCGATGAGTTTGAAGATGCAGCTCGTGCTCTGGGACAGTGGATCAAAGAGGGCAAACTGAAATACCGCGAGACGGTGGTGGAAGGTATCGAGAATGCGCCTCAAGCCTTTCGCATGCTTTTTACCGGCGAGAATTTCGGCAAATTGATGGTGAAGGTGGCGGAGCCTGTATAGGTTCGCTTTCCCCGTGATCGAGTAATCTCCCAGAAAGTTACCTGTCATGAATGCTGTTCGAAATCGAGATGTTCATCAATAAAATCATCATTTCGATGCTTGCGACCGTGTTAAATAGGATCTATATTCCTACATAAAAGTCGTCGAGGTTTGTGATGGATATCGTTGTCAGGCCACAGGTGCGTTCCATGGTTACAGTGACGGCCGCTGCAACGTTCGGTATGTTGCTGGTCGGCTTGTTGTCTTCCATGACCACTTTTGAAGCGGTCATACTCTCTGCGTTCATCGGCGCTATTGCGCTGCTTATGATGTTCCAGCTGCAGGCTGTTGTGAAAGTGGAAGAGGGTCGGCTGCGGATCAATTGCATGTTCGCTTCGTTTGTCGACACAATCGACAATTTGCAGCCCGAGGTAAGTGATAAGTTTCTGTTCCGGTCCGATGAGACATATGCGCTCAGCAAGCTCTATCTCGGAACCCGCGTGCTCGGGTTTTATGTCGGCTGGTACACGTTGAAAGATGGCTCTGTTGCTTTTGCGTGTATATCCAGAAAACGACATGCGCGCGCGTTATCTACAAAAGACGGTGTTCGATTAATCCTGGACCCGGGTCTTGCGCGATTGATTGCGTCAACCGCTATGTAGACTGTGACCATCAGGCCAGCAGCATGGATATATTGCCCGGTCGCATCAGGATTTTTTCCTCGATTTCCTCCTGATTCAGAACTTCCACGCGGGTAGGCTCGTCCTGCAGACGCCGCCGCGAGCGGGTTGCCTGGACTACGATTTCTTCAATTTCGTGTTCGTCGTGATGATGGTCGTGGGCTCCAACCTCTGCTTCTGCATCAGAGCCAACCAGTAACGCAACGGTAAAAACGGAAATATTAGAAAGCAGCGCTAAGCGCATAGGTTATGTGTCTACAGGTGCTGCATTGGTTGGTGACAAAGCCGCGGCTCAGATTGCTGTAATTGATCACGAAACACGATCGAGGTGGTCGACTATGTCTTCATAGCCGCCATCAAACGTCCGGATGGTCAAGTTCAGGATCGTGGGGCTTTTCACCCACCAGTATTGTCATAAGTCTGATTGCCAGGCGATCGACAAAAGTCGGGTTGATTTTGCAGCTTCTGTTCACCAGGTTTGTCATCAGCTGTTGCTGTGTATCGCCGATCCATTCTTTTAGTGTCGTCATTAGGGTTAACCGTTCAACACCTGTTCGGACATGCCGGCAGGTGGCTTATCGAGTTTTACGATCCGGCCGGGGAAACCTTTGAAGTGGGGTATGCCTTGTTCATGGTCCAGAAATTCCGGATCATCGGGACACAAAACAGCATCACTACTGATAAAAGCGCCTGACAATTTTGCCGCGCCGCGCATTTCAGGATACCACCAGCCATGTGGTACGCGAATGTGACCTTCTTTCATGGAGGCCTTGATCAGCACCTTGGCCGTGACTTCTCCTGTTGGCGTCTGCAACTTAACCCAATCGTGATCACTGATATTCTGCCGGGCAGCGTCAGTTGGATGCATAAACAGTTTGGGTGAAGGCATGCGATCCCGCAGAACTTTCACCTGGCGCTGTCCGGTTTGGAAAAAAGCGTCTTCGCGGACGCCTGTGAATACATAGTAGGGGTAATCTTCGCTCACAGCCGGCCCTTCCCTGTAGTACGGCAGGGGATCGAAACCCAGTTTTTCCAGCAGACTCGATTTCAGCTCAACTTTACCCGATGGTGTGGCAAAGCCCGTTTTACGATACTTCCGGTACTCCGGTGGTTCGATGTACATATAGTGTTCTTTGCTGAACTCCGCAAAGGTTTTGCCTGAGGGAGACAGCCGATAGTCAAGGATTTCTTCGATGCTGGACCAGGGAAACAGATCCGCATAGCCCATGCGATGAGCAAGATCATGCCAGAACTCAAAGGTGCTGGAACACTCCGGTGGTGGCTCAACTGCTTTCTGTGACAAGGTCAGGCCAAGTTTCCAGTTCCAGTAATCTGACAGGTGGTTGCGTTCGCTGAAGACATCGCCCGGCAATACATAATCTGCTAACAGGGCGGTTGGGGTCATGAAGATGTCATGTACAACAATCAGTTCCTGATTCAGCATTCCTTTTAAGATCTGATGTTGATTGGGATAGCTCATGAGTGCATTGTTTCCGAGCACAAAAAATGCTTTAACCGGATAAGGCTTCTCCGTTGCCATAGCCCGGAACGTCGCGCTTGGATTGGCCATGTAGCAGCCCATAACAATGTCGGCATAGCCGTACCCGTAAACACGTTCTGTATGCTCCTTAAGCATTTCCTGAGCGCGATAGGTATAGGCGGGGTGAAGGTCGCTGCCAAGTTGTTTGGCTTTCTGTTCTGCACTCAACATCTCGTGATTACCCAATCTGGATTCCGGAATGTAGTTCGGATCAAATCCGCCAAATATCTCTCCGCCCGGAATATCAATGTTGCCGGTCAATGCGCGCAGAATGCTTTGCAGGCGTATGGCGGATGTGGACGAAATCTGCATATCCGTGATGGGTGTCCAGGGGATACAGGCACTTGCGGAGGTGGCGTACAGTCTCGCCGCCTGCGCAATCTGCTCTGCGTCCACACCGGTAATCTTCGCAACCCGGTCAAGGGGGTATTCGTTGACGCGATCACACAACTCATCGAACCCGGTGGTGTGCTCGGCAACAAATATTTTGTCGTACAAAGATTCATTGATGATGACGTTGAGCCAGCCGAAGCACATTGCCGCGTCAGTACCTGAGCGCAGGCGGAGGTGCATGTCGGCGACTTCTGCCTGGTCAGATACACGGGGGTCGAGAACAATGACCTTGGCGCCGCTTTTGCGAGCGGTGTTGATCATGTTGTAGATTGGCGTCCAGCTGTGCTTGCGTGGATTGTGCCCGAATAACACAATGCATTTGGAATTTGCGATATCAGCAAACGGAAACCATCCGTAGGTAAGTTTGTTAACAGCTGCCGTATTGCCCGCGCACAGAGATACGCCACTGATATAGTTGGGTGAACCTAATGCATTCATAAAGCGGCGGTCCATGCTGTGAGTGGTTTGGGTGTTCCAGCCGGAAGTGGAGACCGCAAGCGTCTCGGGTCCGTATTTTCCCACAACTGTTTGCAGCCGTTGTGCAATTTCATCCATTGCCTGCTCGTAGGAGATTTCTTCCCACTTGTCCTCGCCGCGCTCGCCAACACGTTTGAGTGGTTTGGTCAGGCGATCAGCGTGATTGTGGACGTGTGGCGCAGCCGTGCCTTTATAGCAGACGTTGCGTGCCAGAGCGGGATTGTCATGCGCAATCATACGTTGGAGTTTGCCGTCCTGGGTTTGCGCGCGCAGCTGGCAGCCGATGTCACAGATGGTGCAGACGGAATAGGTGTGTTCTGGTCTCGAAGATTCTGACATGCCTGGCTCCTGTTAAATTCTGTTATACAGCTTGTGTTGCTGATCGTATTCCCGGGCCAGTTTCAGCAACGTCTGCAGAACCATAGCTTCATGAGCCATGGCTTCACCGCCGTTTATGGCGCGACCTAAACCGATGCCAATCAGTGCTTCGGTAATGGTGCGGTAAACCGCTTCAAACTCTTTGGCGCGGGTCCGTTCGCGTTTGCGCGACAACACCATTTCTGGAGAAAACAACGCTGCGCCGTGGGCAATGGCTTCAGCCAGCCGCGCGCCAATCGCCTCATCATTTTTTGATGCCAGCCATAATTCAATCACCGCTTTGAACTCACGCTGGGTAACGCGCAGGTGGCCCTCCTGCGTAATCTGTTCCAGAAGGCCGGTGCTGCCATCGTGCTTCAGGTCAAGAAGCTGATGGTAGAGTTGATCCAGCGTATCGACCAGCAGATCGGCAAAGTCGGGGTAATGGTGGTTCAGTGCACCTCTGGTTACTTCTGCTCGGCGACAGACCTCCACGCCTGTGGTTTTTGTGTAACCCAACTCCACCAGAGCCTCTGTGGTGCCGGCGATGAGGCGTTTACGGGTTGCACTGCTCCTGGCGTCGTTGCGGTTGTCTGGCTGTGGAGAGTAAGGAGTCATGAAGTAAACATACAGACATGTATGCATGTATACCAGCGCAATTTTTTCCTCGACCCAGCCACCACTTTTGGTCTCTGTTCTACAAGCTGTGTGCTCGTTGATCTCGATTGATATGCGTGTACGGGGCTTATTCCGCGAGTCGGCCCACGAGATAATTATCCAATTCAGCCCATGCGGCAGCGCTGTGATCACGACCATATCCCTTGGTGCGCATGCCTTGTGTGGCCTCCTGCCCACACCAGGGCAACAGAATCTCCGGAGACGTCGGATGCAAGCTAATATAGTTGGTTATGTTGTAGATTTTTCCCTCAATGGCTATCCAACAGGAGGCGGCATCGTTGTGTTTAGATAAGTCATCCGCGGAGAAAAACGGCAGTTCAGGTTCTGCGCAGGCAGGCGGCTCAGGGACCAGGTATGTCAGTCCAAAAATAGTAGCAATGCTTGCCCAGAACGCCACAAAAAATGTATATGCAAGCTTTTTCATAAGAGTGTGAAAGCTTCTGTGTGCAGGCGTGTGCTCGGCACACCGGCATTTTTAGCAATGGTCTGTGCAAGCATCATCAATTCATCAGGGCCGCAAATGTATATTTCCCTTGACGCAAAATCGGGGCAGCACTGTTGCAGGAACTCGCTGGCCAGTGGACCTTGCTGATAGAAAAAATGTTGTGTGAATTCAAATTCGTGAGTGCGTGCTGCCAAAGCCCGAAGTTCATCAGAGTAGTGGGCCCTTGCTTCATCCTGGACGCAATGTACAAGGTGTACGTTGGCATTGCCTGCAACTGATTCTGAACGCCCAAACATGTGCCGTGCGCGTCCAAGAAAAGGCGCAATGCCGATGCCGCCGGCTATCCACAGTTCCGGGACCTCAGGCTTAGATCGACTGAAAAAGTCACCATAAGGACCTTCAATGCGGACCAGGCTGTCAGTGCTGATGTCCTGTATGGCACGGGTTGCGTCGCCCATTGCTTTAATGGCTACGCGCAGTTGCGGTTCTCCAGGCGCGGAGGTAAGCGTGTAAGGATGCTCTTCTCCGCGGCCGTTACTCAGCGCGGAGTCATAGGGCGTCAGATAAACAAACTGCCCCGGCTGGTATTTAAGGTGCTCATCTGCGGGCGCCAATGAGAGTTCCACAATATTGTTTGCGGGCCGTGCGATCTGCTTGATGCGGTACAAATAACTGGCGATATGCCGCGAGAAAAAAAACCGATATGCAACGGCGCACAAAGCCAGACCAGCCAATCCCATCCAAAGGATACTGTTCAAAGGGTCGCTGATGGTTCTTGAACTGAAATACGTGTGTCCGAGGGCCGCCAGCAGTGAAATCACTGATAATCGATGGAGTTGTCGCCATCGCTTGTATTCAGGATTGCCAAAAAAGGAGAAGCTGGGCGCAAACACGAGGAAAAGCAGCAGCAATCCAATCCAACCCAGCCACAAACCCCAATCCAGTTCTGGCTTGAGGAGTGTCTGCGCTGCTGCTTCCAGGGAAACGTTCGAGGCTGCAAAGGCAAGCAGCAGCGGATGCGCCAGGAGCAGGAAAAAAGAAGTGGCAGCCAGCACGTGATGGGTTTGCCAGAGTTTAGTCAATCCGCCAAAGTAAAGATCGAAACCAGGCACTCGATTGCTCAGGATAGCCGCGACGAGAAAAAGACTGAGGCCGCCGATGCCGGTTAACCGGCCCAGGAGGTTCAGGATTGCAGCGCAGCTGTGAAAATCCGCGGCACTGACGTTCAGCAGAGCGGCTCCGACTGGAACACCTGCAACAAACCACAGTAGCGCTATAGACCAGCGCAAGCTCAGGATTCGTCTGGGTAGAAATATTCGGCCAGCGCCATAATTTGCTTGTCAGACAACTCCGGCACCGCTGTTGGATGGACCACTTCACCCATAATGGTTGCCCTGATCGCATCCGGCATGTCGATTTTCGGAATGTCTGTTAACGGAATGCTTTGTGCGTGGCAAGTGAGACACTGGCTGGCGATATCCTCTATTTGCCGATCTTTTGATGTTGAAGAGGATGGTTCCGACTCTGTTTCGGTCGTCTGCGCGGTTGCACTAATTACACAACCCGCAAAAGCGCAGCAGAGCAGGACTGTTCTCATGAAATACCTCAGACGGTGGCATCGTTACGATACTTCACAGCCTGTCACAGTAACTGGTTTCTATCGATACGTATTAGTCACAATAGGATTTTATGCCTTGTAGCCTAGTATTAAGCAGTTAAAACGCTTGCGACACCAACAGAAAGTAGATCTGTCCGCGTTCATTCATAGCGCAAACGTGCAGAGGGGCGATAGGTTGTGATCAATGCAATTTGTTAGTCAGAAGCTTGCTCTGCGAGCGGCTATCCTGCTGGTGGCGCTGGCGTGGCTGTCGGCTTGTGGTGACGATGGTCGTGCTGGCCGTGTTGGGCCAGCGGGTCCACAAGGGCCGCCTGGTCCGGCAGCACCCCCTAATCCGCCGTCAGGCGGCACCCCGATTGACGCGGCAGAAAGGATTGATATCGAAGTTCATGCAGTTGAAGTAAGCACAACTGACAAGGTCGCTGTTGTTCAATTCAGGCTGACCAACGACCTTGGACAGGGGTTGGTTGGACTGTCCGCTGGTGACATCCGTTTTGTGCTTGCACAACTGACCGAGCCGGAACCGGGGTCCGGCGCTTCGAGTCAGTGGCAATCCTATATAACACGAGCGGATGGTGGGGTTGCCGATGTTCAGGCAGCAACAGAAACAGGTTCTTTGGGTACCTTCGTCGATAATGGCGATGGCACCTATAGTTATACATTTGCTCATGCACTTGATGCCTATCCTTCTGGCCCGAACAGCGATTCGAACCGTACACATAGAATCGGCATAGAAATCCGCGGCCGGGCGCCGACATCGGACAATGGCGTGTATGACTTTGTGCCCGCTGGTGGTATGGGAAACTCCGGGCGCGAAATTGTTGATAACGAGACCTGCAACGCCTGCCACGACGTTCTGCAATTCCACGGTGGTGCCCGCTCTGACGTGCGCTACTGCGTCACGTGCCACAACCCATCGTCTATTGATGGAAACACAGGTAACACAGTGGACATGACCGCCATGATTCATAACATTCATGCGGGTCGTGACGGCTATCTGATTGTGGGCTTTGGTGGGACGCCTCACGACTATAGTGATGTCCTTTATACTCAGGACATACGTAATTGTGGTACCTGCCATCAGGAGAATGACAGCGGCACTCCTCAGGCCAGCAACTGGCATGCTGTTGCCAATCGAGTCGCGTGCGGCACCTGCCATTTTGAGGATGGCGATCCGAGCAACGGGATACATGATTTTGCGATCGAAGCGGGGCAGCACCCAGGTGGTCTGAACTTCTCTGATGACACACAATGTCTGGACTGTCATGGCCCTAATTCTACCGTCACTGACAGTACCGGGGCGTTAGTCAGAACTAACGAAGTGCATCGGTTGCCGGGGCTGGAGGCCAGCTCGCAGTTTGTATTTAATATAATTGATGCCCGCAATCTGACACCGGGCGGATTTGTAGAAATTGACTATTCAGTCACCGACTCAACGGGTCAGACCTATGATCTGGAAACAGCGCCTGAGTTCACCGCCTGCTCGGATGGCACCAGTCGGCTGGCGCTTAATATTGGCTGGTCCACCTCGGACTTTACGAATTCCGGGAGTGGTAGTCCAAACGCTGCACCGATCAGTGTAAATGCGCTTGGTGGAGCTTGTAATGGTGCGGGCAGCGATGTTGATGGTGACGGCGTCTATACGGTACAGGCTGCGGTGCCGCTGCCAAGTGATATTGTTGGATCTATTGCGGTGGCACTGGAAGGACATCCCGGTACCGATCTGAATGGTGATGGTGTCATCGCAGGGCGCCAGGACCAGGTTGCAGTGACTACAGCCATAGCTTATTACGGTATTGCCGGAGACCCGGCTGTGCCGCGACGGTCTACCGTTGCGGTCGAAAAGTGCGGAGATTGCCACAAGCAGCTGGTGTTGCACGGTAACAATCGGACGGATACCCCGCAAGCCTGTGCGATGTGCCATAACCCTGATGCAACTGATATTCTCGTTAGAGTAGCGGGCTCAGACTGTGAAGCGGTGCTGGGGTTGGACGATCAGTCGATTGACATGAAATTCATGATGCATGGCATTCATGCTGGTCTGATCGGCATTTGTGGTTTTCGTAATTCCGCTCATGACTACAGTAATGTTGTTTACCCGGGACGACTGAATAACTGCGAAGGGTGTCACGTGCCGGACGGGTATTATCCCGTTGAACCCGGTGATCTGCTGGCCACGACTTTGGATGCTAACGATCCTTCTACACCCACTGATGATCGTGTGATGTCACCCAATGCTTCTGCCTGCTCTGGCTGTCATAACAGTCAGTTGGCAATTGAGCATATGAAACAGAATGGTAGTGACTTCAACGCAACGAAGGCAGCGGACAGCAGTTTGATTTCCAGCGGCTTTGAAACCTGCCTGTTGTGTCATGGTCCTGGCAGGTCTGCGGATGTGAAAGAAGTTCATCGAATCACAGAGTTTGACTTCAATTGATATCTCTCCAACGCTGCAGCCAGGTGCTTGTCTGGGTTTGTTTGTGTTTAGTAGGGGTGCCGGTTGAGGCGAGCGATGCCCAACCTGAACAGGTCTACAGTAACAAAGGTGCAGACACCTGTTTGATATGCCACCAGACTGAGCGGGTCACCCGCATTTTTGAAGGCGCCCACGGCAACCCGGACAATCCACATTCGCCCTTCGGTGCAGGACAACTGCAATGTGAAGCCTGTCATGGTCCGGCGGGTCTGCATGCAGGAAGGGTTCCGCGAAGACAGAGCCGGCCGCCGGTACCTGTGTTTGGTGACACGTCAAAAGCAACCATACAGATTCAGAACCAAGCGTGCGCAAACTGTCATCAGACACACAGCCACGCTGCGCTGTTGACCAGTAATCATCAGGACCTGGCCTGTGTGAGCTGCCACACCAGTCACTCAGAACGGGATCAGGTATTACAAACGTCAACGCTGACGGATGTTTGTCTGACGTGTCACCAAACTGAACGCGCCGCACAGCGCAAACCCTTTCGCCACATGTTTGGTGAGCGTTTTGATTGCAGCAGTTGTCATAGCGTCCACAACGCTTCCGGTCCTCAGAACCTTATTCGCCCGACTCTTAATCAGACCTGTTATCAATGTCACGCGGAAAAAAGAGGACCATTTCTGTGGGAACATGCACCCGTGACCGAGGACTGTTCTGCGTGTCACGATGCCCATGGCTCAAATCACCCGGGTATGTTGACACGTCGGAACCCGTTCCTGTGCCAGGCCTGCCATTCACAGGCAGGACACCCGAGTATCGTGAGCCATCCAGGTAATCTGGTGCAACCCGATCGAGCACAATTTCTGTCAGGTGCGAACTGCATGAACTGTCACTCGCAGATTCACGGCAGCAATCATCCCTCTGGCGCCAGGTTGATGCGGTAATGGAAGCTACCAGAAGGTATCAGTGGCAAAAGAGGGCATTTATGTGTGCGCTGGGGCTCAGCATTGTGGGCGTTGTGGAACACCAGCAGGTCCTGCTGGCTGCGCCTGATACGTCGAATTGGAAGTGTCACTTATGTCCTTTTCAGAAGGACACGAAGGCAAGCGTCACTACCGGCTTAAGTACAGTAAGTGATGATGAGTTACGCTTTGGTCACGGCACCGGACAGGATGAGCAGGGGGCATATGTTGTGGCAGACAGCGACGGCAAAGGGGGCCATGACAAACTGATCTATGGCTGGCAGCTGTCGAATCTGGGTTTCGATTCCCGCGCTGGGGAGTTGCGTGTGCATCATGCAGAAAGCTTTGATGCAACAGTCAGTTACCATGCTTTTCCTGCAAGAATTTCTGATTCGACGACAACCATATTCCAGGCAACTGGCGCAGAGCGGTTGTCTCTGGATGAGTTATGGGTGCGCGCCGCAAGCACAACAGACTTTGTGGGGCTTGCAGAGCAACTGCATCCGCGTGACATAAAAAGTGACCGCGAAGTTTTTCGCTTTAAAACAAGTGTTCAAGCTGCTGCAGATGTTCAAATTTTTACTGATTATCGGCGTCAGGAGCAGCAAGGAACAGGTGTGACCAGTGGTGCCTTCTTTACCAACGCAAGTCAGCTGGCAGCACAAAGAGACTACGCTATAGACGAAATCGAAGCCGGTGTTCGAATCCACCATCACGCGGGCACCTCGTCGGTGAGTCTTTACGGTTCGTATTTCGACAACGCCAATGACATTCTTATCTGGGATAACCCTTTTGTTTCGTTTCCCGGTTCCGAGGCTGGTGCTTCAGCACAAGTGCCGGATAACAGCTTTCAACAATTCTCGTTGCAGGGGAGTTATGCCATTGGAAAACGCACTCAGTTCTCTGGTGCCGCATCAATCGGGCGGGGTGAACAGAACCAGCGGTTTCTCGACTACACGGTTAACTCGCTTCTGCCAGACAATACGCTGCCTATGCGTGACCTCGAAGGACGCGTGGATACAACAAATCTTTATTTTTCGCTGCGCCATAAACCAAGCGTAAAACTCGATCTGGATTTAAGCTATCGCTTCGATGAGCGTGAAAACCGATCTGCGCAGGCGAGTTGGTCACGAGTGATAGTGGACAGCCTGGCTTCCGGTGAACCAGAAATAAATCCTCTATATGGTTCCCGACGCAGCGTATTTCACTCGCGAGTTCGCTTCAAACTGGATAGCAGTCTCAGAATCAGTGCTGGTTATGAGCGTCACCTGACGAATCGTCGGCGGCAGGAGGTTGCAGAGCAGATTGAGAACACGGGTTGGGGCGCATTGAACTGGCAGCCTTACAGTTACTTTGAATTTGAATTGAAAGCAGGCACGAAGAAACGCGAGATAGACCGCTACAACCTGGCAATTGCGGAAGCTTCAGGGCAGAACCCATTGTTTCGAAAGTTCAATCTGGCTCACCGCTACAGGAAATTTGGTGAAATGACAGCACACGCTTCCCTGCCGAACAAGCCTGTTTCTTTGACTGCAACAGTGGTGTATGCAGATGACACCTATTCTCGCTCAGCAATGGGTTTGTTGAACGCGGATGAATGGCAGCTGGGCTTCGATGCCAACTGGGCATGGTCCGAGCAGGGGTTATTGTATCTTAATGCTGGCCGAGAAGTGATCTCAGCGGAGCAGTCTGGGGGCGCTGGCATCGGTGGCGCAAACTGGCTGGCCGAGCATAAAGACGTGTTTGTTCACTACGGATTGGGTGTGCACCTTTACCAGGTGCTGCCCGATATGGACATTATGCTCGACTATACCCGTGCCAGCGGCCTTGGAGAAATTCATGTGGCATCCCGGAGTCAGCAGCCACAGGGGTTCCCGGACTTGAGGTTGAATTCGGACGTGTTGCAGCTACGACTGTTATATCGCACCAGCCCTCGCACCACGTTAGAAATGCAGATGCAGTACCATCGCTTTGAGACAGAGGATTGGGCGCTGCAGGGCGTCGCTCCCGATACGATTGCGTCGGTGTTGACGCTTGGTGCGCAGCCGTACCATTTCAACATTTTTCAGTTCGGGCTGAGCATAAAATATGATTGCGGCAGTTGAGCGTAAGGGTGAGGGTTGCCGTACGGACCATGATCCTTTCGCCAAGCGCTCTATCAGCCACCTTCAATGCGCGGCATCAGAAAAACTTCTGCATTCGGGGGGATTTTCTGCGTCCAGTCATCGCGATACACTACCCCGTTGATGGCTACAGCAATGCCTCTGTCCAGGTGGCTGGACATATCCGGGTATCGTTCGATCAGTTTGTGCAGCAGCTCGGCGATGGTCGCTGCCTCGATGTTGATCGAGGCAGCACCACCTGCGCCGGAGCGCAGCGCGCCATTCAGGCTAACCTGCACTAACCTCGTCCCAGCCAGCGGCCTGATCAAGGGCTTCAAGCACCCGGATCGGTGACATGGGCACATGATTCATGCGCACGCCCACCGCGTTGGCTATAGCGTTACCCACGGCACCTAACGGGGGTACGATGGATGTTTCACCCACACCACGAATACCATAGGGATGGGTAGGGTTGGGAATCTCAAGAATCTGAGTGTCGATAAACGGCAGGTCGGAACAGACCGGGATACGATAATCCAGGAAACCCGGGTTCTGCAGACGACCGTCTTTGCCGTAGACGTATTCCTCATTTAAAGCCCAACCAATACCTTGTGCTGCAGCCCCCTGGAATTGCCCTTCAACATAATCCGGGTTGATCGCTTTACCTGCATCCTGCACAACGGTGTAGCGCAGAATTTTGCTCAAGCCGGTATCGGGGTCGACTTCCAGATCGCAGATATGTGCCGCAAAACCCATGCCCGCACCGTCTGCAACGACTTCATTGTGGCCTGCAATAGGACCGCCGGTATTGGGTGATTTTCGAGCGATTTCTTTCAGCGACAGTTTGGGCAGATTGCTGTGACCTTTGCCGGTAGCGCGAGCCTCACCATTTTCCCAGACGATGTCCTCAACCGGCACATCCAGCATTTTAGCGGCGCGGCCCTTTAACACCTCGATGGCATCGCGTGCTGCAAAAATTGCGGCCATACCCGAAGAAAATGTACCGCGACTGCCCTCAGTGGTGTCGTTATGCCCCAGGGATGCGGTGTCGGCAACGGTAACTTTCACATCGTCGTAAGTAATACCCAGTTCTTCTGCGGCAATCATACCCAGGGATGAACGTGCACCTCCCACATCCACCGTGCCTACCGCCAGGTTGACGGTACCGTCTGTGCCAATGTTCAAATCCACACAGGTTTGTCCACCGATGTTAAACCAGAAACCACAGGCCACGCCGCGCCCCTGATTTTTCTTCAGCTTGGCTTTCATGTGCGGGTGTTTTTTAACCGCTTTCAGCGCAGCTTCAATACCAATTGGGCCATAGATGGGACCATAAGGCGCCTGCGTGCCTTCTTTGGCGACATTTTTGAGGCGGAAGTCCACCGCGTCCATGCCAATCGCCTGGGCCACAATGTCCATGGTGCTTTCAACCGCGTAGGCCGCCATAGGCGCGGAGGGTGCACGGTAGGCTGCAACCTTTGGTCGATTCACAATAACGTCCCAGCCCACGGAACGCTGATTTTCGATGTTGTAACAGGCAAACCCTGTCATACAGGCAAGCATCGCCCAGGGGCCCGGGAAAGCGCCGCCCTGATAACGCAGGTCGAGAGTTGCTGCGGTGATGACCCCGTTCCTGGTGGCTCCAATTTTGACATCAATAGACGTGGATGCCGTGGGTCCGGAGGCGCGGAATACTTCATCTCTGGTCATGACCAGCTTAACCGGGCGGTTGGCTTTGCGCGATAACGCCAGTGCCAACGGTTCTGTCCAGACGTGGGTTTTGCCGCCAAAACCACCGCCGATCTCTGATGCAGTGACTTTCAGTTTGGCAATGTCCAGGCCTAACAGGGTGGCGCACACAGTACGATAGGCAAATGGTCCCTGGGTGGTGACCCACAGTTCAGCGGTGCCGTCCGGGTTAACCGAAGCCAGGCACGCATGAGGCTCTATGTACCCCTGGTGTGTCTGTTCTGTTTTGTACGACTTCTCGATAATCACATCTGCCTGAGCAAAGCCAGCATCCACATCGCCGTGGCCCATCTGGGTTCGGTTGGCGATGTTTGAAGGTTTGGTCGGTTTCTCTTCCAGGCCTGCGGTAAAACACCAGTCATGAATGACAGGGGCATCGGGTTTCATGGCTTCGTCGACATCGGTCACGTGGGGAAGCTTCTGGTAGCTCACCTTGATGAGTTTCAAGGCTTCACGTGCGGTGTGATGATCAATCGCTGCCACCGCCGCTACGGCGTGGCCGTCGTACAGCGCGCGACCGCGGGCCATGCAGTTTTCGAGAATATGTGCATTGCCTGGGTTGCCGCCGGTGAGGTCCGGCAGGTCGTCGCAGGTGATGACCGCTTTAACGCCAGGCAGCTTCTCGGCCTTGGACGTGTCGATTTTTTTTATTCTGGCGTGGGCATGTGGTGAACGTAACACCAGACCAACCAGCTGTCCGGGAGCACTTGCATCTGCACCATAGCGTGCTTTGCCGGTAACCTTATCGATGCCATCGGGGCGCGAGAAGCGGTTACCAACTACTTTGAACTTCTGTCCTGTATAGCTATTGTCGTGAGCCATTTTAATTCCTTATTTCGCGCGAGGTTTTAGCGTTTCTTTGACTTGCGTAGATCTTTTGCAGCTGCCTGTACAGCGCGGACAATCTTGTCATAACCGGTACAACGGCACAGATTACCCGCCAGCGCATACCGAATTTCCGTTTCGTTCGGGTTCGGGTTGTTGTCCAGCAGCGCTTTAGCCGCGACTAAAAAACCGGGTGTGCAGATACCACACTGTAGTGCTGCATGCTCGATGAATTTTTCCTGCAGGGGATGAAGCTTGCCATTGACGGACAACCCTTCAACGGTGCCGATTTCGCGCCCGTTGGCTTCTACACCCAGAACCAGGCAGGAGCAGACCAGTTGACCGTCAAGGGTGATGCTGCATGCGCCGCAATCACCGGTACCGCAACCTTCTTTAATGCCGTTCATGCCTGCTCGATCACGCAGGGAATCCATCAGTACTTCGTCGGTGGGGCAGGCAAATTCGACCACGTCACCGTTCACCCTGGTTGATACCAATACTGCGTCGCTCATGCGGCACCTCCTGCTCTTTTATAGGCTATTTTTGCGGCTCGTTTGGCCAGAACTCCGGCGACCCGGACACGGTAGGCGGCGGTGCCGCGTTTGTCGTCAATGGGATTACAGGCTTTACTGCAGGCGGCAGCAAGCTTGTCCAGTGCCGCATCATCGAGTTTGGAACCAACCAGCGCGCGCGCTGCAGCCGGTACGAGAATTGCGGTGGGCGCAACGGCCCCAAGACAGACCCGCGCTTTTTTTACAACGCCGCGCTCTATGGTCATGCTGATGCCAACACCCACCACCGCAATGTCCATTTCCGTGCGGGGAGTAAAACGCAGATAAGCATCGCCGGTACGCTTGGGTGGTTTAGGCAGCATGATGGCTTCGATCACTTCGCCTTTCTTGAGAGATGTTTTGCCCGGGCCAACAACTATTTTTTCAACCGGGACGGTGCGGCGTTTGCCTTTGCCAACAACAATGGCTTTGGCACCGGCAGCAATCATTGCGGGTACGCTGTCTGCGGCGGGCGATGCGTTACACAGGTTGCCCACCATTGTACACCGACCCTGGATCTGGTCTGAACCGATCAGATTGGTGGCTTCAACCACACCTGGCCAGGCCTTGTTGACGGCTTTGTTTGCTCCCAGCTGCGCACCCGATACCCCGGCGCCGATACGAAAACCACTTTGCGTGGTTTTGATGACATTCATGTCCGGGATGCGTTTGATATCGACTACCAGTGCAGGCTCGGAAAGTCCGGTTTTCATCCGCACCAGCAGGTCGGTGCCACCGGCCAGAACAAAGGCCGGGCCCTTTTCTTTGGCCAGCAGCGCGACAGCTTCTTTAGTTGTCGCAGGGGATTCGTATCTCATGTGATCGTCCTGTTCATGTTTTCAGTTCGTGGAGAAGGCAGCGCGCAGCACGCTGGCGTATTAATATGACGTATTGGTTGATGCATTCCCCTGGATGCTGAAGATACCAAGAGCTGCCCAGCCCAACAATGGTTTAAGCACGACATTCGTGCGGTTAAACCGCACTGCAGGTGCTGTATGGACGTTATGCCCGCGTCCAGCGGCATGCGGATGCGCCGATTTCCGGTCACGATGCGCACCGAGAAAACTGAGCAAGGTTCAGCCGGTGATTTTGTGAAAAGAAAACCAACGCAAGATATCAGCGTGGTGGATGATGCCAATCACCTGACCGTTTTCGACAACGGGTAAGGGGTAGGGATGGTGGGCCAAACGTTCGAAAGCTTCTTTTGCACTGAGGTCCGGATTGATGGAATGTGCAGAGTCCAGCTGCTGCATATATCGGACGACTGTGCCTTTCGCATCCGCCAGGGTTGTATTTTCCAGGTTGAGACTCTGTGCGATGACATACCCGATGTCCTGGTGCTGGTCCTGCACCGGCCACAACTGTTGTGTGCTGCGCAGCAGGTAGTCTTCAATAAAATCGGTGACTGCAGTACCGGCCGGCACTTTATCGAAGCGGGTACGCATAATGGCGCGGACGTCAAAACCACGCAGCGCATGATCCAGCATGAGGCTCGCAACGCTGGCAAGTGCCAGCCGGCGAATAAACCAGCCGATTAGAATGAGCCATAAACCATTTACGGTATTGCCGCTGAACATCTGCATGGCACCAAGCCCAATAAATACCCAGCCGAAACCGCTGCCGACTTGAGCGGCAAAGCGCGTCGCCTGCACCAGGTTGCCGGTGCGCCACCACAATGCCGCTCGAAACAGGCGACCGCCGTCCATAGGAAACCCGGGCAACAGGTTAAATACTGCCAGCATGAAATTGATCGAAGACAGCCACATGAAGATAGTGGCGGCAGTCGATACGCGGGACATGTCCAGCCTGTCTGCTTCGTTGAGAAGGGTTATCGGCTCCGAAACAGACAGGCTGAAGAGCACGCCAAAAGCGAACGCCAGGACAAAACTGGCAAGGGGTCCGGCGGCGGCGATCAGAAATTCATCTTTAGGTGAAGCAGGCTCGCCTTTCATTTCCGCTACACCGCCAAAAATAAACAGAGTGATGCCTGAAATCTCGATGCCGGATCGCTGCGCCACAACGGAATGCGCCATTTCATGAATGAGCAGGGATACAAAAAACAACAGGGCAGCTGTCAAAGCCGCCAGCCAGTTCTGCGCAACGCTCCATTCAGGGTGCCAGCCAGGGAATATGTTCATCGCCAGGCTGCTGGCAATCAGCGCGAAAATCACCACAACAGACACGTGTATGCGGATGTCGATGCCGAGCACGCGGATAAGCCTGACCGAAGCGGCCATGGCTTGAGATTCAGGAGACTGATCGGTCTGTTCGTTGGGCATCTGTCCATGTTACTCCATTGTCGTCCGTACGCGACAGGCGCAGGGCTCAGTGCAACCTCGACGCATCGAGTTTCACTCGTTTAACTGATGACTATTGTTTTTAGCCTTAAGCTGCTCGGGAGATTACACTCGCACGTTGTTGTTTGTGCAGGAGAAAACTGTGCGCACCCGAATTGACCACTTCATGTACGCCACGCCATCACTGGAAGAAGGGATGACCTGGGCTGCGGATACTTTTGGTGTGCAGCCGACTTATGCCGGCGAACATATCGGGTTAGGCACACGTAATGCGCTGTTATCCCTGGGCTCTGCCTACCTGGAAATTATTGCGCCGGATCCTGCGCAACCGCTTGAAGGCACGTTGGGTGAACTGTTTTCGGCTCTGTCGCGCGGCGGGTTGCTCACCTGGGCAGCAGAAGGTGATCTTGCTCTGGTGCAACAGGTTTTATTGACGTACGGCATTCCCTCGGCGGGACCGAAGCAGACCCAGCGCAGGACGCCAGAGGGTGGTTTACTGGAATGGGCGCTGTTGTTTCCATTAAGTGTGTCCCAGGGGGCGCGCATGCCGTTCTTTATTGACTGGCAGCGCTGTGTAAATCCTCGGCAAACCAGCCCACAGGCAGGGACATTTGTCGCCCTGTCCATAACATCGCCTGACGCGGATGATCTGGGTGAGGTGCTTTCCGCTTTGGACCTGGAAGTGGCAGTTGTCGAAGGTTTGCCGGGGCTTGAAGTGGTGATTACCAGCAGCGGTCGTGAAATCACCTTGGTCAGTACGGAAGAAACCAGCAGCATCTCGCTGACGTAGAACGCTGCAGGTGACATACTGGTCGTGTTGTCAGTCCCGAGCCGAGGCTCGCACAGTTTGTGGAGAGAGTTGTCATCGGTGTAAGGTTCGATCGTCCTGACTATTTTAAACCACAAAACGGAGTGTCCCATGGCTGACTACATACCGCCGACACTGGACTGGGTCCGCAAACAGGTTGAACTGTACGAAAGCAGTGGCGGTACTGAAGGCACCACGCTGCTCGATACCGGTATGCCCTGTATTATTGTCACGCATAAAGGCAACAGAACCGGTGGCATTCGAAAAATACCGCTGATGCGTGTTGAGGTCGACGGCAACTACGTGTTGGTCGGGTCTATGGGCGGGCAACCAAAAAACCCGTCCTGGGTCTACAACTTACGCGCACATCCTGATGTAGAAATCCGCGATAAAACGCAGGTCACGCCCATGCGCGTGCGTGAAGTGTCAGACGAAACCGAGCGGACCCGATTGTGGCAGGCAAGCGTGGAAGCGTACCCGCCTTATGAGGATTATCAGGCGAAAACGACACGTAAAATTCCCGTGTTTCTGGCGGAGCCGGTTTAGCAGGATTGTTTCTTTAGTTATCGGCGCTATGCAGATTCTGTATAGCGTCTGATGATCTGTTTTCCCAGCGCCATCATGTGTACCTGATCCGGACCATCCGCCTGGCGACACCAGCGTGCATAGTTGTACGCTTCAGCCATGGGGTAATCGGCGGTTAAGCCGCCAGCACCGTGAATCTGCATACACCGGTCAATGACGGTTTGTGCCATCAAGGGTACGGTGATTTTCGATGCAGCGATCAGATCTCTGGCCTCTTTCGCGCCAACCTTGTCCATCTTGCGCGCAGTCTTCAAGGTGAGCAGACGGGCCTGTTCAATCTCACTGAAAGATTTTGCGATGTCCTCCAGCACGGACTGATGTTCAGACAGTTTACGACCGAAGGTTTCCCGACTCACCGCACGTCGACAGGCATATTCGACTGCGCGCTGAGCGCTGCCGATCAGTCGCATGCAGTGATGGATGCGGCCAGGGCCCAAGCGCCCCTGGGCAATTTCGAAACCTCGTCCCTCACCAAGCAGAATATTTTCAGCAGGCACGCGTACATTGTCGAAATGCACTTCTGCATGCCCCAGAGGCGCATCGTCATATCCCAGGGTGGTCAGGGGTCTGACAATCGTGACCCCTGGCGTGTCTTTAGGGACCAGAATCTGACTCTGTTGTTTGTGGCGGTTGGCATTGTGCGGATCAGATTTGCCCATGACGATGAGTATTCTGGTGCGTTCATAAGATGCGTTGGTAATGAACCATTTGCGGCCGTTGATGACGTACTCATCTCCTTGTTTTTCGATACGGGTCTGCACATTGGTGGCATCGCTGGATGCCACATCGGGTTCCGTCATCGCGTAAGACGAGCGGATTTCTCCAGCGAGCAGGGGTTCCAGCCACTGCGCTTTCTGGGCATCGGTGGCGTATTTCAGGAACACTTCCATGTTGCCGGTGTCTGGAGCGTTACAGTTGAACACTTCAGGTGCCCACAAAACCCTGCCCATTATTTCCGCAAGACCGGCGTAGTCTTCATTGCTCAGACCACCAAATTCCGCAGGCAGCCATAGATTCCACAGCCCCTCTGCACGAGCCTTTGCTTTGAGTTCTTCCATGAGCGGTACGGTGGAAAACCGATCCGCCAGCCCGTTCAGCTGCTTGTGATACAGGTCCTCATTGGGGTATATGTGTGCGTCCATGAATTGGGTCAAACGTTCGGCAAGCATCTGAATGTCGTTAGCGGCGGTGCTCATATAAATCCTGTTCTGGTTCTGGTTTTGCTGCGATGTAGAATAGTCTAAAAAACAGATGGTTTTAATGATGTACGTGATGCCGGGGAAGATATTTTGTTGCGTGCATTCTGGTTTGCGTTAGGTGTCATCGCGCTTGCGCTGGGTGTGTTAGGCGTTGTGTTACCCCTGTTGCCAACCACACCATTTGTGTTGCTTGCGGCGTTTGCATTTGCGCGTTCTTCTGAACGCTTTCATGACTGGTTGCTCAGTCATCGCATTTTTGGCCGGTTGATTGCCAACTGGCGGCATGATGGCGCCATCGATGGCAAAACCAAGTTTGTCGCGGCACTATCCATGGTGGGGGTTTTTGTTCTGTCTGTTGCTTTGCGCGTCCCGCCTCTGATTCTCGGGCTGCAGGCGGTTGTACTCATCGCGGTAGCGGTGTTTGTGCTGTCCCGCCCGTCACCACCAGATCTCTAACAGCCTGACAACGTGCATACCGATCAGCGGGAAGAAACAGGCTGCTAGTCCTCTGCCAGCCCGAAGCGCTGGCGTAAAAACCGCGCCACCGCGTCTTCGTCATGATGTCCGATCACTGCAGTGGCTGCTTTTTTCACAATCTCTTTGGCGTTGCTGGGCGCGTAAGCTTCGTCTGCCACGGCAAACATACTCAAGTCGTTGTCACTGTCTCCGAAACACACGACGCGAGATATGCCCAGCTCCGCTTTCAGAACGTTCACCGCGTTGCCTTTGCTGGCATCGATGTGGTGAATGTCGATCCACTTGTACTGCGCGCCCTCGATCGCGGTGCCGGCAAAAGCCACCAGGCCAGGCTCGTCCGCGATCATCAGCTCAATGGCATCCACAGCTTGCGGGTTCCCCAGGGCGCTGATATTCGTGATTTCCGCATCGCCGGGCATATCGCCTGCCGGGTAAACGCCAACCCTGTCTCTGCTGCGGAAGTCCGCGGCAAGCTGATGTTCAACCTCGCTCTGCAGTGGTGGGTGATAGATACTGTGCACATTGTCCGGTTCGACAGTGAACATAAACGGCGTCAGACCCTGGGAAATAATGGCAGCCAGCACATGTTCTATTTCGCTGAGGGTGAGAAAGTTGTGGTGGCTGTATTGAGCCCGTTGCGGATGCCAGATCACGACGCCGTTTTTGTATGCCTGGGGTAGCCTGAATGGATGATTGGCCAGCACATCCCGGGACGAATGTAAGGTGCGACCCGTTGCCACAGTGAACAGAATGCCCTCATCTGCCAGCAGCGATAGTGTTTTGCGGGTATATGGGGAGATTTCAGCAGCGGCGTTCAACAATGTGCCGTCCAGGTCAAAAACAATCAGATCCATGTGCGTCCTTAAGATGAAGCTATACGTACTCTCGGTGAGGCTTCACAATAACAACAATGGACGCTCCCAACTGCAGTAATTGCGGCACCCCTCGACCAGACAACTTCTGTCCCCACTGTGGACAGAACCGTCGTGATTATCAGCGTTCGTTGCCGCCGATGTTGTGGGAACTGTTGCGTGAAACCTTCGATGTGGATTCGCGGATTTTAAATACTTTTCGGGTGCTGCTGACGCAGCCTGGACAGCTGGCGGTTGAGTTTTCGCGAAACAGAAGAGCCAGTTATATCAGCCCGATCCGTTTGTATCTGTTTATCAGTCTGGGTTTTTTCTTTCTGCTGTCCGCTACCTCGGATCTCGATATGGACCTGCAGACGGGTACCGGGGCGGCTCCCGTTGAATCAGTGGCTGACAGTGTTGCACATGACCTGGATAAGTTGTTGGATGAGGGGCGCAGGGACAAGGTGCACCGCATGCTGGCGGGAGAACAGTCAGGGGTGCAACAGCAGGCGATTCTGGCGCTTGCCAGAGGTGCTGCAGAGCGCACCGAGCCGGTTACCGACGCACAGCGCTTTTTTGTTCGACGAGTGATCGATGTGGTGTATCAGCCGCGTGAAGCGCTCAACACAATGATGGAAAACCTGCCTATTGCCATGTTTTTCCTGTTACCGGTGTTTGCACTCATTCTGCAGCTGCTCTACATCGGTTCGCACAAATATTATGTTGAGCACCTGGTATTTGCGACACACCTGCACACATTTGCCTTTCTGGTCTATGCCCTGATGCTGGTGCTGCCGGATGCGAGTAGCCACGCAATTCTGGCCACGATTTCGGGTTACCTCGGCGGGCTGCTCTGGCTGGTACTGCTGGGTTACCATTTCAAAGCCCTGCGGCGCTATTATGGCGAAGGATTTGCCCGCACGTGTGGTAAGTATTTTGTGCAGATGGGTATCTACTTCCTGTTACTGATACCCACCAGCATGATGGCGGTGCTTCTGATAACGTTGTTGACGGTCTAATCCTCTCCGCCCATGGTTGCCGCTGCACGGCGGGCGGCCTTCTCCTCATCCGTGGCCGCGCGATAACTCATGGTGCCAAACAGCATTTCATCCCAGGACTGCTGTCCCCAGGGCACGTCCCTGGTTGGATCCGGGTTGGCGGTATTGCGCGCAGAATTATCCCACCAGGTGCGGTGTACAACTCTGGTCCCGGCCGGAATGAATTTTGGTTCCTTCAGATCGTAATTGGTCTGCCAGTTGAAGTCATAGCGGGGGACCGAGATCAGTTTTTCCACCTGCCCATCCGGATAGTGGGCAACAAATTCGGAGGCCTTACCCCGATAGTGGGCATGCGGCAGCATGCTGTACAGAATCACATCTTCGGCAATGACCCTTTCTGAAGTTTCTGAGTGATTGTCAGCCCCGGCAGGAATGCGAATCCGCGGGTTGATAAATACGGTACCCTGCATGACGTGTCTTGGCGGTGTATCGTGCAGGTAAATGCCCAGCCGCGAGGTGTCGGTGGCCGGTTTACCCGTCGGCGTATAGTGCATCTGGAATTCAATGGTGGCGTCTGCCGGCAGCAGTGTGCCGGTACCATCCGGGTAATCACGGGCCACGGCGCCAGGTACATAGCCGCCCAGGCTGCCGCCACCACGGCGACTCAATCGTCCCGCTCTCGGCCCCTGGGTTTCCAGGGTGCCAAAGCGGGTAATGACATGATGCAGCACGCTACGGTCACCGGGAATCAGCTCCGTGGCACGAACCCAGACATCCTTGCTGAGGGGGTTGTCGACCATTTTGTATTTGTAATCGACGACGCCTGTGGCCGGCACTTCTTCCGCGGGTATCTCAATGATCAGATCCGGCTCGCCGAGGGCCCAGGTCGGGTAGTTGTGATCCATTTCAACCAACGGATCAGCCCCGTCGCCGCGCGGTGCACCTGCTTCAATCCAATGCACTAACGTCTGGATTTCTTCAGTTGTCAGAGATCGGTCGTTGGCAAACTCGCCATAGTGTGGATCCGCATGCCAGGGTGGCATGCGCCCAGTACGGATCACTTCGCGAATCATCAGAGAAAATCCGCGCACCATGTTGTAGTCGGTCATTGCCCAGGGCCCAATTCCGCCTTCGCGATGACAGGAAACGCAATTGTCCATAAGGATGGGTGCAATGGTGTCGCTGTAGGAGATGTTTGCGTGACTGTCGCGACGGGCAAGTGCCGGATATTCAATGTCACAGCCCTTTGCCGGGGTTTGCGGCGTTGCAACCGTCTGGCCGCTAACCAGCTGATTAAGTGCCTCTGTGGCACCCGCTGCATGGCCTCGATAAACAAGGGACCAGTTGTCAGGATTCAGAACAAGGAATTCGCCTGCGGTTTCGAGCTGCATGGACTCACCTATGATCTGCGTGCTGTCCATAAGAACAGGTGCATTCAGGGAGACTTTCTGCGCATGAGTTCTGATGCGCTCGCGCGGGTCAACGGAATTGATCAGCATGAATTCCACCCCAGTTGTGGCATATTCTGCCTGCAGGGTGTTGAACTGGTTCAGCTCACTTTCTGCAGGTGTGCAGTTTGCGCTGTGGGTCATCAGAACCAGCGCAGGCGCATCCGCAAAATAGTACAGTTCCTGAGAGCCGCCCTGATGGTCGAGGAGTCGGAAGTTTTCGACTCTGTTATCCGGGCTCAGCGCCAGCGCAGCGCTGGCGCTGAGCAGACAGGTGATACGCAGTAGATATGGAAACGCGGCCATCTTTTCTCCC
Source organism: bacterium (assembly GCA_047947175.1). Taxonomy (GTDB): domain Bacteria; phylum Pseudomonadota; class Gammaproteobacteria; order Pseudomonadales; family Azotimanducaceae; genus UBA4421. Next base: position 2,180,292 of record CP170489.1, read on the forward strand.
CCTGATGGATTGTTCAACGTCCAGCATACGCCGCTCGTTAAACAAGGTCGAGATGGAAAATGATGCGCCGCGCCAGGCGCTCGGATCAGCTCTTTTCCGGTATCCTGATTTTCTGCCCCGGATAAATTTTGTCAGGATCTTCAATCACTTCGCGATTGGCTTCGAAGATCTCCGGGTACTTCATACCATTGCCATAAAACTCTTTTGCGATGCCGTACAGGGTGTCGCCTGATTTGATGACGTAGAACGTGACAGGTGGCGGTGGCGGTTCTGCTGGTGGAGGAGGCGGTACGCTGATGCCATCGGCGTTAACCTTTTCCACACCCTTAACGTTACCTGCCATCAGCACGGCTTTCTCTTTTGCGGGTTGGTTAACCGCAGCGCCAGCCATGGTGACCACGCCGTCATCGAAATCTACGGTGAGGGGATTGACACCGGGGTTGTTGCTGTTGATGTGGGTAAGAATACTCTCTGCCGCGTCAGCATCAGACTGAAACAGTTTTTTGCCCATATCTTTGGCAAAATCGAATAGTGAATCCAGCATATTACTCTCCCAAGCGGGTTGTTAGTTTGTTGTTCGGTGTGCTCGTTATTTCAGAAATTTGCCAGCCATACCCAGCAGATCATCAACCATGGAGTTGTTGTCGCCGCCGCCGAGGAAGGCGCCCAGCAAACCACCCAGATCGGTATCACCTGCGGGTGCTTGGGCTTTTTTCTGGCTCAAAGCGCCCATCGCCATCGTGGCCAGCATGGGCAGCATCTGTTTGATCAAGCTGTCGCTGACGCCGGTCTGTTCGGCAGCGCGGCTGGCAACCTGACGGCTGACGTCCTTGTTGCCAAGAATATGGCCTAATATTTTGTTGCCTTCTGCGATGCCGGAGTCATCCACGGCCAGCGCTGGGTCCTCTATGTAGCGTTGATGGTTGCCTTTCTGCAGCGCGCCCAACAGTGAGTCCAGACCACCCGCGGCCTGGGTATTGTTGGCAATACCCTTACCCAGCGCAGGTGCAATTGCACCCATGACACCTTCAACGGCGGATTTGTCGAGCCCCAGTTTCTGGGCAATCTGATCGATAGAAGCACCACCTTGTGCTGCCATGATGGTTTTTAACAGGTCCATGATTCAATCCTCCAGAATGAAAGTCACTTTCATAGTGACACGGTATTGGGCAACTTTGCCCTCCTGCACGACAACCTGCTGGTCTTTGACCCAGGCGGAAGTGACGTTGTTGAGTGTTTTTGAGGCCCTTTTAACGCCTTTTTCAACGGCATGCTCAAAACTTTTTTTTGATCCGGCAATGATTTCAGTAACGCGTGCAACAGCCATAGTGTTTCCCTTTTTTAAATGTAACGCCTGCGGCAGTGTATCCCAAGCACAGCAGCAGCAAGGTCCGGAATTGCAAAATTATTGTGTAATCTGTCATCGGCATCCCATGCTGATTTTTGACACGCCTGTTATGCTCCTGCAACGGCAACGGCAACAGGAACCGGGAGAGGGACAATGTTAAGAAGATTTTTAAACATCTGCGCAGCGTTACTGGTGTGGGCGTTGGCCGGTTGTGGCGCTGAGCCATCAGCATCACCCGGGCCAGAACCGTCCGCAGAGGTAGCTGTCCAGGAGGTTGGCCTCACACATGCAGCCATTGCGCAAACCCGGCATGGCAAGGTCAGCGGTCTGCAGGAGGGAAAGGTGTTGACGTTCAAAGGTGTACGTTACGGTGCGGATACCGCCACCACCCGATTTGCTGCGCCTTCAGCACCGCAGCCCTGGCACGATGTTCAAACTGCAACGGCCTTTGGTGCCACGTGTCCACAAACGCCGACAGCGAATCCCGGTGGTCTGTTCACCTCGTGGGCAACGGTACCCACCCCACCAATGAGTGAAGACTGTCTGTTCCTTAACGTCTGGACGCCTGCTTTAGCCGATGGTGGCAAACGGCCGGTCATGGTCTGGTTTCATGGCGGCGGCTTTTCCTCCGGCAGCGGGTCATCCCGAGCCTATGAAGGTACCCGCCTGGCGCAACGTGGGGATGTTGTGGTGGTGACCGTGAATCACCGTCTGAATGTGCTGGGTTATCTGGCATTAGGTCACTATGGGGCGGGTTTTGAAGACTCCGCTGTGGCTGGCCTGCTGGATATGGTCCTGGCGCTTGAGTGGGTGCGGGACAATATTGCGCAGTTCGGGGGCGACCCGGATACCGTGATGATTTTTGGCGAATCCGGTGGTGGCGCAAAAGTATCCACCCTGATGGCAACCCCTGTGGCACAAGGGCTGTTTCACCGGGCGGTGGTGCAGTCCGGCGCCATGCTCCGCTTTCCTGAACAGGCCATTGCGCAGACCGCTGCAGACAAGGTGGTGGCTAATCTGGGACTCACGGCAGACACTATTGAACAGATTAAGACCCTGCCGGAAGATGTCATTCGAGCAGCATATGCAGACACCGGCGCAGCTACGGCACCTTCAATTGATGGTAGAACGTTGACGCGCCATCCGTTCGACCCTGATGCTGCGCCATGGGGGCGTGAGGTGCCAATGATGTTGGGCACCACGCGTACCGAAAACTCGCTGTTCATCGGCGGGGCAAATCCGGCGATTTTTGATATCACCTGGGCGCAACTGCCAGAGGTCCTTGGGCGTTCCTACCCCGATAAAGATGTTGACGCGATTATTGCCGGCTATCGCGTATTGCAGCCGGAATCCTCTCCAGCAGATATCTACTTTGAAGCAACCACGGATGCACGCTGGTTAGCGGGGCATGTGCAGCAGGCGGAGCGAAAAGTGCGCCAGGGTGGCGCGCCGACATATCTGTATCTGTTCAACTGGGATACACCTGTTGATGGTGGCAGGTGGCGCTCACCGCATGCGCTGGAAATCGGTTTTGTGTTCGACAATGTGGCTAACTCCGCCAGCATGTCTGGAGTGGGTCCGGAACAACAGCACCTGGCAGACATCATGGCGGATACGTGGATCGCTTTTGCACGCACCGGTAGTCCTGATAACCCTGGAATACCCGCGTGGCCGGCTTACAATCTCGAAACGCGGCCGGTGATGGTGCTGGATACAACACCTGAACTGGTGAACGACGCCAGAGCAGCTCAGCGCGCTTTATTTGATGACAGCGCATCTTATGGTAATCGTTATCAACCGGTTGAGGGCTGAATTGATGTCCCGTTGGCTTAAGTTCGGTGTGGCGCCGCTGACAATCCTGCTTTTATTGCTGGGTGGGTACTACATTTATTCTGTTCAGGTGGTGAATCCTCGAGTTGCCGCAGAACTGGTTGCAGCACCCGATGGACCGCGTGCTGCCAGAGTCCTGTTGTTGACGCTGCCGGATGATCGGGTGTTACCCGTCAACTATCTGCGCGAAGGCGCACTCGTCTTTGTCGGTGCAGACGGCCCATGGTGGAGAGCCTTCTTACCCGGCGATGTGCCGGTACAGATGTTCATTCGAGGTGAAGATCTCCATGGCGTAGCCAATGTGGTGGATGATGATCCGGCTTATACGGAGGAAGTATTTGCACGCCTGCGTCCGGATGTACCAGACTGGCTGCCTGCCTGGGCTGATGCAAAGCTGGTGGTGATCACTCTGACGCCACGTGATGCTTGATGGGCAGGTTACGGGTTCTGATTGCGGGGGGTGGTATTGGAGGATTAAGTGCGGCACTTGCCCTTGCTGAAAATGGCTGCGAGGTGGGTGTGTTTGAGCAGGCGCCTGGGTTTACTGAAGCAGGGGCGGGTATTCAACTGTCACCAAACGCGACTCGGGTGCTGAATCATTTTGGTTTAGATGAAGCCATTCGCGCCAGCGCTTTTATACCCGAAGGCACCCAGTTCAGACATTGGCGTCGTGGCCATGTGATTGCGCAGAGCCACCTCGGTGCCCAGGTGCTGAGTCAGTATGGCGCGCCTTATTATCACATTCACCGCGGTGATCTGCTGGCGACACTGGTGGACGCTGCGCATGTGCATCCGAACATTGAACTGTATCCCGGCGTTGCGGTGACAGGTTTTGACGAAACCTCTGGTGGTGTATGGGTGACGGCTTCGGACGCATCGCACGAGGCCCACGTGCTGGTGGGTGCAGATGGTATTCACTCCAGAGTTCATGCGGCGTTGTGGGGCCGACAAGACCCTCAGTTTACCGGTAACGTTGCATGGCGAACGCTGGTGCCTACCGCGCAGCTGCCGGCGGACCTCATTCGCCCGCTGTCTACCGTCTGGTGGGGTCCGGGCAAACACTTTGTGCACTATTACGTACGCGGTGGTGATTGGGTGAATTGTGTCTGTGTGGTGGAAAAAAGCGGCTGGCAGGTTGAGTCATGGACCGAGCAGGGCGACTTTGATGAGTTACGCAGAGATTTTGCAGGTTGGCACAGTGATATTGCGCAGCTGCTGGAAGGGGTCGATCGAACACAGCTGTACAAGTGGGCATTGTTTGACCGTTCGCCGATGCAACAGTGGGGTAAAGGCAGAGTGACATTGTTAGGAGATGCGTGTCATCCAACCCTGCCTTTTATGGCGCAGGGGGCAGCCATGGCGATTGAAGATGCGGCAGTACTGGCAGGCTGTCTGCATCAGGGCGATGATGTTGTGATGTCGTTGCAGCGTTACGAAGAGTTGCGCCGCGCTCGAACGGCGCGTATACAGGCGGGCTCTCGGCGTAACGCAAAAGTGTTCCATTTGTCCGGCATCCCCGCATGGCTGCGTAACCGCGCTGCAAAACGTGCCGGTGGACGGATGATGGATGATCTGTATCGGTACGATGCATTGCAGGTGGTTGATCAGGAAAGAGCTAATTAGCGTATGAAAACCCGCACAGTGAAAGACAGCATGGGTTCAATAGAGATCCCGGCAGAGGCGTTGTATGGCGCCCAGACGCAAAGAGCCATCAATAACTTCGCCATCAGTGGGCAGCCGCTGCCGTTGAAATTTATCGAAGCGTTGCTGATGCTTAAACAGGCGGCAGCACAAGCAAATACACAATTGGGTTTGCTGCAAGACGATGTTGGCGCTGCGATAGTGCAGGCCTGTCAGCAGCTGAAGAACGACAGGGAGCTGATGCGTCACTTCCCGGTGGATGTTTTTCAGACCGGCTCAGGCACCAGTACCAATATGAACGCTAACGAGGTGATTGGAACCCTGGCCAGCCGTCGCAGCGGCAAAGAAGTGGCTGCTAATGATCACGTTAATCTGGGCCAGAGCAGTAACGATGTGATTCCTTCAACCATTCACATCAGCTCGGCTCTGGCCCTGCAGAACCAGCTGCTGCCGGCGCTGGAACACCTGCGCAATCAGATGCAGCGCAAGGCGCAGCAGGTTGGTCATCATGTTAAGAATGGACGCACGCACCTTATGGATGCCATGCCGGTTACGCTGGGCCAGGTGCTGGGTGGCTGGATGGCTCAGATAGATGCCAATATCCATCACTTATCTTCGCAGCTGGTATCTTTAAGGGTTCTCGCTCTCGGGGGCACTGCTGTTGGCACAGGTGTAAATGCCCACCCGGAATTTGCTGAAAAAGCCTGCCGGATGATATCTGTGGACTGTGGCATTGAATTTGAGGTGGCTGTTAACCATTTTGCCCTGATTGGGGCTCAAGACACCGCGGTTGCACTTTCCGGTGGGTTAAAAACCTGCGCGGTGACCCTGATGAAAATTGCTAATGATCTGCGTTGGATGAACTCGGGGCCTTTGGCCGGTCTGGCGGAGATCGAGCTGGAGGCGTTGCAGCCAGGCTCATCCATCATGCCAGGTAAGGTTAACCCTGTGCTGCCGGAAGCCGCTGCCATGGTGGCAGCTCAGGTGATCGGTAACGATACAACAGTCACGGTGGCCGCGCAGTCCGGCAACTTTGAACTGAACGTGATGTTACCACTGATTGCGCACAACCTGCTGAGCAGTATCACCCTGCTCAGTGGTGTTCTGCCACTGATGGCAGATAAGGCGATTGCCACTTTCAAGGTGAACGACGCGCGTATCGGAGCATCTTTGCAACGCAATCCCATTCTTGTGACTGCACTGAACCCCATTGTTGGGTATATGAAAGCGGCAGAGATTGCGAAACAGGCTTATACGCAGAATCGACCTGTTGTCGACGTGGCTGCAGAAATGACAGACATACCTGTCGCAGAACTGCGTGTTCTGCTGGACCCTGCAAAACTCACCTGAATAAAGATCAGTCGTGTCTGAGTGGGCAGCTCACGATTGGGCTCAATCGTCTTCAGCCAGCTGTACCAGCATTTTACCCGTGTTTTCACCCTGCAGCAGACCAATCAACGCAGCCGGCGCCTGTTCGATGCCCTGCATGATAGTTTCGCTGTACTTCATCTGCCCGGCAGCCATCCATTTGCGCATGTCGCTGAGAAACTGTTCGCGCAGATGTTCAAATTCGTACACAACAAAACCTTTCATGGTGACGCGGTTATAAATCATGTTGGAGAGGGTGGTGACCCCTTCTGAACGCGCACCTTTGTTGTTGTAAGCGGAAATCATGCCGCATACCGGAATTCGACCTAACGGACGCATCTGTCCGCATGCGGCATCGAGGTGTTCACCACCGACGTTTTCGAAATATACATCGATGCCGTTCGGTAGTCCTTCACGTAAAGATTTGCGTATGTCCTGGGTTTTGTAGTTGAACGCATAGTCGATGCCCAGTTCGTTGAGCAGATAGTTGACCTTGTCGTCTGACCCACAACTGCCGGCAACCCGACAGCCTTTGATTTTGGCAATCTGGCAGGCAACGCTGCCAACTGCACCTGCAGCAGCGGAAACGAATACGTTCTCTGCTTCCTTCAATTCGCCGGTGACCAGTAAGCCCCCGTACGCGGTCAAGCCCGTTCCACCCAGCACATGCAGGTGTGTCGTCAGCGGTTCATCCTGCAAGGAGATGGTGCGCAGATCACTGCCATCGCTGAGGTGATATTCACGAAAACCGGCACGATGAATGACATAGCTGCCAACAGGATGGTCAGGATTGGAGCTGTGAATGACTTTACCGATGGCGCCGCCCATCATGGGTTCATCCAGTTTTGTCTGGCCATTGGTCAGTGGTGGGCGCATGGCCGGATCGACAGACATATAGAGGTTCTTTACGACGATGTCAGCCTCGTCGCTGGTTATTCTGGTTTCCACAAGACCAAAATTATCCGGCACCGGGAGTCCGTCGGGGCGGGAAGTCAGGTGAATCTCGCGATTAATGTAGTCAGTCATTTAGCATGTCCTCCGGGGGTGTAGATGGTGCTGTGGTATCTGTTGATTTTTTTTCAGTTGAATGCTTTGAGTCGGGTATCAACCCGTCGAGTGGAAACTCCGATGCGGCGCGTAGACCTGCAATGGTACTCAAATTACGCATACTCTGCTTAGCGGAGCCCATCAGAACCTGGAGCATCTGTGGTTCCTGTACCAGCCCCTTTTCTTCAACAAGGGACAAGCGATGCAACGAATACAGCCCAACCAGGGTGGAAAACAGAAAGAAGAAGTCCCAGTGACTGAAATTCATGGCTTCCAGTTCCAGATTGTTTGCTGCACTCTGCCAGTGAACGGTCAGGCCGAGCTCCCAGGATGCGAACAGGTCGACGGCGATGCCACCCAGCAGAGCGGCGACCCCGGCAGCGGTCGCATTTACCATGGAACTGCTGGCAAGATAGGAAGTCGATCCGCCCATAGGGGCGAGCTTGAGCGCAATATTACCTGATGCCAGATTCACCCCCGCCACGGCAAATCCCGTTGCAATGTGGATGATGATCAGTAGCGGTATGGTGAAGTTATGAGGGTCCGGCAAAGTGGTAAAGGTCCAGGCGAAGATGCTCAGAATAAACAGCGGGCAGCAGGTAGCCAGGACAACTTTATTGCTGAAATGATCCGCGATGCTGCCCCAGTAACGAACTGTCAGGAACGAGGCAATCTGGCTCAGGGTGGCAAAGGCAATGACCAGGGTCAGTTCGTATTCAAGGCGCTTGAGCATGTAGACAGTAAAAAAGGGCGCAGCCAGGTTGACGGCAAAATTCCAGCTTGCCAGAAAACTGATCAGACGACGGTAGTTGCGGTTGCCGAAAGGCGCTTTCAGGTGACTGATAATATGGGCGTGTGAAGGTGCCATCTCCGGCTCAAAAATCTTTCGCGCACAGATAACGGAATAACTCCCGCCGATAAATGCCAGGGTGTATACCAAAGCGTAGGCGTATTCTGTGGGTAGGCCGGAATATTGTTTCCACAGATCGATGAATGCGGCAGCCAACAGGCTGAACAGTATGCCGACACCAATCATCTTCTGCTGTCGGTTGCTGAACAGGCGTCCCATCTCGGCATCCGGGACAAGATCCCGCATCCAGCTGTTCCAGGCGCAGCTGAGGAATGCACCAGCGGCATATCGAACGGCGAATGCCAGTAGAATAAGCCATAACGCCTGCATCCCGGTATAGACAACGGCCGCGACGGCAATGACCAGCAGCATAGGCCGGGCGATCATGCCGCTGACCAGGTAGATAAGCCGCCGCCTGCGCAATCGTTCGACTGTCCATAACGCTGGTATCTGTGCAACCTGGGCGATATGTGGAATGGCAGCAAGCGCACCGATCATCCAGTTTGGTGCGCCAAGCTGCACCGCCAGGGCGGTCAGAAAAGCGCCAACGGCCAGTGTTTCCATGATCTGCACACCAACACCATTGCGCACGATCCAGCGTTCGCTGTCTTTGAGAGACGTGCTGTCGGTGCTGGCTTTGGGTTCGTTCATTTTCTGCTTTTTGTGACGAGGCTGGTCTGTGACGTATTCGACAGAGGTTATTCATTCCACTGTGCACACGGGTCACGGCGTAGTGTAATACAAGCACATCGCGGACGTATTTTAATGCCGTGCAAACAGAAGGAAGTGCCATGGATCGTATTGAGTGTTCAACCCGAAGGATACCGACGGTTGATTGCGGCCAGCCGTGACCAGGCAGACTCTGTTAAAAGGGTCTTTATGGCTTGTTTTGTCAGCAGGTAGTGCAGCCGTTCATGCGGATGAAGATTTACGCATGTACCTGGAGGGGCTGCGCGCTGGTGCACCAGCGATTATCGCCGGGCAAAAACTGCAAAGTCCGGAGGCGGTCACAGCGTTCTACCTGGATAATACGCATCAGCCCATTTGGGTGGGTGGCGGGGCGCTGGACGCGCAACGTGAAGCCCTGTTCAATGCCATAGAAAAGTCTCAGGCCCATGGCTTTTTAGCCACGCGATACCACGCCAGTTATCTCGTTGCGCAAGGTGAGATGGCTCAGCCTGGTTATGTGACCGAAATTCTTGCCACCGATGCATTTTTAACTCAGGCCAGGCACCGCGCTGACGGTGTGGTTTCGCCGGCAAGCCTGGACCCGGATTGGCATCTGGTGGACGCTGAACATGACGTTGTGGAAGATCTCAGACAGCTGGTTCAGCACAGCGGAGATGTGGCGTCTTACCTTGAAGGTCTGTGGCCTGCCAATGAAGACTACAGGCTGCTGGTTGAAGAACGACAGCGCATCCTGTCACTTACAGTGACACAAACCACACCCGTTTCATCAGGGAGTCTGTTGAAACTTGGTTCCCAGGGGCCGCGGGTTCTGGAACTCAAGCAGAGGCTGCTGGGACCTGATGAATACACGAACCTGTTTGATGAGGCGCTTGATCGAGCCGTACGCATTTTTCAGATCAGCGCCAACTTAGAGCCTGACGGACTCGTGGGTCCGGCAACGCTCGCTGTTCTGAATGCCACGCAGGTTGACTGGGTGGACCGGATTGACGCCAACCTGGAACGTTGGCGGTGGCTCCCCCAGGAGATTCCTGAGGACTACATTAAAGTCAATATAGCCGCTTTTGAGCTCAAAGCGATTCAACGCGGTGTTGAAGAAATTGCCATGCGTGTTGTGGTGGGCAGGCCATTCAGGCAGACCCCCGTGTTTGTGGAAGACATGAGGTATTTTGTACTCAACCCGTTTTGGAACGTCCCTTTTAAACTCGCCACGCAGGACAAGCTGCCGAAGCTCAAGACCAACCCGGAAGAATTAGCCCAACAGGGTTACCAGGTACGGCGAGCGGGTGAAGAGTTTTTTATGGATGTCACCAGCGTCGATTGGAGTGACGTCACCCGGCGCAATTTCAACTATCTGCTGCGACAGCGACCCGGCCCGAATAATGCGCTCGGGCGGATAAAGTTCATGATGCCCAACAAGTTTGCGATCTATCTGCACGATACCAACGATCACAGTTTGTTTGCCAGAACAGAGCGGGGGTTCAGCTCTGGCTGTATCCGTCTGTCTCAAGCGGAACATCTGGCCTCCTGGTTGCTGCATAGAGAATCCCGAATAGAAGATGCTGCAAATCTTGCCGCGCAACTGGCGGAGGGTAAAACCCGAACCATTAACCTGCGTATGCCTTTGCCCGTTTATATCGTCTATTTCACGGCTTTCAAATCCGCAGGAACTGAAATCTCTTTTCGCCGGGATATTTATCAGCGCGACGAAAAAATTGTTAATGCATTAAGGCAGGATTAACCCGAATATGTTGGTGAGATTGTTTGTGCTGGCGGCAGGTTGTCTTCTGATGTCGTCCGCTTTCGGCTGGGATTCACAACGTGCCGCAGTGCCGCTGGTGGTTGATGGCCGAATTGTACCCTACAGGATTTTTGCCATTTATCTCATGCCGGGCCAGGTTTTTGAGGTTGGTTATGAAAATGATGCCTTGCGGGGAGACTATGTGTTTGCCGGTCAGCAAGGGCAGTTGGGGTCAGGAGAACTGGTTGCACCCACCAGGCCAGGCCTGTATCCGATGAAGATCCAGTCGGACCTGGGCTCGGATGAGCGTCAGTTGAATATATTTGTCATGGTGCCTGCAACTGAACAGAGTAGAGACAAACGCTTAAATGGCTATCGCATAGGTGCTTACCCAGCTAAACCTTACAGGGGCCTGGATGTTTACAGAGCGCCGCAGGGGTTTGTTGAGGTGACAAGGGACAATCTGAATACGCTGGTTTCACCGAATTTCAAAATCAGACAGTTTCTGTCCAAGCAGGATCAGGGGTTTCCGAAATACGTTGTCCTCAAAGCGAATCTTCTGCTGAAACTGGAAAACATCCTCGCCTCATTGAACAATAACGTCAGACCTGTAGAAGGGCTCACGATCATGAGCGGCTATCGGACGCCGTGGTACAACAGGGCCATCGGCAATGTACCAAACAGTCGTCATGTATTCGGGGGTGCTGCAGATGTCTACATTGACGATCAGCCCAGAGATGGACAAATGGATGATATGAATGGTGATGGAAAGATTGATAAAAAGGATGCGCAATGGCTGGCAACTTACATCAACCGAATGTCGCAGCGAGGCGAGTTTGGCAGGCGGATAGGGGGTATTGGTGTTTACGGCAGTAATTCAGCCCATGGCCCCTTTGTTCACGTGGATGTACGTGGGTCGAGAGCGCGCTGGTAGGCGACGTTTCAACTTTATGTGTCCTGTTTGCCGCGCCAGCGTATGAAAGTCTATTTATCAGGCGACCGGGTGGTAAAACATGTCTGAGCTGCAGGAAATCATCAGGGCTTACCCCGAGCTGGCTGCGTTGGTGGTTCTGTTTGCAGGTATCGTGCTTGCCCAACTGGTCAGCAAAATTGTGGCAATGATGCTGGCGGCATTAGATCAACGCTTTGCCAGATACAGTGCCAGTGGTAGACAGGTTGTTTCTCCGAGCCTTGTGAAAATCGGCAGAACCCTGACCTTTTCAGCAGTGGTACTGATTGCCGGCGCGTTTGCTGTCTCGCTGCTGGACATCACGGATTTTCCCCTCATCCTGGACGGGCTGTTCAGCTTTCTGGGTCGATTGCTTTTTGGTGCCATTATCCTGGGTGCTGGACACCTTCTGGGTTCGTTGGCACAAGGCACTCTGGAGCGAGTAACAAGTCCATCAACGCAACTGGGGCTGATCTCCAAGGCGCTTTACTTTTCGATCATGTTTATCGCAGCAGAGCTTGCACTGTCGCAGTTTGAAATAGACACAAGTTTTGTCAAACAGCTGCTGCTGCTGAGTCTCGCCCTGGTACTGGGCGGAATGATGCTCGCCTTTGCGCTCGGCGCAAAACACTACGTAAGCAATCTGCTGGCGCAAACCGATATGCAGCGCTACAGCGTTGGTGAAAAAATCAGAATTGAAGGCGTGCAGGGCACAATTATGCAGATGTACGCAACCGGGCTGGATCTTGAAAGTGATGGCGGTATTGTGTTCATTCCTGCCAGCCGCTTCGCAACAAGCTTAGTCACGCGCATAGCCGAAGATGATCAATCATGAAAAGCGTTGGTGCACTCAGCATAAAGTATGCGGAGCAGTTTCCTGTGCTGTTTGCGTCGGAACTGAAGGGGTATTCCGCCAGTGAGGTTGGAGAGATCCTGAATACGCTGCCAGATGAACACCTGCTTGCCGTGGTCACCCACCTGGACGCTGCGCAGCTGCAGGATATTGTTGCCGGCCATATTATTTCTGCAGATCAGCTGTTTGCAGCATCGACCCTTGACCAGGCAGCGATTCTTCTGGCCAGGCTGCCCAAAGAAATTGCGCTGCAGCTTGTTGACGCAGTGACAGGTAAGAGAAAACGTCGGGAACTTCTTCGATTTTTGAATTATCCCGCGCACACTGTAGGGGCTGTAGTTTCCAAACCTACCCTGCAATATAAAAGCACCGATCTGGTCACCACCGTGATTGGCGATCTGGCAAAGCTCGATGACCGATCTGAACCGGCGCTTCTGGTGAGCGATGCAGACGGTAAGTACCTTGGCATCGTGAGTGTCTGGCGGCTGTTCCCTACGCTGTCATCCACTGTGCCTGTGAACCTGTCCATGGCGGGCCTTGTTGAAGAAGTAGAGCCTTTACTGGCTGAAATTGATCAGACCACAGCACTGCTCAATGATCAGTGGTTGCAGCGTACCTGGGTGCCTGTCGTTGATTACCAGCATCGTCTGGTCGGCATCTGTCGCCAGGCGCACCTGGCGCGAGAAATGCCGCTGCATGATTCCAAGCCAAGCCATGGGTTGGCGAACTCAATGGAACTGTTCATCAGGCAAATGTTTCACGTTTTCCTGTCGCTGTTTGATCTGCTTTTGAATCGAAGTCACAAGCCATGAACCTGGCTGTGGAATTGGGTCGCTCGTTTATCAGACGTCAACCTGAGGCCGCTGCGCGGGTACTTGAACAGTTACCGCCTGTTCAGCTGTCAGCGGAAATCGAAAATTGTGATGCAGCGGAGCTGACACCGGTACTGGAAGTTATGGCAGTTTCCACAGTGCTGACGATTTTCCAGGATCTGCGGCAAGACCAGCAGAGGCAGGTTCTGGAGCTGGCTTCTCCCCGTCTGGCACTGCTGATTTTAGATGGCCTGGACAGCGAGGATCGCGAGCAGCTGCTGGGTGTTCTGCCGCCTGCCGTCGCCGCAGACCTGACAGATCTGATGCAGTTTCCTGCCGACTCAGCGGGTCGGATGATGGATCCACCTTTTGAAACGGTGCGCGTGCAGACCACGGTCAGTGAATTACGTGATCTGTTGCGCGATTCAACGCTGCGCCGTGCCCGTTCTGTCTATGTGGTGGACAACAGCAACAGACTTGTTGGACGCGTGGATATGCAGGCACTTGCGCTTGCAGAAGTTGATCAGGATGTCAGGCAGATTATGGATGCAGTGCAAGGCAGTGTGCTGGCCACCGCAGGGCGGGAGGAGCTTGTTGAACTGTTAGATCGCCTGCGGGTGGATTCAATCCCGGTGGTGGATGTGGCGGGGCGGTTGTTGGGTGTTGTGCGATACCAGCGTCTGTTTGATGTGCTGGAAAGCGTTGCAACCGCTGATCTGCAGAAAATGGTGGGCGCAAGTGCTGACGAACGGGCGATGTCCAAAGCCTCTTTTGCTGTGAAACGTCGCCTGCCCTGGCTGCACATCAATCTGCTGACTGCTTTTCTCGCTGCATCAGTTGTGGGGTTGTTTGAAAATCTGATCGCTCAGTTCACCGCCCTTGCGGTGCTCCTGCCGGTGGTCGCAGGACAGTCAGGTAATGCCGGTTCTCAGGCGCTGGCAGTCACTATGCGTGGCCTTGCGCTGCGCGAAATTGGTACACGACACTGGCGCAGCGTCCTTGGCAAAGAAATACGTGTGGGTGTTGTGGATGGTTTTGCGCTGGCAGTCACCTGTGGACTCGGCGTCTTCTGGTGGAGTCAATCTGTCGGCCTGGCTGCGGTTATCGGCGTGGCGATGATTCTTTCCATGATAGCTGCCGGTATCGCAGGTGCGCTGGTACCCATTGTATTGATTCGACTCGGTCAGGATCCGGCGACGGCGGCTTCAATAATTTTAACCACAGTCACCGATGTTGCTGGATTTTTGGCATTCCTCGGCACTGCATCACTGCTTTCGTTTCTGTTGTGATCGCCTTTCCAGCAACAGGCTGCTAGTTATCAGAAAATCTGGTCAGCGTTCGTACCGGTGCAACCAGCAGCGGGTGAACTCTGCCGAGTTTTTTATGGTCTTTGCCTGCGTACTCGAATTGAGTGAGGACGTGTCGCATGGTTTCAAGTCGAGCACGTAACTTGTCTTCACCTTTGACGATGATCCAGGGCGCTTCCGCGGAGTCCGTACGTCTGAACGTTTCTTCTTTAGCCTGGGTATAGTCGTCCCAACGATTCTGCGCTTCCTTGTCCACCACCGAGAACTTCCATTGTTTCAAAGGATTGGTCGCACGTTCGTCGAACCGCTGTGCCTGTTCCTGGCGGCTGATGGATAGATAAAATTTAACAATGAATATGCCGCTCTGCACCAGCATGCGCTCGTATTCAGGCGCCTGCACAAGGAACTGCTGATACTCCTCATCGCTGCAGAAGCCCATGACTTTTTCAACGCCCGCGCGGTTGTACCAGGACCGGTCAAAGAAGACGATTTCTCCGGCGCTGGGCAGGTGTTGCACGTAGCGTTGAAAATACCACTGCCCGGCTTCCCGCTGATCCGGTTTTTCCAGCGCCACAACCCGAGCACCTCTGGGATTGAGATACTCCATGAACCGCTTGATGGTGCTGCCTTTGCCCGCAGCATCCCGCCCCTCGAATATTATGATCAGTTTGCTGCCGGTCTCTTTGACCCAGTTCTGCAGTTTCACCAGCTCAATCTGCAGATCTCTTTTTTCTTCGAAATATTGCCTTGCTTTAAGTCTTTTATTAAAGGGGTAAATGTTATTGGCAAAGTAAGCTCGAATCGTCTCTGCAGAGATTTCGCCATATTCATAGGGTTGGCCCTGCAGTGGGAGTTGATAGGATTCATCAAGATCCAGTGAATCCAGGATGTAGTCCTTCCATTTCTCACTCATGCGTTTTTTCTCCTGCTTCAACTCTCGGATCTAACTCGATCAACCCCTGGGTGGATTTGGCGGTACCGACAAATACAGTTTTATTGTCGGGCTGGTGTCGATGTCTTATCAACCAGATCAGAATCCATAACAGCGCAAGAAGCAAACCCGCGGCAAGATAGGCCATAAAACCTGTTGCTCCGAAGTTTTCCATTAAACCTCCGCCGAGGAGCGGACCAGCAATTGAACCAGTGCCATTGACCATAAGCACCACGGTGCCAATCTGTAGAAAATTGCCGGGGAGTCTGTCGTTTGCGTGGGCCAGACACAACGGGTAGATCGCAATAGCACAGCCACCGATGATGAACAGCATCAGCATGACCGCAAAGGGTGCTGGCTGGTCGATCAACGCGCCAGTAATTGCGGTAACGATACCTGCGCAAAGCAATCCGATCATCACCTTACGCCGGTCAAACCGATCAGAAATGTACCCCGCAGGGAACTGAAAAGCCGCGCCACCAAGCACCATGACAATCATCAGCAAGGAAATTTCACTGAGATTCAGGCCGGCAATCCTGCCAAACACAGGTGTCAGGCTGAACAGGGCACCAGTTACTGTGCCGATCGCAAAAGCGCCACCCACCGCAGCGGGTGATGCCAGATAGATCTCGCGAAAACGAAATTCGAGTTTTGCCAGCGGCGCTGGCTGTTCAACCTTTGCCAACGCCACGGGAATGATCGATAAGGAAAGCAGCACAGTGCCGAGCACAATTGTGGTTGATCCGCTGGGGCTGCCCACATTAATCAGCAGCTGTCCCGCGCTCATCGACAGCAGAACAATCACTGTATATATGGCAAGAATACGTCCGCGCCTGGCATTGTCGGTGTGTTCGTTCAGCCAGCTTTCAATCACGAGGTAGCACCCGGAAATACCGACGCCTGTTAATAAGCGCAGTGCTGACCACACAAATGGGTCGTCAGAA
Organism: bacterium; assembly: GCA_047947175.1. Lineage (GTDB taxonomy): Bacteria > Pseudomonadota > Gammaproteobacteria > Pseudomonadales > Azotimanducaceae > UBA4421. Next base: position 2,196,600 of record CP170489.1, read on the forward strand.
AGAAGAATGCAAAGCAAGGCTGCACCAGTGATGCTGGTCAGAGTAGAGAACGTACGGATGTGTCCCACGGCCGCGACAAAGCCTGGAATAAACACACAGCCGAGAAGGAAACCCAGGAAATAAAACGAGCCGGTCATGCCGATCTCATTAACAGACCAGCCCAGAGATTCCGCGCGCAAAGGCACCAGGGTCAGCTGTAAGCCATGTCCCGTCAACAGAATGATGACAGAGGCAAACAGCACCGTGAGGCTTCGTGTGCGGGATAGCATCAAACCGGAATTCCTACTGTTGTGTTTGCCCGTTGGTTGCCAGCGGTTTCTTGGAGGCGAACAATTTCAGGAATTTGCGTTCACCTTCCGGCGTGCCTATCAGTACAATTTCTTCGTTGGCTTGCAGCAGCGTGTCCGGCTCAGGATTGGTGATGGTTTTTTTATCTCTGTCGATACCGATCACGCTGCAGGTGGTGAGTTGTTTGATATCCGCTTCCGCCAGTGTTCTGCCGACCAGTTGTTCCGGTACCTCGACTTTGAAAACATCCAGCCCTTCGGCGATCATGAGCAGGTCGCTACGCTGTAACAGGTTGAACAACGCATTGGAGCCCATTGAAGCATATGACATGACAATGTCTGACCCGGCGCGGTGTAAGCCGGCAACACTGCTTTCCAGGCTGGCCCGGCAGATGATCTGAATATCGGGTCTGAGCAGGCGTGAGAAAATAGTCAGATAGGTGTTTATCTCATCATCTTTGGTGGTGATGATCACCGTTGGCGCCTGGTCGATGCCCGCCTGGCGCAGAATATTGCGGTCTGCGGCAGTGCCCACAATGTATTTTTCCGAGTCAGGTACTCGCTCAGGCAGCTGCTCAACAATTCTGTAGTCGATACCACGCCTGGCCAGGGCGCGGGCGGTTGCCCGGCCGACACGCCCGCCACCTATGATGATGACGGGCTTGTATTCGTTTGTTTGTGTCTCGTGACAGTACAGTCGGTTAAACTCATCCAGCTGGATTTTTGAACCTGCCAGCACCAGCAGGGTATTGGGTTCGATTTTGCTGTCCTGTTCGCCCACCTGGAACGAGCCGCGATCCCAGAAGCCAACAAGACTGACGCTGGTCTGTCTTTGCGCAGTGGTGTAGTCGATACCCACCAGGTTGGTTTTCGAAGCGTCCACCTCCGCAATGAGGAGATCGTCTATATTGCCGATCACGTGAATCAGTTCGTTACCCCCGATTGCGCGCCGCGCCAGCGATTCGGACATGAGGTGGGTCAGATCGAGAACCCGGGTTGTGCCGGCCAGGCGCAACACGTCTTTGGAATCACTGTCCCGTGCGGTTGCTATAACCGGTGTTGTCTTAGTGATCCCGCGGACGGTGAATACAATGGATGTATTGGCTACATCCGTGCGGGTGGTTGCCACCAGCGATGCCTGTTCAACCCTGGCATTGAGATACGTTTCAGGCAGATTAAGCTCGCCGTGAATGGCGTTGATGCCGTGATCGATGAGCTGCATGACTTCAACCGAGTCGGGCAGAATCACAACATAGGGATAGTTAAACTGCTTAAGCTTCGCAATCAGCGCGCTGGCGACGGGTCCATAGAATGTCATGATGACATGGCCGCTCAGATCATCATCAACCTTTCTGGGAATGCGATTTGCGGCACGCATCTCAACCCATGGGGCGTAAAACAGTTCCATGAACGTGAATGGCAGCAGCACCAGCATGAAAATCACGCCGGAAAGCAGTACAAAAATTGAGAACAGGCGGCCGGGATCGGAGACAAAGCTCACATCGCCATAGCCCAGCGTCGACATGGTCGACAGGGTCCAGTAAAAGCCGGTTACCCAGGAATGTTGTTGCCCTTCGTAGGCCATCAACAGCTGGAAAACTGCAGAAAAGAGAGTGATCAGACCCAGCAGCACTGCGGCAAAACGGAGCAGGCCTAACAGGTTGCGCTGCTGCAGTACCCGTAGCATGGATTGTTTTGGTAGTTCTGATGTCATGAAAAATGTTGAGTCATGTTGGTGCAGCAAGCGTCTGCGCATGATACATGATGAGGCCCGGTATATGGATAATCCCATTAACCTGTTCCCACCGGGTATCAGTTATACTGGCGCCTGATCAACTGGTACCAACTCCTGATGGAAAATTTTGTCTGGCTGGGCATTGTCCTGTGTGTGACTCAATCTGCGATGTTTTCCGGATTGAACCTCGCCTTCTTCGGTCTTTCGCGATTACAGCTTGAAGTGGAAGCCGAAACCAATGTCAAGGCAGAGCGCGTTCTGCGCATGCGTCGAGATTCAAATTTTCTGTTGACAACAATTTTGTGGGGCAACGTCAGTATCAACGTGTTGCTGACGCTGTTGTCTAACTCTGTGCTCACTGGCGTGATGGCTTTTGTTTTTTCCACTTTTGTCATTACCTTTCTGGGTGAGATTTTTCCGCAGGCCTATTTCTCCCGTCATGCTTTGAGAATGGCTTCACTCCTGTATCCGGTGTTGAGGATGTATCAGATTATCCTTTATCCAGTTGCCAAACCGGCGGCTCTGATTCTGGATGCCTGGCTCGGCAAGGAATCTGCGGAGTTGTTCCGCGAGCAGGTCATCAAAGACATGCTGATGAAACATGTCGAAGCCCACGACAGCGACGTCGGCGAAGTTGAAGGTATTGGCGCGCTCAATTTCCTGGAAATTGACGATCTTGAAGTGGTGGAGGAAGGCAGGCTGGTTGATCAGACGAGTGTTCTGAAATTGCCCACGGATATCGATCTGCCGCGCCTGCCGCCACACAATCAGATAGCTGATGACCCTACGCTGCAGAAGATACATGCTTCCGGCAAAAAGTGGGTTGTGCTGGCCGATCTTGCGGGTGAGCCTAAACTTCTCTTAGACGCAGATGGGTTTCTACGGGCTTCGTTATTGGATAAAGGACCGGTAAATCCTTATAAATTCTGTCATCGACCAATCATTCTGAAGAACCCAAAAACTAAACTGGGTAAAGTGCTTCAGCTTTTACGGCAGAGCAAAACAGTTAGCAGAGGCGTTATCGAAAACGATGTTGTGTTGATATGGACGGATCAACCCAGAATTATCACGGGGGCCGATTTGTTTGACCGACTCCTGCATGGCATTAAATGATAAAAAGTTATTACGCTCGCGGGGAGCAGAAACCCCGTGTTTCTTTCAGGCGCAGCAGAGGGTTATTCGGTTGAATCAGGTTAAAGATGGGTCTTACATAAACAACTTGCTGAATGCGTTGGAAAGCACGGCTGAAGCCGACCTCTATCCGTTGCTGGAGGTGTTTGCCCGAACACTCTGGTCCAGATCGCTGGAAGAAGATGTTGCAGCCCGCGATGTTCGAGATGATGTCGGCGGTACAATTGAAGCGTTTGAGCATCTGCGAAAACGTCAGTCAGACGACATCAGTTTTCTGCTGAAGAACCCGATTCGAACCCGGGATGGATGGCAATCGGAGCATAGTGTGGTTGTTGTGGCCGCGCCGAACATGCCATTTATGGTTGATTCGGTGCTGATGGCACTATCCCATGACGGGTTGGTTACCCATCATCTCAATAATGCCGTGTTTGCTGTCGAGCGCGACGCTGCGGGTACGCTTACAACCCTGTCGAGCGAAGTGAATCACCAGAGTCGTGAGCTGATTATATATGCGGAAATAGATCGCCTGGATGATGATGCGTTTCCGCAGTTGCAGGCCAAGCTGGAGTTTATGGCGCGGGACCTGCAGGCAGCGGTAACGGATTTTGGTCCGATGAAAGAAAAGATGGAGGCGCTGATTGCAGAGCTTAAACAGAATCCACCGCCGTTAGATGAACACGATATCAATGAAAGCATCGCCTTCCTTGAATGGCTTTTGTCCAATCACTTCACTTTTCTTGGCCTGCGGGAGTTCCAGTACAGTGACGGCTTCATTCGACAAGCGGGAACAGCGCTGGGTACTCAGCGCGTGCGGCCAGCAGCGACGGCAAGAAAAATCTCTGATCAACCTCAACGTGTGCAGGATTTCCTGTTCAAAAAGAAACTGCTGACATTTTCGAAATCGGGCACAAAGTCCCGGGTACATCGCCCTGCCTACCCTGACTATGTGGGGATCAAACAGTTTGATGCGCAAGGGCGGGTTATTGGTGAAACCGGATTTCTCGGACTTTATACCTCACGTGTTTACATGGAGTCACCGGAGCACATTCCGGTGGTTCGACACAAAGTATCAAATGTGATGCAGCGATCCGGACTGGACCCATCGGGCTTTGATGGAAAAGTGCTGCGTCAGGTGCTGGCCACCTATCCCCGTGATGAGCTGTTTCAGATAACCGAAACAGAGCTGTTTGAAACAACCATGGTGATCACGGACATTCATGAACGACGGCGTGTGCGTGTGTTTGCACGTTACGACGCCTATGGTCTGTTTGTGAACACACTGGTCTATATGCCCAGAGACCTGTTCAGTACCTCCGTACGCCTGGAACTGGAGGCGCTCCTGGTAGAAACGTTTGCAGCTGAAGATGCGGAGTACGACATTCTGCTGTCGGAATCAATCCTGATCCGAGTTCAGTTTATCCTGCGTGTGAGCCCTGGCCATCAGATACAGGTTGATCGTGTCGGCCTGGAAAAGCGCATTGCACAGTTAATCGGTGATTGGAACTCAGAACTGTTCGAAGCCCTGGTCATCAAGCTGGGTGAACGCACTGCCATCAAGTTGCGTAGCACGTATGCGGATGCTTTTTCAGCAGGCTACCGGGAGTCTTTCTCTGCCATTGATGCCATCGATGATATTCAGATGATTGAGCAACTGTCTGCACAAAGTCCGCTGAGCACGCGTCTATACCGCAAACCGGGTGATCCTGCGGAGTTTCTGTATCTGAAAATATTTCATTGCGGGCAGGCTCTGCCACTGTCTGATGTTGTCCCAAAACTTGAAAATCTGGATCTGCGGGTCATTGGTGAACACCCTTACATCGTTGCCCGAAAAGACCAGGGGCACGTTTCCATTCAGGTTTATGAACTCCGCTTTGTCGGTGATCTGGATCTCAAGGAGGGCGGCGAAGACCTCAACGAGGCGTTTATCAATGTCTGGAACGGCCTTGCGGAAGACGACAGTTATAACCGTTTGATCCTGCGCGCCGGGCTGTCCTGGCGCCAGGTGAGTGTGCTGCGTGCATTTGCACAGTATATGAAACAGATCCGGTTTGGTTTCTCCCAGGCTTTTATCAGTGACGCACTGTTTCGCCATGCGGCGACGGCAGCGTTGCTTGTGGATTATTTCGAGCGCAAGTTTGCCGTTACCGGGCGCAGTTCGGCAGAGCAGCCAGCGGGCGCACTGGACGAAATCAGGCAGCATATCTTTGCTGCCCTGGATGCTGTTGACCTGTTAAACGAAGACCGCATTCTGCGCAGGTTTCTTGAGCTCATGGATGCCAGTAAACGGACCAATTATTTTGTCACCGATGCGCATGGCGGGCACCGGCCTTTTCTATCCATTAAATTCATGCCACGAGAAATTTCCGCCATGCCGCTGCCGGTTCCGTTGTACGAGATTTTTGTCAGCGCACCCTATCTGGAGGGTGTACACCTGCGAGCCGGGAGTATTGCGCGGGGTGGTCTGCGCTGGTCTGACCGGCTTGAAGATTACCGTACGGAAGTGCTGGGTCTGGTTAAGGCTCAGGTGGTCAAGAACGCTGTCATCGTTCCCACCGGAGCGAAAGGTGGTTTTGTCATTAAAGATGGGCGACCTGGTGTAGAGGGATATAAAGACTTCATCCGGGCGTTGCTGGATGTCACCGACAACATTGTCAACGGTGATGTCACCACGCCCGCTCAGGTCGCCGCGACGGATGATCCGGACCCGTATTTTGTTGTCGCCGCAGACAAAGGCACGGCTACTTTTTCCGATACTGCAAATGAAATTTCTCAGACTTATGATTTCTGGCTGGGAGATGCGTTTGCCTCTGGCGGTTCAAACGGCTACGACCATAAAAAAATGGGTATCACTGCCAGGGGCGCCTGGGTATCCGTGCAAAGACACTTCGCTGAAATGAACATAGACGTACAGACAGATCCCATCACGGTGCTTGGTATCGGTGACATGAGCGGTGATGTGTTTGGCAACGGCGTACTGCGATCGCAATCCCTGCTGCTGGTTGCAGCCTTCAATCACCAGCATATTTTTATTGACCCCAATCCGGATGCATTGGTCAGCTACGCAGAACGACAGCGCCTTTTTAACCTGCCTCGTTCCAGCTGGAGTGATTACAATGCCGAGCTGATCAGTCAGGGCGGCGGTGTGTTCTCGCGCACCAGCAAGCGCATCATGGTGACACCTGAAATGTCTGCCCGGTTTGGTATCTCCCAACAGGAAATGGCGCCTGAAGATCTGATTCATGAACTTCTGAAGAGTCCCGTTGCGCTCATCTGGAACGGAGGCATCGGCACCTATGTGAAAGCCAGCACTGAAAGCCATGAAGATGTTGGTGATCGCGGTAATGACCATCTGCGGGTGAATGCAGACGAGCTCAAAGCGCAGGTCATTGGTGAAGGCGGTAATCTGGGCATCACTCAGCGTGCGCGGGTGGAGTTTGCGCTGCACGGTGGCGCGGTGAACACGGATTTTATCGACAACTCTGCGGGTGTGGACTGCTCTGACCATGAAGTGAACATCAAGATTGTGCTCAATGAACTGGTTGCACGCGAAGACCTCACACGGAAACAGAGAAATTCACTGTTGGAATCCATGACGGACGAAGTCGCGGCGCTGGTTCTGTCAAACAGTTTCGATCAGGCGCAGACGCTGAGTCTGGCGATTCGCCACGAAAAACACCACCAGAGTGAATATCAGCGTTTGATGGCTGTGCTGGCGGCTAACGCGGGATTAAACCGGACGCTTGAGTTTCTGCCGTCGGATGAGACGCTCGCCGAGCGTTACGCACACCAGGCGAGACTGACCCGCCCGGAACTGGCGGTGCTGCTGACCTATACAAAAACGTATATCAAGAACAGTCTTATTGCCGGTGCTGTGCATGCCGACCCGCTCATCGCGCAGCGCATCTTAAGCGCGTTTCCCACTTCGCTGGTGACACAGTTTGAGGCGGATATTCGAGCACACAGGCTGGCGCCGGAAATAATCGCTACGCAACTTGCAAACGAAATCGTTGACCACATGGGTATTACATTTGTTTCGAGTCTGGCCGAGTCTGTTGGCTGTGCGGTCACGGATGTTGCCAAAGGTTATGCGGTTGCTGCAGCCTGTTTCGACTTTCCTGTCTGGTTCGATGTGGTGGCGACAGCCACCGGTCTGAATGCGCAGCAGCAGTTACATGTGCTCGATAGTGTTGCCCAGCTTGGCAGTCGCTCAACCCGCTGGATACTTCGCAACTGTGACTTGAGCGGCTCTCTGGATGCCCTGGTGAGCCGCTTCAAACCCGCACTGGACGTGGTGGCGCATGCCGCGGTTCCGAACCGGACGGAATCACAGCTTGATCTAAAGGTCTGTGCCGCGCTGGAGCAGGCGGGTCTGCCGGCCCATCTGGCGCAGCATTGGCATGATGTACAGGTGTTTACCCAGATGTTGCCAGTGGTTGCGGTTGCGGAACGGCGAGGCTGTGATGTGGCCGCTCTGGTTGCCGTCAGTAGTTCAGTTGGCGCGCAGTTGCGCATCGATTGGCTCATATCACGTCTGACTGAACTGCCGGCACAATCCCATTGGCAGGCGCTGCAGGTCGATGCTTTGTATGACGACCTGTTCCGCCTGCAGTGTATGCTCAGCGCACATGTACTGAATACTGCCCAGGGTGATTTTTCTGTCTGGCAGACGCAGAATCCCGGTGCGCTGGACGGCTGGTTCCATGCAACAGCCGAGGCGCAATCGTCAGGTGCCACCGACATAGCGTTGTTTGCGCTGATCGTACGACGCCTTGCGGATAGCTGCGCTAAGCTAGGGTGCTGATACCTGTAAATAATGTGGTATGCGTGTCTATTGTTCGATATAAACGCCCCTGCGCTTGTGGGCAACTTAAACTAGGTACTGATTCATAATGACTTATTGTGTCGGCATTGCCGTCAACGAAGGACTGGTGTTTGTCTCCGATTCGCGTACCAACGCAGGGGTGGACAATGTCAGCACGTACAGCAAAATGCGGCGCTACGGGGTGCCCGGGGAGCGTCAGTTTGTTATCTGCACAGCGGGAAATCTGGCCACCACACAAGGTGTGATAGCGCAGATCGAACGGGACATGCGGGATGCGGCCGAAGTGAATCTCATGAACGTGACTTCGGTTGCGGAAGCCGCCAGTTATGTCGGTGCACTGAATCTTGAGCAGCAGAAAAAAAACACCGGTGGCGGTCCTGCGTTTGAGGCCAGCCTGCTGCTCGGTGGTGAAGTGTCGGGCGCGGCCTGTCGTTTGTTCAGAATTTATGCGGAAGGCAACTTCATTGAAACCTCGAAGCAGACACCGTTCCTGCAAATCGGGGAGTCCAAGTATGGTAAGCCGATTCTTGATCGGGTGTTGTCGGAAAAAACCCCTTTGGAGCGTGCTGCCCTTTGCGGTCTGGTGTCGATGGACGCCACCATGCGCAGTAACCTTACTGTGGGTCCACCGATCGAGGTTGTGACCTACACCGCCGGGAGTCTCGCACCCTGCCGTTACGTTTCCTACGGTGAAGACAGCCTGTTCCTGCGAAACCTTAAAAGCAACTGGAACCAGGAGATTAAAGCCGCGTTTGATCGTCTGCCGCCGATAGATTGGGCTGACGGTGATTCCGAATGACAATCCGGGTTGCTTTACAGCACAGTACTCACTACAAGTTTGATCGTCCGATCACCATCCACCCCCATGTGATACGCCTGCGCCCCGCACCGCACTCGCGCACGCCGATTACGGCGTATTCGCTGAAAGTCTCGCCGGCTGATCATTTTGTAAACTGGCAGCAGGATCCGTTTGGAAACTATCTCGCGCGCTATGTGTTTCCGGAAAAAAGCAACCACCTGTCGATAGATGTATCGCTGATCGCTGATATGACAGTGATCAATCCGTTTGATTTCTTTCTTGAAGAATCTGCCCAGCAATACCCTTTTACGTATGACAAACAGCTCAAGCGCGACCTGGCACCGTATCTTGAGATAACCGACAAAGGGGTGCTGCTAACCCAGTGGTTGAAAGCTGTTAAGCGTAAGCCAACCGCGCTGGTTGACTTCCTCGTTGGCCTGAACCAGCGCGTGCAGCAGGATGTTGGATATCTGGTACGTATGGAACCCGGCGTGCAGAGCTGTGAGGAAACGCTGTCGCTGGCGAGCGGTTCCTGTCGTGACAGTGGCTGGTTGCTGGTTCAGATACTTCGTCATCTGGGACTGGCAGCAAGGTTTGTCTCGGGATATCTCGTGCAGTTAAAAGCAGATCAGGAGGCCCTTGATGGTCCTTCAGGAACAGCGCAGGACTTTACTGATCTGCACGCCTGGGCGGAGGTGTATCTGCCCGGTGCGGGTTGGATTGGATTGGACCCCACATCAGGGCTGTTAGCGGGCGAAGGGCATATCCCGCTCGCCTGCACACCGGATCCCGCCAGCGCGGCACCGGTCACCGGCGCCATTGAATCTGCCACCGTGGAATTTGAGTTCCACAACACAGTGGAGCGGGTCCACGAAGACCCGCGGGTCACAAAACCTTATGACACGGAGCAATGGAACAGCATCAGAAAGCTCGGCGACAAAGTTGATCGTCAGCTGCAGGCGGGTGACGTTCGCCTGACCATGGGCGGCGAACCCACCTTTGTTTCCATTGATAATATGGATGGCGCTGAATGGAACTTCACCGCGCTCAGTGCGGAAAAAAGGCAGCTGGCGGGTAATCTGTTGCAGCGGCTGCGCAGCCGCTTTGCACCTGATGCGCTGCTGCATTTCGGACAGGGTAAATGGTACCCGGGTGAGCCTCTGCCGCGCTGGGCGTTGTCCATGTTCTGGCGCCAGGATGGTGAGCCCGCGGTACTGCATCCTGAGGTCGTGGCTGACACGGATGAAAAGCAGAATTTCACTATCGACGACGCCCTGCGGCTGGCGCAGGCATTGACTGAACGGTTGAAGATCAACCCGGCTTGCATAGTGCCGGGTTATGAAGATGTCGAGCACTATCTGAACAAAGAAGCGCAACTGCCGGTCAATGTAGATCCGACAGATCCAAAACTCGAAGACCCTCTCGAACGGGCACGGATGATCCGACTGTTTAAGCGAGGCTTAACTGAAGTCAGTGGTTATGCGATCCCGTTAAAATTCAAAGGGGAGGCGGCACAGGGATACTGGAAATCCAGTCGCTGGCCTTTCCGACAGGAGAAAATGATCCTGCTCCCCGGGGATTCGCCGATGGGTTTGCGCTTACCACTGGCTTCGCTGCCCTGGCAGGATCCGGATGAGCAGGATATTGAACCTCAGCGCGACCCGTTTGCACCTCAGGAGGCATTGAATGAAGCCGGTGCACAGGTCAACGCGGGTCCGGCACCGGATCCAGACCCCGACAAATCTGAAATTGTTCATACCGCGCTGTGCCTGGAGGTCCGTGAGCAGAAGCTGTACGCCTTCATGCCACCCGAAGATCGTCTGGAGGTCTATCTGGCACTGGTTGACGAAATTACAACAGCCGCAAACGCCGTTGGGCTGTCCGTGATTCTTGAAGGCTACGAACCACCGCGTGACCCGCGCTTACAGATTCTGCAGATTACGCCGGATCCCGGTGTGATCGAAGTCAATGTGCATCCGGCATCAAGCTGGCGGGACCTGATCAGGAATACCCAAGTGCTCTACGAGGAGGCACGGCAGGCGCGTCTGGGGACTGAGAAGTTCATGCTGGATGGCCGGCATTCGGGCACCGGCGGTGGCAACCACGTTACCCTGGGTGCCGCCCAGCCTGCCGACAGTCCGTTTCTGCGGCGCCCTGATCTGCTGCGTAGTTTTATAACTTACTGGCAACGGCATCCAAGTTTGTCTTATCTGTTCTCTGGCCTGTTTATTGGCCCAACGAGCCAGGCACCGCGTGTGGATGAGGCTCGCGATGACAATCTGTATGAACTGGAAATTGCCATGGGGCTGTTACCTGAAGGGGAGACAGACCAACTCTGGCAGGTCGATCGCCTGCTGCGCAACTTTCTCATTGATCTAACAGGCAATACACACCGCGCTGAGTTTTCCATCGACAAACTTTATTCGCCGGATGGCCCTGCCGGACGCAAAGGTCTGGTGGAACTGCGAGCGCTTGAAATGCCGCCGCATGCGCAGATGAGCCTGGTGCAGATGCTGTTGATCCGCGCGATGGTTGCGCGATTCTGGCGAAAACCCTATAAACAGCCGCTGATTCGCTGGGGTACCGAACTGCATGATCGGTTCATGTTGCGCCACTGTGTGTGGGAGGACATGCTGGAAGTGCTGGCGGACATGGCACGTGCAGGCTATGCCTTCGATGAAGCCTGGTTTGCACCCTTCCGGGAGTTTCGTTTTCCGCTGGTGGGCAGTTTTGAAGCGCAGGGCATGCAGGTTGAAGTGCACAGCAGCCTTGAACCCTGGCATGTGCTGGGTGAAGAAGCCACTGCACAGGGCACTGCGCGTTATGTCGACTCAACGGTAGAGCGTCTGCAGGTTTCTGTGCGCGGACTGAAAGGCGATCGTTATCAGATACTCTGTAATGGTCGACCTGTACCCCTGCGCCCGACGGGAGAGCGTGGCAGTGCGGTGGCAGGCGTACGTTTCAAAGCCTGGGCGGCACCGTCCAGCCTGCATCCCACAATTGATGTACATTCGCCTCTGGTGTTTGATCTGGTTGATACCAGTAATCAGCGCTCCATTGCCGGTGCAACTTATCATGTGTCACATCCCGGTGGTCGAAACTATGACACTTTTCCGCTGAATGCCAATGAAGCCGAAGCGCGTCGAGGGGCGAGGTTTTTCAGGCATGGTGGCTCTCAGGGGCGCCTCAAGATAAAGCCGGAAGTTCCGCATCCGGATCAGCCTTACAGCCTGGATTTACGCACTCAGCCGAGATTTCGCTGATCGCTGACATGGTTGGTCAGGGGCTGCGCCTGCCAAACGTTCAAGGATGCACTGCGGGCACTGGATGTATATCAGGGACAGCACATTCGCGCTGTGCAGAGCGTACGTCAGGTTGTGCGGCAATGGCTGCGCGGGTCTGCTGCAGCACTGGAGGAAACGATTTCGGAGATCTTTCCTGATAGTCCTGGATGGCTTTAAGGGCCAGATCTTTACATCCCATCAGTGCCAGCGTGTGAGCTAAATTGTTAGTTGCAAACCAGTACTCAGGATGATCCTGAACCAGCGACCGGTAGATTCTGATGGCACCAACACTGTCACCCAGCTGATGTAAGGTGTTGGCTTTGCCATACTGTAAAGTGGGGTTGTCTGGCCAGCGTTTCATGCCGGCCTGGTAGCCGGCAAGCGCGGCTTGGAACTGACCGACCTGTTCCAGTGCAGCGACTGATTTTGTGTAGGCGTGCACGTCCGGATTTGCAGGTAACTCGCCTGGGTTGAGAACAACAATGCCCCAGTGATCTGCCCGTTTCCAGGTCTTCAACAACCGGTGAGCCGGGAATAACTGACGCTTGTGCCTGCCCGAACGCAGGATGAACGCCTGTTGTGTCGCATCGAAACCAATCACCACGGCGTAGTGCCAGACCGGCAGCCACGCAACCCCCAGGTTCTGCAGGATCAGTACCGGAAAGCCTAGTTCGAGTTCCTGCACAATACCCTGGAGCGCAGGTTCGACGGCAACTGCCAGGCGTTGCATGCTCCGTGTTGCTGCCACCAGTTCCAGCTGCAGGCTGCCCTGGCGGCCTGGTAGATAGACCTGTCGCGCCAGCTCATCCGGATCCAGATCCAGGCCCGTTCGATACAATACCGTTGCCAGTGCATTGGGTCCGCAGAAGAACCCCGTCTGATCGTGGAAGGGCGTCTGGCTGAGTTCCAGCGTCTGAGAGGTTGTCAGGTTCAGCGTGGGCTGATGCTGACAACCTGTCAGCATCAAGGCCAGCGCCAGGCCTCTAAATAGCCGTAAAGACGTCTGTGACACCCAGCAGCTCAAGAATAAACAGAACGATAACAACGATGCCGATGACTTCGGCAATACCGCCCGCGGGCATCTCGCTGATTCTCGCATCCAGTGCCATGAGTTCCTGGGGGGTCAGGGCGGCGATTCTCTGCTCCGCCTGTTCGGCTGGAACTCCGAATTTGATCAAATGCTCCTGTACTTCTTCACGGGCGAGAAAGTTGCTGACACGCTTACTGGCCTGGCTGTGCTGTTGGATTGCAAGCGCATCGTCCGTGGTTATAAATTGGGCATGCGAATTTGTGGTCAATACGGTGGATAACAAAGCCACAAAGATCAGATTTAGCAAGAGTCGCTGCATGGGAATTCCTTAGTTATGCTGGTTGCATTATACGCATTATTAATGCAACTGTGAGGGTGAGAGAAGAGAGAAGGTATACCTCATTGAGTTCTGAAGTAAAACACGCGCCGAGTGCGGCAACGGGCGTTGGTCGGCTGAAAATTGCCCTGTATGGCATTGCCAATCTGCCTACCTCAACTGTTGGTTTACCGATCGCGCTGTACATTCCGGCGTTCTATTCCCAGAACCTGGGTTTGTCGCTTGCTGTTGTTGGTGCGTTGATTGCGTTATCCCGATTGACCGATGTGGTCACCGATCCTGCCATCGGCATTGCTTCAGATCGATGGGTCACCCGTTTCGGCCGCCGTAAGCCCTGGATGGCCATGGGGATTCCGTTGATGCTGCTGTCGCTGTGGATGCTGTTTGTGCCGGACAGCAGCTTTGCCATGGCCACCTGGCAGCTGTTTGGTGGTGAAGCAGTCACCAACCTCTATCTTTTTGTCTGGATCAGCGCCCTGTATCTCAGCTTTACGCTGGTTGATCTCCCTTACCGTGCCTGGGGCGCGGAGCTGTCGCCGGATTACAACGAACGATCGCAGATTACCGGGTGGCGGGAAGCTTTCGGCTATGGCGGCACGCTGATGGCGTTACTGATACCGCTGATTCTCTCGATGGGGTTTGGTTTGTCCGGTGCCAACAATGCGCTGCTGGGCATCGCGATTGCCGTTGTCATTCTGCTGCCGATTTTAAGCGCCCCCGCGCTGTTTTTCGTGCCGGAACTGCCATCTCGATCCAGGGCCAGGCAGGCAAGGGTACCCTGGCGGCGGGGGCTGAAAATCGTGCTGGCAAACGGCCCTTATCGACGCCTGGTGATCAGTCTGTTGTTCCTCGTGGCTTCAGTCAGCATGACTGCGTCCCTGTCTTTTTTCTTTGTGGCCTCGGTTATGGAGCAGCCTTTTGACCGTTATGCGCTGTTTGTGCTGGCTTACTACCTTTCCAGCAGTCTTGCCATACCCGCCTGGTTTGCGATTTCGCGCCGTCTCGGTAAACACAAAACCGTGGTCATCGGCATTGCCTGGCTGTCGTTGTGGAGTGCGTTTATTCCGCTGCTGGGACCAGAGCATTACTGGATCTTTTTTGCTTTGATGATGCTCAAAGGGTCTGCCGTAGGTGCGCTGGTGTTTCTGCCGGCCTCGATGGCGGCAGATGTGGTGGATCTGGACACACTGCGCACCGGTGAACAACGTACCGGGCTGTATTTTTCCTTGTGGGGTATGGTCAATAAAGCAGCCACCGCGCTTGGCGTGCTGCTGGCCACCAATGGAGTTGCCTGGTTTGGCTTCAACCCTTCGGCAGATGAAAACACCGCAGGCGCCAAACTTGCTGTTGCCGTGTTGTACAGCATCGTGCCAGCTGTCCTGGCTTGTGTGGCGCTGCCGCTGTTATGGAAATATCCGCTCACCCAGGCCCGCCAGGAGCGGATGCGCGGCCATATTGCCCGGCGGGATGAGCGGCGCGGCGCAGCTGCTGCTTCGGAGTAAACGTCGGGCTGCTAACTGATCGCCTGGCGAATGGTCTGTTTCAGCTGGTCCAGCGAGAAGGGTTTGGCGAGAAACAGACAGTTTTGTGGTGTGTCCACCGGCCCACCCGACATCAGGATCACAGGCAGGGAGGGATGTACGTCTGCCAGGGTGTTGGCAACCTCCAGACCCGATATACCGCCGGGCATTACAGCATCGCTGACCACCAGATCGAAGGTATCGCCGGCCAGAATCTGCTCCATGCCACTGACGCCGGTGTTCGCTTCCAGTACCGTGAAGTTCATGCTCTCAAGCGCGGCACGGCAGGCTTCGCGCACGCTGGCCTGATCGTCGATTAGCAGAACTTTACGGAGTTTATCGTTGAAAGATCCGCTTGATTTGATTGCAGATTCAGCCTGTTCCCGGGCTGCGCTGACAGGGAAGGTCAGGGTGACCGTTGTACCGACATTGAGCTGGCTTGAAATCTTTAAATCTCCGCCGGACTGTTTCATGAATCCAAAAGCCATGCTCAGACCGAGACCGCTGCCTTTGCCGTCTGCCTTGGTGGTGTAGAAAGGTTCGGTGGCGCGCGACTGTGTTTCGCTGCTCATTCCGCTGCCATTATCGGTGATGACCAGTTGCACGCCGTCGCATGCGGTGGGTTTTACTTCAATAACCAGTGTGCCGGAAGCGGACATGGCTTCGCGGGCGTTGAATAACAGGTTTATCAGACAGGTAGTGAGCTGACCCTTGTCCGCGATAATCGTAGCCGGTTCAACGTTCAGGGTTAACTCGATGCCGTCACCCAGCGTTCTCTTGAACAGTGACAGACGTCGCTGCAGGTACTCATCCAGGCGCATGGGTTCCGGCTGCAGTTCCTGTTGCCGTGCATATGCCAGCAGGCTCTGAGTAATGGCTTTACCGGATTCACCGGCGTGGATAATGTCGTGAATCAAGGCGTCGTGCTGTTTTTCAGGATTCTCCTTGAGCATATCGGCAGACAGCAGAATCACGGTGAGCAGATTGTTGAAGTCGTGCGCAACGCCTCCGGTGAGCTGCCCTATGGTGCGCAACCGTTCATCTTCGGCAATGCGCTTCTGCAGATCTGTGTTGGCCTGTTCAGCGTCGATACGCCGTTGCATCTCATTCTGCATATCAGTCGTGCGTTCACTGACGAGTTGTTCAAGCTGCAGGGTATGGTGGTGTTGCGCCGCAGCTTCGCGTCTTTCTATGATTCTTCTGAACAACAGAAATCCAAACGCAATAATCAGCAGAGCAACGGCAATGGCCGCGTTTCGTGTGGAGCGCGCAGACAGGCTCTGCAATGCCGCGGTTCGCTCTCGTTCCCGGGATAAGGCAAGTTCGTAATTCGCCTGATCCAGCTCACCCGCAACGCGCAGGGCGGATAAACGCAGGTCAAAATCCTGGGATCTCACCTTTGCGTCAAGCTGTTTGTGCGCCGCACTGTATTCCCAGGCAGCTTCGAAACTACCCAGGGCGGCTTGAGTCTGTGCCATGCGGTCAAGAATGGTCACGCGAAAATTGGTGTCCAGCGTGTACGTGTTGATGAGGTTGGTCAACAATTCTTCGGCCTGCTCAAAATCTTCCTGTTTGATGGCCAGATCAACCTGGCCCAGCGTTAACTGCTGCAGCCGCAATGGGTTAGCTTGCGCTTGGGCGATGGCAAGACCTTCGGAAACCATAGCCTGGGCGCTGGAGAATTTGTAGAGCGCCGTATAAGCGTTTGCCAGAGCAAAGTAAGCATCGGCAACAGAATCAGGGCTCAGCGTCAGGTCTGTGCGCTGCAACCAGGGTAACAAAATGTCCAACGCCTTTTGTGGTTCACCTAATGCTGTGTGAGATTTGGCCAGCTGAGTCTTGGCAATGTACATACGAGATTCATGGCCGAGTTTTTCCAGCCACTCGATTGCCCGCGTGTACTCTTCCAGAGCAGCCTGGTGGGCGCCACGTTGTGCCTGCATGTAACCCAGGTTGTACAACAATATGCCTGGCAACTGCGAATCATCAGGCAGCACGTCCAGATAGCGCCTGGATGTTTCCAGGCTACGGATGGCCAGGTCCGTGATGCCCATGTTGATGAGAGGCGTCGCTCTATTGTGGTGCAGGACATACAGCATCTCCTGATCGTCGGCCGCTACCGCTGCGGCTAATCCCTGCTCGTAGTAGGTCAGCGCTTCGGCGACACGGCCCTGGCGGGTCGCCAGCGAGCCGAGTGCATCATACGTCTGGGCCTGCACGGAGGCATCAAGTGTTGCCGTTAAGCTCTGTCGGGCTGCCGCGCAGGCCTGTTCCGCGCTGGGTATATCGCCCCTGCGGACGTCAATGCCACAGGCCAGAGCATCCCGATAAACGCGCTCATTGGTCTGCAGCTGACTGTCGTTCACCAACTGCAGAGCCTGTCTGCCGCTGGCAAAATCCCGTCGGCTCTTTGCGCGGGCCAGAACCAGCCTGGCTCTGATCTGATCGATATCTGTGGTGGTCTCTGCAAGCTGCTGCAGGTCTGCCGCGTTGAGGCGATGCAGGGTTGCGTAACTTAAAGGGCCATCTGCTGCGGCGGCATGTGCGTTACCACACCCAAGGATGAAGCAGCCGGAACAGACCAGGAACATCCGCAGTTGCTGAGTCTGTTTGCGTGTGAAAGCAGGGTGCAGATGCTTTGGATTTCCCATATGCCATTGTTCTCTAAACCAGCAACGATCCGCAAGAAAAATGCTTACACAGGTAAAACATTGGCCAGTTTTTTTTGTTCCGCGTAAGCTCAAACCAAGTTCCAATGCTGTGTGAGATTTATGAAAAATGGGCACACCTTTCTGGCCCTGCTGGGTTTTGTCTGCGCTGTGGCTGGATGTAGTGAAGATCCTTCACAGGGCAGCCCTGCAGCACCGGGGACCTCGGTTGCTGTTACCACGGATCTGGGGAGCACCGAATCAGTCGAGAGTCCTGATACCCTTACCGTCAGACAGATGCAGATGTGGGCCGCCAGTTGCGCGCAGTGTCATGTTGATGGCAATGCCGGCGCACCTATTGTGGGCATTGCTGAACATTGGCAGCCTCGCCTGGCCCAAGGTATGGAGACTCTGCTTCGACACACGCTTGAAGGTCTCAACAGCATGCCGCCGCTGGGTTACTGCATGGCCTGCGAGCAGGATGATTTTCGCGCCATGATTGACTTCATGTCGAAAGATCATCGGATGCGCAATGATGTCAGCCTGGTGGAGGTGAGCCGATGACTGTTTCAAGGCGCGAGTTGCTTGCCAGCAGTGCGTTGATTGGCTTGTTTTCACCGCTGGGTGCCAGCTTGGCGCAGCAGCCGGATACACCCTGGCGCAATTGGTCCGGCGCTCAGGTTTGCCGTCCTGCTGGACGCTTTTCGCCGGCATCAGAAGATGAACTCAGCAGTTATCTGCGAAACACGGAAGGTGAGGTCAGACCGGTAGGATCCGGGCATTCGTTCAGTGCCCTGGTGCCGACGGATGGCCATCTGATAGTGATTGATCAGCTAACCGGACTGCTCGGCCATGACGCAGACTCTATGCAGGCAACCTTTGCGGCAGGTAGCCGCCTGGGAGATATGGGTCAGGCTCTGGCCAATATCGGCCAGGCAATGCTGAATCTGCCTGATATCGACCGCCAGACCCTGGCAGGCGCAACGGCTACTGCAACTCACGGTACCGGTATTGCCTTTCCCTGTTTATCCGGTTTTGTAACGGCTCTGCGTCTGGTAACGCCTGTGGGCGATGTCATCGAGGCTGATCCACAGTCGAACCCAGAGTTGTTCGATGCCGCCCGGGTCAGTCTTGGCGCGCTGGGGATTATCACCAGGATGACAGTACAGAATCGAGCGCCCTATAAGTTGAAAGCCAGAAACGCGGTACAGCCAATTGAAGAAGTGCTCGAAACATTTGACCAATCAGCTGCCAACCATCGCCATTTCGAGATGTTTCCTCTGACACACTCTGACTACGCGCTGACGCTGGCCATCGACGAGACGGACGATCCGATCAATAACCCGCCGCCATCACCGGAAGAAGACGCAGCATTTGTGCAGGCCATGGCCTTCTGGGCAACGCTGCCGCCGAAAGAGCGGTTGCCGCAGATCAACGCCATGGCGCAACAGATCGCGCCGACAGAAGCGGTTGATGTGTCTCATAAAGTACTCAGCAACATCCGCAACACCCGATTCAACGAAATGGAGTACTCAGTACCATTACCTGCCGGTGCTGATTGTCTGCGAGAGATACTGCGTACCATTATTGACAAAGAAGTCGACGTTGTTTTCCCATTGGAGTACCGCTACGTGAAACGGGACGATACCTGGTTGAGCATGAGTGCGGGAGACGAAGATCACGCGGCAATTTCCATACACCGGATGGCGGGAGAGGACTACCGGCCTTATTTTGATCTGATCGAACCCATCTTCTGGAAATATGGCGGGCGACCTCATTGGGGTAAGGTGCACTCATTAGGTCGCTCTGAGCTTGAGAAGCTCTATCCAAAATTCAACGACTTTCAGGCCCTTCGCGCAGAGCTTGATCCTGCTGGACGAATGTTAAATTCACATCTGAAAAAAATATTTCTGGAGTAGCTGGATGCAGAGAAGAAATGTACTGCAGTATTTGCTGGGCGCCGGCGTATCTGGTGCCAGCAAACTGTTGTGGGCGCCAGGTGTGCTGGCTGCGGGTCAGGCAGCAGGCCATAACCACTATTTCTCCGAATACAATGAGATGCTCAAGCGAGAAGGGCCCGGCCACCCGGTCATGTTGATTGACACCAGACGCATGGCCCACAACATATCGCAGATCACCCAATCGGTTGGAAATAAAAAGTCTTATCGCGTGGTGGTGAAATCGCTGCCTTCGGTGTCGCTTCTGCGCGAGGTGATGGACCGAGCCAGAACCCAATCTCTGATGGTTTTTCATCAACCCTTTTTGAATGCTGTGGCTCAGGCGTTTCCTGCCTGCGATGTCCTGTTGGGCAAACCCATGCCGGTGGCAGCTGTGCAGCGTTTTTACAACAAGTTAGACCGGCAGAAGTACGATGCGCAGAACAAAGTGCAGTGGCTGGTTGACTCCCTTCCTCGTCTTGCGCAGTACCAGGCATTTGCGCGACAGCACGGCCTGCGGCTGGGCATCAACTTTGAAATTGATGTGGGTTTGCATCGGGGTGGATTGGCGCAGCCCGAACAGTTGAGTGAGGCGCTCACACGCATTGCGGCTGACCCCGATCATCTGCACTTTACGGGGCTCATGGGTTACGAGCCACAGCTGACGGGACTGAAAGCCGACCTTACCCATCCAGCCGTGATACAGGTGCTGTCTGTTTACCGTGGTTTTATTGATCGCGCCAGACAGGCTGGCTACAACCCGGAAAAACTTGTGCTGAACGGCGCAGGCAGCCACACCCTGAAGATTTACGAAAAAGATAACACCATGAATGACCTGTCTGCAGGGTCTGGCGTGGTGATGCCCACCGACTTTGATACGTATCACCTGACCGACCATCAGCCGGCGCTGTTTATAGCCACCCCTATACTCAAGCGTTATGCAAAAAATCCGTTTATGGCAGATCCACCGGCGGGAATGGAGCAGTTGTATTACATTTACGGCGGCGACTGGAAGGCGCAGATGGTGTCACCGCAACCCGCCGGCGAACCCATCTACCAGAGTACCAATCAGAGCCCCGTATCAGCCGGCGCGGCTCTGAACCTGGACGTGGACGACTATATGTTTTTCCGTCCAACACAAAGCGAGTTTGTGATGCTGCAGTTTGGCGATCTGCTGGCAGTCAATAGCGGAAACATTCAGGATCGATGGCCGGTATTTGCGCAAACCGGCTAAGGCCTGCTGCCGTCAAAGGTCAGAGGTTCACCCCAGTCTGCATCCAGCGCGGCGCGCAGGCTTTTAAGCCGGGTGACACCAATGCCTGCACTCAGGTGTGCCTCAAGTTCATATAGACCCATTTTGGCGATGTCCCCCAGGTTCCGGCCGTAGTCTGTGAAAACGACATGTTTCTGTCGTCCGTTGTCCGGATCAGGCTGCATTTCGATAATGCCTTTTTTCTGCAGGGCTTTAAGCGCCTGTTGGGCGGCCTGTTTGGATACTCGCAGTTTGGCTGCCAGGTCTGATGGCCGGTCGATGCCTTCGGTGAGATAAATCATCGCCATGGACTGAGCGCGGGGCAGGCAAAGCCCCGCACGATGCTGCATGTAAGCCTGCAGGCTGTCGTCTACCCAGTAGGTGGCATGTACCAGGCTGCGCAGCAGCCCATGTTCATGGGCTGCCTGTTGCTTGACGTTGGGCGCGCTGTTATCCGGCATTCAGCTGGCCTCAACGGCCATGCCGGTTATGGTTTGACCGTTGGCTTTAATGCCCTGTGCGTTGACCGGCAGATCAGCGTTGGGCAGTCCGGGCTGCAGAGTAGCGCAGAACTCCAGCATGATGCCGTCCGGGTCGAAGAAGTAAAATGACTGTAACCAGGTTTTCTCTGATGCCGCTTCCGCTGTGCGGGATTCCTCTCCGGTGACCACGTCGTTGTGGTTGACCAGGGCTGAACACTCCACGCCTTTGTTCACCAGCTTTTCACGGTAAGCGGCAATTTTGTCTGGTGAGACGTTAAATGCCACGTGATTCATCGAGCTGTGAGCAGAAGAGATGTTGCCATTGGGGCTGCCAACAATGTTGCGCGCCGAGGTGACGCCGGGCTGTGCTTCGGGTGCATCATTGAACCAGAAGAACGCCAGTTCGCTGCCATTGCCCATGTCGAAAAAGAAGTGTTGCCCGTAGCCTTCCAGGTCAAACCCTTTGGTGAGTTTCATTTCCAGTACATTGGTGTAGAAGTCGACCGTGCGCGCCATGTCTTTACAGACCAGGGCCAGGTGATGCAGGCCGTTGATTTCAAAGTTTGCCATGTTCAGTCCTCCGTTTTTTTCTGCCATGCGGTGCCGGCCCAGTCTGCAGATTCACCGTCACCAGGAACAGGCACTTCGCGAACTCGTTCATCGACATCATCAAACTCAAGCCTCAGCGCCTTACAGCACACAGCGTGCAGGTTGTAACCCATCGTATGATAGGTCAGTTCCAGAATGTCCTCATCACTCAGATGACGCTGAAGTTCTTCAAACAGTTCATCAGATGCGCGGCCACCCTGAAGAATCAGCGCATCCGCCCATGCCAGTACGGCGCGCTCTTTGGCATCAAATGCATCGCTGATCTCCCAGTGCCTGATATCGTTGATCTGTTGTTCGGTGACACCAAAGCGTCGCGCTGCTTTGCAGTGCTGGGAAAACACAAATTGACTGCCCTGGGTGAAACCGGCACGCATGATCGCCAGCTCGCGCACTTTGCCATCCATTTTGCTGATGCTTTCCTGGGCAAACATGCCGAACATGCCAAAATGGTTAGTGGCGTGTTCAAAAATGTAGGGCACCAGGGCAAACACGCTCCACCAGTTGCCTGGCGTGCCGGTCGCGGTGCCCGGCTCTGCCACCGGGTCGCGATCGCCAAACAGGCGGTCGTAATATTTGAGAACCTCCGGTGAAGCTGCCGAGCGGGGCACTTGCTTGAGTCTTGGCATAAACCCTCCAGGTGTAGAACGTCAATGATATAGACCATCAATATTGTTGACTATAGAGCGGGGTGTCAATAGGATCGAGCCTCTATACGGAATTGGGGAGCCGTGCAGGTGTCAGAAAACAGGGTTGCTGAACCTGGTCGTCTGCTGGACCAGCCGTCGGTTGCTTATCAGTGGTATGTCATCTTTGTACTGCTTCTGGCACAGACGTTTTCTTTTCTCGATCGCATGATCATGGGGCTGCTGGTAGGCCCGATACGGGAAACATTTGAAATTTCGGATACGCAATACAGTCTGCTTGCGGGGCTGGCGTTTTCTCTTTTCTACGCAGGTATGGGTTTACCGCTGGCACGCATTGCTGACAGCAGAAACCGGCGCAATCTGATCTCTGTCGGCATCGCTGTGTGGAGTTTCATGACCGCGCTGTGTGGTCTGGCTCAACAGTTCTGGACATTGTTTGCGGCCCGCGTGGGTGTGGGCGTGGGCGAGGCGACACTGGGTCCAGGCGCTTATTCGATGATTACTGACTATTTTGATAAGTCCCAGCTGGCGCGGGCGCTGTCGGTTTACACTCTGGGTGTCACCATCGGTTCCGGTTTTGCCTATATGTTAGGGGGAGCGGTGATTGCGTACGTGCAGACGCTTGGCCAGATAACGGTGCCGGTTCTTGGTGAGGTTTATGGCTGGCAGCTGACGTTTTTCATAGTCGGTCTGCCGGGTCTCATTGTTGCCTTACTGATGTACACAACAGTGAAAGAACCCGTGCGCCGAGGGGTTATGGCCGGAGATACGCTGTTACCGGTTGCACAGGTGGTTGCCTATGCCTGGCACCGCCGGCGTGCGTATGGTTGTCATATTTTCGGTTTATCCACGTTTATCATGGTGGTTTACGCTTTGAATTTATGGGGGCCAACCTATTTCATTCGGACCTTCGGCTATGATGCCGCTCAAGCCGGCTGGACGTTTGGCCTGCTGATGCTGATTGCCGGCAGTGCTGGTTTATTGCTTGCGGGGTATGTTGCAGACGCCTGGGTTAAGCGAGGTGTCAGCGATGCTTATGTTCGCCTGATTCTGATCAGCATGGTCTGCATGACGCCGTGTGCAGTTGCTCTGGGTTTTGTCACCAGCCCCTCGGCGGCAATTATTGTCATGTCTCTGGCAGTGTTCTTCTCCGCATTTCAGGGGGGCATTGCTGGTGGGACGTTGCAGCTGATGACGCCTAACCGGATGCGTGGTCAGATGATAGCTGCCTACCTGCTGGTGGCTACGTTAATCGGTTTGGGAATTGGACCCACCGTCATTGCAGCCACAACGGATTATGTCTTTGGCTACGATGAGGCCATCGGCAAGTCGATCGCCCTGTGCGCGGGTATCCTGTGTCCAGCCGGTGCCCTGATCCTGTGGTTTGGCTTGTCACACATTCGCCATGAGATTGGTGTTCAGAGCGAAGCTGCGCAACAGGAACAGCCTGCTAGCGTCTGACAGCAGGGGTTTCAACAGGCAGGCCATTGGCGCGCCATTTCAGATACAGCTCCAGTTCAACATATTGCCGGGTACCATAGTCAAAAGGTTCAGCTCGGACGCCCGTGTTGCAGAATCGCAGGCGTCGATGCAGGGAACCTAAACTCTGCCACTCAAGACGATATGCAGGATAACCCCCAGCCTGACCCTGGCTGAGCTTGTCACCACGCAGCATGCGTCCAACATTGTCTTCGTGACAATGGTGACAGGCCAGATTGAGCTGTCCCCGGCGCGTGTAAAAATAGGCTTGCCCGGCAGCGTAAGCCGCAGCTGCCGGTCCTTCAATATTGACCTGGATAGGTTGTCCTTGTGATTGATGTGCAACAAATGCGGTCAAAGACAGCAGTTCCTCACTTTCGTAGGTGAAAGGGGGTGACGCCTGGCGGATTACTCTGCATTGATTGATCTGGCCTTCCAGATTCATGATGGTGTTGGCAGTTGTGTTGAATTTTGGATACTGCGCTGCAACGCCGGCCATGCTGCTTGCGGCATCGTTGTGGCAATCCGCGCAGGATGTCTGTGTTGCCTGTGCTGGTGTCCGCCACAGTTCTCTGCCGCGGTCGACCCATAACATTCCCGGGTTGGCAAACTCATCGTCCTGTAATGCCTGGGTGTCCGCTGACTGGAAATGATAGCCCGATATCGCGTTGGCTGCTGATGAAGGTGCAGGCGGATGTCGTGCTGCAGGCGCTTGTGTTGCTGCTTTTTCGCAGGCGGACAGCAGCGCGCAGAATACCAGAGCCGTGCAACGGGCAACGCGGTGCAGCTTATGACTCAGGTTCAACGGTCAGCTCCCGGGTAAGCCTGGTCACTTCGTTGTTCTGATCTGTCCAGATGAACTCAAGTTCGCCGGGCTCCCGGGCTCGCAGGTAAAACCCGATAAAAGGATTGGCGGCAATGGCCGGGTATAGACTGGCTTTAAAAACCGTCTGCCCGTTATAGCGACATTCGAAGCGGGTGAGAATATTGCGCGGTATCGGCTGGCCAAGAGAGTCGTGCCTGAAGCCGGTTTCCATGGGGTGTGAGATCAGAGTTTTTATCGCCACAACCTCGTTGTAGCCTGCTCGCGCAGGGACAGAAATTCTTGCCTTTAACATCAGTACAGTGCGTCCAGGCAGGCGGCGACGGTCACCACAATATGCGCACTGCCGCTGACCAGGCTGCCGTCACTCAAGCCTGCGATCACAACAATGTCCTGTTCTGCAGACACGCGGATGCGTGTTTCTACTTCCGCAAGACCGGTGGCTGGAAACAGTTCAAAACGGGCAACGTCGGGCAGCGGATTGGCCTGGGCGATGATCTGAATAAACCTGACGTAATCTGAAGCGGTCATGGGACTATCCACATTGACCTTGATTCGTACCGAGTTGCCGTTTTCGGCCAGGGCGGGCAGATCAATATGTACTCGCCCAGGCTGGATATCTGCACCGGGGAAATCTCTTGTGAGAATCGCCTGCAGCGGGTCGGCAATGGCGGCGAGCAGTTTAGGCTGGAAGGTCAGTGTGGTCAGCACGCCCGCTCCGGTGAGCCAGGCTCGCCTGGTCATATGCTGGTTCATTGGTCAGGGGCCCTCGGGTTCGCCGCTGTTCTCAGTGTGGTTAAGAAAGCCACCAGATCGTTCATTTCGTCCGCGCTGAGCACCGGCTGGTTCACGTATGCCTGCGCTACCTGCGTCAGTTTGTGGGTGCGAAAGTACGCGGGCATGGCGGTATCAGGGTTCATTTCTGTGGGATCGGCGATACGTTGATACAACGCTTCGGGAGGCAGCCGGTTACCAATGTTGCTCAGATCCGGTCCAATGTTGCCCTGGAAGGGCTCATCAATCTGGCTGACCTGGTGACATAAAAGGCAGTGACCGCGCGCACGGTCGATAAACACGGCCTGTCCGCGGCTGACGCGGTTGTCATCTGCAGCAGCCAGTTCTGTGCCGGCCGCCTTCACCGCAGCTGCGTGCATTACCCCGCACAACAACAGCCTGAGCATCGGCACACCCGCACGGCAAAAAACCATCATCCAAAAACCTCAGTGGTCAGGTTGTTGAACCAGCTTTGTGCGTAGGTTGCCTCCAGAGCACGGATTTCAGGCGATGTGACCGCCGGACTGACGCCACCGGCGCCATCGATTTCTGCCCAGATTTCCGGCTCAGGCTGGTAGACGCCAGCAATGGATATGCCATAGTCAGGTGCCACCAGACTGTAGCAGGTGTTGATCAGTTTGCTGTGAATCAGGGGTTTGCTGTTGAGCAGACGGGTAACCTGTACCGCGCAGAGTCGGGCCTGAGCATTGGCGGCAAAAGCGGATTTGGGCATGGCATTGGCAATTGCGGCATCCCCAATGATATGGATGTCAGGCTGCAGTGTTGAGCTAAACGACAGTGGCTCGATCGGGCACCATCCCGAGGCGTCGGTTACGCCCGCCGCCTGTGCAATTGCGCCGGCTCGCTGTGGCGGAATGATGTTGGCAAGGTCGGCTTTTACAGTTTCAAAATCCGTCAGGAGACGCCGGCTTTTTACGTCAACAGACGTCACTGTGGCGCCGTCAGACTCGCCCTGCCACTCGATCATGTCACCGTAGAGTTCCTGCCATGCAGACTGAAAAAGTGACTGTTTGGAAAAGTTGTCTTTGCTGTCCAGGATCAACACTTTGGCTCGCGGATTGCTGCGTTGCAGATAGCTGGCGATGAGGCTGGCACGCTCGTAAGGACCGGGCGGGCAGCGATAGGGAGCCTTAGGCACTGACATCACAACCAGACCGCCCCTGGGCAGGCTGCGCAACTGATCCCGCAGGTTCAGGGTCTGCTCGCCGGCTTTCCATGCGTGGGGCATAGACTGTGCGGCCACCCGGTTGTAGCCGGGCAATGCTGTCCAATCCAGATCGATACCCGGCGCCATAATCAGCTTGTCGTAGCTGATAGTAGCCCCGCTGGCCAGTTTTACTTTCCGAATCGCCGGGTCAACATCCTCAGCTCGCTCATGTATTACATGGATGCCGCTGGCGGCCAGCGTGGTGTAACCGAAGGCCTGTTGAGAGATCCTGCGTAAGCGGGTGACTACCATATTACTTAAGGGACAGGCGTAGTAGGTCGGGTTTGTTTCGATCAGCGTGACTCTGAGGCCTGGATCAATGCGTCTTAACTCAATTGCTGCACTGGCGCCGGCAAAACCTCCGCCAATCACAACCACCCGGGCACGGCCTGCATGAGCCGCGCCTGCGGCGGTGGCCGTCAAAGTAGTCAGGCTGTGCTTCAGCAGGTCACGCCGGGAAAACATCTGACTTACTCCGGCGCTGCCGGCAAAGCTTCGTTTGGCAACGTCTGTGCGATGACTGACGCAATGTCAGACAGTTCCGCATCCGTGTAACCCAGGCTGATGCGGTTCATCACTGTGCCTTGCAGATCACCATTTTTGTAGGCCCTCAATTTATCGGCGAGTTTTGCCGCGGAAGTCTGTTGGAAAGGCACCAGACCCTGCGCGCGGGAGCCAGGTCTGGCATGACAGCCGTAACAGGCCTGCACCATGACCGCCGCCGCACTGGCAGGTTCGGCGCCCTGTGAGTCTACTGCTGATATCAGCGTCAGGCAGAGCAATGCCGGTCGGCATAATCCGACCAGCGGCACTGCCCATGTTCCGGCTGGCTTCACGCGGTGCGCAGGTTTCTGCCTTTCAGAGGTACATCGCGAATGCGGTTACCGGTCGCGGCAAAAATCGCGTTGAGCACCGCTGGCGCGGCCACGGCAATGGTGGGTTCACCCACACCGCCCCAGAACCCGCCGGATGGCATCACAATGGTTTCAACCCTGGGCATTTCTGCCAGGCGCATGGACGAAAAGGTGTGAAAGTTATCCTGTTCGATTTCGCCGTTTTTAACGGTACATTCGCCATACAGCAGAGCGGACAGACCGTACACAAACGAGCCTTCCACCTGAGCTTCAATCTGTTGAGGATTGACCGCATAACCGGGATCGGTAGCCGCGACAATGCGGTGCATTTTCAGCGCGCCGGCCTCATCCACGGATACCTCTGCACATGCCGCAACATAACTGCCGAAGGCATAACAGGTGGCCAGTCCACGATGCACACCGGGTGCAGCAGGTGTGCCCCAACCGGCGCCTTCAGCGGCCGCGTTGAGCACTGCCAGGCCTTTGGGATTATCCTGCATCAGGCGCTGGCGGAACAGCAGGGGGTCAACCTGTGCAGCATGGGCCAGCTCGTCCATGAAACATTCCATATAAACTGCGTTCTGATTGACATTGACGCCACGCCAGAACCCGGGTCGGATATGACTGTTGCGCATGGCGTGATCAATCAACAGGTTAGGCACACTGTAGCTGATGGCCTGATCGCCTGAAGGTAACAGAGCCTGGAAGACCGCCGGGTCTTTACCGTCCTGCAGACCCTGCGGAATCAGCGTGGCCAGAATGGACTGGCCTGAGATGCGCAGATGCAGTGCCGTCAGGTTACCGTCATCATCCAGGCCGCCTTCGAGTCGGGCCTGGGTAATGGGATGGTAAAACCCATGTTTCATGTCTTCTTCCCGGGTCCACATCAATTTGATGGGGGTGCCCGGCATGGTTCGGGCGATTTTAACCGCCTGATCGATATAGTCAGGTGCGCCGCGACGGCCAAAGCCGCCACCGAGCATGAGTTTATGTACTTCGCATTGCTCAATGGGTAGTTCAGCCGCCTCAGCAGTGGCGGCGAGGGCTGCCTCGCCGTTCTGTGTCGGGCACCAGACCTCACAAGCATCTTTGGTCCAGAGCGCGGTGGCGTTCATCGGCTCCATGGTTGCATGATTCAGAAACGGATAGCTGTAGGTCGCTTCGATGCGTTTGGTGGCTTTGGCAAGACCTTCTTTCACATTGCCGTTTTCATTACCAACAAAAGCCTGCTCGGCAGTCAGGCCTTCCACAATATCTGCAACGATATCTGCCTGAGAGACACCGGCGTTGGGACCGTAGTCCCACTTTATGTCGACGGCGTCCAGGCCGGTTTTGGCCTGCCACCAGGTATCCGCGATGACCGCGACCGCAACATTATCCACCTCGATGACGGATTTGACACCCGGCATGGATCGGGCTCTGCTGGCATTAAACGAATCCAGTTTACCACCTGTCACCGGACACGCTTTGATGGCGGCATTCAACATGCCCGGCAGGTTCAGATCAGAGCCATAAATCTGCTTGCCGTTGGTTTTTTCTATGGTATCCAGACGTGGCAGCGGCTGACCAATGACCTTCCAGTCTTCAGGGTCTTTCAACGGCACTTCAGAGGGCGGTACCAGTTGTGCAGCCGCGGTGGCGACTTTGCCATAGGTGGTGGTGCGATTGGTGGGGGTATGCGTAATGATGCTGTTGGATGCCGTGCATTCGCTGACGGGTACCTGCCAGTAACCGGCCGCTGCCTGCATTAACATCATGCGTGCTGCTGCACCGCCTTCGCGCACATACTGATGGCTGCCACGAATGCCGCGACTGCCGCCGGTGGCAAAGCTGCCCCAGACCCGATTACGCGCCACGTTCTGCCCAGGTGTCGGATACTCCCAGGTGACTTTGTCCCAGTCACAATCAAGTTCTTCAGCCACCATCTGAGCAAGGCCGGTGAGCGTGCCCTGACCCATTTCTGAGCGGGCAATGCGGATGATGACCGTGTCATCTGGTTGGATCACCACCCAGGCATTGACTTCATCGTTTGAGCCCGGGGCGGTATCAGCGTTAGCGGGTAACGACATACCCAGCGACAGGCCGGCACCGCCGAGAGCGGTGGAGACCAGAAATGCGCGACGGTTGAGGGTGAGATCCGGCGCGGTATTGTGTGCTTCAGTTGTCACAGTTAAGCCTCCTTGCTCAGTTCAGCGGCGCGGTGAATGCCGGCGCGAACCCGTTGAAATGTGCCACAACGACAGATATTCGTGATGTTCTGATCGATTTCCGCATCACTTGGCGCTGCATTGCTGGCCAGCAGCGCCGCTGCCGACATGATCATGCCGGATTGGCAGAATCCACACTGAGGCACGTCAAGTTCTACCCATGCCTGCTGCACGGGGTGATCGCCGTTGGCAGACAGACCTTCGATGGTGGTGATTTTCTGACTGGCCTGAACGGCACTTGCAGGATACACGCAAGACCGGATGGGGTTGCCGTCGATGTGTACGGTGCAGGCACCACATTGTGCTATACCGCAGCCATACTTGGTGCCGGTAAGGCCTGCCTGTTCACGTAAGACCCAGAGTAACGGCGTGTTTGGATCAAATTCCAACTCCACGTCGTTGCCGTTGATGTTCAGCTTAGCCATTGCGACCAGTCTCCTTGCTTTAATATCGGAAGTTCAATGGTGTGAAGTTGATGGCTGCACACTTTTTCCGGATCCGCATGCAGCGCTCGAATTCACGCCAGATACTAGCAGGGACAAAGGTGATAGCAAAACATCGGTAGGACAGAGGGCGCGCAGGACATTTTTTTCAGCCAGCTGTCCTTGAGGCCTGCAGACGCTGCTGATCCAGCGCGTTTCTGATCTGAGTGTGTCGCTCGCGGGAAATGTTGTAACGACTGGCGATGTAGAAAGGCAGCAGATAACACAGCGGTATGGCAATGCCGATCACAATGCCCATGCGCATCAACAGTTCCTCCGGCAGAGTGTCCGGGGTTGCCTGCTGGGGAAAACCGATAAGCATTTCCAGAACCAGACCGGCGAACAGCACCCCCAACCCGGTTGTGGCTTTAGCGGAAAAAGAAATGGCGGCGGAAAACATGCCTTCCTGGCGTTGACCGGTCGCCAGTTCCTGTGCATCCAGGGTGTCTGCCACCATTGAGATAAACATCATCACAGTGATCGTTAACACGTAAGCGCCCACAAATTCATTGACCAGCAGTATGTACAGCAACGCCGCGGTGTCGTTATCCGGCAGCAGACCGGCAAGACGCAGGTTGATTAATGTTATGCCTTTGGCCAGGGAAATCAGCATCGATGCGATCAGCAGATGCTTTTTGTCAAAGCGACTCTGCAGCCAGGTGATGGTGAGAAACGCCAGCAATGCGCCGCTGGCTGCCAGGGCGAACCAGCGCAGATCTTCGGGTCCCAGACCCCAGAAATAAGTGTTCAGATAGATCTCCAGTGCCGCCAGGGTGCCGGTGATGGCGCTGGAAAACAGCAGGCCGATAAACAGCACCAGATAGTCGCGGTTGCTCAACGCGCTCCAGAAATCCGCAAACAGGAATTTGAGCCTGAACGTCTGCTTCACATCGGGCTGCAGAAGATAGGGTACCTCGCGTTTTGTGAGGTGTGTGGTTGCCAATGCAAAAAAAGTGACCAGCACACCCAGGACAACCGCGAACACCAGATACGCATCGGGATTCAGCTGCCCTGGGTTGAAGGTTTCTGTGGACGGAAATATGAATGTCCAGGTGCACCAGCTGAAAGTGACGCCGCCGGCGAAGCCGATGAGAAAGCGGTAAGACAATAACGCGGTACGTTCCTCATAGTCGTCGGTCAGTTCTGCGTAGAGGGCACTCCAGGGCACCAGGAAAAACGTCATGGCGGTGCGTGTGCCAATGGAAAATATCAGCAACCACAGGAACAGCGCGTTGTGGGTAAGTCCGTTAGGCGGTGTAAAGAGCAGGGTTATACATACACCCAGCGGTAGCGCGGCGGCGTACATCAGGGGATGCCGCCGGCCGAGTTTGTGCGTCAGCCGGTCTGAATAAGAACCCACAAGAGGGTCGCTGATGGCATCAGCAACAATGGCGAACATGATGGCCAGCGATGCCAGGGCCGGCGAAAGTCCAAGTACCTGATTGTAGAAGAACAGCAGGAAAGTATTGAAGGCAAAGTCTTTGTAGGTATTAGGGAGCGCGCCTAACCCCTGGAACACACGTGAACGGGTTGGTATCGGTCCTGCTCGATGCAGTTCGCGGGTGTAGCGTTGGGTCATGGTGTATCCAGATTGCGGGCGGAAAGGGTTGTCTACGCGAGCCAGTCACGGTAACGTTACTTACGAAACACCCACAAGGCAAGCGAGAAGCTCAAATGACATCCACTCTCCCTGAATTGCATCCGGACTTTGTGCAGAACATGGTCCGTACGTTTAACAACCCTGATGACCATGGTGTACACCTGCTGTTCAATGAATGGTGGGCGACCGCACCGCAGATAACCATTGATCGGTATGTTGCCAACTTTCAGGCTATGCCCGGTGCTGAAGAATTCCTGAGCAGCGGCTACTTTGCCCCTCAGATTGAACTGGAAACGCTGCAGCAGATGCCGATGGGTTCACTGGGTAGAGGCTACTACGAATTTTTGAGTGACAATGGCCTGGAAAAAAATCTTGCCACCAACTACAAGCAGCTGCACGACTATATGGCCTCGTCGGGTCAGCTTGATCGTATGCCGGAACCCATCCGGTACGCGATTATCCGCGGTTTCCAGATACACGACATTCTGCATGTGGTGACTGGCTACACACCCAACGGATTACATGAACTGGCGTTGCAGGCTTTCTGTCTTGCACAACTGCAGTTTCCTTACTTCGGGATGTGGATGGCCACCACCACGGCGCGCATGACGTTTCTGCAGCCGGACAGCATCGTGCCGGTGATGGATGCCATCACCCAGGGGTGGCAGTACGGTCGTACAACACCAAATCTGCAGTTCGAACGCTGGGAAGACTTGTTTGAACAGCCTCTAAGTGAGATCCGCGAGCGATACAGTATCCCGGCAGCGACGGTGGTCAGTCTCGCCGCCTGATGTGCGGGATGTTTTTACTTTTGTGCAAATTTACACGCTGGCGAGGAAGATTGTCCGACAGATTCCGGCTCTAAACGCTTTACATCTGCTGCCCAACACGTTACGCTGACGAGGCTCGGTTAACGTTTTTTGGGAGAGAAATGAAGTGAAGCTGTTACGAGTGTTGTTTGTGCTGTGTACTTTTTGCAGCTCCTGGGTACTGGCGCAGGATGCCGGTACCGGTGTGCTTGAAGAAATCATTGTCACCGGTTCTTATATCAAAGGCTCGCCTGAGGACGCCCCATCCCCTGTCCAGACCGTAACCCGCGACGAACTTGTCACCTCAGGTGTATCTGATGTGGCTGAGTTTATCCGCAATCTGGAAATTGCTTCCGGTTCAGATACGGCGCCACAGAATGAGTTTCGATTTAACGGCAACTCCGGTGCTGGATTGGCTAACGTGAATCTGCGCGGTGTGGGTCCCACCGCGACCCTGGTGTTGTTAGATGGCAAACGCATGCCTTTTGCCGGACAGAAGCTGGCTGACGGCGACCGTTTTGTTGACGTGAATACCATACCCATCACCATGGTGGAGCGCGTCGAGGTGTTGAAAGATGGTGGTTCGGCAATCTATGGCTCGGATGCGATCGCGGGTGTTGTAAACTTTGTTACGCGCAGTGATTTTGAAGGTTTTGAGATCACGGCAAAGTACCAGGAAACCAGCGAAGGCAGTCAGGATGACGCCACTTTGGGCGCCATATTTGGCTGGGCCAGTGATGATAACAACACACACTTTGTAATTGGTGGTGAGTTTTTTGATCGCGGCCATCTTGAGTCGAAAGACCGCACCGACCTGACGCGGGATGTGTTTCCCAGGCAGAATCCAACCATTGTGAACAGCTTTTCTTTTGAAGGTCCCGATGCGTTATGCGAAGCCAATGGCTTCTTTGTCAACGATGGCTTTAACTCTTCGCCAAACGCCTGCTTCCGTAACGGCAGTGATACCGAAGTCTTTATCCCGCAACAGGAACGCGCCAGTGTCATGGGCACCTTTTCGCACCTGTTTAACGAAAGCCTCGAAGTTTATGCACAAGCGTCCTGGTTCGATTCCCGCAGCGGCGAAAGTCGTCCCGTCCATGCCGGTCCTATTGAGCCCAAGTATGCGTTGTCCGGCAGTCTGCCGGCGCTTACCCCAGGCGGCATCGGTTCTCTTGGCTTAAATGATCCGTCTTTTACATTCAACCGAGGCCTGGCAACGCCAACCGGGCCGGTTGAGCTGCTGGATTATGAAGTGCGTGTGCCTGGTATTGACCGGGACCGTAAGTTCGACAGTCACAATGAACAGGAAACAACCAGGTTTCAGCTTGGCGTGCGTGGTGATATCACGTTGGCGGACAGACCCTGGAATTATGATTTTTCAGTGACCCGGGGCGATTCCGAATTTGCGACCAATTTTCTTGGTCTTGACAGTGATCGCCTGGAGCTTGCCCACTATGGTCTGGGTGGTCCCAGCTGTGTGCCGGATGGTGATCTGAATAATCCGGATGCGCGTTTTCTGCTGGCCGGTGCGGATGGTGTGTTTGATACAACCTCACCTGAACCGTTTGCAGTTGGACCACTTGAAGGTACCTTTGAAGCCCTGATGGGTACCGTACCTGGCCAACCCTTTATAAATCCCGACAATGTGGTGGTGGCGCTGACCAGCAGCAATCGCGGCGACAACGCCCAGGGCTGTTTTTTCTTCAACCCTTACCTGACCCGTGCAGGCACGCCGGGGTTCACCAACTCAGAAGAGTTGCTGCGTTGGCTGGAATTCCCGATGAAAGATGCCCAGCGTTCAGAGACTTTTCTGACATCGGTAGACTTTGTGCTGGCGGGAGAACTGTTTGATCTTGATGCGGGCCCGGTCTCCATGGCTTTTGGCATGCAGTATCGCGAAGAGGGACGGGAAACAAAGGTTAATCCGAAATTCATCGGTGAGGTGAACAGTTTCGGTCAGCTCAGCGGACAGGAGTCGGTAGCGGGTCTTTCTGAGAACCGCAACTTTGATGCCGATCGCGACATCATGGCCGCCTTTGTTGAATTTCAGGTGCCCCTTGGCGATACCGTCGATCTGCAACTGGCGGCGCGCTACGAAGATTATGGCAGCGGTATCGGCTCAACCTTTGATCCCAAGATTGGTGTGCGCTGGCAGGCAACCGATGCGCTGGTGTTGCGCAGCTCAGCCAGCAGTTCGTTCCGTGGCCCGGGTCTTGCGCAGATTGAAGAAGGCACAGGCTTCAGCCTGGAATTCGGCGTACGCGATGTGCTTGGCGAAGGCACTGACCCGGCTGGTCAGAATTGTGTCCGCACGGGGCGTTGTGACTTCCCCAGCGAAGAAAACACACCGACAATCATTATTGTCAAACAGGGACAGCCTTCACCCAATCTGAAACCCGAAGAAGCCACCACCTTCAACTTTGGTGCAATCTGGTCGCCCACCGATGGTCCGCTGGAAGGTCTGACCGTCGGTATGGATTACTACATGATCCGTTTTGAAGACAAAATTATCGATGTGCCTACACAATCTCTGCTGGGGGAAGAGCTGGCACTGTTCGAGGCCGCTCTGGCAGCCAATGATTTTGTCATCGCGGTGCCCGGTCAACCGGATTTTGGCGCTGCGTGTGACCCCAGCCTGGCTGAGTTTGATCCCGGCCAGCCCCGTGGGGAAGTCTGTCAGGTCAACCCCGGCGCTTATAGCATCACCCCTGACAATTCCGGATTTGATGGTGGTCGTATTACGCGCCGTGTTGATGCGTCAAGAGACCTGCAGATTATCGCCAGTGGCGGTATCAATGCCGGTAAGGTCGAAACGGATGGTATCGATGCTAACTTTGCCTATATCTGGGGAACCGACCTGGGCAATTTTATTGTTGACGGTCGTCTGAACTGGATACGCGAGTTTAAAGTCAGCGACTTCCCCGGTGGTCAACCGGATTTTGATGCCGCCGGCTTTACCAACAATGATCCCACCCGCCGACTGACCCGCTCTATGCCGGATCTGCGCGGTAACGTCGGTATCAGCTGGTTGCGTCACAATCATTCTGCGCGTTTGAACATGCGCTATGTTGGAGCGTATGAAGACAACGGCAGTGCCAACAACATTATCGGTGATGGTGATTTAGATCCGTACTACGCATTTGATCTGAATTACAGCTACGTTCTGCAGCTGGAAGCCTCAGAAGTCACTTTCAGTGTTGGCGCCATTGATCTGTTTGATGCCGATCTGCCTGAGCTGAAGAATGCCAATGGTACGGATCTGTCTGTCTTTGATCCGCGTGGACGCCGGATATATGCATCGGTGAAGTACGCCCTGTAGGCCGGGCGTCCTGTATCTGTTCAGTCTGCCGTGCGTTGTAGTGTGACACGCATGGCAGTACTGACAGGCACCGAACCGAAGTCCGCATCGATGATCCTTGTCTGTGGTGGCTCCGGCAGATCCAGCTGGTAGTCTCTGAGTAACAAACCGGCTAACAGCGGCAACAGGGCTCTGGTAACACCCATGCCAAGACAAAGGTGTTTGCCGCCCCCAAAAGCATTTGTCCTGGCAGGCGAACCTTCCAGCCAGCGTTGCGGTTGAAACTCAAAAGGTGACGGGTAAGTTGCCGGATCATAATGCGACAACGTATGCAGGTGCAGTACCAGCGAACCTCGGGGAATCTGCTGCCCCAGCAGCTCGATATCCTGAGTGGTGCGCTTGGGTATCACCGGCGCGGGAGGGAAGAGTCGTTCTGTTTCATTGATGAGGGCCTTGAGCAGGGGCAGACCTTTCATACCGTCGAGCCTGGCCAGGTCTACGTTGCGCAGTTGCCGCCGCGCCTCGCCCTGCCACCGGGTGCCGGCGACTTTCCACAGCATGGTGCAAAGCAGATGGGCAATGTTACCAACGCCGGCAATGCTCAGCAGATAGATGCTTTCAATGATTTCTGTGCGGCTCAGCGGTGTGAATTCCGAGTGTGCTGAGCGCTGCAGAATGATGTCCAGAGAGTCGTCTTCGCGATGACCCCTCAGTCTGGCATTGAGTACCTGGTTGAAAAAAGCAAAAGCGCTATCGCGGGCTTTCTGATAAGCAGGTCTTGCAAACCAATGTGCCTGGTCTGGCGGACTGAGCTGTAACGCGGCGATAAACTCTTCTTCAAAACCACACAGGTCATAGCGCTGGGCCGCCGTGATTGGGGTTTTGATCTGTGTCCGGGTCAAGGCATCGGCCATGGTTGTGCAGGCCAGTCTGTACAGGTCGACGGTGCTGCCTGCCTGGCGCTCAATATTCTGTGCAAAAGTTGTGCAGGTTGTTTGTACGTCCCTGCGCATGGCCGCGGCGCCAAACCCGGGTAAAATCAGTTTGCGCAAGCGGCGGTGGGGTTCTCCGTCCAGAATGGTGACGTGATCTGGTCCGAGCTGTGTGCGGAAAATGTTTGAGAAATCGGTGTCCCTATAGGACCACTGGGCGGGATTGCGCCAGGCCTGCTGATTGGCCGCCATTGAGCTGATCACGATGCACGGTTGTGCATTGATGTGCAGTTGCACAACCGGGCCGAGGTTCGACAAAGCCTCAGTCCAGGAGGCTGCGGTATACCCGAAAATCGACGGCACGGTTAAATCACGGTTATCTGCTGGGGTCAGCTGCTTGAGATCAAGTTGTTTCAGGCCGCGCATATCTGCTGGGTGGGATACATTTGTGATGATGAAAACAGGGCTGTGATGGTGTTAGATACGCGGCCTGAAAACAACCGCAAATTACAGGCCACTATGAAAACCAGAATTACAGAACTGTTTGCTATTGAACACCCGATTATCCAGGGGGGCATGCACTACGTCGGCTACGCGCAACTGGCTGCCGCGGTGTCCAACGCAGGTGGCTTAGGCATCATAACCGCGCTGACACAGAAAACGCCGGATGATCTGCGCAATGAAATTGCAAAATGCCGCGAGATGACGGACAAACCATTTGGTGTCAACGTCACCTTTCTGCCGACCTTGAATCCACCAGACTATCCGGCGATTTTCAAAGCGATTATTGAAGGTGGCGTGAAAGTGGTGGAGACCGCAGGTAACAATCCGTCTGAGTACCTGCCGCTGCTGAAAGAAAATGGCATCAAGGTGATTCACAAATGCACTGCTGTGCGACACGCATTGAAAGCGCAATCCATTGGTTGCGATGCGGTCAGCGTTGATGGCTTTGAATGTGGAGGCCACCCGGGCGAAGATGATATTCCCAACATGATCTTATTGCCGCGGGCCGCTGACGAGCTTGAGATTCCCTTTGTTTCCTCCGGCGGCCAGGCAGATGCCCGCAGCCTGGTGGCATCACTGGCCATGGGGGCGGAAGGCATGAACATGGGGACTCGATTTATTGCCACGCAGGAAGCGCCGGTACACGACAATGTTAAACAGGCGATCGTGGCTGCCAGTGAGCTGGATACACGCCTGGTGATGCGACCGCTACGCAACACCGAACGGGTGATGACAAACGCAGCCGTAGAGCGCTTACTGGAAAAAGAGCGTGCGTTAGGCAGCGACCTTAAGTTTGCAGACATTGCACAAGAGGTTGCCGGAGTTTATCCGCGTATCATGATTGACGGAGAAATGGACGCTGGGGCCTGGTCATGTGGCATGGTGGCGGGGCTGATCCACGACATTCCAACCTGTCAGGAACTGATCACAAGGATCATGGCTGAGGCTGAGCAGATCATTGCCACAAGACTGGCGCGGATGCAGAGCGCAACGGGCTGAAACTGACTGGCCATTGTGCCGGCGAACCGATCGGGGGTGCAGTTGAGCCGCAAACTGTTATCGTTTGCGACTCCTTTGTGCTTGCAAGCGGTGCTTACATGCGGTGCTTACATGCGTTCGATGATGACAGCAGGTGCCATGCCACCTGCTGCACACATGGTGATCAGCGCGGTGTTGTCGCCGCGACGTTCCAGTTCATCCAGGGCAGTGCCGATCAACATGGCGCCGGTTGCGCCTATTGGATGCCCCAGGGCAATAGCACCCCCATTGACGTTCACCTTGTTGTGATCCACGCCAAGATCGCGCATGAACTTTACCGGTACCACGGCAAACGCTTCGTTGACTTCAAACAGGTCAATATCGTTGAGTGTCATACCCGCTTTGCCAAGCACTTTCTTAGCCGCATCAACAGGTGCGTTGAGGATGTATTCGGGTGAATGCCCCATGTTTGCCATGGCTTTGATTCTGGCCCGAGGCTTCAGGCCGTGCGCTTGTGCGTATTCCGGCGACGCCAGTACCAGCGCGCCGGCACCATCGACAACGCCGGATGAGCTGCCTGCATGATGTACGTGTTGAATATCCAGGTGACCCCACTTTTTCGCCACCATTTCCCGAAAGGTCAGACCCGAGTCGAAGAAGGGCAGATCCATAAAGCGACCGAATACAGGCTCCAGGCCGGCCAGGCTTTCAGCGGTGGTCTGGGGCCGCGGGTATTCTTCATTGTCCAGTGCCAGCGTGCCATCAGGTCGATAGACAGGCGTCAGACTTTTGCTGAAAGCGCCGGAATCCAGGGCCGCCCCTGCACGCCGCTGGCTTTCAGCAGAAAAAGCGTCGAGCTCTGTGCGGCTGAAACCTTCTTCAGTGGCAATAATATCCGCAGCAATACCCACATTGGTCTGGGGATGCGCATTGCGCAGGTCTACGTTGCCGGCATCCAGTGGTGTAGGGATACCTTCCGCAGCCGTGTAAGACATCATCTCAACGCCCCCGGCGACAATGAGATCTTCCATGCCGCTCATGATGCTGGCTGCAGCCATATTGACGGCGCTGATACCGCCGCCACAGAATCTGTCCAGCGTCACGCCAGATGCCTTGATGGAATATCCGGCATCCAGAGCTGACATGCGACCGATACAGGCGCTCTGCTTCTTGATCTGACTGCTGCAGCTGATGATCACATCGTCGATGTCGGCGGTGTTCAGCTGGTTGCGCTCAGCCAGGGATTTCAGCACCGTAGACAGCAGCTTCTGCGGGTGGATCTCCCACAGCGCACCTTTGCCTTGTTTGCCAATGCCGCGTGGGGTGCGGGCCGCGTCGATGATCCATGCTTCTGTCATGCCAAAATATCCTGAGTATCTGAAAGCGCATGATACGTCAGAACACTCTGCCAGCGTAGTGGCATTCGCAGCGCCTGAGCAGTCTCTAAGGGCTCAGTTTAATCAGTTTAGCATTGCCCACGTTTGCGTAACGTCCCGGCGCGCAGGTGAGAATAATGATCTGGCAGGTGCGTCCTGCCGCGGCGATCGCGGCACCCATATCGTTGAGCTTCTGAGGATCGGAAAAGCCCAGGGCATCATCAATGAACAGCGGGATGCCGTTCTGCTGTGCTACCAGCTGGGCGGCCGCCAGACGCATGAGAATGGCAAGCTGTTCTTTTGCGCCGATGCTTAAGTCTTCGAAAGCCAGGGTTGTGTTACCCAGGGTCCGATGGGTGATGGACCAGTCTTGTGCTACCTCAACTGCGAAGGTGGCACCAAACACCAGCCTGCCGAGGGTTTCGACCTGTTGTTTTAATGGCTGCAGGTAGGCTTGCCTGGTCGCATCACGGTGCCGGTTCAGCGTCTCCCACAACCTGCTTGCTGCTTCCGCCCTGCGTATTGTGGTTTTGCAATTGTGTTCCAGTTGCTGCAGCTGAGCTTCGGTCTGCACAATGCGCTCATGCAGACCATTGGCCCTGGCGGTTTCGAGCCGGTCATTGAGGATGGCAAGCGCCTGTTCCTGCTGACGCAGTTCGGCGCTGGTGCGGTGCACGCTGTCTGCTGCGTTTTCGAGAAGCAGTTTCTGTGCATCGATGTTCTGTTGTGCAAGTTCGTTAACAGCTTGTCCAATCTCAAGGCGCAGTGTGTCTGCCATGGACTGTTGTTCGTCCCGCAGTGCGGCCAGCGAGGTATCGGAACGTGTCTGCCGCTGGCTTTCAAGATTTGCGGTCAGGGCTTCGCAGGCGGCAGCGTTTGCCTGTTGAGCGGCTACTTTTTCATCCAGGGCTTGCCTGGCTGCCGCGACGGCTGCAACCTGCCGCTGGCAGGCCTGGGTAGCCTCGTCAATCTGCCTCTGCAGACGCTGACGCTGCTTTTCTACAAGAGCCACAATGTCGGCAGCAGCATGCCGGTCAGCAGGCAGGTGTGGGGTGGCCGGACGAGTTTCAATATATCGCGAGCCGGTATCTGTCAGGATTTTAACCTGTTGTTCGATCTCACTGATGTGCAGGTCCTGCAGCGCTTTGTGTTGTTGCGATTTGAGCTGCTGTACTTCTGCTTCGCGATCGGAACGTTGTCTGGCAAGTGTTGTTGCGGACTGCAGATCGGAAACACCCAGTTGTGCCTGCAGGTTCTGTAACGCATCTCGAGCGCGCTGGTACTCGTTGGCCAGATCTGTGGTCGATGCCGGTGGCGCAATTGTAATGTCGAGTAAGTCCGGCAGCTCGATCAGCAAGGTGCTGCTGGTAGAGGTGCGGTGCTGCGCAGACGCTTTCAGCTCGATGGGTTGGTCGCCAACGATAATGTTGAGTGCTTGTCTGGCGCTTAAGGTCAGGTCTGTTGAGGCGACCTGCGCTTTTGCTTCAGCAACGGCCAGCTGCTGCTCGAGCTGCACATAGGCTGCAAGTGACTTTGCATCAACTTTGATTGTGGCAATGACATTGAGGTGATCGGCGAGTTCCTCCTCAATGGCACGTATCTGCTCAAGGGTTTTGCTGTGTCTTGCCAGTTGCGCCTGGTTATCGAGATGCTCCAGATCTGCGCGGGCCCGCTGTTCCTGCTGGCGTATTTCTTTTTCATCGCTGTGCAGCTGTGTAAGTCCGGCTTGCAATGTGCTGAGCTTGGTATTTTCCTGTTGCAGGCGTTGTGAAAGTCGTTCGATCTCTTCGGTCAATGCCGTGACCGCCTGCTGCTTTTCCTGAATCTGAGCAAGCTGGTCTGCTCGGGTTTGCATAGCCTCATTGACGCGGGTGAGCTGGATCTCAACATCCGCCAGCGCCTGTTGTTTTGCGGTCAGTCTGGCTTGTTGCTGCTGCAGCGCCTGCCAGCGTTGTCCCTGATTCTCTTCCGCCTGCTGCATCTGCGGTAGAAGTTGGCGCAATCGTTCAACTTCTTTGAGCGTGGTTTGCTGCTGTTGCTGATCCTGTTCGAGTTGCTGTTGAATAGCGATCAGTTCAGCCAGACGCGTTTTTGTCTCCTGTGTCTGCTGCAGGAGTTCTTTGTACTTGATGCGCCCGGTTTTCAACGTGAAGTAGGTTTCGTATTCGCGCTGGGCTGCGTTAATCAGGGTGTCATCGTCTGAGCCGGGTGTATTCGCCGCCCCGGCAGCGCTGTCCAGCGCCTGGGCCAGACTGACGGAATGGTTAAGTTTGATCTGATTGATCTGTTCACCCTGGTCAACCAGCAGCGCCTGCCATAAGGTCATGTCTACGTGTTCGGCTAACAGATTGGCAACCCATTCGTGTGCGCTGCGTCCCGTTTCCTGTCCGTGCAGCGCGCCACTGATATGTGCTGTTGTGCTTCTGTTTTTGTTGTAGGTTTTTGCGTAAGTCAGATGATAGCCGGCCACGCTGAACTCAATCCTGACTTCGCTGCCAACGTCCTGGCCTGCTGGTTGAATGGATTTGACCTGCTTTTTGTTGGAAGAGTCCAGCTCGGAAAAAATCAGCTGGATGGCTTCAATGATAGAAGACTTGCCCACCTCGTTAGGACCTTCCAGCAGCGTGACCCCAGCGTCAAATGTGATCTCTCTGTGTGAAATGCCACGCCAGTTGTGCAGGCTCAGTTTGTGCAGTTTCATGTCGCCGTCTCAGCCTGTGTGATTCTGATGCAGGCGAAACAGCAGGCGTAAAGCGTCTTCTGCAGCGGATTCACCGCTGGCAGCGGCCTGCTGGAGCTCCTGCCATGCGGATCGTGCGTAACCGGACAGGGCAACATCGTCTTCGTCTGCGACCGACGCCGAAACGTGCAGGTTGGTCAGTCGTTCACGAATGTTCAAACTGGCAAACAGGAGTTCTGCTTCGCGCATGATGTTGTCAAGAGCAGCTGCCGTTGTCAGGTCGATGCTGCCTTCGAAACTTATTTTAACTGCGGTCCGCTGTTTGTTTGCAATCTGCTCCAGCCACCGCGCAAGTTGGTCCAGATCTTCCGCGCCATTGATAGGCTGATGATGTGCGATAAATTGCCATTCGCCCACGGCAAGGTTTTCAACCGTGTAGTGGCGTTCGGCTTCCAGAGATACCAGCAGCACCTGGTTCGGAGCTACCTCATCAAAATCAGTGCTCACCGGTGCGCCGCTGTACCAGATGCGTTCGCTGGTGCCTACCGCGGTTACTGAATGCCGATCACCCAAGGCGAGATAGTGCAGTTTGTGCTCTGCAATTGCCTGTTCGACGCTGGCCAGATGAATGATTTCCGGCCTGCTCTTGTCTGGCGACAAAGTATCGACCTGGCCATGAGCCACAACAATTCTTGTCGCGGTGGTGGGTTCAAGGCGGTCGATCAGATGACGACACAGATCCAGGCTGGGGTGTTTGGTATGCCAGGGTGCTCCGATAATTTCGACGCCCGGGCAGTCAGGCAGACTGTGAGGTTGGGTGTCGCTCAGCACAACGATGTTCGACCCTGCCTGCTGGAATTCCTGCGTCAGAAAGATCGAGCTGTTGTCCAGCGGATCATGATTGCCCGGCAGCAGGAAAATTGGCACCGGCAGATGACGCAGCGCATCCAGGGTGCGTTTTACAGTCTGGCGGCTCAGCTGGTTTGATTCGAACACGTCACCGGCAACCACAATAAACTGTGCATCGTGTTGGCTTGCGAGTGCTCCGATCACCGCAATTGCATCAATGCGGTCCTGCGCAAATCGTGCTCCGGCTTCTTCGCTTAAGAAAGCCCGGGTCATTCCCAGCTGCCAGTCGGATGTGTGGATGAAGCGTATGATGGCGTTGTTCTTCGAGTCTGCGTTTGGGGTTTTCAATACTATCTTCACATTTTTGTCGGGCAATGGCGTACTTTTTTGGAACGAACAGCAAAGCCTGCGTCGATCTGATTTCGGGCCTGGATCACAGTGCAGCCTCTGCCGCCCACCAGAGTAAGTTTTCTGACTATGCTTTAGGCATTAATCAGGTTGTATACATGGCTACGA
Organism: bacterium; assembly: GCA_047947175.1. Lineage (GTDB taxonomy): Bacteria > Pseudomonadota > Gammaproteobacteria > Pseudomonadales > Azotimanducaceae > UBA4421. Next base: position 2,240,506 of record CP170489.1, read on the forward strand.
ATCAACCGCTGTTTGCGCGACAGCCTATTTTTGATGCTCAACTGAATGTGGTTGCCCATGAGTTACTGTTCCGCGGTGCGGCGACCACCGGCGAGGCAGCCACCGCAGAAGTACTGCTCTCAGCTTTTGATCAATCCCTTTTTGATGTTCATGGCGGTGGTTTGCCGGTGTTTGTCAATTTTCCGGCGCAGATTCTGCTGCATATGCCGTTGCTGGATACCTCCAAGCTGGTGGTGGAAATTCTGGAAGATGTTGAAGTAACACAGGATCTGGTTGATGCGGTGCGTGCGCTGCACAACGCAGGCTATCGGATTGCCCTGGATGACTATATTCATACGCCGGAATTTGAACCATTGCTTGATGTTGCCGACATCATCAAGCTGGATGTGCTGGCGGTTTGCGGCGATGCGCTGGATGATCTGGCAAATGCGTTGCGCAGACCGGGTCGACAGCTGCTGGCGGAAAAGGTGGAAAACCATGCCGTGTACCAGCAATGCCGGCAGCTGGGAATGGACTTCTATCAGGGCTTCTTCTTTGCCAAACCCAACATCGTGCTCGGCGCCACTGTCAGCGCCAACCAGAGCGCAGTGATGAATCTGCTGGTTGCGTTGCAGAACCCTGATATCACTCCGGATGAGCTTGAGCTGATTGTGTTAAGTGATGCTGTGTTGACCTATCGTATTATCAAACTGGTAAACAGCGCCCATTACCGCCGCGCTAACGAAATCACGAGCGTGGCCGCAGCCATCACGATGTTGGGATTGCGGCAGGTGTCTGCTTTTGCCAGTCTGTTCAGTCTGTCAACGCTGGATGAGAAACCAACAGAGTTGAGTGTCTACACCGCGATGCGCGCAGATCTTTGTCGACGCATGGGTGAAGCACACAATTTACCCTATGAGCCGGAGAAACTGTTTGTGCTGGGCGTGTTGTCCTGTACCGAGGCTTATTTTGATCAGTCGATGGCAGCGCTGATCGACAACCTGCCGATCAGTGAGGAACTCAAGCTGGCCTTGTGTGAGCGCCAGGGTTGCCTCGGTGCGCTGTTAAACCTGGTGCAGAACTACCAGGAGGGGTGCTGGGCGGGCAACAATTGGTCCCAGCTGCATCAATATGGGTTTCATTGCGAAACGGCAGACGCTGCCTACCAGCAGAGTCTGATCTGGCTCGCTAAACACCGTCAGCTCTAACACCAGCCGCAGTTTCTGGGCCCACACTAGCTGTTAGAGCGTTGCCGCAACCGGCGCATACCTTTCAGCCAGCGATCGATGTTATCACCCTTGCGGCGCACATAATCTTCGACTTCAGGATGGGGCAGCACGTAAAAGCGCTCTTCGGCAATGGCCTGCACCACAGTCTGTGCCAGTTCTTCAGGTTCAATAATCCCATCTGTCTGTCCATCACCCAGGCTTTTTGGCGCCATGGCTGTATTCACGCCCTGAGGGCACAATACTGAAACGCGGATACCCTCATCGCCATGTGTGATAGACAAGAACTCTGCCAGTTTTACCGCGGCAGCTTTACTGACGGTATAAGGCCCCGAACCGATGGCTGCCAGCAACCCGGCGGCAGATGCGGTATTCAGCAGATAACCTTCGCCACGTGCCAGCATCCCGGGTAGAACCGCACGAGCCGCATACAAATGTGACATGACGTGCAGTTCCCATTGCAGTTGCCAGACTTCATTGGGCGCGTCGGTCAACAGGCCCTGGCCGCCAGCACCTGCGTTGGAGCAGAACAGGTCAATGCGCCCGTGTTGCTGCACCACGCCGTCGACAAGCGCCTGAATGTCACTCTCCCTGGTGACGTCGCAGGCGTAACCTTCACAGCCAATATCTTCAGCCGCAGCGGCAACCGCCTGTGCATCGAGGTCTGCCAGTACCACAGCTTCAGCGCCTTCGCGCAGAAAAGCGCGGGCCATCGCCTGACCGATGCCACCACTGCCACCCGTAATCACCGCAACCCGGTTTTGTAAATCCATCTGTTCCTCCATTGCTTCGTTTGAATTCTGCGCAGCGCACCCGGGGTACGCAAGGCAAACTTCGGACACTTTGTTCAGCCGGGTTATATAAAGCTGTTTTGCAAGGCCTTTTGTGTGCTAATAGTATTGGTCTGAGCACCGGGAAGGGGACCCATCGTGGCTGAAGTACTCAAGAACAAAACCGTTTTTGCGCATGGCGCTGTCGGCCTGCCGCTGGCCGTCATAGGCTATCCGTTATCGATCTGGATTCCCGCGCATTACTCAGGTGGGTTGGGCATCAGCCTTGCCGCGGTGGGGACTATTCTGATGCTGGCCCGTCTCACGGACGTGGTCACCGACCCGCTTGTTGGTGAGCTGACAGATCGTTGGCGGACCCGCTTCGGACGTCGTAAACCCTGGTTGCTGGTGGGTACACCCGTCATGATGCTCGGTGTCTACAAACTGTTTATCCCCACGGGTGAAGTGGGTCTGCTTTATTTCCTCTTCTGGCTTACGGTTTTTTTCCTCGGCAGCACGCTGATTGCGTTGCCTCACCGTGCCTGGGGTGCGGAGTTATCTCTGGATTACCACCAACGCAGCCGGGTCACGGCGGCGCGGGAAATTTATGTGCTGGTCGGATTGATGGTTGCGGCGGCGGTGCCGATGATCATAGAGATTCGAGCCGACGGCGGCACCGGCGTAGGTCAGGTGTTTGCCACCTTATGGCAGGATGCCATCGGCGCGTTTTCCGGAGATTTTGGCGATAAGCAGGCGGTCGATAGAGCAACCTTGACTGGCCCGGTGCTGATGGGATTGGCCTGGACCATAATTCTGGTGCTGCCCATATGTGTAGGCATTGCTCTGATGCTGGTGAAAGAGCCGGATCGCGTGGTTGCTGAGAAGCGACCCAGTATCAAAGAAGGCTTGCGGCTGGTACTTAAAAACGGCCCGATGCGTCGCGTCCTCATCATCGCGCTGGCGGTCATGTTCGGGGAAGCGTTTCGCAATGCGGTGAGTCTGTTTTTTATTCGCGATATTGTCGGCGTGCCAACCATTGGGGCCGCCTATTTCTTCTACTTTATCGCGGGACTTGCGGCCATACCGTTCTGGCTGTGGCTCGGACGAACAATAGGCAAGCATCGGGCGTTCATGTGTACTTTGCTGACGGTGGCATCCGTCAGCGCGGCCAATCTGTTTCTGGGATACGGCGATTATCTGGCGTTTTTCCTGCTGTTTGTGGTGAAAGGATTCTGCTTCGGCGGGTTGCAGTTTCTGCCTATTGCCATGCTCGCCGATGTGGTTGATGTGGATACCGCAAGAACCGGCGGCCAGCGCGCCGGCACCTATTTTGCGTTTCTGGGTTTCACAGAAAAAATTGCCATTGCGCTGGGCACCGGCGTTTCTTTGAACGTTGTGGGCCTGCTGGGTTTTGACCCGGCAGGCGGGGTACAGGGCAGCACCGAAATCGGCGTCTGGTCTTTGCGCATGGTTTATTGCCTGGGGCCGATCTTTTTCTATGCGTTGGCACTGAAGCTGATCTGGTCGTATCCGTTGACACCTGCCAGGCATGCGCGGTTACAGGCCAGCATTTCGCGCCGTAACGCACGCCTGGCAGCAAAAACGTCGTGAAGGGCGCTTATCTATAGTCAGATTTTGCCGAACTAATGCTCAGCAACAACCGATTGGCTGGTTGTGTTCAGATTAGAGATAGTCGGGGCTCTAAGATTCCGAAAAGGGTCGTGATGTCTTTTGTAGATAAGCCAAAAGCAGATAAGCCAAAAGCAGATGAGCCAAAAGCAGGTGGGCAGAAAGCAGGTGGGCAAGCAGCAGGCGAGCAGGAACATGTCTTACCTGCCCTGGTAAGAGCCTGTGTCGCCGAACTGGCGCGGCGAGGCTTTGATCTCAATCGCATCGGCGACTCGGCAGCAACCTTTGCGGACATTCCCAGCGGCGCCTGGCGGCGCATCGCGCAGTCTATCGACCAGGCTGATACGGCTCAAAAAGCGTATCTGGCGGTATGCCAGCGTATCAATGTTGACGATCCAGTGTGTCGGGTGTTGCTTGATGACCTGGCTGAATGGCTGGTTCTCCCGCCGATTGTTTATCGCAGAATTCGCTCGTCTACGCAGACTGACACGAAAGGACAGATTGCAGCCTGACCGGTGGTGCAGAACGGCGCTGGCGCCAGCTGCGATGTGGAACACAAAACGCCCTGACGAGGCGTTTTTTTATGCCCGCAGTTTACGCAGCGTGTTATGAAAGGGGGGAGCCCATACCGGACTTTGCGTATCCAACGGGTAGGATACTGCCGGTACGGGCTGTTGCGGAATCAGGCTGCCACAGGCGATTCGGAAGATTGGAGATGTAGAGCTTCCACCAGCGGGGCTGGTAACTGCAGCTGTGACGCCAGATTCGCGAGGTAAAGCTTGCCCGCTTCGCAGGTGTCGTCAATGACCACGGCTGAAGCGGTATAGATTTCGATGCGGGTTTCCATGTTCGGCGCCTGGGACGCCAGTTGAGCAGGGTCCAGCGGTCTGGACAGCTGTTCAGTTAATGCAGCTAACTCGCTGCTGGGCAGGTTCAGTTCTACGGCCTCCTGCCAGATCCGTTTCTGTTCCGCGTCTGACAGATGTCCGTCGGCGTGCGCAGCCGCAATCATGGCCTGGATGATAAGGCTGGTTGTGCCCGCGTTATGTTCGGCGTCGACCACCGCGGCAAAATCCTGTTGTGTCAGTTCAGGCAGCGCCTGTGGTTGCGACACGGCAGCGGGTGCCGCTTCGTTAGCGTGTTGTGCGCCGCGGTAAGATTGATAGGCCTTGTAAGCGAGGCCGCCAACGGCCACAAGGCCGCCCGCTTTGAGCAGCTTTTTGGCCGATTTTTTGTTGGTGAAAGCAGTGATCAGAGCGCCGCCGGCTGCGCCGCTGAGCGCGCCTGTTATCGCTGGGTTGCTCGTTACGTTGCCGAGAATTTTGTCTAACGGCATTTTTTTGCCTCCAGTTAACTCTTTTTAATGGTGGTCAAATTCTGGCCTGTACGCCATCAGTTCGTCTCGTTAGCAGGGTCCATTTTTTTCGATGCTTGGTCAGCCAGTGGCTGCCTGTGTTGCAATACGTGTCGCTTCGGCTGCGTCGAACATTCGATGCTAGGTTTATCTGCTTGTTGGCAGGTGTGCTGGCTCTAGACTGGGCGGCAAATTAGGAGTCACTGATGGTCACGCAAATCAATATAGATCAGGATCTCGGCCCGAGTTGGCCTGCCAAAATCGAGCGGCAGATCAACTTTGCGCTGGCCTCTGTTCACTGGCAGGTGGTACATCTGGCGATTGAGTTGAAGGCCAAAGACGCTGTGCCTAATCACATCGACGCACCACCCGTTTACAGCTGCACTCTCCAGGCTGAATTGCGTGGCGGACGCAAGCAGACCATATCGGTGGTGAGCAGCAATCCACAGGCCTGTGTTGCCGACGCGGCTGCGCGTCTGCGCCGGGTGGTAACCCGGGACCGTCAGTTGGGCCTGATGGGGCGTGCCGGTTAGCGCCCCAGTCGCTCGCGTGCGCGTTCAGTGATCTGCAGCACTGCAGGATGTTTCAGTTTTCGCTCCGGCGATATGGCAAAGTAGGACTCACGCACGCTGTCAACCTTGCCCAGTTCCACTGAGTGATACATGGACGATACTTCTGCGGCAATGGCAGTAGGCGCCGGGTAGACACCTAATGCAGCCTCGCCAAAGGCCTTCAGCAGAGCGCTGTCGTCAAATTCAGCAACCACCCGGGGGCTGACATCGACGTTGTCGAACCAGTCTTCAAGCACCCTGCGCATGGGACTTTCGTTAGCGGGCAGTAAAACCGGCGCCGCGTCCAGGCACTGGGGGAAGTTATCCTTATATTTTTCGGCGATGCTGGTGTGAGCAAAGAAGCTGACACCACTGTCACCCAGAGGATGGTTGTACGCCTTGACGTTGATGCCTGTGGGGATGGATCGATCTGAGATGACCAGGTCCAGTCTATGTACGGCCAGTTCGCCCAAAAGGCGCTCCAGATCGCCCTCGCGACAGACCACGCGCAGCGGATCGTCAAGGCCCAGAGCAGGTTCTAAGATGCGCAGTGCAATGAGTTTAGGAATGGAATTGACGATACCGACGTTGAGGGTGGTTGGAATCAGTGCCTGTTTGCTCTTCACACGCTGTGTCAGTTCCGCGCCCAGCATGAAAATCTCGTCCGCATACTGATTCACAACCTGGCCGGTTTCCGTCATGGCCAGACCGCGTCCGACCCTGTTGAACAGTGGCTCTCCCACAGCTTCTTCCAGCAGCTTAAGCTGTCCACTGATGGTCTGAGGTGTCAGATGTAACACCTCAGAGGCGCGGGCAATGCTGCCTTCGCGGGCAACGGTCCAGAAGTAAAGCAGGTGGGTATAGTTCAGATGACGCACAATCTTATGGCCTTTGTTTTTCAATATTCGTAATTTTCGAGGGTAGTCTGTTGAAAACCGATACAAAGGAAAATACGATTCGACTGCGCGGAAACATCGGTTTGTACGAAGTATAAATCATACGGTAATACCGAACTCAGCTTGCGCAAAGAGTGACTAGTCCTTACTGTTGCACAGGTTATTGTACCGGCTGATTTATACACTAGGAGTGTTCCATGAAAAACGAAGTTGGTGTGGCTACCGCCCACATGAATGACGCCGCAATTGCTTCCCAGCATGCGGTGCTTCGTAATACTTATCGTTTGTTATCAATGACTCTGGCGTTCAGTGCGCTGGTGGCGGCGGCCACCGCTTATCTGGGCGTGCCGTACCCAAATCTGTTTGTGGTCCTGGGCGGCTACTTTGGTCTGCTGTTCCTGACCAGTTATTTACGTAACAGTGCCTGGGGTCTGGTCAGCGTCTTTGCCCTGACCGGCTTCATGGGCTACACCCTTGGCCCGATCATCAGTTTGTATCTGGGTCTTGCTAACGGGACTTCTCTTGTGGTCTCCGCAATGGCAACCACAGGGGTTGTGTTTCTGGGTTTGTCCGCCTACGCGCGTTCATCCAGAGCACCAGACATGATGCGCTTCGGCACTTTCCTGTTTGTGGGCATCCTGGTGGCGTTCTGTCTGGGTCTTGCTGCCATCTTCTTTCAGATGCCTGCGTTGTCCCTGGCGGTCTCCGGCCTGTTTGTTCTCCTGATGAGTGGTCTCATCATGTGGCAGACCCAGAGCATTATTAACGGGGGTGAAACAAACTACATCATGGCAACCGTGACGCTGTTTGTTTCAATCTTCAATCTGTTCACCAGCCTGTTGCACATCTTCGGTTTTCTGGGTGACGACGGCTAATGACTTTGCGCCTGGGTATCTACGGCGCCGGCCAGCTCGGCGCCTATTTATGCCAGGCCGCTCGAACCCTGGGCATGACCACCACATTGGTCACGCCCGCCTCTGACAGTCCGGCTAACGAATACGCCGACCATTTGATTGTTGCACCCCTTCACAGTCTGGATGCCGCCCGGCAGCTGACCCGTAGCGTTGACCTCATCACATTTGAGCTTGAAGACATTGCCTGCGAAGTACTGGACTACCTGTCCCAGGCTTGCCAGCAGGGCGATGTTGAGGTGTTCCCGAGTGTGGACCACCTGCGACTGCTGCAGAATAAGTGCGATCAGAAACGCTGGTTTGTAGAACACGGGCTGCCCACCGCGGCATTTATCGATTGCCCCCCTGATGCAGACATTGAAAGTCTGGCTGCACGCTTTGGGTTACCTTTCGTGCAGAAAACCCACCGGGGTGGATACGATGGTCGTGGTGTGCAGGTGATCCGGAACAGTGCCGGGACGGATACGCTGTGGCCTACCGCAACAATCATTGAAGAATTTGTCGCACCCCGCCGTGAGCTTGCTGTGCTGGTGGCGCGCAGCAAAGTTGGTGAGGAAGCGGTTTATCCCGTTGTGGAAATGGATTTTAACGAGGCCGGACACATCCTGCGTCATGTCCTGTCACCCGCGGGCATACCAGCCGAGCTTGCCGAACGGGCGCAGCATATTGCCCTGGCGTTTATTCGCCAGCTCGATGGCGTAGGTCTGTTTGCCGTTGAAATGTTCCTGCGGAATAATCAGGATCTGTTAATCAACGAAGTGGCGCCTCGGGTGCACAACTCCGGGCACCTGACCATTGAAGCCCACCAGACGTCCCAGTATGAACAACACCTGCGCGCCATTGCCGGTCTGCCGCTGGGTGCAACCACCCAGAAAGAACCCTCAGCAATGGTCAACATCCTGTTTGAAGAAGCGATAGCACAAGCCTGTGCGCACGCAAAGGGGGTTATTGCGGTGGGAAGCAATACAAACGTGCACTGGTATGGTAAGAAGGGTTCTCAGCTGCTGCGCAAGATGGGCCACATCACCAGTACAGCACATTCAATACAAGAAGCTCAGGAAAATGTCGACGCTGCATTAGCGGCGCTGGCTACCTGAGCCGGTTTATCCGTCGATCAGGGGGTGGGGTGACGAAGGTCAGTATTATAATGGGCAGTGATTCAGATCTGCCTGTTATGAACGCAGCACGAGATGTGCTCGAAGAGTTAGGGGTTGCCTGGGAGATGGCCATCGTCAGTGCGCACCGCACGCCTCAACGCATGTATGACTATGCTCTGGCAGCTGAAGCCAATGGCCTGTCAGTGATTATCGCAGGTGCGGGCGGTGCGGCTCACCTGCCCGGAATGGTGGCTTCCCTGACAACGGTACCGGTTATCGGGGTGCCGGTGAGCGCCACTAAACTCAATGGTCAGGATTCACTGCTTTCGATTGTGCAGATGCCTGCGGGTATTCCGGTGGCCACCGTGGCGATTGATAACGCGCGTAACGCCGGTATTCTGGCTGCGCAGATTATTGGCGTATCCGATGCACAGGTGCGTGCGGCCATCAAAGCCCTGCGCACAAAAATGCAGCATCAGGTGGAAAGTAAAGCCGCCAAACTGGCGGACAGTTAGTTTTGGACGCATTATTTCTTTCTAACATCACATCACCACCTTTGCTTTTTTTCATGCTGGGAGCGGCAGCGACACTGTTGCGCAGCGACCTCGAAATACCCGAGCAGGTGGCCAAATTTCTGTCGCTGTATCTCCTGTTTGCTATTGGCTTTAAAGGTGGCGTGGCGCTGGCCGAAAGCCCGCTGGACTTCGAAGTTGCCAAGGGTCTGTTGACCGCTCTGTTAATGGCGTCGGTTGTGCCGATCTATGTGTTTTATCTGTTACGCAGAAAAATGTCGACTGCGGACGCAGCGGCCACTGCGGCAACCTACGGTTCCATCAGCGCGGTCACCTTTGTGACATGTACAAGTTATCTGGACGCCAATGGCGTGGCCTGGAGTGGCCACCTGGTGGCGGCAATGGCCTTAATGGAGTCACCGGCAATCATCATCGGCCTGCTCCTGTACCGCGTATATCAGTCGAAAGATGAAAAAGATCAGCCGGAGCTGATTGCTTCAGGCGAACTGGTGCGTGAATCGCTTCTCAACGGCTCGGTATTTCTGATCATGGGCAGTCTGATCATCGGCTGGATTGCCGGACCGGAAGGCAAAGCTCAGATCAGCCCGCTGGTGAATGACCTGTTTATCGGCGTGTTATGTCTGTTTCTGCTGGACATGGGTATTGTTGCGATGCGACGGCTGCAGGATATGCGCAGCGCAGAGCGGGGGCTCAGTAGTCTGGGGATGGTTTTCTGGGGCATCGCGCTACCGCTTCTGAACGCCTCGATAGCGGTGGGTCTGGCGGTGTTGCTGGAGCTGCCGGAAGGTGATGCGGTATTGCTGATTGTGCTGTGTGCCAGTGCGTCTTATATCGCGGTACCCGCGGCTATGCGTCTGGCGTTGCCTGAAGCAAACCCGAGTGTCTATCTGGCGCTGTCGCTGGCTGTGACTTTCCCGTTCAATATATTGTTAGGTATTCCCCTTTACCATCAGGCAGTCAACTGGCTGTCCTGATCCACGTAGGTGCGTATTTATGAAACCGTGTAAGCGGATCGAAATTGTAATTGAACAGCCTCTGGCCCAGCGCATGGCGAAGCTGCTTGGTCAGCTGGAAGCGCCGGGTTATACCGTCATCAGCCACGCGGGTGGCAGCGGCGATCGGGGTTTGCGTCGCGCGGATGAACCCACGGGTACGTCAACCAACTGTGTATTCATAATCGCCTGTGATGATCCGCAGATCACTGAACAGATTGTTACCGGCGTGCGCAGCATGCTGACCCGCTCTGGTGGCATCTGTCTGGTCAGCGACGCGCAATGGCTGCGACACTGATCACACATTAAGCGGGCCCGCCAGCGCAGTTTTAATCGAAGGTCATGCGCGGCCTGATCGACTTGTTAGGGCTCGGGCGGGCAGGCATGCTTTTACTCAGTTAACCGGGGCCTTGATCAAAGCCAGGTCAGCCTCTGACAAATTTAACTCAGGAGAAGCGAGATGGAAGTTCAGATTGAAACTCAGAATGTCGAGATTCCTGTTAACAGCAGCCGTAACCTGGCGGAGCGGGTGCGTAAATCCATGAGCCATGTGGGGAATCATGTCCTGCGTCTACATCTGAGCCTGCGCGATGTGAACGGTCTGAAAGGCGGTCGCGACAAAGTGTGTACGATCAGAGCAACACTGGCCTCGGGCGGTGAAGTTGTGGTGGTTGATCGCAACAAACAGGTGCGTAAGGCACTGTTTAACGCGCTGCGTCGTGGTCGGGTGGTGATTAATCGTGAACTCAAGCGGCGGCGTCAGCAGAAACGCCGCCGTGATGACGCTGCGGATGAATTGTCCACGCGTATCTGGCTTGAATCTGCTTAACAGCCTGGCATGTGCCGCTGTTAGCGGTCTGTCTGCCGTAAGGTGTTCTGGGCAGATGCAAAGCGCTCCAGATTCAGATCCTGGCGCACAGACCGCCCCAGATCTGCCTGCATGTCATCCACCGGGATGCCAATAGAATCTGCGATGCGGGTCATGCGTTGAAAGTTAGCGGCAACGCCGGCAGCATCGACCAGTACCTGCGCGCCAGCGCGCGCCAGGAGTGCCTGGCGATGTTTGTCCAGATCATCGTCCCGGCGCGCAAGACTTTGTGCAAAGCGCACCAGCTCCGGGCCGTACTCGATGCCAACCGCCGCGCTGTCCAGATTGCCGTTGACGGCATTCAGGTCAATGTCTGTTTCAGTGGTCAAAGCGCTCACACGGAGCATGGTGGCGTGTGCGCTGGTTCAGTAAAAACACTCATTAACCGCGGAGACTCTACCGGCGATCAATTCCGTCTGCATGCGGTTGATGGATCGATCCGGGTCGCCGACAAAATCAGCCATGCTGGCAAAAGAAATATATTGGGCGTCACCAAGCATGCGCCAGTCGCGCAGCGCATCCGGCACTAAGGTCAGTGCCCGCACCACATTGGCGGTACGTCCTTCAGACCATAAATCGGCCTCCGCACCAATCGCACCTTCTGGCGGAATTGTAGGCACAAAGCCGATATCTTCACTGAGTATTGCGGGTTGGTAGTGCGAGGGTTCACCCGGTTCAGGAGAAGGCAGTGGCTCAAGCGGTAGCCCCAGGCCGCGATGGAACTCGTCAATGCTGAACGTTGCAACCACGATGCCAACCAGCTCGACATAGGCATTCTTTGACAGACCGTTCACAGCGTTCTGTTCAACGTAGCGGGCGGTTATGCGTGTCTGGTCGGTGATAATGCGGTGAACAGCATCTACAGCATCGTCGTTCAGAATGTCCTGGTTGGTGTCGTGACGACCGGTAAACTGATACGGCGACAATGCCTGCTTACGTTTGCTGCAGTACGTGCAGCGGGTTGCCTGACGAGATTCTGACGCGATCGCCACGCGTTGAGCGCCTGTCCACCAACTGCCTGGTTTAGCCAGGCGCTGCCAGAACAGCTGATGTGCCTTGCGTATATCCGCACGAATTGGGTAGGGTGATTGCGCGTAGTCGAAAACAGCCATAGTTCAGCTCGGGTTTGTTGGTTAGTGAAGTCCGGCAGCTTAAGACTATCAGGCAATGCGGATAATTTTAAAGAAAGTTCAGTCGGCCGGCGCTAAGCTGGTCACACAATTGTAGAAGGTGTTTAAATGTCGTTACCCAGAATAGCCATCAACGGTTTTGGCCGCATCGGCCGCACCATCACGCGTATAGCCAAGTTACGGCGGCACTATGACGTCATCGCGGTGAATGATCTGGCTGACCCTGATGATCTGGCTTACGCCTTCAAGTACGACAGTATTCACGGCAAGTATGCCGGTGAAGTGGTGTTAAACGGCAACGAACTGCGTATTGATGGCGATCCCTTTGTTGTGCTGCGGGAACCCGACCCGCGTAAACTACCCTGGGCAGAACTTGGTGTCGATTATGTGGTGGAAAGCAGCGGCCGTTTCAGGCGTCTCGAAGAGCTGAACTGGCACCTTGAAGCCGGCGCCAAGCGGGTGCTGCTGACGGTGCCGTGTAAAGATCCGCTGGATGCCACCATTGTTATGGGTGTGAATGATCACGTGGTGACCAAGCAGACCCGCATCATCAGTAACGCCAGTTGTACCACAAACTGTGCGGCGCCCATTGCCAAGGTATTGCACGACAGCTTTGGTATCAAACGGGGTCTGCTGACCACGGTACATGCCTATACTTCAGATCAGCGGCTGATCGATGCGCCGCATGCAGACAAGCGCCGGTCACGCAGTGCAGCGACCAATATTGTGCCGACCTCCACTGGCGCTGCACGCGCCATTGGTCTGGTGGTGCCGGAACTTGCCGGTCGCCTGGATGGCATGGCCATGAGGGTGCCCGTGCCGGATGGTAGCGTTGTCGATCTGACGGTAGAGCTGGAGCGCGATGTATCCGAAACTGAAATCAACGATGCCATGCGCAAAGCTGCTGAAGGGCCGATGCGGGGTATATTGTCGTACTGCACAGACCCCATTGTTTCCGGTGACGTGATCGGTGACAGCCATTCCAGCGTTTTTGATGCCGGGTTAACCCAGGTAATCGACCGTCGCATGGCCAAGGTCATCAGCTGGTATGACAACGAATGGGGTTACAGCACGCGCGTCGAAGAGCTGATCGACAGAGTCGCCCGGCTGGATGCCTGATCCCTTACCTGCCTGATCAGGTTTCTTTGAGCGCGCGTTCGGCTATCTCCTGCTGGACCTGCCGGAGCCGCTCCTCCGTGAGTGGATAACTCCACAGGATTGGCAACGCCACAAACTTGAAGATTGCCGGTACAATCGAATACAAACAAGCCAGCCACAACAGCGAAGACCAGGAGTTGGGGTTGGTGATCGGATCGGCCAGGGAATTAAAACCAACAATGGTGGCAGTTGTTGTGCCCACCACCAGACCCAGCGCATAGGCGAGCTTGCGCGTCATCGTCCAGATAGAGAAGTAAGCACCGCCCTGGCTCTTTCCCGTCTGTGCACTGTCCAGATCAATGACATCCGCAGCCATGGCGTAAGGCAAAGCGCTCAACGCGCCAATGGAACTGCCCTTTAATATCATCACGCCGATGAAAAATGCAAACTTGCCGGTAGGGATGCCCTCAAACTGACCCTGCATGCCCGCCAGCCAGCTGTCCGGCAGAAAAGACAGAATCTTGCCAAGCTCAAAGGCATCAAACCAACCCTGGGGTGCAATGGCAATCAATGGAATGAAACAGGACCACAATGCGTACCAGAATATAGCGACCATGGTGGCGCGATGTTTGCCAATTTTTGCGGACAGTTTGAACCACAAAGGAATGGCGATAATCTGCGAAATGAAATAAGGGGCAAGGTAGAAACCGTACAATTCTCCTGCCAGCAGCACGTGTTTGACAAAAAAGAAACTCAACGAGTTGGTCATCGCCGAGCCAATGGTGGAAAACAGGAAAATGATGACCAGCTTTCGATAGGGTTCATTTGCCCAGACGTAACGGAAACTTTCACGGATGGGGAGACGACGCTTGGTAGTTTCCCGTGCGGCATATTCCGGTACCACCACAAGCATGTTGAGCACCAGAAAAGGCATGGTGATGGCCAGCGCGATGGTGAGAAAATAAACATTGTCTGTGGGCTTGGTATAACCCCAGAACACTATGATTGCGGGGGTCATGGCGCCGATCAGCGAGCCGGCTACGGTAAACGCCTCTTTCCAGCTCATGACCAGGGTACGCTCGTTGTAGTCCTGGGCAAGCTCAGCACCCCAGGCGGAATAGGGCACATCTTTGATGGTGGCACCTACATACATCAACACCAGTACCCCGAGCAGGTAGGGATACCCGGAGTTCATCGTAAAGCCAAGTACCGTGATTTCGCTGAATTCGAATGGCGGGATCCACAGAAGCCACACACCCGCAATGAAGATGGGTGTGCCGATCAGAATGAAAGGTTTGCGGCGCCCCCAGCGGGTGCGGATGCGATCGGAATAAAAACCAATGATCGGGTCCGTTACGCCGTCAAATACACGTGACAGGGCCAGCATCAGACCAACAAAGCCCAGGCTCAGGCCAAAGCCTGCCGAGTCTGCGTAAACCGGTGTCAGATACACGGCCAGCGGCAGTGAAACCATTGACAAAGGCATCGACGGTGCGCCGTAGGACGCAAGCTTGAACATGTTCAACGGCTTGTGCTGTGACAAACGAATCCCTCCCTTGACCAGGGTATGAGGCTGCTGCTGTTAGTTTGTCAGGAGCAGACAGCGCTTACCGGCTCTATCACCGGCGGTTCGGCGAGGAATTCGCCTAGCGCGGGAAACAGTGCGGTCACTTCCGGGTGTGTGCCATGTGCGGCGCGAGCGGCTTCATCAGCATAGCGCTCCATCATGAAATATCTGCCTTGTGGACCGCGATAGGGCGCGTAGAGCAGAACACCTTGTTCAACACGATTTACGGCCTCCGCCAACGCGGTTATCGCAGCCTCAAATCCGGCTTCACCCCCGGGCTTTACCGAAAAGGAGGCGACATAACCTACCTCATCTGAGTTGCACTCTGCCCAGGCTGGTAATGCAGTTAACGCAAAGCAGGCACTCAGACTCGCTGCCAGCAGACGAAACAGGCGGACATTCGATGCAATTCTCTTGAACATTTTCTATCTCCCCAGTTAGAAATTTTGCAGACCCCAACCATAGTCGGTGCGGACGCATACTACAAACCTGTTGCTTCAGTCCTGGGCCTGCTCGCTGAGCTTCTCCCAGCGCGTATAAGCTTCTTCGATAGCAGTTTCTGCTGCAGCAAGCTGCGCCAACACGGCTTTCACGTGATCACTGTTGCCCTGGTAAAAATCCGCGGCCATAACCTGTTGCTGTAACTGCTGCTGGCTGGCTTCCAGTTTTTCAATTTTTTCGGGTAACCTTTCCAGCTCGTGTTTATCTTTAAAGCTCAGTCTTTTGCTGCGACGCTTAGTGCTGCCGGCACGGTCTCCGGTGGATGATGACTTGTTTCCCTGCTGCGCAATAGCTGTTTTTTTCTGCCGCAGCCAGTCGCTGTAGCCGCCCACATATTCGGCGACTCTGCTGTTTTCAAAGGCGATGACGCTGGTGGCTACGGCATCTATAAATTTGCGATCGTGGCTCACCAGCAACACGGTGCCGTCATACTCTGCAAGCAGTTCTTCGAAGAGTTCCAGGGTTTCCATATCAAGATCGTTGGTCGGTTCGTCGAGCACGAGCAGATTGGCCGGTTGCGCAAACAGCTTTGCCATCAACAGGCGATTTTTTTCTCCGCCTGACAGTTTGGCGACAGGCATATTCAGATAGCTGGAGGGAAACAGAAAGTCAGCCAGATAACCCACAATATGTTTGGTGTTTTTACCAACAGTGACATGGTCTGAACCGGGGCTGACGTTGTTGCGCACGGTGGCCTGCATATCCAGCGCGCTGCGCTGCTGATCGAAAAACGCAACCTGTAATTTCGTGCCTCGTTCCACAGTGCCCTGCTGCGGCTCCAGGTCTCCCAGCAGCAGACCTAAAAGCGTGCTCTTGCCGGAGCCGTTAGGTCCGATGATGGCTATGCGATCACCGCGCGTGATCCGGGTTGAGAAATTCTGTATCAGCGGCTTGTCATAGCCAAAACTGACATTTTCCAGCACCGCAACGTTCTGGCCGGATTTTTCCCCGCTGTCGATCCTGAGTTTGGCGTTGCCTTGCTTGCTAACACGTTGTTTACGCGTTTCACGCAGTGCCTCCAGACGTCTTACCCGCCCCTCATTGCGGGTGCGCCGTGCCTTTATTCCCTGTCTGATCCAGATCTCCTCGTTGGCGAGGTGCTGGTCAAATTTACGATTGGCGTCTGCTTCCTCAGCCTCCGCTTTGGCGCGTCCAATCAGATAATCGGCGTAATTGCCTGGGTAGCTTGTCAGCTGGCCGCGTTCCAACTCGATAATGCGCGTTGCTACATCGTCAATCATGGCGCGGTCGTGGCTGATCAGAATCATAGTGGTGTCTGCAGCCAGAATATGTGCCTGCAGTGTCTCGATGGATTCAATATCCAGATGGTTTGTTGGCTCGTCCAGCAACAGCAGGTCGGGATCACTGACCAGGGCCTGCCCCAGCATCGCGCGTCGTCGGATGCCACCGGAGCTTTCCCCCATGGTCTGCTCCCGGGGTAGTTTCAGCAGATCGAGTATCCGCTCAACTTTGTAGTCGCTCTGCCAGTTCTGAGCCTGACTCTCATGGTTCTTCAGGCCCTGAGCAATCACTTCAAAAAGCGACAGGTCGAAAGCCTCTGGCACCTCCTGCTGCAGATAGGCTATGTTGATGCCTGGGGCCATGCGCAGTTCGCCATCATCGAGTCCTACCTCGCCGTTGATCACTTTCAGGAGCGTTGACTTGCCTGAACCGTTGCGCCCGATGAGCGCCACCCGTTCGCCGCGATCGAGAATGAAGTGGGCGTTGTGCAGCAGCGCCTGCTCACCAAAAGCAAGCTCCGCCTGAGTCAGTCGCAAAATGTTCAAAAGTGGTCCGGCCGGGATTTAAACGATCATTATAAAGGTTTTTGTCTGTCAGGCCCTGCTCCTTGAACAACCGCCTGCACAATAACTTCTGCTCGAACACAAAGTCCTGCTTGTGGCATGCTGGGGCTTTGTCACAGCAAGGGGAGTTAACATGGGGCCCATTCCAAAAGGTGGTACTGTTGCAGTAACGGGCAGTGCAGGTTTCATCGGCGGTTGGGTAGTGCGACGCCTGCTGGAAAAAGGTTACCGCGTGCGTGCCTGCGTACGTGATTTGAACGACACTTCCAAAGTTGGTTTCCTCAAGGACATGCCGGGTTACCTGTCGGGACGATTGACCCTGCACGCGGCGGATCTGGATAATGACGGCTGTTTTGACGATATTTTTGCGGGTTGTCACGGCGTCTGCCATGTCTCACACGTATCTGATTACGATGATGCAGGTTACGTTCAGAGAGTGTGTGATCACATCATTGCAAGTATCAATAAATCTCATTCCGTCAGTCGGGTAGTGGTGACGTCCAGTATTGCGGCGATCCTCTCGGAGGGAGACATTCATGAACTTGTCCGTCGCCCGGTACTTTATGAAGATCGGCAGCCCGACGAAAAGAATCCGAAGCGCACCGCGGCCAGAGGGCATGGTTATGCCATCGGCAAAGTCATTGCCCAGCGGGCATTTTCTGATGCCGCAGCTGAACACAACACCTGGGATGCCATTACCATCTGTCCCGCGGACAACGTCGGTCCCATTCAGTCTTTACACCAGAAAAACATGGGTCCCTGGCAACACATAATAGAGGGCATGCTGGAAGGTAAGTTTCACCAGACAGGTGCTTACCGGCCGTGGATGACGGTTGACGTCAGAGACGATGCCGATTGTCATATCGGCCTGCTGGAAAGCACACAGGTCAGCAATGGTGAACGCTACATTGCCTGGTCAACGGACACCCGCAACGTCGAAGATGTCTGCGCCAGTATCGATCGACTGTTACCGGAACTGAATTTTGATGCGCCAACGGTCACTGATCCCTTCCCGGATCATGTTAAAGCTCGCGAAGCAGAGTTGCGCGCCATCTGGGCGGGTTGTGATTTGCGTAATGATCGTATCCGCAGCGTAACCGATGTCCGGTTTCGTGCCCTGGATGATTCGATCCGTGATTGCGTTGAGTCACTGCTCGCGGTGGGGAAGGTGGAGCCCAGGCGGCGCAGCTGAATAGTGTTTGCCTGGCGCAGGCCCATAACGGGATCATTTGGCATACTGCCTACGTAAAAAAGAGAAGGGGTGAATGGGGAATGAGTGATACAAAATGTTTGCTGGGCCTGGTGGTACTGCTTTTACCGATGCTGGGTCATGCCGGATCCTGGCAGGAGACAGTGGCTCAGCGTACTGCGGCCATTGAAAGCAAAGTGGTTGCCATTCGCCACGATCTGCACGCACACCCCGAACTGGGCAATCGAGAGTTCAGAACCGCCGCAAAGATTGCAGATCACCTGCGCGAACTTGAGTTTGATGAGGTGCAAACCGGCGTTGCCCACACCGGCGTTGTGGGAATTCTCAAAGGCCGCAGCGATTATCCCGTGGTTGCTTTGCGCGCGGATATGGACGGTCTGCCGGTTACCGAAAAGACCGGCCTGCCGTTTGCTTCAAAGGTGACCACACAATGGCGTGGCCGTGAAACCGGCGTCATGCATGCCTGCGGTCATGATGCTCATATGGCTATTCTGATGGGGGTTGCTGAAGTTCTCGCCGGCATGCGCAAAGAGATTCCGGGTACCGTCAAATTTATTTTTCAACCCGCGGAGGAAGGTGCGCCTGAAGGTGAAGAAGGTGGTGCAGATCTGATGATCAAAGAAGGTGTATTAGAAGGCCCCTATGCACCTGGCGCCATTTTTGGTCTGCATGTCTTCCCGGTTACTGCAGGCATGATCAGTTATCGACCCGAAGGTATGCTGGCGGCATCCGATGGTCTTTCCATTACTGTCAAAGGGGTGCAGACCCACGGCTCTTCGCCCTGGGCCGGGGTTGACCCCATCGCTGTATCTGCGCAGATTATCAACAGCCTGCAGCACGTGGTCAGTCGTCAGCTGGATCTCACCACCGCACCTGCAGTGGTGACGATCGGCTCAATCAACGGGGGTAATCGGGGCAATATCATTCCGGAAGAAGTATTCATGACCGGTACCATTCGCACCCTTGACCCACAGA
Organism: bacterium; assembly: GCA_047947175.1. GTDB lineage: Bacteria > Pseudomonadota > Gammaproteobacteria > Pseudomonadales > Azotimanducaceae > UBA4421. The sequence goes on from CP170489.1 coordinate 2,259,598, forward strand.
TGCGCACAGATGTTCATGCGCGCATAAAAAAGACTGTCTCGCTGGTTGCACAGAGTGCGGGTGCCCAGGCCGACGTGGTTATTGACGAGGGTTACCCGGTCACCTACAACGATCCTGTCCTGACAGCCCGCATGGCGCCGGTGCTCGCGCGGGTTGCAAAAGATGGTCAGGCGATTGTGGCCAAGCCGGTGTTAGGTGCGGAAGACTTTTCCTATTTTGCCAATGAGATCCCAGGTCTGTTTTTTGGTCTTGGTGTGGCCAAAGACGGCGCGGCCCCCGGACAGAGTGCGTCTAATCACTCACCTTATTTTTATGTCAATGACAGTGCGCTGCCGGTTGGCATGAAAGCCTTGAGCCATCTGGCCCTGGAATGGTTGCATGATGCCAGCGATACACCTTAGTCGCGATCAAACGGGTATTGCGCACCCTCAGGCAGTTCAACATCAAAGCCGTTGAGGGTCATTGAAACCAGGCTGTAGAACCCACACAGGCCGATCAGCTCACTGACACCGGTTTCACCAAACTGTTGCACTGCACCTGCGTAAGCTTCGTTGCTCAGTCTGCGGGTGGTGTGGAGTTCGTGCGCCAACGTGTAGGCCGCTTTGTCAGCGCGGTCTTCAAATTCAGGTGTGCTGCCAAGTCTGATTGCTGTGATGACCGATTCGGGTACACCTGCATCGCGGGCCATGGGTTCGTGGGCAAACCATTCGAACTGGGCGCGCCAGTGTGCTCCTGTGACGAGGATGGCCAGTTCGATATACCGCCGATCAACGCTGGTGCGAAAGCGGAAAAAGCTGCCCAGTCCCACCAGGCGTCTGCCCATTTCAGGGCTGCGCAGCCACACATCGAAGGGTCCGCCAATATGTCCATCGACAGGTTGAACCGGGCGGTCAGCGACAATCTGGTCGAACGTGGCCTGTTGCGCGGGCGTGAGTTCAGCGTAGGTCTTTTTTGTCAGACGAGTCATGTGATGCTCCCTAAAGTCTTGCTGGGAGCTTAACGCCAAACCCTGGTAAGCTGAAAGCTTTACAGGAACGCATCCAGGAGGGGAAAGGCAGTGATAGATTTAAATGGGCGGGTGGCGCTGATTACAGGCGCGGGTAGTGGTATCGGACGTGCCAGCGCGATTAACATGGCGGCAAACGGTGCTGCGGTGATGTGTACCGACATCGATTCCCAGGCGGCTGAAGGCACGGTCGCAGCCATCTCCGAAGCCGGTGGTAAAGCCGACAGCCTTGGCCTGGATGTCTCCCAAAGCGATGACGTGGAGCGTGCCGTGGCGCAGACCGTGGAGCGCATGGGTAAGCTGAATGTCATGTTCAACAATGCCGGTGTCGGCGGTGGTTTCGATTGGCATCAGACCATTGCGGTCAATCTCACCGGTGTTTACTACGGGCTTTTACACGCCGCGCCCTACATGGCTGCCAATGGTGGAGGTGTGATTATTAATACCGCATCCGTTGCAGGTCTGGTTGGGCTGACCGGTCCAGAAGCGCACCCGGGCAATGAAGACGAAGGTGCAGCCGGCGCTTATGTGGCGGCAAAACATGGTGTTGTGGGGCTGACCAGACAGTTTGCAGTGAATTATGGCCGATATGGCGTGCGCGTGAATGCGATTGCACCCGGGTATATCTATACAGCGATGACAGCCGAACTGCGGGAGCTGGAGGAGGGAGAAGCTTACCTCACGGATCTGCACCCGATGGGTCGCCTGGGTCAGCCCGAAGAGATTGCGTCCGTTGCCAGCTTTCTTGCCAGCGACGCAGCAAGTTTTATTAACGGTGTGGTGCTGCCTGTTGATGGTGGCTATACCGCACGCTGACTTTCTCGAAAGGAGCATTTTATGTCTTTAACAGGTCAATGCCTTTGTGGCGACATCAGATACAGCATCGACAACACGCCTGAGATGATGGGTGTGTGCCATTGTAAAAACTGTCAGCGCCAGGCGGGCTCTGCTTTTTCCACGCTGGCCTCAGTACCTAAAGGGGAGTTCCACCTTGTCAGTGGCGAGCCAGCACTTTATCAGGACACCGACACCGATTCCGGCAACAAGGTTGATCGATTTTTCTGCGGGCGCTGTGGATCGCCGATCTATTCTGCGCTGGGCGCGCAACCGGATGCTGTGTTCCTGAAAACCGGCACCCTGGATGACACATCTTCGTTCAAGCCGCTTTTCCATGTCTGGAGTGACAGCAAACAGAACTGGGTGTTGCTGGAAGAAGGTGTGCCGGCGCTGGGTAAGCAGGCTTGACTGACTACGGGCGTCCTGCCTGTCTGACAGGATCAGGCCATGACGTTTTTTGTGTTTTGCGGTTCACGCAGGCGCGAGTAAAACGATAAGTCCACCTCACGCTGCAGGTTTGGCAGCGTGAGCAACACGTTATCCACGTCTTGCGCCGTGATGATCCGGGTCATGATATCGCCGATGACCGGGGCATTTTTAAACTGGTTACCGCTGGTGCCTATCGCCACAAAATAACCTGGTAAATCCGTGCGATCATAAATCGGTATCCAATCCTTCGATACGTCGTACAAACCAACGGTACCGCGTGCCCTGTTTTCGATGGCAATATCAGGAAACCTCAGTGCGGCGCGATAGACCTGCTGCGTCCACTGATCGGTTAAACCGGAATTGAAGTTATCCGGCTCAACAACGTCCGCTGGATCACAGTCTGGATCGGCAGAACCAATCACCAGATCCGCGCCATCACCACGCTGGTATATACCGGTATCGAGATCCACCAGAAAGCCCGGTTGCTCCCTGCAGGATGCGGGTGTCTGCAGATAAGCCACTTCGTGCCGTTGAGCGTGGGTTTCGATGTTGCTGATACCCGCCATAAGATTGATGTGTTTTGAGTGGGGTCCAGCCGCGTTGACAACGACAGGCGCACTGATCTTTTCACCGGTACCCAGGGTTACGCCTGCAACCATGCCGTTGTCCTGATTAATTTGCGCAACGCGTGTGTTGAACATGAAATCACCGCCGGCAGCCGCTGACGCGATATAGAGGTTGTGTGCAGCCAGTTGCGGATCGTTGACGTGACCGCAGGCAGCCAGCCATATCCCCTTGCGTATGCGTTTCTCGTTGGCGTCACCAAACCGGTTGTCTTCGATGCGGCGTGGCGGTGCAAAACTGTCCAGGCAGATACCGGGGTACATCTGCACCAGATCATGTTCGCTTAACCACTGATAGGACACGCCCACTGCCTCTAACGCCGCAATGTTTGCCGAGTAGTCGGGTTCCGTACCATCAGCAACCAGTACAACCCCACCGGTTTCCTCGTAACGGGCTGTTCCCAACGGATCCTTTGTGTTTAAGAATTGCGGCCATTGCAGCCAGCGCGCTCTTGATTCATGAGCAATGGCACAGGCAGTGGTGTGCGAATAAAACGGCCGAATGATAGCGGATGAGTGGCTGGTTGAGCCGTAGCCCGGTGCCGGCAGCGCATCCACATTAAGACTGCGGATGCCCGCGCGGGCGAGGCTCAAGGCAATAGAGCAGCCGACGACACCAGCGCCGATGATGATTGCGTCGAAGGTTTTCATGCGGGTGAGGTCCGATCTGGCGCAGTGGACACCAGTCTAGCGATGCGCGGCGGTATTGTTAAACAGTCATTGCGGCGCGTAACATCCGACGGTTTCCTGCGACAGTTGAACCCTCTATAGTGCAGGTCAGTCAGGTTCATGAGGACAAGGGTAATGAACAAAATAGCAGGGTTGCACCATCTGGCCATCTGCACCGCAAATATGAAAGAGCAGATCGAATTCTTCACCGATAAACTGGGTATGGAACTGCAGGCGCTATATTGGATGCATGGTGTTGAAAATACCTGGCATGGCTTCCTCAGACTGAATGACGAAAGCGCCATCGCCTTTGTCTGTAATCCCGATATCGAAGGCATTGAGGTGCAGATGGGGACAACTCATGCAGGCAATCCCGGCGCAAATTCCGCGCGTGGAACAATGCAGCATCTGGCTTTCAAGGTGGAAAACCACGAAGCGCTTATGGCCATGCGAGACCGCCTGCGCAGCAAAGGTGTGCCGGTGATGGGACCGGTTAATCATGGCATGTGCGTCTCCATGTATTTTGCCGGGCCGGAAAATCTCTCGCTGGAGCTGTCTTATTCTGACGAACCCATCAACGCGGATCTGTGGATCGATCCCGAAGTTGTTGAACTGGCAGGGATTTCTGCCCAGGAGCTGGCCCGTTACAAGCAATCTGCGGACTTTGTCGATCAGGCTGGCGCCGTTCCACAGCCGCCGCTGACAGGTGCGGGTCCGCATATGACAAACTATCCCCCGGGCGTTTACGAGGGCGTGATGTCCGTGCCGGATGAGGTCATGTGGGATTCGTTGGAAAGTGAACCGCCTGTTCAACAGGCAGGTTGAGTGGCTATGGGGTAGATCTTTGCAGACAGGGGAGAAGAGAATGTCATTACAGGAAGTAGACCCGGAGGCGCTGAAGCGCTACTCGTTTTCAGTATGGTCCTATAAACAGGGGGAAATGGTTTCTCTGATGATTCAGATTGGGGATCGCCTGGGCCTGTATCGTGCGTTGGCTGGCGCAGGTCCCGTTACGGCTGCCCAGTTGGCGCACAATACCGGTCTGCAGGAACGCTGGCTGCTGGAATGGCTGCGCGGGCAGGCAGCAGCGCGGCTGCTTGATTATCATGACGGGGATCTGTTTGAGTTATCGCCGGAAGGTGCCGCTGTGCTGGCTGACGAGGCGAACAGTCTGTCTTTTGCTGCCGGTGCATTTTCGGGTGCAGCGCCGCCGGAAACTGTCGACAAACTGATAGAGGCTTTCAAAACCGGTATCGGCCTGTCTTACGAGGAGTTGGGCCCCAACGCGGCGCATCGCACAGAGCGCATGTTAGGACCCTGGACACGGCAGGAACTGGTGCCGAAAATAATTCCAGCCCTGGACGGCGTTGCGGAAAAGTTGACCGCAGGAGGTGTCGCGGCAGATGTTGGCTGTGGCGGCGGTGTGGCATTAATGGCAATGGCACAGGCCTATCCGAATACCCAGTTCCATGGCTATGATCCGAGCAATCATGCCATTGAACGCTGTCGCGATAAGGTAGCAGAGTTCGGCTTGAAAAACGTAGAGTTGTTTGTTGCTGGAGGCGAGAAGCTGCCGTCTGCGCCGACTTATGATTTCCTCATCACCTTCGACTGCCTGCACGATATGACCGCACCTGATTCTGTCATCCATGCCATCCGTCAGGCAATGAAACCGGATGGCACCTGGTTGATAAAAGACATACGCAGCGACCCGGATTTCAAGGTGAATATGCGTAATCCGCTGCTGGCCATGTTTTATGGTTTTTCTGTGTCTGCGTGTATGTCATCCGCTCTGTCTGAGCCGGGTGGCGCTGGATTGGGTACCCTGGGTTTTAACCCGGACGTTGCGCGAAAAATGGTGACCGAGGCGGGATTTTCAGGATTTCAGCTGCATGACTTTGAAGATCCAAGCAACCTGTATTACGAAGTCAGGCCTTAGCGGAGGCAGCCACCCAGCGTAATAATCCACGCTCGATGCCACACCTTCGGCATCTTGCGGTTTCCAGTTTAAGCACTCGACGATGTCGTTGTGCAACCACCTTTTTACAGTGCCGGCATTGCAGATGCCATTTGTAGGCCGGCATGCGGGCGCTGTTGTGGGTAACATCGGTGGATGCGCCGATGCGTGCCGCGGTAGCTTTCCATAGCGGGCCATGGCCTTCTCCGGGCCCACACAGCGCATGGGCAATCTCGTGCAGCAGGGTGCTGCGGATGTCAGCCAGATCGTTTGCCTGGATATAATGTTCAGACAAAGTGATTTCCCGACTCGCAAAGTGGCAGGCGCCCAATCGCTGGCGCGCGTGATCCAGGCGAAAACGCCAGTTTTTCAGGCCATGAGCCTGCATGAGGGACTGGGCCAGCTCGCGCACAGTGTCGTCATGAGCAACCATAGCAGGGCGGGTGCCTACCAGTGCTGACGGCTGGCAATTGAACTGGCGGTGGTAAATATGTCGTTGCGCAGCTGACTGAGGCGGGCGTTGGCATTTTTGAACTTCAGCGGGTTTTTTTCCTCCCAGTGCCTGGCGATGACAACGTCAGAAAAAGTATCTTCACCACCGTAGCAGCCGAGTATGAAAGTGGCGCCGGCCAGTTTGTTTTCATCCACCTGTTTCAGGCCCCGTCTTATATACGCTACCCAGAAGCGGTCTTCGCTCTCTTCAAGCAGGCTGATGAGCTGGTTCAGCTGTTGTGACAGCGCGGTAAATTGTCCATTTAAAGAAGCCATAATCCGCAGCATCCCTTCAAGCGTTGTTGACGCTGGCGATAAACCCGACGTTGGGAGGTGTCTGGCCATCGAGCAGTGTCCTGTAAAGCGCACCAACAGCTTCTTCCCCACGGCAATTCTGTACACGCACCCAGTCTCCGACTTTAGCGGTGAAGGCCTGCCAGCCGGCATCAAATCTTTCCTCCAGGCCACCCGCTCCCCACTGCGCGCTGCGCGCTTTGATGTGGTTAGGAGCGAAGAACAATTCCGGCTTTGGCCCTGCCATTTCTCCCGCGCCGCTCCTTGCGCTCCAGTGGGTGGCGCCCACCAGAGCGCTGTAGCGTAGCGCTTTGTCGAAGTGATTGTGCACCGCGGCCAGCGTGCTGCCATTACCTGCCATATCGACGATGACGCTCTGTCTGTCTGCGGCAAGGCGGGTGATATTGTCATAGCTGACCACGTCGGCATAACAGCCGAGGCGTTGGACAAAATCTGTATTGCCCGCCGAGGTGAGACCAACCACGTTGATGCCTTCGCGCTGGGCAAGCATAAAAGCCAGCCCGAAAGAGGTTTTGCTGGATGCGCTGGTGAGAATGACCTGTTGAGCGCCGAAGAATTCATTGTGTGCCAGAAAATCGTCCAGCAGCCAGGAGGTCATGAACAGTGGGCGATAAAGCATCTGCAGGGCATCTGCAGCAGCGTCCGCCTGCTTGTTTACGCGCAAAAACTGGTTGTAAACCGGTGCCAGAGAGGCTCGGTGTTCAGAGCCATCGATCAGTTGTTTCTCGGTCACACGTTCCGCCTGAATGATCAGTTGGGTGCCCATGGGCAGATAACCATACAGCCGATCACCAATGGCCACATCCGGGTGTTCTGAGGCGCTGACGCGGGCAAATCCCCAAACCGGGATACGCCCCCAATCCGGAGCTGCTGGAAAGAACTGCCAGTAGCCCATGCTGTCGCCGGCAACCGCATAAGTGATGTTGTTTGCAGTCAACGCAAAATTTTCAACTTCCAGCAGAACCTGGCCGGCGGAAAGGTCCGCGGCGGTCAGTCCGGCGCTGTGCTCAAATTTGAAGGTGCTCAGGTCATTTTTGTTAACCAGCATCTGTATGTTCTGTGGATCGTTGGTGCTCATGGACAGGCTCTAAGTGGTTTTGATTCGGCTGATGACGGCTTCTGCAAATTCCGCGGTACCATGGCTGCCGCCCAGATCGCGGGTTTTTTCTCCGGCCTGTAACGCTTCGTCATAGGCATGTCGAATACGTGCCGCAACCTCCAGCAGGCTGTTGTCTTCCGTGGTCTCAGCCAGATAGTTCAACATCATCACCGCGGACATGAGAAGCGCCAGCGGGTTGGCTATGTTCTGGCCTGCAATGTCTGGCGCGGAGCCGTGTACCGCCTCGAAAATGGCTTCTTTTTCGCCGTAGTTTGCGCCTGGCACAACACCCAGGCCGCCAACCAGACCGGCACACAGATCGCTGATAACGTCACCGTACAGGTTTTCCAGTAACAGGACGTCGAACTGAGAGGGATCCTGCACCAGACGCATGCAGCCAGCATCAATAATGGCACTGGAATATTCAATGTTTGGATAATCGTGGCGATGGGTATATTCCGCGCTGCGCAAAAACAGTCCATCCGTCATTTTCATGATGTTGGCTTTGTGAAAAACCGTAATCTTCTGTCGCTGACGCTGGGTAGCATAGCGGAACGCCCATTTGGCAATGCGCTCACAGCCGTTTTCTGTGGCTACCTTCATGCTCATGACAACACCGGGTGTAACTTCGTTCTCCACGCCGCTGTAGAGGCCCTCGGTGTTTTCCCGAATGATGATCAGATCGACGTCTTCGTAACGGGTTTTCACACCGGGCAGGCTGCGTACGGGTCGCACAGCTGCATACAGGTCGAAAGTTTTGCGTAGCTGTACGTTGACCGAGGAAAACCCCTCTCCAACAGGTGTGGTGCAGGGACCTTTCAGCGCAACACCATGGTGTTCAATGGCTTCAAGGGTAGTGGCGGGCAACACTTCTCCGGTTTCCTTGAGCGCGGTAATGCCCGCCTGGCGGTGTATCCATTTAATCTGCGCACCGGCGGCCTGTAGTACTGCCAGCACCGCCTCTGTGATCTCAGGACCAATACCGTCGCCCGGAATCAGTACTACTTTATGCTCCGGCATGAACGAGTTTCCTTCCAGTTGAGTTGTCTGTTGCGGGTCATTATCCGCGATCCAGCCGGGTAAACCTAGGGCCCCGGGGTTTTTGGTTCGCCTTCAAACACCGGACGCAGCTTTTCGAATTCGTCGGTAAGATAGCGGGTGAAGGCGCGAAAACGCTGCAGGCGTCGCAGCCTGGGATGATACAGCAGCCAGAGTTCGGTGAATCCCTCCGAGCGGGGTTCGCCGATACGCGTCAGGCGTTTGTCAGCCTCTGCCACGTAGCAGGGCAGAACCGCTACGGCAGTGCTGGCGGCGACATATTCACGGATGAAGTCAGTGGAATTACTGTGCAGTGCTGCCTGTGAGCGGGCGTTCAGGGTACTTTCCAGCCATGCGGTCATGTGCTCGGAGCTGAACAGTCTGCTGCCGGTTGCAGACTGCAGCGATACAACGTCGACCACGCTTTGTGCCTGTACTGCCATGACTGCATCAGCGGATGCATAGATGCCCACCATGGGTTTAAGCAGTTTGCGCCCAACCAGATTTTCCGGCGGTTTGGAGGTCAGGCGCAGGGCCACGTCAGCCTCCATCATTTCCAGATCTTCAGCTGCGTTGGTGGCGCTGACTTCCAGCAGGATTTCGGGATGTTGTGCGCTGAAGTGGGCCAGCGCACTGGCAATGAGGTTGCCTATGGCGGGGGTTACCGTGACGCGGATGGCGCCGGCAAGTTGTTGGTCGCGGCCGAAAACCCGTCGTTGCAGGCTCTGAAATTCGCCTTCGATGATCTCAGCACTGGCAGCTGCTTCACGTCCGGCATCAGTGAGCACCAGGTCGCGACCCATCCGCTCGACCAGTTTGGTACCCAATGTTGCCTCCAGCTGACTGATGCGGCGGGCGACTGTGGTGCGATTCACGCTTATCGCGTCAGCTGCAGCCGGGAGGGAGCCGTGTTTTGCCAGGGCGTACAGATGGTGCAGGTCATTCCAGTCAAGCATCTTGGCTCCGGTCGGGCTGAAGATGGATCTGTGCAGCGGCGTTATGTCGACTTTTGTTAGACAATGTTCATGACCTGCTTTTCACTCCTCTGGCGTCTGTGTATCTTGCCGCCGCCAGTACTACGTTACAACTTGTAACAATAACTCATTTCAAAGTGGAGAGAAGTAGCAGTGAGAGAAGATATCCGCAGTAGGTGGGCCAGAAACGGCCTGCGTTTAGGATTTTTGACCACGATAATGACCCTTTTGATACCCGTAGCCCATGCGGAAATCGAAGAAATTGTGGTGACCGCGCAGAAAAGGGAAGAAAGTGTCCAGGATGTGCCGATCAGCGTGTCTGCATTTGATAACGCCGCGCTTGAGGCCCGACAGATAGACACCTTCAGCGACCTGCAGTTCAACGTGCCGAATGTGTCTTATTCCAAAGGCAATTTTTCCGGCAATAATTTCCAGATTCGCGGGATCGGCACGCTGCTGACCGCAACCAGCTCGGATTCCGGCGTTGGTATGCACATCAACGATGTGTACCTGAACTCACCACGTATATTTGAAACTGAATATTATGATGTTGAGCAGCTCGAAGTGCTGCGCGGACCCCAGGGCACGCTGTTTGGGCGAAATGCAACCGGCGGCGCGGTGAACCTGAAAACCGCTCGACCGGAAATGGATGAGCTTTATGCCGACATCGAGCTGCAGTACGGCGACTATGATCACGGTAAAGTCAAAGGCGCGGTGAATATTCCCATCGCTGACGGTATCGCCGGTCGCATTGCGGGTATCTGGGTCAGCCGGGACGGCTACAGTGAGAACCTGGTTACCGGAAACGACATTGACGATCGTGACCAGTGGTCGCTGCGTGGTTCACTGCGATTTGAAATCAACGACACCACCACGCTGGATCTGATTGGCTACACCTTTGAAGAAGACAGCTCCCGGACCCGCTCCCAGAAGCAGTTCTGTAATCAGGACCCCAGTGCCATTCTCGGGTGTACACCGGATGGTCTGGGCTTGAACCCGATCAACACCTTCGCGACAGCGGGAACGGCGCTGTCTTCGACGCTGTTGTTGGGACCATTGGGTGTCTTTGATTTCTTCAACCAGGATCTTGATCCTTCTTTTGGCAATCCCCGGGATCTGCGTGAAGTGCGTCTGACCTACGAGCCCGAATATGAAGCGGAAGAAAATTTTTATATGGCTGAGCTGGTGAGCGATATTTCTGAAACGCTGACAGTGACGGCCATCGCGGCCTACCAGGACACTGAAGTGATCTCCCGTCAGGACTATAACGGCACCGCGGCAGATGCCGGCGCAGCGGTCATTCCGCCTGCGTTCTGCCTTGTGTCTCCCGCAGCGTGTACTTTCTTTGGCACTGCTGCCGGCGGCCCCATCCCGGTAACTACCGTGCCTGATCCGAATGCTTCGCTGGGTATTATCGGTGGACCTAACGAGTTTACTCTGGATACCCGTGGCGCTGGTCGGGACCTGTCGCTGCAGGAGTCGGAACAGTGGAGTACGGAAGTGCGTCTGGCGAGTTCTTTCAACGGCCCCGTAAACTTCCTGTTGGCAGGTTATTACCTCGAGTTCGACACGGAAACAGACTACTTTGTACAGGCGCCGGGCCTGGATTATGCCACCATCGCGCTGGCAACACCGGGCTCACCTTTCGAAGGTAGTGCCGATCAGTTCCTTGCCCTGTCGCCGGGCTATTTCAATTCTGAAACCGATTCATTTGAACTGGAGAGCACGGGCATTTTTGGTGAACTGTATTATGAAGCCACTGAAACGCTGAAGTTCACCCTGGGTCTGCGCTGGACCCGTGACGAGAAGTCTTTGCGGGACCGACAGCTGTTTCTGAACCTGCCTGTGCTGGTTGACGTGCCCACCGGTACCACCAGTTTTGTGGGCAGTGATGGGTCCATTACGCCGGTCACGAACATCACCGAGTTAACCACCGCGGCTGCGGCGATCGGTGATTTTGACGCGGATCCAAACGTGCCTGGTGCACAGGTGTATCGCGAAGACGATATTGCATTTGAAGAGATCACGGGCCGTTTTGTTGTGGACTGGGTGCCAAATGTCGACTTTACCGATGAGACCCTGGTGTACTTTTCTTACTCCCGCGGGTACAAGTCAGGAGGTATCAACCCGCCAATTGACACCAACCTGTTCCCCAACACGCCAACGTCTTTTGAGCCTGAAAATATTGACGCGTTTGAGATTGGTACCAAAAACACCTTCCTGGATCGCACCATGCAGGCAAACTTCAGTGTGTTCTACTATGACTACGGTGATCTGCAGATCGGCAAAATCATCAACCGTACCTCGGTTAACGAAAACACCGACGCGGATATCTTTGGTGCCGAGCTGGAACTGTTGTATGCGCCGAATGAAAACTGGCAGTTCAATGCGGCTGTTTCCTACCTGGATACGGAGTTAGGTGAAACAGAAACCATTGACCCTCGCGACCCCACCCAGGGTCGACAGGACGTGACCTTGCTGAAAGATTTCACCGACGCCAGCAACTGTGTGGTTGAGCACGGTGGCCTCGGGCCGCTATCTGACAATGCTGCGTTTGTTGCTGCTGTGCAGGGTGCTGGCGCGCCGTATCTGCCCACCGGACGCGATCTTGGCGCCTTCGGTGGCCCTGCGGGTCAGGTTATTCCGGCAACACCTGGGGTAACCGATTCGGCTTTCACCGCCTGTGCGGCTGCTGCTGCCATCGCGCCGCTGTTCGGGTATAACTACCTCGACTCTGTGCAGACAAATCTGGATGGTAACAACCTGCTCAACGCACCGGAGTTGACCTTCAGTGCCGGTGCTGAATACACCCATTATTTTGATGGCGGCATGTCTGCCACGGCCCGTATTGACTACTACTGGCAGGATGAGTTTTACAGCACCACGTTCAACCGCGCGCAGGATCTGATCGACGCCTGGGATGTGTGGAACGCGCAATTCACGGTGTACGGTAAAGATCAGCAGTGGTATGCCAAGTTCTTCGTGCAGAACATCGAAGATGATGATGAGATTGTCGGTACGTACCAGACTGATCCGTCTTCGGGTCTGTTTACTAATGCGTTCTTTATAGAGCCGCGTTTGTATGGACTGACCGTAGGTGTGAGCCTGAACTAAGGTTCCATTGACTCAGTACAGCAAAAGCCCCGGCTTGAATCAGTCGGGGCTTTTTTTTGCCTGCAGTTCGGCAAAGTCCCGGATGCTTACCGGCAACCCCAGATGAAAACCCTGACCGTAGCCACAATCCAGCTCGCGTAAAATGTCCAGTGTGGCCTGGTCCTCAATACCTTCAGCAATGCAGGGGATATTCAGCGCGTTCGCGAGAGCAATCACAGTTTGTGAAATCTGTCGGGCATCATCATCCTCAAGCACGTTGCCACACAGGCTGCGGTCAATTTTGATTTCATCTAACGGCAGTTCGCGGATTCGCAACATATTGGAATGGTCAGAACCAAAATCATCCAGCGATATTTTGAAACCCAGTTGACGGATATCCTGCAGCAGCGACCTTGATGCCTGCAGATCGAACAGTTCCTTGTTCTCGGTGATCTCCAGCATGATCTGCGCTGGATCTACTCCCCAGAGGTGGGTTTCACGCCTGATGAAGTCTATAAAATCAGCCTGGGTCAGTGAGCTCGGATCAATGTTGAAAGAAACCGGTACGCAAAGGTCATACTCGATGATCTCGCGCAGCACCCGTCGGTAGCCGTAGATGGTCAGTTCCCACAACATGTCATCACTCAGTGCGGCAAGGTATTCATCCGGCGGAATGATGCGCCCATTGTCGCGCCAGCGGATTAATGCTTCACCGCCGCTCACTGACATTGACTTGAGGTCGAATTTCGGCTGGTAGTCGAAAGAAATGTGGTGATTGTCCATGGCGGTTTTTATGCGCTGACTCAACTGCCAGTCATGGTCAACCGGAGCGATATGTTCAGTACTGGCGATAACAAACGCTTTGTTTTCGAATATGGCGCTCATGCAGGTGCTTTCGGCCTGCTGATACAACTCGTCGGCGGTGCGGGTAAGGCGCGTGCGTCTGCCTGCATACACCAGGCCGGCACGAATTGACAGCTGCGGCATCTGGCCCGCTATTTCAAAAGGCATCTCAAACAGGCGCGTAATCTTCAGACCTGCCAGTTCAAGGTGGTGAGCGTCGATCAGGTTGTCGAGCACGATGCAGACGCTGTCTTTCGCAATAACAATCAGATCGTCGTCGGGACGTAACAACGCGGTCAGGCGGGCGCGGAAGGCCTCCGCAATTAGAATCTCACCGTCTTCACCAAAACGTTCGCCGAGCTCGGCCAGGTTGGTCAGGGCAATAATGCCCACCGCGAATTTGCCGGCACGGGAGGCAATCGACTGGGTCAGTCGATCCGGCGCTTCCTGTTCGGTTTGTTCAACAATCACAATTCAGTCACTGTGTTCAACCCAGAAAGTACTTCTGTGGATCAATGCCATAGGCGTTACCCGGTAATTCCTTGGTAATCCACCATTGCAGCGGCTGGTGGGATGCAACGTTCTGATTGGACAGATCGATGATGACAAGGTGTTCGCGTGGTTGTTTGTTGGCTTCAAGGATCAGCATGAGTTTTGGCTTCAAGCGACTGTCATCACTCTGGGACATTACAACGCCCACTTCGCCGGTATTAAGCTCAACAATACTGCCAACGGGGAAAACGCCGATGGCGCGGATGAAATACTCCACCAGTTCCGGCTGAAACAAAGTGCCCGAGTGCTTCTGTATTTCCTGTATGGCCTGGTAGGAAGAGCGCGTTTTTGCGTAAGGGCGATCTGAAATCATCGCATCGTAGCTGTCAACAATGCCGGCGATGCGGCCAAAAGCGGGTATCCTGTTACCCGCCAGGCCGCTGGGATAACCGCTGCCATCGTGACGTTCGTGATGGGTCTCAATAATATCGAGAATGCGCTGATCTTCCAGGCCATTGGCCGTCAACAGGTCGACGCCGCGTTTGACGTGATCCTGCAGCAACGCCCACTGTTCGTCGTCAGGTTTTTCCGCGCAGTTCAATAAATCCAGGGGCAGAGTTGTTTTACCCAGATCCAGCAACGAGCAGGCAAACGCGACCTGATTGATATCGTCCGGCGGTAGGCCAAGCTCCCTGGCCAGCACCGCACCCCACACGGAGCAGGAGATGGCATGGGAAAAAATATAGTCATCCATGCGCCGCATACGCGTCAGCGCTGCCAGTGCGGTCTGGTTGCGCATGACACTCTGCACCAGCGGTGTGATGGCATCTTCAATGGCATTGATGTCGAAACCGCCGTTGCTCTGCAGTTTCACCACACAGGTTGACAGAATGGCTTCCGCTTCATCCAGAGATGTTGTTGCGCTGGGCATTTCGTCATTGATGCTGACGGTGTTCTCGTAGGTTCGTGGTGCTTTGGGCACCAGGCGTTCCCGCGCAGAAAGTTTGGTTTTCGCTGCGGGGTGGGGCGTACCGCTGTTGACGACGGCTTTCAGTTTGACTTCACCCAGCTTGGAATCATAGCGGCGGGGGTCGACGTACACATAGGCACAGTTGCTGGCGATACGCTCGATCATGCCCGGATTGCGTACATAGAAGCCCTGCAGGGGGAAATTGGTTTCTTCCCAGGGGCGATCCAGTTGCGCCACGTACATACCGACGCTGAGCTTTGCCGGCTCCGTCTTGTGAAGTCCTTTGTAATTCGGCTGTAGATCCATGTGGCCGTACTGGTGGGTCCTGGGTGGGTCAGTTTACGGCGCTTTAAGCGCAGCCTGTGTGACGAGGTTGGCGTTTTCTCTGCTGGCGCGCCGACCCGGGACTGGAAAGCGTCAATATTGTGGCGCCGTGGCGGGGTTGCACCCGGATCAAGCTGAAGTGTTGCCTGATGATTAGTTTCGCCTGAGGGCTTGCTTTTGTACTATGCAATACATAGTATGTGTCGCATAGAGTGTAGCGAACAGTATAAAAGTATGACTGACGAATCAGACATTGGCGAAAAACTTCGCTCGGAGATAAGGCGCGGTGCGCTGGTGCTTGCAGTGCTGGCTCAGCTGCGGCAGGAACACTACGGCTATTCGCTGCGCAAGAGCCTTGCTGCGAAGGGGTTGCAGGTAGAAGAGGGCACGCTCTATCCGCTGATACGGCGGCTTGAAAAACAGGGACTACTGGTCAGTGAATGGCGCGAAGAAGATAAACGCCGCAAACGTTTCTATACCCTGTCAGATCTTGGCCGGCAGGTGTATCTCGGTCTTCACGAGGATTGGCGAGAGCTGGATGCAAGCATCCAGAAACTGATTTAGCTTAGCGAGGATATCATCATGCAATTGGTAGAAAGTTATTTATACGAAGTAGGGCGATTCCTGCCGAAAGAAGAGCGCGATGAACTCCTGGCGGATCTTCGCGACGACATCCTTGGAGAAATTGAAGGGGCAGCACAAGCCGCGGGTCGCGCGCCTGAAGTTGCTGATGAACAGGCGGTCATTGCTCGCTTTGGCCATCCCCTGAAAGCTGCAGGACGTTATCAGCAGCCCCGCGCATTGATTGGCACGGAACTGTATCCCGCATTTGTACACACATTGAAAGTGGTGAGCAGTGTTGCTGTATTTGGTCTGGTGCTGGTCTGGTTGATTGGCGGAGAGACGGCGGGCTGGCGGCTGGGTCCTTTTGCGCTGCTGGGTATGGCGCTTGAAGTTCTGCTCTGGGTTTTTGCAAGTGTCGTGCTCGTGTTTGTCGCCATCGAATACTCCGGGGAGCGTCTTCAGTGGTACGAAAACTGGCAACCCAGCGCGCTGAGTTCAACCAGTCTCGGGGTGATCAATCGTCAGGATGTGATCACGAACCTGATTTCAGAAGGTTTTTTCCTGCTCTGGTGGAACAACGTTGTGGTATTGGTCGGTTTTCTACCACAAGGCGCTGCGGAACAGGTGGTGGCTCTGGCACCGGTCTGGGACACTTTCTTCTGGCCGCTGAACATCATCTTTGGCGTGCTGTTTCTCCTGCACTTCTATGTGCTGGTGCGTGGCGTCTGGCAGCGTTTTGTGCTGTTGGCTGAGGTGGTTGGACATATCGCCTTATTGGCCATTGCGGGTGTTCTCTTGAGCAGTGGAGATCTGCTTGTACTGAACGATCAGTTTCCAGATGGCTTTGCCCGCAATGCGCAACGGGTTGTTAAAGTGGCCCTGCTGGTCGTGTGCGCTGTAACCCTGTGGGATATCTGGCTGGCGTTCAGAACTTTTCGCGGAGCTGCGTCCAGGTTGCGTCCCCGGATATAGTTCTCCGCAGGTGGATGACCGTTATACAATAACGGTTCATCTTGCTCATCTGGATACTTCAATGGCTGAAATCGTCAGTGCACAACTCAAAGATCCGCGGATCAGGACAGAATTTGTCGACGCCAACGGGCTGCGTTTCGAAGTCGATCAATGTGGCAGTGGTGACAAGCTGGCGCTGTGTCTGCACGGCTTCCCGGAACACAGTTTCAGCTGGCGGTATCAGTTACCCATGCTGGCGGATCTTGGTTATCTGGCCTGGGCGCCAAACCTGCGCGGCTACGGCAACAGCAGTCGCCCGGAAGGCGTGGCAGCTTATGCCATAGAATATCTCATGGAAGACGTTGCACAGCTGATTGATGCCAGTGGTTGCAGCGAGGTCACGTTGCTGGCCCACGACTGGGGCGCCGTTATTGCCTGGTATTTTGCCATGCGCAGGATTCGACCTCTTGCAAAGCTGGTCATCTGCAACGTGCCTCATCCTCAGGGTATGGCAAACGAGATGGGTTGGGCGCAACTGAAAAAGTCCTGGTATGTGTTCTTCTTCCAGGTACCTGGGCTGCCGGAGAAGCTCTTCTCCCGGGGAGATGGGAAAGGCATCGGCGATGTCATGCGCAATTCTGCGGTGGATAAGAGCCGATTTCCTGATGAAGTGGGTGAGGTGTATCGGCGTAACGCCATGCAGCCGGGCGCGATGCAGGCCATGGTCAATTATTATCGTGCGCTGGTACGCGGGGGTGGCGCCAAACGACAGAAAGATCTGGGTTTTCCGGTTATCGATACACCAACACTTATGGTGTGGGGCGAAGATGACGTGGCGCTGACAAAAGAAACCACGTTTGGCACCGAAAAGTATGTCAGCGATCTGACCATACGTTATCTGCCGCGCGTCTCCCACTGGGTACAACAGGAGCAGCCGGAAGTGGTGAATGCCATGATCGAGGCTTTCCTGCAGGGTAAGCCGGTGCCGCAATTGCGCTGGGAAGCAAAGCTCGAAACACCTGACCCTGCCTGACAGCAGCCGGTTACATCATCACAGCAAGGTTCGGGCCGCGGCGCAGATGGTGACCGCCGTCCACAGGTAACACTGCACCTGTAATCCAGGACGATTCCGGCCCACATAAAAACCGTATAGCCTGACCAATGTCTTCTGCCCGGCCGGTGCGTGCGAGAGGCATGCAGCTCAGGTAGTCTTCCCGCATGGCGGCATGTTCGTGTAAACCCTGTGAAAGTTCTGTTTCCACGAGACCTGGGCCGACGCTGTTGACGCGGATATTCATCGCGCCCAGTTCATCAGCGGTATTCTTCACCAGCATATCGATGGCAGCTTTACTCACACAATAGGCGCTCATCATCTGATGAGTGCGTACCCCGGCGATAGATGAGATCGCACACATGGCGCCACCTCCGTTTGCAGCCAGCGCCTGACCCGCGTGTTTAAAGGTATAGAAGGTGCCGTTCAGATTGGTGTCCAGCACCCGCTGCCATTCACTGCGCTGGGTTGACAGAAACGGCCCAGCAGAGCCCGTTCCGGCATTGGCAATGGCGATGGTCAAAGGCATTTTGCTGTTGGCACGATCTATGGCCGCTGCGATGGCCTGCTCATCGCCAATATCCGCAACAAGATAATCGACGTTGTTGTTCAGTGTTGCCGCCGCGCTGCGCAGTTTTTCCTCGGTGCGTCCAGCGATGGTGATGTGTGCTCCGTCAGCATGTAGTGCTGCAGCACAGGCCAGACCGATACCGCTGCCGCCGCCGGTGATAAATGCATGTTGCCCCGCTAAAATTGCCATTTGCTGTTTTCCTTGTGGTTATCGTTTTTGAGTACCCGTGAGGGGCAGCCGCGCAGCTCGCGTGCCACACCTCGTACCCATTGCTGGATCAATCCGCATCTGATGCGCTGGTATAGACGCCGGTGAACCAATCGATCCAACTTGCGTTCTGCGGGTTGAACTGTTTGAGTTCCTGCAACACCGAGCCGTCGGGCTGCGGGGTCCAGGTGCCGGTAAACGGTGCCTGCAGACCATTCTCCTGGTAGATGATATGGCCTTCCAGATGCATTGCACCGTTGTCGGTCAGTCCGCCGGAATAATCAATGATGACCCCGTCGCTGACCCAGAGCTGATACCACTTTAATGTTTTTGGATTGTAGTAGTTGTAGCTCTGCCCGGTGCCACCCTGACGTCCCTGCCATTGTTCAACGAGGAGACAGCCATTTTCCTGAGAGGTAATCAGATTTTCACCTTGAAAATCGCCACCCGGGGTATGCACAGCCCATTTTCCCAGCAGAAAATCGAAGGCGCGGTAGGCCTCGTCGCTGCAGGGTGGTGCCGCCTGTACTGGTCCCTGGGAGAAGATGATGGCCAGCCAGGCGAAAATGAATAGGGATCTGGACATAATGCGCCTCTGTCTGTGTGCTGAGTGTTTTATACTGGTTCGCTGATCACTTTGCACGGTCGACGTCACGGTGCGCACTTAAGAACCAAGGGAGTAGGATTTGCGGACATTGGTCTGGTTTAAGAACGATTTGCGGGTCAGCGATCATCCTGCGCTGGCTGCAGCGCGAGATCAGGGACAGGTGGTTGCCTGTTACTGTATGTCTGCTGTGCAATGGCGTCGACACGATATGGGTGACTGGCGGCTGGCGTTCCAGCTCAGAACACTCGAGGCGCTGCGCGCGCAGCTGCAGCGCCTGCATATCGAACTGTTCATAGTCGATGCGCCAGAGTTTGCAGATGTTCCTGCCGCGTTGATCGATCTGAGCGCGCGCCTGCAGGTTGATGCGGTGGCATCCATCGACGAATATCCGCTGAACGAACGTCGTAGGGATGATGCGGTTGAACAGGCGTTGCGCAAGGCAGGGCTGCAGGTCTCCCGGCATGTGGGTGATGTTGTGGTTGAACCGGGTGTGCTGAAAACCGGCATTGGTGATCCCTACACAGTGTTTACACCGTTCTACAAGAAATGGCTGAGCCGTGCTGAACATGCTGTTGAACAATTAACCAGAGTACCTGGACCTGCACCGAAGTTTGAGCTGCCCGCGGCGGACCGCAAAAACAAAGTGCTCGACAATAAAACGGTGCCTGCTGAGGTGGATGGTGTCGATCGCAGTCTGGGTGAATCACTGTGGCCGGCGGGGGAGGAGGTGGCTCAGCAACTGCTGGATACCTTTATCACTACTCGTGCCAAACGCTATCCTGACGACCGGGATGTGCCGAGTCTGCCGGGTACCAGTGGCCTGTCTGCTCATCTGGCGGTGGGATCAATCTCGGCCCGTCAGTGTGTTGCTGCCGCAATGCGTGCGTCACTACACGTTCCGCAGGCCGCCGACGGGTTGCAGAAATGGATCAGTGAAATTGCCTGGCGGGATTTTTATCGTCATATCGTTGCGCAGTTCGATCATGTCAGTAAAGGTGCCGCGTTCCGCCGGGAAAAAGATCGCCTGCCCTGGCGCCACGCGCCGGATGAACTGCAGGCCTGGCAGGAAGGCCTGACCGGCTATCCACTGGTGGATGCGGCCATGCGCCAACTGAACGAAACCGGCTGGATGCATAATCGTCTGCGTATGATCGCGGCGATGTTTCTGACCAAACACCTGCTGATCGATTGGCGTGCGGGTGAAAAATATTTCATGCAGAAGCTTGTGGACGGTGACTTTGCATCGAACAATGGTGGCTGGCAATGGAGTGCCTCTACCGGCACGGATGCGGCTCCCTACTTCCGCATCTTCAACCCCACATCCCAGGGTAGCAAATTTGATCGCGGCGGAGCGTTTACAACCCAATATATCCCTGAGCTGCGCGGTCTTGACGCGAAATACATGTTTGAACCGCACAAGGCTGGCGTGACGTCTTATCCGGCACCGATGGTCGATCACAAATCGGCGCGCGAGCGCGCGTTAGCTTTTTTTAAGGCAAACCTGTAGTTTCCAGAGAAATCGAGGGGGATTTCATATGTTGACCAAAGGGGATGATTATCCCATTCACCAGACGCCGGAGCCTGTTGCCTACACCGGTGCGGCACGTAATTTTTATGACCGCTATTTTTTCAACGGCTACCACCTGCATGAAGACATCTTTTTTGCAGCTGCGCTGGGTGTCTACCCCTATGTGAATACCATGGATGCAGCTTTCAGCCTGATTGTTGATGGCGTGCAGCACAATTTCATTGCATCGCGTGTGCTCAATATGGAGCGCATGGACACCCAGGTGGGACCCGTTTCAGTGCAGGTGATTGAGCCCTTGCAAAAACTACGGCTGCAGATTGGTGACAATGCACATGGACTGCGTGCAGATCTTACCTTCACAGGTCGCATTCCTGCTCAGGAAGAGCCCCGCTTCACGCGTCGTGTTGGCAGCCAGTTAACCATGGACTCTACCCGTTTGACCCAGAACGGCAGCTGGCAGGGGTGGATTGAACACAAAGGCCGGCGTATTGAGGTGAATCCTGAGTTGTGGCTGGGTACCCGGGACAGATCCTGGGGCGTGCGCAGCATAGGCGCTCAGGACGTGCAGCCTAATCCCATGGCGCCGGAGAATTTTCAGTTCTACTGGCTGTGGGCACCGATTAACTGGGAAGATGGCGTGTCTCTGTATCATCTGAATGACGATGAGCTTGGCAGGCCCTGGAACACGAACGGCGTGTATGTACCGCTGGCCCGAGGTGGTGAGACGGAGCAGATGGCGCGCGTCAGTTCCGAGATAAACTTCAAATCGGGAACACGCCACGCACGCACAGCAAAAATCAGGTTTACCCGCCAACAGGGTGGGCAGGTAGAAATCAGCATGACCCCTCGCTATCACTGGTATATGAAAGGCGTGGGCTATGGGCATCCTGAGTTTGGTCATGGGACCTTCCATGGCGACTATGACTGCACCTATGAGGAATATGCGCTGTCCGACGTGGACGATGCTACCAATCTTCATATCCAGGCAATCTGTGATGTGCAGATGACCGGTGATCTGGGTGACAGGCAGGGACGTGGGGTGCTGGAGCAGCTTATTATCGGTCCTCACGCGCCTTCAGGATTTAAAACGCTCATGGACATGGCGCCATGAGCAATGGATATAATCCGTTAGATATATACGCGGCAGACCTGTTTGCCGGCCGGAGCGTGCTCGTGACCGGTGGTGGGCGGGGCATCGGGCGTGAGATTGCGCTGGCATTTGCCCGTCTTGGCGCAGATTGTGTAATTGCCAGTCGCAACGTCGACAACCTTGCGCCAACCGCGGCTGAGATTGAAAAGCTGGGCAGACGGTGTCTGGCATTGCCTGTGAATATCCGCGATCCAGAAGCGGTCACCACTATGGTGGATGAGGCGATCCAAGCCTTCGGGAAAATTGATTTTCAGATCAACAATGCCGGTGGCCAGTTCCCTGCCCATCCTCTGGATATTTCGGATAACGGCTGGCGCGCTGTGGTCGATCTGAATCTCAACGGCACCTGGAATGTCACCAACCGGGTCGGGAAACATATGGTGGCCAACGGCTTCGGTGCGATTGTGAATATTGTACATATCTATTCCTATGGCCGAGGTGCACCGGATTTTCCGCATTCTGGTGCAGCGCGCGCCGGAGTGGTCAATCTGGCAAAAAGCCTGGCGTTTCACTGGGCGCGACACAATGTGACTGTTAACTGTGTCGCTCCGGGTACGATCAATACCGCCGGAGTGCGTGAAGAAGAATTTGCCGCTTCGGATAAGGCTGACTATGAGACCCTTGCTACGTCGCAGATTCCAGCCAAACGGTTAGGCGAAGCCGACGAAACTGCAGCGCTTTGTGTGTTCCTGTGTTCACCTGCAGCGCGCTACATCAACGGCGCCGATCTGGTGGTGGATGGCGGCAATTACCTGGCTAACTGGGTGCCTATTGTCGAGCCTGCATAAAGGAGAAGTATTTTGCATTATGTCATTTGCCTGGCGCTCGGTCTGGTTGGGGGTTTTGTTGGCAGCTACTTGTTTGAGTTACAAAGGGCATCACCAGAGCTGACAATTCTATCCACGCCTGAACAGGATGCCCTGCAGCTGCCATTTGCTGAAGGCGTTCAGCTTGGTGATGTGATTTACCTCTCCGGGCAGTTAGGCGTCAAGCCCGGCACGCTGGAGGTGGTGCCTGGTGGTATCGGACCGCAGACACGGCAAACCCTGGAGAATATAAAGGACGCCCTGCAGCGTCATGGTTCCAGTATGGATCAGGTGCTCAAATGCACTGTGTTTATGGCCGACATGGCTGACTGGCCGGCCATGAATGTTGTTTATCGGGCAATGTTTGCCGGGCATCGTCCAGCACGCAGTGCCCTGGGCGCCGGTGGACTGGCATTAGGTGCAGAGTTAGAAATCGAGTGTATTGCGCGTGTGAATCGTTAAAATGTTCATTCGCTATTTTTATCGTTAACAAAACAGTAGAGGAAAGTATGGAAATCCAAGGCAGTAAAGGCATTTTTGTCGGCGGCGCGTCGGGTATGTGTCGTGCAACCGCGGCCAAATTTGCGGAAAAAGGTGGTCAGGTTGCCATCCTGGACTTAGAAAAATCGGATGGGGCTGCCGTTGCTGCGGAACTTGGTGGAACGTTTCTACCCTGCAATGTCATGGATTTTGATGGCATGGTGCAGGTCATGGGCGAAGCCGTTGACGCGCTGGGCGGTCTGCATTTTATGGTCAACACCGCAGGCGGCGCTGTCGCGCAACGCACCTTGAAAAAGGACGGGTCACGCCATTCCCTGGACGATTTCCGTCGTATTGTGGATCTGAATCTTATTGGCTCTTTCAACATCAATACCATTGCTGCTGAGCACATGGCCAAAAATGATCCGAATGAAACCGGTGAACGTGGCGTGATGTTAAACACCGCCTCTATTGCCGCATTTGAAGGGCAGATTGGCCAGGTGGCCTACACGGCGGCCAAAGCAGGTATTGCCGGCATGACGCTGACCATGGCCAGGGATCTGGGTATGTTAGGCATTCGTTGTATGACCATTGCGCCGAGCCTGTTCGATACGGGTCTGACTGCAGGTATTCCGGATGAAGGTGCGTTGCAGCTCACCAAGGACGCAGCGTTTCCCAAGCGAATGGGTCAGCCGCATGAATACGCGGTCATGGCCATTGCTATTTTTGAATGTGCGATGATGAACGGATCAACCGTCCGGGTGGATGCCGGACAGCGATTCGCACCGCGTTAATTCATCTATGCCGGTGCCAGCCCTCAGGACAGGCCCTCAAGAAATGATCGCATGTAGCGGTTCACAGCTTCAGGGGCTTCCTGCTGGGTCCAATGCCCAACATCCGGAATCAGCTCGTTGATACGCAGATCGCTCAGGTAGCCGGGCATGTCCTTAAGCGCTTGAGCGGCCATCACAATTACACCGTCTTTGTCTCCGGCAACAAACATGGAAGGCTGATGAATCTGCGTGGGCGCACCTTCGGTCAGCTCCCAGGTTAAGTTGTGATTGCGGTAATAGTTCAGTGGCCCGCGGAATGTGCTGCGGGTGAATTCTGCCACGTAAAAATCCAGGTCAGCATCACTGAGCCAGTCACCCATTTTTTCCGGATCCGGCAGATCCGATAACATGTCAGCGTCAGCAGGCTTGGGTTCAAGCAGGCCAATCTCCATCTGTGCACTGGCCATGTGGTAAAACTTGCGCAGGGACGTGCGCACATTGGCTTCAAATTCCGCTTCAGCAACGCCGGGTTCCTGGAAATAAAGCTGATAGAAAAACTGGTCTTTGAAAAACGCCTTCATTGCATCCAGCGGCGGTACCGGTGAACGCGGGCTGAACGGTACGGACAACACACCAACCGCAGACACTTTGTCCGGATGATTCAAGGCACAACTCCAGGCGGTAGGTCCACCCCAGTCATGGCCAAAAACAATGGCGCTGTCGTAGCCCAGGGCGGGTATCAGACCAATGATGTCATTAACCACTTCAACCTGGTTGTAAGCGCTGATGTCCGCTGGCTTGTCAGAATCACCATAGCCGCGCATATCAGGTGCTACCGCGTGATACCCCGCATCGGCGAGCATCTGGAACTGGTGTCGCCATGAGTACCAGGATTCCGGAAACCCGTGACACATCAGCACCAGTGGTCCTTCTCCCTGTTCTGCAATATTGAGTTCTATACCATTGGTGGCAATACGTCGATTGGTGATGGCTGGAAATTCTCTGGATGTGGTCATGGCTGCTCCCTGAATGAGCCGCTATGAAAGCATAGCCGGTGGAGAATCGGCAAATGCCGCGGGTGAATTTCTGCAACCCGCTCGGGTTGGGTGGAACCTGACGATAAACACAGATGATCTGTTCAAACAGGCCCCAAGTTTGTTTTAATCAGGGGCGCTTTGAAGGGGATATCATGAATTTCGATTTTTCAGATGATCAGAAAATGCTTGCCGATCAGGTGCAGCGTTTTCTTCAGGAACGTTGTCCAATCAGTCGGGTCCGTGAGCTGTTAGAGCAACCGCCGCGTTTTGCCGAAGATGTGTGGCAGGGTTTGGCGGAGTTGGGTCTGCTGGGAACAGCTGTGCCCGAAACCTATGGCGGAACCGGTGCCGGTTACGCTGAGTTGTGCCTGGTGGCCCAGCAGGTGGGTCGCCACATTGCGCCGGTGCCGTTCGGATCCACCGTATATCTGTTTGCCGAGGCGCTGCTGCAGTTTGGCTCGGAGGAACAGAAACAGCAGTGGCTGCCAAAGCTCTGCAGCGGCGACATCAAGGGTGCGCTGGCAACAGCGGAATCGCTGGAACAGCTCACACCGGGGCAGGTGCAGGCCAGCGTTGAGGCAGGGCATCTGCAGGGCAATAAGCTCATGGTGGCTGATGGCAGCATTGCCGATGTTTATCTGGTACTGGCCAAAGACAAAGATCAGCTTGGTCTGTATCTGGTGCCTGCCGGCGGTTCTGTACAGGCCACAGGTGTGGATTCGGTAGATCTGAGTCGGGATGTGGCCCACGTGGTGTTTGATCATGCCCCGGCGGAACTGCTGTACGGTGAAGGTTGGCAGGGCTTACAGCAGCTCTACCAGCGCGCAGCGGTGTTGTTTGCGTTCGAACAGTTAGGTGGCGCCCAGCGCGCGCTGGAGATGGCGGTCGAGTATGCCAAAGAACGATTTGCCTTCGGCCGCGCGATTGGCTCGTTTCAGGCCATCAAACACATGCTGGCGGATATGTTTGTTACCATGAAACTGGCGGAATCAAACTGTTACTACGCTGCCTGGGCGCTGGCTAACAATACGCCGGAACTGCCGCTGGCTGCAGCAACAGCTCGGGTCGGTGCGACCGAAGCCTTTCAACTGTGTGCGAAAGATAACATTCAGGTGCATGGCGGGATGGGGTTCACCTGGGAATTTGACTGCCACCTTTATTACCGGCGCTCAAATTTTCTGGCGCTGGAAATTGGCGGTTTAAGCGAATGGGAAGATCGCCTGGCACAGGCGCTGCCCCTTCAGAATATTGCATAGAGGTAAGGACAATGGATTTCAGTGATTCCCCCGCTCAGGCCGAGTTCCGCAACGAGGTGAAAGCGTTCATCAAAGCCAGCGCACCACACTACCTGGCGGAACACCTGAACAAGAGTGGATTTGGCAATACCAATACCGGCGAGTATGACACCCTCGAAGAAGCCAAGAAGTGGCAACGCACCAAGGCTGAAGCAGGGTGGGCGTGTCTGTCCTGGCCCACCGAGTATGGTGGCCGGGATGCCAGCCCGATAGAAAACGTCATCTGGGCACAGGAAGAGGGCGTTTATGGACGGCTGTCCGGGACGTTTATCATTGGTCAGGGCATGTGTGCGCCGACGCTGATGTCTTATGCCAGCGACGCCCATAAAAAACGGTACCTGCCCAAGCTCGCCAGCGGTGAAGAAGTCTGGTGTCAGCTGTTTTCAGAGCCTCATGGCGGCTCGGATCTGGCCGGACTGCGTACCCGGGCGGAGAAAGAGGGCGACGAATGGGTGATCAACGGACAGAAGATATGGACGTCAGGTGCCCAGCATTCTGACTATGGCATTCTGATCACACGTACTGATCCCACGGTAGCCAAACACAAAGGGCTGACCATGTTTTTCCTCGACATGAAGTCCCCCGGGGTGAAGATCGTGCCGATCAAACAGGCCAACGGCAACAGTGAGTTCAACGAAGTTTATTTTGATAACGTCCGCATCCCGGATCATCAGCGTCTGGGCGAAGTGGGCGAAGGCTGGCGGGTG
Organism: bacterium; assembly: GCA_047947175.1. GTDB lineage: Bacteria > Pseudomonadota > Gammaproteobacteria > Pseudomonadales > Azotimanducaceae > UBA4421. The sequence continues at coordinate 2,286,486 of CP170489.1, forward strand.
TCCATCACCACCCTGATGAACGAGCGGCTGGCCATAGGCGGCAGTATCGCAACAGGGTTTCCTGAAATCTATGACCTGGTCTCGAAGCTTTCGCTGCAGGGTAAACCCGCACTTGATAATGCAGCGGTGCGATCAAAACTTGCGCAATGGTACGTGAAAGCCTCGGGCCTGAAGAACAGCAGTTCACGCATGTTGACAGCCTTGTCAAAAGGCGACATGCCGGGACCGGAAGCCTCCATGGGTAAACTGGTGGCCGGTAACATGATGCAGGACATTGCCAAATATGCCATCGACCTGCAGGGACAGGCTGGATTGCTCGTGGACCCGGAAACAGCAGAAGGCGCAGCCCGGTTTCAGGCCATGTTGTTGCGTTCGCCAGCGGTACGCATCGAAGGCGGCACAGACCAGATTCTGCGCAACATCATTGGAGAACGGGTGTTGGGTCTGCCTGAAGATCTGCGGGCGGACAAAGGCATGCCGTTTAACGAAATTCCGACCGGGCTGGGTTAATGGTGCGCGAGCAGCCTGTCTGATTGATTCGTCGAATTAACCGGACACGACACTTGAGAATCTCTGAGTCCGCGATCATCAATAAGAGGCTCCGCAACCATCGATAATCAGTTTGTCCGAAGTCGTGAGCGGGACCAGCCTATACGGCTGTCGACCAAGCTTTTTCAGGGCCTCGGGATAGTACCGGTCTCGCTGAAAGAACTGGCGTTCAATACGTTTCTGCTGCTGTATTACAATCAGGTTCTGGGCTTATCGGCCAGTTACGCTTCTTTTGCCCTGCTGATCGCTTTGGTGGTAGATGCGGTCAGCGATCCTATTGTGGGTTCTTTCTCTGATAATTTCCGCCATCGGCTCGGGCGTCGGCATTCGCTGATGTATGCCGCGTCTGTCCCGTTTGCGGTGTGCATTTATCTGCTGTTTTCGCCTATTGCGGCGGTGGCGGATTATCTGCACATCTGGCTGTTGATATTTGCGCTGGGTACCCGTCTGAGTTTTACCTTCTTTGCGGTCCCCTGGAATGCAATGTTTGCAGAATTGTCAGATGACTATAAAGAGCGCAGCGAGCTTATCTCCTACCGTTTTGCGGTAGGCTGGATTGTCGGCATTGTGTTTGTCTTTTCGATCTACTCATTTATTTTTGTTGCCAGCGAGGCTTATCCCCAGGGGCAGCTGAACCCGGCACATTACGAGACCTTTGCGCTGGTGCTGTCGATAACCGTGTTTGCCGGTGCGTTCCTCACCACTCATCTGACGCGAGACCAGATTCCTTACCTGCGGCAGCCGCCGGCTTCGCTGCGAAGGTTCAGTCTGCCGGTGATGTGGCAGGAACTGGGCCTGGCGGTGCAGAACCGCAATTTCCGTGTGCTGATCTTTGCAGTGCTCGCCAGCGCGGTGGTAAGCGGCACCAACCAGGCTTTGCAGATCTATATGAACACCTATTTCTGGGCGTTCAGTGGGGAGCAGTTGCGTTGGACAGCTGTGGCGGTGCTGGGCGGGCTGCTGGCTTTTTTCACGGTGCTGCCGCTGCAGAATCTGCTGGACAAGAAGTATCTGCTGGTCACCTGCGCTGTGTCGATCATGCTGGTCACCATGATCCCGGTAACGTTGCGCCTGCTGGAACTGGCACCCGCCAATGGCACGCCGGGTCTGATTGTGATGATTGTTACCGCGGGGACGGTATCAGCCTATTTTGCGACCATTGCACTGATCATGTTCACCTCGATGGTGGCGGACACCCTGGATGTGCAGGAGTACGAGACGGGGCTGCGCCAGGAAGGGCTGTTCAATTCGGTCATGACTTTTTCCAGTAAAGCCACCACCGGTGCGGGCATTCTGATTGCGGGCCTGATCATTGATCATGTCATCGGCTTGCCCCAGGGTGCTGCCCGAGCGCAGGTCACGCCGGAGATTGTCCTGCGCATAGGGATTGTCGATGCTTATGTGGTGCCGCTGTTCAATGTGGTGTGGCTGACGCTGGTGTTGAAGTACAGTATTACCCGAGACCAACACGCCGAGATTCAGCAGGCGCTGCTCCGTAGACGCAGTCCTGAGCCGTCGAATCGCTAACTTAGATAATTTATAGCTTTATATAGGTATTAAAAACAATGAGTTACGAAACTATTCTTACAGAAAATATTGATTCTATTCTGCTGATAACGTTGAACCGACCAGAGCGCTTAAACGCCTGGACCTACCAGATGGGCGCTGAATTGCGTCGCGCCATCGAGGCTGGCAATGCTGATGAAGAGGTCACCGCCATGGTTGTCACCGGTGCCGGTCGCGGGTTCTGCGCGGGTGCGGATATTGAAGCAGTATTCAAAGCGCAAAGTGATGGCGCTGATACACCACGGGAAAGTGTTGGCGATTGGGTCACGCTGGTACGGGAATCCAAACCCATGGTCGCTGCAATCAATGGCGCGGCTGTAGGCGTGGGGCTGACTCAGGTGTTGCCGATGGATTACCTGGTGGCGGCTGACAGCGCCAAGTTGTCCGTGCGTTTTGTAAAGATGGGTCTGGTCCCGGAACTGGCCAGTTCACGTTTCCTGTTTGCCCGCTGCGGGTGGGGGCAGGCCAGCGAATTGATGTTGTCAGGCAAAACGCTGCCGGCAGCAGCTGCACTTGAGATCGGTCTGGTTGATAAAGTGGTTGCACCGGAAGATCTTGTGGCCACCGCCTGTGAAACAGCTGCGGGTATGGGTGAAAACCCGCAGAGCTCGTTGCGTGCCATCAAAGCGTTGATCAGCGCCAATGCCGGGTGTAACGACTATGCGGAAGTGCAGCAGCGGGAGATGGCAGCGTTGCGCGAGGCGTATACTTCCAGCGAACATAAAGAAGCCATTGCAGCTTTTATGGAAAAGCGTGAGCCGGACTTCAAACGCGCACGACAGGAGGGTTAAATCCAATGGCTTATGAAATCAAACGATTTTCTCACCCGGGCACCATAGATGCGGACGGACATGTGCTGGAGCCACCGGATCTGTGGGAGAACTATCTGGAGCAGAAGTATCACGCCCGTGCACTGCGTATCGGCGTAGATGATGCCGGTTACGAGTATCTGGAAATTGATCAGCTACCATCAAAACGTTCACGCAAGGGGTCGCTGGGATTACTGGGCGCCATGGGTGAAGAAGACATGCGCCCAAGCCCAGAGCGCCGGTACAAAGATAATATACCTTTTGGCGCCAGTGACCCTGCCGAACGCCTGCAGCTGATGAGCCAGGAAAACCTGGAATGTACCTTGCTGTACCCGACCCTGGGACTGCTCTGGGAAGTCGAGCTGACCGACCCGGAGCTCAGTCTGGCTTATTGTCGTGCTTACAATCGATGGATTGCTGATTTCTGCCGTGACTCGGCAGGCAAGCTGGTGCCTATTGCTCACCTCACCCTGCTGGATGTTGAAGGTTCCGTTGTTGAGCTGGAGCGAGCGGTCAAAGACGGGTGTAAAGGCGCATGGGTGAATCCATTCAACCACAACAGGATCATCCACGGTGATGCAAGACACGACGTCCTGTATCAGAAGTGTGTCGAGCTGGATGTGCCTTTTGCGCTGCACCCGACATTTACGCCACATGGCGCGGCGGAAGGTATTTTTGACTGGCCTCGGGAAGGCCGTGCCTGGGCGGAAGCCATCTGGCTGCGCTCCATCGTTCAGCAGGCGCTGATATCCTATTTCTCGCTGGGTACGCTGGAACGGTTTCCGCAGCTGAAACTTGGTGTGCTCGAGGCAGGCTCCGGCTGGATAGGCGCAATGCTGGATCGACTGGATGCGTATTCTGCATCGTTGAATATCGATCGTCCCAGCGCTACGGAAATTTTTCGCAGGCAGTGTTTTATTTCAGGTGATCCCGATGAGACCGCTGCTCCGCACATAATTGATCACGTGGGCGCAGAGTGTTTCATGTGGGCCACGGATTATCCTCATCCGGATCATCCACATACCTGGGTGGATGATCTGGAGAAGTATGCAGCGCTGTTATCGCCGCAGACTCGTGACAAAGTGCTTGGCGGCAATGTTAAGCGGATTTACCAACTGAACTACTAAGGCGAGCGCAAATCGGGAGGCGTTTATGGCGTACATCGAAAATCAGACTGTTCACGACGCGGACTCACATGTCATGGAACTGCCTGAGCAGATTCTGGAGTACCTTGAGAGTGGCTATCAGGCGGAGTTTTCTGAGTTTGCGGCGGCAAAACTGAGTACCCCGGACCACCTGCAAGCGGCTGTTGATCAGCAGGACAGCCCTGCTTTTCGCGCGGATGAAGAGCGTGAGCTCATGCTGCGCAAAAACCATCTGGCGCTGGGCGCTTTTCGTAAGGAAGATCGTCCCAGATGCCTGGATCTCCTGGGTTTCTCCAGTCAGCTGGTGTTTACCACGGTAGCGCTGGGTAATTTTGGCCTGGAAGACGCCGGTAAACCGGCGTTGGCTCTGGCGGCAGCGCGGGCGCACAACCGTATGAACGTGGACTTCTGTTCGGTAGATAAACGTCTGCTCGCAACAGGGTATGTGCCGCTGCTGGATATCGAGGCAGCGCCCCACATTGCGCAAGAAGCTCTGCAGCTGGGCTGTAAAGCACTTATGATCCCGTCAAAATGCCCGCCGCAGCACAGCCCCAGTCACATTGGCTTGGAACCGCTGTGGTCACTTGCAGAAGAAGCCGGTGTGCCGATTGTGTTCCACGTGGGTGGCGAAGAAAAAATGGCGGACAGCTATTTTGAGAACGGCCTGCCTCGGGTGAAAGACTTCCACGGCGGTGAAGAAAACTTCACCGGCCTGAGTTTCATGTCGATTCCCATCGCGATCTGGCAGAGCATGGCGGCCATTATTTTTGATGGTGTACTTGATCGGCATCCCAGGTTGAAGTTTGGTGCCATCGAATTGGGTGCTGCCTGGTTGCCAAGCTGGCTGCAGTTCATGGATTCCGCCTGGGGTGCGTTTCGCAAGGGCGAAGAACGCCTGCAGAAGTTATCCGATCGACCCAGCGAAATCGCCAGGCGCCAGTTCAGGGTGACGCCTTATGCACACGAGCCTACCGGCTGGATCATGGAGAATTCCAGCGAAGACATGCTGTTGTTTTCTTCTGATTTTCCTCATGTCGAAGGGGGGCGCAATCCAATCAAACGTTTTGCGGACAACATGCCTGACGTCAGTGATCAGGCGCAGCGCAAATTCTACAGGGACAACTTCATCGACATGATGGGTGCGGGTCTGGATGCCAGTTTGTATGATCATCCATCCGTGGCGGCATAAAATGTCGCTGCCAGACCCTTCACCCGACATTGCTCAAGTGCTGGCGGGTTATCCGGCCAGGGTGTCAAAGCGGCTGTATCAGGTACGCAGAATTGTGCTCACCACCGCCAAAGGGCTGGACATTGGTGAGGTGATTGAGACCTTGAAATGGAATGAAGTAGCTTACCTGCCGGCCAGATCTGGCATTGGTTCGACGCTGAGAATGGGTTTCAATCCCAAAACGCCAGATCACTACTGCCTGTATGTTCACTGCGGCACCAGCCTGATTGAAATGGCCAAAACACTTTTTCCCGAGCTGACGTATGAGGGCAACCGAGGTATTGCCTTTGCTGTAGCCGAGCCGCCACCTCGAGATATCCTGGCGATGTTGACTGAAATGACTCTGACCTATCATCGTAACAAGCGAAAGAACGTTGCCCCGGCTTAAACAGGTCTTCTTTGATCTGGATGGCACGCTGACAGATCCCAAGCTGGGTATCACGCGTTGTATTGCGTATGCCCTGGCCGAGATGGGTGAGCCTGTGCCGGACACACAGGCGCTGACCTGGTGTATCGGACCGCCATTGCTGGACAGTTTTGTACATCTGGTGGGCGCTGATCGTGCACAACAGGGTGTTGCACTTTATCGTGCGCGTTTTGCAGAAATCGGTCTGTTTGAAAACAATCCCTACCCGAATATTCACGATACCCTGGAAGCCATTGCGCAACGGGGTCACCAGCTGTTTGTGGCGTCGAGTAAACCAAAGGTATTTGTTGACCGGATTCTGGAGCGATACCGGCTTATGGCGTTTTTCAGTCAGACGTATGGCTCAGAGCTGGACGGCAACTTGACTGACAAAAGTGAACTGTTGGCCCATGCACTGCAACACAGTGCCGTGAACCCGGTATCCGCACTGATGATTGGCGACCGAAAACATGATGCCATCGGCGCAAGGAACAACCAGATGGATTTTGTTGGTGTACTGTATGGCTATGGGGATCAGGCTGAATTTGACAGCGTCGGCGTGGCTGATCTGGTGAGTCACCATGCCGAATTGCTCGATCACTTATCCTGATACTGCAGAAAGGCGGCAACCCGGGTCTGCAGATTTTCACGTATGTTCATGTGAAACAGGCTGTAATCGTATATATGCATGCTGTTGCCTGACATCCGCGATGGAAACGCCTCACTGTTCAGATTATGCACGGCAAGCTGGCCATCGATACATTGTGCATCAGCGGCGCCCACTTCCACTGTCATCAGGGTGACATCTTCATCTGGCTCACCGCGACCGTAAGACGGGTAGCCGATGGCGCCCAGATTCAAGCTGTTGGCTGCGTATGTCTCATCTGTCAGCCAGGTCAGAGGATTTGTACACAACAGATTGTCGGTGTCACCAAAAGCGCCGTTGCCTCTACCGTCCATGGCATTCCAGCCGATGGCACACTGAATATCGGTTGCGCTGTTGCAGGCAGGAATGTCCCCCAGTTGTGCGTGGGAAACTGAGAAGCCGATCAGATAGGCGGCCACCATCCGTGTCCTCAGAGGTGTGTCTGCAATAGTGTTTTCTAACAGTTGGGTTGCGTGACGTGTGCCCTGGGAATGACCGGCAATAATAAAAGGTGTTGCGGGTCCAATCCGGTCAAGGAACTCATTAAATGCGGATTCAACATCACTGTAGGCGAGATCCAGAGCCTGCCGGCTGCTTTGACTGTCTTCGAGGAATGCATAAAAAGTGGCTTGTCGGTAACGCGGCGCAAAAACCTCACAGCAACCATTAAAAACTGATGCCTGGTGGCGTAAGACCCTTTGATCCACAACCCAGTTGGCGTCCTCGTCTGACAGCGGCTGATTCCATCCCGATTTGCTGATGAAAGAGGTGGGGTGCACAAAAAATACGGCTACTTCAGCAGGCGCTGTTTGAACCCCCTCGGGCCTGTCGTCCGCAGGGTCACTCAGCGAAGGTAGAGCCGCCCAGCTCAGATCTTTGGAATAATCCGGGGCGATTGGGACTTCAGCGGGGTTGAACGCGTGTTCCGGTTTAATCTGCGATCCAATCATGGCCATCATCAACGGCTGCCGGAAGGCATAGCCGGCGATAACAGTCAGCGCCACGATGATCGACAACGTGATCAGAAATTTTTTCATGTCTGTCAGCCCGGCCGGTTTGTTCTATCAGCAAACAGATGCGCCGGTCGGATTTTCCTGTATTCAGTCAGCACCGGTGCGAACTCCTCCGGCGTGCTGGCGTGGATAATGATGCCGTCTGCCCCGGCGCTGAATTGATCGACCCAGCGTTGCGCACAGGTTTTTGCATCTCCAACGGCTGCAGGGCGCCAGTCATCAGGAATCAGTTTGGCAACTTCGGCAATCTGTTGGGTCGAGGCCACGCTGTCTATGGCGCCGCCGATGGAGGTCACTACCTTGTCGGCGCGGAACCTCTGCAGGATGTCCGGGTCCCATTTGTTGACTGCCACCAGCATGTCGCCATAACCGGGTATCTGCAGGTAGGTGGCCAGCCGTGCGATGATGAACTTGAGGTATTTCTCTTCGCTCACCTCACAGGCTGTTGCCAGTACTGACCAGAGTTTGCCGGTACCGACTGTTCTGCCTGCATCCGCTTCGCCGTCTCTGAACTGCTGGACGGCATTGCTCAGCGCCTGATCGCTCATGAACGTATGCAGATGAGCGCCGTCGTAGATTCTGCCTGCATGACGCAGGCTTTTGGGCCCAAAGCCAACGTAGAGGATCGGTATGTCCTCTTCAACATAGGGGGCAAGGCTTAACGCGCCGAATTGTCCAAGCGCGCCGTCATGGCCAATGACGGTTTCACCCTTCCACAGCCGGCGCATAAGGCTGACAAATTCCGCTTCGCGCTCGAACGTGGGTGTTTTTACCCCCCAGGCTTTCCAGCGCAGGTTAATGCCTTTGGCCAGTCCCAGAGCGAAGCGGCCGTTGGACAAGCTGTTCAGGGTTGAACCCATCGAGGCGGTCACAACCGGATGGCGCGTATTGAGATTGGTACCGGAAGTACCAATGTAGATGTTGTCTGTTACCGCGGCGCAGGCCCCGCAAATGGCTGCAATTTCCTTGTAATCAGTGCGTTCGGACAGCATCACGTTGCCAATGCCGAGGGCTTCGGCATCACGTACCTGCTGCAGAACGTCAGCTGGGGTGCGGGTATGGCCGGGCAAGCCGTAAAAGCCGAGTTCAGGAAATTCAGAGGTGTAGGCTGGATGAGGCATAAAATCAGGTCTGTAACGATTGAAGGTAAGGGTTCAGAAAGGTGCCGTTGGGGTCAACGTGGTTTCGCTCCCGCCACCAGTCCTGCCAGCGCGGGTGTTGTGCGGCCAGTTGTTCACCATTGAGGTAGTTGACCTTGCCCCAGTGCGGGCGTCCCTGGTAATGCAGGAATATTTCCTCACAGGCGCGAAAATACTTGTGGTCGTCCCGATTGACGTCTTCGTGTACCGAGATTGTGACGGTGGGTCGCTGGTAAGCAGTGGACAGCCAGACGTCGTCGGCGGCCAGGGTGCGGTACTCAACAGGCCAGCGCACGTCGGTGAACTCGGTTGTCAGTAGCCGCGCAATCTCACGCATACAGGTCGGACCGTGCTCAGACGGCACGCTGTACTCCATTTCAGTATGCTTGTGTGGCCGGTGGTTTGGTAACACTTCGTAACTCCAGGCGCGGCGGTGGCCTTCCTCACCTAATGGATATTGTGCTGGTTCGTCGGTCCGGTTGATCGACTTCCCTATGGCTTCATCGCCATGCGGATACCAGAAAAATTCGTGATGACGATGCCGGGTTGCTTCATCGGCAAAGTGTTCCAGCGTCTGGGCAAGGCTTGCCGTCCAGCTGTGCTCCTGCAGGCGGTAGGCGTCCTCAAGTTGCAGCTGCAGTCGTGTGATGATGCCAAAAGCTCCAAGGTGCAGTCTGCTGGCCTGCCACAGCGCCTCGTTTTTCCCCGGTCCACATTCCACCAGCTCACCGCTGGCCAGCGCAATGCGCGCTCCGATCACCGTGGAAGACAGGTTTTTTAAGTGGACGCCGGTGCCGTGTGTGCCGGTAGCGGTGGCACCGCAGATGGCCTGTTGATCTATGTCGCCCTGGTTTGTCAGTGCCAGGCCCGCTGCATGTAACGGCTGGCCCATGGCGTAGATACGTGTACCCGCGCCAACCCATGCGGTTCGGGCCGTCTGATCGATATCAATGATACCTGCGAGGCCTTGCGCATCCACCAGAATGTCTTCGCTCACCACCAGCGGGGAGTGACTGTGGGCAGCGCCTGCCACGCGGACGCGCTGGCCGCTGGCGTTGGCTTGTTGGGCCAGCGCGGCAGCATCTGCCTCGCTGCGCAGGAAGGCTATGCGATTCGGTTTGGCTTTCAGTTTTCCGGACCAGTTCTGCCAGTTCATCTTCAGCTTTTCAAGATGTCCGCAAACAGTGAATAGAAGCCTCACTATAGAGTGATCCACGGGAAATGTGGATACTGCGGCTTCATTGAAGGAGATTGAACATGCCCAGACTGAAACAGATACCTCGTGCAGAAGCTGATGCCAGCGTGATTCCCTACTACGATGCGTTGTTTGGTCCCGACCGGGATCCGGTGGCTCAGCCGGGAACTGCCACCGGCACACCCGGTGACTGGTGGACCGTTTTTGCTCAGGTACCGGATTGTCTGCATCACATGGTGCAGGGATTTCAGTTTTATCGGGGAGAGAACCGTCAGCTGCCAGCCAGGCTGCGCGAGTTAGGGCAGGCGCGGGCCGGATTTGCTCGTGGCAGCCAGTTTGTTTTTTCGCAGCATTGTAAAGCGCTGCGGGCAGCCGGCTTTTCGGAGGAACAGATCAGCGCGATTCCACACTGGTCGGCCACTGATCTGTTTACCGGCGTCGAGCGCGCTGTGCTGGCGTACACTGACGATCTTGTGCTGCAGGGCGGGCGCGTTGCGGACGGTACCTTTGAGCTTCTCCGATCGCACCTGAATGAAGTGCAGATCATTGAACTGACCTATATCACCTGTACCTATGAGCTCCATGCCACCATGACCCGTGCTTTGCGCCTTGAGTTTGACAACGTCGAGGAGCGCATTGTTGAAGTGGCGGTGCCGGAAGGTGAAAAGCGCGATATGGATTTTTTCCAGAACCTCGATGACTGATCAGATATCGCCATTGTTCCTGAGGTTTGTCAGGTCCGCTTCGCTATAGCCTACCGACAGCAGTAGCTCAGTGGTGAAGGTGCCAACCTCGCCACCGGGCCAGTCTGTTGTGCCGGGGCTGGCACTGAGTTTTGGCACAATGGCGGGGATAGTGAGTTGCCCCTGGGGGGTTTCCACATGTTCAAACAGACCCCGCGCCTGATAGTGGGCGTCTGCCATCATATCAGCAACGTTGTAGATCGGCCCGACAGGCACATCTGCCGCTTCCAGGATCTCGATCACCTCAGCGGCAGTGTGCGCCCGTGTCCAGACGGCGATTAACCCGTCTATGAAATCCTGATGAGTGACCCGACCCGCGTTATCCGCGTAACGCGGATCGCGAGCGACGTCATCGCGATCCATGGCCTGCATCAGGCGTACAAAGATGGAATCGCCATTGGCGCCGATGACCACATGTTTATCATCACCACACAGATAGGTGTTGGTTGGCACAATGCCGGTGATGGTTGACCCTGACGGCTCGCGGATGGCACCTGCGCCTGAATATTCCGGCACCACACCTTCCATCAGATTGAACATGGCTTCATAAAGGGCCACATCCACCACCTGGCCTCCGGTACCGCGATCCTGTTTACGCTCCAGGAGAGCCAACAGAACACCCAGTACCGCGTGAATACCGGCTATTGTGTCACCGATGCTGAGGTTGGGTCGCACCGGTGGCTCGCCCGGAAAGCCGTTGACGTAGCGGAATCCGCTGTACGCCTCGGTGACAGACGCATAGCCGGGTTTTGTGCTGTTGGGTCCGGTCTGACCGTAGCCGGAAATGCGGGCAAAAATCAGGTCAGGGTTTGATGTGGCAAAATCCTCTGGTCCCAGGCCCCACTTTTCCATGGTGCCGGGTTTGAAGTTTTCGATGACCACGTCAGCGGTGTTCATCAGTTTTTTCACCACCTCCCGCCCCGCCTGGGTGCGCAGGTTAGCGGTCACGGATTTCTTGTTGCGGCCCAGGGAGCGCCACCAGAACGCGGTGCCGGAATCGTCAAGCAAACGCCAGCCTCTAATGGGGTCACCATCGCCAGGGGGTTCAACTTTGATCACTTCAGCGCCGAAGTAAGCCAGGGTTGTTCCGGCAAATGGTCCGGCGAGCAATTGTCCAACTTCTATCACGCGGATGCCGTCAAGTGGGCGAGGCGCCATTATTGTGCGCCCCACTTGCTGGATACAGCGTTGCGCGGCACGTCCTTAAAAGGGCCCGTGTCAAAGCGCGGCTCTTTTGGCAGGCCCAATACCCGCTCCGCGATAATGTTTTTCTGAATCTCGTCCGTACCGCCGGCAATGGAAACTGCCGGTACGGACACCAGTATTTCGGCAATCACGCCGTCGTGTGGGCTGTTGTCACCACTTAACAGGGCGTCGGGTCCACTGATGTCCGTGTGTACCCGAGCGGCCAGGCGTGCGATGTTGCTGGCTGCCAGTTTGCCCAGGGATCCTTCGGGACCCTGGGGTTTGCCAGCCTGCTGGGCAGCCCGGGCACGCGCTGCGGTCCACTGCGCGCTGCGCGACATGATCAGGAGTTCTGCGATTTTCTGGCGGGTGACCGGATCGTTGATGGCACCGGTTTCCCGAGCACGCGGCAGTACCAGATCGACCCGGCCGGCACGCTGTGGGTACCACTTATAGGGTTCGTTATCGATTTCCAGCTCAGTACGATATTCCTCATAAATTCTGCCCTGTTTATTGGCTACTGTGCCGCCACCGCGAATGCGGTCAAACGAACGTCGTTCGTGAGCCAGGGTGGTCACAGCCACCTGCCAGCCGTTACCTGTGTCACCCAGCAGATTATCTCTGGACACCACTGCGTCGGTCATAAACACCTCGTTGAAACTGGCGTGTCCGTTCATCTGTTTGAGCTGTCGGACTTCAACACCGGGTTGGCGCATGTCGATGATGAAATAACTGAGCCCCTGATGTTTGGGCACGTCCCAGTCTGTGCGCGCCAGCAACAGACCGTAGTCGGCATGGTGGGCGCTGGTGTTCCAGACTTTCTGACCGTTGATGATCCATTTGTCGCCCACGAGATCTGCCCGGGTTGTGGATCCGGCCAGGTCTGAGCCGCTGCCGGGTTCACTGAACAGCTGACACCAGCTGTCTTCACCTGTGATGATACGTTTCAGATACTTGCGCTTCTGGGCATCGCTGCCGTGTGCAAGCAGGGTAGCAGCGGCCAGCATGCGTACGCCGGATTGCGCGGCACCAACAATACCCATTTCCTCGAAGACTGCTGCAATCTCTGCCGCTTGTTCTGCGCTGACACCTTTGCCGTAGTACGCCTCGGGCCAATCCGCGGTGGCCCAGCCTGTGTCGGCCAACTGGGTACGCCATTCCACCAGCGACATGTTCGGATCCCAGTTGTCGTTGAGCCACTGGCGTGCTTGTGTGATCAGATTTTCCATGGCTAAACTCCCATTGCCTGTAACATGCGTTCTCGGTGGAACGCTGGTGTGCCCATGAAAACCTCTGAGCTCTTGGCACGTTTGAACCACAGATGAGTATCGTTTTCCCAGGTAAAGCCAATGCCACCGTGCAGCTGAATACAGTCGATGGCGGCCTGCAGGTAGGCTTCGCTGGCCGCTGCTTTAGCCAGACTGGCATGTTCGGATACACTGTCGTTGTTGTCGAACGCAGCAGCGGCCTGATAGGCTGCTGACTTTGCGTTTTCGACAACCAGCAACAGATCTGCAAGCCGGTGTTTGATCGCCTGAAAAGAGCCGATTGTGCGGCCGAATTGCACCCTCAGTTTGGTGTATTGCACCGCTGCATCGAGCAATGCCTGGGCCCCACCTGCCATTTCGTTGACCAGGGCAACCAGGGTTAAATCCTGCAGCGCATCCAGGTTCACCGGCACATCCTGACCCAGCAACTCAGCATCGCTGTTGTTGAAGGTCAGTTCAGCCATTTTGCGGGTGCTGTCCATGGTGACAACCTGCTTCGCGAGCACACCGGGCGCGTCCGCCTCCAGTACAAACAGGCGGGGTCCATTATCAGTAGCCGCTGCAACAATCAGCGTGTCTGCCTGTCTGCCGTTGAGGACAAAACGTTTCCTGCCGCTGATCTGCCAGCCCTGGGAAGCGATCCGTGCGGTGCAATGCAGATGCGTTGGGTAAAAGTCTGCGCTGTCTTCGCAGATTGCCAGGGCGCCAATCTTCTCACCGCTCAGCAGGGGTGCAAGCCAGCGCTGTTGCTGGCTGGCTGTGGCGCAGGCAGCGAGGGCGCTGGCAGCCATAACGATACTGCCCATGTAAGGGGCGCAAATCAGTGATCGACCAAATTCTTCCATGACGATGCCCAGCTCTACAGCACCGAATCCTGAGCCACCGGCGTGTTCAGGCAGGTGTATGCCCGCCAGGCCCAGTTCACCGCAGATCAGCTGCCAGACTTCGGGGTCGTAGCCTGATTCGGTGTCCATGAGTTTTCGCGTTGCCGGTGTGGGTGCTTTTTCTGCGCAGAAGCGCTTTACAACCTGGCGAAAACTGTCCTGATCCTGAGTAAATGCAAACGCCATGGTTTGTTCCCCCGCAGTCGAATGGCGAATTGGATAATGTAACATGCAACCCATACGCAACGACAAAGGCAGTTGATCATGACGGCAGTTACCTGCATCGAGGACCTGCGCCGCCTGCATCAGCGGCGCGTGCCAAAAATGTTTTATGACTATGCAGAAGCGGGCTCCTGGACGGAAAGCACCTTCCGTCGCAATGCCGAAGCGTTTGCTGAGCTTGTGCTGCGTCAGCGGGTCGCGGTGGACATTTCATCGCGTACCATCAGCAAAACAATGCTGGGTGAAACATGGCGCATGCCGGTAGGTATAGCGCCCACCGGTCTTGCGGGTATGCAGCACGGTGATGGTGAGATCCTTGGCGCGCGCGCGGCGGAAAACTTCGGCGTGCCTTTTGTGCTGTCAACCATGAGTATCTGTTCGCTGGAAGAAGTGGCCGCGCATACCCGCAGGCCATTCTGGTTTCAGCTGTATGTGATGCGTGATCGAACGTTTATCGAAGCGCTGATAGAGCGGGCAAAAAGGGCAGGCTGCAGCGCGCTGGTGCTGACTCTGGATCTGCAGGTGATTGGTCAGCGCCACAAAGACGTTAAAAACAACATGACGGCGCCGCCCAAACTCACTCTGGCAAACCTCATCAATATGGCCACCAAACCCCGCTGGTGTCTTGGTATGTTAAAAACCTCCCGCCACAGCTTCGGCAATGTAGTGGGGCATGCAGAAGGTGTGGAAAATCTGACGTCACTCTCAGCCTGGTCAGCAGAACAGCTGGATCCAACCCTGAGCTGGGCGGATGTGGCGTGGGTGAAATCCAGATGGGGAGGTAAGCTGATTTTAAAAGGCATCATGGACAGTGAAGATGCCAAGGCCGCTGTGCACAGTGGGGCTGACGCCATTGTGGTGTCGAACCATGGCGGGCGGCAGCTGGACGGCGCGCCGGCCAGTCTGGATGTCCTGCCCGAGATTGTGCAGGCGGTCGCCGGTCAGGTGGAAGTCTTTCTGGATGGCGGCATCCGCAGTGGCCAGGATGTGTTAAAGGCCCTGGCACTGGGCGCGGACGGCACTTTCATTGGCAAAGCGTTTTTAAATGGTCTTGGCGCCATGGGTGAACAGGGCGTTACCCGTGCGCTGGAGATCATTGCCCAGGAGCTGGATCTGACCATGGCTTTCTGTGGGCATACCGATATCAATCAGGTAGATTCAAGCATCATCTGGAGGAGAGATTGACTATGGCTGATCTGGCACAAACCGCGCCGGCTTTTGTAGAGATGGCGCATAAAATTGTCTGGTGCACCGTGGCAACGGTGGATAAACAGGGCCGACCCCGGTCCCGGGTGCTGCATCCGGTATGGGAGTTCGATGGTGAACAGCTGGTGGGTTGGATTGCAACCGCACCCACCCCGACCAAGGTGGCGCATCTGCAGAACAGCAGTTTTGTATCGTGTAACTACTGGACCCTGGATCAGGATACCTGTGTGGCTGAATGCGCCGCTTCCTGGGTGATGGACGAGCAAGGCAAAGCCGCCGTGTGGGACAGGATTGCCAACGCACCCGCGCCGGTTGGCTACGATCCGGCAATGATTCCTGGCTGGGAAAACGCGCAGTCACCCGGCTTTGCCGGCCTGCGACTTGATCCCTGGCGGATCCGTGTGATGCCCGGGCCGGCCATGCTGACCGGTGAAGGTATTCTGGTGTGGAAAAAATAACCCAGGAACAGATTGTAAAACTAAAAAGGGGAGACGAAATTGGCGATAACAACAGAACTTTTTGATTTAACCGGGCAGGTTGCCCTGTTGACTGGTGCCTCAAAAGGCATGGGTCAGGCAATGGCCACCGCACTGGCCCAGCACGGCAGCAAAGTGGTGGTGTCCAGCCGCAAACTGGATCAATGCGAGGCAACCGCGGCACAGATTAATGAACTCTGCGGTGAAGAACGAGCCATCGCCATCGCCTGCAACATTGGTTATAAAGACCAGCTGCAGAACCTGGTGGATGAAACCCGCCGCCGGCTGGGGCCGATTGATACTTTAGTTGCCAATGCCGGCGTTAACCCGTTTTATGGCTCCATGTCTGACATTCCCGATGAGGCGTTTGACAAAATTATGGCCAGCAATGTTCGCTCCAATCACTGGCTTTGTCAGATGGTGGCACCGGATATGCACGCCAAGGGGCGCGGCGCGATTATGATTACTTCCAGTACCGGCGCCTTTTCCGGATCTGAAGTGCTGGGCACCTACAATATCTCCAAACTGGCTGACATTGCCCTGGTACGCAATCTTGCCCTCGAGTGGGGCCCCAAAGGTGTTCGCGTCAATGCCATCTGTCCAGGTCTGATCAAAACCGATTTTGCCAAAGCGCTGTGGGACAACCCGGAAGCAGTTGCCCGGGTGAATGAGCAGACACCGTTGCGGCGTCTGGGAGAAAGCAGCGACTTTGAGGGTATTGCGGTTTTTCTGGCCTCCGATGCCAGTGCTTATATCACAGGCCAGGCCCTGACGGTTTGTGGCGGCACAAATATGTATCGGTAGTACAGCCATGGTTGAACATGAAGCGGACCTGATTCCCGAGGGTTTCCTGCTTGAAAGCGGCACCGATCCGGCTGAAGATCATATCGGGCCGTTTTATCTGCGCAGAGACCCGGAGCATTTTTCTGCAGGTCTGATGCCCGGTGCCCGCCATGGTAATGGCATGGGTAACGTTCATGGTGGCGTGCTGCTGACCTTCGCAGATTTTGCGCTGTGTGCGCAGGCTCGTTACGGCACTCAGGACGACCATATCGTTACCGTTAGCCTGAATGTTGATTTCATCAGCGCAGCGAAGACTGGCCAATGGCTTCATAGTGAAGGCGCTGTCACCAGGCGCACGGGATCGCTGGTGTTTCTGCAGGGGTCGATCAGGCAGGGAGCGCAGACCGTAGTCACTTACAGCGGGGTGGGCAAGCGATGGCAGAACAACTGACACACAGTGAACAGCTGAGACGGCGTGCGCTGCAGGTCATGCCCAACGGCACTACCCGCAGCGCAGTGTGGTTTGAACCGTATCCGTTCTATGTTGCCAGCGGACAAGGCAGCCGGGTTACCGATGTTGACGGTCGTGAATTCCTTGATCTGACCAATAATCTGGGCGTGCTGATACACGGTCATGCACATCCCGATGTGGTTGCCGCGGTGCAGCATCAGGCCGCGCTGGGCAGTTGTTTTGCACTGCCCACGCCAGCAGAGGTTGAGCTGGCTGAACTGTTATGTGAGCGCGTGGAGGCGTTTGAGCGCATTCGCTTTATCAACACCGGTTCAGAAGCTGTGGCGCTGGCGATCAAGGCGGCGCGGGCGCATACCGGCCGACACAAAATCATCAAGCTTGAAGGCGTTTATCACGGCACCTACGACTTTGCCGAAATCAGTAATTATTCAACGCCTGAAAACTGGGGTAACCAACCTGCAGCGGTAGCGACTGTGCCGGCCACGCCACCCGGGGTGCTGGATGCAGTGCTGGTGACCCAAGCCAACGATATTGGCATGCTGGAACGGCTGCTTGTGGAAAATGCTGGCCATGTTGCTGCGGTTCTGGTCGACCCGGTACCCCCACGCACAGGCATGCAGCCATTAACCGAGGCTTATCTTTCCGCTCTGCGCGAGATGACGCGACGTTATGGCGTGCTGCTGATTTTTGATGAGGTGATTGCGTTTCGTTTTGGCTACAGCGGTGCACAGGGTCGTTTTGGCGGAGATCCCGATCTCACTGCGCTGGGTAAGATCATTGGCGGCGGTTATCCCGTGGGCGCCGTGGCCGGGCGTGCCGACGTGATGGATGCCACTGCCAGAGCGGTGGGTTCCAGTGGCACATTCACTGCTAATCCCATCACCATGTGCGCAGGGTTTGCCAGCATGTCGCTGCTGGACCGTGGGGCTTTTACCCAGCTGGATCAGCTGGGTGAACGTCTGCGCCGCAGTTGTGCGGATATCATTGAACGCCACGGTGCACTGATGCAGGTATGTGGTACCGGTTCGATTTTCAGCATCTATTTCCATCAGCGGCCGGTAGATAATTACCGGTCTTACTACAAATCGGCGCAGGAAAGTGCAGCTACCGCCAGGTTTCATGCGGTGATGCTGGCACAGGGGGTGCTCATAGCACCTACCGCGACGGTATTTCTGTCTACTGCTATTTCAACACAAGACGAGCAGCAGTTTGTGTCTGCCTTCACGGCGGCTGTTGTGGATTTCTGCAGCGCATGAAGCACATCAGGTCTCTGTTGAGCTGGCTGTTGATGTTGTCACTGGCTGCTGTCCTGGGCCTGCTGGGATTTGTCCGTTCAACGGTGCCGGGCGATCCGAACGTACTTAAAGCGGCCGTTAGGCAACCCGTGCAGATTTATTACGATCAGTTCAAAACACCTTTTGTGCAGGCACAATCCTGGCAGGATGCCTACCTCGCTCAGGGCTGGTTGCATGCCCACAATCGCCTCTGGCAGATGGAACTTTTCCGACGCGCTGGCAAAGGGCGCTTAGCCGAAGTGTTAGGTTCGGGCCTGCTGGAAACGGATATGAATATGTTCCGTGCCGGGGTGCCGATGCTGG
Source organism: bacterium (assembly GCA_047947175.1). Lineage (GTDB taxonomy): Bacteria > Pseudomonadota > Gammaproteobacteria > Pseudomonadales > Azotimanducaceae > UBA4421. Next base: position 2,305,019 of record CP170489.1, read on the forward strand.
CTGAGCGGCTGGCAGCCAATGCATCCGAGGAGCTGCGCGGGTTTGTTGCTGCCTATGTGGCTGGCATCAACCTTGCGCTATCAGGAGAAGAAGGTGAAGAAGGAGAAAATGCAACACCGCTGCCCCCTGAGTTCCGCCTGGCGGGATTCAGGCCGGAACCCTGGCAGGCCGCGGATGTTTATGCCCTGGGTGCCCTGATGGCGTTTCAGTCGGGCAACAACTACAGAAACGAACTGTTAAGGCTGGCTCTGACGAGCAGGCTGCAAGAGCAGTTGGCAGGCGCCTCTGCGGCAGAGCTCAGTCGGTGGTTGAGCATCCTGGGCCCTGTGGATGCCCGCATGCCAGCGTTTCCTTACGTGCTCAAATCACCGGCCCTGCTGGGGCTGCTTGCGCAAACTGATCACCTTGAGCCGCAGCTGCAGCCACTGTTGGCTGCGCCAGGGCTGGGCAGTAACGGTTGGGTGGTCAGCCCGGACCGCACGGCCGAGGGACACGCCCTGTTTGCCTTTGATTCCCACGATGCACTGTCGATGCCCAATCTGACCTATGACGTGCACCTGTTTGTGGGGCAGGAACAGATTCGCGGTGCATCCGTGCCGGGTTTGCCGGGTGTGATCAACGGTTTCAATGAATTCATGGCCTGGGGGTTTACCAATACCGGCGATTCACAGGATCTGTTTATCGAACAGCGTAGTTCGGAGTCCGATCTGCATTTCATCGGCCCCACGGGGATTTATGAGGCGCAAGCTGTTGAGGTATTGATTCCGGTGCAGGGCCAGTCGCCCCATCCGCTGCGGGTGGTGACCACACAAAACGGTCGGCTGCTCAGTGAAGAACCGCCGCTTGCGTTACGCTGGTCTGCTCTGGAGGTGCCGCAAGCCAGTCTGGATGCTTTGCTGGCGTTAAACAGAGCCACCAGCTATCCGCGCTTCTCAGCTGCACTTGACACCTTTGTTGCGCCCAGTGCCAATGCAACCTACGCGGACGTCACGGGCAGGATTGCGTTTCGAACGGTAGGTGCTCTGCCAATGCGTGGTGCTGGCGAGGGGTTGCTGCCACTGCCCGGCCATCTCGCCGAGAATGTCTGGCAAGGCCTGATCCCCGTCGACGATCTTCCCCGCGTAGTCAATCCGTCAGAGGGGTTTGTGGCGGCCGCCAATGCCCGCATTGCGCCAGGCCCACCGCTGATTTCAGCCGATAACTCACCGGGCTATCGTATTGCCCGTATTCAGTCTGAGCTGCGGCGAAACGCCTCAGCCACCTTTGCAGACATGCAGGCGCTGCAGGTGGACTGGTTCAACGTGCAGGCGCAGCGGCTGCTGCCGGCAATGTTAGCCGCAGTTGATGGTATCCGCCTTGAACCTGAGGTTATGCAGGGGGTGACGAGTCTGGCATCCTGGGTTCTGCAGCCGGTCAATTTACCGGAACTGTCTCAACCGCTGCTGTTTGATGCCTGGTACCGGCAGCTTGGCCTGCTGGTGTTCTCTCCCATTTTAGGAGACGAACTGACCCGGCGATTGATGGGCAGTGCCTATGTCTTCAATCATGCGTTAGATGGTTTGTTAACCAACTCTATGGATTCTCCCTGGTGGCAGGGTGAGAGACAGCAGCTCATCACCCAGGCGTTGATAAACGCGGTTAACGAAGTAGGTCGCGCTCAAAGCTGGCAGGACCAGCATCAGGTGCTGCTGACGCATGAACTGTCCGCAGCGGTTCCGGGTCTGGGCTGGCTTTTGAATGATGGTCCGCATGCCTGGGGCGGGGGTAATCCAACTGTCGGCCGCGCGCGTTACAATTACAATCAACCCTACATCGCCACCGGCGGTGCCACAGCGCGACTGGTCATTGCCATGGAGCAGCCCATGCGGGCGGCAACCATCAGCCCTGGTGGTCAGTCCGGCCATTTCATGAGCGTCCACTATGACGACCAGACACCACTGTGGCTGGCAGGTGAGTTAAACGTGCTGGCAACCCGGCCACAACAGCTGGGTTCACCAACAACTACGCTGATCCCGATCGAGGAGTCCCCTCATGCCACAACAGTGGATTGATCCCTATGCAGGCTTCAGGTACACCCCTGAGACAGTTTCTGTCACGCGTGAACATCAGCGTGACAAGCTCACCGCGTGTGGTATCCGCCCGGACGTATTTGGCGATGATGTTGACCCTGCTTTTTTCATCGGGCTTGCCATCCATGCAGGTATCAACAGTGGCATAACCGCGGAAGGCAACATCAATATGCTGCAGAGTCTGACCGTCTATCGACCGGCAATGCTGGACGAAGAACTGTCTGTCACGGGGATGATTCGCGATGTGCAACCTGTACCACGCGGTCGCACCCTGCATTCGCAGGTGAGTTTCAGTGACGCCGACGGACGGCTGGTCATCCAAGCCAATCGGGTATCGTTAAAGCCCGATCCTGACCGTCAGATCAGTCGCGGTGCCGGAGACAAACCCGCACCGCTGGTTAAGGATGCAGCAAAGCTCAAGCGCACAGCCACCTATCAGCTGACGCCTGAAGGTGTCAAAGCCTACAGTTCTGAAGGCAACAGTATTCACTATGAAGAAGCGGCAGCCGCCCGTGCGGGTTTCCGTGCCCCTCTAATTGGCGGTGGCATGGGGGTTCACTTCCTGATGGCGCATCTCTGGGGATTACACGCGTCCCAGCGTCCGCGCGCATTTTCCGCGGAGATCTATTTCCGTCGACCGATCTTCTGGGACGAGGCCGTTGTGGTTGCGGTGGACGAAGGTGAGGTGCCCGGACTCATGGCGCTGTTAAAGCCCGACGGCAAAGTAGGCACAGAGTTGGCCCTGCACCCCATTATGTCCACTTAACCCTCAGATCGGCAGGCGTACCCGGGCGGTGCCGAAAACCCGGGTTTCGTCAGCGGCGTTTTTCAGGGTCATGTCCAGTTCCACCAGACCAGTGTCTTCATCGATGTCGGTGACCACTGCGCCGATATGACAGGGTTCGTCCGCGATCATCGGCGCGCGGAATACGGTATCGATATGTTCAATCACCGCCTGGTCACTCCACTGGTGGATGGTTGAGGTCAGAAATCCCATGCCCATGATGCCAGGCACCAGCGCGCCAGGCAGACCCTGCTCCCGGGCTGCGGCATGGTCTTCGAAGCGCGCGCCACCCCAGCCCACCGCATGGGCAAAACTGCTGACCTGTGCCAGAGAAGTGTCAGGGGTAAATGTCGGTAACTCCGCGCCAAATTCAACATCGGCAATGGTCTTGATACTCATCAGTTGCTGTTCTCCCGGATGACAAGGCGAGAATCGGTGGTGGCCAGGTGGTTATTGTCTGCATCAAACAGTTCCAGACGCACAACAATCAGTATCATGCGGCCTGAGCGGCCTTTTTTGTCGTAGATGTCATGCAGGTGAGTACGGCCAGTGATGGGTACTCCGGCGCGCACCGGTGCCAGGCATTCCACTGCTTTGCCGCCGTCCATGGGAATGCCGCCCAGTTTTGGAAAGTCGATGGGCAGATGTCGACCGGAGGCCAGGCTGCATAGAAAGGCAGGCGGCGCCTGAAAATCCGGATGTTGCGGATTCAGATAGATTTCCCGGGTCTCTCCTGAGGCGCGCGCGGCGGTGACGATCTTCTGCGGGTCCAGAACAAATTCCTTGCTGTCTATTTCCTGATTCAGGAAGTCCTCTTTTAATGCTTCGATATCAACCATAATCCGTCCGCGACAAAATGCTGCGGGGATCATATATGCTTCGTTTTTTAAGCGAAAGGAGAGCGTGATGGGGCCATTACACGGTGTGAAGGTGATTGAGCTGCAGGGCATAGGTCCGGGACCTTTCTGCTGCATGATGCTGGCGGACATGGGCGCGGAGATCATCCGCGTTGACCGTGCCCAGGCCGTGGGCACAGCCGCGAATACCACGGATATTCTTGCCCGGGGCCGTAAGAGCATCGCCGTTGACCTCAAAAGTGCCGCCGGCGTGGAAACCGTGCTGCAGCTGATTGAAAGTGCAGATGTGCTGGTTGAAGGGTTTCGCCCCGGCGTCACCGAACGTCTCGGCCTGGGGCCGGATATTGCATTGTCACGTAACCCGAAACTGGTGTACGGCCGCATGACCGGCTGGGGACAGACTGGCACCATGGCGTCGGTCGCTGGTCATGACATCAATTACATCTCTCTGTCGGGTGCGCTGCACGCCATTGGTGAACCCGGAGGGGCGCCGGTACCACCGCTGAATCTGGTAGGTGATTTTGGCGGTGGCGGTATGCTGCTGGCATTTGGTATCGCTGCAGCGCTGTTTGAAACCCAGAAATCGGGCAAAGGCCAGGTGATAGACGCGGCCATGACCGACGGCTCTGCACTGCTGATGAATGCGGTTTTTGGTCTGATGAACAGTGGTCGCTGGAGTCAGAACAGAGGTGAGAACCTGCTCGATGGCGGCGCGCATTTCTATGGCACATATCAGTGCGCGGATGGTAAGTGGATCTCCATTGGTTCCATAGAACCGCAGTTTTATCAGCTGCTGCTGGAAAAGACCGGATTGATTGATGATACCTCGCTGCCGAAACAGATGGATCGTGAAAAATGGCCGATGCTGAAAAAGAAACTGGCGCAGGTGTTTGCCGGTAAGTCCAGGGATATCTGGGATGACATTATGCTCGGCACAGATATCTGTTACGCGCCGGTGCTGGATTTTGATGAAGCCACGGCACATCCTCACAACATCGCGCGACAAACCTTTGTTGAATCTCATGGTGTCACCCAGGCCGCGCCGGCGCCGCGTTTCTCCCGGACGACGCCTGAATTGCCGAACCCCAGTGTTGCTCCGGGTAGTCATACCCGTGAGATTCTGGTGCAGCTGGGCTTGAGTCAGGCTGACATCGACGCCCTGCATGCAAGTGGCGCCATTGCCTAATGCTTACAACCTCCTTAAAAACTCCCCTGGCTGCCGCGCTATGATCTGACCTGAAGAGACAAATACACGCAGTTCGTTGGGGGATGAGCTATGTTGAAGCGCTATGCAGGGGCGATGTTCGCCGTTGTCATATGCTGCTCGCCGGTGGTTTACGCCGGCGAAGTGGCCACCTGGGTAGATGCCAATGGGGTGACTCATTTCGGCAACCCGCAGTTTGCTCCACCGGGCGAAGCACAAGTGGTGGACGTGAAGCCTGCAAACGGGATGGATGTGGTGAACACCAGTGATGTCCGTCGCGCGGGTTCAAACGGACCAAGGGTATCGGTTCTGGAGCGGACCCATTTTGAAAACCCGCGTGGTTTCAGAGGCTTTGATCGACGCAGTCCTGGCAGCCGCAACAGCCGCAGGCGCTATTAGGTCTACTGATTGTCCAGTTGCTGATGGATGTCGAAGTCAATGACGGCCTTGGCATGCGCGTAGTCGACCTCCGCAGCCATCGCGCACGCCAGTACATCCTCATATTCTGACTTCCAGCGCTGCTGACCGTTGGGTTGAGTGACCCGCTTAACGCGAACGTCACCCAGGCGCGTAGTCAGCGTCAGCTCTTCCCGGGGCAGCACCCGTTTCTCAAAGCCGAGGATGCGCAGGCCAATAGTGGTTGAACTGTTCAGCAGAGTATCCGCGATATGGTCTTTATCCGCGGCATGGCACAAGGCAACCAGGATGTGTGCAGGGCGGTTCTTTTTCATCAGGATGGGTTGCAGATAAACATCCACTGCACCCGCCTTAAACAGACTGTCTATCAGTGGCGCGTAACCCTCGGGTGACATATCGTCAATGTTGGCTTCTATCTTGTAATGCTGGGTAGTGGCGCGGCTGCTCCTGCCGAGCGCTTCATAATGGCCCAGTGCAACGCGCAGGACGTTGGGCACTTCAAAATCTTTGTGTCCGATGCCGTAGCCGATTTTTTCCGGCGTGAAGGTGCCTTGCGGAGAAAACTCGTTCACGCTGGCAGCGAGAATCGCCGCGCCGGTAGGGGTTGTTGATTCCCCGCTGACGGTGCCATAGGTACAGGGGGCATTGGCCAGCAGTTCCTGGGTGGCAGGGGCGGGTACCGGGAAGCGCCCATGTGCACAATTGACAAAGCCGCTGCCCACCTCAACCGGGTTACATATCACGATGTCAGGCGCGAAGTGTTCAATGCACAGCGCTGCTGCAACAATGTCGATAATGGAGTCAGCCGCGCCCACCTCATGGAAATGGACCTGCTCCGGGGCAACGTTGTGGATCTTGCCTTCTGCTTCAGCCAGTTTTTGAAATATTCCCAGTGCGCGCTGTTCGATTCCCGGCGCAAACGCCGCTGCCCTGATCATTTTCACGATGGTGCTGTGATGACGATGGTCGTGGGCGTCCCTGGCATTGACCTGGCAGCGGGTGCCGGTAATACCCATTTTGCTGGCAGTTGTCAGCGCCAGTGAGTATTCGCCGGAGATTGGCAGTTTGTTCAGTTGACTGCGCAGCCAGTCTTCGGGTACGCCGAGGTCAACCAGGGCTGCCAGATGCATATCACCTGACAGACCACTGCTGGGTTGATAGAAAAGCGCTGTCTGGCGGTCAGGCAATATCGAAATAGTCCGCGGAGGTGGCGGCTGCTGTGAAGTTTTCGCGCAGATGCAGCATGGTCTGCATATCTGCGTTCACCACGTCCAGACCGTGTTCCAGCACGTACGCATAACTGCGCTGAAACTCCGACAGCTTTGCTTCGAGCAATTTTGGCTCATAGAAGTCGTTGAATGCGTCGGGATTGCCCCAGCCCAGCCACGCCCGCCCGGCCAGAAAACGTCCGGCTTTCATGCCTACCAGACCGATACCCGCATCACGTGCTTTATCGAGCAGAGGACGGATGCCGGTCATGGGTGGTGTGCCGTCGAGGACAGATTTATCTTCCCAGTCGTACCAGCCGCCAGGTGTGATGGCAATCATGGCCAGATCAAACCAACCGGTTTCGGCAGCGGTTTCCAGGACGTTGGCCGCGTTCTGGTGGGTCGACAACCCGAGGTAGCTGACCTTGCCCGCCGCCTTTGCCGCTTCGAATGCGCGATAGATTTCCTCATTGCCGACCACACTGACGTTGTTGGCGGCCATGTAGTAATAGGCATCGACATGATCGACGCCCAGTTCGCGCAAGCTGCCATCGAGGTACCCGCTCCAGCCCCTGGCGGCTGCTTTGGCCTGGGCCACGGTAATGGTCTCGTCCCAATCAATGTCGGTGGGTACATAGGCCTTGGAGATCAGGAAAATTTTGTCGCGATGGGTTTTCAGAAAAGGCGCCAGGTTTTTTTCCGCATCGCTGTAGTAATCGCGGAAGCCGACGTCGAAGGTATTGACACCGGCATCAAAGGCGGCGTTGAGTAGATCGTCGTGGGGCTCCCGGGACAACGTTGCGCCACAGCCGAAGACCAGTCGGCTGGCATTGTGTCCGGTGCGCCCGAGGGTACGGTACTTCATTTCCGGCCAGGGCCCGTTCAATCCGGCAGCTTCTTTGCCATCAAAAATGGAGGCTCTGACGTCGCCTGATTTGAGTAATGCCTGAGCGCCAACACCTAACATGGTGCCGTATTGCACGAAGCGTCGACGGGTACTGGAAACAATGGAATCCGACATGGGTGCTCTCCCACAAGCAACGGTGTCCTGATTCTACGCTGCCTGAACCTGGGCAAGCAAATGGTGATAGGGTATAAGTTCTGCACGATTGCCATCAGGAGAGGGGTGTGCATAAGCATCGGGTCGTACGGATAACAGCCGTCGCAGGGGCATTGTTGAGCATTGTGGCAGGGTTGTCGGCAGCTGCCGAACTTGACCTGTCGCCACTTCCGGATGAACGCTGGAATTCGGCGAATGCGGGGCATCTGGCCAGCCGTGCCGGTTTTGGCGCCAGCCTGGCTGAACGCGAAGCGCTGGGGCGATTAACGCCGGGACAGGCCGTGCAACGCTTCGTGCAGGGCCTGGATATCAACCCGTTGCCGCCTTTTCAGCCGTCAGACATTTTTGATCCCGGTCTCGATCCGTTTCCCGCCAGCCGCCCCGCGCTCACAGCTCAGGCGAAAGCCCAGGGACATGGCCTTGGCGTAACAGTTAAACCAGCAGGTAACCGACCTCTACAGCCTGTGGTAGACCGTTTCTTTTACTGGTTGCGCGCAAGCTATCTTGAAACCGACCGGGTAGCTTACTGGTGGGCTGATCGGATGTTGACCACAGCACATCCACTGCAGGAGAAAGCAGCCCTGTTCTGGCACGGACACTTTGCCACCAACGAAGACAAAGTCCGCGACTATCGAAAGATGCTTCAGCAGCTGCAGGTTCTGCAGCAACACGGTCTGGGTGATTTCAGAACGCTGTTGATTGAGGTGGCTCAGAGCCCGGCAATGCTGGCCTTTCTTGACGCTGGTGTGAACACAAAAGACTCACCCAACGAGAATTTTGCGCGAGAGATTCTCGAGCTGTTTACCATGGGTGTGGGACACTACAGCGAACGTGATGTGCAGGAGGCGGCAAGGGCGTTCACCGGCTGGCATTACAACGGTCTGGAATTTGTGGTGAACGTTGAACATCAGGATGCCGGTCGCAAACGCTTTCTGGGAACCGAAGGTGACTTTGATGGGATTGCCATCATCGACATCATCCTGCAGCAACCTCAGACAGCCCGTTTCCTGGCTGCCAAACTTTACCGCTACTTTGTCAATGAGGATCTCGCCGCTGAGAATGAGGCGCAGCTTGGACGGGTTCTGCAGAGTGTTAATTACAATATTGGCGAGTATCTGAGCGTGCTGTTTCGATCCAACGATTTTTATCAGCCTCACAACGTGGGTTCCCGGATCAAAGGCCCGGTGGAGCTCATGGTCTCTACCTACCGTTACCTGGGATTGCAGAGCGTGCCCGGCGTGCCGGACTTCAATCAGCAAAGTCAGGCGTTGGGGCAGCGGCTGTTGCATCCGCCGACCGTCGCGGGCTGGTCGCATGGCAGAAGCTGGATAACGCCCAGTCTGCTGTTCGAACGGGCAAATTTTGTCCTCGATGTGTTTTTCCCTGATGTGGGTTTTGTGGCGCCGGATCGATTTCCTATCTACACACCGGAAATCGTCAACGTTCAGGCACGTCTGCGTCAGGGCATGAGTGTCAGCGAGGCGACCAGGCCTACGGGCGTAGCTGGAGGAGAGGACAAAATGGCCGCTTCTAATCTGCTGGCAGATCGTGATGAGGACTTCAACACCCGCCTGGGTAGCCTGCGTGGCTGGCAGATGGCGCTGGAACGCGTTAAACCCATTGAACGGGCCCCAGCCAGAGTCGACCTGACGCAAATGGTGCTGGCGGCCCAATGCACAACGCCGCTTCATGTCATCAATTTTTTTGAGCGTCTGTTTTTTGCGGTGGCACTGCCGCCAGAGGTCAAAGTCCAACTGGCGAAACAACTGCGGACAGGTTTAGGCACGTCCGATCTGTTGCTGGCACAGACCTACATGGAAACCGCTTTGCGTACGGTCCTGCACGAGATGCTCAGTCTGCCGCAGTATCAGTTGGATTAACCGCATGGGTACTCACGTGATCGGTTGTGCTGCACGGCAAAAGCAGCAATCAGAGGGAGCATAAAAATGCAGCGACGCCGTTTTTTACAGGCTGGTGCCGCCCTGGCGGGCTTGACTGCTCTGCCTCACCACGGGACGGCGAAACTGACCCGGGAAGCGCCTATCCTGGTGGTGGTGGAGCTGTCCGGAGGCAATGACGGGCTCAACAGTATTGTGCCTTTTGCGGACGATGCGTACTACCGGCACCGTCCCGGTATAGGCATACGTCAACCGGAACTGCTGCCGCTGGATGATCATTTTGGCTTCAACCCCGGTATGCTCGGCCTGCAGCGGCTCTGGCAGCGTGGTCAGCTTGCCATTGTGCATGGCTGCGGTTATGCGCAACCTTCTTATTCACACTTCACGTCCATGGCGTACTGGCATACGGGTGTGCCGCACCGCGGCAATGAGTTCGGTTGGCTCGGGCGGGTGGCGGATCAGATGGCATCCAGCCGCCGTGATGACATGCTGGTGAACGTGGCGTCGACGGCGTCGCTGGCGGTAAAAAGTAAAGTTCATACGCCAGTGGTGTTTGACGATCCTGACCGCTTCTGGCGCAATGGCTGGCTTGACGGCGTGCCATCGATTGCCGTGGATGTGGATCAGGACACCGGTACCGGCAAGACCGACAATACCAATGCAGCTTATCTTGAAGCGGTAAATCGCAGTGCACAGCAGTCATCTGCGCGGATCCGACAAGCCTGGAATGACTACACAACACCCGTGGATTACGGTATCGCGCCAATGGATCTGCCTAAAGTGGCTGCCTGCATAGAGGCAGGTTTAAACACCCAGATCTATCACGTTGCGTTTCGTAATAACGCTTTTGACACCCATGTTGCACAACCGGCATTGCATCGCAGGTTGCTGAGCTATGCCTGTGATGGGATCCATGGCTTCATCCGGGATGTGGAACGCCTGCAGCAGGCGCACCGGGTGGTGGTACTGGTGTATTCGGAGTTTGGTCGCCGGGTATCTGAGAATGCCAATCAGGGTACTGATCATGGCACCGCCAACGCGATGTTCCTGGCGGGGGTGCCGGTGACCGGTGGTCACTACGGGCAGCGAGCGGATCTCGTGAATCTGGTGGAGGGTGACAATCTGGCACACACCACAGATTTTCGGCAGGTGTATGCCACGGTGATGGAACGCTGGCTTGGCGTGCCTGCCAAAGCGGTGTTGTTTGACGAATTTGCAATGATTGATGCATTGACGCCACTTTAGAGTCGCTTATGCTGGCGCAGGAGGGGCTCGCGGGTGTTTTGTGAAACCGCTAGCATGTGAAATTTTTTTCTGGGGAGATCACGTTGTCCGAAGTACAAGCAAAGCCGCAGGCTGACGATCCGAGTGTGTTCAGTAAACAGGCCCGGCATTACGCGCTGGGTGTGCTGGTGGTGGTATATACCTTCAACTTTATTGATCGCCAGATCCTGTCAATCCTGCTGGAACCCATCAAAGCTGATCTGGGCTTGTCGGATACCCAGCTGGGCCTGCTGACTGGATTTGCGTTTGCGCTGTTCTACGCCACCATGGGTATTCCCATTGCCCGGTATGCAGATAAAAACAACCGCCGTAATCTGATTGCACTGGCACTCACGATCTGGAGTGGTTTCACAGCGATTTCAGGCCTTGCCCAGAATTTCTGGCATCTGCTGATTGCCCGCATCGGTGTAGGCGTAGGAGAAGCCGGCTGCAGCCCGCCGGCTCATTCGCTGATTTCTGATTACTTTCCTGCGGAAAAACGCGCCACCGCATTGGGCATTTATTCCCTGGGCATCCCCGTGGGTATTCTGTTCGGATTTATTGCCGGCGGCTGGCTAAACGAATTTTTCGGCTGGCGCGTGGCGTTCTTTGTTGTCGGCGTGCCAGGCATTCTGTTAGCCCTGGTTGTGCGTTATTCGCTGCGTGAACCCACCCGTGGCATGGCTGAAGGACGGGTAGACAGTGGCCAGCAACCCACCACCAAAGAAACCTTCAAGCTGCTCTGGAGTAAACGCTCTTTCCGTCATCTGGCTTTCGGTGCCGCACTAACTGCCTTTGTTGGCTACGGTCTCGTTACCTGGGTGCCTTCGTTTCTGATTCGCTCTCACGGTATGACCACCGGCGAAGCGGGCACCTGGCTGGGTCTGATCCTGGGTATTCCTGGTGGTATTGGAATTGCGCTGGGTGGCTGGATGGCTGATCGGTATGGCTCAAAGGACACGCGCTGGTATATGTGGGTGGTTTCCGTTGCTTTGTTACTCGGCACACCTTTTGCTTTTGGCGTGTTTCTGTCGGACTCTGCGCTCTGGTGTCTCTTGTTCCTGGTCATGCCGGTTCTGCTGGGCAACTTCTATCAGGCAACCACCTTTTCGCAGACGCAGGGACTGGTGGAATTGCGTATGCGCGCCGTGGCCGCTGCGGTGCTGCTGTTCATTATCAATATCATTGGCCTGGGCGCGGGCCCGCAGGCGGTGGGCATTGTCAGCGACCTGCTCAACGATCGTTTTGGCCAGGAGTCCCTGCGTTACAGCCTGTTGATATTCTCTTTTGTGAATATCTGGGCGGCGTTCCACTACTACAAAGCAGGTCAGTATCTGAAAGCAGATCTGGTGCAGGATTAAGCCATGGGAAAAGCTGCGGCTGCCGGATTTGTCCTCCTGCTGACGGTTGTGTTCAGTGGCTGCGGCAGCGACAACATCGCAGCATCACAATCACGGCCAGTTGAGCCTGGCGGGGGGCAGCCCAATGTCATTGTATTGTTTGCTGACGATCTGGGTTACGGCGATATCGGCAGTTTTGGCCACCCTTACAACCGTACGCCGAATATTGATGAACTGGCGGCGACAGGCCAGCGGTGGACTGACTTTTATGTTGCAGCCCCGGTTTGTTCCCCCAGTCGAGGCGCGTTGTTAACCGGACGATTACCGGTCCGAACCGGACTGTATGGTGAAGCCATTGCGGTTTATTTCCCCAATGACCCAGGTGGTTTTCCCGCGGAAGAAGTTACCCTGGCCGAAGCACTGAAACAGGTCGGCTATCGCACCGGGATCTTTGGCAAATGGCATCTGGGTGACGCCCGAGCTGCCTGGCCAACCCGTCACGGCTTTGATGAGTGGTTGGGACTGCCGTATTCAAATGATATGGATGTCGTAGGTGAGATCGGCATTGATGAAATTATCGCGCTGAGTGTGCAGGGCAAGCAGGCGGAAGTAGCCGAGGCGCTGGCAGGCCGTGCCGCAAAGTATGCTGAACCAAAGCCGGAGTACTGGCGGCCACCGTTGCTCAGGAGTCTGGTGACGTCAGATGGCTTTGTTGACGAGGAATTGGAAAGACCCGCTGATCAGAGCACTCTGACAAAAAAATACACCGCTGCAGCCATCGATTTCATGCAGCGTGCCGGTGACGATCCGTTTTTCATTTATCTGCCTTACACCATGCCGCACACGCCACTGTTTCGCAGTGAAGAATTTGTCGGCAGAAGTATCGGCGGGCGCTATGGGGACGTGATCGAAGAAATAGACTGGAGCGTGGGGGCGCTGAAGCAGGCGCTTGAAGAAACCGGGAAGGCTGACAACACCCTGGTGATTTTCACCAGTGATAATGGTCCCTGGCTGACCATGAACATAGAAGGCGGGTTAGCCGGGGTGCTGCGGCACGGCAAAGGTACCACCTTTGAAGGCGGTATGCGGGTACCGACAGTCATGTGGTGGCCCGGCCGCCTGCAACCCGGCGTCGTCAGCGAAATGGGTTCCGCACTGGATGTGTTCAATACCGTTGCGGCGCTGGCTGGTGCGGATGCCTCCACCGCGGTGGATGGTGTTGATCTGTCGCCCGTACTGTTTGATGGGGATGAGAGCCCCCGGGATGAGGTTGCGTTTTATCGCCGAGGTGTATTGCACGCGTATCGTAAGGGCCCGTGGAAAGCACATTTCATCACCGAGGGGGCTTACCAGCAGCCACCGGCAAGAACAGTGCATGCAGTGCCATTGCTCTACCATCTGCACACCGATCCGGCTGAACGCTTTGACGTAGCCGCGGATAACCCGCAAGTCCTGGCGGAAATTGATGCGGCGGTGCAGCAACATCTGGCCAGCCTGGAACGACGGCCACCTGAGTTTGATAAACGCCTGCAACCTTGAGTTCAGGGGCACCCGGGGCTTGCAGATGGCTTACATTGGCAGGCCAGTTGATTGTGCTAACATCCGCGGTTGACATTTCTTTACAGGAGAGACCATGAGCAGTGCCATGCAAGAACCCATCTCGGTAGTGCCGGACCCCTACAGCATGCCCATCGAGGAACTTGATCCCGCTAAAATCGAGATCTTCCAGAACGATGCGCTCTGGGGATATTTTGAACGCCTGCGCAAAGAAGATCCTGTGCACTTTCTGCCGGACAGTGATTTTGGTCCATACTGGTCTATCACCAAATTTGACGACATCATGTATGTCGACTCACATCACGAACTGTTTTCCTCGGAAGGCGGCATCACCATTGGTCCCCTGAAAGCACTGGCTGAAGAAGCCAGTCAATTCCAGACACCGATGTTCATTGCCATGGACCCACCCAAACATGATGTCCAACGCGCAACCGTTACCGGTGTTGTGGCGCCGCGTAACCTGGCTGCCCTGGAAGGTGTTATTCGTGAGCGGGCAGGTAACATTCTTGATTCGCTGCCTGTTGGTGAGACATTTGACTGGGTGGACAAGGTGTCGATTGAGTTGACCACGCAGATGTTGGCCACATTGTTTGATTTCCCCTTTGAGGAACGTCGCAAGTTAACTCACTGGTCCGATGTGGCCACAGCCGGTCCGGAAACCATGAGCATGGAAGAGCGGCGCACTGAGTTACTGCAGTGCCTGCAGTACTTCACAAATCTGTGGGAGGAACGCAAAGAAAATCCTAATCCTGGTTTTGATCTGATTTCCATGCTGGCCCACGGTGAAGAAACCAAAAACATGCAGCCGATGGAATTCCTCGGCAATCTGATTCTGTTGATTGTTGGCGGCAATGACACCACCAGGAATTCAATCACAGGTGGCGTGCTGGCCCTCAATCGGCATCCGGAGCAGTATGAAAAACTGCGCAAAAATCCAGCATTGATCCAGTCCATGGTGCCGGAGATCATCCGCTGGCAGACGCCTCTGTCACACATGCGCCGCATCGCCAACGAAGATGTAGAGCTGGGTGGTAAGACCATCAAAAAAGGTGACAAGGTCGTTATGTGGTATGTTTCAGGTAACCGCGATGAAGATGCCATCGAAAATCCTGACGACTTCATCATCGATCGTAAACGTCCACGCCATCACCTGGCCTTTGGTTTTGGCATTCATCGTTGTATGGGTAACCGCCTGGCAGAAATGCAGTTGCGTGTGTTATGGGAAGAAATTCTAAAGCGTTTTGATCAGGTCGAAGTGATGGAAGAGCCGCAACGGACACCTTCCGTGTTCGTCAAAGGCTACACGTATATGCCGGTTAAACTGCACCCGCGCAAGGCCTGATGGCTAACCTGCCATCGTCTGATACGGTGAGCCCTCAGTGGCTCACCAAGGTACTCAAAGATAACCACATCAATGCCACGGTTACGGATTTCACCGCACAAGGGGTAGGCACTGGCCAGATCGGTAAGTGTGTGCGTTATTCGCTGACCTATGCGCCGGGCGAGCGCGGTCCCGCTTCACTGATCGGAAAATTCCCTTCCGATGATCCTGACAGCCGTGCTACCGGCGTCATGTTGCAGAACTTTCTTAAAGAAGTTCGTTTTTATCAGCAACTGCAGGACAAACTGGCCATTCGAACTCCCCGCTGTTATTTCGCAGACATTATTGATGAGGGGCCAGAGTTTGTCATTCTGATGGAAGACCTGGCGCCGGCGGAGCAGGGTGATCAACTGTTGGGTTGTGAGGCCGCTGTTGCCCGGGCGGCAGTGCTTGAGCTGGTCGGTTTACATGCACCTTCCTGGTGTGATGCACAGCTGCAACAGCAGAGTTGGCTGTTTAATACACAAGCGGCGGGTACCGACGCGATGCGCACCATGTATAACGCCCAGCTTCCTGGATTTCTCGAACGTTATGGGCCCGCGCTGGCGCCGGATGAACGGGCGATTATTGCCCGGGTGGGCGAAGCACACAGCACGCCTTTATACGATGGTCTGCAGGATGTTTTTTCACTTGTACATGTGGATTACCGTCTCGACAACCTGATGATCGATCAAACCGGTCAATCACCAACGGTGACTGTGGTCGACTGGCAAAGTATTACGCTGGGTGCGCCGCTTAACGATGTGGCCTATTTTCTTGGTGCAGGTATGTTACCTGCGCAACGCCAAAAGACAGAAGAATCTATCGTTCGTGCTTACCACGACAGGTTGTTGCACGCAGGTGTCACAGACTTCGACTGGCCAACCTGTTGGAATGCTTATCGGCGTGGCACTTTTGCAGGCTTTGGTGTCACCGTGGTGGCTTCCATGCTGGTGCAGCGCACGGAGCGTGGTGACAGAATGTTCACTACCATGGCGCAGCGTCATGCGCGCCATGCCATTGACCTTGATGCAGGCGAGTTTTTAGTCTGACTCGTTCTCAAACACCTGGATGCCGTCTTCATCGACAATAGCGTACAGCGCCTCAGACAGATCGTCAGTTATGGCAGGATCGCTATTAAAAACCAGAAGCCGGGCGGGCTCACCACGGGTAAGGCTGGCTGGCAGTGTGAGCTGGCCTCCTGCAAGATCTTCCGCCACACCCCCAACAATCCACTTTCCTCGCATGTCCATGCCGACGGAGTCGTTGGGTAAATCGACGTTGCCTCGCCGGCCCCAGCTGATCAGAGTGTTGTTGCTGATCACAACTACCGCATCCGAGATGCTTTCTTCCAGTAGCAGCGTGCCACCGGAGAAAACCGTGGTATCTGATGTGGGTGGCGGTGGTGGTTCGTCGGTGAAGCCTGGCGGAAGTGCCTCAACCGCTTCAGCGCCAGTTGCAGCGGCCGATTCAGCATCGCTGGACGGTGTGTTCGGTTCCGCGCCGCCACAGGCAGTCAGTACCAGAAAGGCCACCATCAATAACACTATTCTCATGATCGCTCCTCAACCTCAGTTTCTTTTTGCAGGGTGCTGGCAACGTACCACAATCGCGTCCGCAAACGCAGATACAGCAGTATGCCCAGCATGCCGATAACAGGTACCCAAACAGCATTGCGAACACCGACCCAATCCGTCGCGACACCCAGGGTAAAGCTGCCGATAGGCATGCCACCCATCAGTCCCAGGGAGTAAACCGACATGATACGGGCGCGATGTGACTCCGCGGCCGCTTCCTGCACAATGGTTCGCGACATGGTCATGCCGACGCCGCCGCAACAACCCCACAGAAATACAACGGCATAAAACAGAGGTCTGGACAGCTCAAGCATCAACAGGGACAGAACGCTGGCGCTGACAGCCGCGGCGATCAGCAGCACACGTCCCGGGCGGTCTGTGCGGCCGATACGCATCAGGATAAACGTCACCACCACGGTGCCCAGCATATTGGCGGCAAATGTCGTGGCAATCTCACCCGAGCCACCGTTGTACAGATCACGCACCATCAGCGGCAACAGCACAACATAAGTACCAGCAAAGAAGATACCGACAGAAAAAGTCTGGGCGATAGCCGGTGCAAGGGCGCTGTCCCGCCAGACCAGTTTGATGCCTTCAGCGATGGCGGCGACCGGATGTTGGGTTCCCGGTGGTGGCCTGGGTGGGAGCGCGGGTATTCTTGATGTGGCCAGTGCCGCGGCGAGCATCAGCATGGACATAATGATCAATAAAACCGGTGGGCCAAGTACATCGGCATTGTAGCCGAGGGCAAAACCGAAGATCTGTACGCCAAACTGCACACCCACTGCGAGGATGACAATACGTTGAATGTCGGCGCCCGCAACCCGGTTCAGTAACGCATCCCGGGCAGGTTGTACAAACGCGGCAAAAGTGCCGCCAACCAATGCCCAGATGATTAACAGCGTGTAGCTGAAATGACCGGCATGAAAGACCCAGGCCATCACCATGGGTGGAATGGCCATGGCACAGGACAAACCAATCAGCAGGCGTCGTTGATCGATTCGGTCACCCAGCCAGCCGCCCCATAATATCAGCAGCAGCATGGGTAACTGTGACGCCATCTGCGCCAGCCCGACCCGGGTTGGCGTCTCGTGCAGAACAACGGTGACCAGCCAGGGAAACAATACCATCTGGATGCCGCCGGGTATCAGCAGCAGCGCCATGCCGGTTAAATACCAGCGCAGTCCGTAATTTATGCTGCGTTTACCCGCGTCCGGAACTGTTGTGTTAACGCAGGCCTGCCCAGGCTGTTCGCTCATCGGCATCAGGGTCGTTGAGCAAAGCCGACTCGGTGTTAAAAGCCATGGTTGCGCGGGTGGTTGTGTTGTAGGCGGGCCAGCCCGGGCTGTCACCGCTGATGAAATCAATCCACGACTGATGCATTTTATCAGCCAGCGCCTGGGGTTGCTCACCGGGACCTAGAAACACATCGACACCTGCGCGTCTCAGGTTGTTAAATGTGAAAGGGATCTCCAGCGCATGGGTTGCCTTCAGGCGTCCACCAAAGGCTCTGGATTCCCAGGCAAACAGATACATCCAGGTTTGCGCACCGAGGGGCTGGCGGGCTTCTGCCAGACGTATGGCAGGAATGCGAAACATGTGGTCTGTGGTCAGGGCAATCAGCAGATCTTCCACAGTTGCGTCGGGTCGTGCTTGCCGATAGGTGGTCAGCACAGACTCGGCGCCATAACTTCTGGCGATACGTTCAAGTTTTTCCGCAGAAATTTCTCCATAACCCCACAAGGTGGTTTCGTGAGCGTTGCTGCCGGTCAGGACAGCCACATTTCTGCCACAGCCGCCGGCGATGGCGGCCAGCGGCGATTCGGGCAACAGCGGCGTGCCGTGGGCGGGATAAAAGGGTGAAACAGCGACGCCCAGCTCATTGGTAACCCCGGCGCCCTGTTCAAAATGACTGATGGTGGACTGTTGCGCTGCGAGAATGTCTTCGACGCTTGCCGCTTCCAGCGCCAGCGCCTGGTCGACGCCGTCATGTTCTGACAGAAGCTGATTGAGGAAAGTCTGGGTAACTTTTTCCGCCGCTGCCTTGGGCAGCGTGTGCTGTGCACCACCGCTTTGTGCAATGGCACGGTGAAACAATCCCTGGGCTGCTTCACAGCCCAGCAGCGTGCAGACACTGAAGGCACCGGCGGATTCACCCGCGATGGTGACCCGATCCGGGTCGCCGCCAAATGCGCTGATGTTGTCCCTGACCCAATGCAGTGCGGCGATCTGGTCGAGCATGCCGTTGACGCCGGAGTTGGCGTAAGCCTCACCCAGGTGGGAAAGATCAGCAAACCCCAGTGCCCCCAGCCGGTAATTAATAGAAACCACCACGATGTCGCCGTTTTTGTTAAACGCTGTGCCGTTGTACCAGGGGATGGAGCCCTGCCCGGTGCGGTAGCCGCCACCGTGAATCCAGACCAGCACCGGGCGTTTTTTACCATCTGTAGACGGCGTTGAAATGTTCAGATACAGGCAATCTTCAGCAAAACGAACGTTTGCACTGTCGGTGAGGCCGCCGCTGGACACCTGGGGTGCTGCAGGCGAGAACTTAAATGCCTCCCGGGGTGCCTGCCAGGAGGCGTGTGGCTGTGGGGCTTTGAAGCGGAGGGGCCCCACCGGAGGCGCTGCGTAGGGAACACCTGCAAACAGCAGTACATCTTCTTTGCGGCGGCCCAGAATGGGTCCGCAGGTCGTTTCGACAGTGGTGCGTTCTAACACGGTGTTCTCCGGGTTATCTGGTGACGATACGCATTATGGAGCACTTCATGGACAAGCTGAACGTTAAATCATAACCACAGTTATTTGACCCGGTGACAGGGAAACCCTACATTGCGCAGGCGTTTAAATTGGGGGTGTTGGCGTGCGCGGTAAATCAGCAGTGCATTGGTGGTGTCTGGGTGTTGTCCTTGTTGGCCTGCCGCTGATGGCGGCACAAGGCCCTGTAACAGAGCCATCCTTCGGTAGAACCATGGCCTGGAGTGCCTACAATCTGGGCACCACCGGCTATAACCAGGCGGTGGCCATCGGTAAGGTGCTGAAAGATAACTACAACGTCAATCTGCGGGTGGTACCGGGCAAGAATGATGTATCCCGCCTGATGCCGCTGGTGCGTGGCCGGGTCCAGTACTCAGCCAACGGCGTAGCCACCTATTTTGCCCAGGAAGGGGTTTTCCAGTTTGCCGACCCGAGCTGGGGACCTCTGCCGCTGCGCCTGGTCATGATGTCTTATGGCGACTCCAATCAGGCCCTGGCGGTTGCAGGAGATCTGGGTATCAGAAGTTATGCGGATCTGCGTGGCAAACGCGTGCCGTACGTCAGGGGTGCGCCTGCATTAAACATTCCCACGGAGGCGTTTCTGGCTTGTGGCGGACTCACCTGGGATGACGTTGAACGCGTTGATTTTCCCGGTTACAACGCCATGTGGACCGGTGTGGTCAATGGCCAGGTGGATGCCGCGTATGCAACAACGGTCTCTGGTCCAACCCGCAAACTTGAAGCGTCACCACGGGGTATTTTCTGGCCCCCGGCGCCCCACGACGATGCTGCCTGCTGGAGCGCCATCAACAAGGTGGTGCCGTTTTTCACCCCGCACATGGCAACACGGGGCGCTGCCATTTCCGCATCTCAACCCCACGAGGGCGCCACTTATCCGTATCCGATGCTGATCACGCTACCGCAGACCAGCGACCGGGAAGTCCATGATCTGGCCCATGTGATTGATCTGCACTTCGACGAGTATAAAGACGCGGATCCCGGTGCGATCGGCTGGGCGCTGGATCGACAGATACTGAAATGGCAGGTGCCCTACCATGCCGGAGCAGTTGAATATCTGCGTTCGGTCGGGGTCTGGGGAGAGGCGGAAGATCTGCACAATACACGTCTGATTGCGCGTCAGGATCTGCTGGCGAAAACGTGGCAGCATCATCTGCAGGCAAACAAGGGGCGCGCGGATTTCATTGGGTTGTGGTATCAGGCCCGTGCAGCTGCGCTCACCGCGGCTGGATTTGACCCGGTCTGGCAGGATCCAGGTCCGGGTTAAGCCATGCAGGATTCAGCTTTTCTGCGCTATCTGGTTGCGGTTGTGGCCACGCTGGTGCTGCTGCTGGCAATGGATACTCTGCGCCTGTTTGGCAGCGAGCAATGGCTCGGCTGGCTGGTGCGCGTTGAATCACAGTACTTCTATGCGTTGTTTGCCTTGTTACTACCGGTGGCTTATCTGACTTACCCCACCAGGGTCTGGATTGATTGGCCGCTGGCAATCACAAGCTTTACGCTGCTGGCTGCGTTTTTCCTGACGGCAGAGCAGGGGCTGGATGAAGCCTGGGAATTTGCCGCACCGGAATGGGCCATTTTTGCCGCGCTGGGTTTGTGGTTGTGCGTTTTGGAAGCATTGCGCCGGGCGGGCGGCTGGCCGCTGTGCCTGATCGCTACTTTATTTTCTCTGTTACCCCTGTTTACAGATTACATGCCTGGTCCGTTGAGTGGCTTGTCTGCCAGCTGGCAGGATACGGCGGCTTATCATGCGCTGTCTATTGAAAGCATGTTCGGTTTGCCGTTTCAGGCGTTTGCCAATCTGGTGGTGGGTTTTGTCGTCTTTGGCGTGGTACTGCAGCATACCGGCGGGGGACAGTTTTTCCTGAATCTTGCCTTTGCGCTGCTGGGGCAGCAGCGCGGCGGTCCGGCCAAAGTGGCCATTGTCTCCAGTGGTTTGATGGGTTCCATGAGTGGCAGTGTGGTGACCAATGTGCTGACAACCGGGCAGATGACCATCCCTGCCATGCGTAAAGCGGGCATGCGTCCACACATTGCCGGAGGTGTTGAAGCCTGTGCGTCAACCGGTGGTGTGTTGCTGCCGCCCATCATGGGATCTACCGCCTTCATCATGGCGACCTTGCTGGAAATTCCGTATGTTGATGTAGCCACCGCTGCAGCGCTGCCAGCGTTGTTGTATTTTTTCAGTTTGTATATGCAGATTGACGCCTACGCCGGGCGCGAGCAGCTTGCCGGACTGAGCTTGGAAGAACTGCCTTCGATGCGACAGACGATGGCCGACGGGTGGTTTTATCTGGGTGCTTTTGCGCTGTTGATTTTTCTGCTGATTTTCATGCAGCGCGAAGCGCTGGCCCCGTATTATGCAACGCTTGCCCTGCTGATTCTGAATCAACTTTCACCCAAACACCGCATGGACCTGTCTGGCTTTGTTAACATGCTGGCGGCAACGGGACGACTGCTTGTTGAGCTGGTGGTTATTCTCGCAGGTGTGGGCCTTATTGTCGGTGCTTTATCCCTCACTGGCTTAAGTGGCACGTTAGTGAATGATCTGCTCAGTCTGGCGGGTGACCAGCTCGGTCTGCTGTTACTGATGGGCGCGCTGACAAGCTTTGTGCTGGGAATCGGGATGACAGTGACGGCCGCGTATATCTTCCTGGCGGTGGTTCTGGCGCCGGCCCTGGTAGGGCAGGAGCTCCTGCCCCTGTCAGCCCATCTGTTTATTCTGTACTGGGCCATGTTGTCTTTTATTACGCCGCCAGTTGCTCTGGGTGCCTACGCTGCCGCATCGATTGCCAATGCAAGTCCGCTGCAGACTGGTTTTGCTGCGATGCGCCTGGGCAGCGTGATTTATGTGATTCCCTTCGTTTTTGTACTGGACCCGAGTTTTATTCTGCAGGGGCCCTGGTATGCCACTGCGCAGGCGGCTGCTGAAGCGATAATCGGCGTCTGGCTGATGGCCGGCGCAGTGCAGGCGTTTCTGCCGGGCATCGGCCATCTCAATCAGGTGATCGGGCGTGCGGCCATCGGCTTTGGCGGCCTGGCCATTGCTTTACCGGACCTTACCCTTGCCTGGTCGGCAGGTCCTGAGAATACTATTCACCTGATTGGCGGTGTTTTGCTGGCGGTGGTTGGTTTACTGCTGAACTGGTCGGCGCTCAAGCAGGCCGCGGCGTCATAATCGGGAATCGCCGCGGGAAGCTGTCGAACAGTGTGCCCAGTTTGGTCAGCGCATCCAGATCGCCGCTGATAGCAAGATCATTATTCTGCATGAGGCTTGCCGCGTCAGTCAGACCCATCATCAGCCGCTTGAATCCCATCGACGACGTGGTGATCGTCGCGCTCGGTTGTTCAGCGCTGGTACCGGGGTAAGCGTTCAGCACACAGTGTCTGATGGTCATCAGCCAGTGCTCGTCGCTGTCGGTCATGTGCAGATTCAGCGCAAGGTCAAGCCCCTGCGCAGCGTCTGGCATTAACCTGACCGCCATCACCTGAAACAGATTGGCTAACGGCATACCCCGGGCCATGCCTTCGCTGGCGTTGAAGTTGGACCCTTTAGGCAACCCCTCACGCAATTCCAATGCGCCACACAGATAAAAGTTACGCCAGACAGCGGATTCCGCCTGGTAACCCATCTGCTCCAGTGCGTCCGCCAGCAGTGCGCGTGCCTGCTTCTGTTCAGGATCGGTCATCATCACATGGTTCAGCAGTTCGCCTACCCAGCGATAATCACCTTCTGCAAAAGCGTCCTGCGCCAGTTCCACCACACGATCTGCTCCCCCCATTGCCGCGATATACCGCGCCGCCGCTTCCGCGGGTGGCAGCGTATGCAGGGTCGCGGGGTTGCCATTAAAAAACCCCAGGTATTTGACGTACACCGCCCGCACGTTGTGGTGCAGGCTGCCGTAATAGCCACGGTTGTAAAACTCATGACCCAGCACATCAGGCAGGCTGATGCGCTCGGCGATCTCTTCCTTGGTGTAACCCTGGTTGGCCAGGCGTAATGTCTGGTCGTGAATGTACTTATAAAGATCACTCTGTTTCTGCAGATATTCCACCGCGTCATCACGACCCCAGATAGGCCAGTGGTGACAGGCAAACTGAATCTCCAGACGCTCACCAAACAGCGCAATGCTTTCGCGTATCTGCGCGGACCAGGCCAGCGCATCGCGAACCTGGGCGCCGCGCAGGGTGTATACATTGTGCAGATGGTGAGAGGTGATCTCTGCCATACACAGGGCTTTGAATTGTGGCAGGTAGAAGACAAATTCCGCTGGTGCTTCGGTGCCGGGGGTCATCTGAAATTCGAAATCAATACCGTCCAGCTGGCGGGTTTCGCCGGTCTCACAGACATAGTCGGTCGGCACAATAAAACCGGTGGAACCCATCGATA
The DNA here is from genome assembly GCA_047947175.1 of bacterium. Classification (GTDB taxonomy): domain Bacteria; phylum Pseudomonadota; class Gammaproteobacteria; order Pseudomonadales; family Azotimanducaceae; genus UBA4421. Next base: position 2,328,778 of record CP170489.1, read on the forward strand.
ATGCAGCACCAAGGCCGGTTGAGACAAAGGCGCAAGGACCCGGCTTTAACAGATTCCCGTACATATAGGTGGCACGACGCCCCATGACGTTACCCGCAAGCACGTTTTCACTTAACGCTTCCTGGACAAAGTGTTGCGGCGCAATCAACGGCACTTTGCCTGTTGCGACATCTTCTGCACTGACAACACCCAGAATGCCGGCAAAGTGATCAGCGTGGCTATGGGTGATCAGCACTGCACTGACCGGACGTTCACCCAGGTGAAGGTTGGCCAGTGCCAGCGCTGCAGCTGAAGATTCTGTGGACGTCAGGGGGTCGATGATGACCCAGCCCTTGTCGCCGCGTATCAGGGTCATGTTGGCGATGTCGAAAGATCGTACCTGATAAATACCGTCAGTGACTTCGTATAAGCCGTTGTACAGCGCGTTCAGCTGCGCCTGGCGCCACAGACTTGGATTCACTGTATCCGGCGCATCACCGTTGAGAAATGCCATTTCGCTGAGGTCATAGGTGACATGGCCGTTTGGTCTTGTGATGGTCAAGGGCTCCAGCGTGGCGATAAAACCCCGCCTGGCGTTTTCGAATGATCGCCGGTCGCTGAACGGCAGGGTCTCTTTCACCTGACGCTGTGCGGATTGCGTGGCTGCGGTGGCTGGTTTAGATTTCTGCTGTTGCTGGTCCAGTGGACTGTAATCCATCTGCTGTCTCCCCGTTGTCTATCGTTGCTCAAGTCTGTTGGCAGGCTGTGAGCAGGATGTGTGATTACGCTGCTGGCCTGACGCGTACGTCCACGTTCAGCGCCTGGGTGCCGCCGCCGAGAATGGATCCGCGGGTAGGTGCGACGTCAGCGTAGTCCCGTCCCCAACCCAAAGTGATATGCTGCTCAGACGTAATCAGATCGTTGGTCGGGTCAAAATCAACCCAGCCGAATTTTGGGCAGAAAACCGCAATCCATGCATGTGAGGCTTCCGCGCCAACCAGCGCGGGCTGGCCGGGAATCTGACTGAGAATATAACCGCTGACATATCTTGCGGGTAAACCCAGTGCGCGGATTGTCGCAATGGCAACGTGGGCAAAATCCTGGCATACGCCGATGCGATTAGCGATGATCTCGGATACCTCGGTATAGACGTTGGTCACGCCACCGGTATAGGCAAACTGGTTGTGGATATACTGATTGATGGCCAGCACCAGCCGCAGGACGGGCATGTCCGGTTCAGCAAACTGCTGAGCAAATTCCAGGGCAGCATCAACATCGATGTGACGAGAGGGGTAGCAGAATTGTGCCGCCTGCCAGTGTTCGCTGCTTTGCGGTATCTCCATGGCTTTGACAACAGATTCCCAGGGGGGAGACAGGTCGAGCATGAAATCATCCCGACGGATAACATCCACCAGGCATTCAGAATCGATGCGCAGCTTTTTATGTGGGGTGTGCAGCCTTACCTCGTGTACGGTGTTGCCAAAATAGTCCTGAATTTCCTGAATTTCAGTGCCGGCGATGGACAAACTGATGTCGTGCTGCAGCAGGGTCTGGCGCCCGAACATATCTCGGGGTTTAAGGCGCAGCACCTGTTGGGCGGAGATGACCGGCAGGCCATAGTCAAATTCAGTGCAGTGTTTAACGCGGTATTTCATTGTGAGCTGGGCAGGTTCTGAGTGTGTGCAAAGTAGGTAGCGGTGACCAGCTCGGACAGCGTGCCGAGGGTGACCGACAATCGCTTCAACACGCGCCGCAGCTGGGTGCGATTACCGGCTTTGGAAATGACATTGGCCATTTTTTCAGGTTCTGCCAGCACCAGCTCATGATAGGCAACAAGGAGAATACGCTGGGATTCACTCAACCCTTCGTTGTGCTGGTCCAGAGGCATTTCCGCCATGACTTCCTGGAGTTGGGTAATCTGATAGATCATCGAGCGTGGGTTGGTTTCGTCGAGCAACAGCAGGTGTAACAGGTTTTCTAAAGTAGGTACGTTCTGGTAACGGGATCGATAAGTAATGGTGCTGTCACACAGATCCAGAAGCAGATACATATATGTGCTGCCGGTGCTGTGAGAGACCAGTTCGTTCATCACGCGCAGGCCAAACTGCCCACGTTCGAGGCGGCGCCCGAGCTCGAGCAGGCGCCAGCCGTAACTGCGTGTCATGTTTTCCTGGATCTGACCGTTCAAGCCCGATAACCGCTCGATCAGCTGGTCCATCAGGGCCAGCGCATCAGAGACGTGACCCAGGCGCCAGCGCTGCTGTGCAGGCGTTTGTGCCAGGGCGCGAAACATGCGCCAGGCGTCACCGGACAAACGCTCACGTACCTGGCTCGCCAGTCGATGGATGTTGTTCAGCAGTTTGAACAGACCCACGTTACTTTCCGGATTGAACAGCACCGACCACCATTCTCTTGCAATCACGGTGGTGGACGTGACCTGGGTGAGCGCTCTGGCCTGGGCCAGAGTGAGCATGTCAAGGTCTACCAGCAGCTGCACGGCGGTGTTCAGTAACATCTGCTGATCGTCGCTGCTGCCTTCAACCACATGGCTGAACAATGAACGATATGCGCGCACCGCACCTTCGCAGCGTTCCAGATAGCGACCCAGCCAGAACAGATCGTCTGCGGTACGGCTGGGTAAATCCCGATCGCTGCGCCGGGTCTGGTGGCTGGTTTGAATTTCGGGTGTGCTGATGGGTTTTACCTGGTCGCGCGCAAGCCAGATGTCTTTGCTGATTTCGCCGTCAGCGGTGGCGACACGGGCAATGCCGCCTGGCATAAGCCGATAGCCCTCTTCGGTCATGCAGACAAACAGTCGCAGAACCGTTGGACCGGAGACAATCTGGCCGTCGTCGTTCACATATGGACTGTGCGACAGATTGATCAGTTCGCGCCCAACCCGGTTGTAGGCTGCGGAGTTGTCCTTTACCTCGATAGAGTGCAGGTTCGGCGTCTGGTAACCCTCTATGCTGCCGGCAAACAGCTCGGGTCGGGCAAAGGCAGTGCCGATGTGGAGTTTAGCGGCGTTTTCCGCCACGTAGGCCGCTTCTTCCGGCTGGCCACACCACCAGGTTGCGAGGCTGGGCAGGCGCAGTTCTTCTTCCAGCAGAGACTCACACAGACTGGGAAGGAAACTCATAAACGCATCGTTTTCCAGCGCGCCTGATCCGAGCGCGTTGGCAATGTGAATCTGGCCACTGCGGGCAATGTTGGCCAGACCGGCAACGCCGTCTTTACTGCGAGGATCGAGAAACAGCTGATCGCAGCTGTTGGCCTGGGTGTGCCTGAGCAGGCTGCCAACGGGCTTCAAGCCTTCGAGGGTTTTCAACTGCAGGGTTTGTCCGCGCACAGTCAGGTCGGCGCCTTCCACTACCGGAAAACCAAAATACTGACCAAGATAAGCGTGCTCAAAATAGTTCGGGTGGTCGGGTCCCGGACTCAGAATCACCGTCATGCCTTCGGTGGTGGTTTGCGCTGCCCGGTCTGTCAGATGCTGGGCGAACGCGCGATAAAAAGATGCCAGTCGCTGGGTCCCCATCTGCTGAAACAGTTCCGGCATCGCCTGACCGGCCAATACGCGGTTCTCCAGACACATGCCGAGACCCTCCGGGGCTTCGGTCCAGTCCGCCAGTACCCGCCACTGGCCATCCGGCGAGCGGCCGATATCAAATGCCAGCAGCTGCAGATATTCGGCATTGGCAGCGCGATAGTTGTACATGGGCAGCAGAAAACGGGGATTGCCGAATAAGAGGGCCGGCGGTAAGCCGCCGACGTTCAACAGCGTCTTGGGTCCGTACAGATCCGCGGTAATGCGGTTGAGCAGGGTGGCTCTCTGGGTCAGTCCCAGTTCGAGTTGCTGCCACTCGCTGGTGGGCAGCGTGAAAGGTAAAGGGTCCAGTCGGGTCGGGCGTTTCACGTCCAGATCGCGAACCAGCATTTCAGCACGCAGATGTTCCGGCTGCGGTGTGCCACCAAGCCCGTCTGAGCGGGTGAAGAATGTCATCACGGATTGCCAGTGGGCAGGCATGGCGCCGCGGGCAAGTTCATCAAACGCGTTGGCAGGTACCTGATAATGGTCCAGAGGCTGCGATGGATTAGCGGTCATTGGTTGGGACATGGGCTATCGGATACTGTTGCTGATTGTCATGCGTGCCCAGTACTGATCTGCAGCGGCAACCACCTTTGGTGCCAGCCACAGTGCCGAAACCATCGTTGGAATAGCCATCAGCGCAAAGCTGGCGTCTATGATACTTACTGCTGCGTTTATGGAAATGATTGAGGCGATCAAAATAAACCCAACGTAGACGTAAAGATAGTAGCGTTTGTTGTGCGCCCCGAACAAGAATCCTGTGCACTGAGCACCATAAAAAGAATAGGTAAAAATGGTGGTGGTGGCGAAGCAGACAACGCTGACAAAAACCACCAGGGTACCTGTCGGGCCCAGCAGTTGTGTGAATGCGGCGGCGGTGAGGGTGACACCCTGTGCATCATTGCTGGTCCACACACCGGAGATCAGAATCACCATCGCAGTGGCTGTGCAGATGATCAGGGTATCCAGCACCGGACCCAGCATGGCCACCAGACCCTCGCGGATAGGCTCGCTGGTCCGGGCGGCGCCGTGGGCAAGAGACTCCGTGCCGATGCCTGCTTCATTGCTGTACGCACCGCGTTGTACGCCGTAGAGGATCATCGCAAGCAGTCCGCCGCCGGCCACTGCGTCGCCGCTGAATGCGTCGTTCATGATCAGGGCCAGCGCGCCGGGTATGGCTTGTGCGTTGAGCAACAAAGCGACCATTGCGCTGCCGACGTAAAGCACCGACATGGACGGCACCAACGCCGAGGCCAGGCCTGCTATTCTTCGGATGCCCCCGAAAACCACACTTGCAGTCACCAGTGCAAGCACCAGTCCGGCGACCAGGTTGAACAGCAGCGGGTCTGCTGATGGTGCCAGCAAGCCATATTCGATGGCGACGAGATCACGAAAGATCTGTATCAGCTGGTTACTCTGCAGTGCCGGCAGACAGCCAATCAATCCTGTGCCGGCAAACAGATAAGCCAGAAAGTGCACACGTTCGGGCAGGGCTTCGCGAATCACGTACATTGGTCCGCCCTGAAGCTCGCCCGCCGAGTCTTTGCCGCGATACATCACCGCCAGAGAACAGGTGAAAAATTTGGTGGCCATGCCGACAATGGCGGTCATCCACATCCAGAAGATCGCGCCAGGACCTCCGATCGCAATGGCCAGCGCCACACCTGCAATGTTGCCCATACCAATGGTGCCGGCCATGGCCGCGGAAAGGGCTTTGAAATGACTGATCTGCCCGGGGTCATGTGGATCGTTGTACTTACCGCGCAGCAGATCAATGGCGTGTGGCAGGTAGCGAAAGGGGATGAAGCGGGAACGGATCAGAAACACCAGGCCGCCACCCAGCAGTAATACCAGCAGCCAGGGTCCCCATGCCAGATCGGCGATTGTGGTTGTCACCGCTTCAATTTGGTCAATCATGTAGTGGCAGTGCTTTGCAGCAGTAAACCGTCGAGGGTAACGGTTTCCCCGGGCAACTGCACTAGTGCTTCAGATCTCAAGTTAGTTTACAAAGGTGCCGCCGAAAATGGCCGGTAGCCTCTGTTTCACTACCGTTTATCGTGCATTTCTGGCGGTGTACCGCGCTTCTGCTAAAGTGCAGCCTCGTTCCTCTGGCAGCAGCTTATGGCAGACACGACCCCTCTGACAGCAGAGCATCACACACACACACTGGACGAAGGTCCGCTGGGCAAGGTAACGGCTTATCCTGCCACTTATACACCTTCGTTGCTGCATCCCATCGACCGTCGTGCGGCTCGTGCGCAGGTGGGCGTGACCCAGGCATCGCAACTACATGGCGAAGACCTCTGGACCGGATATGAGTTTTCCTGGCTGGACACCCAGGGCAAACCACTGGTGGCGGGCTTACGCATCCGCATTCCCTGCCAGTCTGCTGCCATGGTTGAAAGCAAATCTCTTAAACTGTATCTGAACAGCTTTTCACAGACCAAGTTTGAATCCCAGGCAGCGGTGTTACACACCCTCGACCAGGATCTGAATCTGGCTTTCCAGGCACCGGTGATGATCGAGCTGATGGCATTGTCCCAGCTCAGTGCTCAGGTGCAGCAGCTGCCTGGCGTGTGCCTTGATGATATCGATCTGCGGACGAATACTTATGAGCGTGAACCTGGTTTCCTGGCGCTGGAAGATGCGGACGTCAGCGTCCACGAAACACTGCACAGCCATCTGTTTCGCAGCCTCTGTCCGGTGACGGCGCAACCGGATTGGGCGTCCATCAGTATTGAGTACACAGGCGTGCCGATGAATCGAGCGGGATTATTGAAATATCTGATTTCCTATCGGAATCATCAAGCGTTCCATGAAACCACCATTGAACGGATCTTTTGTGACATCACTGCGGCCTGCGCGCCCTCGCGTCTGGCGGTGTATGGCCGTTTTCTGCGCCGCGGTGGGCTCGATATAAATCCTTTTCGCTCTTCACATGAAGCGGATGCGCCTCTGTGTCGACTACCTCGTCAGTAGGCAATCCCCGCTGAAATGCGATCCAGCTTCTGCTGGTTCGTTTCGCATCGGTCAATCTGAGCGGTTCGGTGCCACCACTGATCGCAGCCAGGCCCGCCAGGTGTTATTTTTGCGCAGGGCCTGATCCAGCAGTTTTACATCCTGGTTGAGACGCAGATGATCCGTTAACAGATCTGCCCGGCTGATCATTCGCCTGTTGGGATCAAGGGTTTTAACAACGCTGGCCGGGTTGCCTGCGGCAACCACATTTGCGGGCAGCGATTTTGTCACGACCGCGCCAGCGCCAACAATGGTGTTGTCACCGATGCTCACGCCTTTGCAGACAATAGCGCCATCACCTATCCAGACATTCTGACCAAGAATAACTGGTGCGCTGGCGCCGATGGGACGCGGCCGGTTATAAATGCCGTGCCAGTCCGCATCGGTGATGTAGACCCCAGCGGCAAGCATGGTGCTCTTGCCGACAACCACTGAAGTGGCTGAGTCGATGCGTACACCCGGGCACAGGAGTGCGTAATCCTGCACGTCTATTGAGCCCTCACCTTCTTCGTGCTGCCAGGTGGTCAGACGTACGGTGCGATCAGCGGCTGTAACGACGTGTACGGCCTCACCCAGACAGATGTTGGGGCCGTAGATCTTCAGGTGCCAGGGTTTCATGATCATGCAACCTTCACCCAGATGATCCAGCTGGGGCTGAACAAAATGCCGGGTCCAGTGTGCTTCAAACAGGCCGAGCAGGCGTTTCAGTGCAAAAGGTTTCAGGTCGCGTCGCAATCTGGCGCTCGCTTGTCAAAGGGAGGTGTTGTACCTGCTCAGTGGGACACTGACAAGGGGCTGTGCAATCAGGCGGCGTCTTCCGTGTTTTCGGTGGCTGGCGCCTGCTCGCTCTCGGGCAACACAGCATCGCTTTCATCCAGTCCCAGGCGTTTGCGCAATGCTGCGTTTTCTGTTTCCAGCGACTGAATACAGGCCATCATCTCCCGGCTGTCCCGGGTAAATTGTTGCAGCAGCTGTTTTAATTCTTCTGTGCGATCGTTCTCTGTACTGCCGTCAGCGATGGCATCAGCCGCGGCTTTTGTTGCGTCAAGTTCTGCCTGCAGCGCAGCCAACGCTTCCTGATGCCCGGCATCACTCGCGAATCCGGCATCAGCAATGGCCTGGTGCAGCAGGCTGTCGAGATCTTCCCCGGGTGCCAGAGCGTGTTGCAGGATCAGGCTGATAATCGGGGCTGTCGGACTGTCCGCCGGCAGTTTTGCCAGTTGCTCCTGCACCCATACCGCGGGGCTGGCATCGCTTGTCTCGTTGTGCGCCTCCAGAGCCTGGCGCAACTGTGCGTTCTGTCTGGAAACACCGCGCAGGCGCAACCAGAACGCCAGGCACGTGCCTACCGTAATAATGAACATCTGTACCAGGGCAAAAATGGTCCATTCCATCCGCAGAAAAAATCTCTGGATCAACCTTCTCTGAGTATAGATGGTGATTCGTGAACGTGTGGAAGCCGCCTAATCGTCGCCGAGAAAGGTCCAGTTCAAGGATTGTTCAGCCTGAAAAGGCACAATCGCGGTGCCGGCGGCATCGATGGTTGCAGCCACCGTCTGTTTGCGACGGGCCAGCACCACAGTGTTGCTGTTGAGCGGCAGGCCATAAAACCTGGGCCCGTTTTCTGCCGCAAAAGCCTGTAGCTGCGGCAGGGCGCCTTCTTCTTCAAACACCGTGGCATAACACTCAAGCGCCACCGGCGCGTTGTAGATGCCCGCACATCCACAGGCGTTTTCCTTGTCACTTTGTGCATGGGGAGCGGAATCTGTGCCAAGAAAAAAGCGCGGATTGCCGGAGGTGGCTGCGGCGCGCAGCGCCTGTTGATGGGAAGCCCGTTTAGCCACCGGCAGACAGTACAGGTGGGGCCTGATGCCGCCGACCAACATATCGTTGCGGTTGATCATCAGGTGGTGGGGTGTGATGGTCGCCGCAACATTGGCATCCGTGCCTTCGACAAAGTCCACAGCGTGGCTGGTGGTGATGTGCTCAAAAACCACTTTCAGCTCAGGCAGGTCTGCGAGCAGCGGTTGCATGATTTCTTCAATGAACACCGCTTCTCGATCGAAAATATCAATGTGCGCGCTGGTGACTTCACCGTGCACCAGCAACGGCATACCGATGCTCTGCATCTGCTCAAGGACTGGATAGATGGCTCTGATATCGGTGACGCCCTGGGCGGAATTGGTTGTGGCGTTGGCAGGGTAGAGCTTCGCGGCGGTGAATAGGCCGCTTGCGAATCCGGCGGTGAGTTCTCCGGCGTCAATGGTATCGGTCAGGTAGGCGGTCATTAACGGTGTAAACTTCTGATCTGCGGGGAGAGCATCGAGTATCCGCTGTCGATAGCCTTCGGCCTGGGCACAGGTGGTGATCGGCGGATTCAGATTGGGCATGATGATGGCCCGTGCAAACTGGCGTGCCGTATGCAGGGCAACGCCGCTGAGCAGCGGGCCATCGCGCAGATGGACGTGCCAGTCATCGGGCTGGCGCAGACGGATGTACTGCCCATCATCGGTCTGCACAACGGCATCGGAAGACGTGTTCACAGGTGACATAGGCCGCTCCACGGTCGGTCTTATGATCGCAAAATTTGGCGGAGAGAGAGGGATTCGAACCCTCGATAGGGGTTACCTATACACACTTTCCAGGCGTGCGCCTTCGACCACTCGGCCACCTCTCCGGAATCTGGAGGCAACCCACCCAGCCACACCTAAGCGCCCGAAACCGCTGTTACCGTTGCTCCCTTCCGGGCCTGGCGGAGTTCACAGCATATCGCCGCTAGGGGACCAGGATGGGTCACCATAGGGGCGCGTATGCTAGCGGAATTGGATTAGGATTCATATATGGTTGCGCAAGGCGATTCATCAGGATCCCGGTACAATACCAGCATTCCCCGGAACGGCTAGATGCGACCGTCCAGAGGCCCGATAACGACGTAGTCGACGATGGCCGAAATAACGGCAATGACAACGACAATGCTCATGATAAAGCCCAGCAATCGCCAGCCACGAAATTTGACGTCTTCATCATGGGGTGAATGTTCGGTTTCTTCAGGATGGCTCACGATATTGCCTTGTCATAAGTATGGATTTATTCATTCATGATACCGCACATCTCCGGTCAAGCGGCAGGCGCGTTGACCTTTCGTCGGACACATTAGGTCGGTACATGGCTGAGTCACCTGGTTATCGAAAAGACATAGATGGACTGCGTGCGGTTGCGGTGCTCCCTGTTGTTTTTTATCACGCCGGGTTCGCTACCTTCAGTGGCGGTTATGTCGGCGTAGACGTGTTTTTTGTGATCTCCGGTTTTCTGATCACCTCGATTATCTTCAGAGACATTCAGGCGCAGCAGTTTTCCTATCGTCAGTTCTACGCCCGGCGTGTGCGGCGTTTGTTTCCGGCGCTGTTCAGCGTGGTGCTCGCCAGTTGTGTGGCGGCCCACTTTCTGCTGTTGCCTGAAGAGCTGCGGGACTTTGGTCAGAGCGTTTTCAGCATTGTGCTGTTTGCCTCGAACTTTCTGTTCTGGAGCGAAGCCGGCTATTTTGCGGCGGCGGCGGAGTTAAAACCTCTGCTGCACACCTGGTCGCTGGCGATTGAGGAGCAGTACTATCTGCTGTTTCCGGTGTTCTTGCTGGCTATCCAGCAGCTGCGAAATCCGCCTTACCTGCTGTGTGTGTGGGCGCTTCTGCTTTTGTCATTTGGCGTGTCGCTCTGGAGTGTCTCAGCCGCTCCGGATGCAGCTTTTTATCTGTTGCCCAGCCGCATGTGGGAGCTTCTGCTGGGTTCTGTGCTGGCCATGAAGATGCCTGTGCTGCGATTTCAGGCGCTGGCTGAGGTGCTGGCGGCGGCCGGCCTTGTGCTGATCCTGTACGCGGTTTTTGCGTTCGACGCCGGCACGCCTTTCCCGGGTGCCGCTGCATTTGTACCCTGCCTCGGTACGGTCTTTATCCTGGTGGCGGGTGCTCAGTATCAATGCGTTGTTACCAGGCTGCTGAGTGTGCCCGCTCTGGTGTTTGTCGGATTGATCTCTTATTCGTTGTATCTGTGGCACTGGCCTCTCATTGTGTTCACAAAACATTATCTGGGCACACCGCTGGCACCGGAGATTGTGGTCATGGTGGTGGTGGCCTCGCTTGGACTGAGCGTGCTTTCCTGGCGTTTTATAGAGCAGCCTTTTCGTGGTGCCGGTGCATTGATGTCAACCACGGGGCTGTTCCGCGGCGCAGTTGGCGTCGGCGCGATGCTGGTGGTAACCGGCCTGGTTTTTGACCTGTCACGGGGATTGCCCCAGCGGCTGCCTGAATCCATCGCAGGCATAACGGCGACAAGCACAGAACGACCGCTGGTCAATGAGCGTTGCGGGCAGGGTCTGGCGCACAACTCGTTTTCCGATCCGGATTGCCGACTGCTGTCCAACGGGCCTGAACCATCCATTGTGATCTGGGGCGATTCTCATGCCAGTGTGCTGTTGCCAGCGATCCGTCAGGGTTTGCAGCGCGTGGGTCGTAACGCCGTCTACACAATTGCAAACGGTTGCGCGCCTTTGCTGGGCGTGGAGCGGACTATCCAGCGGCGAGGTGATTCAGCACAGTATGTCAGCTGTCTTGATCACAACCACGCTGTGTTTGAGCGGCTAACGGCAAGCGCGTCGATCGATACCGTCGTAGTGGCTGCCCGCTGGGGTTTCCATGCCCAGGGTCTGGAGGTGCCTGGTCAGGAAGGCGCACCACGCTTTCTGCAGAGTGGCTCTGAGCGCGCTGTCTCTGCAGCTGATAACAGGGTGCTGTTTACCGCCGCTTTAACCGATACGCTCAAGCGGTTGTCCCAGGCTGGAAAGACGGCAGTTGTACTGGGGGCAGTACCTGAGGCAAGCGGGCATGTGCCCGATCTGCTGGCAAAATCGTTCTGGCATGGCCGTGCAGTCTTGCCGTCACAACCGCTTGCTGATTTTCTCGAACGTCAGGCGCCCGTGTATGAAGCCCTCGAGCAGACAGCATCGTCTGCAGCTACAATTGTTTTTGTTCCGCTGCATCAGCCTTTCTGCGATGCCGGTGTATGTATTTTCTCGTATCAGGACAGGCCACTGTTTTTTGATGATAATCATTTATCCGAGGCAGGAGTTAACAGGGTAACGCCCGTGTTGACAGAATTTTTCGAGAGTGCAGCGAAGTGAATACGGCAGATAATCACAAACCAGCAGCGTCAGCGTCTATCAAAAATGCGCTGGCCGCAGATGCCATGTCGGTTCTGCGCCTTGGTCCTTTGTTTCTGGTTGTCGCGCTATCGGCTGAAGCACTGTCGCATATCGGCGATGAGCAGGCTCGATTTATCTGGGTCCCTGCCGCCGCCGCAGCCATATTGATTCTGGAGTGGCTGGTGTTGCGCAAAATAGATGTGCCCCTGCGATTCGCCGGTAGCCTGCTGTTGTTACCCTGGCTTGCGATTGTGATTGTCATGTTGCAGCACGTCAGCGTCGGGGTGATTGAGCCGACTATTGTATTTATGGCGATATCCATGATTGCGGTCGCGGCGCTGATGATGCCGCTGTGGCCCATGCTGTTTGCGCTGACCAGCAGTTCGGTCATCGTCCTGTGGCTGGAATTTTTTGTCGCTCAGGAGGAGGTGTCCCTCAGCATTCTGGTACTGGTGCTGACGCTGAGTGTGGCAACCCTGGTGTACCGCGTTCGTCGTCGCGCCATAGTCAATGAAGTCAGGCGTCGGGATGCGCAGGCAGAGCTGGAAGAACAACGGTTGCAGGTCGCCAGCGCGCAGCAGAAACTCGCGTTGTCGACCAACATGGCCGGCGGCATTGCCCACCGCCTGAACAATGACCTGCAGACCATTGTCATCGGTCTGGAAAATGCGCTGCGTCTGTTGCCGGATCACCCAGCGGCCAAACTCTTAAACCATGCGTTAGACAGCGGTCAGAACGCCGCGGAGCTGGTCAAAAAACTGCACATCCATACAGGCAAGATGATCTCAGAAAGTGAAACGTTTGATATCGAACAGTTACTCGAAGAAGCGGTACTGCGCTCGCATCTGCCTGAACATGCTGATCTGTTTCTGTCGTTCAGCGGCCTGCCGATACAGCTGAATGGCAACTTTGAGGATCTGCAAACTTCCGTGCTGGCCCTGGTCCACAATGCGGGCCTTGCATTGCCGGGTGGTAAAGGGGCGGTGCTTGTCCGCGCAAGTGCCGTAGATGAAGGCGTCCGTATCGAAGTCAGTGATGATGGTGTAGGTATCGCTGAAGAGGATATTCCGCGGGTCATGGAACCGTTTTATACCAGTGAACCGCTGGTCAGAGATGGTCTGGGACTTGCGGTGGTGGATGGTATTGTCAGACGACATGGCGGCAGTGTCTCTATACAGTCCAGTAAGGCGCACGGTACCCGTGTGAGTTTGGTTTTACCCAGAATGTAGGGAGCAGAATGTGGGGAGAGTAGAGGGCAAGGTTGTGGTTGTCACAGGCGCAGCGTCGGGCCTGGGGTTTGCCGATGCGCAATGTCTGGCCGCGGATGGTGCGCATGTTGTGCTGACGGACATTGACGCCGAGCGGGGCACCGCGTGTGCAGATCTGCTGAATGCGCCTTTTTTTGCGCAGGATGTTGCTGACGAAAGCAGTTGGCCGAAATTGATGGCTTTTGTAGAAAGCCGTTTCGGACGGCTGGATGGCATGGTCAACAATGCGGGTATTGCGCCCATTGCAGATATTGAAACCACCACCACCGACGTTTGGCGCAAAACCCTCGCCATACATCTCGACGGAACATTCTGGGGCTGCCAGAGCGCGATCAAGCTGATGAAAAAAAGTGGTGGCGGGTCCATTGTTAACATGTCCTCAACAGCGGCGCTGGTTGGTATTCCAGCCTATCTGGCATACTCGGCGGCAAAGGGAGGTATCCGCTCCATGACAAAGGCGGTGGCCATACACTGTCGTCAGCAGAAACTGGGTATCCGCTGCAATTCCGTGCACCCTGGCAGCATCAGCACACCTATGGTTCATCATGCGCTGAAGGAACTGGTCGGCGTGGATCTACCTGCGCAGGAGGACCCAGAGGCCACCCGCCTTGCGCTGGGTGTGGGTGAAGCCAATGATGTCGGGCATATGATTGTCTATCTGATTTCAGATGAAGCCAAACACATCAATGGTGCGGAAATGGTTATCGATAATGGTGACACCGTTGTCTGACTGCAGGAGAGGCTGATATGAATATCACGTCCATGGTTCACATCAACATCAACTGTCGCAATTTTGACGTTTCCCGTGCGTTTTATGAAATGCTGGGTTTCAAGGTTTTCTGGCCCGTGCCGCCTACCAATTCAGTTGAGGTGAATCGGGCTGTCGGCATGCGCGACTATCGGGTCAATGGCGCATTGATGGCATTGGAAGGGGCAAATCCACCCATGGTGATTGATCTGCTGGAATGGCAATCGCCGCGGGATGAGTCAGCACCGTACCCCAATCTCTATCGGCCGGGGCTTGCGCGTCTGGCCATGGCCAGCAGTAACCTGCAGGCTGATTATCAGTTTCTGCTCGAAAAAGGGGTCGAAGTCCTGTCTGAGCCGGCGACGGTGATGATTGACGAAGAGCATGGCAGTACCTTCTTCTGCTTCAAGGATCCGGATGGTACTTTTCTGGAGCTGGTGCAGAGTTTTTAGCGCATACACAGGAGGTCAGGACATCTGGTGGAAAACAGTATGCAACAGTCGATAAAAGGCGTGGTTGCCGGCACGGTAGTCCTGTCCCTGATTATTCCACCTGGCGTTTTTCTCTGGGTCGCGCTGACCAGCGGCATGCCCGTAGCTGAATCTGTCAGCGCTTTGTTTGCCCAATACCTCTCACGGAAGCAGAACCTGCTGATGGTCAGTCTGTTAAGCCTGCTGCCGGTTGTGTTGATGGTTCTGTTAGCCTGGCTGATCCCTAAAGCGAAACGTCTGGCGGTATCTGGCCGGGACCTGGCCCTTGGTGGTGCGGCAGGAATTGTACTGGTAAACATCTGGATGAATGTTGAATACTGGCCAACTTTTCTGCCTGAGATGACCTATGCGGGTTTCCCCCACGGCCTGGAGTTTGTCATAGGCCCGATTTTCCATGCGCCTGTGGCCATGGCGGTTGGCATGTTTGCCGTCGGGTTGGCGAGACGGAGACGCGTTGTCACATGAAAGCCATGCTGGTGGTGACACTTGTGTTGATGTCTGAATTTGCCCTGGCCTGCCGCTGCGCCCAACAGACGTTGGCGCAATACTATGACAATGCTGATGAGGTCTTCATAGGTACACTGAAGCAGACGCAGCCATTGGACGAGCAACAGGTCCAGTTCAGATTCGAACGCATTGGCCCGGCCTACAAACAAGCGTCAGAGGACACCGTGCGGTTGCCATACATCAGCTACAGGTCAAGTGCCGCCTGTGCGGTTGCTGCGCAGCCCGGTGCTGTTTACGTGGTGTTTGCGCAGCGGAATGAAAACAGCGGTTTTGCCCGGATAAACAGCTGCAACGGCACGCGTATCCATCGCTCAATTGAAGGCGCCCGCTCTGGTTTTGAAGACGTGCCGGAAAACCATGTGGTGTCGCAGCTGACTGCGCTGGCAGGCCTCGATGCTCTGCGCCGGATCAGCGCTGTAGAACCCGTGGTTAACGATGTGAACAGTACCCGTGTTGTCGGTATGCTTGATGTTGCCGGCTTCAGTCATACCGATGAACTTCCAGTGTTTGCCAGGCCAGGGCGGCTTGATTCTGTTCAAGGTGTCATAACCGGGTACGGAGATGTGCAGCATCGAGAATCCGGTTATGAAGTAGACGCAGCGCTGGTGTATGCCGTAGTCGACGGCTGGTACAGGATCCAGCTGCAGAATCAGCAATTTGCCTGGCTGGCACCGGATGCTGCAGGTACTTTCTGGCCGTTGGACGAACTGTTGGTCAACCGGTTAACTTATTTTGTATCAGACTGGAACCGGTTGGTCTGGCCTGGCATCGGTGCTGGCATTCCGCAGTGGCTGTCTTACACAGGCGAACAGCCGCCTCGGGAACAGGCGGTAAAAATCATCAGCAGCCAGCGGATCGCACACAGTCTTTGGTTTGAAGTTGAAGTTCTGCAGCACAATGAGTGTGAAGGCAAGCCGGAGAAAGTGATGGCTCGTGGCTGGGTGCCCGCGTACACCGAGGCTGGTGAACCTGCAGCCTGGTTTTATTCCCGGGGTTGCTGAGATGGTGGGTTAATGTGTGTTGTACAGGAGATCATGGCATGAAAAAAATATTCAGAATCGGTCCCACCCTCTGGCTTGTGACGTTGCTCGCAGCGTGTGGTGGTGATGAGCAGGCATCCCGGGAAGCGGCAATGGAAGCCCAGGCAAGCCGCCTGGGTATTGATGCTGATGTGACGCTGGACGACTCTGGAGACGTAGCAAGAGTGCAGGTTAACTCCCAGTTTGGAGCGGTTGGGCAGAACCTTAAGCTGCCCGACGACTTTCCGGAAGACATCCCGATCGCGCCAAACTGGAACATTATGAGCGTGGCGCAGGTTCCTCCATCAGGACATATGGTGCAGGCAATGGTTGCGGACAAAGTTGACCCGCTGGTGACGTCACTGCGTGCAGATTTTTCTGCACAGGGTTGGCAGGAGGGCAGTTTCAGCCAGCCGGTGCCGGCAATGACAACCCTGGGATTTGAGAAAGGGCGTCGTATGGTTAACGTGAATATCACCGATTCAGGTGCAGCAGAGTTATCCGTGCAGGTACTGACGATGCAGAAATTCAACTGACGAGCAGGATTCACTGCAAAGCGCAGGTTTGCAGGTGTGAGCGCAAAATCGCGTACCAGCGATTTTGAGAGAAGCGAGCAGGGTTCGAATCTTGCGGAAAGTGTTTATCAAATGGCAAATGGTGGAGGATAAAATCCGAACCCTTAGGTGTATGGCTCATGAAAAGCGCTACTCGATCGAAACGATGTTTACGCCAGCGGCGGAAACTCGCTAAGGTCGCGTAGCGACCGACTGGCGCACCCGACAGGATTCACTGCAAAGCGCAGGTTTGCAGGTGTGAGCGCAAAATCGCGTACCAGCGATTTTGAGAGAAGCGAGCAGGGTTCGAATCTTGCGGAAAGTGTTTATCAAATGGCGCACCCGACAGGATTCACTGCAAAGCGCAGGTTTGCAGGTGTGAGCGCAAAATCGCGTACCAGCGATTTTGAGTGAAGCGAGCAGGGTTCGAATCTTGCGGAAAGTGTTTATCAAATGGCGCACCCGACAGGATTCGAACCTGTAATCCCCGGTTTCGTAGACCGGTGCCTTATCCAGTTTGGCCACGGGTGCGTGAGGGCGCGTATTATCTGGAAGAACGGCTCTGACCTCAACCTTTTATCTTGGACCTTTTGATCGATCTATGCCGAAGATCGCTCCGGGTGTGGTGTTGACTGCCCCACTTCAGCCGGTTCTGGTCACAATCATCTTGTCGATCTGCATGTCATCAATGGTGTAGGGAATGCCGCCGACACCCAGACCGGAATGCCGCAGTCCCGCAAACGGCATGACATCATCGCGAAATGCGGTGTGGTTGTTGATCATGATTGCGGAGCCATCCAGCGCTGCTGCCACCTCGCTTGCACGATTGATGTCCTGGCTGAACACCGCAGCCTGAAATGCCACCGGCAGGGCGTTGGCCTGAGCAATGGCATCCTCTATCTGATCGAAACTGTATACACACACCACCGGGCCAAAAATTTCTTCGCGGCTGACCTTGCTGCTCAAGGCAGGGTTAACCAGTACCGTCGGTGCAAACAGCCGCGCGTTGATGCGGCTGCCGCCACAGGCGAGCACGGCGCCTTCGTTTACCGCCTCCTGCACCCAGTTTTCAACCCGATCCACCTCGCCGGGTCTGATCAGCGGACCGACATCCGTATTGGCATCCAGGGGATCTCCCACGGTGAGCTGTTTGACGCCAGCCACCAGCTCAGTGACGAATTTTTCCAGTTTGTTGCTGGGCACATAAACACGCTGCACGGATACACACACCTGTCCGGCATGGTAGAAGCCGCCTTTGCAGACAGCGGGTATCAGCTTATCCATGGCGGCATCTTCACAGGCGATCAGGGGCGCCGCGCCGCCATGCTCCAGCGCGCAACGCACACCCGGTGCCAGCAACGTGCGCAGATGCCAACCTACCCGCGCACTGCCGATAAAAGAGAAAAACCCCAGTCTGGCATCCGTGACCAGTGCCTGAGCCACGTCATTGTCAGCGATCAGGGGCTGACACCATCCCTGGGCAAGGCCTGCTTCGGTGAGCAGATCCACCAGCGCCAGCGCGCTTAAAGGTGTATCAGGCGCGGGCTTGATGATCACCGGGCAACCCGCTGCAATGGCGGGACCCACCTGATGCACAATCAGATTCAGGGGATGATTAAAGGCGCTGATGGCTGCCACCACGCCAATGGGTTCTTTAAAGGTACGCGCATGGTGTCCCTGGGTCAGCGGCGACAGACCCAGCGGAATCGTGCGGCCGACGTCGGCTCGAATGTGATCTGCACACATCTGCAGTCCTTCAGCAGCGCGTTTTGCCTCAACCCTGGCATCCTGCAGGGGTTTTGCGCCTTCGTTGGCGATAAGTTCGGCAAATGTTTCAAAGCGCGTCTGGAGAAGCTGTGCAGCTCGGGACAATATCTCGATGCGCGTCTGCACGCTCATCCAGCGGGATCGATCGCGATGCAGTGTGTAGGCTCGGGTCAGCATGTGCTGCAGATCTGCCTGGCTGTGCGTCTGGATTGTACGGATCACGTCGCCAGTGTAGGGAGAGACAACTTCAAGCATGGAGATTCCTTGTATTTTCTGGGTTCTAGTGACCATGGGACGCACTGCACCCCATCTTAATATAGCGTGTTGGCTTGAGACGGTGCCAGCAACAGCCAGAGCAGGAAACGGCCTGTGCCTGCAAAGGTCAGGTGATATCTATAGGTTAGTCGGTTTGCGCTTGCTAGAATCGAAACAGTTTGTTTTCAGGTGGGCAGATGGATCCAAATTTTGCAGCCGGACTGGAATTGATGCTGATCGGCATGGGCACGGTGTTTGTGTTTCTGACGCTGCTGGTTGCCGCCACAAAAACGATGTCGGTCCTGGTGCTGCGATACGCGCCGCTCCCACCTGTGCTGGTCCCGCCGATACCAGAGGATGCAACAGCACCCAGTGCCGAAGAAGTGGCCGCCATTACCGCGGCCATCCACCAGCACCGCCAGAACCCCAACAGATAAACACAAGGAAATGATGAATACAGCACCCCTGGGCATCACTGATGTCATTTTGCGCGATGCGCACCAGAGCCTGTTGGCGACCCGGATGCGTATCGACGACATGTTACCGATCGCGGAAAAACTGGATGCGGTCGGCTTCTGGGCACTGGAATCCTGGGGCGGCGCCACTTTTGATGCCTGTATCCGCTATCTTGGCGAAGACCCCTGGGAACGTATCCGCCTGTTGAAAAAGGCTATGCCCAACACACCTCAACAGATGCTGTTGCGCGGTCAGAACCTGCTTGGATACCGCCATTACGCAGACGATGTGGTGGCCAGGTTTGTTGAGCGGGCTGCAGCTAACGGCGTGGATGTGTTTCGAATCTTTGATGCGATGAATGATCCACGCAACCTGCGCAAAGCCATCGAGGCGACACTTGCGGTCAACAAACATGCCCAGGGCACTATTTCTTATACCGTCAGTCCGGTGCATACCATTGATTTATGGGTGGATTTGTCGAAACAGATAGAAGATATGGGCGCCCACAGCCTGTGCATCAAAGACATGGCGGGGCTGTTAAGACCTGTGGTGGCCTACGAACTGGTGTCCAGGCTCAAAGCTGAGCTCGATATTCCTATCCACATGCAGTGCCATGCCACCACCGGCATGTCGACCGCCACCTATCTGAAGGCGGTCGAAGCCGGCATTGATAACCTCGATACTTCGATTTCATCCATGAGTATGACCTATGGCCATACAGCCACCGAGTCGATGGTGGCGATCCTGCAGGATACAGAACGGGATACCGGCCTGGACATCTCGCTGCTGGAAGAAATTGCCGCCTACTTCCGCACCGTGCGCAAGAAGTATGCGCAGTTTGAAGGCAGCCTGCGCGGTGTTGATTCGCGTATTCTGGTTGCCCAGGTGCCGGGGGGAATGTTGACGAACCTCGAGAATCAGTTGCGCGAACAGCAGGCAACGGATCGCCTTGACGAGGTACTCACAGAAATTCCCAAAGTGCGCAAAGAGCTGGGTTACATCGCGCTGGTGACACCTACCTCGCAGATCGTGGGCTCGCAGGCGGTCATCAATGTGTTGATGGGTGAGCGGTACAAAAACATCACCGCGGAAACCGCGGGCGTTCTGAAAGGTGAGTATGGGGCAACACCGGCGCCGCTGGACAAAGCGCTGCAGAACAGAGTCCTCGATGGCGCGGCTCCGATTACCTGCCGCCCCGCGGATCTGTTGTCGCCTGAACTCGACAATCTGATGCTGGCACTGCAGAAGCATGTTGCCAACGATGGTTTTGAATTGGCCACGGACAGTATCGATGATGTGCTGACGTATGCCCTGTTTCCACAGGTTGGTCTGAAATTTCTGAAAAACAGAGGCAATCCGGATGCCTTTGAACCCGCGCCGGGATCCCAGCAGGAGGCGCCCGCTGATCAGCCGGCAGCAGCGCCGGCGCCGGCGGCTGGCCCCTCTGTTTATAACGTCCGGATCAATGACAGATCGTTTACTGTGGAAGTGTCAACCTCGGGTGAGATCAGCTCGATGGTTTCGCAACCTCAGTCCGAGCCGCATTCAGTTTCTGCGCAGAACGCCCAGGCCGTACCGGCAGCACTTGCGGGTACCGTAGTCAAAATTCTGGTCAAAGCCGGGCAGTCAGTACAGCGGGGGCAGCCTCTGGTGGTGCTGGAAGCGATGAAAATGGAAACTGATATCAGTGCGCCTGCGGATGGTGTTGTGGGTGAAGTGCTGGTTGCCCCGGGTGATGCAGTTGTGGTTGGCACTGCGTTGATGACTCTGGCTTAGCGCGGGTGGAGTTACTCACACAACTCTGGCAGGCCTCAGGGATTTACCAGATCAGTCTGGGACAATCAGCAATGATAGGCATCTGCCTGCTGTTGCTGTATCTGGCGATCGCCAGAAAGTTTGAGCCGCTGTTGCTGGTCACCATTGGGTTTGGCGGCCTGTTAAGCAATATCCCTGGCGTCGATATCGCCACCGGTGACGGTCTGTTGCATCTGGTTTATCTGGTGGGTATTGAAACCGGGGTTTTCCCGCTGATTATATTTATGGGTGTTGGTGCCATGACCGATTTTGGTCCGCTGCTGGCCAACCCGAAAACTCTTTTCCTGGGTGCAGCCGCACAATTTGGTATTTTTGCCACACTGCTGGGCGCCCTGGGCCTCACTTCTCTGGGCATTATGGATTTCAGCCTGCGCGAAGCCGCGGCGATCGGCATCATTGGTGGAGCCGATGGTCCCACGGCTATTTATGTGGCCGGGGCATTAGCGCCGCATCTGTTAGGCGCCATTGCCGTTGCGGCCTATTCCTACATGGCTTTAGTCCCCATCATTCAACCACCTATCATGCGCGCGCTGACAACCCAGGCAGAGCGTGAAATTGAAATGACCCAGCTGCGGGAAGTCTCGCAGCTGGAGAAAATTATTTTCCCGCTGTTGCTGTTGCTGCTGGTGGCCCTGTTGTTGCCGTCCGCAGCACCGCTGCTGGGCATGTTTGCCTTTGGTAACCTCATGAAAGAATGTGGCGTTGTCGATCGCCTGTCCGAAACCACCCGCAATGCGCTGATCAACATAGTCACCATTTTCCTTGGGCTGGCTGTGGGGTCCAAGCTGCAGGCGGAGGTGTTTCTCACCACCAGTACGCTGGGCATTCTGCTGCTCGGCATGGTGGCGTTTGCGGTGGGTACCGCCAGCGGCGTTCTGATGGCCAAGCTGATGAATCGTCTGAGCAGCACACCGATAAACCCCCTGATCGGTGCCGCCGGTGTGTCTGCGGTGCCGATGGCTTCGCGGGTGGTCAACAAAGTAGGCCTGGAGGCAAATCCGCAGAATTTTCTACTCATGCACGCCATGGGGCCCAATGTTGCCGGCGTCATAGGCTCCGCAGTGGCGGCAGGCATCATGATTCTTTTTGCATCCGCTGGCTGAAAGTCAAAAAGATATTGAGTTCAAAGGCTTAGCGTGAGGACTTCGTAGTTTTCGCACGGCTACGCTGCTAACATTAAGGCAAAGCCAGCCTGCCGGATTATTTCACCTTGAACCTGCGATCACATATCTGTGCGTTTTTGTTCAGCACCCTGATTGCTGCCACGGCGCAGGCACAAACGCACTACTGGGTGTCTGTGGCCAGCTACGAGAATCAGAACCGCGCCATGAGTTATCTCGACGCTGCGGAGGAGGCGGTGCGCCAGCCGTTTGAGGTTCTGGGTTTTGTTACAGATCAGGGATATTTCTATCGACTGGTCAGCGGCCCCTATCTCACCCTTGAGCTTGCACAGGACCTTGTTGCAACTGCCGTCCGTCAGGGGTTTCCCGGTGCCTGGTACTGGTCGGAAGAAGATGTGTCCCATAGTACCGGTGTGCTCACCGAGGGTCCGACCAGTCAGGCAGAGCCCGAACCGCTGCCGCGCAATCAGCCTCAACTTGTACCTCCGTCATCGTCGGCGAAAAAGAAGGCTGACCGTGTTGTTGATGAAGCTCCGGATGGCTATCAGCTGCATAAGCTGCGCCGCGAAGCCAGCTCTCAAACTGGGTTCGACAGCTTGAGCCTGGCAGGTTTGACCGGTTTTGTGCCCGATGCTTTGCTGCAGAATCAGTTTGGCTCGCCGGGTTTTGTGGTGGGTGCCGTGGCAACGCCGACGCAAACCGAGGCAGCTGAGGCACTGGTGTCTGCGCTAGCCGCTGAGCCTGAGTTGACCACGGCACCTCCCAATCAGCTTATGCTGGCCAACCCTGCGGGTCCGCCAATTACTTTGCCGAGTTTTCGTGAAGCGGATATTGATGTTCAGATTGATGGTGATCTGAGTGAATCTGCATGGCGGGTCAATCCCGGCGTGGATACATTTCGGGTTGTTGACCCTGATACGGGCGATGTGCCGCGCCATGCCACGCTGGTAAAAATGTTCTATACCGAGCGCGGGCTTTATGCGGCGTTTGAAATGGAACAGCCGCCGGAAACGCTGGTGCGGGTATTTTCCGGCCGTGATGACGGACGATTGAATCGGGATAATGTAGGCGTCACCCTCGATACCTCCGGGGAGGGCCGTTATGGCTATTGGGTGAATCTGGCTCTGGGCGGGAATCAGGTGGACGGTACCGTATTACCGGAGCGGCAGTTCAGCCGCGACTGGGATGGTGCCTGGTATGGTGCAACCAAGGTCACCACCAAAGGTTGGAATGCCGAAATTTTTCTGCCCTGGTCGCAGGTGGCCATGCCCAGGGAGGCGGGGCGACGTGTCGTCAATGCCTACGCGTCTCGAAAAGTAGCCTACATGGATGAACGTTATGCGGTCCCTGCGCTGCCGTTTACCCAACCGTTATTTATGTCTGCGCTACAACCCCTGCTGTTAGATCAGGTAGACCCACAGCAGCAGTTCAGTTTTTTCCCCTATGTCTCGATCACCCAGGATGAGGTTGAAGACTTCACGCAGACCAAGGCGGGCGCTGATATTTTCTGGCGGCCTTCAACCAATTTACAGCTGACAACAACCTTGAATCCGGATTTTGGGAACGTTGAAAGCGACGAAGTCATAGTTAATCTCTCTGCGTTTGAGGTGTTCTTTCCCGAGCGTCGCTTATTCTTCCAGGAAGGTACCGAGATATTCGATACAACGCCGCGGGCAGACGGTGGCGAACCGACCACGGTTGTTAACACCCGCCGTATTGGCGGGCAGGCGCGGGAACCCGACGTGCCCGACGATGTGGATGTCCCGGCAAGGGAACTGGGTCAGCCGGTTGAGCTGATGGGTGCTGTCAAAGCTGTCGGTCAATTTGGTCAGGTGCGTTACGGCTTGCTCGCAGCATCCGAAAACGAAGTGAAATTTGATGTAGATGACATCAATTACTATCAGGAGGGCAGTGATTATGGCATTGCCCGTTTTCTGTACGAAGATAAGTCTGCGTCCGGTGCTTACCGGGCCATTGGGACCATAACAACCCTTGTTGCTCATCCCGAAGAAGATGCGTTAGTCAACGGTATTGATTATCACTATCTTACGCCCGGCGGAAAATGGAAAGTTGATGGTCAGCTTCTGCATTCTGAGGTGGATGATGAAGGTTCCGGTGTGGGTGCCTTTGTTGATGTGGGCTATACCATACGCCGTGGTATGAATCTGCGTTGGGGGCTGTCGCATTTTGACGACAGATTTGAGCTGAACGATTTAGGCTTCAACAGGCGCAACGATGCCACAGCCACCAGTCTGCAATTGGATTACGAGCGTTCAGATTTACCCTGGTTTCGCAAAGCCGCTGCCGACAGCTTCTTGCAGTACGAGGTTAATGGTGATGGCGAGCGCACACGCATAGGGATCGGCACCAACTTCGGTCTGGATCTGCGCAGTCAGGATCAGATTCGCGCCGGTATTGCCTACTTCCCTGCGAGCGCGGAGGACCGTAACAGTCGTGATAACGGCACGTATGAGGTGGAAGGGCGACACAACTTTTATGCCGATTACTTTACCGATACAGCGCAACGCATGAGCTATCGGTTTGGCATGGAGCATGGTGGAGAAGAACTGGGTGGAAGCCGCATGGTGGGGCGTCTGGGTTTCACCTGGCGTCCGATTGATCAGATAAACATCGGTGCCCTGGCGCAGTATCAGCGTCGCCGCGGCTGGTTGCTGTGGCAGGAGGATCGCAATTTCACCACCTTCAACAGCACGGAGTGGCGTCCGCGTATCAATCTGGATTATTTCCTGACGGCCAAACAGCAGCTTCGGTTTTCTGCCCAGTGGGTGGGCATTCGCGCCAAAGAACAGGGGTTTTATCTGGTGCCTGAAGAGGTCGGTGAGCTGGAGGAAATTGCAAAACCTGATGCGGAGACGGATGACTTTGCGATTTCCCGGGTGAATGTTCAGCTGCGATATCGCTGGGAGATTGCACCACTGTCGGAATTATCGGTTGTGTACACTTTGAGCGGCGCTCAATCTGAAGACAGCGGTGGCTTTCAGGACCTGTTGCGCGATGCCTACGACGATCCGGTCGGCGAACAGCTGATCATCAAGCTGCGTTATAGATTGGGTTCGTAAAACACAAGTAACTTACGTTTATCGAACAACTGAGACATCCGCCATGGGCATACTGCACGCTGGGTTTTACATCAGAGGGAGTTCAGCGATGCGTAAGTGTCCGTTTCACGAACAGAGCAGCGGCGCCGTTGAAGACGGTGAGATAAATGCCATTCATTGTCCGGATTGTGGAGACTACCGTATCTCGGGTGTCGCTCTGCAGCAGATGGCTAACCTGCAGCAACCACCTCGCGGATGGCGTGAAGTCGTAGCACGTGGGCAGCTGATATCGACCCGCATGACGCGAGAACTGTTCGCCTGATAAAGACAGCCGGCCGCCTGGCGACTGGCATGGAAAATTCTGCGCTGAACGAATACTCTGCCTGCCTAGTCAGCCAGCAGTCAGTGTTCCATGCAATATAGAACCGCCACCCAGTGGGGTGTCTTCGACGTAACCGTGTCCGATGGCGTTATTACGCGTGTAGACGGTATCAAAGAAGATCCAGATCCGGCAGCCATCGGTCAGACTCTGCTCGACGGCATTCAACACAGTTCCCGAATTCAACGGCCCGCCATCCGCAAAGGCTGGCTGAATACACCTGACAGACAGCGACACCGGCGTGGCAACGACAGCTTTGTGGATGTCCCCTGGGATGAGGCGCTGGACATGGCAGCCCAGGAAATCGCCCGGGTTATTACAGAAAAAGGCAACAAATCGATCTTTGCGGGCTCTTACGGGTGGGCAAGTGCCGGGCGTTTCCACCATGCCCAGTCTCAGCTGCATAAGTTCATTAACCTGGTCGGTGGCTCTACCCGTGCCATGAACTCCTACAGTACCGCTGCTGCACAGGTGATTCTGCCTCATGTTGTTGCGCCCTGGTCTGAGATTGAGCTTCAGCAGACCAGTTGGCAGGAGATTGCCCAGGGGGCGGAACTGATGGTGGCATTTGGCGGCATCCCGCTGCGCAATACCCAGGTTGCCTACGGTGGTATCACCGAGCACCAGAGTAAAGGTGGCCTGCACAGTGCACTTCAAGCCGGGGTCAAACTGGTGAATGTGTCTCCGGTATCCCACGATATGCCCGCCTCGGCGCAGGCAGAATGGGTCGCGCCACGACCCGGAACCGATGTTGCACTGATGTTGGCGTTGGCTTATGTGCTGGAGGTGGAAGATCTGCTGGATCGTGCATTTCTGGCGTCACATTGCCACGGTTACACCAGGTTCAGTCGATATCTGCTGGGTGACCAGGACGGGGTGAAAAAATCTCCAGCCTGGGCGATGCAGATTTGTGGGGTTGAGGCGCAGGTCATCGAACGGCTCGCCCGTGAAATGGCCCGCAGAAAAACCTTTGTTACCGCTGCCTGGTCTTTGCAGCGTGCCCATCATGGGGAGCAGCCCTACTGGATGCTGGTGGTGTTGGCTGCCATGTTAGGACAGATTGGTCTGCCGGGATGTGGTTTCGGTTTTGGCTATGGCGCAGAAGGTTTTATTGGCTCCAACTGGCGACGCTTCAACTGGGCTACTTTCAGCAAGGGTATGAACCCGACCCGATTTGCGATCCCGGTTGCCCGCATCACGGATATGCTACTGAATCCCGGCGAGTCCATAGACTACGATGGACAGTCGATCACGTTTCCCGATATAGATCTGATCTACTGGGCGGGTGGCAATCCGTTCCACCACCATCAGGACCTCAACCGGCTGGTTGAAGGGTGGCGTCGACCCAGTACGGTGATCGTCAATGAGCCATGGTGGACGCCCACCGCACAGTGGGCGGATATTGTATTTCCTGCGACGACGGCACTGGAAAGACAGGACATCTGTGCGTCGAGCCATGATCCTTACGCGCACGTCATGCAGCAGGCTTTACCGCCCCAGCATGACGCCCGTTCCGATCACGAGATTTTCACCGGTCTTGCAATGCGGCTGGACGTTGGAGAGGCCTTTGTCGAAGGGCGCAGCGAACAGGACTGGTTGCGCCATATGTGGCAGCAATCCTCAGAAAGGGCACGCAAGGAGGGGTTCGAGCTGCCGGAGTTTGATACGTTCTGGCGAAACAGAATCTACCGAATTCCGGAACAGGCGGCGCGCAGCACGTGGCTTGCATCGTTTCGCGCTGACCCGGTTAACAATCCGCTGAACACGCCCAGCGGCAGGATTGAGATTTGCTCCGATGTCATTGCCGGTTTTTGTTATGACGATTGTCCGGGTCACCCTGCCTGGTTGGAGCCATTTGAGCGGCTGGGCGGAAACAGATCTGAAAAATACAGGTTGCACCTGCTGACACCTCAGCCGGAGAAAAAACTGCACAGTCAGATGGATCCCAGCGCACATAGTCACAGCGGCAAAGCCAGTGGCAAAGAAGTGTTGCTGATGCATTCCTCAGCTGCCGCACAACGGGGTCTGCTTGATGGAGACCTCGTGCGGATCTACAACGATCGTGGCGCCTGCCTGGCTTCGGTGGGAATAGATGATAACCGATTAGCTGATGTTGTCTCTTTGCCCACGGGCAGTTGGTTCAAACGTCTGGATGAATTCACAGATGCCAATGGCAATCCCAATGTTCTGACTGCAGACATCGGTACCTCGAAACTTGCTCAAGGCCCAAGTGCCAATACGTGTCTGGTTGAAGTTGAAGCGTACACACCCTAAGGTTCGCGCTGCTGGCCTCGTAGTTCAATGGATAGAACGACCGCCTCCTAAGCGGTAAATGCAGGTTCGATTCCTGCCGGGGCTACCACACGCTCATGATAAGTTGTTGGTATATCAGGTATGGCTCAGTGATTGATTGGCGTCGTTTTTCGAGGAATAAGTCCTGCTGTCGATATCCAGGTTATTTACTGGCTTTTTTTCTTGTGGCAGCGCTGCCTGTTCAAGCTGAAGCGGTTGAGTTTGCTCAGAAGCTGGATCTGCAGGCACGGGTCGATGATCGATCTTCGCGAAAGTTACGTTATCAATACCGCGTGCGCTATTACCCTTCGGTCGCTTTTAGTGACACCTGGAGTGTGCATGCTTTTGCTGCCACCGGTGATGAGTTTGGTGCCAGTCATAACACGTTAGATGATGGAGAGGCTGATTATCTCTACGTTCGACGCACCTTCCTGCGACATGAGGGTGAGTATGGAAAAACAGAAGCAGGAGTGATTCCAACATTTAAAGGTGCGGTGTCGTCTTCAGGCTTGTCCAAAGACGGTTGGATACAGGGTATCCGCCACGTCAGAACGCTGAAGACCGGTGCGCGTCTTGAAGGTGTGGTTGGACAGCTTGAATCATTTGACCCGGCAGATGCGCTGCGGTCTCCTTCTGAAATCGACTATCTGGAGCTGGAGTATTCGGCAAATTTCAACGCCAGCACCAGCTACGAATTGAGTGTGGAGCGCATGACCCGGGCAAATTTCTTCCGCACGGAGTTAAGGCATAAATTCAGTGAGCAATCGACAGGCTTTGCAGAACTTGTCTATCGATCGGACGAGCCGGCGCACAAGGTCATCTTAGGCGGGGACATTGATCTAGAAGTTCTCGGCGGCGCGGCGGAGCTCACTGCATTTTATGCTTATGTCAGCGACGACTTCGGATTGCGGGCCGAGCTGACGGAAGATTTCCTGGGCACGGGACATGCCTTCACCGCTGAGCTCAGCAGCAGTTTCGGCAACACATCCTGGGATTGGTTTGTCCGTTTCGACGGCACCGAAGACAACACTCGATTTATTGCTGGCGTAAAGTGGTCAATGTAGTGCCGACTCAGGGCTGCGTAACCCCGTGGATTGCGGCGCCGTAAATCGCGTCCCGCAGATATGGTCGGTTGAGATGCAGCGCCTGGCTTCAGTCGATGCTTTGACGGGATCGATAGTAGCGACCGACAATTTGAGGGTCAGGAGACAGCGGTGTTTCTGCTTCACCTTTGTCCTGAAATTCCAGCGCCGACAGCACGTAACGCATACTTTCCAGGCGCGCCTTTTTCTTGTCGTTGGCACGTACTGTTATCCATGGGCTGTACGACGTATGTGTTCTGCTGAACATTTCCTCTTTGTATTGTGTATACAGATCCCAGTTTTCCTGTGCCTTGTCATCCACGGGGCTGATCTTCCACTGTTTGAGCGGGTCAGTACGTCGTGAAACGAACCGCTGCTGTTGCACTTCTTTGGAAATAGAAAACCAGAACTTGACCATTTCCAGATTATCTTCATACAACATGTGTTCAAATTCGGGTACCTGTTGCATGAATACTCTGTACTGTTCTTCGCTGCAGAAGTTCATGACCGGCTCCACTACAGCGCGGTTGTACCAGCTCCGATCAAAAAATACGATTTCGCCGGGATTAGGCAGCTGCTCTGCGTAACGTTGGAAATACCATTGGCCGCGTTCAACTTCCGTCGGTTTAGGCAGTGCAACGATGCGTGCGCTGCGTGGATTCAGATGCTCAATGAACCTGCGGATTGTGCCGCCTTTACCGGCAGCATCGCGCCCTTCGAATATGATGGCAACCCGACGACCTTCCAGCTGCACCGATCTTTGTAGCTTGACCAGCTCAACCTGCAGGCGCTCGAGCTCCTGTTCATAACGGAGCTTTACCAGCGCTTTTTCAACGTTGACATTTTTGGTGCTGAGCAGCTGCAGCAATCCTTTCTTGGAATTTACTTCCGCCAGCTCACTTTCCGATAACGTGACGCTCTTTTTCAGCGTTTTCCCTACCAGCTTTTCTTCCTGCGTTAACGCATTGCCATTACCGGAGACCTGGGGTGGATCGACATCTCGTGCGGCGCCGTTGGATTCGGCGGAGGGTGAGGTTTGAGTATTGTGTTCGTGGGTAGGGACGGAATCCGACATATTCTCTCGCGACCTCCTGCGGCTTTCCGATGAAAAGAACCAGGCAGGCTAGGTTGAAACCGTGAATTGATGAATACGCGGAAACACCTAAGAGTTTAAGTGAAATCGCAGTAGTTCAGGTGGATGCAGGCGGGTTTATAACCTCAGTGTTATCAGCATTTCGCTGACTTTTTCAATGATGATCTGTGGCTGCTCAAACTGAATCACATGGCCACTTTGCAGGGCGATATGGCGCTGCCCTACTGAGGACAGCTGGGTCAGCTCAGTTTGCAGGCCATCCCAGATAACTGCGAGTTCGCGTGCTTCTTCCAGCGGCAGACCAAATTCGTTGTCTGCCTCCGGTTCTTTGCCCTGTGACAGCACAAGCAGGGGTAGATTACCGAGAGAGCGTGGTGGTTGCGGATCAAAAATCTCTCGATTGAAGCCTTCCGATTCCCTTAACATAGCCGCACACGTGTGGTTCTGATTCATGTTGGCTCGCAGTAACTGTTGCCGGGCAGGTTGCAGCTCGTAGCGCGCTAGCATGTCTTCCATAAAGCCAAGCGCGCGTATAAGCCCCAGAGGTTGCACCCAGCTGCATAACGCCAGCGTGCTGCTCAATTCTGAGGTGCTGCCGAGGGCCGGAAGCCGACTGCCCTGCTGTTCGTGTGAGGAGTCCACCAGCACCATACCTGCAATATGATCCGGATACTTTGCAAAGTACTCGCGTACAAAGACACCACCGGCAGACATCCCCAGCAGCACTTTAGGTCCTTCGATACCGGCTTGTACCAGTAAAGCATGCAGTCGATCGGCTACCGCTTGCGCGCTCAGCGGCTGATCAGTCTGTTCGCTCCAGTCTATGCCAGGACGATCGTAGGCGCATACCTGGGTCTGTTTGGCGAGGGCATCGTGCACAATCCCCCAGGATGTTGAGCCGAAAGTAAGACCGGCTTCCATGATGATTGCAGGCCTACCCTGGCCGCGACAATCCAGGTGAACCTGCAGGCCATTCACCGTGTAGAGCTCGCCGGGTGGTGGGTATTTCTTACTGTCCTGGCTTGCAGCAAACCATTGATAGCCGCTGCCAATGCCAATCAGAACAGCCAGAAACGCAAGTCCGTACTTCAATACCTGGACAATTAGTTTCATGGTTCTAGACTCTACCGTTTTATCTGTTGAGCATAACGGGTTTGTCAGGGTTTCGTCATGGTCCCTATTAAAGATGTGCTTGTTGGGATTCCCGTTGTAGATGCACAGCAGTGGGATCGGATAGCAGGATTTACCAGGTGGTTGATTGCCGCTCGCGCGTCAGTGCTGCCGCTGACTCTTTTTGCGGTCACGTTTGCTTTGTGTCTGGCGCAGCCACATTCGTTGGTGCAGTGGGTTCTGGCATTGACAACCGGGCTTGCGTTGCTACTTGCGCATGCCACGAATAACCTGATTAATGATTACGTGGATCATAAAACCGGGGTTGATCGAGGTAACTACTTCCGGGTGCAGTATGGCGTGCATGTTCTGGAAAGTGGCCTTGTCTCAAGCCAACAGTTTCTGCGCTATATCATCTGGACCGGGTTTTCCGCGTTGTTGCTTGGTGTCGGGGTCTGCTGGTATGTCGGTGGGGTAGCGCCGTGGTTTGCGCTGGCAGGGGGGTTCTTTGTCCTGTGTTACACCTATCCGCTGAAACGGATCGCCTTGGGTGAACTGGCTGTCTTCCTCGTCTGGGGTCCACTCATGGTGGTTGGAACCTTCTTCGTCGTGAATCGATACATTGCCCTTGATGTTGTTCTGGTCAGTATTATCTATGGATTAGGTCCTACCGTTGTGATTCTTGCAAAACATACTGACAAAGCACCCCACGATCGTGAAAAGAAAATACTGACGTTTCCGGTTGTTCTGGGTGCATGGGCGAGGCATGTGGTCGCAGTTGCGCTGATAATGCAGTTTGTCCTGGCCCTGGCTGCCGCTATGGCGTTTGCTCTATACGGGCTGGCGGGTATTGCGCTGGCGTTACCTGCTGCTGTGCGGTGTATTCGTGTGTTACAGCTGCCTGCGCCGGCGGCGTGCCCATCAGATTATCCAGCCCAGGCCTGGCCCCTCTGGTATACCACCTTCGCATTCAGGTTTGCGCGTGATGCTGGATTGGGTTTGACCCTCGGCGTGTTACTGCAGAACTTGTTAAACTGACTTTTTCACTGGGGGCGGAACGGCCTGAAGCTTTATTTTTCTGCGGTGAGAAGGCATGGTAGGCGCGTTTGACGGAGAAATTTATGGCATTACCTTCTGTTCAGATTGTGCCTGAGGACAAGCAGCAAGCCAGTCTGCACACCATAGCTCTGGCGTTTGCATCAGACCCTTTTGCACGTTGGATGCTGCCCAATGCACAGCAGTACCTGACGTATTTCCCACAGATTGTCAGCCACGCAGCTGGCGGGGCTTTTACCCATGCAGGTGCACTCAGCACAGAGTCCTGTGAAGGGGCAGCGCTTTGGGTGCCTCCCGGGATTGAAACGGATGAAGAAGCAGCAGTTAATTTAATGGTTGAAGCGCTCTCCGCGGAAAAGCTTGCTGTCATGGGGGAAGTGCTGGAACAGATGGAATCATTTCACCCGCAGGATGACGACTGTTGGTATCTGGCTTTTATCGGGGTAGACCCCGGACATCAGAACAAAGGGTTAGGCTCTGCGCTGATGAAACACATGACCGCCAGATTGGATGAAGGCAACTGTCTTGGGTATCTCGAATCTTCCAACCCGATGAACGTCTCTTTGTATCAGCGGCACGGCTTTGAAATCGTGGGAGAAATTCAGGCTGCTGACTCGCCACAACTATTGCCGATGATCAGGCCGAGGCAGAATTGATATGTGCGTCACGCGCCAAAAAATAATCGTTTGACAGCAGTGTTGGTTTGCCGTAGATTCGCGATCAGTAGATTCCTGCCCGATGTTCTTTTTCGAGTTTTCTCTCTTAGTTTATCGATTCGCTTCTATGACGTTCACAGCACATGGTGTGCTTTGACGATTACTTTTGTGCGCAGCAGAAAGAGCGGGTGTGCACATCCCAAAACCTGGAAATCCAGGTACGGAGAAAATATGAAATTGTATGTAGGCAACCTGCCCTGGAGCACTACTGATTCTGATCTTGAAAGCATGTTCGGTGAGTATGGTGGTGTTCAATCAGCATCTGTCATCACGGATCGCGAAACCGGCCGTTCACGCGGTTTTGGTTTTGTTGAAATGGGTGATAGTGAAGAGTGCAAGCGCGCTATGAACGAGCTTAACGGTCATCAGATTGAGTCGCGTGCTTTAAAGGTCAATGAGGCTAATGACAAGCCCAAGCGATCTTCCAGCTACTGAGTTCAGTAGTTAGATTGAAAACCCGCCGTCAGGCGGGTTTTTTATGTGAGAAATTGTTGACGCGCGAAATATGTCCATTATTCTAGACATATGGAAATAAATTCTGCGCTGCGTGTGTTTGCAACTCTGTCTCAGGAAACCCGGCTGAAGGCTTTCCGCCATCTGGTCAAGGCTGGCCCTGCCGGGCTGGCGGCTGGCACTTTGAGTGATGCGCTGGCTATCCCGCATAACACGCTGTCTTTTCATCTGAATCACCTGGCTAACGCGGGTCTGGTGGAATCAACAAGACAGGGTCGTTCAATCATCTACACCGCAAATTTTGACATTACCCGGGATTTCATCAGTTTCCTGGTCAAAGACTGTTGTTCGTCAGATATGGCGACTATCCGTGAAGACAGCAGCAGGGGGTGCTCTGTTATCGAGTTGGCAGACTTTTGTCAGGGTAAGTCGATATGAGCGGTCAGGATTGATGCGAGGCGGGGCATGGTGAAAAAGGTGCTGATTCTGTGCACGGGTAACTCCTGTCGCTCCATCATGGCGGAGGCGTTGATCAATGCATTGGGGGCAGGCAGTTATCAGGCGCACAGTGCTGGCAGTGCACCAACGGGTATCGTACACCCGCAGGCGCTTGCAACCCTGCGCAACCACCATATCCCCTTTGATCAGGTTCGTAGTAAATCCTGGGACGAGTTCAGCGATGTTGCCTTTGATCTCATCATCACAGTGTGTGATCAGGCGGCACAGGAATCGTGTCCCGTACGTGTGGGGGCACATCAACGGATGCATTGGAGCATACCTGACCCGGCCCGGGTTGATGGGACGCCGGCGGAAGTCATTCAGGCTTTTGAGCAGGCTTATGAGATGTTGCGCACCCATATAGAAAACGAACTTTTATCAGCATTTAAACAGGGGTAAACATGGGATTGTTTGAACGTTACCTTTCGCTATGGGTGGCTTTATGTATTGTTGCAGGCGTGCTGGCCGGCAGTATTGCACCAGCTCTTTTTGCAGTCATTGCCGATCTGGAGTTTGCTAACGTTAACCTTGTGGTTGCCGTGTTTATCTGGGTCATGATTTACCCGATGATGATCAATGTGGACTTCAGCAGTCTGAAAAAGGTCGGACAGAAACCCAAAGGTCTGTGTATTACGCTGGTGGTTAACTGGTTGATCAAACCTTTCTCCATGGCGGCGTTGGGTGTATTGTTTTTTGAATATGTGTTTGCTGGCCTGGTTGAGCCGGAAACGGCCAAAGAGTACATCGCTGGCATGATACTGCTGGGTGTTGCCCCCTGTACGGCGATGGTTTTTGTGTGGAGCCAGCTGGTTAAAGGGGATGCCAATTACACTCTGGTGCAGGTGTCCGTTAACGACATCATCATGGTGTTTGCATTTGCACCCATTGCAGCGATGCTGTTGGGTGTGACCGATATAGTAGTGCCCTGGGAGACACTGCTGCTATCCGTTGTATTGTATGTGGTCGTGCCACTGATTGTCGGCTACCTTACCCGCGCTGCTCTGTTGAAGGCCGGAGAGGGCAGGGTTGAAGCATTCACCACCGGCATAAAACCTTTTTCGGTGCTGGGTTTGCTGGCCACTGTGGTCTTGTTGTTTGGTTTTCAGGCGCAGACGATTTTATCGGATCCGCTGGTTATCGCCCTGATTGCTGTGCCTTTGCTCATTCAGGGTTATGGTATTTTTGCGATTGCTTTTCTTTGGGCTTACCTGTGGCGGGTACCTTTTGCCACAGCAGCACCCGCGGCGCTTATAGGCACGTCTAACTTTTTTGAGCTTGCCGTGGCGGTTGCCATCAGCCTGTTTGGATTGAATTCAGGTGCGGCTCTGGCAACGGTTGTGGGTGTTCTGGTGGAAGTGCCGATGATGCTGTCGCTGGTTGCAATTGCCAACCGCTCACAGAAGCACTTTGACGCGGCCGCTGAACCTGCTGGTTAGCGGCCTCCAGGTCAGTGCTTGTCAGTCCTCAGGCTGGTCGAGGTACTCGCTTAATCCATAGCCCACACGCTCGCCATCCAGGGTGTACTGGGTCATGCCTTCACCCACATGTGTGTGGGTGCCTTTGCGACGGTTTCGCAGCGGTATATATCCCATGACACGACCTTCAAGCTGGCGCACGCGGCCATCCTCCAACGTCAACTCCGCGGATAGTGCGGTATGGTAATTGGTATCACCCTCATATTCGGTGCGCAATTCTGTTTTGGTGATGCGCACCAGATTTTGACCTTCATGGAAAAGTCCGCCGCCTTCTCCTGCGGCGTTGGTACGCACGATCATGCCAAGGTCGTCACCAAAGTTGCCGGTGATCCAGCGGTAAGATGGTGTGGCTTGCCAGTAGCGCGGTCCCCAGGAATGATCCCGCAGTCCCCATCCTGAAAAAGGTACTGGCGGCTCGTCGCCCATCTGTATTTCGCCACTGATACGGGAATGCTGCTCAGTGTGCGCCCGGGCAAACTGATTGCCATCATCAGGATCACCCACATGGCCATACATGGGGCCGACTGCATCGTGTAAGAGGTTGATACGCAGACGCTGATGTGGATTATTTTTGAATGCTTTGCCCGGGTCCGCCATTGCTTTGGGGTCAGCCAGGAACACGGCGCTGCCGTCGTAGGTTGTGCGCACCGACTCTGCAGGAGATATCACCTCTACTTTAAGCCCGCCCGCGTCCCAGGCGTCGTTATGTGTGATCGCAGGTTTTGCATAATTGAACAGCGCTGAACCATCGGGGTTCCAGACGATGACCGTCATTTCTGCGTAACCTTCGTTGGCGCGGTTGCCGATGCGTACAAACCCGCCGCGGTTCTGTCGCGGGTCAAAGAAATTGAAATACACCGATTCGTTGAAATTCTCTTCCGGCCCCAGTTCGTGGGTGTAATCGTCTTGTGCTTTGAGATTGCCGTAGATAGCAATGCCGTTGGCTGTTGTCTGCATCAGTCTTTCTCCTGGTATTTCGCTATGCGTATGACCCTGCCGCCTTCACCATCTGTCAGCACATAGATGCTGCCGTCCGGAGCTTGTCGAATGTCTCGGATCCGTGCGTCAATTTCGCTGAAAACGGCTGATTCTTCAATCACCTTGAGGTTATCCATCTGCAGATGACGCACTTCGGCGTCAACCAGAGCGCCGACAAACAGATCACCTTGCCATTGGGGAAACATATCCCCTTCGTAAATCATCAGTCCGGATGGGGCAATGGAAGGCGTCCATACTTTGATGGGTTGTTGCATGCCTTTGTACTGCGTAAACGGAGACACGTAAGCGCCGTTGTAATCCATGCCATAGGTGATGGCCGGCCAGCCGTAGTTCCTGGCGGGCTCAATGACGTTGACCTCATCACCGCCGCGTGGCCCGTGTTCGTGCTGGAAAACAACCCCTGCGCGGCTTACGGCAAGCCCCTGGGGATTGCGGTGACCGTAGCTCCAGACATAGGGTGCCTCGGGGAAAGGATTGTCTGCCGGAGGGGTGCCGTCGCGTGAGATGCGGATGGTTTTACCGAAGTGTGTTGCCAGATTCTGCGCCTGTTCGCGAAAATCCATACCATCACCGGTGGTCAGGAGCAGGGTGTTATCCGGTAACCAGGCAAGCCGGCCACCATAGTGCATTGGGGCATATTTGCTCGGTGCTGCGGAGAAGATCACCTGCACCGATTCCAACGTGTTTCCTGCAAGGCGAGCGCTGGCGACGGTTGTGCTGTTTTGTCTGGCGTCCCCCGCGGCATAAGAAAGATATAGGGTCCGGTTGTCCGCAAAATCCGGATCCAGCACCACATCGAAAAGCCCGCCTTGACCAGCGCGGTATACCGCGGGAACGTCTGTGACAGCCACGCCTGAACCGCCACCCGCGGGTACGCGCAACAGCTGACCGCCGAGTTCTGTGACAAGGTGATCACCACCCGGTAGAAAGGCAATACTCCAGGGGTGATTCAGATTGTCTGCAACTGTGGTGAGTTCATATTGTGATGAGTTGGTCTGGGCACCTGCTGTGTAAGCGTATAAACAGGCCAGCACAAGCATGCGCCAGACATTGCGCCGCTGCTGCGTCTGTCGCTGGGCGCAACGAGATATGGAAGTGGCTGTGAACATATTTGTATTCTTATAAACGGCGTCGATAATGCTATGGTAACCCGTTGTGGAGATCGACCCAATGCGCGCCTGGCGCAGGTTAAGGAATGACATTGAAATTAGTTCTGGCTTTTGTCCTCGCGGTGATCACAGCGTATGTACTGGCTGTGCTCGCTTATACCCAGTTGAACCTGGCGAATATTGTTGAGATGGGTCTACCGGTGAGCATGACGGACCGTATTGGTGCTGCTGGCCATGATCTGATGGGTATGGCCACTTTGTATCTGCCTATCATTGCGGTGGCGCTGCTCCTGGCGTTTGGCTTTACAGCGATTGTTCTACGCTGGGTGCCGCAGCTGCGTACGCTGGGTTACATACTTGCAGGATTTGTGGGTATTTTTGCCGTCGACTTTGCGTTGGGTGCACTGCTGACCGGCGGTACTCATCCGCTTGCTGTTACACGAACCACGATTGGTCTGCTTTCCCAGTGCGTTGCGGGCGCGATAGGTGGATATGTGTTTGCGGTGATGTTGCGCCAACCTGAATAAGGGCTAAGGCTGCGGCTGATCCAGGCCGGCAACGGCGGCATAATCGGACCAGTAGTGCGGATAGGTTTTGGCAACAACGTTTTTGTCGTCCACGGCCAGGGTGCCGCTGACACTGCCCAAAAGTGAAAACGCCATGGCCATGCGATGGTCATGATAGGTGCGCAACGTATGCCTCGTCATGGTCTTGTCAGCCAGCGGTTCAATCTCGATGCTGTCCGCGGTTGTCACCGCACGAATTCCGAGGTCTTTAAATTCGGTTGCCGGACATTCCAGGCGATCACACTCCTTGTGATGCAGCGAACTCAAGCCAGTGATTGTCAGTGTTTCGGGCAGCAGCGGCGCCATGGCGATGAGGGTCAAAGCTGCGTCCGGCATGGTGGTCATGTCAATGGCATGTATCGCAGCGAGAGTGGCAGGTCCTGTAATTCGGGTCCGTTCGCTATGCCGTTCAACGTGTGCCCCCAATTGCTCCATCACAGTGAAAAACTGGTAATCACCCTGCACGGTACTGTGGCCCAGGTTGCTCAGGGTCAGGCTGCCGCCATGTAACGTTGCCAGAGCAGCAAAATAAGTTGCTGCAGTTGCATCCCCCTCAATCTGGATTTCGCCGGCCTGATAGGCGCCGCGTTCAACTTCCAGAGTGTGCCTGTTGACCCAATCGCTGTGAATGCCGCGTTTTTTCATTTCATTGAGCGTGATGTCGATATAGGGCCTGGAGACCAGTTCCCCGGCAATCTCTATCCGCAGCCTGTGCCCGGCATCAGATGTTGCCGGTACGCAGTAGGGTGCTGCCAGCAGCAGGGCGGTGACATATTGGCTCGATAAGCTTGCGTCAATGTAGATCACCGGCGCAGGATGCATCGGACCGCGAAGGGTTACGGGTAGACCAGGTGTGGCGGCGTCGACGGCACAACCCTGTTGTCTTAACACCTCGTACAGGGGCGCGTTTGTCCGCGCTCGTAGCGAGCTGTGACCGTCGATTGTGGTCTGGCCCCGTCTCAGCGCGGCCATGCCAATCAACAGGCGGGTGGACGCGCCACTCATCCTTGCATTCAGCGAGATGTCCCGGTCCAGATCGATGGGGCCGGTGACCACAATGCGGTCCGGGCGTTTATCAACATCGGCACCCAGCGCGGCAATGCATTCCAGCATGGCCTCTGCGTCATCACATTCGGGAACACCCAGCAGGGTGCTGGTGCCGGTGGCCAGCGCGGCCATCGCCAGCTGGCGCAACGCGATTGATTTACTGCCCGGCAGGCGCAGCTGCGCATCCTGGGCAATGCCTGAGATTTGAGGAATGATAAAAGGCTGATCGCTGGGCTGGGTTTTCACATCTGGCCTGACTGTGCGTTCAAGTAAAGAAAAAGCCGCCTTGCGGCGGCTTGAAAATATCCCATTTTTTATTATTTTGCTGGGAATCTAGAGTATCAATTTGAGACATTCAGTCTCGTTGCGTCTGTTCTACTGGCATCGACGCCGAAGGCGCTCGATCTGGTAAAAATGTACGCGTGCCTTTCCCCGAACCCGGCAGGGCTGTAATAGTGCGGGCACGGTAACAAACTGAAACAACTATGGCAACCCTGTTTGTGCTTAAAATCAAACAGTTAAAGCCTATATCTCTAACAGGACACGGAACTATACTGTACGCCGAAGGGAGGCGACCATGCAGAATCTTTATGCCCGGCTGGATGCGGCGTTTACTGCACACAGCGATAAACCTTGTCTTATTCTGGATGATCATAACATCTGGAAATTCAAAGACTTACGCCGGGCAGTTGCGGTTGCGGTACAGCGTCTGGGCGAATTGGGTGTCCGTCCTGGTGATCGAGTGGTCGTCCAGGTCGAGAAATCCCCCTACAATCTGGCGCTGTATCTGGCAACGCTGTGTGTCGGGGGGGTTTACGTGCCGCTCAATACCGCCTACACAGACGCTGAACTGCAGTACTTTGTTGAAGATGCCGCACCTGCTTTATTCGTGGGTAGCCGCGCGCGAACGGATGTAACCAGCGCCACCCTGGATGCTCAAGGCGGGGGCTCCTTTTTCGCAGAATTACCTGTCATCACCGTCTCAGACTCAGATGATCAGCAGGGTCTTCTCATCGAGCCGCGCGAGGGTGATGACCTGGCCGCGATTCTGTACACCTCGGGAACCACGGGGCGATCGAAAGGGGCCATGTTGAGTCATGCTAATCTGATGACCAATGCCCAGGCACTTATCGCTGCCTGGGGCTGGCAGGCGGATGATGTGCTGCTGCATGCGTTGCCGATCTTTCACGTGCATGGTTTGTTTATTGCCAGTCACTGTGCCTTGCTGAGCGGCACCCCGATGCGTTGGATGAATAAGTTTGATGCGGATCGGGTGCAACATGCGCTGGCGGATTGTACGGTGATGATGGGTGTCCCGACCTTTTATACACGGCTGCTTGCGCTGCCAGACTTTCCCGTGGTGAAGCTTGATCACATGCGGCTGTTTATCTGTGGTTCCGCACCGCTGACTGAGCAGGTGTTCGAACAATGGCGTTCACGTACGGGTCATACCATTCTCGAGCGGTACGGCATGAGTGAAACCATCATCAATACCAGCAATCCTCTGCACGGTGATCGGCTGCCGGCAACGGTGGGTTTTGCGCTGCCCGGACTGGAACTACGCATTGCAGATGATCGTGGCCAGACATTACCCGCTGGAGAAGTGGGCACCATTGAGGTGAAGGGGCCAAGCGTCTTCTGTGGTTATTGGCGGATGCCGGAAAAAACGGCGAGTGAGTTTCGCGAGGACGGTTATTTTATTACAGGTGATCTCGGTACGATGGATGCCGAGGGTCGATTGTCTATCGTTGGCAGGGCAAAAGATCTGGTGATTTCAGGGGGATATAACATCTATCCCAAAGAGGTCGAGCGTGCGCTGGATGAAATGCCCGAAGTATCGGAAAGTGCTGTGATCGGGGTGCCGCACCCTGATTTTGGTGAGGCTTTGGTTGCGGTCATAGTACCCACCGGCGCGCCGGTGAACCTTGCTCAGATTGATGCGGCGCTGGCCGGGCAGCTCGCCAGATTCAAACAACCCAAACGGGTCGTGAACGTCGCTGAGCTGCCGCGCAACACCATGGGCAAGGTGCAGAAAAACATTCTGCGGGATACCTACGAGGGCATTATTCAGGACATGGTCGACTGAATCTGAAAGCGTACAGTGATGACTTGGCTGCGCTGGATCAGGCTGCATCCTCAAGCGCCAGCGACTCGCGCAGTTCCCGCTTGAGAAACTTACCCGACGCATTACGCGGTAGCGCCTCCTGCGTGAACCAGATATAGCGCGGAATTTTCGGTGCTGCTATGAGGGCGCGCAGATGGCTGCGCAGTTCGTCGGCACTGACGCTTGCACCGGCTTTGAGATGTACGGCGACACCTACCTCTTCACCCAGGCGATCATCGGGCACGCCAAACACGGAACATTCCGCAACATCCGGGTGTTCAAACAGAGCACTTTCCACCTCAGCGCAATAGATGTTTTCTCCGCCGCGCAGCACCATGTCTTTCAGGCGGTCGACAATGTACAGGAAGCCGTGTTCGTCCATGCGCGCAATATCACCGGTGTGCAACCAGCCGTTCTCGATGGTTTCACGTGTTGCATCCGGCCGATTCAGATAACCCCGGATCACCTGGGCGCCTCGCACAAGCAGTTCTCCCGGCTCACCCAGAGCTACCTCATTACCTTGCGCGTCGACAATTCTGGCTTCAAAGCAAGGCATCGCCGGGCCGCAGCTGGCAGGCTTATCGACAAAAAAGTCTCCGCCTATGGAGGTGATAATGCCGCAGGTTTCGGTCATGCCGTAGCCGGTATTGGGGCGGGCGGTACTCACAGTTGAGTCGATTTTTGCAACCAGGTCCGGCTGCAGCTGCGCGCCGCCACCGCCCAGGCTGAGCAGGCTGGAGGTGTCTGTTTCTGCAAATTTTGGGTGTGAGATGACTTCTCGTGCCATAACCGGTACGCCGCTCATAGCGGTGATTCGTTCGCGTTCGATCAGCTCCAGGGCTTCTCCTGCATCCCATTTGTACATGTGCACAAGTTTGCCGCCAGCCAGGGTTGTACCCTGGGCTACGCAGTTGTTGGCGGTGACATGGAACAAGGGTGTTGTCACCAGCGCCGACGGGGTTGGCGTCGGTGCGCCTGGTTCAACCAGGCCGTTGCGCTCTGCGATGGTTCTCAGTAACGCACCGGCAAACAACATGGAATAGATGTTGCTGACACAGCCGCGGTGGGTCAGCTGCGCACCTTTGGGATGGCCGGTGGTGCCTGACGTATAAAAAATACAGGCATCGCTATCCGGGTCGATATCTACCAGCGGTGCATCCATGCCGCTTTTTAACAAATCTTCCCACGGAACTACACCCGCGGGTAGATCCGCCATCCGCACACCAACCAGCGTCATCTGTTCGAGGTCTTGTTCATGCCCCGCAAGGCGCTCAAAGCGTTCCTGATCCAGGATCAGCACCCTGGGCTTTGAGTCGTTTAGCGCATACACCATTTCCGGTCCGGTCCACCAGGCGTTCATGCCCACCACGGTTGCACCGATATATAATGTGGCCCAGTAAGCCTGTAACCATTCCGGGTAGTTGCGCATGGCGATTGCCACATGATCGCCGGGCTTTACGCCTTGTGCCGTCAACCATGATGCAATCTGTTTAACGCGGGTATGAACCTCGCCATAGGTCAGGCGTTCATTCTGGTAGACCAGGTAATCGTTATCTGCAAACTGCGCGGAACTTAAGAATATGTCGCGCATGTTGCCAGGGGCATTGGCATAAATCCGCGTTGGGTTACCGCGAATCTCTTTCACGGTAATTTCGAAATCTGCACCGGGTGCAATCAGGCTCTGCCAGATGTTCTGATACTCTTCGTACAAGGTCTCTCCCTCAAATCGCTCCAAATTCAGGCGGCAAAAGTTAACACGTATTCCCCCCTGGTGGGCAACCTTTTGCCGTCATGGGGCGCCTTCGGCGGGTTTCTAATCCGGCGGTTATACGTGCACAATCGTGGTTCTGAAAAATCTACGCAACGAAAAGGCGGCGACATGAAAATTGGCATCATCCCTGTAAACATCGGCATAAATTCCATTGAGCAGATGACCGGACTTGCACAGCTTGCGGAAGGTCTCGGCTACGAGTCGGTGTGGACGTTTGAGCACGTCATTGTGCCGCTGGATTATCAGTCCAGGTACCCATATAGCCCGACGGGGAAAATGGGTGCCGCACCAGAAACCAATTTCATCGACCCGCTCATTGCGCTGTCGCACATTGCGGCGGTAACAGAAACCCTCAAGCTGGGTACAGGCGTGAATATTCTGCCGCAGGCAAACCCTCTATATCTGGCGAAGCAGGCCGCAAGTCTTGATTTTGTTGCCGGAGGCAGACTGCTGCTGGGTTTGGGCATTGGCTGGTTGCGGGAAGAGTTCGAGGCGCTTGGTGTACCGTTCGAAAAGCGCGGTGCCCGGTTTGATGATTATCTCGAAGCGATGCAGAAGCTCTGGCAGGGCGGGGTAGCGGATCATCGCAGTGAACATCTTAACTGGCAGGGTTTTAAAAGCTATCCCAGCGCCCCTGAACTGGCAGTGGTCATTGGTGGGAACAAGGGTAAAGCCTTTGATCGGGTTGCGAAGTATGGTCAGGGCTGGTTTGCACCAACCACTGATGCCGGAGAGCTGAAGGGTGATATGGATAAGCTGCGCGCAGCCTGTGATGCGCATGGCCGGGATTCTGGTGAAGTTGAAATAACCTGCATGTGGACTGGCCAGGGTGGAGAGGAAGCAATTCAGGCGCTGGCGGCGGCTGGCGCGCATCGTCTGCTGGTTCCTTTGCAGGCGCTGGGAGGTGACCCCGCAGCTGGTATGCAGACGCTTGCTGCAGAGGTTATGGCGGTATAAAGGATAAGTTGGACAACATCGATCCAGCACAGCGCTTAAAAATTGTCATTCCGGTGCTGGGCGATGATGCACCGCTCGTTGCGTTGTTGAGCTGGCTCAGTGACCATCAGCTGCGGGCCATTGTGGTGGATGGTGCTGCCAGCAACATGACCAGGCAGCTTGTGTGTGACCCGCATGTATATCTGTCTCATACGCCAGGCCGAGGTGCGCAGATTGCTCGTGGGATCGAAGCAGCCGACGCAGACTGGGTATGGGTGCTGCACGCTGATGGCATTCCCAGCAGGGCGGCGGTTCAACAGCTGTTTCAGTTGATCAAAGCAGATCGGCCT
This sequence comes from bacterium, assembly GCA_047947175.1. Classification (GTDB taxonomy): domain Bacteria; phylum Pseudomonadota; class Gammaproteobacteria; order Pseudomonadales; family Azotimanducaceae; genus UBA4421. Next base: position 2,372,653 of record CP170489.1, read on the forward strand.
TGTTGGGGGCGATTTAATGTGGAAATTGACGGCCTGTCGCTGGTGGCGTACATGATGAATGTGCGCTCCCGTTTAAGCAAAATCTGCACCGGAGATCAGGGTATGTTTTTTCATGCGCGGTTGCTCGCGAAGATTGGTGGTTATCCAGCGCAGCCGCTGATGGAGGATATTGAAGTCAGCAAACGTCTCAAAGCAGCTGTGCCGGATGCTTTTGTTGCTGCCAGTGCAAAAGTTGAAACGTCTCCCCGCCGTTGGCAACACTCTGGTGTGATGCGAACCATCCTGGTCATGTGGCTGTTTCGCTGGCGCTACTTCCGGGGTGCCGATCCCGCTGTGCTGGCGCGGGCTTATTATCATGGTGGATGAATATCAGCAGGCGCTGACCGTGTTTACGCGCACCCCTGTATTGGGCAGAACCAAAACCCGTTTGGCCAGATCGTTGGGCGAAGATGCCGCGTTGGCCGCGCACATCGAACTGGTGGAGGGCTGTCTGAGCAGATTGCAGCTGCAGGCGGACACCCGGTGTGTATTGTCGATTACCGAAACGGCTTCGATGGCAAACCAGTGGGCGCATCAATATCAGTTTGAACTGCAGTATCAGACCGAAGGTGATCTGGGTACCCGCATGTATCACAGCCTGTGTCGGATGCTTCGCGGCAGCGTGGTTGCAGCGGTTCTGGTCGGCACCGATTGTCCGGCGATTGACAGCAGATATGTCTATCAGGCGTTTGCTGCGTTGACGCAGAAAGATGTGGTTTTTGGTCCGGCGGAAGATGGGGGTTATGGTCTGGTAGGTGTGCGCGCCTGCGCCTTGCCAGCGGCGTGCACGCTCTTTGAAGATATCGCCTGGGGTGGTCCGGACGTCATGGCGATCAGTCTTGAACGAGCCTGCCAGGCTCAATTGTCGGTCAGTCAGCTACCGGTTATCTGGGATATTGATACCGTCACTGACTGGCAGCGTTATCGGCGCATGGTGGACGTATCCTGCAAGACATCAGACTGACTCAGCGTTTTTTGAGATGGTCTGAATGAAATGTTCAAGTCGACGCCGGTCGGTGACATCCATTTTTGCCAGTTCTATTCCGCAGACCAGTTTCTGGCTGTGTTTATTCTCGTGGAAATGACGGATGACTGCCTGGCCGCGTAACTCCAGTAACTTTGGGATGGTAATGGCGCAGTTGTCGAAGCAGTCGTCATTCCTGACCGGCCACGGCGCCGGCAGTTCAAACTCCGCCCGACAGCCACCTGCGGATATGTCGATGATGCGTCCTGAAATTTCCTCTTCCTCAATGAAGCTGATTCTAGCGCCGCTTGCGCTCACCCGCAGCGGCAGGCGGAATCGGGCGGCTCGGCGCCGTTGTTGAGACAGGACAGAGGTTGGCAGTTTGAGTTCAAAATACGGAATACCCCGTTCAGCGTCCATCTTCAGCAGTTTGGTTTTTTCGATGAACACAAACAGACCTTCTGCGCGGGCGGACAGGCTCAGTTGCTTACCCTTTTTGATGGCGGCAATTCCGCTGCGTGGGTGAATATCTTCGATCAGAAAGCTGTTTTCTCCAACATCGAGAAGTTTGCACTGGTAGGTTGCATCGTTGCGATCGATACGAATGGACAGGTTTGAACGTCGATCACGAAGTTGTTTAAGACAACTCACAATGTCCGCAGTATTGCGCAGGTAGCGGCTGTCGGCGGGAAGCACTGCGCCAAGTGCGGGCTGTGGCTCAGACATAATCGCCATGCCCGGAGCTGGTTTGTTCAGGCGCGAATGAATGCGCCGCTTCGTGCCGGTGTTTTATTGTCCTGCTGTCCGGATTGTCCGTATAAACCGTCAATGGACTGACCACTCATTATTCCCAGTATCTCTCGAATGGATTGTTGCGAACGATGCAGGATCTTTCCGTTAACCAGGTTGTAATCTCGCGCCTGTTTAGCGAGTCGCGCCAGTGAAATGTGAACGGGTTCTAACTGTGTCTGTGCCCGGGTATCTGTTGCCGCCTGGGTGATTTTTTCTGCCAGCGACGGCGCGGCGGACAGTTGCTGGCTGATACGATTGCAGAGGTTGAGCTTTTCTGGTGACAGTTCATCAAGGCGTGCACCGTCGTGCTGTATCAGCGCATCACGCTCCGCGTGCAGAACGCTCAGCAGCGCCTGAAAAAGTCCTTCAAGGACGCTCTCATCATCGCCTGATTCTTCAGAACTATTTTCTATTAACATTGTAACTTGTTGTTAAAGCTTAGATTCTAATTTGAGAAAATTATCAGCCAGGCGCTGGTTGTCAATGGGGTATTGACCCTGCTCAATCGCCCGGCGGATGTCTTTTACACGTGCTTCGTCGAAGCTGTCCTGCTGCTCCAGACGGGCTTCCATGGCTTTCAAGGCGGCTGCATCATCACTGATGCGGACCGAATCCTGTGCTTTGGCGTCTGCCTGCCCGGCAGAATTTGCGCGAGGTGTATTTGTCTCTTCGCGCGCCCTTTCAGCCGCATTTGGATTGGTTTGTGCAGGTCCGCCAAACCGGTTGTTGATATCAATAGCCATGTTTCAGTGCTTCAACTTAAATTTACCTATAGTCGATATCGACCGATATTGAGTTAACTTTAGTAGAAATATTAAAAAAGTATGCCGTTCCGGCTTTTTTCGCAGCAGGTTTCAACCTCTGACGCCTGGTGCTGATGTGCCAACCTCACCGGGTCCGATGATCCAGGGTCGGATAACGCGAGCAGAACTGTCGTTTCGCACCTGGATCTGCTCGCCAATACGACCGCTGGACAGGGCTGTGCCGTAAGCAGTGATGCTGACACGACCACTGTTTGCGATGATGCGCACGCGTTCTCCTTTATCCACTGCCAGAGGCGCCTCGAGGTGAGCGGCGGTCAGAATGGTATCTGCCCGTAGCGCTCGTCGTGCGATTTTACCCACCGCGTCACCCACAGCTGTGAGCTGATGGCGCCTGTTTTGCTGCAGCCACGAAGTGGTGACATTGAGATCTCCTGCAAGAATCAATTCACCCCGACTGATCGCCCGTCGGGTGGTAATCACATCGACGGCGACCTCCACCTCCGCACTGGCATAAAGGGACCAGTTGGCGGGATGCAGACAACGTACATGTACGGGTACCCGGCCTGCCAATGCGGTTGCTTTCACCTCCGCGGCAAAAGCAGTACAGGGTTTCAGGTGGGCGGCTGCATTTATCGGCAGAATCGTAAACCTGTAGTTACCCGCGGGATAGGCGCTCGTCAGTTTTTCTTCCAGCGCTGCGCTGACCTGTTCTTCCATGCGGTTGGCCTCTGCTGCAGAGGCGCTAACAAAAGACCCGAGCAGCAAGGCCAGAATGGCAACTGTTGTGGGCTTGTTTCTTGTCTTCATGGTCTGCCGGTTTATTGGGTGACGTCGAAGTAATAGCACATTCGCGTCAAATCACCGTCGTTTTCAGCAGCTCGTGCCTGCCAGGAACCTGTTCCAAGCCTGGATCGGCGTTTTCTGGCCATCCTCTGCCGCTTTCGCCGGCAAGGTATTGCCGGAAGCAGCGGTCATCGGTTTACCGATACGGCCCGAAAATCTCTGCTTGCATCGGTTTAATCGAATTGGCACGGTCTTTGCTTTGTTCCCCGCATCAACGTTTCGGCCTGCGCATTGCCGCTGGAGGCTGCGCGGGCTGATTGAGGCAGGAGCGACAAATGACCATCAGTATAGATAACGCACTGGGTGTACATGCCAAAGCGTTGGAACTGCGGGCGGAACGAACGGAAATTCTGGCACGCAACATTGCCAACGCGGATACGCCTGGATACAAGGCCCGGGATATTGATTTCAACGCTGTTCTGCAGGCCTATAAAGAACCTGGCGGTGAACCCATGATGCAAACTAACAGGCGACATATGGCGTTTGAACAGACGCCTGGTATTGATGTTTCCCTGCAATACCGTAACCCGATAATGCCCTCGTTGGACGGGAATACCGTGGATACTCAGGTGGAACAGGCTGAGTTTGCGAAAAACAATCTTGAGTTTCAGGCCAGCTTCCGTTTTCTGAATGGCAAGTTCAAAGGTTTGATCACAGCGCTTAAAGGAGAGTAGATCTGATGGCCATCATGGATGTCTTTAATGTTTCTGGCAGCGGCATGGCGGCGCAGTCTCTGCGCCTGAATACCACCGCCAGCAATATTGCAAACGCCGAGAGTGTCGCCGCCGATCCGGCGGATACCTATCGTGCGCGTTACCCTGTTTTTCAGGCGAGTCTGAACCATGCGATGGATTCTGCGCAGGCCAGCACCGCAGTCACCGTGCCGGGCATTATTGAATCTGACAAGCCGCTCAACATGCGTTACGAACCTGATCACCCCTACGCTGATGAGAAGGGTTATGTCGCGTATCCGAACGTCAGCGTGGTGGAGGAAATGGCCAATATGATTTCCGCCAGCCGTTCCTTCCAGGTCAATGTGGAAGTCATGAACACAGCCAAAACCCTGTCTGAGCGTTTGCTCACGCTGGGTCAATAGAAGGTGCAGCAGAAACTATGAGTTTAGAATTATCTTCGGTACGCACGATCAGTGATCTCAACGCCAGCGCAACCAGCCCAGGCAACAAAGAAGAAGAGCTCGGTAAAACTGCTTTTCTGGAGTTGATGATTGCCCAGGTGCAGAACCAGGACCCGCTTGAACCGGCAAAAAACGAAGCCTTTATCGCCCAGCTGGCGCAGTTTTCCAGCGTTGAAGGTATCCAGAATCTGAATGAATCCATGGATTCGCTGGTATCTACTTTTCGTGCCAGTGCGGCGGTAGACGCCTCTGCGCTGGTTGGCCGCAACGTTCTGATTCCCACGAATCAAACAGCACTGAATACCAGCGGTGGCATTGGTGGCAGCATATCGCTGCCGGAAGCCGTGGGTGATCTTACGGTCACCATCCAGAACAGCTCCGGCCAGACTGTACAGCAGGTTGAGCTGGGTGCCCGCCCACCAGGGGAGGTGCGTTTTAACTGGGATGGTTTAAGTGAAAACGGCGAGCCGGTTCCCCAGGATTTCTATCGCATCGCTGCTTTTGCCGAGGTTGATGGCATCCGTCAGCAGTATGAAGTGAGTTTGCCTGACCAGGTGGTCAGCGTCTCAATAACCAATGAAGGCCTGATCGCAAATCTTGCGGGCGGCGCTTCTGTATCTGCATCGCAGATCAAAGAAATTCAATAAGCAGTAACTCCCGCTAATACGTCTAACAAGGAGAATGTCGTATGTCGTTTAATGTCGCCCTCAGTGGAATGAGCGCAGCGTCCAGTGATCTTCAGATCACGGGTAACAATATTGCCAACGCCAGCACCATTGGTTTCAAAGCCAGCCGGGCAGAATTTGCAGATGTGTACGCATCCAGTCTTTTAGGTACTGGGTCCAACCAGGTTGGCGCCGGTGTCAAGCTTGCCAATGTGGCCCAGCAGTTTGAGCAGGGCACAATATCTTTTACCAACAACAGCCTTGACCTTGCCATTGATGGGAATGGTTTTTTTGTCTTGAGTGATAATGGGGCACGCTCATACACCAGAGCCGGTTCGTTTGCGGTGGACAACGAAGGTTTCATCACCAGCAGTACGGGTGCTCGAGTACAGGGTTTTACCGCAAACGATGGCGGCACCCTTAGCGGCATACTTGGTGACCTGCAGATCAATACCTCAAATCTGCCTCCATTACAGACCACGCTGGTTGAAGCGAACGTTAACCTGGATGCACGGGCTTCAGTGCTTTCCGAGCTGGGCAGCGAGCTGGTAACCACAGGTTCTGCGGTTGGCGTGGCGCAGCTGGGATTACCTTCGCCAACTGCTACCCGTCTCGACACCAGCGGTGCGCCGATACCTTTTGATTTTTCCGTCGATACCGAGTCAAGCATCAGTGCTGATGCGGTTCTTACACCCTTTAACTTCTCCGGCGCAGCAGCTTCTTCTTTCCAGGTACAGCTTGCAGGTTCCAGTGTGCCCACGGAAAACACAACCGTTACGATCAATCTGGACGTAAACATCGCCACCTTGCAGGACCTGATTAATGCCGTGCGTAATGACCTGGCGGGTTCCGGAATTGGAATTGACGTTCGTGAAGACCCGGCAAACCTTGGCCGATTGCAGTTTTTTGCTGTCAACAGCGGTGAAAACAGCACCATTACCATCGACCCCAACGATTCAGCAACGCTGGGAGCAGGTGTAACCCAGGCAGACATTGAGGCGGTTCTGGGGGGTATTGCTCTGGGCCAGGGTGGCGGTGCCGGTGCCAGCAATGTTAACCCGGATCCTTACGGAGGCACATCGACGGTAGGTGCAACAGGAAACATTTCGTCAGCGTCTTTTGACATTACACTGGCTGGTTCAAGTGGTAACAATGGTACCGCAACCATCACGCTGGATTCGAACATAACAAACGCTACAACGCTGATCGCGGATATTGAAAATGAACTGATTGCCTCTGGTATCAGCGTCAGTGTTCAGCTTGATCCCGCTGATTCGTCGCGTATTCAGTTTGTTGCAACGGTACCTGGAGAGTCCTCAAATATCAGCATCGGTAACCTGGATACTTCAAACATTGGCGTCTCACAAAGTGATCTGACAAGTGTTTTGAGTCTTGCAACCGGGGTGTCCGCTCCGGGGATTGCGGCAGCCAGTAATGGCTACAGCGCGCAATCCGTTGATGTTGTGTACCCTGATGGCAACGTCATCTCTGTTGATATCGACGAAGGCGCTACCGCGGCTCGGATCGCAGCGCAGTTTGCCAGTGCCACACTGCCGGATGTGAGCGCTTCGGCACGCACAATTGCTACCTTGTCTGCGACAGAGTACAACAATACCAGTGGCACGCTGGCCATCAGCATCAATGGTGTTGATGTGTCTGGTACCACGCTGGAAGAACTCAACGACAGCATAAACTTCGGTCTGCCGGGATTGGGTACCGTCAGTTCAACCATCGACAGCAACGGTGATCTGGTCATCCTGGATCAGGTGGGTAACGACCTCGTATTCGCCGCGACAGGTGATGTGGCCGATTCCCTCGGAATCCGTGGCAGCCAGAGTCTGGGTGTCACGTTGGATACCACCGGAAACTCGGTGGCAGCGGTGGGTGGTGAAATTGATATCACCCTGAACGAAGGCATCACCATGGCAAACGCGCAGCCCGCAGTGACTAATATATTTGGTGTGCTGGATGAAAATGCGTTTACGCAGTTTTCACTGAATACGTTTGATCCAACCAATCAGGACACCTACAACGCGGCAACATCGCTGACAATATTTGACAGCCTGGGTAATCCCCACGCGCTGAGTCTGTATTTTGTGAAGGAGCGATTTACGCCTGATGTGCCGGGCGAAGAGGAAAACCGCTGGTCAACCTACGCCTTGATTGATGGCCAGAATGTCGGAGACCCGGATCCCAACTTGCCACCGCCGCAGAACCAGGAGGCAACCCTGGCGAGATTTGCGCTGCAGTTTAATTCAGATGGCACGCTGAATCCGTCCGGTACGGATCCGATACTGATATCAAACTGGGTGCCTCTGGATGAGGAAGGTAATCCCAACGGTGCAGTAGGTCCACAGAATATTCTGGGTGGCGGTGGGCTGCCGGTGCCACAACCCCCAGCAAGCTCAAATTTTGAGCTGCGTTTAACGGACTCCACTCAGTTTGGTCAGGATTTTGCTCTGGGTTCCATCGAGCAGAACGGTTTTGCTACCGGCAAGCTGTCGGGCCTGGCAATAGATGATGCAGGCGTTGTGGTTGCGCGTTTTACCAACGGACAGAATTCCACGCTGGGTCAGATTGCGATAGCGGATTTCACCAATACACAAGGGCTGACTTCTGTAGGCGATACCTCGTGGATTGAAACCAACCAGTCCGGACCGCCGGTGGTTGCCGCGCCGGGATCGGGTTCTCTGGGTAGCGTCACATCCGGTGCTCTGGAAGACTCGAATGTTGAACTGTCAGAACAGTTGGTTCAGTTGATTATCGCGCAGAGAAATTTCCAGGCGAACTCCAGGACAATTTCGACAGCAGACGAAATCACTCAGACCATCATTAACATCTGATGGATCGCCTTTTATACGTTAGCGCTGTTGGGCTTGGCAATATTGAGCAGGCCCAGGCAGCGCGCGCTAACAATCTGGCCAATGTCTCGACAAACGGTTTTCGTGCTGATCTCGCGCATGTCATGGCCAGTGAGGTGGGTGGTCAGGGGTACCGTGCCCGGGTCTATGGTGTCAACGAAGCTCAAGGTGTGGACCTGAGCCCGGGCTCGGCAATTGAAACTGGCAGAGAGCTTGACGTTTCGATCAACGGAGATGGCCTGTTTGCGGTCATCGGCCCCGATGGAAGCGAAGCATACACTCGTAACGGCGCATTTCAGGTGGATGCTGCCGGACGATTGTTGACCCAGCAGGGCCACCCGGTGCTTGGCACCGGTGGGCCGATCGCGTTGCCTCCTTATGAGACCATCGTGTTTGGCAATGATGGCAGTGTGACCATTCGTCCCCAGGGCCAGGGCCCGGATGCACTGGTTCAGATTGATCAGCTTAAGCTGGTCAATACAGCAGCGGAGAATCTGCGTAAAAACGGTGCCGGCTTGCTGGTTACCAACGACGAGCTACCCTTAGTCAGAGATCCGGGCGTTTCTGTCACATCGGGATTTCTCGAGTCATCTAATGTGAATGCAATTAACGAACTGACCGAAATTCTTGCCTTGGCAAGACAGTTTGAACTGGAAGTTCGAATGATGAAAGTTGCGGAAGAAAATGACAGTGCAGCGGCGCAGTTACTGCGGGTGGGATGATGTTTGAAGCGACAGGCAACAGTTAAGGAACAGAAGGGATAATCAGCATGAATTCTGCATTATGGGTCAGTAAAACAGGGTTAAGCGCACAGGATACAGCCCTGCGCACCATCTCGAACAATCTGGCCAACGTAGGCACGGTAGGTTTCAAAAAGGATCGAGCCGTTTTTGAAGACCTGGTGTATCAGATCAATCAACAGCCTGGCGGGCAGGCGACTCAGGATGCAACGCTGCCCTCGGGTGTGCAACTGGGAACAGGCGTGCGCATCGCCGGCACACAGAAGCAATTCACCATGGGTGCTTTGCAGAATACAGAGCGATCGTTAGATCTGGCGATTGAGGGTCGTGGCTTCTTTCAGATCTCCATGCCGGATGGCTCCTTAGGTTACACCCGAACCGGTAGCTTCACTCTCGATCAGGATGGTCAGATGGTGACGGCACAAGGTTATGCACTGGAACCAGCAATCAACGTACCGCAAGGGGCTACCAGTGTCACGGTTGGCGAAGATGGTACCGTGAGTGTTCTTATTGGTGGTGATACAGGCACCACGCAGGTAGGGAACCTGCAACTGGTTGACTTTGTAAATCCCACCGGACTTGAAGCACTTGGTGGCAATCTCTATCGCGAAACTGTTGCCAGCGGGGCGGCGCTGCAGGGTACCCCGGGACAGAACGGCATTGGTCAGATTGCACAGGGTATGTTGGAAGCATCTAACGTGTCGGTGGTTGAGGAGATGGTCAACATGGTGGCAACTCAGCGCGCGTACGAAATGAATGCCCGGGTGGTCTCTACCGCAGACCAGATGCTCCAGTATCTGTCGCAGAATATTTAAGAGGCTTTATGAAACATTTATGCTCAGTCTGTCTGGTCATGTGGGTTCTCGCCGGATGTGTCAGTCCGGAGCCTGTTCGCCCTGAGCCGGTTTACCAGCCGGTATGGCCGGATATGCCGCAACCTCGCCCGGTGAATGCCGGCTCTTTGTTCACAGATGGCGCCAACCTGGCTCTGTTTGACGATCGGCGCGCGGGTTTTGTCGGTGATGTCCTGACAATTATCCTCGACGAACAGACTCGATCCAGCAAAAGTGCAGAAACATCAATTCGCAAAGAAAGCAGCAACGAGCTGTTGAATCCGAAGGTTTTTGGCAGCGTAATCAGAGGTACAGGCGCAAACGATATTTTCGGCTCGCTGGATTCACAAACACAATTCAGTGGTGAAGGAGAAAGCGACCAGAGCAATTCCTTGAGTGGAACAATCACTGCAGTTGTTGCAAAACAACTGCCCAATGGGTTGTTGCTGGTGCAGGGCGAAAAATGGTTTCAACTTAATCGCGGTGAAGAGTATGTGCGCGTGAGTGGGCTTGTTCGACCTGAAGACATCGGTGCGGATAACTCGGTTTCTTCGCAGCGCCTCGCTGATGCGCGGATTGCCTACAGCGGTACTGGTGAAATAGCTCAATCCAATCGTGCTGGATGGCTGACACGTTTCTTTGTTGGCACGGTGAATCCATTTTGAAGAGTGTTGCTATGAAACTGAACGCGTTTGTTCTCATTGCCCTGATGTTCCTCAATGTGTCGGTGGCAGCAGCCACTCAGCGCATAAAGGATCTTGCAGACGTTTCCGGTGTTCGTGCCAACCAGCTTGTTGGCTATGGTCTGGTGGTTGGCTTGGACGGAAGCGGTGATCAAACCAGCCAGACGCCGTTCACCGTGCAGACATTCAAGAATATGTTGCAGCAACTGGGTATTCAGCTCCCGCCAGGCGCAAATTTTCAGTTGAAAAATGTGGCCGCAGTGGCGGTGCACGCGGAATTGACGCCCTTTGCGAAACCCGGTCAGACCCTTGATGTCACGGTTTCCTCCGTGGGCAACGCAAAAAGCCTGCGTGGCGGCACATTGCTGGTAACGCCTCTCAAAGGTTTAAACAAAACGGTTTATGCTGTTGCCCAAGGCAGCCTGGTTGTGGGTGGGTTTGGTGCTCAGGGCAATGACGGCTCGTCGGTCACTGTGAACGTACCCAGTGTCGGGCGCATTCCCGGCGGCGCGCTGGTTGAGCGGCCTGCGCCTGATGGTTTCAGTGGTGCAGAAAACATTATCTTCAATCTGCACAGGGCGGACTTCACAACGGCGCGACGCGTAGCTGAAAAAATCAACGACACTTTCGGTCCGGAGGTTGCGCAGACCATTGATGCGGCTTCGATAAAGGTGCGTTCACCGCAGAACCCAACACAGCGGGTATCCTTCTTATCGGTGCTCGAAAGTCTGGAGGTAGAGCCTGACGCCACTTCCGCAAAAGTTGTTATTAACTCCCGTACCGGAACTATTGTGATTGGTCAGAAGGTTGTTGTGGCACCCGCCGCAGTAACCCATGGCTCACTGAGCGTGACCATCGCCGAAGATGCTGAGGTTGTGCAACCCAATGCTTTTGCCGGTGGACAGACAGTAGTGGTACCGGACTCTGAAGTTGAAATTGTCGAAGATAAGAACCGCATGTTTTATTTTGCACCCGGTGTCAACCTGCAGGACATTGTCAGTGCGGTGAATCAGGTCGGTGCAGCCCCGGGTGACCTGATGGCCATACTCGAAGCCTTGCGCCAGGCAGGTGCGCTTCGCGCAGAGCTTGTGGTGATCTAGTGAGTATCTCGACACCGGATCTGACTCTCGGCTATGCCGACTATAACAAGCTGCCGGGAACGGTTAAAAAAAACGATCCTGCCGCACTGCAAAAAGCAGCTGAACATTTTGAAAGTCTGTTTATTGATATGTGGCTGAAAAGCGCGCGTCACGCAAACCAGGTGTTCGCTGAAGATAATTTCATGAACAGCAATGAAATGACTGCCCATCAGGAGATGCTTGATCATGAGATGGCATCACACCTGTCCAGGCAGGGTGGTGTCGGCCTGGCCCCTGTCATAGTCGCGCAACTCAGCGGGCAGCCTATGCCTTTGAACCCACAAAGCAGTACACAGGTTGCCGGTGCCGCGCCGAAAACAGCACAGCTGGATCAGAGGGTTCCACCGGAGCGAACATCGGCTTTTTCCTCCCCTGAAGAGTTTGTACACAAACTGAAACCTGTTGTTGAACGTGTTCTCGCCGGCAGCCAATTGCCGGTGGAAGCCGTACTGGGTCAGGCGGCTTTGGAAACAGGCTGGGGTCAATACATTATCACCGACAACAAAGGGAAGCTCAGCCATAATCTGTTCGGCATAAAAGATCATGCTCAAGGAGATAACAGCGTTGCTGTTCACAGCAGAGAATTTGAACACGGTCGCTGGGTAAACAAACAGGATCACTTTCGCGCCTATCCTGACTGGGCAGCCAGCGTGAAAGACTATATGGATACCATTACCCAGTCACCGCGTTACGCTCATCTGGTTGAGATAGCAAAAGACGCCATGGGTTATCTTTCGGGCTTGCAGGAAGCCGGCTATGCAACGGACCCTGACTACGCTGCAAAAATTGCAGCATTGATACCACGTGTGCAAAGTGGTGGCCGCTAGTGGCTTCTCTGTTTGACATAGGTATCAACGGTCTGCGAGCTCAGCAGGCGGCATTGAACGTCGTGGGTCAGAACATCACCAATGCGTCAACGCCAGGATACAGTCGACAACGAGCTGATATCGTCACCCAGGGTGGCAGTCTGGCAGGATTGAACGCCGGCGCTGGAGCAAGGCTCGATCAGATAGTTCGTGTCGCTGATGTCTTTGTGGATCAACAGATTCGCACCGATTCCGCACTGAAAAGCGAGATGGACAGTTACGCACAGTTTGTCGGCCAACTCGAAACCACCCTGTTTGACGGCGACTTTGGTGTTGATTCAGCCATACGTGACTTTTTCGATGCGGTGCAGGACTCTGCTAACGAACCTTCTGACCTGGCGGTCAGACAGTTTGTCATCAGCAATGCGGAAGCTCTGGCCAGCCGCTTTGCGGGTGTTACGGAAAGGGCCTGGCTGCAAGCCAGGGACGTGAGTGGTTCACTTGAATCAAACACCAAGCAGGTTAATGAACTGACCCAACTGATCGTACAGGTGAACGAACGAATTTCAGCACTGCAAAATGGGTCCGCGTCGGGTGGCTCTAATGCGTTGTTAGATCGTCGTGAGAACCTGTTAAAGGATCTGTCGGAGTTGGTTTCGGTCAGTACCATTGAGCAAAGTGATGGTCAGATCAACGTGTTTGTGGGTAAAGGGCAGCCCTTGATCCTCGGCTCCGAATCCGCCCAGATGGGTGTCTCCAGCGCCGGTGAAATCACCCTGCGACCAGTTGGCTCGCAGGTCACACAGAATGTCACGGCATCGATCAGCGGCGGAGAAATTGGTGGCATTTTAAAGTACCGCGAAGAAGTGTTGTGGCCCACGCAAAACGAGCTTGGACGTCTGGCCGCTGCCATTTCCCGATCATTTAATGACCAACATGCGGCGGGCATAGATCTGGAGGGCCAGTTTGGTCAGCAGTTCTTTCGTGACGTGAATGATCCGCAGCTGGTGTCTCAGCGCGTGTCCTACCTGGGCAATTCGGGGGCATTGGGAGCAAGCGCAAACCCGGGCCGAGTGAATGTCTATATTGAAGATCCGTTTGGCAGCGAGGCGTCTGATTACGAAGTTCGATTTTCTGAAACCAGTGATGGGGCTTACACCATAACACGCCGCTCTGATGGTGAGATTGTGCAGAGGGGGACGCCTTTTGTTACCCCATACAGTGTGGAGTTTGATGGGTTACGGGTAGAGTTTTCCGCGGGTGAATTCCGTCCTGGCGATGCGCTTCTGCTGCGACCTTACGCGGACTATGGCAGTCAGCTCGAGGTGGTTCTGGATGATCCCAAAGCACTTGCGTTAGGTTCTCCCGTCCAGCTGTCGGAGGACCCCACCAACGCGGGAAGTGGGTTTGTCAGTGTTGCGGGTGTCACAGACCCATCACATCCGATCTTTGCAAGTGATGCTGAGCTTGTGCCCCCGTTACTGATTGACTTTATCTCTGACACGCAATACCGCGTGCTTGATAATTCCAATCCGGGCAATCCGGTAGCCCTTGAGCCTGACCTTGGCATTCTGCAGTTTGTACCGGGGGGGCAGAATCAGCTTCTACCCGTAGACCCGGGCACAAGTGTTGTTCAGATGTCGGGGCCGAATGTCTCGGCGCTACCCGCTCAGGCGGAGTCGGGATCCAGCCTGGAGCCCGGTGAAAACAATTATCCGGCAGGTCTGATTACTGTGTCCGGTCCTGGCTCGCGTTTGTCAAATGTGCCGATAAACGCAGGGGCAAGTGCCGCTGAAATTGCCGCCCAACTCAACGCAGTACCCGGCGTTTATGCCTCAGCTCAAACACAGGTCAGCCTCAGTGAGCTGGTGAATTTTGATTCCGGTGTACCGGTAGAGATTGCTGTTAATGGCATCACCTTCAGCGGTTTTGACAACCTGGCAGAACTGGCAGATCAAATGGCTGATGATGTGTCGCTGCAGGCAGCGGGCATTGTGGCTGAGTCGGATGGTCAGACGCTCACTCTGATCAATATTCGCGGAGACGATCTCTCCATCCATTTTCAAGGTGATCCAAACGAGTCCGTGGTAGTGACAAACGCAAAAAGTGACAGCGTCGCGCTTACCGGCAGTGTGTCCGGCACCTATCGTTCAGTTACCGTCGGCGGTGTCGTGACAACGTTGCTCGATCCTGATGTAACCATGTCCACGCAGTTTGCCGGCCTGTTTGCCGCCAATCCGGAACACGTTCGTGCTGATCTCGGATTTGATCTTGTGCTGACGGGCACTGTGCAAGCGGGTGACCGCTTTTATGCTGACTTCAACAGTGGCGGGCTTGGTGATAACCGCAACGCTCTGGCGCTGGCGGGGCTGTCGGACCGTAATCTGGTCGGTGACCCGGGTCGTTCCTTTGGCGCAACCTTTGCCTCGGTTGTGCAGAAGGTTGGTATTGCCTCAAATCAGGCGAATATAAATCTTCAAGCGGCAACCGCCCTGCTGACGCAATCAGAAGCATTCCGTGAGTCTGTATCGGGTGTGAATCTGGATGAGGAAGCAGCGAACCTGCTGCGTTATGAACAGGCTTACAACGCCTCGTCACAGATTATTACGGTTGCCAGAGACATTTTTAACATTCTTCTTAACGCGGTGAGCTAGGCTTAGGTATGCGTGTTTCATCTTTTCAAATACACACTCAGGCTTCCGAACAGCTGCAGACACTGGGTGCGCAGACTGCTCTGACCCAACAGCAGATTGGCGAAGGCAAAAAACTGGTCCGACCGGGCGATGATCCGGTGGGTGCCGCCCGCGTCATTGGCATAAAGCAGGAGCTGGGCGCGCGTGATCAGTTTGTGCGTAACACGGATGCTGCAGATGTACAGCTGTCCCTGGAGGAATCGACGCTGGCACAGGTGACTGAGTTGATTCAGCGGGTGCAGGAGCTCACGCTGCAGGCGGGCTCGGGTGTGCAGACTCAGCAGGACCGGGCGTATATCGCGGCAGAAATCAGTGCCAGATTTGATGAACTGATGTCGTTGGCCAATTCCAGGAATTCAAGTGGGCAGTATCTGTTCAGCGGATTTAAAGGCGCGGTTGAACCCTTTTCATCTGACGGCAATGAAGTGGTTTATCAGGGTGATTCGGGTCAACGTAAAATACAGATAGATCGCGGCCAGTTTGTGGCAATCAACGATTCCGGCGAAAAGCTGTTCATGCAGGTGCCAATCGATGCGGTGGGTGCCGGTGTGGCCAGTATTTCCAGCGCAACCGCGGGCATCCGCGACGTGAAAGTGGTAGATGGTGATCTCGCCGAAAATCTCTTCCCGGATAAGCTCGTGGTTGAGTTTAACTCTCCAGCTGAAGCAGGTGGCGTTGCTAACTATACGGTTAAGCGACAGAGCGATCAGCGCCCGCTGGAAGGTCTGGTCAACGTACCTTTCGATGCCAGCGTTGAGCTGTCAGTGGCCGGTATTGCATTTTCAATTCAAGGCACACCGGTGGAGGGGGACCAGTTTGTCATTGAAACCACACGCCAGCGGAGCCTTTTTCAAACAGTCAAAGGCATAGCTGATGGATTGCTTGAAGTCGATGCCGCCACTGATCCGCAGGCGTTTAGAAATCTGATTGACAATACAATTGCTGGTCTGGAGGGCGCCACTGATGTGATGCTGGAAGCGCGAGCAGAGATTGGCGCACGTTTCAATTCGTTAACCGCGGCCAGGAATCTTCATGAAGATGTCTCTTTGCAGCTGCAGAGCGTTCGTTCCTCCATAGAAGATCTGGATTTTGCTCAGGCCATCAGCGATCTCGCATATCAGTCTTTTGTCCTGGAAGCTGCGCAACAGAGTTTTGTTCGGATCAACAATCTGTCCCTTTTCAATCGTCTGTAGCTTTCTGTTCCGGCCCCTGTCAGCCTGCAGGCGTCCGAAAATGTGAACTGCTTCGCTAAAGTTTCCCTGCCGTTTGCCGCTACGTAATGTGAGAACCCCTTTCCATGGTTCGCTAAAGCTTGGAAGGGATGTCTGAAAAAGCAAACGGAGTAGCAATAAAATGCCTCAGGTAATTAATACCAATCTCAGCTCCCTCACGGCGCAGCGAAACTTGGACCGAACACAATCGGAAGGCTTGTCTGCCTTAAACCGACTGTCTTCCGGTCTGCGTATCAACAGCGCACGAGACGATGCTGCCGGCCTTGCCATTAGTACGCGTTTCACAGCGCAGGTACGTGGCCTGGGTGTCGCCATTCGAAATGCCAACGACGGCATCTCTCTGGCACAAACCGCTGAAGGTGCCCTTGGCGCCATGACAGAATCTTTACAACGGCTCCGCGAACTGGCACTGCAGTCGGCTAACGCCACGAACAGTGACTCGGATCGCCAGGCTCTGAACTCTGAAGCCAGCCAGTTGATTGCTGAACTGGGACGCGTCAGCGACCAGACCAATTTCAACGGACGTAAACTGCTTGATGGTAGTTTTGAATCCAGCGTTCAGATCGGCACCAATGTCGGTGAGACGGTTGCCTTTTCGATTGCAGAAGTCAGCACCTCAACGCTGGGTGGTGGTATTGGCGCGGGTATTAGTGCGGTAGGTAACGCCAACGCAATTGCCAACGGTGACCTGTCCATCAACGGCGTCGCAATTGGCCCTTCATCAGCGTCTGACGACACAGCCTCTTCTGCTAACGCGGATGCATCAGCGATTGCCAAAGTGGCTACGATAAACCGCGCAACTCAGGAAACTGGCGTGCGGGCTGAAGTAAATGCCAACGTTGCAGCGGGTGCAGCTATCACAGCTGCCGCAGCGACAGGTACCATTACTGTAAACGGCGTGGACATCGCTGTCAGCACAACTGCTGATGGTGCAACTACTCGTTCAGCAGTGGTTACCGCGATCAATTCAGCCAGTGATCAGACGGGCGTAACTGCAGTAGATACCGGCTCTGATAGCGCAGGTGTCAACCTGGTTGCTGAAGATGGCCGCAATATCACCGTAGCATTCACCACGGTAACCTCTGCTTCAACGGGTGTTGCAGCAGCTGGCACCTTTGAAGGCGGATACACGCTGATTTCTGAAGATGGCAGCGACATTACCATCAGTGGTGGTGACGGATCAGCCACTGGAAATGTCAGCAATGCAGGCCTCAGCGCGGGTACCTTCGGCGGTACGACAGCTGGTGTCACCAGTTCCGCTCAGGCGGGAGCAACCTTGAATGCCCTGGTCGCAGGCGACCTGGTGATTAATGGTGTCTCCGTGGGTGCATCTCTGTCTACCAGTGACACAGCATCCAGCACTGACAATGCAGCTTCCGGTATTTCAGTAGCTGCTGCGATAAACGCAGTCAGCGACCAGACCGGCGTGACCGCCAGGACTAACGAAACAGTTCTGGTAGGTGGCTCTGCACAAACCACAACGGGTGGTGTCGCAGGCGCGATCACCGTAAATGGTATTGCCACCAGTTCGATCACGACGACAACAGATGGTGAAACGAACCGTACCCTGGCCATCGATGCAATCAATGCGATTTCTGGTCGTACTGGTGTGGTTGCCAGTGACAACGGCACAACCGTTACACTGACAGCCGCGGATGGTCGTAACATCAGTGTGCAGGTGGCTTCGGCAGGTCTGGGCACGGACGTGGGTCTTGATGAAGCCGTTGACGGTATCGGTGCGGGTGAAGGTGTAACAAGTACTGTCACACTTGAATCGGCCAGCAGCTTTGAAATCAGCGGTGGTACAACCAACGGTGACGCTGGCGTAACCGCGGTTGGCCTTGAGCAGGGTACCTTTGGTGGTGCCAGCGACGGTCAGTTCCTGACCGAAGTGGATATCTCCACGGTAGCAGGTGCGGAAAAAGCACTGTCCGCGATCGATAACGCCCTTGACGGCGTAAACCGGGAGCGAGCGAACCTGGGTGCTATTCAGAACCGTCTGGATTCAACCATTACCAGCCTGGCCATCAATGTTGAGAACCTGACCGCTGCGCGATCACGGATTCTTGATGCTGACTTTGCCAAGGAGACGGCCGAACTGTCGCGTACTCAGGTACTGCAGCAGGCCGGTGTGTCGATTCTGGCACAGGCCAACGCTCAGCCCCAGTTAGCGTTGTCACTGCTTCAGTAAGCGATGAGCTAACGCCAGGAACGGAACGGTTGGATGAATAAACAGGCAACCGTTCCGAACCTGAACCAGCGAGCGAGGTTTCCGTAATGAGCAACATAAACACCGTAGACAATACGCGTGCTGTTGTGACGGATAAAATCGTTACCAACACTGGCATAAGCAAAGGACCGGCAACGTCAGACAGAGATAGCGGCAAGACTATGCCGGTATCTGAGCGCGTGAAAGCGCCCGATACATCGCAACAGATGGCGAAGGTGAACCAACAGCGCAGCGCACGTGTGGAAAAAGCGGTTGAGCAACTCAATGAGTATGCCCAGTCTTTTCAACGCGATCTCACGTTTTCAATGGATGAAGACCTGGGTCGCACAATTGTTCGTGTAGTGGATCGAACGACTCAGGAAGTGATCCGGCAGATTCCTAACGAGACCGCCTTGCGGCTGGCACGGAATTTGAATGCTCTCAATGAGATGAAAAGGGTCGAAGAGATGGAACAGCTGCAGATGTCTGGCAACAGCGCTGAAGCGAGTTTGGGTTTGATCAACACGAGGATCTAAAGAAAACCCTGGCAGGTGTCCAGCCTGTCAGGGTGCTCTTGTTACACATATGGCTTCAATACAATCATTGGGCGTCGGTTCTGGGTTGCTGACTTCTGACCTGGTGGAAGACATTATCTCCGCCGAGCGTGAAGGCACGGATCTTCGACTCGACGCAAAACGCGCGGAGTATGAGGCAAAGATATCTGCTTTCGGCGCTGTTCGAAGCGGCATTGATGGCCTGTCCGCAGCAGTCCGGGATTTAGGCAGCTCAACGTCGTTGCTCTCCAACGTCGTCACCTCCAGCAACGAAAATGCGATTACCGCCAGTGCCAGCGCAACAGCCAAACCGGGTATTCATACGGTTGAAGTATTGGCTACCGCAAGGGCGCATACGCTGACCAGTGTGAGATATGACACCATCGACACTGTAGTAGGCAGCGGCACAATTGACGTCCGTTTCGGAGCGACCACTTTTGCTGGTGGTAATTATGACAGTTTTACCGAGAACCCCGATCGAGCTTCCGGCCAGATTGTGATTGACAGTTCCAACAACACCGTGAGCGGTATTCGCGATGCCATTAATGCGGCAGATCTTGGCGTGGTGGCTTCCATCGTGAACGATGGCGAAGGTTTTATCCTGGTACTGACCTCGGATCGTACCGGTGAAGATCAATCCATGGAACTGACCGTGACAGAGGACAGCCCTGCAGGTTTGTCAGCTCTGAATTTCAACCTGGCTGACAACGTGCCTGGAACCAATATGACGCAGACGGTGGATGCTGATGATGCCATTGTGGTCATAGACGGCATAACCGTCTCCAGGGATACCAACACGATTAATGAAGTCATCCCAGGTGTGACGTTCACCGCGGTCGGCAATAACGCCGGCGCGCCAGCAACAGTGTCGATAAACCAGGATACCCAGGCCGTGAGCGATAAGATGCAGGCCTTTGTTGATGCGTATAATTCGGTCAAGACGCTCACCGATGATTTAACGGATTTTGATGAAGAAAAAGGAATAGGCGCATTACTCACAGGCGACTCCACGGTGCGCACGTTAATGTCCCAGCTTCGCCGCTTCATGTCCCGCAGTGTGATGGAAGTGGAATCCAGTTCACTGCGCGCACTCGTGGACCTTGGCATTTCGACCAATCAGAATGCCGGTTTCCAGCTTCAGTTTGATGCCACTCAGTTTGCTCAGAATCTCGTTGCTAATCCGGCGGATGTATCAGCGTTGCTGGCTGAACAGCGGCGTAGCTCTGATAATCAGATTGCGTTTGTAGGTTTTCAGTCGGCTACCCAGGCGGGCAGCTACATTGTAGATATACAGCAGGCGGCGACACAGGGAGTGTTAAATGGCGCCGGCAGAGCCGACCTTGATAACACCATTGTGATTGATGACGATAACGACACACTCTCTGTTACCGTCGATGGTGTTTCCAGTAGCACAATCACACTTGCTCAAGGAAGCTATGCCGACGGAGCGGAGCTTGCCGTGGAACTGCAGACGCAGATTAACCAGGACGCAGCCTTGCGTGCCGCGAATGCAACGGTTGATGTCAGCTATGACGTCGATACGCAATCGTTACAGATTCGCTCAACATCCTTCGGCAGTCGTTCTTCGATCGGCATTGATAGCGTAGATGCCAACACCACTGCCCAGTTGGGTTTGTCGGTGATTGATGCGTCGAGCAATGTTGGTACAGATGTTGAGGGCACTGTGAATGGTATCGAAGGCAACGGTGTTGGTCAGTTTCTCTCGATTCCAAACGGTCCAACTCCGGCGACTTCAGGATCCTACAACGGTTCTATTTTATCGTCGTTTGACAGCGGGTCGCTGACCATTGATGGCAGCAACGGCAGTTTCCGGATAAACATTGATGGATTCCAATCCGGCGATATCGTGCTCACCCCGGGGGAGTATTCAACACCGGCAGAACTGGCCTCTGAAATGACAGCGCGGATCAACGCAGATGCATTGCTGGTCGCCGGAGAAGTTACTGCAACGGTCGCTTACGATGTTGCCAACAATCGTTTTGAAATCACATCTGACAGTACCGGTCCGTCGTCAACGGTGAATGTAACCTCAGTCAGTGCGGGTGTGGTCTCGGACCTGGGTTTAACTGTCGGCATTGGTGCTCCTGGTCGTCGCGCGGCTGAAACAGCTGACCCCGCTGCGGGCATACAGCTGCGTGTTCAGGGCGAAGCCGTTGGTGAAAGAGGCACAGTGACGTTGGTGCGTGGTGTGATGAACCAGATTGATTCTTTTCTTGACCAGTTTGTTAACTTTGGTGGTTCGTTGGCCAATAAGCTGGATTCTCTGGAAGGTCAGGTCGAAGCCGTCGAGGACGAAGCGAGCGAATTTTCCAAGCGCATGGATCTGCTTGAAGCGCGTTTACGTACCCAGTTCGCGGCCGCAGATGCACTGATCTCGACCCTGGATAACACTTCTCAGTTTCTCGACAGGCAACTGGCTACATTGCCTGGTTACACCCGCGAATCAAACTAAAGTTATTCGAAGAACGGCCGTTACTTATCTTATCAATGCAATCGGAATAGCAACGTGAACAGCCCTGTTAAACAATACCACCAGTTAGACGTTGAAACTTCGGTTGAAGCTGCTTCACCCCATCAGATCATCGACATGCTGTTCAGTGGCGCACGAGACAGGGTCAAGCAGGCGCAAGGCTATATGCTGAGAAATGATCAGGCAGGCAAGGCAAAATCAATCAACGCCTGTGTCGAGATACTTAATGGCCTGCAGGCTTCTCTTGATCATGACAAAGGTGGAGACATCGCCGCCAATCTTGAAAGTCTCTATGACTATATGCAGCGGCGCCTGTTCAGGGCAAACGTGGATAACGATGTAGATGGACTTGTTGAAGTGAGTGACCTGTTGGCAACCTTGCGCTCAGCATGGAAAGCCATAGATCCTGATCTGCAAGCGCAATAACCCCATAGATCGTTATGAGCCACCTGCAATCAGCACTTTGTCGCATAAAGGAGATCGAATCTGCTGTTGCTGCGGGTGATCTGGAAGCGGCTAATATTGCCGCACAACAGCTCACGCCGTTACTGGTGAGCAACAATATAGATGAGTTGTTGGCAATGCGTGAGCGCATCGAGTCTCTGACCCTTGGTGTTAAGGCACTGCAATCGCAGGACATTGCGCAGCTGCGAGGTGTGCAGCAACAACGCGGCGGCGCCCAGGCTTATCAGGCGATGCAGCAGAGCGTGCTGTAATCGAATTTCTCATGATCCGGCAAGTCTTTCTGACCTGTTAAGCCGATCCCGCTGTCAGCGATTGTTTTCTGACGCTTCTGCCGGCGCAACCGCCGGAAATTTGACCAATTCCAATTCTCTTACTTTACTTCCTTCATGCAGAGCGTCTGGCCGTGTATTCGGTGAGCGCAGAATCTTTATTGAAACGTGGCCCTGCGGGCGCGACAGGAATGCGAAGAAAGGACTCGTTGGTTATGCAAGAGCAGTTGAAGACAGGTTTTTGTGTTGGTGTGGATATTGCCGATACCGAGCAATCAGAATGGGTACAAACACTCCTGCGGTTTGCGGAAATACCTGTCGTGGCCGAGCCGTCGCAGGCAGATGCGGTCTTTGGTGATGGGAGCCGGGCCGCACAGTTCCCGGTTTATGTCTTTCTGCAGGACAAACCGTCCCCGGGGAGCGGGCGTATCTGTGCCCAATTGCGGGTCAGCTCGATTATGGCGGCGCTTGCGCAGTGTCAGAGTCTGTTGGTACAGAAGTTAAGACACCCGCAAAGTGACTCAGTGTTCAGTCGTTACGTGGGCATCAGCGACGCTGCTGTAGAAGCGCGGGCGCAGATGGCGGCCTCAGCAGGCAAAGATGTGACTGTGCTTGTTACCGGAGAATCCGGTACCGGTAAAGAAGTGGTCGCACGAGCGTTACATGCAGGTTCGCGGCGGGAGTCCGGGCCGTTTGTGCCGGTCAATTGTGGCGCCATACCCGCGGAGTTACTGGAAAGTGAGCTGTTTGGGCATGAAAAGGGTGCGTTCACCGGTGCAATTTCGCAGAAAACCGGCAGATTCGAGCTTGCCCACGGCGGTACGCTTTTTCTCGATGAGATTGGCGATCTACCTTACCCCATGCAGGTCAAAGTGCTGCGCGCAATTGAACAGAAGAGCTTCGAGCGGGTCGGTGGCGTTAACACGCGGGTCAGCGATGTCCGTATCATTGCGGCCACCAATAAAAATCTCGAAGCACTGATTGAAAGTGGTGAATTCAGAGAAGACCTGTTTTACCGGTTGAACGTTTTTCCCATCGAGCTGGCACCGCTGCGGCATCGCCCCGAAGACCTGCCGTTGCTGGTCAATGTCCTGGCGGGTCGGATACAGACTGAACAGGGTCTGCATGTCCGGCTTTCGGTAGACGCACTGGCCGTGCTGGGACAGTACGGCTGGCCGGGTAATGTGCGGGAGCTGGCCAATCTGCTGCAGCGCCTGGCCATTCAGTATCCGCATGCCCTCGTGAGATCCCAGGATCTGCCAAAGAAATACACCGAATCACTGCCTGTAAAACCATCCAGAACCTTAACCCCGGTTAGCGGCAATCTGCTCGATGATAAAGATGTGCTATTACCGGTCAATGGCATTGATCTGAAGGACTATCTGGCGCGGTTGGAAAAAAGCCTGATTGAACAGGCGCTGGAGGATACCAATGCTGTGGTCGCCAGAGCTGCAGACAGACTGCATATCCGTCGTACCACATTGGTGGAGAAGATGCGTAAACACGGTCTTGGTCGTGTAGGAGACAGCGTCTGATGATACCCGTGTACTGCGGGCAGCAGGCCCGGGAGGCGGCGCGACTTTACGACGGTCTGTGTGCAAGTGGAATAGCAGCGCAGTTGATAGACAGTCTTGACGGCGTTAGAGATTATCCCAACGAGATTGTTCTGGTCCCAGCTGCGGATGTGGCCCGGGCCAGATCCATTCTGAACGTGGGTAGGATCATCGCCTTTGGTGGGGCTGACAAAGCCGAGAATGCGGTGCGCACGCTGCAGCAGGGGGCTGCCGAGTATCTGCCATTAGGCGCAGGTCCACAGAAAGTATCTGCTTCCATAAAGACAGCGACGTCTGTAAACGAAGTTGCAGTCGATACCGATGCTCGAACTACACCCGCTGACGCCAGAATCAGTGAAGTTATGCGGGACATTACACATTTGGCAAAACGCGTTGCCCAGGCGGATATAGCGGTCATGATTTCTGGCGAAAGCGGCACCGGAAAAGAAGTTATGGCGCGGCAGATTCATGCCTGGTCGCCACGTTCAGAGGGACCCTTTGTTGCGGTCAACTGCGCAGCGATACCGGAAACGATGCTGGAAGCGGTACTCTTTGGCCATGATAAAGGCGCTTTTACCGGCGCTGCGGAAAAGCGTCTGGGTAAATTTGAACTTGCAGACGGCGGCACGCTACTGCTGGATGAGATCACTGAGATGCCGATTGTGCTGCAGGCGAAGCTGCTGCGGGTGTTACAGGAAAAAGAAGTTGAACGGATTGGCAGCCCCAAGCCGACCAAGGTTGACGTGCGGGTGCTGGCGACCAGCAACCGGGATCTGCGCGATGCTGTTGCCGAAGGCGTGTTACGCGAGGATCTGTATTATCGATTGAGCGTTTTTCCGCTGCACATGCCACCGCTAAGGGAGCGGCCTGAGGACGTGTTGCCGCTTGTGCAGACCTTTCTTTTGAAATATGCCGCGCAGCAGCGCTTGTCATTGTCCGCGCAGGCTCAACAACTGCTGATTGAGCATGACTGGCCAGGTAACGTCAGAGAACTGGAAAACAGTGTGCAGCGCGCGTTGGTGCTCAAAACCGGCTCAGTGCTGGAGCCGGCAGATTTTGCTTTGGACACGAGCTCCGTAGAGCGCGACGGCGAAAGGCCCGGTCAACAATCACAGAACCCTAACCCTTCGTTACAGGATCAGTTACGGGACTCTCAAACTCAACTGCTGCTGGATACGTTGAAAGCCTGTGGCGGGGTACGCAAAGACGTGGCTGTCAAGCTGGGAATTTCTGAACGTACGTTGCGCTACAAGCTCAAGGCGCTACGTGATCGTGGAATACTTAAATAGGAGGTGGTGATGGATATTCGTGCAACATCGTCAAATGCAGATATAAATGCGGTTCTGCAGCAGATGCGTCAGATTCGTGATCAGTCAAAACAGTTGAATCATGTGACGCCAACCGCCCTTGATCGACCGAATACGGTAAGTGATACCAGTCGGGCTGACTTTGGCGGTGCGCTCAAAGGTGCCATAGACACTGTCAATCAACTGCAGCAGACCTCCAGCGCGTCGCAAACGGCGTTTGTGACCGGTGCTGAGAATAATCTCGTGAAAGTGATGATCGATTCACAGAAATCGAGTGTCGGATTTCAGGCGATGGTGCAGGTACGCAATCGTATGGTGACTGCATATCAGGACATCATGAAGATGCCTATTTAATGTTGGCTGTGGAGTAAACAATGGCCGAGTTACCCGTTCAATCACCTGCAACCGCGCTGGATTCTCCAGGGTTGCCGGGTGGAAATTTCATTCGTGGCGCCGTCGGCATGCCTGTAGTTCGGCAGATCACCTTGCTGGTTGCACTGGCTGCGAGTGTGTCATTAGGTGTTTTTGCCACCCAGTGGATGCAGGATGACAATTACAAACCGCTGGGTACGCCGGTTTCTGCTGCACAGACAGGAGAGATCGCACAATCGTTAGAAGACAATCTGATCGATTATCGGCTGGATCCTAACAATGGCATGATACTTATTGCGTCTGACGACCTGCATCGCGCGCGTATGTTACTTGCCGGAGCAGAATTGCTGGGCGACGGCAAAGTGGGATATGCACTGCTGGACGAAGAACAGGGTTTTGGTGTCAGCCAGTTCATGGAAAATGCCCGACATCGTCGTTCTGTGGAAGGCGAGCTGGCAAAGAACATTGAAGTTATCACTTCCATCCAACATGCAGCGGTTTTGCTGGCTACCCCAAAAACCAGTTCTTTCATTCGCGATCGGCGAAAGCCCAGTGCGTCAGTCACAGTCACTCTCAAATCTGGTCGAACGCTGGACAGCGCGCAGATTCGAGGCATAACTAACCTGGTAGCTGGAGCGGTACCGGAACTGGATCCAGCTGATGTTGTTGTTGTAGACCAATCAGGTTTTCTGCTGTCTGAGGGTTCTGAAGATCTGAGCCTGCGACGCAGCCAGCAGGACATGGCGCTGGTGCGGGCGCACGAGCAGGCCCTGCAGTCGAAGATTGCGAATATTCTGACACCCTGGGTAGGTGGAGATCGGTTTTCTGCTGAAGTGAATGCCACCATGGATTTCACGCGTTCTCAGGAGTCTGAAGAATTATACAATCCGGACCTGGTCGCGCTGCGCAGTGAACAGCGCAGTGAAGAACAGAATGTAGGGGGTACGCAAACAGCCGCTGGTGTACCCGGGACGCTGTCTAATCAGCCGCCTGAGTTTGGTGCCGTCAACGAGGGTGCGGATACGGAAGAAAACGTGCGTTCTTCTTCAGTCCGCTCGACGCGCAACTATGAAGTGGACCGGACACTCAGCTACACGGAACATCAGGTGGGCAGGGTGACTCGCCTGTCGGTAACCGTTGTTGTTGATGATCAGCTGTCTATTGACCCCGAGACAGGTGAAACTCTATCGACACCCTGGGCGCCCGAAGAAATAGAACACCTTACTCAGGCCGTTCAGACCGCAGTCGGCTTTCGTGCAGATCGTGGTGACAGCGTCAGTGTTGTCAACCGGGCTTTCTATCGGCCGCCCGCTGCTGCGGTTCTGGATACGCCAATCTGGGCCGAAAGCTGGTTTGTAGAGCTGATCAAACAGGTGCTTGGCGGCATAGCGATCATTATTGTTATTTTCGGGTTGTTACGTCCTTTGTTCAAGAACCTCAGCCAGGCGGGTGAGATGGTACGCGAGCAGCAGAGTCTGGCGATTGCTGATATGACGCAGATGCGTGACGCGGCCCTGTCGGAGGCCGTACCGGGTCTGCCTTCACCGATCAACCTCGGGGGAGACGAAACCTCCGCGCAAAAAATGGAAACCGTACGCAATCTGATCGGGGAAGACCCAGGCCGCGTTGCTCAGGTTGTTAAACATTGGGTCAGTGAAGATGAGTGAAGCAGCGTTGGAAATTAATAAACTGGATCGCGCAGCAATTCTGTTGT
The DNA here is from genome assembly GCA_047947175.1 of bacterium. Classification (GTDB taxonomy): domain Bacteria; phylum Pseudomonadota; class Gammaproteobacteria; order Pseudomonadales; family Azotimanducaceae; genus UBA4421. The sequence continues at coordinate 2,399,776 of CP170489.1, forward strand.
TGACCATCGGTGAAGCCGAAGCGGCTGCTGTGATGAAACATCTCGACCAGCGGGAAGTGCAGCGCATCAGCGAAGCCATGTCTGGCTTGGCTGCTGTGAGCACTGACCAGATCGGCAGCGTAGTTGATGATTTCCTGGAAACCGTATCCGATGAATCCGGGTTGACACTGGGCGCGGGCCGGTACCTGAAAAACACCCTCACAAATGCAATTGGAGAAAACAAAGCCAATGCGGTCATTGAGAAAATAAACGGTGGTAGTACAGCAGGGCTGGATAAGCTGAGGTGGATGGATCCCCGCGCCATTGCTGAATTTATTTCGGCGGAACATCCGCAGATCCAGGCCATTGTCATGTCCTATCTCGAGCCGGATCAGGCTGCTCAAGTCATCAGCTACATTGGCGATGACGACATGCGACGCGACATAGTCATGCGTGTGGCTAATCTGGACAGTATTCCTCCTGCTGCCATTGCGGAACTGGCACAGGTGCTGGATGAACAGGCCAGCCACGCCGGTCCCACCCGTTTCGCTCAGTTGGGTGGGCGCAAATCTGCCGCTGACATACTGAATAATATGGCCAAGGGCACTAACGAGGCGGTTATTGAGGCGATCAAGGCAGCAGATGAAGATCTGGGAGAGGCCATAAGTGAACTGATGTTTGTATTCGACAACCTTGCCATGGTAGATGATCGCGGTATACAGACATTGCTTAAAGAAGTGACCACAGACAGTTTAACTGTTGCTCTGAAGGGTGCTGACCAGTCTTTGCAGCAGAAGATCTTTGGCAATATGTCTAAACGCGCCGCGGAACTTCTGCAGGATGATATGGAAGCCAAAGGCCCTGTGCGTCTTTCAGATGTGGAAGCGGCGCAGAAAGAGATTCTGCTGGTTGCCCGTAAACTGGCTGAAGAGGGAGAAATCATGCTCGGTGGTAGCGGCGACGAGATGGTGTAGTTTGCGTATGACAAAAATCCCTGAACAATCTGTTGATGGCTATCAGTGGAAAAAATTCACAGCGCATGACACGCCAAAACTGCTGGGCTGGATGGTGGGCTCCGGTTCAGGAGCGGTCATTGAAGCGGATGAAGAAACGCCTGATCTTGCTAAAGAGGGTTTCGATGAAGGATATGCAAAAGGTTTTGCAGCAGGTGAAGCTGAGGCGTTAGCGCAACAGCAGGCGACCCTTGATCAGCTGAATCTGATTGTGCAGGAATGCCGGTCATTCCTGCACAATCAGCAGGATGAATCCCTTGCGGATGCTGCGACCGTACTGGCCGGCCTTTTTCAGGCGCTGTTCAATCATGAGTTGCAGACATCTGAACACATGTTGCAGATGATGATTGAACAAACCAGAAAAATGTTCGACGGCACACCCGAGCTGCTTGTCCATCTGAACACCTCGGACTACAGCAGTATCAGCAGATGTATTTCGGCAGAGCTTGAAGAGATACTGATTGCTGATGAGGACGTGCCGCAGGGTGTTGTGCGTGCCAGTGCAGGCCAATCCATTGTTGAGCTGGACGTTGTCAAGAATATGCAGGCGCTTCTACGCAGTGCTGATCTGAACGGATTGGCACATCAGCCGTCCGCGGATGACGAAGGTTACCTTGAGTAATTTCAGTCGCCTTGGTGCTTACGTTGCAAGCCGCGGTGACCAGATTCTGGCGGCAACACGTTATGCCAGCGTCAGTCGTTCAGTTGGACTGCTGATCGAGGCGCAAGGTCTCCATGCCAGTCTGGGCAGCATCTGCTGGTTGACTCGCGGCAACACTGAAATCCCTTGCGAAGTTGTCGGTTTTTCCGAAAGCAAGGCATTTTTAATGCCTTTGGCGGCAATCGACGGTATCGAACCCGGCTCTTTGATTCGAGTGCCGCATCAGGGCAGCCAGGTCGATCTGTTACCCAATCCAGCGCAGTTGTTAGGTCGTGTTGTCAATGGCTTATGTGAACCCATTGACGGCGGCCCGGCGTTTTCGAATGCGCGCAATCAATTTGAATTGCGAGCGATCAATCCGATGCATCGTAAACCCATAGATACGCAGCTTGATGTCGGTGTCGGTACCATCAACAGCATGCTCAGCGTCGGGATTGGCCAACGTCTGGGTTTATTCGCGGGCAGCGGTGTTGGTAAAAGTGTCATGATGGGTATGTTAGCGCGATTTGTGAAGGCGGACGTCGTCGTGGTTGGCCTCATCGGTGAACGCGGCAGAGAGGTGCAGGAATTTGTTGTAGATAATTTGGGTTCAGGTTTGCAACGCGCCGTTGTGGTGGCGTGTCCAGCGGATGATTCGGCGGCATTACGGTTGCGGGGCGCGCGCTTGGCAACCCGGATCGCTGAAGTATTTCGTGATCAGGGAAAAAATGTACTGCTGCTTATGGACAGTCTGACGCGGGTGGCCCAGGCGCAGCGTGAAATCGGTCTGGCCATGGGCGAACCGCCAACCAGTAAGGGTTATACACCTTCCTCCTTTGCATGGCTGCCAAAGCTTGTTGAACGCGCGGGCTGTGGCGAGCATGCGGATGCAGGTGCTATCACGGGCTTTTACACCGTATTGATGGAAGAGGATGATCTGCAGGATCCTATTGTAGATGCGGCACGAGCGATTCTGGACGGGCATATTGTGCTCAGTCGCAGTCTGGCGGAACAGGGACTATATCCGGCCATCGACATTGGAAGCTCCGTCAGCCGTCTCATGAACCGACTGACATCAGCGGATCAGCAGGGTTACACCCAGCGTTTTCGGGCGCTGTGGCAGTGTTATCGTGAACAACAGGACCTGATCAATATAGGTGCGTATCGATCAGGTAGTGACCCCCTTACTGATGAAGCGATCGCCCGCCATGATGCGATGGTGGCGTTTCTGCGCCAGGGTGAAGGTGAGGCAGTATCTATTGAAGAATCCAATGCGCGCCTGAAGCAGTTGTTTGCCAAGCCCGCGGCGCCGGCTGTACCCGAAAATAATTTTGCGATGATTAACAATGGATAAGCTGGAAAAAGTTTTAAAATGGCGTGTCCAGCTGGAAAAAAGCAGCGCTGAAGAACTTGCGATGTGTCGTGAACAGCTTGAGCAGGCACAACAACAACAGGCTGAACTTGGGCGGCTTGAACTCGATTATAGAAATCAGCATCTGGCAAAAAAACAGGCAAGCTCTGCTTCTTATCAACAGTTTCTCCTTTTTTATCAGCACTTGAGCCAGGCTGTGCAGGCGCAGGAAGGCGTTGTCAGCCGCCTGCAGGCGCGTGAGTCTGCTCAGCTGCAGAGTTACGTGGTTTGTCACCAGGATCGTCGAGCATTGGAAACATTGCTGCAGCAACGTGAAGTGGCGCACAAAACTGAAACTGCCCGCAAAGACAGAAAACTGCAACGACCGGGTCAAATCAACCCGATGGTCTAGACTTTTTATACGTGTACTATTTTTGGACATACGCCATGAGCATTAAAAGCGAACTCGACAGCAATCTGCAGAAACTGATTATCGCTATAGACGGTCGATTTGATTTCAGCGCACACAAAGACTTTCGTGATGCTTATGAGGATCTTGAAGCGAAACCCGAGAGTTACCGGATCGACATGACTGACGCCCAGTACATAGACAGTTCAGCCCTGGGCATGCTGTTGTTATTGCGCGATCATGCAGGCGGCGACAGTGCTGATGTCGAAATAGTCAACTGCAATCCTGATGTAAAAAAAATCCTGACTATCTCTAATTTCGATCAACTCTTCACTATCGCTTAATGCGTTGGCCTGCGGGTACGGTATGAGTAGCAGCAATGGCTATCGTGTGCTTGTGGCAGACGACAATGCCGTAGACAGGCAACTCCTGGCTAAAATTGTCGGCAGCGCGGGCTTCGACGTGATCGAAGCGGTGGATGGCAATGATGCGGTAGCAAAATACTTTGCCGCTAAACCCGACCTTGTTCTGCTTGATGCTCTGATGCCGGGACGAGATGGTTTTTCAGTTGCCAGGGAAATCAAGTCCCACGAAAGTGATGAGTTTGTACCTATCATTTTCCTGACGAGCTTAACCGAGGCTGCTGATCTTGCACGTTGTGTGGAAGCGGGCGGCGATGATTTTCTGTCCAAGCCGTACAATACGGTTGTGCTTAAAGCCAAGCTGCAGGCGATGCAGCGCATGCGGGAGATCACTCAGACAGTCCAGTTGCAGCGAGATGAAATTGCCCGCCATCACATGCAGCTTGTAGCCGACCAGGAAGCCGCTAAAGCGGTTTTTGACAACGTTGCCCACACACGCAACCTGGAAACCCCGTACATTAAATATCTGCTGTCCCCGCTGGCGATGTTCAACGGCGATGTATTGCTGGCTGCACAGAATCCGGCTAACAGTGTTTATGTGCTGCTAGGCGATTTCACTGGGCACGGGCTGGCGGCAGCAATCGGTACCATGCCTCTGGCAGATGTGTTCTACAGCATGACGGCCAAAGGTTTCACCCTGTCGCAGATTGTCAAAGAATGTAATCGCAAACTGGGTTCGGTTTTGCCGCCGGGGTATTTCTGTTGCGCTACGGCGCTGATGCTGGATTTCAACAGGGCAACAGTGGAAGTTTGGAACGGCGGATTACCATCCGCATACCTGCGCAAGGCAGATTCTAACGAAATCCGCCTGCTGGCATCCAATCACCTGCCGTTCGGCATCAGTAGCGGTGACAAGTTTGATGACGCTACTTTGGTTTATGAAGTAGAGTTGGGTGATCGACTTTTTCTCGCCACGGACGGGGTGATTGAATCCCGTAACGCAGCAGGAGAGTACTTTGGCAGCGATACCCTCGAAGAGATCATCAGCCTCAGTGCGCCTGATGATCTGTTTGATCGCGTACAGCAGGCGGTCAACAGTTTTGTGAATTTTGAAGGGCGGGATGACGATCTGACTATGGTGGAGATCACTGTCGTGACACCAGACATAGTCCAGCCCGCTGAAGTGATAGATGACGTAGAAGCGTTGGGTGGCCCTCGCGACTGGAAGTTTTCCTATGAGCTCGGGCCACAATCTCTTAAGGATTTTAATCCGCTGCCTTTGTTGCAGCAGGTCCTTATGGGAGCACCTTATCTGAGAACCAAGGCTACGGCCATTTATGCTGTGCTGGCCGAGTTGTATTCAAACGCGCTGGAACACGGGGTGCTTGGGCTCTGCTCAGACATGAAATCCTCTGCTGAAGGTTTTGCGGCCTACTATGCAGCTCGTGTGCGTGCGTTGGAAAGTGTTGACGGGTTTGTCAGATTCGATTTTCAGGGTGAACTGGCAGGTGATGATGTGCGCCTTTGCATTACGGTTACCGATAGCGGCAGTGGATTTGATTTTGATTCATGTGTTGCACGTGCAAAATCTGTTGTGGATAGCGTAGGTGGATATCACGGGCGCGGTATTCGTCTGTTGTGGGATCTATGTGAAACCGTCAACTACGTCGAGCCTGGAAATCAGATTGAAGTCACCATGCATTGGAATGTGAATGATGAATGAGATCCTCAATGAAGACCTGTTAAGAGAACTGAAAGTCATTATGGAAGACGAGTTCAGCGATCTGATGAAAACGTTTTTACTCGAATCACAACGGCAGTTCCATAGCGCGCAAGCTGCCTGGGAAACAGGTGATTTTGCCCAGCTGCGCCTTTCCGTGCACTCATTGAAAGGCAGTTGCGCAAACGTTGGTGCCGAACAATTACAAAAAACCTGCGCCAGGCTGGAACAACAGGCTAAACAGGCCAGCACCGATGGCGTACCAGAACTTCTGGCGCAGGTCCTGCGCCAACTTGAAGATGTACATGGTCAGATTGAGAAGCTGTAACGTTCTGTTTTCTGATTGACGTGCGGATACCGCTTTTTAAGAGCAATTCTGGCCCGCTATTTGCAGATTCATTACCCAACTAAGACATGGATTACGACGCTGTTTACTGATTTGTTAGCTGCCTTGTCCGCCCCAACCAGAATACTCAAAACCGCATCATCGCAGGTGGGAGAAGTAACTGGTCTTACCACCGGTGACACGGTTGTTGGCGTCAATAAACTGTCGCCAGTACAGGACTTTGCTCAGGTTCTTGGCGATGCCCAGGTTGGTTTTCTGACACCTGAACGCATCACACTGGATGCGCAAAAGGTGCTGGACCCAGACACAGATAAGGGAGAACTGGTGGCCGAGCCGTTGCCGGCGATGCACCGCTCAAATTCCGAAGGCCGTGAGCACATCACTGAGCAATGGTTAGTATCGGATACCGGCAACATCGTACCGGAAACCGGCAACAGCGTGCCTGCAGTAACGGCGGACACGATGGCGCTGTACGGCTCACAAGACTCTGTTTCTGCAAACAGTCCTGTCAAATCTGATGCAACTCGGGCAGAAGCGTCCATTGTGTTACAGAACCCGGCATCCGCTCGCAGCGGGCAGCGTTCTGATTCAGCGCCCATGCCGGAAGCCGCGGCGCGTATCGGAGTGGCTGTGCAGACTCCGGGTGGAGACCCGGAACAGTTATCGCCACACACGAAGCCAGCCACCCATGCATCGCGATATATACCCGGTCTCTCAGGTACATTTTCGTTAACAGGCTCAGCAATGGCTTTGCCAGCGGCTGATGTTGTGCCGGTCAATCCCGGTCCTCCGGAATTTCAGCGCGGGGTGCAATTGATGCAGGAGCGGGTGCAACTGGAAACCCAACAGGTACGCCCACCCGTATTGACCGAACCAGCATCGCCTGCAGAGATGCCTAAAATCGGTGAGGCGACGAAAAGTGAAAACAGAGGTTTTCCGCACAGCCCGCTCAAATCTGAAACAGTGGTACGTCACCCGTCCGTTGGCACAGTAACAGACTCGGTGCACATCAAAAAAACGGATTCAATCAGTGGTCACCCTGTTCAGAATCAGTCCGTTACTGGTGAGCACCTGTCGGAGCCAAAAAAAGTTGAGGTTAGCAAAGCGCCCGCAACACCTGTGACTCCGAAAGTGGATATCCAGGTGCTGGTTCCCGGACTGCAGACATCAACCGCACCGTGGGCGGCAGAAAATGAGCAGAAAACATCCCGCATTGATCGCGTGGTAAAAGAGCCCCTGCAACCTGCTCGTGCGGATACGCAGGGCGTAAATACAGCAGTGCTTCTACAACAACAGTTTGAAAAGCGGCGTGACACCTCCGTTCCAGATACAAAACCGCTACAGATGGAGCACTCTGCAGCGCCGGATGCCAAACTGCTCGCAGAAACTGCAGATCGACCGAACGTTTCCCCGGCCAGAACTGATCCACTGGCGCCGATAGTGACCAAGCCTGTTTCAGGGTCTATGCCCGTTTCAGGGTCTATGCCAGGTGCAGCGGAGATGAGCGCTCGTGCGATGGAGACAGCGCTGCAGGATCAGATCATGCGTGTGATGACACGTCAGGCGTTGACTCAAGGACGTCTGACAATGCAGCTTAATCCCCACGAACTGGGCAGCCTCGACATTGAGTTCTCCACTGACAAAGGCGAATTACAGGTTGCCATCGTAGCCCGTGAAACCCATACCCGTGACCTGCTGGAGGCTGGTGTTGCGCGCCTGCGACAGAACCTGCAGGAGGCAGGTGTCAACGTGGGACACGTTGACGTGCGTCAGGGCGATCAGAACAGTGATCGCCAGGGAGAGCGTAAAACATCCCCGCAGGATGTCGCCGCTGAACATTCAAGTCCCAATTCACCATCAGAAGATCATGGTACGCCACCCCGCACCGATGATGGTCGCTTCGATATCTACGTCTGAATCTGAGCACACGGCCAGAGGCGCCAAAAATCTGGCACAAAAACAGGCACATTTCTAAATCCTTACTACACTTTTCAAAGATCGCCGGGATATTGGCGAAAAATAAAGTGCTCAGTAACAGGATATTGACATGGCTGAAGAAGCAGTAGAGCAGGAAGCGGCAGGCGGTGGTGGGAAGAAAAACGTCATCATATTTGTCATTGCGCTGATTGTTGCCGTTGGTGCAAGTGTTGGCGGTACAGTCTTTTTCTTAAGTAGTGGTGAAGAAGCGGCGGAAGCTGAACCCGTAGAGGCCGTCAGCAGCAAACCGAAAACGGCGATCTACCACAACATGCGACCGCCATACATCGTGAACTATCTCACCGGCTCGAAGCCCCGCTATCTGCAGGCTGAATTTACCATCATGGCTCGTAATGAGGCTGCCATTGAAGCGGTCATCCTGCACATGCCGCTGATTCGCAGTGAAATTGTCAGCTATCTGTCTGAACAGAGTTTCCTTGAGTTGCAGACTCAGGAAGGCAAAGAAACCGTGCGGCGCGGCATAGTTGAGCTGGTGAATCGGGTGTTGGCAACCTACGACGTTGCGCCGGGCATTGAAAGTGCTTTGTTCACCAATTTTGTTCTGCAATAGGAAGCCTGCACGTCATGGCTGACAAAGATGTTCTTACTCAGGATGAAATCGATGCGCTGTTAACCGGCGTGGACGATGGATCGCTGGATACCGGGTTCGGTGAAGATGACGGCAACACCATTACCCACTACGACCTGACCAACGAAGACAAAGTGGTCCGTGGACGTATGCCGACGCTGGAACTCATCGCCGAACGGTTTGCTCGCATGTTACGAAACGATCTGCCGGCCAGTCTGAAAGTGCCGATAGAAGTTGGACTGGGTGGCGTGCAGGTCATCAAATACTCCGAATACATAGACACATTGTATGTGCCTACCTGTATCAAGCTGTTGCGTATCAAACCTTTTGCCGGGATCTGTCTGTTGACCCTGGATGCAAAACTTATACACCGCCTGGTTGACCTGTTTTTTGGTGGTACCGGTCTTGTCAGTACTCTGGAGGGTAAAGAATTTACCCTGACTGAACGACGTGTGATCGAACGGATTGTCAATCTGGTACTGCGTGATTTTGAAAGTGCCTGGCAGGACGAAATGCCCATCAGGACGGAAGTGGTCGGTGACGAGGTCAATCCTGGTCTGGTGAATGTGATTCCCGGTAGTGAAGTGCTGATGTTATGCAGTTTTCGGCTTGAGCTCGAAGAGGGTGGCGGCGAATTGCATATCGCGTTTCCGTATGCAGCGTTAGAGCCATTCAAAGGGGTGCTTGATGCAACGGGTAAAAAAGAATCCAAGGAAAGCAACGATCAGTGGCGAGCCAGTATGGAGCGATCAATCCTGGATGCTGAGTTACCGCTTAACTGTGTCATTGGTGATGTGCAACTGCGATTGCGTGATCTGATGCGCCTGCAACCAGGTGATGTATTAGATCTGAACATGCAGGAACTGCATGAAGTCAGGGTGGCAAACGTGCCGACGTTCAACGCTACCCTGGGTGATTCGAGGGGCAAATTTGCGCTCGAGTTTGACTCGTTTGGTAATCAATAGGAACTGGTAATGTCTGAAGAACTGGAAACACCCAATGTTGAAGCGGATGAATCCGCACCTAGTGAACTGGAAGCGCGTTCAGCCAGTGCAAAAAATCTGGAAGTGGTTCTGGATATTCCGGTGCGACTCTCCATGGAGGTTGGCAATACAAAAATCAGTATTCGTAAACTGCTGCAACTGAATAAAGGTTCCATTGTTGAGCTGACACGTACTGCGGGGGAGCCGCTGGATGTTCTGGTTAATGGCACGCTTGTAGCGCAGGGCGAAGTTGTTGTGGTTAACGATAAGTTTGGGGTGCGTCTGCTGGACGTCATTTCGCCTGAACAACGTATTCAGAGCATCAACTGATGACACCAATGGACAACATATGGCAAGTGGCGCTGGCACTTGTACTGATAGTAGGGCTTGTTGTTCTGCTGGGTTATGTCGTCCGCCGTTTTCAGGGGGTGCAGGGACAGCAATCAGGGCAGCTCAGGATCGTAGATTCAACTTATCTTGGGCCTAAAGAAAAGCTTGTACTGGTGCGAATTGCTGATCAGCACGTTCTGATTGGAATGAATGCCCAGTGTATTACCAGACTTGCTCAGTTAGACGTTACCAGTGATTTTTCCGATGTTCTGGATCAGGCGCAGGCAAACGTACAATGAATCTGAAGCGTTTCAAGCAGATGATCCTTCTGCTGTGCGGTGTATTCATTGTGCAGGATGCCGTTGCGGTGATGGATCTGCCCGCGCTCACCGTGACAACAGAAGACGACGGCACCCAGAAATACAGCGTAGGTATTCAGATCCTTGTTGTAATGACCCTGCTGACGCTGTTGCCGTCACTGGTCATCATGCTGACTGCGTTTACCCGCATAGTGATTGTTTTTGCCATTCTCCGACAGGCCATTGGCATGCAACAGACACCCTCCAATCAGATACTGGTAGGCATCGCCCTGTTTCTGACCATATTTATTATGGCGCCAGTGTTTGAAGAAGTGAATCGTGTTGCGATAGAACCTTATGTGGCTGAGACATTGCCACCCCAACAGGCGCTCGAAGCTGCGGCGGAACCTTTTCGCGCCTTCATGCTGGAGCAGACCCGCGAGAACGATCTCGATCTGTTCATGCGTCTCTCTGAGCATGAGCCGGTAGATTCAGTGCAGGATATAAATTTCTTTGTACTGGTTCCTGCGTTCATGACCAGCGAATTGAAAACCGCTTTTCAGATTGGTTTCATGTTGTTTATACCGTTTCTGATCATCGACATGGTTGTTGCCAGTGTGCTGATGTCCATGGGTATGATGATGCTGTCACCACTGATCATCTCGCTGCCGTTCAAAATCATGTTGTTTGTGCTCGTCGATGGATGGGTCATGATTATGGGTACCCTTGCAGGCAGCTTCGGAATGTCACTGTGAGTATCGGTGATGTGCTGACAGTTTTCGGCGAAGCGTTGGGACTGATTGTCATCATCGTTTGTCTCCTGGTGTTGCCAAGCCTGGTTGTCGGGCTGGTTGTGTCCGTTTTTCAGGCAGCCACCCAGATCAATGAACAAACACTGAGTTTTCTGCCGCGCCTTCTGATGACCCTGTTATCCATCATGGCGCTGGGGCCCTGGGTATTATCAGAACTGCTGGATCACTTTCACAGGATCTTTGAAATGATTCCGATTCTGTTGGGTTGATATGACAGTTTCTCTGCTGCAATTCAGTTCTTTTATCAGCGAGTTGTTATTCAATACGCTTCGTGTTGCCGGGTTTTTTATGGTGGTGCCCATATTTGGTAACCAACTGGTTTCGCCGCGTATCCGAATTGCGTTGAGCATGGCGGTTGGACTTGCGTTAACGCCGGTTATGGGCGATGCGCCTAATATCGCCGACTTTAACCTCAGCACGATGGTTGACCTGGTCCTGCAGATTTTACTGGCTATAGGTCTTGGCTTTTCCGCGGTGATTTTTTTTCAGCTGTTTGTGATTGCTGGTCAGTTTATCGGTATGCAGATGGGGCTTGGTTTTGCCGCCATGGTTGACCCGGGTAATGGCGTTTCCGTAACCGTATGGTCGCAGTTTTTCCTGATGCTGGTGACGCTTTCGTTTCTGGTACTCAATGGTCATCTCGTTTTGTTTGAGATATTTGTCACCGGCTTCAAACTTTATCCCAACGGCATGGCTCTGGGAATGGGAGAGTTTGCAGGGCGTATTGCTCAGCTTGGTGGCTGGATGTTTGCAGGCGGGGTACTGCTTGCTATTCCCGCGGTTATTTCGCTGCTGATCGTAAATATGTCATTCGGTGTTATGAATCGCAGTGCGCCTCAGCTAAATGTGTTTTCACTGGGTTTTCCTTTCAGCCTGCTTTTCGGACTGGTGATCATATGGTTTGTGCTGCACGGCTGGGCTGATCAGTTCCACCGGCTGGCTACGGAGTTTCTCGATATTGCCAGTGGTCTTTCGCAGGTATAGGTATGGCTGAAGAACAACAGGGACAGGAAAAAACAGAAGACGCCACTCCTCGGAAACTCGAAAAAGCCAGAGAGGAAGGACAGGTTGCACGTTCGCGGGAGTTGAACAGTGTCGCTATTGTCACTTTTGGCGCGGCGGCTGCGATCTTTGTAGCGCCGGATCTCGCGGCGTTGATGATGGATATGACGCGGGTGATATTCACTACCGCGGCGCAGCCGGAAATACCCTTGCCAACTTATCTGAGCAACGCAGTGGGAGAGGCGATGTGGGCGATTCTGCCGTTCAGCATAGTGATGTTCGCGGCGGGTGTGTTTTCCAGTATCGGCGTGGGCGGTATTCTATTTTCCTCCAAAGCGTTTGCGCCGAAAATGAGCCGCATGAGCCCGCTGAAAGGCCTGGGCCGTATGTTTTCCAAAAAATCATTGATGGAACTGGCGAAATCGCTGGCTAAATTCATTCTGGTATCCGGCGTAGCGACGCTGGTGCTGTCTTATTTTATTGATGATCTGTTAGTGCTTGGAGCTCTGCCGGTCGAAGTCGCGATTACAGAAGGCGTTGTCTATGTGGGATGGGCACTGCTGTTCATCGGTATGGCATTGGTGCTGGTCGCAGTGATGGACGTTCCGTTTCAGATTGCCGATCACAAAAAGCAGCTCAAGATGACCAAGCAGGAAGTCAAAGATGAACACAAGGATTCTGAAGGCAAGCCTGAGGTGAAAGCCAGATTGCGCGCTCTTGCACAACAGATGGCTCGACGCAGAAACCTTGAAGAAGTACCGAACGCGGATGTGGTGATTACGAACCCGGAACACTTCTCCGTAGCGATCAAGTACAACGCCAAAGAGATGGCTGCGCCTATCCTGCTGGCCAAAGGTGTTGATCACATGGCATTTCGTATTCGGGAAATTGCTGATCAGCATGATGTACCTGTTGTACCCATACCCGCTCTGGCTCGCGCGGTTTATTTCAACACGGAGGCCGGTGATGAGATACCCGAAGGATTGTATATCGCTGTTGCTCAGGTGCTTGCCTATATCTACCAGCTGGAACAGTACCAGCGTGGACAGATCAGTTATGTTCCGAAGCTGGCGGATATTGATGTGCCAGATGAATTTGCAGTGGAGATCTGAATGATGGGGAATTTCAAACTGGGTGCCATGGCCATTCCCTGCCTGTTGCTGCTGGTTCTGGCTTTGATGACGATCCGTGTACCCCCGACGGTTCTGGACGTATCTTTCACTTTCAATATTGCGTTAGCGCTGGTGGTTCTCTTGGTCAGCGTTTACGTGATGCGGCCTCTGGACTTTGCTGCGTTTCCAACCATCCTGCTGGTCGCTACTTTGTTGCGTCTCGCGCTGAACGTCGCTTCCACCCGGGTAGTTCTTCTTGATGGTCATAGTGGCGGGTCCGCGGCGGGTAAGGTGATTGAATCGTTCGGCGAGGTTCTGGTTGGCGGTAATTATGTGGTTGGTCTTGTCGTCTTTGTGATTCTGGTCATTATCAACTTTGTTGTGGTTACAAAGGGTGCCGGACGTATTTCGGAAGTCAGCGCCCGTTTTACCCTGGATGCGATGCCCGGCAAACAGATGGCCATTGATGCGGATCTTAACTCCGGTGTGATTGATCAGGAGCAGGCGCGTTTAAGACGCGAAGAAGTGGCCGCGGAAGCAGATTTCTACGGCTCCATGGATGGTGCCAGCAAGTTTGTCAAAGGCGACGCGATTGCAGGTATTCTGATACTGCTGATAAATATTGTTGGTGGCTTAACGATTGGTATTGTTCAACATGACCTGGATTTCAGCCAGGCGCTTGAGGTTTATACGCTGCTGACCATCGGCGATGGTCTGGTTGCGCAACTGCCTTCGCTGTTGTTATCCACAGCTGCGGCGATGATTGTGACGCGTGCTAACAGTTCCCAGGATATGGGGCAGCAGGTGGTGAATCAGCTGTTCGCCGAGCCAAAGGCACTGGCCATCGCAGCTGGTATTCTTTTTGCGCTCGGTATTGTGCCGGGCATGCCGCATGGCGTTTTCCTGACGCTGGCCTTGACCGCCGCGGCGATAGCCTGGTGGATTCACCAGAAATCGCAGCAGCCGGCAGTCACCGCAGCACCACAGGCAGAAGAAGCTGCAGATGCACCCGCTGAGCGCACCGAGGTCAGCTGGGAGGATGTCAGTCCGGTAGATGCCCTTGGTCTGGAGGTGGGCTACAAACTTATTCCGCTGGTAGACAAAAACCAGAGTGGTGATCTGCTGAGCAGGATACGCGGCGTACGCAAAAAGCTGTCTCAGGAGCTGGGTTTTCTGGTACCCACGATTCACATCAGAGATAACCTTGATCTATTGCCAAACGGTTACCGATTTTCCCTGATGGGTGTCAGCGTTGGTGAGGCGGAAATATTTGTCGACAAGTTCCTCGCCATTGATCCCGGTGAAACATTTGGTCCATTAAGCGGCCTGGCAACAAAAGATCCAGCATTTGGCCTGCCTGCCTACTGGATAGACGAACACGAAAAGGACAATGCCCAGACCCTGGGCTATACAGTAGTGGATGCCAGCACAGTGGTCGCCACCCATGTCAATCAGATCATGCTGGATAATGCCGCCGATCTGCTGGGTCATGATGAGGTGCAGCATCTGGTTGACCTGTTGGCTCAAGGTTCGCCAAAGCTTGCAGAACAACTGGTGCCCGGAGCGATCAGTTTGTCTGGGTTACTGAAGATCCTGCAGAACCTGCTGCGTGAAAAGATTCCCATCAAAGATATTCGCACCATTGCACAAACGCTGGCAGATGGCAGTGCCAGCAATCTGGCTTTGGATGACCAGACGAATCTGGTACGAAGCCAGTTGTCCCGCATGATTGTGCAGAATATCTACGGTAGTGAGCAATCGTTGGAAGTGATCACTCTGGACCCGGAGTTGGAACAGCTGCTGCTGCAGGCAAAAAACCAGGGCAGTAGTGAAGCGCCGGTTATCGAACCTGTGATGGCGGAAAGATTACAACAGTCTGTGGTCAGCGCGGCGGAGGCGCAGGAAATAGCCGGTAAACCAGCCGTGTTGCTGGTGTCTGCTGCAATAAGGTCTCTGTTGTCGCGCTTTGTTCGCGTGTCCCAGGCTGTTATTCATGTGCTTGCTTACGAAGAGATTCCGGAAAACAAACAGATCACTGTTGTGTCCACAATTGGGCGCACAGGTTAAGGGGAAGTCATGTCAGAAATCACAGAAGATCCATCACGCCAGCAGGTCCACACTTTTCGAGCTGGCAGTCTGCGCGAAGCTCTGGCGATGGTGCGCAAGACTCTTGGTGCGGACGCTCTCATCCTGCGACAGCATCGGGAGGGTTATCAGGTTTGTGTTGATGCCTGTCTGGAAGTGCCTGCAAGTGAAGAAACCGTTGTATCAGAGATCAAATCTGCAGCCAGTCAGATCAGTTCGGTTTCTGTAGAGTCGCTTGTCTCGGGACAGCACAGTTCCGCCACTGATACTGTGCTGTTAACAAAGCTTGAAAAACTTGGTTATGAGCCTTCAGTCATTCAGGCGCTGGCAGGGTGTCCCGACCTTGAACAGTTCCGTGTTGCCCTGTCCCGGCGCCTGCACTACGCCCATAAACCCGGATCGGGTTTGCAGGGTGTTTATCGTTTTGTAGGTACCAGTGGCGTTGGCAAAAGCAGCCTGATCATTAAATTGATGACTCAGTGGGTCAAACAGAATGGCAGCACTGCTATTGCCGTCATTTCGACGGATCGTGAACGGCTGGCGGGCACAGAAGCCCTGCAGCTTGCCTGTCAGACTTTCGGTGTTCATATGCAGGAATGCGTACCTGAAGATTTGCATAACACGGTTCAGGGATTCAGGAACAAATTGCTTGTTCTGGTCGATACACCGGCCATGGGACCAGGGCGGTCAATGACTGGGCTCGCAGGTGTGCAAGATATCTGGGTATGCAGCGCGCTACACAGTCTGGCCCATCTGCGGACACAACATCAGCAGGTTGCAGGCCTGAGCCCTGCCGGAGTGGCTGTCACGCAAACAGACCTCTGTGTGGAGGGTGATTCTCTGGCCGGGCTGCTGTATGACCTGCGCCTGCCGTTGTACTGGCTGGGTAGCGGTAACGGCCTGCCGGATGGTCTGGACATGGCGGATGAACACAAGGTGCAACAATGGCTCTTTACCGCTCCGGTCACCCAAGGTTTTGCAATTGCCGTTTAGTCGCCTTACCCATGCGTCTATTTGACCGATTGAAAAGAACAACTATGTTTCTAAAAGGGGCAAAGCTTTTGCCCTTGCGTTCAACCTGCATGGCGATATGCCGCGAGCAGGTCTACAGGAGTAAATGAGATGGAGCAAGTTTCTTCCAACCCCATACAGGTGGTTGCTGTTACCGGCGGCAAAGGCGGGGTGGGTAAAACCAATGTGAGCGTAAACCTGGGTCTGGCGCTGTCGGCGCTGGGTCGCCGCACCACATTACTTGACGCGGATCTGGGTCTTGCCAATATAGATGTTCTGTTGGGGCTTAAACCACGTCATACATTGAAAGATGTCCTTGATGGGACGTGTTCCATGCATGAAGTTATTATAAATGGCCCACAGGATCTGAAAGTGGTGCCGGCCGCCTCGGGATTGCAGGAGATGGTCAAGCTGGGCCCTCGAGAGCACGCCGGTCTGATATCTGCGTTCAGCGATATTGCCCATAGAATGGATGTGCTGATCGTTGATACCGCCGCGGGTATTGCAGACGATGTGCTGAGCTTTCTGTGTGCTGCACAGGAAATTATAGTGGTGGTATGTAACGAACCTACCTCCATAACAGATGCTTATGCGCTGATCAAAATTCTGAATCAGCAGTTTGGTATCAACAAAATACGTGTGGTTGCCAACATGGTGCGCAGCGACGCGGACGGGATTGCTGTGTATGACAAGTTGCAGCACGTTACCGATCGCTTCCTTGACGTCGCGTTGCTACACGCCGGATCTATTCCCCAGGATGAACAGCTGCGTAGAGCAGTTCAGAAACAGCGTGCAGTACTTGATCTGTATCCTGCCAGTAAATCCGCACAGGCATTCCGCAAGCTGGCCCTGGAAGTGGATTCCTGGCCAATCCCGACCATGCCTACAGGCCATCTGGAATTTTTTGTTGAACGCCTGGTTAACGAATACGCATTACATTGAGCCTTTGTATGTCTAATCCAGTTGCAGCATATGTGGATACCGAACACCGCAATGCGACCATCAAAAAGTATGGCTACCTGGTGAAACGGATTGCCCAACACCTGGTGGCGCGGTTACCGGACAGCGTCCAGTTTGACGACCTGGTGCAGGCGGGCATGCTGGGTTTGCTCGAGTGCGTAGGCAAATATGATGCGTCCAAAGGCGCCAGTTTTGAAACTTACGCTGGTATTCGTATCCGTGGCTCGATGCTGGATGAGATGCGCAGGGGAGATTGGGCGCCGCGTTCAGTCCATCGCAACGCACGCCGGGTTACCGAAGCCATGCGCAAGGCGGAACATGCTCTGGGCAAAGAAGCCAGCGATCGTGATATAGCCGAGCGGATGCAGGTGTCGTTGGAGGAGTATTACAGCATTCTTAAAGACGCTGCGACGTGCCGGCTGGTGAGTTACGAAGAGGTCAATGAAAGTGACGATCCCAGTGCCTTGCCTCACCTTGATGCCGGCGATCACGGCACCGAGCGAGATGAAATGATGCAGGATCTGGTTGCTGCAATTGCTGACCTGCCGGAACGCGAGCGTCTGGTCATGTCTTTGTACTACGACGAAGAACTGAATCTGAAAGAGATTGGCGCGATCCTGGATGTCAGTGAGTCGCGTATCAGTCAGATACTGAGTCAGGCCACGTTGCGGGTGCGTAGTAAAGTGGGTGAGTGGACACAAGCCTGATGGATATCGTTGCCCTTGTTGGTGTCATACTTGCCTTTTCGGCTATTTTTCTGGGCAATGCGCTGGAAGGTGGTCAGGTGGCTGCTCTGCTGGATGCGCCTGCATTTATTATTGTTGTAGGGGGTACGCTGGGTGCGGTGGTGTTGCAGACTCCCTGGTTGAGTCTGGTGAGGGCAAGTCGGATGTTTGCGTGGGTGTTAAAACCGCCAGCCCTGGATCTGGAAAAAGAGATCGAACGTCTGGCTGCCTGGAGTAAGACCGCACGACGCGAAGGTCTGTTAGGCCTGGAAAATATTTCTCAGGGTATAAAAGATCCCTTTCGCCGCAAAGGACTCGAACTGGTGGTTGATGGTGTTGATCCGCACACCATCAGACGATTGTTAGAGGTAGACAGCCAGGCGCGTACAGATTCTGATCTCGCAGCCGCCAACGTGTTTAAGAGTATGGGCGGGTATGCACCCACCATTGGCATTCTGGGCGCGGTAATCGGCCTTATACAGGTGCTGGGCAATCTTGCTGATCCGAATGAACTGGGTGCCGGCATCGCAACGGCGTTTGTGGCGACGATCTATGGGGTTGGTTTTGCAAATCTGTTGTTTCTGCCAATAGCGGACCGTCTGCGCAGTCAGGTTATTCGTTCTGCAGGCGCGGATGATCTGTTTATAGAAGGGTTGATTGCCATCGCGGATGGCGAGCATCCGCGCAGCGTGGAAATGCGTTTGCGCGGCCTTGTTGCGGGCAGCTGATGCGTCGCCGGTATATTGAGGCGGACAATGATACCGATCGGTGGATGGTGTCCTACGCTGATTTTATAACGTTGCTGTTTGCTTTTTTTGTTGTGATGTACGCCATATCTTCAGTAAACGATGAAAAATATCGGGTGCTTTCTGCAACCCTGTCTGAAACATTCGCGGTAGATTCCGCCAGCCCGGACCCCATTCAGATTGGTGAACCGAACAAAACTGCCTCACCCCATGTTGTAGACCTGCCCGACAGCACAGCCTTTGCAGATCAGGAAGAGGGGGATACTTTTATCGAGGACCCGGTTGAAGCCGCCGATTCCTTACTGGGTGGATTTGCTGAGCTTGAAGGCATTTCTGTGGCTTCAAACAACGACTGGCTGGAACTCAGTCTGGATGCAAACCTGCTGTTTGCATCAGGGCAGACAGCCTTGACCCGGACCGCTGCCCGTCTCCTGGAGCCAACGCTCAGGTTGGTTTCCAATACTCAGAATCCGCTGACGATCGAAGGTTTCACCGACAATGTGCCCAGTGAATCCGCCCTGTATCCCTCCAACTGGGAGATCTCCTCGGCACGTGCTTCATCCGTTGCGCGCTTTTTTGTTGCGCAAGGGGTACGTCCGGAGCGAATCTCGGCGGTGGGATACGGTGAGAATTTTCCCATCGCAACAAACGCAACGCCAGAAGGTCGGGCAGCTAATCGCCGGGTTGTTGTTGTGATTGCTCGCCGCACAGACGCTGCAAGAAACCTGAATGCCAATCCACAAGGGAGTGCATTTGCTTTCCTGAGGACCACTGTAGAAGACACTCTGGATCCGAAAGTGGTGAAAACCAGGACCGCGGAAGGCGGGTTGATATTCAGTACCGAAGAGGATCTGCTGTCCCGAGACGATGACTAGCAGCCTGTTGAAAAAATCTCATTCGCTCTGTGTGTCAGAAATAATATCCGCGCCCTGACTGTTGAAGTCGTTTTTCTGGCGCATCTGCGTATCTGTACTATGCTTGTATAGACGAGAAGTATTGCTGTTCATGTCATTCCAGTTCCACGAGGTGAGCTATGGGGATAGATCGCGTACGTACAACCTTACCGGCATATACGTCTGTGCAGCGTCGCAGTCGTGTGCGCAAGGGTAAAAGCAGCATTGAAGATGACGTTGCGGGTGATTCGCACCAGGATACCGATCGCAAACCAGGCAACAAGTCTGCACCGGATAAATCCGAGGCGGCTGAACCGGGAAAAAATAATTTCAGTGAGAAGGACCGTGGTGGTGATGATGGAGGCCATATAGATGAACGCGTTTAGCTGGATCATGTTGACGTGCATCGGTGTGGTCTGCGTGAGCGGTTACGTATTACTTTTTATGCAGAGTATGAAAGCGCACAGGCAGATTCAACATCTGCAACAGCAGCTGGATGTGTTTGTTGACAGTTCCATCAACGTTGCCCGTTCCGTTGACCAGCTTGTGCATCATGGAGATGGCGCGCGATCTGCTGCGGTGGCCTCCCGTCGTTGGATTCTACAGGAAGCCAAAAGCAGATTAGGCAGTGGTGAAGAGTTGCTCGATATCGCAGTACCTCTGGGACTGTCGAAAGACGAAATACGGCTGTTGAATGCGCAGATCCACTGACGTCACAGGCAGCCAGAGGCGCCCAATCAGATAGCACTTTCTGCGATTTGTCTGATTCTTGTGATCATGGCGCGCAGCCCGTTCCCTCTCGTCTGGGACAGATGCGCAAGCAGTTCAAGTTCTTCAAAGAGGGCAAAAATATCAAAAGCCAGAATTTCTTCCGCACGCCGGTTGTTGAATGCGGCAAGCACGATGCTGATAAGGCCGCGAACGATATACGCATCGCTGTCTAACCGGAAATTTAAGGTGCCATCGGGGTTTTTACGATGTGTCAGCCAGACCTGGCTCTGACAGCCACGAATGAGATTGGCATCCAGTTTGTCTTTGTCCGGGATGTCTTCCAGTTCTTTACCCAGATCGATCACAAAACGATATTTATCTTCCCAGTCGTCAAAAAAAGTGAACGTCTCTTTTAGTTCTTCAACGTCCACGTATCAGAAAACCCCTAATTCCAGCTGCGCTTCCTCACTCATCATTTCTCGTGACCAGGGTGGATCAAATACCAGTTCGACAGTGACGTTGGAAACGTTGGGCACTGTTGCCACGCGATCTTTGACTTCCTGTACCAGCACCGGCCCCATACCGCAGCCCGGTGCTGTGAGGGTCATTTTTATGTTCACCTCGCCGGCCTGGATACTGGTGTCGTAAATCAGGCCAAGGTCGGCAATGTTGACCGGAATTTCCGGATCAAAGACACTTTCCAGCGCCTGGCGGACGTGCTCAGGATTTACAGACCCATCCTGGGTCAGGTCGTTAAAAGCCAGAACTTCAGGCTTAAGTCCAATTGCGTCAGCATCCGCTCCGGCAATTCGTGCCATGTTGCCTTCGATGACAACGGTGAACGTGCCGCCAAGGGACTGCGTGAGCGTAATAAACGCACCGGCTGGAATAGTGATGAGATCACCTGTGGGTACCAGTCTGGCTTCGCAGGCTCTTGTGGTCGTGACAATTCTACGTTCCACGATCAGTGTTTACCTACATCTGTGGCAAGCTCATTAAGCGCCTCGGCAGCGCTTGCGCCCTGATCCGCGCCAGCGTCGACGGCAAAGCTTTCACCGCAGCCACAGTAACTGGTTGCATTCGGGTTCTTGAACACAAGGGCAGAGTTCAAACCTTCGGTGATCATGTCAACTTCGGTTCCGGCAACCATGGGCAGATCAGCTTCATTAACACACACGCGCACACCTTCACCGAAGTCAAGGCAGTGGTCGTCGGGCCCTGGGGACTCGAGAAAGTCCAACATGTACATATAGCCGTTACAGCCGCTTTCTTTAACGGCCAGGCGCAGGTATTGCGCCTGGGTAAGTTGCAGCTGGTTGCGAATGTGTCTGCCAGCCTCAGGCGTAATCGATATGTTTGACAGTTCGCTCATTACAGTAACCTCAACTAAATGAATGTGGTGGCCTTGTCCACGGCTTTAACAAGCCGTTCGACGTCATAAGCGTTATTATACAGGCTGAAAGAGGCGCGCACGGTGCCAGGTAAGCCGAGTCTGGACATCAGTGGCATGGTGCAATGGTGGCCAGTGCGCACGGCGACCCCTTGTTGGTCCAGCAGAGTGCCAATGTCGTTGGGGTGCGCACCTTCAAGGAGAAACGAGATAACCGCGCTGCGATGCTGCGGATCACCAACAAGCTTGAAGCCGGGAATCTGTTGCAGCTGACTGATGGCTGATTGTATAAGTGCGGCTTCCTGTTGCACAAGTTCAGCAAGGGGCAGATCGTTCAGATACCTGATCGCCGCACCTAAGCCAACTGCTCCCCCAATATTAGGGGTGCCTGCCTCAAACTTGTAGGGTGGTTGCTGGTAGGTGCTGGTCTCGAAAGTAACCCGCTCGATCATCTCGCCACCACCCTGGTAAGGGGGTAACGCTTCAAGCCGTGCCCGCTTGCCATAGAGAATGCCAATACCTGTTGGCGCAAACATCTTATGGCCGGAAAACGCGTAAAAGTCACAATCCAATGCGGAAACATTCAATTGCTCATGTAGTGTCGCCTGGGCACCATCAACCAGTGTGATTGCTCCAGCATCCCGGGCGGCCTGCACAAGTTCGCTCACAGGGTTAATCGTACCTAACGCATTGGAGATGTGATTGCAGGTGAACACCCTGGTTCTGTTTGTCAGCTTCTGATAAAAATCAGTCAGCAGCAGATCGCCGTTGGCATCTATGTCCACTACTTTCAGGCTTGCACCGGTGCGCTGCGCCAGCATCTGCCAGGGTACGATGTTTGAGTGATGTTCCAGTGCGGTGAGCAGAATTTCGTCGCCACGGGTGAGGCTGCTCTGCAGGCCGTGGGCGACAAGGTTAATGGCCTCTGTTGTACCTCTGGTAAAGATCACCTCGGCCGGATCAGCTGCGCCTATATATTGCTGCACCAGGGTGCGTGCGTCTTCCAGCAGAGTGGTGGCTTCCTCCGCGAGTTTGTGGGCTGCTCGATGAACATTTGCATTGCTCTGTCGGTAGTAGTTGGCAACTGCTTCAATAACTGCCTCGGGTTTCTGTGTTGTTGCGGCACTATCGAGGTAGACCAGCGGTACAGCCTCATTGCGGCGATCAACGTGTTGCCGCGAAAGAATCGGAAAGTCTGCGCGGATATCAATCATTGCAGTGCCCGGCTTGGACGATGCCGAATGAATTGAGCGCCTCAGCCGCCAGGGGGCCGGTTGTTGCCGTGTTGAGAAAAGCCCTGGCCAGGAGGGCACGGGCCTGGGTTATCGTGATACCCCGGCTTGCGCAATAGAAGAGGTGTTGGGGATCAAGTTGACCAACGGTTGCACCGTGTGCGCAGGTGACATCGTCGGTATAGATCTCAAGTTCCGGTTTGGTGTTGATGGTCGCATGGTCAGCCAGCGCAAGATTGCGATTCTGCAGAGTGGCTGCAACCTTAGGGCAGTTTCTGTGGATATGGATGCGACCGTTGAAAGTGACTTTGGCTTTCTCTTCAACAATGTTGTGCACGATCTGTTGGCTGCTGGTTTGAGCGGCACGGTGCTCGAGGGTGACCTGCTGGTCCAGGTGCTGACCTGGTCCGACCTGGGATGCGCTCGTCAACTGCGCGCTGGCGCCTGGTTCAGTACATAAGATCTGAATATCCTGACGACGTAACTCGGCGCCAGTGCTGTGATTATGCAGGCTGTAAATGGCATCTTTTGCCACGGTAGCACGTAGAAACTGCCAGTGTTTTGACTGCGTAAAGCTGTTTCTTGCATGAGTCAGGCTGCTGCCGGGTCCCAACTGTATCCACAGAGTCTGATGCTGATCGATATCTTTGCCGTAAATCTCCTGCAGTTCGAGATGGGTATTGGCAGCGACTTTCAACACGACAGGTGCACTGTGGCCCTGGTATTCGATGATCAGTGGTTGTTGTGGATTACCCGATGCTTCTATCAGCCAGAGTCTGTTGTGATAACACAGGGCACTGCTGGCCTCAGGTGTATCGTCGATGTGGCTTTGCAGGGGGGCATCGGGGTGGTCATGATCGATTTCCTGCAATCTCACGCCGTGGGGCAGGTTGTGCCATCGGGGTGAAACCGCGGATGCCGTGAGCATGTCCAGAATGGGTTGGGTTCTGGTGTACTTCCAGCGCTCTCGATGGGTTTTTGAGTTCAGCGCGCGACTGACCTCTGCATGGAACTGTGCCGCATCTTTGGCCAGCCAGGTGGGCGGGGCAGGTTGTGAAACAAGTGCCAGTTCTACGTCAGCCATGCGTAACCCTTCTTTTCGAGTTCAAGCGCCAGGCTTTTGTCGCCGGATTGCACAATCCTGCCATCGGCCAGTACATGAACAAAATCAGGCACGATGTAATCAAGCAGGCGCTGATAATGCGTTATCAGCACCACACCATTGTCCTTGTTGCGGAAGCGGTTAACGCCTTCGGCGACAACCTGCAGGGCGTCAATATCTAATCCGGAGTCAGTCTCATCCAGCACCGCAAGCTTAGGTTGGAGGAGCAGCAATTGCAGGATTTCATTGCGTTTCTTTTCACCACCGGAAAAGCCTTCATTGACGCCACGCTTGAGAAAATCCGGATTCAGATCCAGCGATTGCGCCAGCGTACGCACATGCTTGATGAATTGAGCCGCATTGGTCTGTTCCTGTTTGCAGGCAAAGGCTTTTGCATCAAGGCTTGCTTTCAGAAATTCCATATTGCTGACACCGGGAATCTCCACCGGATACTGGAAAGCCAGGAAAATACCCGCGTGTGCCCGTTCATGGGGTTCCCAGTCGGAGATGTCCTGTCCTTCGAACTCGACAGAACCGGAAGTAACGTCGTAGCCGGGTTTGCCCGCAAGGATATTAGCCAGTGTCGACTTGCCTGATCCGTTGGGTCCCATGATTGCATGTACTTCGCCAGGGTTGACGACCAGGTTCAGGCCTTTGAGGATATTCTGGTCAGCAACTTTTGCGGTGACATCTTTGACGTTCAGCAGGCTCATCCAACAGCTCCTTCCAGGCTGACCTCAAGCAACTTGCCGGCCTCAACAGCAAATTCCATGGGTAACTCTTTAAATACTTCTTTACAGAAGCCGTTAACAATCATGCTCACGGCTTTTTCCGGATCAATACCACGCTGCTGACAGGCAAACAGCTGGTCTTCGCTGACCTTGGAAGTGGTTGCTTCATGTTCAACAATTGCGCGCGTATTGCTGTTTTCGATATATGGGAATGTGTGTGCGCCGCACAGATCGCCAATCAACAACGAATCACACTGGGTGAAATTACGGGCGCCGGATGCCGTGGGTGAGATTCGCACCAGACCCCGATAGCTGTTCTGGCTGCGTCCGGTGCTGATGCCTTTGGAGATGATGGTGCTGCGGGTATCTTTGCCCATGTGAATCATTTTGGTGCCGGTGTCCGCCTGCTGCAGATTGTTGGTCAAGGCGACCGAATAGAATTCGCCAACGCTGTGATCACCGCGCAGTACAACGCTTGGGTATTTCCAGGTGATCGCCGAACCCGTTTCAACCTGAGTCCAGGAGATTTTAGAATGTGCGCCGGCGCACAAGCCGCGTTTGGTGACAAAGTTGTAGATGCCGCCTTTGCCGTTTTCGTCGCCGGGATACCAGTTCTGTACAGTGGAATATTTGATCTGTGCATCGCCCAGCGCAACCAGTTCAACAACCGCCGCGTGCAGCTGGTTTTCATCGCGCATAGGCGCAGTGCAGCCTTCCAGGTAGCTGACATGAGAGCCTTCGTCCGCAATGATCAGGGTGCGTTCGAATTGTCCTGTGTTTCGTTCGTTGATGCGAAAGTAAGTGGACAGCTCCATCGGGCAGCGCACGCCTTTGGGGATGTAGACAAAAGACCCATCACTGAAAACGGCTGAGTTCAGCGCCGCGTAAAAATTGTCACGCTGGGGTACAACGCTGCCCAGGTATTTCTGCACCAGTTCCGGATGACTGTGTACCGCTTCAGAGATCGGGCAGAATATGACCCCGGCTTCGGCAAGTTTGTCTTTGAAGGTGGTGGCAATGGAAACGCTGTCAAACACGGCATCGACGGCAACATTGGGTCGGCTTTGAATCACGCCTGCCAGGGCTTCCTGTTCATGCAGAGGAATGCCGAGTTTTTCGTAGGTCCGCAGCAGTTCAGGATCGACCTCGGCCAGTGATTTTGGCCCATCGGACATATCTTTGGGCGCGGAGTAGTAAGAAATGGCTTCAAAATCCACCGGCGGAAAGTGCACATGAGCCCACTCGGGCGCGCGCATGGTGCGCCAGTGGCTGTAGGCTTTCAAACGCCATTCGGTCAGCCATTCGGGCTCACCTTTTTTGGCGGATATAAAACGCACAACAGATTCGTCCAGCCCCGGGGGAATGGTGTCTGATTCAATGTTGGAAACAAATCCGGCCTGGTATTCGGCGTTGGATTCAACCAAATCGTCAACAGAATGGCTCACACTATGTCCTCTTTGATGCGTAAACTCTCGGAATGTCGACCCGGCTGTCTGGCGATGTGCCACCGGGTTACAAAAGGAGAGCGCAGTTTAACCTCTGGTAATACCCAAGTAAATTAGTCGGGTATTTTGTGCGCCAATAATTTGCATATTTAAGGAAGTTTTATGCCCAGACTGGAGCGAGTGCCCGAGCCGCACATCGACTATGCGTACGGTATTTTTTTACTCGATAACAAACATAACCTCATCAAAGCGCTGAAAAAACGTTACCAGCCCTCAATTCATGGGCACAAAACCTGGGGTTCCAGCTTTGTTCTGATGGACTATCTGACCCATCACGGGATCCGGCGTGGCGCTTCTGCAATGGAAATCGGGTGTGGCTGGGGGCCAGCGTCGGTGTTCTGCGGCCGTCAGTTTAAAGCCAAAATGACAGCGGTGGACCTGGATGCAGCGGTTTTTCCTTTTCTCGATGTGCTTGCTGAGTTAAATGGTGTGGAGATTGCGCATCTGCAGGCGGACTTCACCAAGGTGAAAAGCGCGGACCTGGCAGGTCAGCGTTATATTGTCGGTAGTGACATCTGTTTCTGGGATTCGCTGGTCAAGCCGCTGGCGCGCCTGGTGAACCGCGCATTCAAAGCCGGTGTCGAGCGGGTGGTGATCACCGACCCCGGACGCCCGACCTTCTATGAGTTCTGTGACCTGATGGCAAACAGACACGATGCTAAGCTGCAGGAGTGGTATGCCATCGAGCCGGAGCGTTATGAAGGTGAAGTTCTGGATATAAGACCAAAAAAATCAAAAGCTTAAGAGCCATTTTGTACAAACAGCTTTAGTTGATCGCCAAGGCTTGAACATGCGGATGACTGGACCCTGGCAATCAGCGGTATGGGCACCACAATGGCCGGCATGTAGCTGGTGCCGGCGGCGTCGGAGCTGATGCGCCCGGCGGTTTTTGCCGTATGGGTATCCCATATAGACGCTTCGTAAGAGGAGTCATTTTCCCAGCTCAGGAAGCCAAAGCAGCCGCCGCCGCCGGGTGTCAGCGTACAACTGAGGCTGCCTCCCTGGGCAACGCGCTTGGTCGACCCTTCAAGCCAGACCAGGTATTTCAAACCAATTTCCCGGACTCTCTCTGCCAGTAGCGGCTGCGTCAAAAGGCTTGGCAGATCGGTGGTGTTCAGCGGTGCCGTTCGAGGTTCAAACCAGGGAAACATGGCGTCCATGAAATCCTGCTCGCTGATGACCTGTACACCATCGCTGCCGCTGCTCACATTGCGGGCGACACAGTCAATAAAGTCCAGTTCTGCTTCGGCCTGACTTGGTCGGTTGCGCCGTCCGATGACAACAATCGAATCACCGTCCTGCATCGCGGTAGGTGTCTGCCGCACCTGTTGCACCGTGGAGGTGACACAGCCGCTCAGCGCAAGCACAAAAAACAGTGTGGTGCAGAAACTCAGCAGTGGTTTCATACCGGTTCGCCCTCTGGTTTCGTCGCGGCAGCCTTGCCGCCGTCAGTATTGGTGGGACTGTCGTTTGCGGGAACAGTTCCGGGATCTTCTGAACCCGCTGCTGATTCAGATTCAGGTAAAGGTGCCGGTTGAGAGGGTTTGCCGGCTGCGATCCATTTCTGCACCGCGGGTTCGCGGCTGAAATTGATGCTGAAGAATGCCATGGCATCCCGACAGGCGGCGATGGCTGCAGCCTGCAGCCCATTTGAGGATGACCCATGGTTGTTTTTGCTGGCTTTGCCGTAGGCAGGCAGTTTCCAGGTGTCGATGAGATTGCCCTGCTGATCGTACAGCTCGAATTCATAACGCAGCCAGACCTCATAATAGTCTGAGCGGGTCTGCGCGGGCACGGAAAACTGTACTTCCCGGATGTTCGGTTTGAGGACACCGTCCATGGGCGGTGCAACCGTGTTGGCGGAGACGAAGGTGAAATTTTCAAACAAACCTGTTGCGAGGTTGGTAAACAACTGTTGTTGGGCCTGACCGATCTGGACTTCCCAAGCTCCGGATCGGTCAATGGTTTCTTTGTGGGTGAAGTTGATCAGTTCTTCATCCAGGAAGATACCGAGGCTGACAGGCGCCTTTTCGATAACCGGCACGGGGAAGCTTGTATCTATGCCCAGCTGTCTGGTGCCCGCACAGCCGCTGATAAGGAAAAGACTCAGCATCATCACAAGGCCGCTGAGCACCCCGCCCGGATGCCTTTGTTGCTCAGGTATTTGCTTAGTCAGATGCCCGATCATTGATATTCAGCCAGTCCTACAAATGTGCCATCGTTACGGAATGCCAGTTCGCGCATAAGCGCGGCAAATCGATACACCCGCGCATTGGGCTGGTCCAGGTATACCGGAAAACCTACCGCGTGGATACGCACCCGGCGCCTGCCGCTTTCATCAGCAAGATTAACCTGATCTACAGCGTCCACGACATCCTCGATGGAGTTGCCGGTGTAATCATCACCAAATACATAAATGCTGATACGCTTATCCGGATCATAATACGTGTTGATGGCTGCGGTAATCCCCTCAACCGGACTTGAGTTGCTGAACGGTGCCCAGGTCTGCAGGGTTTGAATGATAGAGTTGCGCAGCGCCGGCGTATCTTCGATCCACTGGCCCGCATAACGTGTGAACATGTAGTCACCCATATCGTTCATCACCTGAATACCTTTCACGCCAGGATAGATGGCCAGGGTTTCACTGACTTTGCGCACCACCTGCGGCCAGGCCACACTCTGCATGCTGCCTGACGTGTCAATCACAAAGATGATGTATTCCGAGTCCACCGCGATACCGCCAACCAGCCCGGAATCGCGCTTGAAATCCAGCCCCAGCAAACGCTGCATCTCATCGGTCAGGGATTGCTTGGCGGAAGCCAGCTGCAGATTTTCCGTAGATATCTGCTGTTGGGCTTCTGAGAGGTTGTCAAACTGACCGAGAATGATGGCCAGCTGTTGTTGCAGCTCGGCAAGTTGATCCAGCTTCTGTGCAAGCTCGGCCTGTTCATCATTCACCTGCCGACGCAGTTCGGTGATCTGTCCGCGAATCTCGAACAGGGCATTTTCACGCTGAGCAACTTGCCCCTGCATGTTGATGTTAGATTTTTCCAGCAGTACCGGTTGTACGGTCTTGGTGATCATCAGCAGCAGAATGATGGCACCAAAGCCGCAGCAGATGACGTCAAGAAACGAGACGCTGAATTCCTCGATGCCCCGTCGATTGCGCATTATGGCCAATCCCAGGACGGAGATATGAACGCGCCGCCGGTGACCCGTGCCACGTTCCAGTATGCCGCTGATGCCATCGGGTCACCCTCCATGGGGAACATGATCACATTAATCGGTATCTGTTTAGGCAGGCGGTCAATGGCTTCGCCGAACAGTTCAAGACGCTTACGACCGGTGACGGTGGCAGCACGGGGTGCACTTTCTCCCTGGGTCGGCAGTCCATCGGTAATCAGATATACGTTATCTGGAATAGGCGACAGGTTGCGGATTTCCAGGATCAACCTGACCAGCGAAGAACCGCCGTCAGGGATAACTTTACGCAGCTCGGCAATGGCTGCGTTCAGTGCCTGGCCGTCGAACATGGGTTGCCAGTCGCCCTCACTGTCCGCCACCAGGGAACGGGTCTCCTCCGCAAAAGTGTAAACCTGGAAGTCGGCATCCAGGGGCAGTTGTGCTGCCAGCCATTCCGCTGTGCGAACGGCACGCTGCCACTTGGGTGCGGCCTGTTTACGCGCATCATCCATGTTGCGCCGCCGCAGGACATTCACAATGGTGTCGTCCAGCATGCTTGCAGACGTGTCAATGGCGATGACAATGTTGCGACCACCCACCTTCAGGCCGGTCAGATACTGACGGTCTCCTTCACCTTCGAAGGATCGCACCTGAGCCCCATCGTTAGCGGCTTTGAGCGCCAGCAGACGCTTGACCTCCGCCTCGCGTGATTCAATGTCCGCGGTCAGGGCTTTAAGGCTTTCAGTCTGCGCAACCGAGTTGTCTTCCAGTTCCTCCAGGCTCGCCTGCTGGACTTCTATGGTCCGGGTTGTGCTGGCCAGATTCGCGTCTGATTGTTCGACCCGCGCTTTTACATCGTCCAGGCTTTCGATCAGTTCAAACAGGTCTTTTTCGCCCTGTTGTACCTGGTAGTCGAGCATGCGGATTTCCGCAAGCAGATCATCGCTGCGTTCTGTGGGGTCAGTCTGGGTATCGTGGGTGATGATCAGGAAAATAAGTACCACAGCGCCGAATCCGCAGGACATGACGTCAAGGAAGGACAGCGAGAATACGTTGATCCGTCGCGCGCGTGCCATAGAACGTCAGGTCACTCTGATCGCGACATAGGTTTGACCGGCCACCGTTATTTCGGTGCCAGGTGCCACCATTGCGCCATTGTGCACCCCTGCTGCAACCAGGGTGGGGTGATCAAGCGGGTAAGCCGTATGCTGTAACAACCAGTGAGTTGCGCTGTCCGGTGATGGTTGAGCGCTGGCCGAGCGCTCTGTTGGATCCGGTTGGTTTGCGGTGGGTGGATCCACCTGTCGGTTCAATGCCTGACTGATGCGTTTCACCTGGGTGTCGGAAAGGGATGCCGCGAGTTGTTCATAGTTGTGCAGAATGTCGACTTCCTGAATCACACTACATTGTCGGACACGCTGCTCCAGTTGAGATTTGAGCGCAGGTATTGAGGCCGACCGTGGCGTCAGCACCAGGTGTTCCACGTGTCCCAGCTCAACCCCGCCGAGACGCTGGGTGAGTTTTTCGAGCAATCTGACAGCGGTTATCTCAACTTCCCGACTGGATTCGCCGTGCCTGACGCTGACGACATGGTCCTGCATCTGGCTTTCTGTCAGCCAGGGATACACCTGGTCAAAAAGATGCTGTTCGGTTTGTCCGGAATGTAATGGGTCGAAGCGTGTTCGCTGTACAAACTCATCTGCAATGACATTCATCCAGCCTTCAATAATGCTGGCAGTGCCAACACCATCCATAGGTGTGGTGCGCGCCTGCATGCGGTTGCCATCGCGAATCTGAATTTCGGTCAGCGTCATGCGGTGCTGTTCTATGTCCAGCACATGGTAGTCGGTGTCAGCAGGGATGTTGAGGGATTGCCCCAGAGCAAGATCAATAAAGCCCTTCACCGTCAACTGCGCTTCAGCACAGATGCCCAGCAGCAGGCCGAGCTGTGCGTTGCTGACCTGTCCCGAGACAGCCAGCACCAGCGGTGTGTTTGCCGTCAGATCAAGCTGCAATAGATGTTGATAGATCAGATCGGCATGATTTTTCGCCGGCCCCAGGTCGCCAGCCACCGGATCTGCGGCGATCGTTGACAGATAGCGATTACTGAACTGCTGTGGATGCGAGCGTGACCGGGCGAGCGCCGCGCTGTCGAAGACCAGGCCGTCGGGTGTCTGAGCGGCCGCACCGGCAAAATATCGCGGCGCCTGCTGAGGTTGGCGCAGGGTCAGTTGCCAGTCGTTGATATCAAGATACACCATCTAGTGTCCTGTCTGATCAATTCGTTTAATTATGACGTGCCCCACAAGTTCTGTGGCTGGGGGCCGAATCTGCGATTCGGCGGCGCGATCGAAGATTGCGCACGCGGTGTCCGACGGACAGGGCTTGTGGGGCGCGCCTTTCAGGTGGCCCAGAATCGCCAATAACCGCGTTGCATCCCTTGGCAAGGTACCTACATTCCCGGCGGGATGCGCCTTGTTCTTGACGATTCTGGGCTCATCATAACCCAACGAATTAATCAGACAGGACACTAACTGCGCCTCACCTGTAAATGACGCAGCAGACGCTGGTCGCAATAGGTATGGGTATCGAGGACCAGGCGTTCCTGTATGAGCTGCAACTGATGCATCAGAAACATCAGCACAATGCTGATGACCAGCGCGATAAATGTTGAGTTGAATGCCACGCCAAGACTCGTGGTGACCCCGGCAATATCTCCCTCGACGGCGCGATAAGCCTGTCCTAACGCTTCACCAATACCGCGAACAGTGCCGATGAAGCCAATCGACGGGATGGCCCAGGCGATGTATCGCACCATGGAGAGTTCGCTGTCGAGTCTGTCCGATTCAGCATCGCAAACTGACTTAACAGCCTCTGACACGTCCTGCACATTGCGCGTGGAAGAAAATCGATTCAGCGCAGCCAGCAGGGTGCGCGGCAATAGGCTCTCTCTTGATGCTTCCGGCAGACTCTGCAATGGTCGGGTATATTCCCGGGTGTCCTCCGGCAGAATACTCACTCCCTCACTGACCTGAATAAAGTCTTCGCTGAGCAGGCTGCGTTCAGCCAGCGCTGATCGGGCTTTCAGTCCCATGATGGCGATGGCCCAGAACATCAGAATAAAACAGGATTCCTGTTCATAATCCCGCAGCACGACATACAGCGAACGATCCTGGACAAAGGGTTCTCCGCTCGCCGCCAGCTCCGCCTGCTGCTGCAGTATGGCGTCTGCATTCGGGCGGATAATGGTGACGTAAACAAGATGCACAATAATCACGGCGATGATCAGCGCGCTGATCTGGTAGATAAGTTCGAAAGGCAGTTGTTTTTTCATGTAGGCCGTCTTGTTTTAGTTTTGCTGGCAGCGCACGACGCCAACCTTATTCAGATATCCACTGGAAATGAGACCGCAAAATCCTCAGAAATTTCCTCGCTGGGGCGGAAAATTTCAGCGTCGCGATCTTTGTCTTTCTCCTGTGTGTGAGGATCTGCCGGCTTTTTTTCTGTCTGCGCCCGCGCAGTGTCCTGGGTCGCATCGTTCTTTCCCTCTACAGGTTTATCCTGTGCGTAGCTGAGCGGCGAAGCCAGCGTCATGATCAGCAGCATACCGGTCAATCTGCGATGATTCGGGACATTTGTCATTCTGCGTTCCTTGCAATTCTGAAGCCCAGGTCCTGTCGGCCGCCGATGCCGTAGTCACGAAAAGAATAACGCAACTCGGTGATAGTGCCATGCATCCAGCTGGCGCCTTTGATAACGCGGTATTCGCCACTGGCAGGTCCGGTTGGGTCGGTGACCGGATCGGTACCGGGGATCTCATAGAAATCGTTAGTCCATTCTGCCACGTTGCCGCCCATGTCATAGAGACCGTATATGTTTGACTTGAAAGTACCTACCGGGCTTGCGGCGGTGTGATTGTCGTTGTAACCAAAAATCACCCGGCCGACCAGCGCGGAAGCTGCTCGATCTGCGTAATTTCCGTGGCGATCAGGTGGTGGCAGATTGTCTCCCCAGGGAAAGCGCAGTACGTCAGCAGGGTCCTGTCTGGTTCGTGGTTGGGTGCGGGCAGCCCAGGCCCATTCAGCTTCGGTGGGTAAACGGTAGCCGGTGCTTTGTGGGTTCACGCTGATCACGTTACCAAATTCCATGTTGTAAAACTGCGGGAGTCCATCTTTGTCAGATAACCAGTTACAGTAAGCGGCGGCATCGTTCCAGCTGACAGATGCGACCGGCATATCGTCTTCATTCAAGCTGACTTCTTCAAACATGCCTGAATCGTGGCCGCTGGCAAACTGACGGAATTGTGCATTGGTGACCTCCTGTGTACCCAGATAGAAAAGCCGGGTCATGTTGACTTCACGCAGGGTTTCGTTTGCGCGTCTGCCGGGTTCGCGACGTGATGCGCCCATGCGAAAGGCAAATGGTTCAAACAGTTTGAGGTTCTGTCCCGCGGCGGTGGTAACGGTTGGTGTGAGCGCCGCCAGGCGCGCTTCAGCCAGCGTCAGCAAACGCACTCTGACTTCCTGCACCAGACCGTTCTTGGGCGTGATCTCAGTGCTGTATCCGGCGTAGCCGTCTAAAGTGATGGACAGGTTGTGCGGTTCAATCGGCAGGCTCAGGACCTGATCCGCTGCGCCGGCGGGTTCTCCGTTGATGAACAGACGCGCACCGGCGGGCTGAGAGCGCACAACAATGTCACCGGTCTGTCTGACCAGGTCTGCGTGCACTGCGCGGACATCACCTCGATTCAAGCGCAGCGTGCGGTTAAAAGTGGCATAGCCATTAAGTATCACCTGCAGATTGTGTTGCTGTGCAGATTTCAGATCGAGTTCCAGAGGGGTCTGCCCCATGAAGCGGCCGTTCACAGTGAC
Source organism: bacterium (assembly GCA_047947175.1). Taxonomy (GTDB): domain Bacteria; phylum Pseudomonadota; class Gammaproteobacteria; order Pseudomonadales; family Azotimanducaceae; genus UBA4421. The sequence continues at coordinate 2,433,845 of CP170489.1, forward strand.
GCCTGCACCGCGGGGCTGGGAAGTGACCGTGACTGTCGCATCGGCCTGTTCGAGGGTGACCGGAGCCAGTGTCAGGGGCAGGCCTGCTTGAGCAAAAATGCGCTCACGATGCGTTTTGTATCCCTCCAGACGTACACTGACTTCGCGTTCACCAGCCAGGGCTTCGATAGTGGCGGGGGTTGTCAGTCCCGTCGGGTTGTTGTCTATCCAGATGCCTGCCCCGGGCGGTTCGCTGGTGACTGCAACATCCGCCCAGTTGGGCTCAAGTTCAACAGCCTCAGTCTGCTCGATCTGCTTGCCCTCAATAACAACTGTCATCGTCCTGGAGATGTAACGCGGGTGGCTCACGGTGATTTCATGTGTGCCTGCCGCTAACTCCAGTCGCGGTGCAACGGGTATCGGCTGACCATCAATCTCGATGGTTGCGTCATCGGGTGTGATCTGGAGCGTCAGGAAGCCAGGCAGGGGTACAAATGCCAGCGCGATCCGCTGATTTCTTGCTTCGCCCACGCGAATTCTCTGCTGCAGCGGTTTGTGCAGTTCTGATTGCGCGAGAATGTCGTATTCTCCTTCGCGCAGCAGGTACACACCACCCAGCTCAAAGGCGAACCCGCCTTGAATACTCACCTCTGTGGCCGCAGGCTGAAAATCAAGCAGCACGCTTTTGGAGGTAAACAGAAACCAGAATACCGCAACCGCCAGGGTGGCAAAGCTGAGCAGGATAATCTGCCAGGGCGCCAACCTGGCACGTTTAGGTTGGCTTTCGCTGGGCACATAGACCTGCGCTTCGATAACGTCAGAACGCTGGTCCGGTGCCTGTGGATGGGGGTGTTCGTCGCTGCTCATGCAGGCTCCCTTGCGTACATCACGGTGTGAGACTTTCTGTGCAGCGCACGTCCAGAGGCTCAATGCCCGGTAGCACTTCGACCGTCAGGTACACATCCCGGCACCCATTCTGACTGCCTCTGATGGTATAGGCGCCTGGCCGCAGAGTGAGGGTCCGACGCTCAAACAAACCCAGTTCGCCCACGTTGGACATAACAATGTGGGTTGCATTGTCTGATAAAAGGGTTACCTCAACCGGGTTGGCATACACCTCCAGCAATGCACTGACTTTGAGTTGCAGGCTCTGCAGTTTTTCACCCGCATATTCGAGTTGTTGGGCCTGTTGGGCAATATTCTGGGCGTCCAGATACAGCTTCTCATTGGATAACCGGGTGGGCTCGTTGACGATTCTGGTCATCAGCCGTTGTGATTTCTCATGTGCTCTGGCCTGAGCAAGGCCACGCTTTGCAAACTGAATATTTTTATCCAGATCCAGGACAGCCTGATAGGCATCTATTGCTGCAGGCCACTGCTCTTGCGCCATGGCCTGTTCGGCCCGGCGCCGCTGATCACTGATCACGGCGAGGTCGTACTGCTCAGCAACCTGTTGTAAACCTCCTTTGGCAACTGCGTTGGCCGGTTCCAGGCGCAGGGCGGCATTAAACGCACTGCGCGCCTGTTCGAAGCGTTGGCCCTGTAATGCGGTAAAGCCGCGACTGATATGTGCCGCGACATCGTCACCTTTTTTTGCAGCAGTGGCGGCGGCGCGCAACTGGTCCAGATCAGGTGTTCCTGGATCCAGCTGTGCGATGTTGTCGTAGATGGCGAGCGCATCGTCATAACGCCCGCCCAGTTCGTGATTCTTTGCGCTGCGCAGCAGACTGATAATGTCGGGTAACTGCTGCGCCCGTGCCAGCCCTGTTTTTGCAACGGCATCTTCGGGTTTGATGGTCAGTGCCTGTTCAAAAGCACTTTGTGCCGCTGCGGGATCCAGATCCTGCAGCGCTGCCTGTCCATCTTGCAGAAACTGGGCATGTAGCTGGTTTCCCTCGTCGATGACCGCGTCGATTTCGATCACGGCCCGCTCGTAGGCTGCCAGGGCGCTGTCGTAGGCTTCGTCGACAAAAAAACCGTCACCGGCTTTGGCTTGTGCCATGGCTGCATCCAGTGCCTGGGCGCCCCACTGGTCCACCTGCATGGTGTCTTCGAGCAGAATCTGTCGTTCAACAAATGCGGCGAGTGCCTGCTGGACTTTTTCCCTGGCACGGGCTTTTTGAGCATCGGCAAAAGGCGCTGAAGAATCGTTGTTGGACACGGCAGCAGGCTCTGGGTCAATGCGTTGCGTCGTGCCTGGCGAGACCAGCTGAGTCTCAGGCTGGGCCGGAAGTTCTGAGCGCCAGTAAAGTGCGCCAATCACAACCAGGGCAAGAACAGCCGCGGTGGTGTATCCCCGCCAGTCCAATAGACCCAGCGCGCCGCTGAACGCGGTTTTTTCCTGGCTCTGCTGCAGGTGTGACAGCGGCGGCGGGCGCGATTCAATGATATCGTCGGACCGGTCCGTCATTGTGGGCTATCGATTGCCTGTGGTGGCTCAAGGCCAAGGTCTTCGAAATAAACCCGTCGCAGTATTCGTCGCAGCTCGGCGTACTGTTGATCGACATTGCCCTGCAGGCGCAACGTCTGATTCTCCAGTTCGATGGTGGTGGGTACCAGTTCGGCTTCCGCGGCGCTGCCCAGCTCCCGTAAGCGGTCGGCCTGCTGCTCGGCTTCGTGTCGTTTCTGCACCGCATTAGTGATTAACGTTGCACCGGCGACTACGCCGACGATACCGCTGGCATCGACATAGGCATCGCTGCTTTCATACATGGCTGCAACACCACCAATGATCGCCATGGTTCCGCCGATCATACGTGCGCGAGATTGAGCGCGGAGTTCCTGGTAGGCGATGGCCTGGTCATAACTGGCGCGACGCCAGTCCTGATAGGCAGGGTACATCTGTCTGTGGAAGTTGGCGTAGTATTCATCCAGCGTATCGATAAACAGATATTCCCGCTCCCGGACCCGCCTGACCCGTTCCAGCATCGGGTCACTTTCCGCGGGTAGCCTGACAATATCGAACTGTCCGGATTCGTTTTCAACAACATGGTCTGCAAAAGCTTCCTGTGAGAACTCCCGGGCGAATTTGAGCTCAGCTGTTTTGCGAATACGCTCGATGTCTGCCGGGCTCAAACCCTGACGGTAGGCGAGCATGTCATCAGCAAGGTTCTTATAGATCGCCTGGAACGCATCGATGCTCTCCGGCATGCCTTCTTCGTATGCGTATTTGCTGGCCAGCGCTGAATATTCCCGGGTGAACCATTGTTCCCCGGTAGCGTCGGTGACCGTCGCTTCGATGACCATGCTTTCACCGTTGGAATGCACAATTGTGCCGGTCACCATGACATCCACGGCGTGGGTAGGTCGCGGGACAACCCGCACCGCCCCCCAGTTGCCCGTGGATTGCAGCAGGTTCTTGGCAAAATAAGGTACATATTGCGATTCCGCGCGGCGCACTTCGGGCAGAATGATCTCCTCAATTCTTTTGTCGTAGTCCTCGGGGACGTTTTCGTCGAAGATACTGATTCCCACATCCAGCAATTCGTTCTCATCCAGATAGCGCTCGGATTGCTGGGGTGGCGTCATGTCCACAATACGGGTTGTCTGGCTCACGCAGCCACCGAGCGGCACAAGCGCGCACACCAGGAAAAGCGCCATGACGGGCGCGCAATGTCGGCGAGACAGATGACAGGGCAGGGGCGTGTTCAACATATCACCGGGATCCATCAACCCTTCTTGTACTTTCGATATTCATCCCAGAGCTTTTCCTTGAGTACCGGGTCAGATTCCTGCATGGCAGCTTCGCGCAGTTGCCTGGCAATAATGTCGTCGTCTCTGGCATCAGGCAGATCATCCGGACCGGATTCACTGCCACGGGGCGGTGGCGGTGGTGCTGAAGGAATCTGACGCCTGGGTGGCAGCGGACCGCCAGTGTCGGCAACGTCGCCGCCATTACCCTGGCCCTGGGATTCCGGACCTGTTGGTATTTCCACGCCCGCGCCGCCACCGGCACCATTGCCGGTCTGGCTGCTGGAAATGATTTCACGTTCAGCCAGAATTTCGCCATCAAAGTCTTTTAACGCGCCGTCTAACTCATCATCACCACTGGGTGTGCCACCATTACCGGAACCTGGTGCACCCGCCTGACCGTTGCCGGCCTCGCCACTTTCGCCATCAGCGCTGCCTGGCGTGCCGGGTATTTCGTTGGAGGTTTCCCAGCCATCGTCACCGCTGCCCTGGCCGCCTGGCATACCAGGGCTGCCAGCCGTGTCTGAACCTTCCGCGCCAGGCGCACCGCCTTGTTCAACATCCCAGGTCGGTACAGAAGACTGACCATCTGGGGAACTGTTCGGGTCAACACCACCGGGCATGCCGCCGGTTTGCCCGCCAGGCATGCCCCCGCCTGGTAAACCGCCGGAGCTGTCCGAACCCGGTTGGCTGCCTGATTCGCCGCCCGGCTCGCCGCCTGGTTGACCAGCCGGCTGTCCACCGGGCTGGCCACCGGGCAGGGAAGGCGCGCCACCGGGCAGCGCCGGTGGCGCACCACCCGGTACACTGGGGGCGCCGCCTGCTGACGGAGGTTGCGGGATCGGCGCAGGAATTCCGCCGGGTAAAGGGGTGATCGGTGCACAGCCTGCCAGCACGATAGTGCTGCAGGCGAAGAGGATCAGACGTTTTGTTCGTTTCATGTTTCTTCTGTTGGCGGTGGAGGGGCCGGGTTGATGACAGCAGCAGTTGGGTCAATTTTCGGGAAATAACGAAATTCGTGTGTATACGTCTGCGCCTCTGCGACAACCGGCAATCCATCGATCAGCTGAGGCCGGAAGATCGCCAGCCGCATGCTGCGACGCACTCGGAAGTCCATTAACTTCTCGGGTTGACTGTCGATGGTTTCAAGCTTGCGGATGCGTCCCGTTGGGGCCACATCAAAAGACAATGTGACCAGCCCTTCGGCAGGCTCCGCGCGCATATCCGCCGGCGGTGGGCGCGGGTTTTCAGGCATGGGCAGATACACCAGAGTCGGCTTGGCAAAAAATGCTGCTGCGTCCTCACCACTTTCGAGCATCTGACGGTAGACATCTGAGTACAGGGTATTGGCCATATTGCTGCGGCCAAAAAGCAGGTGCCAGTCTGCCAGGTCTACAATGGCTTTGAGGGTTTCTGTGCGATCTTCGGGCGCCTGCCGCTGGCGTATTTCGATGATCTGCTGCAGTGCTTTTTCACCTTCAGGGAAGTTATTGAAAACCAGCTGCTGCCGATCAAATTCCGGAGATCGCAAACCCGGCGTCGGTCCGTCGAACTGGTGTTGATCCGGATTAGCGATATACACAGGTGGAAAACGTTCCAGTCGATGCGAAATGGCAATACCGCGCAGCGCAGGGATAGCGTCGAGTGAAAAATCGGTCTGATTACTGGTATGGACATTCATGGCGGCGGTGTACATGGCGCGCGCGGACAGATAATTGTAGGTGTTCAGATAAAAGTCCCCCAGGCGCATGAGCCCGGGCAGGGTGTCTGGGTGATAAGCGGGGTGTGCTTTACGCATTACTTCATAGGCATACTCTTCCCGCTGGGCGGCGGATTTGAGATCACCTGCCGCGATGAGCACATCTGCTTCGCGATACACCACGGCCAGCTGACGGGGATCAAACAGACCATGGTTGACCCGTGCCACATGGCGCGCACGGGCGTACAAATCCAGCGCGCCGTCAAAATCCTCCTGCGCCATTCTGGCATCTCCCAGCAGCGTCAGCGGCACAAGCAGATCCTCATGGTAGCGATGGTGGATGGCTTCGATCTGATTGACGGTGTTTTCCAGCGCGTCTGCAGCGTCGTCAGCTTCGCCGCTGGCAATCTGCTGGCGTAAAAATCCGTAGGCATCTTCATCAGGGGAGCCGGGCTCGATCAGGGCCGGCATGGCCGGACTGTCGGACACATAAGATGCAGGTGCGTCATCAGCGTAGCTGGAACTGACAATCAACCAGCTCACAAGGCCCATCAGGCAGGCTTTACAAGGGTACACGTTCATCTTGATATAGGTTCTTCCGGCGATCTCACAAGTGACTACGTTTCGCTTTCCTTTGGACCACAACCTGTCAATTCAGTTCGAGTCTGGTGAGCCCGTGGCAACCTGTCAAGGGTTGTGCAAAGACCTCCACATGGCTGTGCATCTGTCTTAACATGCACAACCTCTGAACGCTCGGGACCTGTTTTGGACAGTCATATTGAACTCGACACCCAGGGGCTTGTGTGCCCGGAGCCGCTGATGCTGCTCCGCAATCGCGTTCGCGAGATGCAGGCCGGCGAGATCGTGCATATTCTGGCAACTGACCCGTCAACGCACCGTGATTTTGCAAACTTCTGTCGCTTCATGGGTCACGAATTGTTATGCGCGCAGACGGATGCTGAGGTGTTGCAGTTCTGGATAAAGAAAAAGCCGTCGTGACACAGCCCGGGGTCAGACATTATTTTGCCTATGGTTCAAACATGAACCCCGCGCGCGTCGCCGAGCGGGGCCTGCTGGTGCGCGCTGCCCAGGCCGGCGCGCTGCAGGGTTTCCGTCTGGTATTCAATAAAATGTCCAGGGATCATGTCGGTGTCGGGCATGCAAACATTGAGTTCGATCCAGCCGGTCGGGTGGAAGGCGTACTCTATGAACTTGTCGACGGTGATGAAATCCTGAAAATGGATCCCTTTGAACGTGCGCCCTGGAACTATGGCCGGGAAGTGGTACCGGTACAGCAGGGTCAGCGGATGACCTGGGCCTGGACCTATTTTGCCAATCCAGCGGTGATGACGGCTGATCTGCGACCGCCGCGGGCATACATGGCCCACCTGCTTGCTGGTGCTGAGTATCTCAGCGATGGGTATGTGCAGGCACTGCAGGGGTACCCGCTGCATGACTGACAAAGAGATTGTGGCTGTGTTTACACAGTGTTTCTGGCGTTCTCATGCAACGGTGCTGGTTGGCGGTGCGGCCGAACCACTTTACCAGCCCGCCATCGGACACGAACCGCACCGCTTGTTTTACCGGGAGGATTATGCCGCCAGCGCGCTGCACGAAGTGGCACATTGGTGTGTGGCAGGTGCAGCGCGCAGAAAACAGGTGGATTACGGTTACACCTACAGCCCGCCGCCTCGAACTGAGGCAGCCCAGATGGCTTTTTTTGCCGCTGAGCTGAAAGTGCAGAGCCTGGAGCAGATTTTCTGTGCTGCGGCGGGACTGACGTTTGTCCCCAGCGCAGATCAGTTGGGGGTGGATCTGACCAAGTTTCGCCAACAGCTGACAGACCAGAAGCCCCGGATGCGCCACTGGATGCGCAACAGTCAGGATCAGCGCGCACGTCAGTTCAGGCGAGGCTTGCGGCTTGCCCGCCAACAGGGATGTTCTGGCCCCGTACAACAATCTGATAGGCACACACCGAGGAGGCCTGCAGTTGGATAAAGTGGAATGTGTTGTGGTCGGTGCCGGTGTGGTTGGTCTGGCTGTCGCTGCAGAACTGGCACGTGCCGGGCGTGAAGTGGTGGTGCTGGAACAGCACAACTGTATCGGCAGTGAAACCAGTTCGCGAAATTCCGAAGTTATCCATGCGGGCATCTATTACCCCCAGGGTTCACGTAAAGCCGAACTGTGTGTGCGTGGAAAACACATGCTTTATCGCTATTGTGATCGGTTCGGTGTGCCCTATAAACAGTGTGGCAAAGTGATTGTTGCTGCCGATCCAACCCAGGTGGAGACCGTTAAAGGGTATATCGAAAAAGCAGCGGCTAACGGGGTAGATGATCTGCGCTGGCTCAGCGCAGCGGAAATCGCGGAGATGGAACCTGAAGTAAGCTGTGTGGGTGGGGTCCTGTCACCTTCAACCGGCATCATCGATTCGCATGCCTTCATGTTGGCGCTGCAGGGCGAGCTTGAACATTACGGCGGCATGATTGCGTTTCAAACACACGTGCGGGATGTGCGCTCGCGCAATGCTGAACGCCAGACTTCAGTGCAGATTACAACGTCTGATTTTGAACTGCAGGCAGACTGGTTCATCAACTGCGCAGGACTGCACGCTCCAGCGCTCGCGGCAGGCACGCCTGATGCACCCCGGGCTTATTACGCAAAAGGTCATTATTACGCCTACAGCGGACGCCAGCCTTTTTCCCGGCTGGTCTATCCGGTGGCACAAACCGGCGGGCTGGGTGTCCATGTGACCCTGGATCTGGCCGGGCAGATCAAGTTTGGTCCGGACGTGCGTTGGATTGATGGGCTGGATTACAGTTTCGATGAAAGCCACTTTGATGATTTTGTGGCTGCGATTCGCAGTTACTATCCGGCGCTGGACGAACAGCGTCTGCATCCCAGCTACACGGGAATCCGACCCAAAATCGCTCCACCGGATGGGGGCTTCCAGGATTTCCGCATTGAAGGTCCGAGCATTCACGGTGTGCCGGGCTGGATCAACCTTCTTGGTATCGAATCCCCAGGCTTAACGGCGTCGCTGGCGATTGCCGAGGAGGTTGCATCACAAGTTCAGTGAATGCCTTGCGGGTCGGCCTGCTGGTCAACCCGATTGCAGGTATTGGTGGCAGCGTTGGTCTGAAAGGCAGCGACGGAGCCGCATTGCAGGCGCAAGCAAAACAGCGCGGCGGTTCACCTCAGGCACCCCGGCGGTGTCTCGCTTTTCTGCGGCAACTGCAGATTGAACTTCCCGCAATGCACCAGGTAAGTTGGCTCACCGCGCCTGGTGTCATGGGCGAAAACCAGCTGGTTGCGGCAGGCTGTTCGTATGAAGCTCTATCGTGCCGGATTTCTGTGCCCAGTACCCCAGCGGATATGCAGGCCTGTGCAGAAATGATGTTGGACAGAGTGGACCTGCTTGTTTTTGTGGGTGGGGATGGCACGGCACGTGATGTTTTGCAGGCCGTGGGTGAACGGTTGCCGGTATTAGGCGTGCCGGCAGGCGTTAAAATGCACAGCGGTGTATTTGCCGTTTCAGCCCGCACAGCTGCGCTGTTACTGGCCCGCCTGGTCACTGGCGGTCTGGTCGCACCCGTTCTGCGCAGCGTACGGGACTTTGATGATCAGGCGGCAGAACAGGAAATTCGCTTGCGCACTTATGGAGATTTGCGGGTTCCTGAAGCGGGCGGCTATCTGCAGCAGACTAAGATTGGCGGCAAAGAAAGTGAACCGCTTGCGGTACAGGACATTGTTGCTCACGTAACGGAAGAACTGCTGCCTGATCTGGCGGTGGGCTGTGATCTTGTTCTCGGGCCTGGCAGCACCCTCTTGGCCATCAAACAGGCGCTGGCTTTGCAGTATGGTCTGACCCAGCCGGTAACGCTGCGAGGTGTGGATGTTCTCACTCATGCCGGCCACTGGATGATGGATGTTGGTGCGGATGCATTGCAGTTACTGGAGCACAAGCATCTGCTGATCAGTTTCACGCGCGCGCAAGGGTTCCTCTTAGGGCGCGGTAACCAGCAGTTTTCCGCGGCTTTTCTGCGGCAGCTTCACTGGCCGGAAGACGTCACTGTTGTGGGAACGCGCACTAAGCTTGCCAGTCTTGAGGGGCGGCCGCTACTCCTGGATACCGGCGATGACGACCTCGATGAGCGGTTGAGCGGCCTGGTGGAAATTGTCACAGGCTACCAGGATGTGTTGTTGTATCGTCTGGCTGATCAAAGTGCATAAACTTCAGCAGGTTGCCGATATATGTGTTGAAAAACTGACTCTGGATCAGTCTGGCAATGCCAGGCGCCTGTTCCATGGACGCGGCCATACCTATCCGGGTCTGGAGCATGTTGTGGTGACATACTATCCTCCGTTCCTGCATATTGCTTTGTACGACAAAGTTGAACAGTCAGCGTTAGACCAGCTGGTCGCTGCGCTTTCTGATTCTGTCCATGTTATCGAAGGCGTTGTTGTGCAGCGCCGTTCTGGTCGTCACACCCAAACAGAAGTAGTACGCGGTGACGTGCCGACGGAACATCTGGTGACAGAGCATGGGTTGTCATTCTGGATTGCACCTACCCGCAATCAGAATGCCGGTCTGTTTCTCGATATGGGGCATGTGCGTAGTGCGTTGCAACCGTCAATGCCTGATGCAAAAGTCCTGAATCTGTTTGCCTATACCTGCGCGTTTTCAGTTTCCGCTCTGGCCCACGGGGCTCAGCTTGTGGTTAACAATGACATGAACGCCAATATGTTACGTATCGGTCGGCGCAATCATCAGGCTAACGATCAGGATCTACGGAAAGTGAAAATGCTGGCGCATAATGTATTGAAAGCCTGGAAGAAAATCAGGATGTACGGCCCCTACGATGTGGTCATCATAGATCCACCGACAAATCAGCGTGGCGGTTTTGTTGCTGAAAAGCATTATGCCCGGATTCTGCAACGAATCCCGGAATTTGCAGCGCCAGGTGCGCGTGTTATTGCCTGTCTGAATTCACCTTTTCTGAATGCCGATTTCCTGGCCAACCAGGTGTCCCGGTGGGCACCCGGTTGCAGGCTGCAGGGCAGCTTTGCTGTTCATCCTGACTTTCCGGAAGCCTTCTCAGACCGCGGATTGAAAGTACTCGACTACAGATATCAGCCCTGAGCCATGCGATACAGCAGGGGGCTGAAAGCGTCCTGTACAGCAAGGGAAGACTTGCTTTTCAGAGCCTGGCGCAGCTGATAGATCACGGTTGCATGTTCTGCTTTGATGCTGGGTGGCAGTTCGGCAGGTTCCTGTCCCTCTATACCCGGTGCAGGGGTCAGCAACGCGGTGAAACAACGACCGGTCAGTACCGCCTGGTCTATGGCCTCCTGACGGATGGTGTCGTTGTAGCGTATGTACCCTTCTTCTGCCAGCCACAACAACGTGGCAAAACACGCCAGGTGTCGATGACTGTGCACCCCGTATTCATCCGGTTCATCCGGACCACAGATGTCTTCGACAAATATTGTGACCGGTCTCGGGAAAACACCGTACAGGCTGACGATGATCTGGGCAGCGTCAGCGTAAAACTCATCAATGTGAATGCCGGACATTACTGACGGTAGGTTTGCAGGAATCGTCCAATACGACCGATCGCTTCATGCAGATCTTTTTCGTAGGGTAAAAAGACGATGCGGAAATGATCCGGCTCAGGCCAGTTGAAACCGCTACCTTGAACCACCAGCACTTTTTCCTGTTGCAGAAGATCCAGGACAAATCGTTCATCGTCTTTGATGTTGAACTTTTTCACATCGATTCTGGGAAAGAGGTACAGGGCGCCTTTAGGTTTCACACAGGTGATGCCATCGATGGCGTTCAGCATGTCCCATGCAATCAGCCGCTGTTCGTAAAGCCGTCCACCGGGTGCTGTAAGCGTTTTGATGCTCTGAAATCCCCCCAAAGCGGTTTGAATCGCATGTTGGGTAGGCACGTTTGAACACAGCCGCATCGAGGACAGGATCTCAAGGCCTTCGATATAGTCCTGGGCGCGGGATTTGGCACCGCTGACAATCAGCCATCCGGTGCGAAAACCCGCCACACGGTAGGATTTGGATAATCCTGACAGGGTCAGCATCAGCAGGTCATCGGCGAGTGAAGCCATTGCGATGTATTGTGCGTCGTCGTAGACAATTTTGTCGTAGATCTCATCTGCCATCACCACAAGATCAAATTCTCTGGCAATGTTGATCAAGCCTTCAAGAACCTCACGGGAATAGACTGCACCGGTTGGATTGTTCGGGTTAATCACCACCATGGCTTTGGTTCTGGCGGTGATTTTACTGCGGATGTCTGCCAGGTCTGGTTGCCAGTCAGCGCTTTCGTCACACAGATAATGGACGGGTTTGCCTCCACATAAATTGGCCGCGGCACTCCACAGCGGAAAGTCTGGCGCAGGAATCAGGATTTCATCGCCATCATTGACCAGCGCCTGCATGGCCATCACCACCAATTCAGACACACCGTTGCCGATGTAGATGTCTTCGATGTCGACATCTTTGATGCCAATCTGCTGGCTGTATTGCATAACCGCTTTGCGGGCCGAATAGATACCCTTGGAATCGCTGTAGCCCTGGGATGCGGGGATATTGCGGATGACATCGCGCAGAATCTCTTCCGGCGCGTCAAAACCCCAGGGTGCCGGGTTGCCTATGTTGAGTTTCAGTACCTTGTGGCCTTCCTGCTCAAGGCGTGTGGCCTCTTTGAGCACCGGCCCGCGAATGTCGTAACAAACCTCTTCAAGTTTGGAAGACTTGCGGATCAGGCGGGTCGGGCTGGGTGTAATTGGGGTGACTGTATCCAAACTCATATCGAATTCCATAACCTTCCGGCTTACCTGCCGGATCTGGGTATAATTGCGTTGTGTAGACGTTCCTTTGGGCGCACGCGCACACTATCATAACATCCATAATTGCAGTGTAGTTTAGGAGGAGAAGATGGCTAAAGTGGTTAAAACAGACGACGAGTGGCGTCAGGAACTCAGCCCCGAAGAATTTGAGATTACCCGACGGGCTGGCACTGAACGTGCTTTTACCGGCGTCTACAACGACACCAAAACGCCGGGGCTGTATAACTGCAGATGCTGCGACACACCGTTGTTCGATTCGTCCACCAAATACGACTCGGGTAGTGGCTGGCCGAGTTTCTATGCGCCGATCAACAGTGATGTGGTGAACACCCACGAAGATGTCAGCATGGGCATGCGGCGTATCGAAGTGGCATGTGCGGCGTGTGATGCACATCTGGGTCATGTGTTTCCTGATGGTCCTGAGCCCACAGGGCTACGATTCTGTATGAACTCGGCGTCGCTGAAACTCGATCCCAGTGATGTAGACAACGCAGAATAAGAGGAATAGCGATGAATCCCGCTGACATAGCCGCCCGAACTCCGGACAAAACCGCCTACATCATTGCTGAAACCAATGAAGTGGTTACCTACGCAGAGCTTGAAGCCAAAGCCAATCAGGCTGCACATCTATTCAGATCCCTGGGGTTGCAACGGGGTGACCATATTGCTCTGTTGCTCGAAAACCACGTCAGTTTCTTTCAGATCTGCTGGGCCGCCCAACGGGCAGGTTTGTATTACACCGCCATCAGCTGGCGGCTGCAGCCAGCGGAAGTGGAGTATATCGTGCGCAACTGCGAAGCTAAGGTGTTCATCACATCGTCCGCGCGCAGGGATGTCGCTAAACCCTTAATCGAAGCGTTACCGGATCTGCAGGCGCGTTACATGCTGGATGGCACCATGCCCGGCTTTGAGTCTTTTGAAGAGGCGATCGCTCACCAGCCGGTTACCCCGATCGCTGACCAGAGTGAAGGCGCATCTATGCTTTATTCGTCAGGTACGACGGGTTACCCCAAAGGTGTGAAGCGACCGCTGCCCGAAGAACCCTACGGTACGGTGGAGGGTTTGCCTGTGATGACAGCGTTGTATGGCGCTACTGCGGACTCTGTTTATCTGTCGCCTGCGCCGTTGTATCACGCTGCGCCTCTGGGTTTCACCATGACCTGCCTGCGTAACGGCATACCTGTTGTTGTGATGCAGCATTTTGAAGCTGAATTTGCTCTTGAGTGTATCGAAACCTACAGGATCACCCACAGCCAGTGGGTACCCACGATGTTTGTGCGCATGTTAAAGCTGCCTGAAGAGGTTCGATTGAAATACGATATCTCTTCATTGCAATGTGCCATTCACGCTGCCGCCCCCTGTCCGATTCCGATCAAAGAACGCATGATCGAGTGGTGGGGGCCTGTTATATATGAGTACTACGCCGGCACCGAAGGCAACGGCTTTGTGCAGTTGAACTCCGAGGAGTGGCTGGCGCACAAAGGTTCTGTCGGCAGGCCGCTGAACTGCGAAATTCATATCTGTGATGATGAGGGTAACGATGTCCCTACTGGTGAGTCAGGCACTATTTATTTTGCCGGTGGCGGAGAGTTTGAATATTACAAAGATAAAGACAAAACAGCTGAGTCACGCCACAGTAAAGGCTGGAGCACGTTGGGCGACGTCGGGTATCTGGATGAAGACGGCTATCTTTATCTAACGGACCGCAAACACTTCATGATCATATCCGGTGGCGTAAATATTTATCCTCAGGAGGCAGAGAACGTGCTGATTAACCATGACAAGGTGATCGACGTCGCTGTATTCGGGGTGCCCAACCCGGACTTTGGGGAAGAAGTCAAAGCGGTTGTGCAGCTGGCTGATATGAGTGACGCAAGTGCAGTACTTGAAATTGAACTGATGGACTATTGCCGGGAACATCTGTCCCATGTGAAGTGTCCGCGCAGCATCGATTTCAGACCGGAACTGCCGCGGCATCCTACGGGTAAACTGTACAAGCGCCTGTTAAAAGATGAGTACTGGGCTGCGGCAGGCAAGTAGGCGTCTTACCTTCAAGGCAGGTTTACTCTTCTTTTAGCAGGTTCGCAGGCGAGAACTGGTCGGTCAGAATACGTGTGTTCACGCGCCAGTCTGGCGCGTCGTCCATTTGCCTGGCAATGATCTTCGCATAGCGTTTGATCGGGACCGAATAAGGGCGTAACGGTGCTGTTAACGTTTCGGCACGGGCAATCAGGACATCTTCTGACAGTTTTTCGCCTGGCACGATAATGACACGGTTAGTGCTCTCAGGAATACGAAAGTTAATAAAGCCACCAAAAACGCTGGCGTAGGTTGCCGATTCCGCATGATAGAGATGGCTCTGTGCGAACGTGTTGGCTATCAGCGTTCCGTCAGGGCTCAGCAACTGCCTGTTTTCTTCCAGATACTCCTTTGTCATCAGGTGTTCCGGTATGTATTCACCGTTAAATGCGTCCAGGATAATCAAATCGTAACGTCGTTCTCGGGTCAAAGCCCGTTTTGTCCATACTCGTGCATCAGCTGTATACACTTTGAGATTGTCAGCGCGGCGGAAGCCAAAAAATTCTTCCGCCACTTTTACAACAGCAGCGTCGATCTCAACCGTATCGATGTGAGCGTCAGGGTAAAGCTGATGAAAGGCGGTTGGCAAGGTGCCGCCGCCCAGTCCGATAACCAGGATGTTGCTGGGCTGCTGGACAAACAGCAGGCTGGCCATGCTCATGCGGGTATAGGCAAACACCATTTCCTTAGGGCGTCTTGGATCGATACAGCTCTGATTTCGCTGGTCGCTGCGCACGTTGAACTGCAGACATACCGTATTGCCGATTTTTTTCACAATCAACTGGCTGTACAACGACTGTTCCTGGTGAAGGATCTTTGCGTAGGCGGGTGTGATAAAAGCGCTGCATAACAAGGCGCTTAATGCAATTATGGCAAGACGCTGGTTCACGTATTTTGTGCCCCCATACCTTTCCGGTGACAGATAACTGCAATAATAGACATGCTGATAAGAGCAAGTGTCAACATGATGAGAATACTGTTCACTTCAAACAGCAGTACAAAATAGAAAGATGTGAGCAGTGTGCCTAACGCGCTACCTAAGGTGGAGACAAAATACAGACGCCCCGCAACCTGACCTGAACTCTCAACGTTACGAACAAGCAGGCGAACGGAGTAAGGGGATATCATGCCCAGGATAATGGTGGGAACCGTGAAAAGAATTGTCGACGCTAACAGAGATCCGTAGCGTGGGTCTTCGATGGCGTTAAAAATCCATTGCATGGCCGGTTCTGCGAAAAACACAACGGGATACATCAGCAGCGCGCCGAAGAAAAAAATGCTGCCATAACGCAACAGGTTTGGTTGATTCACGGACCAGCGGCCACCGAGCAGATAGCCGAGCGACAGCGACAGCATAAACACGGTAATGATGCTGCCCCAAACGTGGGAACTGCTGCCGAAGTAAGGTGCCAGCACCCGACCGCCGAGCAACTCCATGGACATGATGACAAAGCCGCCGGTGAACGCGAGCAGATAAATGAGTGCATTCATCAAAGATACTCAGCCGCGCGGCGCGACGTCCTCGGTCGGTGCGCCGGCATCTTTCCAGCCGCGAAAGCCTTCACCAATATGGGTGACGTTTTCCAGCCCCATATCCTGCACGGCTTTGGTGGCGAGCGCTGAACGCCAGCCACTCTGGCAGTAAAAAACAAATCTTGCCCCTGAGCCAAACACTTCTTTGTAATAGGGAGACGTCGGGTCGATCCAGAATTCGAGCATGCCGCGTGGTGCGTGCACTGCGCCGGGTACTTTTCCTTCACGTTCAAGCTCACGTGGATCACGGATATCAACAAACACGGTGTTGTCCTGATCGAGCAGAGCAACCGCATCATCAATGTCCAGGGTTTCTACTTCTGCAAGGGCTGCAGCGATCAGATCTTTGTGTGTGACTTTCAGCACGTTTTGACTCCTAGTTACTCAGTTGATCGGTTTTCGCCACTTCGGTGACGTTTTAGGACACCCGCCGGCGACTGGAACGGGTCACCAGATAAAAAATAAATCTAATAAAAACAAAGGGGTAGTGAAAATTTACGCCGCTGGCACCATATTTGTATTAAAGACCTGACGACAGATGTCGATGACCTTATACACGACCTGGTACAGACGCGGAGATAACTCAATGAACCGATCACGCTATTACAGTGGCCAATTTGCCGTCACCCCGGACCTGCTGCACGTCACTGTGCCCCAGGCCGAAATTGTGACGGAAATGACCAGGCGTGGTGAGACTGAAACACTGAATGACATCTGCCTCGCGGTAGCGATAGTGGCTGATGCGATTGTGGCCGCTCAGGCTCTGGTGGTTAATTCCTAGCGCCCCTGCCAGTTAGGCGGCCGTTTCTCCGCAAAAGCCTTTGGTCCTTCGATGAAATCTTCGCTGGTGACCATCGCCTGCACAGAATCATATTTGGCTTTCATGGAATCTTCTAACGAGGCAGTGTCGAGACTGCGATAAACCACATCTTTGCTTGCCCGGATGGACAGCGGTGCGCACTCGGTAATCATGTTGGCCCAGCGCAGGGCTGCCGGCATCAGCTCATCGTGAGGCACAACCTCATTCACAAAGCCGAGTCGTTCACCTTCTTCGGCCGCCACGTGTCGGCCCGTAAGAATCATGCCCAGCGCGCGTTTTGATCCGATCTGGCGCGGCAGTCGATTTAAACCCCCGGCCAATGCGGCAAGCCCCACTTTCGGCTCCGGTAGTGCAAAGCGGGCCTTGTCAGAAGCGATGATCAGGTCACAGGCCAGCGCAATTTCGAATCCGCCACCCATGGCAACGCCGTTGATTGCGGCAATCACAGGTTTGCTCAGGTCAAAACGTGAGGTTAAGCCGCCAAAGCCGCGGGGCATGGGCACGCGTTCGCCGCCTTCAGCCTGGTAACGCAGGTCGTTGCCGGCACTGAACCCGCGACCCTCACCGGTGATGATGGCGACCCACATATCATTGTCGGCGGCAAAATCGTCAAATACTTCGCCAAGCTCAGCATTGGCTGGCGGGTGCAGGGCGTTGAGTCGATCAGGTCGGTTCAGGCGCACCGTCATAATGTGATTGGCTTTCTCTACAATGCAGAATTCAGTCATGTCCCCTCCTGGTTGTGATGTTATGCATGTTACCTCGGCCGCTTAAAGATGTGCAGACTCATTAAAGCGGTGTACAACCGGCTCCGGCGTCAGCACAAGTTCCGAAAGACTGCAGTTATTAAAGTGGTAATTGATCCAGCGTGAGGGTGAAGCTTCCAGAAACACCGCTAAGGCAACCGCCAGCGCCACGCCGTGGCTCACCACAAGGATGGTTTCATCAGGCTCGTGCAGCTGATCGATATGGTGCATGGCCGCTGTGACTCGTGCTGCAACCGCGGCCAGGCTCTCGCCGCCCGGGGCAGTGTAGTGAATGTCGGCCGTTGAGCGATTAAAAAAATCGTGTCGTTCACTGAGCTCTTTAAAAGGGGTGTCTTCCCATTCACCGATGGACATTTCCGCCAATCCCGCAAGCGGTTGTACCGTCAGTTGAGTGCCTGCGCTGGCCAGTTTTGCAGTGTCCATACAACGTTGTAACGGGCTCGAATAAACCGCGTGGATCTTTTCCTTTGCCTGCAGATGTCGCCCGGTGCGCCTGGCCTGACGTCGGCCGGTCCAGGTCAGCGGGCTATCGGTAGAACCATGCCAGCGGCCGTCCCGGTTGGCTTTGATCAGGCCATGACGTAACAGTAACAAGCGCGTGCTCACCGGCGTCAGCTCCAGCGTTGCGCAATAATGGAACCGATCAGATCACCTTCAACGTTGACTGCCGTGCGGAAGGTATCCAGGGGACGTTCGATCAGCAGTAACAGGCCAATGGCTTCCAGGGGAATCCCAACGGCCAGCAGCACAACCTGCAGACCTGCCATAGACCCCGACGGTATCCCCGGGGCACCGGCGGATGCGAGCATGGTGATCAGAAAGACCATCACAACGCTGCCCGCGTCGATGGGCACACTGAACATGTAGGCCAGGAAAATCACTGCAATCCCTTCAAACAGGGCAGTACCATCCATGTTGATGGTTGCTCCCAAAGGTAGGACAAAGGCCGCTTTGCTGCGCTCGACGCCGAGTTTCTCTTCCGCTGTTGTCATTGACAGAGGTAAGGTCGCAGCGCTGGATGAGGTGATAAAGGCAGTCAGCATGGGTTGCGCGAGTGCTTTAGCGAGAGTGCGAGGCGACACGCGACCAAACACCCAGGCGATTGCCGGCAGAACAACCAGACCGTGCAGGGCGGTAGCGCCAAACACCACCAGCGCAAACTGGCCCAGGGAAGTCAGCGTGGACAGATCAATTCGACCCGTCAGCTGGAACGTGATCGCAAACATACCGATCGGCAGAGTCGTCAACACCCAGCGGGCGCAGGTGTAGACAATCTGTGTCATCTCATTCAGCAGCTTTGGCCATTGGGAGTCTTCAGGCAGGGTGAAAGCCGCTGCAAGGCCAAAGATCAGAGCAGTGGTCAGCACGCCAAGAATATTGAGTTCCGCCAGGGCGGTGAAAGGATTGACCAGCATGGATTGCAGCAGGTTGCCAATCAGCGCCATGGCACCGCCCTGATCCTGTGCTATGAGGCCGGTGGAGACATCCGGTAGCTCGGCAAGCGGCGGATAGGCGGTCCAGGGGTGGATGAAAAATACCACCGTTAAACCGATCCCGATGGCGATGGCGGATGTGGCACTGTAGTACAGCACGGTAATGCCACCGAGGCGGCCCATGGATCGGGTGCCGCGCAGTTGCAGCACGCCGGTGAGCAGGGAGAAAAAGATCAACGGGACAATGATCATCCGCAGCGCCGCCAGGAAGCTGTTCTGCAGGATGGCGGTGATCGTCTGCAGCCAGCCCACATCCCCGAACAGGGTGGCCGTCAGCCAGCCAAAGACGGCCGCAGCGATCAACAGCGGAGCAAACCAGCGCGATGACATTTTAGATGGTCAGATTCACAAAATGACCGGGCTGCAGGGTGGGTCGACGCATAACCTGATAAGCGCGCGGGCGCGCGCCTGATTTGAGTCTGGGTGCCTGTGCGGTGCGCAGGCCCAGTGCCGGGGCGACGTTCAGCGCATTTACAGCGGTGTGCTTGTCTGGATGCACAGGTCGTGTTCTCCTTGGTCGATCGCCTGATACTCAGGGATACGATTATTCTTGTGTAGCGCAGTATTGTGCCCATCTAGGACGTTAAAACCAGTCGTGATCTGCGCTTTTCTGGCTGTGTTTGTGAGATTTTGTTGTGACTTTACCTTTTGCATACTGTTCACCCGCTCCCCGGCGTCAATTATCCGGCGTTGGCTGCGCGATGCTGCTGATGTTAGTGGGATGGTCGGCGGGCTGTGGCAACCCTGCGCAAAGTGGTCAGTTCCGCGGCCCCACAATGGGTACCAGCTATGCGGTGCAATGGCATGATGTGGCTGATACAAACCGCTGTCTGGCAAGCCAGGCAGACGTTACGGAACTGCTGGAGCAGGTGAATGCGACCATGTCGACCTATCTGCCGGATTCGGAACTGTCGCGTGTCAATCAGGCCGATGCACAGGTCTGGATCGATCTCTCGCCTGCACTGGCACAGGTGATCGGCGTGGCGCAGCAGATCTGGCAACAGACGGATGGCGCCTTTGACGTCACAGTTGGGCCGCTGGTGAATTTGTGGGGCTTTGGTCCGGACGCCGGTGCGGCGCAGCCGAGCCAGGCGCAACAACAACAGGCGGGTACCTACGTTGGGATGGATAAACTGCAACTGGCCGGAGACCGTCTGCGCAAACAGTATGCCGATGTCTATATCGATCTGTCTGCACTGGCCAAAGGCTATGCGGTTGATCGCGTGGCCGAGTACCTGAGTCAGCAGGACTGTGCGCAGTTTATGGTGGATATTGGTGGCGAAATTCGCACCAGCGGTCTCAATCCTCGCGGCACAGCCTGGCAGATTGGTATTGAGGTCCCTGATCCGGATCAGCTGGGCACCCTGCACACGGTGCTTGGTTTAACAAATCTCAGTATTGCAACCTCGGGTGACTATCGGAATTTCCGACTTGTCGACGGGGTCCGGGTCGATCATGTTATCGATCCGAGATCGGGGCAGCCGGCGACAAATACGGTGGTCAGCGCAACCGTGCTGCATCCATCAGCCATGTGGGCTGATGCCTATGCAACCGTTTTAATGGTGCTGGGTGTCGAACAGGGTCTGGCGTTTGCTGACCAGCAGGGTTTCCCTGCTTACGTGATGTATCGAACGTCGCGGGTGGATGACCCGCAGACATTCACCTTTGACGCACGCTACAATAAGCAGATGGCTGGTTTTCTGCCGGCCGAACGGTAAATTTTCAGGGAAGTAATCAGATGTCTACGATGATTCTCGCGTTTGTTTTTATGCTCTTGATGGTGACGGCAATGGCTGTTGGCGTCCTCATGGGACGTAAACCCATCAGCGGGACCTGTGGTGGCATGAAAGCGCTGGGTATGGATATGGATTGCGAGATCTGCGGGGGTAATCCTGCGCTGTGTGACACGGACGAAAGCCGCACCGCGGTGGCTGCTCTGGCAAAAAAGGTTGACCCAGGTCTCAGCAAAAACGCAGGGTCGGAATAAAGCACCGTAAGTTCAGTTTCCGTGACTATGCTTAAGGGTAAGCAAATGCCCCGAGAAAGTTATGTCACATGGCCACCCCAATGTTACTGCGGCCCACACCGCCCAGGATGCTCTGGCAGCACGCTTTCAGGCGGAATTAGACAGTCGTGCCATTGATGTACCTCTGCTGCCAACGGTGGCGGCAGAAGTGTTGTCCTCTTCTCTTGATGATCAGGCTAACGCGGCGCGCCTGGCTGAATTAATTCAGCAGGATCAAGGGCTTGCGAGCCATTTGTTACGCGTTGTTAATTCGCCGGCGTTCCGTGGCAACTCGGAAATTGTTGCGCTGCAACAGGCCATTGCGCGGCTGGGCATGGAGCGGATTCGTGAGATAGCGCTGACGGTGTCGTTGAAAGGCACCATGCTGCAGGCGGGCCCGTTTGAGAGCCAGGTCAGTGACGCCTGGCAGCAGGGTCTGCGTACGGCGTTGTGGTCCAAAGAGATTGCCCGTGCGGCGATAAAAAATGTCGAGATCGCTTACCTTTGTGGTCTGCTGCACAATGTTGGCGCGCCACTGGTGATCAATCGCCTGGCCCAGCTGGACCCGGATCTGGATGAGGCGCACATGCTTGACCTTGCGCGCGCGTTCACCACACCTGCCGGTTTGCTGCTGGTCGAAGAGTGGCGTCTGCCGGGTGCGGTTGACCTCACCATTCGTTTTCTTGATGACTTCACTGCCGCAAAAAACGCCAGAGACAACGTTGCGGTGATTGCCGCAGGCCGTCTGATTGCAACGCAACACGCGCAGGATCAACTGGATGCCACACACATACTGCAGAACGCGGCGCTGCAGCATCTCAACTTTTATCCTGACGATATCGAAAAACTCCTGGAAAAAGCTTCGGATATCGCCCTGACTATGGAGAGCATGGCATGAACAGAATTTATGATGCCGTGGTGATAGGCTCTGGACCTGCGGGTCAGAAAGCCGCCATCCAGCTTGCAAAAGCCGGGCGCAAGGTGGCCATCTGTGAACGCCTGCGTGAAGTAGGCGGCGCCTGTGTTCACTATGGCACGATCCCTTCCAAAGCCCTGCGTGAACGCGCCGAAGAGCGAGCCAAAGTGAACGCCAGACTGCTGGAACTGAATCTGCCTGAAATGGATCGATCAGTGGGGGTCGCTGAGCTCATCGGGGAAATGTCTGAAGTGGTCAGTGCCCATGATCAGTACATGACCGAACAACTCGAGCGGAACACAGTGGATATTGTGCATGGCCGAGCAAGTTTTTGCGATGCCAACGCGGTCTCGGTGCTGACGACTACTGGGCAGGAAATGCGGTTGCAGGCATCAAATTTTGTCATCTGCACGGGTTCCAAGCCGAGGCATCCCGACCATGTGGCCATTGATCACGAACATGTTTACGACAGCGACTCGATACTGACGCTGGCTTACCTGCCACAGACCATGGTGGTGCTCGGAGGCGGTGTGATCGCTTGTGAGTACGCTTCTATTTTTGCCATGCTTGGCGTGCGGGTTACGCTCATTGATCGCTATGCAAAGCCGCTGGGTTTCCTTGATCACGATCTGACCGATGCCTTTGTGGCTGCCTTCGAGCTGCGGGGTGGTGACTTCCTTGGTGAGGTGGATGTGGTCAAATGTGCCTTTGATGGCGTCTCGCAGGTGGCGACCACCCTTGCAGATGGTACTGTGATCAAATCTGACAAAGTACTGTGCGCTCAGGGACGGGTAGCTGATCTGCACAATCTGCAGATTGAGCGTGCGGGGTTGGCCATCAACGAACGTCAGTTGCTGACGGTGGATGAACACGGCCGTACATCACAACCACATATTTATGCCGCGGGAGATGTAATAGGACCGCCTTCCCTGGCCTCATCCTCCATGGAGCAGGGCCGTCGAGCTGCTTGTCATATTCTGGGGAAAGAAATCGGCGTCCTGGGGGACCTCTTACCTTCCGGTATTTACTCCATTCCGGAGTTGTCCAGTGTTGGACTTACAGAAAAACAGGCCCGCGAACAGTATGACGGCGTGGTTGTCGGTCTTGCCGACTTTCGGGAAATTGCCCGCGGGCATATCGCCAATGCCCAGGACGGCCTGCTCAAACTGGTGGTGAGTGCCGATGGTGTTATCCTCGGTGTGCATGTGATCGGCTCTCATGCAACAGATCTGGTGCATATTGGTCAGATGGGACTGTTGCAGGGTGCGGACGTAAACACTTTCATAGAAAACATCTTCAACTTCCCGACCTACGCGGAAAGCTATCGAGTGGCTGCCATACACGCAGCAGCAAAACTGGCCGAACAGGCCCGTGCAGATGCCAATGTGGCTTAATTTGTACTGTTTACCTGCGGGTGCGCATGACCTGTCGCGCCAGACGTTTGCTGTTGCTGGCAGACATGTCGCTGAACGTAAGTCCCACTTCAAAGCCCGCCGCAACCGCACAGCAACGGGTCACGCTGCCACATTGCAGGAAGCTCAGCTTATCTTCTAACAGCAGGTGCACGGCGACAATCTGATCCACCGCCAGCTCCTGGTTTACCACAAACTGCATGCCATCGTGAGAAAGGCCAAGATGCTTCACAGGTAACGGATCGGGGTGGTGCCCGGCGGGCGCAAGCAGATCAATTTTCTCATTTACTATGCTGATCGCGTGGCGTATATGCAGGTCCTGGATGTTTTCCAGGGTATTGTCGAGTGCAGCGCTCAGTTCAAACAAAGCTGCGGCCACGCTGGCACCGGGGGGCAGGTTAAACACATCCTGCAGTTGAGTTGCGCTTAATATGTCATCAACAAGTTGCCATTCGCAGGGCAGCCTGGTAGATACGCGCATGGATTGTCGTCTGTCACCGTCCATGCTTTAGTGTAGCCAACTTTTGGAGAACCTCCTGTCCTCTCGGAATGCCTCTTTCATGCGCCAGCCCCTGTCAACCTTTATGGCTTTGCGTTACCTGTTTGCCCAGCGATCCGCGCTGACGTATGTGTCGCGCCTGGCTTTGCTCGGATTAATCCTGAGCGTTGCTGTGCTGGTGATTGTGTTGTCAATTGTTAATGGTTTTGAGCGCGAATTGCGGGATCGCGTGCTGGGCGTGCTGCCTCATATCACCGCTCAGGTACCTGCAGGCCTGCAGACCAGCCAGTGGCAGGCGCTTGTCGCCGACCAGCCGTTGGCGGGCATCACCGCGCTGGCCCCTTATATCAGTGGTACGGCACTGCTGGCCGCCAACAACAGAATCCAGGGAATCAACCTGACAGGCATTGATTCGACGACCTACGGCCAGGTGACCGATGTTGTGAAATATACCCGCAGCCAGGGTTTTGCAGCGCTGGATGCAACCCCCTACGGTATTGTGCTCGGCGCCCGTCTGGCCAGGACCCTGGAACTTGAGACAGGTGATCGAGTGTTGGTGGTGCTACCTGTTGGTGCCGTGACCCCCGCAGGTGCGTTACCGCGGCAGCGGCGATTTCAGGTGGTGGATATCTTCGACAGTCAGTCCCAGCTGGATGGTCAGCTTGCACTGATTACTCTGTCATCCGCAGAAAAAATGTTTCGCACGGTGGGGCGCGTGCATGGGGTGCAGGGGCGGTTGCAGGACCTTTTCCTGACTCAGGGTGCACAGAACGCCTTGCAGGAAGCGCTTGCCGGTACTTCAGTGCGGGTACGGACCTGGATGGATACGCATGGCAATCTCTATCAGGCGATAGCGGTGCAGAAGATGACAATGTTTGTGTTGCTGTCCTTCCTTGTTGCAGTAGCGGCTTTTAATCTGGTGTCAGGCCTGATGATGATTGTTGAGCAGCGCAAAAATGATGTGGCCGTGCTACGCACGCTGGGTGCAGATACCCGCATGATCATGATGTTGTTCTGCACCTTGGGGTTGTTGTTGGCGCTCAGCGGTATTGTCATTGGCATTCTCACGGGTTCCGTCGTCGCCTGGGGATTGCCTGATGTTTATGCCGTTGCCACCCAATGGTTTGGTCTTGACCTCATGTCACAATATTTTATCGCTTATCTGCCTGTGGATGTTCGTCCTGCAGATCTGCTTCAGGTTGCGGTGGCGGCCTTTGTTCTGACCCTGCTGGCAACCCTTTATCCCGCCTGGCGTGCGACACGGCTGCTGCCTTCCAGAGTGCTTGCCCATGAATAAACACGATTGCGATTCTGTGCCCGTACCGGAAACGGTGCTCAAAGCCAGCCATCTGGTGAAACAGTATCAGCAGGGTGCAAGCACAATCCCTGTGCTGCAGGGATTGGATCTGTCTCTGGTGGCCGGGGAGCGGGTAGCAGTTGTTGGACGGTCCGGCTCAGGCAAAAGCACGCTGCTGCATGTGCTGGCGGGTCTGGATACCGTTGACAGCGGTAGTGTCGTGATTCGTGGTGAAAACATGACCACGGCTGATGCAAACCATAAGGCAGCGCTGCGTGGGGCACACCTGGGGTTTGTCTATCAGAACCACCATCTGTTGCCGGAGTTCAGCGCGGTTGAGAACGTCGCCATGCCGGTTCGCATTGCCGGGGGTTCGCGTAGAGATGCCTCAGCTCAGGCCAGTGACCTCCTGACCAGAGTGGGTCTTGCAGAACGTCTGGAACACCTTCCCAGCGAGTTGTCTGGTGGCGAACGTCAGCGCGTCGCAGTTGCACGTGCGCTTGCCGGCAATCCTGCCGTTGTGCTGGCGGATGAGCCGACGGGAAATCTGGATAGCGAAACCGCAGCAGTGGTGATGGCGTTGATGGCGGATCTGTGTCGTCAGTCAGGCACCGCCTTTCTGGTGGTCACCCACGATGTGTCGATGCTGGGTGAGTTTGATCGCGCTTTACAGCTGGTCGACGGCAAGCTGCATCCTTATGGCGACTGAGTCTGCTCGACAGGATGAGCGCGCTGCGCCGGGTCTTGCTCTGGTGCTGGCACGACGGCTGTTAACCCATGGGGAAAACCGCTTTGCCCGTTTTGTCACCTGGGTATCATTTCTGGGTCTGGCCCTCGGAGTGATGATTTTAACGGTGGTCATCACCGTCATGAACGGCTTTGACACCGAGCTTAAAAGCCGCCTGCTGCAATCCGTACCCCACATCACGTTGGCCGGCGCAAAAAGCGGCGACCCGATCGAGGAAATTGCAGATGCACTGCCGGATGTTGCCAGCGTACATGAATACTTTCAGGGATTGGGAGCGCTCTCGGTGGCCGGCCGGGTACAGCCGGTGACGATTTACGGCGTCGGCGGGCAGGGTATGGCCAGCCTTGATTATCTGCAGCAAACCCTGCAGCAGGGGAGCTTTGCGGATCTGCAGGCAGATGTGAACGGCATGCTTGCAGGTGCGCCTCTGGCACGTTATCTGGGTCTGCGCGTGGGCGACCCCGTCGTACTTCTGGCCATTGCCACCGCTGCTGATGGCGTAGCGCCGAAACTGCTGCGCTTTACCCTGCTGGGCACGTTTGAACTGGGTGCGGAGCCTGATTACTCCCTGGTGATTGTCAACATCGACCGACAGACATCCACTCAATGGCAGACCATGGGTTCTCAGGGTTTACAGGTACAGTTGCACGATGCATTGCGGGCACCGAAGGTTGCCACGCAGCTGTCTGCCAAGCTACCGGGTCTGGAACTGGACACCTGGGTGAGCGCCTACGGAGAGCTGTTTCAAGCGGTGCAGCTGGAAAAATCCATGATGTTTGTGCTCTTGTTGCTGGTTGTGGCAATTGCATCTTTCAACATTATTGCAGGACAAACCATGGTCGTGAACGACAAGCGGGCAAGCATTGCTATATTGCGCACCATGGGCTGCACCGCAGGTCTGATCCGTCAGGTGTTTCTGCTGCAGGGCGTGTGTATTGGTGTGTTGGGCACCTTTATCGGGCTTGGACTGGGCATAATCTGTGCTCACTACATCAACGGCATCATGTCGCTGATCGCATCCGTAAGTGGTCGTCATCTGCTGGATGGATCATTTTTTGTGGAAATTCCGGTGCGGGTGATGGCGGGTGATCTCGTGGCTATCGGTGTTATGAGCTGTGGCCTGTGTCTGTTGTCAGCCTGGTTTCCAGCCCGGCGCGCAGCCCAGATGGATCCCGTTGCAGCGCTGCATTAGTGTTCTGCCTGACTAACTCAACAAATTAATCAGACGAACTGCTAGCTGTTTCTTGCACGTGCAGCTTTAACACGCTCGCGGCGTGCCTGCCAGCGTTGTACAACATGCAGGCGCCACAACACGCGAGTTAGCACAAATCCGGTCACACCCGCGACCCAGCCACAGATCAGAGAGCCGACCAGCAGCGGGAAACCAATGGTCGCCAGGTTCTGCCAGACCCAATGAAAACTCAACTCGATGGAATCCACCGCAATCTGCATGTCAAGCAACCAGGCACCCAGGCGATAAGTGAAATAAAAAATTGGTGGAATGGTGATGGGATTGGATATCCATACCAGTGCCACCGAGATCGGTAAATTACAGCGGGTGGTGATGGCCAGTGCCGCAGCGATGACCATTTGCAGCGGGATGGGCAGGAACGCACAAAACAGGCCGATAAATACCGCGCCCGCCGCAGAGCGGCGGTTCAGGTGCCAGATCTCACTCCCAGCCAGGAGATGTGCCACAGGTCGGAGCGCCGGGTTCTCGCGGACCTGGTGGGGGCTGGGCAGATAACGTTTAAGACGGGTTCTTGGCATCCCCACATTATGCCCGTCGACGGTTGCCACATCATTGTCTAATGCCACAAAAGTCGTTTGTCTGATGGTGATTCTGGTGTTAGCCAGCGTACGCTTTGGTCTGTGGTTCGCCTCGGCGCATGAATCACCCGGCTGCATTGAACGTGCGCCTCATGATGTGACCCTGCGTCTGCTTGAACCTGGGTCTGTGCTGGCCGAACGTTTGGTGCTTGAAACCCGGGTGCTCAAAGTGCACAGCGAGGGGTGTCGCCAGCTCGAATCCCGCAAGCTCAGGCTGGTCTGGTATGACATGCAGGCGCGTTTATCTGCGGGAACACAGCTGCATGCTGAGGTGAATCTGAGTCTGCCTGCGGCTCTGGGTAACCCCGGTGGTTTCAATTATGCGCGCTGGCTGCGGGGCAACGGATTTGTTGCCAGTGGCTATGTCAAACATGTCAGAGTGACAAAGGCGGGGCCTGAGGCCCAACCGCGCCTGCACATCGATCCCAAACGCTACGTCCATGCTGACCTGCTTAATGCAATGCTGCTGGGACGCAGCGCCCAGGTCAGTCAGGAGGCCTGGCAGGTCTTCCGAGCCACCGGCACCATTCATCTGATGGTGATCTCGGGCTTACACGTCGGGGTGTTTTTCGGATTTGTTTACCTCGTTGTGCATGCGGGTTTGCGTTTGCTGCCGTGGCGTCATGCGGGTTGGGTGCCCCGCCGCGGAGCGTTGCTCACAGGGCTGTTCAGTCTTGTCCTGCTGGTGGTGCAGGTAGGTGCCGATCCTCCTGTTGTACGCGCAGCCATGATGACAGGCGGCGTTGCGTGTCTGTTTCTGCTCTCGCGGCGCACACCCTGGTGGCATCTGTTTACCGGCGTGCTGTTATGTGCGGTTGTGGTGCGCCCTGAAGTGACGTTCCAACAGGGCTTCTGGCTCTCGTTTTCCGCCGTTGGCGCCTTACTTTATGTATTTGCCGCGCGCCGGCCGCTGTTCAGCACGGTGACAGGTTTGCTGTGCTGCCAGGTCATCCTGCTGCTGATGTTGACGCCATTGCTGGGCGTTATCCTGGGTGAGGTGCCGGTGGTCAGTCCGCTGGCCAATCTGCTGGTTGTACCGCTGGTCACCGGGCTGACCATTCCGGCGGGCATGTCCGGCCTGCTGTTACATACAGTGCCAGGACTGTCCTGGCTGTCTGTTGTGTGTCTGTATGTGGCAGATGCCTCTCTTGGGCTGGTTGTACACGTCCTGCAACGGTTTCCTCAAACAGGTCTGTCACTGGGTTATTTTGATTGGCAGATTGCGGTCATGGCATTGATTGCTGGCGCCATTGCGTTGTCGCCTGCGCCTGCGGTATTCCGGCTCCTGGCGCTATGCGGTTGGCTGCCGGTAATGCTGCAACAGCCGCTGGACGTGCCCGCTGAGCATTTCCGGATACAGGTTGTCGATGTTGGTCAGGGCAGTGCAGCAATCATCGATACCCACAGTCATCGGCTGCTGGTGGATACAGGTGCAAGCTTCAGGTCAGGCTTCAATATGCTGCAGGCCGCGGTGGTGCCCCTGTTGCGCGTCAGCGGTCCAAACCGAATTGATCGCGTGCTGATCAGCCACACCGACAATGATCATGCCGGTGGATTGTCGCAATTGCGCAGGCTCTACCCCCAGACCCGCTATCTGGGCGCCGATCAACCCTGCAGCAGCGGTGAGGGCTGGCGCTGGGACGGCGTGAGCTTCCAACTGCTGGTTGACGCCCAGGCCGGTACCAGCAACGATGCTTCGTGTACGCTCGTGGTATCCAACGGTCGCAGTACCGCTTATTTCAGCGGTGATATCAGCAGTCGGGTAGAGCGCAGACTGCTGGCCCAACTGCCGCGTCAAATTGACTGGCTGTTGGCGCCACACCATGGGAGCATCAGTTCTTCGGCACCTGGTTTTGTGAGCTGGTTAAGGCCTGCGGTGGTGGTTTTCAGTACCGGCCGGAACAACCGATACGGACACCCCAGGGCGGAGGTTGTGGAACGTTACCTGCGTCGTGGCGCCAGGGTATTCAATACGGCAGAGCATGGGGCGGTTATCTGGTCCAGCGATCTGCCGGATCAGGTTAAAACGTTCCGCTGATAGAGGGTTTTAATGGGCCGGATGCTGGTGTTGTCGAGCGTCAGCGGCGGCAACCATGCGCTTGAGTTCTCTGATGAGCATCTGTTTGTCTTCAGAATTGAGATACTTACCGATCTCGTACTCTTTATCGCGGTAGCGAAACGCAACCCGGCTTGGATACCAGGGGTGACGGGGCGCTTCAACCAGCACCTTGGTGAAAAAACGTTGCCACTCATGCCGTATTTCGGGCGCGTTGCGGCCGACTTCCATGACAACCTGGTCAACCGCAAACCAGACCACCTCCTGGGTTTGGTTGCGTCTGATCAGATAGTAGAAACAGGCCAGCAGAAAGCTCATCTCCAACATGGTGAAGGGCAGGATCAGCCAGTAGCCCTGCCATAGAAACACAGTGGCCATGGTGAACGAAATAAACATCAGGCTAGCCAGAAAGTAGCGTGTGGTTCGCCAGCCCATGGAGTTATTGGGTCGAATGACAATCTGTCCGACGTAGCCGCCGTTCTGTGCGGCTGACGTGGCACTGAAATACTGCGTCGATACCATGTTCTGTTACTCAGCTCTCAAATTGTTTCTGTAGCAGGGCCTCTACGCTGGATCGTTGAAATGGTACGGCAAACGTGATCTCGCGCAGGTCGCGGATTCGATTCAGCCAGCGCCAATCCCGATACTGACTCTGTGCAGGCAGTTCGATGGCAGTGACGCTTGTGCTGCTGGTGTAAATTACGCTGTAGGTGGCAGCTTCCGACAGGCTCAAATCAACCATGCTGTCCGCGGCGTTGGGCGCTATGGTACTACTTAAGGGCAGGCCGAGGCCAGACTCCGCAAAATCCCTTAATGCCTTTTCTGGCGATTCGCCTACGATCAGAAATCGACCGGGTAGCAGCCATTTGCCGTTTTCCTGCACGAGCAGGACCCCTTTTTTCTCGTGCAGCACGGCAAGGCTGATATGGATCTGGAAGTAGTCTCTGCCAATGGCCAGTTCCTGACGAGGCTGCTGCACGCTGCCCCAGAGATGTTGAGCGGTTTTGTTGATGAATGCCAATCCAAGGCCCTCATCGGTAACACGCTTCACCTGCATCTCAATAGTGGGCTTTGATTGTGTGTCCGTTGGCAGGGTTGTCAGTACGCGAAGTTTTATTTTGCCGCCTTCGCGGATTTTTGGATTGTTCATGTATACAAACAGGCCACCTTCGGAGATGTCTCTGGCAGTAGTCTGAACGGTGCCAATTGCCGGGTGGATCAGCTCAACTAACAGTGGAATTTGTATGCGGGGGTGTTCGCGTTGTTCCATGACCAGGCTGACCTAATTCACAGTTGAAATATGTTTAAACGACCACATTGTAGCAGCACATCTGTATTGATGACCAAATTCTGGTTAGTGAGGAATCGAACGTGAGAATGGATAAATTTACCAACCGGGCGCAGACCGCTTTGTCGGACGCCCAATCTCTGGCGCTGAGCCTGGATCACAGTCAGGTTGAGTCAGCGCATCTGTTAGCGGTGTTACTGGATGCGCAGGATCAACTGGCCACCAATCTGGTGACACGGGCAGGTGGACGCACCAGGGCCTTGCGTCAGGCTGTTGCCGATTACCTTGAAGACAGGCCGAAGATCGGCGCCAGCACCGGCGAGGTAAACGTTTCTCAGGACTTAGCACGCACGTTAGGTCGCGCTGATGCGTCGGCTACCAAGGCGGCGGATAAGTTTATTTCCGTAGACCGACTGCTGGTTGCGCTCGCGGAAGATTCAACCTTAAGTACCATGTTCAAAAACGCCGGCGTCAGCAGTAACGCGCTGGCAGCGGCAGTAGACGCGCAACGCGACGGCGAAACGGTTGATGAAGCAAATGCGGAAGACACTCAGGGCGCGCTCAGTAAATACACGCTGGACCTCACCGAACGGGCAGCTGACGGCAAGCTGGACCCGGTTATCGGCCGCGATGAAGAGATCCGACGCACCGTTCAGGTGCTGCAGCGACGCACGAAAAACAATCCCGTGCTGATCGGTGAACCCGGTGTCGGTAAGACTGCGATTGTGGAAGGCCTTGCCCAACGGATCGTGAATGGTGAGGTGGCCGACAGCCTCAAGAACAAAAAAGTCCTGTCTCTGGATATGGGCGCGCTGATCGCCGGCGCCAAGTATCGGGGCGAGTTTGAAGAGCGCCTCAAAGCAGTACTCAATGACCTGGCCAAACAGGAAGGCAACGTCATTCTGTTTATCGATGAACTGCACACCATGGTTGGCGCTGGTAAAACCGACGGAGCGATGGATGCCGGCAATATGCTGAAACCTGCGCTTGCCCGCGGCGAGTTGCATTGTGTTGGTGCGACAACGTTAGATGAATATCGCTCTTACATTGAGAAAGACGCAGCGCTGGAACGTCGATTCCAGAAAGTGCTGGTAGATGAACCCAGCATGGAAGACACCATAGCGATTCTGCGAGGGTTGAAGGAGCGTTATGAAGTGCATCATGGTGTGGACATCACCGACCCGGCGATTGTCGCCGCAGCAAGGTTGTCACATCGCTACATCACGGACAGGCAATTGCCTGACAAAGCCATCGACCTGATTGATGAAGCCGCCAGCCGTATACGCATGGAAATGGATTCCAAACCCGAGAGCATGGATATCCTTGATCGGCGGCTGATCCAGCAGAAAATGGAAATTGAAGCGCTGAAAAAAGAGAAGGACGAAGCCAGCCTCAAGCGCTTGAAGGTGCTCGAAGCATCTGCTGCTGAACTGCAGGAGGAATACCGGGCACTGGATGAGATCTGGCAGGCGGAGAAGAATGCGTTGAAAGGCTCCCAGGGTGTGAAAGAAGAACTGGAGGCGGCGCGCATTGAGTTTGATGCGGCGCGGCGTTCAGGTGACCTTGCGCGTATGTCTGAGTTGCAGTACGGCGTGATTCCCGGGCTGGAAGCGCAACTTGCAGCGCCGGAAGAAGAAACTGCCCACAAACTTCTGCGTAACAAAGTCACTGAAGGGGAGGTGGCCGAGGTTGTTGCCAAGTGGACGGGTATTCCCGTTGCAAAACTGATGGAAGGTGAAAAAGATAAGCTGCTGCAGCTTGAAGATCTCCTGCACCAGCGCGTGATTGGCCAGAACGATGCGATTAAGTCGGCCAGTCAGGCGGTGCGTCGATCTCGGGCGGGTCTGGCCGATCCGAATCGTCCTAACGGCTCATTTATGTTCCTGGGGCCAACTGGCGTGGGTAAAACCGAGCTGTGTAAAGCGCTTGCGCAGGTACTGTTTGACAGCGAAGAAGCGCTGCTGCGTGTGGACATGTCAGAGTTCATGGAGAAGCATTCTGTGGCGCGTTTGATTGGCGCTCCTCCGGGTTATGTCGGTTATGAAGAAGGTGGCTATCTCACCGAAGCAGTGCGGCGCCGACCCTATTCGCTGATTTTGCTTGACGAGATCGAGAAGGCGCACGCGGATGTGTTCAACATTCTGTTGCAGGTATTGGATGATGGGCGTTTAACGGATGGTCATGGCCGTACAGTGGATTTTCGCAATACGGTGTTGGTTATGACATCAAATCTGGGATCTGAAGTAATTCAGGCGTTAACTCAGGATGGTCAGCAGGAACGGATAAAAGATGCGGTTATGGGTGTGGTGTCGCAACACTTCAGGCCGGAGTTCATCAATCGTGTTGACGATCTGATTGTGTTCGAGCCGCTGAGCGAAGAACAGATCGGAGAAATCGCGTTGCTGCAGCTGGCAGCGCTGAATAAGCGGCTTGCTGAGCAGGAGCTGGTGCTTGAGCTTGATGATACTGCGATGCAACAGGTTGTGCGCCAGGGGTACGATCCCGTTTACGGAGCAAGACCGCTGAAACGCTCGTTCCAGCGTCTGATCGAGAATCCGTTGGCCAACGCGCTGCTTGAGCGGGGATTTGATCGCGACAGCATCATTAAAGGCAGCTGGGTAGACGGTGAGCTTGTTTTAACGGAACAATCCAGTCGTTAAAAGGGTATTGTATAAACATACAGTAGTGTTATGATTTGCAGCACTGGGTAGTCATTCGTTACGTGGAATTGATATGGGTGAAACATTACCTTTATTTGAAAACGCGGGGTTTGCAGAATCCGGGTTCAGCGGGCCGCTGCAACAGTTGCCTGATGCCTCGGATGCCTCGGATGCCTCGGATGCCTCCGGACGATATGCTTCAGGGCAAGCGAATCTGCAAAGGCGCGCTGTTCAACACATTACTGCCTGTGACCGGCATATGCATGTGGCGTGGCATCTGTCGAATGCTCTGAAAGCAGGCAAAGCCGGTCGTCGCGCCGATGGCAGCAAGGCACGGCTTACCGCGACACAGAAACGTCAGGTTGGCAATGCGATCTGCGAACACCTGCTTGCTTCCTTGCGCGAGCAGGTGTCTGCGGAAAATGCGCCTGATCGCGGTTAGCGCTTGAGCAACTTCCGGGACAGTGTGGGGCAGCGCTGATCCAGGTACTGATCCGGCGTTCCACAGCGGTTACAATCTTGTGCACAAATCCCCGCTTTTTCTACCGGTGGCGCGTTACAATTCGGGTTTTTGTTGCCGGGTTGAGAATTGATGATCAAGAAGTGCCTTTTCCCTGTTGCCGGATATGGAACCCGTTTTCTGCCGGCAACAAAAGCCATGCCTAAAGAGGTCCTGCCAATCGTTGACAAGCCGCTTGTGCAATATGCAGTAGAAGAAGCTGCCGAGGCAGGACTGACAGAAATCGGCTTTGTCACGGGGCGGGGCAAGCGCGCAATCGAAGACCATTTTGATGTCAGTTATGAGCTGGAACATCAGATAGCGGGCACGGGCAAAGAAAAATCCCTGGACGGTATCCGCTCGCTGATCAAGAACTGCACGTTTTCATATACCCGCCAGATTAATATGGCGGGTCTGGGTGACGCCATTCTGAAAGGGCAGACCATCATTGGCGACGAACCGTTTGCCGTTGTCCTGGCTGATGACCTGTGTCTGGGTGATGGGCAGGGCGTATTGGCACAGATGGTTGGTCTGTTTCGTCAGTATCGCTGCAGTATTGTTGCCATCGAAGAGGTGCCTGCGGATCAAACAGGGAGTTATGGTGTGATCGATGGAGAAATGATCAGTGATTCGCTGGTCCGCGTGACCGATATGGTCGAGAAACCTGCGCCGGAAGATGCGCCGAGTAATCTGGCGATCATTGGCCGTTACATTCTGACACCGGATATATTTGATATTCTCCGTAATACCCCGCCAGGCAAGAATGGCGAAGTACAGATTACCGATGCGTTGCTCACACAGGCAAAAACCGGCTGTGTGATGGCCTATAAATTTAAAGGTCGGCGTTTCGATTGTGGGTCCGTCAGCGGTTTTGTTGAAGCCACCAACTATTATTACGAAAATTTCTACGAAGAGGCTTAAACTGGCGGTTTCTTTGACTGTTGGATGCCATTGTTGAACGCCTCGTTTCTGATTGCGCAGACCCAGAGTCGCGCCACTGAACCTGTGCACCTGGAGCAACCCATTTCCGTTGATGAGTTGCCTACCCCTGCACTGGTTCTGGATCGCCCCACGCTTGGTCGAAATATAGACAAGATGGCCGCCTTTCTCGGCGATCACGGCAAAGGCTTCCGTCCCCATGCCAAAACCCACAAATGTCCACTGATTTCCCGCGAACAGATGGCGGCAGGCGCCGTTGGCGTTTGCGTGGCAAAGGTGGGCGAGGCTGCCGCATTGCTCAGCGGCGGAATTGATAAAATTCTCATTACCTCTCCGGTGACCACACCGCTGAAAGCACAATGTATCAACCTGCTGGCAAAACAAACCAGCACGCTGCAGCTGGTGGTGGACAGTCAGATAGGGCTGCAGACATTGCAGTCTCATCTGGATCCGGATACATCAGTGGGTATTCTGCTCGATATGGACGTGGCCATGGGGCGCACGGGAGCCAGAGATATGGACCTGCTGTTGAAACTTGCGGAGCAGATCGTTGCTGACCCACGCCTGACTTTTGCCGGTGTTCAGCATTACGCGGGTCATGTGATGCATATTGATGACTTCATGGAGCGTCGCAATAAATCGCTTGGACTTTGGGAAACTGTTGCCGCGCGACTGCAAATTCTGCGCGAGCATGGCTATGATGCGGCCGTTGTGACCGGAGGGGGAACGGGTACCTACAATATAGACGTGGATGTCCCTGGTTTGACGGACTTGCAGGTAGGCAGCTATATCTTCATGGATCAGGAATATCGGCAGATTGCCTCGGCGGAAAGTGACCAGTTCCTGGACTTTGAGGTGTCGTTGCATGTGGCGTGCAGCACAATCAGTGCGCCGCGACAGGGCACAATGACTGTTGATGGTGGATACAAGGCCTTTGCATCAGACTCCGTGACGCCGGTGACAGACGATCATGCCGGGGTTAAGTTTCATTTTGCCGGTGATGAACATGGTGTGCTTGTGCTGCCGAAAGGACAGCAAGCGCTACAATTAGGTCAGGTGGTTGAGTTTGTCGCACCTCACTGCGATCCAACGGTCAACTTACATGATTATTATTGGGTCAGAGAAGCCGACGGTATGATTCACAGCCTGTGGCCGGTGACCGCTAGGGGATGTACCTGGTAGCGATACCTCCCGCGCATCCGGCGTAACTGGAACAGCGCTTTTGTACAAGCGCTTTGACAAGGATAAACGAGGAACTTTTTGTGTTAGAAATTATTCAAGCCGGTGGCTGGCTGATGGTGCCCATATTGTTGTGCAGCGTGGTTGCCGCCGCTATCAGCGTTGAACGTTTATGGACGCTGCAGCGTAAACGCATTCTGCCTAAAAACCTGCTTGCGCAAACCTGGAACGCCCTTAAACAGGATGAGTTTGATCAGCAGAAAACCCGGGAGCTGCGTGCAGGTTCGCCGTTGGGGCATGTGTTTGCCTCCGGTATCAGTAACGCAAAGCGTGGTCGCGAGATCATGAAAGAAGCAATGGAAGAGGCAACCAACCAGGTCAATCAGGATCTCGAGCGTTATCTTACGGCACTGGGTATCATCGCCAGTATCGCGCCGCTGCTGGGGCTGCTCGGCACAGTTGTCGGGATGATTGATGTATTTGACAACCTCATGCGTGAAGGTTCCGGTAATGCAAATCTGCTTGCTGGCGGTATTTCTACCGCACTTATCACCACCGCGTCCGGGTTGTCAGTGGCTATTCCCGCGCTCATGTTCCACCGTTTTTTCCTGCGACGGGTCGACGAACTGGTTGTCGAAGTTGAGCATGAAAGCAGCAAACTGGCGGACATGGTGCACGGTCACCACGTCGAACCGGTCGCCTGATCCATGGCCAAGCGCAGGCGCGGCCGCCATGAAGCCAATGTTGAACTGACGCCACTGATAGATGTGGTTTTCCTGCTGCTGATTTTTTTTATGGTGTCGACAACCTTCATCCGCGAAACTCAGTTGCAGATCAATCTGCCTGAATCCAGCGGTGAGCTGCAGGAAGTGGAACCCGGTACCATCGAAATTGTGGTGGACCGTGGTGGCGATTACGCGGTGAATGAACGCCTGTTGGTGAACTCTGAAAAACAGACCCTGGTTCGGGCCCTGCAGGAGGTCATGGACCCGGATGCACCTTCGCCCCTGGTAGTGATTACCGCAGACGCTGCGGCGCAACACCAGGCGGTTGTACGCGCAATGGATGCAGCTGGTACGGTGGGCCTTACCCGCGTTAGCATTACCACGCAGCAACCCCAGGAAATATCGGAATAAACATCCCGAAGTTGTAGCGGCGATGTCGCCCGAGAGGAATACCACTATCGCAAAGTCATCCGGCGACTGGTCCATATATAAACGCCTTCTGAAGTATGTGGCACCGCATTGGGCGCTGCTCCTGATCTCTTTCCTGGGATTTCTGGGCGCGGCGGGTTCAGAGGCCTATTTTGCGTATCTGTTTGGTCAACTCATCGACTCCTGGGATGAGGCCGTCATTATTGCTGCCGCCAGCATTCCTGTGTTGATGTTTTTAACTGCTCTGGGTCGCGCAAGCGGGTCCATCATTGGCGAGTCATTGATGGCTCGAGTGTCTTTTCATGTGGTTTACACGCTGCGGCAGGAACTGTTTGATCAGCTTTTGAAGTTGCCGAGCAGCTTTTTTGACAAAAACTCCCAGGGTCATACGGTTTCCCGCCTGACCTTCACCGTAGCGCAATTGCGTGATACCGGTACCGATGCGCTGCGCGCAATCATCCAGGATGGTTTAAAGGTCATTGTTTATCTGGGTGCCATGATCTGGATGAACTGGCAGATGACGCTGCTTTTTATTGCAACCCTGCCGGTGCTGGCGTTTGTGGTGGTGTTTGCCAGCGGTCGTTTTCGGAGGATCAGCCGACGCATTCAAGGGTCCATGGGTGATGTCACACACGTGGTCTCTGAGACGACAGCGGGGTATCGGGTGGTGCGCACATTTGGCGGCCAGCAATATGAAACCAAACGCTTTGAAAAATCCAATCGCGTCAATCGCCAGCAGAATCTGAAAATGGCGGTAACCAAAGTATTCAGTGCGCAGTTGAACGAAACAATCATAGCCCTGGCCATCTGTATTCTAATCTTTCTTCTCTATGACAGTGCGGGAAACATGACCAGTGGTGAAGCGGTCACGTTTCTGACCTGGGCAGGCCTTCTGGGATCTCCTATCAAAAAGCTGTCTGAGGTAAACGCCAAACTGCAGCGCGGTCTGGCCGCCGCTGAAGATGTTTTTGCTCAACTGGATTCTGCCGTGGAACAGGATCAGGGTAGCGACGATATAGATCGTGTGGTGGGTGAACTTGTTTTCGAAGATGTCTCATTCACCTACGGTGGTGATACCCCGGTGCTTCGACATGTGAATCTGAAAATCGAGCCGGGGCAGACGATTGCGTTGGTGGGACGCTCGGGGAGCGGCAAAACCACCATCGCCAGTCTGATTCCCAGGTTTTATGAACTCGAGCATGGACGGATCCTGCTCGATGGCAAAGATATCCGTACCTATTCTCTGGCTGCCTTGCGGCGCCAGATCGCACTTGTCTCTCAACAGGTGACCCTGTTCAACGATACCCTGCGTAATAATATTGCGTATGGAGACCTGTTGGGGTCCAGTGATGAAGCGATTCAACAGGCAGTCAACCGAGCTTACGCACAAGACTTCATAGAGGCTTTGCCTGAGGGGTTTGACACCATTGTGGGAGACGATGGCGTGCTGCTTTCCGGCGGCCAGCGTCAGCGTGTTGCGATTGCCAGAGCGCTTTTAAAAGATGCGCCGCTGTTGATTCTGGATGAGGCGACGTCCGCTTTGGACAACGAATCGGAGCGGCATATCCAGGCCGCGCTGGATGCAGTCATGGAAGGTCGCACCACCCTGGTTATTGCCCATCGATTGTCCACGGTTGAGTCCGCGGACCGTATCGTTGTACTGGATGATGGGCAGATTGTTGAAGTAGGCACACACGAGGACCTGCTTGCTGCGGATGGTTTGTATGCAGAACTGCACAGCGCGCAGTTTCAGGACGATGTGCCGGTGAAAAAGAAGAAGCGGGTTCTGCGAAAAAGAAATCCAGCCGCGGCCCGCATCAGCTTACCCAGCGGTGAGTATGTTGAAAGGTCAGCATTGGGTCTGTCTCAGGCCTGGTACGACGGTGCCTGGTGGCTGAATCTGCTGACCCCACTTGCCGGCATTTACAACTGGGGACGCAAACGTCAGCTGAAACCTTATCAGACAGGCAAGCGCACACCGGCACGTACCAGCCTGCCGGTGATTGTGGTGGGTAACATAACGGTGGGCGGAACAGGCAAAACGCCGATGGTGAGCTGGCTTGTTGAGGAGCTGCGGGCACTGGGATACGCCCCGGGTGTTGTGCTGCGGGGGTATGGCGGACGTCTGAGCAAAACCGGTACCCTGGTTCCCAGCGGCGCGGATCCGGAGCGCTACAGCGATGAAGCCGTACAGCTGCGCGACCGCCTTGGTTGTCCAGTTGCGATTTCCGCTAACCGGTTAAAAGGTCTGCGGCTGCTGGAAACCCAGGTCTGTGATATCGCCATTTCAGACGACGGGTTGCAGCATTACGCCATGGCCAGAGATATTGAGATCGTCATCATCGACGGAGCGCGTGGCGTTGGAAATGGCAGATTGCTGCCCGCGGGACCACTGCGTGAGCCGGTTGAGCGTCTGCAGGAAGTTGACTGGGTGATTGCCAATGGTGAACCCAGTGGACTGGTCGAATCAGAGTCGGTAATGCGTATGCACGCTGACGGTTTCATCAATCTTGCCAGTGGCGAACAGCTCACCTCTGCTGCGTTCTGCGGGCGCTACAGCCAGGTGCACGCAGTTTGTGGTATAGGTAATCCACGTCGCTTTTTTGAATCGCTGCACGAATTGGGCATCAGCACCATTAAGCATACCTATAGCGATCATTATGATTTCTCTGGTCCGGAAGTACGCTTTGGGGACGGTATGCAGGTGGTCTGCACGGAAAAAGATGCGGCCAAGCTGAAGCACCTTGAGGATGACTTCAGCCACGTCTGGTTTCTGCGTGTGTCTGTTGAACTGCCAGCAAACGCCAGGGATATACTGATTGGTCTGTTGACCGAGCGTGCCATTGCGCCGCAACCCGTGGAACAGGACACAGAGGATGGCGAAGCCCGGGCGCTGGAGAGTGTCTCTTGAAAGTGCATGTTGTCGTACCAGCACGTTTGGCCTCCACGCGATTGCCCGGCAAACCGCTTGCGCCTATTGCCGGCATTCCGATGATCGTCCGGGTGATGATGGCGGTGCAGGAATCCGGCGTAGACAGCATCATCGCAGCAGTAGATGACTCTGATGTACTAGCGGTTGTGGAGGCTGCCGGTTTCAATGCCATGCTGACCCGGGAGGATCACCCGTCAGGGTCTGATCGGGTGATGGAGGTGGTCGCGCGGTTAGGCTGGGATGATGCGGATATTGTCATCAACGTGCAGGGTGATGAACCGTTGCTGCCGGCGTCGTTGGTCACCCAGCTGGCCGAACTGATGCGAGCGGATGTCGACATGGAGATGGCGACAGTTGCTGAACCGATTGCCACCACCGAAGATTTTCTCAATCCCAACATCGTCAAAGTGGTGACCACAACCCAGGGCAACGCACTGTACTTTTCGCGAGCACCGATACCACTACCGCGTGATCTGATGTTGCACAACGCGCTGACAGATAGCCAGATTGCGAACTTCAAACCGCAGCGTCACGTTGGTCTTTATGCTTTTCGAGTGCATGCGCTGCGCAAATTTGTTGCGTTGCGCGATGCGCGGCTGGAAGACATCGAAGCGCTGGAGCAACTTCGCTGGCTGGAGGCAGGTGGATCTATACGGGTGTTGGCAAGTGCGGTCGCGGTGCCAGGTGGCGTTGATACGCCAGAGGATCTGGCCCGGGTTGAGCAGATCCTGCTGGCGCGTTAGGGGCTGAACCTATTTAGGCGCCATGCGGATGCCCCCATCAAGGCGGATGGTTTCGCCATTGAGGTACGTGTTTTCAATGATGTGCGTAGCCAACATACCGTATTCGGGGGGGATGCCCAAACGCTTCGGATATTGAACCATCTCTATCAGCGGGTTGCGCACCTGATCTGGCGCGCCTGCCATCATAGGGGTATCGAAGATTCCAGGCGCTATCGTGCATACCCGGATGCCCTGGCGGGACAGATCCCTGGCGATGGGTAAGGTCATGCCCGCGACACCGGCCTTGCTTGCAGTGTAAGCTGCCTGACCCACCTGACCGTCAAATGCGGCAACAGACGCGGTATTTACAATGACGCCGCGTTCCAGAGCTTCACCTTGTGGTTCATTGTCCTGCATAACGGCAGCACATTTGCTCAGAACGGAAAAAGTACCGACCAGGTTAACCTGGATGATCATGTTGAATTTGTTGATATCCAGTGCGCCATCACGCCCGACCGTGCGTGCGGCTGCGCCGATACCGGCACAGTTAACGTTGATGTGAATTGTGCCGTAGTCGGCCTGGATCTGTGTAATAGCACTGCGGACCGAAGCATCGTCGGTGACGTTCACCTGGTAAGCACGGGCGCTACCCAGCTCTTCTGCGGTCTGCTGTGCAAGTTCGTGGTTGAGGTCGAGGATGGCCACCTGGCCACCCCGTGCAACAATCGCTTCTGCCGTGGCGCGGCCAAGACCCGACGCACCACCGGTGATCGCTGCGACTTTGCCTTCAATATTCATGTTCAATGACTCCCTGGTGTTAAAAACGTGACTCAATTTTCTGCCGGGTTAGTATAACGGTCTTTAGACAAGGCTCAGCACGTGCAGCATGGAATTTTTGCCGAATTTTTTATCTGACCAGCAGGCTCAAAGGCTCGCAGCCTGGTGTCTGCAGAGCGGCGCGCTGAAGTGGCAACAGGAAAGCTTCAGTATCTATGGTCGTCAGATCACTGCGCCCAGGTGGTCAGCATGGTTTGGTGATGACGGCTTGAACTATCGATACAGTGGCACAGATCATCGAACCTCAGGCTGGCCGGATGAGTTGCGTGTGTTGCTTAATCAGGTCAATGTAAAAGCGGATTGCAGATTCAACTTTGTACTCGTCAATCGATACGATGACGGCAGCCACTACATGGGCTGGCATCGGGACGACGAAACCGGGGCCGGGCCGGTGATCGCCTCGGTGAGCGTTGGTGGCACCCGCCGCTTCCGCTACCGAACCGCTCCGGGCACAGCATCCACGGCCATCGATCTCAGCCCCGGTTCGCTGCTGATTTTTGATGGCAGGCTCCAGCACACACTGACCCGCACCGCACGTAACGTGCCGGTACGTATCAATCTCACCTTCAGGTCCATTCACTGATGCAGGTACAGTTGGACATGCCCATTCCCAACACCCTGGCTCTTCCTGCCAGGGCCAAAGCAGGTATTCGCGCGAGTTCTGTGGCACAGGTACAGGAAGCCCTGGCATACAGTCGAAAGCAGAATCTGCCGTTCCTGGCCCTGGGCGAGGGGTCCAATGTGGTTGCCCACCGCAACGTGGCGCAATTTGTCTGCCTGATGGGTTTAACGGGTATCGATCTGGTTGCGCAAACGCATCGCGACGCTGTTATTGACGTTGCTGCAGGAGAAAACTGGCATCACACCGTTACTTATGCACTGGCGCACGGTTGGTATGGGCTTGAAAATCTTGCCTTGATACCGGGTTCGGCAGGGGCAGCGCCGGTCCAGAATATTGGCGCGTATGGCGTAGAGATTGCGAGGTTTGTTGAGGCGGTAGAGTACCTCGATGCGCAAGGCAGATTGCAATGGTTAGATGCGCAGGCCTGTGAGTTCAGTTATCGGTACAGCATCTTCAAGAAACACAGGGACTGGGTGATCACCCGCTTACGGCTGCGCCTGCAGAAACAGCCGCGCGTGGTGATTGATTATCCCGAATTGCAGGCGGATCTGGCGGCACACCAGCACTTGAATCCAAGTCCTGAGAACGTTTTTGCCGCGATAAAGCGCATCCGGGCTAACAAGCTACCAGATGTAAACAGAGCGCCCAACGCCGGCAGCTTTTTCAAGAATCCCATAGTTCAGGCATCTTTTGCTGCGGCGCTGAAGACGCGGGCCAGCTGGTTGAAAGTTTTCCCTCAGGGCGACACAACGCAATGGGTTAAGCTGAGTGCGGCTCAGCTTATCGATCAGTTAGGCTGGAAGTCGCGCCCAGCGCCAGAGGTGATGTGTTGGGAAGCTCAGCCTCTGGTGCTGGTGAATCGCGGCAAAGCGGACAGCGATGCTGTCCTTGATTTTGCCGAAGCGATCCGCCGGAACGTTTTAGCCCATTTCGGCGTTCAGCTGGAACTTGAGCCGTCGGTACTGTCCTGACGCTGGCTGCTGTTGCTCATTACCCCTTGGGCTTTCAGCTCGGCTTCCCGTTGGCGACGTTTGATCTCCCGAGGGTCATTATACGCTCGAGCAGGTCTTGCCGGTGCCGGCTGGGGTGCCGGTTGAGGCGCTGCAGAATCCGCTGTTGCGACGGGGTGCTCCAACACCGGTGGCGCAGCTTTTTCTGCCACGGCTGACTTTTCTGCAGGGGCCGGCACGGTTGTGTCCGCAGCCGCAGCCGGCGTCGTGACTTTGTCCTCGGGGGCTGCAGGCGCTGATTCAGGATTATCTGTTTTTGCCTCGACAGGTGCCTTTTTTACCGGCGTTTTGCGCGCATTTTCTGTCGGCGGGGCATCATCTGATTTGGGTTCGTTAACAGTTTCCGGTTTGGATTCGCCTGCAGATTCGCCAGCCGTACGCTTTCTGTTTCGATTGCGCGGGTCGTTAGAGGCTCTACCTCGCGGTTTTGCCGGTTTGCGATCCGCATCGCCGGCAGCATCGATGGTGTCAGTGTCAGCTTTTGTACCCGTGGCATCACTGGGCGCATCACTCACCACTTCCACAGTGCTTCGAGTGCGATCAGGGCCCTGACTCTTGAAGTTTGACGGGTTGGTTGCCGGCTTTGGTTCAGCACGGTTGCGTCGAGGTGCCCGCTTACTGCTTTCCAGCGCTTCTTCGCTGGGTGCGCGTTCGGCAGCAGAAGGCCTTGGCTTTTTCGGACCTTCACGCTTAGGTGTGCTGGGCTTGTTACCTGTGTCTGAAGTTTCACTTCTGTTACGCGTGTCCTGCTTATCGTTTCTACGATTGCTGCGTTTTGGCCGCTCGTTGCTGCTTTCGCGCTTGCCGCTGTCATCGGCGTCGCTCTTGTCGTTTTGAGGTGCTTTGCTCTGTTCACCTTTTGTTGGCGCGTCTTTGCTCTGGTCACGAGGGGTCCTGCTGCGAGTAGTGCTGCGATTTGATGGTTCGCGATCCTGGCGCTTAGCAGGCTGACGGGTAGGCTTTGCGGGTTTTGCGGTTGTGGTTGTCGTCTCCTGTGGGCTCGGCGCTTCATCACTGAACAGGTTCTTCACAAGTTTTGACCAGAATCCTGCTTTGGCGGTTGCCGTTTCCACGGGTGCCACAGCTGCAGCTGGTTTTGCAACCGCTTCCACGGGTGGTGGAGGCGGTTGTTGCGGTTGCAGCGTCTGCACGGCAGCCTGAGGTCTTTGAATGACGATACTGTCATCCGGAATATCTTCGTCACTGGCCTGGTTGGCTAATTCGGAAAGTGTTGAGCTGGGCACAATGCCTTCTTCTTTGACGTGGTCATCCCGGAGGCGTTCTACAATGTAGTG
This sequence comes from bacterium, assembly GCA_047947175.1. Classification (GTDB taxonomy): domain Bacteria; phylum Pseudomonadota; class Gammaproteobacteria; order Pseudomonadales; family Azotimanducaceae; genus UBA4421. Next base: position 2,478,674 of record CP170489.1, read on the forward strand.
GGGGGTGTCAAGATTGGTGTTTGGAATTATGACCACATGGCAGCCGGTGCGCTGTTCAATTTCAGCGACATCCTGACGTTTTTCGTTGAGCAGATAAGCGCCTACAGCCAGTGGCACCTGTACACGGACCACGGCGCTGCGCTCTTTTAATGATTCTTCTTCGAGAATTCGCAGAATCGCCAGTGCTAGAGATTTGGTATCCCGGATACGGCCCTGACCATTACAGCGAGGGCACAGTACGGTGGTGATTTCTTCCAGCGATGGTCGCAGACGCTGGCGGCTCATCTCCATCAGACCAAAACGTGAAATGCGGCTGACCTGCACGCGAGCCCGGTCGACTTCCAGCGCATCGCGCATGCGGTTTTCAACGGCGCGCTGATTTTTCTGGTTCATCATGTCAATAAAGTCGATCACAATCAGACCGCCAATGTCGCGTATGCGTAACTGACGGGCTATTTCGTCGGCGGCTTCAAGATTGGTATTTAAGGCTGTTTCTTCAATGTCCGCGCCTTTTGTGGCGCGCGCAGAGTTAATGTCGATGGACACCAGCGCTTCGGTAGGGTCAATAACGATGCTGCCGCCAGAAGGCAGTTTCACCGTATGTTCGAAGGCGGACTCAATCTGGCTTTCAATCTGATATCGGCTGAACAGCGGGATGCCGTCGCTGTAAGGTTTTACCTTCTCTTTATAGTGGGGCATGACCTGGGCGATGAACGCTGAGGCTTCTGCGTAGGCTTCTTCGCCTTCGATCAACACCTCACCGATATCACGACGCAGATTGTCGCGAATTGCACGTAACACAGCACTGTTTTCCTGATAGATCAGTGACGGCGTTTTTTCTACCTCGTTAGCGCTCTGGATCGCCTGCCAGAGTTGCAGCAGGTAGGCCAGATCCCATTGCAGTTCCTCTGCGCTGCGACCCACACCCGCGGTTCGAACGATGACACCCATGCCTTCAGGGATATCCAGGTGCGCAAGGGCTTCGCGAAGTTCATCACGGTCTTCACCTTCAATGCGGCGTGAAATGCCGCCGGCGCGAGGGTTGTTAGGCATCAGGACCATGTAGCGTCCAGCGAGGCTGATAAATGTCGTGAGCGCAGCGCCTTTGTTGCCGCGCTCTTCTTTATCCACCTGCACCAGTACTTCCTGGCCTTCTTTAACCAGTTCCTGAATTGGGGTGCGCGAGCCACCTTCGGTCATGCGCTTTTTGAAATACTCCCGCGCAATTTCTTTCAGCGGCAGAAAGCCATGGCGTTCAGAGCCAAAGTCGACGAAGGCAGCTTCCAGGCTGGGTTCAACGCGGGTGATTCTGGCTTTATAGATACTGGACTTTTTCTGTTCGCGGGATCGATTTTCTATGTCGAGGTCATTTAATTTCTGACCATCAACCAGGGCAATGCGTACCTCTTCCGAATGGGAAGCATTGATTAACATTCTTTTCATGTTGGACTCTTAAAATGTCTAAAAATAAACGCGCGGGTTGTTAAACGGGCGCGCCGCAATATCGACAACAAAGAGAGTTAGCCATAGCTATTGGTAGGCTAGGAGGTTGCGCGCCCAACCTGGCGGGTGCATGGACGCTTAGGCGTATTCACCGTCGGCATCTGTATGCAACGTCCAGCTTGAGGAGCTTGCACCGCGCTGCGTTTCAAGAGTTCAGTCAGACTGTCCAACTCAGTTTCTGCTTCGCGGGTGGCTGCGCTACTTTAACGTTTCAACTGAGGCGATAAGTGCGGATGAGCGCATATCGCATCAGGGTCTGTATCTATTCCTGGTGACAACAACGCCGTGTTCGCGGGCTCTGGTGAGAGCCAGTGACACGCGTTGGCGTCAAAATCTTTTCCAATAGTTCATAGACTAACAGGCGTTTGTTTGAGGGCTGGCGCATTCCGCGGGTTGTCTAGCTGGAATGCCAATATTGCTCTTAGGCCGTCAGGGCGCACTATGTTGTCTTGCCTCGAAGTGGGCTAACTGGTCGACATCTTCGATGACAACCTTTAACTTTACTGCAGTCGCTGTACGCGAAGGGCTGTCGCCGATGATTTGCTCACGACGAGACCGGCTGATGTTAACATTGTTTGCTAACTCCTTAAAAGCCCTAAAGTTTATATGTTGTTACCACCATGACTGTCCAGCATGTTGAGGTCCAGGATCCTGAAGATGTAGGCCAACGGATTGATAATTTTCTGCTGCGCAGGTTGAAAGGCGTGCCTCGGCAGTACGTCTACCGCATTCTGCGACGGGGCGAGGTCAGAGTGAACGGTGGGCGCATCAAAGCCGGTTATCGTATGCAGATGCAGGACAGAGTGCGTATTCCACCTACGCGCGCCCGTGCCGCGCTGCCCGTTGAGTATTCTGCTGACATTGCGCAAACCCTGCAGGCCAGCGTGATTTTTGAAGACGCTGATTTCCTTATTCTGAACAAGCCTGCCGGCGTGGCGGTACATGGTGGATCGTCTATTCGATCCGGGGTGGTTGAGATTTTACGTGATGTTTATGCCAATCCGCGCCTGGAGCTGGTGCATCGCCTGGATCGGGATACCTCAGGCGTGCTGGCGCTGGCAAAAAAACGCAGCGCGCTGCAGGTTGCCCAAGCTGCATTTCGTGAGCGCCGGGTCAAAAAAATATACGAGCTGTACGTGCATGGACACTGGCCGGCCGCGCAGCGTGTTGTGCAACTCAATCTTGAAAGGTATGCCACCAGCTGGGGCGAGCGTCGGGTCAGAGTAAGTCGTGCCGGCGCTCAGGCGCGGACAGATTTCGAAGTTCTGGAGCGAGCAGGCGACCTGGCAACGCGGCTGCAGGCCACTCTGCACACCGGCAGGACACATCAGATCAGAGTCCACGCCAGTGCCAGCGGACACGCTATCCTGGGCGATGATAAATACGCCGCCGCTACTTCTGGACAGCCTTCTGAACCAGAACAGGCTGGCGCTGACAGCGATCGACCACTGCCCGTAGCAGCGGCGCCAAGACTGTGTCTGCATGCACGTAAACTGACCATACCGCTGGGTGCGGATACATTGAAAGTGGTCGCGCCGGTAGCGCCGGCCATGACGGAATTCTGGGCAACCTGCCAGGCGCGGTCTTGAAATAATTTTTTGTTCAGCACCTTGCTGACGTCAGATTTGTGTTCAGGTGCTGGTTGGGATCTGCCAGTCCAGTGATCGCAGAAGCGTAATAGTGGCGATGAGCGGCAGGCCGATGATTGCGCTTGGATCGCTGGAAGATACGCTGGTAAAGAGACTGATTCCCAGACCCTCTATTTTAAAGCCACCCGCACAATCGAACGCAGGCTCCGCGTTCACATAATTTTCGATGACCGTCCGGGTCAGCGGGCCAAACTGTAACTCTGTGGGGACTACGGTGGCCAGTTCATGGCAGTGATCGTGTACGGCAACTGCGGTGTAAAACGTCGCACGCTTGCCGCTGCAGTGCGTGAGTTGCTCAATGCTGCGCTGTGCGTTGCCCGGTTTATGCAGCCGGCGTCCGTTGCAGAATCCGACCTGATCAGAGCCTATCACCACGCTGCCCGGGTGTTGCCGCAGACCGGCAGCTGCCTTGGCATGAGCAAGGCGCAGTGCCAGCGCGGCGGGTTTTTCTGCACCTTTGGATTGCTCGTCAATCTCAGGATTCACTGTTGTAAAGCGCAGCTTCAGCCGCCTCAGGGCATCAGCTCGATAGCTTGAGGTAGAGGCCAGAATCAGTGGGGGGTGAATTGCTGATTCAGGCATGTGGGCAGTGCTGATTAAGGGTGAAAAAGTGCATCGATTTACCTATAAATTCAGTAGCTTGTGCGGGTTTACATGGCCTGTTGAGATACCTATCATTGCCGCCGCCATGTCTGTGATTAAAAAGCCTGTCGTCAAAAGTCCTGAAAACGGCAAAGATTCACAGCATAAGCCCAGTGCTGAGTCCTCCGCGCCTTCCTATGTAGAGCTGGCCAAGACCAGTGCGAAGATCGTGCGAGCGCTACCGGCACATTCCTGTATGCGGCTTGCTGCAGAGTGTAAGAGTGTCGCCTGGGTAAAAACAGAGTTGCAGTTCTACTGGGATGACAACGCGCGCATCGGTGTGGTCGGTCGAGCAGAGGCTCAGGTAGAGGTACAATGTCAGCTGTGTATCGAACCGGTGGCCTATCATCTGCAGGCATCGGTAGATGGCGTGCTGGCAAGATCGGAAATTGAGGCGCAGGCGTGGCAGGCGCTGGATGAAAGGCTGGACATCATTGTGGTCAGTGGGCCGCAGCTGGATATTCTGGAATTGATCGAAGATGAGTTGCTGTTGCGCTTACCTTCACAAGTGTGTGCTGATAACGCCTGTGGTAATCGCCCGGCCTTAAGCTACGGTGATGATCAGGCTGGACCGGTAGACACATATAAACCGTTTGCGGCGCTTGCTGAGTTAAAACTGCGCGAAGATGATGCGCAGGATAACGACGTCGCAGACAAGCAGTAACGCAAATTTAATAATCTGAACTTTAGGAAAAACAATGGCTGTACAGAAGAACAAAGTGACGCGCCGTCGTCGTGGCACGCGTCGCTCACACGACAGTTTAAGCAACCCCACACTGTCTGTGGATGGCACCACGGGTGAAACCCATCGGCGCCATCATGTTACTGCAGACGGCTACTATCGCGGCCGTCAGGTTATTGCAGACAAAGAGTAACCGCGGTGAGCGTTGGTGCAGTCTTTCCCGGCCAGGGCGCGCAGAGTGTTGGCATGCTGGCAGAACTTGCCGAGCAGTATCCGAGTGTTGTGCAGAAATTTGCTCAGGCCTCTGATCTGCTTGGCTTTGATGTCTGGAAAATGGTGCAGGAGGGGCCTGCGGAAGATTTATCTGCCACCCAGAATACACAGCCTATCCTGCTGACAGCCTCAGTCGCCATCTGGGACGTATGGCAGTCTCATGCCCCTGCGCCTGGTTATGTTGCGGGGCATAGCCTGGGTGAATACTCGGCCCTGACCTGCGCTGGTGCCCTGGATTTTGCCGACGCGGTCAGGTTGGTGCGCCTGCGCGGAGAGCTTATGGAAGCTGCAGTGCCGCGCGGACAAGGAGCCATGGCGGCAATTATGGGTTTGTCTGATGATGAAGTCATCGCCTGCTGCGAGGCGACTAACGGCGTTGTTGTTGCAGCCAATTTCAATGCGCCGGGACAGGTCGTGATAGCGGGTGCCGCCGCAGCTGTGCAGACCGCTGCAGATGCCTGTAAAACTGCTGGTGCAAAAAGGGCGGTGATGCTCGATGTCTCCGGACCCTTTCACTCACCATTGATGGCGAGCGCTAAAGCAGAGTTTGCCCAGGCTCTGGGGGGTATTGATCTGCAGATGCCAGCGATGGCGATTGTGCAGAACGTCAGTGCGGACATACCCACCAGTGTTGAACAACTCAGGGATAATCTTCTTGCCCAGATTGCAGAGCCCGTACTGTGGAGCAGATCTGTGAACAGAATGGTTCAGGGTGGTGTGGATCACTTTTTTGAGTGCGGGCCAGGTAATGTTTTGGCCGGTTTAATCAGACGTATTTCCAAAGCGACCCCGACAACGGCGCTGGCAATGCCGCAAGCGCATGCCGGTTAATTCTCCATCTGAGTCTCACTGAAATCCGTATGGCCAGAAAAACAGCTTTAGTCACGGGTGCCTCGCGAGGCATCGGTGCCGCCATCGCGCAGCGCCTGGTAAACGATGGCTTTTTTGTTGTCGGTACGGCAACCTCAGCGCAAGGCGCGCACCAGATCACAACCGCTATCGGCGAACATGGCATGGGATTGCAGCTGCAGCTGCAATCCTCGGAATCCATAGCGCAGGCTCTCTCAGTTGTTGCAGATAAAGCCGAACCGCCAGTGGTGCTGGTGAATAATGCGGGTATAACCCGGGATAACCTGCTGTTGCGGATGAGTGAAGAGGAGTGGACTGATGTTATTGAAACCAATCTCAATGGTCTGTATCGAGTGACCAAGGCGGTGCTCAGAGGTATGCTCAAAGCCCGGTGGGGGCGCATTGTAAATGTAGGGTCCGTCGTCGCAAGAATGGGGAATCCCGGACAAAGCAATTACGTCGCTTCCAAGTCGGCGATAGAAGGATTTTCACGTGCTCTGGCTGTTGAGGTGGCTTCACGCAATATTACGGTGAATACTGTTGCGCCTGGGTTCATCGGTACGGATATGACGTCGCAGTTAACGCAAGAGCAGACTGAAATGATGCTCGAAAGAATTCCGTTAGGCAGGATGGGGGAGGTGGATGAAGTGGCGGGCGCGGTAGCTTACCTCGTCAGCGATGATGCAGCTTATATAACCGGACAAACACTGCATATTAATGGCGGTATGTACGCCGCTTAATATGTTTGTCAATAAATAACAAACTAACGTGCAGAGTGTGCTGCATGCAGAGGTTCAAAAGCTCGCTTGCGTTGCTGAAAACGCCTCTATAGAATGCGCTCGCCCTGCCTCCAGGAACCTTTTTAGGGAGACCCCTTTAGCATGAGTAGTGTTGAAGAACGCGTAAAGAAATTAATTTGTGAACAGCTCGGTGTCAAAGAGGACGAAGTGAAAGACGATGCGTCTTTTGTGGAGGACCTCGGCGCTGATTCGCTGGATACAGTCGAACTGGTCATGGCGTTGGAAGAGGAATTTGAGACCGAAATTCCTGACGAAGAGGCTGAGAAGATCAGCACCGTCAAAGACGCTATCAGCTATATTTTAGCCCACCAATAGCGATATTTGCGACGCATCCCGCCATTGGGAAGGGTCGTAAAGCCGCTTAGAGCAGTACATGCGTCGCCAGGCGCATGTCGCGATATATGTGTGGAGCAGGCTGCAAGAGTTTGTTCCGTTCTGTACTATCTGCAAAGTCGTAACGCCAGTTGCGGTAAGTAGGTAAGAAGATGCCTTAGAGTGTCTTTGAGAGTACAAATTCGCCGACAACGAGGGTGCAGAGCGCTGATATGAGCAGAAGAAGAGTCGTCGTTACAGGCCTGGGTATGGTATCCCCCATTGGCAATACAGTGGAGGACGCCTGGCGGGCTGCCATTGCTGGCACCAGTGGTGTTGTCACAAATCCATACTTCGATACAGCCGACTACAGTGCCAAAATCTGCGCGCCCGTCAAAGATTTTGACATAACCCAGTACATGTCGGCTAAAGAAGCGCGTCGTATCGATGGCTTTATCCAGTTCGGCATGGCAGCGGGCACCCAGGCCATTGCGGATGCGGGATTGGAATCTCATCCGGCAGATGCTGATCGCATCGGTATTGCTATTGGTTCCGGTATCGGCGGTATCAATCTGATCGAAGAAACCCATTCGACGTTACTCAACAGCGGTCCGCGACGGGTATCGCCGTTTTTTGTGCCGGGCTCAGTCATCAATATGATTTCCGGTAACCTGTCGATCAAGTATGGTTTCAAAGGTCCGAATATCGCCATTGTAACGGCCTGTACAACGGGTACGCATAACATCGGTTTTGGCGCACGTATGATTCAGTATGGTGAAGCTGATGTGATGGTGGTGGGTGGCTCGGAGTTTGCCACCTCACCCATTTGTGTGGCGGCGTTCAGTTCCATGAAAGCGCTGTCAACGCGTAATGACGAGCCGGAGCTTGCGTCACGTCCCTGGGATGAAGAGCGGGACGGGTTTGTTCTTGGAGATGGTGCAGGTGTACTGGTCATTGAAGAGTATGAGCGGGCGAAAGCACGCGGCGCAAAAATATATGCCGAGGTGCTTGGTTTTGGCATGAGTGGCGATGCGCACCACATTACCGGTCCGGCGGAAAATGGTGAAGGTGGGGCGGCTGCAATGGTCAATGCGTTGAAAGATGCTGCCCTTAATCCCGAGGACCTGGGTTATCTGAATGCTCATGGCACTTCCACGCCGCTTGGCGACGTTGCTGAAACCAAAGGTGTGAAATCCGTGTTTGGTCACGACACAAAACTGCCTGTGAGTTCGACGAAGTCAATGATTGGCCACCTGCTCGGCGCAGCGGGTTCAGTCGAAGCGATTTTTACCGTGATGGCGCTTGCTGAACAGGTTTTGCCACCAACAATCAACCTGCATAACCCGAGTCCGGACTGCGACCTTGACTATGTGCCTAACGAGGCACGTAAGGTCAGCATCAAGGCCGCAGCAAGCAACTCGTTTGGTTTTGGTGGCACTAATGGAACCCTGGTTTTCGGCACAGTCTGACGGTCGTTGTGTATGCCGCGTAAGTGGTTGATCGGGGCCGCAGTCCTGCTGGTTGCGGCTTGTCTGGTCGCAGCGCTGCTCTCCATGCAGTTTCTTCGTTGGGCAGATTCACCCCTGCAGGCTGATGCAGATCTCGTGATTAATTTTGCTGCTGGCGAATCCCTCGCTACCCTGGCTGAAGAACTGGTAGATGCACAGTATCTGCACAGTGCACGGCGCTTTGTTCTTTTAGGACGTCTTACCGGTGCAGATACACGCCTGCAGGCCGGCGAATACCTGTTTAATCAGTCGGCAACGCCGCGCCAGCTGCTTAACAAGCTGACGCAAGGTGAAGTCATTCGCCATGCGTTCCGAATTGAAGAAGGTATCACCGTGCAGCAGTTGCTGGCGCAGCTCCGCAAACAACCGGCGCTGCAACAGACGCTGCAGGCCCATGATGCGCGGAGCCTCGCCGCCGCACTCGGGTTGACTGAACTCATCCATGAAGGGTCCGCTTCCGTTGAGGGGCACTATTCCGCGGAGGGGTTATTCTTTCCAGACACCTACCAGTTTACCCGCGGGCACACGGATGTGCAGTTGCTGCAACGCGCGGCGGCTGCGCTTGAGGCGACCTTGCAGGACATCTGGCAGAACCGTAGTGAGCGATCCGTGTTAAAGAATCAATATGAACTGTTGATCCTGGCTTCCATTATCGAAAAAGAAACCGGCCGCGCTGAAGATCGTCAGCAGATCAGCCAGGTATTCCATAAACGACTTGCTGACAACATGCGCCTGCAGACGGATCCGACGGTGATATATGCTCTGGGAGAGGACTTTGATGGTGATCTGATACGGGACCATCTGCAGGTTGAGTCGCCGTTCAACACCTATCGTAATCGTGGCCTGCCGCCAACCCCCATTGCCACTGTCTCCGAAGCCTCGCTCTACGCGGCGGCACATCCGGCACCAGGTGATTACGTCTATTTTGTGGCCAAAGGTGATGGTGCCAGCCAGTTTTCCCGCACGCTGGCTGAGCACAACAAAGCGGTACGTAAATATCAGCTGGGTCTGACGGAGTAGTTGATGTCGACGCCGGGCAAATTCATTACCCTTGAAGGCTCTGAAGGTGCGGGTAAATCCACCAGTCTTGATGCGCTCTGCCGGCACCTCCGACAAGCCGGTATCGATGTTTATCAGACCCGCGAGCCAGGTGGGACACCCATGGCTGAAGCCATTCGTGAGGTGATGCTTTCAGATTGGCAGGAAGACGTCGCCGGCCTGACTGAACTGCTGCTGGTGTTTGCCGCGCGTCATCAGCATATCAGTCACGAGATCAAACCACGCCTGGCGAAAGGGCAGTGGGTGGTGTGTGACCGCTTTACGGACGCCACTTACGCGTATCAGGGCGTCGCCCGCGGCACGCCGCTTGATTATGTGACTGCCCTGGAGAACTGGGTACAGGGAGACCTGCGTCCAGATCTGACACTTTATCTGGATATTGATCCCGAAATCGGACATCAACGGATCGCTGGTCGCGAGCAGGACCGTATGGAAAATGAGCAGGTTGAATTTTTCCATGCAGTGAGAACCGGCTATCTGCAGCGTGTTGCAACCCGGACCACAATGCAGTTGATCGACGCAAGCTTATCCATTAAGGAAGTTCAGACCGCGATGTTTGCTATTGTGGATCCTTTTATTGAACGGTATCTCGCGTGAGTGGGCCTTACCCCTGGCACGACGAGCTGTTAGAGCGTCTCACTCAATTACGCGACAACAACAAGCTGCCAAATACGCTGGCGCTGACGGCGCCACCAGGCTGGGGGCATCGGCAACTGCTCAGAGATGTTGCGGGCATGTTGTTGGAGACGCCGCTGCCGGAAAAAGAACTGGAGTTTGCACATCCGGATTTCCGCTGGATTGAACCAGATGGAGCGGAGATAAAAATTGCGGAAATTCGCCGCGTCACCGAGTTTGCAGTACAGACCGCACAGATTGCCCCCCGCAAGGTGGCGGCGATCTATGATGCGCATCTGCTCAACCGCGCAGCGGCCAACGCGCTGCTGAAAACGCTTGAGGAGCCGCCCCCGGATACTCACCTGGTACTTGTGACCCCGTTCTGGAGTCGTCTGATGCCCACGGTCCGCAGTCGTGCCCAGCGTTACAGTCAGCGACCGGATCACAGGGCTGCGCGGAGCTGGCTTGAACAGCAGGGGCTGACGGTGGCTGACCTGGATTATGCAACTGCTGGATATGCCCCGCTAAGCGCCCTGACGGCGGCAGCCGGCTCATCGCTGGACCAATGGCTCGAAAGTCTGCCGGCAATTGACTTGTCTGCCGCGCTTGAACAATCGCTCAGCGCAGGCGCCATTGTCTGGATAGACCGCTGGTATCGGCGTCTGCTGGCGCATCTGAATGATGCGCCCCTGTCGGGTCTGCACGCGGATGCCAGTGCGGTGCTCACTTTTTCGGATGCGCTGCTGTCGGTCAGAAGGCAGATTGATACAACAAACTCGGCCAATCAGCGGCTGCTGCTGGAGGCATTGATTGTGCGTTGGGTAGCGCTGTTGCGAAGAACGGGCGGGTAAACTGGCAAAACTGGGGCTTGCTTCATATTTTGACCATTGACAGCCCAGCAGGTGGCACTGAGTATACCCTCAGGCGGAGGCTGAACGCCGTTTGCCAGCTTTTACCTTCATGCACACTCCGTTACCAGGGTGCGGGATCAGGGTGCAGGACCAGGGTGTCTACCAGGGCGGTGCCATGTGGGTTGAAGGTAAAAAGTTTATGAATGACTTAGTGTTATCACGAATCAAAAACAGGATGTTTTGTTCATGTCTGTAGCGAAGCGCGGTGTTAGAAACGGCATACTGTCTTTGGCAATCAAAGACAAAGCTGTTCTCTACGCAGCTTATATGCCTTTTGTGCAGAATGGTGGCCTCTTTATTCCTACCAAAAAAGAGTACGAGCTCGGCGATGAGGTGTTCATGCTGCTGAACCTCATGGACGAGGCGGAGAAGATCCCTGTTGCCGGTAAAGTCGTCTGGATCACACCCAAAGGCGCACAAGGCAATCGTGCGGCCGGTATCGGCGTACAGTTTAATGATCAGGATGATGTCGCACGCAGTAAAATTGAAACCTATCTTGCCGGAGCGTTACAGTCCGACCGTCATACCCACACCATGTAATACCCGTTCGTGTTTGTTGACTCACACTGCCATCTCAATTATCTGGAAGATCCTGACGGCGCGATTGCACGAGCCCGGGAGCGTGGTGTAAACGAATGCTTGTGTATCGGTGTGGATCAACCCGCGATTGAAGAAGTGCTGAGCATTGCGGCGGATCATGAACATATCTGGGCCAGCGTTGGCGAACATCCGGGCAGCTGCAGCGGCGATGCAGGCTGGGTAACTCGATACCTGCAACGTCCCAAGGTGGTGGCTCTTGGAGAAATGGGCCTCGATTATCACTACGTAGAAGATCCCGCTGCCCAGGCCCTGCAGCGCGATACATTTGCTCAGCAATTGGCGCTGGCGCATGAACATGACTTTCCAGTGATCATTCATACCCGTGCTGCTCAGGCGGATACACTGGCACTGATTCGAGATTTCCCCGGGGTTGTTGGTGTACTGCACTGTTTTACGGAATCCTGGGAACTGGCCAGCGCCGCCATAGAGCTTGGTTATTACGTGTCGATATCCGGAATTGTCACCTTCAAGAATGCGGCTAACGTCAGGGAGGTGGCAGTGCGGATTCCAGCGCAGCGCCTGCTGATAGAAACCGATGCCCCCTATCTGGCGCCGGTACCCAATCGCGGCAGAAAAAATGAACCCGCGTTTGTGACCGACACAGCTGCTTTTCTGGCTGACCTGCGGGGGGTTGAGTTACAGACGCTGGCTGAAGAAACCCGCGCTAATTTTTTCCGTCTGTTTAACCGTGCTCAACCATTCAACTCTGCTGGCTGAACAGCTCCTCATACAGTCGGTAATGGGTTTCATGCATACCCATATGGCGATAAGTCTTCTGCGCAGTCTGGTTGTCCTGCTCCACATAGAGTCTTATGCCGCAGCTTAGATGATCCGTTTGCGCCTGCTTGCGTACACTATCGTGTAAGACGCTGTAAACACCTCTGCGCCGGTAGTCCGGAAGGACATAAACACTCTGGATCCACCAGAACCGTCCGGCCCGCCAATCGCTCCACTCAAAGGTGACCATCAACGTGCCCACAGGCTTATACTGGTGCTGTGCAACCAGATAGAAACCTTCTGCAGGGTGATCCATCAGATAGGTGATGCCGCGGCTCAGAGTGACCGCATCCAGCGCTTCATCTTCAGTTTCTGCTGCCATCGCACGATTGCACGCAACAATAAAATCGAGGTCTGCGCGTTCTGCTGGCCTGACCTGGGTGTCCCACGCTGATGAAGAATCATTCATGGATTCAGCCGGCGGTTAAAAAAGTCGAGAATCATATTGAAACGATGGATTGAAACATCTCTTTCCTGCATGGAGTGTTTGGCGCCCGGGTAGGTCATCAGCTCAAAGGGTTTGTTGAGCTGCTGGAGCCTGGCCATGATCTGCGTGCTGTGAGTGAAAAGTACGTTATCGTCGGCCATGCCGTGCATCAGCAGCAGCGGCGCTTTCAAACGATCGAGGTGCGACAGAACGTTAGCGTTGGCATATCCGGCTTCATTGTCTGCGGGCAAACCCATATAACGCTCAGTATAGTGGGTATCATAAAGGTGCCAGTCGCAGACCGGCGCAACAGCCACACCGGCGGCAAAATGCTCTGCTGCAAGGCACAATCCCATGAGCGTCATGTAACCGCCGTAACTGTGGCCAAACAGACCCACCCGCTGCAGATCGGCCCAGCTGTGCGCGTTCAGAGCGGCAAGGCCGGCCACCTGATCCTCAACCTCAACACGTCCCATCTGCCGATAAATCGGTGCCTCGAAAGCGATGCCCCGATTACCTGTGCCGCGGTTATCGATTTCCAGCACGGCAAATCCGTTCTGGGCAAAAAGTTGTACAGTCAACGGGCTCCATTCGCGTTTGGCTTTTTGTGGTCCCGGACCGCCATACACGTAAACGATGGTGGCATGCTGGCCGGAGATGAGTGACGGTGGGGTGAGCCTGTAGTACAGCTGCTGCCCGTCCGCCGCGGTGACGCTGCCCATTTCGGCTTGCGCATGCGCCGCTAGATACGGATGGTATGGGTGTGCTGTATCAAATGTCTCGGCCCACAGCAGTCGATCCGTCCCAGGCTCTACGTGTCTCAGGTGGATGTTCGGGGGTTGGCTTTCGTGGCTGTGGCGATCAATGAAAGTGCGCGCATCCGGCGACATAACCACATCGTGCCATCCCGCCTGGGTGGTCAGCTGACGCCATGGTGCACCGCTCAGTGAAACTGCAAAAAGATGATTCTCAGTGGGGTCTGCGTTCCAGCCGGACACAAAAACACCGCTGTCACTGGCATGAACCACCTGATTGATATGCGTCGGGCATTGCAGCGCAGCACGCTGACCGTTGTCGTCGAGCAGGTACAACCCTCTGGTGCCGCCGGTTTCGCTGCTGATCAGTATGCGCTGGGCTGAAAACACAGTCAGATCGTCATTCAGGTTAATCCAGCTTGCGCTGCTTTCCCGATACAGGCAGCGCCATTTGGCGTCATCGTCCGTCAGGCTCAAACACTTGATACTGAGGTGTTGCTGGCGTCTGTCCTGGGTTTGAACGTACAACTGTTCAGCCCGGACATGGACCCTGGCAAGATAGGCATCGTCTGTGTCCATACCTGGATTGTCCTGCCACAGGCACCGGTTGTGGCCGGTTTGCAGATCGGACACCCACAAGCTGACGCTTGGGTTTTTGGCACCAGCGTAAGGATAGCGCTGCGCGATGGTCTGTGCCCCCGCAGCCTGCATTTCCAGTCGATAGCTGATCGCGACAGCCGATTCGTCCACTTTGCAGTAGACCAGATAGCGCCCGTTGGGGCAGAACCAATGGCCACGGAAGCGGTGCATTTCTTCCGCGGCGAGAAAATCCGGCAGGCCGTTGGTTAATGTTGTGCTGGCGTCGCTGGTGATCTGCCGCGCTTCGTGCAGGGGGCTGGCTAACGGCTTGTCCGGATCCAGCGGCAGGGCAAACAGATCTCCATTTTGCACAAAGCTTAACCAGTGCCCTTCTGGTGAAATCTGGAACGCGCTCTGGCGCTTATCCTGAGGCGTCATTACCCGGGTTTCAAGCTGGGCGCTGGCGATATCCACAAAGACAGCCTGTCCGTTGATCGGCAGCATCAATACGTCGCCGTTGGGGTGCCAGCTGAATTCGGTGATCCCATGATTGAACTGGCGCCGACGCTCACGCTCGGCGCGTTCAACATCGGTCAGTTCCGCGATGTCGGGCCCTTCACCCTGCAGGTGCTTTGCATTGATCCATTCTGCATGCTGCCCGGTCTCAAGATTTACCCGCCACAGGTCCATGCGTTCCCGGTCATCTGCCGCGACCCGTCGGTAGCATGCAAACTGACCACAGGGAGAGAATTTCAGATCGCCGGGTAAGCCCTGGGTCAGCGGAGGGTCGCTGAACAGTCGCTCCGGTGTAAGGTGTTTGAGGCTCATCGACTGACTTTTGCAAATGCATTGCGGGTCAGATTCTCAACGCCTTCAGGAAGTACTCTGACGTTGTCTTCAATGCGGATGCCGCCATAACCTTTGAGGGCGTCAACCGCCTCCCAGTTGATTAACCCGCGTTTGCGTTTGTCTGCTTTTGCGGCGGCCAGCAGCGAATCAATAAAGTACAGTCCCGGCTCAATGGTGAACACATGGTCAAGATCAACTGCTCGAGTAAAGCGAAGTGCAGGATACTTTTCTGGCGGTGGCGCGCTGGTGCCTTTGTCGTCAGCCAGGTGCCCACCTACGTCGTGCACCTGCAGTCCTAACAGGTGGCCTAAGCCATGCGGGCAGAAGTCTTGTGTTATTGCAGCTTCAAACGCCTGTTCGCCGCTGCAGCTCACCAGACTGACATCAGCGAGAACCTGACCCAGCTGCTGATGCATCTGTACATGCAGGTCGGCAAACGTGATGCCCGGTCTGACACTGTCAATCAGTGCCAGCTGGTGTGCCTGCATCAGTTCCAGCAGGTTGCGGAATCGCTCGTGTTGAACGCCCGGAGCGGTGTAAGTTCTGGTGATATCAGAGGCAAAACCGCGATAACTGCCGCCGGCATCTATCAACAGGCTGCGGTAAACGTCGGGCACCCGGCGTTCCTGAAACTGATAATGCAGTACGCTGCCGTGCTCGTTCAGCGCAACAATGTTGCCGTAGGGTAGTTCCACTTCCGATTGCCTGGAGCCGATCAGATAGGCCATATGAATGTCAAACTCACTGCCACCTTCGTCAAAACACTGCTGGGCAGCGATGTGACCTGCAACACCGATGTCACTGGCAATGCGCATCACGGCAAGCTCATAAGCGGTTTTGTTGGCCCGATGGAAGTGCAGGTAGTTGGTCAATGCCGTTGGGTTGGGCTCGCCCAGGGACTCATTGGAGGGATCCTCAGGCCCAATAAAAGCCATCCTCTGCCCTGCCTGCATCGTCTGCTGACAGGCTTCAAGAAGCGCGCTCGGTTCTGCAAAGGTGCGAATGTCCAGGTATGGCGCAAGTTTATCCGGTAGCGGGGCGTGTGCGTGCCAGTAGTCGGTAGGCTGGTGCAGAAACAGCACAGGGGTTGCGCCTGGTTGCAGCAATAAACGTGCACCGGGACTCAGAAAGGTGGGTTCCACCCACTGCGTCAGGTAGGGATTCGGTTTAAAGCGTGGTCCATGATCATCCTGAAAGTCGAACGCCGCTTCACCGGCGCTGAGCCAGGCACCATCAAACCGATGTTTTTCCAGCGCTTCGCTCCAGTGGTTTTGCAGATATTGGATGTGGCTGCCCAGGTGCTGGTCAGGGTCGATGTCTTTGGCTGAGGTCTGGTTCACGCTGATACTCGCGCTCCGGTAGTTTGCAAAGTCGAGAGTGTAAGTCGGCGGCAGGAAAGCTGCCAGAGAGCTTTTCGCAAACCACCACCCGTGATAGATTCCCTGCTCGTTTTTGTAAGGGGATACGGATGGGTGCATACGCGTATGTGGCGCCGGCAACAGTGGATGCGCTGATTGCTGTGCTGGATGAGCACGTTAAAAGCGGTGAGCGCGCCCAGGTTATCTCCGGTGGTACGGACCTGTTGGTGCAGATGCGATCCGTTGACCGGACGCCTCGTACTATTGTCGACATTAAAAAGCTGACTGAAACCAATCGCTGTGAGATTGGTGACAGAGAAATCTACATCGGCGCGGCGGTCAGCAGCGCGCGCATGAACGAGAACGAGGAACTGCACAAGCTGTTGCCGGGTCTGCTTGAAGCGGCAGACCTTATTGGTTCAACCCAGATTCAGGGGCGGGCAACAATTGCCGGCAATCTGTGTAACGCAAGCCCGGCGGGTGACAGCATTCCTGCAATGATTGCGGTGGGTGCGGTATGTGACATTGCCGGCAGCGCGGGGCAACGCAGCGTGCCGGTTGAAGAATTTGTGGTGGGTGTCGGTAAAAACGCGCTGGCGCCTGGAGAGGTGCTGCTCGGTCTGCGTATTCCGCGTCCGGGTCCGCATCAGAGCAGTGCGTATCTACGCTTTACCCCGCGCACTGAGATGGATATCGCGGTAGCAGGATGCGGGGTTGCGGTGACCCTGGACGAAAAGGGTGTCTGCACGGCAGCCCGGGTAGCCATTGGCGCAGTTGCGCCGACGGCACGGCTGGTGCCTGAAGCGGCGCAGGCATTGATCGGCTCCACGCTGGATGATGCTGCAATGGATGCTGCCGGCAAAGCCTGTACCGCCGCTGCCTCTCCTATCTCAGATAAACGCGGTACCATCGAGTACCGTAAAAAGGTGGTGGCCGTGCTGGCAAGACGAGCGGTTGCCATTGCCAGACAAAGAGCCCTGGGAGCCTGAACCATGACAAAGATGCATATTACAACTCGAGTGAATGGCGAACCCCGTGAGTTCCTTTGTGAACCGAATCAAACTCTGCTGGATGTGCTGCGCGATGAGCTCGGCCTAACCGGCACAAAAGAAGGTTGTTCTACTGGTGACTGTGGCGCCTGCTCAGTGCTGGTAGATGGGCGGCTGGTGTGTTCCTGTCTGATGTTAGGTGCGGAAGCACAGGACAAATCAGTCGAAACCATCGAAGGCATTGCCGGTGATGAACTGCATCCCATTCAACAGAAATTCCTTGAACATGCAGCGTTGCAGTGCGGCATTTGTACGCCTGGTTTTATTGTCGCCACCAAAGCATTGTTGGAGAAGAATCCAAATCCGGACGAAACCACCATCCGCTACTGGCTGGCTGGTAATCTGTGCCGTTGTACAGGCTACGACAAGATTATCCGGGCTGTGCAGGACGCGGCTGCTGAACTTTCTCACCCGGCCTGACAGCACGTGGCCAAACTTGTTAACGTAGGCTCGCTGTGTATTGACCTGGTGTATTCCGTGCCTGCCATTGTCAAGGCGGGAGAAACCTTAGCCAGCGGTACGCGACAGGTTTTTGCCGGTGGCAAAGGGCTGAATCAGTCAATTGCGGCTGCCCGGGCAGGGGCTCAGGTGCTGCATTTTGGTGCGGTCGGAGATGACGGTGACATGCTGCTGCAGCAACTGCAGCAGGAAGGTGTCGATGTCAGTGGCGTACAACGCCTGCCCGGACCTTCGGGTCAGGCCATTATCCAGGTAGATGCCGAGGGGCAGAATGCGATTGTCATCAGTGGTGGCAGCAACCGACAGCTGTCACCGCAACTGATTGAACAGGCGGTTGCACAACTGCAGGGCGATGATTGGATTCTCCTGCAGAACGAAGTCAACGACGTCGGTGAAATGATGAAACAGGCTGCGCAGCGTGGCGCAAAGATTGCTTTTAACGTGGCTCCGCCTGATGAGCGTATCTTCCAGTATCCCATTGAGTTGTTGCAATTGCTGGTGGTCAATGAGCCCGAAGCGATGGCGCTGGCGAAGCAGCCATCAACACAAAGCGCGTTTACCAGGCTGGTAGAACTTTATCCGGCAACGCACATTGTGCTTACCCGAGGTAAAGATGGCTTGCTGTGTTACGATGCGCAAACCCGGCAACAGCATGAAAAGGGTACCTTCAAGGTCAACGCGGTGGATGAAACTGCCGCTGGAGATGCGTTTGTGGGGTATCTGCTGGCTTCCCTGGTTGAGGGTAAGTCTTTACCCGATGCGCTGCCAGAGGCCAGTGCGGCAGGTGCCTTAGCGGTTACTGCGGCGGGTGCTGCGCCTTCTATCCCCAGTGCCGAAGCGGTCAGAGCGCTATTGCAGGCGCAGCCGGACGCCCTTTAAAAAAGCGGACGCGCGCTCCGCGCTAAGGAAACCGCAGACCCGTCAGCGTACTCAGGTCATTGATCGCCTGTGCCTCGTTCAACACCTTGATGGTTTGCATGCCTAACGCTTTTGCGGGTTTCAAGTTGATGCCGAGGTCATCTAGAAACACCGCCTGTTCCGGTGCAACCCCCAGACGCTCGCAGGTGAGCGTGTAAATGTCCGGGTTTGGCTTGCGTATGCCTTCTTCACTGGATTGGACGACCAGGTCAAATGTTGCCATTACTTCTGCGATTGCAGCGGCTTTGCTGTCGCTGCGACTCATGCCCGGACCCTGACCCGCTTTAACGTTGTTGGTGATGCACGCCACTTTATAGTGTTGTTTGCACAGTTTGAGCACATTGAACATACGAGGACGCAGGTCGCCGCTGAGACGGGCAATCACATCACGACCGGCAATGGGATGTCCTGCCGCCTCGGATTCCCGGGCGAAAAGCACGTCAAATTCCTCCAGGCTGATCTGGCTGGATTCAAATTTTGCCCAGGCGTTGTTTTCCGGATTGGTTGCGTTGACGGTCCGGATGAAGTCTTTCGGTGCGCCGATGCTGGCTTCCAGCACATTGAATGCCTCAAAAGGACTGGAGGTCAGGACGCCGCCAAAGTCCCATAAAATAGCGGATATAGACTGTGTCAAAAGTCACTCCAAACTGGTGTGCAGGCCAGTGCCTGGCGAATGAAAAAGGCGAACTATAGGGGTTTCAGATACGAGTTGGCAAAAAAGAATGTACACACGCTTCCGGCGCTCAGTTGGCGGGTGCTCAGTTGGGAGAAAATCGATACCCGACGCCGCGAACGGTCTGGATCAGATGATGCAGATTGTAGGGCTGCAGAATTTTCCGCAATCGCAAGACATGTACGTCAACGGTGCGCTCTTCAACATAAACGCTGCGACCCCAGACGCGATCCAGCAGCTGGCTGCGATCAAACGCCCGTTCCGGGTGGCGCATGAGCAGCTCAAGAAGACGATATTCCGTGGGTCCCATGTGAATGGCTTCATCTCCGATGCTGACCCGGTGGCTGGCCAGGTCAAGCCTGATGCCGCCGACTTCCAACAGGTTGTCTTCGGGAGCACCGGTACGCCGTAACAGAGCCTTCACTCGGGCCATGAGCTCTTTTGGCGAAAATGGCTTTGTCACATAGTCATCTACGCCGGAGTCGAAACTCTTGAGTTTGTCCGCTTCCTCGCCGCGGGCAGTGAGCATGATAATGGGCAGAGACGCGGTCAGCTCGTCCAGACGCAGCCGCTTGGCCAGATCTACGCCGCTCATACCAGGCAGCATCCAGTCGATCACCAACAATTCCGGCAATCCGCGATCGAGCAGTTGCAGCGCCTGCTCAGCTGACTCCGCGGTCACCACATCGTGGCCCGCTCGAGTGATGGTGAAACTGAGTAGCTCGCGTATTTCCGGTTCGTCTTCAACGACCATGATAGAAGGGGCCATGCTGCTTTACTCTGTTTTGCTCTAGGTTCGGGAAACGGCTCATTGTGCCGGTATCGTCAGGTACCCGCAGTATGAATCATCCGGTTTTCGGGCGCATTAAATCCTCAAAATATGACGTTTGCATTACGTTTGTACAAGCCCATCCATTGCCTGGGAAGTGAAAATCAAGCTTTCTTTGCACGATCCCTCTTGCGACAAGTTGTCTGGAGTTTTAGGGTTCCGGTTGACATTAACTTGAACAGGGAAACTTCAGATGGGCACCAAAATCACGCTGACAACACCAGATAATTTTTCGCTGGGTGCGTATGTGGCCGAGCCCGCCGGTGCTGCAAAAGGTGCGGTGGTTGTGATCCAGGAAATCTTCGGCGTTAATCAGCACATCCGCGAAGTTGCCGACGGTTATGCACAGGCGGGTTACTGGACCATTGCACCGCAGATTTTTGATCGTATCAAACCGGATATTGAACTGGGTTACACCGAAGCTGACATGGGCACCGGTATAGAACTGGCTTTTCAGAAGCTGGATATGCAGCAGACCCTCGCTGATCTGCAGGTGGCGATTTCCGAAGCGGGCAAACATGGCAAAGTAGGTGTTGTCGGATATTGTTTTGGTGGCCTCCTTACCTGGCTCAGCAGCTGCCACCTGCAGGGTATTGCAGCGGCGAGTTCATACTACGGCGGAGGTGTTGCCGGACAACTGGACAATACGCCCAAGTGTCCGGTGATTTTTCACTTTGGCGAACTCGATGCCCACATTCCCATGAGTGATGTGGAAGCCGTTAAAGCAGCCCAACCGGATTCGCCGGTTTATGTGTACGCGGCGGACCATGGTTTCAACTGCGATCATCGCGACAGCTATGATGCGTCTGCATCCAGTTTAGCGCTGGAACGCACGTTAGCGCATTTTGAAAAGCATTTGGCCGCCTGAATCTCTGCAGATCCGCACGCAGGTGAGCAACACCGTTCAATATCGAGCAGGTCGGCGAGCATTGCTTACATATCCAATGCCCTCGTGCTTGACATCTACAGGGGGTTTGTTGATCCTTCGCGGACGGAATGGGGTGGGCGAATCAAATTTCTCCCCGGTTAGCGCTGCTAGGCGTTTTGTGTAACTTATCGTGACACGAAGCGCCAACCAGTGAATAAAAAGACACTTGCCGCATGCAAACAACGAATCCTGTCGGGTAATTGATTACTTGGCCGGCGTTGGGTATGTGGCAGGTGAAAAGAAAGAACGGTTCTTTCCAGTAGGAAGTTGTAATGAAAAATCATATGCAAAGGTTAATCACCTTACGACGCGTCACGGCGTTGCTTGGGGTGCTGGTATTCACGTCCAGCACAACCGTGTCTGCGACGACGTTGTCGGATATCTTTCAGGTTGCTGAACAGATAAATCAGTCTGCTATTCGGTCGCAGTCAAAAATTGACGCGCTCACCGAAGAAACGCGTGAGTTGCTCAGTAACTACAAAACAGTACTGAAAGAGATCGAAGGTTTGCGGGTGTACAACCGTCAGCTGGAAAAGCAGATCGGCAACCAGGAAACTGAAATGACCGAGCTGGCAAACGCCATTGACAAAGTCACGGTCATCGAGCGTCAGATCACGCCACTCATGCTGCGGATGATCGACGGCCTTGAGCAGTTTGTTGAACTGGATATTCCTTTCCTGCTGGAAGAGCGCACTGATCGCATTGATCGTCTGCGTGAAATGATGGACCGAGCTGATGTAGCCGTCTCCGAGAAGTTTTCCCAGGTTCTGCGTGCGTTCCAGATTGAGAACGACTACGGACGTACCATGGAAACCTACGGTGACACGATTTCGATCGGCGGTACCGAGCGCAAGGTCGACATTCTGAAAGTTGGTCGGATCGCTCTGGTTTATCAGACGCCTGACGGTGAAGAAACCGGCATGTATAACCGTAACACGCAGTCCTATGAACCCATCGACGACGAATACCAGGCTTCCATCCGCCAGGGTATCCGTATGGCGCGGCAGCAGGCCACGCAGGATTTGTTCAGCATTCCGTTACACGGCGCGGAGGCAGCACAGTGAGCGCATATACAATGAAAATGAATACTCTGTTACGTGGGCTGCTGCTTGGCGGTCTATTGACGTTTGCCCCTCTGAGCTTCGCGGAAGAAGCGGCAGATGCGCCAACGCCGGCAAGTGACCTGGCAGTCACCGAAGCCAGTTCACTGGACCAGTTGCTCGACAACGTTGAGCAACGACGCGTGGTTGAATCCCGTGAACACACTGCGCGGGAGCGTCGCTTTGCACAGGACAGGGCCAATCAGGCCAAGCTGTTACAAGACGCTCAAGCTGAGCGCACCCGGGAAGAGCGCCGCTCTGACCGGCTTGAAACCACGTTTGAAGAAAACGAAATCCGTATTGGCGATCTGACCGAGCAGCTGGATAAGCGCTTAGGCAGTTTGCGCGAACTGTTTGGTGTGCTGCAGCAGGTGGCGGGAGATACCCGCGGTCTGTTTGAAGCGTCACTGATTTCCGCACAGTATCCTAATCGGGGTGAATGGCTGGATGCGCTGGCGAAGAAAATGGGTACGGCAAGTCAGCTGGCCACCATTGAAGAAATGGAAACCCTCTGGTTTGAACTGCAGCGTGAGATGACCGAATCCGGCAAGGTCTCCCGTTTCCCTGGCACAATCACCAAGCTTTCCGGCGAAAAAGTGAATACCGATATCGTTCGGGTAGGTTCATATGCGTTGATTGGCGAGGGCGAGTACCTGCAATGGGATGCGGACACACAATCCATTGTTGAGCTGGCACGGCAGCCTGCTGGACGCCACGTCGACACCGCCGCAGCGGTACAGGAATCTTCTGCCGGTGAGATTGTTGAATTTTCTCTGGATCCATTACGTGGATCTCTGCTGGCTCTGCTGATCCAGGCTGCAACCATTGGCGAGCAGGTCGGATCGCTGGGTGCGGTGGCTGAATGCTACCTGCCGTTCTGCGACGGGCAGGGTGGTACTGTTGGTGCGATCATCATTCTCGGTGGTTTCATCGGTGTACTCCTGGCGCTGGAACGTCTGTTAACGCTGACGATGATTGGCGCCAAAGTGAACGCACAGCGCAAGAATCCAACGCCTAGCGACGACAACCCATTGGGTCGGGTCCTCAAGGTTTATGACGAAAACAAAGATGTCGACGTTGAGACACTCGAATTGAAGCTGGGCGAGGCGATCCTTGGCGAAACGCCGAAACTGACACGCAATATTACGTTGATCCAGGTGATCTCAGTCGTTGCGCCGTTGACCGGCCTGTTGGGAACGGTAATCGGGATGATTGAAACCTTCCAGGCGATCACGCTGTTTGGCGCCGGTGATCCAAAGACCATGGCCAGCGGTATCTCGAAAGCCCTGATGACCACAGTATTGGGTCTGTGTGTGGCTATCCCGACAACGCTGCTGCATGCGCTGGTTAACGCTCGCTCCAAATCTGTCATTCATGTTATCGAAGAGCAGAGTGCAGGCATCATTGCGGATCACGCCGAAAAATCCGGCCAGCCCTTAGGTTAAGGGCTGGATGTGCGGCATAACAAAAGGAGCAGTCGGTAGATGTTAGGCGACGCTTATCTCGCGATTATCCGCTTCATGGAAATGGGTGGCGATGTGCTCTGGCTCATTGCCCTCATCACTTTCCTGATGTGGACCCTCATCTTCGAAAGAATGTGGTTCTTTTACACGGAACACAAAACCCTGGTACGGGAATCCACCGAAAGGTGGGAAGGTCGCACAGAGCGGACCTCATGGAGCGCGCATCAAGTACGTGAAGCCATGATTTCTGATGCGTCCGATCGTATAACAGGATCTTTACCCATCATTCAGACCTGTGTGGCACTGTGTCCCCTGTTTGGTCTGCTGGGTACGGTAACCGGCATGATTGCGGTGTTCGATGCCATGGCGACCCAGGGCGGCAACGCGCGCTCGATGGCGGCTGGCGTGTCGATGGCCACGATTCCAACAATGTCGGGTATGATTGCATCATTATCCGGGCTGGTTGGGAGCACCTGGCTGCGCCGCAAAGTGGATTATGAGGTGGAATTGTTTGAAGACCACCTGACGTTGGATCATTAGATCAACGCCTTGAGTATGAATCGGTTGGTTGAAGAGAATGCCCCTTACGGGCATGCTATCGGGGCGTAGGAGGAATAGATGCGCAGAGGAAGAATGAGACGTAGAGGCGCGGGTGATGAGGATGCGGACATCAACCTCACGCCCATGCTGGACGTTGTTTTTATTATGCTGATCTTCTTCATCGTGACAGCAACCTTCATCAAGCAGACTGGCATTGATGTGACTCGCCCGGAAGCGGTTACAGCAGAGCAGAAACCGACAGTGGCCATGCTGATTGCAATAGCACCCAATGGAGATATCTGGATAGACAAGAAACGTGTCGATCCGGCGACGGTGAGGGCGCACATTGAACGCCTGCACTCGGAAAACCCCAAAGGCGGTCTGGTTGTGCAGGCAGATAAAGATTCAACCAACGAAAAGCTGATGGCAGTACTCAGCGCTGCACGGGCAGCCGGGTTACGTGAAGTGGCTATTTCGACTGAGAATAACTAGCGAGGGCATCTCATGATTGTTCGGTATGCAATTGGCGTTGGGCTCGGTGCGGTAATTACTTTCCTCCTTTTTCTGATCATGCAGGCGGTTATTTCCAACGACGAAGCCAGAATTGAAGAGGGTGTAAAAGGCAAACTTCTGGATATGGTGCGGCTTGCGGAGGATGAAGATATTCAGACCAAGCAGCGTAAACCAACGCCACCGCCGCCACCTGATGAACCACCGCCGGATATGCCAAAGCCTCAATTTGACTCCTCTGATGTTTCCCAGGGAGTAGATATCGGCGCAGTTGACGTTAACGTGTCGTTAGATGTAGGTGGCGGGGGATTCAGCTCCGACGGCGAATACCTGCCTATTGTAAAAGTCGCGCCGGTTTATCCCCGTCGTGCGCAGACGCGTGGTATTGAAGGCTACGTGGTCCTCGAATTCATAGTGACAAAGACCGGCGCAGTGCGCGATCCGGTGGTTATAGAAGCAAAACCACCTGGCATTTTCGACCGGGCTGCAATTAACGCCGCACTTAAATTCAAATATAAGCCTAAAGTGGTCAATGGCGATGCCATTGATGTTGCGGGTGTTCGTAACCGCATCACCTTTGAATTGGCTGATGGATAGGAGTTGGTTATGAATCAGTTGTCCAAAGCGTTGACCGTGGTGTTTGTTGTCTTAGGTTGTCTGACTTTGAGCCCATTGGGTATCAGTACAGCAAATGCCGCCGAAGAGACCGAAAAACCAATGAAAACCCGGCGCGTGCCGTCGATGAGTGAAATGGTTTACAAGAAACTTTCGGAAGGCCAGGAAGCCATCGACGCAAAAGATTACAACCTTGCGTTGCAGGTATTGAAAGAAATGCTGGATCGATCAAAACGTTATAACGGTAACGAGATCGGTCAGGTGCACAGCATGTTGGGCTACGTCTACTTCCTGAAAGAAGATTATGCCAATGCCATCAAAGAATACAAAATGGTGGTTGCTCAGGGTGAAGATATTCCAGAAGGCCTGGAGCAAACCACACTCTACACGCTGGCTCAGCTGTCTTTTGTAGAAGAAAAATTTGACGATGCGTTACGTTTCATGGAGACCTTTATCTCCAAGGCCAACAATCCCGGTCCTGAACCCCGGATTTTCATGGGCCAGGTGTACTACCAGATGAAAGACTTTGGTAAAGCTATCGGACAGATGGAAACGGGTATTGCCATGGCCCGGGAGCGTGGACTGGAGATTAAAGAAAACTGGTGGCAGCTGATCAATTACCTGTATTACGAACAGGAAAACATGCCTAAAGTGATTGAAACTCTGGAGATTCTGGTTCGCGATTTCCCCAAGCGTGACTACTGGGTGCGCCTGGCGGGTATGTATGGGCAGGAAGGTAGAGAAGATCTGCAACTGAAAACACTGCAGGCCGCATACGCTGGAGACTATCTGGATAAACAGACTGACCTGACTAATCTAGCGGGTCTGCTCATGCAGGAAGAAATTCCCTACAAAGCAGCCAAGGTCCTTGAAAAAGGTCTGGCAGATAAAATCATAGAGCGCGACTCAAAAAACCTTCGTGCGCTGGGGCAGGCCTGGCAGCTGGCTCAGGAGGTCGACAAGGCCATTCCTGTGCTTGAAGATGCTGCCAAACTGGCCGACGACGGCAAAATATTTGATCAGCTGGCCTATGTTTATCTGGAAGCAGACCGCTACGATGACTGCATCCGTTCCGCCAACGGAGCCTTGGACAAAGGCGGCGTCCGTAAGAAGCAGAGTACCTATTTTGTGCGTGGCTTGTGTCTGTATAACCAGGACAACCTCAACGAAGCACGTGGCTCGTTTGTTTCCTGTCGTAATGAAGCACGGGCAAGAGATGACGATACAAATCAGCGTACCTGTCTGCAGTGGATCACCTATATCGATCGTGAAAAAGATCGCCAGGCGCAGCTTGCTGCAGCCGGTTGATCGTCTCCAACCTTCTGCAAAAGCCGGTCTGAGTACCGGCTTTTGTGTTTCTGGCATACGGAATATGACTGCGGAGGACGTCTGTGTTTACCGGTATCGTTCAGGCCCTTGTCAGGGTGCAGCACATTGATGACCAGGGTGATCTGGTAAAGCTCACGCTGGACATGGGGGGTATGACGGATGGACTTGTACCTGGCGCTTCGGTAGCGGTTAACGGTACCTGTCTGACGGTGACCCGTGTAGATCAGGCATCTGTAACCTTCGACATCATTGTGGAAACGCTACGCACAACCAATCTGCACGCACTGGCAGAAGGCGTCGACGTGAACGTTGAACGATCGTTTAAGGTGGGTGACGAAATTGGCGGACACGTCGTATCCGGCCATGTCACCACGACCGCGGAGCTGGTCAACCGACATGCTGAAGGTAATGAACAGGTGTTGACCTTCAGTGTTGCTCCGCAGTGGATGAAGTACATCTTTCACAAAGGCTTTATTGCACTGGATGGTGCCAGTTTAACCGTTTCATCAGTAGATAAGTTGCAGCACCAGTTCCAGGTGAGTCTGATTCCGGAAACGCTGGCGCGGACAACTTTAGGCCGTGCAGCCCGAGGCGCGCGTATCAATGTGGAGGTGGACGCTCAAACAGTCACAACCGTGGAAACCGTTGAGCGTCTGTTTGCGGACCCGGCCTGGCGAGCACAGATTGCAGATCAGTAGATTGTGGGTGCGTTTACTGGCTGCGTTCGCGTTGCAGCTGTCGTAGGTTGCCAATCACCGATTGCAGCGCGCGATCAAATACCTGTGACTCATCGATGCGTTTGAGTTGTTTATGCTCAAGCATTTCTGCGAGTTCCCCACGGTTCTTCTCGAGCACCTTCATGCCTCTTCGATTGACAAATATATAGTTGTTGCCGGGTTGGGTAATGGTCGCGAGCTTGCAGCGTAACGTTCGCTCGTCCTCGGTAAAGATCTCGATCCACGTGCCTTCGGTGATGAGTTTCAGCTGCTCCATGACGGCTTCAGGGAAGGTGCGTTCATCGATAACCGTAGGCGGTGAAGCCAGAATTATTTCTTCCATCAGAGCTTCGTTAACGTCAAGCTCGGGGCGTTCATCTTCTTCCAGATAAGCACGATCGTTAGCTGACAGTGCGTCCAGGTGTTCGGTCAACCACGATTGGAACGCTTCGGTTTCCTCATCAGGACAACCGACCTCTGTCATGCCGGCATATATTTCGGTAATAAGGCTCTGAGTGAGTTGATCGCGGTTCTCAACTTCTTCCAGGTCGGACAAGGGTTGTAACACCCATAACAGGTCGTCCAACGTTTTTACGCCGGCGTTCCATGCCGGTGAGGTTTCACCCAGCTTGATGATGCGCAGGGTTAACACGCGCGTCCAGGTTTCGCTGATAAATTTACCCGCTTCACTGGGCAGGCGAAGACCGCAGGCTTTCTGATTGACGAGATTCTGAACTTTCAGTTTGGCGGCAGTGGTTTTTGCTTTGCCGACCTCTGATTCTTTGACACGCTGTTCAACCAGGACACTGCGTCGGGTGTCTTTGCTGACATAATGGCGCAGATCTGTCAGCAGCTCTGAGAAAACATCCGGGTTATCGCTGAATTCGTTCAGTACGCGCAGCACAACGGATTCAATTTTGTTGTACAGCGCATCGCGTTTCAGCTCCGCGGCGTTACTCCAACCAATCCCAGCACTCGACAATTCATTCAGCAGTGCTCGCGCGGGATGGGCTGTTTTTTCAAAAAAGGTTTTATCGATGATCGCCAGTTTGATGATGGGTATCTGTAACCGCCCGATCAGAGCTTTCATCGGGATTGCGAGGTTGCGGTCATTCAGAATGTAATCGAATAACATGCCGACAAAATTGACGGCATCGTCATCAGCCTGGCCAAGAGATTTTTTTGCAGTGTCCGGTTGTGCCAGAACCAGCGAGCGCACATCACGGAGTTCCGGGACCTGTTCAATATCTATGGGGTCAACCTGGGCAGCACTCTGCAGACGACTCAAGACCTGGATCAACTCGCCGGAATCCAGGCGAGGCAGCGAGATCATCGGCGTCCCTGAACTCAAACCTGAAATGGTCCCTGATCCGGTGCCCGCAGCCGGTTGTTGTCCCTGCCCGGCCTGACCTGCAGAGGCATAGCTGGTGCCGGAAAGCAGTGACTGTACGGTGTCGAACGCTATGCTGCCTGCTGAGCCCTCCATACTGTTGAACCCCGTACCGTGATGTGTACCACGGGTATTCGAGGGCTGATGGCCTGCGCTGCTGCGGCCTGCCGGTCCTGCGCGTTTGGGCGCTTTGTTCTTCAGATCAGGCAGGACGTCAGCATCAATCAGGGCGCGATTGGCGCTCTCGTACACCGGTCCGAGGCGTTCCATGACAAACCGCTCGAACAGCTTCATCAGAATGATGCGTATTTTGATATCGACTTCCAGTGTATCCAGCGCACTGGCAAAGAGGCTGCTTAGTGCATGTGGACCGAGGGGGTTGTTTCGTTCGGTAATCGTCTGATGTTTGGCAAGATAATCCAGACGTTTAGTCAATTGCATCACGGCAATGCTGTATTGACTGGTGACTTTTGAAACGATGCCGGAGACAGCTACGGTCATTTCCAGTTCATCCTGGTCCAGCAGCGCATAATCCTCGGCATCAATCTCATCATCTGCGCTGGTGGCGCCGGATGCTGATGGACTGAAGGCTTCCTGGTAAGAATCATTGAGGCCACGAATAAAGTTTGAAGCCAGAGTTTTGCGGTGCAGCCGAATCATCCGCATGGAGTCGAAATACATTTCCTGGTGCTGATCAGACTGAGATCGATCCGCTAATTCAAACAGAGCATCGTCAGTGTTGTTGAACAGGTTCTGCAGCAGTTCATTGAGCTGTTTTTTGCTCTGCTGGCGGATGGTATGCACGATGGGGGGAAGGCTTGTTTTCTGATTCCCTTCAACGTTTAGTTCTACGACCTTGACTTGGCTCACGGTGCTGCCCAACGGATTTATACAGGAGCAATTACACCAATTTACGGGAGCAGGAACTGAGTGCTGTCACACGTTTGAAGTGCGGTGCGGTTCACACCTTCAATGATGTCTGGTTCGAGTTAGCGTGCGTAGGCTGTGGCGTGAAAATCGCGCCAATCGAGGATGTCCGTGGCAGCTCCGGATTTCAACTGTACGCCAACAAAATGCAGCTCTGCGCCATTCTCGTCCAGCTCTGCTGTGGGTCGGCTCCAGCGCACTTCTCCGGCGAGGAAGAACTTGCCGGGTCGAGAGGCGACATCAACCCAGAGGTCGAGGAGGGTGCCTACGGGAACGGGTTGCACGGTCTTGAACTGGATGCCACCCATGGACATGTTAACCGCGGTACACGCCAGCGTAGCGCCAACCAGATCGGGTTCATCAGCGGCCAGCACAACCTGGGTAAAAAGGCGATCGTCGCTTTCCAGTCGTGGATGCATACGCTTGTCGTTGTTCGACATGCGGCGGACTCTGGCGCGATTGAACTCGATTATGTTGTCTGTCATCTGACTCTCCCGACGTTTCCCCGCATCGTCCCTAATGTGAGCAAAGCCTCTGGGTTTACCCTGGCGACTGACTGCATTCATCCTGAAGCGTCGTTAGGGCTGTTTGCAGGGAAACGATGCTAAATCTATGCCACATAGCAAATAATAGCAATATCAATAAGTTAGATGTTTTACCCAGTTTTTATTGAAAGTGTTGCGAGACTCGTTATGACGCTTACTGACGCTGCGCGGCACACAAAAAATACTCGGCAGGTCAGCGCAGCGGGTACGGCATAACCGGATCAGGGCTGTTTGGTGCTCGGGTGCGCTTTGGCGTAACATGCGCGGCGATAAATTGCGGTACAGAATATGACGTTATATGACAAGTTGGCCGCCTCCTGGAAGCGCCAGAACTCTCTGCTGTGTGTAGGTTTGGATCCCGATCTTGCGCGTATTCCCGCTCATGTCGCTGAGACTGAAGCACCTTTGTATCACTTCTGTCGAGCCATTGTGGATGCCACTGCTGAGCACGTGTGTGCGTTTAAACCGCAGTTTGCACATTTTGCCGCCCAGGGGGCTGAAGACCAGCTTGCCCAGCTGATTACTTACATAAAATCTGAATATCCTCACCTGGTTGTTATCCTGGATGCCAAGCGGGGAGATATTGGCAGTACTGCTGAATTTTATGTCCGGGAAGCCTATCAGCGCTACGACGCTGATGCGGTCACGCTGAGCCCTTATCTCGGCTATGAGAGCGTTGCCCCGTACCTGGCTTATCCCGATCGAGGCGTGGTGATCCTCTGTCGCACCAGTAATGCGGACAGTAACTGGCTGCAGAATGACCCCGGTGATACACCACCCGTCTATCAGCGGATCGCGCAACGGGTCGCGCAATGGAATGTGGCGGGGCAATGTATGCTTGTTGCAGGCGCGACATACCCGCAGGAACTCGGCAAAATCCGTCATCTGGTTGCAGACATGCCGTTACTGGTGCCTGGCATTGGTGCGCAGGGCGGGGACCTGGAGGCGGTCATGGCCAATGGACTGGACGGCTCCGGTAGCGGGCTTCTGATCTCAAGTTCCCGGGGTATTTTATACGCAGGACAGGGAGAAGGTTTCGCAAGTGCTGCCGCGGATGCTGCCAAGGCATTGAAAATAGCTATAAATTCGTATAGATAAGCTTCGTAACCTTCTGATATTTATTGGCAATAAATACCCTACAAACTTCCTATAGCCTTTGGCCGGATGTTCATTATCATAGTCTGTTCGAGCGCTCAAAGATTGTGGCGCGCAGATCAAATTGTCTGTACTTCCAATAAAAACGGATGAGCACTTAAGCTCCAGAAGTTGTGGTAGATGCGGTCACATTCACCCGCTGTGCAGGGTTAGCGCGGCTGTGACGTTCAGTTAAAGCGTCATCTTTGGCGCAATAGGGAGACACAGCGCGTGACCCCAGACGTGGTCATCTTACGCTATTTGCAGATTGTTGCGCCTTTGCGGTGCGACGTTGAGGAATTGTGTCTGCTGATTTCCGCCGATGCGGACCTGCTGACACGCTGGCTTAAGCTGCTCAATATCCCTGCGGACCTTGCACTGCTGAACGCGCGCATCGCCGACCTGGATGCGCATGAGCGCTCTGCTCTGGCGCGTGCGCAAGCCTGGTCTGTGCTGCCTGTTGTGGGGAGCGCCCGCTTAAGCCTAGAACAATGGATGTCTGTGCTGCGGGCGGCCTGTCTTGCCCAGTTACTGGTGGATCATCTGTTGCCCGAAGCGGGAAAAGGAGAGGGTGACGAGCACACCAACGTGCGTCTGCGAGCGTTGCTGGCGATATCCGGTGTTCAGTTACCGCATGACCCACAGTTATCCGCGTTAATCCAATACCGGGGTACCAACCCAGCGTTGCTGGAAGACGCTTTGCTGGAGTTACGCGTTTTTGCGGTGGTTGATGCGCTGGAAGTTGGTCGCGAGTTTGAGCTGGCCGAGCAACTGCTTGGCGTATCGCGGCAAACCCTGGCAGGGCTTCTGGAGGATTCAGAGCGCGTTGCCAGCGAACTGGTAGAACGATCTGGTATTGGTGTGCACCCGGACAGTGAAAGCGATGCCGCACAACAGATCTGGTTGCGTCAACAGATCTCGATCATGACGGAAGGCATGGCCGATTGCGAGGACTTCTCATCGCTGCTGCTGCAACACAACCTTGTCAGTCGCTGTCTGTTTCTGCAGCCGCCCCTGCTGCTTCTGTGTGTACCGCAACACTCGATGTTATCCGTCATGGGTTTACCTGATTACGCCATCAGGCTGGACAGTCGTACCAGTATGCTGGCCGCAGCCGCGCGTGGCAGCAGAACTCTAAGCATCGCTGA
Organism: bacterium; assembly: GCA_047947175.1. Classification (GTDB taxonomy): domain Bacteria; phylum Pseudomonadota; class Gammaproteobacteria; order Pseudomonadales; family Azotimanducaceae; genus UBA4421. The sequence goes on from CP170489.1 coordinate 2,511,095, forward strand.
AGCCGATGATCTGGCGGTAGTGGATCGATTGCTGTTGCGGGAACTTAACTGTGAAGAGGCCATCGCGGTGCCGTTTCAGCTGGCTCATGGTGCGGGTCTGATGCTGGTTGCCCTGGATGACGACAGTGATAATGAACTGCAGGCAGAGCTGTATGTGGAACATCTGCAGAATCACATTGAGCGCGTTGGTGAATCTGTGTCGGCTGTCAGGCAGTCGGCCGCCGACGATGGCCAGGATTTACTCGAACAGTTTCGAGCCGCAGAATACAATCGTTTGCGCGAAATTGTGCATGAAGCGAACAATCCTCTCAGCATTGTGCATAATTATCTGCATATTCTGGAGCTGCGACTGCAGCATGAACCGGAGGCGGTAGAACAATTGGAGCTGATTGGCAGTGAGCTGCGACGTGCAGGTGAAGTATTCACGCGTGCTCGTGACATACCGCTGAAAACAGAAGTGGTAACGGTCCCTGCCGGTGCAGTTGCCGAGGTGGAGCTCGCTTCTTTTCTGGAAAAACAGGTTGAGCTGTTCTCCGGATATGCAGCTAATGCTGGCGTGGAATTGTCTTCGCAGACAACTGGTGTTGTTGGATCGCTTGCTACGCAGGTAGACAAGCTGACACAGTTGCTGAACAACCTGCTGAAGAATGCGATCGAAGCCTGTCAGCCTGGCGATGAGGTCTGCTTAGGCGCTCGTGCGGGCGTGTACCGAGACGGCATGGTTGGCGTTGAGATCTTTGTTGAGGATGAAGGGCCGGGCATCGCAGACGAGGTGCTGCACAATCTGGCCGGCGCAAAGCAGTCAACCAAAGGCGGCGACCACCAGGGCGTTGGCTTGCAGGTCGCTTTTCGTCTTGCCATTGAGCTTGAAGGTGCGCTTGATGTGCGCACGCTGGCTGGGCAAGGCACAACGTTCAGTCTATTCCTGCCCCGCGAGCCTTCGCTGACTGCGCGTTAACGATTCGCTCACATGCTTGCGGGCTGATCATTCCACCTGTTTGATCAGATTGCGGGCGATAATGCCCTGTTGTATCTGTGTAGTGCCTTCGTAGATGCGAAACAGTCGGACATCGCGATAAAAGCGTGCCACCGCGTATTCTTCCATATAGCCTGCACCCCCATGAATCTGCACGGCACGGTCTGCGACCCGCCCCACCATCTCGGTGGCAAACAGTTTGCAGCAGGAGGCGAGTGTGGTTACGTTTTCACCCGCGTCTCTGCGCTGGGCTGCGTCCAGAACCATACACCTGGCGGCATAACTCTCGGCTTTACAGTCTGCCATCATGCCCTGCAATAACTGGAATTCAGCAATGGGCTGGCCAAACTGTTTGCGTTCAACCGCATAGTTTACCGACAGATCCAGCAGACGCTCTGCGCAACCAACTGAGAGTGCTGAAATGTGCAGGCGTCCGCGGTCCAGCGTTTTCATTGCCGTCAGGAAGCCTTTATTGATGTGGTCGGGTCCACCAATGATGTTGTCTGCAGGTACTCTGACGTCATCAAACATGACATCACACACATGAGCACCCTGCTGGCCCATTTTCCGGTTGGCAGGTCCAAGGGAGATACCTGCAGTGGCCGCATCCACAATAAATGCCGAAACACCGCGCGACCCGGGTAAGTCAGGGTCAGTACGCGCAAAAACAGTAAATACCTGCGCGCTGGGTGCGTTGGTGATGTAGCGTTTTGTGCCGTTGAGGACAAAATCATCGCCGTCACGCACGGCTCGGGTCTTTACGGCGCCTGCGTCGGATCCCGCGTCCGGTTCGGTGAGGGCAAACGAGCCGATGTATTCGCCGCTGGCCAGCAGCGGCAGATAGCGGGATTTCTGTGCGTCGGTGCCATCCATGACAATACCCTGCGAACCAATACCGTTGTTAGTTCCGATGATTGATCGAAACGCCGGAGCAGCTCGACCCAGTTCCATAACCACCTGACATTCTTCGAAAGTATTGAGTCCCAGGCCACCATATTGCTCTGGTATGGTCAATCCGAACAGCCCCAGTTCACGCATTTCCTGCACCAGTTCAGGCGGCATCTGATCCGTTTCGGCAACCTGCTGTTCCAGTGGAATCAGGCGGTCATCAACAAATCGTCGGACTGTTTGTCTCAATTGAGCCAGGGTTTCACTGTCTAAAGGCATTCGGTTTCTCACTGCACAAAAAGGCAATTATACCGTGCAGTAAGCACCCTGTGTGGTGAGCATTGCAGTTCAGCTGAGGCTGCATTAGCCTGGCGGGTTTTCAAGCACAGTGAATCAATTTTATGAGTAGCGAAAGAGCTCCGTTTTCCTGGGAAGATCCTCTATTTCTGACCCAGCAACTCAGCGAAGAAGAGCGCATGGTGCAGACCACAGCGCACAATTATGCCCAGGATAAACTGATGCCCAGAGTGCTGATGGCCAATCGCCATGAAACTTTTGATCGTGAGATTATGAATGAGTTCGGCGAAATGGGCATGCTCGGGGCAACTCTGCCCGAGAAATATGGCTGTTCGAATGTGAACTATGTCTGTTACGGCTTGATGGCAAGGGAAGTAGAGCGGGTGGACTCCGGCTATCGTTCGGCCATGAGTGTGCAATCTTCCCTGGTGATGCATCCGATTTATACCTACGGCAATGAAGCTCAGCGGGAAAAATATCTGCCGAAGCTGGCCACCGGTGAATGGGTGGGCTGCTTCGGTTTGACAGAGCCCGATCATGGTTCGGATCCAAGCAGCATGGTGACCCATGCCAAACCGGTTGACGGCGGTTACCTGCTGAACGGCGCGAAGATGTGGATTACGAACTCTCCCATCGCTGACCTGGCTGTAGTCTGGGCGAAACTTAATGGTGAAATCAGAGGTTTTGTTGTTGAACGCGGTTTTGAGGGGTTCAGCACACCGAAAATCGAAGGCAAACTCAGTCTGCGGGCGTCGATAACCGGTCAGATCGTGCTCGAAGATGTGTTTGTACCGGAGGAAAACCTGCTGCCCGAGGGTAAGGGGCTCGGTGGGCCTTTTGGCTGTTTGAACAAGGCCCGTTACGGCATTGCCTGGGGTGCCATGGGTGCTGCGGAATTCTGCTGGCACGCGGCCCGCACATATACACTGGAACGTAAACAGTTCAATCGACCCCTGGCGGCAACTCAGCTGGTGCAGAAAAAGCTGGCGGATATGCAGACCGAAATTACTCTGGGTTTACAAAGTGCGCTGCGCATGGGCCGGCTGCTGGATGAAGGCAATCTGCCCATCGAAGTTATTTCTCTGATGAAGCGCAACAACTGCGGCAAAGCACTGGAAATTGCCAGACTTGCAAGGGATATGCATGGCGGTAACGGCATCGCTGACGAATATCATGTGATGCGCCACCTGATGAATCTTGAAACCGTGAACACGTATGAAGGAACTCACGACATCCATGCATTAATTCTGGGACGGGCGTTGACCGGCTTGCAGGCTTTCAGCGCCTGAAAGTGATATCACCGCAGTATCGCAATATGGAGATTTCCTGAAAGTTAGACTGAAATTGCCGATCCCCAATTGTCTGGTTGACGCCCAGCTTTTATGTTGAAGCTTCATTCAGGGCAAGAGGGGCGATGATGATCAGAGTGATATGTGTTGACGATCAGTGTCTGGTGCGACAAGGCATAGTGGCGTTACTTAAACAACTGGCCAACGTACAGGTGGTAGGGGAGGCTGCAAGTGGGGAAGAAGCGGTCCAGCTGGCTCGCACTTTATCGCCGGATATTGTGCTCATGGACATCGTCATGCCCGGCATGGGTGGTCTGGAAGCCACGCAGCGAATCGTACGGCAACAACAGCGCACCGCGGTGATCGCGCTGACTGCGTTTGGCGATGCGCCATTTCCCGCGCAGATGATGAAGGCGGGCGCTCTGGGGTATCTCACCAAAGGTGTTGAACTCAAGGAACTGGAGAAAGCGTTGCGCCGTGTGTATGCCGGTAAGCGATACGTGTGCAACGAGGTGGCCCAGGAGCTGGCAAGTTATGCCTTTGAGGAGAACATGGAAAGTCCGTTTGAGATTCTGTCCCACCGGGAAATGCAGATCACCATGATGGTGGTCGGTTGCCAGAAAGTCAGCCAGATTTCAGGCAGCCTTCATCTGTCTCCTAAAACCGTCAACAGTTACCGCTACCGGATTTTCGAAAAGCTCAAAATCTCATCCGATGTGGAACTGGTGCTGTTAGCGGTGAAACATGGCATGGTGTCCGCGACGCATCGGGGGCCGCTGCCCGCATCGAAGCAGGTCGCTGTGTCATCCGGCTGGCATACGGATCTTGCGGATTCCGGGTGAGACTGACGCAGTTATCCCACTGCCGCGCCTGCCCTCGACTGGTGCAACACCACGCTGAGGTGATCGCCAGGTATCCTGATTACCACGCCAGCCCGGTAGGAAGCTGGGGTGACCCGCGGGCCAGGGTGCTGGTCGTAGGGCTTGCGCCGGGTTTACATGGTGCTGCACGAACAGGCAAAGCATTTGTTGGCGATGCCAGTGGTGAGTTTCTTTTTGCACGGTTATACCAAAACGGGTTTGCGAGCCACGCAGACGCGCAACAGGCGAGGCTGATCAACTTACGGCTGACCAATGTTGTGAAATGCCTGCCACCGGGGAATGCCCCGCTTACCAGCGAAATTAATCAATGTGCCGGATTTCTGCGCCAGGAACTGTCGCAGCTGCTGCTTGAACGTGCGCGCCAGCCGAGGGTAGTGCTGGCGCTGGGTGGCGTTGCGCATCGGGCAATCTGCCGAACTCTGGGGATATCTGCGCCATTTCAACACAACGCTATGTGCAAACTGGCCCGAAGACACGCCCTGGTGAGCAGTTTCCATCCCAGCCGGTTGAACGTGAACACCGGTCGCCTGACGGACTCGATGTTTGATGAGGTGCTGCAGAACGTACGTCAACTGCTCAATGGTGGCGAGGTGGCTGGCCCCTCTCAGCCGGGAGCGCTATAGTGCGGCGCTATGTCCGCACCCGCTTTTGACGCTGAATCTTTCCTTAAAACCCTGACTAAAAAGCCCGGCGTCTACCGCATGATGGATGCGGCTGATAACGTGCTCTATGTGGGCAAAGCCCGCAATCTTAAAAACCGTGTCACCAGTTATTTTCGGGCATCTGGTCTGCAGACCAAAACCATGGCAATGGTGGCGAAAATTGCGCGTATCGAAGTCACCGCCACAACCAGCGAAACGGAAGCTCTGTTACTCGAACAGAGCCTCATCAAAAAAGACCGGCCGCCTTACAACGTGGTGCTGCGGGACGATAAGTCTTACCCCTATATTCACCTGGCCGAGACCCACGAGTTTGCCCGCCTGACATTTCATCGTGGTGCAAAGCGAAAAAATGGTCGCTACTTCGGGCCTTTTCCATCGGCGTATGCTGTGCGCGACAGTCTTAATATTCTGCAGAAGCTGTTCCAGTTGAGGCATTGCGACGATGCCTATTTCAAGAACCGGTCACGGCCTTGTCTGCAGCATCAGATCAAACGCTGCAGCGCGCCTTGTGTTGGCCTGATCTCAAAACAGGATTACCAGGAAGATGTGGAACTGGCGGTCATGTTCCTCACCGGCAAAAGCCAGGATGTGCTCGCCCAGTTCAAGCAGAAAATGGATCAGGCGGCGGCAGATCTGAATTACGAGCGCGCGGCGCGGTTGCGAGATCAGATTACCCACCTGCGAAAGGTACAGGAATCTCAATATGTCCACGCAGATGCGGGCGATGTGGACGTCTTTGCGTTGGCCGAAGCTGCCGGGACTTACTGCATACAGGTGGTGTTTATCCGTAATGGCCGCATGTTGGGCCAGCGCGCTTATTATCCGAAAAACGAGTTACTGCTTGATGAGGGAGACTTCCTGGAAGCTTTTCTGTCGCAGTATTACCTGGCGTCGCAGAATCGCGATGTGCCAAAGCTGATTGTAACTTCTCATCGGGGCGCCGATCGCAAACTGTTGAGCGAAGCGCTGAGCGCACAGTCAAAGCGCAGAGTAGAACTGATTCAGGCGCCACGCGGTCAGCGAGCCCGCTGGCTGCAGCTGGCTTCGGACAATGCCCAGCTCAGTGTGCAGAGCTTTCTTGCCGATCGTCGCAATATGTTTGCACGCTTCGTGGATCTACAGGAGCACCTGCAACTGGAGGCGATGCCCGAACGCCTTGAGTGTTTTGATATCAGCCATACCATGGGTGAGGCGACAGTTGCCTCCTGCGTTGTGTTTGATACCAATGGACCTCTGAAGTCAGACTATCGTCGCTTCAATATTGAAGGCATCACCCCGGGCGATGACTACGCCGCGATGGAGCAGGCGCTGCAGCGTCGTTACACGCGCCTGCAGAAAGGTGAAGGTAAACTGCCGGATCTTCTGGTTATCGACGGTGGTCCTGGTCAGGTGGGTAAAGCCATTGCTGTACTTGAGCATCTGCAGATCTCTAACGTACAGATCCTGGGTATCGCCAAAGGTCCGGACCGTAAATCCGGTCTGGAGCGTTATTTCCTGGACGGCGAAGAGGTGGGCCTTAATGGCGCCTCTCCGGGCGCACATCTGTTACAGCATATCCGCGATGAGGCACATCGGTTTGCGATCACCGGCCACCGCCAGCGGCGCCAGAAAAGCCGCACGGTGTCAGAACTGGATGGCATTGAGGGTGTGGGTCCAAAGCGACGTAAGGCGCTGTTGACTCACTTTGGCAGTATGCGCGGACTCAAAGGGGCAAGTATGGAAGAAATTGCAAAAGTGCCGGGCATAAATCGTACACTAGCGGAAATCGTTTACGGCTCGCTGCACCAATGACCATGGCTGGAATGAATCTACCCAATATTATTACCCTTGCGCGGATCCTGCTGGTGCCTGTGTTTGTGATCACCTATCTGATGCCGGGACAATGGACCTACCTCATTACGGCTATCTTTTTTGGTCTTGCTGCATTTACTGACTGGCTGGACGGTTACCTGGCCAGACGCATGAACCAGACGACGCCTTTTGGCGCTTTTCTCGACCCAGTGGCGGACAAACTGATTGTCGTGAGTGCCTTAGTGCTGCTGATTGCCAATCACAGCAATCTCTGGCTGACACTGCCGGCGCTGATCATTGTGGGGCGTGAGATTGTCATCAGCGCGTTGCGCGAATGGATGGCGGAAATGAACAGCTCAGGGGAAGTTGCAGTGAACCTGCTGGGTAAGGTCAAAACCACCATTCAGATGATCGCCATATTCATGCTGCTGGCGTACCCGCCGGTGTTTGATGCCTTGTGGGTTATAGGTGCGTACATCCTGCTTTACGTAGCGGCGTTTATGACATTGTGGTCGATGACGCTGTATCTGTTGGCGGCCTGGCCCACCCTGAAAACAGGCTTGCAGAGCAGCGGGCGCGGACGTTGATCGGGTTTATTTGCCAAATTTGTGCCGCAGCGTGTACCAGCTGGGGTAGGGAATAGGGCGTGCATCTTTTTTGGATGTCCAGAAACGTACGACGCGGCCATCGGATAAGTGCAGGGCTTTAGCCACGTCTTTGTTTGATAAACCCTTGCGGTCCATCCACTCTCTCAGCTCTTCCGGTGTTGGCGGATACTTCTTCATGCTGGGTTGAGATTCTTCTACGGTGCTTCGCGCGGAAACAAAATCCTACGTTCGTTAGGAAAATAGTTCCATAGGATTTTTTTTCTTTTTTTTGCAATTCTTGTCCAATCCTCTATAGTTGTCACGGAACTGTCATATTAGTGTAACAATTAAGGGGTTCGTAATCGCACCCGATGCGATAGCAAAGCGGGAAAAAGCGGAATAAAAGACCTAAGGATAAAATATCCTTAGGCAATAATAACCTATACCATATATCGCTTATTCCATAATGAACTTGATTTTTGAATAGGAATATATATCCTACTGACAGCTTAAGACGGAACACTTGAAAGGGGAGCTACAGGCTAGTTAAAAGGCCTGTAAAGCAAACTTAGCCGCCCGGTTTCATCATTATCAGGCCGGGCAAAGGAGAAAGATTATGAAGCAGATTACGAAACAGACCGTGTTAATGATTCTGGTAGCAGGACTCGCTGCCGGCTGTATGACCTCTAACACCACTCAGGCGCCCACTCATCGATGGGAATCGACAACAGCAGCGGATGAAGTGCAATATCGCAATGATCATGCACGCTGTCAGCAACAGGCAGATGCCCAGGCAAACAGCAGAGCTTTTGAGGCGGACAGTGAAACGTTTGTGACCTACAAGCAGTGTATGGTCAATCGCGGCTACGAACTCACCGCATACGCAGGTCAGGAATAGGCGTTCAGCTGTTCAGGATCTGTACTGGCGGGTAAGCCAGCTAAAGCCTGGAACGAGTGATCAGAAAAAGTGATCAGAAAAAGAGGGCAGCAGCCCTCTTTTTTGTGCCTGACATTTAAATGCCCACCCAGATGCCCAGACCAGCAAGGAGCACACTCACCACAAGCCCCGTACCTGCTTTGGCCGCGTCCGTACCAATCAGCCCCGCAGCGTGACGTAGGCTGCGTCCTTCAATCTGCAGGGCAATGGCAATCTCCCTGCCCGCCAGCAGTCCCAGAAAGACCCAGGTTGTGCTCATGGGCATATTGCTCCACTCTTTGAAGACCAGCAGGATAAGCCCGTAGACAAAGTTGATAATGGCGGCGGAGCGTACATCGCTGACGTTCGATTTAGAGGTCACAATCTTCTGTATGCGCCCGCCTGCCTGATAAAAAATCACGCCCTGCATCACCACCAGCAGAATGGTGCCAAACGTAATCCAGCCAATGGATAATTCTCTGGGCAGAAACACAAAAATATTGGCCAGGTCCTGAATTAACCACTGGCTCCACAGGAACGCGGTGGATGCCCATTGGATAGCGTACCAGTAGCCGGGTGCTTCTTCCTCGCTGGTATCCATCAGGTATTGCACAGTTTTGCGGATCAGCAGATACAGGAGAAAAGCAGCGACAAAGGCCACTGCGTAGCCGGACACCGATTTCAGCAACATGGATTCGATATTGCCCGGTGCAAACACGCTTAACACCAGAAAGGTAGTGCTAACCGGGATGCCATAACGGGTGAGAATCAGCAGTACCAGGGGTGCCATGACATGTAACCAGGTGACACCGCCAGCGGGTTCAGGGAATTTGGTTAATCGTCCGTAAGAAGGGTCGCCGTTATTGACCAGCCAGCTGTACCACAGCACAGCCACTAAAATGCTCGATGCAAACAACCATAAATGCCACCAGGGACGTCTTGCGTTTGCTGCCAGAAAAGTGCCCAGCGTCTGGATAGAGTCGTTAGAGACCACAGAATACGCTGCCAGGGCAAAGCCCAGCACCATAAATACTTCAGTCAGTTGCATCAGCCCCCCAGCTTGTGGCGCATATTTTTATCTTGATGGTCGCGCGCCGCGGATTCTATACGCAGATGGGCTGAGTTACACCGCGGAACATCGATCCTACAGGAACTTTGTTCCGTGCCTGCTGCAGCGAGGCAATAGCCTCTGGCGGTGGGTCAGGCTTGGTTCAGGACCCTGCGCAAGTGGGTGGGGAGTGACGTGAATCATCGAGCGAGCAATGGAGGCGCGAGCCGGAATCGAACCGGCGTACCTGGTGTTGCAGACCAGTGCATAAGCCACTCTGCCATCGCGCCACGATCAAGTGGGCGCGCAGTTTAGCGGTAAATGCCCGGGATTGGGATAGTCCCGGACAATAGTTTTTATGTTTGCTCAGCGATCCGCGAGCTGATTGCCGGCAACAAACTTGCGCAGCGCATCTGCACCATTGCACACGGCGGTTTGCATCTGTCTGGCCTTGGTTGACAGGCGATTTTTGCCTGCATACCAGTTGCACTCGGTTTGTAACCAGGCAATGGCCGCATCCTGGCAGGCAGGCCGCTGGGCCAGAGTGGCCTTGCGGCAGGCGCGCTCGGGTACTATCTGGCGGTTCTTCCAGTCCAGGCCCACATGGGTGCCCTGATGGGTAAAACCAACGGTGTAAATCATTCCAGGGTCGTCAGGCAAGCGTGTTTCGATGCTCTCAGACAATCCCAGGGTGGCAAGGATCACAAGTATTAATGTATTCATGGCGCCACCTTAGGGCTGTTTTTGCAGCCGTGCTGTGACGCCGATATCAGTTATGCAGATTCCACCAACACGGCAAAACTTCTTGTCTATGCTTCAAAGACCTAATGGGTAAATCAAATTAACAGGATAAGAGTTTGGTCATGCAAGCAAAAAATTCAGGCTTCACCCTCATGGAAGTCATCGGTGTTCTGGCAGTGATCGCCATCATTGCGGCGGTTGCAACACCGCAGATTTTTCAGGCGATCCAGGATGCCAAGGTGACATCCCTGGTCCAGGAAGCGAACGATCTCAAAGCAGCCGTGGCACGCTATTACAAAGATACCGGTACCTGGCCGCGCCACATACCGACCCGTAGTGAAGATCACTACAACCAGCTGATGCGTAACAGTGATTCCCGGGGTAACCCCATCGCCGGTTGGAATGGTCCCTATATTGAATCGCAGCTGTCTAATCCCATCACACCGGGAGGTTACCTGGATTTACAGGTCACCAATAACGCCAACTATGCCTGCGACCTGGATGGAGACGGTAACGAAGACGGCACCTTCATCACCTACCGTATCGACGGTGTGCCGGATAATCTGGCGCTCAACATTTCACAGATGCTGGACAATGATGGCGCCAATACAACCGGTGATACGTCCTGGCGTGCTGCCGGCAGGGTCAAGCGCTATGGCGGCACCCACGCCTCCATTCTGATCATGTGCCTGGCCAGAGTCTGACCCAAGGTAAACTCTGTCATGACACAACTCAGGGACAGCCAGGGATCGGCGGCTCCTCGTGTCAGCAAACCGCTAGGTCAACGCCTGGTAGAAGCCGGATTGCTGACCGAACCACAGCTGGATCTTGCCTTACGTGAACAGAAACGCGATGGCGGGTTTCTGGGTCAGGTCCTGGTGGATCTGGGCTTTGTAACCGAAGAAGACATCACCGCCTCTCTCGCGCTGGAAAACGATGTTGAAATGGTCAGCGTGCGCGACCTGGAAGTTGCCCCTGATCTTTTAAGTCTGGTGTCCTACGAAACCGCGCGGGCGCACAAAGTGATTCCGCTGCGTCTGGAAGCTGGTGAACTGACGGTGGTCTTTGCTGATGCATTAGACGTCGTGGCCCAGGATGCGGTTGAGCGCGAAAGCAAATGCATGATTCGCATGGCCACCGCGCCGGAACCACACATTCTGGAAGCCATTGAACGTAACTACGCGCGTTCTTCGAGCATCAATGAAACCATCGAACAGGTACTTTCCGGCGACAGTCTGGATGTGACTGCGGCAGATGAAGATTCGCCGATGGTGCGTCTGGTGGATCAGATATTTGCCACTGCCATCAAACACAAAGCCACCGATATCCATTTGCAACCCGAAGAGCGCAACATGCGGGTGCGACTGCGGGTGGATGGAATTCTGCGCGAAGAGATTGTTGTACCCAAGGCCATTCAGTCCGCCGTGCTTGCCCGGGTTAAGTTGATGGCCAATCTTGATATCACGGAAAAGCGCGTGCCCCAGGATGGGCGTATACGTTTCACTTTTGGCAGCGGGTATGTCGATCTGCGTGTCTCAACATTGCCGACCAATCATGGTGAGAGCATTGTGATGCGTCTGCTGGATGGCGGCGCGGTGCAGCTATCCCTGGCGCAGCTGGGATTTTCGCCGGGTGATCTGGTGCGCATGGAACAGGCCGTCAGTCACCCCTATGGCATGGTGTTGGTTACCGGTCCCACGGGCAGTGGCAAAACTACCACACTGTATACTGCGCTGGGCACCATCGATCGGGATGCACGCAGCGTCTTCACGCTTGAAGATCCCATTGAATATACCCTGCCGATGATTCGTCAAACCCAGGTCAATGCAGACATCGGGATGGATTTTGCAGCGGGGTTAAGGTCGCTGCTGCGTCAGGACCCTGATGTCATTCTGGTGGGTGAGATACGCGACGCGGAAACCGCAGAATTAGCTACCCGCGCGGCGATGACCGGGCACCTGGTGTTCTCAACGCTGCATACCAATTCAGCTGTTGGCGTCATACCGCGTCTGGTAGACATGGGTATCGACAGATTTCTATTGCCCTCAGCGCTGGTGGGCATTGTTGGCCAGCGTTTGTTACGCAAACTGTGTGCAGCCTGCAAAGAAAGTAGCTCAGGTCCCGATCCGCTGCTGCCTGGTGAGTTGTCTGCAACAACGAACCAGGACGATCGTCACTGGCAGGCGGTCGGGTGTGATCAGTGTAATGGCAGCGGCTACAGCGGTCGCATCGCTGTGTACGAGGTTCTGCTGGTAGATCCATCGTTTCACGATGCTATGTTGCAGGGTGGTGTCGAATCCAGGCTGTTGGAGCTCGCCCGGGCGAGTGGCATGACCACGATGCTCGACGATGGCCTGGCCAAGGCACAACAGGGCCTGACCTCTGTTGCCGAAGTCCTGCGCGTGCTGCGGTAGCACTGTCATGCCCCAATATGCCTACAGAGCGGTAGATAAAAACAGTCGCATCAGCAGCGGTGTGCTCATTGCTGAATCTGAAACAGTACTTGAACGCCGCATGGCTGCCCTTGGTCTGTGGCTGGTTGAAGCCAGACCTCAGGCTCGAGGCAAACACGCGACGCGCAAAGTAAAGGCTACCCGCCGTGATCTGGTCGACTTTTTTAATGGCCTGGCCACCCTGGTAGATGCGGGTGTGGATATCGCGGAAAGTCTGAATGTGCTGGTTAACGAAACCGTGGATGAAGGGTTCAAGCGCGTTCTGGACGATGTCAGGTTGAACATTCAGAGCGGTGTGAATTTTTACGATGCCATGTCTGCGCATCCGGAAGTGTTTACGCCGGAGATCTGCAATCTGGTGCGCGCCGGTGAACACAGTGGTGAGCTGGTGGCGGCCTGTTACGACATCAGTGACCACCTTGAGTGGTTGGACCAGCTTATGGGTGACGTTAAACAGGCCACCATGTATCCAGCCATGATTGCAACTGCGGTGATGGGGCTGGTATTTCTGATGTTCAGCTTTGTGGTGCCGCAGTTTTCGGTGATTTTCGACAGTCTGAATATTGAGCTGCCGACGATAACAAAAGTGGTGGTGACAATCGGTGATTTCTGCAACCGCTACTGGTGGGCCCTGTTGCTGGGCGTTGGCGTGTTGTTCTGCACTGTGAAGTTCGGCCCCGTCTACTCGCCTTCAATGGCATATGCCATGGACAAACTGAAACTGCAGATACCGGTCTTTGGTCCAGTTAACCAGCTGCTGGTGTTGTCGCGGTTTGCCCATAATATGGCGTTGATGCTGAAAGCCGGCGTGCCAATCATAGAGGCAATGTCTCTGGTTGCCGGCGTGGTGGCGAACAGGGTGATGCAGGCCGCACTGGAAAGTGCGCAGCAGGCGGTGACGGACGGTCGGCGTATGTCACAAGCGCTCAGCGATCACGACATTATCAGCCCCATAGTGATGCGGATGATTGTGGTTGGTGAAGAAACCGGCAAGCTCGATAGCTGCCTGGAAAAAGTGTCCTCCCGCATGGATGACGAAATTCCCCGCAGGATCAAACGCTTGTTCGGTGTACTCGAACCGATGATTATTCTCATATTGCTGGGTATTGTCGGAATGGTTGCTGCAGCCATCTTCCTGCCGCTGTTCAGCCTCATGTCAGGCATACGCGGATGAACAGAGTCAAAGGATTTTCTCTCCTGGAGATGATTGGCGTGATGGCGGTCATGGCAATTCTTGCGGGCGCACTGGCACCCAGTGTGTTCCAGCTCATAGAAGAAGGTTATCAAACCGCCGAACAGCAGAGTCTGCGCGCCATATCCGATGCTTTGCAGAAATCTATTGTGCGCAACCGGCAGATACCGTCAACCACACTGGCGGATTGGAGTGCCGCGGTTGCCCAGTATGCGTCGATGCCACCTGTTCGTATCACGACCAACGATAAGAACCATACCCGGCGTCTGTATGCGGATCCGATGTTTTTTAATGCCACGAATCAGAACTTTACCGGCTACACCCAGACCACAGGACTGGCCAGTGAACCCTACTCACCGCGCCTGATGGTGGTTTCCAGCCTGACCGCCGACATCAGCGCAAATCTGAATACTCATGACAGGTTCACAGACGTATGGGAGCAAACGGCGGATACCCTGCTGGTGGAAGATGATGATCTGATGATACAGCGGATCAACCTGGCACCTCTGTTTGTGCGTGTTCTGTTGAACAATGCAAATGCAGCTCAGGCTGGTTTTGTGCTGGAAAATGGTGTGGAGAATGCGATTTCAGCGGCAGCGGGTGGAGCGGATGGGGTGCGCATGGTCTACGTTCTCAGGGGCACGCAGATCGGTCTGAACAGCGCACCTTTCCCGGGCGGTGCCACCCAGCGAAGGCTGATTGCACATGAGGATGTGTCTCTGCGCTACCAGATGGCAGGGGCCAGCTGGGCCTGGGAGAGTTGATATGAGTCGTACCCGCTATGCTATTTCCTGGTTGTACGGTGAGTTCCGTATTGCCCGCCTGCACCGCGATGAGATCGCGCAGAAGTGGGAGTCGCCTGATCCGGTTGAAAGCTATGCAGATCTGGTGCGCGTACTTGATCAGGCTTCCGAGGTAATCAATCTCGCAGACAAAGGTGATGTCACGGTAGTTCACGAACACGATTTACACACCCACGAATATCTGGAAGTACCGGCGATGAAACGTCGGGACCTGGAAAAGTATCTGCATCGTCGCGTAGACCAGGACAAGTCGTTTGATGAGGAAGCTGCCTGGTGTTTCCACCAGGTTCCGCACGCCGACGGCAAAGAAGGTGTGTTGCTGCACTTGTTACCCAGGCGCATCGTCAAATCTACCGTGGCGGCCTGTGGCGCCGTCGGCCTTGCGCCCAAGCAATACGTTCCCCTGACAGAAATCGTTTCCCAGTATCTGCCTACACTCGATCTTGAAGTCGACGACATGGTGGTGGTTGTGGCCTGTTTCAAGGCGCGCACCGAAATCATCATTGCGCTGGCAGATGGTGAGGCGCTGTTTGTGCGCGAGCTGAACTACGGGCTGTCTGCTGACACCCATAAACGACTGATCACAGATGTTAATCGCACGCTGCGTTATGGTCGTCAACAACTTGGCCGCAGTGTCACGAAAGCACTGATGATGGGCGAGTTCAGTGCAGAGCTTATTGCTCCGCTGCAAACCAACATAGAGGTGCCGGTCCGTTTTGACGAACAGGCCGCTGATCCGTACTTCTGGGCGCTATGGGCAACCCGGCTGTCGGGAAAGTTGTCAGCAAACTTTATCTCGGTGTTCGCGCAGAAAAATATAACTGCCCACGCGGTGCGCCGCGTTGCCGCGTGGTCCACCGCAGCGATTATGATGGTAACGGTGGTCATGACGCTGTTTACCGGTGGTCTTGTGACGCACCGGGCAGATCAGATCCGAGGGATTGAAAACCGCACGGAGGAAGTGCGTCTGCTGATTGATCAGGTGGAACAGAAGCTGTGGGAAGGACGCTTGAAGCAGGATCACCTCGGTCGTCTGCAGGCCACCAGCAAAAATCTGCCTGCACTGCTGCTTGTGCACCTCAGTCATCTCACGCCACCGCAAGTCACCCTGACCAAGGTTAATGTGGCTCGTCAGGAATCTGCATGGCGTGTGCTGATAAATGGCACCGTCGCCGGTGATCTGCGTGAAAGTGCGCGCATTCTGGCCAATCTGGAAATGCAGTTGAGTGAGCCACCCTGGCAGATCAGTTTGACAAAGAGCTTCACAGACACCTGGATGCAACAGTTTGCCCAGGGCAAGTTACAGCGTGAAGGTGAAAACGGTTTCGAAATCATAGGCAAGCTGCGATGAGTCTCGACCTCGATATTGAGTTGCCGGACGTGATTGATATTGATCACGACGTCAGTCCTGCTGAGGAAACACTGCAGTATCACAGCGGCGTGAAAAAATACGTTCACGTCATCGTTGATGCCTGGTTTGCAACACCTGCGCGAATCGCAGCAACCTGCGTGCTGGTGCTCGCTTGTTTTGCCCTTATTTACTGGAACCTGGACAGGCTCTCGATACTTGACGAACTGGTGGAGCTTGAAGTCACTGAATACCGGCTGGACAGCCAGCTCAATGATCTTGAGCTCGAACTCGCCAGCATTGATGTCGAAAGCCTCAGTAACGCCATTGAAGCCGAAAACGACAAGGTATTTCAGGGATTTCCCGAACTGGCGGCCTGGGCTGAAGGTGTTGCAGCTGTAGCCGCTGCACGTGCCATGGTGTTTTCTTATCAGGCCAAAGTGCCACATCTGTCGCCGGTCCCGGATGTGCTGGAGGTACCCATCACTTTGACGTTTAAAGCTGCGCCGGATTCGGCCGATAACCTGTTTGATCAATCCATGGCGTTGATCGGTTTCATGCTGCGGGACCACTGGCACATGGACGTGGTTGAAACTCAGGCATCAGGCGGCGGTGAAGGTCTGGATGCCATCAGCATTCAGGCGCAGGTGTGGGTGCGTGATCGATATGGGTTTGTTGATCTGGCGGCTCTGCAGTTGCAGAACAGCGCAGAGGATCAGGAAATGGGTGAGTTGATTGAATATGAGTGACCTTAAAGCAAGCTGATGAAGAATCTGTTTAACAATCCCTGGTTTGTTGGCGCGCTGGGTCTGTTTGCGACCATCTATCTGGGCATTTCGGTGACCAAACCTCTGTTCGGCAGCAGTACCAGCGGTATGTCCGTTGGCGAGGACATTGGCATGCTCGATGAGTTTTCTGTTGCCAATAACGTTGCGGTGAGTGCCCGTCGTACCGGCGAATCTCGTGATGCCATCGGCTGGCTGAACAATCTGCCGCGTGACCCTTTTGATGCAGGTGCCTTTGCCGGATTGGAAAGTCAGGGGTCTGTAGCGGGTTTCCATCAAGCGCTGCCTAAGGTTGAGGCCCTGTTCCTTGGCGGAGGCGTCAAGGCTGCAGTATTGAACAGCAAACTGTTACGGGTCGGAGATGTGATTGATAGTTTTGTGGTCACTGAGATAGGCCCTGAACACGTTGAGGTCAGTCGCAATGGCGAGATTTATCGGTTGGAGCCGGATGTATGAGGTTATATGTAAGCCAATGGACGGCTGCCAGACTGCGGATGCTTTGCATCATCCCCTGTTTGTTACTGTCAGGATGTGCACAGCTGGGTGGGTTTGATTCTGATGCCGAGCGAGACTTCCCCAGATACCACACCAAGGACAGCTGGCCTTCACCGGTCATTGCGCCCATTGAACTGTCCACAAAAGAGCGATTGTCTTTTCCGCAGCCTGAACATGCGGTCAGCGAAGCGGGTGAGGAGCCACTTTACAGTTTTGTTATCAATAATATGCCGGTTAAACAGGGTCTGCGACAATTCGGGCGGGCTTATGGGCTGAATATCATCGCTGATGAAGATGTCACCGGCATTCTTGATGTTGAATTTCGTGATCTGCCTTTAGATCGCGCGCTGTCGCTGATGCTTGACAGCCTGGATTACTACTGGGAGATCAACGATGGTGTGATCAGGGCCCGTTCCCAGGAAACACGGCGCATACAGCTGGATTATCTGCGGCTGGTCCGCTCGGGTAATGGCTCCAGCTCCGCAAAGGTGTCGTCCAGTTCGTCTGAAGGTAGCGGTGCTTCCGCCGCCGGCAGCGATGAAGAAGCCGGCTCCATCACCATCGCACAGACGGACGAAATTGAATTCTGGAGTGAGCTTCAGGCCCAGTTGGAGCAACTGCTCAGTGAAAACGGCAGTATTGTCATGAACAGTTTGTCCGGCACACTGCAGGTAACTGATCAACATGCCCATGTGGAATCGGTAGCGAACTATATAGAACATGTGAATCGCTCTATTCACCGGCAGGTGGATATCGAGGTCAAAATTCTGGAAGTTGAGCTGGAGGACAGCTCGGCGCTGGGGGTTAACTGGGCACGGGTCTCAAACGTGCTGGATTCAGGCACCAACGTCGACTTCTCCACGTCCGGTATTGTCACCTCGCCTGCTGGCGGTATAGCACCGCTGACGTCGGTGCTTAATCTGTCCGCATTTAATCTGAAGAACGACGGCAACACGCGCATACAGGCGGTTGTGGAAGCACTGGAAGAGCAGGGTGATGTGGAAATTGTCAGTCAACCTCACGTTCGCACCATGAACAATCAGACGTCCCTTATCAAGGTCGGCACAGACCGGACCTTCTTTCGCCGTGAGCAATCAACAGATTCCACCTCCGCAGGTTCCATTACCACCGCAACGGATATCCCCCAGGTGGTCACAGAAGGTGTGGTGCTCACCATTACCCCGCAGATTGGCGACAGCGGCTGGATCATGATGGACATATCCCCTGTGGTCACCCGCGTCTCCAGCGTGAGTGTGGTCGAAGATGTCAACGGTGTGATCCAGAGCTCTGCGCCCAACCTCGACGTTGCTCAGGTGTCCTCCCTGGTGCGTGCGCGCAGTGGTGACACGGTGGTGCTGGGTGGTCTGATTCAAACCGCCGACTCAACCACCACGCGAGGTGTGCCGGGTTTAACCAGGCTGGGTCCGTTCAGTAAACTGTTTGGCGGTGAATATAAAGCCGCGAGTCGCAAAGAACTGATCATGATATTGACCCCCAGTTTAGTTGCGGGAGAGCGATAACATGCGAGCTGTTTTAGGGTTGTTGTTTCTAACCTGGGTTGGCTGTGTGCACGCGGACCCTGAGAGTGCGGACTTACTCAGTGCAGGTGAACTCAGCACAGCGTCGATGACTGAGCTGGAATCCCGGAAAGCGCAGGTAGAAGAGGCGAATGATGCACTGAGTGCTTTGCTCGAAGGTGTCACTGCCGGAGCAGCACCTGCGCAACCGTCGAAGCCCGTCAGTCAGGCTCGATCCTCCGAGCCACGCGCTGAAGAGCCGGGCGTTGCACAAATTCCTGAGGGCACAACACAAACCCCTGAAGGGGCAGGATTTGCAGGCATTCGCCAGCAGCAGGCCCTGCTGCCGGTGGCACAGGCACAAGTTCTGGTTGCGCAATTTCTGCACAAACATCCCTCTCACCGGGAAGCACGCCTGACGCTGGCCCGGCTCCAGGTGCTCGACAATCAGCCGGAGGCGGCGTTACGCACACTGGATAACCTGGTGTCTTCAGTCGCCAGCCGGGATCATCCGGATTGGCAGCCCTGGTTCTGGGCAGGCACGGCTTATCTGGCCCTGGATGAGATTGCATCAGCCCGACGCATGCTCGATGTGGCTGTTGCCAAAGAAGGCCAGGTGGCAGACATCTGGTTGCAGCTTGCTGTTCTGGAGCAGGAGTTGAATAACCACGCGGCCGCACTGCAATACATCGGAATTGCTGAACAGGTTGATGGTCAGGGTGCTCAGGTGCATCTGAATCGGGCGTACAGCCTGGAACGGCTGGGACAGTACGATGCGGCGCTCAGCGCCTATCGGCAGTTCATGTCCAGCAGGATGTCGCCAGGCACGCAGGCACTGCGGCCATCGGTGATGCGACGCATGGCATTACTGGCGGAGCATCAACAGGCGCTTGAGCAGAGTTCAGATCAAAGCTCCTGAGCGTGGCTGATACATGAAGGTGGCTGATACCTAAAGACTGGTGCCCGGAGCCGGACTCGAATCGGCACGAAGTTGCCTTCGAGGGATTTTAAGTCTCATTCAATAGTCAATTCGAAAATCTTCTATACCTACACGTCGGTATTTAAATGCTTGATTATCAAGCGTTTACTATGAATCTAGTAGTGACTCAAAGTTACTGAAAGCTTACACTAGGCAACCATCGTTGTGCTACCCGTGTGTTACCGAATTGAAAAAGACTTTTAGGTTCAACAAAACCTCCGTTACACAGATTCCTTGTGCTACCGAAAATACGAGAGATTTTTACTCAGATTCGGAGCTGCCAGGATTGAAGCTTAGTGTCACTGATAAGGGTGCTAAGACGTTTTTTGTCAGGCAGCGAATAGGTAAGAGGACGCCTCGGGTAACGCTGGGTAGGTTCCCGACCATGACTGTCGAGCAAGCCCGTGCCAACGCCAGGCTTAAACTGGCACAACTTATGGCAGGCGTTGATCCTAACGAGACCCGCAAAGCTGAAGAGCAAGCTCTGGTCCAAACCAACAAAGAATCTGCAACGGTAGAAGAGCTCCTGAAGCTCTACCATGAACAATACAAGCTGCGACCCTCCACTTTGCAAAGCTACACATCTGCCGCATCTACGGTGCTTGGTCCGGTGTTTACCAAGCCTTTGCTCGATTTGAAAGCTTCTGACATTTCAGAATTGCATACCAGCTACCACTCCAAAAGCAGAGCAAACCTAGCGATGAAAGTAGTCAGAGTGCTCTTCAATTTTCAGTTTGAGCGCTGTGACATTGTTGATCGTGCCAACCCCGTAGCTGCAACACTGTCTCGAAAAGGGAAGGCGAACCGGTGGCATAAGGCTAATCGTAAAAAAACGATTATTCACATGGACGAGCTGCCAGCATGGTTTGATGCTGTAGAAGCGTTGCCGACAGCTGGTTATCGCTCCACCTGGAACGGAGAAACCGCACGAGACTTGTTTAAGTTTCAGTTGATGACGGGGCTGCGCTCTATCGATGAGTGTGCCTCGCTGGAGTGGTCTCAGGTTGATCTGGACAAAGGGTTAATTACCTACGAGCGCACGAAGACGACTGAAGATGAGCCGGTGGTGGTGCCCTTGAACACCCATGCGTTAGATATTCTCAAGTCGCGGTTCAAAGAAGATGTTTATGTGTTCAGTCATGGCGACGGCTATTTAGCTGATCCGCGGAACTACGTGTCTCGGATTCGCAAGAGTATGGGTGGCGAGTGGACGCCGTACGATTCCCGCCGCACTTTTTTGAGTGTTGGGAACGAGCTAGCAATTCCAGTGCTCACGCTCAAGCGGTTAGCAAACCATGCTACTGCTGAATATGACGTCACGGCCGGCTACATAGCGCGCGACCTAGAAACTATGCGCGAAGCTTCACAACGGATTGGGGATAGTATTTTGCGCAAAGCTAAAAGACTGAGCGCTGACATTGTTGAATTACAGGCATAAAAGTGGACGAAGAATATTCAAATCTAAGCAATGAGGTTTTACGCCGCAAACGCGTAAAAGGCATGGCGAACCACTTGCGTTACAAATTAGGTAGGCCAGATGATCTGCCTGACCCACCAGTCGAAGAGCTAGATGTTCTTATCCACTGGTTAGATAGGATTGCTGACGGGGAATCGCCTGATGAGGTTTTTCTAACTTTGTGGCCCAAACGCAAATCAATACGAGACAAGATGGCGAAAGCTACGGCGGAAATACATGACGGCTTGCCAGATTGGGAAGGCAAAGAATCCGGCAACCTAAAAGCCGCGAAAATGTTCAACACTACTAAAGACGCCATTAAAAAATCGAGGACTCGCAGCAAGGGACAAAAACCCTCTTGATTGTCCCTCCCTAGTTCGACATATGTTGCGCGTCACCGAAAGCAACTTAATGGTGACAAATGCAACTCAACGAATGGGAAGAGCGCTGGCTTGAAACGCACAGTTACGATTTAGATTCTCTCCTAACGACTTCCGAAGTCATCGCGACTTCGCTTTTGCCCGGTACTGCGCTAAGTCTAAAAAAATCTAGATACACGCACATTTTTTTTGGCGTCGATGCTCCTGAGTGGGTATTGATTGGCAGTTCTGTTTTCTACACACCTCGTCACTGTTTCTCATGGCGACGTGACAGTTTGAAGTCGGGGAGGGCGGCATGAAAAAACCCCAACCTCTTTCGAAGTCAGGGCTTTTGGATGCCGGCAAGGCAGGATCAAAGATTGGAGCTAATCAATCTAAAACCGAGTTTACCAAGCCCGGTACAAAAACACACACAATTCTAACCGCGTTACTACGTGGCAGCCTGAATAGGTTCGAGGCCGAGCGTTTAGGTGATCACTGCCTCCCTAGTTCAATCAGCGCCCTACGCATGAAGGGCTATAACGTTATGGCTGAGTGGGAGACCGTGCCCACCCGGTTTGGCAAACCTTGTCGGGTTAAGCGTTACAGAATCCCCAATGCCGAAACGAGCCATCATCATGAGCGGAGAACTCATTGATGACGGCGCGATACCAGAGGGTGAATACGAGCTGGCCTATGTGGACTACAGGACACAGGTTGCTTGGGGTGTCCCTCGAGTGGTTGTGCGCTTTGTCGTCGCCCAGCACGGCAAACACTATGGCCACGAGCTTGAAAGATGGTATCGCGTCGCAAGACTCAAAAAGAAGGCTAAGAAATTTGGCGACTTTACTGTCGGCACCCGCTCAGCACTCTACCGAGAGTATGTGGGGTTGTTTGGAGGTGCTAGACCTGACCGAATTTCGTTCTCAGCACTTAAAGACAAATTGGTTATTGGCAAAGTTCGAACCGTCAAACTGGATCAGCGCCAGAGGCCACTTCCCGAAGAAGCACAATACAGCACAATTGACGAATTGGTTAAGTTGGCTTGATGGCATGTTTATTGCTCTTCTTAACTTACCCTACCTAACTAACCTAACCACCCAACCCATACCCGCCCCGGTAGCCATCAGAGCCAAGCCATGTATTTAAAGGCTTTCAGGGGTTTGGGATGGCGAAAAAGCAGCTATTTAAAAAGACAAGCGTGGGGTGAACTTTTATGGGTACGCGGCATACCCGTTTTTGGAGTCGACAGTTTTGTCGTGTCCAACATGCTGATTATTGCCATGCGTGAAAACATGCCGATACCCCATCGCAAACAGACGCTGCCCGGCTGCTCAAATTGTCACGACGTCGTGACATTTCAAGTTGTCGGTTCGAACCGACATTTACCCAAATTCAGGTTTTGAATAATCCGGTGACCTGGATACACACCAACTTAACGACCGGCCCCGGCAAAAATTCTAGGCGACTAGAACATTTGCCGGGGTTCAAGCCATCTCGGGTCCGTAACGTTACGGACCCTACAACATTCAACATGGAGCTAACACATTGAATCTATCTAACATCACAACCGCTGTGAGGACTGAGCTGGCTAAAGCTAACACAGCAGGCAACCAAATGATTAAACACTACATCGAGGCCGGAAACCTTCTGCAAGAAGCCAAAGAATCATGCGGCCACGGAAAGTGGGAACGCTATCTTGAAAATGAGATCGGCATTAAGCCCCGTACGGCGCAACGGTATATGCGGCTGGCTGCAAATACGTCACGCGTGTCGCATTTGGAATCGCTTACAGAAGCATTAGCAATCATCGCAGAACCCAGAGTTAGCATGCCGTCGCCTGGTAAGGCAGCTCGCGGCTATATGTCCGATGGAAGTGAGATATTTCTCAACCCCAGCGCCATTAATCCCGGATTCACGTTCTACACGTTCATGTTTGCGGCAGATGGAGGCTCAGACCTTGAAGCGGGTATTCGATCCATGAAAAACACTGCGCTGAGTGAGCACCTAAATACGGTAATCGGTGAGCGCTCAGTTACTTGGACAGAACACGACTGCGCCGCTTGGAATAGAAATCATTTTATCGAGGTAAGCGAAGCACTCGATGGGGAAGTAGCATGAGCACAGAAGCAGAAAAGAAAACAGAAGTTGAGGCAGAACTCATCGGCATGGGTGAGAAACTGAGCAGCATCGTGTTGAAATATGCCTACGCTTCGATGGAACCAGACCGCGCGAAATTCATCGCTGAAAGCCTTGTCGAAGGCTCTGCGGCAGTGTTTTTGATGGTTGCACCGATGCTGCCTATCGAGGTGCGCATGGTTTACGTGAGCGACCAGGGCGGGCAGGAGATTATTGCCCAGATTGGTGGAGAACATGCGCGTCATTAAGAACTGCTATTACTGCAACAAGGTATTCGAAGGTAGGCCCAACAAGAAACACTGTAGTGACAAGTGTGCTCGGAAAGTTCAAAAACTTCGACGCCGCAAACGCGATCTTATCGCGGATCTTAGCCACGCTGAACGGGTATTCAGTTTGGGGCAACTGACTGAACTAGGTGAGGTTCAGCGCCACCAGCGGTTTAGGATCGACCACATCAGAGCAGAGTTGGAAAAGCTGCGTGCTTGGTAACCAAACCCCCTCCGAAAGTCCCCTCTATACGGTTGTTGGTATTTGGCTTGAGAATGTTGATTACACAGACCCCTGGATTGGATTTTTATGAACATCGCAGAACTTATCGAACAGCGTGATGCGGCTTTAGAGCAAGCACGTTTGGCAACGAAAATTTTGGACCGAGGCGAAATTCGTAGCCGAGCCACCGCAGAAAGTGTCGCCAATGGCGCAGAGTACGATTTAGATCGAGCACGTGAGCTCGACGCTGAGATCCGCTCGCTCACTGGCACAACAGCTGAGCCGCAAAAAGAAGAGCAGACAGCTCAGATTGAAGATGAAAGGCTACCCGGCAGAATTGTAGAGCTGGACGAAGACCGTTCTGATATGTGGTACGACACCAACACCAAGCGCGCAATCCGAGCAGTACCAAAGGGAACTCGTTTTTTTAGTTCAGTTGAAGAAAACCCCTATGAAGAGCTGTCGCTGGGCTCAACCATCCGTTCCATGTTTACAGGGCCGCGCAATGATGTTGAACGACGTGCGCTCAGCGAAGGCGTAGATGCTGCGGGCGGTTTCACCGTTCCAACACCACTCGCAGGTCAATTCATTGACTTAATGCGGGCCAAATCACACGTGATGAACTCAGGCGCGGTAACACTCGAAATTCCCAGTGAAACGCTGCGTGTCGCACGACTCAGCTCGGACCCTAGCTTTAGCTGGCGCGCAGAAAACGCAACCGTGGGTGAAAGCGAGCCGACATTTGGTTCTCTGACATTTACACCACGTTCTACAGCTTGTTTGTTCAAAGCGTCGCGTGAATTGCTGCAAGATGCTGCAAACATCGACCAAATGCTTGAGCAAGCTTTGAGCCAAGCCGCCGCCCAAGAGATTGACCGCATCGCACTCTTCGGTAGCGGTGTATCAAATGAACCGACGGGTTTGATTAACACAGTTGGAATCAACAGCGTTTCTATGGGAACAGACGGCGCCGCCATCACAAACTATGTGAAAATTCTTGAAGCCTTACAGGCATTGGAAGACAGCGAAGCGCCCGAACCAACGGCCATGATCATGGCACCACGCACAAAGTTTGCGCTGGCCGGTCTGACTGCAACTGATAATCAACCCCTGATTGCGCCAGCAGTAGTCTCAGGCATACCTCAACGGTCAACCTCTAAGGTGCCAGTTGATGACACCCAGGGCACAGCTACAGATGCTTCACGCGTCATCATGGGCGACTTCACCAAGTTGTACGTTGGCATGCGCCAATCACTGCGAGTCGAAATACTCCAAGAACGGTACGCAGATTCATTACAAGTTGGGTTCCTGGCGCACATGCGCTTAGACATCCAACTGATCCATCCGTCCGCGTTTTGCGAACTTGTTGGCATCACGCCGTAAAGAATAGGACGTTGGCCCCGAAAGGGGCCGGCTTTCTTTTATGTGGCCATTCAAACGTGAAAAACGCAGCGCACTAGATACCGCCAATGTACCGCTATCAGCGGAGAATATTTGGCGTGTGTTTGGTTTGGATCAGTCCAAAATATCTGTAACGCCAGACACAGCGCTATCTGTGCCTGCGGTTTGGGCTGCGGTTAACTTCATCTCTAACACTGTCGTCTCTTTACCGCTTCAGCTGTACCGACGCACAGATGATGGCAGAGAAAAGGCCTCAAGCGATCCGTTGTACTCACTGCTTCACGATTTACCCAATCCTGAGTGGACCAGCCACCGTTGGCGCAAGTACACCATGACACAGACGCTTACACATGGCCGCTCATACACCTACATTCAACGTGGTGGCAACGGCCATGTAATGGGCTTGTGGCCCATGGACCCCAACCGCACCACTGCAAAGCGTGCTGGATTGAAAACGGTGTACGAGTACAGAGAAGGCGCAGACACGCTTAAAACTTATGAAAGCTCGGAAGTGATCGACATCCCATTTATGTTGAGCAGCGACCAGGTGACACACGTTAAGCCTACAGAGCGCTTACGAGGCGCTGTAGCCCTGGCCATAGCTTTGCAGCGATACGCTGAGCAATTCTTCTCTGGTGGTGGTGTACCGCCTCTGAGCCTAGAAGGTCCGTTCAATTCACCAGAAGCGGTCACTCGTGCGAGTAAAGACGTTACCGATGCTATCCGCAATGCCGTTGAAAACGGTCGCCTGGTGTTGCCTATGCCAATGGGACACAGCATGAAGCAGATAGGCTTCAATCCCGAACAAGGTCAACTGGTAGAAGCCCGGCGCTTCTCACTGGAAGAAATAGCCCGCGTGTACAACCTGAGCCCTATCTTTCTGCAGGATCTTTCACACGGCACGTTCGCCAATACCGAGCAGCAAGACTTACACGTGATCAAACACACCATCAGCCATTGGTTGAATGAGATCGAGCAAGAGATCAACGCCAAGCTGTTTGGCCGCAACCGAACACGCTACGTTGAGTTTAACGTCGACGGTTTGTTGCGTGGTGACTTTGGTACGCGCATGGAAGGTTACGCCAAGGGTATTCAGAACAGCATCTTGACACCAAATGAAGTGCGCCAGAAAGAGAACAACCCACCCATGGATGGTGGTGATCAGCTTTTCTTGCAACAGAATATGTCCGAACTTCAGTCTTTACAGGGGCGTTCAATTGAAGGCGAGCGGTAGCGTCTAAAGGTTTGATTGGTTCCCCTGGGTTCTCGCGGATTTCTGGCCGATTCGATCATCTACCGCATAAACACACAGTAGGGCGTGTTCGCGAGCTAAACGAAACGTTCTGAGGACCGGGGTGGTGGCACACATATTCATTCCGTCAACTGCCCAACATTCAGGAGCAACAGTACATGGCTAAACGTGGCCCTAAATCACAAGCGGAATTGCAGGTTGCGAACCTTGCTGATTTCAAAAAGCTACCCGAACCACCTGGCGACCTGACCGAAGCCCAGGCGGCTTTATGGCACCAGATTGTCGCCACTAAACCTGCTGACTGGTGGGATGGTGGCAACTTGCCGCTGCTACGGGCGTTGGTGATTCATGAGACTTCAGCGCAGATCATTGACCGTGCTCTAGACCACTTCCCTGACGCCGAGCTGTACACCGATGAAGGTCTAACCCGATACCACAAGTTAAGCAAAGTACGCGCAGATCACACCACACGCATTGAGAGCTTGTGTACCAAGATGAGACTCACACAACAGTCGAAGTATGGTGCGAGGCAAGCAGAATCAACAACGCGGGCTAAGCCTGCAACCAGGACATGGAAGCCAGCCGATGAGCGTGACTAATTCTCTGATGCTGATCTACGACATCCGCATTGCAACCGCGTACAGAATTCATGTTACAGGTCGTTGGGCTTAACATTGCCTCAGGGTTTCCCTGATAGCCAAACAATTAGATGCTTATGCGATTAAAGTCGAGTCCGAATTTATTTAGCGAAAGCGTTGTTTCGTAAACGGCTGGCGAAAATCTACCGCCTTTAACTAGATTGATGATGCGGTTTTTCTCTCCTGAATCGGCCATTGCTCCAAGATAAATCGACGTGATGCTTGATGCTGGAAGCACAGCTGAATTCCCGTTGTATACGATAGGTAATCTCGATTGACCTTCAATTTCTTCAGGCAATCTGAGTAATCGGTATTCAGCCTCGTAAGACCAGAATGAGGCTTTTGTTAGAACAACGCTAAGCGCACTTTCCTTTTCTAACGGGAATGTGACCTCTGCAAGGTCGTCTTGATAGTGAACTTTCATCGCGCTCGCTACCGGGTACAAGTTGGTATCGAACTCGACGCAGAAACCACGGTGGCTATCTGAGTAGTGACTCCAAAGCAATGGGTTGCTTAAGCTGGAACTAAGGGAACAGAGTTGCAGCGTGGAAAACGTCGACCTCACGGCATCTTGCACTTTTGCGTTAAGCTCTGATCGGTTAGCCATAATGTTGGTAACTTCTTTAGAAATTCGATTCATGTCACCGGAATAGCTTTTCTTGAATTCTGCTGTTAGTTTTCTCCTAAACTGAGCTAACTCCCCGGGTGTGGATGGTGAGCGAAACCTTGGGAATCCTTCCCAAGGGTCGTTAAAGCTAGAAGGTTCGGAGTGATACAAATGACCATAGGTTAAGATTTCCTGTGCCCATTGTTCGGTGTCTTGAGTGAAGCGATAGAATTTGTAGAGCCGGTTAATACCATTCTCTTGCGGGAACCGGTGTTTTCTCTTGAACTCAGCCTTCATCACTTGCTAGCCCCATACAATTTTGACTATGTGAACAAAGTTGGAAGCTCGCAACTCGCATATCCAAGTTAGGCTTCGCCTATGACTCCTGCAAGCGATCGGTATAGCCCAGTAGCAACCACCCGTCTCTCCGGGGAGTTGGCTACCCAAGGCGACAACAGACATACAACAGGTAAGACGTCGAACGGCACGACATCTAAAACCCTTGCAGACATAGGCATAAGCCGGGATCAATCGAGTGTCGTTGACGAGTCAGGCAATTCTCCACTATCCAAAAACAACATGAATTCTTCTCGCGTCATGTTTTGGGCGCCTTTCTTTGCCGCCTGTTCTAGTTTTGATGGTCCAGCATTGCTACCGCAAACCAATATCGCGCAGTTTTTTGTTACTACAGTGACAACTTTCAAACCGCCGGATTCCGCCGCTGAGGTAATTTCACTTTTCTCAGTAGGACCAAAGCCAGTTATACAGACTTCTAGCAGTTTTTCCTTTTTTGCGGGTTGAACCGCGTAGATGAGGTTCCAAGCTTCGCCTTCCGTTAGCTTCGCTAACTGATCATCAGTCAAATCGGTTTTTGAGCGCAATGCTCTTAGTACTTTCTCGCTTAGCACTTCAACATTCTCCCCTAAAATCTCGCGTGGCATACCCAAAGCTTACGAAACAGACTGGCGAATTGCACGCCAACGGAACTGGAAAGTCAGCTCAGTGAAAACCGCACTCTCACGGTAGTCACACCACTATGGTCAATTGAATGACTCGGCAGGTGTCGCCAGAAAGGACTACTGAGACACTTTGGTGATGGCTGTAGGAGATTGGCTTGAAACGCTATCCAATTCTTCCAACACGTAGCCCACAGCGAGCTTCACAGCCCTCACAACAAACAGTCGACCGTCTGTTTCGCTGAGGGTGTCTTCTATCATATCCAGTCCAGAAAGCGCACCACATAAGCTCTCGCCTAAGTTGCCCTCAGTCAGGAACGGGTTACGGTTGTAGTTGCCTGCTGGTCCTGGCTTACCCAACGCGTTGGCGGCATTTAGTGATTTAGTCATGATTTATCTCCGTTCAGTTGTGTAACCGATGTGTTACGGAAGATATTTGCGTTGACTGGTTTGTTTGAGTGAGGCTTAAAAAAGCCTTATAAAACATGGTGCCCGGAGCCGGACTCGAACCGGCACGAAGTTGCCTTCGAGGGATTTTAAGTCCCTTGTGTCTACCAATTTCACCACCCGGGCATCGGGCAGGACAATGGTGCCCAGGGTCGGACTCGAACCGACACGATATCTCTATCACTGGTACCTAAAACCAGCGTGTCTACCAATTTCACCACCTGGGCACGCGAGGCGCGCATGTTACGGTGCCGGCGTCGCAGCCGCAAGCCATGCCGGGCTTTGCTGACGCAGAAAATCAGTTGGTCAGGTCTTCATACTGCTGGGGTGGCGCACATCTTTGCCCAGCACCTGGAAAATGACATATTCCGCCATGTTCTTGGCATGGTCTCCGATGCGTTCGAGCGAACGGGCTACCCAGATGGTACTGAGCTGGTGCGCAATGTTAGCCGTATCTTCCTGCATGCGACGGGTACATTGCGCAACAATGGCATCGTAAGCATCATCGACGGCGTCGTCAGCGCGGATGACCTGCTGGGCAACCTCTTCATTCACCCGTGCAAACGCATCCAGGGTATCCGTCAGCATCTCGTTGACCTGGTTGTGCATGGCGCGCAGATTGCCGTATTGATGTGCAGGAATTTCCATGCCGCCAACTTTGATGGCCATTTTCGCAATTCTGTTGGCCTCATCGCCAATACGCTCAAGGTCTGTGATGGCCTTCATGACGCCAATGATATTGCGTAAATCGCCTGCGGCGGGCTGACGTCGAGCAATGATGCCAACACATTGGTCATCCAGGCGTAACTCCATTCGATTGAGTCGCTTTTCATTGACGCGGACATCCTCTGCGCGCGGCAGATCATGGGTGAAATAGGCAAGACAGGCATCTTTAACCTGTTGTTCCACCAGCCCACCCATTTCCATGAGCTGATCGCGAATGCCGCCCAGTTCAAGGTCGTACTGCTCGGAAATGTGTCTGTTCATCTGGTTGTCATATCGCTCAGGCCACGCTAGCCGTAACGTCCGGTAATGTAGTCTTCAGTGCTTTTCTTCTTCGGAAACCGGAAAATGGTATCCGTCTCATCGTATTCTATGAGCTTACCCAGATTCAGAAACGCGGTGAAATCCGAAACCCGTGCCGCCTGCTGCATATTGTGCGTCACAATAACGATGGTGTATTTGTCTTTAAGCTGATGAATCAGTTCTTCAATCTTCAGCGTTGAAATCGGATCCAGCGCTGATGCGGGTTCATCCAGCAGCAGCACCGAGGGTTTCACAGCAATCGCCCGAGCAATCACCAGACGTTGTTGCTGACCGCCAGAAAGACTCAGCGCAGATTCATGTAACCGATCGCGCACTTCCTCCCACAGGGCTGCGCTGCGCAGCGCCCACTCCACGCTCTGATCGAGTTTTGCCGTGGATTTCTCGCCCTGAATGCGAAGGCCGTAGGCAACATTTTCGTAAACGGTCTTAGGAAATGGATTCGGCCGCTGAAACACCATGCCGACCCGTCGGCGCAGCTCTGCAACGTCAACCCTTGAGTCGTAAATGTTTTCCCCTTCCAGTTCGATGCTGCCGTCGATCTGGGCATTGTCGATCAGATCGTTCATACGGTTGAAACAGCGCAACAAGGTGGATTTGCCACAGCCTGATGGACCGATAAAGGCGGTTACTTTCTGCGCGGGAATGTCCACATTGATATTCTTCAAAGCAAAGTTGTTGTCATACTGCATGCTCAGATTTTTCACGCTGAGACTGACTCTGTTCGCCTGCTGCTCGCCTGTGGAGATGTTCGGATCGTTTGCGCTCATGTGTTTTTACTCGTAGCTGCGGTAACGTTTTTCCAAACGATGCCGCAGGGTGATGGCTGCCAGATTCAAACCAACAATAATGCTGATCAGCAGCATCGCGGTAGCGTACACCAGTGGTCGCGCGGCTTCGACATTTGGACTCTGAAATCCAACGTCATAAACATGGAAGCCCAGATGCATGAACTTACGATCCAGATGCAGGAAGGGGAATTCACCATCAATGGGCAGCGCTGGCGCAAGTTTGACAACGCCAACCAGCATCAGTGGTGCAACCTCTCCGGCGGCGCGGGCAACGGCAAGAATAACGCCTGTCAGAACAGCAGGTGTGGCCATGGGCAGTACTACCTGGAAGAGCGTTTCGGCTCTGGTTGCCCCTAACGCCAGGCTGCCTTCACGTAAGCTTCGGGGTATGCGAGCCAGGCCCTCTTCTGTGGACACGATAACCACCGGTACGGTCAGCAGCGCCAGCGTCAGCGAGGCCCAGAACAAACCCGGCGTGCCAAAAGTGGGGGCGGGTAAAGCTTCAGCGTAAAACAGCTGGTCAATATTGCCGCCCAGAAAATAGACAAAGAAGCCAAGGCCGAATACCCCATATACGATTGATGGTACGCCGGCAAGATTGCTGACCGCGATACGCAACATCCGCACCAGGCCTGTCTGGCTGGCGTATTCGTGCAGGTAGATTGCGGTGACCACGCCAACCGGAGTGACCACCACGGACATCAGAAGGACCATCAACACGGTGCCGAAGATGGCGGGAAAAACGCCGCCTTCAGTGTTGGCTTCGCGAGGGTCATCGCTGAGAAAGCGGCCAACATTTGACAGGAACGTGGCCAGTTTCGACAGCATACTCATGTTGTTGGGAAAAGTGACATGGAGAATGTCTGCCAGATCGATCTGTCGCGTGGTACTCGTCTGGACCTCGAGCACCAGCGCACTGCCTTCCAGGTTTTTCAGAAGACTACTGAGGATCTGTTCCTGCTCACGGTAGGTTTGCAGCAGCACTGCTTCCTGGCTGTCAAGCTGCTGTTGACGGGTGGCCGCATCTGCAGGTGGATTCAGATTCAGCGCGCGCTGCTGCAGGCGAATTGTTTTCAGTTCCGCGTTGATCTGATTGATTGTGCCGCGTTCCAGACGGGCGATGGCTTCTCGATTGGTGTTCAGGCGGGCCAGGGTATTCTGCAGCAGGGGAGCAAGTTCTGCATCGTTGACAATGCGTTTGCTGCCGTCGGCGTTGTCGAATCGCAGCTCGACAATGCGGCCAAAAGCCGGGCCCCATTCGGTGCGCTCGATTTTTGCCAGCTCCGCAGGCGTTGTGATCGTTAACACGTCGTGCGCGTAGATCCAGCGGAAATCCGGTGGGTGGGTACGTCGATTGCCTGTGTTGAACAACCAGCGCTCGACCTGTTGTGCGCCAGCTGTGAGGCGCTCTTCTTCGCCACCGCCTTCCAAAAACTGAGTGCGCGACAGGGTGTTGATTTCAACCCGCTCGCCAATGATTGTTTCGCTCTGTCCCAACGGATTTTTATAGGTCACTGCATAAATCGGATTGGGCCAGAAATGCACAAGGCCGTTGCGCATGATCAGCAGCACAATGAAGATGACCGCACACAGACTCAGCGCCAGCGCGCCGGCATTGCACCATATCCACACTTCATTGCGGTCCAGACGTCTGCGGGTGGTGCTGTTCAACAGTTGTGCCATTACAGATTACCGTAGTGGCTGCGTAAACGTTCGCGCACAACTTCAGCGAGGGTATTGAAAAAGAAGGTGATCATGAACAGCACAAACGCGGTTAGAAACAGGATTCGGTAGTGTGAACTGTTCACTTCAGTCTCAGGCAGCTCTACCGCGATATTGGCAGCAAAAGTACGCATACCTTCAAATACGTTAAAGTCCATGATGGGGGTATTGCCGGTTGCCATCAGCACAATCATGGTTTCTCCCACGGCGCGACCAACGCCCACCATGATGGCGGAGAATATGCCTGGCGCCGCGGTCAACAGGACCACCTGGCTCAGTGTCTGCCACGGTGTGGCGCCCAGGGCCAAAGATCCGTTGACCAGATGCTGGGGTACGCCATGGATGGCATCTTCTGCGATGGAAAAAATGGGTGGAATGACCGCCAGCCCCATCATCATGCCAACAACCAGAGCGTTGCGCTGGGCGTAGTCCAGGCCGGCAACCTCGCGTAGCCAGGTACGACTGTCACCGCCAAACCAGGCCTGTTCGAACCATGGCCCGATCTGAAAGCCAAGCCAGATGGCAGCAATTATCGCAGGCACCACCAGCAGTGCATATCCGCCAACAATATTTTCACGTTGGGTGGCAGACAGCATCGACCACAAAACGGCACACACAATCAGCGCGCAGGGTACTAACACAAAAGCAGATAGAACGCTGGCCAGTTCCTGTTCAACAATGGGAGCCAGCCATAACCCTCCAATAAAGCCGAGGATGACGGTTGGTAACGCGGCCATGACTTCAATGCCGGGTTTGATCCAGGCTCTGACGTGCGCAGGCATGAAATGTGCAGTGTAGATGGCACCCATAATGGCCAGCGGCAGTGCAAAAAGAAGCGCGTAGAAGGCCGCTTTCAGAGTGCCAAACACCAGCGGCACCAGTGAAAATTTTGGTTCAAAATCATTGTCAGCTGCAGAAGACTGCCAGCTGTACACCGGTTCGCTATAACCTTCGTACCAGACTTCTGACCACAGCGCGGAAAGGGACAGCTCAGGATGTGGATTGTCCAGCTCAAAAAGATGCAAACGATTGTTGTCTGCGGTAACAAACTGATCAGCGCGGGGGGATACTGCATTCACACGAGGTTCGCGCTGGTCAGCGGCATAGCGGGTTTGCGTCTTACCTGATGTCGGGTAAATGAGGTGAAGATTGCCATCCTGTGTACCCGCCAGAAGTCCTTTCCGGCGTGGCTCGCTGACCAGCGTGTGTACCGCGGAACCCAGGTCAAAATGACGAATCGGCTGCATGCGGAAACCAAGATCATCCCGCACCACGGTCCACTGGGTCAGCACGCCGCGGTCGTCTGCGGCAAGAATTGACTGGCGTCCTAGCAGCGCAACGGTTGCGGTCAGTTTGCGGGTTGCGGCAGCCAGCTGAGTGTGGAACAACTCACGCATACGGTTAGGCTGGGTGATGTCATAAATATGCAGGCTGTTGCTGTCGTCCAGCAGGTATACCCATTCATTGCGCGGTCCCAGGACAGTCTTTTCGATGCTGTTGTCGACGCTCAGACTGGCCTGAGCCGCGTTGAGCAGTGGCAAGCCGAGTTCGGCGTTGTCGTAGCGTAACAGTGACATCTGCGTGCCGCTCATGCTGGCGATCACCAGGCTGTCATTGGCAAGGTGCACATCAAAGGTGTCGGTGCTGCCCAGCGAGATAAACTGGTTCGAAAAGGCGGCTTCCAGCTGCGGTGTGACACTGCGGATACCGGCGGCAATATTAACCTCGTAGCTGGTACGCACGAGCCAGAGGCGCTGATTGGCATCCAGCACAGCATAGATGTCCAGGGTAGGGTAGACACGTTGCGCCTGTTCAATCGGAAAACCAAGATCGTAAGCAATCAGTGGTTTGCCGCTGTGCACGTCAACAAACTCGGTGATGCCATCGGCGGCGATGCGCATCAGTACATCACCGGCTTCATTGAAATCCAGCAGGCGAGCGGTGCGTTCGGGCAGCGCAATCTGGCCGTTGTCGGTAATGCTGGCGGGGGCAAAAGCCGGTGCAACGGTCCACAGCAGATAAATAAATATCAGCACAATCGCGGCAAGCACGGTCGATCCGCCAAAGGTGACCAGATAACGGAGGCTGTTATCTAACAGCGTCCGACGAGATCGGCGGCGACCCGTGAGCAGACTTTCGTGCGGGCCTGGTGTGTCTGAAGGGTGAGAAAGCGCTGTTTCGTCAGACATCAGTTGAGTTTCTGCAGTTCGCGGTAGGCAATTTGAGCCGAAACGGGAATGTAGCCATCTTTTTCGACAATCGCCTGCCCTTGGCTCGATAGCACCAGACGGATGAACTCCTGTTCCACCGGCAGCAAAGGCTGGTTGGGCGGCTTGTTCACGTAAATATAGAAATAGCGGGACAGAGGATAGCTGCCGTCGGTAGCGGTTTGTGTGGTTGCGGCTATCGGAAAATTGCCCCTGCGGGCAATGGGAATGGACTTTATGCCGGACGTTTTATAGCCAATACCTGAGTAACCAATACCGTTCAGCGATGATGCGACGGCCCTTACCACGGATGCCGAGCCGGGTTGTTCGTTAAGCGAGTTTTTATAATCACCACCACACAGTGCAACACTTTTGAAGTAGCCGTAGGTGCCGGACACTGAATTGCGCCCATAAATCTGGATTGGCCGCTCGCGCCAGCCGCCGGTGAGCCCCAGATCCCCCCAGAAGCGAATATCCTGGCGTCCACCGCAGCGGCGGGTCACGGAAAAAGTAGCATCGATTTGTTCGATGGACATTGCGGTGAGCGGGTTGTCCTTGTGGACGTAAACGGCCACGGCATCGATGGCCACTCTGATGGCAGTAGGTTTATATCCATAACGCTGCTGAAAAGCTTCCAGTTCATTGTCTTTAAAGGCGCGGCTCATGGGCCCCAGATTAGCGGTGCCTTCGGTGAGGGCTGGAGGGGCAGTGGAGGACCCGGCAGCCTGCACCTGAATATTGACGCTGGGGTATTCACGTTTGAACGCATCGCTCCACAGCGTCATGAGATTGGCCAGCGTGTCTGATCCGGCGCTGCTGATGTTACCTGACAGGCCCGCGATGCTCTGATAGTTTTTCAGCTTAGTCTGATTGTTGGTCTGCGGGGGCTGGCTGAGTGTGAGCGGGCTGGGTTCAAGCTCGATAACCGGCAATCCACGTACGGAAGTGTTGTCGGCCGTCTCTGTGCCGCAGGCGCCTAACACCAGGGCAACGCCACAGATTTGGGTCAGTTTTCTAACCACGTACGCGCACGGGTGCAGCTGTTTCGGCAGCCTCGGCGATATCAAAGTTGCAGAAGAATTCGCTGCCCTGGCCAACGGTACTGTTAACAAAGAGTTCTGAGTGATGACGACGCAGCACGTGTTTGACAATGGCAAGGCCCAGACCGGTACCGCCGCGCGTGCGCGCATCAGCCATGTCCACGCGATAGAAGCGTTCAGTAATTCTGTTGAGGTGCTCCGGTGCAATGCCCACGCCCTGGTCCACCACGCAAAGCTGTGCTTTGCCGTTGACCTCCCGCCAGCTGATGGTAACGGGCTTGCCTTCCTGGCTGTAGCGCAGAGCGTTGCTGAGCAGGTTGACGCAGACTGAGTACAGCTCAGTTTCAATGCCTTCAATGCGCGCCTGAGTTTCTATGTTGATGCTGATCTGCTCTGGCGAGTTCGCCAGGCCGCGAACTTCGTTGACGGCGTTTCTGATCACCGTTGGCATGGCCACCGGATCAAGCTGTGCCGGTACTGGCGTAGACTCCAGGCGGGTCAGCAGCAACAGGTCATCAACCAGCGAGCGGATGCGACTCAGGGGTGAAGAGAGTTTATCTATCAGACTCAGACGCAGATCGTCAGGCTGTTCTTTATCAGCAATGGTCTCCAGATAGCCGGCGACTACCGTCA
Organism: bacterium; assembly: GCA_047947175.1. Taxonomy (GTDB): domain Bacteria; phylum Pseudomonadota; class Gammaproteobacteria; order Pseudomonadales; family Azotimanducaceae; genus UBA4421. Next base: position 2,547,924 of record CP170489.1, read on the forward strand.
ACGGAGTGCGCAGTTCATGGGAAACGTTGGCAATGAAATTCTGCCGCATGGTTAACAGGCGGTTGAGTTCGGTATTATCGCGCACAAGCACCACAAAGCGATTCTGTTCAACGGGAAAGCTCCGCGCCTCAAGGTTTCTGTCCTGATCAAAAGGTGAAGTGAATTCAAGCAGGTTTTCGCTACTGCCGGATTTCAGAAAAGCGATGAAATCCGGGCTGCGCACCACCGAGGCCAGACCGATGCCGCGATCGCTGTCTTTCAGGTTCAGGAGGTTGCGTGCGGCAATGTTGAAGCCTTCAATTTCTCCGGCTTTGTTAAGAATGATAACGGCATCAGGAATCACCTGAACCAGCGCCATCACTTCCCGCAGACGGGTCATGAACATTTTTGATCGTGCGCGTTCCTGTTGCAGGGAGCGAAACGGCGAGTTGGCCAGTTTGAACCACCCGCGCGATGTGTTGGGTGGTGTGCGCAAAGGCCGTTTTGCCCAGGCTCTGATCTTTTTGTATTCCCGCCATTGCAGCACAGACCACGTGAGAGAGGCGCCAAACAGCGCCCAGCCATAGGCATCAATCAGGCTACCGAGGGCAAGCGCCAGCAGTAACAGGACTGCTGCGCTGATGACCTCACGATTCAATGGCCTGTTCCACTGCGCATATCGGGCGGTCCTGCTGCCTACACTTCCATGGGTTTAAGCAGCTTGGGCCAGCTGTCCATGGAACTGGCCATGGCGTCGCCGATTTCTGCCACGGTCCAGGGCGCATCCAGAGCGTCTTTTTCGGTAATCACATCCACCTGCCAGGACAGCAGGGACGTGCGATTGCCGCTGACGCAGAACTGGCGTCCGGTGACTTTGGCAGCATCGTCCGTGCACAACCAGACAACGGTAGGTGACACTTTTTCTGGTGCCAGACGTTCGCCGAGGTCCGGGACGTCGGGCATGATGTCTTCAGTCATACGTGACAGTGCGGCGGGCGCCAGTACATTCACGGTAATGCCGTATTTCATGCCTTCCAGAGCCAGCACCCGCATAAAACCCGCAATGCCAGCCTTTGCCGCACCATAGTTGGCCTGGCCAAAATTGCCAATCAACCCCGAAGTGGAGCTGGTCATGACAATTCGCCCGCCTTCGCCCTGGGTTAACATCTGCTGCCACGCGTGTTTCGTGACCAGGTACGTGCCGCGCAGGTGGACATCGATGACAATATCCCATTCTTCATCGCTCATGTTCTTAAACGATTTGTCGCGCAGGATACCCGCGTTGTTGATCAGAATATCCAGGCGGCCGAAGCTGTCTACTGCCGTTTTCACCATGCCCGCGGCAGCTGCATCATCCGTTACCGAGCCATAGTGGGCGACGGCGGAACCGCCAGCGGCTTTGATCTCTTCCACAACGCCGTCGGCCATGCTGGTAGAGCCGCCTGCACCATGACGATCACCGCCAAGGTCGTTCACCACAACACTGGCCCCTTCGTGGGCGAGCAGCAGGGCATGTGCCCGACCAAGACCGCCTCCGGCGCCGGTTACGATGGCCACTTTTCCGTCTAATTGTCCCATGCCTGAATTCTCCTAATGGCTGGTTAATATGATCGCGGCATGTCCAGAACATGCTCGGCAATGTAACTCAACACAAGGTTGGTTGAGATTGGCGCAATCTGATAAAGCCGTGTTTCACGAAACTTGCGCTCGATATGATATTCCTTCGCAAACGCAAACCCACCATGGGTCTGCATGCAGACGTCAGCCGCCTGCCAGGAAGCCTCGGAAGCCAGCATTTTCGCCATATTAGCCTGGGCGCCGCAAGGCAGGTTGGCATCAAAAAGTTTTGCCGCCTGTTCAACCATCAGAGCCGCGGCTTCAACCTGGGTATAGGCGCGGGCAATGGGGAACTGCACGCCCTGGTTTTTGCCGATGGGACGCCCGAACACCTCGCGCGTGCTTGCGTAGTGACTGGCTTTGTCGATGAAGTAGCGCCCGTCTCCGACACATTCTGCGGCAATCAACACCCGTTCTGCGTTCATGCCGTCGAGAATGACTTTAAAGCCGGCGTCTTCTTCGCCGAGCAGACTGTCCGCTGGAATGCGCAGATCGTCGAAAAACAACTCACAGGAATGATGATTGATCATGCTCGCAATGGGGTGGATGGTGAGACCGTTGCCGATTGCTTTGCGGACATCAATGATAAAGGTGGAAAGCCCGCGGCTTCTGCGGTTCTGGTCGGCGGGGCTGGTCCGCGCCAGTAACAACATGAGATCCGTGTGTTCGATACGACTGATCCAGACCTTTTGACCGTTGATGATGTAATCATCGCCGTCACGGCGTGCGGTGGTTTTCAGCTGTGTGGTATCGCTGCCGGTGCCGGGTTCGGTAACGCCAAAACTCTGCAGTCGCAGCTCACCTTTTGCAATTCTGGGCAGGTAATACTGTTTCTGTGCTTCACTGCCGTGGCGTAACACCGAGCCCATCACATACATCTGCGCATGGCACACGCCTGCGTGGGCGCCGGAGCGGCAGACTTCTTCCATCACGGCGGCTGCCTCCAGTAAACCCAAGCCGGACCCGCCATACGCTTCGGGGATGAGCACGCCAAGGAACCCGGCGCGGGTCAGTTCGTCAACAAATTCTGCTGGATAACCCTGTTCGCGGTCCATCTGCAGCCAGTAATCTTCGGTATAGCCTGCACAGAGACTGCGTACCGCTGCACGTATGGCCTCCAGATCATGCTGGGTGTCAGGCCGGGATGGCGTGTTGCGATCGATAGGGTCGGAGGTCATGGGCGTATCGTTCCTGTATAACGAGGGCATTGTATAACCTCCTGATGCGAAACGCAGTGTGCAGTGCTTGACCACCGGTCCGGCTAATGGGACGATCTTAGGCTTTGTGGTTGTCAGACAAGACAGCGCGGCAAATCGGTCTATTCAGTTTTTTGGGGGAGAGGGTTATGCAGTTGCATACAAAAGTGTTTGGGATGAGTTGGATGCTTGCGCTGGTACTGGTGGCGGCAAGTGCGCATGGCGAAGCCTACAAAGCACCGCGGGGTCCGGATGGAAAACACCCCGACCTGAATGGTATCTGGCAGGCCCTGAATACCGCCAACTACAACCTGGAGATGCACACCGCCAGTCATTCGCTGCAGATGCGTGAAGGTCCTATGGGACCGGTGCCAGCGGTTAAAACGCTGTATCTGGGCGCCGTCGGCGCGGTACCGCCGGGTCTGGGCGTTGTTGTTGAAGGAAAAATTCCCTACAAGCCCGAAGCACTGGCCATTCGCGATGAAAACAAAGCCAACTGGATCGATCGGGATCCGGAGATCAAGTGTTTTTTACCCGGTGTACCGCGGGCCACGTACATGCCCCAGCCGTTTCAGATTTTTCAGAGTGAAGATTCAGTGTTTATTGCTTACCAGTACGCTGGCGCAACACGTGAGATCTACATGGAAGACCCTGGTGAAGCACCGGTCGACAGCTGGATGGGATGGTCTCACGGCACCTGGGAAGGTGATACGCTGGTGGTGAAAGTGACCGGGCAGCTGGACAGCACCTGGTTTGACCGGGCGGGCAATCACCACAGTGCATTCATGACGGTTACAGAGCGATACACGCCCATGTCGGATAATCATCTGTTGTACGAAGCGACCATCGACGATCCGGTGACTTTCACAAAGCCCTGGACGATCCGCATGCCACTGTATCGACGTATGGAACCCAATGCCCAGCTGATGGAATTCCGCTGTGTCGAGTTTGTTGAAGAGCTGATGTACGGCGAATGGCGACGCAACCCTCTGCCACGATAAAATACGGCGAGTAAAGACAGTGTCTGTCAATCAGGTTCAAGCAAGTGTCTACATGCCCGTACGGCGCGTGTGCGCTGCCTTGTCGTTGCTGCTGATCGGTTTTTCCGTGCAGGCCAGTGAATTACCACGCACCCCGGCGGGCAAGCCCGATCTAACCGGAACGTATAATGTTGCCACGCTGACACCATTGCAGCGTCCCGCGGAATTTGGCAACAAACTGTTTATGACGCGTGCCGAGGCGGATGCCATAGCTGCGCAAGTGGCGGCAGTGAAAGCGGCAGATAACGCCCTCAGTGACCCGAATCGCGGCGCACCCCCGGCCGGAGGCGATGGCTCTGCCGGCGCGGCGGGCAACGTGGGCGGTTACAACACGTTCTGGATCGATAATGGTGATTCGGCGGTGGAGGTTGATGGCAGATTCCGCACCTCCATCATCACCTATCCCGAAAACGGTCGCCGCCCTGCGATGACGCCAGCCAATCAGGCACGCATGGCCGCGTATTATCGGCTGTTTGGCCGCAATACCGGAACAGCCTGGTGGCTGGATCAACCCGGGCCGGGTCCCTACGATCATATGGAGATGCGACCCAACGGCGAGCGCTGCCTGCTCAGCTTTGGTTCAACCAGCGGGCCGCCCATGCTGCCGGCACTCTACAACAATATGAAGCGTATCGTCCAAACTGATGAGCACGTCATGATCCTGGCTGAAATGATTCATGATGCCCGGGTGATTCGTCTGAACAGTGAACATCTACCCGAGGATATCCGCAGCTGGATGGGGGACTCCATTGGCTACTGGGAGGGTGATACCCTGATTGTGGAAACAAAAAATTTCCGCGAACGGCCGGCGTTGTCGGGCGCGACTCAGGATTTGCATGTGATTGAACGGTTCACTCTGCAGCCTGACGGCAATCTGCATTACGCATTCACCGTTGATGACCCCAGCGCCTGGGTTGAGCCCTGGTCCGGTGAATACCCGTGGCCGGCCTCTAACGATAAAGTTTATGAGTATGCGTGCCATGAGGGTAACTACGCATTGGGCAATATCATGCGGGGCGCACGCGTCCTGGAGCAGGATGTGGAAGATGCACAGGCCAGCAGTGGTCGATAATGACAGCCTTCAACCCGAAGGATTGTTTAAGTATGATGAGGGCAACCAAAGCGTTCCTCAAAGCAAGGAAGGAGTATTGAAAGTGTTTTCAATGAAACAAGTAGTGGCATTAGCTGGCCTGGCCGGTCTGATGCTCAGTTCTACCCAATCGTGGTCACACCACGCCTTTGGTGCTGAATTTGACCCCAACAGACCTCTGGTGCTGCGCGGCCCGGTGGTGAAGGTCGAATGGGTTAACCCCCATGCCTGGATCCACATGGAACACACCACCGAATCCGGCGAGAAAGAGGTCTGGATGGTAGAAGGCGGCACGCCCAATACCCTGTTACGTCGAGGCTTAAGTCGTAAGTCGCTGATGCCGGGCACGGTGATTGTGGTTGATGGCTACCAGTCAAAAGATCGGTCCAAGCGGGCGAACGGTCGCGATGTTACCTTCGAAGACGGCAGCAAAATCTTCATGGGTTCTTCCGGCACCGGTGCGCCCAGAGATGGTCGGGATGCGTCAGAGCGATAAGCTCTGTGAGTGAACAGGATCACCAAGCCGGGCGGGTCCCGGCTTTTTTCTGCGCGCTGTAAGCGGGCTCAACCTTCTGCGGTGGCTTCGCTTTTTGTCAGATCGGCCACAGCGGCCAACATGTCATCTATGCTGAAAGGCTTCTGCAGATAACGATTCACTCCCAGCTTGGCCAGCGCTTTACTGTCTGTGCTCTGGGTATAGGCGGTAATATAGATGATCGGCAGCTCTGCGTTGAATGTCCGCAGCTGCTGTATTAACTCGACGCCGGTTATCAATGGCATGGAACCATCCGTCAGGAGCAGGGCTACATCGTCAATGTTGCGTTGCAGGTAGTCCAATGCCTGAGGACTCTCGGTAAACACCAGGGTTGGATACCCCTTGTCGCGCAGCACTTCACCAATAAAGTTGGCCACGGACACTTCATCGTCAACCACCACAATGCGGCCACGCATCGCAGGGGCGGGAACCTTCAGCAGCTGATTTTCCACCACATCCACGTTGGCGGTCGGCAGATAGATGCCAAAACTTGTGCCTTCACCGGCACTGCTGTCCAGCGTGATATGGCCATGATGTTCGTGCACCAGGTTGTTAATCATCCACAGACCAAATCCTGTGCCTTGCCCGGGTTCCCGCGTGGTGAAGTACATTTCAAAGACTTTGGCCATCAGCTCTTCTGAGATGCCGTGGCCGTCATCGGTGACCTGAATAACCACATTGCCCGGGCTGATCGGTTCGCCGCAGGTATGACAGACGGTGGTTTGGGTTTCCTCAAATACGTTGATCGCAATGCGTCCGTTGCCGTTGATGGCATCACGGGCGTTGATCAGCAGGTTGATGATGACCTGTTGTATCTGTACCGGATCGACAATGACCGCGGGCAGACGGTCTGCAAATGTGGTGTCAATCGTAATTGACGCGGGAATCGCGGCGCGCAGCATGCGCGAGACGTCGGAAATCGTTTCGCGGATATCCACGGCATGGGCTTCACCCCGCTGAGCGCGGGTAAACGTTAACATCTGAGAGATCAGGTCCCTGGCACGGTGGCCCGCGGTGACCACTTCTCCCAGATACTGATCAACCTGTTCCGTACTGAGTCTGGCACGGGAATTCATGACCAGTTCCGCGTAGCCGATGATGCTGGCCAGAATATTGTTGAAGTCATGGGCAATGCCACCGGCGACCTGTCCAATGGCCTCCATTCGACCTGCCTGCTGCATCTGCTCCTGCAGGGTCAGACGGTCCTGTTCAGCGCGACGCTCGTGGGTACGGTCGCGGACCGTGGCAATCATGCACAGCTCACCTTCGAGCTCGAGCTGACGCGCGCGGATTTCAAAAAATCGGGGTTCTCCCTGTACGCTGCGCTCAAAAGTCCAGTCAAAGTGTTCAGGACTGGCGCCGAGACCGCGCATAAAAGCACCGCGCGGCTGCTCCAGGGTCCATAAGAAGCTGTCGTGTTGTTCGTCAGTGACGCCCATGACGGCACAGATATTTTCAAAGTTCGGATTACGCTCAATGATCAGGCCATCTTCAATACGGGCGATAAACACAGCATCCGGGCTGTCCATAAACAGACTGTGAAACTTGCGCTGGCTCTGGTGCAGGGCTTTGCGGGTGCGCCGGGTTTCGGTGACATCGCGGATGACGCCGTAGGTGCCGATAAATCGGCCGGATGACTCGGCTGAACGACCTTCGTAGAGGCCTATGGCGGACAGTTCCAGCGTATGTGTATTGCCCACGCTGGAGGTGTAGGAAAATTCTTCGCCAACCGTCGCGCGAATGCCGGTACGACGTTCGTTGAACTGATGCTGAAGCTGGTCCACCAGATTCTGCCGACCCGTGAACAGGTGTTGCCAGTGGGTTTGGGTAAGACTGTTATAGTCGGCATCAAATACCGCATCGAGCTGGTGATTCAGATAAAGGAACTGACCGTGCTCATCCAGCATGTAAATAAGATCAGGGGAGGCATTCAGCAGAAACTGGTACAGGCGCGCATCGCTGGCTGCCTGGCTCTGCATGCGCTTGTTTTCCTCTTCGAGCTGGAACGCTGACAGCGCATTGGCCACGCTTGTGACAAGCTCGGGCACCTGGAAAGGTTTGCGCAGGTAGTCATAAGCGCCGAGCTTCAGAATGGGCGCCACGGTGGACAGCTCGCTTTCGCCGGACAGCACCACGGTTTTAACGGCGAGTCCTTGAGTCTTGATGGCATGCAGCACGTCAATACCCATCAGATCTGGCATATGCAGATCCAGAATGAGTACCTGATATGGATTGCCGTCGGCTTGGGCCTGTCGCAGTCGCGCAAGCCCGTCATGCCCGGTGGTGGCGACGTCAGCTGGGTAATTGTGGGCCGCGAGAACGTCCCTTACACTGCGGCCGTGAATGACATCGTCATCAACAATCAGAATGTGCAGCGTGAACCTCGCTGTTTTCACAGTGTTTGAAAACGCAAGCATACTCGTAATCCTCGGGCTTTGGGAGTCTCGGCGGCCTGGGCTGTTGACCTGACTTCTTAACAGGGAGATATAGCCATCGAACAGATAGCAACAGCCGTCAGCGCCTGGTTGCAGGTCTTGCATCCAGCCTGGCTGATTCTTGCGGGCCTGCTGGCTGGGGTGTTGGTTACCGCGCTGATCGCCCGTCGACGAATGCAGCTGCTGCAGTTGAACGCCGCAAGCGACATGGTTGCGCTGGAGGCGGCAACGGATGCACAGAACGCAGCTTCCCAGGAGCAGCTGCAGGTTTATCGTGACCAGCTGGACACGCTCAGACAGCAGTTTGCTGATGCGCAGACTGCTGCTGCCACTGCGGCAGTGCGGCTGGAAGAGACCACCAGACACTTCACCGAGCGGGAACAGATGCTGCAGCGAAACAGCGCGGCGCTGCAGCAGGAGTTCGAACATCTTGCGACAAAAATATTTGCCTCCCAGGAAGCCAGGCAGCAGTCCTCATTGGCCCAGGTGCTGGGGCCGCTGCGGGAACAGCTGGGTGATTTCAAAGCCAGAGTTGAACAGGTTTACCATGCGGATATCAAAGAGCGGGCGACGCTTTTAAGTGAAGTTAAGAATCTCCAACAAGCCAGTGAACGGATCAATGCGGAAGCGGAGAATCTTACCCGGGCCTTGAAAGGAGACAAAAAGCTGCAGGGTAACTGGGGGGAGCTGGTGCTTGAGCGCGTGCTCGAGGCATCCGGGCTGCGTAAAGATCATGAATATTTTGTACAGAGTGCCGAGCGTAATCTGCAGGGCGACCTGAAACGGCCGGATGTGGTGGTGCGTCTGCCGGCTCAGCGGGATGTGGTGGTGGACGCCAAAGTCAGCCTGAATGCCTATGAGCAGGCACATGTGGAGACGGACGAGCTCAGTCGCGAGAGCCTGCTGCGTACCCATGCAAACAATCTTCGCAATCACGTCAAGCGATTATCTGAGCAGGATTATGATCAGCTACCCAGCGTGCGCTCACTGGATTTTGTGTTGCTGTTTGTGCCCATAGAGTCTGCCTTTGCCAGCGCCATGAAAACAGATGAGCGCCTGTTCAACGATGCCTTTAACCAACGGATTGTTATCGTTAGCCCAACAACGCTGATGATGACGCTGCGAATCATCAGCAACCTCTGGCGGGTTGAGAAGCAGGGTGACAATGCCCAGGAAATCGCCGAACGCGCAGGCGCCATTTACGACAAACTGCGGCTGCTGGTGGAAGATCTGGAAACCCTTGGCCGCCAGTTGCAGACCGTGGAGCGCACTTATGATGTGCTTCATGGACGGCTGGTATCAGGCAAAGGTAACCTGGTCCGGCAGGTTGAGCAGCTGCGCGAACTGGGTGCTGTGGTGAAGAAACCCATGGCTGACAGGTTGCTTGATTCCTTGCCGGAAGAGGAATGAGGCAGGGTTCTCACTTTTAGTTCCCTGTGAGCCCATGAAACGTCTTAAAGGTCACAGAACACATCCGTGAGACAAGGTAAATTTACTTCCGTTGTAGAAATGGATTGCGAGAGGAAAGTCTATGCTGGTGTTAACCAGACGAGCCGGCGAATCGATCATGATCGATAACGAAATCGAGCTTAAAGTATTAAAGATTCGCGGCAGCCAGGTGCATCTGGGGATAGATGCACCCAAAAAATCGACTGTGCATCGCAAGGAAGTATGGTTGCGTATTCACGGTGAACCCCAGGCCGCATCCGCGGTAAAAGCCTGAACCCATCCCCCCTGGACCCGCTCGGGTCTACAAAGAACACACTTAATCGGATAATGCCTCGGCGATAAACGCCGGGGTTTCGCATAGTGCATAGGGGTGGATGTGATACTCATCCAGCGCCTGACGATAAATGCGGATACCCTCCCGGACCTCTCTGTCCATCTGTTCGGCGCTGGTTTTCAGAAAGACGCTATCGATGGATTCAAAAATTGGATTAAACGGCTCCAGCTGGCTGAAGCTGCAGCGGGTCAACCACTGACCACGGTGAAGCTCGTCAACATCGATGTCTCTGATCACGCTCCAGTGGCTGAAGAATGCTTCGCTGCCTGGGCTTTTGCTGGCAAACAGAATAGGTAGAACCTGTCCCAGGCTGGTCGCCGACTGCAACATTTCCTGTGCGATCAGCCACGGCGACTCATCGGTGTAGTGGCCGCTGCCGCCGCCTTCTAAAAGGGCTTCGATGGCTTTGTCTGTGACAATGGTGGCGATGCAGAAAGGATGGCTTGCAGATCTGTCCAAGGAGTGATTTCCTAGCTCAAATGTGTAAAGAAACGACGCTCACGCCATGGATGTCGCGAAGTCAGTGCCCGCGGCCATACTAACGCCCGACAGGCCACCACCGGAAGACTACTATCAAAACAATTGTCGGCTGCTGATTGCTTATGTCCTGCGGCGTTATCGTCACCTGCTGCACAGCGAAGAACAGAGTCTGCTGCAGCGATTTATGGATTCAAGCGACGATGGGCAGCGTCTGTTTGCCCGCCTGCTGACGCGCAAACCGCTGCTGCGGCTCGACCAGATCAGGTATGCCGAAGTCACCGGTGTGCACTCGGCGCTGGAAGAACTCACTGACGCACAACTGGTAGAGCTGAACCCACCTGTGGCTGCCCAGGATGTGCTTGATCTGCTGCGCAAGGCGGAACTGCATGCGCAGGTGAACAGTTTGCCAGCAAGCTGCAGAAAGGCGCAACTGCAGCAGGCCTGGCTTGACGGCCGCTCGGATACCCAGGTTCGAGCGCTGGCGAACCGGACGGTCAGCTGGGTTCGCATTGCCCGTCGTGAGATCTGGGATCTGGTTCAGCTGCTGTATTTTGGTCACCGCAGTCACGACTGGTCCAGTTTTGTCCTGCGCGATCTTGGCCGGGTGAGCTACGAACCGGTAACCATGAACACGCAGCAGTTTGCCAGCCGAGGTGAACTGATGCTCGCTCTGAAATATCAGGATCTGAGTGATCTCAGCCGGCGGCTCGACGAACACAGTCAGTTAGCCACGGCGCTGTCTGAGGAACTGCTTCCCTGTGTCACCAGTCGTCTTCTTAAGCGCAGGCGAGCGCGCGCATTGATGCGGATTGCGCGCTGGCATGAACGCAGCCAGTCGTGGCTGGAAGCGGCGCGGGTTTACGAGCATGTTGGCCTGCATCCGGCCCGCGAACGTCTGGTTCGGGTATTGCACAAACAAGGTAATCAACAGGCAGTTGAGGAGTGGCTGGAGAAGCTCCGAAGTGCCCCGTTGTGTGAGGAAGAAGCGCAGTTTGTGCAGCGATTCGGCCAACGCCAGGCGGGTTATCAACCTCCCACGACCATCATTGAGGTGGATCAGGCTGAAACAAATATCGAAGCCCAGGCGCTGGATCTGCTGTTGCAGCCCGGTGCCTGGGGCATCCACGCGGAAAATACTCTGTTCAGAACCCTGACCGGCCTGATGTACTGGCCGGTTATTTTTGCGGACGTGCCCGGCGCTTTCACCAACCCGTTTCAAAGCGGTCCTAATGATCTGTTTGAAGATGATTTTGTGGCGGCGCGTGCGGATCGGGTTGAAACTCTGGAGTCCGAGCTGGCAGATGACGATGTGTTACAGGCACACCTGCACAGGATTGTCAGCGAAAAAAAAGGCAGGGCAAACGCGCTGGTTTACTGGCCCCTGCTGGATTCTGTGAGTTTGCAGGAACTGCTCTACGCCATACCGGCAGACGATGTCCGCAAACTGTGTGCTTTCATGTTAAGAAACCTTTCGCAACGACGAGCCGGCCTGCCTGACTTGTTCATCGCTTATGGCCACAACGCTTATGAGCTGGTTGAGGTCAAAGGCCCTAATGATCAATTGCAACCCGGTCAGCGGGTCTGGTTCAAGCACCTGCGGCGACTGAACATTCCTGCACGTGTTGTGAAACTGAAGTTATCAGCGCGCGATAGCCGCCTTGATTAGAGGTGATCTGTCCGTGCGAGCGCTGGCGGAGTTTACCTGCCGTGCGGGTGATCTTTATCCACCACGACAGGGTCGAGCTGTGGATGCCGAAGAAGGTATTGCGGTGCAGCGTGATGTGCAGAATGTGCGAAGCGCTGCTGACCCTGATTATCAGCGTGAAGTGGCCGTGAGTCTTGATTTTCAGAGCTGGTCGGGTACGCGCAGGTTGCGCGGACGTATCGACGGTGTCACCACAGAAGAAGGTTGTCTGGCTGTTGAAGAGATCAAATGCCGTGGAGGACTCCCCGATCAGGCTGATCCGGTAGATTTTGCCCAGGCGCTGATCTACGCCGGGATGCTTGCTCTGCAGGGCGAAGCAGACATGCAGCAGTATAAAGTCCGCGTGTTGTACGTGCATGTGGATACCCGCGAGACGGTTGCATTCACAGAAGTGCTTGAACGCGAGCGGGTTGCAGGTCAACTGCAGTTCATGCTGCTCTGCCTGGTCTGTCGCCTTGAACGCCACCATGCACGACATCTGGCGCGGCTTGAGTGGGCTGCGGATCTCAAGTTTCCCATGCGGGGATTCCGCGCTGCTCAGCAGGCGATTGCCAGGCGTGTTTATCAGGCACTGACAAAAGCCGAGAATCTGCTGCTGGAGGCGCCTACCGGCAGTGGCAAAAGCCTGGCAGTGCTGTTTCCCGCAGCAAAAGCCCAGCAAGTGGACGATCAGTACTTTTTTCTGACCAGCCGTAACGCGGGTGCCGAGGCGGCGCTGATCGCCTGTCAGCAGATAGACCCCGCAGCTTCACATTGGGTTGTGGTTGAGCTTACCGCCAAAGCCAGAGTCTGTCTTGATCAGGGGCAGGCTTGTGCACCCGAAACCTGTCCGTTGGCAGTGGGTTATTACGATCGTGTGATGCCAGCGGTGGAGGAACTGCTCAACTGTAAATTTGCGGACCGCGCGCAAATCGAACGCGTGGCGATGGCGCATCAGGTATGTCCGTTTGAGCTGTCTCTGGATCTGGCGTTGTGGGCAGATGTGATTGTTGGCGATTACAACTATGTGTTTGACCCTGTGGTGCGTCTGAAACGTTTTGCCGACCACCGACAATTACACCTGCTGGTGGATGAATCTCATCAGTTAAGCCCCAGAGTCAGCGAGATGTTGACGGTACGTTTCGAGCGCGCGCTTGTGCGGGAGGCGAAAGCGGCCTGTGATGAACAAATGAAAAAGAAGGTGATGTCCATAGACAGAGCCCTGCTGGCGCTGAAACGGGTCACTGGAGAAGGCGAACATGTTCTTAAAGGCCCCCAAGTGGATGTGGCTGGCCAGGCGCAACCCCGACTCGATGCGCTGCAGCGCGCGTGTACGCGTCTCCTGGAACCTTGTGCGGAGCGGGACGTCCAGCCCCAGCTGCAAGAACTGGTATTTGCAGCGGCTCGTTGGGTAAGGTCGCAGCAGTGGATCAGTGACACGGAGTTTGTGCATGTGGTGGCAGCGGAAGGATCGCGGATTCAGGTATCCAGCGTCTGCCTGGATCCCGGTCCCTATCTTGAACGCGTTTTTGGCAGCCATGGCGCAGTGGTGCGGTTTTCCGGGACGGTCACACCGCTGCCGCTGTATCAGCGGTTACATGGTCAACCGGTTGCTGGCGCAGAACGCGCGCAGAATCCTTTTCAGACGCAACAGGCAGCGGTACTGGTGGTGCGGGATATCGGCACCTACTATCACCAGCGAGAGCACAGTCTGCCGAAACTGAAGCAGTTTCTGCTTGATCTGTTTGCAGCCAGACCGGGCCGGTATCTGATTGCGCTGCCGTCTTTCAGTTATCTCGATAAACTGGTCAACACTCTGGCCGACACGGAGATTACGCTGCTGGCCCAGACGCCCGGACAGGATCCGTTGCGAAGTGCGCAGCTGCTGGCACAGCTCAGAGGCCTTGACGAAGGCATGTTGTGTATTGTTATGGGTGGGGTGTTATCCGAGTCGGTGGATTTTTCCGGCATCTCTCTGCAGGGTGTGGTTCTGGTCGGCCTGGGGTTGCCCCCGCCAAGCCTGGAGCGGGATCTTATGGCGCGTTTTTTTGAGCAGAGGGAAGGGCCGGGCTGGGGACAGATGGTGGCGTACACGCAACCCGCGCTGGTCAAAAACCTGCAGGCTGCTGGACGATTAATTCGCAGTCCTTCCGATTTCGGCGTAATCTGTCTCGTTGATCCGAGGTTCAGCGCGCCACACGTGCAGCGCTTTTTCCCCGTTCACTGGCATCCGCGGATCATTGCCGCCGCCGATGTAGAGCAGCAGGTAAAACAATTTTGGCAAACGACAGCAGATCACAAGGAAAGCGACTTGCAATGAGCATCCATCGCACAAAAATTATTTGTACCATCGGCCCCGCAACGGCGAGCTATGACATGTTGCGCAAGCTTTACGAAGCAGGCATGAGTATGGTGCGCCTGAATATGTCCCATTCAGACCATAAAAGTGCAAAACAGATCATCAACTGGGTAAAAACCCTGAATCGAAAAATTGACCACCCCATACCAGTGCTGTTGGACACTCAGGGGCCGGAAATTCGTACCGGTGATCTTGAGCAACCGATGGAGCTGGCAGAAGGCGAAATTGTCACGCTCTTTGTGCGCGATTCCTCCTATGTTGAAACCAAGTCGATCAAGGTCAACTACGATGAGATCGTCGATATTGTTGACGTGGGTAAAATTGTTACGGTCGATAATGGTCTGCTCAACTTTGAGGTTCTCGAGAAATCAGATAACCAGTTAACCTGTCGCGTGGTTGACGGTGGCACCCTGGGGAGTCGCAAACATGTCAACCTGCCGGGCGTACGGGTCAATCTGCCTGCCATCACCAAAAAAGACCGTGAAGACATCACCTTTGGTATTGAAAACGAGGTTGATTTTATTGCGCTGTCTTTTGTCCGCAGCCCTGACGATGTCACCGAACTGCGCGAGTTTCTCGGCAGTAAGCAGAACACCATAAAAATCATTGCCAAAATTGAAGATCAGGAAGGGGTGACACATATCCATGATATTGCGCGTCTTGCCGATGGCGTCATGGTGGCGCGGGGTGATCTGGGCATTGAAACCGATATTGCAGATCTGCCCAACGTACAACGCCGCATTGTGCATTCGTCGGCCCAGTGGGGCCGTCGATGTATTGTTGCTACTCACTTGCTGGAATCGATGATCGAAAACCCCATTCCCACCCGGGCTGAGGTTACCGACGTTGCCAACGCCGTGTACGAAGGTGTGGATGCGGTCATGCTGTCCGGCGAAACCAGCGTCGGTCATTACCCGATACGCTGTGTTGAACAGCTGCGCGCCATTACCACCAAGGCGGAAAGATACCCGGGCCTTGGGTATGAAAAAGATCTGATTGTAACCGACGACAAGCAGCACGTGGCAGTGCATGCGGTGGCCCTTGCTGAGGCAATTAACGCCAGCGGGATTGTTGTGATCACCCGTCGCGGTTTTGTTGCGGACTACGTCACCAACGCACGCCCGATGCACGTGCCGATATTTGCCTTCACCAACCACAGCCAGACCCGCCGGCGGCTGTCACTGAATCGCGCGGTGTACGCTTATCGAACCGCATTCAGTTCTGATCCCGAAAAAACCCTGCAGCGCGCATTTGACGTGTTGCGGGATCGTCAGGGTCTGGCTGATGATGCCAAGGTGGTGGTTATCTCCGATGTACTGGCAGACAAAGCCAGTGATGCCATCCAGATCAGGCGCCTGACCTGAGGGTAGGCTTGCGTTAAAAGGTCATGGCGGAATAGAGCATGCGTGCCGATACCAGCACCAGCAGCAGACCAAAACACTTTTTCAGCTTTCCCGCCGGAACCCGGTGTGCATATCGCACCCCCTGTGGTGCGGCAATGAGTGCGCTTGCCACGATCGGTGCAAACGCGTACAGATCGATATAGCCCAGGGTGCCGTCAACCAGCGTAAAAGCGCCGCTGGACAAGTAACCGATGGTGCCCATCATAGCGATGGGTACACCCAGCGCACTGGCGGTAGCGGTGGCGTTGTGAATAGGGGTATTGAAAAACACCAGCGACGGGACAATGACATTGCCACCGGCTATGCCCGCCAGTCCCGCCGTTATGCCGCCACCAAGACCCAGCGCGGCAGCGCCTGGATAGCCCGGGAAGCGCCGCCGGGCATCCGGTTGCCAGTTGGAAAGCATGATGGCGGCCACCATGGCCAGAAACATACCGATAAAACCGCGGAATACCTCCGGTGGCAGAAGCGGTGCAATCCAGCCGGCAAGAAAACTCCCTGATAACAGGAACACCAGCAGTTTTCTGAACAGATCCCAGCGTACTTTGCCGGCCCGATACTGTGTGTAGCCGGCGGATGCGGATGTGAAAATGATACACGCCAGCGAAGTGGCCACGGCCACCAGCAGGCTCTCGTGGGCGCCAAAGCGGTTTGACAGGTCGTAACTGATCACCAGTGCCGGCACAATCACCACGCCACCGCCAATACCCAGCAAACCACCAATGAACCCACTGCCCAGACCCAGCACGATGTACAGGCAGATAAAGAAAACTTGTTCCAATTGCAGTAATGTTCACAGTTGAGAAATTTGAGTCTATCGAAGTTGTTAACCCGGCAGAACATAATTAAACGGACGCTTGTGTTGATGGCCTTTGCCCTCGCCACGGCCACGGCCTCCGGTCAGCGTGTGGAACTGGCCAATGGAGATGTCTACGAAGGTGAGCTGTATGACGGTCTGCGCAATGGCGTCGGTGTCTACATATGGTCCGATGGTAATCGCTATGAAGGTGAGTTTGCCAATGACCGCCTGCACGGACAGGGCACCTATACCTGGCAGGATGGCCGCACGTATGTGGGTGAGTTTGTGGAAGACAGGCGTGAAGGGCAGGGTAGCCTGACCTGGCCAAATGGTGACCGCTACGAAGGCGCGTTTAAAAACAACCTGCTGCACGGTGAAGGCACGTTCACCTGGGCCAATGGAGATACCTATCAGGGCACCTTCGTTGAGGGTCAGCGTACCGGCAAAGGCAGATTTGTCTGGCATACCGGTGAGGTGTACGAAGGCGATTTTGCCAACGGTGTGGTGCAGGGGCAGGGCAACTATACCTGGGGTGATGGGCGCCAGTATGTGGGGTTCTTTGAAGCCGGCAGGAAGGTGGGTCAGGGCGTTTTTATCTGGCCCAACGGCAACCGGTACGTGGGTGATTTTGCGGCGGATGTCCGCAGTGGTTCTGGTGTTTTCTACTGGCGCGATGGCACGGTTTACCGCGGCCAGTTTGCCGACAACCGCATGCATGGCTGGGGTATCAAGCGCCAGCCGGAAGGTGTGCAGGTGGTGCAGACCTGGCGCCGTGGCGAACTGATTTTCAGTCGGCCGCTGGTTGCCCACCGTCGTTGCAGTCTGCGCCATATGGAACGTGACTGGATGTTTACCAGCGACCGGTGTATCAATGGCATGGCCCACGGCTCGGGCGTTGCGGCCAGTCTCGATGGCCGCATGATCATTCCTGACGGTCGTTTTGTACTTGGCCAGCTTGTGGAAGGGGAAGTGCTGGCGCTGCCCAGCGTGGAAAATCGATTGACTCAGAGTCAGGCGCAGATGCAGGTGGACAGTCGTTGAGCGACGGGCATTCAGGTCTGCAGATTCCAGGCGTCACCCTCGGTGAAATCCTTGGCCGCGGCGGTATGTCAACGATCTACGCTGCGACCCAGGCGGGCACCGAGCAACAGGTGGCCGTCAAAGTCCTGAACTCTGAACCAGCCAGCCGGGCAGCGGTACGGCAACGTTTTCTAAGCGGCGCAAAGCTGCACAATCAGCTGAAGCACCCCAATATCGTCCGGGTGTTTGATTATGGCGAAACTGCAGCGGGTACACCCTATGTGGTGCAGGAGTATGTCAGCGGTGGTGATCTGAATCAGCAGATGCGCAAAGGCCTGCATCTGCAGGCGGCCATCAAAATCATTAAAGACATTGCTCGAGCGCTGGATTATGCCCACGCTGTCGGCGTGATACATCGTGACATCAAGCCGGAAAACATCATGTTCCGCAAGAACGGCAGCGCGGTGTTAACCGATTTTGATATTGCTGTGGCGGTGTCCTGTGCGCCGTCAAAGAGCGAACAGGGCACGGTGTTTGGTACGCCCGAATATATCAGTCCCGAACAGGCCGCAGGTCGACCTGTCGACGGCCGCTCGGACCTCTACAGCCTCAGCGTGGTGATGTTTCGGATGTTCACCGGTGACCTGCCTTATCGTGCGGAAACGGCGGTGGGTGTTGGCATCAAACATCTGCAGGATCCGATCCCGAAGCTGCCTAATTATCTGGCGGCCTTTCAGAGTGTGATCGACAAAGCCCTGGCCAAAAAGCCGGAAGCACGGTACCAGACCGGGGAAGAGCTGGTTGCCGCCCTGGACAATATCCGTTCAGACGCGCAGGTGCCCGAGGCCACCATAAAGTCTCAGCCGATCAGCACCCAGGAAATCATAGCGGTTGGTGGTGATCTGCTGTCCACCACAAGAGATCCCGCCCGTCAGGAGCGTCAGTCACTGCGTCTCAAGCGTCGCCGTCGTATCAGGTCGGCGCTGGTGGTCACACTGCTTGGCGCAATGGGCGCTGCGGGTTTCTTTGCAGTTGAACAGCAGCTGATCAATCCGGATCGGCTGCTGGCGCAACTGGGGATTGGTGAAGACCCGTTGCTGATCGTCGCCTGGTCTGAAGCACAATCCATGCGCCAGGATCCGAATCAGGGTCTGACGGCCATTGTTGCTGCCTATCGGCGTGTCCTGGCTATCGATCCGGATCACGCCGGCGCGCGATCAGAAGTGGCAAACCTCAATGCGGACTGGAAAGCGAGTATTGCACAAGCGTTTGCGCAACGTAGTCTGCAGCGCGCGCAAACCCGCCTGGAGGAGGGAAAAACCGTATTTCCCAACGATCCCCAGTGGGTGCAGATGGACATTGAACTGCAGAATCGCCAGCGCGCAGAACGGATTGTCAGCACCACCGGCGCGCTTCTGACCAGCAACGGTATTTCAGATCTGCCCAGCGCAACCGCGGCCATCCAGTCTTATCAGGAAGTTCTGCGTTTGGCGCCGAACCATCCGGAAGCGCGTCAGGCGTTGAGTGAAATCTCGCTGCATTATGCGGGGCTCGCCAGTGAAGCGGCGCAAAGTGGCGAGGTGGCGAATGCCATAAACCTGCTGGAACGTGCCACCGCGGCGGATGCCACGCTGACCATGCTGGATGATGTACGCAAACTCATATCCCAGGCCACTACGGCTCAGGCGGCCATTGATGATCTGCTGCAGCAGGCGCGTCAGTATCGGGCAGACGGACAGCTGATCAAACCGCCGGGAGAGAACGCTGCAGAGCTTTACCATCGGGTACTGGCAACAGACCCGGATAACGTTTTTGCCGCCCAGGGCCTGGATGAAGTCACCGCCCAGATTACCGCAACTGCGGAGCAGATGCTGGCCCGGGGTGACCTGGCGGCTGTGGATCTGCTGGTGGCGCAAGCCGCAGCCGCGGGTATGAGCGAGACCATTGTCAATGATATCCGTGGCCGCATGGATACTGAGCTTGAACGGCTGAGTACGATAGAGCAGCGCCTGGAGCAGGCCAAAGAGCTGATTGCCGAGGGTTATCTCACCGCGCCAACCAACGAAAATGCAATAGCTTATCTGCGGGAGGTACAACAACTGGATCCGGGTAATGAAGTTGCCGCATCGCTGCTGCAACAGTGTGCACAGCGGCTGGCGGAAGTGGCGCGTGAAGCACACGAGTTTGGTTTGACCGACGCTGCCGAGCGATATCTGAATCTGGCACTGACTATCACGCCGGAAGTTGCGGAGTGGGTGGCGTTGCGTGACAGCTGGGAGGCGGACAAAGGTTGATGCAGACAGATATTTCCTACCTGTTGTACTGGGATGACGACACCATTCCAATCAGCGGCAACATGACATTCGGCAATCACCTGGATAACGATATCGTTGTACCCGGCGAAGATGTCGCCGATTTTCACGCCCGGGTAGATCTGTCGGAACGCGGGCCGGTGGTTATCCCGCTGGGAGATGCCACCATCAGCGTGAACGGTCAGGAACGCGCCTCACCGGTGCAGCTGATCATTGGTGACACCGTGGGTATCGGTCAGGCGATGCTGCAGGTCGGGATCGAGATTGAGGCGCGTGATCCGGATGCCGCGCAAAGCTGGATACTGCAGGGGGACGATAACTCGCGTTATGAGATCCGTGGAGAACTGTCCATCGGGCGCGCGGCCACCGCGGATATTTCCATTGCCAAAGAACATATTTCGCGGCATCACGCACGTCTCGTGGAGCATGATCAGATGATCTGGATCCAGGATCTGAATTCCGCGAACGGCACCCGCCTGAATAACACGCCGGTGATCGGCGGCGCGCGCATGTTCCACGGTGATTACATCTACTTCGACAAAGTGCGTTACCAGCTGATTGGTCAGGGCGGCGCGCTGACGCCGGTGCAGCATTTTGTTGATCCCCTGCGGGGCACGCGCAATCAGGCGCCGCCCAGAGCACTGGACACTACTGAATTCAGCGCGGTGGAAGAGCCGCTGCTGGCGCCTGCGGAAGTACCTGAGTTGGGAGAAACCGGCGCGTTCCTGATCGGCGTTTCTGAATCCGTAGATGGAAAGGTGCTGCGCCTGGGCATAGGTGAGTCGTTGGTGGGTCGAGGTGAACACTGCCATATCACCATTGCTGATGCCACGGTTTCTCAGGAACACGCCAGAATCAGTGTGCGGCCGGAAGGCGTCCGAGTGACCAATCTGATGTCCACCAATGGCACCAAGGTGAACGGCACGGATGTAACCAGCGCAGAGCTGGTGGATGGCGATGTCCTGCGGCTTGGCCGTGTATCCCTGGTGTTCAAAGACATACCTGCATCTCGGGTGGAAGAGCACCCGCTGCTGAGAAACCTGTCGACGTGGCTGCTGGTGGCGGTGGTCGCTGTTGCCGCGCTGCTGGCCATCACGCTGATTTTCTGAAGCGTGGCTTTTTCAGATACAGATAAGGTTCTGTGTGACCCGCTTTTAATGACCTGCTATATTTCGCCCGCGTTCAGACTATGGAGCCAGCATGGCAGTAGAAATACCTTTTCGACGTGAGCTTGAATTCACCTACGGTGCGGCGGCAGTAATTGCGCCGGGGATTCGACGTGTCATTGCTGAAAATCCAAGCCCTTTTACGCTGTATGGTACGGGCACCTATATTCTGGGTACCGGAGAAGTGGCGGTGATTGATCCCGGTCCTGCGGATGCGGCACATATCCAGGCGATCCTGAAAGCTGTTGAAGGTGAAACCATTACCCATATTCTGGTTACCCATACCCACATGGACCACTCCCCGGGCTGTCGGTTGCTGAAGCAGCACACGGATGCGCCTACCTATGCCTATGGCCCGCATGGCGCAGGCAAGCTTGAGGAAGGCGTGCCCGTTGAAGAAGGCGGCGATATGGAGTTCGACCCGGATGTGCAGGTCCGCCACGGCGATATCATCACTGGCGGTGACTGGTCGGTGGAATGCGTTTATACACCCGGTCATACGTCTAATCACATGTGTTTTGCGCTGCGCGAAGCCAAGGCGCTGTTTACCGGTGATCATGTCATGGGTTGGTCGACCAGCATCATTTCTCCGCCGGATGGTGACATGGCAGCGTACCTCGACAGCCTGCGTCTGCTGCTTGATCGGGATGATGAGGTCTACTGGCCCACCCATGGTGCGGCGATCACCGAACCAAAAGCTCTGGTGCAGGCTTTTATTGAACATCGCAAAGAGCGGGAAGAGCAGATCCTCGAGTGTATTGATGACGGGGTGGAGATCATCACCGACATGGTACCGCTGATGTACAAAGGCACACCTGAATTCATGTATCCTGCAGCGGCGCGCTCTGTCTTTGCGGCGGTGGAGTATCTGGTCACACGGGGTGTGCTGATTGCCAAAGACGGCCAGCTGAATCTGGACGGTCAATTCCAGCGCGCCTGATCCAGTTATCCGGCGGATACACGCTCAGCCATGATGGGCGGCTTGTGGTGGGTGGCGTCTTCTTCGATTTCAGCCAGGGGCAGTTGCACCATCACGGCTACGCCTGAGCCATCAGCCAGATTCAGAGCGCGCACAAAACCGCCGTGATACTCGGCGATGATGCGTACCACATACAAACCCAGTCCAAAATGCAGGCGGTTCTGCTGACCCCTGTGGCTGACCATGGAATCGAATACAGACTTCTCTACAGCGCTGGGTAACATGGGGCCGCGATTGGCCACAGTGATCTGCAGCTGATCGCCAAACACATCGAGTTGTACCCGTATCGGGCTGTCTGCGCGGGAAAAGTCGATGGCATTGTCGATGATTTTGTCCAGCAGCTGTTCGATGCGGAAATCTGAAACCATGGCAAATGCCGGTCTGCCCGCTCCCCGGTAAACGAAACTGCGCTGTTTGTGCACCAGCTTGCAGTTGGCAACATAGTTATCGATCAGTTCGTTGAGATCAATCAGCTCAAGCTCTTCCGCCTCCAGAGAATCCTCCAGATTAGCGGCGTCGGCGAGATTCTGCACAATAGAGCCAATGCGATTTACCCCGCGTTTTGCGCTTTCCAGGTATTTTGATTTTGCAACATCAGGATACTCCTGAGCCAGATTCTGCAGGGACGTGCTTAACGTGTTCAGCGGGTTGTTGATCTCATGTCGCAGCGTGCGGGGCATGCTTTCGAGAAACGTATTGTGACGATGCAGGCGTGACAACATGTTAGAGACGCTGCGGGCCAGATCACCGATTTCGTCGCCAGCGTACATTTCGTTGGTCAGCTCGTTGGTACGCAGCCGTCCGTAGGTGTCAATGGCGGCGCTGGCCTCCCGGCGTAACCCGCGTATGCGCCAGGCCAGCCGACCGGCAAAAGCCAGCAAAGCGATAAACACTGCAAACAGGCTGAGCACAGACAACAGAATGACCTGCTCCAGCGCCGTGCGCTGGAACGCGAGAATATCGTTGATGTTCTGCTCCACAACAACCGTACCAATGACTTCGTCAGCGGTGACGATAGGGTGGGCGGCGAGGATGATTTCACCCTTTTCACCAAAGCGACTGCGCAGCGCAATGGGTTCGCCGGACAGACTTGAACTGATGGCGCGGTCCGCCTCGCTTTCTTCACTGTTGCCATAGTCCAGCTCGTTGTAAGCTTCGCCGATCACCAGCGCATGAATCCAGGGGCGAATAGATTCGAAGGTTCGGGCGATGCGTTCAAAAAATCTGGGGTCTGAATCCGGCACCTGATTGACCTGGATGGCCCCGGTTTCAGCCCGTACCCGACGTTGATCATCAATCACCATGATGCGCGCACCGGAATAGCCTAACCCCTGAATGATGTTGCGTACCTCGGGAGTGCGCAGAACCACCAGATTAAATGCACTCTGGCCGGCCTTGGGTAATGTCTGTGTGGAATTGACTATTTCACGGTCTACCGGGTCGTCGACATCAAACCAGCCCAGACCAAAATAACGTCGCGAACCGAGTGGCTCGAGGGGAAAACGGAATTCGATGAGCACTTCACCGGCTTCCTGTTTCACAAACCCCTGTACACGATTGTCTGCGGCGCCGGTTTCAGCGTAACGCCACAGTTCGTCCATGCTGAAACCGGAAAGCTCTGAAGACTCCTGCAGAACCAGCGTATAGCGGCCGTCTTCCGCATCTGCTTTGATGAACTTCAAGCGGATGTGGTCAGCATTGTCCAGGCGCAGGTAGTCAGGGTCGCGCAGTACCAGATTATCGTCGACGATACGCAGATGGGCATAGAGCTGCCCCGCACGTTCGCCTAACAGAATTTTGAAGTCGCCATCCTCGGTGCCGGTGTCTGAGCCAAAACTGAGATAATCGTCGAGCAGATCGGTATCCCAGTCGTCGGCGTTACCATCGAGTCGAATCGGCCCGCTCAGCGGGTGGGCAAACAGCGGTTCAAAATCGTCCAGATCAATGGGCAGGTCGTTGAACAGATCCGCACGGCCATTAAACAGGGTAGAGATGCCTTCTGCAGTGAGCAGCTGAGCCTGGGACTGCCCCTGTATCAACAGGCGTTCCATCTCCACCAGCTGTCGATAACTGAACCAGGGCACAATCAGCAGCGCCATGCCCAGCAGGGCCAGTTTGGTACCGAGCCTGGGGCCGCGAAAGTTAGAGAAAAATTTCACGGCTGTGACCAGCGGTACCCATATCCATATTCACTCTTGATGCAGGAAAACTCAGGATCCGTTTTCTCAAATTTCTTGCGGATATTGCGCATATGGGTGTTGATGGTGTTGTTGGTAACCAGCGATTGCATGGTGGCGTTCATCAGGGTTTCGTAGCTGACGGCGTGGCCGGGCATCCGCACCAGCTTCGCCAGCATGCGAAATTCGGTGCCGGACAGATCAATGCGCTGACCTTTCCAGGATGCCAGCAGCGCTTCCTGATCCAGCGACAGATCGCCAATGAGTTTGGCTGCCGGATTGTCTGTCTGGACATCCTGATCCCGGGCTTCATTGATGCGCAGCAGAGACGAGATACGCTCGGCCAGGTAGTCCAGGGATATGGGTTTGGGCAGATAGTCCCAGGCACCTAGGCGCAGGCCGGAAATCTTGTCAATTTCGTCGATCCGCTCGGTCAGGAATATGACCGGCAGATTGGGTGATCGCGCGAGCAGGTCGCGGCAGATCTGAAATCCTGCATCCACTTCTTCGCCTAAAATAATGTCCAGGATGGCCAGATCAGGCAGCTGCTCGTCAAACCCTGCCAGGGCTTCTTCACGGCTGCCATAGGCTTTGACTTCGTAGCCCTTTTTCGTGATGGCGTCTTTGTAGTTGGAGCGTTGATCCGGATCATCCTCAACGATGGCAATGGTTTTAGCCAATTTCTTCTCCTGGTAACAATAAGCCGATTAAGTTGCCATTGATTCTAACGGTTTTTGACTCCGTGAGCCGTAAAATGTGTCGACGGTCACATCCCGAATCCTTTATTCCTCCATCATTGTTCCGGCATTTTCACTTTTTACTCAGGTGGGATTTGCGAATGCAGTGATGAAATATCAGACATGAAGTTTGACACTTGAAACACAGGATGTGCCGTGAATCAACGCTACGCAGAAAGCCGCAATAACAAGCCTCAAGGCGGCCAGAAAAACCGAATGTTTGTACCCTTCAGTGAAGATCTGCTGGCGGCAGCTGGCAGCCCACTGGGTGAACTGGTGCCATTTCAGCTGGAATACGAGTGTGTTCGGCTGCTCGATGGTACTTACGAGTTCAATACCCTCAAGCGGTCGCTGGATTCCGCGGCAGCCTGAAACCCTGCCGGCTTGCAATTTGCCCCGGATATCGTGCAGGCTGCCTGCATTCCTTTCCGGGGCATCATGATTGGCCTACCTTGCAGCTAACTGGCTAGAAATTATTGGTCTCATATCGGGTCTGCTGTGCGTCTGGCTGCTGATCCGTGAGAATGTACTCACTTTTCCTATCGGGTTGATTTATGCCGTGGTCACTGTTGTTGTGGTTGCCCGGGCAAACCTCTTTGCGGATGTCATTCTCAATCTCTACTACGTGGTGATGAACGCTTATGGCTGGTATTTCTGGCTCTACGGCGCAAAGGACAGACGAACCTCTGAGACGCTGCTGGTGGCCTGGGTCCCCCGAGCGCAGTGGTTGGCCATCATCGCGGTCATTGTGCTGGGTACGCTGCTTATGGGCTGGTATTTTGCCACGCAAACCCAGGCCTCGCTGCCTTATCCGGACAGTTTCACCACCGTTGCCAGTTTTGTGGCCATGTGGATGTCCGCGAGGAAATACCTCGAAAGCTGGATTCTCTGGCTGATCATCGACGTTGTGCAGGTGGGTCTGTACATCGTGAAAGGGATAGAAGCCTATGCGCTGCTTTACCTCATCTATCTGTTTATGGCGGTGTATGGCTGGTTGCAGTGGCGTCGACACCTGGTTGTACAGAAAACGGCAGCCTGACCCATGCTGTTTGTGGTTACCGGGCCGGAATCCACTGGCAAGACCACGCTGACGGCTGCGCTGGCGGAGCACTTGCAGGCACCTTATGTAGCAGAAGCCGCGCGCGCGTACCTGCAGGATAAATACCGCTATGAGCCGTCTGACGTGCTGGCGATCGCACATCGTCAGCAGCAACTGGAACGTGGCGTCCTGGCCCGGGATCCGCAGGTGGCCATTGCGGATACCGACCTGCAGGTCGTTTATATCTGGTGGCAGGAGCGAATCGGTCCTGCTCCGGAAATACTGCGAAACGCCTATGCACAGCAGAGTCCCCGCTACTATCTGTTGTGCCGTCCGGACCTGCCCTGGGAGGCCGATCCACTCAGAGAAAATCCCGACGATCGTGACCGACTGTGGCAGGTGTACCTGGCAGACCTGTCTGCCAGGCAGCTGCCATTTTCAGTCGTGGAAGGCAAAGGCCGGCAGCGGTTTGATTGTGCGGTGCGGGTGATCAACCGGGTGTTGTCAGGCGGTTCGTAACAGCGCTTCCAACGCCTGTTCTGCCATCTGCAGCTGGGCCCTGATTTCTGCCCGGTGATTACCGTGTTTGATCTGAAAGTGTGCCCAACCCAGTTCTCGCAGCCAGTAAGCGGTCTGTACGCTGTGCAGTCGTTCATCCAGGTCAGGGCAGGGTTTGCCCAGGTACAGTTGTGCAAAAAGCGGCAGGGCACTTTGTGCAAGCTGCAGTCCATGATGCAGGGCGACAAGGTCAAACAGCGGATCATTATGACCCACAAATTCCCAGTCGAGGGTCACCCAACCTGCGCTGGTGACAATGACATTCCACGGATTGAGGTCGTTGTGACAGCTTCTGACCAGACTTTCGGGCGGATTGGAAAGACTCACAGGCGCGGTTTCATTCTCCCAGTAGGCGGAGCTGATCGCTTCGAGATCGTAGCGGCGATGAGCGTCAGGCAGGCTTGAGTGGAGTTTCTGCAGATAGCGGACATACTGCTCAAGGGAGCAGCGCGGGAAATCATCAGCCAGCAACTTTCCGGGAATCCACGGCGTGATCATGGCGCCGGTATTCAGGTCGAGGGCCAGCGGTCTGATGCCTACGTCATCCGGCAGGGTGTTATACCAGGCCAGTTCATGCGCGCGATCAACAAAGGGTTGTGCAATCTGCGGGATGCGTAAAACGTATCGTTTGCCCTGATAATCAAGGGCGTAGTTGATGTTGCTGTAGCCGCCGGACAGGTAGGCCAGATTGTCTACCGCGGCAAACTGCCATGTTGGCATCAACGCATTGATCTGCGCTTCAATGTCCGTTGCTGACACCGGCGGGGTCTGATGTGCTGGCATACGCGCGACTCAGTTCAATCCCACCAGCAACGCCATCGTTGGACCAATCTGCTCGCGTACAACAATATCGGCCATGTCATCCAGTGGCGTTGGTTCGCGGTTGAGTATCGCCAGCGTAGCACCGAGCTGCTTGGCGTATTCAGGAAAACCGGCAGCGGGATATACCGTCAGCGATGAACCCATGACAATACACAGATCGCACTGTTCGATAGCCTGTTGTGACTGCTGCATCTGCAGTTCCGGCATGGCCTGGCCAAAAGAGATGGTGGCGGTTTTCAACAAGCCACCACACAGCCGGCAGGGAGAAACGCTACCCGTCTCCTCGAACTCCTGCTGCAGCTCCGGCAGTTCGTAACGCGTGTGGCAGTCAAGGCACTTTGCATAGGTGGTGTTGCCGTGCAGTTCGATGACCAGCTCGTCGGGTACGCCGGAATTCTGATGCAGGTTGTCCACGTTCTGTGTAATCACCGCATGGCACTTACCCTGTTCAACCAGACGCGCAACGGCCAGATGACCAAGATTCGGTCTGGCATCGGCAAAGCTGCGATCCCCGGAAAACTTGCGTCGCCATGATTCAAGGCGGGCACTTTCTGAAGAGACAAAATCCTGAAACTGGATCGGCTGCATTTTGTTCCACAGGCCCGTTCCAGGGCTACGGAAATCAGGTATGCCGGATTCGGTACTGATGCCCGCGCCGGTGAAACAGACAATGGCCTGTGCGGCATCTATCGCCGCACCCAGTGCCTGGATGGATTCTTCGCTCATGTGTCGGCTAGCTCCCATGGCTCTCATCGAAAGAGACGGCATGTTAACATTTTTGTTTCATTACTCAGCGTTCCGGAAGGCCTATGAGTCGGCAGATTTTTGTTCGCGTCATCCTGCTTGGGCTGATTGCATTGGGGTTGCTTCTGGCTTTGTTCAGTACATACGGGTGGCAACAGGGGTTTGCTGTGGGCTCCGGGCTGTGGCATCTGATGAAACCCAGACACGCGCCGGCCGTCAGTAATGTGGCACTGCCTGATGTTGCCTGGCAGCAGGTCACCTGGATGGGCGACATCGAGAACGTCAATTTAAGAGAATCCAGCGGGTTAACGGCAAGTCCTGTCCACGACAATGTCCTCTGGTCGATCAATGACAGCGGCAGCGCGCCTACCCTGTTTGCCCTCGACGAACGCGGCGCGGATCTGGGGGAATGGCCCATTAATGTGGACAAAGCCGTCGATTGGGAATCGTTAGATTCTTTTGTCCTTGACGGTGTGTCATACCTTGTTATTGGCGATACGGGCGATAATTTCCGCTGGCGCCCCTTTGTATGGTTGCTGGTGGTTGCAGAACCAACGGATCTGAGCAGGAGAGGCGAGGTTCTGGACGTGGCCTGGAAGCTGGAATTTTCTTACCCGGAAGGCTTTCGCGACAGCGAAGCAATGGCTGTGGATATCGCCAGTCAGTCGTTCTACGTACTGAGTAAACGCCACTATCCACCTGAGTTGTTTCGTCTGCCACTTCAATCAGAGCACCGGGTGACTGCTGAGTTTGTGCGGGAAATGGTTCAGCTGCCCCGTTACACGGAAGAGGAATACAGACTGGATGATGACGCCTATTATCGTCATATGCCCAGCGGGATGGATATTGCAGGTGACGCGCTGTTGATCACCACTTATCAGCATGCCTATCTGTTCAGCTTCGACAATCTGGATCAGGATCCGTTGCGCGTGATGCTGCCATCCATCGGTCAGCGTGAATCAATCAGCTTTGCGAAGGACTCAGACAGCCGCGCGTACGTGACCAAAGAACGGCACGAAGGCAAAGGCGTGGCAGATGTTTTTCGGGTGGATTTTTCTAGGTCTGCCCAACCTTCCATCAGTTTTTCAGGTTGTCCAGAACGGTTGCCAGACCTGCTTTCCAGTCCGGATGAGAATTCATTATATCGGTAAGTCCATTTGATGGCGCCAACACAGATCGCATGGGCCTTGCCGCCGGGGTTGGGTATTGTGATGTGGCAATGGCGGTGAGCTCCGGCACTCGCGTAAGGAGTTTGCGATCCAAGGCCTGCCTGAAAATCTCTGCGGCAAAATCGTACCAGCTGCAGGCGTCGCCGCCAGACAGATGATAAGTACCGGGTTTGAGTTTGTTTGTCTGACATACCCTGACAATTGCCTCGGCAAGATCGCCCGCAAACGTGGGTCGACCGATCTGATCATTCACAACGGATAATGCGTCCCGCTGCTCCGCAAGTCGTAGCATGGTGAGCACAAAATTGTTGCCGTTATCGCTGAAAACCCAGCTGGTTCTTATGGTGAAGTGGTCGGGGCAAAGGGCAGCAACCGCCAGTTCACCGGCTAACTTTGTAGCGCCATAGACATTGATGGGATTTGTCGGGTCCGAGTCAGCGTAGTCGGTTTCTGACTTGCCATCAAAAACGTAGTCCGTTGAAACGTGTATGAGTTTTGCGCCGATCTCAGACGCAGCGGTCGCAAGGATTCGAGGTCCTTCCACGTTAACTGCCCAGGCCGCCTGTGGCTCAACCTGAGCCTGGTCGACCGCTGTATACGCGGTGGCATTCACAATGATGTTCGGAGCAGCTTTGGTGACTTTGTCAGCAACACCTTCAGGATTGTCCCAGTTGATCTGGTCGAGGCCCCAGAACTGAGCACTGGGAAGCGCTTTTTGCAGAGCGCGCGCTAATTGACCGGATTCTCCTATGACCAGGGTTTTCATTTTTGCAGTTCTTCCAGCAACGGTAATTGTTGATCTTTTGCAGAGACAGTGGGTTCAGGCAGAGGCCATTCAATGCCCAGGCTCGGATCATTCCAGATAACCCCTGTTTCATCCTCCGGATCGTAGTAGGCCGTACATTTGTATTCAAAATCCGCTGTTTCTGAGAGCACCTGAAATCCGTGTGCATAACCTGGTGGAATCCAGAGCTGGCGCATGTTCGTGTCATTGAGTTCAACACCTACCCATTGCCCAAACGTTTTTGAGGCTGGGTTAATATCTACTGCGACATCGAACACGGCGCCCTGGCTGACACGCACCAGTTTGCCCTGGGGATTGTCTTTCTGCGCATGCAGGCCGCGAAGCACGCCTCTTTGCGAACGGGAGTGATTGTCCTGGATGAAGTTGTGTGCAATACCTGCTTCCTGATAACGACTCTGCTGGTATGTTTCCAGGAAGAAACCGCGTTCGTCGCCGAATACAACAGGTTCGATGATCAGAACGCCTGGCAATACGGTGGATATGATTTTCATGGATGTTTCACCAGATCCTGAAGGTAACTGCCATATCCGCTTTTCAGCAGTTTTTCGCCCAGGGAGATGAGCTGTTGATTGTTTATCCAACCGTTGCGCCAGGAAATTTCTTCCGGACAGCCTACTTTGAACCCCTGACGCTTCTCTAGTGTCTGGATGAAGTGGGCTGCCTCAAGCAGCGAGTCGTGGGTACCCGTGTCTAACCAGGCCATGCCGCGGGCCATCTTTTCAACGGTCAGTTCGTTGTTTTCCAGGTAGACCCGATTCAGATCCGTGATCTCCAGTTCACCGCGAGGTGAAGGTTTGATGGTTTTTGCAATTTCAACCACCTGGGCGTCATAAAAGTAGAGCCCGGTGACCGCGTATCTGCTTTTGGGTTTTGCAGGTTTTTCCTCTATGGATACCGCTTTGTTATCAGCATCAAATTCGACCACCCCAAATGCCTGGGGATCAACGACCGGGTAAGCAAAAACAGTAGCACCTTTATTGCGGCTGGCAGATCTCTGAAGCTGGCCGCTGAAGCCACTGCCAAAAAACAGGTTATCGCCCAAAATCAGGGCGCAGGGATTTTCGCCGATGAAGTCCTCACCAATCAGAAAGGCCTGTGCCAGCCCATCCGGAGAAGGCTGCTCTGCATAATCGAGAGTGATGCCCCACTTTCTCCCGCCTCCAAGCATGCTCTGGAAACGGGGCAGGTCCTCAGGTGTAGATATGATCAGAATGTCTCTAATTCCCGCCAGCATCAACGTACTGAGCGGATAATAGATCATGGGCTTGTCGTAAATGGGTAGGAGTTGTTTGCAGACCCCGAGCGTGATCGGGTGTAGTCGAGAGCCGGTGCCGCCAGCCAGAATAATGCCTTTTCGAATGGTCATCGTGCGCTTCCTTTTACTGGCCTAATCGATTGAGCTGGTAGGAACCATCTAACACTTTTTCCCACCACGGTTTGTTTGCAAGATACCACTGCACGGTTTTCTTGAGCCCGCTGGCAAAGTTTTCCTCCGGCCGCCAGCCCAGGTCCTTTTCGATTTTTGAAGCGTCGATGGCATAACGGGTATCGTGACCTGGCCGGTCTTTAACAAACTCAATGAGGTGGTTGGCATCATAGGTGGTGCCGGTTTCCTCGCTGAGGATAGTGCACAGACTTCGTACCACGTCGATATTGGCCACTTCATTATGGCCACCGATATTGTAGGTGTCTCCTACCTTACCTTCATTGAGTACCCGCCAGAGTGCGCGTGCATGGTCATCAACGTATAACCAGTCTCGTATCTGCAAACCGTCGCCGTAGACCGGCAGTTTTTTGCCTTTCAGCGCATTGAGCACCATGTGCGGGATGAGCTTTTCCGGAAACTGATAGGGACCATAGTTGTTGGAGCAGTTGGTCAGCAGGATGGGCAAACCGTAAGTACGGGACCAGGCGCGTACCAGGTGGTCAGAACTGGCCTTGGTCGCCGAGTAGGGTGAACTGGGTTTGTAGCTGGTGGTCTCGGTGAACAACGCCTTTGGATCGGTCAGATCGCCAAACACTTCGTCTGTGGAGACGTGCAGGAAACGAAAGCTTGCGCGGTCCTTCCTGTCCAGGTTGCCGTAGTACTGGCGTGCTGCTTCCAGCAGTTCAAAGGTGCCCACCACATTGGTGCGGATAAAATCCGCAGCACCATCGATGGAGCGGTCAACGTGGGACTCTGCCGCGAGGTGCACAATGGCGGTGGGTTTATGCGTTGTGAGAATAGACGCCACCAGTTCCCGGTCGCAGATATCACCCTGAATAAACGTATGTGCCGGTGACGACGAGACGCTCTCCAGAGAGTGCATATTCCCGGCATAGGTTAACTTGTCCAGGTTGATGACCTCGGTGTCAGTGTCCTGCACCAGGTAGCGGACTAAAGCGGAACCTATAAAGCCAGCACCGCCTGTGATTAATACTTTCATCAATATCTTATGGTTAAAGGTGGTTAAAGTTTAAAGCAAGCAGGGGTAGCGTTTGTCGTTGATTCGTAACTCACTTGCCAGGCAGGTGCGTTCAGTTTTTGCGTTTCGCGGCCATCAACGCAAACGCTTCCGGCGGTGTTTCAAGTCGGGAGATAATCTGCAGCGCAAGCTCGCGGGGCGAAGCATCGCTGGTATCCAGTTCCAGGTCGTATACTTCTCCATGATCATGGATCTGATCAAAATGGGCTGCGGCAGTGCCGGGAAAACGCCCGGGACGGGTCGACTCCCGCTGATTAACCACATCCAGCCTGCATTTCACCCCGATGAACCAGACTTTTTTCGGGTCCAGCAGGTCAACGTAGTCATCCAGGTATTCCCGTTTGAACAGCAGGTCGTCAACAATCACGTTGTGGCCCAGCTCGCTGAACAGCGCAACGGTGCGTCGCATGGCTTTGAGAATGTTTTCACCGTGAGCGCCAAAACGGATATGGGTGACCCACTTGCCGTCTTCGGTGCTGGGTACCACATTCAATCCGCTGGAACCCGAGGTATTGTCCGGCGCGTTTAACCCCCGGGTACGGCTGGGCAAGCCGTCGCGGAACTGATCCAGGGCAATGTGCTGATAGGGTTCATCGAGCAGCTGCTGCAGTTTGATGGCCAGCGTGGTTTTGCCCGAGCTGGAGCAGCCGTTTAAAAAAATTATGTTACCCATTAGAGACTTACGTTAAGAAGATGTAACGCTGCTTTAGCTTTCTGACCCCAAAAAGCGATATTATCGAGTTTGGTAAATGGATTCTATGTCTTTATGCAGCGGCACTATCTGGACAGCGAGCTGGCGGGATTAGCGATTGAGGTGCCCGATGTGACGGATACCGCGCTGGTGCTGTCAAAAATTGCAGATTTCTGTGACGAACTGCACCCGGAAGAAAAGCTTGAAATGCACTCGATGGCGCAGATTCGACAGCTTGCTTTTGCCAGCGGACGACATTGTGCACATCAGGCCCAACATATGCTGGGACTGGCCCAGGCGCCAATATTGCGGGATAAACGGGTGCCACTCTGGCCGGCAGCTTCTGTTGGCAGTATTACACACAGCGAAACCGTAGCCGGCGCGGTGGTGTCCACTTCCCTGCGCGGGGTGGGTCTGGACATCGAAAGCAGCGGCCGTGTGGAAGAAAAACTCTTCCGTGTGCTGTTTAACGAACAGGAAAAGGAACAGATTCGCAACGCGCGTTTTGATGCCGCCACCGTCATGTTTTCCGCCAAAGAGGCGGGTTACAAAGCGATTTATCCTACGGGCAGGAAATTCATTGGTTTTCTGGAAGCACAAATCATCCTGAACCCGGCAGCACAGACCTTCACCATCTCTTATCTAGGCGACCACGCGCCCAACAGGGTTTTAGAGCGGGGTTATGGGTACTGGCGGGAGCATCATGGTCAGATCCTGACGCTGTTTATGATTGAGTGAACGTGGCAATCCGCGTTTCGATGTGTTCAACGTCCGAAGCAGTAACGTCCAGGTGAAAGACCCATCGAGGCCGACCCACGCGG
The DNA here is from genome assembly GCA_047947175.1 of bacterium. Classification (GTDB taxonomy): domain Bacteria; phylum Pseudomonadota; class Gammaproteobacteria; order Pseudomonadales; family Azotimanducaceae; genus UBA4421. Next base: position 2,581,829 of record CP170489.1, read on the forward strand.
ATGCCGGATTCTGCCAGGTGTTGGGCCAGTTGCTGGTACACATTCCCATCAATATCCAGGTGCACCATATTGGTTGCCTGGCGAACCTTCTGATGACCAAACTTCCTGCTGAGCGCATCAGCAATCCGTTGTGCATGTTGGTGATCTGTCGCCAGTCGCGGGATGTTGTGCGCCAGCGCATAAAGCCCACCCGCCGCAATAATGCCCGCCTGGCGCATACCACCGCCTACCATTTTGCGCCAGCGGCGCGCCTGTTTTATGAACTCGGGCTCGCCAACAAGTACCGACCCCACGGGGGCACCCAGACCCTTACTTAAACAAACCGAGACACTGTGAAAAGGTTCCGCCAGTGCCTGGGGGTCCAGATTCAGGGCGATGGCCGCATTAAAAAAGCGTGCGCCATCCAGGTGCAGTTGCAGGCCTGTCCGGTCACAGAGGGTGCGCGCGCTGTTGATGTAGGCCATTGGCAGTGCACGCCCGCTGGTGGTGTTTTCCAGGCACAGCAGGCGGGTTTTTGCGAAATGAAAGTCGTCTGGTTTGATGTTGGCTGCCACCCGATCCAAATCCAGCGTGCCGTCAGGCTGGCAGTCCAGGGGTTGCGGCTGAATACCGCCCAATGCTGCGGCGCCGCCGCCTTCGAATCGATAGGTATGGGCATCCTGGCCAACAATGTATTCATCACCGCGGCCACAATGGCTCAGCAGCGCCAGCAGATTTGACTGGGTGCCGCTGGGTACAAACAGACCGGCAGATTTGCCCAGCATGCGGGCGAGGGTCTGTTCCAGCTCGGTAACCGTTGGATCTTCCCCGTAGACGTCGTCACCCACCTGCGCGGCGGCCATGGCTGCGCGCATTTCAGCGCAGGGTGCGGTGACAGTATCGCTGCGTAAATCGATCATTTGAGGTGGATAACATCCAAAAAAAAAGACCGGATGCCGGCCTTTTTCTCTCCGCTGTGCCGCGTCACTGCGCGGCGAGGGACACATTAAACACGCCTGCCTGCCTGGCAGAGTCCATGATATGGATCATCAGGTCGGTGGTGGAATCAGGGTGCGGTTGGATGATTACCGGCGCCTCGGGGTTTTCAGCGTGTAAACGCTCGATGTTGGCGCGCACCGCACGACGATCGACATCGCGTTGCGCGATGATGATGCGGTCACGGTTGGTGATTCGAACCACGATACTTTTCTTATCAGGGTCTACGTTTTTCGGTTTGTCGTCGTCGGGCTGGTTAACGTCCAGGCCAACTTCTTTGACAAACGTAGCTGTCACAATAAAGAAGATCAGCATGATAAACACCACGTCCAACATGGGCGTGAGGTTAATCGCTGTATCGCCTTCGTCTTCTCTTCCCCGTCCAAATGGTCTACGCATTCCTGCCCCTCAATGCTGGTACTGCTTTGTTCTTCGCGCTAGTTTATGCGAGGTTCTGCAGAAAGCCAACAACACTCTTGTTGAACAATTCCGGGCTGTCGATATTGGCCACATGCCCTGCGTCGGGCAGAGTCACCAGCTCAGCGCCGGGGATTTTGCCGGCCATGTACTGGCTCGGTTGCACAAAAGGGGTGTCGTTCTCGCCGACGATGACCAGAACAGGCACATCTATGGTAGGCAGAGACGCCATGACATGACCATCATACTGTACCAGCAGATGTTCGGCTGCCAGCGCCAGGCCTTGTGCTGAACGATGCGTGCCGCCATGGGCGGGATCATCTGCATCCAGTTCGTCCAGACCGCGCAGGCGAAAGTACTTTGCGCGGCCGCGCGCCATTTTGTTCCACTGTTCGCGCGCTTCGTCATTTCGATAACCCGGACCTGTATCGGCAAGAATCAGCGCCTGCGTGCGCGTCGGATACGCGGCATGAAAGGCCAGCGACAGATAGCCGCCCAGCGACAGGCCACCTATAACAGCCCGGTCGACGTTCACTGCATCCAGAATGGCAGCCATATCTGCCAGGACCTCTGAGCAAGCGTAACGTTCCGGGTCTGTGGGGCTGTCTGACGCCCCGTGCCCAATGACATCCCAGGTGATGACCTGATGCGCAGCGGCGAGCGCTTTTAGCTGAGGATCCCACATTTTCTGCGTGCCGCTATAGCCATGGGTGAGAAGAATGGTTGTTGCGCCGGTGCCGCAGGTATTGTAGTCAATTGTTGCGCCGTTTCTTTCTAGCTGCATGTGTGTGCTCATTTGTTGAGGAAGTTCAGGGCAAGGCCGGGTGTCGGCCATGGCATGCGGATTAACTGTCCTGTTGATGACAAGGTAATGTACGCAGTGGAAAGGTCCGCGCCACCAAAACATATGTTAGTGGTGACTCTATCGGGTAGGGGTACAAAGGTGGGCGGGCTGCCATCCGGCCTCAATGTTGTGACACCGCCGTCTATGATTGTCGCTACGCAAACCCCACCGGTGCTGTCGACGGCAAGGGAGTCGTACATGTGATAGCCAGGTCGGTCAGTGAGTAATCGACGTGTTCTGCCTTGGTCAGCCAACTGACCCGGACCTTGCAGCGGAAAAGCCCACACGCGACCCGGCACAGTCTCTGCAACATACAGCTCAGATTCATCGGGCGATAAACCAATGCCGTTAGGGCCTTCCATCGGGAAAATCACTTCTTCGATGAACGAGCCATCAGGTTGCGCGTAGTAAACGCCGGTACGATCGCGCTCCCGTGCGCGGCTTTTGCCATGATCGGTAAACCAGAAACCACCCGTCTGATCAAAAACGATATCGTTGGGTCCGCGCAGCGGCTGTCCCCGGCAGTCCGAGTACACAATGTCAACTTTGCCGGTTTTCAGGTTGACCTTTTCGATGCGGCCGCCGCTGTAGTCCGCCGGCTCGTCACCAGGGTAAAGATTGCCGTTGCTTTCATGCCACGAGAAACCGCCGTTGTTACATACATAGCAGTCACCATCCGGCCCCATGGCGGCACCGTTGGGGCCACCGCCCAGATTGGCGATAACTTCTGTTTTGCCCTCCGCAATGCGAGTGAGCGTGCCGCGGGCAATCTCCACCAGAAAGATGCTGCCATCGGGCAGGGCGATGGGGCCCTCAGGAAATTTCAGATTTTGAGCAATAACCTCAAAGGCTGGACTGTTCTGATTGTGTTGCATCCCCTTTGCTCCCTTGATTGAATCGCTCCTTCATACCACAGGAGAGACACATGTTAAAAATATGTATTGCAGTGGCTTTAGTTGCGCTGCTGGCTGGGTGTCAGAGCTACCGCGACGGCAGCGCCCGGACTGTGGGGCAGTTCACGGACGATCTGGTGATTGAGTCGGCGGTCAAAACCAAACTCATTGCGGATGAAGACATCAAAGCCTTCAACATCAATGTGGAAGTAAACCGAAGCGTTGTCTCTCTGTACGGGCGCGTCCCGTCAGAAGCCGCACGCAGCAAGGCGCTGCGTTTGGCCGGCGAAGCCAGGGGGGTGGTTCAGGTGATTGATCGGTTGACGCTGATTGCGCCTGAGTAGTTTATGCACAATGGGCAGACATCGCGATTTGCGTCAGAAAACGAAAAAATGACTATCGAATGCGTCGTAACTAACTGATTTATTTATATATTCTCAGAAGCCGTTGCGGTGTGTGCCTATCCGTCAGATAACAGCTAACGTTTAATCCCCAGAGTTATCCACAGCCTCGAGCCAGTTTCTGGGCTTCAGAAAGAACTCGGTCAGCTCGGCTTCACGTGATCCTTCGGGAGGCTGGTAGTTATACACCCACTTTGCCAGGGGGGGCAGGGAGGCCAAAACCGACTCAATCCGACGGCCACTCTGCAGGCCGTATTTTGTGCCCCGGTCGATGGCCAGATTGAATTCTGCGTAGCGGCCGCGGCGATACAGCTGAAAATCGCGCTCCGCCTCGGTGAATGGCGTGTCCTTGCGTCCGTTAAAGATCGGCATATAGGCAGGCAGAAAGGAGTCGCCGATTTTTTTGACCAGATCGAAGCTGGCATCAAAGCCACCGGTGGACCAGTCATCAAAGAAAATACCGCCTATGCCACGGCACTCCTGACGGTGGCCCAGATAGAAATACTCGTCACATTCTTCTTTAAACGCAGGGTAGTGTTCCCCACACGCATCAGCGGCAGTCTGGTGCCAGTGGCGACAATCATCGATGTTGCCGTAATACGGCGTCAGATCGTATCCACCGCCAAAGTACCAGACGGGCTCATCCGCATCGACGATGAAAAAGCGCAGATTCATATGTGTGGTGGGCACGTGTGGATTCTGCGGGTGCACAATCATGGAGATCGCGGTGGCCTGGAAAGGTGAGCCTGCCAGGTGCGGGTTGCGCTCCGTTGCCGCCGGCGGCAGCGAGTCGCCCAGCGAGTGGGTAAACTGCACGGCAGCTTTTTCAATATGCGCACCGTCCGCCAGGACGCGCGGCTGCGCTAAACCGCCATTTGGCGCTTCAATCTGCTCAAGGCTGAAGGTGGCTTTGCCATCAGCCTGTTCGAGCGTCGAACAGATCTGAGTTTGTAAATCGATAAAATACTGGCGAACGGTCATAACCGTCTCGTTGGTCTGCATGTTATGGCACTTTCAGCTTTGCTCCGGGAGGCGGCTTTATATCACACCGTCCCGGCCAGGGTGGTATTAGTAATATCCGAAAGGCGTTTATAATCGAAGCCATGAATACATTAGAACGTGATGACTTAACCCAACTGCAGCAGTTGGTCACCCGAGGCGCGGCACACTTAAAGGGTGATCTGAACGAAGAACAGATTGAGCTTTATGATCTGACCTTTGCTCAGGCGAACCTGCATGCCGCAACCGCGCTGCGGCGCTTGGCGGCGGCCAGCAGCAACATGTTGTTAAAAGACCTGTCTGCTTATTTCAGCGCGGAAATTGCCGCCGAGGTGCGTTATCGGTTAGGCATACGGCCGCAGGCTTATGGTTTGAGCGCAACGGATATTCACATTTCAGCGGGCCAGGCTGACAGCCTGTTGCCGCAGAACATTGCCGAACTGGGCCGTGCATTGCTGGCGCAAGGATTGCCGGAGCAGCCTTTAAACGAATCCCAGCGAATGATCTGCGATACCTTCCGTAAGTTTGCAGACGATGTGGTTAAGCCATTAGCGGAAGGCATTCACCGGCAGGACAAGCTGATTCCTGACGAGATTCTGCAACCCTTGCGCGAGATGGGTTGTTTTGGCCTGTCGGTGCCTGAGCGTTTTGGCGGTTTGAAACCCGATGATCGTGAAGACAGCGTGGGCATGGTGATTGTGACTGAAGAGTTGTCGCGTGGCTCTTTAGGTGCAGCGGGCAGCCTGATCACACGACCGGAGATTATGGCGCGGGCCATTATGGAAGGGGGCACCGATGCACAACAGGCCCGGTGGCTGCCGGATATTGCCGCGGGCGATCCGTTGTGTGCGATTTCAGTTACTGAACCCAACACGGGTTCTGATGTCGCGTCCGTTGCGCTGCGTGCGACCAGAACGGATGGCGGCTGGTTGCTCAATGGTGGCAAAACCTGGTGCACGTTTGCTGGTAAAGCCGGAGCGATACTCGTGCTGGCGCGTACAGAACCGGATGCAAAACCACCGCACAAAGGCCTGTCACTGTTTGTGGTTGAAAAGCCAGTTCATGAAGGCCACGACATCGAATACATCCAGGATAACGGCGGCAAAATGAGTGGCCGCGCCATCGCAACGCTGGGTTATCGCGGCATGCATTCGTTCGAGATGTTCTACGATGACTTTTTTGTGCCGGACGATTGCCTCATCGGCGAAGAAGGTGGCCGCGGTAAAGGTTTCTATTTCACCATGCGGGGTTTTATGGGCGGGCGGTTACAGACCGCGGCGCGGGCCTGTGGCCTGATGCGTGCCGCCTTCGAAGACTCGGTGAGCTATGCGTCAGACCGAAAAGTGTTTGGTCAGGCGGTGGCGCAGTATCCATTGTCGCTGGCCAAGATTGTCAAAATGGCTGCGAATATTGTTGCCTGTCGGGCGTTTACCCATGAAGTGGCGGCGTTGATGGATCGCGGGGAAGGCGCCATGGAAGCCAGCCTGGTGAAACTCATCTCCTGTCGTGCGGCGGAGTGGGTGACTCGGGAAGCGCTGCAGATGTATGGTGGTATGGGGTATGCGGAGGAGTCTCCGGTAAGCCGTTATTTCGCGGACGCGCGAGTGCTGTCCATCTTTGAAGGTGCCGAAGAAACGCTGGCGATTCGTGTTGTCGGAAAAGCCCTGGTGGAACAGGGTAGAGGGGCTTAGAGCCAGCATAGAGCCGGCTTAGAGGCGGGTAGAGCCGGCTTAGAGCAGGGTATAACCGTAAAAAGACAGTAACTCGGGGTCAAGTTCCTGATTGATCAGCGCGATGGCCTCGGAAGACAGTTCTTCGCGCCAGCGCTCGTTCAGGTAGTAGTCCCGATAATAGTCGCCATCACGGTCGGCACGCTTCTTGGTTGAACGGCTGAAGTCGATAAACTCAGCCTGCAGCCGCTCTATGCCAAACTTTTCTGCGATGTTTGTCACCACGGCGGCGGCGTCGATAAACGTCTCTTCCGTGGTCACGCGCAGGGTTTGCGTGTCAGGTAACTTCCGATAGCTCGCGTTTTTGATATTCCATAACGCAACTGGATTGGGCGCTGGACCGTCCATATTTTCGCGCCCCAGCGTCTGCCAGGGTAGCTGCAGGAATGCCTCCAGTGTTGGGGGCGTTGTGTAGCGCTGGTGATAGGGTCGCCGATACATGGACAGCAGCCAGGCATACGGATTTTTTGTCAACGTCACAAATCCGACATCAGCTGGCGGCGAGAAGTCGCCCACGACACTGTGTTTCCAACCCAGGTTGTCTTTCCTGTGACGTTCGAACCAGGCATCGCGTAACCACTGCTTGCCCAGTAGATTTTCGATTGTACGAATGTAGGTGGGTACAACACCCGGCACCAGCACACAGTCCAGGTTGAGCCCGATGAGCCTGCTGAGATAATTGGTATTGGTGTGGCGCTCGCCGAATATTTTCAGTTTGCCAGGCAAGTTGGGACGTCGGATCGTAAAAAAGCAAAGCCTAAAGCAGCGTCTTCAAATTACTAGTGCAAATTCATCGAGTTCTTTAGAATTACCGCTTTAAAGTCGACATAGGCAAGACCCTTGGATTTAACGTTCAGCGAAGCAGACAGAGAGTTTCAACAGGAAGTACGCACCTGGTTGGAGACCGCCTGGCCACAGGAATTACGGGACAAGCAGGCGCGCAGTGCGCTGGGCAGATTGTCGAAAGAGGACCTGGTCGGCTGGCAGAAACGTCTTGCCGAGAAAGGCTGGGCAACGACGAACTGGCCGTCTGAATACGGTGGCTCCAGTTTTACCCCCACCCAGAGCTATATTTTTGATCTTGAGCGCGCGCGCGTAGGTGCGCCGGGTGTGGTGCCGTTTGGTATTACCATGGTTGCGCCGGTCATCATGAAATTTGGTACTGAAGAGCAGAAGAAGAACTTCCTGCCGAAAATCCAGAACTCTGATATCTGGTTCTGTCAGGGGTATTCAGAGCCGGGCTCCGGGTCGGATCTGGCGTCTTTGAGTACCAAAGCGGAAGACAAAGGTGACCACTATCTGGTTAACGGTGTGAAAACCTGGACCACGCTGGCGCAGTATGCCGATTGGATGTTTTGTCTGGTTCGCACCAGCCAGGAAGACATTCGTCAGCTGGGCATCAGCTTCATCCTGATCGACATGAAGACACCGGGCATTGAAGTGAAACCTATCATTACGCTGGATCAGCCCGGTGAAGGTTTCCAGGAAATCAACATGGTGTACTTTGAGGACGTGAAGGTGCCCAAAGAGAACCTGGTTGGTGAAGAAGGCAAAGGCTGGACCTGTGCTAAGTACCTGCTTGAGTTTGAGCGGGGTAATGCGTATTCACCTTCGCTTAAAGGCGCAATGAATCACCTGAAGACTTTTGCCCAGGCAGAGCACAACGGCGCCGGGCAAACCTACTGGGAGGCCGCTGATTTTCAACGTCGTTTCAACGATGTGGAAATACAGATTCTGGCCATGGAATATACAGAACTGCGTATCCTCGGCGCGCTCGCGGCAGGCCAGAATGTAGGTCCGGAAAGTTCCATGTTGAAGACTCGGGGTACCGAACTTCAGCAGGCGGTGACTGAGCTGGCGATGGAAATTTCCGGTAACTACGCACTGCCATTGGACCAGTCCACCCCATATCCCGGAGACAACTTTCAGGCAGTAGGCCCGCAGGATGCCAACGGCACCGCGCAGGAGTATTTTAATGCTCGGAAAGTGAGTATTTATGCGGGATCGAACGAGATTCAGCGCAATATCATGAGTAAGCTGGTGTTGGGGCTGTAGAATCAGCAGACGCCAGCAGCAGCTGCGTTGGCATGCAGGTCGCCCGGTATCCGTCGGGCGACACGAACATTTAGCTCGCGGCATGAGTGAGCAGAATACACAACTCTCACAGACCCCTTACAACATCGGTCCCGCCGTTGACCGGTGATTGTGGGATACTTGGCAGTGCTCGCCGCCATCGCCCACCTTCCTGGCAGTAATCGCTGTATACGCGACATTGAGCAAAGACAGAGTCGAGACTTTTGCAGTACGTTGAGACCCCAATAAGACGTTGATGTTTTCGGGTGTAAAGACCCGTGGGAATGAATAAATGGAACAGACGGTACGCGAACTGATTACCCGCCTTGGTGTACTGCAGAACGCAACCACAATCGGTTTGGATACAGACCTGTACGATGCAGGCATGTCCTCTCACGCGAGCGTAAAGCTGATGTTGGGTTTAGAGGATGCCTTCGATATCGAGTTTCCGGATGAAGCGCTGGAGCGGGAAACGTTTGCCAGCATTCAGTCCATCGTGCAGACCATTCAAGGTATTCAGGCCAATGAATAATTCGGGTGCAAAAGTACCTGTCATCGCGCAGCAGGCACATAGCCTGCCAAAACCCTCGTCATATGAAGCGCTGGAAACGGAGATTGCTCAATCAGTGTGCGCGACAGCAAGGCAATATGCAGAGGAAGTTGATCAACGCGGACGCTTCCCTCAGGAGTCAATCGACGCGCTGCGCGCAGTCGGCGCGTTGAGCGCAGGCGTGCCGGTGGATCTGGGCGGCCTGGGTTGTTCTATTTCTCAACAGGCTCGTTTCTGCAGAATGCTGGGTGCCTGCTGCGGGTCCAGCGCTATGATTCTGGCCATGCATTACATCCAGGTTGAGTCGATTGTGCGCCATTGTGGCGACTCTGAATCGTTACGCGGCTATCTGCGGCAGCTGAGTAGCGGGCAACGCTTGATTGCTTCAGTCACCTCCGAGGTGGGCACAGATGGCGATATGACACAAAGCGTGGCTGCACTTGCAACGACCGCCGACGGTTACACATTTGAAAAACAGGCCACTACCGTCTCTTATGGTGCTTATGCAGATGATTTGTTAGTCACGCTGAAGAAAAGCGCCCAGGCATCTCCGGCTGACCAGGTGCTGGTGCTGACCCTCAGCGGTGACTACGAGCTGACTGCCAGCGGCGAATGGGATACGTTAGGCATGCGCGGTACCTGTAGCCCTCCTGCCAGTATTGTTGGCAGCGGCAAATCATGGCAGGTGCTGCCAAAATCATTTGCCGATATTTCCGCGCACTCCATGGTGCCGGCATCACATATTCTTTGGTCGGCTCTGTGGCTCGGCATTGCAACTGATGCGGTGCATAAAGTTCGCCAGTTACTTGTCGCCAAATATCGCAAACAGTCTGAACGTATCCCGGCTAAAGCCAACCAACTGGCTGTGCTGGACAGCAAACTGCAGATGATGAAAGCTGAACACGAGCACGTAACCCGGGAATATGAAAGTTTACTGGCCAGCGGACGCAAGATTGATGTGTTCAATGTTGGCTTTGCCCTGCAGATAAACAACCTGAAACTGAACGCCTCAAATCAGGTAAAAGAGATCGTCACGGATGCGCTGCAGATTGCAGGCATATCGGCCTATAGAAATAATTCTGAATTCAGTCTTGGCAGGCAACTGCGTGATGCGCTCTCAGCCAGTCTGATGATCAGTAATGAGCGTATCGTTGAATATAATGCAACTCTACAAATGTTGTATCGTGAGCGCTAACATAACCGCTAAGGTATGTGGCCAATGACGGCGTCACAAGCTGAACTGACCCAAGTGCTGCTGAATGCTGGTCTTTGGTTGTCTTCGAACGTCGACGGAGTTGTCGGTTGGGGGCAGGGATTCGAACGTGTTATCAGCGCATTGGATAGCAGGATTACGCGCTTTTCTGAGGAAGATAACGCGATAAGTGTCAATTTTCCGCCAATCCTTGACCGGTCCATACTCGCGCGTACCGGTTATCTGCAATCGTTTCCTGAGCTGTGCGGATCTGTTCATAGCTTCTGCGGCGGCGAGCACGAACACACTGACCTGCTGTCCGCGGTAGACAACGAAGAGGATTGGGGGCCGCACCTGCAACAGACACAGGTGGCCCTGACGCCAGCCGTCTGTTATCCACTTTATCCGACCCTGACCGGTACACTGCCAGTTCAAGGGGCAGTGTATAGCTTGTCTTCGTATGTGTTCAGGCATGAACCCTCCAAAGATCCCGCTCGTCTGCAGGCTTTTCGCATGCGCGAGAATGTGTGCCTGGGTGATGCTGCGACAGTGCAGGCCTGGCGGCAACTGTGGATGGATAGAGCGCTGTCACTTTTGCAGGAACTGGGCCTTGTGGTTGAACTGGTTATTGCGACTGATCCGTTTTTTGGCCGTGGCGGCAAAATGATGAAAGCTAACCAGAAGCAGGACCAGGGTAAGTTTGAGATACTGTGCCCGATCACTTCATCCGAAGAGCCCACCGCTATTGCATCTTTCAACTATCATCAAAGCAAGTTTGCCTCTGTGTTCAACATTTTTGCAGACAGCAAAGAGCTGGCCCACAGCGCCTGCATCGGATTTGGATTGGAGCGTTGTGCGTTAGCCTTGTTTGCCACACACGGTACGGATGTATCCAGTTGGCCGCAATCAGTTCGGCGTGGGCTTGGGATATAGACGGTATGGTGTCGCGCGTTGTCAAATTCGGCGCTCACGGATTTAAACCCAGCCCTTTACATGCGCCGGATAGAAACTGGTCAGAAGGAAACTGTTACACCGACCTCTGGATAGCAGTCTTACATTCACTCGGGCTCGAACCGCGAGCCTGCCTTGGCCCCACATTGGCGTGCGGTTTTAATGCAGACCAGTGGACATTTTTCAAACCTTCGGCAGTTTATCTGTATCGTCTGTACGGGGTGGTCATTGAAGAGATGACCGTTTATCGATCTCTTTTATCACACTGTCAGGCACACATTGCGGCAGGGCAACTACCACTTGTTGAAGTTGATTCCTTTTTTCTACCCGACACACAGCAAACCGATTATCGAAAACACCACAGTAAAACGACCATTGCTTTGAACGCGTTAGATGCCAATAAAAGAAAGCTCGAGTACTTTCATAACGCGGGTTACTTTGTCCTCCAGGGTGACGATTTTGACGGTGTTATCCGACTCAGAGAAAAAGCGGCAAGCGAGTTTCTGCCGCCGTACTGTGAAACAGTAAAGTTCGAACACGTCACTCAGCGCGAGAATGATGAGCTCAAGACCCTGGCGCGAAATATGGCTGTCACGTTTGTGCAAAGCAGGCCTGAAGAGAACCCTATACAGCTCTTTGCGGGATCAATCAACGATACATTGACGCAGTTAGCAGGGCTGGATGAATCGGCGTTTCATGCTTGGGTTTTTGCTTCTCTACGCCAGCTGGGCGCAGGTTTTGAGTTGGCAGCCATTCACTTACGCTGGTTAGCTAGCGCGGAAGAAAAAGAGTTGTTCGATGCCGCTCGGCACTTTGATCTTGTCGCCGGCACAGCAAAGATGCTTGTTATGAAGACGGCACGCATGGCCATGAGTGGTAAAGTGAAATCGTTATCTGAGCCGCTTTCGGAGATGGAAGCTCAACTCAATACAGCCTACGCCCTGATCGAGGATCACTTATGAGCAGTCGCGTTGCTGATCATCCTTGGTCCGAGACTGTCGCACTTAACAACTGGGAGTTTGCAAGTTCCGCGGCTGGCGCTCGGGTAAGGCCAGAAGAGGCTACAACCCTAGATTGGCAACCAGCGAAAGTACCCGGGACCGTAGCCGCGCAGTTGTGGGGTGACGAGCCGCTCAGTTACGACTCATCGCTTGCGCTCGACGATGATGATTTCTGGTATCGAGTGGAATTCAGCCTGCCGCCGGTTAATGGTGCAGCGATTCTGCTTCATCTTAAAGGGTTGGCAACATTTGCTGAAGTGTGGCTGGATAACAATCTGGTTCTCAAAACCGACAACATGTTCTGTACTCACACGCTTGATCTGACGCAGCATGCAGAAAAAGTTGATAGCACGCACTGGCTGTATATTCATTTTTGCGCGCTAACGCCTTTTCTTAATAAAAAACATGCCAGAGCCAAATGGCGTACACCCTTTGTACAACATCGTAATTTGAGATTTGTGCGTACGTCTTTGATGGGGCGTACCCCTGGCCTGCAACCGCTGATTCCGGTGGTCGGGCCTTGGCGGCCCGTGCTGCTGGAAATGCTGGCATTACCCGATGTGACGCTCAGCAGCATCAACGTGTCGGTGGCTGAAGGTCTCGGCGTGATTGACGCTGTACTGTCCATTCAAGGTCTCTCACACCCGCTGGGAGATGATGCTCTGCGGTTGTACTGCGAAGGAAAGGGTTCAACTGAGTTGAAATTTGTCATTGGTGATGACGGTTCCCTGGAGGCGCGCGCTCGCCTTGAAATTGAAAACCCTAGTCTCTGGTGGCCTCACACCCACGGTGAGCCAACTACCTACCCACTGTCTGTTAGAGGAGAACTCGGTGGCAGACCGGTTTCACTCACGTTACGACCCATCGGTTTTCGAACCGTAGAGTTAAAAGATCCTTTTGCGATCAGTATTAATGGCGTTCAGCTCTTCTGTCGTGGGGCATGTTGGCGTCCGCTTGAATTTTTATCCATGAATCCATCCACAGAACGCTTGCGCAGGATATTGGATCTTGCTGTTGCTGCTGGTATGAATATGTTGAGGATTACGGGTGAAACTGCTTATGAGACGGACGAGTTTTACCAGATGTGTGATGAACTCGGGATCATGGTCTGGCAGGACTTCATGTTTGCGCGTTTGGATTATCCAGTTGAGAACAATCAATTTCTGAGCAGTATCAGACTTGAAGCAACCCAGGTATTGCGACGCCTGGCGTCGCACCCTTGCTTGACGATGCTGTGTGGAAACACTGAAGTGGCCCAGCAGGCTGCCATGTTGGGGTTGGAGCGGGAGAAGTGGTCTAACAGCTGGTTCGATAGTGAGCTACCCAATGTTTGCGCGAGAATGGCCCCCGGAATTCCTTATTGGCGTTCATCACCTGACGGTGGCGATATGCCGTTTTATACGGATAGCGGTGTGTCGCATTATTTTGGCGTTGGGGCTTATCGGCAGGAATTGTCAGATGCTGTTGTTAACGCGCCTGTTTTTGCATCTGAGTGTTTGGCATTTGGTATTCCTTCGATGGGACAAACCGGCGAACTCGCGGCTGTTGCTTCGCTGGATTCTCCTGCTGACGCGAATGCTAACTGGTCTTTTCTGGATGTGGCTGAGTACTACGCGGAGAAGCTCTACGGTAAAGAAATCCTGAGCTTGAAAGAATCAGATATCCGTCGATATCGACAACTGTGCTCGCTAGCTGTAGGCGAAGTGATGTACGCTCTCCAAACTGGGTGGCGCGCAAAGGGTATACGTTGTAACGGTTCGCTAGTTATTTCTCTGAACGATGTAATCGCTGGTAATGGTTGGGGATTGATAGACAGCCAAGACAGACCAAAAACACCTTTCTATTATGTTAAGCGGGCCTGGCAACCACTCGGGCTAACAATTGTTAACCGTGGTGTTAACGGTCTGCGTGTAATAGTCCACAACGATAAGGCTGAAGGCTTTATGGGTATTCTCAAACTATCGTTGTGTCGGAATGACGGCGTTGTTTTGTTCAGGGGCGAGCAACGTGTACAGGTAGATGCCGCCGACTCGTTTGAAACCAGTGTCGAACACGTGATGGGACAATTCGTCGACTCCGGTTATACGTATCAGTTTGGAGCAGCTGGGTTTGATTACGTGTTTGGAGAAGTGTTTGAGGACCTTGGAGAAAAAGTTGATGAAACAGTTTTCAACTTAAGACAAGCTCGAATTTTACCTGTCGAGAATATTGATGTTAAAGCTGACGTAGCGATTCAAAGCGATGGCAGATTTTTGGTTACTTTAGTTGCCAACAGGTTTGTCCAACTGCTTAACATTGATACAAACGGATACGACGTGAGTGATAATTATTTTCACCTTGTGCCTAATGAGCCTAAAGCGGTTGTTGTAGGCAGAGAGGGAGCATTGATGCCGAGCCGAATAATTTTTTTAGCTCAAGGCCTCAATATGAGCAATGCGATTGAGTTAGACCTCTCAATTGCCGGTAAAAGGTCGCAGGAACGGGTGTAGTGACTTCCATTAACCATAAATCTGATAGGTGGGATGGACCACCCGTTACGATTGTTGTTGTTACTTATCAATCTAGCGCCACAATCATTGCAACGTTGAGATCCGTATTCCGCTGCTATTCAGATGGTCTGGTGGAATGTGTTGTGGTCGACAATGCCAGCACTGATGGTACGCAGGCTTTGGTTCGAAAGCATGCGCCTTGGGCGCGATTGATAGAGTGTGCGGAAAACCTTGGGTTCGCGCGAGGGTGTAATCTTGGTGCACAGAACGTCACGAGTTGTTATACGCTTTTTTTAAACCCAGACGCTGAAATTGAACCCGTTGCATTGAAAAGTATGCTCAGATTTTTCGATACCTCCAAAAATATTGGTATCGTAGGGCCTGCAACAATTTGTATGCCCGATGGTCATTCTGAAGTACTTCAACTCACTGGTCCGATACCGACGCCTCGTTCGATCCTGCCTTCAAAACTTGCCAAAATTCTGGGAGAGAAAATTGCGCGACCAGTTATTCCGGGAGAACAACCAAACAAGACAGGTTGGGTGTGCGGGGCTGTGTTCCTCATTAAAACCGACCTTCTGAATCAACTTCGGGGTTTTGACCCGGGTTTCTTTCTATATTGGGAAGAAACTGATGTGTGCCTCAGAGCAATGCAGGCAGGTTATGAAGTGTGGGCGGTGGGAACTGCAGTTGCACGACATGTGGCGGGAGCAAGTTCTCAGGATGATCCACACAAAATTAACGGCTGTATCGCTCGACATTATTATCAGAGCCGGCGTCTATTTATGATCAAACACTACGGCTGGATCAGAACAACGTCTGCGGAACTTGTCGAGTGGCTTTGGCTCCTGTGCCTGTCACTAGCTGACACAGCCCGAGGCAAGGGGCTTTCCAGATTTACTGTACGACTACAAGCACCATTGTTCAGCCTGCCAGGCGACGTTTGAACGTTATGCATGCGCGTATCACACCAGGGCCGTACAGTCTTGACCCTGAACCAGGCCAGACACCGTTTTTTTTCGGAGAGGACAGCAACAAGCTTTTGTTTGGCTGGCTTCATAGTCCTGATCCAGCCCATGGAAAGCAGGGTAAAGGTGTTGGTGTTGTGTTATGCAACCCATTTGGGTTTGAGGAAGTGGCTGCTCATCGTGGCCTTAGAACCCTTGCTATAGAATGTGCATCGTCTGGTTTTCCCTGCATTCGATTCGACTATCTCGGGTGCGGTAACTCTGCAGGGGATGAATACACGGAAAATCAGGTCCAGCAATGGGTTGAATCCATACGTCTAGCTATCGAGGCGATCAAAATTCTGGAAAGCGTAGAGCAGGTTATTCTGGTCGGTTTTCGCCTCGGATTTTCGTTGGCCGCAATGGCCAGCGAGAATAGAAGTGATGTCCTCGGGATGGTAGCAGTCTCTCCAGTAGTAAAAGGGCGTGAGTATTTGAGAGAACTTCGTTTGTTGACCTCACCGGAAAACCAGGATGACGCCTGTCCAAACGGCATAGCTTTAGCACCGAGCGGGTTCATCGTCACCGATTCGACTGCTTCTGAAATCCAGGATATTGATCTGGCAGAAGTAAAACTTGGTACGAAGGAACTGCTCATCATCGAAGAAGTGCAAATTCCACCTCGAGTCGATACCTGGTCGCAGATTGCACAGCGCAGCAAAATTTCCGTGGAAACCATGCTTTCCGACGGTTATTTGCAGCTTTCTGCCGATCCACAAACTTCCCAGGTGCCAAGCAATCTTTTCGGTGAAATAATTCGATGTGTAGAGGAGTGGAGTGACGTTGCTCAAGGTGCGCCCGGTATTGCAATATCAAACGTTGCATGTAGTGACCGAGACCTTGTTTTCACCCAATGTCGCCCCTCAGACTCTATAGTGAACGCTGGCTCATCGAAAGGTGCACATGAAACCATTGTTTCGGTACCAGTAGGATCGCGACAACTGTTCGGTATAGTCCACGAGAGCACCCGTCATGTTAGCGAACGGACGGTAGTTTTTCTTAATGCCGGAATGGTTCGTAATATCGGCCCTAACCGGATGTTTGTACCGCTTGCTCGTGCATGTGCTCAAGAGGGAGTGCGGGTTTTACGTTTTGATTTTTCCGCTGTTGGAGATAGTGCATCCCAGTCGGTGGAGGGGAAAAATGCGTCGTACTCACATGCAGCAGGAGAAGAACTGGCGGCTGTGATACGTTTTGTGAAGCAGCTTGGCGCATCGGAGATCAAACTTGTTGGTTTGTGCTCAGGGGCTTATCACGCATTCAGGGGGATCGTTGCAGGATTGCCCGTCCATTCAGCGATTTTGATCAACCCTCTGGCATTTGATCAGCAGGATCTTGAGGATGAGTTCGACAAGTCGTTTGCAACTTATGAAGTCCTCGATCTTTTCGCAAACATCAAGCGTCAGATCCATACTGGGAAGTTTTGGATGAAACTCAGAAGAGGGCAACTGGATATAAAAACACTTCGAAAGCTTGTCATTCGGAGATTCAGGTTTTCCATTGTTCTCTTAACAAATAGCATATTCAGAAAACTAAATATCACGCACGCGAGTGATATTGTGCAAGACGTACGAGACGCTCTAGGTTATGGAACTAAACTAAATTTTCTTTTTTCTGAATCTGATCCTGGCTTCGAACTGCTGAGTAGGCGAATTGGAAATACTCTTGCGCAGTTTCGGTCAAATCCTAATTTTCTTATTGATACCATCCCCAACGCGGACCACACCTTCACAAACGTATCTGCGCGCTCGAGGTTAGTTCGCGTACTAGAGCATATTCTAATCTCTAATGATTTGCCCGAATGTCTCAAACGTTAAAAAATTTCATCGCGCAAACGATCTTGTTAAGGGATCTCAGATAAACGCTTATGTTTTTCGGTCGTAAATTCTATTTTTGGCTCGGTCTGATTGGGGTTGCATTCATCTTTTGTTTGATCTTGAGTGAATTCATTTTGCGCGCTTTTGTGCCACTTTCGTCCATGGTTGACCCAAATTCGCTATATCCAAAAGTTTGGTATCTCGAAAACTTTGAGGCGGTTAGATCGCGAGGGCAACATCCTACTCATGAATCTCATGAAATCCTTGGTTGGACTCATAGGCCTAGTTTGCGAGGATCAGATTTTTCCACCAATTCTCACGGTTTAAGAGGAAAGCGAGAATACGATTTCGAAAAACCTCTCGCGAAGAAGAGGGTTGTGGTGCTTGGTGATTCGTTCAGTGCGGGGTATGGAGTGGGTGACGAAGAGCCGTATTCTGTGCAATTAGAACACCTTGTCCCTGAGACTGAGGTCTTGAATCTGGCAGTGAGTGGTTACGGTGTTGATCAGGCGATTATCAGGTGGGAACTACTAGGTTATCGCTACGAACCTGATGTCGTTCTACTTGGTATATTCATCCCCGATTTTCATCGGAATGTAGGAACCTGGTGGTTTGATGCACCTAAACCTCGCTTCCATGTCAAGGCAGGTAAACTTTCATTACCCAATCAAACGTTACCACCGATGGATGACTTTGAAGCGAACGAAAAACGTATTCGTAGGGATCTTGAATCGTTTATACAGCGTCCGCGGGTTCTGATTGCAACACAATATTTATATGACAGACTGTCAAAAAAAATGAGGAATTCACGAGAAGAGGACAGTACTTTTTTAGAGAAGCAACGCATTCTTGAGTTACTGATTAAGAGAATAGCAGAGGACTGTGAGCGCCGCGGTATCAATTTGGTAGTTATGACAATTTTAACGGAGTTCACTCCTTATCCAGATGAAGATCGAATTCTGTCCACTATCGCGAATGCTTCACTAGAGAATGGTGTTACCTTACTAAATCTAGATCGATTTTTGGGCGCGAGTGCGCGTGAAAGAGTCGTGGAGCCTGTATTCGATGTGAAAACAGGTCACTGGTCAGCTGCCGGGCATCGGCGCGTTGCATTGAAGATAGCCGATTTTATAGAGACGAATAACTTCCTTAAGTAGCATGGTCGTGCTGATACGCCGCCGTGCGCTGCATCGCGGTAATTGCATCTCCAAAAATCTAGAATTTCTGGCTAGTTTACTTGTCTCCTAAATTTTTGATTTCGGGCCTTGTAGCTCTAAGTCGCGCAACTCGTTTGAAAAGGAAGTCCCTTGAGTAATTTCACCTCGGTTAAACAAGTGCATAGTTTGGAAACTGCGCGCTCGAAAAGATGGGATATGATCGTTGTGGGCGCCGGAATGGGAGGCGCGGCCTTAGCTTATGGCTTGGGTGAACAAGGATTTTCCGTTTTACTAATCGAACAGGGCATTGAGAATCCGCTAGCCGACGATAACAATTCAGCAGCAATGTCGGCAGATCCAATTTATCGCGCAGCAAGAGGGCGCTGGCCCACGCAGATAAAGTTGGACCTAAATGGGAGCAAATCCTCGATTTGGCCAGCTTTGGGTTCGGGGTTGGGAGGATCAACGCTGTTGTACGGCGCAGCGTTGAGTCGTCTCGAACCACGAGATTTTGAGTCCCGAAAAATTCCTGGAGGGCGGGAGGTTAAGTGGCCCTTCAGCTACAAAGATCTCCACCCTCATTACGTTCGAGCGGAACAGATCTTTAAGGTTAGTGGCACAGCAGATCCGCTATCAGAACACGATTGCGATAAGCTTCTGGCGCCGCCTGCCATGGGTGAATGTGACCGATATATTTTTCGGCAACTTCAAAAATCTGGCCTTCACCCTTATCGATCACACAATGGCATTCAATATGTAGATGGTTGCACAGAGTGTGGCGGGCATTTCTGTGCTAGGAACTGCAAGTCCGATGCGCGGAGCGCTTTAATTTTGCCTTCGTTAGAGCGCAATCAAATATCATTACTCGCAAGAACTGAAGTGCTTGAAGTGATCACCGATGGACCAGTAGCAACAGGAGTGAAGGCACGCCGCGGTAAGGAAGAAGTGTTTCTCACGGGAGACAATATTGCTATTGCAGCTGGAAGTCTCGTCACGCCGCTTCTGCTCAAGAAATCGAGGTCTTTGGCTTGGCCTGAAGGAATAGGAAACAACAATGACCTTGTGGGTAGAAATCTTATGTTCCATGCGTCTGATTTTGTCGCGCTTTGGCCAAAACAGAAAATCAGGAGATCGGGGCCTGGCAGAACTATCGCATTACGGGATTTCTATGACTCTCCGCTGGGTAAGCTCGGTGAGTTTCAATCTATGGGCTTAAGTGCTGGTTATCCCGAAATTTTGACTTATCTTCATCAGGTTTTTGATCAGAGTATGTTTGCTAGGCTGTCTCCCATCAAACATCTACTTCGAGTCCCAGCCTTCATTGGGGGCTATCTGTTCAATGAGGCGACCGTTTTCTCCACAATTGTTGAGGACAATCCTTATTTAGAGAACCGAGTTGTCGAGCGATACTCGCCGGGAGCAAGTATAGAGATAAAATACATTATCACGCCTGAACTGAAAGAACGGGTTATCGCAATGCGTAAGATGTTAAAAGAATCCGTAAAGGGAATACGTCTGCTCGTTATCAACCGCGACGTGACTTTGAACTATGGTCACGCTTGCGGAACGTGTAGCGCTGGAGATGAACCCGATACAAGCGTTTTGGACACAAACTGTAAGGTTCACGCCATGGACAACCTTTATGTCGTGGATGGCTCGTTTATGCCAACCAGCGGAGGGACCAATCCAAGCCTGACCATCGCTGCAAATGGATTGCGTGTTGCCGCTGCAATATCTGCCAAGCAGACGAGTGAAGACCAGTGACCGCGAAGAAGGAACCCTTCGTCCCCGAAAAACTAAATCGCCTAAGCCATCGGTTTACCCGGTTAAACAATGTGCTTCGAGGAAAATCGTTACGTGCCAGGGTAATGACCGGTGGTGCAGTACTGTTGTTGGGAGAAGTTTTCTCAAACGGCGTTAG
Organism: bacterium; assembly: GCA_047947175.1. Taxonomy (GTDB): domain Bacteria; phylum Pseudomonadota; class Gammaproteobacteria; order Pseudomonadales; family Azotimanducaceae; genus UBA4421. The sequence goes on from CP170489.1 coordinate 2,602,246, forward strand.
ATTGATTTCAAATTTGTTGATGACCCGAATGCTCTACCCGGAGGCCTTTGGGATCATGTTAGTCGTGAATGTGGTGTTCTCCGCATTGTCGATGCTTTCTGATGTGGGAATCCGTAGTGCAATCATTTCACGTAAAGGAGAACTGGATCAGCAGTTTATAAATGTGGCCTGGACGATAATGATTATCAGGGGTTTTGTTCTAGGCGCGATTGCTGTGGTGTTAGCGCAACCCCTTGCTGATTGGTACGGTCACCCAGAACTATTCGGGCTGGTTTTGCTAGTGAGCTTTGGTCCTATCATTGGTGGGTTCACCTCACCATTTCCTCGAGTCGCCGAACGCCAGGTTGAGTTAGTGCGCGTTACGCTCTGGCAGGTTAGCGCTCAAACAGGCGCAATCGGAATTACTTTGATTTGGTTGTACTTCTATCCGTCAATTTGGGCACTTGCTGCGAACGGCCTTTTCTCAGCTGTGATTTCGGCAGTTTTATCATTTACAATGTTTCCGTTGGGAAAAGTGCGTTTAGAATGGGATCACAAACTTGCAAAGGAGCTATTCCATTTTGGGAAATGGATACTTCTGGGCACAAGTTTGACATTCCTGGGCCGTCAGGGTGATAGCTTAATAGTAAGCCGGTTTATTGATTTTGAAGTTCTTGGCGTTTTCAGTATCGCTATATCATTGGCGAAATTAATTGAGATGCTGGCGGAAAAACTCAGTTGGGGTTTGTTGTTTCCAGTTTACTCAGAAATGACGAATGGCGAAATTGGAGAAAGCAACAGAAAGACTCTAAAGTTACGATTAAGCATTTATGCAGTATGTTTTCCGATTGTGGTCCTACTGTCTCTTTTAGGTCGGGATCTCATTACATTGCTTTATGACCCTCGTTACATTGAGGCCGGTTGGATGCTTGAGGTGATGTCGCTGGGCTTAGGATTTTATGTATTAGCGGCGACTGTAAATAGCTTGCCCTTGGCCCATCAACACTCGAAGCTACATATGATTGTGCAACTGCTGAGAGTAGTATCAGTTCTAGGATGCATGCTCATCGGGGGAATCTACTTCGGTCTGATTGGACTGGTTTGGGGCGTTGCGATTGGGCAAGTAGCTTATTATCCATTGCTGCAAATAGTTACCAGACGTTATAACAGCAGCAGCGTGTTGCTTGATCTCGTTTTTGGCTTGGGTAGTATTGCCTTAGCCGCTTTGGTTTGGAACGTTCGCGGCTGGCCAGTTCCATCTACGCTATAATGAAAAATTAATTTCATAAGATGGAACCCGAGTCATAATTAACTGTCTTGTCGTCATGTATCGTCATATTCTCTTCGCAACTACGGCATAGAATTAGGACTCCATGAGTTTTTTGGTATTTGAAGTCTCAAGGATTCGTTGGTTTTAAAATCTGTGGGGTGGGTTCTAAGACCCTCGCGACTCCTGTCACAAAAGATGCAGGAAGGACCCGATAGGCTAGCGTTGCGACTCGATTGGGGCGCTTTTGAGTGATCGAGACATGAGAGCAAATTGAGAGGCAAGCAGAAATGCAAAGTAGCTTAGGCAGTAAAAAAATGATCCATGCGCTGATTACGCTGGCAACGGTTTGGTTTTTTTGGGTAGACCCCGTATACGCGGAACCACGTCCACCATGCATTGATGGATTACCTTGCCAAACACCTTCAGGCCCCACGCCCTATGACCTCTCTCGGTTTGACATACCGTTCGATTACTCCTGGCCGGTTCCTCCCCAGACATCTCAAACTATCAATGTACAAGCTGGTTCGATGTCTTCGCTGCAGCAAGCGGTGTCAACACCTGGCGCGCGGGTAATTGTTCCTGCCGGCTCGTATGTTGGAAACTTGAATTTTGCGGATAACGTAGAAATTGTGGCTTCGAATGGTGCTCGTTGGGTCCTAACATCGAATAATAGTTGTAACAACACAAGCAACGTCAGTTGGACCGGCGGTGTGATTGATGGTTCGAATTTTGCTTACAGTTTATCGTGGTTTAACTGCAATGATTGGTTGATTGACAATGTACGTTTTGATGACCTTGATGGCTTGTACCCCTTCAACGGTAATTCTGCGAATCGATTCGCAATGGTAAACAGCACGGGGAGGTTTACCAACTATGCTTGGTTCTCGCTTGGTGCGTATACTGGGACCCGTATTAAATACAGAAACGCAATTATCGCTAATTGTGATTTTGAAGGAGGGTATCCGAGCGGTGCTGAATCTACCGTTCGTTGGCAGAGGGTTGAGAATGGGATCATAGTCGATAGTAGGCTCTGGAATGGTGCAAAACATTCATTTAGAACTCATTACGGCTCTCGAAACATGTTCATCCACAGCACTCAACTAGAAGGCGGCTCGCTGCAAGCTCACTATCCCAATGGCAGCGGAACAGCAACAGAATTGTTGGATGATACCCTTGGGGCTCATTACTCGATTGCTAATACGTATTATCGCCGCACCAGTGGTGGCGTTAATATTCAACGCGGGCCTAATGGATCTGGCGACTTTGATGGGCCGGTAATTATTCGAGACAACAGCGCCTATCATCCAGATCAATCAAATTCAAATGGAGAAGCAGAACGACGTTTTCCTCAACCTGTACTTTCCGGAGATATCAGCGCAAACAATATCGAATATCCCTTCCGCACTCCGCCACAATTTAATGGTGGAGCAGACCACTGAAAGCAAGAAATGCTTTGATCGCTCTCATTCATCTCTGAGTAGTCGTTTAAGATGAAAAAGCGATAAAAAGATGAGCGCGAGAAGTAGCAGCAAAATAGCTGCCTGCCGAAAGCTCGCGTCGATAACCGTTTTGGATTCAAGAGAGAATGCCGGTGGCGGATTAAGGAAAAAACGTTTCAGCCGATTTAAAAAAGAAAAACGGTCGCTGGTACCCCAGAGGTATTTGAGCGTAGAATCGGGAGGGACAAACTGTTCAATTAAGTTAGAAATCTCTACAGGTTGCAATTGGATAGTTTCGGGACCACCTAGCACATGGATCTGTACAGAATTCCATTCACCTGAGCGAGAAAGGTTTAGAACATCGATGCCGTTAATGGGCTTCCCGAGTGCATCGGAGATCAGCCCCACACTTAGCTGAAGATCTACGTAAGCCCATTTCTGCTGTTCCACTATGTAGCTTTCATTGAACGCGTGACCTGCGCTTTTTGGACTACTAACGTCCACGATTCGAGTCGGAACGCCTGCAACAGTCATTAGATGAGCGAATATTTCCGCGTGGTTAGCACAATAGGCCTGACTCCTTCCTGCTAATATAGCTTGCAGTTGCTCATACCCACTAAGGTGTCTTAGAAACTCGTCTGGTTGCCCGCGAAATGGGAAAATTAATTCAAACAAACTAGACGCAATCTTTTGTATCTTCACAACACTCGGATCGTTAGTTTTTACTCCCATGATATCTAGTAATCGCGAGATTTCCTGCTGCTCATCGTCGTAACTGACAGGATAGGCAAAGTCATCGACTTTATATTTATGTTGGGATTTAAATAGCGAATTAGATTTGTTGTTGTCTTTGACTTGTTCGAATTTTTGCTGGGAGGTTTTTTGTATAGCTGATGCGCCTTCATAGTTCACGTCATAGCCATCGGTACGATTGTAAGAGAGAAAACAAACGATGCTACTCAGAAAAATAATTACGGTGTACAGAGTTCTGTTAAACAAGAAAGTTCCTACAAATTAATGCGCATAATAGGCGAGGAGCAGTGTGTAAGATTGAAGTTAGCACGGTTCGTTGGCAGCGACGCCGTTGTTGTATGCGCATATCTTGAATAGTTCTATCGTAGAATCCTAACAAGAAAATCAATTGCTTGTCGTGACTTAGACTGCGTATGTTTGTAAAGAAAAGTAATTCTCAGCCCGACGCGACGATGATTCGCTCTCGAGCATATGGACTCTACAGCTCTTAAAACGAATAATAGGCATAGTTTGCGAAAAGTGTTTTAGTTTAAAGATTTCGGAGAAAGGGTTGTTCGCTAAATTTGTCTTACTTGGTGTGAGTATACTGCTGTCGGTCTTGCTAGCTGAAGGTTTATCGAGACTTGTCCTAAATCCAATTGATCTGCTCCAGCCGGAAATGGTGCATGATGCTCATTTGAATCACAAAATATCTCCTGGCTCAGGAGGTCATGACGCAAATGGGTTTCGTAACTACTCAGTGCCAGCCTCGGTTGAAATCATCGCGATTGGCGATTCGATGACTTATGGTGTCGCAGCTACGGCAGACGACGCATGGCCTCAAACGCTCCAACGAATCAGTGGTATGAAAGTTTACAACATGGCCCTCGGAGGTTACGGACCACTACACTACGAGTATCTTGTTCGTAATTATGCCTTTGGTTTCAAGCCTCGAATAATTGTTGTTGGCCTGTACCTGGGAAATGATTTCATGGACGCATACAACCTTGTATATAGCAATGAAACTTGGGCAAGATACCGGAAGGACGCTGAAGACTCAGATGTCGATGCGGCAAGCCTGGTTGAATTTGTTCAGGATGATGATAAGTTTTTAGGTGGGTTAAGAGATTTCCTTTCAAAACAGAGCATTCTCTATGCAATTCTCACGAGGTCATTTGTGGGTGATCTTGTTCGCTCGCGTGAGAAGCGGGGAGGAGATATTAAAGCTATAATAACAGCAGCGGAAGGAGTTACCTTCATAAATGTTGCGAACTTTGTAGCGGGACTCGACCCTTCGGATAATCGAATTTTAGAAGGTATGATGTTGAGTTTAGGTGCGTTGGAGCGAATTAAGCGTGTCTGTGATGATAAGGAAATCGGGCTCGTTGTAACGATAATTCCAACAAAAGCACGAGTTTATCGGGAAGAAATTGTTGCGATACCTGAGTTGGATAACCGTAGTGAAATTATAGCCACGTTAGAGAACGAAGATCGGTTACGCTCTTCAATAGTACAAAAGTTTATGGAAAACGAAATCGAGTTCATAGACCTACTTCCCGTATTGCAGCAGCACGCTCGATTAAAAAATATCTACCCGGCAAATGATGGTCATCCAAATGCCATAGGTTACATGGCAATTGCAGAAGAGATATACCGCAAGATTCAATAGTACAGTCAGAGCTTGTCCAAATGCTCCCTCGAAAAAGACGTTAGTATTAGAAAGGAAGAAACAACCTTCGAATTTTTTGCCTGATGCCGAGGGGTGGGCGCCACTCTCGATTATTCTCGAAAATGCAATTTTTAGTTGTTGCTTCTTGTTTCACTATCTGGGTAGCCCACAGGGCAGAGATGTCAGGATCAATACCTGTAAAATCACTCATCCGTGTGTTAAGGTGTCCGGGAATCCATTCATGGACTTCTATCTCCAGATTCAATTCAGAGATATCCGCGGCGATGGCTTTAGTCAGAGCGTGAATGCTACCCTTTGAGGCAGAGTAGCTCGCACTGTTTAGTGCAGGATTTATATCAGCCCAACTACCCACGTTGTAAATCTTACCTTGTTTCTGTTGAACCATAATTGGCAGCACTGCTTTGCAGACATTTGCAATACCGCCCACGTTGACAAGAAGGGCATGAAGAAACTCTTCTGCTGGTTCGTCTAAAAAATTTATCTTCGGGTAAATTGCAGCGTTGTTGAAAACAACATCTATTCGCCCATATTTTTTAACAAGTTCCTCAACAGCATTCCTAACATCCCCTGGATTGCTGATGTCAGCGACAACACCAAAATATTGTTCGCTATCGTATTTTTCTTCGTATTGTTTGTGGTCGTTTTCAGTTCGTGTTAAACCGCAAACTGAATAACCTTCTTCGACGAACTTCTTTACAAGTGATGCGCCTAAGCCTCGACTAACACCAGTGATGAAAACTGTTTTCGTATCAATCACTGTTTTCTATGTTCCCAGGTTAATCGAGTTCGAAAGCATTTTTGTAATCGATCAGTAATGATTTGTCTTGTTGTGTCTTATGAAGGATACAGTTGCCCACAGCTAAGGCATCCATTTCAGTGCCCATAAAACACTTAAACGCATCTTCCGGAGTGCATACTGGTGGTTCTCCGCGGACGTTGAAAGAGGTGTTTATGACAACGCCACAGTCTGTTAGCGTTTTGAACTGTTTGATTAAATCATAATAAAGGGGATTGGTTTCCCTATGTACAGTCTGGACTCGAGCGGTGTAATCGACATGAGTGATCGCTGGCAGGTCTGACCGGGCGACGTTCAGCTTTTCTATGCCGAACAGCTTGCTTTCGTCTTCCGTCATTTCTCGGCATATCTCGGGTTTAACTTTGTCAACTAGGAGCATGTATGGGCTGTCGACATCAGTTTCAAAATAGCGGGGGACATCTTCTCTAAGTACCGATGGCGCAAAGGGGCGAAAACTCTCTCTGTACTTAATTTTCAGATTCATTGTCTTTTGCATCTTCTCGGAGCGTGGATCTCCCAAAATTGATCTAGCACCTAGCGCTCGAGGTCCAAATTCCATGCGCCCTTGGCTCCACCCAACAACTTTCTCGTCAGCAAGCAGAGCCGCTGCGGCTTCAACCATCTCGTTTTCGTCTTCGTATGCAGTAAAGACTGCACCGCATTCAGTCAAACGACGTTCGATTTCCTCTTGACTATACTCCGGTCCCAAATAGGAGCCTTGCATGCTATCAAGTTTATCGGGGTCGATTCGTCGTGGTTGATTCTTGTGATAATGATACGTTAGCAGTGCAGCACCTAACGCACCTCCGGCATCACCAGCCGCAGGTTGTACCCAGAGGTCATCAACAGTCTTTTCTCGAACGAGTTTTCCGTTGGCGACGCAATTCAGCGCCACGCCGCCCGCCAAACAAACGTTTTTTATACCGGTTTCGGCAACAAGGGACCTGATTAGTCGGGAAACGATATCCTCTGTGACGGCTTGTACAGATGCAGCCATGTCCATGTGGAATTGCTCCAGCAAATCGTCCTCGCGCTGACGTACGGGTCTGCCAAACAATTCAGCAAACTTATTATTCGTCATCGTCAAGCCGGTACAGTAGTTGAAGTACTTCATATCCAAGCGGAATGAACCATCCTCTTTCACGTCCATCAGTTTTTCCAGCATCAGGTCTTTATAGATGGGTTCTCCGTATGGCGCGAGCCCCATTACTTTATACTCGCCTGAGTTAACTTTGAAACCTATGTAGTAGGTGATAGCCGAGTACAGAAGCCCTAACGAATGAGGAAAGTGAATCTCTTTAACAATTTTTAGCTCATTTCCTCGACCAATCGCGGCAGATGTAGTTGTCCATTCACCTACGCCATCCATCGTTAAGACCAGAGCTTCTTCGAACGGTGACGGATAAAACGCACTCGCAGCATGACTTAGGTGATGCTCTGAGAATAGCAGCCGCTCTTCCCAGTCGATCGAGGCATCGTATTTAGCGAACTCTTTTTTTAACAATGATTTCTGGAAGAGTTTTTCTTTTATCCATATTGGCATCGACATACGAAAAGAAGCAAAGCCTCTTGGTACGAAGGCAAGGTAAGTCTCCAGTAGACGTTCGAATTTGAGAAATGGTTTGTCGTAGAAAACGATATGGTCAACTTCGCCTAACGCTATACCCCCCTCTTCAAGACAGTAGTCGATCGCACGGCCTGGAAAAGCCGAATCGTGTTTTTTGCGAGAGAATCGCTCCTCTTGCGCTGCTGCAACTATTTTTCCATCAACCACCAACGCTGCAGCGCTGTCATGATAAAACGCTGATACACCTAGTACCTTCATGAGAATGTCCTGTCCTTAGAATAATGTGTAGATGAACGGAGCAACCGCGGACCCTTGAACTAAGACCAAAAGACCGCCGAGCGTGCCCATGACGACAAGGATGGGCAATAGCCAGAATTTTTTCCGTGCGCGCATGAATTTCCAAAGTTCTTTCACGATCATGTGGTTCTTCCTAAAATTGGTCGGTCAGTGATTCAGGTGCCGGACCGGGTGGTTCTCGTGAGATCCAGTAGCTGGTGGTGGTATCGTCCATTTTTTGGCGCAAAAGGTCTTTTCCGCTAAGTCGCAATAGAATACCGATTGGCAAGATGGTGATGACGTAGATGATAAACATCACTATTGGGTTAATGATACGCGCTAGTAACATTCCAAATTTAAACCACAGACGATTTAGCGGAGCTAAAATCTGAGGAGCAAAGAATGCTACTGCCAAAAAAGTTCCTGCGATACCGAGTGACCATATGCGTAAGTCGTTGCCATTGATCAGAGGCCACAAGCCGATGATCAGAAAAACGATCGAGAAAACTATCCCGAAAGAGCGAGTAGATCCTATTTCGACCTCTAAGTGTTCCTGTGTTTCTATCATTTCAGTGTCTATATTGATGGATGTTAATCGTTGCAGAAAATTCGCGAAATGTTGTGCGCGTATTGTAACCATGCTGTTGTTAACTTCTGTAAACAACGTCAAGTATCGGTGCTGCCAATCAGAGTACTATAATCGGGCCTCCGAACTTTTAGATAATATGACATATTGATGAACGCAGACTCGAAAAAATCACACGTGGTGAGTTACTTTTTGATCGCTATTGGAGTTGCCCTCGGCGTCTGGTCTTTGAGCGATGATCTGTTGATAGGTGGTGGCCCTGGTTTCGGCTTTGTCCAAGGTGTTGTACTTGCTGCTGGATTGCTCGCGTTAGTCGGTGCAGTTTGGCCTAAAACATTGGGTGTTTTATTACTGGTCACTTATAGCTCGTTGCTTGTAGCGCTTTTGGTTGGAGAGATTGCTCTAAGAACTCTGATGGCACCACAATTCGATTCTGCATTCCAAACGAATGACCAGTATCTTTACGATCTAAAGCCGGGTGTGTTAAAGGAATATACACATCTCGAAGCAAACGGTGGAAAGACCCATGTTTATAAAACAAATTCGCAGGGTTACCGTGGTGGTGAATTGCGGGAGCGCACCAAAGTAGCCAAGAGGGTTGCCGTATATGGAGACTCCTTTATCCACGCAGTTTTCTCAAAAGACGAAGAAACCTTCGTCGCTCGTCTAGCGCAAATGATTAAAGCGAAGGGTGAGTCTTCGGTGGAAGTGGTAAACGCTGGCGTAGCAGGCTATGGACCTGATCAAATTGCGGTTCGAATGCAAACGGAAGTTCAAGGTTTAAAACCCGATCTGATTATCGTTTCGATTTTTGCAGGTAATGATTTTGGGGATCTTGCTAGAAATAAGCTCTACAAACTAAATCCAAATGGACAGGTGGAGCGCAATAAACCCGTGTTGGCGCCGGAAATAGTGTTTCAGGAAAAATTGGGTGAACACGAACTTCGAGTCCGGCGTCTTATCCGCAATGTTCGTGACGCTCTTCGGCAATCTGGAGAGAACCGGGATCCTATTGAAGTGGTAAACGCTGCTTACTCGCAACAAATTAGAGAATATGAAGAATTTGCAATAAACAATGATAACATCGTTAGCGAACTGCGGTCCGACCCGTACTCCGCGGACTTCAGTCTAGTGAAAAATGCTCCTTCGGCAGGGTTCAAAACTCGTCTAATGCGAGGAGTTCTAACCGACATTGAAGAATATGCCAAGGCGTCCGAGGTACCTCTAGTGTTTATGTTGATACCTCATCCTATTGATGTGATGAAGGGGAACCATGCTTCCGGTGTGGTTGATTGGGAGCGCTGGCCAGAATATGACTCAGAAATATTAATAAGGACTCTCGAAAAGCTCTGTGCCGAGAAAGAGCTTCAGTGTTTATCACTTCTCGAACCTTTTCGTGATCAAGGTGGTGCTGACCTTTATCTCAAAGGGGGTGATGATCACTGGAACAATTTAGGACAGGAGGTTGCTGCACGTGAGCTAACCCGCTTCCTTGAGCAACGCGCACTTCTTCACTAAGCTCGCTCAACTCACCCAGAAAACCTAAATTTTAGTTAAGGATTACAGTTTATGTGTGGTATCGCTGGAGTGCTGGGTGAACAATCTCCTGATAATCATTCCTCAGTCAGCAGTATGTTGCGTGCAATGACTCATAGAGGCCCGGATCAGGACGGGTTGTGGTCTACGCATAAACATGACAGAGAGGTTGTTTTTGGGCACAGGCGATTGTCCATCATTGATTTAAGCGAAGCTGGTCGACAACCGATGGTAGACTCCATTACCGGTGCTTCGTTAACTTTTAATGGCGAGTGCTACAACTTCAAACAATTGCGTCAGGAACTGGCGGCCCGCGGATATCAATTTGTATCCAGTTCGGACACCGAGGTGATGCTAGCGGCATATTCCGAGTGGGGTGAGGCCGCTACCGCAAAGTTTAGGGGTATGTTCGCGTTAGCATACTGGAATCCAAAATTGGAAGCAGTTTCAATCGTTCGAGACCGTCTCGGCGTTAAACCTCTCTATTACCAAAAACTGGACTCTCGTTTTACGTTCGCGTCAGAGCTTCGAGCTTTATTGTTGGTATCGAACGAACCTCGGAAGTTAGATCCTGTTTCGCTCAACTCCTATCTATGGCACGGGTTCGTTCCAGGTCCGCGAACTCTGGTTCGTGGGATCCGGTTGCTGGAAGCAGGTAAGACCCTAACAGTAGGTTTAGATGGATATTGTGAAACGTCTAAGCAGTATTGGCAAATCCCAGTATCATTTCCTGCGCTAGACCAGCAGGTAGCCAAGCGAAACGCTGTTCGCGAACTCGAAGAAGCAGTGCAATTAAGACTTGTCAGTGACGTGCCTCTGGGCGTTTTTCTCAGTGGGGGCGTCGATTCATCGGTACTTGCTGCTCTGGCACAACGCTCCTCTGATCACGCAGTTCGCACTTTTAACATCAAGTTTGATGAAAAAGGATATGACGAGTCGAGTTATGCGCAGACAGTAGCTGACGCACTAGGCACTGATCACAGCGAGATAAAGATCGACGAGATTGCTTTTAACGAAGGCTTGGAAAGCTCGCTTAACTCGCTGGACCAACCCACTTTCGATGGAATAAATACGTATTTTGTTAGTAAAGCAGTCCGTGATGCCGGGCTGACGGTAGCTCTTTCTGGAGCGGGTGGCGATGAACTCTTTGGTGGATACGCCTCGTTTGTCGATATTCCAAGAGCAAAGAAAATCTCGACTATTTCGAACCTGCTGCCAATTGGAGTTTCAAATTTGGCGGCTAGATTAGGGGCTAGAGTTCTTGCAGGATCAGGATCTGAAATCAAACCACAGACAAGGTTCGGTAAACTTCAAGACGTAGTAGCAACCAGGGGGAGGTTGCTGGATCTATATCAGGTTTCTTATTCGCTTTTCACTCGTGAGTTTTTAATGGAGCTACTTCTTGCCAACGAGGAAAATCTAACTTGGGGGTTGGAGCCAGAACGGCATTTCAGTTTAATGAATCGAATCCAAGGCGAAAATGAGCTGGTTGCAATCACACACCTTGAGTTATCTAGCTTCATCGGAGAACGCTTGTTACGCGATACAGACTCAGCAAGTATGGCGGCTTCTTTAGAGGTAAGAGTGCCACTTCTCGATCACGTTTTTATCGAGAAGCTAGCCGCACTCGAACCTGAATGTCGGTACAAGCCAGCAAGGCAAAAATCGTTCCTAAAGAGTATTGTTGTAGACGAGTTACCGGCAAAAATTTTTGATCGACCTAAAGCAGGATTCGAAATTCCGTTAGAACTTTGGTGTAAGCGTTCTTTGCAGGGGGAAATAGAAAAAACATTTTCAGACCTCTCTGCCATCAACTCCATTGGTCTTAACTGTGAAACGGTTTCTCGATTATGGCGTGCTTTTAAAAAAGGAGGCAAAGGTACATATTGGTCTCGAGTGTGGTCAATTTACGTCTTGGCGAGGTGGTGCAAGCACCATCACGTTTGTTTGTAAGAATTACATTGTTGCGACTATGTAATTTGGACTCCTTTTAGCCTAAATCTTGAGCATAATAGACTCACTATGCATCAAACTTATCTCGAACTCTTACGCATACTAAGCGGTGCTTGGAAGCAACGTTATTATGGATTGGCAGCAGCATGGCTTGTAGCAATTGCTGGTCTGATAGGTATTGCGATGCAAAAAGATGTTTACGAGGCAAGTGCCAGAGTCTATGTGAATACAGCATCACAATTGCGGATGTTGCTCGGTGACCAGATCGTTGATTCTAACGTTGAAGATCAACTTCGCTACGTGAGAGAGGCATTGTTAGGGCGGCCTCAACTAGAGCGTGTGGCGCGTGAGGTAGGTTTAATCTATGAGACCGATTCACCTGAGGTTGTAGCTGCCATAGTGAGCAGGTTGGCTTCAAATATTCAGTTAGTAAGTGCGAGTGAAATGTCGCGGCAGAATCGCTTTAGAGGACCGCAGACTGACGACACCTATTTCATTACCTATTTCAATAATGAGCGACAAGTTGCTTTGGCTGTTGTTGAGAAACTTCTGAATATATTCGTCGAAGACACTTTAGGTGCGAAACAAACAAGTTCTCGGGCAGCCGGGGAATTCATTTCAGGACAGATCGCAGAATATCAGGTCAGATTGCAGACTGCGGAGGCGGCCCTTGCAGACTTCAATCGTCAGAATTTCGACAAACTACCAAACCTGCAAGGTGGGTATTTTCAACGCCTACAAACAGCGCGACAGAATATGGATGAGAGCAATCAGGCGTTAAGTCTGGCACGGTCGAGGCTGGAAAGTATTGAACGGCAGATGCGCGGTGAGGCACCGCGCTTTACAGCAGGGGGACAAATGGACCCTAATAGTATTGAATCGCGGATACTTGCGGCACAAAGTGAACTCGATAGTCTCAGACAGAGGTTTACTGAGGAGCACCCTGATGTTATCGCTGCCCGCGAACTGCTTGCCAGCCTGCGAAAGCAAATTGATGAATTGTATGGCGATGTTGGTGACCTTGATGCACCATCCAATAATCCAGTCTTCCAGGCACTGCAGATCTCACGGAATGAGATCAAAACAGAAATCGCGGAACTGACTGCAGACTACCAGCAGCGCCGTAATCAGGTCCGTGAGCTCGAAAGCCTGATTGGAGAAATGCCAGAAGTAGAGGCGGAAATGGCGCGGTTGACCCGCGATTACGACGTGATTAGAAACAATTATCAGGCTTTGTTGAGTAGCCTAGAGCGCGAAAACTTGAGCAGAGAAGTGTTGGAAAGTGATGAAATGGAATTCCGGATTATCGAGCCTCCCACCTCTGATTTGAATCCAGTGGCACCTCGACGTGGCCTTTTTACAGCGTTCGTTACCTTGCTAAGCCTTGGAGCGGGGTTTGTCGTTGCTTATGGGATTAATCAGTTGAAGCCGGTTATTGACAGAATGGAGACTTTACAGAGATCGCTGAGCTTTCCAGTGATCGGGACAGTAAGTTATTCTGGTGGCGGTACTGCTTTTGCTGCATTCGGTGGAACTCGAGCCGTCCTATCATTTGCACTGTTAGCTGGATTGTTGATAGTGCTAATGTCTATCCTCACACTTTCTGAGATGTTAGGTCCGGGCTTGGTTAGCTTTCATTGAATGGGAACTGTCAGTGACGATCTGTTTCCGCATCCAGTTAGCTCAACACAACCCGCCAAACAAGCTTCAGTTCTGTGTTTGACTATCCTGTTGCTGCGCTAGCGCAATTCGGGTTTTTTCTTTTTTCGCTTATCATGTTTGGCAAGTACCCACCTGCAAAGGCAGGTGCGCTGGTTGTACTCTCTGGTTTGCTATTTCTTCCAGATGTGACACTCGTACGCCCTTTTGATCTTGTAGCGATGGACAAAAATAAAATCGTATTTTTAGGTGCACTGTTGGGACTGATGGTTCGTCAGAACGCTTTTTTCCTGGCAGCTCGACCGGTAGCTACGCTGACCTACATCATGGTGCCGTTTTTTCTCATCAATATTGTCGGGTGGCAAACCAACTTAAGTACGTTGCTGTCCCAGGGTGAATTGCAACCTGGCTTAAGTTTTGCCTGGGTACTAGGTCAATCCATCGCAGATTTTTTTCAATTCGCGTTACCATTTCTCGTTGCAAAAGCGCTTTTTAACAGCATCCAAGATATCAAAACCTTTTTTTATATAGCGGTAGGAATGGGGCTGATTTACACGCTTTTAGCTTTGATTGAATTAGTTATGGCAATTCCTTTTCGAGTATTTCAGTTTAGTGACTACCTTTACAACCTTCCGGTACGCCCGCAATTCAGATACGGACTTACAGAGCCAGTAGTCTTCTTAAGTCTGGGCCACTCTCTGGCAACCTTTATGGTTTTCCCTTTCGTAGCCGCTATTTCGTTGTTGAAGAGCGGTAATACTCCTAGTTGGTGGGGGATAAATAAAGTTCGGATAATAACTTTTGTAGGTCTTATATCTACATTAAAGGTTGCGAGTAGTTTGTTTGGAATTGCTGCTGCTGCAAGCATGACATTGTTTAAAACTAAAGCGCTAGCTACCCTGCTAGGAATCGCTGCACTCTTCACGCTGACGTATCCACTAATGCAAGTAGCAGATGTGTTCCCAGAAGATATTCTTGTCGATATTGCCGCGTCCTATGACGAGGAACGAGCGCGTTCTTTTGGGGGGCGATTCTATGAAGAAGAATTTATTTTAGATCGGATGGGCTCACGCATGCTGTTTGGCTGGGGCCATTTTGGGCGAATTCCTGATGGTGATATTGTAGGCGCTGATTCTGGTGAGCCTGGACTGGATGCTTGGTGGGTTATTCGACTTGGTATGAGTGGCTTGCTTGGTGTTCTATTTGTACTTGCTTTGCTGACGTTTCCCATATTCAGTATTCGGCGAAAAATTAAGGTCATCACCTCTGATGAAACAAAATGGTTGCTATGCGGTTTGATGATTTGCCTGGTGATCCGGATCGCAGACTTACTATTGAATGGCTGGTGGAACAGTCTCCCCGTTTTTTTCGCAGGTGCATTAATGGGGGTTAGTCTTGCTATTAAACGTAATCCGGTGGCAGCGCTTAATCTGGACGATGAACCGCAAACGAAACCGAGCCCGCCAAGTGCAATTGTCGCTGGAACTCGTCGATAGGAGGTTTCGATGTAATTTTTCGGGCAAGGTTGGAAGTTCGCAAAAATGTCCAGTCGGCGAATTTTAGAATACCCCTTAGCGAAATCCTCCACGGCGCAGCTGCTGCGCCTCTAAATCCCATTTCCGGTACTGCATCCTGGTAGTACCAATCCGGCCACAATCGCTCTACGTTGAATCCTGCCACGCGTAATACATAAAGTAGGCCCGCGTGGCTCATATGGTGGAAACTGGCTTTGTCGTGAAAACAGTACACAAAAGCCGAGGATCCGAAGTAAGTGCCCCCAGGTTTGAGAACTCGGTAAATTTCTTGTGCAGCTGTTATAGGAGATATTAGGTGTTCAGACACTGCCATTGAAGTAACGAGATCAAAAGTGTTGTCTTTGAAAGGCAGATTATGAGCATCAGCCATCACGTGGGGACCAATCCCGCGGAAATCGATGTCACTACCCACATATCGAAAGTTTCGATTGGTAAACCAGGCCTCACACTGTCTATCGCCGCAGCCAATCTCTAAAATAGTTCGTCCACCACCATCCTCGCCAGCAATTGAAGCTAAGTGTTCATCTAGATGAAACGGTAGGTCATCTCGCGAAACTGTGACTGGAGGATAGCCGAGTTTTACCTTTTCCAGATCCTCCCAGGGTTCATACCACGGTGTGTTGATGCTAATTTTTTTGGGAGCTAGGCGTAAATCGGGTACGTTTTCTTTAAATGGAAAAGTATCTTCTGTGTTAACAGCTTTGATCTGGCCGTTGTTTATTTCCAGAGGTCCGTGTGTCGCAGGGCATCGCAGGAGGCTGATGAGTTCATTAATTTCCATATTCAAAATCTCTGTCCAACTCGATTGGTTTCCTCCTATTGCAAATCGTTTTTTCGGAGGATGACTCAATCTTGCCATACTACTCGCTTTACGTGTTTGCTTTTGTTTGCAAATGCATGGAGCGTAAGTAAATTGTAATCTTGTCACCTTAGAGGGCGCAGCAGGATATACTGAGTGCTGCTCTAACGTGTGTGCTTAAGTATGTTAAGACAGCAGGCTTTTACATTTATACATTTACCGCATGTAGTCCGAGGTGCACGTCTGACGGATATCGATCGTGCAAAGGGTCTTGCTATTTTCCTCGTTGTGCTCGGTCATATTGTTGCTGGGGACCCGCCTAAGCATAATGAGTGGTTTTCAGAGCTCGTACGTATCATCTACAGCTTTCACATGCCTTTCTTTATGTATCTTTCTGGATTTGTGATGTTTTTTACCTTCAGGCGAATGGAGGAAGTTAGGGATTATTTCTCATATGTTAGTAAGAAGGCGTTTCGAATTGTTCCTGCGTTCATTTTGTTTGGAATCATCATCTTGCTCGGTAAGTTGGCTGTAGCTCCAGTACTACATGTAGATAACCAACCTGAGGACGGTTTCTTACAAGGCGTGTTTGATATTCTACTTGTGCCCGGTCAGAGTGCTGCAAAAGGATTGTGGTTTGTATATGTACTTTTCGAATATTACTTGGTTGTGCCGGTGCTTCTTTTTATCTGTGGCGGGCGGATTTGGCCCCTCGTTGTTATTGGATTAGCTTTGGCTTTTGTTACTGGCCCGGCCATTTTTATGTTAGAGGGGGCTTTTGAGTATCTGATTTATTTTTCAATTGGCATGCTTTGCGCCAGTCTGTTGCCTAAATATCACCAGATTCTGGATAAATTTTTATGGGTTTTTCTGTTGGCTTTTTTGGCATCACTATCCTTACTCTACAGCACGTTGCCATACCCGACAGCTAAATTGATTATCGGTCTGCTTTCGATACCTGCATTGCATGCTTTGGTCCGTGTCAAGCCGATTGCGAGTTGGGAGTTCTTGGCAAGCTGGGGCTTGTTTTCTTTCGCTATCTATTTAATGAATACCATAGCGATTGGTGTTGCAAAAGGAGTAACGCTCAAGTTTGTGTCATGGGACGGCACAAATTTTCTCTGGATAGCACCACTGATTTTCTTAGCCGGCTTTCTCGGTCCTATAATTGTCAAAAAGTATATTTTCGTTTACATCAAACCACTCGATCGAATTACGGATTAGTTTCTGCCTGTTCTACCATTTCACACTGCGGAGAAACAGCGCATCCAATTTGGCGATTTCAGTCTCTGTACAGTGAGCCTTTTCAACGTCTGCTTGAGCCACTCGCCCCATAACTTGGATCTTTTCTATCGGGGTACGGTCGGCAGCTAACATTTGTTCTGTCAAACCCTGTTGATCGCCTGCTATCGTTAACCAGCCATTAGTACCGTGTTTAACGAGCTCGGGTATGCCAGTTATCAGCGTGCTTATTACGGGGCGCATTAGGGCCATGCTCTCCATAATCACAACCGGAAGCCCCTCTGCAAAGCTCGCGAGTACCAGGGCCCTACTATTTAGTAAGTGCTCTCGTATCTCTTCACCACTACACCAACCAGTAAGAATAATGCGGTCTGTTAATCCAAGCTCGCTTATCCTGCACTCAATAGTGGGCCGCATATCGCCATCACCAATCAAAAAGAGTTTACCTTGATGACCTCGTGCTATTGCATCAGCAAAGGCGTCTACCAGTAATACCTGGCCTTTTTCGTTGCCAAGTCGACCTACGCAGACTAGATCATGTTGGCCTTCCTCTATCGGCACTGCAGCATCGAACCACTCCTTGCCCACGGTACAGTGTATTTGGTGAATCTTTGGCCAGTAGGAGTAAGGGACCCATCGCTTTATCTGAGCCGAGCAATAACTTGAAATTGCGCTAGTGAATTCTGCGTTTTGCACTTTCTCGCCGAGGCTCATGCTGACCGGGCCGTCAAATTCTAGAGGACCGTGTACCATGAGACTATAATTCGGACCACCGAGCTTCTTTGCTAATAAAGCGATTGTTGCTGCATTGTTTGCAAAGTGAACGTGTAAATGGCCCAAACGATATTCCTTAGCCAATGCCACTAAGATAAGGGCTTCCAAAAGATACGCATAGTGTCTTATTAAACCCCGATCACTGACCAATCCCATCTTTGTGGCTTGAACTATAGCTTTTATCACTCGCAAGCCAGAGTGCTGGGTGCCGAGCGCAATTCTGCCTAACATCAAACTCCAGCGTTGGGATTGTTTAAGAAACACCGTCTTACGTAATTCGGCGAGGTCTGTTTCGTCTACCAAATTCTGACCCGAATTAATCGCAATGCGAACAACGCTATAGCCTAGGTTTTCAAGACCAAGAATTTCTCTGCGTATAAACGTATGGCTAACGCAAGGGTATTCACTGCTCAGATACCCAACGCGTAGATTTTTTGATGTTAATGACATAATTTTTGGGACTAACTCACGGCTGCCGTCTATTTGTATTCAATTATGTGGGCGCGTTTGTTACGCAAGTAATCCAACCAATACTTGATTTGTCCAATGAATTCAGGAAATCGACCTATGGTGTATGCGCTGGCGACTATAACCTTTTGGCGAAAGGTTCCTGTCAAAGTGGTGAAAAGACGCAACCACTGGAGTGGGTAAATCAGACAAATCAATAATACTGCAAGACCGACTGTGGGCAGCCCTACAGCTAAAGCTATCATGGGGAAACCCACCCAAACCCACCCTTGTAACGATTGTCTAACCCAATGTCTCTCCGGTGGTGCGCCATGCAGGTGGGCACCAGCAGCATATGCCCAGCCACTCCTCATAACCCGGCGCCACCATTGCGAGAACTTAGTGATATTTGCATCATGCAACGTCATCTCAAGGGGTAGGGCTTCAATGTACCAGCCATCAGCTCGGAGGCGAACGCACATCTCTGGCTCTTCTCCAGCAATTAACTCTTCTTTGTAGCCACCTATTTTTTTCAAGGCATCTGTGCGAATCATAATATCGCCACCACAATATTTGCAGTTGCCTGGTGGTACGTCCCATTCGATATCGCACATTTCGTTGTAAATCGAACGTTCGGGGTATCGTTCCCGCCTTCGGCCGAATACCACTGCAAGATTGCCGTGTTTCATCAGGTGTTGACGGGCAGCAATCAGCCAATTTGGCTGTACTTCGCAATCGCCGTCCACAAACTGAATGAACTTAAGTCCAGGACTGTGCGCGAGCGCAGCTAAGTATCCTGCGTTGCGTGCTCGGGCCGCAGTGAACGGTGTAGTTGTGTCGAGCTTGACAACGATAGCACCTAATTTTTTGGCAGTTTTTATTGAGTCATCGGTAGAGCCGGAGTCTACGTATACCGTGAGTGCAACCGATCCCACAACTGAGTTGAGGCAAGCTATGAGTCTCTCACCTTCATTTCGACCAATCGCAACCACGGCTACATCTGCGAGATTTTCCTTTGCGGGCATTTTAATAGTCCGCAGATTGCGGTCTCAGGTCTTGCATGGTCACAATCTTCAGCCTTTTTGCTCGCGCTTGTTCAACTAGTGCTTTCGTCATTGCTAACATATAAGCTCGTCGGTGCGGCTCATCATGGTGACTGTGCATTAAAATTACAGGTTTTTGTTTTGCGAGAATTGCTTTTGCCGCTGCTTCTACGTCTGGGAAAGTATCGTCTGTATCGTTTGTTGGACTGGTCCACCAGTCGACTCTTCTGTTTTTAAGCCTCATCGCAATCAAGGTAACTAGCGATATTTTTCCAAATGGCGGCCGGTAAGGTGCGGTTGTTTTGACATTTGGTGACAAAATTTCATATGCATGCTCTGCATCTGCATAATCTCGCCAAGGAGATATTTTCCAGGCATGCTGATGCGAATAAGAATGTGTCCCCAATTCGTGGCCGCGTTCAGCAAGCTGTGTAACCACTTTCGGTTCTCGTTCAGCTCTGAATCCGACAAGATAAAAAGTGGCCTTTACGCCTAGATCATCTAACAAGTCCATGAGTGCAATAGAAGTTACTCCGTCGGGACCATCATCATAGGTCAAAGCAATTTTGTCTGTGTATTTGCTCCAGCGATAAACCTGTAGCAACCGATATATTTGAGGCGATAAAATCAAGAACAGATAGACTGCTGGGAGTATCAGCGCCACGGACAAGGTAATTTCCAAGGCTGTTTGCATGAATCGATGCTCTAAATAGTCTCTATACTGTCCTAGCTCGTTTTCAGTTCTGCTTGTGCCAGATTTTTTTCCCGCGCTACCTGGGTTCTTACCTTTGCATTAAAACGTTCAGTTGTTCGCTCGCGTCCAAAGATTAATGACTGAAATTCATATTTTCTGAAATATCTTAAATACTCGGGATTATCGTAGCGTTGCAGAGAATTCATTACCGCACGAACATAACCGACCATAATACCAATCCCGCCAACAATATAGGGCCTTTCAAACATGCGATATACGGCCATTACAAACACAAAGTATGCACGAGATCCCATGAAGTATTTACCACGCCCATGACGCTGGCGACCTTCCCAGAAGCTGATTTCGCTGGAGCCCATTCGCCTTAAATGAATAACCTGCAACACAGGTTCATCTTTTGCTGCGGGTATCCAGCCGTTGATGCGGCAGATGTGACCATCGATGCCGTCCCAGCTGACCTGGCGCACAAACCCACCAATAGCCTTAAAACATTCCACTCGGTAGAACTTGCACGGACCGATGGCGTTGTCGTTACGCAAGCGTTCTTCTACCAGTCGCTCACCATAACGTAAAAAGAGTTTGCCGGATATGTTGCCGAGCAGAGGGTCATCATCCATTAACTCCATAAGGCGTTCGAAATATCCAGGCTGAAATTCCAGGTCGCCATCCAGTTTACAAACGAAGTCGTAAGCATCCAGATCGACAACAGCAAGGCCGGCATAAAAAGCGTCCATCACACCTGGGCCAACAGAACGTTTGCCTCTATCCTCCCGACGGACTACCTGCAGGAAATCGTATTTTTCCTGAGCCCGGGCAAGGATCTGTGGCGTCTCATCAGTCGAGCCATCGTCTATCACAACCCATTTTGCGGGTAGTATGGTTTGCGAGCCGACGGAGTCGATAGTTTTCTGAAGGTAATCTGCTTCGTCTCTGCATGGTGTGATCAACAGGTATTTGGATTTCATCACATTTACTCAGTTATTTTAGTGGACCGCTTTCGTTTGCGGTAATGTCTGGGAATGCAGCTGACTGTTTGCGTAACCAGCGACCAATCGCTTGCGCAACACCCTGCACGTTTGGATTTCGTGGTGTTGGATTGAACGCGGGCAAACGTGAGACTGCGGACTGAAGTTCGCCAGGTGAGTTGAACACCAGCAGATGGCCAAGTTCAGCATAGGCTTGTGCCGTCTTCTGCTGGTGGTTATCCACCAGTTCGCCATGTTCTGGCAAACGAGGTAAGACCAGAAGCGGTAGAGACTGCTTCAGTGCGTTGGTAATGGTTCCTATGCCTGCGTGGCTGATCACTGCAGATGCTTGCGACATTTTCTCTTGAAATTCAGACTTGGTCAGAAAGCGGGTATGAGGAAAAGAAGACGGAATGTAGTCACCGTTTCCAATCTGTGCGAATACTTCTTCCGTTAAGAGTCCTTCACGCGCCGCTTCATCAACCATGCGTACCAATCGATCGAAGGGTAGGGCGCTGCCAACAGTCAGGAAAATCACACCAGCTCTCCAGCGTAAACTGTGCCGGGATGCCTTTCAGCCAGCTCGGGCCATTGCACGAAAAACAAGCTTGCAAACGGTTTTACCAACTTGCCGCTCATGGAGAGTTCATCGACTTGCGAAATACTGTCTATCCAGATGACGCTGGCTCCCAGCAATCGACCGGCAAGACAGAACAAAGCCAGTGGTAACGAACCCGTTGTCAAAATAACTTGCGGGCGCTCACGCCACACGATGCGTAAGGCATTCAGAAAAACTTTTACGCAGGCAAAGGGTGTTTGCCGGTTGCATTCACCTATTACAAATTTCTTCCCGTCTCGACTTTCGTCACTGAGTTTTTCCAGTGTGCTGACGTAGTGCGTAGGCTTGGTTGGCCAAAAGTCGCTGCAACTTAGCAGTGCTTCCAGTTCAGACATGTGTCCGCCGGAGGATGCGCCAACGAAAAACGATGTCACGGCGCCGCCAGTTCCATCTCTGCATCCTGGCTGTGACGCAGTATCAGGTCATAGGTTTCTTGTATGTGTCCACGGCTGGATGCGCCAAATACAACAGATTCAATACCTTTTTGCTCACAAACGTAATTAATGGCATCAGATGCGGGGATTGCGCCGGAGGCGAAAACCGACATGGCGATAGGGCGAAAGCGTCCTGATTCGATTAACTGCTCGTAAGCTGCCTGACCGCCACACATGCGGAACGCAGCTTTGTTGATGTTTGAGCAGATAATTGGATTTTCGATATCGCTGCTGTTTAGCGTTTCTAAGAGTAGAGGCAGATTCATGGTGATGTAACCCGGCTCGGCGTTGTATCGTTCACGTATATACTCATCGAAGATCTTAAACGCGTCAGTTACACCTAAACCAAGTAACAAGTCAGTGATGACATTCTGCACAAAGATAACCGGCGTGGACAAACCCTCAAACATCTTCATCTCAGCGTCGATCAGCAGATGGGCGATCGACTGTACATCAGCTTGCGCAACGGCTTTACCACCTTTGAATAGTGCAGAGATTTTCCCATCTGTAGGTAAAAACTGCTTGAGCGCTCCAATCATGCCTTGCTCGGTTACCGCATTGGCATATTTGTGAGCGTAGGGCATGCAGGGATAAAACTGATAATCAGGATATTTTTCGAGGTTCGCGCGGAAGTAATCGCACACTTGGGCCATACGTTCGTGTGTTGTACACATGAAAGTGCGGATGCCAACCTGGTAGGCTATGTCGAGAACATTGGTAACAGCTGATATGTCCTGGAATCTGATTGCCTGAGCGCGGGCTTTCTCTTCAGACATATGATTAACGCCAAAGAACTGATTGTCGCCGAAGATAACTCTGTCCATTTCATGATTGTTCTCAGGCATGTTTGGCTCCGAACAAGCCGCGTAAACGTTGTGTGAGGGATTGCTGGTTTGCAGCTTGATCAACTTTTTCGTCAACAACTGGGTCTGTTTCAAGGCCGTTAATCATTGCACAGACCCTGTCGGTCTCCAGCGCCTTGGCGAAATCGCAGGCTGTTGTTGTTTTTTTGTTATGCGTGTTGATCCGCTCAACAAACTCGTCAATCTGAGCGGAATATTCTTCCCCTCTCAAGTAATACCAGACCTCGTCAGTTAACTCTGTTGTATTGAATATACTCCAGCCTTTTGGCAAAGATGCCGTGCTTTCATTGCGAAGGTAGAGCGCACATTCCTGGCGGTCTACATTGATCTGGCCTGTGGTTCCCCATATGGTTAGTTTGGTGGTCATCTTACGCTGACTCTCGTCACTCCAGTTTGCTGCGAGCTGCCCCTGGAGGTTGTTCTTGAGAGTCAGAGAGCAGTAAACCTCGTCATCCACGTCTTTAGAGAAGATGCTGTTACGGATGACGCCCGATACATCTTCTACCGGGCCCAGTACAAAATTTACGAGGTCCAGAGCATGACAGGCGTAGTCATATACAACGCCGCCACCTTCACTTTTTTTCGAACGCCATGTTGCGGACTGTGGTCTGATCACAACGGGACCATAAGCTTCGGCTCTGAAATGATAAACTGTACCCAGCGCGCCTTGTGCAACTAGTTGCTGTGCTTTCTTAAAAGCGCCAACAAATCGGTTGTGGTAACCTACTTGCGTAACAAGGTCGTTTGTCGCTGCCTGAGTGATGATCTTCTGGCCTTCAATAATATCCAGCACAAAGGGTTTTTCGCAGAAGACGTGGAGCCCTGCCTGAATAGCTTGCGTTGCCATTGTTGCGTGGGCTTTCGAAGGTGTGGCAATGAGTACTGCATCCAGCTGCTCTTTATCCAACATCTCCTGATAGTCATTGTAACAATTAAAAGAAGTAAACTTTTTCAGGTTGTTTGTTAGATAGCTCAGCCCATCGCAGACAGCTGCAACCTCAAGCTGTGGATGCGCATTCACGATGGCAAGGTGTGATAAACCCATTTTGCCCAGGCCTGCAAGCCCTATTCGGATAGTCACGCGATGCCTTTTAGTTTGTTAATATTTGTGTTCACTAACTCGCTTTCCCTTATTTAAGGTGCATGTTATCGACTGCATCTATTGCAACCTGAATTCGTTCACGATAGGCACGGAACGGGGTCCGCCGCGATATAACACCTTGGAACCAGAGTGGGAAACCGTAGCGGTTGATTCGGAAGCGAATTCTGTTAGTCAAATCCTGGCAGACAACTTTAGTTTTTTTAATAGCCGTTAGCTCAACCGGTGGAATCACACTTGGCGGATAACCGCTGTCAGTCAAAATGGTAGAGCCTATGCGCGCTTCTATGAGAGCAACTTCTTCTTTGTCCGCGCTGCTCCGCCAGGAGGTTGCCGCAGACGGATCGGGTGGTGCATAGGTGGTATCCCTGTCGATCTCCATCATTTCGGGTTCGAAAGTGACATTGAGAAAGTTGCATACCCGCCGAACGCAAGACTCGGGTTCTGCAATCAGATCTTCAAAACGCACCTCTAAACAAACGGTGTCTTCCACTTTGGTTCTCAGCGATTGCCATGACCTGTAAGCAGCCAGCCAGAATTCTGCGCCATACCAAGGGTGCCCGACCCAGCCCATTTGCACGGAAGAGCGTGCGACATCGCGTGGGTCGCGAGTCAGATAAATGAACTTGGCTTTTGGCCAGATTTTGGGAAGCTGTTCGAAATGATGATGCACGGTGGCTCCCACAATGGGTTTACCGTCAATGCTCTTGCGCTGAACCAGGAAATCTCTTGCCATCTCTTCGAACGACAGGCTTTTGTTGATGCTGTAATCTGAGAGTCGGAACCCTCGATCCAGTTCGAGGCGATGTATGTAGCCTTCAATATCTGCAGATGCGTTGCCGTTGATGAGCTCAGGCGTAACGTATTCCATCTCTTCGCATTTACAGATTCTGGAATGGTGTCCAAGAATCAGACGCAGCAATGTTGTTCCGGACCTGGCGGCACCAACAATAAAAAACGGCCCTGTTGCAGACTGTGTATCTGTTTGCTTGTCTATTTGCATATCTGTGGATCGAGGCTGTGCGGCCTCACTCTAACAGATCGATGTGTAAGACAAGTGTACGTTCGTCTGATTAATGTAAGCATGGCCTTGTTTTATCGGGGATTCAGGCGGCATTTTTTGTTGAGTCAATAGAACTTCCAGGTTGCGCAAGCACCCTGCGTATTTCAGACACCAGCACTCGTACATTCGGTTCAAGTACCATGTTGTCGTGGTTACCCGGTATCTCAATGATCTGAAGCCGTTCAATAAAAGGACCCCAGCCGTTGTCCGGGAAAACATAGTTACGGTCATCGTCGACCATACGCCCGCCGCTTAACCGATAGTGTATGTTCAGTTTCGGTCGTAGCACAGTTACAGCTACATCAACTGTAGGGGTGTCATATTTTCGTAATGCGCGCAAGAATGCTGCGCCGATGTTCTGGGATTGAAAAGACAGAGGATCATCGTCCGATGCGTTTGCCAGCTCACGTTGTTCCCTCTCCCATTTCAGTCGCGTCTCTATCTTTGTTTTGAGATATCCAATGCCGTCCTTCTTGATACCTTGAAGAATCATATTGGCTTTATCTGCGATCGAAAATTGAGGGAAGCTGGGCGCAGGTGTATCGAGCATGATCACATGCAACACCTCTTCCCCAACTGCCAGAAGCTGGCGCGCAATTTCGTAGGCGACTAAACCACCTCCAGAATAGCCGCCGAGCAGATAAGGGCCTTCTGGTTGAACCTGGCGGATTTCGTCAATGTAATCAGTAGCCATCTCTTCAAAGCTTTCGTGTGGAACGCTGTCGCCATACAAACCACGAGCCTGCAGTGCATAGAAAGGCCGCTCTTCTCCCAGTAAGTTTGCCAGGTGACTGAGATTCAGGACGTTACCGAACATACCGGCCACAACAAATAGAGGCGTTGCTCCGCCTACCGGGCCGCTCTGCATAGGGACAACATGCTGGAACTGCAACGCAATTTCAGGCTTTTTACTTTCTTCAGAATCAGCATCATTGACGCCGCTTTCGCCAACAGGCCCGCCGCGAATAACACTTGCGAGGTCTGCAATTGTAGGAGACTGCATGAGCACAGACATGGGTAAATCAGTGCCGAAGACTTCCCGGATCTCGTTGAACAAACGCACAGCAACCAGTGAATGCCCGCCAAGGTCAAAGAAACTGTCATGGATGCCAACCCCTTCAACACCCAGTAATTTACCCCAGAGTTCAGCAAGTTTAGTTTCTGTTTTATCTCGTGGTGCTTCGAAGTCGCTATCCAGTGCCGGTCGTTCAAATTTAGACGATTGATCAGCGGTTAAGGAAAGCTCTACCAGATGATCTGCCTGCTTCATCAACGAGCGCATATCCATGGAACTGATAACGATCTGGCTGGGAACTGGGTGGGTGAGCACCGCTTGCAATGCAGTAATACCTGTCGGCACGTCAATGCCCTGGCTCAGGTTATGTGCAAGCGCAAGCTCGCCAGGGCTTTTACCTTTGGTGGATTGCGATTTGGCGTGGCTTGCTTTGTCTTTCTCAATAGAAAACTGGCCTTCAGTGCGTTGTAGAGTGAGCCGGGTGACCTGGGCAAGCTGGGTACCTTCGGCGTCAAACAGGTCGATGTCAAAAGCCACAATGCCATGATCCGGCTGGGACTCCTCAGCAAGACGTACCCAACTGAAAATCTCTCCCTCGAGTGGTTTTACATGGGTGTACGCGCCATATGACAAAGGGACCCACAAAGCTTCCGCGATATCCTGTTCGGCGTAGCCAGGAATGAGATCCATGGCAAAACCTGTCGCGATATCCAAAAGCCCCGGATGGATTAGGTACGTATCCAGATCGGTCGACAAATCCACGGGCAGTTTCAACTCGCCGAGAGCTTCGCCATCGCCCATGTATATTTGTTTCAGGACGTGCCAGCGTCTTCCGAATTTGAGGTGGGCTTCCTGGCGCGTTTTGATCGCGCCGCTACCCGCCGCAGATTCGGTGGGTAGTTCGAATCTGTTTTGTACCTCAGCCAAAACAGGTGACTTGAATTTTTCCACGTCTGTTTTAACGCTGGCGCGTACGCAGGTAGACCAGACCAACGGATCTGTCAGGTCAGCGGCTTCAACTGAAACCTGCCAGTTGTGACTGTTGCCCAGCAGGTTAACCCGGAAGGCACGAGGACTTGTATCTTCAACAAAAAGCGGCTGTTCAAACACCAGGTTCGACAGTGTCCACGGCACCTTGCCGTTTATCTGCTGCAGGGCTGCTCTTATAAGCTCAATATAGCCTGTGCCGGGGAGCAGGGCATCGTTGTTTTTGAGTCTGTGTTCGGCGATGACCCAATCGCTCGTGCTTAACTTACCTTCAAAGCGGTGTGTTTCAAGCAGGCCGTCGCGCCCCGATCGATGAGCGGTAAAAAGTGGGTAGTGGGTTTCGTGCAACTTTGTCAGTGTAGTAATGTTGTCTGACGAGGGGGCGACGAGACCGACATCCCGCCAGATACCCCAGTTCAGGGCGATAGTCGGATAGTCTCGCAAGCCGGATTGGGTATCAGCAAATGTGTTTACGAAGCTGTTGGCAGCGACGTAGTCTATCTGGCCCTGTGGGGCGATAAAGGCACTGCTTGATGAAAACAGCGCTACAAAATCCAATGGTAAACTGCCAAAAACATCGGCAATGACCAGCGTGCCATAAACTTTTGCAGCAAACACGTCCTCAATTTCGCGCTGGGTTTTCATTGCAATAAGGCTGTCGCTGACGGTGCCTGCTGTATGGAAAATACCGTTCAGTGCGCCGAACTTTTCGATGATCTGCTCTTGTGCGGATTGCATCTGTTCAGCGACCGTAACGTCGGCTGTGACCTGTAGAACCTCGACACCTGCATCATCCAGTTCACGCATGCGCATGATTGAACTAGAAATCGAATCTGTGGGTGGGTGTTCAGCTAACCAACGATCCCAGTCTTCCTTTTTAGGCAGTGGTGTACGGGAGAGCAATACAATTTTTGCGTCGAATGCTTGCGCCAGCCAATCTGAAATGGCAGTAGCGATGCCGCCAAAGCCGCCAGTGATGAGGAACACACCGCCTTTGCGAATCAGCGGCAAACCCTGCGTGTTTTGTGTTGGCGCGCGTTTGACCAGTCTGCGCATGTGACGGACTTCTTCCCGCCAGGCGACCACCGAGTTTTCATGTGGCGCATGTAGCTCCTGCATCAGTCTTGAAGCGGTGGCTTCCAACTGCTCACGACCCATTTTTTTGGCGGTAGACTTTCCTTTTGGCGGTGCAGTGTACGTGTCGACAAATTTAGTTCTGACGTTAGGCATTTCGCGAGGAATCACCAGAGATGGTCCAAGTGCGGTTGCTTTTTCCGGAACCACATATTCCTTCTTATTCAGCGATTGCGCGTTATTGGTCAGAATGGTCAGTGCGACTGGGTTGTCCAGCGACTTTTTACCCAGCGCTTTGGCAAGGTAGAAAAGCGCGTAAAAGCCCTGATTCTGAATTCGATGTAAGAACGTAGAACCGGGTCGATGGGAAGTATCCCATGTGGTGAGCCAGGCATGAACTATCTGATCTGGAAAGGTGTCGCTATCGAGTAGGGCGGCGATTAATGCATCATAGCCTTCAAGGCCGGCCTCCGGCGCGAGTGTGTATTTGTTTGTATCAATCTCGCGGAATACATCCCCCACCGAAACCTCGACCACGGTGTGTCCCTGACGGGTCAGATCATTGATGAGTCGATCTGAAAGATCATCACCATTGCGGAAGAAAAGCCACTTTCTTGGTGCTGTGTCTGTATCGATTATTCCCTGCTGTATCCATCTAGGCTCAAAATACCAGTCATCTAACGATTCCAGGCGTTCCGGCAGAGTATCGTCGATATCGACACTGCCACTGCTTTTGCCGGGCTCTATCCAATAGGGTGCATGTTGGAAAGCGTAAGTGGGTAACGGTACCCTGCGATGCGGTTGCGGCCACAAGCGCTGTTTGTCTATGTTTTCATTCAATGCGCCGCCGACCGCGAGGTATCGTCCCACAGCGCCTTTGAAGTAAACATCATCTCTGGTTTGATCGTCGGGATGCCGCATCGAAGACAGCACGCGTTGAATGGGCGCGTTATCGTGCTGACGCACAAAAGAACCGAGCATATTACCCGGACCAACTTCGATACAGACTCGATTCTGCTTTTGCAGCAGCGTATTGACACCGTCTGAAAACAGCACGGTATTGCGTAGATGACCAACCCAGTATTCAGGGTCACAGGCTTCGTCATCTGTTAGCCATTGGCCAGTGCGGTTAGAAACGATGGGTATTGTCGGTGGATTCAAGCGCAACGATTGCAGGTGCTTTCGAAAAGCCGGCAGAATGGGATCGAGCAGCTTTGAATGAGCAGCCACATTGATTTCTACGCGCCGGGATTCTATGTCATTTTCTCGAAGCGTTGCGGCGAGTTTGTCCAGCAGTTCTGAAGGGCCAGACGCAACCGAAAGATTAGGGCTGTTAGCGGTGGCCAGATCAAGACCTGCAGGCAGATGCTCGCGCAACTCAGCTGCGGGTAACGGCACACTCAACACGCCGCCTTCAGATGTCTGCTCAAACAGCTGCCCACGCAGCAGGATCAGGCCCAAGGTATCTTCAAAAGTTAACACGCCTGCAATACACGCAGCGGTGTTTTCACCCATGCTGTGGCCGATCAGAGCGTCGGGTACAACGCCATAGCTTTCCCACAGTTTTGCCAGCGCATGTTCAACAATGAAGGTCAGCGGCAGTTGAACCGAAGGCTGGTCCAGTACCTGAGTGACGCTTTGACGCTGTTCGTCTGGTGCATGGAAAACATCGTCTAAATCAATCTGGTGGCGACTTTTGAGGAGGTTCAAGCCACGATCCACTTCCTCCCGAAAAAGCGCTTCGGTTGCATACAGATCTTTGCCCATCTGGAAATACTGGGCGCCGCCGCCCGGGAACAGAAAAACGGGTGAAAGGGGAGTGGACTCCAGCGTGTGATTAAACACTCTACGCGGATGTCCTTCTTCCAGCAGCTCTGCTGCTTCAGTAAGACTGCTGCAGCCCAGGACCTTCTGGTACTCGAAGCGCTCTCGACCATTCATCAGTGTAAAAGAGACGTCTTTCAGGGACTGGCCGGGGTTTTCTCTGATCCACTGGGCCAGCTTGTGCGCAGAGGCTTCAAGAGATTTTTTTGTTCGAGCGGACAATAAAAGGAAGTGCGGGGCCTCCTGTTCAGTATCACCAGTATCTGATTGTTGTGGCGTAGGAGCTTCTTCCAGAATAACAAAGGCGTTGGTGCCACCAACGCCTAGTGAGTTGACGGCTGCGCGTCGTGGGACATTCTGTTTGTCCCAGTTCTCGAGCTCTGCCGCAACTTGAAACGGACTGTTGTCAAAATCAATTTCAGGGTTTGGCGCTTCGAAGTTGAGAGAAGGAGGTATGACTTTGTGTTCAAGTGCGAGGGTTGCCTTGATCAACGCGGCCACGCCAGCTGCCGTATCCAGATGGCCGATATTGGTTTTCACAGACCCAACGCGGCAATAACCCTTTTTGTCTGTTGATTGTCGAAAAGCGCGAGTGAGGGCAGCAATTTCAATCGGGTCGCCTACGGGTGTGCCGGTGCCATGGCACTCCACGTACCCAATAGTGTCTGCGGCGATGTCGCCGAGCGCAAGGGCTTCCGCCACAGCGGAAGCCTGACCTTCAACGCTGGGGGCAAGGTAGCCCACCTTGCTGGATCCGTCGTTGTTGACCGCGCTGGCTTTAATCACCGCGTGGATGTGATCGCCATCATCCAGCGCGTCTTTCAAACGGCGAAGGGCAACCACACCGGCGCCGCTGCCAAATACTGTGCCTTTGGAATTGTGATCAAAGGCGCGGCAGTGACCGTCCGGTGAAAGTACTTCTCCCTCTTTATAGGCGTAGCCGATATGGTGGGGCATTTCTATGGTGACGCCGCCGGCCAGAGCAATATCACATTCGAACGAGAGCAAGCTCTGAACCGCAAGATGGGTTGCCACCAATGAGGTAGAGCAGGCAGTTTGTACGTTGATGCTTGGGCCGCGCAGGTCAAACGCGTAAGACACGCGTGTGGCGAGAAAGTCTTTGTCATTGCCTGTATGGCGCAGCAGAAACAGGCCTACGTCTTCGACCAGATCCGGGTTGGTGAGCAGGTTATAATGCAGGTAGGCGCCCATGCCGCAGCCAGCAAAAACACCAATCTGACCGTCGAAGTTGCCCGGCGTATGGCTGGCGCGTTCCAGTGCTTCCCAGGCGACTTCATAAAACTGTCGATGTTGAGGGTCTAAAATTGCCGCTTCTTTCGGGCTGAAGCCGAAGAACTCCGGATCAAAGTGTTCAACGTTCTGTAACGGAACGCCTTTTTTTACGTAGTTTGGATCGGACAGCGTGCGTTTGCTGACACCTCTGGCGAGCAGGTCCTCATCTGTGTAGGTTCTGATTTGCTCGATCCCATCACGAATCGTTTGCCAGTATTCTTCCGGGGTATTGCAGCCGGGCACGCGAATGGCCATGCCAACAATGGCAATGTCATTTTCATCAACGTCGTTCATACAGATTTCTTAATAACCATCCTGGCAAAAATCGTGTTTATGATGCTCTGCGCCGACGTTGAGCGCGCCGTTGCGCGCCTCGACTTGCGCTGGCCTCAACTTTTGAGTTGTCGACACCAGCACTTAAGAAGTTGGCCAGTGTGGCGACGGTTGTATACTGGTAAAGATCAGTCAGCGAGATCGGCTGATCCAACGCGTCTTTTAACTGGTTGTGCAGTTGCACCACAAGCAGCGAGTGTCCGCCCAGATCAAAAAAGTTTTCGTTCAAACCTATCTCATCAAGCTTCAATACGTCTTTCCAGAGTTCGGCAATCTGCATTTCCAGGTCGCTTTTCGGTTTGGCGTCGTCGGCGATTGCACGCGCCTGTACAGGCTTGATCTGCAACAGGGCTTTGCGGTCCAGTTTGCCGTTGGCGGTTCTGGGCATCTCATCCAGGACAACAACTTCGTTGGGAATCATATATTCCGGCAGGCTTGAACGTAGTATTGCTCGAATGTCTGTATCCGCCAGGGCGGTGGAGCTGCCAGCGCAAACATAGGCTACCATGCGCTGATCACCATCGTCAGCTGTGCGTACAACTACAGCTGCTTCGTTAACCGCTTCTATGGCCTCAATTTTGGCTTCGATTTCGCCAAGTTCAATACGATATCCTCGTACCTTGACCTGGAAGTCTGTGCGTCCCAGATAGTCCAGGGTGCCATCTTCCCGATATGCAGCCAGATCGCCCGTAGCATACATTCGGCTGTCTTTCTGATCGATAAACGGGTTGTCGAAGAAACGCTCAGCGGTAAGTTCCGGACGATTCAGATAACCCCGCGCGACCCCTTTACCGCCAATATAGAGCTCGCCGGGTAACCCTTGTGGCAAAGGCTTGCGGTATTTATCAAGAATATAGATCTGTGTATTGGCAATCGGTCTGCCAATGGAAATGCCGCTGTCCAGATTCTCTATCTGGCTCACCATGGACCAGATCGTGGTCTCAGTGGGTCCGTACATATTCGACAGAGAAGACGTTGCGCCTTCTTTTATTTCTCGGGCCAATGAATCAGGTAACGCTTCTCCGCCCAGCAAAAGGTGTGGTATCTGTTGAATGGCTTGTTTTGTGTCGGTGTCCAGCAGATACATGCGCGCAGTGGATGGGGTGCACTGAAGGTGCGTGATGTTATGTGTGGTAATCAGGTCAGCCACGCTGGCAGGAGCTTGGGTGGCGCCAGCTTTTTCGACCGCTTCAACCATCTTTTCCCGTAAAGACTTCAGCCGCGGTAAGCTCTCGAGGATCAGCTGCGTGTCTACGCCAAAGTCCATCAGGCAGGCTATTTCATCAACGCCGGTGTGGGTGCACTCTGCCAGCATGGAGAGACAGGTGGCTTCATCGCCAAACAAGCCGCTGGCCACAAAGTAGCGCTCGAAGGCAAAGTTCAGAATGGTATCCACTTCCTCTTCGCTTAAAGATTTAAGGTCTACATCCTCAGGTTTGGTTACATTGCCACCAGGGCGTTTAAATGCCGGGAACGACCAGGCGTAATCCATAGCCAGCTTCATGGAACTCGACAGGTAATCTTTCATCGGTTCGCGAACGATTTCGCGCACTTCATCGTTATCTTTGCCGACAAAGGTATGCAGCATCAGCGCAACACGCCCGGTTGCCGGATCGTGTCCCGCAGCCTTACGTGCCTCGCGATACATACGGGTTTTTTCTTTCACCTCATCCAGCGTCTGACCCAGCAGGTGGGTCAGTACATTGAGACCGAGACGGCCCGCCTCCTTCCAGGTGTCCGGGTTGCCAGCGGTTGTAATCCAGCAGGGTAGTTCTTTTTGTACCGGGCGCGGTAAAGACTCAATTTCTACATCACCCAACGGGCCCGGAAAGGTCAGTTTTTCGCCGCGCCACAATGCACGCACCTGTTCTAACTGATCATACATCCCGCGTTTGTTGTCCGCGTGGTTTTCCGGCCGCAGCACAAAATCATTGGGGTTCCAGCCTGAAGCCGCTGCAATTTCAACGCGGCCGTTGGACAGGTTATCGACAACCCCCCATTCTTCTGCGATTCGAGCAGGGTGGTGCAGAGGCACTACACAACTGCCCGCGCGGATTCTGATGTTCTGCGTGATTGCAGCAACAGCCGCACCGGTAACCGCCGGGTTGGGGTAGGGGCCTCCGAAAGCATGGAAGTGTCGCTCTGGCGTCCAGACCGCATGAAAACCATTCTGATCAAAGAATTTGGAACCTTCGAGCAACAGCTTATATTTGTCCGGGCCAGGACCGTCGTCGTTGCCCCACATGAACAGGCCCATGTCCAGCACGTGAGAGGGCTGGCTCGCAGATTGCTCTGTTGCGGTTCGATGCCCGCTTTCGTCATAGATGACAACTTTGAATCCACGGTTGATCGTCCAGAACAGTTCCAGAATCGAGATGTCGAAAGACAGGCTGGTGACTGCCAGCCAGGTACGGTTCTCGATGTTTGCGCCTGGTATGACACCATCCATGGCAACAAAAAAGTTAACCACATTACGGTGTTCCAACATCACGCCTTTGGGTTTTCCGGTCGAGCCGGAGGTATAAATGACGTAGGCGAGATCTGTTGGACTGTTCTGATGAGTGCTGGAAGAACCCTGAGGATTTTCGCTCGGTTGGATCGACCTGTCATCCACTAACAACAGGGAGGCGGCGCTAGCTGGCAACCGTTCAGCCAGTGCTTCTTCGGTAACGATCAAAGGCATCGCGGAATCTTCAATCATGAAGGCGATTCGATCGGCAGGGAATGCCGGATCCAGCGGCACGTAAGCTGCACCGGATTTGATGATGCCCAGAGTCGCCACCATAAGCTCGACTGATCGATTGACGTAAACGCCAACGAGGGTGCCAGGCTCTGCACCCGATTCGATTAAGCGGTGGGCGAGGTTGATTGCCTGTTCATTTAATTCTGCGTAGGTGAGCGCCTTGCCGTTTGCGACTATGGCAATGGCATCAGGCGTTGTTTTGACCTGCGCATCGAAACCGCTGAGCATCAGCTGACTTTCATCATACGCCACTTCAGTCTGATTCAACGTCTGCAGAAGCTTCTCTCGATCTGCACAAGACAACAGGTCCAGCTCTGAGCACTTTTTGTCCGAGTGTTCTGTTGTGCTTGTTAACCAATTCAGAAAATGCGATTGAAGGCGGTTAATGCTCTCAGCGGAGTATGCGGCGATCGCGTATTCGAGCCGGCACTGGCCGTTGTCCTGCAGGTGGAGTTCCAGCTCTGCAATGGGGCCGGTGTCGATATTGTGCAATACAACCGCGACGCCCGCGTGGGGACCAAAATTCTGGGAGACGTGTGCATCCGCTTGTCTTGCAATGAGATCACGCAGAAACGGTGCTTTGCTGATCAGTTTGGAGATTTGCCGGTTACCCGCTTCCTGTGTTTGAGCAACGTCGACATCCTCCGGAAACGTCAGGTTTGCAAGCGCATATGGAGCAAGAATAGACGGTGCTTTGCGCGCGGTTTCGCAAAGCGCGCCGCCTGCAACAAGCAGGCTGACAACCTGGCTGCCGTTCACTCGGGCAAGGAAACTGGCAAACACTGAAGCGATGGATTCTTTTGTCTGGGCCACATGTGTCGGAGGGAGTTCAAATGTTACTGATCCCCGGCTGTCACCTGCCGCAATATCTTCAACCTGAAGCCGATAAGGCAACGCGGCAGGGTTAAATTCTGTGAGCTGTTGTTTCCAGAACGATTCGGCTTTGCCAACAGATTCTGCTATGGCTTCCAAATCCGCAAAAGGGTGCTGCAGGGAAGCGCCCTGCTGACAATTCAATTGTGACAGGTTAACTGTTTCACCCTGGAGGGTGCGCAGGGAAACAAGCTCAAGGCCTTGCTTGTCGCCACAACAGACAGTGATTGATGTTGTGCTCACTGCAGACACAGAATCCGGCTCACCCATCGGCCCATCAGACTGCACATAGGCCGCATCAACAATGTAGGCCTTGTTGTCTATAAACACCTTTGGCGAGCCCAAGACATTTTCATAGCGGCCTGTGTTCAAGGCACGCACCAGCCGTTCTACGTCGCTGGCAGGCTGTTTCCAATCGATCAAACCAAGGTTGGCTGGGCGATCGGCACGTCCGTAATAACGCCGTTGCGTGAGATCCTGTGGCTGGGGGTTCAGCGTGTCATTGCGTAACTGCTCCAGCAGGCGGGGGAAGGAGTCCATGGCCGCGCTGAAACATTTGGTATTCAGCGAAAGGGCAGTGTCCTCTTCGGTAATTGTCACAGGTTCTGTGATCAGCACATCACCGGTATCGATGCCTGCAGTCATTTCGTGCCAGGTGATGCCATAACTGGTTGCACCTTCGATCAGCGCCCACATCGGGGTGTTCAGGCCGGCATAGTGTGGCAGCGGGCCATCATGGAAGTTGATGGCGCCGCGTTTGGGGCTCTCGACCGCCGCATCCGGGATAAGCGCAAGGTGGGTGATGGCAAACAGGTAATCGTAGTCCAAATCCTGCAGTGCTTCGACGTAGTCTTTGCTGGTGGTTCTGGTGGGTATCTGATGTCCTGCCGCCCAACCTTTGACAATTTGGTTGTCGGAAATGACCAGCTTGATCTCGAACTCTGCTGACAGCAGCAATTCGCCACATTGGGTGAGCAGCGTGTCGCCGCCGATTAAGGCACAACTGATTTTTGTTGAGTGCATTTTGTTATCAACCACCGTTAAGCTATTTCCCTGTCTCAAAACTGGTGAGACTGATGCGTATTATGCACTGTTGTCGGGTTTTCTAAGCCCAACTTTACATTCTACCCACAAGTTCATATATGTTTTTAAAGCAGCGCAGACACTCTAAAAATTTATGTCCTTTGTGTGACTGCGATTCCGCCAAGGCTATATAAATTTGCGAAAGGCTACTGTGCCAGCCTTCAAAGTTTATTGTCTCACGCACCGGTCATCTGGACCTGGGTGTCGTTTCTCTGATGTCATCGGTTTTACATAGATGAGACAACAACCACAATCCATTGAGCCTTAAATCGCTTATGCTACGAGCTTATTCCGGTAGAGAATAATTGTTCTATCTTGTGAAAGATTGCACTTCCTAAATTTCCTTTGAACCTCAACATATGACTTCGGACGCTAGCTTTGAAAACGTAGGTCTCGCTATTTCTATCGTAAATTGGCGCACCTCTGAAATGGTTGGAAACTGTCTTGCTTCGATGGCGCCCGAGATTGACAAGTCAATCCACGTTCTAGTAGTCGACAATGGATCCGAGGATGGTTCCAAGGAGGCAATATCTGATTTCATCCGCTCAAAAGGGTGGAACTGGGTGACGCTTATACCGTTATCTGAAAATCGCGGTTTTGCTGCAGGAAATAATGCTGCGATTCGCTGCGCGAAAGCTAATTTCCCTAACCTGGAAGGTGTGATGTTGCTCAACCCAGACACTTTGGTGATGCCAAAGGCGATCAGCACAATGCAAAAATTTCTACGCTCAAATCCCGATATAGGTATCGTGGGAGGCCGCAGTGAACATCTCGATGGCTCTCCCCAAGACTGTAGCTTCAAGTTCTATAATCCAATCAGTGAGTTTTGTAGCAATTTCCGATTTGGTAAGTTGAACAAGCTGCTCGATCGTTATGTGAACAATGGGAATATTCCTGAAGAGCCAACAGAGGTAGACTGGGTTTCTGGTGCATTTATGCTTGTACGCAAACAGGTATTTGATGACATTGGTTTCATGGATGAGGCATTCTTTTTATATTTTGAAGAAACGGATTTTACTTTTCGGGCTAGGAAGCACGGTTGGCGTTGCTGGCATATTCCTGAAGCTCGTATAGTTCACCTTGTTGGTCAAAGTTCAGGTGTCACAAACAAGGCACTGCGTCATGCTCGAAGGCCGGCCTACTGGTATCAATCCAGAGCGCGCTATTTTTTGCTCAATCATGGGCGGGGGTACGCGTTATTTTGTGATGCGCTTGCGTTGCTCGGAAGTTCATTACTGGTTCTGAGGTGTTTATTGTCTGGTGAAATCAGCCCTAATCCTGAGCGTTATTTACGTGATCTAGTTACGCTGGGAACTATTGGCGTTCTGATGAAATCTCAGCAGCCAAGAGTGATCGCCTGAGTGCGTGTCGACAACCTACAGGCACGCGATCGTTCAGTCATGCACTTATCTAGAAATCTTGGAACTGAACTTTGCGTTTTGGCAGCGCCTAGATGCCGATAAAAGTAGTTCCACACTCACTTGATTATGTTGAAGCCGTGCGTGAATTCAACGAACGAATGCAGGCAGGCGGATCAAAGTGGGGTTTCTACACCGATCCACAGCCGGATTGGATTCCGCCGGTTGATGGTGCGCAGACATGGCGGGAATATCACCTGGCAGTTGAGGATGACCGTGTCGTTAGAGGGGGGTATGCTTTAAAGCCTCAGAAGTGGTTGATCAACGGTAGCGAATATTTAGTCACCGACTGGCAGGGACCCTTCTCCGAAGCAGATATCGATGTGAAGTACAGCCCGCTGATGTTGAGTCTGCTGCGTGGAATGCTCAAGAAGTACCCTCTGCTTTTCAGTCTCGGTCATGGCGGAACAGAAGAACCTATCGTTAATATGCTGCGCAAGATGAAATGGGGTCTTCGTGGCATCCCCTTTGTCTTCAACATCTGCCACCCTTTTGCTTTCCTGCGTCGCAACCGTTACCTGCGTACCAGTCCGGTGAGACGAATTGCCTTGGATGTACTGGCATTTACCGGCGCTGGTTTTGTAGCCATCAAAGTGCTGCAGGCAGTGAACAAAATTCGGTTCACAATGCCTAAGACTGCTCTGAAAACTGAAGTTGTGAATGAGTTTGGCCCCTGGGCGGATAGTCTGTGGGCCCAGCACAAAGAGGCTTACACCTGCCTTGCGGTGCGTGACCGCGATATGATGAATACGCTGATGCCGCGGGAAGGCTGGCCTGGTGGCACTCGCCTGAAGTTTTCCAAAGAAAACGGCGATGTGGTTGGCTGGGCGATTGTCCATGACAAACAAATGTCAGACGATGCGCGTTTTGGGTCCATGCACGTCGGTTTAATCACCGACTTTTTTGGTTCCCCTGAGGATGCAGTCTCAGTTATGTCCGCAACACATGCTTACTTAGTTTCACAAAAAGTTGACATGATATTTGCTAATATTTCACATCCAGCGTGGATTAAGGGTTGACAAAGCAATGGTTACACGGTGCTCGCCGATAGGCGTATATTTGCACTGTCGCCCCAACTGGACGAAGCTTTGACACCCAGGAGTACAATCGCGCAAGGTCTGCACCTGACCAATATGGACGGTCACGGTCCGCACGGATTTCAATAGTTCACGAACCCGAGAATCATCATGAGCCTTACATCTGTTCAACTCGCCCCCAAACTCAGCACGGCGTCTATTAAAAAGAGCTGGGATGTTTACACTGCGTTTGACTGGCCGGAAACGCTGCCTGAAGACAACTGGTTCATGAGCCCGGAGCTCATGTCCCTTTATGGCACCGAGTACTTTGACTCGCTCAGTGAAGCACAGCAGAAGAAGCTCAGCTTCACTGAACTCTGCAACTTTTTCAGCCTGGTGTTGCAGGGGGAACGGCCGCTTGTGCAGGGTCTTGCGCATCGCCTGTATCTGAAGTCAACGGAGCCTCCCGTCAGCGATTATCTGCATCACTTCATTGATGAAGAAAACAAGCACATGATCATGTTCGGCATGTTTCTGAACCGTTACTTCGGCAAAGTGTATCCTGAAAAGAAAGTGACCATACCCCGCGAATATGCAAAGGGGGAGGAAGACGTGGCGTTTCTGTGCAAGGCGCTTGTGGTTGAAGAGTACGGCGAGTACTACAACGTTGTGATGTGGCACGACAATACCATCCACCCGCTGGTGAGCGAAATCAACAGAGTCCATCACTTTGATGAAACCCGTCATCTGGCGTTTGGCAGGGCTCGCCTTGTTGAGACGTTTAATGAGAAATCTAAAAACTGGTCCAGTGATGAACTGCAAGGTTTTCGAGACTGGCTTGCCGCATACTTAAAAAGTTCATGGGGAGATTATTACAATCCCACTATGTACAAAGACGCGGGCCTGGAAGATGGTTACGGTCTTCGACAGATGGCGCTGGAGCAAGGTCGGGCGCATCGTGAGAAAGCGTCGGAAGTTCTGGTAAACCTGCTTGTTGAAAATCAGATTCTGGAGCAGGCACCGGAGCTCTGAGTGCACTGGTTTATTTAAAGGAAGTTTGAGTTAGCGATGGACGAAGCTGCAGTAAAGCTGAAGTTAAAACAATGGATTGTCGAGCGATCCAAAATCCCCGTGGTAGACGGTGAGTTCTCCTACGACACTAATATTATCGAGGAGGGTTATCTGTCGTCGCTGGATATCGTTGAGTTCATTCTTTACATCGAAAGTCTGCTGGGTGAAGAGCTGGACATGGAAGAGCTGGAACCAGAAATGTTCACCAGCACAAACACCATGTACGACACTTTCTTTGCCACGGTCTGATCCACCCCGAACGTTGGCAACATGGCAGAACTGCGTCCACTGATATCGGGCTTTCTGTCCAGCTCACATCGATTTCCGGATCGTCCCGCACTTGCTATTCAGAGCGACCAGTGGACATACGCTGATCTGCACCAGCGTGCCAGTGATATCACGCACACCATCAGCGCGGCTGCAAAAGCCGGCTTCCCCGATCTGGTGGGTGTGTTTGGTCATCGTAGTGTGGCAGCGTTTTCGGGTGTGGTTGCGGTGCTGCTGGGCGGTGGCGCCTATGTGCCCCTCAACCCGACGTTTCCTGCGGAGCGCACACTACAGATGATCGAGCGTGCCGCCTTAAGCTGGATCATCGCTGAGCGGGAAGCGCTGGATGATCTTCTGCAACTCCTGCAGGCGGTAAGTCGTCCGATGTCCATTGTGGTCCCTGATCTGTTTCCCGGAGATGAGATGCCATGCCTGCCCGAAGGATGCGCCCAGCATCAGTTACTTGGGGCAGGGGATCTGGTCAGTGCAGGCCTGGCTGGCCTGCCAGCCATCGAAAGTGAAAGCCTCGCCTATCTTCTGTTTACCTCCGGCAGCACCGGCATGCCAAAAGGTGTGAAGGTCAAACAGAGCAATGTGACCGCATTTGTGGATGTTATGGTGGAGCGTTATGGTGTTAATGAGAAAGACCGGCTGTCACAAACCTTTGATCTGACATTTGACTTAAGTGCCTTCGACATGTTCGTGGCTTGGGAGCGGGGCGCCTGTGTCTGCTGTCCGACCCAAGGTGAGAAAATGCTGCCCGCGAAATATGTGAAATCCCAGAACCTGACAATCTGGTTCAGTGTGCCATCCACTGCGATCATGATGAAACGTCTGCGCATGCTCAAGCCCGACAGTTACCCGACTTTACGTTACAGCCTGTTCTGCGGTGAAGCATTGCCCCTGGACGTCACTGAGGCGTTCCAGCAGAGCGCGCCGGCTTCTATTGTGGAAAATCTGTATGGACCCACGGAACTGACCATTGCGTGCACGCTGTATCGCTACAATCGAGCAACCACGGCAAATGAATCTGAGCTCGGCGTTGTGCCTATTGGTTATCCCTATCCGAATATGAGTGTGCTTATAGTCGATGAAACCTTGCAGGAAGTTGCCGTGGGTGAAGCGGGGGAGTTGCTCATGACCGGGCCGCAACTCAGTGCGGGTTACTGGCAGGATGACGAGAAAACTGCTGCTGCGTTTGTTGTGCCGCCCGGCAAGGACGCAGTTTATTATCGTACCGGAGATCGGGTCAGGCAGGCGGCCACTAACGCACCGCTGCTGTATTTGGGACGGGTAGATAACCAGATCAAAGTGCAGGGATACCGGGTGGAGTTAGGCGAAATCGAAGCTGTGCTGCGTGAAGTGGCGCAGGCTGACGTCGCCATCGCCATAGGTTATCCGGAAGGCATCGAAGGCGCTGAGGGCATTGTTGCGTTTGTCAGTCCGTCAGATGTCAGCAACAAAGAGGTCTCAGCAGCTGCAGCAGCGCACCTGCCGGGTTACATGCAACCAAAAGAGCTGGTTCGTGTAGAGGATTTTCCCCTTAACGCAAATGGCAAGGTGGACAGGAAAGCGCTGCTTGATGAATACGTTAAACAGGGCGGTTAGGTTACAATTACCCAACAACCACGTGCGCAAGGACAAGGAAACTGTCCTGAGATAAGCGGTATCATTAGCCGCTGAAGCAGCGACGTGATTATTCATGCAGATTTCCAAGAGCACTCATCTGAAGCACCTGCTGAGAACGCAAGACGTTCTGATCAGCGGCTTGGCCTACCTCGTTGCTGTTAATTTTGTCTGGTTTATCGGCATCCTGACCACCGCCAACGTGGTAGATCATATTGCATTACTGCCGCTGGTTTTACTCTTCAGTATGGTGGCGCTCAAATTTGAAAACCCAGGCATTCATGGCAAGCGTATGCTCTGGGTGGCGGTGCTGGCTGTGCGTTATGCAATTGTTGTGGTCATGGCGCTCCTCGCCACGGCCTATTTCGGCAAGCTTGAGTTTGTCAGTCGATACGCCGTCGGCCTGTACGGTTTTCTCCTGGCAGCAGGACTGCTCAGCAACAGACTGTTTCTGCGCTGGTGGTATTTCACCGGTCGCAGGGAGCGCCCGGAAAATTTCCTGCAGGTTCTCGTCATTGGCACGGGTAACCGGGCCAACAATCTGATGCAGTCCTACCGGGACAACTCCGAATGGGGTATCCATATTATTGGCGCGCTGGACCCGGTCGGTGAAAATCAGTCCGAATCAAAACTTGCGGATGACGTGCCATTGCTGGGTGATGTCTCCGCCATACGCAAAGTGATCACAGACCAGGTGGTGGACGAGGTGGTGATATGTCTCCCAAGATCATTGCTGAACAACATATCGGTGGTTATCGATGCCTGTGCAGAAGAGGGCGTGTGTATCAAGTTCCTCGCCGACCTGTACGAGATTGAAGGCGGTACTTACAATCTTGAGCAGATCGGCTCCTGGCCGGTATTAAGTCTTAATCCTATTTCTAGAAGTGAAAACTCTTTAATAATCAAACGGATAGTTGACTTAGCTATAGCAATCCCTATGTTGCTGGTGCTCTCGCCCCTGTTCCTGGTGACCGCTCTGGCGATCAAACTTGAATCTCGAGGCACGGTGTTCTTCAAACAATCCAGGGTGGGTCTGAACAAGCGCAAGTTCAATATGATCAAGTTCCGCAGCATGTATGAAGATGCGGAGGCGCGGCTGGCAGAAATCGAACACCTGAATGAAGCGGATGGGCCTATCTTTAAAATGAAAAACGATCCGCGTGTAACGCGTGTGGGCCGTTTCATCCGACGCACCAGTATTGATGAGCTTCCCCAGCTGTTTAACGTCCTCCTGGGTCAGATGAGTCTGGTTGGTCCAAGGCC
The DNA here is from genome assembly GCA_047947175.1 of bacterium. Lineage (GTDB taxonomy): Bacteria > Pseudomonadota > Gammaproteobacteria > Pseudomonadales > Azotimanducaceae > UBA4421. Next base: position 2,645,210 of record CP170489.1, read on the forward strand.
CATGTCGTTACGTGATGTCAGTCTCTTCAGTAAAGGCGTTCAGCGCAAACGTTTCAGCGTCAGACCCGGTCTTGCGTGTTTGCGTGAAGTCTCCGGTCGCAGCGCATTGAGTTTTGAGCAGTGGCTGGCGCTGGACCTGCAGTACATCAGCACGTGGTCACTGTGGCTGGACTTCAAAATCATGCTGATGCTGATACCCGCCGTGATCAAAGGTGACGGTGCAACATGATCCAGTGATGTCTATAAGTGCGCATAATATATATTATGTTAAATAGACTATATTTTCAGATCTGGACTCAACAACCCTCTCCAGTTTGGCTGGATTAGGTTCGGCTGGACGATGCCACGATTGGTATTTTTTTTAGATGTTTTTCGATCGCGGTCGCAACCTCACCGGAGATGGGGAGGTCTTTTTTCGCTCTATCCCAGTATTCGTGGAACAGCTCGACCGTCTTGTGGGCTTCATCCAGCACAATCGCCTTTGGCAGCGATGCTCTATCTGCCAGCTTTGCGAGCTCGTCGTCGTTAAATGCTTCAAATCTCTTGCTGCGGCTCACCTTGAGTGCGGCTTCTTCATCCGGAATGTAAGGTATCGTTGAGGCCAGGTCGTATGCTGGTGCAAGGTGCGCATTGCGCCGGTCCGGATAGATGAGCGACCAGTTCTTCAGATGCATATCAGCGTTACCAATCAGTGTATTGAAGGTAATCCGCCGTATAAGCTCGCGCACGTCACTCGCATCACCTTCAGCAGCTATCACGCTGGCAATATTCATGAGGCTAGCTTTCCCATACTTGTCGGCAGGATAAAGTCCGAAGACTTGTGCAAAATCTTCTATATGCACAGCGCTCCCATCGCTTGTGCGATCGAAACGTTGAATTGCCAGCGCTTTCCCTTTGACCCTGCTGAGGTCCGCAGGGATATTGCTGATACTGGCAAGATCAATGAGTTCCAGGGCCGGGACATCCATTCCCAATTGACGAGCCAGTGTCATCATCGCATATTCGTTTTCTGGTACGCCTGTGTACTTGTCCGAAGGAAACTTAATGATCCACGACCCGCCAACACCTCTGGTGGGAATCGTTAGTCCCCCGGTTGTGTTACCCACTGCAGAAAATTTGAGTTGCACGCCGGCAAGCGAAAACCGGAACGCGGCATTCTTCCGATCCTCTTCCGCCTCTCTATCCAGCTCATAATCTCGATTCGGCGGCCAGGCTTCATCGTCAGCAGGTGTGATCGTCACCGCACCTGGTAAATCGGCACCCAGGATCCATAGCAGGAAGAACTCTCGCTGAGGTCGTACGCCGGCGCGTTGGGCGAGATAGGCGCGGAGCCTGCCTTCGGGAAGCAGATTGGAAAAAAACGGCATGGCCCGGTTCTGATAGGGTTTGAAATCGGTCATGATGTCGCCCGTGGCATCTTTGAACCCCAGACCGAGGGTTGGCCTGCTCTCGTCAGCAATATAGGCGTCGTTGAACGCAAAAATAGTCTTGTCGCCAGGCAGGCGCGTAATTGTGCCAATTGGATTGGCATAAAGGTTCACATTGAGGACAAACACATCACTCATCGTCCTTCCCCTCAAAGCTATAGGCAGGCTGCGGACTTTCGGGGCCAGGGATGCTGACCGAAGCGGTGCTTCTCAACGAAGAGATAAAGTCCAGGATCTGACGAAAATCCTCTACCTGCGCCCTCGTCGGCTCAAAAGCTTTTATCATGCTTTTGAGCTGATCAAGCGTTTTGTCCTCCAGCATCGGATTGAGTTGCTGAAGCTCCCGTACATACCGCAGTATTTGAGCGATTTCTTTGAGTTCCGGTTTCTCAACAAGGGCCTGGATAAGCGCCTGTTGCAATTGCGTGAGTGACTTGTTCGCTATTTCCGCAGCATGAATGTCTGATGCGTTCTCACGGTTTTTTGAGCGGCCTGCACTGGTGATGTTGCGCACGATGGACTTTACCGCCGGCATGCTCTTGCGTGGTATAAGTGCGAGTTCGAGATCAAGGGCGCGCGCCAGTTCAACAAGGCTCGACACTCTCAAGTCCACGCTGCCCTTCTCTATCTTCGAGATATGACTTTGGGGAATGTCTGCAAGCGCTGCGAGTTCTCGCTGAGAAAAACCTTTGGCCTCCCGAGCCGCCTTCAGTGTGTACACGATCTCGTTTACGATATCCATTCTGCCCCATTTGATTTGATATATATAAATATATTTATTGTCGAATTATATATATTATAATATATCAAAAGCGTGGTTTGATTCATTATAATGTTTAAGCTGATTTCGGGCTCAGTATTCAAGGAGACCTGATTCCGTTGCGCTGTTCAGGTCGGACACGTGGATTTATCCAGCCTCGTAGCCTGTCAGGCAAAATCTCCAAGCATAGACATTGACCACACCACACCCGCCACTCAATACTGCGGAAAATAATAACTAGAAGTTTTGATGGTTCGAAACGCGCGAACCCAGCTGTTTTCTAACGTGCTTGCGTCTGGTTTGACCTACCTGGTCGCCATAGGCATCGGTTTTGTCATGCCGCGTATAATCTATGAGGCCGTAGGACAGGAATCCCTTGGCATCTGGGACCTGGGCTGGTCGTTCCTTATTTATGTCTCGTTTTCCGGCATCGGCTTTGGTCAGGCGGTTTCCTATTTCATTGCGCGCAAAGACGCGGAAAAGCTGCAATCTGAAATTGGCTCGATCTGCGCCACCGGCTGGTGGGCCCAGTGTGCTGTGAGTCTGGTGACTGCGGGATCTTTTGTCATCATCATGAATCTTGCTGCCGCCTCGCACAGTGACAACCCGGTCTTAATGGATGAGATATCCAGGATCACCCTTTATCTGTCTCTGACCATTGGTATTGTGATGTTTGGTGATATCGCTCATGGCGTGCTCATCGGACAACACAAATCCCGGATCACTGAGTACATCAATCTTATACACGATTTACTGCTGGCGTTTGCCATGGTTGCAGCGCTGTTGTTGGGTTATGGCATTCAAGGACTGGCGCTGGTCACATTGATCTTGCGACTCTGTTCGGAGCTTGTTCGTTATGTATTTGCTTTCAGCATCTGCAGACAAATGAGCATCAGCCCGTTTCAGGTTTCCACCGAAAATGGCGCGACGCTGTTACGTTATTCCATGAAAACGTCAATCAATGTGTTGCAGGATCTCCTGGTACATCAGTCGATGCGACTGCTGTTGTTTCTCAGCATGGGGCCCGTTGTACTGGCTGCATTTTCGCGATACGCCACAATCATGCGGCAGATCAATCGCCTCACCGACCGGCTTTCGATGTCCTTATCCACTGTAACAAGTGCGCTGGTTGCTTCCGGTGCCGCAGAAGAAGTTTCCAGTCTTTACGTGGAAAGCACCCGTATGGCCGTGCTCATCAGTCTGCCTTTGTTGAGCGTTTTTGCCGTTGGTGGTGACCTGATTGTAACGCTCTGGATGGGTCCGGAGTTTGTGATAGATCATGTTGCTGTGCTGTTAGCATCGGGCGCCCTCCTCCACGCAAATTACTCAATTTCTTATCGTTTGTTGAGTGGCCTGAATGCACACGGGCGTATCGGGTTGTTCAGCATTTTTCTTTCCGGCCTTGGCGTGATGGCTGCTCTGTCAACGATAGAAAGTGTGAACGCGGTGAATGCAGCGCTGATTGTTGCGCTGGTGCTGTTGGTAACCGTTCATGTGCCACACGTTGTCTTCATGTTGTTTAAGAGTCATGCAAATCCGCTTCGACTCATTCTGGATATTTATGCAAAACCAATTGGAATCAACATAACTTTTCTTGCCTTGTTACTGGCTGCTCGCTGGCTCGCGGAAAATGGCAATGGAATCCTGGCAGCGACGGTTACCGCTTTGAGCGTTTTCAGCGTTTGCTGGGCATCATGGCATTTTGTCGTTGGTGAGGATTTGAAGTTACGCATCAAAGGTTTTGTCCTTCGTCAGGGCAATTCCGAGACTGGAGTTTATTGAGCCATGGCTCACCTGCGAATTTTTCGACATTACATTCATACCCCGTTTGTCTTTACTGCTTTGCTTGAAGGCGTGGTGCTGTTTTTTGCTGCCTATCTGGGTCACTTCACACGTTTTGGCCTGTTTCCTGGGTTTTCAGAACATTTTGTATTTGCGCTGACCTTTGCTGGCGTGCTGCTGTTTTTTATGGTGGCCATGGGCGTATACGAAGCCCGGCTGCGTGAAGGATATGTTGGCGTCATGCTGCGCACGGCGGTTGCTGTGTTCCTGTTAGGCACTATCGGTATGGCGCTGGTCCTGTTTCTGTTCCCAGATCTGGTGCTTGGTCGTGGCGTGCTGCTGTTTGCCAGTATCGAAGGTTTTCTGCTGGTTGCGGTTCTGAGGTGGCTGACTTCAAACTTTGTTGATGAAGACTTCATGAAATCCAGGGTGCTCATTCTCGGTACGGGCCAGCGTGCCGTGAAAGTAGCCAGTCGCATGCGTCGTCGTTCTGACCGCCGTGCGTTTGTGCTGGACGGTTTCATGCAGCTGGCTGGAACACCTAATCTGATTGCTGAGTTTGGCGCGCATGTGATTGCCTATCCTGAATCGGGTCTGGCGGCCTACTGCGCTACGCATGATATAGATCAGATTGTTGTCGCTGCTGATGATCGTCGGGCAGATGGTGATAGCGCCGGCGGGATACCCTTTGAAGAATTGATGGATTGTAGGCTGTCGGGCGTTGATGTGTGTGAAGTGCAGAATTTCATTGAACGTGAAGCCTGTAAAATTGATGTGGATCTGCTACAGCGATCATGGCTGGTGTATTCCGATGGATTTGTGACGAACTGGTACCGAGCGTTGATCAAGCGGCTGTTTGATATCGTTGTTGCGACTCTGCTTTTTATCGGATTCTTACCGATCATACTGATCTCCGGCTTAGCAATACTGGTATGCGATAAGTTTCGCGGTCCACTGTTTTATCGTCAGCAGCGCGTCGGCAAAAACGGTACGCTCTTTACGGTTGTGAAGTTCAGAACCATGCAGGTGGATGCCGAAGACAATGGCGCTATGTGGGCTGAATACAATGATCCCAGAACTACTCGGGTCGGTGCTTTCCTGCGTCGTTCTCATCTTGATGAATTGCCTCAGCTGCTTAATGTTATCAGAGGAGATATGAGCATGGTTGGACCACGTCCGGAGCGGCCTGTTTTTGTTAATCAGTTGAATTCCGTGATTCCTTACTACGAAGAACGTCATCGAATGCAGCCGGGGATCACCGGTTGGGCCCAGCTTTGTTATCCTTACGGCGCGTCCATCGAAGATGCCAAGGAGAAGCTTCAGTACGATCTGTATTACGTCAAGAATCACAGTATTCTATTAGACATGATTATTCTGCTGCAGACCGTTGAAGTGGTGTTGGTAGGTGAAGGTTCCCGTTAGATCAAGTGGAGGACGATGTGGATAGTTCTGATGCAGGTACGGGCGCAACAGAAAACAACGTACCCAGGTCTCGGCTGCAACTGCTGTGGGATGTGTTTGTATTTCAGGGCAGGCTCGCAGTTGACGGAGCACGAGATCTTGTACTTGTGCCGATCTCAATTTTCAGCGCGCTTTTTGGCCTGTTTTTTGGCGGTGATGAGCCGGACCGCTACTTCCAGCGCGTGCTTGAATTCGGGCGACGCACCGAACACTGGATTAATCTGTTTGGTCATCGCGATGCCAGCGGCACGTCCGATGATATTCTCAAGCCTCTGCAGAATCGCGTGTTTGAGGAAGCACAGGGCCGTCCATGGATCAAAAGCACTGGCGAGGCGCTGAACCGACAGATTGACTCGGTCGCGGCTAGCGCCACCCGAAAGCGACGCGCACCCGGTTCGGATGACAAACCGCCGCAGCAGAGCGAATGAGAAGCTGGTTGGCGAACAGGCAAACCAGGAATGGGACTTAGGAATCCAGACGCTATAGCGGCGCACCTGACCGATCAATTGCATTGAGTCTTAATCCGTCAGGATCTGGGGTAGAAGCGGCAGGTATCCATTTCTGCAGGCAATCCGCATCGCGTGTGCATGGATCCGTCAGGGCCTGCAGGAAGCTGACAAGCTGCTCCACCTCCTCGTCTGTCAGGTCGATGTTTGCAAGTTTCGACTCACCGTCAGCTTGCAGGCGTTCCAGTTGTTCAAGTGCGGCGCCTGTATTGCTGTAAAAGTTATCTATCTGGAGACCGGCATCCAGCTGGGAAAGATCATAATTGTCGATGGCTCTGCGTGGATTCAGGTGATGCCTGATCACGTCACTTAACTGGTTATACCCGCCTGCATGTCCATAAGGCCCGGTGACCGCAACATTCAGCAATGATGGGGTTCTGAATGCAAATCTGTCGCGTTCAAGCCCGGTCTCGCGGTATCTGCCGAAATCGCCATCGCCTGTCGGCCCGTCGCCTTTGCCTCTGCCGATCTGTGGCATGGCCACAACGTGAAAAGCTTCGTCACTAAACAGATCACCACTATGGCAGTTACTGCACTGCGCTTTACCGAAGAACAGCAGCCCGCCTTGTTTTGCTTGTTCTGTCATGCTGTCACTGTGCCTTTGTACAAACTGTTTCCAGGGGTTTTCAACAAACACCTGGGAATGTTCGTATTCAGCAATCGCCCGGGTGATATTGTCAAAGGTGATGAGCTCGGTTGCTGTACCTGCCGGGTCGTTAAACCCTGTCTGAAAAGCATCCAGCCAGAAATTTGGCACCAGCTCGCTGGTATCGCCTCTGAGGCGGTGCGTCAGCGCCTGACGCAGGGTTTGATTGTCAGCGCCTGCTGTGAAGCTGAAGCCTTTCATTTCCTCTGCTGAGGTGACTGGGAAGCGTGCCTGAGCGCTGGCAAGAGAGCCCGCGGCGTTGGGATCCGCCGCACCTGAAGGCACATCCGGTGTTCGAATTGGGCCATCCTGGCCTGAGGTGCCGGGGGTTTTGAGCAGGCTCTCAAGGCGACCATCGTGAAACAGAACCTGATCCCACAAGCTGATGTTGAACGTGGTCGGTGCATTTCTGGGTACGGGTGGGCCGCCATCAAAGCCTGTGGCGCCGCTGCGGTGCAGTCGCCCGGGACCCAACAGTTCCGGGATGTCTGCATCGACACCGATGGGTAGATGCAGATCGTCACCGCCCCCAAGCGCCGGATGATGGCAACTGACACAAGCCACATCGAGATTGCCGCTGAGCGCTTTTGAGAAAAACAGCTGCATACCTAACTGACTCAGGGGTGAGTCAACCGCTGGTACTGCGCGACCAATAGACGGATCGCCACGCAACCCCAGACGTTCTGCCTGGGCCAGGAGCTGACCGTCCAGTTGTGCTGCATCTTCGGAATGTCTGTCACACGCCGACAGCAGGCAGCAGGCGCAAAGAAGACAGGCAAATCGGGAAATTATCTGCGCGTTCATGGCTTAGACATCCTGGAAGTTGAATCCCCCACAAAGTCGCATGTAAACGGCGTTGCATTAAGTGGATTGGGCTGCTGGACAGGTACGTAATTCCCCCGGTCAGACTGAGGATTGCGTTCGACAGAGTGAAATCCTGGTCTACGCTTAATACACACCATCTACTCCCACAAGGGGCATGAGTGAAAATTTTCTTAAGCGGGGTTGTGCTGACTGCAACGGCAGCCTTGTCCGGATGTTCAAACAAATATGAATCCATTTCCGATGAGGAACTGGCAGATCGTATGTATGAGTGTCGTACGGTGACTGAGCAGAGCCCTGGCATGGCAATCATGTGTGACAACGTCATCCGCGAGTGTAAAAACCGCCGCGAAGCAGGCCGTTTTGTGTGTTGAAGGCAGCTCACCTTGTGTCGTTGCGATGGCAGTTGTCCTGGGTTCTGCTGTTTGCCTGTTCTGGTGCAGCGGCAGAGCTGGCTGAAAAACCTGTTTACGGCGGTCTGGGCATCGAGTTCGGGCGGCCGCTGACGATGCAGGTGTATGGAGCGGAAGTGAACATTGTGCCCGAGCGCGCGTTACCCGCAAATCTAACCCTCACTCTGCCGCCGCAGCAACCAGGTAGTACGTCTCCCTGGCGACTGTTTACGCAAGCGAATCTGCCGCGTCCATATCGCGATACTTCGAGCAGAAGCTTTGTCATGTTGAACGAACGCGCTGAGCCTATGCGAGTCATCAGTCGGATTGATGAGCGGGGTTGTGGTCAGAATTTCGATTGGCTGAAATCGACGCTGGGCAAAAAATATGACGTAACCGGAGAGATCGAAATCACCGCACTTGTGCCCTATGAACGCGCGTTACGCATCAGATTTTTGTCCCGGCAGATTGATGTGCGGTGTGGCCCTCTTACGGTCATTGAATATCTGGATGGTGAAGCGCTGGCGGCGTGGGCTGCTGAACAGCAGCAGCAGTTTGACGCTTATCAGCGTGAACTGGCGGATATCGAGGAGCGCCGGCTGGTCATGAATCAGCGTCGGGCCATCAGGTTTGCCGATTCTTTTACCGTGGGTGATGAATATCGTCTTGAAGGCGCATTCGGCATCCAGTTTCAAAAACCTTTTGCGAAAAACTCAACCCAGGTTTTTCCGATCGATGCCCCCTTTTACGCCGTGTTGCCAAATCTCCCCGAGCCTTTTAACCAGGGGGATATCCAGCTGGTTATCTCCCCGGAACGCCACCCTATCGTTATCCGCGGCACGTTCAGAGACGTGGCGTTTGATGCTGTCGCGGATGCATTCAAAGCCAAATATGGCCAGCCCATGAAAGCCTCCAGCAGGCACATCATTCATCGGGTCAGCAGCAATCACGCGATCGTGAAGAAGCTATCCGAAGACGCTGTGGAAATTGCTTTTATTGATACGGTGGCGCAGTCCGAACAACGTAAACGCCTGTGGGCAGAGGAAAGTGATGGATTATAAATCAGAGGGTCTGTGCCGGAATCGCACGTCCAGAGATTGGCGCAGCGGCTCTGATCGACGGGTACAGATGCAGCCAATCAGTCATCTGGAGAGGCGTTTGGAAGAACGCCGAAAGACGTCTTTGCAGGCTTTTCTTTGGGTGAGTGGCCGGCCCGGTTTACGCGCTTGAGAGCATTACCGGCTCACCAGATTCAGCCAGCGTCAGATAACCACCTTCTTCCAGTTCATAGTTGATTCTGCCATACAACGCACCAAGGCGATCTAATACAAATCGTTGGAACAGACCCTGCACCGTGGCAACGGAATACTTGTCAAATTTCACGCTGCGACAGGACATGACAAAATGGTAGCTCACGGCTTCGGGACTGATTGGCAGATCTTTGCGATTCACTTCTCGTCCGGTGGCATGTGCGGTACGTTCAGCAATGGTCTGGAGCACAGGACCAAAGTGAGCGCCACACTTGGCTGCCATCTCGTTGGCAATCATACGTTCCTCAATGAGCTCCGGACCGGCTTCAAACGGGCCCAGCCAGGCGGGGCTGGAATTGTGAACCCGCTTGCCAAACGTGCGCAGCAATTGTTTCCGCCGAAAGCGCAGTTCCCGCATGAGTTCGACCAGATGGCGCTGTTGCATCTGATCCTTGTTGGTATAAGCAAGCTCGAACAGCCCGTCCTCGATATTGTGGTAAAAGCCGTTCATCAGCTGCATCAACTCACCGGTTACCTGCGTATGAATGCCTGCAAATACTTTATTGGCTTCTAACATCGACGTATCCCTTCCCTAAGGTGTCTCTCATCTCTTGAAGGTCAGTTTATGACGCTGGGGGGCAAAATCGTTGAACCCGTTACGGTGAGAACGAGAACTGGGTCGCGCAATGACACTTGGGTTACCGGATGTTTACCAGATATTTAAAGCGCGCCCGGCCAGCGTGGCGACGTTTTTTGTCACCTGGCCAGGCAGACACCATTTAGGGTCAATTGAGGCGTATCTGCGCGTTGACGTAGCCCGGTGTATCCTGGGAATCAAAGCTGGCTCTGTCGATAGAAACGCCATTATTTTCATCGAGTTGCGCGATCCATTGAACAATCTGGTTGAATGATTGCTGCTGCAGCACAACACTGATAACGCCGTTGGATTCGGGTTGCAGACGGCTGACTCTGATGTTGTGGGCATCTGCGGCTTTGGTGATCACCGGGATCAGAGCCCGGGAACCCCGGTTGCTGCTGGCGCTGCTTGCGGCCTGTTTGGCCGCCTGCTCGTTGACGCGCAACCAGTCAATTAACTGTTGTGCATTCTGGTGGCGGTTGGTTTCAACATAACGCCAGTCCGCCACTGGTTTCCATACACCGGCCCATAACACCGCAACCAGAACCAAGGCCGATATTGCGGCAATAACGCGCTGCTCGTTCTGCTCGCGGCCATAAAACCAGCGGCCGATGGCAGACTGCCGGAAGAATTGTTGCATGCGGGTTAATCTGCTCATGATTCGTACCTCATGCGTAAGCGTGAGCGTGCGCCGGCTTCTTCCTGTTCTGAACTCACCACATCCATGGCTATGCCGGCCTGACCGAGCTTTCTTTTAAGGGCTTCAAGATCATCAAAGCTGTCCAGTAGCACCTCAACGGTCAGCTCCTCTCGCTGCTGGGTATAGCTCAAAGAGTCGACTCTGCCGTTGCTGCTCATCACGTTGGCAAACTGAGCGGTTAAACCGATAAACGCGTTTGCATCTTCTGCCGAGCTGCTCTGTCCCAGTTTTGCCCGCATACGTCTGCGCAGTTGATCTACGGTGTTAGGCTGCGACTCTCTCGGAAAGGCCTGTTTGTAGAAAGCAAAGCTCTCTTCCTGCAGACGGTCAGCCTGAGCGGATGCCCATAACCCCTGGGCAACCATGCCGACAAAGGCGACAACCAGCCAGACTGCTGCAAGCGCGCCTACGCCCTGCCATTTGCCAGCATGGGGGCTTTTAGGACGAACTGGCGTGTATTTTCCCTGTAGCAGATTAATGAAACTGCGCTGGCCGAACTGGTCAGCAAGGTAATCGAGAACGCCGTGTGGTGACATGTCAACATTCACGATAGTCGGGTTGTTTTCCAGCAGGCCCGCATCCACTGGATTTATCTCGCCATTAATTACAGCAATTTCACTGACATCCAGGCTGTTCAACGCAAAAACCAGATTATCAACATCAACGACGGCTGCCTGGTCCTGGGCGGCGACCAGGGCGGTGGTGCCTTCAAAGAGTACGCTGGCGCTGTTGCTGTCACTGGGCAGCACCTGGCTGTCAGCCACAAAATAACCAGGGTTTACACCCAGCGATTTAAAGCAGGCCAGCCAATTCACCATGGTGTCATGGGCAACAATGTTACAGCGCACCGGTTGACCTGCTTTGATGCCTGCATGGGCAATGTGCATCAGTTCGATATCCGTGGCGACATATTCTTCCACGGCAAAGGGTAATGCGCGTCGAATCTGCGCCGTGCTGCGGCCTGGGACATCACAGGTCACCATCAGTACAAACTGGCTGGGCAGCATGACCACGGTGTTCTCAGGGTCTTTCAACCAGTCGATGTTGGGGTCGGCGATGTCGGCCAGGCCTCGGTAATCAGTCACACCGGTGCCGCGGACCGACCCGTCATTCTCCTTGATGAGCCATTCGACACCCAGGTCATAACCTTCGAGCAGGGCCGATTCGCTGTCGATATCACCATCATTTGATAGTGGTACAGCCTGGGAAAGCACACGTAAAAACAAACGCGGCATCAGATCTCCTCGGTGACGATGTCCAGATTTGAACGAAACAGTTTACCAAAGTCTCGCTTGAGAACCGTAACTACCCCGCTATTTGGATCGCGAAATAACAGGCTCTGCAGGGTGACGGAACTGCTGCCCACCTGGGCCTGGGCGTGCAGGAGAAAGTATTCACTGGTGACCTTCAGACTGCCCTGCGCAGGTGTGAAGTCAGGAAATGCCTGGATAAATTCTGCAGGGCTCTGGTAGGTGCGGTCCGCGGCAACAATCGGCTCTACCTGACTGACGGTAAAGCTTTCATCCAGGGCGGCCAGGGTTTGTGCATTCACGGTATTGATATTCAGTGAAGTTTCGGTTTCCGGCAGCAGGCACACATGGGGCAACAACAACGCCAGTTGTTCGCGTTCGATATTCTGCAGCAGATACAGCTCCGAAACATCTACAACCGGCTGGTTCGGGGTGCGATAAGGCGGTTGACTGACCAGGTATTCTGAGTCTTCAGCGCCAAAACCGCTGATTTCCAGGTCAGAATCTATCCAGTCCTTCCAGGCATCAGCTATTTGCGGGTTGATGCCCAGGTTCTGCGCCATGCGTTTGAGCTGTGCCAGCGCTGCTTCAGATTCTGATCCAGCCAGTCTGTTCAGATTAAAGCAGCCCTGTCGGTCGATGAGTTGGGCTTCAAGAAAGCCGCCTTCGTCCAACTCAAACGGCATGGTCTGCTGGGCCCAGATCTCACCGTTGTGGTCGATGTCTTTACCACTGGTATTGAAGTCCTGGAACAGTGCCTGACGTGCCAGGGTTTCAGCACCCAGGGCGTACTGCAGCGCCTGGTTCTGTTCAAAAGTGTTCTGATGGGCGTTGATCACCAGATTGTGGCTGGCCAGCAGGCGGCTGGCCACGGCCAGTAAGATGGCGACAATAAGCAACACGCTGACCAGGGCAACGCCCTGCTGCCGGGTGTTCGGGCCGCTACACACTGGGCACCTCCCATACCCGTTCAATGATGCCAAAAGGGGGGATTTCAATGCGCATCAGAATGCCGGCAAGCGCGGTACTCGGGTCACCGGGGTTGGCCCCGGGCACCGGCCAGAACGTGTATTCATTGCCGCTGGCATCCAGAGCAAAAAATTCAAGCTGTTCGATGTCGGTTAAGAGGCTCTGGTAAGCTGGCTCTGTATCCTGGGCGCGATCCAGTACCGGCCAGTAGCCGCGCAGGAGCTTGTTATCCTGCATCAGATAACCCACCCGTTGTACTTCTGCTCGGGGTAACTGCAGCGGGTTGCGCCAACCGCCCCGGGAAAATTCGATGATACCGTCCGTGCCGATGAGCAGCGGGCGCTGGGTATCCCCAAACTGATCGCGAATCGGGCGATCCACCAGCTGCATGACATCTCGCTGGATGATCTGCATGGCTCGATGTATGTCATTTAACCGGGTGCCTCGGTCAGACAGGTCATCCTGGGCATTGAGGGTTTGCGACAGCAGCTGACTGCTGATCACACCAATCAGGCCGAATATCAGGAATGCAACCAACACCTCTATTAAGGTGAAACCCTGGTGTCGCCGCTTCTTTTGGCTCTGCATCAGTTGCGTCCGACAAAGGCAACGCTGTTGTCGAACGGACCAACGCGATCACCATCCAACAATTCGTAGACGTCTACTTCCACTCTACGCATCACGGGCGAGTCTGTTGCACTGATGGCGGTGCGCACTTCCCATTCCCGGCCACCCATGAATATTCGCGTGCTGTCCCGACCTTCAGGCAACACCTGCGCTTCATTGCGCAGGCTGATGCGTAACCGGTGAAGCTGGTTCTGTCCAACCCAGTGCGCAACGGTGCGACGCTCCAGTGAAAAAGTCTGATTTGCGACGCCTCCAATGGCCGTGGATATGGTGATGCCCACCACGGCGATGACCACCACTGCGAGCAACATTTCCAGTAGTGTGAAACCTGCGTTGGCTTTCATGTTTCGTCGCTGCGCGTTGCCGAAGTTCGGGTAAAACCGTCAGAAGCTAACAGCCAGGGTCGTGTTTCCCATTCGACAGGCACGATGGTGATTTCAAACGGGGTGGTTTCACCGCTGGAAAACAAAACAATCTGAGGAATATCCTCGTCCGGGTCTTCTGGCGCCTGCAGGGTACCTGGCAAATCTTCAACCGTGAGTCTGAATTCGACGTTGCGGTCAAAAGGGTCTGCGTTGAAAGGCTTGTCAGAGCGGGGATTCCAGATCGCGTTGACCTCGTCAAACTCCGCAAAGCGGATGCCCTCCTCGTCTATAAACACACCCCACTCACGATTGCTTTGCAGCGCTTTGTCCCGGGCAAATTCGATGCGCAGGGCTAAGCGCTCGCTATACCCACGCAGTGTCTGTTCCCGATCCGAGCCCGTAAAGGAACTGGCCACGACACCCATGAGAATGGACACCACCAGCACCACCACCAGAATTTCGATGAGTGTGAAACCCTTTGACGCTGGTAAGTGGGTGCGCACGGTCGCTATGACGTCAGCTTAAATGTCTGCCAGTCGGATGTCGGCATTCAGGCCTTCGCCGCCTTCCTGGCCATCTGCACCTAAGCTGAAGAGGTTGAAACCATTGTCACCTCGTTCATACACGTAGGGGGACCCCCAGGGGTCGGTAGGCAGTTTTTTGACATAGCCTTCAGGATTGTAGTTTTTCGGTTCCGGAAAGCCGCTGGGTTTTTCCACGAGTGCTTCCAGACCCTGCTCCGTAGAAGGGTATTGAAAGTTATCGAGCCTGTAGACGTCCAGCGCATTGGACAAGGAACGGATATCGGTCTGGGCGGCCTGCACACGCGCCACATCTGGTCTGCCGAGAATCTGTGGCACAACCACTGCGCCCAGAATGCCAAGAATGACAACGACCACAAGAATTTCTATCAGCGTAAAGCCGCGGGCTCTAGCCGCTCTCATGGTTGAGGAATTCACATACATAACAACATCTCCGACATCGCGTTGATTCAGACCAACTGGTTCATACTTAAAATGGGTAACAACACAGCCATGACAATAAACAAAACCACCGCGCCCATGATAAGTAACATCAGGGGCTCAAACAGTTTCACCACCGTGGAGACAATACGCTCAACTTCTGCCTGCTGATAGGTGGCTACCCGTCCTAACATGGCATCCAGTTCACCACTGTGTTCACCGCTGCCCACCATGTGCAGCAGCATGGGTGGAAACTGGCCTACCTGCTCAAGAGCAACTTTTAAACTCATACCCTCGCTGACCGTTTGTGTGGCCTCCGCCAGACGTCGCCTCAACCAGGCATTGGACACCACTTCGCTGGCTATGTTCATGGCTTCCACAAGCGGTACCCCGGCGCTGGTCAGGATAGATAACGTGTTCGCATAGCGGGCGGCGTTTGCGCTTCGAGCAATTCGACCAAACAGCGGCAGGGAAAATTTTCTGTGATCCCACTTCAGGCGAATTCTGGGTTGGGACAGTGCCCACCGGGTTACAACCACAATCATCACTACGCCGCCAAGCAGCGCCCACCAGTAATCACGCAGGGTGTCTGTCATTGCAATCAGGAGCACGGTGAACCACGGCAATGTCTGTCCGGTGTCTTCTATGACGCTGATCATGTCGGGAATCACATACACCATCAACGCACCAACAATGGCAAAGGCCAGCAACAACAGTGCCACCGGGTAGAACAGCGCCATCTCAACATTGCGAGTTGATTCGAACTGACGTTCGAGGTAGTCGGCAAGATTCTCCAGAACCCGGTCGAGATAACCGGATTGTTCGCCTGCAGCCACCGATGAGCAGTACAGCTGAGAAAAACTGTTGGAGTATTCGCGCAGGCTGCTGGCCAGGGAATGTCCCTCCAGCACTTTGCTGCGTATGCCCAGAATCAGCGCGCTGACATGCTGTTTCTCGGTCTGTTGAGCAACGGCACTGAGGGCTTCTTCGATAGGCAGGCTGGAGCCGATCAGAGTGGCCAGCTGGCGAGTGAAAAGCACCCGATCCAGAGCCGACATCCGCCGTGAGAAGTTCCAACCCATGCCATTTGTCTGGCGTTTGTGCCTGTCCGTGGCGGGTGACACCTCCAGTGGCATCAAACCTTTGTCACGCAGCATCTGGCGCAGCTGGCGGGCGCTGTCCGCCTCCATTACACCTTTATTCTGTTTGCCTTTCGCATCAAGGACAACGTATTCGAATGCAGCCATGGGGGGTGGTTTAATCTTCCAGGGTCACGCGCAGGACTTCCTGCACGGTGGTTATGCCGGCTAACACCTTCGCTTTGCCGTCTTCTCGAATGCCCGGCGCGGTGCGACGGGCGTATCCCGTCAGTTCCTGCTCGCTGACCTGGTCATGGATCAACTGACGGATAGTGTCGTCTACGACAACCAGTTCATATATGCCGGTACGACCGCGGTAACCCGTGTGGCTGCAGGCTTCGCAGCCTGCGGGTTCAAATACCAGAGCACGGCTTTCGCCAAGGAACTGTCGTTCTGCGGCGGTGGCGGTGCGTTGCACTTTGCAATCGTCGCATAATGTACGCACCAGGCGTTGGGCCAGAACGCCGACCAGGCTGGAAGACAGGAGAAACGGTTCAACGCCCATATCCATCATTCGTGTGACAGCCCCAATGGCGGTATTGGTATGCAGGGTCGACATCACCAGGTGACCGGTCAGGCTGGCCTGGATAGCGATTTCAGCAGTTTCCAGATCGCGGATTTCACCCACCATGACCACATCCGGATCCTGACGCAGAATTGCGCGCAAGCCCCGGGCGAATGTCATGTCAGCCTTGGTGTTGACCTGGGTCTGACCAATACCGGCCAGGTTGTATTCGATGGGGTCTTCCACCGTGAGAATATTAATGGTGTTGGTCGATAACTCGGCAAGCGACGCATACAACGTTGTGGTTTTACCGGACCCGGTGGGACCGGTCACAAGAAAAATACCGTGTGGTTTGTGTACAACCGACTGCAGAATTTTGAGCTGCTCGGGTGCCATGCCCAGGTTTTCCAGCCGAAGCCGCCCCGCCTGTTTGTCGAGCAGGCGCAATACAACACGCTCCCCCGAACTGGCAGGCATGGTACTGACCCGTACATCTACCTCACGACCGCCGATACGGAGCGAAATACGCCCGTCCTGGGGGATGCGCTTTTCAGCGATATCAAGCCGCGCCATGACTTTGATGCGTGACACCAGCAGGGGTGCCAGTTCCCGCTTGGGTTTTACAACTTCGCGCATCACGCCATCCACCCTGAAACGCACGCACAGTTCTTTTTCGAAGGTTTCAATGTGTACGTCGGAAGCGCCTTCGCGGATGGCTTCTGCCAGCAACGCGTTGATCAGGCGGATAATAGGGGCATCGTCTTCCTGTTCCAGCAGGTCCTCTGTTTCGGGCACAGAATTGGCCAGACTGGCCAGGTCCATTTCGTCGCCGAGGTCCTCCACCATCTGGCGCGCTTCGGAAGAATCCCGGGAGTAAGTGTCCGACAGCAGTTGTTCAAATTCCTCCGCTCCGACTTTGCGGACGGTGAGTTCTTTGCCTGCAGTGCGGCGCACCTCAGCCAGCGTGGTGAGGGCCGGCTGCTCCTTGCAGGCCACGTCCGCTTTGTGCCCCGGGAGGGTGTTTCCGGTAATGACAATGCCAAAGCGTTTGGCAAACGCAAACGGCAGCAGTGTGATGTCCCGGGTCGTGGTGTTGGCCTGCAGTGCAAGGGCTGGTTTCAGCTCACCTGCCGCTTGAGTTGCAGAAGTTTCTGCCGATGTTGTGGATGACGCTGCGTCGGTCATGGTTGCCAGATGTCCTGTCTGCCTGCGGTTTTCGTTATTGGCTAATAGTATCAGTCACTTAGGGCCAAGCTTAAGGGTCGTAACCGGTCTTGGATAGTAGACATCATGGGCAATGCCTACGGGTTCACGTTCGCCCCGCCCTGCAGCCCACAACTGTACACGCTGGCAGTCTGTTGAAAAGATCTCATTTGCTCAGCGTGTCCGGCGGGCGTGAGTTTCTTTCAGTTTCATTACATTCATTTGACGACAATGCGTACAATAACCGTTATGGCGCAGGCAAAAAGTGAATTTATTGCACATCTGTTTGAGGAGCAGGCGACACCGCTGCTCAAATACCTTACTGCGCGCTTCAAAAATGTTGACGAGGCCAAAGAAGTGGCGCAGGAAGCCTGGTTACGGGTCTTCCGACTCGACCACCCTGAAGAACTCGAGAACGCCAAAGCGTTTCTGTTTCAGACCGCTTCAAACCTGAGTATTGACCGTATCCGAAGAGTTGCGCTGGAGCGCAGTCACGATGTGCTGGCGGAAGAGCCGGTGCAGTCCATTGAGGCTACGGTGGCGGCTCAGGAGTCATTACGCACCATCGAAGCATCTTTGTTTGAGCTGCCGACAAAGTGTCGTCAGGCTTTTGTGATGCATCGACAGAAAAACATGTCCTACCCGATGATTGCGCAGCAGTTGGGTGTGAGCACCAGCATGGTGGAAAAATACATCATCCAGGCTTTGAAGCACTTTCGTAACAAATTGGAACAATAATGTGGTGAGGGAATCAGTGTCTGGTGCGTTTAACAATTGAGAGTTGGAGTTTGAACGGTTAAATGCAGGATCATCAGCTAGACAGTGCGGGCTCTGTGTCCGACCAGGCCATAGAGTGGCTTGCACGTCTTCGTGCTGAAGATGTCACCCCTCAGGAAACCGCAGATTTTGCGATCTGGCTGGCCGCATCCAGCGCCCATCAGCGGGCCTTTGATGAAGCGGCTGAACTCTGGCTGCTCTCGGCACACCTGCCACCTCAATCTGTCACGCTGAAACCGCCAGCATCACGCTATGGCAGCGTTGTGCCTCTGGCTACTGCTGCTTCTGTGCTGTTCGCGGCGTTTCTGATGGTGGTGCAGCTGGCCACACCGAGTTTTACGACCGAAAAAGGTGAGCAGCGTCGCGTTGTGCTGGCTGATGGCAGCATTGCTTTCATGAATACAGCATCGAAAATGCAGGTTCATTATTCAGCCGATGAACGCCGAATTGTCCTCACGCAGGGAGAAGTGTGGTTCGATGTGGCTGAAAATGCTGAGCGGCCATTTACTGTGGATGGTCGATTTACCGATGCCCAGGCTTTAGGCACAGCCTTCAGCGTCCGTGAAACACCCGGTTTCACGCGCGTGAGTGTGACTGAAGGAGAAGTTGTACTGATTGACGAAAATGGCGTCAACAGCCCTCACCTCGGGCCAGGTGATGAGGGTACGGTGTCGGCCACGGCAACGGACTATCAACAGGTTGACCCTGAAATCCTGCTGGCCTGGCAGCGTGGTCAGCTGGTGTACAACGATGTGCGCCTCGATGAGCTGCTGCATGACCTGAACCGCTATCTGCCGAAAACCATGGCGATCAATGATCAGTACCTGGAAAGTCTGCGCGTCAGCGCTGTGCTTAACCTCGATGATCAGGAAGCCATGCTCGAAGCCCTGAGTAAAACCCTGCCGATCCGCTGGAAAAGCCTGTCGGACACTCTGATCATCGTCACCTCCGACACCTGAATTCAGACAACTTCCGTTTTGTAATGCCCGACGCGGTTGATTAGCATGCGCGCATGACTCGCAATGCACATTGGCGCCGGATACTGCTCGCCGCAGTGATCGGCGTTGTTGTGCCTTCAGTAACGCCCCCCCCAGTGGCTGCGGATGAAGCCAAACGCACTTATTCTGTCGATTTGCCCGCGGGTGATCTGCAGTCGACCCTGCTCAGTTTTGCCAGGGAACAGCAGGTTTCAATATTCTTTTCGCAGGAAACTGTAGCCGACATTCGTCATGAGGCCATCACAGGCACCTATACCCTCCCCGATCTGTTTCAACGCCTGCTCGGCGACGCCTGTTTAAGTTATGAGTTCATACGCGAGCGTCTGATCGCCATTGTACCGGGCTGCGCGCCATCTCTCGTGGCGGCACCGATCGCGGATCCGCAGGCCGCGCCGGCTACCGAGTCTGCGCCTCAATCTTTTGTTGAGGAAATTCTCGTTCGAGAACCCCATCTGACGGGCACCCGTTTGCGTAACCCCGCTGCCAGTTTTGCCATGCCCCTGGAAGTGATTGATCAGACGGATATCAGGCTGTCCGGCTTTCAGGCCGTCGGCGAACTGTTGCGTTATGTGCCCGCCGTTTCGGGCAACAGTACCAGCACGCTGATCTCCAACGGAGGTGACGGGACTGCGACGGTTACCCTGCGGGGATTGCCGGCCAGCAACACGCTGGTGCTGCTGAATGGTCGCCGGATGAACACCGATGCGTTGCGCGGCGGTGCCGTGGATCTCAACACGCTGCCGCTGGGCATTGTTGATCGGATCGAGATTCTAAAAGACGGAGCATCTGCCATTTACGGATCCGATGCCATTGCGGGGGTGGTGAATGTCATCACCAAAGAAGATATATCCGGCCTGTCTGTTGATGTTTATAGCGGCCAATCCGCCCAGGGCGATCTGCAAACCACGCATCTGTCAGGTTTATGGGGCATCCAGGCTGAGCGCTGGGGTGGCGCGCTGGGTATCAATTATTACGATCAGAGCGGCGTATACAGCCGACATAGAACGCGCTCTGCCTCCTCAGATGATCGCCCCCGGGGCGGGATAGACAAGCGCAGCAGTGCGATCAGTCCGTCCAGGCTCGGGCTGTCTACTGGTCCTGTGGTGCTGGCGGACAACGCGCTGGGTGTTTCTCCGGCAGACTTTCGCGCGGTGACGGACGAAGATCGCTTTGAGTATCGGGATTTTACATCCTCGATTGTACCCTCCACGCGGCTGGGCGGGTTTGCCAATCTGACCTGGGATATGGGCGCCAGCTGGTTCGGATACTTTGAGGCCTTGTATCACCAGACCGAATCGATCAATACCCTGGCGCCCACACCGCTGCTCAGCGCCTTTGAGGCAGAGCCAATCACGGTGGATGCGCAGCAGGCCTTTAACCCTTTTAATGAGACGCTGTTTGATGTCCGCACTCGTTTGACAGAACTTGGTGTGAGAAAACAGATTAACGATACCCAAACCTACAGATCGGTGTTGGGTTTAAAACGTGAAACCCAACGACTGAATTTAGATGCGGCAATCACGTTCAACCAGACTGATGCTCAGGAGACCCTTCGTAACGGGGCAAACGCCGCCCAGGTGTCGCAGGCTCTGAGTGAGAACTGTTTTGCGCCGTGCGTACCGTTGAATATTTTTGGCCCTGCAGGGTCCATTGATGAGCCTATGCTGGCTTTTGTTGCCACTGATGCGCGGATTGAAGGCACCAGCCGAATGCTGGGACTGACTCTGGATCTCGACTGGCGCGTTGCACAAACGCCGTATGGTGAGGTTGAGCTGTCAACCGGTTTTGAATACCGTCGTGATGAACTGGAAACCTCCCCCGACCAGATTCTGGCCAACAATCTGCTTCTGGGTGGAGGCAACCGCCGCGCAATAGCGGGTAGCCGCGACATTATTGAGGCTTACATGGAAGCTCTGCTTCCGCTTGCTGGGAACCGGCGCTTTCTGGAGCGGCTCGACATACAACTTGCTGCGAGAGTATCGCGGTACAGTGATTTTGGTTATCAGGTAAATCCGCGGGTGGTGCTGTTCTGGAAGCCCACCGCGCAGCTGAGTTTTCGGGCCAGTGGTGCAAGAGGCTTTCGTGCGCCAACGCTGCTGCAGCTTTATGCCAGTTCACTTCAGTCGTTTGAGCAGCTCAACGACCCCTGTACAGTTGCTGCTAATGTCGGTTTTTTTCGTGGTTGTGATCAGCTGAGTGATCCGTCCCTGACCCAGTACCTGACACTGACCGGTGGTGATTCAACATTGAACCCGGAGCGTTCATCCACCTTCAGCACAGGTGTTGTCTGGCGTCCGAGCTGGGCACAAACTCAGTTGCTGTTCAGCGCAGACTGGTACTACATAGATTCCGAGGATGTGGTCGAATCGTCTGCGCAGTTTATTGTTGACCAGAATGCCCGTCTCGGACGGTTCGAAAATCGGGTGATACGCAACGCTGACGGCAATCTGGAAATGGTGCTGGCAACGCTGCAGAACATTGGCAGACGAAAAGTCAGCGGTTACGATTTTGCCGCCAGCCTGGTACACGAATCTGAAGAAACCGGCCAACTCACGCTGGCACTCAACGCTACCCACATCACACGCTTTCAGGACCAGTTTGATCCTTCGTCACCATCTATCGATAAAGCCGGCACCTTTTCCGATGAAGCAGCCGGCGGTCTTGGGGCGCTACCAGACTGGAAAATCAATACCGGTATCAGCTGGCAGCGCCAACACTGGCAGGCACACTACAATATCTACCATGTCAGTTCGTTGCGCGAAGAGGTGCCGTTGCTGGCGGTACAGCGCTCCATTTCGTCCTGGACCACGCACAATGTGAATGTCAGCTATCTCGGTCCGCTGTCCAAGTGGTTCAGGTTGACTGGCGGCGTAAATAATCTGTTTGACAAAGCTCCACCCTTTTCTGCTGCTGCCTTTAATGACAGCTACGATGGCAGAACCTACGACATTACCGGGCGCTACTTTTTTGTAAAGGTTGATAAGTCTTTCTAGCAGCCCGTTTTCAATTTCAGGCATAAAAAAAGGGGCTGCAAAGCAGCCCCTTAAAATGCTCGGTTCTTGTTTGTAAGAGTTATATCGAGCTTACAGGTCCGCGCTCAGGCGCAGGAAGAAGTATCTTCCAATCGGAGAATACGTGAACAAGTCAGTATTGTTGCCCGATGAGAAGACATACGGCGGATCGCGATCAAACAGATCGTTGATGCCAAACACTGCGGTGTACTGATCCCAGTTGTAGCGTACACGAATGTCGCTTTCTGTATGAGAAGATACATCTTCGTAACCAAACACGTTGGTTTCGGCAGTGTAAGAAGGATCCGTCATGCTATGGATGTAACGCAGTCTCCAGGTGAAATCCCACTCATTCCATGACACATTGGCATCAAGGTTGCCGCGGATTCGAGGAATAGAGCCTCGATCGTTAGCACCGCCAGCGCCTGGGAAGAATGTGTTTTCTTTGATGTAGGTACCTTGGAAATCTATGTTTACAAGCGTATCCATTGGGCCATCAAATTCATACGCTGCACCAACGTCAAAACCATCGGTAGATACACTACCCAGGTTCGACAAGCCGTTGACCAGTTGGGAAACAACAAGCGTGTTTCCAGGGCCTTGAATCGTCTGGAACTGAGCACACTCAGGCGCAGACAGATTTTCAGAGAAGAAACAGGCGTCTACAACTGAATCGGAGGTGTTACGACCGATCTGGTCATCAACTTCGATGTCCCAGTAGTCAATAGACAACTGCAGACCGTCGATGAAAGAAGGCGTGAAGACAATACCGACAGAAGACGTATCTGCTGTTTCTGGCTCAAGGTTTGCGTTACCGCCGGCGGTTGCAGCAAACTGCGTTGAAGCCTGGGGCAATGCTACCGGGAAGCCGGCAGTGACACAGTTTGCTTCAACAATTGGATCAGAGCGCTCACCTGCAACGTTTGAGCAGGGATGGCTGAAGAAGTCAAAGCTGGTCACACCGCCGCCGAACAGGTCAGTCACCTGAGGCGCACGATAAGCGGTGCTCACGGTTGCACGGATACGCACATCGTCAATAACCTGCCAGTTCAACCCAAAGCGATGCACGGTTTCTTCACCGAAGCTTGAGTAGTCGGACAATCTTACCTGTGCATTGAAATCCAGCGCTTGAAAGCCTGGTGCGTCACGCAACAGAGGCACATCTATTTCTGCGAAGTACTCAATCCACGCTGAAAGAACCTTCCGTGGTGAAGACCTGGTTGGCCACAGATTCACCTGCTTCGGTGATCGAATCCGGCTTGGACAGACCTTCGTCAGTGCGGGTTTCGAAACCGACTGCAACCTGCACTTCACCGGCAGGTACTTCAAAGATAGGACCAGAGGCATAACCGAAGAAGCCAGTCGTCTGGAACTTGGCCAGCGCGCTTGAGTTCTGGCGCAGATAAGAGATTTCCTGCTGGGTCCAGTTGCCGGGACGAACAACATCTAACGCACCACTTGGGTTAACAACCTGTGAACAGAGGCTGTCTAACGCACATGCGTCCGGGTCGACGATGCGCAGGAAGCGACCAAGGTTCCAGGTGGAGTCGGTGCGCAGCGTTGCATCCAGTCGGGTGTACAGGTAAGACAGTTCCCAGTTCCAGTTATTGAGGAAGCTGTCTTCGTTGATGATCTCACCGCGCAGGCCAGCAACCAGACGGGTGGTGTTGACTTCAAAATCCGAAGTACGTGGACCAATTGTGCTGGTGGGACGGAAGAAGTAGCTGCCGCCAACGCCAGGAGTCGGTACGTTAGGGTTGGTACCGGGAACAACAGATCCCTGTGGGTAGGCTGGTGTACCAAATGAGCCTGGGTTACCGTCGAGACGGCTTTCACCCGTACGCTTGGAGTACTGGGCTTCGAGGAAGCCTTCGATACCATCAAACAACTCGTACACACCATAACCTGAGGTGCTGTACAACTCAGATTGGCTGATCAGGTCCTGTTGCAGCGCGTAGTCATAACGGCTTAAAACGACCTGATCCGGATTGGTAGGCGTTGGTGTCTGGTTTGCCGGGCAGTTTGCAGTCTCCAGCGTGACTTCATCACCGCCGAATGCCTTAGGAATGGTGCAGAAAAACTCACCATTATTGCCAAACCATGCGCCACCTGGGGAGAAGAAACTACCCTGGCTGACGGATCCACCCAAACCTGAAATCGTGGGAAAAGCCCAATCGCGGTCGGTCTGGTTGATGTTGTTGTTGTAACGGTATTCGGTACCGAACATGACCGAGCCGCGGTCACTGGTGGTGCCGATAGCAAAGTCTACAGAGTACTGCTCGCCGTCACCTTCTCCAGAAATACCTGAAGAAGCACCCATCTGAACGCCTTCAAAACGCTCTTTCAGAATGATGTTAACCACACCTGAGATAGCGTCAGAGCCGTAGATCGCGGAAGCGCCATCTCGCAGAATGTCCACGCGGTCAATCATGGCGGTAGGAATGAAGCTCAAGTCGACGGCCTGGTTGGCCAGCGCATCAGCAAAACTGGCTACGCGCTTGCCGTTAACCAGAATCAACACACGGCTCTGGCCGAGGTTTCTTAAGTCAACGGAGCTTGCGCCGCCGCCAGACAGGATGCTGGACTGGTTAAAGCCCCCGCTGCCTGCGACAGATTGGTTTCGCAGAGCTTCACCTAAGTTGCTGAAACCTGATTCAAGAATCGATTGGCCAGACACAATTGTGATCGGACTTGACGAGGTAAAGTCAGAACGCTTGATGCGTGAACCAGTTACAATGATCTCTTCAACCACTTCTTCTGCGTCGTCGTCTTCGGCGGCAAACGCAAATTGCGGAGCGGTGAGGGTGATCATAGCCAGCGCTAACACTTTAAAAAGCGATCGCGCCCATAGTGGCTGTTCTACAGTCATGTTTATCCCCCAACTGTAAGGTTTATGAAAATACGGAATTGAGCGTTAACTTATTTGAGTAACCCATTGATTAAAAACAGTTTATTGTCCGATTTTCCGGATCTTGCTTTTACTGTTTTTACGCATTTGCGTGACTCACAAATAGCCGGCGCTCTTCCGCTACGTGTAAAACGGATCAGCCAGCCTATACCTCAATAAAAAATTCACATTTTTTTCATTTTTTGTGAGGCGGCTTGAAGAACCCAGTCAGCGAATGCGTTTCACCCCAACGCTGCGGCCGGAGGAAAGGATTTCCAGGTAGTAGCCAAAGCGGCCTTTGGCGACTTCAACTTCCGGGTCGGTCAGCTTCGGACTGCGATACCTCCCGCCTACCCGCTGCTGCCAGACCTGGCCATTGTCCAGGCGGAAAATGGTGTTGCCATCCCAGCCCCTGAATTCTCCGGTCAGGCGGGCCTGGATTGCGCTTGGTACTTCAGGGGCTACTGTGACCTCCAATTGCTCCTGACCAAACTCGGTGATGTCCTTGCCTGGAGGTTGTGCAATTTCTGAAGACGTGTTCTGGTCAGAATCAGCCGTATCTGGTTTGACTCCTGTTGCGCGGCCTGTGGTAGCAGCTTCGCTGCTCTGC
This sequence comes from bacterium, assembly GCA_047947175.1. GTDB lineage: Bacteria > Pseudomonadota > Gammaproteobacteria > Pseudomonadales > Azotimanducaceae > UBA4421. The sequence continues at coordinate 2,670,896 of CP170489.1, forward strand.
TGGACGGCTGATCTGCCCAGCCAGCGATTTAATAAGTCGAGTTCCCGCTCGGTCAGCTTGTGTAACCCTGCTGCCCTGAATTCTTCTTCGTCCATGTCCTTCTGCAACTCGGCATGCGCGATAGCCGCCCATAGAACAGCAGATATTCCGACCAGCAGTGTGAAAGAGAGACGTAACATATTGATTATCCGCATAGCTTTGTCGGTATGCTAACCGAGCGCGCGCTTGTGTTCGAGTGCCCGCCCGCAAGCTGAAATGCATTTTGGTTTGGGGTGTACCGGCGCTAAAGAGTACTATGCGCGACAGCATTTTATCGGAACACGAATTTGGACTTTGTTGGCAACCACATTTTGTCGGTGGATCAGTTCTGTCGAGCTGACGTTGATCGGATTTTCAAAGTGGCGGACGATATGCGCCCGTACGCCATGCGCAAGCGCATCACGCGCGTTCTCGAAGGCGCAATTGTGTCCAATATGTTTTTTGAACCCTCGACGCGAACCCGTGTCTCGTTCGGTTCGGCGTTCAACCTGTTAGGTGGCCAGGTCAGGGAAACCACCGAAGTGAAGACCTCTGCGTTGGCCAAAGGCGAGTCGCTTTACGATACCGCCCGTGTGCTGTCTGGTTACAGCGATGTCATTGTCATGCGCCATCCTGAGCCTGGCAGCGTTGCCGAGTTTGCCCAGGCCAGCCGGGTTCCGGTGATCAACGGCGGCGACGGACCGAACGAGCACCCCAGCCAGGCGTTGCTTGATTTATACACCATGCGACAGGAGATGGCAGGACGCGGTCGGGGTCTGGATGACTTGCGCATTGCGTTGATTGGCGACCTGAAATATGGTCGCGCGGTGCATTCTCTGTGCAAACTGCTGGGACACTACAAGAACGTCACCCTGCACTTTGTGTCGCCACCAGAGCTTGATATCCCTGCGGAAATCGCCGCTGAACTGAAAGCCAAAGGGCATCATCTGGAGAGCTTTCATACCCTTGAGCAGGGTATCCACGATGTGGACATTCTTTATGTCACGCGTACCCAGGAGGAGCGCTTTCCCTCGCAGCAGGAAGCGGACAAATACAGGGGTCTGTTCCGGCTCAACCAATCTGTTTACACCCAGCACTGTGAACCGAACACGGTGATCATGCATCCCCTGCCCCGGGATTCCCGTTCCGAAGCCCAGGAACTGGCCGACGATCTGAACCAGAACCCAAATCTCGCAATCTTCAGGCAGACAGACAATGGCGTGCTGGTGCGGATGGCCCTGTTTGCGCTGGTACTGGATGTGGTGGAAGAAGTTGATAATCACGCCAAACCAGTGACCTGGTTTACCGCTAAACGCAGAGAAGCGTTATAAACGCTTAAAAACCGGCATTTGGATACCGGTTTTTAAGCACAAAGAGAAAAGTGGTCTCAGCGCTTTTTCGGCGCCTTTTTAGAAGCTTTCCGGGTTGTCTTCTTAGCGACGGTTTTGGTCGCGGTCCTGGGTGCTGCCTTCTGCTTTGGGACTTTAGGCATTCTGTCTTTCCAGGCTTTTGGCGCGCTTTTGTAGCCGCGACACTCTGCCAGAAATTTAGTTGCCTCCGCCCAGGCTTTGTCAGCCCCGAGTCGCTTTACTGAAAACTCACGTACGTGCGATTTGCCGCTGGTCTGAACCTGCACCCGAAAGGCCGGCGAAGGTCGATGCACCAGGTTGATACCCCGCACTCCGGTGGAATGCTTTTTATCGGTATCTGCCTCACGCACCCGCTTCGCCTTTGCGGCTTCCTGTTTGTCAGCCCATTGCTGGTCTAACGCTTTCGCTTCACGGCGTACTTCTTTCTGTCTGGTTTTGTTCAAACCAATCAAACTGAAGTATTCCTGCTGGAGTTTGCCGTCAATACTGCGGGCGACACGCAACAGCTGTCCGTTGTTTAGTTCATATACTGCCACTGGATTACTCCTCTTTGCTTGGCCAGTAACAAGAACTATAGCAGAGCTTCGAGTTCAGGTAGAGCCTTAAACAAGTCGGCTACCAGGCCATAATCAGCGACCTGAAAGATTGGTGCGTCTTCGTCTTTGTTGATGGCAACAATGACCTTACTGTCTTTCATGCCCGCCAGGTGCTGGATAGCGCCGGAAATGCCTACCGCAATGTACAGGTCCGGGGCAACAATCTTACCCGTCTGCCCTACCTGCATGTCGTTAGGCACAAACCCAGCGTCCACAGCAGCACGGGATGCGCCAATTGCAGCACCCAGCTTGTCGGCAATGCCTTCAAGCAGAGCAAAATTGTCACCACTCTGCATACCGCGGCCACCAGAAATAATAATGCCCGCGGAGGTCAGTTCGGGACGTTCAGATTTGACGACTTCTTCACTGACAAACTCAGACACACCAGCGTCGGTGGCATGGCTCAGAGCTTCAATGGCGGCGCTGCCGCCGTCAGCTGCCACGGGATCGTATGCGGTGCCGCGTACGGAAACGACTTTCACCGCATCGTTTGCTTTAACCGTTGCAATCGCGTTACCGGCGTAAATCGGGCGTTTAAAGGTATCTTCACTTTCTACGCTGATGATGTCTGAAATCATCGCGACACCCAGATTTGCAGCCACTCGAGGCATGAAATTTTTGCCGTTGGTGGTGTGTGCACACAGAATATGTGAGTAGCCGGCTGCGGCTTCTACAACCAGCGCGGCCACATTTTCAGGTAACTGGTGGGCATAAGCTGCGTTGTCAGCAACCAGTACCTTGTTCACGCCAGCAATTGCGGCAGCCTGACTGGCAACACCATCCACACCAGCACCTGCGACCAGTACATCCACATCACCACCGATGGCCGCTGCGGCTGCCAGGGCTACGCGGGTTGCTGGCTTAAGTTCAGAATTATCGTGTTCTGCAACAACTAATATGCTCATTAAATCACCTTCGCTTCGTTTTTCAGCTTATCGACCAGCTCTTCAACTGATTCCACTTTGATGCCCGCTTCACGCTCGGCGGGTGGCTCAACTTTCAGCGTTTCCACTGTTGGCTTGACGTCAACCCCCAATTCATCCGGGGTTGTTGTATCAAGTGGCTTTTTCTTGGCTTTCATGATGTTTGGTAATGAAGCGTAACGGGGCTCGTTCAACCGTAGGTCCGTCGTGACAACCGCAGGCAGAGAAACCTTGACGGTCTGCAGGCCACCATCGATTTCACGGATGACCTGGGCTTTGCCGTCCTGGATTTTCAGTTCAGAAGCAAAAGTGGCCTGTCCCATGCCGGTCAGGGCTGCAAACATCTGCCCTGTCTGGCTGTTATCGCCATCAATACTCTGCTTGCCGAAGATAACAATGTCCGCATTTTCTTTGGCCTGCAGTGCCTGCAGAGCGCGGGCTATACCGAGTGGCTGAACGTCTTCATCTGTTTCGATCAGCACCGCGCGATCTGCGCCCAGGGCCAGACAGGTGCGCAGCTGCTCCTGACAGGCTGAGCTACCTACCGCCACGGCCACCACTTCAGTTGCGGTGCCCGCCTCTTTCAGGCGGACAGCTTCTTCTATGGCAATTTCACAAAATGGGTTAACCGACATTTTCACGTTGGATAAATCGACTCCGGTATTGTCTGGTTTCACACGTACCTTGACGTTGTAATCAACGACGCGTTTCACGGGTACCAGTACTTTCATAAGTTCCTCACTTCAAAGCACTAACTCAGTTGTTAGCTTGGTATTGGGTATTTAGGTATTTGTTGATGGGCGACCATGGATGGTGGCGCCGAACACGATTTGCGACAAACGAGGATGACCCGCTACCGCCGTGACCCATTTTTTTTTGGCGGCGTATTGTCGCTACGCACCATTTCAAGGTCAAGGAATGAGTGAAATGGGGTTATAATGCTCAGCGGGGCGCTGATTAAGGAACAAAAAGCTCAGCGGCTCCCAAACTGAATACCATTTGCCTTAAGGATGTGTGAACTGTGAGCGAAATTGAACGCGAATCGATGGAATTTGACGTTGTCATTGTCGGTGGTGGACCAGCGGGTTTAAGTGCTGCCTGTCGACTGATGCAACTGGGCGAAGCTGCAGGCACCGAAATTTCGGTGTGTCTGGTGGAAAAAGGCTCTGAAATCGGTGCGCACATTCTCTCCGGTGCTATTTTTGAGCCTACGGCGTTGAACGAATTGTTTCCTGACTGGGCTGAGCGTGGTGCGCCGCTGGATAATCCGGTGAATGAGGATCTGATTTATTACATGGTGAATGACACCAATAGAATCAGGATTCCCAGCATGTTTGTACCCAAAGACGCCCACAATGAGGGTAATCACGCCATCAGCCTGGGCAATCTGTGCCGTTGGATGGGTGAACAGGCGGAAAACATGGGGGTCAACGTTTTTCCCGGCTTCGCCGCTTCTGAAGTGCTGTACAACGACGATGGCTCAGTGGCCGGTATTGCAACAGGCGACATGGGGGTTGGCGCAGACGGTGAACCGAAAGGCACCTTCGCGCCAGGTTATGAGCTGCGGGCGAAGTACACATTGTTCACAGAAGGCTGTCGCGGTCACCTGGGCAAACAGCTGATCAGAAAATTCAATCTGGATGCAGATTCTGCCACGCAACACTACGGCATTGGTTTTAAAGAGCTGTGGACGGTGGATCCAGCAAAACACAAAGCTGGAAAAGTCATGCACACCGTGGGCTGGCCGCTGGGCCACCTGCCGGGTTCCACCACGGGTGGTTCCTATCTGTACCACCTGCCCAACAACCAGGTGTCACTGGGCCTCATCATCGATCTGAGCTATTCCAATCCTCACCTGTCTCCGTTTGATGAATTCCAGCGCTGGAAGCACCACCCGGAGATTGCTGGTCTGCTTGAAGGCGGTGAGCGTGTCTCTTATGGCGCACGAGCCATCATCAAAGGCGGCCTGCAGGCGCTGCCGACATTAACTGTGCCCGGTGCTGCCCTGGCTGGTGACGACGCAGGCTTTCTGAATCCGCTGAAAATCAAAGGCAGCCACACAGCAATGAAATCCGGCATGCTTGCCGCCGAGGCCGTGTTTGAAGAGCTGGCTGCCGGTCATGCTTACACTGAAGTGGCCAGTTATCGCAGGCGATTTGAAAATTCCTGGCTGTTTGAAGAACTCAATCGCGCCCGCAATGTCGCTCCGGGTTTGCACAAGTTTGGTGTGCTCGGTGGTTCCATCCATGCGTTTGTGGATCAGTTTTTCAAAGGTCATCAGAGTTGGACGTTAACTGACCCGACGCCTGATTACGCCACGTTGAAAGAGGCTTCAAAGGCCAGGAAAATCGACTACCCCAAACCGGATGGCAAGATTTCCTTTGACAAGCTGTCTTCGGTGTTCATATCCAATACGTCTCACGAAGAAGATCAGCCCTGTCATCTGGTGCTGTCAGACCCGGATATTCCGCTGCAGGTCAATTTACCGAAATATGACGAGCCGGCGCAGCGCTATTGCCCTGCAGGTGTATATGAGATTGTTGAGGAAAACGGTGTTCAGCGGTTCCAGATCAATGCGCAGAATTGTGTGCACTGTAAAACCTGTGACATTAAAGACCCGGCACAAAATATAAACTGGGTTGTGCCGGAAGGCACTGGCGGACCGAATTACCCCAACATGTGAGGTAAGGGTGTATGGGTGAAGACCTTCAGGCAAACATGCCAAGGTCAAAGGCCTGACCCTGGCTGTACACATAAAGGTGATCAGCGACTTCGACGCCCTTGTCGACCAGACGATAATAGACACTGCGCGAGAGGCGCGCTTCCAGGCCGTTACGCACGTGCAGATAGGGTCGCTCGGCGCGCATGGTGAGTGCGTGTTCAGGCCCCGCCATGACATAGTCGCCGACGTTTGTGGTGAACAGAAGGTCGGTCTGCTGGCCGCTGCCGCGGACATCCAGGTCGGTGGCAATGAAAGGCACGTCACTCACTTCGATGGCCAGCTTTTCCGCCGGCGTCACGAGGTAATAATCATCACCCTCGCGCCTCAATATCGTGGCGAACAGATCAACTAATGGCTGTCGTCGGATTCTGCTGCCTTCGTGCAGCCACTCGCCTTGATCATTGATGACAATATCGATGCGGCCTGATCGCTCGGGTTGCCAGAGTTCAACGGGTGGGAGTTTTTTTCCGGCCTGTAAGCTGGTGAGGGTGTTAAACAAACTATCAGTGGCGTTCATACCGCTCAGTCTAACCGTCGCGTAACGTCTCTGCGAGTTGCCGGAAACTGCTTTGCAGGAGTGTCGGACTCAGCCCGTCGGGCCCCCAGAGCGCCGGGTTGATGTGCAGTGACATGTGCGCAAGGGTATTACCAAAAGGATCTACCAGCTTTACCGGCAGTTGCACGGTTTCTGCCGGTGCCGGCAGCCTGCTTAATCCCAGTAAGGCCACCCGGGTGGATTGCGCCTGTTCAGCCTGCTGTGGTGCGTGTTGGCTGGGCCAACGCACCTGTAACTGATACATGCGATGCAGCGAGTGTGTCGCGAATACTTCTGCCAGGCCCAGATTAGCTGCGCTCAGCCATTGTGCAGGTGTGGTGTGATCATCGTAAATGGTCAAGCCAGCGTCTGCAGGGAGCGTGAAGCGCGGTGCGTTTTCGACAATGGTCCTGGCATCCAGGCGCAGAACCCCAGGACTGGTGGCCATGCCGTGAACAGTATTCTGCCAGCTGCAGCCGCTGTTCAGAGCGAGCATAAGCAGGCACAGCATGCAGACGAAATAACTGCGCAAAGTGAACATGGACAACTTGTCTACTTACTCAAAAGATGTTTCTGAGTATAGGAGGCCTGTGGGTTTTTGCCCGTGCAGGGCCCGATGCCTGTCTGGATCAGCCGCCGATGAACTTCATGACGGTGACTTCGCCGCGGAAGCTCGACAGCTGTTTGTCGGCCAGTGCGTTGCCGAGGACCGACTGGAGCTGCGCGATCGCCAAAGGCTCAGGCAGGGTCAGGATCTCCCGCAGATCATAGGATTTGGCGTTGGATAGACAGCCATAGAGCTTGCCGTTGGACGACAGACGCAGTCTCGAACAGGTGCGGCAAAAAGGTTCACTTTCGTTGGCAATTATGCCGAACGTACCCCGGCTGGAAATGTTGAATCGTGCTGCCGTGGAATCCAGAGGCGCATCGGCCCGGGTAAACTCGTACTGCTCGGCAATCAGCGCCAGAATTTCGTCCATGCCAAAGAACTGGCGCTCAAACAGCGCGTTGCCCTGTAAATGGCCCATGTTCATCAGTTCAATGAAGCGCAGTTCGATACCGCGGGCTAATGCATACTCCAGCATAGGCAGAATCTGGTGGTCGTTTTTACCGCGCATGGGCACCATATTCAGTTTGACTCTGATCCCTGCATCCAGCATGAGGTCAATGCCTTTGAGCACTGTGGCAAGATCACCGGAGCGGGCGATATCGCGAAAAGTTCTGGCATCCAGAGTGTCCAGGCTGATGTTGATCCGCTGCAGGCCAGCTTCGATGATCAACGGCGCTTTGCGGGGCAACAACTGCCCATTGGTAGTAAGCGAGACGTCAGCAAGCCCCATCTGCATGATCTGCGGCAAAACAGCATCAAATTTGGGGGATAACAACGGTTCACCGCCGGTGATACGCAATTTGTCGATGCCCGCTGTGTCGATCAGCAGGCTGACTGCCCGCAGCATGTCATCCGCTTCCAGTTCGGCGTTTGCTGCCAGCAGCCTTTTACCGTCGGGGACGCAGTACGTGCAGGCATAGTTGCAGGCAGCGGTAAGGCTGAGACGTAAATTGCGGAATTGTCGGCCAAGGCGGTCTACGATCAACGTGGGTGAATCCTGTTTGAGCGAGTATCAGTATGCGGCATATGGCCCAAAATGTGACCGGGTTCCTGGCACATTTTTAACCCTGTGCTTTACTTCAGTTGTCGCTGCTCACGTCTCCCCCCCAACGATTGCAGCGACTTCAGAATAAACATGCTGATCCATCAGCTTATTTTGAAAGTGTGACTCCTAATGGTACTTGCCCGGCTTGTCCGGGCTTTTTTTTGCCCTAAATTCAATTTGTTACACGTGAAACATCAATCGCTTCGAGTTTTTCTTTGAGTTGTTGAACGAAGTTCTCTGCCCAGAAAACCCGGTTAGAGCCTTTGATCAGAACTGTGCTGTCGGTGTGACAGGCCGCTATCACATCAAGCAGAAGCGCGTCGGATGCACGTTCGTACCAGGGGCAGCCTAACTCATCGGCCAGTTTGCGCGTGCCGGCACCCACACAGAATACCTGTTCAATGTCCTTTAAAGGCTCGGCCAGCGCAAGGTGCCCCGCTTCGCTGGCATCGCCAAGTTCCAGCATTTCACCAATCAGTGCAATCTGGTGAGGTGATGGCGTCGACGATCTTGCTGAGCGCAGGCTGTGAATTGCTGCCAGCATACTGTCCGGATTGGCATTGTAGGCGTCATCTATCAGTGTGAGGTGTCCGACCTTGAGGATGTTGCCTCGCCCGCTGGGAATCAGCTCATGGGGCAGTTCGCAGGCCCCCAGCGGGTCCTGTTGCAGAAGGTGGCTGACCAGCAGGGTGGCAGCGACGGTGGTTGCTCGATGCAGGCCACCGCCGGGAATCCGCGCGCTGAGAGATTTCCCCAGCAGAACTATGCGGGCTCTGTCACCTTGTAGATCGGTGACACAGGCATCTGCGCGCGGGTCGGTGCCAAATGTCAGTCCGTGCTGCACATTGAGTGAAAAGTCAGACACGGTATTAGTTTTGTCTCTTACCCCATTGAATATGCTGAATTTTTCCTTTTTCAACGCTTCCCAGTTGGTGAAGTTTTCAATGTGTGCTGACTGCACGTTCAACAACACAGCCACATCTGGCGCAACCATCCTGGCCAGCGGTTCGATTTCACCAGGATGATTGGTGCCTACTTCATAGACGGCAAATCTGCTTTCTGCCGGGGTGTTGGCCAGGGACAACGGCACGCCAATGTGGTTGTTGAAACTGCCGGGTGGTGCATATGCATTCAGCGCGGCGCTGATAAAGTGTTTGGCCGTTGTTTTCCCGCTGCTGCCGGTAATGGCAATCGCTTTACCCGCCAGCCTTGCCCGCGCCAGTTGTCCCAGGGTCCACAGGCCATCGTAAGTATCTTCTACCCGTAACAAGGGGAAGCGCGCAGGCACACCAAGGGTGTCCGCATCCTGGTGCACAAGCGCGCCGGCAGCACCCGCGGCGGCGGCCTGGGCAACAAAACTGTGCCCATCAACCGCGCTGCGATAGCTCGGATTGAACCTTGGCCCCGGATCGCCCGGCAGTGCGATAAACAGCTGCCCTTTTTTGATCAGGCGGCTGTCGACGCCAACGCCATTGATATCCGGACCCTGGACCTCATGATGAAGTAAGCCGCGGCTCAACTCCGACCAGCGCCAGAGCGGTCTTTTTTGGGTGTCTGCGGTTTTTTTCATGGCGGGATATTAGCGCTTTTCACATCGTGACGGTCGAAAAAACGCTAAGATCTTATTTTGCTCTGGCCGCATGGATATCGCGGCTCAAATTTCCATCAATGGTGGCGCTAAACCTGTATGTCTAATTCCAAAGTCAGCATTCTCGGCCGCATCGGCGCCGGGATCACAAAGTTGCGAAACTTTTTCCTTAATGCTCTGTTTCTGCTGGTGCTGGTGCTGATCACGCTGGGTTTGCTGGCTACCTGTGAAGGGATTACGGTGCCGGATAACGCGGCGCTGGTGATCAATCCGCGCGGGGTGATAGTTGATGCGGCCACCCTGCCTGATCCATTTGAGGAGCTTCTGACCGCGGGTCCGCGGCTGGCTGAGGTTGAACTGCGCAGTCTGCTGCGGGCCATTGAGCTGGCTGCCAGCGACCCGCAGATAAAGATGATTGTCCTTGATCTGGATGAAATGGCCTGGGCTGCGCCTGCCCATGCCCAGCGCATTGGCGAAGCCCTGGCCGGGTTTCAAAGTGCCGGCAAGAAAGTGGTGGCCTATGGGCAGTACTACAGCCAGGCCCAGTATCACGTGGCCAGTTTTGCGGACGCACTTTATCTGCACCCGATGGGTCAGATTATATTTGAGGGTTTTGGTGGATTTACTTTCTATTTCAAGGAATTGCTGGATAAATTTGATGTAAATGTTCATGTCTTTCGCGTTGGCGATTACAAGTCGGCCATAGAGCCTTACACCCGCAACGACATGTCTGAAGAATCGCGTCTGGCCAGTGAAGAACTGTATCAGGACATCTGGCAGCATTTTCTGCGGGATATCTCGGCCAATCGACTCATCGAAAAACCTGTATTGCAAAGCTACGCCGACAATCTCGCGGATATTCTCAAGATCACCCAGGGAGATATGGCGCGCGCGGCGCTTGAAACCCAGCTTGTAGATGAGCTCCTCACGGCGGATCAGGTCAACGTACGTATTGCTGACGATGTTGGTTACAGGGATCGTCTGCGCGGTGAGATCAACGGTATTGATTTCCAGACTTACCTTACTGCCAACGCCCTGTATGAACCCGCGGTTGCTTTGGGCAAAGACAAAATTGCTGAAATTGTGGTTCAGGGCATCATCATGAACCAGGGAGAAGGTAACCAGTTGGCCGTTGCTGAAGACATCATCAGCCTTATTCGCAGGGCGCGGGATGACCGATCAGTCAAAGCAGTCGTGCTGCGGGTAGATTCTCCCGGTGGCAGTCAGTTTGCCTCAGAGTTGATCCGTCAGGAACTGGAGTTGCTGCAACTGGCAGGTAAGCCGGTGGTCGCTTCTTTTGGGGCCAGCGCCGCTTCGGGTGGCTATTGGGTGTCAGCGACGGCAGATGCCATAGTTGCTGAACCCACCTCAATCACCGGATCAATCGGCATTTTCAGTTTTATCCCTTCCTTTGAGAAGACGCTGGAAAAATATGGTGTGTATACCGATGGTGTGGGTACTACGGAACTCAGCATGGGATTGAATCCATTTACCGGCGTCAATCAACCTATGGCAGAGATACTTCAGGCGCAGGTGGAGCATGGCTATGCGCAGTTTATCGCCCTTGTTGCTCGAGGGCGTGATATGAGTCTTGAACAGGTGGATGCTATTGCTCAAGGTCGTGTCTGGACCGGCGAGACAGCCAAGCAGTTGGGGTTGGTAGATGAACTGGGCGGCTTTCACCTGGCCCAGGAAAAAGCAGCCGAGCTTGCGGGCCTTGACACCTGGGAGCCGGTACGACTGCAACCACCGGTTGATCCGCGCGCCGCGTTTCTGGCGGAGCTGATGATGCCTGACGCACAGACCCGGGTAAGCAGAACAAGCCCGCTGTCTCAACTGCAGCGGGGTTGGCAGATCCTGGCGCAGTTTGATGACCCGGCAAACAGGTACGTGCTGTGTGAAAGCTGCCTGACAACTAACGCTTTGAATCTGCTTCGTTAATTTTTATGTTTCTGCCAGTATTCGGCGCTCATTTGTTTGACTTCTTTACGCATCAGGAAAATGCCCACCAGATTGGGTAGCGTCATCAGGGCAACGGTGATTGCAGAAATCAGCCAGACCAGGCTGGTGTCGGCGACAGTGGCCAGGAAAAAACCAATGACGTACAGCAGCCTGTAAGGTGTGACCCAGCGCGAACCTACCAGATATGTGACCGCCCGATCGCCATAGTACGACCATGCCAGCGCGGTTGAAAAGGCAAACATAACCAATCCGATGGTCACCACGTATTCACCGAATACACCAAGGAAACTCGCCTGGAATGCCTGGGCTGTCAACGGTACCGAGTGCAGGAGGGATTTTCCCCGGAGCAGCAGATTGTCGGTAGTGAGGCTGCCATCAGCTACCGTTACAGTGCCTGTAAAAAGCGCGTTGTCGACGTATACCCGCACGTCTTGCGCGATGGAGCGGTTGTGCATAATCGTTGCGGCTTCGCCCTGAATCACACCATTGATGACTGCCAGTTCACCACTGAAAGCTTTGACCGGGTCGTTTTCCGGCGGCGACAGATCAAGGTGGGCAAACAGCTGCGAGACATGTTCCGGATTTTCATCGCTGTAGGAACCGGCGATTATGTGAGTGTCAAACCCGGCAAAAGAAGTTTCAAATTTCTGTTGCCACACACCAGATGACAGAATAACCAATCCGGTTAAGGTGCATATGATCAGGGTGTCGATGAAAGGTTCCAGAATAGACACCATGCCTTCTGCAACAGGCTCTTTTGTCTTGGCGGAGGCGTGTGCAATGGGCGCAGACCCCTGCCCGGCTTCATTTGAATACAGGCCCCTGTTTACTCCCCGGTTGAATGCGTAAGCAAAGCTGGCGCCGAGAAAACCGCCGGTTGCTGCGGAACCGGTAAACGCATCACTCACTACGGAGGCCAGAGCCGGCAGAACGTTGTCGTAATTGGACATAACAACTGCCAGTGCACCAAAAGCGTAGAGAATGCCCATAAACGGCACCAAGGTGGCCGCAACCACGGCGATACGTCGAATACCGCCAATAATCACCAGGCCTAACAGAACAGCTAAGACAGCACCGCTGATCCAGGTGGGAATGGCAAATGAAGTCATCAGGCCCGATGCCATGTTGTTCGCCTGCGGCAGGTTGCCGCTGCCAAAGCTGCTGATGACCGTCGCAATGGCAAAAAAAACAGCCAGCCATTTCATGTTGAGACCGTATTCCATGTAGTGCATGGGGCCGCCAACCATGTTGCCTTTGTCGTCCTGCTTGCGGTACTTGTGACTGACGGTCACTTCAACAAATTTGGTGGTCATGCCGACAAATGCGGTTGCCCACATCCAGAATAAAGCAGCCGGCCCACCTAAGAAGATAGCCAGGCCGACGCCACCGATATTGCCAGTACCCACAGTGCCGGACAGCGCGGTAGATAGCGCCTGGAAGTGGGTGGTATCACCAGGGTCATCCCGGTGGGCATGTTTGCCGCGCAGTACCGACCAGGCATGTTTGAAATAGCGGATTTGCGGAAAGCCCAGGTAGAAGGTGAAAAACAGGCCCATTCCCAGCAGTGCCAGCGGAAAGTACGCGGCGCTGCCGAGAAAGCCATCGAGAAAATTCAGGCCGTCTTCTATCGTTTGCATATGGGCAACTTAAGCAGAGTTTGAGAAGTGCGATGTTATCGCGCGTGGTCCAGCCGGTTCTGACAACCCTTCTGGCAGGCTATCTCGTTAGTCCTGCTCGTCAAAGAGGGCCGTAATCATGACATCAAACAATTCGTTCTGCTCCATGATGCCCCGTACGGCTTGCGCGTTTCTGCCGGTAGCAAATGCGGCAACATCTTCACCGGCATGGGTCTCAGAACTCAGTGGCACCGTACCCAGCTGCTGATAGTTGGGTGCGGTGGTGTCGACTTCCGTAAGGTCCGGCAGCGTGGCCTGATAACCAGGACCGTTGGCATAGCTCAGCGTGGTATAGGGCAGCGCGTCTGGTTCCCGATAAAGTGGGTTATCAGGCAGCGGTACTTTGCCAAGAATCGGGTTCCCGCGAGGCGGATAACCGCTGATGGTCATGGTGTGGCTGTGATCAGCTGTGACCAGGATAAGTGTTTCGTCCAGGTCAACCAGTTCAAGCGCTGCGGCAACGGCGTCGGACATGGCCACTGTGTCTGTTAACGCTCTATAGGCATTGGAAAAGTGATGAGCGTGATCAATGCGTCCGCCTTCAACCAGCAGGAAATACCCCTTTTCATTCCGCTGCAGGCGTTTGATGGCAAAACGAGTCATTTCAGCGATGGACGGTTCGCCGCCGGGGTCGCGAGAACGGTCGGCTTCGAATTGCATGTGGGAGGGTTCAAACAGCGCCATATATTGGTTGTCAGTATTCGGGTCGAATTTTTCGAAACCCTCTCTGTTCCAGGCGTACAGGCGATTGTTTGCTTTGTTAAGCCAGTCCTGGACGAGATTTTTGCCGTCATCCCGCGCGCCGGTTTTATCGGCGTACTCGGGATCGTTTGTGCTGTCAGGATAGAACTGCTCTCTGCCACCGCCCAGAATGACGTCGATGCCGTTGCCGTGGCTCATATCTATCAACTGCTGAGCAATGTCTTTACAGCCAAACGCACGATGTTCGTCGGTCATTTCGCTGCTGTTTTCCCAGTTACGATCCGGTGAGTGAGCATAGGTACCGGCTGGCGTGGCATGGGTGATGCGTGTTGTGGAAACAATGCCGGAAGCATAACCGGCAGACTCTGCCAGCTGCAGAATGGTTGGTAATTCGTGATTCAGCGCTTTGACACAATCGCCACGAGGCACTTCGGCGGTCACACTCAGGACACCCATGCGGGTTTTCTGCCCCGTGACAATGGCGGTAATGGTGCCGGCGCTGTCAGGCACCTGGGCGTCGGTGTTGTACGTTTTCACCAGTGCAAGGTTGTCGAATCGATCAAAGGCAAGGTCATATTCCTCGCCTTTCAGACCCTGTTGCTGCCCGGCAAAAATCCGTGCTGCGGTCACAGTACTGATGCCCATCCCGTCGCCGAGAAACAGAATGACATTTTTGGCGGACGCCATAGTGCTCAACAGCAGCCCGGAAATTAAGGATGTGATCAATATAAGCTGTTTCATGGGTTTCATGCCTCCCGGGACTTTTCGCGTAATGTAACTAACTCTTCAGCTGCAGTCGGATGAATGCCAACTGTTGTATCAAATATTTTTTTGGTTGCACCGGCAACGATGGCCACCGCGATCCCTTGTATGATTTCGCCAGCATCGGGCCCTACCATGTGCACAGCAAGCACGACATCATCCGATCTGCGGACAATCATTTTCATATAGGTGCGTTCGTCGCGTCCGCTGAGGGTGTGTTTCATGGGTTTGAAGGTCGATTCATAGATGTCCAGATCGCCGGCATACAAGGCAACGGCTTCCGCTTCACTGGGCCCTACGGTACCAATATTAGGCTGGCAGAAAACTGCTGTTGGGATAGTATCGTAGTTGAGGTGGATTTTTGGCCGATCGGTAAACAGGTTGTTGGCGATACACATACCTTCTTCTATTGCGACCGGAGTTAACTGGACTCTGTCGGTGACGTCACCGATGGCATAAATATTGGGGATATTGGTCTGGTATAACTCATTGACCTGGACTTCACCGCGTGCGCCAAGTTGTACCCCGGCTGCGTCCAGCCCCAGATTCTGGGTGTTAGGGTGGCGACCGGTGGCGTACAGCACGAGATCTGTCGGGATAGCAGTGCCATCGGTCAAATGTACAATGCGGGTGTCGCCATCGCGTTCAATGCGTTCCACATTTGAGTTGAAGCGCAGGTCAATGCCTTTTTTCGGCAGTTCCTCTTTAACAAACTCGCGGACTGATTCATCAAAGCCGCGCAGGAACAACGGGCCACGATACAGTTGAATTGTCTTTGCACCCAGGCCTGCAAAGATGCCTGCAAATTCCACCGCGATATAGCCGCCGCCGACCACAACCACACGTTCGGGAAAATGCTCAAGATAGAATGCTTCGTTGGAAGTGATGACATGCTCGGCGCCCGGAATGTCCGGCACGGTAGGCCAGCCACCTGTGGCAATGAGAATATTTTCCGCGGTATGTTGTTGCCCGTTTACCTCTACTGTGTGTGCATCGATCAGCCTGGCATGACCTTCATGCAGATCGACGCCGGCGTTGTTCAGCAGATTGCGGTAGATGCCGTTCAGCCGCTGAATTTCAGCGGTCTTGTTGTCTCGTAAAGTAGGCCAGTCGAAACCGTTGACGCTGACATCCCATCCGTAGCCGCTTGCATCGTTGAAGTCTTCATGAAAGTGAGAGCCATAGACAAACAGCTTTTTGGGTACACAGCCGACATTGACGCAGGTGCCGCCAAGATAAGTAGATTCGGCCACCGCCACTTTTGCGCCGTAGCCTGATGAAATGCGGCTGGCGCGCACGCCGCCGGAGCCTGCGCCGAGCACATACAGGTTGTAATCGTATTCCATAAGATCCAGGTAATTTGTCAAAGACGTAATAAGGACTGCAGCCTAAGTAAGTTCCCGCGTCTGCGCAAGACAACACACTGTTTACAGTTCCCTGCTGGACCCTCCGGATTGCCCCCCCTAAACTGTCATATTCTTCGGATACGGTTCCCGTTCATGGCACATAATGGCGCTCAGGCTCTGCTGCAGACACTTGTCGATTGCGGGGTGGACGTTTGTTTCACAAACCCGGGCACGTCCGAAATGCATTTTGTGGCGGCGTTGGACCAGCAACCTGGTATGCGCGCGATCCTTGGCTTGTTTGAAGGCGTGGTCACCGGCGCTGCGGATGGCTATGCGCGCATGGCAGGCAAACCTGCCTGTACGCTGCTGCATCTGGGCCCGGGTCTGGCCAACGGTCTGGCCAATCTGCACAATGCCCGCCGCGCGCACACACCGATTGTCAACATAGTGGGTGAGCACGCCACGTATCACCGTGCGTTGGATGCCCCGTTAACCTCAGATATTCAAGGGTTTGCCGGTCCCGTATCGGGTTGGATTGCGGTCAGTGAACGTGCAGAAGATGTGGCCCGTGATGGTGCGCGAGCAGTACAGGCAGCCTGTGCTGGCGCAGGCCAGATTGCAACCCTCATACTGCCAGCGGACAGCGCCTGGAATGCCTCGGAAGGACCTGCTGCACCACTGCCCCGGCCGACTAAGTCCGCTGTCGGAGACGGTCAGATTGAAGCCGTCGCGCAGGTGTTGCGTCGCGGCGAACCGACTGTGCTGTTGTGCAATGGAGAAGCGGTGACTGAGCAGGGCCTTGTTCTGCTGGGTAAGATTGCCGCTGCGACAGGTGCATCACTGATGGGTGATACGTTTATCAGTCGGATTGAGCGTGGCGCGGGCCGGGTTGAGATGCCCCGCCTGCCCTATTTTGCTGAACAGGCAGAAACAGCCCTGCAGCCGTTTCAACACGTTGTGCTGGTGGATACCAAAGCGCCGGTCAGTTTTTTTGCCTACCCGGGCAAAGCCAGCAGGCTGACGCCTGAACATGCCAGTTCACACATTCTCTCGGAACCCGGCGAAGATACCTTAAAAGCACTGTCAGATCTGGTGGATGCGCTGGACGCGACAGCCTTTGATGCACCTGTGACGCAACTGCTACGACCAGAACTGCCACGTGGGGCGTTAACGCCTGAGTCTGTTGCGCAGAGTGTGGCGGCACTGCTGCCGGAACAGGCGATTGTTGTAAACGAGGCCGCAACAGCAGGTTTTGCCATGCCCGGGTTTACCGCCAGCGCGCCGAGCCATAGCTGGCTGGATCTGACCGGTGGCGCCATTGGCATGGGTATTCCTGCAGCCACGGGCGCTGCGGTCGCCTGTCCGGATCGTCCCGTACTCGGTCTGCAGGCAGATGGCAGCGGTATGTATACGCTGCAGGCGTTGTGGACCCAGGCGCGGGAACATCTGAACGTGACCACGGTCATTTTCTCCAATCGCAAATATGCCATTCTGCAGGTTGAATTCATGCGGGTCGGCGCCGTCAATCCCGGGCGTAAAGCCATGGATATGATGGAACTCACCCGCCCGGACCTGGATTGGGTAGCACTTGCTCAGGGTATGGGGGTTGACGCCGTGCGGGCTGACAGCGCCCAGGCGTTTAATCAGGCATTGATCGCAGCGCTTGCTCACAATGGACCCAACCTCATCGAGGCGGTGCTTTAGTATTCTGATAGATTTTGGATAGATAGATTTTATGAAAATTTCGATTTTTGGCACGGGTTACGTGGGCCTGGTCACCGGCACCTGTTTTGCGGAAATGGGTAACGATGTCTTATGTGTAGACATCGATGCCGCCAAAGTTGCGCGCCTGCAGGCCGGCGAAGTGCCTATCTTTGAGCCTGGTCTGGAAGACATGGTACAAAGCAACCTCGCCCAGGGTCAGTTGTCTTTCACCACGGACATTGCGGCAGGCGTCAATCATGGGGATATCGTTTTCATTGCCGTAGGTACGCCCAGCGATGAAGATGGCTCGGCAGATCTGCAATACGTTTTATCCGTTGCCAACAGCATTGGTGAACATATGCACACTGAGAAAGTGATTGTGGATAAGTCCACTGTGCCGGTAGGTACTGCAGATCAGGTGCAGGCCGCTGTAGCTGCAGCGCTGGCCAAGCGTGGTGTTGAGATACCGTTTCATGTGGTATCTAACCCTGAATTTCTGAAAGAAGGCGCCGCGGTTGCAGATTTCATGAAACCCGATCGCGTTGTGATTGGTTCTTCCAGCACGCGCGGCGCGCAGGTGATGGAACAGCTCTACGCGCCTTTTAACCGTAACCATGACAAGATTGTTCACATGGATGTGCGCTCAGCAGAACTGACCAAGTATGCCGCTAACGTCATGCTGGCCACGCGCATCAGTCTGATGAATGAAATAGCCAACCTGGCAGAACGCCTGGATGCCGATATTGAATCGGTGCGCCGTGGTATTGGTATGGATCCACGTATTGGATATCACTTCATTTATGCTGGCACAGGTTATGGCGGTTCCTGTTTTCCCAAAGACGTCAAAGCCCTCATCCATACTGCCAGTGCAGCAGGGTATGACGCGCAGATTGTCAGCAGTGTTGAGGCGGTCAATGCCGCGCAGAAACGCGTGCTGTTTGACAAGGTATCCCGGCATTTTAAAGGGGATCTGGCGGGCCGCACGTTTGCCTTGTGGGGGCTGGCGTTTAAACCTAACACAGACGATATGCGCGAAGCCCCCAGCAGAACGTTGATTGATCTGTTAACCACAGCGGGTGCAAACGTGCGCGCTTACGATCCGGAAGCCAATAACGAAGCCCGCCGTATTTATGCGGATAACCCCAATCTTGAAGTGTGCGAACGCCGCAGGCAGACGCTCAACGATGCAGACGGCCTGATTGTTGTGACAGAGTGGAACGAATTCCGCAGCCCTGACTTTGCGGGCATCAAAGACGCGCTGAAAGAGCCGGTTATTTTCGATGGCCGCAATCTGTATGACCCTGAACTGTTACGTCAGCAGGGGCTGAGCTATTACGGTATCGGTAGAGGCAACGAGTTCAAATAAACTGAACCGGGCCTTTCATCACGCGGCTCATTTCAGTTCAGCGCATGGGCACCACAAGGTGTTTTCAGGGCTGGCACTTGATACTGTTTATTTATACAGTTATTCTGGCCGACCCCTGTAAACATATCCAGCGCTGTGATGGACCTTCTTGCAACAATACAAAACCCAACAGCACAACAGACTTCACCAGAAAGCCGCCAGCAGGATATTAAAAACAAACTGCTGCGCCACCCTGACCTGTGGCGTGCAGGGCAGCTGGCGCAGCAGCACCAGCAGCAGAAACCAGGCATTCCCAGCGGCTATCAACAACTCGACCAGCACCTGCCCGGTAAAGGCTGGCCGGCAGCCGGGTTAATGGAATTCATGCTGACTTCGGCGGGAGTTGGCGAACTGCGATTACTGGTGCCGGCGTTGCAGCAGCTCGGCCACAGCGAAGCGCGCTGGCTGGCCTGGATCAACCCGCCTTTTATCCCTTATGCGCCAGCCCTGCAGTCTGTCGGCATTGATACCAGCAAAATTCTGCTGGTTCACCCGCGCACACATATGGACGCCTTGTGGGCATTGGAACGCGCCTGTAAATCCGGTAGCTGCAGTATGGCGCTGGCCTGGCTGGATGAGAAAAAGCTCAAGTTAAAAGACACTCAGCGTCTGCAGGTTGCCGCCAAACAGGGACAGACTTTGACCTGTCTGTTCAGACCGAAAACGGCACTGACACAGTCCAGTATGGCCGAGTTGCGTGTGGCTCTGAATCATCTCAAACCGGGTCAGCTATCGGTGGACATTCTGAAACGGCGCGGTGGCTGGCCGGTCAGCAATGTGTTGCTGCCGGTAGCAGACACAACCAGTACAGATTATCCGGATGCAAGCGACGTACAGCATCATCTTGAGGTATGGCGGGCTTTTACCCAACAGGATCAGGGCAATGCCGAGCGCCTGGACGTTGCACCAGCTGCAACAGAGTTGTTGTTCAGCACACCTTCTGCGGTTGAGCCCTCTCCCCCGCTGTCTCATTGATATGCTCTGGTTGGCCATACATTTTCCGCGTCTGCCGCTGGAAATTTTCAGCGCCGCTGCTGTTGAGCCCGAAGCAGAGCGCGCACAGGCTTTTGTTGTATTGGAGAATAACCGGGTCTTACTGCGTAACCAGGCCGCGCAAGCTTGTGGCATTACAGCAGGCACTACCCTGGCAACGGCGCACAGCATTGCACCGGGGCTTAAACATCAGCACCGCTCACCTGTTGATGAGTCTAAAAAGTTAACCATGCTGGCAGACACGCTGTATCGCTTCAGCAGCTACGTCAGCCTGCAGCCACCAGACTGCATATTGCTGGAAATAGGTGCCAGCTTAAAACTGTTTGGCAGCGCTACTGAGCTCAACAATCAGATTGCCGCGCTTTGTCATGAGCTGGGTCATCAGGTTGTGGTGCGTACGGCTGCAACCCCCTGGGCGGCTATTGCCCTGGCCCGCTCCGGACAGCAGACGTTGCCGAGGGTGCCGCTGGCAGATGCCGGGCTGGAGCTGGCGGGCATTAAAGCCAATGTGGTTGAGCGTTTTGCCAATATGGGTATTTATACCCTGGGACCTCTGCTGAAAATGTCGGGTAAATCGCTGGGTCGACGATTCGGCAAGCCGCTGCTGACTTATCTGGCGCAGCTGACTGGTGATCTGCCTGATCCGCGTGCTGCCATCTCCCCTGCCGCAGCGTTCAGTCAGACCCTGCATCTGCTGGAGCCTATTCGCGACAAAAACACGTTGCACAAATATGCCTTCAGCCCCATGTCCAGGCTGGCGCAGGCGTTACAGCACTGGTTGATCACACATCAACTGGGTTGTGAAACGCTGGCCTGGGTGTTTTCCAGCCACCGGCAGGAACGTGTAAAGGTGCTGCTGCGCTTTACCCAGGGTAAGCAGGACAGCCAGGAAGTGCTCAAGGTCAGTCGCTTGAAGCTGGATCAGGCCAGGCTGCCACGTGAGGTCTTAAGCGTGGGCTTGATCGCCAAGCGGGTGCAGCCCTGGACCGGGGCAAGTCAGAACCTGTTCAGGACCTTATCTCCACTAACCGCCAATAACAGTCCTTTGAGCAGCCACCTGGGCACAGTGGTGGACGAGTTAGTCGCGCGCCTGGGAGATCAGTGCGTGCGTGGCATTCAAAGCCAGCCTCAACATCGTCCGGAAACTGCCTGGGCAGCAGTGCCTGCACATCAACTGCTGAAAACCAGACTTAAGGTTGATCAAGGACAGTTTACCGACAACTGTTCAGCGCGCTCAGGTCGACGGCCACTGTGGCTGTTTGATCCACCCCGTTGCGTGGCACCGGATCAGTTGCAGCTGTTACATGGCCCGGAGCGTATTGTTTCGCACTGGTGGCAGGGTGAGGTGGTCTGCCGTGACTACTATATTGCCCGACATCAGCAGGGTGCCCAATGCTGGGTTTATGAAGATGCCTCGGCGCAATGGTATTTGCATGGCTACTTCGGATAAGTTTTATACAGACAGCGTTGCACCGCATGCCTGTACTTTTGCGGAGCTACATTGCCTGAGCAATTACTCTTTCCTGCGTGGTGCATCACATCCCGAAGAGCTGGTGAAACAGGCAAAGATGCTGGGCTACAAAGCCATTGCGCTGACAGATGAGTGTACCTACGCCGGTCTGGTAAAAGCACACATCGCGGCCAAAGACCTGGGTATAAAACTGATTGTCGGTTCTGAATTTGAAATCCAGATAGAAACCAAAAAAGATCTGCCGACATCTGATGAAGGTGCCGCCACGCTGAGCGCCAAACTTGTTCTGTTGGCGCCTGATCGTGCAACCTACGGACAGCTGTCAGCCATGATATCCAAGCTCAGACGCCGTGCGGCCAAAGGTGAGTACCTGGCCACGCTGGATGATTTTCGCTGGGGGGTAAAAGGCTGCCTGGCACTGTGGGTATTACCGGTTGGCCAGATAGGTCAACAGATGGCTGTTGGCCAAGCTTTGAAAGCTGTGTTTCCTGATCTGTGGATTGCACTTGAATTGTTCAGAGACGGCCATGATCTCGACAAAACCGCGCAGGCACTGACGTTATCCATGCGTTTACACCTGCCGATAGTTGCAGCCAATAATGTGCATACCCATCAGCCTGAGCGGCAACCCCTGCAGGACCTGCTCACCGCAGTGCGCTTGAAAACTCAGGTCAGTGATGTTGGCCTGCGAGGTTTTGCAAACGCAGAGCGCACCTTGCGCAGCCTGGCGGACCTGCAACAGCTTTATGCACCGGAAATGCTGGCTGAAACCATGGTCATAGCTGATCGATGCCAGTTTTCCATGGATGAGCTGCGTTATGAGTACCCGGAAGATCTGGTCCCTCCCCATCTCACGCCCCATACCTACCTGCGCCAGCTGACCATGGCCGGCGCGCTGGAGCGCTGGCCAGCAGGTATCCCCGCGGATATGCAGAAGCTGCTGGATAAAGAGCTGGGATTGATTGCGCAGCTTAACTACGAACACTACTTCCTCACTGTGCAGGACATTGTGCAGTTTGCCCGCAGCCAGAATATTTTGTGTCAGGGGCGCGGCTCTGCGGCTAACTCAGCGGTATGTTATTGCCTGCATGTGACTGAAGTGGATCCGGATCGTATGCATCTGTTGTTCGAACGTTTTGTTTCCAAAGAGCGTAACGAACCGCCGGATATAGACGTTGATTTTGAACATGAGCGGCGCGAAGAAGTCATTCAGTACATCTACAAACGCTACGGTCGGGATCGTGCGGCGCTGGCTGCCACGCTGGTGTGTTACCGCCCACGCAGCGCTATCCGTGATGTAGGTAAAGCGTTGGGTTTGAGTGCTGACGTCACAGATCTGCTGGCTAAATCCATGGCCTGGTGGGATAAAAAGGAGGAAATCCCCGCGCGTCTGCGGGCAGCGGGCCTGGATCCCGAGAGTCGGGTTGCTGAACAGTTTTTATATTTTGTGAATGAAATTCTGGGCTTTCCTCGGCATCTGTCTCAGCATGTGGGCGGCTTTGTTATTTCCAGAGGTCCACTGGCGCAGCTGGTGCCGGTAGAAAACGCTTCGATGCCTGAGCGCACAGTCATTCAATGGGATAAAGACGATCTTGAGGCCCTTGGACTGCTTAAGATTGATGTGCTGGCACTGGGCATGTTAACTGCCATACGGAAATCGCTGCAGGTACTTAATGCGTATAACGGGTCGTCTTTAACTGTAGAACAGATTCCCGCAGAAGATCCGCAAACCTATGCAATGTTGCAGGCTGGTGACAGTGTTGGGGTTTTCCAGGTTGAATCCCGTGCACAGATGGCCATGTTGCCCCGACTCAAACCCCAGCATTTCTACGACCTGGTGATTGAGGTGGCCATCGTACGCCCGGGACCGATACAGGGGGATATGGTGCACCCCTATTTACGCCGTCGTCAGGGTCTTGAGCCGGTGCACTACCCCAGCGAAGCTGTGCGTCAGGTGCTTGAACGCACTCTGGGCATACCCATTTTTCAGGAGCAGGTGATTGAGCTGGCCATGGTTGCCGCAGGATTCAGCGCCGGTGAAGCAGATCAGTTACGTCGAGCGATGGCCGCCTGGAAAAAGCGCGGCGGATTAGAAGTGTTTGAGAAAAAGCTGGTGGATGGCATGTTGGCCCGGGGCCACGACAGAAACTTTGCAGCCCGCGTCTTTAAACAGATCAAAGGTTTTGGTGATTACGGTTTTCCGGAATCCCATGCGGCCAGTTTTGCGCTGCTGGTATATGTCTCTTCCTGGCTTAAGTGTCATGAGCCCGCGGCTTTTTATTGCGGTCTGCTCAATAGTCTGCCCATGGGCTTCTACTCCCCTGCACAGCTCATTCAGGATGCCCAGCGGCATAATATTGAAATACGCGAAATTGATGTCTGTATCAGCCAGTGGGCACATACGCTGGAGTCGCGGGATAATACACCACGCAGTCCAGCGGCTTTGCGGCTGGGTTTACGTATGGTGAAAGGGCTGAATGAAGAAACCGCACAGCAGATCAGTCAGGCCCGCTGGCAGCAGCCTTTTACTGATGCGGCAGAC
Source organism: bacterium (assembly GCA_047947175.1). GTDB lineage: Bacteria > Pseudomonadota > Gammaproteobacteria > Pseudomonadales > Azotimanducaceae > UBA4421. The sequence goes on from CP170489.1 coordinate 2,694,866, forward strand.
CTTGCGCACCGGGCAGGGTTAAATGATCAGTCCATGCGCTTTCTGGCACGCGCTGGAGCACTTAAACAGCTCAGTGGGCACCGCCATCAGGCGCACTGGCAGGTTGCAGGCATACATCCCCCGCTACCTCTGCAGGCCGCACGTATGGTGTGCGATGTGCCGGATGATGAACAGGAAGTGATGCCTGTTCCCAGTGTTAAAGAAGATCTGCTTGACGATTATCGTTATACCGGTCTGACTCTGGGGCCACACCCCATGCAGGTGTTGCGTACTCAGGCGGCTTTGGAAAAATATCGTACTGCAAAAGAACTGTTGGAATATCGACAGGGGCAGATGATACGCATTGCCGGTCTGGTAACCGGTCGGCAGCGGCCGGGTACCGCAACAGGCGTGGTGTTTTTAACCCTGGAAGATGAAACCGGGAATATCAATGTTGTGGTCTGGTCGTCCGTGTTGCAGCGATATCGTGCCGCGTTGCTGCAAGGCCAGTTGTTGAAAATCAAAGGGGTGGTCGAGCGCGAAGGCGCGGTGATTCATGTGGTGGCCGGTCATGTCGAAGACGCCACACAAATGCTTGTCGATATGTCGATACACGAAGACGTTGCAAAAGATGCAGCAGTTGCAACGCCCTCTCAGGAAGCCGTGTTACCTTTCAAATCCAGAGATTTTCATTAGAGTTCAGGCGCTTTTCTTAGAGCCTGATTTTTCCACGCCGTTCTGGGCGCGCATTTCATGTAAAACATCTTCCAGCATCAGGCGGATGAAGCCGAGTTCTTCACGCAGTTCTGCTATTTCAGGTTTGATGTTGTGCCCCAGGCTGTCCACAGCGCGTTCTAAGGCAGCCAGTCTGTTCTGCACATTGGCTTTGTCGAACATGGTGCGGGCCATGGTTTCCAGTGGCGCTTGTGGCGTATCAAATACTTCGGCGGCGGCTGGTTTACTCGATTCCGAGGCAACCGCAGGTTCCGGCGTGCCACCCCAGAATTCGGATCCGATTTCATTGGACACGTTTTCGACCACATGTTTATCGATAATGTCGATATCTTCCAGATACGCATACAATAACAAGCGGTCGCATACGTTGTTGATGCGTCGAGGTACACCTTCGCAGAACGCGTAGATCGCCGCAAAAGCATCATCTTCAAACTTCGGATGATCCTGCCAGCCGGCAACACTCAAGCGGTGAGTAATGTAGGTCTGCGTATCTTCTTCGGTAAGCGGATTGAGGTGGTAAGTGGCAATGATACGCTGGCGCAATTGCTCAAAGCCCGCCGACAACAGGGTTGTGCGAAATTCCTGTTGCCCGAGGAGGAAGATCTGTACCAGCGGTTTGCCGTCAAACTGAAAATTCGACAGCATACGCAGTTCTTCTACAGACGCTGCAGGCAGATTCTGAGCTTCATCGACAATGAGAAGGATACGACGCTGGGCTTTGGCCTGTTGCAGGAAATTGTGTTCCAGGTCTCGCAGCAAACCTGCTTTGTTACCCTGACCTGTGGGAACGCCAAAACTATGCGCCACCATCTGCAGCAGGTCATCTTCTTTCAGATTGGAGGTCACAATGGTCGCCACGGACAGGTCCGCATCATCCAGATCGGCCAGCAGCGCCTGCACCAGTGTGGTTTTGCCGGTACCCACATTACCCGTGATGACAATGAAACCATCACCCTGATTCAAACCGTATTGTAGAAACGACAGTGCCCGTTTGTGTTCAATGCTGGGAAAGAAAAAGCGCGCGTCCGGGCTCAGCTGAAACGGCTTGCGACTGAGCTGAAAATGTTCTTCATACATGCGCGTTACTCGCTGTCTTTTGCGTGTTGACCGTAACCATACCCATATCCGTACCCATAACCGGCGTTGTTTGAACCGGTGGCTTTGTTGAGTAGCGAGCTGACCAACTGGCAGCCTTCCAGCTGTGCGGCGGCCTGTTCAACAGCGGATTGAGGCGTTTTGTTGGCTTCAACCACCAGCACCACCTGACCCATACGTCGTGCAAGCACCGCCGCCTCGGTGGTCGCAATCAGTGGCGGACCATCGACGATAAGAATTCGATTACTGTCGAAACTGGCCAGACCAGACAGCAGTGTATCCATTAACCGGCTTGCATAAAGCTCATCCAGATTGTCGACCATGGCGCCGCAGGGCATGACCTGCAGGCGTTCAACGTTGGTGTCGATGATGCTGCTTTCTGCGTAGGGTTTACCGCTGGTAAGCAGGTCTACCAGACCAGGCTGTTCGGCTATACCCATCCATCGACTGAGATCCTGTTTTGCGGCGTCTCCATCTATCAGCAACACCCGCTTGTCCAGCTCCGCGGCCAGGCTCAACGCCAGATTCAATGAAACAAAGGTCTTGCCCTCTCCAGGCAGCGCGCTGGTGATGAAGATGACGTTGGTTGGCAGCGGCAGTTCAGCGGCAATTTTTGGTTGTTGGTTCAGCAGCAATGGCCGCTTGATACGACGGAACTCCTGAGATTGCTGAGGATTGTTGTGACCAGGTACTAAAAAGCCGTTTTCCGCCAGCATTTCGAAGTCCAGCTCGCAGGTTTGATGGACAATGGTCGTTGAAGGGCTATTTTCGGCAGTTTTTCTGTCAATATCGCTGACTTGAGCCGGCAGCTCCGCTGCCTGCAGATCAACATGGTCGACAATGTGCTCCGAGGGCTGGACGACTTTCTTTTTAGAGACGAGTTTGGCAGCTGCCTTCTCAATCGTGCTCATGCGTGCCTCGGAAATTAGTGTGGTTTACAACCTTCATGATAGCGATCTTGGCTATGGGATACTGTAATTTGATGTAAATAGTGTAACAAGTAACGCAGTTTTTATATCTGTTCGGCACAGTTGTGCCGGTCCTGAGGCATAATCCTGGTCGAGCTTGAAGTGGATGACCCCTTGTTTCAACTTTCAGTATTACAATGTCAGGTTGGCCTGCCAGATCGCGACCACGTCGGATTGTCTGTGTGCATCGGATCTGACGCTGGTGAGGGGGAGCTTTAGTGCGGGTCCTGATTACCGGCGTCGCGGGGTTTATCGGCTCCAGCACCGCCCATCAGCTGCTGGCGCGCGGGGATGAGGTGGTCGGCATTGATAATCTCAACGATTACTACGATGTCAGCCTGAAAAAGGCACGGCTTGCGCGTCTGGAGGAAAAATCGGGCTTCAGCTTCCACAAAATCGACATCGCTGATGCCGGGGCTTTTCGCAAGGTGTATGAATCCGCGGGTCCAGCACGGGTGATCCACCTGGCTGCCCAGGCAGGCGTTCGCTACAGCCTGGATAATCCTCAGGCCTACATCGACGCCAACATAACGGGATTTCTGAACGTGCTTGAAGCTGCGCGCCATTACGGCAGCGAGCATCTGGTGTTTGCCTCCACCTCTTCTGTTTATGGTCTGCACACCAATATGCCGTTCTCTGTCCATGAAGGTGTGGATCATCCAGTCTCGCTTTACGCCGCAACCAAGAAAAGTAATGAGCTGATGGCACATACCTACGCACATCTGTTTGATCTGCCGGTGACCGGTCTGCGTTTTTTTACCGTGTACGGGCCCTGGGGCAGACCCGATATGGCACTGTTTCTGTTCACCCGAAATATCCTCGCCGGAAAGCCCATTGATGTGTTTAATCATGGCAATCACACCAGGGATTTTACGTACATAGACGATATTGTAGAGGGCGTCGTTCGTGCCTGTGATCGAGTCGCGCGAGCGGATGCAAACTGGAATGCCGCGGCACCTGACCCGGCAACGTCCAAAGCACCTTACCGACTGTACAATATTGGCAGCAATAATCCGGTCAACCTCTCCCGCTACATCGAGGTGCTGGAACAGACGCTGGGTATTGCAGCCATTCGCAATCTGCTGCCGCTGCAGCCCGGCGACGTGGCGGATACGGCGGCCGACGTGAGTGACCTTGTCAGTGACATGGGCTATCAGCCGAAAACGCAAATTGAAACAGGCATCAAAAATTTTGTTGCCTGGTATCGTTCCTACTATAAGGTTTAACAGCTTCCATGCAGCAAGAGACTAAGCAGACAATCCTGGTCACCGGCGGTGCGGGTTACATTGGTTCACACATGTGTGTCGAGCTGCTGCAGGCTGGCCATGATGTGCTTGTGCTTGATGATCTGTCCAACTCCAGCAAAAAAAGCCTGCAGGCAGTTGAGCGCATTACCCAGAAAAAGCTGTCGTTTGTGCGCGGAGATATACGGGATGCACATCTGCTGAAAACTGTATTTTCGCAGAACAATATTGAGGCGGTTCTGCACTTCGCGGGCTTGAAAGCCGTGGGTGAATCGGTTGCACAACCCGTTCGTTACTACGATGTGAATCTGAATGGCACGCTTAAACTCATCGACGCCATGATTGCTGCCCAGTGTAAAACCATGGTCTTTTCCAGTTCAGCGACAGTTTATGGCATGCCGGAAAAAATGCCTATTGATGAAACTGCGCCGACCGGTGCGATCAATCCCTACGGGCGTTCAAAATGGATGGTTGAGCAGGCGTTAATGGATCTGTATCAGTCAGATCCGGATTGGCGTATTGCTCTGTTGCGGTATTTTAATCCGGTGGGCGCACATGCCTCAGGAGAAATAGGCGAAGACCCGAATGATGTACCTAATAATCTGATGCCTTTTATCAGTCAGGTGGCGGTGGGCCGTCGAGACAAGCTCAGCGTGTTTGGAGATGACTACGACACACCGGACGGGACCGGTGTGCGCGATTATATCCATGTTGTAGACCTTGCCAAAGGCCATTTGAAAGCGCTGGAGTATCTGGCCAAAACGCCAGGCTTGGGGGTATTCAACCTTGGCACCGGCAACGGATACTCTGTCATTGAGGCGATCAGAGCCTTTGAAGCCGCCAGCGGTAAATCCATAGCTTACGAAGTGGTCGGCCGTCGTCCCGGCGATGCTGCGGTATCCTATGCAGATCCTTCAAAAGCCAGGCGGGAACTGAATTGGCAGGCGCAGTATGATCTTGCACGCATGTGTGAGGATGCCTGGCGCTGGCAGAAAAAATATCCCAATGGCTTTGAGGACTAATTTTGCATAACAGCCTTGAGATCGGGCGGCTAAGTCGTCAAACTTCACTCCCTCCGGAGGGATGGCTGAGCGGTCGAAAGCACTGGTCTTGAAAACCAGCAAGGGTTAACACTCTTCCAGGGTTCGAATCCCTGTCCCTCCGCCACATTCCCAGACTTTCAGCTCATACAACCAGAACAGCCCAGCATGATTTTCACCGTTGCCGTACATGGTGCTCCGTATGCCAGTTTTGCAAATCACCACGCGCTGGGGTTTTGTGAATCATTATTACAACAGGGTCACCAGCTGAATCGGGTGTTCTTCTATCATGAAGGTGTTCAAACCGGCCTTAACTCTCGTGTTACCCCCCAGGGTGAAACAGACGTCGTGCAACGATGGCTCGCGTTAAAGGCACAATATGACGTTGAGCTGGCAGTTTGTATTGCAAATGCCTTGAAACGTGGTGTGCTCAACGAATCAGAGCAGGCGCGTTATAACAAGCCTGCAGCAACGCTCATAGCTGACTTCGAACTGGTCGGGCTGGGCCAGTTAATCGATGCCATCGCGCAGAGCGATCGTTACATTGAGTTTCCCGCATGAAAAAACTTATGTGCATGATCCACCAGCCTCCTTACGCCGCTAGTCACGTATTAGAGTTGTTGGAGTCAGCCATGGTGGCGGCTGTGTTCGATCTGGAGGTTTCTGTGCTGTTCCGCGGTGAGGGATTATGGGTGCTGTTGAAGGGGCAGAACGCAGATCCGTTAGGGCAGCGGACACTGTCGAAAGTGCTGGGTGCATTACCAGACTATGAGGTTGATTCCATCTTTGTTTGTGCGGATGCACTGCAGGAGAAAGGGCTACAACCTGATGAACTGGTGCTGCCTGCCAGTGTGCTCTCCAGTGCAGAACAGGCCGCGCTCTTGGCGGAACAGGATCTGGTAATGAGTACCGGGACATGAGCCTGCACCTGGTGTTTTCCGCCGGCGGTTGGCAATCATGCCAGGCTCTGGTTGTGCCCGAGGATGCCGTTGTGCTGTTGGGGGATGGCGCCTACCTTGTGCATAAGGCTGCACACGGCGGCCAGATGTTTGTTCTGCAGGAAGACCTGGCGATTCGGGGGCTTGACGAAAGCAGCGAGGCTATGGCCATCTCTTACACACAACTGGTTGATCTGACGGTGAAACATAAACCTGTTGTCAGTTGGTCCTAGCAGGTTCAGATGACTGAGCAGAGCCCGGCTGAGATGACAAGGTGCCGCGAGGAGTACAAGTGAATATCCCGCTGGATGAAGAAGGTTTCCTGCAGAACCTTGACGACTGGAACAGGCATACCGCCACATGGCTGGCAGGGAAAGAAGGCGTCACTCTGGGCGCGCACCATTTTGAAGTGCTGGAACTTCTGCGCGAATACTACGCGGATACACAGGTATCACCTGCCATGCGTGTGTTTGTAAAAATTGTCAGAAAAAAACTGGGTGCCCAGGCTGGAAGCAGCATCTATCTGATGCAGCTGTTTGGTGAAAGTCCGGCTAAAACCGCCGCGAAATGGGCTGGTCTGCCGCGACCAACCAACTGCCTGTGAAACGGCTTCAGACTCTGCGCTTGGCGACCACATCCCCAATAATGACAACGCTCGGGCCGCTGATCTGCGCCTCATGAGCCGCGTCAGCCAGTGTGGCAACCGTGCCCATGATGACGCGCTGATCTGGCAGCGTTGCATTTTCAACCAGCGCAGCAGGCCGATTGTGTTCGCAGCCATGTTCCATGAGTTTTTCCAGAATCAAAGGTAAGCCGACAAGCCCCATGTAGATGACAAGGGTCTGATCGCGGCGCCCCATTTCCGGCCAGTCGAGATTCACCACGTTTTCAACCCGATGACCCGTAACAAAACGCACTGACTGGGACAGGTTACGATAGGTCAATGGAATGCCGGCGTAACTGGCTGCACCTAATGCAGCGGTGATGCCAGGCACCATCACAACATCAAAGCCGGCATCCAGTACCTGTTCCATTTCCTCGCCACCGCGGCCATAGATGAAAGGATCACCGCCTTTGAGGCGGACAACGTTTTTTCCCGCGCGAGCGTGCTCGATGATGCGATCATTGATGTTGAACTGTTGGTTGCCCCGATTATCAGGACGGGTGGGTGGGCTACCGGGCTTAGGTCCCTGTTTGCCTACAAACTCGAATTCTGCATCCCGGCGTGCATAGTCCAGGATCGCCGGATTCGCCAGTTTGTCGTACAGAATAACGTCGGCGCTTTGGATCAGGCGCAGCGCCTTCAGTGTGATGAGCTCAGGATCGCCGGGACCTGCGCCGACGAGTGCAACTGTTGCCTGGGCAACATGATCTGTCTGTCGCGCCCGGTGAGCAGTCAACATCGCATCTGCTTTGCGCCTGGCGTCCTGCAGGTCGCCCTGCATGGCGGATTCAGCGGCGGAAGAGCGAAACAACGTTTCCCAGAATTCCTTACGCGCATCCACAGAAGGCAGTTCAGCTTTAACGCGCTCCCGCAAGCTGCGTGCCAGGCTTGCCAGTTTGCCCAGGTTGGGTGAAAGCTGCGCTTCTATCCATCCGCGCACAACCCGTGACAGCGTGGGTGCGTTGCCCATGCTGCTGATGGCTATCAGAATCGGGCTGCGGTCGACAATGGCAGGAAAAATAAAGGTGCACAGGTCGGGTTGATCCACACAGTTAACGAGTACACCAGCCCGGGTGGCCGCTTCATAAACCTGTGTATTAACCGCGCGATTGTTGGTCGCTGAAATAATGAGGCGGAGCTCTGAACTCACCTGTTCCGAGGCGAATACAGTCTTTCTTACGGTGAGTTTGCCACTGCTGGCAAGTGTCTGTATCGCTGGGGATATCTCTGGTGCTATGACTTCGATATGCGCATCCGCCCGCAGTAACCAACGGATTTTTCGTACCGCGGTTGTACCGGCACCAATCACCATGCAGCGGGCGCCAGACAGATTATGATAGAGCGGCAAATAGAACATCAGCTGTCAAATTACAGATCAATGTGGCTTGCGCCGCCCATATACATCTGCAGGCAGTCGGGAACGGCAACTTTACCTTCACCATCCTGATAGTTTTCAAGCACCGCGACCATTGTCCGCCCAACCGCCAGACCCGAACCATTCAGGGTATGCAGCAGAGCGGGTTTGTTGGTTTGTGGGTCGCGGTATCTGGCCTGCATGCGGCGGGCCTGAAAATCAGCAAAATGACTGCAGGATGATATTTCCCGGTACTGATCCTGACCGGGTAACCAGACTTCAAGGTCTATTGTTTTTGTGGCTGAGAAACCCAGGTCGCCGCCACAAAGCACCATGGAACGGAACGGTAACTCGAGCTTTTTAAGTATGTTTTCAGCATGGTGCGTCAATTCGTCAAACGCCTGCCAGGACTGTTCAGGCCGTACAAGCTGAACCATTTCAACTTTTTCAAACTGGTGCTGGCGAATCATGCCGCGGGTATCGCGCCCATGTGCACCTGCTTCACTTCTGAAACAGGGTGTGTGACACACATGTTTGATTGGCAGGTCTTCCAGCGCAACGATACTGTCGCGGTAAAGATTTGTCACCGGCACTTCCGCGGTAGGTATCAGATAGGTTTCCTGTTCCTGCGCAATCCGGAACTGATCCTGGGCAAATTTTGGCAGTTGTCCAGTACCAAACAGGCTGTCTGCTTTGACAATGTACGGCACGTACACTTCCTGGTAACCATGTTCATTGATGTGTGTGTCGAGCATGAACTGGGTGAGCGCTCTTTGTAAGCGGGCCAGCTGACCGTGCAGGACAACATAGCGAGAACCGGATATTTTGGCGGCTGCTTCAAAATCCATGCCGCCGCCTTGCGTCAATGCAACGTGATCTTTGGGCTCAAAATTGAAAGCCGGCAGATTACCCCAGCGGCGAATCTCCTGATTATCTGCCTCATCGCTGCCTTCGGGGACTGACGGATCCGGTGTGTTGGGAATCGCCTGCAGGAAGCCCTGCAGTTCTTCCTGCAGCAGGTTGAAACGTTCCTTGGTCTGATCCAGGCGCGCGCCCAGATCTCCGACCTCTGCGACCAGGGGCGCTATATCTTCTCCCTGGGCTTTTGCTTTGCCAATTGCCTTTGATTTCTGGTTACGTTCATTCTGCAGATGTTCAGTTTCCTGTTGCAGAACGCGGCGCTGATTTTCCAGCTCCAGAAAGTGATCAACATCCAGCTTAAAACCTTTAACTGCCAGCCGTTGCGCACACGCCTGGGGATCCGCCCGGAGTATTTTTATATCCAACATAACCTGTTCCTAAGGCAGCAACGCCTGCCCTGTCTTGTCTCCCAAATAAACGGCAATCAAACATGTTAAGACGGAGGCCAGGATGTAGCCGCCAGCCAGCATGAATTTACTATTGTTGAGCAGACTGAGGGTTTCCAGTGAGAACGCAGAGAATGTCGTAAAACCGCCTAACACGCCGACCACAATCAGCAATCGACCCCAGTTCTGGAACCACTCTGCGTGCCCGCACCCACCCCAGACCAGCCCGATAGCAAATGAACCGGCGATGTTAATGGTAAGTGTGGCCCAAGGAAACAGGTGATGTGCGCCGATTGATGCAGCAACAGCAAACCGCAGCATTGCACCTATCGCGCCCCCCGCCGCTACCGTTAACAGAGCAAGTGTGTTCACAGCACATCGTCTCCCTCGTCTGGGTTCTGACGCCGCGGTTGTGGTGCATTACGGTTCAACGCTTTCAGAGTATCGAGGCGCTGCTGAATTTTAGCCTCCAACCCCGCCGTTTTTGGAAAATAAAACTGTTGCGGTGCCATATCGTCAGGAAAGTAATCCTCACCTGGGGCAAAAGCGCCGGCGCTGGTATCCTCGGCATGGGCATGTCGATATTCGGATCCAAACCCCAGCTCGCGCATGAGCTGAGTCGGCGCGTTGCGCAGATGCACAGGTACCGCGAATGATGGAGCATTGCGCACTGTGTCCATGGCGTGATTGAAAGCTGCATAGGCAGCATCACTTTTTGGTACGCTCGCCAGATACAGGACGGCCTGGGCAAGCGCCAGGTCGCCTTCTGGACTGCCCAGGCGCTCGTATGTGGTGACCGCCGCAAGGGTCAGCTCCAACGCTCTCGGGTCTGCATTACCCACGTCTTCGCTTGCCATGCGCAGCAGGCGGCGGCCCAGATACCTGGGGTCTGCTCCGCCATCGAGCATGCGGCAGAACCAGTACAGGGCCGCATCGGGATCACTGCCGCGCAGAGATTTGTGCAGCGCGGAGATCTGTTCGTAAAAAACATCGCCACCTTTGTCGAAACGCCTGACCTGATCGCCCAGAGCGGTTGCGACATGGTCCGGGTTGATAACGTCCTGGGCCAGCTGAGCAGCAATATCGAGTACGTTAAGCATGCGGCGCGCGTCGCCGTCAGCTGCTTTGACCAGAAGTTGCTGTGCGGATTCGTGCAGCCTGATCTTCAGTGATTCAGCGCCACGTTGACAGAGAATTGCCAGGTCAGCTTCTTCGAGCGGCTTCAGAACATAGACCCGGGCGCGGGACAACAGTGCGGGATTGACCTCAAAAGATGGGTTTTCTGTTGTTGCTCCGATGAAGGTGATGGTGCCTTTTTCGACGTGCGGTAAAAAGGCATCCTGCTGAGCTTTGTTGAATCGATGCACTTCGTCAACGAACAGAATTGTCGACTGCCCCTGGGCGGCGTATTGCCGGGCGGTGGCGACCGCTTCACGCACTTCTTTGACACCGGCAAGCACCGCGGAGATAGATAGGAAACGCGCCGCCGCACCGTTTGCCAACAAACGAGCTAAGGTTGTTTTGCCGGTACCCGGTGGCCCCCACAGAATCATGGAATGCACCTGTTGGCGTCGGGCGAGTTCTCCCAGGGCGCGTTTTTCTCCCAGCAGATGCTGCTGACCGACAAATTCAGCCAGGGTTCTGGGGCGCAAACGTTCCGCAAGCGGGGGTGCACCTTGTGCCCTCTGCGCGGACGTTAATTCCAGCGAGGTCTGCTGTGTCTCATCCTCGTACAAAATCGGTACCCGGCGGATAATCCAGTTCGAAAACGCTGGATTGTATCACCTGCCGGGCTTGATATTGATCAAACCGAATGAAGGTCTGCTGGCCTGCATGGTCAGCGATGCTGATACCGCTGAGGGCTTCACCACTGAATTGCAGCTCCAGGGATTTGAACAGTGCGTCACTGGCAATGGGTCGCAGCACAAAATGTGTACCACCAGCGTCAAGATCGCCTCTACTCACGGTGAAATGATCCGTCAGGACAGCCGCCTCTGATGACAGCAGCGCAAGTGGTGCCTGCTGCAGATCGCCCTGGATATTGCGTTGCGTCACCTGCTCCAGATCCGGGTCATATATTTCTATGTCATCGCCGTTGGCAATAATGATCTGTGGCAGTGGCGTTTCCACTTCCCAGCGAAAGCGAGGTTTGGCCAGGTACAGCCTGCCACGGGTTTCTTCCACCACAAAACCCTGTTCATTGGTGACCTGTTGTACAAACCGGGCAATCACCCCATCGAGGGTGTCCAGCCGCTGCTGCAGTTGTTGTGCAGGTTGTTGCGCCCGATTGTCTGGCGTCGTCTGCGCCGTGGCGAAGACGCTGACAAAACACAGGAGGCTAATCGCGGTTAGGAACAAGTATTTCACGGCTGCCATTAGAACTCATTGAGGAAACGACACCTGCCGCTTCCATGGCTTCGATCAGACGTGCGGCGCGGTTGTATCCGATACGGAGTTTGCGTTGCACAGACGATATGGAGGCACGGCGGGATTCCAGCACAAACTGGACGGCTTCGTCGTAGAGCTCGTCGTCCTGTTCGGTATCCCCGCTGCCGGAATCCAGCTGCACAAACGGTTCCCCTTCGGTTTCGCCGCTGAGAATCTCTTCCAGATAATCCGGTGTTCCGCGTTGTTTCCAATCTTCCACGACACGATGAACTTCGTCATCGGAGACAAATGCACCGTGGACCCGCTGAGGTAACGCGGTACCCGGCGGCAGATACAACATATCACCATGACCCAGCAACTGCTCCGCGCCACCCTGATCGAGAATGGTGCGCGAATCAATTTTGGAGGAAACCTGAAAGCCCATACGTGTCGGGATATTGGCTTTGATCAAGCCGGTGATCACATCAACCGAGGGGCGTTGCGTTGCCAGCACCAGATGGATGCCCGCAGCACGTGCTTTCTGTGCAATACGGGCAATCAACTGTTCTACTTTTTTACCGACTATCATCATCATGTCGGCAAATTCGTCAATCACCACCACGATGGCGGGCAAAGTGGTGAGGTCCGGCGCTTCCTCGAGCTCGTCGTGCCAGAGCGGGTCTTTGATTGGCTCACCTCGATTGTTGGCGTCCCGCACCTGTCGATTGAACCCCGCAAGGTTGCGCACGCCCAGTGCAGCCATGAGACGATAGCGGCGTTCCATCTCAGCCACACACCAGTTTAATGCGTGCGCGGCTTCACGCATGTCTGTGACCACCGGCGCTAACAGATGGGGTATACCTTCATAAACGGACAGTTCGAGCATCTTCGGGTCGACCATGATCAGGCGCACCTGCTCAGGCGTGGATTTGTACAGGATGCTCAAAATCATTGCGTTCACGCCAACCGATTTGCCCGAGCCGGTTGTGCCTGCAACCAGCAGGTGGGGCATTTTGGCAATATCGGCCACCACTGACGCACCGGCGATATCTTTGCCCAGGGCCAGGGTTAACGGTGACGGCGCGTCGGCAAACACAGATGAGGTGAGCACTTCTTTCAATCGAACCATCTCGCGATGCTCGTTGGGTATTTCTATACCGACTACTGATTTGCCGGGAATCACTTCCACAATCCGGACGCTGATAACTGCCAGTGACCTTGCCAGGTCTTTTGCCAGGGCGGAAATCTTCTGCACTTTTACGCCCGCGGCGGGTTGGAGTTCAAAGCGGGTAATCACAGGGCCCGGCAGCACCGAAACCACTTCAGCTTCTACGCCGAAGTCGGCCAGTTTGAGCTCCAGCTGCTTGGACATGGCTTCAAGTGACGCAGGTGAATAGCCAAGGCCCGTGTCCGGTTCTTTCTCATCAAGCAGCTCAAGGTCAGGCAGTTCACCCGGGGCTTTGGTGTCAAACAGCCGCTTCTGCTGGCCACGCCCTCTGGCTGCTTTTTCCTCTACTTTGGGAACAATTTTAAGCTTTGCGGCGCTGGGCTGCTGGGCTTTGACCCGTTCTTTATCCAGTGACACTTTTCGCGCCTGCACCAGCTGCCGGGTTTGCAGCGCCTGGCGTTTCCGTTCTTCTCGACGTTGCTGGTACGCATCGTAGTGTTTGTCATAGAAAATAACCAAAGCGCTGCTGATCTGATAGAGACGCCTGCCGGTAATTTCGGCAACGTTGAGCCAGGAAAAGCCAGCCGCTGCCTGCATACCGATCAGCGCGCCCGCTGCGCTCAAAAGGGTCAGTCCAACCCAGCCAAAAATCGCCAGGCCGCCGCTGACCAGCCACTGGCCAAACACGCCTCCCGGACCTTCGGGGAGTTGTTGGCCGGGCGCGGTATGTAACGCCAGCAGCACACAACCGCACATCATGACCATCAGCCAGCCGCTGGCACGAATGCCTAGCGCCAGCCAGTGCAGAGGTTGCTGGCGCGTCGTAATCAGGCGGATGGCAACAAAGGTGAGGGCCAGTGGAATGGTGTAAGCCAGCCAGCCGAACAGGTAAAGTACCAGGTCAGCAAAATAAGCGCCGCTGATGCCGACAAGATTGTCAATCTCTCCACCCTGCCCGCTATAGCTGAATGCCGGATCCGTCGGTGAGTAAGAACCGATAGCCAACAGCAGAAATAGGGTCACCGCGCCAACCCCAACGAGGCTGATTTCGCGAACGGGAATGATGCGCATGGGTACTGAGGTAGCCACGAAGATTGTCCTTGATCTCAAATCAGGACGAAGTGTAGCCAGACCGGGCCGGCCATACAAATGTTGTGAGATATTTTTTTCATCAAAATCAATCTCTTAATCCGGCTTCTTAAAAATTAACAAGCTAAACTTTTTGTCCATGGTTTCAGTACAATACCGTCTTCTTCCTGAACAAGAGCAGAACCACAAGTCATGCGTGCAGACAAAGCCAAAGTTGTAGATGAAGTATGGGACGACGCCCGTATCGAGAGTTTTCTGGGTAAAGGCCCAATGGGTGCGGAAGCGGCGGAGTTCAGCGTGTTGCTGCATGCCTACCGCAGCATGCGGGTCGAAGACTTTGAACGCTTCCTGCACAAGTTCAAAGCTCAGGGACGTGATGTTCATGCCCCCGGCAGAGACGGTCGCCCTCTGGTTGACGTCATCGCCAGTCACGCCAAATCCGCGGAGTTTGTCAAACTGCTGCAGAGCTGAGGTTGTCCCTTGAGCGCAATCCCCCTGCTGCCCGCCTCGCCTGTCGGCTTCCCGGACCCGCGATATGCGCTGACGGAACCGGATGGGTTGGTCGCAGCGGGTGGCGGTTTGAGCGTGCAATGGTTGTTATGTGCTTACAGCCAGGGCATTTTCCCCTGGTTCGACTCAGACGACGACCACGTGCTGTGGTGGAGCCCGTCACAGCGCGCGGTACTTACACCCGGCCACATGCGGGTGACGCGCAGCCTCTCCAAACGCATCCGTAACGGCGGATTCGAAGTCACGTTTGACGAAGACTTTGCCGCGGTAGTGGCCGGATGCAGCGGCGCCCGCGGGGCTCAACACGGTACCTGGATCACACCCAAGATGACCTCTGCTTACATCGATCTGCATCATGCGGGTTACGCCCACTCTGTTGAAGCCTGGCGCCAGGGCAAGCTGGTGGGTGGTCTGTACGGGGTTTCTCTGGGGAAGCTGTTTTTTGGAGAATCGATGTTTGCGCGTGAAAAAGATGCCTCGAAAGTTGCGTTCCATATGCTGCAGGAGACCCTTTGCCGGTGGGCGTTTGAACTGATCGACTGTCAGATCATGAACCCACATCTGCAAAGCCTTGGTGTACACACCATGCCACGGGACGAATTTCTGCGGTATCTGGCCGATAACGCGCATGCGTCTACCCGACAGGGGTCATGGCAACGCGACATCTGAGCTTTTGAGAACTGAGCAGCAGGCTGCTACTCTAAGTCAAGCGCAACGTGAGCAGTTTGGCTATGCAGGATTCCACGTCAGATCAGGTACAGTTTTTTCTAACGCCGAAACATCCCTGCTCTTATCTCGACCGCAATAATGCACAAACGCTGTTTTTTGATCCGCGCGAAGTAATTTCACCGCAGATTTACCAGAATCTGACGGACCAGGGTTTTCGTCGCAGCGGCAGTCATCTCTATCGTCCTCACTGCGGTAGCTGCCGGGCCTGTGTGCCGACCCGGGTGCCGGTGGACCAGTTCAGACCGAAACGTTCGCAGAAAAGGGTTTTAAAAAAGAACAGCGACCTGCATGTGCGGCTTGAAAATGCTGTATTCAGCAAACGCCACTATCACCTGTATGAACGGTATATCAGCCTGCGTCACACGGATGGCGACATGTATCCTGCCAGCGAAGATCAGTACCGCTCCTTTCTCCTGAGTCCCTGGAGCAACAGCCTGTTTGTCTGTCTGTATGACGGTGAGCGGCTCCTGAGCGTGGCCGTCACGGATGAACAACCCCGGGGGCTATCCGCAATTTATACTTTCTTTGAGCCCAGCGAGGATGCCCGCAGTCTTGGTGTATTGAGTATTCTCAAACAGATTGAATTATGCCAGGCCCTTGGACTGCCTTATCTGTATCTGGGTTACTGGATTAAAGACTGCAAAAAAATGAACTACAAAACTCAGTACAAGCCCACCGAACTGTTTGTCAACAACCGCTGGGTTCTGATGACCTGAAGCAAGTCAGCTGTTGCGCAAGTATCCGACGGCACCCGCAAAAGCGCGCAAAGTTCCGCACTTTGCCTTTATGCACACATTGGGGCAGAATGCGCGCCTTCAAAAACTAGAAGGCCATTGACACTGCATGTCAAAAGAAGAACAGATTGAAATGGACGGCACCGTCGTTGACACGCTTCCGAACACCATGTTCAGAGTAGAGTTAGACAACGGCCATGTGGTGACCGCCCATATTTCCGGGAAGATGCGTAAGAACTACATCCGCATTCTGACCGGCGACAAGGTAAAAGTGGAACTGACACCCTACGATCTGAGTAAGGGGCGCATCACTTTCCGCATGTAACTGCTGTTGGAACGCGCCTGCTGCGCCGGCGCGTAATACTCAGGCTTCTACGGGGCTGAGTATTTCCAGGGCAATATCATCATTCTCCACTGAAATACGCACCGTACCTCCAGATTTTGATAAATCCCCAAAGAGCAGGTCTTCTGCCAGTCTGCGCTTGATTTTGTCCTGAATCAGCCGCTGCATGGGACGCGCGCCCATCTTTTCGTCGTAGCCCTCGCGTGCGAGCCACTCAAGCGCCTCGTCTTCAACTTCTAATGTGACCCGTTTGTCGTCGAGTTGCGCCTGCAGCTCTGTTAAGAATTTGTCGGCAACCGTTTTCACAACCTCAAGCGGCAGCGCGCCGAACTGCACAATGGCATCCAGACGGTTGCGGAATTCAGGCGAAAACATTCGCTTGATGACTTCCATGCCATCAGTGGAGTTGTCCTGCTCAACAAAACCGATTGACGATCGATCCATCTCCTGGGCACCGGCGTTGGTGGTCATGACCAGGACAACGTTGCGGAAATCCGCTTTACGGCCGTTGTTGTCCGTTAAGGTACCGTGGTCCATAACCTGCAGCAGCAGGTTGAACACTTCCGGATGCGCTTTTTCGATCTCATCCAGCAGTACCACGCTGTGTGGGTGTTTGGTGACAGCTTCGGTGAGTAGACCACCCTGGTCAAAACCCACGTAACCTGGAGGGGCGCCAATCAGGCGAGACACGGTGTGACGCTCCATGTACTCGGACATGTCATAGCGTAAAAGTTCAACACCCATAATGTTAGCCAGCTGACGGGAAACTTCAGTTTTACCCACGCCGGTTGGCCCGGCAAAGAGGAAGCAACCCGTGGGTTTGTCCCCTGCTTTCAGACCGGCGCGGGACATTTTGATGGCAGTGGCCAGCTGATCAATGGCCTCGTCCTGGCCAAAGACAACCATCTTGAGTTTTTCATCAAGATCTTTGAGTGCCTGTTTGTCGGAGGTGGTGACCTGAGCAGAGGGGATGCGCGCAATTTTGGCAACCACCTGTTCGACGTCACTGGCGCCAATACTCTTTTTGCGTTTGCTGGGCGGCAGGAGCTGCTGAGCCGCACCGGCTTCATCAATTACGTCTATGGCTTTGTCAGGCATGAACCGGTCATTGATATATTTCGCCGCAAGTTCGCTTGCAGTTCGGAGTGCTTTATCCGTGAAACGAACACTGTAGTGGTCTTCAAAACGTGACTTCAGACCTTTCAGGATGCGATAGGTATCTTCGACATCAGGTTCGTTGACATCAATTTTCTGGAAGCGGCGTGACAGCGCGCGATCTTTGTCGAAGATGCCGCGATATTCCTGATACGTGGTTGATCCCATACATTTAATCTGACCGGAGGTCAGCAGGGGCTTGAGCAGATTTGATGCATCCATGACGCCACCTGACGCAGCACCCGCGCCGATAATGGTATGGATTTCGTCGATGAAAAGGATGGAGCCTTCCTGTTTCTTCAGTTCGGCCAGCACGGCTTTGAAACGTTTCTCAAAATCGCCCCGATACTTGGTGCCTGCCAACAGCGCACCCAGATCCAGCGAGTAGATCTGAGCATCAGCCACAACTTCTGGTACTTCACCATCCACAATACGTTTTGCCAGCCCCTCGGCTATTGCGGTTTTGCCCACACCTGACTCGCCCACGAGCAGCGGGTTGTTTTTGCGGCGTCGGCACAATACCTGGATGACGCGTTCTAACTCATCGTCACGCCCCACCAGCGGGTCAATTCGCCCTGCTTTGGCTTCTTCATTCAGATGAGTGGCAAATGACGCCAGCGCACTCTGGCCGCTGCCTTCGGCGCCGCCCTCCTCTTCACCAGCGGCCATGTCATCACTGGGGCCTTCTTCACCGGGCACTTTGCTGATGCCGTGGGAGATGTAATTAACCACATCAATACGCGCAATATTCTGTTGTTTCAGAAAGTAGACGGCCTGGCTTTCCTGCTCACTGAAAATCGCGACCAGCACGTTGGCACCGGTGACTTCTTTGCGGCCGGAACTCTGCACGTGGAATACCGCACGCTGCAGCACACGCTGGAAGCCCAGGGTCGGCTGAGTTTCGCGGTCCGTATCCCCGGCGGGAATCAGCGGTGTGGTCGAATCGATATACTGATCAAGATCGGCACGCAGTTTGTCGAGGTCGGCGCCTATCTTGCGTAACACATCAATTGCAATGTCGTTATCCAGCAACGCCAGCAGCAGGTGCTCGACGGTCATGAATTCATGACGTTTGCTTTTCGCGACACGAAAGGCTTCGTTCAGCGTTGTCTCTAAATCTTTGCTTAACATGGAACTCGCTTTTAGTTGGTGCCTAGTCGGTCATCTCGACTGTGGATATTAAAGGATGATTGTTTTCCTGAGCATATTGATTGACGTGCTCAGATTTAGTTTCCGCGATGTCTCGTGGAAATATACCCACTGTGGCTGCGCCTTCAGTATGCACAGTCAGCATGATTTGGGTTGCCTTTTCTCGATTCATTGCAAAAAACTGCTCCAGAATGTGTACCACAAACTCCATCGGTGTGTAGTCGTCGTTGTGCAATAAGACCTTGTACATGGGCGGTCGTTTCAGTTCAGGTTTGGCGGTAACTGTCGCCAGACCCTGGTCGCGGTCATGATCTGTGCCGCCACCCTCTTCGTCGTCGCCCGCGGAAAATTTTTCGCTGCCCTGATACCACCAACGTTCGGGACCGTGATTTCGCACTGTCATATTAAGGTTAGTCCATCCTTACGCTTTATCGTTCTTTCTAATTTATCTTATTTGCAATTTCTACAACAAAAATCTGTAGAACACCCTGTAAACGCCTGATCTGCAGGTGCTCAGCAGCGTGGAAACGCCGACGTAAACATCATAACCGTTCTTTATCTGGGCTGTCTTTCGCTTTGACCCAATGTTCCGACAAGAAGGTAATTGGGGTGCGTGTGCACTTTTTCAATGGGTGCGAACGCTGCCGGCGCGCTCCTGACGGTGCGCCAAACACCTTGACTCTATTGACGTTTTTGACCAAAGTCCGCCATAGAGGGGGGGTCGGTAGTTCAGCTGCTGACACTCAAGTGAGAGTCAGAACATGATGGCGGGTCAGCTCGAACGGGCAGCACCTCAAAGCGCATCGAGTGCTGGCGCTATAGGCGCTTGGCAGGTTCTGACGCAGTAACTGCTTGGGAGGGCAGTCGTCATGGCAATTGGTAAAGTAAAATGGTTCAACAACGCCAAAGGGTACGGCTTTGTGCTACCCGATGACGGCGGCGAAGATCTTTTTATTCACTATTCCGCTATCCAGATGGAGGGTTATAAAACCCTCAAAGCAGGCCAGGAGATTCAGTTTGACGTTGTTGAGGGTCCTAAAGGACTGCACGCGGTAAACATCCAGGACATACAGGCCCACGCGTCGGCAAATGGCGAAGTGGGCGGCGTGTCCGTAGATTTTGATCTGGACAGTGGTGCTGTCGACAATGGTGCTGCTGAAAACGGTGTAGCTGAAGATCCTGCAGACAATGCGGCTCGCGCGCCGGGTGCCTCGTCGGGCTGAATTTCGCTGTCCGCATCAGGATTTGTTCTGCCATTGTCGGGCCCGGTCATGGTCAGATTGCGCAGACTCTACCCAATGTGCACCCTGCTCCGTTTGCTCGCGTTTCCAGAAAACTGCCTTGGTTTTCAGGTAATCCATCACAAACTCTGCCGCTGCAAAGGCGTTATCGCGATGAGCTGAGGCCACAGCAACGAATACGATCTGTTCGCATGGTGCAAGCGTGCCGACCCGGTGCACAACACAGACATCGAGCAGCTGCCACCGGCTTTGCGCCTGATCGATAATCTTTTCGATGCTGCGCTCCGTCATCCCCGGATAGTGCTCCAGCGTCAGAGTGGCCACCATCGAGTTGTCGCCGGTCACCAGATTCTGTTCCCGAACCAGCCCGGCAAAAGTGACGATGGCGCCGATCTGCGCGCCGTGCCGCGCGCGCATTGCCTGCACCAAAGCGGCGGCATCAAAGTCTTCCGTCTGGATCATGATCGATCGATGCATGTCTAACCGCCAGTTACGGGAGGTAAAAAGGCCACTTCATCACCATCGTTCAAGGTGAATTCATGCTCAACCAGATCCTGATTGAGGGCGATACGAACATTGTCCGCCTGTAAACTCTGCAATGCCTGTTCACCCATCTGCACTTTGACCTGATGATAAATGTCAGCCAGATTGCCCGCTGTCAGAGTCAATTCAGCGACGCCCATCTGCTCCCGCAAAGATGCAAAAAATAGAACTTTGATCTGACTCATGATGTCTGCAGATCGTTTCGGTGCCAGTCCCCGCTCTTTCCGCCCTGTTTCTCCTGCACACTCAGTTCGGAAATCACCATGGTCTTATCGATGGCTTTGCACATGTCATAAATGGTGAGGGCAGCAATGCTGGCAGCGGTCAGGGCTTCCATTTCCACACCGGTTTTACCCTCTACCCGACACAGGGACCGTATTTTCAGCTGTGTTTCGTTCAAACGCTCAAAATCTATCTGGACCTTGGTCAGGGGCAGCGGGTGACACAATGGAATCAGGTCGGGGCAGCGTTTGGCGCCCTGAATTCCCGCGACCCGCGCAACAGCCAGCACGTCACCTTTTTTTAAAGCATCTGACTCAATCGCCTGCAGAGTTTGAGGCTGCATATGAATGACCGCTGTTGCAATGGCTTGCCGGGTGGTCACCGATTTATCGGAAATATCCACCATGTTTGCTTCACCCGCGGCGTTAACGTGGCTGAATGAGGGTTCTGTCATGCTCGATAGGCCTGCTGCTGATCCACACTATTATGCCTGAAGTCTGCTCGGACACTAATGCGATTCTGCCTCCTGCAGACAAGATGATACAATGGCGCCCGCGTCTTCTTTCAATAGTGTTATGCCTGCACCCGCCCGCCAGCACATTCCAGTACCCCAACGGAACCAGCGTGTGATTCTGGGCATGTCTGGTGGCGTGGATTCTTCAGTTGCCGCACATCTGTTGCTGGAGCAGGGCTTTCGTGTGGAAGGCCTGTTCATGAAAAACTGGGATGAAGATGACGGCACACCCTACTGTACCGCCCTGGAAGATCTGGCGGATGCGGAAAGAGTCTGTAAAACCCTCAACATCCCGCTGCATACGGCTAATTTTGCTGCGGAATACTGGGATAATGTCTTCGAGGAATTTCTGCAGGATTACAGAGCGCTGCGCACGCCTAACCCGGACGTGTTGTGTAATCGCGAAATTAAATTCAAGCAGTTTGTTGACTACGCACAGCACCTGGGTGGTGATTGGATCGCTACCGGTCACTACGCGCGTGGCACGTATGACAACGGCAGTTTTTATCTGCGTAAAGGCATAGATGTTGGCAAAGACCAGAGCTACTTTCTGCAGGCAGTACCCGTCGCCCAATTGCGTAAATGTCTGTTCCCGTTAGGCGGTTGGCAGAAGCAGGACATCCGCCGCATAGCTGCTCAGCTTGGCCTGCACAATCACGCCCGCAAAGACAGTACCGGCATCTGCTTTATTGGCGAACGTCGTTTTGCGGACTTTCTGCAGCGTTACATCGACGACAACGCAGGTCCCATGGTGGATGAAAATCAGCGACTCATCGGTGAGCATAGAGGGTTACATCAGTACACCATCGGTCAGCGGCAGGGATTAAACATCGGCGGCGTACGGGGTCGTTCCGAAGCGCCCTGGTATGCTGCGCAGAAACAGCCAGCGAGCAATACACTGGTTGTGACTCAGCACCCGGAAGTGCTTGAAGGTCGCTGGCTGCGAGCAGGCGAGCAGAACTGGCTTGATCAGGTTGATCTGCCCCTCAGCTGTCATGCCAAGATACGTTATCGCCAGGCAGATCAGGCCTGTGTCGTTCATCAGGCAGCGGACGGTGATTTGCTGGTAAAATTTGCTGTGCCACAACGTGCCATTACCCCGGGTCAGTTTGTCGCTTTTTATAACGGCGACATTATGCTTGGTGGTGCGCGTATCAATACCTGTGATACCAGTACGAAATTAAAGTAGAGTTTTTATGTCCATAGATCCCCTTCTCGCCGTCAGCGCCGTAGACGGTCGCTACCGCAGCAAAACAGAACCGTTGGCAATGATGACCAGCGAGTATGGACTGATGCGATACAGGGTTGAGGTGGAGTGCCGGTGGTTTATGTTTCTCGGTCAGCACCCCGCAATTGCCGAGTTGCCTGAGTTAAGCGCACAAGATAAAGCATTTGTGCTTGCAATCATAGATAACTTTGATCTTCAGGATGCCCATGCGATCAAAGACTTTGAATCAACCACCAACCACGATGTCAAAGCGGTTGAGTACTTTGTCAAAGCAAAGCTCGGGAGCAATGAAAATCTGCTCCCGTACGTTGAATGGATCCATTTCGGCTGCACGTCAGAAGACATAAATAACGTAGCCTATGCACTCATGGTGCAACAGGCGCGTGAGCAGGTTCTGGTGCCGCAGATGATGAAACTGGTGAATACTCTGGACGGACTCGCTGTGGAACACGCCGAGCTGGGTATGTTGTCGCGCACCCATGGCCAAAGCGCTTCCCCAACCACTCTGGGGAAAGAGTTCAAGAATGTTGCGGTGCGCTTGTTGCGACAGACCCAGCACTGCCAGCAGACCAGTATTCTGGCCAAATTCAACGGCGCGGTAGGCAACTTCAATGCGCATCTGAGTGCATATCCGGATTGCGACTGGGCCGCGTTGTCGGCTGAGTTTGTAACAAGTCTTGGTTTAACAAACAATCCCTGGACTACGCAGATAGAGCCCCACGACTACCTGGCCGAACTGTTCCACACGTTGACACGATTTAATCAGGTACTCCTGGATTTCAATAGAGATATGTGGAGTTATATCGCCATAGAGTATTTCACCCAACAGAAAGTAGAAGGCGAAACCGGTTCGTCCACGATGCCACATAAAATCAACCCCATAGATTTCGAAAATTCAGAAGGCAACCTCGGTCTCGGCAATGCGCTACTTGAACACATGGCGAACAAGTTGCCGGTTTCACGTTGGCAGCGAGACCTCTCTGATTCGACAGTTTTGCGCAATATAGGGTCAGCCTTTGCTCACTGTCTGATCGCTTATCAGGCCACCTTAAAAGGCTTGTCACGACTGCAGGTCAATCATGCAGCAATCCGTCGCGATCTCGCGGACAGTTGGGAAGTATTAGCTGAACCGGTGCAGACTGTGATGCGCAAATATGGTCTGCGTGAGCCTTATGAGCAGTTGAAAAGTGCCACCCGGGGCCAACAGATCGATGAAGCAGTTTATCTCGAGTTGATCGAGACACTCGATCTGCCTGCGGCTGCTCGAGAAGAACTGCGCGCCCTCACCCCCCTCGCCTATCTGGGCCTGGCGGCTCAACTGGCTCGTCAACCTTTGCCCCTCTAGACGCTCGTCGATATGGTTTTAGACGTACACGTCATTGTTGCTCCATGGTCTGAATACAGGCAGGCGCTGCGCAGCATCCGTGAGAGCGTGTTCATTGTCGAGCAGGAAGTGCCCCGGGCGCTGGAGTGGGATGATGAAGACACAACGGCTACACATTTTCTTGCCGTTAATACGATTGGACAGTTTATCGGCTGTGCTCGCCTACTCAAGACCGGGCAGATTGGCCGCATGGCTGTACTCAAGCCGCATCGGGGTAAAGGTGTCGGCGATGCGCTGCTGGCCGCTGCGGTGAGCGCTGGTAAAACGGCCGGTTTTGAGCGACTTTTTCTGCACGCACAGCGTTATGCCGAGCCTTTTTATCGTAAAGGTGGCTTCCTTGTTTATGGAGAGCCCTTTGACGAAGCGGGTATTGAGCACATTGCGATGGAAATGAAGCTGCCACTGTCGTTTGTGCCGCCTGACAATCTGCCCGCCGCAAAAACCTCAGACCAGCCGCCAAAAATCGAAACCGAACAAACAACCGTGGTCAGTCAGGCAGACTTTTTTACAGGTTATACAGATTGTTTAGCAGCTCTCGATCGGGTGATTGCCAGCGCGCGAAGGCGGCTGCTGATCCTGAGCCCCTATCTCGATCATGAACTGTTTGATCAGGCGGTGATTGCGCAAAAGGTATCTGCGCTTGCCCGCAGTGCGCCGCGCGTAGAGATTGAAATTCTGATCTATAACAGTCAGCTGATTGTTGAACGCGGGCACCGCCTGTTAGAGCTTACCCGTCGTCTGGATCAGAAGATGTCCATGCGGTTGCTGGCGGAAACGCCAACGGATACCTCATCAAGCTTTGTCTGTGCTGACCTGGACGCGTATTGGCTGCTGCCCAGTTTCGAGAAACATCAGGGTATTGCTGACCTGAATAACCCGGTGACTACAAAGCGGTTGAGTGA
The DNA here is from genome assembly GCA_047947175.1 of bacterium. GTDB lineage: Bacteria > Pseudomonadota > Gammaproteobacteria > Pseudomonadales > Azotimanducaceae > UBA4421. The sequence continues at coordinate 2,719,468 of CP170489.1, forward strand.
AACATTTGCGCAGGCCTGGCGTAAAAGCAAAGAAGATCCGGACCTGCGCCTGCTCCGTATCTGACAGTTTTCTTCAACCTTTCTGATGTTGGAGTAACAGCGCTTTGAGCGCATCGTAGTTGTCTGCTCTTTTGTACTGCGGAAACTGATCACAGATGTTCTGCGGTGCCTGGAAGAAAAAACCATGGTCTGCCTCCTCCAGCATGGTGACGTCGTTGAAAGAATCGCCAGCGGCAAATATCTTGTATTGCAGAGACTTGAAGGCTTTAACAGAGCAGCGCTTCGGATCGGGTTGGCGGATCTGATAATTCGTGATGCGATCATCCACCACCTCGAGCTTATGACAAAGCAGCATCGGCTGATTGAGTTTGGCCATTAAAGGGCCTGCAAATTCATAAAATGTATCGGAAATAATCGCGACCTGAAAATGTGCTCTGGCCCAGTCCAGGAAGTCTTTTGCGCCAGGCAATGGGTCCAGTTTGTCTATCTCAGCTTCTATAGCTGACAGTTTTATATCGTGTTCCGCAAGGATCTCCAGGCGGTACTGCATGAGATCATCATAAACGGGAATGTCCCGAGTTGTTTTCTGCAGGGCCTGTATGCCTGTTGAGCGCGCCACGGCTTGCCAGACTTCCGGCACCAGCACGCCTTCCAAATCCAAACACAAGATATCCAAACTGCTTTTCCTAACGTTTGTCTGAGTTACTTAACGGGTAGCGTAAACGTATCAAATAACGCTTCGCGTTCTTTGCGGGTACCGCAGGCAACCGCCCGCTGCACGGTTTCTGTATCCAGATGCGGGGCAAAGCCCTGAATGAAATCAAGCATGTAGCGACGCAGAAAGGTACCTTTGCGGAATCCGATCTGAGTCACGCTGGATGCAAACAGGTGAGAGGCATCCAGTACCACAAGGTCGCTGTCAATAGACGGCTCGTAAGCCATCTGCGCAATGATGCCCACCCCTAAGCCGAGCCTTACGTAAGTCTTGATGACATCCGTGTCCGTAGCGGTAAAGACGACGTTGGCGCTCAACCCTGCTTTGTTAAAAGCGTCATCAAGCTTCGAGCGGCCGGTAAAACCAAAGACGTAAGTCACAATCGGGTGTCGGGCAACGGCCTCGAGCGTCAGCACGGAATCCGCACACAGGGGGTGATCTCTGGGCACCACCACCGCTCGATTCCATCGATAGCAGGGCATCATGACCAGATCGTGGAACAGTTCCAGGCCTTCGGTGGCGATGGCAAAGTCTACTTCGCCAGAAGCAGCCAGTTCGGAAATCTGCTCCGGAGAACCCTGATTCATGTGCAGACTGACGTCCGGGTAGGTCTGCCTGAATTCACGGATGACTGGCGGTAGAGCGTACCGTGCCTGGGTATGCGTGGTTGCTATGGACAGACTGCCCTCTTTTTCGTTGGAGTACTCCTGCGCCACCTGTTTAATGGCGTTCACCTGACGCAGGATGTTGCCTGCCATAGCAATGATCTCCTCACCCACCTGAGTGACGTGGGTAAGGTGTTTGCCGCTGCGGGCGAAAATCTCTACATCGAGTTCGTCTTCCAGCAACCGTATCTGTTTACTGATACCGGGCTGGGAAGTAAACAGGCTCTGGGCGGTGGCTGACACGTTGAGATCGTGGTGCGCAACCTCCCAGATGTACCGTAACTGCTGCAACTTCATCAGATCCTCCCGACCGGGAAATGCTACTGAGTTATAAGAAAGGATCTCAGCATAACCCAATAGCCAAATAATGCGCTATCGCAAATAGAAGGTTGAAGCGTGATTATTCGCGTTTGTTAATGACACCGTGGGGTACATGACCAGTAGCGACATAGTCAGCCGCACGTTCGCAATGCGCTGATTGGTCATCGAAGAAAATATCGGCTTCAAATGCCTGCAGAAACTGAGTTTTATCCATACCACCAAGAAACAGGGATTCATCCAGTCGTATATCCCAGTCGCGCAGAGTTCGGATGACACGCTCATGCGCCGGCGCGCTGCGTGCTGTGACGAGCGCTGTGCGGATCGGGTTGGCGCCTTCCGGGAATTCTTTCTGCAGTTCATGTAAAGCGCCGAGGAACGCTTTAAAAGGCCCGCCACCGAGCGGTTGTTGGGCCTGACTGTGTTCCGATGCGCTGAACGCGGCCAGACCATCGCTTTGATAAATCTGTTCTGCCTCGTCTGAGAACAGCACCGAATCACCATCAAAGGCCAGTTTCAGTTCCGAGTTTGCGCGATTCGGGTTGTGGCCACGATAGCGTCCCATCAATTGCGCGGCGGCAACATTCTGTTCCAGCGCCTGGCGCACATCTTCTGCATACGTGGAAAGAAACAGATCGCACTGAAAGGCATTGATGTATCGATAAGGGGATTGTCCCCCGCAGAATGCAGCCCGGGTAATGCTCAGATCATAGGCTCGGATAGAGTTGAAAACGCGCAGTCCGGTATCCGCGGAATTTCGCGACAATAAGATAACATCAACTCTTGGTTTATCGAGCAACTTATTGATATTTAGTAGTTTTTCAACCAGGTAGTACCCATCACCGCGCTCCAGGATGGTGTCTTCCTGGGCGATCTGATAGCGCCGATACGCTTCCAGGCCCTGCTCCATGTAAATGTCGTTGGACTCTGTCAGGTCGAACAGTGCGGTTGAAGAAATCGCAACTGTCAGGGGTTTGCCTGTGGGATTCATGCGTCCAGATCCGGTATCAGCTCGCTTTCCAGTTTACTGATCATATCTTTAAGTTGCAGTTTGCGTCGTTTCAAACGTGCAATGCGCATCCCATCGTGGTGTCGACCCTCGATGAGATGTTCGATAACGACGTCCAGGTCACGGTGTTCAATGCGTAATTCGTCCAACCACCCCTGTAATTCTGTCTGGTCCACGTCCGGTTGTTAGTGCCCTTGAAAATCCGTGGCATGATACGTCCTTCTACAGTTGGTGTAATGTGCTTTTGAAAATCTTACTGTTTGCCGGCCTGCTGGTGGTGCTGCTGCTTGCAGTGGCGTATATGCGACGGCTGCGCCAGCCGGCCGCTCGTTCCTCGCCAGGCAAGCCGCAGAATCTGATGGATCCACAATTTGCGCGCAAGGTGTTGGGCCTGGGGGAAGGTCCGCTCAGTGCCGACGAGGTGATTGCCGCGCACCGCCGTCTGATGCAGCGGGTGCATCCTGATAAAGGTGGATCTGAGCTGCTGGCTCAGCAGTTGAACGAAGCCAAACGGGTGCTGCTGCAGCACCTGTCATGAGTGAGGATGTCATATTGCGGCACACTTCACGCCTTTAGCAGGGCAATCTTATTACCCTGTTCACATGCCTTATTTTGCGCTTGCAGAACGCCGTTTCAAAACCCGCTATCCTGCGGATGGACTGACGGTCAGCGTGCGCAGGAAAGGTCGACTGCTGCAGCTGCGGGGTCTGGCCACAGATTTCAACCGCCATGGTATCGCTCTGCTGCTCAACGAACCCCTGGCCAAAGACCTGCAGGTTTACATTTCACTGGGGTGCGGCGATACGCAGGTACACAATGTGGTGGGTATCGTGCACAACTGTGTGGCGCTGGCCCATGGGTATCGCTGTGGGATTCAGTTCAGAACCTCATCTACAGATCAGGCTGAGCAGACGGAAACGAACCTTCGCTTGAGACTGCTCGAGGATCAATACGCGGCGATAGCCACGGCCGAAGCCTAACTGCGTTAAATCCATAACCTCAGATTCTCTGCTGTTGCGGAGCGCATTTTCCTCGGGTTTTACGCGTTGATGAGACCCTCAGCTTCACTTTCCAGGCTGACCAGGCGTTTGACCCAGTTATCCAGGAGCAGAAACTCATCATCAGGAATGCTGAACGCACTGCTGATCTGTTTCAGCAGGCACTCTTCTTCTATTTCAAAAGCGCCATCAGCGTAGCTCAGCTTGAGCAGGTTAAGCAGCGCCACAACCCGCACGGCGCGGCTCGAAAAGATGTGCGAAATACCGTCGAGTTCCAGGTATTCCACTTCGTGACCGGCATCTATGCCCATCTCCCGTCGAAGCTGTTCAAGCATGCCTTCTTCGTTGGGATCGAGCAGGCCGTCGGACACCACCACGTTGTACGCGAGGCCAAGCAGCGCCACGCGTTGAGTGTCACTTAACGTGGACAACCACATGGCTTCAAGCCGAAAAAATATCGTAGATGCTGTAACCGAGACTGGCGATCATGACGATAACGCAGAGCCAGCCGAAGCCGAGCATACCTTTCATGACGATGTTCTGATCAAAAAAATCTTCGATGAGGTGCCAAAATAGACGCATGAGTAATTCTTTCTCCGTGGGTCAGGTGAATTATCGACGATGATCTCAAGGTGGCAATTCTACCCCGCTCTGCCGCCTACAGGTAGCACAACAACACACTTTGTCTGACGCTGCTTGTTTCACTGGATTTGTATCTGCTGCCCGACCCAGTGGCCGTATAAATCATGGTCGTCATGTCGATCAATCCTCACCTGCGCAAAGTCACCTGCTTTTAAGCCCCTTGCGCCGGCAATATGCACCGCGCCATCAATTTCCGGCGCGTCGTACTTTGATCGTCCCGTTGCGATATCACCCTGTCCGGTCGCTGCCTCATCAACAATGACCTGCAGTTCCCGGCCGACGTGGCGATCTAATCGTGCCGCTGAAATATTGGCCTGCAGTTCGTAAACCATTTCCTGTCGATCCAGCTTATCCACTTCATCCACGGGATCGTCAAGCGCATTAGCGCGCGCACCATCAACGCTTGAATAGGTAAAACAGCCCACCCGATCGAGTTGCGCGGCCTCCAGAAAATCCAGCAGGAGGCCAACATCGTCATTGGTTTCCCCTGGGAAACCCACAATAAAAGTACTGCGTATAGCGAGTTCAGGACAGATTTCCCGCCAGCGCGCAATGCGCTGCAGGGCTTTTTCCGCAGCAGCCGGCCGGCGCATGGCTTTGAGAATTCTGGGTGAGGCATGCTGCAGCGGAATGTCCAGGTAAGGCAGGATCTTGCCGGCGGCCATCAGCGGAATCAGGTGATCCACACTTGGATAGGGATAGACATAGTGTAGTCGAACCCAAGGTGCAATCTCCCCCAGCGCCTGGCATAACACATCCAGTTTCGCCTGCAGCAACTGCCCATCCACCTGCGCGCCGGCATACTTCAGGTCCACGCCATACGCACTGAGGTCCTGGGCAACCACCAGGAGTTCCTTTGTACCCTGTTTAACCAGTGCCGCAGCTTCCTGCAGTACGCTGTCAATCGGCCGCGAGCGCAATTTACCACGCATATCCGGAATGATGCAGAAGCTGCAGCTGTGATTACACCCTTCTGAAATTTTCAGATAGGCGTAGTGTGCCGGGGTCAGCCGCGCACGCACCTCTCGAGGCGAAGGCTTTGCCTGCCGCCTGGCCGGCACAAAATGTTCTACCGCGGCAATCACCGGTGCAACATCGGCCGGGCCGCTGACAAACTGAAGTTGCGGGAAGCGCTCCAGAAGAACCGCCCGTTGGGCGCCCAGACATCCGGTAACAATCACTTCCCGCTCGTCGGCCAGGGCCTGCTCGATGGTAGCGAAGCTTTCCGCTTTGGCGGTATCGATGAACCCGCAGGTGTTAATGACCGTGACTTCTGAAGGTTCTTCGGCAGATACGATATCGCAGCCATTGTCCAGCAGCTGGGTGATGATCTGTTCTGAGTCCACCAGCGCTTTGGGGCAGCCAAGGCTGACAAAACTCACGCGCCTTTTGTTCAACGTATCTTTCACAGGTGAAGCTCTTGCTTTTTAAGTGACGGGGCGCGCGAGTTTAGCTCAGCATCGTGGAGTTAGGCTACAATCGCGCTGTGTCACACGCTTTTGTACATCTCTCACCCACCCTTGCAGAACTTGCGGCAAAGCATGCCGTCATTACGCCCAACGAACGGCTTGCACGAGAGTTTAAACTGGCTTTTGATCAGTATCAGGTGCAACAGGGACGCCGCGCCTGGGAAGGCTTGACCTGCATGAGTCTGCAACGCTTTTTTCTGCAGCTGTTGAGTGAGCACGTGGATCAGATGTCAGCTTCAGCGCCGAAACTTTTAAGTGCCCATGCCCTGCGTGAGGCGGCATTCCTGAGCGCGCCGCAGACCAGCCTCAATCAGGTGGACGCCTTCTGCAGTGCCTGGCAAATGATTCATCGGTACGATATCAATCTGCAGGACAGCGCGTTTTCAACGCGCCAGGGCGAGCAGTTCCGGGCATGGTTTGATGCCGTTGAGCGGGCGTTGCCAGAGGCAGAGCTGCTGCCAGAGACATTAGGCGACTATTTACGCGTACATGATGTGCTGCCCCAATACCCCATTGTGCTGTTGGACTTTGAACAGCTGACGCTTGTTGAGCGTCGATACTTTGATTATCTGGCAGACAGGATGACTGTCCTGGTGTGCGGTGATAACGCTGCATGTGTAAAACCGTGGTCCGCTACAGCGCTAGAGCAGCACCAGGCAACTAACGAGGTTGCTTGTACGCTGCCGCAGGTGGCGGCTTATGAAAACCTGAATGACGAGCTTGCCGCAGCTGCAAGCTGGGCGCGTGCTGTCAAAGCGGACTGTACCTCCGCTACCATCGGTATTGTGGTACCGGCCCTTGCGCAGAATTACGCACGGGTACAGCGCCAGATAGCCGCTATTCTGGATCCCCAGAACGGCAGCTTAACAGATATGTTTGATCTGTCTGCCGGCGTGGCATTGAGTGAGCAGCAGCTCTGGCGTCATGCGGATATGCTGCTGAGAGCCTGCCGCGACGGCTTTGATCCACAAGTATGTGCTGAACTCGGTAACTCAAAATTTTTTGACCTGTCTGCACTGCATGAGTTATCACAGAACTGGCCGAGGCACTGGCATCAGAGCGTGTCTCTGGTGGAGATCATGCAACGTATTCTGCCGGATCAGGCGTTCCACCTGGAGGTCACCGGTGTGCGCACCTTCAATCAATGGCTGGTGCAATGTCGAATCCTGCTTGCCGCGTTTGGGTGGCCGCAGTTACAAACGCTGGGTTCAACAGCTTTCCAGATCTACCAGAGTCTTGAAGAATCTTTCAACCAGTTCAGTCAGGACAGTCTGGCACAGCCGCTGACATTCACGCAGATGTTGCGCCTGTTGGGCGCGTCGCTGGCGTCACAGATATCCGCGCCGGAAAGACCGCATGCGGACATCCTTGTGCTGGGCGAACTGGAAACCACAGGTCTGAATTTTTCCCACTTGTGGGTCTGCGGGCTCGATGAAAACAGCTTTCCAGGAAAAAACATTGCTCACCCTTTCATACCCCGGCGAATCGCTCAGGCTGCGGGCGTGCCTAGAGCAAGCCAGGCTGCGGAACTGGCGTTTGCCCGACGACGGCTGGCACACTGGCGTACTCATGCAGATGAGCTTGTGTTCAGCTACAGCGCTCAAAGCCAGCAACATGATCAGTTGCCCAGCCCTCTAATTGCGGGTTTTCCGGTCATGCAGGCAGCGCCAGCAGTGACACACGAAGCGATCACCGAAATGCCTCCCGAGACCGATTGCCTGGAAACCTACGTTGATGAGCGCGGACCGGTGATGGCGCAGGATCAGGTGAAAGGCGGGACAGGTCTGCTGCAGGCTCAGGCTACCTGCCCTTTCAAAGCATTTGCACAGTATCGCCTGGGTCTGGCTCAACCCGATGTGGTCAGCAGCTTTCCCGACCCGCTGACTCGTGGGAATCTACTGCATGATACGCTTTTTGATCTGGTGCGCAGGCATTCCACACAGGCGGCGCTGGCTGCACTGCTGCCTGCAGATATCCGCCGCGCCTGCCGTAAAACGTTAGAAGCTCATCCTCGTCGTCTACCCGCTTTGTTTATAGAACAGGAAATTGAGCGCCTGTGCACACTCATTCTGAACTGGATGAAGATTGAGGCGGCACGCGCGCCTTTTGCTGCTGTCTATCTGGAAGAAACGTTTGTACTGAAACTGCAGAGTTACCAGTTTTCAATCCGCGTTGACCGTGTCGATCGTGTCGAGGGAGGGCTTGTTGTCATTGACTACAAAACCGGACAGGTGTCTTTGAGCGGCATTACAACCAGCCCGACAAGGGATCCACAGTTACCGGCTTATAGTCTCATAGACAGTGACATTGTCGGTGTCTATTTTGCTGAAATCAGAGAACAGACTCGTTTACTTGGTGTTGCCGATGAGGCGGGACGAATTGAAGGCGCACAGTACGCCAGAGCGTCGCAGCAGGCAGATACCTGGCAGGCGCATCGACAGCGATGGCAGCACGATCTTACCCAGCTGGCTGACGATTTTGCCAGCGGGCAAGCCGTCGTGGATCCACTGCCAGGTGCCTGTCGGTACTGTCACCTGGCTGATTTCTGTCGCGTAGAAGATCAGGTTGAGTACTGAGCAGAAATCCGTGCCGGATGCGCAGGTGCGCAGTCTGGCACTGACGCCAACCCAGTCTTTCATTGTCCAGGCGCCCGCGGGGTCAGGTAAAACCACTCTGCTCGCTTCCAGATATGTTGCACTGCTGACACAGGTTTCGCGACCGGAAGAAATACTGGCGATCACGTTCACCAGAAAAGCGGCTGCGGAGATGCGGCACCGCGTATTAAAATTGTTATCCGAAGATACGCCGCAGGCGATTGCTGTCCGGGCCCGTGAGCGTGACCTGAACTGGCAGATATTTACCAACCCGAATGTCCTGAAGATTCAAACCATTGATAGTTTTGCTCTGGATGTAGCCAGCCAGGTGCCGTCCCTGTCACAGGCTGCCGGTTTAACCATCGCAGAACGGGCGCAGACAGTCTATGCAAAAGCGGCGATTCAGTTATTCAACCGCCTCTATCACGACGATCAGACAAATCCGCTGGTTGCGCATTTTCTGGGTTTCCTGGATAACGACATCAATAAGGCTACGCGCCTGTTGAGTTTTATGCTGGCGCGTCGCGATCAGTGGCTGGCACCGGTCAGGGCTGTGGCGAGCGCGCCGGATCAATCACAAACTGCAAGGTTACTGGCGCAGGCTATACATCAGATCCGTGCATCCCTTGCGGAGCAGCTGGACCATGAAATTACCGCGTCTGATGAAGCCATGTTGCAGCAGCTTGCTGACGCCTGGGGTCTGCAGGACACACGGGACTCGCTGTTGCCGAGACTGCTGACGGCAAAAGACGAGCTGCGCAAGCGGTTGACGGTGAAAGAAGGCATCACGGATGCAGACCTGAAAACAAGTGCCAGAAACTGGTTGGAATCTTTAGAGCAGCGCGGGCTAGGCGCGTTGATCGTTGCTTATACAAAGCTGCCGGGTGCTTTTGACCCCGAGACGCGCAGCACTGCCCAGCAGAAGATGCTGAGCGATCTGCATCTGTGTTGTGTGGGTGTGTCGCTGGCAGTAGTCGAGTTAGAGCAGGTGTTTCGGGATAACGCTCAGATCGATTTCACAGGCATTCTGCTTGCTGCCAAGGCTGCACTGCGGGATGAGTTTGGACCTACCGATCTGGCTTTGTATCTTGACTACCAGATCTGTCATCTGCTTGTAGATGAGTATCAGGACACCTCCCGGGCTCAGTATGAGTTCTTTTCCATGCTGGTTGAAGGCTGGCAGCGTGGCGACGGCAAAACGTTTTTTGCTGTTGGCGATCCCATGCAATCAATCTACCGGTTCAGAGATGCGGACGTTTCTATTTTCGATGACAGTATCCGACTGGGCGTAGCGGACATCCCTCTGACCCACTGCCAGCTGCGGGCGAATTTTCGTTCCGCCCCTGCGGTAGTTCGCTGGTGTAACGATCTATTCAGCAGTGTGTTTGCCCAGGGCAAAGCAGCAACTCTGGGTGAGGTACCGTTCAGCGCCGCGGTAGCCATGCAGCCTGAAAACCCTATCGTCTCTGTGGACCCGATAACCAGTCTCATTTTTCCTGATGATCAGGCGGAAACTCAGTTTCTGGTGACTGCGGTGCAGGACCGTCTGCAATACGACCCCGACGGTACTATTGCTGTGTTGTGTCGAGCCAGAAATCATGTTGTACCACTGTTGAAACAGCTGGCTGCAGCCGGTATTCCAGTGCTGGCCAACGACATGGATCTGTTGTCCAGGCGAGGGGTCGTTCGTGATCTGATGAACCTGCATCAGCTGCTTGTTAAACCCGCAGACCGTCTGCCCTGGTATGCGGTGTTACGTAGCCCGCTGTTCGGGTTAACCCTGGAACAGTTCGCCCTGTTGGATGTAAATCTCGACATCCCGGCGCAGCTCAGATCGTTGTCAGATGCGATACCGTGCCTGCAACGATTACTGACGTCTCTGGACTGGGCAAAACCCCGGCTTTATGAGATACCTCTCAGGGAACTGCTTGAAGGTTTCTGGCAACGCTGTGGAGGCGTTCATGCGTACCGGGAACAGGAGCAGCAGGATGCCAGAGCCTGGTTCGAACTGGTGGATGATCTGGGTATGGCAGCTTATGACACCAGTGCGCTTGAGTCAGCGTTGGAAGTTCTGTTTGCACCATCGGACCAGACAGCCCAGGTCCAGGTCATGACCATCCACCGCTCCAAAGGTCTTGAATTTGACCATGTCTTTTTACCTTATCTGCACAGCCGAACTCGTGCAGACGATCCTCAACTTCTGTTGTGGCGCGCAGGCGCTGCGGGACTGCTGATGGGTGTAAACGGTGATCCTGTCCATGACTGGCTTAAATTTGAGGAGCAGGCGCGTGCCGGCAATGAAGAAAAGCGAATGCTGTATGTGGCCTGCACTCGCGCCGTGAAATCTCTGGTGACCACCTTTGTTTGTGAAGAGGGCAAAAACCCTGCCGGTCTGGCAAAGTGGATTGCACCTTATGCGACACGTTTTAACCCCATCGGAACCCCAGCGGCCGACAGGGAGCAGACGAATCACGCCAGTGATATGCGTATCGCTTCCCGCCTCAGGCGCTTACCGGCAGAGTACCGCTGGCACGTCCCCAAGGTGGAGAATTCTGCCGGAGATTCATCTTTGCAGGTATCAACGGTGTCTGATCTTCCAGCCCTCTCTGCTGCCGAGCGCATCAGTGAACGCTATGAAGTCATGCTGGGCTTACTGATTCACAGAGCTCTGCAGTGGCTCGCTCAGTTTCATGTACCTTCATTGCCGCCAGACTCGGCGGTGCAGTTGTCGGCAGATGAACTGACGTTACGTCTGCGGCGCTGGCTGGCTGCACTGAAGGCACCTGCTGAAATGCATGAGGGGTTACTGCAGGAATCGATTACCCAGCTGATGAATACACTGCACGATACGTCCGGCCGGTGGGTCTTACACCCTCACCAGGCGGCGCGTACCGAATGGCTGTTGTCCGGTGTGATTGACGGTGAGCTGGTGCAGGCAGTTCTGGATCGCAGTTTTATCCTGCAGGACGAACGCTGGGTGATCGACTATAAAACCGGCGCCCCAAAGCATGCTGAAGGTATCGACGTGTTTGTGCGCGCAGAAGTCGCGCGTTACAGACAGCAGCTGCGGCGCTACAAAAGCTTATTGAGTGAACTGGAGCCGCTCCCGGTGAGAACAGCTCTGTATTTCACCGCCCTTTCTCACCTGGAAGAAATCCAGGTTGATTAAACACAGGCTCTTTAAGTCGTTGCAATTCTTTTTTGTCACGTTACTATCCCGTCTCATGAATGCCCACAGCCCACTATTGAAACAAGCAGACCTCGCCCCATGTCGAGTTCTGTCGTCTGTGCGCACCGGTTTTTCATGGCAAGGCTATTTTACCTGCTTTTTCAAGTAATCCAGCCTTCATAAATTATACAGGGAGGCAGGACGCTGCCTTCCACGGGAACCCCGAAAGGCAGCATGTCTCTCGGGGTTTTTTTATGTCTGTCCCGACGCATTGGGGAGACAGTATTTTCAGGAGAGGACCATGCAGCTGGACAATTTGAATGTGGAGAAACATGAGGTGCTGATTACACCCGAACAACTGAAAGCGCAGATGCCCGTATCGCTGGAGACCTCGGCGGCAGTCAACAGCTATCGTCAGATCGTACGGGACATTGTTGCGGGCAGGGACGAGCGACTGCTTGTGGTTGTCGGGCCCTGCTCGATTCACGATCCCAAAGCTGCGCTGGAATATGCTGGGCGTTTGAAGAAGCTGCAGGAAGAAGTCGGCGAACATCTCTTTCTCGTCATGCGGGCTTATTTTGAAAAGCCGCGCAGCACTGTCGGATGGAAAGGCCTGATTAACGATCCACATCTGGACGACAGTTTCTGTGTCTCAGAAGGTTTACAGATTGCACGCCAGTTGCTGCTGGATATCTCCGCCATTGGTCTGCCTATTGCTACCGAAGCGCTGGACCCCATTACGCCACAATATCTGCAGGATCTGATCTCCTGGTCAGCGATCGGAGCGCGTACCACTGAATCTCAAACCCATCGGGAAATGGCCTCTGGCCTGAGTTGTGCTGTCGGTTTTAAAAATGGCACAGACGGCTCGCTTGGCGTTGCCATCAACGCACTTCAATCAGCAATCAGCCCGCACCGATTTCTGGGCATCAGTCCTTCAGGTCAGGTGAGCGTCATTCACACCCGTGGCAATGAACACGCCCATATTGTTCTGCGAGGCGGTTCAAACGGACCGAACTATGATCCGGCCAGCGTGGCCCAGGCACAGGCGAAGTTGCATGAACTTGGTCTGCCCGCTTCCATCATGATCGACTGTTCCCACGCAAATTCGAACAAAGACCATCGGCAGCAGAAAAACGTGCTGTTCAGCGTGCAGGAGCAACGCAGTGGCGGAAACAGGGCCATTACCGGAGTGATGCTTGAGAGTAATCTCGAAGCAGGCAACCAGAGCATGTCTGATTTGAGCCAATTACGTTATGGCGTGTCAGTGACCGATGCCTGTATTGACTGGGCCGAAACCCAGACGCTGTTGCGGGCGCTCAATGCGGCGCTGTGTGTCAGGGCTGCCTGACACGCTGCTAGCTGTAGTAGGCGTTCTCGGTCACGGTGTGATCTGTTTGATCAAGAATGCTGGTCAGTTCGGGCACCCGCTCGAGAAGTGTGGTTTCAACACTGTGTTTGAGTGTTATGTCGACTGCGGAACAGCCCTGGCAACCCCCACCAAACTGCAGCACCGCAGCTTTGTCAGAGGTGATCTCAACCAGTGAAACCACCCCGCCATGTGCGGCCAGTCCTGGATTTATCTCGTTATATAACACGTAGTTAACGCGGTCTTCCAAAGGCGAATCTGGACCCACGGAGGGCACTCTGGCATTGGGCGCTTTGATGGTCAGCTGACCGCCCATCTGATCTTCTGAATAGTCGACAACCGCATCCACCAGATAAGGCTCGCTCCGACCCTCAAACCAGGCACGGAAGCCTTCGTATTCAACGGCCACATCGCCTTCCTGCTCTTCGCCGGGACGACAATACGCGATACAGGTTTCAGCCTGGGCTGTGCCGGGTTGGGCAACAAACACCCGGATGGCAACGTCTTTGTCATCCTGTTTGCTGAGTAACTCTTGCAGGTAGCGCTGTGCGGCAGCAGATATTTCGATCATGGTGTATGGGCTTTTCCAGTTTGTGGATAGGAGCAGGCTTTATACCCGACTATTTTAGTCGGGTATAGTCGTTTGTGGAAGATTAATCTGCTTCAACTTCGTCCATGCATCCTTCAATTGTACCCACCGCGATGCTCCTATAACGTGCCCGACTCAAATCTTCCGAATTGATCAACCGCAAGTGAAAATTTATGTCCGAAGCGATATCCAGTATGCCCCCTGAATCAGACCTGAAGGCGCTACTGGAGGAGCGAATACTCGTACTTGATGGTGCTTACGGCACGGCCCTGCAAGGCTATGGGTTAAGCGAAGCCGATTACCGCAATCAGGAACTGGATCAGTTCGCGACGCCGCTGATGGGGAACCACGATCTGCTGTGTCTGACCCGACCGGAAATTGTGCAGGAAGTGCACGCGGCCTATCTGTCGGCGGGCGCTGACATCATTTCTACCAATACTTTCTCCGCCACCAGCATTGCCCAGGCCGACTTTGGTACACAAAGCCTGAGCTATCGTCTGAACGAAGCGGGCGCGCGGATTGCCCGGGAAGTCGCTGATCGGTTTTCGACCCCTGACAAACCACGATTTGTCGCCGGTAGCGTGGGGCCTACCAACCGCACTGCCAGTTTATCTCCTGATGTTAACCGGCCAGGCTATCGCAACGTGAACTTTGATCAACTTGTTGAAAGCTATGGCGAAGCCATTCGCGGGCTGATTGCCGGTGGCGCTGATCTGATTCTTATCGAAACTGTGTTTGACACCTTAAACGCAAAAGCTGCCATCTTTGCCGCCATGACGGTGAATGATGAACTGTCCAGGCCAATGCCGCTGATGATTTCAGGAACCATTACCGATGCCAGTGGCCGCACGCTCAGTGGCCAGACATGCGAAGCATTTCTGATTTCCATTGCCCATGCCAATCCGATTGCAGTCGGCCTGAATTGTGCGCTGGGTGCCGAACAGCTGCGCCCGTATATCGCAGAACTGGCAAAAAAATCTACCGCGGCCATCAGCGTACATCCCAACGCCGGGCTGCCCAATGCGTTTGGTGAGTATGACGAAAGCGCTGAACATATGGCATCTGTTGTTGGAGAATTTGTTGATCAGGGTTGGATAAATATTGTTGGCGGCTGTTGCGGTACGACACCGGAGCACATTGCTGCCATTGCAGAAAAGGTGGCGGGTGTAAAACCCAGGACGCAAGCAGAGGACAACGCCAATTTGCAACTGGCGGGTTTGGAAGCTTTAAACGTCACGCCTGAATCACTCTTTGTGAATGTAGGTGAACGCACTAACGTTACAGGTTCGGCGCGCTTTGCGCGACTCATCCGTGAAAACGCTTTTGATCAGGCGCTTGATGTCGCTCGAGACCAGGTTGAAAACGGCGCGCAGATCATAGACGTGAACATGGATGAAGGCATGCTTGATGGCGCCGCAGCCATGGTGGAATTTCTGAACCTGATTGCATCTGAGCCCGACATAGCGCGGGTGCCAATCATGATCGACTCAAGCAACTGGGACATTATCGAAGCTGGCCTGAAATGTGTGCAGGGTAAAGCTGTGGTCAACTCGATCAGTTTAAAAGAAGGTGAAGCGGCTTTTATTGAACATGCGCAAAAGTGCCGACGCTATGGTGCAGCAGTGGTGGTAATGGCTTTTGACGAAGACGGCCAGGCGGATACTTATCAACGCAAGATAGAGATCTGTGAGCGAAGTTATCGCATCCTAACAGAAACTGTTGGCTTACCCGCGACAGACATAATTTTTGACCCCAATATTTTTGCGATAGGCACGGGCATAGAAGAACATAACAACTATGCGGTCGACTACATTGAGTCTGTGAAGTGGATCGCGCAGCACCTGCCAGGCGCGCGCACCTCTGGTGGTCTGAGTAATGTTTCTTTTGCTTTTCGTGGCAACAATCCCGTCCGTGAAGCGATACATACCGTATTTCTTTACCACGCGATTCAGGCGGGCATGTCGATGGGCATCGTAAATCCCGGGCAGCTTGGCATCTATGCGGAGATACCGGAAGAATTGCGCGAGCGCGTGGAGGATCTGGTACTGAACAGGCGCGCGGATGCAACAGAAAGGCTGCTGGATGTCGCTGGTGAATTTGCCGGGCAGGATGTTGACAGGTCGAAAGAGAAAGACCTGTCCTGGCGTGAGCTGCCGGTTTCCGAGCGGCTCTCGCATGCCCTCGTGAAAGGCATAACCGAATTTATTATTGAAGATACAGAGCGTGCTCGTCTGGACGCCGAAAAGCCCCTGGATGTCATCGAAGGGCCGCTGATGGCCGGCATGAGCGTCGTCGGCGACCTGTTTGGCAGTGGCAAGATGTTTCTACCGCAGGTGGTAAAAAGTGCGCGAGTGATGAAACAGGCTGTTGGACACCTGATTCCTTTTATTGAAAGCGAGAAGAGCGGCGCGCCAGCCAGCAAAGGCAAAATTGTCATGGCCACGGTGAAAGGTGACGTGCATGACATTGGTAAGAACATAGTCGGCGTGGTTCTGCAATGCAATAACTACGACATTATTGACCTGGGCGTCATGGTGCCTGCGGAAAAAATCTTACAGACGGCCATTGACGAAAACGCCAGTGCGATCGGTTTGTCCGGATTGATCACGCCCTCACTTGATGAAATGGTCAACATTGCCACTGAGATGCAGCGGCGCCAGATGTCTATCCCATTGCTGATTGGCGGTGCAACCACCAGCAAGGCGCATACCGCGGCAAAAATAGCGCCTCAGTACAATAATAGTGCAACCGTCTACGTCACGGACGCCTCTCGCGCGGTCAATGTGGCCAGCGCCCTGCTTTCGAACCGAGAAAGCTATGCGGAATATGCGCAGGCGATCGAAGCGGAATACGCCACGGTAAGAAACCGCGTGGAAGCTCGGCGCTCAAAGCGACAGTTCCTCACCTTTGCGGATGCGCAAGCCAACGCAGCCGCCATGGCCTGGTCTTCTGACAATATCTGTAGGCCGAATGAAATGGGTGTTCATGTTATTGAACCGGCCATTGCCGATCTGGTGCCCTATATAGACTGGACGCCTTTCTTCATGACCTGGGAACTGGCAGGCAAATATCCCAGAATACTCCAGGACGATGTGGTGGGTGATGCGGCGCGTGCACTGTTTAATGATGCACAGGACATGCTGAACTGGCTGATCAAAGATGGTCGGCTGGGTGCCAAAGGTGTTTATGGCATCTGGCCAGCTAACCGTGATGGCGCCAACGATATAACGTTGTTTGTTGACGAAAATCGTTCGGAGACCCTTGCAACCCTTTATCATCTGCGACAGCAAACGCCCAAACCAGATGATTCAGCACCGAATTACTGTCTGTCTGACTTCATCGCACCGCCCGGTATTCCCGATTACCTGGGAGGTTTTGCGGTCACTGCGGGCCTGAATATAGAGGCTGTTCTGGCGGAGCACGCGGGAGACGATTACAACGAAATCATGATCAAAGCCCTGGCTGATCGTCTCGCAGAAGCATTTGCTGAATTTCTGCACGAGTATGTGCGTAAGACGGCGTGGGGTCACGCCGCTGATGAATCCCTCCCACGTGATGCTCTGATCGATGAGAAGTATGAAGGCATACGACCGGCACCTGGTTACCCCGCCTGTCCGGAACACAGCGAAAAAGAGACCTTGTTTGAATTGCTGGATGTCACGACAAATACCGGCATCACGCTGACGGACAGCTTTGCCATGTCACCCGCTGCCGCGGTGAGTGGCTGGTATTTTGCACACCCGGAAAGTCGCTACTTTGGCGTCGGCAAAATTGATACGGATCAGGTGGAAGATTACGCCCGTCGCAAGAACATTGATCTGGCGCGCGCTCAGCAGCTGCTGCGCCCTCTCCTTTCGGATTGACGGGTTTTCAAATCAGCAGTCTTTCAGCCAGCGAAAACTCAGAAATCGAACGTAAAGCCGGAAATGAAGTGGACAGCCATGAAGATTGCGGCCACAAACATGATGATGATGGCTTTGGTATCTGCCTTTGTATCATCGTGACTGTCCGTGTGCTGTGGTTCTGAAGTCTGTTCGTCACTCATATCCGCTTCGCTTGTCGCTGTCCAGTAGAGGCGCAATTATAGTGATTATTTTTGTGTTGCCTAGCAGCCGGTGCCAATCCTGTGATCTGCTCATAAGCATATAATCGGGATGTTATTGGCAAGCTCTGACGCGACTGGTAACGTGCGTGCGCAAAATTCTTCTCCTGTAACTTTATGATGCCTGCTACTTATGTATAGATACGACGACTTTGATCGTAATTTTGTTGCTGAACGTGTTGCCCACTACCGCTCGCAGACACAACGCTATCTGGCGGGCAAGCTCAGCGATGATGAATTTCTGCAGCTGCGGCTGCGCAATGGGCTCTACGTGCAGCGCCTGGCACCCATGCTGCGGGTGGCCGTGCCTTATGGAACGCTGTCTGCGGAACAACTGCGCATGCTTGCTTACATAGCGCGGCGATACGACCGCGGTTATGGGCACCTCAGCACGCGACAGAACATGCAGTTCAACTGGCCGGACCTGGCTGAGGTGCCGGACATTCTCGAGGACCTGGCAAAGGTTGAGATGCATGCCATTCAGACCAGCGGGAACTGTATTCGAAACGTCACCACGGACGAGTTTGCTGGCGCCGCACGTGATGAGGAAGTAGATGCCCGTCCTTTCTGCGAGATCATGCGTCAATGGTCGACGAATCATCCCGAATTCGACTGGCTACCCCGCAAGTTCAAAATTGCCGTATCCGGTGCCACCACAGATCGCGCAGCGATTGCGGTACATGATATCGGTCTGCGCGCGGGTCTCGATGCTCAGGGCAAGGTGGTTTTCGACGTATTTGTTGGTGGCGGTCTGGGCCGCACGCCGGTCATAGGCTCGCAGATTTACACCGGTTTACCGGTAGAGCATCTGCTGACTTATCTTGAATCAATCATGCGGGTGTATAACCGCTACGGTCGACGCGACAACAAATACAAAGCCAGAATCAAAATTCTTGTGCGCGCCATGGGCGCCGATGCGTTCAAGGCAAAAGTTGAAGAAGACTGGCAGCAGATCAAAAACGGACCGTCTACTTTGCTGCCTGGTGAAATTGAACGTATGGTGGCAGCTTTTGAACCACCTCAGTTTGACAAGCTGGAAGACGCAACAGCTGAACTTGATGCGCTTCGCTTTGAGAACCCGGAATTTGGACGCTGGCTGCAACACAACGTTAAACCTCACAAACAACCCGGGTATGCGGTTGTGGTCCTGTCGACAAAGGTGACTGGCGTACCAACCGGAGATGTCAGCGATGAGCAGATGGATGCGGTAGCGGATTGGGCGGAGCGCTACAGCTTCAGTGAGTTACGCATTTCTCACGAGCAGAACTTTGTGCTTCCTCATGTGCCCATGCGCAGCCTCTTTGAACTCTGGCAGGCCGCTACCGCGAAAGATCTGGCAACGGCCAATATTGGCTTACTGACAGATATTATCTGTTGTCCAGGTGGCGATTACTGCTCTCTGGCGAACGCCAAGTCGATACCTGTGGCTGAAGCGATTCAACAACGCTTTGATGATGTTGATTATCTGCACGATCTGGGCGATCTGGACATCAATATATCCGGCTGTATGAATGCCTGTGGCCACCATCATGTAGGCCATATCGGCATCCTCGGAGTTGATAAAAAGGGTCAGGAGTTTTATCAGATTTCACTGGGCGGCCATTCCGGCCACTCTGGAATACCAGCATCACTCGGCCAGATCGTTGGACCCAGTGTCGCGCGCGAAGAGGTCACTGACGTGGTCGCGGCAATTTTTGACGTTTACCTGCAACACCGTCTGGAAGGTGAACAGTTTTTGAGCTGTTTCAATCGTATTTCCATCGAACCATTTAAAGAGAGGGTGTATGCCAACGCTGATTAGATCTCAGGCGGACGGCTGGACGGTTGCGTCTGAAACGGCTCAGATTGAGTGGCGCACAGCAGATACCTGGGAATCAGGACTACCGCTGCTGCTCAGTGCTGATCTGGAACCGTTGCCCGAATACAAGTCGGCATCAGCCATTGCCATCGAATTTCCAGCTTTTAATGATGGTCGTGCGCTGTCGCTGGCTGTCCTGTTACGGACACGCCTGAACTATGCAGGAGAGTTGCGTGCGGTAGGCGCAGTACATGAAGATATCCTGCACTATATGGTGCGCTGCGGTTTTGATGCGATAGAAATTCCTGATGAACGCGACGTGCAGACCGCGCTGGCACTCATCAGTCCGTACAGCAATGTCTATCAGGGGTCTGTTACCAATCCAGAGCCTTCTTTCAGGCGCATGCAACGCGGCTGATCCACGCGTAGAATAGTGTCCTGTCCGGTTAGTTCCTTGAATTTACCGGACAGGACACTAGCTTCTCACTTTGCTGGAGCGGTCTTAACACCATGCCTCATGCCGGCATCATAGAATCGTTTTTCTACATTTTTGCCGGCGCGGCGGTGCTTGCGACGATTGCACTGTACACCCGCCAACCCATGCTGGTGGCTTATGTTGCCCTGGGATGCCTGCTTGGACCCTTTGGTATGCGTTGGGTCGATGACCCTGCGCTGCTTTCTGAAGTGGCTGAATTCGGTATTATCTTTCTGTTGTTTCTTGTTGGATTGGATCTGCAACCCAGCAAACTCAAGAACATGGTGGGTGAATCACTGCTTACGGCGGTCGTCACAACCTTTGCTTTTTTTGCGATCGGTTCCGGCGTGATGCTGATGTTCGGTTTTACCCTGATTGAGGCGGCAGTGGCAGGCATTGCAGCGTCTTTCTCGAGTACGATACTTGGGATCAAGCTGCTCCCAACAACGGCTCTGCATCACCGGCACGTTGGTGAGCTTGTAGTTGCACTGCTGCTGATTCAGGACCTGATTGCCATTCTGGCTATTCTGCTGCTCAATGGCTTAGGTGTTGATGCTGCCGCGTTGCTGAGCAGTCTTGCCTCGATCTTTATCGGGCTGCCTCTGATCGCGCTACTCGCCTTTGTGGGGGTCAGATATGGTCTGTTGTATTTAATACGGGCTTTTGATGCCTTTCATGAGTACATATTCCTGTTGGCCATCGGCTGGTGCCTGGCCATCGCTCATCTGGCGTTGTACCTGGGACTGTCGTTGGAAATCGGTGCATTTATCGCCGGTGTATCCCTGGCCACCAGCCCAATTGCGCAATACATTGCTGAAAGTCTGCGTCCGTTGCGTGATTTTTTCCTCGTGTTGTTTTTCTTTTCAGTGGGAGCGGCGCTGAACATCGGCCTGCTGCCAGATGTATGGCTGCCGGCAGCGTTGCTGGCAGGACTGTTGATTGCGCTCAAACCGCTAATTTTTGCCGGTTTATTAAAACACCAGGGCGAAGAAAGCAAAGTTGCCTGGGAGGTTGGCTACCGGCTTGGACAAGCGTCTGAGTTTTCGCTGCTATTGTCTTATATCGCGGTAGCCAACGCACTGGTAGGGGATGAAGCTGCTTTGATCATTCAGTTCTCTACTGTGCTGACACTGGTTCTGAGTAGTTACTTTGTGATCTTTCGTTACCCCAGCCCAATCGCGCCTAACGCCAGACTGCGACGCGATTGAGGATAGACCAGGGCTTAGAGTCTGACCACGCCGCGTCCAACCATCTTGCCCGCTAAAATACGATCTATGGCATCAGACAGGGTGTCCAGGGTAAGCGATTCTTCAAGTTCGGCAAGATCCAGCCGCCATTCATTGGCAAGCCTTGTCCAGATGCGGTTTTTTTCCGCCAGCGGTAGCTCTACTGAATCGATGCCTAACAGATTCACGTTGCGCAACAGGAACGGCAACACAGTGCCCTGAAAACCGGCGCCGGCCACCAGGCCGCAGGCTGCAAGGCTGCATCCATATTTCAGGCTTTTCACCGCGTTAAACATGATGTCACCGCCCACGGTGTCAACAACGCCGCCCCATCGCTCCGCCAGCAATGGTTTCTCCAGGCCTGCCGCTGCCTCCTCGCGGCTCAGAATATCGGCGGCGCCCAGAGTTTTCAGGAACGCGTGTTGTTCAGGTTTGCCGGTGACAGCGACAACTTCATAACCCAGGTGCGCCAGCAGTTTGACAGCCACGGATCCCACGCCACCTGTTGCACCTGTGACCAGCACCGGACCGGAAGACGGCGTCATCCCTGCGCGGGTAAGTTTATCCACACATTCTGCCGCGGTGAATCCCGCGGTGCCTAACAACATGCTGCTGTGCAGGTCTAACCCAGGCGGACACTTTGTCACCCAACCTGCCGGCACGCGGATTCGCTGGGCAAATCCACCAGGGGTATTCATGCCGAGATCGAAGCCGATGACGATGACTTCATCGCCTGGCGCGAACTGTCCGGTGCTGCTTTCCAGAACGATACCAGCTGCATCGATACCCGGGGTGTGCGGAAACTGCCGGCTCACGCCGGGATTGCCTGTGGCAGACAGCGCATCTTTATAGTTCAGCGAGGAAAATCTGACATCGATCATAACGTCGCCGGCAGGCAGGTCCGCCTCGTCCCGTTGAATGATTGAGCGGGTGAATGTTTTGTCGTTTTTTTCGATCCAGAATGCAGTGAAAGCCATGATTATGTGCCTTTATCCCCTATGTAAAATGGTTGGCTGATGGAAAGTGATCACGCTGGCAGCTGTCAATGCCTGTTTGGTGCAAACAGCTGAGCAACGTTGTCGACAAGGGTGTTGACCTTGCCGAGGATCTTGTCGAGGGCTTTTTTGTGTTCCACCCATTGTATCTGATAGACCTCGCGATCTTCGCAGCAGCTCATCACGTATTCATCGCTGGTTGCCAGTTGATCAACCAGTCCCAGATTGATCGCGCGGGTCCCGTACCAGGCTTCACCCGTTGCGACGGCTTCGATATTCAAATCCGGCCGATTACCCACGACAAATTCCTGAAACAGTGCATGCACGTCTTCCAGCTCGGCAATAAACTTCTCGCGGCCTTCTTCCGTGTTCTCACCCAGCGTGGTCATTGTTCGTTTGTATTTGCCCGCAGTGAGAATTTCCACGTCAACGTCGTTTTTCTTCAGCAGTCGATGCACATTCGGAATCTGGGCCACCACCCCAATGGAGCCGATAAGTGCAAACGGTGCAGCAACTATTTTGTTGGCTACTGCGGCCATCAGATAACCACCGCTGGCGGCAACACGGTCAACGACCACGGTCAAAGGTATATTTCTGGCGCGCACGCGGCTGAGTTGAGAGGCTGCAAAGCCATAGCTGTGTACCATGCCCCCCGGGCTTTCAATACAAACGACCACCTCATCTGATGTTGTTGCCATGGTCAGTACAGCGCTGACTTCAGTACGCAGATGTTCCACTTCCGATGCACTGACGTCGCCGTCGAACTGCAGTACAAAGACCTTGCCGCTGGCTGCGTCATCGCCGTCAGTGCTGGGCGCTTCGGTGCTGGCGGGTTCAACTGTTTTCTTAGCTGCCTTGTGTTGGGACTTCAGCGCCTGGATCTGCGCTTTCTGCTGTTCTTTGAGAGCGGCTGATTCTGCCTTGGCTTCAAGTTTGTGCTGTTTCTTTGCCGCGTCTGGTGGTAGCAGCTGGCCTTCCATGGCGTGGCGCAGCTCGCGCAAACGATTGTTCAGCTTGGTGACACGCAGGTACCCGCCCTGGCCGTCACCCTGGGTTGCTCGGCTGCTGGCGTTTACGATGGCTGAAATGATCACAATAATTGCGATCACAATGGTCACGACCTGGGCCAGAAAACCCAGGTACTCGAAAAGATAAGACATATGGAACTGCTGGCTTTGATTAGCCCGCTACTTTAAAGGCACTGCTATGATGACGTCTACCGGCTTTGCAGTGTGGTATCCCACCGGTGACTTGACGCACACGCGCGCCTGCCTTAAACAGTCGTTCTGAGTTTTAGATCGGTTTCATCCATGGCTACTCTGTACACACACCTGCAAGAGCACTTCGACGCTTCACAGACAGGTGAACTGGATCTGCGCGTACGCTTTGATTGGCGAGAGGGTCATCTGGATGCGCATATCGGCCCGGATGGTTTACGCTGGATTGACGCTGACAATCTCCCGGATGCTCAGGCAGAACCTGAGTTGACACTTTTTTTCAGCAATGAACAGTGTGCCCTGGATATTTTCACCGGCAAACGAAGTCCAATCGACGCGTTTATGCATGCAGACTTTCGCAGCAGCGGTTATATCGTCTGGACGTTTGCCTTACTGCGGTTGTTTGCAGCGCCGATTCCTCCCGCGCCTGCTCAGGGTCAGGCCTGACCACAACGACGCAGAAATTCTTCAATGAGCCAGCCGGAAATTGCCGTCCTGGGCGGCGTTTGTGGCAGGCGATCGGGTTTGAACCACTGCGCGTCGGCTATTTCATCCGCCTGGCAGACAATCTCCCCGCCAGCGTACTCCGCGTGGAAACCGAGCATTAAAGAATTGGGGAAAGGCCAGCTTTGCGAGCCAAAATATTCCAGGTTTTTAACGCGAATGCCAACCTCCTCAAATACTTCCCTATGCACCGTTTGTTCAATAGACTCGCCGGCCTCGACAAATCCGGCCAGCGTGCTGTACATGCCATTTGGCCAGCCCACATTGCGTGCGAGCAGCATCTCATCATCCCTGGTGACAAGAACGATAATACTTGGCGACAGTCGCGGGTAATTGATCAGCCGGCACTTCGGACATTGCTTGGCGCGATCGCTGGGATGGTCTTGCATCGGCACCGCACAGCGGCCGCAGTACTGATGCGTTTCGTGCCATTCAATGACCTGCTGGGCCCTTCCGGCAAGATAAAACAACGAAGCCGCCGTGCGGCCTAATAAGCCCCGCAGCGCCGTGGTTTGAAACCCTTCGGTGAGCTGGCCGTTTGCAGACAGGGCAAAACACGGCCGGTCACCGTAGTGACCGAGAAAGTGTTTACTGGTGATCTCCATTTCGAACCAGCGGAAATCATCAGCGGTTGTGGGTTCCGGTGTCCCTTGAACGGATTTGGTAATCAGCTCACCGCGTTGAAAGACAAAATACCAGGCATCGCCATGGTCAGCATCTTCCGGCTCAATATGCGACGGGATAAATTCGTCTGGATCATGTGGCCACATTGCGCCTCTCCTCACTCAAAACGCCAAAAATACCACATCTGCAATTTGCCCTCCTATACAGACGGAGAAAGTGGTTGGGAATCACTTTCAACTGGTCGCATACAGGCGTGGCAATAAACATGCGCCGAACATGCATTGACTCTGAGGTTATTGCGTTGACGTCTTGCGCCAGATGGCCTGTGTGCCGGATTTCGTTTTGAGCATATCAAGGTAAGCTTCATGCGCCGCCGCTTCTTCTTCTGTTGCACGTACGATGTGCAACCCATCCGCGTGCAGGCGCTGAGGGGGTGACGCAACGGAGTTCTCCGAATTGTTTGCACCCTGAGTACCACCGAACAGATGTGTCTGGCCGCCTGTCATCAGCAGGTAAACGTCCGCCAGGATTTCAGCGTCCAGCAGAGCTCCATGCAACTCGCGATGGGTATTGTCCACGGCATAACGACGGCATAGCGCATCGAGATTATTTTTCTGACCGGGGTGTTTGCTTCGCGCCAATGCCAGGCTGTCTTTTATGCGACAGATGTTTTCCGTTAAAGGCTTGCCGGGCAATCGCCTGAATTCGCTGTCGATAAACCCAACATCAAATTCCGCATTGTGGATGACAAGTTCAGCGCCCTTTATAAAGTCGATGAACTCATCACAGATGTCAGCAAACAGAGGTTTGTCCCGCAGGAACGCGCGAGTGATGCCATGCACTTCCAGCGCGCCGTCATCAATGTCTCTCTCGGGGTTGATGTAGTGGTGGAAGTGTCTACCGGTGAGCCGCCGGTTGATCACCTCTACCGCGCCAATTTCGATGATGCGGTGCCCCAGTTCAGGTTCAAGCCCCGTGGTTTCGGTATCAAGGACAATCTGTCGCATGGTTTCTCTGTCTAACAGCCTGTTTCATCGCGGGGCATTGTCTGCCAGAAGTTCGTCAATCGCCTCATTTGCAGCCTGATCGACCTGTTCGTTCTCCACATGTCCACTGTGCCCTTTGACCCAGTGCCATTCAACCTGGTGATCAGCCAGAGCTGCGTCAAGCTGTTGCCACAGGTCCTGATTCTTCACCGGAGCGCGGGAAGCGGTTCGCCAGCCATTGCGCTTCCAGCCGTTGATCCATTGAGTGATGCCCTGTCGCACATACTGGGAATCCGTTGTCAAAGACACGGTACTGGCTTGTTTCACCGCGCGTAAACCTTCAATCGCGGCCATCAGTTCCATGCGATTGTTGGTCGTATTCGCCGCGGCGCCTTTTATGAGTTTTACTTTGCCTGATGAGCGCAACAAAGCCGCCCAGCCGCCCGGACCGGGATTACCTCGACAGGCGCCATCGGTGAATATTTCTACAACATTCTGTTTCAAGATTTAGTTTTACGCCAACTGGAGACACTTGGATAGGCAACAGGTGCCAGGGTGTGGCGACTCTTTTTATGCACACGTTGGGGTTTCATCGGCACCGCCTGTTTGACAGCGCTGACCAGCAACAAACCGGCAAACGGCAAGTTAAGCATATTTATGCCCTGGGCGCTTGCATGTTCATGCCGATCCAGTAACGGTAAATCCAGTTTAGTGACCAGGCGTGAAAAAGGCAGCCCGTAGCCACAGTACAACGGTCGCACATCCAGCTCGAAGCCTAACAGCGTCAGCCAGTCGAACAGGCGCAGTGGATTGACCAGCTGCTGCCCACTCATGCTGTCCGCAAAAAAACGTGCATACAATCTGCGCAGGCCCATGATGCTCATGGGGTTAAAACCGCTGATCAGCAGGCGACCACCCGGCGCCAGCACACGGGTAACTTCGCGCAGGGCAACGCGGGGGTCCGCGGTATCTTCCAACGCGTGATGCAGTACAAATGCATCAATTGAATTTGATTTGAAGGGTAGCGCCTCGAGGCGGCCGCCGAGGCTTGCAATATCACTCTGGCCACGCTGCACACTTTGCTGCAGAAAACACGAGTGCCGCACCATACATCGCTGTAAAGCGTTTGCGCTGGCCGGATGTTCTCCCGCCCAGATAATTACATCTCCATGTAACCGCCGTACAAATGGGGCCATGGCGACAGCCTCGAACGCAAGCGTCTGCTGTCCCAGGGGTGAGTCCCAGAGGTGATTGGGAGGTTGATTCGGTGTGTCACCGTTATCTGCGTCACATTGAGGGGTCGGTTTGGTTGCCAATGGTTTTACATTCCGCCAAAGTGAAGAGGAGTCTAAGCGGTCGGCCAACTTCAAAAGCCATAGAAAACCGCGAGATTTCAGGGGGATAGTGCCATAGACCGCAGGTCCAGGGCAAAACACGGATGTAATTCGACTTGAAAGGCGGATGTCAGTGACTTTTGAACGTAAAACTGAGGCCGGAAGGATAGGTCTGCTTACCCTGCTGGGCTGTACGCTGGCAGCGAGTTGTCAGATGGCACCACAAGCCCTGATGCCATCACCTGAGGCGTCCTATGAGAAACCTGCAGCGCTACCAGCACCTTCGCTGAAGGTCAGTCGAGCAGGTGCACTGAAAGGCGCTCAGGCCGCATTAGGCATTGATCTGTCCGAAGCGCCGGTCCGTAGCCCCGAACCGCCGCCGAAACCGGATTTATGGCGCGACATGCGGGCTCACATGCACCTCGACCTGCACCTGGATCAACCGCGGGTACAACGGGAATTGCGCTGGCTGAAGCGCCACCCGACATATCTACAGCGTTTGCAGCCCCGACTGCAGAACTACCTGCCTTTCCTGTACAGTCAGACACAATTGCGCAGTTTACCTGCTGAACTGGCTCTGCTCCCCATTGTGGAAAGTGCCCTGGACACGTTTGCGTTCTCTCACGGCGGCGCTGCTGGTCCGTGGCAGTTTGTCAGCGGTACAGCCCGCCAATACGGTCTTGAGATAAACGACTGGTACGACGGCCGGCGCGATGTTGTGGCGTCCACAGCGGCGGCGCTGGATTATCTGACCTATCTGAATCAGCGATTTGATGACTGGTATCTGGCTTTGGCTGGGTACAATGCCGGTCAGGGTAATGTTGCAAGGGCACAAAGGAAAAAACCTGGTGCGGGGTTTTTTAACCTGCGTTTGCCCAAAGAGACGCAAGCCTATGTGCCCAGACTGCTGGCACTCAGTGCCGTGGTCAAAGATCCTCAACGCTTCGGTATCACCCTACCGGAGGTTGTGCCGCGCACAACCTTCCACAGTCTTAACACCCATAGCCAGTTTCAGCTGACCAAGTTAAGCGAAGCCCTCGAGATTGACATGGACGACATTTACCGCTGGAACCCGTCGTTGAATCAATGGGCGACGCCGCCAAAAGGACCGCACAGAGTGATTGTTCCTGCTCATATTGACCCGGTGCTTGCACAAAGGAAAATCGATGCCATTCCAGCCCATCAGCGTGTGGACTGGCAGGAAATAAAAGTTCGCTCTGGCGATACCCTGAGTCAGATTGCACGTCGTCACGGCACCGACGTGACTTCACTGCGCATGGCTAACAATATAAGCGGTTCGAGCATACGCGCAGGCAGAAAGCTGTTGATCCCGAAACATGCCGCGGCACTCAAAACCACACCACGCAGCGCTAAGGGCGACCTTGAGTATGTTGTTGCTGCAGGCGATTCACTCTGGACGATTGCGCGTAAACACAACGTCGATATGACCAGGCTCATGCGTAATAATCACCTGGGTCCGAAAGATACGCTTGCCGTGGGCAAAACTTTAATCATACCCGGCAGCGCCGGGCACGCCCGTAAAGTCACCCGCAAGGTGCACTACAAGGTCCGCAGAGGCGATTCCCTGGCGAAAATAGCCGGCAAGTTTAATGTGTCGATCAATCAGATCGCGAACTGGAACAAGCTCGACAAAGCCCGCTACCTGCAGCCGGGGCAGCCGCTGCAACTCTACGTCAACGTGGTCGGCGGCTGAGCCGACACACGCGAGGTAAAATCAGCTGGCTGGCTGTTTAACACCCAGGCGCTGTCGCGCTGCTTCGAAGAAACCCTGAAAATCCAGTCTCGCCGCACGATTTTGCGCAACCTGCCGCAGTTGTTCGATTTCTGCATCTGTCGTGGTGCTGGGATCGCCCTGGATGACCCGGGTCACGGTGATTAATGCTGCACCATCCGGCAGATCTGCCATGCCCACTGATTTGTCTCCCGGTATGGGCCTTGGCAGATCAAATGCGGCTTCCAGCACTGCTGTGGGAATGCCCTGGCCGCTGTTTGCACGCGCTGCCAGTTCGAACCGCTGCCAACGGCTGTCCAGATCGCGAGCAATCTCTGTAACGCTGTCTCCTGCGGTCAGCCGTTGCAGGCCTTCGGCTTTGGCCGCTTCGATGGCTGCCAGCGCCTTTTCGCGTGTCAGTTCACTGCGGATGTCTTCTGCAACCTCTTCCATCGGAACCGGCTCGGGCTCATATTGTTTGTCGACACGAACAACGACGATCTCGGTATCATTGAGTTCAATGGCATCACTGTTTGTACCTTCGAGTACTTCGCTGCTGAAAAGCACGGAGCTGACTGCCGGATCGTTCAGCAGTGGGTCTTCATTTTCACCGCTTTGAGCGACCCCTGTTACTCTGGTTACTGAAAGACCCATGGTTGCCGCTGTGTTATCCAGTGAAAAACGTTCGTCATAAGCGGCACGTTCAAGTTCCAGAGCCTTGTCGATAAAAAGATCCTGCGCCTGTATTTCCCGCAGTTTCCGGGTTAACTGTTCCTTCATGGTGTCGAACTCGGGGTAGTCCGGTACAACAATGTTATTGAGCTTGATCAGATGATAGCCAAAACTCGTTAACACAGGATCTGAGATCTGACCAGGCGCCTGTAACGCCCACAAAGCAGTTTCAAAAGCCGGATCGAATATGCCTTTGCCCGCGGGTCCGAGGTTACCGCCGTCCACCGCAGAACCAGTATCGTCACTGTACTGTTCTGCCAGCTCAGAAAAGTCTTCTCCTGCGGCTATGCGATTCTGCAGATCAGTGATAGCGGCAAGTGCTTCCGCATCACTTCGATCCTGATCGATCTGAATGAGAATGTGTGCGCTATCGCGCTGCTCTGCAGCCAGCGCAAGCTCTCGTTCATCTTCGTACAGGCTGAGCAGCTGTGCTTCGCTGATGTCTATTGAAGGATCCTGCAACAGATCCTGGGCACTCATCCGCAGATAACTAACATCTACAGTAAGTGGCGTCATGTATTCGTTCTGGTTTTCGTTGTAACGCAGAGTGATCTCTTCATCACTGATGGTGACGTTTTTGCTGAAGTTTTCAACCGTCAATGGCAGGTAGGCGATATCCCGGCGTTGAGAAATGATTCTGACAATCTCCGCCAGTTCCCAATCCGGCATGGTGACAGAGCCGTAAATTCCAGACTGCAGGGTCTCAGTGCTCAATGCGTTGCTGAACTCCTGAACAAAAGACAGCGGTGTATAGCCCAGTGCACGCAGCTGTTGACGATAAACTGCCTCATTGAACTGGCCATCAACCTGATAAGCCGGGCTGTTGATCAGTTCCTGGTTCACGGTTTCCGGCGAAACCGCAATACCCAGGTCGTCAGCTGCCTGATAGAGCACCTGGCGATTGATTAACTGTTGCAGGACGTATTCCTGCAACTGCAATCGATCTATGTTGCTGGGATCAAAGTCCGGCCCCATTTGACTGAGCAGCCGCTGGCGCTCGCGTTCGGTTTCGGTCGCCAGTTGATTCTGCGTGATGGAAAAGTCGCCGACCTGGGCAAGTTCAGGGTCACCCCCCATAAACAGATTGGTTGCCCCAAATCCAAATAGCGTCAGCACCACAATTATGGCGCCTACCAGTATTTTAAAACCGGTGCCCTGGGTCTGATCTCTGAGTTTCTGCAGCATGATTGTCTCAATACAACTTACAAAAAACGGGGCGCCTAGGCGCCCCGCTACTTTTCCGGCGCAATTCTAGCGCCTTTACAACCGTCTCGCGACCTAGTTGAGTGCGTCTTTCAGCGCTTTACCTGGTTTGAATGCGGGAACTTTGGCGGCGGCTATCTGGATTTCAGCGCCTGTTTGCGGGTTACGGCCGGTGCGCGCAGCGCGCTCTCGAACCAGGAAGGTTCCAAATCCAACCAACGATACCGGATCTGCATCTTTCAACGAGTCTGTAATTGCGTCGATCGCGGCGTCCAACGCGCGACCTGCGGCCGCTTTGGATATATCTGAAGATTCCGCGATGCGGTCAATCAACTCTGCTTTATTCACATTAAGCCCCTCTTGTGTAGTGCTTAGCAGGCATTCACCGAATGCCAGCAATGCGCGGGTCTGCGCAGCAACATTATTTACTCTAGATTCAAAACCCTTGCGGGATTCGCCGTTT
This sequence comes from bacterium, assembly GCA_047947175.1. GTDB lineage: Bacteria > Pseudomonadota > Gammaproteobacteria > Pseudomonadales > Azotimanducaceae > UBA4421. The sequence continues at coordinate 2,750,396 of CP170489.1, forward strand.
TATACCAACACCCTGCGGAGGGCGCAAGCGCCTGAAAGCCTTATTTTATCTGCGTTTAGTGCGGATTTACGGCTGTTGACGAGTTTGTTAAGCCTGTATCTGTCTGATTGTCAGTTTTCACAGGGCTCTGTTCCTCCACTAATCTCGGTTGTGGAACCCGTTCAAGTGCGATTTCAAGAACCTCATCCATCCATTTCACAGCATGAATAGTTAAATTCGCTTTGACGTTATCAGGTATTTCTTTAAGGTCTTTTTCGTTTTCTGCTGGAATGATGACATGCGCGATACCACCTCGATGTGCCGCCAGCAGTTTTTCTTTTAACCCGCCAATAGGCAGGACCTGACCGCGCAACGTGATTTCGCCGGTCATGGCAACATCCGCTCGCACAGGGATTCCGGTCACAACTGAGACCACTGCTGTGCACATGCCAATGCCCGCGCTGGGCCCATCTTTGGGGGTTGCCCCTTCCGGTACATGTACGTGCAGATCAAATTTTTCATGGAAATCATCAGCCAGTCCTAACGAAACCGAGCGGCTTCGCACAAATGTCAGAGCCGCCTGTATGGATTCCTGCATGACATCACCAAGCGACCCTGTCTTGGTCTGACGTCCTTTGCCAGGCACTGCCACCGCTTCGATGTTCAATAGCTCTCCACCAGCCTGGGTCCACGCCAGCCCCGTCACCAGGCCAATCTGATTCCGTTCTTCGGCCAACCCGTAGCTGAAGCGCCTCACGCCGCTGTACTGTTCAAGATCTGCTGCATCGATGCGGGCAGTGCCCTTGGACTTTTCAAGTGCATGCGCCTTTACAATTTTCCGAGCCAGCTTGGCAATCTCACGTTCGAGGCCACGCACGCCTGCCTCTTTTGTGTAGTATCGGACAATATCCAGCAACGCGGCATCAGTGATTTCCAGCTCACCCTTAGATAAACCGTTGGCTCTGGTTTGTTTAGGCACCAGATAGCGCCTGGCGATATTCAACTTTTCATCTTCTGTGTAGCCGGGTAGACGGATAACTTCCATCCGGTCCAGCAGCGGCGCTGGAATGTTCATCGAATTCGATGTACAGATGAAAAAAACCTTAGACAGATCGTAGTCCACTTCAAGATAGTGATCATTGAAGGTGTTGTTCTGTTCCGGATCCAGTACTTCCAGCAATGCGCTGGCCGGATCACCACGAACATCCATGCCCATCTTGTCAATTTCGTCGAGCAGAAAAAGCGGATTGGCAACCCCGGCTTTAGACATTTTCTGGATGACTTTGCCCGGCATGGAACCGATATATGTACGGCGGTGTCCACGGATTTCTGCTTCGTCCCGTACGCCACCCAAAGCCATGCGCACAAATTTTCTATTCGTTGCACGGGCAATACTTTCACCGAGACTGGTCTTTCCTACGCCGGGTGGACCCACCAGGCACAGCACTGGACCTTTCATGCGCGACACGCGGTTCTGCACAGCAAGGTACTCGATAATCCGATCTTTAACTTCTTCAAGGCCGTAGTGATCCTCGTCGAGAATCTTCTGCGCAGCGGCAAGATCTTTTCGCACCCGGCTTTTTTTCTGCCATGGCACATTAACAATCCAGTCCAGGTAGCTGCGCACGACAGTAGCTTCTGCAGACATGGGCGCCATTAGCTTGAGCTTGTTCAGTTCGCTCTGGGCTTTGTCTTTGGCCTCTTTGTGCATGCCGCATTCGTCGATGCGTTTCTGCAGTTCTTCAACTTCGCCTTGTTCGTTCTCGCCCATTTCTTTCTGAATGGCTTTCATCTGCTCATTCAGGTAGTACTCACGCTGGCTCTGCTCCATCTGTTTTTTAACGCGGCCGCGGATGCGCTTTTCCATTTCAAGCACATCAAGTTCCGCATCCATCAGTTCCAGCAACAGATCCATGCGTTCCTGCAGTTGCAGCGCCTCTAGAATGGCTTGTTTGTCGCTGATATTCAGAGACATCTGGGCAGCGATGGTATCTACCAGACGGGTAGGGTCATCAATGCTGGAGAGTGATGACAACACCTCCTGGGGCACTTTTTTGCTGGCTTGAGCGTATTGTTCAAACTGTGCAAGCAGAGTGCGTGCAAGCGCATCTCCTTCCCGGGAATCAATTTCAGGTTCATCATGCAGAGTCACGTTCGCCTGGATGTATGCTTCGCTGAAATTAAGGGCTGCCACGCTGGCGCGTTGTCCGCCCTCTACCAGAACTTTTACGGTGCCGTCGGGTAGTTTCAACAACTGCAGGATGGTAGCGACGGTACCCAGTTCATACAGATCACTGGCTTTCGGTTCGCCAACTTCCGGATCTATTTTGGCCAACAGCAATATCTGCTTGTCGTCAGCCATGGCTGCATCGAGCGCGCTGATAGAGCTTTGCGTGCCGACGAATAAAGGATGAACGCCATGTGGATAAACCACCATGTCGCGTAAGGGTAGAACCGGTATGTTTTCTATTAGCGCAGAGCTCACTGGCGTGCCTCGAGCAGTGACAAAAAATAAATACAGGGCAAATCAGCTACCGTGCGATAGCAGGCGGCCCTAAACACCGTTAAGTCTAGTCTTCAGGTGCAGCTTTGGCCTGGTCGACGTTTTCATAGATCAGCATCGGGTCGCTCTCGCCTCTGATGACACTTTCGTCTATGACAACTTTACTCACGGATTCAGATGATGGCAGCTCGTACATCGTGTTGAGAAGGACTGCTTCCAGGATGGAGCGGAGCCCGCGCGCACCGGTTTTTCTCTCCATGGCTTTTGCAGCAACAGCACGAAGTGCGTCTTCACGAAAATCGACTTCGACATTCTCCATATCGAACAGTTTTGCATACTGTTTGGTCAGTGAATTCTTAGGCTCGGTGAGGATGCGGATCAGGGCATCTGAATCAAGTTCTTCCAGCGTGGCAACCACCGGCAGCCGCCCAACAAATTCGGGGATCAGGCCGTAGTGGATCAGGTCTTCTGGTTCAACGCTGCGCAGCGTTTCACCGATGCTCTTGCGATCAGCATCACCTTTCACTTCCGCGCCGAAGCCAATGCCGGACTTATCTGAACGGTCCATGATGACTTTATCCAGGCCGGCAAACGCGCCGCCACAGATAAACAGAATATTCGAGGTATCTACCTGCAGGAATTCCTGTTGGGGATGTTTTCGACCGCCCTGGGGGGGAACCGAGGCCACGGTGCCTTCAATAAGTTTCAGCAGAGCCTGCTGCACGCCCTCGCCAGACACGTCTCGTGTGATCGAGGGATTATCGGACTTTCGGGATATTTTATCGATTTCATCAATGTAGACGATACCAACCTGGGCGCGATCTACGTCGTAATCGCACTTCTGCAGTAGCTTCTGGATGATGTTTTCAACGTCTTCCCCGACGTAACCTGCTTCAGTAAGCGTAGTTGCATCCGCAATGGTGAAAGGCACGTCCAGCAGGCGCGCCAGCGTTTCTGCAAGCAGCGTTTTGCCGCTGCCCGTAGGTCCAATGAGGAGGATGTTTGATTTGGACAGCTCTACGTCGTCTTTTTTGCCGTTGTAGTTCAGTCGCTTGTAGTGGTTGTATACAGCAACCGCCAGCACACGCTTGGCATGTTCCTGTCCAATCACATATTCGTCGAGGATATTTTTGATTTCCTGCGGTACCGGAAGCTTGCTTGATTCCCCGGTCTGGGCCGTTTCGGAGACTTCTTCGCGGATGATGTCGTTGCACAGTTCAACACACTCATCGCAAATGAAAACAGAGGGCCCGGCAATCAGTTTGCGGACTTCATGCTGGCTCTTACCGCAGAATGAGCAGTATAAGAGTTTGCCTGAATCGTCTGTTTTGCCGCTATCGTCGGACATATGATCCTCTGTTCTTCGTAATACACGCGCGCCCTGACTGGCGCTGCTTAATGACTGAACTGCCGCAGATCTGACTGCGTCTGCCCAACTTCAATTGCGGTCTTCAGCCCCGCTGTTTGTTGTTAGACACTCATTTTTTAAGGTACAAACTGTATATAAGTACAAAAACCTGCCTACTTCGGCTGCCGGCAGCACCCAAAGGGGCATTTCGACCATCAATTATGACTGATTTTATAGATTTATACAGTGCGGACTGTGCCATTCAAATGCAAGCCCACAGTGTAAACAGTTTACTGTGAGCTTGCCGCGTACCCGGTCTTATTTTGCAGCAGCAGCTTGACGACTTTGCTGAACATGGTCGACCAGACCATAGGCCATTGCCTCATCCGGGCTCATCCAGAAATCGCGATCTGTGTCATTGGCAACTGTTTCCATATCCTTGCCGGTGTGATGGGCAATCAGTTTGTTGAGGCGCTCCCGCATAAGCAGGATTTCCTGGGCCTGAATCTCTATGTCTGCTGCCACACCGCGCGACCCACCGCTGGGCTGGTGTAACATCATGCGCGAGTTGGGCAACGCAATGCGCTTGCCAGGGGCGCCTGCAGCGAGCAGAAACGCGCCCATGCTTGCCGCCTGACCGATGCAGAGTGTAGCCACTTTGGGGCGGATGAACTGCATCGTGTCATAAATCGACATGCCTGCGGTAACAGAACCGCCTGGCGAGTTGATATACAGGTTGATGTCTTTATCCGGATTTTCAGACTCCAGATACAGCAGCTGAGCCACAATCAGATTGGCCATGTGGTCTTCCACCGGACCCACCAGAAAAACAATGCGATCTTTAAGCAGGCGCGAATAAATATCAAAAGCGCGCTCTCCACGGGCAGACTGTTCAACCACCATGGGCACCATGCCGAGGCCTTGTGCGGGGTTCAACTGCGGATCACGTATATCTGTCATGCATTTCTCCAAAAGCAGAACCCGGTGGGCCTGCAATTATGTTTATTTACTGTCCGCGTCTTCAGAAGATTCGGTCTCGTTTGTGGCTTCGGCTGATGGTTGGTCTCCTTCTTCTGAGTTTAGTTCAGCTTCAGGTTCTGCAATTGCCCTGCCGCTGACAACTTCCTCATAACTGGCTGGTACATTTTCAACCTGAGCTGCTGACAATATGTGGTCAACAACCTGTTCTTCAAGTACACCCATCTCAATATTCTGTAACTGTTCCGGGTTTGAGCGATACCAGGCGATGACCTGATCGGGTTCACCATATTGTGCCGCAATCTCGCTGAGGCGCGCATCCAGCATGGCCTGATCTACCGACAGTTCATTTTTCCTGATGATTTCGTTAACCACCAGTCCAACTTTCACACGCTGCTCAGCCTGATCTTTGAAAAGCTCGTCCGGCAACTCTGGTTTGGGTCCGGCGCCGCCCATCTGAAACTGATCCAGCATCTGGTCTTTCAGGACCTGGATCTCGCGATGGACCATGGCCTGGGGTATCTGGAAATCATGGATCTTAGCCAGCTGATCCATGACCTGCTGTTTGAGCTGGTTTTTTAATGCTGCGTCCATTTCCCGCTGCATGTTTTTTTTCACATCTTCGCGAAAGGCGGCCTCACCCCCCTCCTCGACACCAAAGCCTTTAAAGAACTCTTCATCAAGATCAGGCACCCTGGCTTGTTTGACCGATTTGACCGTAACGGAGAACTGTACCGTTTTTCCCTGCAGCTTTTCCGCGCGGTAATCATCCGGAAATGTGGCATCAAAATTGACGGTTTCACCGGCTTTTGCACCTTCAACACCTTTATCGAAATCTTCGATCATCTGGCCCTGTCCAACCCGGAAGTCGACATCTTCCCCGGCGGTGCCTTCAACGGATTCACCGTCAGAGGTGGCGGAGAAATCAGCCGTCACCTGGTCGCCGGCTGCTGCAGCCCGCTCGACGGGTTCGAAAACCGTACGCTGCTCCCGCAGTCGTTCGATCATGGTGTTCAGGTCATCTTCTGTGACTTGCGCATCCGGCTTTCGCACGCTGACCCGCGACAGATCAGCCACTTCCACAGTGGGGTAGACCTCAAAGGTTGCGGTAAATTCGAAATCGATTCCCGGGTCCATTTTGACAACTTCCAGGCTGGGGGAGCCCGCCGGATTCAGGTCTTCCTGCTGCACGGCAGAAACGAAGCTCTGCTGCATGAGTTCGCCGGCTACTTCAGCCCGAACCGCCCTGCCATAGCGTCTACGTACTTCTTTGAGTGGTACTTTGCCCGGTCGAAAACCACTGATGCGCACTTTTCCAGCGGCATCCTGGAGGCGTTCGGTGATTTGAGCTTCAAAATCTTCACTGGGCAACGCGATAGTGAGGCGGCGCTCCAGGCCTGTCATTGTTTCAATAGATACATTCATGCAGATAATCAGTGTCTAGATGTGTGGATATTCAAAAAGGCTGTCGCACATAAATTGCTCAGCCATTCTGGTGAAATACCTAACCGCATATTACGATTGTAACGTGCCTGCTCAATAAAGGTGGTTAAGAATTGGGGTGGACGATGGGGCTTGAACCCACGACCGCCGGGATCACAACCCGGAGCTCTACCAACTGAGCTACGCCCACCATAGTTTTAACGGGGGCGGATTATATGCCTGGCAAACGCGTTCTGCTAGCGGTTATTGCGTATCAAGGGGCTTGGATGGTCGAGCGACGTTTTGGCTGTAAGCCAAAACTCGACACCAAACGCGACGCCTGAAGGGCTTGGATGGTCGAGCGACGTTTTGGCTGTAAGCCAGAACTCGACACCAAACGCGACGCCTGAAGGGCTTGGATGGTCGAGCGACGTTTTGGCTGTAAGCCAAAACTCGACACCAAACGCAACGCGTTTGGTACGCCTGGCAGGACTCGAACCTGCAACCCTCGGCTTAGAAGGCCGATGCTCTATCCAGTTGAGCTACAGGCGCTTTGTGACAGTGTTCGGCTTAGTGGGTTTGATTTGGTCGGGGTAGAGAGATTCGAACTCCCGACATCCTGCTCCCAAAGCAGGCGCGCTACCAGACTGCGCTATACCCCGATGCGGCGCGATCATACTACGACGATTCTGCGGGTCAATGCACTTTGACCACAACTTACGCTCTGATCTCATTCGACGGGCTGGGGTGTCGGCGCTTTTATCGTTAGAATGCCCTTTTCCTCAGCAGTGATATCGATGTCTGCAAAAATAATTGATGGCAACGCCATTGCTAAAGAATTACGCGGTCGAATACGCGAAGAAATCGATTCATGGGTTGCTGTGGGGCGTCGATTACCCGGCCTGGCTGTGATCCTGGTGGGTAACGATCCTGCGTCGGAGATATATGTCAAAGGCAAACGCCGCGATTGTGATGAGGTCGGCTTCCACTCCATTGTGCATCACGTCAGTGCAAAGGTGACTCAGACCGATTTACAGGCATTGATCAGCGCTCTGAACGAAGACCCGAGTATCGACGGTATTCTGGTGCAGACCCCATTGCCGGAGCACATTGATCAGGATCGCATTATCGATGAGATCGACCCGGCAAAAGATGTAGATGGTTTTCATCCTTACAACATCGGTCGCCTGGCATTGCGGCGCCCTACCCTGCGTTCCTGCACGCCCAAAGGTGTCATGCTGTTGCTGGAGCATATCGGCTGCACCCTCAAAGGTCTGGACGCAGCGGTGATCGGCGCATCAAATCATGTGGGCCGTCCCATGGGGCTGGAACTTCTACTTGCTGGCTGCACCGTCACTACCGCGCACAAATTCACCTCAGATACGGCTGCAAAAATCCGTCTGGCAGATATTGTTGTGTCTGCTGTTGGCAAGCCCGGGCTGGTGCCGGTGGAATGGATCAAACCCGGCGCCGTTGTCATTGATATAGGAATTACCCGGGGTGCTAACAACAAACTCTATGGTGATATTCAATTTGATACGGTCAAAGAGGTCGCCTCCTGGATCACTCCGGTACCCGGCGGTGTTGGGCCGATGACACGTATCGCGCTGCTGCAGAACACCATGCAGGCTTCCCGCACACAGCAGGGTTTCTGATGCAGCGTCTGTTCATTTCCGACCTGCACCTGGATGATCCGGTTGCGCCTGCCTTTCTGCGTTTTCAGGAATGTCTCGTTGCGGAATCCCGCCGGGTTGACGAACTATATATTCTCGGCGATCTGGTGGAAATGTGGATAGGTGATGACGATGATAGTGAGACCGCTGATCAGTTACGCCAGATATTGACAGCAACCAGCGCCAGATTGCCTGTCTATCTGATGCATGGTAACCGTGACTTTCTTTTTGGTGACAAGTTTGCCAACGAAACAGGCGTAACCCTGTTAAGTGATCCCCACCTGACTCCCGATGGCCTCCTGCTCAGCCACGGCGATATGCTTTGCACTGACGACGTGGATTATCAGAAGATGCGGACACTTCTGCGCAGCGATACCTGGCAGCAGGACATTCTCAGTAAATCCCTTGGGGAGCGCAAAGCGTTTGGTGAAGCATTGCGCGCCCAGAGTCAGGAGAATAACGCCAACAAACCATCCAACATCATGGATGTGAATGATGCCGCAACCGCGCAGCTCATGTCTGGCTATCACGCCCATGTCCTTCTGCATGGACACACCCATCGACCCGGTGTGCATGAGCATGAGCTGTTTACCCGGGTGGTCACTGGTGCATGGGAGAGATGCGGCTGGCTGGCCCGTCAACACGACAAAGTGCTGCAGCTCGAGTGTTTCAGCCTGGCACACCGCTATGGAAGCGGAACTCACGGTCAGATGTTGTGATCAGCGCGGCATCTTTACGAAGAAAAACCTCAACACGCGCATCGATACTGTCTTGCGCGACGGAGCGCGCCAGACTGAGGTAATCGTGAAAATGCCTCGCTTCAGAATGCACAAGCTGACGATACAGAACCGCTATGTGCTCGGGTAAAATTTCCAACAAGCGAACAAAACGTTCACAGGAACGAGCCTCAACCACTGCGCCGAGAATCAGCAGATCAACGAGTCTGTCAGGTTCCTGCTTGCTAACCAGAGCATGTAACTGCTGGGCGTAACGCGCTGGACTGAGGTAGCTGTAATTGATGTGTTCACTGCGCATCAGTTCCAGAACCTGCTCAAAATGCCGCAGCTCTTCCCTTGCCAGACGCGACATCCGGTCCAGCAGTACAGGCTGATCGATGTATTTGTAGAGCAGGCTGACAGCGGTGCTGGCTGCCTTTTTTTCACAATTGGCATGATCTATCAGCAGGATGTCGAGGTGCGCCGGCACGGCTGCGAGCCAGGCATCTGGCGTCGCGCAGTGCAGAAATTCCAGGGCTGGTTTCAGATCAGGGCGACTCATACAGGGAGTTTATAATTACGTTCATAATGGGCGATGGAGCGGCGATAAATTTCACTGTCGATCTCCTGCAAAGCAACTAATGCATCTTCTGTCCCGGTCGAAGTTTGCAAGCCGGCCGCAGGCAATGGCGTGCTGGTGATTGCCAGATGGCGTACCAGTTCGTAGCGCTGTTCCAGAGTTGAAAGTTTCTGCAGATGTGGCGCCTGGACCTGCTTGTCGTAGCAGGCCTGCTCAAAAACGCTTAGCGTTTGCGCAACCACCTCATCACGCAGATTCTGCAGGCGTGCCCAGATCTGCTGTTGCTGGGATGGCTGGTAGCCGTTCCACTGCACAATCTCGTGGGCAAAACGTTTACAGCCTCGACAGACCAGGTCACCGTAAGTTGTAGAGCAGATACCCACGCAGGGTGTACGTTTTGTTTGCGTCACTTCACATGTTCAGCACGATTGTCAGTGCTTAGGATGCTTTGCCAGGCGTGGAAAAGGCAAGTTTAAATCGAAGTTTCCGGAAATCCTGGCGCAACTGCCGTTTGTCGACGTCAGACAGGCTTGCATCGGGGTCGTACATGAAACGCTGCAACCTCTGCACCATGGGTTGAGGATCCAGCTCCGCCTGAAGTGCAAGGCGGCGAAGATACGCAGCAGGTGTCTCATCAGGGGATCTGGCGTAGCCCTGACGGGCCATGGCGCTGGCAAACTTGAAAAAGTTGCGTTCAGCCGGATTGCGCTGGGTGGGCCGGCGCCGCCAGAACAACGTCAAAGCGACGAGCAACATGCTGACACTTCCGCCAACCGCCAGCGCGATACCGATTCGAGCAGGCGTCACTTTGCCTAACAGTTGTTGTAGAACGCCGCTTTGAGCAGCCGCATCGTAGCCGACTACCCAGAAGTTCCATCGGTGTTCAATGGAGTCGAAGAACTGCAGTGCGCTACTGAGCAGATCCCCCTCACCCATCCGGGCATTGGTCAGAAATGACAGCGCCGCGCGATCTTCTCCAGATAATGCTGCGTTCAAACCGTTCTCAATTCGGGCGGGCGCAACCGCAGCCGTTGGGTCTACCCGCGTCCACCCGGCACCTGCAATCCACACTTCAACCCAGGCATGAGCCAGATATTGTCTGACTTCAACATGGCCGGTTCTGGGGTTTATTTCACCGCCCTGATAACCACCAACCATGCGCGCCGGTATGCCGGCGGCTCTTAATGCAAACACCATGGCACCGGCGTAGTGGGAACAGAAGCCCCGACGCGTATCGAACCAGAACTCATCCACACTGTTGCTGCTGCTCAGAAGAGGCGGCTGCAGAGTGTACACATAGTCGCTGTTACGTATCTGTGCAAGCATGGCCTGTACCATTGCGCTGGGTGAGCCGGTTTCCGCCAGCAGCGCTTCCGCATAAGCGCGAATGCGTGGGTTGTCATCTTCCGGCAGACTGGTTTCACGCCGCTCAAGCAAACCATGTAACTCAAGATCCTGAGGATACTGAGGATCGCTGACCAGCCTGTATCGTTTGACTGACAATATTAACTCGGGGTTGATCAGGCGGTAGTCACCCAGCATCTTCAGGCGAGGTTCATAGTCTACGGGGGTATCCAGCGAAAACAGCCACTCGGCCTGGGTGGGCTCGAGGAAAACCTCATAGCCAATGCCAGGACCGACCGCGGCCGGCGGTGTGGCTTTGGCCGGCAATGGTCGGCCCACCGTCCAGGTGCCCTGATCGTACTGGCTGTAAACGAGGCCGCGCCAGTAGAGCTCACGAGCCGGAGGTACTTCATCTTCAAAGACCGCGCGGAAAGCCAGTTCGTTGGACAGGGTGAGGTTGGCAACATCACCAGGTTTGATGGTGTCGCTGATACCGGTGGTAGAAGAGGACGGCATTGGAATGGACCACAATGGCGCAATGCGAGGAAACAGCAGGAACAGCACGATGGTTAACGGCAGCGCCTGGAAAATCAGTGCAGCAGCCAGTTTGATTGAAGCCAGTGGACGTACCCGGCTCTGCAGCTGATTCATGCCAACCATTGCTGCAGTAACAATGACCGCAGCCAGCACCTGATAAGCGGCCATAGTAATGGCCTGATCAAACAGGAACGCTGTGGCGATAAGAAAATAGCTGAGAAAAATAACCAGATACGCGTCACGCCGGTTTTTCATTTCCAGCAGCTTTAACGCAAATGCAAGCACCAGAAGTGAGGTGGCGGCTTCCAGGCTGAAGGTGCCATACCCACTCAGGGCAATACCGGATACGCCGGCGAATACAAGCACAGCCTTCACCCATCCCGCCGGATAACCCCACCGACCGCGATAAACCTGTGTGCGCCAGTAGCCACTGAACAGGCCCACGCCGATGATCCAGGGCGTGATATATACCGCCAGCGGCAGGATAACCACAACCTGGGATATCATCAGCAGCGCCAGTGAATTGCGCGGGATCTGATAGGCCACCCCAACCTGGAGAGAATTTCTGCCGGGTGTGATCGATTTATCTGCCATCGGTAGCCTGCGCATCCTCCCGGTGACCAAACAGAGCCAGTTCGCGTAACACCTGATCAAGATGTAACTGTCCCAGACCGGGAGGGATTTCCCGATGCGGCAGGCGTACGCCGAACTCCTGTTCCGCGCGGGTTGCTGTTAATGCCAACCCTGTCAGGCGGCTGAGTTTCTCCTCCACGTCACCGCTGAGTTGTGCAAAATCGAACCACAAACGGGGTTCCTGATAACTGGCATAACGCTTGACCACCAGTTCATCCGAGCGGGCATAAGAGCGCCAGAGAATGTTTCTGATGGAGTCTCCGGGCACATACCCGCGCAGATCGACAAAATCATCGCTGCCCAGTGGGTCGATGAGCACTCCGTCGTCGCGATGTCTGCTGCTTTGGGTTTGCGGGCTGTCGGAAAATATCGGTTGCGGATAAACAAGACCCCGAGCGTTGATATCAACCCAGGTCCAGGCGCGCAGCAGCCCCAGGGGAAAGTACGTTTCTACCAGCATGCGTCCTGGTCTCAGCCAGCCCCTGTGTTGTGCTGTGACGTACAGTGAAACAACGCTGGCCTGGGTGTCGAAAATTTCGACCCACTGTTTATAGCCGTCAGGCCAGCCAATCTGGATGCCTTCCCGACCACGCCCCTTTGGCCGCTCAACGCGCACGGAAAATTCAATATGCTCTCCAACAAACCCGCTATGGTGTTCAGCCATTTCTATGGTAAGCCCGGAAAGATTCCGAAAGGTGTAAAGAATAGTGATAACAAACATGCTGCCTAACAAAAATGCCGTCGCGTAAACCAGCGAGTTCTGGTAATTGATCGCACCCACTGTGAGCATGAGAAGCAGTCCGGCGAAGGCGAAACCGGAGCGGGTTGGAAAAATAAAGATATTGGCCTGGCTGAGGTTGATGCGTGAGCTGGGCGGGATGCGTCGATCGAGCCAGGCGCCAAAGCGCTTGCCTGAAAAAGGCGGGGCGGTTTTTGTCGCGATGTTCAAGCTGTCTGCCTAAGACACGACGTCGACGCTGCCTAACAGTTTCTGGGCGAGCGCACCGCCTCCATGACCGGTGAAATCCGCCGATTCGCGCAGACGATGCTCCACCACACTCGGCAGAACTGCCTGGACATCTTCCGGCACCACATGACTGCGATCATGGATGAGGGCCCAGGCTTTGGCACTTTGCAACAGTGCCAGAGCACCGCGGGGTGACAAACCAAAGGCAAATTCACTACCCAGCCGACTGAAAGCAATGATGCGCTGTATGTAATCAATCACCGGGTCAGACGCTTTAATGGCAGAAACCGCTGCCTGAATGTTGTTCAGTTCAGCAGTGTTGATAATGGCATCCAGCGTGCTCAGGTGATTGCGACGGTCACCATGCAGTAAAAGTTCACGTTCCGCGGCCGGCTCCGGGTATCCCAGTTCGATGCGCATCAGGAAGCGGTCCAGCTGAGACTCCGGCAACGCAAAGGTGCCGGACTGAGTTGAGGGATTCTGGGTGGCAATCACAAAAAAAGGTGCTGGCAGCGGCAGGGAAACGCCGTCGTTTGTGACCTGCCGCTCTTCCATCGCCTCGAGAAGCGCGCTCTGGCTTTTTGGCGTGGCACGATTGATTTCATCCGCCAGGACCAGTTGTGCAAACAGCGGGCCTTCAACAAACCGGAAGCCGTTGTTCTGTTTGTCGAAAATAGTGGCGCCGATGATGTCTGAAGGCAGCACGTCTGATGTGAACTGGATACGGTTGTAGGACAAGCCAAGGCATTTTGCCAGGGCGTGCGACAGTAGCGTTTTCCCCATGCCGGGCAGATCTTCGATGAGCAGATGACCACCGGCAAACAAACAGGCGAGGCTCAGTTTGATCTGCTGTTCTTTGCCCAGCAGCACTGAATTGAGCGTCTGAATCAGTGCTTCGATCTGACTCTTCACGCTGGCCCGCGGGAGTGTCCCGCCATCACCCGTGGTTGTGGAGTTCAAGGATGGTGGCGTCGGGGTTGAGTTGGGCGTCACTGCGCTGCTTATTCTGATCACTTCGTGTCAAGGATAGCTGGCTGAGGTAGTGTGCATCTATGTCACCAGTCACGTAATGGCCGTCAAACGCGGAGCATTCGAAGTCATCCACTGCAGGATTGCCCTCACGCGCGCTGTTTTTAAGGTCATTGATGTCCTGATAGATCAGCCAGTCAGCGCCGATGATGCTGGCAACTTCCTCGTCACTGCGTTCATTGGCGACAAATTCCTGGCGCGCCGGCATATCGATGCCGTAGACATTCTGATAACGCAGGGCCGGTGCAGCAGAAGCCATGTAAACCTTTCGCGCGCCTGCATCCCGGGCCATCTGAATGATCTGCTGGGTGGTTGTCCCCCGTACAATGGAGTCATCCACCAGCAGCACATTTTTGTCGCGAAACTCAAGATTGATGACATTGAGTTTCTGTCGCACCGATTTTTTGCGTTCCTGTTGCCCTGGCATAATAAAAGTGCGTCCGATATAACGGTTTTTAACAAACCCCTCACGGAATTTCACGTCCAGCTGGTGTGCCAGCGGCAGCGCCGCTGTACGTCCTGTGTCCGGGATCGGAATGACCACATCAATGTCGTGATCGTGTTGGCTGTAACGGTCGAGGATTTGCGCAGCCAGATATTCACCCATACGCAGTCGGCTTTTATAAACGGATATGTCGTCCATGATTGAATCCGGTCTGGCCAGATAAACATGTTCGAATATGCACGGCACAAGGCGGGTTTTGTCCGCGCAGATCTGGCGATGGATGGTGCCATCGGAACTGATGAACACAGCCTCACCGGGCGCCACGCTGCCGAGCAGTTTGTATCCCTGCAGATCCAGGGCAACGGATTCTGACGCGAGCATGTATTCCATACCCTGGTCGGATTCGCGCTCACCATAAACCAGGGGACGAATGCCGAAGGGGTCGCGGAAGCCAAGCACGCCGCAGCCGATAATCATCGCCACTGCCGCATAAGCCCCACGACAGCGCCGGTGAACGCCGGCGACGGCCTTAAAGATCTCAGCGGGTGTTGGATTCAGGGCGCGCTGCTGCTGGAGCTCATGCGCCAGTACATTAAGGAGGACTTCTGAATCGCTTGCAGTATTGATGTGGCGTAGATCCTCGGCAAACAGATCCGCTTTCAACTGTTCTGCATTGGTCAGATTGCCGTTGTGCGCCAGGGTTATTCCGTACGGAGAATTCACGTACATGGGTTGAGCTTCAGCAGAACTTGATGAGCCCGCGGTTGGGTACCTGACATGACCGATGCCAATGTTGCCGTTCAGAAGCTGCATGTGCTCCTGCCGGAACACGTCGCGCACCAGCCCGTTAGCCTTACGTAGATGCAGTTTATGGCCATCACTGGTGACCATGCCCGCAGCGTCCTGGCCACGGTGTTGCAGGACAGTCAGCGCATCATAGATCGCCTGGTTGACTGGACTTTTGGAGACCAACCCCACTATTCCGCACATTTTGTGTGTAACCCCAGTTTATGTATAACCGCAGAAAATGCCGCTGCTGCGGCGACTAAGCCTAACTGCCTGGTGTCGGAACGTCACGCGCAAGATCCTTTGCCTGTTGCAACAGGTTGCGGACGTCACCTTCAAAAGCCAGTAACTGTTCCTGTAAAACCGACGCCTGCCACCATTCGGAATCACTGCCAATTTCGCGCAGCAGCATCAGCATGACAATGGCCACCAGCAGCCCGCGGGCACTGCCGAACAGAAAGCCGAGAAATCGATCGGTCCCTGTCAAACCTGTTGTTTCCACCAGTTTTGCAATCAGCCACTGCACAATGCCGGCCAGAATCAGACTGGCGATAAACAGACCGGCAAAGGCAATCACCATGCGTACGGATTCTGCCCCCCAGGATGCAGGTAAATTAAGCGCAACGTAATCAGAAAAGTACAAGGCGACCGCAAATGCGAATACCCAGGCGGCCAGTGAAAGCACCTCTTTTATCAGTCCGCGGACCAGACCGATGACCGCGGAAAGCATGACAACAATGGCAATGACAATATCTAATCCGGCGACCGCCATTATTGAGTCATCTCCACCAGCGCCGATTCGACATTAAAGCGTTCTTCGATCTGGCCCTGAATTGTTTGCGCCTCATCAACATTAAGCAACGGGCCTACCGCGACTCTGACCAGTTCTTCACCGCTGCTGTTTCCGCGTACAGTTGAGGTGAACGCTTCATAGCCCGCGTCACGCAAAGTCTGCTGGAATGCCAGCGCGTTGTCTTTGCTGGCAAAACTGGCTGCCTGAACGGCCCACACACGGGTCTGTTCATTGGCCTGTGCCAGAACAGGTTCGCCAAAACGGGTCTGCGTACTGGTGTCGAAGCCCTCTTCATCGACCTCGTCACGTAACGCTTCGACACGCGCCACCACATCCGTCACCGGCACAACATCGTCGAATTCCGCCAGTGCCTGCGCTGCTGGGGTATCTCGAGGCAGACTGATGGATGGTGTTGGCGGCGGTGCGCTGATCTGGGTACCTGCACCGTCGAAGATCATCGGCAGACAGATGACAGCCAGAGCAATGAGGAAAATTGAGCCGGTAACCCGGTAACGGGTGCGTTCATTCATAGACAGTTAATTACTCGCGTGGCGCAACGCAGCTCAGGATCAGGCGATGTTAGTATTCAGCAGTTCGCTCACCCGGCCAACCAGGTCGAACGATCCAAAGGCAAGGATAACATCTCCGCTTTGCGTTGCGGAACTTAGTTCAGTCATCAGGTTCTCCCATTCGACAGGTTCAGCATCAGCATGTTGCGGCAGGTTTCTGCGCAGGTCAGCTGCGGGCATACCCCGCTCCCCAGAGGTGCTCAACAAAAGCCAGGGTGCAGTTGTGGACGCCGTTATAGCGCGATACACCGCCGCGTGATCTTTGTCTTTGAGCATGCCGCAGATAATAAGCGCTGGCTGGCAATTGCGCTGTTGCATTTCTCTGGCCAGGAACGCTGCCGCCGCGGGGTTATGTGCCACATCAAGAAGTACCAGACGCTTGTCATAGTGCAGCTGCTGCATGCGGCCAGGCATCTGCAGATTGGCATTAATCTTTTCGATGACGCCAACCGGTAGCTGAGTGAGTCTGCGCGTGGCCAGATAGGCGATGATTAGATTCTGTGGCGCGCATTGACGGTAGGGCTGCGCGTCCAGCACGCAGTGTTCATGCTCGTACAGACGCCAGGTTGTGGTGCTGACGTCACCCCGGATCTGCCAGCTCCGCTCCAGTTGTTCAGGCTGCAATGACAGCTGTTGAGCGATCTGCAGCACTGAATCAGGCATATCCGGGCCGAACACCACGTGTTGACCCTCGCGCAGAATACCCGCTTTTTCGGCGCCTATGGCTTCCCGGGTGTCGCCAAGGAACTGTTGATGATCCAGCCCGATACTGGTGATCACAGCAACATCTGCATCAATGGCGTTAAAGGCATCCAATCGTCCGCCCAGTCCGATTTCAAGAATGCATACGTCTACCGCAGCCTGTTTGAAACACCACAAGGCAGCCAGCGCACTGAATTCGAAATAGGTCAGCGGCAACTCACCGCGCTGCGCCTCGATTACCGTGAATGCGGCGCAGAGCAGCCCGTCTTGCGCTTCAGTGCCATTGATACGGATGCGTTCGTTGAAGCGACTGACATGTGGTGAGAAGGTGGCACCGACTGTGATACCGGCCTGCATAAGCATCGCCTCGGCAGCATAACAGGTTGAACCTTTGCCGTTGGTGCCGGCGACGGTGATGACCCTGGGGGCGGGCTGCTGCAGGTTGAGCCGCTCCACCATCTGCTGCATACGTTGCAGACCCATATCGATGGTCTGCCAGTGCTGCTGTGTAATGTAGGTCAACCAGCCGTCGAGGTCGCGCATCCTTCAGCCACCGGTTGTGCGGTGATCCAGGGCCTGTTGCGTGCCGCGATCAACGCCTTCGCGCAGCGCGAGCGCAGCGCGTGTCAAGGCTGCGCACCCCGCTGCAACGTCGTCCGCATAATCCGTCAGCAGATTAACCAGCGCACTGCCAACAACAACCCCGTCGGCAAACTCGGCAACAGCCTCGGCGGTATCCGGCGTTTTGATGCCAAAGCCAACACACAGCGGCAACCGGGTGAACTGCCTGAGCTCGTTAATCCGCGCCGAGACTGTATCTGTGTCCAGATTGTCTGCGCCGGTGATACCTTTGAGGGAGACGTAGTAAACGAATCCGGCAGCATTGTGCAGAATAAATCGCGCGCGCTCATCAGTGGTTGTTGGTGCAACGAGATAAATCAGGTCGATCTGACAGGCTTGCAGCTGTTGCTGCAATTCTGCGGCGGACTCAGGTGGCAGATTGACCATAATCAAACCATCAACCCCGGCATCCCGTGCACGCGCAGGAAAATCCGCCATCGCCAGAATGGAATTCAGATAGCCCATAAGCACTATGGGCGTGTGTGTATTGGTTTGTCTGAACTCCGCGATCATCTGCAGCACACGGGCTAACGTAGTGCCATTGCGCAGCGCACGCTCGCTGGAGGCCTGAATTGCCGGGCCTTCAGCTTCCGGGTCAGAAAAAGGCACACCGACTTCGAGAATGTCCACTCCTCCCTCCACCAGCGCGTGCAATGCGGCTACGGTATGCTCCAGAGTGGGGTCGCCGGCGGTCAGAAAACTGATCAGCGCTTTGCGTTCGGGATGATCCTTGAAAAATTGATTGATTCTGCTCATGACAGGGTGATGTTGTCCAGTTTGGCGATCGTGTTGATGTCTTTGTCACCACGCCCTGACAGGTTGACTAAGATAATTGCATCTGTTGGCATTGTCGGCGCATTTTTCACCACCCAGGCAATTGCATGACTGGATTCAAGTGCAGCCAGAATGCCCTCAGTGCGGTTCAACATGCGAAACGCTGCCATGGTTTCTTCGTCCGTTGCACTGTCATAGCGCGCGCGCCCGATATCTTTCAGGTGTGCGTGCTCCGGGCCCACCCCTGGATAGTCCAGACCTGCTGAGATCGAATGTGTCTGGGCAATCTGACCGTCCTCGTCCGCCATCAGATAAGTTCTGTTGCCGTGGAGCACGCCGACTTTACCGTCGTTGAGCGGTGCGGCATGGGCGCCAGTGTTGATGCCACGACCGCCGGCTTCAACGCCAACCAGGTCGACATCGACATCATCAATGAAAGGGTAGAAAAGTCCCATTGCATTTGAGCCGCCGCCGACACAGGCAACAGCCACGTTCGGTAAGCGCCCCTCTTTCGCGAGGATCTGCGCACGTGCTTCAGAGCCGATCACAGAAGCAAAGTCACGGACCAGCATCGGAAAAGGATGCGGTCCGGCCACGGTGCCGATGATGTAGTGCGTATCGTCAACATTGGTTACCCAGTCGCGCATCGCTTCGTTGAGGGCATCTTTCAGCGTTTTTGAGCCGGAATGCACCGGTATCACTCTGGCGCCCAGAAGTTTCATACGATAAACATTAAGACTTTGCCGTTCGACGTCCTCGGCACCCATGTACACGTCACACTTGAGCCCAAGACGCGCCGCCACTGTTGCGGTCGCCACGCCGTGCTGACCGGCGCCGGTTTCCGCAATCACTCTTGGCTTGCCCATGCGTTTCGCCAGCAGCGCCTGACCAATCGTGTTGCAGATTTTATGCGCCCCGGTATGGTTGAGGTCTTCCCGTTTAAGGTAGACCTTGGCGCCGCCCAGTTCAGCTGTCAGGCGTTCGGCAAAATACAGTGGCGTGGGTCGACCAACATAATCTGTCAGATCGTTGTGCAGCGCCTGCTGAAACTCGGGATCATGGCGTGCCTGCTCATAGAGCTCGGCGAGCTGGTCGAGTGCATGGGTGAGCGTCTCCGCGACATAACGGCCGCCGTATTCGCCAAACAGACCGTTGTCGCCGGGCTGAGCATAGTTACTGCCTTTACTTGCCACTGACACTGCGTACCTCCTGAATAAAATCGAATATTTTCTGCGGGTCTTTCAGACCGCGAGTCTGACCTTCTACACCACCACTGACGTCTACGCCAAATGGCGCAAGCGCAGTGATACCAGCGGCGACGTTCTGGGGTGTCAACCCGCCTGCCAGCACCCAGTTTGACGTGGTGGATGCCGGCCATCTGTTCCAGTCAAATGTTGATCCGGTACCACCGGGTTGACCATCGACAAAGGTATCCAGCATAAGTGCCCACGCACTGTCATAACGTAGACTTTCGGCGGCAAGATCAATACCCGCACGCATACGCAGGACCTTCATGTAAGGCAGACCAAATTGTTCGCAGAACGCCGGCGCCTCGTTACCGTGAAACTGCAGCAGATCAATTTCTGCTGCGTCTATGACTTTTTTCACCTGAACGGCACTGGCATCTACAAACAGAGCAACAGATGTCAGTGTATTAGCACGGCTCAATCGGGCGATGGTTTTGACATCAACAAATCGCGCACTGTCGGCATAGCAGTTGAAGCCAATAGCATCCGCCCCGGCCTCTTCACATGTGTGCACATCTTCAATACGTGTCACCCCACAGATCTTGCACCAGATATCTGAGGTATTGGTAATAGGCATATTGGTTCCGTCACCCGAATTGGGAGACCGTCGTGGAACACGCTAGTTTAGCCCTTGCCAGGCCTGCTTTAAAGTCACTTCGCACTGCTTAAAAAAGAAATATCTGCTGGTGCAGGCAGATCAAAGCCCGGATACAAGACCCGGGTCAGGTAAAGTCCGCACGGCGGCGCTGTAGCGCCCACTACCGATCGATCTCTGCACTGCAACCACTGGACGGGACTGTCCGACGGAGCACCTCGACCCACATCGTGCAGGGCGCGCGCTATATTGCGCACCATGTGCAGGAGAAAGGCGTTGGCTTCAATCTCCATGAGTACAAACACCCCCTGTCGCCTTACCTGCAACTGATTCACCCGTCGCAGAGGCGTAACGGATTGGCATCCCGCCCCGCGAAAACTGCTGAAGTCATGTTCCCCGACCAGGCCCTGCCCGGCGCGATGCATGGCATCAGCGTCCAGCGGCGCACATCCCCAGACCTGTCCGGGCAGGTGAGGATGGCTGTAGCCGATATCGTGATAGACATAAACGTAGCGACGCGCGGTGGCGCTGTAGCGCGGGTGAAAGGTCTGCGGACTCAGCTGGATCCAATCGATATGAATGTTGTCTGACGTCAGGGCGTTCAGACCACGATGCCAGTCGTGCAGTGGCCGCTTGGTGTTGGTGGAAAAAGCAGCCACCTGCCCGGTTGCATGAACACCGGCATCGGTGCGTCCGGCGACGCTGAGGGTAACCGGTTCATTGGCGATACGCGCCAGGGCGGCCTCTATTTCACCCTGAACTGTAGCCTGCTGTAACTGCCGCTGCCAGCCGTTGTAAGGGGCGCCGTTGTAGGTGACGCCAAATACATGTGTGATCACTGGAACTGTCGCTGCGCCATCCGCCTGGACAGCGCGCTCAGCCGTTTATCTGGTCCAGCATGGACTGGGCTTTTTCCTGTTGTTCAGGGCTGCCTTCTTCGAGCACCTCTTTGAGGATGTCCTGCGCGCCGTCCGCATCGCCCATGTCGATGTAGGCCTCAGCAAGATCAAGTTTTGTGCTGTTTATGTCCCCTTCTTCGGGGCTGTCAAACTCAAAATCATCTGCAGCATCTGCTGTTGTGTTTTCGAATTCCAGCGCGGGTTCGTCGTCTTCGGCGGCGCCATCCACGTCCAGAGTGTCGTCCACAGGTGCACGATCCGGATCAAAATCGATTCCCAGGTCACCGCCCAGTTCGTCGCCGGCGCCTTTATCGCTGTCTATAGAAGCCGCTGAATCCGAATCGTTGGCATCATCAAATTCAAGTTCGAACTCGATATCAGTGTTGTCTTGCGCTTTCTCCAGCTCTTCAAGGGTGCTTTCGGCTGAATCTTCAACTTGCGCAGGTTCAGAGTCGTTACTGTCGAGTTCATCGAGATCCAGCTCCAGCACCTCGTCTTCGGTTGTGCTGGGTGATGCCTCAGTGGTGGTGTCATCGCTGAGGTCAACCACGCTGCTTTCAAACTGGGCTTCAAGATCACGACAGGCCATCAACACTTCTTCGTCATCACAATGATCGAGGATATATTGCGCCTGTTCCGAGAAGGCAGATTCATCAGAAGACTCAACAAATACTTCAAGCAGCTTCAACCTGACATCCCAACGATCGGGTTCACTTTTCAGCACGCTGGTCAGCAGGTTGGCAGCCTGGCCATAGCGACCGTAGGCGATGTAGATTTCGGCTTCGCCGATGGCATCGCCGGTTTTACCGGCTTCACCTGCCGTGCCGTCAGCGGTATCGGCGGTATCACCTGTGTCGCTGACAATCTCCTGGTCGTCGAGGTCAAGCGCATCGACATCTGCAATGTCATCGACGTCGCCGATATAGGGTTCAACGGCACTGGCGGCAGCGGCATCTTCGACGTCTTCCTGGTCAACTTCGCCAGGCTCACTCAAACTCCCGCTGGTTTCTTCGAGCTGCTGGTCGTGCGCAGGCTCGTTAAAGAATTCATTCTCAAAGGCTTCCTGTTCAGCCCGGGCGCTACGCAGGCGGATCAGCACAACGACAAGAAGCAAAATCAAAAGCACAATGACACCAAGCAACACCATGGGCGACATCCACCAGGGCGTATCAGGGCTGGTTGTGTTGGGGCTTTGATTTTGGTTCTGGGAAGCTTGAGCAGCCTGTGCCTCAAGTTCACGCAGACGCTCCGCCATGGCGGCGAGCTCCTGGTTTTTCACTTCAAGCTGACGGTCTCTGACGGTTACCTCGTTGGCCGCAATTTCTTTTTCGCGATCCAACTGGTAAGTGAGTTCGTCGACCTGGCGCGACAACGTTTCCTTTTCGCTGATCAGCACGTTCACTGTCGGATCATCGCCACTGGCGGTACCGCTGGCCAGATCTCCACTACTGGCAAGGATGCGCACCTGGCCCTGTCCCTGATCCGTTGCGGCATTGTTCTGTGAGCCGGCTGCAGTTGCATCTACAGCGGAACGCAACTGCGGTTGTTCATCTGACGTTGCTGCCGGCGTATTGTCCGCGATCTGCTGAGTGTCAGCACCTGAGCGCCAGGCCTGGGTCTGCGCAGCCACTTCCTGTGTTGCTGCGTTGGTATCAATGCCCAGCGCTTCTGCTTCGCTGGGAATGTCCAGTACATAACCCGCTTTCAACAGGTTGATGTTACCGCGCATGAAGGCTTGCGGATTTTTGCGCTGAATGGCCAGCATCTGCTGATTCACACTGACCCGCTCGGACGGCAGCGTGCGTGAAGCGATCTGCCAGAGTGTGTCGTCGCGAGTGGTCATCAACCCATCCGCCGGCGCGCGGGTTGCAGGGGGACGACGATCAGTGCTGCGCGCCTGCAGGTCAACTTGTGTGCCTGCTCTGGCAGGCTGTTGTGCAGGTTCAGGTGCTGGTCGCGTTGCAACCTGCGCCGGTGCCTGAACCGCTGGCGCGGCGGCCTGACTGAAAGTCGGCGGGTCCAAAAGAACGGTGTATTCTTTTAGCAGACGGCCTCGTGGCCAGAGTACTTCGACAATGAAGTTCAGATAGGGCTCTGCAATTGGCTGGGTGCTGGACACTTTGACGATGGCTGCGCCATCTTCGATTTCGACATTGAACTTGAGGTTGGTGAGATAAAAAAACCGCTCGACACCAACGCGTTCGAAGTCTTCCCGGGAGGCCATGGACACGACAATTTCAGAAGGTTGTAAACCCTGCGCGTCGAGTAACTCAATGGTGCCCGCAAAGCGTTCATTTAATGCCGAAGTGACATCAAGTTCGTCAAGACCAAGCGCCCAGGTTTGAGCCGGCACGGCCAAACTGGTTGCCAAAAGCGCCATCAAGATCCATTGGCACTTGCGCGTTAGCATAGGCAAGACCCTCCTTAGCAGATTTGTTTGTGGAAAGTTGTCCCCTGAACCGAGGGTGTGGGCCAAAGCTAGTGTGTCCAAATCCATGTGTCCGTGTCTGTCGTTATGTCCAAACGCCGCACATACTGTGCAAGCAACTTTCATTTTTTCGCCATCCGCCCAGCGGTGCCGTCAACTTACTTAAGCGCAATGCGCAGGACATCACGCTCACCGGGTAAGGTAACCCAGATGTTAGCTGCTTAGACGGGCACATGTACCACTTTCAGCAAGACAATCCACAAAAATCTGAATGATCGGCAATTTAGTTGCGCAGATTTCACGCGCGCCCTTCAACAATCGTATCAGTTGTGTTGTCGGTCCTGTTACAAGCTTAGCCGACCTGTAGATAATCGAGCAAAAGCTCTGCAATTTGAACGCTGTTCAGCGCGGCACCTTTACGGACATTGTCAGCAACAATCCACAGGTTGATGCCATTGGGATGAGAGATATCTTCCCGGATACGCCCCACAAAAACCGGATCGGTGCCAGCCGCTTCGCCAACCGCAGTCGGATAGTGTGCTCCAGTCATGACTTTGACACCTGGTGCAGCCTGCAGGAGTTCGGTGACTTCCAGAGCGCTGATCTGAGCGCGTGTTTCTATATGAACTGCTTCTGAGTGACCATAAAAAACCGGAATGCGGACGCAGGTGGGATTCACCACTATGTCCGGATCACCGAGAATCTTGTTGGTTTCCCAGACCATTTTCATTTCTTCTTTGGTATAGCCGTTCTCCATGAAGACATCGATCTGAGGGATTGCGTTAAACGCGATCTGATGCGGCATCACTCTTTTTTCAACAGGTTTGCCGTTCAGCAGGTTGGCGGTCTGGCCCGCCAGCTCATTAATACCGCCGGCGCCGGCGCCGGATACTGCCTGGTAGGTGCAAACGTTGATGCGGCTGATACCCACGGCGTCATGGATGGGTTTGAGCGCAGTCACCATCTGTATGGTTGAACAATTCGGGTTGGCGATGATGTTTGTATTGACGTAGTCCGCCACCCGCTCCGGGTTAACTTCCGGCACCACTAGAGGAATATCAGGGTCGTAACGAAAGTGCGAGGTGTTGTCGACCACTACACAGCCAGCCTGGGCTGCAATCGGAGCGTACTGGGCCGACACACTGCCACCGGCAGAAAACAGCGCAATCTGCACCTGAGAAAAATCGAAGTCTTCCAGTTTCTGCACCATGATGCTCTTGCCGCGAAATTGCAGGCGCTTCCCAGCCGAGCGCTCGCTGGCCAGCAGAAACAGTTCGCCAACTGGAAATTTCCTGCTTTCCAGAATGTCAATCAAGGCTTCGCCAACAGCTCCAGTAGCACCTGCGATAGCTACATTAACTAACTGATTATCAGACATTATTTCTTTCCATCTGCTCAAGAACGCGCTCACCCATCTGGCGCGTGCCAAGTAAGTGATCAACCGGTTCGGAACCGGCGATATCACCCGTTCGATATCCGTCTGCGAGCACCTGCGCAACTGCCTGCTCTATCCATTGTGCCGCCAGCGGCTCATCGAGGCTGTAGCGGAACATCATGGCAACGGACAGTATGGTTGCCAGTGGATTGGCTTTGTTCTGACCGGCAATATCCGGTGCTGTGCCATGTACGGGTTCATACAGACCCACACCGCTGGCGGATAACGATGCGGAAGGCAGCATGCCCAGGGAACCCGTCAGCATGGCGGCCACATCCGAAAGGATGTCGCCGAACATATTGCCTGTGACAATGACGTCAAACTGCTTTGGCGCACGCACCAGCTGCATGGCAGCGTTGTCGACATACATGTGCGATAACTCAACGTCCGGGTAGTCGGCGTGCATGGCTGTGACAACTTCGCGCCACAGAGCGGAGACTTCGAGTACGTTTGCTTTATCCACCGAGCACAGACGACCACCCCGTTTCTGCGCCAGTTCGAAGCCCACTTTTGCAATTCGTTGTATTTCATGTTCCGCATAAACCAGCGTATTGAAACCAACTCTTTCATTATCGCGCTGCTCAACACCGCGGGGTTCGCCGAAATAGATCCCGCCGGTCAGCTCACGGATGATCAGAATATCGAGGTCTGCAACCAGTTCCGGTTTCAAAGAGGAGGCTTGTGCAAGGGGCGCAAACAACAGCGCCGGCCGCAGATTGGCAAACAGCCCTAACCCCTGACGCAAGCCCAGCAAACCCTTTTCGGGTCGCTCAGTCATTGGCAGATGATCCCATTCCGGCCCACCCACACCACCAAGCAACACCGCATCAGCCTTTTTGGCAGCAGCTAAAGTGGCGTCGGGCAATGGTGACCCGGTTGCATTAATGGCAACCCCGCCAACCAGCGCCTCGCTGACTTCCAGCGCGCAACCCACCGCCTCAGCAGCCGCCTGCATGACCGCAACTGCAGGCGCCATCACTTCAGTGCCGATGCCATCGCCGGGCAACACCAGTATTTTTTTTGTCGCAGCCATGATGTTTATCCTTGTTTATCTGCGGAGAATGCCCGATCAAACAGCCAGGGCTGGCGCGCGCGGTGACCCACTTCAAACGCTTCAATCAGTTCGCGCTCAGCGAGCGTCATGTCGATATCATCCATGCCTGACAGCATTTTTTCTTTCAGCACCGGGTCGATTTCAAAGTTGAATTGAGCGCCCGCAGGCGTGATCACACTCTGCGCACTTAAATCGATTATCAGTTCGTAGTTGCCGGTAGTTTCAGCAAACAGTTGATCAATCACTTTCTTTTCTAAAACAATGGGTAACAGTCCATTTTTAAAGCAGTTTCCGTAAAATATATCGGCAAAACTCGGTGCAATAACCGCGCGGAATCCAAATTCCTGCAGGGCCCATACAGCGTGTTCGCGGGACGAACCACAGCCGAAGTTATCTCGGGTCAGGAGGATGCTGGCACCCTGATAAGCCGGTGCATTCAGCACAAAATCATGGTTGATGGCCCGTTCATTTGGCGTCATGCCAATCGAACCTTCGTCAAGGAAGCGCCAGCCATCAAACAGGTAATCGCCAAAACCGGTGCGTTTGATCGATTTCAGGTACTGCTTGGGGATGATCTGGTCGGTATCCACGTTGACCCGATCCAGCGGTGCCACGGCGCCTGTGTGTGTTGTGAATGCCAACATCAGAACCACTCCCGAACGTCTACAAAATGTCCCGCAACTGCCGCCGCCGCCGCCATCGCGGGGCTGACCAGATGTGTGCGGCCGCCATGGCCCTGGCGGCCCTCAAAATTGCGGTTTGAGGTAGACGCGCAGTGTTCACCAGGGGCCAGTCTGTCAGGGTTCATGCCAAGGCACATGGAGCAGCCTGCTGCCCGCCACTGAAAACCCGCGTCGGTAAAAATCTGTGCCAGCCCTTCTTTCTCAGCCTGGGCTTTGACCAATCCGGAACCGGGTACCACCAGGGCTTCTTTGACCGTTGGCGCCAGCTTTTTACCTCGCACCACCGCCGCGGCTGCACGCAGATCTTCTATGCGCGCATTGGTGCATGATCCGATGAAAATTCGATCCACTCGAATCTGAGTAACAGGTGTGCCCGGCTGTAAACCCATATAGGTGAAAGCATGCTGGGCCGCTTCACGCTGCACGTCGTCTGCCAGATCTGCCAGAGAAGGGACACGACTGGTAATCCCTGCAACCATCTCCGGTGAGGTTCCCCAGGAAACCTGAGGCTCTACATCCGCCGCATTAAGACGCAGCGTTTTATCAAAATGCGCACCGTCATCACTGACCAGAGTCCGCCAGTACGTTTCCGCCTGCTGCCACAGAGCACCGCTGGGTGCAAATGGTCGACCGCGAACATACTCGATGGTGGTGTCGTCAACCGCGACCAGGCCGGCACGGGCACCGGCTTCAATGGCCATGTTACACAGGGTCATGCGCCCTTCCATGGACAGGCTGCGAATTGCTTCACCCTGGTATTCGATGGTGTGACCCGTAGCGCCTGCAGTGCCCAGTTTGCCAATGATGGTGAGCACCAGGTCCTTTGCGCTGACACCCGGGCTGAGTTGCCCATCAACAATCACGGCAAAGTTTTTTGCTTTGTTCTGCACCAGGCATTGTGTGGCCATAACATGTTCCACCTCAGACGTACCCACACCCTGGGCCAGGGCCGCAAATGCCCCGTGGGTGGAGGTATGCGAGTCGCCACAGACGATGGTCATGCCGGGTAAGGTTGCGCCCTGCTCCGGACCCACCACATGCACGATCCCCTGACGCGGGTCATCGATCTCAAACTGGGTGACCCCAAAAGACTTACAGTTGTCGT
Organism: bacterium; assembly: GCA_047947175.1. Lineage (GTDB taxonomy): Bacteria > Pseudomonadota > Gammaproteobacteria > Pseudomonadales > Azotimanducaceae > UBA4421. Next base: position 2,778,241 of record CP170489.1, read on the forward strand.
CCAGAGTAACCACCTGCTCCAATGCAATCAGATCCGTAATACCTTTGAATCCCATTGCCCGGTTGGTGGTAGGTACGTTGTGGTCCGGCGTCGCCAGATTGGCATCTACGCGCCACAAGCCCCGCTTGTGTAGTGCTAAGCCTTCAAACGCCTGAGGTGACGTCACCTCGTGCAGTAACTGCAGGTCGATGTAAAGCAGATTGTTGCCGTCTTTACGTCTGCCAACGTTGTGTGCCTGCCAGATCTTGTCGTACAGAGTGAGTGCTGCCATCGCCGCCTGCCCGTGATTTCTGAGAAAAGTGGATAAAAAACGCGAGTCTACGAGGGGTGATAGGATAAAACAAATTCATTATATTTATATTTTCCATAAATAAAGGTTATTTATGAATTTCAACGATCTGGCAACTTTCAACGCGGTGGCGCAAACCGCATCCTTCTCAAGTGCCGCAGAAATGTTACATATCACCCAGCCTGCGGTGAGCAAACGGATTCAGGCTCTGGAACAACGTTTTGGTGTGCGTCTGTTCGACCGGGTGGGAAAACAGGTCCACCTGACACAAGCCGGTGCGGCGCTTCTGCCCCAGGCGCAGCTGATGCTGGCAACGCTTGCTGACACGGAAAAGCAGCTTCTCAATCTGGCGCAGAATGTGGCCGGCCGCTTAACGCTGGCAACTTCTCACCACATTGGTCTGCACCGCCTGGCACCGGTGCTTAAACGCTTTGTCACGTTATATCCGCAAGTGCAGATAAACATCAGTTTTGAAGATTCAGAAGTCGCCCATGAACGTGTTCGCCAAGGCCGAAGTGAGCTTGCGGTGGTGACGTTGAACCCGGAAGGTGAACGTCAGTTGGACAGTCAGGTGATCTGGCAGGACCCGCTGGTGTTTGTTGCTGCACCTGACAGCCCGCGTAAGGTGAGTCTGGCCTGGCTTGCGCAACAGCCTTGTGTGCTGCCCGGCGCCGGCACATACACCGGTCGTATTGTCCTGCAGCGCTTTGCTGAACAAGGTCTGGTATTGACGCCTGCGATGTCAACCAACTATCTGGAGACAATTGGCATGTTAGTCAGCGTTGGCCTGGGCTGGAGTGTGCTGCCGCGCAGCATGGTGGGTGGGTTATCAGTTCTGTCCGCAGATTGCGCACCGATGATGCGTACCCTCGGGCATGTGATCAACCCGACGCGCACCTTGAGCAATGCTGCAGCTGCGTTTGTTGATGTGTTAAAGAGTTTTGCAGATACCGATCATGCGGGTGTTGCGAAAGCCCCTGTCTGACCGCGGTGCCTGAGATAGTGGTCCATCAGCACAATGGCCGTCATCGCCTCTGCTATCGGGGTGGCGCGAATACCTACACACGGGTCATGACGCCCTTTTGTGACCACTTCAACGGGGTTGCCGCGGGTATCGATAGAACGGCCCGGTGTCGTCAGAGAGCTGGTGGGTTTCAGCGAAATTCTGCAGATCAGATCCTGACCCGAAGAAATTCCACCTAAAACACCACCCGCATGATTGCTGGTGAAGCCGTCCGGCGTTATCTCATCGCGGTGTTCTGTACCGCGTTGTGCAACCACTTGTGCGCCGTCGCCAATTTCGACGGCTTTTACTGCATTGATACTCATGAGCGCGCCCGCCAGATCTGCATCGAGTTTGCCAAACACGGGTTCACCCAGACCAGCCGGCATACCCGTTGCGTGGACGCTGACTTGTGCGCCTACGGAATCTCCGGCACGACGCAAGTTGTCGATCAGCGCCGCAATGTCATCAAGTACTGATACGTCCGGACAGAAAAATGGGTTCTGCTCTATCTGGCTGATGTCTTTCAGGGCAATTCTGATGTCGCCAATACCGGACAGAAAACCGAATATTCTGATCCCCGCGTGTTCGGCCAGATATTTTTTGGCAATGGCGCCGGCGGCAACACGCATCGCAGTCTCCCTTGCGGAAGCGCGGCCGCCGCCACGATAGTCGCGGATACCGTATTTACGGTCGTAAGTGAAATCAGCGTGGGCTGGACGAAAAATATCTTTGATGCTGCTGTAGTCTTTGCTCTTCTGATCTTCGTTTTCGATTAACAAACCAATGGACGTGCCTGTGGTTCTGCCTTCGAAAACGCCGGATAGGATCTTAACCGTATCCGATTCTTTGCGTTGAGTTGTGTATTTCGATTGACCCGGACGCCGGCGGTCCAGATCCGGCTGTAAATCAGCTTCGCTGAGCGTCAGCCCTGGTGGGCAGCCATCCACGATTGCGCCAAGAGCCAGACCGTGGCTTTCGCCAAATGTGGAGACTTTAAAATGTTGTCCAATACTATTGCCGGCCATCTGCCTGCCTTCTAACCCTTGAAGCGGGGCGCAGTATGAGAATTTAGCGCGGCGCCTTCAAGCATAAATACGCCTTCACCACCCATCGGCAGGTCTGGCCAGATCAACGGCAGTTCAGGATATCTGTGGATCAGCGCAGGTGCGCTGGCGCCTACTTCGCCGATCAACAGGCCACTGGGTTTCAACCACAGGGACAGTTTACTGATGATCGCATCAACGATCATCAAGCCCTCTGGTCCGCCGTCAAGCGCCAGGGCAGGCTCTGCTGCATATTCTGCCGGCAGGCTGGCCATGTCCGAGGCATCCACGTATGGCGGATTTGTGAGGATGAGATCAAACTTTTCCGGCAGCGGGCCTTGATCCAGGATATCTGCCTGAATCACTTCAACCTGCTCCGTCAGGCCATGCGCCAGGACGTTTTTTTGTGCCAGTGCGACGGCCTGTTCATCAACATCTAACAGGGTAACCCTGGCGTGCGGAAAGACGTGTGCTGCAACAATACCCAGAACACCCGACCCACAGCACAGATCCAGTACAGAGGTGACCGAGGCAGGCAGCCAGGGCTGTACGCCATCGTGCAACAGCAGGCCTATGGGAGAACGCGGCACAATCACGCCGCTTTCTACCTGGAACTCATACCCGGCATATTGGATGCGACCCATCAGATAAGCCAGCGGAACCCGTCGTTCAACCCTCTCTTGTGCCATCTTGAGCACCCGGGTGCTGTCAGATGCTGGTACCGGTGCATCCAGGACAGATTCATCATCAGGCAAACCCATAACCGCAAGCACCAGGGCTACTGCTTCGTCCCAGGCGTTGTCGGTACCATGCCCGTAGCTTAGATTACTGCTTTGAAACAGCGCGTACACCGTCTCAAGCAGGGTTGCGACGGTGTACTTACTCACTTATTTATCGGCGTCTAACAATTCCAATAAGAGTCGGTTCAAGCGCTCGACATAAGCGCCAGGATCACTCAGCGCGCCACCTTCAGCCAGGCTTGCCTGATCAAACAGAATACCGACCAATTCGGCAAACCGGTCCTCATCGGGCTCCATGTCCAAACGTTTCAGCAACAGATGGTTGGGATTAAACTCAAAGATCGGTTTCGATACGGGCATGGACTGACCGCTGGCTTCCAGGATCTTGCGCATCTGAATACCCATGGCGTCTTCAGAAAGCACCAGACAGGCAGGTGATTGAGTCAACCGTCTGGATGGTCTGACTTTGGCAACCTTGTCTCCCAGTACTGTAGAAATCCGTTCAGCCAACGGGTGCTGCTCATCTTTGTCATCGGTTTTGTCTGCGTCTTCGTCCGCGTCTTTGTTTTCTCCAGGCAAGGTAACATCACCCCGCATGACATCAACAAACTGAACATCACCGTATTGATTCAGAGAACTCATCAGCCACTCGTCGATGCGATCGAACATCAGCAGTACTTCGATATCGCGGTCTTTAAACATCTCCAGATGTGGGCTGCGGCTGGCGGTTTCGTAAGTCTCTGAGCAGATATAGTAAATAACGTCCTGATCTTCGCTTTTTCGTTCAAGGTAGGTATCCAGGCTAACCGTTTTTTTGTTGCCTTCTCCCTTGGTGCTGGCGAACCTCAGCAGTTTTGCCAGCGCCTCTCGATTGGCAAAGTCTTCACCTGCGCCTTCTTTCAGCACCTCGCCAAACTCATCCCAGAAGGTCTGGTATTTTTCCGGCTCTTTGCTGGCCATGGTGTCGAGCATGCTGAGCACACGTTTGGTCAACGCATTTTTGATGGTCGTGACACGATCATCTTCCTGCAGAATCTCCCGAGAAACGTTGAGCGGCAGATCATTAGAGTCAACCACGCCTTTCACGAAACGCAGATACAGGGGCAGAAACTGCTCAGCATCGTCCATGATAAAAACGCGCTGCACGTAGAGTTTCAGGCCGCGGGGTACATCGCGCTGGTAAAGGTCAAACGGTGCACGCTTGGGCAGGTAAAGCAGACTGTTGTACTCCAGCTTGCCTTCCACTTTATTGTGGCTCCAGGACAGCGGATCTTCAAAGTCATGTGAAACGTGTTTGTAGAACTCAATATATTCTTCGTCAGAAACCTCGCTGCGCGGACGGGTCCACAACGCCTGTGCGGAGTTGACCGCTTCAAATTCAGGAGGATTATCCTTGCTGTCCTGGTCTTCATCCTCTTTTGTCGGCGGACGTTGCTCGAGCATACGCACCGGCACACCGATATGGTCGGAATAGCGACGCACCACGGAACGCAGACGATAATCTTCGGCAAAGTCCAGCGCATCGTCTTTCAGATGCAGGGTGACGGACGTACCGCGCTGGGTTCTGTCAATTTTTTCAATATCGTAGGCATCTTCACCCGCTGAGCGCCACAGCACACCCTGGTCGGCGCCAGCGCCTAAGGTTGCGACCTCAACTTCATCTGCCACCATAAACGCACTGTAGAAACCAACGCCAAACTGGCCAATCAGCTGCGCGTCTTTAGCCTGATCACCCGTCAGGTGTGAAAGAAACTCAGCGGTACCTGATTTTGCGATGGTACCCAGATTGGTGATGACCTCATCGTAAGTCATACCTATACCGTTATCCGTAATCGTCAGGGTTTTTGCATCTTTATCAAATGTGATGTCGATGTGGTAATCCGCGTCATCACCCAGGAGTTCAGGGTTCTCTAACGCTTTGAATCTCAGTTTATCGATGGCATCCGAGGCGTTGGAAATCAGCTCGCGTAAAAAGATCTCACGGTTGGAGTACAGCGAGTGAATCATCAGCTTCAGCAGCTGTTTTGCTTCGGTTTGAAATCGATGGGTTTCGACAGTGGGTTCAGAAGTAGCTTCGCTCATAACACTCTTTTTGACAGCTTGGATGGCTGCTTGATGGGGATAGTTACGGAAATTTCAAGGCTCGGGCACACGCAAGGATGTGCCCGGCCGGAGTTGCCTTCGAGCAGACAGGTAGACTGGCTAGGTCCAACCGGTTACTTCAGCCAGGGCATCACCAATTTCAGCCAGACTGCGCACTGTGCGCACACCGGCATCCTCCAGAGCGGCAAATTTTTCGTCCGCGGTCCCCTTACCGCCGGCAATGATAGCGCCAGCATGGCCCATGCGTTTGCCGGGTGGCGCCGTTACACCCGCAATATAGCCGACAATGGGTTTGGTGACGTTGGCCTTGATGAAGGCCGCGGCCTCTTCTTCAGCAGTACCGCCAATTTCTCCCACCATGACAATGGCTTCGGTGTCCGGATCCTCCTGGAACAGGGTCAACACATCGATGAAGTGACTGCCGGGAATTGGATCACCACCGATACCGACACAGGTGCTCTGACCAAAACCTCGATCTGTGGTCTGCTTGACCGCCTCATAAGTCAGCGTGCCTGAGCGTGAAACGATGCCCACTTTTCCAGGCAGATGTATGTCACCGGGCATAATGCCGATTTTGCATTCTCCCGGTGTGATGACACCCGGACAGTTGGGACCAATCATGCGTGCGTCGCTGATATCCAGGCGGGCTTTGACCGCCAGCATGTCCAGGGTCGGAATACCTTCTGTAATGCAGACAATCAGCTTTATGCCGGCATTGAGGGCTTCTAATATAGAATCTTTACAGAAACTGGCGGGCACGTATATCACGCTGGCGGTTGCACCGGTTGCCGCCACTGCATCGGACACCGTATTGAACACCGGCAGACCGAGGTGAGTCGTGCCACCTTTACCTGGCGTTACACCACCGACGAGCTGCGTACCGTACGCCAGCGCCTGTTCACTGTGTAACGTGCCTTGCGAGCCGGTGAATCCCTGACAGATAACCTTTGTATTTTTGTCGATAAGTATGCTCACGCTTGACCTCCTGCTGCAGCAACTGCTTTCTGGGCTGCATCCACCAATGAATCACCAGGAATAATATTCAGGCCACTGTCTTTAAGTGTCTGTCTGCCAAGTTCCGAATTGTTACCTTCAAAACGAACCACTACCGGGACATTGACACCCACTTCTTCTACCGCTCCGATAATACCTTCAGCAATGGTGGCACAGCTGACAATGCCTCCGAATATGTTAATCAGAACCGCCTTAACGGCTTCGTCAGATAAAATAATCTTGAATGCTTCCGCAACAGCTTCCTTGGTGGCGCCGCCGCCAACGTCAAGGAAGTTCGCCGGATTACCACCATGCAGTTTCACCAGATCCATGGTGCCCATGGCCAGACCGGCACCGTTTACCATGCAACCAATGGTGCCATCCAGGGCGACATAGTTAAGGTTAAACTTGGCCGCCTGAGCTTCACGTTCATCTTCCTGGCTGGGGTCGTTCATTGCTGCCAGTTTTGGCTGACGGTACAACGCGTTACCGTCGATCGAAACCTTTGCATCAAGACAATGAATATTACCTTCAGTGGTAATCACCAATGGATTAATTTCGAGCAGCGCACAATCAGATTCCTGGAACAGCTTTGCCAGCCCCATAAACAGATTGGTGAACTGCCGGACCTGACTGCCTTCCAGGCCGAGTGCAAACGCCAGTTCACGCCCCTGGTAAGGTTGTGCGCCCACAAAGGGATCGATCACTGCGCGCAGAATCTTTTCCGGTGTTTCTTCTGCTACTGTTTCAATTTCAACACCGCCTTCGGTGGACGCCATAAAGATGATGCGGCGACTGCCGCGGTCCACAACTGCGCCCAGGTACAGTTCCTGATCAATATCGGTACAGCTTTCCACGTAGATCTTGCTGACCGGCTGACCATTTTCATCTGTCTGAAACGTCACCAGATTCTTACCGATCCACTGATCCGCAAACGCTCTGATTTCATCATGGGAATCCGCAAGTTTGACGCCGCCGGCTTTGCCGCGTCCGCCAGCGTGGACCTGCACTTTAACCACCCAGCGGTCGCCACCGATTTTTTTTGCCGCCTCAACAGCTTCGTCAGCGGTATCCACTGCGTAGCCTTGTGAAACCGGTAAGCCGTAATCGGCAAACAGAGCCTTGGCCTGATATTCGTGTAAATTCAATGTATGTCCCCTCCTGGATGGACCGGTAGTTTATGGATAGAGCTTATTTCTTTTTGCGATTGATCATGTGGATCGCATGGCCGCCAACACCCAGGGCGGCTTCATGCACTGCTTCTGAAAGAGTTGGATGTGCAAACATGATGAGACCCAGGTCTTCAGCGCTGGCGTCAAACTCCATGGCAACAACGGCCTGGGCAACCAGCTCCGAGGCTTGGGGTCCCAGCACGTGTACACCAAGGATGCGGTCACTGTCGGCATCGGCAATCACCTTGACGCTGCCCTGTGTATCGTTTGCAGCCAGAGCTCGCCCGCTTGCAGCGAATGGAAAACTGCCTACTTTGTAATTATCGCCGTCTGCTTTGAGCTGTTGTTCGGTTTTTCCTACCCAGGCAATTTCGGGGTGGGTGTAGATAACGCTTGGAATCGTGTCGTAGTTGACAAGCGGCTTAAAGCCGGCGATGCGTTCCGCCACCATGACACCTTCAGCGGTGCCTTTATGAGCCAGCATTGGACCACGCACGACATCTCCCACAGCGTAAACGTTGGGGGCATCAGTCTGGCACAGATCATTGACGTATAAAAAACCGCGTTCATCGAGGTTTACGCCGCAGTCCGGCGCCAGCAATCCTTCTGTGAATGGGCGTCTGCCAACAGCAACAATCAGTTTATCGACCTGCAGAGATTGATCCCCTTCGCCATCCTGGTAGCGGACTTCAACGGCACCATTTTTCACCTCTGCACCCGTAACCCGGGTACCCAGCCGTATGTCCAGTCCCTGGTTGGTCAGAATCTTTTTAGCATCCCGCGCAATACGCTCGTCTGCCATAGGTAAAAATTCTTCCAGGGCTTCAAGCACAACAACTTCGGCACCCAGTCGATTCCAGACGCTACCCAGTTCCAGACCAATAACCCCTGCACCGATCACACCCAGGCGTTTGGGCACTTCTGTGAAATCTAACGCGCCGGTGGAATCAACGATGAAGTTTTCGGTCAGCGGCGCCGGTGGAATTGAGACAGGCACTGAGCCCGGGGCAAGAATGACATGTTCGGCCTGCAGCTTTGTTTCATTGCCATCATGATCTGTGAAAGCCACCTGACGGTTGGCCAGCAGCTTGCCTTTACCGTAAAGCGCCGTCACGCCATTGCCTTTGAACAGTCCCGTGATCCCGCCGGTCAGACCTTTGACCACCTCATCTTTGCGGGCAATCATTTTCGGCACGTCAACTTCAACGCTGCTGGCGGTAATGCCAATATCGGAAAAGTGGTCTTTAGCTTCAACGTACTTGTGCGAGGCATCCAGCAAAGCCTTTGAGGGTATACAACCCCAGTTCAGACACGTGCCGCCAAGCGTGGGCTCACCGTCTTTGCCCTTGTCTTTTTCTATACACGCGGTGGATAAGCCCAGCTGCGCGCAACGGATAGCCGCTGCGTATCCTGCGGGACCGGCACCGATGACAACAACGTCGTACTGTTCACTCATAATTATAGTTCCAATAGAATTCGTGCTGGATCTTCAATCATACCTTTGATGGCAACCAGGAATTGAACCGCCTCACGTCCATCAATCAGGCGGTGATCATAAGACAGCGCAAGGTACATCATGGGTCGGACGACCACCTGACCATCTTCAACCACGGCGCGGTCCTGAATTTTGTGCAGGCCCAGCACGCCGGTTTGCGGAGGATTCAAGATAGGTGTGGACATCAGCGATCCGAACACACCGCCGTTGGAGATGGTAAATGTACCACCTGCCATGTCTTCCAGAGCCAGTTTCCCGGAGCGTGCTTTCTCGCCATAAGCATTAATCTGGTCTTCAATCTGCGCCAGACTGAGCGCATCGGCTTCCCGAACGACCGGTACGACCAGACCTTTTTCTGTAGAAACGGCAACGCCAATGTCGTAGAAGCCGTGGTAGACGATATCATTACCATCAATAGAGGCGTTGACGGAAGGGAAGCGCTTGAGCGCTTCCACTGAAGCGCGCAGAAAAAACGACATGAAACCCAGGCGCGTTCCATTGTGGGTTTTCTGAAACTGTTCCTGATATTTTTTGCGCAAGGCAATAATGGGAGACATGTCCACTTCGTTGAAGGTGGTCAGCATCGCCGCATTATGCTGAGCTTCAACCAGTCGTCTGGCTATGCTGGCGCGCATGCGCGTCATGGGAACACGACGCTCGATTCGCTCGCCTTCTGCCGGTGGCGCAAACAGGCTGTCATCCATACCTGCGGTTGAGGGTGCGGTCTGCGCAGGCGTTGCCTGCGCTGGTGTGGCAGACATCTGCGCAACCGCTCTGGCCACATCTTCTTTTGTAATGCGTCCGTCACGACCGGTGCCTTTGATCGAATCAATACTGACACCGGATTCGGCAGCAACTTTGCGAGCCGCAGGGCTTGCAATTTTGTCTTCGTCTGAGCCCGCAATACCGGCCGGTGACTGAACCACAGGGCCATCCTCTGGTACTGCCGGTGTACTTTGAACCGATGTCTGAGCAGCACCCTCACCCGCTTCAAAAGTGGCGATCACCTCTTCTGATGCGACGATCTCGCCTTCTCCCTTCATGATTTCGAGCAACATGCCGTCATCCGGGGCAACCACTTCAATGACCACTTTGTCCGTTTCAATGTCGGCCAGCAGATCATCGCGACTGACAGGTTCGCCAGGCTGTTTGTGCCACTGTGCAACCGTTCCTTCGGTAATCGACTCCGGAAATGTGGGGGCCTTGATGTCCATATTATTTCTTAAGTACCTTTACTTTTGGTTAACCAAACAGCGCGTCATTCACTAACTGCGCCTGTTGTTCGTTGTGTATAGACGCGTATCCCACAGCGGGTGCGGCAAAAGCATCACGTCCAGCGTAAGCCAGATAGAGACGTTCATCCCGGGCCAGAATGGTGCGACGCAGCCGATGCTGAGTGGAATACCACGCACCCTGATTCATAGGCTCTTCCTGGCACCAGACAACTTCTTTGAGGTTGTCGTAAGGCGCCAGGGCGGCGGCAAATTCTTCTTCCGGAAAAGGATAAAGTTGTTCCAGTCGAATGATGACGACGTTGTCCGCTTCTGCTGCGCGCCGCGCTTCAAGCAGGTCGTAATAGACTTTGCCGCTGCAAATCACCAGGCGCTCGACCTTTTCCGGCGAAATGGGATCAATCTCACCTATCACTGTCCGGAAATAGCCGTCACACATGGCATCAAGGGTGGATACCGCGAGCTTGTGTCGCAACAGAGACTTGGGCGTCATGGCGACTAACGGCTTTCGTGTTGGGCGAAGCGCCTGCCGTCGCAGCATGTGAAAAACCTGCGCCGGCGTAGACGGCACACATACCTGCATATTATGCTCGGCGCAGAGCTGCAGGAATCTTTCCAGACGTGCAGACGAATGTTCCGGCCCCGCCCCTTCAAAACCATGTGGTAACAGCATGGTTAACCCGCATAAGCGCAGCCACTTCGTCTCGCCTGAGCTGATGAACTGATCTATGACCACCTGCGCGCCATTAGCAAAATCACCAAACTGAGCTTCCCATATCACCAGCGTATTGGGAGCGGTAGTTGCGTAACCGTACTCAAAGGCCAGCACGGCTTCTTCAGACAGCAGCGAATCGTATATATCGAAGGTCACATCTTCGCGCAGCAGGTTGAGTGGAATGATGCGTTTGCCGGTTTTCTGGTTGTGGTGCGCTGCATGGCGGTGGGAAAACGTGCCGACGCCTACATCCTGACCGGTCAGACGTACAGGCACACCCTGATCGATAAGGGTTGCGTAAGCCATGATTTCCGCAAAGCCCCAGTTTACCGGCATTGCCCCGGCTGCCATCTTGTGTCGATCTTCGAGGATTTTCTGCACCTGCCGGTGCAGAGCGAAGCCTTCCGGCAAAGTACCCAGCTTGGCTGACAGTTCTTTAAAGCGGGCCTTATCAAAGGTGGTATCCGCCGGAGTGCGCCAGTCGTGTCCAAGGTATGGTGTCCAGTCAACAAACAGTTTTTCATCCGGCTCATGCACAATGGACAAAGCGACGTTGCCTCCTGATTCAAGCTTCTCCCTGTTCTCTTCAGCCATGGCTTCTGCTTGCGTTTTGCTGACAACACCCTGAGCCACCAGTTGCTCAACATAGAGTGTCCGCGTCGTCGGGTGAGATCGAATCTTCTGATACATCTGCGGCTGAGTTTTCATCGGTTCCTCAGCTTCGTTGTGGCCACGTCGGCGGTAGCAGACAAGGTCGATGACTACATCGGTGCGGAACTGCATGCGATAATCAGCAGCCAGTTGAGTGACAAACACAACCGCTTCAGGATCGTCCCCATTAACGTGAAAAATGGGAGCCTGAACCATTTTAGCCACTTCGGTGCAGTACTCTGTGGAGCGGGCATCAATCTGACGATGCGTGGTGAAACCAATCTGATTGTTGATGATGATGTGGATACTGCCACCCGTCTTGAAACCCCGGGTTTCAGACATCTGGAAGGTTTCCATTACCACACCCTGACCCGCAAAGGCCGCATCGCCATGAATGATGATGGGCGCTACCAGGCTGCCTTCGTAATCCCGACGCCGATCCTGGCGCGCACGGACCGAGCCTTCGACCACCGGATTCACAATCTCCAGATGAGAGGGGTTGAACTGCAGTGCCAGATGCATTTCACCACCGGGTGTCATGACGTTAGATGAAAAACCCTGGTGATATTTAACGTCACCGGAACCCTCATTAAAGGTCACACGCCCATCAAACTCGTCAAACAGGTCAGAAGGGTTTTTACCGAGCACGTTAACCAGAACATTCAAGCGGCCACGGTGCGCCATTGCAATCACGGCTTCGATGACCCCTTTGGAACCGAGCCGTTGCAACAGTTCATGCAACATTGGAATCAGACTCTCACCACCCTCTAAACCAAATCGTTTGGTACCTGGATAGCGGCGATGCAGGTACTTTTCCAAACCTTCAGCCGCGCCGAGTCGTTCAAGGATCGCGCGCTTCTGTGTCGCCGAAAAGTTTGGCTTGGAGCGGGCTGTTTCAAGCCTCTGTTGTACCCACAACTGCTCTGACGCATCCACAATGTGCATATATTCCGCGCCAATAGAGCCGCAGTAGGTCTGTTCTAACGCTTCTACAAGCTCGCGCAGCTTTGCACTGCCGTCGCCATAATGAAATGTGCCTGTCTGGAAGGTTTCGTCCAGATCCGCTGGTGACAGGTGGTGGTAAGCAAGATCGAGGACCGGCATGTTCGGGCGATCCATCATGCCCAGTGGATCGATATTGGCTTTTTTGTGACCTCGGTGGCGATATGCGGAAATCAGATCCTGCACGCGCATCTGTTTCGCTTCATGCTCCGTCGAAATGCTGGTTGCAACCTTTTCGGGCTTGGCTTTAAGGCGATTGCGGCCAAGCCTTTCAAAATGGTTTTCCACCGCCCGGCGGGGGGTGTCCGGACCAACGACGCCTTCGACCATGGGCAGCTGTTCAAAATAGCTGCGCCAGTTGGCAGGGACTGCATTCGGGTCGATCAGAAATGACTCATACATGGATTCAATGTACGCGGCATTCTGGCCACTCAGATGAGAACTTCGCAGCATGCGCTGCATGTATGTGTCGCTCAAAATTCAGCCTCCGTCAGGCACTGTCAGCGCCCGGATCAAAAACACAAAAGCCCGCCACGACACCATCGCGACAGGCTTGTTGTTCGGCATTGTCATTCATCAACGTCAGCCGGCTTAAGTACCTCCTAGGTACCCTGCTGCATCAGCATAGTGCGGATTTTACCAATTGCACGGGTCGGGTTTAATCCTTTCGGGCAGACATTGACACAATTCATGATGCCACGGCAGCGAAATACGCTGAACGGGTCATCCAGATTGGACAATCGCTCGGCGGTGGCTGTGTCGCGGGAATCGGCCAGAAAGCGGTAGGCCTGCAACAGACCCGCCGGTCCGATGAACTTATCCGGGTTCCACCAGAAAGACGGGCAGGATGTAGAGCAGCAGGCACACAGAATACATTCGTACAAGCCATCCAGCTCTTCACGATCTTGCGGTGTCTGCAGCCGCTCAGTGGCCGGCGGTGGCGTATCATTGATCAGGTAGGGCTGGATTTTTTCATACTGTTTATAGAACTGCGTCATGTCGACAACCAGGTCGCGCACTACCGGCAGGCCGGGCAATGGACGAAGAATCAGTTTGTTGCGTTTGACAACAGAAGATACCGGCGTAATACATGCCAGGCCATTTTTGCCGTTCATGTTCATTCCGTCTGATCCGCACACACCCTCGCGGCAGGAACGCCGATAGCTCAGGGTTGGGTCCTGGTCTTTCAGCAGTGCCAGCACGTCGAGGACCATGAGGTCTTTGCCTTCCGGCAGATCCACTTCCATATCGCGCATGACAGGCACGTCATCTACATCTGGATTATATCGATACACACTTACTTGCATGTTTTAGCGTCCTTAAACGATCTAATAAACCCGTTCTTGGGGTTCGAATGTGGGTACTGTTCTGGGTGAAAAATTCACGCCCCGCTTGCCTAACCGTTTGTCTTCGGGAAAATACAACGAGTGACACAGCCAGTTTTCATCATCGCGGGTCTGATAATCTTCCCGCGCATGCGCACCGCGGCTTTCTTTACGACCCTCTGCTGCCAGCGCGGTGGCTTCGGCGACTTCCAGCAGATTGTCCAGTTCCAGGGCTTCTAAACGTGCGGTATTGAACGCATTGGATTTATCCGGCAGATGGGCTTTTCCAATTCGCTCGCGCAGCTCTTCGAGTTTCGTGACGCCGGTCTGCATATGCTCTTCGGTGCGGAACACGCCAAAGCTGTTCTGCATGACGGTCTGCAGCTCTTTCTTCAGACTGGATACCGATTCGCCACTGCTGGATTCATTCCAGCGATTCAGCCGCTGCATGGCCATTTCCAGATCGGAATCACTGGCACTGCGATAGGAGACCCCTTGCCTCATGACTTCCTCTATGTGCATGCCCGCAGCGCGACCGAAGACGATGAGATCCAGCAGCGAGTTACCACCAAGGCGGTTTGCCCCGTGCACGGATACGCACGCAGCCTCTCCTGCGGCATACAGACCATCAATCTGTACGTCGTTGCCGTTGCTGTCCTGGGTCAGTGCCTGGCCGCTGACCTGAGTGGGCACGCCCCCCATCATGTAGTGGCAGGTGGGCACCACCGGGATTGGTTCTTTAACCGGATCCACATGGGCGAAGGTACGGGACAATTCCAGAATGCCTGGCAGCCTGCTGTTCAGCACTTCCTCGCCGAGGTGGTCGAGTTTCAGGAATACGTGATCGGCTTCAGGCCCGCAGCCGCGCCCTTCGAGGATTTCGATAATCATTGACCGTGCCACCACATCCCGGCCGGCCAGGTCTTTGGCATTAGGCGCATAACGCTCCATGAAGCGCTCACCATCTTTATTGATCAGGTAGCCGCCTTCTCCACGACAGCCCTCGGTAACCAGGGTGCCCGCGCCATGAATGCCGGTGGGATGGAACTGCCACATTTCCATGTCCTGCAAGGGGAAACCTGCACGAAGGGCCATGCCGGCGCCGTCGCCGGTACACATCAGCGCATTGGTGGTCGATGCGTAGATGCGCCCCGCTCCACCGGTTGCCAATACAGTCGCACGAGATTCCACATACACCGTCTCACCGGTTTCCATGCAGATCGCCACAACGCCTGTGACCACGCCATCCTGATTCTTGACGAGATCAACGGCAAACCATTCATTGAGGAAGGTTGTGTTAGCTCGAATGTTGCCCTGATACAGCGTGTGTAACAGTGCATGACCGGTGCGGTCAGCAGCAGCACAGGTTCGGGCAGCCTGCCCGCCTTTGCCAAAATCTTTGGATTGGCCGCCAAACGGTCGCTGGTAAATGCGCCCGTTTTCGGTGCGCGAAAACGGCAGACCCATGTGTTCCATTTCAAAAACGGCCTGAGGACCTTCAGAACACATGTATTCGATGGCGTCCTGATCGCCGATGTAATCGGAACCTTTGACGGTGTCATACATGTGCCAGCGCCAGTCATCGTTGGGGTCATCGCTGGCAATCGCGCAGGTGATGCCACCCTGGGCCGAGACGGTGTGAGAGCGCGTTGGGAAAACCTTGGAAATCACCGCGGTCTTGAGTCCGGACTGGGCCAGCTGCAGCGCCGCACGCATGCCTGCACCACCACCACCGACTATCACACCGTCGAATTCCATTTTTCTTAGAGTTGTCATGCTTGTTTACCTAATTTCCTGATAACGCTCAAAACTGCCAGATGAGTTGCAGTGACCACACCATATAGACGAATAACACCAACATGCAGATCATCTGGTAGGACACGCGTACAACCGTTGCGGCGCCGCCAATGTGCGCGGGTCGCAGGTAGTCGGTGCCAATGGTCCACATGCCCACCCAGGCGTGTCCTGCAATGGACAACGCGGCCAGGGTGCTGAACAGCTGCATCGGTGTTGACCAGAAAAAGGTGGTCAGACTTTCGTAAGAGATCGGTGCAGTGCCGAGGAAAAAGCCCAGCAGACAGAATGTATACGCTGCGAGGATGACAGCGGTAGCACGCTGAATGACAAAATCAGCCAGCCCGCTGCGGGTAAGGCTCATGACCTGAGTTACCATAACAAAGCTCCTAAAACAGCAGTAATAATCAGGGTGAACACGATCACCAGCCATGCACCAATCTGTGCTGCTTTGATGGAATCACCCAGGTGGAAGTCGAGCAGGAGATGCTTGATGCCGGCGACGATGTGATACACCAGAGCCAGCAACAGACCCATGAGAATGAATTTTGCCAGCGGCTGCTGCAGAAGCTGCACGGATTCGGCAAATCCAGCCGGAGAACTCAAAGCCAGGTCAAGGGCATAGAAGCTGAAGGCAACACCAACAAACAACACCACGCCGGTAATCCTGTGGGTGATGGAAGTCATGGCGGCCAGCGGCCAGGACATTTTGAACAAGTTTAAATTGACAGGGCGATCTGTCTTCATTGATTGAATCCCAAGTTTAATCCGCGATGCGTGCCGTAAGAGCAGGTTTGTACTGGTCGAACACGTGTTTCTTTATGTACCTGAAAGGGCCAGCGGCTTGCAACGCATCGGTTGCACCTTGAATCGCATAGAGGAACCCCGACTTGCTTAGCTGGCAGTGCAGGCGCGCATATTCTAGTGGTGTTGTCTGTCAAAGCCAAGGCGGCATTGACATTAGCTGGCTCTATTTCGCACAGCCCTGTCAAACAGGACGCCAGCAGCCTCCTCCGGGTCTGCGCCGGACTGTGCGCTGGTCCAGCAAATGACCCTCAAAAATCCTCAACATCAACTGGTGATTGACCAGGCAACGGTGCTTTAATAGTCTGCATAGCCGATCTGCGGTCGACACTACCGCAGGCGACCGGGACTGACAGCCCGAAGTGAAAGCAAAGGCACGTAGCCACCAAACCACGTAGCCAGAAAACAAAGGCAAAAAGCCACTAAACGCAAAAATCCGATAGTTTATGCTATCCAGCAGGTACCAGATGCCCTGGTCTGCTGCTTTAATCTGGGAGGATACATGGCGAACGAAGCCACAAAGACCGCAACGCTTTCTATTGAGGGCGTCGATACACCGATAGAGCTACCCATTTATTCGGGTGTCGAAGGTCCTGATGTCATTGACGTTGGCAAATTGACCTCGCAAGGTTATTTCACTTATGACCCGGGGTTTGTTTCGACGGCTTCGTGTGATTCGGAAATCACCTACATCGACGGCGATCAGGGCATTCTGCTGCACCGTGGCTACCCCATCGATCAACTGGCGGAACACTCGAACTATCTTGAGCTGTGCTATCTGCTGCTGAATGGTGAACTGCCCAGCGCCACAGAGCGCGACGCTTTTGTGGACACCATAAAAAACCACACCATGGTGCATGAGCAGCTGCGCAACTTTTTCCAGGGCTTCCGTCGGGACGCGCACCCTATGGCCATCATGTGCGGCGTGACAGGCGCCCTGTCTGCCTTCTACCACGACTCCCTGGACATCGATAATCCGGAACATCGACGCATAACCGCACACCGCCTGATCGCAAAAATGCCTACCCTGGCTGCGATGAGCTACAAGTATTCACTGGGTCAGCCGTTTATCTATCCTCGCAATGACCTCAGTTATGCAGAAAACTTTCTGCACATGATGTTTGCAACGCCTTGTGAAGACTACAAAGTCAGCCCGACACTGGCGCGCGCGATGGACCGCATCTTCCTTTTGCATGCAGACCATGAACAGAACGCCTCTACGTCAACCGTGCGCCTGGCGGGCTCCACAGGTGCAAATCCGTTTGCCTGTATTGCTGCCGGCATCGCAGCGCTGTGGGGGCCGTCACATGGTGGCGCCAACGAAGCTGTACTGAACATGCTTGATGAGATCGGCAGCGTCAAGGACATCGACAAGTACATCAAGAAAGCCAAAGATAAAGACGATCCATTCCGCATCATGGGGTTTGGTCACAGGGTCTACAAGAACTACGATCCGCGCGCCAAAGTCATGCAGCAGACCTGCCACGAAGTGCTTGAAGAGCTTGGCGTGGAGGACGACCCCATCCTGGAAATGGCACAGGCACTGGAGAAAATTGCGCTCGAAGATGATTATTTTGTCAGTAAGCGTCTCTACCCCAACGTCGATTTCTATTCAGGCATCATTCTCAAGGCGATCGGCATTCCGGTGGAGATGTTCACGGTGATATTTGCCACCGGACGTACGCCGGGCTGGATTGCACATTGGAACGAAATGATCAGTGGCCCTTATAAAATTGGCCGACCACGTCAATTGTACAAAGGTGCTGCGAAGCGGGATTACAAAACCATCGATCAGCGCTGATTCTGAACCCGAAGGCCGTCTTCGCAGGCAGCCCGCATACGGGGAAGTTGCGCGCTTTGCCAGAGGCAGCGCGTGCGATCCTCAGGTGAAGCGACGCAACAGGCTTGAGGTATCCCAGCGACCGCCGCCCAGGGCTTGTACATCAGCATAAAACTGATCGACCAGTGCAGTGAGGGGCAGTCTTGCGCCAAGTCCATCACCCGTACGCAGCGCAATACCCAGATCTTTGCGCATCCAGTTCACCGCGAAGCCAAAATCAAATTCATCACGAGCCATAGTGGCGGCTCGATTTTCCATTTGCCAGGACTGCGCTGCGCCGGCGGATATGACTTCAACGACCTGGTCGACATCAAGATCCGCACGTTGTGCAAAATGCACTCCCTCAGCCAGCCCCTGAAGAACGCCGGCAATACAAATCTGGTTGACCATCTTGGTTAACTGACCCGCTCCGGTGGGACCCAGCAGGGCCGCTTTTTTGGCATACGCGCTGAACAACGGCTGGCAGCGCACAAAGTCTGCTTCATGACCACCTACCATAACGGTTAAGGCGCCACTTTCAGCGCCTGCCTGACCACCGGATACTGGCGCATCGAGGAAGCCCACATCATTCTGCCCTGCCCGCTCAGCCAGCTCTAATGCCAGTTCCTGCGATGCCGTTGTGTGATCGACAAGAAGGCTGCCGGGTGACAAGCCTGCCAACACGCCACTATCGCCATAACTGACCGCGCGGACATCATCATCGTTACCCACACACATGAAGACAACATCAGCGGATTCTGCGGCTTCGGCCGGCGTTTCAGCGGTACGCAGCGCATGTGATACTTCCGCCTGATACTGGCTGTGCCAGCGTTCAGCTTTGCTGGCGTCGCGATTAAACACCGTGACTTTATAGCCGTGCCTGGCAAGGTGTCCGGCCATGGGGTAGCCCATGACACCTAAACCAATAAATGCGACGGCTTCTTCGTAAGCGGGGTTGCTGCTCATATCAGGTGAACCTGTTTATCTATCTCGACCCGTATTGTGACGAGCCTGTGCTCAGATAAACAGCCCCACATTTACTCAGCACAATGCTTTAAAGAATCACGCTGTCCTTTGCAAAACCTTCTTCGGTCAACGTGAAACGCAGCGCTTTGAGAGCGTCCACCTGTATCTGGCGCACGCGCTCCCGGGTCAGACCGATGGCTTTGCCCACTTCTTCAAGGGTTGCGATGTCATGACCGCGCAGCCCGAAACGCCGGCAGATCACATCGTGTGATTTTTCCGGCAGCATGTCGAGCCAGCGGTCAATATGCCCTTTGAGCTGCTCATTCTGCACCAGCTGCCAGGGATCGCTGTCACAATCACCACCAACCGTTTCCCAGCTGCCACGATCAGGTTCCAGAACCGATATTTCGGTGCAGGCAATGTTGTCCGAAAGCTCCATGAGCTTGCGTACATCGTCAGCGGGTTTATCCAGCAGCTGGGCAACATCTTCAGGCGTTGGTTCCTGATCAAGTTTCTGTGACAGTTCACGAGCCGCGCGCAGATAGGTATTCAATTCTTTGGCGATGTGAATAGGTAAGCGAATTGTTTTTGCCTGATTCATCAGACCGCGTTCCACAGCCTGTCTGATCCACCACGTGGCGTATGTGGAAAAGCGGAAACCTTTACCCGGGTCAAATTTTTCCACCGCGCGAATCAGACCAAGATTGCCTTCTTCAATCAGATCAAGCAGCGGCAGACCGCGATTAAGGTAACGACGCGCAATCTTTACCACCAGGCGCAGATTGGCCTCGATCATCTGAGCGCGGGCCTGCATGTCACCCTTCTGCACTTTACGCGCAAGCTGTTTTTCTTCATCCGCAGACAACAGATCCGCCCGACCGATCTCGCCAAGATACATATCGGTGGCGTCGCCCAGTTCCTTAACCCGCTTGGCCGCTGCTTTTGGTGGCCTGGCTTCAGAGATAGGAGAGATATCTTCTATCTGAAACCATTCGTTTACTTCTTTCTCATCAACTATTTGTGTTGCTTCGACGTACATCACGTGCTCCGTTTCGTGTGTGGTACAGATCCGTTAGTCGAGAGCTGATAATCCACATTCCCGCAGGACATCGTCCCGGGAAAATGGTTTTTTCAATAAAACAGATGCGCCCGCTTCTAAAACCCTGTGTTCGAGTTCTGCGCTGTGATGGCCGGTCATGGCGACCACCTGCGCGTGGCGAGTTGCCGGATCTGCTTTGATAGAGCGAGCGACGTCCACACCATTCATACCCGGCATCATGATATCCAGCAGCACTATGTCAGGTTTGTGTTCCTGAACCATACGTCCGGCTTCGAAACCGTCCGCTGCACTGAAGACCTGTATATCTTCAACCGAAGTCTGAAGCAGGGCCACTAAGTAGTTGTTTAATTGACGATCATCGTCAACTACCAATACCCGACGCTGACTGTTGGGCAACGCGATCCCGCGCTCCCGGGCGAAGCGCTCCACTTCGTCCATAGTAAATCGCCGGTGGCCACCTGCGGTGGTTTGAGCTTCCAACAGGCCTTTTTGCGCCCATTGTCTGACAGTGATTGGTGAAACCAACAGCAAACCCGCAACCTCAGTAGGTGTTAGATAATTTGTCTGTTCCCCAGCCATTGTTGTACTCAGTCTCCTGACTCTTGATTATCTTCTCTCAAAACCCTGACAAATTCGATGAAAACGTTGATCAGTCAGACCTAAGGCTGACCGAATCAATCGGTTTAATCGATTCGTTGAAGGAGAATTCAATCGGTTTAATCGGTTATGACTACAACTAATTTGTTATATCACGTTGCCATTGTGGAATATTCAGCTATATGAAACCTTGCCGGTTACCCGTTTACGCCGCCCTGCACGGACATCTTCAAGGTTTTTTTCTATAGCTTTCAGATAGTTAGGCATGGTTTTATGATGCTCAGGAGAAATCATGACCTGAATACCATCCGGGTTCTTCAGGCGTGAAGAAAACCAACCGTCTTCATAAAGCCCTTCGCCAACCGCGAGAATATCGTCTGTGCGGCTGCCAAAGCCGACAATTGATAGCCTGGGATGACCAAAAATTTCGAGGCCGAGGTCTCTTAAGCCCTGTACCAGCTGTTCGCGAGCATCCTTTATCAGGGCTGCGCGGGCTTCATATCCTTCCTTTCCCAGATAATTCAATACGGCCCACGCTGCCGCTATGGCACCACCGGGCCGCGTACCAGCCAGCGTTGGGGTGAACATCTGCCCGCACGGCCAGACGTCTACATTGAAAATCTGTGCATCCCGCAGATGTTTGTCCCTGTACAGAACCGTACTGGCACCTTTAGCCGCGTACCCATACTTATGCAGATCCAGAGACATGGAACTGACACCCTCAAGCGCAAAGTCGTACGCTTCAATCTCTTCACCGGCCTGCCCGTTGGTTACAGCGCGCATAAAGGGGTTCAGATAACCACCCACGCAGGCATCCACATGCAGCCAGAGATTTCGCTCAAGCGCCAGCTGGCTGAGCGCATCTATGGGGTCGATCAGACCATACGGAAAGCAGGGTGCCGACCCCACCAGCATGATGGTATTCGGCGTAATGGCCTCACCCATCGCTGCGACATCAGCCCGATAGTCATCACTTGTCGGCACGCGGATAACTTTAAGGCCCATCAGGTGCGCGCCTTTGTCGAAGGCCGGATGGACGGTATAGGGGGCAACTATTTCGGGCGTACCCGTGACCGGCGCCACCTCCGCGCGAGTATCACGACAGGCTTTGATGGCCAGCAGAATACTTTCCGAACCACCTGACGTCATCGAGCCTGCAGCGTTGTCAGGCGCATTTTGCAGCGACAAAGCCATGTTGACCACTTCTGATTCCATCCGCTTCAGACTCGGAAAAGCACCGGGGCCCAGGCCATTCTCTGCGATATACATACCGTAGGCGTCATGGGCCACCTGCATGACATCATCACCCGAGTGAAAGACATAAACAGACGCTTTGCCATGCCGCCAGTCAACATCATTGCTGCCCATATCCGCCATGCGCTGTCGCAACGTTTCCCATGACTGCCCGCTGGCAGGCAAACTGATACGCGCTGTTGACATGTTTTTCTCCAGATCATGATGGCGTTCTATCATAACCAGATTTGGCGCTGTTGTTGGCTATGAGTACACTGCTGCCTGTTATCCTGAAGTCATCACACCATGCCCGATTTACGAGACCTGCCTGCAGTGGATCTGCTGCTCAACGCCACCGAAATGGTGAACCTGGTCGATAGCCACGGCATTGGGGCCGTACGCGATGAAATACGTTTATTACAATCGCGAATGCGCGCGCAGCGCAAAGTGCCTGACTGGGCGATTCAGGCTGCCGGGTATGTCGAGCCGATCTCCAAGCGCCTGCACAGCAGCCGGTACACACCGGTTTTCAACATGACCGGTACGGTGATCCACACCAACCTTGGTCGGGCGTTGCTCAGCGACACGCTGTGGCAAGCGGTTCAGCCGCTTGTTACCCGGCCGATGAATCTGGAATATGACATTGCCGAAGGTCAGCGTGGTGACCGGGATGCGATTGTAGAGGCACGCATCTGTCGGCTCACCGGGTGTGAGGCAGCGACCGTTGTCAACAACAACGCAGCAGCTCTGATGCTGTGCCTGAACACGTTTGCCCAGGGTAGGAAAGTGCCCGTATCCAGAGGCGAGTTGATCGAAATCGGCGGCAGTTTTCGACTGCCGGAATTAATGGCGCGATCGGGCTGCGAACTGCTCGAGGTCGGTACAACCAACCGCACACATGGTAAAGACTTCGCAGAAGTGCTCGATCAGGCAGCCATGCTGCTGAAAGTACACCCAAGCAACTACTATATCAGTGGCTTCGCACAGGATGTGCAGGCTGCAGAGCTTGCGCAGCTGGCCCAACAGGCAGACATCCCCAGTTGCGTGGACCTGGGCAGTGGTACCCTCGTCGATCTCACGCGCTGGAACCTGCCCGCGGAACCCACCCCGCAGTCCGTTCTTAAAGAGGGTATCGACCTGGTCACTTTCAGCGGTGACAAGTTATTGGGAGGCGTCCAGGCTGGCATCATCGTGGGCAAAAAAAACCTGCTGGCACAGATCAAGACAAACCCGATGAAACGGGCCATGCGGGCGGACAAAATCACTCTGGCTGTGCTTGATGCCACGCTTAAGCTCTACGAACAACC
This sequence comes from bacterium, assembly GCA_047947175.1. Lineage (GTDB taxonomy): Bacteria > Pseudomonadota > Gammaproteobacteria > Pseudomonadales > Azotimanducaceae > UBA4421. Next base: position 2,801,587 of record CP170489.1, read on the forward strand.
AGATGAGCTGCCGCAGCATTTACCGCTGCTCAAGACCCTGACCACAAGTCTGGATGAACTCCGCAAACGTGGTGATGCGCTGAGGCAAGCCATACCCACGGACTGGCATACGGAACTAAGGGAAAGTGATGCGCAAATTGGCAGCGGCGCCCTCCCGGACAAGACCATAAAAAGTCTGTCGCTGATTTTATCTCATCCGGATCAATCAGCCGAACAAATCGCAATCGCGCTGCGCATGTTGCCAACACCTGTAATCTGTCGCATCGCGGAAAACAGAGTCTGGCTGGATCTGCGCGGAGCGCAACCGCTGCAGGAACTGATCCAGCAGTTGCAGCATTTAGCCCCATGATTGTCACACTTGCCGGCCATGTCGACCACGGCAAAACATCTCTGGTACGGGCATTGTCAGGCGTCGACACAGATCGCCTGGAACAGGAAAAGCTGCGCGGCCTGACCATAGACCTCGGCTTTGCCTATATCGACGGCGGTAAAATTGGTTTCGTGGACGTTCCTGGTCACGCCAGATTCATCCATAACATGGTTGCGGGTGTGGCCAGTCAACAGTTTGCTCTCCTGGTGGTGGCGGCTGACGATGGCCCCATGCCGCAGACAAGAGAACATCTTGATATTCTGCGTCTTATTGGTCTTAAAAGCGGCGCTGTTGCGATAACAAAAAGCGATAGAGTTGATGCCGCCCGTATCGAAACATGCCGTCTTGAGATTGCTGAGCTTGTCGCAGGCTCGTTTATGCAGGACGCATCTGTATTTGTAACCAGCGCGGAACACCTGAACAGTACAAATCAGCTGTTAGATCACCTGCGTTCCGTAGCTGACCAACAGGTGTCAAGAGCCGGGGAAAAACCTTTTCGCATGGCTGTTGATCGAGCCTTCAGCATTAAAGGGGCTGGCCTGGTTGTTACTGGTACGGTGCATGCCGGCACGGTTGGCATAGATGACTCGCTGTTTCACTTCCCGAGCGGCAAAAGCGTCAGAGTGCGGTCAATAAGAGCTCAGGATCAGCAGGCTGAGCACGCCGTTGCTGGCGATCGCTGCGCACTGAATATCAGTGGACTGACCTTGCCGGATGTCGCCAGAGGTCATTGGTTAGATCAGGCAGTAACGACCCTACAGCGGGAAGTAACCATCACTCTGCAGGTGCTTGATGCTTTTCCGCGAGCGGTGGCGCACTGGACACCTGTACACATCTACAACGCAACTACGCACGTAACCGGCAGAATTGCGCTGCTTGCCAACAGCCGTATCGCGCCTGGTAACCGGGAAATGGTGGATCTGGTGTGCGACGAACCCCTCACAGTGCGGCATGGCGACCATTTGATTCTGCGGGATCAAAGCCTGGACGTCACACTTGGGGGAGGCCCGGTGATATACGCCCAAACGAAACCGAGTGTGCGTCGACGCAGCCCGGAGCGATTGAACCGGCTCGCGGCATTCAACATATCCGCCGCAGCGCAGAGCTTGCAGAAACTGTTGGATATCGGTCCGGTGAACATCAGTGAGTTTGTCGACATCTGGCATCTGCAGACTTCCCAGATTGAAAGCATGTTGAATCAGTACGATGTGCTGAAAGTGGCGGACATGGCCATTTCCAAAGAAGTCCTGGGACGCTACCAACAGCTGTTGCTGCAGCAGATCACTACGCATCAGAGTGAACATGCCAGTTCACCGGGGTTAAAAGAAAACGCCTTTGTGCAGATCCCCGCATCACTGCGTCAAAGACTATTGAACGCCATGGTACAGGCACAGGTCATTGAGAATGTTGGCGGGTACTTCCGCCTGCCTGATCAGCAAACCAGCCTGCCTGCGGAGCTTGAGCACGTCTGGGTAAAACTGGAGCAGAAACTGGATCATCTGCAACCACCTTCGACCGGGGATCTCGCGAAACTGATCGATTTACCACAAAGCCAAATCGAAAAAGACCTCAAGGCACTGGCAAAACGGGGATATGTGGTGCATATCGCGGTGCATCGATTCTACCTGCCTCGACAACTTGAAAAGGTTGCTGAATTCATTCATGAGCTTGCCGCTGTCAAACCATTTTCCGTCAAGGATTTTCGGGACAGAACCGGAATTGGTCGTAACGTGGCTATAGAAGTGCTGGAGTATTTTGACAGCCGTGGTTTTACGCGTCGACAAGGAAACGAACGGATTGTTCTGAAAAGCGAGTATTAGGATGCAATGGCATGCCGAGTTCGCCTGAACTCTGCTACCATCAGCCGTGGAAGAGCATCGTCTCCGGTGGGGCGCGCGGCCTTCAAAGCCGTTGAGGTGCGAATACGTGCCTGGTGGGTTCGACTCCTACCTCTTCCGCCATTCTAAATCCTTCCGCCATATTGGAGTGGATGGATTCAAGCTGGCGCTTGTACCGATAATCTCTTATCGTTCCCGCCCGTAAATTTTTGCTCGAGCTTACCTTGACAGCTGTACAAACGATCACCCTGGCTGGTGAATTTGTCATGAAACGTGGCAGCATCACAAGCCCCACCCTGGCCTATGAAAGCTGGGGCAAGCTGAACCCAAACGCCGACAATGCCGTGTTGTTGTTCACAGGCCTGTCACCCTCCGCTCATGCCAGCTCATCGAAGAACGATCCCTCTGCAGGGTGGTGGGAAGATATGATTGGTTCAGGAAAACCCATAGATACGGATCGCTACTTTGTCATCTGTGTCAATTCTCTGGGCAGCTGCTTCGGTTCTACCGGACCGGCCAGCATCAATCCGGACACTAACGAGCTGTATCGGCTGACATTTCCGGTGCTGACGGTTGAAGATATTGCAGACGCTGCGGCCTTCGTGCTCGATCATCTTGGTATTGACCAGGTTCACACAGTGGTGGGCTCCTCGATGGGCGGCATGACGGCGCTGGCCTTCACTCAGCAGTTACCGGGGCGCGCAAAACGGCTGGTATCCATCTCGGCTGCGGCACGCAGCCTGCCTTTCTCGATTGCTTTACGCTCGCTGCAGCGGGAAATTATCCGCTCTGATCCCTTGTGGCAGAACGGGCAGTATGACATGAGCGGCAACGGCCCCGTGTCTGGTATGCGCCTGGCACGCAAACTCGGCATGATCAGCTACCGCTCTGCAGCAGAGTGGGCCGAACGTTTTGGCCGTGAGCGCGCAACAGATTTTACCCACGCGGATAACCCGTTCGGTATCGACTTTGAAGTGGAATCCTATCTTGAAAGCCATGCCAATCGCTTTATCGGCAGCTTCGATGCTAACTGTTATCTGTATCTGTCCCGGGCCATGGATCTGTATGACGCTGCGGATCACGGCGGTTCTTTAGAAGCCAGCTTTGCGAAATTAGGCCTGGATGCTGCATTGATTATCGGCGTTGAAACAGACTTTCTGTTTCCAGTCAGTCAGCAGGAGGAGCTTGCCCTCGCCCTGGACCGGCACGTGCCAGAAGTCATTTTCAGACGGATGCCTTCCATACAGGGCCATGACTCATTTCTCGTCGACATGGATCGCTTCCGTCCGGCGATCGCGGCGTTCTTCTGAAATCATCCGGGCATGGGCCCCCGCAATGCCTGCGTAATCAGTTGCCGCAGCATTGAGTCATCAACATAGCCACCGGCAAGAAGTCTCATTTTCTGATTCACCTCAATCAAAACGCTGGGCAGTGCGCCGGTGCCGAATGCGCCTGAATTTTCAAACTGAAAATCTAATCTTGCATTCACCTCGACTGAGTCCATCAGCTTACCCAGCCGTACAGCATCGTAACCAGACTGGGTTGCGAGCCGGAGCAGCGTCTGACGATCATTAATGTTCTGCTGCTGAGTGAAAAAACTGTTTTGCAGGGTTCGCAGGAAGTCGAATGGTGGATTGCCGCTCTGCAGACGGATCGCTTCCAGCGCAAGGCAGGGAAGTCTTGAATTGTGGATGTAGTTGTCCGCCACCAGTTCGCCAAAATGCTGGCCTGTAGTGGCTGAGACTTCCGCCCAGAGCCGTTTCAGATAGCGGCGACCGTATTCGCCCATGGGTAACGTGCCGGTGGTATTGATTCCCCCCAGCATCAGATCAAACGTCACCTCTGAATCTGCTGCCTGGCGCGCCTGGTCAATATCGTTACTCATCCCCCAACACCATGAACACATAGGGTCTGTGACAATAACCACCCGGGCACGCGGCTGGGTCAGCGGATTGTCCAAGCGCCCGACTCAACAATATGGCCGATGCAGGCTGCAGGGTAACCCTGCCCCACCAGCTTTTGCAGGCAATCGGCAGCCTGCGCCTGCGGTACACAGGCCAACAGACCACCAGAAGTCTGCGGGTCTGCCAGCAGTTTGATCTCTGGTGCAGCGCCTTGCCTGCCTGCAGAGAGCTGATAATCCGCCAGTGCCAGTTCATTGGCTGACTGTAGAGAGCTGTGCAGTTGCCCGATTAGCTCAACGGCACCCGTGAGCGCAGGTACGGCATCGAGCTCCAGTACCACACCAACTTCGGATGCACGCAGAATTTCAGACAGGTGACCCGCAAGGCCAAAACCCGTGATGTCTGTCAGCGCATGTACATCATGGTCAAGAAATGTACCGACAGCGGCTGCGTTACTCATGTCCATGCTGACCAGGGTATCGTTGAGGCATTGGACCGCGGCATTGCCCTGCTTCGATGCCGCCAGTACAACGCCAGTGCCCAGGGGTTTGGTCAATATCAACACGTCACCCGGGCGGGCTGCAGACTTGGTTACCGTTCTCGAGCCGGGTGCACCGGTGACCGTGAGTGCCAGCGTCAGTTCTGCACCTTCAGCCGTATGCCCGCCCACAAGAGGCACGTTGTGCTGGTTCAGAACCGCCACCGCGCCGGACAGGACCTGGAACAGTTCTTCCTCCATCAGCGCCTCTGACATCAGCGGCAGGGTAATAAACGCCAGCGCCGATGTAGGCATGGCCGCCATTGCAAAAATATCGTTGAGGCTGTGATGGGCTGCAATACGACCAAACAGATAGGGATCGTCCAGCATGGCCCTGAAGCCATCAATGGTTACCAGCGTATCCGTTCCCGGGCTCCGGAGCAGCGCAGCATCATCTCCGATGCCCAGCTTGACATGTGAACTATTCTGACGAGGTAAACGCGCCAGTACGCGGCGCAGCGGGTCTGCCGCCAGTTTTGCACCACAACCGCCACAGCGCATCTGCGCCTCTGGCAGATCTGCCTGCAGCGCCCTGGAGATCTTGAATTCATTTGAAGGAATCGGCGGCAGTTTATTGAATTTACGCATGAAATTTCGATCAATTCTGTCTTTCAACAACCACCAGATACGTCCATAAGCGCTCCAGTCCCCGCGGTTTGCGATGGCTTTACCCTGTCCATCTCCCAGCAGCGCAAGATATTTTGTTTGCGCTCGGTAGGTTCGTAGAGGCTTTTCTGTAAGCGATCGACGCAGATTGTCAGCCAGCACCGCGCCGGCGCGTACAGCGTATACACCTGCCTTGGGACGCGGTTGATCGCGTAAACAGGCTACATCACCCGCTGCAAAAACCCCTGTGTGGGAGGTGCTCTGCAGATGAGTATCGACACTCAGAAAACCTGCGGCATCGGTATCGAACCCTGCTTGTCTGATCCACTCCGGCGCCTCAACGTGGGTGACCCAGAGGGTATGTGTTGCGTTCAGGGCGGTCCCGGAAGTCAGCTGCAGCTGCGTATCGTTGTGCCCTTCGACCCGCTCAGCAAGCCACGTAATCCCCTGCTGCGCCAGGGCCTGCTCGGTTGTGGCTATGGTCTTTGCGTTGTGGCCGGCCAGTAATACGGGCCCGCATAAACTGATTTTTACCGCCTCGGGCAGCGCCTTGCGCGCGGCAAAAGCGAGCTCGACACCACCTGCCCCTGCGCCAACGATAGCCAGATGGTCGCCTGGCTGTATTGTCGATTGGATATCATGCCATTTCGGCAGAAAGGTACTGATGGGTTTGACGGTGACAGCATCAGCATAGGGCGCGGCAGGCACTGCACCTGTGTTGATTGACAGCAGGTCATACTGCAGTGGTGGCCGATCATGTAACTGGACACGCTGCAGTATCGGATCAACGCCGATGACCTCTGCACAGATGAGTCGGGCATTGGCAAACTGACACAGTGGGCCGAGGTTGATATGGATGTCTTCGGGTACATACGCACCGGCGATACAACCGGGCAACATACCTGAATATGGCGTCTGCGGGTGCCGTGAAATCAGCGTCAGCCGAACCCCCGACTCCGGTTTCATGGCAAATTTCTTCAACACGCTGACATGTGCGTGGCCGCCACCCAACAGCACCAGATCTCTGACCGCGGGCGCGACACTGTGTTTGGATCCCTGCATGTGGAGGAGCATGTCAGAGAATACGCTTGTGCACTAGTCGCGCCGCTGTTTTGTATGTTTTGCGGGAAACAGTACCCGCAGAGCGTGTCCGGATTTGCGGTGTTTAAGCAGGCTAAGCAGGCGTCGTCAGTCTTCGAAATCAAAATCCAGATAATCGATATCGGCCTTCTGTCGGCGTTTTTCCTCACGCTCTTCGATGGCTCTGCGGATTTCAAGTGAACGGGCATCCTGGGCTTTGGGCGTCAGGACTTCGGCCTCTATGCGATCCACATCTTCGCCATCATCATCGCTGTCTGCGTCGAATTCATCCAGATCCGCACTGACGTCTTCATCTTCGTCCGTTGCAAACTCGTCGATGTCGACGTCATCTTCGCCGCCGGGCAGATCTTTGGATTCCGTGAGGTTATCGCCGCTCGCTGTCAAGTTGCCCCCTTTCTGGACACGTGAACAAGACTTCTAAAAGCGGTTTTTACGGCGCACTAGGGACTTGTGTCAAGCAGCAAAATGATTTTTCAACGCCAGGTGCAGCGCGATGCGTTATCAGGCCGGAAGCTGTCAGGCCAGAAAAGGTAAAAGCAGGTAAGCGCCAAAGGCCAGCAGCGCAGCAATGCTTTTCAGATCGAGGTAGGTTCGTAGAACAGTCATGTTCGAACCTTAGCCAAGCGCCCTGCTGCTGTGAAAGAATCTTTGCCAATAAGGTTATAGCTAACTGAACCGTCATCCAGGCCTGCAGTGGCGCCCTGCAGCTTGATCCCCTTTTGAGATGGCGTCAGAACATGATGAGCACAAAAGCGCCCGGCGCAACCAGACCCCATAACATCACGCCGAACAGAACGCTGCGCCAGGACATCTGTCGCAGCGTCGCTCGGTTGATCTCCAGGCCGATCATCAACAACGCCACAACAAGCAGCGATTTACTTACCCATGTCACCTTCTGCAGCAGTTCAGCCTGCAGGTCGACAACACTGCTGGTGAGCGCGGCCAGAATGAACAGGAGCACAAAAGTGGGCACACGGAGTTTCGCCTCCTTTTCGCGGTAAATGAGACTGGCGGCAAAAGCGATCGGGATCAGCCACAGCGTTCGACCGATTTTGACAGTGGTTGCTACAGCGGCAGCCTCTTCCCCATAAATGGCGGCGGTGGCCACCACCGAACTGGTGTCGTGCACCGCCAGGGCCACCCAGACGCCAAATGCCTCCTGACTCATGTTCAACCACTGACCGATAAACGGAAAGGTCATCAGGGCAACCACGTTCAACAGAAATACCAGAGCTGTGGCAACAGCAAACTGTTTCGGATTGGCACCCATCAACGGGCTCAGAGTGGCGATAGCGGTACCTCCACAGATTGCCGTACCGCTGGTCAACAGGGCAGCTTCGGTTCTGTCACAGAACAGTACACGGGAGAGTACCCAACCAAGAGCCAGGGTCGCGAGCACATATCCGGCCACCAGCAGGCCGTAGTCGGCGGATACACTCAGCATGCGGTCAAAACCCAGCGTGAAACCAAGCAGCACAATGGCGGTTTGCAGACTGAAGGCGCCATAGGTTCTGGCGCGGGCAATAGGCTGTGACTGCAGACCCAGGCGGGTGAGCAAGCCGCCCAGCAGCGCGATCGCCGGGTTCTGATAATACAGCGAAACAGCAAGTGTCAGCGCAATTGCCAGCCATGACAAGGCAACAACAACCCCACTGGGCTGATTGTGACTATCTGCATCTATCTCAGGTAAGGTTGCCACAGACAGCAGTTGGTGAGATTGCGGAACAGTATGCAACTGTCCGTGCCAGCTCCGGGTTGAGCCTGGAAACAAATACCCTGCTTGCAGCAGGATAACCAAATTTGTGCGATGACAACCAGGGCTCAATGCCCGTGCGACCGCTGACAAAAAGTTTGTTGTCAATCTGCAGCGCCAGTTCACCGGGCAGATCTTTGCGGGTGAGCACTCTGGCACAGGCATGGCCTAAACAGAGTTTATCGCCGTTGTTCAAGGGCTGATCAAACAGGTCAGGCAGAGCGATGTCTGCGGCGGCGGCGGTCTGAGCGCACAACAGATGCCGGCGCAGATACGCAGTTGCGGTCGTGTCTTGTGCCTGGACATGGGTTTCAATTATCCAGCGAACCACAAAGTCGTGTGCAAACACCCACGCCAGCATCTGGTCGGCACAGGCTGTGTGATCCCTGCCACCTGCTGATGCACCCGCCGGGGCGTCAATAACTGCACAGGTTCGAGATTCCGGATTGGCCACAATATAACCGCAGCGGGCGTCAGAGGTTTTTTCAACAAAAAATGGATGGACAGTGATTGTCATAAGCGCATTTTGCGTGTCCGGCAGCAAAATATTTCACCTCTTCTTCACCAGATTACGCAAAACAGCTAAAATAATTCGATATTTTAAACAGACTTAATGATTTTTTCTCATGAAGATCGATCGTTTTGACCATCGTATTCTCCAGCAACTTCAGACTGACACTGACATTGCAATTGCAGAGTTAGCCGACCAGATCGGCCTGTCCACAAACGCCTGCTGGCGACGCATCAAACGCCTGGAGGAGAGCGGTATTATTCGCGGTCGGGTTGCCCTGCTGGATAAGCGTGCTCTGGGTCTGAAACTGACGGTCTTTGTTGCGATAAAGACCAGTGAACACAATGACAGCTGGCTGGAAAAGTTCTCAGAAGGGGTGAAAAACATTCCCGAAGTGGTTGAATTCTATCGGATGAGTGGCGAAACCGATTACCTTTTGAAGATTGTTGCACGGGACATCGACGATTACGACAGAGTGTATAAAAAGCTGATTTCCGTAGCGCCTCTGCATGATGTGTCATCTTCTTTTGCGATGGAAAGAATCAAATCTTCCACCGCTCTGCCGCTGCAGCACCTGTCAGGATAGCGAGGGTATTACGCTCCCCGTGGGATCATCTCACAGGCGTTATCAGATCACGCCGCTTTCACGAAACTCTGTTATCTGCTCTTTGGTGTAACCCAGATCAAGTAGAATCTGCTCGCTGTGCTCTCCCAGCTCCGGCGCGCGGGAAGCTGGTTTTGTGTGCAGACCATCGACATTAACGGGGTGCTTGATCACCTGGGCCATGCCCGTATCCCCACCATCGATCAGCATGGGGTTGAGGCGCACCTGTTGATCTTCCGGCAGCCGTTCAACTTCGCCGACCAGAGCAACTGGCACGCCAGCGGCGTGAAAGTCGTTCAGCCACTCTGAACTGCTCCGCTGCCTGATGACAGGCTTAATCAGTTCAACCAGTTCAGCGCCATGGGCGACGCGGCTGGCCGGATCAGCGAAACGCGCTTCAATAAGCACCTCGGGCATGCCTAGCACAGTGAACATGGCATCTGTTTCGTCGACGCTGCGCACCATGGTGAATTGCAGCCAGCGATTGTCCAGCGTCTGGTACATAACGCGGGTATACAGATGCCCGAGCATGGCTCGATATCGACTGAAGTCAGCATCAATAAATGCGCCCTGGGCAATACAGGACGCAGACCAGATACCGTTGGCCAATAGAGAGGTATGTACAAAACTCCCTTCGCCGGTCTTCATACGCCGGATCAATGCCGTTAGAATGCCCGCATACATGCTGACCGCCGTGGGGTGGTCACCCATGCCCGGCAGAGCCGGAGACGGGTCTGCACCCGGCGCGTGTACCAGATCCATTAATCCCGAGCGCGACCAGTAAGCAACCAGGTCAAAACCTTCTCTGTCCCGTTCTGGTCCATGCTCCCCATAAGCTGTCAGAGAGGCGTAAATCAGACCTGGATTTCGTGCCTGCAGGTGTTCGTAAGACAGACCAAGTTTCTCACGCATGCCAGGCGAATGGTTGGTGACATACACATCCGCTTCATCGATCAGTCTGAAGAGAATCTCGCGCCCGCTTTCGGTTTTCAGGTTCAACGCAACAGAGCGCTTGTTGCGTGCGTCCATCTGCCAGGCAAAATTATGCGGACTGTCCGGCGCACCTGGCGTAGCCGAGAACTGGCGATACCCGTCACCCACACCGGGCAGTTCCACTTTAACGACCTCGGCACCAAAATCGGCCAGCATAGTGGCTGCCACCGGCGCCGCTATCCAACTGCCCACATCCAGGACCTTCAGGTCTTCAAACAGATATTCCTGCGCCACAACTCCTCCCCTTGGGATGACTGATTAACCCACTCTACTCGCGCCGATTGACAATGGCCTGCTCTTCTACATCCAGAGCGACTTCAAGCACCGGATTTGTGGCATAGCCGAGAACACTGTCACCGCCCAGCGTGCCGCTAACATGAGCGGTTGGAAAAACCTCCGCAACAGCCTGACCAAGCAGGTCAAGCTCAACCCGTTGTGCAGAAAGCTCAGCCGCTGACAGTTTTGCCTTACCGGTGAGCGTTATCAACAGCTGCTGTGTTTCGCCGGCAAGATACTGTTGGCTGTTGCCGGACGCCAGCACCTGTACTTTATCAGCGACGATCTGATCGATGCGCAGCGCGCCCTGCCCTGATGTACGTAGATCAAGCAGGTCTGCGCTCAATGCCACTGCAGCAAAACTGCTGCTGCCGTAAACGGCAATTTTTTCGTACTGGGCAAACCCATCTGCACTGTGCTGGGCGCGAACCGCACCAATCAGTTCAATATCACTGAGGCGCATACAACTGAGTTCCGCCCGCACGTTACGGTTGCCTTTTTTCTGCAGGGAGAGTGTTGTGCCGTCATGGCGCCACTCAATCTGCGCAGGATTATCACCGGACAATCGCAGTGTATTGGTATCGTCAGTCAGAATGATGAGATCAAAGTTACCGGTAGCCCGCAGTTTGTTGCAATCCGGTAATTCGATCGCAGGCTCATCTAAGGGCGTGGAACAGGCTGCCAGAGCGAAACACAACAAAGCAACAGACAGAGATTTCATCAGGCGTAAGTAACAAACTCAACCCAGTTGCCATCGGGGTCTTCGACCATACCAATGGTTACCCCTTCACGGATCTGAGTGACTGGCACAACGACTTTTGCGCCTGCGTCGGCACAGGTGGCCATGATTTCCTCCAGATTGGATACGCGCATGGTCCAGTAGCGGATGCCGGAGGCAGATTCGATAGGGCCAGCCGGGGCTTTGGCGTCTGGTGCCTGGGATGGGACAACAATTTTGATCAGACTGTCACCACACCAGAGTCGATACATCACCCCGCCCGCGTGGAAAGATGTGCTGGGTTCTTCCACAAACCCCAGTACATCCCGGTAAAATTCCAGCATGGCCTGCCCGTCACGGGCGACTATGCCCAGATCTATGGCTGATTTACTCAGCACTACGCGTGCATCAGCCATCGAGTTTAGCGTTCCACTGAGCCACCAGCGGCTCATCAGCCAGCAACGCCTCGGTTTCTCCTTCGATGGTGACAGAAATAATGTTATCGCCCTGGGCAATGGCGTTCACCACTGCCTGGTCAGCCTCACTCTGCACCTCGCCGAATATGGTATGCGCATCATCCAACCAGGGTGTTGCCACATGGGTGATAAAAAACTGTGATCCGTTGGTACCAGGGCCTGCGTTGGCCATGGAAAACCTGCCTGGCGCATCGTGGCGGAGTTCAGCGACAAATTCATCGGCGAATCGATACCCTGGTCCGCCAGTACCGGTACCCTGGGGACATCCTCCCTGGATCATGAAATCGGCGATGACGCGGTGAAAAGCCAGGCCGTCGTAAAAGCCACGTTGGGCAAGGTTGACAAAGTTTGCCACTGTTGTCGGGGTTTTATCGGCAAACAGATCCAGGCGAATGGTGCCTTTGTTTGTTTCCATGACTGCAACCAGGGACATAAGCTTTCCTCTCAATCTAAAACCCGGCATGGTACAACATGCGCCAGGCTAAAACCTCTTTCCTGGGTGTGCTGACGCTACGAAAAAGAGATTTCCCGGCCGAACTGATCGGCGTAACACAGTTTATGTACAGGCCGTCGAGAAATTGGACCATGTCCCCCGCGTACCGGATAACCGATCGGCATCACGGCACACGTATACCAGCCTTCAGGCAGGGCAAGAATCCGCTTGAGCTGTGGCTCTTCATAGCACAACAAAGTTGTCAGGGTACAGCCGATCCCTTCGCTGACACACGCCAGCATGGCATTCTGCAGCGCCGGGTAGACAGAACCGCCTCCCACAATCGAAGGCCTGCCCTGATCAGCATCGGTGATGGCCATATGATCCGGGTTAAAACAGAAAATGAGTAACACAGGGGCTTCGCCCATGTGTTCTCCAAGATAGTCACAGGCATCCAGCATACGTACGCGTTTATCGTGGGCTTCGCCGCTCAGTCCAGCCAGCCCTTTGCGCGCGTTGGCGCCGTAGCTTTCCCATTGGGGTCTATACAGATCACCAATCTGCCTGCGTATTTCGGCATCACGGGCCACAATGATCCGAAACGGCTGCACATTGCCACCGCTGGGTGCCCAGGCCGCAGCCTGCAGGATACGCTGCAGAACCTCGTCCGGGATCGGGTCTGGACGCAGGCGGCGAACTGCCCGCAGGGTGCTCATGGCGTCATACAAGGCAATGGATTCGCGATTCACGATTTACTCCGGTGTCTGTTCAGAAAGAAATCTGGCAAAGGCATGCATGGCATCCGCTCTGGCCTGACCCTGTTTCCAGGATTCAATAAACACCACATCAGGTGCGGTGTCGGCAATCATGCGTGAACTGGATTCCGGGTGATACAGATCGTTACCCATCATTACCAGCAAAGGTGTTTGCACGCCGGCAATAAACGCCTGATCGACGGTAAATAACACCGTTTCGCCACCATACATGTTTTCGCGAAACGCGGACCAGGTGTCCGCGCCCACATCCGGCATCCGCGGCTTAAGGGTCGCGGCCCAGTCATCAAACATGGCATAAAACGCAGCACTGTTGTTGTCACGACCAATGGTCTGAAACAAAGTGGCGCTGGCAATTTTTTCCGGTGCGGCCTGAATCAGAGCCAGCGCATAGGGTCCGCCGATGCACATCCCGGCAACATGAAACCGATCAAAGCCCAGGTGATTCATCAATCCCAGCTGATCCTGAGTATAGGTATGCCAGCCGTGATCCGGGGCAACCGGGGCGTGGCTGTTGCCGGCGTTGCGCTGGTCCATGGCAACCACACAGAATTTATCCTGCAGCTGTTCGATGGGGTTCCATGGCGTGTTTTCCCAGAAGCTGATTGCGGATTTCATACCGCCAGGGGCGATCAGCAACACCGGGAAGCCTGTTCCATGTGTTTCGTAATAGATCTCTGCATCACTGTTTTGAAAATAGGGCATCGTCAGGCGCTCCAGAAAAAATGAATCCGACGGGTATCAACGTGCACAGTGTCCGCCATCAATGGTCACAATTGTCCCGGTGGTATTGGCAGACCGATCACTGGCCAGAAACGCCACCATGTCCGCAATGTGTTCAGGTGCACCCGGCGGATAGCGGGGGTCGAGCAGTTCCTGCCAGCGTGCCGGGTCTTTAAAGCGTTTTTGCGCCGCAGATTTAAGCAGGTCTTCCAGCCGCTGGGTGATAATCTGTCCTGGATTGACGCCAACCACGCGGATATTGTCTTTCCGACTCGTCCCCCCCAGCGCCCGGGTCAGGGCCATCAGCGCCGCGTTTCCGCCTGCACCAGCCGCATAGCCAGCGGTGGGACGTTCGCCACCGGCGCCGATGACGTTGATGATGACACCGCCCCGACCACACATCTGTCGATAAAAGCCTCGGCACAGATTGATGTAACCAAACACTTTCAGATCCCAGGCATCGCGCCAGGTGGATTCATCAATATCCAGCAGACTGCCGCTGGGAATTGCACCGGCATTGTTGACCAGAATGTCTGCCTCTGCCTGGGTGTCAATCAAGGTTTGCGCATCATCTGAATCCGCGAGGTTCAATACCTGATAGGTCACCGCGCCTGAACCGCATCGATCAACCTCTGCCTGCGCCGCCTGCAGATCCTGTTCTGTGCGCGATACAAGATGTACATGAGCACCCTCACGCGCCAGGCTTTGTGCACAGGCCAGGCCTATCCCTTTGGAAGCACCTGTAATCACCGCGCGCCTGTTATGTAGCCCCAGATCCATATCTCGCCTTATCTCTGTACTGCGTTGCCTACTTTAGCAGAAGCGAGTTAGCTCTTGGCAGCATAGCTGTAAGTTCCCTAAACTCCCGCCCCATGAATATTCCACATCTAGATTTACAGCACCTTGATCCAGTCGGCCTGGATCAGGCGTGCGCCCGATGGGGTTTTTTCAAGCTCACTGGCCACCAGATTCCGAAGCCGCTGTCTGAGGAACTCATGGCTCAGACCTATCGGTTTTTTCAACAAACCAGCGAACAGAAACGCAGCATTGCCAGAACGGCTGAAAACTCCTGGGGTTATTTCGATGCGGAACTCACCAAGAATCGGCGTGATTGGAAAGAGATTCTGGATATCGGTCCTGCAGTGCTCAGCGGGCCACTGGCGGGCTCTATGCCGCAGTGGCCGGACCTCGCTGGATTCAAGGAAACCATGCTCGCCATTGAAAAACACTTGCATACAATTGCACTTGAGCTGGTCAGTTCGATAACCGCCGGGCTTGGCAGTGACGAGGACCTGACCTCGGCATTTGTTGATCACAGCAGTTTTCTGCGACTCAACTACTACCCGCCTTGCCCTGATCCTGCCCCCGCGGATGCGGATTTCTTTCCGCAGCGGGGCGAACTGGGGATCAGTCACCACACAGATGCCGGCGCGTTAACGGTTCTGTTACAGGATCAGCAACCCGGGCTGCAGGTTTACAGCGGTAATCGCTGGCATACGGTGCAGCCGAGCGAAGATGCGTTGATCATCAATATTGGCGATATTGTTCAGGTGTGGTCTAACGATAAATATAAAGCGCCCCTGCACCGGGTGCTGGCAAATGCAGAGCAACCGCGCATCAGCACGCCTTACTTCCTGAACCCCAGCTACGATTATCACTATGCACCGCTGGCTGCGACGCTGATCCAGGATCAGCCCAGATACAACGCCATCAACTGGGGGTATTTTCGCGCTCAGCGCAGTCAGGGAGACTACGCTGACCATGGCGAAGAAATTCAGATTTCCAACTTCAGGCGATAAGACTGAAGTACCTCAAACCTCTAGTGCGGATGCAGAATCACCTGCAGATCTGAGAAACCGTGTACAAAATTTGAAGGAATACGCTCAGGCTCACCCACCATCTCAACTTTGTGAAAGCGCTTCTGGATTTCTTCCCACAGAATACGCAGCTGCATTTCCGCTAACCGGTTACCCATACATCGATGGATACCAAAACCGAAAGACAGATGCTGGCGCGCACGCGCGCGATCAATGATGAATTCGTCCGGCCGGTCGATGGCGCGTTCATCCCGGTTACCTGAGGCGTACCACATGACCAGCTTATCGCCCGCTTTAATCTGCTGACCGCGTAACACATAGTCTTTCACCGCGGTGCGACGCATATGTGCCAGCGGGGTCACCCAGCGAATGATCTCAGACACCATGTTGGGGATAACCGAAGGGTTGTTGCGCAGTTTGGCGTATTCGCCGGGGTTTTCGTTCAGTGCAATAACACCGCCGGTGATGGAATTACGGGTGGTGTCGTTGCCGCCCACAATCAACAGCACCAGGTTGCCCAGATACTCCTGGGGATCCATGTCTTTGGTGGCTTCACCATGCGCCAGCATGGAGATCAGATCGGAGCCTTCATCCTTATCCTCGCGCTCCTGCCAGAGTCGCGTGAAGTACGCCAGACACTCGTAGAGTTCTTCACGGCGCTGCTCTTCACTTTCCACGATGCCGGTTTCCGGCCCACCCGTTGCCACATCAGACCAGCGTGTGAGTTTTCGTCGGTCTTCAAAAGGAAAATCAAACAGCGTGGCGAGCATCTGTGTGGTCAGTTCAATAGACACCCGGTCAACCCAGTTGAACTGTTCGCCAATCGGCAGACCGTCAAGAATGGTCTGTACCCGCGAGCGAATGGTACTTTCAAGGTTCTGCAGATTACGCGGTGCCACCACGCCCTGCACGGTTTTTCGTTGCTCATCGTGTTTGGGAGGGTCCATGGCGATGAACATGGGTAACTGGAAATCCTCTTCAGGGTCCTGGATCACGATGGTTGGATCTGAGGAAAACGTCTGCCAGTTCTGCTCAACTTCCATGATGTCTTCAAAACGCGTGACCGACCAATACGGGCCGAACTCGCTGTCTTTGCAATAATGCACTGGCGCTTCATCACGTAAACGTTTGAAAAACGGATACTTTTTGTTTTGCGACCACAGCTCCCGTTGGCTGACATCGATGTCTTCCAGCGGCACCGTTGCGGGATCGAGATCAATCATCAGAGGGGTAGTCGCTTCAGCCATCAGAATTGGAACTCCGGTAGGTTAACAATCAGGCCATCCAGCTCGTCGGTTACAGGAATCTGACAGGACAGGCGTGAGTTTTCAACACGCTCCGGATTCAGGTCCAGCATTGATTCTTCAGCTTCGCTGGGCTGACCTACTTTTGCCATCCAGGCTTTGTCGACCATAACATGACAGGTTGCACAGGAACATTCGCCGCCACAGTCAGCGTCAATTCCAGGCACCAGATTATCCAATGCCGCATTCATCACCGTAGTGCCTGCCGGGGCATCAACCTGGTGCTCGGTTCCATCGTGTTCTATGTAGGTGATTTTAACCATTGGTTATCCTTGTTGTAGTCTCTGTTTGGATGGTTATGCGACGCAGGCATTGATCTGCGTTGCCAGGGCAACGTCTTTGTCTGTGACGGTATTTCCCGCATCGTGTGTGCTCAAGCTGATTTTGACCGTGCTGTAGACGTTATGCCAGCTCGGATGGTGATCAGCTTTTTCTGCCAGCAATGCCACTTTGGTCATGAACGCAAACGCCGCAACAAAGTCATCAAACTGAAAGTCGCGTTGCAATGCGTTATCGACCAAGGTCCAGCCTTCGGGAGTCATTCCGACGGTCATACACAGTTCCGGCAATGTCTAGATTTGGTGGAGCCAGGGAGGATCGAACTCCCGACCTCGTGAATGCCATTCACGCGCTCTCCCAGCTGAGCTATGGCCCCAAACGAGCGCGTGATGTTAGGTACCCCACCACGACCTGTCAATAAAGGGATGTACCTACTATGTATTATCGCCATCCAGTTGTAACTGCGTATGCGCCTTGTCGAGCTTCTTACGCTCTTTACCGGAGACGTTGAGGGCTTCAAGCGCATCTCTGAGACGCGCGCGGGACAGATCGGCGCCGAGGAAAACCAGCGAGTCAAACAAAGGCAGCGACACACTGCGACCACTGATGGCGATAAACAGTGGAAACAGGAAGTCACGGAATTTCAGATCAAGCTGCCGGGCCAGGCGCTGACAAAGCTCGAACAGATCATCCCGCACCCAGCTGCGTTGTTTGTCAAACTCCGCCAGAGTGTGATACAGGACCTGGACCACAGCATTGCGATCCAGAGTCTTATGCTGAAAATCGCCTTCACTGAGGGTTTTCCTGGCGCCAACAAGATAGTCAACCAGGGGTATCAGATCCGAGAGCTTCTCCGCCCGCTCCTGCACCAGCGGTACCAACGCGGAAAGGCGTTCTTTGTTGAGCATCCAATCAGCCACTCGCTGGCTGTATTCCTGAGCATCCAGCGCACGCAGATACTGACCGTTCAGCCAGGCAAGCTTAACGGGGTCGAATACAGGCGCGCCAACAGAAATGCGGCCCGCATCAAAGACCTCCAGCATGTCGCGCTTGGTGAATATCTCGCGTTCGTCGGGCATCGAGTAGCCCATCAGACCCAGATAGTTGAGCAACGCTTCCGGTAGAAATCCTTCATCCCGATAATAAGTTACGCTGGTGGGGTTCCTGCGCTTGGACAGCTTGCTCTGATCCGGGTTGCGCAACAGTGGCAGATGGATCAGCACCGGCATCTGCCAGCCCAGGTATTCGTAGAGAAGCTTATGCTTGGGCACCGAAGTCACCCACTCCTCACCGCGCAGTATATGGGTAATACCCATCAGGTGATCATCCACCACAACCGCCAGATGATAAGTTGGCATGCCATCACTTTTCACCAGCACCTGCATGTCAATCTGGCTGTAGGGAATGGTGATCTCGCCGCGCAGCTCATCTTTGAACGTACAGTCACCGTCATCGGGTACGCGCATGCGAATAACGTGTGTTTCCCCTGCGTGAAGACGCGCGCTGACCTGTTCGGCATCCAGATTCAGGCAATGGCCATCATAGCGGGTGGTCTGTTTGGCGGCTTGTTGCGCGCTGCGCACTTCGTCGAGGCGCTCTTTACTGCAGAAACAGGGAAAGGCGTGTCCGGCTGCGACCAGTTGCTCGCTGTAGCGTGCATAAATCTGCTGCCGCTCGCTCTGTCGATAAGGACCATGGGGGCCGCCGACATCCGGCCCTTCATCCCAGTCCAGATCAAGCCAGCGCAGGGCATCGAATATGACCTGTTCAGATTCAGTGGTGCTGCGTACCTGGTCCGTGTCTTCGATACGCAGGAGAAACTGACCGCCATGACGTCTGGCAAATGCCCAGTTGAACAAGGCCATGTAGGCCGTGCCTACATGGGGGTCTCCGGTCGGCGAAGGCGCTATGCGGGTTCTGACACTCACAAGAAGAACTTACAGCCTGCGCCAGACCATGCAGGCATCAGAAGCCCAGCTTGACGACGTCGTTAGGAATCAGCGGATAGGAGATGCCCGCCCACTTCTGTACAACCCGGATAACCTGACAGGCGTAGCCAAATTCGTTGTCGTACCAGACGTAGAGCACCGCACGATTGCCGCTGACGATGGTGGCCTCTCCATCAATGATACAGGCATGTCGATTGCCCACCAGGTCCGTTGAGACGACATCCGGTGACGTGGTGTAGTCAATCTGACGCTGCAGATTGCTGTTCAGGCTGACATTGCGCAGGAATTTGGACATCTCTTCAATGCTGGTCTCACGACCGAGGGTCAGATTTAAAATGGCCAGGGATACGTTTGGTGTCGGCACACGAATGGCGTTGCCGGTCAGCTTGCCTGCCATTTCAGGCATGAGTTTGACCACCGCTGAGGAAGCGCCTGTTTCGGTGATGACCATATTCAGGGGGGCGCTGCGGCCCCGGCGATTCTTCTTGTGATAATTGTCCGTAAGATTCTGATCGTTGGTGTAGGCGTGCACCGTTTCCATATGCCCATGGACAATTTCAAATTCTTCATTGACCACCTTCAGCACCGGCACAATGGCATTGGTGGTACAACTGGCCGCACCTAAAATGGTGTCAGATTTTTCTATAAGGCTGGAATTCACGCCGGAAACGATGTTTTTGATGGCGCCTTTGCCCGGAGCGGTGAGAATGACTTTGGCCGCGCCTTTGGCTTTGAGGTGTTGGCCCAGGCCTTCCTGGTCGCGCCAGGCACCGGTATTGTCGATGATAATCGCATTCTGAATACCGTACGCTTCGTAGTCGATTTCTGCTGGATTGCCGGCATAAATCACTCGGATCACGTTGCCATTGGCAATGATCGCGCAGTTTTCCTCATCGACCCTGATGGTTCCCTCAAAACTGCCGTGCACAGAATCCCGGCGCAGCAGACTGGCTCGTTTGATCAGATCATCATCGCTGCCTTTGCGCACAACAATCGCGCGCAGGCGCAGTTGCTGACCACTGCCGGTCTTCTCGATCAGCAGGCGTGCCAGCAGCCGACCAATACGACCAAAGCCGTAGAGGACAATATCCTGGGGTTCCGGCAAGGGAGGAATGTGGCGTCCAATAACCTCAGCACACTGTCGTTCGACAAAATCCATGGCAGAGACTTCACCGGCTTCAAGTTCTTCCATGTACTTGGTGGCCAGTCGACCGACGTCGATATGACTCGGTCCAAGGTCGAGTTTAGACATGGCTTCAAGCACTGGAAAGCTTTCAAACTCTGAAAGCTCGTTTTTCGCAATCTGGCGGACATACCGATGAGTTTTCATCAGCTGAGTGACACTCTGGTTGTACATCGCCCGACCGAAACAGTAACAGACCACGTTGCGTCGGTAGAGTTGGCCGATCAAAGGAATCATCGCTTCAGCCAGAGCTTCACGCTCTTTCCAGTCGGGAAAATAATCGTCGAGAGTGGGTAGCGCCACGTCGCGTCCTCTTTGTCTAGTTTGTCAGGCGGGGATTAACAGCGGGCGCCATTATAGAGGCTGGCTACCCACGAGCAACCTCGGTAACGGCAATTTTGGTGACCAAGATGTGAGCAAGTTGCAAAACTCTGACCGGCTTATCTGAATCCCGCGTTGATTGCATCCAGCGAACCCGGCGCCGGGCAGAGATCCGCCTCGTTGAGTTCGTTCAAAGGTCTTCTTATGGTATCCATGACGTCGTGGCAATCTGCAGCCTGCGGGTCAACGTACAGCAATCCGGTCACGACATCGCCGCTCTGCGCGCTGCGCTGTACATAGTTCAACGCGCCTACCCGATCATGGGGGTCGTAGTTTTCGTCGAGCTTGTACAGGCGCAACGTTGAACCATCCGGCATGCTGACGTCTTCTTTGCTGCCGGGCTTATAGTCCGCGGTAATCTCGTCATGTTCGGGAATATAGTCCGCGTTCACAACGTTCTGCATGTGAGCACGCACGTGGTCATAACTCTTGGTTGATCCCGCATGATTGTTAAATGCCACACAGGGTGAAATGACGTCGATGAAGGCCATGCCTTTGTGGCGCAGCCCTGCTTTGATCAACGGCACCAGCTGATGTTTATCGCCAGAAAAACTACGCGCCACAAAGCTTGCGCCCAGCTGCAACGCCATACTGACCAGGTCGATGGGCTCGTAGAGATTCGGCGCGCCTTTTTTAGAGGTGGAACCTTTATCATTGGTGGCGGAAAACTGGCCCTTGGTTAAACCGTAAGTCCCATTGTTATCAACGATATAGAGCATATTGATGCGACGTCGCACGATGTGTGCAAACTGGCCCAAGCCGATGGATGCGCTGTCGCCGTCGCCAGAAACACCAACACAGTACAGTTCCCGATTGGCCAGATTGGAGCCAGTCATCACCGACGGCATGCGGCCATGCACAGAATTCAAACCATGGGACTTGTTGAGAAAATAACTTGGTGTTTTGGATGAGCAGCCGATACCGGAGACCTTGGCAAACCGGTGTGGCGGCAGAGACAGTTCCGCACAGGCCTGGACAATTGCCGCGCTGACGGAATCGTGCCCGCAACCGGCACATAGCGTAGATACTGAACCTTCATAATCCCGTCGGGTCAGACCGATTTCGTTCAGCGGCAGCCTGGGATGATGGGCTTTGGGTTTAGCGACAAAGGTCATGATTTCACCTCAGTTAAGCGCGGCAGTTTGTTGGCCTGGAAGTACTCGAGAATAGATTGTTGAATGAAATCTGCGGATATTGACAACCCGGCGTAATAGTTGACGCGTACCAGTTTCGCAGGTGCAAAATCGCATTCGGTGATCAGCAACGTACGCATCTGCGCGTCACGGTTCTGCTCGACCACAAAAACCAGTTCATGATCATCGACAAAGCGTTTTACTTCTTCTCCAAACGGGAAGGCGCGGACCCGGCAGGTATCCAGCACCACACCTTCCGGTGCCAGCAGATCCAGCGCCTCTGGCATGGGCAGCGCAGTTGTACCGTAATACAGCACCCCTACCCGGCTCTTACCCGTGCTGATTTCAGCAGCGGGCACCAGCGATTTGGCAGTGTCCCATTTTGTCAGCAGGCGTTCCATGTTGCGCTGGTACGCATCCGGAGATTCGGTATACCGGGCAAATTCATCCCGCGAGGTGCCGCGGGTGAAGAACGCGCCTTTATCCGGGTGGGTACCCGGATACGTTCGATAACCGATTCCATCACCATCCACATCCAGGTACCGACCAAACACGTCGAGCTGATCAAGATCATCTGCCGTGAGCACCTTACCGCGGTCGTAACGCCTGCTTTCATCCCACTCAAACGGCTCGCTCAAGTTATCGTTCATACCCAGTTCCAGATCGGACAGGACAATGATGGGTGTCTGCAGTCGGTCAGCCAGGTCCAGTGCCTGGGCGGCAAAGTCGAAACATTCTTTCGGCGTCGACGGAAACAGCAGTGGATGTTTGGTATCGCCGTGGGAAGCAAACGCGGCAGATAAAACGTCGCTCTGCTGGGTACGCGTGGGCATGCCTGTTGAAGGTCCTGCGCGCTGGATGTCCCACAGTACGGCGGGAATTTCAGCAAAATACGCCAAGCCCAGAAACTCCGACATGAGCGATACACCGGGGCCGCTGGTGGCGGTGAATGAGCGTGCGCCATTCCATGCCGCGCCAATCACGATGCCGATAGCGGACAACTCGTCTTCGGCCTGAATGATGGCAAATTTTTTCTGCCCGGTTTCCGCATCGATGCGCAGCCGGTTAGCGTGTTGTTCAAACGCTTCCGCCACCGACGTGGAGGGCGTGATCGGGTACCAGGCGCAAACGGTAGCGCCGCCGTAAATGGAGCCGAGGCCGGCGGCGGCGTTGCCGTCCACCATGATGCGATCGCCAACTTTGTCTGAGCGCCGAACCTGAATGGGCAGCGGCGCGCCGAGATAGTCGTAAGCGTACTGTCGGCCGAGTTCCAGCGCACGTATGTTTGGCGCAATCAGCGCATCTTTGCCTTTGTACTGGGTAGCCACCATACCTGTAATGACATCAAACTCTATGTTTAACAAACCAGCCAACGCACCCAGATAGGTAATGTTCTTGAACAGACTGCGCTGCTTGGGATCACTGAATTCAGGCAGCAGCATGGTCGCAATGGGTATGCCGACTTCGTGAATATCGTCCCGGCGCAGATGTTTAGGCAACGGCTTGGAGTTGTCGTAAACCAGGTATCCGCCGGGTTTGACCGATGCAATATCTTCCGCCAGAGTTTCCGCGTTCATGGGTACCATGATATCAACGCCTTCGCGGCGACCCAGATACCCGTCTTCGCTGACCCTGACCTCGAACCAGGTGGGTAGACCCTGGATGTTCGACGGGAATATGTTGCGGGTGGCCACCGGGATGCCCATGCGAAAAAGCGCCTTGGCAAACATGCCGTTGGCGCTTGCCGAACCTGAGCCGTTGACGTTGGCAAACCGGATCACAAAATCGTTATAACTGACACTCATTCGGCATAAGATCCTAGTTGGGGAATATGCACAACAGAGCGTTGCATATCCCATGCATTGGTCGGGCAGCGTTCCGCACACAGACCGCAGTGCAGGCAGACATCTTCGTCTTTCACCATGACTCTGCCCGTGGGCAATTCACCTGACAGATACAGATCCTGCTCCATATTCAGGGCCGGGGCGGTGAGCCGTTGCCGCAGTTCGGTTTCCGGTGCTTTTTCGATAAACGTGATGCAATCCATAGGGCAGATATCCACGCAGGCATCACACTCAATACACAGCTTGTCGGTGAACACGGTTTGTACATCACAGTTCAGGCAGCGCTGTGCTTCAGCAGCGCCAAGTGCCTGGTCAAAACCGAGTTCGACCTCAACTTTATAGTTGGACAGTGCTGACTGTTGCTCGACCAGCGGCACAGCATAGCGTGCGGATGCATCAAACTCGGCATCATAGGCCCATTCGTGCACACCCATCTTGGTTGAAAGGAGGTTCACGCCCTGAGGTGGACGGTCTTTTTTCAGGTCTTTGCCCTGGCACAGCAGATGGATACTGATGGCCGCCTGATGCGCATGAGCCGACGCCCAGATGATGTTTTCCGGACCAAATGCGCTGTCGCCGCCGAAAAACACCTTGGGATGGGTGGATTGCAGGGTGACCTCATCCAGCACCGGGCAATCCCATTTGTCAAATTCCATGCCCAGATCACGTTCGATCCAGGGGCAGTGATTATCCTGGCCGATGGCCATCAGAATATGGTCCGCCTCAATGAACACGTCGGGTTCACCACTGGGCACATACTTGAGGCGGCCGTCTTCACCTTTGACCGGTTCCACACACTCAAACAGCACGCCTTTGAGCTTGCCGTTTTCGTGCACAAACTCTTTTGGTGGCCGGTTGTTGATGATGGGAATGCCTTCACGCATGGCATCCTCTTTTTCCCATTCCGAAGCTTTCATCACCTCGAAAGCCGAACGCACGACAACCTTGACCGATTCAGCCCCCATACGCAGTGAAGTTCGGCAGCAATCCATGGCGGTATTACCGCCACCCATGACAATCACTTTGCCTTTGATTTCGGTGGTGTGACCAAATGCCACGCTGGACAGCCAGTCGATACCGATATGGATGTGATCATCTACCGCATCACGGCCAGGCAATTCCAGATCTCTGCCTCGCGGTGCTCCGGTGCCAATGAAATAGGCATCAAAATTCATATCCAGCATGCTTTTCATGCTGGTGATTTCCTGTCCAAAATGGCATTCCACACCCATGTTCAGAATCTGATCCACTTCTTCATCCAGCACCTCTACCGGCAGGCGAAACGCAGGTATCTGACTGCGCATGAAGCCGCCGCCTTTGTCCTCTTTTTCAAACAGGTGCACCTCGTAGCCCAGCGGCAACAGATCCCGCGCCACCGCAAGCGACGCAGGACCTGCGCCAATGAGGGCGATGCGCTTGCCGTTTTTCTGCGTGGGTACCCGTGGCATGTAAGCGGAAATGTCTCCTTTGTTGTCTGCAGCCACCCTCTTCAGGCGGCAGATGGCCACCGGCTTTTCTTCGGTACGTACCCGTCGGCAGGCAGGTTCACAGGGCCGGTCGCAGGTGCGGCCGAGAATGCCGGGAAACACATTGGAGTCCCAGTTCAGCATATACGCTTCTGTATAGCGTTCCTGGGCAATCAGGCGGATGTACTCGGGTACCGGCGTATGCGCTGGGCAAGCGTACTGGCAATCGACAACTTTATGAAAATACTGCGGATTGGAGATGTCAGTGGGTTGCATTGTCTGTGCTCGTTGATGGCTTCTTTTTGCGACGTGCCGAGACTTTAACTGTTTTGCACCGGTGCTGGCTAGTGTTTGCCAAATCCGCGGTGTTACTGGCTTTGCCGGTCAAAACTCAAACGCAGACCGGAGGTTATCCACAGCTTATCCACAGGTGCAATCCCGCTGCTAGCGGGTATGCAGGCTCAGCGGATCCACCGCCAGCTGGTTCAGCAGATCGGTGCCCAGCAAACCATCAATACCCTCCAGATCGACGGGCAGCTCCAACACCCTCAGATTGGTAAACAATCGCCCTTCAACACGCATCGAGGGCACCACATAAATGCCTGTTGTCACAATTCCTCCGGCAGTTCTGACTTGTGCCTGTTCCGGCAGACGCCGGGCGGCAAGCAAGCGCAGAGCGGATCTGGTGAAGCTGGTAATGTTTGCGCCCGTGTCTACCAGCAGCGTGACCGACAGGCCCGATGGCGCAGTGGCCAGCGACAGCAGGCGATCGCCATCTTTGTGGAACTGGACGGTTGTTTGCGCCAGCATGATCTGCTCTTCAAGGGTATCGAGTTCATCCTGGGAGACATCGCTGGTCCCCGTTTGTGCCAGGATGCGCAGCGCTGCGTCATGCTGTTTGTGCTGCGCCAGCGCTCGTGCCCACTGATAGCGAAACAGGTCACTGGCAGGCAGGCGCAGACTCATGTGCTGCCAGAACGCCACACGGTCAGCCAGGGCACCACGGGTGCGCAACTCATTGTCTATGACATTGATGATCTGCTGGGCAGCGCGTTTAGCCCGGTCATAATCCCGCGCATCAACAGGCTGCGCCAGCAGATTGAAAAGCGTGTCCAACGCACCTTCACGCAAACCGCTCACCTGCTGCAGATCACTAAGCAGGAAGAGCGCCTCAACATCACCGCTGAACAGGTCGAGATAAGCACGCAAGACATTGCGCATCGCCAGCGCATCATACTTGTTAACCTGTTGAGACATGGCGCGGACCAGCGCGGCCCCTTCCACCGCGGTGACGTGCTGTCCGTGTTCGTCAAACCACCGCTCAAGTGCAAACCACGCGCCTTTTTCCAGCAGCGCATAAAACCCCTCCGTGGCGGCCGCTGGTTCGCTCTGCTGATCCGGTGGCACTGAACTCCGGGTGAGTGGCTGCTCCGCACCCGCATGTTCAGCAGGCTTTGACGCTGTCGCGATGATGGCTTGGGAAGTGGCTCGTAATGATCCGGCCCAGTACCCCAGTGTAAAAACCGCAGCCATCACCAGCAGCGCCAAAAATAATTGAATTCCTCGTCCCGACATCGCCACAGCACCCTGTTGAACGGTTAGAATAATGGCCTTGAAAAACCCCTGAACTATCTGCAAACGGATCCGCTTTGACAACCGCTGTGACCACCTCCCCTCTGACATCCGGGTTCGCCGGCGATGTACAACTGCCCACAAAACCCGGACAGCAGGTGGTCTGGTCTAATCTGCATGGGGTTGCGGATGCGCTGGCGGTGGCCCGTTTGAGCGCTTTGCAGGAGGGTCTGGTGCTGGTGATCACGGCTAACTCAGCACGCGCCCAACGCTGGCAGAGTGCGTTGTCGCTGTTTACCGATCCAGACCTCAAACCACTGCATTTTCCCGACTGGGAAACACTCGCGTATGATGCGTTTTCACCGCATCAGGACATCACCTCAGAGCGACTGTCCACGCTCCGCGAACTGCCCAAAGTCACCAGCGGTGTGCTCACCGTACCTGTCACCACTCTCCTGCAGCGCATTTCACCGCCCAGTTACATCGCCGGTTCCGGCTTTGATTTTCGACCCGGACAGAGGTTGGACATTGCCGCCCAGCGGCGCGCGCTGGATTCTGCCGGCTATCAGAACATCGACACAGTCAGTGAGCGCGGACAATATGCCGTGCGAGGTTCGGTCCTGGATATTTATCCCATGGGTAGCGAACTACCCGTGCGGCTGGACCTGTTTGATGACGAAATAGATACGCTGCGCACATTTGATCCGGATACCCAGCGCACCATTGAAAAAATTGATCACCTGGATCTGCTGCCGGCAAAGGAATTCCCGTTTAACGACGCCGCCATTGCACGTTTTCGTGACCAGTGGCATCACACGTTTAACGTCGATGTGCGCAGATGCAGCGTTTATCAGGATGTTTCAAGCGGCATCGTGCCGAACGGCGTGGAGTACTATCTGCCGTTCTTCTTCGACAGCTTAGGCACATTGTTCGACTACCTCCCCACGAACGTATTGTTGGTTGTTGAGGAGGGTGTGATTGAAGCTGCACAACATCAGATCGACGACACCGCGTTGCGTTATGAATCCCTGCGTCATGACGTGGAACGACCCATTCTGCCTCCGCGGGACCTGTTCATGGCGATGGATGAGCTGCACGCTCATCTGAACACACGGCCGCGCATCAACCTCAGTGCAACGGCAGGGAAACACGGTCATACCTTCAGCACCCAAAGCCTGCCGGTACTGACCTTCAATGCCCGCGCCAAAGATCCGGCAGAAAAACTGAAACGTTTTGTTGCCCAGGTCAAACAGCCGGTTCTGTTTGTTGCAGAGTCTGCCGGTCGGCGCGAAGTGTTTGATGAACTGCTGCGTAAAGCGGGTATTCGCACACGGGTTGTGCCTGACTTCGCGAGTTACCAGGCGGCAGATCAGCACTGCATCAGCGTCGCAGCACTGGACGAAGGTCTGTATGTCGATGGCGCAGTGATTGTGACGGAAGCAGATGTACTTGGCTCGCGCCAGACAGATCCGCGACGTGATGCGGGTGCCAAAGTCATCGACCCGGACCTGCTGGTCAGAAATCTCACTGAGCTCACCATCGGTGCCCCCGTTGTCCACGTAGAGCATGGTGTGGGTCGATACATGGGATTGCAGATTCTCACCATCGATGACGAGCAGCACGAGTTCCTCACGCTGATTTATGCAGACGATGACAAGCTGTACGTGCCGGTGACTTCGCTACATCTGATCAGCCGCTATTCCGGCAGCGACGAAGGCCATGCGCCTTTACATCGGCTGGGCTCCGACCAGTGGGAAAAGGCAAAACGTAAAGCGGCAGAAAAGGTGGTTGACGTGGCGGCGGAACTCCTCGACATCTACGCTCGACGTGAATTGCGTACTTCTTTTCAGTTTGAACTGAATCAGTCCGAATATGACAGGTTCGCCAACGAGTTCCCGTTTGAGGTCACCCTCGATCAACAACGCGCTATTGAAGATACGCTCACGGACATGACAACGTTGCGTGCGATGGATCGACTGATCTGCGGCGACGTGGGTTTCGGCAAAACCGAAGTCGCCATGCGCGCAGCCTTTGTAGCCGTGCAGAATGGTAAGCAGGTCGCGGTTCTGGTGCCGACCACATTACTTGCGCAACAGCATGAAGACAGTTTCCGCGATCGCTTCGCCAACTGGCCTGTGTCTGTGGAAGGGGTCAGCCGGTTACGCACTACCGCTGAGATCAGTGCCATTGCAGATCGCGTTCGAAACGGCAAACTGGATATTCTCATCGGCACCCACAAACTGCTGTCCGATGAGTTTAAATTTAAAGACCTTGGGCTGATTGTGATCGACGAAGAGCACCGCTTTGGCGTGCGTCAGAAAGAACGGCTCAAGGCCATGCGTGCGGAAGTCGACATCCTGACACTGACAGCAACACCCATACCGCGCACTTTGAATATGTCGTTGTCCGGCATCCGCGATCTGTCGATCATTGCCACACCGCCGGCAAAACGTCTGTCGATAAAAACCTTTGTTCAACAGAAACACAAACACCAGATCAAAGAAGCCATCAGTCGTGAACTGGCTCGCGGTGGTCAGGTCTTCATACTGCATAACGAAGTACGCAACATAGAATCGGCCGCGCAGGAAATTGCAGAGCTCATCCCGGAAGCACGAATCGGCATTGGTCACGGACAGATGCCGAAACGAGAGCTGGAACAGGTCATGTCAGATTTCTATCATCGCCGCCTGAACGTCCTGGTCTGCACCACCATCATTGAAACAGGTCTGGATGTGCCGAATGCCAACACAATCATCATTGAGCGTGCGGATAAATTTGGCCTCGCCCAGCTGCATCAGCTGCGGGGACGGGTTGGACGCAGTCACCGCCAGGCCTACGCTTATCTGCTGATCCCGCACCCCAAAGCCATGACAGCTGACGCTAAAAAAAGGCTCGAGGCAATCGAAGCCTCCGGTGAGCTGGGCATCGGTTTCACCCTCGCAACCCATGACATGGAAATCCGCGGCGCAGGCGAACTGTTAGGTGATGACCAATCAGGTCAGATTGAATCCATCGGTTTCTCACTGTATATGGAACTTCTTGAGCGAGCCGTTTCGGCCATGCGCGCAGGTCGATCACCCAATATAGACAGTCCTCTTGAACCTGTCAGCCAGGAAGTGAACCTGCATGCGGCAACACTCATTCCACAAGACTATCTGCCGGATGTGCATACCCGTCTGATTCTTTACAAACGCATCAGCGCCGCAAAAACCAATGCTGAGCTGGATGACCTGCAGGTTGAAATTATCGATCGCTTCGGGCTGCTGCCACCGCCGCTTAAACGTCTGTTTGCAGTCACCGGCCTGAAACTTGCCAGTCAGGCCCTCGGTCTGGCCAAACTTGATATTGGCCCGCAACGCGGCAAACTGGAATTCAATCAGGCAACCAGGGTTGACCCCATCAAAATTGTGAATCTGGTGCAGCAACAACCCAACAGTTACAGGATGGAAGGTGCTGCGGTGCTGAGAGTGATTCAGGAGCTGCCTGAGTTTGAACACCGGGTGGCTTTTGCCCGGGCTCTGCTTAACGACCTGATGCCGGACATAGAGGTTGCCGCATGAACATTCGCCTGCCGTTAATTGCACTTACGGCACTCCTCTTGTGCATCAGCAATGGCGCATTTGCCGCGGACCTCGAAGATCAGCTGCAGGCGCGATGGTTCGAAATCGAAATGCTGGTGTTTGAACGTCTCGATGTGCTGGATGTGAATACCGATGAGCAGCTGACACTGCACCGGGCCCGGCGCTGGCCGCACAATCTGATGGATATGATTGATCCGTCGGCACCACGCGCATCAGCTGCAGAGCGCAGCCTTGCCGATCTGTTGGCACCTGGCCCATACTGTCTTGGCTATCCGCAATTGCGCGAAGAAGACCCGCCGCATCCACTGTTGGCAAAAAACAACAGCTTTGGTGATGTTCGAAACGCTGTACCGGCGGCAGCCGGCGAAGCACCCGATGAGCTGGCGGCAAACGGACGGACGGCCCAGCAGAACCCCACCGGGCAGGCTGAATTGCCTGTGAATGAGCCAGTGCTGGCACCCACGGCCCGGTCGCTTGTTCTGGCGGACATCGCAGCTTATGAGGCAACACTGTTTGCCAGCAGCTACACCTGGTTACCGACTACGGCGTTGAATGAAGACGTAAAATCCATCAATCGACAGCGCACGTTACGCCCACTCATACACAGACGCTGGCGACAGCCGGTACCCGAGCGGGAGGCGCCTGCGCCTGTGTACATTGAGTTGCCGCTGGATCAGCGCAATCCTGCAACTGCAACAGGCTATCCCCGCGTAGAAGGATTTGTTGACGTGACCGTCAGTCGTTATCTGCACTTTGCAGCCACTTTGTGGTATCACGCAGATACGCTGGGCGCAGCGCCCATCATGATGCCGCTGCGTCAAGCCTATGCAAGCCCGCGTCAAAGTTTCCCAGATGAACCCTATATGCAGTTAAAAGAAAGTCGCCGCTTGCGCAGTGGTGAACTGCACTACCTGGACCACCCCAAGTTTGGCGTGCTGGTGATTATTGAACCCGTTGCACCGCCGCGGGATCTGCAGGATGCCTGGCTGCAACTGCAAACATCAGGCCGCTAACTGAATCAACACGTCCAGCATCCGCGCACCGCCGGTTGCAGAAATCTCCGCCAGAGCCTGCATATCAATGACATCATCGGAAACGCCGGCGGCAGGATTGACAACCAGACACAGTGCCGCAAAGGGAATATCCAGCTCGCGGGCCAATGCGGCTTCCGGCATACCGGTCATGCCAACCAGCGTGGCGCCATCCTGCGCCAGGCGCTTTATCTCCGCAGCGGTTTCCAGCCGTGGGCCCTGGGTGCAGGCGTAGACACCACCATCAACCAATGCGCCATCTGCCTGCAGAACCTGCTGTCTGAGCAGCGTGTCATACGGTTGTGTGAATTCGATATGATGGAGTTTGTCATCGAAGGTACTGGCGCGTCCCCAGCTGTAATCTATCAGCTGACTGGGCACCACCAGCTGACCCACCGCCAGTGCCGGATCAATACTGCCTACAGTGTAAGTCCCCAGCAATCCGTCTACACCAAGACTGTGCATTAACCAGATATTTGCCCGGTAATTGATCTGATGAGGTGCAAATTCGTGCTGCGCTCCATGTCGGGAAAGAATGAGATACTCATAGTCGCCAACAACATATTTTTGCGGCGGTGCTGAAGCGTCTCCCCAGGGGGTCTGCAGATTTAACGACAGGCTTTCCCCCGTCATGGGCAATGGAGAAGACCCGACAAAAACACCGATACGAGGCATGTAATACTCCTGCTGGTCAGTTTCGTTTGTTAAACAGTCTGTTCAGGCAGCAGATAGACGCCACCCCAGTTGGCAGCATAGCCCTGGTACTGCAATCCGCAGCCAACTTTTTCCCCTGCCAGCCCAGGCAGCGCTGCATAGTCTGCGGGGGCCTGCGCTGCGGGGGCCTGCAGCAGCACAACACACCGGGCAGCCCCCTCGGGCAGCCAGTCTAACCAGGCCTGCAAAGAAGGCAGCCCCATCTCGGCGCTCAACAGCAACACGGGTCTGGCCAGATCGAGCACTTGCGTCGCTGGTGTATCAGGTGGCTCGGCCGTGGTGTAAAGACTGAGCGGAAATATGAGCCGTCGCAGCAACATGCCCGCAAACACCAATCCCTCGGGTAGAACGCAGATACATTGTGGGCTCTGATCCTGAAAGGCCACGGTCACTTCAACACTGAGCTGATCAAGGGCCCGTTCTATCTGCACATAGGAGTACGCGAGGGTCGCGGCGCCCAGGCGCCTGCTCAGTTGTGCATCCAGCACACCCGATTGGGACAGTGCCTGTTGTTCTTCTGTCATCTCGTACTCTTTCCATCTTCTAAATACAGATCAGCGCGTCCCACCGGGAACATCTGGTTCTGCGGCCAGATGTAGTGTCTGGGTGGGAAAGGCAATCTGCGCACCGTGGTTTTCAATGATCTGCGCGATTTTCAGCAGCACATCCTGTTTGATGTCGTGAAACTCAGTCCACACCGTTGTCCTGGTGAAGCAGTAGACAAAAAAGTCCAGGGATGAGGGGCCAAATTCGACAAAGTTCACCATCAAAGTGACCTGAGTATCGATGGCGTCATGGTTTTCCAGCATCGTTTTTACGTCATCGACAATGGGTTGCATCACGCCGATGTCGTCATAGCGGATGCCGATGTTTTCATAGATCCGACGATTCAACATGCGCGACGGATTTTCCACCACAATGCTGGTGAAGATTGAGTTGGGAATATACAAAGGGCGCTTGTCAAACGTGCGGATACAGGTCAGGCGCCAGCCAATCTCCTCCACTGTGCCTTCAATATCCCTGTCTGGTGAGCGTACCCAGTCGCCCACGGAGAACGGCCGGTCAAGGAACACCATGATTGCGCCAAAAAAATTCGCCAGCAGGTCGCGGGCTGCAAATCCAACTGCGATACCGCCAATTCCACCAAAAGCAAGCACACCGGAAATTGAAAACCCGAATGCCTGCAGCACCAGCAATACGCCGGTGATCAATACCGACGCGCGCAGGAGTTTGCCAACCGCGCGGGCGGTGGTCAGGTCAACCTTGGGCTCCCCTGCTCCGCCAATCACAATATGCTCTTCGATATAGCGTATGAAGCGGATAGCAAACCAGACCAGCAGCCATACAACGGCGACATCGCGAACGGTGGCTACCTGTTCAAATATCTCTGCAGCGGCAGCACCGCCAACCACTTCGGCCGCCAGCGACACACCGACGATCCATATCGCCCAGCTCAGCGGTTTGCGCCCGGCTTCAAGCAGCGCATCATCGTAAAGGTTATGGGTTTTATCGAACTGGGCGCCGATACGATCCAGCGCAATTTTGACAAACAGGTGCACCACACCGGTGCCGAGGACAATAAGAAACACCTCGAGCATCCAGAAGTGCTCCTGGATATAGGTCACGAACTCATTCATCGCAGCAGTCTATCGTGCTGAGGCTGAGTTAGAAAAACTTTTTGAATTCCACCTGCAGATAATCATCGTTCTGCAGCCAGGCGGTTTTATAACGCGGGTCGAGAATGTCCTGGGCAGGAGCATCCACCGGCAGCCTGTTACCACCGGCAAAAAAGCGGCCTTCGACACTCAGCAGCCAGCTGTTGGTCAAGCGGCGCGAAGCTTCCAGGGTAACCAGGTAGTCGTCGTTGTTCACATCTTTAATCACGCCCAGCAACGCCTTGGTGTCGGCAAAATCATTAAGGCTTAGTCGGCCTCCCAGGGCGATGTCATTTTCAAACAGCGTATTAAAGGCTTCATCACCCCGCTCATCAAAGAGATACTCACCAATGAGACCAAAATCTGCCGGGGTGTTAAATACGCGCACAAAGGTGCGTTCAAAACCCAGATTGGCAGCACCGTATCGATCACCCTGGCCAGACCGGCTCAGCCCTTCAAACTTGAACGCCCAGTCACCGAAAATCATCTGTGCATCAACCCCGGTCTGATCAATCACTGGGTAAAAAGGTTGCAGTGCCACGCCATTGGCAGGCGTCAGCACAGGTATAAAGGAGGGGTCGCGCCCGGTACCTGAAAAATGGTGTACACCGACTTCAAACGGTCCCAGATAATGAGACCAGCGCAGCGCAACATCTGTACGCAGCTGTTCCGCGCCGGATTCATATTGGACATCGTCGAGGATCTTCAGCGGCAGCCGCAGGCGACCGTCAGTGCCGGGGAAAGTGCGTTCTCTGAAGCCGGTGAGTAACATGACATCCAACACCCCCCAGTCACGGATCAGGGACAGGTGCAGCATGGGCTGACCAAGCTTATCTTCAGTATCCAGGTTCTCGACCAGATCGGTCTGATTGACGATGTCAACAAGATGGTGAAATTCAGTCACGCCCCAGAAAATACGTTTTGCACCAACGTGCAGATCCCAGTTGTCACCGACTGAACTGAAATAGAATTCGCGCAGATCGGCATGAGTACGCTGAGAATCAGCGCTGTCAATCCGCAGAAACGGGCTGATCGTGATGCTGCGCCGGTCATCCTGCCACCCCCGATAGTACTGCAGCTCGATACTGGCGCTGCCTTCAAATCTATCCTGGCCAAAGGTGCCTTGTTCAAAAAACGTACGGGTCTGCAGTCCCAGGTCCCACTGGGTATCCGCCAACAGGCGTGTCAGCGATTCAGCGCGCGGTGGCGAGGGCGCCTCGGCAGGAGCAGCAGGCACGGCCTGGCCTGCCGGCTGTGGGGCACGAGCAGCTGAGTCTGCGGGTACGGTGACGGGACTCGGCGGTGCAAGGCGTGGCGCGCCCAATGGCGGCGGCGTGCGAATGGGCGATACTGCACGATCACGCAGCGTAAGATCACCTGCATCGTCATATAGCCGCCAGTACGTGACACCGGCGGAATCCGCCCGCCGTCGCAGATTCAGGATTTCTGTGTCCGTCAGGGGGCCACTCTGCACCCGGTAGCGATGCTCGGATTCGATCACGATGGTTTCGACCCCCATGGGCTGGTCGAACTGGGCGCTGAGTTTCTGCGCCCAGTTCTGCGCGTTAACCGCAGACTTGAAACTGCCGAACACCAGCTGATCCGCATGACTGCTGACACAAACAAGCAGGCCAAGCAGCAGACAGAGACGACGCAACAGCACCTTATCTGATCCGCCGCAGAGTGTTGATACTGAAGTCCCGCTCGGGCTGAAAGCCCAGACCAAAGCGATAGTCCTGCCAGATCAGATCTGTGCTTTTCCCCGTGATCAGATTCTGCATGGACATCCGGCCGGCTTTCCAGAAACGGTCCGCGTACAGGCTGTAATCGGCAAAACGCAGCCGTTTGGTCTGGCGGTCCTGTCGATCAAAGTATTCCACCTGCAGCGCGCGCAGGTGTTCCTGATCCAGCCAGAAAACTTCTCTGCTGTAGCCGGAATATTTGTTGCGCGCAATCCGCTGCACCACATGAACAGGCAGAGCGTCGTGCATGTCTTCGCGCAGATAAAGGTAGTCGTATTTTTCGAGTTCGGGAACAGCCAGGTCTTCAAAAGTGAACTCGCTGCCAAGAAAGGCGCCGTTACGGTTACGCAAAGCAACCTTTTTCACGCGTCGCAAAGCGGGCAAAAACAACCACTGATCATCATCGATGAGTTTGTGTGCATGACTGAGCAGCGCGGTACCCCGTATATCTGCCGGGCTCTCGAATCTGATCAGCACGCGGTCGCCGTCTGCCGGCATTTCCATCTGACGAATGCTCAATTGGCG
The DNA here is from genome assembly GCA_047947175.1 of bacterium. GTDB lineage: Bacteria > Pseudomonadota > Gammaproteobacteria > Pseudomonadales > Azotimanducaceae > UBA4421. The sequence goes on from CP170489.1 coordinate 2,837,380, forward strand.
TTGTGTTTCGGTGCCGCCGGCGGTCCGTAGTATCATCGTCAACGCCACTTCCATGTCGCCGTAGCCACTCTGACGCTGGTCAGCTTCGGTAAAAATCTGCAGGCCTCGTGCTTGCGCCGCAGCCAGGGCATCTTCCGTTTTTGTTGCACCCATTACCGGCAGAGTGAGTGCCAGTAAGAGCCCAGTCAACATCGTCTGCAAAGTATTGATCACTTTTTAGAAGCCGGGGCGCGGATACTAAGGGGAAAAAAAACACTGTGCAAACATCCAATTCACTGTATATACTCACAGCCTACTGTATGTTTAAACAGGGATATTTATGCAGAGTTTAACGCCCCGTCAGTCTCAGGTGCTGGAGCTGATCCGCCAGCACATCATTGATACCGGATACCCACCCACTCGGGCAGACATTGCCCAGGAACTCGGCTTCCGATCCCCGAACGCAGCAGAAGAACACCTCAAAGCCCTGGCACGTAAAGGCGCTATTGAGATGATTCCAGGCACATCCAGAGGCATTCGCCTGCCGGAAGATCTGGAATCGGGTATTCCTCTGGTGGGCCGTGTGGCCGCCGGTAATCCCATTCTTGCTGAAGAAAATATTGAAGACCGGGTCGATATGCCGGCTGGCTTCTTCCAGCCCCGGGCAGACTACCTGCTGCGTGTGCGTGGTGACAGTATGATCGATGCGGGCATTTTTGATGGCGACCTGCTTGCTGTGCATAAAACCCAGCAGGCTACCAACGGTCAGATTGTGGTGGCGCGCATCGAAGATGAAGTCACGGTCAAAAGGTTCCAGCGCACCCGCAAACGCGATCAGATTCTACTGCTACCGGAAAATTCCGCTTACGATCCAATAGAAGTTGATCTGACCACACAGGCGTTTGCCATTGAAGGTTTATCCGTTGGCGTGATCCGACAACATATATAACAGGCCTTTATAAAAGTATTGGCCAGCCTGTTGCTGGCAGCAGATCTGGGACTGCAACCTTGGCGGCTAACAGTTAATCTTTAGCCGCCTTTTTTATGCCTGGCGTTCAAGCGGGCTTTTTCGCCACTTTCTTTTTTGCCGCTTTCTTTTTTGCTGGTGAGGGTGGTTGCTCTTCTACCCATTTACCATCCACATAGAAGGCTTTCCAGCCGGTTGCTTTGCCTTCCACCTCGCTCTGCACATATTGTTCTCTGGTCTTACGACTGAATCGAATAATGGCCGGGTTACCCGCCGCATCCGCATCCGGAGCCTCCAACAGATACTGAAACTTGGGATCCAGTTCGTTGGCGTGGGGCTTCAGCTCACTGACCTTGGGTGCACGGGTTTCGCGATGTTTTGGAAACTGACTGGCAGCAAGAAACAGCCCTGCCGCTCCATCACGCAGAAGATAGTGGTCATCCACCTTTTCACACTGCAGTTCAGGCATATCGATCGGGTCTGCCTTAGGCGGTGCAGGTTCACCGCTACGCAGCAACTTGCGCGTGTTTTTACACGACATGCAGCCAAAGTACTTACCAAACCGACCTGACTTGAGCTGCATTTCCGCACCACATTTGTCACATTCAAGCACCGGTCCGTCGTAGCCTTTGATTTTGAACTGGCCGGCTTCAACTTCAAATCCCGCACAATCCGGATTGTTGCCACAGATATGCAGTTTGCGCTGTTCATCCACCAGGTAACTCAACATATTGGTGCCACACACAGGGCACTTGTGCATGTTGCGCAGGCGCCTGGACTCACCTTCATCGTCCTGCTCCACATCAACCGCTTCGTCGCCAGGTATCAGGTTGACCGTATGTGTACAACGTTCTTTTGGCTTCAGCGCATAACCTGAACAACCCAGGAACACACCTGTGGACCCGGTGCGGATCTGCATATGACGGCCACAGACGCTGCAGATGATATCGGTGTCGGTAGGGTCGTTCGCCCGCATGCCGGCATCAGGATCTTTAGCCTGGTCCAGACGCTCGGAAAAATCACCATAAAACTGATCCAGCACTTCGTTGAGTCTGGCCTGCCCTTCAGCGATCTTGTCCAGTTGTTCTTCCATGGTCGCGGTGAAGGAGTAATCCATCAGATCCTTGAAAGACTCCGACAAACGATCCGTCACCAGCTCGCCAATCTTCTCAGCATGGAAGCGGCGATTGTTCAGGGTCACGTAACCACGATCCTGAATCGTGGAAATGATGGCCGCATAAGTGGAGGGTCGACCAATGCCGAGCTTTTCGAGTTCCCGCACCAGTGAAGCTTCGCCAAAACGTGGTGTGGGTTTCGTGAAATGTTGCACCCCTTCCACATCAACCAGATTTAAGGTGTCACCCTGTGCCAGATCCGGCAAGGGTGTGTCGTCTTCTTTACGGGATGCCGGTGGCAGTACCCGGGTGAAGCCATCAAACTGTAGAATCCGACCACGCACCCGCAGCTCAAAGTCCCCTGCAGCGACGGTGATCGAGGTGCTCAAGTATCTTGCGTCAGTCATCTGGCAGGCCACAAACTGGCGCCAGATCAGGTCGTACAGGCGGACGGCATCCGGATCGACGCCATCCAGATGTTCTGCGCGCGTGCCCACGTTGGAAGGCCGTATGGCTTCGTGCGCTTCCTGAGCATCACCTTTCGACGAATACTTTCTGGCGGCTTCAGGCAGGTAATCCGCGCCGTACTGTTTTTCAATGTGCGCACGACAGGCATCCACCGCATCCGCACTCAGATTGGTCGAATCTGTGCGCATGTAGGTAATGTAACCCGCCTCGTACAGGCGTTGCGCCATGGTCATGGTTTTCTTAACTGAAAAGCTCAGGCGGGTACTGGCAGCCTGTTGCAGCGTCGAGGTGATAAAAGGTGCATTGGGACGCGTTTTTGTCGGGCGGTCTTCGCGTTTCGAAACCACATAGTCAGCCGCCCGCAGTGCATCCAGCGCGGTCTGTGTATCCGCTTCGTTGCCTGGACGGAAGTTCTCGCCGCTATGCCGGGCCACCTGGAACCGCACGGGTTCAGCCGCTTTATCACTTTTGAGGTCAGCAAAGGCTTCCCAATACTCCTCGGGTACAAACGCACGAATTTCTCTTTCGCGTTCGACAATCAGCTTGACTGCAACACTCTGCACACGACCGGCAGACAACCCTCGGGCAACTTTTGCCCACAATAAAGGAGATATTTCAAAGCCGACCACGCGGTCAAGGAAGCGTCGTGCCTGTTGCGCGTTGACACGGTTCATGTCCAGTTCGCCAGGCGCTTCAAAAGCAGCGGTGATGGCTTTGCGGGTGATCTCATTAAACACAACCCGCCGATAGCGGCTGGGATCGCCGCCGATCGTCTCGCGCAGATGCCAGGCGATGGCTTCACCCTCACGATCTAGGTCAGTGGCAAGATAGATCATATCGGCTTTGGCGGCGAGCTTGGACAATTCGTCCACAACTTTTTCCTTGCCGGGCAGAACCTCATACTCCGCGGCCCAGTTTTTATCCGGGTTGACGCCCATACGTTTAACCAGTTGATCGCGGGCACGCTTCTTTTTATAAGCTTCCCGCTTCGCCGGTGTCAGCGCCTTGGTTTTAGCTGCTTCAGCTGCACGCGCTTTCGGGTCGACCGCTTTACCCCCTGTCGGGAGGTCGCGAATATGACCCACGCTGGATTTCACCACGTACTCTTTACCGAGATAACGGTTGATGGTCCGCGCTTTTGCGGGTGATTCGACAATGACCAGTGATCGAGCCATAACGCTCCAATAGTTCTCTTGTAGCGGCTCAGTGGAGACGCCTGTTTTGCTGGCGTTGTTGATGTGTAATCAGGCAACGATGGCGCGGTTTATAGGCGCGGCGGCTGGCACTGTCAAGAAAAGCGGCCTCTGATTCGGTAAATTTGATGTTGAGGTGCCCGCCTCAGATGCTGCCGAAACGCGCCTGAAGGTCCTCTCTGAGCTGTTCAAGCACGGCTCTAATTGTCGCCACTTCATCGCCATCCGCCTTGGCCTTTTCCTGCCAGAAACAGACCACGTTGTGCGCCTCGATGGCAATCCCAAGCGTGTCTTGGGGCAGGCGCTGAAATGCATTTTCGATCAGTCTGGTGGCAGCGCCACCAGCATTGTAGCGCGCCCACAGCTGGGCATCTGACTCTGTGCTCAAAGCCAGTCCGGGTAACACTTCATTTACGGTAACCGACGGTGCCGGCGGCAGCCTGAGCAGCATCAGCTCCCCGCTGAGCGCAAGTTTCTGGCCAAGTGGCAGTTTATAACCCGCGCAGGCGGTTTGCGGCTGTAATGTTCTGCCCCCTGCGCTGACACGCTCAGCGGCGCTGGGGTCGAGTTTCGCGATGGAAGTAATCTGCACCGACATACCCAGAGCCCGGGCCCGCCCACGCAGTGCGCTCAGACGTTTGTCTTTTGCATTGGGCAACAGGTACATGATCGGTCCAACAACCACAACCATGCCGAGAAAAACGATTAACCAGGTCAAATTAATATGCCATGCTTGAGGGGAACCAGGTGACGATGTATCGTCGCGCCAAACACGGTGAGAGAGCAAGATGTCCGACTACAAAAAGATTCTGCTGGCTGTGGACCTGACGGAAGATTCCAAACCCGTCGCCGAGCGGGCACTCGCGCTTGTCAAAGCCTACGGCGCACAGTTGCATGTGGTGCATGTGATCGAACCACTGAGCCTTGCCTACGGCGGTGACGTGCCGATGGACCTGTCCTCGGTCCAGGAACAGATTCAGGAGCAGGCCAAGTCACATCTGAGTGAATTCGGATCGGGCATGAACATCCCGTCAGAACATCAGCACCTCATTTTTGGCCGTCCGGAAAGTGAAATCCAACGCGTGGCAGATGAGCTGGGCGCGGATCTGATTGTGATCGGCAGTCATGGTCGCCACGGACTGGCGTTGTTACTTGGCTCAACGGCCAATGGTGTGCTGCACGGCGCTATGTGTGATGTATTGGCGGTACGTGTAGGTAAAGAAGAATAAAACCCTATATCTGCTTACTGCTTTGTCTCTGCCTGCACGGCATTGATGTATCCGCCGCGCAGACACGTTCAGATTTTGCCCTGCGTTCCGACTACCTGCAGGCACGGGAATATCTACGCAGGAACGCAGACGCGGATTTTCGCCGCATTGCAAAAAGCCTCGAAGCTTATCCACTGTACCCTTATCTGCAGTATTATGAGCTGCGCCGACGACTGAATCGCGCCTCCGCAGCCGAAGTCAGCGATTTCTTAAGGACCTACCCCGACCTCGCAGTAACCGCACTGACCCGCAAGCGCTGGCTGCGGGAGCTGGGTAAACAGGGCCGCTGGCAAACCTTCCTGGATCACTTTGAAGCGACCAGCGATGCAGAACTCACCTGTTACCATCTGCAGGCGAGATCCGCCGCGGGCGAATCCAGCGCTGTACTCGACCAGATCACTAACATCTGGGTTCAGCCGCGATCCCAGCCTGCTGCCTGTGACCCGCTGTTTGAGGCCTGGCGCAAAACCGCCCGATTCACCCAGGATGTCGTCTGGCAACGTTTCTCGGCAGCCATCGAAGGCAATGCCCGCAGCCTGGCGCGATATCTGATGCGTTATTTCAGCGACAGCAACAAAGTGCTCGCGCAGCGCTACTACGACGTTCATGTGACACCGACACAGATCGCGCGCACAGGAAACTATGCGGATAACTCTCTGCGTGTTCAGCACATCATTGCGCACGGACTGACCCGACTTGCCTCCCGGGATGCAGCGGAAGCGGCCAGACTGTGGCGGAGTTATCAGCGCAGCCACACTTTTGATCCTAATCTGCGGCAGCGCATCGACGGTGTCATTGCTGTTACGTCCGCCAGGGAAAATGAGGTTTTCCCCAACGAGGCGATGCGTTCAAGGATTACATTAAGCGATGTCATGGAAGACCTGGCGAACGCCGCAGTCAGGGCACAGAACTGGTCTGAAGTGATTTACTGGACCGACCAGTTGCCCGCTGATGTTCAGCAGAAATCCGAATGGGTTTATTGGGCCGGCATGGCCCGCAAGCGCGCAGGCGCGCAGACGACTTTCGACAGCAGCGCCATGACCGAACTTGCAGGTCAACGACATTACTACGGTTTCCTGGCTGCGCAGGAACTTGGCCTGCCAGGGCAGATGAATGCACAGCAAAGCAACGTCAGCAGTGTAGATCTGGCTAAAATACGCCGCCATTCAGGCATCACGAGAAGCATAGAACTGTTCGCCGTCGGTGACACCCTCAATGCCCGCAGAGAATGGTACCAGGGGCTCAATTCCATGGGTTTCGAAGAGCAGGTTATCGCCGCCGAACTGGCTGCCAGCCTCGGCCTGACTCACCTGGCCATCAGTACCGCAAATATTGCAGAGGCGACCAACCATCTTCACTTAAGATTTCCGTTAGCTTACGAAGCACAGTTCAGACAGGCCAGCATGCGCACCGGCTTACCTGTGCCGCTGCTCATTTCCATCGCCAGACAGGAGTCCGCCATGCAGGCGGATGTGCGCTCCTCAGCGGATGCCCGCGGACTCATGCAGCTGCTGCCCAGCACTGCCAGAATTGTTGCTCGCCGGGCCGGCTTGCCGCAACCCACAGCCGCAGATCTGGCTGACCCAAACCTCAACATCAGACTCGGAAGTTTTCATCTGGCCTGGCTGGTTGAGCGATATCAGGGACAGACGCCGCTGGCGATCGCAGCATACAACGCCGGTGAACACCGGGTGGACCGTTGGATCAAAGATGCCAATGATATGCCGATGGACGTCTGGATAGAGCGGATTCCTTTCCGGGAAACGAGAAATTATGTGAAAAACGTGCTGGCGTTTCGCCACGTTTACGGCAACAAACTGAATACCCCAACACCTACCCTGAGCGTCAGCGAGCAGCGTCTGGCGGTGCGTTGAAGCGTTGAAGCAACGGTGCGCTGAATCAACGCGGCGTTATCCGAACCGGGCAATCCATTGCAGCAGACAATTTCTGTCAATGGGTGCACTCAACTCCTCTCCGTTCAGGTTGAGCACTGGAATCTTGTCGCCATAACGTTCGAGCAGTTCCTGATGATCGGCAATGTCGATGGTTTCTACCCTGTATCCCGCCAGCTCCGGAGTGGCTAACAAAAGATCCAACGTCTGTTCACATAAACTGCAGTGGGCGGTAGTGTAAAATTTCAGCTGTGCCATGGAAAAGGTGTTTTGTTGCAGACTCGCGGGTAAGATCTTGCCATGAACTTAGCCATCCGACTAGCTGACACCCGCACCCGAGAGGTCTATCCATTGCCGGTGGATCGCCCGGCCAACTGGTACGCCGGACCTGAGCCGAATACCTGGTGCGCGGATGTTGCTCTGCCCGCTGTACCCGCAGAGCACATTGTGGTGCCAAGTTACATGCAGTTGCCGGCCTGTGAGAGTCACTACTTTGAGTTCTGTAACGGTGAGACCAGGAGCAAACTGCAGCGCGTCCCTGGCGATGTCGAGCCGGCAAGTCGTGCACAGACCCATGTTGTGGCAGGCAAAGAGGCTGTGGTATCCACGCACATCGACTGCTGGCACACGCTGAGGGACACAGGCGCCGGTACCATCACTGTTGTCGTACAGGCTGCGCTCAGACCCCGGGCTTACCTGCTGGTGGTGGGCTTGCGACCATTGGACTTGGCGCCCAAACCGCCTCTTTCAGGCGGTAACGTCATACTTCCTCTGCCGGCCACCATCAGCCAGATGCAGGCTGATGCATCCATCGCACAGCGTATCTGTTCGCCCACGGCGCTGCAGATGGCAATGACCCGGTTTGCTCAGTCACCTACCTGGGAGGACACCATCGCGGCGTGCTTTGATCCAATCAGCAACGCCTACGGTTCCTGGCCAATGGCCATTCATTGGGCCAGCGCCCAGGGTATTGTTGCCGCTGTTGAAGTGTTTAACCGCTGGGAGGATGTGCTGGTTCTGCTGCAACAACAGATTCCACTGGTCTGCAGTATCCGCTTTGCACAGGGACAGCTGCAGGATGCCCCATTGACGCAGAGCCAGGGGCATCTGGTACTTTTGTACGGCGTGCAGGACAATGAGGTGCTTGTCAAAGACCCTGCTGGTGAAGATCATGGGTCTGTTGAACGCCGCTATCCGCTGGCGCAGTTCATTTCTGCCTGGCTGTCCAGACGCGGCGCCGGTTATGTTCTGGCAGCTCAGCCTGCACGAGGTATTTAATGTGAGACCGATGGCCACATGTATTTTCGATTCTTAATCCGTTTCATATTGCTGGCAGCCGGCTTTGCCCTGACCACCGCAGGGCTGCTGAGTTGGCAGCAGATCAACTTCGATCTCTCCCGGGTCTGGCCTGTGGCAGCAGAGCTCAGCGCACACCCGATTTATCTGCTGATTTTTGGTCTGGCACTGATTCCACCAACGCTGTGGGAAATTTTCCTGCTCGAAAACAGAGGGCCCGGTGAACGCTGAGCCGCGGGTTTCCATTCGTCGGGTGCAGCGGGATGATGAAAAGGAATTTGTGCACCTGATGCGCGGCAGCGTGGCGCTGCATGAACCCTGGATCACTCCGCCCACCAACCCGGTTCTGTTCAAGTATTACCTGCAGCGAGTGAATCGGGAGGACCATGCCGGTTTTGTCATCACCCGCAATGAAGACAACCACATTGTGGGCGTCATCAACATCAACAATATCGTGCGCGGCTCGTTTCAGAGTGCATCACTGGGGTATTATGTGGGTGCGCAGTTTCAGGGCGCGGGTTACATGCGCGAGGGCCTGCAACAGCTGGTGGCTTATGCCTTCAACACCATGGGTCTACACCGGCTGGAAGCCAATATTCAACCCGGCAATACCCGCTCTGCCAATCTGGTGGCGCGTTGTGGTTTTGTCAAAGAAGGGTATTCCGAGGCTTTTTTGTTTATCAACGGTGCATGGAGAGATCATGAACGCTGGTGCTGTATTCACCCCCGCCCCGGCCTGCGCGCCACCCATCAGCCGGCAACGTTGATGTCGCCAGCACCCTCCCAAGGTTTGAAAAAGGATACCTGAACCTGATGCCCGAGCAGACTCTGAATGTTGCCGTTTTAATGGGGGGAGCTTCTGCGGAAGCGGAGGTTTCGCGCAATTCGGCACAGCAGGTTGCGCAAGCGCTGCGCAATGAAGGTCATACTTGTGAGCTTGTCGAGCTGGACAATCGCTGTATGCGCTTGCTGCTGGAAATGTCACCAGACGTGGTGTTTCCGGCACTACATGGCCCGCCTGGCGAGGATGGCACAGTGCAAGGCATGCTGGAGATGCTGGGGTTACCCTACGTGGGCAGTCGTGTCAGAGGCAGCGCAATGGCGATGGATAAAGCGGTTGCCAAACATATCTTCCGGCGTGCAGAGCTACCCGTCGCACCCGATATTCTTGTGGCACCCGGTGATGACCTGTCTGTTGTGCACAAACAGGTCGTGCGTGAACTGGGATCAGGCGTTGTCATCAAACCCCTGAACCAGGGTTCTGCTATCGGTGTCACCCCACTGCCTAACGGTGGCGATCTGTCGACTGCACTGTCAGACGCTCTCACTTTTGGGACCTGCCTGATTGAACCCTACGTCATGGGAAAAGAAATAACTGTCGGTGTGCTGCAGGTTGAAGAATCCCTGCTGGCGCATCCTGTGATCGAAATTGTCACAGCGGATAGCCAGTGGTACGACTATGCAAATCGTTACACTCCCGGGCAGAGCGAACATCTGATGCCCGCCCCTCTGCCAGCGCCGTTGCTGCAGCAGCTGCAGAATATCGCGGTCAGAGCACATCAGGCACTGGGTCTGCGGGATTTGTCCCGCGCCGATTTTATTGTGACAGATGCCGGCAGAATCACGCTGCTGGAGGTAAACACACTACCTGGCATGACCCCTGTCAGCCTTTACCCGGAAGGTGCCGAAGCCATTGGTTATCCCTTTCAACGCCTGGTGGATCATCTGGTCAGACAAGCCGCTGAACGGGGTCCTGATCTAACCCTGGGTTAAAGCGCACCGGTCTGACCGTTAACCTGGTTGGGCAGCGTCTTTGTCGATCATATCGTCATCGGCACCGTCATCTCTTGGCTCACCTGCAATCTGTTCAGACAGCTCAACAAAAGGTTCAGACATCATCGGTGGCACCAGCGAGCGCACGAGTTTGGCAGCACTTGGCGCATCAAGCACGTTTTTGGCCATATCGATCAGACGCTTCTGTTGTGTGGCCATGAAATCAAGCGCCTGACTGATGTCCGCATCCCGGTTTTTCAGGTCGTGCAGATAATCTCCACCATCGTGATAGGCCTTCGACACCGTCGCTTGTTTGCTCAGAGACATGTTCAGAGACATTTCAGCCAGTTGCGCGCCGTCAAAATCCATCGCCTTCAGCTTGGCCACCGCATCGCCGGTTTTACCTGTAAAGAAAGAGTTAACCGCATCAATCACCGTCGACATGACCGCATCGATGGCCGCCTTCTCATCATCAGACAGATCGCCCACTACATCCATATTGACGATGCGTTCCGAATCTTCTGTAAAACTGCCGTCACGCAAGGTGTCGCCCGCCAGGGTTTCGCCGTTGAAACGCATGGTGGAAGTGGCGTCAATCTGGCTGAAATTCAGCGTAATCTGATCACCCTCTCGGGTGGTCAGCGAAAAGCTTAATCTGGTTTCCTGCTGTCTGCTTTTTTCTATGAGCTTGTAGTCCGCAAAATCATCGGCCTGTAATGAACTGATTGGCAAAGCGGGTAAGCGGGCGCTCGGGGAATCCGGATCAGACTGGGGCACCACATCAATCACCGGCCCATCGGTCATGACCGGTGCATCGGGCACCGCAGCGCTCTGCACCACGGGAGTCTCTGACGCAGTGGTCGCAGGCACATCGTTTTCACCGGATGCTATTGCTGCAGGAGGCTGAGCTGCCGGAGGCTGAGCAACAGACCCCTGGAACACCATCGGATAGCCCATCTGCAGGAACACCGGCGCCATCATCACTGGCATGGCAAACCCTGCGTAACCACCAACCCCACCGTATCCGCCATATCCTGCCGCTGAAGGCGCCGCGTTTGTGGCGGTGGCATTTGTCGGATTAGCGGTCACGTGGCTTGCACCACCTGCATTAGCCGCCGCAGCAGAGCTGATGCCCTGAGCGGCAGCGCCCACTGCCGTACCAGTGTTCAGGACCGCGCCGGGGGCTGGCGCGCTGAAGCCCGCCATGGAAACCGGCATCTGCACATAGGCCATCACGTAAGCAGGACTCATCATGGCGACCGGATAGCCGGGCGCGGCGGCGGTTATCTGGCTGTTGTTCTGCACCAGGGTCTGGGCTTGAGGATTACTCGCAGCCGGAGACGCTACGGGTAGCTGAGCATAATTCTGCTGCAGCGTAGCGCCATTTATCATTCCAATTTGCATGGCAAAGTCCGTCATCCTTGATCGGTCTATTGGGATAACGGCAGCCACGGACAGAACTTGAGTCCGCCCCGCTACAAATCGTAGCCTCGTTCGTTATGAGAGACCAGATCGAGACCTTCCAGTTCTTCATCGTCTTCAACTCGATTGCCGAGCACGACATCTGTGAATTTAAGGATGGCAAAGGTCACAACCGCTGTGTAAGCCAGGGTTGCAATGACCCCAACGGCCTGAATGCCCAGTTGACTGGTGATGTTGATGTCTTCCTGACCGCTGAAAATTCCCAATGCATTGCTGGCAAAAACACCCGTCAGCAGGGTGCCCAGAATGCCGCCTACCCCGTGTACCGGGAAGACATCCAGCGAATCATCAATTTTCAGAGTTCGTTTGATGAAATTAGTCGCCAGGAAACAGATCGCGCCCGCACTGATGCCAATAATCAGCGCGCCGCCGGGTCCAACAAAACCGGATGCCGGCGTAATGGTGCCGAGACCTGCAACCATCCCTGTGACCGCGCCCAGCGCTGATGGCTTGCCATACCTGATACGCTCTGCGGCCATCCAGGTGAGCGCGCCTGCTGCCGCGGAAACATGCGTAACCAGCATGGCCATGGCTGCGTCCCCATTGGCCGCCAGAGCGCTGCCGCCGTTAAAGCCAAACCAGCCAACCCACAACATACCAGCGCCTGTGACGGTCAAGGTCATGTTGTGAGGAGGCATTGCCTGGGTTGGAAAACCGCGCCTCTGACCCAGCATGATGGCCGCAACCAGCGCGGCAACTCCTGCTGTGATGTGGACCACAGTGCCACCGGCAAAGTCCATGACACCCAGGCCGCTCAACCAGCCGCCACCCCAGACCCAGTGACAGACAGGCGCATAAACCAGGAGCAGCCACGCGGCGCTGAAAACCACCATCGCGGAAAATCGGATACGTTCAGCAAAACCACCGACGATAAGTGCCGGCGTGATAATCGCAAATGTCATCTGAAAAAGCGCAAAGGAACTCTCAGGGATGCTGCCCGACAGGGTTGCTTCGGATATCGAGCCGAACATGACGTTATCAAAGCCACCTATAAAGGCGTTGGCTGTGCCGCCATCGCTGAACGCCAGCGAGTAGCCAACCAGCAGCCACAAGACAGATACAACGCAGGTGATGGTGAAACACTGCATCAGTACGCTGAGGACATTTTTTGTTCTGACCAGGCCACCATAAAACAGCGACAGGCCGGGAATCGTCATAAACAGGACCAATGCCGTTGCGGTCAGGATCCAGGCTGTATCAGCGCCGCTGAACACTGTAGCCGCGGAGGCCGGCAGACTGATCAGACCCGATAACAGTACAATCAGGCTCCCGATAAACCTCAAAAGTGCCCTGCTCATATTTTCTCCCCTAAAAAATGTGCGTGGTTAAGATGTTTTGCCGGCCATTATTCACCACGCACTGAGCAGATGCCACATTTTCGTGCACGGAAAGCATTGTGGGCGACAAATTGAGTGAAATTCTGCCTTTTTAAATAACGCGGCGCCTAATCTGCACAACATTGGTGCAAAAACGAACGGTTGCGGGTAAATGGGTAACGTTTTGTTCCGGCTGCGACTTCTGGCGGATGGGTTTTCAGAGTCGCTCGAGGGATCTCAGCCTGTTGTGTCGATCCACATGAATGACAAAGGTGCCGGATATTCCATTGTGGTCAATGAATCGTCGCAGGCTCTGAAGAGGAAAAGCCAACCGTATACCCTGGCGATCCCGAGCGGAGACCTGGCTGACATCACCAGCATAGAAGGCTTTGATCTGCTCGGTTGTTAAACGTATATCCACCACAAAGCGTCGTGCGGATAAAGCCGAATGGGGTTGGGTATCAGCCATGCATTTACTATAGACACAATTTGCAACCTGCCAGCGTCCTGCTGAAAAAATCCCAAAGCTCAGAGAATCCGGCGCAGGGCACTAGTGCTGGACCTCGCCAGACCGGCCGCTACAATACCCCGTTGCGCAACTTCCGAGATACTATGAATACCGTTTCCACAGAATCGACATTTGAATCCATCAATCAGGCTTCCCGTTGGTTGGAAACTAAAATCATCGGTCAGGATCTGCTGATCCAGCGCCTCATGATGGCGCTTTTGTGTGGCGGTCATCTGCTTGTAGAGGGCGCCCCGGGCCTTGCCAAAACCCGGGCAATCAAAGAGCTGGCTCGCGTCATCGAAGGCGACTTCCATCGCATTCAGTTCACTCCGGATCTGCTGCCCAGCGACGTCACCGGTACGGAAATATTTCGTCCCGAGGATGGCTCATTCAAGTTTCAGGAAGGCCCTATCTTCCACAATCTCATTCTGGCAGACGAGATCAACCGCGCGCCGGCCAAGGTGCAATCCGCATTGCTGGAGGCCATGGCTGAACACCAGGTCAGCGTTGGTCGGGACACATTCCCGCTTGCGGATCTGTTTATGGTCATGGCTACCCAGAACCCCATTGAACAGGAAGGCACCTATCCTCTGCCCGAGGCGCAACTGGACCGATTCCTGCTGCATGTCATTGTGCAATACCCGGATGCCGCCGCGGAAAGGAAGATCCTCGAGCTGGTCAGGGATGAAAGCGTCCAGAGCCCGGAAGATGACCCCCCGCCGGTAGTATCCCAACAACAGGTGTTTGCCGCACGCAAGGCATTACTCAGCCTGCATATGACCGATTCCGTCGAGCGCTACATCGTCGCCCTGGTAATGGCAACGCGGAACCCCTCGGAAGATCAGGCGCGCTGGCTGGAATTTGGTGGCAGCCCCAGGGCAACCATCGCTCTCGATTTATGCTCACGTGCTCTGGCCTGGCTCAGCGGCAGAGATTTTGTGACACCCCAGGATGTTCAGGCCGTTGCCCATGATGTTCTGCGCCATCGGTTAATCCTGTCATTTGAGGCTGCTGCCCAGGGTGTTACACCCGATCAGGTCATCGATGCCTTGATCGATCAGGTACCTGTGCCTTAGGTCAGATGCGGGCCATGCCAAATTCTGTAGAGCCTGAAGTGTTAAGGGGTGCGTATGTCGACCTTGATCAGCTGCTGGCATTACGCTACAAAACCCTGCCGCACAATCCAGCAACCAGTTCGCGGGTGGTTGGCAATCGTGCCGGCTTGAAACTGTCAAAGGTGAAAGGTCGCGGCGTCGATTTTTCCGAAGTTCGGACCTATCAGCCCGGTGACGACATTCGCGCCATAGACTGGCGCGTAACCGCGCGCAAAAACAAACCACACACCAAAATTTTTCGCGAAGAGCGCGAGCGCCCCACCCTCCTGGTGGTTGACCAATCACAGCAGATGTTTTTCGGCTCCAAAATACGCCTCAAATCTGTCGCATGTGCAGATCTCGCGGCTAGAATAGCCTGGCAGAATCTGGCTGCCGGCGATCGCGTTGGCGGCATTGTCATCAGCAACGACCGTCAAATTGTACATCGCCCCTATCGCACTGCCAAAGCCGTTGCGCGGCTGTTGAATGACGTCAGTCAATGTAACCAGGATCTGCAGCCCGGCACCATCGACAGCACCTCCAGTGTCGATGAAGGCATGTTACGCGTACGACGGCTGACCAGGACAAACTTTCGTATATTTGTCCTGAGTGATTTTGCTGGCGATCTGGAGCGCTGGCAACAACACCTGCACCAGCTCGCGCGACACAATCAGGTTGTTGTCGTACATATTTATGATCCGCTTGAACAGCATCTGCCGCCTGCAGATCACTATGCAGTCACCGATGGACAGCATCGCCTGCAGTTTTATACCGGCGACCGTCAGCTGCGCCACAAATACGCGCAGAGATTTGCCGACCGCACCGCAGCCATTGAACAGATGTGTCGCCACGATGCAATGAGCTATGTTGGTGTGCAGACGGACAACACCAGCCTTGACGAAATGGTCTGGGTGTAATGCAAAGCGATCCGCTGCAACAGCTTCGTGATGTGCACCTTCCTCCTGACCCCTCGTGGTGGCCGCCCGCATATGGCTGGTGGTTACTCGCTGCTGTCAGCGTGGCGGCAGTGATCTGGTTGAGTCGAGCCATGATCAGAAGCTATAAAAAACGTGCGCCGTCTCGAGCTGCGGGCACACAGCTTGCGCAGTTGTACAGTCGCTATCAGGCGGGAGAAATCAGCGCGACACAATATCTGCATAACGGCAACGAACTGTTGAAACGACTGCTGGTCAGAGCCTACCGACAACAGAGCTACGCACGCCTGTCCGGCGACGCCTGGCTACAGGTCCTGGATGAGCTTTCCGGTTCTTCGGAATTCAGCACAGGCGCTGCCAGCGTGCTGGGCAACAGCCGTTACAGCGCCCAGCCGCAGATTGACGTAGACCAGCTTCACACTGCGCTGAAAAAAGTGATTGCGAAGGTGAAGCCGTGATCGAGTGGCTGTGGCCGTGGCTGTTCATCCTGCTGCCCTTACCGCTGGCGGTGCGCACGATGTGGCAGGCAAAAAACAGAACTCAGGCGGCACTGACCGTACCCTCACTCTCCCGGTTTGCGGAAGTATCCGGCGAACAGTCCTTCATCGAGCCAGGCCGACGCTGGCAGCACGTGCTGCTGTGGTGTGTCTGGTGTCTGCTGCTGGTTGCCGCAGCGCGTCCGCAGTGGACGGGGGACGCCGTCACCTTACCAACCAGCGGCCGTGACCTGATGCTGGCGGTAGACATCTCAGGCAGCATGGCCACCGAAGACATGGCGCTCAACGGAGATTTTGTTGATCGCCTGAACGTGGTCAAAGCTGTGGTCAGCGGGTTTGTCGAAGCACGTAAAGGAGATCGCGTGGGACTGGTGCTGTTCGGCACCAACGCTTACCTGCAGGCCCCACTGACGTTTGACCTGACCAGTGTCAACCGCCTGCTGATTGAGGCACCAATCGGCATCGCCGGCGGCAAAACTGCCATTGGCGACGCCATCGGCCTTGCGGTGAAACGCCTCAGAATGCGTCCCCAGGAAGACAAAATTCTGATTCTGCTGACGGATGGCGCAAACAACGTGGGTGAAGTTGAACCGGAAAAAGCCGCGGAACTTGCGGCGTACGATAAGATCAAAATATACACCATCGGTGTGG
This sequence comes from bacterium, assembly GCA_047947175.1. Classification (GTDB taxonomy): domain Bacteria; phylum Pseudomonadota; class Gammaproteobacteria; order Pseudomonadales; family Azotimanducaceae; genus UBA4421. The sequence goes on from CP170489.1 coordinate 2,853,814, forward strand.
GCGCTGACGAAATGCGAATGCCTGGCCTGTTTGGCAGGCGCATTACCAATCCCTCGGCCGATCTGGATGAAGACACGCTTACCGCAATTGCGGAAACTACCGGAGGTAAATATTTTCGTGCTCGCGACACACAAGGTCTGTTAGAGATATACAGGCTGATCGATGAGCTGGAACCCATCGACCAGGATCCGGAAACTTACCGCCCGACGCAGGCGTTGTATTTTTATCCGTTGGGCCTGGGCCTGTGTCTGTTTGCACTGCTGCTGCTCATGGATATAGCAAGAAAGCGTTATGTTTGAAGAATTTCATTTTCTGCGCCCGTTCTGGCTGTTAGCGCTGCCGCTGCTGGCCCTGCTGGGCTGGTACTGGGTACGCAAGACCCAGACCGGTTCGGGTTGGGAGAGCAGTATTGATGACAATCTGCTGCGTGTGCTGCTTGATGGCGCCCACAAGCAGGCCAATCGCTCTCTTGTTGTCATCCTCATTGCAGCGCTTTGCCTGACAAGCCTTGGTGTCGCAGGACCAACCTGGCAGAAGCTGCCGCAAAGTGTGGAACAGAAGAATGATGCGCTGATCATACTGCTTGATCTGTCACTCTCGATGCTGGCTGAAGATGTGAAACCCTCTCGCGTCGTACGCGCCCGCCAGGAAATTGCAGACGCGCTGCGGTTGCGTGATGAAGGTCAGACGGCGCTTATTGCTTATGCGGGCGACGCACACGCGGTTGTACCACTGACCGATGATGTGGCCACCATCACCAACCTGCTGGCTTCGCTGAGTCCGGAAATGATGCCGGTGTTTGGCAGCAACCCGAACCATGCCCTGACCCTGGCACACGAGCTGTTCGAGAACAGTTTTGTACAACAGGGCCGGATTCTGATGGTTACTGACGGCATTGACGATATCAGCTCGGTGAGTCGCCACCGCAGCCGTGCGTTTCCTATTTCCGTATTGGGGATTGGCACCTATGACGGCGGTGTTATACCCCTGGATCGCGTACGCCAGCCGGGTAGAGTGTTACGCACCCAGGAGGGTAATCAGGTTGTCGCAATGCTGGATGAGGTCAGACTCCGTGAAGTTGCAGAATTGTCTTATGGCAAGTACGCCCTGGCAGATGTGGGTGACCAGGACATCATTTCCATCCTCGATACCCCATTGCCCAGCGATGATGAAACCATAGAAGTTGAACGTGAGTTTGATACGTGGTTTGACCAGGGCTACTGGGTTGCGCTGTTGCTGATTCCCTTGGTTCTGCTGAGCTTCCGTAAAGGTGTACTGGTGTGTTTACTGGCCGTGTGTATGCTGCCGGCGCCACCGGTCCATGCAGCCGGCCTTGGCGATGTCTGGGACAGTCTCTGGCAGCGCAGTGACCAGCGTGGCTACAACGCTCTGCGCAGTGGCGAACCGGAGCGGGCGGCCACACTCTTCGACAATGATCAGTGGCGCTCTGTTGCCCAATATCGCAGCGGTGATTACGCAGGCGCGCTGGCTGGCTTTCAAGCTGAATCCGGCACAACCGGGCGCTATAACGAAGCCAATGCGCTTGCTCGTCTGGGTGACTACGAAGGTGCCATTACGCGATATGAACAGGTACTGGCTGTTCAACCCGATCACGAAGACGCCCTGTATAACAAAGAGCTGATTGAACGGCTGTTACAGGAAAAACAGGACGCGCAGCAGGAACAGGAGCAGAATCAGCAAAGCCAGGCCAACAACGACAGCAGTGACAGCGAGCAAGGCAACCAGCAGCAGGACCAGGAACAGTCGCAGCAGCAGGATCAGTCAGAGCAATCTGAGCAGGAACAGCAACAGGAGCAGTCCGACAGCGACCGGAATCAGGAACAGGAAGGTTCACAGCAGCAGATGGCACAGGCTGAGGAAAACGAAAACGCCAGGGATGAGAAACAGGAAGCGCTGGAGCAGTGGCTGCGCCGGGTACCTGACGACCCCGGCGGTTTGCTGCGACGCAAATTCTCACATGAAACCAAAGAACGGTTGCGTAACGGCGACTTCAGCAACCGCCAGGGCGATAAGCTATGGTGACAAGATATTACACATCGCTCTGCGCTATCCTGCTGTTGATGCTCACAAACCCGGTTGTCGCGGCTGTGTCTGCACAATTGTCAGCGCAGAACATTGATGAGCTGGAAACCGTTCGGCTCACCATAAAAATCAACGAAACCCGACAGACCCAGACCCTGGACCTCAGCGCGCTGGAAAAAGATTTTCATGTCCTGAGTACCAATACAGTCAGCCAGTCCAGATTCCTCAATGGCCGCGGCGTCAGCTGGGTCGATTATCAGATCACCCTGCAACCGAAGAGAACGGGTACGCTGACCATTCCAAGCATCATGGTGGGCAATGAACCCACGCCAACACTGGAACTGAAAGTGCGCCCGCTGTCGGCTGCGACCCGACAGACCATTGATGAGCTTGTCTTCTTCGAAAACGAAGTCTCCGCGGACGAAATCTATGTACAAAGTGAGCTGATCCTCACCCGCCGCCTGCTTTATTCCCAGGGTGTGCAACTGTACTCAGACCTGCCTGGCGCACCGGAGATATCAGATGCGGTTGTACTCACTTTGGGTGAAACCCGCTCAGACACAACCATGCGCAATGGCAAAACCTATGGGTTAGTTGAGCAGCGCTATGCCATTTATCCCGAGGCCAGTGGCAGATTCGAAGTTCCCGGCATCAATATCACAGCCAGTGTCCGGTTGATCGAGAACGGCCGCGTTTCGCGCAAAGGTGTGCGGGTGGGCACGCCAACAGAAACCATCACCGTACTGCCGGTACCTGATGTTTACCCCAGCGATGCCCCATGGTTACCTGCCACCAATGTAGATCTGATGTATGTCATCAGCCCTGACCGGCCTGACCACGAAGTTGGCGATACCATCAGGCATGAACTGCTGGTTTATATCCAGGGTAACATCGGCTCGATGTCTCCACCGCTGCCTCTGGCATTGAGCGAGCGCGAGTTTCGTATCTATCCCGCCGCACCGGTTGTTGAAGATGACACCCGCGGCGCCACCGTCAAGGGATCCCGACTGCAGACCAACTCGATTGTACCGTTGCAGCCTGGGTCCCTGAGCCTGCCGTCGATAGAGATAACTTGGTGGGATACAGTCAATAACCAGGTTCGGATCAGCAGCACTGCAGAACAGTTTCTGAACGTCTCCGGCACCGCAGTGGTGGATCCGGTTGAAACTCCGGAGGATGGCGCCATATCAGCACAGGCATCCGCAGAACCTGAACGGGACAGTGCAACTAACAGCGCAGGCACGTGGCTGGAAGTTGTGCTTCCGGCCCTGCTCGCAGGGCTGGTTGCCATCGCCGCACTGCTGGCATGGCGCTGGCTGCGCCGTGCGCGTAATGCTTCGTCGCACGCACCCAGAACAGCGCATCAGTGGTATCGCTTATTCAACAAAGCCATTGCCGAGCAGGATGCAAGAGCCGCCATTGCGGCGCTGCAGCACTATCTGAGTTTGCGTTACGCAACAACAGACCATCTGGCGCTGGCAAAATTGCGACAGACAGATGACGCCGCAGATCGCGCACTGGCGACAATTGACCGGCATTTTTATCAGCAGACGCTGCCAGAGTCACAGTTGGACGACGCTTTCGCCACGCTACAGCACAGCTTACGGCGTTTGCAGATCGAAGCGTCTGAGCCTGACTCAGACAACCCGCTGCCGCCACTGTACGCCGGCGGGCTGTAAACTAACCCTGCTGCAGGCTCTTACTGACAATCTCGAAAAGGTCTTTGGATATCTGCGGCGAATCAGACAGTTGTTCCAGGCGCGCTTTCATCAGCAGCGCTCTGTTGGGGTCATATCGATGCCAACGGGTTAACGGCGTTGCCAGACGTGACGCCAACTGTGGATTTAACTGATCAATGACAGCGATCGCATCGGCCACAAACTGATAGCCGCTGCCGTCCAGGGCATGCAGACGATGATGGTTATACATACCAAACGCGCTGTAGACCGAGCGCGCCCGATTCGGATTTTTTATGTCAAAAGCCGCATGTTGGGTAAGTGCCTGCACATCCTCAATAGTCGACAATGGACTCTGCGCCTGCAAACTGAACCACAGATCCACGACCAGGGCTTCCGCCTGCCAGGCAGTATAGAAATCCTCGAACATCTTTTTGCGCACAGGTGCCGCCAGTTTTTCGTGGCGGGCAGCAACACTTAACGCTGCTCTGCGGTCGGTCAGATTGTCTGCCTGCGCAAAAAAGGTAGTCACAAACTGCGCCAGATCATCACCTTCGAGGCTTTGCGCGTAATAACTGAAAGCGCGGTGTGCCAGCGCCCTGCGCGCCATACCAGAACTGTCTGGCTGGTACGGCCCCGCGGCGGCATTCTTCTCGAACAGTGCCAGCCAGGTGGATGCATGCGCAGAGCCAATTGCACGATACAGTTCATCTGAAGTTGTCAGCACGTGATCGACATCAAGCACACTCAACTGCTCAAACAGATAGTTTGCCTCAGGCATGTTCAGCAGCGTTGCTGCCAGCATTTTCTGTTCTGCGTCTTCAGGCAGCAACAGTGCCTGCTCGGCAAGATTACCGACAATATCAATCAGAGGGCTATGGTCGTCTTCACCTGCAAAAGCCTGTAGCCAGAGGGAAGTCATTGAATCCCATTTAACAAAACCATCCGTGTCTTTGTTGGCCAGCAGCTGCAGATCCTGGGTCGGACGCTCATAACTGACGCGTACAGGTGCGGAGAAGCCGCGCAGAAAGCTCACCACAGGCCTTTGTTCAAGGAAGCTGAATGACACGGTGGTATGTGCCTGGGTCATGGACAGCAGCAACGAAAGCCCCTCGTCACGGCTCTCAAAGTGATCGTCACAGTCAATCACGAGATCATAAAAAGAAACAGGTTCGCCCTGATTGTTGAGCAAACCCAGCTCTATGGGTATCTGGAAAGGCTGCTTTTCCGCCTGGCCTGGCGTGGCTGGACAGCTCTGGGTGATGCTCAGCTTGAATTCACCGCCGCTGAAGGTTTCCTGCACCGTCAGGAGCGGTGTGCCGGCTTGTTCATACCAGCGCTTGAACTGGGTAAGATCCTGACCCGAGACTTCCTCCATCACCGCAGCAAAATCATCTGTCGTTGCAGCGCTACCATCAAAACGCTCAAAGTACAGGTCGCTGCCGGCGCGAAACTTTTCACTACCGAGCAGGGTTTTATACATGCGCACCACCTCTGCGCCTTTTTCGTAGATGGTGGTGGTATAAAAATTTGATATCTCAATATACGCGGCGGGTCTTACAGCGTGAGCAAGTGGGCCGGCGTCTTCAGCAAACTGCACGGCACGCAGAAAAGTAACGTCTTCAATACGTTTCACGGCGCGTGAATTCATATCTGATGAGAACTCGGCATCTCTGAAAACAGTGAACCCCTCTTTCAGACTGAGTTGAAACCAGTCTCTACAGGTGACGCGATTGCCCGACCAGTTGTGAAAATATTCATGCGCCACCACCCCTTCAACCCGCTCATATGCCGCATCGGTTGCAGTGTCTTTGCTGGCCAGCACGCAGGACGTATTGAAAATGTTGAGTCCTTTGTTTTCCATGGCTCCCATGTTGAAGTCTTCCACCGCAACGATCATGAATATGTCCAGGTCATATTCACGGCCAAATTTTTCTTCGTCCCACTGCATGGATCGCTTAAGCGCATCCATGGCATAGTCACACTGCCCGATATTGTGCGGCTCGGAATAGATGCGCAACGTAACCTGACGGTTACTCATGGTGGTGAACGTATCTTCGATCATCTCCAGATCGCCCGCAACCAGCGCAAACAGATAAGACGGCTTTGGAAATGGGTCTTCCCAGGTCACGCGCCTGCGACCATCAGCCACTTCGGGGCCTTGAATCAGGTTACCGTTTGACAGCAGCGTCGGATATGCGGCGGCGTCAGCAATAATGGTGGTGGTAAATCTCGCCAGAACATCCGGACGATCCTGGTAATAGGTGATGCGCCTGAAACCCTGCGCCTCACACTGTGTGCAATACATGCCACCAGATCGATACAGACCCTCAAGCGCGGTATTCTCCTCCGGTTTGATGCGGGTCACGATCTTAATCTCGTGCCGGGCATCCAGATCCCGCAATACCAGCGACTCTTCATCGAGCTGGTATTCATTACCTGCCAGTTCCCGTCCATCAACACTCACGGAAATGAGTTCCAGATACTCCCCATCGAGATGTAAAGCATCTGCAGTGTCATCACGCCGCTCAACGGTCATGACGTTGGTTACCACAGTGGCGCCGTCATTGATGTCAAATGTCAGATGTGTCGATTGCGTGGAATATCCAGGCGCCTGGTAATCTGCCAGTCTGATTTCTTGCGGCTGCCCGTCTTTCATGATGATGTCCTTGGTTGACGTTTGTTGTTTTTGTTGCCCTTGTGCGCCCTAGAACAAACTGTCCTGCTGGACCAGTTGCAAAGGTTCATGACTGTCTGTCATATCGAAAGGCTCCGTGATTGTTATGTCCAATGCCAGTCCTCGATAATCAGGTAAGAATACAACGCCCTGGGTCAGCAGCAGATACTGACCCACAATCCCCAGCAGATTATCGCAGAGAACCGGCTGTGCCGGGGTTACTTTGAGGCGTTGTGCCGGGCTGTATTGCATGACCGGATATTGAATTGTCACCACCTCCGGCGCATCGATCCAGCGAACTTGTGCCCTCTCCAGATCATCCACCGGTTGCTCCTCAAATGCTGGTTGAAGAGCAAAACTGTCTCGCAGCATCGATGCAAGCACAGACAGGTCCTGGCCAGCCCGGATACCGGTCACCAGCTGGCGCCAGTTGGTTTTGTCACTGAGCTGACGTTTCAGCAGCTGTTCAATATAGCCCGCAGAACGGCGCGACGGCGTCCTGATGATCGCAATGGCCTGCTCCGCGCCCTGATCCAGCCAACGTTTACGCTCTCGACCAGTCCGCGTGAGACCGACCTTGGTGCCACTGGTGTTGGCCAGGTACACCGTGTGGGGTTGCATACAGAACGCATCTCCCCACTCGGGCTCGCGACAGGTGCCCAGGTGCAGGTGGCAGCGCTCAGGACTCACGATACATAAGTCACAGCGCGCCAGGCTGCTGAAGCAGGGATAACAGTATCCGCCGCCGTACAGTCTGCTGCTGCTGGCGTCACACGCAATACAACCTGTCTGACCCTGGTACCTGAAGCTGATGCCGCAACCCAGGAATGCATGAAGGTCAAGCGTCTGATCATCCAGCACAAGCTGATATCGTGCTGTCAGCGCATCTTCAGTGCGGACAGCATCTGAAATATGGGCGGCAAAGTGCTTTAGGCGACCGGAAATCTGAGTATAAGACATGAATATGGCTGGCGCGTTTGAATGACGCGAGTCCGTCGCAGATGGTGTAAAATGGCAGTGTCCCGTGCCTTACCTGTGTTTGCAAGAGCGCGGGCACACGGTCCAACAAATTCAGCGAGGCAGACATGCAGGCGGTCGATAAAGAAGTTCTTTCCCAGCTGCTCACGTGGCTTGATGAGCGGCGCAAATGTTGGCTGGCCACGGTTATCCAGACCTGGGGCTCATCCCCCAGGCCGGTTGGATCACTGTTTGCCTGTAACGAACAGGGTCAGATGGTGGGTTCATTGTCCGGCGGATGTGTCGAAGATGATCTGCTGGAAAAGCTGGCAAATGCTGAACTCGCTGCCCAGGGACCACAGTATTTCGAATATGGCGTGAGTACTGAAGAAGCGGAAAAATTCGGCTTGCCGTGTGGCGGTGCGCTGCACATTGTTGTCGAACCACAGCACATCAATCCGGACGCACATGCCAATCTGACCGCGCTCACTGAGGCGTTAAACGCCAGGCGCTGCGTCACCCGACAGGTTGACCTGAAAAGCGGCCGCAGCGCCGTACAAGCTGCGGACCGCCACAGCCCGCTGTTATTCGACACCACTACCGAGCTTTTGACCCACACCTATGGACCTCGCCTGCAGCTGTTCATTATCGGCGCGGGCATGGTCAGCCAGTATCTTGCTGAAATTGCGCTGATGCTGGACTTCGAGGTCACCGTCTGTGATCCGCGCCAGGCTATGATCGACGACTTTAAAGTGGCTGGCGTCAGAACGATTGTGGACATGCCCGATGATGCGATCAGAGCACATGCAAATGATGAATTGAGCGCCATTGTTGCCCTCACCCATGATCCGCGCATCGATGACATGGGACTTATGGAAGCGCTCACGACACCTGCCTTTTACATCGGTGCGATGGGTTCCTCCCGCACATCGGCAAACCGGCGCGAACGTCTGCTGGCACTGGATATCAGTGCTGAAGATATCAGCAAACTTCATGCCCCGATCGGGTTGCCTATCGGCTCAAAAACCCCGCCGGAAATTGCCATCGCCATCCTTGCAGAAATCACGGCCATTCGCAGCCAGCGCCTGCCGGACGTTGTGCAACAGCTTAATGCAGCCAGTGCCGGCTGACAGTGGCGCACTGATTCTCGGTGCGGGTCTATCGCGGCGTTTCGGATCTGATAAAAGACTTGCCCTCCTCGATGGCAGCAGCGTCGCCGAACAGACTCTGCAGAAATACTGTGCCCACTTTGCACAGGTCCGCGTCGTGGTGAAACCCGAAGATCACTTGCTTATGCGGCAGATTCAAGACCTGCCGGTGGACGTCGTTCAATGCGCCCAGGCCCGCCAGGGCATGGGGTTCTCCCTCGCCTGCGGCATCCGCGGCCTGACATGGCGGTATGCCTTTGTCGGCTTGTTGGACATGCCCTTTGTCAGAACAGAAACGCTCACCCGTCTGCAACAGGTGGCCTGCGACACCGCCCTGAAGAAAATCGTGCAGCCGCGTATGGCGGACGGCACAGCTGGCCATCCGGTGGGGTGGCCGCGCCACTTCTTCCCTGCGTTGGGTGCACTTCAGGGAGATACCGGCGCGCGTGACGTTCTGCGACAACATCGAGCAGAAATCGAATATGTGGATATCGAAGATCGCGGCATCATTCGCGACATCGATCAACCGCAGGACCTGGGTCCACCCTCGGGCGAGCGTACTGATTCATGCTGACAAGTGCAGCGCTGCAACGAGTTGTGTTTATTTTGCCTTGCAAAATAAACCAGGGGGCATAGGCTTCGCCGTATTCATTCTGCTTATTCAAGGTTGATGGTATGCACCCGGTCAGCAACATCACAGAGCGCTTCACCCAGGTGATTGCCGGCACACAGGATCCGGAGCTGGCAAACGTTCATGGGCCGGGTGATCTATGGCCTCTGATGCGGGAAGAGGCACAACGCAAGGCCCAGGAAGAACCCATCCTGGGCAGTTACTTCCACGCAACAATTCTGAATCACCAGAGTTTTGGTGATGCATTGAGTTTTCGTCTGGCCAGCAAGCTGGATAATCCAATGCTGCCCACCATGTTGATTCGAGATGTGATTGCCCAGGCAATGGCGGCGGATCCCACCCTGCTCTCGGCCGCTGAAATTGACGTACTGGCAACCTACACCCGCGACCCTGCGTGTGATGATCTGTCAACACCGTTCCTGTTCTACAAAGGCTTCCACGCCCTGCAGGCACATCGTGTTGCACACTGGCTGTGGGGACAGGGTAGACGCACGCTTGCACAATTTTTTCAGAATCAGATTTCAGTTACTCTCGGCGTGGATATCCATCCCGCAGCGCGCATGGGTTCAGGCATCATGTTTGATCATGCAACAGGTATTGTGATTGGTGAAACAGCCGTTGTAGAAGACGACGTTTCGATGTTGCACGGCGTGACCCTTGGCGGTACCGGCAAAAGCAGTGGTGACCGGCATCCTAAAATCCGTAAAGGCGTGCTGCTTTCAGCGGGCTGCAAAATCATTGGCAACATCGAAGTTGGCACAAATGCAAAAGTGGGAGCCGGCAGCGTGGTGTTGGAGAATGTGCCGGCAAATGTCACAGTCGCCGGTGTGCCGGCTAAAATTGTCGGTGCGCTGAATAACAACGTGCCTGCACACGAAATGGACCAAAGCCTTTAAGATCTGATTCGTATAAGCCACACAGCCCGACTATTTACAGATGCATCTCGCAAATTACTCCATGAGGTTTTATGGCTGATCAGGATATCACCAGCACTCAAGCTTCGATCGCGCAACCAAAATGTCCGGATTGTGCGGTCAGCGGCAGCGAGCACATCGTCAGCACCCCCAGTCGTGAACGCTCCAGGGCGAAACAGCCATGGTTTTACATTATCCACTGCGACAGCTGCGGTCATGTTTACAACACGTTGTCCAAACACAGCTTTACCCAGGCGGTGACGCCAAACTTTGTTCTACCCAAACCAAGCTAACGGTTTCAATCTGCCGCTGTTGACGCCAGTTTGTTTTTCACCCGTTGGATGATCTGTTCCATGGTATCCCGATCCTGGACACCTGGGAGCAGGAACCGATCAGCCAGATAGTACCCTGGCACACCGCTGAGGCCGAGGTCCGCAGCCCTCAAGCGCTGCTGTTCAATTTCCTCCAGGCCTTCGTTCCTGTTGATGTACGCCTGCAGTTTGTCCAGCGGAAGCGCTGCCTGTTGCGCCGCAGCCATCAGTTCGTGCATGTCACCGACATCAATGCCGCGACAGAAATAGGCTTCGAACAGAATTTGAGCCAGCCTGTGCTGAACACCGTATGGGTAAGCAAAGGCCAACAGCTGATGGGCCAGTTGCGTATTCGGCATGCGTTTAATCAGATCGTAACGAAGCGTCAGCCCCTCAGTTGCCGCCTCCTGCACGATGCGCTGCGGAACCTTTGCCGAATCAGTCTGCTCACCATAGCGGCGAGCCAGGTACAGGTCACGATCGAGGCCCTCGGCAGGAATCTGTGGCTGCAGCTGATACGGTCGCCAACGTAGTTGGACACCTTCGCCGACGGGGCTTCGCAGCACAGCATCAAGGCGTACTTTACCGATGAAACACCAGGGACAGACAACATCGGAAAAAATTTCAATTTCAATCACGTTGGGGTATACCCTGCTGACGTGTTCGTTAGATGTCGCCCCGTAACATCTGCTGGAGCCTGCGATTGCGCCCCTGCTCCTGACGAAGCGCCACTTTCAGCTCGTGAATCTCTTCCCGTGCACACCGCAGTTGGTCCAGATAGCTCATCTGCTGTGCCTCAACCTGCTCCCGGTACTGCATTTTCGCCTGCTCCAGCTGCTCTGCGTGCAAGCGTATCAGATCCTGCAGCGACAGTTTACCCGCATCGCCAAAGACCTCTGTCAGTTTAGCCGCAAACTGCTGGTTTCTGCCCTGGGCATCGCGTGTATCGGTTACCCTGAGATGAGCCGGACGATTACCCTGCTTCCGGGCACCTGCCTCCTGCTGGGAATCAACGGTGCTGAGTTCAATGGACAGCGACTCAGGTGGGAAAAAATCTTCGTCCCTGCAACCCGTGGAGTTTTTGAGCTTCAGTTTGTTGCGGTAGATACGGCTCTGCACCTGTGACAGACCCTGCTCTGAGTCAGGTTCCCACAGATTGACGGCGTGCCATGGAACCGGACACTGACCCCGGGAGGCTTTACGTATACCGCCCTGGCCAAGGTCTTGAGCTACACCTGCCTGTTGTACCAGATAGCGCAGAGGCAGATTAAATGACGGATCGATATAGCCTTCTTCATTCACAGAAAATAAGAAGAAAACCGCACCACGCAGAGCCAGACCGTTGCCAACCACACAATAGGCTGCTTTCACCAAGCTCGCTGCATGGCCGTCCAGTTTGTCATCTCCGTTCAACAAGCGTTCAAAGGTACTGAAATGCATTTCAGCCATAACGCTCCCTTCGTTGTTGAACAACATGACCACTTCTTGTTGGCCACCATTTGGCATGTTCTCGATCACCTTCAATGACGCTACGCCGGACGCATCGGGCGTATGCCCGCGGTCCCTAATGGTAACGATTTCAGATGTGGGCAGGATCGACATAGATCACAACCTTGCGTTCAAAAATCAACAACTTAAGGCAGCATGATGCAGATGAAACGGGGGTTCAGGCGGCGCCTGGTGCGCAATTCGCAGATGCGTTGTTCTGGCTGTTCAGGGTGGTCTCAATATCCACATAGCGGAACGCCGCCCGGCCGGGACCCGCCTGGGGATTCATCGGTTCTGCATACACCATGGCATCGCCGCGGATGTTGCGGACATCAACAACCGCATAGTCACACTCATTAATTCTGAATTGTTTACCTACCAGATTCTGCACAACAGCCTCTCCAAAATGCTTACGGCTTACCTTACCCCAGATTCTGAACCTGGCCCGTGACAACTAAGTAACAGGTTGTAAAGGATTTACCAGTGGCGCCATCATATGGCTAAACTGACCATGACGTTGTTGAGCTGTGTTTTAACCTGGCTTTATTATCTATATGGATCATTAACTTATAAGCTATTTAAAAATATTTTCTTAAAAAAATAGTTGGCACTGAAATTGCCTTCTAAATGGCTAAAGAAATGGCTAAAGAAATTGCTACCTATTTCATACCTCTGTCGCGCAATAATGTGGAGATCCCGTGAAAATTCTATTCTTGTCGATGTTGGGTTGTGCAAGCCTGGTGTTAGGTTTGGTCGGCCTGATCCTGCCCATAGTGCCTGGGTTTTTATTCATTCTGATTGCCCTGGCGTGCTTTGCCAGCCTGTCACCGCAGATGAAACGCACACTGCAAAGACACCCTCGCCTGGCACGTTTTTTTGATCGCCTGGAGAGCGGTACTCACTTACACTGGTTGCCTCGAATGAAACTTGCCTTCTGGGCGGGTTTAGAAGCTGTTAATCCAAAACCGAGGCATCGTTGGTAGCATCGTCCCCCGATATCGCCGTGGTCGGCGCACTGGCATACGATCAGATTGCCACGACCTCGGCGTCCTTGAGCGGGTCCCGCGCGGCTGCTGGCGCTCACCCGCTGCCCCTGCTGAATTGCAAGGTCGACACCCTGACTGAGGCATTTGGCGGCTGCGGCGGTAACATCGCGTATAACCTTGCGCACAACGGCAACTGTACACCGCTCCTGATCAGCGTCACCGGCAGCGCCGATGACCAGAAATACACGGCGCACCTGGATGCTTACGGCATCAGCCCGGCAGGATTGCTGCGCCTGGAAAACACCTTATGTGCCCGAGCAATAATTATCACCGATCGGGACGGTCATCAGTTCACCGCATTTTATCCGGGTAAAGTGCCTTCCAAAGACGTCTGGCTTGCACATTTACGTCAGCTGCCGCTGCATCGATGTCCGGTTTTTGTTCAGGCCCCCTATCCTCCAGAGCTGATGATTGCATCGTTACGTTTTGCAGCCACACTGGACCACAACCCCCTGAAAGTCTGCTGTCCAGGTCAATACGCCGACCAGCTTAAACCCACTCAGACCAGGGAACTTGCCAGGCATGCGGACTGGATCATAGGCAATGCCTACGAGATCGGCCATCTACAGCGTGCCAGTTCACTTACCGGTAAATGGATCCTGCAAACCAACGGCGCCAACGCCATTGAAGTCACAAAGCCAGATGGCCAGCAGCTGAGGTTTGCGGTGCCTGCGGTACCACTGATTGTTGACCCAACCGGCTGTGGCGACGCTTTCTTATCCAGCATTGCCAGCGATCTGGTCAGACGTGAGACTCTGGCCAGTGATGATCATCTGGCCGCAGCCATTGCGACGGCGTGTGACCACGCCGCATTGTGCCTGGGTTTTAGTGGCGGCCAGCAACACTTTGCTCTCGAGAATCGTCACAATGGCTGAAAAAACGCCCTGGACTGAGCTGCCGCGATATCGCCTCGGTCACCTGCCAACTCCGTTGCACCGTCTGAAAAGGCTGTCCGCAGAGCTGCAGGGCCCTGCCATCTGGCTGAAGCGTGACGATTGCACCGGGCTGGCTATGGGGGGCAACAAAACACGTAAGCTTGAGTTCCTGATCGCTGATGCATTAGCCAATCATTGTGATACGGTCATTACCTTTGGCGCGCTGCAGTCAAATCATGCGCGTCAGACAGCCGCCGCCTGCGCAGCCGCCGGCCTTTCCTGCCATCAGATCCTCACTCGCTCCGTTGCCAGTGACCATCCTGACTACAACACTGGCGGCAACGTCATGTTGGGTGCTCTGCTTGGAGCGACAGCTCACGTGGTTGAAGTACAGGAGGCAAAAGCTTTTGCTGATGACCTTGTTGCGGACTTAAAACGTCAGGGACGACGCCCCTATCTTATCCCAGCAGGCGGCTCAAACGCGCTGGGTGCGCTGGGTTATGGCACCTGCGCTGATGAACTGGCAGAACAATGTGCACAGCACAACATCAAACCCGGCGTGCTGGTGCATGCCTCGTCATCCGCGGGCACCCAGGCCGGATTGCTGCTCGGCCTGCCTGCTGTGGGTATGCATTGTCGCGTTATGGGTATCAACGTATACCACGCTGATCCTGACCGTCTGCGCAGCGAGGTTAACAAACTACTGGACGCGATGCGGGCGCGTTTTGCAACACAACAGAACCCTTTGCCTGTAGAAGTTAATCACGCTTACTACGGTGAGGGTTACGGCAGGGCAACACCGGAGTGTCTGGAGGCGATCAGAACCATGGCACGACTCGAAGGTATTCTGTTTGATCCGGTTTATTCAGGTAAAGCGCTGGCTGCGCTGATCGATCAGATCACGCTGGGTAATTTTGACCAATACGAAGATGTTGTATTGCTGCATACCGGAGGCACGCCGGCACTGTGGGTATATGATCAGGCGTTGGCGGAGTAAGCGCATCCCGTCTCAAAACACCAGCAACTTAAACTCAAGCAGATCTTCAATCAGCCATGGGGTAAATTGATCGGCGTTCTGTGTGACCCGTTCTGCCAGATCCATCAACGAAACATACTCAACGGCCTGGACTTCGACGGGATCGGGTCGCAGCTGCCCGGTGTAACAGCCCCGAAACGCCTGCTGTATCTCTCGATCCAAAAAGCCAGTACCACTGTGCGTCACCCACCGCTGAGTACCCAGAACCTCTAACGGCATGTTGGTGATGCCGAGTTCTTCGTCCAGGCCCCGGTGAGCTGCTGCGAGATGCGTTTCACCGGGTTGCAGATGCTCACCGACAGAATAATCCCAAAGCCCCGGATACAGATCTTTGTCTTGCGCGCGTTGCGCAAGCAGTAGATCCCCCTGCCGATTAAACACAAAAACCTGAGATGACTTATGCCATAAGCCCTGTTGATGTACGGTTTTCCTCGGCACGTTGGCCTGAAAGACACCGTTTCTGTCAAAGGTTGCAAAGAGTTCCAATCATTGTCCCTTGTGTCTATTCTGTGTCCGTTAAACCAGTGGGGGTCGAACATGAAAAAGGTATCAACTTATTGCCGGATCTGCGAACCGCAGTGCGCGTTGATTGCAGAAGTCGATGAAGTCAAAGAACAGGTTCTTCGCCTTAAGCCAGACAAATCCCACCCCATACATAAAGGTTTTGCGTGTCATAAGGGTCTGAATTTTGTAGAACTGCACAACGATCCTGACCGAAACAACTTTCCCGTGGTGCGTAAGGCCAGCAAATCAGCTGCCGAACCCAGTTTTGAGCGACTCAGCTGGGACAGCGCTGCCAATCAGATTGCACAGCGCATCACAGAACTGACGGAACGACATGGCGCAGACGCGCTGGGCATGTACGTTGGCAATCCGTCTGCTTTCAACAGCACAGGGCGCGAGGCAAGCCGTAGTTTCGCCCGGAGCATCGGCGTGAAATACGCGTTTGGCTCAGGCACCCAGGACTGTTCCAACAAATTTGCCGCATCCGAGGCTGTTTTCGGTACCGTCAACCTGCATCCGATACCCGACTACGCACATACCAACTATCTGTTGAGCATCGGCTCCAATCCAAAAATCTCCCACGCAAGCTTTGTGCACATGACCAATCCGATGGCTGCTTTACGCGGTATTGTTGCCCGAGGTGGTCAAGTAAAACATATCAACCCAAGACGGATTGAATCTGCTACCCCTGCCACCGGTGATGTCCTGCAGATCAAACCGGACACGGATGTATATTTTCTTGCCGCCCTGATACATGAGATTCACGCAGCCGGCCTGGTTGACCTCACTCAGCTGACGCAACAGGCGGATCATGCGGACGAGCTGTGGCGGTTTGTGGCGCCTTACAGTGCACAGGCGGTTGCAGACGTGGTGGGGGTTAACGCCTCTGAAATTCGCGATATCGCGCTGGATTTTGCCCAGGCAGAGGGTGCGGCAGTGCATATGTCGACCGGTGCCAACATGGGTCGCCAGGGCACCTTTGCTTACTGGTTGGTTCAAATGCTCAGTCTCATCACCGGCAATCTGGGCGCTCGCGGAGGCAATATTTACTCCCCGGGTTATTTCCCTGCTGCCACCGTCGGCAAGCCGAAAACAGACAACCCCTTTTACGACACGGAATTTGGTGAGCTCCGGCGCATTGCCGGCAGCCTGCCAGGCAATCTGCTCGTTGAACACATAGAGGCGGGACTGGTGAAAGGCCTGGTGTGTATGTCGGGCAATCCGATACTGTCCATGGGGGGTGAAACGCGCCTGCAGGCAGCGCTTAAGAAACTTGATCTGCTGATTGTCATCGATATTTACAGTAACGCAACGGCAACCTATGCAGATTATGTTCTGCCGGCAACGGACTGGCTTGAACGGAGTGATGTCAATTCGCTATCGTTAGGCTTCCAGCCAGAGCCCTATGTGCAGTATACCGATGCCGTTGTACCGCCGAAATTTGAACGTCGGCCTGAGTGGTGGATTTTTGCCCGGCTCATGCAGGCCATGGGTTTTCCGTCGCTGCTGGATCAGGACAACGCCAATCCAATGGCAAAAATTGATCGTCAACTGGAGAGCAGCAACCTGAGCCTGACACATCTGCAGTCGCAGCAGAGCAACACCGTTGTACTGCCGCTACCCTCGCCCGATCTTCTTTTTGAACTTGGCGTACAGCGCGAGGGAAGCAAAGTGGATTGCTTTCCGCCTTTGATTGAACGTGGCGTTGCCACCTGCAATGACATATTTACCCAGTTTCAGAATGAACCGGCCGACACATTAAAACTGATCACGCTGCGCACCAACTATATGGTCAACAGCTGGATGCACAACCTGCCCGCGCTGAAGAGAGATGTTGCGCTGGACAACCCGTTGCACATGCATCCGGCAGACACAGAACGCCTGCGCCTGGAAGACGGTACCGAAGTGCGAGTCGCCTCAGCTCATGGTGATATCATCGCCACTGTTATCGCAGATCAGGATCTGCGTCCTGGCGTTGTTGCCATGACCCACGGATGGGGACATGGCGGCAACAATCGTCTGCACGTTGCCAGCAACCACCCGGGTACAAACGTCAATGCTATTTTACCGACAGGCCCCGGTAGTTTTGATCCATTGAGCAATATGAGCTTCATGACCGGAATACCTGTAACAGTCGCTCTGGCTTAGTGTTTTAACGCAGTCGCAAGACCTGAGTATCTGGGCTGATCAATGGCAACCTGATTAGCCACGGTACTGCGCAGGTGATCGGCCAGCCCAGGCATGTCCAGCGCAATGTCACCGGAGCGCAGACCATTAACCAGCTGCCAGCGCAATGTATTGAGGTCACCCTGGCCAAACAGAGCCTGCAGGCGCTCAAGCTCTGCTCGTCGAGCGGCCGGCCCCAACGCAGTATCGCGTAGAACGATATCCAGCGAGTTACCCGCAACACGGGATAAGAAATTGATACGGCCGCTGGTTTGCGACATCACATCGTTGCGCAGGAAATCTCTGACGCTGATCAACAGCTCATCCACACGCGGCATATCTGTATCGTTGGCTACCTCATCCGCTTCAACCTGCTCGAGCGGACCAGGAATCAGCAGATTCACGCAGTCTATCTGACACTCTGAAGAGCGCCGGCCAATAGCAGGCCGTTCAACGGTTTTGTCAGGTCCGCTGCGGAAGTGTTCCGCCATACCCAGACAGCCAATTGCCCACCAGAACGAGCCGAAAACTTCCCAGAACTTAACCTGCTGGGCATCAATATCAACGCCGCTGACGCTCTTATAACCCGCAAACAGGTCTTCGTAGGTGCCAAAACCACCCACCGGCAGATCAGAGCGGCCAAAACGCCAGGAGTTTGTACATATCCAACCCAGGTCGCGCATCGGGTCGCCGATATGGGCAACCTCCCAGTCGAGCACTGCAACAATACCGTTTGCATCAAACATGATGTTGCCGTTGCGAAAGTCATTGTGCACAAGCGCCGGGGTGAAGTTTTCCGGCAGGTTAGCCATCAACCAGCGACCTGCATAGTCAATCATGGGTACCGGCGTATTAAACGCACGATAACGCGCCCAGGTCTGCTCCACGTATTCACCGGGCTCAATCAGAGACAGCTTTTTATCAAGGCCGGTAGCCGCCAGATCAATGCCATGAATTCGAGCCAGGGCTTCACCACACATATAAGCCAGTTGTGGGCGGATCCCGTCAAGTTCTTCAGCGCGAAGGACCCGGGCGCCGAGGGCAATGCCTTCGAGCCACTGCATCAGAAATCCGTCTCCCAGATCATCGGCGTCATCAAAAACATGAAACACTTCAGGTTCGGGCACGCCAACATCCCTGGCGCTTGACATCAACAGTGCTTCAACGTCCAACCCGGGGTGGCCTGCCACCGGTTCAACCTTGACACCACCCGGCGCTCTGCGCATCGCCAGCAACTGATTGCCGTTGTCGGTTTCAATTTCTATCTGATAAGTTTCCTGGCTGGCGCCACCGGAGAGCCGCTCTACCCTGGTCAGGCTCCGAAACTGAGGCAGCGCCCGCACCAGCATGGCGCGAACTTTGTCTTCAAACTCCGCCATTTTGCGTCAGTCCTCTTTAACCCCTTTGGGAGCACGTTGGTTCATAAAACCAAACATATAACCCGCCACTCTGCGCATCTGGATCTCTTCCGCACCTTCGGTGATGCGATATCGACGGTGATGCCGATAGATATGCTCAAACGGCTTATGTCGCGAATAACCCAGACCACCATGTACCTGCATGGCGCGGTCTGCGGCTTCACAGCACAACCTGTTGGACCAGTAGTTACACATGGATACCTTGTCAGAAACTGAAAAAGCACCATATTTGTCCATCTGCCAGGCGGTTTTGTGGATCAACGCGCGCAGCATTTCACACTGTGTCTGCAGCTCCACCAGTGGGAACTGGATACCCTGATTGGTGGACAGCGGCTTGCCGAACGGTTTTCTTTCTCTGGCATATTTAACGGATTCGTTGATGCAGAACTGTGCCGCGCCCAGCGATGATGCCGCCTGACGAATTCGGTTCTCGTTGAAAAAATGCTGCACCACCTGCAAGCCGCGGCCTTCGCCGCCGAATATTGCGTCGTTCGGCACACGAACATCTTTTATGGAAATACGACCGTGATCCGTGGGCATGTTGAACGTCCACAACATTTCTTCGATTTTCAGACCTTCACTGTTCATTGGCGTGAGAAAAGCGGTGATGCCTTCGCCGTCACCCTGCTTGCCACTGGTGCGTGCAAAAATCAGATCATATTGTGCTTTGTGAATACCGGTGTTCCAGGTCTTGGCGCCGTTGATGACCCATTCATCGCCATCCCGGACTGCGCTGGTTTCCATATGCGTGGCATCCGAGCCATGATCAGGCTCGGTTATGCCAAACGCAAAACCCCGCCGACCTTCAGCCAGATCATCAATCCATTGTGCTTTCTGCGCTTGCGTCCCGTAACGAATCATCAACAGCAGACCCACGTTGTTGCCCACAATGGAGTGTTCGTTCTGCAGATCGTTATGCAGGCCCAGACCCTTGGCGGCAAGGTGTTCGCGGATGATCGCCAAGCCGAGATTGGTGCCTTCTTTACCGCCAAACTCTTTAGCCAGCGGGTATCGATAGTGTCCGGCCGCATCGGCACGACGCTTGGCTTCGTGCAACAGCTGTTCCCATTCTTCATTGGGCAGGCCGCCTCGCTCCCAGTCGGTTCGCGCATCTTCGCGACGATGATCAAAAAAACGGTTGTTGTCGTTTTCCATCTGTAACGGCGTGATTTCTTTATCAATGAAATCATCCAGTTCCTGAAGGTAATCCTGCATTTCCTGAGGAATATCAAAATCCATAACCTGCCCCTGTTGTTCGTTATTAACTCCGCTGCGAATCATAACCAATCCGCTCCCGGTTGCCACAATAGTTGACTACAAGCTGTGGAAACGAGGATTCAGGCGGTGCTGACCCGGCGTGCCAGCCACAACACCACAAAAATAAACAGCAGCCAGAACGAGACCAGCATGCCAACAAAATTATCGTAGCTGCTGACCATCACTTCGAACGGGTTGTAGATGTCCCGCACTGTTACTTCCTTGAACATGCGGATCGCAAAAACCCAGGCCGCATGCAGACCGATACACCACCAGAGTCCGACATGTTCCCGGATCCAGCAGAACAACACACCCAGCAGAAACAAAGCGACAAACGCATCCCAATAGCCGGCGGGAGATGCCAGTCCTGAAAACGCAGTCCAGACGTGAATGTAGCCCGAGTACCAGTGTACCTGTATGCCTTCAATAGCTTGTGCGTCCAGAAAATGCACCCCGCTGTAAAGCACCCCAACCACACCGGCAGAAAGAACAAAACCCACAGATCGTCGCAGCACCGTGAAGAGAACGCCGCGGAACAACGTTTCTTCAAAAATACCAACCAGCAGTCCGGACAACAGCGCGATCAGGACAAACTGCCAGATATCCGCGTCAGCAAAATCGATACGATCATCCGGCACACGGAAACCCGATACGAGGAAAAACAGGATCAAAGGCGCAACGATGAGCAATCCCAGTGGGTAGGATTGCAGCACGGCGGAGAAGTCAATCGGGCGCAACTGCAGGTCCGCAGCGGTGAGTCCGGCGATGCGCCAGAGCGGAATCAGACCCAGTGCCGCTGCCAGCAGAATCGCGCGTGAGAGGATCTTGATATATTCATAATCCAGCACATCGTGCAGCAACCAGGCCAATACGGACCCTGCAGTTGCAGCGGCAAAAAGGTAGGCAGCGATCAAAGCCAGCGCCGTTGAAGTGGCTCGTAACATCAGGATGCTAGGACAAAATGTGCAAAGTGCTGGCTATGCAGTAAATTTCAATCGTGCGCGATACAGCGCAATCATGGGCAGGCAGAAGATAGTTCCTGCAATGCATGCGCCCAGCAGGCCTGCACCCTTCGGGTTAATCAGATTCCAGACAATCATCGCAATCACCACCTGAGCCGCATACACCGCTGCCCAGGGCCACATCCAGCGCGACATCTGCCAGAATCCGTAAGCGCCAGCGGCGTAGATCAGCCAATGCAGCGGCGCCGTTGCCTTGGCCCACCAGCCCGTCAGAGTAAACCCAAACCAGATTTCCTCATCGTCGACAACGGGCTTATAGAAAATATCAAAAGGCATGTAAATGAAGGTCATATACAGACAGAAATAGAAAATCAGATTCATCCACCAGGGACGGCGACGCCAATCTGCAGCCAGTGCGCCTGCTGTCTTGAAAATGCGGCTCAGAGCCTGTGTCACGCCAGCACCTCATCAGGTAAGGGCTTGCCCTGAATAAAGGCCTCAACATTGGCCAGCGCGCGGAGACCCATGGCCTGCCTTGTTTGCCGGGTACCACTGCCCATGTGCGGCAACAATACCACCTGTTCCATGGCAGCCAGCCCGCCAGGCAATGCTGGTTCGTGTTCGTACACATCGAGCCCGGCACCGGCAATCTGGCGTTCCTTAAGGGCTGTGACCAGCGCGTTCTCATCAATGATGTCACCTCTTGCAGTATTGATGAGGAAGGCGTGAGACTGCATCAGAGACAGGGTTTCGGTGTTAATCAGATGATGGGTCTCGGGCGTAGCGGGACAGTGCAAACTGACAAAATCAGCCGCTGTCAGCAATTCTCTGAGCGGTAATGCCGTGGCATTGATCTCCCGGGCTGTAGACTCGGCAAGCGCTGAGCGCGATGCATACACAATCTGCATGCCCAGGCCATAAAAGGCCATGCGCGCCAGCGCCAGGCCAATGCGGCCCATTCCAACAATACCTAACACACTACCGCTGACCTGCGTGGAGAGCATGTGTGTGGGCGACCAGCCCGGCCAGTGTCCGCCGCGCACGTGGCGCTCTCCTTCTCCTGTGCGCCGCGCCGTCATCAGGATCAAGGCCAGCGCGATCTCCGCGGTGGCCGTGGTCAGCACGCCAGGGGTGTTACTGACCGCGATACCCAGCCGCCGGGCGGCGGTTATATCGATATGGTTGTAACCAACGCCAAAGTTCGCCAGCAATCGTGTACGAACCGCACCTGCCTGCAGCACGCTGCTGTCGAGCCGGTCCGTCACTGTCGGGCAGATGACATCAAACGCCTGCAGCGCGTCACGCAGCTGGCGCCCTGAAAGCGCCTCATCGGTGACATTCAGCGTCACCTCACCCATCGATTCAAGCCTGCGTTCAACAGAGGCCGGCCAGCGGCGGGTGACAAGTATTTTGAGCGGTTCAGGCATGTGCAAAAGAAATTTTGAGTAGATAAACCACGTACAGTAACAAGTTAACAACCGATGCAGATCTGTGCATTTAATTCTGCGCAGCGAGCGCCTAAACTGTGGCTCAACGCAGTCAACCAAATTAGGCAAAGCAGGACGCTGTTGCAAGCTTCATCGCGCGCAATTGTCCCGCAGATAATCCATGCAGTTTGTAATCAACGAAGAACAGCAGGCCATCGCTGATATGGCCCGGCGATTCACCGCCGACGAAATTTCACCACATGCGGCTTACTGGGATGAACACCACGTTTTCCCGCTGGAAACTTTACGCAAGGCTGCCGCTCTGGGCTTTGGCGCCATCTACGTCAGCGAAGAACATGGCGGCAGCGGTTTAACCCGCGTCGAAGCGGCGCTGGTGATGGAGGCACTGGCCTATGGCTGTGCCAGCACATCAGCCTTTATCTCCATTCACAACATGGCTGCGTGGATGATCGACGCTTTTGGTGACGACACCCTGCGAGCGAAATACCTGCCCGGCCTGACGCAGATGCAACAGATCGCAAGCTATTGTCTGACTGAGCCAGGCGCTGGCAGCGATGCGGCTTCGCTGAAGACCTGCGCGGTGCGCGATGGTGACCACTATGTGATTAATGGCGCCAAGGCGTTCATCTCAGGCGGCGGTGTGAATGACATTTACGTTGTTATGGCAAGTACCAGCCCGTCTGAAAAAGCCCGCGGTATCTCGTGTTTTATCGTAGAAAAGGACACGCCAGGGCTGAGCTTCGGGAAACCCGAAAAGAAGCTCGGCTGGCATTCTCAACCCACCGCTGCCGTGCTGTTTGATGATGTCAGAGTGCCGATGCAAAACATGGTCGGCAAACCCGGAGACGGTTTCAAGATCGCCATGCAGGGTCTGGATGGCGGGCGCATCAACATTGGTGCCTGCTCTGTAGGTGGCGCGCAACGCTGTCTGGACGATGCTGTGGAATATGTGAAATCCCGCAATCAGTTTGGACAACGTATTGCGGATTTTCAGAATACCCAGTTTATGCTGGCGGATATGCGCACCCAGCTGGAGGCAGCCCGTGCCCTGTTGTACATCGGCGCAAACAAGGTCTCTGAAAACGCCGCAGACAAGACTCAGTGGGCGGCCATGGCCAAACTGATGGCCACAGAAACCGGCTCGAAGGTGGTCAATGACGCCCTGCAGCTGCATGGTGGCTACGGCTTCCTGATGGACTTTCCCGCTGAACGTTTCCTGCGTGATCTGCGCGTACACGAAATACTTGAAGGTACCAGCCAGATCATGCGCCATGTCATCGGCAGAGATCTGGTTACGGACTGATGTCAGACTCGCGCCCGGCTTACACCAGGCCCCTGACTGGCAGCAGAGCCCCGTGCACGGCACGGGCCTGATCTGACAGCAGGAAACAGATCACCGCAGCCAGCTCCTGAGGTGAAACCCAGGTGGCATAGTCGGCGTCCGGCATGTCTGCCCTGTTTCGTGGCGTATCGATCAGGCTCGGCAGAACCGCGTTCACGTTGATCCCCTTACCTTTCACCTCTTCACTCAAAGCCTCGGTGAGACGCATGACCGTGGATTTCGCCGCGGTGTAGGCACCCATGTTACCCACACCCTGCAACGCACCTAATGCACCGACATTCACGACACTGCCCCGTCCTTTGGTGATCAGATGAGGAATGGTGTGGCGCAGCATCGTTCGCAGCGTGGTGACGTTTATGGTTTGCATGTTCTCCCAGAAGTCTTCCGTGGTCTCAAAAACCTGGGGGCCCATGGCAAATCCGCCCGCAACATTGGCCACTGCGTCAAAATCGCCTATTGCATCAAGGCACGCTGCGACCGCATTGGTGTCCGTCAAATCAACGGTGAAACAACGCCCCAGGTCTGATTTGAACTCAGTAACGACATCCAGCAGAACAACGTCAGCGCCCTGTTGGTGTGCCTCCCGGGCAACAGCCTCGCCCAGAATACCCGCGCCACCGGTGACAATGATGGTTTTTCCTTTCAGCTGCATCGTTACTCCGACTGTGATTGTAGATCAGTAGACGCACACTTTAGGCTTGGCAGAAATCAACGGCAACCACGGGCCAGTCTGCGCCCGTCTGGCGGGTTAAGCCTGCGCCTCGGGTACCTGCACAACCAGACCATCAAGTGGCTGATCAAGCACAAGCTGGCAGGCAAGTCGGCTGTTTGCTGCCGCTTCATGGGCGTAAACCAACAGATCCAGCTCATCCTGATGTGGCCCAGGCAGCTGATCAAACCAGGGTTGAGCCACGTACACGTGACAGGTGCAGCAGGTGCAGCCACCACCACACTGGCCGATAATACCCGGAACCGTGTTATCCAACGCAGCATCCAGCACGGTTTCGCCTGACGCCGCAGCACAAGCCTGCCGGCGACCATCCGCCAGGACAAATACAACGTTGATGGATTCTGCCCTTTCTGGCGATAACTCTTCAGGCATGTTTTCACTGGTCGAACAAGTTGGCTACCGGGATCTCGAAACGAACTCGCGAAGTGCCGGGACCGCCTATATTACCTGCTTCTAAAGGCAACCGATATCGACAGGTGTATTGGGCTGAAACTCAGCTCAGCACTCTGTTAACATTGGCAGTTGCCTTCAACAAATCGGACAGACATTGATCATTGGAATTACCGGCGGTATCGCGTCCGGCAAATCAACCGCCGCAAAAACTCTGGGGGATTGGGGCGCACACGTCATAGACGCTGACAAACTGGGGCATCGAGCGTATCTGGCCGGCACGCCGGCCTTCGATCAGGTGGTTGCGACCTTTGGTGCAGATACTGTGGGCGAGGACGGTGAAATAGATCGTCGCATCCTGGGCAGCAAGGTATTCGGCCAGCCAGAGCGACTCAAAGCCCTCACCGATATCGTCTGGCCAGCCATCAGAAGCATGGCGCAGACGGAAATTGCAGAAGTTCAGAAAACGCATCCACAACAGATTGTTGTACTGGAGGCTGCCGTGCTGATAGAAGCGGGCTGGCAGGATCTGGTGGATACTTTGTGGGTGTGTGTGGTGGATCGCGAAATCGCCGTCGCCCGAGCCTGTGCTCGCGATGGTTTGGAACCCAGCGCTGTAGAAGCACGAATTGATGCTCAACTCAGCAACGCCGAACGCATCGCTGCAGCTGATGTGGTCATTGACAACTCCGGAGAGCCGGCAGACATGCGCAACCAACTGCAACAATTGTGGAAACAGACAGGAGCGGCAAAACAATGATACTGGATCTACATGCTCACTCTATAAAATCAGATGATGGCCGCGCAAAAGTGCAGAATTATTGCCAGTGGATCAAAACACGCCAGATTCCGATAGACGGATTTGTGCTCACTGAACACCGTCAGTTTGACAACGAGTCGGATTATTCCGACCTTGCGGCCAAACATGGCATCACCATTCTCAAAGGCAGTGAAGTGGAGACGGAATACGGCCATGTGCTCGTGTTTGGCGTAACCAGGGCGCTGCAGGAGGCGTTTGACTTCACCAATATCCATCTGGCGCTGGCCGACGTCCTGGCCGCGTGCGATGCACACGGTGCGGTCGCGGTTCCCTGCCACCCTGGACGCAAGCGGGTCGGTATGGCCGCACACCTGGAAGAACACGGCGTTCCGGAAGGGGTTAAGATTGTCGAGGTGTATAATGGCGGTTCACGCGGTGACGAAGATCTGGTCGCGCAGACCATGGCCAGCGAATATCAGTACCTGGGCATCGGCGGCAGCGACGCGCATATCGTCAGCCACATCGGCAGATGCGCCACCAGATTTGAAGACACCATTCACAGTGAAGTGGAACTGGTCGAGGCATTGAAGGCCGGCCGCTTCGAGGCAGTTAAACTGCAACAGGAAGTCTCATGACCGATGTCAACGCCCCACTGGATGTAGAAGCACTCAGAGCACAGTTCTTAAACATCGTTTTTGACGAATACACCCTTACCCTGGACGCCCAGGCGCTGGCGGACTACGCCATCGCCTGCGGTGAAACTGCCGCTAAATTTACCAGTCCCGACGACCCGGATTTCCAGGCACCGCCCACTATCGCGTCAAGTTTTCAGCAGCGTAAACGCTACCCTGACGGATTCCCTGTGTTTAAGGGGTTAGGCATGGATGCCGGTAAAGCCGTTGCGCCAGACAAACCCATGCGCCCGGGTGTGCCAATAACTGCGCGAACCCACATGCACGATATCTACACCAAAAGCGGACGTAGCGGACGTATGGTTTTTTTTGTCAATCGAATGGAATTGCGCGACGCGGACGACACGCTGCTGGGTTCTGCTGATACCAGCATTGTGATTCGGGAGAAGCCGCAGACATGACTGTTAAAACCATCGCAGATGTCGAATTTGGGGCCGAGTTGCCGGCAATCACGCCGGATACCAGTCTGGCCAACGTGAAAAGGTTTGTCATCGCCGCAGGCTGGGACAGCCCGCGTTTCACTGATCACGCCGCAGCAAAACAACAGGGGCTGCCAGGCGCGCTGGTGCCCGGCATCATGAGCCAGGGTTTCTTAAGTGCCATGATCCATCACTGGGCACCCGCTGCCGAAGTAAAGCTGGTTGATACCGTATTCCGGGCACCCTGCATTGTTGACGAGAAGTACCATATCAATGGCGTGGTCACCGATGTGGATGAAGATACCGGCGAAGTTGAAATCGACCTGACGGTGACCAACGAAGCCGGCGAAAATCGCGTTTTCGGCACCGCCAGGGTCCTCATTCCCGTCAGTTAGTCTGCTACAGGCTCTACCAACGGAATACATAAGGTGTCGTGCACTTCCCAGTGCAACTGCACACGCATGCCGATACTGATGTCCAGCAGTGGGTCTTCAATCCCAACCATATTGGTGAGCAGGCGTGGCCCCTCGTCCAGATCCACATACACCACGGCGTAGGGCACCCTGCTGCGGAAAAACGGATGATAGCTCTGCCTGACAACACTGTAGGTGTAGATCTCACCTTTACCCGCTGACTCCCGCCATTGTAAATTACTGTTGGTGCAACCCGTACAATGTGCGCGTGGGTGCCAGACAATGGTGTTGCAGTGGGTACACTGCTGATAAGTGAACAACTGATTATTTGTGCTCTGCCAGAAGGCAGCGGTATCCATCTCGTCCGTTGCAGGCAGCGGCCTTGTCACCTCGGATTTATTCTCTGAGTGTTTTGCCACCATGATCAGTCCCCTCCAAGAATAATGGTACCGGCCGAATGGCGCGAACCAAGCATGCCGCCGTTACCGTGGGCAACAGCGAGTTTTGCACCGGCAACCTGGGACGTCGACTGGCCACGCAGCTGACGGGTGGCTTCAATCAGCAGGAAAATACCGCGCATGCCAGGATGATTTGATGACAGACCACCGCCGTCGGTATTTAAAGCCGGTCCGCCGGTTTGATCAAAGCGAAGTCGCCCCCCTTCAACATAAGCGCCCCCTTCACCCTTCTTACAGAACCCAAGATCTTCCAGCAGCGCAAGGACCGTGATGCTGAAGGAATCGTAAATCATGGCGACATCTATTTCCGCCGGCGTCACGCCTGCCTCAGCAAAAGCCAGTGGTGCAGACTGGGCACCTGCGGATGTCGTGATGTCACCGCCATTGGTTGGATACCTGGTGGCTTCGCCGCTGCCAATTATCCACACCGGGTTGTGTCTGCATTGTCGCGCCACATCAGCACTGGCGATTACCACGGCGCCGCCACCATCAGAAATCATGCAGCAATCAAGCAGATGAAGTGGGTCCGCAATCATCCGCGAGTTGATGACATCGTCAGTTGTGGTCTCGCGGATATCGATGAACTCCAGGTCCTGCATGGCCTTGACCGCATCCGGGTTGCGCATCGCATGATATCGGGTTGCGGTGGAAACCTCCGCCAACTGCTCGGATGTGGTGCCGTACATGTGCATATGTCGACGGGCCACCATGGCATAGTTGGCCACCAGCGTCTGCCCGGCAAACGCTTCCATGTTTTCGGCTGGCGTGAGCCCGCCAAATCCGCGCCCCCCAACTCCGATGGCCGTGGCATTGCTGTGCGCGGTGGAGCCATAGGTGAGCAGTGCAACCTTACACTTGCCAGCCTGAATCGCCATGCGGGCATGTGCTGCGTGAAACTCAAACGCGCTGCCGCCCACTGCCGTGGTATCGATAATCGATGGCGATAACCCAAGATACTCTGCCATCATCAGCCCGCTCATGGGCGCCGCTTCAGAGGCATCATAAAGCGCATCCACATCCTTCCAGGACAAACCGGCATCTGCCAGTGCCGCTGCAGCGCAGGCTGCTTTGATCTGCAACGCACTCACCTCACCATCTACATCCCGACTGGGGTATTCGTACACACCAACAATGGCTGCTTCCCGCGCAGCGCGGCTCACGTGTTATGCTCCACAAGGCTTCTGATGCATTTCAAATCAGTTTGCATCATTTGCTGCCGGCTGCAGGCCACCAAAACCACCTGCCGCCTGCACCTTGCCGATAAACGATGCCTCGTAAGCATCTTCCGGGTTTTCCCGCACCAGCCGGTCCAGCACTTTGGCGTCTTCGCCCACCAGTATCCGCCACTGCTTTGCTCTGACCCCGTTGAGAATAATTGCAGCCGCCTGAGCCGCGGTGGTTGGCGCTTTGTCACGAAAATCCAGAGCGCGCTGGTGCATCATCTCCCGAATATGATCGTCCGGCACATTGTCCACCGGCAGCCCTGCTTCAGACAGGCGCGCGCGGATTTTCTCCACTTCTGCCGCAGACATTTCCAGCGCGCCGCCAGTGCCCAGGACCTTGCCTGAGTTGAGCGCGATTGACGTACCAATATGGCCCGGCATGACAACCGATGCATGCACATGAGGCGCATTCAGGCGCAGGTCTGTGATCAGTGCTTCAGTGAAACCTTTCACGGCAAACTTGGCCGCGGCATAGGCGGTATGTGAAACCGTTGGACCTATGCTGGCCCAGAAGCCATTGACTGAACTGGTATTGATGATGTGCCCTTCATCACTGGCAACTAACAGATCCATGAAGGCACGGGCACCGTAGTACACCCCATACCAGCAGACCCCGAATGTTCTCTCCCAGAGGGCACGATCGCCGGTGACAAATTCGCCACCACCGCCTATTCCGGCGTTGTTGAAAAGCAGGTTGATATGATCACACCCATGTTGTTGCACCACTTCATCGCGAAACTTCAGCATCTGCTGTTCACTGCTGACATCACAGAGGTGACTGGTCAGGCGTTGCCCCGACTCTGGCGCAGCCAGGGTCGCTGTTTCTGCCATATTTTCCTCTGATACGTCACACATGGCGACATGTGCACCTTCAGCAACCAGCTGACAAACCAACTCACGACCCATGCCGGTGCCGCCACCGGTCACCACAGCCATCCTGCCGCTAAAGTCTTTCATGTTTTATCCCCTTTATGGTCTTTCAATTACGTTTTTCATCTTTCACGCGGATCAGGTCGATCTGCTTCGATATGTAAAGCCTGCAAGTGCCTGTTCAGAACCTGTCCGTCAATATATTCCTGCCGATACAACCGGTTAAGCGCCGCCGCGCAGATATGCCGGGCATCGACTTCGAAGTGATCACGCAATCTGGGCCTGGACTCCGACAGCCCGTAGCCATCAGTACCCAGCACCTCCAGCGGTCCTGGCATCCAGGGCGCAATGCCTGCCGCGAGGCTTTTCATATAATCTGTCACCGCAACAAAAACTCCGGACACATCTGCAAACAAGGCTTCCACGTGTGAGGTTTGCTGTTCATCCAGCGGGTGCAGCCTGTTGTAACGAGCACAGCTCTGCGCCTGCCGCTCCAGTTCAATGAAACTGGTGACGCTATAAAGTCCGACATTGAACCCCATCGTGTTGAGCATCTCCCCTGCCGCGAGCGCCTGCTGAAAAATACTGCCACTGGCGAGAAGATTAACTCTCGGTGCGCTGGCATCGATTTGCGTATAAGAAAACGGATAGGCGCCTTTGAGCACACCCGTTTCCAGCGCCTGCTCACTTAAACCGGCAGCCTCACAGACGTGTCCAACGGACGGCATCAGATAGTTCTCGTTGTACAGGGTGAGGTAGTAGAAAACGTCTTCCTGTTGTTCAAACATGCGGCGCAGACCTTCGCGCACAATAACCGCCACCTCATAACCGAACGCAGGGTCATAGCTGATCAGGTTAGGTATGGTGCTGGCCAGCAGATGGCTGTGCCCGTCTTCATGCTGCAGACCTTCGCCGTTCAACGTGGTTCGTCCTGCGGTACCCCCAAGCAGAAAACCTCGACACATCATGTCCCCGCAGCTCCAGACCATGTCACCCACGCGTTGAAAGCCGAACATCGAATAAAAAATGTAAAAGGGAATCATCGGCAGCCCATGTACCGCATAAGCGCTGCCTGCGGCCATGAACGAGGCCATGGCCCCGGTTTCACAGATTCCTTCCTGCAGGATCTGACCGTCTGATGCTTCGCGATAGGGTAACAGGGAGTCTGCATCCACAGGTTTATACTTCTGGCCTTCGGGCGCATATATGCCAGCGATTTTGAAAAGCCCGTCCATACCAAAGGTGCGCGCTTCATCCGGCACGATGGGCACAACATATCTGCCAACGGTCTTATCCCGCAGCAGGATGCCCAACAGACGCACCATACTCATTGTGGTAGAGACCGTTCTCTCACCACTGCCTTTGAACAGTTCCGTGAGCACTGTGCGTTCCGGCGCTGGCAAAGATGGACAAACCTGCCGACGCCTGGGCACTGAACCGTGCAGCTTCTGACGACGGTCGCGCAGATAGACCATTTCTGCGCTGTCCGCTTCAGGCCTGTAGAACGCAGCTTCACGAGCGGAGGCCTCATCCAGCGGAATACCCAGCTCACGCGCAACCTTGACCCGTTCATCCGGACCCATATTTTTGTACTGATGGGCCGTGTTCTTACCCTGCGCACCGATGCCATCGCCTTTTACGGTTTTCACCAGGATCACTGTCGGTTTTCCCCGTGCTCTGGCCGCGGCGTCAAATGCTGCATAGATTTTTTTGGGGTCCTGCCCGCCTCGCTTGATTTCTTTAAGCTCAGCATCGGTCAGCGCATCCATCATACGTTTGAGTTCGGGATTACCCTCAACCCAGTGCTCTCTCTGCACGTTACCGGGTAACACCGAGTACATCTGATAGTCGCCATCCAGGCACTGGTCCATGCGCTTGCGCAGAACGCCATTTCTGTCCCGCGCAAGCAGAGGGTCCCAGCCGCTGCCCCAGATGACCTTCAGAACGTTCCAGTCTGCACCGCGGAACATCCGCTCGAGCTCCTGAATAATTTTGCCATTGCCTCTGACCGGCCCGTCAAGGCGCTGCAGATTACAATTCACCACGAGGATCAGATTATCGAGCTTCTCACGCGCCGCTATATTGATGGTGCCCATCACTTCAGGCTCGTCAGATTCCCCATCACCGATGAAACACCAGATTTTACGATTACTTTTTGGTTTGAGGCCTCGATTTTCCAGATACTTGGCGAATCGTGCTTCGTAAATGGCTGCTGGTGTCGACAAACCCATGGACGCATTGGGCATTTCCCAGAAATCAGGCATGCTGCGCGGATGAGGATAAGAAGACAGCCCTCCTCCAGAACCCAACTCGCGACGGTAGTTCTCCAGCTGCTCGGTTGACAGGCGCCCTTCGAGCCAGGCGCGAGCATAGATACCAGGCGCAGCGTGAGGCTGCGGAAGCACCATATCTGGATCGTTAGAATCATCAAATCCTTCGAAAAAGTGATTAAAGCCTACTTCCAACATGGTTGCGCAGGATGCATAAGTTGCGATATGACCGCCTACTCCGACACCAGCGTCCTGGGCTCGCAACACCATCGCCATGGCATTCCAGCGGATGATTTTTTCAATCCTGGCTTCCAGTGCCAGGTCACCCGGGTACGCGGGCTCGTCTTCGACGCCAATGGTATTCACGTATGGGGTATTCAGCGTTGCTTCGCCCAACGGCACGTTTAAGCGTAGCGCATGATCCTGCAGGCTGCGCAGAATCTCACGCACGCCCGCATCACCAAACTCAGTGTGAATCGACTCCAGAGATTCCAGCCATTCCTGTTTATCCTGGGATAAGTATGCGGCGTCCAGACTGCCGTCCTTCTGTTCCGGCTGTTGTTCACTCATGGCTGGCCAGACATGCACGTATGCGCTCTGCATGTGCTTCAAGAATGGCAAAATCCTGCATTTCCCTGGCATGCATTCCCAACGCCAGTCCCTCATGCCTGGGCATGATATGAAAGTGCAGATGAAACACCGTTTGCCCGGCAGCAGCGCCATTGAGTTGAGCCAGCATAATGCCCGGTGCCGCAAAGGCCGCTTTGACCGCGGCCGCCACCTGCTGCACCGTCTGTATCGTCTGCGCCAGAATCACCGGATCAGCATCCAGCAGGTCCTCGGCTTCACATTTTGGAATCACCAGGGTGTGTCCATCCACCTGTGGCATGACATCCATGAAAGCCAGCGAAGCGTCATCTTCGTAGACTTTAAATGCCGGCGCCTCGCCACGCAGGATCCTGGCAAAAATATTATTCGACTCGTATGTCACAGGTATTGCCTCTCACAGTGTGCCCCTTGTATTGCAGGCTCGCAGATCATAAACAACTTTACACATGGTCGCGAAGGCAAGCGCCAGAGAAACTAATCCTCAAGCATCAGCCAGGCAACCGGCAGCGACCCGAGTACCGCAAGCAGCGGCAGAATCAACACAGAAACCATTTCTGAGTAGCCGCCAGGCAGGGTCAACTGCAGATGTTCAAGCAGCCGTTCTACAGGTAACGACTGCAGTGAAAACAGGAAGATCCCTCCCCCAAGCAACAACGCCAGCAGCAGCACCCAATGCAATGTGATGCCTGCAGCAGGCAGGGCGATCTCAGTTTCCGCTCTGGGCGTTGCAGCCGGTGCCTGCTCCAGGGTGGACACCTGGGCCATGATATCCGCAACCAGTTTCGGATCCCCTGCGGGATGACGAAGCGTCTGGAATCTGTCTTTTAATATAGCTTCTAACTCTTTGTTATCCATGGTTTTTATCTCCACGATTTGCAACTGAGGCTGCTTCTGTTTCCAGCCATCTCTGCATTTTTGTCTTGGCACGATAAACGTGAGATTTTACCGTGCCCACAGGCATACCGCGACTTTCCGCTATTTCCCGCAGGGTAAATTCAAAACCATAACTCAGTACCATAATCTCCCGCTCCAAAGGCGTACAGAGAACCAGAAGCTGCAAAAGCTGCGCATCGACATCCGCCTGGTTCGGTGTTTCGGTATCTGGCTCCATCGCTTGTGGACGATGTTTGTGCTCTGTCTGACGGCGTCGATAGTTGTGCAGGAACTCTCGGTAGGCAAGCTGCTTCAGCCAGCCGGCAAATTTTTCCGGCGCGGTAAGGGTATTGAGCTTCTGCCAGGCGATCAGGAAGGTGTCCTGGGTGAGATCATCGGCCAGCGCCGGCTGCCGGGTCAACCCCAACAGCATGGCACGTACAAAACCCTGATAGCGGGAGACCAGTACGGTATAAGCGGCATGACGCTCATCAAGGGTACCCTGAAGGGACTGCTGCACCAGTTCCGCGTCAGCTTTGTCGCTCTTCGAACCCGGCTGAAAGGCCAAGATCATTTATCGCCGTTCTGCCCCATATATCCCATCAGCAGATAAGCCGCTCCGGTGAAGATCGGAAAGGCGGACAGGCCCAGCAGCGGTGAAAAACTGTCCGGGTCACCGAGAATAAAGGCAAAGCAGACAAATGCCAGACCAATCGCCAGCAGTATGACGCCGCGACGGATATCGTTACGTTGCGGATGCAGGGCTGCTGTTAACTGTTCCAGTAACTCTGCAGACAGCGCCTGGCCTGAATCGAGTGTTGCGCGTACTGTCAGCTGCAATTCCTGACGGCTGCGGAATCGAAAATACATCACAATGGCCGCAGTCCCAAACACCATCGTAAAAAAACCCAGCGGTACAATTATTTCTTCCATCGAGCGCTCCTGACAATTGAGTTACTGATAAGAGCCCCAGCACCCCACAGCGGTTGCACAGTCAGGAAAATTATTATCTGCGCAGCCATTTCACCACGTCGGCTGTATGTTCGCCTATCTCTGGCAGCAGGTGGTCACCGGCTGCGGCATTAGATGCCCGTCCCGGCACCACTGGCAGGTCGATGCGTTCACCATGTACGGGCATACTGATCGTGCGCAGATCTGCATGCTCAGCAAACTCGGAGACGTTGTGCAGCGGTGCAAACGCCACGTCCGCAGCGTCGAGCCTGGAAGCAAGCGCGGCATAGGTGGTGTCAGCAAAATACGCCTGCAGCGTGGCGTCAACAAAAGTTCGATGCACAACGCGGGTTTCATTGTTTTTACAGCGACTGTCACGGGCAAGTGCGTGCAGCGACAGGTCCAGCTGACACAGACGCTGCCACTCCGCTTCATTCTGTACGGATAAAACAAAGGCGATCTGATCCGCACTACGAAATACGCCGTAGGGGCAGATGCCGGGATGCGCCAACCCAACTCGACCGGGTGGACCGCCCCCGTACCGCGCCAACAGATAAGGCACACTCATACATTGGGCAACGGCATCAAACAAAGACACGTTGATACGCTCGCCGACACCGCTGACGCGACGCACCAGCAGTGCTTCCAACACAGCTTCATAAGCAAACATACCTGCTGTCATGTCGACTATGGAAACACCAACGCGACCCGGCGCATCTGGAGATCCGGTGATCGAAGCAAGTCCTGCTTCAGCCTGCATCAGGAGGTCGTACGCTTTGCGCCGTGCGCCAGGTCCATCAGGATGGAAACCTGTTATGGAGACTGAAATCAATTGGGGATCCGCCGCGTGCAAAGCCTCTAAACCCAGGCCCAGCTTCTCCAAAGCGCCTGGTTTCAGATTCTGCACCAGCACATCACAGCGGCGGATCAGTGTCTGCAGCAGCGCCCGCTCATCTGCTGCACGCAAATCAAAAACAACAGATTTTTTGCCCCCGTTTAACCAGACAAAATACGTGCTTTCTCCGGCAACTGCAGCATCGTAAAAGCGCGCAAAATCGCCTTCGGGTCGTTCGATCTTAAATACTTCCGCACCTGCCAGCAGCAGTCTTTTGCTGCACAGCGGCGCTGCCACAGCCTGTTCAAGGGAAACCACCTTAATACCTTCAAGCGGTTGCATACCTGCTCCTCAGTACCACCTACTGGACAAAAAAAGAGGGCCACAAGGGCCCTCCGTCATTTACGCAGTCACAGGGTAGATCAGCCTGCTGCGTTGTAACCCATGATCGCCTTGGTCTCGAGAAACTCTTCAAAACCATGCCGACCCCACTCGCGGCCGTTACCCGACTGCTTATAGCCGCCAAATGGCGCTTTGTTGTCGACCGGCGCACCATTGAGGTGCACATTGCCCGTACGAATCAGGCGAGCTACGCGTTTGGCGCGTTCCGGGTCGCCGGAAGATATATAGCCACTCAAACCATAAACGGTATCGTTAGCAATACGCACTGCGTCGTCTTCATCTTCATAACCGATTAAAGACAGCACAGGACCAAAAATCTCTTCCTGAGCGATGGTCATGTCGTTGGTAACGTGGGAGAACACCGTCGGTTTGATGTAATACCCGGCATTGAGTCCGTCAGGTCGGCCGGTGCCACCGATTTCGAGTTTGGCCCCTTCATCAATGCCCTTCTGAATCAGGTTCTGAATTTTGTTGAACTGCACTTCCGATACCACTGGCCCAATCGTTGTACCTTCAGCGGCTGGATCCCCTACCTTGACCTGCTCAGCTGCGGCCTTGGCGATCGCTGCTGCTTCATCCATTCGGGCATTGGGCACCAGCATGCGGGTAGGCGCGTTACAGGACTGACCCGAGTTCATGCACATGCCAAACACATCCCGGGATATGGATTTGGTGAAGTCTGCATCATCAAGGATGATGTTGGCGGATTTGCCACCTAGCTCCTGAGCCACTCGCTTGACGGTTGGCGCAGCGTTTTTTGCCACCTCGATACCTGCCCGGGTAGAGCCGGTAAAAGACATCATGTCGACATCCGGGTGTGCGGAAAGCGGTGCACCGACGCTCGGGCCATCGCCATTGATGAGGTTGAAAACACCGGCTGGCACACCGGCATCATGCATGATTTGAGCAAAAATGATGGCATTCAAAGGCGCCACTTCCGATGGCTTCAGTACCATGGTGCAGCCGGCTGCGAGCGCCGGCGCAACTTTACAGGCGATCTGGTTAAGTGGCCAGTTCCAGGGAGTAATCAGACCACACACGCCCGCGGGCTCGCGAATGATATGGGAGGTACCTATGTCCTCTTCGAACTCAAAGGTTTTCAACACTTCCAGCGTGGTCATGAAATGCCCCAGACCGGACGGCGCCTGCGCAGCATTGGCCAGACCAAGCGGTGCGCCCATTTCCTGGCTGATGGCAGCTGCCAGATCACCCATGCGCTCCGCGTATTTGGCAATGATGGCTTCCAACAGGGCAATACGTTCTTCTTTGGTTGTCTGAGAATAAGAGACAAATGCGGCCTTGGCCGCAGCAACAGCGGCGTTCACATCGGCTTCGCCGCCAATGGCTATTTTGGCGATCGATTGCTCCGTGGCAGGGTTGATGACATCCAGGGTGTCGTTAGTTGATGGCTCAACCCACTGCCCGTTGATATAAAACTTGGTTGTGTTCTCCACGATTACTTTCCTCTCGTTATGAATTTGTTTGAGGCAGATTGTGCCGGTATGAATCAGCTGCGGATGGCGCTCCAGGGTCTTCACGACATCGCGATGCTGCCTGCATCAGCCAGTTAGAATACTCCCTGACGTCCGAATTAAAAAGTACAGCTGAACCTACATTGCGCTGCGGAAATTCCGCAGCGCATTTCTGCACACCTACCCTTCTCCGGCGACTTGCGGCAAACTGGCGCCCCAAATTTTTAAACCCAGTAGAGAGGGAATATGAAAGGTACCGTGCACTACGAGCAGCGCGATAACATTGCGCTTCTAACCATCGATAATCCACCGGTGAACCCGCTGTCTTCCGGCGTGCGGCAGGGATTGTCCGATGGTCTTGCCAAAGCCCTCGCCGAAGACAGCGTGCAGGCCATTGTGCTGACCGGAGCGGGACGCGCCTTCATTGCTGGTGCAGACATATCGGAGTTCGGCGGCGCCGCCGAAGGACCAAGCCTGCACGACTGCCTGGAAAGCATGGATAACAGCAGCAAACCCATCATAGCTGCCATCAACGGCACAGCGTTTGGTGGCGGCCTGGAAGTTGCCTTGTGCTGCCACTACCGCGTCATCGCACCAGGCGCGCCGGTGGGTCTACCCGAGGTGAAACTGGGCCTGTTGCCTGGTGCAGGCGGCACGCAACGTTTACCGCGTCTTATCGGCGCGCAGAAAGCCCTGGATTTTATCCTCTCTGGTGACCCGATCCCCGGGCCTGCAGCAAAAGAACTTGGCATCGCGGACAGCGTGGCACAAGGCGACATCGTCGAAGCCGGCATTGCCTTTGCAAAGGATATCGTGGCACAGGGCAGCCCCATCCGCAGGATTCGCGACGAGTCAGATCTTCTGCTGGCTGACCGTGACAACGCTGAGTTGTTTGACAATGCCCGCAAATCCTCAGCCCGCAAAATGCGCAAACGTTTTGCGCCCGAGATGATTATCCAATGTGTTGAAGCCGCGGTTAATCTCGGTGACTTTGATGCCGGCATGAAAGTCGAAGCGGAGTGTTTTGCCAGGTGTCTGAAACACCCGCAGCGGGAAGCGTTGATACACATGTTTTTCGCTGAACGTGAGGTGGCCAAGATTCCCGATGTCCCCAGGGATACCCCAACCCAGGATATCGAGCAGGCGGGCGTCATCGGTTGTGGCACCATGGGCGGCGGCATCACTATGTCTTTCCTCAATGTCGGCATTCCGGTAACGGTGCTGGAAGTTGATCAGCAGGCACTGGATCGCGGCATCGGCGTGATCAAGCGCAACTATGACATACAGGTGCAGCGCGGGCGCATGAGCGCAGAGGAAGTTGACCAGCGCATGAACCTTCTGACGGGCACCACGGAATTTTCAGACCTGGGTCAGGCGGACGTGATCATTGAGGCGATCTACGAAAATATTGATGTGAAAGTAGACACCTTTAAAAAAATGGAAGCCGTTGCCAAGCCCGGCGCGATTCTCGCCAGCAACACATCAGGTCTTGATATCGACAAGATGGCCGACGCAACCACACGGCCTGAAGCCGTCATCGGCCTGCATTTCTTCAGTCCGGCAAACGTCATGCGATTGCTTGAGGTGGTGCGCGGCCAGGCCACCAGTAAAGAAACCATTGCTACCTCAATGAAGCTGGGTAAACGACTCAACAAAGTGGCGGTGCTGTCCGGCAACGCACCGGGTTTCATCGGCAACCGCATGCTTGCCGGCTACACCCGTCAGGCGGGTGAAATCATTCTGCAGGGCGCCACACCGTACCAGGTGGATAACGTGATCCTCGGCTTCGGCATGCCCATGGGCCCATTCCAGATGAACGATCTCGTGGGCCTGGATCTGGGCTGGCGCGCGCGCAAGCTGGCGGGTGTGAAACCTGAAGATGTACCCATTACCGCACGGGTGGCTGACAAACTGTGTGAACTGGAGCGGTTTGGGCAGAAAACCAACCGGGGTTTCTATATTTACCCTGAAGGCAGCCGCGCCGGCACGCCGGATCCGGAAGTGGTGGCGATCGTCGAGGAAACCTCGGCGGAACTCGGTATCACCCGCCGCGAAATTTCTGATGAAGAGGTGCTCAAGCGCTGCCTGTATCCACTGATCAACGAAGGGGCGCGTATTCTGGAGGACGGCATCGCCATACGCCCCTGTGATATCGATATTGTCTACATCAACGGCTACGGGTTCCCTGAAGTCACCGGTGGACCGATGTTCTGGGCAGATCAGATCGGTCTGGAGAATATCCTGGCTGATATCAGGAAGTTCCAGTCTGAGTATGGTGGGGACATCTGGGAGCCCGCGCCCCTGCTGGAGAAGCTGGTCAGCGAAGGTAAAACCTTCGCCAGCCTGCAGGGCTGAGTTGCAGCCGTTGCGCTTTCTGGATCTGCCACTGCCGCGTGCGCCACGTCGCGGCGGGCTGCGGCAGGCTCCGGTCGCGCGTTCTGCGCCAGGCCTGAAACTGGCCCTGGCCGGCCTGACCGCAATGCTGATCACCGGCTTCACCGGTTGGGCATACGCTCATGGCGTTGCTGATGGCGACGCCATTTTTCTGCAGAGTCAGCAGGGTTTTGCCTTCTGGCCTTACTTTTACCTCGGCGCTAAACACATGGTCACCGGCTACGACCATCTGCTGTTTCTGGCCGGAGTGATATTTTTTCTCTACAAACTCAGCGACATTACCCTCTATGTCACGCTGTTTGCAGTTGGACACAGCCTCACGCTGATCATCGGCGTCTGGTTCGACATACCGGCAAACGCTTACCTGATCGATGCCATTATTGGCCTGTCGGTTGTGTACAAGGCATTCGAAAATCTCGGCGGCTTCGAGAAACTGGGTTGGCGGATCAACACACGGGTTGCTGTCTGGGTGTTCGGCCTGTTCCATGGTTTTGGTCTGGCCACCAAACTGCAGGCACTGCAGCTGTCAGAAGACGGATTGCTGGGCAATCTGCTGGCTTTCAACCTGGGTGTTGAAGCGGGCCAGCTCACGGCGCTGGTCGGTATTGTTGCGCTGATGAATCTCTGGCGGGCAAGCGCCCGGTTTGCTTCCCAGGCGCTGGTCGCCAATGGCCTGCTGATGACCTGCGGATTTATCCTGATCGGCTATCAGCTCACCGGTTATGGTCTGTCGACTTAACTCAGCAGCCAGCCACCATCCACATCAACAGTGGTGCCGGTGACAAACTCGTTCTGGACGACAAACATAATCCCCTGGGCAACTTCTTCCGGCGTACCTGGTCTTGGTATCAGATTTCTGGCGGTAGCTGCCTGCAGCATGCCATCCCGTGCTTCACTCTGGGGACCAAACATCGGCGTTGCGATAACACCGGGAGAGACAATATTGATACGTCGCGGCGCAAGCTCCGCCGCAACTGCACGCACAAACTGCTCCACTGCTCCGCCAACTGAAGCAATCGCGGCCTGACCAGGTTTAGCACGTCGTGCCGGTGAGCCGCTGACGAGCACAATGTTTCCCCGTTCGCTGAGATGTTGCGCACCGAGGCGAACACAGTTTGCATACCCCCACAACTTATCAAACGATCCCCGGTAGCCGTCCAGATCCATTTGCAGAAACGGCCCGCTTGCCCGTTCCCCGCCTGTTGCCGCACTGATAAGCACATCAAACGGCGCTTCATCTGCAAACAGTTGCGCCAACGCAACACGGTCACGAACGTCACAGGCACGCATGTCCACGCCATCCAGATCACCTGCCCTGGATGGGTCTCGACTGATGGCGACCACCTTGGCTCCCGCCTGTTGCAGCAGTTGGGTTGTCGCCAGGCCGATGCCCGATGTGCCGCCGAAAACCAGTACTTTTTTGCCCTGCAGTTCCATCTCAACCCCTTCTCAAAAACTCTATTTGAGCAGACCTGTCAACAAGTGTCATCCGTTGCACACCCCGGTTACAATAACCGCGACTGTATTGCCAGATTGGATCTTGGGTGTATCCGGAAAACAGACTTGATGACGCATTAGAACGGTTGCAGCAGAGGCGCTCCGTAAAGGCCATGGATATCTGCGAACCCGGGCCCGGGCCTGATGATCTGCAGCTTATTCTGGAAATCGGCGCTCGCGTACCGGATCACGGTAAACTGGGACCCTGGCGTTTTATCTGTTTCACCGAGGATGCAAGAATAGATTTTGGCGAAATCCTGGCACAGCGATACCAGGCGTTAAATCCCGGAGCAAGAACACCAAACGTCGTTGCTGAACGCAATCGCTTCACCCGCGCGCCGGTGGTGGTTGCTGTCATAGCTGACGTTAAACCCCACGTGAAAATACCTGAGTGGGAACAACAGCTTAGTGTCGGCGCGGTGTGCCAGAATGTGCTGGTCGCGGCGTCCCTGGCAGGTTATGCGGCGCAATGGCTGACAGAGTGGTATGCATTTGATCCCGTGATCAATACCGCGCTCGAACTGAGCCCCACAGAACGTGTTGCGGGTTTTATTTATCTGGGTTCAGCCACCGAAAAACCAGCAGAACGCGTCCGCCCTGACCTGGAAACGCGGTTAACGCACTGGTCACCCCCAGCAAAGCCGACACGAAACACCTGAACAAGAAAGAGAAAAAGCCATGCAAGACGTAGTCATTGTTGATGCCGCCCGATCGCCTGTGGGCAAAAAGAACGGGCGCCTGGGCGGTGCCCACCCCACGGACGTATTGGGCGAAGTCATGATGGCGTTGCTGCAGCGCAACGGCGTTGATTCTGCGCTTGTTGACCAGGTTATCGGCGGCTGCATCAACAAGCTTGGGGCGCAGGGCATGAACGTCACCCGCACCGCCTGGCTGGCACATGCAGGCGCAGTCACAACGCCGTGTATCACCATCGACTCACAGTGTGGCTCATCCCAGCAATCAACCACGCTGGCACACAGCATACTGGCAGCGGGTCATGCGGATGTTGTGCTTGCCTGTGGGGTAGAGAACATGACCCGTCTGCCGATCGGCAGCGACGCGGTTGGTCGCGATCCCAAAAATGGTAAACCTGTATCAAAAAGCTATTTCCAGCAGCATGAATTCACGAGTCAGTTTGAAGGTTCCGAACGGGTTGCTGAGAAATATGGCATCACCCGCCAGGATGCTGATGCGTTTGGTCTGCTGTCTCAGCAACGCGCAAGAGCGGCAATCGACAACGGATATTTTGACAGCCAGATCATTCCCGTCAGCGCGCCTGTCATGGATGCCAATTTTGAAAAAACCGGTGAAACCATTACGGTGACAGACGATGAAGTACCCCGGGATACCAGCCTTGCCGCGCTGGCTGAACTCAAACCTGTTGCGCGGGAGAACGGTGTGCATACGGCGGGCACGTCATCACAGATTGCCGACGGCGCGGCCGCTGTGCTGATGATGAGCGCCAGCAAAGCGGAGGCGCTGGGTTTGACGCCGCTGGCAGTGATCCGCGCATCCGCGCTCGTGGGCTGCGACCCGGTTCTGATGCTGGAGGGCCCAATCCCGGCAACGGAGAAAGTCTTACGCGAGGCAAAACTCACAATAGATGACATCGACGTTTTCGAAATCAACGAAGCGTTTGCGTCAGTGGTGTTGTCCTGGGCGAAAACCCTGGGCGCGGATATGGCCAGGGTAAACCCCAACGGAGGTGCAATTTCGCTGGGTCACCCGCTGGGTGCAACCGGCTGTTTTCTCATCACCAAAGCGGTACATGAACTGCAGCGCACCAAAGGCCGATACGGGCTTGTTTC
Organism: bacterium; assembly: GCA_047947175.1. GTDB lineage: Bacteria > Pseudomonadota > Gammaproteobacteria > Pseudomonadales > Azotimanducaceae > UBA4421. Next base: position 2,896,779 of record CP170489.1, read on the forward strand.
AATGTGTTGTGGCGGCGGTCTGGGTACCGGCACATTGCTCGAGCGGGCGGGCGCGGCGTGAGGCGCCGGTAATCCCCATGTCCATGCATTTACCGGTGCCAACACCGGATCCAGACTATCTGTCTGTCCTTGCAGCTTTAAACAGGATGCCGGACAAGGCTGCAAAACATCTGAAAAGCGCCTTTGCTCTGTTAACGGAACGCGCCGCTACCACGCTGGCAGTTTCACGGGCTAACATCTGGCTGTTTACCGACAGCAGTCGCACGATCCTGCATTGTATAGACAGCTATAACTTCAAGACCCGGTTGCACAGTGCCGAAGGAGAATTGCACGCGGCGGAAGTACCGAACTATATCAATGCGTTGCAGCAGGAAAGGGTGATCAGAGCAGATGACGCCATGTCAGACCCCCGCACAGCGGAATTTTCCGAAAGGTATCTGTCCAAGCACAACATCAGATCCATGCTGGATGCACCCATCAGACAGAATGGTGAAGTGGTTGGCGTCATATGCCTGGAGCAGACAGGCGAAAAGCGTGAATGGAAAGATGCTGAAGCAAGTTTTGTCGCAACACTGTCAGATTTTGCGACCATGGCGCTGCTGAGCCATGAAAAGGACCTTGCGGAAACCGCACTCATTCAAGCACAGAAGATGGAGTCGCTGGGTCGCCTTGCAGGTGGAATCGCGCACGATTTCAATAATATCCTGATGGTGCTATCCGGCGCGGTAGACACCCTGCAGATCAGCGGCGCAGAACCGGAGCTGCGGGGGCGGATGCTTGCGCTGATGAGTGATGCGTGCGAACGCGCGCAGAACCTCACCCGTAACCTGCTGGCTTTTGGCGGCAAACAGAATCTCGAATTCCAACAACTCAGCACTCACAAGTTGATTCACGCGATTGAGGGACTGACAACAGGTATCATCCGCGAAGATATTCAGGTCCACTTTGTTATCGGTCATGAACCTTACTGGTTTGAAGGCGACCAGACACAGCTGGAACAGGTGGTTTTAAATCTGATGATAAACGCGATGGACGCCATGCCGGAAGGCGGCAAGCTGACCATCGAAGCCTTACCCCCAGACCACAACGGACTTGTTGGCCTGGCTGTTGTCGATACCGGCGGCGGTATCCCACAAGAGTGCCTTGATAAAATCTTTGAACCCTTTTTCAGTACCAAGGGAAAACAGGGAACTGGTCTGGGTTTATCCATATCCACAGGCATAGTGCAGCAGCACAATGGCCGATTGGAGTGTGTCAGCAGTTCCGCCCAGGGCACCCGTTTTGAACTCAAAGTACCCGCAATCCCTGCACATCAACTTATCAGCAAGACAACTGTACCCGATACTTCCGTTCAGACCCAACGCGGACGAATGCGCATATTGCTGGTAGAAGATGAAGTCAGTGTGCGTGATATTGTCAGTCAGATGCTGACCGCCCTTGGCTACGAGGTGATGGTGGCTCTCAGTGCCGGTCACGGCCTGTCAATACTGGCCCAGAAAAACATAGACCTGGTGGTTTCTGATGTGATCATGCCGGACATGCGCGGCCCTGATCTTTATAAAAGCGCGCTGTCGAAACAGCCCGATCTGAAAGCTCTTTTTGTATCGGGTTACAGCGAGGAACTGACCACGGAACTCACCGCAAACAGTGCTAACGTAGGGTATCTGAGCAAACCATTCACGCTGGCTCAACTGCGTGCCGCTCTGGAACAGCTGGCAGACGTCCAAAGCGCTGACTAATCATCAATCGTCAGCGTCGAGGAACGAGCGTTTGAACTCTCCACTTGGACTATAGGTTGTCGACATGGAGTAAAAACCGGTGGTTTTCAGTTTGACCACGACTTCCTGATCACCCCGGTTCTCCCAGAACCACCCATGCACGCCCGGGTATGGCGCCACGTAAGTGCCCTGTTGAGCGGCCTGACGGCCAACTGCAAAGCTGATCGAATCTTCGGGCAAGGTGCCCTCTTCTTCGCTGTGGAAGTCAAATACAAGCTCGCCTTCTGCCTGCCACTGGAACATCATGGCCTGCCCTTCGTCCAGCGTGTATTTATATTCAACCGACTCGAATGGCGCTAACGGAAATTCAACGTAATCCGTGACAAAACTGCGTTGTTCGTGAGACAACGCGCTGACCTGGTAGCTTGCCATGCCCGTCAAGCCCATCTTCTTACCCAGCCCGGTGGCATCGATATTATATTCCGCAGGCAAAACAAACAGGACCAGCGCCAGAGCGGCAACAACTATACTGAGCAGCAAAGTCACAAACAGCGCTTTCGTGGGCACTTGTGTTGCAGTCATCTAAATACCGTCTGCAGATTGCACAATGTAGCGGTTATGACAAGCCAGGCAAACACTGTATAAATGGGCACCTGCCTGGAACAGTGCATCCGCGTCTTTTGCTTCTGCCGCTTCGCGCGCTTTCAAACCTGCGGAAATCAGAGCCTGAGAGTACTCCATCCAGTCACTGTCAGACGCATAGCCTGGCATCATCAGCAGATTGCCGGATTCAGCCACCACGGTGGCCGCATTGCGCACTGCGTCCCAGCCTTCCTGGGTGGTGGGCTGGAGATCTACCTCACCCTCTTCGGTGACAATAAAACCAGCTGAGTCCCACAGCACATCCGCGACCGGTTCCAGATGCCAGTTCATGAAATCCAGCACTCTACCGGTTGGTTTAAAGTCAACGGCAGCTGTCTCAGCCGGTTGACTGCAGCCTGCCAACATGACCACCGCAAGCAGCAGACAAACGCAATGACGGGCTGGTGTGTCTCGTAAATTCGGCATCAGCTTCATCAGCTTGTTCCATAACAATCGATATATAAGGGACAAGATAATACCATGCAGGACAAATCTAAACCCTACGCGTATGGCCCTGTATTCGGCGTATCTAAGCTGTGAATCCCAGCCACGTTCTGAAGAGCGCAGCTACTCTCGGTGTAAAACGCGAACGGTTGTAGGCATCCGCCAGCCGTTTCAGGTATTCAGAACGTGTGGGATAGGAGAATAACGTTTTACCGGCGGCACTCAGCCCCAGATTGTTGCTCATCAACAGGCAGACAGGTGCAATCTGCTCCCCTGCATCATGGCCAACAATGGTGGCTCCGAGGATTTTGTCAGAACCTTTGCGGGTGTAGACGCTGGCAAACCCATCTCCCTCTATTTCTGCACGACCGCGATCAAGATCCGCAAAATCAAACTCATAACAGTCATATTCAATCCCCTGCGCTTCCAGCTGAGCAGGGTTTTGACCTACCGAGGCAACTTCGGGCCTGGTGTACGTGCAATGCGGCACAATCAGGTTGTCGATAGATGCAGTTGGCGCAAACAGTGTGTTCTGAACAATGGCTCTGGCCTGAGCATCCGCATGGTGCGTGAACTGGAGCATGGCGGTGCAATCACCTGCCGCATAAATTGATTTGTTAGACGTACGCAGCTTGTTGTCTGTGATGATCAGACCTCGGTCATTCATCGCCACATCGGCGTATTGCAGATTAAGCGTTTCTGTATTGGGGGTGCGACCAAGGGCAACAAGCACGTGTGAGGTGTGCACCTGCTTACCTGCAACCGAAACACAGTAGTTGATTTCTCCATCGCTACCGGGCGTCACAGACTCAACACCGGCACCGAGGTGTAACGTCACTCCTGCACGACGCAGTGCCTGCGCAACCGCCTCTCCAGCCGCCTCGATTTCGAGCGGCAGCACCTGTGGCGCCATTTCAAACAGGTGCACGTCGACGTTAAGCCGGGCAAATACCAGGGCAAGTTCACAACCGATAGCGCCTGCACCCAGAATCGCCAGAGAAGCAGGTTTCTCAGTGAGGTCGAACACCGTTTCATTGGTCAATGGATTGCATTGCCGAAGGCCGGGAATCGGCGGGATCGCCGCCCGGGCGCCTGTGCACAGGGCAATCCGTCGAGCAGCTATGGGCTGGTTGTTGACGCAGATTTCACCTTCGGTATTGAAACCTGCATCCCCGAGGTAAACATCCACACCTGCCTCGCGATAACGCGCGACAGAGTCATGTGGCGCGATACCGGCGCGCACTTCGCGCAGCCAGGCAAACGCTTCGTCAAAATCCGGTTGCGGATGATAACCGGTATATTCCAGCAACGCCTTGCTCGGCACGCAGCCCACATTCAGACAGTCACCCCCCATGCGATGGCGCTCGATCAACGCTACTTTTGCGCCGAGCCCAGCTGCGCCGATGGCAGAAATCAACCCTGCAGGACCAGCGCCGACAACCACCAGATGATAACGCCCCCGGGGGGTCGGATTGACGTAGTCCGTCGGGCTGAGCAGGCGCTGAGTTGTGGTGTCAAATTGGTGGCCGGGATAGCTCACTGTGCTTCTCCAGCTGCTGTATCCAGCTTGTTACTCAACGCGTTTGTTGCAATCCTGGATATCACTACTGTCAGGATGAGCGTGGCCAGCAGACCCACATACAAAGGCCAGTTGCCTACCGGCGATTCTCCCAGGTCACCTGCCAGCAAGCTGGTCAGATCTGAGGCAATGGAACCCAGGTAAACGTACAATACCGTCCCCGGCATCATGCCAATCCAGGATACGCCAACGAAGGTCCAGAATTTCACAGCAGTCAGGCCCAGCGCGTAGTTGAGCAGATTAAACGGAAAAACAGGCGACAACCTGGTCAGCAGCACGATCAGGGCACCTCGATCGGAAATAGCCGTATCCAGAGCTGCAAAACGCGGCAGACTGGCCAGTCGAGCAGACACCCAGTCACGGGCAAAGAAGCGCCCTATCAGAAACGCACAGCTGGCGCCGACAACGCTGGCAAAGGAGACAATCAGGAAGCCATAACCCAGGCCAAACAGAAATCCGGAACCTAACGTCAATAAACTCCCTGGCAGCAGCAGAACAGTAGAGGCGATATACAGGACAATAAAAACCGCCCATGACACTGTGCGATTGTCGTCAATCCAGGCGAACGCAGCCGCTGCCCATTGTGCCACCGGTAGAAGCAGCGCGCTGACAAACAACACCACAATCGCGATACCAAACATCAGAGGTTTCTGCATCAGAGCTGCTCCGCCTGCTCACGCAGAGCATATTTCTGTACTTTACCCGTTGAGGTTTTTGGCAGGTCCACAAACACAACGTGCCTGGGTACTTTGAATCGGGCCAGATTCGCACGACAGTATTCAATGACCTGCGCCTCGCTGAGTGTTGCGCCAGCTTTCAATGTCACAAAGGCACAAGGTGTTTCACCCCACTTTTCATCTCGTCGGGCAACCACCGCTGCCTCCATAATCTGCGGGTGCTTGAACAGAAGGTCTTCAATTTCGATGCTGGAAATATTTTCCCCACCGGAAATAATAATGTCTTTGGAGCGATCCTTGATCTGGATGTAACCATCTTCATGCCATACCGCAAGGTCGCCGGAGTGAAACCAGCCTCCGCTGAAAGCTTCCCGGGTGGCGTCAGGGTTCTTCAGATAACCTTTCATGACATTGTTGCCCCGCATCATGATTTCACCAATTGTCTGGCCATCTTTCGGCACAGGCTCAAGGGTTTCCGGGTCGGCCACCATCAGGCCTTCGAGCATCTGTCCACCCACCCCCTGGCGCGCTTTCAGAGCCGCCTGATCTGCGGACGACAGACCACCCCAGAGATCATCACGCCAGGCACACAAGGTAACGGGGCCGTAGGTTTCGGTTAAGCCATACACGTGGGTGACATCCATGCCCATATTCTGCATTCCCTCAATAATTGCAGCGGGCGGCGCAGCGCCTGCAGTCATCACTGAGACCTCATGCGTAATCATTTGTTGCAAACTTTTTTCAGCATTCAGCAAGGTGTTCAACACGACCGGCGCACCGCAGAAATGGGTGACTTTATGCTTCGCCATACTGTCGTATACCAGCTGTTCACGAACCTGTCGGATACACACACTGGTGCCGGCGTTGACCGCAAGCGTCCAGGGAAAACACCAGCCGTTACAATGGAACATGGGCAGCGTCCAGAGGTACACCGGATGTTCACCCATGTGCCAGGTCAACGCATTTGAAACAGCGTTCAGGTAGGCGCCACGATGATGATACACGACACCTTTGGGGTTGCCTGTGGTGCCGGAAGTATAATTCAAGGCAATCGCCTGCCATTCATCGTCCGGCAGAAACAGTGCAGCATCGACTGGCACCTCTGCAAGGCTACCAGGCAGCCGCGCGCCTTCCTGCACCAGGTCTTCGTAACTGAGGCTTCCCAACAGTTTCCCTTCACTGCAGGTGCTGTCTTCGATATGAACGACCTCCGGTGTCACTTCCGCAATATCCAGCGCCTGTTCCGCTACCGGCCCAAATTCCTTGTCGACAAGGAAAACTTTTGCTTCACCGTGGGAGAGAATAAAACCTACTGTAGGCGCGTCCAGGCGCATGTTGATCGCATTTAACACAGCACCTGCCATGGGCACTGCAAAATGCGCCTCAAACATCTCCGGCAAGTTAGCACTCAATATCGCAACGGTATCACCGTGGGTGATGCCGTGTTGGGTAAGCGCCCGGGCAACACATACGCTACGCTGCCAGACTTCCAGCCAGGTGAGTTGCCGATCACCATAAACAACCGCCGTTTTCTGCGGATAAATGGCAGCAGCGCGACGCAGAAAAGATATTGGCGACAGCGCGGTAAAGTTCGCCTGGTTTTTGTCCAGGTCAATATCGTAAATTCCCACAACAGTTCCCGTTTTAAACGTTAATTTTCCAGTTTAGTGATGAGCTGCCTGCGCAGAGCGGCCAGACGGCTTTCAGGCAGAGCAATCGCGCGGCGCTGTTGCAGATCCATGCGCACCGCTGCAGCTTGCGCCGAAACAGCGATGTCACCGGTACCTGTGTGATACATCAAATGCGCAAACTGCTGCACCTTGGCACCGACGTCACGCACGCCAGAGACAATTTCAAACGTATCGCCGCAGCGCAACGGCTGATGGTAGTGCATCCTGTATTCCAGCACCGCACCACCCTCTTCTACCAATGCACCTTCAGCCGGGTCAGTTGCCGGGTCCCACTGCTCAAATCGCGCCCACAGGTGTGGCATGGCATCTGACACCCGCCCCATATAGTGATGTATCCGCAGGTCTGCCGCAGGTGTGCATTCTTCACTTGTTGCCATGCCTTTGCCGACCGTGAAAAAGCCGTGCTTGAGCGCGTGCGCAAGCGACAGTGCAGCATGCGGCAGGTCCGCTGGCAGGATGCCTCGCGGTTGCGCATGCTGCGGCACAGGTTCGAGGCTCGAAGGTGTTGTGATGGCAAGTGCCAGCGTGTGAATACAGGCACTGAGCACCGCCTGACTCTGTGAGTGACGCAATTCACTTAACACCTCTACCTGCCGCGAACCAACGCCAACGACCCTCACATACCCTGAAATCGGAGTAGACAGACGCGCTTCAGCCAGGAAACGAATGTGCTGTGTTTGCAGTGCACGAATGTAGTCGTCCGGACTTGATACCTCAGGCAGGCCGATAAAGGCCGCCGCTGCACAAACACTCTGCCAGTGTTTTTCAACAAAGAAGCGGACGTTGAGATGGTCATTCTCATCACACTCCCAACGATTCACACTGCCGCGAAAATACAGATTCTGGTTCAAGAGGTAAGACCCGAAACCAGAATAATGGCAACAGCCGGCACCACAACCCAACGCATCAACTGATGCCACAGACTGAATGTGACCCTGTTGCGCATCGCCAGTTCCTGTTCAGCAGCCTGGGCGTTCACAAACCATCCTGCAAACAAAGCAATCAACAGACCACCAAGGGGCAGCATGATCTGATTCGGCAGAAAATCGATGATGGTACCTAACGACAGCCCCAACAACCTGACGTTTGCCCAGATGTTATAGCTGAGCACGCTGACTACACCGCAGCCGGTTGCAGTCAGCGTCAGCACAATAGCGGCCTTGTGGCGGGACCAACCGAATCGCTCAGCCAGCCAGGCACAGAGCGGTTCGCATAAACCAACTACCGAAGTGATTGCCGCTACGGATAACAGGAGAAAAAACGTTGTGCCTACCCACTGTCCGGCAGGCATCTGTGCAAACGCCACCGGTAGAGTCTGAAAAATCAAACCGGTGCCGCCGGCGGGATCCAGGCCATTGTGGAACACCATGGGAAAAATCACAAAACCAGCCAGCAGCGCAACCAGAGTATCGGCGAAGACAACCACAATGGCGCTCTGGGCAATGGACACGTCTTCAGGCAGGTAAGCACCAAACATCATCATGCCCGCCATTGCCACGCCAATGCTGAAAAAAGCCTGACCAATCGCGGCAAGCACCATGGCGGAGCTGAGTTTGGAAAAATCCGGTGCCAGCAGATAACGAATGGTTTCCGGCATGCCACCAACCACGATATTGAAGACCACCAGCGCCAGAAGGAGAAAGAACAGCAGTGGCATCAACACTTTGACAGCCCGTTCAATGCCGTTCTGCACCCCTTTGTAGATAATGAACCCTGCGATCATCAGCGTGACAAGCGACCAGAACACCAACACGTGAGGCCGCGCCAGAAGCGCGGCAAAATGGGCTGTAGATGCATCTGCATCAAAGCCAGCCAGTGCACCGCTGGCGGACCCATACAGGTAATACAGTACCCACCCGGCAACAACCCCATAAGCAATGAGGATAAAAAACGCTGTCAGAAGATTCAGGTAACCGATGGCAGACCACCGTGTGGAGCGTCCGTCTGCAGCCGCAATGGCTCTAACAGAAGCTGGCGGGGAGAAGCCGCCGCGTCGACCCAGCATGAGTTCCGCCATTAAGATAGGCACGCCAATACCGAAGGCGCACAACAGGTAGACCAGCACAAAGGCTGAACCACCGTTTTCTCCGGTGATGTAGGGAAAGCGCCAGATGTTGCCCAGCCCAACCGCAAACCCTACCGAGGCCATCAGAAAACCGAAGCGTGAACCCCACGCCTGGGTAACGCCCGCCAAAATCAGCGGCCGCTGAATTCCGGCGCGCGTTTTTCAACAAAGGCAAGCGCCGCACCTTTGTGATCATCGGTCATAAAACAGCGCACCATGTGCAATGCTTCCCGATCAAAGGTGTCGCTCAGCGAACCGCCGTAGGCTGCATTAAGGTTCTTTTTCATATACCCCACCGCAACCGTCGGCAGGCTGGCCAGAGAAGCGGCAAATTCTGCCACAGCGCTGTCATATTCATCCGCTGTCGCAATGCGATTGACCAGGCCAATGTCCAGAGCTTCCTTGCCTGAAACAACCGCAGCAGTGAAATACAGTTCCCGGGCTTTGGCTTGGCCTACCAGGTAAGGCAGGAAAAATGAGCCACCATAATCGCCGGACAGACCGACTTTGGAAAATGCCGTGGTGAGTTTAGCGGTGTCCAGAGCGATACGCAGATCGCAGGCCAGCGCCAGCGCAAAACCAGCGCCGGCAGCAGGTCCCGGGATGGCCGCCAGGGTGGGCTTGGGCATTTCATGCAGAATTCGGGAAAGTTCCATACCGCTGCGCAGGCCCTGCGCACGCCCTTCGAGATCAAAACCACGCGGCGCGCTATCATGGGCAGCCGCATCTGCACTCGCCTCGGAGGCAAAACCTTTGACATCACCTCCGGCGCAGAAAGCGCCACCTGCGCCTGTCAGAACAACACAGCGGACCTTTCTGTCCGCCGCCAGCCGCGGTAGCGCCTCGGTTAATGCAGCCATCATTTCGCCACTCATGGCGTTTCGCGCCGATGGCCGATTCATGGTCAGGGTGGCTATCCCGTTATCAAAGGTTTCGATTAGATGGTCTGTCATGGTCCCTACTCCACAGGTGAATGTTCAGGCGCTACCCTATCTCTAGACACGTAGTAGAACAACCAGCCGGACGCGATCAAAATTGCACCAACCAGCGCTTCCACGGGCCTTTCCCAGACCACAAAGACCAGGGTCCAGAATGTGATGCCTACATAGATCAGCATCGGCCAGGGATACCAGGGTACGCGAAACAGATCCGGCGCGGCTTTCTTCCTGCTGCGCAGCACAGCAACGCCTATCACCGTCAGCAGCGTGTTCAGAGCCAGGGTAAAGCTGGCAAACACCAATATCTTATCGAAGGTTGAGGTCAGCACCAACAGAAGCGTTATGGTGGTCTGGAAAGCAATCGCCACTGCAGGCACGCCAAAGCGATTCTCATACGCCAGAAACCGCAGCGCATGAAAATCCTGACCGATCACCTGCAGCGCCCTTGGACCCGCAATCACCATGGCACTGACAGTGGACACCAGCAGAATGGCCAACATCAGGCCAACCAGCGTTGAGCCTGCTTCGCCAAAGGCAAATCCTGCAACGATGTAGCCAATTTCAATCTGCCCACGCATGGCTGCCATGGGTGCAACGGACAGGAACATCACATGCAGCAGAAGGTAAAGCACCATCACCAGGCCGGTGCCCAGCAGCAGTATCCTCGGCAGATGACGACCGCCACCGCTGACTTCACCGACCAGGTAAGTCGCAGCGTTCCAACCTGTGTAGGCGTAGTTCACATAAATTAATGCGATTGCAAAACCGCCGCTGGTGATCAAAGCGACGTCCTGTGCGGCAGGTGTCCAGCGAATATTCTGCAGCTGCTCTACCTGCCACCAGGCGGCAATGATGAACAGCACAATCAGGAGCACCTTAAGGGCAGTGAACAACAGCTGGAAGCGCGCGCTGCCCTGGCGGCTGCCCAGGTGAATCAGTCCCACCAGCACAACCAGCGTTGCGGCGGCCGCTACCACGGGCACCTGAGGGAAAACTGCATTGAGGTAGGTGGCGCCGGTTATCGCGGCCAACGCGGTTGGGGCGGCAAAACCGATGGTCGATGAGATCCAGCCGGAAATGAAACCCGCCGCCGGATGATAGATCTGACTCAGAAAATTGTACTCGCCACCCGAACGCGGAAGCGCCGCCCCGAGCTCCGCGTAACACAGAGCACCACACAGGGCGAGCACCCCGCCAATCACCCACAGCAGCAGAATAACCGGTGCCGATTGAATATCCAGCAGCTGAAAGCCCAGACTGGTGAACACACCGGTGCCGATCATGTTAGCCACAACAATGCTGGTGGCGGTATTGACACCAAATTTTTCTGATTGGCCTGTCAAATGCCCCTCCTTCCGCTATCCTGCCCATCATGACAGATCCCTACACGATACGCGCCATAGATCCTCGTGACCTGCCGGCCATGCTCGAACTGTTGCCACAACTTGCGGATTTTCAGATCCCGGAACGGCGCAACCCGCTGGATCTGTGGCAGAGCGATGCACAACTGCTGCGTGAGGTTGTTGCTGGAAAATCCGAGACAAGCTTCGCAGATGTGATTGTAGACGCCGCAGATGTGGCGCAGGGTCTGATTCTGGTCACCCTGCGGGAGGAATTGATGAGTCACGCCCCCAGTGCGCATCTTGAGGCTATTGTGGTCAGTCCAAAGGTGCGCGGTCATGGATTGGGACGCAGACTTCTACAGCATGCAGAACACGCCTGCATGCTTCGCGGCGCACGCAGCCTCAGTCTGCACGTGTTCAGCAACAACTTGAGAGCAAGAGGTCTTTACGACCTGGCGGGTTATGACAGCGAGCTGATTCGTGCCATCAAATGGTTCGATTAGCGGACAATTGCACCGGCCCAGGCGGCTAGATGATGCGCCGGGTGAAGGGATTCTGACGCCAGTCTTTGCCGGGACTCTGGCAGGTGCCTGCCGCATAGTGCACAGAAATGGCGCGCCTGAAATCGCAGCTGCGGTTTCGTCCGGAACCATGAATCAGTAACGGATGAAACAACAGCGTATCGCCCGGTGCCATTTCCACATGTACCCGCGCCTGAACGTCCACGTCATTGAGGCCAAAGAAGCCATGGTTCACAAAATCCCAATCCGGACTTTCGTGCGCCAACAGGTCCTGCTTATGTGAACCAGGAATGACTGCCAGGCAGCCCGCCTCGCGCGGCGCAGGTAACAGCGCAGTCCATACGCCAATGATCTGATCTGCCGGCCGGAGCTTGAAGTAACGCAGGTCCTGGTGCAGTGGATGACGCCCATCAACCCCCGGGGGTTTGTTGAAGACATTGGAGCTCAGAGTGTAAAGCTGACTGCCCAGCAGTGATTGCACCGCACTGACAAGCCCGGGCAGGTGAGCGAACTCAAACAGCGTTGTATCTTCTTCAAGGCACAACAACTTGTTTACTGCGTGCACGGGAGTCTCCGGCGCTACCGCGCCTTTGACCACCATGACATCGTGCATGATTTTCATACCCTGAGGCAGCGGTGCGCTCCCTCTGACCAGCGCCAGGAATCTTTCGTTAAAACGATTGAGCCACTCCTGTTCAACCAAGCCGCGCAGGAGCAGATAGCCTTGAGACCAGTAACTCTGACGCTGTTGTTCTGTAAGCTGTTCCGCAACTGGCATAACCAACGGCTCCGACCTTGTCCTATCAAGCAGGTGCTGCTGATACACTGCCATCTTTCATTGAAAAACAAAACAGGTACACCATGACAGACTATCCCCTTCCGAACATCAGCCAGGATTTGTCCGGCCAGGTTGCATTGGTCACCGGCACCACCTCAGGCCTCGGTCGCAGATTCGCCCAGGTGCTGGCCAGTTGCGGCGCCAAGGTTGCGATTACAGGACGGCGCGTGGATCGGCTTGAGGCCCTGGCTGCGGAGCTGCGGGAAACCGGCGCGGAGGTAGCACCCATCGCCGTCGATATGCGCGACAACGAAGCCATCATCGCCTGTGTGGAACAGGCAGAGGCTGCATTGGGCACGGTTACGATTTTAGTCAATAACGCGGGTATTCCGGATGCTCAGCGTGCGCACAAAATGGACAATCAACTCATCAACGATGTCTTCGATACCAATCTGCGTGGCCCCTATGTGTTGTCGTGTGAAGTGGCCCGCCGTCTCATCGCTGCAGAATTACCCGGCCGCATGGTGAATATTTCATCCGTCGGAGCCTTCAACTATGCCGGACAGGGCGCAGCCCTGTATTCGATCACCAAGGCCGGCATCATCAGAATGACCGAAGCGCTGGCGGTGGAATGGGCAAGATACAACATCAATGTGAACGCCATTGCTCCAGGTGCGTTTGCCTCGGAGATGATGGACGGCATGCTCGAGCGAATGGGCGACATCAGCAAAATGTTCCCGCGCAAACGTATCTGCGATCCAGCTCAGATGGACAGCACGCTGCTCTATCTGGTCTCGCCTGGGTCAGAAGCGGTGACCGGCACGTTTATCAAAATCGATGACGGCCAGGGTTCACGCTAGGCCTGACAAACTCTGATTCGCGGAACCAGCCAGGGCGCCTTACGGCGCCCTCTATCTCAGAAGTCCTCTATTCAGAACTCTCGGTAAGTGCCTGATATGTCGCAACTTTAAGGTCGGATCGGAAAGGATAGGGAGAACCCATCAACTGGATCATGCCGATCACTACGATGTCTTCAACAGGATCAATCCAGAACACCGTGCCAGCCGCACCCCCCCAGTTGAATTCACCGTCACTACCCAGCACACCCGCGGCCACGGCATTTGTCACCAGGCCAAAACCAAGACCAAAGCCAAAGCCGGCGCCATTGGTAACAGCGCCTAAGGTGGGCTGCTCGCCATTACCGCCCGCCACAATACTGGCGGGCAGATGATTCTGGCGCATATAGTTCACGGTTTTGGGACTCAGGATTCGAGCGCCATTGAGCTCTCCACCGTTTCGCATGGCTTCAGCAAATTTCATATAGTCCATGGTGGTGGAAACCAGACCGCCGCCACCGGAGAACAGCGTGACATTTTTATAGTCCTGCATGGCATCAGTGCCAGATTCAGGTATCTGGGTGAGCACGCCGGTTTTGGGATCGATGTAGTGATTCGGCAGAAACCGGTCAAGTTTGTCTGCAGGTACCTCAAAAAACGTATCACTCATACCCAGTGGGGCAAAAATGTGTTCCTCAAGATATTCATCAAAAGGCTGCCCACTGATCCGCTGCACAACCAGACCCGTCACGTCCACCGCAACAGAGTAGTGCCACTGATCACCGGGATGAAACTTCAACGGTATCTGAGCCAGCCTGACGGCAAAGTCATCCAGGTTTTCTGCCGCCCATAATTTAGCGTCGACGTAGTACTGATCCACCGGATCACCTTTGGGGTTGAATCCGTAGGACAACCCCGTTGTGTGTGTCAGCAGCTGACGCATGTTCATCTCGCGTTCTGCAGGCACCAGCTCACCATCAGCGGTAAGCACTTTCAGATCTTTCAATTCAGGAACAAATTTGGATACCGGATCGGATAGCGCAAATTTACCCTGCTCGTACAGCTGCATGGCCGCAGCGGCGGTGATCGGTTTTGTCATGGAATAGATTCGGAACAGATCATCCTGACGCAGGGGTGTCGGATCATCCACACCTCGCTGGCCAACGGCTTCAAAATGTACAATCCTGCCTTCGCGGGCAACCATCGTGATAACCCCGGCCAGTTTGCCCTCATCAACATAGGCTTGGGTGATCTCGGTAATTCGCTGCAGCCGTTCGCTGGAAAACCCTTCCCGTTCGGGTTTTGCAGCAGGCAACGGTTTTGCTATGGCGACGACGCTAAGCGACAGCGCCACGACAAGTATCAATACTCTATCTAACATATCTCTCCCCCTGTTAAAAATTTAGCTGTCCCGGTATTTACCCGGACGTTTTTCAAAAAATGCGGCAACGGCTTCAGCGTGATCCGGCTCTGCGTGGCAGACTGCCTGAAACGTAGCAGACTTATCCAACAGCTCATCCAGCGATGAATTTTCGCTGGCACGCATCAGCTGTTTGGTCAGACGCACCGCATGGGGTGGATTAGACGCAATACTGTTTGCCAGGGCAATCGCTCTTGGCAGCAACTCATCAGGCGCTACCACCTCGGACACGAGACCCATCTGCAGCGCCTCTGCTGCTTTAACCGGCTCACCGCTGAAGGCCATTTTACAGGCATTGGAATACCCCACCGCACGCGGCAGAAACCATGCACCGCCATCGCCCGGGATAATACCCAGCTTGACAAAGCTTTCTGCAAACATGGCTTTGTCGCTGGCTATTCTGATGTCACACATGGTTGCCAGATCACAACCAGCACCTACCGCAGGACCATTCACTGCAGCGATGATGGGTACATTCAGCGCATGCACGGCTCGAGGAATACGCTGTATACCGCGACGATACGCATCCGCCTGATCAAAAGGATCGCCGGAGAACAACCCAGTCCGATCGCGCATGTCTTTCACATTACCACCCGCGCAGAAGGCGGAGCCTGCACCCGTTAACACGACACACCGGACTGACATGTCATTGTTGATGTCGCGGCAGGTCTGCTCAAAATCATCAAACTGATCATCACCGGTTAGTGCATTGCGGGTATCCGGACTGGACATGGTCAGGACCAGTACGTGGCCTTCACGGCTCTGTTCAAGAAAACTCACGCTTGTTCTTCTCCAAATAGTTCAGTAGTCGTGCAGTGTGCGCAAATTACTCAGGAGTTCAAGCAAACTCTACGCCGGATTAAACGGGGCTCTGCGATAGCGCAACATCTGACCCGCCCCCACGCCGGTGTGCTGGCGATCCCGGTAGGCAACCTGGCCATTCACAACAACGCAGCTGACGCCTTGTGGTTCCTGCTGGGGTTCATCATAGGTCGCGGTGTCAATGATGGTCTGGGGATCGAACATCACAAGATCGGCCCAGAAGCCCTCGCGCAATTCGCCTCGCTCTGACATGCCGAAGGTTTTTGCAGAAACGGATGTCATGCGTCGCACCGCCTCCGGCAGCGACAGCACCCCACGCTGCCGGACATAGCGTCCCAAGACTCTTGGAAAGGTACCAAACAACCTCGGATGAGGCCGCCCTCGCAGATCTGGAATACCATCAGAGCCGACCATCATATCTGCATGAGCCAGATTGGTTTCAATATCGTCCTCATCAATGATGAAGTGGATGCAGATCGTGCGCTCACCCTTGGGTGCCGTCAGGATCTGTCTGACGACCTCCTCGATATTGCGCCCTTGTGCTGCGGCGATATCTTTGACCATCTGTCCTTCGTACTGCCTGAATGCAGGACAGGAGGCAATGCGAACGACTTCTGCAAAGTCAGTGTTGATTCGATCCAGATTGAAGTACTCAATCATGCGTCCACTGCCTGCGGTATAGGGATATACGTCCAATGTCACCCGCTGCCCTGCCCGCAGAGCCGCATCGACTTTTTCTAACGAGGCACTTACTTTGCCCCAGTTAGGTTTCCCAGCGGCTTTGTGGTGCGATATGTGCAGGTGAACACCTGCCTCCAGAGCGATACGCAGACTTTCATCAACCGCTTCCAGCAGCTGATCACCTTCGTTACGCATATGCGTGGTATACAGGGCATCAAAAGGTGCCGCTTCCTGCGCGAGCGCAATGACCTCTTCCGTGTCGCTGAACCGTCCAGGGCGATATATCAATCCGCTGGAAAACCCACAGGCGCCCTGCTCCAGTGCTGTTGCAACATGATTTTTCATTTCCAGCAACGCAGTGGCTGTTGGCGCAGACTTGTCGCCGCCCATAACAAGAGATCGTACGGTATTGTGACCCACCAGCATCATATTGTTAATGGCCGGCTTACGCTGTAACACGGATGCAAAGTAACCTTCCAGGTCAGTGAACTCTCCCGCCAGTCCTGCCAGGATGCCACCACTTGCCGCGACAGAGTCTTTGCTGGGATCTGCGGGAATTGCGCTGAAACCGCAATTGCCGCTGACAACCGAAGTGACACCCTGGGCCAGCTTGAACGCCATACCCGGATGTCGAAAAAAAGCGCCATCGTCGTGGGCATGGGTGTCAATAAAGCCCGGCGCTAATATTTGTCCGCTGCCATCTATTTCCACTCGGCCTGCGCCAGCACTACCTGCGTGCACCAGTGCCGCAATGCGGCCGTCCTGCACTGCCAGCTCACCCTCAACCGCAGCGGTACCCGTACCATCCAGCAGCAGTACATTTTTAAACACCAGATCAAACATCAGAAACTCCAGACTTGGGCTTTATGAGCGCTATAAGCCATATTCACTTTTCTCCCTACGAATCCACTCACCCACTTTTTCGCCAATCATGAAACAGGTGAGATTCGTGTTGGCACGGGGCACAGCAGGCATGATGGATGCATCCGCGACGACAAGCTGGTCAACGCCGTAAAGCCTGCAGCGGGCATCGACGACGGCCAGCGGATCATCAGCTGGCCCCATCTTCACAGTGCCGCAGGGATGATATCCGGAACCGGCAAATTTCTGACACAGTGCTTCTATCGCTTCCCGCGTATGGCCACGCCCGGGATCCGGAAACTTAACCGCTGCAATCATGTCCGCAAGTGCGCCGGTTTGCGTGAACCGCAGTGTATCCAGCACGCAGCCCGCAAGAACTGCACGATCCCGCGCGTCGGCGCAGAAATGGTTTTCAATCACAGGTGCCTGATGCACATCTGCTGAGGTAAATCTGAGTTGTCCGCGCCCATATTGATACTCCAGCACCGGGGCCAGAAGGAACATCGGCGGACCGCCGCGACGTCCGGCAAAACTGATCTGCTCAATCTGCAGATCGCAACGATGCTCGGACTGCTCACCGGTGTAACGCAGGATGGTCTGGATGATCGGCGCGTCGAAATCGATGAGCCTGGCATCTCTGACTTCACAAAGCACGGATAATGCCGGGTGGTCTGACAGGTTTTTGCCCACACCGGGCGCATCTCGAACCAGATCAACGCCAATGTCAGCCACTTCAGCGCGCGCACCGATGCCACTGCGCATCAACACTGCTGGACTCATCAGCGCACCTGCGCTGAGCACAACCAGTCGCGCAGCAATATCCGCGACCGCACCCGTTCTGCCCTCAACTTCAACACCCGTGCACTTGCCGCCAGCCATATTCAGTCGTCGCACATGGGTATCTGGCAGGATGGTGAGATTCGGACGGATTCTGGCACTGGCCAGATACCCTACCGCGCCAGATATGCGCAAGCCGCTCAGTTTGTTCATGGGTTGCGGGCCCGCACCCCATGCCCACGGATCATTGGCATCGGGGCACTCCGGATAACCAAGGTCAGCAGCGCTTTGCAGAAACGCCTGATGTGCGGGCAGCAGTTCAGCGTGCGGATAACGACGAATGGAGATAGGACCGCTGTCACCATGATAGCTGGCCTCGGGATAATCAAGATCCCGCTCCAGGCGTTTAAACGCAGGCAGCACGTCCTGCCAGGACCAGCCGTCATTACCGGCAGCCGCCCAGGCATCATAATCTTCCGGCAATCCCCTTAGTGCAATTGTTGTATTTACCGCGCTTGAGCCACCCACCACCCGGCCGCGCGGAAACCGATCGGAGCGATGCGGCGTTGGCGCATACTGCATACCCCAGTCGTGGGCGGTATAAGAATTGTTATGGCCGTTGCGCAGGTCCTCTGGAAGCTGGGTCAGATCCGGATAGTCCGGTCCTGCCTCTATCAGTCCCACAGAAAGGTTCGGGTCTTCAGATACTCGCGCTGCAATCGCGCAACCCGCGCTGCCGGCACCTACAATCAGCACGTCAAACATTTGCCCTCGATACACCGCCACTGAAGTGATGGCATAATACTCGTAATCATAACGCCGGAGCAAAAGGGGAAAAAATGAATTCAAAACTGTGTAAAGACCTGGGCATTGAGTTTCCGCTGTTTGCCTTCAGTCACTGCCGCGATGTTGTCGTCGAGGTGAGCAAAGCCGGCGGTTTTGGTGTGCTGGGTGCTGCCGGGCATACGCCGGAAAGCCTGGAAATAGAGATGAACTGGATCGATGAGCACATCGACGGCAAACCCTACGGCGTTGACCTTATTGTACCGAACAGCATCGATTCAAAAGAAAGCAGTAATCTTTCACCTGAAGAAATTGAGGCAAAAATTCCGCCGGAACATAAAGCCTACGTGGAGTCGATTCTGGCTCAGGCTGGCATTGATACACGGGATTTGTGGCAGCGTCCGAACACCGGTTTTGGTGACAATATGCGTGAGAATGGCGCGAGCGCAATTCTGGATGTGGCTTTTGCGCATCCGATAAAGATGATTGTGAATGCGTTAGGCGTGCCGCCTGGGTTCATGATGCAGCGCGCTAAAGCTGCCGGGGTTGCCGTTGGCGCGTTGACCGGCGCCAGAGAACATGCCATCAAACACTGTGAATCAGGGGTGGATGTACTGATCGTATCCGGCACAGAGGCAGGTGGCCACTGCGGCGAGGTCTCCACTCTGGTCCTGGTACCTGAAGTGCTGGAAGCCATCAGCGAGCGCTTCCCCGATGTGTCTGTGCTGGCTGCAGGTGGCATAGTCACCGGTAAACAGATGGCTGCCTGTATGGCCATGGGCGCGCACGGCGCCTGGTGCGGCTCCGTCTGGCTGACGACCTCTGAAGCGGAAACCAACCCGGCAGTAAAAGAGAAGATGCTGGCTGCAAACTCAAGGCAAACCGTGCGCTCAAAAAGCAGGACCGGCAAATACACGCGCCAGTTACGCTCGCAATGGACCGATGCCTGGCAGGCGCAGGATGCGCCAGCCCCACTACCGATGCCACTGCAGTCTCTGGTTAGCGAACCGGCGCTGCGTAAAATCGATAAGCTGGCGGAATCCGGAGATGCCGGCGCTCGCAATCTGGCCACCTACTGGGTGGGCCAGGGTGTGGGTTTAATGAACAGTTCTGTCAGTGCGCGCACGGTTGTTTACGACTTCATGGAAGATTATGCAGCGGCTGTAGAACGTCTTGGCAACACCGTCGCCTGAGCCCGGCATTCTCAACACCACCCTGCTGGTCTTATGCGGTGGCGCCGGGCGGCGCATGCAGGGCGAGGATAAACCACTGCTCCGCTGGCAGGACCAGCCGATGGTGCAGCATGTTATTGCCTCGGTGCCGGCTGCCATGCCCAAACTCATCAGCGCAAATCGCAATACAGAAATCTATCGTCAATGGGCGCCAGTTGTCACCGACAATGAAGTGATGGACGTGAACGAGAAATTTCCGGGGCCGCTGGTGGGGATTCTCGGCGGCCTGTCTGTCTGTAAAACACCCTGGCTGCTGGTGTGCCCGGGAGACACACCCGCTTTACCTCGGAACTGGTGTAATCTGCTGCTTGCCGGGAAAGAGCCTGCTGCTGATGGTGCGGTGGTACATGATGGTGAACGGCAACAGCACCTGCATCTGCTCCTTGATTGTCGCCTCAGAGCGTCCCTCCAGCGTTTTCTGGCCGAAGGAGGTTACCAGGTGTTTCGTTGGCTTGAGTTGCTGAAACTGAGCACCATCCGTATTAACAACCCTGAGGCGTTTCGCAATATCAACTCACCTGACGAGATGTACTAGTGTCCTGTCTGGTTAATTCGTTGAGTTATGATGAGCCCAGAATCGTCAAGAACAAGGCGCATCCCGCCGGGAATGTAGGTACCTTGCCAAGGGATGCAACGCGGTTATTGGCGATTCTGGGCCACCTGAAAGGCGCACCCCACAAACCCTGTGGCGTTGTTGCGCCCCTAGGAAAGGTACCCAACCTGTCCGTCGGACCGCGCCTAACCACAGGGCTTGTGGGACGCGTCATAACTCAACGAATTAACCAGACAGGACACCAACTGCCTGAGGATTGGGAAATGTATCACTTTCTTCTTCCCCTGCACGCGGGGTAACACAGGCAAAGTCTTTCTCAATCAGAACGCTGACCGGGCCGACCTGGAAAGGCGCATCCCCACTGTAGCCGACCACCTCTGAGGTTGCCCAGCTGTGTGCCTGTTCTGCAACAACCTGTACCACCACCTCAACTGCATGCGCGTCCCGTGTCATGCGGATATCGTTAGCCTGCCCGGGCATCAGGGTGTATCGCAACTCTGAACCATCCGGCAGGTGGAGTGTTTCAGCAACGCTGCGCCCTGCACCGATGCGCTCCACTTCAGAGCGGGTGAGGCGCAGACGCAGGGAGTCGCCTCGTAAACGTAGTTTCACACTGTACTCATGATAAAAGTCGAATTCATTCGGATGTCATCTGCGCCTGAATGTAATTCTGCAGTCCGGTTTTTGCAATCAAACCCTGCTGCGTTTCCAGCCAGTCGACGTGTTCCTCTTCGGAATCAAGTATGTCCTGCAACAGATCACGGCTGACATAGTCTTTCACCTCTTCACAGAAGGCGATAGCGGCGCGCAGATCGGGAATGGCCACCATTTCCAGTTGCAGATCAGCGGCGATCACTTCTTCAACGTTCTGACCGATCATCAGTTTACCGAGGTCCTGCAGATTCGGGAGGCCTTCCAGAAACAGAATACGCTCGATCAGGGCATCAGCGTGTTTCATTTCATCGATGGATTCATGGTGTTCATGCGCGGCCATGCGCGACAACCCCCAGTCTTTGAGCATCTTGGCGTGCAGGAAATACTGATTAATGGCCGTCAGCTCATTTTTCAGAATAATGTTCAAGTGCGTAATGACACCCGGGTCCAATGATTTCATAAAGCTCACAAACCTAATTAATGTGCGGAGATGATGCCTGACCTGCTCCTACACAGCAAGCATAAAGTTGGCTAAACCATTGATTTATAACAATAATTAATCTCATCAGCAGACCGCAATCGCATGCAAAAAGTTATTGCTATCAAGAATGATTTGCATTTACACTACAACCCGTCAAATGAAGGCAGTCAGACGAGTTTTCAGCTGTTATGTACGTTTGTATTTGCAAAGCCATATCCGATCAGGACATCAAGCAGGCCGTCAGCGAAGGCCTGGAAGACCTTGATGCCATACAGATGCATCTGGGCGCAGCAACCGGCTGCGGCAGCTGCGTTGAGCACACGCAACAGGTGATTGAAGAATCCCTGGCTCAAAAACTGTTCTACGCGGCCTAGTAGTCTATCTGATCATCTACTGCGTATCCGCGCTCGGGTATCAGCATCGCTCTATCAAAACGGATGACCTCTACTCTGCCCTGCTTCATACCGGTTGTCTTGACCCGCACAATACCCTGATGTGGTCGTGACTGAGACGTCCGTATTTCTACAACCTCCGATTCCGCATAGAGTGTATCCCCGATAAACACCGGACCTGTCAACCGCACGTTATCCCATCCCAGATTCGCGATGGTTTTCTGGGAGATGTCCGAAACTGACATGCCCGTGACGACAGATAACGTCAGACAGGAGTTCACCAGCACCTGACCAAATTCGCTTTTCTCGGCGTACTGCCTGTCAAAATGCAGGGGATGCTGATTCATGGTCAACAGCGTGAACCAGGTGTTATCGCTTTCTGTTATGGTGCGCCCGGGGCGGTGTTCGTAAACGTCGCCAACGGTAAAATCTTCAAGATAACGACCGTAAGATTCCCGGAAACGTTGTTCACCCACCGGCTTTGCTTCTGCCACCATCGTATTGTCTTCCTGTCAGTTATTGCTTGCACACGCCTATCCGAGAGGGGCAGCATAGCCGGGCACAACTGGCGGAACAATGTTATGGCAAACCCAGCACCCGGCTTCGACCTGCATCCCGGTTACCAAGTCGACATCACGCCGGTGCCTGACGAAGTCACCGTCGAAGTAAACAACCGTGTGATCGCGCGCAGCAGGCGTGCCGTCCTGGTCGAAGAGTCCAGGCACAGACCAGTCTGGTATATGCCGCTGGCGGATGTTGACGCCGATGTACTGCAGCCCAGCGACACCAGTACTTACTGTCCCTTCAAGGGTCAGGCCAGCTACAGATCGCTGGTTGTGGCCCAGCAGATTATTGAAGATGCCCTGTGGATCTATGAAACACCTTTCGACGAATGTGCCGCCATCGCCGGCTATGCGTCTTTTTATACCAACAAGGTCCAGCTTAAGGTTGCCGGCAAGCTTGTTGATGGACGTGGTCCCGGCTGGCAGGACCCGGATTAAAACGAATTAACGACCCTGATACACGGGTGCGCGCTTCTCAAGAAATGCCGCAACACCCTCTTTCGAATCCTCGGTGGCACGCAGGCGGGTAATCTGCTCAATCGCCCAACGACCGGTATCGCGCCAGTCAGGTTCTACCGTACGCCGCAGACCCGCTTTCAGGGCCTGCACCGCAAGCGGCGGATTCTGCGCAATCTTCTGCGCCAGCCCGAGCGCGGTGGACATGAGGTCCTCGTGTGGCACACATCGACCCACCAGGCCGATTTTCTCGGCGGTGGCTGCATCAATAATATCGCCCGTGAACAACAGTTCCGCCGCTTTTTCACGGCCTACCAGTTGCGCCAGCCGACCCAGACCCGGCGCATCACAGCAGAGCCCGCGAATCACAAACAGCTCACCAAACTTCGCGTGCTCAGAAGCGACACGCAGATCTGCCATCAGGGCCAACTCCATTCCCCACCCCACTGCTGGTCCGTTAATGGCTGCGATAACAGGTATATCCGTGTGCAACAGAGCATCTGCTGCAGGTGTTAAGCCACCGGTGGCCTTGGCTCGATCCCGGAATTCTGCTGGCGCTGGTTGAGGATTACCCAGAATCTGCTTGACGTCATCGCCAGCACAAAACGCGCGCCCATTGCCTGTGATGACCAGTACTCTGGCAGTGCTGGCGCGCACGGTGTCTTCCAGATCAGCGTAAAGCTGGTAGGTCAACGAGTTCATCGCCTCCGGGCGATTCAGCGTGATCACGCCGATATGATCTTCAACCTCATACAACAGCGCATTGTCTTCACTCATGTTGCTCTCCGAATAGTGAAAGACTGAGTGTGCTACGCGGGAGGCAAACGCACAAGTTGCAGCCAACCGATGAGGTTGCTAACTTGGCGACTCACACAGAGAAGCCAACAATGCGCAGACAACCACCTGTCGACTATATTCAGCGAACCAGAGAGCAATATGATGGGTTGGGCTATCCAAGTTATCAGTGGGTCTACAACCCGGATCCGCCGCCGTTCAGAACCCTGGATAAACCTCTATCTGACTGTAAGCTGGCACTGATAGCCTCCGGCGGCATCTACGTCAGCGGACAGATCGCCTTTCACTTCAAAGACGATCTCAGTTACCGGCAGATTGACATCAACACCCCAACAGACGATCTGCGCGCCACTCATTTCGCCTACGATCTCACCGACGCCCGGGCCGACCCCAATGTTGTGTTCCCCATCGATACACTTAAGCAATGTGTCAGACAGGGATTAATCGGTGAACTGAGCAACCCTGCGTATGCGTTCATGGGCGGAATTTATTCATCAAGGAAAGTACGCGAAATCGTTGCCCCGGCCCTCACAAAGGCGCTGCAGAAAGACGAGGTCGATGTAGCGCTGCTTGTGCCCGTCTGACCGGTTTGTCATCAGTCCGTTGGACTGATTGCCCGGGAACTAGAGGCGAATGGCATAACCACTGTGTCGATGTCGAGTGCACGTTCCATAACTGCCGCTGTGAATCCGCCTCGCGCGGTTTATCTGGATTATCCGTTAGGACACACGGCTGGGAAGCGTCACGATGCGAATAATCAACTGGCCATCATGCGGGATACACTGGCGGTATTTGAACACGATCTGGAGCCGGGCTCCATTGTCGATCTGAGTTATTACTGGGGTGATGATGACAGCTGGAAAGATTCAGTCATGCGCCCGGAACCCGCTTTGGATGGCAAAAACGAAACACACAACGATACGCGAACGGAACGCTTTGATACGCCCCAGTATCAGCATGAGAAAGACAGGCGCGCTGCTGATCCGCACTGTCCCAGTTGTGTATTTCTGGAGGAAACGACAGCCAGGCCCTGAGTGTAAGGCCTGGCATGAGGAGTTGAGCGCTTTAATCAGCCGCCAAAGTCATCCAGGCGAATGTTTTCAGGTTCCACGCCCAGGTCTTCAAGCATCTGCAATACAGCCGCGGTCATCGGCGGTGGTCCGCACAGATAATATTCACAATCTTCAGGCGCCGGATGGTCTTTCAGATAGTTTTCCAACACCACCTGGTGGATGAAACCCACGTGACCGTCAAAATCGTCTTCCGGCAGCGGATCTGACAATGCCACATGCCATTCAAAATTATCGTGCTCAGCAGCCAGTTTATCGAGCTCTTCGGTGTAAAACATCTCCCGAAGTGATCGGGCGCCATACCAGTAACTCATCTTTGTGGTGCTGTGTTTGCGCAGCAGTTCGTCAAAAATCTGCGAACGCAGCGGCGCCATACCAGCCCCGCCACCAATCCAGATCTTTTCGGCCGGCGTGTCCTGAACAAAAAATTCACCGTAAGGACCGAACACTGTCAGGTGGTCGCCTGGCTTCAGGTTAAACACATAAGACGACATTTTACCCGCGGGCACATCCATCCCCGGCGGCGGACTGGCAATACGGATATTGAACTTGAGGATGCCTTTCTCTTCCGGATAGTTGGCCATGGAATAGGCGCGGATGGTTTCTTCATCCACTTTGCTGTAATTGTCCCAGACCTTGAAACGATCCCAGTCGTCGTGATACTCCTCGTCTACGTCGATTTCAGAATACTTCATTTCATACGGTGGAATTTCCAGCTGGACATAACCGCCAGCGCGGAAATTGACGTCCGCTCCCTCTGGCAGCTTCAGGTTCAACTCTTTAATGAAGGTGGCAACGTTGTCGTTGGAGATCACCTCACAATCCCAGCGTTGTACTCCAATTGCGTCTTCGGGTACTTCAATTTTAAGGTCCTGTTTCACCGCAACCTGGCAGGACAGACGCCAGTGTTCACGAATCTCGCCGCGGGAGAAGTGCCCTTCTTCAGTGGAAAGTATGCTGCCACCACCTTCGATCACGCGACAACGACACTGTGCGCAGGTACCGCCACCGCCACAGGCACTGGCCAGAAAAATGCCTTTGTCTGCCAGGGTATTCAGCAGCTTACCTCCTGCAGGCACCTGGATTGCCTTTGACGGGTCATCGTTGATCAGGATCGTGACGTCACCACTGCTCACCAGACGGGAACGGGCAAACAGAATCACAGCCACCAGAAACAAAACGGTCACAGTGAACATGACAACGCCAAGAAGAACTGTGGTATCCAACATAATTATTGTCCTTTAACTACCAATGGACGACTAAATGTCTATGCCGCCAAACGACATGAAACACAGGCTTAACAAGCCAACGGAAATAAATGTGATTCCAAGCCCCCTCAGACCATCGGGCACATCGCTGTATTTGAGTTTTTCACGCACGCCAGCCAGGGCGGTGATCGCCAGCGCCCAGCCGACCCCAGCACCTAAACCGAACACAACACTTTCTGCAAAGGTCTGATCCTGCTCAACCATAATCAGCGAAGCGCCAAGGATCGCGCAGTTCACCGTAATCAGAGGCAGAAACACGCCCAGGGCGTTGTATAGAACCGGTACATATTTATCCAGCACCATCTCCAGAATCTGCACCATGGCCGCAATGACGCCAATATAAGACAGGAACCCCAGGAAGCTCAGATCCACTTCGGGGAAACCCGCCCAGGCCAGCGCCCCTTCGCGCAGGAGCAGGTTAAAGATCAGGTTGTTCACCGGCACCGTGATGGCGAGCACAACAACCACCGCAATACCCAGGCCTATTGCCGTGGAAATCTTCTTGGAGATGGCAATAAAAGTGCACATCCCGAGGAAGAATGTGAGCGCCATATTTTCAATAAATACCGCGCGTATAAATATGCTCAGGAAATGTTCCATAGTTAGATCGCCTCCTGATACTGCTCGTTGGGCGCTATCTCATACTCCGCCTCCTCCACCTGCTCCGGTTTCCAGGCCCGGATGGCCCAGATGAACAAGCCGATGATGAAAAACGCACTGGGTGACAGCAGCAGCATACCGTTCGTGTAATACCAGCCGCCGTTGCTGACCGTTGGCATGATTTCAAAACCCATAAAGGTGCCTGAACCCAAAGGCTCGCGGATCAGAGCAACCCCAATCAGAATCACACTGTATCCCAGCGCATTCCCAAAACCGTCCAGTGCTGAAAGGTATGGACCGTTCTGCATGGCAAAAGCTTCTGCCCGCCCCATCACGATACAGTTGGTAATGATCAGCCCGACAAATACCGACAGGCTTTTGGAAATATCGTAAGCCACAGCCTGCAGAACCTGATCTACCACAATCACCAGCGACGCGATGATTGTCATCTGCACAATAATTCGAATGCTGGTAGGCACCCGGTTGCGTACCAGCGAAACCGCAACGTTGGACATGGTGGTGACAAAAATAACCGCCGCGCACATCACCAGGGTCTGGGACATGCTGATGGTCACCGCTAACGCAGAACAGATGCCCAGCACCTGCAGGGCAATCGGATTGTTGTTGAA
Organism: bacterium; assembly: GCA_047947175.1. Taxonomy (GTDB): domain Bacteria; phylum Pseudomonadota; class Gammaproteobacteria; order Pseudomonadales; family Azotimanducaceae; genus UBA4421. The sequence goes on from CP170489.1 coordinate 2,924,048, forward strand.
AATCGGATCAACTAAGACTTCTTTTTGAGACGACATAGACTTATATATTCCTTTCCAGATCAGGCGCTTGCTTTCAGGCGTTTGAGATAAGGGCCAAAACCCATCTCGCCCGTCCAGAAGTTGACCAGATTTTCAACACCACGCGTTGTAAAAGTGGCCCCCGACAACGCATCAATTTCATAATCAGCTGCAGCTGAATCTGCTGGAGAACGCCGCTTCACCAGGCGCACATCCGGCTCACCCTGTTCGTTGTAAAGCTGGGTTCCCGGCCAGGTGGCCTTCCAGCTGGAGTTATCTACCTCGCCGCCTAATCCGGGGGTTTCCTTATGCGAATAGAAGCCCAGACCGGAAATGGTCTGCAAGTCTGAGTCGAGAGCCAGGTAGCCAAACAGGGTACCCCACAGACCATAGCCTCGAACCGGGATAACCACTTTATCGATCTCGCCTTCATCGAGTTTGATGTAGACAATCGATGCGTTTTCCCGACGTCGCAACGTTGCAGGATCTTCAGAATCGCTTAACGGGCGGCTCAGATCAGGATCTTTCGCGGCGCGGATGGGATCAAAAGTCTGCGGGTCAAGATCGGTGCGATACTCGCCGGTATCCAGGTCAACGACGCGAACATCAAATTCCGCAAACAACTCATCCACGTTGCGCCCCTGAGCATCTACGTTACTGTCCTGGGGCAATAATCCAGCGGCGCGGAGAATATTCTGCTTCTGATCAAGCAGTTTGTTCGCCTGTTGAGTGGGCTTCAGCGCCACAGCAATACCTGAAACAACAATTGAGCACACCAGGCAGATGCCGATCGCCACAATAAACGTATTGCTGAGACTGTCTTTATTAAAACTAGACACGCGCTAACCTCCGCTTAATATTCGATTGCACCACGACGTTATCTATCAGCGGCGCAAACAGGTTGCCAAACAGAATGGCCAACATCATGCCTTCGGGGAAGGCAGGATTTGCCACCCTGATCAGCGCACACATGAAGCCGATAAGAATACCGTAGATCAGCCGTCCACGATTGGTGTGCGCTGCGGAGACCGGGTCGGTCGCCATAAAAACAGCACCAAAGGCAAAGCCGCCGAGCAACAGATGCCACAGCGGATTCATGGAAAACATGGGATTGGACGAATCCACCAGATTGAACAGGCCAACAGTGCCGACCAGCCCAATCACACAACCCAGCATCACGCGCCAGGATGCAATACGCGTGGCAAGCAGGATGATCGCAGCGATGCTGATGGCCAGAATGGATTCACCACCAATGGTGCCCGGCATATAACCGAGAAATGCAGACGTCATATCCACACCGTAGTCCAGCCCGAGGGCGGCATTTCCGAGCGGTGTCGCCTGGGTAACGCCGTCTACTGCAACCCAGACGGTATCGCCGGACATAGCGGCAGGATAGGCAAAATAGAGAAAGGCCCGGCCGGTGAGTGCGGGATTCAGAAAGTTCTTACCCGTGCCGCCAAAGACTTCCTTGCCGATCACGACACCAAAAATGATACCCACGGCAGCCATCCACAGCGGAATGCCTGCGGGCAGCGTCAGCGTGTAGAGAATCGAGGTGACAAAATAGCCTTCGTTGACTTCATGTCCTCGCACTGACGCAAACCAGATCTCAAAGATGATGCCGGCTGCAAAAACCACCATGTATAAAGGAATGAAATAACCCAACCCATGGATCAGACAATCCACCATGCTGTTGGGATCAAAGCTCAGCAGCGGATTCAGGAAAGCGCCCCGCCACCCTTCAATGGCCGTCAGGCCCGCCGCCTGCATCGCTTCGTTGGCCTGCAATCCGACAAAATAGCTGCCCACAATGGCAGGTATCCAGGCGCTCAGCCACACCGTCATCATGATGCGTTTCAGATCGAGACCATCTCGCACATGCGAGGCACCGCGCGTGGTATGGCCAGGTGTATACAATGCTGTGTCGATGGCCTCGTATGCGGGATAAAGCGCCTGCAACTTGCCGCCCTTCTCAAAATGCGGTGCTATACCGTCCATGATGCTGCGTAGACTCATGGCTTAACCCTCTTTCTCTATCTGGGTCAGCACCTGTCGCAGCACGGGCCCATATTCATATTTACCGGGACAGGCGTAGGTAAACAACGCCACATCATCTTCATCCAGCTCCAGACAGCCCAGATTTATGGCGGTCTCCAGGTCGCCGACCAGCAGGCTGCGCAGCAGTTGGGTGGCCAGAATATCCATAGGCGTAATGGCGTCGTAAGTGCCAATGGGGACCATCGCGCGGGTACTGCCATTGGTGGTCGTGGAAAACTCCACATTGCGCTCGCCCAGCCATTTCGACAGAAAAGCAGGATAAACAGAATGACGCTGAACGCCCGGAGCAAGATAACCAAACAGCTTGCGCTCGCGATTTTCCGGTAGAACCGATACCTGCAGATGGTAATGCCCAAGAAAAGCTTCGGGCCCCTGTGCCGTGCGGCCGGACAGCACCGAACCGGAAATCACGCGTTGATTGCCATCCACGAGTTCGCCAGCAGTCAACTCTTCAAGGTCAGCGCCCAGCAGAGTTTTCAGCAAACGCGGCTGGGATGCCCCGGGCCCACCCAGCGCAATCACGCGCTCGTTCATGATGTCACCGGTTAAGAACAGGTGTCCGATGGCGATAACGTCCTGATAGTTCACGTACCAGACCGTTTTATGAATGCTGACAGGGTCGATAAAGTGAATATGCGTCCCGGCAAGACCACTTGGGTGCGGTCCGCTGAATTCGTGACTGGTTATTCTGGTTGAATTGCCGGTAGGCAGAAATTTGCCGTGCTCGTGACACACATGCACCGGCCCCTCGGTCAGATGCGATATCACGTCGAGTCCTGCGGCAAATTCGGTTGCGTAATCCGCAATGATGATCGAGGCGTCGGCAGCCAGCGGGCTTGAGTCCATCGCGGTCACAAAAATCGATTTCGGTGTGGTGGATGGGTCAGGCACTTTGGCAAAGGGCCGCGTACGCAGGCCTGTCCAGGTGCCGCTGTCCAGCAGCTGTTTAACAACCTCTTCCCGGGGCATGACAGCAATCTGCTCAGGACTGTGCGCGCCAAAATTCACACTGTCACCGTTTGCATCCAGCTCGATCACCACGGATTGAAGAACACGCTTGGCGCCACGATTAACCGCAGTCACTTTGCCTGCTGCGGGCGCGGTATAGTTGACCCCCGGGGTCTTCTTGCAGCTGAAGAGCAGCTGGCCTTTGGCCACCACATCACCTTCTGCCACAGCCATGGTCGGCTTCATACCCGGGTAGTCATCTCCCAGGATCGCGACGCGACGGACCGTCCGGGTCTCGCCTATTTTCTGTTCGGGTTTACCCGAGATGGGCAAATCCAAACCCTTTTTAATTTTTATCATGCGTACTCAATAAAATTGGTGCCGACGCCTGGCTTTGCCAGCGTGCGGACGAAAAGACCAGCCTGCAAATTTCCGAGCATCGGTTTCTGGTATGTAGACAAGTCTAGTTGCAATTTCGAAAGATCCTGCGAATCTCAATGGCTATAGCTCAATGACTTCAGATACCGTTATAAAAACGCTCGGTGGGCCAAAATGCGACAGTTTGCGTCTGAGCGGATACTGATAGAACAGATCCTGGCGCGAGGCCGCGCAAATTATAAAGAGATGGCCTTTAGATGCCAATCGTTTGCGACGAGTAATCCGGGGAAATCGACCCTTAGAAGCCTGATTTGGAAGGTGCAGCAGGTTCTCTGCAGCGCAGCAAGACGCCTCCTGCGCTTTTCAGGCAGCGCCAGATTTGCTTTCTAATAATAAAAAGACACAAAGAAGCGCGTCACAACAGCGTCAAATCCGTAGAACGGCTCAGTGCCCGGGGCCAATCCCGTGCGGGTGACATCGCGGAAGTCTTCATATTGAAAGTCAATATAGTCCATGAAGAGATTCACTGACCCCCGCTTGAAGCCGGGCAACCACTCGGCATTAAACTCATAAGTTACCCCTGCACCCAGGGTCTGGGTCTGGAACGCTGCCAGTTCCTTGTCACGCGCCATGAAATTCTGGGCGTTGGAACGGGGGAACAGGTCGCTGTAGAAGTCCGCCGCGGTCTGTTCGTAGTGTCGATATTTCAGTTCCAGAGTCAGGCCATACCGCTCAAAAGGATGGACATAACCCACTTCCACGTTATAGGCATCGATACCCCAGGTGTCCGAATAGTTCCGAAATTCCAGCTTCAGCGCTGCTCGGTAAGGCAGAAAATACATGGCACGAATCGCCTGAGCGGAACTGGTGCGGGTGCGTGGATAGACCTCAAGTTCGTAGCCGTAACCCCGCGCCTCGTTAGGGTCGAGATAGCGCACCTGGCGATACGGATTGTTGAGGAATCCTTCATCGGTCACGCCTTCGTAGTTCATGCTGACGATCATGTTTTTTGTGATCACCTGAGTAAGGTCCAGGCGGTAGGTCTGGCGGTCAGTGTCTTCCTCAAAATTAAGATCGCCATTACGCCGTACCGTATCGGCACCTCTGGCATAACTCACGCCCAGCGTCGTCAGGTCACCAAAAAAATCCTGACTGATGCCAAAACGCCAGCTATGGGCAGAATAATCAGACTCTTCAGAGTTGGTGTAAGACATCCCCATAAAGGTCTTGCCATGCAGATAGTCCAGTCCAACACTCTTTTCTTTGCGTTCCTCAGAATACTCACTGGCAGTGGAAACAACGTCGATAGAGGCGCTGGTGATCATATCCACATAGTAGTTTGCCCAGACGGATACTTTATCTTTGTAGCCTTTGCGAACCAGAACAGATGGACCATCCACCTGCAATCCACCGCCTTCATAGCCGTGATACATGATGTCTGAGCGATCTTCGGGTAACACCGCCGCAATACTGATGCCGGAAAACGCCGCCAGCAGAACCACCCCGAGCAGTGTCTGCAGCAGAAGACGAATAGAAGATCGTTGCAACATTTTCAACCGTGAATTCCTTTAACCTGTCGATCTCATGGTATGGGCGTCCAGCCCGGCATCAGTTACAGCCACAGCCACCACCGGAGCCACCTTCCGCGCCTCTGGCGCCTTCTCGAGCCTGATACACGTGGTGCAGATAAGCGGCGGATACCGGATCACGGCTGAAACTCATGATCGGATCGGCAAGGTTGTTGCGCTCAAACGGGCTCACCCAGGGTTCGATTTTCAGCGAACTGCAGCCGCCGGAAGCCAGGCTCGCCAGCACACCGATGATCAGGAAAGTCTTTCTGACCATGGAAGGTCCGACGAGCCAGGGTTTAGTTTCTGAAGCATGCATATCGAACCTCCTAAAAGAAGAACGTCAGGCCACCGCTGAATTCGATGTTGTGTTTGTTCTCCATCGTGCCCAGCAGGTCTGATTCAAAGAAGTGATCGCGGACATCCACGTGAAAAGCCAGCCAGTCGGTGGCAATCAGGCGATAGCCAACGCCTGCGTTAATTGTGAAACGATCGTCTCCACCAAACTCGGTGCTGCCGGCGCCGGCAATGACATAAAGACTGCCTTTGAAGGCCCATCTGCTGCCCACAAAAGCTTCACCGGGAAAAATATTCCAACCCAGAGAAACGTTGTAATACTGCATATCCCGTTCTTCGTCCGACAACAGCGGAGCGCCGCCACTGAGCTGCTCAAAGCTGGTCTGGCCAAGGGTTGTCTTGCCGTAAACGGCTTCTACAAAAAAATCTTCGGTAACGTGATAAGCAGCGCGGATGCCGGTGACCGTATCGGAACCGAAGTCTTCAACGTTCATAACGCCGCTGAACACACCGATTTCAAAATCTTCACTGTCCAGATCGTCGACCTCAACTTCCCGCCGTTCCGGTTCTCTAACCAGAAGAGGTTCGAGTTCAAGGTCACCAGGTTCTGCAGCATACGCACCAGTTCCCGACAAACTCAAAATAATGCCTAACAGAAACACTTTGAGGCCAACACGGCCGCTGGTCGTATGTCTGCCCGTTGACGTTAGAAAAATATGCTGAATCCTGCTTTCCATTGATCTATCTCTTCGTTGTCATCCCGACTTGTCAGCACCGTGTGGCGCTTATATTCCATTCGCAGCATGAAGCGATCGCTGAGGTACAGATTTGCCCCGACCCCAGCATGAGCGATCTCATCTTCGCGATCTTCAGCGGCAACAATGGTTGTTTGCGGCTGCGTTTTAATTATGCCCGTGCCAATAGTGAAATAAGGTGACAGACGCCACTTTGGAAAAGGGAACATAAGAATATTTGCGGAAGCCATCACACCATCAGAAAAATCTCCAAGGATCTGAGTGCCTTCCAGCTGCACCGTTATGTTCGGCGTCAGCGCATATCCCAGATAGCCACTGAGAGAACTGGCACCGTTGAAATCCCCTCCGTTGAAGCCCATTTCCCAGCGACGTTTACTGAAATCATTCAACCCCAGCGTGCCGAAATCTATCTCCTGGCCGTCAAGGTCAAGGGTGTGTTGCATTTCCGAAATGTGTACCCAGCCTTCTTTGTCCCGGGGTGTTCTGACTTTGAACCAGTCGGTTCTGCGTTTCAGCATGACAACCTCGTCACCCTGACCGGCAACGTAGAAAACTGGAAAACCACGGCCGGGGCCGGTGCGAAGTTCCAGGTAAGGATCTGACACCAGTACTTTAGGCTGGTATTTCTCAAAAAGTGTCCACGCTTTGGCCTGCAGGCCACCCAGCAGAAACGCAAATATGAGAAGCAGTCTGCTGAGATACTGTTTTGTGTTTAAGCTACTTATCTTCACAGCCGAAAATCCTTGTGCGGCACTCGCCGATGTTATTGAGGCACATCAAACGGGTTGTTGTAGTACTGTCCACCAATGTCTATCCATTCTGAAAGGAGCTTCAGCTCAGCATCCGTGAGACGACCGGCATGGGTACCACCCACAGCAAATCTGTCAAAAAATCTGGGACTCAACAGAGCACCCGCCACATTGAGTGAAGGTTGTTGATTCACGGACACCAGAATGGGAATCGGGTCGCCGTTGATGTCGAGGATGAGATTTCCATCTTCATCGGTTTCAAACAGCAGGTTGCCATTGCCATCCGTGGCCTGCACGAGAATGTCCTGCAGGGCGCCATCCACCAGTTCCTGCTGATTGTCGTTGAATAACAGCTCGCGGTAGCTTTTCAGCTGATCCGCTTCATCAGGGCTGGGGCCGTCGCCGAGATCAAGCTGTGCTGCCGGCACCATTGGCATGCCGTCCGCATCCACATCGGCATGACAGGATGTGCAGGTATCGTCTGACAGAACGGTTATACCGTCGACATCAAGCACCTGACGGTCGACAGAGAATATCGGGTGAATATGTTCAGCGTAGTTGATCGTGATGCGACAACCTGCGTTCCAGTTGCTCACACAACCCGGATCAACTGGCGGCGTCGTGGAAAGATCAGCGTAGTTGTACGAAAACGATGGATCTTTCGCGCGCACGCTGGGATCGGTCCACAGATCGTCGAATCGCAGATCAACAGCAGGGCTGGGAATACCGTTTATGCGGGTAATGACCTCAGCCATGGTTTCGCCGGTATTGGCAAACAGAGCAGGCTCAGTATTCGGGAACGGTGAGCCATCCAGCGGTGCGCCCGGATTGGCACTGGGTGCCTCTGCATCACGCCGACCGTGGGGCAATTCAGAGGTGGGGGTATGACAGCCGTTACAGGACATCTCTTCGCCCGGACGGACCTGCATCCAGTTGTTGTGACGCGCAGAAACACGACGACCCTGGGCATCCAGCACATCGACCCAGAAAGCGATGTTAGCAGGCACTTTTACCTTAACCGAGCCATCAGGTTCAATCGGTGCATAGCCGATGATTTCCCGCATGAGCTGGGCCTGTGAGCGGCCAAAAGCGGCGTTATCGATATCGAGAATATCGTCATCCGGAAACGAAACCGATTTAACGATGCGCAAAAAACGCGCGGGACGTTCTGCTGCTGCGGTCTGACCGGGATCTGCCAGGCTTGTTATATCCAGACTCGGCGTGCCATCAAAGTCATATACGCTGCGGATATGCAGGACCCCTACAGATTCGCCCACCAGATCTGGATCGAGGTCTATGCCTGCGGTCTTATCTAAAATGACCGGTGGGCTGATACGTGATTCGAGAACAACGACTTCCGAAAATGCAAAACCCTCTTCGCCCAGAACAATGGGTTGCTGGGTATTCTCTAACGGATCGTTCATCCATATGCCGTACAACGGATCCGCTTCGACCATATTCACGTTAGCCAGGTTCTCCTCTGTGCAGGGCACGATGACAGGATCAAGCGGATCACTGGTGGTATCACGCAGGCGACACTGGCTCCAGGCAGTGATCAGTCGCTCCGTACCATCATACAAAGGTGAGATATGCGCATAGCGGCCCTGCAGCGCAGGCGTCGATTCATCCAGGCTCAGATCGCCGGGAATCAGAATCTCCTGGGCGTCGGACAGCAGTCCGGAGCTCGCATATGTGGGCTGATCATGCTCGACGTAATTCGCCACATCAATGGCAACCGGCAGCGCACCTAATCTGCTCTGTTGTCCCGGTGGCCGCATCATAACCAGCAGACGTCCATCAGGTAACTCGGTGGGCTCCACAAACTCTATGGTCTGTCCATCCGGCCCGGTGTCGTGACTGTGGACGCCGTAAAGCAGTTCCATCTCGGTACCGTCGGGATTAGCGCGATACAGGCTGATGCGATCACGACCGGCTACGTTATCCCAGCGCGAGTAAACCACCCGCCCATCGCTCATTATGGTGGGATCAAGATCAGAGCTCGCGTTGTAGGTAATCTGTTGTATCTCCGTGCCATCCGGATTCATGACATGCAGGGTCAAAGCCTCTTCATCACGATCTTCGTCCAGGGCGGAGAATTGGGGTTTACCCTCGTCAAGTAGAATCGCTTTAGACAAACGCTGGCGTGTCGAGGCAAACACAAGGCGACCGTCCGGCATGAACTGGGGCGCAATGTCATGCCCGTCTTCAGCAACGATATCCGAGACGATGGCACGATTCAGTGTCCCTGCTTCGCGATCCAATACCCATATGTTCCAGGTGGGTTGTTCATCATCGTCAAGATCCGGGTCTTCCGGCGCGCGCATCGCAAACGCCAGTTGATTACCGTCAAAAGAAACCGTTAGATCTTTCACGTCATACAGAGGCGGGTTGCCGTCTTCATCGTCCGGGAAGATGCCTTGCGTTAACGAAATTTCCGCGGCGCTGGGAGAGGCCCGATCGCGGAGGAAAAGCTCAGCGCCCGGGAAGAAGTCGGTGCGCCGGCGAACTTGTGTTGTCAGCAGGTTGCCGTCATCGTCAGTCAACAAAGGCCGTTTAATATAGGCCACCGGAAAATCAACCACCACGGGGTCCTGTGACTGACCGCTGCCTAAGCCAGAGCTGCCTGAGCTGCTACCGCTACCACAACCTGCCAGCGTGAGCATCAGCAGGCTGCAGAACCACGCGCCCATCGTGGCAACGTTGAAATGATGTCTCATGTGCGCCCTGACTCCTGAATTCAGTGGACTGTAAAGTGCCGCGCGTCTGCCCGGCAGATAGGTACGAGTCCTTTCGATTTACATTTTTTCACAAGGTCAACAATGCAGTTGTGCACTGGTTCACAGCTGGGTTGATAGCGGGACAAAACTCCAGTCAGGGCGATTCGCAGGTCGAATGGCTTACATGAATCATCAAGCTAATTTTCGACAGACGCATAAAACGAGACCCAGTGCGCTTTTTTCTTAATGCGAAAGGCTGATTCTTAACGCTTGGTGAACCCTGAGGGATTTAGGGGTAAATGGCTGCCTGAATTTCGACCCAAGAATTCGCATTAGGCGCAAACGTGAGGAGCATTTCATGAGGTTTCTAACCCCCCGGTTCTTAACCAGCATTCACAGGCGAAGGCTGGCGGCGTTTGCTGCTGTAACGTTCAGCTTTGCCGCGTTGTTGCCTTTACCGGCCTGGGCTGATTCCACAGATCAGGCTAAACGCATCCACGATCGAATCGCGGGCGTCCCTCCGGATGCTGTCACGCTGGCTGCTATGCGCGACGATATCGAAGGTCTTAACGGCAGAACGCCGCTCGATGCAGCACTGACCGCCACCGAAGATCCGGAATTTTACCGGGTGACGCTGAAAAATTTTGCCGCTCCCTGGACCAATCGGGATCGCAGTGTTTTTGTACCGCTGGATGACTACATCGCAACAGTCATTGGCATGGTGCGCGACGATGTTGATTTTCGTCAGATTCTTTCCGGTGACATCCTCTACACCGGCAGCGGAAACGGCATCCCTGCCTACTCGAACAGCTCAAACGCTCACTATGAAGCCCTGGAAGCAGCCGGCACTGACCTGCAGGCAAATCTGCTGGCACGCACGCAATCTGCTGTTACAGGGTTACCCTCATCGGCCACCGCAGGCGTCATCACCACCCGCTCTGCAGCCAAAGCGTTTTTTATCGACGGCACAAACCGGGCCATGTTTCGCTTCACCATGCTGAATCATCTCTGTCTTGATATGGAACAGCTGCACGATGTTTCCCGCGTCCCCGATCGCATCCGTCAGGATGTTTCCCGCAGTCCAGGCGGCGACAGCCGGGTGTTTCTGAACAACTGCATTGGTTGCCACGCCGGCATGGATCCCCTCACCCAGGCGCTGGCTTACTACGACTACGAATATGATGTGGTGAACGATCCAGACGGCGACAATGGTCAGATCAACTACAACGACGTTGGCGACATTGATCCCGTCACAGGCACTCGTGTAGAAGAAAAGTACTTCAACAACAATCTGAACTTTGAACACGGCTATGTCACTCCGAATGACAACTGGGATAACTACTGGCGTGAAGGTCAGAACAAGTTACTTGGTTGGAGTGACAGTCTTCCGGGCAGCGGGGCTGGTGCAAAATCTTTTGGTGAGGAACTGGCCAACTCACAAGCGTTTGCTCAATGCCAGGTCAAGAAGGTGTTTGAAAATGTCTGTTTGCGTCCGCCTCAAGACAGCGCGGACCACAACCAGATTCAGACAATGACCGCATCTTTCCAAAACAACGGGTACAACCTGCGCCGTACATTTGCTGAATCAGCTGTGTACTGCATGGGCAGCTAAGGGGATATTGCAATGAACAGATTATCTATAGTCTCTGGCACTCCCTTTGCGCTGCACAAGTCCCTGGGAATAATTACCCTGGCTCTGTTGCTGCAGGCTTGTGGCAGCGGCAGCGGCGCGTCCACTTCAGAAAACCCGGTGACCGTCACTCCCGACGTCAGCAACTACTCCGGGCCGCCACCGGCAACTGCTGATGTACAGGCTTTCAAACTCAATGTCTGGGACAACCTGGTTGCCAACAACCGTTGCGGTTCCTGTCACTCGGATGATCAGACACCGAGATTTGTACGCGCTGACGATATAAATCTGGCTTATGCAGAGGTCAACACCGTTGTCGACCTCAGTGATCCCGGCAGCTCGCGGCTGGTGACCAACGTGCGTGGCGGGCACAACTGCTGGCTCTCCAGCGATGATGCCTGCGGCGATATCATTGAGTCCTACCTGGAAAACTGGGCTGGCGATACCATTGGCGGTGGCGGTAAAGAGGTAGAACTGGAGGCGCCGCCGATCCAGGATCCCGGTGCCAGTAAGAACTTCCCCGTGGATACAGCGCTGTTCGAAAACACCGTTTATCCGCTGCTGACCACCTATTGTGCGGATTGCCATACAGACACCGCTGCGGTACCCCAATCTCCTTTCTTCGCCAGCGAGGAGGTCGAAACAGCCTATACCGCAGCACAACCGCGGATTGATCTGGAAACGCCCGCCAATTCGCGCTTTGTTCTGCGTCTGGCTGACGAATTCCACAACTGTTGGGACAATGATTGCCAGTCCAGTGCCGCAGAAATGGAAGATGCGATTATCGCGTTTTCAGATGCGATAACGCCTACCCTGGTTGACCCAAGTCTGCTGACCTCAAAAGCCCTGACGCTGACCGATGGTATTGTTGCATCCTCCGGCGGCCGCTATGAGGCCAACGTCATCGCACTGTATGAATTCAAGACCGGTACTGGCAACACCGTATTTGATACTTCCGGTATTGAGCCTTCCCTGAACCTGACCCTCAGCGGTGATTACAGCTGGGTAGGTGGCTGGGGTGTGCAATTCACTGCCGGCAAAGCTCAGGGTTCTACCACAGCCAGCGCCAAACTCCGGGACCTGATCACCGCAACCGGTGAGTACAGTATCGAAGCATGGGTAGCTCCCGCTAACGTGGTACAGGATGGTCCTGCGCGAATCGTCACCTATTCCGGCGGTTCAACGTCGCGCAACTTCATGCTGGGACAGACCCTGTATAACTACGATGCCTATGTTCGCACCGATCAGACAGATCCAAATGGTGAACCTCAGCTGTCGACCGCAGATGCTGACGAAGATCTGCAAGCCACGCTGCAGCATGTTGTGGTCACTTATGATCCGGTCAACGGACGTCAGATTTACGTGAACGGTGTATTCACCGATGACGTTGATCCCGTGCCCGGCGGTCTGTTAAACGACTGGGATGATACGTTTGCGTTTGCCCTGGGCAGCGAAGTCGACAACGACAGCCGCTGGGCAGGCACGATCCGTCTGCTGGCCATGCACAATCGTGCCATGACACCGGAACAGATTGTGCAGAACTTTGAGGTAGGTGTGGGTGAAAAGTACTTCCTGCTGTTCAACGTCAGTGATCACATAGATGTGATGGACGCCTATGTGGTGTTCGAAGTCAGTCAGTTCGATTCCTATTCTTACCTGTTCGACGAGCCGTTTTTCATCATCCTGGACGACGCGGCAACACCCGGATCAATTCCCATGTCGGGTATCCGAATTGGTCTGAATGGCCGTGAGATTCCGGTGGGCCAGGCCTTTGTGGCGGTCGACACCACGATTACCGATGCACTTTATACACCCAACGGCAATCAGAGCCTGTCAAGCCTGGGTACCATCGTACCGCTGGAGAAAGGTCCAACCCTGGATGAGTTCTTCCTGACATTTGAAGTCCTTGGTAATGAAACCAACGTTTATGTGGAGGCGGACCCTGTCGCGCCACCACCACCTGCGGATCTGCCCCGGGACCCTGAGGTCGGCATCAGAGATTTTGCTGAGATCAACGCCACCATGTCCAGGCTGACCGGTATTCCGGTTGCCAACAGCGAGGTGGCTGCCACCTATGAACTTGTGCATCAGGCAATGCCCGTGGGTACCGGCGTAAGCGGCTTCATCTCCTCACAGCAGATGGGTATCACCCAGCTTGCCATCAAATACTGCTCCGTGCTTGTTGATGATGTGAACGCACGCGCAAGCTATTTCCCGGGCTTCCCGTTTGGCGCACCCCAGACCACCGCGTTTGATGATCGCACTCTGGTGATCACGCCACTGGTTGACAACATGGTCGGCAATGGCATCAGCACACAGCCGGACCTGAGCGCCCTTGAAGGTGAAGTGAACAGCCTGATCGATGACCTGATCGCCAGCAGTGTCAACGTCAACAGCGCAAGAACCGAAAGCATCGTAAAAGCAGCTTGTGCGTCTGTTTTAGGCAGCGCCGCAATGCTGGTCCAGTAGTTACATAAAGAGAGTTAAGACAATGCGTAGAAGAAGACAACGTAAATATGATGACCCTTTGTGTCACCCAGATCATCGCCGTCCACGGACACGACGTGAGTTCCTGGCCCAGGGATTTATCATGGGTACAGGCGCGGTGCTGGGTACCAGCATGGTGACGCTCAATAACAACGTGCAGGCGCAGCTGGCACCTGACCTGCTGCCACTGATTGCCGATTGCGGCATTGCGACCCAGGGTGCTGGCAAAATACCGTTTATCGCCTTTGATCTGGCCGGTGGGTCAAATCAGGCCGGCTCTAACGTTCTGGTTGGTCGTCAGGGCGGGCAACTGGATTTCCTCAGTACTGCCGGTTACGAGCGGCAGGGATTACCCGGTGACATGATTCCGTCGATCCTTAATCCGGACACGCAGACCAACGATTTTGTCGATACCACGCTTGGGCTCGCCTTTCACTCAGACAGTGCGTTCCTGCGCGGCATGATGACCCGTATCTCTCCGGCAACTGCTGCCAATATCAATGGCGCGGTGATTCCGGCGCGATCCGAAAACGACACCGGCAATAATCCGCACAACCCCATGTATGGCATTGCAAACGCAGGCTCAGACGGGTCTCTGCTGACGCTGATCGGATCAGAGAACTCTGACTCCGGGGGCAATTCTCTTGCGCCGATGTCTATGATTGACCTGACCCGGCGTCCAACAAAAGTTGACCGGCCTTCAGATGTTACCGGCCTGGTGGACGTCGGCGATCTGACCGCAGTGCTCAGTCAGCAGGACGCGGTCGCTGTCATGGAATCTGTTTATCGCATCAGTGATCAGAAAATGCAGGCCATCAACACCGGCGGCGACCCGGTCATCCACCCGGAAGATGTGGTGAAAGACCTGGTCAAATGTGGGTATCTGAAAAGCGCGGATCTGGCTGACAGATTTGGCGACCCGACCACCCTTGACCCGGCTGGAGATCCGCTGATTGTCGGCCCCCAGGGCATCTTCACAGAAGCGGAATTCAACGCCGGCGATCGTTCTGCCCGTGAGTTTCAGAAAACCGCTTCGGTGATGAAGATGGTTGTAAACGGCTTTGCCGGTGCCGGTACCATTGAAATGGGTGGTTATGATTACCATGGCGGCAGACGCGCTGAAGGCGAAGTCAAGGATTTCCGCGCCGGCCAGTGTATGGGTGCCTGTCTGGAATACGCCGCCACCATTGGCGTGCCGCTGATGATGTATGTGATGTCTGATGGTTCGCTGTCATCCAACGGCGCCATCGACAACACTGTCGACGGACGCGGCAAAGGTGAATGGAGCAGCGATAATCAGCAGACTGCAGCTACCTTTTTCCTGGTGTACAATCCCAACGGGCGTCCTACCCTGCTCGGCGGTACGCCTGAAGAACAGGCGATGCATCAGCAGATCGGCTATATGCGACCAGATGGATCCGTGGAGACCTCAGGCACCCCGGCGGCTAACAATGTTAATCTGCTGGCGGAAACCATTGTCCTGAACTACATGGCATTACACGGCGAAAATGGTCAATTTGGCAACGCCCTGCCGAACAACGGCCTGGGTAACGCAGCCCTGCAGGACAGTTTGACCGCGTTTGAACCTATCGTGAACGGAACCATCACCAACCCGGTTTAAACCTCGGGATGAGTTCCCACAATACAGCGCCTGCTGCCTGGTGGCAGGCGCTGATCACGCTTTACATGGAGTTAAAGCATGCTCAGCCTCTGTTGCCCCAGGTGTGACGCCCAATTAGTTGAACACACCGACGCAGGCTTATCCTGTCCCGCATGCAAAATCGATTTTCCGGTTCTGGACCCCTCTGCAGCGCGTATTCCTTTCCTCTGGTCGGAGCCCCATGCCAGTCTGCTCGACTGGCAGAATCGCTTCAATGCCACCCTCGCCGACCTTGAAACGCAGCGCTCCGGCACCGAGCTTATACATTCTGCAGCAATCGCCACACAGCATCGTCTGCAACATCTGAATACCGCCCTTACCCGTCACCAGCAGGAGCTGCAGACACTGTTCCATGGTTTACAGGTCGGCGAGGCAATAGCCAGGGAAACGCACCTTGCGCTGCGCACCAGACTGCCCAGCCATCACGGCACGCTGTCTTACGCTCAGAATATTCATCGGGACTGGTGCTGGGGTGATGCTGAGAACAGGCAGGTGCTTACGCATCTAACTGATATTATTAGTGGCATAGAAAAACCGTCGCGCATGCTGGTGCTGGGCTGCGGCGCCGGGCGCCTGGCCTTTGATCTGCATCGCACGCTGGGCGTAGACGAAACCTGGGCAGTCGACAGTAATCCGATGCTCTGTCTGTTGGGGCAGAGGATGTGTAATGGTGACACACTCACGCTGACGGAATTCCCGCTGGCCCCAATCAGCATGGAAGACAGCGCGGTTGAACGCACCCTGTCAGCGCCGGGCCCAGTCGAAGGCATACAGTTTGTATGTGCAGATGCTACCAGATTACCCTTCTCAGCGGCGCAGTTTGATCTCGTCATCACACCCTGGCTTATCGATGTCATTGATACCAGCCTGCCAGACTTCCTGCAGACCATTTACCGGGCAATCGCGCCTGACGGGTATTGGTTAAATCATGGATCCCTGGCCTTTGCCGGCAATCAGCCGGTCAACCGCATGACGCAGGAAGAGGTTGCGGCTCTGACACGCACTGCAGGTTTCGAAGTCAAAGCGTGTGCAGACACATGGCTACCTTATCTGCAATCTCCCGCCAGCCGGCATCATCGCACGGAGCTCACACATACGCTCCTGGCTCAGCGAGACAGCAAACAGGCGCGCAAACGCATGCTTCGACACCAGCACCTGCCGGAATGGCTGGTCAGCGGTAGAACACCTGTTCCACTGAGTCCCGGCCTGCAGACACAGATTACAACAACCCGGATTCATGCCTTTATCATGTCTCTGATTGACGGCAGGCGCAGTGTGCTGGATATGGCGCAGGTATTGGACGAACAGCGTCTGATGCCGGCAGATCAAGCCACGATGGCAATCAGGCAGTTTTTGACAACCATGCTCGAAGAGGCGCGGCGTTATGAAGGCCGGAGCCAGAGTTGACTGATTGCGGCGCCCTGCCACAGACCCTGCAGGACACGCTGAGCAAATGAGATTTTTTCAACAGGCTGCTAGACAAACATACCCAGCGGCAAGGGCATGCTCTGGGGATCATAAAATGCGGATATATTGGGCAGAACACTGCTGAGATTTTCAGCTGGCACACCGAACCACAGCGCCAGTTCAGCATAAAACTCATCGATACTGGTTGTCGGTAGAAATCTGCCACGACCAAGATCCAGTTCTGAGCCAAGGCTCAGATCCGGGTACTGGCCAAACACCGTTCCGCCAGCGACACCGGCTCCCATAATCAGGTTATGCCCGCCCCAGCCATGATCTGATCCGCGACCATTGGACGTCAGCGTTCTGCCGAAGTCAGAAATGGTGAAGGTGACAATATTTTCTGCCAGACCAAGCGTTTGTGTTGCTGCATAAAACTCTCCCAGCCCGCGACTGATCTCAGGCAGCATACGGGCCTGGTTATTGAGCACTTCATCGTGATGATCCCAGCCACCGATGGTGATGAAAAACGTCTGGCGTGTGGCGCCGAGTTGGGTTCTTACACTGATCAGTTGCGCTACCTGCTCGAGCGCCCGACTGAGTTCACCTGTTGAGAATGGCACATTCACAGCAGGTGCGGCGGAGAGAATGGCATCCAGATTGTTGCTGGTGGTCATCGCCTGTCGCAGCTGGTCAGCGTAGGTGCGCCTGAACGGATCTGCATAGGTCTGATTAACCAGCGCATCCAACGCACGGGTGAATACCTGATTATCCGCCTCCGCATACCCTGCCAGCGTTCGCACGCCATCATTGACATCTATGGCATAGCTCGCCACCTGGTTGCCCGTCTGGAACAGATTTGTACCGGACATGGATATATTCATGGAAACGGGGCCAGCGGGCACTTCCCTGGTCACCAGGTCTGCCAGGCGGCCGCCAAAACCTGTGTTAATCCGGCTGCCCGCTGCTGCAGTCTGCCAGACGGCAATCTGATCACTGTGGGAAAACAGGCCCAGCGGTAAGGGAACACTGGCAGAGTCATATTGGGATCGACTGGTAGGTTGCACAAGCGGGCCGATATTCGCCACAAAACTCAGATTACCTGCATCAAACAGCTGCTGAACTTCTACCATGCCAGGGTGCACACCGTACTCGTAGTTGCCCGTCTGCCGCAAAGGCAGCAACGATGACTGCGGCAGCGCAAGGTCTGCACGACCGGCGGCATAACTTGCATACCGCGCATCATCGATCGGCACAAGTATATTGTTAGAATCCGCGCCGCCGGCCAGCAGGATACATACCAGCGCACGATAGTCATCCGTGAATGCTGCGTTGGCCGAACCGGAAAACCAGCTCAGCTGTGTTGCGGCTGCTGCCGCGATACCCGTGTGTTTAAGGAAGCGACGTCGAGACGAGTTCATTGTACCCCTCCAGCAATGGCGTAATCAGGTGATATCAGGGTCAGGTAAAGGGCCACCTGGGCCAGACCCTCAGGCGTGAGACCCGCGTCAGCATAGTCACCCAGTGCCTCGCGGATAATCTGTTGGGTTTCTGTCCCCATCGTGCCGGCCATGAATACAAGATTTATGCGATTCAACAGCGCCGCCGGGTCATCTGCCACACTTGTGAACTCAGCCAGATCAGGTCTGATGGTGGCAAACCCAGCAGGTGTATCGATTGACTGTTCACTGTACAGCGCATAGGCCACAAGATTGGTCATGCCAATAATCGTTGAGGCATTGGTGATCTGAAATTCCGGTGCGACAAATCCACCGTCGCCTAATTCCCCACTGGGCAGGAAATCCGGCAGATAAAAGTTAAAGACGCTGGGGGCACTTAATACAAACTGCTGGGTCAGGAACTGGCCCACCAGACCCAGACCCGGCGCGGTGTTGTCATCTCCCCAGGCACCGAGGCTTCTGTTCAATGCGACATAGCGCCTGAAGGGCTCACGCAGGCGCAGACCCTGCTCGGCCGCCGGATCCGTCAAAACAGCCCGGATGATGTGTTTCATATCACCCCGCGCAATGCCATCACCACCGGCAAAGGCTTGTGCCACTCTGGCCACATATTCTGGTGGAGGATTGGAGGTGACCAGCCTCTGAATCAGCAACCTGCTGATAAACGGCCCTGTATTGGGGTGCATGAAAAGGTTATCCAGCGCAGCTTCCAGATCCGACATACCCGTCCCACCCGCGGCAATCACCGCGCCATTCAACAGGCGTTTCTCACCCGGTTCATGGAATTCATCAAACATCTGCATGGGGACATCGAGCACCGGGGCCGGATTGCCAAAGAAGGTTGCTGCGCCAGGACTTCGAGGTCCATAACTCAGCCCGGTGAACACTTTGGCGAACTCGCGGATATCTTCATTGCTATAGGTTGGGATTGGATCGCCGTTGGCATCCAGTCTGCGGCTGCCGTCGGCATTGAGCTCAAACAGGCCGATGGTGAACAACTGCATAATCTCACGCGCATAGTTTTCATCAGGGAAAGTATTTGCGATCGGATCCGATTTGCCGTTGTTCACATGACTCAGGTAAAAACCCATGGCTGGGTGCAGGGTGACATCCCGCAGGAGATCACGGAAATTTCCAAACGCGTTGTGCAGCAGCATATCGTAGTAACTGGCCAGCGCCCTTGGCTCAATGACAAGGGTGTCGACATTATCACTGATCACAAAAATCTGGGTCAGCGCGTAAGCTGTCAGCTGACGCAGCTGATCTGGTGCGCGCAGCGCTCTTTCCCAGAAAGCAAACCTTCGATAAAGCCCGGGCGGTGGATCGGCGTTGATGTCACTCCCGTACTCCGCTGCATAGCGCTCCACAATGGGCATATGCAGGCTGGCGGGCAGCTCGAATTGAGCGTCCAGCCAGACATCCAGCCCCTGCTCGGCAGCGGCTTCAATCTCAGCAAATGTGGGACCAAATGTTGCCCTGCTCAAAAAACCGGCAGCAGCTGAGCGCTGTGCATCCGTTACCACCTGGGGTGGCGGATTGTTTACCGGTGGCGGTGCCTGAGCGCTGCCGCCGTTACTGCCGCCTCCGCCACCACCGCAGCCCACCAGGAGCAGGCAGGCAATTGCCCAGCAGGCTGTGCGGTAGACAGTCACGATTCGCTCCAGCCGTTGTCCAACTGCCTGCGCAGAAATTCGATTTGTTCCGGCTGCAGCAGGTTGCGTAATCGCACCAGCAGACGAATCTGCTCTACTTTTATGGCGTTTTCCGCCGCAATGGCAGACTGCACCAGCGTGATCGCGCGCGCTTCGTCAATGCGGCTCTGATCCAGCGCGTCAATCAGGGCAAAATAATCGGACTGCATTTCCCATTGCTTCTGCGCAACCGCTTGCTGCATCTGCACAACCAGCTTACCCAGTTCTTCACTTTGCGCTTCGGACAGCTTGATTTCTCTGCGAAAGCTCATCACCAGTTCAACCGGTAGCAGCCGCTTGTGGAAGGGATCCGGCTCATCAGCGGCCACGTCCGATGAAACCAGACAAACCGTGAGCAGGCAGATCAGTAACAGTGATTGCAGAAACTTCATAAAACTTCCTCAGGTCGAATCTGGCGGACGAATTTCCAGGGTGGGTGTTCCCCAGATTTTCATCGGCGGTGTTTGTTTAAGGAACCGGTCACTTGGCGCTGACCAGTGAGTCGAGACCAGCAGCGCTGAGAAGAGACTGTCGTCAGAGGTCACTTTTGCAGTGAACAGAGGTTCATCGTAAACCATGTGCACTTTTTGCGGATTGATTTGGGTGACCACATACAGGCACAGAACCACAGCGCCCGCTGCCGCCAGGGACCATCCGAAACGCTGGTGTCGAAACAGGCCAGGCACCGCTGCCCTGTGCCCGACGGACCCGGACCTGCCTGCGGCGCATTGTGCCTCCGCACGCCGCCAGATTTCATCAAAGCGGGTGGCGTGACGCTCTTCGCGCAGCTCAATCTGCCGCCAGGACTGCGCCAGGCGCGTGTCCTGGGACGCAGCTAGCGTCCGTTCACGATCAGTCATCATCCTGTGTCCAGAGATTTATCCGGGTACGAAGATGTTCTTTGCCGCGATGATAATGCGTACGGACGCTACCAATCCCCAGGCCAAGAATCTCGCTGCATTGTGCGAGCGTAAAGTCTCGCAGCAGCGTCAGTTCGATGACATCGCGCTGTCGCGCAGGCAGCTCACGCAAGGCTTGAGAGAGCATTGATGAGAACTGTTCATGGCTGGAATGTGCGTGTACCTCTGCTGCGTCATCAGTGTCGGTTGCACCGACCACACCCTGCAGATAGCGGCGCAATGAAAGCTGTTGTTGCACATTATTCCTTCGATAACGCCGAGCTGCGTTGCGCACCACCGCGTACAACCAGGTTTTCAGACTGGCGCGATTGTCATACCGCGCCTGTCCTTCAAGTAACATCACGTACACACTCTGCATGACATCGTCCGCCGCGTGGTGATCACCATCCACCTGATGAAGTGCCCAACGCCATGCACCATTGTGCAACTCGGACAATTCAGACCGGGTGATATGAGGGTTGTTCGGTAATGCATCAATGGCCACTGAACCTGAGTCTAGCTTAAGACCTTAGTGCCATGACACGCGGTTCTATATGACAACGTTGGAAAAACAGCTGGCACACGGATGCGTGCAGGGATCAGGATGAATGCATTTCAGATAGCCGGGGACAGGCCGCGAGGCTGACTGGCCACCAATGTGGCCAGCATGGCAGAAGTTTAAATGGCCGCGGGCTGCATGATCGGCTCACCGTATTGTGCTTCAGCGGGCGTTGCATAAGTCGTCAGTTCCCAGGCGTCCTCACAACGCAAAAGAGCTCGCGCCAGTTTATTGTTCAGCGCGTGACCGGACTTAAAGCCTTCAAAAGCACCCAGAATCGGACGGCCAAGCAGATAAAGGTCGCCAATGACATCAAGCAGTTTATGTTTTACAAACTCGTCTTCATAACGCAGGCCGCCCTCGTTCATGACATCAAAGTCGTCGATACCCACCGCGTTTTCCAGGCTTGACCCCAGCATTTTGTTGATTGCCTGGGCCTGGGGCAGTTCCTTGATCAGACCAAACGAGCGCGCGCGGCTGACTTCTTCCACATACGAGATGTTGGAGAAGTCCAGTTCCGAGACTTTCGGATGCCGGTTATAAACTGGATGATCAGCAACAAAAGTGTAAGCGGCCTTAAAACCATCGTATGGCTTCAGCGCAGCTTCCGCATCGCCCTGAGTGACTTTGATATCCCTTGTGATGCGGATGAACTGTTTGGCCGCCTGCTGTTCAACAATGCCTACCGTACTGATCAGGTAGATAAACGGGGCCGCACTGCCGTCCATGATCGGCACTTCCGGGCTGGACAGTTCAACCACCAGGTTATCGATGCCCAGACCCCAGAGCGCAGACATCAGATGTTCAACGGTGGAGACCTGCACTGCACCGGTGCCAAGACTGGTGGACAATGTGGTGTCCGATACGTTTTCCGCGGTGGCGCGGATTGGTGCACTGGACCGTAGATCGGTCCTGACAAAAGATATGCCTGAATTTTCCCCGGCAGGGCGTAAGGTCATGCGGACTTTGTCACCGGAATGAACGCCGATACCGATGGCATGGACTGGCTTCTTGATGGTTCTTTGTCTTAGCATATTTGTCTCAGTCCAATCATTCTGCTGCTTGATTATTGAAGTGCTTAACTTTCAACGACTTGGCGAAAGACTATACGCACTCTGTGAGCGAAAATGAAGAAAAAATGAAGGCAAAAATGGAAAAATATGAAACAGGTTGTTTCTAAGTATTTCAGACATTATTCCTATATATATCAGTGAGTTACCAAGATTCTGGTCAAAATTTCATGTCTGAACCCCTGAAATCTGCAGATATGTTTCCATTTTTCAATCACTCAATGCATCAGCGCGCCTGTCTGTTTCGAACATTTCATTCCTGCAGCACCTCTGCCAGAATTAACCGCTCAGCCGAGACGCCTTGAAACCATGCTTTTGTCAAATTCCCCGCCCGAACAACGTGCACCGCTGCTGAGCGTTGCGCCGATGATGGCGTGGACCGATCGCCATTGTCGCTACCTGCATCGCCTGTTTGCACCTAATGCATTGCTGTTTACCGAAATGGTCACCACTGGCGCCCTCCTGCATGGGCAACAGTGGCAGCTGCTGGACTTCAACCCGGCAGAACACCCACTGGCCCTGCAACTCGGCGGCAGTGAACCCGGCGCCCTTGCGCAGTGTGCGCAGCAGGCTGCAGCCCTGGGTTACGACGAGGTGAATCTGAATGTCGGGTGCCCTTCCGAGCGCGTTCAGAAAGGTGCTTTTGGGGCCTGCCTGATGCGCGAACCAGAGCTGGTAGCGGAGTGTGTGGCCGCGATGTGTAACGCAACGCACATACCGATCACAGTGAAATGTCGCCTTGGTGTGGACAACGATGACAGCGACGAACTGCTGCTCAACTTCATCGATAGCGTCAGTCAGGGCGGGTGTCAGCGCTTCTATGTACACGCACGCAAAGCAATTCTGGCGGGACTGAGCCCCGCCCAGAATCGTTCCATTCCACCGCTTCAGGCACACAGGGTTGAGCTGCTGAAACACCTGCGTCCCGACCTGCAGATCATCATCAATGGCGGAATCGACACCACCGCTGAGGTGCAGGCGCATTTGCGCTGGGCGGATGGCGTCATGATCGGTCGCGCCGCTTACCATAACCCTGTGTGGCTGAGCACATTAGACCAACAGCTGTTTGGGGATCACCCCGACAGCAGCACATCACCGCAAGTCCTGGACGTGCTGAGCGTCTATCGCGCTTACATTAAAACTCAGCTTGCTCTGGGGGAGCCGCTGCACGCGATGACACGCCATCTGTTGAGTGTCTGTAATGGGCAACCTGGTGCAAGGCGCTTCCGTCAGCTCCTCAGCGACAACAAACGCTTGAAGCATAATGACATCAACCTGCTGGACGAAGCCCTCGCCCAGGTCTTTGAGCGGGCAGCCTGATGTTCTCCCGCCTGTTAGACCTGTTTCGTGCAGAGACAGACAGTAAACTGCAGATAGATCCACCGCTGGCTGCTGCAGTGCTCATGTTCGAGGTGGTCTGGGCAGATCACCAGATCAACGATCGCGAGGTGCAGGTCATGTCGGAATTACTGGCCAGGCAATTCAACCTGGACAATCAGCGGGTTACGGAAGTCATTTCGGCATCAAGAACGCGTCACGAAGACAGTGTGGGTGTGTTCCCGTTCACACGTGTGATCAACGAAGCGCTCTCTGCAGAGGAGAAATACGAGGTGATCAAGTCCATGTGGACAATTGCGCTGGTGGATAATGAACTGGATGTGCTTGAGGAACATACCATCCGTCGCGTTGCAGACCTCATTTACCTGCCCCACGCCCGCTTTATTGCCGCCAAGAAGGCCGCTCAGGCCGCAGTCTGAAACAAAGACAGCCTGAAGGCGCTGCGACTAAGAGGCATTGCGTCGCGCCACAGCGGCCGGGCGCTCCGCCTGCAGCGCCTCAACCAGACTGCGAAAGGTTTCCGCGTTGTGCTCATTCATACTCATCAGAGTCTCGTGGGCTTCGATAACGCGCAAACGCATCTCGTCTTCATCAATATCATTAGACTGAGGCAACTCAGCCAACTGCTGCTGCAGTTCATACGGGTCTGTGATGATCACAAACACATCAGCAAAGCCCATGTTATCCAGAATGCGCAGAATATCCGGGACATTACAGATCATCATCGGCAGCTGTTCATACTGCTCCTGTACTGCAATACTCAATTTTGCCAGCACGCCGAGAGATGTGCTGTCTATGGCAACCGCCTGGGATAGATCCACCAGGACCGAAACAAAATCCGGATCTGCAAACATGGCGTCCAGATAACGATCGAAGGACCCTGAAACCGTCACCCGCACGTCGCCGACGAAACGCAGCACATAGACGCCTTCGTGGCTGCCGACCAGAATTTTTCCGCTCACCGATACCTCCGCGAGAACCTACGCAACCACAAAGTTCCACTTTCGGAGCTATGCAATGTTTGTCACCAGTAAACAGCTGACATCATCCTGACCTGGCACCTCAAGATTCAGCTGAGACCATATGCTATCTATGTCTTTTGCGTGTTGCACGACATCAGCCAGGTATTTTTCCTTCTCCGGCAATGTAGCGCCGGAGACAAGATCAAGTACGCCGTCGGTAAACACCCCCAGCCGCGCACCGGGCGGAAATGCAACTTCAACCGCCTCATAGTGCACATCGGCAAACAGCCCCAGTGGCTTGGCTTGCTGTTCCAGCGTAACCACGTTGTTACCACAGGCTAAAAACGCGGGTGGAAATTGAGCGGCATTTGCGTACGTCAGCGTGCCTGCGGCACTGTCAACACAGGCAAAAAACATCGCAACATGTTTATCGATCGCCAGCGCCAGCAGTTCGTTATTCATCCAGGTCAACACCTCGCCTGGCGCAAGAGATTTACCTTCCGTTTCGGCCATGCGTGCGAGTTGTGCGGAAAAATGCTTGAGCAACACGGTCACAAATGCAGCTGAACTGCCGTGGCCCGAAACATCTGCCAGATAACAGGCGCTGACCCCGTCAGCAATCTCAAAATAATCGACAAAATCACCGCTGAGCAGCATGGAAGGTGCCAGACGGTGCTCCAGACTGATGTCATCAATACACTGCGGCGTGGGCGGCAACAGGCTGGACTGGATGTAACGCCCAGCCTGCAGATCGTGCTCCATGGCGTCGTGGGCACAGCGCCAGTGGTCCTGGCTTATGCTCGCCCTTGTCTGGCTGCGCGTCACACACGCTTCCAGTCTGGCAACTACTTCGTTCGCTGACAGGGGTAACTGCAGACAATCGGCCACACCTGCCTGTAGACACTGAAGCAGTTCGTTAGCAACTAAGGGTTCGGCGGTAACGAAGAGCGTGGGCACCTGCGGATGGCGCGCTGCAAAAGCCTGACAGGAAGCCAGTTCAGAGGACATTGCAGCCCAAACTCGATGCTGCCTGCAGTAAGTATGCGCAGCTTCAAGGTCAGATACTGCATGCACCTGACAGCCAGCTCCAACCAACAGCTCCATCACCTGATCAGATACAGCCGCGTTTGCATCGAGCACTAAAAAACTCATGTTCAATAAGTAATGCCAACGTCTCTTAAAGTCGCGGCGAGGACCCTACGCCTGAAACCTGGCGAGTACAAGAGGCAAGATGTTGTTAAATGCGAGCGCCTGTCCCCTCCAGGGAACCTCCGATTGATTCTCACAAGCGTCCCTCGAAAAATTCTCTAAGTCCGCAATAACTGATCTGAGGATACCTAATCTAGATCAAAACCGTCGTCAGCAAACGGATCTTCATCCGTCACACCATCGCTGACAGAAAATGCGCGCCGTTGCAGATAGGCATCACGCAAAAACAGATACTCATCGCCAGTGACCAGTTGATCAACGCCAAGCAGCGCAGCGCGCAGATCAATGACGTAT
Organism: bacterium; assembly: GCA_047947175.1. Taxonomy (GTDB): domain Bacteria; phylum Pseudomonadota; class Gammaproteobacteria; order Pseudomonadales; family Azotimanducaceae; genus UBA4421. Next base: position 2,950,199 of record CP170489.1, read on the forward strand.
AGAGCAGTGACCGCTGCACGCGTTTCCGCGGGTTTAACAAACCGGATCGGATTCATGAAGCCGTCGACGACAAAGCCAAAGGTGTCCCGGACCGAGGAAGGACCGAGGAACGGCAACATGACAAAACTGCCGGCATTTGCTCCCCAGACGCCAAGGGTCTGGCCAAAATCTTCGTCATTTTTGGAAAAGCCGGCATGGGTTGCCACATCAATCAAGCCGCCAACCCCTAAAGTGGTATTGACCAGGAATCTTCCGGTATCAGACAGCGAACGTACTGGTTTGCCCTGCAAAAGCTGATTGACCGCCGTTGCCGGCGTCGCCAGGTTATCAAAAAAATTACTCACGCCCGTCTTTGCAAAGCCAGGCACCACTTTGTCGTACACTTTAGCTGTTGGGCGGATCAACCAGCGATCGACAACATCGTTGAACCCGTAAATACCTCTGTTGATCGGTTCAAGGGGGTCACTGGTGGCCAGTGCTGTTGTTGGCAGGCAGACCACCAGGACCACAAACGCGACACACTGTCTTAGGCGTGCTTTGAACATCTACGTCTCATCGGAAATTTCGCCATGTATGATACCCAACTGTGCTAAGCGCGCCAGAGTTTGTCTACCCTGCTCGAACATCTGCTGCGTACTGATTGAACGCCCGGCAGCATTTAACTCCGCGCGAATCTGCTGCAGCGCAGACCTGGCCTCCTGTTCGCCCAGCAGTTCAAGCAGACGATGGGTAACCGGGTTAGACACCATAAATCGAACCTGAAGCTGATCGTTGCGATAGACCAGCAGATACGTCGGCGACGCAGCGGGCGCATCAGGTTGATTGGAAGGACCAATTTCATGCACAGGATAGCTGTAAACAAGGGCTCGCACGAGATCGGTAACCGCCAGATGCCCCATCAGATAATCCGGGTCAGACAACTTTTTTGGCGCTTTCAGTAGCGGCTTATCAGAGTCGGCAGCAACATCCAACGACAGCTCCACCCACTCGTAGTGACACAGCTCGAGCAGAAATCCAGGCAGATCTGTGTAGTGCCGGGCGTGAAGAAAAGTCAGGAATTCTTCAGATATCTGCAGAAAATAGGGTGATTCGCTGGGATGGTGGTGGACAAAATCACGCACAAGCCGGCGCCACCTTGTCGGGCCAATGACTTCTGCCGCAACCGGAAAGGCACTGTCCAGGAAATTCTTGATGTTATTGAAAAACAGATCAACGTAAATTTTCATACGCCGGGCTTCGACGTCCGCGGGCGCGGGATTCAGTTCAGGGTTGCGGATGTGTGCGGCAAAATCCAACTGGACCGCCTTGTACTGGGGCAGGTTGCGTCCGCGCTGTGGCATCCCGTTAGAGCGCCAGCGCTGGTTGTTCAGCGCTTATCTGCAACTGACGGACCTGTTCAACTTCTGTCAGCAGGGCAGACAGTCCCGGGAAGTTAAAATCTCTTTCAACAAGGGTTGGCAGAGGTCCAACATGACGGTACGCCTCCCGCAGCAGTTCCCAGACCGGTTCTATCACGTCGCTACCATGGGTATCGACCCGGAGATCCGGTGCCTCCACGTAATGCCCCGCGACGTGCAGATAGGCTACTCTGGACAGGTCCAGCGCCGCCATAAAGGCCAGTGGGTCATAAGCAAAATTTATGCTGTTCACATAAATGTTGTTGACGTCGAGCAATAACGCACAATCGGCTTCTTTAAGCACCTGATTGATAAATTCGACTTCGGTCATCTGTTGTCCCGGAGCCGCGTAATAGCTGACATTTTCCACAGCTATCTGCCGGCCCAGAATATCCTGAGTCTGCCGGATCCGGCCCGCGACATAACTCGCCGCCTCAGGTGTAAACGGAATGGGCATAAGGTCATACAGGTGACCCTGTTCATCGCTGCAGTAACTCAGATGTTCTGAATATGCTTTGATATTGAATGTGTCGTTGAACTCCCGCACGGCCTGCAGGAACGCCACATCCAGCGGCGCGGGACCGCCCAACGATAAAGATAAACCGTGACAGGCAAAATCAAACTTTTCTGTCAGGTCATGGAACTGGCGGCCGAAACGGCCGCCAACTCCAATCCAGTTTTCTGGAGCAACTTCAAAAAAATCGACATCGTGCGCTTCCAGATTGTCCAGCATGGGTAACATGCCCCGCCGCAACCCCAAACCTGCACCTTCAATTTTAACAGCTCCAGTTTCCGGCATGGTTCTTAAAGCGGACTAAGCAGCGCCTCCACACTTACCTTCGCCACATTTGCCTTCACCGTCTTTATCGCCTTCGCCGCACTTGCCTTCGCCACACTTGCCTTCGCCGTCTTTGTCGTCAGCTTCGCCGCATTTGCCTTCGCCACATTTGCCTTCGCTGTCTTTGTCGCCTTCGCCACATTTACCTTCGCCGCATTTGCCTTCGCCTTCTTTATCGTCAGCTTCGCCGCATTTGCCTTCACCGCACTTACCTTCGCCACATTTGCCTTCGGCTTGTGCCAGCAGGTCGTAGCCGCGTTCCATATCCTGAGTAACAAACAGGTTATCATCCGCCTGAGCGACACTGGCTGTTGCCAGAGAAGCCACAAATGCTGTACCAACGGCAGCCGCAATAGGTTTCATTTTCTGTTTCAACATTTAATTCATCTCCAAATAAAAATTTATTCCGGGGCACCCTGATGGTCCTCCCCTGGCGTTGTCGATCTAAACGCTTTACTGCTTGCGCTCCCGGTCTATGACCTGAGTCTGCAATAAAAGGTTCCATCAAAGCGGAACTGATGTTAACCCAACAGCGCTGTCACGCCAGCCCAACACGCTGTTCTTCTGCGCGCAGCACCGCATCCACGCGCTTAACAGATACCTTCCATCCTTTGCCGAGGAAGCTGCCATCCAAGGGATGTGCCAACACCTTCTGCCTGCTGATCGCTTCAGCAAACATCTGCAGACGTAATTCCTCGAGGTAAAATTTGAGCGCCTGGTTCCGTTGTGGCAAAGCCAGTTCACTTCTGCACAATGCTTCATAACGTTGCAGTAAAGGCTCTATCTCTTTGATTAACTTAAGATCTTTCGGCACATGTCCTGGCAGGTTTTCAATCCTGCGTGACAGGCCTGCCAGATATCTGGATACCTGATGCAGATAGCGATACGGTGTCACTGCCAGAACGTCGCGGGGTACCAGCACCGCCAACTGAAACTGCATATCCGCCACGGAAGTTTCGTAAGCCTTTGACGACAGTTGCTCAAGCGCGCGTGAGATCTCGAACCGCTGGGCCATTATCTGCGCAAATTGTCCGACAACTTCATCAAACAGCTCGCCTAACCGACCTTTTTGAGCGGCCAGGCGTTGGGAAAATTCTGCCTGGTCAGTAGGCAGAGGTTGATCTTCAAAGAAGCAATACCAGAGTGTATTCAGCAACAGCTCATCTTTGAGCGCCTGGGCGTTCCCCAGCGGCGCAAAATGCAGGCCCAGCTGTTTGTGTTTATCCAGTTCGCGACGAAAATAACTACCGACTTTACCCAACTGCGACAACGCCAAGCGGCTTAATCCCCGACGATGCGCGGCATCTCGCTCCTGCTCTGTATCGAACAGCAACAGGTCGACACAATCACCTCTATCAATCAATCCGGGATACTTGATAACAGGTGCACTGTTACGACCCAGAATTCTGTGGTCGGACAGATACCCATCCGGCAACTCACGCAGGTTCTGAAGTTGTGACTGCTCAACGCCAGCGGCTTCACCGGCCACTTCTGCCGCGCTGAAAGTTTCTTTCAGCTCACGAATGTCCCGCCCCTGTTGTAAGAGCTTGCCATGCTCGTCCAGCACGCGGATATTGACAAGCAGATGAGGTGCAACCCTCTCCCGATGCCAGTCGGCTTGCGCGACTTCAAGCCTGAACCTGTCGCGTAACAGATCTGCCAACGCCGTGAGCAGCCGACCTTTGCGGAAATAACGCGGATCGGTCAGCGTGCGACTCAGTTCTTCCACCGCGTCAGGCAGCGGCACCAGTGTTCGACGCTTGGCCTTCGGCAGACTTCGCAACCACTGATCTACAACGTTGGGCAACAAGCCTGGCACAGACCATTCAAACGGTTCACCACCCAGGCCTGCAAGCAGACCAACCGGCACTTCGACATTGACACCATCATCCACTTCTCCAGGCGCAAACTTGTATCTCACCCGCAGATCGAAAGACTGGATGCTGATTTCACCGGGAAAGTTATCTGCATTCAAATCCACATCCTGCTGACGAAGCAGATCCGTTGCACTGAGCATTAAACTCTGTCGGCGTTTGTCGTCAGCACGTTTCAACCAGCGGTTCAGATCGGTCAGGGACATGATGGTTTCGGGCAGCCGCGCTGCGTAAAAAGCAAAAATTTCATCCTCGCTCACCAACAAATCCCGACGGCGCCCTTTGGCTTCCAGCTCTTCTATCTGAGCAATTTCACGCAGGTTATGCAGCAGAAAATCCGGCTGTCGTTTCAGCTGCCCCTGCACCAGGCCTTCACGAATAAACAGGTCACGTGCATGCGCCGGATCTATAGGCGCAAACCGCACTTCCCTGCGCTCCGCCAGCAATAATCCGTACAGACTGACGCGCTTGTAGACCATGGCTTCACCGCGGTTAACACTCCAGAACGGTTCGGAGTATTGAGTTTTGAGCAGGTGCTGGCCCTGTCGTTCAATCCACATCGGTTCTACCGCCGCAACCTGTCGGGCATAGATGCGCGATGTCTCGGCGATTTCCCCAGCTACAATCCACTTGGGCGTTTGTCGAGCCAAAGAGGAACCCGGGAAAATTCTCAGCTTCAGATTCCGCGCGCCCAGATAAACACCTCGTTCGTCGTGCTGGCCGATGAGACTCAAGCTGCCTGCCAGAATCGCCTCGTGTACTGCCTGATATCCCGCTGGCGTTGTATTCATCGGCAGCCCCAGTTCGCGGGTGTTCAACCGCAGCTGGCGGTGCAGCTCACGCCACTCCCGAACCCGCGCGACATTCAGAAACTGTTTGCTCAGCAGTTTCTCGAAGCGGCCACGCGTTAACCGCTGACGTTGTTCTTCCAGCCATTGCCACATGGCCACCAGCGCCATGAAGTCGCTGCGCTCGTGGGCAAAAAATGCATGAGCCTGGTCCGCCGCCTGGGCTTTACTCAATGGGCGTTCACGAGGGTCCTGCGCGGCAAGTGCAGAAACGATGGTCAGAACTTCGTTGAGCGCACCAAGCTCACCAGCCGCCAGCAACATGCGCGCCAACCTGGGATCTAACGGCATTCCTGCCATCCGTTGACCCAGGGTCGTCAGCTTCCCACCCTGCAGGGCCTGGAGCTCCTCGAGCAGGCGCATGGCATCTTTGATGGCCCGACCTTCAGGCAGGTCGATGAAAGGAAACCTGCTGATATCCCCGAGCTTGAACGCCAGCATCTGCAGCACAACGGACGCCAGGTTGACACGATGTATCTCAGCATCGCTGAATTCAGGTCGGCTGAGGTAATCCTGCTGTGTATACAGGCGATAACAGATGCCTGGTGCGATGCGGCCGCAACGGCCTTTACGCTGATCTGCACTGGCTTGTGAAATCGGCTCAATCGGCAGTCGCTGCAGTTTAGATCTGTAGCTATAGCGGTTTATACGGGCGAACCCGGGATCGATCACATAACCGATATTTGGCACGGTCAGCGACGTCTCCGCAACGTTTGTAGACAGGACAACTCGTCGTTTCTGACCACCGGGTTCAAATATTTTTTTCTGTTCGGCAAAGGATAAACGTGCATATAGCGGTAACACTTCCAGCTGCCCGGCAAATGTTTGACGCAGCAACCTGGCCGCTTCGAATATTTCCCGCTCACCGGAAAAGAACACCAGGACATCGCGAGCTTTCGAGGCACCTTGACGTTCAATATCCAGCAGTGCCTGCACAATCAGCTCGTTGGTGTCGCTGCTTTCAAGCTCAGTTTCCAGATAACGCACTTCCACCGGAAAGGTTCGCCCACTGACGGATACAATGGGGGCGTCGTCAAAAAATTTCGAAAACCGTTCAACGTCTATAGTTGCACTGGTAACGATAACTTTAAGATCCTTCCGCTTCGCCAGTAAGCGCTTCAGATACCCCAGCAGAAAATCTATGTTAAGACTACGCTCATGAGCTTCGTCAATGATCACGACGTCATAGGCATCCAGAAATCGATCACTGCGGATCTCTGTTAAGAGCAGTCCGTCTGTCATGACCTTCAACAGCGTCTGATCGCTGACCTGATCCGAAAATCTGACGGCGTAACCCACCTGGTTGCCCAGTTCAGCCTGCACTTCTTCTGCAATACGTTTCGCTACGCTACGCGCTGCCAGGCGCCGAGGTTGGGTATGCGCTATCATGCCGCCGACACCGTAGCCCAGCTGCATACACAGCTTAGGCAGCTGTGTGGTTTTGCCTGAACCGGTTTCCCCGGCAACAACAACGACCTGGTGTTCTTTCAATAGCGCCAGCAACTCATCAGCATGGGCGGCCATGGGCAATTCGTCATTAACGGCCAGATTGAGCGTAGTGGCATTTAAACGACGTTGTTCGCGAAGATGACGCGATCGTTCAATCCCTAGTGAGCGTTGTTGCGGGTCCTGTTCCCGCCGCAGCGCAAAATAATCCCGCCGCATAACGTGCGCGTCGGGTACATCATCCGCCAGAGGCAGCCTTCTTATCGACCCGGATGTTTTTTTTCTGCGCGAGGACATTGTGCTTCGCGAGCGATCACCTTGGTTGCGCGCAGGCGGTTGGCCTTGCGGCCAACCCCTACTTGGATAGTTCGCTCATGCCCTCTTCGAGACCACGAACGGTCAAAGGATACATTTTTCCATCCACCAGGTTCTGTGTCATGGTGACTGAAGAAGAATACTCCCAGGTTTCCTGTGGCGTGGGGTTTAACCAGATGAGCTTGTCATAGATATTGCCCAGGCGTTCCATCCAGGCTGCGCCGGGTTCCTCGTTCCAATGTTCAACACTGCCACCTGCATGGGTGATTTCGTACGGCGCCATGGTGGCATCACCCACAAAAACCACCTTGTAGTCGTGGGAATACTTGTTCAGCACTTCCCAGGTTGGAATACGTTCACTCATGCGACGGCGGTTGTCTTTCCACACAGACTCATAAATGAAATTATGGAAATAGAAGCTTTCAAGATGCTTAAACTCAGTCCGGGTTGCAGAAAAAAGCTCTTCGCAGATTTTCACGTGGGCGTCCATCGAGCCGCCGATGTCAAGGAAGAGGAGGACTTTCACTGTGTTTTTGCGCAGCGGCTGCATCTTGATATCCAACATGCCGCCATTATGCGCTGTGGACTTGATGGTACCGGACATATCCAGTTCTTCTTCGGTTCCCGAACGGGCAAATTTACGCAATCGACGCAACGCCATTTTGATGTTGCGGGTACCCAGTTCTACCGAATCATCGAGGTTCTTGTACTGACGATCATCCCAGACTTTTTTGGCTTTTTTCTTTTTACCGCGGCCTTTACCACCAGGGCCATTTTTACCCTCTTTATCCGCATCACCCTCCTCACCTTCTTCACCGTCTTTACCTTGCTGAGCCTGTTTTTCCGCGGCTTCTTTGGCTTCCTTGAAGGCTTCGATAAGTTTCTCAAGACCGCCAAGGGATTCGATCTGCTCGAGTTCCTCTTTGGTCAACGACTGTTCAAATTCACGCCGCAGCCACTCATCCGGAATCAACGATTCAAGCAGGCCGTGCAGGTCCTCAAGACCTTTGAAATAGGCACTGAACGCACGATCGAACTTGTCGTAATTCTTCTCATCTTTGACCAGAGCGGTACGACTGAGCAGGTAAAAATCGTCAACATTGGCATAAACCAGTTGATGTTTCAGGCCATTCAGCAGATCCAGTAACTCACGGATCGTGACTGGAACTTTGTACTTTCTTAAGGTTAAGAAGAAATTGATGAGCACAGTTTATCCTCGGCTGTCTCTTCTATTCATGAAGGCCAGGCGCTCCAGCAGGTGAACGTCCTGCTCATTTTTAACAAGTGCGCCATACAGGGGTGGAATCGCTTTACTGGCATCCCGGTTGGTGAGAATTTCGTCTGGAATATCGTCCGCCATCAGCAGTTTAAGCCAGTCAATGAGTTCTGAAGTAGAGGGTTTCTTTTTCAGTCCCGGCACCTTCCGCACGTCGAAGAAAATCTCCATCGCTTCTTTCACAAGATCGCCTTTCAGCGCGGGAAAGTGGACGTCGACAATCTGCTGCATGGTTTCGCGGTCAGGGAAATTGATGTAATGGAAAAAACAGCGACGTAGAAACGCATCAGGCAGTTCTTTTTCATTGTTTGACGTAATGATCACAATGGGCCGCTGCTTGGCTTTGATGGTCTCACCCAGCTCATAGACAAAAAATTCCATTCGATCAATTTCCTGCAGCAGATCATTAGGAAATTCGATATCCGCCTTATCAATTTCATCAATCAGCAGCACAACGCGCTCTTCGGCTTCAAAAGCTTCCCACAGCTTGCCCTTCTTGATGTAGTTGCGAATGTCTTTTACGCGCTCGTCACCGAGTTGGGAATCACGCAGGCGTGAAACAGCGTCATACTCATAAAGCCCGTTGATTGCCTTTGTGGACGATTTGATGTGCCATTCGATGAGCGGCATGTTCAGCGATTCTGCCACCTGCTCCGCTAACATGGTTTTACCGGTACCCGGTTCGCCTTTGATCAGGAGAGGACGCTCCAGCTTGACAGCGGCGTCCACAGCCATGCTGAGTTCGTCAGTGGAGATATACGCATCGGTACTTTCAAAGATCATTTATTCGTTTCCGCTCGATTAAGTGGTTGCATCTAAAAGGCTGGAACCGACGTACTCGCCCGGCTCAACCCACATACAGACAATGCAAAGCCAGGTACTTTAAAGACGCCTCCAAGGGGGCGCAAGTGTTTGCGCAAGACTAAACGATCAGCTGATGGCCAACTCCAGGGGTTTGGGTTTGTTCAGCCACCAGATTCCACCAGCCAGCGCCAGGTTCAACAGGCTGATCAGCGCCACAAACCAGAGGGGAATAAGCGGCAGTTCCGGCGCGGGGGCCGCGCCTGGCGCGCTTTCCGAAACAGGAGCACTGACCGCAGGTGCCTCATCAGGCAAGGGCTCCGACATTAGAGCTTCGCTCTCAATCAGAGCGTCATTCACAGGCGGTTCAATCATTTTGCCCTGGGCATCGTAGCGCAAACGCACCCGCTCCCCGGCCAGGAGCGGCAGACTCAGTGCATGTGGCTTGGTTTTTATAAACAGACCACTGCCGTCCAGATAGTTACCCGCCGCAGAAAACGACACTTCAACAATGCCTTCGTTCTGATCCAGAGGAATGCGCCAGAGGCCCGCAGGCAATGCCTGGCCCGGCACTAAAGTGGCAATCTGCGGCGGTTTACGCACCATGCCGGTTGCTTTTAAGGTCGCGTAATCCACACTTGGATGGGAAAACTGGAACCACGCCACCGGCTGGCCCTGCTCGTCGGCCAGAATATCGACCAACATCGGATTCGCTACGGTAAACGGCACCCGAAAGTGTCTTTTGAAGGTAGGCGCGACAATTTCAAGTTCCAGCTCGTGAAAGCCATCATCCAGCGTGACAAAATGTGCCACATACTCTACGCCTTCCCGCTCCACAGGCAGCGGGCTGCGTTCCCCACCTGAGTGGACCCAGGCTCGCACTTCCAGCAGATCTAAAAAACCAGGCAGCGTGATGGGCTGCTCCGCATCGAACAGACTGATTCTGGCGACACTTTCGTCCGTCGGCACCACTGTCGCCTGAATCCCTTCAATGCGAACATCAATCTCACCAAATACTGCCAGCTGATCAGGGGTCTGGCCCTGCAACTGCCACCAGCCTGGCAGCGGGTCCTGGATTGTCAGCATCTCAAATGCGGCATCAATCAACCAGCGACCGCCAGCAACAGCCGTTTGTCGGCTGTAGGTCTGACCATCGGGTAACGCAATGCTGGGGCCTGCTGATAACGCGGGCTCGCCAAACCAGGTCACAGTGAGCCGGCTTGCACCAGGTGCAACCTGGAAGCGCCCCGCGTCGTCAGCCAGTACCAGCGGCTGTGGCTCGACGTGGGTCAACACATCAAAAAGTACGTCGCGCAGTACCGTCTCATCGCCTGCGGTGACATGTACGCCGCCCGTTGACTCAGAAAGCTGTCGTAACAGCAGATGGTCGCCCTGTTCCGGCGGACCAATGGCAATGGTATGAATCAGTCGATTTTCTGATTGCTGTTGCGGCAACCACTGGGTTAACAGGTGCTGACGGGCCTGGGTATCCGCCTCCTGCCCTTTTCCCGTGTCCAGCGCGCCGCTGCCGATGAGCACCAGGTGAGCGGATTGTTCCGTGTCATGTCGGGTGGGCAGTTTTGTAGCCGCAAGCAAAGCGTCCTCAAGCATCACTTGACTGCCCTGGGGTTGCAGACTACCGGCATGGATGCTGGCAACCTGCTTCCATAGACCATCACTCACATCCAGTCTGGCCACCTGCCGCACGTACCGCGCATAACTCCAGACGCCTGCATACGCATCATCCGGGAGTGTACGAATAAGATACTCAAGCGCGGTGCGACGAGCGTTGGCGGTATCCGTATCATGTGTGGACTGGCTGACATCGACCACCAGACGCAGGTCAACGGGCGCCGCAATCGCCTGATGGGCAACCGCAAGCAGCCACAGACAGAATAAGAGAACGTTCAGGTATCGCACGGACCTAGCTGCGCTGTTTTATCTCATAAAGTCTAGCAGGGTCCGGTGTTTTTGCAGGTCATCAGCCTGGTTCTGCCTCGGAGCCGGTGGCAGGTTCATCCGGCACCCGAGGCGCAAACCGCCGCAACAGAAAATGTGCCAGAACAGACAGCAGCAGAGCCACTACGACGCCAATCAAAAGGTTTCGCATGCTGCCTTGAGGCTGCCCTTCAATCTGGAAAAAAACCTCGAATATCAACACGATAAAAGCAGGAGCTAACTCTGATTCGTAACCAGGGACCGGCGCTGGCACCAGAAACAGTGCCACCAGCAGCGCGATGATTGACGTTCGGGCAAAGCCACCAATCTGATGTCGGGAAAACGTTATCCACATGGCGCTCGCGCCAATCAGCGTCGCGACACTGATGATTATCCATGCCAGAGTCTGTCCGCTCACCGCTACCTCCGCTTATCGCTCAACCCAGGTGACAATCATGTCTTCCTGCTCTTGTGCATGCACGCTGGCTTGTGGCACCACTCGCCCACGCACGGATATCCCTGCCTCAATCACGGTTTCTGCGCGTCCTGAAACCAGCGGGTGCCACCAGGCCAACGGCCGTCCCTCAGCCAGCGTACGATAGGCACAGCTTTTGGGCAGCCAGTGAAACTGTGTCGCCCGCTGCGGCGTGAGGACAACACAGTCGGGAACAAGCTGATGGCGCTCGGGATAACGGGTACATCTGCAGGTATCTGTGTCCAACAGGTCACATACCAGGGCGGTGTAATAAACCTCCCGGGTATCTTCATCCTCAAGTTTAATCATGCAGCAACGCGCGCACCCATCACACAACGATTCCCACTGTTGATCCGTCATATCCGCCAGCGAAGTATGCCGCCAGAAGGGCTGGGATTTACTCATGATCAGATTGTGGCGGTAACTGCAGAAAGAAACCCTGGTTGCGAAGCGCGGCAAGCACGGTCCTGGCTTCCACCTGGGCCAGCTTTTTGCCCTCGTGCAGTTCGAAAGTCAAAAACAACTCAGCTTCACCAAACTGAGTGACAAACGCTTCTGGCAGGTTGTCATAATCCTCATCCGCAGGCAGGTAAACATAAGTCTGCGCTTTTCGCGAGCTGCGATACACGCTGACCTGCATGTTCACGCAGGCATCCGGTAACACCGGTCCGTGCGCTTCAGTCAAGGTCCACCGCCTCGCCGTCTACCGCCAGGCGCTGCAGAAATTTGTCCGCCAGCAGCTCGCCCCGCCATGCCTGGTATGGTTCAGACAATTCCTGATATTGCTGGTAATGGCGCAGACAGGTTTCAATATCGCGCTTGCGAGCCAGCAGTTCCGGCGCCAGTTGCATGTCTTCGACCACATCCAGGGCGGTTGCTCTGAGCTTTTTGAGTTGTGCATTCTGAGAGGCGTTCAAGGGTTTAGGCAACGCAGCCGGCAGCGCCATGTTTTTCCCCTGCGCATGCTGGGCTACAATTTTTTCGGCATATCGATGCGCAACACCCCGCGGTAACGCATCGTAAACATGATTTATGGAGAGCCGCTCCATGCGCGCGAATGCCAGCAGATGTTCATCCCAAACGACCCGGTTACGCGGAACGTTTTCCTCACGGGCTGTGTGTTCACGCCACGCGCAAAGCGCTTGCAGCACTGCAAGCTGCGGACGAGACAGCTGCCACGCCTTTTTCACGTTACGATAATATTCATCCGGCGCCACCGGATCGTAAGCGCCACGCTCCTGCATATCCTGCTGATACCAGCGCATGCGGTCGTGCTGCTGCAGGGCGTCCCGTAACCGCTGATAAACCTCACCCAGGTAGACAACGTCGTCCATGGCGTATTTTATCTGATCATCGCTCAGGGGGCGCTGCAGCCAGTTTGACCGCGTCTGGTGTTTGTCGAGCGCCACACCGGTGGTTTTTTCTACCAGAGCGGCATAGCTCAGAGAGTATTCCGTGGACACAAAGGCGTTAGCCAGTTGCGTATCAAAAACATTTGCAGGCATTAGATCCAGATGATGGTGCATCAGTTCCAGATCCTCCTGACAGGCATGCATCACAATGACCGACTCCGGATCGGTCAGATAATCTGCCATGGGCTGCCAGTCGGAAATCTCCAACGGATCAATTAAGTAAATTTGCTCATCGCTTGCCACCTGGTACAAACCGGGCACGGGATAGTAAGTGTCCGTTCGGATAAATTCCGTATCCAGGGCAATATGATCACCCCAGGCTGCTACGGCTTGAGCCAGGTGCGCGTCGTCAGAAATCCATTCAAACAATAGCTCGTCGACCTTGTAGTGCATGTGTCAGCGTCCCTCCGTCGGTGTATTCAATTTCGCCACCCAGCGGAACGCCATGTGCAATTCTTGTGATATTGGGCACTTTGTCACCCACTCGTTGTGCAATGTAATGGGCTGTGGCCTCGCCTTCCACAGTTGGATTTGTTGCCAGAATCAGCTCCTGCGGTGACAGCTGATCAATCCGCTGGAGCAACTGGTCAATGCCCAACTGACCTGGCCCAATGCCATCCAGGGGAGACAAGCGTCCATTTAAAACAAAATAAAAGCCACGAAACCCGCCTGCCTGCTCTATTGCCAGGACATCTGCCGGCGACTCGATCACACACAACAGACCAGCGTCGCGTTTCGGATCTTTACATAAACCACAGACATCCTGCTCCGTCAGGTTTCGACAGAGATTACAGTGCCGCACATCCTGCATGGCAACATGCATGGCGTGCGCCAGGGCTTCACCGCCTTCTCGCTCGCGTAAAAGCAGATGCAGGGCCATGCGCTGAGCGCTTTTCGGCCCCACACCCGGCAGGACCTGCAGGGCAGAAATGAGTTTATCGATAACTGACATCAGCTTGGAAAATTGCCAAACGGCAGGTTTATGCCGCCGGTCAATTCCGACATCTGCTCAGCCTGGGTTTTTTCCACACGACGGACGGTATCGTTACATGCGGCAGCCAGCAGATCCTCCAGCACCGTTTTGTCTTCACTCAACAGACTGGGATCAATGTGAACCCTTTTCACTTCGTAACGGCAATTCATGGTCACCTTAACCATGCCTGCACCACTCTCGCCCTGAACCTCTATGGTGGCCATCTTTGCCTGCACGTCCTGCATTTTGCTCTGCATTTCCTGCGCCTGTTTCATCAAATCGCCGATACCTTTCATGCTTGCTCCTGGTTGAAGAATTAAACGGGACGTATCTGATCTACCCGACCATCAAATTCCGCCAACAGATTCTGTACATTGGCATCCTGTTTGATCACTGCCTCGGCATGTATCTGTTTTTCATCGGCAATCCTGGCACGGCGCTGTGCAGGCGTTTCCTGGCGGACGACGCCCGGCACTATAGACAAGCTGACCGGCTGGCCCAAGGCCTGTGCCAGCGCCCTGCCGAGGCTTTCTGTCTGGCCCGTGCTGAGCAACGTATCGTGGCCTTCATCAAGTATCAGTTCCACGTCAGGCAGGTTAACGCTATGCACGACTGTGTGCTCCGCTATCATGCGCGTCACACCACTGATTGCGAGTTGTTCCACCAACTCATACCAGGGCACGGAAAACAGCATATCCGGCTTCGGTGAGGGTGGCATGTCCATCGCTACCGGTGCATTCGCAACCCCATCCGCTCTGACGTCGCCGGCAGATGCATCGGGCGCGGTTGTTGATGACACGGATTCACCGGGAGCACTGCGGGGCGGCACATTTGATGCTGGCTCGGGTGCAAAGGCAAGCATGCGTAACAGAGTCATTTCAAATCCACTACGCTCATCGGGCGCGTAGACCAGATCCCGGGAACCCAGCAAAGCTATCTGATAATACAACTGTAATTCTTCAGGGCTGAAAGGCGCTGACGCTGCAGGCCCCTCAATCGCGCCACGTACCGCCAGATCATGCAGCGCTTCCAGGAGGCCTTTCAGAACATCGGCAAAATCCACGCTCCGCTCAGCAAGATCACGACTTAAAGCCATGATCTGCGCCGCTTCGCCGGCGGCGATGCCGGCAAGCAGTTGCGCCACCGCATCCCTTCCCACGACACCCAGCATGTCGCTGACATCCCGCGTTGTCATTGAACCCTGTCCATAAGCGATGGCCTGATCGGTAAGGCTCAGAGCGTCACGCATGCTGCCGGCAGCACTGCGAGCAATGATATCCAGTGCATCAGCCTCGAAGGCGACGTCTTCGGAAGACAGCACACCCTGCAGATATTGGGTAATGGCTTCTCGGGAGAGATTCTTAAGTTGAAACTGCAGGCAGCGCGACAGCACTGTGACCGGTACTTTTTTGGGATCGGTTGTTGCAAGCAGGAATTTAACGTGCTCGGGCGGTTCTTCGAGGGTTTTTAACAATGCGTTAAATGATGCCGTTGAGAGCATGTGCACTTCGTCTATGAGATAGACTTTGTAGCGACCCCGGGTGGGAAGGTACTGGGCGTTATCAAGCAACTCCCGGGTATCATCCACGCCAGTGCGCGACGCCGCATCCACCTCTATAAGATCCACAAACCTGTTCTGCTTCACCTCCAGGCAGATGGAACACTCGCCACACGGGTCGGCGGACACACCCTTTTCGCAGTTCAATGCCTTAGCCACAATGCGCGCGATGGTGGTTTTGCCTACGCCTCGGGTGCCTGTAAACAGATAGGCGTGATGCAGGCGCCCGGCGTCCAGGGCATGGCGCAAGGCGCGCACGACGTGATCCTGTCCAACCAGGGCATCAAACCCCATGGGTCGCAACTTTCGGGCTAACACTTCATAACTCATGCCGGGTATTCTAACAGCCACAAGTTCAGTCTTGATCAACTATATTCACCATGAGCGCAATTTCCGACTTACTCAGCGCGCCGGGCAGTTTTGTCATCGGCCACCGCGGTGCTGCGGGACTTGCACCTGAAAACACCCTGCCGAGTTTCCAGCACGCGCTGGACTGGCGGTGTCCGATGATTGAACTGGATGTGCACCTCACCAGTGCCACTGCACAGGCTCAGGATATTGTGGTAATCCACGACAGAAAACTGAGCCGGACCACCAACGGCACGGGGCTGGTTGCTGATCATTCGCTGGCGCAACTGCGCCTGCTGGATGCCGGCAATGGCGCTGGCATTCCGACCCTCACAGATGTGTTCAGCCTTCTGCAGCAGCATCAAGTACGTCATGGCCAGACGGTGGCACTGAACATAGAGCTCAAGGGTGCAGATACTGGCCCTGCAATTGCACGATGGCTTGATGCCCATGCCCGCTGGCCGGTTGTAGTGTCATCATTCAGCCATAGAGAATTGAGGCGGTTTCGCGAGCTGGATAACATCACCCCGGTTGCACCCCTGTTCGACAAATACCGCAAAGACTGGCTGGTCACTGCCACATCACTACAGGCGGTTGGTGTGAATCTCAGCCTGAAACTGGCCAGCGTGCGATGGGTCAGGGAAATCTCTGCTGCCGGTTTCCCTGTCAGCGTCTATACCGTCAATGACCCGGCGGTTGCGCTGCAACTCAGAGATCGCGGGGTAAAAGGTATCTTCACGGACAGACCGGATCTGTTGATACCCGCTTTATCCGCGTAACTCAATTCGAATGGCTGGGTTCGAATCGCGCTCTTCGAGAAGCTGCGTGCAGTGCGATTAAGCGCTTTTCTCAAGTTCAGTTAACTCACGATGCAATTGATACTTCTGGTCAGTAACAATACTTTCCAACACTTCGACCCGTTGACGCAGCATATCCACCTCTTCGCTGAGCGCCGAATCCGCCTGCTGGTTGCGCGCTTTGTTTTTACTTTTGAGGTAGTTGTTGAAAACGCCTGCCACCGTTGTCACTGCAACGATGAACACCACCATTGTGAACACATCCATCCATCTCTCCTGTTGATTCAAATATTGCCGATAATGATTTCATACCTAAAATATTCGCGTCACGGCGCCCGAACCCTGAATCTGCTGATAGATCCAGGGAGACCCATCGTAGCGCACGCGGGCTGCGCCAAGTACGCTGACCTGCAAAAGCTCCCGGGCCCACACATCTACTTTGCCAGCGCCCTGAATATTGATATGACTCGTGTCACTCTGCAGAGCAGCGCCATGAAAACTACCCAGGCCGGCCAGCTCGATCAGCTGATTCTGCACAACACCACTCAAAACAAAGATGGTGTTACCCGAGCCCACAATAACCAGATCATCGATCAGCACCCGCTCAATGATAAACTGACCTGCATCCTGACCTTCCAGGGCAAGACTGGGTGTTGCCAGCTGCTCCGCAAAAATCTGAGCGCCACCCTGACTAACAATTTCTTTGAGTTCTTCGACGGGTAAAAAGACCGTCATTCTCGTATCGCTATCAACAGCGGGACCTGTTGAGAGATCAAGGTAAAGCGTGCCATCGGCTTGTTCAATCTGCAGCTGGTCTAATCCGGCGGCTGAACCGGAGACATAAGCGCCGCGCGATTCGTCTGTGTGAGAATGTGTCGGCAATTCAGTGTGCTGCAGCAGGTGAACACGCAAAGGGCCGTTCACGTAAACCCGATCAAAGCTGTGAAGGGAAAGCGCACGTTCGGTCCGTTCACCTGCGGAAACCGGCAAGCCAAGCAGGATCAGAAACGTTGCGCCCAACAGATAGAGGCTAAACCGTCGGACATCGGGGATAACAGGGGATATCACCGGTTCAACTCCGTGCGCTGCTGGGATCTTGCTCACGCTCAATCCTGGTCAGTTCTCTATGCAGCTCGTACTGATCTGATGTCACAAATGATTCCAATCTACGCAGCCGCAGTTCAGCCTGAGTCAAATCGGCGTTGGTGTAACGCAGGCTGCGACTGGGCTGAAAGGACTCACTTCGCCGGGCGTTTGATGGCTCGTTACCTTGTGTTGACGGTGCACGAGCATGTCTGGTTTTTCGTCCATCCATCATCGATTCCTCTGATTCCGGAGTGTCCATAATGAAATAAGCGATCCAGTAGGCTGGAAAAACAATGCCAGGCAGAAAAATCAGACCGGTGAAAGCTGCCAGCCTTGTGGTCCAGGTCTGCAGACCGAAATATCGAGCAACCCCCGCGCAGACGCCGCCTATTCTTGCGTTGTCGACGTCGCGGTAAAGGTGTCCTGAGCGGGGATTTACCCGTTCAGCGCGATCCAGCAGGCGGTGCCGTCCGCTGTTACGGCTGCGCCGCCGGGCCATACGCTCACCCACCTCGGGATCATCGGTGGCCTTGCGAAAACGCAGTTCCGCCTCAAGTCGATTGGCGGTATCGTCCAAGAGTGTGGTCGCTCGATCCGTCAACTGTCCCGTGGTTGTTGTCACAATTTCAGCGACTGCTTTTTCCAGCCGTGCCATGGCTGCTGAAAATTCGCTGCTCTGGGAAGAACGACTTGATGAATTATAAGAATTCCGGTCTTTCAAGATCACTCCTAATGTATGCGTTAGCGTTCAATGCCGTTGCGTTTGCGCCAATCCGGCGTTTCTGCATCCAGAATCGCTTCAAGGGTATCAATTCGCTCAAGCATCCTCTCCGCCTGCAGAGCCAGCGTTTCAAGTTCCGTGCGCTCGTTTTCTGACAACGCACCTTGAGCATGCTGTTTGCTTCTATAGTGCATCCAGATCCAGGCTGGAGCCACCACCACCATGAAGATGACGGTGGGCACAAAAAAAGCGACGACTATGCCGTCCATAGTGGCTCCTATTGATTGGTGTTATCTGCAGCTGAACTGGGTGTGTGGGCTTGTTGAACACGCGCCTTGAGTGCACTGAGCTGCTCATCCACGCCTTCGTCCTGCTCAAGGTCTGAAATTTCGTCCGCCAGGGTTTTTTGCCCCATGTCATGCGACTCAATTTCACCTTCAAGATCGTCGATCTTGCGCTCATAAAGCTCGAACCGTGCAATGGCATCATCGATGTTGTGATCACTCAATGTGCGACGTACACCTAAGCGGGACTGCGCTGCTTTGCCACGGACAATAATTGCATTCTGTCGGGCTTTGGCGTCTTTAATTTTGGCCTGCAGTGCGCCAACATCTTCGTTGAGTCGAGCAAGCGTTTCATCCAGAACCTGCAGCTCTTCAACCATCAGGGTCATCGCCTCACGCGCTTTGTTACCCTCTATCAAAGCGCCTTTTGCCAGATCATCGCGGCCTTTGCGGACTGCAATTTCTGCTTTGCGTTCCCACTCCTGGGCTTCAGCTTCCTGCCAGTCACGGCGTCGCTCAAGCTCTTTGCGGTCGGCAATCGCGCGAGCCGAAGTGCTGCGCACTTCCACCAATGCTTCTTCCATCTCTTGGATGATCAATCGCACCATCTTCTCCGGATCTTCCGCCTTATCTAGCAGCGCGTTGAGATTCGAATTGATGATATCCGTCATGCGGGAAAAGATACTCATCTTGGCCTTAGCCTCCACTTCTGGTTTCGGGTTAAGCACAACAACCAAAATTGTTGATGCTGTTGCTTGTGCCTGACTTGTTTACAGAATCCATGCCAAGTCTGCACACCCACGCAACCCCATGTTTTCTCTATATATTTTCGGCACTGCTCTTTTCCTGGCCTGATCATGGCATTGGCTATATAGTTCTTCTCACCAAATATTGGTCATTTTTATTATGCGCCCTGACATAGAACGCCTGCTCGGCGAATCACCTGCGTTTCTGCGCACGCTGGAACACGTTTCCCTGGTTGCACCGCTGGAAAAGCCGGTACTGATTGTGGGTGAACGCGGTACTGGAAAAGAACTTATCGCATCAAGACTACATTTTTTATCAAACAGATGGGAAAGTCAGTTCATTAAGATGAACTGTGCAGCAATCTCCGAAACCCTGCTGGAAACAGAATTGTTTGGTCACGATGCCGGCGCATTTACCGGTGCTACCAAAACCCACCATGGTCGTTTTGAACGCGCTCACGGCGGAACCCTCTTCCTGGATGAACTGGCAAACACCAGCATGCTGGTGCAGGAAAAGCTTCTACGGGTTATCGAATATGGTGAATTCGAGCGTGTCGGTGGCAGCAAAACCCTCACCTGTGATGTGCGCATCATCGCCGCCACCAATGAGGACCTGCCAGCGCTGGCGGCGCAAAATAAGTTTCGCCCGGATCTTCTGGACCGCCTGGCATTCGATGTACTGACGCTGCCGCCTCTGCGCCAGCGTGAAGAAGACATTCTGCTGCTGGCCAACCATTTTGCTGTGAGTATGGCTAAAGAGCTGGGACGCGAGCTGTTTGCAGGATTCAACCAAGAAGCGCAACGTGCACTGCTGGCATATTCATGGCCAGGTAACGTCCGTGAGCTTAAAAACGTTGTGGAACGCTGCGTTTATCGCACTGATCCTGACAGTGAAGTTGATGAGGTTGTATTTGATCCGTTCACTTCACCCTTCAGACCGGAGGGACCTGCAGAGGGGACAGCCGGGGGTAAATCGGCTGATCCTGCTGATGAAATTGACCTGCCGCTGGCGTTCAAGCAACACATCGCCGACTATGAAATCGCCCTGCTTGAGCGGGCCATGCAGGAAGCCAAACATAACCAGCGCAAAGCGGCGGAACTGCTTGGGCTGACTTATCATCAGTTTCGCGGCTACCTGAAGAAGTACAATCTGGTGGGCAACAACAGCGATGAGGACGCGCAATAAAAACGGTGAGTCTGCACCCGTTTGTGGGTAGAGCCGCAGAGCCTAAGTATGTCGAACTGTGGGCCTCTCGTGCTACCTCGCCTGTCCGCCATAAAAAAGGGTCCTGCTGGACCCTTTTTTATGGCGGAGAGAGAGGGATTCGAACCCTCGATAGGGGTTACCTATACTCCCTTAGCAGGGGAGCGCCTTCGACCACTCGGCCACCTCTCCGTGGGGGCGCATTGTACCTACAACTGTTACCCAAATTACAGCCGCAGCAACGTAAATTGATAACAATTTCTGTTACACCCCCTGAGCCTTCGCTACAATCTTAAGAAATTCCCACTCGAGGCCACTGAAATCATGTCCTATCACCACCTGGCAATTGCTACCCGCGACATGGTGGCGACGCACAAGTTCTACAGTGAGGCCATGGGCTTTGAACTGGTCCGCGTAGAAAAAGCACAGATGGGACCGGATGCCTGGGCCAAACATTTTTTCTACGATACCGGCGATGGCACCATGATGGCGTTCTGGGAAATACATGATCCTGCCGTTGCGGCTGACTTCCCGACCTCCATCTCAACCGGCCTGGGGTTACCTAAATGGACAAACCATATCGCCTTCGGCGTCGACAGTCTGGATGCCCTGGACGCTGCGCGAATCAGAATAAATGCTGCAGGGTTTGATGTTGCCGAAATTGATCATCACTGGTGTAAATCTATCTATGTAGATGACCCGAACGGCATCATGGTTGAGTTTTGTGTTACCACAAAGGCTTTTAATGCTTCGGACAAGCAGCGCGCTCTGGATGCATTAACCAATGATGACCTGGCGGATGAACCACCGCCCGTTATAAAAATGTTTGCCGCGGGCTAGCAGCCTGTTGAGCTTCAGGACGCATCCGAAGGGTTTGCGCCTGAGTCCGCATCAGGCGCGCTGTCCTGTATGCGATCGTAGATTTCTTTGCGATGTACGCCAACATCTTTGGGTGCATTGACCCCGATACGAACCTGATTACCCTTCACACCAAGAACCGTGATGCTGATGTCGTCACCGATCATCAGCGACTCCCCCGGTTTGCGCGTTAGAATAAGCACGTATCATCTCCTTTGAACCCTCTCGAAACAGGTGACTATCCTGGTCAGCTGTTTTCCAAGTCGAATTCAGAGTGTAGTGCGCGTACAGCAAGTTCCATATATTTTTCCGCTACTACAACCGAGATTTTTATTTCAGATGTGGAGATCATCTGAATATTGATGTTCTCCGATGCCAGACAATCGAACATTCGCGTCGCAACACCTGCGTGGGACCGCATGCCCACACCAACAATGGATACTTTTGCTATGGTGTTGTCACCGCTGATTTCCCGCGCATGAATCTCTTTTACAACAGGTTCAAGCAGCAACCGTGCGCGGTCGTAGTCTTCCCGCTTCACGGTGAAGGTGAAATCAGTGAGACCATCAGCACCTGTGTTCTGAACGATCATGTCCACTTCGACATTTGCACGTCCTACAGGACCCAGAATCCGCGACGCGATGCCGGGGATATCAGGCACGCCGGCAACAGTAATTTTTGCTTCATCACGGGCATGCGCAATACCCGATACCAACGGTTGTTCCATATTGTCTTTCTCTATGGTGATCAATGTGCCGTCGCCTTCTACAAACGTAGACATTACCCTTAAGGGGACATGGTAGCGGCCGGCAAACTCAACTGAACGGGGATGTAGAACTTTAGACCCAAGACTGGCAAGTTCTAACATTTCTTCAAAGGTGATCTGCGACAGGCGACGGGCAGAATTCACAACACGCGGGTCTGCGGTGTAAACGCCGTCAACATCCGTGCAGATTTCGCATTCATCAGCACCCAGCGCCGCGGCCAGAGCCACCGCAGACGTATCTGAGCCGCCGCGACCCAGCGTTGTCAGGTCACCATTGGGATCAACACCCTGAAAACCGGCAACAACAGGTATACAACCCGCGTCAAGCGCCGACCTTAACGCACCTGTTTCAATATGGCTGATTCGAGCTTTACCAAATGACGAATCTGTTTTTATCGCAACCTGGTCGCCCAACATGGACTTTGCGGACAATCCCAGACGTTGCAACGCCATACTCAACAGCGCAATGCTGACCTGCTCACCTGAAGCGGTCAACACGTCCATTTCCCGAGCAAACAGATTTGCACCGGAAATTTCCTTGCCCAGCTGTACCAGACGGTTGGTCTCTCCAGACATTGCGGAGACAACAACCACCAGCTGGTGCTGTTGATCAGCGTAGCGTTTGATGCGTTGCGCAACCTGTTGGATACGATCGATATCACCAACACTGGTGCCGCCATATTTCTGAACAATAAGAGCCATGAACAGTTACGCCAGCCGTTCAGCAACAAATGTCTGCGCAGCCGCAAAAGCCTCAGCAAGCCCAGACGGCCTGGTTCCACCGCCAGCGCGGGCAAGGTCTGGACGTCCACCGCCTTTTGCGCCAACAAACGGACCAAATTGCGCCATGACGTCCGGCGCGGTGACCTTATCCACCACCTGCCTGGAAACGCCGACCACAGCGCCAACTTTGCCGTTGTCAACGTGAGCAAGTACCACAACACAGTCTCCTAACTGGGAACGCAACGTATCCAGCGTCTGCATCATCGCCTTGTTATCTCCTTCAACTTCGCTGGCAAGGAACTTAACGCCATGCAGATCAACTGCTTTGGCAACCAGATCTGTGCCCTGGTTAGCCGCCATTTTCTGGCTGACATCTGACAATTGTTTCTGCAACTGTCTGTTCTCTGCCAGCGTATTGTGCACACGATCGAACAACTCACCACGACCAGCTTTCAGCAGCTGACTGAGACGCTCCAGTATCTGATCTGTCTGGCGAATCAAAGCCAAAGCGCCCTGTCCAGTGACTGCTTCAATACGACGAATACCTGCTGCGATGCCGGTTTCCGCTGTGATTTTGAACAGTCCGATATCACCTGTTCGCTGTACGTGGGTGCCTCCACATAATTCCACAGAATAGCCGCCGCCCATGGTCAGCACCCGTACCTGGTCCGCGTACTTCTCACCAAACAACGCCATAGCACCTTTGCCAACGGCTTCGTCGTAGCTCATCAAATCGGTCTCAACCGCACTGTTTTTCCGAATCTGGGCGTTAACCAGATCTTCAATGGTACGCAGCTGTTCAGCGCTGACCGCGGCGCTGTGAGAAAAGTCAAAACGGAGTTTTTCGTCATTCACAAGAGAACCTTTCTGCTGTACGTGTTCGCCTAACACCTGACGCAACGCGGCGTGCAGCAAATGCGTCGCCGAGTGATTAGCACGGATTCGGTCTCGGCGCTGCTCATCCACTTCTGCCAGCACCTTCTCCTGAACGCTCAAACTCCCCGCCTGCATTTCACCAACATGCATGTGCTGGTTTCCAGTGATCAAAGTGTCGTCCACGCGAAAGTTTGATTCACCTGCGATCAGCTGGCCCTGATCGCCAACCTGTCCTCCTGACTCGGCATAAAACGGGGTGCGATCCAGTACCACTACCCCGCGTTCGCCCGACTGCAGCATGCTGATAGATTTACCATCCAGGTCGAACAGCGCTTCAACGGCAGCGCTGTCCGCAACGCCCTGATAACCGAGGAAGTCTACCGACGAGGCGACGCTGACTCGCTGTGCCAGGCTGGCACTGAAACTTGCTGCTGCACGCCCTCGCGAGCGTTGCGCTTCCATGGCAGATTCAAACCCCGCCATATCGACCTCGAGATTTCGCTCACGCGCAACATCCGCAGTGAGGTCCGCCGGGAAGCCATAGGTATCATAGAGTTGGAAAACCACCTCACCACTCAAGGTGTTCCCTTCCAGCGTTTCAATATGATTTTTCAACAACTCCATACCTTGATGGAGCGTCTCGCTGAAGCGGGCCTCTTCGCTTCTAAGCACTTGTTCAATATGTCGCTGCTGCTCAACCAGAACGGGATAAGCGTCACCCATCTCTTCAACCAGCACATCTACGAGTTTGTGGAAGAAAGGTTCTGAGATACCCAGTTTGTTTCCGTGCCGCAAAGCACGTCGAATGATGCGGCGCAGCACATAAGCACGATCTTCGTTTCCCGGTATTACGCCATCTGCTATCAGAAACGCGCAAGAGCGAATGTGGTCTGCAATCACTCTCACTGACGGGTTCTCAATCGCGGCATCCACATC
This sequence comes from bacterium, assembly GCA_047947175.1. Classification (GTDB taxonomy): domain Bacteria; phylum Pseudomonadota; class Gammaproteobacteria; order Pseudomonadales; family Azotimanducaceae; genus UBA4421. The sequence continues at coordinate 2,974,695 of CP170489.1, forward strand.
GTTGATTCCAGCAAACTGTCCCGCAGCGCCTATCAGGTTGCGAAACAGATCGATTTCATAATTCGAGTGCACACCCTGCATAATCGCCGTGATTCGCTCCAGCCCCATGCCGGTATCAACCCCGGGCTTTGGTAGCGGCGTCAGTGTGCCGTCAGCAGAACGATCAAACTGCGGAAAAACCAGATTCCAGAATTCGATATAGCGGTCGCCATCTTCCTCGGGAGATCCGGGTGGCCCTCCTTCAATTTCAGGACCGTGGTCGTAGAAAAGCTCGGTGCAGGGACCACATGGCCCCGTGTCCCCCATCGTCCAGAAATTTTCTTCCAGATCGATAACCCGATCAGCTGGAATGCCAATCTCCTCAATCCAGATGCTGCGTGACTCTGCGTCGGTGGGATGCACTGTGACCCAGATTTTTTCTTTTGGCAGTGCTAATTTTTCCGTGATGAAACGCCAAGCCAGATGGATTGTTTCTTCTTTGAAGTAGTCCCCGAAGCTGAAATTACCCAACATCTCAAAAAACGTGTGATGTCGCGCGGTGTAGCCAACATTTTCCAGATCGTTGTGCTTCCCACCGGCGCGCACGCACCGCTGGGATGACGTAGCGCGGGTGTATCCAGGATCCGACCGACCCAGTAGAGGATCTTTAAACTGATTCATTCCAGCATTGGTAAACAGCAAGGTGGGATCGTCCTTGGGGACAAGGGTGCTGGAGGGCACAATTTTGTGGCCATTTTCTTCAAAAAAAGAAAGAAAGGCCTGGCGCAGTTCCGCAGTCTTCATGACAAAAACAATCAGCTCATTAAAAAGGCGCGCAAGTATAAATTAAGACCAGGGTGCTGTCTGAGGAAAAATTACTCGCCGGCATCCAGGCGCGGACGGCCACCCAGAACCGCGCTGATGGTTTGTCCGGAGAAACCCCGCCTTTGCATGAACCGAATGGCTTTTGCCCAGAGCACTTCGTCGGAGGTGGCACACGGGAATTTGCGTTCGATGAGGTCCGCGGCCCGCTCAAGCCAGTTGATATCAGCACTTTCGAGCTGACTTTCAATCAGGTGTTTTGCAATGCCTTTGCTCGCCAGTTCCTGTTGAATGAAAAAAGGCCCATATCCTTTATCCACCCGTGAGCGGATCAACGACTCAGTAAAGCGCAGATCGCTTAGGAGATTGTGTGTATTTAACTCTGCGATGAGTTCATCGAGCTGCTCCTGGGTTTGACCGGGATAACGACGCTGCAGTTTGTTACGCAACTCCCGCTCACTGTGCTCGCGCGCTCCCAACATGCGGATAGCGCTGCTAAACGCTTTTTGATCATACATCGGGCAATGCAGCGTCATGGACTAAAGACGCGCTAAAACTGTGGACCACCGTCTTAGCGCGTTCGGACTAGGCCAGACTGTCTTGTGCGGCCTCGGGCACCACCACGTCAGCAGTTTCGCCTTTGATCAGATGCGGCATCAGTTTTGCTCTGACTAAGCGTTCAATTTCGTCGCGTATTTCGACGTTTTCATCCAGGAAATCAGCCGCATTTTTGCGACCCTGACCAATGCGGTCTGAACCATACGCATACCAGGCACCGGATTTTTCAACAATGCCTTCCTGCACACCCAGTTCGAGAATTTCACCGGTGCGATGGATGCCTTTGCCGTACATGATCTGAAATTCGGTCTGGCGGAACGGCGGCGCTACTTTGTTTTTCACCACTTTGACCCGCGTTTCATTACCGACAATCTCATCGCCGTCTTTCACGGCGCCGATGCGCCGAATATCCAGTCGAACGGAGGAGTAGAATTTCAGCGCATTACCCCCGGTTGTGGTCTCCGGAGAACCGAACATAACGCCGATTTTCATGCGGATCTGATTGATGAAAATAACCATCGTATTTGATTGCTTGATGATACCCGTCATTTTCCGCAATGCCTGGCTCATAAGCCGGGCCTGTAAACCCACATGGGAATCGCCCATGTCGCCTTCAATCTCCGCTTTTGGCGTCAGTGCCGCGACAGAGTCGATGATGATGACGTCAAGGGCTGACGAGCGCACCAGCATGTCGCATATTTCCAGCGCCTGTTCACCGGTATCTGGCTGGGAAACCAGCAGGTTGTCGGTGTCAACGCCCAGATTCTGGGCATAAATGGGATCCAGCGCATGCTCTGCATCGATGAATGCACAGGTACCGCCGGCTTTTTGTGCTTCTGCAATCACCTGCAGAGTCAGGGTGGTTTTACCAGAGGACTCAGGCCCGTATATTTCCACCACACGCCCTCTGGGCAGACCGCCGATGCCTAACGCAACATCCAGCCCGAGGGAGCCGGTGGATATGGAAGGAATAATGACCTGTTCCTCATCACCCAGACGCATGAGGGAACCTTTACCAAACTGACGCTCGATCTGCGCAAGCGCTGCAGACAACGCGCGTTCTTTTTCGGGGTTCACGGGACGTCCGCCTGCGGATGACGTGTCAGCGTTGCCCGATTTTTTGGCGGAATTTGATTTTGAAGAAGCATCTTGAGCCATGATTGATCCTTTAATTTGAGGCATGCCAGATTGCGACACACCTGTTTGCGGCACACTTGTCTGCGGCACACCTGTTTGCGGCACGTCTGTTTGCGGCACGCCCTGTATCTAGTTGGTGAGTGTCTAGTTGGTGAGCGGCTACCCAGTGGCAAGCACTGTATATCCAAACAGTAAGACAAATCAAGCCTGTTTGCTGAGCTGAAGCGGAAATCTTACGTCACTGTGGATAAATAACTGCGCGTATGCTGCGCTGTCCCTTCAACCGGGTTAATTCTCAGCTTTGCTTGACGTCTGAACAACCGCTGTAGTTCACTGCAACAAACGCCAGTAATAAAACGCCTTCATGACAAGCGGTGGTTTAAACGCCAGCATTTCTGCACACACACCCATGATGCAGCAGTATCTGCAGATCAAATCCGAGTATCCGGATGAACTGCTGTTTTATCGCATGGGTGATTTTTACGAAATGTTCTTCGAAGACGCAAAAGTGGCTGCAGAGTTACTGGACATCACCCTCACCGCACGCGGACAAAGTAACGGCGAGCCAATTCCCATGTGCGGGATTCCGTATCACGCCGCCGACAGTTACCTGGCGCGCCTGGTTAAACAAGGTCGGTCTGTGGCGATCTGTGAGCAGATTGGCGACCCCGCCACCAGTAAAGGACCCGTCGCGCGAGCGGTACAGCGAATTGTTACCCCCGGCACGCTGACAGATGATGCGTTGCTGGACAGCCACGCCATGAGCGTCCTCAGCGCCGTGTGCCAGCACGGCAGAAACTTTGGCATCGCCCACCTCAATCTGTCCAGCGGCACTATGGAAGTCACCGAAGTATCCGATGCACGTGTGACCACGGACCTTTTGCATCAGGCTGCGCCGACAGAACTCCTGGTGCCGCAGACACTGGCCGATCGCGCACTGTACCCAGTGGTTACGCGAACCCTCAGTGACCAGCAGTTTGACCCGGTAGCGGCGGTTATGCGCCTCAACCAGCACTTTTCAACCGACGTTTGTCTCCTCACCGGGCTGAGGGCAGATAGCCCTGCCCTGGCTGCTGCCGGCGCTGCTCTGACTTATGCCAAACAGACCCAGTGTCAGGATCTGCCCTTTGTTCAGCAGCTGAGCCACATTCGTCACGAACAGATCATCGCCCTTGATGCGCAAACCCGGCGCAACCTTGAAATTGATCAACGCGTCAATGGTGCCAGCGACCATACCCTGCTGGCTCTGATGGACACCAGCGCTACACCGATGGGCGGCAGGCTGCTGAAAAAATGGTTGAATGAACCCAGCCGCAATCTCGAAACCGTGCAGAATCGACAGCTGTGGATAACCTGCGCACTGGAACAGCGCCGGGTAACCAGCATTCGCGACAGCCTGAAAGGCATTGCGGATCTGGAACGGATACTGACCCGCATTGCCCTGGGTTCAGCCAGCCCGCGCGATCTGGAGCGGCTGCGGCATGCCCTGCAGCGGTTGCCGAAGATCCAGACAGCCTGCGCCGATCTTGGTGCGCCGCTGCAGGCGAACCTGGCCGCCCGGATTGCAGACTTCACCCCGTTAGCAGAAATGTTGCACAAGGCCATCCGGGATACTCCTCCGGCAACTATTCGCGACGGTGGATTTATCGCGTCAGGATTCAGCGCTGAGTTAGACGCTTTGCACAAGCTCACCACCCACTCAGCCCAATGGTTAGCTGAACTGGAACACAAAGAAAAAGACCGAACGGGAATCAGCACGCTCAAAGTGGGCTACAACCGCGTGCATGGTTACTACATTGAAACCAGCAAGGCCCAGGCTGGCAGCATGCCGCCTGAATACATTCGCCGCCAGACGCTGAAAAATGCAGAACGGTTTATCACGCCGGAGCTGAAAGCGTTCGAAGAAGAAGCACTGAGCAGCCAAAGCAAAGCGCTGCAGCTGGAAAAAGCGTTGTTCGAAAAACTGCTGAGTGAAGTCAACCAACACCAGCATGCCCTGCGCCACATGGCAGCGGCACTGGCCCAGATAGACGTGCTCAGCACTTTTGCAGAACGCGCTGAGGCCCTGGGCTTCTGTGCACCCATATTTGCGGACACGCAGCAGATCAACATTACCGGCGGCTGGCATCCCGTGGTCAAAGCGGCGAGCCAGTCGCCTTTCATCAGCAACGACCTGTCACTCGATGCAGAACAGCATATGCTGGTTCTCACCGGACCCAATATGGGCGGTAAATCAACATTCATGCGACAGACTGCGCTGATCTGCCTGCTGGCGTATTGCGGCAGCTATGTGCCCGCTGCCGCAGCTCGAATCGGGCCGCTGGATCAGATATTTACCCGTATCGGCGCTGCGGATGATCTTGCCGGTGGGCGCTCCACCTTCATGGTGGAGATGACAGAAACCGCTGCAATCCTGCATAACGCCAGCGCCTGCAGCCTGGTATTGCTTGATGAAATCGGTCGCGGCACCAGTACCTATGATGGTCTGGCCCTGGCTTTTGCGGTGGCGGAACACCTGGCGGGTAAAAGCCGGGCGCTGACACTGTTTGCCACACACTATTTTGAACTGACCAGCCTGCCGGCTAATCTGCCGGGTATCGGTAATGTCCACATGAGCGCAACCGAGCATGAAGGTGACATCATTTTTCTGTATCGGGTAGAACAGGGGCCCGCCAGTCAAAGCTACGGCATTGCTGTGGCCAAACTTGCCGGTGTGCCTCACAGCGTATTGCAGCGCGCGCGGGAAAAACTGTTCAGCCTGGAACGCAGCGGCGCTGACCCGGTGCAGCGAGATCTGTTCAGCACAACAGGCACTGCGGCAGTTCCACCCACGGCGCTGCCGGGCACTGAGGTGCTCGATCAGCTGGACCGGCTGGACATCGACAGCCTGACTCCCAGGCAGGCGCATGAACTGCTGTACGAGCTGCAGAATGCATTGAAACGTTCCTGAAGCAGCACTGTGTAAAGGGGGCTCGACAGCGCCCCAGCATCCGCTAGAATACGGCCCTTTTTAACGCACCCTAGAAGGCAACATGACATTTGTAGTCGGAGAAAACTGTATTAAGTGTAAACACACCGATTGTGTTGAAGTGTGTCCTGTTGATTGTTTTTATGAAGGACCCAACATGCTGGTGATACATCCGGACGAATGTATCGATTGCGCGCTGTGTGAACCCGAATGTCCCGCTGAAGCCATTTTTTCAGAAGATGAACTGCCGGAAGATCAGCAGAACTTCCTCGAATTGAACACCGAACTTGCCGAAATCTGGCCCAACATCACTGAAAAGAAAGAGGCTTTGGAAGATGCTGAAGAATGGGACGGCAAGCCTGGCAAGCTCGCCCTGCTGGAACGCTAGCGCCGGACATGGTCATCCCGCTGCGCGGATCTACGGGCTGAATATCTGATCCACGTTGAGCCCATGGTCTTCCAGGGCTCGCCGCAGTCGCTGCAGGCCTTCCATCTGAATCTGTCGCACACGCTCGCGGGTCAATCCCACTTCCGCACCTACCTCTTCCAGCGTGGCTGATGCATGGCCCCGCAAACCAAAACGCCGGGCGATCACTTCCTGATGTTTGGCGGACAGATCATTGAGCAACAGATCCAGTTTGTTAAACAGATCCGAACGTTGTACCTGAGCCGCAGGATCCGGAGAGTTTTCGTCCGCCACCATTTCCAGCCGGCTGCGATCGTGGCTGTCACGCACTGCATCAATGGAATCCACCCGTTCACTGAGCTTCAGCATTCGACGCACGTCTTCCACAGGCTTGTCGATGAGTGCAGAAATCTCCTCGGCTGTCGGTTCGTGATCGAGTTTCTGTGACAGTTCCCGCGCAGCCCGCAGGTAATAATTCATTTCCTTGACCACGTGTACCGGCAGGCGAATGGTGCGGGTCTGATTCATAATCGCGCGTTCAATAGCCTGGCGGATCCACCACGTGGCGTAGGTAGAGAAACGAAAGCCACGCTCGGGGTCAAATTTCTCCACCGCGTGAATCAGGCCAAGGTTGCCTTCTTCGATCAGATCCAGCAGCGACAGCCCCCGGTTCAGATAACGACGGGTGATTTTCACCACCAGCCGCAGATTGCTCTCTATCATGCGCTTGCGTCCGGCAGGGTCGCCTGCCTGCGCCAGCCGGCCGTAGTGCTGCTCTTCCTCGGCGCTTAAAAGCGGTGTATAGCCAATCTCCTGGAGGTAAAGTTGTGTGGCGTCCGGCGAGCCGACGGCGCCGCGTTCATTGCCTGTGAGCTCTGTTGTGGGGGTATCCTGTGCTTCCATGCGCGTATCTCCAGAACCTTTTTGTTCCCTGCCGCTGTCCGCAACAGGGCCTGTCAGGCGGAGTTAACGCAGAAATTGCCTTGGGTTAATGGGCTGCCCATCCTTGCGCAACTCAAAATGTAATGACTGCTTACTCCGACCTCTGTTCTTAATGTCGGCCAATGCCCGCCCAGCTTTAATCCGTTCACCTTCGTCAACCCGCAGAGCCCCATCAAAGCTGTACGCACTGAGCAGACTGCCACTGTGTTTGACAATAACCAGGCGCTCAAAACCACCAATGCCATTACCGGCGTAGACCACTTCTCCGGCATTGGTCGAACGTACGGTCATTGTGCGATTCAGGTTGTCACCCAGGCGATAGTCCAGACCTTTGTTGTTACGCCCGAACTCCGCACTCGGTGCAATGTCCAGCGGCATGAGCCACTGTCCGGACAAAGGGATTGCAGCGACCGCTGGAGATGTTGTGTCTGCCGGTGGCCGGCTGAGCGGTTGCGACGGGGTTTCCGGCGTTGCCCTGGGCGGTGCATCTGCAGGTGCACGAATGCGGGTCGCAGGGGCCAGCTGAGTGACCAGCGTCAGGCGCTGACCCGGCACAATCCGGTACGGTGATTGCACGCCATTGGCACGCGCAAGGCCTTTATAATCAAGCTGAAAGCGCCAGGCTATGGAATACAACGTGTCACCTTTCTTCACCGTGTAAGTGGTGCGAGGCGCATCTGACCGGCTGTAGGGTCCCGTGGTATAAACAGGTGAGCGCTCTGCGATCAACGGTTTACCCGGCGTTAAGCAGCCACTGAGCATGCATGTGACACCTGCGAGGCACAGCAGCTTCAGGACTTGCCTTGCGTTCACGGGCTGCTTGTAAATTTATCGAGCTGCCCAATGGCAACCACGCCACAGGCAAACGCCCCAGCGGTGAACAACACGTATGGTGAAGCCCCCTGCACCACTGCATAGCCTGCAGGCAACAGCCACTTGTCGCTCGCCACCTCAGCGACCTGTTGCCAGGGCCACAGGTTCGCCAGGGATCCGAGCATAAAACCCGTCAGCAGTGCCAACAGCGGCTCCTGATGATGGCGCAACAGCCACGCCAGAGACTTACTGAATAACAGCAGACCAAGCGCACAGCCGCTAATAAGGACAGTTAGAACCTGAACATCGAATTGCGCGACGGCATCGATCACCGCTGGATAAAGGCCCATCGCCAGCAACATATAACTACCGGAAACTGCAGGTAACAACCACGCACAAACAGCAATCAGGCCGCCGATAAAAAACATCCACAGCGCGGGTTGTGCCGTGGCAACCGGCAGCCAGAGCAGGCCAATCCCACAAACAAGACCGACAACACCGTATGTCAGCAGCGTTCCAGGGGCCCGATTACGGCCGATCACAAACACGGACATGGCAATAACGCCACTGAAAAATCCCCAGACAACAGGCTGATAATTCGCCAGCAGATAGTCCATCAGCTGCGCGAAGAGCAGCACGCCCGCCAGCATACCTGCCGCCAGAGCAGTCAGGAAACGCAAGTTATGGTGCCGTGCAAATACAAGCGGTTGTGTCAGCAGCACAACAGAACCTGGACCAAAACTGGCCAGACTGCGGACCAGTTCGTAGTAGATACCGGTGATAAACGCCATGGTGCCACCGGAGACGCCGGGTACAACTTCTGCAAGCCCCATCAGCAGGCCCCGCCATCCGATACTGATCAGAGGCAGTGGTTTGGGAGTGGATTCCTGCGTCTGCACGATTGCGTGCTAGGTCGCCGTGATGCCGCTGAGCAGCGGTACAAAGCGCACTTTTTCCACGACACGCTCGGTCAGGATTCCATCGCGTTTATCAATCACCCGCAACTCCTGACCGGCATCCCCGCCTACGGGCAGGACCATGCGACCGCCGTCTGCCAGCTGCGCCAGCAGCTCCTTGGGCACCTCTGCAGGTGCTGCAGTCACAATAATGCCATCAAAGGGACCATGTGCATCCCAGCCTTTATAGCCGTCGCCAAATTTTGCCACCACATTACGCAAACCCAGACGCTGCAGCCTCTGTTTGGCACGAGGTACCAGAGCCTCGATCCGTTCTATCGTGAAAACCTGACGGCAAAGGTGCGCCAGTACAGCCGTCTGGTAGCCACATCCGGTTCCGACCTCAAGGACTTTGTGCGGCCCTGCCTCAAGCAGCGCCTGCGTCATCAACGCCACTACAAACGGTTGCGAAATGGTCTGTCCGTGCCCGATGGGTAACGCAGTATCTTCGTAAGCGCGATGCGCCAGCGCCTCATCAACAAACAGGTGCCGGGGAACGTCAGCAATCTGAGCCAGCACCCGCTCGTTCTGTATACCCTTTTCCCGCAGGCGCATCACAAGCCGATCGCGAGTGCGCTGGGAGGTCATACCAATGCCTCTTAGATCGGAGCTACTCATGGTATGCGCTGGCGTCGTGTAGGGTGAAGTGGTTAGCCAGCAGTGCTGTGGCATAAACCCCGGGTGGCAGGGTGAACTGCAACACCCATTCATCTGCGGCGGTCTGCACCATCTGCAATTGCTGCGGCTGCACCGCCAACGCACGACGTTGCATGGATACGCCAGCGTACTCCAGCGCTTCACAGATATCTGCATAAACAGACAATGCACGGCTTTCGATCTGTGCCGCCAGACCACTGACCTGGGAACGACCTCGTCCCCATAGAGGTCCGGAAGGCATCGCCTGAATGGCAATGTCTCCGTCTATCAGGGATGCATAGTTTCCGGCCGCAACCCGTTGCTCCAGCACTGCGTTGAACAACAGACTTCGCAGCACGGATAGATGCCAGCCACGGCGACCCTGATTCTGTTTCTGCGCTCGTCGTCGAGCACCTCGGGGTTGATCCCGGGCATCGCGTCCCCAACCGCCAGAGCGAAGCCAGTCCTGTGCCTGCCGGACATTTTCCGCCGACAGGCGTTGCGGGCCGAAGTAGTTTGGAAAGCAGCCCGAAAGCGCCTGCGCCATTGCCGCATCACAGTCCCTGACCTGGGTCAATGTCAGCTCAAAGCGATTGGCACTATGGTCTCCACGGCGCAGTTTTTTTTCGCTGCGCCCCCGGCACAACACTTTGACCCGGGCATCTTGTGGCAGCCAGTTTTCCTGTGGTGTTGGCACGCTGAACCACTGGCGCGTCACGGCATGTTTGTCTTTACGCCCGGCGTAGCCAACGGTTTGTGGTGGCACCTGAAAATCAGCGGCCAGCATGGCTACCACGTCCGTGGTGTTGAGGCTGGTTTTTTCAACCAGGAAGTAGGCATGTTCACCTTCACCGCTGAAAGCCCGATCAAGCACTTCATGGACGCAGAAGTGTTCCGGCCGAGCTTTAATGCGCGCCTGCCCCAGGCGCACCGCTGCGTTAAAGGTTGACATCCGGAATCAGATAAAAAACTTCACCGCTTTTAACCATGCCGAGATCACGTCGCGCGCGCGCCTCAAGAACACTTTGATCGCCTTTCATGGCAACCACTTCCGCAAGCAGAATCTGATTGCGTTGTTGCAACACCTCAACACGCTGCTGCTGTTGTGCTAAGCGTTCCTGCATGGCTTGCCGTGCAAAATGACCGGACTGACCGAACCACAATACGTATTGCAGATACAGCAGAACGATCACTGCAACCCCGACCAACGCTTTCATCTGCATCCGCTAACCTGCCTTAATCGCCGCACGACCGGGATAAATGGCGCTATCTCCCAGTTGCTCTTCAATACGCAGCAGCTGGTTGTATTTGGCCACCCTGTCGCTGCGGCACAACGAACCGGTTTTTATCTGTCCAGCACCGGTGCCGACGGCAAGATCAGCAATTGTTGTATCTTCGGTTTCGCCAGACCGATGAGAAATAACGCTGGTATAGCCTGCTGCGTTTGCCATCGCTATGGCATCTAACGTTTCACTTAAGGTTCCGATCTGATTGAACTTGATCAGTATAGAATTAGCCACCTGCTCGGTGATTCCGCGGCTCAGAATTTCAGTATTGGTGACAAACAGATCGTCACCTACCAGCTGCACCCGCGCACCGATTTTCCGCGTCAGGTCGCTCCAGCCTGCCCAATCGCTTTCGTCCATGCCATCTTCTATGGACAGAATCGGATAGCGCTCACTGAGGGCCGCAAGGTAGTCTGCAAAACCAGCGGCATCATACCTGACCCCTTCGCCTTTCAGATTGTACTGACCGGCTTCATAAAATTCTGATGCGGCGCAGTCCAGCGCCAGGGTGATATCGCTGCCGAGCTGGTATCCTGCTTTCTCAATGGCCTCGCAGATGACCTCCAGGGCTTGCCCGTTTGATGTCAGATCCGGCGCAAAACCACCTTCATCGCCTACTGCGGTAGACAACCCCATGGCAGACAGCACCGCTTTGAGATGATGGAATATCTCCGTACCGGCGCGCAGCGCTTCGCGAAAACTGCGCATGCCCACGGGCTGCACCATGAATTCCTGAATATCAACGTTGTTGTCTGCATGTTCGCCGCCATTGATGATGTTCATCATCGGCACTGGCATACACATCGGCGGTGCACCCGCCAACTGATTGATGTGCTGAAAAAGAGGTAATTTCTGGCTCGTTGCAGCCGCCTTGGCCGCAGCAAGCGAAACCGCCAGCATGGCGTTAGCACCCAGCTTCGATTTATTCGGCGTACCATCCAGCATCCGCAAAGTCTGATCCAATGCCTGCTGATCCGTGCAATCCATACCGAGCAGAGCGTCTGCAATGGCCGTATTGACGTGCCCGACAGCCTGACTCACGCCTTTACCCATATAACGATTGGCATCGCCATCGCGCAATTCCAGCGCCTCACGCGAGCCGGTTGAGGCACCCGATGGCGCCACTGCTCGTCCCATGATGCCGGAACTCAGATGTACGTCGGCTTCCACCGTGGGGTTACCCCGGGAATCGAGAATCTCTCTGGCATGAATGGCACTTATGTCTGTCATCGTTATGCGGCTCTCTGTCTGCGTATTTTATTTTGCAGTCAGCTGATCTTCGATCAGCGGCTGGCTTTTCACCAGGTCGTCTATGGCTTTCAACTGCTGCAGTAAGGTTTTCATCATACCCATGGGCCAGGAATTCGGTCCATCGGACTGCGCTTCTTCAGGCCTTGGATGAGATTCCATAAACACCCCTGCAACGCCCGCTGCCACCGCCGCCCGGGCCAGCACCGGCACCATTTCTCGATTGCCACCCGATACGGCACCCAGACCACCGGGCATCTGCACGGAATGCGTGGCATCGTAAACCACCGGGCATCCCGTTTGGCGCATCCAGGACAATGAGCGCATATCTGAGACCAGGTTGTTGTAGCCGAAGCTGGCGCCGCGTTCGCATACCGTGATGGCAGGATTACCCGTCGAAAGGGCTTTTTCAGCCACCTGCAACATGTCGAGGGGTGCCAGGAATTGCCCTTTCTTGATATTGACAGGCTTACCCTGAGAGCAGGCATTGATGATGAAATTTGTCTGGCGACAGAGAAATGCAGGCGTCTGCAGCACGTCGACCACGGCAGCCACTTCGTCTAACGGCGTGTCTTCGTGAACATCTGTGAGGACAGGCACATTAAAGCTGGCACGCACTTTCTCCAGGATGCGTAACCCCTGCTCCAGACCAGGACCACGATAGCTGCCCATTGAGGAGCGATTCGCCTTGTCAAATGACGACTTGTAAATGAAAGGAACGCCGACTTCTTCCGCGATCACTTTAAGGGTCTCGGCAGTTTCCATGGCGAGCTTTTCAGACTCGATAACACACGGACCGGCAATCAGAAACAAAGGTTGCTGGCCGCCAATTTCAAAGCCGCAAAAATTCATGGGACTGCTTCCTTAGAGTGTCACAGTGTCGTTAGGTCGTGCAATGGCAGCGGGTTAATCATCGGTACCGTTTTTCAGCTGCGCCTGCTCTGCCTGGTTCAGACCGGCGCGAATGAAGCCGGTGAATAAAGGATGACCTTTCCGCGGCGAAGACGTGAATTCCGGATGGAACTGGCAGGCAATAAACCAGGGGTGATCTTCCAGTTCTATCATCTCAACCAGTTCGCCATCTTCCGATTTGCCAGCCACAACCATGCCGCAGGCTTCGAGGTCCTTGAGGTATCGATTATTCACTTCAAAACGGTGGCGGTGGCGCTCGTAGACGACATTGCTGTCATACACGCGCTGTGCCAGCGTGCCCTGGTTGAGAACGCAGGCTTGTTCACCCAGGCGCATGGTGCCACCCAGATCACTGTTGCTGTCACGCTTCTGCGCCTGGCCGTCAGCACTTACCCATTCTGTCACCAGACCTATGACCGGATGTTTAGCGGCACTGTCAATTTCTGTACTGTGTGCGCCTTCAAGGTGGGCACAATTTCTGGCCAGATCGATCACTGCCGCATGCAGGCCATAACAGATACCCAGATAAGGGATTTTGTGTTGCCGCGCGTATGCGGCTGCCAGAATTTTGCCTTCAAACCCGCGACGACCAAACCCGCCCGGCACCAGAATCGCATCTGCGTCGGCCAGTACATCCGTGCCGTCTCTTTCGAGGTCTTCAGCATCAATGTAGTTGATCTCGATATCTGTACGGGTCTGTATCCCAGCATGGGTGATGGCTTCAATCAGCGACTTATACGCTTCCAGCAGATCCAGATACTTGCCCACAAAAGCCAGCTTCAACTTATGCTCAGGATTCTGCTGAGCCTGCACAACCTCGCGCCACTCCGCAAGATCCACCGGAATCGTCTCCAAACCCAGGCGCTCAACCACATAATCGTCGAGGCCTTCATCGTGCAGCATCAGGGGAGCCTGGTAAATCGTATCCACGTCCCAGCTGGAAATCACCGCTCGTTCTTCCACGTTGGTGAAAAGCGCAATTTTGCTGCGCGCTGAGCGCGGCAACGGGTGTTCGGAACGGCATACCAGAATATCAGGCTGCAGACCGATAGAGCGGAATTCCTTGACCGAGTGTTGCGTTGGCTTGGTTTTGATCTCACCGGCTTTGCTCAGAAACGGGACATAGGTGAGATGAATAAACAAGGTGTGAACGCTGCCAACTTCCAGTCGCAGCTGGCGAATGGCTTCAAGGAACGGTTGCGATTCTATGTCGCCCACGGTGCCGCCTATTTCCACTATCAGCACATCAAAACCGTCTGCGACTTTGCGGATCCGCCGTTTGATTTCATCCGTGACGTGAGGAATCACCTGCACGGTGCCACCGAGATAGTCACCGCGCCTTTCCCGCCGGATAACTTCGGCGTAAATGCTGCCCGTGGTGAAATTGTTATCGCGACACATACGCACATCTGAGAAACGTTCGTAGTGACCGAGGTCGAGATCTGTCTCCGCACCGTCTGTGGTGACAAAAACTTCACCGTGCTGAATTGGACTCATCGTGCCGGGGTCGACATTGATATAAGGATCCATCTTCAACACGTTGACCTTGAGAGCACGTGCTTCCAGCTGGGCAGCCAGCGACGCAGTGATGATGCCTTTGCCCAGAGACGACACAACCCCACCCGTCACAAAAATATATCTCGTCATGAATACCCATCAATAGGTGCACCAACCAACGGGCTCGACCAGCGCTCTGGACGGCATTTGCTAAAGTGCTAATTGCGTAAAAAGACAGCCGACAATGGCTCGCTCAAGATGGGATTGCAAGATAGCAAAACGCCTGCCTAAGCTCAATGTTACTGATCATTTTTTGCCGTTCTGTTCAGCGTCAAACTGGCGGGATTCAAAACGCGCCTGCCAGCAGGTCACGCTGTCGTCAGCGGCCGTCCCTGCACGGGACGCAACCGCAACACCAGGCACACAAACAAGATCGTTACCGCTGTAGATCAACGGATAGCTGTCCCGACGCCAGGGCGGCACCCGGGCTTCGTTCAGCAACTGTTTGAGTGACCGAGTCAGCCCCGGGCTGTCACCGGCACCCTGAGAACTGCTGCGCAGCGTTTCTCCGCCCTGGCGAAATGCCAGTTTCAGCGGCAACTCTGCGGGAAACGCCATAGTTTCACCCGCCTGCGCCTGGTGCAGGGACAAAGTGCCATAGGGTAGCGTTATCGTGGCGCCATCGCGCAACAGCGCAGGCGCGGGCGGTTTAGGCCTGGCTGACTCAAAATAGAAGATGTCATTGTAACTGTAGATGTCTGCATCACCGAGCTGGAGGTGAGCCAGGTCTGTTGCTTCCTGCTGTGCGATAAATGTGTCCAGCGCGCGATCGCTGACAGAAAACACTGACCGGCTGGCCAGGTAAGCGCGCAACCACGCCCGACGACGGGCAGGCGCAACAGGCAGTTTGTATTCAGGAATTTCATCCGGCAACCAGGCCAGCGTGTCGATCAGTGCCGCGGCCGTCTGGTTATGGTGTGACGCCACCCGGTTCAGCGCTTTGTCCAGATCCGCCCACCGGGTTTTCAGCAGCGGCAGAACATCTGCACGCAGAAAATTCCGGTGCAGCTGCGTATCCGTATTGGTCGGATCTTCTACCCAGCTCAAACCGTGCTCCTGCACATAACTTCGCAACATCTCCCGCGGCACTTCAAGCAATGGTCGCACAAAGTGCCCGCGGCCGAGACGGCCCTCGGGGCGTATTGTCAACATGCCCCGCCCCTGCAGCAAACGATAGAGAATTGTCTCACTCTGATCCTGCTCGTGATGCCCCAACAGCAGCACCCCCGATGACGGCAGATGTTTCGCAAAAGCACGATAACGCACACGACGCGCGTTGGCTTCGAGATTACCCAATCCAGGCACTGTCACAGACGCCACAGTGATGGGCACGTTCAGTTGCGCGCAGACCTGGGAGCAGTGGTTGACCCAGGCACTGCTGTGCGCATGCAGATTATGGTTGACATGAATGGCATTGACCTGCAGATCCGGCTGCGTCGACTGCTGCAGGCTTCTGGTCGCCAGCAACAAAGCGGTTGAATCCAGACCGCCACTGAAGCCCACCCCGACCGGCGCGTCGGCAAACGCCTGCAGAGCACGGTGAAGCGCACTTTCAATGTGCCGGGATGCCTCAGTAATCGGCGTCACAAACCTTACCCGGAACCGACGTAATCCAGACGTACACACCCATCAAACGCTTCGTTCAGGCAGCGCACCAGATCATCGCTGGCCTGTACACGCCAGTCCTGGCCCAGACAGATACGTGCCTGGGCCTCCGCAGCTGCATACCAGATAGCAATTGGACACCCATCTTCACTGTTTCGATGAGGACCCAACAGCTGCTTCAGACGTGAGCCGAAATCCGGAGGTAATGGCGCCTGCCGGAAATCGATAACAACACCTTCACTGAACCGTTGGCGCGCTTCAGCAATGGTATAAACCTTTTCCGCGCGCAGACTCAGGCCGCCTGAAAACTCATCTGCACCCACTTCCCCTTCAATGATCAACAGCTCATCTTTAGTGACCTTAGCGCCGTATTGTTCGAAGCATTCCGGGAACAGGGAAACCTCCAAACGTGCGCTGCGATCATCAAGCACCAGAAAACACATGGGAGCGCCGCGACGACTTTTCATTATGCGGGTGCTGACCACCATGCCGCTGACCCATTGGGTTTTCTTTTCCGCACGCAGTTTGGCAATTTTGCGTTTGCAGAAATGTTCCAGTTCCGCTTCATATTCCTCGATAGGATGGCCGGTCAGGTAAAGTCCAAGTGCTTCTTTTTCTCCCTGCAAACGTTCACGCCCGGTCAATGCTTTCACTTGCGCCATCGTACTGGCCGGTGCAATCACGCTGGTATCAACGCCACCAAACATATCCATGATCCCGGCTTGGGCATTGCGCAACTGCTGTTCAGCACTCTGCAATGCCTGGGGCAGCTGTTGTCGCAGTCGCGCCCGGGTCATATCCAACGGCTCTCCCGGCAACGCGAATTCATCCATTGCGCCAGAAGCAATTAAAGCTTCGTGAACACGCTTGTTAACCTTTTTGCTGTCGAGCCGCTGGCAGAAGTCCTGCAGGTCGGTAAATGCACCTGCCGCCCGCGCCTCGACTATCGCGGCAACCGGGCCCTCGCCCACACCACGCACAGCGCCCAAGCCATAAATAATGCTGTCGTTCTGCACCGAAAAACGGTGCTGACTCAGATTCACGCTCGGCGGTAACAAGGGAATCTGCATGCGCCGCACTTCATCAATCAACACCACAATACGATCAATGTTCTGCATCTCTGCTGACAGGTTGGCCGCCATAAATTCAGCCGGGTAATGGGCTTTCAGCCAGGCCGTCTGAAAACTGATCACCGCATAGGTGGCCGAATGAGATTTATTGAAGGCGTATCCGGCAAATTTCTCCATCAGATCAAAGATTTCATTGGCCAGCGTCTGATCAACATCGTTAGCGGCTGTGCCGATCAGGAATTCCTTGCGCACCCTGGCCATTTCCTCTGGCTTTTTCTTACCCATGGCACGCCGTAACAGATCCGCCTGGCCAAGCGTGAAGCCGGCCAGCTCCTGGGCAACCTGCATGACCTGCTCCTGGTAAAGTACCACCCCATAGGTTCCACCCAGCACCGTTTCCAGGCTGGGGTGAGGATAAACCACCGGTTCATGTTTGTGCTTGCGGTTGATGTAGTCAGCGTCCGCGCCGGATTGCAGTGGTCCAGGTCTGAACAGTGCAACCAGCGCGATAATATCGTCGATGCTGTCGGGTTTCAGTTTGCCGATCAGTTCTTTCATGCCGCGGGATTCCAGCTGAAAGACGCCGGTTGTATCGGCTGCGCGCAACAGCTCGAAAGCAGCCGGGTCATCCAACGGCAAGGCTTCGATTTCAAGTGGCGGCTCATCTTCGGCTTTACCCGCATTGATGCTTTGTACGGTCCAGTCAATGATGGTGAGTGTTTTCAGTCCAAGAAAATCAAACTTAACCAGGCCCGCCCGTTCCACGTCATCTTTGTCATATTGGCTGACGAGGCTGCCGCCCAGCTCTTCTGTATAAAGCGGCACAAATTCCGTCAGCAGTCTGGGCGCAATCACAACGCCACCGGCATGACGCCCGACGTTGCGTACAATACCTTCGAGCTTGAACCCCATCTCCATGATCTCAGCAACTTCTTCGTTGCTTTCCACAAACTCCCGCAGTTCCGCAGTTTCCTCCATGGCTTTGGTCAGCGTCATGCCAACTTCAAAAGGAATGAGTTTCGAGAGCTTGTCCGCCAGCCCGTAAGGTTTACCCTGCACCCGGGCAACATCACGGACCACCGCTTTGGCCGCCATGGTGCCAAAGGTGATGATCTGGCTGACCGCTTCGTGACCATACATTTCACTGACGTGACTGATGACCCGATCTCGACCTTCCATGCAGAAATCCACGTCAAAATCCGGCATGGACACCCGCTCGGGATTCAGGAAGCGCTCGAACAGCAGATCGTATTCCAGAGGGTCGAGGTCGGTGATGCCAAGCACATAAGCCACCAGCGATCCGGCACCTGAGCCGCGTCCGGGTCCCACCGGAATCGAGTTTTTCTTAGCCCAGGCAATGAACTCCATGACGATCAGGAAATACCCGGCAAAACCCATCTCATTGATGACATTGAGCTCAAATTCCAATCGTGCGACATAATCTTCTTTCGACGTATTGGGCGCACGCAGTCCACGCGTTGCGATGCGATTATCCAGACCCTGCATGGCTGTCAGCTGCAGAAAACTGGCCGCTGTGTGTTCTTCTGGAATCGGATAGTCCGGCAGTTTGTACTCACCCAGCTGCACTTCAACAGAACAGCGTCTGGCAATTTCCACAGAATTCTGCAGCGCAGCAGGCAGGTCTGCAAACAGTGCCTGCATTTCGCCATCGCTGCGCAGGTACTGCTGCTCACTGTATTTGCGTTGACGACGCGGATCATCCAGCGTCATGCCTTCATGGATAGCCACCCGGGTTTCATGCGCCTCAAAATCTTCCGGCGCAGCAAAACACACATCATTGGTAGCCACTACCGGCACACCAAGTCGGACAGCCATCGCCACCAGACTGGCATTGGCGGCATCTTCGCCGTTACGCCCGGTGCGGGTGAGTTCAAGATAATACCTGTCGCCAAATACAGCCTGCCAGCGCGCAATGCGCGGCGCCAGCATCTCCTGATCACCCTCTACTGCGTGCTGCCAGAGGTGTCCAGCCACACCTCCGGACAACGCGATAAGACCATCAGCATGTTCAAAGATCAGTGCTTCGGTGACCTGACCTCGAGTGGTCACCGTTGTATAGCTGGCAGAGACCAACAGAATCAGGTTGTTGTAACCCTGTCTGTTCATGGCCAGCAGGACAACGCGGGCGGGCTCTTCTGCGGATGCGTCGCTGTCTTTAACCTGCAACTCCACGCCCAGGATCGGCTTGATGCCGCGACTCAAGGCTGTTTCGTAAAATTTTACCAGCGCAAACAGGTTGCCACGGTCAGTCAGCGCTACCGCAGGTGCGCCCTGAGCCACCAGATTCGCCACCAGCGGTTTCACCTTCAGTAAGCCGTCAGCCAGGGAATACTCGCTGTGTACATGCAGATGCACAAAACCCGGATCGCTCACATCATCCTCTGCATCAACAGTAGCGGTATCTGCGTTCATACCGGCTGCACCCCCTGCGCAAGCGCTTTGCGAACCGGCGCAAAACTGTGCCGATGGTATTCGCTGGGTCCCAGGTTCCTCAACGCAGCGATGTGCGCCTTCGTGGGATAGCCTTTATGCTGAGCAAAACCATAGTCCGGAAGCTGGGCGCCCAGGGCGGTCATATATCTGTCGCGCGCAACTTTCGCGATGATTGATGCAGCACTGATCTGTGGCACAAGTTTATCTCCCTGAACAACCGCCACAGCGGGTACGTCTAACGGTGGCACTTTATTGCCATCAACCCAGATGTGGACCGGCAGGCAGTGCAGTTGTCGACAGGCGCGCTGCATCGCCAGGTGACTCGCACGCAGGATGTTCAACTCGTCTATTTCTGCAACCCAGGCCCAACCAAGTGCCCAGCACAAGGCGTGCTGACGGATCTCAATATCCAGTAATTCGCGCTTGCGGGATGTGAGTTTCTTGGAATCTGCCAGAGCATCGATCCGATGCGCAGGGTTCAGGATCACTGCAGCTGCAACCACGGGGCCGGCCAGGGGCCCAATGCCAACCTCATCTACGCCAGCGTGCAAGGGCTGTTCCCAGGGTGGATCAGCACCCTCAAGGGATGGCAGGGATTTCTGCACTGGCTTTGATTGGATTCGCTCAGACGAGGCGGACTGCACGCTTATGAACCTGTGGTTTTTTCTGCCAGCAAGCGTAACACGCTGGCTGCTGACTTAGCATCTGCGCCCTGGCGTAATTGTTTATGCAGACGCTCAAATACACGCGTATTCTGCGCATCCTCAGCCGCCGCGTTCAGTGCCCTGCGTAACGCCGCAGCCAACGCCTCGGCAGTGCCTTCATGCTGCAACAGCTCAGGCACCAGGGCACGTCCGGCCAGAATGTTGGGCAGCGCCACAAAAGGTGTGCGTAAAACCCGCCTGGCCAGCTGATAGGTCCACCACCCCAATCGATAGCTCACCACCATCGGCCGATGCAGGAGCATGGCCTCCAGCGTGCTGGTTCCAGATTTGACCAGCGCCACGTCACAGGCAATCAGCGCCTGCCGCGCGTTGCCTTCATACAGCTTAACCACCAGGTTGGGATGATCCTGCAAGGCTTTTTCGACGCGCTGCTTAATCGAAGGACGCACACAGGGAATCACGGTCACCGTGCCCGGTGTCTGCTGGGCAAAAATTGCCGCTGCGCCGAGGAAGTGTTCAATCATCAGATCCACTTCGCTGTTGCGACTCCCGGGCAACAGCGCCAGCACGGTTGTGTCTGCCGTATCTGTGGCCAGCCCCAGAGCCTGCCGGGCGTTCAAACGCGCCTGCGGGGCTCCAGCGTGCAGGTCAATTTCATCCGCCAGTGGATGGCCGACAAACTCCGCCTGCACAGAAGTCTGCTTGTAAAACGCCGGTTCAAAGGGATACAGACAGAGCAGCAGATCCGCGCTTCTGGCCACCCGTTTTGTGCGTCCCGACCGCCAGGCATACACCGATGGGCTGACATAGTGCACCGTCCTGATGCCGCGCTTGCGCAGTGCTGCCTCAAGAATGAAATTAAATACATTAAAGTCGACGCCGATAAACACATCGATCTCAGCCTTTACAAAGGTCCTGATCAGGCGGCGCAACAGGGTGATCAGTTCAGGCAGCTTCAGAATCGGGTCACGGAAGCCATTCACTGCCAGCGCGTCCAGGGGCGCAAGCGGGGACAGCCCTGCGGCTTGCATGCGCGCACCTCCCACCCCTAAGAATTCCAACGTCTGAGTTGTCTGTTGCTGCATGGCCGTCATCAGACCCGCACCAAGATTATCTCCCGAAGCTTCACCGGCGAGAATGCCAATTTTGAGCACAGCAGATTGCGGCCTGGTGTTGTTCATCTGGGGCAGTCAGTCAGGATTTATTACGTCCGCGGATAATGCCCCACCGGGAGCTTTCAACAGATTGTGCAAACAGCTCAACTTCCGCAAATTCCGCGCGTAGAGGCGCAAGTTCCGCCAGCGCTTCTTCAACAGTCAGGCCATTGCGGTACACAATGCGGTGCGCTTTACGCAGCGCCGCCGTGATTTCTTTACTGTAGCCGCGCCGTTTCATGCCTTCGGTGTTCAGACCAACCGCCACCGCCGGATTGCCGCTCACCGTCATATACGCGGGCACGTCTTTCAACACCAGACTCATTGCGGCAATGTGGGAATAAGCACCAACCTGCCGAAACTGTGGAATGCCGGAATAGCCGCCAAAGTTTGCATAGTCACCCACCACCACGTGTCCTGCGAGGGATGCATTGTTGGCCATCACCACGTGGTCACCAACAATACAATCATGGCCGACATGAACGTAGGCCATGAGCAGGCAGTTCCGGCCTACTTCGGTACGACTGATGCCGCCCTTGGTCATACCTCGATGGATGGTCACCCCTTCACGTATCACGGTGTTTTCACCGATGGTCAGGTGCGTTTCTTCACCTGCAAAGGCAAACGCAGGCGTATCTTCTCCCACGGTTGAGAACTGATAAATTTTCACGCCAGCGCCAATTCTGGCTGGCCCCTTGACCACCACGTGAGAGGCAATCTGAACGTTGTCACCCAGTTCAACATCGGCCCCCACAATCGACCAGGGGCCAACGGATACGTTTTCTCCCAGCACCGCGCTGGGGTCGATGATGGCACGGCCATCAATCATGAGCGCTGCTCAACCACCGAGAGGATTGCTGAGCAGGCCAGCGCGTCATCAACATAAGCAGCACACTCAAACTTCATCATGCGGCTGCGATCGGCAATAATCTTGCTGACCATGTCGAGTCGATCCCCTGGAATAACCGGCCGCCGGAAGCGTGCTTTTTCAACCCCACCAAAAAGATAGTTCACCCCATCCGCTGGGCGTTTACCTTTGGTTTCAAAGGCCAGCACACCGGACAGCTGCGCCATCGCTTCCAGAATCAGAACACCGGGGAAGATGGGTTGGCCTGGAAAGTGGCCGTTGAACAGCTCTTCGTTCACAGTGATGTTTTTATAGCCGCGAATGGCATCACCCACGTCCAGTTCGACCACGCGATCGATAAGAAGAAACGGGTATCGATGAGGCAAATACGAAAACAGTTCGTTGATATTTTTCTGGCCGCTCATCAGTTTCCCCACTTATTCTTCTACAAATCTATTTTTCTGAGCCCGCTGCACCTGAGCGCTCAAGCTTTCTGACACGTTTGAACAAATCATCCAACGCAAAAAAGCGCAGCGCGTTGCGACGCCATTTATTGTGCTCGTGGAAGACAATGCTACCCGAATAGGTGCCGGGTACACTGACGGATTGTGAAATGGTTGTACATGCCGTCACGCGTACACCATCGCACAAGGTGACCGGTTTATCTCCGCCGACGCCGCTGCCACCGGCCAGGATGCAGTGTTTACCGATAACCGAGCTACCGGCGATACCGACACAACCACAGATCACAGTATGTGCACCTATGTGACTGTTGTGACCAATCTGCACCTGGTTATCAATTTTCACCCCATCTTCGACCACGGTCGCGTCAATAGCGCCGCAATCAATGGTCGAGCCGGCACCCACGCTGACGTTAGCGCCAATCACAACGCCACCGAGTTGCGCAATTTCATGCAGATGACCCTTGGCATCTGGCGCAAAGCCGAAACCTGGCGCGCCGATGACTGCACTACTGTGAATGTGCGTATTCTCGCCAAGCTGCACATCGCTGTAGAGCGTGGCATTGGCATGCAGGATGACACCAGCGGCCAGACGGCAGCGTTCGCCCACGCTGACGCCCGCATGTATACAGACGCCTGCGGATACCACGGTGTGCGCACCAATAACCACGTTAGGACCGATGCTCGCCGTTGCGTCGATCGTACAGTGAGCACCTATTTCAGCCGAAGGATGTACACCCTTTGCCATCTGCACGGGTTTTGCAAAACACATGGACGCTTTGGCAAACGCCAGATAAGGGTCATCAACAACCAGTGCGGTTGTTGGACACTGCGCAGCATCTTCGGCGCGCAGGATAACGGCACTTGCTTTTGTGGCAGCCAGCATATGCCGATAGTTCGGGCTCGAAAGATGACTCAACTGGCCGGCACTTGCGCTGCCTAAACTACCGAGCCCATGCAGCTCAAGCGTATCGTCACCCGTTACCGTTGCATCTATCGTTTGCGCAATGTCTGCAACAGTAATCATGGGCACTAAACTGACGAATCCCCCGTGGCGGGTTAATCGCGCTCTTCGTTCAGCTTTTCGGTGACGCGACGGGTGATGTCATGTTTGGTGTTGGCATACTGCAGGGCATTTGGCGCCATGATCAGATCAATCTGATCCACGGAAATAATGTCTTTCAGGACCTTATCAAATTTAGGTGCCAGCGCCTGCAGGATTTCCTGACGTCGGTCCTGCACCTCTTTCTGCAGCTTCTGGCCGCGGAACTGCAGATCAATCTGCTTGTCTTCAATGTCTTTCTGAACTTTGCGGGACTCCGTGGCTGACATCACTTCACCGTCTGTCTGCAGTTTGTTGTTCAAAGCCTGCATTTCTTCCGCCAGTGCCCGCAGTTCGTTCTGTTCGGCTTCCATTTCTTTATTCGCGGCGTCAGCCAGAATTTTGGCTTCGTCACTTTCTAAAATGGCGCGTACCGAATCCAGTACAACTATTTTCATTTCAGCCTGAGCTGCCACTGAGGCGAACATCATGGCTACCATCGCCATTTGGGCAAACTTCTTAATCATTACCTACTCCTACTTAAGCAAAGTACCCTGGTCCAAAGGCCTGGGTGGTGTACGGCGCGCATTCTACCTCAGAATGTACGGCCAAGTTCAAATTGAAATCGTTCCTCTTCGTCAAACGGCTGGGTTTGAAAAGGTTTAGCAATACTGAACGTCATCGGCCCAAGCCCTGTGAGCCAGGTCATACCAAATCCAACCGAATAACGCAGTTCATCCACATCAAAGTCGAAACAGTTCTGCGCCACTTGCGGGCATTGGGTGTTGAAGGTGTTGCCGACGTCGATAAAAAACGCAGGACGGAATTGTCGATTGTCATCCACAAAGGGAAACGGGAAGATAAGCTCAGCAGCACCTTCCACCAACAGGTTGCCTCCCAACGGATCACCACGTCGGTCACCAATGAATATGGGATTGCCGTTGGCATCTACCGGCGGCGTGCTCCGCGGTCCAAGAGTTGAATTTTCAAAGCCGCGTACGGAGCCGAATCCACCGGCAAAGAAATTCTGATAGAACGGCAGCTGCGTTGTGGAACCATACCCATCACCAAACCCCAGCTCCGTGCGCAACCTCAAGGTCCAGTTCTGTGTGATCGGAAAATAACGTTCCGCGGAGTAGTTGATTTTGTAGAACTGCAGGTCGCTGCCTGGTACAGACACTTCAAAAGCCAGAGACTGAGACGCGCCGCGGTCAGCAAACAGACCACGGTTCAAGGTCGATTTGCTCCAGGAAAAATTCAATTTGAAGTTGAGGGACTCTTCGCCATTTTTCTCAATAAAGTCAGAGATTTCCTGAGCGGCAAAAGCACCTTCGGTGATGTCCGTCCATTCCGCCAGCAGGCCAAAGTTAATACGCTGCACCTCACCAATCGGAAAGCCAAAGTTGACCCCCGCACCGGCAGAATCTGTTGCATAACGGGCAATGTTACGTTCATCAAAATCCAGACGACGGATAAACACGTTAAAGCCGCGACTCACGCCATCGAGGGTAAAATACGGGTCAAAATAATTGAAACTGGCAGACTGCTGGAAGCTCGAGCTGCTCAGCCCGACACCCAGACTGTTTCCTGAACCCAGGACATTGGATTGCTGGTAGTTGGCACCGAGAATGAGGCCCGTACCCTGAGCGTATCCCAGCGTTGCGGAAATACTGCCTGATGGTTGTTCTTCAACTGAAAAATTCACATCAATCTGATCGTCTGTGCCAGGCACCTGTGGCGTTTCAACATCGACACCTTTGAAATAGCCCAGCCGCTCCAACCGGACTTTAGACAGATCGATCTGCGACGTAGAGGCCCAGCCGCCTTCCATCTGGCGCATTTCACGACGCATCACCTCATCCTGGGTGACGCGGTTTCCGGTGAACGTCACACGCCGCACATAGGCCCGCTTGCCGGAGTTAACAAAAAACTCAACGTCAACGGTGCCATCGTCATTAAGCTTTGGCACGCCGCTGGCAGAGGCGAAGGTGAAACCCGAGTTACCCAGTGCACCGGTCAGGCGCTCTTCAGTCGCGGTGATCCGGGCCTGGTTAAAAGTCTGGCCTTGTGAGACCACAAACAGGCGCCGCAGGTCTTCCGGTCGCACATCGCCGAGCTCACCTACCAGATTTACTTCGTTGATGGTGTAAATGTCGCCTTCGTTTACACCGATGGTGATGTACACCTGGCGCCGATCCGGCGTGATACTCACCTGGGTTGAATAAATGTCAAAGTCCGCGTAGCCGCGGTCTTTGTAGAAAGATTCCAGCGTTTCAAGGTCACCGGAGAGTTTCTCCCGGGAGTACTTATCATCATTACGGTAAAAAGACAGCAGGCTTGGATGTTTGAGCTCAAGCACACCCAGCAGTTCCTCGCTGGAGAAGGCCTGGGCGCCAACAATATTGAGGTGACGAATCCCGGAATTCTTGCCTTCTTCGATATTGATTTTCACATTGACGCGGTTCCGGGGCAGATCTTCAATCTCGGTTTCAATACTGGCACCGTAACGACCCTGTGCCACATACTGACGTTCAAGCTCAAGCCCCACACGTTCCAGCGTCGCCTGCTTGAAGATTTCCCCTTCACGCAGACCCTGCTGACCCAGGCCGTCAAGCAGAGCTTCGGTTTGAATGGCTTTGTTACCCTCGATGGTGATTGACTCAATTGCCGGGCGCTCCACCACGGTCACAATCAGCACACCTTCATCACGACCGATGCGAATGTCTTTGAAAAAGCCCGAGGCAAACAGCTCACGCAGGGTTGCCCGCACGGCCAGTTGATCAATTTCGTCACCCACACCAACCGGGATGAGGTTGAATACCGTGCCCGCGGAAACCCGTTGCAGACCTTGTAAGCGCACATCGGTGATACGGAAGCTGGGATCCTGCGCTGCGTTGACAGACAACGGCAGCGCCGCGCCTGAAAGCAGAACCAATGCGACCGGCAACGCTCTGGCCAGAACGTAGCATTGGGCTGCAGATCGGCGCCAGACGGAAAAACGCAAAACCAAATAGCGCATGAAAAAGATGTT
Source organism: bacterium (assembly GCA_047947175.1). Lineage (GTDB taxonomy): Bacteria > Pseudomonadota > Gammaproteobacteria > Pseudomonadales > Azotimanducaceae > UBA4421. The sequence continues at coordinate 3,001,244 of CP170489.1, forward strand.
CCTCAATCGGGGCATTAAAATAGACGTAGCAGATCGTTGTAGGTGGCGAATATCACCATTGTACCCACCAAAAACAACCCTACCTGCACACCCAGCACCTGAATATTCTCTGGTATGGGTTTGCCGGTGATCAGTTCCGCAGTGTGCATAACCACGTGACCACCATCAAGGATAGGAATGGGCAGAAGATTGAAGACACCCAGCGAAACGCTCAGAAACGCCAGAATGCCTACAAATGACCGCCAGCTGTACTTCGCAGAATCGCCTGCAACCTGGGCAATACTGATCGGTCCGGAGAGGTTTTTCACTGACACGTGGCCGGTGATCATTTTCTTCACCACCGACAGTATCAATACCGTTTTATCCCAGGTTTGCGCAACAGCAACCCCCATTGCGGCCACAACACCGTGGGAAACTGCAATTTGCGGCTGATACACACCAATGGAACCCACTTCGCGACCGTCACTCAACATCCGGCTGCCCGGGGTTGCGCTGAGCTGCATCAGGCGGCCATCACGATAGAGTTCTATGACTACCCGCTCATTCGGATGCGCTTCAATCTGACCCGCCCAGTCCGCCCAGGACAGCACCGGCACACCATTTACGGCAACAATAAAATCCCCCGGTTGCAGGCCTGCCTGCACAGCCGGTGAGTCTTCCACAAGTTCACCCACCAGACTCAAGACAACCGGTTGTAAACCCAGCGAACCGATCACATCGGGTTCGCCAACCCCTTCGTGCCAGCTGTAGATGGGCACGTCGATGTCGGACACGCGATGGGTTTGCAGGTCGCGTACGGTAAACGTTATTGCGCCACTCTCGCCGAGCCGGTCGGTCAGACTCAGACCAATATCCTGCCAGCCGTTGGCGCTGCGGCCATCGACACTGAGGATCTGCACCGGCCTTTCAAACCCCGCTAACGCAGCAGGACTGCCTGCCTCAGCTGGCGCAACCATCGGGGTGATATTGGTGCTGCCCGCCAGCGCCAGCACCCAGTAGACAACAATGGCGAGAATGAAGTTGGCCACGGGGCCGCCCAGAGAAATGGCAATCCGCCAGGCTGGATGCAGGTCCATGAAAGACACGGTCCCCGGCGGTACTTCCACTTCGGTTTCCTGCCCGGGCAGATGATCGCGCTCGTCGTACATGCGAACGTATCCGCCCAGAGGAATCATGGCGAGGGTGAATTCGGTGCCGTGTCTGTCCGTGCGGGAGAGCAGCGGCCGCCCGAAGCCGACAGAAAAGCGCAGAATCCCCACGCCGGACCATCGTGCAACAATGTAATGACCAAACTCATGGAAGGTCACCAGGACGCCGAGGACGGCAATAAACGCTAGCGGGTAATGCAATAAATCCACAGTGTGCTCTTTCTAATCCTGCTTGATACACATTTTAGTCTGAACCCTGTCTGAATTGGATGCCTGCATCTGTCAATGGTTCCTACACCCAGACCAGTGCAAATACCGGCAGAACCGCCAGCAGAGAGTCGATTCGATCCAGCACCCCGCCATGACCCGGCAGCAGTGTGCCAGAATCTTTTACGCCGCTGGATCTTTTCATCACGCTCTCGAACAGATCTCCGAACACGGACAACACAATCAAGCCCGCCATCAGTGGCAGAAACAACCTCAGATCCGCCTCGAGCCACACAGCGCCTGCGCTGCACAAGACAGCGGCCAGCACAAACCCACCGATGGCACCTTCCCAGCTTTTACCAGGACTCACCGCGGGCGCCAGTTTGCGTTTGCCCAGGGTACGACCGCTGAAATAAGCGCCAATATCCGCTCCCCAGACCAGGACAAACAACCAGACCAGCCAGAAGCTACCCTGGGGCGCTGCTCGAATCACCACCAGCCCACTCCAGGCAGCCACAAAAATCGCCCAGCCCAGCAGGCCCATCAGGAGCCGCTGTTGATAGATGCCTGTGCCCCGGGGGAAAACCAGTACGGCAATCACGGCAGCTAACCAGATCACCGCACCTGACCACAACACAGCAGCGTAATTCGCCCCATCCAGGTAGAGGGCGGCAGCCAGAAGCCCATATACGCTCACATAAATCAGTTTCTGCCAGATTCTGTCAAGGTGTAGAAGATTGGCCCACTCATAACAACCAAGCGCTGCCACAGCCCAGAAAACCAGCGCAAACCACGCCGGCGGCAACCAGAACACCCCTGCCAGCGCCAGCGGCGCAAGCACAAGGGCGGTCATGATGCGGGTCATTAACATGATAAGTGGTAACGACTGGCGTTAGCGCCCGCCGAACCGCCTCGCCCGACGCGTATATTCCTGCACCGCGATCTGCAACTGTTCCGCATTGAAATCCGGCCAGAAACACTCCGTAAAATACAGCTCTGCATAAGCCAGGTCCCAGAGCAGGAAATTACTGATGCGATGGTCGCCACCGGTGCGGATCAGAAGATCAGGGTCGGGCACCTGTCCCAGCGCCATATGCTGGGCAAATTCCGCTTCGCTGAGCTGGTCCGGGTCGAGCGTGCCCGCCTGAACACTTCTGGCCACGCGTTTTGCGGCCTCGACAATGTCCCAGCGGCCGCCAAAGTTAACGGCCACGCTTAGATTAAGTTTGCTGTTGGCCGCGGTCAGCGCTTCACACTCTGCCATTTTTGCCTGGATATCTTCAGCAAAGCGGCTGCGGTCACCAATCACCCGCAGGCGCACCTCACGGCGATTCAGTTCTGCCAGATCGTTTTCCATAACGTGCCGCATGAGGTCCATCAACAGGCTGACTTCCCGTGATGGCCGCTGCCAGTTTTCAGTGCTGAAGGCAAACAGCGTGAGGTTTTCCACCCCCAGATCAGCGCAGGCTTCGGCAATTTCACGCAGTCGTTTGGCGCCGGCGCGATGCCCGGCTGCACCGGGGAGATGGCGCTTTTTTGCCCAGCGGTGATTACCGTCCATAATGATGGCGATATGCTTTGGTACACTGCCTGACAGGCCATCTGCCGGCTGATCTGCTGCGTCTATCCGGTTTGATGCGGCCTCTATCCTGTTTGATGCGGCCATTGGGGCGGCAGCAGATTCCGGCTTAACGTGTTTGTTCATGGCGTTGCAATCCAGGGAACCGCGGAAGAGCGACCCTAAAATTCCATCAACTCAGCTTCTTTGCCTGCCAACGCCTTATCCACCTGCGCAACACGCGCATCGGTGACGCTCTGTATGCGGTCCTCAGCGCGGCGCGCGTCGTCCTCCGTCGCTTCTTTTTCCTTGACCAGTTCACGCACGTCCGCGATTGCGTCCCGGCGGATGTTACGGATGGCAATACGACAGTTTTCCGCCTCGCCACGCGCCACCTTAGCCAGATCTCTACGGTTTTCTTCCGTCAGAGGCGGCAACGGCACGCGGATAACATCACCGGTCGAGACCGGAGTGATGCCGATGTCACTTTTCAAAATGGCCTTTTCTATCTCAGGTATCAGAGGCTTTTCCCAGGGCGAAACCGTCAGTGTACGTCCGTCTTCAACAGATATGGAGGCAACCTGGTTCAGGGGCGTAGTAGACCCGTAATATTCAATGGTGACGGTATCGAGGAGCGAAGGATTCGCCCGGCCGGTTCTTATTTTGGCAAACGCCTGCTGGAGCGAATCAAGCGATTTACCCATACGTTCGTCTGCGTCTTCAACTATCTCATCTATCATGATGTCAACTACCCCTCGAATACGTTGGTTATCAGATGTTTCGGCGCGTTATATCAGGCAACCACCCGGGTGCCCACCGGTTTGCCCGCAGCAATATCCTGCAACGCGTTTTCCGCCATCATGTCAAACACCACCAGTGGCATTGCGTTCTCTTTACAGAGAATGATGGCGGTCAGGTCCATGACGCCCAACTGGCGCTGCAGAACCTCATCGAAGCTGACAGTGTCAAAGCGGCGGGCATCAGCGTGAGTTTTTGGGTCCGCATCGTAGACACCGTCTACATTGGTGGCTTTCAACACCGCATCCACGCCGAGTTCCACACCGCGCAGACAGGCAGCTGTGTCGGTGGTGAAAAACGGGTTCCCGGTACCCCCGCTGAGGATGCATACAACACCCTCCTGCATCAATTGTCTGACCTCGTCGCGGTGGTAACCTTGCGCCACGCCGGCAATATCCATGCTGGAAAACAGCTTGTTGGCAACCCCTGCCTGGGACAGAAAATCGCCCATGGCCAGGCCATTCATGACGGTTGCCAACATACCCATTCTGTCGCCAACCACTCGATCCATACCTGACTGGGCCAGCTTCTGGCCGCGAAACAGATTCCCACCACCCAGCACCAGAGCAAGGCCAACCCCCTGCTCTGTCAGGACTTTGATGTCTGCAGCAAGCTGCCGCAACACAGCCGGTTCCAGGCCGAAGCCAGCGTCACCGCCGAGGACTTCGCCGCTGAGTTTTAGCAGATAATCCGGCAACGTCAGTCGCCGCCGCCAAGCTGAGCCGCTACTTCCGCGGCAAAATCAGTGTCGTCTTTTTCGATACCTTCGCCGACTTCAAAACGCACAAATTTCAGTACATCAACGCCGGCGGCTTTTGCCAGCGCACCAACCTTCTGCTTGTCATCTTTGACAAACGGCTGGTCCACCAGACTGACTTCAGCCAGGAATTTCTTGATCCGCCCTTCCACCATCTTGGCAATGATGTCAGCAGGTTTACCGCTGTCATTGGCCTGTGTGGTATAGATTTCACGTTCTTTGTCGAGCAGTTCCGCCGGCACCTGCGCACTGGCAACCACCATTGGATTCAACGCTGTGACATGCATGGCCACGTCGCGACCAAACTCCGGTGCCTGGCCGGACAGTTCCACCAGCGCACCTTTGCGCGAGTCGCCGTGCAGATAGCTGGCAACGCCACCGTTGTCTGAGTTGACGACCTCAGCCCGGCGGATCGTGATGTTTTCGCCAATTTCCTGCACTAAAGTTTCACGCTCGGCTTCAAGGCCTGCGTCCAGTAACGCCTGGATATCGCTGTTGCCGGCAGCAAAAACCTGATTCAGGACCTTGTCCACAAAGGCGATGAATTTTTCGTTTTTGGCGGCAAAGTCAGTTTCAATATTGACCTCGACAATTGCGCCACGACTGCCGTCGTCTGCAACCTTAATCGCCAGCAGACCATCTGCTGTGGTGCGACCTGATTTCTTGGCCGCTTTCAGAGCACTCGACTTGCGCAGTTCCTCAATGGCCTGTTCCAGATCCCCAGCGGTGGCTTCAAGCGCCCGCTTGCAATCCATCATGCCCAGACCAGTGCGTTCACGCAGTTCTTTAACCATAGCTGCGGTAATTGCCATATCGGGTTACTCCTTTTCGCCAGCAGCATCGTCAGCTGCAGCTGGCGCCTGCGCCGGGCTGTTTGCGGATTGATCCTGTTCTGCAAAAGCTTCTTCAACAGATGCAGATACTCCGGCAGAGATTTTGGTCACCGGCGCGGCCGCAGCTGCGGCATCATCGCTGACTTCAACAAACTCATCCGGGTCGACTTTCAAAGACGCCTGATTCTGCCCCGCGGCAATGGCATCCGCCACCGCAGTGACGTACAGCCGAATTGCGCGTATGGCATCGTCATTGCCGGGAATCACTACATCAACACCATCCGGGTCACTGTTACTGTCAACAATGCCAAACACCGGAATACCCAGTTTATTCGCTTCACTGATGGCGATGTGTTCGTGCTGCACGTCTATGACAAACAGCGCATCAGGCAAACCGCCCATGTCTTTGATGCCACCCAGGCTGGCAAACAGTTTTTCCATGATGCGGGTTTTCTGCAGCGCCTCACGCTTCGGCAGCATTTCAAACGTGCCGTCCTGAGACTGTTTTTCAAGGTCCTGCAACCGGCGGATTGATTGGCGTATGGTTTTGTAATTGGTCAGCATGCCACCCAGCCAGCGCTGGTCAACAAAGGGCATACCCACTCGGGACGCCTGTTCATTCACGACCTTGGCAGCTGCTCTTTTGGTACCCACAAACAGAATTTTGTTGCCTTTACGGGCCAGTGCCTGAATCTGAGCCAGGGCATCGTTGAACGCAGGCAGCGTCTGCTCAAGGTTGATGATATGGATTTTGTTTCGAGCGCCAAACAGGTAAGGCGCCATTTTGGGGTTCCAGAATCTGGTCTGATGGCCGAAATGCACGCCAGCAGCCAGCATATCTCGCATAGATACACTCATAGTCTTCTCCGGGTTGTTTGTCTCGGCATATTCCCCATCACCCAACCGCTTCGAGGCGGCACCCGTGGGGATGCGACGGAATATGCTGTATTTGTGCTGACTGGCTGCAGGAAAAACCGTGGTTTTCACCCGCAGCAGCCGCGGTTAATGGCGCAGCCGGCAAAAGCCCTAAATAAAGACAATCGTCCTTGCCGCGCGGCGGGGCGCTTTATACCATAGTTGATTACCCTTCGAAACGAGTTTTATCACCATGGTCGCCACCGTAAACGATGACACAGACTTAAACGGCATGCGCGCCGCAGGTCGCGCTGCGGCCAGCGTGCTGGAAATGATCGGCCCCCATGTCGTCCCCGGGGTGACCACCGACGAGCTCAACACACTTTGCCACAACTTCATTGTTGACGAACTGGGATGCCTCCCCGCGCCGCTCAACTATGGCGGAGGTGGCGGCCAGATGCCTTTCCCCAAATCTATCTGCACCTCGGTCAATCATGTGGTCTGCCATGGCATTCCAAGTCCGGGCAAGGTGCTGAAAAATGGTGATGCGCTGAACATCGACATCACCGTTATCAAAGACGGCTACCATGGCGACACGAGCAAGATGTTCTGTATCGGCGAACCTTCAGTGCTGGCACGACGTTTAATCAAGGTGACCCAGGAATGTCTGTATAAAGGTATTGAAGCCGTGAAGGCCGGCGCGCACCTCGGCGACATCGGTCATGCCATTCAACAGCACGCGGAGCGCAATCGATTCAGTGTCGTCCGTGAATTCTGCGGCCACGGTATCGGTAAGGTGTTTCATGATGCCCCCCAGGTACTCCACTATGGACGCCCGGGTTCCGGCATGGTGCTGGAGGAAGGCATGACATTTACCATCGAACCAATGATCAACGCCGGCAAACGCCACATCAAAATACTGCCTGACCAATGGACCGCAGTGACAAAAGACCACAAACTCTCCGCACAATGGGAACATACTTTGATGGTGACCAGGCAGGGTTGTGAGATTTTCACTCTGCGCGCGGAAGAAAACGCCGTCGAACAGGTGCAAAGCGCATCACTACGCTAAGCATGACGGTCCCGAGCCGACAACGCCTGCACACCCTGCAGGAAAGCCTGGCAACAAGGTTCTGGCAAAATGAACCCATAGAAACGTTGCTGCTCGACATGAGCAACGGCATTGATGCCATTCTGCGGGATCTGTTTGCCAGCCACCTTGGTGAGGCTGAAGCGGTGGCTTTGTATGCTGTGGGTGGCTATGGCAGACAGGAGGTTCACCCCGGCTCAGACATCGATATTCTGGTGCTTGCCAGCAAACCACAGAAATACCAGCGTCAGATTGAGTTGTTTCTGCAGTCTGTCTTTGATCTCAACGTCGAAGTGGGTCACAGCGTGCGCGACATCAGGTCGTGCAAGCTGCAGGCCAAACAGGATATTACCGTTGCCACAGCCCTGTTTGAGCGACGTTTCATTACCGGCGATACCCGCCTCACAAGCGGGCTCGACAAAGTGCTCGACAATCCGCGCCTGTGGCCTGCGGACAAATTTTTCCAGGCGAAGTACGAAGAACAGAAGCAACGCCACAAAGATTACGACAACGTTGAATACAACCTCGAACCCAACATCAAAACCTCACCCGGCGGTCTACGCGATATCCACACGGCGCTGTGGATCTGCAAACGCAAATTCAATACCACAGATCCCGAACGACTCGTAGAACTCGGCGTCCTGATGCCAACCGAGAAACAGTGGCTTGTTGAAGGCAGACGCTTTATCTGGTGGGTGCGTTTCGGGTTGCATCTGATCGCGCAACGCAAAGAGGACCGCCTGCAGTTTGCCCATCAGCGGGAGCTGGCTCAGCGCCTGGGCTTTGTGGATACCGAAACCCAGCGTGGTGTGGAACGTTTCATGTATCACTACTATCGGCACGTGCTGGCGCTGACCGAGGTGAATGACATTCTGATCCAGTATTTTCAGGAATCCACCATACCGCCGCGTAAGATGCGTCAGGAGCCGATCAATGACCGGTTTGCGCTGACCAACAGCTATATCGAAGCGCGTAGCGACAATACTTTTGCGCAAACGCCGGCCGCGATACTGGAAATGTTTGTGATCATGGCCAATCGTCGCGATATCGCCGGCGTCCGTGCTCGCACCATTCGTCAGATCAGAGAAAACCTGCACCTGATCGACGACAACTTCCGCAGCAATCCCGAACACCACAAACTGTTTCTGGATCTGCTGAAAGCACCGTATACGCTGGTCTCGCAATTGACCCGCATGCGCAGATACGGCGTGTTAGGTCGATACATACCCGAATTCGGGCGCGTCATCGGACAGATGCAGCACGACCTTTTCCACATTTATACCGTCGATGCACACACCATGATGGTACTTCGCAATATGCGAAGATTTCGATATCGCGCGAGCAAACAGGCCTTTCCGGTGGCTTACCACGCAGTGCATACCTTACCCAAGCTTGAGCTGCTCTATATTGCCGGCATCTTTCACGACATCGGGAAAGGTCGCGGTGGCGACCACTCCATTTTAGGTGCGGCCGACGCACAAGTGTTCTGTCAGCGCCACCATTTGAACGCTACAGACACACAACTGGTTTGTTGGCTGGTCGAAAAACACCTCTTCATGTCGTCCGTGGCCCAGCGGGAAGACATCTACGATCCCGATGTCGTCTACAAATTCTCCTGCGAAGTAAAATCCGAAATGCGCTTGGATTACCTGTATGCGCTAACCGTGGCTGATATCAACGCAACCAATCCAACGCTCTGGAACAGCTGGCGGGCCACCCTGCTCAGACACCTTTATAATGAAACCCGCAAGCTTCTGCGCCGTGGCGTTGAAGCCTCAGCAGACCGCGAAGATGCCGTTGCCGCCTACCAGGAACGAGCCATGGAGCGACTCAGTGCTGCGTATCCTGAGCTGGACACCGCAGCGATAGAGGCGCTCTGGTCGGATCTTGGTGAAGATTTTTTCCTGCGCCATACACCACCGCAGATCGCAACCCTCACCGAGGCGCTGGTCGCCCACGATCTGACAGAAGGCGCATTTGTCACTCTCCGTGACACCCACGGTGACTCTCCCGGAGAGGGCGCAACCCGGGTCTATATCTACTGTAAAGATCAGCCGCGACTGTTTGCAAAATCCGTGCTGGCGCTAAGTCAGTTTGACCTGAACATTGTTGACGCAACGGTCTCCACAGCGGAAACAGGCAACTGTTTTGACACCTACACCATATTGACCAGCGATGGACAGAGCCTGCCACGGGAGGGCCAGTTGCGGGAAAAGATTGTCACCCGCCTGACCCGGGCCATTGATCAGGATGCCTCGGATCTGAGCCTGCCGAGCCGCCGCCTGCCCCGTCGCTTGCGGGAATTGCCTTACCCTACCAGCGTGAGCATTGTGCCTAATGCAACAGGTGATGCGTCAACCCTGACCATCGTCGCCAGCGACCGCCCGGGTCTGCTGGCAACCATCGGCATGCTGCTGGTGGAACTCAACATCGAACTCCGTTCAGCGAGAATTGCCACGCTTGGTGAACGTGTGGAGGACACCTTCGTGATCCAGAACAGTCATTTCCAGCCCATTGGTAAAGGTGAGGCCACATACATGCTCGAAAATGTCATCCGCCAACAGCTCGACCAGGAGCTGGGGCTCAATCAGCTGGGACAAGCCTGACCATGACCTACAATCCCCGGCTCACAGACCTGCAGCCTTATCCCTTCGAACGCCTGCGTCAGCTTACTGCGGGTGTCGAAGGCAATGCCGCCTACGCGCCTGTGCCGCTGACCCTGGGCGAGCCCAAACATGCACCGCCGGAATTTGTGGTAGAGGCATTAGCCGATCCGGAACGTATGCGCGAGGCGCTGGGCACCTACCCACTGACCAGGGGCTCAGCTGAACTGCGCAGCGCCATCGCACAATGGCTGCAGCACAGATTTTCGGTATCCCTGGATCCTGAGCTGGAAATCCTGCCCGTTAACGGCACCCGCGAAGGGCTGTTTGCATTTGCCCAGGCGATGTTGAGCGGCAGGCGGGACAGCCTGGTGATCATGCCCAATCCGTTCTACCAGATTTATGAAGGTGCGGCGCTGCTGGCTGGTGCCAGGCCGCTGTTTGTCGACAACCAGCCGGAACTGGACTTCCAACAGAACTTTGAACACATAACCGAAGCACAGTGGCAACAGACAGAACTCGTTTATCTGTGCTCGCCGGGTAATCCAACCGGTCATATCATGCCACCGGCGCAGCAGCAGGCACTGATTGAACTTGCGCACAGGTATGACTTTGTCATTGCCGCAGATGAGTGTTATTCAGAAGTCTATTTTGACGAGGCGTCACCACCGGGCAGCCTGCTCAGTGCCAGCAAGGCAATGGGTAATCCTGACTTCAGCCGCTGCGTGGTATTCCACAGCTTGTCAAAACGATCAAATCTGCCCGGGCTGCGCAGCGGTTTTGTGGCTGGTGATCAATCCCTGATGGCCGCTTTTCTGGCCTACCGCACGTACCATGGCTGCGCCATGAGTGCACACCACCAGGCCGTGTCGACACTGGCCTGGCAGGACGAAACTCATGTGGCAGCCAACCGCCGGCTGTACCAGGAAAAATTTACCGCCGTCACTGACATTCTTGCGCCTCACTACACTCTGAACACACCCGCGGGCGCGTTCTATCACTGGCTGGCCACACCGACCGACGACACGACGTTTGCCCGGGAGTTACTGCACCAGTTTAATGTGCTGGTCATGCCCGGGCGGTTTCTTGCCAGACCCAACAATGGCGTCAATCCCGGCAACAGCTTTGTCCGCGTCGCCTGGGTGGCGCCTTTCGAACAGTGTGTTGAAGCCGCGCAGCGTCTGGCGCAATTTGCCCAACAAAGCCAGACCGCACCAGCGCACGTCTGAGCCCGCGGGAATTTGGCAGCAGTCACCTAATCCATGTAGGCGTCGCCAGCGCTGATCTGTAGAATACCGCGTCTTTTACACAAGCGCGGTATCGACATGGCGAACCTCTTTGCCTTCGGCATAGGCCTGGCAACCACCAATCAGACAGGAGACGTCCTCGACTGCCTGTTTCCCATCCCTTTCCTGCACCCTGGCGAAGCGCTTGCCGCGGTGTCGGCTGACTTTCACAACGGTACCAGCACCATTACCCCGGCCCAGGCACTGGCGGCCAACAGCCGCTGTGATGTTGCGCTCGTACCCGCAGCGTTACTGGAAGCTGATCAGCCGTTGACAGCAGTATGCCTGGCTGAGGACGCACCTGTTAACAGCACCGCAGAGGCCTATCTTAAACTGCACCTGTTGTCTCACCGGCTGACGCGGCCCAACACACTCAACCTGGACAATATCTTTGCCCATCTGCCTAACCTCGCCTGGACCAGTGAAGGGCCAGTTGAAGTCCACCAGCTGGCCGATGCACTACTCGCTGCCCGGCTTGCCGGCAGACACCTGGAAGTGATGAGCGTCGACAAGTTTCCCAAAATGGTGAATTACGTGATGCCATCCGGCGTCAGGATAGCTGATGCCAGCCGCATACGGCTGGGTGCGTATCTGGGTGAAGGCACAACCGTGATGCACGAAGGTTTTGTCAACTTTAACGCCGGTGCGGTGGGTCCGAATATGGTTGAAGGTCGTATCTCTCAGGGTGTGATCATTGACGAAGGCACAGATCTGGGTGGCAGCGCCAGTACCATGGGCACCCTCTCCGGCGGTGGTGAGATGATCATAAGCATCGGCAAAAACTGCCTGATCGGTGCTAACGCAGGCACGGGTATACCACTCGGCGATCGGTGTACCATTGAGGCCGGGCTGTACATCACCGCCGGCAGCGTGGTGAGCGTCATGGACGAAAATGGCAAAGCTGTACGCAAGGTCAAAGCACGGGAGCTGGCAGGCGCTTCGGATCTTCTGTTTATCCGTGACTCACAAACCGGCCAGGTCGTCTGTCGCACCAACCGCCAGGCAATTGCCCTCAACGATGCCCTGCACGCACATAACTGATATGTGCAGAATCCGCCGCTACTCATGCCCCTGGCAGAGCCCATGACAACCACAGACCCGAATGCAGGCGCATCCGCTGAGGCCACAACGGCAGCAATTCTTGAACTGACCTGCAGGTTGATCGAAAGACACTCGGTCACCCCCGCAGACGAAGGCTGTCAGGACATTATCGGCGCTCGCCTGCAGGCACTTGGATTCAAGCTCGAACAGATTGATGCCCATGGCGTTCGCAACTTATGGGCGGTCCGCGGCAGTGGTTCGCCACACCTGATGTTCGCCGGGCACACGGATGTTGTACCGCCAGGCCCGCTGGACCAGTGGCATACACCGCCTTTCACGCCGACGGTTATCCATGAGGTACTGTACGGCCGCGGCGCAGCTGACATGAAAACCAGTCTCGCAGCCATGGTTGTGGCTGTAGAAAATCTCCTGCAGCAGAATCAGGATCTGCCCGGCACCCTGAGTTTTCTCATCACCAGCGATGAGGAAGGAGATGCCACTTTCGGCACGAACTACGCAATCCAGGCGCTGGCCAGTCGCGGCATTAAGCCCCACTACTGCATTGTCGGCGAGCCAAGCTCCAGCAACAAAGTGGGCGACGTAGTGCGCTGTGGCCGCCGGGGGTCTTTAAATGGCACCCTTGTTGTGCGCGGCATCCAGGGCCATGTCGCTTATCCCGACGATGCTGACAACCCCATACACAAGGCACTGGGTGCCCTGGCGGAGCTGACCACAACCGTCTGGGACAAAGGTAACGAGTATTATCCGCCGACCAGTTTTGCAATATCAAACATCAGCGCTGGCACCGGCGCGAGCAATGTCATCCCTGGTACGCTCAATGTATTGTTTAATTTCCGTTTCAATACTGCGCAGACAAGTCAGGGTCTGCAGAACGCGGTTGCTGCAATACTCGACAAACACAAATTGAATTATGAGTTGGCATGGGCACTTTCAGGCGAACCGTTTCTGACTGCACCGGGCGCGCTCACCCGCGCAGTCACCGCAGCTGTAAAGGCTGAGATGGGATTTGCTCCAGAGCTGTCAACATCAGGCGGCACGTCCGACGGCCGCTTCATATCACCCTGGGGCTCACCCGGCAGCCACAGCGTCGAAGTGGTTGAACTTGGGCCCTGCAATGGCACCATTCACAAACTCAACGAATGTATCAAGGTTGCAGAGATGCGGCCTTTAATGGCCATCTACCAACGCATTATCACCATGCTGCTGAAGCCATGATCAAATATATTCTGGCTGGGCTGCTGGTGTTTCTGCTGGCAGCCATTATCGTCGCACCTGCCGGCATCTTGGATCGTCTTGTGAGCCAGACAGACAGCGCGGAGCTGACCCACAGCCGCGGTTCGCTGTGGCGTGGCCAGGCTGACCTGCTGGTGGACAATACCCACCTTGGCCAGGTGAACTGGGATTTCAACATGAGCTCCCTGTTCCGCCTGCAGCCAACCTATGCATGGGATCTAACCCAGAGCCACTGGCAGTTGAGTGGCCTGGCCGGAACCAGCCTGAGTGAGGTCGCCGTTGACCTGACCGGCGAGATCGATGCCGATGGCGTCAATCAGTGGCTGGGCAGCTATGACATCACCACCGGCGGTCATTTCGAGATTCTGCCAACGCGGATTCAGCTACCTCACAACAGCCGGTTGCCGAGCAACCTGACAGGACAGATCAACTGGAGCGGCGGACCCGTCCGGTATACGCTCTCGGGATTACTCAGCGAAGCCAATCTGCCACCGCTGGTCGCTTACCTGGATATGAATGCCAGCAACGAACCCCAGGCTACGGTTTTTGCAAGCCAGGACCAGACACCACTGCTGATTGCGACCCTCAGCGCCAACGGCTACGCCAAAGTAGGTATCAGCAAACGTTTTACGCAGCTGTTGAACAACCCGTGGCCTGGTACCGACCCCGACCACCACATTGTGATACAGGTGGAAGAAAAAATTTTTTAAAACAATAAGTTAGGGCTTATTCCAAGAAACAATGGAAAATTCTGGAGACCTGTCACGAGGTCACCGGGACAGGGGACGGGTCGACAAAATCATGATAGCGTAGCACTTCACAGCATTGGCTTGTGAACGCACTCATAATAGCTGTCATACCATTGTCTTGGTTACGCTCTAAGGTATCGAAAAGAGGGATAAATTGTTCGAGACCATCGTCAATAAAGGTGCTGAGCCAGCAAAGTGGCTGCTGATCATTGGGATTGCCTACACTCTGGCCACCCTCGCCTGGTCTTTTTTTGATACCCCCATCAGCAACGTCAGCGCAGTGAATACGGACAACCGCACGCCCGCCAGCGCGCGGCCTGCAGCCAACGTCAACTGGATCCTGGGAAAACACCTGTTTGGCGAAGCTGGCGCCGCGCCCGTCGTTGCAGCCCGCGATGAACCCGTGCAGCAGACCCGCCTGCCGCTTGAGCTGCAGGGTGTGTTCATGGCAGACGAGAACCAGGCATCCGCCGCCATCGTTGCACAGCGTGGCAAACCGGGAAAACGCTACGTCGTCGGTGATACGTTGCCGGGCAATGCCGTCCTCGATGAAGTGTTCACCAACCGCATTGTGCTGGTGCGTGCCGGCGTTCGCGAGACGCTGCCGTTTCCCAAGTTCAAAAGCGAATTTATTGCCGAAGACTATCCGGATGAGAGCATTGAGGCGACTGACCCGGACGGCCAGGTAGACAACACCTACGGTGATGACATCAGTAACGACAGCGAATCAGACGAGGTTGAGCCTGAAGAAATTGTTGAAGCGTACCGAGAACGTCTTGCAGAGGACCCCGCTGCCGCGTTAAATGACCTCGGGGTGGAAACCGTTGAGAGCGGCGGCTATCGCATTGGCAACCTGTCACAGAATCCCCTGCTGCAAAGTACCGGGTTACAGGCAGGTGATGTGATTCTGTCCGTGAACGGACAGCCCGTGGGTGATATTTCCCAGGACCAGCTGGAACTGGACAACATCATGGCGCAGGGTTCGGCAAGAATCGAAATCCAGCGCGGCGACCGCCGTTTTTTCATCACCGCATCGCTGCCTTAGCGCTGCTTTAAAACTGAATGCCTAGAAGTCACTTATGAACCGCATCAAGAACAAAAACATCATCCTGGCCTTTGTGACCTGCTGTGTACTGGCGAGCGGTACCCCAGCACTTGCCCAGGAACAGACCTGGCGTATCACGACAAAAAACTCAGACATGCATGAGTTTGTTGCCCAGGTGGCTGAAATCACCGGCAAAACATTTGTGCTGGACCCGCGTCTGAAAGGCTCGGTCACGGTCATCTCGGATGCCCCTATGGATAAAGAAGGCGTCTATGCCTTATTTCTGAGCGTTCTGCGCCTGCACAATTTCACCGCGGTACCCTCCGGAGACGTTATCCGCATTCAACAGAACGCAACAGGAAAACAGGGACCTGGCGTACCCGGCGATTTGAGCAGCATTGCGCCGGAGGAACTGGTGACCCGCGTGGTTGCGGCCCAGAACGTCGACTCGGCAGAACTGGTGAAAATTCTGCGGCCGCTTATTCCCCAGTACGGTCACATCGCCTCGGTTGCACAACCTAATGTGGTGATTATCAGTGATCATGCAGACAACATTGTGCGCCTGAAGCGGCTGATTCAGCAGATCGACGTGTCCGACGACGAAGAGGTTGTCATGGTACCTTTGAAAGACGCCTGGGTCGGCACCGTCGTGGCCATCCTGGAAAAGGTGGCACCCGAACAGATCGGCCGCAACGCCAAAGGTCCACAACGCATTCAGATCATTGCTAACGAGCGCAACAACTCTCTGGTTTTGCGCGGCAAGCCCCGCCCCATCGCAGAAGTGTTGAAGATCGTCGATAAACTTGATCAACCCACAACCACAACAGATGCGACCCAGGTGATTATGCTGCGTCATGCAGATGCCGTGAATGTCGCCACCATACTTGGCGGGGTGATCAGCGGGCGTACCGTCGGTGCAGAAGAAGCGCCCACCCAGGAAACCACCATCCAGGCTGATGAAAGCCTGAACGCGATTGTTGTCAGCGCTGATCCTGGCGCCATGAGTGAATTGTTAGAGCTCATCGAAAAACTGGATGTGAGGCGCTCCCAGGTTCTGATCGAAGCCGCAATTGTCGAAATTACCCTCGACGACAGCCTGGATTACGGTATAGAAATGGCCGCCGTCGATGAGTCTGGTGAGACTGTACCCCTTGTCACGACCAGCCTGCAGGGTGTGATCGCCAGCCTGTTCAGCGACCTGGTCGGCGATGATGGCTCCATCAATGCACTTCAGGGTCTGGCAAACATCACCAGCCCGACCATCGCCGCGGCCAAAATCGATGCCGGGGCAATATCATTTGGCGCGGTGGTGACCGCCCTGGCAACCAACTCCAGCGCTAACCTGCTGTCCACGCCGAGCATTCTGACACTGGATAATCAGGAAGCACGCATTCTTGTGGGACGGGAAGTACCGTTTCGAACCGGCTCTTTCACCACCACCGGCGACGGCACCTCCAACCCGTTCACAACGGTACAGCGGGAGGACGTCGGGGTTGAGCTTACCGTCACCCCCTACGTGCACGATGAATCTGCAGTGCGCCTGGATGTCTCCCAGCAGATTACCAATGTCCTGGCTACGCCGGTCGGCGGCGAAGCCTTTGCTGATGTGGTGACATCAAAACGTACTATTGAGACCACAATTCTTGCTGAAGACCGGCAAACCATTGTGTTGGGTGGTTTGATTCAGGACGACATTACTGATTCAGAGTCTAAAGTACCCCTGCTGGGTGACATTCCGCTGCTTGGCAATCTGTTCAGATCGCGGGGTAAAACCAATGCCAAAACCAACCTGCTTGTCTTCCTGCGTCCTACCATCATCCGCAGTAAAGAAGAAGCCATCCGGGTCACTCAGGATAAGTACAAATCTGTGTGGGAAGTAGAAATCAATTCTGTTGATCGCACGTTAGATGGCTTGTTTGACGGCACACGGCCAGAGGTCACAGCGCCTAATTAAGACCCAGTGCGTCGCACATGAAAGCATTTATCTATCGATTCTGTCGGGCGATTCTCAAGTGGATAGCGCGGCCTACCCTCACCGGTGCCGATAACATTCCCGATGAAAACGCCGAAGTCGTCTACGTTCTTCACCACCGCGCCATAACTGATCTGGCAATGCTCGATATCGCCAGCGTGCAGGCTGGTCTGGTTACCCCGTTCACAAGTGTGCAACTCGAGCCGGATGAGGCGCATGCGGGGTTCAAAGAACGCCATCGCTTTTTTGCGCTGTATCGTTCTAAAGGTGGGCGGATGACCGCACCTTCCAATCCAGAACGTCTGTTGCGGCTGCTTGAGTCTCCTGCCGCGCTGCGTGACAGGATTGTTTTTGTGCCGGTATCGGTTTTCTGGGGACGTGCAATGTCCGGCGAAGGCACGTTATTGAAAAACATCACCAGCGAAGACTGGGCGGTAACCGGACGGATTAAGCGTCTGCTGAACCTTGTCATCAACCGCCGCAACATATTTGTACATACCGGTCGACCCATACCCGCATCGTCTGTTTGTGATGACGATGAAGCAACAGAAATACTTGCACGACGGGTAAGCCGTCTCCTGCGCGTACGCCTGCGTCAGCAGAAACAGACTGCTCTTGGGCCTGATTTTTCTCATCGAAGAACACTGCTGCATCAGGTTGTGACGTCGACAAATGTGAAGCGGGCCATTTCCGCAGAAGTGGCCAATGGCGTTAAACCAGGCAAAGCTGAACGCCTGGCGCGCAAGTACGCACGCACCATCGCTTCGGACATGTCTCACCCGACTATCCGTGTGTTAGCTCGTCTGTTGAGGTGGTTCTGGAATCAGATTTACAACGGCATCGATGTAGCGGGCATAGAATCACTGGAAGAAGTCAGTGCCAGCCATACGCTGGTGTATGTGCCTTCGCATCGCAGCCATCTGGATTATCTGCTGCTCAGCTACCTGCTCTATTTCCGTGGCTTCATGATCCCTCATATCGCCGCAGGCGATAACCTGAATCTGCCATTAATAGGACCGATACTGCGGCGTGGTGGGGCTTTTTTCATGCGTCGAAGCTTCCGCGACAACCCTTTGTACGCCGCGGTATTCAACGAATATCTGTTTGAGGTCTACCGCCACGGACACTGCGTCGAATTTTTTCCTGAAGGTGGCCGTACACGCACAGGGCGACTGTTACCAGCGCGTATGGGTCTGCTGAAAATGACCGTTGACCACCAGTTGCGCGGTTTACCCAAACCGTTGGCCCTGGTACCCGTGTACTTTGGTTATGAAAAAGTTGTGGAAGGCTCCAGCTACCTGTCGGAATTGCGCGGCGCGGATAAGAAATCAGAATCTGTCACCGATGTTTTTCGCAACCTGAAACTCATTAAACAGAACTTTGGCAGCGTGCAGGTCAACATCGGGGAAGCCATCAAACTGGACGAGTGGCTGGCTGCTGAACCTGCATCTGCAGATAACCCGGACCTCGAACGGTTGGGACGAGAGGTGATGATTGGCATCAACCGCCAGGCCAATCTGAATCCCGTTAATCTGGTTGCCCTGGTGACCCTTGCCACACCCAAAATTGCCATAGAAGAACACCGCCTGCTGGCACAGATCGGCTGCTATCAGAAACTCCTGAACAAGTTACATCCCGACCGCGAAGTCGTTACCGGGCTTGAACCGCAGGAAATTGTCAAACATGTGGAACAGCTCGGCCTTCTGACCCGGGATGAAGAGCCTTTTGGCGCGGTCCTTACCCATGCGCCTTTCAGCGCGGTGATGATGACATGGTATCGCAACAACGTTGTACACACCCTGGCGCTGCCGTCACTGATCGCCTGCCTGCTGGTCAAGCGGCGCCGCGGCGTGAGCGCAAAACAGATCCAGTCCATGGTTGCGCTGATTTACCCCTATCTGGCTAACGAATTGTCAGCCCGCCCCGAGCGCCACGCCGTGCAACCCTGCCTGGATGCAATGTCTGAGCTGGGACTGCTGGAGCGCAGCATGGCAGCGGATGAAGCGCATCCACAAGCGCCGGCAAAATGTCTGTACAGTGCACCGCCACCGGCGCGGCCGGAACATCTTCAGCTGACGCTGCTGTCGAACCTGGTGAGTCAGACTCTGGAACGGATGTTCATTGTGATCCAGCAACTGACCCAGGGGGAGATGGATCGTGACACATTGCGCACCCGCAGCCAGGGTGTTGCGCAACGCATATCGCGGCTGTACGGCATCAACGCACCGGAATTCTCAGACCATCGTCTGTTTGATCAGTTTATCGATGCGCTGCTAAGGCATGGCATGGTACAGGTAGCGCAGGATGGTCATCTGACCTATGACGCCGCAGTTGAGCGTGTGTTACGAGCTGCCGAGTTTGTCATTGATCCACAGATCCGCCATGGCGTCCTCGCTGCAGGCAGTCATACATAAACATCAAACCGTACGGTTTGTCCTTTGACCTGGAAAGCCGGCTTGCCGGTGACGGGGTCTTTCGCACGACGTTTCAGTACCACACGATTTCTAGCCGCACCTTGCGCAGTCGTCAGCAGCGCCTGCAGATCCATTGCGTCCGGCGCTTTTTGAGTCAGTGCCTGCAGATGCTGCAGACCACGATTCGGTAGCGCTCGCTTGTTGCGCTGTGGGAACATCGGGTCAAGGTAGACCACATCCCATTGCTGCGGCTGCCGAGCCAGCACCTCGACGCCATCATCCTGTAAAGTCTGCAACTCAAGACCCTGGCGCGCGACCGCATCCTGCAGCAACAACCACACCACGCGTTCGCGCTCTATGGCGGTGACGGTGAAGCCTGCCTCAGCCAGGCACATGGCATCCAGGCCATAGCCGGCAAAAGGATCAAGCAGCGTTTGTTGTTTGCCGCCCTGACCACATGCTTTGAGCAGCAGACCTTGTCCTTGGCGGCGTTGTGCAACAACCTCATCGGTGATAAAAAAACTGTCACTGAAGCCCGGCATCAGCAGCGCCAGACCCTGATGACGACCCGCGTCATCCAGCCACAGCGCGGGCTCATCAACCTCGGGAATCGTATCGCTCGGGCGCAGCGCGCACCAGGGCTCATATGGCGCAGCTGCTGCCGCCAGATGTTGGCGATGATAAAGAATCAGCGGCACGGGTACTCCTTGCATCTTTTAACTGCGCTTCGGCTTTTAACTAAGCATCGGCGCTTTGCCAGCCCAACCCAGGCGGGCTCTGATCCACCATTATAAGATGCAGGAGGTACCCGCAGCCTGTTTAGATTTTCTCAACGGGCCGCTAGACGTATTCGTCTATCTGGCTGGGTTGAACAGGAGGTGGCAGCGTGGCGTGACGACTATAGGCAAACAGCGCAGCTTCCTCTGGAAAACGACTGATACGCACCGGCCGGGCTGCGGCAGGCTCGTCAGAGCCGGGCACTACCTTTTTTTCAGCGCTGCCGACCTGGGCCAGAGTTGTCCCGCGGCGCGACGATGCGGGTGGCGCTGGCACTGCAGGCAGGTTTTGAGCGTTAATTTTCATAGTCTTCATCGGCAGTATAGCCAAACCAGAAAAAAGCGTGCAGAGCCTCGGCCGGGTTGATTAACCCGTTGCGATGCCTCGCTCATGGGTCTTCTGCCAGGGTGAGTCACCCGCAAAATACCTGGGCAGGCCATGCGCTGCCGGGAGGCTGGCACCAGCCAGATGTTGCGCCTGTGCGGCGTGAAGCATGACCCCAGCCTGGGGATGAATCACGTCGAGCACATGGTCGTGCCATGCCGCCGGCAACCAGCCAGGTACCTTCCCAACCAGCGCAATACCCTGCTCCGCGCCCGGTTTTACATGCGCTTCGGACAGCCAGGCAGGCGGCTGATCGACCAGTTCATCGGCCCGACGCTGGGTAATGTGAGCCTGCTCAGCGCCCCGCCTTGCGTGGCACTCATAAGCAGACACATAATATGCTTCGCCACGACTGGCGATGCAGCAGATCAGTTGTTCAAGCTGAGGGTGTTGGAGACAGGCCGTTGCGGCAAGTACCCAGGCACTTGATAGAGGCACAACCCTGGCGCCACTGGCAGTCGCAATTGCCTGTGCTGCAGCGGCTGCTATGCGCACACCTGTGAAACTGCCGGGACCGCAACCGAAACTGACCAGCTCAAGTTCAGTTGGCCGTATAGCCGCCTGTTTGAACAGCTCATCCAGCAGCGGCAGCAGGTGTTGATTGTGACTGCGTTGCAGCCATTCATCTCGACGATAAATGTGTCCGCCTGCGGCAAGTGCCAGGCTACAATGGGGGCCACTGGTTTCGATACAAAGCGTGTTCAGCATTGACACAGAATAGCCAACCCTTGGATCTGACGGAAGCGTTAGCACAGTTGTTTCGCACGCTGCGTCCTGTGCAGGAGACTGAAACTGTTGCGCTGGCAGACGCCGTTGGTCGCGTTGTTGCAGAACCCATCTTCGCACCCATCGATCTGCCGCCGTTCAGGGCCTCTGCGATGGATGGCTACGCGTTAGCCCGCGAGGATCTGCTGGCACAACCCCAGGGGCAGTTTCGCGTTGTCGGCGAATCTCTTGCGGGGCACCCTTTCACGGGCGATACCGGCTCCATGGAGTGTGTGCGCATCTTCACCGGTGCGCAGGTGCCCGACGGCTGTGACCAGGTTGTTGTGCAGGAACAGGCGCAGGCCAGCAACAACTCTGTCTGCTTCACCGGCACGCTACCCAAAGAGAGCTACATCCGCGATGTCGGGCATGACATTGCCGCCAACACCAGCCTGGCCCGGCGCGGTCAGCAGTTGAATGCGTTTGATACCGGTCACCTGGCTGCAGCGGGCATCACCGACATTACGGTTTATCGCAGGGTCAGAGTCGGTGTGTTCTCAACCGGCGATGAACTGGTGGAGCCTGGTACTGCGCCAGCCCGGCTGAAAGCGGGACAGATTTACGATTCAAATCGTTTTACCGTGGTCAGCCTGTTAACCCGCGCGCCGTGTGAAGTCACCAACTTTGGTGCGCTGGCAGACACGGCGGAAGCAGTACAAACCGCATTGCGCCAGGCCAGCCGGGCCTGCGACGTGCTGATCACCAGCGGGGGGGTGTCTGTCGGCGATGCTGATTTTGTCACCAGCGCCATCGCTGCCATGGGATCGCTGACGTTCTGGCGCCTGAATCTGAAGCCGGGGAAACCGCTGGCTTTTGGACAGATAGATAACTGCTATCTGTTTGGCTTGCCCGGCAATCCGGTTTCCACCATCGTCACGCTGTTGATGGTGGCGCTGCCTGCCATCACCTTTCTGGCCGGGCATCCGCCAGCGCCGCCGCTGGCCGTGAATGCAACACTCACAGATACCATCAGGCATGCACCCGGGCGCATGGAGTTTCAGCGCGGAATAGCTGTTGCCGGGACAACGGGACTTGAAGTCAGCGTCACCGGCGATCAGAGCTCCAACCGCTTGAGCACGTTTCAGGGCGCTAACTGTTTTATCGAAGTGCCTAAAGACAGTGGTGACCTCGCCATTGGCAGCACCGTACGGGTACTGCCGTTCACAGGTCTGTTAGGCTGACACGGAGTCGCGGGTCAGGACCGTACCTGCTCCAGCGCGGTGGTAATAGCAGATTGAATCATGGCTACCTCGCCCTGGCCATCCACTGCAATATACTTCAGTCCCTGGGCCTGCATGGCATGGTAAAACGCAACCAGGGGTTCGGTCTGCTCTTTGTACACCGCTAATCGCTGCCTCACCGTTTCTTCCGTGTCGTCTTCACGCTGCAGGAGAACTTCACCGGTTTCATCATCGCGGCCTTCCACTTTCGGCGGATTATAAATGACGTGATAAACGCGACCTGAACCAGGATGAACCCGTCTCCCTGTAATGCGCCTCACCAGTTCTTCATCCGGCACCTGAATCTCGACCACGGCATCAATGTCTACACCAGCCGAGGCCATCGCCTGGGCTTGCGGAATGGTACGCGGGAAGCCATCAAACAGAAAACCATTTGCACAATCATCGTGGCTGATACGATCTTTGACGAGATCAATGATGATCTCATCAGAGACCAGTTCCCCGGAATCCATCACAGCTTTGACCCGCTCGCCCAGGGCGCTGCCCGACGACACAGCAGCGCGTAACATATCGCCGGTGGATATCTGCGGAATACCCAGTCGCTCTTTAATGAATTGTGCCTGGGTGCCCTTACCTGCTCCCGGTGGACCCAAGAGAATTATTCTCATGCTCTACTCCAATAGACCGCAGCGCTAGATGGCTTCTGTGCGGATTTCCGTGACGCCTTCTATGAGGCCTAAATAACTCACAAACTCAACGCGCTGTTGCCAGGATGACAAAGTCACGTCAACGCTAATGATAGCCTGGGATGACGCATTACTCACCCGTCCTGTGGTACCCGTTAAAGCGATCTCCAGATCACCGATAACCTGGGTGATATCGTGCAACAGCCCGTCTCTGTTATGCGCAGTCAGCCGAAATCTGGCTTCGAGGGGATATATCTGTGCCGGATTTCCGGGCAGATCCTGCGCAGACAGAATGCTTGCGTCATCCGCCAGCCCTACAATCACTCTGATCGCTGACAATTCTCCGGAACCGACCGCCTGCCAAAGACCACTGATCTGAGCATGACCGTTGCGCGCCGCCAGAGCCTGCAGTTGTTCTGCCGACAGATCAGCCAGGCCCAGAGCTGCCAGCTTAGCGCAGACCGATTGCTCACCCACACGCTGCTGATCCTGTGCCGGAAGCTGTCGAAAGTAAGCCACCAGTTTCGCCCTGGCGCGGTCTGAGTGAACAAAACCCAGACTCTCTTCCAGCCAATCCCGCTGCGGCTGCGCATCTGCGGAGGTGATCACTTCAACCTGCTGGCCGGTTTCCAGGCGCCGGCTCAGAGGTGCAAGCACACCGTTGACAAGGCCTCCCTTACAGGTATGGCCAATGTCAGTGTGTACGCGATAGGCAAAATCCAGAATTGTCGATTTCGGCGGCAGCTCCAGCACATGCCCCTTAGGGGTTGAAACAAATATGCGATTCTGACTGATACGGTGCTGCAGCAGCGTGCTGATCGACTCGGTGCCAGCCAGATCTTCGTGCCATTCCATGACCTGCCGTAACCAGTCCATTTTTGCAGCGTAGCCGCCGTCTTCAGGCCGGCCATCTTTATAAGACCAGTGCGCACACACACCCAGCTCCGCATCTTCATGCATGGCAGCGGTGCGAATCTGGATTTCAAGCACCCGTCCATCTGATGCGGTCACAGCAGTGTGAATGCTCTGATAACCGTTTTCCTTAGGGTTGGCGATGTAGTCATCAAACTCGCTGGGCAGGTGCCGCCATGTCGTGTGGATCACACCCAGTGCGGCGTAACACTCTGCCAGAGTGTTGACCACTATGCGTACCGCGCGAACGTCGTAAACCTGATCAAAGCTGACATTTTTACTCTGCATTTTGCGCCAGATGCTGTAGATATGCTTGGCGCGCCCATATACCACCGCATCAATACCATGACCACGCAACAGGCCACGCACCTGATCAATCATGTGCTCAACCTGAACCTCGCGCTCCGCGCGTTTACCTTTCAGCTGCCGCGCAATATCCAGATACACATCTTCCCGGGTGTAGCGCAGGGACAGGTCTTCAAGCTCCCATTTCAACTGCCAGATACCCAGACGACCAGCCAGAGGGGCAAAGACCCTGCTTGCTTCCAGCGCCACGCGCTGCCGCCGCTCGGGATCGTAGGTCTTTGCCCGGCGCAGGGCTGCAACGCGTTCCGCCAGTTTCACCACCGCAACACGGGCATCGTCAATGAGCGAAGCCAGCATGCGTTTGATGTTTTCAACCTGATCCTGCTGTTCTTTTTCCTGCAGCGGAGAATTGGACATCTCCAACAGACTGGTTGTTGCCATCTGCGCAACCGCCGATGCAATCCGGCAAGCCTCCGCACCACACAACATTTCTGCCTGCTCCGGGGAAACCCGTTCTTCGCGGATCGCGCGATAGATAAGTCCCGCCTGTACCGATGCCTGATCCATGTTCAACTGCGCTACCAGCTCAGCCAGTTCCAACGCCATGACCAGCTGATCTGGCTGTTTTTGTGCAAGCCAGGTCACTGTATTTTCAATGGCGTTGGCATCCAGCTGCTCATGGGCATCAACCAGTTGATCTACCCAGAGCGGCACATTGACCTCTCCCTGGGGGGTACGGGGCAGCGCATTTCGAACCTTAACCATTTGAACACTCACCTGTGCGTCGAAAACGACCTATGGTTTCCACATGTGTGGTGTTAGGGAACATGTCAAAGATACCAACAGTTTCCAGCTCAAATCCGGCAGCGCGCAGATGCACTGCATCGCTTGCAAAAGTTTTTGGGTTACAGGAGACATAAACCACCCGATCACCCCGGAATTCTGCCAGCCAGCGCGGCAGGTTAGGTCCAGCTCCGCTGCGTGGCGGATCCAGCACAAGCGCATCTACCTGAACCGGCAGCACGGCAGCTTCGGAGTCAGTATACAAATCCAGCGCAGCAAAACTCACCCGCTGGGTGAGGCCATTGTGCCGGGCATTGTCCTGGGCCATCTGTACCGCATCAGTGGCTACTTCATACCCCCACACCTGCGCGCCCAGACGCGCAAGCGGCAACGTAAAATTACCCACGCCACAGAAGAGATCTGCAACCCGTTGACCTTTAATCTCGCCCAGCAGGGCCAGAACATAGCGAATCAGCACCTGATTCATTTCCAGATTTACCTGGATGAACTGTTGGGGCATGAACTGGATGTGCAGACCCCAGTCCGGCAGCTGATATCCAAGCCTGGCAGGCGCCTGCCCGTCGAGCGTCTGCAGGGTGTCATAACCGCCACTCTGCAACAGCACGCTAACACCGTGCTGAAGCTCAAAGTTTTGCCAGAGCAACAGATCCTCGGCAGACAGCGGCAGCAGATGGCGCACCATCAGCACGGGCACACCGTCTCCCTGGGCGAACTCTATCTGTGGAATCTTTGTGGCGATACTGAGCTGTGCAATCAGTTTCTTAAGGGGTGCAATCAGCGCTGACAGCTGCGGCGTCAGAACCACACAGGCGTCTAAGCGGGCAACCCGATTGCTGAAAGATTCACGGAACCCAACAAACACGTTGTCACCCACACAACGCACGCCAAGGCGGGCCTTGTGCCGATAACCCAACTGATTAGCCCGAACTGGCGCCCGCCAGTGTGACGGCACGATATTGTGTTCCGCCAGGGCCTGCTGCAATTGGGACAGCTTTAACTGCAGGGCATCATGCGCTTTCATATGGTGCAGACTGCAGCCGCCACAGCGTGGAAAGTGCGCACAAGCGCAACTTCTGCGCATATCGCTGAACGGCAGCGCAATGGGCTCATCAGCACTCTCAGCGTACCAGATGCCTTTGCGACGCTTCAGCACACGTACCTCAACCGTTTCGTCTGGCAAAGCGTTGCGCATCAGAACGGTTCTGGGTGGCAGGCCCTGATCATTGGGAACAAGTGTCTCACCCAGTCCATCGGTTGTCAGACGTTGCACTTTGAGGGTAAGTTCAGCGGGCTTGTTAGCCATTCTGGAGCGTCCCCAGCGGTGCCGCGCGAACCATTTCCCGGCTGATTAATGGTGCGGAACCGAGCAGCGGCGCCAGCGCTTTCTGATAAAGATGCCTGGCTCCGCGCAACGTTTCCGGTCTGCTGTAATCCTGTTCACTCAAGGCCAGCAGAACCCAACCGGGCAAGGCTTCTACGGTGCTCACCGTCTGATCGTCGATGCGCTGCAAACCCTGCCCCTCCAGCCACCGGTAGCGCGCCTGCGCAACAACCAGACGCCCTTCGCCCGCTTCATGCAGATAATCGATGCCGTAGCCCAGTTCGTCGAGCAGGCGTGCTTCAAATCGGCGTAACGTTGCGGCCAATGGCGCACCGGTTTGTAACGCGCCAAGTACCGTATTGGTCGCATTGTACAAACCAGGCTCAGCCTGACGTTCCGACAGGCAACGGGTGAGCAGCTCCAGAACGTAAAATCCTGCACTGAGGCGGTCGCCGTGCAGTTCATAGCGTCCCAGGGATTCATATCCGGTAACAGTGACCAGATTGGAGCGGCCAACATAGGACAACCGCCCATAGGTAAAAGGTTGAATGGACACGGGATTGCGACCCCGCCGCATGCCTTTCTTGACCCCAACCAGCCGACCCTGTTCACGGGTGAAAAACTGTATCATGCCGCTTGTTTCCTGGTACGGCCGCACATGCAGGACCAACGCGGAAAGGCCAGTTTCACGCAAGGCTACTGATACCCCAGCCGGTTCATCAGCTTGTTGCTGTTGGTCCAGCCCTTTTTCACTTTCACAAAAAGGTGCAGCATTACCTTACTGTCGAGCATGCGTTCAATATCTTTGCGTGCTTCCTGACCAATCAATTTCAAGCGCGCACCCTGTTTACCGATAACAATGCGTTTCTGGCCATCCCGCTCAACATAGATATCCGCATGAATTTCGGTGATTTTCTCGGAACTGACAAACCGTTCAACCACAACAGCCGCACTGTGGGGAATTTCATCTCCCAGCTGACGCATGAGCTTTTCACGGACAATCTCTTCTACCAGACGACGTTCGGTCTGGTCGGTAATTTCATCTGCAGCGAACAGATGGGGCCCGGGCGGCAGGCGGGAAAAAACCTGCTCTTTAAAATGTTCGACACCTTCATTGCGCAGCGCGCTCAGCGGAATAATCTCGCTGAATACACCCAATTTGTTGAGTCGCTCAATCTCCGGCAGCAGCGCGTTTTTGTTTGTCAGCAGATCAACTTTACTGATCACCGCAATATTCACGGCATCAGCGTGCCGCAGCATCTCCAGGACATGTGCATCTTCGTCTTTCCAGCGGCCTGCTTCAATCAGCATGACCCGCAGATCAACATCACGCAGCGCCGCCGTTGCATTGGCAACCATGTATCGATTGAGGGCTTTTTCTGTGCGTCGATGTATCCCTGGCGTGTCCATATAAATCGCCTGATACTGACCCTGCGTATCGACGCCAAGCATGTTCTGACGGGTAGTTTGCGGTTTACGCGACGTAATACTTATTTTCTGATGTAACAGATGGTTCAGCAGCGTGGATTTGCCCACGTTGGGGCGTCCCAGCAGCGCCACATAGCCGCAGTAAGTCTGTTCCAGTTCGCTCAATTCATTGTCCATTTAACGCCGGATGATCAGCCAGCAGGGTCAGCATCCGGGCTGCTGCCGCCTGTTCCGCGCGACGCCGGGACGACGCCGTTGCATCACATTGGATACTCAAAACGGGAATTTCACAAGTCACAGTATACGCACGCTGATGATCCGCCCCTTCAATTTGTGACACCCTGTATTCAGGCAGATCTAAAGCTGCAGCCTGCAGCAGCTCCTGCAGCCTCGTTTTGGCATCTTTCAGGTTTTGCGGATCAAGCCCGTTGATTCTGTCTTCGAACAGACGTTCTACCACCGTCCGACAGGCCGCGATGCCACCGTTTTTGTCTTCATGGATAGCGCCGATCACGGCTTCAAGTGCATCTGCGAGAATGGAGTTGCGCTGACGCCCGCCACTTTTGCGTTCACCCGTACCGAGCCGCAGACAGGCTGCCAGATTGATTCGTTTGGCTACATCTGCCAGTGAAGATCCTCTCACAAGGTTAGCCCGCATCAACGACAGCGCATCTTCAGCGTGTTGCTTTTCCAGCCTGTAAAGCCGGTGTCCGATCAGATAGCCCAGCACAGCATCACCCAGAAACTCCAGGCGCTCATTATTGTCTTTGGAATAACTCTTGTGGGTGAGCGCCTGTTGCAGCAGCGCAGGGTTGCTGAAGCGATAGCCAAGCTGCCGCTGTAAACGGTCCAGCTCTGCCGCGGTGCCGGGTGGGCTAGTTGTAGGTCCGCTGCTCACTAAACACTAGAACAACGTCGATGTTAAAAAACAGGTGTTCACGCACTTCGTAGTGAATGTCCACAACAGTCTGCTCTCTGTTTCTCTCCACAGTCATCATATCTTTCAGAGGAATACGGAACCCTTCGATACGAAACTGTTTTTTGTAGTGTTCCAGAATATTGGCGCGCGACATCTGTTTGTGCACTTCATTAACAGGGAGCCGATCACTGACAGACTGGACAATGCGGAAGTCGATGTAATGCGGCCCAAGACGCAGCACAGCAGTTATGACGGTACCGGCCACTATGGCAACAAACAACCACCCCCACATGGACATGCCCAGCTGCCTGGCGGGGCTTTTAAAACTGCTTCGGGACATCCTAGCCTCCTTAGTCGAACCACTGGTTACGTTCGAAGGTTGGCAGTTTGAAACCAGGGTCTTTGTGTAACCAGATAGCCACTGCTTTGCCAACAATACTGTCTTCTTTCGCCAGACCCCAGAAGCGCGAGTCCTGACTCATATCCCGGTTATCTCCCAGCATGAGATACCGGTCAGGGGGAATCTGCCACTCCTGGGGGGGCTCATATCCGCCATCTTTGAATATGCGATAATCGCGTCCATCGATGGTTTCGATATATTCGCGCACCATTGTAGCGTAGTTTCTTCCCTGTACTTCGCCAACCAGTTCGTATCCCAGACGCTCGCCGTTCACATACAGCACTTTATTGTCGTATCTGACCACATCTCCGGGTAAACCAATGACCCTTTTGATGAAATACCGCGGATCATGCGGCGGTACAAACACCATGATGTCCCCCCTTTGCGGATCACCCACTGCCACAATTTTGCTTCCGAACACCGGCAGACGCAGACCGTAGGCATATTTATTGACTAAAATAAAATCACCCACCTCCATGGTCGGCACCATGGATTCAGAGGGAATCTGGTAGGGCTCAAAAAGAAAGCTGCGCACCACCAGCACCAGCAACAGCACCGGGAAAAACGCTTTTGCGTATTCCACCACAGTTGGATCAGCTGCCTGGGCATCAGCAGCCATACGTCGGCGACGGAAAAACAGTGCGTCGATCAGCCACACGACACCACAGGCGAGCACCACCCAGAACAGAATGAAAGGCAGATCAATATCCATTGATCAGCGATCAACCCGCAGCGCGGCGAGAAATGCTTCCTGTGGTATTTCGACACGACCAATCTGTTTCATGCGCTTCTTACCTTCTTTCTGCTTTTCCAGCAGTTTCTTCTTGCGCGTGATATCACCGCCATAACACTTGGCCGTAACGTTTTTGCGCAGCGCTTTGACGGTCTGACGGGCAACGATCTGTCCACCGATGGCTGCCTGTACAGCCACATCAAACATCTGCCGGGGAATCAGTTCTTTCATTTTCTCAGCCAGCGCACGACCGCGGGCCTGTGATTGGTCACGGTGCACAATACTGGCTAACGCGTCAACTTTGTCGCCATTGATGAGGATATCCAACTTGACCAGATTGGCTTTCTCGAAACGCAGAAATCCATAATCTAACGAAGCAAATCCACGGCTGACCGACTTCAGACGATCAAAGAAATCCATCACCACCTCGTTCATCGGCATTTCCCAGTGCATGGCAACCTGGCCCTGGGAGAAGTTCATATTTTTCTGCACGCCACGCCGCTCCACACACAGCGTCATGACATTGCCGACAAACTCCTGGGGTACCAGAATGTTCACGTCCGCGATGGGCTCGCGCATTTCTTTGAAGTTGGGTGGTATCCGTGACGGATTATCAATCTGCACAACCGATCCATCACTTTTTTCGACTTCATACACTACCGTAGGCGCAGATGTGATCAGATCCAGATCGTATTCACGTTCCAGACGCTCCTGCACAATCTCCATATGCAGCATGCCGAGAAATCCGCAGCGAAAACCGAAGCCAAGGGCATCAGACGATTCCGGCTCATAAAACAGCGATGCATCGTTGAGCACCAGCTTTTCCAGTGCTTCACGAAAAGACTCAAAATCATCGGAACTGACGGGAAACAAGCCAGCAAACACCTGAGGCTTTACCCGGGTAAAGCCTGGCAGCTGCGGTACATCCGGCGCTTTTGCAGATACCAGGGTATCGCCTACAGGCGCACCCTGAATTTCTTTGATACCCGCCACCACGTATCCCACTTCGCCGGCGGCCAGGGATTTGTCCGGTGTGCGCTTGGGTGTAAAGCGACCGACATCATCAACCACATGGGTTTTGCCGGTAGACTTTACGATGATGCGTGACCCTTTGTGCAGGCGCCCCTGCTTGACTCTGACAAGAGACACCACGCCAAGATAATTATCAAACCAGGAATCGATGATCAAAGCCTGCAGATCCGCTTCGGGATCACCTTCCGGCGGTGGAATCCTGTCGACCAGAAAACGCAGTAACTCATCCACACCCGCACCTGTTTTTGCGCTGACGGTGCGTATATCGCTGACATCAAGTCCGATGATGTCTTCAATCTCCGCCGCCACCCGCTCAGGTTCCGCCTGGGGCAGATCTATCTTGTTCAGTACCGGCAGTACTTCCAGACCCTGTTCTATCGCCGTATAACAGTTGGCCACGGATTGCGCTTCAACACCCTGAGCAGCATCAACCACCAGCAGCGCCCCTTCGCAGGCGGATAACGATCGCGATACTTCGTAGCTGAAGTCGACATGTCCCGGTGTGTCGATGAAATTCAGCTGGTAACGGCCGCCCTCCGGATGTTCATAATGCAGGGTTACGCACTGGGATTTGATGGTGATGCCGCGTTCGCGCTCGATGTCCATGGAATCGAGCACCTGTTCCGCCATTTCGCGCTCAGCCAGCCCGCCACAGGTCTGAATAAAGCGGTCAGCCAGGGTCGACTTGCCATGATCTATATGGGCAATAATGGAAAAATTACGAATATGCTCGATGTCCGGCACAAATGTTCCGTGGCTGGTTTGAGGCGCGCGAGTTTAGCCTATCGCCTTCTTGCGTTGAAGAAAAAAGCCGCGTTGAAAGTAAAACTACGCGCGCGCCAGCGCGCATGAATCAGCGGCGCGCTGGCGCTGCAATCAATGAATCTGTCGCAGGCTGCTCTATTCAGGCACTTTTAATGCCAGGAATGTTGGATTAGAGCTGCGCAACACCAGCACCGGCACCGTGCGCCCCGCAGTCAGGCTTTCCGCCAGCTCTTCTAGCTGCCTGGGGCTGCTGATGGGCTGGTGATTAAGGCGGGTGACAATGTCACCGGGCCGAATGCCTGCGTCGGCCGCGGCACCGGATACTTCCACCACGCGCACACCATCTCTGACGTCCAGACGATCCATTTCCTCATCGGTTAAACCGGCAACCACCAGACCCAGGCGTCCGCCACCGGATTGGCCCACCACCGGCCGACTGCCGTCTTCACCCAGATCGGCCAGTTCGCCGACGCGCAACTCAAGCGACATTTTTTTACCGTCTCGCACCAGTTCCACATCTGCCATTTCGCCTGCGCGCACACGCCCAACAAAGTGAGGCAGCTCAGAGGAGCGCTCAATCGACCGGCCGTTGAACCGGGTGATGATGTCGCCGGCCCGCAATCCACCGGCAGCCGCAGGTGTGTCATCAAAGACTTTTGAAATGAGCGCGCCATGGGGTCGGTCCAGGCCAAAACTCTCGGCAAGATCACGACTGACTTCCTGAATCATGACACCGAGCCAGCCGCGGGACACGCGCCCATCTTCTTTCAGCTGATCAGCCACATCCATCGCGATATCAATCGGAATGGCAAAAGACACCCCCATGAAACCGCCGGAATTCGAATAGATCTGCGAGTTGATGCCTATCACTTCGCCATCCAGGTTAAAAAGCGGACCACCGGAATTACCCGGGTTAATTGCCACATCGGTCTGGATGTAGGGCACGTAATTTTCGTTCTGGGCGGTAGGCAGACTGCGCCCCTTGGCACTGACGATGCCGGCGGTAACGGAGTAGTCAAAGCCAAACGGCGATCCGATGGCCAACACCCACTCCCCTACTTTAAGTTTTTCGGACTCGCCCAGTTCGACCACGGGCAGGTCTTCATCGGTATCGACCTTGAGCACAGCCAGATCGGCGCGGACATCACCACCCACCAGTTCAGCAACCAGTTCACGCCGGTCGCTTAACCGCACAATAATCTCCGATGCACCATCAACCACATGATTGTTGGTCAGAATGTACCCGTCTTTGCTGATGATAAAACCGCTGCCCAGGGATGTGGAAGGCCGCATGTTAGGCACCCGCGGACGTGCGCCGGGAGGCCCGAAAAAACGGAAAAACTCTTCCAGCTCTTCGCTGCGCGGTTGTCCCCCGCGTTGGCTGCGGGGTTCACCCACAGTACTGATGTTCACCACCGCAGGGGCATTGCGCTCTACCAATTGCGTGAAATCTGGCAGCTCCTTTGCGTATGCCGCCCAGGCGGGCGTCAGCAGCACAAAAAACGCCAAGATCAGTTTTAACTTCATACTCCTATTCCTACTTCAGTATCAGGATAGTTCGTGTTCCGAGCGGGTGCGGTTGTACACTTCGACCTGCAACAGCTCAATTAGTTTAGTGCCGCTTCTGACCAGCAGCGCAGCGACAAGCGCCAACGCGGCACAGATCACGGTCAGACTGAGTAGCGGCCTGGCTGCCAGACCCAGCAGCTGCTCGGTGGCGCCCAGGCCCAGCAACAGCAGCAAAGGCAGGCCGAACAGCACCGCCACGACCGCGTTCAGTCCCGTACCGGATAAGGCAACAACGGCCTGTGCGGCGTTTGTTGCCGGCGCCTGTGGCTGTTCCTGAGCAAACCATTTTCCGGCGCACCCCTGCTGACAACCAAAGCAGCTCTGTTCAGCACCTTGCATGAGTTCAACACCGGCCTGTTCTGTAATTGTAATTTTCTTTATTATCAAATACTTAACCTTTCTTTTGATGAACCGTAGTAACAATATTGCGCGCTGTTTCTATGGGTATTTCCCCCACCAGCGTAACCAGGAAATATTGTCCCTGCTCCTCAATCTGATGAGTCACCGCAACCGTTGCACCGTTCTGGGACACCATACTTGCGGCACCGTCTTTTGGCATTGGCTCCACGTAGATGGAAAACGCCGCCAGGCCATCACTGTACATCAAGCTGCTCACCTGGCTGCCTGATGCCGGCTTGTGTCGCATGTGTGCATCCGTCATGGTAAATCCTGCCGGCAGCCAGTGTGTACTCCAGGCAGAAGGCATGGGATCGGCAGTTCCGGATGTATCCGGAGGCTGCCAGGGTTCATCCGCTGCCTGCAGGGTCAGATGGCTCACCATGCCGCCACTCACATCTTCGGGCTCCAGCGCAGCATCTTTAACATCGTCACCGACCAGGAGCTGGTTGAACATGAATATTTCAAGCTTCTGGCCGTTGTGGTCGATAAGCTCTGAGCGCAGGAGCAGCGATGTTTCTTTGTCTATCCAGATTCGATACCCATACCGGTCCTGGTCTTTGGGGCTGATGGCCACCCGCACCGCGGTGCGCCCGGCGGCACGGCCTTCACCAAAAGTGCCGACGGTGTAAGTGTCTGCAATCTGATCAAACTGCCGCACAAAGGCCCGCGCAAACGGACCCGCGGGGATACTCTTCTCCAGCGCAATCAGGTCATCACCGGGCATGACGATACAGGACACCACCTCACCGATACGGATGATCTCGCGCGGTGCACCGTTGAGATGCACAAGACGCTCACGCTGCACGCCGTCCACCTGTTTATGCACCACCCGCAGACTGGCCAGTTCACCACCGGTGTAATAGCTGAAGACGCCGTCGTAACTGTGATTGGTAAAGGCTGCGTTCATGTCCTGCAGAAGCTGGGCGACGTTCTGCGCAAACGCAATGCCAGGCGCCAGAAGAACAACAGCCGCCAGCAGCACCACCCGAGACAGACGCATCATTGCTGGGATGGGTTCTGACCGCTGTTAACCTCCACAGGCACCAATGGCGGCGCGCTGCGGAATGTGGCAACTTTCACAAAAGAGGCAAGGCTTGCCTGATTCATCGCGCGTTGCTGGATGTGGTGCAACATCAGCGCCTGCTGCCGCTGCTGATCCACAGCGGTGGCCTGCTGATACATGACCGGCGCCAGATCACCGCCACTCAGTACAGGTTGCACACCGGCATAATCCGCAGCAGGTTCGATTTCGTCATCAAAGACACCGCCGTTGACCATCACCAGAACCGCAACCACCGCGGCCACTGAGGTGCCCGTGAGCCGCCCGATCCAGGGTGAACGCTGTTGTTTCTGGGTGTCGATGGAGACATCCCGCAAAGGCTGGGTGACATCCGCCTGTGGGTCATCACCTTCGCTCATGGCAGCCCAGATGGATTCCCGCAGGCCCGGTTGATAATGCTGCATATCCTCGCGCATCACGTCGCGCACCAGCGCAAAGCGATACCATTGCTCACGCAGATCTGCATCCTGCTTGGCTTCATCCAAAACACGGCGAAGCTCAAAGGCATCCGCCTCGTTGTCCATCGCCGCTGAAAGTGATTCTCGTAACTGTTCCGTCATCACCATTACCTATTTGTAACCGTTTCCCCTTACACGTATCCGCTCAGAACACGCGCTCCCCTATAGACCAGGCCTTTACTGATTAGTTCGATTCATCCGAGTGGTCCAGCAATGGTCTGATGCGTTGATCAACAAACTCCCGCGCGCGGAAAATGCGACTGCGTACGGTGCCCACCGGACACTCGAGAATGTCCGCGATCTGTTCATAACTCAGACCGTCAAACTCACGCAGTGTCAGAGCGCTGCGCAGATCATCCGGCAGTTGAGTCAGTGCCTCGTGAATGGTGGATTGCAACTGATCCCTGGCTAACGCCGATTCAGGGTCTTCGCTGTCGCGTAACATGTCCGCATCATCCCGGTAATCCGCATCTTCGATATCCACATCGCTGCTGGGTGGACGCCGGCTGCGTGACACCAGGTGATTTTTTGCGGTATTGATGGCAATGCGGTAGAGCCAGGTATAGAACTGACTATCGCCCCGAAACCTTGGAATGGCTCGATAAGCTTTGATGAAGGCTTCCTGGGCGACATCTCTGACTTCATCAGCATCTCTGACATAACGACCAATCAGATTAAGAATACGCACCTGATAACGCGCAAACAGCATGTCAAATGCTGCCTGGTCACCTTTCTGGACCCGTTTTACGAGTTCCTGGTCTGTATCTTGCGCCAAGTGGATTCCGATTTTTAATAATCTGGCAAAGCAGACAGACTGCCTCGCAAAGCCGCGATATTCTGCCGATGTCTGCCGCTATATACTAGGGCGCTTATTTAACGAATTTGCCGGGTGGGCGCGTGTCACAGAGATTTTCCACAGATGTGCTGATCATCGGCGGCGGTGCCGCGGGTCTGTGCGCTGCCCTGCAGCTTGCCGAACATGCCCGTGTGACGGTGTTAACCAAGGGCGGTATCACCAGCGCTTCCACACACTGGGCACAAGGCGGAATTGCTGCGGTCACCGCAGCAGAGGACACCTTCGGCGACCATGTTGAAGACACCCTGGTTGCCGGCGCCGGCCTGTGTGACGAAGCCATCGTTAACATGACCGTCGCTTCCGCACCGGCGGTGATCCACCGGCTCTCGAGCTGGGGGGTGAAGTTTGATCAGCAAGGCAACGAATTTCATCTGACCCGGGAAGGCGGCCACAGCCAGCGCCGCATTCTGCACGTGGCAGACGCCACTGGTCGCGCGATAAATGAAACCCTCACCGCGAGGGTGCTGGACCATCCTAACATTGAGCTGATGGATGACCGTCTGGCGATCGACCTGATCAACCTCTCCCGCCTGGGTCGCTATCCGAGCAGGTGTGCCGGCGCATACGTGTTAAACCGCAGCAGCGGCCATGTGGAAGTATTCCAGGCCCGATTTGTCATTCTGGCCACCGGCGGTGCGAGTAAGGTGTATCTATATACCAGCAACCCCGACAGCTCAACAGGTGATGGCATTGCCATGGCCTGGCGCGCGGGTTGCCGTGTGGCCAATATGGAATTCAACCAGTTCCACCCCACCTGCCTGTACCACCCCCATGCGGGAAGTTATCTGATCTCTGAAGCGGTGCGCGGCGAAGGCGGTGTCCTGCGCCTGCCGGACGGCAGCCGCTTCATGCACAAATTTGACAAACGTGCGGAACTGGCGCCACGGGACATCGTCGCCCGTGCCATTGACCATGAAATCAAACGTCTTGGTGCAGACTGTGTGTATCTTGACATCAGTCATCGTTCAAAAGATTTTATTCACAGCCACTTTCCCAACATCGCCCAGCGCTGTTCCGACCTGGGTATCGACATCAGCAAAGAGCCGATTCCGGTGGTGCCTGCAGCCCACTACACCTGTGGCGGCGTGGTGGTGGATCAACACGGACGCACGGATCTACCCAACCTTTATGCGGCGGGCGAGGTCAGTTACACCGGATTACATGGCGCAAACCGGCTGGCGAGTAATTCCCTGCTTGAGTGTCTCGTATTCGGCCACAATGCAGCCGAAAAAATCATCAGCCAGCTGGACCGGCCGTTTGATATTCCTATCCTCCCGCACTGGGACGAATCCAAAGTGACAGATTCAGATGAATCGGTGGTCATCGCCCACAACTGGGATGAGCTGCGTCGGTTCATGTGGGATTACGTGGGCATTGTCAGAACTAACAAGCGCCTCGCGCGGGCTCAACACCGCATCGATTTACTCAAACAGGAAGTCAATGAATACTACACCAACTACCGCGTCAACGACGATCTGATTGAGCTGCGCAATCTGTTACATGTGGCTGAACTGATTGTGCGCTGCGCACTGAAACGCCATGAAAGCAGGGGGCTGCATTTCAACCTGGACTATCCTGATACAGCCGCCCGCGCGCAGGACACCATTATGTTCCCCGGCAGCATTGATCAGCTGGATATTCTCAAGCCCACGGCCTGACGTGGCACGTGCTCAAGCAGATACCGGCACAACGCTGCGCGCTGACCGGGTAGAATTTCGTCATGCAGAATCCAGTGGCTGCCTGCATCGTTGCGGATACACAACCAGCTGCCCAGTTGCCAGAATCCCCTGATATTGCCGGCTGACAGTTCAAGAACACGTCGAGAGTGGGTAGTCTGCGCCAGCAGGCGTCTCAAAAATCGTGTGCTCAACACGCAGACCAGGCTTACACCGGCAAAACCAAGCCAGAAAAAAGCCACCCAGGCCATATAACCGACCCAAACGAGGCCAAGGTAAACCCGCCAGGCGGAACGGCGCAGTTCAAGACTCAAAGGCGGCCATCGCTGGCAATGATTTTCTCGACAACCGTTCTGGTCAGATCGTCTGCGGGTATTTCACGACCCTGCAGCCAGTCAAACAGCTGCCAGTCTTCTTCTTCGAGCATGCGCTCATAGGTGCTTTGTTCGCTGACTGTCAGCGTATCGTAGTGGTCGCGTACAAACGGTACCAGTTTCAACTCAAGCTCCAGCATACCGCGACGACTGCGCCAGTAGATGTGCTTTAAATGTGTCGGTGAATCCATAAAATCAGTTCAGTTAAGTTGGACAGTATCTATACTGCGTACACGATATCCTGCGTGGCCGGGAATGCCAGCAGTTTAACGCGACACTGCGTGTACGCCACCGGATCAGCCAGAAGGAGCAGAGTTGGACACACCACATGACACCCATGTTGATCACACCCGCCTGCGTGGCGAGTGGCAGGACGCCGGGCTGATCAGCCTGGTCGGCCCAACTGCTGCGGACTTCCTGCAGGGTTATGTGACCTGTGATACCGCGCGGCTGACGCCCGATACGGCATTGCCCATGGCGATCTGTAACCTGAAAGGACGGGTTGTCGCGAGCGGCTGGCTGCTGGCCAGTTCTGCGGGCATTGACCTGCTGGTTCACGCCAGTCTGGTTGCACACGTGCAGGCATTCCTGAAACCTTATGTCACGTTCTCCAAATGTTCATTTGCCGCAGATCAGGACAGAGTCGTCAAGGTGAATTCTCCGCAGGCATCCATTGCGCTGGCGCCGGACGTGATGCTCCAGATTGACGAACCTGACGTCGGGGCTACAGACTGTTCACAGGCGCTCAATACGTATCTGATCAGCGCGGGTTTTGCGTTTGTCAGCAAACCCGTCAGCGAAAAGTTTCTACCGCAGGTTCTGAACCTGGACAATCAGGGTGCTGTGGATTTTGATAAAGGCTGTTACCTGGGCCAGGAAGTTGTGGCGCGCGCGCAGTTCCGTGGAGCGGTGAAACGCCATCTCATCAGCTTCACTGATGCCGCCCTGCCTCATGTTGGCGACCCCTGGGGCGAAAACGGCACGGTGGTTGCCATCGACGAACAAGGGTTTGGGCTGGCGAGCGTGAAAACAGAATAATCTGGCCAGAATCGGCCGCGGTTTGCAGACTGGTGCAAGCGCATTTCACGATCCAACCGCGCATCAGTCTGACTGCGTCGAGGCAATAAAGCGCTCAAGAATCGCAAACGTCTGCGCAGGCTTATCCCGCCAGGGTCCGTGCCCGCTATCAGGCACCACTTCGAGTTGCACAATTTCTGGTGAGAGTCGATCAGCAATTTCCATGGAATCCTCAAGCGGCGTCACTGGATCCTGGTCTCCCGACAGCACCAGCGTAGGCGCCGTGATAGCGCTCAGATCATCTCGCAGATCCATTGTGTGCCAGATCCCACCCAGGCGATGGAACGCCATGGCGAGTTTCGGGCGGAAAACAACGCAATTCCTCGGTGGCTGTGGTGTGGTGTTGTACACCGACATACATTTTTCGGCAAAAACCGCTGAGCTTGCCGCGTCGACGCGGACACTGAGAAACTCCCTTGCAGCAGCCTGAGCTTCAACGCCTCCAAGGCGCAAAAATTCAGCAAGTGAACGCTCAACATCAAGTTTCGCCTGGGTACTGGCCAGGACAAGTCCGCCCGCATGCTCGGGATGTCGGATGCCGTAGACCATCGCAATAAAGCCGCCGCCGGATACGCCAAGCACGATGGGTTTTTGTATGTCGAGCAAACGACAGAACTCAACAATATCGTCCGCCCAACGCTCAAGACTGAAAATATCATCTGGTGGATCGTCTGATCGGCCCGCGCCGGAAACATCCATATAAACAATGCGGCAAACGCTTCGCAAAGCAGAAAAAGCAGGCTTGAAAACCGAGTGATCTGAGTTTCCAGGTGCGCCATGTAACAGTATGAGCGTAGGCAGCTGTCTCAGCCCGTTGTTTTCCAGCACATATTCTGAACCTTCGACATCAAAGAATATGCGCTTGCCCCCAACCTCAATTCTCATGCTACCCTCACTTGTGAAAACGGACCATGTCCCCTAGTGTACCCACAAAGAACCCATGCTGGCCTCACCAGATTCGATCAGACTTCTGTTGCTGGCACCTGCAAAAGATTAGAGACTGGGTTGTAGATGTGGGAGGTAAATTTGGGTAAGACGGTCATTCGTGGTGGTTCAATTTTCGATCCGCACACCATGGATATCACAGCAAACGAGGCGTTGGTCATCGAAGATGGTCTGGTTTCCGGCGCCAACGACGCTTCCGGTGCAGATATTGAACTCGATGCCGACGGGCAGTTCCTCATGCCGGGTTTTATCGATGCGCATGTTCACTTCCGTTTGGCGACTCTGAATTTTGCGCAACTGTCCCATTGGACGGAAGTTCAGTTTGGCATAGCCATGGCAAAGCTCAGCCAGCAAACGCTGGCGCGCGGTTTCACAACGGTGCGCGATCTGGGGGGCGATGTTGTGGGTTTGACGCGAGCGATTAGATCCGGCATGGCTGCAGGGCCAGACATTGTCCAGGCCAATCTGATGATTACCCAAACCGGCGGTCACGGTGACGTGGAAGCTGGTGTTCTGCCGGTTCCCGATTGCGCCTGTCAGATGCGACATAGTGCCTTTGGTATCGTCGCGGATGGTCCCGATGCTGTGCGCAAAGCGGCTCGCCATGTTTTACGGGCGGGCGCGGATTTTCTCAAAATTCACGTATCCGGAGGTGTCGCAACCCCAATGGATCCGTTAGACTGCACCCAGTACACAGCCAGCGAAATACAGGTAGCGGTTACCGAAGCTACCAACAGGAAAACCTACGTTGCTGCCCATGCCTACACCCCGGAAGCGATTCAGTTAGCCGTTCGTAATGGCGTCAAGTGTATTGAACACGGGAATCTCATGGACCAGGAAACCGCTGAGGTCATGCTGGAACACGATGCCTGGTTGGTACCTACTTTAGTAACCTACATGGGCATGGCGTCAGAAGGAAGACGATTGGGATTTCCTGAACGCAACCTGCGCAAGAACGAAGCTGTCTTGGCATCGGGCATCGAATCGCTGGCCATCGCAGACAAAGCTGGCGTCAAGATGGGCTGGGGAACAGATTTGATTGGAGAAATTCAGTCCATGCAGAGGCAGGAGTTTGCTGTACGCGCGGAAGTACAGAGCGCCGAATCAATTCTTCACGCCATGTATGTCATGAATCCGATTATCCTGCGCAGACCCGATCGCATCGGACGACTTGCGCCAGGCATGGCAGGCGATGTGGTTTTAACCCCGGTTAACCCGTTGCAGGATATTGCCGGTTTAGCCGCTGAAGATGCGGTGACTCAAGTTGTCAAAGGTGGCCTTCCGGTTTAAACCGCAGATTATCGTGCAACTCAACCGAATATCGGAAATGGTCATACCTCTTCCAGGGCAGCGCAGCGTTACCCTTCCTGCCATCTTCAGCTGCGGGGCGCCGAACAACGACGCTTGATCGAGGTGGATGTCAATGGGAGACAGATGCTGATGTCTTAAACCCAACCTGACGCACAAAACCACGCATCTCCCGCACCCTTTCCCGGCACGGAGAAAGATCCTGTCTATACTGAAAAAGTATTTACTCTCCGGGACACCTCTACCCATGGCTGAACTTGTCAATTCAATCGCCGCGGACATTCAGACTGCATTAGACAAAGACCAGCTTGAACTCCCCTCGCTACCGGAGGTTGCGCTACGCATTCGCGAAGAAGCTGAATCCGAGTTTGTGTCCGCGGTATCGCTGGCAAAAGAGGTGGGTGACGATCCGGGTCTGGCTGCGCAGCTGGTGCGCATAGCAAATTCACCGATGTTTCGTGCAACCCGCTCCATTGACGATCTGAGTCAGGCGATCAGCCGCCTGGGTGTTGATTACTCGGCCAACATGGTCACTGGCCTGGCCATGCAGAACATGTTCCAGGCCACCACGGAATTTGTGGATAAGCGCTTGCGGGATGTGTGGAAAAATTCAACTGAAGTCGCCGCCTGGAGCTCCATTTTATGTAAACGCTACACTCGCCTGCGGCCTGACCAGGCAACTCTGGCAGGGTTGACGCATTGCATCGGTATCCTGCCTATCCTGAGCTGGGTGGAGGAAAACGACGCTCTGGTACGCGACAGTATGACGCTGGACCGCGTTATCGAAAGCATTCACCCGACCATTGGGGGCATGATCCTGCGTCACTGGAATTTTGCCGACGACATCATCATTGTGCCCGAGCAGTACCAGAAAATGGATCATCAGACCCACGACGTGGACTACGTCGACATCGTCTGCGTCGCCAACTGGCTGGTCCATCGCGACCATGATAAGTCCATCAGCGAGCATGAATGGGCGGCAGCAGCCAACCTGAAACGCATTGGTTTTGATCCGGAAATGGACGAGCTGGAGCTGGAAGGTCTGGTTGAACAGGTCAACGAGGTGACAACCGCGTTTCACTGATGCGGGAGAAAAATGCCTGCTGGGAGCCAACACGCAGTTAATGGTAATCTGAGCGCTGGGTTCAATACGCAGGTTTTTTTGTAAATGAGTGACAGCTGTTGCAGTCATCTTGATGTCAGCACCCTTGCTGCACGGCAACGCCGGGTGCTCATCACAGTACTGTGGATCAACATTGCAGCCTTTCTCATCATGGTCGGCGGCGCCTGGTTCAGCGGTTCCGTCTCACTGCTGTCCGGCACGCTGGATAACTTTGGAGATGCCGTGACCTATGCGCTCAGCCTGGCCGTGGTCGGCGCAAGCTGTTCCGCCAAAGCAAAAGTGGCCTTTTTCAAAGGCCTGCTGATCCTCGGTGCGGCCTTTGCGGTGGCTGTGCAGATTGTCCTGCAGCTTGCAGATCCGCAGACGCCCGTGTTTGCCACGATGGGACTCGCCGCGCTTGCGAATCTGGGCGCAAACTGTATCTGTCTGTGGGTGCTCACCCCCTATCGCAATGACGACATCAATATGTCATCCGTGTGGGAGTGTTCGCGCAATGATGTGGCAGAAGGCTGTGCTGTCATTGGCGCTGCTGCCGCAGTCTGGGCGTTCAACTCCGCCTGGCCGGATCTGCTGGTGGCGATTGCGTTGCTGGT
Organism: bacterium; assembly: GCA_047947175.1. Taxonomy (GTDB): domain Bacteria; phylum Pseudomonadota; class Gammaproteobacteria; order Pseudomonadales; family Azotimanducaceae; genus UBA4421. The sequence goes on from CP170489.1 coordinate 3,044,705, forward strand.
GATGTTTTCCCGCTCTGCCTGGCGTGTACTGACAGGTGCCTGGCGTGAACTCAACGTCGCGCAACAGTCTGCTTGAGCACCGCCGCACGACACAAAGAAATTGTCACCAGCCTGGCCGCAGCTGGCAAACATACGCCTTACGCTGCAGACGCAAACGAACCGGATCCACGCTATCTTGGTTATGGTGTACGCGCCCCGCAGATGAAAACCCTGATCTCCGGGTGGCTGCCAGGGTTTCGAGCCCTCGACGATCAAGCCAGAGTTGAGCTGGCCACCGCGCTGATTCGATCAGGTTATGGTGAGCAGAAAACCGTTGCGCTCGCGCTGCTGAATATGAGCCTGGACTTTTTCAAACCCGACCAGTTCGGCTTAGTGGATCAGCTGGTCCGCAAGCAGCACGGCTGGAGCAAGATTGATGCCTATGCAGGTAGCTCTTTGCGCGCTTTACTGGCGCGCCATCCTCAGCGAACGTTAGCCCTGACCAGCCACTGGAGCACCGATCACGAACTGTGGCTGCGTCGGGCAAGCGTTGTGCTGTTTACCCGTAATATCGCCAGGCAAGGCAGTCACATCGATCACGCCCTCGGGCTGTGTGAGGTGCTCAAACACGACCCTGAAGATATGGTTCAGAAAGGTGTGAGATGGTGCCTGAAAGACCACATGCGCTTCGACAAACCAAGAATTGTTGAATATGTCATCAGCCTGCGGCAACAGGGTGTGCCAGCGACAGTCACCTCGTACGCTTTGCGGGACCTGCCGCGACAGGAACGTCAGGACATTCTCAAATGTCGGCAGGTTTAGTGCCATACAGCATCTGAATACTGGAGAAATCCAGACCACCGGCCTCATTGCTGGCACGGTGCAGCTGATACAGATTCTGCGCCAGTGCGCCCATGGGAATGGCACTGTCGGAACCTTGTGCGGTTTCCAGCGCAAGACCCAGGTCTTTGCGCATCAGGTCAACCAGAAATCCGCCTTTGTAACCCCGTGCCGCTGGCACATTGTCCATCACTCCCGGATAGGGGTTGTAAACGTTCAGCGCCCAGTTGCCACCAGATGATGCCTTCATGATGTCTGACAGCACTTTAGGATCGAGACCCTGATCAACACCCAGCGCTAATGCCTCAGCAGTACCCGCCATAAGAATCGAGAGCAACATATTGTTACAGATTTTTGCAGTCTGCCCTGCGCCGGCCGCACCCGCATGAAAAATATTGGACCCCATCGCTTCAAGCACCGGCGTTGCACGCGTCAGCGCATCTGCTTCGCCTCCAACAATAAAGGTCAGCGTACCCGTCTGCGCACCACCGGTACCACCAGAGACGGGTGCATCGAGCATGGCCACACCCCGCTCCAATGCAGCTGCGGCAACTGCCCGGGCACTGGCCGGATCAATTGTGGAGCAATCTATCACCAGCGTATCCGCTGCAAGTGTAGCCAACAGGCCCGCCTGCAGCTCATCACCCAGATAGAGGCTGCGCACATGACGCCCCGCCGGTAACATACTGATCAACACGTCTACATCATTTGCCGCCTGTACCGCGCTCTGACAAGCCTGCGCCCCTGCAACTGCTGCCAGGGCGGCAGCAGACAGATCAAACGCCTGTACCTCATATCCCTTTGCCAGCAGATTACTGGCCATCGGACCACCCATGTTACCTAATCCGATAAAACCTACTTTCTGCATGTACTCACCTCACTACTCTCTATTACCAACATCCGTCAGCCCGAGCCTGCATCCGAATCAGCGCCTAATCCGGCCAAAGGATGTGGTGTTTCAAACGTGGAAAAATGACCCTGCACATGATCATCCGGCAGGGTACTGATGTCCGGGTATTGCCAGCGTGGCGCGCCGTCTTTCTCGATCAGCAGCGCACGAACACCTTCTGCAAAATCCTGGTTAACTGCACAGTGTGCGGCAATATTGTATTCCATACGAAACATATCTGCTAACGACATATTCTTACTGCGGCGGAGTTGCTCAAGCACGATCCCGGCAGTGGTGGGGCAGCCCCCATGCAGGTTGTTCAGACCCCGGTCGATCCATTTCGTGCGCCCTTTTTGCGCATCGAGGGCGCGCACCTGTTCAGCCAGATCGGTATAGGTGGTGGCAAATACCGGCAACTGCTGGATTTCTCCTGCCGGAAGATCAACTGCCGGTAACTGCGCCAGCTGCTGAGCAATCAACGCGATATTGTTACCGGCATCGTCGGAGAAGGACATCTTCTGCAGAGCTGCCAGCAGCGTATCGCGCATCTCGTGAGGCATGACGTGTGTGGCCAGACCTACTTCCAGCGCGTCGGCTGCATTCACATGGCTGCCGGTCAGACCCAGAAAGACAGCCTGATGTGGTGCCATCTGATTGAGACTGTATGTGGCGCCGGCATCCGGGAACAGACCTATGGTAATTTCCGGCAGAGCCAGTCGCGTACGCTCGGTCGCAATACGAAACCTGGCAGCGCTGAACAACCCCATGCCACCGCCCATGACGACGCCATGACCCAGACAGATCACCGGTTTCTCATAGGTATGCAGCAGATAATCCAGCGCATACTCCTGCGCAAAAAACTCAAACGGGTAACGATTGATGATTCTGCCGGCCTGGTGATTGCCGGTTATCGCGTGATAAAGCGCCTGGATATCGCCGCCAGCGCAGAATGCTTTATCTCCAGCACCGGTAAGCAATACCGCCACAACTTCAGGCCGTTGTGCCCACTGGGTCAACGCCCGGGTCAGCGCCTGTATCATGTCCAGGTTGAGGGCATTGAGGGTCGCTTGTGCATTCAAAGTGGCTTGTGCCAACACCTTTGCTGATGCCAGGCGATGTTCGGTCAGAACCACGTCAGTGGATTGTATCGATTCAGTCATAAGACGCAGACCTCAGCTGTTGGTCCAGGCAGGCGCGCGCTTTTCTAAAAAGGCGTTGACCCCTTCACGCTGATCGTTGCTGTCGAACAGATTCACAAAGGCGTCTCGCTCGACAGCATAGGCCGATACGATGTCTCCTGATCTCGCCTGTTGGATCAGATTTTTGCACGCAGCAACTGCGATAGGGCTCTGCTTGCCGACCGCCTCAGCCAGTTCCAGCGCGCGACCTTTGGCCTGGCCTGTTTCAACCGTTTCTTCCACCAGACCAATTTTTTCTGCGGTCGCTGCGTTTATCCGCTCTCCGCACAGGATCATACGTTTAGCCCAACCCTCGCCAACCAGCCATGCAAGATTCTGCGTGCCACCTCCGCAGGGTAACAAGCCGACCGTGGCTTCAGGTAACGCCAGCTGCGCCTGTTGCTCTGCAATCCTGATATCACAAGCCAGCGCACATTCGAGCCCACCTCCCATGGCAAAGCCATTGATCGCGGCAATGGTGACACCACGAAAACTCGACAAAGTTTCAAAAGCACGCCCGAAGTGTTCCGCCATGGTCTGGGCGGTATCCCTGCTGCCATCTGCAAACAGCTTCAGGTCTGCACCTGCTGAAAAAAACTTATCTCCCTCTCCGGTAATCACCAACGCGTAAATCGATTTGTCCTGCTCACAATCACGTACCAGGTGGGTTAAGCCCGAAAGGCTTTCCGGATCCCAGGTGTTCGCGGATGGATTATCAATGGTTACCACTGCGGTATGCCCACGAATTTCCAGCGCCAGCTTCTCTGTGGTTGATCTCACCATGGCATGTCTCTCTCCTGTGTACGGTTGAATTGTTCTAAAAGGTGAATAAAGTCGAAAATTTTGCGCAACCTGTCAATGAATAGCCAGCCAGTCGATCGGCTGCTGGTTATGGGCAGACAGGTAGGCATTCGCCCTGGAAAAGTGTTTGCAGCCAAAAAAACCCCGGTGCGCCGATAGTGGCGAAGGATGCGGCGCCTGCAATACACAGTGCCTGGAGGTGTCCACCATCGCGCCTTTCTTCTGCGCATAACTCCCCCACAGTAAAAACACCAGCCCGTCGCGGGCCTGACTCAGTTCACGCACAACCGCATCGGTAAACACTTCCCAACCTTTGTTCTGGTGGGAACCGGCCCTGCCCTGCTCAACGCTCAATACGGCATTTAACAACAGAACGCCCTGTTTTGCCCAACCTGTTAAACAGCCTCGATCCGGGCTGAGGTGCTGTGCTACGCCCAGGTCACGATGGATCTCCTGCAGAATATTACGCAGGGAAGGTGGCAACGGCGTGCCAGGTAATACGGAGAAACACAGGCCGTGAGCCTGCCCTGCTCCGTGGTAAGGATCCTGGCCGATGATCACAACCTTGACGTTGTCGACGGGCGTGAGATTCAACGCCGCAAACATCTGCTTGCCTGGGGGAAATATGCGTGCGCCGCGTGCTTTTTCCGCACGCAGAAAACGACCCAGCTGTTGCATATATGCCTGTTCAAACTGATCACCCAACAACTTTTGCCAGGACGCTTCCAGCTGCACTGCAGAATTAGTCATCTGGTATCACACCGTCAAATTGCGGTTATTGCGGCCGCATAAGCGGAAACAGCAGGACATCTCTAATTGACGGAGAGTTGGTCAGCAGCATCACCAGCCGATCGATACCAATGCCCTCTCCCGCAGTGGGCGGGAGTCCCACTTCCAGCGCATCGATATAATCCTGATCAAAATGCATGGCTTCGTCGTCTCCGGAACCTTTTAATGTGGCTTGCGCCGTAAAGCGCTGCGCCTGATCGATGGGGTCATTGAGTTCCGAAAAGCCGTTCGCATATTCGCGGCCGCCGATAAACAGCTCAAACCGATCAGTCACCGCATCGTTGTGATCGCTGCGACGAGCCAGCGGTGACACCTCGGCGGGATACTGGGTAATAAACGTAGGTTGCGTCAGGCGTTCTTCAACCTGGGCCTCAAACACCTCCAGCTGCAGTTTGCCCACGCCCCAGCTGTCGTCTGCCGGCAGATTCAGTTTCTGCAGCCTGGCGCGCAGCGCAGCTTCATCATCTACCGACGATTCGTTCATGCCGCCCAGCGCAACCAGGGACTCCGCCATTGTCATTTGTGCCGAAGGTTTGCTGAAGTCCAACTCGAGACCCTGATACGAAATTTTCGGCGTACCGGCGACATCGGTGCACAGCGCCGCCAGCAGTTCGTCGGTCAGCGCCATCAGGTCTGTGTAATCAGCATAGGCCTGATAAAACTCGAGCATGGTGAACTCAGGGTTGTGTCGGGTCGAAAGACCTTCGTTACGAAAATTCCGGTTTACCTCGTAAACCCGCTCATAACCTCCAACCACCAGGCGCTTGAGAAACAGTTCAGGGGCAACACGCAGATAAAGCGCCATATCCAGAGCGTTGTGATGTGTCACAAACGGTCGCGCGGTCGCACCACCTGGAATGCTGTGCATCATCGGTGTTTCCACCTCAAGGAAATCACGCGCATTGAAGAAGTCCCGCATACGGGCAATAACCCGCGAGCGGGTTTTAAAAACCGCCCGGGACGCATCGTTCATGATCAGATCCAGATAACGTTGGCGGTAACGTATTTCCTGATCCGTAACGCCGTGGAATTTCTCGGGCAGTGGCCGGAGCGTTTTGTTGAGTAACTCAAAACTCTGTGCCTGCACTGTCAACTCGCCCTTGTCGGTACGCATGAGCACACCTCGCACGCCAACAATGTCGCCAATGTCAGTGAGATCTTTGAACTGCTCGTAAGCTTCTTCGCCCATGTCATTCTTTCTCAGGAAGCACTGAATCTGACCACTGCTGTCCTGCAGAGTGATGAAGCTGGCCTTCCCCATGACACGACGCAGCATGACGCGGCCGCAAACAGCAACGTTAAGCTGCGCTTCTTCAAGTTGCGGTTTATCTGCATCTGCATACTCGGACTGCAGTGTTGCGGCCAGATCAGAACGCCGAAAGTCATTGGGATAGCCGTTGCCCTGTTCCAGCCAGCGCTGTCTTTTTGCCAGTCTATTGGCTAACAGGTCTCTTTCTTCACTCATATCTCGGTTGCCTCTGTGCCGTGCAGCCGCCGCTTAACGTGGCGGTTATAAACCTGCTTTCAAACTTGCTTCTATGAACCCATCCAGATCGCCGTCCAGCACGCTGTTCGGATCTGTGCGTTCAATGTGGGTGCGCAGGTCTTTAACCCGGCTCTGATCAAGCACGTAACTGCGGATCTGACTACCCCAGCCGATGTCAGCTTTGGCATCTTCCACTGCCTGTTGCTCGGAACGCCGCGCCAGCATTTCCAGTTCATACAGTTTCGCGCGAAGCTGTTTGTAAGCCCGGTCTTTATTCTGGTGTTGTGAACGTTCACTCTGGCACTGCACAACGGTGTTGGTCGGCAGATGTGTCAGACGCACCGCGGAATCCGTGCGGTTCACATGTTGACCGCCGGCACCACTGGCACGATAGGTATCCACGCGTACATCCGCGGGATTGATATTGATTTCAATATCATCGTCAATCTCCGGCGAAACAAAGACTGACGCAAATGACGTATGACGCCTGCTGCCGGAATCAAACGGCGACTTGCGCACGAGCCGGTGAACGCCGGTTTCCGTACGCAGCCAGCCAAACGCGTAGGGGCCCTCAATCTGCAGTGCGGCGCTTTTGATACCCGCTACATCGCCGGGACTCAGTTCTGTCACAGAGGTTTTAAAACCTTTCTTTTCTGCCCAGCGCAGATACATTCGCAGCAGCATGTCTGCCCAGTCCTGAGCTTCGGTGCCGCCTGAACCGGACTGGATATCAACAAACGCATTTGCACTGTCCATCTCACCCTGGAACATACGCTGGAATTCAAGCTCCGCCAGCCTGGTGTCCAGCGTCCGTAATTCTGCGGCAATATCATCCAGCGCAGCGCTGTCGCCTTCTTCATTGGCCAGTTCCGCCAACTCCGCCAGATCGGCAAGGCTTGCGTGCATATCACCTAAGCCGCTCACAACCTGCTCCAACGCTGCGCGTTGCTGGCCGAGCTTCTGCGCACGTTCAGGATCATCCCATACCGCGGGTGCGGCTAGTTCGCGCTCAACCTCTTCAAGCTGCTCACACTTTCCAGCGTAGTCAAAGATACCCCCGAAGCGCAGATTCGCGTTCGTCTAGGTCTTTAAATGTTTCGCGCAGAGCCGTTATCTCAGCCATTTTCTCAGAGTCTTCAGGTTAGCTGCCAAACGGCAGCGTTCATTTGATCCGGTGCCGACCGGTGGGCCGCTAGTGTAAGGATTTGACGCTGAGTTTTCGAGGCTTGGGACGACTAAATTTAACTGCGGTGACCGCAGACCCAGGGCATAATGGCGCCTGTGAAACGCTATGCACCGGATGAAGCATATGAGTCCCACAATTCGTAACGCCAGAGCAGGGGATAAAGATCATTGCCTGGCATTGCTTGAAAAACTGGCTGACGCCGCTGGCGGAACCATCGATCGGCGGGCAGGAAATGTATTCGATGCGTTAGACGATGGCGCTCGAGGTCAGGTCCTGATCGCCGAGCAGGCGTCTCAGATACTGGGCATGGCCGCCGTCAGCTTCAATCTCGCCATGCGCTATGGTGGTGAATACTGCCAGCTGGAAGAGCTTGTGGTTGATCCTGATGCGCGCGGCAGAAACATTGGAGGGCTCCTGGTCGAGGCGAGCCTGGCGCTGGCAAGAGCGCGCGGCTGCCGCGAATATGGCCTTTATCTGGTGGCTGCCACCGAACAGAACTTACCCTTCTATCAGAAGTATGGCTTCGAAAAAGTGGGTAGTGAGTTACGCCAGCGCCTGAGTTGATCACACCAGCGCTTCGAGGTAGTCCACCATCAGCTGCGGCGTCGGGATCTGGCCGTAATCGTTGATGGTCAGTTTGTAAACAGCGCGCACCTGTTGCGTTGCAGAAGGTAGCGGCCTGTGCCGGAACGCAATGGCGTCAATCACACGTTTATCCTTCTTCAGCACCATTTTCAGATGCGTTTCGCCAACCACACGTTGACTGACCAGCTCAAATTCACCGCAGAACGACGGTTCCGGAAAACCACTGCCCCAGGGCCCGGCAGCGGCGAGATGTTCCGCCATCTGCAGGGATAACTCGTGTGCAGCAAGCTCACCATCCGTGATCAGGCGTGCCTGCAGCATCTCCGGATGGCTGAATCGTTGTACGGCTTTGTCAAAAATTACCGCAAACCGCGGCAGGTGAACGCGCTTGATACTCAGCCCGGCGGCCATGGCATGGCCGCCAAACTTCAACAACAGGCCGGGATGACTGGTGGCCACTGAATCGAGCACATCTCTGATGTGCAGGTCTGTGATACTGCGTGCGGAGCCCTTGAGCTCGTCTGGAGCGGCATCACCGGCATCGGCAAACGCGATCACCGGCTTATGGAATTTCTCACGCAGACGCCCCGCGACAATACCCACCACACCCTGGTGGAATGATTCATGGTAAACGGTCAACCCCACCCGATCAGTATCCGCCTGATCCTGCGCGAGCAGCAGTTCAGCATCACCCACCATATCCTGTTCCAGCTGGCGACGGGCTTTGTTCAGCTGATCCAGCGCGGTCGCCAGGCGTCGTGCCTCAGGCAGACTGTCTGCCAACAGGCACTTGATGCCAATGCTCATGTCTTCCAGACGACCTGCCGCATTGAGACGTGGACCCAGGGCAAAACCCAGATCCTGGGCTGACAGCGTGGCCAATGATCGTCTGGCAATTTCAGCCAGGGCTTTGATACCAGGCAGACAGCGCCCGGCACGCATGCGTGCAACGCCCTGGTGAACCAGAATCCTGTTGTTGGCATCCAGCGGAACAACATCGGCCACCGTCCCCAGCGCGACCAGATCGAGGTATTGAGCCAGGTTTGGCGCGGGACGCTGATCGGTAAACCAGCCACGGTTTCGCAGCGTTGTGCGTACAACACCCAGTACGTAGTAAGCCACACCGACGCCGGCCATATTGCGGCTGGGAAAGCCAGCATCAGGTAAATTCGGATTAACAATGGCGCACGCACGGGGCAGTTCCGCGCCCGGCAGATGATGGTCTGTCACAATCACGTCGATGTTCAAGGCACGTGCGCGATCCACTCCGGCAACACTGGATACCCCATTATCTACGGTAATGATCAGATCCGGTTGCGATACGCTGGCCAGATCAACAATTTCCGGCGACAGTCCATAGCCGTACTCAAAGCGATTCGGCACCAGGAATTCTACCTGCTGCGCGCCAAAGTCCTGCAGGAGCTTGACACAGAGGGTGACCGCAGTCGCCCCATCCGCATCAAAATCACCAACAATCATTATCTTCTGCTGTTGCTGGATTGCATCAGCCAGGCGTTCGGCGGCAATCTGCACATCCGGCAGCTTGGCCGGAGAAGCCAAAGACTGTAATGAACGGTCCAGTTCCTGAACGCTGCGCACCCCTCTTCCCGCATATATTCGTCGCAGGAGTGGAGGCTGCAGATCAGCCAGCACGTTCAGGTCAACCTCGCGGGTCAGAATCTCCATCTATTTCCATCAGGTACAGAATCAGAATTCGTTTCAGTCACAGTTGTTCAATCAAAGCTCTCAACCCGAATACGTACAATCTCACCGGCTACCTGAGGCAGCTCTCTCACTTCATCCATGGCGGCCTCTATATCTGCTTCGCTGCTCATCTGGGTCAGCATGACAATCGCAACCGTAGCCTGTCCGGGCTTCGGCTCCTTCTGTATCGCAGCTTCGATGCTGATGCCATGCTGCGACAGCGCCTGAGCAACCTTCGCAAACACCCCGGGTTCGTCCTTGGTCGGTATACGCAGGTAATTGCCCGTGCGCACCTGCGCCATGGGCAGAACAGGCACAGGGATTTGTGCACTGTCCGTATGAATGCGCGTGTTGGATCCACGACGCTGGGCCAGAGATACCACATCACTGAGAACCGCAGACGCCGTTGCACTGCCACCGGCGCCGGGACCACTGTAAAGTGTGTCACCGGCCGCATCGCACTTGACCAGAACGGCATTCATGACGCCGTCAACGTGCGCCAGGAGCTGACTGTTGGGCACAAGTGTTGGATGGACGCGAGCTTCGATACCTTCCTTTACCTGTCGAGCAATACCCAGGTGTTTGATGCGATAACCCAGCTCATCTGCATAACGGATGTCATCTGCGGTGATGCGGGAGATGCCTTCGACGTGCAGGTCCGCAAAGTTAAAAGGCTGATCAAAGGCCAGGCCCAGCAGGATCGCCAGCTTATGTGCCGCGTCTATGCCTTCGATGTCAAAGGTAGGGTCTGCTTCGGCGTAGCCCAGCGCCTGTGCGCGCGCCAGTGCATCGGCGAAACCAGCACCCTCTTCCTTCATCGCCGTGAGGATATAGTTACAGGTACCGTTAATGATTCCCATAACGTGCTCAAACTGATTGGCAATCAGGCCGCGCTCAATGCTCGCGATTATGGGAATTGCACCGGCAACGGCGGCTTCAAAGGCGATGTTGTTGCGCAGATCCTGCAATTCGTTGCCATGTTTTGCAATCACAGCCTTGTTGGCTGTCACCACCAGCTTGCCGGCACGAGTTGCCGCACCGATCAGCTCCAGAGCAGCACCTTCACCACCAATCAACTCGACAACCATATCGACGTCATCCGCCAACAGACTGTTCAGATCTGTGGAAAAGCTGGCTCCCAACAGGTTAACTTCGGGCTTAGCTGTTCGGCTTGCTACCCGACTGACAACTATCTCCACACCACCGCGCGCAGCAATCAGCTGCTTGCGCTGGGCAATAATCTCTAAAACGCCGCAAGCGACGGTGCCGAGGCCGGCAATGCCCAATCGAATCTGCTGCATGGATGCCCGCCTACTTCAAACCAATCGCTTCGGCTAATGCAGCAGCGGGCATGTAGCCGGGCAACAGACGCCCGTCTGAGGTGACAATTGCCGGGGTTCCCGTCACACCTACCTTACGGCCCAGCTCGTAGTGTCCGGCAATAGGATTTTTGCAATCTTTCATTTCGATGTTCAGGCCGGACTTGAGCGCGGTCATCGCTTCAGTTGGGTCATCCGCGCACCAGGCTGAGACAATTTTTGCGTGGGTTGGCGTACCTAGCCCGCCACGAGGATAACCGAGGTATCTGACCTCAATGCCCAGCGCGTTGATATCCGCCATCTCCTGATGCAGTTTTCGACAATAGCCACAGTCCACATCAGTGAACACACTGATATACGACTTGGTTTCGCCGGTGGGACTGAAAACCACCATATTCTCAAGAGGTTCTGCCGCGAGCAGAGCACGGCGCTTGGTCATGCGGCGGGTTTCTGCCAGATTTTCAACCTCGGAGGTCAACCGATACATATCGCCGGAAAACAGAAATTCGCCATCGGCGCTGCCATAAAGCGTTTGTCCGCCTTCAAGTTCAACAGCGTAAAACCCCGCCTTGGGTGTAGCGGTCACCGCCTCAATGGGCAGATCCGGAAGCAGCTGTGCCAGTTTAGCCATGAGTTTTTCGCTGCCCTGGGGATATGGCTGCTGTGCAAAACACTGTTGTGCGGCAAACAGCAAACCCAGGCCGAGACTTACGGCAATGAAGAGGTTGAGAGGTTTACTAATCACGTATTGTCAGGTCCTTAAAGCAATGGGAGTTCTCACCCGCGAGGGTGATGGGTACGTACGAGATTCTGCAGTCTCTGCTGGGCAATGTGCGTATAGATCTGGGTCGTAGACAAGTCACTGTGGCCCAACATCATCTGCACCGCACGCAGGTCTGCGCCATTATCCACTAGATGCGTGGCAAAAGCATGGCGTAATGTATGTGGCGATACCGTATCCGGGATTCCCGCGATCAGGGCATATCGTTTGATTGCATGCCAGAAGGTCTGCCGGGTCATCTGCCGCCCGCGACGGCTGGGGAACAGCACGCTGCCTTGCTCCCCTAACAGTTCAATGCGTGCCGTCTGCAGATATCTCTGCAACCAGTGCAGGCTGGTTTCACCCATGGGGACAAGGCGCTCCTTGCCGCCTTTACCCGTCACCCGAACAACACCCTGACGCTGATTAATGCTGGTGAGCTGCAGCGAAATCAGCTCCGTAATGCGCAGCCCGGTGGCATACAGCACTTCAAGCATGGTTCTATCGCGCAGGCCCAGAGCCGTATCGACATCCGGCGCGGTTAACAGCGCTTCAACCTGTGCTGCTGAAATCACCAGGGGCAGAGGTCTGCCTGCTTTCGGATGCGCAAGCAACGCGGTTGGATCTTCACTCAGCACCTCATTGAGCAACTGATGGCGGTAAAAGCCTCGCAGCGCGCTTAAGCTGCGCGCGGCACTGCGACTGGCCAGACCAGCGCTGAAGCGAGCTGCCATATATTCCAGCAGATCAGCGGGTTGCGCGGTGAGCAGGTCACGTCCGGCCTGGTGCTGCAGCCAGCTCTGAACTGCCTGCAGATCACGGCGATAGGCCGCCAGGGTATGCTCGCTGAGCCCTCGTTCGAGCCACATGGCATCCAGATAGGTGCTGATCACAACATCTGAGGCGGACACGACAGCTGCTTACCACCGGTTGATGAAAGAAATGCGATTCTAGTCCGAAAGTGACACAGATTGACACGTCGATACGATACGGCGTACTGCCCGAGTCAACAGGAAGCAGAGGATATTCACAGGGGGTCCAGACTTAACTCATTGAAAAATATGATATTTCTGGCTATGTTAGGTGACAGATAAAGATTCGCGAAGATTTTTTAAAAGTTGGCACGAGGGCTGCATATAAGAATCCGAGCTTCAATGCAGTATGCCACCGTCCCCCCGGTATATTGGAGCACCACAGCATCGCGGACGTCTCTCCCGTGATGCTGACCAGCTTGCTAAGCGATCTCTCTCCCCCTCTCTCCCAAGCTTAGCAAGCTGGCTCTATTTCTCGAGCCCCTTGCTCTCTCCATCTTTCCCACATAAACGGGTCCGATTTCAAGGGCAGAGAGATTGCCTAAAGCAAACCCTGTGCAGCTGCCAGACGGCAGCGGCTTTCGCCTACTTGATTTTTTCTTTGATCCGCGCGGCTCGACCGGACAGTTCGCGCAGGTAGTACAGCTTGGCCTGACGCACATCACCCCTTCGTTTCACTTCAATGCCGGCTATCAGCGGACTGTGGGTCTGAAAGGTACGCTCCACGCCCACACCGTGGGAAATTTTACGCACCACAAACGCTGAATTCAGACCGCGGCTTTTAATGCCGATGACAACGCCTTCAAAGGCCTGCAGGCGTTCACGTTCGCCTTCTTTGACGCGGACCTGCACGCTGATGGTGTCACCTGGCGCAAATTCAGGAATATCCTGATTCAGCTGGGCGCTTTCAATCTCTTCAATGATTTTATTTCTACGCATGTTAAGCCTCACTGCTTTTTCGTAGTGTTCTGCTCCTCATCAGATGCGGCAAAACACGCTGTTAACAACTTTCGATCGCTGTCGCTGAACACTCGACGGGTGAGCATATCCGGGCGTTGATGGAAAGTTCGTTGTAACGCCTCCCGGCGTCGATATTCAAAAATCCGTTGATGGTCACCACTGAGCAGGACGTCAGGCACGCTGCCTTCGGCGGTATCCACGGGGCGCGTATAGTGAGGGTAATCGAGCGTTCCATCAAGATGTGATTCGTCAAAAACTGACAAAGTATTGCCTAAAGTACCGGGAATATGGCGCGCTATCGCATCACAAACCACAAGGGCTGCAAGTTCGCCCCCACTGAGGACATAATCCCCAATCGACCAGCGCTCATCGACATAACGATCAACAAATCGCTGGTCCAGGCCTTCATAGCGACCACACACAATAATCAGGCTGCCTGTCTGGCTTTCCTGCACCGCTTTGGCCTGAGCAAAAACTTCACCCTGTGGATCCATAAGCACCACCTTGGCAGGACCTGGCGCTGCTGCGCGGGCGGCGTCCAGTGCGGCGACCAGCGGCGCGGTCATCATCACCATACCTGCGCCACCGCCGTAAGGCCGGTCATCGACGGTACGGTGTTTGTCCAGCGCAAAATCCCGTGGATTGAAAACCTGCAGTTGCAGGCTGCCGGCAGCCAAAGCACGTGCAAAAACACCACCGCTGCGCGCGGCCTCTACCAGTTCAGGCAGTACCGTAATGATGCCTAACCACATGGAGGTGTCACCAGTCAGGTTCCCACTGCACCGTGATACGGCGAGTTTCGAGATCAACATGTTCTATGTAAGGGGCAACAAACGGGATCAACACCTGGGGATCGGACGTCTCGCCCCGGATCTGACCCTGACGCTGCACAACCAGCACATCATGCGCACCGGTTTCCAGGAGGTGGTCGACCACGCCCAATACCTGAGCATTCTGGTTGGCAACCTGACAACCTGTTAAATCCTGCCAGTAAAACTCACCTGGTTGCGTCGCAGGATTAAACGCAGATCGCGTCACTCCGATGAGGGTACCCGTCAGCGCTGCCGCCTGATCTCGCTCGGACACATCTTCAAAACCAGCAACAAAGCCTTTTTTGTGCGGCCGAATGCGATGTCTGGAGGATTTCTGCCAGCCCGAGGCGCCGGGCGCCTGCAGCAGCCAGGGCTCGTAGGACAAAAGGTTTTCAAGGGGTTGTGTGAAAGACTGGACGTTGACCCAGCCTTTTATGCCGTAGGGAGCGCCTATGCGCCCCACCACAATGACCCTGTCCGCATGATCAGCGACGGGCACGACAGGAAGATGAAGCGTTTAAGCAGCTGCCGCGGAAACGGCTTTACGCGCTTGTTTGATCAGTTTTTTAACCACGTCTGAAGGTTGAGCACCCACAGATAACCAGTAGTCAACGCGATCAAGGTCCATTCTCAGCGTTTCAGCCTGACCTTTTGCTACGGGGTTGTAAAACCCAAGACGTTCTACAAAACGACCATCGCGACTCTCTGCGCGATCTGCCACGGTAATGTGGTAGAAGGGGCTTTTTTTGGAGCCGTGACGGGCCAGACGAATTGATACCATGTGCTGCTCTGTCTACTTTAAAGTTGAATCGAAAGTGTGAAATTTCAGGCGGCGTATTCTATAGCAGGCCTTTTGGAATGCAAGCACTAGCAGCCTCATGGCTGGTCAGCGCCATCCAGCAACGTTTTAAGATTGCGCATCGCCGCACTGCTGGCCTGACCCAGCTTGGCGAGGCGCTGTGCAGTAGCAGGATCACTGGTATCGGGAACGTTTGCCGGGTTGGAAAAACCGTCCAGGCGGGCCTGCAGTAACCAGGTTTGGAGATCAGCGTCCTGCGCCCAGCGCGCTGCGTTGGTGTTACTGACCAGACTGGTACGCAAAAAGTCGATGGCAGTATTGGGATGAGGTACCGGAGTGCACAGCTCATTCTGCAAAGTCTGATCGCTGTAATGCGCTTCCACATGGCCGATAAACGCTGCACTGAACACCTGCTGGCAGGTGCGAACAGACTGCAGCGTCAGATTATCTGAGGCAAACACCGCAGTGGCAGGACGTCGCTGCAGACCGTCAGCGGTGCAGTCTATATGCAGGGTCTGCGCATCGGTGGCCACGTCACCCTGCTGCAGAATCAGCCGATCCGCCCGAATTGATTCAACCCGCCCCTTGCGCACAACATTCTGGATGCGACGCAGCTGGTCCAGCTCAGCTCTGGTAACGGTAGCGCAACGATACATGCTGGGTTCAATGTCGGGGTCAAGCCGCAGCAGCTGGCCACAGGCTTCGATCCGGGAAAACAGATCATTGATCGAGGTTGCCTCGGCCATGGCCTGTGTCTGTCTGGCAAAACCCTGCCCGATGGATTGCGAGAACAGTTTGCCAGGCTGAATATTGGCGCGGTCGAGTAACCATGAATCTCGCGGCATGATCCAGCAGATCCGGCTCGCATCCACACCATTTTTCAACAGGAACAGGCACGCGTCCATACCCGTCTTGCCTGCACCAATGACGACATACCGGGCAACGGCTTGCGTCACTGTCGGGAGCGCATTGGGGGGTACACAGGTCATGCCCTGTGCAACGGAATAGGACGGCGCGCGCATGGCGGGTACGGTCACATTCATATACGTGGCGTCGACGGTTTTCCCGGCCTCAACACGATAAGTACGGTCACTTAACAGGGATCTGAATTCACCCGGCCCGGTATATTCACACATCGGGAAATACTGCAGCCGACCGCTGGGAATAAACTGCTGTTGCATGACCTGATCAAAGTACGCACACACCTCGCTGCTGGTGGCCAGCTCATACAGGCCTTCATTCCATCCATGGGTGTCAATGGTATCAGCGCCGAGGTTGCGCGAATTCACGCCATAAAAAGCCGATGGCTGATGCAGCCGCACAAATGGATAGGCCACATTCCAGTGGCCACCGGGCTGATGGTATCTGTCGACCAAAAGCACAGTGGCCTGGGTTTCGTTGAGAATCACGTCAACAAACGCCATGCCCATGGCACCAGCACCCACCACCAGATAATCGGCCGAAAGTGTTTGGGGCATGGTGGCTATCGTCTTGGCATGCCTGGCGGTGGTTTCATGCCCTGCAGGCCACGCATCATTTTCTGCATGCCCCCTTTCTTGGACACCTTTTTCATCATCTTCTGCATCTGCTTGTGTTGTTTGAGCAGACGATTCACATCGGGTACGTCCGTACCACTGCCTTTGGCAATTCGCTGTTTGCGTGAGCCGTTGATCACATCCGGGAAACGACGCTCATGGGGCGTCATGGAATCGATGATGACCCCCATGCGCTTGAACAGGCCATCGTCCAGCTGCGCCTGGGCAGCAGGCGGCAGCTGTCCGGCACCAGGCAACTTGTCCAGCATACTGGAAATACCACCCATATTTGCCATCTGATCAATCTGGTCGCGGAAGTCTTCCAGATCAAATTTACGCCCCCGGGTGATCTTGTTGGCCAGCTTCTGCGCTTTGGCTTTGTCAACCTTACGCTCTGCTTCTTCAATGAGAGACAGCACATCACCCATGCCAAGAATCCGCGACGCCAGGCGATCGGGATAAAATGGTTCCAGCGCATCCGACTTTTCACCCATGCCAAGGAACTTGATCGGTTTGCCGGTGATTGCCCTGACAGACAGGGCAGCACCACCGCGCGCGTCGCCATCCGCTTTGGCCAGCACAACGCCGGTCAGTGTCAGTGCCTGATTGAATGCCTGAGCGGTGTTGGCGGCATCCTGCCCGGTCATGGCATCAACCACAAACAGGGTCTCTACCGGCTGCAACGCGTCCTGCAGACTGCGTATCTCACCCATCATCGCATCGTCCACCGCAAGCCGGCCGGCGGTGTCGACAATCAACACATCAGCAAACTGTTTTTTGGCTTCCGCAACGGCGCGCTCGGCAATCGCCAGCGGCGCTTCATCCGCTGTGGACTGAATAAAGAGTGCCTTGACTTCCCCTGCCAGCGTCTGCAGCTGGGCAATGGCTGCCGGGCGGTAGACATCCGCGCTGACCACGGCTACTTTTTTCTTTTCCCGCTCGGCCAGATAGCGCGCAAGCTTTGCCACCGTGGTGGTTTTACCGGCGCCCTGCAGACCTGCCATGAGAATAACCACGGGTGGCGCTGCGGCGAGGTTCAACGCATCATTTGCGTCGCCCATGGTGTGTACCAGCTCGTCGTGAACAATTTTGACAAACTGCTCACCCGGATTGAGCGCGTTGGAAATAACGGTACCCAGCGCCTTGGTCTTAACCTGCTCAATAAACGACTTCACCACCGGCAGCGCAACGTCCGCCTCCAGCAGTGCCATGCGCACATCACGCAGCGCATCACTGACATTTTCTTCCGAGAGCCTGGCGCGCCCTGAGATACCGCGCAGTGTTTGGGTTAATTTATCGGAAAGGTTTTCGAACATGGGTTTTCAAGGGTTGTTTTGCCGGGCCGCTAGTATAGCCATATCGGGAGGATTCGACTAAACGCTTAATGCTTCAAGAGCCGGGTTTGATGTGCCAAACTGCAGCTTAAGGATTAAATGAGCTCAAACTGCTTGAGTATCGACATTTTCGCAGCGCACATCTTCGCAGCTCCAGAAGAGCGTACACCGTGACACTGACCGCCTCCATTGCCGCCGTTGCACTGTATTGTGCTGGCCTGCACTTCCGCTGGCGCAAACGTGAACAGACCCTGCCCAGCAGAGTCAGCCTTGCGATCACGCTGGGCGCGCTGGCGTGTCATGGCGTCGCCACCTATACCCTGCTCGACACCAGCTACGGTCTCGATCTCAGCGTGGTGCCGGTGAGCACTCTGGTTGCCTTCATCATTGTCGCGGTTGTGGCGCTGGCCAATATCCGCCTGCCGGTGGAAAACCTCTATCTGTTTCTTTTCCCGATATCCATTATCGTGCTGCTGGCTGCCAATGTGCTGGAACCTCATGGCCAACCGCTGGCGGATCTGTCCGGTGGTCTGCTGCTGCACATCATGCTGTCCCTGGCCGCCTACAGCGTGCTGATGATGGCGGCTTGCCAGTCTGTTCTGCTGGCCCTGCAGGAACGCCGCCTGAAACACCCGGGAGAGCCGAGTTTCACAATTCTGCCACCGCTGGAAACCATGGACAGACTGCATCTGCTGATGCTCTGGATTGGTCTTGGCCTGCTGTCAGCGTCCATCCTGAGCGGCTTTGTATTCATGGACGATATCTTTGCCCGCCAGGTGCTGCACCACGTGGTGCTGACGTCGGCTGCGTGGCTGGTCTATGTTGTGTTTCTCTGCGGCCACTACCTGTACGGCTGGCGCGGCATGACGGCAGTGAAATGGAGCCTGACAGGTTTCACATTGCTGTTGCTGGGCTATCTGGGCAGTAAGTTTGTCCTGGAGTATCTGTTAAATCGATAGGCTCAGACAACGGTGGAGATTTACAAACATTGAATGGTGACGAATACCCCATATGGGTGCTGCTGAGCAGTATCGTTGTCCTGACCTGCCTGTCCGCTTATTTTTCCGGCACCGAAACCGCCATGATGGCCCTCAACCGCTATCGCCTTAAACACCTGGTCAAACAGCGTCACAAAGGCGCACGCAAAGCCAACCGCCTGCTGCGACGACCGGACAGATTGCTTGGCGTGATTCTGGTGGGTAACAACCTGGTTAACTTCTCCGCAGCCACTATTGCCACCGTTATCGGGCTGCGTCTTTACGGTGATACTGGTGTGTTGCTGGCGCCCTGGGTGTTGACGATTACCTTTCTGATCTTTGCCGAAGTTGCGCCAAAAACGCTGGCTGCCCTGCATCCTGAAGGCTGGTCTTTCCGTTCGGTGTACGTGCTGCAACCGCTGCTCAAACTGCTGTATCCGGTTGTCGCCTTTATCAACTGGTTCAGTAACGCCCTGGTTCGCCTGTTCTCGCCACACCAGGGCGAAGACAATGAAAATCTTTCGACGGAAGAATTGAAAACGGTTGTGAATGAAGGCGCTGTGTCCGTTGGCGAGCGTCAGAGTATGATGGTCCGACTGCTGGATCTTGAGTCCGTCACTGTGAACGACATCATGGTGCCACGCAGCGAAATTGTGGCAATTGATATCGAATCAGAGATCAATGAAATCATGGATGCAGCCGCCACCAGCCAGCACACGCTGTTGCCGATCTACAAGGAATCCATCAACAACGTGCTCGGCATCCTGCATCTGCGGCGCATGGCGCGTCTGGTGACCATGGATGATTTCACCAAGGCAGATCTCATGCAGCTGACCCGTGAGCCTTACTTCGTACCCGAAGCAACCCCTCTGCATACTCAGCTGCTGAATTTTCAGAAAGAAAAACAGCGCATTGCGATGGTGGTCGATGAATACGGTGACGTCCAGGGTATTGTTACGCTGGAAGACATCCTCGAAGAAATTGTTGGTGAATTCACCAGTGATTATGCATCTAATATGCCGGAGATATCGCCCCAGGAGGATGACGCATACGTCATCGACGGCTCAGCCGTGATCCGGGAGGTGAACCGCGCGCTGCATTGGGATCTGCCCCTGGCAGGACCTCGCACGCTCAACGGCCTGGTGCTTGAATATCTGGAAACCATTCCGGAATCCAATCTGTGCCTGCAGATTGATGAGTATCAGATTGAAACTCTGCAGATCAGCGACAACATGATCAAGAATCTGAAAATCCGTCGGCTTGAACACCTCAAGCCGACGGAACACGAAGCAGAAGATTAGCCGCCTTTTTTCAGGACTTGGCCCAGCGCCGATTCATCGCCGAGACAATGGCATAAAGCGATGCAGTTATGGTGTTGCGGCTCACACCGATACCATAACAGCGACTGCCGTCAGACTCGTCATCAATGGCAAGAATTGATATCGCCTGGGCATCACTGCCTTCACCCAGCGAATGCTCGTGATATGCCACCACCGTCAGCGGTTCGTTGAGTGTCTGTACCAGCGCGTTAACAAATGCTTCAATCGGCCCACTTCCTTCAGCGTCCACCGTCACCGTGCTTTGTGACACCTCAATTCTGGCGACACAGCGCTGGTCCTGCACACGTCCGCTGAGCAGGTCATAGTCGATCAGTTTATAAGGACCCTCCTGATTCGAGTACGTCGCCACCAGACGATCGAAGATCTCGTCAGGCTTGACCTCACGATCCAGTTCTTCAGTGAGCTTCTGCACCTCACTGCTGAATTCAACCAGAATATCCCGCGGCAATGCCACGCCGTAATGTTCTTCCAACAGAAAGCCTATGCCGGCTTTACCGGACTGACTGTTTACTCGAACCGTCTCTTTGTAGGAACCACCAACGTCGGCGGGGTCAATGGGCAGATAAGGTACTTCCCAGCTGTCACGATCCACTTTGGCCATGCCCTTACGGATGGCATCCTGATGTGAGCCAGAAAACGCCGTAAACACCAGGTCGCCAGCGTATGGATGACGTTCGGCCACCGCAAGCTTGTTGACCGCTTCAACGGTTGCGCGGATTTTTGGCATGGCGCGAAAATCAAGCTCCGGATCCACACCCTGACTGAACATGTTCATGGCCATTGTCACCAGATCACAGTTGCCGGTACGCTCCCCGTTTCCAAAAAGGGTGCCTTCAACGCGATCCGCGCCCGCCATCAACCCCAGCTCCGTTGCCGCCACACCGGTACCACGGTCGTTGTGTGTGTGCAGGCTGATTACCGCTGCGTCTCGACGTGGGAAATTTCGGCAGAACCATTCAATCTGATCCGCATAAATGTTTGGCGTTGACATCTCTACCGTGGACGGCAGGTTGATGATCATTGGCTGCTCCGGGGTTGCGCCCCAGGTATCGGCCACGGCGGTGCAGATTTCCGCGGCAAAGTCGAGTTCCGTGCCCGTGAAGCTTTCCGGGGAGTACTCAAACGTCACATCCGCATCAAAATCTTTCAGGCCCCGCTTCACCACCTCGGTACCCTGCACGGCCAGGTCGATGACACTTTGCCGGTCCATGCCAAACACAACCCGACGCTGCAGCTCGGAAGTGGAGTTATACAGATGAAAAATCACGCTGGGCGCACCCTGCAGCGCTTCCACGGTGCGCTCAATCAATTCTTCACGGGCCTGACACAGCACCTGTATGCTGACCCCATCTGGAATTCGATCTTCATCAATAATGCGACGGATGAAATCAAAATCTGGCTGGGAGGCTGCGGGAAAACCCACTTCTATTTCCGCGAAACCGATTTCCAGCAACAGATCCCAGAGTTTGAGCTTTTCCGTCACGTTCATTGGATCAATCAGCGCCTGATTACCGTCGCGCAGATCAACACTGCACCAGCGGGGTGCTTTGCTCAGCACCTTGTTCGGCCATTGACGATCCGGTAGATCGACGGGTTTAAAAGCATGGTATTTTTGATAAGGCATCGCGCCTTGGGCGCGTCCTGAAATATGACGTTGGCTCATGCCAATGTTTCCTTTGTTTGTTGCTGCGCAGCTGCGCCTGTTGTCATCTATCTAACTCATATCAGAGCCACGCTCAGGCAGGCCTGAATTGAAAGTGGTACTGATGTCTGGGTGGGCGCTGGGACCCTGGGGTATTAAATAGTTGCCGGTGCTACCGGCAGCAGTAGCTGCACCGCCAGGAAAGGCAGCGATGAAACAGACAAAGGTGACAGAGTCCTGATATTCACGCCGCAACTATAGTCTGAGCTGATTTATTTGCCAAGCGCCGCGCGCTGGTTTTGTCCGCCGGCTCACAAGCCGGGTTTCACCGCCGCTGCCGCTGCTTGCGCCTTAATGCGGGCCTGCTCAACACTTTCGCCCAGCGCCAGGGCCACACCCATGCGGCGCTCGCCGCTTACTTCGGGCTTGCCAAACAAACGCAACTGCGTATCCGGCGCGGACAGCGCTTCATCCAGCCCGCCAAAGGTGACCTGCCGGGAATCCCCTTTAACCAGCACAACTGCCGATGCCGCAGGTCCCCGGCAGGCGATATTGGGGATTGGCAATCCCAGAATCGCTCGCGCATGCAGCGCAAATTCCGACAGATCCTGACTGATCAAAGTCACCATGCCGGTGTCGTGAGGGCGCGGACTGACTTCACTGAAATAAACATCGTCACCTTTGATGAAAAATTCAACACCAAACAAACCGTAGCCGCCGAGTTCTTCAGTGACAAGCCCGGCAATGCGCTCACACTCCGCCAGTGCCAGCGGTGACATGGCCTGGGGTTGCCAGGATTCCTGATAATCGCCACCCGCCTGACGATGCCCAATAGGTGGGCAGAACGAAACACCACCGACATGCTGTACCGTGAGCAACGTAATTTCGTAATCGAAGTCAACAAAACCTTCCACAATGACCTTGCCACCGGCACCTCGCGCGCCTTGCTGGGCGTAATCCCAGGCTGCCTGGGCCTGTGCGGCGTCCGCCACCAGCGATTGGCCTTTGCCGGAGCTGGACATCACGGGTTTTACCACACAGGGAATGCCGATCTGAGCGATGGCCTGCCGGTAATCCTCAAGCGTGGCGGCAAACACAAACGGCGAGGTTTTAACACCCAGGGTATCAGCCGCCAGCAGTCTGATGCCCTCTCTGTCCATAGTCAGTCGGGCGGCGCGGGCAGTAGGAATTACGTGCAATCCATCTCGTTCCAACTCAACAAGGGTGGCTGTAGCGATAGCTTCGATCTCAGGCACCACCAGGTGAGGGTCTTCTTCAGCAATGACCGCAGCCAGCGCTTGCCCATCAAGCATGTTGATGACATGGCTGCGGTGGCCCACCTGCATGGCGGGTGCATGGGCATAGCGGTCCACGGCAATCACCTCAACACCCAGACGCTGTAATTCAATCGCCACTTCTTTACCCAGTTCACCACTACCCAGCAGCATGACCCGGGTTGCTGTGACAGACCCCGGAGTGCCAAGGACAACACCCACAATCAGGTTCGCTCCGCCACTTCAGCAACCGGTTGAACCGCCATCTGGGACCGGAAGCGACGCGCATTTTCTACATAGTGGGCGGCGCCCAACCGGATATTCTGCGCCTGTTCCGGTGACAGTGTTTTCACCACTTTGCCCGGAGAACCCAGCACCATGGAGTTATCAGGGATCTCTTTTCCTTCAGTTATCAGAGCGTTAGCACCGATAATGCAGTTTTTACCTATCTTTACACCGTTCAATATCACCGAGTTAATGCCAATGAGGGAGCCTTCTCCTATTGTGCAGCCATGCAACATGACCTTGTGGCCGATGGTCACGTGGGGGCCCACCTCAAGGGGATAGCCCATATCGGTATGCAGCACCGAGCCATCCTGAACGTTGGAGCCCTCGCCGATGGTGATGAGATCGTTATCTCCCCGCAGCACCACGTTAAACCAGATATTGGCATCTTTTTTGAGCAATACATTGCCCACCACAATGGCATTATCCGCAACCCAGTAGTCTCCCTCGGCCCGGACCTTAACGTCTCCCAGCTGATACAACACCCTGCTCCCCCCGAATTCTCATAATGTAAAGCAGCGCACATGGTAAGCGCCCGTCAACACAAAACAACCACCTTGGCGACATCTCGCCTCACAATTCCCTTACAGCACCAGGATAGGTTATCGACGGGGCCTGATGCATAGTCCCTGGTGTCAGGGGTTAATTTAAAGAGACACAATGAAACAGAAACTACCAGCGTTTGATGTACTGGTAGACATGGCACGTAACGACCCGCAGCGTCTGGAGAAACTGCGTCGCATACTCACGGAGCACGTGATTGCGGGTGCCACCACGGAACAAAAACGCAAACGCCTTGAAGGCTTACAGTTTCGGGTTGACCTTGAGCGCCAGCGTGCGCGTTCGCCGCTGGCCGCCACCATCAGAATTTCTGAAATGATGTGTCACTCGCTGGCAGATCTGCACCGCTCCATGGTCACGCCGCTGGTTGCAGAAGAAGAGCACGACCAGACGCCCAAGGCAAAGGTGCTGACATTTCCCAAACCACCGCGCAGCTATATCAACTTCGATGACGCAGACGATGATCCGGGAGACAAAGACTAATCAGCAGCAGCTGGTTATACTGCAGCGCTATGAAATTCTGCAGTAACTGTGGCGCAACGCTGTCCTTCACCATTCCACCCGGCGATAACCGCGAGCGGCATGTGTGTCACGACTGCGACACCATTCACTACGTCAACCCACGCATCGTCACCGGTTGCCTGCCCGTCTGGGACGACCGTGTTCTGTTGTGCCTGCGCGCCATCGACCCGCGCAAAGGCTATTGGACATTGCCCGCCGGATTTCTGGAAAACGGTGAAACCATCGCCGCCGGCGCTGCCCGTGAAACACAGGAAGAAGCTAACGCCAGAGTTGATGAGCTGGAGTTGTATACCATTTTTTCTCTGCCGCATATATCCCAGGCTTATATGTTCTATCGGGCGCAATTAAGCGATCTGGACTTCAGCAGCGGCGAAGAGAGCCTTGACGTCCGTCTCTTCAAAGAGCACGAAATTCCCTGGGACAATCTCGCCTTTCCGGTAATCACCAAATCTCTGCAGTACTACTTCGAAGACCGCAGGAACGGCCATTTTCAGGTTCGTTCAGAAGCGCTGGATTTCAGGCGACGCTGAACCTCTTCAAACCCTGCGCGATCCGTCACTTTAACGCAACGCGTGCGTTGCGAAACAAGCGCATCCATGGTGCGTACTCACCCCAGCTTTGATCCGGCCAGACATTCTGCCGGGCGAGATAGACACGCTCCGGATGCGGCATAGTGATCAATACTTTACCCTCATTGGCCGTCACTCCGGCTAAACCCGCTGGCGCCCCGTTGGGGTTATCCGGATACAATAATGCGGTTTCCCCGCCTGCATTCACATAGGTCATGGCAATCTGCCTGGAGCGCTGCAACTGAGATAAATCGTTATCTTCTCGAAACTCTGCACGACCCTCACCGTGTGCCACCGCTACCGGGATGATGCTGCCCGCCATGGCGGACAACCATGGAGAGGCGTTAGGTTCGATACGGGTCATGACGGTACGCGATTCAAACTGTTCTGATCGATTGGCCACAAACCGTGGCCAGGCCTGCGCACCAGGAATCAGATCATGCAACCCGCTGAGCATCTGGCAGCCGTTACACACACCCAGGACTAAGCGATCCGCGCGGAAGAAATCTTCAAACTGACGGCGCAGAGCTTCGTTAAACAGGATGCTTTTGGCCCAGCCCCCGCCACCACCAAGCACATCCCCATAAGAAAAACCGCCACAGGCCACAAAAGATGCAAAACTCGACAGGTGCGCTCGCCCTTCTATCAGATCACTCATGTGGACATCTACACACTCAAAACCCGCTGCGGTGAACGCGGCTGCCATTTCGATCTGACCGTTTACACCCTGCTCTCGAAGAATGGCAATCTTCGGTTTAGCCAATGACACAAAAGGCGCAGAGATGTCTTCGTCAACCACAAACGTTGTCTGTGCTCGTAATCCGGGATTCTCCCGGGCAGAAGCCTGCAACCCCTGATATTCTTCGTCAGCACAGGTTTCATTGTCACGCAGGCGTGCCATCGCGTAACTGGTCCGGCTCCAGACCTGCTGCAGCTCTGCACGACTTGCAGAGATGATGGTGCGGCTGCCTGAGGAAAAAACAATACGTTCTTCTCTGCTGGCATGCCCAAGACGCATGACAGGACAGGGGGCGTTTGCCACGAAGTCCTCAACGTTATGTTGCGCAACCTGCACAACAATACCAATTTCTTCGTTAAACAGAGTTGACAAGACATCCACCGTCTCAGGCAGCGAAATCTGCAAGCCGCAGCGCCCGGCAAACGCCATTTCCAGCAGCGTCACGACCAGACCGCCGTCGGACCTGTCGTGCTGAGCAACGATCTGACCCGAGCGTCGCGTATGCAGCACATAGTTGAGCATTTTGCGGAACAGATCCGCATCATCGACATCGGGTGCAGTATCACCGAGCTGACTGTAGACCTGGGCCAGCGCACTGCCCCCCAGTGCCGTACCGCCCAGATGCAGGAGCAGCAGTTCGTGATCAAGTTCGGGTTGCAGCACAGGCAAAGAGGTTCTGGTGACGTCGCGCACCGGAGCAAAAGCGGAAACGATCAGAGTTACCGGCGATACTACGGACCTGGCTTGACCATCTTCCTGCCAGCGCGTCTGCATGGACAGAGAGTCTTTGCCGACTGGAATTGCGATACCCAGGCTTGGGCAGAACTGTTCGCCAACGGCAACCACCGAGTCATACAGACTCTGCTCTTCGAGATTGGAACCTGCCGCAGCCATCCAGTTGGCAGACAACACCACCCGTTCTATCTCTTCCAGATCTGCGCTGACAATGTTGGTCAGTGCTTCGGCTACCGCCATCCGCGCAGCGGCTGCCGGGTTGATGAGGGCAAGCGGGCTGCGCTCGCCCATGGCAAAAGCCTCTCCAGTCAGCGTGGTGTAGCCGCGCATCGTGACGGCGGCATCAGCAACCGGCACCTGCCAGGGCCCCACCATCTGCTGACAGGCGACCAGACCGGTAATCGAGCGGTCGCCAATGGTGATGAGAAACTGCTTGCTGGCCACTGCGGGGAACTGTAGAACCCGATTCAACGCCTGGTTGATATCCATGCCGGCAACATCCAGAGGTTCCTGCACGATATTCTGCCGTGAAAACTCTCGTGACATTTTTGGTGGTTTACCCAACAGTGTTTCTAACGGCAGATCGATGGGGTAGTTGTCAAAATGCTCGTCAAAAACCCTGAGCTGCCCGTCATCGGTTGAATGCCCCACCACCGCATAAGGACAGCGCTCTCTCCTGCACAGCGCTTCAAAGCGCGCCAGCGCCGCTGCATCGATACCCAGAACATATCGTTCCTGAGCCTCATTGCACCAGAGTTCCAGCGGCGACATGCCGGAATCTGCACTGTTGATGGCGCGCAGTAGAAAATGGCCTCCGGCATGGGCATCGTGAATCAACTCAGGCAATGCGTTAGACAGACCGCCCGCTCCAACATCATGGATCAGACGTATCGGGTTATCCTCCCCCAGACTGCAGCAGGCATCTATCACTTCCTGACAGCGACGCTCCATTTCCGGATTACCCCGCTGCACGGAGGCAAAATCCAACGTTTCCGCACTGCTGCCCGAGGCGACACTGGATGCCGCGCCACCACCCAGACCAATCAACATAGCAGGGCCACCCAGCACTATCAGGGCAGTACCCACTGGAAAATCCTGGGCCTGCACGTGCTCTTCCCGCACCGTGCCCACCCCACCGGCAATCATGACCGGCTTATGATAGCCACGCACAGCCTCATCTAACTGCATTTCAAAGGTGCGAAAGTAGCCATTGATCGCAGGTCTTCCAAATTCATTGTTGAAACTTGCTGCACCGACTGGACCGTCGAGCATAATGTGCAGCGCATCGGCAATCTGAGCCGGTTTGGACGGCGCCAGCTCCCAGGGTTGCCCAAGCCCCGGTATATTCAGATGCGAGGTTGTGAATCCGCTCAACCCTGCTTTCGGTTTTGAACCGCGTCCCACGGCACCTTCATCTCGGATCTCACCCCCAGACCCTGTGGCTGCACCTGCAAACGGCGCTATGGCAGTGGGGTGATTGTGGGTTTCGACCTTCATCAGCACGTGCACCGGGGCCTGTTCAAACTGATAAATATGATTGTGAAGCGCAGGTAGAAAGCGTGACTCGACGGTGCCTTGCATCACGGCTGCATTATCCGAGTACGCACTGAGGACACCACGTCCGTTGGTTTGCTGAAAAGTGTTTTTGATCATGGCAAACAGCGATTTCGGCTGCAGCTGGCCATCAACATGCCATTGCGCATTGAAGATTTTGTGCCGGCAGTGCTCGCTGTTGGCCTGGGCAAACATCATCATTTCCGCATCCGTTGGGTTACGCTGTGCAGCTTTGTAGGCCGCCTCCAGGTAGTCCACTTCATCTTCTGACAATGCCAGGCCCAGACTCTGATCTGCCTTTACCAGCGCGCTGCGCCCTTCCTCAAGCAGGTTGATCTGGCGAACCGGCTCAGGCGCCTGGTGGCTGAAAATTCGCTGGAAGTCTTCGTCCTGCAGAACCGTCTGCGTCATGCGGTCATGCAGATGTCCATACTCGATCTGAGCCGCCCCCTCCGCAACATTGACAAACCAACGCACACCCCGCTCAACGCGGACAACCTTGGTCAGGCCACATAACGCAAAGATATCTGTGGCTTTGCTGGACCAGGGCGAAATTGTGCCGATGCGTGGCACCACGGTACAGACGCGCAGCCCCGCAGGCTCAGGCAGACCACGCCGGGGTCCGTAGCTGAGCAACTGCTCAACTCTGAATAGTTCAGCCTGATCCAACTCCCCTTCGAGCAGCAGAAGATGGACAAATTCGGCATAACATATCTGCGGCGCCTGCCGCTGCAGTTTCGACAAAGCAAAGCTGCTCAGCGCGGGCGCTCCGGCAAGCACCACAATTTCAGCATGATCGCTCCGACTCCTGTCCATCACTCTTTCCGATACTCCCTGTCATTTAACAGCCGGCGACGCCCAGGCTCAGCCGCCGGCACTCTCCGGTCTGCAAAAAAATGTGACATGATCTGCCCACAGGCGTCTGCCAGCACACCGCCGGATACCGGCAACTGATGATTCAACCATTCACTGCGTAACAACGGATGAGTATCCACCGCACCGGCTTTGGGCTCTTTGGCCCCATATACAAGGCGTGCGATGCGCGCCTGAATGAGCGCTCCTGCACACATCATGCAGGGCTCTAAAGTGACATAGAGGGTGACCTGGGGCAGTCGGTGATTGCGCAGCGTTCGCGCGGCATCCCGTAACACAACTATTTCCGCATGCGCGCTGGGATCGCAGGAGGAAATCGTCTGGTTGTAAGCACTGCTGATGCACGTATCCCCTACCACTGCCACAGCGCCAACGGGCACTTCCTGCCGGGTCTGAGCCAGTTGCGCCTGCTGCAGAGCGTGGCGCATCCAGAACTCATCACGCTGCAGATCAGCCGCAGGATCGCGCATTTACAGACAATACTCGGCACTAAAGCGGGTGAACACAGCTTCACGCTCGGCTTTCGACATACCCTGGGTTTCATCCACAAAACGATTACGTACATCGCGGCTTGGAAAAACCCAGATGCAGACGCTGTCGGCGCTGTGGTAAATCGCTTTGCACTCGTCGTCTATGTCACACAGTTCCGGCGGAATCTGCACAGGGATACAGAACATCTTACGATCGTCGATTAAAAAGCGGCCATTTTCTGCTATTTCTCATATGGTTACTAGCGGCGCAAAGCGCATTATCTGTTCGGGCTTGTGCAGAGAAACTCTGGTTTCTCCAGAGCGAAGCGGATCCTATTCTCATCACACCAGACTGGGCCGGTTTCAAATTTTCCGGGCGCTATTGTTCATCTAACCCCTTCCTTCCACCACCTTCGCTAGGCCGACGAAACTATTTGTTGCACGATTTTCCAAACAACATCCCAGGCTATCCGTTCCTGTTCCAGTCGGACATTCTGCCCCCAGACATTGTGCTTGATGGTAATACGAATTCAATACACGCATTAAGTTCATCCGAGTGTTCAAACCTCAAAACGATTTTGCACTTCCTCGTAACTGCCAGAAGTTTCATTCCAACCGGTCCGATGAGCGAAGCCAATCTCGTTGGGGGCAACTTCACCGACGAGGGTCATATTGTCTGACGGCGGAATGTGCAGAATCTGAAGCTCGAAGAGGCCATCCCACACATAGAAATATCCACTGGTTCCATATGTCGTTCCGCCTGCGCACAAGCGTCCATCTGCAAGACGCATGGCAGACGAGTATCCGGCTTCGACATCCCGAATATCTCTGATTCCAAAAATCCAGCCATGGCCGCCCTCCGAGACTGACCAACGACGGGGAGCTTTCTGCTTTTCGGCTGCGCGAGCTGAGACGATGAAAGACGACTGACCGATGCAATCTGTCGGTTTCCATATGTGCTCTACATTCAGCGCCGGAAGATGCTCTTCGTCTGCATACCTCCACCTATCGCTGGCTGTGAGATCGCGAAACCCGCTCGCTGAAAGATAGGAGACATCATCTTCGTCGGACCAGAGTGGAAGCGGCGATGTTTGAATGCAGGCGCCCGTTGCGAAATTCCAAACGCGAAGCACATAATCACGACCCCAGGTCAGAATGCGACTGTGGCCGTCGAATTCCGCGCCCAGAACTTCACCATAATGAAATCCGACCAGAGATCGTTCCAGCGATCCGTTCTCGATATTCCAGATACCCATTGCGCCAGACGCACGGCCCAGCCGAGAACCTGCTGCAACAAAGTCAGGATGATATGACCGCCAGTGTTGATCGACGCCTAGCGCCAGTTCTCCGGTCAGCTCAAAGACCTGTGATACGCCCGCACTTTCGCTGAGCTCGATAGGCTGCCCTGCGTTGCCTAGCCAAAAAACTGACCTTTGACCAAGCTCGCAGAGAAGAAAGCGACCACACTTGACGTAATTCTCGAACTCCGGCTGCACGGTGCGCAATCACTCAGCGAACAAGCGCTCTACGGCGCCAGTCGTTGCAGGACATTCGGTCACGGCAAGTTTAACCATCCCGGTTAGCCGCGTGACGTCGTACTCATGGATTGCTCCCGCTTCCGCCGGCACGCGACCGTACCAGAAGGACCAGTTTTCCCAGACGGGCAACTCACCGTTTAGGCCAATTGGTCCATAGCGGCAATAAATCACCGGATGCTGATTTTTGCTCGCAGAGCGAACAGCATCGCGATACGGCCCTGCAACCATCGCCCCTTCATAGTCGCCGATCTTCGTCGAACTGTAAGCGGCCAGATCTTCCTGTGCGAGCGGCCAACCATCAGGACCCTCGACGGGCGTTTTGGCGCGCGCCATCAATGCGCGTTCCGCCTGACGTTTGCGCCAATCTGTTTCCTGAAGCAAATCTGCGTCAGTAGGCTGATCGTTGCTTGCGGCGCCGACACTCGGCCGGCTCATTGAAGAAGTTGCGCCAACCATTTCAAGGAGGTTCTCGCGCAATTGCCGGGCTTCAGTGTTCATACATTGATTGTTCGTGAGAAATTTCTTCATCGTCCCTTCGCGGCGAAAGAGGTCGGTCGCCTGACGGAACATGGCGGTCAGCAATTCCTGAGGAGACCGGGCCTCCCAGCCTGATAGTCTCGGCAGAATATCCCCCAGCAGTTTGAGCATGGCGCCGCCTTCAGCGAGCTCATACATATCATTGAACTTCGGATAGAAATCCGGATGCATCTCTGTGTACCACTTATCGCAGTGTTCGCCACCACGCGCGCATCGGTTGTCAGTGCTTCGCGCCATCCAGGATCGGCCTTCGGGAAGGTACGCCTCACATACGTCGTAGAATGCAGTCACATAGCTTGCGTAAACAGAAGCCGCCTCAAATGGATCCTCGACTCTGCTGTATTCACGGTTGAAGATCTGGCGCATGACATAGGAGCGATCATACGCGGCCCAGAACTCGTTGTTTCGATAGACGCCGCCAGAGGACCGCATTCCGTTGAGGTAAGCCGCTACCTCGTCGCTGAGCTTTTGCGCTGCCGCCGCTTCGCGCGCCTGTTTGCGGGTTCGATAATGCGCATAGAGTTCCGCAACAGACATAGTTTCAACGGAAGTCGGCGCCGCATCACCCGCCGCGCCCTTCTCGCGCCGGTCGGCGCGCGCGGCCTTCAGCGAGGCCCAGTACTGACGCGCCCTGTATTCCGGGTTGGCATAGTTCGCAAACACCCACTGTCCGGGCTCACCCACCGCCTCGTAACGAGGAACGAACCGGTCAGCGCTCACTCTCGTAAAGGCTGCGCGTGTCAGCGGCTCTTCCGTCAATGACCGGTTCGGCAGACGCTCCGATTTCAGATAATACTCGCTATCTTCGAACTGGTAACCCAGCGCGTAATAGTAGATTTGCAGATCCGAGACGTTCCCAAAATTGGGGTACGTCGCGCGCAGCTTTGGCAGGATCGTGGTGTTGAAATGCTCCACTTCTTCGGTCGCGATGCGAAACACCGGCTGTGGATCTGGCGGAACGACATAGCTGATGACGCCCATGACCTCCTCGCCCGCGACGATCTCGCCGTCAGGGCCGCGCGGTTTCACAAAAGCGATCAAGCCACCGCGCTGACTTTGCGGGGACCAATCGGGATCGCGACCCCACCAGGAGCCATAGTAGTAAACGCCACGCTCATCTTCGTGGATTTTCGCAATGCCTCCGCGGTCCTCCACAGCCTCAAATCCATAGGCCGCAAGCTTGTCGTCGGCGAAGGCAGTCTGGCAAGCGAACAGCAACGCCCCGAAAATAAACAATGCTCGCACAATCCAGTTCGAGATGAGGCACATCGTCGTCTCCCCCAGGTTCATAGTTTGGACTTGGACCTTCCCCTTATTTGTGAACAGATTTTTCTTTCATCGAACCGCGAGTTTATCATACCGGGAACGAGCGTCCGAGCTTCTGGGTCAAGGTCCAAATCAATTAATGGACTCAGGCATTGCCACGATCAGACAAGAATCCGATTGATTGATAGCGGCCTACTCCCACTCTATTATCAATAAGCCTTTTTTATCTCTTATTTTCAATGGCTTATTTTCTTTCAAAACGGTAATACCATGAACAATACCATGCTCAGAAATTACGAAGGTTCAGCCTGAATGAATTCTTTCCATAAGCCCTGGCAGAGAAATAATTTTCACATCATTACCCACAGGAAACTCATCCTCACCACCGTAAAGGATGAATTTGTGTGTTGCACCAACATCATCACAGGTCTGGTTGTAGTGCTTGCCGATTTTGGGGGCAACCCCATGCTTGATCTCTATGGCCCAGATTTCAGATGACGGCATCTTGATAACCAGGTCAACCTCTGCGCCGGCGGCTGTACGGTAGAAATAGATTTCTGTGCGACTCGGTAATATCGACAGAATATTTTCAACGGCAAAGCCTTCCCAACTCTTGCCCAAAACCGGATTAGACAGTAACGCATCGTAGCTGTTGATACCTAGCAAGCGGTGCAGAATACCGCTGTCGCGAACATAATAGCGGGGTGATTTTACTAATCGCTTTTTGACGTTGGCATGCCAGGGCTCAAGACGTCTGACCAGCAAAAGATCCGCCAGAATATCAATGTAATGTCTTACCGTCTTGGCATCAACTTCCAAGTTTGAGGCCAGTTTGGAATAGTTTATGGTTTCACCTTGCAAATGCGCCAACATCGTCCACAGTCGGCGCAACCTTGCTGCGGGGACACGGAAGCCCATTTGCGGTATGTCGCGCTCAAGATAAGTACGAATCAGGTTTTCAAGCCAGTCCATGGCCACGTCATCACCTGTGGCCAGATAGCTGTCGGGAAAGCCTCCCCGCAGCCAAAGGGTCTGCCGATCCGCTTGCTTACCATCAATTTCAGCAACGTCAAGCCCCCCCATCTCGAGATAACTAATCCGACCTGCCAGGCTTTCCGAAGACTGACGCATCAAATCCATGGATGCCGATCCAAGAAGCAAAAACTGACCTGCTCTACGTCCCTGCTCCCGGTTTTTATCGATCAGCCCTCTTAGCACGGGGAACAATTCCGGGCTTCGTTGTATTTCATCGAGGATAACCAGCTTATCGGCATGGGCGCTTAAAAAACTGCTGGGGTCGCTGAGCTTAAGCAAATCCTCGGGGGCTTCCAAATCGAGGTAAATTGAGTTGATGTCTTTAGCAATGGTTTTTGCGAGTGTCGTTTTGCCTACCTGACGCGCACCAAGCAATGCGACCGCAGGCACTTGTGCGATCATTGTCTGAAGTCTTTCTGTAATTCGCCGCCTTAACATACCCTGCATTTTAGGAGTTTTATTCCGGATTTGCAAGGTATATAAGTGATCAACCGGGCTTCAGTGGCCTGCCAATGCCAGACATTGCCTGTCAATACCGGTCACTCCCACTCAATAGTTGCAGGGGGTTTGCTTGAAACGTCATACACCACCCGCGAAATCTCAGCAATTTCATTGATAATCCGATTCGCCACGCGCTCAATAAAGTCATAAGGCAGGCGTGCACTGCGGGCGGTCATGAAATCTATGGTCTCTACTGCGCGCAGTGCAATCACATGTTCATAGCGCCGAGCATCTCCAACAACACCGACAGACTTCACCGGCAGGTAGACTGCAAAAGCCTGGGAAACCGCATCATACAAATCGGCCTCGCGCAGCTCTTCAATGAAAACAGCATCTGCGCGCCGCAGTACATCCGCATACTGAGGTTGCACCTCGCCAAGAATACGCACCCCCAGGCCGGGGCCTGGAAATGGATGTCGGTAGACCAGCGATCGCGGTAGACCCAGCACTAAACCAATTTGTCGGACCTCGTCTTTGAACAGTTCCCGCAGCGGCTCTACCAGACCCAGGGCCATACGCTCAGGCAGACCGCCAACATTGTGATGAGATTTGATCACGTGTGCGTTGCCATGTTTTGACGCCGCAGACTCGATGACGTCAGGATAAATTGTCCCCTGTGCAAGCCATTTCACGCCAGGCAGCGCTTTGGCTTCACGCTCAAAAACATCAATAAACGTATTGCCGATGGCTTTGCGTTTATCTTCCGGATCTTCCAGACCCGCAAGTTTGGCGTAGAACTCGTCAGCAGCGTCCACGGTTTTAATTTTCAGCGGCAGCACGTTGCCAATGCCGCTGTCCTTGCCAAACGCCATTTCCACTTCACTGCGTTCATCCAGGCGTAACAGACCATTGTCAACAAAAACACAGGTCAGCTGCTCGCCAATGGCGCGCGCCAGCAACGCGGCCACAACGCTGGAATCAACACCACCCGACAGCCCAAGTACAACCTCGTCGTCACCTACCTGGTCACGCACCTGAGCAATGGCATCTTCGATGATGTTTTCGGCTGTCCAGTCTCCTCTACAGCCACAGATTTCCAGCGCAAACACCGCAAGTAGCGCATTTCCGTTTGACGTATGTGTCACCTCGGGATGAAACTGCACGCCATAAATATGCCGTTGGCTATCTTCCATGGCAGCTATCGGTGCGCTGGGTGTACTCGCCGTAACAACAAAACCAGGCGGCAGCTCGATGACCTTGTCACCGTGGCTCATCCACACGTCAGCACTGCTTAACTGTGTCGCACCCAGCGCGCCAATCAGCGTGCTTGGCTGTTCAGCGGTAATCTGTGCGTGGCCGAACTCGCGCTTGGCAGAGGCCTGCACCCGCCCGCCAAGCTGCTGTGCCAGCGTCTGCATGCCGTAACAGATGCCCAGCACCGGCACACCCAGATCAAGCACCGCCTGGGCCAGGCGCGGCGTTTCTCCCAGGGTCACGGTTTCCGGACCGCCAGAGAGTATGACACCCTGAGGTGCAAACGACTGCAGAAACGCTGCGTCAACGTCATAGCTGTAGATTTCACAATACACGCCACATTCGCGAACCCGTCGGGCTATCAGTTGTGTGTATTGCGAGCCAAAATCGACTATCAGCAGACGCTGATCATGAATGTTGTGCACGTTGTTTAACTTCTCGGGTAGTTGGGCGCTTCTTTGGTGATGGCAACATCGTGCACATGAGATTCAGCCATGCTGGCACCGCTGATGCGGACAAATTCCGGGATTTTGCGCATGGTTTCTATGTCTTTGCTGCCGGTGTAACCCATTGCCGCTCGCACACCGCCCATCAGCTGGTGAACAATCGGGCCCACGGGACCACGGTAAGCTACGCGGCCTTCCACGCCCTCGGGTACCAGCTTACGACCGTCACCTTCCACTTCCTGGAAGTATCGATCACTGGAACCGTTGCTCTGGGACATGGCGCCCAGCGAACCCATGCCTCGATAAGATTTGTAGGTACGACCCTGGTACAGCTCCACCTCGCCGGGTGCTTCATCCGTGCCTGCCAGCAGACTGCCAACCATGACGCCACTGGCACCGGCGACCAGCGCTTTGGCGATGTCACCTGAATAGCGGATACCACCATCTGCAATGACGGGTATATCCTGCGCGTCCGCTGCACGCGCTGCTTCGGCAACGGCGGTAATCTGCGGTACGCCAATGCCTGACACAATGCGTGTGGTACAGATTGAACCGGGACCGATGCCCACTTTCACAGCATCAACGCCGGCATCGATCAGCGCTTTTGCGCCATCATAAGTTGCGACATTACCGCCGATGATCTGTAAGTCAGGATAAGCCTGTTTGATCCAGGAGATGCGATCCAGCACACCTTTGGAATGTCCGTGTGCAGTATCTACAACAATGATGTCGACACCTGCTTCAACCAGGGCAGCAACCCGCTCATCGGTTTCACCACTGGTGCCGACGCTGGCACCAACCCGCAATGCACCCAGATGGTCTTTGCAGGCCATGGGATAAGCCTGCGCCTTGGCAATATCCTTCACCGTCACCATGCCGGTTAACTCAAACGCCTCATTGACCAGCAGGACCTTTTCGATGCGGTGGTCGTGCAGCAGCTTGGTGATCGCTGCAAAGCTGGTGCCTTCCAGAGCGGTGACCAGACGTTCCTTGGGTGTCATGACATCGGCCACCTTGGCATGCTTGCGATTCTCAAACCGCAGATCACGGCTGGTGACAATACCCAGCAGCTGGTTGCCCCGCACAACCGGCACGCCGGAAATACCGTTTTCCAGTGTGGTCTGATAGAGCGTCTGGATGGTGGCATCCGGATCGATGGTGATGGGGTCTCGTATGATCCCCGACTCAAATTTCTTGACCGCGCGTACTTCCCGGGCCTGGGCTTCCACTGTCAGGTTCTTGTGCACGATGCCGATACCGCCCTCCTGGGCAATAGCAATGGCAAGACGTGCCTCAGTCACCGTATCCATTGCAGAAGACAACAACGGAATATTCAACGTGATGTCTCGCGTCAAACGCGTCTGCAGAGAAACCTCTGACGGTAGAACTTGAGAATAGGCAGGCAGGAGCAGGACGTCGTCGAAAGTGAGTGCGTCGTTAGCGATACGCAGCATTTAGGACTCCGCAAAAGCGGCATTCTATCGACCTGCTTGCCGGAAGTAAAACCAACCCGACTTTGCAGGACAAATTAATGCGGCATAATGGCTGGCAAACCCAGCAGTACGATGCACGCTCCATGGCGCCAAACCAAGACAACCCGATTCTGACCGTGACGCAACTGAATCGCCAGGCACGCCTGGCGCTGGAGCAGCGTTTCAACCAGGTCTGGGTGATGGGAGAGATGTCCAATTTTGCGCGGCCCCGCTCAGGACACTGGTATTTTTCGTTGAAAGATGAAAACGCCCAGGTGCGCTGTGCGATGTTTGCCAACCGCAACCGGTCCGTCGCGCTGCAACCCGGAGATGGGCAGCTGGTGATCGCGCGGGGCAGGGTCAGTCTGTACGAAGGTCGCGGCGATTTTCAGGTCATTGTTGAATCTTTAGAAGCTGCCGGTGAAGGCGCCCTGCGGCAGGCGTTTGATCAGCTGAAACTGAAGCTGGCCGCGGAGGGTTTATTCGACGCTCAGAACAAACGAGCGCTACCTGAGATGCCACAACACGTCGCCGTGATTACCTCACCGACCGGCGCCGCCATTCGCGATGTCATCGCCGTATGGCAACGGCGTTTCCCAAGCCTGCGGGTCACTGTTATCCCCAGCGCGGTGCAGGGTCCCGCCGCTGAGGCAGAACTGCTCGCAGCGCTGCAGAAAGTACCACAACTTGAGCCTGATATTGTCCTGCTGACCCGCGGTGGCGGCAGCCTGGAAGATTTGTGGTCGTTTAACCTCGAATCTGTGGCGCGGGCGCTGGCTGCCTGCGCTTACCCTACGGTGTCAGCAGTGGGTCATGAAATCGACGTCAGTATCTGCGATTTTGTTGCCGACGTGCGGGCACCTACCCCCTCAGCTGCTGCCGAGCTGATTGCGCCAGACGCAGCCGCTGTGCAGCAGGCGTTAAAGCAGCAGTTGCGCGCGCTGGAGCGGGCATGGCAACGCGACCTGCACAGCCATTTACAGCAGCTGAAACATCTGCAGCGGCGATTGCCAAACCCGGAACAGATCATCACCCGTTTTGGTCAACGCATCGATGATGCCAACCTGCGCCTGGAAGCGGCCATCTCACGAAAACTCGATTACCTGCGCCTGCAGATCTCAGGTGCCCAGCGGCAGCTGCAGGCACTGGGTCCGACTGAGCAGCTGCACAGCGCACAGCGCAGCCTGGTATCCAGCCAGCGCCGCCTGATCTATGCCATGCGCCAGCGCCTGGTCGCTCAGTCGAATCAACTGGCAGGCTTTTCTCGTATGTTGCACGGCGTCAGCCCTCTGCCCACCATCAACCGTGGATTTGCACTGGTTGAAAACAACTCCGGCAGCGTCGTCACCTCCCTTGCACAGCTCTCGCCTGGCGACACCACCACCACCTATCTGCAGGATGGCGCCTTTGTCGCCACCGTGGATCATCTACAACCCGGCGCCACCCTGACCAACAGGAGAAATAAGTGATCAAACTGGTTATGTTCGTAGTTGTCAGCGGCCTGTTAATGCGCCCTGCCTTTGCACAAAGCGCGCCGGAAAAAGCACCGGTAGAACCCAGACCGGCAACCACCAGCGTACCCGGCGGTATCTACGTCTGGACGCCGCCCGCCGATGCCGCCGACATCACCTTCCAGGGCAGCCCGGTGATGCGCTATGGAAAACAGGTACTGGTAGGCCTGCCCATCAGCGCAAAGCCCGGACAGGCAACCCTGCGCTACCTCCTCAATGGAAAAGCTCAGCGCCACACCTTCAGCATTTCAGACAAAAAGTACACAGAACAGAGACTCACAATCGAAAACAAGGCCATGGTGACTCCTCCGCCGGAAACTCTGGCCCGCATACGGCAGGAGTCGGTGCGACAGAAAGCCCTGTACAACACATTTGCGCCAAGTGCAGATCTGCGCAACGGGTTCGCCCTGCCGCTTGAAGGTATAACCACGAGTCTGTTTGGTCATCGACGTTTTTTTAACGATCAACCACGCAGCCCACACAGCGGCCTGGATATTGCGGCAGAAACCGGCACGCCCGTTATTGCAGCGGCCAGCGCAACTGTAACTCTGGCAGATGATCTGTATTTCAACGGCAATACCCTTTTTCTGGACCATGGCCAGGGCCTGATCACCATGTACTGCCATTTGTCGGAATTACTGGTGGAGGAAGGTGATCAGGTCGCTCAGGGCGACACCATAGGTCTGGTGGGCGCGACCGGGCGCGTCACCGGCCCCCACCTGCACTGGTCTGTGAGTCTGAATGGGTATCGCGTGGACCCGCAAACGTTCCTCACCACGATCAACCAGCTGAGGGATCAGCGCTAACGCTTTTTTCGATGTTTGATGACCCTTTCCCGACGCTGCTTCTGACGTGGGGTGAGCACGTTCTTTTTCCCGGCAAAGGGGTTGTCTGATTCGCGCATCTGCAGGCGAATCGGGTTGCCTATCAGGTTAAGGGCGTCACGAAATCCGTTTTCCAGGAAACGCCTGTAACTGCTGGGCAATGCATCGAGCTGATTCCCATGGATCACAATGGTTGGCGGATGATTTCTACCACGGGTTGCCACCTTGATTTTGATTTGCCTGCCGCGCACCGAAGGTGCCGGATGCGCAGCCACCATATTGCGCACCAGACGGGTTAACAATGATGTCGACACATCAAATTCACCCGCCGCGTAAACGGTATCGATCAACTCAAACAGCAGACCTACGCCAGTACCGTGCAGGGCGGAAATACGCTGCAGGGGCACCCAGGGCACAAATGCCAGGCGGCGATCAACGGAATATTTCACCTTATCACGCTGAGCTTCGTCCAGGCCATCCCACTTGTTCACAGCGACCAGCATCCCGGCGCCCGCTTCCAGCGCGTACTGCAGAACATGCAGATCCTGCTCCACGACGCCTTCAGTCGCGTCGACAACAAGGATAACAACGTGCGCGCGCTCCATCGCCTGCAGCGCTTTCACCACGGAAAACTTCTCGGTGATTTCATCAACCCGTCCTTTACGGCGCACGCCAGCGGTATCAATCAGAACATAGTCAGTTTCGTTGCGGTGGAAGGGTATATCGATGGCATCCTTTGTAGTGCCCGGCATATCGAATACCACCTGGCGATCTTCAC
The DNA here is from genome assembly GCA_047947175.1 of bacterium. GTDB lineage: Bacteria > Pseudomonadota > Gammaproteobacteria > Pseudomonadales > Azotimanducaceae > UBA4421. The sequence goes on from CP170489.1 coordinate 3,085,116, forward strand.
CCAGCATGCGATTGATCAGCGTCGATTTGCCAACGTTGGGTCGCCCCACTACCGCCACGTGGATACCTTTGTTAACCGCAGCTTGGTCTTCTGTGTCAAATGCCCCGATCTGGTTAAGCCTCGTCAGCAACGTCTCAGACAGGACACGCAGCCCTCGACTGTGACTGGCTGAGATCAGCACGGGCTCTTCAAATCCGAATTGGGATATGTCCACCAGCGCCTGATCTTCGCTGATACCATCGATTTTGTTTACTACCGGAATGAAGTTGACCGATTCCCGGCGCAGATAGGCCACCACGTCCTGGTCTGCAGATGTCACACCATCCCGACCGTCCAGCAACAGCACTACCAGATCAGCTTGCGCCACGGCCAGCTGCGTCTGCTGCGTCAGCGCCTGGGAAAGGACATCGTCACCAAACAGCCCACCAGTGTCGATCAGGGTCACGTACTGACCGTTGATCTCGCAGCGGCCATAACGTCTGTCGCGGGTCAGCCCGGGTACATCCGCTACCAGCGCGTCCCGGCTCCTGGTGAGCTTATTGAATAATGTGGACTTACCAACATTCGGTCGGCCCACCAGTGCGATGGTGGGAATCATGGATTACCTGAGCTCGATTTCGAGGGCGTGCAGACTGCCGGAATTGCCCAGTACATAAAGTGTGCTCTCGCCAAGCACAAGCTCGCTGCGGATGCCATCGCCGTCCAGTTTGCGTCGGCCGAGGTGACGACCATCGCGTTGCGCGATTACATGCAGATAGCCTTCCGCGTCTCCAAATACCACATAATTGGAGAAAGCCAGCGGCGCCGTCAATCCGCGCAGCTTGAAGTCTTCGTTGACCCAGACCTGTTCACCGGTCTGCTGATCATATGCGGCTACCACGTCTTCATCGTCTACCACGTAAATCTGTCCGTACCCTTCACTGAGATTCTGAAAGGTGGAGACTTCCAGTTCCCACAGCGCACGCCCATCCCGGCGGGACAACGCCTTTACCCGGCCCTGGAAGGCACCGACGTAGACTGCAGGCCCGTTTACAAGGGGTGTGGTATCAACATCCACCATGCGATCCAGCTCCGACCGACCTTCCGGTAACATCACCCGATGCTCCCAGATCGGTTCGCCGTTTTCCGCGCGCAGCGCAATCAGTTTACCGTTGGCAAATCCTGCATAAACGATGTCTTCAGCAATCACCGGCATGCTGGTGCCACGTAATGTGAGGATGGGCAACTGGTTATCAAAGGTCCATTGGATCTCGCCCGAATCAGCGCGCATGGCCACCAGGCGCCCATCGATGGTCTGCGCAAACACCAGGCTACCATCTGCGGCCGCAGGCGCTACCACTTCGCTGCCCAGATCAGTGCGCCACAGCTCGGTGCCATCGGCAACGTCCAGGGCGATGACATAACCGCCCGTTGTACCCAGGTAAACTTTACCGGCACCCGCACCCACACCGCCGGATACAAAACTGGGGTCACGGCGGTCAATGAAATTCAGCACGGACAACAGTGAGCCTCCCACCTGCCCGACTTCGGCCTGCCAGACTCTCTTGCCTGTGAAACGATCGTTGGCCTGGACATGTCCGTAGCCATCTGCGGCAATGATGAGATCCGCTACAATGGCAGGCGGCAACTTCAGGTACTTTTTGCCCAGACCATCTCCCACTGATGTTTTCCAGAGTCGCTCCAGTTTGATTTCTGCGTCAAACTTAACCAGCTTGGCAGGTTCAGCCGGATCTTCCTTGTTGTCTTTATCATCAACCCAGGGCAGCCAGCTGAACCAGCTGCAGCCACTTAACAGCAGAGATGCCGCCACCAACAGCGTCCAGCGATAGAACATCTCAGTTGTTCTCATCCGACGCCGCCGGCTCGACCGGTTGATCCTGCTCTGCTTCGGCGTTGTTTGGCTGGGATTCATCTGACTCCTGGGCCGCCAGGGTAGATTGTGCGTCCTGCAGCGCGGCTTCAAGGGTATCGGTGAATTCCACGTACTGACCGTTGAACGGCGTGACATTTTTCCACTTCATGTCGAGGATGGGCCGCTGCTCACCCGGGGCAAGTGCGTCTTTGGCGGCACTGTAGGCCTCATAGGCTTTTTCCAGCTCGTTGCGGGACACAAAAATATCCCCTTTGGCTTCCAGCGCCCAGCTACGGTAGCCGGCATTGCCAATGGCATCCAGAGTCGCCAGAGCTGCATCGCTCTGGTCCAGGCCACGCTGCACTTTTGCCAGTCGGATTTTTGCCAGGTCCCGTAACAGAGGGGCGTCGGCTTCTTCCACAGCAGTGTTCAAAAACGCCTCAGCGGCCAGCAGGTCACCTTCTTCAACTGCTGTTTGCGCCCGGTCAAACAGGACAAATATGTGGTACGCGCTGCCGGAAAAATTCTGCGCAATGGTATCCCCGGCGGACTCTTTTGCGCTGCCCTGCGCTGCCTGATACGCAGCGTAGGCGTTTGCACCTTCATGCGCCTGAGTCTGTTTGTGGCTGTCGTACCAGCGCCAGCCGATGATGGCTGCCACAGACAACACCACCGCAACAATGACGGTCACACCGTACTCGCTCCACCAGGATCGCAGCCTGGCCATCTGCTCTTCTTCTTCTAGGTATTCCGACACCCATCACCCCTTGTTCTTCGAATCATCATTATTACACTCACCCGCAACCGTGCCGTACAGATGGCGCGCGACAGCTTGTCTTGTCAGGGTCATCTGTTGACCGTCTGTTAAATTCTTCAGCGTCATCTGATCCGCTGCCACTTCATCAGGTCCCAACAGAATGGCCCAGGTAGCGTTGGCCGCATCGGCCCGCTTGAGTTGCTTCTTAAAGTTGCCACCGCCCATATTGACACGCACATTCAGCGGCTGTTTGCCGCTGGAAGGTTCCAGCGCCCGCAGCCACTGACCCAGATTCTGAGCATGGGCTGTAAATTGCGGCGCAGAGTAACAAACATAGACGTCTACTGCAGGGCTCATCGCTGTCTGGTTAACTACTTCATGTAAGAGCAGCACGCGATCCAGGCCCATAGCAAAACCAGCCGCTGGTGTTGGCCGCCCCCCCAGCTGCTCCACCAGCGTGTTGTAGCGACCGCCAGCACAGATTGTGCCCTGGGCACCCAGATCATCTGTGACCCACTCAAATACCGTATCGGTGTAGTAATCCAGACCCCGCACCAGGTTGGGTTTGCATATATAACTGATATCCAGCGCCTGCAGAAGTTCCAGTAACTCATCAAAGTGGGCCTGACTTTCGGCGTCGACAAACATGGAGAGGTCCGGTGCCTGAGCCAGAATGGCCTGGGTCTGTTCATTTTTACTGTCGAGAATTCGCATCGGGTTGGTCAGCAGGCGGCGCTGGCTGTCCTCATCCAGCTGCGCAGCTTTTGGTGTTAAATAGTCCACCAACGCCTTTTTGTAAGCCTGCCTTGCCTGACCGGAACCCAGAGTATTGATTTCGAGTTGCACGTGCGCGTCTAAGCCCAGCTGACGCCAGAAGCCGGCACCCAGGCTGATGAGTTCCGCGTCTATATCCGGACCGGCAAAGCCGAAAGCTTCGGCACCGATCTGATAAAACTGGCGGTAGCGGCCCTTCTGCGGTTTCTCGTAGCGGAACATCGGCCCACTGTAGAACACCTTCTGGGTCTGGTTATACAGCAAACCGTTTTCCTGCAGCGCCCGTACACAACTGGCGGTGCCTTCGGGACGCAAACTCAGCGAATCACCATCTCTATCCGCCAGGGTGTACATCTCTTTTTCGACAATGTCCGTGGCTTCCCCTACCCCACGCGCAAACAGCTCGGTGAATTCGAGCAGCGGCAGATGAATTTCTTCGTAGGTGAATTGCCGCAGGATGTTGTGCACGGTGCTTTCAATAAGCCGCCAGCGTTTTGCCTCTGCGGGTAATACATCACGCATGCCTCGTACTGCTTGAACCATATTGAACCGACCTCCCGGGTTACTGGCCTAACACAAGAGATGCAACGTTGTTGCGCGTATGCGGCCCGAGCGCAACCGGCTCAGCGTTGTACTTCAACATCACGCCAGGTGCATAACCCAACAGCACCCTGAACGGACCCTTGCCGACAAACTCCAACAACGTGCCCGGGCGTCCCAGGTTGCCATACAACAGATTTCCTTCGGTGTCCTTGATTTCCACCCAGCATTCTTCGGTAAACTCAATGCTGAGCCGTTCATCTCCTGAAGGCGTGAGGCGGCGCGCGCCGGGCGGCGTCACACTCTGCACCACTTCCCGCAATACAACGGCCGATTCCGACTCGGGCTGAGCGACAGTTTCCTGCGCTTCAGGTACTGGGTTCTGTGCCGTCAGCGGCGCATCTGCAATGGTATTTGCCGCCACCGCTGCCTGGTTCATCACCGATTCATCCGCCACCAGTGATGTTGCACCCTCGGCGCGGGATGTCTCGACCGGGACATTGATTAACGGTGTTGTTGCAGGTGGTGTACTGTCCGCCGCTGCTGCCATCGATGCGTCTGTTGATGCGCTTGTTGCTGTCCGTTTGCTGTCCGGCTCTGGCGGCGTATCCGTGGCAAAAAACCAGACTGCCAGGATGATCAACAGGAGCAGCAGGCCACCACCAACAAGCAGCCGCACGGGCGTGAGATAAGCCGGCAGGCGTACTGTCATAGTAGTACCTGAACCACGGCCGGTCGGATTTTCTCCTGCCGCGGTTTGCGCAGCTGAAGCAGCTGAGCGTTCGTTTGCATCAGGCCCACCGCCAAAGGCTGCAACGAGCGGACCCGGGTCCAGCTGCAGCAGGCGGGCATAAGCGCGGATATACCCGCGCGTGAAAACATCCGCGGGCAGGTGTTCACGATCATCCTGCTCAATGGCCGCGATGGTGGAAACCGGCAGATTCAAGGCATCAGAGACTTCCCGCTGAGTGATGTCCGCAGCTTCGCGTGCCTTTGCCAGCGCAACACCAGGACCGTCAGGCGTTGAGTTGCTGGCTACTGGTCTGTCTGACACTGTTCTGCCTGATCGGGAAAGAGGTTGTTCAAGGCCAGTTCATTACTGGCCACAGCATCGACATCGCCAGTTGCCCTGGCCACCTTGATACCCAGACAGAGACTGCGAGCGGTCTGTCGAGCGACGGCTTTAAAATCAGACAGAAGAGATGCGGACCGGGTATAAGCCTCATCGTTATAGGCCAGCTCAGCCAGTTCCAGAATCGCGGTGGCCTGACGGAAGTTGAGGTCTAACGCCCGGCTTAACGCCGCTTCTGCATCCGTCGTGCGACCGGCTCGCAAATAGGCCAGACCAAGATTTTCAAACGCCTGGGATCGGGCCCGGTAACCGGTGTCTTCCACCAGACGGGCGAGCGGCTCAATGGCATCATCAAAACGGCCTCTGGAATAGAGGAACGTACCATAATTGTTCAACGCCTGAGAATTATCCGGATCCAGCCTCAATGCGGTTTTATAATGATATTCGGCCAGCTCGAATTCACCCTGGGCATGCAACAGCACGGCGTTGAGGACGTGGGCTTCGACGTTACGCGGATCAATGTCCAGCGCCTGGTCGAGGGCCGTACGCGCACGGTTAAAATCTCTTTGCTCAATATATCCCCGCGCCAGATCCAGCTGGGCTTTTGTGCGTTGGGCATCAGTTCCTGGTGCAGGCAGCCCACCGGTGGTTTCCGTCACGCATCCGGACGCGGCAACAACCAGGGCAAGCATCAGCGAACAGGCCGCGATTCTGATGTTTAAAAGACACATGTCATTTCAACCCCATCTGCATGATTCTAAGTGGTTTGCGCAACAAAACGGTTGCCATCAGCTTTGACTCTCGCCAGATAACGGGACTGACGCCGGGTCCGGTCCTTGACCTGTCCGACCAGCTGCCCACATGCAGCATCAATATCATCGCCCCGGGTGGTGCGCAGCATGGTCGCATAACCTTGTTTCATCAAGTAGGTCTGAAAATTATAAATATCCCGCTGGTGGGGTTTCAGGTAGCCGGATGCGGGAAACGGATTAAACGGGATCAGGTTTATTTTACAGCGCACATCCCGCAGCAGCTCGGCCAGCGCAACGGCGTGTTCATGCTGATCATTCACACCCCGCATCAGCGTGTACTCTATGACAAGCTTACGCTTCTCACCCAGCTGATCCACATAGTGACGACAGGCATCAAGCAGTTCCCTGATCGGATATTTCCGGTTAATCGGCACAAGCTGATCCCGCAATGCATCCGTTGGCGCATGTAAAGATACCGCCAATGCCACATCACTGACTTTTGCCAGCTCATAAATCGCCGGTACCACGCCGGCGGTACTCAACGTGACCCGACGCTTTGATAAACCAAAGGCAAGATCGTCCATGAAGATGTTGGTGGCGCTGACGGCCGCATCAAAATTCAACAGCGGTTCACCCATTCCCATGAGTACAACATTACTCACGCGCTGTTGCTTCTGAGCCAGCATATTGTTTGCCAGAACCATTTGTCCGACTACAAATGCGGCAGGCAGGTTACCGTTGAACCCCTGCTTGCCGGTCGAACAGAAACTGCAATCCAACATACAGCCAACCTGCGAGGACACACACAGCGTATTACGGTTTTTTTCCGGAATCAGCACCGTTTCTACGAGGTTGCCATTGCCAACATCTAACAACCATTTGCAGGTGCCGTCTTTAGAGACTCTGAAACTTTCCACCCTGGGGAGTTCGAAACAGGTGTTCTCAGCAAGCCACTGACGCATGGGCAGCGACAGATCAGTCATGGCTGCAAAATCCGTGCGGCCCTGATGATAGACCCATTTCATCAACTGGCGGCCGCGGAACGCCTGCTGACCCTGCTCTATGAACAAAGCTTCCAACGCACTGCGGTCGAGGCCATAAAGATTAATCATCAGGCGTCCAGGTTTTTTTGCGAGGCCGGAAGGTCAATTCAACCGCGCGGATGAATTTCATCGTCGGCAAAGAAAAATGCAATTTCCCGAGCAGCAGATTCAGGCGCATCCGAGCCGTGTACCGCATTAGCATCAATGGACTGCGCAAAGTCAGCACGTATCGTGCCTGGTGCGGCCTCTGCCGGGTTGGTGGCTCCCATCAGACGGCGGTTAGTGGCGATGGCATCTTCACCTTCGAGCACCTGCACCACAACCGGACCGGAACGCATGTAGTTACACAGGTCTGCAAAAAAAGGTTTACCGTCGTGCTCAGCGTAAAAGCCCTGGGCCTGAGCATCACTCAAGGTCAGCATTTTGCAGGCAACGATACGCAGCCCCCCTTTTTCGAACCGCGAATAAATCTCACCAATTAAATTACGCGCGACGGCGTCAGGCTTGACGATGGAAAGGGTGCGCTCTACTGCCATATTATTCTCCGAACATCTGATGTACATCCGTTTTTACAGATGCTTGTATGTGTCTAATTTTTAAGGAAATACCTACCGGACCAGGCGACCGGCGGGCGCGTATTATACGCGTGCTCAAGGTCCGCGCAATCGCCCAACCACTGTGCTGATCCGGCTGCCTGCGTGATCCATTTCCTGCAGTTGGCTGAATCGGCCAAAACTGATGCGAATTGAGGCCTGCGCAATGTCACGCGGCACGCCGATGGCAGACAACACAAACGAAGGTTCCACTGACGTGGAGTTACAGGCTGAGCCGGTGGACAGCGCCAGGTCATCCAGCGCCAGCAGCAGCGTTTCACCATCCACCCCTGCAAATCCGACATTCACAATTGACGGCAGATTGAATTCCGGATGGCTGTGAATATGTATGTCCGGAATCTGTTTCAGGTGGGTCATCAGACGCTCGCGCAGGCTCGACAGGCGCGCCTGTTCCTTGACTCTGTCTGCCTGCATAAGACGGCTGGCTTCTGCCAGGCCGACTATCTGGTGGGTCGGCAACGTACCGGAGCGCATGCCCATTTCGTGCCCCCCGCCGTGGATCAGCGGGTGCAGCTTCAGCGGCGGCTCCCGTCGCACATAAAGCACGCCGATGCCTTTAGGTCCATACAGTTTGTGCGCGGAGATTGACAGCATATCAATACACATGGCCTGCACATCGATGGCGAGCTTGCCAAAACTCTGAGCTGCATCAACGTGGTACAGCACACCGCGGGCGCGACACAGCGCGCCTATCGCCTGGATGTCACAAATGGTACCGAGTTCATTATTGACGTGCATGATGGAGACGATCAGGGTGTCCTCCCGCAGCGCATCCGCCACCTGAGCCACCTCTATGCGGCCATGTGGATCCGGTTGCAGATAGGTGACTTCAAAGCCCTGGCGCTGCAGATCTGCGCAGGTGTCGAGCACCGCTTTGTGCTCCACGGCACTGGTGATGATGTGTTTGCGGCTGGCGTGATAGGCCACACCCTTGAGCGCAAGATTGTCCGATTCGGTAGCACCTGAGGTCCAGACAATTTCCCTGGGGTCTGCATTGAGCGCGTTGGCAATTTCCGCTCTGGCAGCCTCAACAGCTTCTTCTGCACGCCACCCGTAGACGTGTGAGCGGGACGCAGGGTTGCCAAAATTGCCCTGCACCAACATCGCCTGGCCCATCTTTTCTGCCACCCTGGGGTCTATCGGTGTGGTGGCAGCGTAATCAAGATAAATCGGGTCTTGCATAAACGTTTCTATCGTCGTGGCTGGCGTTCAGCCCAGGATTGTGGCCGCAATTCGCATCCCGTCCTGCGTCGATGCGCCTGCCTTTGTCTGTTTCGCGTCTGCAGATTTCTGCGCCCGCACCTGCCGCTCTACCAGACTCGCCAGACTGATACTCTGCAGAAAGGTATCAATCTCGGCGGAGAGGTCCACCCACAGGTTATGCGTCAGGCACATGTGCCCTTCGTGGCAATCTGCACGCCCTCCGCAACGGGTGGCATCAACCCCTTCACCCACCGCCGTAACCACCGCAGAAATACTGATTTCTTCCGGCGCTGCACCCAGCTGATAACCGCCCCCGGGGCCACGGTGGCTGGTTAACAGACCCAGGCGCTTAAGGCGGCCCACAATCTGTTCAAGATAAGATGACGAGATATCCTGCCGCCCGGCGATGTCCTGCACACTGACGGGGCCATCACCGCCATGCAGTGCAATATCCAGCATAGCGGTCACCGCGTAGCGGCCTTTGGTTGTTAAACGCATCGGATTGTCAGGTGCATAAGGTGTCTCACAGCGGTAGCCAGCAACGGCGCGAGTATGCAATACCCGACTAAAATACTCCACTATTCCTGTGACGTCTTTTGTGTGGAAAGATCCACCTTGGAGAAGTGTTTGATGATACCTCGCATGATCTGTACTTCGGTTTCGTCGAGCTGCATCCGAGAGAACATTCTGCGCACCCGCGTCATGGTCTGCCCAGGGTTTTCGGCAAGCAGAAAGCCGCCGTCCAGCAGCGTCTCCTGCAGATGCAGCAGCATGGCATCCAGCTCCGCTGAGGTGGCCATGCGGCGATCCCAGGACGTCACCACCGGTTCGCTCTGGGCCGCCTGAAACAGCTCATAGGCAACCACCTGCACCGCCATGGCAAGATTAAGAGACGAATATTCCGGTGCTGCCGGTATCTGCAGATGATAGTGACAACGACGCAACTCTTCGTTGCTCAAGCCGCTGTCTTCACGGCCGAACAGAATCGCTATCTGTGCTTCGTCAGCCTGTTCAACCACTTGCGCAGCGATGCCTTTGGCATCCGTAACCGGCCAGGGAATCTTGCGTAAGCGGGTACTGGTACCCACCACCCAGTGGCAATCGGCAATGGCGGTGGCAACACTGTCCACAACCGCCGCAGCATCAAGAATGTCCAGCGCGCCAGCTGCGCGCCAGTCCGCCTGGGGGTCTGGAAAACGTCTGGGATTCACCACGACAAGCTGACTCAGGCCCATATTTTTCATGGCGCGTGCCGCGCCGCCGATATTGCCCGGGTGACTGGGTTCAACGAGGACAATTTTAATGTTTTCAAAACGTGCCAACAGCAGATCCTTTTCTACAGCTTGAAGGTGACGTGATAGGATAGCGCACCTCTTACCACCCTGGTTTACAAAAGTTCATCATGGAACCAATGGCAAACATTGCGTTACGCGCTGCGCGTGGTGCAGCAGATTTCATTGCGCAGTCTTTTGATCGCCCCGATCGGCGGGAGATACGCACCAAGGCACGCAACGATTTTGTCTCAGATGTCGACATCAATGCAGAGCGGATCATTATTGAGGCCATCACGCAGACTTATCCTGACCACGCGATTCTGGCCGAGGAGTCCGGTGCGCCGACAAAAGAAAGCGAATACACCTGGATCATCGATCCTCTGGACGGCACGTTAAACTTCCTGCAGTCGATTCCACATTTCTGTGTCTCCATCGCGGTAAAAAAAGGCAAACACCTTGAACATGGCGTGATTGTTGATCCGATTCGTCATGAGGAGTTTGTTGCCAGTCGCGGCAAAGGCGCACAACTTAATGGCAAGCGCATCCGGGTGAGCAGCCGCGCCAAACTTGCAGATTGCGTGCTGGGTACCGGCATTCCACCAGGCAGCATGGACCGACTGGACTATTACATGGACACCCTCAAGGCATTCACCGGCGAGTGTCGCGGTATACGCCGTGGTGGCAGCGCAGCTCTGGATCTGGCTTATGTTGCTGCAGGTCGCACGGATGGTTTCTGGGAAATGGGCTTAAGCCAATGGGATATTGCAGCGGGTATTGTTCTGATCCGCGAAGCGGGTGGCTTTATCGGTGACCTGGACGGCGGTGAAAACTACTGGAGCAGTGGCGACATCGTTGCGGCAAACCCAAAAGCCATGCGCGCGATGGTCTCCACCCTGCGCGCGCAGAAACCCCTGCTCTGAGCGAGGCCAGCATACAACACCTGCCTCAGACAGAATGTCAGGGGTAACTGCCTTCGGGGTTGTCCTCTTTCTCAGGCTCCGGCACCAGCAGATCTTCCCGCGTGATGTTAAGCGCCAGCAGAATATTCGCCGACACGTATATCGATGAATAGGTCCCAACCACAACACCTATGCTCAGCGCCAGCGCAAAGCCGCGAATCGCTTCACCTCCGGCAAACAGCAGGGCCAGCAGTACAAACAAGGTGGTCAACGAGGTAACCAAGGTGCGGCCCAGCGTCTGATTCAACGATTCGTTGATGACTTCTATCGGCGTTCGCTTGCGTATCTTACGGAAATTCTCACGTATGCGGTCGCTCACCACAATGGTGTCGTTGAGGGAATAACCAATCACTGCCAGCAGCGCGGCCAGAACCGTTAAATCAAAGGTGAGATGAAAAATCGCAAAGATACCCAGCACCGCAAACACGTCATGCGCCAGCGCTGCTACCGCGCCAATCGCAAACTGTTTGGTAAAGCGAACCAGAATATAGAGCATAACCACAATCAGAGCAGCCAACAGCGCAAGCCCGCCATCTTCAGCCAGCTCTTCACCCACTGCAGGACCGACAAAGTTGGACTGGCGCAGGCTGACACCTTCATGCTGCGCCTGGACCGAGGCAAAAATCCGATCACCCAGGGTCGCCTGTTCAATGCCTCCCTGAGGGGGCATGCGAATGAGGATCTCCCGATTCGAGCCGAAATACTGCACCGTGCCGTTTTCGAAGCCATTGGCCACCAGCTCGTTGCGCAGTTCATCCGCATCAACTTCCTGTTCAAAGCCCAGCTCAATAAGGGTACCACCGGTGAAATCGAGCCCCAAAGTCAGGCCGTTATAAAAAATTTCAAACAGCGAGAAGATCAGAATGAAGGCAGAGATCGCGGTCGCGGCTTTGCGCTTACCCATAAAGTCGAAATTGGTCGGTCTCATATCTTCAGTGTCTCCAGCTTACGGCCACCGTACATCAGATTGACGATCGCCCGGGTCACCATGATCGCCGTAAACATAGAGGTCACAATGCCCACCGCGAGGGTCACCGCAAATCCGCGCACGGGTCCACTGCCGATTGACAACAGGATAATGGCGACAAAAAAGGTTGTGATGTTAGCGTCCGTGATGGTCACCAGAGCGCGATCAAAACCTGCCTGAATGGCAGCCTGGGGTGCCCGCTCGCGCAGCTCTTCGCGAATGCGCGAGAAGATGAGCACGTTGGCGTCTACCGCCATGCCGACGGTCAACACAATACCGGCGATACCCGGCAGCGTCAGCGTCGCGCCCAGGACACTCATGATCGCCACCAGCAGCATCAGGTTGGCACTGAGCGCAATATTTGCCGCCAGCCCAAACCAGCGGTAGTAGAACAACATGAAAATCAGCACCAGCGCAAAACCGATACCCACGGATTGCCAGCCGCGTTTTATGTTTTCGTCACCCAGTTGAGCACCTACGGTACGTTCTTCCACGATGTACATAGGCGCCGCCAGCGCACCCGCGCGCAGCAGCAGCGCCAGATCCTGGGCTTCGCGCAGACTCAAACCGGTGATGCGAAACTGGAAACCCAACGCGGATTTAATGTTGGCCACGCTGATGAGTCTGCGCTCTTCTTCACTGCTGAAAACCTCAACCGTTTCACCATCCCGCTGCACCCTGCGGACAACAGGTTTCTGTTCAATAAACAGAATCGCCATGTCTCGGCCGACATTGTCTTTGGTGGCGTCAAACATGCGGTTGCCACCTTCGCTGTCGAGTTCAATGCTGACCTGAGGCTGGGATGTTTCCGGATCAAAGCTCTGCTGTGCATCCTGCACATTGTTACCTGTGACAATATTGCGTCGCAGCACATCCTGCAGTCGCCCTTCGTACTCATAAGTTTCCTGCTGGAAACGCGGCGTGTTGGCCTGTGCCGCAAGACGGAACTCCAGGTTGGCAAACTTGTTCAGAATTTCTTTGGCGCGGGCGCTGTCCTGAATACCGGGCAGATCAACCACAATACGCTGACGCCCAAGCCGCTGCACTTGAGGCTCCGAGACACCCAGTTCGTTAACGCGGTTGCGCAGGCTGGTCAGGTTCTGACTGATGGCTCTGTCTTCCAGCGCTGCAATGCGATCCTGGGAGAGCTTGAACGTCAGACCGGGGCGGCCTTCCACCTGCTCTTCGCGAATCTGGTAGTCCGCAAATTCGTCTAACGCACCGAGGGCTTTTTCTCGCTCCGCCGCAGAGGCAAAAGCAATACTGATATCAAGGCCATCCACCCACTCGCGGTTGGGAATATAAACCACATCAGCTTCGCGCAGTTTGTCCTGCATACCCAGCGCCGCACTGTCGACCACCGACTGCAGGTACTCATCCATATTCACCTGTAACAGGAAGTGAACACCCCCCGACAGGTCGAGGCCCAACGACATGGCTTTACCGCCAAGATCCTGCAGCCATTGGGGGGTTGTGCTGGCCCGATTCAGCGCCACAACATAGTTCTGGCCGGTAGCGTTCAGCAGATCACTGATCAGGGTCTTGGCTTTCAGTTGATCTGCATCACTGGTTACCCGGATCAGACCACCCTCTTCCAGGAGTTCAGAGCCAACAGTGGCAATCTGCGCCTCGGACAACGCCGCTTCCGCCCGGGACAGCGCAATCTGGATATCGTTCTGCGTGGCATCGGCGTCCCGTGGCAGGATCTGCAGCGCGGGATCAGGCTGGAACAGATTGGGTGCCGAGTACAGTGCGCCAATGGCCAGCACACATACAATCAGCGCGTACTGCCAGGGACGAAACGAGTTGGGCGCTGCATTTCTGCGACGCGGCACGCCCAGAAGTGTCGGCCCGCCGAGGCCAGATTCAGCCATAATGTTTGCTCTTGGGTTTAGTCGTGATCAGTCTTTGTCAAGGTTCTTAATCGTGCCTTTGGGCAACGTTGCGCCAATGGCTGTCTTCTGGATGCGCATTTCAACATTGTCGCTGACCTGCACCTTGATGAAGTCTTCTTCGACTTTGTTGATCTGTCCAACAATGCCACCGGCTGTGACAATCTCATCACCTTTGGCGAGGTTGGACACCAGATTCTGATGTTCCTTGCGGCGTTTGTTCTGCGGGCGAATCAGCAGAAAGTAGAAAATCAGCACAAATCCGCCGAGGAATAAAAGGTTGATCAATCCTGCGTCTCCGCCAGCGCCGCCGGCGGGAGCCGCGTATGCGGTCGTTTCAAACAAGCTCATGTAGATTTCCAGTCATTTAGGAGGGTTTTGACGAGGGTGCGAAATGTACCCGTTTCAATTGAGGCACGCAATCGAGCCATCAGATTATGGTAAAAGTGCAGATTATGCTGGGTCATCAGCATGGCGCCAAGCATTTCCCCGCAGCGGTCCAGATGATGCAGATAAGCCCGGGAAAAATGACGGCAGGTGTAACAGCCACAGGCATCATCCAGCGGCATATCCGCATCACGGTGCTGGGCGTTGCGTATTTTGACCATTCCCGTCGAGGTGAACAGGTAGCCGTTACGGCCATTACGGGTCGGCATCACGCAGTCAAACATATCGACCCCCAGGGCAACACCACGCACCAGGTCTTCGGGTGTGCCAACGCCCATCAGATACCGGGGTTTATCCGCGGGCATCTGTGGCACAAGCCCTTCCATGACGCTGTACATATCGCGCTTTTCTTCGCCGACCGAGAGACCACCAATTGCGTATCCTTCAAATCCGACGTCGATCAGGGCAGCCAGGCTGTCGCGACGCAGATCGTCGTACATGCCACCCTGCACAATGCCAAACTGCTTTGCCTGCGGATTCAATGCGCCTTCACGACTTCGGTTAAAAGCCTCGCGACTGCGAAGCGCCCAGCGCATGGACAGCTGCATGGACACTTCAGCCTGCTGATGCGTTGCGGGATGCGCAGTACATTCATCCAGCACCATGACCACATCCGACGCCAGATCACGTTGCACCTGGGTGGCGGATTCCGGTGTCAGTTTCACTTTGTCACCGTTGATGGGTGAGCGGAAAACCACACCTTCTTCACTCATTTTGCGCAGATCACCCAGGCTGAACACCTGAAACCCACCGGAATCAGTGAGAATGGGCCCTGCCCACTGCATGAATTTATGCAGCCCACCAAAACCAGCAATGCGCTGGGAGCCGGGGCGCAGCATCAGGTGGAACGTGTTGCCCAGCAGAATCTGGGTACCCACGTCCTGCAGACTGGCTGGCGTCATCGCCTTTACCGTACCGTACGTGCCGCAGGGCATGAACACCGGAGTCTGGACCGTGCCATGAGGTAGCGTCAGCACGCCTGTGCGGGCGGGACCGTCTGAGGCTTTGACTTCAAACATCTACACCATCCCGTCTGAGCAAAAACATCGCATCTCCGTAACTGAAAAACTGATATCGCTGTGCAACAGCTTCGCGGTAGGCATGCATGACTTCATCGTAGCCGGCAAAAGCTGTGACCAGCATCATTAACGTGGAAGCAGGAAGATGAAAATTGGTGATCAGTGCATCCACCACCTGAAACCTGAAACCCGGCGTGATGAACAGCTGGGTATCTCCTGCGCCGGCGCTGACCTGGCCGCCGCTGGCCGCTGCTGAGCTTTCCAGGGTGCGCACCACGGTTGTGCCAACCGCCACCACGCGACCACCCCTGGCACGGGTGGTCTGTATCTGCTGCGCAACTTCATCGGATACCTCATAGTACTCGCTGTGCATCACATGGCTGGCGATATCACCCCGCACCGGTTGAAAAGTACCCGAGCCGACGTGCAGGGTCACCTGGGCGATATTGACGCCCTGCAACTGAACCGCATCCAGCAGCGCTTCACTGAAATGCAGCCCCGCGGTTGGCGCAGCCACCGCGCCAGGGATGGCACCATAAACCGTCTGGTAGCGGTCTTCGTCGAGGGCGGCCGCCGCGTGCCCGGCCTGATAACGCCCTATATAAGGGGGTAACGGAACATGCCCGTGTGCATTCAGCAGATCCAGCCAGGGCAGTTTACTCGTCAGTTCATAAAACTGACCCTGGCGCGATTCACAAATGAGCTCATGTCCGGCCACGGTTAACTGCCGGCCTGTTTTCAAAGGCTTGCTGACCCGCACCTGACACAGAGCACGGTGATCATCCAGCAGGCGCTCGATAAGGACCTCAGCTTGTCCGCCGCTGTCTTTCATTGCAAACAGGCGTGCTTTGATCACCTTGGTATTGTTGACCACCAGCAGATCACCCGAGCGCAGCAGATTCAGAATGTCTGGAAACTGGCCATGCACAATGCCCTCGGGCAGCACTTGCAGCAGACGCGCATCAGTACGCTGAGCCCTGGGATACTGCGCAATCAGTTCCGCCGGCAGCGTGTATTCAAAATCGCTGAGTTGATACGTCATGGAATTGGCTTTACCGACCAACAGAAGAAGCCGCGCATTGTAGGGTCCGCAGCTTAAAGCGCAACCCACCTTTTGCTGGCAGCGCAGGTGGCTTCACACGTACGCGGCAGGTGTGTCACAACAGTTGTATCTGCCAGCCCCATTGGGCAAAATGCGCGCCCCTGCCTGGGTGGCGAAATTGGTAGACGCGCCGGATTCAAAATCCGGTTCCTTCACGGGAGTGTCGGTTCGAGTCCGACCCCAGGTACCACTATTTAAGAAGCAGACTCCTTAAACGCAGCAATCGGCGCTGAGTGTTACCGAACCGACACGGAGTGTGACGGACCGAAGGCCCGTATTCGAGTCCGACCCCAGGTACCACTGTTTAAGAAGCAGACTCCTTAATCTCAGCAATCGGTGCTGAGTGTTACCGAACCGACACGGAGTGTGACGGACAGAAGGTCCGTATTCGAGTCCGACCCCAGGTACCACTGTTTAAGAAGCAGACGCTTCCGGCTCGCTTCCAATCCCATTTCAGTCATGTTCGTTGTGCATGTACAATAACGCTCTTTTTTTTTGCGGAACTTATCATGGAAAACGTCTACATCGTCGAAGCCGTACGCAGCCCAATCGGTAAAAGAGGCAAAGGCCTGGCGGGGCTGATGCCTGCTGACCTCCTCGGTCAGGTTCAAAGTGCAGCCCTCAAACGCAGCGGCATTGCGCCAGAGAAAGTGGGCCAGATCATCGGTGGCTGCGTGTCTCAGGTGGGTGAACAGTCATTCAATATCGCCCGTATTGCCTGGCTGTCCCAGGGTTTACCTGAAGAAGTTGCCGCTACCACAGTTGACTCCCAGTGTGGCTCCTCCCAGCAGGCCACATCTTTAGGCGCTGCCATGGTGTCGTCAGGCATGGAAGACATTGTCATGGCCTGTGGCGTGGAAATGATGAGCCGCGTGCCGCTGGGATCCAACATGAAAGATGGCGTGCCGATGGGTGAGAGTTACATGTCCCACTATCAGCCCACCAGTCAGTTCCAGGGCGCGGCCATGATCGCCGAGGAATACCAGCTTACCCGCGCAGATGCTGATGCCTTTGGACTACGCAGCCAGCAACGCGCATTGCGGGCCCGCCAGGAGAATCGGTTCGAGCGGGAAATCACGCCGATCGAAGCCCCGGTACTGAACGAGAAATTTGAACCCACCGGAGACACCCAGACCATCACCGCGGACGAAGGCATTCGCGAAACCTCGCTTGAAGCGCTGGCAGGTCTTAACCCGGTGCCAGGCCAGGAGATCCATACTGCAGGGTCCAGTTCACAGGTTTCAGACGGCGCCGCGGTTGTGATTCTTGCCAATCAGAAAGCCGTAGACGCGCTCGGCCTGAAACCCAGAGCTAAAATCATTGCCTCGACACTGGTTGGTGTCGATCCGGTCACTATGCTGAAAGGGCCGATCCCCGCCAGCCGCAAAGTCCTGGAACAAACCGGTTTGTCGGTTAACGACATCGACGTTTTTGAAGTCAATGAAGCGTTTGCCTCGGTTGTAATGGCCTGGGAAAAAGATCTGCAGGCTGACCCGGAAAAAGTGAACCCGAACGGTGGCGCCATTGCCCTGGGGCACCCCACCGGCAGCACTGGTGCGCGTCTGATCACCAGCGCACTGCATGAGCTGGAACGAACCGGCGGTCGCTATGGCCTGATTGCCATGTGTTGTGGTGGCGGGCTGGGTACGGGCACAATTATTGAGCGCATCTAGTTGTTCAAAACAGTGCCTAACTTATTGATATCAAGGGGAATATGATGAGCGAAAACACACCAGTACTGGTCGGTATCGCACAATTGGAACAGCGCATCGACAACCCCACTGAGGCCAAAGAGCCGGTGGAACTGATGATCGAGGCGGTCCACCAGGCAGCCCAGGATGCAGGCAGCAGCGAGCTTCTGAAAGCTACTTCAGTGCGTGTTATCCGCGGAATATGGCCTTATCAGAACCCGGCCAGAGCGGTGGCGCAAGCGATTGGTAATCCGGGCGCACAAACCGGCATCACCCCTTATGGTGGGAACTTTGTGCAAACCACGCTGAATCAGTCCGCCCTTGACATACAAAATGGAGATCACGATGTCATCATCATTACCGGGGCTGAATGCGGTAACACCCAGGCCAAAGCTGCCCGAGCCGGGGTGAACCTTGAATGGCAGAGCCTGCCCGGCACACCGGACATCTCCATGGGGGAAGAGGTGGAGATGCGCCATGAGGCGGAAAAAAGGGTCCGGCTTGGCAAACCTATCCAGCTTTATCCTATTTTCGAAACCGCGCTGCGTCATGCAATGGGTCTGGGTGTGCAGGCGCACCTGGAACACATTTCCAAACTCTGGGCGGGCTTCAGCGAAGTGGCCTCGCATAACCCGCACGCCTGGATACGGGACGCAAAAAGCGCTGAGGAGATTCGCACCCCTTCCGCCATCAACCGCCCGGTGTCGTTTCCCTATCCCAAGTTCATGAATTCCAACAACAACGTTGACCAGGGTGCAGCGCTGATTCTTTGCTCTGAAGCCAAAGCCAGGAGCCTGGGCATACCTGAAGACAAATGGATCTATCCCTGGGCGGGTACGGACGCTCACGACCACTATTTTGTCTCCAACCGCGACAGCCTATGCGGCTCACCGGCAATACGGCTGGCGGGCAATCGAGTGCTGGAGTTGGCTGGTATGACGGTTGCTGATATCGATCGTGTAGACGTTTACAGCTGCTTTCCGGTTGCGGTGCAGGTTGCGGCTCGGGAACTTGGGCTGGATACCGGCAAACCGCTGACCGTGACCGGCGGACTGACCTGGGCCGGAGGTCCGCTTAACAACTATGTGATGCATTCAATCGCCACCATGGCGGAACTGCTGCGGGAAGCACCTGGCGAAAAGGGCCTGATCACTGCCAACGGCGGCTATCTCACTAAACATGCTTTTGGCGTTTATTCAACCGAACCGCCTGCACAAGGTTTTCAACACGATGATCTGCAGGCCGAGGTAGATGCACTTTACAAACGCGACGTTGCGTTTGAGCACAATGGTCAGGCGACGGTAGAGGGTTATACCGTCATGTATGGCCAGGCTGCGCCCGAGCAGGCTTTTATTGCTGCACGTCTTGCTGATGATCGGCGCGTCTGGGCTACAACAGATGATCCTGATGTCATGCAGATGATGACCACCGAAGAGTTCTGCGGGCGAACGGTTAACATCAGCGGCAACCTTGCCAGCTTCTAAACCCGATCATTCAGCGATCCCCAACAGGACGCTCGAGACGGGTTACCCAGCAGGCATTGGCCGGCGCTTTGGCGCCCTGCTCTACGACACTCTGTTGATCGTCGCCATCTGGATGGCCACGCTGCTTGTCTGGGTCATCGCATCCGGTGGCGAGGCGGTTACCGGCTGGTTGATCCAGCTTGTTCTCCTGGCTCAGTGGCTGGGGTTTTACCTGTACTTCTGGTCTCGTCAGGGCCAGACCCTGGGTATGACGGCATGGCGAATCAAAGTGGTTAATCAAGCCGGTAAGCCAGCGAGTTTTCTGCAGCTGCTCAAACGCGCGGTGGTCGCACCGGTGTCATTTTTGTGTCTAGGACTGGGTTTCCTGTGGTTTTATATGGGTGATCGCCAGCAGACCTGGCATGACCGGGCGAGTCAGACCATGGTGGTTTATATCCCCAAAGCCTGAACTGTGTTCAGGTGGCCACCGGCCTGGCAACACGTGAGAGCAGCCATGCAGCGATACCCGCAAATACCAGGTGTACAAGCCACATCCCGAGGTAAGGGGGCACGTGCCCTTCTGCTATCGCGTTCTGGTTAACCAGTAACGCAAGGAAGTAAATGAGCATCAGCAATGTGCCGGGGACAATACGACCGAAGCGCCCCTGACGCGGTTTCACCCGGGAGATGCCGACCGCAATAAACCCGCCTATCAGTGCAAACAGCGGTAATCCCACGCGCCAATGCCACTGGGCACGACCCTCAGCACCGTCACCCAACTGGCTGGTTGGCAACGCTTCTACCGCGTGCCTGTTGGGACGCTCATCCACGGACGACAAACGCTGACGCAATTCAGAAAAAGCCATCACACGCAATTCCGGCGAACCTGGTCGACCTTCGTAGCGGTGGCCATTCTTAAGCAGCAGAAAGTGAGATCCACTTTCAGGATCCAGATATTGAGAGGCCTGTTGTGCCCAAATGTTCACCTGCACGCCACTTTCAAGCCGCTGCGACAGGAAAACGTCGTAGAGTACTTTACGATCATCAGACATGTCCTGACTGTAGGTAATACGTCGGCCATGATCGTAAACATGGAAAGTGCCCGGGTTGAGGGTTTCAAACTCGGTTTGTGCCTGCTGCTGTGCAACAAAGCTGCTCAGCGCGCGCTCGGACAGGGGTGTCAGTACCAGGGCCAGCACTGCTACCAGAGCAACAACCCCAAGGAGGGTGAGACTGACCCATTGCAGCAGATTGAACGTGGAAGCGCCGGCGCCCTGCAGAACCACCATTTCCTGCTCCGCATGCAACCGTCCAAGGGTCAGGACAATGGCAATATACATTGAGAATGGCGCCACCTGCTGCAGGAATTCAGGCATACGCAAACCCATGATGGTCAACACGGTTGCGCCGGTGAATTTCCCCATGGCGGCTTCCTGCAGATAACCGATAAAACGTCCACCGAGGGCAACCAGCAGCAGCATGACCAGAGTGACCAGAAATATCGCCAACAGCTCTCGATTTACATAACGCAGCGCAACAGACATATGACCAGGTCCCGATTTAAATTAGAATACCGCCCTGACTAAAAACACGGCTATCTGACACATGAAATACAGCATCACCGACGGTAATCTGAATGATCTGCGTACACCCTGCCTCGTTGTCTCGTTACGCACCGCCAAACGCGTTGCCCGGGGGCTAGGCTGTACCGCTATCTTTTCCCGCGCAAGCGAAGATTTCAAGGATGTTCTGGAGCAAAGCCTGTGCGTGAATTTGGGTGCAAATATTACACGGTTACTGGTGATCGGTGGTGCAGATGGAACGATGGATGCAGACAGTTACCGTAAACTCGCTAATCACGCGGCCATCAGCCTGCTGAAGTTACCGGCCAAAAATGCTGTGGTTGCGCTCGAGGGCGTCAAAGTCACCGGCCAGCGCACTGCGTGGAAGGCAGCCACGCTTATGCACGCCATCAGCTACAACGCATACCGTTATGGCAGACACAAATCAAAACCCGCCTCACCACCTGCACTGACTGCCGTTCGTGTTCATGTTACAGATAAAAAAACCACCAGCAGCAGTGCCCGCCTGGGCAACGCCCTTGATGCAGGCCTGGCATTTGCACGTGATCTGGGTAACGAACCGCCCAATGTCTGCGACCCGAATTATCTGCTGAAAGAAGCCCGCAAGTTAGCCAGACATCCAGACGTCACCGTCACCAGCCTTGATGAAAAGAAAATGGCTGCCCTCAATATGGGTGCATTTCTGTCAGTTTCCAAAGGCAGCGATAAGCCCGGCCAGATGATTATCGTGCGTTATAACGGTGGCCGTAAAACCGATGCGCCTATCGCCCTGGTCGGTAAAGGCATCACCTTTGATACCGGGGGTATCTCGCTGAAACCCGGTGCCAACATGGACGAGATGAAGTTTGATATGTGTGGCGCTGCGGCCGTGCTGGGGACCACCAAGGCTGCCATCGACGCGGGTCTGAAACTCAATCTGCTGACCATTGTTGCAGCTGCTGAAAATATGCCCAGCGGTGGTGCCACCCGACCCGGTGATATCGTGACCTCCGCCTCGGGCAAAACGATTGAAATCCTCAACACAGATGCAGAAGGCCGCCTGGTTCTGTGTGATGCCCTCACCCATGCTCAGACGTTTAAACCCAGAACTATCATTGACGTGGCAACTCTGACTGGCGCGGTTATTGTTGCGTTGGGCTCTAAAGCCAGTGCGGTGTACGCCAACGATGACAAACTCGCCAACGACCTGCTGGCTGCCGGCCAGGACAGCGGTGATAAAGCCTGGCAGATGCCGTTATGGGAGGAATACCAGTCCAGCCTGAACTCCAACTTTGCAGATATGGCCAACATCGGCGGGCGCGAGGCCGGTAGCGTCACCGCGGCCTGTTTCCTCTCCCGCTTTGTTGAAGGTGTGAACTGGGCACATATGGATGTTGCGGGCAGCGCCTTCATGGGCGGTGCAGCCAAAGGCGCAACCGGCCGGCCGGTGCCGCTGCTGTTCAACTATCTGGTTCAACAGGCCAACGCTTAGGTCATGACCCGGGTCGACTTCTATATTCTGGATGATCAGACGCTTGATGCGACACTCCGTTTCGCCTGTCGACTCGGCCTCAAGGCTTACCTCAAAAACACGCCGGTGCACGTGCACATGGACAAAGCCACCGACGCACAGGCATTGGACGAACTGATGTGGGATTACCCCAAACACCGGTTTCTGCCTCATGAAATCATTACACCGGGCAGCACACCCACATCACCGATTCAAATCTCATGTGAACCCCCGCATCACGAGGAAGGGCTGCTGATCAACCTTGCGCCTGAGGTGCCAACATTTTTTGGCCGCTTCGACCGGGTAGCTGAGATTGTCGTTGGCGAAACCCGCGAACAGGGACGCACACGATACGCCCACTACCGCTCCCGAGGTTATCCTCTGCATCATCACCAGATGAAAGATTGGGAACAGCAGGCGTGAGCAACAAACCCCCCGAAAAAGGCGACCGGCAGGAGCCGGATGAACTGATCGAAGACCTTGAGTCGATCAAAGGTCTGTTCGACGCAGAAGAGGGGCAAGGGCATGGCGATGCTGACGATCTTGACGTCCCGCTGCTGGACGATCCATTGGTGGACGGCCTGACCATCGACGAGGGTCTGCCCGATGATACGTTCAAAGCCCTGCTCGACGATGCCTGGCAGGATTCCGTCGACGAACTCCTGACCGATGCCAGAGCGCGGATCACGCAGAACCGAGACCTCTGGCAGCCTGAAGATACAGACGAGCTGGCGCTCGCCCTGAAAATACGCATAGATGCCAGCGTGAAAAGCTGGCTGGCACAAACCCTGGAACAGAACATCGGCGCGCTGCGTAGTCACCTCGTCAGCGAACTGTCCGATGAACTGCTGAAACATCTGCGGCAGAAACTGAACAAAACAGCCGACACAGAGAAATAAGAAGAACAATATGGAAAGCAGTTTTGATCCTCATGCCATCGAGCAGGACCTGTACAAACACTGGGAGCAATCCAACTACTTTGCGCCCACGGGCAATGGCCCCGCCTATTGCGTGCTGATACCGCCACCTAATGTGACCGGCACACTGCACATGGGTCATGCGTTCAACCAGACGCTGATGGACACCCTGATCCGCTACAAACGCATGCAGGGTAATCGCACACTATGGCAGATGGGCACAGACCATGCCGGCATCGCCACACAAATGCTGGTTGAGCGCCAGCTGAATGAACAGGGCATTAAACGCCACGACCTCGGCCGTGAAGCCTTCATCGAAAAAGTCTGGGAGTGGCGGGAGACTTCCGGTGGCACCATTGCCAGCCAGATACGTCGCATGGGCTCCAGCCTGGACTGGTCCCGGGATCGTTTCACAATGGATGATGCATATGCCGAAGCGGTACTCTCGGTGTTCGAACAGCTCTTTGATGAAGGCCTGATCTACCGAGGCTCCCGCCTGGTGAACTGGGATCCGCAGCTGGGCACCGCGATTTCAGATCTGGAAGTGGAAAACAATGAAGAAAATGGTCATCTATGGCACTTTCATTATCCGCTGTGTGAGGGCCTTGTCACCAAGGAAGGGAGGACGTTTCTAACCGTTGCCACCACCCGCCCGGAGACGATGCTGGGTGATACTGCGGTTGCCGTTCACCCTGACGATGAACGTTATGCGCACCTGGTTGGCGGTTCTGTTGACCTGCCCCTGGTCGGTCGGAAAATTCCAATCATTGCAGACAGCTATGTAGAAATGGACTTTGGTACCGGCTGTGTGAAGATCACCCCGGCACATGATTTCAACGACAATGAGGTCGGCGCCCGCCACGATCTTGAGATGATCAACATCTTCACCACCGAAGCCACCATCAACGATGCCGCACCGGAAAAATATCGCGGTATGGATAGAGATACTGCGCGCAAAGCGGTTGTCACTGATCTCGACAAACTGGGTTTGCTCGGAGAAGTGAAAGACCACAAACTGATGGTGCCACGGGGGGATCGGTCCGGCGCGATCATTGAGCCCCTGCTCACCGATCAATGGTTTGTAAAGATTGAGCCACTGGCAAAACCTGCCATTGAGGCTGTCGAGAGCGGTGACATCAAATTTGTGCCCAGGCAATATGAGAACGTCTATTTTTCCTGGATGAGAGATATTCAGGACTGGTGTATCAGCCGCCAGCAATGGTGGGGACATCAGATTCCGGCATTCTATGACGAACAGGGCAACACCTATGTCGCCCGCAGCGAAGCTGCTGCGCGGGAGAAATACAAACTGTCCGCAGACACAGAACTCTCACGTGACCCGGACGTTCTGGAAACCTGGTTCTCCTCCGCTTTATGGCCATTTGCCACGCTGGGCTGGCCCGAGGACACTCAGGAGTTGGACCAGTTCCTCCCCACTTCGACGCTGATCACCGGCCACGACATCATATTTTTCTGGGTTGCCCGGATGATCATGATGACGCTGCATTTCACCGGCAAAATACCGTTCGAAACCGTCTACGTGCATGGCCTGGTAAAGGCAGCCGACGGTAACAAAATGTCCAAAACAAAAGGCAATGGTCTTGATCCGCTGGATTTTATCGACGGTATCAGCCTCGAGGCGCTGGTAGAAAAACGCACCGCCAATCTGACCCAGCCGAAAATGGCGCCACGCATCGAAAAAGCCACACGCAAAGATTTTCCCGAAGGTATCCCCTCCTACGGCACCGATGCGCTTCGCTTCACGTTCTGCGCCCTGGCGAGCACTGGACGGGACATCAAATTTGATCTGAACCGCATCGACGGTTACCGAAATTTCTGCAACAAGTTGTGGAACGCCAGCAAATTTGTACTCATGAACACAGAAGACTTTGAGCCGGCAGCAGCAGTCGAACTGACGGTCATCGACAAGTGGATGCTAAGCAAAACTCATCAGCTGGTGAAAGATTGCCAGTTTGCTCTGGACACCTACCGATTTGATATCTTCGCCAGCACCATCTACGACTTTGCCTGGCATGAATACTGTGACTGGTATCTGGAGCTGACAAAGCCTCTGTTGTGGGACGATGCAGTCAGCCCCGCACAGAAACAAGGCACACGGCAGACGCTCCTGACTGTGCTGGAAGCCCTGTTACGCGTTGCACATCCGGTTATGCCGTTCATTACCGAAACGATCTGGCATGAGGTAGCCCCGCGCCTGGGTGTCAAGCATGACACGATCATGCTGCAACAGTATCCGCAGGCGCAGGATTTCAACGAAGACGCACAAGCCCAGACTCAAGTCGAATGGCTCAAACAGGTCATCAGTGCCATTCGCAACATCCGCGGCGAGGCCAACATCAAACCGAATCGTGAAGTGCCGGTACTGCTGCAGGGTGGCAAACCCGAAGATCGCAGTCGCGCTGCAGCAACCGCGGTCATGTTGAAAAAACTGGCCAACGTTGCGGATCTGAGCTGGGTTGAGGAAGGTACGGAACCCCCACCCCATGCACTGGGACTGGTCAATGACCTGAAAATCTTAATCCCGCTGGCAGGTCTGATCGACGTCGCCGAAGAAGTCACGCGTATCAACAAAGAGATAGACAAAGTAGAGCAGGAAATCACCCGCATCGAGAAAAAACTGGGCAATCAGAACTTTGTGGCCAAGGCGCCTGCTGAAGTGGTTGCCAAGGAGCGCGCCAAGGCTGACGCGCTGCAGGTGAAAGTGGCTACGCTGGCGAGCCAGCGCACCAGGCTGAGCAGCCTTACTGACGCCAGCTAAACAAGGGGCCTCTAAACCCCTTCGACAGAGTCAACCTCAACAATTGAGTTTATAACTCTTGCACCATCAGCATAGTGCAGAAAAGTGAATTCAATGAACATACCCTCTTCCAGCATGGTGAAAGCGCCAAAGGTGCCATTGATCTGCACCTGCACCGTCGGGCTTACATCGTAATTGGTGCCGTTCACAACAGCGCGGTAGCTGCCAAAATCCAGGCCCTGTATTTCGCCCGCGCCTTCCGCTTCAGGGGCCAGAAACTCCTGCGCGTGAACAGCTCCTGCGCACAGCCACACAGACAGGAAAGCAAGTTGAAGAAACTGTTTTAAGCTGAACATTATCGTCTCCTGATTCTTAAAGCTTTATTCGCGAACACCCGTTACCGTGCAGAACCGCGCGCTAGTTAGCGCGCAGCTCCGTCCAGGACAGCCTGCCGGTTTTGTTGTCATTCAGATCCCGGATGCGTCGTGAAATGCACTCGTTACCACCACAGATGAAAAGGAAATCGGTATCCCCTTGCCCACCCAGGGTTGACAAGTCCACCAGCTGACCATCGAGTTGGGTGAAATCAAACACCAGGCCGGCGGAGAAATCCTGACCGCCTACGGTCAGCAGGTCCGCGTCATCGACCACGCCATCCAGGTTGAAATCAATCACCGCCTCACCCGGGTCGCCGCCGGTAAGGGCATCCAGTATCAGGATGGCACCAGGCCGCGAACCAAAACACGACGTTGCATTGGTGGCCGGCAACACAGTAGTCGTCAGAATCACACCATCCCGGAAGATAAAGCGACGGATCGCCTTCTCACCCGGATACTGCACATCCGGTGGCGCCTGGCCGCTGATATCTGTATTCGGCACACCTGAGATGGTGTCTGTAGCACGGACCATATCCAGATCGATATACCAGCCGTAGACTCCAGGTGTAGCCGTTTCTGCGGTATAGGCCACCGTATTATTAGACAGTATGCGACGTGTCTGCGCCGGTGTTACCGAATCGTCAACCACATTGGTGATGACCTGTTCAACCAGACGCGTATCTTTTGTATTGGCATTTGCGGTAGGCGGATTGCTCACCAGCGGATCCCAGATGGTGTAGATCGACTGAATAGAGGTATCACTGCCATCTTCCTCAGCAATGAAACTACCCGTACCAAAAGTAATCAGGAAGCCTGTCTGCTGTGGATGTTTCACCGCCAGCGGCTGGGAAAGAATCGGCTGCAATACATCAGTGCCGCCATCATCATAGGTTGCAGTGAACAAACGGGTTGCAGTCCAGTTACCCGAGTCGGCATCTTCGAGATTGAAGCGCCACAGATTACCCAGACGATCCCCTGCGTAGACCAGATCTACAGTACCGTTGAGATCACGGTCCACTGCGGTTGGGGTACCCAGCGCGTTGGGATACCCTTCCAGCTGCTCGCCGGGTAAAGGTACACCAGCCCCGGTGGTGATCTTCACAAAGTCACCCGCGTCATCCCAGCCATCCAGACCTTTGTCCATAAACAGCACAAACAGGGTGGCAATACCAGAGGTTGAATTGGAGCCGTTACCAAATATGGCAACCCACTCATTCAGACTGTCAGTATCTACTTCGTTGCTCAACGTGACAATCGGTAACGACAGCGAGTAGCCCAGATCTTTGACCGGATCACCATTGAAATCGGTGATCGCGCCGACAGAACCGCCGATAGGATTGCCGGATGCATCTAACGGATAGGTATCGTCTTCGTCTGTGAACTCCCACAGCGCGGCGCCGGCGGCGGTTGCCTGGTCGGCAAACTGAGTGCCCGGATCGGTCACATTCAATGCAAAGTAACCTTTACCGCCCGCACCCAGGCCGCCAACAAGGGCGGTCATCCACTGCTTGGTATCTGATGTGGATGGACGCATGTACACGTCATTCAGACGGGGTGACAGGTCAACAAAATAGTCATGCAGATAAAACGGCGAAGTGAACGACGTTAACTTGTTACTGAACTCGTTACCGGCATCAATAATGACATTCGGCACATAGGCCATCACCTCGGCACCTGTTTCCGCATCGAAGCCATGCAGCATACCGTCGTTAGCACCGACATACACAACCTGTCTGCGCGCATTCACATTCGCAGCAAACTCAGAGTACAGGTCTGTAATCGGATAAGGACTCTGGTCACGGTTGAAGGCTCGTGGCGGACCTACATAAACCGGACTGGAATTGATGATGTCACCGAGCAGACCTTCATCTGCCAGCCGCTCACGTAAGGTACCCGGCAGCGGCTCTTCAAAGTTTCGTTCACCGCGCAGGTAATTAACTTCGTTTTCACTCAACGTTAGCTGCTGATCAGGGGTCAGATCGTTATAAACAAACTGAATACCCGTGCGGTTATCCGGGTCATAGCTGAAGATAATGCGCTGGGCAGGTGTGAGGCTCAAAGGTCCGCTGGGATCCAGCATGCGAGCGGCTGTCCAGGTCGGTACCGTGGCAATTTCACCCGTCGTTGAGTTCACCGTGCTTGCCGTCATCTCACCAGTGCGGTTACGCAGATCGTAAAAACCACGATACAGGAACGTGCCTTCACGCAACGACGTTGAGTTAAACGCAGCGGCAGAGCTGGAAGACGCCGCCTGGGTGAACTCGCGGAACGCAGCACCTACAGCGGCCTGAAGCTCACCAGGCTGCCCGGCATTCAGGAATCGACCCCGGCCGTTAATTGCAGCATGCAGCATGTCGTCAATTTTGGCATTCGGTGCAGACCCCGGTGCAGGCCAGTTGAACGTAGTACCCGCCAGCGCGGTTTCCGCCGTCAGGGGATCAATATCGGGCTCAACGCCAAAAGCGATGGTGAAGGTTTTCATGTGCTGATGGATAAAGTCATTGGATGAGGTGTACGTACCAGCCGGCACACTCTCAATATCCGCAGTCGCCAGCGGCACGCCATCGTCCACTGCAGGGAAAAGATCATTCTCATAATAATACATGGCCACGTCTGCCAGGGTATTTGAGTGGGTGTCGGCAAATTTGCCGCCGTCAAACACGCTGGAGTCATCACCGTCGAAATTCTGCGCCGTCGGCGACATCAGCGGATTCGGGTCTCCGCCGTTCCAGTAACCGTCTGAGAACAGTAACGAGAAGTTCTGCTGACAGATGCCTTCGGGAATCGGCAGCGCCGGGCAGGCTCGGTCCCCGCGGGTACAACCCAGCAATTGGCCGGCATCATCCAGAGCACGACGCAGCGGCGTACCACCACTGGAGTTCACTTCATATATTTCTTCCAGCAGTTCCTGCTTCTCACCTTCCCAGTAGAACTCATTCATATCGGCAATAGGTTCATTGCTGCGGCGGTTGATGGTCTCAAAGCCGACGCGGATGTCCTGCAGCTCAGCCACAACGTTACCCAAAGCGGCTTTGGCCACCAGCTCGCGGGAACGGTAGTACTGGAACCAGTTAGCAAAGTTCTGGATCTCTTCGTCATAGGTACAGGTATTGCCCGGACCGGAGCAGTCATCACGCTGATCACCACCCGGGTACAGCGTGCCGTCGTCCCGAATCTCCACGCGTACACCGGCAGCGGTGTAGTAGCGCGGAATGTAGAAGTTGGTGACATTGATATTGGCAGAACCACCGTTGGTCTGCCAACGCGGTACCGAGTGGGCCAGATAATCCACCGGTTGGGTAATGTCAAAGGTGTTGGCCGCAGACAGTGGATCCAGGCGGATGGCTGTAGGTATTGCGTCCGCCAGATCGTTATTGGCGTTGTCAACGCCGGTCCATGGGTCATAGTCTACGGTCGGGTCATAGTAAATGCTGTTGAACGCTGCGCTACGCGCCTGCCAGACATTGTAGTCATTGCCTGCTGGGAGCGACTCCTGCGACGGTACAACACGTCCGTTACCACTGGTGGCACCATAGGAGTTCACATTCAGACTGAACAGGTAGCTGTACACGCGTTCACGACGGTTTGATGTGGCTATGCCATTGTTGTTAATGACAAATCGACCATTGTCGTCTGTCATGTCCATGCTGACCTGCCAGTCCATACTGCCGGAATCATCCATGGTGACGAGGACGTTGGGTGACACCGAGGCAGACTGTTCCAGCGGCGTATTGGCCAGATTGAACAGGACGGAGACTTCACCAGGATTAGGTGTGGTCGCTGCCGGCGGCAGGGGCAGTACTTCGATCACGACATCACCCAGCGCGCTGCGCACCTGGTTATCAAACACCGAATACTGGAAGGTGGTTTCACCAATGAAGCCAGGCGCCGGGAGAAAAGTGAATGTGCCGTCGCTGGCTGTTGTCGTCAGGGTGCCCTGAGCCGGCGGCGGCGCTGTTTCAAATACAATGCTCAGCGGCTGCGGCGCAATGGGGTCACCATTGCCGTCTACCTGGGCCGGGTCCACATCATAGGCACCCACCAGCAGTCCATTGGCCAGATCAACATTCAGAACCGCCCCTTCAAACACCGAGTAACGGTGGGTCTGCAGGCCTTCCGGCGGGTCATTGACCGGCGTGATCTCAAAGCTGACCATGGCCGTATCGGTATCGCCATTGGCATCTTCAATGCGGTATTCAAAGGTTGCCGTACCCCAGAAATTACCGCTGGGCGTGAAAACCACTTCGTTTGTCGCCGGATCGATGGCAACCGACGCCTGGGGAGCGGTGATCAGGTTACCTTCAAGATCAATAAAATCGTACGTGCCCACACTTTCAATGCCTGCCAGGAAGCTGGGCTGATCGCCCAGATAATCGTTGGCAAGTACATCGATACGCAGCTCCAGGGTATCTTCAGGTATGTCACCAAGCATGTCGTCCGCCGCTATCGGCAGGTCGTCCACGCCGTTTACAGTAATCGTAAAGGTAACAGGTAAGCTGGGTAAGCCACCCGAATCACGCGCAATAATAGAAATGTCAGCGACACCGTTTGCATCAGCCAGCAGATCCAGCGTCAGCTCATCGCCACTGATGCTCTGGTTTGAGAAAATGCCCGGATTGGTGTTGTTATCC
Source organism: bacterium (assembly GCA_047947175.1). Taxonomy (GTDB): domain Bacteria; phylum Pseudomonadota; class Gammaproteobacteria; order Pseudomonadales; family Azotimanducaceae; genus UBA4421. The sequence continues at coordinate 3,116,292 of CP170489.1, forward strand.
ACTTCATAACTCAACACGTCCCCGTTGGTGGCAATATCAACGTCGCTGAATACGCCGGCAAGAGACACAATCTCCGGTGGATCATCTTCGTCAATGTTACGATCGGGTAATGAACCTGCAACAACCGGCGCATCGTTGACCGCCTGCACCGTCACATTCAAAAGATACGGCACCACCTCGCCGCTGTTGTCCGTGGCTTCAATAAGCACAACCGCGCTGCCGTTGGCATCCGCGGTAAATGTCAGGGTCAGCTCTTCTGCTACCATCGAAACAGAATCGAAGATCGCATCGCCACTGTCCTGAACGGCGGACAGACTAAGCGAGTCCCCTGTGGGTATGTCTACATCATCAAATACGCCGGTAAAGCTGAGCACTTCCGGCGGGGAATCTTCAGGCACGTCTACCGGTGCCACGCCACCTACCACGGTGGGTGCGTCGTTGACTTCTGCCACATTGACAGGCACCACCAGAATAACAGGCACGCCGCCATCGGCATCAGACACTTCAACGGTGACTGAGCCATTGGCAAACGCATCGGGCAGCAGTGTCACATCAAGCACTGAGCCGACCATGGTTGCTGTATCGATGGCGGCATTGTCTACAGAACTGATCGTAAATGTCAGAGTATCGCCGACATCCACGTCATCCACCGCGCTTGCCAGATCAACAGCAGCCGGCGTGTCTTCAAAGGTATCCAGCGTTGGCAGCATACCGGTTGCAAAGGGGTCGTCATCAACACCGGTCACCATGGCGATCACCGGAAAGTTTGCGTTGTCCTGAACTGTCACCGGTGTACTGGTCGGATCCAGCGCCGTGTCCGTTGTGGTTATGGCCAGGCTCAGTGGCAGTGGACCGTTGAAATTCAGTGGAGGGGTTATGGTCAGCGAGTTGGCTTCCGCCAGACTCAGCGCATAAGTATCTGCGGACACGGGAGACCCGCCGGACAGAACCGCTCCGGTTGGCACGCCGCTGAGCAGAATCTCCAGCGTTTCACTGGGATCTTCCGGACTGATGGAAATGCCCAGAGGAATCGCCGTATCTTCACCGCCGGATGCGCCGCCGAACGCAACCACAGGCAGATTCGCCACCGGTGCAAAAAAGACGGTACCGTTGGCGGTACGAAAACAATCCGGGTCGGGTATTGCGCCACAAAGCACCGCATCGAGTTCCCTGACTTCATAATCAAACGGTACCACACCGCTGAAGTACGGATCCGGGTGTGTGTAGCTCACATCGCCAGCAGGTGACAGCGTCATACCCGGCGGTAGGTTTGCATTCTCAATCTGCAGCCCGGTACCGCTGGTAGGTGCATCATTTGCAAGCACATTGCCTGCCACCGGTGAACCTTCGAGCCCGGTAAACACATCATCAACAACATTCGGCGGGATTGCATAAGCGCTACCCCAGATCAAACCTGTTACTACCAGTGTGGTCAGCGAGGCGCGTACTGCTTGATTAGCCATCGTCATATCTCCCGTAATTCAACTGACGCCTGACGCGTCAGTCCATAATCCTGCCAAAAGTCGTTTGCAGCAGAACTTGAGCATTAGGTGTACCGCCTACGCCGCGCGCAGTGATACGAAACATTTCAACGCGGTCAACCGTGGCCGCACCAGAGTATGGATCTTCCTGCTGGTGTGCGTTTTCGTCACGCAACACCGGTCCAATGTATTCAACAATGTAACGTGAAGGTGCCGCGGTGCCTTCCACGGCATCCGCCAGGACGCTGTTGGTGCCGGTCCAGGTGGCGGCCGCTTCCCAGTTTTCTGCCTCACCAAGCGGGACCACGTCATACAGGCCATTGGTGTCGTCAAACGGCGCCGTTGAGGTAATCGCCAGCAGCTGTGCTTCTGCATCACGCAACGCTGATTCAGCCGCCTGGAACGCCAGCAGCGTGTCATGTTCGTTACGCGACATGCGCACTTCGAGACTGGTCGTCTGCACTGACGACACACCAATAATGGTCAGCACCAGCAGCAGCACCAGGCTGATGAACAAAGCCACACCATGCTGACGCTGGGGAAAAAGTGTGCGCGGTTGTTGAATTCTCATCTGCTAAACCCCCGCGTTTCGAATGCTGATGGTTTTGCTGAAGGTACGCCGCAGCCGGTCGCGGGTGCCATCCTGCAGCTGCACAGTTTCGGGACTGACAATGTCCAGACGCACGCGCACAGCCACCACCGAGTTGATGTCCGCGACGTCGTCAAAAGGTACGTATCGGTTCACGTTGACCACATCATCGTTGGTGGTATCGATGCCGTAAAATACCTCCATAGCATCCACACCCTGCACCAGTTCCACCGGCCCTTCGCGGCCGACCTTGCGCCAGAGTGCGTTTATGACGCCCGAATCCGTGTCTATGGCGCTCTGAGCCACGTAGAAGATGGTGGTCTGCACGCGCCCGACAGTGGATGCGCCGCCATAGGCTCTGCCCAGCACCGACAGTGGCGGTGGGTTGGCTGCAGGCAAGGTATCGCCGCCCAGCGTGGTGACTGTTGTTGTGTTATCAAAGAAACCGGCACCATCGGTGCGGCTTAAGGTGGTGACGTCGCCGGCTACGGCCACGCCGGTTACCTTGAACATGGCGGCCTGCTCACAGTCGGATATTACAACCACATCGTCCACTTCAAACTCAGGCTCACCACCCGGGGTGAACACTTCGGGATCCGCATCCGACTGCAACACCGCATTGAGGCGGGCTACGGGTTGTTCGACACTGCGAAAAATCACGATATCGGAAGCTGGATCAAGGCTCGTGCCATCAATACCATTACCGGCAATGTGCACGTTGAGGTTTGTCGCACCTTCGGTCCGCGGCAGAGTAAGCAGATCTGTTGGCGAGTAGGTACCATCGCCGTTGGTGTCAAAGCCATCCAGCGGCCGGCTCAGATCATATTCCGGTATGTTGTTCCAGGTGCCCACCAGACCGTTGATGATAAAGTCATCTTCCGGCGCACAGCCGAAATAGCCGGCATCCCGGGCAGCCTGGCTGATAAAATCAAACGAATAGCGCGCATTTTCCTGCAGCCTGGACTGTGCGGTAACAATTTCGTAGGTACGCGAATTGCCCACAAACAACTGCACAATACCGGCAATCACAACCAATCCGAGCAACAGCGAAATGAGCAATTCAAGAATTGAAAAACCCGTCTGGCGAGCGTACATGGACTTCATTGCTGGCTCTCCACGGTAATTTCTTCCTGAGTGCCGTCAAAGCTGGTCCAACGGATCGTCACCGTGGTCATGCCGGCATCGATATCAATTGAACCTTCGCCATCAGGCAGCCCGGGCTGTTCGTCAACTACGGGCAGAATGTCGCCTCCTCTGAGATCAACACACACAGTCTCGGTATTGTATTCACCCAGACCACACTGCCAGACAGCAATGTCAAAGGCTGCCATCTGGGCGGCGGTGCAGGTGTTGGCAAAACAGTCGACCGGCGCAACCGGCACGTCACCATAATTCACGCCATCGTAGTTGCCGGTTGTATTGACCCGCATGCGGTCCATGATGTCGTAAGCCATCTGCAGCGCTTCACTGCGCAGCAGCGCATCACGGTTGTTCTGCAGGCTGACCATCTGTAAACCGGTGACACCAAGCACACCAACACCCATGATCAACACTGCCACCAGCAGTTCAATCAGGGAAAAGCCACGGGTTTTGCCGGGGCCTGTCAATCTGCGTTGATGAAATTTCGATAGCAACATATGTCTTAATCCAGGTTAACTGAGCAACACCGGCGGTATCCGCCAGGTGTCATCAGGGAAAACAAACATCCCGAACCACGTTGGCTCGCCCCAGTGCATTTATGGTAATCAGCCTGCCGGGGTCGTCGTCCGCATCTGCCCCACACAACTCAACTGTTCCAGCAAGATCGTCCTGCAGCAGACCTCTGGAGTTAAACGTCATGGTGGGTTCATCATCCAGCACACCCTCAGCGTTCAACGTCACTGTGCCTTCCAGTGCAAACACCCGCAGCGCATTGTTGCAGTTACCCGGATCACCCACAGTGACACAGAAGCCAGGGCCCCATTCATTGGCATCATCCGCCGCATCCTGCGCCTGCAGACTGACATCACCCCCAAGGCGAGTTGCTTCACTGCGGGCGTAGCTGATGGCGGAGATAAACTGGTTCACGTTAGCGGTCATCTGCCGCTGCACGGTAAAATCGTTAAACGCAGGCAGCGCAAAACCCATCATGACTGCGGCGATGGTTAACGCGACCAGCAGTTCGATGATGGTAAAGCCTGCGGATGTCGGTTTTTGATGTCTCATAAGCACTTAATCTAAATAGTGTGGAACCAATAAAGAATTCGAAAGCGACAAACGGTAGTCATGACGCGGCCGCTGGTGCACTAGCCCTCTTCCCAGTCAGTTTCGGTCGCTGAAATCGCACCATTGTTGTCTTCGTCCCAGGTTCGATTGCCCACCTGGTTGAGTGTCATCTCGCCGTCACCTGCCATGGAACCCGCCGGAGTGGCGGTCAGGACAAATGTATTTGCCGTGGTAACCGCGGTGATGGCGTAACGCCCGGACGGCGCACTCAAAGGCGTGCAGATCGTCGCGTCCAGCGCGGTATCGTCGCCACCGGGGTTGGTGCCTACATAGGTAAATTCGGTTGCATTGAAGCGCTCCATGGCCTGGGCACAGTTCAGCAGGTCAGACTGCACCTCAGCGCGAAAACCCCGCTCGGTGAAGGCGGTGTACTGGGGAATGGCCAGTGCTGAAATGATGGCAAAGATGGCCAGTGCCACCAGTAATTCTATGAGTGTAAAGCCTTGAGATTGCATGCACTTGAACCCTATCTTGATGAGTGCCACAGTACTTAAGGCGGGATGTGATCAAAAGCCTTTGCCTACCAGCGGTAGCAAGGCGCGGATAAACGGCAGAATTGCCGTCTGATAGGTTCTACAGCCTTACTCCAGGGTAAGTACAACCTTGCCAACGGTGTTGTTGCCCGCCACCAGGTCGTGGGCCTGCTGGGCCAGGGGCAACGGTATAACCGTTTCGATGACAGGTCTGATACGGCCTTTTTCCACGTCAGGCCAGACGTTTTTGAGCAGTTGATCCATGATTGCCGCTTTTTCCGTCACCGGGCGCGCGCGCAGGGTTGAGCCGATAATACGCAGGCGTTTCATCATCATCAGCGCCAGATTTGTTTCAACCTGAATACCGCCCATCAGACCGATCAGCACCAGCCGCCCTCCCGCACCCAGAACGGTCAGATTATCTGACAGATACTGGGCGCCTACCGGATCCAGAATCACATCCACCCCGCCCTCACCGGCCCAAGCCTGGGCAGCGTCAAGGAACGAGCCTTCATGTCGATCAAAACCCGCCTCGGCCCCCAGCGCTATACACTGGTCAATTTTCCCGGCAGAGCCCGCCGTGATAAAACAGGGGTTGCGGCTGCAGGCCAGTAGCTGAATGGCCGCGGTACCCACGCCGCTGGCGCCGGCATGCAGAATGACTTTTTCACAAGGCTGCAGCGCTGCCTCCATATAGAGATTCAGATAGGCCGTGGCAAACACTTCAGGCAGCGCCGCGGCGTCATTGAACGACAGTCCCCGGGGAATGGGCAGCACCTGGCCCGCAGGCACCACCACCTGTTCGGCGTAACCACCGCCGGCCAGCAGCGCACAGACGCGATCACCAGGCACAACACGCTGTACGCCTTCGCCAACGGCCGCCACCACACCTGCACACTCCAGCCCCAGAATGGCACTGGCGCCTGGCGGCGGCGGATAACCCCCGCGTGCCTGCAGCAGGTCCGCGCGATTCACAGCAGTAGCCTGCACATTGATCAGCACTTCGCCAACCCCACAGGTCACATCCGGCGCGGTGGACCAGGTGAGTTGACCGTTTTCAATCTGTATGGCGCGCATGGCTATTCTCTATTGTTCTCTGCAGTTTTCTTTTGTGCCCGGCATCAGCCTGATACCTGCTCCATTGCTTTACCAGGACATGCGCATTTTTATGTGGCGGTCATGCAGTGCGCGTTTCAACTCGCTGACTTTGTATTCCCCAAAATGCACCATGGAAGCCACCAGCGCCGCATCCGCCTTGCCCACAGTCAACGCATCAACCAGGTGTTCGGGTTTACCCGCACCACCTGAGGCAATCACCGGAATGCGCACCGCGGTGGAAATCATGGCGGTGAGAGTGAGCTCATAACCTGCCTTGGTGCCATCCGCATCTATCGAATTGACCACCAGCTCACCGGCGCCCAGCCGCTCTCCTTCGCGCGCCCATTGCAGCGCATCCATACCCATGGGCGTACGCCCACCGTTAATCACAATTTCATAACCTGATGGAACAGTGACCGATACAGGCACCTGCAGGATGTCCATAGACAGCACAACGTTCTGATTGCCAATGGCATCTGCGCACTCACTGATCAGTTCCGGTCGCTGCACCGCCGCGGAATTCAGATTGATTTTCTCAGCACCCGCCAGGCGCAGATTGGTGGCATCCTGCACACTGCGGACCCCGCCGCCGACTGACAAGGGAATAAACACCTCGCTGGCCACCGCCTCAACCACATCCAACATGATGTTGCGTTTGTCGCTGGACGCGGTGATGTCGTAAAAAACCAGTTCATCAAGGCCATCGAGATAGTATTCCCGGGCTTTTTCCACGGGGTCACCGATGTCTTTGGTGTCGATGAACTTCACACTTTTTGCAAGCTTACCGTCGCGTACATCGAGACAGGCGATTAATCGTTTACTTAACATCGGCCATCCCAGCGGGCAAAATTCTGCAGCAACCGCAATCCGACACGACCACTTTTCTCCGGGTGAAACTGCGTTGCAAAATAATTACCCCTGCCAAGGGCGCAGGCAAACTCGTGTTCATAGTCGGCAACCGCATAGACGTTTTCCTGCGCCTCGGGGATCGGGTAATAACTGTGCACAAAATAGAACTCATCACCGGGTTCAATACCCGCAAGCAATGGGTGCGCCTGCACCGGTCGAACTTCGTTCCAACCCATGTGCGGGATTTTCAGCTGTGCATGATCAAACTCAAAGCGCGCTACTCTGCCAGGTATCAGACCCAGAGTCTGAGTATCGTTTTCTTCGGAATAATCCAGTGAAATCTGCAATCCCAGACAGATCCCCAGAACCGGTATTCCAGCGTCGATGATTTCCCTGAGCGCTTCATCAAGACCTCTGGCGACAATGCTGCGCATGGCACTACCTGCTGCCCCCACGCCGGGGAAGATGACCCGCTGAGCATGACGCAGCCGATCAGGGTCAGCACATATCTCCGCTGGGAGACCCACTTCCGCACAGGCGCGCTGCACGCTGCGCAGGTTACCGGCGTCATAATCAATGATGATTGTCATACAAAAAACCCTGTCGCCGGTGCCTTTGCAGCTAAATCCCGGCGGTAAATTTTGCCCTTTGCTGGCAGAGCGCGGATACTAGCGCATTGATAATTTGATCACTAGGACCACCTTGGAAAAGACCGGCTATCTCATCATCAATCTCGGCACACCTGCTTCTCCGAGCATTGCCGACGTGCGCGCGTATCTGAAAGAATTTCTCATGGACCCTTACGTTCTGGATGTACCCGGACCCATCCGCAGCGTCATCGTCAATGGCTTCATTCTGCCATTCAGACCAAAAAAGAGTGCCCATGCCTATGCGTCCATCTGGGATCCGGCGGGGTCACCGCTGCTGCTGCACAGCGAGGCGTTACTGGCGCAGCTGAAAGGCAAACTGGATGGACCGGTGGCGCTGGGTATGCGTTACGGAAAACCCGATATCCCAGGCGCGGTGCAGCAACTCGTGCAACAAAATGTCACACACATTGTTGTTGCCCCCCTGTATCCACAATATGCCGACTCCACGGTGACCACTTCCCTGGCCGCTACCGCACAGTGTGTGCCGTCCCATATATCCACCCGGGCGGTTACCGCCTTTTTCGAACACCCCGCCTACATCGGGGCGTTGGCTCGGAATGTCGCGGCCGCTTTGCCACAACAGTGGGATCACCTGCTGTTGAGTTATCACGGCCTGCCCGAAAGACACATGAAAAAGGCTGACCCCACGGGCAGTCACTGCATGAAAACCCCGGACTGCTGTAATGTTGCCTCACCCGCACATGCCACCTGTTATCGTCATCAGGTGTATGGCACGTCCCACGCGCTGGCGGAGGCGCTGGGCATCTCGTGCGAGCAGTACAGTGTGAGTTTCCAGTCTCGCCTTGGCGGCGGCTGGCTACAGCCTTACACGGACAGAGTTCTGCAGGAACTGCCCGGCAACGGCGTTGAGCATCTGGTGGTCGCCTGCCCTGCCTTTGTCGCCGACAACCTGGAAACCCTGGAAGAAATGGGCCTGCAGGGTCGTGAGACATTTCTGCAGGCCGGTGGCAAAAGCTTTGATCTGGTGCCTTGTCTGAACGAGGAACCGGCCTGGATTGATGCCCTTGCCTTTATTCTGATGGAAACACCGGAGACCGCTCAGACCAGCGCTGCCGCTTCTGAAACTTCCGCGTAAAACGAGCGGATCAGCTCCTGTGCGAACATGGACTTACGCGCCACAAACCGCACCGGACGGGTCAGTCCCTGCCGCGCCAGGCCAATAACGGCAGCATCCTCAACGCCCAGAGTACGAGCGACCCCTGCCGGCACCAGGCCGTGGCCAAAACCAGCCACCGCCATCTGCGCCACAGCAAAAAACGATTCCAGCGATACCGCCCGGGTCAGTGAGAGGCGCAGCATATCCTCTTCAATCGAAGCCCAGGCACCGGAACGGGATTCGATGGTGATCACGCTGAGGGGTTCGCCAACCTGATAGTCCAGTGGCGCCAACCCGGACGGGATAATCACCATGGGCTCCTGACGGATAACTTCACTGACCAGATCCGTATCCGCATCCGGCGTGCCGGTGCACAGTCCCACCATGTATTCACCGGAGCGCAGGCGATCAAGCACCACAGGAGAACGCTGGGCATGAAACTCAAATTCCACGCCGGGCAGGCGGGTCCGTACCTGAGCAAACAGGCGTGGCCCCCAGCTGGCGAGGATCGCTTCGGACACGCCAAGTATGATTCTGCCTTTACGCAGCGCATTGTCTTCCAGGAACACGCTGCGCAATTCTGACAATAAAGGTGTAACGCGCTCCACCAGCCTCGTGCCATGGTGGGTCAGCACGACGCGTCGTCCGTGCCGCTCAATCAGACGCCGATCGTAATAGCGTTCAAGATTAGCAATGCGTTTACTGACCGCGGATTGAGAAATTTTCAGCGCCGTGCTGGCTTCCATCATGGTGCCGGCTTTTGACAAAGCCACCAGCGTTTCCAGATTTTCGACCATAGGGTTTATCTATTCTAAATTTGACTAAATCATATTCCATTGATTCTCTTTTTTCATCATATCGATGGGTTCAGGATAACGGTCATGTTGTGGTTAATGCTCACCTTTGCCGTTTTCCTGACCAGCGTGCTCTCCGGTGTACTGGGCATGGCCGGCGGTATGATTCTCATGGCCATCCTGGTCACCGCGCTGGGCGTGGCAAACGCCATGATCCTGCATGGCGCGGTTCAAGCCACGGCCAACGGTGCCAGGGCCTGGTTTTTACGCCGTTACATCAGATGGGGGTTACTGCCGAATTATCTGTTTGGCGCGCTTGGCGCCGTATCCGTTTTCAGCCTGATCGCATTTGTACCCAATGCGGGCCTGGTACTGTTCCTGGTGGGCGTTTTCCCCTGGCTTGCCCGCTATACCCGCTCCCTGCAGGGGCTGGATGTAACCCGGGGGGTAACAACCCTGAGCTGCGGCTTTGTTGTCACTGTTGCGCAACTGCTGGCCGGGGCGTCGGGGCCTTTGCTGGATGTGTTTTATCTGAATTCGCCGCTCAGCCGACAGGAGATTGTGGCCAACAAAGCCCTGACACAGACCATCGGCCACATCATAAAGATTGTGTACTACGGGGTAATTATCTCGATAGCCACGAGCCTGCCATGGTGGCTGTTTGTTGCCGCGATGACTTGCGCCGTGCTCGGCACCCGGGTGGGCACCACATTGCTGCACAGGTGGAACGATGCCACTTTCAGCCGTGTGAGCAGTCTTGTCATTCTGACCGTTGCCAGCATCTGCATGCTGCGCGGCGCCTGGCTTATGTGGACTTCGCTACAGGCTTAACCACAAACAGCAGATCGCCAACATTAACCTGCTGGCCACTGCTCATATTCACCCGCGTCACCTCAAACTCATGGGTGCTAGGATACAGTTCAATTTCAGAATTGAAGTCACCAAGCGTCAGGGGCGTGAAGATTTTCATGGCTTCAAGCTGGCAGATGGTCTGCTGCAGATCAATGCGATCGCCAACATTCACATACTCAGGTTCCGACGGTGACGGTGTGCTGTAAAAAATGGCTGTTGCCGGCGCCAGCACCTTGAGTTCCTCGCTCTCTTCGATTTTTATCGCATCACGGTCAATGCCATCACCGCCCTGGCCGCTGCTGGCTTCAATCTCAGCAATCAGGCTCTGAATATTTGTGCGGGTCAGGAATTCGGGCAGATAGTTGGTATCGTAAATCCCTTTGCGGAATACATCATCCTTCAGCACACGGATCAGCAGCGGAATATTGGTTGAGATACCGGTGATTTTCACGCGACTGAGATACGCGCTCAGCTTGTCGATTGCCGCGTTACGATCCTCGGCGTGCACGATAATCTGCGCCACCATGGAATCGTAATAAGGCGAGACAAACTTTCCGGCACCCGCGGCAGTGATGATCTCGACGTTGTCTTCCTCCGGGAAAAAACACTCGTCAATCTGGCCCGGATGGGGTCGAAAACCGATTTCACCGCTGTTCTGCAGCTGTATCCGCTCAGCGTTCACTCGCGCCTCTATGGCGTACCCTTTGTTGTCGACAACCAGGTCAGCAATCGATCCGCCGCCGGCAATATTGAACTGCTGCGCGACAATATCGACACCCGAGGTCCACTCGGTTACCGGATGCTCCACCTGCAGACGGGTATTCATTTCCATGAAATAGACCGCATCCGAGGCCAGGTCGTAGATGAACTCAACCGTACCGGCACCAACATAATTTACCTCGTTGGCTATATCCGCGGTGGATTTCACTACCGTATCCAGAAGGCGCTGAGGCAGCATGGTTGAACCGGACTCCTCGATCACTTTCTGCTTGTCACGTTGTACCGAACAATCTCGAATACCCAGCACATGAGTATTGCCGTGAGCGTCCCGCAACAGCTGCGCTTCAATGTGACGCAGCGACGTGACAAATTTTTCCAGATACACATCGCCGTTACCAAACGCGCTCCGGGCCTCCACACCAACCCGGTGAAAAAGCTCAACAAAATCGCTGGGAGACTCCACCACCTGGATACCTTTACCACCGCCGCCATGCACAGCTTTGATCAAGACCGGATAACCAATCTCCTGGGCAACTTCTGCAGCGCGGTCGGGATTGGTCATAATGCCGTGGCTGCCGGGTACAACGGGCACCTTCAGGCGCAACGAGGTATTAATTGCGTTGGATTTGTTGCCCATGGTTTCCATACTGGCCACCGACGGACCAATGAAGTTGATACCATGTCTTCGCACGAGCTCGGCAAAGGATGCGTTTTCTGACAGAAAGCCGATGCCCGGGTGCAGGCTGTCCACGCCTTCATTTTCAGCCACACTCAGGACACTCAACGCATTAAGATAGCTTTCATCAGGTGTGTTGCCGCCAATACAGACCACTGTGTCACGTTCGCCAAGCTGATCCACCGCAGCAGATTCCATATCCGGGTCGCTCTGCACCAGCACCACATCGATGTTCTGCTGCTGTGCAATGCGGATCAGTTTTGCAGCCGTACAGCCACGGGCATGAATGAGCACCTTACGGACCGGACGCTGCAGGTCTTTGTCGGTGTATCGAGGCCGATGAGCCACCACAACCGGGCGCTGTTCAATAACGGATCCGGCAAGTATCTGCTCGACAACCTGCTCAACGGTATCTCGGGGCAACGGTATTTCCGCGTCGATCTCACGCATCTGCTTGTCCAGATCCGGAAAAAACGGATGCTTGACCAGACCCTGCATGGCCCCTTCTCTGGCAGACAGATAGTTGGACAGAATTGAATTCAACGGCAGATTCGATGGCACCACAATCTGGCCGGCAAACGGCATCGAGGTACCGGAGAAATAGTAAGTCTGCACCAGCGGGTGGGTAACAAAACTGGCCTGGGCACCGCCGGTACAATCACCAAAGCCGAAGACAATCACCGGCAGATCGTGATCGCGCACAAACCGCGTGATGCGATCGTTCACGGCAGCCATGGAAAACAGAGCACCTGCACCTTCTTTGGTCTGCATGCCGCCGGAGGAAATGAAACACACCACCGGCAGATGCTGCTCCGCGCACTCTACCAGCAGACGACAGAACTTTTCGGCACTGGCCATGTCAAAGGCACCCGCCTGAAAACTGACGTTAGAGATCAGCACGCCGACACGGGCTGATGACTCGCCTTTAAAGGTGCCGTAACCGGCAATGATGCCGCAGGGAGGTAAACCTTTATTCAGCGCATCTTCAATAGACAGCCGAAACCCGGGAAATGAACAGGGATCAGAGCTGAGCAGATCATCAAAGCGACTTTCCCAATCGTCAAAATAACGCTCGATGATATCTTTGTAGCTGAAACGGTTCTGATTCCTGTTAGCGCGCAGCACGTTCTGCAGCAACAGATCGTTATACGCCATGTTCAGCCGGTTCCAGAAGTCTTTGCGGCGGCCGATGTTTTTCGGCGCGATGCGGCCCTGGTACGGTTTGCCACCCTGCTCCGCAGTGACATAAGAATTCAACAAGGTGTCGAACAGGTGCGTCACCACAACAAACAGGGCATCAGCAAGATGCGGGAAGCTGAGCTTTTTCCACTCTTCGACCTGCCTGAAGAAGTCCGCGCCTTTAGGCATTTTAATCACCCGCTGATACCAGCCGAGCATCTGCTGACGCAGCGCGGGTACCGTCGGTTTCATTTCCTCCTGCCCACCACCGAGGGTGAAACCACTGGCTGCCAGTGTCAGCGTCGTCTCAATCAGATTCGACAGCGACGCCTGACTCAGCGCCTGGGCCGAGCGGGCTTCCGCAGCGATGGAGTCCAGATTGGCGATGATCTGGTCATATACCGAATCAAACAGCAGGAGATTCTCACACTCCTTGATAAAGTCACCGCGCAGTTCATCATCAAGCAGCACATCCAGCACGGTCATGTCGCTCAGGGCAACCGGTTTACCCGTCCTTTCAATGGGTTTCACAAACAGCGGGAAACGCAGATGCAACAGGCCGCGATTGGCATGTATATCGGACTGCCCGATTGCACCCGCCATGGGTTCGCCAGTGATCGCAAGGTTCAGTTCAGCGGTGAGCTGCTTGGCCAGAAAGGCATCACTTTTGTCCTTTAATTTTGCGCTCTTGAGCAGCTTTTTACCTTCATAGGTGAAGCGATCGCGCAGGATGGCCGCCATCTCCCTGTCTGCCACAATTGCGCTGATGAAAGCACGCGGATCGCCGATATCGGCAATTTTTAAAATCTGTCGAGTGCTTTCATGATGGTTCAGGTATTCCCGCAAAGCGCGCAGATTTCCCACCGCTTCCGCCTTCCAGCGGTTGTAGAGAAACACGCCAACCGAAGACAGCAGAACAGCGCGTGCATCTTCGTAATTCTGTTTCGGCTCACCGAAGATCAGCTGGGCGATGCGGCCGCGCTCATCATGTAGTGCCTGACGCTTTTCGTGGTAGTTTTTCCAGGCCTTGGACAGGGTCTCATCGTAGAGAATTTTGTCCGGATCCTGCAGCCATTTCAGAAACGCCTGCCGACGTTCCCGATCTGCGCGAATATGCAGCTCTCCGGTTGGAATCTCCTGATGCGCCAGCCGCCCATACTGCTGGGTGGTGGTGGCTTTGATGCGCTTGCGCACGGCAAGGTAACGCAAGTACCGATAAGCCACGCCAAAGACATTCAGATATTCCGTTGGGTTTTTGGTCAGCTTCAGCGACGCACTTGTCTGCATCGCCTGCAGATGTGTAGACGGATTGAGATAACGCTGCAGACTCTGGCGGTAATGGTCGAGAATGTAGGGGTTCTCAGCGACAAATTCTTTGACCCGGCTTTCTATGTTCACAATGCCGCCGACAATCGCCTTACGCAGGTTTTCCATACGCTCAATGCTATCGTTAGGCGTATAATCTATGATGCCGTCAATATTACCCTGGTGGTGCAGCTCGAAAGGCGAAACACCCACAATTTTGGCGCATTCCTGCCACGACAGGTTCAAGCGGCGGGCGATGTTCGCCAGAGATGCAGGCTGTATGGTGCTGAACACGCCGTCACGCAGCGATAAAATCATATTGCTTGCCGCCAGCGGAATTGCCCCACCGGAGTAGCCCAGACCATAAATCACGCCAACGGTTGGCACGTCAACGTTACTCATTTCCGCAATGAGCCTGGAAATACTATGCGCCTGATTATTGGCGTTGGATTCTTCGGTGGCGTCCGCTCCGGGTGTATCCATAAAGGTCACCATGGGAATCGAACGGGTTGAGCAGAATTCAGCAAATGCCGCCGCGCGCAGGTGATGCTCAGGCTGCCATGCGCCAAGATTTTTGGAGCGATCCTGGGCAATGAAGCCGACTGTACGCCAACCCACATCGCCAAAATCAAGCGCCATCAGCGCCTGATAGTAAGGGCCGCTGGCCTCTTCCTGTTCAACCTTGCCGAGTTGCCGGATGATTTCCGGCGCCGGCGTGCGTGACTGGTCTTCAGCAGGACTGACCACCGCCTCGATGTAGGCATCAATGTCCAGATTTGCAAGCACATCTCGGCGCTTGTTTATCTGTGTCTGACTGAGCAGACCCGGCACGGGTTCCTGCTCGTGGGAGACATTTGGGAACAAAGAAAAGTCTTTCGCGAGACTTTCGGCGATAAGATAAAGTCGATCGCCTTCAATAAGCTGTTTTTCCACGATATTTTTGCTGGGTGTAGAATGCCGGTACTCTAGCCAGTTAGCGCCGAGAAAACTACCCGTAGATCGGCGTGTAATCAGCAGATCCACACACAACCACGCCGGGGAATTACCGACATGACCGCATTGAACTGCGCCGTATTGACCATTTCTGACACCCGCACGCTCCCCCAGGACACATCTGGCGAGTATCTGAGCAACGCCCTGACAGCTGCCGGCCACACTCTGCACAGTCGAGAGCTGGTACGCGACAATGTGTACGATATCCGCGCCAGAGTCTCCGCCTGGATAGCAGATGACAATGTTGCGGTCATCATCACCAGTGGTGGCACGGGTTTTACCGGTCGTGACAGCACCCCCGAGGCCATCACGCCCCTGCTGGACAAAGTAATTCTCGGTTTCGGTGAACTGTTCCGTACGCTCTCATTCGAAGAAATCGGCTCATCGACGATTCAATCCAGAGCGCTCGGCGGACTTGCCAACGCCACATTGATTTTCTGCCTGCCGGGCTCCACGGGTGCTGCACGAACCGGCTGGGAGAAAATTATCCGTAATCAGCTTGATGTGAACTTCAAACCCTGCAATTTTGCGGAACTGATACCCCGCTTCCGGGAGCAATAGAGGCGGTATGAGGCTGGCTCTTGCTCACCCGGGCCAGTAACATGCACGCCTGCAAGCCTATACATTCAAGGAGCTTCGGCAAGTGAGTAACGACGTCTACCTGGTCAGTGCCGCACGCACGCCCGTAGGAAGCTTTCAGGGACAGTTGTCCAGCTTCACCGCCCCCGAACTGGGTGCACACGCCATCAGCGCCGTGATCAAGGCAGCCGCAATCGATCCCGCTGGCATCAATGAAGTGGTATTCGGCAATGTGGTCAGCGCCGGCCTCAAACAGGCGCCAGCCCGACAGGCCATGCGCAGCGCCGGATTACCCGATGCGGTGGGCGCTACAACCGTCAACAAAGTGTGTGGCTCCGGCATGAAATGCGCGATGCTGGCTACCGACCTGATACGCGCGGGGTCCGCAGACCGGGTGATTGCCGGTGGCATGGAGAGCATGAGCAATGCGCCCTATATTCTTGCCAAAGCCCGCGCGGGACTGCGCATGGGTCACACCAGCATGCAGGATACGCTGTTTCTTGACGGTCTCGAAGATGCAGAAACCGGCGGCTCCATGGGTTCGTTTGCCCAGGCTACGGCTGACCAGTATCAACTCACCCGCGAGGCAATGGACAGCTATGCAACACAATCCGTGAAACGGGCGCGCAGCGCCATAGCGGACAAGCGCCTGGCAGATGAAATTGCACCCATGGAAACGCCCGCCGGTCTGGTTGCTGACGATGAGCAACCGGGTCGTGCAAAGCTGGAAAAGATCCCCACGCTGCGACCCGCATTCAAAGCCGATGGCACCATCACCGCGGCCAACTCCTCGTCGATTTCTGATGGCGCATCTGCGCTTTTACTGTCACGTGCAGGCTGTTTCGAAGGTGAACCCCTGGCAAAAATTGTTGGTCATGCCACGCATTCCATGCACCCCAGCGAATTCACCATTGCGCCGGTTGGTGCAATCACGAAGCTGGTCGAAAAAATCGGCTGGGATCTGCATGACGTGGATCTTTTTGAAATCAATGAAGCCTTTGCCATGGTGACCATGCTTGCCATACAGGAACTCAATCTGAATCCGGCACGGGTCAATGTATTCGGCGGTGCCTGCGCACAAGGCCACCCGATAGGCTCCACCGGCAGCCGCCTGATTGTGACCCTTGCACACGCCCTGAAAAACATGGGCAAAAAACGCGGTATTGCCGCGCTGTGCATTGGCGGCGGTGAAGCCACCGCCATCGCCCTGGAACGCCCTTGATCCCACTGCCGGTTATTGTGGGTTTTGGCGGTATCAATCCCGCCGGTCGCCTGTCGTTTAATCACGCGTACCGACGCCTGGTGATTGATGCCCTGAGCGAGGCAAAACGCGCGCGAACCTATGCCAGCCTGGCGCAATTGATGGGGTTGGATGACAGCACCGCCAGTCAGTCAGATACCCGAACGTATATCAACGACCACACGCTGATTCGACGCATCGAAGGGTTCGATCCGGACAAGGTTCACTGGCAGACAAATGCAACGCTGCACGGAGAAGCCGGCACCCCGCTGTCGTTTGTGATCAGCACACGCGCGCTGCCTGATACGATTCCCGAAGGCTGGCAGGTGACTCGGTTGGATGACAAACAGGTTCGTGTGACGGCAGACAAACCCGTGGACGTGCTGCTGCCACAGCTGCGAGCCTCCAGGGTCACCAGCGCCGGGCAACTGCCCAGCGGCTTTGATCCCGGCAAACTGTATGCCAGCCGCAACCACCCGCGTGCACTGCAGATCACTGTCTATGGCGCATCAGATGCCATTCGTTCGTCCGGCTTTTCTCCATCCCAGCTTAAGGACATGGTGCAACCTGATCAGATTGCTGTGTACTCCGGCTCCGCCATGGGTCAGCTGGATCAGGAGTCTTACGGCGGCCTGCTGCAGAATCCGCTGACTGGCAAACGACCCACCTCCAAACAAACCGCATTAGGCTTGCCGGAAATGGCCGGGGATTTTGTCAATGCCTATGTTCTGGGATCGGTGGGCGAAACAGCGGGCATCATCGGCGCATGTGCCACATTCCTGTACAACGTCAAACGCGCCATGGACGATATCCGCAGCGGCCAGAAGCGTATTGTTGTTGTCGGAAACGCCGAAGCACCCATCACCCCCTATGTGATCGAGGGGTATCGGACCATGGGCGCCCTCGCGGAAGACGAAGCGCTGATGGCACTCGACGGCACCAACACGGTGGACAATCGACGCGCCTGCCGGCCATTTTCAGACAATGCCGGATTTACCGTGGCTGAATCGTCCACCTGGGTGGTGCTGATGGACGACCAGCTGGCAATCGAACACGGTGCTGAAATCCTGGCGTCCGTGGGAGACGTGTTTGTCAACGCAGACGGCTTTAAGAAATCGGTTTCCGGACCGGGTATCGGTAACTACGTAACCGTTGCCAAAGCCATCGCGGCAGGCCGTGCCATGCTGGGTGAAAAAACATTACGGCAGGGTACCTACATGCAGGCCCACGGTACCGGAACACCACAGAACCGCGTGACCGAATCTCATATTTTTGATTCCCTGGCGGCTACTTTCGGCATCGACAACTGGCTGGTGGGGGCGGTGAAATGCTATCTGGGTCACTCCATGGCACCCGCCGGCGGTGATCAGCTGAGCGCCATTCTAGGCGCCTGGCAGGATGGGTTTGTTCCCGGTATCACCAGCATTGATCACATTGCAGAAGATGTTCACCACACCCACCTTAACCTGTCCATGGCCCACACGCAGATTGACCCACAGGCTTTTCCAGGTGCGTTTGTGAACTCGAAAGGCTTCGGCGGGAACAATGCAACCGGCCTGTTTCTGTCGCCGACACACACCCGTCAGATGCTCGAAAAACGTTGGGGGCGCAAAGCCATGACCCGACATGCTGAACGCAATGAGGCCATCAAAGTGAAAGCCAGCGCTTACGATACCGACGCAGACAACGGTTCAATTCTGCCTATTTATCAGTTTGGCGACGGCGTGCTGGAAGGGTCGGACCTGGGCCTGTCTGACAAATTACTCCACATACCCGGTTTTGCGGAACCGATCGTGTTGCCCACGGATAATCCCTATCAGGATATGAGCGACAAAGCCCCGGAGTAAACGCCAGCGCCAGCCGGTTCACACCCTTGTCAGCCATGACCTGCCTCAGTGCAGGACTTCCCGGCGCTGGCCCAGCTGCTCCACTTTTTCCAGAGCCTGACGCGCCAGTTCCGGCGCGGTGGTTTTTTCCGCACAGCGGGCAAAAGCCTGAGAGGCCACCGCATAGGCGCCTAACTGAACCCAACACTGACCACGCTCATACTCCAGCGTCGCGATCAGATCATCGTCCGCTGCACTCACGGCAGACTGCACATCAATCAGATCCAGCACCCCTGTCCACAGCTGTTGGTTCATCTGCAGCGCTTTCAGATTATTGAGCATGCGCAGGACAAACCCCTGGGGCGTCGCAGGTAACAGCTGCCGGCGCAAGTCAGCCGACGTGGTATCACGCTGCAACAACTGTGCTTCGTCGAGAAACCTCAGGGTCAGTGGATCCACCAGACGATCCTGCACATGAACCAGAAAATGGCCGGGATAGTTCACCCCCCACGCAGACAGACCACACTGACGGGCGACGGCGATGAGTATCACGGCTAAAGAGATAGGAATGCCCCGCCGATGCGCTAATACCCAGCCGATATGGCTGTGCTGAGCAGTCACTGCCTGCTCAGACTGATCCTGTTGTCCGAAGCCTGCCTGCGTGAGGGTAGCCAGCACCTGCTGCCCGATATCACCCTGACTGCGATCCACCCGTTCAGCCAGCGCACCGGTTGCAGCATGTATTTCATCGAAAAATTCTGCCGGGTCATCGGCGGGCATAATCAGCTGTGCAACCCATACCGCCAGCTCCAGTTCACTGTCCCGGGCCTGTGCTGCTGAGACGATCCGGGCGGTCAGTTCTTCGTTGGAAAGCACGCTGATGATTCTGCCCCCATTGACTGTCAGGTAAGTAAGGCGTCTACCGCTTTGATCAGTTCCGTGCGCGCAAAAGGTTTTGCCAGGGTGGCATTTGCGCCAATGAATTTTGCTGTTTCGAGGTAATCGTTAGGACCCAATCGCCCGCCGCCGGAAATTGCAATGATCGGCATCTGGGCATACTGACGGCGGATGTCGGCAATGGTTTCGAGACCTTCTTTTTCAGGCATGATCAGGTCTGTGATAACCAGATCAAAGACATCTCTGCTGACACAGTCGACCGCCTGCTCACCGTTGTGCGCAACGGTAACCTGATGGCCTTCGAGGCGAAGCATCTCGCTCATGACATCCAGCACGGATGTGTCGTCATCTACCAGTAGAATTGCACTCAAAAGAAACCCCCGCGGCTATTCTTCTTGTTTGTATCGTTGTCCTCTGTTGAGGGCTTGTCCGTATGCGGATCGGCAACGCGGTCCACACGTCATTTAACCAACCCTGAAAGCATAGCGGAAATCGCCCAACACGCCAGCGGCTTGTCACCCAGCGCGTCAGTTCAGTGCTCGCGGGTTTTGGTAAACCTGACGTCCGGCCAGCGCTCGGTCACCACTTGCAGGTTGACCCTGCTGGTGGCCAGGTAAGTCAGATAGCCGCCCCCGTCTATGGCCAGGTTTTCCTGATTTTTGTTTTTAAAATCCGTCAGCATTTTTTCGTCGTCACAATGCACCCAGCGCGCCGCGGCAATACTTGCATCTTCCCAGATACATTCAGCGCGGTACTCATCCTGCAAACGGTAGGCCACCAGATCAAACTGGAGGATGCCAACTGCACCCACCACAATCTGGTTTTTATTCAGCGGAAAGAACACCTGGGATGCGCCTTCTTCAGCAAGCTGCGTAATGCCTTTTTCGAGTTGCTTGCTGCGCAGCGGGTCTTTTACCCGAACCCGACGGAACAGTTCAGGGGCGAAGTTAGGTACGCCTTTGAACTTCAGCATTTCACCCTCGGTGAATGTATCACCGATCTGGATGGTGCCATGGTTGTGCAGACCAATGATATCGCCTGCATAAGCTTCTTCGGCGTGGGTCCGGTCACCGGCCATAAATGTCACCGCATCGGTGATTCGGATGGACTTGCCCAGCCGCAGGTGCGCAATTTTCATGCCCTGCTCATAACGGCCGGAACAGACCCGCAGAAAAGCAATGCGATCCCTGTGTTTGGGATCCATATTTGCCTGTATCTTGAACACAAAGCCCGAAAATCTGTCTTCGCTGGGGTCTACCACGCGCTCCATGCTCTGTCTGGGTTGCGGCGGCGGCGCATAGGTGGCAAAGCCATCCAGCATCTGCTGCACGCCGAAATTTCCCAGCGCCGTACCGAAGTAAACCGGTGTCTGCCCGGCTTTGAGGAAATCTTCATGATTGAATGTATGGCTGGCACCGCGCACCAGTTCGATTTCGTCGCAAACGTCAGCGTAATCCGATCCCAGCAGGGTTCGGGCGGCATCGCTTGCTAATCCGTCAATGACATTGAACCGATAAACATGGTGTCCCTGGCCCTGACGGTATTGAATGATACGGTCGTTGACCAGATCATAAATGCCTTTCAGCCCACGTCCCATGCCGATCGGCCAGTTCATCGGTGCACATTCAATCTGCAGGATGTCTTCAATCTCGTCCATCACCTCTATTGGGTCGCGAACTTCACGATCTAACTTGTTGATAAACGTAATGATTGGTGTGTCACGAAGCCGACACACTTCCATCAGTTTGATGGTTCTGGGCTCCACGCCTTTGGCCCCGTCAATCACCATAAGCGCCGAATCCACTGCGGTCAGCGTGCGATAGGTGTCTTCGGAGAAGTCTTCATGCCCGGGGGTATCAAGCAGGTTCACGATGCGGCCCTGATAGGGAAACTGCATGACTGAGGTGGTCACAGAAATGCCCCGCTCCTGCTCCATGGTCATCCAGTCAGACATGGCATGACGATCGGTCTTGCGGGACTTCACCGCCCCGGCAAGCTTGATGGCGTTGCCGAACAGCAGCAGTTTTTCAGTCATGGTGGTTTTACCCGCATCCGGGTGCGAGATGATGGCGAACGTGCGCCGACTGTCTATGGCGTTCTGCACAGAGGGATACCCTGACGCTCTTAGCGTGAAAATGAGGGCCGCAGTATAGAGACCGTATCGCTTTCAGCAACCGATACTCTCAGCTGTGCACCCCGCCACAGTCCAATGCCATCACGTGTGCATCCTCACGACCCTGCACACCTTGGTAATAATCCTTACGCACCCCCACCTGCACAAAGCCAAGGGACAGATACAGTGCAATAGCCGTTTTGTTACTGGGTCGAACCTCAAGCACCATGGTCTGCGCACCCAGAATACCCGCCAGGTGGATCAGATGATGCATGAACAGGCGTCCAAAACCATTACCCTGCACGTCACGCTGAATACAGACATTCAACAGGGTGGCTTCTCCCGCAACAACCATCAACACGGCGTGACCCACAATACGCCCGTCCAGACAAGCCACCCGACAGGTATTGTGCGCGCGGAAGCAATCCATGAAAATACCCCGGGTCCAGGGAAACTGATAAGCCCGGTTTTCTATTTCCAGAACCTGATCAAGATCGGTAAGGGACATTTCCCGATAGGTCAGGCGATCTGCTGGAGCGTCTGCCATATCTGCTTCTTCAACACCGCATCGGTGACACTTTCGTCCCACCTGTGCAGGACAAGTACTTTTTCGCCGGACTTCCCAGGCAGACATTCACCTAACCACGGGCGCAGTTCGTCAACCAGGTCGTCCGCCACCAGAAACCACGGCGACTCATCCGGGAAATGTTTTTCAATGAACACCGCCAACGCGCGCGCCGGGGTCCCGGTGGTGGTGTCGAGCAGCTGGGGCCATTTGAATTCGCCGGTTTTAAACGCCCCTGGTGCGGTATGTCGTGCGCGCCAGTCTGCGTATCGCAACACATCCCGGGCATGGGCACGGGCTGCCGCGCTGGGCGCTGTACGCGCAACCAGCAGCGTGGCAGCACCTTTTGCCCACGCAAACTCCAGCGGTACCGGTGCAGGCACAGCCCCGGTTTCCGGTTCTGTCCTGGTTTCCAGTTCTGGCCTGGCTTCCGGTTGTGGCGCCAGCGCTGATGCCTTTGCTGCCGATACAGATGCATCAGTCGGTTCAGGTTCCGCCAATGCAGACTGGCGGACATGATCTACCCGTGTTGGAGTGAATTTCCGGGCATCCGCAGGGGCTGGGCGCAGGTGCCAGAGACCAACGCCCATGGCAGCCAGCATCTTCGCGCGTCGAAGATCCAAAATCTGCGGTTTTTCCTCGCCAGCCATGAGTTAGAATTCATCTCCTTTTGTTAGATTAGAAAGTCCAGCACTCATGCAATACCTTACCGACGACATCCGCATCACCGGCATGCAGGAAGTCATTGCGCCGGAAACGTTGATGTCAACGCTACCCATCACCGCCCAGACGTCCTCCCTGGTGTTCAATACCCGCGCTGAGCTGGCACGAATTGTACATAAACAGAACGACCGCTTGCTGGTGATTATGGGCCCGTGTTCCATTCACGACCCGGTAGCTGCCGTTGAATATGCGCAGCGGCTGCGCGAATGTGCCGCCCAGTATAAGTCCGAGCTACTGGTGGTGATGCGTGTCTACTTCGAAAAACCGAGAACCATTGTCGGTTGGAAAGGCCTGATCAACGACCCCCATCTGGACAATTCCTTCGAAATCAACGAAGGCCTGGCCATTGCGCGCAAGCTGCTGCTCGACATTAACGCCCTTGGCATCACCGCCGGTACCGAATTTCTTGATCCGATTACCCCTCAGTACGTCGGTGATCTGGTAAGTTGGGGGGCAATCGGTGCACGCACAACCGAAAGTCAGATTCATCGACAGCTGGCCTCCGGACTGTCCTGTCCGATTGGCTTCAAGAATTCCACGGACGGCTCCACCCAGGTTGCAGTGGATGCCATTCGCTCTTCAGGACACTCACACATTTTTCTTTCAGTGACAAAAAAAGGCCACTCCGCCATTTTTTCGACCTCCGGCAATCCTGATTGCCACATCATTCTGCGCGGCGGTAACAAAGGGACCAACTACGATCGCAAAAGCATTGATCAGACCCAGAAGCGCCTTGATGCAGCCGGCATCAACAGCGGTGTGATGGTGGACATGAGCCACGCCAACAGCGAAAAAGAACACAAAAAGCAGATGAAGGTATGCCAGTCCATCTGCGAGCAGCTGGTGGATGGCAACCGCAATATCATAGGGGTAATGGTCGAAAGCAATCTGGTTGAGGGGCGGCAGGATATTCAGGCAGAACCTGACAAATTAACCTACGGTCAGAGTATTACGGATGCCTGCATCGGCTGGGAAGACAGCGAACGGATGTTGGCAGAACTCAGCCGGGCGGTGATTGCACGCCGGAACGCCAGCTGAGCTTTCTGTCCACGGACCAGCGCTCAATGCAGAGCAGCGCAAACCACAGACTGTACAGCGTGACTTCAAGGTAGCCTTCTCTGGTCAGCCACCACAGGTGCACCAGCCCCGCAGCGATGGCCAGATAAATGAGCTGATGCAGTTGCTGCCACCGGTGCCGCAGACGGCGCTGCCAGCCTCGGGTTGATGTCACACTCATGAGCAACAGACAGAAGAATCCGAGCATACCCGCGGTGATGTACGCTCGTTCGACAAAGTCTTCCAGCAGCGCTGGCCAGGAAAAGCCCAGATAAAAATACACGTAGCTGGTGAGGTGCAGGACAACATAGCTGAACGCAAACAGACCCACCATTCGCCGGCTGCGCAGCCAGCCGGCATAATTTGTCCAACGCCGCAGCGGGGAAATTGTAAATGCTGTCAGCACCATCACCAGCGACCACTCACCAAGATAGTGAACAAGATACTCACCTGCATCCGCCCCTAACCCCGTACCCGGCTGTTGTATGTCAAGGCTGATGCGCCAGGCGAGCCAGACCAGGGGACTGGTGAGGAGCACAGCCAGCAGGGCTTTTAACACAATAACGGGGTTCAATAGTACTTTGTGAGATCCATATCCGCGTAGAGACCCGCTACCTCATCAGCATAGCCGTTGAACAGCAATGTCGGCCGCCTGTTGGGTGCAAACAGCGTACTGGGCAGCCGCCGCTCGGTGGCCTGACTCCAACGGGGGTGGTCTACCGCGGGATTGACGTTGGCGTAGAACCCGTATTCGTTGGCTGCCAGCAGATTCCATGTATTGCGAGGCTGGCGCTCGGTGAAACGAATGCCAACGATAGACTTGATGGATTTGAAGCCATACTTCCATGGCACCATTAATCGCCAGGGTGCACCGTTCTGATTGGGCAGCGTTTTGCCATACATGCCCACCACCATGATCGTCAGCGGATGATAGGCTTCATCGAGCCGTAAACCTTCCACATAAGGCCAGTCGATGCCGGAAAAAAAGCTGCGCTGACCCGGCATTTCCGAGGGCCGCACCAGAGTTGTAAACTCCACATACCTGGCATTGCCGGTGGGTTGAAACTGCTGCAGAACAGTTTTCAACGGTATGCCCATCCAGGGCACCACCATCGACCAGGCTTCCACGCAACGAAAACGGTAGATGCGTTCTTCCACCGTCATGCCTTTAATCAGGTCAGCATATTCAAATTCACCGGTTTTTGCCGCCTCGCCTGACACCGTCACCCGCCAGGGGTCTGTGGTCAGCGCATGGGCATATCGTGCAGGGTCGCCTTTATCCGTGCCAAATTCATAAAAATTGTTGTACGAGGTGGCGATCTGTTCAGGTGTAATATCATCGTCAGGTTGCAGACCAGCCAGCGCATGCGGCGCAATTGAAGCCCCTGCGGCAAGGACCGCACCTTGCTGCATGAACCTGCGCCGGTTCAGGTAGACGGTTTCTGGCGTGATCTGGGAGCTGGGAATTGCCGGTGGTCTGTATGATCTCATTGAAAAGCTGCCGGTTCTGTCTGTATTGGCTGGTTAGGCCCTGCTCAGTTGTTTAAGTTCCGCCTGCGTAAACGTTTCCAGAAATACAATACCGGTCCGGAGAGTGCATACGTCACAGCAAGAAATAACAGCACTGTTGGTGGATCCACCATCAGAATGGAGAAACCCAGCACCACAAAAACCAGCGTTACAAAAGGCACCCGATCCTTGAAATTCAGCAGTTTGGGAGAGAAGTAGGTGAAGTTCGATACCATCAACAAGCCTGCCAGAGTGGTAATCACCGCCATGACGCCGGATCCGACAACACCTGGTACACCGCCGCCATACTCCACCCAGGCCCAGATGCTGCAGGCGATGATGGCCGCCGCAGACGGACTCGCAAGACCGGTGAAGCTGGCGTTGTCACCCTTGGTGTTAAATCGGGCAAGCCGCAGCGCTGCACACGCCATGTAGACAAATGTCGCCACCCAGCCCAGCTGCCCGAGACTGGACAGGCCCCATGAAAACGCCACCAGCGCCGGTGCAACGCCAAAGGCCACCATGTCGGACAAACTGTCATATTCCGCGCCAAACTGACTCTCAGTATTGGTGAGGCGCGCAACGCGACCGTCAGCGGTATCCAGAGCGCCAGCCACAAATATGGCCAGAGAAGCAGCAACAAAGTTGCCATTTATGCCGGCCACGATGGCATAAAAGCCGGCAAACAGAGCGCCGGTTGTGATGAGGTTAGGCAGCAGATAAATGCCGCGCTTACGAAACCGTTCGCGGCGGCTCATTTGTCCCAACTCATCTGCTTCGTGATGCACATCCTCGCCCGGGCCGTCAGGCGGGTCGCCTGGTTCAGCGTATTCTTCAACTTCAGGCACTACGCGCAAGGATTTATCCTCTGGATCAGACATATTTCACCTGTGCAATCATCCGGGCAACAGCGGGTGCAACCCGCACCTGGGTAGAAGATGCCTCTTATCGGCGCCTTTGTCTAATACTGCAGCAGGCTTCAGTTAACGTCTTTATCAACCAGACGGTTTTCCTGTATCCACGGCATCATGCCACGCAACCTGCTGCCGACCTCTTCGATACCATGCTCCTGGGAGATGCGACGCATGGCTTTGATGCTTGGCGCGCCGGACTGACTTTCAAGCACAAACTCTTTGGCAAAGCGTCCAGTCTGAATTTCTTCGAGAATTTTTTTCATCTCTTTTTTGGTTTCGTCGGTAACAATGCGGGAACCGCGGGTGAGGCCCCCGTATTCCGCGGTATTGGATACCGAATACCACATGTTGGCAACGCCGCCTTCGTAAAACAGATCAACAATAAGCTTGAGTTCATGCAGACACTCGAAGTAAGCCATTTCCGGCGCATAGCCTGCTTCCACCAGGGTTTCAAAGCCCGCCTGCACCAGCGCTGATGCGCCACCACAAAGCACGGCCTGTTCACCAAACAGGTCTGTTTCAGTTTCTTCACGGAAGTTGGTTTCAATGACACCGGCGCGACCGCCACCATTGGCGCTGGCGTAGGACAGCGCAATATTTTTTGCCTGCCCGGTCGCATCCTGAGCAACCGCGATCAGGCTCGGCACCCCACCGCCTGCAACATAGGTCGAACGTACCGTATGGCCTGGCCCTTTTGGTGCAATCATGATCACGTCCAGGTCCGCACGTGGCTCAATGAGTTCAAAGTGCACATTAAAGCCGTGAGCAAATGCCATGGCTGCACCCTGTTTGAGATTCGGTTCGAGGTCATTTTTGTACAGGGCCGGCTGCAGTTCATCCGGTACAAGAATCATGACCAGGTCAGCGCCCTGCACCGCTTCGGCGACTTCTGCAACCTGGAATCCGGCATTTTCCGCTTTGCGCCAGGACCCTGAACCTTTACGCAGGCCTACCACAACTTCACCCACACCTGAATCGCGCAGATTGTTGGCGTGTGCGTGGCCTTGTGAGCCATACCCAACAATCACAACTTTCATCTTCTGAATCAGTGAAAGGTCGGCGTCTTTATCGTAATAAACTTGCATGTTTTTTTCCCGTTTTAAGGTGTGCTTATGTGACAGGCGCCCGTCAACGCAGCGCCCCTGATTTTCTAACTACCTGTGTCTTTGCAATCGTCGCTGCGCTGCGTCAGATGGACAGCACGCGATCACCGCGTCCAACGCCAGAGACACCGGATCGAACCACTTCCAGGATCGCGGCTTTCTCAATTGCGCGCAGAAACGCATCCAGTTTATCGCTGGGCCCAACCAGCTGCACCGTATACGTGTCTGCCGTGACATCCACAATCTGCCCGCGAAAGATATCCGCGGTGCGTTTGATTTCCTGCCGGGCGCTGCCGCTGGCACGCACCTTGATCAGCATCAGCTCACGTTCCACGTGGTCGCCTTCACACAGATCCATAACTTTCACAACTTCAACCAGCTTGTGCAGCTGTTTGGTGATCTGCTCAATTGTCCGCTCATCACCTGCGGTAGTGATGGTCAAACGGGACAGCGTCAGATCTTCTGTCGGCGCAACTGTCAGCGAATCGATGTTGTAATTACGCTGGCTGAACAGGCCGATTACCCGGGACAGCGCGCCCGCCTCATTCTCCAGCAGAACAGCAATAATGCGACGCATCATACAGTCTCCGTCGAGAGCGATTTGCTGAGGATCATATCCCGCATCGCCCCGCCTTTTATGGCCATAGGATAAACATGCTCTTCGGGGTCCACCCACACATCGATAAAGACCAGCCTGTTTTTCAGCTCTGCTGAGAAGGCACGTTCCAATGCGGGTCGCAGTTCTTCCGCTGCGGTAACTTTAATGCCCACATGGCCAAACGCCTCAACCAGGGTTTTAAAATCAGGTAACGAGTCGCTATAGGTGCTTTGCGAGTGACGCCCACCATACTGCATGTCCTGCCACTGCTTGACCATGCCCAGCGCCTGATTGTTGAGGTTGAGAATTTTGATCGGCAGACCATATTGCAGACAGGTCGACAATTCCTGCATGTTCATCATGAAACTGCCTTCACCGGTAACACAGACCACAGTGGCATCGGGAAAACCCATCTGCACGCCCATCGCGGCAGGTAAACCGAAACCCATGGTGCCCAGGCCGCCGGAATTGATCCAGCGACGGGGTTCGGGAAAGTGGTAGTACTGCGCAGCAAACATCTGGTGCTGACCTACATCGGACGTCACAAAGGCTTCACCCCTGGTGATTTTATACATCTCCTGCATCGCCAGCTGGGGCAGAATCATCTGTCCGGGTTGCGCTTCCAGGTTGTGATTTAAACCGTGGGCATCCCGCCACCCGTTCACGGTAGCCCACCACTTATCGATACGCTGGCTGCGCTTTTCTTTGACTTCCTTAGACTCACTGGCCAGCTCTTTGTCCAGCTCAGCAGCCATGGCTGCCAGTACCAGGTCGGCACTGCCGACAATGGGGATGTCCGCCTCGATAATTTTTGAAATGGACGCGGGGTCTACATCTATGTGGATAATTGTGGCACTGGGAGAAAACTTATCCGGATTGTTAGTCACCCGGTCGTCAAAGCGCGCACCAATGGCACAGATCAGGTCAGCTTCGTGCATCGCCATATTTGCCTGATAGGTGCCATGCATGCCGAGCATGCCGATACACTGGGGATCGGCGCCAGGGAAAGCCCCTAACCCCATCAGGGTATTGGTCAGTGGGTAGCCCAGCTGCGCAGCCACCTCGCGCAGTTTGTCACAGGCCTCTCCCATGATCACGCCACCGCCCACATACAGCACGGGGCGTTTAGCTTTCAGCAGCGCGCTGACCGCTTTGCGGATCTGGCGGCCGTTGCCTTTGCCGGCGGGATTGTAAGAGCGCATTTTGACTGAGGTCGGATAGACATACTCGGCCAGCACTGACGGGTCCGTTGTATCTTTCGGCACATCGATCACTACCGGCCCCGGCCGTCCGGTGGAAGCCAGATGGAACGCTTTTTTCACAATTCCGGGAATATCCGCCGCCCGCTTCACAACAAAGCTGTGTTTCACCACCGGGCGTGAAATACCGACCATGTCTGTTTCCTGGAACGCGTCTGTACCGATCTGATCCTGGGGTACCTGGGCGGAAATGACCACCATCGGCACGCTGTCCATGTACGCTGTGGCGATACCGGTGATGGCATTGGTTGCACCGGGGCCGGATGTCACGAGCACCACGCCGGGTTTGCCGGTCGCCCTTGCGTACCCGTCTGCCATATGGGTCGCAGCCTGTTCATGACGCACCAGCAGGTGTTCCACTTTCTGCTGGCGGAAAATAGCGTCATAGATATGTAACGCGGCACCGCCGGGATAGCCAAAGACGTATTCAACGCCTTCATCCTGCAACGCACGAATCAACATATCGCCACCAGACAACATGTCTGCCATTGTGGAACCTCTACTGCCGTTTAGTTAAATAGCGAATTCACGATTGTCGGGGCAACTGCGAACGCCTGAAGTCGCGATAACCCTTTGATTTTCTGATGTTTGTGCAGAACAATCGGCCAAGCACCGAGAAACGAGCGCAGTATTCTTGTGATATCGGCACGGTATGTCAATGAAACTGAGAGCCAGGTAACATTTTCCCGCCCTTCCAGGGTTGCCGGGTCACACCGTGTGTTATTCTAATCCCACGCCGGTTTTGCAGCTGATAAAGAGTCCAGGATGACAAAAATAGCTTTCCAACTATGCATTTTCTTGAGCGCCCTGCTGCTGAGCGCAGCAGTTCTGCAGCCCATTGCGGCCGACACCTACCGCTGGGTCGACGACAATGGCATCGTCAACTACGCCGAACGCAAACCCCGCGGCGTGCCCGAAAGTCGTATTACCCGGGTGGCCAGCATCACGACGCGCAGTTCAACCACCAGCCGCCCTGGGGCCACTGATCCGGCCAGCGCGCCTGCAACCCGTTTTACCCCCCAGACCCAGGCGGAGGTTGAACTGACCAGCGATCAGCAGGAGATGTTGCGCGGCCTGCAACAGGCAGAATCAGACCGCCAGGCTCAGGTGGCTCAGATCAAAAGAGACAACTGCGAACGCTCGCGTCGGGTGCTGTCCAATCTGACCGCCAAAGACCGCATCCGCGTACGCTCTGAAACCGGCATCGAACGCGTGATGCCGGAAGACGAGCGCCAGGAAAAAATTGCCGCGGCGCAACGGGGCATCGTGGAAAACTGCGACGCCTGATTACCGCGTAACAACCCCGCTCATCAGCACGCATCAAGCCGCACAATGATCGAAGCCATGCGGCCGGTGACACCACTGCGACGGAAAGAATAAAACCGCGGATCCGCAAAACTGCACCAGTTGGAGGGAAAGACCCGCGCCACCCCGGCCCGGCTGAGCTGTTTGTGTGCAATGGCGGACAGATCGAGTAACCGTTTGTGGCGCTGCCGCGGATGTGCATGCACGCAGTCGGCGAAATCGCTGCTGAAATGTTCCCAGACATCTTCCCCGACTTCATAATGTTGCACACTGATACACGGCCCGATCCATGCGCACAGCTGTGATGGCACCTGGTCCATTGCCGCTAGGGTGTGCTGCAGGACACCGGTATGCAGACCCCGCCAGCCTGCATGCACCGCGGCTGTTGCGCTTGAGCGTTCAGACCAGAGTAATACCGGTACACAGTCAGCAGTCAACACCGCCAGCGCCAGGCCACGCGCAAGCGTCCAGCACGCATCTGCCTGCGGCGGCGGGCCGGCTGCGGGTGCCTGCACACAGCGGTTACCGTGGACCTGGTCAAGCCACTGGACATCGGTGTAACCCAGCAGCTGTTGCAGCGAGGCGCGGTTTGCCTGCACCGCTGAGGCTTCGTCCCCGACATGCAGGGCCATATTCGACTGTGCAAAAGCTCCCGTAGAAACACCGCCGGTGGTCAACGTGCAGCCGATGCGTAAATCGGCCGGTAGTGGGATATCTGCTGGCTGCCACATCGTCAGATCAGCCAGCGTCCGCCTGCAGTGCCGCAACCAATCCGGCAAAATCTGCCGGCCAGGGTGCCTCCACCTCCAGCCGGTGGTGGGTGATGGGATGTTCAAAGGCGATACGCTTGGCGTGCAGTGCCTGGCGTGAAAAGTTCTGCAGCATGGAAATCAACTCAGGCTCACAACCCGGCGGCAGCCTGCCACGCGCACCATAGCGTCTATCGCCTACCAGCGGGTAGCCGATACTCTGCAGGTGCACCCTGATCTGATGCGTGCGGCCGGTCTGCAGACGCGCATGCACCAGTGTATGGGCTCGATAACGCTGCAGCACACGGAACTGCGTCTGCGCAGGTTTGCCTTCCTCCACAATGGCCTGACGGGTACGAACATGTGGGTCGCGACCAATCGGGCGATCAACGTCAACACCACCGACCATCCGACCTTCCGCAACACATTCGTATTCACGACCGATGCTGCGCTGCTCAATCAGTCGTGACAGACGCAGCTGGGTCAGTTCATCAGCCGCAATCACCATCACGCCACTGGTATCTTTGTCCAGCCGATGAACAACCCCTGCGCGGGGTAATCGACTGAACGTCTCGCGATGGTGGAGAAGACCGTTCACCAGGGTACCCGAAGGATTGCCTGCACCGGGATGCACCACCAGACCTGCCGGCTTGTTGATGACCAGCAGGTGCTCGTCTTCGAAGAGAATATCCAGTGGCATCGGCTGAGCTTGCTGCCAGGCTTCACGCAGCACGCGCTGAGCGCGCAGCGTGAGCAACTCGCCGCCACGCAGTTTGTCCCGTGGTTTTACCACTGTGCCATCAACGGTTAACTCGCCGGATGTGATCCAACGAGCCAGTTCGGCGCGGGAAAAATCTGCAAACAGATGAGCTGCGGCTTTATCGATACGCTCGCCCGCCTGATCCGCCGGCACGACTTTATCTTCACTAATACTGTCCATGCGGTTGCAACCGAATCAAATTTGTAAAGAATAGCGCCATCTTAACCCTTTTCGTGGCCCGTTATTTTGATCCAGCTGCACGATGTCTGCCCTCACGTTCCGAAACGCCTCTTTTCGATAACGCTGCTGGTGCTGTTTGCCACCGCGCTGGGCGCCTGCAGCTGGATGCCATTTGTCGGAGGCGACGACGATGTACCTGACGTTGCGGCTGAAACCAGCGAACAGAAAATGTACCGGGACGCCCAACGCTACCTGCGATCCGGCAACTATCAGCAGGCCATTGCCCAGCTCGAGCTGCTGGAAGCCCGGTTTCCCTTTGGCCGTTATGCGGAACAGGCACAGCTGGAACTGATCTACGCGCGTTATCAGTCTTTTGATCTGGATGGGGCAACTGCCGCCGCCGATCGCTTCATCCGCCTGCACCCCCAGCACTCAAACATAGATTATGCGTTTTATATCAAAGGCTTAGCCGGGATTGGCAAAAACGATGGGTTGATGGATCGAATATTTGAAACCGATATTTCCAGGCGGGACATGGCGCCGATGCGCACCGCATATGCAGACCTGGGGCAGCTGCTGGCACGTTATCCAACCAGTCAATACGCACCGGATGCCACCCAGCGCATGATTTACCTGCGCAATATTCTGTCCCGTTCAGAAATGGCCGTTGCCGACTATTACATGCGCCGCGGCGCCTACATTGCCGCTGCCAACCGTGCGCGTTATGTGCTGGAGACCTACCCCCGGGCGGAAGCCACCGACGACGCCCTGCTGGTGCTTGTTGAATCCAACTACAAACTGGGTCTGGAGGATGAAGCCAATAACGCTCTGCGCATTCTGTCGTTGAACTATCCGCAGCACCCCGCCTTCGATGAAGCGGGCAACCTGGTGCTGACAAGTACCATCCGCAATCGCGATCGCTCGTGGACCAACATCATGACCCTTGGCCTGTTCGATCGTCCGGAGGTACCGCCGCCGCTGAAGATAGTTCATCCGGAAGGGTTCAAGCCTCCTGCCGTTGAAGCGCAACCCGCCGATGAGGAGAAAAAAGGCCGCGGCTGGTTCAGCTGGCTGCCTTTTATCGGCTAAACTGGGCCACCCCAACCACCGCAACCACCGCTGCTGCGGGGATTCAATTGAGCACACTGAACACCGACATCATCGCTGAGATTGAACGCCGGCGTGTGGCCCTCAGCACTGGCCTGCTGAACATCTATAATTACTATCGCCTGTTCATCGGCCTGGCCATTCTTGTCACTTACCAGCAGAATCTGTTTGCCACCAAACTCGGCTCGCTGGATCCGGATCTTTTTCTGCTCACCGCGGTGGTGTATACCGGCGTCAACGTTGCTTCAGCGCTGTTTCACCGCTTTGTGCCGCGTGCCTGGGGACAACAGCAGAACCTGAGCCTCGGCCTGGTGATTTTTGATGTCCTGTCGCTCACAGTCATCATGTATACCTCGGGCGGTATCAGCAGTGGCGTTGCCGCTCTGATACTGATTACGGTGGTCACCGGCGCAATCCTGGTCACCGGTCAACGCGCCACCTTCATTGCTGCGCTGGCGAGCATTGCGGTGCTTTATGAAGAGTTCTACCTGCGTATTTCAACCATCAGCGGCGACGATGATTTTCTGCAGGCGGGGATCTTCGGTGTCATTTATTTTGCCGCTTCGCTGACCATTCAGCGTCTGTCCAACCGCATCCGTCAGAACGACATTCGCGCCCTCACGCAGGCCGTTGAGCTGGCGGATCTTGAGCGGCTTAATCGACAGATTATCCAGCGCATGCGCACTGGCATCATCGTGGTGGATCAGAACAACGACGTACGCATGATGAACCAGTCTGCACGGGCACTGATGGGCACCCAGAGCGACGATGATCCGGACCAGTTACCCGCGCCACTGTATGACACATTGAACGCCTGGCGAGCGGACACTGACCGGCGTGAACAACCCTTTCAGATTTCCGCCACTGCACCGGCCATACGGGCAAATTTTTCCGCTGTCCGCAATGATGATGCCAACGGCGATGTCACCATTTTTCTGGAAGACACCGGCGAGATTCAACAGCAGGCACAACAGCTCAAACTGGCGGAGCTGGGACGCCTGTCCGCCAGCATCGCGCATGAGGTGCGCAATCCCCTGGGCGCCATTTCCCACGCGGCTCAGTTGCTCAATGAATCAGACGAGCTGCAACCAGCGGATCAGCGCCTGACCGACATCATCATCAGCCACTGCCATCGTATGAACGGGGTGGTTGAAAACGTGCTGGAAATGTCCCGCCGAGCCAGACCAGACCCCCAGCGGGTCAATCTGCTTGAGCATCTGCAGGCGTTTTCTGAAGCATTCTGCCAGTCCCAGCCAGAAGCCAGGCTGGAAATTGCTGTCACCCCTGCGTCGACCGAAATACGCATGGACCCGAACCAGCTGAATCAGGCGCTCACCAATCTGGTGGATAATGGCATTCGTTACTCCAAGGAAAATGGCAACGGCCCAACAGTGACCCTGGAAGGCGGCATGGACCCGGGCACCGGACGTCCGTTTCTTAACATTCTGGACAACGGTCGGGGCGTGGATGAGGAACTGGTGGACAGCCTGTTCCAGCCTTTCACAACCTCTTCGCGCAAAGGCACGGGCCTGGGTTTGTATCTATCCAGGGAACTCTGCGAATCCAACCAGGCCCAGTTGAGTTATACGCCAACAGACGGCGGTGGCAGCTGCTTTCGCATTCTGTTTGCGCACCCGGATCGGATCACCGCATGACGTGGCATGATGCGCAAAACACAAACACCTTTTCTGCTATAACTGACAGAAGGACACATCAAGGTTGCAAACCACATGACCCTTAAACGCGCGCTCATCATCGACGATGAACCCGACATACGTGAGTTGTTAGAGATCACCCTCGGCCGCATGAAACTGGAAACGGTTACCGCTGCAGATCAGGCTCAAGCGCTGGCAAGACTCGCGGAACAGACATTTGATCTGTGCCTTACCGACATGCAGCTGCCTGATGGCAACGGCCTGGAAATTGTTGAGCACATCAACCTGCACCATCCGAACCTGCCGGTCGCCATGATCACCGCATTTGGCAGCATGGATACCGCCATAGCCGCTTTAAAAGCTGGTGCTTTTGACTATCTGCAGAAGCCCATAGACCTGGAACAGTTACGCAGCCTGATAGAGTCAGCGCTAAAAATGAGCGACATGCAGGCGAGCGCGGATCCAGGTAAAGATGAAAATCTGTTGGGCCAGTCTGCGCAGATGGGTCGACTGCGACAGCAGATCAACAAACTGGCGCGCAGTCAGGCGCCTATCTACATCAGCGGAGAATCCGGTTCAGGTAAAGAAGTGGCCGCCCGCATGATTCACGCCCAGGGGCCCCGCAGCGCTGGACCATTCATCCCGGTTAACTGCGGCGCCATTCCTTCCGAGCTCATGGAAAGTGAATTTTTTGGTCACGTCAAAGGTAGCTTTACCGGTGCGGTAAGCGACAAAGAAGGTCTGTTCCAGGCCGCGGGCAGCGGCACTCTGTTCCTGGATGAAGTCGCAGACCTGCCCCTGGCGATGCAGGTCAAACTGCTGCGTGCGATTCAGGAAAAGGCGGTGCGCCCTGTGGGCTCCCAGAACGAAGATCTGACCGATGTGCGTATCCTGTGCGCCACTCACAAAGATCTGGGCCATGAAGTTGACAGCGGGCGCTTCCGCCAGGATCTGTACTATCGGCTCAACGTCATTGAGTTACGCATCCCGGCGCTGCGTGAACATCTGGACGATATACCGGAGCTGGCCAACGCCTGTTTGCAACGTCTGGCTTCCGAATATGGCGACCCTGCTCCGGTGATCACCGACGAAGCGCTTGCGACCCTGTTACGGTATGACTTTCCGGGCAACGTACGTGAGCTGGAAAATGTGCTGGAACGCGCATTTACGCTGTGCGAAAACAATCAGATCGTAGCGGCCGATCTGCAACTGGCTGATCTCCCCTCTGATGCAGACGCTACCGCGCCCCCGCCTGCACCCAGGGGGCACGCTGCAGAGACTGCCACGGCTGCAGCGACATCAGCCAGTGCACCTCAACAGACACCTGACGGCCATGACAACTTTACTCTGCCGCCTGGTGTCAGCCTCGAGGAATATCTGGAAGGTATCGAACGTGCTTTGATCACCCAGGCGCTGGATGCAACGCGCTGGAATAAAACCGCTGCGGCAAAAGAGCTGGGCATCACCTTCCGTGCGCTGCGCTACAAGCTGAAAAAGCTCGATCTGGAATAACCCACAGCAACATCGTGCCCTGACCTACAGCGCCCGCATGCCGTGCGCGGCATGCTGTGGTCATGTGCAGACAAATATATGGATTCACCTTGCTGGAGTTGCTCACCGCGATGGCCATGGCCGCGGTGATCATGGCCATGGCCATCCCTGGCATGCAGTCACTGGTTCATTCCTACCAGGCCAGAACGGCGCTGCAGGATCTTCGTGCAGGCATTCATCTGGCCAGGCAGACCGCCATCAACAAGAATGTCAACGTCATTATCTGTCCGCGGCAGGGTAATACCTGCGGGCCGCGCAACACCTGGCATGCAGGCGCCATTATATTTGAAGATCGCGACAACAGCCGCACCAGAACACCCGACGACATCATTGTGGGGTTCCTCAACCCAATCGACAGCGGGCAGATCTACTGGCGGGCTTTCCGCAGTCGCAGCTACCTGCAGTTTACCGGCTCAGGTCTGACCGCCTGGCAGAACGGCAACCTGCTGTATTGCCCGAACAACGGCGACCCAACCCTTGCACGTCAGCTGATTCTGAACGTTGCCGGGCGCACGTATCCTTCAAGAGACAGCGACGGGGACGGCATCCACGAAGATGCCAGAGGCAGACAGATCAGCTGCAGTTAGGCGTCAGGTCGCCGATGGTGTCTGCACCGCAAGGATCGAGACATCAAAAATGATATCGCTGCCACTTAATGGATGATTAAAATCGACTTTCACGGTGTCTTCGAATACCGCCACAATGACGCCGGGCAATTCACCATCCGGAGCCTGAAAGGAAACCACAAGCCCCTCTTCAAGCGGCTGGCCACCGTCCATGCGGGCAAAACGATCCCGCTTGATAAGCTGTACATTGGCTGGATTTTTCTCCCCAAAAGCCTCGCTTGCCGGCAATACAATCTGCTCAGCAAAACCCGCTTTTTTACCCAGCAGCACCGCTTCAAACCCAGGCAGCAAACTGCCATCACCCATGGTAAAGGTGGCGGGTTTGCCGTTGCGGGTGGTATCAATTTCTTTTCCGCTCATCTGCAGCAGCGAGAAATGCAGCGTAACCGTACTGTCGGGTCCGATAGCCGCACTACTGCTGGCAATCAACTCATCCATCGCTGTTGGCACCCGCTTGATTTTTACTTGCCCGATACTCGCCGATCATCACCAGAATCCACAGAGCGGCACCACAGAACAACGCCGAATCTGCCACATTGAAAGCCGGAAAGTAGTACCGGTCGTAATGAAAAAGTACAAAATCAACCACATAACCGTGGTGAACACGGTCGATGAGATTCCCTATCGCACCGCCGAGAATAAGACCATAAACCCAGCCCATGACGCGCTCCTGTTTCGGCAGCCGACTGAGCTCGTAGACAATGAATGCGGAAAAACCGATCGCCAATGTGACAAAAAAGTATCTCTGCCAGCCACCGGCACTGGATAAAAACGAAAACGCGGCCCCTTCGTTATGCCATCTTACCCAGGCAAAGAAAGGCAGCACCTGCACCCGCTCCTGATAGCTGAGCACGGTAATCACCCAGAGCTTTGTCAACTGATCTGCGGCAACCACGACAGCGGATAAGACCAGCCATTTGATCATTGGCTGGCAAACCAGTTGCGGGCATGCCCGAGGTCACGCTCAATTTGCGCTTTGAGCAGATCAATGGAATCAAAAGCGCATTCGTCCCTTAATTTGTGTTTGAAGGTCACCGTCAGAAGCCGGTTGTAAAGACTGCCTGTGTAGTCGAACACATGCACCTCCAACAGTGGTTCTTTGCCGTCCACCGTGGGGCGCACACCAATGTTAGCGATACCCTGTTTAACCACAGGATCTGCCGCGGATTCACCAGCGCCTTCGACGGTGACGCAGTAAACCCCTTCCAATGCGGCCTTGTATCGTTGCAGGCGGATGTTTGCGGTTGGCACCCCCAACTGCCGGCCAAGCTGACGACCGTAAACCACCCGCCCCATGATGAAGTATTCATGTCCAAGCAGGTCAGTGGCCAGGCTGAAGTTGCCCACGCCGAGAACGGCACGCACACGGCTGCTGCTGACGCGTTCTCCATCAATGTCCAGCGTGGGTGTCTGACTGACGCCAAACCCAAGCGTTTCTCCGGCATCGCACATAAACGCATAGTCCCCTTCGCGGTTGCGGCCGAAGCGGAAGTCGTCGCCGACAATGACATGTTTTGCGCCTAATCGCTGGTGGAACAGATCATCTGTAATCCAGCTTGGTGCAGCTTGCGCGGTCTTTTCGTTGAAGGGCAGAAGTAACAGGCGATCGAGCCCGGTGCGCTGCAGCAGCACAACTTTTTCACGTAAGCGGGTCAGCCGCGGTGGCACAGAACTGCCGGCAAAAAATTCCCGCGGCTGGGGTTCAAACGTTACCACCATGCTGGGTACCCGCAACCGGATACTGTGATCCTGCAGATGGTCGAGCAGCATCTGATGGCCCTTGTGAACCCCATCAAAGTTGCCCATCGTCACCACGTTACCAATGTGGTTCGACTTGAGATTATGTATGCCGTGAATGATCTCCATCGCGCGGATTATAGGCATTTTCGCGCAGTGCAGGGTATCGAATAAAACACTGATTCCCCAGGTGAGGTGGCCGTTGAGCAGCTTGTCCGGTTAATTAGTTGAACCATGACGCGTCTGCTGGGCCACACTCATATGTCTAAGATGTTCGCTACGCACGCCCAGCAACCACAGAAGGCCGGCGTAAAGCAGAAGACCAGCTGCGCTGATGCCGGCGACCCAGGCGATACGCAGCCCACCCGGCATGGAGAGCCACTGAAACTGTGCATTGATGTAAATCAGCAGACCGGCAAGCAGCCCTGTACCCAGTAACGTTTTATAGAACATCGGCCAGAGCTTCACCGTGGCCTGATACAGCCCGCGCCGGGACAGACCTACGTACAACAAAAGGACGTGAGACCAGGCGGAGATGGCGGTTGCCCAGGCGAGCCCGACATGGCCAAACCAGCTGAAAGTTGACAGGCTCACGACCAGATTCACGGCCACCGCAATGCTGGCATAACGAAACGGAGACTGGGTGTTTTCGTGGGCAAAAAAAGCCGGCGACAGCACTTTGACCAACACAAACCCGGGCATCGCCACGGCAAACATCTGCAATGCCAGGCCCGCCATTCGGATGTCATGATCTGTCATTGCACCATTGTCGAAACTCATGAATAAGGTCGCCAACAGCGGCCCGGCCAGGACATACAGCGCAACCGCCGCCGGCAGAGACAGCATCAGACCAAGGTTTACCCCCCAATCCAGAGTGGCGGAGAAATGGGTATCGTCAGCGCTTGCGGCCAGGCGTGACAGATGCGGCAGCATCACTGTGCCAAGCGCCACGGCCACCAGTCCGATGGGCAACTCAAGTAATCGGTCCGCATAGTACAGCCAGGAAATGCTGCCGGTAATCAGTGTTGATGCCAGGATCGTATTTACAAGCGCGTTGATCTGACCGACAGACGCGGCCAGGATCGCCGGCAGTAACAACTTCCCTACCTGCCGCACACCAGGGTGTTTGTGCGCGTAGTTTGGCTTCGGCAGCACTTTCAGGTGCGCCAGCGATGGCAGTTGAAACAGCAGCTGCAGAATACCGGCTATCAGTACCCCCCAGGCCAGGATTTCGGTGGCAGGCAGCTGTGACCAGCCCCGCAGCGCCACGACCGCAGCACCGATCAGAGTCAGGTTCAGCAACACCGGCGTAAACGCCGGTAAAGCGAATCGGTTGTGCGCATTGAGCAGAGCGCCTGCATAGGCGGTCAGAGAGATGAATCCCAGATACGGAAAGGTGATGCGCACCAGATCTCCGGTCTGTTGCAGCAGACCGGGTTCGTCGGCAAATCCCGGGGCAAACAGCAGCGCCAGCTGCGGCGCCAGCAGCACCCCGGCGCACACAAAAAGCAAAAGCGCGGTGGCAAACAGGCCCGACAACGGTGCGATGAAGCCAAGCAGATCATCCACGCCCATATTCTTATAGCGGATCAACACCGGCACAAAAGCCTGATTGAACGCACCTTCAGCAAACAGGCGCCGAAAAAAGTTAGGTATCCGCAGCGCAACAAAAAACATGTCTGCCAGCTGAGATGCACCAAACAGGTAAGACAGCACAATATCGCGCAACAGACCGCTGATGCGTGACAGCAGCGTCATGGCAGCAACAACGCCCCCCTGGCGGGTCATATTCTGCGATGTGTCATCAACAGCCCCGGCGGTGGGGGTGATTAGCGGATTGTCGCGCGAGTCTTTGGTTGACATCTACCTACTCGAGCGGCATATTGCCGCCCTCAAAAATTATGCCCCCTGTTGGAGGATTTCTTGGCTAACAGTGCACAGGCTCGTAAGCGCGCCAGACAATCAGAAAAAAGACGCATTCAAAATGCAAGCCAGCGTTCCATGGTTCGTACCTACATCAAACGCGTAGATGCCGCCCTGGCCGCCCAGGATGCCAGCGCAGCCGATAGCGCCCTGGCTGATGCCGTGCCGCTCATCGATAAAATGGTCACCAAAGGCATCATGCATAAAAACAAGGCAGCTCGGCATAAATCCCGCTTAAGTAAAAAGGTCAAGGCACTCTCAGCCTAAACCACAACCAGATTATCGCGGTGAACCAGTTCTGGTTCACCCACATACTCTATACGCTGCCCGAACGCTTCTGAGTGGGCACCTGCAAGCCGTTTCACTTCGTCGCTCGAGTAGTTTGTCAGTCCCTGGGCAATCACGGTGCCTTTACTGTCGAGCATACGCACCAGATCGCCGCGCAGAAACGAACCACTGACACGTACGACACCAATAGCCAGCAGACTGACACCCTGCTCCGTCACCGCTCTGGCGGCACCCGCATCCAGCTCGAGATCTCCGCGGGCCCGCAACTGTCCCGCCAACCAGCGTTTGCGGGCGGTAAGCGGTGTCATATCGGCGGTAAGCAAAGTACCCACATCAGCACCAGAGAGCACCTGCAGCAGCACATCCGGCCGCCGGCCGGATGCGATCACAGTGTTTGCGCCAGAGCGAGCTGCCAGACGCGCTGCGGATAGTTTGGTCAGCATACCGCCCCTGCCCATCGCACCGCCACCAGCGGATGCCAGTGCATCCAGGGTCTGCGCCTGAGCGCGGCTCTGGGCGATACGCTCCGCGCCGGGGTCAACACGAGGATCAGCACTCATCAGCCCATCGACGTCAGTGAGTATCACAAGCAGGTCTGCTTCCACGAGGTTGGTGACCAGCGCCGCGAGGGTGTCGTTGTCGCCAAAGCGGATTTCATCGGTGGCGACGGTATCGTTTTCGTTGATGACCGGCACGACGTTGAGCTGCAGAAGTTGTGACAGTGTGGCGCGGGCGTTCAGATAACGCTCCCGGTCGGCGAGGTCGTCATGGGTCAGCATGATCATGGCCGTGGCGTGACCGTGTTCTGACAATGCGCTCTCATAAGCTTGTGCAAGGCCCATCTGTCCCACTGCGGCCGCCGCCTGCAGCTGGTGAACCGCCTCGGGCCGACGCGCCCAACCAAGTTTGTGACAGCCT
Organism: bacterium; assembly: GCA_047947175.1. Taxonomy (GTDB): domain Bacteria; phylum Pseudomonadota; class Gammaproteobacteria; order Pseudomonadales; family Azotimanducaceae; genus UBA4421. The sequence continues at coordinate 3,158,514 of CP170489.1, forward strand.
GCCGCCACCGCGCCGGAGGAGACCAGAATCACTTCGATTTGCTGACGTCGCAGCTGCACAATCTGCCTGCAGTAGGCCGCAATTTTCTGTCGATCCAGACCATGTTCAGGATCGCTGAGCAACGCGCTGCCGACCTTTACCACAACTTTTTTGACCCGGGTCAATGAATCGCGCACCTCACTCATTGACGTAGATCACCTCAACATCGCCGTCGTCATCGTCGACGTTGTCCTGGTCCTCATCGCGGCGTTTTGCGGCGCGCATTTTCTGCGAGTGCGCCAGCACATCATCGCTGATGCGCTGCTGCAGCGCTTCTGCATACGCAGCAAAGGCTTCTTCTTCAACCAGACGCTGCTGATAGTCCTGCAGTGCCTGCATCAGCGCGCGGGTCAGTTCCATCAGACCTATGTCGCCCAACGCGGAAATACAGTGAATGGGACGACCCGGAAAGCGTGCCGCAAAACGTTCCTTAAGAACCTGCAGCGCATCTGCTTCCAGCTGATCCACTTTGGACAGCGCAATCCAGATCGGCCGCTCCAGCAGAGCTGCACTGTACTGCTGCAGTTCTGCCTCGATCGCCACGGCATTGTGCTCTGGATCACTGCCATCTTCAGGCAGAACATCCACCAGGTGCAGTAACACACGGGTACGTGCCAGATGACGCAGGAACTGCGCGCCCAGACCGGCACCTGCTGCGGCGCCACTGATCAAACCGGGTATATCCGCCATCACAAAGCTGCTGTCGGTACCCACCCGCACAACTCCGAGGCTGGGTACCAGCGTGGTAAACGGATAATCGGCGACTTTCGGATTGGCCGCTGACACCTGTCCGATGAGGGTGGATTTGCCGGCGTTGGGTAAGCCCAGCAGACCGACATCTGCCATCAGTTTCAGCTGCAGTCGCAGCCGTCGCTCTTCACCGGGTTTGCCAGGTGTGGTTTTACGTGGGGCACGATTGGTGCTGGATTTGAACGCGGCATTTCCTACGCCACGATACCCGCCTTTGGCCACCAGCAGCGTGTCGCCCGCAACGCGGAGGTCACCCAGGGTTTCCTGAGTGTCATCATCTATCACTGTTGTACCAACCGGCACGTTGATAAAGCGGTGTTCACCAGCTGCACCGGTTTTGTTGCGCCCCGCGCCGGAGGCGCCATTCTGTGCCTTGTAGGCTGGCTGATAACGAAAATCAATCAACGTATTGAGGCCACTTTGCGCGACCAGAAAGATGTCACCACCATCGCCGCCGTTACCGCCGTCAGGGCCGCCTTTGGCGATATATTTCTCCCGCCGGAAACTCAAGCAACCGTTGCCGCCTTTGCCTGCCTGGACACGGATCGAAGCTTCGTCAAGAAATTGCATGGTGTTTTTCGCTTAGCTAAAAAAAACCCCGCATAAGCGGGGTTTATCGGAGTCTGCCGGCGCTTATGCCTGTGGAACAACACTCACGGTGCGACGCTTGAGTGGTCCTTTAACCGCGAAGTGTACGTGACCATCAGCGGTTGCGAAAAGGGTGTGATCCTTTCCACAGCCGACATTGGGTCCAGGGTGAAACTGGGTACCACGCTGGCGCACAATAATGTTGCCGGCAGTGACATACTGTCCACCTGATTTTTTCAGACCCAGGCGTTTGGATTCGGAATCGCGACCGTTACGGGTGCTGCCGCCTGCTTTCTTATGTGCCATTTCTGTAAACTCCTGGTGTGCTAGCTGATAGCGGTGATTTTAACTTCGGTGAACCACTGGCGATGCCCCTGGCGGCGCAGATAGTCTTTGCGACGCTTGAACTTGATGATGCGGACTTTCTTGCCGCGATCCGTTCGTATCACTTCCCCGGTCACCGCACTGCCGGCCACAAAAGGCGCGCCAACGTTAACGTTGTCACCATCCGCCACCATCAACACCTCGTTGAAGACCACTTCTTCACCGGGCTCTGCAACAATTTTTTCCAGCTTCACAACATCACCCTGGCTGACACGATGTTGTTTGCCACCACTTTGGAAAACCGCAAACATAACTCTACTCCTGAGCTGCCGCAGGCTGTATTCTTGAGCCTGGCGGGCACTTGGGTGCGCAATAAACCGAATAATATTCACCCGGCTGAGCCGCCTTTTACAGGGCCCCTGCGCGAAAGGCGCGTAATTCTAAGGGCAAAGTTTTTGGATTACAACGAGTTAAGCAGGCCGATCGTCATTTACCGGCCGACTGCATCCATAACCGTTGTTGCAGGCCAGGTTAATCGGGACAGGAAAGACGGGACGAATGAAAAGCGCAATCAGCTCCTCCGTGAGTCGAAGTGCGGGTGAAATCAGCGCCCTGGCACCGGTGTACGCCCTGGTTCAGGCAGATTTTGCCGCCGTCAACGCATTGATTCCGCAGAAACTCACGTCCGTTGTCAGCCTGGTGGAAGAAATCGGCAGCTATATTGTTGAAAGTGGCGGCAAGCGCCTGCGGCCGCTGCTGGTGCTGCTGGCTTCCGGCGCGCTGGGCTACCGCGGCGAAAAACACATCAGCGTCGCCGCTATCATCGAGTTTCTGCACACCGCCACCCTGCTGCACGATGATGTAGTGGATCACTCCGGCATGCGTCGAGGACGTCTGACCGCCAATGAAAAATGGGGTAATGCACCCAGCGTGCTGGTTGGCGACTTCCTCTACAGCCGGGCGTTTCAACTGATGGTGGAGGTGGGCAGCATGGACATCATGGAAGTGCTGTCCCGAGCAACCAATACTATTGCTGAAGGTGAAGTGCTGCAGCTGACCAACGTCGGCAATCTGGCCATTACAGAAACCCAGTATCGCGAAGTCATCCGCTGTAAAACCGCACTTTTATTTGAAGCTGCCGCCCACACCGGCGCCCTGGTCACAGCACAACCGAAGGCTGGTCATGTCGAGGCCCTGCGTCAGTTCGGACAACACTTCGGTATCACCTACCAGCTGGTTGATGACTGGCTCGACTACGCCGGCGACAGTACACTGCTCGGCAAAAATGTCGGTGATGACCTTGCAGAAGGCAAACTCACCCTGCCATTGATCCATGCTCTGCAGCACAGCCCTGCACAGGAACAGCAGATGATCGCGGACGCGATCCGCGACAAAAGCACTACCCACCTGGCCGACATTGTCGACATTGTTCAGAGCAGTGGCGCGCTGGATTACACCCACAAAGCCGCGGTGCAGGAATCTGCTGCCGCTCTTGCCCAACTCGACAAACTCCCTCAGAACCAACATGTAGATGCGATGCGTACCGTGACACAGTACAGTACGGCTCGCCTGTTTTAGTCCACATTAGATTTATGCCCACGCATGTCCGACACCGGATTATCCGGATTACGCTGTTCACAACGTTCATTCTGCTTGGCGGTCACAGCTTCGCCACGATCAACTTTGAACCCTGTTACGTCACCGGTTCCGCAGGTAACGGCAATCTGCAGGCGCAATGCGCAACCTGGGAGCGGCCACTGGATCCTGCAGAGCCTGACGGCCCGACGATTGAACTGTTTGTCACCAAACTTGCTTCAACGGCATTACAGCCTGCAGCAGATGCGTTCACCATTATCAATGGCGGACCCGGCGCTTCGTCGGTACAGATGATGGTTGACCTTGCGCCGGTGCTGCAGGCGTTCACCCGGGAGCGGGATGTTGTTGTGATCGACCAGCGCGGAACCGGCAGTTCAGCACCGCTGATCTGCCAGGCACTGACAGATTCTACAGAGATCCTGGACGCCGAGCAGACCATTGCATTGACCCAGGACTGCATTGACAAGCTACCCCACGACCCACGTTTCTTTTCCACCACCGTAGCGGTTGAAGATCTGGAAGCGTTACGCATCGCCCTGCAGTACAGGCAACTGAGTGTATATGGCGTTTCCTACGGTACCCGGGTCGCCATGCAATACATGCGCACCTATCCCGACTCGTTACGCAGTGTTGTGATCGACGGCGTTGTGCCGCCAACAAAAGTTCTGGGTGAAAATGTTGCGCTGAACAGTCAGCAGACGCTGGATGGCTTGTTTGACCGCTGCAGGCAACACCCCGGTTGTGATGGACAGTTTCCAAGGCTGGCTGAGGACTTCGCCCGTCTGCAGGAACGGCTTCGGTCAGATCCGGTTGCACTGAACATCCAGCATCCTGTCACCGGGGTCGCCACTGACGTCGAAGTGGGCTACGGACATCTTGCAGTCTGGATCCGCCTGGCGCTTTATGCACCCGCCACCAGCGCGCTGATCCCGCTGATCATTCATGAAGCGGCAAATGCCGATAACTATTTGCCGATTGCCGCCAGTGCCCTGCGCATGTTGCATCAGCTCAACGACAGCATGAACTACGGGATGCACAACGCCGTCGTGTGTACCGAGGACGCGCCGTTTTTCAGCGACGCCGACGTTGATTTCGAACGTCTGGAGAAAACTTATCTGGGCCGTGAGATGTACGATACCCTGAAAACCATGTGTTCCACCTGGCCGGCAGGTGTCATCGACAAGAACATGAAAGCGCCTCTGGTGAGCAGCGTGCCGACGCTTGTTTTATCCGGAGAGTTTGATCCAATCACACCGCCAGCTTATGGCGATGCGGTGATGCCCGGGTTATCCCGGGCCAAACACATCGTCGCACCGGGCCAGGGCCACGGCACCATTGCACAGGGTTGCATTCCCCGGCTTATCCTGGAGTTTGTCGAAAGCGCAGATCCAGCGAGCATTGACGGCAGCTGTGTCGAGCACCTCAGCACCTTCCCGTTTTTTGTCGACCTGATGGGGCCGCCGCCGTGATACAGATCGAAGCGCTTGAAAAAAACTATGGCAAAGTGCAGGCGGTGCGAGGCGTTTCGTTTGCCGCACAGGACGGTCGCATCACCGCGCTGTTAGGCCCTAACGGCGCAGGTAAATCGACCACTCTTCGAATTCTGTCCACCGTCGCAGAACCTGATGCCGGTCGAGCGCTGGTGGCCGGCATGGACGTCACTACCCAGCCCATGGAAGTGCGTCGACAACTGGGTGTGCTGCCACACAATTCAGGTTTGTATGCACGTCTGACCGGCATTGAAAATATCCGCTATTTCGGTCGGCTGCAGAACCTCAGCAAACAGGCACTGGAACCGCGCATTGAGGCACTGGTTGAACAGCTCGACATGAAAGATTTCTGCACCCGACGCACCGCAGGTTTCTCTCAAGGCCAGAAAATCAAAGTTGCCCTGGCGCGGGCGCTGATTCACGACCCTCAGCACGTGGTGCTGGATGAGCCCACCAACGGTCTTGACGTGATGGCCACCCGGGCGCTGCGCAGCATCATCCGCAGGCTGAAAGAGGCCGGCAAATGTGTGCTGTTTTCCAGCCATATCATGCAGGAGGTGGATGCGCTGTGTGACGATGTGATTGTGATTGCACATGGACAGGTCAAGTTTGATGGCACCATTGCACAATTACGCGCCCACGCCGGCACGGAAGATCTTGAGGAAGCCTTTGTGCAACTGGCGGACTTGCGTGAGGACAGCGAAGGATGAACCGTTTTTTTGTGGTTTTCTTAAAAGAGTTCATCGACAACGCGCGTGACAAACGCACCTTGTTTTCCTCTTTCTCGGTAGCCATTCTGGGACCGGTATTTTTTGTTGGCGTCATGGTCTTTGTGCTTGACCGCGCCCTTGGCGAATCTGACGAGCCGGTGACCTTTGCGGTGGTCGGCGCAGGCTACGCGCCGGAACTGATGGCGTTCCTGCATCAACAGAACACGGACATCACCGAAACCAGCGCTGATGAACCTCGGCAACTCGTACTCAATGGAGACCACAAACTGGTGCTGGTGATCAATCCGGACTACGCGCAACGATACCACCGGGGTAACGTCAACACCCTGATGCTGATTCATGACAGCAGCGAAATCTCATCCACCCGACGCAGTCTGGGTCAGTTGCGCGGGCTGATCAGCCAGTATGGCCGTACCATCGGCACCCTGCGGTTATGGCTGCGAGGCCTGGACCCCAGCATCAGCAATCCGATCACCACCCAGGAACTGGATGTTGCATCCCCTGCCGCCCGAGCGCTGACGATCCTTGCATCGCTGCCTTACTTTCTGGTGCTGGCTATTTTCATGGGTGGTTTTTACCTGGCCATTGATACCACTGCAGGTGAACGTGAACATGGCTCCCTGGAACCCCTGCTCACCCAGCCCGTTGAACGGACAGAGCTGGTGCTGGGTAAAATTGCAGCCACATCGGTGTTTGGCACGCTGAGTCTGCTGGTGTTCCTGATCAGTCTATATTTTGCCGTGCCTTTTGTGCCGTTCGAACGCATCGGCATGGCACTGGAAATCGGTCTGATCCAGATATTGTCTATCCTGGTGATCTCCATTCCGCTGATTCTCTTTGCCGCCGCCCTGCTCACCGTGGTGGCCTCATTTGCAAAAAGTTACAAGGAGGCGCAAACCTATCTGACCATTGTGGTGTTAGTGCCGACTCTGCCGTTGATACTGGCGCAGCTGCTGAATATCGAGAACAGTCTGACGGTGATGCTGGTACCCAGTTTGAGCCAGGCGATTCTTATGGCGGAACTGATCAAAGGTGAACCTGTGGCCCTGCTTAACGCCGTGACCTCCATGACGACCACGGTGATTGGCGCGGTACTTCTGGCATGGGTAGCCATCATGTTATACAAACGCGAACGCATTTTGGGGTAGAGACAACATGAAGATTGGACTGTTTGGCATCAATATGAACTTCCTTGCCCGACCGGAATGGGCTGCCAGGGTAGCCATCCACGCAGAAACGCTGGGCTTTGAATCCGTCTGGACCGGTGAACACGTGGTTCTGCCGGATCCTCGCCAGGCGCCATCCCCGGCAGACCCACAAACACCCATGCTGCATCCCTCCACGTCACTGGCTTACCTGGCAGCGGTGACCAGCACCTTGAAATTTGGTACCGGCATCACCCTGATTGCCCAACGCAACCCCCTGGTGCTGGCAAAAGAGATCAGCAGTCTGGATGTGCTCAGCAACGGCAGGCTGATGTTTGGTGTTGGCGCAGGCTACCTGCATCAGGAATTTGACGCGCTGGGGGTCGACTTTGCTTCTCGAGGCGCACGCACGGACGAATACATCGACGTGTTGCGCAATATGTGGCAAGCAGCAAAACCCAGCTTTCAGGGCAAGTACGTCAGCTACGACAACATCGATGCGCAGCCACGGCCCACCCAGCCCAACGGCCCACCCATCATTATCGGCGGTGCAAGCCCTGCGGCCATGCGTCGAACCGTGACCCACGGTAACGGCTGGTACGGTTTTGCCCTGGATGTGCACCACACTGCAAAAGCTACCGAAGCGCTCAAACTGGCACAGGCACGGTTTGAACGCGCAGAGCGCCTGGGTGACATAGAATTGTCTTTGACACCTCCAAAACCACCCACGAGAGCAATGATGGAAGATTACGCTGCCCTTGGCATCCAGCGCCTGATACCCATGCTGGGTTTTTACAAAGAAGACAACATCCTGCGCGAGCTGGACAAGCTGGCCAACGAGCTGCTGTAGCCGCAAAGTTCAACAGTCTGCTAACAGCCGCGCCAGTTGCAGACGGCCCTGTTTTTCATGACGGCGACTACCGTGCATACCGGTATCTATCATGACAACCGCCATCAGCACTGCCCAGGCCATGGCGCGGTCGAGTACGGACTGCTCCGGAGCATAAGCGGACAGGACTTTTTCGCGATCCCTGCGCTTCGGAAACAGCGCCCAGATGGATTGCAGATCCGTGGCCACATCGCCAGCGGTGATATCACCCCAATCAATAATGGCGCTGATCCGCCCCTGCTGGATAAGCACATTCTGGGCGTGCAGATCGCCATGCAGCCAGGTGCGATGCGCAGACACCGGAGCCGCTAAGCCGCGCTGCCACAGTCTTTGCACATCAGCGGATGGCGTGTCGGTATTCGCGGACACGCGCGCGAAGCGCTCTTCAAACGACGCCAATCGCCCAGTCAGCGGTCCGCCTCGTACCGGATTGAACGGTGCATCCAAAGGTGCAGGCTGATGCAGCTGCAACAGAAACTGCGCAAATGTCAGCGCAGCTTTGGTACCTGGCGGATTCACGTCCGCGCAACTGCCTTCAAACCAGGGCAGCACACTCCAATGCCAGGGATAGTCCGGTCCCGGCTGGCCCAGTAGCAGAGGGGCAGAGATGGCAACCGGAAGATGCGGCGCCAGCACCGGCAGCCAGCGCTGCTCGTTGACCAGCAGCTGCGCGCCAACTGCACGTCTGGGCATTCGCACCACATACCGCTCACCCAGACGAAACATGACGTTGTCAAAACCCGATGCCAGCGGCGACAGCGGCAGATCACCGAGGTCTGGATGCTGCGCCCGTAACAACGCGCTGACCCGCTCAGCGGTGACATCGATTTGCGCAATGGGGATTCCTGGCATAAGGCGCTCTGAAAATGACCTCTTCAGCTTCAGCCTACCAGATAAGGCATAACCGGCGCCTTAACCGCTCAGCTCCGGATGGCCGGCCATGAGCATGTACAGCAGTTCATAAAAAATCCAACCGGCGTTGATGAAGGTTTGTTAGCAGCGGTCAAACTGTTTTAGACTGTGCTGCATCGGCGTGTAGCGCAGTCTGGTAGCGCATCTGTCTCGGGGTCAGAGGGTCGGGAGTTCGAATCTCTCCACGCCGACCACTTTTTCTGCCCTTTACCCACCACAACGACCCACCACAACGTTCCACCACAACCATTTTTCAATTCGCAGGCCCAACCGCTCTGTGCGAATATAACCAGCAGCCTGAGTAAAAAGATCTCGAAAGCTGTTGAGGTGTTTTAACAGGCTGCCAGGGGATACTGATTGCGTTGGAGAGAACGAGAATGACAAAAACAAGCTATCCAAAGCCAAGGGCGTTGGGGATCACTCTTGTGCTGATCGGTCTGGTGCTGCTTTTCATGGGTGCGAAGCTGCTGATTGCCGGTGGCTCTTTTTATTACGTCGCTGCCGGCGCCGGCCTGCTGGTCAGCGGTATTTTAGTTTTTCGCGGCGACCAGCAGGGGGCACTGCTGTATGGCGGATTCCTGATACTCACTGCAGCTTGGTCCCTATACGAGGTGCAGCTCGATGCCTGGGCCCTGATGCCCAGATTGGGTTTCTTTACAGTTCTGGGGTTGTGGTTCCTGTTACCGCGTACCCGTCGCGGCTTTGCACAACAACCCGTGACGCCGCTGTATCGACTTCGAACTGCACAGCTTAGCGCTGCGGTTATCGTGGTTTTTGTGGTTACCCTGTTTGCTGCCAGTCTGGGCCATAAAGTCGAACCTGCTCAGGGTCTGGGCAGCGGTGTGGCGCAACATCCAGGCGGTGATTGGGCCGAGTACGGCGCCAGCAAAGCCGGTACCCGCTTTGCCCCGCACGCGCAGATCAATACGGGCAATGTTGCCCGGCTGGAGCGCGCATGGATGCATCGAACACAAGTACCCGGCACCTTTAAAGGCACGCCGATCCAGATCGGCAGCGGACTGTTTTTGTGCACTGGACAGAACATCATCCTCTCTCTTGACCCGGACACCGGCGCCGAACGCTGGCGTTTCGATCCACAGATCAACACACCCCCTTTTGGATTCTGGGATACCTGTCGCGGCGTTACGTACTACAAAAAACCTGCAGCTGCCGCTGATGAGATCTGTGTGGAACGCATTCTTACCGCCACCACCGATGCCCGTCTGCTGGCGGTGGACAGCCAGACGGGGCAACGCTGCAGCGATTTTGGCGACAATGGTGAGATCAGTTTGCTGCCCGGCATGGGTGAGGTAAAACCCGGTTTCTACTTTGTAACCTCACCGCCCACTATTGCAAACGACACACTGATCCTTGGCGGATGGGTGGCAGACAATCAGGAAATAGAAGAGCCGTCCGGCGTAGTGCGGGGTTTTGACCCGGCAACTGGCGCGCTCAAGTGGGCCTGGGATATGGGCCGCGAAGACCGTTCAGGTTTACCGCCGGAAGGAGAATTCTATACCCGGGGCACACCCAATGTCTGGAGTCTGACCAGTGCAGACGAAGAACTGGGCCTGGTTTACGTGCCCACCGGAAATGCAACACCCGATTACTATGGCGGACACCGCAGTGAAGCCATGGAGAAGTACGCCAGCTCCGTTGTCGCCCTGGATGCGGCGACTGGCAGAGTACGCTGGCACTTCCAAACCACCCATCACGATATCTGGGATTACGATGTGCCCTCGCAACCCACGCTGGTTGACATCCCCATGCAGGACGGTCTGCGCAAAGCGGTGATTGTGCCGACCAAACGCGCCGAAATATTCCTGTTGGACCGGGCAACCGGTGAACCGCTGGCTGAGGTAACAGAACTGCCCACACCACAAACCGACGTACCGGAAGAATTCACAACCCCTACCCAGCCTTTCTCCACCGGCATGCCCAGCTTTGCACGCCCGCGCCTCAGCGGTGTGGATATGTGGGGCATCACACCCTTTGACCAGCTCGCCTGTCGCATCAGTTTTGCCAGGCTCCGCTACGAGGGCCCGATGACCCCTCCTTCGCTTCAGGGCACACTGTACTATCCCGGCATCGCCGGCGGCATGAACTGGGGCAGCGTGGCGGTGGACGAAGTGAACCAGCTGATGGTGGTCAACGCCCTGCATATGCCTTTTGTGGTGCGGCTGATTCCTCGCGATGAAGTCAGCGAGAACACAACCTACGGCCTTGGGGGCCGCCAGAGAGGCACACCTTACGCCGTGTACTCCATGCCCTTTCTGTCACCGCTGCTGGCACCCTGTCTGCGCCCACCCTATGGCGAGATGGCGGTGGTGGATCTCACCACTCAAAGCACGATCTGGCGCCGGCCCCTGGGTACCGCAGCTGAACAGGGTCCTTTAGGCATCCGGACAGGTCTGCCATTACCCATGGGTATGTTTTACCAGGCGGGCTCCGCGGTTACCGGCGGCGGCCTGATATTCAACAGCGGCGTGCTCGACAGCACCGTGCGCGCCATAGACCTGCTGACCGGCAAAGAGCTGTGGACCGATGCCCTGCCCGCATCTGCCCAGGCAACGCCAATGAGTTATGTCAGCCCGGCTACCGGCAAACAGTACGTGCTGGTTACCGTACCCTACGGCGTTGGCACGCCTCTGGCCAGGGAGAACGCTGCACGCAACGCTCTGGATAACAGCAACCAGGGGGGTTACGTCATCGCGTACCATCTGCCGGAATGAGCGCACACTGACATCGCCGGACAGGGTTCTTGCGCTCTGCGGGAGAATTTCTGAGCTTTTTAGTTTTTTTTCAATCGGCTGCTAGACTCAGAAAAGCCTCAAGATTCTGTGTTGCACACAACCTTCAGCGGGCACCCATCAGATACAGGATGAAAAGGATAACCATGGCCGTATCAGATCATGTCAATTTGGAACAGTTCATGCAGGGACTGCAGCGCAGAAACCCGGGTGAAACAGAATTCCATCAGGCGGTTTACGAGGTAGCCGCCAATGTCTTCGACTATATCTCTGACAAAGAGATTTACCACAAGATGCAGATCCTGCGCCGCATGGCTGAACCGGATCGGGTCATCAGTTTTCGCGTCTGCTGGGAAGACGACAACGGCAACATCCGGGTAAATCGCGGTTACCGGGTACAGAACAACAACGCCATCGGTCCGTATAAAGGCGGCCTGCGATTTCACCCTTCAGTGAACCAGAGCATTCTTAAATTTCTGGCCTTTGAGCAGACCTTTAAGAACAGTTTGACCGGCCTGCCCATGGGTGGTGGCAAAGGTGGCAGTGATTTCAATCCAAAAGGCAAATCAGACAATGAAATCATGCGCTTCTGCCAGTCGTTTATGACGGAGTTGTACCGTCACGTGGGCGAAGATACTGATGTACCTGCTGGCGACATCGGCGTTGGTGGCCGTGAAATCGGCTACCTGTTCGGACAGTGGAAACGCATCACCAATCGTTTTACCGGCACTTTGACCGGCAAAGGCCGTGAATACGGCGGCAGTCCGATCCGGACCGAGGCCACCGGTTACGGCACCGTCTATATGCTGCAGGATATGCTGAAACAGGCTGGCAATGACATTGAAGGAAAAACCTGTCTGGTCTCCGGCTCCGGCAACGTCGCAACCTATGCCATCGAAAAGGTGAATCAGCTGGGTGGCAAAGTGATCACCGCTTCAGACTCCAGCGGCTTTGTGCACGACCCGGATGGTATTACCGCAGAACGCCTGGCTTTTCTGATGGAGCTGAAAAATGTACGGCGCGGCCGCATCGAAGAATACGCCAAAGAATTTGGCGTGGATTTTCATGCCGGTAAACGCCCCTGGCAGATTGCAGCCGATGTGGCATTACCCTGCGCCACCCAGAACGAAATCAGCCAGCGTGAGGCGCAAACCCTGATCAAAAACGGCATCATGGCCGTGTCGGAAGGTGCTAACATGCCAACGGAACAGGAAGGCATCCACGACTTTGTGAATGCAAAAGTGTTGTTTGCGCCAAGCAAAGCTGCCAATGCAGGTGGGGTTGCCATTTCCGGACTGGAAATGAGTCAGAACAGCGCACGCATCACCTGGAAAGAAGAAGAGCTGCAGACCCTTTTGCGCAACATCATGGGTGACATCCACAATCGCTGTGTGGAGTATGGGAAAACCGATGACGGCTACGTCGACTATGTCAAAGGCGCCAACATCGCCGGATTCATCAAAGTGGCTGATGCCATGATTGCCTACGGCGTGGTATGACAACCGGCCGGATCGGCCACCCAATTTCTGACAATTTGTGGTTGAATACCTGCACATCACTGCAGGTATTCATGCCATGTCCAAAATCTTAAACGACCCTCGAATTGATCCACGTATCAAGACATTCATGGGCGCCATGCCCACCAGCGAAACCAGCGATGTCAGCAGTCGCGAGGAACTGTTAGCGGAAGTTAACAGCGATGCAGCCAAAGCCGCCCAGGAACAGATGAAGGCGATCATGGACATGATCGACAACGAACAGGTGGCCCCTTCTGATGGACTGGCCATCACCGAACACAGCTTTATATCGTCACCTGATAACAACACCATCAAGCTGCGCTTCATCCGCCCGGACAACGGCGAGAAGCTGCCCTGCATTTACTATATTCACGGTGGCGGCATGCAGTCGCTGTCCTGTTACGACGGCATGTATCGCGCCTGGGGGAAAATCATTGCACAACAGGGTGTCGCTGTTGCCATGGTTGATTTCCGCAACGCGTTGACACCTTCCTCGGCACCAGAGGTTGCCCCCTTCCCCGCAGGCCTGAACGATTGTGTGTCCGGCCTGAAGTGGGTGATCAGCGAAGCCGCTAACTTCAATATCGATCCCGACCACATCATTGTGGCCGGTGAGAGCGGTGGCGGCAATCTGACGCTGGCAACCGGCCTCAAGCTCAAAGCTGATGGAGATCTCGATCTGATCCGGGGTTTGTATGCGCTATGCCCCTACATAGCAGGGCAATGGCCACAGGATCGTTTTCCGTCGTCTACAGAAAACAACGGCATCCTGCTTGAGTTGCATTCCAATCGCGGCGCTATGGCTTACGGGATTGATGCCTTCAACGAAAAGAATGTGCTGGCATGGCCAGGTTTTGCCACAGAGGAAGATGTCAAAGGCCTGGTACCCTGCGTGATCAGTGTTAACGAATGTGATCCACTGCGCGATGAAGGCATTGAGTTTTATCGGACGCTCCTGCGCGCAGGCGTATCTGCCCGCTGCCGGCAGATCATGGGTACCACCCATGGCGTCGAAATTTTTGCCATTGCCTGCCCGGACATCAGTCGTGAAACCGCAGCGAGCATGGCGCAGTTTGCCCGCGAAGTTTAGCGAGCCAGCGCCTGCTCACTGATTTTTTGAAGAAAACAGTTTTAATCAGCGGCCTGCACAAGGGGTTGCAGGTCAGCTCTGCTGATCTCACCGCTGCGGTTGAACCGTTTGTCGATGCCCGGGGTGATGAGTTTCCCACTCAATCCGTAGGTGAAGACATCCCGCTCACGCATGGACAACAACTGTTTGACGGTATCAAAAATACTTGAACTGACCACCACTGAGGCTGTGGTTTCACCCAGCCGTGGCACGGATATCGCCTGACCATCCACCCCTCGTGCCAGCCGCTTACCATTTAATCGCAGTGATACATCGATACCGCTTGCCTGGATGGGTGTCTCCTGCAGATTCTTAACGCGCAGGTCCAGACGCACGCGCTGTTCAAACAGGGTAGAGGGCAAAGGCGTTATACTGGTCAGGTAGACATCAACACCCGCAGTGGAAGCGCATCCGCTCAACACTGCCAGACAGGTCAGAATATAGAGTTTTTTCACGATGCCGCCTTTGTTTGAGAGTGCATCATAGTATCCTAGCCGCAATGAGCAGTCTCATCCAAATCGCAGATCTGAAATACGTTGTTGGAGACAAGACCCTTTTTAAAGATCTGACCGTCCATCTCAACAGCGGTAATAAAGTCGGGCTGGTCGGTCACAACGGCAGCGGCAAAACCAGTCTGCTCAATATTATTGCCGGTGAGCGGGAACCCGATCAGGGTACCGTACAATTAAGGCGTGGGCTGGAAGTCACCCGCGTAGAGCAGTTTCTACCTGCACACCTGTCCGCAAAGAAGTTGACCGAAGCGATCGACACCGAAATCTGGCATGCAGAAGCGCTGCTGTCAGAGCTGGGTTTCAGCGATCGGGAGTTTGCTCTGCAGGTGGGCCAACTCAGCGGTGGGCAGCAGAATCGTCTGATGTTTGCGCGGGCGGTTGCCGGAACGCCAGACGTGCTGCTGCTGGACGAACCCACCAATCACCTTGATCTGCGGACCATGGTTCTATTTGAAAACTACTTGAGCGCTTTGCACACGACGTTCATTTTAGTCTCTCACGACCGGCATTTCCTCGACGCTGTATGCGACACAACCTGGGTACTTCGAGACCAGCGGGTGTACACATTCAACCTGGGGTTTTCCGCTGCGCGCCAGGCCCTGTCAGAACACGACGACGCCGCCGCTCACAGCCTGGCCCAGGAAGAAAAGAAAATTGAAGCCCTGCGCGCCAGCGCAAAAAGACTGAACATGTGGGGCAAGGTCTATGACAATGAAAAACTGGCCAGGCGCGGTCAGGCCATAGATCGTCGCGCGGACAAGCTGGAAGCCAACAAAACCTTCCACACAAAAGGTTCGGGGTTATCACTGGCCCTGGATGCCGGCGGCACCAAAGCCAGGGAAATTGTCCGTATAGAAAACCACACCGTTGAGGTCGCGGGTCGAAAACTGTTTGCGATAGATGAATTTCTGATTCGGCCTGGAGAACGTGTGGCTCTGCTGGGACACAACGGCGCCGGCAAATCCACCCTGATCCGATCCCTGATCGCCGGCGGACACCCCAGCATCAAAGTCCGACCGCAGACAAAACTGGGCTACTACGATCAGGAACTGGATGAGGTAAAAGGCAAGGCAGGCATGCTGGACTTTGTGATCAACCGAACCCATGTGAAAGACGATGTCGCCCGGCGCGCGCTGATCAACGCGGGTTTTGCCTATGAGCAGCATATCAAACGCGTTGGCACCCTGTCCGGCGGCGAGCGCGCACGCGTGCTGTTTGTTGTTCTGTCATTGCAGCAGCCCAATTTCCTGATTCTTGATGAACCGACCAATCACATTGATATTGAGGGTAAAGAAGAGCTCGAAGCCCAGCTATGTGACAGCCCCGCGGCAGTGTTGCTGACTTCCCACGACCGCAGCTTCCTCACCGCGGTTGCACAGCGGTTTGTGCTGATTAACCAGGGCATACTGATGGAGGTGAATTCACCGGAGCCCTTCTTTCAATCTTCAGCGTCAGCCACTGGGCAGAAGCGAAGCACTGACGAACGCCCTCTGAAGCTTCATCCTGATGACGCTGATACGGACATTCTGCTGGCGGAGTTGATCGAGCTGGAAGACAAGCTCAAGGCAGACCGACAGCGGAAACCTAAATTTCAGAAAGTTGACTTACAGCAGCAGTGGCAGGAGAGGATCGAGACGCTTTATGCGCGTTTAAGTCTTAAGCGCTGATGAGGATCCGGCGTAAAGGTGAAGGTCATTGTGCAGTGTTCGTCAGGTAACAGTGTGGCAAAAGCATCTGGCAGTGTTTTTGCCTGATTAAAGCCATCGGGCAGATTGGAAACGGGCTCAACGCAACAGAATGACTCACCCGGCGGTGCCCAGATCACCAGATGGTGGCAATTGGCCGACGCTTCAAGCCGCAGACTGTGCGGTAATCCCGGCCACTGTATCCGGGTAACGTGCCGCCAGCGGTAAAAAACATTGTCCAGCACCTGGTTCGTCAGGTGCAATCCGTCCTGCAGCTGCAGTGCCGGCGGCACCGGCTCCAGACCCACAGGCAGGCCGGCCTTATCCAGACGCAGATGGGAGACAACATCCGCAGTCACATGGATGCCCTGGTGTTTTGGAAAGTAAGGATGCAGACCCATGCCGTAAGGCATCGGTGAAGCGCTCAGGTTAAACAGTGTTAAGGAGATACGCAGCTGGTCTGTGTGCAGCGACACAGCCTGCTCGCAACGATACGCCCAGGGCCAGTCGCCCGGCTCATGGTCGTAGCTCAAAACCGCGGCGTCACCGGTCAGCGCTTCAACCTGCCAGTTCTGGTGCAGGCCATGACCATGAATGGGAACCTCTTCCCCCGGCAAACTGGCTGCGAGCGTGATCTCTTTTCCAGCAAAGCTGAACCTGCCGTTGGCGATGCGGCTACAGAATGGCACCATGGCGAAGCAGGCAGGATGGACCTTATCCGCCGGCTGCAGCCACTGCATTAACCCGCCTCGATAATCGCTGCGGTATGCAACAATGGCCGCGCCAGCCTGGGGGTCAATGACGACCTGCGAACGGGCCCCTGCAGGTCCTGATGCGAGGCGTAACAGTGCCATAACTGCAATTCCTGAGTTTGCCTCTGGACGGGACATGATAAGCTGCAAAAAACTGCGCGGATAGCCTTGTGGAATGCCCTAAATGCACCGGTACCTTGTGTCGGAAAACCTATAAAGACGACATCTGCCTGCATCGCTGTGATGTGTGCGCTGGCTTGTGGGTGAAGCCTGACGCTTTGGAAAAGATGAAAAACGAGTGGATGGCAGAGGCCGTACTGGATATCGGCGACCCAAGCATTGGCAGCGACCTGAACAGGATTGACGACATCAGTTGTCCCGAAGGTCACGGCAAAATGTTTAAAACAGAAGACCTGCGCCAACACCACATCTGGTTCGAACAGTGCCTGGTTTGTCACGGGGTCTTTCTGGATGCAGGAGAATTCACAGATCTCAAATTTGAGACATTGCTTGATCGCGTGCGCAGTCTTATCACGGGTCGACGTCCCAGTGACTGATCTACCACTCCAGATCGGTGCGTATGGTGGGGTCTGGCGGCTTTTTACCGTGGGTTAATACCAACAACGCCGGCAGCAGGGCCAGGTTTGCCAGCAAAGCCAGGCCCATGGCAACAGCGGTCCAGATGCCAAACATCACCGTCGGTACAAAATTCGAAAAATACAGTACCGAGAAACCCATCATGACCGTGACCGAAGTGTAAAACAGCGCCCTGCCGATACTGGCATGACTGAAACTGACAGCAACACGGGCATCCCCCCATCGTGCATATTCAACACGGAAACGATGCAGATAATGAATGGTGTCATCCACGCCGATGCCTACGCAGATGGCCGCTATGGTGGTGGTCATCATATCCAGGGGAATACCGGCAAAACCCATTGCGCCGATGACGGTGGCGGCTGCCAGGGAATTCGGAATCATACCCAACAGTGCGTGGGGAAGAGATCTGAGCAGCAACAGGAACATGATAAACACAGCCAGCATGACATAACTCAAGGTGTCTACCTGAGAAGCCAACAGCTGATTCAACATGCTGTTGAACAATATCATCATGCCGGTGACAGTCACGGCGTCGGCATCAAGTGATAATTCGGTTTGCGCAAACGCTTTGATCTGCTGACGAAAGGCCTCACGGTCGAAGTCGGCACCGCTTTCTACAATCCGGCCTGACAAACGCATTTCGCCTGTCCGCGGAGATGCGTAAGGCGCAATCAATTCTGCGTTCAACTCCGCGGGAACCTCACCGAGAATTGCGGCGACCTCCAGGCTGCTGAGCTTCTCACCGCCGGTAAATTCCCGCGCAAAATCTTCCAAAGCGGTCAGGGATAAGACCTTTCCCACCTGGGGCTGTTGCTGCAGAAAGCGATGCATGCGTTCAACCCGGTCCAGCATCGAGCGGGTATACCAGTATCGCTCCGGATACACCTCTTCCTCTGTAGAAAAACCAAAGTCGTCATTCTCATCAAACGCTTCGTCTTCGTAAGGCGGAAAACGCAGCAGCACATCAAAAGGAATCGTCCCGCCCAGTTGCGTGTCGATATAGGACATGCCCTGATAAATCTGCGTATCCTCATCGAAGTATTCGGCAAATCTGTTGTCCAGTGACACCTTGGTTATGCCGACATAGGCAAACACCCCCACCAGTATGCCCAGTGTAACAATCAAGCCGGGACGCCAACGCGTCAGCTCGCCGAGCGCGCGTATAAAGCTGTTTGAATCACCACTTTTTTTGCGCGCTGGATCTTTGGGCAGCAGCAGCAACACGGCAGGAAAAAATGTGTAGGTTGCGACAAACGCAATCACAATGCCGATACACATCATCCAACCAAAGAACTCAACCGGCAGAATACCGCTGGCAGTCAGCGATCCGAAAGCGGCCATGGTGGTGAGTGCCGTAAAAAAGCAGGGTGCAAATTTTTCCTGCATGGTGGCCAGCACCAGCTCACGCCTGGCCAGCTCCGCACGGGTATGTTGCAGCTCACGATAATGCTGAATCAGATGAATCGTCAGCGAAACCGTTGTGATCCCTAACAGTGCAACAAAGTTTGAGGAGATCACCGTCGCCTGCCACTGCAGCGCGCCAAGGAAACCCACGGTATACACCACACCTATGGCCGCGGTCAGGACAGGTAACACCACAAAACGCAGGCTGCGGAAAAACATGCCCAGCGCCAGCGCCATCAGTGCAACAACCGAGCCACCAAACACCAGCAGGTCCTGTTTCACGTAGGCAATCATATCCGCCGCGATCATCGGCACACCACCAAGATGCAACGTGCCTTTGTCCGCATAATTGCGTTTAACCGCACGAATAGCCGCGATCAGCCGCTCGCGCTCGGCAAGAAACCGCTCCCGTTCGGCAGTGTATGCATCGTTGGCCTGTGCCCACTCCGGCCCTTCATCCTGTTCGGCTGCGCGCAGCGCTTCACGCCGCGCTGTGACTGCCTGAAGCACCTCATCCGCGGACAGCGTGACCTTGATGGCGCTGGCTGTGCCATCCGCTGTGATCAGCAGCTCACGGAAAAACGGACTGTTGACCAGCTCTTCCTGAGCCAGCGCAAAATCCACATCATCAGAACGTAGTGTGCGAAACCCGTCTGCCAGTTCCGCCAGACTCATGGGTGGACTTTTCAACAAAGGCGCATCGAGAATACTGAAGACCGAGCTGACCCCTTCTATGGCAGCCAGCTCTGATGCCAGGTTGTCCAAGACCTTTAATGCCGCTGGCGACACCGGCTGCAGTGATTCCGGTCGGAAGGTAACAAACAGAAAATCATCGCCACCAAAGGTTCTGGCCATCTGCTCATAGGTCGCCAGGTCTTTGTCACCCTGCACCACCAGGTTCTCAGACGAGGCATCAAAACGAAACTGTGTGGCGTAGTAGCCGGACACAACAAGCAGCCCTGCCGTTATACCGATGATCAACCATGGCCAGCGCAGATAACCGAATATCATAACAACAGTTCTCAGGTGGTGATGATGACTCTGGCAGCCTGGGGTTCAAGACTGGCCTGAGCCACGTGTTTTAAAACCTGCTCTTTCTGATCGACAAAAAAAGCAATCTCTTCCTGCCGAATCGCGGGATTCACTTTCTGCAACTGCTGCAGACGACTGATTTCTGCACCCAGAATTGATTCCGCACGTTCGACCGCCGCCGCCTTCAGTTCCTCTTCACGCGGCTGTGTGCGCTGTTGCGTCTGTACCAGCAGATCGCTGAGGGGTGCGCGAATTTCTTTCAGTATGGCCGGGCGCATGACTTTTTTCACATGCTGACACAACACATTCAGCTGCTCATGGGTGACCACATCGGTGAGGTCTCGATTGCTGTTATCCAGCAGGATACGCACCGGCGTTGCGGGTAGAAAACGCCCCAACTGGAGCTTTTTAGGCGCGCTGCAGTGCATCGCAAAGTAGCACTCCACCAGCAGCGTCCCCGGCGGGAGCGGCTTGAGCTTCATGGTCGCCATATTGGTGTTACCCAACTCGGACCCCAGCACCATTTCCATGACGCCGCTGACAATGGGCGATTCCCAGGTCAGGAATTCCATGTCTTCACGCACCAGCGCTTTGGGCCGATCAAAGGTGACAGTGATGCCTTCGTCTACTAACAGCGGAAATGAGTGGGTCAACATATGCTCTGTTGGCCTCAGGATCAGCGCGTGTTCTGAATGAGGCTCGACCTCGACGCCAAATGTGTCACACGCCGCAGTGATATAACTCTGTAAATGAGCGTCTGCGTCCGCCTCGCAGATGAGATCTATGACCTGTTGCGCCACGGCGGGTTTACATGAATTCAATTCCAGCAGCTGGTCGCGACCGTTCTGCAGGTTCTCACGCAGTGCTGTCGTGAACACCCGGGTGTCTTCAATCAGCGCAGTCAGCCCATCCGCATCAACAACACCGTGATCGCCCATATGGCTTTGCAGCGCTTCGCCAAATTCCTGCATGACCGCCCCACCCCCAGAGAAACTCTGGGTGAACAGGTTTAGACCTTCGTTGTACCAGCGGAACAGCGTGTGTTGCGCCGAGTTCTGCACATACGGTACGTGGATCTGCACATCCTCAAACTGCCCTATCCGATCCAGTCGCCCTATGCGCTGCTCCAGCAGATCCGGGTTTAACGGAAGGTCGAACAGAATCAGATGGTGAGCAAACTGGAAGTTTCTACCTTCGCTGCCGATTTCAGAACAAATCAGGACCTGTGCACCCACTTCCTGATCAGCAAAATAGGCCGCCGCCCGATCCCGCTCGACAATGGACAAGTCTTCATAAAACGCGGCGCTGCGTATGCCGACATTCAGATGCAGATGACGCTCGAGTTCTATCGCGGTCTGGGCCAGAGCGCAGATCAACAGCACCTTTGTCTGCCTGTTTTTCTGCAGAAAGGATTCCAACCAGACCACTCGGGGGTCATATCGCAAGCCATCCTCTTGCGTCATGCCAATGACCTGCTGCGCCGGCAGATCCATCAGGTTTGGTGCTGTTGGATCATCGCCGGGCACCTGCAGCGGATAGTCATGCACAATGCGTTGCACAAAGCCGGCTATCGCCGATCGCGTATTGCGAAACAGCACCCGCCCGGTACCGTGCCGATCGAGCAGTTGTGCAATGAGCTCGTCCGTTGCCATATCTTCGGAGTAATCTATGGATGCCATTGAGCGCAACAGATCACGCTGCGCAGCTGGCAATACGTCACCACTGTGCAGATGACGAACCACGTCATTCAACGCGCCGTAGCCTGCCTGCTCTTCGATAAAGGTCTGCATGTCCGCAAACCGCGAGGGATCCAGCAAACGCAGACGCGCGTAATGACTTTCTACACCCAGCTGTTCCGGTGTTGCGGTGAGCAACAGCAGGCCCGGACAGACCTGAGCCAGGTCGGCAATTTTCTGATATTCATTGCTTGGCTGTTCGGGTTGCCATTGCAGATGGTGGGCTTCGTCCACCACAAGCAGATCCCAGCCTGCCTGTGTGGCTAAATCACTCATCCGGGTATCGCTGGTCAGTGTGCGCAGCCCGCACAGCACCAGCTGCTCAGTTTCAAACGGGTTACCCTCTTCACTGTCCAGCAATGCTTCTAAACGTGGCGTATCGAACAGGGAGAAACG
This sequence comes from bacterium, assembly GCA_047947175.1. Taxonomy (GTDB): domain Bacteria; phylum Pseudomonadota; class Gammaproteobacteria; order Pseudomonadales; family Azotimanducaceae; genus UBA4421. The sequence continues at coordinate 3,180,491 of CP170489.1, forward strand.
CAGACCAAACTTGCGCAGCATTTCAACCAGCCACTGGTGTAACAACGCATCGGGCACCACAATCAGCACACGAGATGCCAACCCGCTGAGTAACTGATGATGCATGATCAAGCCAGCTTCGATGGTTTTTCCAAGCCCCACTTCATCCGCCAGCAGTACCCGAGGTGCATAGCGTCGGGCGACCTCATGGGCAATGTAGATCTGGTGCGCCAGCAGCGATGTGCGCGGACCTAACAGGCCCCTGGCCGGTGAACTCTGCAGCTGATGCTGGTGCACCAGACTGGCAACGCGCAATGTATATTGATCTGCTTTATCAAACTGCCCGCTGAGCAGCCGCTGTTTCGGAGAGCTGAGCTGTACCACACCGGAAATCTGCGTTTCCGGCAACTTAACAATCTGATTCTCGGCATTTCTTCCGCTATAGACCAGCAGACCATCGAGGTGATCAACCTGCTCTACCGTCACCGGTTGCTGTTCAGCGGTATGCACCACTTCGCCCACCGCATAAACGATACGCGCAAGCGGCGCATTGTTGAGGGCGTAGACCCGGTCTTCTTCGGCCACCGGAAAGCGCAATGTGACATGCCGTCCCTCTACCCCGACCACAATCCCTAAACCCAACTCCGATTCGGTTTGACTGACCCAACGCTGACCTAAAACAAATTCCATAACACCGCTTTGTTAAACTGATAAAGGTTGGGCAAAATGCAGGCCGATGCCACATCACCCAAAAAAAGGGGCTGGATTCTAGCAGACCTGGGCAACAGGTTTCAGGCATCTGTGATTAAAACTATGGGGATATCCATGTCTGCACCGCCACCCTCATCAACAAATACCCCCATGCCCCACTACCCGCAGCTGAGCGAGCCTTTCAGGCTGACAGCGGAGCAACAGGAGGGCTATCGCACCCAGGGATTTATACGTCTGAAAAACGTACTGGCTGCAGACGTCCTCGAACACTACAACCATGTCATCACAAACGTGGTGCGGGCGTGGACGCCGGAAAAGTTTCTTGCGCAACTTGAAGGTGACTGCGGGAGCGGCCTGGCGGATAAACTCAGAGGGGCCCTGCTCGCGGCGAAAAATCAAACATCTACAGACACTTATAGCCGGGCATTCACGCAGAGGATGAACCTCTGGCGGCAAAGTCGTGCGATACAGGCGCTGGTGCACAGCAAGCGTCTGGCACAGCTGGCGGCGGATCTGATGCAGGTGGATGGGGTCCGTTTGTATCACGACCAGGCGCTGTTCAAAGAAGCTCAAGGTGGTTACACCCCGTGGCATGTCGATCAGTTTTACTGGCCGCTTTCCAACAGCAATACCACAACCCTGTGGATCCCTCTGCAGGCGGTGCGCGCAGATATGGGTCCCCTCGCTTTTGCCCCAGGCTCGCACCGGGCCATGCCTGAGCAGGCCGCAGATCTGGCCATATCAGAAGCCTCCGAACAGACTCTGGATCGTCTGATGCTTGATTTCGACTACATAGATGCACCGTTTGATCTGGGAGAGGTCAGTTTTCACAGTGGCTGGACCTGCCATCGAGCGGATGCCAACCGTACTGACCAGACCCGTGCGGCATTTACCATCATCTACATGCAGGATGGCATCCGGATGAGTGAAGCCAGACATAAACACCACGCAATAGATGCGCAGATGTGGCTACCGGGGGTCAAGGCCGGAGAGCCTGCTGCGTCACCGATTAATCCCGTTCTTTTCAGCCGTGCAGCCAGCAGTTAAGCAGGCAGCACCCAGACAGATACAACAAACAGGTAAATCATGGACTACTTCCTCGAACGCGACTGGCATTCCCCGGTCCGCTATCCGGACCCGGCCATTGAGGTCATCGACCCGGCTTTTCAGAAATATGTACTTGGCAGCGCTGCGCTGGAACGTATCTGGACCGGTGGCCGCTGGACAGAAGGCCCGGTGTATTTTGGTGATCTACGCAGCCTGATCTGGAGCGACATTCCCAACAATCGAATGTTGCGCTGGGATGAAAGCAGCGGTGCAACCAGTGTGTTCAGAGCACCTGCCAACTATGCCAATGGCAACACCCGCGATCTGCAGGGTCGTTTGCTGACCTGTGAACATGGCACCCGGTCGGTCAGCCGCACTGAGCATGACGGCACAGTTACCGTGCTGATGTCGCACTTTGCAGGCAAACGCCTGAACGCCCCCAACGATCTGGTGGTTCATCCTGATGGCGCCATCTGGTTTACCGATCCCGGATACGGTATTCACTGGCACTATGAAGGTCACAAAGCTGAGTTCGAACTGCCAACCCGCATCTACCGCCTTGATCCGGCAACGGGCAATGCCACGATTGTCGACGAACAACTGAACAAACCTAACGGCCTGGCTTTCTCCCCTGACTTCCAGCGCCTCTACGTCTCAGATACCGGTGCATCCCATACCCCCGGGCACCCACGTGCCATTCATGTGTTTGATGTCATCAATAATGAGGATCTGGGTACACCCACACAGTTCTGCGATTTTGAAAGCGCAGGTCCAGATGGGTTTCGCGTCGATACCGATGGCAACTTATGGTGTGGTGCAGCCTGGGGTGGTGCCGACCAGGATGGCGTGTTTGTTTACGCGCCGAATGGCAAAAAAATTGGCGCCATCCATCTGCCTGAAGGGGTCTCTAACGTTTGTTTTGGTGGAGAGAAACGGAACCGACTGTTCATGACGGCTTCGCAGTCCGTATATGCGCTGTATGTTGACGCACAAGGCATGCCTTATTCGCATTAACCGGTGTTTCAGGTAGGTGGTTTAACATGCAGAACACCCTGCTCCTGCAGCGCGGTTACCTGCTCATCCGCATATCCTAACCATTGGGTAAGCACGCTGTGGTTATCGGCACCCAGGTCTGGACACTGCTGCCACTGCCTGGCATCCAGACCCTCCATGTGAATCGGACTGCCCGGCACCGGCGTATTGAATCGTTCCAGAAACTGGAAAAAGTTGCGCGCCTTTGCCTGTTCATCAGCCAGAAATTCCGGCGCGTTATTTACCGGTCCAGCGGGCACGCCGTGGGTCTGCAGGATCTGCGCGGCTTGGTTCTTGTCCTGCTGCTCGGTCCATTGCGTTATGCGTCCATCAATCCGCACTCTGGCCTGCAGCCGTTCGGTCAAAGTCCAGGCAGCATCCAGGCCTTCAACCACCTGGCACAACTGCTGCCACTGCGCATCATTCTGACAAGCCAGCGCCAACCAGTTGTCGTCACCCTGACAGACATACACACCATGCGGAGCCATTTGTGGATGCGCATTACCCTCACACGCAGGAGCAGCGCCTAACTGAGTGTCGATAAGCCAGGGTCCATTAAAGGCCACTCCGGCTTCATGCAGACTCAGTTCCACATAAACCGCCTTGCCATCCTGCTTGCGTTTGCGCAGCGCCTGCACTACCGCGCTGGCTGCGTGGGTTGCCGAGACCGGGTCCAGCAGCGCCATGGCGGAGTTCATCGGCGTCTGTGCATCATAGCCCAACATCGTCGTCAGGCCTGTCAGCGGCTCCACTGTTGGCCCAAACGCTACTCTTTGATGATACGGACCATGGCTCCCGAAACCCGGCATGGACACATAAATGATGTGTGGATTGGCCTGTTTGAGCGTCTCAAAATCCAGTCCCATGGCGGGCATCGCCCGGGCACTGAAGTTTTCAATAATCACATCAGCTTGCGCAACCAGTGCCAGCAACAACGCCCTGCCTTCATTGTGTTTCAGATCCACACACACGCTGCGGCGATTACGATGCAGTTTGTTGAATACGGCGTTGACGTTCCAGGGTTCGTCGCCGGGCTTACCACCCAGCCAGCCACCTATGGGTTGAGATGGAAACGCCTGGGAACCGCGCCCATACGGGGCCTCGATTTTTACCACCTCCGCGCCCAGGTCCGCCAGAAATCGCACACCCAGCGGACCCGCCCAGACATGGGTCAGATCCAGGATTCTCACGCCGTTCAGAGGACCGCTTACCGGCAGTTTCACCATGCGCGGGCACCCGATACGCTGGCTGTATCTGCCAGGTTCTGCAGAAACGGATATGCGGGTGTGTACAACGGCTCGTCGGCATCACCCGGGAGTGCCTGCCAGAACTGACGCGCCTGCAGATGCGGATCCGCAAGCACCTGCTCAAAAGACAGCACAACACCCAGGGGAACACGACAGATTTCAGCGCGCTGTATCAGGGTAGTCGTGGTGTGACGCGCTAACTCATCCGCCATGAGTTTGTGCAGTGCCTGACGATTAGCCATACGCAGGTCATTGTTCTCAAACCGCGGATCCATCAGCAACTCAGGCATATCGAGAAACACCGTTAAGGGGTCCCAGAACGAGGGCACAATGTTCAGGTAAACAAAACCATCCGCGCAGGGAAACAGCTGACTGGGCACCACAAACCAGAAGTCGCTGCCGTGGCGGGCACGGATCTCACCGGCGCAGTGCCAGCGTACTGTGGTGAACTGCGACAACGACAACAGCGTCTCAAACTGTCCAATATCAATGCTGCCGGCCTGCTCCGCCCAACGTGCGGCACTTGCCGCGGTAAAAGCCACTGCACCGGTCTGAAACTCAAGATAGTGGCCGGGCAGGCTCAAAGGCGCCCGATCCGGATCTCCCATCAGGTGGGTATAGCCGCCCATTGCCAACAGCACGTTTGCACTGGCGCGCCAGTTCGCTTTCGGACCGGTGCGACCAAAGGGTGTAAGCGCAACTTTCACCGGCGTGCTCCAAGATGCAAAACCGAGCTGATCAAGCTCGTCAGCGGTGCCCGCTTCACAGATCACCACATCTGCTTTGGCTGCCAGCGCTGCAATGAGACCCTGATCTGTGGTTGCAGTTTTTCGCTTATGCGCATGCAGGAACAGATCCATGGCTGTTGCGCTCGCCCAGGCTGGCAAAGGTTCACTGATTTCAAGGTGCACAACATCAGCGCCGCAGGCAGCAAAAAGTTTGCCGCAATAACCTGCCGCGTAGCCACCCATATCCAGAACTTTATCCAACCTTTACCCTCCAGGCGCTACTACACCACTTGTGCCAACAAAAGCCCAGTACCCAATCCGTGCTTGCCGGTGTTGCCATGAGACCAGGCCGAGGCACATCAGACTTGCACATTATTGGAAATAGCAGAACACTAACGCCAGGGGAAAGAGGAGGAAAATGTCGTGGGCACCATTACCCAGACCGGAAACCAGACCAGAGGCATCCGCTGGTGGATGATCTCAACCGTGATGTGCATTGCGCTGTTGGGTGCCTGCAACCCGGCAGACAATCCACCGCAGGCGCAGCCGGATAACTTGCCCGAGGCCGCTGTCAGCACACCCAGGGAACAGGCACCAGGCAGCACACAGACCGCACCTGTGCGCCCGGCACCTCTTGCAGCAGATTACCACACCAACACAATTAACCCCCGGGCGAATGCCACCCGGCGTGCTCTGTTTGGTGATCTGCACATTCATACCCGCTACAGTTTTGACGCTTTTGCGTTTGGCACAATCGCCACACCCAGTGATGCCTATCGCTATGCCAAAGGGGAAGCCATCAGACATCCCAACGGTTTTGATATGCAGCTCAAGGCGCCGCTGGATTTTTACGCTGTGACGGATCACGCCATGTTTCTGGGCGCAGTACCCGCTGCCGCAGATACCAGCACGGAATTTTCCAGATTGGCCCTCGCGCAGCCGTTTCATAATCTCAATCGGGCTGACAATCTCAACGTCGACAGCGCCGCGGACCGCGGCCAGCGTTTCTCAACTTTCATTCCAAATGTGGTCGCGGGCCTGCTGGATGGCAGCGTCGACCCAGAAATGCTCAACAACATCGCCAGACAAGCCTGGGCGGATACCATCAGCGCTGCACAGATACACAACGATCCGGGTAAGTTCACCACCTTTGTTGCCTACGAATACACCACAACAACAGACGAACGTGGCAACCTGCATCGCAACGTTATTTTCAAAACGGATGACCGCCTGCCGGAAATACCATTTTCAAGGTTTCATTCACAGAATCCCGAGGGCCTCTGGGCATGGATGGATGAGTTACGGGCGCAAGGCATCGACAGCGTGGCTATTCCACACAACTCAAACGGCTCCAACGGCGCCATGTTCATGCTCACCGACTGGGCCGGCAAGCCGATAGACGCCACCTATGCCAGAACGCGAATGCGCAATGAACCGCTGGTGGAAGTCACCCAGGTCAAAGGTACATCTGATACCCATCCTGCGCTGTCCCCCAACGATGAATGGGCAGACTTTGAAATCATGCCTTACAGAGTCGCCACCACCCTCGACAGCAAACCCGGCGGCAGCTATGTCCGCGAGGCTTATCTCAACGGTCTGGCCATCGAGGCAAGCAGCGGCGCCAACCCCTATAAATTTGGTCTGATCGGTGCCAGCGATACGCACACCGGAGCGGGGTCTTTTGATGAAAGCAACTTCTTCTCTAAAGTGGGCATCCTGGATGCAACGCCGACCCTGCGCGGCGCCATCCCTCTGGATGCGGAGGCACTGAAGCAGGCTGATGAAAACGATCTGCAGGGCACCATAGAGGTGAGCGGCCGGCGCTACCGCGACAATGCGTTCCGCACCTGGAGCGCCTCGGGGCTGGCCGGCGTCTGGGCCCAGGACAATACAAGAGAATCCATCTTCAGCGCCTTCCGCCGCAAAGAAACCTTCGCCACCAGCGGTCCGCGCCTGCAGGTACGCCTGTTTGCCGGTTATCCGTTCGATGAAGACATCATTGAGCAGGCGGACTGGGTCGAGCAGGCTTACGCCTCAGGTGTACCCATGGGAGGGGATTTAATTGGCCGGGGCACACAGACCCCCAAACTCATCGTCTGGGCAGCACAGGATGCCCTCAGCGCGCCGCTGCAGCGATTGCAGGTGATCAAAGGCAGTTTCAACGAAGGCGAACTGACTGAAACTCTTTTTGATGTTGCCTGTGCGGACGGTCTGAGCGTCGACCCTCAAACCCACCGATGTCCGGACAACGGCGCTGAGGTTGACCTGGCAACCTGTGATTTCAGCCGTGACAAAGGCGACGCAGAGCTGGCGAGCGTCTGGACAGATCCGGATTTCAATCCGGCAGAGCGGGCTTTCTACTATGTCAGGGTATTGGAGAATCCAACGTGCAGATGGTCAACCTGGGATGCCGTGCGCGCGGGCGTAGCCCCCAGGGCAGATCTGCATGCCACCCTGCAGGAACGTGCCTGGTCCTCACCGATCTGGTATGTGCCCCAATAAATCATAAAAATCAAACAGGAAAAATCATTGAGCAAAAAAAGAGTGGGCATACAACTGCCTAAACAGGCCCGCAATCAGACCGTAGAGGAACGTTACTCACTGGAACTGGAAGCCCTGGCGCCAATCGCCGACATCATTGATGTGCCGGCAGATACTCCGGCTGAATTTGCCGCCGGGGTACAGGACATGGATGCCATCATCACGTCCTGGGGTCTGCAGATAGATCAGCAGGTTATCAGTAGTCTGAAACGATGTGTGGTCATTGGCGTGGGCAGCGTTGGTGTCGATATGGTGGATATCGCCGCGGCCACCGAGGCCGGTATTGTTGTGACCAACGTGCCAGATATTTTTATTGAAGAGGTGGCTGATCATGCCATGGGGCTGTTGCTGGATCTGGCGCGCCGTACGCCAACCATGGTGCGGATGGCAAAATCCGGAGACTGGTATCAGGCACGGCCTCTGTTGAGCAGAATCCCACGACTGTACGGCCAGACCCTGGGCTTGTTTGCATTTGGCAACGTTGCTCATTGTATGGCGCGACGGGCAAAAGCCTTTGGTCTCAATGTCATCGCATATGACCCCTATGTCAGCGAACTGGAAATTACCGGGGCCGGCGTGGAACCGGTAAGTTTTGATGAGTTGTTGAGCCGGAGCGACTATCTGTCGATACACTCTCCGCACAATGACGAAACCGAACACGCCTTTGATCAGGCTGCTTTCACCCGTATGAAAAATACTGCGGTCATTATCAACACCGCGCGGGGGCCGATGATTGATGAACCTGCACTGATTGCTGCGTTACAGGCGGGTGATATTGCAGGAGCGGGTCTGGACGTCCTGGAACAGGAGCCACCAGAACTGGATAACCCGTTGTTTTCTATGGAAAATGTAGTCATTACTCCCCACGTGGCGTCCGCCACGACCCGTATGCGACCGGAAACCCGGCGACGCGTTGGCAGAGAGGTTGCCCTGGTCCTGCGCGGGCGCTGGCCAATGAGCTGCGTGAACCCAACGGTCCTGCCGAAGGTGGCCCTGGAACGCTGGCAACCTTACCCGATGAATCGGGGACCTAATCGCTAGCGGGTTTTTCCGGCTGGTCTTTGCGAAACGCCAGAGGAATTTTCGGGTCGCTGACCAGCCCAACCGCCTGCAGCAGACGGATGAGCATCCAGGTGGCGTCAACCTGCCACCATTGCAGCCCGTGCCGGGCAGAGCTGGGGAATTTATGATGATTATTGTGCCAGCCTTCACCAAACCCAAGCACACCGATAAACACATTATTGGTGCTGGCATCACCTGCATCATAGGGGCGGGAGCCCCAACGGTGACAGACCGAGTTAACCATAAATGTGATATGCCAGGTAAATACGGTACTGATAAAAAAGCCCCATACCACCATCTGTAGCCCAGAGGTGTTGTAGGCTTCTCCCAACCAGCTGCCAAGCGCGTACATCAGCACCGGCTGGATGATAATCAGCCAAACATAATGCCGCTGGAGAAACTTGATCTCTGGAAATTTGTGCAGGTCCCGGGAGTTGGTGCCTTTTTCATTAAATGCTGCATCGGTCATCATCCAGCCCATGTGCGCTTTCCACATGCCGTGGGTCACCGGAGAGTGGATATCCTCATCCGTCTCCGTTGCCGCGTGGTGATGACGATGATGCGCCACCCACCACAGCGGGCCACCCTGCACTGCCAGGCTGCCAGCCAGCGCAAACAGAAACTGCACCGGGCGGCTGGTTTTGAATGAGCGATGGGCAAGCAGACGATGAAAGCCTGTGGTCACACCCATGCCGCGGAACACATACATGAAGAAAGCGACCAGGACCGCCGCCCAGCTGACCCCAGTATAAAAGGCGCCGAGGCAGGCCAGATGGAATACGCTCATGCCTATGATGACGCTCCAAACCTGGGAGCGCGCGCGTGGAACTTCCTGAGTCATTTCAGCCATGACGTTTGTATGCCCTCCAAGGCAAATGGGTGCGTGCGGGGATGTTAACCATTATCGTTGCGGACTGCCACGCGGGTTCTACGTATTTCCACCACCACACAATGACGGACTTCATTGCCGAACAAGCCTGTCGTATCAGGCTTTGGTTGCCAGTCCATGTATCATAAAAGCCGCAAATTTCGGGCCGTCCACGTACCCGCTTTCCCGGGCGGATATCGTAAACCCTGCGTCCACCAGCAGTTCTTCCGGCCGGCGGGTCAGGTGGCACCCGCCGCCGATTTTCTTCCAGATCGGCTCAATACGACGCTGCCATTTAACCACTGCGGCTTCATCAGATCGGCCATGTTCCACAAAAATCATCTGACCTCCCGGCTTCAGCACGCGATACATTTCCGCCACCGCCCGATAAGGATTGGGAATACTGCATAAAGTCCAGGTGCAGACAATGGTGTCAAAAGAATTGTTGTCCAGATCCAGTGCCTCACCGGAAATACCTAATACCGATACCGGCACGGATAACGCCTGCGCCCGCTGTGCCGCCTTGGTTGTGAGTTCTGCGGCGGGATCAACGCCGGTGATTGAGGTCACATCTTCGCCATAGTGAGCCAGGTTCAAGCCGCTGCCAATGCCGATTTCAAGCACCTCACCTCTGGCCTGGCTGACGTACCGGCTACGCAATTTGGACATCGGGGGCTGTGAGCAGGCAGCGTCTATGAGTCGGGGCAGCACATATTTTTCATACAGGTTCGGCATCGGGCATCTCGCTGGTGATCATGGTTTTACAGGCTTAAGACACCCGTGCGCTGATTCTATGGGGGCACAGCGGGCAGTATCAACTCTCCTGTGTGGAGCGCCTGTGCGGACAGCCGAAACCACCACTGCTGACAGACAGTGTCAGTAGTGGTGTCAGCGAAAGCTTGTCGTGGGCCTGCGATGACCGTAAGTTGCACTCTAATCACCGGAGCGAAACCATGAACGAACTTCAACGCGCAGCAACCAGCCATAACACTACTCCTGAGCTGACCCTGGTCACGCTTGGCGGTGCATTCGACATGCGTAACGTCAGCCCGTTCTGCCTGAAAATCGAAATGCTGATGCAGTCCCTTGGCCTCCAGTTTGACCTCGCAGAACAACCGGATCCGCGCAAAGCACCCAAAGGTAAGCTGCCCTATCTGGAAGTTAACGGACAATCCCTGGCGGATTCAGAGTTGATCACGCAGTATCTTGACGAACTGACCGGCGGAGCAGTCTACGCCGGCCTGTCAAGCCAGCAACAGGCTTACGGGGTTGCGCTGACTCGCCTGGCGGAAGATCACCTGTACTGGCTGATGGTGGCCAGTCGATGGCTGGATGACAACTGGTGGCCCAATGTGGTGGATGGATTCTTCCACATCGCACCTGCCATAATCCGCCCCCTTGCAGCCAATGCCGCCCGGCGTCAGGTCCGCCAGACGCTTGACCTGCAGGGGCTCGGACGCCACAGCATCAGCGAACAGCGCGGTTTTGCCGAACGGGACCTTAAGGCTCTGGAAAATGCCGTTGATGGATATGAATTCCTCTTCAGCGATACACCCAATATTTTTGATTTCTCTGTAGCCGGTGTCATGTCCGGCATTTACGACAATCAGCCGCCTACCTGGTTAACGGAAATGGCGCAGGCGCACACTCGACTGGCCGCCTATACCGAGCGGGTTCAGGCGCATACGGGTATCTATGGAAGGAAGTAGTCAGATGATGGATTTTCAGGTTGCAAGCAACGTTGCCGTTATTGGCATGGATGATGGCAAAGCCAATGCGGTTGGACACCGCTTTATCGACAGCATGAATGAAGCACTGGACCAGGCGGAAAAAGAAGCCGCGGCAGTGTTGATCAAAGGCCGTGACGGTGTGTTCTCCGGCGGCTTTGACCTCAAGGAATTTGCCAAAGGGCTGCAGGCAACCACCGCCCTGGTGGACAAAGGCGCAGCCATGCTGTTGCGGCTGTTTAAACACCCCCAACCCGTTGTTGTCGCCTGTGCCGGGCACGCTGTGGCGGCTGGTGCATTTACACTGTTGGCGGCAGATACGAGAGTTGGCGTCACTGGCCCCTACAGAATAGGACTCAACGAAACCGCTATCGGCATGACGCTGCCAACTTTTGGGTTGCAGCTGGCAGCGGCGCGACTGTCCAAACGCTGGCAGACGAAGGCCACCATTCAGGGCCAACTGCTCAATCCACAAGACGCGCTCGCCGCTGGATTTCTTGATCAGGTTGTTGCAGCCCAGCTGCTGATTGATACCGCGTTTTCCATAGCCGTGGAACTGAGCCAGCTCCCGGCAGAGGCTTACGCTGCAAACAAACTGGCGGTGCGAGCGCCATACATCGAAGCAATACAATCGAGCTTAAGATAGCTGTTGGACGACTGAACCTGGGTTCGCCGATGGGTTTGGGCGGCTAAGCGTTTCAGGGATTTTGCTGAACGTCTTCAGGAACGCTGAAGAAAGCACCTCGTTTGGGTTCTTTTTTCTCTTTGAAGTGGTCACACCCATCCGCTTTAAGCAGACAGCTGTAGCAGGAAAGAATCGGAATCATCAGGAAGGCTGACAGAAGCATGCCCAAACCTTCAAGGGCTGCACCGGTTTTGTGCCACTGCGCTTCAAAATGCGGGGCCATGGTGAAAAAACCGGCAAAATAAAAGAACATGACTGCCGTGGTGCCTACGGCGAGGACCCGCGCTGTGTTGATGCCCATGCCACCTGGTTTGACTGTCGCCAGCGCAAAGAAAGCCCCCAGACCGTAGATGAAAATAAAGTGCAGATGATTAGGTATAAACGCGTGCAGCACCGCAAATACCAGCAGTACACATCCAATTATCGCGTTCACGGTTCGCATTCAGATCATTCTCCACAAAGTTATTCGGGCTCTAATCTCAACTACCTGCTTTACCGGAGCAGCATCACCGGAGCAGCATCGTACCACTGGCCGGTGTTTATCTTTCCGGGGCATATCCATATGCGCCTTTCATTGTTTTGGATGGGTGAAATAGAGTCAACTGGTATGTTACCCAAAGTGACAAAATCATTGTAAAAAGCAGGGTGTTTGCTGCTTTTTTATGATTTCCACCCGTCTTTTATTCCATTATGGAATAAAAAGCACAAGCGACACATCCGCAGATGCCACCATCGAATCATTGTCCCCGACAGATACCGCTCAACCAATTTTAGCCGACTGGCCACCATCCACGGGCAAAGCCACTGCCGTAATGAACTTTGCCTCATCTGACGCCAGAAAAAGGGACGCATTGGCAATATCCCAGGCGCTGCCCATCTGTCCGAGCAGGGGTACAGCCGCGTTGCGACGTGCTATGACCGTTTCCCTGTCCTGACCGCTGGCCACATACCCCTCGATGGCCATGGGCGTTTCAATCAAGCCCGGCATGATGACGTTGGCGCGTATGCCATAACGGGCATTGCTCATGGCCAGAGCCTGGGTATAGGCATTCAATGCCGCTTTGGATGCCTTGTAAGCCGTGATGTTCGTTGCTGCAGCAACCGCGGCCACCGAAGATATATTGGTGATCACGCCCCGTTTCACCGCTCTCATATGCGGCAGGATGGCTTTGCACATCAACATCACCGACGTTGTATTGGTTGCAAAAATGTTATTCCACACCTCTTGTGTAAGGCGCGCCGGACTGCTGTCGCCGACGCCAATTCCGACGTTGTTGTGCAATACATCAATCCGGCCGAATGCAGCAATGATTTCAGCTACACAGGCGTCAACCGCATCTGCCTGGGTCACGTCCAGGGCAAACGCTTGGCCTCGACCACCTTCTTTCTCAATCAGATCGACAGTTTCCTCCGCAGAGGCTAACCGTTTGTCCAACACAATCACCTGCGCACCTTCCCGGGCAAATCGCAAAGCAGTCGCCCGGCCATTACCCAGGGTAGCACCCGGGGTCTGACCGCCGCCGCTGATTACTGTCACCTTGTTGTCTAAACGTCCCATCCAGGCAGCCCTTCGTCCAGTTGCACACCAAAGCTGTTCAGCGCCATGCAGACGAGATTGTACTGTCCCACGGTGAATACCAGATCCATCAACTGTTGGGTGTTGTAATGCTGTTGCAGGCCCTGCCATGTTGCATCGCTGACAAACGCATCCGCATGCAACTCATCAGTTGCCCGTAACAGCAGTTGATCCAGCCCCGACAGGCCGGCTGTATCAGGACCTGTTTTTGCACTGCGGATTTCTTCGTCAGACATCCCTGCCTGCCGGGCGATCTGCACGTGCTGACCCCATTCATAACCAGCCTGGCAGAGCCAGCCTATGCGCAGGATCAGCAATTCCCGGTCGCGCACACTGAGCGTTGATTTACCCAGAATATGATTGGCGAACACCATCCAGCGCTTTGCCAGCGCCGGGTGATTTGCCAGCGTCCGAAAGATATTAAATACCCGCCCCTGTTTGACAAAGGGCTGCAGCAGATCCTGTGCATCCGCATCCCACTCCTGCTCTGTGAGCGCCTTCACCCGTGACTCTTTTAACCGCATTTTTCTCCCCTGACGACTGCGTTGATATCAAAGTAAACTAGCGACTGAATGATGTACACAGGCAGGCAGATGAATATCAGGATTGAAAAACAGGGTCGGATCACCGTCATCACCATCAACCGGCCCACGGCGCGCAATGCGGTGGACGGACCGACTGCGATACAGCTTGCAGACGCGTTCAAGGCGTTTGATTCCGATACCGAATCAGATGTTGCCATTCTGACTGGGGCAAATCAGAGCTTCTGTGCCGGCGCTGACCTCAAAGCGGTGGCGACCGGAGATGGCAACCGGGTCTCCATCCATGGTGATGGCCCAATGGGACCCACCCGCCTGTTGTTGTCTAAACCCGTTATTGCCGCAGTAGAGGGACACGCAGTGGCAGGAGGACTGGAGCTTGCCGCCTGGTGTGACCTGCGCGTAGCAGCCGAGGATGCAGTGTTTGGCGTGTATTGCAGGCGTTGGGGTGTGCCGCTGGTGGATGGCGGCACCATTCGCTTAACTCGACTGTTAGGCACCAGTCATGCCATGGACCTGATTCTCACCGGCCGCGGCGTGAGCGGCACTGAAGCCCTGCAGATGGGGCTTGTCAATCGATTGAGCCGGCCCGGCGAGGCTTTGACTGATGCACTGTCCCTGGCAGAGCAGCTGTGCCAGTTTCCGCAGAACTGTATGCGCAGCGATCGAATGAGTGCTTATAAGCAATGGGATCAACCATTGGAACAGGCGCTGGTGCAGGAAACAGAGATGGGCCTGGCGGTCATCAAGAGCGGCGAAACCGCCGCTGGCGCAAAACGCTTCGCCGCGGGCAAGGGACGTCATGGTGATTTTAACGCGATCTGATGAAGACACCTGTTCAGATGACTGGTCGCACGTCGTAGCCTCTGGCCTCCAACACCTGCGTCACATTGTCTTTCTGCTCTTCGCCACGCATCTGCAACACCAGCTCAACCAGCGTGGCACGAACGGACGACCCGCCAAAAGCGCGCTGGTGGCTGATATCCACAATGTTGGAGTCCAGATCACCCAATAGCGCTGTCAGATTTGCCAGCGCACCGGGGGTATCCGGAATTTCGATTTCAAGGCGTACCAGGCGATGCGAACGCACCAGTCCACGCTGCAGCACAGAGGACAGAATCATCATGTCAATATTGCCACCGCAAACAAGCATGCCCACACGTTTACCTCTAAACAGCGCCGGCTGACTGCGCACCAGGGCAAGTCCGGCTGCACCCGCCCCTTCCGCGACAGTTTTTTCAATTTCCAGCAGATCAAAGATAGCCTGTTCAACCATGTACTCACTGACCAGCTGTACGTCATCGACCAGATCGCGAATGATTGCGCTTGTGAGCACGCCCGGTGCTTTGACCGCAATGCCTTCAGCAACGGTAAAACTGTGATTCAGACTTTCCTGGGGTTGATGGTGAAAAGCCCTGTACGCATTGTTAAAACGTTCCATCTGCACCCCGATCACCTGAATTTCCGGCGCCAGCGCTTTCACCACTGTGGCAATACCGCTGATCAGACCACCGCCCCCAATGGGCACAACAATCACATCCAGGTCTTTCACCTGGCTGAGCATCTCAAGGGCAACGGTACCCTGCCCGGCAATCACATCCAGTGCATCAAATGGATGAATCAGTGCAAGACCCCGCTCAGCAGACAGGTCCTGAGTGAACTGCAGTGTTTCATCGAAGGTACTGCCCTGCAGAATAACTTCAGCACCCAACAGTCGGCTCGCCTCCACCTTCGCATTGGGCGTGGTGCGCGGCATAACAATGGTGGTAGGGATGCCCAGCCGTGTGCCATGGTAAGCCAGTGCCTGGGCATGATTACCCGCTGACATGGCAATTACGCCAGCGGCCACCTTTGACGGATGCTTCAACAGGCTGTTCAGCGCACCCCGCTCTTTGAAAGACGCAGTGAACTGCTGATTTTCAAACTTAACAAACAGCTCGCACCCCAGCTGCGCAGACAGGGTCTGGGATTGCGTGAATGGCGTGCGCACAAGATGACCGCTAAGGCGCTGAGCAGCCGCTTCGATATCGTCCATGGAAACAGTCATAGAGGTGTTTTCATACTTTCTACAGGCGCGCGAGTATACTGTGGCTTCACAGTCTATACAGCGTCAGAACTTGAAACACCTGCTGCTCGTCTATCACAGCAAAACCGGCAACACCCGGGCGATGGCCGAGGCCGTCGCCGAAGGCGCCCAACACAGCGATGTGGAAGCAGTTGAGCTACGCTTTCTGCACGCTCGAGATGCGGGACCGCAGGATTTACTCTGGGCAGATGGTCTGCTGATCGGCTCACCGGAAAATTTTGGCTATCTGTCCGGCATGGTGAAAGACTTTCTGGATCGCACGTTTTATGAGGTGGAGGGCAAGTTATCACCCTTACCCTACGCGGCTTTCATCTCGGCAGGGAACGACGGCACCGGCGCCATCCGGGCATTGGAGCGTATCGCAAACGGCTATCCTTTTGTTAAGGTGCAGGAACCCCTGATCTGTCGCGGCGAGGTAACCGCACAGGATCTCGAACTGTGCCGGGAACTGGGGCTGACTCTGGCTGCCGGCCTGGAACTCGGTCTGTACTGAGCACACTGCAACAGGCTGCTACACACACAAAACATCATTATTCACAGCAGTAAACTACTTTGTCAGACATCACCGCACGCATTCTCCATAACATTTCTGAGATACCCGCAACACAGTGGGACAGTTGTCACAGCCGGCATATCTACAACCCCTTTGTCACACACAAATTTCTGCACGCGCTTGAGAGCAGTGGTTGTGTCAGCAACGAAACCGGCTGGCAACCGTTTCACATCGCCGTGGAAATGGATGGTGAACTGATTGGCGTGGTGCCTGCCTACCTGAAGAATCATTCCCAGGGTGAATATGTCTTCGACTATGGCTGGGCGGATGCCTGGCACCGGGCAGGCGGCAGCTATTACCCGAAAATGCAGATCAGCATCCCCTTTACCCCTGCCAGCGGGCCACGGCTCCTGACCCGCTCTGACAATCCGCAACATGAACAGCTGCTGCTTGGGGCCTGTATGCAGGTTGCGCAACAGGTCGAAGTGTCCTCCATTCACATCACTTTCATGGGTGAGCAGCAATGGCACAGTGCTGCTCGCGCGGGTTTCCTGCAGCGTATGGACCAGCAGTTCCACTGGCACAACGGCGGCTATCAGAACTTTGACGGCTTCCTGGCGGATCTGGCCTCAAAAAAGCGGAAAAACATCAAACGCGAACGACGCGATGCCGTCAGCGCGGGCATTGAAATCGAGTGGGTCACCGGTGCGCAACTGACCCAGGCCCATTGGGATGCATTTTTTGCGTTCTACATGGATACCAGTCACCGCAAATGGGGCAGCGCCTACCTGAACCGGGCGTTTTTCAGCCACATCAACGACGTCATGGCCGAAGATATCCTGCTGATTCTGGCGCGGCGCGAAGGACGCTATATTGCCGGGGCAATCAACTTTATCGGCGGCGACACACTCTTCGGCCGCAACTGGGGCTGCATAGAAGACCACCGCTTTCTGCATTTTGAAGTCTGCTACTACCAGGCCATCGAGTTTGCCATTTCCCGCGGCCTGAAGAAGGTTGAAGCCGGTGCGCAAGGCGCGCATAAAGTGGCACGGGGCTATCTGCCTGAGCCAACCTACAGCGCGCATTGGATTGCAGACCCGGATTTTCGCGAAGCGGTGGCAAGGTTCGTCAACGATGAACGCCGTTACGTGCAGGGCGACATTGCCCATCTGGAAACACGCACGCCGTTCAAAGCCAGCACAGACCTTGCCGCACTACGGCAATTCAATCTGTCTGAGGAGAATAAAACGCCATAAATTCAGCTACATAGGCTTTCAGCCTGCGAACGTTTTCAGGTCCCATGCGCAACAGCTGTTTATCCAACTCCGAGCGGCCCTCCAGCGCCGGATCGGCATACAGGTACATCACATTAGGCTGCACCAGCCTCACCGGCCCATTGAGTTCCGGCAGCGCCGCAATCTGCGCAGCCGTCGCCCGCAATACAGACTGCACAGACGTGCGCTCACCCAACAGCGCGAAAGCCTGCAGCAACAATGGTTCCATCTGCTCGATCAGCTGCGCAGCGCGGGCAGGAGGAAGCTTTTCGAGCAGATCCAGATAAGGGGTGTAACGGGCATAACCCGACGGGTCCGCAAAGAGCAACTCACCTTCCTGCACCACCGGATACACCTTGCTGGGCGCTAGAAAACTCAGCTGGCGACGCGGCAGCCGGCCCTGAGATGTATTGTGCAGCACCACAGACAACCGAGCGATAAGGTCGTCGCGTGCAAGCCAGTCCGCAGGTAGAGGCCATTCAGACAGACGCTCGCGCACCCAGACATCGCTTTCACCAAGTGGGGGCAATACCGGCACCTCCACGCGTTCATCCTCGCGGCTATCCGTGGCTGCCGCTGGCACGTCCGCTACGGGTGTTTGAGCCTGCGGATCTTCAGTTACAGATTCGACAGTATCCGCAGCCGTGGGCTTATCCTGAGCGGATTCATCAGTTTGCGGCCAGAACTGAATCGCCAGAATGACCACCAGCGCAACACCAATACCCGCCAGAATAAAACCTGTTCGCATGACTACACCCAGTTACGTGTTCTAAATAAATCTGTTGCCACATCACTACCTTTGTTAGACCTCCCTGGACACCATCGGGTTCAATCGATGGAGAGGCGGGACAATTCCAGCGGCGCATCTGCCGCCACTTTGAATTATCATAGGTGGCTACCTTATCCATCAGTCTCCAGAGTATGACCGAAGTAACACCAACCGCCATCAAACAACTACTGGACCACACCATTGCGCTCGGCGAGCATGTCGAGATTCGCGGATGGGTACGTTCACGCCGCACGTCCAAGGGTGGCTTTTCGTTTATCCACCTGCATGACGGCTCCTGTTTCGATTCAATACAGGCCGTTGCGGATGGCGCCCTGCCAAATTACGACAGTGACATTGCGGAACTGGTTACCGGCTGTTCCGTCATTGTGCGGGGCGAACTGGTTGAGTCCCAGGGCAAAGGTCAGGATCGGGAAATCCAGGCCAGTGACGTTGAAGTGATCGGCTGGGTTGATGATCCGGAAACCTACCCGATCAGTAAAAAACGCCACAGTTTCGAGTTTCTACGGGGCGTGGCACACCTGCGACCTCGCACAAACACGTTTGGCGCCATGGCACGGGTACGTCATGGCATCGCCCAGTCTGTGCACCGTTATTTTGATGACCATGGTTTTTTCTGGGTCAACACACCGATCATTACCGCCAGCGACTGCGAAGGTGCTGGCGAACTGTTCCGTGTCTCCACCCTGGACCAGATGAACCTACCCGCCGGTGGTTACAGCGAAGACTTTTTTGGCACCGAGGCTTTCCTCACCGTTTCCGGTCAGTTGAACGTGGAGAGCTACGCCTGCGCCCTGTCCAAAGTCTACACCTTCGGGCCGACGTTTCGCGCGGAAAACTCCAACACCAGCCGGCACCTGGCCGAATTCTGGATGATTGAGCCTGAAGTTGCGTTTGCCGACCTGGCTGCTAATGCACAGTTAGCGGAACACTTTTTGAAAGCTGTCATCAGCCAGATCACCACACGCTGCACCGATGACATGGCATTTTTTGCCCAGCACATTGATCAGGGTCTGAACGAGCGCCTGCAGCAGGTAGTGGATAAGCCATTCGAAGTCATGACCTATACCGACGCTGTCAGCCTGCTGCAGAGCAGCAGTCAGAATTTTGAGTATCCGGTCAAATGGGGCCTTGATCTGCAGTCCGAACATGAGCGTTTCATTACCGAAACTGTGATTGGCGGCCCGGTTGTGGTCACGGACTATCCAAAAGACATCAAAGCCTTTTACATGCGATTGAATGACGATGAAAAAACCGTAGCCGCTATGGACGTACTCGTGCCCGGCGTCGGCGAAATCATCGGCGGCAGTCAGCGCGAGGAACGGCTTGATGTCCTCGACAGCCGCATACACGATGACAAGCTCAAACAGGAATTATGGTGGTACCGTGACCTGCGCCGCTACGGCACCGTTCCCCATGCAGGATTTGGCCTGGGATTCGAACGCCTGGTTTTGTATCTGACAGGCATGGACAATATTCGCGATGCCATTCCCTTCCCCCGTGTGCCTAATAACGCGGGCTTTTAAAGCAATCTTTTTATGTTTGCATCGCTCTGGCGTTTACGCGTTTTCATCAAACCTTACCGTTTCGGCTGGTTTGCGGGCATTGTCGCCTTTGGTGTAGCGCGCTTTTTCGAAACGGCGGTGATTGTGCTTACCGCTGTCGCGATCAACCGCATCACTGACAATAATTATGAGGTGCTGCTGCCGGTGCTGGGCATCTTCGGTGCTGTTGTCGCACGCTACATCGTGGTGACTTACGCAAGGTATGCGGTACGTAAAGTGGGATTGAATGTTGCTTTTGATCTGCGGCAGCAGCTGTACAGTTCACTGCAGGACCAGGGCGCAAACTTTTTTGCCAAACACAGTATCGGCGACATGATGACGCGCGCGGTGGCTGATATTTCCCTGGTTTACCGCTTGATTGCGATGGGCACAATTCTGGTTGTCATTCTTGTGTACGCCACCTTGTTTGGCTACGGGGCAATGTTGTATTACTCGCCGATGTTGACACTTCTGCTATTGCCACCGATGCCCATTGTTTTCTGGTACGCACAGAGATCATCCCTGCAGATGGGTGTTGCCTCACAACAGGTCCAGGAACGCCTGTCCGATCTGGGCACCCACGTGCAGGAGAACCTCAGCGGCATTCGCACCATTCAAGCCATGGTGCAGGAAGAAAACGAGATAAACCGATTTGCCGCGACCAACCAGAATTATGCCGAAGCCTTCTACGAGCAGGGCCGCATCACCTCTGCCATGGCCGCATGGATGCCAACCCTGGCGGCGGTGTGCTCCCTGACCATCTTAAGTTTCGGCGGCTATCTGGTGTTGGAAGGAAAAATGCTGGTAGGCAGTTTTGTCGCCTTCATCAGCCTGGTTGCGATGGTGGTGCAACCCTTCAGAGTAGCCGGCTTCATCGTCAATCTGTTCCAAAGGGCCGCAGTGGCCAGTGACCGGCTGTTTGAAGTGATGGATCTCGACCCGGAAATCACCAATGCCCCCAGCGGCGATACACCTGCGCTCATCAGCGGCGAGCTCACCTTCAACCACCTCAGCTTCACTTACCCAGGCAATGCCCAGCCGGTGCTGAAAGATATCAACCTACACATCAGCAGAGGGGAAACCATTGCGTTCATGGGCAGGGTTGGCTCGGGTAAAACCACCCTGCTGAAACAAATTGTCAGAATCCTTGATCCTGCGCCCGGCATGGTTCTCATCGATGGTCACGACGTGGCGGACTACCCGCTGGCGCAGATCCGCTCACAGATCGCGATGGTGCCCCAGGACCCTTTTCTGTTTGCCGAGCCGCTAAAGGATAACCTCACCTACGATGACCCAAATCGCGCGCTTGAAGAGATCTGGCAGGCAGCAACTTCTGCGGATCTGAAAGAGACTATCGAAGACTTTCCGGATCGCCTCGATACCCTGGTGGGCGAGCGTGGCGTCACGTTGTCGGGCGGGCAGAAACAGCGGGCCACACTGGCTCGTGGTTTTATTCGCAACGCGCCGGTGCTGGTGCTGGACGACTGCTTTTCTGCAGTAGATACAGAAACAGAAGAACACATTCTATCGGAGCTCAAGCGTTTGCGGCGCACGCAAACCACATTGCTGGTCTCCCACCGGGTCAGCACCGCGCGCCACGCCGACCGAATTGTGGTGCTGGAAGACGGTCGCATTCGTGAAGTGGGCAGTCACGAAGAGCTGATTGAAGCGCAGGGCTACTACGCTGAGCTCGAGCGGGTACAGCGCGAAGGCGCAGAAAACGAAAATTTTGCCGGCACGCGGGTGACCAGCTGATGCACAAACACGCCGACAAAGACACGCCGGAGCAACGCGATCACGCCATGTTTGACGCCGACCTGAGCGGCGCCGTATTAAACATGCATCTGTTAGGCCGGTTAATGCACTGGCTCAAACCCTATAAGTTTGCGCTGCTGCTCAGCAGCGTGCTGGTCCTGATTACCTCAACCCTGCAGATTCTGCTGCCGATCATCATTTCTCTGGTGGCCATCGATCATATCTTCCGCGGTGAATCTGACGCGGACACCCCCGACTTCGGTCTGATTGAACTCAATACTTATCTGGTTGACCTTACCGGTCTGCACCCGCTGGTGATCGCCTGTCTGATGTATGGCGTGATACAGATTCTCTGGGCATTTACCGGGCACGCGCATCGCATGACGTTGATTGGCGCGGTCATCAAAGGTCTGCGTGATCTGCGTCTGGATCTGTTCCGGCATTTAGAAACCCGACCCTCCTCTTTTTATGATCGCGTTGCCGTGGGACGGGTGATGACCCGGGTCACCAATGATGTCGAAGCGTTGTATGAGCTGCTGCGTGGTCTGGGCAGTCTGATTGGAGAGTTTGTGCCCTTCTTTGTTGCGTTGACGGTGATGCTGGCCATCAATCCGGAGCTGACAATTATACTTCTGCTGGCTTTACCGATCCTCGCCGCTGCGACCTACTACTTCCGTCGCACCACAAGGTATCTGTTCCGCCAGGTGCGTCAGACGTTATCCGCCTTAAATCAGAATCTGCAGGAGAACCTGGCTGGCCTGCAGGTTGTGCAGTTGTCTGATCGGGAGGGGTTTAACCTCAGACGCTACACCCGCATCAACCACAGCAATCGCGATTTTGAACTGCGCTCTGCCCGGGTGGAAACACTCTACGGTGCTTTCAACGACAGCCTCGCTCACATTGCCATCGGGGTCATCATCTGGTTTGGCGCAAGCCAGGTTGCCGATATGGAAATGACCCTGGGTGAGGTGGTTCTGTTTACTCAGTTTATTGGCATGTTGTTTCATCCTGTCGTGGTACTCGGCGAACAGACCAATATTCTGTTCCGCGCCATGGCCAGTGGCGAACGTATTTTTCAAGCCATCGACTGGGACGAAAAAATCCACGAACCCGCGAATCCCGTCAAACTGCCTGAACGTCTGAAAGGCGAAGTGCGTTTCAATCATGTGAATTTTGGCTACTCGCCTGAGATGCCCATTCTGCGGAATGTGACCTTCACTATCGCACCGGGCGAAAAGCTGGCCATTGTTGGCCCTACAGGATCAGGTAAAAGTACGCTGATACGCCTGCTGAGCCGCTTCTACGACTTTGACGACGGACAGATCTTTCTCGACGGCGTGGACCTCAATCATATCCACAGCCATGATCTGCGTAAAAGGGTGGGTGTGGTGCTGCAGGACTTCCACATCTTCTCAGGCACCATCTACGACAACATCGCATTAGGCAGCCCGGATATCACCCGTGAGCGTGCGGTGGAAGCAGCAAAGACCGTGAATGCACACGACTTCATTATGTCGCTGCCCGAAGGTTACGATACACAATTAACCGAGCGCGGTCAGAATCTGTCCCAGGGACAGCGCCAGTTGCTTGCGTTTGCACGCGTGTTAGCCGCAGATCCCGAAATTCTGGTACTCGATGAGGCCACCGCAAGCATCGACACGGAAACGGAATTATTGATTCAGGATGCCCTGCGCCATCTGACCCAGGACCGCACCAGTATTCTCATCGCCCACCGCCTGCAGACGATCCAGGAGGCGGATCGGGTGCTGGTGCTGCACAATGGCGAGGTGGAGGAACTGGGTACCCACGAAGAACTGCTGGCGGCACAGGGGTTGTACAGTACCCTGCACAGCCTGCAGTTTCAGGAGCCGGAAGTCGCAGCAGACTCCGCTTAGCTGACCACCTGGCCGGTGCGTGCTTGTTTGTATCCACTGGGGTCATAGGCGAGTGCGCCATTCACAATCACGGCGTTCACGCCAATGGCATCGCGCACATAACGCATGCCGGTACCGGGAATGTCACGCACCGCCTGTTCTGCACCCCGAGCAATCTTTTCCGGGTCAAAAACCACCACATCTGCGGCAAATCCTTCCTGCAGCAGACCTCTGCCTTTGAGACCCCAGATATTAGCGGTATCCAGAGTAATCTTTTTCACCGCCTGCTCCAGACTCAGACTGCCGGATCCACGTACAAATTCGCTGATCAGATAGCCGGTGTCGCCATAGGTCGCAAAACTGGCGATGTGTGCACCGCCATCAGACGCACCAACGTGTACCATTGGGTCTGCCAGCAGCGGACCGACCCGGCTCGAATCGTTATGGCCCATGTTTGCAGCGAGGAAATGTACGTTCAGATCGTGCTGCAGCGACAGATCGATCATACATTCTGCCGGGCTCTGATCACGCTCGCGTGCCACCTCGGCCAGGGTTCGGCCTTCCAGCTGTTCATTGACGCCGTCACCACTGCCCGTTGCGGGAACCGAGCGGATCACCAGTCCACCCAGCCAGCCCAGACCACCTTCCGGCCCCGCAGCGGACACCAGCTTCGCACGCCCTTCCGGGCTTTCAAAAAACGCAACTTTTTCCTCTTTCGGCAAACGCATAGCCCGGAACCAGGCCGGATTACCGGCAAAAAACAGGCTGGGTAAATCGAAACAGAAGCTGATGTCGATGGGCCGGGTCTGAACCTGGGGCCAGACCCGCGCACCCCTTGCCATCTGCTCTTTTACCCGCGCCATGGCCCGCGGCACATTGTCAGGTGTCGCCGCGGAGTCAAACAAAGGTGAGAACGTGGTTGGGATGTTGTATTTCAGCGACAGATCTGCCAGCTGATCAATCCGCGCAATGGTGATGTCAGTGGCATAAAACTCCGGCACCACCTGCAGCATTTTGCCGTACTCACCCAGCACCGCGGCCAGAGCGTCAAGCTCATCACTGTGCGCCCAGCGGCTGGGTACCGGATAAAGATTGGTATCAATATCGACAAAGCTGGTGGACAGACCCACCGCGCCGGCTTCCAGTGCCTGGCGCAGCAGATCCTGCATCTGCTCAATTTCCTGCGCCGTTGCGGCACGCTCCTGGGCTGCTTTATCCATCACCCACATACGTATGACACTGTGGCCCACCAGTGGCGCAACGTTGATCGACAGTTGTGATTTTATAGCTGCAAGATAATCATCAAAAGTCTCCCAGGTCCATTCAAACGCGGTGCCGTCAAACACTTCTTTGGGCAATTCTTCAATCTGACGGAACATACCCACCAGGCCTTCCCGGTGAGCCACTTTGAGGGGCGCCAGAGACAAAGAGCAGTTGCCGGGTACCACGGTTGTAATGCCGTGGGCCAGCGCAGGACGGGCTTCACCATCCCATAGCAGCTGTGCATCAAAGTGCGTGTGTGGATCGATAAATCCCGGCGCAACCACACAACCCTGAGCATCAATCACCTGCTGGCCCTGCGCCGCATCAATACGACCGATATGTGCCACCTTGCCCGCCTTGATGCCCAGGTCGCTGCGATACCCCGGCATACCGCTGCCATCTACAATCAAACCGTCCTTCACCACTATGTCGTACATGTTGCTACCCTCTTTTTTGAGTGTCCGCTGTTGAACAACTCATTGTTGCTTGTGACAGGCCTTATGCGGCTGCATCAGTACCTGTATTGTCCTGTAAAATTTCAATCACTGCCTGCCACGGTTGTCCGACAAGCTCATTGAGTTGACTGGCTCCACAGTGCGCCAGCAGTTTAATACCCAGCGCATTTTCCATGACGGCGTCACCCGTCACGCCGTTTTCATAACGGATTTTGAGAATCAGTTCCGGCTGCCCGTCATGGCCGCCGGTGACCTCTGCGGCCACAATCACGGGCTGCGTATGCTCGCCACCAGACTTCACGATGGGTTTTGCGGCGGCTCTAAAAACACCACATCACTGCCGGTGATCAGCCCATGAGGAGAACGCATGAGGAAGATGTGCAGATTCCAGCTGGTCAGCTGAGATACGGCTTCTTCCAGCGCCAGATCGGGCAGCTCTCGGGCGGCTATGGTTTCGATGGTATCACCAGGCTGCGGCGATACGAATCTGCGCTGGGGGGACAATGTGGCTGTGCTCATGACCATCTCTCTCAATGTATCCAGCCTTTCATTATGGAGTGCTGGTAAAACAACGCAACGTTCTATCACAGCCATGATAAACTTCAGCCATGCATAACGATGGCAACAATACCGAATCCGAAGCCCGTCCCGAGTCCGCTCAGCGCATCACGAGCGGGCAGAAATTCACCAGCGCACACGGCATTGTTGCGATCAAAGATGGCGTGAAACAGCGCGCGGACCGCGCGCAGAGCACAGAGCGCAAACCACCCTGGCTGAGGGTCAAGCTCGGCGGCGGTGAAAAATTCAATGCTGTGAAGCAGACAGTCAATGCACATCGTCTGGCCACGGTCTGCGAAGAATCGCACTGCCCCAATATCGGAGAATGCTGGAGTCACGGCACAGCCACCATCATGCTGATGGGTTCAGTATGCACCCGCGCCTGCAGATTCTGCGCGGTGGATACCGGCAACCCGAAGGGCTGGCTCGATGCAGATGAACCCGCCAATGCAGCACGATCGGTGCGCCTCATGCAGTTGCGCTATGTGGTGCTGACTTCCGTAGATCGTGACGATCTGGCGGATGGTGGCGCAGCCCACTACGCTGCGTGTGTGGCCGCTATACGTGCTGAAAATCCCCAAACCGCCGTTGAAGCCCTGACACCTGACTTCCGTGGCCAGGAGGCTGCGGTGGCAACAGTGGTTAACTCCGGCCTGCAGGTGTTTGCGCAGAATCTGGAAACTGTATCGCGCCTGACCCACGTCGTGCGGGACATCCGGGCCGGCTATCAGCAGACTCTGGACGTGCTGGCCTATGCCAAAACCCTGCGCGCCGACGTGCTTACCAAGTCCAGCCTGATGGTGGGTATTGGTGAGCGCGATGATGAAATCATGCAGGCCCTGCAGGATCTGCGCGAGCATCAGGTGGATATCGTGACCCTGGGCCAGTACCTGCGCCCCACTGCGAACCATCTGCCCGTCGATCGATGGGTGCACCCGGAACAGTTTGCCCAGTACCGCGAAGCCGGTCTGGCCATGGGTTTCACCGAGGTGGCTGCCGGCCCGCTGGTGCGTTCCAGTTATCGGGCGGATCGTGTGTTCGAAAAGAACAACCTGGGGCTCGACACTATTCCTGTCCGCACGCTCTGATTGTCACGCCCTGATACGGTTTCACTGGCCCAGCCGACGCGCAAAACTGGTGATCGAGTCCAGCGTCTCCGCGTAAATTTCCGGCACAACATCAGGAAACATGCCATCCGCTGCATGGGCCGTGCCGTGTACAGTTCGACCCACGGCGGACACCCCCGCAGCGAGCAGATTTCGATAGAACTGCAGCCCTTCATCACGCAGCGGATCCAGTTCGTTTACCGATATCACATGTGGTGGAAGACCCTGCAACTGGTCCGGTGATGCCTGTAGCGGCCATGCCAGCGGATCCGACTGATGCTCTAACCGGGGATCGTAGACTCTGACGAGCGCGTTCATCATGGCGCCACCCAGCAGATAGCCGTCATTTTCCTGTAACGAGGGTAACCAGGCCGGCGGCTCGGCGTACCTGCCGGAAATATAGGGACACATGGCGTACACACCACCGATCTGATTCACCCAACCTTCCTGTTTAGCTTTCAGGGTGGTGGCAATGGCCAGATTACCGCCACCGGATTCACCGCTGACAATGATGGGGCCTGTATTCAGCGCGGCCCTGTTGGCGTGCACCCACTGCACTGCGCTGGCACAGTCATTCAGACCTGCAGGAAAAGGGTGATTACCCAGACGGCCGCCGCCATTGCGGAATTCAACCCCAACAACCACGTTACCCCGCTCCGCCAGGCTGCTGCGCCAGCGCTGAAAGCCGGGATCCCGCGCGGTCATCAGCACCATGCCACCACCATGGGTATGCACAATACAGGGGGCACCTGTCTGCGGCTGGCGAGGGCGGTGGATATAGAGATTGATCTCATTGCCATCTACGCCGCTGATGACTTCCGTTACAGTCTCCACCGAGGCAAATTCCGGCATCAACTGTCTTTCCTGCTCGTGCCCGGCGGCACTGGCGGTTTCGAACGCTGCACAGAATTCAAGGCAGGTCTCATAATCTGCTGTCACCGGTGGCGGCGCGACGCCCGGCGCCAGCTCTGCTGCAGCAGCAAACACTGCCGCCAGACGCGGGTCCAGCCGTGGATCTGTGACCAGCGTCATGTCAGGGTCACCTGTTCTTCCCGGTGCCGGATAGTCTCCAACGCGCATACTGAATCTCCGCAAAAGTTAAACTGATTACCTCTGAGCCTGACTTAAACTACCAGGCAATGCCGTAATCTTCACCAAAATCACTGGCACCACCGGTAAAAGTCCCCTGCTCCTGATCGAACATGATGGCATTAATCGGACCCGACGTTTTAGCCCGGTAGATTGGCGCATAACCCCGTTGTTGCAGAGCTTTGCGGACCCAGGCAGGGGTCTGTTCATTGAGCAATATCTTGCCCGGCTCAGCACGATGATCCGCAAAACTGTTGCGCATCTGGTAACTCCAGAAATAAGGGGCTTCAACAGCCTCCTGAACATTCATACCAAATTCCACCACGCCGAGGAAAAACTGCAGCAGAACCTGGTCCTGGATATCACCACCCTGCACCGCAAAGGACAGGTAAGGTTTGCCATTTTTAAGGGCCATACCCGGGGTCAACGTTGCGCGCGGGCGCTGACCGGGCTGCACCACGTTAAACGGATTATGTGCCGGATCGAGGACAAAACTCTGCATGCGCTGGCTCATGCCAATGCCGGTATCGCCTGCGATTGCAGCAGGAATCCAACCGCCTGACGGCGTCACAGACACCACCCATCCCTGTGCATCCGCCGCCTGAATGGTGGTGGTACCTGCGACAAAACCGCGTTCATGCTGTTGCGGATCCAGTTTGCCTGGATCCAGGCTGGCCTGTTGCCAGGGCGGCATCACGCCGCTGTCACTGCGCGGCGTATTGGTCCACTGCTGCAGGTAATCCAGATAAGGGTTCTTACCCTTTTGAAACAGATACGGATCACCAGGCTTGATGGTCGCGTCATTGTTCTGCATATCAATCAGCTTGCGTCGGCTGGCTGCATATTTTTTCGATAACAGGCCCATCAACGGTTCTACCGGCGGCAGGTAGGGGTCCCCATAGTAGAAATCCCGGTCGGCAAAGGCCAGATTCATCACCTGATACAGCGTGTGTATGTAGTTAGCACTGTTAAACCCCATCCCCTGCCAGTCCATGCCTTCAGCAATGTTCAACGCCTGCAGCATCACCGGTCCCTGCACCCAGGTATTGAGCTTGTAAACATCGATGTCTTTGTAGGTACTGACCACCGGCTCTTCAATGTACACCTGCCACTGTGCCAGATCTTCGAGGGTATGCAGACCACCTAATGCCTGAGCACCGCGGACAAAATCTTCGGCGATGTCACCGGTATAAAATCGCGCATAGGCTTTCATAATGGCGGTTTCCCGATCGGCACCCGCCGCCAGCGCCTGCTGTTCCGCTGCCACCAGCTTCGCCAGGGTCCGGTGTAAATCCGGCTGTCGGAACAGCTCACCGGCATGAGGTGCTTCCCGCGCCTGGCCTTCATGCACCAGGAACAGCGCACGTGAACTGGGCCACTGACGGATTTCTTCTTTCATGCGTTCAATAGAATCTGCTGTCTGAGCCTCCATGGGATAACCCTCTGCCATCTCCATAGCCGGCGCCAGCACGTCTTTGAGCGACATCGTGCCGTAGCGGGCCAGCATGACCAGCAGCCCACCTGGGGTACCCGGCGTGACCGCAGCCAGCGGACCATATTCCGGAGGTTGTGCCATACCCAGGCTTTTGAAGTACTCAGGCGTGGCACCGGTCGGAGCAACGCCGAGGGCATTGATGGCGATTACCCGCTTCTCCACCGGATGATAGATCAGCGCCTGGGTTTCACCGCCCCAGCTCAGTACATCAAACATCGTTGAAGTAGCGGCCAGCATGGCGCAAGCCGCATCCACAGCATTGCCTCCCGCATTGAACATACGCGCACCAGCGGTGGCAGCCAGCGGTTTGCCGGTGATCGCCATCCAGTGTTTACCGTGCAGCATGGGTTTGTTGGTTGTCGCAGACACCACAGTGGTCCAGGCTGCCGCGACAAAAAACGCCACGACCAGGCCATAAGAGACACCTCTGCACACTCTGGCGGACTGCGACCATTGCTCTGTCTTCAGCGTTACCACTACACTAGCCTCCATGACTACAGAAAATACACAGCACCAGAGTATCGCGGACGCAGCCTTTGTTGTCGCGCCCGAAAAACCCACCCGAATCAAGCTCATCAGAACCGGAGATTTTGATGCCTGGCTGACCTCGCTGGACAGCCAGGCAAAATACTGGGTGCAGCGCCAGAACTTTGCTGCCAAACCCAATGAGTGGGCAACCCTGGATGATTCTGCCGGTGCGCTCATCGTTGTTGGCTGGGATGGCGCAGACAACATCGCGACCCTCGGCGGCATGCCGCTGACCTTGCCTGAAGGCAACTATGAACTGCTCGACCGGCTCTCCGATCTGCAGATCATCGGTTGGGGACTGGGCAGCTATCAGTTCAGCCGTTACAAAAAACCCAGCCGCCAGGCGGCTCGATTGATGATCCCCGAGGGGAACCAGATCAGGCAGATCATCAACACCTGTACTGCTACCGCTCTGACCCGGGATCTGATCAACACCCCGGCTCAGGATATGGCACCTTCCCACCTGGAAGCTGAAGTCACGGCCCTGGCTGAACAGTTTGATGCCCACTGTCAGGTCACCCGCGGCGATGAGCTACTGGACCTGGAATGTGGCGCCATCCACGCGGTTGGCCGTGCAGCGGATGACGCACCGCGCCTGATCGATTTAACCTGGGGCAACCCGAATCATCCCAAAGTCACTCTGGTGGGCAAAGGTGTCACCTTTGACAGCGGCGGCCTGGACATCAAACCCCCTAATGCCATGCGTTGGATGAAAAAAGACATGGGAGGTGCTGCCAACGTCATTGGTCTGGCTTACCTGATCATGTCACAGGCACTGCCCGTGAGGCTGCGTTTACTGGTACCCGCAGCGGAAAACGCAATCGCCGGCAACGCCTTCCGTCCGGGAGATATTCTGCACACCCACAAAGGCCTGACAGTGGAAATCGACAACACCGATGCAGAAGGTCGGCTGCTGCTTTGTGATGCCCTGTCAATTGCCTGTGAAGACAAACCTGACGTGATATTCGACTATGCCACGCTCACCGGTGCAGCGCGGGCTGCGGTTGGTGCAGAACTCTCAGCGATGTTCTGCAATCACGATGGGCTGGCCGCGCAATTGCACGATCATGGTCGCGAATGTGACGATCCACTCTGGCGCATGCCGCTGCATGAGGACTACAATTTCATGCTTGAGTCTAAAGTCGCCGACGTGGTGAACTCCGCCGCTTCGCCTTACGCCGGTGCCATTACCGCGGGCCTGTTTCTGCAGAAATTTATTGACCATGATCGCTGGGTGCATTTTGACATCAACGCCTTCAACGTCCGACCTCGCCCGGGCAGACCTGAAGGCGGCGAAGCCATGGGTTTACGAGCGGTGTACAACTATCTGGCAGCCACCTATGGCGCTGCTTAAGACTCTGGAAGATGCCCGGACAGGTGACCGCATAGCCTTAGAAAAGCTGTTAGACCAACTGCCCTACAACGAGCAGGGGTTGATCGCCGCCATTGCTCAGGATGCCGGTTCGCACCAGGTCCTGATGCTGGCCTGGATGGACCGCACCGCCATCGAGCGGACCATTAATCAGGGTCAGGTGTGGTACTTCTCACGCAGTCGCAACACCTACTGGCGCAAAGGCGAATCATCCGGACATACCCAGCAACTGGTCAGCATGGCCTTCGATTGCGATGGAGACGCGGTGCTGCTGCAGGTGAATCAGGCTGGAGCTGCCTGTCATACCAATCGCAGCCACTGTTTCTACCTGCAGGTGCAGGGGCAGCAGGTGGTAGTGACAAGCGATCCGGTCGACGGTACGGCCACTTAATCAACCGGCTTCCACTCCGATCTGCGCCGACAACCTCTCAGCTATGCCTGACGCTGCTGCTGCCTTATACTGCGCGGCCGAATCGAAGTCCCAGATAAAGGTCATGCCAGAGATTTACCTCCACAACACGCTGAGCGGTAAAAAAGAACTTTTTACCCCCATGGATCTTGAGCGGGTAACGGTATATGTCTGCGGCCCAACCGTTTACAACTTTGTGCACATCGGCAACGGCAGACCCGCTGTGGTTTTCGACGTTCTGATACGCCTGCTGCGCAGCATCTATCCTGCTGTTGTCTACGCCCGCAACGTGACTGACATTGATGACAAGATCAATGCCGCTGCACTGGCCAACGGCGAGCCGATTCAGGCACTTGCGGATCGTTTCACCAGCGCTTATGAAAAAGACATGCTCACGCTGGGGGTCATTCCGCCGGATATTGCACCTCGCGCAACCCATCACATTGCTGAAATCATCGCCATGATCGAAGAGCTTATCAGCGGCGGGCATGCGTACGAAAACGCGGGGCATGTTCTGTTTGATGTGCCTTCTGACCCAGACTACGGCAGTCTGTCGCGTCGTTCGCTGGAAGACATGATTGACGGAGCCCGGGTAGAAGTTGCGCCATACAAAAAAGATGCAAAAGACTTTGTGTTATGGAAACCCTCCAGCGCGGAACAGCCAGGCTGGCCAAGCCCCTGGGGCGTGGGCAGACCCGGCTGGCACATCGAATGCTCGGCAATGATCCGCAAACACCTCGGACGCAGTATCGACATTCATGGTGGCGGCTCAGACCTGACCTTTCCGCACCATGAAAACGAAGCGGCCCAGAGCCGCTGCGCCAACCACACCCGCGACTATGTGCGCTACTGGCTGCACAACGGCATGCTCACCATGGGTGGTGAGAAAATGTCCAAGTCCGTAGGCAACGTACACACCATCCACGAGCTTGCCGAGCAATACAGCGGCGAAGTGCTGCGCTACGCGCTGCTATCAGGCCAGTATCGCTCACCTCTGGCCTGGTCGATTGATCTGATTCAACAGGCCCAGTCCAGTCTTAACAGTTTGTATCAGGCGCTGCGGGATAAACCGCTTACCGACGAAGCACCAGCCGCCTTCGATCAACTTAAGCGCTCAGAATTTCCTGCCGAAGTTGTGGCAGCGTTATGTGATGATTTGAATACGCCAGCGGCGCTGGCCGCAATGCACGAGCTGGCGGCGGATCTCCAGAAAGCTGACGACACGAGCACCATTGCCCGGACCAGGCAGCGCCTGCTGGCCGGTGGCTGGTTGCTCGGTTTGTTAGACCGGGATGCGGAGGCCTATTTCACCGCTGCTGATGGTGCCGGCAGGGCTGGCGACTTGAGCGCAGAAGAAATTGATGCACTCGTTGCAGCACGCAATGCGGCACGCGCCAGTAAAGACTTTGCCAGCGCTGACCAGATTCGCGATAAGCTGGCTGCGGCGGGTGTTGAACTGGAAGATCTGCGCGAAGGCACCCGCTGGCGCCGCAGCTGATGTATCCGCTTGCGGTCATTGGCGACAACGCCACGGCTCGGGCAATCCTTCAGGCCGCGCAGCTTAATGGTTTCAACGACATTACCTGGGTAGCAACACCTCAGTCTGAGCCTGAACCAGCGTTAACCCTCAGCGCCAACCTCACCAGAGTGATTCACGCGCTGGGGTTGGGTGACGAACTGGAACGGGTGAGCCATCAACCCGACCGGGAACAGGTTCGGTTTGCAGCTTCCGGTTACCTTCTGACCGAACTGCCGCTGGGCAGATTTGCTGCTGATCGATACGGCACGCGCCATCTCAACATCGAACACCAAGCACTCCTTGACCTGCTGACACCACAACAGACTGTGAGAAAAAAGACACCCGCTTGTGTGGATGCATCGCTGGAACAAAGCCACTCCCTGCTGCTGGACTGCATCACACCCGCAGCGGCTGGCGGACCACCCAGCCATGAATTGTGGCACGCAACACAACCCTTTGAACCCAGCATCGCCAAAGCCAACATGACCTGGCTGGGCCAGGGTCAGACCTGCTGGCAGTTTGCCACCCCCAGCGCGCTGCACTTTGTGTTTGCAACACCGATCGGTGTACCCCTGCGCCGCGAAGCCTGGCATCAGAGCCTGCAGGCACCGTTGGAAAGCGCAGAACGTCTGAGATGTTTTGATGCCTTTAATGCCGCCGTACGTGAGCACTGGTACGAAGGCCATCTGGCCTATCTGGGTGATGCCTGCTATGCGGGCAACCCGTTCAGTCGTGAAACCCGACAGGTCGGACTGGAAGACGCCTGGGTCCTAAGCCGCATGATGGACAATTATGAAGAAGATATTGGTGACGGGCTGCGTGAGTATCAGAAGTACCGCAGACCCCGGGTCAGAAAAATTGCCGCCAGAAACGCGCTGGCGGCACAGCAGCACGTGCCGGCAAACAGGATCAGCCGCATGAAAAGGCACATCAGCCTGGCGTTTGGCACACGCTTCATGCCTGAAATTGCCATGCAGAAAATCGACTGGCTATACAGCTACGACTGTATCAGAGGCTTCCGTTAGTACTTCTTCCAGCTTCCAGTGTCCTGTCTGGTTAACTCGTTGAGTTAACCAGACAGGACACTAGTGCAGCAGACGGCTGTTGGCGCTGAAACTCTTCTTCAGGAAATCCATCTGATCGCCGAGAATGCGACCGGAATTGATCAAGGCAAGATACTCTGAAAAATTCGGCACATAAGGCAGTGCCAGCAGATCCAGGTCAATGTCCTGCAGCAATCGGTTGCCTTTGAAGTGGTTACAGCGCTTACAGGCGGCAACCACATTATCCCAGGTATCTTTACCGCCTCGCGAAACGGGCAACACATGATCCCGGGTAAGCACGTCGTCCGGATACTCTTTGCCGCAATACAGGCAGGTGCTGCGATCACGCCCGAACAATGCTTTGTTTGTCAGCGGCGGGATCACCTGGTCTTTGGAAACCACCCGCCCGTCACAGGCGATGATGCTGTGGATTTCCACATTGCTGGGTGAACTGTCCAGCCGGGAATGACCACCACGAATCCGCAACACCGGATCACCGATGGTCCAGACGACAATGTCCCGCGCGTACAGACACACCGCATCCTGCCAGCTGACCCAGTCAATAGGATGCCCGGCGATGTTCAGCCGAAGTATCTTCGGCACACGATCGTACTCTGTCAGGGTTGCAATCATCTGCTGCCTTTAGAAAAAACTGACGGCCCAGCGAAACGGTTCTGCTTCCTCAATCTGCGTCTTAAGCTTATACATCAATGTGTTGCAGCTTAATGAACGGGGTGAAAGCTAAGCTATATTGCGCTGACCTGCAACCACCCGCCTGCGGCGATCACAACATGCCGCTTTACACAGATACCTGACCTAGGCAAAGTGCGGCGTCATGAAATACCCTCTGCTTGTTATCACCCTCGCGGTCCTGGCTGCCTGTTCAAACAATCCCACGTCTGATTCGGTAGATCAGGCCACAAATATTGCGCTGGCTCAGGAGCGTGCCTGGTTCTGTCAGATGAACGAACTCGGCACCGATTGGGTGTGTGTGCAGGATGCTGAGCTGGTGCGTAATCCTAAACCGGATCGTCTGCCGGCTCGCGAGACGACTGAGTCGGCAGCAAGCGCAGAGTCGGAGGCACTGACGCAGAGCGCAGATATCGCTGAACCGGTTGCATCAGCTGAGCCTGCTGCAACGTCAGATGTACCACTACATATCGCATTGTCTTATCGACCAGCAGAACCCGTTGCACTGCTGGACCTGCCCGCCAGTTATTACGCGGTGCAGCTGGTGGCTGTATCGAGCAAAGAAGATCTGGAATACTTTGCCGAACGCCACCAGATCCGCGGCATGTCCGCAGCACGCACTTTGAGCCAGGGTCAGCTGTTCTACGTGCTGTTGCTTGGTGTCTATGAAAACTATGACGATGCGGAGCAGGCCATCAACTCGCTGGGTCCGCCGTTTGATGAAGCCCGGCCCTGGATTCGGCCGGTTGGTTCATTACAGCGCGATATCCGGGCCGCTGATGAATTCAGTGGTTCCAGCGACCTCTAACAGCACAGCCGCTGCTGACGGCGATAGTGATGTAACGCTTCGATAGAAAACAGCAGCAAACCCAACCAGATCAGAGCAAAACTCAGCCAGCGACCCGCTGGAACCTGCTCCTCAAAAACGAACACGGCGATCAGCAGTGAAAGGCTCGGCGCTATATACTGGCAGAAACCCAGCATCGTCAGAGGGATGCGCACTGCTGCGCTGGCGAACCAGATAAGCGGCAACACCGTCACCAATCCCCCCAGGCCAAGCATGCCGACCTGCACCCACTCGCGATCAACCGATGCCCCGCCAAGGGTCAGCCAGAGCAGATACGCAACACCCAACGGCGCGACAAACAGGGTCTCGATGCCTAAACCCACTGAAGATGGCACCGCCAGCTGTTTACGCAACAGACCATATAAACCAAAGGAAAACGCCAGGGACAAACCCAGCCAGGGCAACGCCCCCTGGGCAACTACCTCACTGGCAACACCCACTGCGGCCAGCGCGGCAGCCGCCCACTGCACAGGACGCATGGTCTCTTTCAGAAACAACCACCCCAACACAATACTCACCAGCGGATTAATAAAATAACCTAACGATGTTTCAGAGATGCGCCCTGCCTGTATGGCAAAAATAAAAATCAACCAGTTACAACTGAGCAGGAGCGAACACAGCCAGAGAACCCGCATTTGCTGCCAGCGTATTGCGCGCACTGCCGGCCATTGTCGGGCAAGGGTAATCAGTATGGCGAGCAGCGGAACCGACCAGACCACCCGATGCGCCAGCACTTCCAGGGGCTGCGCAAAACTGACCCAGACGAAGTAAACCGGGACCACACCCCAGAACCCATAGGCTGCCAGCGCATAGGCAAAACCCGCACGCTGGCGGCGCTGCTCATATTCCAGTGCCGTAGAATCGTTCAACCGTCAGACCGGCAAGCAAAAGGGCGCGCAGTGTAACGCGCGTCTGATCTCGATGGGGAGCG
Organism: bacterium; assembly: GCA_047947175.1. Lineage (GTDB taxonomy): Bacteria > Pseudomonadota > Gammaproteobacteria > Pseudomonadales > Azotimanducaceae > UBA4421. Next base: position 3,217,351 of record CP170489.1, read on the forward strand.
CTTTTGTTAAAAACTTCTCCCGCCGCCAGCGGGCTTATTGCCTAGAAATTGTCTTTTCGACGACGGGTTTCTGCAAACACCTCAACGTCAGAAGCGGATTCAAGCCCGATGGTCTGCCGCAGGTCTGCACTGGACGGCCTTACAAAGGGGTTGGTTGCACGCTCCAGGCCAATGCTTGTCGGGACCGTGGGTCGGCCTTGCGCGCGCAGTTCATCAATCTGCCGGGCACGCTGCTGCAGTTCACGATTAGCCGGCTCCACGCTTAATGCAAACGCCGCGTTCGCCTGGGTATACTCATGGGCACAATACACAATCGTATCGTCAGGCAATGCCATCAGCTTCTGCAGACTGTGCCACATCTGTTCCGCACTGCCTTCAAACAAGCGCCCGCAACCCAAGGCAAACAGAGTATCACCAACAAACACCATGTTTTCTGCGCCTAAATAAAACGCAATATGGCCGGTGGTGTGGCCAGGCACTTCAAACACCGTCACAACAACATCCCCAAACTTGAACTGGTCACCGTCGGCCACACGCTGATCAATACCGGGAATTCTTGCCGCGTCATTGTCTGCACCGATCACTGTGCACCCCCACTGCGCTTTCAGCGCCTCATTGCCACCGGCATGGTCAAAGTGATGATGGGTATTGAAAATGTGTGTGAGACGCCAGCCACGCTGAGCCAGAGCATCGTTGATCGGCCCCACTTCCGGTGTATCGATGGTTGCGGTCAGGCCGCTGCCGGATGCGTGAATAAGGTAGCCATAGTTATCGTTCAAACAGGGGATCTGCACTACTTCAATTGTCATTGTCCTCTACCTTCCGCTGACACCCAGCTTTAATTACCAGCGGACATTGTGCCAAAAACTTAAACATGCTGATATTAGCGCCGCTGAGAAAATCGATCGCCAACAAGAACTGCAGACCATTTTATGAACCCCGTATTAAAAGAAATCATCGACCTGTTCAACGTCGAGCAGATTGAACGCGACCTCTACCGCGGTCAGAACCATGACACCGAGCACGTGTTTGGCGGCCAGGTGCTTGCACAGGCGCTGGTTTCTGCCTACCGCACTGTCGATGCACCCCATCAGCTGCATTCCATGCACGCCTATTTTTTGCGTGCAGGAGACTGGCAAGTACCAATTCTTTATGAAATCGACCGCATTCGAGATGGTCGCTCTTTCAGCACACGGCGGGTGGCTGCCATTCAACACGGGCGGGCCATCTTCAGCCTGTCATGTTCCTGGCAGAAAGCTGAAGACGGCATGCAGCACTCTCAGCCGATGCCCGATGTACCGCCGCCTGAATCGCTGCGGTCGGATCTTGAAGCCTTTAAAGCCATGGCTAAAAGTCATCCGGAAATCGCCCGTTTCAGTTTCCGCTTCGAAGCCATCGATTCACGCCAGGTTGAGCGCATTCTGATGAGTGACACCCGCGAACACCCGCCATTCAAACATACCTGGCTGAAATCACGGGATACACTGCCGGACAACCCGGAGGTCCACCTGGCCATGCTGGCGTACATGTCTGACCTGGATTTCATGTCGACCTCGATGCTGCCCCACGGCCGTAATGCCATGCGCGAGAGCGTGCGCGGTGCAAGCCTGGACCACAGTCTTTGGTTTCATCGTCCGTTTCGAGCCGATGAATGGTTGCTGTTTGCCAAAGAATCACCCAACGCCAGCGGTGCCAGGGGCTTCGTGCGCGGGCACTTCTTTAATCGAGAGGGGGAACTTGTGGCCACTGCAGCACAGGAGTGCCTGATCAGACCCGTTGGCGAAGTGCGTGAAACACTACTGGGCCAGGTGTCAGGAAACTAGCGGCCTGGTGAAAGCGATCAGGTCTGCTCCCATTTACCCATGCTGGGTACACTTTGTGCCACCAGCGCATCGAGCAGCAGCTGAGGGTCGCTTTCTGATAACAGCAACTGCCGGTGCTGCGCACGCAAAAAACCTTCACGCACCGTATGGTCCATAAACGCCTGCAGCTGGTCGTAATAGCCGTTGACGTTCAACAGCCCAATGGACTTCTGGTGAATGCTCAGCTGTGACCAGGTCCAGATCTCAAAACATTCCTCCAGACTGCCAATACCACCAGGCAGCACGATAAACGTGTCAGCCAGCGCCGCCATCTGTGCCTTGCGCTCATGCATGGAGGCAACAATCCGCAGTTCGGTCAGACCCCGATGCGCCACTTCCCAGCTTTCCAGCCATTCAGGCAGAATACCGATGACCTCCGCGCCTTCGCACAGGGCGCCTTCGGCAACCGCATTCATCAAGCCCACCGAAGCCCCGCCATACACAAGGCCAAAGCCATTGCGTGCAATGACCCTGCCGAGGTTTTGCGCGGCCTGGGCATACACAGGCAATCGACCCTCACTGGACCCTGCAAACACACAGACATAATTCTGCGCCTTACCTGAGGACACTAACGCATGCTGCCGGGCATGCCGCCATCGATCACCATGGTCTGACCGCTGATGGAGGTACTGGTGACAAAGGTCAATACCTGTTCGGCAATATCCGCAGCCTGACCCACCCGACCTAACACCGCCTGTCGCCGCGCACCTGACGCCACCGCCTCAGGCAATCGGCCAGCCATGCGTGTGTCTTCAACCAGACCCGGCGCAACACAGTTGACTGCCACCTTTGGCGCCATGGCCACTGCCAGACAACGGGTCAGGTGATTAAGACCGGCTTTACTTGCTGAATACGCAATACTGCTGCTACCCGGGCTGATGCCGCCGGCAGATGAAATATTTACCACATGCCCACCCTCACCTGCCTGCAACAGCTCGGCGGCGGCTCGGGCGAGCAGAAATGGTGCGCGCAGATTGGTCTCCAGCACCCGATCCCAGATGTCCGAACTCAGCGCGTCAAGATCACTGAACTCAATACCAATGTTCCAGGCTGCATTGTTGACAAGAATATCCAGGCCACCAAACTTTTCCGCCACCGCGGCAACACACGTTACAATGGCCTGCGGGTCTCGTTGATCCAACTGCAGCGCAGCGGCGTCACTACCCGCCGCTTCGATATCCGCCACCGTGGCCAGCGCGGCATCCCGGGCGCCGACGTAAGTGAGCGCAACCCGCGCACCGGCTGCACCCAGGCGGCGTGCAATGGCGCCGCCAATATCCCCGGAACCGCCGGTAACCAGCGCAACTTTTCCCTGCAGCACCTGGACGTTCATACCGCCCAGCGCCCTGGCAAACTGCCTCTACAGAGCAGCAAGAATGGCTTCCGCGGAGCTGACCTCAAACTTTCCAGGCGCTTCCACAGCCAGCTTGGTGACTGTGCCATCGTCAACAATCATGGCATAACGTTGAGAACGGCTGCCCAGACCAAATCCCGAGCCGTCCATCTCCAGACCAACGGCTTTGGTGAAATCGCCGTTGCCATCACCCACCATGGTCAACGCTTCAGCATTGGCGTTGTCGCCCCAGGCACCCATGACAAACGCATCGTTGACAGACAAACAGACAATGTCATCCACGCCTTTGGCCTTGATCGCATCGGCGTGTACCACAAAACCCGGCAGGTGCGCCTGGGAACAGGTCGGCGTAAACGCACCAGGCACGGCAAACACCACCACTTTCTTGCCTGCAAACAGTTCTTCGGTGGTCACCGGAGTGGGTTTACCGTCACGCATGGTGTGCAGTGTTGCTGCTGGCAGCTTGTCGCCTTCTTGAATAGCCATAAGAATCCTTTAAACGTGTTGAAAGAAAAAACCAGCCGCGATTGTGTAGATTGCCAGGTGCCGGGTCAATCACCGGCCAGGCCCAGGCAACCTCAATTCTGTCGAAGAGATTCAACTGTTTCTCCGATGGTTACCCTATCACTCTGAAAACAAAAACAATTTCCCTGGCCGAATCACAATGAAAGCCCTAATATCGTGTACTGGCACACAAAACGGACAGAACACATTGTCGGGCGTGACGCCGGACATGGCTTACCCACCCCATATCGCTATGATGGCGGGTCAGCGAACACCCAGACACATTTGAGATATGGACACTCACACCCAGCTAAACGCTAAAATTACCGCCGTCATCGCCGTGACGTTGTGTATTGCGGTTGGATGTTATGCAGGCCACGATCGTGTTGAGGTGCCACCCCCGGAATCACCTCCGGAAGTGAACCTGACCGCCATCACACCACCCATGGTGATCAGGTTGGAGCGCAGTGCCGACTGGCACAACCTTGCACCCCTGCAGGCACCGGAGCTGATCGTACATGCCAATGTAGCACCACCGGTGCTGCCTCCCGTTGCCAGCCTGCAGCTCGCCCCTGATGTGGCAGAACTGGCTGCCGAAGATGCGCAAGCAAGCATAGAAGATGTCAACGGTGTTGAAGTTGTTGAACTTATTACGCCGCCGGAAGCCGCCATCCCATCCTTTGCCGAGGCCCAGATCGAGCGCGGTGTTCTGCAACAGACCACCTGGACCGCTGGTGAAGCGCTGCACGGCGCCCAGATTCCGACGCCAGTACTGGTTGCTAAAGGTGCACAAGACGGTCCTACGCTTTGTGTCACCGCAGCGGTACATGGGGATGAACTCAACGGCATTGAGGCCGTACGCCGTCTGATGTATTCCATTGACCCCAAAAAACTGAGCGGCAAGGTTGTCGGCGTGCCCATTGTCAATCTGCAGGGATTTCAGCGCCACTCAAGGTATTTGTCGGACAGGCGTGACCTCAATCGCTTTTTTCCAGGCAACCCCAGAGGCAGTTCGGCTTCACGGATGGCGCACAGTTTCTTTACCGAAATTATCATGGACTGTGATGGTCTGGTCGATCTGCACACCGGTTCGTTTCATCGCACCAACCTTCCGCAGTTGCGTGCAGACCTGAACAACGCCGACGTCCTCGCCCTGACCAAAGGCTTCGGCGCCACGGTTATTCTGCACAGCACAGGTGGTGAAGGCACGCTGCGCCGCTCGGCTGTGGATGCAGGCATTCCAGCGGTTACCCTGGAAGCAGGTGAACCGCTACGTCTGCAGGAAGACGCCGTTGATCATACCGTGCGGGCGTTGTTCACTCTGCTCGACACCATGCAGATGTACAACAAGCGAAGTCTGTGGGGCAATCCGGAACCGACCTATTACAGTTCCAGCTGGGTACGCGCGGATCAGGGAGGCATTCTGTTGTCCAGCGTTAAGCTCGGCCGCAAAGTCAAGCAGGGTGATGCTCTGGGCACGGTGACAGACCCAATTTCCAATGAACAGGTGAAAATCACTGCGCCCTATCCCGGACGTGTGATTGGTATGGCGCTTAATCAGTTTGTGATGCCGGGCTTTGCAACATTCCACATCGCCACAGAGAGCGCGCTGGACAATCCCAGCGAAGACGACCACTACCATTCAGAAGGTATCGATGTGGCGATCAACGAATCGATGGGCACCGACGAGTCAGAATAAGACGCCCTGTTGCTAACGCCAGGCGAATTCCGGCTGCTCAAAGTGATCCACCCGTGTCTGCCTGCCCGCCAGGCAAACCTCACAGAACTGATAAATCAACGCAGCCGTTGGCGTGGCGATGTAATCCGAGCCCACCGGCATACGCAGAATCGGATGCTCACTGGTTTGCGTGTGTTCAAAAGTGGGGGCATCGGGGCGCAGAAACTCAGCCAGCGGGATGCGATGGATGCTCGCCACCTCGGCAGGGTTGGGCACAGCACGAAGACCTGCCCCACCCCAGATCACCACCGGTGTCATGGCAAATCCTGAACGGGTGACAAAATCATCCAATCTGCCCAGTACCTGGTCCGCCGCCAGAGCAAGATTGATCTCTTCATGCATCTCCCGCAGTGCCGTCTCGATCAGAGTTTCGCCGGCATCCACCCGCCCACCGGGGAAAGCCCATTGTCCTGGATGGTTACGCAGCTGGGCGGAACGTCGGGTTAACAGCAGCGCTGCATCGTCGGACCAGCCCGGTGGGTTAATCAGACCGTCAAGGTCTGCGCCCAACCCGACATCGGCAACGGTAATGGCAACTGCTGCACGTCGCAGCGAAGCGTCCGCTGCGATGCGCGGTTCAAATGCCGCAAGATTCTGCTCGATCCGCGTGCGCAGAGCGTTGTCACATCGCATACTCAGTTCCCTTTTTGCTCTGTTACCGACTGTAGAGGTTCTGCTCACCGCATGGAAGCAAGCGCACACAACGAACGCCCCGCGCTGATTCTTGCGCTGACCGCAATTGTGCTGTGGTCAACGGTGGCAACAGCTTTCAAACTGGGTCTTGCGGTCATGGCAGTGACACAGCTGCTGTTCCTCGGCACCCTGGTTTCCTGGTGTGTTTTTGCCCTGTACGCCCTGTGCAGCGAAGGCTTTTTCATCCAACCCGCAGATCGGAAATGGGTGCCTGTCCTGGGCTTGCTGAATCCCCTGGCTTACTACCTGCTGCTGTTTGCGGCCTATGATCGGCTGCCAGCCCACGTGGCCCAGCCACTCAACTACACCTGGGCGATCACGCTGGCCATACTTGCGGTGCCACTGTTGAAGCAGCAACTCACCCGCGCCACTCTCATCGGCATTTTTGTGTCCTACAGCGGCGTCATCCTGCTGCTCAGCGGCGCGCAGCAGTCCACGGCAGGTACGCTGGACAGTGCAGGCGTAGTGCTGGCGCTTCTCAGCACCGTTTTATGGGCAACGTACTGGCTGATCAACACACGCTGTACCAGCTCGGTGGGTGCCATGATGTTCTGGAGTTTCAGCTGCGCCCTGCCTCTCATCGCCGGCGTATGTGCAACCGGTCCGGGCCTGCCTGAATGGAATCTGATCAACCTGGCCTATGGCAGCTGGGTCGGCCTGGTCGAAATGGGCATCACTTTTCTGCTCTGGCAGCAGGCCCTCAAACGCACCCGCAGCGTCGCCCGCCTGGGGCAGCTGATCTTTCTGTCACCTTTTCTGTCGCTCCTGCTGATCAATCAGGTCCTTGGAGAGGCAATATCCTGGCAGGCCATTGCGGGCCTTGCCATCATTGTGCTGGGCGTGGTGCTGACCCAGGCGCGCAAAGCACCCATTTGAGGTTTGCCTTAAGCGCCGATCGTCCATCAATAATGACGGGCTGTGGCTTAACTTCGACGACATAAACCGCTAAGCTCCGCCGCCGTTATCAACGTACGGAGTACTTACGTGGACATTAATCTGAGCCAAGAAGATCTCGACTTTCGCACCGAGGTGCGCGAGTTTCTGACCAGCAACGCCTACAAAAATGGTGAAGACTACAACGCCTGGCGCATGGGCTGGTTTGCCAAAGCGAGGGAAAAAGGCGGCTGGGACGTGCCGAAATGGCCCACGGAATTTGGCGGCCCGGGTTGGACACCTACCCAGCACTACATCTGGGAGCAGGAAACAGCTGAACTTGGTACACCCTTCGACCTGCCTTTTGGCCTGGGCATGCTGGCGCCGGTTTTAATGAACTACGGCAGCAAAGAACAGCAGGATCGCTTCCTGCCGGACATTCGGGATCGTAAAGTGAACTGGTGTCAGGGATATTCCGAGCCCGGTGCAGGCTCAGACCTTGCGAATCTGAAGACCAAGGCCGAGCTCACTGCGGACGGCAGACACTATATTGTTAACGGCACCAAAATCTGGACCACCCTGGCCCATATTGCCGACTGGATCTTCTGCCTCACACGAACCAGCGATACCGGTAAAAAGCAGGAAGGTATTACGTTCCTGCTGTTTCCCATGAAGCAGGAAGGCATCGAGGTGAAACCGATCATCACGCTGGGCGGCTCACATACTGTCAACATGGTGCATTTCACAGACGTCAAAGTACCGGTAGAAAACCGTGTCGGGGAACAGGATAAAGGCTGGACTTATGCCAAAGGCCTTCTGCAGCACGAGCGCACCGGCCTGGCGGGGATCTCCCGGTCTATTGTGGCGCTGGCAAAACTGAAAGAGCAGGCCATGTCAGTAAAGCGCGGCAACGGCACCCTCATGGATGACCCGGCTTTTCGCACCAAGGTGGCCGAGCTTGAAGTTGACCTGATGGCGGTGGAATTCACCGAACTGCGCTCCCTGGCTGCAGCGGCCGGTGGTGGTGAACCCGGTCCGGAATCATCGATCCTCAAACTCAAAGGCACTGAGATACAACAACGTATCCAGAAACTCACCGTTGAAGCGGGTGGGATTTTCTCAGCAGCCTGGGGCGCCATGCCGGTAGGGCCGAGTTTCGCCAGAGGCGGCATGTCCGGCTACCTGTCCTCCCGCGCGTACACCATATACGGTGGCGCCAGCGAAGTGCAGAAGGACGTTGTTGCAAAAAACGTTCTGGGCATCAAAAAGTCTTCTAATTAGACAGCAGCAGGAATCCGAACAATGAACTTTGATTTAACAGAAGAACAACAACTGGTGCAGGATAGCGTGGCGCGCTTCATCCAGGATAACTACGACCTGGAATCCCGTCAGGCCATTGTTAACAGCAGTGAAGATTTCAGCAAAAAGCACTGGTCCACCATGGCGGAACTGGGCTGGCTGGGGCTCACCCTGCCTGAATCCCACGGCGGTTTTGGCGGCAATCAGATTGATGCCATGGTCATCATGGAACAGTTTGGCAAAGGCCTGGTGCTGGAGCCGTTTTTTGCCAGCGTTGTCCTGGGCGCCAGGGCAATCTCCCTGGCAGGCACCGAGGCGCAACGCGGCAGCCTTCTGCCCGGTGTCATTGACGGCAGCCGGCAGCTGGCATTCGGCTATGCCGAGGAGCAGGCACGCTTCGACATGCATGATGTGGTAACCCGCGCCCAGGCAGATGCCGACGGCTTTGTCATCAACGGCCGCAAGTCCATGGTGGCGCACGGCGGCACCGCCGATCAGATCATTATCAGCGCACGCACCTCGGGCGGACAGCGTGATACCAACGGTATTTCTCTGTTTATCATCGACGCCGATACAGACGGATTAACCGTGACTGGCTTTCCAACAGTTGATGGTCTGGCGGCAGCAGAAGTGGAACTCAAAGACGTTCGGGTTGGCGGGGATGCCCTGCTTGGAGAACTGGACGGGGGTTACAGGATTCTTGAGGCCGTTGCCATTGACGGCATTCTCGCGATCTGCGCCGAAGCCGTTGGCGCTATGGAAATGCTCTACAAAGATACCGTGCAGTACACACAGGAACGCGAACAGTTCGACCATCCGTTATCTGATTTTCAGGTGCTGCAGCACCGCATGGTGGAAATGTTCATGGAATACGAGCAGTGCAGGTCCCTCCTTTATCGTGCCACGCTGGAAGTTGTGCAGAACGGTGCTGATGCCTTGCGTACCGTGCACGCGCTGAAACATTTTGTTGGCAAGACCGGCATATTTATTGGCGAAAACGCCGTGCAGCTGCACGGTGGCATGGGCGTTACCGAAGAGCTGCGTATTGGCCACTACTTCAAACGCCTGCTGGTCATAGATGCACAATTTGGTAATTCCGACTACCATCTTGCACAATTTGCCGCATAAGTGACCTGAACTATTCAGTCTGCGGCAGCCTGTCGGGAGCCAGGGGAGAAGATGGTGCTAGCAATCAAGGGAAAAGTGGTTCTGGTCACGGGTGGTGCCCGCGGTATTGGCGCGGGCATTGTCACTGCGTTATGTGATGCAGGCGCGCAGGTTATGGTGGCTGACATCGGCATCCAGAACCGTTCCGACCACAACTGGCGTTACGCACTCGCCGGAGAAAACGAGATTAATCAGCTGCGCAAACTGCACCCGCAAATCGGTGCGTGCCACGTTGATGTCACCGAGCCGGAAAGCTGCGCAGCAGCCGTGCAGGCAACCATCACACAGTTTGGTCAGCTTGATGTTCTGATCAACAACGCAGGTGTTGTTGACAGTGGCCCAATTGATACTTTCAAGGTGGAAGTATGGGATAAGATTTTTGCGGTGAACAGCAAAGGTATTTTCCTGATGACACAAGCTGCTCTACCCCATCTCCTGCAATCTGAGCACCCCTGTATTGTCAATACCGCATCCATTGCAGGCAAGCAGGGGTACGCCAACATGGCCGCCTACTGCGGCTCAAAATTTGCTGCTATCGGCATTACACAGTCGCTGGCAGCAGAACTTGCGCCGCATAACATTCGCGTCAACGCCATCTGTCCGGGCATGGTGGGCACCGCCATGTGGTTGGAGCACCTGCTGCCTACCAACGCCACCAGCGATACGCAGAAAGCAGCACAATTCGCAGAGCGCATGGCGCAGACCATTCCTCTCGGGCGCCCGCAAACGCCCGCCGATATGGGCGAAGCCGTACTCTATCTGATCACCGCGGCCAACGTCAGCGGTGTCGCGCTGTCCGTGGCCGGCGGCTTCGAGATGAGTTAAGCATGGTCTGGTACAAAGATCCGCTGCTGTTTTTTCTGCTGATCGGTGCAGCCATCTATGCCCTGTCACAATGGGCGCTGGGGCAGGATGAGGCCTATCAGATTGTGATTGGCAACCAGGATCTGCAACGTCTGAACGATCAATGGTTCATGCAGATGCGCCGACCACCTTCAGAGCAGGAACTGGCAGGACTGGTTGAACAGTTCATAAAAGAAGAAATCTATTATCGTGAGGCCATGCGCCTCGGGCTTGATGCTAACGATACCATTGTGCGTCGGCGGATGGTGCAGAAACTGACCTTTCTGACAGAAGACATTGCCACCTCAGCGACATTTACAGAGGCGGATCTGCAGACGTTTTACAATAACAATCTGGATAACTACCGTCTGGCCGACCGATTCAGCTTCAAACATCGGTACTTCTCCGTCGACCGTCGCGCTGATGCCTACAAAGATGCCGGAGCCGCGCTGCTGGATACTCAGATCAGCGGTGACCCATTCATGCTGCAGCGTGAATATGCCATGCGATCGGAACGCGAAGTGGGCGATCTGTTCGGGCGCGAATTTGCTGCCCAGCTGGCTGCTTTAGAACCCGGCGAGTCGTGGCAGGGTCCGCTGCGTTCCGCTTATGGGTGGCACGTGGTGCTGCTGATCAACAAAGCCCCGGCTACCGTGCAGGCATTTGCTGATGTCCGCGAACGGGTGCTCAACGATGCCCAGCAGGCCGCGCGTGATGCAGCCAATACGCGCTATTATGAGGAATTGCGCGCCCAGTACAGTATTGTGCATGCAGATGCAGGCAGTTAGACGCCACCTGCTGCTCGCGGTGCTGCTGGTTTTACCTGGTCTGGCACAGGCTCACGAGGTGCGCCCGGCTTTTCTGCATATTGTCGAGCTTGATGAGAATCATGCTCCCGCGCAATATTCCGTGCTGTGGAAACAACCCGCAGTACAGCAGGGCCGCCTGGCCATTACACCGGTATTCCCCGCTGCATGTAACATGCTGGAGCAGTCTCCGCCGGAAGTAACGCCGGCTGCTTTTATCCAACGCTGGCAAACCGATTGTGACCTGACAGAAGGCGCCATCCACATTGACGGGCTGTCCATGACGCTGACAGATGTCATGGTGCGCTATGACAGCGTTGACGGCAGCACCGCAAACTATCTGTTGCGACCTGAAAGCCCAACTCTGAATCTGGCAACAGATACACCAGGCACACTGTCTTATCTGTGGATCGGCGTGGAACACCTGCTGTTTGGCATCGACCACGTGTTGTTTGTCATTGGCCTGGTGCTGTTCATCCGCGCACCGTGGCCACTGTTAAAAACCGTCACCGCATTCACCGTCGCCCACTCCATCACCCTGGCTTTGTCTGTGCTTGGCTGGGTCAAGCTTGATCAGGGGCCAATAGAAGCAATCATCGCTTTGTCCATCCTGTTTCTTGCGCGGGAACTGGTGCAGGCACCCGAACAGCGTTCGCGTTTAACCCTGGCAAATCCATGGATCATGGCTTTTGTGTTTGGCCTGCTGCACGGACTCGGGTTTGCTGGTGCGTTGAGTGATATAGGTTTACCTGACGATGATCTGTGGCTGGCTCTGCTGCTGTTCAACGTCGGTCTGGAACTCGGGCAACTGCTGGTGATCGCCATTGTCATGGCACTGATCTGGTTTGCGCGACGCTATGCCGGCCTGCCCATCATTATTCGTAACGGTGCATGGGCGATGGGCGCGCTGGCCGCGTTCTGGACCATAGACCGGACACTGCTACTCCTGTAATTTACAGCTTCTCAGCGGAGGGAATTTTATGTCACTGAAACACATCTTTGCCATGGGCATTGTCGGCTGGCTGATCAGCGGTTGCAGCGAAACACCGCCTGCGACCCCGGAGGCGGCAACTCAGGCACCGGCTGATTTTGTCACCACCTTTCGCCAGGCGCTGGAAACAGCTCAGCCCGGCGATGTGATCGACGTCCCTGCGGGCACTTTCACATTCAAGCGATCACTGGTTCTGAATACCGACAATGTGACAATTCGTGGCGCAGGTATGGATCAGTCTATCCTCAGCTTCAGAGATCAGATTGCCGGCGCCGAAGGTTTATCTGTCAGTGCCAGTAATTTTCTGATCGAAGACCTTGCCATCGAGGACACCGTTGGCGATGCGTTGAAGATCAATGAAGGCGACAACATTACCATTCGCCGTGTGCGTACTGAATGGACCAATGGTCCGGACGTCAACAATGGCGCCTACGGGATCTATCCGGTGCAGACGACCAACGTGCTGGTTGAGGAAAATGTGGCCATCGCGGCGTCGGACGCCGGCATCTACGTTGGCCAGTCACAAAACGTTGTGGTACGGAACAACCGCGCTCAATACAACGTGGCCGGCATCGAGATAGAGAACACCATCAACGCCGATGTGTATGACAATGTCGCCACCAACAACACCGGTGGTATTCTGGTTTTCAACATGCCGCAGATTCCCCAGCGTGGCCATTCCACCCGGGTTTATAAAAACGAAGTGCACAACAACAACACAGCAAACTTTGCCGCGCCCGGCACTGCGGTATCCGGTGTGCCCGCAGGTTCAGGTGTGATCATAAACTCCAACGACAAGGTCGAAATTTTTGACAACAACATCTCCAACAACAACACAGCAAACATCCTGATCTCGAGCTATTTCAGCGCGAATTACGCAGGCCAGAGAGAGCTGGCGGAGAACTTCGATCCTTATCCGGAAGACATCTTCATCTATGGCAACGTATTTGAAGGTGGCGGCCAGGCACCAGGCACCGACGCCCTGGCGCAAATCAGGAATGCGGTATACGGCGCTGACGGCGAATTTCCGGACATCATCTGGGACGGCATTGTCAGCCCGACACTGACAGAAGGCCAGGCCGTGATCTGCGTGCAGAATGGTGACGTGGAAGTGCTGAATATCGACACGGCCAATGAATTTGCCAACCCCAGCGTGAACATGGCCTTGCATGACTGCACCGTAGAGAAATTGTCAGCGGTAACGCTGTCCATGGCAGACTGATCATCCACGGGTAAGACATCAGTGCACAAAGGGATTAAAGCAGTATCCTGGGTTTTAGCAGTCTGGTTACTCAGCAGCAGTTGCAGCAAGCCGCCGCAGGTGCGCTTCTTCGCGCCGGACCAGTACCCTGCGACGCTGTCTGCCTGGGGCCTGATCAGCACACGTGGCAACACTTTGGTCCCCGCAGCCGACAGTCACGTCTATGCACTGAACACAGCACTGTTTACTGATTATGCGTTGAAACTTCGCACCCTGTACATCCCACCTGACCAGACCGCGCAATTCGAACCGTTTGAGGCTTTTCAGCTGCCGGTTGGCAGCATCATCAGCAAGACTTTCTTTTATCAGCAGGACACAAATGGCAACCTGATCCTGGGTGCGCAATGGGATGGCAACCCGGCAAATCTCGACATGAACAGAACACGCCTGTTGGAAACCCGGCTACTGGTCAAACAGAGTGATGGCTGGGATGCCCTGCCCTACATCTGGCAGGGTGATGATGCTTACCTTGCCATCACCGGCGATCTACAGACTTTGCCCACCAGCGAGGGACAGACGCTCAACTACCTTGTGCCCAGCCGTAACCAGTGCGCGGGGTGCCACGCAACAGACCATACCGCCGGTGATATCCAGCCCATTGGCATCAAAGCCCGCCACCTGAATCGGCCAGACCCCATTCACAACATCAATCAACTCAAAGCCTGGCAGGCGCGGGGGAGCCTGCTCGGCATGCCTGCCCTGAATACCGTGTTTGCAAACGCTGACATGTCAGCCGCACACACGGACCTGAATCATCGCGCACGCAGCTATCTCGATATCAACTGTGGACACTGCCACAACGCCTCAGGCGCTGCTGACACCTCCGGGTTGCTGCTTGATTATGCTGATCACAGCCTGGAAACAATGGGCAGGTGCAAGCCACCTATCGCTGCGGGTCGCGGCTCAGGCGGCCATCTCTACAGTATTGTGCCAGGCGCTGCTGACCAATCCATCCTGGCTTATCGCATGAACATCACCGACCCGGGCAGCATGATGCCTGAGCTGGGTCGGACATTGATTCACAAAGAAGGCCACGCGCTGATTGCACAATGGATTGACGCTATGCAGGGGGTTTGTCTGTAGCATCCGCAAAGACGAATCGACGCATCATCAGGAAATTGTGGCTCGAGCCCAAAAAAGATCCAACCACCAGCGCCCACAGCGGGCCTAACACACCCGCTAACACAAGTCCCGAATACATGGTGAAGTTGATGGCAGCGCCAGCACATTGAATGAATACATACCGGCTTTTGGATGCATCTTTTACCGACGCTGCAAATGTGTAGCGTGCGTTCAGGACAAACGTCACGGCTATGGTGACTAAGAAAGAACAGGCTCGGGCAAGAATAGGCGGCACCTCAAGTGGATAAACAAGCAGCCAGAGCAACCCGGCATCCAGGGCAAAAGCGACACCGCCAACCTGGGCAAATCGAACCAGGTGTCGCACCACTGCCGCCATAATTGCACTCAGGCAGCTTGTGCCCGACGCCTTTCCAGTTCTGCTGCTATCTCCGCGTGACGTGTACGATCGAGATCATATTTCGAGTAACAGTAAGCCGAGACCAGCGCAAAGCCAGAAACAATCGGGCCAAACACCAACCCCAGCCACATCAGGGTTTCAGGTCCGACATCCGCTGCGGTTTTAATCTCGGGCCCGGTAGGCCAGGCGATGAGTGTCAGCGCCAGGCCAGCCACGGCAGAGCCTAAACCCGTGGTAACTTTGTTTGAAAAGGACACCGCAGCAAAGAACATGCCTTCCTGACGCATACCGGTGACAAGTTCCTGTTCATCAACAATGTCTGCAACCATGGAAGAAAACGCAACCAGGGCCTGCACGACGCCTACACCCTGAAGGAATTTAACCAGGATCAACGTCCACAGCAGAGAATCGCTGCCATTTTCAGGAAACCAGCCCAGCAGGCGAAGCACCACCGGCACCACCTGACAGCCCGCCCACCAGAGTGTGCCAAACAATATCAGCGGCTTCTTATCAAACCATTGTGTTAATTGTCTGGCAAAAAACGTGCCTAACAAAGCACCTATGGGTGTGGCCATGAAAAACAGCAGATTGCCGGTACTCTGCAACTCCCAGAAATAGGTATTCATATGCAGATTAAGGGCCTGATCGACCCCGACCATCATAAAGACCACCAGCACACCGGTGAACAGCCAGCGAAACGACACATTCTTAAGGGCCTGCAACAACTCCGCTAACGTTTGCTGCAGGGTATGCCATATTCCCAGATAGGGCCGCTGCTCCGCCGGTTGCACCAGATAGGGAATACGATTCTGTGTACCCGCAGCCGAGTACACGGCGACCAGGCCAATCAGTACCGCCAGCGTAATGCCAAACGGCAGATAGGCATCAATATTAAACTGACCATGAGGGTATTGCGGACTGTCCGCGAAAAACAGCGTAAAGCCTATGGCATAGGTCACCAGGTGGCCGATGTAGCTGAAGAAGAAACGGTAGGCGACAATGGTGGTTCGTTCATCAAAATCCGAGGACAACTCCGCACCTAGAGCGACATGCGGCACGTAAAACAACGTGATGGACGCACGGGTAAGCATGGCAAAAACCGTCAACCAGACAAACAGGCCAAACTCCGGCAGATCCGGAGGGCTGAACAAAGCAATGAGACTCAGGCCCAATGGCAGTACCGCGGCGTAGAGGAAAGGATGCCTGCGCCCATACCGGCTTTTCCAGTTGTCAGAAATGGAACCAATCAGGGGGTCGGTAACAGCATCCAGCACCAGCGCCAGGAATACCGCAATCCCGGTATAGCTTGTTGATAAACCCAGGACCTGAGCATAGTAGAAAAAGATGAAAACATTAAAAGCACCATTTTTAATGCCTTCTGTAGCCTGACCTACGCCATAGCTGATCTTGGTTGAAAACTTCAGGGGAGGAATAACACTCATGACGCCAGTTTATAACGCATCGCGGCCCGGGTAACATGCCTAATCACATCAAATTCAACAAAAACGGAGCACGCTGTGACTGACTTGTCAGGTCTTGATCAGGCCCCGGTGATCTGCCCGGAACAAACCGTGATCGAAGACTGGATAGACTACAACGGTCATCTGAATATGGCTTTTTACAATGTCATATTTGATCGTGGGGTTGATCACGTATACGACCTGCTGGGTATCGGAGCTGCCTATGCACAAAGTGGTGAGGGTTCCTGTTTTACCATGGAAGTCCACCTGCACTACCTGAGCGAACTTGCGCTGGGTGACAAAGTGTCAGTGCATTTCCAATTGTTGGACTACGACAGCAAACGGGTACATTTTTTTGAACAACTGTACCATCGTGAGGCAGGCTATCTGGCTGCAACGTCTGAGCAGATAGGCCTGCATGTCGACATGCAGACCCGGCGTTCCGCACCTTTTCCTGCGCATGTACTCGACAAACTGGCGCGTCTGCAGCAGGCACATAACACGTTAGCCGTGCCCCCTCAGGTAGGACACGTTATGCGGATAAGAAGAAAGGGTTAGCTAATATCCTTCAAGTTCTCCATAGCGGTTACGATGAAAGTTCACATCGCCGAAAGTCTGTTCGGTAACTGCCGCACGTTTGATAAAAAACCCGATATCAAACTCATCGGTCATACCGATACCGCCATGCATCTGAATACCTTCGCGGGAAACCAGATTGAAGGTCTCGCCTACCTTGGCTTTGGTCAGGCTGGCCAGCTTGGCAATCTCCTGGGCGTCACGCCCTTCATCCAGTGCGGTTAACGCTTCCAGCACACAGGATTTTGACAGTTCGATTTCACAGAACATGTTTGCGGCCCGGTGCTTGAGCGCCTGGAAAGATCCGATGGGCACGCCAAACTGCTTACGCTCTTTGAGATATTCGACCGTGCGTTCAAAGCACTCCTGCAACGATCCAAGCATTTCCGCAGACAGCCCGATGCGCGCAATATCCAGTGCCGGGTCGAGCACGTCTGCACCTTTGTCCAGCTCGCCGATCAGCGCATCAGCGCCGGCTTTGACATCGTTCAGCTCAATGTTTGCTGCATTTCGTGAATCAGCCATTTTGGTTCGGGTAATGGTGACGCCATCTGCGTCGGCATCCACGAGGAACAGCGAAATACCGTCTCTTGCACCGGCATCACCGCTGGTGCGCGCTGCAACAATCAGCTTATTGGCTACATGCCCGTCCAGAACAAAGGTTTTTTTGCCGCTGATGGTATAGCCATCGCCGCCGCTTTTGGCGCTTGTGGCAATCTGATAAGGCGCATGCCTGTGCCCTTCTTCGAGCGCCAGCGCCAGCAGCAGCTCACCCGCTGCCACCTGCGGCAGATGCGCCGATTTCTGCGCATCCGAGCCACCCAGATTCACAATTGTGCCACCCACCCAGACCGAGGCGTACAGCGGACTGGCGGTGAGCGTTCGGCCGGTTTCTTCGGTAACCACACCCAGACCTTTGTAGCCAAACGCCAGACCGCCGTGATCTTCGCCCCAGGGAATTGCCGCCCAACCCAGCTCCACCATGGCATTCCAGGTACCGGGGTCAAAACCTTCCGCCGAGTCCCCATCACGTAAACTGCGTAATTGCGCAATGGGTGCATTATTTGTGCAAAAATCTTTGGCACTGTCTTTGAGCATGTTCTGCTCTTCGTTCAGGATCATTGGCATATTGGCTCCCCCAATCGTACTGAAACCGCGGAATATCGCGGGTCGGAAAACCGCTAATCAAAGCATAAGAAGCGGCCATCTGTCGAGGCTTGCAGGCGTTTAAAGCCGCTTCACAGCCGTGTGCAGCTGCCTGCCGGATGCCCTTCGATTACGTTTTACTTACAAACCATACATGGCCAATGCAGCAGGGTGTGACCTGCATCTCTATTATCTGTCGCGTACTTTCGAGTTTGGCTTGTTGTGAAAACTACTCCGTTACTGGTTCTTTTCCTCTGCACCCTTCTCAGCGCCCGCGTAAGCGCTGAGGGCGCCGATGCCATGCATGCAAGTACCATTTCCATGGGTGCGGTCAATCAGAGCGTTGCCCAGGAGTCCACGATTGGAGGGTCTGCAGCAGAACCGCATGGTCCTGTTGCAGGCACCTTCGATTACAGCTACTTCCTTGTTCTGGGCCTGGGTATTGCCGGCCTGTTCTGGATTCGCAGACAAAGTCAGTCCCTCTAGTCGGCGGCGCCTCGAGATGTCAGATCCCGGCGTTGCGGATCTTGAACGGGCGCTGCAGGCCACCTTGCCGATGGCTCGTCTCGACGTCTGTTCTCTACCTGGGTTACCACAGCTCCAGCTTGCGCTGATCAACGCAGACTTCCCCACCGGCCCGCTGCCACCGGCAGTGATGCGTGATGTGATTGCCGCACCCGCATACTGGGCTTTCTGCTGGGGCAGCGGCCTGGCGACGGCGCAATGGCTCGCACAGCAACCGGATCTGGTGCGCGGCAGAGCCCTTGTCGACCTGGGCTGCGGTTCCGGTGTGGTTGCCGTGATGGCCAGGCTGATGGGCGCAGAGCGTGTCTGGGCCTGTGATACAGACCCGGACGCCCTGCTGGCCACCCGCATCAACGCACGCCTCAACAACGTAGAAATCATAACGACTGACAACCTGGATCAGTTGCCCAACGATCTCGATCTTTTGTTTATGGCAGACGTACTGTACGACCGCAGCAATTTTGCGTTGCTTGACCTGGCAAAAAGTAAAGCCCGACGCATGCTCATCGCGGACTCGCGCATAACGGATATCAACGACCCCGAATTGCGCGTTGTGCATCAGATGCAGGCATTAACTGTACCCAACCTCGGCGAGTTTGATGAGTTCAAGAACGTCAGCTTTTTCGAATACAGACGGCCTTAGCGGGTATCGATACGGTTATAGACGGCAACTACGGATTGTCTTACTTTTGCGCCTGCAATGACCCGCAGGGTAGCCACCTCAGGGTCGCGCATCCAGGTCAACGCTGCTTGCGCAGTGGGGAAATCCAACACCACAAGACGATCCCAAGCCTGGGCTGATTGATAGCTGTGCGCAGCTCTATCCCAGACTACCTGCCCGGAGGTACCCTCCAGACGTGCCAGTACATCTGACAGGCTGTCTGCAGGCCCGTGCTGCGTTCTGCGCACTAACCAGATAATTAAGCCAGCTCTCCAACGCTCCGGTTGAGCGGCAAAGTGACCTAACGTAAGATGTTGCACGCTGGCATCGTCCGCAATGAGTCGATAGGGCGAAGACGTCATTACCTGGGCTATATCCTGAGCACGGGACAAATGAAAGTTGTGCAGATAGTTCCATTCATCCGCCCGCGTACCTTCGAATAACTGCACCAGCTGATAGGACCCGACAGCAACCCCTCCTTCACTGGTGATCAGGCCGGTCAATGGCGCCTGATAATGACTGTGCAGGTAGTCGTCCCCTCGGACATCCGCTGTGCGGGAAAAATCCAGCAGCAGATAAGGTTGATCCCGCTTATCGTCCAACAGCGCGATATGCACCAGCTGGGGGCCAATCCACCAGGCAGCAACAGCCAATACACCCATTGCGCTCACCAGTGTTGCGATGATTAAACTTACACTTTTCAATTGATCAGCCCGACGATGCCCGTTTGGCAACAGCTCAGGTATCACCTGGAGCCCTGCAGAAATTGCCCATCATACGCTTTTTTGAACAAACTTTGCCGGCCAGGGAGTAGATCACAAACAGCTGAGCCGTTACGCTAAAGCCGCTTGGAACTACTTTGGGAGAGGGAAATGTCAGCGATAGACTATAAAGAGATTCTTTTTGAAGTGAACGATCCGGTTGCGGTCATCACCATGAATCGTCCACAGGCGCTCAACGCATTCACCAATCGCATGCTGGCGGAGATCAAACACGCGCTGGCCGCTGCTGAAGGTGATGAAGCGGTTGTCGGCATCATTCTGACGGGTGCAGGTCGGGGCTTCTGCCCGGGCATGGACATGAATGCGCTGGATAATCTGAGTACCGGCGATGGCGGCGCTGAAGACCTGTCACATCTGCAGGCACAGCCCGGCGACCCAACACTGGGTGACAACTTTAAAGTTACCTTCAGCTACCTGCAGGCGATACGCAAACCGGTGATTGCCGCCATCAACGGTGCATGTGCCGGTCTGGGCATGGCCATTGCCAGCCTGGTTGATCTGCGCATTGTTGAACAGCAGGCTAAGTTCAGCACGGCATTTTCTCAGCGGGGACTTATCGCCGAACACGGCATGAGCTGGACGCTGCCGAGGCTGGTCGGTTCCGGCAACGCGCTGGACCTGCTCTGGAGCGCACGCAAATTTGATGGTGAAGAAGCCCATCGTCTGGGGTTTGCAGAACGTCTGGTTGGCACCGGCGAAGCGGTGCAAACGGCGCGGGATTATATTGAAAATCTGGCTGCCAGCTGCTCGCCCACTTCGCTGCAGGTGATCAAAGCACAGATCCACCGGCACATGAACATGTCGTTGGGTGAGGCGATGACGGAAACCAACGACTGGATGGCTCAAAGCCTGGTACGCGAGGATTTTCGCGAAGGGGTTCGTTCATTTATCGAGAAGCGCGCACCCGAGTTTAAACGTGTCTCTACCTGAACCGGACCGGGTATACCGTATTGCCGGACATCAACTCGAACTGTCCGTGCTGGAATTAGGGCCCATCGCCCCGCCCTGCGTCGTGATGCTGCACGGTTTGCGGGACAGCGCACACTCGCTGCTGCCAGTGGCTCAGATGATCAGTCAGAGCGGTGCAGGCCTGCGCGTGCTGTTAGCGGATCTGCGCGGCCACGGACACAGTGAGGTTGCTCAGGCATACGGCATGCCGGAGTATCTGCTGGATCTGCTGGCAGTTGTTGAACATGGCTGCAACAGCAGTTCGCAGGCGCGGGTTGCATTATTTGGCCACAGCCTGGGTGGGCAGATTGCATCGCGTTTCAGCGCCCTGTTTCCGGAGAAAGTGAGCGCGCTGATCATGGTCGAAGGCATGGGTCCGCCGAAGCGTCCCAATGAAGGTGACCCCGCCCAGGAGTTGATCAGCTACCGGACTTCGCTGCTGCAAAGAGGCGCTTTAAAGCGGGGCGGAGGCCGTCCCTTGAATGATCACGCTGACGCCACTGCCCGTCTGCTGCGAAACAACCCGCGCCTGGCGACAGATCTTGCAGAACACATCGCGCGTCACCTGACCACCACCATCAACAATCAGCTGCACTGGAATTTCGATCCACAGGCACGCAACGTTTTCCTCGGCGTCAACACCGCCGACAATACGAAATACTGGCAACAGCTCAAAGCCCCAACATGCATCATCAGCGGCACCCTATCCTACCAGTACTGGGGGCGGGAACTGGCGGAAAATGGCTTTACCGGACACTTTGCGGAAGGTGAAATGGAACAGCGGGCTGCGCTGATCCCAAACCATGAACATCACTGGTTCGACCAATCAGGGCACATGGTGCACTATGATGAACCAGAACGATTAGGCGAAGTGAGTTCACTTTTTCTAAAGCATTGTCTGCAGGAGCAACACGATGAATGACAAGTTAATCACCACCGACCTCAGTCACTTTGATGGCGCCGAGATTGTCGCGCAACTGAATACCTACCTGCGGCTGCGCACCACACCCATCGGCATGAAAATGTTTGCCCGCAAAGCCGATATGGAGGCCATTCCCCGCATCCGCCGCCCGAAAGATATTCACACCACCGATCAGATTGTGGGCCAGGCATCACGCAACGGCTGGACTGTGGGCATCACCGCTGACGATCTGGTGGGTGCCCAGTGCAGTACCGTCATTGGTCTACATCCGCGCAGTGAACAATGGCTTTCCGGAGATCGCATGACCGGTGTATGGTATGGCACAAAAGAAGATGCTGCCGCCCACCAGGCAGCCATGGACGTGGTACCGTTTGGTCAATATGAAGCCATGGCGGTCAGCCCGCTGGCCAGCGGACGCCTGAATCCACCGGATATATGTCTGATCTATGCCACCCCTGCCCAGATGATTCTGTTCATCAACGGCCTGCAGTGGACAGGGTATAAGAAACTCGAATGGGGATGTGTGGGTGAATCCGCCTGTGCAGATTCCTGGGGGCGCGCGCTGGCTACGGGTGAGCCTTCGTTATCCATTCCCTGTTTTGCTGAGCGCCGCTATGGCGGGGTAATGGAGGACGAACTGTTAATGGCCATCCCGCCGGGGTATCTGCCTAAAATTGTGCAGGGACTGGCGGCATTATCCAACAACGGCCTGCGCTATCCCATTGCGCAATATGGTGTTAACAATGATGTACGTGCGGGGATGGGTGTCAGTTATTGACAAGACACCCGTAGCATCAGGAGAAACGGCAGCCATGGAACTGTATGATGCGATGTCTACACTACGCGCGGTGCGGCGGCTACGCCCGGACCCCATCCCTGACGATGTGCTCAACCGGGTACTGACCGCGGCCACCTGGGCACCTACCGGCGGCAATCATCAGCCCTGGCGCATCATCGCCGTCACGGCGCCTGAGTTAAAACAGCGTCTGCAGGATCTCTATCGTCCACACTGGGACAGTTACGTGCCGGCTTACGAGAAACATCTGGCGCATATGCCACCAGAGCAGGCAGGCCAATCGCGCCGTGCTCTGGAAGCTGGCACCTATCTCGCCCATCATATGTTTGAAGCGCCGGTAATCTGCGTGTTCTGCTTCAACGCGGAGCACATCACCATCACCGATGCGGAGTTGGACCGCCCCAGCGTGGTGGGTGGCGGCTCTATTTATCCGGCAGTGCAGAATCTGCTGTTAGCAGCCCGCAATGAACAACTGGGTTGTGTGCTGACCACGCTGTTATGTATTGAAGAACAAAAAGTGAAAAGTCTGCTGCAGATTCCCGCAGACTGGCATACAGCGGCGTTTGTGCCACTTGGGTACCCGGTCAAAGGTGGCCATGGTTCTATTTCCAGAAAGCCACTGGAGAAAATGGTGTACAGCAATCAGTTCGGTCAACCCCTCAGGCGTTAAACGCTGCGTCCACAATTCTGCAGTTGGCGCGCGTAACGGTTAGCCTGGGTTGTCACTTTCTGTGCATAGCCCTGGATCCTGCTGGAGTTTTTCCACACCCCTTTGCGGTAGCCTGTCGGTCCGGTGTAGTAGGCCAGATACAGACGATAGGGATCGTTCTTGGCAATGCCAAGCTGCTTGTGTGACCGATGGTTGTACCAGCCGATGAAGTCCATGGCGTCATGGAAATTGTCACGATCAACAAACCAGCGGTTGGTGTCATCCAGGTAGTCCCGCCATGCTTCGTCGGTAGCCTGAGCATAGCCATAAGCTGAAGACAGGCGCCGCCAGGGCACCAGGCCCAGCAGTCGTTTGCGGGGCGGTTTGGCATCAGCGACATATGAAGATTCACGATGCACAAATGCCATACCAACATGCACCGGCATACCCCAGCGCTTTTTGGCTTTGCGCGCCGCTTTGTACCAGCTGCTCTTCTCATCAAAAATTTTGCAGACCTGGTCCGGCTGCCGCGGAGGGTTCGATGCGCAACTGGAAAGCGCGACAACCATAGCCAGCAGCCAGGCCAGGCCCAGCCCGCGCAAGCAACGAAAGTAATTCTTAGATGTCGACGCCATGTTGTTGAAGATACTGCAAAAACTCCGCCTCATCCATAACCGGAACGGATAAACTCTGGGCTTTATCCAGTTTGCTGCCCGCACCTGGGCCAGCCACAACCTGAGCCGTTTTTGCGGACACCGACCCTGCCACTTTAGCGCCCAATGCCAGCAGCTTGGCTTTTGCCTCATTACGGGTCATTGCCGTCAGTGTGCCCGTCAGCACCCAGGTTTGTCCCTGCAGCAGGTGGCTGTTGGCATGTTTTTTAATGGCAGGCCAGTGCACGCCTGCTGCAATCAGTCTGGATACCATCTCGCGGTTTGCGGCATCAGCAAAAAAATCGATGATGCGACCAGCCACAATGGGGCCGACGTCTTCTACCTTTTCCAGCGCCTCAGGTCCCGCAGCGAGCAACGCATCCAGGTCGGCAAAGTGCTGCGCAAGGGCGGCTGCGGTAGCTTCACCGACATCCCGGATACCCAGCGCATAAATGAATCTGGCGAGGGTTGTCGATTTGCTTGCCTCCAGCGCCGCTACCAGCTTGGCGGCCGATTTTTCACCCATGCGATCCAGCGAAGCAATATCCGCCGCCGACAAAGCAAACAGATCCGCACAGGTTTGAATCAGGCCCTGATCCACCATCTGCTCAACCAGCTTGTCACCCAGACCGTCTATATCCAGTGCCAGGCGTGAGGCAAAATGTTTGATGCCCTCTTTACGCTGCGCCGGGCACACCTGCGCGGACGCACTGCAGCGGGCCACAGCTTCGTCATCACTGGCCACAATGGGACTGTTGCAGGCGGGACATCGTTCAGGAAGCGTGATGGCAACCGCGTCTTCCGGCCTGCGGCTGTGAATCACAGAGACCACCTGCGGAATAACATCACCCGCTCGACGGATCATGACCCAATCGCCAATATGCAGGTCCAGACGACCAATCTCATCCATGTTATGCAAGGTGGCATTAGACACTGTCACTCCGCCTACAAACACAGGCTGCAAGCGCGCAACAGGGGTGATGGAGCCCGTTCGACCGACCTGAAAATCTACCGTTTCAACCCGCGAAACCGCCTCCTCAGCGGGGTATTTGTACGCAATGGCCCAGCGCGGTTTTCGTGTTACGGTGCCCAGTTCAGCCTGCATGGCCAGCGCGTTGACTTTGATTACCACACCGTCGATGTCATAACCCAGGGTGTGGCGCAGCGCCTGAATTTCTTCGATGTACTTAAGCGCACCGTCCAGGTCATCAACAACACGCACCAGCGGATTGGTTCGCAGACCCCAGCAACTGAACGTATCAATCACTTCTTTGTGGGTCTCGGGCTGCCAGCTGCCCTCTTTGGAGCCCAGGCTGTAGCAGAACATGGTTAACGGTCGCTCAGCGGTAATCCGGGAATCCAGCTGACGTAAACTGCCTGCCGCGCCATTGCGCGGATTGATCATTGGCTTCAAACCCTGCGCGACAGCTTTTTTGTTATACGCCTCAAAATCGGCCTGGGGGATGTAAATCTCGCCACGCACCTGCAACCGCTCCGGCACATCCGCAGCCCTCAGGCGCAGAGGAACAGATTTTATGGTGCGCACATTTGCGGTGATGTCCTCGCCGGTTTCACCGTCGCCGCGGGTGGCCGCAAGGGTCAGTACGCCGTGCTCATAATTCAAAGCCACTGCCACCCCATCAATTTTGGGTTCGCAGCTCAAACGCATGGCATCGGGTTGATCAACCAAACCTTTGCAGCGCTCTATCCAATCGCGCAACTCGTCTGCGGTGGTACATTTGTCCAGCGACAGCATGGGTATGTCGTGGCGGACCTGGTTAAATTCCGCAAGGGGTGCCGCACCCACCCTTTGACTGGGTGAGTCAGCAGTGATCCAGTCCGGGTGAGCAGATTCGATAGCAACCAGCTCATCATAAAGCGCGTCATACTGGCCATCAGAGATCTCTGGCTCATCCAGCACGTGGTAGCGGTGAATATGATGGTTGAGTTCTTCGCGCAACTGCTGCAGTCGCGCTTTGCTCTCCCGTTTCGACGTTGCCATTTCAGGCCCGTTTAGACAACCTTCGACGGGCATAATCCGCAATCCGCTGACGCATATGCTCCACGGTCTGCCCGGTTAATCCGCTCATTGCTTCATCACGCAGCTCAGCGCCCAGTTCTGCGGCAACGCTTCTTGCTGTTTCCAGCATATCGTCGAACATATCGTTCGCATCCAGCGGACCAGGTAACTGAAGGAAAAACGTGATGCCGGGAGAATGCAGTTCCTCCAGATCCGACAGGTCGAAGGTGCCTGGCTCAACAGCATTGGCAACACCATAAAGTTTAGCCTTGGTCGCAGCATCGATACGATGGAAAATATTCATATCACCATAACGCAGGCCCTGGTTGCGCAGGGCATTGACCAGTTGCTCACCTTCAAAACGTTCGCCCCGGGGAGCGAGCACGTTCACAATCAGCAGCTCTTCCACCGCGCCAAGGTCCGCCGTCGAAGCAGCGGCAGTTTCTGCGGGCTTTTTCGTCCGCTGCCGGTCCTGGGTGTGTCTGTCCTGGGTGTGTAAAGACACCTCACGCACATGTACTTTGGCAGACGCCGGTGTGTCAGTGCTTTTCTGTCGTGGCGTGGATCTATGCTCAGATCCACTCAGTGCCGGTTCTACCGGACGTGATGCGTCGCGCCCAACTCTTGGCGGAGCCTGGTATACCTTTGGCTTCGTTCTGGCGGTCTGTTGTTCCCCTGTCTCAATCGGCTCGTTTGCTGCAACAACCGGGACTGCCTTCTCCGCCGTCGGCGTAATCAGCAGAGGTGGTTTCTCTTCGAATTCCAGGGGCAGATTCACCTGTTCCTCTG
The DNA here is from genome assembly GCA_047947175.1 of bacterium. Classification (GTDB taxonomy): domain Bacteria; phylum Pseudomonadota; class Gammaproteobacteria; order Pseudomonadales; family Azotimanducaceae; genus UBA4421. The sequence continues at coordinate 3,244,149 of CP170489.1, forward strand.
CCATCGGACGACGGGGCACGATGCGAGCGCCACCATTTGGCAGTTCCCCTCGCAGACGCTCAATTTCATCAACGCTGTCGGGAATCAGATCCGGCACAATATCGAGTCGCAGAGGTTCACGCTTGGCGCGCCATGCTATCCAGAACCCATGCCCGATAACCATGGCAATCAGTAAACCGCCACCTATGAGGATAAAATCTTTTATGTCCAACCTAGGCTCCTTGACTGCCAATCATAGCAATCGTTAGTTCCAAACCTTTTTCGCGGCCCGTGTGTTACACCAGTGCATATGCGCTGGTCACACCGCCATGGCCGCGGCCTCGTCCACGTCTACTGAAACCAGGCGGGAAACACCGGGCTCCTGCATCGTGACACCCATCAGATAGTCGGCCATTTCCATCGTAATTTTGTTATGCGTAATAACGAGGAACTGTACTTCAGCTGACATTTCTTTGATGAGCGCTGCAAAGCGCGAAACATTTGCGTCATCCAGAGGCGCATCCACCTCATCGAGCAGGCATACCGGGCTCGGGTTGAGATGGAAGATGGCGAAGATCAAAGCGACCGCCGTCATGGCTTTTTCGCCTCCAGAAAGCAAATGAACGCTGGCATTGCGTTTACCGGGCGGTCTTGCCATCAGCGAGACGCCGGTATCGAGAAGGTCCTCCCCGGTCAGTTCTAAATAGGCGTGTCCTCCGCCAAAAACTTTCGGAAACAGCTCACCCAGACGGCTGTTTACCGCTTCAAATGTATCCTTGAAACGTGTCCGGGTTTCCCGGTCTATTTTGCGGATGGCCTCAAGCAACGTTGCCATTGCTGACTCCAGATCCTGTGCCTGCGAATCAAGGTAGGTTTTACGTTCAGATTCCTGTTCGTATTCTTCTATTGCAGCCAGATTGATTGCACCAAGCCTGGCAATACGCCGACCCAGACGATCAAGCTGCTCACTCCATACGTTTTCGTCTGCCTCTGCGGGCATCTCCTGACGCACCTGTTCCAAACTGTGGCCGGTACTGCCCAGTTGTTCGAGTAAGTTGTTTTCCTGGACCACCAGACCCTGGCGCTCCACCCGCGCCTGCTCCAGGTCTGCGCGCGTTTTTTCAACCGTTTGTTCCTGCACCTGGCGCTGCCCGTCGAGATTGCGCGTGTGCTGCTCTGCCTGCTCCAACTGCGAGCGTATGCTGGCCAGTTCATTTTCAACGGCAACCCTGGCGTCAAGCTTTTCTGCCAGTTCCTGCTGCAGGTCAGGTAATGGTGTCTGGCTGGTCGCTATACCCGCAGTCAGGTGTTCGCGTTGCTGGGCAAGTTCCTGCTGCTGCTTTTCCAACCGCTGTCGAGCGGTTTCACTGGCGGCAAGCCTGGACTGAAGGCCTTCTTTTTCTACATTCAGCGCGTAGAACTCGTCTCGCTTGAGGCGCGCCTGTTCCCGCGCAGCAACAAGATCTGCATTTGCCTGCTCACGTTCAGCCTGCAGTTGCGCACGGGTTTCAGCCTGGCCCTCACGCAGCAGTTCCGCCTCACGAAGCCGTTCACGCGCGGTATTCAGGCTTGTGCTTTCCGCTTCAATCTGTTCACTGATGTCGGCCGCATCTTTAATCAGACGCTCGCGACGGGCACCGGCTTCTTCGAGTTTCACGCGAGTCACGCCGTGATCCGTGCGGCGCTGTCCCAGATTCTGATTCAACTGGTTAAGAGTGCGTTGCAGCTCTTCACGCTGCATTTCTATCCGCTCCACCGCTTCACGAGCCGTGCTGACATGCTGTTGCAGCTCGGCCAGATGCTGTTCAGCTTCTTCGACCTGAACATTGAGCGTCTCCAACTGCTGGCCTCGCTCAATGATTCCCGCTTCCTGGTCATGGTCGTGCAGCACACGCATCCAGTCGGCGCCGATCCAGAAACCTTCACGGGTGATGATACTCTGCCCTGGCTTGAGCAGGTGGCGCCGGGTCAATGCCACAGCGGCAGACTGTGCGGCGTAGATTCCGTGCAGCAGAGACACCGCACTGACGGTATCGGCTCGTACCAGAGAGTGCAGGCTGGGCAACTCTAATTCGGTGTTTTCCACTTCGGGCTGACCGTGCTGGTTGAGCTCAACCAGGGCCAGGTCACCTTCAGGCAACTCCGCGAGTGATGCGGCAAAATCATCAAGATTGTCGACCTGAAGGGCGCTGAGAAAGTGTCCAAGCACTGTTTCAACCGCGCGCTCCCAACCTGGCACCACCGCCAGGGTCTCACCCAGACGCGGCGTTTGCGTTAAGTTGTGCTCCGCGATCCAGGTTTCCGCCTCCTGCACAGTCTGACCGAGAGCCGCGTCCTGAACGGCCTGCAGACTGGCCAGCTCGTGGCGCATTTCCTGTACCGCGGCGCGCGCTGCTTCCACTTCGCGTTCTCGCAGCAGCGCTTCTTCACGGGTTTGTCCCAAAGCCTTGAGGCATTGCTCAATCTGAATATTCAGATCCCGGGATTGCGTTTCGAGACCGGAAATTTCCTCAGCAAGCTGATGGACCACCTCGCCGCTGCCATGATCCTGCTGTGCCTCCTGCTGTTGGATTAACTCATTCTGACGGCCGCGCAGACGCTGCAGCAGCTGCTCCAGATGCTCGATTCGCGAGGCCTGCACTTCAGCTTCCTGATCATTGCGCGACGCCTGGCTGTTGAACTGGTCCCAGCGTTGCTGCCACGCGCCCATAGTGCCTTCCGCATCCTGCAGTGCTCGCTGCAGATCTGCGTCCTGTTCAGCCAGCGCACTGACCAGCGGCAGCAACTCATCCAGACGAGACTGCAGATCTCCAATCTGGTCTTTATCCATGTTGATCTGGCGATCGGTTTCGCTCTGGCGCTGTTCCACCGTCTGCAGATCCAGCTCGAGCTGCTTGACCCGCGCCTGATTAAAAGCGATGGCCTCTTCAATACGGGCGATATCTGCTCCCAGCTGATAAAACTGGCCCTGCACGCCGTTGAACTGCTCACTGGTGGTTGCGTGGTTCTGACGGGATGCCTCTATCTGCGCTTCCAGTTGACGCTGCTGCGCGATGGCTTTTTCCTGTTCTAGCTCCAGCTGGGTGATGTGCGCTTCTCGCGCAGCAAGCTGCGCGTGAAGCGCCGTATGTTTCAGTACATACAGCTGAGCGGTGACTAAAGACTCTTCCTGACGCAGCTCGCGATATTTTTCCGCGGCTTGCGCCTGGCGCTCCAGACGATCAAGTTGTCTGGCAAGTTCTTCACGTATGTCATTGATACGTTCAAGATTTTCTTTTGTATGTTTTATCCGGTTTTCTGTTTCCCGGCGGCGTTCTTTATATTTGGAGATACCTGCTGCTTCTTCCAGGTAAACCCGCAACTCTTCGGGTTTGGCCTCAACCAGCTGGGAAATCATACCCTGCTCAATAATCGAATAGCTGCGCGGACCAAAACCGGTGCCGAGGAAAATATCCTGTATATCGCGGCGACGGCACTTGTTGCCGTTCAGGTAATAATTGGATTGGGCATCCCGTGTGACCACCCGGCGTATCGCAATTTCTGCGTACGCAGCATATTCACCCCCGATACGACCGTCGGAATTATCAAAAAAGAGTTCGATAGACGCTGTCGCGGTAGGCTTACGGGTATTGGATCCGTTGAAGATGACGTCGGTAATACTCTCACCGCGCAGCTGCTTGGCGGAACTTTCGCCCATGACCCAGCGTACGGCATCAATAATGTTCGACTTACCGCATCCGTTGGGGCCAACAACAGCGCACCGATTTCCGGGGAGGGTAACCGTTGTCGCGTCGACAAAAGATTTGAAACCTGCAAGCTTGATTTGCTTCAGATGCATAAGCGGATCGCGTGAATGGTTACTCTGGCCTATCGAGATCTGACTGCAGGGAACTTATGCCCGCCTCCCGCGCGTTTTTACAGCCCGGTAAGCACACTTCCCACCCCTCGACGAACCAGGATTAAATTCAGACGAAATTACCCTGTTCGTGAAGGCGACAGTCTACTGGAAGACACCGGTATTGGTAATACTTTTGTGATAAAAATCTGCTGCTGACACAGCACATTCTGTTACCCGGGAGGCACTACGCTGTAGGTGCAGCTGTCGCCAGAGGCAGGCCTGCCCAGGACAGATTACCGGTGCGCGATTTCCCCGCGGGCTTGGCACCGAAGGTTTTGCTGCACAGCAGGTGCAGGCGTTTGTGGAACGCGTTGAGCAGCTCGTCCAGGCGTTGCGCATCACCGGCCTGCAGAGAAGTGTGTAATGCCCGGTAATAGCGGGCGATGTCATGTAGATCCACATCGCTGCGTTCAATCAGCACACACATCAAGCGTTGACTCGTTGGCAGCAGACATTCAAACACGCCAGCCATGTAGCGGGTTGCCGGGCTCAACAATTCAGCGTAGAACGCGCCGCGAGCCTGGATGATATCGTTAAGGTTGCCACTCTTCGCGGCTCGATCCATGGTTGGCAGCAGATTGCCCGCTGCAGCCAGACTGTCCTGTGCCCCGGCGCACAGCAGGCTGTGGAACCAGCGGTGCTCAACCGAAGCCAGCATATCCACCAGATCCAACGCTTCCTGCGCATTGATCTGGTTCACCATTGCACCTTTACGGGGCACAATTTCGATGAGGTGACGTCGCTCGAGAATCAGCAGCGCTTCACGCACCGAACCGCGCGAGACACCAAGTTCATTGGCAATCTTGAGTTCCTGGATGCGTGCGCCTCCAGGCAGCTCGCCAATAATGACAAGATCAGCAAGGTGATCTGCAATCTGTTCAGTGATATTCAGCGTGGGTTTGAAAACCATGTCTTTAACGTCTTTTGGCCGGTTAAGGCTGTAGACCCTGCGTATTAAATTAAGTTCAGTTTACTCAGGCGCTGTGAGCGTGGCGTCAAGGATTTCAGTGCCGATCTCAGCTAATTTCAACGGCTGCGAAACCCACTGCCAGTCACCCGCTTGCGGCATGGCATTACCGCTTTCACTGATTCGCACCAGCACCTCAAACTCTTCCGCCTGACTGAGCTTTCGTTCAGAACTCATACTGACAAGATCATCAAGTCGAACCTCAAACGGCAACAGAAATGCCGGCTGCTTGACCGCGGCAAAAGGCATACCGCCACCAACAGGCCTTGCCACTACAAAGACGCTGGCCCGGGGCGAAGGTGGTGAGGATGCAGATACGGCAATCGAAACGCCTGGCTTGATGGTTTGCAGCCCCTCGCGCACCTGTCGTATGGCGGTCGCAAAAGACGCCTGTCGTTGCAGATCACTGGCACCGGTTAACGCCCGGTTAAGGAGGGTAATGGCCTGTTCAGCATCACCCATGCGGAATGCGTCGAGGGCGAGGATTTCCAGCACCAGTCCCAGCGATGGCTCCTGCTGCAGAATTCTTTGCGCCAGACCTCGGCTGAAATCATCCAGTACGCCCTCGGCAGCCAGAAATCTCGCCTGCAGCCAGTAAACCTGTACATTCAGATCCTCTCCAGCCAACTGCGCGGTTCTGCCAAACGCCTCCGCAGCCGCCGCATAGCTACCCTGTTTGAGATAAGCATGACCAAGCAGATAGAAACTTTTCTCATCATCCGGCGAATTCTCCGTATGCGCGGATAATCGCGCCACCCAGTTCTGCAGAGCGGCATCATCTGCAGCCAGCGTGAGCACTTCCTCGGCGCCGCGAATCTCATGCAACTCCGGCTCGGCAACCAGCAGATAAACGCCCACCGCGGCCAGTGGCACCAGCGCGCCCAAAAACCAGGACAACCCGGTTTTCTGTTTGGAGATCTCTGTCTGATCCACATCACCCAGAGATTCTGTCAGCAACACTGCGCCCAGTTCATCCGCAATCTCGCCACGCAGTTGTGGGTCCGCAGTTTCAACGGGCAGTTCATCGTAGCGCTGACGATAAACATCTTTCACAACTTCGTCATGACTGACTTCCGCCACCACGCCTCGGCGATTAAGCAATGGCCAGCACACAAATACGGCCGCCAGCAGCGCCAACAACAAACAGATAAAATAGAACACGGACTACTCTTGTTTCTCAGTCTTCCAGGAGAGCGCGAACACGCTGCCGCTGGGCTTCATCCAGATCAACAACCTGATGGGTTCGGGCGCGGCGTAACAGGCCAAACAGCACAAAGGCGCCGACAAAAGCCAGCCCCAGGGGCACCAGCCAGATCAGCATGGTACGACTGTTAAAAGGCGGGTTATATAAAACAAAATCACCATAACGGGCCTGCAGAAAATCCCGCACTTCCTGATCGCTGTAGCCTTCCTGCACCACCAGGCGATGCACGGTGCGGCGTAGATCCTGGGCGATAGGCGCATCACTTCCCGCTATGTTGGTATTCAGACATTTGGGACAGCGGAACTCCGCTATCAGGCCTTTGTAACGCTGCTGCTGCTCGGGAGTATCGAAGGAATACACATCGACAGGGCTGACTGCCCAGACCAGAGGAGCCATCATTATTAACAGAACAACGGACAGACACCGCATCATTGCCCACCACCCGCTGCAGCCTGGTCCGTTTCCGCAGGGGGCATCTGATAAACGCCCATCTGCGCAAGTCGGGGCGCCAGTTCGTCTCGCCAGATGCGCGGGTTCACCTCTCCAACGCGCTTGTAGACTACTTCCCCTTGTGCATTGAGCAGAAACGTCTCCGGCGCGCCATAGACACCCAGCTCTACGCCAAGACTTCCGTCCTGGTCGACAATCACAAACTCATAGGGATTGCCATAATCAATCAGCCAGCGTCTGGCTTTGGCGGTTACATCTTTGTAATTGACACCAACCAGACGCACGTCGGTCAGTTCTGCAATACGCATCAGTTCAGCGTGTTCCGCTTTGCAGGTCGGACACCAGGTTGCCCACACGTTAACCAGGGTTGGATGCCCCAACAGATCGTCTTTGCTTACGCGTCGATCCGGATCATCAAGAACGCCGGCAGAAAACTCCGGGAACGGCTGGTGCAGGAGTGCCGAAGGCAACTCATTGCGATTATCCAGGCTGAAACCAACATAACCTACGCACACAATCAGCAGGAAAATGCCTAATGGAATGAACAGGCTGGCGCGACTCACCCGGCAGACCCCGCTCCCAATGCCGCCTTTGCCGGCACATCACGTCGCGCTCGAAGCTTGCGATAACGTTTATCCATGACTGCCAGGATCCCGCCCAGCGCAAAAATCAGCGACCCGAGCCAGACCCAGCGCACCATCGGTTTATAATGCAGCCGTACCGCCCAGGCGCCTTCACCCAGAGGTTCACCCAGGGAGATGTAGGTATCTGCAAACAGACCTGCATCTATGCCCGCCTCGGTCATGATATTACCACCGGCAAGATAGCGACGTTTTTCCGGTCGTAGCTCAAATGTTCGGTTGCCATTGGTGACCACAAATACACCCTGCTGAGCCACATAGTTGGGGCCTTGCACCTCACGTACGCCGAGAAAGCGCACTTCCTCAATACCCAGTTGAGTGACGTCATTCGGTGCCATGCGCACATCTTCTTCAACTGATTGCGTGGCGGTAATTGCAATACCGATCACCGATACGGCAAAGCCGATATGCGCCATGGACATGCCCACATACGCCAGCGGCAGGCTGCGAGACAAGCGCAGACGCTTAATCAGATCTATGAGGTGAGTAGCCACGATCCAGAGCGCAATGATCAGCGCGGCCAGCACTCCTGCGGATTTGGGGTCCGTGGTGTACCACCAGATGCCACCAAGCAAGGCGGACGCCGGTAGCGCGGTAACAAGCGTGTGTTTAAAACTCTGCCAGGGTGTGCGTTTCCAGTTGAGGACCGGCACCAGCGCAACTGCTGCACCCAGCACCAGCATCAGAGGCACAAAAAACATATTGAAAAAAGGTACGCCGATGGAAATCTTACCGCCGGAGATGGCTTCGTACCCAATCGGTGCCAGCGTACCCCACATGACAACCGCCAGCGACACCACCAGGATCACGTTGTTGATCAACATGAAAAACTCACGACTGAGAATCCTGAAGCCGACATCCGCCCGCTCGCCCGCCGCCCGCAGACCATAAAGTGTCAGGGAGCCACCCACCACAGCGCCAAGAAAAATCAGGATATACATACCGCGTTCCGGGTCCACCGCAAAGGCATGCACCGAGGTCAGCACCCCGGATCGCACAATGAAAGCACCCAGAAGTGACAGTGAAAACCCGGCAATAGCCAGCAGCAGGGTCCAGCTCTTGAAGGTGCCACGCTTTTCCGTCACCGCCAGCGAGTGGATCAGCGCAGTCGCGGCCAGCCAGGGCATGAAACTGGCATTTTCAACAGGATCCCAGAACCACCAGCCACCCCAACCGAGTTCATAGTAAGCCCACCAGCTGCCCAGGGCTATGCCAACGGTCAGAAAAGCCCAGGCGTAATTTGTCCAGGGCCGGGACCAGCGCGCCCAGGCGGCATCCACACGCTTCTCCAACAGCGCTGCCACGGCAAACGAAAAGGGCACAGACAAACCGACATAACCCACGTAGAGCAGCGGTGGATGGACAATAAGACCAAAGTCCTGCAACAGCGGATTGAGGTCAGCGCCATCTGCCGGTGTCATGGGTATCAGCAGTTCAAACGGGTTGGAGGTAAACAACGCAAAACACAGGAAGCCCAGATTCATGAGGCTCATGGTGCCCAGGACACGGCTGAAAAAACGTACCGGGTAGTTGTCGCGCCGCAAAGTCAGTAACAGCATCCATATGGTCATGATCAGAATCCACAACAGGAAGGACCCTTCATGCCCGCCCCAGGTGGCGCTGATTTTATATTGTAACGGCAGCAGGCTGTTGGAATGGCTCGCGACATAAGACACAGAGAAATCATCCGTGACAAAGCTGTACACCAGTGCCAGAAATGCAATGGCTGCAAACACAAACTGTCCGACCACCATGGACACCGTAGACTGGCGTAACAGCTGCGTGCCCGGTCCGTGGGCAAACAATCCGGCGGCAGCAGCGACCAGTGCCAGACAAGCTGCCAGCGCAAGGCTGAGTTGCCCCAGTTCAGCGATCATGGTGTGATCTGTCCGCCCGGAGGACCGCCAGCCGCTGCTTTTGAATCCGCCATCATGTCCATCAGCTCCGGCGGCATGTAATTCTCATCATGTTTTGCCAGTACTTCGCTGGCCATGAATTTACCCTGCCGGTCCAGCTCACCCTGCACAATGATGCCCTGCCCTTCGCGAAACAGGTCAGGCAGAATGCCGTTGAACGCAACCACAAAGTCTGAGCCCATGTGATCTGTAATGGTGAATTCCACCTGCAGACTGTCCGGGTCCCGCGATACCGAGCCATCCTGCACCATACCCCCGGCGCGGATGGTGCGCTCACGCGGCGCTGTGCCGTCGACCACCTTGTCCGGGGGATAAAACATGTTGATGTTTTCTTCCATCGCCACCATCAGCGCGGCGGTTGTACCGGATACCGCCACCAGCAGGAACAGAGCGAGATACAGGCGACTTTTTCGTTTTGGATTCATAATTTCTCCGCCGAGTATTCTACGCCGGTGTCCGATTGCGTTTCTGCTCGATTTGTTCGATGCATGCCATCGCGATCCGTTTGCAGCGACCAGCGCAATTGTGACACCTGTCGCTTTTTCGCCAGCATCAGTGCCACCGGACTGCCAATCAGAATCGCCAGGGTGGCACCGTATGCCAGCCACACATACAGCGCATGGCCGCCCATCGCGACAAATTCCGCAAAACTGTCGAACTGCATCTAACTGCTTCCTTTTGCTGCGGCCGCGCCGGAAATCACCAGATTGCGCACCCAGCGGGTGCCATTTTCCCGGCGCAGAATCTCCAGCCGCATACGCGTCATAATGTTATGTCCAGCAAAAAAATACATGCCCAGCACCATCACCAGCAGCGGCAACCACATTTCCGCTGGCATGGTGGGTTTCTGGGTAAGGAATGTGGACGCAGGCTGATGCAATGTATGCCACCAGTCCACCGAATATTTGATGATCGGTATGTTGATTGTACCGACCATGGCAACCAGAGCGCTGGCGCGGGCGCGCAGCTGTGAATCCAGGATGGCTTCGCGCAAGGCAAAGATACCGATGTAGAGGAACAGCAGCACCAGAGTGGAGACTGTGCGGCCATCCCATTCCCACCAGGTACCCCAGGTGGGCCGCCCCCAGACACCGCCGCTGAACAACGCCAGGGACGTCAACATGATGCCAAACGGCAGACAGGCGGCAATGGCAATATCTGCCACTTTCATGCGCCAGACGAACAACACCAGGCCGGCGACGCCCATGCCAAGATAGACGCTCTGCGCCACCATCGCAGCGGGCACATGCACATACATGATACGGAAACTGTTGCCCTGCTGATAATCCGGCGGCGCAAAGGCCAGCCCCCAGATCATGCCAGCCCCAAGCAACAGCACCGCAAGCACCCCGAAGCCGGTCACCCAGGGTCCGGACATCTGGTAAAACCATCGCGGCGAACCCAGCTTGTGCCACAGTTCTTTTAATGTCTGTTTCAGCGCCATAGACACTCTTTGTTGATTTGTTACAGCTGCAGGCTGATTTTTAGACCCGCCGTGGTCGCAAAAGGTCCAATCAGCAGTGCAACCATGCTAATAAATGCCAACCAGTACAACTGTGCGTCAGCGCTGATACCCGCGACCTCCGACGTCACCGCGCTGGCACCGAACACCAGCACCGGCAGGAACAGTGGCAGCACCAGCAGACCCAGCAGCACACCGCCCCTGGCAAATCCGACGGTCATGGCAGCACCCACGGCACCCAGCAGGCTCAGCGCCGGCGTGCCGACCAGCAGCAACAGCGCTGTTTCCGGGATGGCGCTTACCGGTAAACCGAGAAATAAACACAACAGCGGTGAGAGTAAAGCCATCAGAAAACCCGTACCCAACCACTGTACGGATATTTTGACCAGCACCACCAGCAGCGGCAGATCTGCGGTAACCATCATCTGTTCCAGGGTACCGTTATCAAAATCGCGGCGAAAAAGGGCGTCCAGCGACAGCATGTTGGTCAGCAACACAATCAGCCAGAGCACAGCGCCACCATATAAAGCACGGGTATTATCCTGAAGAGGGCTACCCACCGCAAACAGCATGACCGCCAGAAACATGAACACGATGGGATTGATCATTGCCGCACGATTGCGGATCAACACCCGCCACTCGCGCAGGAACAGAGTCGACAGGTTCATACGGGTACCCGAACCGGATGCAGCACCAGCTCAGTTTTGTTGCTCACCTGCAAAGGCAGGTGCGTTGCGGCCAGCACGGTACCACCCTCGTCGCAGTGGCGACTGAGCAATCTGTTGAGCAGCACCTGGCCCTCTTTATCCAGGGACGTATAGGGTTCATCCAACAGCCACAGCTGTGCGTTGCTGAGCAGCCATCTTGCCATGGTAACCCGGCGCTGCTGACCCTGGGAAAGCTGCTGACAGGGAGTCATGGCGAGGCTGATCATGCCCACTTCACCCAACAGCTCAGCCGCCCGTTCGTCGCTCAGACGCTGGCCTTCCAGGCCGGCAAACCAGGCCAGGTTTTCAAGTGGCGTCATCAGCTCATCCAACCCCATCGGGTGACCCTGAAAAAGGAAATCGGCACACTCAAAGGTGCCTTCATACTGACTGTAAAGACCCGCCAGGGTTCGCAGCAGCGTTGTCTTACCCGCCCCGTTGGCGCCGAGCAGTTCCACGCAGGTGCCTGCTGTAAACTGCACCGTCAGCGATTCAAAAAGCGGCTGTTCCTCGCGGGTGCAGACAAGCTGATTGAGGGACAACAGCACAGCTCGATCTCAGTTCAGAGCTTTTACAGTATAACAAGGTGTGTATTCGCCAATCAGGCGCATACGTCCCTGTTCCGCAAAGCTCTTCAACAAAGTGTCCAACGCATCGGTCAACTCACGATCCGCCCGCAGTTCAAAGGGGCCATGCTTCTGGATCAGACGAATACCCTGCTCTTTGACGTTGCCGGTGACCACCGCGGAAAATGCCCTTCGCACTTCCACGGCCAGTTTTTCCAGCGGTTGATCCCGCACCAGATTCAAAGCGGCCACACTTTCGTGAGTGACCTCAAAAGGTTCCTGATGCGCTGCGGGAATATTCAACAGCCAGCTGAAATAATAGGCATCTCCTGACTTGCGGCGCGCGCGATGCACATTGCGTATGGCATGACTCATGTACTGCCCTACTGCCTCGCTGTCACCGATGATGATCTTGTATTTGCCGTTAACGGCATCGCCGAAAAGCAGCCGCAAAAAATTATCCATCGCGGCAAAATAGTCCGCGCTTTCTTCCGGACCAGTGAAGACCACGGGTAACTGCAGGTCCGCATTGCTGGGATCCAGCAGGATCCCCATCAGATACAGAATCTCTTCGGCGGTGCCTGCACCGCCAGGGAAAACAACAATGCCGTGCCCCAGCCGGACAAAAGCCTCCAGGCGTTTTTCAATATCCGGCAGAACAACCAGATGATTTACAATCGGATTGGGCGGTTCGGCGGCAATGATGCCGGGTTCCGACAGCCCCACAAAGCGCCCCCCGGTGACACGCTGCTTGGCATGGCCCACAGAAGCACCTTTCATTGGGCCTTTCATGGCCCCGGGACCACAGCCGGTACAGATATCCAGGCGCCGCAGGCCCAGGTGATAACCGACTCGTTTGGTGTAATCGTATTCCGAACGGCCAATCGAATGCCCACCCCAGCAGACCACCAGATTTGGCCGCATGCCGGCTTCCATCACCCTGGCCTGCTTGAGAATCTGAAACACGGCATCGGTAATGCCAGCCGTTGTCGACATGTCATACTGCAGAGCATCGCTGATTTCCGTGCCGATGTAGATCACATCGCGCAGCACCGCAAAAAGATGCTGCCGCACACCTTCGATCATACGTTTCTCAACCAGGGCGCTGGCTGGTGCGTTCTGGATTTTCAGCTGCAATCCGCGGGTGCGTTTCACCACCTCGATGCTGAAATCAGCGTAGGCGTCAAAAATTGCCGCAGCGTCATCGGTTTCATTGCCCGTATTCAGCACCGCCAGCGCGCAGCGCCGGAAAAGATCCTGTATCTCGCCGTGGCGGGCGCCGGTGGTCAGTGCATCGATCTCCCGCTGGGAAAGCAACTCCATGCTGCCGCGGGGATTGATTTCGATGTTCACCTTAGGCAGCGGTGCAAGGGTATTGGGCGTGTTCATGTGAAACCTTCAGTTGCGCCTTTGCAAAAAGACTGATGACTTAAGTGTAGTGGCGTTAGCGCAGGGCATAGTCAAGGGTAAATCCTGCATAGACGTTTCGACCCGGCGCCGGCTCAAACAATCTGCCACCAAATCCATTGATGCGCACATTTGCGTTGTAGTCTTCGTCGGCCAGGTTGTTGACTCCAATAAATGGAGACCAGGACCAGCGATCCCGAGCAGCGCGGTAGCCCATTCGCAGGTTTGCCACCACCGCGCTGTCGCTGGTACCTGAATTGGCGTTATCGACAAACAATTTGTCCATATACAGGACATCAGCGACCGCATAGAGCCCTCTGTCATGCTGGTAGCGCAGCTCTGCAAAGAACTGATGCTCCGGCAACCCGGGTAAGGTGTTGCCTTCGAATTGCGGACTTCCATCAAAGGATTCAAATTCAAAATCAGCATACGTGTACGCCACACTGACGCGCAGGGATTCACTGAAATCGGCAACGGCACTGAGCTCAACACCCTTGCGATCGGTATCCGCATTGGCGAAAAACGCGCGGTTACCGATGTCTTCAACACTGGTAATTTCATCTTCAACATTAATCTGATAAACCGCCAGCTCAAAAGCGAGACGCTGATCAAAGCCATCACCTTTCAAACCGAATTCAAAACTCTCGGCCTCCTGAGCGCTGACGTTGTTAAAACCGCCCAGACTGACGGACAGTGTTCGCGCCGGGCTGGCCAGTTCGGTGAAGGTAGGCGTCTCAAAAGAGGTGGCATAGTTGGCATAAAAGGTCAGCTGATCGTTTAACGTCCAGGACAGTCCGGCCATCGGGCTCCACTGGTCAAAGCTCAGCGTGCTGGACTGGTCAGCGTTGGCGAGAAAACTGTCGTCAACGTCAAGTTCGATATCGTCGTAACGCAAACCCAGCACCAGGCTCAGCTGATCAGTCAATGCGGTTTCGTTGCGCACAAACACCCCTACCGTGGTCGCCTGTTCCATCTGATCAAAGGTTAGCGCCCCTTTGCTGCCGGCGTTATTCAGGAAACGCTGGCGGTCATCTTCCTGGCGGTCGATATCCAGACCGAAAATTGCAGCATTGTCGAAACCAAACAGGGTGCTGGTAGCCGCCAGCTGTACGCCTCCCCCGTAAAAGAAGCGGTCAAACTCAACAACGCCGTCGTCGGCGACAAAGGGGATGTGTGTGCCGATGGGTAAAAAGGCCTCAAAGTCCCGCCACACATAGTAATTGCGTACGGACAGTTCCAGATTTTCCGCCAGCGGACGCCTGTAGCGCAGGGCAATTTTCTGTTGTTCCAGCGCTTCTCCCGCGTTGGAACTCAGATTCCTTGCCTGCGCAGAAGTTGGATCAGCAGCCGCCTGAGCCGCTGTGATGCCGCCAGCATCGTCCGCCTGGGGCGAGTCGACGAGGTTGGCAATCAGTGTCACCTCACCCTCACGCAGCCGGTAGACAAATTTACTGTTGAACTGACGGGATTCCACCCGTGCATTATCACGGTAACCGTCGTAACCCAGATCACTCACGCTGACCAGGTAGTTCAACCGATCGAGCTGACCGCCTGCCTTGAGCTGATACTTGCGCTGCTGGTCTTCACCAATGGTGACCGCACTCTGCACATACGGCGTGTCCGGTCCGTCTTCCGTGTAGAGTGCTATCACCCCACCCGCCGCAGCCCCGTACAATGCCGCAGCGGGACCGCGCACAATTTCCATGCGCTGCAACGAACCGATGTCGACGTCATCTATGCCACTCTGACCGTCTGCGGTGGTTGCCGGTATGCCGTCTGCATAAATTTTAAGACCACGAATGCCGAAGTTGGCACGCGCCCCGAACCCCCGCACTGCGATGCGCAAATCCTGCGCAAAGTTGTAGCGGTTCTGGGTAAATACACCGGGCACCCGACCCAGCGACTCATCCAGTCCGAGCTGCGCCCGGCCCAGCTGAATGTCTTCGATTTCGATCACACTGATCGCGCTTGGCACTTTGCGAATCGGCGCGACAACCCGGGACGCCACCACCGAAACTTCCTCTATCTGGTCAGACTGACGCTCTACAGGTTCTGCAGCATGCAGGGGTAAAGCGGGTAACACTGCCAGTAGCCAGCAGGCGCGGCGAAAGAAGCTTGTCATATGGATATCGGGCCTTGATTGAAGCGCGCGTATACTACGCAAAAAAGCGGATCGGGTACACGCCGATGGCTAACGCCCGTTGGCAAATCCATCCACCCGGCGGCGCTGCGCAAGACCGGTGAATTCAAGGAAGCGTCTGGCCAGGTCCTGATCAAATTTCATCCGCAGCTTCAGATAGGGGCCTTTCGCCGTGTAATCCGCTGCGATGAAGTCATCATCTTCAAAACCTTCGACGTTATAACCCACGCTCAACCACATATCCGGCCGGATGCTGTGGCCGAGTGCTGCACCATAGGAGTAGCGCGCAGTGCCGGCCTTGTGTGATGCCAGTACCGATGACCGCATGGACACGTCCCAGCGCGGCGCAATATCGTAGCGGTATTCAAGGCCAAGCAGCGAGGTGACGCCATCAAACTCATCCGCGTCAATATTTTCCACCACATATTTGAAGCCAAACTGCAGCGCCAGCTGGTGCTTCAACCCGGGTTTGTAATTGGCATTGAAGTTGTTTACCCACTTGCGGGTGCGTGTATCGAAAGCGGCGCCTTCGCGACGCTCAAACACAAGGTCCGTGCGATTAAGGAAAGACCAGGCGCTGTCGAAGGGCCGCCAGGCTGCGCCCAACCTCAGGTCAAGATTATCCTGCACCACACCGCTTGAGGACTCTTCATTCAACCAGGACATGCTGGCTGAAATGACCCTGCCTTCTGCCAGCTGATGATTGGCGCCCACCAGGACATTCCACTTGTCCTCCTGATCACCGGCATGCCATTCAAAGCGGGAAGACACATCCCAGGCATCGTGACGGTAACCAAAGCCGGTAAAAAACGCGGTGAAGTCGTTGTCAATGCTACCTGACGCCGGCGGTACGTTCGGGTTGAACAGCAGTTCACGAGGCTCATCTGCCGCGCCACTTTCCGACAGCGTCTGCACCCGATCAAAGCCGATGTCATACAGCCATCGCTCATTAATCCGCCATTGCTGCAGCAAGCCGGTGGTGGCAAAAAGGCGAGAGCCATTCTCACCCTGAGCCCGGGTGACAAATGAATTCAGGTCACCACCTGTCCATGGCCGCGCGCGCACGCCAAAGCGCGTATCCTGAGTATCTCTGTCATCACCCCAGGTCAACTCCTGTTCGGCAATCACATTCACCTCATTAAACACTTCATACTCGGCGCCAAATATGGCACGAGACGGATAATCGGTATTATCCGTCCCACCGGAGACATCCAGTTCCGCATCCGCACGCAGCATGAGTTTATTGTTGTAAACATTACGCGCGGCACCAAACAGTAACTGGGTTGCATCCGCCGACGTCCCATCCGCTGTGTCCTCAGTCACGGACTGTATTCCGGCGGAAAGTTTGGTTGCGTCTGAACGCCATTCACCAAGCGCATTCACCACCAGCCGTTTGGCGTCTTCTGCCAGTGCGGTCTGCTGAAATGACTGTCCGCGAACAAGCAGATCTTCGCGCAGACGATACTCACCTTCTACGCCAATTTTGCGGGTACCGGCTTCCAGCGCTGACTGATTCCCCAGACCAAACGCCTGTTCCTGCTCACGGGCGTAAACTCTACCCGCCAGCCTGGGGCCTGCATGCTCCAGCTGCAGAAGATAAGCGCTACCTCGCTCTTCAAGGTCTGTGTCCGTCTGCGCCACTTCCAGGGTCAGCGTCGATGCGGTTGTCATCTGCCAGGTGAGATCCGCAGCAACCAGAGAGCCGCCCTGTCCTTCGGTATCATCATTGATGTAGGTCACGGCCACTTCACTGTCCTGATCATCCAGGCGGTATGCCACCCGGCTGCCGGCAACAATTTTCTGGTCCACCCCTTCCGGCGCCACCTCATACTCCGCTTCGATAAAGATGGGATTGAAGTTTTCATCCTGGCTGAAGACGGGTTGTTTGAAGATCAGCGTGCCACGCGAAAAATCGATGGTGTAATCAACAAACCGCGTCAGCTCAACGCTATCCAGAATGTTCTGGGTCGAAAATCGATCGCGCGTGACGATACGCACAGATTCGCTGTTAAGAACCAGCCTCTGATTGGACAGACGATAAACACCTGAAGTGCCATCACCGCGCAGTTCATCGCGCACCAGCGCCTGATCTGTTTCGCTGGCAAACACCTGCGCTTCAATATGGTCGCCAAAAAAGCCGAGATTAACGCCGTTCAAACGACGATCGTAACGGGCCAGCTCTGAGCGTTCAAAATTTGTGTCAAAGTCTCCAAATAACGCAGCAAAACGCGCACGCTCCAGTTTCAGGTACAGCTTGCGCTGGCTCTGTGCATCAAACAGCTGCTCAGTACCATCACCATACAACGTATAAAACTGGTTGGGGTCTATCTGCTTTCGCAGCTCCCGCTCAAACTTTTTATCGGTGTCATATGCCACCGTGAGCAGCCAGTCGCCCCTGACCATGCCTTTGCCGTAAAACGCCAGACGTCCATCGGTGAGGGTTTCCTGTTCAAGATTCTGCTTGCCTAACGATTTCAGATTGCCGGACAGATCGTTTTCTGCGTAGGTGCCTTCCAGCAGACCCACCATGATCCAGTCGCGATTGCCCGGTATCATTCTTGCCCGCACCTTGTCGCTGCGCACCGGATCAAACTGGAAGTTAATCTCGACCTCCCCTGTTGAGGTGGTGGGTTCGAGCTGAATATAGGCAATCCCGTCGCGTAACACCTGATAGCGCTGATTGTTGAACTTGTTATCCAACGCTTCCAGGTGTCTGGCTTTGTCCAGCGCAGCAAAAGGCGGTGAGACGGAGAATTCACCTGTGGTACCGGGGCGCAGCGGATAACCGGCGCGATCAAACAGCCGCACGGCGATTACTGGTGGATACAAACCGTCAGCTACCAGATAAGACTCATCCTTCACCCACTCCGCTCGGGCGGGTGCGCCACTGAAGTGTGTGTTACGGGTATATCGTTCAACAGGGTCACCATCACTGTTCAGCAGCTGGGCCTGCAACACACTATCGTGTTCGGAAATAGTGACATTGTCCCAGCGCGAGAGGCTCACGCCGGCGGCATGGTCTGTGGCGGTGCCTTCAAAGGTCACTGGGTTGACTATTTTTCCGTCCACCAGCAGCACTGCTTTGTGCGATTTCTGATGAGCAACCACAACTTCTATCGCCGGCAGCGCCGGGTTGTAGTCTTCCGGCGGCCAGACAATACCCCGCACAGCAGGGTTTCGTGACAGCCAGTTCAGGTCAAAGGTAGGTGCTTCACCGCGATCGAGTTCGGGCAACTCATAAGGTGCGCTGCGCACGCCTTCGTGACGTACGGAGACTTGTTTTCTGGCCACGTTGCCCCGCGTGTAGTTCGACCCCCGCGATGGTTCCAGCACCTCCGAGGCAATGGCGACCTGGGATTCGACGGGCTGACTGTCTGGCGCCATCTCACGCAACCGTCGGGAATTGGTCTGACGCGCGGATTGCAACGCCTGCTGCCCGGCTGATGTCACGGATTCGGCAATCATCACCAGCGAGGCCGGCCAGCTCAAGCTGAGCTCATTCATACTGACATCACTGCGATGCTGGCCCTGACGGGTGGCAAACTGCGATACGGCTTTGGAAACGATGTGGCCCTTCGGGGTTTTCACAAAGGTGTCGAAACTCAGGGCGTAGTTAAACTCATCTGTTGTGTCCGGCAGCTTGAACGTTGGCGCACCCATACCCAGGCCACTGGGGTCGCCAATCGGCTGACCGTTCAATCGGGCACTGCCTTCAATGTACGCAAGCTGGTCCGCCAGCATGATTGTCGTGCGCAGGTTCTGCAACGGTACCGCACCACCTTTGAGCCAGTAGGTATAGGTCACTTTGCCGTCCTCCGCTGACGCATCGAGACGGCTGATGATTTCACTGTTCTGATCCGGCCTAGGCGCAGCGTAAAAATCTGCACGCCACAAGGTACCCCCCTGCACATCCACAAATTGTGATGCCGGGTTGCCCGCAAAGCGGCTGTTGTCTTCACACAGCACCAGCTCGTGACTGCCTGGCAGAGTGGCAGTATCCAGGGCCACTACATGGGTGCCCGGTTCTATACCTTCAAGATGATATTTGCCGTCATTGTCGGTGACGACAAAACTGCCATCTTCCAGCCAGATGCGGACATCGGCCAGGCCCTTTGCAACCTGCGGGTCGGGTACGGCAGCGTCTTCAAGCGGACAGCCATTGGCATAGACCTGACCAATGAGAATTGCCTTACTCTGTAACAGGTCTTCCTGCACTTCCACGTCAGCAAATGCAACATTCGTCTCGCCCACGCCGATGCCGGCAACCCGGGCCCGGTTGCGCGCGATACCCAGCCTGGCGCCAGCCGTAATTTCAACCACATAACGCAACGAGATACTGCTCTCTGCCGCCAGTGTGCCCAGGGCTAGATCAAACTGCTCACCATCCCTGGCCAGCATTGGCTCCAAGCCATCAATGCCAGCCACCTTAAGCGATCCGGGAACGTATCTGAACCCGAGAGGTAACTGGTCCGACAGCACCAGCTCAGACACAGTTCCGCTGCTGTCAGCATTGTCGATCTGAATCTGATACTGCACAAAGTCACCCACCGCAGCGGTCTGTTTGCTGGCTTGTTTAGTGATGAACACTTGTGCATTGATGGGGTCCAGCGGTAGATCAAAACCAGTGGGCACACCGGCGGAAACAATAAAATTTTCGCCACGGGAACCCTCTGTCAGGTTGAAAGGTCCTGTTGGCAACTGGTTCAGCGTGGTGTCGTCTATCACCGAAGGGAATGTATAAGACACTGGCGCTGACACTTCAAAACGGTATTCGCCAGGTGCAATTACCGGGTAATAAAAAGTGCCTGGTGCAAAATCAACTGTTGCGCCGCTGGCATCGGTCACTTCACCGCCAACAACCACGGTAGCCGGAAAAGCGCTGACGCCGTCTGCGGCAAAGGTTGCATCCTGAGCAGGCAAGCCGGTACTGGCATCAATCAACGTGACGCTGGCGCCAGAAACCAGGGCGCCGTTTGCGCTGGAGATCGTGCTGAAACCCGGATCGTAAGCAAGATCAGCTGCTGCAGTGTCTGATGCATCGTTTGCATCACTATAAAGTACCTGGATCAATGCGCCCGGGGCCGCTTCAAGTTGACAGTTCTGCGGGATCGCAGATGAAGTGGAGGCACCCGCGGTCTGCAGATAACCGGTAAATATACCCGTGGAGTCATTTGTTTCGGACAGTTGCAGGGTTTCCCGTTCAGCCGAGTCAGAGACCTGTACTTCAACAATGATCAGATCCGGCGCAAACGGGTCCAGATCCTGATCCGGATCGACCACGGAGATAAACAGCGCATCGTTACGTGCCAGCCGATCAACCGGTGTCAGATCCAGGCTTGCAGGAACCGCTGACAGACCCTGTGCCAGCGTGACAGGATCGGCAAGCATGGAAAAACCGCTGCCATCAGAACAGGCTGTTGGTGCAACCTGAACTGCCCCGCTGGAGGCACCGGGCGTCAACGCCGCTAACAGCGTCAGACTGCTGCTGGTGGGTACAACCGGCTGCAGATCCAGAGGAATGTCCACCTGCACAGCAGGTCCTACGGGCACTAAGAAGCTCTGGCCTCGAGAACCGGCACTCAGGGCATACGGCGCGCCAGGCAACAGCTGCAGCTGAGCATCAGTGACCGCTGAAGGAAACGCAAAGCGGTTGGGCGGTGTTATCTGCAGCAGATATTCACCCGGCTGCACAAAAGGGAAGCGATAAGCACCACGTTCATTATCATAAAACTGATCGCCGCTGACCTGGGTGGCCGGGAAAGCGGTAACACCGTCGTCAGCAAACACCTGCGCAGGCTCATTGGTCAGCGCATTAAAAAGCGTGACTGTGGCGCCATTAATCGCGCTGCCGCTGGCACTGTCAAAAACCCGGCCAAACGGATCCACCAGGACATCGAGGGTTGCTGCGTCCGCGCCATCTGCAACATAAACCAGGGTGAGGGTTGTCCCTGTCTGCACCTCAAGCACGCAGTTTGCGGATACTGGTACCCCACGGCTGGTCTGCAGGTAACCCACAAACACACCTGTATCCACGCCGGTCTCAGCAATGACAATGGTCTCTTCATCGGTTGCCGGCGACTGCAGGCGTACCACAACCTGATCAACTGCCAGAGGGTCAACGTTGGCCTGGGGATCTGCCACCTGCACAAACAGCACATCTTCTGATTTAACGATACGGGTCGGCAGGAACGCGCCATTGCCTGGCGGCACCAGGCTGTTACCGGTGAGCGAGACAGGATCAGGCAGCGCAACAAGGTCAGCACCCGCCAGACAGCTGCTCGGGTTTACGTTCTGAAGCTGCGCCGCGCTGACACCCGTTGCCAGCTGCAGCGCGGTTATGGAGGCGTTATCGCCACCACCACCACCTGGAGGCGTGGCGGTCAGCGTGAATGTCTGGGTGTAAGTTAATCCACCACTATCTGTGGCCGTCACCTGCACCTCAACGGTTGTACCCAGAGGCAGACTGACATCATCACGCAGCGTCAATGTTGCATCATTCACTTCAAATCGAGGATCATCGACGGTAAAGGTGTGGCTGTCGCTGGCATCTGGATCAACAACGCTCACAGTACCTACATCGGCGCCGTTCTGGTCCGCAACAAAAGTATCAGATGACAGCGTGATCAATGAAGGCGCTTCATTGACATCTAGCACAACGATGTCCACCTGCTGGGTATAGCCTGCACCTTCAGGGTCCGTCACTGTGATCCCCACAGTGATGCGCTGTATTGCTTCAAAATCCAGCGCCACGTCAGGCGCCAGCTGTAGTGAGGTGCCCACCACAATAAATCTTGGGTCATCAACGACGATGACATGAGTGTCGTCCGGGTCCGGGTCGGCCACAACAATGCTGCCTGCTACTGCGCCGCTGGCATTTTCCGGCACTGTGGCGGGTTCCAGCGTCAGGGCAAAAGGCGGGCTGTTGCCGGCCGCCGGGTCGGTGCGCACAGTTGCGCTACCGCTGGCTGTATAATCTGCGCCACTCACCTGATAATCGACGGTTGCCGTATTGGTGACTGGCGTGTCGGGCGGGATCGCCCAGACAGGAAAGCAAGTTATGCTGAATAACAGCATTGCCAGCAACAACTTTAAGGGGCGCTGGAAAAACAGGCATGCAAACACAGAAAACAGGGCCGGTTTGCACCGACCCTGCGTTCCTGGTTCGCTTATATGCGCCGTCCTGGGCATAACTTGCGTCGAGTTACCGTCGTCTGCTTAAGACGCGGTATCGTCTACAGTTGCAAAGTAGACCACGTAACCGGTAGCACCACCATCACAGCTGGCGCCCATGGAAGCGTTAACCTCACTTGGGTCAGCAGCAAAGGCAACAC
Source organism: bacterium (assembly GCA_047947175.1). Classification (GTDB taxonomy): domain Bacteria; phylum Pseudomonadota; class Gammaproteobacteria; order Pseudomonadales; family Azotimanducaceae; genus UBA4421. The sequence goes on from CP170489.1 coordinate 3,266,817, forward strand.
CTGGGTTTACCGGATCACTGGCAACCAGCGAACACTCACGCACGTACACCAGATCATCTACCGCAATGCCTGCATTATCCAGATCCAGCACAACGGGAATGCCATCGATATCAACGGTGATGGAGTCAGGCAGTTCAATACCCGCTACGGCACCTGAGTTACCCAGTTGCAGAGGTTCGGCTGCACCTGCAGGCACGTTGTCGGTGATCACAACACCAGTAGCAGCAAGCGCTGACTGGTTGTTTACGCCGATGACATACATCAGTACCGCTCCGGGGATCGACTTGGGCTCGTTACCCGTCGTCGTATTGCCGGTACCGGTGTACTGGTTTTCCGAAATGGGATCCCACAGTACTTCAACGTATTTCACGATACCCAGAACACCTACAGTACGGAAACCCGCGGCGTTAGCAGACTGACCATCGTTTTCGCCATCTGGCGCGCCGGTTGCTGCCGGACCAGAGAGGAAGTTGAAACCTTCGTCTTCGGCAAACGTGCTGCCGTCATCAGCAAACACAACTTCAACCGTTGCCAGATCGTTCAGCGCTGCCGGTACATCTGCCACTCCGGGGCTTTCGTTGGAGCTGTCGTCATTGGCAATCACCACGCCAGTATCAGCAACCGCTGCGACCAGGGTGTAGGTCTGATACTGCTCAGCAATCGCAGCACCGTCAACGTCAATACTGACAGAGATTGTGCGCTCTTCATCTTCCGCAAAGGTGCCGGTAAGTGCATACACGCCTGTGGCAGAACCAAGGACGTTTTCACCGCCATCAAGCACGCCATCCGCGTTGGTGTCTTCCCAGACGGTCAAACCGACGGGTGTGATTGGAGATGCCGCGGCTGGATCATAGCCGTCGATATCCAGAGCGCCCTGATCAATCAGAGCGATGACAACGTCAACGCTGTCATTAGAGTTGTTGACCACAGAAAACTGTACAGAGGATGCGGTCGCACCCGCCTGTCCCGGCACAGCGCTGACCCAGTTGCCGTTAGGCGTGCCAACATCAAGCCGAAGCTTTCGGTCCACTACAAAGGTCACATCAGATGATGCCGTCTGCGGCACAGCGCCGACGGTAAAGGTCATCTGCACATCGTTTGTGACCGGGGTTCCAGAGTCAGTACCATCCGCCCACGCCGACAGACTGATTCCCAATCCTGTTGCGATGAGCAGTAGCTGACTTAGTCTTTTTAAGTACTGCATTACTTCTATCCTTAAGTTATTTACTCGACAATTCCCCCGGGACTGTTCCCGAGATTTGGCAAATCGCCTCCATTGCTCGTTTAGAAACAAGCACGCAAACACAAGTACCGGAGACAGTCAGAGCTGCTCCGGTTACACACATCGCAAAGAGGGTCATTTCAAGCGAACATTAAAAGAGATGTAGCCGCTATCGCCGGGTTCGAGCGCTGGGCCAAAGGTCCAGCGAATCGCGCGATAATCTTTGGCTGAGGCAAGCATTTCCACGCCGTCATTGACAACGGTGAGCTCGCCTGGCGGGGCATACATCTCACCATCAACGGAGTACCAGATCTGAGTGCCTGCCCCAAAGGCAGTGCCATCCAGATATTCCGTGTGCGCTGGAACCACGTCGGTGATGACAATGGAACCGGCATCCACGGGTCGGGATCCGTTGTTGGTGAAACGCACGGTGTATTGAAGTTCATCTCCTGGTACGACGCTGTTCGCATCAACCAGGCGGCGTTCTACATCACCGTCTGCGTTAACAAAGGTTTCAACCTTTTTTATTGTGTTGTCCAGCTGTACCTGTGCGTGTGCAAGTCCTGATGCACCGGCCAGAAATACAGCGAACACGACAGTCAGCATGCGCACGGCACGCCGAGACTGATTCAGACCACAACGCACTATCTTGTCCATATTAAGATGCGTCATATCAACCTCCTGTGAGTTGCTTTGTTAAGCACATTTTTAAATGCGCTCCTGTGGGTGCTGCTCACCTAACGGATCGCAGCGTCAAATCTGATGACAATGTCAGCAGCGCCACCCGCGACATCACCGGTGTCCACCAGCAGCGTGCTGTTGGCTTCATCGAAGCCGGAGTTATCAACTCCCGCTGGCGCAAAATCATCGTCCTCTGCAATCCCGTCGATCGTCAGGCTGTCAGGCTGTTACGCCAGATCTGCAGGCATGACGTCGCTGACCCGCACAGCTTGCGCAATGCCGCTACCGACCACGCGAAGCGTCAGTTCATAAGTGATGACGGAGCCAGGCACGATGGAGGTGCCGCCGAATGGGTCAGCGACGTTGACCGCGCTTTTGTCAATAGACACCACCGCTTCGCTCACCTGGTAGCGCCCCTGATTACGCAATAACAGCGCATTGATATCCGCTGACGTGCCTACCACGGCGGTTCCGCCGCCATCGCCGAGACCGGCATAACTGGTACCGGGAACCGGCCATGAAGGATCATCGGGATTGTCCAGGCCGCCAGTGGCATCGATGATGGTCTGTGCAATGGCGGAGATCTGAATATCACCGTTGTCTCCCTGCACAAGTCCACCTGGCATATCCGATTGCACGTAAAGGATCAGCGTGCTGTCTTCAGTGAGCAGCGGGTCGCCACTGCCTGTCACGTAGGGTGTATCACCACCAACCTGCAGTCCGGGTAGACCATTGCTTTCGATGTAGAGCTGGTTGAGTAACGGGTCAAAACCGCCTTCGTTGACATCTGCTTCGGCGATGATTCGATAAACTTCGCTGCCATTGCCGTTGTTGGTGATGGAAAACTGCAGAATCGCGCCGGTTGCACCAGCACCCACCGCAACGGGACCGCTGTTGTCGTCGATCACAACCACGTCGAGGAGCTCATCGACGATGGTCACAACCGTGTTGCTGTTGACGGGGCTCTGAGCAGAACCATTAACCGAAAACGTAGCGGTTGCTGTGTTGGAAATGTTGACGCCGGCATCTGTACCTATCGCATGCCCGCTTGTTGTGCCAAACAAAGCACTGCAAACCAGCACAAACATGCCAATCTGTTGTCGCGTAAACCTGAGCTGTGTGTGGGCAATCACTGGCCTGTTCCACCATGTCCTTCGGTAAATCAGTTACTTACCGTTGCAAACCCAGAGCTCCGTTACCTGGGTTATAAACGTCAATTTGTTGGCTGCGTTGATGGGCTCAACGGCAGGATCAAGGCAGCGAGGCTATTTGACCGAGGCTGGCGGCGGAAAACCGATACAGAGTTCACATTTGCGCGCCAGATAGACGCTGCAGGAGGCTTTTTACAAAGTCAGTGGCGCTGAGAAGTCAAATTCCCGGCACTTTCCGGATTTGCGCCGGGTGCGCTGCAGGCAGTTCAGATTGTTGGCGCAAGGCGGATTCAGGCGCGCCAGTGTTGTGTGGACGTTAAGCGCGTCGCTTTAAAAAGGTCAACGGTTCGTGAACCTGTAACCGCGACCTATCGATCTACCCGCGCAATATCTATATGGTCGTTTTCCGGGTAGAAGCAGATCTGCGCCTCGCCACTGGCAAGTTGCTTGCGCACACTGTCGCGCTTCTGCTCCAGCGAATATTCTATTGCGCCGTAGTCAGTGCCCTCCCGCAGAATGAAGGCATCAATAATGCCCTGCAGAGCCACGGCTGAAAGACTTTCAACAGGAATCACAATCATGTGCAGCAGGCCTTTTGAAACTTGGTCAGTTCGGAGCGGATGGGGTGTGAACAGGTCCGCATCCTCGGCCACAAAACCGCCCCTGAGCTTGAGTTTTGCGTGGCATAATGCGTTACTTGACAGCTTACAAGACTGACCCCAAACGTTCCAATAGGACTGGGAACTATGAGCCAACCTGACCACATTTTAATCGTCGAAGACGAGCCCATTACACGCGAGCAACTGGTCGCCTACTTCGAAGATGAAGGTTTCCGCGTATCTTCCACCGGTTCCGGTGATGACGTACAGAAAACCGTTGAGAACAGCGATGTCATCCTGGTGTTGCTGGACATTAAACTGCCCGGCAAAGATGGTCTCACCCTGACCCGGGAAATACGCGCGCATTCCGACATCGGCATTATCCTGGTCACCAGCAAGCAGGAGCAGATCGATCGCATCCTCGGGCTGGAAAGTGGCGCTGATGATTACGTCACAAAACCGTTTGATCCACGCGAACTGTTATCCCGGGCGCGTAACCTGATTCGACGGGTACAGATCCAGCAGAAACAGCGCAAACGCAATCATATGCGCACGTTTGACGGCTGGAGCCTGGACCTGAACAAGCGTGAACTGACCTCTCCTGACGGCCACCCGATTCAACTGTCTGCCGGCGAATATCAACTGCTGCTGGCTTTTATGGAACAGGCTGGCGAAGTCATGAACCGCGACCAGTTGATGAACCGGATTCGCAACCGGGAGTGGTTCCCCGACGACCGCTACATCGACGTGCTGGTCGGGCAACTGCGTAAAAAGCTCGGTGAGCGTGCCGCCAATGCCAAAATCATTGCCACCATTCACGGTACCGGTTACCTGTTTACGCCTGAGGTGGTTTAACGCCCCTCTGCTCAAGGCCTGTATAGGCTGACACGACAACGGGTGTGATAAGAGAGATGTCGGTGGATCGTACGATCTATGAAAGCAACAGTACACTCGTCAGCCGTGTGGTCTGGCAGTCACAACCTGCGGTAGCAAAACAGCTCAAACCCGGCAGCCTGTCCCCTTCAGCTATTGCGCGGTATCAGCGCGAGTTTGATATCAACCAGTCGCTGACCAGTCCGTACATCTGCCAGGCCCTGGGCTACGATGACCAGAATCACACCCTTTATTTTGAAGACGATGAAGCCCTGTCGCTGCGCGAGTATCTGAATCGCAACGACCTGAGTTTTGAACAACAGCTGTCGCTGGCACAGTCGATGGCCCTGGGACTGCAGTCGATCCACGATGAAGGCGTGATCCATCGCGACCTGAATCCTGCCAATTTTGTGGTTTTCCAGGACCCCGACATGGCCGGCAGCTTTGAGCATGCTGCTCGCAATGCATCCCATACGACCTCGGCTTCGAATGCGCTCACAGATGCAAACCTGCGCGTCAAAATCATTGATTTTGGTCTGGCTACGCTGGCCACTCATGCACAACCGACCATGCTGCAACCCGGCTCCCTGACCGGCACGCTGCCTTATGTCTCACCGGAGCAGACCGGGCGGGTGAACCGGGTCGTCGACTACAGAACGGATCTGTACTCGCTGGGTTGCACCTACTACGAGCTGTTCTGCAAGCAGCCACCATTTGTGCAAACAGATCCCCTCGAACTGATACACGCACATATTGCCAGCACCCCCCAGCGTGTTACCGAGATCATCAGCTCACTGCCCACCTGGCTGGCTGACATCATTGCTAAGTTGCTTGCCAAACAGCCTGAAAGCCGCTATCAGAGCGCGCAGAGTGTCTATGACGATCTGGTCAAAGCTGCACAGATGGCCAACGTGGTGCCGTTTCGCCTGGGGCGCACAGACAGCAAAGAGAAACTTTCAAAACCCAAAAAACTGTATGGCCGCAAAGGCAGTCAGGAAAAAATAACGGATCTACTGGAGCGCGTGAAGCAGGGAGAAGTGCTGTTTGCCTGTATCAGCGGCGGCCCGGGTATGGGCAAAACGGCGCTTACCGACGCAGCCCTGCACCAGGCCGCAAGCCTGAATGCCCTCACCGCAAGCGTCAATGGCAGCAGTATTGATGCGCAGGATACAGATACACTCTGGCTGGCACTGATCAGACCGATTCTGAGGCAGCTGTTAAGCATGCCCGAACATGCCAGCGAAGCGATCCTCAAGCGTTTGTCCCGCAAGCCCTCAGCCGACCTGTCGGTCCTGCTTGACGATCTGCCCGAGCTGGCCAGTATCATCCAGCCCAGCAGCGACAAACCCGGCCTGCCGGGTAAAGGCATCAGCGAAATTCTTGCCGCCATAAAACCAATGACGCTGGTGTTGAGCATATCCAACGCGCATACCCTGCCACCAGAATGCATCTCAGCCGTGATTGAAGAAAGCCTTGCACATCGCAATATTCTCATTCTTTTCGGCTGGGAAAACGTCAATGAAAGCCTGTTCCAGGATGCGCGCATCGCGACTAAGACTACCGCACTGCCGATGCACCTGCTCGACCGTGCTGACATACGTGACATGTTGTCTGACATGTTATCGCACAGCGAAGCCAGAGTGCGCGAGCTGGCAGCAGAGATTCACAACAAAACCGACGGTGTGCCGGCATTTGTCCACGAGCTGATCGCTGAACTGCACCAGCATGAGCACATTTCCTATGACCGACGCGAGGGTCAGTGGATATGGGATATCGAAGCTGTGCGACGATACTTTTTCAACAGTAATTCGAACGAAAGAATCAGCGACCTGCTGGATCAGTTACCGCCCCAGTCACGCGCGTCAATCTGTGCCGGCGCCTGCATTGGCGAGGTGTTCGAGGGCAAACTGCTGGCCAACGTGCTTGATGACAGCCTGGGCAACGTCGCCAAACACCTGCGCGCGGCAATCAGTCTGGGCATTGTTGCGATGAGTGGTGAAGGCTACTACCAGTTTTCTCATCCTCGAATTCGCAACCTGGCGTATGAACGGACGCCTGTAGCACTCAAACAGGACCTGCACTTTGCCATAGCTGCTGCGCTGAAAGACAACGTTGACAGGCTCAGTGCGCGAGGCGAAGGCAGCTTAACCCTGGATATAGCGGACCATCTGAACGCAGCCACCAATCCGGTCGACACGCCGGACGACATGTGTCAGAAGTGTGCTCATCAGAATCTACTGGCCGCACAATACTCGTTACGTGAAGGCAATTTCCGCCTGGCTTTCAAATACGCACGCAGCGGTCTGGCATTAAAAAGCAACGGCATGCAGGACAGCCTGTCCATCGAGCTCGCGGAGAGCGCCGCCCTGGCGGCGTTTTTATGTGGCGACTTCGAACAACTGGAACGCGTACAGACCGGCACAGTCAGTCACGCCCTGCGGGAAACACAGATACGGGCCGCAATGGTACAGAACCGCCTGGGCCAGGTGGTTGAGTTAACCCACAACGCTCTGCGCGCACTGGATCATCAGCCGTCCGATACAAAGCTTCCCTGGGTCAGCTGGCCGAAACGGGTAAGTCGACGTCTGCTTACCCTGGCGGAAGGCATCGGCATGGAGCGCCTGCTGCAACACGGACAACCCACGCTTGCCGCGCCCCTCAATCCGATCAATGATCCACAGTTCAAGCAGGTTGCGCGGCTTGTCGGCTACCTTGCGCACGCGCAATTCCACCTTGGCGCAGCTCCAGCGTCAGGCCAGGCGCTGGCCATTGCCAAAGCCGCAAAACATAAAGGCTACTGCGGCGAGATCGCTTTTGCGTTTGCCATTGCGGCCGCAGATGCTCACGCCACCGGTTCCAAGCAGCGCGCGCTGGCGCTGGCCAAACAGGCAAGGTTTATTGCAGAGCAGTTTCCAAACGATGCTTTTTCGGTACGCGCGCTGATTACCTTGAGCGGCCTGGTTGACCCCTGGTTTGGCAGTTTTGATCAGACTGTCCGGGGACTGATAGACGCATCGACACGCAGCATGGCTTTACAGGATTATGAGTTTGCCGCCAGCGCCGGTGCCTTTTACGCCACCAATGGATTCCTGCGCGGGCTGGAGCTCGGGTCCTTGAAACGCGCCATCAACGACCAGATCAATCACGTCAATCCCCATGGACACATCACCGGGGTGAACATCCAGCACTTTGTCCTGCAGATCGTCGCCAGCCTGCTCGCCCAGCCGCTGGACGAAACACAGATGCGCACCCCGGCCCAACAGATAAACAATGGCGAAGACAGACTTGCGCAGGCCTGCGTGTACACCCTGAGACTGTACTATGCGGTGCTGTTCAACGACTTCCGGGGCGCGCAGACCGTACTCGAGCTTGCAGAACAGCACAGCAACATCGTTCGCACCTCGCCGCTGCACACGCTTTATGCGATGTGCTGTGGCCTGGTTGCCGTGCGCAACAGACCTGAGCGCCGCGATGTGCTCCAACAGGCGCTGAAATCACTGCGCCAGGCGGCCAGACACGGCGCCACTTTCGCAGAAGCCAAGGTGATGATCCTTGAAGCGGAACTGGCGCGTGTACAAGGTCAGATGAGTCTGGCTCTGGAACGCTGGGAACGCGCTGCTGAAACTGCACGCAGATTAGGTTTTGCTAACGATGAAGCGCTTGCCTATGAGCTGGCGGCAAGGGCCTGCGAAACACAGGGACGTGCCGACTTCACCAAGCTGTTTGCACGCAATGCTTATGAGGCCTACCTGCGCTGGGGAGCCCTCGCCAAAGCCAATCAGTTAGAACGTGACTTGCCCGGACTCAACGACAAGGACATGCTGGGCGCTCACGGCGCCAGCCAGTTACCGGTAACAGACCTCGCCGACTTGACCTTACGTGATTTCCAGACTCACCAGAACAGCCTGGAAAGTACGGAATTCAGCGACCGCATCCTTGACACCTCAACGGTGCTGCGCGCGGCTCAGACCATTTCCGGTGAAATCGTTCTCGATCGTGTTCTGACCAAACTGTTGAGGCTGGCGCTGGAACATGCCGGGGCACAGAAAGCGTGTATGTTACTGCGCTCCGAGGGACGTTTACACGTTGAAGCCATCGCCGGTGTAGACGGCGGGGCTACGCGGCGTATCACGCCGGCGGAACCTCTGGAATTGAGCCAGGATGTGCCGATATCAATAGTACAGTTTGTTACCCGCACCAATAAGTCTCTGGTTCTGGCAGACGCCACCGCAGAAGACGTTTTCACTCAGGACAGTTACATAAAGCGGATGCAACCTCTCTCTGTTCTGTGTCTGCCGATTATTCACCGCAGCGAAGTGACTGGCGTGCTGTACGTTGAACATCGCTGGCTGACAGGTGTGTTCACCGCACAGCGGGTAGAGGTGCTGTCCCTGCTGGCGTCCCAGGCCGCTATCAGTATTGAGAATGCGCGGCTGTATGCTGATCTGCAGAGTGCGCGCGACGAATATCGCACGCTGTACGACAGTGCGATTGAAGGTCTGTTCAGAATCAACGCGGAAGGACAACTGCTCAGTGCAAACCCCACTCTGGCAAAAATTCTGGCATTCGACAGCACAGCCGATCTGCTCGCTGAGTATAAAGACCTGATCGATCGTGTATTTCTCAAAAAGGAGCAGGCGCAGCAGTTTCTCTCGGAACTCGAAGAGAAAACCCAGGTGAAAAATTTTGAAGCCCAGGGCATGACGCGTACCGGCAAAGTATTCTGGATGGCACTGACTGCACGCATTAATCAGGACAGCGATCAGGGCAACTTCATTGATGGTTCGCTGTTTGATATATCTGAGCGCATTGAGAAGGAGCAGGCGGACAAACAGAGGCAGATAGCTGAAGCGGCCACTTTGGCAAAAAGTGAATTTCTGGCCAACATGAGCCATGAAATCCGCACACCGATGAACGCGATTGTCGGGTTTTCCAAACTTACCCTCGACACAAATCTTGATCGTAAACAGCATGAGTATCTGACCAGCATACGCAACGCCGGTGAAAACCTGTTGTCACTGGTCAGTGATGTTCTCGATTTTTCCAAGATTGAAGCCGGAAAACTCACACTGGAAGCGCGCCCGTTCTGCCTTGCCGAAACGCTCAGCGAAGTAGAACGCCTGTTCCGCACAGAGGTCAGGCGCAAGGGTTTGACGCTTGCGATCAACGATGACACCCGTCACCACCCGGAGTTTCTCGCCAGCGGACAGATTATCGGTGACTCCATGCGCCTGCAGCAGGTGTTTGTGAACCTGATCGGCAACGCCGTAAAATTCACCCAGAGCGGCGGCATCGAAATCGCTGCAGAAGTCCTGAGTTATAAAAACGACACTTTTGACCTGATGTTCTCCGTCGCTGATACCGGCATCGGCATAGAGCCTGATCAGATCGGTCGTTTATTCGGCTCATTCGAACAGGCTGAGTCCTCCACCACACGACGTTACGGCGGCACCGGTCTGGGTTTGACCATCTGCCGCCGGCTGGTTGAAGTCATGGGCGGCGAAATCACCGTGACCTCCACCCCGGGGGAAGGCAGCCTGTTCTCATTCACCATCAAAGCACGCCGACCCGCTGAGCATGAACTGAATCAGGACGGTGCAACCCGGCGAAAAGCCAGCGCTTCTGCAATCCTGCACAATCGCAGAATTCTGGTTGCGGAAGATAATCCTATCAACCAGCAGCTGGCATTGGAGTTTCTACAACGCTCCGGTGCTCAAGTGGATATTGCCGAGACCGGCAGAGAAGCCATCAGCGCGGCCGTGGATGGCGAATATGATGCCATTCTGATGGATATCCATATGCCGCAGATTGATGGCCTGGAAGCCACCACGACAATCCGCGCACAAGGCCTGACGCTGCCCATTATTGCTGTTTCCGCTGATGCGTTGAGTGAACGAAAAGCAGCGGCACTTGCAGCCGGCTGCAACAGTTACATCACCAAACCCATCGACTTTGAACGCCTCCTGAGCGCGTTGGAAGATGTGTTACCCGAATCAGAACAGGTGCTGCGACGCAGAGCGACTGACCTGGCCAGAACTGTCCAGGCCGCCGCGGACAAGGCGAGCGCCGACGCGGCCCTGAGCACAGGCGATGCAAATGAGCTCAGCGAGGAAGGCAGCGATGAGCTGCCGTTCGATTTACGTCGCGTTGCCGGCATCGACCTTGGCGAGGCGATTAAGAATCACAATGGCAACGTCCGCCTGATGACCAAACTGATGGGCGATTTTGGTCACTATTATGGTGATGCAGGGCCCAGGATACGGGAACACATCAACAACAAGGACTACGAAGATGCTGAACGTCTGGCGCATAATCTGCACGGCGTTGCCGGCAGCTTTGGCGCTGCGCGACTCAAAGACGCGGCAAAAACTCTGGAACTGGCACTGGTCAACCACGAAACAAAAAACCTGTTGGGGCTTGCGCAGAGTTTTGAGGTGGCACTTGCTGAAGTTCTGGAATCTGCGGAAGCCTTAGCCAGCAACGAAGTGCGCTTCCGTGCGTCGGATTTTTCCGCGGACAAACGCAAAAATACCGACCACCCTGTTTAGCTGGATAACTGTGTCAACGGAATATGTGCGGCGCCATCAGCATCAGCCGCCAGATTCACAAAATCAAACAGGTTATGATCCGCCAGATGAGACGGCGCCACATGACCCATGCTGCGCGCAATATTCTCCACTCTGCCAGGGTGCTCACGATCCCATTGCACCAGCATCTGTTTGATGGCCTGGCGTTGCAGGTTCTCCTGGGAACCACACAGATTGCACGGAATGATTGGATAAGCCGCATAGTCTGACCACTGCGCAAGCAGGCGTTCACGAACATAGTACAGCGGACGAATCAGGATGTTTTTAGCGTCATCACTTTTCAGTTTTGCCGGCATGGCTTTCATACGACCACCAAAAAACATATTCAGAAACAGGGTTTCAACCACGTCGTCCAGATGATGACCCAGGGCGATTTTGTGCGCGCCGATTTTCTGCGCGTGACTGTACAGAATGCCCCGCCGCAGCCGCGAGCAGACCGGACAGGTGGTTTTGCCTGCAGGGGTGAGCCGCTGCACGATGCTGTACGTGTCTTCCTGCAGAATCTCGTACTCAACCTGTTTACCGGTCAGATATTCAGGCAATACATGTTCGGGAAAACCCGGCTGTTTCTGGTCCAGATTGACTGCCACCAGCGTAAAATCGATCGGAGCGTGCTGTTGCAGGCTGAGCAGAAAATCCAGCAGGGCGTAACTGTCCTTGCCTCCCGACAAACACACCATCACCTTGTCACCCGGCTCAATCAGATTGAAATCAGTAACCGCCTGCCCCACCAGACGCCGCAGTTTTTTATGGCACTTGTTTTTTTCATAAACACTTTTACGCAGGTCACGGGCTGGGACCTGGGACTCTGGCCTGGCATCAAAAATGGTAGCGGACAACTCGGCTTACTCTCAGACTGGGGCGTGATTTGTACCAGAACTGCTTCGCAGACACCAGTTGTGGCGATTTAACAGGCCGGGCAAGCGCCCTGCATGGGGAGCACGCAAAGCGTATCAGGAGGCATCCACAACACTTTTTGCAGTTGTACCGGAATGGATACTGCCATCCAGCTGTGGGTCCCTGAACGCCAGGGCAAAGGCTTCAAATTCATCCGCCGGCAGCGGTTTTGAGTAGTAGTAGCCCTGTACAAAGTCACAGCCGATACGCTTCAGTCGTTCCAGCTGTTGCGGCTCTTCAACCCCTTCTGCCACCACTTTCATGCCCAGAATACGGCCCATCGCCACAATCGAAGCCACCAGACCCAGGTCACGGGCGTTGTCTATGCCATCGATAAAGCTCTTATCCACTTTCAGCACGTCAAACTCATAATCCCGCAGATAACCAACGGATGAATAACCGGTACCAAAATCGTCCAACGCAACGCGTACGTTGATCTCCCGTAACCCCGCCAGAAACTGCTGCGCATTACCTTCGTTCTGTACCAGCGCAGACTCCGTCAGTTCAACGGTCATCTGATCGGAATGTTCGCGTGACAGGGCGGTGAGCAGCGCTTTGACATCCGTCTCATCGACCAGCTGGCGAGCGCTGACATTCAGGGAAATACGCAGGCCCGGAATACGTGCCTGCCAGGCTTTCAGATGCCTTTGGACCTCAGCCACCACCCATCGACCAATATCAACTATCAGGCCGGTAGCTTCCGCAACGGGAATAAATTCAAATGGCGAAATCATACCCAGCACCGGGCTGCGCCACCGGAGCAACGCCTCCGCGCCATAAATTTCCTGTCTGGAGATATCCACAATCGGCTGAAAATGCAGCTCAAACTCCTGTCCGGCAATCGCTTTGCGAAGATTGCTTTCCAGCTCAAAACGTCGCGCCGCCAGAGCATTCATCTGTTCTTCAAAGAACTTCAGCTGATTACCGCCTCTGGCCTTGGCATCAAGACGTGCGGCATCTGCTTTCTGCAGCAGCTCGCCAGCCGTTGAGCCATCATCCGGGAAGATGGTCACACCACAGCTGGCGGTGATGAACAGCTCACCCTGTTCAGCTGCAAAGGAAGGCAGAAAGGCTTCCACCACGCCGCGCGCCAGCTTTTCCGCTTCGGCGATGTCAACGATATCAGCCGCGGCAATAATAAACAGATCGCCTCCCATACGGGCGACCGTGTCAGATTCACGCGCGCACAAAGCAATGCGGTGTGCCGCTTCAATCAATATTCGATCGGCTCCTGCGTGGCCAAGCGAGTCGTTGACGTTTTTAAAATTGTCCAGGTCGATGCTGATCACAGCGCCCCGCTTGCCTTCCTGTAATGCGCGCCCCAGCCGTTCATTGAGCAGATTTGTGTTGGGCAGCTTGGTCAGATTGTCGTGGTGCGCCTGCCATAACATCAGTCGCTGCTCGGCATCTGAATGCGCCGCTTCCAAGGACAAAGTCAGGTAACCCTGCAGATTCGCGGCAGCATCGGTCAAGCCTATGCGCATGACTTTTTCCGCATGGGCGCTGCCATCTTTGCAACGCATACGATATTCACCGGTCCAACTGCCTTTCTCTTCGAGCTGCGCGCGCATGCGCGCAACCGCAGCCTGCTCTTCCAACGAGTCGTCACAAACAGATCGTTCGCCCAGCAGTTCTCGGCTGGAGAAGCCTGTGGCTTTCTCAAATGCCTCGTTGGCGCGCAGCAGGCGATCGTTGGCATCGCTGAGACTGACGGCCACGGGAATATTGGCAAAAAGAAATTTGTCTTCCAACAACAGTCGCAGCGGAGAATGAGCGCGTAAGTTGTATCGCCAGTAGACAAAACCGGCGCAGATCAGCAGCAGCGCAATCAGCGACAGGTAGTAATAATGTGTGGCAAAACCCGCCTGACGCTGCAACGAGGCATTGCGCGCAGCAAGCTCGCTGACCACCCCACCCAGATCTCTGGACACATTGATTCGATGTTCAGCGGAGATCAGCTCACCGTCACTGACGCGACGGGTGAGTTCACGAAGCGGACCGCGCAGAGTCGGGCCCGCAGGGGGTAAGTGGTGCGCCAGCTGCGGGTACAGCTGGGCGGCACGGATTAACCAGCTGGATTCGGAACCCTCTTCAATAAGAGCCTGACGCAGTTCAGAGGTCTGTTGCAACAGCCTGCCAACTTCCCGTTGCTGCATCTGAGTCAGGTGCAGATTGAGGGAAAAGTATGCGCAGCCGAGCACAAAGATCATCACGATCCAGAGCTGCCACTGACTCAATGACAGCGTGCGCGCAGCAAATACAACTGAAGAAGGCGCCTGGTTCAAAACGGATCGAGCTCAATCTGAATCTGGTGGTTTACCTTAAGGCTAGACGCTGTCTGCGGAGCTGCCATGCTAATTGTTGATTTTTGGGCGTTAGTGCAAAGCCAACGCTGCGTGGCGCGCGCGCGATGGCTGCCGCTGCGGACAACGTCAAGAAAACAGCATCAAAGCCGTGGTCCAAAGACGCGCCAGTGACGCGCGCCGGCAAAGGTCTCAGGTCAGTTCAAACCGCGCAGAACCAGCATGGGGGGAGAATTCACCAGCGATCGAGAGCCGAGCAGACCCACCACGGTAATGATCAGCGCACCCAGCAGAGGCCCTACCGGCCAGATCCAGGGATGCACCTGCATATTCAGTTCAAACACCTGGCTCTGCAGCACAGCAACCGTCAACTCCGCACCAACAACCGCCACAATGCCTGCAAACGCGCCCAGAACGGCAAACTCAAACGCCAGCGACGTGCCGATCAGCTTGCGCGTGCCACCCAGGGTACGCACCAGCGCGTGCTCAGCCATGCGCGCGTCCCGGCTGGCCTGAATACTGGCAATCAGCACCAGGCAACCACTGCCCAGCACCAGTGCCAACACCAGTTCGACCGCCTGGGTGACCCGATCCACAATACTGGTGATCTGTTCGATCAGGGCATCAATTTCGATCACGGTAATGGTCGGGTGGTTGCTGAGCAGTTCGTTGAGGAACACTTTCTCACTACGCTCCAGATAGAAGCTGGTCATGTAGGTGGATGGATAATCCCGCAGCGCAGGTGGCGACAGAATAATGAAAAAGTTCGGACTCATGCTCTCCCATTCGAGGGTGCGTATGCTCGTCACCTGGGCGTCAAAATTCTGTCCACCTATGTCAAACGTGAGCACATCGCCAATCGATAAACCAAAGTCATCCGCGTAATCTTTTTCCAGAGACACTTCCGCTTTATCGGTCTGTTCGGACCACCATCGCCCTGCCACTATCTCGTTACTTGCAGGTTGTTGTGCAATCCAGGTCAGGTTGCGTTCGGACATGAGACGTGGACCACCGTCTTCGCCACGCGGTGCTACCCGGTCCTGGTAATCTTTTGCGTCTTCCCCATTCACGCCAACCACGCGACCGCGAATCATCGGATAAAGGAAATCTCCTGCGGTGGCTTTAGTGTCGATCAGGCTCTGCACGGCATCGACCTCATCCGCGGCAATGTTCATCACAAAATGGTTGGCTGCCTCATCCGGCACCTGGGAGCGCCATTCTGTCACCAGCGCGGTGCGCAGCAGCACCAGAACTAACAATAACATTATGGCGAGCCCAAAAATCAGGATCTGGGCCGTGTTGGCCTGACTGCGACGCTGCAACCCACTCAACGCAAGGCGCCAGCCGCTGCGTGCCTGCATACCCACTGCCCGGCCACTTTTCAACAACAGGAATGCCAGCGAACCAAAAACGATGATGACACCGGTAGCGCCGATAACAGTCCAGAACGTCAGCAGCCAGCTGCCGCTGTACCAGACCAGAAGAAAAATACTGCCCGCAATCGCCGCGCCGTATGACAGCCACTGGCTGACGGGAGCGACCCCAAGGTCCCGCCGTATCACCCGCATGGGCGACACATCTTTTAAGTGAATAAAGGCCGGCATGGCAAATGAAACCGCGCAGATGAGGCCGGTTGCGGTGCCCAGTAGAAATGGCCGCAAACCTGGTGGTGGCAGCTCGATGGTGATCAGCGATGCCAGAATCTGCACAATGAGCAGATGCAGCAAACCGCCGGCGGCCAAACCCAGCACAATGGCAACCGCACCGATCAGCAGCAGAATACTGAGAAATCCGTAGAGGATCTGAGACGGTGTAGCGCCGAGGGTTTTCAATACGCCAACATGATCATAATGCCGCGCGGCATAACGATGCGCGCTCAGTGCTACGGCAATGCCTGCCAGCAGCACGCCCAACAACCCGCCCAGCAGCAGGAAGCTTTCCGCTCGATCGAGCGCCGACCCTATGCGCGGGCTGCTCTCGCGGATGCTGACCCAGCGATAGTTGGGCTCAAGCTCAATATTGTTGCGCAGGCTCTCGAGATCATTTTCTTCCCCACGCAGCAGCAGGCGATAAGAAATTCGGCTACCGGGCTGCACAACCTCGGTTGCGGGCACATCATCGATGTTCATCAACAGGCGCGGGCCAAGATCAAAAAACGAGCCACCACGATCAGGCTCCGCCACCAGCACCCGACCGACACGCAACTCAGCCAGTCCCACTTCGATACTGTCTCCCAGCGACACTCCGAGTGCAGGAAACAATCTTGAATCCAGCCACACTTCACCGGCAGACGGAATCTCATTGATCGGATAACCGCGCACAAACGGCTCGTCTGAAACAATCAGCTTGCCCCGCAACGGATAAGTGCCGGCGACCGCTTTCACGCTGACCAGCTGATTGCTGTCACCTGCAAAAACCATGGATGGAAAGACCATGGTTTCGGCCATTTCCAGATCTCGGGCGGCGGCGGCAACGCGGAACGCTTCGGGAATAGGTCGCGAACTGGAGATCTGCCGGTCTGCAGCCAGAAAATTAGAGGACTCTGCAACCAGCGCATGATGCAGGCGATCGACAAACAAAGAGATCGACGTGACCGTACCGACGGCCACCACCAGCGCGATCAGCAGCAGACCCATCTCACCGGAACGAATGTCACGCATCGCCATGCGGCGCACCAGATGTAGATTCATATTTTTATGCTGCCTGCTTCTATGGCGATGGTACGGTCGCACCGTTGTGCCAGACGGGTATCGTGGGTCACCATGATCAGGGTTGTGCCAAATTCCTTATTCAGATCAAACAGCAGCTGGATGATCAGCTCGCCGGTATGTGTGTCCAGGTTACCCGTCGGTTCGTCCGCAAACAGCACGGTGGGTTGTGATGCAAACGCCCGGGCTATGGCAACCCGCTGCTGTTCACCGCCGGACAACTGACGCGGATAATGCGTGACGCGATCTTCCAGGCCAACCTTTGTCAAAAGCTCCACGGCCTGACTTTCCGCAAGCGTTTCACCGCGTAACTCCGCTGGTAACATCACGTTTTCCAGCGCGGTTAAACTGCTCAGCAATTGAAAGGACTGGAATACAAAGCCGACATGCTGCCCTCTGACCAGAGCACGGGCTTCTTCATCCATGCGGGTAAGTTCGGCGTCAACAAGCTGCACGCTGCCACTGCTGGCAGAATCCAGACCGGCCAGAATACCGAGCAGAGTGGTTTTACCGGATCCGGACGCGCCGACGATAGCCACAGTTTCACCCTGTTTGATTTCCAGATCAATGCCATCCAAGATAACCAACTTTCCCGCGGCCGTTTCAACGGACTTTGCGACCGCTTTTGCACATACAACTGTATGACTCATGAAATATTTCTACCCAGTACCAATGAAAAAACTGTTCTCTCGATCTAACCCAGCGCTTCAGCATGTCCGCAACTGGAGCCTGCTGGTCATCCTGTGCATGGTTACCTTACCGGGCGAGCTCGGCGCATCAACGCTTCCCACAATCACTCTGCCCACTGCAACCAGTGACAGCGCCGCCAACGCGCAACCCGACCAGCGTCGGGCCATTGTGGTGCTGGGCGACAGTATCAGCGCAAGTTACGGTATTCAACGCGAACAGGGCTGGGTACATTTACTCGACACAGCGTTAGCACAGCGTGAAGAGAACTGGTTTGCGGTGAACGCCAGCATTTCCGGCGAAACCACCGGCGGCGGCTATGCCCGCCTTGCAGGTGTGCTGGCAGAGCACAATCCGGAAATTGTGATTATCGAACTGGGTGGCAATGATGGTCTACGCGGCTACCCGGTTGAGAAAATTCGAGAAAACCTGCGCGGCATGGTGGACATGGTCAACGCCAGCGGCGCCACACCCGTTATCGTTGCCATGCGCATTCCACCCAACTACGGCCCCCGTTACACCCAGGCATTCGATACGGTGTTTGCAGAAGTTGCCAGAGAAAAAAACACAGCCTATGTGCCGTTTCTTCTGGAGGAAGTTGCTCTGGCAGACAACATGATGCAGGAGGATGGCATTCACCCTACCGCAGAAGCTCAGCCGCTGTTGCTGGATGCTGTGTGGGAAGAACTGTTGCCGCTTCTGTAATCCGGATTCCTGTCAGGGCCTGGCTCAGCAGCCTGTTTCTGCGCTTCACCGATGTGCTCGGTACCGCGCTGTCTGGCCAGTTCGATCTGGCGTTGACGCTGACGAAAGCCATCTAATCGCGCCTGAGTTGCCTCGCCCACACAGTGCGGACACTGCACACCCTGCTCATAGACCTCACTGGACAGGTCTTCGCGGGACAGCGGGTGCCGGCAGGCGTAACACTGTTCGTATTGACCCTGTTTGAGCCCCTTATCCACCGAAACACGCTGATCAAAAACAAAACACTCACCCTGCCAGCGGTTCTCTTCTTCCTCTACTTCCTCAAGGTATTTCAGGATGCCGCCGTCAAGCTGATAAACCTGCTCAAAACCGGCCTGACGCATGAAGGCAGAAGCTTTTTCGCAGCGAATACCACCGGTACAGAACATGGCAATCTTTTTCTGTTCACCCGGATTCAGCTGCTCGCGGACCCAGTTGGGAAACTCGCGGAAGTTTGTTGTCTGTGGCGAACACGCGGCAGGAAAAGTACCGATATCAATTTCGTAACGGTTGCGGGTATCAATGACCAGCACCTCGGGATCTGCCAGCAGTTCGTTCCATCGCTGCGCATCGACATGCTCACCGGTCTGGTTAAGATCCAGATCCGCCACGCCAAAGCTGACAATTTCAGGTTTTATTTTGACTTTGAAACGAAAAAAACCGCGATTCTCCTGGGCCAGATCAGACCATTTGAAGGGTATTTCGCCAAAGCGCTGGTGCAGCAGCTGAGTCAATTCGGTCAGCGCCGCGGTGGTGCCTACCACCGTGCCGTTGACGCCCTCATGGGCAAGCAGAATGGTGCCTTTCAACCTGAGCCTCGCGCCTGTAGCAAGCAGCTCCTGATGCAGCGCCTGCAGCTCATCCACAGCGGTAAACTTATAAAAGGCCAGCACCCGACGCATGTTTAAGACTCAATCCTGGTTGCACCGTCGCCGCCGGCACATGCCGGACTCATTGGCGCATTGCCAAAACGCTGGCGCCATTCAGCTTCGGTATAGGGGTGAATGGCCAGGGCATGCATACCCTGGTCGAATTCGGTCTGCAGGAGCGCGTTGATGCGGCGATGCCGTTCAATACGGCTGACCCCTTCAAAGCCAGGTGACACAATGACCACCTTAAAATGACTTTGCGCGCCCTGTGGAACGCTGTGATTGGCACTTTCGTCGATCACTTCCAGGTGCAGCACCTGCAGGTCCTGATCCAGCGTCTGTTCAATGCGTTGGGCTCGCGTTTCCATGCCACGCCTTTGCGGGTAAATCGGGCGTCCGATTATAGGGTTGGCCATTGCAGGTGCAAGCATTTGGATGAACGGCACGCAGGACCGCCAGCACCTGGGCTTAACGTTCGATAACAGCCACGGTTACATTGTCCCGACCGCCTTTGTCCAAGGCGGCCTTCAACAGAAAATTGCAACAGTCCTCAAGGTCAGGGGTGGCCATAATCGCCTCGATGTCCGTAGCTGCCACCAGATCGGATAAGCCATCACTGCACAGCAGCACCCGATCAAACTCCGGCACCTCACCGGCATCGGCTTTGAACGCACCCGGCAGCCCCATGGCATGGGTCAGTACATGTTTATTGGGTGCGTTGTCGGCATCTTCCGGCGCAATTTCACCGCTGTCGATCATGCGCTGGGCCAGCGTATGGTCGTGGGTAACCTGGAACAGTTTGCCGGCGCGATACACGTACAGGCGTGAGTCTCCAACATGACTGAAAAAAGCCTGCTCTCCCTGCATCGCCCACACCACCAGAGTGGTGCCCATTTTACCGAGATATCGCATGCTGCGGGCGCGTGCCAGAACGGCTTCGTTCGCCCGGTTCAATACCGCTTTCAGATCGTCCGCACTTTGCCGCGGTTGCCGTGGATCGCGCAAAGCCCGAGATGCAGATTCCACCGCCACAGAACTGGCTACTTCCCCGGCCAACAATCCGCCCATGCCATCAGCAAGCACTACAAACTCATGTTCGGGTTCACAATGAACACAATCTTCATTGTTTATACGCACCAACCCCTGATGGCTACGCGACATCATCTTCACCGCTTCCCCCGTCGGACAAATCCTGCCTGCACGTGGTGTACGTTACCCTCGATCAGTTAAACTAGCCAGATGCACAGAAGCACAACTGACGAGGATTTTGATGCTGGCCATTATCTCTCCAGCGAAAACGCTGGACTTCGACTCAAAGCTGACGACCCGCAAAGGCACCATCCCTGAGTTTGTCAGCGAAAGCGCCGAGTTGATCAACAGCCTGCGAAAATATGAACCTGGACAGCTGTCCAGGCTGATGAAGATCAGCGACAACCTGGCTGAACTCAACCATCGCCGCTACCATGAATGGACGCCTGCGTTTGAAGCGCAGTCAGCGCGGCCTGCCCTGCTGGCGTTCAAAGGAGATGTCTATCTCGGTCTGCAGGCCCAGGAACTCAGCGCACGGGATCTGACCTGGGCGCAAAAGCATCTGCGAATTTTGAGCGGGTTACACGGCGTGTTAAGACCTCTGGACAGAATTCACCCCTACCGACTGGAAATGGGCACGCCGCTGTGTACCGGCAAAGGCGGGAATCTGTACGAATTCTGGGGAAATAAAGTAACTCAGGCGGTAAACCAGGCGCTTGCGGAACAGGCCCGTCCGGTGCTGGTTAACCTGGCATCCCAGGAATATTTCAACGTCATTGACCCCAACGCCATCAACGCCGACATCATTAATATTCATTTTAAGGAAGAAAAAGACGGCAAATTGAAATTCCTGTCGTTTTACGCCAAAAAGGCGCGGGGGCTCATGGCCCGGTACATGATCGATAAACGCGTGAAAACGCTGCAGGGGTTACGGGCATTTGATTATGAAAACTATGCGTACAATGAAACCCTTTCCAGTCGTCACGACTGGGTGTTTACCCGCCCCCAACCAGCGCCGGTAAGTGCCGGTAAACGCGTCAACCAACAAGGATAGCCAATGTCTGAAAAAACATTATCTGCTGATGACCAGATGCGGATTGAGGCCGCAGCGTTCCGCCGTCTGCTTGCCCATCTGGATGAGCGTAAAGACGTGCAGAACATCGATCTGATGATCCTCGCCGGCTTCTGCCGCAACTGTCTGTCGAAATGGTACAAAGCCGCCGCGGACGAGCTGCAGGTGGACATTGACCTGGAAACCGCGCGCGAAAAAGTCTACGGCATGACTTACGCACAGTGGAAAGAGAAACACCAGCGCGAAGCAACGCCTGAACAGCTGGCGGCTATGGAAGCGGCGGCGAATCACTGACGTGACAAAAACGAGCAGCAACCTCAGCCAGCACGAATTAAGCGGACCGGCCAAGTACTGGCGGGAATGGCGCGGATTTTTACTGTTCATCGTGATCATGCTGGTCTTTCGCTCGGCCATAGCCGACTGGAATCAGGTGCCCACAGGTTCAATGATCCCGACCATTCTTGAGGGAGACCGCATTGTTGTAGACAAGCTGGCTTACGATCTGCGGGTACCTTTTACGCTGGTTCGCATCGCCCAATGGGGCGACCCGCAACGTTCCGATATCGTCACGTTTGAGTCTCCAAAAGATGGCAAACTACTGGTTAAGCGGGTCATCGGCATTCCCGGTGACGTTGTCAGCATGTATAACAATCGTTTAACCATCAACGGTCAGGTGGGTAGCTACGATGTGGTGCCCGCCAGCGCGCTGCCGGAACCCGTTGCAGCGTCGATCAACAACATTGAGGTGAGCCAGGAAAGCCTGCTGGGTAACAGCCGCACAGTCATGACCTGGCGACAGCGACACCCGCAGATTCGCAATTCATTTGGCCCGGTCACGGTACCTGCAGGCCATTATCTGATGTTGGGAGACAATCGCGACAACAGCCAGGATTTCAGAGTGATCGGCTTCGTTAAACGCGAGGTCATACTGGGCAAGGCAGGCGCAATAGCCTTTTCGTTAGACTATGAAAACTACTACCTGCCGCGTTCAGAACGTTTTTTCCAGGAATTGATCTGACCATCGCAGCGCACAGACAATCTTAGCTTGTTCGGCTCAATCCCGCCGGCGCACGATCCAGCGAATGCTCAGCAGCAACCCTGCACCCAGCAGCCCAGCAACCACCAACAAGCCGACAAACAATGCACTGGTGGCAAGAAATTCGTACATGACATCGCGCTCAATACCATACTGGTCACCGATCCAGATGATCGCAAACACCACGGCTATGGTGCCCAGCACTATGGTGCGCGTGAGGCGCAACCACCCCGCCCGGCGTGCAGAGGTCCGCTCTATGGCAGAAGGTTTTTGTCGAGGTGATGGCCGTCTCAAGAATCAACTCCGTTGTTATAGTCCGGATACAGACACTCAAGCAGCACATTAGCAGGCATTTGTTTATGATCCCAACTCAAAAAAGAGGTTGCACCCCGTATGTACAGTCCCGCTGAAACACAGTTTGGTCTGGCCGTGCCTGGCGAGCTGTGGCGCCTGCCAATGGCTGCAAAGCAGACCCTGGCCAGTCAAATTTACAACAGTGGCTATCATCACGTGTTTATGGCGGATCACGTGTCGTTCCGCAATGGCTCCGGCACCGATGGTTTTGTGGAGGTTGCCGCGCTGTCGCAGCTGCATGACCAGCTGGGCGTTATGATCAGCATCTATCTGCTGCCACTGCGACACCCGTTACCGGTTGCCCGCGCGCTGGTGACCATGGCCAAACTGGCGCCGGGAAGAATGACCTTCGGCGTCGGGGTCGGCGGCGAAGACCGCCATGAAATTGAGGTATGCGGTGTCGACCCGCGAACCCGTGGCAAGCGGACTAACGAATCCCTTGAGATCATCCGCCGGCTGCTGGCTGGAGAAGAAGTGGATTATGCCGGTGATCACTTCAGCGTTGAGCAGGCCAGGATACGCCCCACCCCACAACTGCCAATCCCTTTTATCATCGGCGGTCGTTCAAATGCTGCCTTGCGTCGTACAGCCAGATACGGCGAAGGCTGGATTGGTGTCTGGTGTTCACAGCGTCGTTACGCGCAGGCCGTAGATCTGATTCAGAACGAAGCTGATGCCTGTGGACGCGGCGATACCCGATGGTTACAC
Organism: bacterium; assembly: GCA_047947175.1. Taxonomy (GTDB): domain Bacteria; phylum Pseudomonadota; class Gammaproteobacteria; order Pseudomonadales; family Azotimanducaceae; genus UBA4421. The sequence goes on from CP170489.1 coordinate 3,290,337, forward strand.
GGTTACCAGCCCTGGGTGGGCGTTGACAATAACTCTGCCACAGCGAAAAAGGCCGTCGCACAGCAGATGGAAGCGTTCTATAAGGTGCCCTTCGAAAAATTTGAGCGTTACACGCCTGCAGGTACGCCTACAGAAGTGGCGGAGCAGCTCGCGGGTTACAGTGCCGCCGGTGCCAGGATGTTCAACCTGAAAATCTGTTGCGAGCACCCCGCCGAGGAAGTCCACTACGCAGGTGAAGTACAGCGGGCACTGACGAAACTGATCGCATGATGAAACAGCCGGCGCTATGGCCGATCTGCGCAGCGCTCCTGTTCAGTTTCGGCACTACCCTGACAACTCATGCACAACCCCGGAACAGCCCCCACTATGACGCCGTGATCTCCAACGGCTGCATTTTTGACGGCAGCGGCGCACCCCCTGTCATTGCTGATCTTGGTATTCGCGGCGACAGAATCACGTTCATCGGCAATATAGCGTCAGACCAGACAAATCTGCTGATTGACGCCACCGATCTGGCTGTCGCACCGGGCTTCATCAACATGTTGAGCTGGGCCACTGAATCTCTGCTGATTGATGGCAACAGCCAGAGCAACATCCGCCAGGGCGTCACACTTGAGGTGTTTGGTGAAGGCAACTCCATGGGGCCGCTGACACCGCAAATGAGGCAGCTGATGCTCGATCGCCAGGGCGAGATTCGCTTTGATATCCCCTGGACGACCCTGGGCGAATATCTGGAGCATCTGGAAGCCAGAGGTGTTGCACCAAATGTGGCCTCCTTTGTGGGTGCAACCACCGTGCGCATACACCAGTTGGGGTTTGCGGATCGTCGCCCGGATGCAAGCGAACTGAAAGTCATGCAGTCTCTGGTTGCCCAGGCCATGGAGGAAGGTGCCATGGGCGTTGGCGCTTCGCTCATCTACGCACCCGGGTTTTATGCACAGACCGACGAACTCATCGCGCTGATGCAAACTGCTGCGCGGTATGGCGGACGGTACATCTCGCACTTACGCAGTGAAGGTAACCGCCTGCTTGAGTCTATCGAGGAACTGATCAGAATCGCTCAAGCCAGTGGCGCGGGTGCCGAGATCTATCATCTGAAAGTCAGCGGCAAGGCAAACTGGCCAAAATTTGATGCGGCTGTTGCTCTGATCGAGTCTGCCCGAGCAGCAGGTCTGGACATCACCGCCAACATGTACGCCTATACCGCTGGATCCACCGGTCTGGATGCCGCCATGCCACCCTGGGTACAGGAAGGGGGTTATGACGCCTGGACCACGCGCCTCAAACAACCTGACATTCGCGCCAGCGTTGTCACACAGATGACAACACCGGGCACCGAGTGGGAAAACCTGTTGCTGGCTGCCGGCCCGGAAAACACGCTGCTGGTGGGTTTCGCCAACCCTGAGCTGCGCCAGTACACCGGCAGAACCCTGGCCTGGGTTGCTGCGCAACGACAAAAATCTGCGGCTGAAACGGCGATCGACCTGGTGATTGAAGATGGCTCCCGGGTGCAGGTGGTGTATTTTCTGATGTCCGAAGAAAATGTTGCTCGTACACTGCAGCTGCCCTGGGTCAGCTTTGGTTCTGATGCAGCGTCTATGGCTGCGGAAGGTGTATTTCTGTCGCGCAGCACCCATCCACGTGCCTACGGCAACTTTGCGCGGGTGCTGGGTAAATATGTGCGCGAAGAGAAACGGTTACCCTTGTCCGAAGCCATCCGCAAACTGACCAGTCTGCCGGCACAAAACCTGGGCCTGGTTAAGCGCGGCCAGCTCAAACCCGGATATTTTGCTGACATTGCCATTTTTGATCCAAGCCGTGTCCGCGACCTGGCTACCTATGACAATCCACATCAATACAGTGAAGGCATGGTGCATGTTTTTGTTAACGGCACGCGGGTGCTGGCTGCGGGAGAACCTACCGGTCAGTTACCCGGGCGGGTGGTGCGTGGTCCGGGCTGGCGAGGCTGGTCCAGGTCAGATGCTGAGCGCTGAACGCGCTGCCCGACCTGAACCATGCCAGCTTTACTTATCTGCCTGCTTGTCTGGCTGCGCGGATGCAAATGGCTCAATAAACCGAATATTATTTTTCGCCAGACCCTGTTCAACCACTGACAGGCCCCCGCTTTTGATCATCCATTCCAGTCGGTGATCACGATATTCACGTTTAAACAGACCCGCTTCCATAGCCTGACGCACCTGCTCCAGACTCACCGCAGGGCTGTCAAAAGCTACAGCGGCGGCGGCCTCGCTACAGGATTTCACACTCTCGCGCTGATTGGCTCTGATCAGCCACTGACCCAGACGGGAAGATGTATCAGGTGCGAGGTCAAACCCTGCTGATCCATTCACATAAGGGACAACACTGAGATCACCCCAACCAAACTGTTCGCCGTTAAACCACGGCGCATCTCCCAGTTGCTGCTCAAGCCAGGCAAACCAGCTGCGGGTCTGCTGTGCCGCCTTGGCCGCAATTGTCTCCGCCAGTTCTCCTGTCGCGCGCTGGAAATTGGTGATTTCCGATAACCCCCAGTTGATGGCCTCAAAATGCGTGTCCATCACATCTTCAAGCATGCGCATGCGCGCGCGTTCAGCAGGATCCGCAGGCAGCAGGCTCGGTTCAGGCCACCGATCTTCGATATATTCAAGAATAATTGTGGAATCAAACACGGCCACGTCGCCGTCAATCAACGCGGGTACTTCTCCACGTGGACTGGCCTGGGCAAATTCGCCAGCCGTGCTGCCCGAACCAATCGCGTCGGGCATGACAGCCTGGAAAGGAACACCTTTTTCCAGCAGCGCAATTTTTACTTTCTGCCCGTACGGGGATAACGGGTGGTCGTACACAATGACCATGCAATACTCCTTTGGAAGGTCCCTAATTACAGATCCATTTAGGTTACACTGCGCGCCCCTTTTCGCAAATCACCCGCTGACTTGACCAGAGCCGATACCACCTCTCCGGATTTCGATCCCAACACCTATCGCTACGCACGGGTGATCCTGCTCACAGCCCTGGTCGGCATGGGCTTCGGCATGACCGTTCTGTTTGCCGTGCTGGCACCTCTGGGACGGGAAGTTGGATTTACCGAACTGGAGATATCCAGCATCATTGCCGCCTCTTCGCTGACTGTTTTTCTCGCCAGCCCCAGATGGGGTCGCCTGAGCGATCGCTGGGGCCGCAAGAAAGTTCTGTTGATCGGCTTGTTTGGCTATGTCGCTGGCACCTTGCTGTTTGCCAGCGTGTTTCATATCACTCTGGTTGGCATCCTGCTGCCGGTGGTGGGCTACTACGCGCTGATGATCTCGCGTATCGCGCACGCTTCGTTAATGGCAGCCATGATGCCTTCCGCTAGCGCTTATATGGCCGACATTACGGATCTGGCAGGCCGTACCAAGGGTATGGGGGCGGTTGGCGCCGCCACCAATCTGGGTAACATCATCGGCCCTGCGGTGGGTGGTCTGCTCGCAGGCATAACACTGCTGACCCCATTATGGTTCGCTGCCGCCCTGGCAGCCGTGACCGCCCTGTTTGTGGTGTTCTACCTGCCAGAATCACCTCAGGTGAAACTGACTTCAAGACCCACGACGGCGCGTCTGAAATACACGGATCCACGCATCATGCCATTCATTGTTGTTGGTGTGTTGATGTTCATGGGCATGGCTATGGTGCAGCAGACCCTGGCCTTCCGCTTTCAGGATGTGCTCGATCTCACCGCCGTGCAGACAGCGCAGACTTTTGGCCTGGCCATGGGACTCAGCGCTGCCGCGTCCCTGGGCAGTCAGCTGTTCCTGATGCAGCGTTTTGACCTGGCACCTTTTCAGTGGTTGTGTATTGCACTGCCTGTCCTGATTGTCGCCTTTGGCTGTATGGCCATTGCAGACAGCAAAGCCCTGCTGATGGGGGCAATGGTTCTGCAGGGAGCGGGCATGGGACTGGCCGGGCCTGCCTTCATGGCTGGCGCCTCTCTGGCGGTCTCCGCCCAGGAACAGGGGGCTGTGGCGGGCGTGGCGGGCTCCTGTGGCCCCCTTGGATTTACCATCGGTCCTTTGCTGGGTGGCTTCTTCTATCAGTACCAGCCCGCCCTGCCTTACTGGATTACTTTTGTCATTTACATCCCGCTGTTCTTTTTTGTCATCTGGGCCAATCGCAGGCTGACACGGCCCGAACACTAAAGTCAGTTGCCATCAGCATCACATCAGCGCTGGAAATGATGGACAACACCCGTATCATCCGGTCTGTCATCTTCGAGGAAACGCTCATGTCTGATACAACCCACCGCCTGCCTGCCATCCGCCAGCTCTTTGTGGTGTTCACGGTTCCTCTGGCTGCGCTGTTCAGCGCCACCGCTCATGGCCACGGCGCTGCCAGCGTGCCCCCTGTGGAGGGCGATCCCGCCCGACAGATAGAGGCTCAGGCGCGCAAGATTGTCTTTCCCGATACCGCTGACCATCTGACTCTGGTAGTGGATCTGCACACCCATACGGTGTTTTCCGACGGCCACGTGTGGCCCAAAATCCGTGTTGGCGAGGCATTGCGCGACGGCCTGGACGCGATGGCCGTCACAGAGCATCTGGAATATCAACCGCACATCGCCGACCTCCCTCATCCGGACCGAAACCGCGCCTACCAGGAAACCGTTGCGGCCGCGCACGGCTCGGACCTGATGGTGATTGCCGGTTCCGAAATTACCCGCAACGAACCTGCCGGACACATCAATGCGGTTTTCATCCAGGATGCCAACGCACTGTTCAGCATCACAGACACACCTGCGGATCCTGCGGATGTGGGGGCACTGTACGAAGCTGCAAACGCGTGGCCGGCTCAGAACGCCGTTGATGCCGCAGCAGAACAGGGTGCGTTCATGTTCTGGAACCACCCCTACTGGACCGCGCAAAGCCCGGATGGCATTGCGCGAATGAATGACTTCCACAAAGCCAACCTGGACGCCGGCAAACTCCATGGCATCGAAGTAGCCAACGGCAAGGACTATTCAGCCGAGGCGCACGCCATTGCTTTGGCCCACGGCCTGACCCTGATCGGCGTGTCAGATGTGCACGACCTGATTGACTGGGATTATGCACCCCACAACGGCGGCCACCGACCGGTCAACCTGGTGCTGGCAACCCAAAGAACCCCTGAAGCGCTGCGCTCCGCACTGTTCGCCGGCAGAACGCTGGTGTGGTTCAAAAATCTGCTGATCGCGCGGGAACCGGAAATGAGCGCCATGTTGAACGCCGCTCTGCAGGTTACCAGGGCAGAATACCGTACCAATACCCAGGTGCTGGATGTCAGCATCCGCAATCACTCGGATGCAACTTTTCATCTGCGTAACCAGAGTGATATGACCTTCATGGACCACGCCAATCGTGTCTCTCTCGCGCCGCATGCTGTCACCACCTTCTCGGTTAAACCAGGCGCCGCACTGACCGAAGTGGCTCTAAGGTTTGAAGTTGAGAATGCGCTGTTGAGTCCTACTACACACCCCAGCATTACCTTTAATGTAAACCCTCAGGTTCAATAGTTTATAGATATCAGGCACTTGCAGCATACTCGAAAATCAATACTGGTTTTTCTAAAGCCACCGACCACACCCCTTCCAGGCACAGTGCTTGCCGCTGCCCTGATCTGCTTGTGCCTTAGTCTTGGCGGTTGTGGTGCGGAGCAGCCGGACGATGGCAACAGTGGTGCGGTCGAACTGGTGGTGGGCAGTCTGCCACCCAGTGAGCGGGATATCACTGACCCTGAATCCTGGCAGGCGCAGGGCCTCAAAGCGCACTACGTGACCGACTCAGACACTCGCTTATTGGTTCTGGAGCTTGATCCGACGCGCTTTGACCCGGCGCTTGTGGCAGCCCCTGGCACGGGTATCGCCGCCATTGATGCGCTTCGGACCCACGATTTTACAGTAGTCATCGGCAGTGGGTTTGTCTCTGAACTGAACAGCCTGGCGCCGGTGGGTCTGCTGCAGGTTGACGGCCAGACATTAAATCCGGTCCAGGGTTACGGCTACACGCGTATCCTCGGCATTAATGATGGTGGTCTCGGCGTTGTCCACCGCAACGACTACCAGCGCTCACTGTTTCACAGTGCGCTGCAGGCGGGTCCGGGGATCGTCGAAAAGGCCCAGCTCGACATATCAGAAAAGGATCTGCAACGTCCAAAATATTTCCGCAGTTTTGTCGGCTTATGTGAAGAACGCTGGCTGGTGGGCGTGAGTCTGGCGCCCACTCACCTGCGCACCCTGGGCCAGGCATTACTGGCCTACGGTGAGTCTCGCAACTGGCAGTGCGAGGACGTGGTGAACCTTGCCGGTGATCGTCAGGCTGTGCTGATGTTAAGCACCAGCAACAGCGATCTGCTTTATCATGGCGACCCCAACACCTACAAAGTCAGCCTGATGGGCTTTCGCAGGACGCGTTAAGGATCCGGAGGCAACAGTGCCTGCAGAAACTGCTCATGTCTGGCCACCTGTTCCGGATCAGGCTCTCCAAACGCGTCTAACATGGCGGTCATGCGTTGTTCTGTTGCCGCTTTCATTTCCGGGTGGGGAAAGAGATAGAGGGTATTGTCTTTGATGCCCTGCACCACCATGTCAGCGACTTCCGCTGCATCAATGCCCGCATTCATGGCCAGGTTCATGATCTCGCTGTGTGCTTGTGCCGCAGCAACGCTGTCTGCTTCGGTCACGTCGTAAGCGGTGGGTCGATTTCGTTCACTCTCGAGAATCTTGGTACGGACCATGCCGGGACACAGTACGGAGACACCAATATTGTCCGCTTCAAGGTCAGCCCGCAAAGATTCTGACAAGCCAACCACCGCAAACTTACTGGCATTATAAACCCCCAGACCTGGTGAGGTTGTCACCCCCGCCATGGACGCGGTATTGACGATATGTCCCCCTTCACCATGGCGTTGGATTCGTCTGACAAGCGTCTGCAGGCCGTTCACAACGCCACCAACGTTGACGCCCATTATCCAGTCCCAGTCCTCATAGGTGGCAGCATCCATGCTGCCGCCGCGGTAAACACCTGCGTTGTTACACAACACGTGTATCGAGCCGAGTTCCGCTTCAACCTGATCAGCCACCTTTTTGTACTGCGCTCTGTCCGTCACATCCAGCTGCAAAGCAAGCAATCTGGCGTTACTGCCTGCCAGTTCAGCCTCAGCTGCCTGCAGGGCCTGTACGTCCACATCGACAATCGCCACATTCATCCCTTCATGCAGAAACGCTCTGGCCATGGCCAGACCGATGCCGCTGGCGCCCCCGGTTATAAACGCGTTTTTCCCTGCCAGATCTTTCATGCTGTTTCTCCCAAAGATGAATTTTTAATCGCAACACTACCTGGTTATGCTGACGCGGCGATTCGGCATCAGCTTGCCATAGGTCAAGACGCGCCACAGCCACTCCAGCGGACCAAACCGGAAGTGACTCAGCCACAAAGGACTCAGCCACAGCTGAAATACCCAGATGGCAAGGACCACGCCATAAAGCTGCGCGCGTGACAGTTCGCCGACCCACGCAAAACCTGCACCGGTGAACAGCATCAGGGCAAGCAAGGAATGCATCAGATAATTCGTCAGGGCCATGCGCCCGACGCTGGCAAGCCTGCGCCTTAACCCGGACAGATAAGAACCATTGATCAGGAGCAGCAGTAAGCCTGTATAACCCATCGCCATACCAAGTCTGCCCAGATGATAAGTCGCCTGGAACTGTGCAAATACACTGAGCAAGCCGAAATCTCCCTGGATGGCTCGATAGACCTCGCTGGCATTGACAAGCAACCCAACGCCGAAACCACCCAACATGAGCTTTTTGTAGAACGCGGGCGAACGCATGCCCTGCAGAACACCATATTTATACAGCGCCATGCCCAGCAGCATCATCACCAGCGCGTCCCAGAACAGATACATCGGCAGGACAAACATCAGCATTTCATTGGTTTTTGCGGCGTTCCAGGTCAGCGCAGACAGATAGCTGTCCCGGCGAGCTGCCAGTTCCTGCGCCTGAGCTTCTTGCGTGAGAGTGAAATCCGCACTGAAGTCCTGCCATTGTTGTGCCGCTGCCAGCGTATCTGGGTCAAGTGCTGCGGGGTCTTCAGCCTGCTCTACCTGTTGTGCAGCCTGCTCTGTCAGCGTCAGCCCCAGATTGGTGAGCCCATAAAAGACGGATAACAAAACGAACAACACAATGGCAGCCGTCAACAGCCGTCGCGCCTGCACATCACGGACAAAGTACAACAGCGCGCCGGCAAGGGCATAATTGATGAGGATATCGCCATTCCACAGAAGCAGATACGCATCAAACAGGCCGAACGCCAGCAGCCAGAAGTTTCTCCTGAAATGTACGCTGGCGCCCCTTCCATCAGTGCCGCCTGCAAACAGCACCACACCGGCGCCAAACAGAATGGAAAACAGGCCTCGCATGGCACCTTCGGCAAACAGCTCGACGCTGGCCCAGGCGATAAGATCGGCGCTACCCGTCATCGCCTGGGATGGATTCGAGTACGCCGAAGAAATCAGCCCGAAACCGATAATGTTCAGCAGCAGGATGCCCAGCAGTGCAAAACCACGCAGCACATCCAGTGATTCAATCCGTTGTGCTTCAGAAACCGGCGCCTGAGTCATCGTCATCCCCTTTGTGCACTAACCACCTTCAATGCGCGACATGAAAAATACCTCGCTATCCGGCTCTAAAGGCTCGAGAAAGGCATCCTGGTAAATATTGCCATCAATGGCCACCGCGGTTCTATCCAACGGTTCCTTTAAGCCAGGCCACCGCTGAATCAGCGCCTTCAGCAGGTCACGGTAGTTCTCTGCCGGGCATACCCACTCACGTTCACCTTCGGTGAAACTCAACAAACTGTCGGGGAAAACCACTCTCGCCAATACTGCATCCTCTTTAATATTCTGCTGCCCTATTACACCGCATAAAAAAGGGGCGCAAGCCCCTTTTTTCAGTTCGCCGGGTAAGCGGTTGATCAGCCATCTAACGCGGCGAGGATGTTTGGCGGCGACAGAGGTAAACTGCACAACCGCTTGCCTGTTGAGCGCGACACGGCGTTGGCAATGGTTGCCAGCGGCGCAACAATCGGCGTTTCTCCTACTCCGCGCACCCCGTACGGATGACTGGGATTGGGCACCTCAATGATCTGGGTATCGATCATCGGCAGGTCAGAGGCCACCGGTATACGGTAATCAAGGAAACCCGCGTTTTCCAGTACACCCTGTTCATCAAAGATATATTCTTCATTTAATGCCCAACCAATACCTTGAGCGGCACCGCCCTGCATCTGCCCTTCAACGTAGGCAGGATGAATCGCTTTGCCGGCATCCTGTATCGCCGTGTAGCTGAGCACATCGACTTTGCCGGTTTCGCGATCGACCTGTACATCGGCAAAATTGATGGAGAAACTGGCGCCGGCACCCTGGGCATTGAGCGATGCCCTGCCCTGAATAGGGCCACCGGTTTTTGCCGCATTACCGGCCAGTTCCGCAAGGCTCAAGGGTTTCAGTTCCGCATTGACACCTGGCACTGGGATCGCCGCACCGTCCTGCCAGGCCACCTGATCTTCATCAACACCCCAGGTCCTGGCGGCACGTTTTTTACATTCTGCAATCACATCTTCACATGCCTGGGTTACCGCCATGCCAGTGGCAAAGGTGGTGCGTGAACCACCGGTAACGTTACAGAAGCCGGTGCTTTCCGTGTCACCTACCTGAGCGCGGACCTGAGCATAATCTACACCCAGCGTTTCCGCTGCCATCAGGCACATTGATGCCCGCGAGCCGCCGATATCCGGGCTGCCTTCAATCACCATGACCGTGCCGTTTTCGTTGATGTTCACTTCCGCAGACGACTGCATGCCCACGTTGAACCAGAATCCTGCCGCCACACCACGCCCGGCGCCTGCCGGCACAGGACGGGTGTAGTTCGGGTGTTTTCTGGCCGCTTCTATACAGGCTTTAAAGCCGATGGGCGGAAATTTTGGACCGTAAGGGGCCTGGGTGCCTTCTTCGGCGGCATTCACCAGACGCAGGTCCAGCGGGTCCATATCCAGTGCAATCGCGGCTTCGTCTAACGCACATTCAAACGCATGCATGGTCTGCGGCGCGCCAGGCGCGCGATAAGCAGCCACCTTGGGTTTGTTCACCAGCACATCAAACGCTTCTACTGCAAAGTTCTCGATCTGGTAAGGCGCATACATCGACATGATGCCCGGCATGTGTGGGGCACCGGCAAACGCACCCGCCTCGAATGCAATCCAGGAATCCGCAGCAGTAATCCTACCGTCACTTTTCAACCCCACTTTTACCCGGGCAACCGTACCGGAAGTCGGGCCGGTGGCGCGGAATACTTCTTCCCTGCTCATGGTCATTTTCACCGGGCGATGGGATTTTTCTGACAGCATGACCGCCAGCGGTTCCAGATACACCACCGTTTTGCCCCCAAAACCACCACCAATTTCCGAGGCGATGAATTTGAGGTCTGCCATATCTTTACCCAGCAGTTTGGCGGTCATGGCGCGGAATTCAAAATGACCCTGGGTACAACACCAGACGGATCCACGCCCGGTTTCGTCCATGTTGGCCACACAGGCATGGGGCTCGATGTAACCCTGATGCGCCATCGGCACTTTGTATTCACGTTCGATGACAATATCTGCTGCTGCAAAACCTTCTTCAAGATTGCCTCTGACAAGTTTGCCCACATTGGCAATGTTACTGGGCCGGTCCGGCTTCTCAGGCAGATTGGTGAAATTATTCTCGTCTACCAGCACCGAATCTTCCGCCATGGCGGCCACCACATCGAGCACCGGGGTAAGCGGTTCATACTCCACCTTTATCGCCGCCAGCGCAGCGTCGGCTATGGCCAGGGTTGAAGCCGACACCGCTGCAACCGCGTGACCGTGATACAGCACCTTATCCCGAGCCATGATGTTTCTGGCCACATCTCCCAGCGTGCCGCCCCCTTCGCCGCCAACTTCACCGCCTTCGACGTCGATGAAATCTTTGCCACAAATAGCGGCGTACACGCCCGGCATAGCCAGCGCGCCACTCAGATCAATACTTTTAATACGCGCATGGGCGTGAGGACTGCGCAGGACACGACCATGAATCATGTTCGGTAACACCAGATCCGCTCCGAAACGAGCACGTCCGGTCACTTTATCTACCCCATCCGGGCGTACAGGACTGCGACCTATCTGTTTGTACTCAACGGCTTCTGCCATGCCTGCTCTCCTCGTGAAACTGCGCGGTAGTATGGCCTGAAATCTAGCACGAAGTGCCAGCGGGTGGGAGAGCTTGGCTTAAGATATGTCTTATCAATTCCGGTGGGGTTAATTGAGCGCCGCAAGAGCAGCCTGCACGCATGCAGCCAGGTCAAACACGCCCATTCTGCAGGACACCATCTGCTTTGTGTCGGCAATATTCGGCAAAGGAGCGGGTTGCGACCTTGTCTTCCCGGGTGACTGGCATCGCTGCCTGCTCACGATCACCTTTGCGCAAAGAAAGGGCGCGGCTAATCAAACCTTGCCATTTCGAATCAAGATGGGTTTGCGCCCAGCCCATGGCTTCTTTCTTGGATGTGATTCGGCCTGTTTCGATGGTGTGAAGAATGCGGCAGAACAGACCCACCCAGAACGCCTGAAAAACGAAAGAAGGCATTAACAGCCCGGTATTGATGGCAATGTTCATGGTTTCCCGAACTTCGGCTCGCAGCGCAACGGCTGAAACTTTATCAACTAACTCCCTGATGTCCGGGCCGATCAGACAAACCCCTTTTTCCCGCAACGTCCAGCGAACCACCTGACTGTTGTCGTGCTCAGAACGCACCAGGGTGTCTGCCCCGTGGTTGAGATACCAGAAGGGGTAGCAACGTGCTGGCGCACCATCCATGCCAGGGTCTCCCCACTTTGCATCGCGGGGCTCTCCCGGCGGATCTCTGGGTTCAGTTGTCCAACGACGCAGGATCTGCTTAGGCGCATAGGATCCTTCCAGATTGGTGTGCCAGTAAGCGCAGGGCATTTGCGCAATTTCCCTGTGCAGGACCTGCAAAGCTTGCAGCTGACCCCTGGAAAGATCTTCTTCCAGGACAATCACAAAATCGCAATCTGAAAACTCACTGAAATCACCGATGGCAAATGAACCCTGCAGATAGGCACCAACAAAGTTGTTTTTCAGAATGTTCTGAGCACTGCCCACAAGGTGCAAGAGCACTTTGTTCAACTCGGTGTAGGGGGTTGCATCAATCAATGAGTCCATCACTCAGCCTGTTATACAGTAGCCTCTGCCCAAGCCACATACTGCTCCGCCAATGCGATGCGCTGGGATTGATTCAATTGCATGCCAACAACAATGAGCTAGGCTACGATTTGTGAATCGAGAACAATCCAGCATCAACTAAAAGTATCTGTCAGATAACAGCTTAGCCACAAAAGCTTAAGAGTTCATCTGATAGCGTATCGGCAGGCTCTTCAGCCCACCCACAAACGTCGACTGCATGTATTTTGGCTCGCCAGCCAGCTCTATGTGCGACAGCCGCGAGAGCATCTCTTTAAACAGTGCAGTGATTTCCATGCGTGCCAGGTGCTGGCCCAGGCAGACATGGGCACCAAAACCAAACGCCAGGTGTTTGGCCTCTTTGCGATCCACCCGGAATTCAAAAGGATCGACAAAAATCTCTTCATCACGATTGGCCGAGGGATACCACAGAATTGCAGATTCGCCTTCTCTGATGGTCTGGCCGTCAAGCTCGTAATCACGGGTAGCCGTGCGCATGAAGTGCCGCACCGGGCTGGTCCAGCGGATCATTTCATCGACCGCTGAGGGCAGGTAGGTCTGCGGATCACTCTGCAGCTTTGCCAGTTGTTCCGGATTGTTAAGTAATGCCAGCAGTCCACCTGCGGTTGAAGAACTGGTGGTGTCATGGCCGGCGGTCGCGATGATGATGTAGTAGCCATTGATTTCATGATCCGGAATCGGCTGCCCATCAATCTGCGCGTTGGCAATCACCGATGCCACATCATCGGTGGGTTTTTCGCGCCGGGCTGCGGTCAATGTCTGGAAATACGTTTCGAAATCCAACACCACCTGCATGAATTCGGTCATTTCAAAGGAACGTGTCACATCCGGATCAGAGCTGCCGAACAGCTCCTGGGTCAATTTGAGCATCAACGGCTCATCTTCTTCCGGCACGCCGAGAATCGACATGATGACCCGCAGTGGATACCAGATACCCACGTCTTTGACAAAATCACACTCACCCGCCTTTTCTGCCATACGGTCAACATAGTGTTTTGCCAGCGCATCCACCCGCGCCTGCAGTTTGCGCAGGTTGCTGCCCATGAACCAGCCCTGGGTCAGGCGCCGGTATTTCATATGGTCCGGATCGTCCATCTGCACCAGCGAACGCACCAGGTGTTTACGTCCGGACATCTGTTGCATGATCGCCTGCATCATCTGTGGACCCAGAACCGGACGAGGGTCGTTGATGAACACCTCTTTGTTCTGTTCGATCGCTTTTATGTGCTGATAGCGGGTGACATTCCAGAACGGTTCAAAGCCTTCCGGCGCCAGCCGGCGCAGGGGCGCATTGGCGCGCAGCCAGCTGAACTGCTCATGGACCCAGTCTTCCTGGCTCCAGTTGGCCGGATCAACCAGCGCATTATCCAATTCAGGTGAGGTTGTGAAAATTTCCATAGAACTCTTGTGGTACTTGATTGCACAAGGATTATACAATTCGCGCCGCATTCCACGACTGACTATTCATGCCTTATTTCGACGCTGTAAAAACCTTCGGAAGATGGCGCTTCGGCTTCACCCATGATCTGGTGATGGACAACGGCGAAGCCTATCTGGAGCGCTGGATATTCTGGTGTGGTATCACCCTGCGGGTACATAAATTCCACAAAGGCGACGATGATCGTGCGTTCCACGATCATCCCTGGTGGTTTATCACCCTGCCCCTGCGCAGCTATGTTGAAACCACCCCAAACCGCAGCCAGGTCATCGTGCGCCGTTTTCGCCCTTACTTTCGACCCGCTGCCCACCAGCACATCGTGCATCTTGCTGACGGCAGTCCGGTCTGGACCCTGATTGTCACCGGCGCCAAGTCACAACAGTGGGGATTCTGGGACAATGCTCAATTTGTACCCCATGAACAATGGCTGGCCAACCGCGAAACACTGAGCTGACCTCAACTTCTGCGCGTCAGGGACTCACGATCCTGCGGCTGCCGAGAAAATTGGCGAGCACAACACACAAACAGAGCACCGCGCCAGCGCTGCGGCTGAGCAGGGACGGCCACAACATCAGCACCACGCTGAGCCCACTGAGGAACACCAGAGATCTGCGCAGGCGCGCAAACAGATAACCCTCCACCGCCATGGCAATGGCCAGCACCATGCACAGGGTTAAACCAGCAGCCGGTATCACATCCGCCCAGCTGCGCTCCGGTGTGAGGAGTAACGGTGAAAAAGCCATCATCAACGGAATCACAAACAGACCACTGGCGAGCTTGAATGCTTCCACCGCAGCCCGCATGGGCGCAGCACCCGCGATGCCCGCTCCGGCAAAAGCGGCCAACGCAATCGGCGGCGTGACATTGGACGTCTGTGACAGCCAGAAAATGATCATATGCGCAGTGATCAATGCCAGCCCCAGTTCCTGCAAAGCAGGGCCAGTCATGACCGCCAGCACGATATAGGCTGCAGTGGCAGGCAGCCCCATGCCCAGGACCAGAGCAGCAACAGCCACCAGGATAAGCGCCAGCCACAGCTGTCCACTGCTCATACCCACCACTGACTCAGTGAACTGCAGCCCGATGCCCGTCTGTCCGATGGTGCCGACAACAATACCGGCAACGGCACAGGCGATGGATATGGGCACTGCCATACGCGCACCGTTGTGCAGCGCCTGAGCAATCTCTGCCAGACCTACACGGGTATGACGCCGTAACAGGCTCGCCAGCACAACCGCTGCACAACCGGATACACCAACCAGCACCGGAGAGTAGTTATTCAGCAGCAGCACGGTAATCAACGCCAGAGGCAGGAGAAAATGCAGCCCGTCACGCAGCACACGCCAGGCGCCCGCGGGGTTCTTCATGCCGGTAAAACCGCCTTTGACTGCCATTATGTGTACATACAGCAACACCGAGGTGAAATACAGCAACGCGGGCAGCAGCGACATCCAGACGATTTCGCCGTAAGGCGTCTTTGTGAATTCCGCCATCACAAACGCACCCGCGCCCATGATGGGTGGCATGATCTGACCGCCGGTGGAAGCAGCGGCTTCAATACCCGCCGCCTCTTCGGGTTTGTAACCCAGCTGTTTCATCATAGGAATCGTCAGCGAACCGGTGGTGACCGTGTTGGCTATGGCGCTGCCGGATATGGATCCCATCGCCGCTGAAGCGATGACGCTGGCTTTGGCAGGCCCCCCTCGATAGCGGCCCGCTGCGGCAAATGACAGGTTGATCAGAAACTGGCCGGCGCCGGTCACCTGCAGAAAAGCGCCAAACAGCACAAAACTGAATACCGCACCGGCAGCAATGCCCAGCGGCGCACCAAACAGCCCGGCACCGGTGTAGACCTGGAAGCGCACAATACGCTCAAAACTGAAACCCCTTGTCGCCAGCACATCCGGCAGAACGTTGCCAAACGCCGCGTACAGAATAAATGTCAACCCCACCACCATCATCACCGCGCCCACCGCGCGTCGTGCCATTTCCAGGGTCGCACCCAGTAACAGCAGGCCAGCAAGATAATCCGGCCAGGACAACCCGTACAACAGATGGTCTAAGCCCTGATAGTCAAATTGCACCACCCGGTAGGAGGACCACAACACGCCGGCCACCATCAGCAGATCCAGTGCGCGCCAGGTTCTGGCTCGAGTGGATTGTTCTGCCAGTGGATAGATCAAAAAGCCAACCACCAGGATCCAGCACAGGTGCACCGGACGGAAATAAGTGGCGGGCAGCAGGCCAAAAAACGATTCAAAAGGCACTGCTCCAGGCGGAAAAAAACCCACTATCGGCTGCCAGAGCTGAAAAACAGACAACATCAGCGCCAGGACAAACACCAGTTGCCCGGTGGGACTGAGCCAATGCCCCCTGGTGGCCTCAGCCATCAACTGCCGCACCGCAGTCCACCTTATCAGGTGTGGTGTCCTGCACCGCCTGCAGATATCGCAGGGTACCCGGATGTAACGGGACAGCCGCCAGCTTGGTAAGATTGGCTACGCTCATATCTTTTGCTACCGGAGAAACCCCTAACAAAACCTGTTTGTGCGCAAACAGTGTACAGGTAAGGCTGTATGCCAGCGTTTCAGACATGGATTCATGCACCACAACCGCGCTCCAGATACCCAGCGCCTGCACCGGCGCGGAGATACCATTATACGTATCAGCTGGAATCCGGTAGCCGGCATACGCGGGGAACTTTGACTGCAAGGCACTGAGATCAGCATCTGACAGCGGGACCAGTACCAGATTGCGCGTCACCGCCAGTTCCGTCACCGCGGCCAGACCTAAACCACCAACAACAAAACCGGCATCAATGGTGCCATCTTTCAGGGCAGACGTGGTTTCACCAAAATTCAGATAAACCGCGGCAAGATCTTTGAGTTCGATACCCAACCCTGTGAGAACATTTTCCGCCGCAATGGCGGTGCCCGAACCCGAAGCCCCTAACGACACGCGTTTGCCGCGCAGGTCAGTCACACTGGTGACGCCGCTGCCGGCAAGGGTCAGGATATGCACAATGTTGGGGTAGGCATTGAGCAGCACCCGCAGGGGCAACGGCTCCGGGAAACGTCCCTGACCCAGATAGGCATCGGTCACCACATCCGCCATCGCCAGCCCAAATTCACTTTCCTGGCGGGCCACCTGAACCACGTTGGTGACCGAACCGCCGGTGACTTCCGCTTTGACGTTGATGTGTGGCAGATGCTCTGACCAGATCGATGCCATGCCGCCGCCAAAAGGATAGTACAGACCAGCGGTGCCACCGGTGGCGATGGAAAAAGTCGCTGCAGCCGTCTGCTGTCCGCCACAGCCTGACAAGCCGGCAGACAGGCCGGCAATCACAAGCAACCGCCACGCAATGCGCCCTGTTAAATGCGGCATGGGTGTGTCAGCGGCCAGACCGATCAGAAGGCATCATAACCGCCGTCGATCAGAAACGTTTCTGCCGTATGGTAAGCACTGGCAGTGCTCATGATATAAATTGCGATCGCGGCGAAATCCTCCGGCAAACCCCAGCGCCTCACGGGTATGCGCTTGCTGACATTGGCGACAAATTTCGGATTATCAAATGCGCCCTGGGTCATGTCTGTTTCAATCCAGCCTGGCAGCAGCGTATGTGCGGTGACATTGTAGCGGGCATACTCAACGGCCAACGCTTTGATCATGGATATGAGGCCCCCTTTGGCCGCGGCGTAGTGTTCACCCCGGGCCTGACCTGAGATGGCTGCAAGACTGGCAGTACCCACCAGGCGACCAAAAGCATCACCCTGCTCTGCTCGCTGTCGCATATGTCTGGCAGCCGCTCGGAAGGTAAAAAACACGCCGGTCTGATTCACGCTGATGACGTGCTGCCATTCTTCCAGCGTCATGTCATCAAAACCGGTGCCCCGACCGCCAACGCCGGCATTGGCAAAACACCCATCCACCCGACCATGATCAGCCAGAGTCTGGGCAAACGCCACTTCGACTGCGGCTTCATCCGCCACATCACACACAGTTGCGGTCACCTTTGGGCCAATCTCCGCCAGCTGATCCAGTGCCGCCTTATTCTTGTCCGGGTTGGTGCCCCATATGCACACTTGTGCACCTGCCTGAGCCAGTCCTTTGGCCATACCCAGACCAATGCCCCCATTGCCGCCGGTGATCAGAACAACGCGACCGGTTAAATCAAAAGGTTGAAATGCCATACATCCCCTCTACTAAAATTAAAAATTGCAGCTTTGACAGCGTGCAACCATAACTGATCTAACAGGGTGAAACTATTTTACCGGGCAACAAAAAGACGCTGCGCCACCGGCAAGAGTGCCCCTCAACAGAACTGACCATGCCGCAGTCAGGGCTGGAAACTGATCTCAACCCGGTTGTTTAATCGGGCGACCGCGTTCCACTGTCCGGCGTTTGACTGGCTGTCCGGATAAGGCACCATTTCCACCGACGAAGCCCCATCCAGAGCACGCAGCACCAGTGCCGGCGACTCGTCTTCACGCGCATTGAGCAATTGCGCAAACTCAACGGACAGACGATCGCTGACATAGGTGTTGTTTTCATCCAGGTGCCCGATGTAGTCGCAGGACAGCATGGGTAGCTCATCTGGTGCGAGCTGATATTGTCCCGCTGCATCAACCATCAGACAGAATCGACCCAGATGACTGGTCACCACCACATCTCCGGCAAACCCCATCTCTGACAGGAACGGCAACACATCGGCCAGGCGCTGGGCAAGGGTCGCGCTGAACGCCGGAGCCAGCATCGGCACGTCGGTATTTTCGTTCAGAGTGGCTGCAAAACCCCGCAAAGCACTGTTGCGCACCTGGGCCATCTCTTCCAGCGCCGCCGCATTGTCAGCGGCGCTGGTTTCGCGGCTGGCAGACATCAGCTCTACCTGGGCAGCTTCAGCCAGCGCCAGTTGAGCCACTGCGCTGTCGCGCTGCATTTTGAACTGGAAGGCAAGAAAACAGGCCACCAGCAGGCCCACCAGCAGCGTGGCCCTCAGCCACCAGCCACCGCCGCTGTTTGTCGGCTGCACATCCTCTGCAACGTCGGCGGTTTCATCCGCGTGCTGCAGAGCCTGTTCTTTGAGCAGTTCATGAGCAACTTCCTTGGCAAAACTCCGCTGGCTGCGCAGAATATCTGCGCGCAGAGTGAGGTGCTGGTCTTCCAGAATCCGCGTGACCAGGTTCTGCACCGCAATACCCTGCGCCTGTTGTTCCAGGGATTGGTCCACTTCATCCAGAACGTAGGTGTGCGGTTCCCGGGACTCAGCGGAGTCACGCCGTTCTTTCACCAGGCCCAGATTGAGCAGCATTTCAAACAGCTGATGCGGCTGCACGTTTTTCGGCAGAACACCCACAGCGCCGAGGGCCCGGGCCTGACCGACATAGACCTCACCTTCCTTGGTGGTGTACATCATCACCGGAATGGTCGCGGTTCTAGGGTTGGCTTTGATGGCAGAGACTGCTTCCAGGCCGTCCATGCCGGGCATGGTGTGATCCATGAAAATCACGTCGACGCTGGCCTTTTTCAGAAACTCAATGGCGCTTTCACCGGAGTCGGCAAGGTCAACCTGCAGCTGATGTTCTTCCAGCAGCTTTTTCAACGCCATTCGCGCCGATCTGGAATCGTCTACAACCAGTGCACGTCTTAAAGCCATGGATACAACACATTGTTGAAGCCCCCCCATGCTAGCAGGTGGAGGCGGTTGCAAGTGTTAAATAATACCCAGAACGTGCCTTATTGTCTGGGCGCGCGCCAGGGTATCCAGGCCCACAAACGCTCATGTCCGTAGTAGACAAAAAATTTCAGAACAAACTCAATCGCACCAATCATGGCCGCGGTGTCGAGTTGTCCAGTAACAACAAACGCCACAATCGACGTTGAAATTGTGCCTAATACGCGCCAGGACAGTGCCTTGGCAAGGCTGCGCACGTGGGAATCGCGGATCACGTCAGACATATTTCAGAACCTGCTCGACAGATTCCTGCAGACTCAATTCCCCGGTTGGAATACGCAGCTCAGCAGTCTCAGGTGCTTCATAAGGCGAATCAATTCCCGTGAAATGGGGTAACTCACCCCGCCGCGCTTTGCGATACAACCCTTTGGGATCACGCTGTTCAGCAATTTCCAGCGGTACGTCGAGAAAGACTTCCACAAACTCATCCTCCTCAAACAGGGCACGCGCCATGTCCCGCTCTGAACGAAACGGGGAAATGAACGCGGTGATCACAATCAGGCCCGCCTCCACCATGAGTTTAGCCACTTCCGCTGTGCGACGGATGTTTTCTACCCGATCCGCATCGGTGAATCCGAGGTCCCGATTCAAACCATGACGGACGTTGTCACCATCCAGAATAAACGTATGTTTACCCTGTGCATGCAGCGCCTGCTCCACGCCATTGGCCACTGTTGATTTACCGGAACCGCTCAGCCCGGTCATCCAGATGACTTTGCCTTTCTGGCCTTTCAACGCCGCACGCGCCTGTTTGTCGACGAGATGGGAATGGCGATGGATATTTTTCGCCCGCCGCAACGCAAAATTGATCATGCCGGCCCCCACAGTGGCGTGGGTGTAGCGATCAATCAGGACAAAAGCGCCCATGGCTTTGTTATCAAGATAGGCGTCAAAAGCGATGGGCTGGTCAAGGGTTAGCGTCACGCGGCCAATGTCGTTCAGCGCAAAAGAGCGTGCTGACAAGTGTTCCAACGTGTTTATATTATAGCGGAATTTCACATCCGTAAGCGTAGCGTTGACCCGCGTGGTGCCAATCATCATCCAGTAACTGCGGCCAACATACCCTTCTTCCCCGGCCATCCAGACCAGCGATGTGTCGAACTGATCTGCTACTTCACACGGCGAATCTGCAGCAACAATAACGTTGCCCCGGGAAACATCCACTTCGCGATCCAGAGTCAGGGTAACCGCCTGATCCGTATGCGCCTTATGCAATTTGTCCCTATGAAGAATTATCTCCTCAATATTTGCGGTTTCGCCGGAGGGTAAGATCCGCACGGCATCACCCGGGGCGATACTGCCGGCCACAACGGTACCGGCAAAGCCGCGGAAGTCCGAATTGGGACGGTTCACCCACTGCACAGGGAATCGGAATGGCTGGGCATCTTCATCGTGGTGGATATCCACGGTTTCCAGAAAACCCAGCAGGGTAGGACCGGCATACCAGTTGGTGTTTCCCGAACGCTCGATGACGTTGTCACCTTTTAACGCTGACAGCGGTATCGCGGTAATGTGCTCAAAGGTCAGCTGCTGCGCAAAAACTTCATAATCGCGGACAATCTGATCAAAAACCGCCTCATCATAGTTCACCAGATCCATCTTGTTTACGGCCAGCACAACGTGTTTGATGCCCAGCAGCGATGCAATAAACGAATGCCGCCGGGTCTGGGTAAGCAGACCTTGAGAGGCATCAACCAGGATCACGGCAACATCCGCGGTGGATGCACCCGTAACCATATTGCGGGTGTACTGTTCGTGCCCGGGAGTGTCCGCCACAATGAACTTGCGATGATCCGTGCTGAAAAAACGGTACGCCACATCAATAGTAATACCCTGCTCACGCTCCGCAGCAAGACCGTCGACCAGGAGCGCAAAATCAATATCGCCCCCCTGTGTGCCCTGACGTTTGGAATCTGCCTGGAGAGAAGTCACCTGATCTTCAAAAATCATCTGCGCCTCATAGAGCATACGACCAATCAGCGTGCTTTTACCGTCATCGACGCTACCGCAGGTTATAAAGCGCAGCAGATCGAGATTGGCCTGCGTATCTATGTAGGCCTGGACACGGGCTTCGAGTTCTTCGGCGCTTACCGCAACGGTTTTCTCACTCACTAGAAATACCCCTCTTGTTTTTTCTTCTCCATGGAACCGGCACTGTCAGTATCGATCGCGCGCCCCTGACGTTCGCTGGTGCGGCTCTGCAACAGCTCCAGCACAATCGAAGACAGATTATCTGCGTCAGATTCAAAAGCACCGGTTAAGGGGTAACATCCCAACGTACGAAAACGTACGCGACGCGTCTGGATTTCCTCGCCGGGCAACAGGCGCATACGATCGTCTTCAACCATGGTGATCATGCCGTCGCGCACCACTACCGGTCGTTCCGCGGCAAAGTACAGCGGCACAATCGGAATCTGCTCACGATAGATGTACTGCCAGATATCCAGCTCAGTCCAGTTGGATAAAGGAAACACGCGTATGCTTTCGCCTTTGCGCTTGTAACCGTTGTAAAGATTCCACAGTTCCGGGCGCTGGTTTTTTGGATCCCAGCGATGCGCTTCGTTGCGGAATGAAAATACCCGCTCCTTGGCCCGGCTTTTTTCTTCATCACGACGCGCGCCGCCAAAGGCAACGTCAAATTTATGTTTGTCCAGCGCCTGTTTCAGACCCTGGGTTTTCATGATGTCCGTGTGCAGAGCACTGCCATGGTCAAATGGATTGATGTCCTTTTCGATACCTTCCGGGTTGATGTGCACAATCAGTTCCATGCCGATATCCTGCGCCATCTGATCGCGAAACTCATACATGGATCTGAACTTCCAGCGTGTATCGATATGCATCAGCGGAAACGGCGGCGGGCTCGGATAAAATGCCTTGCGCGCCAGATGCAACATGACCGCGCTGTCTTTGCCGACACTGTAGAGCATGACCGGGTTCTCCGCCTGCGCGGCCACTTCACGCATGATATGGATGCTCTGCGCCTCCAACCGGTCAAGGTGGGTCAGTTCATTTTCGGGACGCGGGGGACTGTCCGGATAAGGGTCGAGTTTCAGCGTGGCTCGATAAGCGGTCAGCGCCAGAGTCACCGGTATTCCCGATGGCAAGGTCACCTGATGGGTTTTGCCGCGACGCTCGAGCTGGCGGACCAGGTCAGTGATCTCTCCATGCGGCCAGACCAGACTGCTTTTACCGGCACAGAGGGTATCAAGGCAGCCCACAAACGCGTCAAGGTCCAGATCATCCACAAAGATCCAGCGGCGTGCGCCACGTCCGTCGTTACTCATCAGCACCGAGCGGCCCTGGGGCAGTGTATGCAGCTGCAGAAACAGCATCGGCAGACGCTTCTTCTTTGCCTGCGCTTCAAGGCTGCGGGCGACCAGTTGTGTCAGCGGGCGATGCAACTCATCGTGCACCTCCTCGATAGTCAGCGTTGCGGGCAACCACTGTGCCTTCTCCAGTTGCCGTTCTGTAGAGCGCAACGTCTGCTCCGCACCTGCGTCCACCAGGTGATCATGCAGACTCTGGGTATCCCAGAAGCCGGCAGCAGGGTGCTTATCAAAAAGTGCTTGAGGTAAATCCATCTTTCAGACCAATAATCGTCGTAATTTGCGGATTTTACACAATCACACTGATCTGAACAGATTTATATAAAACTAATTTGTATATATTTGTTTGAATATGCTTTTTGCGACACCTCAGAACCCCGCGACATATCCTTCCTTGCGATGGTCGGACCCCCCGACATAGCCATCAGACGTTTTTTGTATCAGCTGGGCACCACCAAAAGTACTTTCGCGGGCACCTGCGATTATCTGGTGCCCCCGCGCAGCCAACGCCTTGTGCAATTCGGGCGAGAAACCCGATTCCAGAGCAACGGAAAAATTTTCATCCACATGCCAGCGTGGCGCATCACTGGCCGCCTGGGGATTCTGTCCGTGGTCAAAAATGCGGGTGACCATCTGCACGTGCCCCTGATGCTGCATATGGCCCCCCATTACGCCGAAACTCATTTCAGGTCCCCCGTTGCGGGTGACAAAGCCGGGAATAATCGTATGAAAAGGTCGCTTGCCCGGCGCCACACAGTTGGGGTGGCCGGGGTCGAGACTGAAGCCGGCACCGCGATTCTGCAGCGCGATACCGGTACCGGGTATGACCACGCCGGAGCCGAATGCCACATAGTTCGACTGTATGAACGAGACCATCATGCCGCTGGCATCCGCCGCAGTCAGGTATACCGTATCTGCACTCATCGGTAACGCCGCAGGCGGTAAGGCAGACGCTGTTGCAGTGATCGACTGCGCCGCCGCTTCAAGCGAGCCAGGCGCCAGCAGTTCCGCTGGCGTCAGCGACATCGCACGCGCATCCGCAAAATGATCCTGGGCAGCACGCACCGCAATCTTCATGGCCTCAATCTGGTAATGCAGCCACAATTCAGAGTCCACCGGCTGTAGCGGCAGATGCTGCAGGATGCCCAGCGCGATCTGTGCCGCCAGACCCTGACCGTTCGGCGGAATTTCATGCAGGGTAACGCCCCGATAATCCTGCTGTACCGGGGTCACCCAGAACGCTTCGTGAGCCTCCAGATCTGATTTGCGCAACAGGCCGCCGTCACGACGAGCTGCAGCATCAATGTTGTCCGCCAGCTCACCGTGATAAAAATCTTGACCTTCGCTGGCGGCAATGCGCTCAAGCGTACGCACCAGATCCGGTCGCCGAAATCGCTGCCCCGCGCTCGGCGCGGGCAGAAAGTGAGCAGAGAAGTCGGGAAATCCGGCATATCTCTGTTCCAGCAGCTGCCAGTAGAAAGCGGTCTTGGGACCAACGAGAAAGCCATCGCGGGCATATCGGATGGCATCAACAAACAAATCTGCAAACGGCAGCCTGCCGAAACGTCTGGACAGCATCGCCCAGGCACTCACCGCGCCAGGCACGGTGACACTGTCCCAGCCGAGTTCAGGCATTGCCGAGAGACCCGCAAAGTGCTGCAGATCCCAGGCCGCAGGCGCACATCCGGAAGCATTCAGACCAACCAGCGCTTTACCATCCCAGAGAATACAGAACGCATCGCTGCCGATGCCGTTGTTGTTGGGTTCAACCACCGTCAGCGTTATGGCGCTCGCGAGCGCTGCGTCTACTGCATTGCCACCGCGCATGAGCGCAGCCAGGCCCGCCTGGGTGGCCAGAGGCGCAGAGGTGGCGACGAGGTTCTCCGCCGCCACCGGGGCGCGCTGAGAAGGGTAAGGTTGAGCCGGGTTGTACATCTGATTCTCCAAAACAGATCTGGCCTGTAGCGTCATAGTTTGCGACGCTTACAGGCATGCAGAAAAAAAACACTATACCGCTGTTAACTGAACAACCCGACATTCTGCGTGCCCGACTCAGCTGGCGATACAATGGTGAACAGCGACCGGCTTTTGCCGAGGCCACACAATCCGACCAGGAATCCGTGTGGGACTACCCGCGTCCACCGGTCATTGTGCCCTGCCATGGTCACTTGACCGTACATGCTGGCGATGTGCTCATCGCGGATACCCACAACGCCGTGCGCGTACTGGAAACCGCTGGTGCACCTACCGTGTACATTCCGCCCGAGGATACCAACACGGCTCTGCTGGAATATGGCGAACTGACGTCCATCTGCGAGTGGAAGGGTGTTGCGCAAACGATCACCGCAGCGGGTATCAGCGATGCCGGCTGGCGTTACACGCAGATGTTCCCCGCCTTCAGCAGCCTGTATCTGTGGCCGAGCTTCTACCCTGGCAGGCTGACCTGCCGCATCAACGGGGTACTTGTACAACCCCAACCCGGCGGCTACTACGGCGGTTGGGTCACTACCAATCTCACAGGCCCGATCAAAGGCGTGCCCGGCAGCCAGGGCTGGTAGAAAGACGCAGATGCACAATTCCATCGGTACAGGACTCATCATCATCGGCGCTGTGCTCATCATCATTGGCCTTGTGGCCAGATCCGGCATCATCAGCTGGTTTGGACATCTGCCCGGAGACTTCCACGTGAAAACAGAGAATTTCCAGTTCTTCTTCCCTTTGGCTTCAATGATTGTCGTCTCCATCGTGTTGTCGCTGCTGATGGCTTTATTGCGTAAATTTCTTTGACCGCACCCAAAATACCCGGCGTCTACCTTTACATATCTTAGACAAAATGGGGTTTATTCGTCTAAAATGTTCCACGTCCTTATTTTGTCCGAGTTCTGGAAGAATACATGCCTGAAGGCCCCGAAATTCGCCGCGCCGCACTGCGCCTTGACAAGGTGCTCAATGGCCAGATCGCCCAGGCGGTGGTGTTCGGGCAGCCACACCTGCAGCACTGGGGCCAGACGTTCACCGGCGCACGCGTGGTGGGCGTCAGCAGCCGCAGCAAAGCCATGCTGACCCGGTTTGACAACGGGTATACCGTTTATTCCCACAATCAGCTTTATGGTCGCTGGTATGTCACGCGCCGTGGCCGGACGCCGAGCACGCAACGCAGCCTGCGATTTGCCGTCAGTACTGAACGACACGATGCACTGCTGTATTCCGCATCTGACATCCATGTGCTGGCGGATGACGCCGTGGCAGAACACCCCTACATCGCCAGACTGGGCCCTGACGCTCTTGACTCCACAACTGACTGGCGAACAATCTACGCACAGCTCGTGTCACCTGCACACCGGCGCAGGAGACTTTCGGCCCTGTATCTTGATCAGAGCTTTCTCGCGGGTATAGGCAACTATCTGCGCACGGAAATCCTGCATGAGTGTGGACTGCATCCGGACTGGCGCCCCATGGACCTGAGCCGCAAGGCGCTTGGCGAGCTGGCCCGTGCCAGCCTGAAAATTACCCAGCGCGCATTTGATACGGCAGGCATAACAAATCCGCGAGGGCGCGTAAAACGACTGCAGGCAGAGGGCAGCAAACGCTCTGCCTATCGCTTCAGTGCTTTTGCGCGCGCGGGACTACCCTGTTACACCTGCGGTACGCCGATACAGCGAATCACCGCAGGATCAAGACGCCTGTACCTGTGCCCCACCTGCCAGGCCAGGCGTCAGGCGTAAGTACGTTGTCCCAGCTCAGACCACAATCACCCACAGATGCAGCCGAATTGCAGCGCTGGGCAAACTACCTGGGTTACGCCGGTGTGATCCCGCTGTACAGTTTACTCGCAGCCGCCTGGTTCCTGCTCGACTGGCAACCGCTGTGCACTCGGGTCAGCACCATTTATGTTGCCACCATCCTGTGTTTTTTGGGTGGCATTCAATGGGGATTTGCACTCCACAGCACCTCAGGGCAGACCCGCATCCGGCGGATATTTGTCAGCATTCTGCCCAGCCTCTGGGCATTACTTGCACTGTTACTGCCAGCCAGACTGAGTATTGTTGCATTGATTGTAGGTCTCGGTCTGATCCTGACCTTTGAAATCATGGCGCGTGATGACAACGTGTATCCGCCCTGGTACATCCCACTGCGCATCCGCCTGACGACACTGCTGGTGATTGGCATCGCCGCTTTTGCGCTCCTCCCGGCAGTGTAATGTTCTCTGTTGCAGTCATCGGCGCCGGAGTCGCCGGCAGCATCGCGGCGCACCAGCTTAACCAGGAAGGTTATTCGGTGACTGTGTTCGACAAGAGCCGGGGCGTTGGCGGACGGATGGCTACACGCAGAAATAACGCCGGGGAGTTTGACCATGGGGCCTGTGCTTTCATCTCGCAAACGAGCGAATTTAGACGCGCTCTGAGCCGTGCACCAGTTCAATCCTGGCCCTGTGATACTGATAAAAACACCCCCGCGCACCTGGTGGGCGTGCCGCGACAGAACCAACTCGTCAAATACTGGCTGGACACCACAAAACTGGCGTTGGATTGCAGGATCCAGCAGCTCACCCACACCACAGCCGGCTGGCAGCTGACCAGCGATCAGAATAAAACTTTTGGGCCCTTTCCGGGCGTGGTGATCGCTGTTCCCGCGCCTCAGGCCCGGGATCTGCTGAGCAAGTCCCAGCTGCCTGTTCCTGTTTCGCTTACCACCGTGAACATGGATCCAGTCTGGGCGCTCATGTTCAGCTTAGACAATCCGTTATCAGCACCGTTTCATACCAACCTCACTTCAGCCTGGAACGCTGAGACAGGAATACAGGGGCTCAGCGCCAATTTCACCAAACCCGGCCGACCACTGCAGCCAGATAGATTTGCTTATGTTGCTCACGCCACCTCTGCGTGGAGCCGTGCACATCTCGAAAGTGATCCTGACGAAATCGCTGAGTTGATGCTGAAAACACTGACAGATAGCATCACCAGCTTCCCGGCACCTGACTCAGCCAGTGCCCACCGATGGCGCTTTGCGCTGACCCGAACCCCCTTGGGCAGCCCTTGTCTGAGCCTGCCTGACCAGCTTATTCTGGCCGGCGACTGGTGCTTAGGACGCACCGTTGAAGATGCATTTCTCAGTGGCACAGCAGCGGCACAGCAGCTACATCAAAGACTCAGAGAAGATCCAGCATAAATGGCTTGTGTTCACGCACCTCAGCGTCGCTGAGACCATCAAGCTCATAGGGCAACACCAGCCACTGCTGGGTTTCATGCAGATAATAGTCAGGCTGCGGGCTTCGGCCTGGCGCTTGCGGGCGCCACCAGAGCGTCGCAACCCGAATGTCCGTTGGCAGGTTCCGTTTCAGCCCTGAAGTCAGCTCATCAATCACCGCGCCGGTGTGACGGCCACTGCTGAAGACGTCATCAACAATCAACAGGCGATCTTCGGAATTCAGATTTTCCAACAGATATTGTTTACCGTGAACCCGCAGCGGTGCTTTCTGCGCCGCCATAAGCTCATACTGGGCCCGCCCCTGGTAAGACGTGCGCAACGCAATATGATCAGTTGCTATGCCAAGAGTCGCCAGACATTCCTGCACCACCAGACCAACCGCACTGCCTCCGCGCCACAAACCGACAATGAAGGTGGGCCGAAAGCCACTGGTGTAAATCTGTTCACCCAGCCGATAGCCATCCAGAATCTGGTCTTCTTCACTGACAAAAATTTTATCCTGGGTGCTGATGGGGACTCTGCTTGTCGCGGGGAGGCTGGCATACTAAGAAAAATCTCCAGGTAAAACATCCACATTGAGCGAAAAAATCTATCTTGATGCCCAGAGCCTGCTGGAAGACTCGTTTCGTCTGGCGGCGAATATCTATACCAGCGGTTTTCGGCCAACTTTCATCGTTGCCGTCTGGCGTGGAGGCGCGCCTATCGGCATTGCGGTTCAGGAATATTTCGCCTACCGGGGTGTCAACAGCGACCACATTGCGATCCGGACCAGCGCTTATAGCGGCATCGATAATCGCGCGCGCACGGTGACCGTCTTTGGCCTGAGTTATCTGATTAAAAAACTCACCCGGGAAGACAGTCTGCTGATTGTTGACGATGTCTTTGACACCGGCCACACCATTGCAGCCATCATCGACAACATAGAAAAGAAACTGCGCAAAAACACCCCGGCTGACATTCGCGTGGCGGTGCCCTATTACAAACCAACACGCAATGAAACCGCCCTGGTGCCGGACTACTACCTGCATGAAACGAGCGCCTGGCTGAAGTACCCCCATTCGCTCGAGGGCTTATCCATCGAAGAGATCAGAACCCATCGGCCCGCGATCTACAACATCATTGGCAGACACCTGGAATCCCTGCACAAAAAGGACGCTCAATAATGCACGAAGAGGATCAGCGCACCCTCATCCGGGCACTCCAGGATCCGCACCTTTATCCCCACGCCAGCGACAACATGGCGCTCATCGAAACACATATTTCCTGGGTCATTCTGTGTGGTCCATTTGTCTACAAAGTCAAAAAGTCTCTTAATCTCGGGTTCCTGGATTTCACCACATTGGAAAAACG
This sequence comes from bacterium, assembly GCA_047947175.1. GTDB lineage: Bacteria > Pseudomonadota > Gammaproteobacteria > Pseudomonadales > Azotimanducaceae > UBA4421. The sequence continues at coordinate 3,319,699 of CP170489.1, forward strand.
ACAGTTTTACTGCACTGAAGAATTGCGCCTGAACGGCCGGCTGGCACCACAGCTTTATCTGGATGTGGTGGCCATCACCGGCAGTGTGCAGCAGCCACAGATTGACGGTGCTGGCGAAGCCATCGAATACGCCGTGAAAATGAAACGCTTTGCGCAGGAAGGATTACTCAGTGATATGGTGCAAAAGGATCGCCTGCTACCTGCACATATTGATCAGCTCATCAGCCAGGTTGCGCCGTTTCATCTGTCGGTTCCCACTGCACCACCGGACAGTCCCTACGGCACACCAGAACACGTACATGCACCGGTACTGGAAAACTTTAAGGATATTCTGCAGGGCGGCTGTTCTGCGGACCAGATCAGAAAGGTTGGCATCGTCCAAGCATGGGCAGAACGCGAATATCAGCACTGGCTGCCGCAGATCAAAGCACGTAAGCAACTCGGTTTCATACGCGAGTGTCACGGCGATATGCACCTGGGTAACATCGCGGTTATTGACGAGGTACCGGTCATCTTCGACGGCATAGAGTTCAATCCGGACCTCTACTGGATCGACGTCATGAGTGAAATCGGGTTCCTGCTGATGGACCTGGAGGATCACGGTAAATCCAGTTTTGCGTACCGTTTTCTGAATGGCTACCTGGAACTGACCGGCGACTACGCAGGGGTGCAGCTGCTCAGCTATTACAAAGCCTATCGCGCTGCGGTGCGCGCGAAGATTGCCGGGATCCGTCTGTCCCAGGCTCCGTCGACTGAAGAACGCCGTGAAGCGCTGGCACAGTTTGAGCACTACCTTGCCCTTGCAGCAGGTTACACACAGCCCCGACAGCCTGTGCTGCTGCTCACCCACGGACTGTCCGGCAGCGGCAAATCCACGTTGTCTGCGCCACTGTCTGAACACATGGGGGCCATCCGCATACGCTCGGATCGAGAGCGGCAACGGTTGTTTGGTCAAAACACAGATAGTGCCGGGACAACACAGATTGAGGCTGGCGCATATGCCCCTGATGCCAGTGCTCAGACTTATGCCAGGCTCGCCGCTCTGGCCGAAGAAATTCTGACGGCTGGCTATCCCGTCATCGTTGATGCCACTTTCCTTGAGAAAACTCAGCGCGATCTGTTTCAGGCATTGGCAGAGCGTCTGGCTGTGCCTGTGCGAATATTACATTTCCACGCACAGGCGGCCACCCTCAGGCAACGGGTTGCTGCGCGGCAGACTCAGGGCAGCGATATTTCTGAAGCTGATCTGGTGGTGCTGGACCATCAACTGGCCACGTATCAGCCTATGCAGGCTGAAGAACTCAGCAGGACCATTATGATTGATACGGAACAATCGCCCAGCAGCCAGGCCATTACCGATCTGATCGAACAGACGTTGCCAGATGATTCACAATCCGCATCAGTCCAGCCAGATCAGCATGGATGAGTTACAGGAATCCGCGCACGGGCAGATCATGCCCCCGCTGAATCCAGTTTGTTTGCGGGTAAATTGCCTGCGCATCAACCACATGTAGCGTATACGCATGTCGCGCCTTATCTGACCTGTTCGGCGCACTGTAATGAGGCAACGTGCCGGAAAAACACACGAGCGAACCCGCTTTCACCTCCAGCGGCTGCGCCTGCTGCAGATCCGGCCACGGTGTGGCATCAAGACGTCGTGTGCGCGGACGGCCGTCAATCACTTCAAACACCTCCCGCAGCGGTGTCTGCGGCCCTGTGTCCGCAACCCATAAACAACCGTTTTCCAGGGTTGCATCGTCGATGGCAAACCACAGCGTCTTGACACTCAGAGGCTCGGTGAAAAAGTACGTTGCGTCCTGATGCCAACCCACTTCGCCGCCAATACGAGGTTGTTTGAAAATGTACATCGATTGCCACACATGCGGCTCACGCACCCCTGTCTCGTGCATCAGCATCTGCAGGCGAGGATCGGCGGAAAACGTCCGAAAAGCGGGAATGCGGTCATGCATGGCGTGGCCCAGCTTGTTTACCGACAGCCGTTTATCCACCTGCAGATGACCATTTTCATCTGCAGCACCCGGCTCAAGAAAGCAACGGACCTGATCTCCGGAAGTAAGAAAATATTCTCCCAGCGCCGCCGCTTGCGCAGCCGTGGAAAAAACATGTTGATGGGTCGCAAAATCGAACGTGTCCACGACCTGCAGCGCGGCCTCACGCAAACGCTCAATTTCTTCAGGTGTCTTGAAGTTTTCCAGCACCACGTAACCCTGTTGAATAAACTGCTGTTGCTGATCCTGGGTTAAAACTGTTTCTGTCACGTTGTTCCCTCTACTTGCTCAATGCGCACACGGTTTTAAAAAAACAGACTCGCTATGGTGGCGGTCATCAGCGTCACCAGGGTGCCCCCGATCATGCAGCGCAGACCGGTGCGCGCTATGTCGTCACGCCGCTGCGGTACCAGCGCACCGATACCACCCACCTGCACGCCGATCGACACAAAACTGCTGAAGCCACACAGCGCAAATGTGGCCACTGCTCTGGAGCGATCAGAAATCTGATCACCCAGCTGCTGCAGTTCGGTGTAAGCCAGAAACTCAGTGAGAAAAATTTTCATGCCCAGCAGGTTGCCCACCTTTGCCGCATCGGCCAGATCAGCGCCAATCAGCACCGCAAAAGGATAAAACAACCAGCCGAACACACGCTGTAAGGTCAGAGGCTCACCCAGCACATCCGGCGCCAAGCCCATCAGCCAGTTAAGCAGCGCGACCATGGAGACAAAGGCAATCAGCATGGCAACCACGTTAGCCGCCAGGATAAGACCATCAGAAGCACCTTTGGTCATGGCCTGGAACATATTCACCGAGTCAGACGGCAGGTTGACCACCGCTTTGCCCATGGTCACCGGTGTTTCGGTTTCCGGCACCATGATCTTAGCCACCACCAGCGCGCCGGGAGCCGCCATCAGCGATGCGGTGATGAGGTATCCGGCGTCGGCACCCAGGCCGATATAGACCGCCAGCATGCCGCCACTGATGGTGGCCATGCCTGCGGTCATCATGGCCATGATTTCTGAACGGGTCATACCGGCAATGTACGGCTTGATGATGAGCGGTGCTTCGGTGTTGCCGATAAACACGTTGGCGCAGGCGGTCAGAGATTCTGCACCGGACACCGGCAATAACTTCCGGATGCCTGCCGCCATCCCCTTAACAATCCACTGCACGATGCCGAAGTGATACAGCAGCGACATGAGCAGTGAAAAGAAAATGATGGTTGCGGGAATGGAAAACGCGATGAAGTGCTCCTGGTAGCCGGTACCAAACACAAATTCCGCGCCGGCGGCGGACGACGCGACCACCTGGGTCACGCCGTCACTGATGGCGCGCAGCACCTGTTGACCGATATCCGAACCCAACACCAGCAGGGCAAACGCAAACTGCATGGCAAGCCCGACAAACACCAGTCGCCAGGGCACGCGCCCACGGTTATCCGACAACAGCCAGCAGACCAGCAGAATAACGGCAACCGCGACCGGCACGCGGATAAAATCAATCACAAGACCATGTCCAAAGGCTGGGTGTGGGCGCTTTCCAGCACACGATAGTGTTCAGGCTGAAATCTCGGCGTGCAGACGCAGAAAAAAATCAGTTCCTCATCAAGGGGATTGCGAATGCGCTGGGCAACTCCCGCGGGAATGATAACTACATCCCCCACGTTCACGAGAAAGGTCTCTGCCTCATCCAGTTCCATGACACCCTGGCCCTGGGTAATGATATAACGCTCCTCTACCCCCAGGCTGTGCAGCTGGGTTGTCACAGCCGGGGCAACGGCACACTGCGCAATCGACACCTCAGCGGCTTCGGGTATGTTCATATACTCGGTGATGTAACAACGCTCCTGAGTGTAGAACCGTTCCGCGATCCGGCCGCGCGATGCCGCCGGCACCAGGCCTGCAAAATCTCCCATATCATTCCCGTGCCCTGAAACTGTAAACTGGATTCTACGCACAGTCGCGGAAGGACAACATAGCGCACACCATGATCACACCCGTAAACAAGCTTCTCGACCTGACAGGCCAGTGTGTGCTGATCACCGGCGCGGCTGGCACGATAGGCAGTGCCACTGCGCTACGCCTGGCGGAGGCAGGCGCAGAAGTTGTCCTGCACTATCGCACGCCATCACAGGATCTCGACGCGTTGCAGTCGCGACTGGGCGGTCAGACCCTCAGCCTGGCGGCGGATTTGTCAGATGCCGCTCAGATTGATGAACTCTGCAACCGCATCAGCAGCCGCGGACTGCAGCTTACGGGCCTGATCAACAATGCAGCAGATCAGTCTGTGACGGCACTGGCGCAGCTTTCCCTCGAACAGTGGCAGCATACCCAGCAGACCAACCTCAACGCGGTGTTCTATCTGACGCAACAGGTGTGTGCCCGCTTCGATATCACAAGTGTGGTTAACATTTCATCGATTGAAGCCAGCGATGGCGCCGCGGGCCACGGACACTACGCCACCAGCAAAGCCGGGGTGAACATGCTGACGCGCAGCTTTGCCCTGGAATATGGCCCACAGAACATCCGCTTCAACACCCTCTCACCCGGCCTCGTGAGCCGTGATGATATCGAGCAGTCCTGGCCTGAAGGTGTGCAACGCTGGCGGACCCGTGCACCGCTTAAGCGCCTCGGTGAGGGTGCTGACATTGCGGATGCGGCGCTGTTTCTGCTCAGTGACGCATCACGCTGGATCAGTGGTGCAAACCTGGTGGTTGATGGTGGCATGAGTTGCCAGTCCAGATGGTAGACGGATTTGTGCTCATTGCCTTCCAGCGCGGCAGTACAGCTGCTTAAACTTTTCGTGCGCAATCACAAAAGTGTAGGATGAAGATAAACGAACCCACTGCAAAAACCAGAGGATATGACATGCACCACCTTGTTTACTGCGCCGTTGTTGCGCTGGCGCTGAGCTTCGGCGCTGGGTCTGCTTACGCAGACATTGAAGAAAAGCTCCAGGCGGCGATCGACAGTGACAGCCGCAGCGAAGCTGAAAAAGCTCGAGATGCTAATCGCAAACCATTGGAAACGCTTAAGTTTTTCGGCCTGCAGGAAGACATGCGCGTGTTGGAACTATTACCCGGCGGAGGCTGGTACAGTAAAATCCTTGCCCCAGCACTGGCAGAAAAAGGCCAGTTGCTGGTCGCCATAGGCACCCAGAACGTAGCCGCCCAGATCGAAGCCGGCACCCTTACCGATGTTGAAGTCCTGGATGTCGACATGTCGAGTTTCTCACGTCCACAAGGCAGTCGCCGCTTTGCCCTGAGCGCATTGACTCTGGACACCAGCAACATTGATATGGTGCTGACCTTCCGCAACCTGCACAACCTGACCGAAGAAACCCGGGCCATTCTGAATAAAGAAGTCTTCCGCGTGCTCAAACCCGGCGGTGTTTACGGTGTTGTTGATCATACCCGGCGCCATATGCAGGAAGACAACAGCGAGAACTGGCGACGCATGGATCCGGTGCAGGCCATCAAAGAGATTGAAGCCGCCGGCTTTGACTTTGTGGACTACGCCGACCTGCACTATCGCTATGACGATGAACTGGTGTACGAAGTTGGGCGTCGCAGCGTAACCGGCAACACCGACCGATTCACCCTGCTGTTCCGTAAGCCCTAGAACACAACCCCGACAATGGATGCAGTAGCCCCTGGCTTAACCCAGGTCTACTGCATGCCAGTGTTCCGCGATGCCGTAACCGGTTTGACCGTTCCAGGTGAACTCAGCCAGACCTTCGTTGACAAAGGTGGCACCACCCGGCATCGCTATTTTGGTGGGGCAGACATTCAGGACACGACCGTCTATCAGAATCTGCTCGCCCTTATCCGTGGTGGCCTGCAGCTTAACCCCGGTGTGCAGAATCGAGTCATCCTCATAGGTTGATTCAATCACCACGTCCACCAGGTCAACACTTTCACCGCCGCGTTGCATCCAACCCGAACCTTTCATCTGACCATCACTGTGCCTGAAGCACGACCCTCCAAGGGCAGCATCCGCACCAAAATTCATGGAAAACCAGTTCACAAAGGGGGTGGGGCCCTGGGTAGCTGGAGACGCTGCCGATTTTTCCCCAGGTGTCTGTGACCTGTTGCCGCCCCCCCAGTCCCGGGGGCCCCAGCTTTTGTCGCGGACGCCGTAACCCTGCACCTGCCAGCTCTCGTCATGCAGCCTGATGTGGCCGCTCACCCGGCCACTCTGTTCGAAGTGACCATGCGCGCCCCGGGCTGCATAATGCGGCTGGGTAAGACAGTCAAACTGCAGGTCCATCTGCAGGGTGGCCGGTACAAACCAGCCATCCGGGCGCAGCTTGCGACGCTCCAGCAGAATGTCTGCATTGGCAATATCCTGAGCCGGTCCGTCGTATTCCAGTCGCCAGGTCTGGTGGGGCTCAACACAGGTGAGGCGTAAATCACCGGCACACAGATCACCATTGTAGGCGGATAAATCGGAGCCGATGTCACGACGACCATAGGTAAATGCCACCCGTTTACCCGGCAGATACACCACATGCAGAGCATCCGCCCAGCCACTGCCGGGACGAAAGCCCATACGTGTGAAAATGGCCAGCCTGGAGTCCGGATCAACAAAGTTGAAGTAGTAACTTTCGCTCCAGGCCGGGTCATCACCAACCGGGTGCATCAACTCGTCATTCGGCATCACGTTCATGGCTTTCCTCAGGTTTCACAGATTGATTACCAACTATAATCGATACGGGCAAAAAAGTTCCGTCCGTAGCCAGGTAGACGCTCGCCTGCAGGCAGATCAGGGTTTGCCCTGACGCGATTGATGCCGCTTAAGTGGTCCGCGTAGTCTCGATCAAACACGTTATCCACGCCAAACCCCAGGCGCATACCCTGGGTTATATGAACATCACCCTGCAGATTCAGCAGCGCATAGCCGGAGCTTGAAGGTTCGCCGTTGATCTGTGAGGTGCGATCCTGCCCTGCTGCCCAGAACCCTTCGATGCCAATATGCCAATCCGGTTGCGTGTAGTGAAGCCCAACAAACCCGTTGAGCGGAGCGACCCGATACAGGTCATCCTCCACATCCCGGCGCTCGCCTCGCACCAGGTTAACAACCCCTTCAACGGACCACTGGCTGTTCAACTGAAAAGACCAATCCATATCGAAGCCATAAAATTCCGCGTCGACATTATTGAACTCCAGAGGCACAGGATTATCTGTACCGTTGGTATTGTTCATCATCTGCACAAACATCAGCGCCGCCATATTGGTGCTGGCAGTACCCTGGATGTAGTCATCCACGCGTTTATAGAACACACGCGGCGAGATCCGCAGGTTCTGACCTACCCAGTCAACACCCAGTTCGATTTCGTGGGCTGTTTCAGGATCGAGCTCAATGTTGCCGGTATATGTACGACCATCGGCCAGACCCGCGGTGGCCATCAGCGGTAACCACAGATAACGCTCCTGATAAGCGGGCGAGCGGGTTTTGCGCGACAGACCCGCATACAGATCCATGTTGTCGTTGTAGTGGTAACGCACCTTGGTCACCCAATCGATATTGTTATCCGTCTGCTTACGATCCGCGTTGTTAAAGCCCTCACGCAAGGCAACAGCAGGAGGCATCCCTATCATGGCCGGAGTTGCGTTGACCTCATCACTGTCGCTGGTCACACGGTTGTAGCGCGCACCCAGCTCCGCCTGCCATCTGTGGGTCAGCATGAGTTCCCGTTCGAGATACAGGCCCAGCAATGTGCGTTGCGCGTCATTGAAATTGGCCACAAAAAACATCGGATTATTCGGGTTACTGATGTCGGAATTGTGGACTTCTTCATGACCATCCAGCCCCATTCGCCAGCCACTCCAGCTGGCTGCCAGTGCAAAGCCGCGATTGTCTCCGGTCGCAATATTCATGCGCCACATGCCAGGATTTGCCGGTGCGCTGCGCAGATGATAATTGGTCATGCCATGTTCGATATCACTGGTATGGATCCGCGCCAGCAGCTGCACATCATCTGCATCGAACTGCCAGGACACGTTCACCAGATCCGCATCGATGTACGCTATGTCCATGGGCAGCGCAGCGGTGCCGGTATCTCCGGTTTCACTGCGCCCGTAATCCACGCGCAGGGTATGTGCACCGCGACGCAAGCCATAACCGACGTCAAAACGCTGCCGTTCATACTCCGAGGGTAAGATCTCTCCCCCACTGAAATCAGCGTCATCTGCAGCTTCAGACAGACCGCTGACCCGCAACAGATGCGACTCGCTGGACACAGCAGCGGCTGCGCTGAACAGAGTTGCGCCATTCACACTCTGGGTGCCCGTGCGCAGACGACCGTCCAGCTCGATGCCTGCGTCGCTGAAGACACCCTGCCAGGTGTTGGCTTTTACCGCCCCGCCGATGGTTTCCAATCCGGCACTGACTGAAGCAATCCCCCGGTATACCTGCAGCGATTCCAGATGCGCAGCAGGCGCATAGGACAACGGTGGATCCATCCAGTTAGGACCGCCGGCGCTGATCTCCATGCCATTAACCTGTGTGCTGACCCGGAAACGCGACATCCCGCGGTACTGGGCCATGCCTGTCAGCGGGCCATTACGAACCACGCTCGCCCCGGGTGCCTTGCGCAGAATTGAGGCTGAATCCGGGGAAATATCCAGCGTCTCGGCCAATTCGAAAGTTCTTATCTGCGGGTCGGCCACGACCACAACTTCTTCCATCTGTCCGGGCTCACTCCACCCGGCTTGTGCTGCAAACAGCAACGCTACGCCTAATAAGCGCATGTCTTATCTCCTGAAAATACAAAGGCGCCTCTGCACAAACGCGCAAAGGCTGTTTCAAAGAATTATGTTTAAAGAAAGGCTCACGGAGCCTGCGATCAGTTATCGCGGACTCAGAGAATCAATCAGCGGTTCAACAGGACAGTGGTGGTCCACGGGGTCGCTGGCGATACACCTCGCCAGCGCTTAAATCGGTTATCCGGAAGGGGGCGTCTGCAAGCTCAACCTGGACCGCAAGGCCAGGTGTGTATGAGCTTGTGAGTGTAAAAGGCTGATCAAGCTGGCTGCCCAGCTGGCAGTCACCCATGGCCTGGTGAGCGGCGCTGTGATCTGCATGGGCATCCAACTCGCCGCTCTGCGCGTGAGCACTGTGAGGGCTACCGTGATGAGTACCTGTCCCAGTGCCGTGATGTCCGGCATGCAGGTCAAAGGGTTTGCTGGATGAGTCAAAACGCGCCTGCAGCTGGGCCATAAAGGCCACCGGCATACCCTCGGGACACAGCGTTGCCACCCAGCCATTACCCAGCTGACCGGGCATGGTGCCGCTGGGGTAAAGACTCTGCACCAGCAGCGCTGCGGCGACCAGAAACAGCAACGGTCGATATCGTTTTGTATGCGCAGTGGCCGACATCAGCTTCAGAACATCAATCTGTTGTAATCAGCCTGCCATCCTGCAGGCGTGCAGTCTCCGGGTCAAGATTGTCAGGCATCACTGACAAAACCTTTCCAGCCCGCCATGTAATCTATGAACCTGGGTGAGAGTCCTTCGTTTGCAAGATAACTTCGCGTGACCGGCAGGCTGACCGGCTCGAAAGCGGGATCCTGCATTGCCTGACGCGGAAAATCATGGTGCACAATGGCCGCACGACCCAGCATGATCCAGTCAACACCGGCATCCAGCGCTGCCTGAGCTTCTGCCGGGGTGCGAATTTTACCGGCAACCCCCAGCCGGGTTTGCGCTCTGGGTAATTCGGTAAAATGAGACAGAAGAGACTGGCTCTGATGGGCCTGTTCTTCCGGCTTTTTGAAAACATCCCACAGGGACATGTCAAGAAAATCTATCTGACCACTTTGCATCAGTCGCGCCGCCATATCTTTCACTTCCGCCAACTGCATGCCGAAGCGTTCCGGCGACAGGCGCACACCCAGACTGAAATCAGGTCGACAGCGGTGGCGAATCCCCTCGATGATGTCGAACAGTACCCGCCAGCGATTCTCAGCGTTACCGCCAAATCGATCCTGGCGCTGGTTGATGTCCTGGCTGAAATACTGGCAAAGAATATAACCATGAGCGCCGTGCAGCTCGACCCCGTCAAAGCCCGCCTGCTCCGCGCGCAGGGCAGCCAGTACAAAATCTTCTATCAGCTGTTCTGTCTCGCCTGTGCTCAGGCCGCGGGCACCGGTTTCTGCATCATCACTGGGGCAGACAGGCGCGCAGCCGATAATCTCAGCCGGTGCGCGCATGCCCGCATGATGCAGCTGGGCGATGGCAATACTGTTTTCCGCGCGGATTTTGTCCGCCAGGCGGGTCAGGCCTGCCATGTGGTGATCACTCCATATGCCAAGCTGACCAGGAAAACCTTTACCCACCACCTGCACATGGGCAGCACACGTCATGGTCAGGCCAAAACCGCCGGCAGCACGCATGGTCAGCCAGTGAAATTCTTCTTCACTCATGACACCGTCTTCGTGGCTTTGGGAATTGGTCAACGGCGCAAGCATGAAACGGTTTTTCATCTGCGGTCCGCGGGAGAACGTCAGCGGTTGATCAAATGTGTACAAGATGGTCTTCCAAAAACCCGCCAGTTTAAACCAAGCGCAGGCGCAGGAAACCTCCATCGACATGTTTCTGTCACCAAACTGACACCACCTTGTCACCTGGCCTGCCTACTCTGAAGCCATAGGTGCCCACTGGCGTACTTTACAGGTACCAACCTGCTATAAACCTATGCTCAGAAAACCGATGCTCAGATGGGTGATGTTTAAAATAACCGAAGGCTGCCAGTGCACCACCAGCAACAGTTGCTGCACCTTCAACAACTACTGCTAAGACAACAGTCTGATCGGCTCATAACCTGACTTCAAAAATTCAGTAGCCCCGGGTCAGCATCCCACGGTCCTGACCCGACTTTACAGCCCTGCCAATCCCGGCAGGGTTTTTTTACATCAGACCAATTTCAACCAGGCGCTGCTTCAGATAATCATCCGCCAGTATCGGCTCGGGATAACGGTTGGGATTAGCTGTTGTGATACAGCCCGGCAAGGTAGCGATTTCAAATTCCGGATTGGGATGCAGAAAAAACGGAATCGAATAACGGCTGCAACCGGAATATGCTTCGGGAGAATTCACCACCCGATGGGTTGTAGACGGCAGCACATGGTTCGTCAGACGCTGCATCATGTCGCCTATGTTGACCACAATAGTCCCGGCCTGCATATTGATCGGCACCCACTGCCCGTCCCTGGCCAGCACTTCCAGTCCTGGCTCCTCCGAGCCAACCAGCAGCGTGATCAGATTGATGTCTTCGTGGGCCGCAGAGCGCAACGACAACGTATCCTGCTGCGCTATGGGGGGATAATGCAGGGGCCGCAGAATTGAGTTTCCGTGGTCTACTTTGTCGCGGAAGTAGCCTGGCGTCAGATTCAGGTACAGCGCCAGCGCATCCAGAACCCGATTGCCCAGCGCTTCGAGGGCCTCGTAAAGACGATACAGTTTTGTTTGAAACTGCGGCACTTCCGTCGGCCAGACATTGGGCAACAGCGCTGCGTGGCCCGGACTGCCAGGCATCACTTCCCTTCCCACCTGCCAGAATTCCTTCAGATCCGGATGGGTACTGTCTTTGGCGGTTTCAATACCAAAGCTGGTGTAGCCTCGAGCGCCAGCGGTCTGGGTATGATAACGCTGCTTAACGTCCGCCGGCAGGGCAAAAAATTCACGCAACACAGCGTAGGCATCGCCGATGATTTCATCACTGATAGCGTGCCCGGATATACCGCAGAAACCACAGGATTCATAGGCATTACCCAGGGCGTCCACAAAGCCGGAATCATCGGGGAACTTTTCAATGCTGAGGGTTGGCACTTGCATCATTCAGCTACCGAGTAACAGGAAAAAACTGGCAATGGCTGCACTCATCAGATTGGCCAACGAGGCGGCCATCAAGGCGCGCACACCTAACTGGGCAATCTGCGGCCGTCTTTCAGGGGCCATGGAGCCAATACCGCCGAGCAGGATAGCGATAGACGAGAAGTTTGCAAATCCGCATAGCGCAAACGTAACGACCGCCGTTGTGTGAGCCGTCAGATCAGCCCCATCACTCACCAGATTCACGTACGCGACAAACTCATTGAGCACCAGTTTCTGTCCGATGAAACTTCCTGCCTGAACCGCCTCCGCCCAGGGCACACCTATCAGGAAGGCAATCGGTGCAAACAGATAACCCAGCACCAGCTCGAGGCTGAGTTGCGGAAAACCAACAAGTCCGCCAACCCAGCCGAACATGCCGTTAGCCAGCGCAATCAGAGCAATAAATGCAATCAGCATGGCGCCAACATTGGCTGCCAGCATCAATCCGCTGGTTGCCCCTTTGGCTGCGGCGTCAAAGATATTTGCCGGATCTTCTTCACTGCTGCCCAGCTCACCAACGTCATTGATCAACTTTGCGTCCGGCTGTTCAGGGACAAATATTTTGGCCATGGCAATACCACCCGGCGCTGCCATGAAGCTTGCGGCAATCAGATATTTGAGCTCGACACCCAACGCCGCATACCCGGCCATGGTGGCACCAGCGACCGTTGCCAGCCCGCCAACCATGACAGCAAACAGCTCCGAGCGACTCATCTGAACCAGAAAAGGCCGCACAGCTATGGGTGCTTCGGTCTGCCCCATAAAGATATTGGCTGCAGCGGACAGAGATTCGGGTGCGCTGATACGCAGTACGCTGCGAAACAGCCCGCCGATAACCATCACCACCCAGCGCATCACGCCGGTGTAGTACAGCACGGAAATCAGCGACGAAAAGAATATGATGGCGGGCAGTACCTGAAAAGCGAACACGAACCCCAGCTTGCCGGCACCGACGTCACCAAAAACAAAGGTAATGCCATCCTTTGCATAATCGAGGATGGCGCTGACGCCGGTGGTCATGGCGGCCAGTACCGCCTGACCCATAGGCACGTAAAGCACCAGCGCCCCAACACCCGCCTGCATCGCCAGGGCCAGTAACACAGTGCGCCAGTTAATACGTTTGCGGTCCAGCGAAAAGGTAAACGCCAGGCCCACCAATACGGCGGCGCCAACCAGACAGATTAAAGCTGTAAACATGTGCAGGGTCTCTCAAACACGGAGGGGGTCGCCTTCTACGTGCAACCTGGGCAGACCCTATCATCGAACGCCAGGGACCACCAGCCAGGTAACCGCGGGTAAAGACGGGTAATGGACAGGGGTGTGCCGGCGCGGCATGCTTGGACTTGCACACTCACTGGCCTATGTCCATGCCTGACACAACCCTCCAATCAGCATCTGCACCAGATCACCCTGATGAGATCCGCCGCGCGCTCATCACCGGTCCCGGCTTCACCAGGCTGGAGGGACTGTTGACAACCGCCGCAGCCACTGAGATTCGCAGTATGCTGCTGGGTCAGCTCGAAGACGCCCGGGAAAACGAAGCCGGCGTTCTGCACATACCTGACCTGATCTTACGTGGCGCTGCCTTCGAAGCGCTGGTCACCCACCCAAGGCTGCTGGCGGTGGCTCACGCCCTGCTGGGCCAGGACGCCGCACTGGGCGCATTCTCCGGCCGTATTCTGATGCCAGGCTGTACCACAGGTGGCTTACATATTGATTATCCTTACTGGGCCATGCCCGCCGGAATGCCCGTGGATCCACCGCTGATGATGCAGGTGATCTGGATGATGGAACCGTTCAGCAGCACCAACGGCGGAACCTGGGTGGCACCAGGCAGTCAGCGCTGGCCCGAACGCCCTGCAGCCGATCGCTTTGCTCAGGATGCGATACAGATTACCGGCAACGCCGGTGATGCCCTGGTCAGCCATGGCCTGCTCTGGCATCAGACTGCACAGAATCATGCCAGTGAACCGCGGGTCGCTGTGCTGATCAATTACACCCAGCTTACGATAAAACCGATGGTCCCCATGGGACCTTTTGACGATGGCTTCAAGCAGCGGGCAGCTCCGGCCCTACGCGCCCTGCTGGGTTTAGATCACGGTGCGGCGCTGCGCAACAGGCTGAAAAACCTATAGGCTGTATTTGAGGTGCATACGCAGGTTTTCATCCGCCGCACCATCAGACAATCCAAACAGATAGCTGAAGTCGACACTCCAGCCTCTGCCCAGCTTCAGCTTCACAATGGGGCCCAGCTGATGCTCCTGATCATCAAAACCGCCGATGTCCGCGGTGGTATTCAGATCGTTGAACATTTCCAGTCCCAACCGTGTGCCGCCATCTAATGCATAGGTGGCCTGCCAGCGCGTCTCCAGCGAAACACCGCTGTCCGCGCCGCTATGGAATTCACGCCCGGTGATCAGGTTAGCCCGCAGCTGCCAGCGGTCGGTGGCATCGACTTTACCCGTCCACGCCAGGCGGAAACGATGCGGCAGATCGTCTCCTTCGGCAAGTTGTAACTCAAAACGCAATGCACTGTCCCATCCTGCGTCTTCGTCTTCAAGATACTGGTATTGATATTCCAGACGCATGTAGCGGAATTCCAGGTCGCCACCATTGTCGCTCTGCTGGCCGATCACACGCAGCCGGGACTGACCGTTGAACGCATGCTGGTAGTGCAGGCGATGAGCAAAGACATCTTCCTGACCACCGTCATTGGGTTCAAAGCTGGTGCGGTACTCCCACATCCGGTCACCCTCTTTCACATCCGGGCTGAACACACTGGTGGTATTCGCTGACCCCAGTTGGGGCACAACCGCCAGCACCAGTACCGAAAAGAACGCCAACCCACGGCTCAGAATTTTCAAATCCACAGACCCACCTCGCAACTCCGGGGTATTAACCACCCGAAAACATTTCCACCGATCAACAAAACCCGCCACTATACCCCGCTCTGGAATCGGTTCTATTCGCTTCGTGCAGGATTGCGCTTCGAAAAAACCTGACTTTCCTGTGCTTGCACACACTTCCACGCACACACTTCCACACACACTTCACAGGCCATTCACCCGGCCTGGCGGATGATGCCCATGGATCGATGAAGAGACCAGTGAAATCCAGGACAATAGACTATCGCCATGCCGGAAAAACGAATTCTAGTCATCGGTGCCAGCCGCGGCATCGGCCTGGCAACCGTTAGCGCAGCCTGCGATAAAGGCTGGGCGGTGCGCGCCTTCTCCCGTAACGCATCAAAAATGGCTTATACCCATGACAATCTGAGCAGGCATGATGGCAATGCTCTGGTGGCAGCGGATGTTGCTTCAGCCCTTGTCGATATAGAAGCGGTGGTGCTCAGCCTTGGCGTACCGTTTGATCTCAAACTGTTCACCGGACCTGTCGAGCTGTTTTCCGAAGCCACCAGAATTCTCATCGAGCAGATGTCGCAGCACAACGTGAAGCGCCTGGTGTGTGTGACCGGTTTTGGCGCTGGCGACAGTCATGGCGCCATTGCCCCCCTGCAGCGTATAGGGTTCAACCTTGTTTTCGGGCGCGCCTATGCGGACAAGTCTGAGCAGGAAGCGTCTATCAGAGCCAGCAGCCTGGCATGGACCATCGCACGCCCGGGTGTGTTAACCAATGGCGCCCGCAAGCCCTACCAGGTTCTGGTCACACAGGACACCTGGCGTAACGGCATCATATCCAGAGCAAACGTTGCCGACTTTATCATCAATGCCATTGCACAGGATCAATACATCACACAAGCCCCGGTGCTGATCAGTTAGCTAAGGCATCTGTTGATAACCTGCAACAGCGACCTGTTACTCAGCTCTGAATCATTTTCAGGCGATTGAGCCGCAGTGCGTTGGCCACAACAAACAAGCTCGACAACGCCATCGCCATCGCAGCCAGCGCTGGAGACAGCTGCAGTTTCGCAAGCGGGTACAACATGCCTGCTGCAACAGGAATCAGCAGTAAATTATAGATGAATGCCCAGAACAGGTTCTGCTTGATGTTTGTCATCACGCTCTGACTGAGAAGAAATGCATCGGCCACGCCTTGTAAAGCGTCTCCGGAGACAACAACGTCTGCACTCTCGATGGCGACATCCGTGCCACAACCCAGAGCGATGCCCACATCTGCCTGCGCCAGAGCCGGCGCGTCGTTGATGCCATCACCAACAAAGGCAACCTTTCTACCGGCCTGCTGAAGATCCTTAAGTACCGCCACTTTGTCCGTTGGTAATAAATCAGCAAACACTTCTGCAATATTGAGCTGCGCAGCCACACCCTGCACGGCAGGCAGGTGATCACCGCTAAGAATTATTGTTTGGAGATGGCGGCGGGACAACGCACCCAGAAGTGCTGCGGCGTCATCTTTTAACTGATCGCGCACTGCCAAAACTCCGGCAGGTTGCGCATCAACAGTCACCCAGAGCAGTGTATGGCCTTGCTCAGCAAAAGCCGCTGATTTTTCTTCAAGCGCACTTAAATCGACCTGCGCCTGTATCAGCATGCGCCGTGAACCGACCAGAACATGCTGCCCGTTGACCCTGCCGGACACACCAGAACCCGGTTGGGCCAGAAAATCATCTACTGTCAGAAGCGGCAGATCACGTTGTTGTGCAGCCTGCACGATACTTCTGGCCAGCGGGTGTTCAGAAGCCTGTTCAAGGGACGCTGCCAGACTCAGGACCAGATTCTCATCCCACCCGCTGGCAACAGCCAGCTCAGCTAACCTGGGTTGGCCCAGGGTCAAGGTTCCGGTTTTATCAAAGGCCACAACATCTACTTCGTTCAGCACCTGCAGGGCATCGCCGTGCTTAAAAACGACCCCTCGTTTTGCCGCCACACCGGTCCCCACTAAAATGGAGGTCGGTGTTGCCAGACCCAGCGCACAGGGACAGGCGACAATCAGTACAGCCACCGCGCTGAGCAACGCCAGATTTAAAGCCTGCGCGCCAGCCAGGCTGAGCCACAGAAAAAACGTAAGCACCGCAATGGCCAGAACCACCGGTACAAACCACTGCACAACACGATCGGTAAATCCCTGTATGGGTAGCTTGGCCGCCTGCGCATATTCCACCGCTGCAATGATCTTCGCCAATGCCGTATCTGCTCCAGTACGTGTCGCTACCACAACAAGGGCACCGTTTGTATTCAGCGTGCCACCGATAACACTGTCTTTAACATGTTTGGCCACCGGGAGCGGCTCACCGCTGAACATGGCTTCATTGACAAAGGATGCACCTTCGATAACTTCGCCATCCACAGCAATCGTCTCCCCGGGTCTCACCTGTATTTTTGCACCCACGGGGATATCGCTGACCGGCGTTTCCACATAGGTGTCGCCGTTCCACATCAGGGCGGCATCCGGTTGCAGGTTTAGCATCGCGCGCACCGCCGAACCCGCCTGGTACTTTGCCCTCGTTTCAAAATACCGACCGAGCAGAACCAGAGTGACCACCACACCTGCAGATTCAAAATACACATGGTCGGTACCCGTCGGGAACCACTTCTGGAAAGCCAGCACACCAATGGAGTAGAGCCAGGCGGCGCCGGTGCCAAGCGCTACCAGGGAATTCATATCCGGCGCAAAGCGTGCCAGCGCTGCCAGGCCGGTCGAGAAGAACACCCTGCCTGGCCAGATCAGTACCAGCGTAATCAGGACGGCCTGCAGCAGATGATCAGCCGTTGCCGACAGATATTGCGCTTGCCAGGCCTGCAGCGCCGGGAACAGGTGCCCACCCATTTCCAGCATGAACACGGGCGCGGTCAGTACAGCCGCAATGAGTGCGGCACGCAGCGTCTGCCGGGTTTCATCTGCCGAAACATTAGCGGTTGAGTTCAGGCCGGTGTCCGGCAGCGGCACCGCAAACCCAGCCTGTTCAATTGCCTCGGCCAGCTGCGCGCGGGTCACGGTTGGCACGACTGTGCAGTAAGCCCGCTCATTGGCAAGATTGACTCGTGCCTCACGCACACCGTTTACCCTCATCAGCGCGTTTTCCACCCGTGCGGTACAGGACGCACAATGCATGCCTGCTATGTGCAGCTCAACTTGTTGGTTAGGAGCTGACACGGCAGCTAACGGCTGGGCGGCTGGGTCGCTTTGATGGTCACGCGCTCGCCGGTTCGCGATTCCGGAAAGTAGTCCCACACCGCGTGGTGATGCACAGCACGGTTATCCCACAACACCAGTGTATTGGGCTGCCACTTTACGCGGCAATGAAATCGTGTGCTGGATTCAATGTGTCTATACAAAAGGTTCAACAGAGCCGCGCTTTCGGCGGGCTTCAGCTCGTTTATCGATTCGGTGAAGGCTTCATTTACAAACAGCACGGGGTTACCGGTATCCGGATGTATGGGGACCACCGGGTGTGACGCGGTCGGATAGTGCTGGCCAGGTTTCGGCACCACACCGTATGCTTTCAGATCCTTGTAGCCACTGTGATAGGCGGTCAAGCCCGACAGCAGTTTCTGCAGTGGTTCTGACAGCGCTGCAAACGCATCCTGCATGTTTGCAAACAGCGTGTCACCACCGCCGCTGGGCGGTACTTCGGTAATATACAGTGCGGATGCCATGGGTGGTATCACTTCGCAGGACAGGTCGGTATGCCAGACTTCACCGTTGGCCACCCTGGTTCTGGCGGTGATCCTGATATCAAAAATCTCCGGGTCACCAGCCATGCCCAGGTGCGTTTTGGCCGGATGCAGATGCAGATCGCCGAACAGACGGCCGAAGCGCTTATGCTGCTCCCGGGTCAGCTTTTGATCACGAAACACCAGCACCAGACGATCTTTGAACGCCTGCCTGATAAACGCCTCATCCTGCGCACTGATGCTGGACAGATCAATGCCACTGACTTCGCCGCCCAGAGAGGGTGTCAGATGGGTCACGCATCTCGCACCTGATTGTGCCATCATGGAACTCTGCATGACGCGCCCGTTGCGCTACCTACTGACCACCAGCAACGGGGCCATCCCATTCACTTTCGAGCAGCCGGGCGCCGCGCAGGATATTGCCCATGGCATAATTACCTTCATGGCAGGCGTACTCATAGACCTTGTCTTCGCTGGGCGCCCAGGTGTATTCACCACTCCAGGGTGACGTCCATGCACCCGGATCGTTCACCGTGAAGTTGTACACCAGATATCCATCCGGATGACGACTGAAACGTTCAGTCACTTCCAGTTGATCACTCGCGCCCGCTAACCCACTGATATTTTTGAAATTTTTTGTTTTAACAATCAGCGTATCACCTTCCCAGTACCCCACGGAATCTCCCATCCAGGTACGCAGCTCGCTGGGCCGGTGTGCCTGGTTCATGCGCACCACCCGCGCGTCGTGGACCATTTCGTGATAGATCAGCACGTAATCTTCAGTCTGCAGAATTCGCTTGTAGTTGTTATACAGGCTGGGAATCACCGGCACGCTTGAGCCAAAACTGATCAGGCAGCGTTCGGACGGTGCCAGACTCTCGGGGCCGTCAAATGGACCGGGGCCATCATAGGCCAGCCAGGAAGCGGTGCCGTCATTATCATGACCAAAAGACTGATAGGCGGATGCCATGCGCGCCAGGCTTTCTGGCGTACGCGGCGGCTGCCGACCGTTTTTTGGCTCGTAAATGATGGAGGTTCGAAATTTACCGTTGATCTCAAAGGTGTCACTACCGGGATCGATCCAGAAGGCGTTATAGCCGCCTACGCCGCCGGCGCCAGCAGTATTGTTGCCATCACCACCTTTTTGCGGTGCGCCCCGGTCCGGGTCGCTTTCCCGGTTGGCAAAGTCGAACACCGCCTTGGTTCGCGCCGTGATTTTGTCCGCCTCTTCACGGGTCATGTACTGATTGTCGCCAAACTCTTCAGGTCTGTTGAGTGGCGTCAGAGTGCCGGTATCGTAGACACCGGACAGGTCTGGTTTGCCGCTGGCAGTGCGTTTTATGTCTGCCTGAACGGCAACAGTTGCAAAAAATGCAACCATTAACACTATAACTTTCATCTGTGATCCCCTTTGCAAGGCCTGGTGTTTGTATCCTGTCTGCACAGATAATCTTAAACGGCGGCGGGCAAAGCAAGCTTTACCTGCCGGGCCCCCACCTCTAAGGTGTTGTTCCATGGATCCCCTAGCCAGCCAAGCACCGCTGATCGTCTATCTCGATATCAAGAGTCCTTACGCGTTTATCGCGGTGAAACCCACACTGGCCCTACAGGAAGAACTGGGCATAACGATCGACTGGCGCGCTCTGACCCTGGATATCCCCAGCTATCTGGGCTCCGCCAGAAAGTCAGCGGGCAAAGTGGTGTCCTCCAACCGCAGCCCTGCCCAATGGCTGAATGTGAAATACGCCTACAAAGACGCCCGCCGGTATGCAGAACGTCAGGGCTACGTCCTGAAAGGCACAGAAAAAATCTGGGATTCCAGCCTGGCCAACATGGGCATTAACTGGGTGGCAGAACAGGCACCGGACAGAATGAAAGACTATTTTGATTCGGTATACCCACCCTTCTGGCGCCGCGAACTGGATATTGAAGATGTTGATGCGGTGAGTGCCTGCCTGCAGGCTGCAGGTGTTGACGCTCAGGGTTTCCGCGATTACGTGCGCGGCCCAGGCCGTATACAGCACGACACGCTACAGGCAAAGCTGCACGATGCCGGTATCTATGGCGTGCCAAGCTACGTATTTGATAACAAAATACTGTTCGGGCGGGAACACCTGCCTTATGTACGCTGGAGCCTTAACGGCAAACAAGGCCGCGCACCCGATATGGCCTATACGCTGTGAACAGCATCGACATCTACATCGACTTTAAATCCCCTGCTGCGTACCTGGCGCTTGCTCCCACGCGGGCACTGCTTGCTCGCACCGGCGCCAGCGCAAACTGGCGTCCTTTTGATACGCGGCTGGCCACCGTTCCCAGACAAAAAACTGCCGAAAACAAAGGTGAAAAGCACCGTCGTGTGCGTGCCCTTGCCCGGCGCGATGTACATCGCCTGTACGCGGACATCCAGGGCTTGCCAATGATTTTTCAGGACCCGCCGTTTGACGCCAAACTCGCGGTGGCCATGCTTGCGTGCCTTGAGCACCAGCCGCACAAGCAGATCGACACATTTATCGATACGGCGTTCAAGTGGTACTGGCAGGATCAGCAAAATCTCAACGAGCCTGACGTGCTGGCGGCCCTGTTACAGGAAGTGCGGATCGACATACCCCTACCCGAACCATCAGGGGTTACCCGGATCCTCACAGACGCTACCGTCGCGGCACATGATCGAGGCGTGATTGAAACACCGGCGTATCTGGTGGCAGGCCAGGTGTTCATTGGTCGTGAACACCTGCCCTGGATTGAAGAGCTGCTCAGCGCCAACGCGGATAATTAGGCGCGCTCACGGGACAGTGCATCGAGGTCCAGGAAATTTCGGATATACCCCGCCACCTTGTCAACGTAATCCGGCTCGAGATGGATGTGGTGGGGACCCTGCATGCGTTCAACGGTGAGATGTGGGTGCGCCGCCTGGGCATCTGCTATTTCACCCTGATACCAGGTATCACCCTGCTGCGCGACCAGCAACAGGCCCGGTGCAGTGCTGTTCTTGAGCAGAAGATCTATCTGTTCCCGGGTTGGGCGCAGCGGTGTCGCAAATCGAATACGTGGATCCGTGCGCCAGGTAACCCCGCCTTCTACAATTTTGTGACCGCGCTGCACCAGTGTCAGCGCCGCTGCCATCGATTGATCGGTGGCCTGGGTCACACGTTGTGCCATGGTTTCAAGATCAGGATAGACCTTTGGCGTCTTCTTGTCCGCGTGCAGCATGCTCTCTATGGCGGTACGATTCTGCGCCAGACGTTCCTCCGCAGACACACCACCCGTTGCCATAAAACCATCGATAAACACCGCGCGGACAATCTTCTCTGGGAATGTGGCAGCCAACTCACTGGCAATGGCTGCACCCATGGAGTGACCCAGCAGAGAAAACTCATGCCAGCCCAGCTGCCCGGCTACTGCAAGAATATCCTGCATGTCTGTCAACGGATGAAAGTGCTGGCCGGCGGGACGATGATCCGACAGTCCATGACCGGCAAAATCCAGGGCAACCAGGTCCAGCTCAGGTAACAGCGGTGCCAGGCGATCAAACGTGTTGGCGTTATCCAGCCAGCCGTGCAGAGCAAACGTGGGCATACCCTGTTTATGCCCCCAACGCTTGGCCGTTATGCGGCGGTTAAACACCTGGAACTCAAGGGCATCACCTGTACTTCTGTTTGCACTCATAAACTGCCTGGCCTCCAAAAAGTCGCGTAGTGTAATCTGATCTGAGGTCTATTTGTTAACAGATGCCGGTTGAACGGGTCACTGCGGGCACATGAAAGTCCTGATTTAAAGAGCTAATGACACGCGGACAGGTTAGGCTGCAGACACTTGCAGGCAACTGCAGTCATCATTGAGGCTCGCCATGCCTGGCGTGCGGTACAAATACCAGACCATTGAGCTGGCCGAACAGGATTACCATCTGAAGACACTGCGCGATACGCAGCAGTGTCCCGACGACATCCATACAGCCACCACCTTCGGCGTTTCCAGCGCAACGTGGCCGCTGGCGGGGGTGCTCTGGCAGGCTGAAGAACTGCTGTCACGGCTGATGGTGACGCAACCCATCAAAAATTTACGAATTCTGGAAGTGGGCTGCGGCACCGCTCTGGCCAGCCTGGTGCTGAAGCGGCGCGGCGCGGATATCACAGCAACCGACCACAATCCTGAGGCGGGCGTGTTCCTGTCAACCAATACAGAGCTGAACGATCTGCCGCCTATCCACTGCGAATGTATGAACTGGCACGACATCACACCCGGCTTCGGTCGCTTTGACCTGATCATCGGCAGCGACCTGCTCTACGATCGACACAATCTGGATCCGCTGGTGAGGTTCATCCAACAACATGCGGCGGACACCTCTACCCTTATCTTTGTTGACCCTAAACGTGGATTAACCCGTCGATTTAGCCGCGCCCTTGAGGATATCGGCTACAGCGTCACGAGCGAGGCGACCGAGCATGCACAGCAGCATGCCCCGCCCGCTGACTTTCTTGTGCTGCGTTGTGAACGCAGCCCTTTACCCGTCGATCGCAGCTAACACCCTGGGTGGCGACAGCGGCAGGTGGGTCATGCGTACATCCAATGCACGACTGACCGCGTTACCTACCGCAGCCAAAGGCGCAACGATGGGCGTTTCGCCAACACCACGTACGCCATAGGGATGAGTATCGTTGTGCACTTCAATGATCTGGGTATCGATCATCGGCAGGTCTGATGCTACCGGAATGCGATAGTCCAGAAATCCAGGATTTTCCAGCACACCCTGTTCATTGAACAGATATTCCTCATTCAGCGCCCAGCCGATGCCTTGAGCGGCGCCCCCCTGCATCTGGCCTTCAACGTAATCCGGGTGAATAGCGCGCCCGGCATCCTGAATGGCGGTAAAACTCAGGATTTTAGTGCTGCCTGTTTCACGATCCACTTCCACATCACACAGATTGACCGCAAACGACGGCCCCGGGCCCTGCGCGTTCAGTGATGCTCTTGCGGATATGGGGCCACCGGTTTTGGGGAAACTGCGCGCCAGCTTCGCCAGCGGCAGCGGCTCCAGTTCCGCGTTGACACCGGGCTTTGGCAGTGCGTGGCCATCACGCCAGTCCACCTGATCCGCATCAATGCCCCAGGTGATCGCGGCGCGCTCTTTGAGTTGTACAATCACATCCCGACAGGCGTTGATGACCGCCATACCCGTAGCAAAGGTGGTACGGCTGCCGCCGGTGGTGTTACAGAAACCGGTGCTGTCGGTGTCACCAATGCGCACACGTATCCGCTCGTAGGGTACCTGCAGGGTTTCTGCCGCCATCAACGCCATTGCCGCCCGGCTGCCGCCAATGTCCGGACTGCCTTCAACAATCTGAATCATGCCGGATTCCGCCACATGCACTTCAGCACTGGAATTGTTGCCGGCATTAAACCAGAACCCCACAGCAACCCCACGCCCCTGATTCTCCGCCAGCGGACGCTGATAGTTGGGGTGGGCTTTGGCAGCCTGCAGACATTGTACCAGGCCAATGTCTTTGAATTTTGGTCCATAGGCGGCATGAGTGCCTTTGACCGCTGCATTTTTCAAACGCAGGTCGATCGGGTCCATCTCCAGCGTCTGGGCCAGCTCATCCAGCACCGACTCACCTGCAAACATGGACTGTGGCGCGCCTGGCGCCCGATACGCCGCAACCCGTGGCTTGTTGACCACCACTTCAGCGCCTTCAATCAACAGGTTGGGAATATCATAAGGTGCAAAGATACACATTGCCCCGGCTCCCAGCGGACTACCCGGGAAGGCACCGGCTTCGTACAACAGATTCGCGTACGCAGCAACAATGGTACCGTCTTTTCTGGCGCCGATCCTGACCGTATTGATGGTGCCAGAGGCAGGCCCCGTGGCACGGAACACCTCATCACGCTGCATCACCATTTTCACCGGCCGCCCGGCTTTGGCAGAGAGTTTGATGGCCAGCGGCTCAAGATACACCACGGTTTTACCACCAAACCCGCCACCGATTTCCTGTGGGACTACGCGAATGTCACCTGCATCCATGCCCAGCGAAAGCGCAGCCATGTCACGAATCCCAAAATGACCCTGGGACGAACACCACAGCGTCGCGTGACCATCTGCATTCACATCTGCCGTGCAGGCGTGGGGTTCAATGTAACCCTGGTGCACCATGGGGGTGACAAACTCCCGTTCGATGATCACCTCTGCTTCGGCAAAACCCGCTGCCAGATCACCTTTGCTGATCGCGGTCTTCTGCACCAGATTGGAGGGTTTGTCAGGTGTTTCCGGCAACCCCTGGGTGAACATGTCTTCATGCAGTATCGGTGCATCCGGGGCCATGGCTGCACGCATATCCAGAACCGGGGGCAGCACTTTATAGCTGACCTTGATCAGCTCAGCCGCCTGTTGCGCCAGCGCAATACTTGATGCAGCAACCGCAGCCAGCGGCTGCCCGTGATAAACCACCTTATGCCCGGCAATGATGTTTTCAAACATCCGCCGGCGCGCGGCAGAGATGTTATCCCGCGACGGGAAATCCGCAGCAGTGACCACGGCGAATACGCCGTCGAGGGCAAGCGCGGCTGAAACATCAATGTGTTCAATCAGCGCGTGGGCATGCGCGCTGCGCACGACCACACCGTGAATCAGTCCCGGCCGCGCTTCATCAGCTCCATAGTTCGCTTTACCGGTGACTTTCTCAATGCCATCCGGACGAATCGGACGCGTGCCAACGTAGGTATAATCCTGTGCTTCAGCCATATTGCTCTCCAGTGATTGAAAAAAAGTCCGGTTAGTCGTCTGCCATCAGCACCAGAGTGCCTGTGGTAGACAGGCTGCCACCGGTGCCATTCACCACACAGGTGCGTGCACTGGTTTGTTTGCCAGCATCGCCATGCACGCCGTCTTCTGCCGTACCCGACAACTGACGATAAGCTTCAATCAACAGCGGCATGCCGTACATACCGCTGTGATTGAACGACAGGCCACCACCGTTGGTGTTAATGGGCAGCCTGCCACCGGGCGCGGCATGGCCATCTTTCCACAACAGGTGCCCCTCTCCCGGCCTGGCGAGCCCCAGCATCTCTGCGGTAATGGCGGCTGTGATCGTGAACGAGTCGTACAGCAATGCCATCTCCATGTCCGCCGGCCCCATGCCTGCCATGGTGTACGCAGATTGCGCAGAATTTGCCGCTGAGGTGGCGGTAAAGTCCTGCATCTCCAGCATATTGCCATGCCCCATACTTTCACCGGCGCCTGCAATCCACACCGGTGGGGTATTCAGACCCGCTGCGATCCTGGGGCTGCAGACAAACACAGCACCCCCATGGTCAGCCACCATGCAGCAGTGCAGAATCGTCAACGGCCAGGCAATCAGCCGGGACTCCTCCACCTGTGCTACCGTGATGGGGCCGCCAAAGGGATGTTTTTCCTTGGAATACATGGCCGCGCGAGGATTCAGGGTGGCCCAGTCTCTGGTGACTTTGGCAATGTGCGCATAGTCTTCCCGGCTGGTGCCGTAACGGTGCATATGCCGCACCATGGCATGGGCGTAGTTCGATGGCGCACCGGTCAGGCCGTATGCCATGGTCATCTCAGCAGCCGGCGATAAGGCCCCTGCGCCGGCCCCATAATTGCCTGAACCACCGCCGCCTATCTTGCGCCGGGAGTGGCCGTTTTCGCCATGGCTGATCAGGGCAATATCTATGATACCCGCATGAATCGCCGCCATGGCATGGTGCACATGCATCTCAAAAGAGCAGCCACCTACCGCAGTGGTGTCGATGTATTTAGGTGTGATGCCGAGGTGTTCACACAACTCCGTTGACCAACCGGTAGAAAAGACACCTTCAATTCTGCTGATGGGTATACCGGTTTGATCACTGAGGTTTTTGATGGCTTCAATGTGCAGTTGCAACGCGGTGATCGGCTCTTCCAGAAAACCGATCTCATTGGCTTCCGCTGCACCGACTATTGCCGCGGCTTTATATAATTGTCCTGGCATTACTGGCCCTCCACGACACGCCAATACGGTATAAACGTATCGTCATCAGCCTGCTCGAATTCCACTTTAACTTTTGTACCAACTTTGATGTCTTCCGGTTTATTCGGATCAACGCCGCGCAGCACTGTTAACATGCGATCGCCTTCTTTCAGATCGATGTAAGCGGTAACAAAAGGCGCTTCTTCTGCCCACTTACCAAACACAAGATGCTGCACGGCAAACGTATGCACGGTGCCTTCACCACTACCTTCGATCCATTCCAGATTCATGGAATGACAGTTAGGGCAAATGTGCCTGGGATACCAGTGCACCCGATTACAGTCCACGCAGCGTGGCAGCATCAACTTACCTGCCTGCGCACCTTCCCAGAAGGGTTTTGTATGTGTTCCTTTGTTAGGAATGGGTTTGTTGTAGCTCAATGGTCTCCCCCGGTGCAAAGTAGCCTGGCTGAAAGCTCGCCCGTTAGTATGCACGCCTAAAACTAGCGCAGGTAGATTTTTCGGATAGAAAACCGCGCAGCAGTGCCCTCCCGTCGGTGTAAACCGATCGAAGATATATGACGCAGATCTGCCAGGCGGCCTTGCGGTCCATTTTTAATATCGTCCAGCGCAAACCGTAACTGATGCCAGCCCTCACTTTCAATCATAGCGTGGGCAAAGAACCAGTCTGAACCTGCTGGCGCGCTTGCCGCATCCCGCACATACAACTCCAGCAGCAGATCACCCTCATCAAATTTACCCACCTCGATAACGAGGGTGTCAAAACCCTGCCAGTCAGAAACAAAATCTTTGATGACGAGCCCCGGGCGTGGACCGGCCAGCAGGTCAATAGAGACTCGATCGGCGTGCAAAGTGATCTCGACTTCATCGCGTTTACCCAGGGAGCCGGTCATGGATAGAACATCTGCCATTGCCGGCTCGAGCAACACCGGGAACTTTGCATGTCGGTCGAGCCAGATAGATATCCCCATCAGCGGCGGCGCAAGCATCAGCAGCAGGGCAGCGGCTGCGCCTGTTGCACTCAGACGCCGCAGCCATGGATCTCGCCTCACACGGCGATCAACACACAACAACCACACCAGAAAGCCGAAGCTGACGCCAACAAAGTCACTGGCAATGTCAGCGATAGAGAACTGACGATGGGTGAAATGCTGCAGGACTTCGCTGGCCACCGCGAAGACCAGAACAATGCCGATCACGGACACATAAGCCGCGCGGCTGCGCGCATTTACGAGATAGAGAAACCCGCAGGTGAGCATCGCAAATCCCGGCGCATGACCCGCATTCTGCAACATACCCAGCAGATAATGATCGTCGACAAACCTGGGCACCGGCAGAAGCAGCAATACGCCCAGGCTGCCAAACAACAGGAGAATGAGACTTTTCTGGAGGCGGCTCGTCATGAACCTGGTCAGTTAAACCTCCAGCACTGTGTCAATCTGCGCCTGCGCCCTGGCCAGAACGCCAGCTTCATCAAACAGGACGGCGCTGGCATCAATCACCTGCAGATCTTCGATACCAATAAACGCCAGCACGTGTTTCAACCAGGGTGAGACAAAATCTGCAGCCGAACCCAACGCTGTACCGCCGGAGGTCAGCACGACATAGGCCGATTTCCCTTCGAGCAAACCCCGCGGGCCGGTGACAGTGTACTCAAAAGTTTCTTTGGCCCGGGTGACCATATCAATCCAGGCTTTAAATGCTGCCGGTACCCCAAAGTTGTAGATCGGCAGGCCGATCACAACAACCGCCGCCGCACGCAGTTCCGCCACCAGCGCATCTGAGGCAGCCAGCGCGGCCTTGTGTTCACTACTGCGCGCTTCAGCCGCGGTGAAATTGGCTGCGATCCATGCTTCGTTGACCATTGGCACACCTGCAGCAAGATCTCGTGTGATGACGCTATATGATTGTTTTTCAACAAGTTTATGGACAAGTTTGTCCGTAAGTGTACGGCTGTGCGAGCCCACCTGACGCATGCTGGCGTCTACTCGAAGCAGTTGTGTCATGAAGATCCTCTCATCAGGAAAACTTTGTGAAAACGCGAGCCCGACTGACCTAGTCGGGTGATTTGCGGGTGCTTCAGCTGGGCCCGAACAATATCCACAAGACCATGCCGACAAAGGGAAGCAGGAGCACAATGGCCACCCAGAGCACCTTGGTTTTTGGTTCGGCATCGCTGCGCAGGGTACGCGTAATCGCCCAGAGATTGGCCAGCATCACCATGATGCCTGCTGTCATTTCCATACCGTTGCTCCGTGGTGGGACCCATGCCCGATCTGCCGCGCGAATCCTAGCACAGTTAAGGGTTTTGCCCAGGCGTGTACGAGACGGGATATACTGCCAGCCTTCAAGAAGTGGAGTGCCCGATGCAATACTTGTCTACGCTTTTCCTGCTGGCACTGCTGTCGACAGGCTGCGGTTACATTCCTTTCAGCAGTAGTGAACTGGATGGCGTGGTGACGCCCATTCCGCAGTCCTGGTCCGCTGTTGCCGAGGCCGACATCATCCAGCTGGAAACCCGCCCGGAAGATCCTTACTCGGTTAATCTGTGGGTTATCGAAATGGACAGCAATCTGTACGTCTTTGCCGGCGACAACCGCACCCAGTGGGTTGAAAATATCGCCGCAAACACCAACGTCCGTCTGGGCCACGCTGACAAAATCTACGAGCTGGCCGCGACCCAGGTCAGCGATGAAACACAATTCAACGCCTTTGCCCGGGAATGGGAAACAAAATATGGCAACCTGCCACGCAACATGAACGTCAACGAAGTTTATCTGTATCGCCTCACTCAACGGGACTGACCTATGAAATATAGAAACCTGGGCCACAGTGGCTTACGCGTCTCCCTTGCCGGACTCGGATGCAATAACTATGGTATGCGCTGTGATGAAAAGCACAGTGCCGGCGTTGTGCACGCGGCCCTGGACATCGGTATCAACTTTTTTGATACCGCCAATGTCTATGGCGGCCAGCAAAGTGAAGTTTTCCTCGGCCGCGCGCTTGCCGGCAGAGACCGATCCCAGGTTGTGATTGCCACCAAATTTGGTCACGCCATGGGAGATGGCATTCTGCAGAAAGGTGGTTCACGCGCGCACATTTTTAATGCCGTGGATGCCAGCCTGAAGCGTCTCAATACTGATTACATCGACCTTTACCAGCATCATCTTCCGGACCCGAAGACCCCCATCGAGGAGACCCTGAGCGCCTTAAACGATCTGGTAGCCATGGGCAAAGTGCGTTACATCGGCCATTCCAACTACAGCGGCTGGCAGATAGCAGATGCTCATTGGCGAGCGATACACGGTGGCTACAATCGTTTTGTTACTGCTCAGAACCACTACAACCTGTTGCAGAGGGATATCGAAAAAGAAGTACTGCCCGCATGCAAGGAGTACGGCGTTGGCATGCTGCCCTACTTCCCCCTGGCCAGCGGACTGCTGACCGGTAAATATCAGCGTGGCGTTGACGCCCCCGCTGACAGTCGCCTGGCCAACTTTGGCGAACGCGGCAAAAAAGCTCTGTCTGACAGGAATTTTGACCAGGTGGAGCGCCTCGCCGAATTTGCGCAAAGCCGCGATAAAAATTTGTTGCAACTGGCTATGGCCTGGCTCTCCAGCAATCCGCTGGTGAGCAGCGTGATTGCCGGTGCAACCCGTCCAGAACAGGTACTTGCCAATGCGCAAAGCATCAGCTGGACGTTGAGTGATGACGATTTTTCTGAGCTGGATGCCCTGCTCGATCGCAAAGCTGCCTGACCACCTGCTGTTAACAGGTTAACGGACGATTTCACCACGGGATATCACAGCGTTTATTTTGCGGGTATGGGCAATGTCGAGGCTGGGGTCTGCAGCGAGCAACACCAGATCGCCCACCATACCTGCGCGGATCTGCCCATGGGTATTCTGCAGATTCAGAAACTCCGCCGGCTTGATGGTTGCGGCGTGAAGCGCCTGCAGCGGCGACAATCCAGCCTGCACCAGCCGTTCCAGTTCCGTATGCAGAGAATAGCCGGGGATTGCCTGCCCGATGGGGGTATCAGTGCCTGCACCTATCGGCACGCCGGAGCGAAACATTTGCCCCACCAGCGCAAGACTCCAGTCGGACATTTTCAACGCATCAGCTGAGCCTTGACCAAAAAAGCGCTCAGCGCTCTGCAGCCATTGTGTCGCAACGGGTGCGGGTAGCTTACCCAGGTGCTCGCGCCAATCATCCCGACTCAGAGGTGAATACCTGAATAGGGTATTGAGCCGCAACGTCGGCACCTGAATCGTGTTCTGCAGCGAGCGGATCACTGCCTGGCAACGGGTACTGTCAATATCGATGCTCGCCAGCGCCTGGGGACGGTATTGAGCGTGCATCGCACTGCGCAAAGCAAAACCGCTCTGTTCGCCAGGTTCCTTCAGCGACTGCAGCCGCTGTGCCACCAGATCGTCGGCATCTTCAGCGCAGGCCAGCTCGACATTGCGCAGGTGTTCCATGCTGCCCACCTGAGGGCCCGCATTATCTGCCAGCAGCGCCAGCGGGACGTGAGAGGCAATGGGTAAATTGTGTTGTTGGGCCGCCTCGACAAGTGCGGCAAACACCTCTGGCGAGACCAGTTCATAAATTTTTATAAAGTCGGCACCCGCATCGACCAGAGTCTGCACATTGGCCCGGGCCTCCTCCGGGGTTGCATTCGCAATACCAATCTCAGGCCGGTCGTTGCCATCGTAAACCACCTTGCTGCCATCCAGCAGCGGGCCGCTGAAATAGATCCGCGGCGCCTGGACCTCACCGCCACGGTAACGCTCAACTTCAGGTAACAGAGCCGGCAGCATGCCGCCGGTATCGCGCACGCTGGTGATGCCATAGTCCAGAAACAGCGCTGGCATCTGCTCGGTCAAACGCGGTTCATAGGTGACATGCACGTGCATGTCCCACAAACCGGGAATCAGGAACTGGCCGCTGCCATCTATGACTTGAGCCGCATTTGATGGGGCTTGATCGGAGGGTGCAACGCTGACGATCTCATCCCCCCGGAGCAATACAGTTACCCCACTGCGCGCGCCGTTGACGGCATCAAGGGCCGTCACGTTGGTGATGGCCAGACTGTATTCATCGACAGGTGCAGCCGTCTCGGGCTGTTCGCAGCCCCAAAGGCCAAGACCAGCCAGCAGGACAACAGCCAGGGAGGGGAATTTTGAGCTTTTCATGACAACCGTTGAGTAGCCGCTGGAGGCGATACCATGACAGAGGATGTCAGTCGGGTACAGACATCTACGTCACGCGCTGTACCTGAGTGAAACCGAAAAAAGCGCCCACTGTTTTGCATAATTTGAATTGGGGTACTATCTGCCCACCGCACCCAAGTCATGCAATCATAGGAGAACTGCCGTTAACACCCAATCCGCAGTCGACGACCTGAAGGCACACCTGAGCAGCCACAACGGCATCAAAGGGCTGGAAATCCTCCTGCCCACAGATATCGAAGAAGCCGTGCGATTGTTTCACCGCGATGGCTTTGTGGTCATTGCCGATGTTCTGAACTCTGAGCAGATTCACCAGCTGGCCGAAGGCTGCCAGGAAGTGGTTGACGAAATTCTGGCGCTGGATGGGGCGCGCGCCGGCAACCGTGGTTCACATCGGTACTCGTTTGGCGGCTCCAGTCTGACGCGCAGTCAGCTGCACCGACCTGCCTGGCAGATGCTGCTGGACATTCCGGCGGTCACCCATTTAGTGACGGCACTGTTCGGATCTCCAAACTACACATTACGGGCTGCCAGCGGCGATTTCTGCCTGCCGGGGGCGGTTGAATACCAGCGTCTGCACGCGGATGTCAGGGACTGGGTCGACAACACAGCTTCACCTTTCAGTGCGTTTCATGACCCGCGGGGCCTGACAAGCATCCGCGATCTACCCTGTCCCTATATCTGTGTGAACTTTCTGCCCCAGGATGTGACGCGACTGAATGGGCCGACAAGGCAGATTCCGGGCACGCAGAATTCCAGAGAGAGGATACCCGGTCTTAAAGACGAACCGGAATGGATGCGCCTGAGCACCGTCTGTCCGGTACCTGCAGGCAGCATTATGATTCGCGATACACGCGCCTGGCATGGCGGCACACCAAACCTGTCAGACGAAGTGCGTTCTATACCTAATCTGGAATTTTATGCGCCCTGGTTCCGTGAACCCATCGTGCCGGGCATCAGTTACGCCGACTTTAAGAAGCTGTCAGAACCTGCCCAGCAACTGGTCAGGTTCTGTGTTGCAGACTCCAGCGAAGAACTGGTGACTGGCACCACCCTGCGCGCCCCTTAGCACACCAACCGGACACCCCAGTATGCAATATCAAAAACTCGGCCGTTCCGCGGTCAATGTCAGTCAGCTTTGTCTGGGCACCATGAATTTTGGGTCCCGCACATCCGAGTCCGAGTCTTTCGATATTCTCAACCGCGCTGTGGATGCCGGTATTAATTTCATTGATACCGCCAATCAATACGGTGGCGCTCAAGGTGTGGGCACCACGGAAATCATCCTCGGTAAATGGCTCGCCCAGGACCGCAGCCGGCTCGACAAACTGGTCATTGCCAGCAAGGTGCATGAACCCATGTCAGACGACATCAATGACCGGGGCTTGTCTGCACGACATATCCAGATGGCGTGTGACGCCAGCCTGCAACGCCTTGGGGTTGAACACATCGACCTGTATCAGATGCACCACATTGATCGCAGTGCGCCGACAGAAGAGATATGGCAGGCCATGGAGCGATTGATTGCCCAGGGCAAGATCACCTATGTGGGGTCCAGCAATTTCCCGGGCTGGGCCATAGCACGCGCCAATGAAAAAGCCATTGCCCGCCACCAGCTTGGCCTGGTCACCGAACAGAGTCTGTACAATCTGCTGGAGCGCCGGATTGAACTTGAAGTATTACCGGCCTGCCAGGCCTATGGGGTTGGATTGATTCCGTGGAGCCCTTTGTCAGGCGGTTTGCTGGCCGGGCGCAGCGGCGCAGCGACGGGGCGCCGCCAAAGCGCAGATGTGAAAGCCGCTTTTGCTGCACGTGCTGATCAGCTCAAGCGCTTTGAAAATCTGTGCGCTGATCTTGGCGAGTCGCCCAGCAACATCGCGCTGGCCTGGCTGCTGCATCAACCCGGCGTTACCGCGACCATCATCGGACCCGGTGATGCCGCCCAGCTGACCGCTGCACTGCAGGTACCGGACATCACATTAACCAGCCAGACATTAAATTCTCTGGATGACATCTTTCCACCCTGCGGTCCAGCCCCAGAGGCCTACGCCTGGTAACACCGCTACGCTGTCAACGGGTCGGGCCGTCACCCTCCTGGAAACTGGCAAACAGATGTTTACGTACATCGTCGGTCACCGGCACGGCGCCAACCACCACAGGGCGTATCTTATCAAGATCAACACTCATACCCCGCTTCACCGCAGGTCGCTCATACACTCGGTCCATCCAGGCGTGCAGGTTCGGATAGGGTGCATGATCCGGGTAACCCACGCCAAACATTTTGAACCAGGGCAGACAGGCAATATCAGCCAGGGAATACTCATCAAGAATGTAGTCGCGACCCTCCAGATGCGCGTTCAGCAGGCGTCGCAGACGTTCAACTTCCTGGGTGTAACGCTCAATGGGGTAAGGCAACTGCTCCGGGGCGTAACGCACAAAATGATGCAGCTGCCCCATCATCGGACCCACATAGCTCATCTGCCAGAACAGCCACTGATGGCCCAGTGCGCGCTGAGCAGGGTCGTCAGGCCACAGCCCGGGCTTTTTCTCCGCCAGATATAACAGAATCGCTGCCGACTCCCACAACGTGAAAGCCGCACCACCGGGACCATACGGGTCTACGATAACCGGCACCTTACGATTCGGGCAGAGCTGCACAAAATCGGGCTCGTTCTGGTCGCCGGCAACTATATCGATGGGGTGAACCTGGTATTCGATACTCAACTCCTCCATGGCAATAGACACCTTCTGGCAGTTAGGTGTGGGGCAGTAGTAAAGATCAATCAAAATGCGCTCTCCAGTTTAAAGCGGTGTCCGGCAGGACAAACGTTACGTCTGCTCACTGCTCAGGCGCAAGCCCGAGTTTCAAGAGGAGCCGATGCCATGCCCGCGTAGGCATGCACTTCGACAACCTCAGAGGGCCAAACATCCTTCTTTTTTCGGTCAGTGTGGGCAGCGCGTATTGAAATCCGGACACGTCACCCTGATCCCAACACACAAACGCTTTGTATTTGAAAGCTGCCACCGACCAGGCGTTAACCTGTCGCTCTGGGCAGATTTCTCAGGACAACTGAACAGCGCCTGATTCTGGCCCTCGCGCGGGTTAGGAGGAAAATTTGATTTGGTCACTTCAATATCGCAAGTATATACTTTCATTTTAAAAGTGACTCGAGCATTTGCCCATGGACACACGCACCCAGCTTCTCCTGACTGGCCCCCCTCTGAAACTTCTCATCAACATGGCCACCCCGAGCAGCGTGGCCTTTTTTGTTCAAGCCTGTGTAAGCCTGGCAGAGGTTTGGTTTATCGGCCGTCTGGGCACCACCTCCCTGGCCGCAATTGCCCTTGTATTTCCTTTCCTCATGCTGACCCAGACACTGGCTGGTGGCGCCACAGGCGGAGCGGTGGCTTCCGCCATTGCCAGAGCAGCGGGTTCGGGTGACACCGCAAAAGCAGAAAAACTCATCTGGCATGCTCTGGCGATCGCCGTTATGGGCGCCGTGCTCCTGTTGTTGCTGTTCCTTCTATTTGGAGACTGGTTTTTACGTTTCCTGGGCGGCCAAGGAGACATGCTCACCCAAGCGAGCACATACAGCATCATCCTGTTTTGCGGCGGTGTGTCGATCTGGCTGCTTGGGGTGATCAGCGCCGTCTTCCGGGGCATGGGCAACATGACGCTGCCTGCTGCCATGATGATTGTCAGTGCATTGGTCCAGGTGCCACTTTCCGGCGCACTGGTCCTGGGTGGGTTTGGCATGCCGCAGCTTGGGGTCGCCGGCGCGGCTGTTTCCGCAGTGGCGGCTGGCACTCTGGTCAGTCTGCTTATGCTTGTTGCACTGGCACGCGGGACCTCACCGATCAAACTGCGTATCAGCGCCTGCAGTTTCAACAGAGCCCTGTTTGCGGATATTTTACGGGTCGCCCTGCCAGCATCTCTATCGCCGGTATTAACCGTTGCTACCATCATCAGTTTGACCGCCATTGTCGGTCGCTTTGGCGAAAATGCGCTGGCGGGCTACGGCATAGGATCGCGTATCGAGTTTCTGATGATCCCACTGATCTTCGGGCTGGGTGCCGCCATGACGTCACTGGTTGGCATGAGTGTGGGGGCGCGCAACTATGCGCGCGCGGAGCGCGTTGGCTGGGTTGGCAGCGGCGCAGCAGCGGTTCTTGCCGGGACTATCGGCTTAGGTCTTGCGCTTTTACCCGGCCTGTGGATACCGCTGTTCACGACAGACCCGGAAATCTACGCAGCTGCAGAATCCTACATTCAGATCGTCGGTCCGGCATATGCCTTTTTTGGCCTGGGCCTGTCTCTGTATTTCGCCTCTCAGGGGGCAAGCGCCATGCTCTGGCCGGTGCTGGCACTTCTGGTACGGTTCGGTATCGCTGTCGGCGGCGCTTTGTTACTGATATCGGTAACCAGCTTTGGTCTCAATGGCGTTTTTTTGCAGCAAGCGCGGGGATGGTGATTTATGGCATCATCATCGCCGCTGCTTTAAAACTGGGTGCCTGGCGTCAATAGCGCCAAGCCGCTGTGATCAGACAGGAATCGAAAACAAAAGGTTCTACCATGGAATTTCGTTCAAGCTGCCCGATTGCCCGAAGCCTTGATATCATCGGTGACCGATGGACACTGTTGATCATGCGTGATGCGCTGTTTTTCAAACGCCGTACGTTTGCAGATTTTGCCGGCAGCCCGGAGCACATCCCGACCAATCTGCTTGCGGACCGATTAAAAAAACTGGTCAGGTTGGGCCTGCTGGAGAAGATACCCTATCAGGCCAGACCCCTACGCTATGAATACATCCCTACAGAGGCAGGACAGAGAATTGAGCCGCTGCTGCGTGCCATGCACCACTACGGGCAGCAACTCGATGGGCAACATCCCGGTTGAACCGACGCACGCAGGATGACGGTTACTTTGCATTTAGCATGGTTGTAGCAATAACAGGTATAATGGCGCCCGAATTTTGCCGAGCTCATCCGTGAGCTTACGATAACAATAAAGTCAGGAACGACATGTCAGACCGAAAACTCAAGATCATTTATACCCTTACCGATGAAGCCCCGGCGCTGGCGACCTACTCGCTGCTGCCGTTCATCAAAAAGTACACTGAAGCGGCTGATGTTGCTGTCGAACTCAGCGATATCTCCCTGGCGGCCCGTATTCTGGCGGCCTTTCCAGACAATTTAACTGAAGAGCAGCGGGTTCCGGATGCCCTGGCTGAGCTGGGCGAGCTGACCAAGGACGAAGGCGCCAACATCATCAAGCTGCCAAACATCAGCGCCTCTGTCCCCCAGCTGATCGAGGCCATCGCAGAACTCAAATCCCAGGGGTATGACATTCCTGATTACCCTGAAGAACCGTCCAACGAGGCTGAGCAAAGCATTGCCAAACGCTACGCCCATGTGCTCGGCAGCTCGGTGAACCCGGTGCTGCGTGAAGGCAACTCAGACCGGCGCGCTCCAGAATCCGTGAAAGCATTTGCCCGTAAACATCCCCACTCCATGGATAAATGGAGTCAGGCGTCCAGCACCCACGTCGCCCACATGCGCCATGGCGATTTTTATCACAGCGAAAAATCCGTCACGGTCGAGAAAGCCGGCAACCTGAAAATTGAACTGATCAAAGAGGACGGCAGCGTCACCGTGCTGCGCGAAGCCGTGCCCGTCGAGGATGGTGAGGTGGTTGATGGCAGCTTCATGAGTGTTGCCGCGTTGCGCGAGTTTCTTGATGAGGAATACGAAGGTGCCCTGCGCGCGGATCTGCTGGCGTCACTGCATTTGAAAGCCACCATGATGAAAGTCTCTGACCCGATCATCTTTGGCCACGCGGTCGAAGTGTACTATCAGGAAGCTTTTAACAAGCATCGCAAAACCTTTGAGGAACTGGGTGTCAATCCCAATCTGGGACTGGCCAGCGTGCTGGACAAAGTACGCGAGCAGACATTCTCTCTGCGTAATGAAATCGAGGCGGACCTGCGTCGCTGTCACGAAAAGCGTCCGGGGCTGGCCATGGTCGATTCCGACAAAGGCATCACCAATCTGCACGTTCCCAGCGATATTATTGTGGATGCCTCGATGCCGGCGATGATCCGTGTCGGTGGTAAAATGTGGAGTGCTGACGGCAACCTGCGTGACACTAAAGCCATCATTCCGGATTCCTGTTACGCCACCATTTATCTGGAAGTCATCAACTTCTGTAAACACCACGACGCTTTTGACCCCACCACCATGGGCACCGTGCAGAACGTTGGGCTGATGGCGCAGAAAGCAGAAGAGTACGGCTCTCACGACAAAACCTTTGAACTACCTGCGGCAGGTACCGTGCGCGTCACTGACGAAGCGGGCAACGTGCTGATTGAACACACCGGCGTTGCGCAAGGTGATATCTGGCGCATGTGTCAGACAAAAGACGCCGCCATTCGCGACTGGGTGAAGCTTGCGGTGAATCGCAGCCGGGTTTCCGGCATACCCGTCGTCTTCTGGCTCAACAAACATCGCGGCGACAAAGAACAGCGCGGCCACGATGCGCAGATGATCAAAAAGGTGGAAAAATACCTGCAGGAACATGATACGACGGGCCTGGATATTCAGATCATGTCGCTTGATCTTGCGATACGACATACCCTCGAACGTGTCCGTCACGGTGAGGACACCATATCCGCCACCGGCAATGTGCTGCGGGACTATCTGACTGATCTGTTCCCGATTATGGAACTGGGCACCAGTGCAAAAATGTACTCCATCGTGCCGCTGATGGCAGGTGGGGGTCTGTACGAAACCGGCGCGGGTGGCTCAGCGCCAAAACACGTTCAGCAGTTTGAGGCGGAAAATCATCTGCGCTGGGACTCTTTAGGAGAATTCCTTGCCCTGACGGTATCCCTGGAAGACATTGCTGTTAAAACGAATAACAAGCGAGCCAAAGTACTGGCGGATGCCCTGGATGCAGCGACCGGAAAACTGCTGGAAAACAACAAATCTCCGTCGCGTAAAACCGGCGAACCCGACAATCGCGCCAGCCACTATTATCTTGGCATGTACTGGGCAGAAGCCCTTGCCGCACAGGACGAAGACCCAGACCTTAAAGCGCAGTTTGCACCGCTGGCCAGCCAACTGGCAGACAACGAAGAACAGATCATTAAAGAACTGGTTGAAATACAGGGGCAGCCTGCGGACATTGGTGGCTACTATCATCCTGACCGGGAAAAAGCCGCAGCGGCCATGCGGCCGAGCGAAACCCTGAACCGTATTCTGGCGAGTTGATTTCAGCCAGCAAAAAAAGGGCGACTGATCAGTCGCCCTTTTTTGTGGTCAGCCATTCGTTTGTGGTCAGCCACTGCCCGGCAAAATACCGACAATCAGGTACCGGTCCAGTTGGGCGCGCGTTTCTCAGCAAACGCTTTGGGACCTTCTTTTGCGTCATTGGAACTGAATACTTTGGCGGACAACGGGACCTGCATCTCCCACAATGTGGCTTCGTCATAACCCTGAGCTGCTGCGCGGACCAGCGATTTTGACGCCGCCACAGCCAGCGGTGCGTTTTCGGCAATGCGCTCCGCCCAGCCAATCGCGGCATCCAGCGCCCCGCCCTGCTCAGCGAGCTCACTCAACATGCCACATTCCAGAGCCACCTCTGCAGTAATCGGCTCACCTGTCACCGCCATTTCCATGGCCTTGGTATAACCCACACGCGCAGGCAGCCTGAACACACCTCCCGCGGCGGCGAACAGACCCACTTTAACCTCACGGATGCCAATCTTGGCGCCTTTACCCGCCACCAGAAGATCGCAGGTCAATGCAATTTCGCAGCCACCCGCAAGCGCATACCCTTCAATGGCGGCGATCAGAGGTTTCTGGCTACCTTCACGAATAAATGTAGTCAGGGGGCCAATATCTTCACCACGCGCAAACGCTTTCAGGTCCATACCGGAGCAGAAAGCGCGACCATTGCCGGTGATTACTCCAGCCGTCAGCGTATCATCCTGATCCAGCTCACGAACCGCGTTCAACAATCCATGGGACAGTGCACCGTTGATGGCATTCATCGCATCCGGACGGTTCAGGGTAATGACCATTACCCTGCCGCGCCGCTCTACCAGCACAGCCTGCTCGGTTGTTTCTTCGCTCATACCTCTTTCCTTGCTCATTGAATCGAACCCACATTCTGCATGAAACAGGTCAGGCAGCGAAAGCAGAACAGGTTTCAATACACTTCAACAGGTTGCTAACGCTCCAGCGTATAGGTGAGGTCTGCGCCGCTTTTTTCGGTGGACGACTCACTGGAAAGACGCCACTTGCTGGACAGGATGTATTCAATCTTGAGTGTGTTGATGGCATCAAGAATCCCAATGCCATAGCTGACGTAGAGCCTTGGAGACAGATATTTGCCCACCACCAGAGCGGCTTGCTCGTTTGTTGCACCCGCCGGTGCTTCGATGCCAATTGTATCCACACCCAGCCTGTCGCCATATTGCTCGGTCAGATAGTTTCCGCCTCGAATGCCCAGAGCAAGTGCTGCCCGGCTGAGTGCTGAAGTCTCGCTGCTGGTGCCCTCATTAAGTGGTCGGCCCAATATAAGATAAGCCAGCTGGTTTGACTGACTCATGGACGGCTGGGAAAAAATGGCAAACTCAGGCGCGCGCAGGCTGCCCCGGGCAATCACGCCGACCTTCACATCTTTTGTTGCCTGCCTGACTGCGCGCACATCCAGGCCCGGTTGATCAATGGGTCCGCCGACAAACAGCAATTGGCCTTTTTCGATGGTCAAATCCTGACCGTAGGCCTGATAACGACCTTCGACTACGCTTATTTCACCCTCCGCTGTTGTGGGTTCGTCGGGTAAATCCAGAATATCCAGCGCACCGGTAAACGTAGATGTCAGGCCAAATCCTTCAAAGGTCACCGCATTGTTGAGCAGCAGGCGGATTCGTGTTGTGACCTGCAGATTTTCACCCTGATCAGCCACATCGGCTTGTGAGAGCACAATGATCTGATCATCACTGACCGTCGCCGCGGACTGAGGCAGGTTCTGCAATGCGATATCTGCCTCATCAATCGAAATGTCGCCGGATATTTCTACAGCACCCTGTTTGAGTTGCGCTGTGACTTCCGGGGACGCAATAATTTCTGCCTCCGGCGTGTTGAGAAGCAGGAACTGCTGTCCCGTGATACCTACTCTGCCGGTCATGCCTTCACCGATATTGCGCAGCGCACCGGATAGCAGAAGGTCTCCATCACCGGACTGAACGCTGCCGACAAGAGTCAGGTCATTATCACCGCCGCCGCGCAGCGTCAGGTTCACATTGCGCAACTTCAGTCCCGGCCCGGGAATCGTGGCGGCGCCGTCCGTGAACACCAGATCGCCTGTCAGATTGGGTGCGGCTAGCGTACCGCCGAGCCGCAGATTGCTCAGGAACTCTCCCTCCAACTGACTCACGCCAGGGATAAAATCAGCCAGCCAGTCAAGATCTTTGAATTGTGCCGCGATATCTGCTTGCACACCTCGCGTAAAAAATTCTTCTGACGCGCCTGCTGAAATTCTGACGCTGGCCTGCAGACCTTCATCTGAATTGCGCGGCAGAGTAATATCGGCCTGCAAAACATCGTCGCGTAAACTGCCGGATAACCTACCCGGCTCAAAAGCCAGCAGGGTCTGCTGTTTACCGCGACCATTACGTTTGTGTAACGTGGTTTTGCTTGTCACTACAGACAGATCGGCCTGCGCTGTACCTGCCACCAGGTCCAGGTCCGCGGACAGGTGGCTGTTGACCCGACCTGTGAGATTCATGGTGTCCGGCAGGAAACCGTTGAAAACATCAAGCGGCAGATCATCCAGGGTAATCTGTGCACTGGCGTTTTCTGCAAAGACACCCGAGACCTCGCCGCACACGCGCGGAAGTTCACCGTCAGGATCGACTGTCTGGACTGCCCCCGAGACAAGCAGACATGTTCTGGACAGCGTGAACGAGGTGCTGTCCAGGGTAAGAGATGCAGCCCGTTCGGGCTCGGCGGGCAGAAGCGCAGCAGTGCGCTCTGGCTGCTTTATATCCAGAGTGTTTATGGCAAGCTGCCAGATAACCTGCTGCCAATCGGTTATAGAGGCGAGTCCGCCCTGTGCAGGTAATTTCAACAACGAACCCTGGGCGGAGAAGTCAGCTTCTCCGTGTTCGTTTGTCAAAGACAATCCCAGGGTATGCTCTGCATGGCTACCGTCAATCGCCAGGGTAATTTCCTGCAGCGGTATCTGCGCGATTTCTGTATTGTGGAGGACAGCCTGCAGGGATAACGGCATCTGATCAAGGCCGAGATCCGCTTTCATCTGCGCCTCTGCCACGCGCAAGTCCTGCCACAGCAGAGAATGAACACTTGCCTCAGCATACAATCTGGGCGCACGCAGATTACCCAACAACCGACCGCTGGCTTGAGCTGACCCTTGTGCGTCCGGCTGCCATAGCGACAGGTCAGCAAGGGAGAACTGCCAGTTAAAATCTGTTGCTCCTGTCTCACTGAACGCCACAGCGCCATCTGCCTGCAGCCTGGTGTCCAGGGTGGCCAGCTCGAAAGACGGCAACTGCAGGACACTATCGCTGTATCGCGCTGCCATTTTTACGTTCACCGGTTTGTCGCGCAGCACACCGTCAACCACCAGGCTGGTCACGTTAATCTGCGCATCTCTTGGCGTTGCATCCGGTGGCAGAGTGACATCTCCCAGCACCGTGAAATCAACCTGCCCGGGCCAGGCAGGCAATACTCCGCTGGTTTCGAGCGAACTTCCGGAAAAATCGAAAGATGCGCTCAGCCCTGTATGCCAATCCAACTGGCCCAGACCCTGTATCAAGCCACCCAACACAGCCAGCTCAAACGCATGGACTGCAAAGCCGGAGCCGGACCCTGCACCGGTCACGCTGAGGCTGCCTGCTGGATATTCCGGCAGCACAACGTCTGCCTCTGCGCTTAACTGATAAGCTTCAGGCTTACCGCTGATTTGCGCATGGCCGGTTTTGCTGGTCAGTACATTGTCCTGCACCACGCCCAGCGGCCAGACCAGATTCTGCCAGTCTGCGCTGAGACTGATCGATGGCTGGCTGGTAAGCGTATCGGCAAAAATCACATCTCCGGCGACGCGAAGCGCCGTCTTCTCGACGCTGACATCGAGCGTCAGGCCCGCACGGTCAGCATTACCCTGAGTAACAAGTTCAGCATCCAGCAGAACCGCGGGGAATTGCTGCAGCAGCGCATGGAGTTGCGCGCCTTTGACACTGGCGCTGGCTTCCCACTGCGGCGTTGTCAGCAACTCAACAATACTGGCCCTTGCCTGCAGCGCGTAAGGTGCGTCCATCTGCTGGTTGATGTCCAATCTGGCCAGAGAACCGCTCACCTGAGTTCGCCCGGTGGCATCCGGCAGTTGCAGGTCGGCGAGAGAAATTGTGTAGACGGCATCGAGATCGAGCGGCCAGTCACCCCTCGGATTGACTCTGCCAGTTGCACGAAGATTGATCTCAGGTGTTTTGACAACCAGCTCCGGCACGTTAATACCCGCTTCGTTCCAAAGCAGATCCGTCGCTGAGACGCCATCAAGGCGTACCCTTTCTGTGGTTTTTAAGGTTGCCTGAACTGTGCTTTCAAGCACACCCTGAGTCAGTTCAAACTCA
This sequence comes from bacterium, assembly GCA_047947175.1. GTDB lineage: Bacteria > Pseudomonadota > Gammaproteobacteria > Pseudomonadales > Azotimanducaceae > UBA4421. The sequence continues at coordinate 3,363,051 of CP170489.1, forward strand.
TCAATACGGATAGAAACCGGCAGCGAAATCGTTTCCGGCAAAGCAACTGAAGCGGGTCTGGGCTGTGCTGGCGCCTGACCTGTATTGAGCAGAACCACACGTAAGCCCTGCGCCCGCAGGTGTTGCACGTGCACCAGTGCCTCTGAAAAAACAATGACACTGGGCAACCACTCCAGGCTGACCTGCTGCAGTTCGATAATTACGTCATCATTCTCATAGCGCAGACCGTATAAAGTCAGCGGCCCCGCCAGCCTGCCATCGACCCGATCGATCACAAGCTGTCCTTTCAGCAGACGCTCTATCTGTGCAACGGCAAAGCCACTGCCGGCCTGACTCGCAAAAACGAACCAGAGCACGAGTAAAACGGCAACCAGCAAACTCAGGATGCCTCCTGCCACCCAGGATAAGGTGCGGCTTGTGCGTGTCAAAGGTCCGGACCCACGGTCAGGTGCAGGCGCACGCTGGTGTCCGGGTCATTAAACGGATGGGCAAGGTCGACCCGAATCATGCCAACGGCTGTGCGATAACGCAGACCGATACCGACAGAAGACTTGAGATCAAATTCAAAGTCTTTGGTGGCATTGCCTACGTCATAAAAAGCGGCAATTCCCAGGTTGCCTTTTACCAGATAATCAATTTCGATGCTGCCGGTAGCCAGATAGCGCCCACCCACTTCGTTGCCGTTTGCATCTATTGGAGACAGTGCTTCAAACGCGTAACCACGAACTGAGCGATCACCCCCGGCATAAAACCGCTCTGAGGGCGGTAGCTCGTCGAAATGCTGGGTGCTGGTCGCGCCCAAACCACCGCGCATCAGCAGTCTCGCGCGCGAGGCCAGCGGCAGCACGGCGTTGGCATACAGCGAGGCCTGCAGGAAGGTGGTGTCCGTTAATGGACCTTCGATACCGCCATGGACATCCAGCGTTGCAGAAAAACCCCGTCGGGTGTACGTCAGATCATCCGCACTCTGATAGTTGAGGCTTATGCCAGGCGTTAGCAGGATTGCCTTGTTGGTGGGTTCATCTCCGAACTTGAAGTTTTCTGAACTGTAACGCAGATAAAGTTGCCGCCGAAAACGCCACCAGTTGTCCTGCAGGCGCACACCTAGACTGAATTCATTGGTTTGCGCATTAGCAACTTCCAGCTGCTCTGTTTTGAAAAAGAACGCCAGGTGATCCTGATCCACATTGGCGACGGGGATGCGATACTCACCGCCCAGCGCAGCGTTTCTCTCAGAACCTTCCACTTCCGCACTGAAACGGTGCCCCCAGCGATTGATTCTGCGGAATTCCATCCCAAGCCCGGCGCGGACGCCGGTATCCGTGCCGTAACCCAATCTGGTTGTATACCTCTGCGGTTTCATCGGCTCAGCGCGCAGCGTCACCGGAATGTGATAGTCAACCGCCTCCTTGCGACGAATTTCAATATCGACATGTTCAAAATAGGCACTGTCTGCCAATGCCAGTTGCAGGCTGACCAGCTTTTCTGTGTCGAACGGGTCTCCAGGCTTGATCTTAACAAATCGTTGCACAAATCCGGCTTCGAGGATGTCCTGTTCTATCTGCACTTCACCAAAATAATAACGTCGGCCGCTTTGCAGGCTGAGGCTGATATCGGCAATTTCCTGCAGCGGATAGACTTTGACTTCAGCCACTTTAAATCGCGCATCAAGGAATCCCGCTCTGTAGGCTGTGGTCTGCAGGCTGGCTTTCAAACTGTCATACTGCGGGTGGTTCAACGCCTGACCCGCGACCAGGGGACTGTTTTGCAGCACGTTTCTGATCTCAGGCAATTCACTGGCCTGTCCCTGCACGCTAACGGCGACATCGCGTAAAACGATCTGTGCCCCAGGATTCACCCGGAATCGGGCAATATAATTGTCCTGGGCCGAAGGATCCGAATGCGCAACCCGCTCAAGCTCACTGACCACCACCGGGCTGTAATACCCATAGGGTTGCAAGGCTTGTTTGATCTCGTCCGTCGCGCGCTCATACAACCGCTTCACGCTGTCGGATGAAAGCAACTCATCATTATCAGCCGAACGCTTCGCCTGGGTGTTTAAACTCAGGTAGGCCCGCGCATTTTCTTCCAGGGTATCCGGCAGACCCTCGATTTCAATTTCAACCCCACCATGGGCTAATGCACCGACCAACAGCAGACAGACTGATAAACATCTTACAGGTAATCTTTTGGATCGAATTATCATCGCAGTACTATCGGAGTGTAGTGGCCCGGCAAAGTTCCGGATGACACTCACTGCAGGTTGTATTGAATACATGTTACGGGGTTGTTCAGGTTCTGTGCTCTGTGCAGCCGCGCACCATGCGCTTAAGCACACCCAAGCCTACACTGTTACGCTTACATCGGCATTGTGTGCCTGCTGCGGGTACGCCTTTCTATAGACACCGCAGCACACGCTGAGCAAATGAGATTTTTTCAACAGGCTGTTAGGCTTGTCACCATGGCGCCTAAGGATGCTTCAAATTTGCCCGTAAAATTCTCAAAGTGGCCACTGCTGACTCTGACGCTGTTGCTCAACGTGCCGGTGCTCGCCGCTTCACCCCATGAGGGATATGTTGGCCGCCAGGTCTGCAGCACCTGTCACCAGGCACAGAGCGCAGCATGGCAGGGCTCACACCATGATCTGGCGATGCAGCTACCCACTGCGGAAACGGTTCTGGGCGATTTCAACAACGCGCAGTTCGAATCCGGCGGCGTGGTCAGCCGTTTTTATCGCAAAGACGAGCGCTATATGATTCACACTGATGGTCCTTCCGGCAAGATGCAGGACTTTGAAGTCAGTTATACCTTTGGCGCGCAACCGCTGCAGCAGTACCTCATCGCGTTACCCGGCGGTCGCCTGCAGGCTTTTGGCATTGCCTGGGACAGCAGACCTGCACAGCAGGGCGGACAACGCTGGTTTCATCTCTACCCGGATGACATTCCCCAACCCGGCGGGCCGCTGCACTGGACGTCCATCAACCAGAACTGGAATCACATGTGTGCTGACTGTCACTCTACAGACCTGCATAAACGCTACGACGCCACTGCCGACGTGTTTGCAACCAGCTATGCAGAAATAGATGTCAGCTGCGAAGCCTGCCACGGACCGGGTGCAGACCATATCCAGTGGGCCGCGCAGACACAGCGGGATAGCAATCCACGGCTGGGCATCCGTTTCAACGAGCGTGCAGGTGTTACCTGGCAGCCACACCCGGACACCACAAAGCCACAGCGAAGTAAACCGCTGACAAGCAGTCTGGAAACCGACACCTGCGCCCGATGCCATTCCCGCCGAGGAAGATTAGGTGAAGGCTACACACATGCTAAACCGCTGGGCGACCACTACCGACTGGTGACCCTGGACCCGGGCCTGTATCACCCTGACGGTCAGATTCTCGACGAAGTATTTGTGCACGGCTCTTTTCTGCAGAGCCGCATGCATGCCAACGGGGTTATCTGCAGCGACTGTCACGACCCACACTCCCTGGCCCTTCGTTCGCCCGGCGATGGCGCCTGTTTAAGTTGCCACAGCAGCGGCGGATATGCACTACGTACCCACCACCACCATGATTTAACCAGCGCTGCCGCGCGTTGTGTCAGTTGTCATATGCCTGCGACGACGTACATGAGTATCGATCCGAGACGCGATCACAGCTTCCGTATTCCGCGACCGGATCTGACAGAAACACTCGGCGTGCCGAATCCCTGCAGCGGTTGTCACACCGACAAAACCGCAGCGTGGGCCACCGCACAGATCAACATATGGACCAACGGCAAACCCGCCGCAGGCTTCTCCCAGCACGGCACCGCCATGTTTTTAGCACAGCAAGGTGTACCCCGGGCACGCGATGCGCTGCTGGAAGTCGTGCGCGATAATAATCAGTCCGCAATCGCTCGCGCTACCGCCATCACCGCTCTGGCGGCATGGTTGGATCAGGCAGTTATTGCGGTTGTTGTGGAGAATCTGCGGGACACATCCTCTCTGGTACGGCGCGCTGCGGTTGAGACCCTCTCTCAGACCAGTCCAGCTTTGCGGGTGGAACTACTCTCCAGCCTGTTGCAGGACCCTGTCCGTGAGGTTCGATCTGCCACAGTCCTCGGTCTTGCCGGTGTGCCGCCGCAGGTGCTGACCCCATCAGCTGCCAGCGCTTACAGTCGGGCGCTGGCTGAGCATCGCGACATGTTGAACCTGGATGCTGACCGTCCTGAGGCGCAGGTCAGTCTGGGCGCGCTTCTGACACAGCTGCAGGATGCCGGCGGTGCAGAAGCGGCTTATCGTCAGGCACTGAAACTTCAGCCTGCGCATGCCGCGGCAGTGGTTAATCTTGCGGATTTATATCGCGCGACGGGGCGAGATGCCGAGGGCGGAAAGCTGCTGACGTCAGCCCTCAAGTTGAGTCCAGGTGCTGCTGATATACATCACGCTTTCGGGCTGTGGCTGGTACGACAACAGCGCACTTCACAGGCGCTGGAAGCGTTGCAGCGGTCTGTGCAGCTCGCGCCTGAAAACGCCCGTTACGGTTTTGTACTGGCGGTTGCGTTGCACGGCCAGAATCAGACCCAGGCTGCGTTGAAGACCCTGGATGAGGTCCTGCAGAGGCACCCGTATCACCCGGACAGTCTCAGCGCCGCAGTGTATTGGCGCACCCGGATGGGAATTGACCCGGGTGACTATGCGCGGCGACTACAGGAACTGCAGCAGCTCAGGCGAGCGCCTTGATCTGTACCGGCATCTTTGCATAGCCATTGACAAAGTTAGATTCGACCCGCTCAACATCGCCAACAATTTCTATATGCGCAAAGCGTTGGAGAATTTCTTCCCATAGAATCCGCATCTGCATTTCGGCAAGCCGCATGCCCAGGCAGCGATGCACGCCAAAGCCAAAAGAGATGGTGCTGCGAGCGTTCTTTCGTGTGATGTCGAACGCATCCGCGTTGGCAAACACCGATTCGTCACGATTACCGGAGTAATACCACATCACGACTTTGTCGCCTTTGCTGACCGGTTGATCGCCAATGTGGGTGTCCACAACCGCGGTGCGGCGCATATGGGACAGTGGTGTCTGCCAGCGCACAACTTCGGACACCATGTTGGGCATCAGTTCTGGACGCGCGCGCAGCAGTTCCAGCTGATCCGGATACTGATTGAATGCATTGATGCTGGCGCTCATGGTGTTCCTGGTGGTGTCGTTGCCCCCCACAATCAGCAGCATCAGATTACCCAGGAACTGTGAATCGGGTTGATCCGCGGTCACTGCATCCTGCGCCAGCATGGTCACCAGGTCGAAGTTCGGCGGCCCGTTGCGGCGCTCTTGCTTGAGCCGTTTGAAATAGGCCAGACACTCCATTAATTCCGCAATGCGCTGCTGCTGACTGCCGACAATGGGTGCGTCCGCTTCTGCCGTGGTGACATCAGACCAGCGCGTGAGCAGGCGCCTGTCTTCAAAGGGGAAATCGAACAGAGACGCCAGCATCATGGTGGTCAGTTCAATGGATACACTGTCAACCCAGTCAAACGTTTCGCCTACTGGCAGCGAATCGAGCAGCGTCTGAGTCCTTCCTCTGATCAGCCCTTCAAAGCTGGCGAGACTGCCGGGCGCGACAATTTTACTCACCGCTTTGCGTTGCGGACCATGGTCCGGAGGGTCCATGGTAATGAAGCTCTGTACAAAAAAATCGCCATTCACATCGCCAACAATATCGTCATCAATCATGATGCCGCCGTAATGGGCATCTGAAGAAAACGCCTGATGATCTTTGTCCACCGCCATAATGTCTTTGTAGCGGGTCACCGACCAGAACGGGCCGTACGCACTGTCTTTACAGTAATGTACAGGCTGCTGCTCCCGCATCTGTTTGAAATAAGGCAGGATCCGTTCCTGGCTGAACAGTTTTGGATCCGCAGGATTCAAGTCCGCAAGAGACTCATATGCTGGTAGCTGTACCGATTCGCTCATTACCCCGATCTCCCAATGCAATGTATAGCCAGGTGGACACTAGCACTTTTGCCCCACTGGATCTAACAGCTGTGCAGATTCTTTTGGCCAGGGGTGATGTATCGGATTGTGATGACAAGGCCGTCAGGTTCAGTCAAGGGCAGTGAGTTTGACATCGACCTGCAGTGTTGACTGAGCGTTGCCTGCATAGCTGCCCGCCACCGGCGGCACCGTTTCAGGATGGCGGGCAACGGCCACCGCAATATGGTCGCTGCCTACCCGATTGCCTGTGGTGGAATCAAATCCACACCAGCCGGCGCCGGGCAGATACACCTCAGCCCAGGCATGGGTTGAAGCCGCTGCATCAGGGAGATTCGGCGCGTACAGATAACCGCTGACAAAACGGGCAGCAAAACCCAGATGCCGACACCCCTCCAGGAAAAGTGTCGCCAGGTCCCGGCAGGATCCTGTGCCAGTGAACAGCGTATCGAAGGTACGCTGCACACCAAAGGCTTCCCGAACGTTATAGCTGATCTGGGAATTCACTGTTCTGTTGATTCTATCGATGAGTTCAAAGGTGTTGGGCGACTGGCCGCCCACCCAGAACGACTTCACCCACCCGCGTACTTCTTCGTCCGCCTGAGTGAAGACCGGTTGCATGTAGGGGAACAGTTCCGCCCTTTCCATGGCATCGTATTGGAATGGATAGGTCAGCGCATCGATATCCAGTTCGACAAGGGTCTGGTCATCCTCATAATGCTCCACCACCACCTCGCTATCGAAGCTGAGATAGTCACCCAGACCCGTAAACGTCGCAATCGCCACCGAATTCCCCTGAGCATCGCGATGCCAGAACAGTCGATTGACATCAGGACTGACATCCAGCCTGGATGATTCAATTCTTATATCGTGGCCAACCCGCGGGCGTAACAGCATTTTGTGGGGCCCAAAGGCCACCGGTTCTGAATAGTGGTAGGTGGTGGTGTGGGCTATCTTTAATCGGCGCATGGCTAGGCAACAGGTCGCTATGGCGTTTCACTGTATTGAAGTTCGACTGAAATTGATGCCTGTTTTGCATATACTTTGGCCTGTCCTGCCAAGACCCGTTCCAATATGAAATATGACGTCGATAAACTCCTGCAGAAACATGCGCAGCTCAATCACCTCGACCTGGCAAAAGTTGTGAGTCACGTGCAGCGCGAGATCGACGATGGGGATTGGGTGCTGAACACACTCATGCTTGAAGGCTACGATGTGCCTTTTAAGTATCGACGCAGGAAAAAATATCGAAACCTGCAGGGTTCGCCGGTGAACATCACCTATTACCCGCAAATTGAACAGGTTGCAGGCATGGACATCGAAGTCATGAAAGTAGTCCGTATCCGTAAAGGCTAGCCGGACCCAGGGTTAAGCCTTGAATGTCAGCCATGCCGACGCTTATCCGATCTGTGTTCATGCCCGGCGCTGTTGGTTAGACTGCAGCCGGTTTCCGGTGGTAGTTTTCATCGAACATCAAGGTGAGTCAGGATGGTGGTTGTACTTCGAGGTCATGAAGGTGTCGCTCAAGCTGCACAGTTGCTACGGCAGGGAGAATGCGTTGCACTGCCAACAGAAACGGTCTATGGGCTGGCTGCTGATGCCACCAACGATGCAGCGGTAGAGAAAATTTTTCATGCCAAAGGTCGACCAAAAAACCACCCTATGATTGTCCACATACCCTCCGCAGACTACCTGGAGGAGTGGGCCATTGCGGTACCATCCGCTGCCAGGCGCCTGGCAGCGGCATGTTGGCCGGGGCCTTTGACCTTGTTGTTAAAGAAATCTCCAAAGACAAGTCTCACCGTCACTGGTGGCCTGCAGAGCGTTGCGCTTCGAGTACCCTCCCATCCTCTGTTTCTGGACGTGCTGCAACAGATTGCTACCGGACTTGCCGCCCCTTCAGCTAATCGTTATACACAGTTGAGCCCCACGACCGCTGAACAGGTGATCAAAAGTCTGCAGGGGTATATCTCTGCCGTGCTTGACGGTGGTCCCTGTGAATTCGGGCTGGAATCAACAATTGTTGATTTCACACAAGCAACCCCGCAGATTTTGCGGGCCGGCCCGCTCTCTCGGGGGCAGCTTGAGGAGCTGCTTGGCCAGGCCATAGACATGCCTGCAGAACATGAAACCGCGGTACCTGGCAATGTTCGTGCCCACTACCAACCCCGTACAGCGCTGCGCGTACTGGCTGCCGAGGATCTGACGGGGTCGAAGATCGTATCGAGCACATCGGGGTTTGTTATTCATAGCGACGCTGCCGCAATCAGTTTGGCTGCAACCGGCGTAGCGGATAAAGTCATCTGCCACTTACCTGCAGCCGCGCGGGACTATGGCAAGGCGCTGTATAGCGCCTTGCATTATCTTGATCAGCTGGGATTAAAAACCCTGTTTATCGAACAGCCGCCAGTAGATGACAACTGGGCGGCCGTGAACGATCGCCTTAAACGTGCAGTTGGGCAAAGTTGAGTTTGTCGCCCGTTTCAATATTGATGGTCGCGGGCATCGCCTGCACGAAATCAGCCGTTTTCGGCGCACCCCCGAGGGTTGGGTGTACATTGACGGTGAAATAGTGGACCAGCCGCAGCGCCGCTGACCCCCCATCCTCGAAAGATGAACGCCCTACGCCCCCGGATGCCGGCCCGGAAATGCCATCGGATGACTTTCTAATATTTGAACAGGGGCCAGACCACCATAATCCGTCTGCAGATTTGTGGTCTGACCCTGATACAGGCGGGCAGCCAACAGCAGCGGTTTCGCCCCATATGTATAAACCCGTATGTCATATTTCAGCAGGACAGGCTCGGCGGCACAGGTAATCCGTCGTAAAGGCGGCGCAACAAACGCCTGAGCGACATAGCCGGATTGAGTAATGTGTTGCCAGGTTTTGCGGGTCAGCTTTGCCCCTCGGAATGCACCGCGTCCGCCAAACCCGGCATGCGGTTTAAAGAAATAAGCACGCCTGGCAGCCCAAAGCTCATCTGCATTATCCGGCGTCACGATGACACTCTGCGGCAGCTGCGTTAACGTTTGCCGAAGCACCTTCGCCACGCCCCAGCTGGCCAGAACCTCCTGATCACTTAACAGCGTCAGATTTCGCTTGTCGGCATACAGCGCATGGTGACGCGGCGCTGGCGTGACAACCACTGCATCATCAAGCAACGCGCTGCGTAACACAGCGTGATGCCCGTGGCTTAAGGCAAAGTCGGTAAGACGGTTATAAACCAGGTCTATGGCAACACCGTTCGCCCGCAGCCTGCCTTGTTGAAAAAACAGTTCGCAAGCGTCAACAATCTGAACCTGTAAACCCTCTCGGGCAAGGCTTGCAGCAGCCAGGCACATATCCGGGAAATGAAACTGCTGGGTCGGATTGTCATCCACAATCGCAACGGTTTGTGGTGTACCCCGGCGACCAGCAAGGGTCCATTCCTGCATGAACATCTCGAACATGGCCCGCTCCGCACCACCACTGGACAAGCCGGCTGCGTATTCCAGAGCATTCACAATATACGCACCGCCGCCGTTAGAGTTGATTTCTATCAACCGAGGACCCTGGGGCGTGAGATGAAAATCATAGGCCATAAACACACCTTGCGTGGCGGGTTGCACAGCGCACATCAACGGCTCGCTTCGACCGGCAGCAACATCGACAAATTCAGCCTGTTGAATCACCTTTTCGATGGCTGTGATCTGCTCAAACATTGCTGAGATTTCAACATCTGACAGCATCACCGAAGTTGACGCAAAATAATGCGGCCGCTGGGCCAGCATAGCGCTGCTGACTACGTCACCACTCATCTGACAGACAACAGATTCAACCTGATGCAGGTCCATCGCATGGCCTGAAAGGGTTCGGTTGCGTGCTAACGTGGTATCAAAATCAGCGTCGTGACCTGCAGATGAAATCATCTGGTCGAGGTCTCCAGGCCCCAGCAGATCTCTTCTCGACTGCCGCAGCAATCGTGCATGAGGAAAGCCAGCATCTCACGCAGGTGCTGATAGCTGGCGTAGTAGGTCACCCGCTTTCCTTGCCGGCGGGAGGTCACCAGTTGGGCATTGGCGAGAACCAGAAGTTGAGCAGATGCAGTGGTGGCTTCCACCTTGGCCAGGCGAGCCAGCTCTCCAGAGCCTATACCTTCCGGCCCGGCCTGGATAAGCAACCGCATCAGGGTAAGACGCCCGTCATGAGCTAGCGCAGACAGGGATTGAACAGCCTCTCTTTGTTTCATATTCCATGTATACATGGAATGTTTGATTATTCCAAGTGAATTCTGGGGATGTGGCGCCTGCCTGGCAGACGCCTAGCTGAACGCGCCGCGCATGGCTTCAACCTGTTCTGACAGCTTCTCCAGGGGCAGCGCATCTTTTGTCAGATCGATGCCCAATCTTGCAAATACCGGCGCATTAGCCCAGGGCTCTTCACAAAACGGCGTCTCAGCGCTGGTTCGATTCACCAGCAGCAGCGCTGCTGATACAAGGTCGACGTAGTCGGCCTGCGCGGTGTTTCTGATCGGCGACATATAGCCTTCCGGCACGCTGACAATCTCCTGTGCAAAGTTCCAGCGCATGAGAATCATGGTGCCAATGCTCGGATGGATGCTTTCGATCACCCGATCCAGCGTCTGACCGTCGTTCAACAGTTCATCGTTTTCTTCCGCCCAGCTTAAGATCGGTAGCACGCCAATCGAATGGGTGAGGCCAGCCAGAGTGGCCTGATCCGGGCGCAGTTTGGTGAAACGTTTGGCCAGCAGTGAGCTCCAGGCCGCGACGTCGGTAGAGGTTTTCCACACCTGACGCATTTTGCTGTCAATGAGTTCCGATGTGGCCTGAAACATCTGCTGCATGGCAAGGCCGGTGACGATGTTGGCGGCATATTCCACACCCAGCCGACTGATCGCCTGAGCCAGATCGTCGATAGCGCGGGTTGCCATGAACATGGGCGAGTTGGCGGTTCTGACAAGTTGAGCAGCCAGTCCCGGATCTTCACCAATCACTTTGCTCAATGACACCGCGCTGACATTGTCGGACTGCGCTTCGTCGCGAATACGCAGTGCAATTTCCGGCAGCGTGGGCAGGTCCAGTTCATCTGCTTTCAGTGCTTTTTTTATATCGATGGAGATATGTTCAGCAAGTTCCGCCATAACCGTTGCGCTCAATAGAATATCTCCTGAGTATAGTCAGGATCTGGCAGTCACAACTGGCGTTTATGTGCGCCAGTTTGCGATACTCAGCCAGAAGTTACACGGGGAGCAGGGGTATGTCCGCAACAATCACAGGACCTTGGCGTCGTCCGACAAACACTTCCGCAGATGAAAAAGGCGGTATCCACGACGATGATACGGCCCAGGTTCTGGGATTTCAGGGCGGCACTATTGCCGGTTCCATCCACATGGAGCAGTTCCCGCCACTACTTGTAGACCATTTTGGCGATGCGTGGTGGGAAACCGGTGGCATGTCCCTTTATTTCAAAACAGCCACCATTGATCACGAACCCGTTTGCGGCAAACTGACGCCAAAAGGGCCTGCCACCGCGCGCATCTGGATGGAAAACGAAGCCGAAGCCCTTGTCATGGAAGGCACCGCATCGCTGGGTGAAGACAGTGCTTCCGAGATCAGTAAACGACTGCAGTCTGTTCGCTCTGCCAGTGACCTGCGTATGCTGGCGGACGTGACGCCTGGCAGAGCGTCGCCCGAATGTCCTGTGCGCATCCCCCAGGCAAGCATTGATGAGCGGCTTGCTGTCATTACCGAACCCATGCCAGTTTATACTGACCCTTCAATCTACGGCGGGCGAGTCGCACCCGTAGCACCCTTTGTGCATGCTTTCCGGGTGGTGGAGCCGCATATTGTTCCGGTTAAAGGACCATTTGTCGGTCTGTTTGGCGCCATCGAACTGCAGTACCTGAAAGGTCCCGTTGTTGCCGAGCGGGATTATATCGCCCAGGGCCATGTCGTCGCCCTGTCTGACAGTCCCAAGACTGAAATCGTCTGGTATACCGCCACCCTCAGCGATGCAGCCACGGGCCATGCCGTGGCACGCATGACCAAAATGGATCGCCTGATGAAAGATGCATCGCCGTTATGGGTTCACGCATGAACCCTGACTACCCTCAACACGCTCACTGTTAAAGGAACCTTTATGAAACCACTTGCAGGCATCACCGTTCTGGAGTTTTCCACCATGATTACCGCCTCATTTGCAGCGATGCAGATGGGCGAACAGGGGGCTCGGATCATTAAGGTTGAGCCCCTGGCGGCGGGTGACCCCCTGCGTTACATCGGTGCTGCCAAAGGCGGCATCTCCTCACTGTTTGCCAACTGCAACCGGGGTAAAGAAGCCATTCGCGTGGATATCAAGTCTGCTGCCGGACAGGCTCTGATTCGTGACATGATACCCAACGTGGACGTGGTGATTCATAACTTCAGACCCGGCGTGATGGATAAACTCGGGCTGGGCAGTGAAACGCTGCGCACATTGAACCCCCGCCTGATCTATACCGCGATCTCAGGTTTTGGTACCACGGGGCCCAAAAGCAACTCACCGGCTTATGACCCAATCATTCAGGCACAGGCAGGCATTACCGCAACTCAGGGCAAAGAGGAACCTGCTTTCTTCCGCTCCCTGATCTGTGACAAAATCACCGCGTATACCGCATGTCAAGCTGTCACAAGTGCGTTGTACATGCGCGAGCGCACCGGAGAAGGCCAGCATATCGACTTATCCATGCTGGATGCCGCCCTGTTTTTCATTTTTCCTGACGGCTTCCAGAACCACACCCTGCTTGACGATGACGTTGAGCCGCAGGTCATGCTGATCGACATTCTTTATGAGCTCAATATCACCAAAGACAGCGCCGTGACGATATCCGCAGGCACTGCAGACCAGCAGATGCGCGCTCTGATAGCAATGGGTATGGAACACCTCTTGGTGGATGAACGTTTCAACAGCATGGACAAGCTGTTGGCAAACATTGATGAGTTTAAATCTCTGGTGGCACAGGAGTACCTGAAATACACCACGGATGAAGTGATTGCCAGGATGGAGGCCGCAGATGTGCCCTGTGCCCGCTGCCTGAATCGTGACGAGGTGCTGGCACAGGAACAGCTAAAGGCTAATAACAGCGTTGAACTGATTGATCATCCGCTGATGGGATCCATGCGGATTGTGAAGGCCCCGCCGCGATTTGGCGGCAAGCCACTGGAACCCGGCGCACCCAGCCCGGACCATGGGCAACATACACGGCAAGTGCTGGCCTCATTTTCATTTGACCAAAGCCGCATAGAAAAAATGTTTGGCGACGGGGTGGTCAGCTGAGGCACGGCCCCGGGTGCAGCCAGCAGCCAGGACTTTTCACGCCATCAGCTGCGGATCAGGCGCCCCGGGCGTTCGCCGGTGTCTGTGTCGTTCAGACGCGTCGGCACGCCGTTAATTACCGTTGCCACGTAACCTTTTGCATCCTGTAGAATTCGGCACCCTCCAGCAGGCAGATCCCTGGCAATACGCAGGTCACCCAGTTGCAGATTGTCGTAATCAATGACATTAAGGTCTGCCTTCATGCCCGGCCTGATCAGCCCGCGATCGTGAAAACCAAACAGCTCTGCATTCTTGCGGGTTGCGCGGTGAATGACATGGGCCAGAGGCAGCCGTTCACCCCGTGTGCGATCCCGCGTCCAGTAGCTCAACTGATAGGTTGGATTCACCGCATCAAATATCAGCGATACATGTGCACCAGCGTCGGACAAGCCTGTGACCGTGGCATCATCCATCTGCATCGCACGCACCGCATCGAGGTTGTAATCCGAATAGTTGGTGAAAAACACAATCACCATGTTGTTCTCATCTGCGCTCAGGTAGTCGTACAGCCAGGCTTCAGGGGTCTGGTTGGTACCGTCTGCCATGGCCGCCACGCTTTCTTCCCGACGGGGTTCATAAGTGCTGTCACTTTTCAGGATAAACGTGCTGGCCATGTTCAGCTCCGCATGGCAGATACCAAACTCCATTGACCCTACCGCAACCCCTTCAACGTTGTTCTCCTCACGCAGAATGGCGTTTTTCACATCCGGCTGACGCATAGCCTGCAGGCGTTTGCTGACAGGCAGTGATTTGAGCTGCTGGTAAGACGGCTTTAACATCCAGCTGTGGTAGGTCTGCATACTCAGCACCAGCCCGGTGGGTCTGCTGCCAACCTGAGGAAAGACCTGCGCGCCATCTGCGTTGCCTGCCTTGACCCGATCAATCGCTTCCCGCCATTTATCTGACCAGTCATCAATCTGGAAGAGTGTAAACGTCGCGGGTCTGCCGCTGTGTTTGCTGACACGGCTGATCAGGTCAATTTCCTGCTCGAGGGAAGTATGTTCGCTCATTTCAGGACGTCCAGGTCCGAGGGTGCTCGAGGGAATGATCTGAAACAGACCCTTACCCGCTCTTTTCATAGCCTGCGCTATGACCATCACCTCTGCATCATTGGCAAACGTGCCCGGGACCGGTTCACCCTGAATAGAACGATGTCCCAGAATGCGGGAAGTTGAGAAACCGACCGCACCTGCGCGCAGGGCTTGTTCAACAATATTCCCCATTTCAGCAAGATCACCTTCGGTGGCTGCCTGGTTGGTGCGACCCCGTTCTCCCATAACATAGTTACGCACGGCACCGTGGGCCACCAGCGAGGAGATATTAAGTGCATATTTGCGGCGGCTGAGAAAATCCAGGTATTCGGGATAAGTCTGCCAGGCCCCCCAGGGCATACCTTCATGCAAAGCGGTGCCGGGTATGTCTTCCACTCCCTCCATGAGTTCAATCAGGGCCTGTTGACCATCGGCGGCAACGGGCGCAAAACCGACACCGCAGTTGCCCATCACAATCGTGCCCACGCCATGACTGGCGGATGGGTTCATATCCGTATCCCAGGTGACCTGACCATCATAATGAGTATGAATGTCCACCCAGGCCGGCGTCACAATAGCGCCATCTGCGTCAATTTCACGCACCGCGCTGCCTGCTGCGCTATCGCCAACGGCGCTGATGATGCCGTCTTTCACCGCCACGTCAGCACGAAAGGCCTCGGCGCCGCTGCCATCGTATACCAGTCCATTTTTTATCAGAAGGTCGTGCATGATGTAGGCCCTGCTTGTTTAGATGTTGGCGCGTACCGCCGGTAAGCTTGCGCCCCAATCTTAGGCCAACCTGAAGCAGACTCGCAATATCACTCCTGTTTTGCAGTACACTTGAGCACCTCCAACATCAACCACAAGCAAGGATCCTCAATTGCTCAAACTGCATGGTTTTTCTTCCAGCAACTATTACAACGTACCGAAACTGGCACTTCTGGAAAAAGGGGTTCCTTTTGAGGAAGTCCTGTCTTACACCGGTGTCGGCCCCAAGTACAAACCTGAATACCTCGACAAGAGCCCGCTGGGCAAAGTGCCGGCCATTGAAACCCAGGAAGGATTCATCAGCGAATCCCGAGCCATCCTGGAATATATTGAACGCGCCCACCCAACGCCACCCTTACTGCCCGACAGCGCTTTTGGCGTCGGCAAAGTCCAGGAACTGTCACAGTTTATTGAACTGTATTTCGAACTGGTTGCCCGGCGACTGATTCCAAATCTGCTGGGTGGCACCGAGCCGGAACCGGCTGTGTTACAGGAATTTGAAACCAATATCAGCAAAGCGGTACCGGCGCTGGCCAGGCTGTCCGACTTCAAACAGTTTGCTTACGGTGACCAGTTCACGCTGGCGGATATTGCAGCCATTCTGAATCTGCCCATCGTGCGAAGCGTCGGCAAACGCTTTCTGGGTAAAGATCCGCTATCTGACGTGCCCGGGCTGGATGCATACAGTGAACGCATGGAGCAACGCCCTCACGTGCAGACCATCCGCAAAGATGCTGCAGCAGATCAGGCGGGTTTCATGGCGCATCTGAAAGCCCTTTACGGGTTCTGAAGGTCATGGGGTCAAGGCGTGATGCCGTGAGACAGAAACTCTCCGATCACGCCGCTGGCTTCTGCCAGGTGCGCCCTGCCATTTTCTCCGGAGTAGTAGTGGGTAGCACCCTTGACGATATGCAGTTTTTTCCGGTCATGGCCAACGGCTTCAAACAGCCGCTCTGTGTGGCTGGGGGTACACGCGTCATCCGCTGAGTTACCGACAACAAGAACCGGCACGCTGATCCTGCTGCCCGCGGCAATGGCATCACAACGGGCATCGTCATAGCTCCACTGGCTGAGCCAGCTGCGCAGGGTGCAGAATCTGGCCAACCCTACAGGACCATCGTTCACAGTCTTCGGATCACCCAGATAACAGGTGCCCGGCGCACGATCGCTGGGCTCAATATTCGGATCCAGCCATCTCGGATCCGCCATGGTGCCATGAACCGTGAAGGCGAATTCTCCCCACGGATTATTTGAGGCGCGAATGCCGTCAAGCCTGTCTCGCACCCAGGCGGTGATCCGGCGATTTCGGGCAAGCTGCGCATCAGCAAAAGCGGCAAGGAAATCTGCCGAATACGGCGGTTGATTCGGGTTGTCAGGATCGTACAGATTCAGCTCCCGCACACGCTGATCGGGCCGTGATTCATCAGTGATGGAAGGGTCTATCCATTCGGTGAAAATTCTGTGCCGACTGACATGAGCTGCCAGCATCATAATGCTGTGCGCCGGCGGCATGCGTCTGGCATCCACCTCATAGGGATCACCCGCCGCGGTGTCTGATATACCCTGGCCAGCTTCAGCCAGTGCCTGGTACCACATCATCAGGGAACCACCGCCGGACCATCCGGCCAGCACGATCTTTGTGTAACCCAGACGATCCCGGGCATCGCAGATGGCCTCACCCAGATCGCAGGCCACTTTTTCCATGATCAGCGCGTAATCTGCACCTCGATAGCGAGAATTAGCCCACAGCACATGGTGCCCGTTTCGCGCCAGCTCCCTGACCATGGGCAGATACATACCGCCACCCACCGGATGCATGAACACAATCAGCGTTTCTGAAGGAGAATCGACGGGCCTGATCAGGTGACAGTCGAGTCCCACCACTGCCCCGCCGCCACCATATACATCGCTATAGGTGGCGTTCTCCTGGAAGCCAACGGCATAAGCGATACGTTCACAGCCTTTCGGAGTGCCGGGATTTACAGACGTTGTCATGGATCTTCCTTATGGTACGGGTTATCGGAGTTCGTCGAGCCGCTAATGACGGCCTGTGAACAGCCTCAGTCTAGCGGCAGATGTTCAGCCAGCCAGGCCTTTTGCAGTGCCAGGGCTTTGGCGTATCCGTCACCCGTATAGACGTCGTAGTGTCTGCCTTTTATGGTGTCGTACCTGGCAGGCAACCGGTCTCTGATGCGCTCATATAATGCAGCGCCATGGTTTGCGATGTCGAACAACTCCTCCTGATCCGCATCTATGATCAGCGTTGCTGCCTGCAGCTGGGCAAGTTTCTCCTGGGGGTTGTAACGCAGAAAATCAGGCCAGTCCGGGTAACCCTGCAGCCCCGGCGTTGGCTCACTGGGAAATGCAGGCCTGTCACCTCTGGCGATTGCACCGCGCCACAGGGCGATGTTTGCCGGGCTCAGCGGGTTGTCGGCGGTGTTGTCCTGCGTCTCGCTCATCGGGCTTACCGAACCCACCTGGATCATCAGCACCTTTGTCTGAGGAAACTCTGCAGCGGCTGCCAGCGCCAGACCACCACCCAGACTGGATCCCCACAGGGCAATGCGGTCGGGGTCAACCTGGGGTGTTGTCGCCAGATAGGCAAAGGCGGCACGAATATCGTCCTGCTGTTCCAGTGGGTTTACGGTGCGACGAATTTCCCGTACCTGTGTGGTATAGGTCTGGGGGTTTTCTGCACCCCGGGCGGATTCCGGTCGTGGGCCCTCGCGCAAGAGCATCCCCTCACTTTCCCCCCAACCGGTGTAGTCGAATGTCAACACAACATAGCCCTGCGCGGCAAAATGTGGCGCGTATGCCTGATTGAGGTGGGATTTCAAACCGCCCCACCCATGCACCATCAATATCGCCGGGCGTTGTTGCTTGGGTTCAAGATCATCTGGCAGCCACAGATTGCCTGCCAGCGGAATGCCGTCGCTGTAAAGGGTGATCGCCGTATTTGTGGGTTCAGCCTGGCTGAATATCGAAACGCAGAGGAACACAAGGATAAGACTGAATCTGGTGGTCATGGCGGGTCTACCTGTTGGTCCGGGAAGCTAAACATTCTATCAGGAGATCAGATCACGTATGCATCCCCGGTGGCGCGCACGGTGATCTCTGCAATAGACACCCCCCAGGGTTGGTTGATGACATAGACAATCTGTTCTGCAAGGTGCTCCGGCGCCAGCGCCCAATATTGTACATTGTTGCTGTCCAACTCGGCCTGGGAGAGCCCATCGCCTGCCGATGCGGCAAACTTGCCCATATAGGCCTGCGCGTTTGCGCCAAGAATGCCTGCGATGGCTTGCGGATTCACCACGCCGGTACCCAGCGCTGTGGCAGGCACTCCGGTCGGTTTTACTGTGGTGACCTTGATTTTGCCCAGAGACTCCTGACGCAGAGATTCCGACAGGAAAGTCACCGCCGCCTTGGTCGCGCCATAAACACCGCCGCCCACCACAGGATAGTTTCCATAAATGGAGGACACATTAACAATGTGTCCACGCCCCTGTTTGATCATTACGTCATGGGCTGCAGCGATACCGTTCAGCACGCCTTTGAAATTGATATCGATACAGCGATCCCACGCATCATGGGCCGCCTCGTGATCCCGGAAAAACGCCAGCGGCATTACGCCGGCGTTGTTGATCATCACGTCAACCCGACCAAAAGTGTCCTGCGCATGTCGGATCAGAGCCTGCATCTCTGACCTGACGGTCACATCCACCTGCATGCCTGTGATCTGCGCCTCTGTCGTGGCCAGGGAATCGACCACGTCGTCCAACGCACTCTTGTTGATGTCTCCTGCAACCAGACACGCGCCTGCAGACGTCAGTTTTTCACTGACAAGCTTGCCAAAACCGCTGGCAGCGCCGGTAATAACAACAACTTTTCCCCGCAGATGGTTGCTCATGACGACCCCAGTCGATAACGCACAGGCAGATGTTTGAAGCCGTGCACAAAGCTTGCCCGCAGATATTCACCCTCCCCGACAAGCTTCATATCTTTTATGCGCGGTATGAGCTGAGTAAAGAAGATGCGCATCTGCATACGCGCCAGAATCAGACCAAGGCACTGGTGCGGCCCGGTGCCAAACGCCAGGTGGCGATTGGGTTTACGGGTAATATCAAACTTGAAGGGATCATCAAAGACGTCTTCATCAAAGTTGGCTGAGGCATAGAACAGACCCAGACTTTCACCCTTTTTAATCTTCTGACCACGCAGTTCATAGTCCCGGGTAGCTGTACGGCTGAACTGATTGACTGCTGTCGTCCAGCGAATCATCTCTTCCACCGCCAGTTTTACTGCGTCTTCGTCATCAATCGTCTCCTTCAGCAGCTGCAGCTGATCAGGATGGCGCAGCAGCGCATGCATGCCGCCTGAAATAGAGGTACGGGTGGTTTCGTGACCGGCAGTCGCAACAATGATGTAGTAAGAAATGAGCTCCTTGTAGGGCAGGTACTCACCATTGAGTTTACCGTTGGCAATATAGGACGCCAGGTCCTCACGCGGATTGGCCCGGCGCTCGTCCGTCAGCTCGGTGAAATAGTCATAAAGGGATTTCACGGTTTCAATGCCTGACAGGGGATCATCACCGGCACGCATCATCTCGGGGTCTTCGCCGGCAAACAACTCGTTGGTCAGCTTCAGAATCAGCGGCTCATCGGTTTCCGGCACGCCAAGCAGCTCAACAATAAGTTTTAGGGGCGGCCATACAGCAACATCCTGCACAAAATCCAGTTCGCGTTCGCTGCCGTCACCCATAATGTCATCGAGAATAGATGCGGTGATCACATTCAGGCGATCTTCCAGCGCTTTGATGTTGCGAGGTTTGAACCAGGGTTGCACCAGCGCACGATAATCAGTGTGGTCAGGCGGATCCATCTGCACCAGGGACCTGATCAGGCCCTGTTCACCTGCGCTAGCCAACACTTCGAGCAGCTTCGGCCGGTCTTCCAGGCGCTTGAAAATCTCCATCACCAGTTCTTCACGCAGTTCAGGCTGGGTCTGCTCAGGTATGAGAATTGGTCGCGGTTCGCTGGCAAACACTTCCGGATTCTTCTCAATTTCTATGATGTCCGCGTGTTTCGTCACCGCCCAGAAAGGTCGGTAACTGCTCGGCTCAACCCAGCGCAGCGGGTCATTGTTGCGCAACCAGGCAAACGCTTCATGCGGGTGACCGATACGTCCGTATACCTCCGGTGCGATGACATCATCATCGCGAAACTCATATGCCTGCGCCATAACACGGCCTCCCCTGTGTCAAACTCAATTGTGGAGTATAGCGGCAGCCGAGTCAGCCAATACCAGGGAAAACCGCTAGGCACACACACGGCCGGGATAGATGAATTCACCTGAGGTAGACTGACCAGTCGCTAATTAATCAGGTGTCAGCACCATGTATCATTCTCCTGCCACAATTCTGCGTCAGCTGCGTCACTGTGTGGGCCTGGCGTTGCTGCTGGGCTGCCTGGATATTGCCGCCGCCCAGGTACAGTTGCCACCTCTGGCCGCTGATGTGGTCATCCATCGGGATATATGGGGCGTACCCCACATCCGGGGTAAGTCAGATGAAGCCGTGGTCTTCGGTTCAGCCTGGTCTCAGTGTGAGGATCATTTCTGGCAACTGGAAGACACATATATCAAAGCACTCGGCCGTTCTGCAGAGCTCGCCGGCGAGCCGGGCCTGCAGAGTGACCTCAACGTTGCTCTGTTTGAGATCACAACCCGTGCTGAACAGGACTTTGCTGACCAGCCGGAAGAAACCCGAAGACTCGCCAGCGCCTTTGCTGCGGGTTACAACTTCTATCTGGCACAAAATCCTGACATCACACCCCGCCTGCTGACGCGCATGGAACCCTGGCATGTACTCGCCTATGAGCGGTTTATGATGTTAGGCCGCCTGCTGGGTGCAGCCCACGCACCCTCACCCCAGGCCACCGTATTAGAAGAAGAGCAGCGCGCTTCGCTGGGTTCCAATCAGTGGGCCATCGGTCCGCAGCGCACCCGCAATGGCACTGCCATGCTGTTCATCAATCCGCATCAACCCTGGTACGGGCCGGGTATGTTCACGGAAATGCATGTGAAAAGTGACTCGGGCTGGGATTTTTCCGGCGCGATGTTTCCCGGCTCTCCATTTCCCACCGCAGGATTCAATAACCGGCTGGGCTGGGCGTACACAGTAAACGAAGCAGACATCGCCGATGTGTATCGCCTGACGTTTGATCACCCTGACGATCCGGATCTGTATCGATATGCCGAGGGATGGCGGCGTGCAGACACATGGACAGCGCAGATCAAAGTCGCTGGCGAAGCGCAGCCACGTCGCTACCAGCTGCGCCGCAGTCACTATGGTCCTATCATCAAACAGGAGAACGAACACCATTTTCTGGCTGCCCGGGTGCCGCGTCTGCATGATGGCTCACGCATGCAGCAGTCGTTGGCCCAGTCTCGCGCCCAGAACTTTGAGCAGTGGTATGCCGCAGCATCCATGTTGCAGCTGCAGACGTTCAACACCATGTACGCTGATGCCGATGGCAACATCTTTTATCTTTACAACGGCACCGTCGCCAGGCGCAAAACCGGCGTGGACTGGACCCAACCCGTAGACGGATCGGATCCGGAAATGGAATGGGGCGAGTTTCATCCGATCGAAGAACTGCCCCAGGTACTCAACCCGCAGTCGGGTTTTATGCAGAACTGTAACTCTTCGCCGTTTACAACCACCGACGATGACAACCCTTCGATGAAAGACTTTCCGGACTACATGGTGGAGGACGCAACCGATGATAAGCGGCGTGCCAAAATGTCACGCTGGCTGCTGCGCCAGGCCCGGGATATCACCTTTGAGGACTGGCAAGCAATGGCTTACGACACCACCTTGTACTGGCCGATGACTGAACTGCCCAGATACCAGCATCGCTTCAGGCAGCTTGAGGTGACTCATCCGGCGCTTGCGGATCGGGTCCGCCCCTACCTGGCACATCTGCTCGACTGGGATTTCCGCAGCACCATCGACTCAACCGCGACCACGCTGGCAGTGGCCTGGTACGAGGCGCTGTACGGGCGGGGTTATCCGGTCGAAACCCTGAAAGCCGAGTTCACGTCAGATATTCCCGCTCGATTCGAAGCCCTGATAGACGCTGCAGACAGGTTAGAGGCGCGTTACGGCAGCTGGCAGGTGCCTTATGGACAGGTATATCGCATTCAGCGACATGCACCTTACAGCGACGTTGCGGCGGTGCCTTTTGATGATCGTCAACCCAGCCTGCCCAACTCAGGTGTGCGCGGGCCGCTGGGTGTCGCGTTTACGGTCTACCACACACCACCCACGGATGATCCGAATCGTCAGAAACAATATGCGGTAACCGGCTCTTCCTATCAGGCCGTTTACGAGTTTCATCCGGACGGCGTGCGCGCTGCCAGCTACCTGCACTATGGCCAGAGCCATGATCCGGATTCACCCCACTTTTTTGATCAGGCAAAGCTGCTTTCAGAAAAACGTTTTAAGCCAGCCTGGTTTGCATGGCCCGATGTGCTCAAACATACTCGAGTGGCTTACCGCCCTGGCGAATGAGAACAAAGGGCAGCAGGGCACTGCATTCGATTTAACCGGTGTTGGCTCACGGATATGTACGGGCCTGGATGACATCAAGTCTTTCATGGCGACGGAAGCGGCACATCCGCGCACTCATATGATGACCAACATCTACGCCGACTCGAACGCAGACGGCGTCACTCTGCGGTTTTGTATTGTTGCCCTCATCGGCAAAGGACTTGCGGCAACTGCCAGCTATTATGACAGGATCGTCAAGACCGACCATGGATGGCGAACCGAACACCGCCATGTCTCAACCTGACGCCGGGACAAACGCGAAGCAGAGGTGGATCTTAAGGGTATTGCGCGCTGAGTCGTGATCTCACTGCTTCGGAGGTGTCAGTCGATAGGCCCGGGCAGCAGTCCCGCTGAAGACATCACGCTTCTCCGATGCGGATAAACCGAGTTCATTTGCGATCTTTTTAAACAGGTTCCACAACGTCCGGTAAGAAATACAATCTTTATCCACAGGAAAATTACTTTCAAACATACATCGCTCGGGACCAAAAGCCTCCAGGGCATACTGGTACCGTGGTAACAGGGTCTGCATAAATTTGTCAGAGCTCCAGGGTGCCGTCGTCTGATGCATGTGATAAGGCGGTTCCCAATCACCAACGCGCATTTGCGCACCTCCAAGCTTCATCACTGTATTCGAGCAGGCGGCAACCGCATCGATGGCGGCTTGCCATGCGGCCAGCTCAGCATCATCCGCATTGGGATCAATTTTCCCGCCCAGGTGATTGACAATGACTGTCACCGCCGGAAATCTGCTGGCCAGTTCCGCAAGTTTCGGTAAACGTGAAAAATCCGGCGACCAGTTGTCGTAGCTGAGGCTGTATTTCTCAAGCTGCGCAAAACCTTTCAGAAAGCTGTCGTTCAGATCTGACGGGAATGCGCTGCGAACCCCGCGAAAATATTCGCTGGCGTGTAAGTGTGCCTCCAGCACGCGAGCAACCTCATCACCCAGACGAAGATCGGCAGTGCTGAAGATGCCCGTACACAGTCTTGTTGGACCGTAGATCCCAGAGCGGCTCATGGCGGCGATGCCGTGCACAAATTCTGTTTCACCCACGCAGCGCATTTCCTCAGGACCATCGCTACGATAAAACGCCCCACACTGCGCAAATACGGTCTGCACTATGTTATGACCGCTGTCAGCAATGTCCCTGCTGATTTCCTCACACAGGTAAACCTCCTGGCGAAAACCCAACGCGTTGCGATGACGCAGATCCCACAGGTGATGATGCGGATCGATAATCGGTAAATCGGGTTCAATGACGGCTTCAGGCGTCTCTTTGGCAATCCAGTTTTCAATCGCTGCATTTTCGGAAATGCTCACAATCCCCCCTCTTTTTTGTACACCCCATAACAGCCTGTTTATAGCACAGGCCGAGTTAAGGCGATGCTGCCTGCTCCATAAGCGCAACCAGCGTCTCATAAGGTTGCGCGCCCACAACGCCGTAGCCGCCCGCAACAAAGGTAGGCACACCGGTCACACCATACTGCCGGGATTTGGCCCAATCCGCATCTACCGCCGCTTTGAAACTGCGGGTCTCAAGCACTTCGCGGGCTGCATCAGCGGACAAGCCGACACCAGCGGCGATTTCCACCAGCACCTCGGGGTCCCCGATATTCCGACCATGCACAAAGTAAGCTTTGTACAACGCATCATGCAGCGCATCGCCACCGCGCTGCGTATCCGCCCATTTGCCCAGTTCCTGGGCAAGACGGCTGTTATACGTATGCGTGCGCCGACCATAAGCCAGACCTTCTTCATCCATCAGGGACTTCATGCGCGTGTACATGGTTTCAATGTCGATGTCACGGCCTGCAAACAGTTCTTCTATGCTGATACCCCCTTCCGGGGTATCCGGATGCAGCGGAAAATGCACCCAGGTCACGTTGACATCAAAATCTGCTCTGAGTTTTTCAATACGCCCGGTACTGAGGTAACACCAGGGTCAGATATAGTCGGTGAATATTTCCAGCTCGATGGGTGCCGGCATAGTGGTTCCTGTTGTTGGTTCTACCTCAGGCTACACCAAATACAAAAAATACGCTGCCTTGCACAGATGAATCAGAGTCAAGCTCAGAACCTGGCCGGCTGCCGCCGATTGAAATCGTCCGCCGAGATGGGCTGACCACCTATCGCCGCCGTGTCCCAATCCTGCACAATTTTCCAATGACCATCGATGTTTTTCACCACGATGTGGAACTGACCGTACGCATATGAGGTATCTCCCGCCAGAGTGGTTATGGCGACCCGATAGAAGCCGGTATCGTAAGAGACCAACGCGTTGGTGTGGCGGGTATCAAACCAGAAGTCCAGCGAGATACGATCACCGTTCTTTCGATTGTTCAGGAAGCGTGTTCTGTTTGTCTGTTTGAAGCGTCCATCGACATCCAGTCCATCCGGTGTCACGCGCAGTACCTCGCCGGCGTATACGGCGTTCAGCGCATCACCGTCCAAAGCTTCAAACGCAGCCTTGAACGGCTTCCAGACGCTCTGGTCAATATCCTGCTGGATAGCGCTGATGGTGCTGCTGGCAGTTGCCGGGAGTAAAATCATGGCAACAAGTGTGATCAGGCTTTTGTACCGCATGAAGACCTCCAATATTTTAATGCGTTATAATTGATGCTTTAATTATATAAATTGAATTAATATATCAATTTTTAGACATTATACGACTCTTTAATGGCACAATAATGATACATTGCACACTGACAGCCAAATAAGGTACCGCAGATGCCTCATGACACCAACGCACCTCAACGTCCCATATCCTCGCTACTGGAAGAATTTGGCGAACGGCTCGAAGCCTACCGCATTGCCCGCAACATCAAACAGGCTGACCTGGCCGAACAGGCGGGCATATCCCGCGCCACCCTGGCCCGTATCGAGGCCGGACAGAGCGGCACCATCGACAGTGTCCTGCGTTTGCTGCGCGCGCTGGATATCGAAGAACGCCTGCTTGCCATGGTGCCGGATGCCCGACGCAGCCCCCTCGACCCCGCATCGGATACCGGCGTCAGGCGTCAGCGTGTGCGCACATCAAACAGCGTGGACGACAGCGACCCGTGGTCATGGGATGAGGACGCGCCATGACCCGCGCACGGGTCATTCTCTGGGGGCGGGACATCGGCGCCGTATTATGGGATCCACAGCGACAGGTGGGTGCGTTTGAATACACCCCCGAGTTCGTGCGCAGCGGCATCGAGGTTGCACCACTGAGCATGCCTTTACGCAGCGGTGTCTATGACTTTCCTGATCTGCCTTTCACCACCTTCAAAGGCCTGCCCGGCCTGCTGGCAGACAGCCTGCCGGATAAATTCGGCAATGCGCTGATCAATCGCTGGCTGGCGGAACAGGGCCGCAGTGCAGCACAATTCAACCCGGTTGAACGGCTCTGCTACACCGGGCATCGCGGCATGGGGGCGCTGGAATTTGAGCCCGCCACCGGTGAAAGACGGGAAGATGGCGGCCTGGTGGATATCGGACCGCTGGTCGAGCTGGCCGCACGAGTGATTGCTTCCCGGCAAGAACTGACGGGTGTGCTCAATGGTAAAAACGACCAGCAGGCTCTGCGCGAGATCTTACGGGTAGGGACTTCAGCGGGTGGCGCCCGCGCAAAAGCTGTACTGGCCTGGAATGAAGCAACGGGCGAATTCCATTCCGGCCAGCTCAAAGCAGGATCAGGTTATACCCAGTGGCTGGTGAAATTCGACGGTGTTGCCGGTAATGCTGATAAAGAGCTTGCCGACCCCATGGGTTATGGCCGGCTTGAATACGCCTGTTATCTGCTCGCCCGGCAGGCGGGCATTGAAATGACACGATGCCGGCTTCACGAAGAAGGTGGCCGCGCCCATTTCATGACCCAGCGCTTTGACCGCACCAACGATAACCGTAAGCTGCACATGCTGTCGTTGTGTGCCATGCGCCACTTCGACTTCAATATGGCACGCGTTTACAGTTATGAGCAGGCCATAGAAACCATAAGAATGCTGGCGCTGGGCCGCGACGCCCTCAAACAGCAGGTGCGCCGAACCCTGCTTAACATCGTCATCCGCAACCAGGATGACCACACAAAAAATATTGCATTCCTCATGAATCGGCGCGGGCAATGGCGCCTGGCACCGGCTTTCGACGTGACCTATGCCTACAATCCCAACGGCGACTGGACCAGTGAACACCAGATGTCTTTAGCGGGCAAAACCGACAATTTTAACATCAGCGATCTACTGCAGTTTGGCAGATTTGCGGATCTGAAAACTGCGGAAACCAGAAGCATTCTCGCCGACATCACCAACGCCGTTGATAAGTGGGATCAGTTTGTCGAAGAAGCGGGAGTTTCCCCATCGATGGCGCGGCGGGCTCGAGCGGGCTTTCGCAGTTTCTGAGGCAGGCGCACGGCAAACCGCACCGCAATGCCTCAGACGCTCAGCAAAGACCAACCCGCAAACGGCTTAAGATCACAACAACAAACTTGTCTTATCGCTGCGTATTGACGCCGGATCCCTGTTAAGATTCCTTCTCAAGCAACATAACAGAGCAAACAATGAGCAAAGGTACAGTTAAGTGGTTTAATGCCGAGAAAGGATTTGGCTTCATCGCACCGGAAGATGGCGGCAAAGATCTTTTTGTCCACCACTCCGATATTCAAAGTGATGGCGGCTTCGCCACGTTAAATGATGGCCAGTCCGTTGAGTACGAAGTCGGTGAGAGCCCCAAAGGACCTTGTGCCAACAAAGTCATTCCACTTTAGGATCATCCTGCAGGCCTTACCGCTTTGCCTTGTTGGGCACGCGTCCCTGCGCATCTGAGCGTTGGTGCCACCCCAGTGGCATCACTGACCTCGCAACAACAACGCAGGTTGCAGGTGCAGCCGTCGCATCAGATAAACTGCCCCAGCATAGAGACATATCGAACTGACCCCAAATGCAGCAGATACTGCCGGCCAGACGGGAAACGAAAGGGGCAGACGGAGCTGAAAATGCAATAGCGGCAGGGCTATCAGAATGCCCAGCACCAGTGCAAATATTGAGGTGACCAGGGCCAGCAGCACATACTCCAGACCAAGGCTCATGCGCACAACACGCAGCCGCGCGCCGAGGGTATGCAGTATCGTTGAGTAGTACACCTGTCGCGAGCGATGGCTCGCCATCACGCCGGTAAGCACTAACAGACTGACGCTGAATGCAACAGCAGAGACCACCACCAGCCCCGCCACCGCCTTGCCCAGCAGGTCTCTGGCCGTGGCCAGCAACGTAGCGGTTCGCACAGACACGATGTTGGGTGCAATGTCCGCAATCTGATGTTGCGCGGTAATTGCCTGGTCCACAGGCATATAACTGGCGCCAACGTAGCGGGAAATAAACGGGGTCAACACACCATCTGAAAAAATAGCTTCAAACCAGAAGCGGGTCTGCAGACCTTTCTGCCGGAAAATTCCTGTGAGTTCCGCCTCCAGCTGCCGGCCCTGAATATCAAAGGTCAGCAGATCTCCAACTTCTAAACCAATCTGATCTGCCTCACGATCTTCCATCACAACCCAGGCACCCTCATCAGCCTCACCATCCGGCCACCAGCTGCCCCGCACCATGGTCACCCCGTCAATATTGCCGGCACGATAGGTCAGCTTGTGTTCGTCTCTCGCCTCACGCTGAGCTTCAAGGCTGCTGCGGGCGTCCGGCGAGCGCCCGTTGACTGCTGCAAGTCGACCCTGCACGAGTGGCGCCATATCAATCCGCACCGCGTTGTGCGCCTGCAGAACTTCAGTCACCGCACGTCGCTGGTGGGGTGCAACGTCGTACATCACCAGATCAGGTGATTCTTCCGGGATGGTAGTGGCCATCGTTTCCAGCAGGGTTGAAATCAGCACCGTACACGCAACTAAAAGGGTCAGCGCCGAACCCAGGGTCAGCAGCGATGCGCGCAGCGCGGAGCCATGGCGGTGCAGATTAGCCAGCGCCAGGTGCAGCGCAAAAACGCGCCGTGTTGATGCCCGGCCATCCATGCTGAACGCGATGCGCCGGATCAGGCGCACAATGCCTTCCAGAAGCAGCAGTAAACCCACCACGGTGGCCACAAAAGACAGCGCAAAAACTGGATCAGGCAACACAATCAGCACCAGCAACACCACGATGACCGCACCCGCCAGAGTAGCCAGCCACCAGGCACGAGGGGTAGCCGTGGTAACACCATCAAGACTGCGGAAGAGCACGGCGGGATCGACTGATATAGCCCGTCCAATGGCGGGGGCGGCAAAGGTCATGGCGGTGAGCAGCCCGAATGCCGCTGCCAGCAGGCTGGGCAGGATTGCACTGTACAAGACAGTATCTATCTGCACCTGTGTGGCCGCAAACAGGGCACCAGCAAAAGACAGCAGAAAACCCAGGGCAGCGCCCAGGAAACAGGAAAAACCACTCATCATCAGAATCTGCAGCAGATAAACAACAGCAAGAGAACGATCGCGTAGCCCAATAGAGCGCAGCGTGGCAATGGTGCCCAGCTTGTTCTGCAGATAGGCCTGTACACTGTTGAACACACCAAGCCCGCCTATGAACAGCGTGCTGAAACCGACAATCAACAACGCCGATGCCGCCTGAGCTAACCGCTCACCTATGCGGTCACTGCGGTCCATAAATGTGCTGACCTCCCAATTGGAATCAGGAAATCTGGTAAACAAAGCGCGCTGCCAGTCGCCCGGGTCCTGGTCCGTGCGCACACGATACTCATACTCCACGCGACTGCCCGGTTGTAACAGACCGGCAGCCACAAGCGCATCAACGGAGATCATCACCGGACTGCTGCGCCAGCTTGCACTGAGGTTGCGGTCCGGCTGCTCGTCAATCAGCGCGCGCACCTCGAAAGACAGCTCACCAATCTCAACCGCATCACCCAGGCTGATGTGAAGCCGATCGGCAAGTACTGGATCCATGGCAAGACCAAATTGAGCGTCATGAAGCCGCGTGGCTTCCAGCACCGGCAAGGGCGGATTCAGGGTCAACTCGCCATACAGAGGATAGTGATCATCAACACTGAGCACCTCTACCAACTGAAGCGCACCATTTGTGGTGGCCATCATGGTATCCAGCTCAATGAGCAGCGACACCTCGCCGCGGGCCGCCATCCAGTCAATGGCTTCAGGCGGCAAAGGCGCACGTGATTCCACCTGCAGATCACCGCCGCTTAACTTACGGCTGTCACTCTGCAGCCCTTCACTGATCTGCTGATAAAGACCACCCGTGGCCGCCACCAGAGTAACGCCAAGCACCAGGCAGGCACACAGAATCCACAGCGACTGACCGCTGCCCCGCAGGTCCTGCCAGGCAAACTTAAGCAGAAACCGCATGTGTCTGCCCTTCGACCAGAGCGCCGCCGTCCAGCCGCAACTGGCGATTGCAGCGTTTTGCCAGCGATTCATCATGTGTGACCAGCACAAGCGTCGTGCCGAGGTTTGCATGCAGCTCGAACAGCAGGTCGCTGATGGCGCTGCCGGTGTCTTTATCCAGATTACCGGTGGGCTCATCCGCCAGCAGCAGCGGCGGCGAATGCACCAGCGCCCGGGCGATGGCAACACGCTGCTGCTCGCCACCGGACAGCTGCATCGGATAGTGCAGTTCCCGATGATCAAGGCCCACACGTCGCAACGTATCTCTGGCCTTTGCGCTGGCATCCGGGTCGCCGGCAATCTCCAGAGGCAGCGTGACATTGCCAAGGGCAGTAAGACTCGGGATCAGATGAAAAGACTGAAACACAATGCCCATGCGATCTCGCCGCAGGTCTGCCAGTTCATCCGCAGAGAGTTTGTCCAACTGTGTGCCCTGCACCTCAATGCTACCCGCATCCGGGTGATCCAGCCCGGCCAACAGCAGCAACAGGGTTGTTTTACCCGATCCCGACGGCCCGATGATGGCCACGCTTTCGCCGGCCTGTATCTCAAGACTGACTGCTTTGAGCACGGGTACCCGGGATTGCTCAACCGCGTAGCTCATACTTACCTGATTCAGTCTGATCATAGGTTTCCAATGTCTGTGGTGAAGTGGCTGGTGTTCTGTCAGTTAACCGCATCGCGCAACAACAATCTGCATCTAAGCGTTTCTACCAGGTATCTACCCACGCATGTTTTTTTCCTGTCCGCGGCAGCACAGGCGGCGCCGACTCAAGCCCCATAGCCAGCCATTTGCGTGTATCGGCCGGGTCTATCACATCATCCACTTCAAAGACCGTGCCGGCATTAAGCGCACGTGACCAGTCATAAGCGTTAGCCACCAGCTCATCGTAGCGCGCCTTGCGCTGAGGTATATCCTTGATCGCAGCCAGTTCGTTCCTGCGGCCAAGTTTTATCTGCCCTTCAAGTCCCATCCCCGCAAACTCCCCCGTCGGCCAGGAGAGTGCAAAAAATGTTTCGTCAAAACTGCCTGTTGCCATGGCCAGCGCGCCAAGACCATACGCTTTGCGCAGTACCACCACAAAAAACGGAACCGTTAGATTGGCTCCCGCCACATACATGCGTCCGCAGTGGCGGATCAGAGCTTCTTTCTCAGCCTCCGGACCCACCATATTACCCGGACAATCAATCAGCGAAACAATGGGTATATCAAATGCATCACACAGCTGCATGAATCTTGATGCTTTGTCCGCAGCGTCTGCATCGATAGCGCCTCCGGTCGGCGAATTTGAATTGTTGGCAATCACGCCAACGGGCCTGCCTTCGATGCGCATGAAGGCGGTAACCATGGCAAGTCCGAAATTCGGGCGCAGCTCGAGCACCGAACCGACATCACCTATGGTCTCGATGACTTCGCGGATGTTGTACACCGCACGGCGATTTTCAGGAACAATGTGGCGGAGCTTGAGTTGATCGCTGGCCTGCCAATGTTTCACTGTACCCTGAAAGAAAGAAAGATAATGTTTTGCAGCCGCAGTAGCGGCCGCTTCATCTTCAACCAGAATATCAATCACACCGTTGGGTTCCTGGATGCTGACCGGACCGACTTCTGCCGGCGCGTAGGCGCCTAAACCACCGCCTTCAATCATAGCCGGGCCACCTATCCCCAGGCTGGAATCTCTGGTGGCAATAATGACGTCACAGGCACCAAGCAGCACAACGTTACCGGCAAAACAGAACCCCGAGGCAACCCCAACCATAGGCACCAGCCCTGAGCACTTACCCATTTCGCGCCAGGTACGCACATTCAGACCACCCACAGACGTCGCAACAGGCGAAGAACCCGCGTTGGGACCATTGTATGTCCGACCACCGCCACCCTCGGTGTAGATCACAATCGGCAGACGATACTTGTGTGCAACACCAAACATGCGGTCCTGCTTCTGGTGGTTTTTCTGGCCTTGAGTACCGGCGAGCACGGTGTAATCGTAAGACATCGCCACACAGCGTGCGTTCTGTCTGCCGACCAGGTCGCTGTTGACTCGCCCCACTCCCATCACCATGGCATCAGAGGTGGTTCTGGTAACGCGTTCCTCCAGGTCTTCGCGACTGTCTGAGCGGAATCGGCTGGCGGTTACTAACGGTCCGTATTCGTTGAAAGACCCTTCGTCACATAAGTCGTAGATGTTTTCACGTGCTGTACGTTTGTTGGCATCGTGCCGTTTGGCGGTGGCCAGCGGGCGCGCATTGTCACCGGTCAGAGCATGGAAATGATTGATCTCTGCCAGATCTGGTCGAATTCTGCTGTAGTCCTGCGCAATATCCTGCGCATACTCACCCTCAACCAGCTGGGGTTCGATAAACACAACTGACGTGTTTTCAAAAATGGTGTCGCCTTTGCTTAACGCAATGTCACGCACAACGCCCGACTCCGGCGCCTGGATGACATGCTCCATCTTCAGCGCTTCAAGCACTGCAACCGGCTGACCCTTCCGGACTGTGTCTCCGATATTGACAGAGATGTCCACGATCATACCCTGCATGGGTGCAGGCACCGGCACTGTACCGGGTGGCCCCTGAACAGACGGGGCTTGTGGTGCCTGAGTAGCAGGTTGACTGCGCACCACATTCAGAACCGCCAGCGGATCATCCGGATCAACCTCTGCTCCGGCCCGTTTCACCTGTCTTTCCGGCGAAAAGAAACGCACACGATCGTCACCCGGCTTCAGCAGCTCATGAATGTGTTCTTCAACAAACCGCGTGTGTAACGCATCGCCTTTGAATTGTGTACGCGTGAGAAGGCTTGTCAGAAACTCAATGTTGGTACGGACACCTTCAATACGAAATTCAGATAATGCACGTCGGGTTCTTTGCACAACGCGACTCATATCGTCCGCATGAACAATAAGTTTGGCGAGTAACGAATCGTAGTGGGGGCTTGTTATGTAACCCGGGTAACCAAAACCGTCGACACGAATACCACGTCCCGCTGGCGGCTCGTAAGCGGAAATAAGACCGCCGCTGGGGCGTGATGTTGCATCCGGGTTCATGGTTTCCATATTCACCCGCGCCTGCAACGCCACTCCGCGCGGCGGTGGAACCTCATGCTGAGCAAGCCCGAGGTCAGCAAGCGTAGCGCCATCGGCGATATGTAACTGCAACGCGACAAGGTCCAGGCCGGTGATTTCTTCCGTGACCGTGTGTTCCACCTGCAGACGGGCATTGGCTTCCATAAACACGAAGCGATGGTCGCTGACCAGAAACTCAATAGTGCCAACGCCGCGATAGCTTGCCGCAGATGCAATATCCACAGCCGCCTGCAGCATATCCGCGCGCAACCTGTCTGGCAGGTCGAAGGCAGGTGCAATTTCAATCAGCTTCTGCCGCTGGCGTTGCAGGCTGCATTCGCGATCCCACAGATGGCTGACCGCACCTGTGCCATCGCCGATGATCTGAACTTCAATATGACGCGCGCGAGGTAACAGTTCTTCTACGTAAAGCTCACCACTGCCAAAGGCCTGCAGGGCTTCAGAGGACGCGCGGTCAAAAGCGGTTTGCAGCTCGGCGATGTCGTAGACAGGTCGCATGCCTCGACCGCCGCCCCCTGCGATCGCCTTCAGCATGACACCCTGCGCGTCTTCCAGACCAAGGAAAAACTCATGGGCCTCGGCCAAACTGACGGCGCGACTTATGCCGGCTAAAACCGGCACACCACAGGTTTCTGCCAATGCCCGTGCAGCTGCTTTGTCACCAAACCGCTGCAGGGCTGGCGCGTCTGGACCGATGAAGACAATGCCTGCTTCGTTACAGGCCTGAGCAAATTCTGCGGATTCACTGAGAAAACCATAGCCTGGATGAATGGCATCACATCCTGCAGCAACAGCGATACCAATCAGCCCGGACTGATCGAGATAAGCCGGCACACCTGCCTGCTGCAGGGGTGCAGCCTGATCTGCGTGGCGTGTGTGCAGCGAGGATTCATCATCAGTTGCGTAAACAGTAGTGGTCCGTATACCCAGATCCGCCGCGCTCCGCAGAATACGGATGGCGATCTCTCCGCGATTGGCAACAAGAAGGTGCTTGGGCATACTTGTGATTCCGTCTGGAAAAACGCTCATGATACCGGACGGACGTTATAAAAGAAGATAAGGCGTGGCTGTGGAAGCACTTAAGGGACTCACAGTGATTGATGTCAGTGGCAGCGTCGCTACGGCTTTCTGCGCCAAACAGTTTGCTGACTATGGTGCTGAGGTGATCAACCTTGAACCCCACGATGGTTTTGCCAGCCGACGCGAACCACCTTTTATCAATGGCGCACCTGCCAGTGAAAAAAGCGCACTGCATGCCTATTTAAGTACAAACAAGCTCAGCACACAGATTGACCAGCTGGATGATTCGTCGCTGACCCGCTTATTAAACCGGGCTGATCTGTTACTCGATGATGGTTCACCATCCGATCGCATCGCGAATCTGTACACCCCCGGAGGTGGGGTCCGAGCCTCGATCAGCTGGTACGGAAACTCTGGCCCTTACAGCCACTTTCAGGGTACGGATGCGCAGATATTCGCCTTGAATGGCATGTTACGCAGCATCGGTCGGGCTGAAGGCCCACCCATGATTCCCACCGGTTATCAGGCGCAGTTTGTCGGCGGCATGACAGCCTATGTGAGCACCCTGGGATACCTGCTGGCAGGTGAATTAGGCAATACTGGTGGCCCCGTGCACCTGGATATTTCAATTTTTGAAGCGGCACTGTGTTTTACTGAAGTCGGTGCCGTCTCTTACTATAACAACGGGATTGAAGTGCCTCGAATGGGACTTAACAGATTTCCTCCAACCTACCCGTTAGGCGTGTTTGCCTGTCGTGATGGCTGGCTCGGGGTAACGGTACTGTCACCGAGTCAGTGGCCACGTATCCAGCTGAAACAGGAGATGAAGATTTGGCGATGCAGATGAATACCGACAGATCGGAAATAGTAGATCACGTTCAGGCGATCGTCGACGTTATCCTTCGCTTTGCAGATGACAGGCCACCGAGCCACCCCCATCAACGGGGGTGTGAGCCGGCATTGTCTGCCGACAAACATCCATGACATGGGGACAGCGTGTGTGGAACGGGCAACCGCCGGGTGGTGCCAGCGGGCTGGGAATTTCACCGGCCAGAGGCAGATGGCGCCGGGCACGCTGGCGGCGCGGATTTGGTTCCGGTACCGCAGCAAGCAGCGCCTGGGTGTAAGGATGAGCACAAGCACCAAAGATGCGTGCGGCTGGGCCGGTCTCGACGATGTGGCCAAGATAGGTGATGGCCACCCGGTCGGCAACATGCTGCACAACACCCAGATCGTGAGAGATAAAAAGATAAGCCATGCCTGTGCGGACTTTTAAATCTTCCAACAGATTGAGAATCTGATTCTGGGTGGAGACATCAAGCGCACTCACAGCTTCATCGAGGACCAGCAACAGAGGCTCCAGTGCAATGGCACGGGCGATCGCGATACGCTGGCGCTGACCGCCGGAGAATTCATAAGGATAACGGTGCATGTGTACCGCGCTGAGACCTACCTGTTCCAGCAGATTCTGTACAATGCCGCTCTGGTCTCTGGCGTGAACACGACCATGAACCAGTAACGGCTCGGCAACGATGTCAGCTATGAGCTTGGATGGATCCAGCGATGAATACGGATCCTGAAACACCATCTGAAGTTTGGTGCGAACGGCGCGCAGCGCGGCTCCGGAGCGCACGGTGATGTCTTCACCGTCGAGTTGCACTGACCCGGCAGTGGGTTCAATCAGACGCATGACCGCCCGGGCAATGGTGGATTTGCCGGAACCCGATTCGCCGACGATGGCCAGCGTTTCGCCGCGCATCACATCAAAACTCACGCCGTTTACAGCGGTCAGTGAGCGTTTTGCGGTAAACAGCCCGCCGCCGAGGTGGAACACCACTTTCAGATCGCGGACTTGGAGCAATGGCGTGTTGCTCATCTGACCCCCATCAGGTTGAGTTCACCCAGGCGCAGGCAGCGGCTGGCATGGCTATCGCTGCTGCGCCTTACATCAAGGCTTGGTGCCTCGGCGCGGCAGTGTTCAACCGCATAATCGCAGCGTGGGTTAAACCGGCAGCCTGCGGGCATCGACGCGGGCAGCGGTGGCGTTCCTGGAATGGTTGCCAACGGTTCACCGCGAATGCCAAGCTGCGGCATGGCACGCAGCAGACCTTCGGTATAAGGATGGGCCGGGTTCTCAAACAGGTCCACCACGTCGGCAGACTCAACCACCTGGCCAGCGTACATCACGCTCACCCGATCACACACGTCAGCGACGACGCCAAGATTGTGGGTGATAAACAGCATCGCCATACCCAGTCGCTGCTGCAGGGTTCGCATCAGTTCCAGCACCTGGGCCTGCACCGTCACATCAAGTGCGGTTGTGGGCTCATCTGCTATAAGCAGTCGCGGTTCACAGGCCAGCGCCATGGCAATGGCCGCCCGCTGCCGCATACCGCCGGAAAATTCGTGAGGGTAATGATGCACCCTTTCTGCAGGCGCCGGGATACCCACCAGATCAAGCACCTCCACCGCCCGCTCTAAACCTGCCCGCCGACTGAGGTTCAGGTGGTGGCGTACCGTTTCCGCAATTTGATCGCCGATGGTGAACGCCGGGTTGAGGCTGGTCATGGACTCCTGAAACACCATGGCAATGTCGTTGCCGCGCACCTGACGCATGGCGTTATCCGGCAGGGTAAGCAGATCCCGACCCTCGAAGGCAATGCTGCCAGCGCTGATACGCCCGGGTGGATTCGGCACCAGCCGCATGATTGAAAGCGACGTAACGGTCTTGCCAGAGCCGGATTCTCCCACCAGCCCAACAGTTTCACCTGCTCCCACCGACAGGGATACGTCGCGAACGACGTTGGTCCAGCCATGATCCGTGAGGAAATCCACGTTAAGACCGGCGATGTCCAGCAGCGGCCGAGCCATCTTCAGGATTCCTGCCGGATTTCGCGGCCCAGCGAATCGCGCAGACCGTCGCCAAGCATGTACAGAGCAAGCACGGTTACGGCAATGGCAAGGCCTGGGAATATGATCAGCGACGGCGCGTGTGTGATGTAGCGAAAGCCGCGCCCCACCATGGCGCCCCAACTGGATTCTGGCGGCTGTGTACCCAGACCAAGGAAACTGAGCCCGGCTTCTGCAAGCATGGCCACACCGGCAAACACGGAGATCTGCACAAACAGCGGGGAGATAACATTCGGCAGCACGTGTTTGCGGATAATCCAGCTGCGCGTGCAACCAATGCTCTGTGCTGCTTCGATATACGTCTCCTGGGCAACACTCAAGGTGGTGGCGCGCATGAGGCGCAGAAAGGTAGGTGACAGCAGCACCCCAACGGCAATCATGGCATTGGTCAGGCTCGGACCGAGCACGGCAATGATAGCAACCGCCAGAATAAGCGGCGGAAAGCTCATCAGGGCATCCGTTGCACGCATGATCACGGCATCGACCCAGCCACCCCACATGCCGGCAATGAGCCCCGGGGGTACACCGATCACTAAGGCAATCAGCACGGCCTGGGCCGCAGCCAGCAGAGACACCCGTGAAGCAAACAACACCCGGCTGAACACATCACGACCGAGTTCATCGGTACCGAACCAGTGGTCCATGCTGGATCCTTCCAGGACCCGATCAAGGTTCTGCTGCAGCGGGTCATAAGGTGCAACCCAAGGTGCAAACACAGCCAGCAGGGTGAGCACCATCAGAAAACCCAGGGCCCACAAACTCAGCGTTTGTCGGCGAAAACGTCGCAGAAAGCGTGCGCTGCCACTCTGGGCAAGAGAGCTTGTGAGGTCGTTCATCCAGGTTGCACCATCATTCGGGCCTCACTTTAGGATTGAAATAACCGTAGGAGATATCCACCAGCAGGTTCACGAGCACAGCGACAAGCACAGCCATAATCACCACACCCTGGATCATCGGCAGGTCACGGGTAAACACAGACGCCACCGCGAGCTGCCCGATGCCAGGCATACCGAAGATCTGTTCAACAATTATGGTGCCGCCAAGCAGCGAGTTGGTCTGCACACCGAGGATGGTGACCATGGGAATCGCCGCGTTCTTAAAGGCGTGTTTGACGGTCACAAACCGTTCGGGCAGACCTTTGGCGCGGGCTGTGCGCACATAGTCCTGATCCATGACATCCACCATGGCACCGCGCAGCTGACGGGTCAGAATCGCCGCAGCGGCCAGCCCGAGGGTGAACGCCGGCAGCACAATGTGCGCCCACCAGCCCGATATGCTGTCGCTGAGTGGCACATAGCCGGTGGCGGGAAACCATGCGTGGCGGATGGCGAGCAACAGCACCAGCATCAGCCCCAGCCAGAAGTTCGGCACTGCCAGTCCGACCGATGACACCACGGTGACAACCCGGTCCGCCAGGCTGCCAGGACGGGTGCCAGCGATAATACCGGCGGGAATGCTTATGGCGAGCGAAATGACAATGGCGGTAAAAGCCAGCGACAAAGTCACCGGCAGACGCTCCAGCAGTACATTTAATACCGGCTGGTCGGAGAACAGCGAGGTGCCCAGGTCACCCTGGACCACACCACCGAGCCAGCGCACATAACGCACCATAACAGCATCGTTCAAGCCCATTGCCTCGCGGATCTGCTCTACTTCCTCAGGCGTGGCGTCTTCGCCGGCAAGCTGGAAAGCCGGGTCGCCGGGGATCAGCAACACCAGCGAGAACACCACCAGCGAAACAATCAGGAGCAGCGGGATTGTTGCCATCAGGCGTTGCAGAATAAAGGTCAGCATGTCAGCGCAGCACCGTCACGCCGCGGAACTCGGGCTTGTTCCCCGATGCCCATACACGCATACCCCGAATACTGGGGCGAGTGGCAAAAGTTGAAGAAGGTAGCGACAACACAACATCCATTGCCTCGCGGGTGATCTCTGCGGTGGTTGCCTGCAGCAGCTCTGCCCGCCGTGCGGGATCAATTTCGCGGCGTGCGGCAGCGGCCAGGCGCATGACTTCCGGGGTACTGTGATCACCCGGGTTCGGCAGAGCACCCGGGGTGAATAACAGATCGATGGTCTGGGACGGATCCGGTCTGCCACCCCAGGTCACCAGAGCTGCATCGCTTTCAGTTGCGCCGTAGAAGCGCTCACTGATCTGAGCACCTTCCAGCACTCGCGGCACGGCTTCTATGCCCACCGCAGCAAGCTGGTCGTGCAGCGCTTCGAACAACGGCAGATAGCTGGGAATATTCGGCACGATCAGCTCGAAGGCAAAACCCGCCTCCAGCCCGGCATCGGCCAGCAATGCCCGTGCCTTCTCCGGGTTGTAGTCATAGTAAAGACGTCCCAGCTCCCCTGCGTGGGCAACATAACCCTCGGGAAAAGGCTGCACAGAAGGCTCACCGTAGCCCAGGCCCAGCGCGCGGACAATGGCTTCGCGTCGAATCGCATGATTCATGGCCTGGCGCACACGACGATCACCGAAGTGGGAACGGGCGCGGTTGATCTGCATGTGCAGCACTTCCAGGCCTACGCCGGTCTGCACGTTCAGACCCGACAATCGGGCCTGCTCGATCTGCAGCGTACCGATCGTCGCACCCTGGATCTGACCGCTGCGGATACCGTTCAGACGCGTGGTCTCATCGGGCACAAGCAGCAGCTCAAGGCGAGCCACACCGGCATCCTCAGGTCGCCAGTAACCTTCGAAGCGCTCGTAGACTGAGCGGTTACCAAAGCGGTACTCCACATGGCGGAAGGGACCGGCACCGACGCCCCGGCGATCAAGGCCTGGATCGTCAAATGCCGCTGGGCTGATCATCATCCCGGCGCGGTCAGACAGAATCAGCGGCAACGCTGCATCCGGGGCACTGAGGTGCAGACGTATCCGATGCGCGTTAACCACCTCTGTACGTACAATTTTGACAAGCTCAGCGCCGATAGATGAACCGGTGATGGTCCTGGCGCGTTGAATATTGGCTGCCACCGCGGCGGCATCAAAAACTTCGTTGTCATGAAAGCGCACGCCTCTGCGCAGTTCCAACTCAAGATAGGCGCCGTTGTCCCCATAGCGCCAGGATGTTGCCAGCCCCGGTACCGCATCGCCTGCCGGACTCATGTGAATCAGGCGGTCGTACACCGGAAACAGCCAGGTGTTGTCATAGCTGGACGTTGCACGATGTGGATCGAATCGCGTCACGCCCGAGGCAAGCGCAAAACGCGCGGTGGCCTCAGAGTCCGGCTCAGCGTCCGCTCGAAGCTGGGGAGGCTGTGGACCGCAGGCTGCACTCAAAAGCAGGAGCATTCCTGTCAGCGCAAAAAGCATCCGGCGCGGCACCGGCCTGCCTGCGCATGCCCGATCGAGCTTAAAGACTACCCTGGCGATCTCCCCCTCCCCTTTCGGATGGCGATAAACCTGTCTGGCATATGGCTGAGTTAACCTCTCACGCATTCAAATGGCGCGACGCCGGCATGTCAAGGCAAATTACAGAACAGTGTGGGTTGCCCTCGATGTGAGCCCTGCATTCCAGGCTG
Source organism: bacterium (assembly GCA_047947175.1). Lineage (GTDB taxonomy): Bacteria > Pseudomonadota > Gammaproteobacteria > Pseudomonadales > Azotimanducaceae > UBA4421. Next base: position 3,403,714 of record CP170489.1, read on the forward strand.
CATGCAGGCAGAACCCCAACAGTTATAGTTTATGGCACGCGCTACCGCGCAGATAATCCAGAAGTATGAGACGCTTGTTAAAGACGCACATTATCTCCCCCGAGCGTAATTATTCCCGTAAACTAGCCGTTTACTTAGACAGAGAGATTCATGGTGGAGTTTGATGATGTCCTGCTCGGACGCCGCAGTATACGAGGCTACAAACCTGACCCCGTGCCAAAAGCACTCATTAAAGAAGTACTGGCACTGGCCATGCGTTCACCCTCATCGATGAACACCCAGCCGTGGAATTTCACCATTGTTTCCGGCGAACCTTTAAACCGCATCCGTGCCGGCAACACCGAACGAAATCTCGCCGGTGTACCGCATTCACGGGAGTTTCGCATCGGCCAGCCGTTTGCCGGACAACATCGCGATCGTCAGGTAGGCGTTGCCAAGCAACTGTTTGCTGCCATGGGCATTGCGCGAGAAGACAAAGAGGGCCGCCAGGACTGGGTGCTGCGCGGCTTCCGGCAGTTTGATGCGCCCGTGTGTGTGATTATCACGTATGACCGCGTGCTGGCCGACAGTGATGACACGGCGTTTGACTGCGGCGCCGTGACCACCGCACTGGTCAACGCGGCCTGGTCCCGCGGGTTGGGGGCTGTGATTAACAGCCAGGGCATTATGCAATCACCGGTGGTGCGCGAGCATGCCAGAATTCCAGATGATCAGGTGATTATGAAAGCGGTGGCACTGGGCTGGCCGGATGACAGTTTTCCGGCAAACGCCGTGGTATCAGAACGCAAGAGTGTTGATGAAGCTGCGCGTTTCTTAGGCTTTGATGACTGAGCAACTGCCAGGGCACCATCCTCGCCAGACTGATCGAGACGGCCAATGTCAACGGCATCACGCCCTACGCGCATCTATGGAGAAAGTTCTCTGATTTGGCCGCATGTGGGTTTGAGCATCAGCCGAACTCAAGTCAACAGAATAAAAGTGATCAGCCAGATGAATATCGAAGAAATCAAAAAGAAGACGGCGTTTATGCCTTTTCCAACGACTGATTTTTTAAATAAGACAATACTAATGCCTATTGTCGCAATGATGGGTAAGCCAAAACTGCTGAACAAACCAAGCGGCCCGGGCGTCAGGCCCATGCCAAACATTGCAGGTTCTCTGGGTATAAGTATGAACCCCAATGAGATAATTACTGAAAAACAAATAGCGCGAGTGCACGGTGCGCTCGTCGGCTCAGACAACGCCACCTGGCACGTTCACCATCTGAAGTTCGCCCTCAAGGCCATAGAAGTAACGGGTTTGTCGGAGGCTCCAACAATCTAAAGGATTGGAGCATGTGCAAACAAAACAGATACCCCCGACAGCAAAAGAAAAAGCGGGTCGGCTGTTTTTTGACCAACGCGAGTTGAATCCATGAGATGGCAAACCATGGAGGCCGTTGGCTCTGCACGAGCAGTTTGCGACCTTCCCTGGCACAAACTGAGACTGAGCGGCTAAATCACCTTGCCAATGGCACGAAAATCGCGTTCGCTGCGCCTTTGGTTGCTTCCGTTAGCGCAGTAACTAACGAGGGTAATTCTGCGGGAGCTGAATTCACTGAAGATCTACCTGCTTCCTCCAGAAATTCGTCAGCCGCCCGCCTTACCGCGGCAATTTGGGGAGCCAGATTTCTGGCGCGGTCAACCCTGGCGGTTCCGCCCCTGAGTCTTGGCAACCAGGCAAGAAAATCAGTTTCACCGGACTCCTTAAATTCACCCCAGAGCCTTTTCGCCTGGGCCGAGTTCAGGCCCTCTTCCAAAATCGGCCGAGTTTGGCCAATAGGCAACACGTCATCCACAACCCCTTGAACCGCACCCGTAGGTAGCAGCCCGAAGGTGGCCGTGTGGGCAATGAAGTTAATGCCGAAAACCGTCCAGAATTCTCCAACAGACACCTCAGTGTTCTGGTTGTCAATTGATCTTCCACCGACCAATCCCCAGACACCGAAGACCGTATCTACAGTAGCTTTGGACGCAATCACGGCAAACGAGGCAGCAAACCTTCTTGTTACCTGACTTGTGATCACACTGGTAATACTGCCCACAAACGCACCGGCAGGCGCACCTATTGCCCCCAACCCTGCCGACAGGAGCGCTTTTGCAAACGCCACCTCGTAGGTTTCACCTGCGACACCACTGGCAATCAGCGATATGCCGGCGGAGATCGTCGATACAACACCCACCTCAGCCAGCGAAATACCTACAGTGAATTTCCCAGTCGGATCTCGATTAACAATAGGATTCGCATGCGCATACAAATAGCGATGTAATGAAACAGGATCTCGCAACACACCTTCAAACGGATCCCGACTGATAAATCGTCCAGTTTCAGGGTCATAGTATCTTGCGCGTAAGTAAACGAGGGACTCCTCAACCCCATACCTCTCTGTGGCAAACTGGTAAGGATTATCGCTCGTCCCCGTACGTTCTATGACATTACCGAAGGCAGCATAGGCAAGCTGATCTGTTGCTACACCCGCATCATTGGTGAGCACCCGCACGTTCAGGCTACCATCGCGATGTAATCGTTGCTGCGTTCCGCCACGGTTCCGGCTTAAGAGCTCATAACCAAAGGTGTAGTCTGCCAGCCGCGTCCCTGAGTTGTCATAGTCGACAAGCACCTGACTGACACTGGTGGCGTTCTGCGGATCCACCAGGAAATTTGTGGTCAGCGCAGAGACACTTCTTGTCAACCGCGTTCCGACACCATCATAGGTATACGTAATGCCTTGCGCTGGCGTGGAAACCTGTGTGAGCTGATTCTCGGCATCAAACGTATAGGTTGTAACGCCCGCGCCATCATGCTTGGCAATCAGATTACCGTTGGCATCATAGTTGTAATCCGTAGTGCCTGCCCGCGTCAGCTGATCGTTATCGTTGTAGCTATAGACAACCGTGTTACCCGCAAGGTCAATCTGCGAGGTGCGGTTGCCTACGGCATCGTAAGTGTAGGTCTGCTCGAATACGGCTACATTCAGCACATCGTAATGTGTTTCGCGCGTCAGTTGGCGTCGCTCATCATAAGCGTACTCGACCCTGCTACCATCGGCATGATCAACGCGCGTGCGGTCACCTACTGCATTCACGGTATACGCGTACTGAGCAATCACCACACCTGAACGCTCATGCCGTAGATTAGACAGGCGGCTTAAACTGTCATAAGTGAACGTCGAAACTACCCCGTTTGGATGGGTCTTGGTCGCCAGGTTACCGATGGCATCATAGCCGTAGGACGTCGTTTCACCGTCAGGTTCGATTACAGAAGCGATGCGGTTAAGCGCATCAAACGTGTAGCTTGTCGTCTGCCCTGGTCCGCTCAGAACCCCGCTGGTTACACTGGTTCGATTACCTGCCAGGTCAAACGTGTAGCTGACGACCGAACCGTCGGGATAAGTCACCCGTTGTAGACGATCGAGTAAGTCGTAACCAAAGCGCGTCGTGCCCGAGGAATTTGTGACCGTCGCTATCTGGCCGGTTGGTGTATAAGTGTAGTTTTCAGTACTGCCATCCCCAAATGTCTTTAAGGTAATACGACCATTGCCATCCAGATCGTTTTGCGTCGTTGCCCCATTTGGGTCAGTCACTGCATCAACCCGACCGGCGACATCGTAAGTCACCCATTCTGTCGTACCATCAGGATAAGTCTTCGAGATCCGTCTGCCATTGTCGTCGTAAGCAAAAGAGGTTGTACGACCTAGAGCGTCAGTCTGGCTCACAACGTTATTTGCGGCATCATAGACAAAGGTTGTTGTAGCGCCACCGGGCTGCGTAACACTGACGAGGTTACCAACGGCATCATAGGTATAGGACGTCACGCGCCCCAGAGCATCTGTTTCCGACAGTACGTTGCCGGAGGCATCGTAGGCCGTGAGCTGGCTGGTTCCATCCGGAAAAGTGGTTCGAGTCTGCCGATTAAGCGCATCGTATTCGAACTGAAAGATCTGACCCAGCGCATCCGTCTGTCTGACCAGGTTTCCTGCCGCATCGTAATCAAACTCAGTGCTATGTCCTAGCGCATCCGTCCGCCGGATATTGCGGCCAGCAAGATCATATTCGAACGTCGTCTCATTGCCGCGGGCATCGACCTGCCTGACAACCCGGCCCACCGCATCGTATTCTACCGTTGCCGCACCGGTATCCGGATTGACCGTACGTATGCGGCGTGAAAGCGGATCATATTCGTAGCTTACCGTGTTACCGGCCGCGTCCGTGATTCCAATCAGGTTACCGACTATGTCATAGGCTTTTGCAGTTGTGTTACCGAGCGCGTCCGTGAACGACAGGTCTTTGCCTGCGGCATCCACTTCGAGCGACGTGGTGTGTCCAAGCGCATCTGCCGAACCTGTAAGGACACCTGCTTCGTTGAATACAAACGTGCTTGTATTATCAAGCGGGTCCGTTTTTGCGGTATAAAGACCACGCTCATCCACCACGGTAACAACGGTAGTGCCCCGTGCGTCGGTTTCCGAAATCACCGCGCCATTGGCGTTGTATGCGGTTGTAGACCGATTGCCCAAGGCGTCAATCACCGCGCTGGGGTTGCCAAAGGCATCGTACTCGTATGCGGTCGTCTCACCTCGTGCATCTGTCCGGGAGATAAGATTGCCGACACTATCGTAATCTCTGATTTCTTCCACAACACCCAGGGCATTGATGCGCCTGATCAGGCGGTTTGCCGAGTCGTACTCAAACTGCGTCACGCGCCCCAGCGGATCAGTTACCTGGGTGACATTATCGTTTATGTCGTAAACTAGGCTCGTGGTTTCGCCTGCTGGATTCGTCTCGCTCAACAGATTATTGCGCGCGTCGAATGTCCGCGTGGTTGTTTCACCTAGCGGATTTGTCGAGGTCAGCTGGTTACCGTTAGCATCGTAAGTATTGTTCGTTACGCCACCCAACGGATCAACAGATTGCAGCACGTTGCCTGTGTCATCATAAGTGATGAAGGTTGTGTTGCCATTTGCATCCGCGATGACCTCCTGCCGCCCGTCGAGGTCTCTACTGAAGCTGATCTGACGGCCATCAGCATTGGTGATGCTGACAATCCGGCCGTTGTCATCGTACTCCGTGCGAGACACAACGCGGTCCAGGGGGTCTGTGATACGGATAAGCCCGTGATTCCGGTTGTAGGCATACTCTGTTTCGAACCCTGCGGTATCCCGGTACTGAACAAGATCGCCGTTGGCATCGTAGGTGTAGTTGTGCGTGTTGCCCACGGGATCTGTTATCTGCGTTATGCGCCCTGTTAAATCCCTTGCGAACACAACAGATCGACCTGCCGAATGGGTAATGCCGCCGGGTCCGAAGGTGAGCGTATTTCCGCTCGGTTCAGTCACACTTTCGACACCGCTGCGCTTGTCCAGGACAATCTGCGTGCCATTGGCGGTAGTGTATCTGAAACGTTGTGGGTCGTAAGTGTTCAAACTGGTATCGTCGACAAGTTCAACCACACCTGGTTGACTGCCAATAACCAATACAAAGTTGTTCTCCAGACTTTCAAGTGAACCAAGCGTACCCGGCAACGGGAGAAACGACACCTGCACGGGGCCACCGAAGCTGAAGCCAGCCGAGTCAGGGCTGACCACCATCTGGAATTTCTCAACGCGACCATCCGGCAGCGTCAGAGAGACGATATGACGGTCGTCTTCGACCAGAGCAACGTTGACCAGACCCGCGTCGACCACCTGCCAGGCGGTGCCCAGTACGCGATTAGATGAAAGACGCAACGTGTTCACGTCGAGTCGCCAGCCGTAGCCGAAATCCCCCACCGACCTGTCTCGGCTGTCGTATGTCCGGGTAACAGTGATGGGGATACCCGACATGGGTATGGCAAGATCGGTGAAACTCAGCGAGAAGCTACCGACCTTGAGGTCTTCTTCCACCAGCACGGTGGCTTCTGTCCTCGAGACGTTAGCACCGGCGTCGTACACTTCGAGCCGCAAGGTGTACTGGCCGTTAATCAGCAGCGTAGGGTCAAACTGGCCCAACAACGCTCCGTCAGCAGGCGCGTCCGATTCGTTGATGAGAACAAAATCGTTGCTACCGGCTGCGGCATACGACAGCGTGTATCCAACAAAATTCTCATCCACTGCGGTGCCGAAAACGCTCACGCGATCGGTGATGGAATCGCCGGATGCAGGATTACTGATTACCGCTACCGGTGGCGTGCTGTCGCTGGCATCAACCGCCAGAACCTCTATGGTTGAGGTGTCGGTCTGACCACCGCTGGCCGCGGTAACGATAAAGCTACCCGGCGCTGTTGCGCTAAAGACATTACTGCCTGTCGACCAGTGCGCAGTTGCGCTGACGTCCTGGCTCGATTGGTCCTCGAAAACGCCGAGCGCAGTCAGCGTAATGCTCTGCCCGACGAACAGGGTCGCGGCAGAGGGTTCGACAAACAACTGCGCAAAGGGTAGCTGCGCATCCTGGCCATCACAATCCTGGTCAATGCCATCTCCCGGTATATCGATAGCGTTAGGATTGATAGCTGCATCGTTGTCGTTACAATCTCCCTGGTTCTCCGTGAACCCATCGCCGTCAACATCGAAGTCACTGGAACCGGGACCGGTGGACACCACCAGCGCAACCGCACCACCAAACTCCGCTGTCGAGCCCGCTACCGGGTTCTGAAAAATCACACTGCCTGATGGGATAGTCGGATGAGCCTCCCGAGTGATATTGCCTACGCTAAGATCAGCAGCCTGGAGCGTAGCGGCCGCAGCCGCTTCCGCCAAACCTACCACATCAGGGACAATAACAGGTTCGCCAACGGTTAAAGTGAAAATCTGGAACGTTGCCAGGCCACGGTCGTCCTCAACCCGCAGCGTAACCGACACATCACCTATATCTGCGGTGCTCGGTATCCATCGGGTCAGACCCGTGGTGGAATCCACGGTCATCCCTGCCGGCCCATCAACAAGTGCAAACATTACTGCATCGAATTCGGCATCAACAATTTGCGGCAGATAGAGGTACTCCACGTTTGTGGTTGCCGTGGTGTCCGGCGCTGCGGCAAATACCGGCGCTGTGTTCACGGGTCTGACATCCAGGAAAACGGTGGCCTCATTCGAGTCCAGCTCGCCATCAGAGGCTATGTAAGTAAACGACTCCCGGCTACCCGGATCATCCGGACGGAAAGCGTTCAACCGATAATTGTTTAAACCCGGCACCAGCCAGTTTGGCACGGGCTGCGCCGGAATTGTGCCGTCAATATTGACACCCGTGATGCTGTAGTCGTTCTGATTCCAGACCGGACGCGTACGCACCCAGTTTTCGTCCAGTCCTGCAAGCACAAGCATACCGGTGCGGGGATCGATTCCGGAGCCGTTATAAGCGTTAGTTGGCACGAGGATTTCTGCCTGATCGTCACCATCGATGTCCGCAACTGCGGTGCCTTCGCTGGCGGTTGCAGACCCGGCAATGATCCTGAACAGCGTTTCACCATCGGTGCCCCGCAGGATCCGCAGAAACTGCTCGTCTCTCACCACAACTTCAACCGTGCCATCACCATCGAAGTCGAACACCGTGGAGGTTGTCCCGCGTGAACCATCCGTTGTACGCTCGGATTTCCACATATCAAGACCGTCGCTATCGAACGCGCGATAAAACAGACCTGCTGCCACACCGACTTCCGGACGTCCGTCGCCGTCAAAATCCGCTACGGTAGGCGGGCCGCCACCCTGATCATGCAGCAACGCTTCCCACTTGATGGTACCGTCATGCTCATAGACGCGCAGCAAAGAACCGACCACGGCGACCAGCTCGCCAAAAGGATCTGCATCGAAATTACCGGTCGCGACAAGATTGCTGTCCGTACCGGCGATATCCCACAGATGTTGACCGTCAGGAGCATACACATCGCCACTGACCACAACCTCCATCTGGCCATCCAGATCCAGATCCGTCACCATTGGCACGCCCCGCGCGCTGGCAGCACTTTGTGCACCCGTCCATAGAATTGCCCCGTCAGCATCCAGCACCTGCCTGCCGACCAGAACCTCAGGGCGTCCCGCGCCGTCAATGTTGGCGATGGTGATGCCACCCCAATTGATCAGTTCGAGATCGTCGCTGAACCACTTGAGCGTCAGATCGTGCTCGAACGCCACCAGGCGCCAGACGCCACCCACCACGTTGGCTGCTGCAACTATCTCAGGCAGGCCATCCTCATCGATGTCCCCGACAGCAAATGACTGCATGGCATTCACCCTGAGGTCAGCATCGAGGACAGCCCCTTGCTCGGACCCATCTTCGCCATTCAATACCACTATATTGGCGGGACCATTAAACAGAGGCAGCGAACCCTCCCCGACCGCAAATATGACTTCCGCGCTGCCATCCTGATCCAGGTCTACAACCAACGGGGTACTGAAAGAACCTTGCGAAGCAAAAACGGTATCCTGAAAGTTATCCCAACCCCACTGTTCATAGGGCAAAAGTGGCCACACCAGGCCATCACCAAATACTTTAATCTCCGAAAAGCCGGCATCGCTGGTGCTGCCGGAACCTTCCACCACCACATCTCGTACACCGGTGATCGAAGGTACCGTCACATTCTGGTCCATGCTTGCGTCAAGCAAACCGGAACTCCACAGAATACTGTCGGCGGTGTCACGCAAAGTGATTTCAACGTTGGCAAACGATAGGCTTGTATTAATCTGGTTCGTCGAGTTGCGCGGCGCAAAAAACTGCAGCTCATTCACGGTAACCGTCTGGTCCGGGAAAGTCAGACGGTATTCAGGCGTGCCGTCGTCTGAGCTTGCATCGTGTTGCCAGTTTGATCTAAACCCACCGTCTGCGCCGTTACGGACCGAGCCGGGCAACACGGGATTTGGCTGTATCGTCGAACTTGCCGACACCGAGAATCTGGCATGTTGCGTGAGTTCAATGTCGCTGCGTTGTTTGAAGTAGTTGGTGACCGCCGAGCCAAGCACCCTGAGCTCAGCCAGACGTACAGCAGAATTACCGTCAATTGTTGGCGTCAATCTGATCCGACGCGCGCCATTTAGATCCGGCACGGGAATAACGGCATCCCAGTTGGGTTCCGGAAAAGTGACCGGACCGCTGTTGAAAATCTCCTGATCGTCAGCGTTGAAGATCTGTACCACCCCTTCACGAATGGCGGTGTTGCCTGAGTTTATGACTCGGGCACCGAACACCTGTACTTCCGAGATACTGACATCCTGGCGAAAGGACACTTCTATGAACGGCGAAGCACCAAACGCAACAGAATCACCAAAGGCGCTGTACCAGGTGGTACTCAAATCCCCGTCGAAAGCATTGAAAACCGGTCCGCCGGAGCGACTGCTGGAAGCAACGCTGATTTCCTGCCCCACCAGCTGCAGCAGATCACCACTCACCACAGAGCTCACAATGTCGCGCAGCGGTGAAGCGGGCAAAAAGGAGAATGAACCGTCTGCATTGAGAAGCACGTCGCCATTCGTATTCGACTGTACAAGGCTGGCCATCAACGCATCACCGTCCGGGTCGGTATCATTCTGCAGGACGCCGGGCGCAACAACAAACAGCTGGTCAGTCACTGGCGTGCTGAACGCATCATCAACCGCAACAGGTGCGGCATTGGGTGCCTCAACGAATACCAGAAAGGAAACGGTATCCGTCAACCCGCCCGCGTCAGTCACCTGCAGAGTAACCACATTCGACCCAGCCTGCGTACCATCAGGCGTCCAGGTGATTTCCCCCGTACCAACATCGATGACCATTCCCGAGGGTCCTTCGAGAAGGGAAAATAACAAAGCGTCTCCCACATCTGGATCCGTTGCAGAAACTGAGAGTGCAAACAGCGTGCCCGCTGCGGCAGCCTGATCGTCTATCGGTTCGAAGCTCGGCGCGATGTTTATCGCTGTGGCCGTGACGACAACAGTATCCGGCGCGGAAACTTCCACACCATCATCAACGACAAGGGTAGCGGTGTACGTGCCAGGCAAATCTGGAATGAACGAAGGCGCCATAACAGTTGCGTCAGTCAAGGCACTGCCACTGCCTGGAGGTACTTCCAGCATCCAGTTGAATGACATCGGTTGCGGGCCATCATCCGGATCTACAGAGGCCGAACCATCGAGTATCACAAGCGTATCTACATCCACAACTTGATCCGCACCGGCATTTGCGCTCGGCGTCTCGTTCGGCAACTCGTCAACCTGCACAGTAAAAGACTGCGTCGCAAACAGGCCGTCCTCATCGGTAACACGTGCCGTCACCGGGTTGGCGCCCACCTGGGCGGCTGTCGGTGTCCACGCGATCAAACCCGACGAAGGATCAACACTCATACCGGCCGGCGCCAGATCGAGGCTGTAAATTAAAGCACCACCTTCCGGATCATTTCCCACCAGCAGGATGCTTAACAGTTCTCCCACCATTACGACACCATCTTCTACGGCGCTCAGCGTTGGTGCTGTGTTGACAGCTTGCGCCGTCACATTCACACCATCCGGTGCTGAATCGAGCTCGCCGTCGTTGACAATCAGTGTCAGGTTGTACGTTCCGGCGACATCTGCCAGAAAGCTGGGCGAGGCAAGTGAGGAATCAGATAAGACAGCCGCTGAACCGTCCGGCGTTTCCAATTGCCAGGCATAACTTAGCGGGGCACCCTCAGCATCATTGGAGGATGTGCCGTCCAACATAACAATCGTACCGACGTCAACGGTTCTATCCGGCCCCGCGATAGCGATTGGCGGCAGGTTCTGTAATTCGTTCACCTGCACAGTAAAAGACTGCGTGGCAAACAACCCTCCAGCATCAGTCACACGCACAACTACCGGATTGCCGCCTAACTGTGCAGCGGTGGGTACCCAGGACACTTGCCCCGATAGCGGATCGATCATCATTCCAGCTGGAAATTGATCGAGACTGTAAACAAGCTGGCCTTCTTCAGCGTCAGTCCCAAGCAGTGTGACGTTAAAAGTCGCGCCAACGTTCACTGCACCGTTCGGTACCGGGGCAAGCTGCGGAGGCGTGTTTACAGCATTGACCGTTACAGCGACGCTATCCGGTCCAGAGCTCAACTCACCGTCGCTGACAGTCAACGTAGCCGTAAAAACACCTGCGACATCAGCGACAAAGGTTGGCGCAGGATCCGCGACACTGGATAACATCGCGTTCGAGTTCTGCGGCGCAACAAGTGACCAGACATAAGCCAGTTCCTGGCCCTCAGGATCGCTCGACGCTGCGCCATCCAAAGCAACAACCGCACCGACTTCAACAGCCTGATCCGGGCCTGCGTCAGCAACAGGAGGTCGGTTGTCATCAACTTCGTTCGCGGAAAACTCAAACAACAGCCGTTTGGGATACAGGCGTGAAAACAGCCATCTGGGTGCTCTGACAGTGAACGTATCAGTGCTTGTGGAAACGCCGCTCGGCACATCACCCAACACAATCTCACTGTCGATAACAGCGACGCGACTCGTTTTCGAGATAACCGTGGCCACTACATTTTCAAGCGCATTGCCGGTGTTCTTTACATCGATGGTAAAAACGAACTCGTAGTAAAAACGCCTGAGCCTGGTCGAGCTCTCAAGGTTAATGCCCGTCACAATCAAGTTGCCATCCCCAGGGGGATTCAGATTCTCAGCAAAGCCTTGCCCTATATGGGTCAAAGCCAGAAACAACGTAAATGCTGTTAGCGTTCGGAGTCGACTTTTCTGCGGCTTCAAAAGGTCCTCCCTAAAGATCCCAATTCGCGGCTGCGCAACCCGCATGTAAATTTATGTAGTTGTCCACATATCAAGAGGCGCAAAAACGAGAAAAAAAGGGTCAGGCAAATTCACAATTCATCGCCGGAGGATGTTGTCCGAGCCAATGAGAGTACGATCAACCCCCCTCGATGTCGCCGTATCCTTTTTGAGTTGACGACTTCTGAAGGGCCAAATCTGCAACAGACATATGTGAGCACAGATCAGCTCTGTCTTTAACGCCCGCAGATGAGGCAAATTTTGCTGCTTGGCAAGCTGGCGCCAGCGGGCCATGATGTGACCTGGAATCTCGCTGGATAAGACTCCTGGAAACCAAGCAGAAAAACCCGCGCGACAACGTCGCGGACGCGACGGAACAATCCCAGGACACAGTGCCTGAGCCAACGAAGCGTTCGCTCTTCGGCGAACTCAAACGACGTCACGTGTTTGCAGTTGGCGCGGTTTATTTTGTCGGTGTCTGGGGACTTATCCAGGTTGCCGATATCGTTCTGCCTGCTTTTGGCGCACCCGAATGGACCATGCAGGTGCTCATCGTTGCGGGTGTTGCCGGGTTCCCTCTCGCCCTCATTGTCACCTGGATTTTTGACATCACACCCAAAGGTGTTGTTCGCACTTCCGAGGTGGATGCCGCAGATGCAGCGGCCGCAGGTCAGATTCAGGCCGCCAGCCCGGAATTTGAGGAAACAACCGAGGAGCCAGCAGACGAAGATACCCAATCTCAGCTCACTCTGGATGAACGCCGGCACATCACCGTTCTGGTCGCCGACATTGGCCCCAGTGGCGACGATGCAGATCCGGAGTGGTTGCTGGAAACCGGTCCAGCTATCGAGCAGGCCTGCAGCAGTGTGGTCGGTCGCTACTCAGGCCATGTGCAACGCCAGGACCAGAGCAGTCTGGTTGTCTATTTCGGATATCCCGAAGCCCATGAAGACGACTCGCGCAGGGCCGTGCAATGTGGTCTGGCATTGTGTGAGGCACTGAACCGTCTGTTTGACTCCGCCCCTTCAACTCACAACACAGGCCTGCGCACGTGCATCGGCATCGACTCGGGCCTGGCTTTGATCGAAACACAAGGTCCAATACCCCAGGTGCTTGAGCACGTTACCAGTCGAGCCCTGTGGGCAGGCTCACAATTAAGTCGCACAGGCGTCATCATGACCGCCACAACCGCCGCCGTTGTGCGTGGCTATTTTGATCAGACGGATCTAGGGGCAAAACCGTACAGTGCCAGCCAGACACCGATCCCACTGTTCCAGGTGCAGCATGAAAGTGGCGCACGCAATCGTGTTGAAGCCCGTGAACGACTGGTGGCATTGAGTGGCCGCAACAGCGAACTGGAAATGCTGCAACGACGCTGGCAGCACGCCACACAAGGCAGTGGACAGGTGGCGCTCATCACCGGCGAAGCAGGCATGGGAAAATCCCGCTTACTCTACGAATTGAAGCAACATGTTGCAAAGGACCCCAGCGCCTGGATAACCGAGTGTGCCTGTTCGTCGGAATTTGCTAACCGACCGCTCTACCCCATTATCGACATGCTGTCCCGAAATCTGTTCAAGCCCACGGATGACGATGCAGTCCGCCTGCTGAAACTGGAAGGTGTGCTGACACAATTCGGATTCCAGCTGGACACTCAGCTGCCGTTGTTCGCGGATCTTCTGGACATCAGCTACGAAGACCACTACGCCTTACTTCAGCTGGCGCCTAAACTGAAAAAGGAGCGCTCAATTCAGGCGTTCATCGATCTCATGCTGGCGCGGGCGCAGACCCAACCGCTGCTTTTAGTGGTGGAAGACCTGCACTGGGCAGACGCCAGCTTTCTCGATCTCATTCGCATGCTGGTTGAGCTGGGTCCGACCAATCGCATTCTGGTGATCTGCACAACGCGCCCCAGCCTGCGTCCGGAATGGTCGGGGCGTACACATGTTACCAATATCAACCTTACCCCGCTCACCAGCGAAGAGATTCGCGCGGTGATTGCAGCAACTGCGCAGGGTTCGAATATTTCCGCTCAGATCATGGCGCATCTGATTGAGCATGCCCAGGGCAATCCGCTGTATGCCGAAGAACTGACTTCCGGTTACATCCAGTCTTATGCACAATCTGCCGGTGCATCAGAGCCCAGCAAAACCCCAAGCCACAACGCCACACATGCTTCATCTGCAACCGTCATACCTGCCACGCTGCAGGAATCCCTCCTGGCGCGCCTTGACGTGCTGCAAGGTGAGGTCAAGACAGTGGCTAAAATCAGCGCAACACTGGGACCCCGTTTCAAATACCCGCTACTGGCCGCCTTTGCGGAATCCCTGCACGTCGCGGATCTGGACAATGACTTGCGTTCTCTTGTGGATGCTGACATCTTCTATCAGCGGGGAACCCTGCCGGATGCGGAATTTTCCTTCAAACATATTCTGGTTCAGGAAGCGGCTTACCAGACCCTGCTGAAGAAAGAGCGGGAACACTATCACCAGCAGATTGCCGACATACTGCAGAATGTGTTTGCGGAAGAATGTGCACAGAACCCTCAGATTCCAGCAAGACACTTAAGCGCGGCCAGAAACAGTCAGGCAGCGGTACCCCTGTGGTACGCCGCCGGACGACAGGCCGCTCAACAGTCCGCGCCAGTGGAAGCCAGCTACTATCTGCAGGAAGCGCTTAGTGAGCTGCAGCATATACCACCAGATGAAAGCAGAAACGCACTGGAACTGGATATTCAGATCGCGCTTGGACCCGTTCTCATCGCCACCAGAGGATACTCCTCCGCAGAGGTAAAACAGACTTACGAACGGGCGGTGGAACTGTGTGAGACCAGTACCGCATCGGCACGTCTGGCGCCGCCCATATTTGGGTTGTGGAGCCATCGCGTTGTTGCCGGCGAACTCGGTCTGGCAGTGGAGTTAGGCGACAAACTTCATCAGGTTGCAGTCAGCGCTCAGAGCGATGATCTGCTGCTGGAGTCTCATGTATTGTCCGGCGTCACACTGTCTTATACCGGCCCCATGCGCGAATCATTGCGACACATGGACGCCGCCATCGAAATGTATGACAAGTCTGCTCACGCCGGCCACGCTTACACATTCGGTCAGGACCCACTCATGGCTGCAATGTCTTATCGCGGTATAGCGCTATGGTGGCTGGGTTTGCCGGTCCAGGCTGGAGACGCGGCGGATCGGGCAATAGATATTGCGCGCGAGCTGGGGCACGCGCGCAGTCTGGCCTTCGCTTTGGCAAACGCAACCAGGTGCCATCTGAAGAGGGGCGCATATGAGCGATGCATCACCGTCGGTGAGGAAGGTATTGAATTGTGTGCAGAACTTGGCTTTCCTGATTTCAGAGCGATGGCCGACTTCCATCTGCGTGCGGCACAGTTTGCAGGCAATCCCGATCGAGCCACTTCAGAAGCCATGGAACAGGCATTAACGGAGCTGAAACAGGTTGGCAATTCACTGTCCATGCCGTTCTATCACTGCCAGCTTGCACAGGCCCATACTCACCTGCAGAACTACGCTGCCGCCCGATCTTCGCTGCAGCACGCAGAGGCTGCGCTAGTGAGACACGGTTGCGATTCCGATGAGGTGGAAGTCCGACGGGTGCGGGCCGAACTGCTGATCGCAGACCCGTCTGGCAATTCTGACGAGGGTATTGTGCTGCTCAATCACGCTCTGCAACTGGCCACTGACCAGGGTGCAGCCGCATGGGCCCTGGCTACAGCGACAACCCTGCACACCTGTTGTCAGACGGATCAGAGCGCACAACAACTGGCTAACGCCAGAAGTCAGGTGACAGAAGGTGACGAACTGCCACTCCAACATCAGGCGGACCAGCTGCTGGCAAAGCTGACCACCTGATTACACACCGATTAACCGGGGGATGAGATGACAACCGAAGCAGACACGACCAGGAAAAAGGTCGCCATTCTCGGCGGCGGCGTTGGTGGTATGAGTGCGGCGCACATGCTGATCAATCGAGGATTTGATGTTGAAGTATACGAAAGACACGCGATCCCCGGCGGCAAGGCGAGAAGCTACGGCGTGGCCGGTACGGGAAAGAATGGACGCCACAACCTGCCCGCCGAGCATGGCTTCCGATTCGTTCCCGCCTACTACAAGCATCTACCCGCCACCATGGCTGAAATACCCTACTGGGATTCCGGCAAGACTGTGGAAGATCAGCTGACCCAGGTTCAGCATGAGTCTTTCACCCGATTTACCGCAGCGCCTCTGATCCTGCCAGCCAAGATGCCAACCGATCTGGTCGGCTTTCTGCACCTGCGCAGACAGATCGGTCATCTGGCACCACAGATACCAAAACGCGAGGCGCTGCATTACGCCAGGAAAATCTGGCAGCTGTTCGCTTCCTGCCAGGAGCGGCGCGACTTCGAATACGAACAGGTTACCTGGTGGGATTTTGTTGGCGCCTCAAATCGCTCTCAGGCGTATCAGGACTATCTGGCCAACATGTCACGCACACTGGTCGCGGCGGATCCGCACTATGTCAGCACCCGTACAAACGGTAATTCCTGGCTGCAGATTATTCTGGGCATGTGGAGCCCGAAAGCAGACCGCATTCTGCAGGGCCCTACCAATGAGATGTGGATCTATCCGTGGCTGAAATATCTTCTGGATCAAGGCGTGCGCTACTATGTCAACACCGAAGCCGTGGAATGGATCTGCGAAAACGACCGGATTGCCGGCGTACGCATTGAACCGTTTCAATCTAATCCAGCCTACAGTGGACCCGAAGGCATGGTTGAAGTGCTGGATTGTGACCGCTACGGCATCACCTCAACCCGGCCGGCAGACATCACCACGGTCACAGCAGATGAATACATCAGCGCGATGCCCGTCGAACGTATGGCGCAGACATTGACGCTGGAACCCAAGCCAGGCGATCCCTACGCGGTCAACTGGGCGCCGGTGGCGAATATGGATCCTGGCCTGAAAGACATCGGCGAACTGGCGACGGATGTGCAATGGATGAACGGCATTCAGTTCTATCTGCGTCCCACACCGGGCCGGAGCGAAGCGCCTAATCAGATGGGCCACTCTATCAACGCAGATTCTCCCTTCAGTTTGACGGCAATCTTTCAGGGTCACTACTGGCCTGATATTGATCTGTCTCGTTATGGTGATGGGTCCGTCACCAACGTACTCTCAGTGGATATCTCCGACTGGAGTACCGGATTAGGTCGCATTTACCACAAACCTGCCAAAGAGCTGACGCGGACAGAAATAAAAAACGAAGTCTGGGAGGACCTTAAAACTTCCCTGAGGGACGCCACCAGGGCACATCTGAGTGATGAGAACCTGGTCGACTGGTATCTGGATTTTGACATCGCTGCCGACCCGGACCTGGCTGCGCGAAATGGCGAACCGCTGCTGGTCAATCGTGTCAACACCCAGCGATTACGACCGGAAGCGGCTACCGCGATCGACAATCTCTACCTTGCCTCGGATTACGTGAAAACCTACACCGATCTGGCGACCATGGAAGGCGCAAATGAAGCGGCGCGGCGGGCTGTTAACGCAATCCTGTCTAAGACCGGTTCCGATGCACCACGATGTGAAATCTGGCCCCTGGAAGAACCGGAAATTTTCAAACCATTCAAGGAATACGATCTGCAGCGCTTCCGGCAGGGCATCCCATGGAGCAACGGTTTTCCACTGAGAATGAAACTCAAACTCGGCTGGTTCTTCTTTCGTCAATTACTGGGTTTCGGCAAATAAACATGACAACACACGCACCACTGCCGCCCAGCATGCGCCTTGGAGACACAGAACTCGACAGCCTGGTTGCAGAGATGGCGGAGGAACTGGGTGGTGTGCAGGCCATGGCCCATCTCTTTAAACACGTCCACGAAAGCCGTCGACTGCCTCTTGAACGCCTGCGGGTACTGAAAGAGCAGAACCTGATCACCCAGCCGTTGATTGACTTCTTTGCGCAACGCGATGCGACCCCGACATTAAGCTGGCTGGACATGAACGAGGTCAGAACGGCAGGGGAATTTTTCAGAGATCGTGGTCTGCTGACATTTTCCGGCCTGGCATTTGCGAGTCTGCCCGCCTGTTACTGCTGGTCCATTGAAGCCGATGTGCTGACCACAACCGGGCGATTATCCAACACCGCAAATATTCCAAGACGAATCCCGGAAACCGCACAGCTGGTGCTGGATGTCGGAACCATGGATGCCTTTGAGAAAGGTGGTGTCGGCATCACCGCCACCCGCAAAATTCGTCTGATGCACGCGCTGATACGCTACCTGCTGATCCGCAGTCCAGGTAGTGTCAGCGTGGACAAAGACAAAGGCGACATGCCACCCTGGGATGTGGACCAGTGTGGCGTGCCGATATCCCAGGAGTTCCTGCTGGCGACGCTGCTGACCTTCCACTTTGTCATCTTAAAATCGCTGCGCAGCATGAGTGTTCTGGTTTCCGAGCCGGAGCAACGTGCTTATATTCATCGTTGGAATCTGGCGGGTTACTTCTTAGGGGTGAACGAAGATATGTTGTCGCGAGTCTCCGATTACCCAAGCTGTGAAGCAGAACTGGAAAAGATGATGGTTGCACATCGTCGTCCAACCCAGGGTGGCGAGCTGTTGAGTCAGACGCTGATTAAATACACACAGAGCAACGTTATTGATGCGGTCACAGGCGGACACCTGCACCCGTTGACCCATATTCCATGCATTCTGACGCGCTATCTTTGCGGTCCGCAAACAGCCCGCTGTCTGGGGCTGCACCTGGATTGGAAAGACCGGGTTCTGTATCTGCCTTTTGTAGGCGCAGTGCGTATGGTGGGCTTTTTAGACAATTTTACGGTTTTTCAGTGGCTGACAAGGCGCCTGGTGGCTTATGCCACAAAACACATCTGGGCGTTTGCAGAATCTCAAGGGGATCCGTCTGATCTGGCGCACCAGCGCACGGTGAGTGTGCCGGATCATCTGGCAAGTAACTGGAAGCTGCGCTAACCCCCAGCTACTATTGCCCTATGTTCCGGCGCCCTCTAACTGTACAACTACGCTGCAGGCATGAGCAGTTCTGCAAAATAAGCATTCATCATTCGGCGTTCCGGGTCGAGCTGATGACGCACAGATTCAAATTCCGCCAGTGCGCCGCCATAGGCTTTCTGAACCTGTTCAGATTGCAGACCTGGTGACTGATTAAACAAAGGTTTCCCGCCCTGGGTAATCGCAAACTCGTTAAACGCAGCCACAAAGGCCTCCCAGCCCTCGCCACCTGTCGCGACTGGATCGATGGTAAAAACGTCACCCTCTGCGGAATAGGAGAACGTGGCATAATCGCTGCGGGTCACATGATAACCCACTGTTAACAGATCCGGCCGGTAACTGGTTGCGTTGTAGTAGTTCCAGCAGAACGTCTGGTAAGCCATCAGCACCTGTGGAAACCGATGCAATGGAAAAGCAAAAATGCTGAACGTGAAACACGCCAGACGCGGATCATCGGGATAGTCTGTTGTCTGCTGGGTTGGATCCGTATTGGCGGCTTTAACGATATGCACCAGCATAAACCGTGCAGCCGCATTAAACGTCTGTTGTATGAAATAACGCAGCGTTGAGATGCGGATCAGATTGGCCAACCGGGCAAACAGCGAAACCACCCAGGCAACGCCGAAATTTCGCAGCGGCCATACCCATCGGTTACGCCTTCTGTGCGGATCTCCGGGACTGCGTAACTGAGCAATGATGCGGTCCGCAA
The DNA here is from genome assembly GCA_047947175.1 of bacterium. Classification (GTDB taxonomy): domain Bacteria; phylum Pseudomonadota; class Gammaproteobacteria; order Pseudomonadales; family Azotimanducaceae; genus UBA4421. Next base: position 3,423,175 of record CP170489.1, read on the forward strand.
AGGGAAACAGGTACACCATCATTGATCCGTTGCGTTCACACAGCTGGGGATAGGCTGCAACAAAAGATTCAAAGCTGTATTTCTTGTGTTCAATGCTGACACTGGGAATGGCTTCAACCTGCACCGTCACTTCGGTCACAATACCCAGCAGGCCATAACTTGAACGCACTGCGCGAAACAGGTCAGGTTGGGTATCATCAATATCCAATACCTCTCCTGCCGGACTCACCAGACGGACGTGGGTCACGTATGCGCCAAACTGACCAAAGCCACCAGGATACGCCCCATCTTTGGTATCGCAGGTTGCCAGGCTGCCAAGGGTGACATTGCCGATCTGCAGATCAACGGGAAAATGCAGACCCTGTGCTTTGAGGGCATGCATGACATCGAGAAACTGCGCTCCGGCCTGCACGCGCACAAATTGGTCTGTGATCTCGATGACCTCTTTCATGCGGGTCATATCCACCAGGGTCCCCTGCTGCGTAACGGCGCAGGCCGTGGTGGAATGATAGTGCCCCATGGGTCTGACGGGCGCTGGATAGTTTGCTGTATCGCGCAGTAAAGCGATGACATCAGCCTCAGATTCAGGACGGGCAATAACCGTTGGATAACTGGTTACTGTGCGTGCCCAGTTCGGTGTCGGAGTAACCTGCGCTTGATTGCTTTCAGGAACCTGTGCAACCAGCGCTTCCCCAACAACAACATCCAGCTCATCAAGAGGTTGTTCGTATCGGGCGGGCTGCAGGCTTTGTCCGCTTCCCGGCGTGTTATCGTGCTCTGCCATCAGTCCCCCCAGACCGGTGATCGGCTCTTATCCTACCCTATAGTTGCGTGCAACTCTTGTGAAACCTGGGCGTTGTTCAGCATGGCATACAGGTGATTAGGGTGTGCCCGTTCACGCAATGACCGATTGACTTAGCCAGCAGATCCAGGGTCTGCTCCGGGAATCACCCAGATCGGAGACGACCAGGCACGTTCCTGAATGACCGGATCGAGATTGTCCCGTGGTGCCACGCCAGATCGCAACGCATCCCAGGTGGACCATCGGCAGGTGGGGTTTTCCAGCACACGGGCGTAATAGAACGCGTTGATTTTCCTGTCAAACTTCGGATCCTGCCAAAGCGTTTGCAACTGAGCTGCTCCGCGGTCCGCGGACACGGCACAATCTGAAAGATTGACTCTGGCGCCGTTGTCAGGACAGCGATGAGTCCTGGGATCAATGGATAAACCATCGGAGCAGGCTACATCAAAAATCTGCTCGTGCGTTTCACCCCCTTCGAGCCAGCCTTTAACGATCTGCACACGTTGCAGCGGCGCAGATCGCGCATCCCGCGCTGCCCACACCGCAAATGTTGGTGCTCTTTCTGCAGTTGCCATTAAGTCTCCACCCATTGACACCCCCTGCATATACGCACGGGGCATGCCAACCTTTTCGGCGAGTAAAGTGGCATCAAAATCGTAACCGGCAAAAAAACGCACCTGAATCCGCGGGCCAGAGGTCGCAAAGGTTTCCTTGCGGCGGAAAGCGTCATAAATAGACGCGCGGGTGTTCTGTTCAGCCCAAACACCGGCAAGCCCAGACGCACCGTAGAAGGATGGGTTGCGATGAAGATAGCGCCTGCCGTCGGATGCAACGTAAAACGCTGCATTATCAGCATCCCTTAATCCGAGCGTTTGCAAGGCACTATCATCGATCGGCACCGAACCACGCAGCGTCGCGTTTGAGTCCAGGAGTCCCACCTTCGAGAAAAAATTGGATTCATCATAGGAGCCAGCGCCGGTATGTGAATCAGACGACCCAATAAAACCATACTTGAAGGGATTGCCCAGCCCCTGTGCTTCGATTGCCAAACCCTTTTTCAAAGCATCGCGCACATAACCACCGGCTGGCTTGGCTGTTCTCAAGGGACCACCACCGGCCACATATGGGTCGATCTCGAACCCCGCCCACTCATCGTTCAAAGACAAGGCCGGATGGGTTTCCGAGGTACCTTTAACCTGGGTGATTTCCACCAGCGGTTCGTTGCGTGCGCGCATTTCATTGTGCGACAGCGTCATTGGATCGCCCGCCCAGGTAGCCAGTTCAAACATCTGCCCATTAGATTTATTGGAATTGTGCGGAATAGCCAGACTCTCAACGCCGTTGTTCCGCAACCCGTCCATCCAGCGCCATAAATCCGCCGGATCCAGAGACATCATGCGATTAAACGGCACCTCAGGCAGATTATCTGTTTCACGAAAAATGACATTACGGTGCATGCTGCCCCCGTCCTGTCTGGTCGTGGAGAATTCATAAGCCGCAAAAGTGGTGAATTTTCCAGGATTGTAGTGACGGTCAGCCGCAGCCACTGCATCAGCCCAGGTGGTGCGCATGATGCCATCGACCTCTATCCTGAGCGCTTCATTTGTGGACATTATCTGTGTGAACCGGGTAATCCAGGCACGAAAGTTGCGCGCAGGCAGGCTCTCCAGGGTCAAATTTTCCGGGATATTGAGATTATGGATCGGCGCCATAGATGGATAGTTAGAGATCCGGGTAGACGTATCAGCTCCTGCCCGAACCACCCCCAGATAAATTCCGTGATCTGTTACCGCATAAAAATCCAACGGTTGGTCAAGCTGCATATCAAAACCGGCCGGATGTTTGATGGCCTCTCCCTGTGCGTATCGGTAAGCATCGTCAGGTGTGGCCAGGGTGCCAAACTGGAAAGCATCCAGCGAATAAGAGGTGTGCACATGAAGATCGCCGAAGTAAGCGTTGCGCTTCTGCTCCGGCGCAGACACCGCAGAAGCTGGTTCCACCCGGGGTTGAAGCTGCTCGCTAGAATGGGCGGCTGTTTGTTCACTGGTCATGTTGTGACCTTCAGAACAGGCGGCAACCGAGAGCAACAGCGGGATGATTAATACTATTGGCGATATCATCGCTCAGATCCTCTGATTTCAGTTTCGCTCGCGGGCAGCCAGCCAGAATAAACGGGAAGGCTCTGCCGCACACTCTTCTCTGTTGCCTCCTGCGCTCAGGACGCTACGCGTTCAACCGAATTCTTCGATCTCGCATACAGCCCAACCAGAAAGCACCATAAGGTGATCCACGCCAGATAGATGGCAATATCAGCAGGCGGGTTCTGGGCAAAATTCAGAAATACGGTACGAGCGAGGATCCAGCACACCCAGAACGTGATGAGTTTTGGCAAATGTCCAAGGCCCAGCAAATGCCAGGCCAGTGTTCCAGTGATTGCAAAAGTCATCAGCTGCGCCAGTGGCACGGTGAAAATGAAAAAAAGATCTCCGGTCAGATCCCAACTTGGCGGCATGTACTCCACCATCACTCGGATGAACATGAGATCCTCAAGAATCCCATGGGCAAGACCGAGAATGACAATACCGAACCAACTCAGAATTACTTTGAACTTGGTCATATTCGGACCCTCGCAGAGACCAGCACCAGCAGACGACCTAACGACCGCCCACTATGGCTGCCACCTGTTCGAGAACTTCCGACCAGTCTGCCCGTGACCGATAACCGCGCTCCGCCCACTTGGCAAGAATTTTTCCTTCTGGAGAAAGCAGGACAACACCAGGATACGGAACGCCGTAAGCAAATGTGCCTGGACCGTACTCCTGGTTGCGAATGCCCCATGCTTCCACATGCTGGCGATCAACATCTTTCAGAACCGGGAAGTGAATATCCCATTTCTCACCAAAGGCCTGGATCACTTCAGGTGAGTCGTAAGTCATACCGGCGATGCCGACACCAATGGTTTCAAACTGGTCTTGCAGATCATTCAGTTTCACGAACTGACGAATGCAGAATGGTCACCAGTCAACCGAGCGGTTGAACACAAACAGCAGACCATTGGCTCTGCTCAGGCTTTCCAGATTCTGCTGATTTCCGTTCTGATCCAGCGCAGACAGCATAGGTGCGCTTGCGCCAATACCTGGCCCCCACGAAGCCGCATAGTCAGTGACCGTATAACCTGAATCCGCGTAAGCAAAGGAAGTTAGCCCAACAGTCAGGGCTAATGCCGACGAACTTTGGCGCAGCGCAGTGTGCCAGGGCAATCGTCTTAGTTTCACAAAACTCTCCTTGGAAAGTGTAGCTTCTCGAGTCTGATAATTTTGATCGCGATTGTTCTGTCAACCCAGTCGCGGATCATCTGGTTTTTCAGTGCCAAATGTAACGCAGGTGTACTATATTCCACAATCTCCTACCGGGCCGAATCGACCAACAGGCCCAGGCAACTTCCGCCTGCTGTGCGCGACAGACTATCCACTTACGAGGGTGGCCGCTTTGCAAGCGCCAGCGCTGTGGTGACCAACTCATCCGTGAGATGCTTCAGCTGCGGATCTCTGGGTTGAAGCTCACTTGTGATCAAAGCACACCCGTCGATCATGACCGACATGAGCGCGCCGCGTTGCACCGCTTCTGCACGACCGAGCGCCGGGTTAATCCTGCAAATCAATGCGGCTAAAAACTGACGATAGCCCTGGAAGAACTGATGTTGCGCCTGCGCCACGTCCGGTTCGAGCAGCGCCATGGCCCAGAACTGCACTTCCAGCCTGTGAATCAATCGCCACTTTCCTTTCTTGGGTGACCTGATCCAACGGATGATCTCTTCCAACGCGTGTTCCGGATCAGCACTATCATCCTGCACGTAATCATTTAGATGTTGTTCGTAATGCTGTACAACATCTTCAGCCAACGCTTTGATCAAGGCAGCTTTGTTGGGTATGTGGTACTGCAGCGACGCCAGCTTGATGCCGACTTCGTCGGCAATGTGTCGCAGAGTTAAAGCCGCCGGACCTTTTTCAGCCAGCACCGCTCGCGCGGTTTCAATGATTTCCGCCCGACGATTCTCATGTGATGTTCTTATAGCCTGGCCCACGGTGCCTGCTCTGTGATGTTCAAACAATTGCCATGTTACAGAATGAATTGACAACCTGTCATCCGACAGATACTTTTTCTCCATAACAAGGAACGAGCTGACCGATGCCACATCCACTAGATCCGCTCAGCGCCGATGAAATTCGTCTGGCCGTACAGATTTTTCGCAATGCGCATGCTGACAAGCATGCTTTCTTCTCCTCCGCGGGTCTTGTTGAACCTCAAAAGAGTCAGGTGAAAGCAGGGAGTCCGGTACCGCGGGTAACTCGTCTGCTTGGTGTAGACACAACCCCGGACGGTGGTTTTGTCGCCGACATCGATCTGGACAAAGGTGCGGCTTCCATTGCACGACTCCCAGGCAATGCCCAGGCACCTTACGGATTTGCCGACCTTGGCAGGGCGGTCCTGCTCACCAAACAGAACCCCGACTGGCTGGCGGCGGTGGCCAGACGAGGCATCCCAACCGCAACCGAAGAGGATCTGGAGCTGATTCAGATTGATCCCTGGCCGGCTGGTGGCTTTGCGCACGAAGCCATTCCAACCGGGCACAGAGCGGTTCGTTGCATTGCTTTCGTTCGGCAAGACAAGACCGACAACGGTTACGCGCGCCCTATCCACGGTTTGATCGCACATGTCGATATCACTGCAGGTGAGGTGGTGGCGGTGGAAGATAACGGTGTTGTGCCGATGCCTACAGCCAGCGGAAGATTTGATGCCGCCAGCCAGATTGAGGTGCGCAGCGACTTAAAAGAACTGGCGATCAGCCAGCCGGACGGACCGAGCTTTGAAGTAGAGGGTTACCAGGTACGCTGGCAGGGATTCAAATTCCGGGTTGGCATTCATCCAGTAAACGGCCTGGTGCTACACCAGCTTTCGCTGAAGGATCGCCCCCTCCTCTACCGCGTCGGGTTATCAGAAATGGTGGTACCTTACGGTGACAGCGACCCCATGCATCGTTGGAAACACGTGCTTGATGCCAGCGAGTACAACATGGGCCAGCTTATCAACTCACTGAAGCTGGGGTGCGATTGCCTCGGCGAAATACACTATTTTGACATCGATCAGATCACCCACGAAGGTGAGGTAAAGAAGATCGAGAACGCAATCTGCATGCATGAGGAAGACTATGGCATTCAGTGGAAACACTATGACAGCAGCTCTCAGACAAGCGAAGTCCGCCGCTCTCGACGCCTGGTTATCTCGTCCATTTTTACCATCGGTAACTACGACTACGGCTTTTACTGGTACCTGTATCTCGATGGCACGATTCAGATGGAAATCAAGCTCACCGGTATCGTTGGGGTCAGTGCGATTAACAATGGTCGTGTAAACGCCGGGCAATCACCGCAGATCTCTGCAGAACTTTCATCCCCAGTACATCAACATGTTTTCTGCTTCAGGCTGGACTGGGAACTTGATGGCGGCAACAACTCTCTGTTTGAAAACCAGATTGAAGTGATGCCGATAGATGACAACAACCCCGAAGGCACCCAGTTTCGCTCTGTGTCGCGCCAGCTGACAAGCGAGCAGGAGGCAAAGCGAAACATCGCCCCGGAAGTGTCACGATACTGGAAGGTGAGCAATCCTGAATCACTGAATGCGCTGGGGCAACCGGTCGCCTACAAGCTGCTCCCGCAGGCCTCTCCGCCGCTGTTTGCGCACCCGGACTCTCAGGTTTCAAGACGAGCTGGTTTCGGTAAACACCACCTGTGGGCTACCCCTTATGTCGATGGGGAGCTTCATGCGGCAGGACCGTACACCGTGATGCACGAAGGCCAGCAGGGTCTACCGGAATTGACTGAAGCTGACCGCGACATCAGCCAATGCGATCTCGTGATGTGGCATACGGTTGCGATCACCCACGTGCCGCGACCAGAAGACTGGCCTGTTATGCCTGTAGAGTATTGTGGCTTTCACCTGATCCCGGTGGGCTTTTTTGACAGAAACCCGACCCTCGATCTACCTGGCTCATGTCACTGACCACAACTGCATACCGACAACAGGAACCTGAATCATGAGCACTACAGGCTTTGTCTGGCATGAACGCTATATGTGGCATTCTAACGGCGCGGCCTCTGGCACGTACCCTGTGCGAGGCAATCTGCAGCCTGGCACCCACGTGGAAAACCCGGAAACCAAGCGCAAGCTGAAAAACCTGCTTGATGCTTATGACATCACACCGCAGCTTGTACCCCTTGCTTTTACTGAAGCGACTAACGCGGACCTTGAGCGGTTTCATACGCCTGACTATGTCTCTAAGGTGCAACAACTCAGTGATGCTAACGGTGGCGACGCAGGCGAATACGCACCCGTCGGCCCTGGCTCCGCAGAAATCGCCAGGCTTGCTGTGGGCGGTACCCGCGCAGCCATTGCCTCTGTTGCAAAAGGCGAAGTCAATAATGCGTATAGCCTTGTCAGACCACCCGGACATCATGCGGAACGCGAGCGCGGACGTGGTTTCTGCATTTTCAACAACATAGGTCTTGGGGTTCTGAGTGCGTTCGATGAGAACCTTGTCGATCGCGTCGCGGTTGTAGACTGGGATGTACACCATGGCAACGGCACACAGCAGGCATTTTACGATCGTGCCGACGTCCTGACCATCTCCATACATCAGGACATGCTATACCCGGTAAATATGGGAACGCCGGGGGAAACTGGTGAGGGTGCCGGTGCTGGGTTTAACATCAACATTCCCCTGCCTGCAGGCAGCGGTGGTGGCGCTTACCTGGCAGCCATGGATCAGGTTGTGTTGCCCGCATTGCACGCATTTAAGCCTTCGCTGATTGTTGTTGCCAGCGGCTATGACGCCAGCTATTTCGATCCGATGAGCCACATGTTACTGCTGGCCAATCACTTCCGACAGTTTACTCAACGCATGATCAAAGCGGCAGGTGAGTTGTGCGGCGGTCGACTGGTTGTGAATCATGAAGGTGGATACTCAGACTTTTATGTGCCGCTTTGTGGCATCGCTGTGGTCGAAGAATTATCGGGTATCTCAACCGCCGTACGCGACCCCTATGCCGGCACGGAATATGTCGACAATCAGCTGCTTATGCCACATCAGCAGGCCTATATTGATGAGGCGCGTCACGGTCCACTGGCCGCACTTCTGAAGCGGTGTTAGCCCACCAGATCATTTAAAGAGAATTTTATGTCAATCCCACGGTTTTCTGCCGACTCCTCAAGCAATGACGTTGCCGCCGCGCTTGGTGAAACCGGGTGTGCAGTTGTCACCGGCTTAATGGATGCTGATAGCCGCCAGTCGATTACCGATGAACTGGCACCACACATGTACAATGCACGCATTATCGAAGAGGATGACCCTGACGAGTTCTATCCGGGACGCACACGGCGAATCTCTGCACTGGTCACCCGCTCGAAAACGATAACAGACAGGCTCATTGCACATCCTTTGAGCAAAACAGTTTGTGATACACACCTGTTACCCAACAGCGAGTATGGCTACCAGCTTCATGTCTCCGCCGCGCTCGAAGTAGGACCCGGTGCGCGTAAACAGGTACTGCATCGCGAAGAAGATTCATTTACGTTTTTTCCGCTGCCGCGCCCGAACATCATAGTTGCCAGCATGTGGGCGATGACAGATTTTCGTAAAGATAACGGCGCCACTTTGCTGGTGCCCGGCAGCCACACATGGCCTGCGGATCGCACACCTGAACCCAGCGAGATTGTGAGCGCAGAAATGCCAGCGGGTTCCGTCCTCTATTGGATGGGCGGCCTGTTACACGGGGCTGGAGAAAACACTGCCAGCGACTGGCGCTACGGCATCATCCTTACTTACTCATTGGGTTGGGTGAGACAGGAAGAAAACCAGTACCTGGACATACCACGCGACAAAGCTGCTGAATTGTCCCCTGAAATCAGACGCATTGCGGGTTTGGAGATGTATGACGCGTTGGGGTTTTACGACCCTACAGTGTCCGTTTGAACCCGTGACCTCTTTCCACAGGAAGAGTACTTGCGCCCACATTTACCCTATCAAACCCCTCAAAATCTGCAGCGGGTCCGTTACCTTGTGCCGCCTTTGCAGTGCATAATCACCCCACCTAAACATCTACCGGTGCCGGGAGGGAGCTGATCCATGGGTCTGAAAGGCGAAGCAGCCATAGTCGGGGTAGCCGACTACAAAAACGAACGCAAATACACCGGTCCACGCCACTTCTTTACCGAACAGTTTGCCGACCTCACACAGCGGGCACTGGCCGATGCGGGATTGGACAAGAGTGACCTGGATGGCATCTGTTGTACCGCCATTCGCGAAGCCAACATGTTTGCACCGGCTACCCTCGCGGAATATCTGGGCCTGAAGGTTAACTTCGCCGAAATCGTGGATCTGGGCGGTGCCACCCCAGTGGGCATGGTCTGGCGGGCGGCAGCAGCAATCGAGATGGGTATCTGCCAGGCAGTGATCTGCGCGATCCCGGCCAGACCTATTCCGTCGAACCCCATCCCACCACCTGCTGCGGATGATCTGCGCTTCTACGGATCCACCAGCGCCAACTGGGGCTCGCCACAAGCTGAGTTCGATGTGCCTTATGGCAACGTCGCGCAGAATTCAGGTTACGCCATGATTGCTCAGCGCTACGCCGCCCTGTACGGCTACGATAAACGGGCGTTGGCCAAAATCGCTGCGGACCAGCGCACCAGTGCCCAGGCTAATCCGAACGCGGCGTTTTTTGGTAAACCCGCGTCCATCGATGATGTGCTGGCCAGTCCGGTGATTGCCGATCCCCTGCATATTCTGGAGATTGTCATGCCCTGCGCTGGCGGTGGCGCGGTCATTGTGGTGAACAAGGCGCTGGCCGCAAAATCGAAAAACAGACCCGCCTACATCACCGGCTGTGGTGAACGACTGGAAAGCAAATCCATGACCTACCAGGAAGATATGACACGAACTCCGGTGGGCCCAGCCTCACAATCCGCCTTTGCCATGGCCGGCAAAAAACCTGCTGACATCGACGTGGTCGAGCCTTACGACTGTTACACCATTACCGTCCTTTTGACGCTGGAAGATTCAGGTTTCTGCGCCAAGGGTGAAGGCATGAAATTTGTAACCGAACACGATCTGACTTACAAAGGTGACTTTCCCGTGAACACACACGGCGGACAATTGGGCGCGGGCCAGGCTGGCCTGGCTGGCGGCATGTCGCAAGTGATAGAAGGTGCCCGTCAGATCATGGGCAAAGCAGATGAGCGACAATTAAGCCGCTGCGATACCGCCCTGGTCACAGGCACCGGGGGCATCATGAGCGAACAATCAGCCATCATTCTGGAGGGCGGTTAACATGAGCAATACACCTCTTGCGGTGCTGCCACCGATGCCACACCCCACCCCCACCACTGAACCTTTCTGGCAGGGGCTGGAGCAGGAGAAGCTCATGCTGCAGCAGTGCGGTGATTGCAATCAATGGGTGTTCTACCCTCGTACCCATTGCAGCCACTGCCTTAGCCCCAACCTGGCATGGCAGCAGGTCACTGGTGAAGGAGAGATCTACAGCTTCACCATTGCCAGGCGCCCAACAGCCCCTCCCTTTGCCGGTATGGCGCCACAATACATTGCGGTGGTGCAGCTTAAGGAAGGTGTTCGCATGAACACTGTCATCACCAATGCAGCAGAGTCAGACCTGAAAGTGGGCGTGAAAGTGAAACCCTGTTTTGTACATACGCCAGATGCGCAGACACTACTTTATTTCGAACCGGCGTAGTCAGTCTCTGGTCAATGCCAATCGCGTTGTTATGACCGCTTGGCAGCCAGATGACATTCTGGCCCGACACTGAGGTCAAACGACGTTATAATCCATAACAATATCTCAATCTCACACTATCCGGAGAATCACCATGGCTGAAGCACTCATCATTGATACCTGTCGTACCCCACGCGGCATCGGCAAGGCGGGAAAAGGTGCCCTTTCGCATCTGCACCCCCAGCATCTAGGGTCCACCGTACTGCGTGCTTTAGCGGATCGGACAGGTATCAACACCGCCGATGTTGACGATGTTATCTGGGGCACCAGCGCACAGGTTTGTGAACAGGGCGGTGATCTGGGGCGCATGTCGGCTCTCGACGCTGGGTACGACATTCGTGCCAGTGGCGTCACCCTGGACCGGTTCTGCGGCTCAGGGATTACCAGCGCCAATCTCGCGGCTCAGGCCGTCTTGTCAGGCATGGAAGATCTGGTGGTTTCCGGGGGTACGGAAATGATGTCTTTACCCAAGAAAGGCGTTTTGCCGATGGGTGCCAACAACCCCCACCTGCAGGACATCCATCCGCAATCGCACCAGGGCGTCTGTGCCGATGCCATTGCCACATTGGAAGGCATCTCTCGCGAAACACTGGATGAACTGGCGGCCTTATCGCAAAGCCGAGCCCAACGGGCGATAGAAGAAGGTCGATTCGACCGCAGCCTGGTACCCGTTCATAACCTGGACGGCACCATTGCGCTCGATCGCGAAGAATTCCCTCGACCGGGCACCACTGTTGAATCACTGTCGGCTTTGGCGCCCAGCTTTCCAAAAATTGCTGATTATCGCCACACCGAGGGCGCAAAAACGTTTCGCGAGCTGATCAACCAGAAGTACCCGGATCTCGCTATTGAGCACGTGCACCACGCGGGCAACTCATCTGGTGTTGTTGATGGATCAGCCGCCATTCTCTGGGCCAGCCCAGACTATGCCAAGGCACACGGTCTTAAGGCACGAGCTCGCGTTGTTGCCTGTGCAAACATGGGCGATTGCCCAACTTTGATGTTGAACGCTCCGGTGCCAGCCGCGCGCAAGGTACTACAGAAGGCTGGTCTTACCATCAATGACATCGACGTCTGGGAGATCAACGAAGCATTTGCAGTAGTTTCCGAAAAGTTTCAACGCGACTTAAACCTTGACCGTGAAAAGGTCAACATCAATGGTGCAGCGATGGCTTTGGGACACCCCATTGGCGCAACCGGTGCCATGCTCATCGGCACCGCGCTGGATGAACTCGAGCGCTGCGACGGTCAGTTTGCCCTGATTACCATGTGCGCAGGTGGCGGTATGGCGCCAGCTATGATCATCGAGCGGGTTTAAGGTTAAGCACCCCGACGGTACTGGCAGGAAAAACTGTCTGAACCATCGGGGTGTGGGTGCGCTCAAGGCTTCACACTGATATTGTCTGGGCCAACAAATAAAGCGCGCTGGGACAACTGTAACCAGCGCCAATAATAATCATTCCCGCCTGGAAAACGCCTATATGACAGCCGCGACCGCATCCGAACAAGGTGAAGCACAGAATAAAATCACCGGATTCGGAACCAAACGTTACCGAACTTACGTCCTTTCCGCCCTGACACTCATCTACATTATGAATTTTGTTGACCGCGGGCTGCTCGCGGTCGTCGGCCCGGATCTTGTGCCGGAGCTGGGCATTTCCGACACCCAGTTCGGGCTGCTTACCGGTTTCGGTTTTGCGCTGCTCTATACGATTGTCGGCATTCCTCTGGCCCGGTTCGCCGATAGGGCCAACCGCGTCTGGATTATGACTGTGTGTGTTGCCTTGTGGTCTTTAATGACGGCCCTCTGTGGGCTCGCCACCAACGTCACCATTGGTTCGCTCACCATAGGCGCTTTCTGGATTCTGCTGATGTGTCGCGTTGGCGTGGGTATTGGTGAAGCAGGCTGTACGCCACCAGCCAACTCTCTGATCGCCGACTACTACGCGCCCCGGGACAGATCCCAGGCGCTGGGTGTCTACGCCATGGGCGTTACACTGGGCACAATGTTTGCCAACCTGATTGGTGGCTGGGTAACCGATGCTTTCGACTGGCGAACCGCTTTTTTTGTCGTCGGTTTGCCGGGTCTGTTGATTGCCGTTGTGTTCAAACTGACGGTCAAAGAGCCGCCGCGCGGGTATACAGATCCGGCAGGCACGCAATCCAAAGCACAGGTTTCGCTTAAAGAGGCGATTCGTGAGCTGACGACCAAGCCCGCTTTCTGGTATATGACGGCTGGCGCAACAGTTGCGGCTTTCTGTGGTTACGGGATCTCTTCGTTCCAGTCAATTTTCCTGGTCCGTGCCCACGAAATCACCACGGGGCAAGCGGCCATCTGGATCAACACGCCGGTGTCTCTATCATCTGCCGTTGGCACCTTCGCGTGTGGCTGGCTGGCAACAAAAATTTACCAGAAGCACCCGGGGGCAATCGCCTGGGTGCCGGCCATTGGCCTGGCTTTGTCGATCCCCTTTTATATCTTTGCGTTTACCACGCAGAGCCTGCTGTTTGCTGCCATCGGCCTGATTATTGGGGGTTTTGTGAAATACGGTTATCTTGCCGCCCAATACACCATTGGCCAGGGTGTTGTAAGCATGCGCGTTCGTGCGATGGCGACCGCAGTACTTCTGTTTGTCGCGAACCTCATCGGCTATGGATTTGGTCCCCTTTTTATAGGAGCCATCTCGGACATTTTTTTTATCAGCGGCGTTGCCGAGCTAGGCGTGGCGGCTGAGGAACTGGCGCGAAATCAATGTCATCCGAGTGTTGTCGGCACGTTGGGTGATCGTCTGCAAACTGTCTGCGGTGAGGTTTACGCCCAGAGCTTACAGTCGGCAATGGTCATTATGGCTGCCTTGTACGCTGCCAGTTCGCTGTTTTTCCTGCTGACCTGGCGTCGGCTCGACAAGGATATGGTAGACAGGAACTAAAATCTGTTCCTCAATAACAGGATGAGGTTTCCTAACCGTTAAGGATCAGGTCACCAGGGTGACCGGACCATCAGCGTAGCGGATCACTTTGTCACTGACACCGCCCATGGCAAGTCGTCTGATGCCAGACTGACCTCGTCGCCCCATGACCACCAGCGTTTTGGGATGTTTGCTCAGATAATTGAGGATTTCCTCTGCCGGATCCCCAATCAGAACTAACGGCTCAGCTGTGACGTGAATGTCGAGACCAGCAATCGCCGCCTGGGCCTGTTCAAGCGGCACCTTTGCAATTTGCTGTTGGTGACCTTGAATTTCTTCCTTGCTCATTTTGGCCATCGCCATGACCGATTCAGAAGTCAGTGCCACAACATGGGCTAAGGTTAAGGTGCATTCAAGCGCCGCCGCCAGACGGGCACCAAAGAGCGCTGCCCGCTCGGCGCTTTCGGATCCATCTACCGGAACCATGACTTCTTCAAACTCGTTCATCTTTCCCTCCTGTCTAGTGTCCTCGCAGCTATTCCTGTCGAACATCTCACGCTGAAAACGGCGATTGCAATCAGCTGATTGGCGTTGCGTTTACGGAGAGTATCAGCACTTCGGTATCGATTTCGTCGATCAGTTTACGCGCTGTTTTGCCAATAGCGTTCGGTGACTCGGCGCGCGCAACCCGGGCAATAACGACAACGTCGCTGCCGCGATCTTTTGCGACCTCGGAGATGATTTCTTCCGGCTCGCCGGATGCCGCAGAGACCTGGCTGCGCGGCAACCCACAGCGATCAGCAAAACGCTGACGATCCGGACGATCGGCGAGATCATAACAACTCACGGCATGCAGCTCCGCACCCATATCTTCTGCCCAGGCGCGGGCAACGGCGAGCACATTGTCATTTGCCCTTTCGTAAGCTTCATTGTCCGGGTTGTGTTTGACTGCCGCGAGAATCTTCTTGATCTGATAAGGCCGGCCCGTTTTCACCAGCAGCACCGGGCAATTACACTCGCGGATGAGCGTCCAGTCCGATGTTTCACGAACCATGCGCACAAAACGCGAATGGGGCGTCATATTCTTGATAACCAGCGAACTTTCCTGCCGCTCGGCAGCCTCGACGATGGCTTTGCGCCAATCCTCCTTCCACTCTACTTCTGTCCGCACATCCAATCCGTCCGCACGGGGTTGTGCGACCAGGCGCTCCAACCACCCTTCAACCCGGGCCTGGGTTGCTTGTTTGGCCTCGTCCGCACCTTCGCCCGGCACCAGGGCAACAGATTCGCTGTTGATACAGCAGTACACATGCAAGCTTGCGTCGATGGCGCGATGCACACCCAGCTCTCTTGCGATCTGTTCACCCCATTCCAGTGCAGCCTGTTCCATGCAGGTAGGGTCCAGCACAACAAATATTCGGGTATTCGCCATAACTCAAAACTCACTGTATTGGTTATGGACAGAATAATAAGTTGCGCGGGCAATCATATAATGAGTTTCCCTTATATACGGCTGTTCAACCCAGGCGGCATAGCGCACTTGGCTACAACACATTGAGCAAAAATTCTTGAGAAAAGAGCATTTATCTCGTTTGAAACCACAATCCTGCTTGCGACGCGGTTGTTATGCGTTTGATGAGGAACATCATTTTAGCCATTGGAGTTGGCTCGATTTTCAGAAAGTGCCTGTCAACCGATTTGCGCCTTGACTCGTTATACCTGATACCGATTGGATGATAGAGGTAGTAACGATGATTCTAACGAAGGGCGCGCAGTTGCGCGTTGCATGGATTGAGGCCATGCGAACGGGGCTGCGGGATGTTGGATCCTTCATCTCCGCGTTCATTCTGTTTTTGTTGATGGGTGCCGTGAGTGCCTGTGGTGGTGGTGGCAGTGGCGGCTCTTCGGCACCCGATCCCTCGGGTTCTGCACCGCCTGAACTGGGCCAGCTGGTGATTGGGGTGACCGATGCCGAAGGCGATTTTCTCGTGTATGACGTGGCCATCGAGGCGTTGACTCTGACTCGCCAGAACGGTGACATCGTTGAGGCGTTACCCATTGAGACACGGATTAATTTTACTGAGTTAACCGAAGTGACAGAAATCTTGAGCACCGCTACGGTGCCGACCGGCAACTACACCAGTGTCACATTGCATATGGACTTCAGCGATGCTGAAGTGATCGTCGAAGATGCTGACGGCATTGGCCAGGCAGCGATACTGCAAGATGCCAATGGTGAGCCGTTGACCGATCTCGATGTCGATTTGCAATTGACGACTTCAGATATGATCCGCATTTCACGAGGAAGGCCGGCAGCGTTCAGTTTGGATTTCGACTTAGCCGCCAGCAACACCGTGGACACTTCGGTAACACCGCCGGTGGTGACTGTCGATCCCATGTTGCTTGCTACACCTGAGTTAGAAACCGATCGCGCACACCGAGTTCGCGGAGTGATAGCGGACGTGGATGAAACAGAGCAGGTGATTTCCCTGGTAGTGCGTCCGTTGCGTCATCGACAGGGCGACTTTGGCCAGTTCGATGTGCACGTGGATGACAACACCGTCTACGAAGTGGATGGCGAAGGTAGTCAGGGAAGCGAAGGTCTGGCCCTGGTGGCCACCTTACCCGAGCGAGCGCCATTGGTTGCCCTGGGTCGTGTCAATGCGGTGGATGACAGCCGGGTTTTTATCGCTGAAGAAGTATTGGCAGGCAGTTCGGTTCCCTGGGCTGACGCGGACGTTTTGCTCGGCGTGGTCGCTGCGCGGTCTGAAGATGTCCTGACGCTGGCTGGCGCCAGCATCGAATTCAGCGATGGCCGTCGAGCGTTTCGCGGCGTTTTTGCGGTGGAAATGTCAGCAGATACCGTGGTGAGCGCACCCGGCAACAATGGACATGACATCACCAGTGTGTCGGTTGGTCAACGAGTGATCGTGTGGGGTGAGTTTGCTGACGACGAAACCGTGGTTGCAGACAGGGTGCACATGAAGCCGGCCAGTTTGACCGGTGAGGTGGTAGCCACAGGCGACCTGGCGGTGGACCTGTTTGCATTGAGCGGCCGATCACCCGAGCGCTATGACTTCAGCGGCACCGGTGTGGACGCAAGCCGCGATGCAGATCCGGATAACTACCAGATTGATACTTCCGTCCTGCCCCTGGCAAGCATCGAAGTGGGTGATCTGGTCCGCGCACGTGGCCTGGTCAACGCCTTCGGGATGGCACCGCCAGATTTTCTTGCGCGCACGGTAATTGATGTACAGACCGACAACCGCGCCGGCACACTGTGGGTGGGTTGGCAGGAAGGTACCGCCAATCCTTTCAGCAGTATCGTGCCTGACCGCATCGATGTGGACCTGGCAGACGCGCGCGCGGCGTTGCAGCTGCGCGGTGTACCGCAGGCATACATTGATACGTTGGAAAGCGTTGCCTTGTCAGCAACCACAAGCGGGCGCGGCGTTTACACTGTCAAAGTTCGAGGTGCTACGGAGCTCCATCTTTATCGCTCCTTTGCCGATCTGGTTGATGAGCTGATCGAGCAGCTGGACGAAGGCCGATTGCTGCATCGCATCACCGCTCAGGGTCGCTACAACGTCGGCTCATCGGAACTCACCACAGGGCGGGCAGGCTTTGTATTTCGCGCTCCCGACGATGTGTGATGAGCGCTCAAATCTAACTTGGCTGCAGATGGACGAAGCAGCCGGGTGACCGTCCACTGGCAACAAGCTCCCTATGCCTGCATGGGGAGCTTGTCGTTCAATACACCAAAGCGCTCAGCGTAGGTATGAACAGACACTCCAATCTGAGAAGTGAAATTCTATTCGAGGAATTCCTCGAGGCATTTGGAATCAGCCAGAATCGGTTAGGTCGAGAGATTGGTATGTCGCCAAGAGCGATACACGAGATTGTGCATGGTAAACGCTCGATCACTGCTAACTCTGCTTTGCGCCTCGCTAAATACTTCGGCACTTCACCAGAGTTCTGGCTGAATCTGCAGACGAGCTATGACCTCGAATCGGCTGGACACGCGCGCGATTGAATGAACTCATTCGCGGAAAAAGAGGCGTTACTGCTGAAGCGGCTCTGGACCTAGCTGACGCGTTGGGCACTTCCCCCAAATTATGGATGAATCTGCAGGCAACATACGACTTGGATAAGGCGCAGCGTGCGCGCAGCGCTGCGTAGAAACGAATACTTTCATTTGGGCTAAGTAAGTTTAAACGCTACTCCGAACTGGAGACGATGTCTCCG
Source organism: bacterium (assembly GCA_047947175.1). Classification (GTDB taxonomy): domain Bacteria; phylum Pseudomonadota; class Gammaproteobacteria; order Pseudomonadales; family Azotimanducaceae; genus UBA4421. The sequence goes on from CP170489.1 coordinate 3,440,979, forward strand.
GTACAAGCTGTTATCTATGTGTCCGGGGCAGCACCAAGGAATGTTTGGTCCGGACGGTATGATTTAAGGCGCCCAGCGTCGGCTGCGACCACCTTCCACAGGAGGGTACTTGACCCCCAGCGCCCAGACTCGTCCAACGAGCCGCATATTCTGCGGGCTACAGAGCGGACTCCAACAGTTCCTTTTTGCGCTACATTCCAGCCCCACAAAAATCGCACGGTTGGAAACCATCCTCTGCCTACCAATATCCGACCAGTTTAGATCGGAACTATCCGATCATCTCAGCTGCTGACGGGTAAATTTCGCTATGCGACGTCGTACTCTGCGACCAAAGCATCTGCCGGAATATTGAGCCCTTTGTGAAGTTTTCGAATCATATTGATAGTCAAAGGCCTTCGCCCAGACATGACTTCTGACACCCGGCCCGAACTACCGATAAAGGGCATTAAGTCTTTGTCGATCATGTCATTTTGCTCCATGACGAATCGAATGACTTCCAGAGGATGAGCTTCCGGCAAAGCGAAGTGCTTTTCCTCATAAGCTTCGACCAACGTTGCAAGCACATCGAGCTCATCTTCTTCAGGTGAACCAGAGCGCGCATCCATTAAACTCTCGATACGAGCTAACGCACGACGATAGTCGCGTTCTGACTTAATTGGCTTAATCTCCATGTCACACCTCTTCGGCATTCACGGCATCGTACTCTCGATGAGTGCCGATGAATCGTACGTAAACGATGCCGGTGTTGTAGTGAATCTTCACAATCAGACGGTATTTGTTTCCCGCGATGTTAAAGGCAACTCTATTGCCACCAATGATACTGGCCGAGCGATACTGCCGTTTTACATCGTTTGGTGACTTCCAGGCCGCGGACTTCAATAGCTTGTACCACGCCTGAAGCTGCTGTTTGCTATCAGGATGGATTCTCCAAAACTCTTTCAACGCCCCAATTGCAACAATCCTCATATGCTCCCATTTTGGGAGTTTTGAGTGAAGATGTCAATCAGTGCTAATCCCGCTGGAACGTCCATCTTGTCTGAAATCTCCAGGGGATTATTAGGTCGGGTGTCTTCGCTTCGCGAGGACGGCATGATTTATCCGGCAACCGCGCTGCGCCAAGCGCGTTGCTGCGACCACTGTCCGCAGGACGGTACTTGACCCCCAGGCAGTGGAGACAACAACCGTCAATAACTTACAACAAGCCACAACAAAGTCTTAGGATTTTGGGATTTAAGACTGCGAGTTTCAACGGACCTATTTGTTGAGAATTGTTGCAACAGGAAATGCAACATGACCAACCTTTCTAACGCTTCACAGCAACTAACCATTGTCGAAATATATATCTACATGTATATTCTAACCTCATGAAGTCGATCGTATTCTTAGGTCGCTCCTTGGAAGCATTGCGTGAGTTCCCTTCATCCGCGAAGCGAGCTTCAGGATACGAACTAGACAAAGTACAACGCGGTTTCGATCCAAGAGATTGGAAAGCGATGCCGAGCATAGGACCCGGTGTTAGAGAAATCCGGATCCGGGTTGAGGGTGCGTGGCGGGTCGTTTATGTCGCTAATCGAGGTGACGCCGTTTACGTTCTCCACGCCTTTCAGAAGAAAACGCAGAGGACCGCGAAACAAAACATTGTCGCGATCAAGGCCGCACTAAGGGAGCTGAAGTGAGTAAGCAAAAGTTTGAAAGCGTCTGGGACGCGATTGAAGATGATCCGGTGAAACGTGAGATCTACAAATTGCGATCCGAGTTGATCCATGTGATCACCGAGTACATCAAAGCAAACAAAATCAAGCAACGTGAAGTTGCCAGTTTACTAGGCATCTCCCAACCCCGGGTAAGCATTCTAATGAAAGGCGACTTTGAGTCATTTCGCCTGGACACCTTAGTCGGATTTGCCGTGAAGTGTGGGCATACAGTGAGCATTGATGCTGCTTAGAATAGAGCGACTCACATAGACCTTCTGATATTGGTCGGGTGTCCTTGCTTTGCAAGTGACGGCTACCGACGCAAACGTCGGAAAGATTTAACAGGCCCTGCCTCGGCTGCGACCGCTGTCCGAAGGACAGAACTTGACCCCCAGGGCAGTGAAGACTACAACTGCCAATACCTCACAACAAGCAGCAACAAAGGCTTAGGAAACTGAAGCCCTAAACTATAACTATAACTATCAGCGGACCTATTTATTGAGAATTGTTGCAACAGGAAATGCAACATGCTGCACATAGGCGCTTACAGAATGAACACCCTGTCACATATTCGCTACACACAATACTTGATGACAGTAGTATATTTGCTACAATCAAAGAATTGAAAAGGGTCGTATTTCAGGGACAGGCGAGAGATGAAATCAGAAGCTTCCCTGTTAACGCGCGGCGAATAGCGGGCGAACAGATAATGCGACTGCAATCAGGTTTGAATCCGACAGATTCTAAACCCATGCGAACTGTAGGAGCCGGCGTCAGAGAAATCCGCATTCGAGACGGCAATCAATATCGCGTGATCTATCTTGCAACATTTGATGAAGCCATCTATATATTGAGTGGCTTTAGTAAGAAATCTCAGAAGACCGCTAAATCGGATATCGAAAAGGCCAAGTCGAGACTTGCAGCGCTGCAAGACTACAGGAGAACTCTATGAGTGAATGGACAAATAGCAGTGGAAATATTTTTGAAGATCTCGGCTTTGATCCCGCTGCAGCTGAAGTGTTGAAAGTAAAAACTCAACTCAAGATCGAGTTAGAGAAAGAAGTAAAAAGGCGCAAGCTGAGCCAGACAGCGGCGGCAAAGCTTGCTGGGGTAGATCGCCCAATGTTCAACAAGGTCATGACAGGAAAGCTCACAGGAGTAAGCATCGACAAGATGGTGCAAATGCATAGCCGATTAGGCAAATCGGTTGATGTGAAAGTTAGAAAACAATCCAAGCGAAGTGCTGCATAGAAAGACATCCTTTGGGTCGAAGGTGTTACCTATGTCTTCGGTATAAACTGTTACCCATGTGTCCGGGTTGGACCATTGGAAATTGGTCGGGACGGCAGGATTTATCCGGCAACCGCGTTGCGCCAACCGCATTGCTGCGACCACCCTCCGCAGGAGGGTACTTGACCCCCAGCGTCCAGACCCGATTATGAAGCCCGCATAGATTACGGGCTACAGCGGGGATTCCAACACTTCCAATTAGCGGTGGGTTCCAAACCCACAGATCACGCACGGTTGGAAGCCATCCTCTGCCTACCAATATCCGACCAGATTAAATCGAAAAAATCCGATGATCTCAGCTGCTATTCTATGAAGCCACCTGTTCCAGTACTTTCGGGTGGCTTTGCGCAATCTTCAGTAACGTCTTGGCTGCCCCACGCGGGGACCGTCTGCCCTGCTCCCAGTCCTGTACTGTATCTACAGAAATATTGAGTAGTTTTGCAAATTCACGTTGTGTGAGATTAACGGACTTCCGTGCTGAAATTGCCAGCAGCTGCTCCTTCGTGTAGGAGCGCCCTTTCTTACCCTTTTTCATTTGCTCGACCGCCTTAAGCAGTTCCGCACCTTCTGAACTCATTTTTTGTTTACTGCTCACGTTCAATGGCCTCTCTAATCAATCTCAATTCATGTGCAGGAATTGAAGATCGTTCATTCTTCGCATAGAGGGTCAACAACCAGATCTCCTCTCGCGACAGTTGGTTGTAATAGATCATTCGGAACCCACCACTCTTACCACCACCGGCTCGCGCCCAACGAATCTTACGCACGCCACCAGAACCTCTTACCACGGATCCAGCTGTAGGATTTTGGGAGACAAAAGCTGCAAACTCCTCACGTTCATCCTCGCTCAGCAGACTTCCGGCTTTTCGGGAAAATACAGGTGTTTCGACTACAGTGAACACGGGCCAAGAATACGGCAATGCCGTACTACACACAACTGACTTCGTCTACAATAGCTGTGAGACAACCCTACCTATATCCTACCAATCGACCAGGAATAGGAATAAGCTGGGCACCTAATCGTTTCTAACCAACTGATTTAAAAAGGGATTTTTGGTCGGGACGGCAGGATTTAACCGCCAACCGCGTTGCTGCGACCACCCTCCGCAGGAGGGTACTTGACCCCCAGTTCTGACTTCTATCTACGCTGGAAGCCTCATAAACAACGGACTCTTGGCTTCGCTGGCCTCAATTTTTTCCCATTCAAACCTTCCGCAAAACACGAGTTTTTCGGTCAAGTGGGAAGCCTCAACAACTATGATTGGCAGGAACATTGGCGCAGTCTTTTCGATACACCGACTCCTGCCTGACTACCAATTCGCCACACACAGCCTTTCGGGGTAGCTAGTCAGCCCGTGGTTCGAACTCAATGCGCGCCGAATATCCGAGCACGCGGGCATAATCTTCGATTGTTGCCAAACGCGGCGAGCTGTCATTCGTCACACTCTCGAGTCTGGAAATATTGCTTTTCTTTGTCCCAAGCATGTCGGCCATTTCTTCTTGCGTCACCCCTGCTTCTTTACGCATCGCAATCATGCTGCGTTTCGTTTCGAACACAGTCGAGAGTGCGTCATATTCGGCTTTGACGGCAGGATCTTTGAGCGCTTTCTTTCGAAAGTTTTGTAGTGTGGGTCGTTTAGCCATTTTGGACCTCCTTCATTCGTTTGCGCGCCGTGTCCATCTGGCGCTTGGGTATCTTGTTACCCTTCTTAATCACGGTAATGAGCACGACGATTTCTTGCCCTTCTACCGTACAAAACACTGAGCGAGAAATGCCCTCTTTACCATTGGCCCGGATCTCGAACAATCCTTGGGACAGTGGCGCAGTATGTGGCCGACCTAAATTGGGGCCGAACTCTTCGATCAATTCCATGATACGCAAGAAGCTCGCTAGAATTCCCGGCGGCAGCCCCAAAGTCTCCATTTCTACCTTCTCGCTGTAAAACGTGATCGCCCATGTTATTTGCTACAGTTATCTTAAATGATAACTTTCGTCAACAAGCAAATATTCCCGTTGGAAACCCCTTACCAGATATTAGGACCCGGATCGTCGGCTCAAGGGATGAAAAAGCGTTCTTCAACGCCGATGAAACCTGCCCCCGCTAAGTGCTTAAAAGTCACGTGGCCCAGATTTGCGCCTCGATCGATGGTCATTGGCTACTAATCCGCCATGTACAAGTAGCACTAACAAGGGGAAAAACAAGAATGGAAAAGGAGTTGGAAAATCGGCTAAGTAACTGAAAACGTTAGATATAATTTGGTCGGGACGGCAGGATTTGAACCTGCGACCACTTGACCCCCAGTCAAGTGCGCTACCAGACTGCGCCACGCCCCGAAATCTAACTCACTCTAACAGTGCCGAACACGCCTGTTTACTCATGCACTTGACTGGGGGCCCAGTCAATGTGCGCGCCGACTTCGCAGAAGTCGGACCAGACATGCGCCACGCCCCGAAGGACGCGAATCATACCCAAAGCGATGGTCTCTGCACAGTCGAGAATAGCCGCCAATCCGCAATTTTTGATTCCATGTACGGAAAATCGGAGAGTAACGTCTAATAGAACCATTCAAAGCGCATAGCGATTCTGATTTACGGTGACCGCACAAGATACAGAAAAAACGACCACCCTTACGCGCTGGCTGAGCGAATACCAGGCACTGATCTATAAAGTGGTCATGAGCTACGAGGCGCAGCACAGCGCGCGTGAAGACCTGTTCCAGGACATCGCCCTGGCGCTATGGCGCTCAATCGACCGCTTTGCGGGCGAATCCAAAGAAAGCACCTGGATCTATCGGGTAGCTCTAAACACCGCGATCGACCACACCCGAAAAGCGGTGCGCACCCCTGCGAGCGCACCGTTCGATGAAACCACACACTGGGTACAGCTACAGTCGCCGCCCGAGGACATCAACTGGGTATACGAAAAAATCCGTGCGCTTGAAACGGTCGAGCGCTCGCTCATGTTGCTCTACCTTGACGGCAACAGCTACGAGGAAATCGCGCACATTCTCGGCATCTCGCCAAACTCTGTAGGCGCCAAAATCAACCGGGTGAAAGGCAAGCTTCAAACCTTGTTCAACAGGGAGACACAAACATCATGAAGGATTGGGATACCATGCAACTACTCTGGCAACAGGATCAGAAAACCGGCCGCTTCAGCATCGATGAGCAAAGCATGCAGCAACAGCTGCTCAAAGACAGCAAGGCGTTTAACCGTTCTGTAAGGTTTCGCGACCATCTCGAAGCCACCATCGGCTTTGCGGTGGCGCTGTTTTTTGCCGCGGTGCCATTCATCTGGGCGGCGAAAATTGACTCAAGCTGGCAGGCTCACTGGGAGTGGATTGCGCTCTCCGCCGGCTGTCTGTTTGTAGCCTGCGCTTTTGTCAGACAGCGCATGTATGCAAAACAGTGGTCTACCGATGCAACGGCAGATATCCGGCAAACGCTGGAAAACAATCTGGCCAACGTGACACACCAGATTGTGCTGTTGAAAAACATATTCTGGTGGTATTGCCTGCCCATTGAACTACCCATGTTACTGGTCGCGCTGAAATCGGACGCCTTTACCGGTATCCGTATCCCCTTTATCCTGGCGTCAGTTGTGTTTATGGCCTTTGTTGTCGGCATCAACTGGTGGACGGTTAAGAAGGAGCTGCAACCTAAACAAGCGGGTCTGCAACAGCTACTGAGCGAGCTGGAAAAGTAGCACTTGGCTCATTTTGCGGCACAAGCGGCTTGTTCAGACGGCAAAGCCTTAAGCACGGTCTGCAGCGTTTCCTCCATCATTGTCCGGGCGGCTTCGGTAGAAACCTGTCCGCCAACGTGTATGTGACCAGCCGCCAAATTGTGTGCGTGAGTGTTGTTGTAATACAGCCCGTGCAGGCCCAGAAAGCCGGACAGATAATTTCCGCTGGTCGCTTCATCAATGGCAACCGTGGTTAAGTTCAGATCTGTTACAGCGGCTGATATCTTTTGCATGGGCAGCTTTGAGGCCAGCAGGTTTTTGCCGCGATGGGTGGCGATGGCCTGCCAGGAGCGTGGCTCGATTGATGCCTGTGTGGGTAGATGGACCTCGCCATAATCGTCGCTGCGCCAATCCAGCTCAGGCGAGGCAGCCATTTCAGCTCGCCCTTCAAAAGCTTCAATCTCCCATCCAATCGCTCCCCCTCGACTTGTGGTGATCAGTATCCGGGGCTGATAGGCATCAACTATGCGCCAGAAGTCCGACGAGGTTGCCTGATAGTCCACCTGCAGATCAAAATCCGGACTGCCCACAGAACCCGGAGAACCAATCGTATCGTTAGTGGGGTCATCATCAGGTGGAAATTCAGGGAAAAATGCATAAACGTTATAGCCCAAACCCCGCCAGTTCTGCCCCTGCCAGCCGCCGGGGTTCTGCTCCGGCTGGGTACTCCACTGGCGCAGCATATTGTTGGTAGGCGGCCAGTAGCCCATCAGCACCACGTTTTTGTCACATGTCTGCGTTACATCACCGCACGCAAATTGCAGGATCAGCACAAACCCAAGGCTACCCAGACGCGTCAGCGTCACCGCATGCCCACGGCAACAACGGGGGCTGACAAGCCAGCATCAGAGCCAGGAACGCGCAATCTGAAGACAGCGTCCGGCAGCACGGGTATCTTGGCTCTGACCTGTACAGCAATGATGGCATCCCCTACTTGCGCCAGAGAGACCACAACACGGCGTTTACGGTCTTTGTGATCTCGAATATTGTAGTCGCAGTGGGTCACCGGGCCCTGGTAGTAGCCTTCGCCACCATTCCAGTCCAATGTTTTCCGTTCACGCAACGCCAGCCGGTAAGTATCTTCACCATCATGCACTTCACCCCCTGCAAAACAGTCCGGCGTGAAAAACAGCGCGGAAATGAGATCGACGCCTGTAGGTTTGGCAATGTCTTCAAAGTCACTGTCGGGACCATCTAACAGTCGTGCTGAGTTTTCGTAATTCAGTACGATCTTGAGGTCATCATCTTTACTGACGGAACGGGACATATAAGCCCGTGTCACGGGGCCAGCGTGCTCCCAGCGACCAGACGCGGCAAACACACCGTTCCAGGTGTAATAATTGCTCATGGCCCGGGAAGTCTGAAACTCGCCCAGCACTTCGTAAGTGGTGCCACTACGGAACATCTCCAGCGACAGTTCACCGGCTTTGAGCCAGGCCATTTTGGCATCGTATTGATACAGGCCACGGGCATCTGATGCAGACACAACAGGTGTCAGCAGGCTGGCGAATATCAGAATTGAAAGGGCTTGGCAGGGCTTCTTCAACATGTGACCCTCTGGGAGTCGTGGTTTGTTATGCTTTCAGAACGCGTAACACGTCTTCCAGTTCCACAATCATCTGGCGCACCAGAAGCTTGAACTGGGTTGTATCTTCTTTGGCATCTTCGCTGGTTAGGCGCTGGCGGGCGCCACCGATGGTAAAACCCTGATCGTACAACAGCGCACGTATCTGGCGGATGACAATCACATCCTGGCGCTGATAGTAACGACGGTTACCGCGACGCTTCACCGGATTCAGAGAGGGGAATTCCTGTTCCCAGTAACGCAGCACGTGCGGTTTTACATCACACAGCGTGCTGACTTCACCAATCGTGAAATAGCGCTTACCCGGGATCGGGGGTAGCTCGTTGTTGTTACTCGGCTCAAGCATCTGAATCGGTGTCCGTCTGTTGATCGCTTGCGGGGGGTTCCCCTGCATACGCTTCGACCCTGGCTTTTAACTTCTGACCCGGGCGAAACGTTACCACTCGACGCGCGGTAATCGGTATCTCTTCACCCGTTTTCGGGTTACGACCGGGTCGCTCGCCTTTTTCACGCAGATCGAAGTTACCAAAGCCAGATAACTTCACCTGTGTATTGTGCTCCAAAGAGTCACGAATTTCGTCAAAAAACAGCTCAACAATCTCTTTGGCTTCGCGTTTGTTGAGGCCCAGTTCCTCAAACAGCTGGTCAGCCATTTTCGCTTTGGTCAGCGCACTCACAGTTGCCTCCCTTGACCAATGTGGCGCAAGCTCTGTATTCACCGGATTGCTACCTGCTTTATTATTGCCAACTTGAGTGTTGGCCAGGTTAGCGTTGCTACCTTAATCTTGCCTTAACGGCAGACTCCAGTGCGCTCACGGCGGCTTGGGCGTAGTGTCCTATGTCTTCCTCGTTAAGGGTGGCGTCTTGGCTCTGTAAGGTCAAGCCTATCGCTAGACTTTTTTCATTTAAATCAATGCCTTTGCCTTCATAGACATCAAATAACCTGAACTCAACCAGTATCTCGCCGAGCGCCTCTCGTACCACCGCCTCGACCTCTGCGGCGGTAATCGTTTTATCCACCACAACGGCAAAATCTCTGCGTACGCTGGGATAGCGCGACAATCCGCTGAATACCCGCCGCGGTCGCGCCAGCATTTTCTGCGCATCGAGTTCAAACACAAAAGCACCACTGAGCTCCAGGCGCGCTTCAATTTCGGGATGCAAACGGCCAAATCTACCTATGGGCTGGTCGGCCCTGTACAACAGTGCGCCCTGGCCCGGATGCAGAATCCCATCATTGGCACGCGCTACCTGCACATCGTGCAGCCCCGCCCACCGGCACAGATCGTCCACCAGGCCTTTGACATCATAGAAATCAACATTGTCGTTGCCGGCATGCCAGTTTTGCGCGTGACGACGTCCCCACAGAAGGCCACCAATCATCATGCGCTGCTCCAGGCCTTGCGGCCCAGGCACAAAGGTCTGGCCCAGCTCAAACAAACGCACCTGATCCTGTTGCCGGGCCCGATTGTTGCGGGCCGCATCAACCAGACCGGGTAACATGTTTGTGCGCATAACTGATTGCTCCGACGACATCGGATTGGCCAGCGCCAGCGGGCTTACTCCCGGGTCGAGCAGATCCTGCAGACCCGGGTCGACAAAGGTGTAGGTAATCACTTCCTGCAACCCCAGCCCAGCGAGATGTTTTTTTAATGCGGCTTCAGAATTCTGTTCGATGTCAACCGATCGCAATTCAAGTGCGGCGTTTGGACTTTTGCTGGGAATATTGTTGTAGCCGAAAATACGACAGATCTCTTCGACCAGATCAGCCTCAATGGCAATATCAAAACGATGACTCGGCGGCACAATGGTCCAGCTGAGGTCACCGTCCTGATCACTGCGTTCGATGACCTGGAAATCCAGCCGCGCAAACGCATCATCCACCTGCTGAGCCGCTATCGCCGTGCCCAGCAACTGCTGCAGGCGACGCTGGCGCAGTGTCACAGGCTGCGCACTGGGCAACTTTTCCGTGGCCACCACCTCAGTTACCGGACCGGGCTCACCACCGACAATATCGATGAGCAACTGCGTGGCGCGCTCCATCGCCATTGCCTGCAGCTCATAATCCACACCACGCTCGTAGCGGTGAGATGCATCGGTATGCAAACCATAACGCCGCGCCGTACCCGCAATTGCCAGCGGGCTGAAAAATGCACACTCTAAAAACAGATCCTCAGTATCCGCATGCACCCCGCTGCGCTCACCACCCATCACACCGGCAATGGCAACCGGCCCATTCGCATCGGTGATCAGCAGGGTCTGTTCATCAGGGGTGACCTCCTGCCCGTCCAGCAATGTCAGCTGGTCGCCCGGGACCGCGTTGCGCACCACAATACCTTCAGAGATCTGCTTCAGATCGAAGGCATGCATGGGCTGGCCAAGCTCTATGAGCACGTAGTTGGTCACGTCAACAGCAGCATCAATACTGCGTAAACCACATCGTCGCAGACGTTCGCGCATCCACGCTGGTGTGGGTTTTGATAGATCAATGCCCTTAATCACCCGACCGAGGTAGCGCGGGCAACCCTCTGGATTGGCCAGCTCGACTGGAAAGGTTTCGTTATGGGTGGCCGCAACAGCGTCTACCCGGGGATAAGCTACAGCAAGGTTATTGAGCACACCGACCTCACGCGCCAAACCACGCAGGCTCAGGCAATCACCGCGGTTAGGTGTCAGATCGACATCAACGGAAACGTCGTTGAGCGCGTAGGCCGCAAAAAAGTCTTCGCCTACCGAGAGGGTCGCGGGCAGTTCCAGGATGCCATCATGGTCATCACCCAGCCCGAGTTCAGCAGCACTGCACAACATGCCGAACGACTCTACACCACGCAGTTTAGCCTTTTTGATTTTGAAGTTGTCCGGCAGCACCGCACCTACTTTGGCATAGGCTACACGCAAGCCTTCCCGTACGTTTGGCGCGCCACAGATCACCTGGTGGCGCGCTTCTCCATCAAAAACGCTGCATAACGAGAGTTTGTCTGCATCCGGGTGCTTTTTGCAGCTTTCAACCAACCCCACAACCACACCTGTAAACGTGTCAGCGACGGGATCAACCCCATCCACTTCCAGACCCGCCATAGTGAGTTGCTGCAACAGATCATCACGTGCAAGGTCCGGGTTAACCCATTCCCGCAACCACGCTTCGCTGAACTTCATACTCTTCTCCGACTAGTTGAACTGACGCAGGAAACGCACATCATTTTCAAAAAACAGACGCAGGTCATCTACTTCATACAACAACATGGCTAAGCGATCCCCGCCAAAGCCGAAGGCAAAGCCCGAATACACTTCGGAATCGATACCGGACATCTCCAGCACATTCGGGTGCACAAGACCGCAACCCATCACCTCCAGCCAGCCGGTATGGCTGCACACACGACAACCCTCACCCATACAGTGCACGCACTGAACGTCAACCTCAGCAGACGGTTCAGTAAAGGGGAAATAGGAGGGACGGAAACGCACTGCCAGGTCCTTTTCAAAGAACTTACGCACAAAATCCGTGACGGTGCCTTTGAGGTCCGCAAAACTGATGTCTTTGTCCACCACCAGGCCTTCCACCTGATGAAACATCGGGCTGTGGGTCAAATCAGAATCACGCCGGTAGACTCTACCCGGGCAGATCACCCGGATCGGTGGCGCCTGACTCTCCATGGTGTGCACCTGACTGGGTGAGGTGTGTGTGCGCAGCAGTTGACCATCGCCAAAGTAGAAGGTGTCATGCATGGCTCTGGCGGGATGGTGCGCCGGAATATTCAGCGCTTCAAAGTTGTAGTAGTCGTTTTCAACTTCCGGGCCGGTCACTACCGAATAGCCGGCACCGACAAATATCTCCTCGATGCGATACATCGCCTGGGTCACGGGGTGCAGGCCACCCTGATCCGGATGACGGCCCGGCAGCGTGATATCCACGGATTCCTGGGCCAACTGGGCGGCAAGCTGTGCCTGCTCAAGGTAGGACTTACGCTCATCCAACGTTGCCTGCAGGGCTTCTTTGGCTTCATTGATTTTAGCGCCCGCGGCGGGTCGATCTGCCGCATCAAGTTTACCCAGGCCTTTCAACAGGCCGGTTAATTCACCCTTTTTACCCAGATAGGCAACTCGTACTTCATCCAGAGCGCGCAGATCATCCGCCGCTGCTGCTGCCTGTTGCGCTCGAGCCAGTATTTCCTGTGTGTCCATCATGTTTCCAAGTCGTTGCCGTTTACAGCTTGTTGCCTGAATAGAAACCGCTGCAAAAAAAAAGGAAGAACCTGGGTCCTTCCCTTTTATGCGCTCACAGCTGCCCGGCAAGGATTCCCGTTTAAGGTCTCCTGAGAAGCTGTTGTCTTGAGCTGCCGCTTTAGCAGCAGTGCCGCAGCTACGCTGCAGTGCCGCTGCTTAAGCAGCAGCTGCCGTTTGAGCAGATTTAGCGCGCTCAGCAAGCGCGGCAAATGCCTCTTTTTCATGCATGGCAATATCTGCCAGCACTTTGCGGTCCACTTCTACACCAGCTTCTTTGAGACCGTTTATAAACCGGCTGTAAGACAGGCCATGTTCCCTGGCCGCAGCGTTGATACGCACAATCCACAGTTGACGGAACTGACGCTTGCGCTGGCGACGGTCGCGGTAGGCATACTGGCCTGCGCGAATAACCGCCTGCTTGGCAACCTTGAATGTACGACTGCGCGCTCCGTAGTACCCTCTGGCGGCTTTTAAAATCTTTTTACGACGTGCTCTTGAAGCCACGCCACGTTTTATTCTCGGCATGGTTTCCTCCTATCGAGCTTTGGTGGGAATCAGTTGACGCAATACGGCGACGTCCGCTTCAGCAACTCCAGTGAGTCCTCTGAGCTGACGCTTACGCTTGGTGCTCTTCTTGGTCAGAATATGATTCTTGTTTGCCTGTTTGTGCTTGTAGCCGCTGGACGTTTTACGGAAACGCTTCGCTGCACCGCGATTGGTTTTAAGTTTTGGCATTGGCCTCTTTCTCCACGCAATTGTTAACGCCGCTGTCCGATATAGACAAGGCGGCTTCGGGCACGATCCGGTGCGAAAGTTAGTGAAAGCGTGCGGGCGTGCGCCGTCAGCTCTTCTTGTTCTTTCTGGGTTGCAAAACCATGATCACCTGCCGTCCTTCGAATTTGGGTTCAGATTCAACCTGACCCAAATCATCCAGATCTGCGGCAATGCGCTTCATCAATTCCATACCGATTTCGGGGTGAACAACTTCACGCCCACGAAACCTCAATGAAATCTTGGCTTTATCACCCTCTTCTAAAAAGCGTCTCAGGTTGCGTAGTTTCACCTGATAGTCGCCTTCTTCCGTTCCGGGTCGAAATTTTATTTCTTTGACTTGGATCTGTTTCTGTTTCTTACGTTGGGCTGCTTTTGTTTTTTTCAGCTCAAACAGATGTTTTCCATAGTCCATCACTTTGCAGACCGGTGGTTCTGCCTCTGATGCAACCAGCACCAGATCCAGGCCACTTGCGCGTGCTTCCGCCAGCGCTTCTTCGCGTGTTACCACTCCCCTTTGGGATCCGTCTGCTGCGACCAGACGTACGTTGCTTGAACGAATTTCTTCGTTGAGTAACGAACGCTCGGTTCGCTTCATTCCTTTCTTAATATGTCTCTCCCGCCATACACATCACGTATTGGCTGCTCATAACACTGCCGAACACCGACAGCAAACGGCCGAACGCGCCTGACATCCCTTGATGACGTCAGCGTGATCAGCCACTCCTCAAATCTTTAAATTTCCGTGCGTGGTCGCCAAAGGTGCATTTCCGCGCAGCGCGCATTCTACTGCCGGTTTCACAACGCTTCAAGCACAGTTTTTCAATAGAAATTAGACAGTTAGTCTGGTCCAGCCATCACACAGAGGTGATGCTGCGGGATTCTTAGAAGAATAAACAGGTTGCACGAACTTCGATGCTGCGGCGTGCCGGTGTTGAGTCATCTACTGTCGGGTCCAGAAATGCCGAATGAGGTGTCCAGTACGCTTCACCTCTGGCAGCCATTTCGCTGTCGAAAGTGCGAAAGGCAACCGCTTCATCCCGGGTCATGTTCGGGAACACGTACCACGCATGCGCACCCTGAGCAGGCGGCGGCGTGACCGCATAGGTATCAAATGCAAAATCACCTCCGGCATAGTTCGGCACGTGGATTGCGTGCATGTCCGCCCGCGGCACGCTCTGAGCGTCGCAGAATGCCAACGGGTAATCCATCTGCTCGGGGCCCACATTGCGCCAGAACTGCAGAATCAGGATACGCCTGGCGCGTGCCATATCCTCAACGGTCAGGCCAGCCGCAGATAGCGCAGAAGCAACTTCCTCGGGTTTTTTGCGATAACGCTCAATCAGCAACTGGCCGTAATTGTCGGTGAAATCCGAGTGCACAAATTCAATGGGCGCATAGTCCTGATGCAGTGCCGCCTGCTCGGGATTGCGACTGATATGCCCAGCCACAAGGGCATGGTCACAGCCGCTTAAGCTCTGCGCCAGAGCCGCCATTTCCGGGTAGTAGGTGCGGACTATTTCACTGTCATCGCGCCAGTCTGTGACCCCGCTGGTGCTGTCGATCAGCTCAAAACCATTTTTCTGCCAGCGCAGATCAACAGCCTGGCGCCCGTTTCTTATGTCAACTTCGACCGCCACAGTCTGCAAGCCACCCATATAGTTCATTGTCGCCAGACAATACGTCTCTACACCCTGCATAACGGCTCCAACGTTTCGTTTCCTGTTGCCGGCCAATAGTAGCGCTGTTGGCCGCCGCAAATCGACTCCCCTCATCTATCTGCAAATATCTATCACTTTAGTATTGATAATCATTCTCATTGAGAGGATATTGCGTCCCTCAATTTGGGCTTGAAAGCCATCTCAGCCAGGGAATATACATGCAGTTCGCAACATCCCGACCGCACGCGCAGATCTGTGCGGTCCTTTTAACCATCGCTGGACTCACCAGCACAGTACATGCCGACGACGGCGCCACCTTTTTTGAAGAGGAAATCACCATTGTTGGCGAGCGCCTGCTGGGCGAACAGGTGGCAGGCAGCGCGCACTATGTCAGCGCAGACCAGATCGAGCAGCTTGGGCACAACGACATCCAGCGCATTGTTCGCCAGATTCCGGGTGTTTCCATTCAGATCGAAGACGGCTACGGGCTGCGTCCCAATATCAGCATAAGAGGTGTGGCCACCGAACGCAGCGGCAGAATAACCCTGTTAGAAGACAACGTCCTGATTGCACCTGCACCCTACTCCGCGCCCAGCGCTTATTATTTCCCAACCATAGGTCGCATGTCGGCCATTGAGGTGCTCAAGGGCCCGGCTGCCATTACCCAGGGGCCTTACACCATCGGCGGTGCGCTCAATATGATTTCTGTACCGATACCAGAGGTTGCCAGCGGAAAAGTCACCCTGGAAGCCGGAGAAGATGCAACCTATCGCCTGCACGCACACTATGGCGCACGCAACGATGCCGGCTTGGGCTATCTGATCGAAACCCACCAGTGGCAGTCTGACGGCTTTCAATCGATTGACCGGGGCGGAGATACCGGTCTTGATGTGGCGGATTACACCCTGAAACTGCGTTATGCACCAGACAGTGCCAACCATCGAGTGGAACTGAAACTTCAGTACGCAGAACAGGATTCAGATCAGACCTACCTGGGTCTTACCGATGGCGATTTTGGTAACGACGCGTTCCGACGATACGGCTTGTCCGCCCTGGACAATATCACGACCCAGCATGAACAGGTCATCCTGCGTTACGAGTGGCATATCAGTGACCGCATCAGTTTCGATGCTACCGTTTACAACAATACTCATGAGCGAAACTGGTTCAAAACCGAAGGTATCGATTTTGACGGCTCCACAGACGCCCAGAGTTTTTCCCGCACCAGCTGGTTCAACGTGGTCCAGGCAGTGAACAATGGTGAAGCTCTGGCTGGTCTGAGCAGCGACCAGCTCCAGGGCATATTGGATGGCACCATTGACACACCCGCCGGCAGCCTGCAGCTGCGCGCCAACGACCGCGAATATTTTTCCCGCGGCATCCAGCTGGGTCTGGACTGGCATGTTCTGATCGGTGACTGGTCTCACTCCTTCGATATCGGTGTGCGTCTGCACGAAGACGAAGAAGACCGCCTGCAACGCAACAGCACCTACAGCCAGGTATCCGGGCGCCTGGTGCGCGACGATATCGGGTTGTTAGGCAATGCCGGCAACCGCATCCAGGAGGCGCAGGCGCTGGCCGTGCACATTTACGACCGCATCGAAATCGGCAACTGGACCCTCACGCCTGGTCTGCGTTATGAAGACATCAAGCAGGAGCGCACCCGCTGGGAAATACGCCCCGGCAACACCGTTGATCCCTCTTCCCGCAGCGCCGACAACCTGCGCGACCGACGCTCAAACGACACATCCGTATGGTTACCGGGCATGGGCGTGATCTACAGCTTCAACGATGAGCTGAGCCTGTTTGCCGGCATCCACAAAGGCTTCACCGCACCCAGCAATGCACCGGATGTGGACGAAGAGGAAGCCATCAACTATGAACTGGGCGTGCGTTTCAGCGACAGCAACCTGCGCATGGAAGCCGCTTACTTTCTCAGCGACTATGACAATCTGTTAGGAGAGTGCACGGCATCCTCCGGTTCCGACTGCGAAATTGGCGACGCGTTTAATGGCGATGCCGTCACCGTGCAGGGTATTGAATTGCTGTTCGGCACCAACCTGAACCCGGGTGGGCAGATTGCCATGCCGCTGGAGTTCGCTTACACCTTCATCGACAGTGAATTCGACAACAACATCGCCAGCACGGATTTTTTTGGCGATGTCAGCAAAGGCGACCCCATACCGTATATACCGGAAAACCAGCTGAATATTTCTCTGGGAATGGTCGCTGGGGAATGGGATGTTTATCTGGCAGCCAACTACGTGGATGAAGTCTGCGTGCGGGCATCGTGCGGTGCGTTTGAGAAAACCGACAGCACCCTGAACATTGATCTGTCCGGCAGCTATAACCTCAATGCAGCCACTGAGCTGTTTGCCCGTGTCGAGAACCTGACTGGCGAAGAAGACATTCTGGGCCGTCAGCCCTATGGCGCGCGCCCCAACAAAGACACAACCGCCTCTGTAGGCGTGCGGTTCACGTTCTGATCATTTACAGGCGTGCACGGCAGGGACAGATCTGCAGCCACGTCCTGTTTCCTGACCGGCTGCTAGAGCGCATAGGTTTTCTGCAGATATTCCAGAATATCCGCTGACTCTGCCAGCTCAATGCCGGTGTTGGGATCTACGAGATAGGGAATTGAAATCACCCCGACCCTGGTCTGCAGCGCCCGACGGTTTCGGGTGTCAGGCTCATGCTGCGCAAGCTGGGACTGTCGCAGGGCGGGCGGCACCCAATCTGACATTTTTGTGCGTCCAACGGAATGCAGAATGTAAGGCAGCTCCATCTCACACAACAGATCTCTTACGGGGCGGGCAAACGGACTCGACTCAAAACTGTACAGTTCCAGCGGCTGCTGCGGCGCTCTCGATGCCTTAACCCTTATACCCTGACCCATGCGCGGGAGCGAGGCCAGCACCGAGCTGAAGCGCTGGAGTTCAATGGCGCGCCAGTGCCAGGGTTTGGCACGACCGGCATAAGTGGCAAACAGATAATCAATGATATCTGACGACTCATACATGCGAACATCGGTATTCGGGTCTATCAGATAGGGGAATTGAGCCTTACCTCCCTGCTCAATCACTTCATCCCGATACCGATGTCCGCCTTTCGGACAAGGCAGGATCAAGGCATCGATATCCAGTTCCGTGAGCACCTCGCGCACCAGGCGGCAGTGGGGACAGCCTTCGAACTCGTAGAGCTTCAACAGCTGTGCCGGCTGATGAGATGCGGGATGTGCCGATACGCCGGCACCTCCGCGCAGGAAAGTTGCCGCCAGCGACGTTGTGATGTTCAACGGATAGAAAAAAGACATTCAGCAGACCTAGGCAGAGGATGTTTCAGCGCCGTCATCATACAGCACACCGTCGCGGTAGAGTTGTGAAATACGCGCCGCTTCAATCCCCAGTTCCGCCAGGATTTCTTTGTTGTGTTCTCCCAGCGCCGGCGTATGTGCGTGTACATTACTGGGGGTGCGTTCAAACTGCGCTGGCGGCCGCGGCGATCTGATCTCACCGGCCCGCGGATGTTCATAGCGCCACAGAGCCTGCATTGCCTGAATCTGAGGATCATCCACCACCTCTTCACGCAGGTTTACTCTTGAGTACGGCACATCGTTGGCTTCCATGCGCGCCACCAGCTCATCCGTTGAAAACCTGGCATAGGCTTCATCCATGAGCTGTTTCATTTGTGCACGGTTCCGCGCCCGTGCTTCAAAGGTGTTGAAGCGTTCATCATCAATCAGATGTTCCACTTCAAGGGCTCTGAACACACCCAGCAGTTCAGCCTGCTGCACCGGCATCACGGCAATCCAGCCGTCAAGGGTTCGTCGCAGAAACAGGCTGTGGTCGAGATAGGGGATTTTTTCTACGTCGGGGTCCATGAACGTGAAATTTGTCATTACATCCGGCCACAGGAAGTAGAGATTGGCATCCAGCATGGATAACTCGACACGTTGTCCCTGCCCCGAACGTTCTGCCTGAAACAACGCCGCGGTAACCGCCTGCGCGGCAGTCAGCGAGGTGACTTTGTCACACACCAGGGAATTCACCATGGCTGGATCACGCTCCGGCTGCAGGGTGGTGAATCCGGAAATGGCCTGAATCACCGCATCATAAACCCGACGGTTGGCATAAGGGCCAACAGATCCCACCCCATTGATGGAGACATAAACCAGCTTGGGATGTTCCGCTTTGAAGCTGTCGTAGCCGATGCCGAGGCGATCCATTACCCCTGGACGAAAGTTTTCCATAACCACATCTGCGGTGCTGACCAGCTGACGCGCAATCTCCCGTCCGGCGTCACTCTGCAGGTTCAGACAGACTTTTTGTTGCGGTTCATCGCTGCAAACGCGCCACCCAGGCCGTTGCTCCTGGGCAGCCCTCGCCGCATCAGGTCCCCTGCCGCAGATTCGACTTTGATCACCTGCGCCCCCTGATCGCCCAGAATGGAGGCTGCGATGGGGCCGGAATATACCGCTGTGAAATCAATCACACGTACACCCGCCAGCGGCCCGGTGGGTGTACCACCCAGATCTACTCTTTGTGTCATGTTTCTGTCTTGCCCACTTACCCCTTCCGCGCAGCTTAACTCAGCGGGGTTTAAAAACGAGGACTATTTCAGCCGCACAAGCGGATGCGCTGTGTGAAAACGGGCAACCCCATATTTCTCACCTAAACTTTCGATATGGCGGCAAAAAAGTTATCAGCAGCACGAGGTTCAAGCCGGGGTTTCACCCTGGTGGAACTGGTTGTGGTGATCCTGCTGGTCGGTATTCTGGCTGCCATTGCCCTGCCCCGCTTTAGCAGTGTGGACGATGATGCGCATCTGGCCCGCGCAGAATCCATTGCCGGGACTTTTCAATCCAGCGTGCAGCTCGCGCATTCCGTCTGGCAGCTGCAGGCAGCAGGCCGCCCTGCGGAAAACCTGGTGGTGTTTGGCCCCGCAGCCGATGGTCAGCTGGATTTCAACGCCAACGGCTGGCCTTCACAACAGTGGTTCGGTGCGCTGGAAGCCAACCCCAGTACCAACAACGTGGCAGACTGCATATCTGTATCCAACGCCCTGCTGCGCAGTTCTATCAACATCTCGTTGACCAGTGACGCAGAACTGCGCCCTGCCTACCTGGGTGCAGGGGTGTGTCGTTATACGTTCACGGACGCACCAGCGCTGTCATTCGAGTACAACTCGAACACCGGTGAAGTGAGCAGGAATTTTTAACTCGTCGCAGTGGGTGACGCTACTGTTGTTGAGAGATCTGCGGACCTTCGGCCAGCACTACCTCTTCAGGTGCCTGGACAATGCCTTGCGCATCCACCAGGTAATATCCACGGCTGTGCATGCACCGGAAAAACGGACCCTGAGTATCTGTGCCCAGCTGCTGTCCCCGTGCCGTCACCTCTGCGGTACATTCCTGTGCATCAAAGCTGAACAGATACTCACCACCCATGGGATGGTACCAGGAGAAGGTTGGCGCCTGGCTGGCGCATCCGGAGATGGCCAGCAAGGTCAGCAGAATGAGGACAAACGGTTTCATGGCGGCATTATGTGGCCGCTATGTGACAGAATTATGACCTCAGAGACTCATTTTCACACCCAGGCTGTAGCTCACGCCGGGCCGGTATCTTTCATAAACCCGGCCACCCTGGGTCCATTCCACTTCGGCATCCAGCAGATTCTGTAATTTGAATTCCAGCTGCAGGTCGGTTTGCCACATAACAAAGTTGTACTTCAGCAGGAAGTCGAGTTTGCCAAAGGCCTCTTCGATCACATCGGGGGCATTCACCGCACCCACCAGGGCAATGCGTTCGCCGGTGTAGTTGTAAGCCAGCGAGCCTTCTATGCCCGTTTCGTAGTTGGAATAGCTGAGTATGAGGTTACCCAGCAGGTCAGATTGACCGGCCAGCTGACGTTTGTTCTCGAACACCTCATCCAACCCGCGGTTACCCGTAAGCGGCACATCCGCGGCGGTTTCACCCGGTCCAAACAGGGTGACTTCGGAGTCGATAAACGACACATTGGCCGACAATGTGAACAGATCCCAATCCGGCCCCCAGTTGAACCAGCGGTCAAAAAACAGGTCTTTGCGGAATTCAATTTCCACTCCTTCCAGATCCGCTTCTTCTGCGTTGTACCAGGTGAAGATTTCGTTTTCCGCTTCGATCCTGCCGAGTTCGATAGGTTCGTCGAACTCTTTCATGAACGCGCCGATGGATACGCTGTCAGCTTCACCAAAGTACCATTCCCAGCGCAGATCATAGTTGGTCAGCTGTGCCGGCTGCAGAAACACGTTACCGCGATACAATTGTGCATCTTCAGGATTACGAATCGTCGAGCCGGTAATTTCCAGCAGGCTCGGGCGGTTGACCGTTTCTGAGTAGGCCAGCCGCAGCTGCATGTCGTTGACAAACTCAAACGTCACAGACCCCGACGGCAGGGTGTCATCATAATCTTCGGAAACCCGGTTATCCGAGCCTGGCAAAGTACTACCGCCAAAAGCATCTGCTTCCAGGGTTGTGTCCTCTTTACGCACACCGGCCTGAACACGAATGCGTTCCGTTACCTGGGCATCCACACCCAGGTAGTATCCGGAGGTCTCTTCACTGGATTCTGCAAATGGGAAGATATCGCTGGAATCCGCAGCGCGACCAGAGAAATCATCCACATCCAGGTAACCCGCACCCCAGTTGTCCAGACCAAACAGCTGCCGCGGCGTCTGCAGACGTACAAAATCCGGCGCGGTATTGGTGAGATCAAAACGGAACAACCGGTCTTCCGTGGTACGGCTGCGTTCGTATTCGGAGTAACCCGCTTTAACAACCACATCGACGTTGCCAAGCAGGAAGGGTAACTCAAGGTCAAACCCATACTCATCGATCTCGTCTTTCAGCTTCTGAAACTGTCTTTCCGGTGCAATGTAGATGTTCTTTGCATCCAGCTGAGTGAATGAATCCGAGACATTCTGCAGGCCGTTTTCTTCAAAATAGGTATAGGTACGCGTGTCCGGCGATTCACGCAGACCGGAGCCGTCCACATAGCGCCAGTTAAACAGCGCGCCATTCACAGCATCGCCCAAATTGAAATAGTGTTCACCTTTGATCGACGTTGAGCGGATTTCATTCTCCGTCCACTGCAGCAGAATGTTTTCCACCGGCGTAAAAGAAAAACCAAATTCACTGGATACACCCCTGTCCTGCTGCACTTCGTCATCGGTCTGACGCAGCAGAACGTGTGTAATCGTAATGGCGTTATCGTTGTTGAGTTCAAAACCCAGGTTAAAAAAGCCGCTCATGGTGACTGTCTGACGAGTTGATTCACGCGCATAGTCATTCAGCTGATTCACCGCAGCCCCGGTAAAGTTATAGCGCGCATATTCCACGTCATTCTGACGGTAGGAATTATCGTACTTGCCCGCCGCGAGCACACCGATGGACATACCGTTGTCCAGATCATAGCGATAGCCGAATTCCGCATCTCCGGCAAAATCCGGCTTGATTTCAAATTCACGGATGTCCCAGTTGTTGAAGAAACTGGCACCCAGCGCGCGGTCTTCTGGAAAACCGATGGCTTCGAAGTTGTCACTTGAAAGCAGAGCTATGTTTTCCGGGATATGGCGCGTGCCATCATCGAATCCCCAGTTATCATCCGAGCCACCAGAATATTTCAGGCCATCACCGCCGGTGGCTTCAGAGTTACCACCGAGGGTGAAAGACAGATCCAGATAGTTCTCTTCAGGGGTTGCGCGGGTGCGGATATCCACCACACCACCGCTGAAATCCCCAGGATACTGAGCGGAGTAGGTCTTCTGTACCAGCAGATTGCGGACAATGCTTTTCGGCACGATATCCAGCGGTACTGTTTTCTGAAACGGTACTGGCGAGGAGATACGCGAGCCATCTAACAGGGTAGATGAGTAGCGCTCACCCAGGCCACGAACGTAGACATATTTACCGCCTACCAGCGACAGACCGGTCACCCGGGAAAGTGCCTCACCGACACTTGAATCCGCCAGCAGCCCCAGCGCCTCTTCGTCCAGTACATTGGAGATTTCCGAGGTGGTGCGTTTTTCATCGGGTATGAACTTACCCAGCACAATCACCTCTTCCATCACATTGGGCGGCGCAACAGCGGTGGACTCTTCCGCCGCTGCAGAACTGGCCATCGCAATCAAACCGGCGCTGGCACAAAATATTTTTCGAATCATTTCTTCACCTGATCTATGGCGTTTCTTTGAAATTTTAATTCATCCTGGAAGCAGCAAAACGCCAGGCAGAAATCTACCTGGCGTTCTGTTCCACCCGAACCTAGTTACCGCTGAGTGCCGGTACACCCACGGTCCAGCCCTGACCCCATTCACTGATGTCGGAGCCGACAATGCTGTCACCCGCTGGATCCAGACCTGCCGGCAACGTTACAGGTGTTGGCGCAGTACCGTCCTGGGTAACGTTGGTTGAACCATCGAGGAAAGCCTGAACACTGGCATCCCCACCATCGACAATGGTGGCACAGCCAAGACCGACGCCGTCAAAGGTGATTCTGCTGCCCAGATAGCTCAGCGACGCGGCGCCAGATACCTCCAGACAACGATCACTGCCGGACACCTCAGAGTTGTAAAGCCGCAGACCGGTGCCCACGCGCAGGCGGATTGCCCGCTCCGCCGCGTCACCTACAATGGTCATGTTGGCGATGGTCGGTTCGGAAATCGGTGTGGCAAGCTCATCGTCGCTGCGGTTATCCGCCTCAATGCCATTGTCGCCGCCGGCAGTCTGCTCGATGTGCACATACTGCAGTGAGCCAACCCAACCGTCTGTCCAATCCAGACTGTCGTCCGCATTTCCGATCAGTACCACGTGGGATGCGTTCACAGTGCCGCCGAAAAATTCGACGCCATCATCCAGGTTGTTGAACACCTGAATGTAATCCACCTCGGTGCCGGAACCTACACCCTGGAACGCGATCCCGTTCAGCTGGTTCTGCGGGTCCACGTTGGAGCCTGCATATTTCACCACCACATAGTTCAGCACACCGCTGTTGTCTTCGGCATCTGCACCACCAAAGGTGCCGGAATTGGCCTCACCTTCTTTGATACAACCCGCGGTACCGCCATCAACGCCTGCAGGACAGTCGTTAATCGGTGCGTTACCGTTGATGACCAGACCACCCCACAATCCCTGTGTGGTGGTTGGATTTGCCACGTTGCCGAGAATGTCATCTGCTGCGGTAAACGTAATAGGCGCGTTGCGCGTGCCGCGGGCAAAAATCTGCGAACCGCGGGAAATCACCAGGAAGTCCACCGGATCATCTCCGACAATCTCCGTCCCGGACTGAATATCAAGGATCGCGGAATCCGTGTTATCCCCACCAATGGTGACCTGCCCATCCAGCACGTAGATGTTGTTTCTTGGCAACACCAGATCAGCGGTATAGGTACCCGACAGGCTGCACGTTGTGGTTGTGCCATCAATGGGCGCCTCTTCAGTGGTACCTGCCGGACATCCAAACACACCGCTGGCGTCCGGCATGCCAAAGGCCCAGCCGGTGGTCCAGTCTTCGTCGACGTTTTCGATCGCGCCAACAAAGGTGGTGTTTTCAAAGAAGTCATCCGCAGACAGATCCACTGCGCTGACAAGCGTGCCGTCGGTACTGACATTTTCACTGGCATCTATTTCCGCCTGCACCGCAGCATCAAGCGGGTCGACACAATCCAGGCTGACGCCACCTAATTGAATGCCGGTACCCAGCAACGCCAGAGATTCTGCACTTTCAACCACAAAGCAGCGGTCATTGCCCTGCACCGTCGAGTTGTACAGCTCCAGACCAGAGCCGGCGCGAACACGTATAGCGCGTGATGCTGCAATACCGTTGATTGACATGTTGGCAATTTTTGGCAGCGATACCGGTGTTACACCAGGGTCATCAGAGCGGTTATCTGCTTCGATACCACTGTCGCCGGCGTCAGTCTGGTTGATGATCAGGTACTGGATTTTACCCACCCAGCCGTCTGTCCAGTCCAGGCTGTCATCGCCGTTTCCAGTGAGAATGATGTGCCGCGCATTAACTGCACCGCCAAAGAACTCGATCCCATCGTCCAGGTTGTTGTGGACCTGCACAAAATCAACTTCCGTTGCACTACCCACACCCTGGAAGGCAATGCCGTTGAGCTGGTTCTGTGGGTCAACGTTGGAACCTGCATATTTAACTACCACATAGTTCAAGCGGCCACTGTCATCGTCGATCACATCACCGCCGAAGAGGCCGGAATTGGCTTCGCCTTCTTTGGTACATCCTGCTGTGCCGCCGGCAACACCCGCCGGGCAGTCGTTGATCGGCGCATTACCGTTAATGACAAGACCACCCCAGAGACCGCGGTCTGTAGGCAGGACGGTGCCTTCCACGTCAGACTGGCTGGTAAAGGTGATTGGCGCGGTACGGGTACCGTTGGCCAGAATGCGTGAGCCACGTGAAATCACCAGGAAATCGACGTCGGTGCCGCCAAAAATGGTCGTGCCCGCCTGAATGCTCAAGTCAGCGGAATCTGTATTGTCACCACCAATGGTCACCTTACCGACCAGTTCGTATAAGTTGTTGGAGGTCAGCAGCAGATCGCTGGTGATGTCACCGCTGAGCTGACAGATACGTTGACCGTCAATGGTGCGCGAAGACGTTGTGGTGCCATCCGGACAGCCAAAATCGGGCTGAGAGGTTTGACTGACTGAGCCTTCCAGCGTCCAGCCGTCAGCCCAGTTTTCCGAGCCAAAGGCACCTATATAATCGGTGTTTTCAAAGAAGGTGTCCGCGATATTAATCGGATCCACCTGCTCACCTGACTGAGAAACGTTGGTTGCGGTGCTTAAGTAAGCTGCCACCGCGCCGTCGGTATCACCGTCATGGGTCTGCGCACAGGCAAAACTCACGCCACTGATGGTAATGGCTGGATCGCTGGCCGCGCCAAGGAAATCCCGGGACGTACCATCCACACGGATGCAGCGTTCAGAACCGTCCACAAAGCTGTTGTACAGCGTTACCGCCGTGCCTGCGCGGAATCGCAATGCGCGCTCATCCGCTTTACCGATTACCGTCATGTTTGCGATGGTGGGATTTGAACGCGGCAGCACACCTTCTTCGTCGCTGCGATTATCCGCTTCGATGGCGTTGTCGCCACCGTCAGTCTGCTCGATGTAGAGGAATTGCAGATTACCCACCCAGCCATCGGTCCAGTCCAGGCTGTCGTCATCGTTGCCGGTCAACACAATATATTTTGCGTTGACGGTTCCACCAAAGAATTCGATACCGTCGTCCAGGTTGTTATGCACCTGCACATATTCAACCACGGTGGCGTCACCTACCGCCTGAAACGCAATGCCGTTCAACTGATTCTGTGGGTCGACGTTGGACCCTGCATAGCGGACGCTGACGTAGCGCAGAATACCCGAATTGTCATTTGGATCATCACCGCCAAACAGACCGGAATTAGCTTCACCTTCTTTGGTGCAGCCTGCGGTACCGCCGGTTTCACCCGCAGGACAATCGTTGATCGGTGCAAACCCGTTGATCACAACACCACCCCAGAGACCACGATCCGTGGCTTCCACGTTGCCGGTGACCTCATCCAGAGCGGTGAAAATAATGGGCTGGTCCGCGGTGCCATCGGCGACAATCTGACAACCCTGCTCAATCACCAGGAAATCAGTAGCGCTGGCACCGACGACAATGGCGCCTGGCTCAAGATTGAAGGCACAAGCCGCGCCGGCACTCGGAGGGGAAACTCGCAACGCACCGCCGGAGATCTGATAAACCGCATCGTTACCCAGGACCAGACCTGCCGGATCCAGTGCACCGCCAGTCAGCGCGGTCACGTCAATGGTGAAAATTGGCAGATTGCCAAAGGCAGTGGACGCGGTGCTGCCGCTGTCGGTTATGACTGCATTCAACGCTGCGGGAATAGTGCTGGGGTTGGATTGACCGCCGCCACCGGTGCCACCGCCGCCGGTACCACCGCCACCCGTGCCACCGCCACCCGTGCCACCGCCGCTGTCCACAGGTACTTCAACCACCACCGACCCGGGTGATGCATTATCTGAACCGCCACCACAGGCGGCCAGCATCAGCGATCCAAAGACAAGTAGCACTGCCTGGCGCAGGCCCCGATACAAACTTATTGAGTTCATGAACTCCCCCAGAGAGTTTTATAATTTTGCAGTTGTCACACTCGAGCGCACGCCCGGTGATCAGCGCGCAAGATAGTGGCGCTTTGTGACCCGAACATTTCGTTTTCGTTACAGATTTGTGACACGCCATCTTCGCGCCCGCTGAGTCCTGAATGTCAAAGGCGTCTGCGTCATGAAACTGTCAAAACTCACGTTTAGCGTATTGGCAAGACAGCACTGCTCAAACGCAAACAAGGCATGGGTTACCGTAAGCTCCTGAAAGGCTATCTGGCGCACGTGAACAGCATCGTTGGGAGCGATCTGGTGGACCTGGCTGCCCGCACACAGGCATTAAAGCCGAGGGAAATCGGTGAGCTGCGCAGCATTGCCGCGGAACTTGCGCGCGAGGGGTTTGCCGGCGAGACCAGCGCGCCCGCGGCGGATGAGCCAGCGTCTGCCCAGAGCGGGCAACTGGAGCCTGCCCCGCACCGGTCAGTACCCGCCGAATCTGGCAATTAGCTTGTTTTCAGACCAGGCTCGTGGTTGTGTACCCCTTTCGTTCACAGCATGGGCCACACATGAAACTACGCCAGGTTGCCATTGCAGCAGACACCCTCAATCCCACACGCAGCCAGATATTCAATCTGCTGGGCATCCGGGCAGATTACGCGGACCCTGGCGTCGCGGAATTTGGCCTGGAAAACTCCGTCATGACTGTCGGCGAGGGTTTTCTGGAAATTGTTGCACCGACCCAGGAAAACACATCCGCAGGCCGCCTGCTGGCAAAACGTCAGGCCACCTGCGGCTATATGGTGCTGATGCAGGTGGACAACTTCGCCGCTACCGCCCAACACCTCGCGCAGCAGCAGGTGCGTTCTATCTGGCAGGTGGATCGCGCCGAAGTGTCCGCCTGTCATGTACACCCCAAAGACATGGGCGGCGCAATTGTATCCTTTGATGAAATGCGCCCAGCACACGAATGGCTGTGGGCGGGGCCGGACTGGCGGAGCCGGCGTGCGAGCAACGTCAATTCGCTGCTGGGTTGTGATCTGGCGCACCCCGATCCGCTGGATCTGGCCGGTCGCTGGGGCGAGATCATGCGCACACCGGTGACCAGGCAGTCCGGGGAGTGCTTTGCGCTGATCTTCAGTGACAACAGCTTCATCCGCTTCCGCCCGGCTGCAGCGGATCTGGGTATTACCGGCATCACATTTACCTGCCCGAATCCCCAACACATAACCGCTCAGGCCCGGGCGCTGGGATTGTGGGACGAGGTCCGCGACGGCATTTTTATCGGCGATGTGGCCTTCAACTTTGTGTAACATAGAGCGCTGAAAATTTCGGAGATTGCATCATGGCCGAACAGGCAGTTAACAACGAAACCAGTGCCGCCGACGAGATCGCGGCGCTGATGGCCCGCGCACGCGCCGCTCAGGAGCAGATAGAGCATTATTCACAGGAACAGGTGGATGACCTGATCCGCGCCATGGTCTGGTCGGTAGCCCGCCCTGGCGTGGCGGAAGAGATTGCCCAGTTCACTGTGGATGAGACCCAACTGGGCAACTACGCCGGCAAGTTTCTGAAAATTCAGCGTAAAACCCGCGCCACCCTGATGGACATCATCGACGATAAATCAGTGGGCATTCTGGAAGAAGACCCGGCTCGGGGCATCGTGAAAATTGCCAAGCCCATGGGTGTGATTGGCGCGCTGGCGCCCTCTACAAACCCCGAGGCGACACCGGTCATAAAAGCCATTCACGCCGTGAAAGGCCGCAACGCCATCATTGTCGCCCCCCATCCACGGGCCAAGCTGACAAACAAGAAAATCTGCGATCTGATGCGCGCGGCGCTGGTGAAAATGGGCGCGCCAGCTGATCTGGTGATTGCTATTGAAACACCGAGCCTTGAGCTGACCAATGAACTGATGCGGCAATGTGACCGTGTGCTGGCGACCGGTGGCGGCGCCATGGTGACCGCCGCTTACTCAAGCGGCACGCCGGCGCTGGGGGTTGGTGTGGGTAACGCGGTGATCACCGTCGACGATACCGCTGATCTGGATGATGCCGCGGATAAAATCCATATGTCCAAAACCCTCGACCTGGCTGCGTCCTGTTCCTCTGATAACTCAGTGATTCTGCTGGATCCGATTTACGAGCGCATGCTGGAAAAACTCAAAGCGAAAGGCGGCTATCTGGTGAATGAGGTTGAGAAAGCTCAGCTCCAGAAGGCTCTGTGGGACGACCATGGGCATCTGAATACAGACATTGTTGCGCAGCCCGCGCCGGTTATCGCCAACAAGGCGGGGATCAGCATTCCCCCTGAAGTGGAATTTTTTATTGTACCGGAGACCGGCTGGGGCCCTGAATTTCCGTTTTCAGGCGAAAAACTCTCGGTGGTGATGGCGCTGTATCACGCACGGGATATTGACCACGCCATTGAGCTGACCAACCACATTCAGAGTTATCAGGGACAGGGGCATTCCTGTGGCATCTATTCCACCAGCGACAGCAACATCATGAAGCTGGCGGAAGCGACAAAAACCTCACGGGTGATGGTGAATCAGCCCCAGGCTGCATCCAACAGCGGAAATCTGTGGAATGGCATGCGCCAGACTTTTTCTCTGGGCTGTGGCTCCTGGGGAGGCAATGGCACCAACCATAATATTTCCTGGCGCGATCTCATCAATGAAACCTGGGTATCCAAACCCCTGGCGAAAAACAAAGAGCTGACCCCGGATGACCAGCTCTTTGGCGATGTCATCGATAAACTGGGTTAGCCTTCCAGCGCTGTACGTGCGCCATCAATGGCGCGCGTATAGATCCCGGTGGCAAATTTAACCGCCGTTTCTTCATCCACGCCACGCGGCTCAAAGGTACCGGTCCATTCCACCGTGGTTGTGCCATCACCATTATCGTTAACGGCCACCGCCGCACTGTAGTCAGCAAACGGCAACGGACCACCATCGTTAGTAATCGCGTAGGCAAATTGTCTGGCATCAGGCTCATAAACGTTGAGCTGTTCTACAACGTCACCATTGGGGGTTGATATGGTGCGCGTCATGCCTACACCTTCCCCGTCATAAGCCACCGCATCAATGCCCGGTCCCGGCTGTATGCTTTTAAAGTTGCCAAGCAGTTCCCAGACTCTGTCTGCGTGTGCATTGATCGACTCTACTACTCTGGCTTGCGCCATCTTCTTCTCCTTTACGTTTTTTTGTTGCTATAGACCTGTAATTCAGAGCGCCGCTATCGCGGCACTCATGGTTTGCTCGGTGACCTGCCACCGGTCATCTGCCCAGGGCATGGGCATCAACACCGGGTGCTCAACCCCCGCATCCAGATAAGCTTTTGTAAAAGCGGTAACTTCCGCCGGCTTGCCGATGAAGTTGATGGCCTGGATCATCTGCTCTGATATCGCAGCCAGCGCCCCGTCTCTGTCTTTTTTTGCATGGCAGGCGCGCAATTCATCCACTTCGCTGGCAAATCCCGCAGCTCGAAACATGTTTGCGTACCCATCCGCCATGGCGTAGTTAAACAGATCTTTGCGTGCGGACTTCGCGCCTCGCTCGAATTGTGTAACCGATGCATGCACGTAGGCAAATATTCTGGCATCACCGCCGGCGCGCACCTGGGCAACAGACGGTTGGACATGACTCACCGGGATATAGTTAAGCAGCACGCCGTCTGCAATTTCCCCTGCCAGTTTCAACATCTGAGGACCCAGGGCCGCCAGCACTATCTTCGGCTTTCGCTCCCCCAGGCGCATACCTAATCGGAACCGTTTGACGGACCAGAAGTCACCTTCAAAAGTCACCGCCTCTCCGGACAGGCATTCCCGCAGCAGGGCCACATACTCGCGCATTCTGGCAATGGGTCGGTCCGGCGGCGGCGCGCCATGCTGCGCCAGAATTCCGGGCGCGGACACACCCAGACCCAGCCAGACATCGGCTTCCGGACTCAAGGCCTGCAACGTGGCGGCGGACATGGCTGCTAACGGCGGCGTGCGCACAGCAATCGGAACAATGCCGGTGGCCAGGTCCAGGGACGGCGCCACCGCGGACACGGCACCTAACAGAGAAATGGCATCAGTGCCTGTTGCTTCCACAGTCCACATAGACCGATAGCCCATCTGTTGTGCCATCCGTGCAACATCGATAATCGCACGCGGCCCGAGCACACCCAGGCTACCGAAAGTGACGCCCATTTCGTGACTCATAACTGACATCCTTATTGTTTTTCTGCGTTTCACTACAACGCGATGACTTTACGCAAGGTGGCGGCGGCCAACAACCGCTGAGCAAAAAACACCCAGATCCGAAAAAGGCGTTATAGTACAGCCTGGCAATATTCATAACGGGGAGAAACATGAACACCGCCAGCACCCATTTGCGACTGCTCATCGCGGCGCTCACACTGATGATCAGCGCTGCCACTCAAGCCGATGGCATCAAACGTACAGCCGACGGCAAACCTGATCTTTCGGGTACCTACGACGTATCTACCCTGACACCCTTCCAGCGCCCGCCCGAGTTTGGCGACAACCGATATCTGACGCCTGAGGCGGCAGCCGCGATTGTTGAAGAAAACCGCCAGCGGGTCATCGAACGAGACCGCAACCGCGGGCCGATCACACAAGCACCACCAGAAGGCGGCGCACCGCCGGTTGGGGTGGGTGAAGAATTCAGCGAAGCCAGCGGTGCTGGCAACGTGGGTGGCTATAACAATTTCTGGGTGGATAATGGCGATGATGTTTTCACCGTAGATGGTAAGTTCCGCACCTCGATTATCATCGATCCGCCCAATGGCAGAATGCCGCCACTGACGGAAGAAGCGATGTTTGCTGCACGTGAGCGCGGCAAACTGCGGCGCCCTAACGATGGTACCGCCTGGTGGCTCGACGTTGACCACCGTGGCCCTTACGATGGACCGGAATCGTTGGGTATTTCAGAACGCTGCATTGTGGGCTTCACCGGTGCAACGCCGACCTTCCCAAGTCTGTACAACAATTTCAAACGCATCGTACAGACCGACGAACACGTCATGATCCTGATTGAAATGGTGCATGATGCACGGGTGGTGCGTATGAACGGTGAACATAATCCGGCCAGTATGAAATCCTGGCTTGGCGACTCCATTGGTCGCTGGGACGGCGACACGCTGGTGGTCGAATCACGTAATTTCATCCCCGCAAGCAGACAGGCACGCGGCGGCAGCGAAAACATGCACGTCACCGAACGATTTACGCCCCAGGCAGATGGCAACCTCCTGTACAGCTTCACGGTGAGGGATCCATCGGTCTGGACCGCCCCCTGGTCCGGCGAATACATCTGGCGTACGAGCGATGAAAAGGTCTTTGAGTACGCCTGCCACGAAGGCAACTACTCCATGGGCGGTATATTGCGCGGCGCCCGCCTGCTCGAGGCAGAACGCCAGGCAGCCGGCAACGCCAGCGGCGGCTGAAGAGGTGAGGCTCAGCCCCTACCGCGGGTTTTGGTGCGGTGCGGGCGGGCTTCTCTTTCGATGAACTCCACAATGAGGTTGGCGACATCTTTGCCGGTCGCCTCCTCTATGCCTTTCAGGCCCGGCGAAGAGTTCACTTCCATGATCAGCGGACCCCGCGCTGAGCGCAAAAGGTCTACACCACAGACATTCAGGCCCATGATCCGGGCGGCTTTAATGGCCGTCTGCCGCTCCTGAGGACTGAGCCTGACCACCTTGGCGCTGCCGCCTCGATGCAGATTGGAGCGGAATTCACCTTCCGGCGCGGTGCGCTGCATCGCCGCAATCACTTTGCCGCCGACCACAAAGCAGCGGATATCACTACCACCCGCCTCTTTGATAAATTCCTGCACCAGAATGTTGGCGGACAGCCCCATGAAACCCTGAATCACGCTTTGCGCCGCGTTACGCGTCTCCGCCAGCACCACGCCAATACCTTGTGTGCCTTCGAGCAGCTTGATGACCAGCGGCGGGCCGCCGACTTCCCGAATCAGGCCTTTGATGTCATCAGGGGAATTGGCAAACGCGGTGACCGGAATGCCCACGCCGCGCCGGGACAACAGTTGCAGCGAACGCAGTTTGTCGCGCGAGCGTGTGATCGCCACAGATTCGTTTACACAATACACACCCATCATTTCAAACTGACGGACAACCGCACAGCCGTAGAATGTGACTGAAGATCCAATACGGGGAATAACCGCATCAAAGTGATCAGCGTCAAACTCCTCGTCCCGATAATGCAGCGTGGGCTTGTCAGAGGTGATGTCCATAAAACAGCGCACGTGGTCCAGCACACGCACTTCGTGGCCACGCGCTTTTGACGCTTCGACCAGGCGTGCGGTCGAATAGATGCGGGAATTTCGCGACAGAATGGCAATTTTCATTATTTCTTCCGTTTTTTAGGACTGCTCTGCAGAAACGAGCGGCCCGGGTTAACCAGGTAGTGGTGGCGGATGGCGGTACGGCCAAGCAGCATGCGGTAGCCCATGGTCTCGCGATCTGCCAGGGATATCTCTGTGGTCCAGATGCGGTTCCCCAACTGCAGCTGGGTTTCAATGAAGTAACGATGAGACTCGATACCCCCTGAATTTTTCACCAGCCGTTTGTCCGAAACTTTTGTTTCACACCACACCTCGTTGAAAGTGCTGCGCCTGGAGGGATGCACGCCAAATCGCACCCAGGGGATGCCGTCCTTTGTGAACTCTTCGACATGGAAAGCATGCAGGCAGGAGGAACGGGCACCGGTATCGGTCTTGGCGGTGATGCCAAATATCCCCAGTTGAGGTAACGACACACGCTCCCGCCAGCCTATCGACGGATGATGCTTGTTGCGATGATTCAAAACCTTCTACCTAACCAGGTTTGCTTACCCGGGACTGATGGATTCTTCCACACGGGGGTCCATGTCCACCGCTCCCATGGTGGTCCTCGGCACCATCTGGTACGGCTCATAATAAGCACGCGACACTTCATGCAGGGCCAGGCGCGCGCCCGTCCAGGTGGCAGAAAGTGCAAATGCAACAGCAATCAATGCAAAAAACAGGTTGTCCAGCTGCAGCCAGACAAGCCCCGCGTACAACAGCGGTCCGGCGATGGACCCCAAACCATTGGCCAGCAGCATTGCGCCAGCAATAACCAGGAAATCGCCGCTGGCATTGTCATTGGCATGTGCAATGCCCAGGGAATACAGGGGCATCGCCGCACCACCGATCAGGAACCCTAACATATTCAGCTGCAGCGGCGTGCTGCCGCCAAACAGTACCCAGGTAACGGCGCAGACAAACGCCGCAGTGCTGGCCAGGAGAATGATCCAGCGGCGATCAAAATGATCCGACAACCGCCCCAGCGGCAGCTGGCAGATCAACCCGCCGAGCAGGGTGTACATAATAAACGTTGCGCCCGCCTGATTATCCGCAAGCACACGACTGACAAACACCGCGCCGTTGCTCCAGATCAACCCCATCACAAAACCCGAAATAGCCGCCACAATCAGACCCACCTGGGAAGCCTGGTAGGCGACCCGGAAACTCAGCACGGCGCGGGTCGGCGTGGCGGGCTGGGGGCTGGTGGTCAAACCTACGGGGACAATGGCCAAGGCAAATATGATGGCAGCCAGTGCAGCCCCCTGCAGCACATCGGCGGAGGTGATCAGCAACTGTCCCAGCGCCATTGCGCCAATACAGACAAACCCGTAGAAAGACAGCAGGCTGCC
Source organism: bacterium (assembly GCA_047947175.1). GTDB lineage: Bacteria > Pseudomonadota > Gammaproteobacteria > Pseudomonadales > Azotimanducaceae > UBA4421. The sequence goes on from CP170489.1 coordinate 3,475,803, forward strand.
GCGGGCGTGCGCGGATGCGTTTTCGTTCAGCCAGCTTTCTATGACCATATAGAATCCTGCCAGGCTGACACCGGTCAGCAGGCGCATGCCAATCCAGACCGGCAGATATTGCCATTTCGCCAGCGTCAGAATGGCCACAATGGCAAGTCCGGTGCAGACGGTGAACACGCGAATGTGTCCGACACTGGCAATCAACCGTGGCATGCAGAAACAGCCTAAAATAAAACCACCGAAGTACGCCGCGCCGGTTAAGCCGATCTCAGCAGGGTTCCAGCCGATGTTTTGTGCGTGCAGGGGCAATAAAGTCTGTTGCAGACCATGTCCTAGCAGTAGGATGGCCAGCGACAGAAACACGCTGAACAGGGATTTGAGTGTGGTTTTCATGGCGGCGCGATTCTCGTCATTTCCGCCGGGGCTGCAAGCTTTATTTTCGTCAGGAACACTATGCACAGAAAAAAGATGAAATCCTTCAAAATGGCAGGACACGAGATTGCGCCGGGAGAACGGCTGCAGTTTGATATCCCTGCCGCTGCGCTGTACACCCACACGCCGCTGGACCTGACGGTGGAAGTCATTCACGGTACACGACCTGGACCGGTGCTGCTGATTTGTGCAGGCATTCACGGCAACGAGCTCAACGGCATTGAGATCATCCGCCGACTGCGCACGCTGAAAACCCTGAAATCATTAAAAGGCACGCTGGTGCTCGCGCCGGTGGTCAACATCCATGGATTTATTCACCAGTCCCGCTATCTGCCCGATCGCCGTGATCTGAATCGATGTTTCCCCGGCAGCGAGACTGGTTCCCTGGGCTCAAGAATCGCACATCTTTTTTTCACTGAAGTGGTGGCCCGCTGCACCCACATTATTGACCTGCACACTGCCGCGATCCATCGCGACAACCTGCCGCAGATCCGCGCGGCGCTGGACAATCCTGAAGTGAAAAAAATGGCTATGGATTTCTCCATTCCGGTCATCATCAACGCTGGCCTGATCGAAGGCACCCTGCGCGCTGAAGCCGGTGAACGCGGCATTCCGGTATTGACCTACGAAGCGGGCGAAGCACTGCGCCTGTCTGAATCATCTATTGTCACCGGCATCCGCGGCATCACCAATGCCATGCGCGGCATGGGCATGCTGCCCGCCCGGCGCAACAGAGCCGCGGTAGCTGAACCGAATATTGCCCGTTCCAGCAAATGGTTTCGCGCCAGTGGTGACGGCATGTTCCGGCCGCTGGTGAAGCTGGGTTCACGGGTCAAAGAAGGTGATCTGCTGGGCATCATCTCTTCGCCGTTTTCTTCTGTGGAGGAAAGCGTGTCTTCCACCGTGGACGGCATTGTCATAGGCACCAACAATTTACCACTGGTGTATGAAGGGGAAGCGCTGTTTCACGTTGCCCTGTTTGGCGAACTGGGGGTGGTGCAGGATGACATCACCGCTCATGCCAGCGTTATAGCGACCGATCCGCTGTTTGAGATCGAGCAGGTGGAGGATGATCAGGTGGAGGACATTGAACTGCGCTAACGGATGTCTTTATGATTACCACAAAGACGTGATCGCGTCTGTCATAAACTGTTCATCAGACCTTCATATCCCGTTCACAACGGCTCTCTATCGTTGACCAAACTCACAACCCACGTGATGTATGGCCCAACGCACGCGATCTGCGCAGACAAAACAACACTACCGCACCATTTTTCTTTCTGATATTCATCTTGGCACCAAAGGCTGCCAGGCCGAACAGCTTCTTGACTTTCTTAAACAGCACACCTGTGACGAGCTGTATCTGGTTGGCGACATCATCGACGGCTGGCGCATGCGCTCCTCGATGGTGTACTGGCTGCAGGCCCATAACAATGTGTTGCGGCGCTTTTTAACCCATATGAAAAGAGACACCCGGGTAATTTACATTACCGGCAATCATGACGAGTTCATGCGGGAACACTCACCCTTGGAGATCGGCAACCTGACAATTGTGGATGAAGCCGTCCACAGATCAGCCACCGGCGAGCAGTTCCTGGTTGTGCATGGAGATCAGTTTGATGTCATCACCAGATATCACCGCTGGGTGGCCTGGCTGGGTGACGTCGGCTATACGCTACTCCTGCAGCTGAATCGACACTTCAATCGCGCAAGACTCAAGTTTGGTTACGGATACTGGTCACTTTCCGCTTACATCAAACAACGCGTGAAAAAAGCCGTCAGCTTTATCAGTGATTTTGAGGAGGCCATTTCTCATGAATGTCGCAAACAGAATTTTGACGGTGTGATATGTGGCCACATCCACCATGCTGAAATCAGAAAGATTGAAGGTGTCACTTACATGAACTGTGGCGACTGGGTGGAAAGCTGCACTGCCCTGGTGGAAGACAACAACGGACAGTTCAAGATCATTGACTGGCGTCATGAAGTCAATCAGAAAGTAAACAATATAGTTGAGTTGCCATTGAACGATGATCGTTTGAGCGCATGAGCAAACCAGGAAAGCGCAAGCTGCTGATTGTCACAGATGCCTGGCACCCACAGACAAATGGGGTTGTCACCACGTTAACCGCGGTCATCGAGCAGTTATCTGCTTCGAACCTGGAAACCACGGTTTACCACCCGGGCCTTTTTTCAACCTGGCCGTTACCCAGCTATCCGGAAATACGCATCGCCCGTAATCCCGGAAAACTCAAAGAGATGATCAAAGCGCTTGCACCAGACGCAATTCACATCGCAACCGAAGGGCCTTTGGGGCTCGCTGCGCGCAGATTCTGCATCAAAGCGCGCCACGCTTTCACCACGTCGCTGCACACCAAGTTCCCCGAATATGTCAATTTAAGGTTCGGCATCCCGCTGCAGCTCGGCTATCGATTTCTCAAGTGGTTCCATGGGGCAGCACATTCTACCCTGGTCACCACTGCAAGCCATCAGCAGGAACTCACCGCCTGGGGACTCTCCAGGCTTGTGGTCTGGGGGCGCGGTGTCGACACCGGGCTGTTTAAACCCCAGGAAAATCGGACCTCTGCGACAAAGCCCAGGTTACTCTACGTCGGCCGCATTGCTGTGGAAAAAAACATCGAGGATTTTCTGCAACTGAATATGCAGGCAGAGAAAATCGTTGTTGGTGACGGACCCGCCAGGGCTGAACTGGCATCAAAGTATCCCGATGCAAAATGGTTAGGCTATCGCCACGGGGCCGAACTTGTCCGGGCATACGCTGAAGCTGATGTTTTTGTGTTCCCTTCCAGAACCGACACCTTTGGCCTGGTTATGCTGGAGGCCATGGCCTGTGGCACACCAGTTGCCGGCTACCCAGTCACGGGACCCAAAGATCTGATTCAAAACGGCATAAACGGTTGCATGGATCGCAGTCTTGAAGCCGCTATCGAAGGCGCGTTAAGCGTCGATCGACACGCCTGTCGTGCGTTTGCTCTTGAACATGACTGGCAACAGGTGGCTGAACGGTTTAGCCGGGACCTCGTCATTCACAACGGCTCTGCCTTGTTAGGACAGGCACAAACAGCCCTCACAACTGCTGCAAACCGGGATGCCAGCGGCACCGTTGTTAATCAGCCCATGATCAGGGGTGAAACACGCGGCAGGTACATCACATAATCCACCTGCGCAGGCAGATGGACCTGCGTAACCAGATTGTACATCTGTCCAACCGACACCGGTTCCATAAAAGGGCTGTTGACGTCGACGGGAAGCACTATCGGAAAGTCGTAAACCGATAACGCTGCGTTGATGGTGTGGTCCGGATAATCAGCCCGACGTGGGAGGTCGCAAATTGGCTGGCTGTCTTCACCTGCTGCGTAAACCATCCAGATCGAAGATGCTTCCAGGCCTCTTTCCTGCACAAGGTAATGGCCCAGAGACGACACCTCGCCACCGCCGGGACCAATACTCTGCTCAAGCATGAGGTGATCGTTCTTTGCCAAGTGAAAGGCGTGGCCCATAAGGACAACAAGCGTATTGCTGTCGGTGTGTTGCAACACATCGTCGAGCCGACGTTTCATGGTCTGTTCACGGAACGCCATCGCAGGCCTTGTTGCCTCATAATCAGTGGCGTCTTTAAAGAGCGCGGTGTATTCCAGCGACTCAGTAAGAGACAGCAGATCCTCGCGGATCAACTCAAAACCGGGTGCGCCAGCAAACACCCCCATAAGATGCCGCAGACGATGCACTTCTTCGTCCAGGGTTTCACCCTGAACCCGTTGCAGTCCGCCCCAGAAGTCTTCAGGCATACCCGCCTGGTCAAGTGCGGGGCGACGACGCTCAATATCTTTGTAGGCACCACCAGGCGGGGAATCCACATCAAAACCGAAATAGTCATCCACTGCCTGCAGCTCCCGCAGGGCCTGATAAAAGCGTGTGTGTTCCGCACCCATCAGCGCATATGGATACCGGTGCAGGCTGTCTGCAAAAACACCGGTGGGCGAGTCATTCCGGTCGGTACGCAGGTGCCCTTTAAAACCGAAGGTGGCAACAGCGTGTAGGTGGCTGAGGTCACCATCACTGAGGTAGGCTGCAATTCTGCGCCCGTCTGACCAGCCCAGTTCTTCACCAATCACCAGCCTTCTGCCTTGCGCAAGTCGCCGCAGCCACCACAATCGGAAATCAACTTTCTCATGCACAAAGTGGTTTGTTTCACCTAGAAAGACAAGCTGCACACCACCCCATTTGGCATCAATTTGTGCAAGTTTCTGTTGCTGGCCGGGCACCTCGTTCCAGGTACCGGGCTTGAGCTTGAGCGCGATGCGCTCTATCGACGGGTAATCAGCAACCACCATGACCCGTTATACCCTCTGTGTTACTTTACGACACGACGGCGTCGCAGATCCATTTTAAGCATTGTGGAGTCAGCGGCAGAATTGCTAAACTATGCACCGCCCGCCCAGAACGCTGCGTGTGGCACCCTCTTCAGGCGCGTAGCTCAGTTGGTTAGAGCACTTGGTCGACATCCAAGGGGTCGTCAGTTCGAATCTGACCGTGCCTACCATCTCCACAAACCTCATCCAGCACCCCTCTGGACTGTCTTTTTTCGTCAGCAAACGTTCTTTCGGTATACATTTTAGTCATATATCACCAGTTGCATCTGTCCGACAAATGATCAATCCTAGGGAGGTCGATTCGTATGGGGATACAAATCGGCTCCATTAAACTGGATTCGACGGCAGCAGAAACACCTGAAACAGGTGCTGTACGTTCGAACACTTGGAGGGGTAACTACATGTCTTATTTCCGCATTGGTGGAGCTGCACTTGCGTGTATGCTGTTTGCCAACCAGGCTCTTGCAGAAGAACAACGTCGTGTTATTGAAGAAATGGTGGTCACCGCTGAAAAGCGTGAGTCCACGGTGTCCGACACGTCGATTTCAATCACCGCGTTCGGTCAGGATATGATCGAAGACTTCGGCATTCAGGGCGCTGACGAACTCGTCAACTTCATTCCGGCCACTACCCGCGACGCCTACGATATTCGTATTCGTGGTGTAGGTCGTAATTTCCGTGCCGTAGGTGGCGACCCGGGGGTAGCCACTTATTACAACGGCATCTACTCCGAAGACTTCGGTATCGCGGCATCCGAAAACGGATTGTACGATATCGCTCGCATCGAGGCCCTGCGCGGGCCCCAGGGCACACTGTATGGCCGGAACTCCATTGGCGGCGCGTTGAACTACATCACCAACAGACCCACTTATGAGTTTGAAGGTGAGTTACGGGTGCTCGGCGGCAACCTGGATACTCAGGAATACTATGGCGTATTGTCCGGCCCGATTATCGACGACAAACTCGCTTATCGCTTTGTGGCGGTTAACCGGGACCGTGATGGCTCTCAGGGTGGACTCGCCGGCAGCGAAGACATCAACAGCATCCACGACTCCAACTATTCCCTTGCGCTGCAATGGAATATTTCCGACAACTGGGAAGCCAACGTGCGGTACAACGACCGCTCATCGGATCGCATCATCGGCATGTCCCCGGTGGTTGCGGAGGGTGTTGCCGGCGATCGAACCACCCGCAACACAGAAAACTATGCCCGGGGCATTCGTCCGGTTGATGCAGGCACACCCGGCGCGCTTGCGTTTACTCACCCCGTGACCGGTGAAACCCTGTACGGTGCCTACAACCGTCCAGGCATTGATATTGCTCAGTCTGTTGTGCCCAACCCGGGTTTCGGTCTGGGCGGCATGGGCCTGGCGCTGGATCCTGATCTTGAAGATCTGAACAACAAAGTGGCCAACAACGGCGACAACTTTGAAAAATTTGACCAGAACGGCGTGCAGTTTGACCTGACCTGGGACATCAGCGAAACCACCTCGCTGAAGTATCTGGGTGGCTGGTCAGATTTCGATTATCTGTTTGATATTGACCTGGATTACACCAACGGCACCTTTGCGCAGCCGCGGCAGACCGTCACGGAATCCGTGGAGACGTTCTCCCACGAACTGCAGCTGTTGTGGCAACTCGGCGACAAACTGCAGGTCACCAGCGGCCTGTATTACTTTCACGCCAATCGTGTACAGAACTATGCGTTCCGGGATCTTGAAAGCCAGGGGCGTTTTGTGAACCCAACTAACTACGGTGGCATGGCCGGATTTACTCCCTTCATAACAACAACTCCCGGTGGCGCGCACGCCAGGAGAGGTAGCGCGCCTGTTGGAACCCAGGTTCTTGGCCTTTGGGAAGGGGACCCCACAGGTGCCTGGTATGAGTACTGGAATGAAATTGATACAGATGCTTATGCGGTATACACCCAGGGAACTTATACATTTAACGAGGAGTTTGCGCTCACGTTGGGCGTGCGTTGGGCAAAAGATGAAAAGTCTGCTTTTGAAGATCGTACAGGCTATTTCGAGCTCGATCCTGCCCTGTTCGCAGGACCAGTTTTTGGTAATGCACTTCTCACATCTTGCGATGGCGCTATCGGTGTGTTTTTCGGCACAACATGTGCCAACTTAGGCCTCACATCCCCCTTGGCGATAAGCAACATATTCCAGGGTAACGCGGCCCCATCTTTCACGGCAGACCAGATCACACCGGCCTGCGCTCTGGATGACCCGAATTGTACAACGCCGTTGCGCCTGCAGGGATTACCTTTCTCCTTCTCCGATCGCGCCCAGGGTGATGACGACTGGGGTGATGTATCCTTCCGCGTCAACCTCGACTGGACCCCTAACGAAGACACGCTGGTCTACGCATCGGTGACCACCGGCTATCGCGCAGGCGGTTATTCACTGGGTATTGGCGATTCTCGGGGATTATCGCCAGGTGGCATCTCCGGCATTGTGCCGCTCACCTACGATCAGGAAGAAGTCCTGGCAACAGAGATCGGTTACAAGGCAACCCTTTTAGAGGGTCAACTGCAGATCAACTCGTCGATTTACATGTATCAGTACGACAACTATCAGGATCGTATCGAAATCTTCGACTCAGGTTCAGGCCAGGCACAGGATCAGGTGCTGAACACCGACGAAGCGGAAAACATGGGTGTGGAAGTTGAGTTCACCTGGCTACCCACCGATGCCATGACTTTAGGTGGCAACGTGAGTTACACCAAAACCGAGTACAAGTCTGATCTGATTGTGCTGGAAGACGACAACCCTTTCTTCCCGATCCAGATTTTCAATCAGACCGCGGATGATCCAGTCACCGGCGATCCGGGTCGCGATGCCTTCCTCAGCCAGAACCTGAAAGGCAACGACCTCAAGCGGATTCCCGAGTGGAAATACACCTTGTGGGCAACCTACCAGTGGGGGTTTGATGCCGGCACGCTGACCGCAGGTGCCACGTATTCCTACACTGGTGAATATGCCTCCGAAGGTATTGTCCGTGCCATTGATGAAAATCCGGCGCGAGACAGGCTGGACGTTTCTTTGACCTGGCGCGATAACCGGGACCAGTGGGTGGTACGCGGTTTTGTCGACAACGTTCTGGACAGGGTTTATTCCCGCGGCGTCACCACACAGACCGCGGCCAACGACTACCGTCAACTGGCCCAGTCACTGTACCCACAGTTCTATGGTCTGGAAGTCACCTACCGGTTCGGCGCCTTCTGAACCCACAGATTGCTTCAGGCACTCAGAAAAGCCCCACCCCGTGTGGGGCTTTTTGTTTCTGGCACATAATCAGTGTCTGCAGGCTTGCAACCGGCGTTGCCAGTGCGTACAAATCTATCTGAGAGAAATGGGAATGTGAGGGGAACACATGAGCGACATGACACTGGAATGGGCCATCGAACGCGGCATGCTGGTGGCTTATCACGCCCAGCAGCAGCCAGATGCTTCGGCTGTGGTCACCCAATATGGCGATCGCACATTTGCCGAGTTAAATGCCAATGCCAACCGTCTTGTTCGACTCCTGGCACAACACGGCATCGGAGCGGGCGACGCCGTTGCCATTGTGGCCAGAAACCGTCCTGAATTCATCGAAACCCTGGTGGCCACCACACGCAGCGGCATACGCTTCACGCCCATCAACTTTCATCTGAAAGGAGAAGAGATCGGCTACATCGTCGACAACTGCGAGGCCAGGGCGTTCATTGCCGATGCCAGTCTGGGCGACCCGGTGATCGAAGCACCCGGTCATGCGCCAGGGGCCCATCTACTGCTCAGTATCGGCGGTGATATTGAGGGGTTTACCGACTTTTCCGAGGCACTTGCCCCGCTTCATGGCCACAACATAGAACAGCCGCAGCTGGGCTCGCGCATGTTGTACACCTCAGGCACCACCGGCAAACCGAAAGGCGTATACCGCAAAGCAAAACTGTTGGAAGTACCGCAATGGGGGGACACCCCTGCCGCCTATACTCCCGGTGAGGACCGCGAACTGGTCACCGGGCCTGGTTATCATGCTGCCCCACTGTTGATCGATATCGTCCAACCGCTGTGGTCTGGTGTGGGCATTGTGATGATGGACAAGTGGGACGCCGAAGAAACCCTGCGCCTGATAGATGAACATAAAATCACACATACCCACATGGTCGCCACCATGTTTCACCGCATGCTGGGGCTGCCTGAGCACATCCGCGCAAAGTACGATTTATCGTCGCTGAAATTTCTGATCCATGGCGCTGCACCCTGCCCGGTACATATCAAACACGCCATGATAGATTGGGTGGGTCCCGTCATCTGGGAATACTATGCCGCCACAGAGGGCGGAGGTGGTTTTCTTGTGGGGTCAGAGGAGTGGCTGACCAAACCGGGTACAGTGGGGCGTCCTGGTCCGGAGTTCGACAACAAAATCCTCGACGATGACGGCAACCCGGTAGCACCCGGCGAGATCGGCACCATTTACATGCGCGCGCCAGAAGCCAAAGACAGTCGTTTTGAGTATTTCAAAGACAACAGCAAAACCAGCAAGTCTTATCGGGGTGACTATTTCACCCTTGGCGATATGGGTTACTTCGATGAAGACGGCTACCTGTTCCTGACCGGGCGCAGTGCAGAACTGATCATTTCCGGCGGCGTGAACATCTATCCCCAGGAAGTAGACAGCGAGATTCATAAACATCCTGCTGTCGTCGATGTCTGCACCATTGGTGTGCCTAATGACGAATGGGGTGAAGAGGTCAAATCCGTTGTACAACTGCATGACAACATACAACCCAGCGAAGCTTTGACTAACGAACTGATCAGCTGGGCCCGGGAGCGACTGGCCAACTTCAAATGCCCGCGCACTATTGATTATGTCAGCGAGCTGCCCCGCTCGGCGGCAGGTAAAATTCAGCGTCGTGTCGTACGCGAACCGTACTGGAGTGACCAGGCCTAAATGAACATCGATCTGTTAAACCCTGCCAGCTTTGCCAGCGGTCACCCTCTGGAACAGTATCACTGGCTGCAGGAAAACGCGCCCGTTTACTGGCACAACGAACCTGATGGCCCTGGCTTCTGGGCGCTGACCCGTTATGAAGACGTTGCGGAAGTGGGTCGTCAGCCCTTGCTGTTTTCATCTGAACCAACCGTCATGTTGCCTGACCCGGACCCTGCCAATGGTGACCTCGGCGGTGGCGACCACAAAATGATGCTGATGATGGACCCACCTCAACACACACAGTTTCGTCGCATCATCAGCAAAGAGTTCACCCGCGGCCCTGCTGCAGCCTTACGCCCGCGTATCGCTGAGCTCGCCGCTCAGATCATTGATCCAATCATTGAGCGCGGTGAATGCGAGTTTGTCAGCGAGGTGGCTGGCGAACTGCCGTCATATGTTATTGCCGAGCTGACCGGCATTCCGCTGGCAGATGGGCGTGAGCTGTACAAACTCACGGAAATCATCCATACCGCACCGGAAGCATTGGCGCCAGGCGAACAACTGGAAGCGGTGAGCAAAATGTTTGCTTATGCCCAGGAGGTGTATCAACGCAAACTTGCTGCACCAACCGACGATCTGGCCAGCCAGATTGTCCATGCCGAGGTGGATGGCAGGCGACTGGACGCCATCGATTTTCAGCTGTTTTTCATGCTGCTGATTGATGCCGGCGGTGACACCACCAGAAATCTCGTTGCGGGAGGGTTGTACGAACTGATCAGACATCCGGCGGCGCTTGCCGACTGGCAGGCACATCGATGTGACGAACTGGACACCTCAGCACGAGACGAACTCCTGCGTGTGGTCAGCCCGGTGATTTACTTCCGGCGCACGGCGACAAGAGATGTGGAACTGCACGGTCAACAGATCAAAGCCGGTGACAAAGTTGTACGCTATTTCGGCGCCGCCAACTATGACCCGAACAAATTTTCAGATCCCGATCAATTAAACCTGCATCGTTTCCCTAACGAGCACATTGCGTTTGGCACTGGCACACACGTGTGCCTGGGCCAGCACATTGCCCGGGTAGAAATTGACTGCATGTTTCACGAGATACTCTCACGGATGCAGAACTTCAGGCTTGCTGAAACGCCCCAGTGGCTTGAATCCAATTTTATTTCCGGCATCAGACACATGCCTATTACGTTCGAAAAAAGCACCCGCTTCTGACAGGCAACAGCCAAATTAAGGCTTGTCAGCGTCAAATCAAACACCAACAATGCCACTACAGAACCATCGGCCCAGCGGAGAGAGCAAATGAAACGACGGCATCTACTTAAAGGCGGAATCGCTCTACCCTTCACACCGCTGGCTCTTTCTGCATGCTCTGGCAATAGTGGTGCAGACAATATGTATCTGCAGAATAATTTTGCCGCCGTGGCCGATGAAACCACAGCGACAAATCTGCAGGTGACCGGCGCTATTCCCGCCGACTTGAACGGGCGTTTTTTAAGGAACGGGCCCAATCCAGGCGCTGATGTGGATGCAGGCTCTTACCACTGGTTCACCGGCCGCGGCATGGTGCACGGACTGCGACTGAACGAAGGCAGGGCGCAGTGGTACCACAGCCGGTTTGTCGGGGGCAGCGCCGCCAACACCAATGTCATAGGACATGGAGGTCGCACGCTGGCTATCGTCGAATCTGGTGGCCTGCCCCAGGATATGAGCTACACCCTGGATTCTCTGGGAGACAATACGTCTATCGGTACCGGCTATACCGCGCACCCGAAACTTGACCCGGATACCGGTGAGTTACATGCCATCTGCTACGACTGGGCATCACTGCGGGATCATGTGCGCTATGTTGTGGTGGATGCAGAGGGTGAGTGGGCTGACGAAACCGAGATCCCGTTAGGCGGCATGCCCATGATCCATGACATGAGCCTGACTGCAAATTATGTGGTGATCTTTGATCTGCCGGTTACCCTGAGCTTCATGGCGCTGGGCACTGGCGCCTCTTTTCCTTTTCGCTGGGACAATGATCATGAGCCTCGTATCGGGCTGATGCCACGCAACGGTGATGCCAGCGACATCATCTGGTCGCCGATAACGGCTAACTATGCCTATCACCCGATGAATGCGTATGAAGATGCCGCCGGCAACGTGGTCATCGACATCTGTCGCTACGACAGGATGTTCGACAACGACATCCATGGGCCGTTCGGCGACAGCCTGCCCCGCCTGGACCGCTGGACGGTCAATCCCAATACCCGCAAAGTCAACGAGACCATTGTTGACGCCCGCAACCAGGAATTTCCCCGTATTCATCCTGCACTGAATGGCAAACCATACCAGTACGGTTATACCGTGGCAGTGGCCGGATCTGCGGGTAACTATGGTTTTCCATCCCTACTGAAACACGATATGCGCTCGGGCACTTCCACGGAATTCACAATGGGTGCCGGCAGGCAGAGCGCAGAACCGGTATTTGTCCCGCGTGAAGGGGCCACCAGCGAAGATGACGGTTATCTGATGACCTATGTTTTTGATGAAAACAAAAACACCAGCGATCTGCTGATCCTGGATGCCCGGGATTTATCGCGACCGGCGCTGGCTCAGGTGCACCTGCCCAGCCGTGTACCCTATGGGTTCCATGGCAACTGGGTGCCGGACACTGTGGTTCCACCTGCCACTAGTTAATACTCAGATCCCCGCAGGGATTGCGATGCGCATACGCGTAGATCACCGGAAAAAATTCGGACAGCTTGGCGCTGCCCGGCGCATGGGGCAGTGGCAATGTCATCGGATACTGATAAGTTGCCTGGGTAAACGTATCGTTTGGCCAGTAATACCAGTCTTGCTGCGCAAACAGCTCAGGATACGCTGTGTTCAGGTTTTTTGTATCCGGATAGGCGCCATGGGTCTTACAGTAGTCGAGCATAAATGACAGAACATCCTCTGCATCAGCCACTGTTGCAGAATCGGCTCGATAAAGCAGCCCAATACCCACCAGCAACAAAGCCGCCAGGACAATTGCGGTCTTTTTCGCCATCTCACACCTCTCCTGCTCCTTCTGGAGCCTCCCTAGTGTCTTAAGCTTGCATCACGAATGCTCTGCAGTTGATCCCGCAGGGCAGCCGCCTCTTCAAACTCCAGATTCTGCGCATGCTGTAACATCTGTTTTTCAAGATCAGCCAGGAGTTTACCCAGCGCTCGAGGATCTGCCGGGATCTCAATCACCTGCTGGTCTGTTTTTTTCTGCCGCCCCGCGTTTTTCGGTGCGCCCGGCCCCACTACCCTGGCACCTTCCATGATGTCTGCAATGGATTTATGGATGGTTGTGGGTGTGATGCCGTGTTCCGTATTGAAGGCCACCTGCTTCGCGCGTCGTCGATCGGTTTCACCAATGGCGCGCTCCATGGAGCCCGTGATTCTGTCTGCGTAGAGAATCGCGCGGCCATGCAGGTTCCGGGCGGCACGACCTATCGTCTGAATGAGAGATCGCTCTGAGCGCAGAAAACCCTCTTTATCGGCATCTAAAATTGCCACCAGAGAAACTTCGGGCATATCCAATCCTTCACGCAGGAGGTTGATCCCCACAAGCACGTCAAATTCACCCAGGCGCAGATCGCGAATAATCTCCATGCGCTCCACGGTATCAATATCTGAGTGCAGGTAACGCACGCGTACGCCATGCTCGTCCAGGTATTCGGTCAGATCTTCCGCCATACGTTTGGTCAGCGTTGTGACCAGCACTCGCTCACCGGCGGCAATCACATCTTCAATTTCACCGCGCAGGTCTTCAACCTGGGTCGTTGCCGGGCGGATGATGATTTCCGGGTCAACCAATCCGGTTGGGCGCACCACCTGCTCAACAATCTGACCCCCTTTCTCCGCTTCGTAGTTTGACGGCGTGGCGGAGACGAATATCATCTGCGGCGCAAGTCGTTCCCATTCATCAAACCGCAGCGGTCGATTGTCCAGCGCGGACGGCAGCCGGAAACCGAATTCAACCAGCGTTTCTTTGCGCGAACGGTCGCCTTTGTACATGGCACCGATCTGCGGCACCGTGACGTGGGATTCATCGATAACCAGCAAAGCATCCTTGGGCAGATAATCAAAAAGAGTTGGCGGTGCGTGCCCGGGTTCGCGACCCGAGAGGTAGCGCGAATAGTTCTCAATGCCGGAGCAGTAACCCAGTTCCTGGATCATCTCCAGATCAAAACGGGTGCGCTGCTCAAGCCTCTGCGCCTCAACCAGCTTGTTATTCGTGGTCAGATAATTGAGTCGATCCTGAAGTTCCTCTTTGATGTCATCAAGTACGTTCAACATGCGTTCGCGCGGGGTGACGTAGTGGGTTTTCGGAAACACCGTATAGCGCGGCACACGCTTGAGGATTTCACCGGTTAGAGGATCAAACAGTGCCAGGTCTTCAATCTCATCATCAAACAGTTCAATCCGGATGGCTTCTTTTTCCGATTCCGCAGGGAAGACATCGACCACATCACCGCGCACACGATAGGTGCCACGCGCAAACACCTGATCGTTGCGTGTGTATTGCAGTTCGGCCAGGCGCATCAGCAGCTGCCGCTGATCAACTCTGTCGCCACGATCCAGGTGCAGTACCATGCGCAGGTAGGACTGCGGGTCACCAAGGCCGTAGATCGCAGAAACCGAGGCCACCAGGATCGTGTCGCGTCGCTCCAGCAGCGCCTTGGTGGCAGACAGGCGCATCTGCTCGATATGCGCATTAATGGAAGAATCTTTTTCTATATAGGTGTCAGAGGCTGGAACGTAAGCCTCAGGCTGGTAGTAGTCATAGTAAGAAACAAAGTATTCCACCGAGTTGTTGGGGAAAAAATCTTTGAATTCACCGTAGAGCTGCGCCGCAAGGGTTTTGTTAGGCGCCAGCACCAGGGTGGGGCGCTGCACCTGCTCAATGACTTTGGCGATGGCAAAGGTTTTACCGGAACCGGTGACCCCTAACAGGGTCTGATGGCTCAGACCTGATTCAAGCCCTTCCACCAGGCTCGCGATGGCCGCGGGCTGATCCCCTGCAGGTTCGTACTCCGACACGACCCGGAAAGGATCAGCTTTGCTCACGCCATTACATCCAGACAAACATCAGGGTGCAGTCTAAGACGCTTCGCCGTCTTCAGCATCTTTTTCTGCCGCTTCGGCTTCCGGCGCTTCTGCCTCACCAGCCTCTTCCGCGACGGCTTCAGGTTCGGGTTCAGGGGCTTTGGGTGCAGGGGCCGTAATCAGGCCATGCTCTAACAGGATGGCTACCTTTTCGTCGCCGTTAATCGGCTTGCGGTTGGCGCCAATCACCGCATAGCGGCTGTCTTTACGCTGCACGATGGTGTAAGCATCGGTACTCGCAACTTTTTTCATCACTTTCTCCGTTGGTTTAAAGCGGCGGCACTCTACCGGGTCTGGCCGCAGAGTCAATCTGACTGTCTAAGCAGAGCAAATAACCATATAGCATCTCAGTCCAAGTCAGTGGTCGCAAATCAGCCCAAGTCCGCTACAATGCGCGCCTATTTTTTGGCAGAAAAGTAAAGTGGAACAACAACTTGGCGGCAAAATAAGCCACGTCATCCGGTTTGCAGGCGACTCCGGCGATGGTATTCAGCTGCAGGGGCAGCAATTTACCGTGGCTTCGGCAATGTCCGGGCATGATTTATCAACATTGCCGGACTTTCCAGCGGAGATTCGTGCACCCGCCGGGACGCGCTATGGCGTTTCCGCCTTCCAGATTCAGTTTGGCGGTGATCGAATAACAACGCCAGGTGATGCGCCGGATGTGCTGATTGCTTTTAACCCTGCCGCACTGGTGGTAAATCTGGGCAACCTGAAAGCTGACTCGCTGATTCTGGTTGATGCCAATGCCTTCACCACACAGCGCTTAAAACGCGCAGATCTGCAATCCAACCCACTCGAAGATGGCACTCTGGACAGGTATCAGGTGGTGCCGATCGAAATCAGTAATCTGACGGTAGAGGCCGTAAAACCACTGGGCCTGGGCACCAAAGATGCCGGCCGCTGCAAGAATTTCTGGGCGCTGGGGTTGATTCTGTGGATGTTCGACCAGCCACGTGAACCCACACGAGACTGGATCAACCGGAAGTTTGCCAACAACGAGCAGATTCGTGATGCCAACCTGGTGGCTTTGGATGCTGGCCATGCGTACGGTGAAAACACCGAATTTGCACAAATCCTGCATCAGGAACATACCCCCCAGGCACCGCTGGAAAGTGTTGAGTACCGCACCATTACCGGTGCTGAAAATCTGGCCCTGGGCCTGATTGCCGCAGGCGAACTGGCGGACACCGAACTGATGTTCTGCTCCTATCCGATTACACCGGCATCCAGCCTGTTACACCATCTGGCAGGGCTGGAGGAAGCTGGTGTGGCCACCTTTCAGGCCGAAGACGAAATTGCCGCGGTCTGTGCCGCCATTGGCGCCTCCTACGCGGGCAAGCTTGGCGTTACCTCGTCCAGCGGACCCGGCGTTGCCTTGAAAATGGAAGCACTCGGCCTGGCAGTGGCCACAGAGCTGCCGCTGGTACTGGTGAACAGCCAACGTGCCGGGCCTTCAACCGGCATGCCCACCAAAACCGAGCAGAGCGACCTCTATCAGGCGGTTTACGGACGCAATGGCGATACACCGGTACCGGTTGTTGCGGCGCGTTCCCCGGCAGACTGTTTTGATGCAGCCATTGAAGCGGTGCGCATTGCGCTGAGACATATGACGCCCGTGATCCTGCTGACCGACGGCTACATCGCCAATGCTTCAGAGCTGTGGCCGATCCCGGATTTTGCACAATACCCGGTCATCGACACGCACAAGCCCACTGAACAGACCCAACAGGCCGTCTTTGCACGAGACCCGGACACGTTTGCACGTCTCTGGGCGACACCGGGGGATGCACGCTTTATCCACCGGGTGGGTGGCATTGAAAAGGACGTGGATACCGGCAACATTTCTTACGATGCCGCCAACCATCAGGCGATGACTGATGTCCGCACCCGCAAAGTGGGCAGTGTTGCAGATTTTATTGCGCCACAGACCATCGATCAGGGTGTCACAGGCGGCGTCGCTGTGGTGGCCTGGGGTTCGACTTACGGCACCCTCTATAAAGCGGTGAAAGATGCTCTGGCTGAGGGTCAACAGGTTGCCCACATCCATCTGCGTCACATCAACCCGCTGCCCTCCAATCTGGGCGAGCTGCTGGCGGGTTTTGAGACCATTATTGTGCCGGAACTGAATACCGGCCAGCTGGCCACTGTGCTGCGCGACAAGCTGAATGTTCGCGTGGAACAGTTCAACAAGGTCACCGGTCAGCCGCTCAACGTCAACGAAATCAGAACATTTATCTCAAAATTTGCGCCAAAAGCCGCTGACAACGCCCTTGCGCCGCAGGAACAGACAGGAGGCTGACATGAATGCACTGACATTTAAAGATTTTGCCACGGATCAGGAAGTGCGCTGGTGTCCCGGCTGCGGCGACTATGCGATCCTGAAAAGCGTTCACAAAGCCCTGGCAGAAGGCGGCTCCGTGCCGGAGAAAACCGTGTTTGTATCCGGTATCGGCTGCTCATCGCGCCTGCCCTACTACGTGAATACCTATGGTTTTCACACCATTCATGGACGAGCGCCAGCATTTGCCACCGGTGTCAAACTGGCCAACCCAGAACTGGAAGTATGGGTGGTAACCGGTGATGGTGATGGTTTATCCATTGGCGGTAACCATCTGCTGCACACACTGCGCCGCAATATCGATCTGAACATTCTGCTGTTCAATAATGAAATTTACGGCCTGACCAAGGGCCAGTACTCGCCAACTTCACGACCGGGCACTCACAGCCCCACCAGCCCGACGGGTTCTGTTGAAGCCCCGTTAGCCCCGGGTCAGTTTGCCATCGGCGCTGGCGCAACGTTTTTTGCACGCTGCGTGGACATTGATCAGAAATCCATGCCTGGGCTGTTTAACGAAGCAAAACACCACAAAGGCAGCAGTTTTGTTGAGATTCTGCAGAACTGCATCGTCTACAACAAAGATGTGTTTGATGACGTGGTGGCCAAAAAGACTGCGGCTGAGACACAGATCCACGTACGACACGGCGAGCCGCTGCTTTATGGGGCTGACAACACCAAGGGTCTGAGGCTCAACCCGAGGACGCTGAGCCTTGAGTGTGTCACGCTCGGCGAAGACGGCGTTACCCTGGCAGACATACAGGTGCACGACGAAACCAACCCGACGCTGGCACTGTTGCTGGCGAATCTTCACCTGCCCAGCGCTATGGGCGTGATTCTGCGCACCGAACGGGCTGCGTTTGACGAAAGCTACTGGTCCATACGCACTCACGAGCGTCGCCAGAAAGTCGAACAACTGCTGCGCACCGGCAATCTGCTGGATCGACGACCTCAGTAGCGCACGCGCCGTCCACGCCGCGCTGCGCAGATGTCATAAGCCCGGGGCAACTGTGCCCTGGCGCACAATTCGTTACTTTGTGTAACAAACCTCTTGATGTTCGCTCATTTCCAACTACACTTGCCCAGACCATAGTGGTCTGACCAATTCGGACAGACCAAAAGCATCGCGCCAGACAACCTCTGGCCCACTGGAGCCCACTACCTTGGCTGGAAAACACGACATCATTGCCGGCAGCCTGATTCAGGATATTCTGTCCGGCCACTATCGGGTCGCGGAACGTCTGCCGTCTGAACGGGACCTTGCAGCACGCTTCGATGCGAACCGAGGTGCGGTGCGCGAGGCCATGAAAAAACTCGAACAGATCGGTCTGGCGGAAGTCCAGCCCGGCGGTGCACGAGTCAAGAAAACCGAAGATGCGAGCCTGGATGTCATCGGTCATATGCTGGCCCAGGGCGATCTGCCGGATCCAACCCTGGTTGATCAGATTCTCATGGTCATCAACGCCATGGTCAGTATGGCCGCTCAGCAGACCCTGGAGCTGGCAAGCGATGACGAAATCACCGCTATCCGTGCACTGGTAAAGCCGCTGATCGATGAAGACTTAAGCAAGGAAGCACACACCCTGGCACGCTTCGAGTTAATGGAGTCGTTCATGTCTGCCAGTCGCAATCTGCCCCTGCGGCTGATTGCGCGCACCCTGTTCGAACAGGTCGCGCCGAACCTGAGCGACATTCACCCGTTTGCGGTCATAGACAGCAACCGCTATCGGGATTTTGCCCTGCAGCTGGATACCGCGCTTGCTCAGCGCGACCCCGATGGCGTGCGTCAGTCTTTCACTGCTTTTTCCAACCTCAATCAAGAAACCATGATGCGTGCGTTCGACAGCGCACGCGCCGCCGCTGGCCAGGAGGCCGCCACACCATGATGCGTACGCTGATTATTCCACTGATCATTGTTGTTATATTTGTTTTCGGCGCCCTGACGCTGATGGCAACCGCGCCGGCACTGGAGCCCGCGGCACAGACGCCAGTGCCCACAACGGTTCGAATTCGCGAAGTGCAGGCGGAGTCGGTACAGCTCAAGGTGCACTCCCAGGGCAGCGTTATGCCCTCCACCGAAAGCCAGTTGATTCCGGAAGTGTCCGGTCGCATCACCTGGATGTCACCCAAGCTCGTGGCGGGTGGATACTTCGAAAAGGGTGAGCTCCTGGCGCAGGTAGATAAATCTGATTACCAGAATATGAAAGACCGCGCACAGGCAGCGCTGGTGCGTGCTGAAGCAGAACAGCAACACGCCCGTTTTGAGTACCAGCGATTGAAAAGCCTGGAAGAACGACAGCTCGCTGCGCGCTCACAAATGGAAAACTCGCTGCGCGCGCTGCGCGTTGCCGAGGCCGCGCTGCAGGATGCCAAGGTAAGTTATGAGCAGGCCCAGCAGGACCTTGCCCGCACTGAAATCCGCTCACCCTTCACCGGCCTGGTGCGCTCCGAGAACGTTGACATCGGCCAGTTTGTGTCGCGCGGTTCTCCCATTGCCACCCTCTACGCCAGCGATCTGGTTGAGGTGCGCTTGCCGATAGCAGATCGCCAGCTGGCATTTTTGAATCTGCCGCCGATGATGCGCGGCGAACTGCCGCCGGAGATGCAGCCCAACGTAACGCTCAGCACCCAATACGCCGGTCAACAGCTGACCTGGCAGGGAAAAATTGTCCGTACCGAGGCAGAAATTGATATGTCCAGTCGGATGGTGCAGCTGGTTGCCCGGGTCCCCAGTGATGGTACCCAGCAACCGCTTGCGGTGGGCCTGTTTGTGAACGCAGAAATTGAAGGATTGTCAGCAGAAGAAATTTTTGTCCTGCCGCGCTCCGCGTTGCGTAACAACAATCAGGTGCTGGTGGTTGATGCCGAAGACAAATTAAGGTTCAGGGCCATCGAACCCCTGCGCCTGTACCAGGACAACGTGCTCGTTCAGTCAGGTTTGAACAATGGTGACAGGGTCTGTCTGTCACCGATACAGACGGCCATCGAAGGCATGACCGTCAACCCGATCGTCGAAGACGCATAAAGGACACCCAGCCATGTACACTGCGATTCGATGGTTTGCACACAATCCTGTTGCCTCAAACCTGCTGATGATCCTGCTGCTGCTCGGCGGCGCGTTTGGCGCCATCACCACCAATCAGGAAGAATTCCCCAACTTCGATATCAAAGTTGTGAATGTCCGCGTGGTTTATCTGGGTGCGGCACCGGTGGAGGTGGAACGCTCTGTCTGTATCCGGGTTGAAGAAGCCATTGAAGGTCTTGAAGGCATCGACAAGCTTCGCTCTACGGCCACTGAAGGTCTCTGCAATGTAACCGCTGAACTGCTTGCCGAAGCCGATGAGGTCAGTGTCCTCAACGAGATTAAAAGCCGCGTTGATGGCATCAACAGCTTTCCCATTGAAACTGAAAAACCCATTGTCTCAAAACTGGCTGTCACACGACGGGTGGTTCAGATTGCCGTCTCCGGCGACACCGATGAGCGCACGCTGAAGGAGTTTGCCCGTGAACTGCGAGATGATATTGCGGCGGTGGATGGCATCTCCCAGGTTGCTGTGGACTACATCCGCCCATACGAGATTTCCATTGAGATATCCGAACAGGAGTTGCGCCGCTACGGCATCACCCTGGACCAGGTCAGCCGCGCCGTTGCACAGAGTTCGCTGGACATGCCGGGTGGTACGATCAAAACCTCCAACGGTGAAATTCTGATCCGCACCACAGGTCAGGCTTACTGGGGTCAGGAATTTGAAGACGTGGTTGTGCTCACCCGCGCCGATGGCACTCGCGTCACTCTGCGCGACCTGGGGGTGATTCGCGACACTTTCGAAGAAGGCGATCTGCTGGCCCGCTTCAACGGCAAACGCGGCGTTGTTGTGAACGTCTCCCAGGTAGGTAACGAAGACCTGATTGAAATAGCGGAAGACGTGCGCCAGCTTGTCGACAATTATCCGGTACCTGAAGGTATCTCGTTAAACACCTGGATCGATACCTCAAACGAGCTTCAGGAACGTATGTCGGTGCTGACAGCAAACGCAGGGGGTGGGCTGATTCTGGTCCTGGTCATTCTGGCCCTGTTCCTGAAATTCCGGGTGGCCATGTGGGTGGCCATCGGCATTCCTGTTGCCTTGTTAGGCACGCTCGCGGCACTGCCCTTTACTGATATCAATATTTCCACCATGACCGTGATGGCGTTTATTCTGGTTCTGGGAATTGTGGTGGACGATGCCATTGTCGTCGGAGAGCGCATTTTTGCTCAGGAACAGAACGGTAAACCCCCGCTCACCGCTGCTGTTGACGGCACCTGGGAAGTATCTGTGCCGGTGATTTTCGGCGTCCTCACCACGGTTGCCGCATTTCTGCCGCTCATCATGGTTGAAGGTCGCATGGCTGGCTTCTTCTCCCCCATCGGATGGGTGGTTATTTTCGCGCTGATCTGCAGCATCATAGAATCCCAGCTGATCCTTCCCTCTCACCTGGCCCATCGGAAACACAGTGAACCAACAACCGGCCTATCCGCGGCCTGGAATCGATTTCAGGGCGGGCTGGCTAACTGGTTACAGAACATTGCTTCAGACCACTATCAACCCTTTGTTGAGAAGGTCATCCAGTGGCGCTATGCCAGCGCAGCCGTTGGTCTGGGTGTGTTGATTCTGGCTTTGTCTCTGATCGCCAGCGGCCGGGTTGTATTCGGATTTTTCCCGGCTATTGAAGGCGACCGGGTATATGCTGGCCTGGAACTGCCCGAAGGCATCGCGGCAGAAACCACGCTGGCCGCAGCCGCCCGCATTGAAGAAGCTGCACTGCGCCTGAACGATGACATGACTGAAGAGTTCGGCTTATCTCAGCCGTTGGTACGAAACATTCTGTCAAGCGTTGGCCAGAACGTCGACCGCAACGGCCCCGGGCGCCCGGAAGGTGCCGGGCGCAGCAACATTGCAGAAATTGTCATCGACATTGCACCGCTGGCTGAGCGCAACAACATCAGCACTAAACTGGTGGTCTCGCGCTGGCGGGAATACGTTGGGTCGGTATCTGACGCGGTTAAGCTGACTTTCGATGCTGACACTTATTCCGCCGGATCTCCCATCGAGTACCAGCTCAAGGGTAAAGATGTGGAAGAGCTGCGAGAGGCCGCAGAACAGCTCAAAGCAGAATTGTCACGTTACGATGGTGTATTCGACATTCGCGATTCGTTTCGATCTGGCAAACAGGAAATTCAGCTCAATCTGTTGCCTGAAGCGCGCAATCTCGGCCTGACCCTGGCAGACCTGGCCAGTCAGGTGCGCAGCGCGTTTTACGGATCCGAAGCACAACGGCTGCAGCGTGGACAGGACGACGTCAGGGTGATGGTGCGCTTTCCGGAATCTGAACGGAAATCCATCGGCAACCTGGAAGACATGTACATCCGCACGCCGGACGGCAGCGAAGTTCCGTTCTACAGCGTAGCTAGTTTCGAGATCAACCGTGGCTACTCAAGCATCAACCGTCTGGATGGCCGCCGCACGGTCACCGTCAGCGCAGATGTGGATCGCTCCACGGTAGCACCTGAAGAAGTCAGCGCCAGCATCAGAACAGAACTGGTTCCTGATTTTCAGAAACGCTACCCGCGCATCGATGTTGAACTGGGCGGTGAACAGGAAGAGCGCAGCACCGCCATGGGAGGCTTGCTGGTTGGCGCTTTGTTCTCTCTGGTGGTGATCTATGGGCTGCTGGCCATCCCCTTGCGCAGCTATTTACAACCGTTTGTGATCATGAGCGTCATCCCCTTCGGTGCGGTGGGCGCCATCGTGGGCCATTGGGTTTTGGATGTGCAACTCATGTTCTTCTCTGCCCTGGGGATCGTTGCCTTGTCAGGGGTTGTGGTCAATGCCTCGCTGGTTCTGGTGGACGCTGCCAACCGCCTGCGTCGGGAAGGCAAAGAGATTTTTGAAGCCATCTCTACCGCCTGCGTGGTTCGCTTTCGACCCATCATGCTGACATCTGTCACCACGTTTGTCGGCCTGATACCTCTGATGGCCACATCAACACCCGCCACCGCGCCATTCAAACCCATGGCGGTGTCCCTGGCCTGGGGCGTTCTGTTCGCTACGTTCATCACCTTGTTGCTGGTACCCTGCCTGTATCTGATGGTGGAAGACTGGTTACACCAGATAGAACGCTGGAAAGCCTGGCTCGCGCGTAAACCCGCGCCCATACGGCAGGATTCCTACGCACAACCCGGCTCCGGCGGCTGATTCAGGTCTGCATGTCGACGCGTGCGCTCTGCACAGCTAAGCTGCGCGGACGCACCACAAGGACAGGATCATTTCACAGAATTTCCCCACCACCCGGGCGGGGTGGCACCGCCGTATCTGGCAACTGACCTGGCCGGTAATTCTCGCCAACATCACAATCCCCCTGGTTGGCCTGGTGGATGTTGCCGTCATGGGACGTTTCCCCGAGCCTAAATTCATTGCCGCCGTCACTCTGGGCGCCACACTGTTCAGTGCGGTGTACTGGCTGTTCGGGTTTCTGCGCATGGGCACCACGGGTCTTGCAGCCCAGGCATTTGGCGCTGGAAACATCAACGAAGTGGTGGCGATTGTCTTGCGTGCCGGCGCGGTCGCGCTGGCTATTGGTATTGCCATTGTGCTACTGCAGGTACCGCTGCAGCTGCTGCTGTTCCAGCTGTTTGAAGCCTCAACGCAGGTCGCCGGACTGGCCCGTGTTTACTACGAAATCAGAATCTACGGTGCGCCGGGGCTACTGTTGTATCTTGTTGCCCTGGGCACCTTGTTCGGCCTGCAGCGCATGCGCGACACGCTGTGGTTAAGCATCGGCTTCAATCTGTCTAACATTATTCTTAATGCGGTATTGGTCCTGCTGCTGGATTTCGGTGTCGCAGGGGTGGCCCTGGGCACCGCGATCAGCGAATGGTTTGCTGCCGCCGCCGGCTTTGGCTTTGTCTACCGTGCACTGCGCGTCAGTGGCTGGCAGGGCCAACGGCCCACCCACATATGGATTCGGGAAGACGTACGCGCGTTGTTTCATATCGGCTCTAATCTGATTCTGCGGACCTTTTTTGTGCAACTGCCGTTTTTTGTCGGCACCATCATGGCAACAGGCTTAGGCGACGTTACGCTGGCCGCACACGGTGTGCTCATGCAGTTGTTTTTTGTGATGACCTACGGCCTGGATGGTTTTGCGCACACAGCGGAAACGCTGGCAGGTTACGCTTACGGCGGACGGACACCGGATAATCTGCGCCGCACCACGCGATTCTGCGCATTCTGGGCCATTGTGGTTGCCATCGCCGCCGGACTGCTGTTCTGGCTGTTAGGGCACTCGTTCATCAGCCTGTTAACTGTTTCGACAACCGTGCAGGATACTGCCGCAGCTTATCTGCCCTGGTTAATCATCAGCCCGCTGCTGTGCGTCTGGGCATTTCTGTTCGACGGCATCTTCATCGGCACCACCCATATTGTCGAAATGCGTAACGCAATGGTCCTGTCGGCACTGATCTGGGCCATCAGCCTGGTCGGCTTGTTTCACCTGTGGGCATATCACGCGGTGTGGCTCGGCATGAGTATATTTATGCTCAGCCGAAGTATACTGCTGGCGCTGTACTATCCGCGTATTGAACGCGCCGCGGCGCTTTAGCAGGGTCTGGTTGAGGGGAGCAACAAATGCCACGTTCTATACAACAAACGCGCTTACGCATGGGCTTTATTGGCGCTGGTGACATCGCCGCACTACAAATGGCAAAGTTTGCCAGCCGCGAGGACGTCGAGCTGGTGGCATTCACAGATGTGAATGAACAGATTC
This sequence comes from bacterium, assembly GCA_047947175.1. GTDB lineage: Bacteria > Pseudomonadota > Gammaproteobacteria > Pseudomonadales > Azotimanducaceae > UBA4421. The sequence goes on from CP170489.1 coordinate 3,500,826, forward strand.
TCGCGAAACGCCAGGCGAGCTATCCTGCTGCGGCCATCTATACCGACTATCGGAAGATGCTCAAACAACAGTCGCTGGATGCAGTCAGCGTGTGCACCCCCAATCGCTTTCACGCCGAGCCGACCATTGCTGCACTCAAAGCCGGCTGCCATGTGCTGTGCGAAAAACCCCTGGCGATGACCCTGGCGGAAGGTCGCCGTATGGCCAGGACAGCTCAACAGGCCCACAAACAGCTCGTGGTTGCGTTTCAGTACCGGCTGGATCCGCGCACCCAGTACCTGCGTCGCGCTTATGAAGAAGGCGCTTTTGGTGATGTCCTGTTTGCACGTGTACAGGCCATGCGCCGTCGTGGCATCCCCAACTGGGGTGTGTTCGGACAGAAAGCCCTCTCGGGCGGCGGTCCGATCATCGACATCGGCGTGCACGTGCTGGAAATGGCCCACTACACCATGGGCAGTCCTCAACCGGTCAGCGCCAGTGCCGATATGTTCACGTATTTAGGCAACCAGCCATCAGACAGAATTGCCAGCCCGATGGCAGGCTGGGATTACAAAACCTATGACGTTGAAGACCTGGCGGTAGGTCGAATCCGGTTTGCTAACGGCGCGGTGTTACATATCGAATGTGCGTTTGCTGCCCACATCAGCGAGCGCAATCTGATGAATTTCCAGCTGATGGGCAGCAAAGGCGGGGCCACCTGGGACCCTACAGTGATTCACACCGACGAAGCCGGACACATGGTCAACAAATCCCCCGCATGGCTTGCGGATACGTCTTTTAACGCCGTGTTCAATCGCAAAATCGACAGTTTTGTCGAACAGATTCTCTACAAAGGCCCTTGTGCCGCGCCCATCGCCGATGCACTGATGGTGCAGTCGATGCTAAACGCACTGTATGACTCCGCACAAAACGCAGGCAAAGACGTGCGGATCCGGTTGTAACCGGGATTCAGCGCACGTTCAGATTACGGATGTTGTACTACGCTACCTGTATCACCATTGCGGGAAAAAACCATGCTGTTGCTGCGCGCACCCCATCTTCCTGTCCTGCTGAGCCTTTGCCTGTTTGCCGCAGGCTGCGCCAACCGTGGCATTATCATTGATCCCAAAGGCGTTAATATGGCGCAGTACAACCAGGATTTGAGTGAATGTACCGCGCTTGCTGAACAGGTCAATGTGGGCCGCCAGGCCGCCGGCCGAGCGCTGGCGGGTGCGGCTGTTGGTGCTGCAATTGGTGCCGCAGTGGGTAACAGTGACACCGCGCAACGCGGTGCTGGCGTCGGTGCCGTGGCGGGTGGCGCCAAAGGTGCGGGCCGGGCAGCTCATGAGAAACAGGTGGTTGTGCGCAATTGTCTGCGCAATCGTGGCTATTCGGTTCTGAACTGACAAACCGCTAAGTACTTCCCCTTAAACGCCCCATTTTTGGGGCTTTTAGCGTCAGACAGTCTCCGGCTTTGCTGGCGCCTGGCGGGCAGATGTGAGTAAAATCAATGCCCTGGAATCGCCAGTTGAATCAACCAAATAAAGAGGGGAACGATGGCAGAAGCAGCTCTGGAAAACCCAGACCTTTTCCACCTAACCATGTCAGAAGAGGCTCAGCCTCTACTCGATGCGGTTAAAAAACACATCAAAGAAAATGTAGAACCCATCACCGAGGAATTTTACGCCCTCGGCGAAGGCCGTGCCGACCGCTGGAGCTGGGCTCCGGGCCAGCTTGAGCTGTTGGACACCGCCAAGCAGAAAGCCAAAGACAATGGTCTATGGAATTTCTTTTTACCGGATGCCGAAACCGGCGAAGGTCTGTCCAACCTGGATTACGCCTATATCGCCAACGAACTGGGCAAAAACAGTCTGGCATCGGAAACGCTGAACTGTTCTGCACCGGATACCGGTAACATGGAAGTGCTCGAACGCGTCGGCACACCTGAACAGAAAGAAAAGTGGTTAAAGCCACTGTTGGCAGGTGAAATCCGCTCTGCGTTTGCCATGACAGAACCCGGATTACCCTCCTCTGATGCCAAAAACATCAGTACCGCCGCGGTGCTTGAAGGTGACGAGTGGGTGATCAACGGTGAGAAATTTTATATCTCAGGTGCCGGAGATCCTCGCTGTAAGATCATGATTACCATGGTAAAAACCAGCCCGGATGCGCCACCACACAAGCAACAGTCGCAGATTCTGGTGCCGATCGATACCCCCGGAGTGCACATCCTGGAAGGTATGGAAGTGTTTGGTCAGGATGACGCGCCACACGGCCACATGCACATCAAATTTGATAACGTGCGGGTACCGAAAGAGAATATTCTGCTCGGTGAGGGCCGCGGCTTCGAGATTTCTCAGGTACGTCTGGGTCCCGGTCGCATTCACCACTGCATGCGCTCCATCGGCGCCGGTGAACGTGCCCTGGAACTGATGATCCGTCGTGCCAGCAGCCGCAGTGCATTCGGCCGTCCAATCATTCAGCTGGGCAAGAACATCGAGGTGGTTTCACGTGCACGTATTGAACTCGATGCCTGCCGTCTGATGGTCCTCCAGGCCGCCAGAGCGATGGATATCATGGGTAACAAAGAGGCCCGCATCCACGTCAGCGCAGTCAAAGCGATGGTGCCTGAGAAAGTCTGCAAGATTATCGACCAGGCGATCCAGATGCATGGCGCAACAGGGGTTTCCCAGTGGAGCCCGCTGTCTCGTATGTATGCGGGTCAGCGTACGCTGCGGATTGCGGATGGCCCAGACGAGGTACATCATATGGTTGTCGGACGCCACGAGGTTCGTAAATACGAAGGTACCTGAGACCACCTGTCAGACAGGATAAAAAACCCACGCTTGCGTGGGTTTTTTTCAGGATTGGAATGTAAAGCGTACGCCGCTGCGCACAGGTATGGGACGCCCACTATCCAGATAAGGCTCAAATCGCCACTTCCTCACCGCACTCAAAGCAGGGTCCAGCAGTTCAGCGCGGCTGGTTTCCACCACATCAATATCTTTCACACTGCCGTCCTCATCTACCGTGAACAACAACTCGACCCAACCACCCTGGGCATTCCTGGGTAACACCGGCGCCGCCTGACGGCGAACCACCAGCTCTCTAATGGCCAGCACGGTATCGAAGTTGCCAGCTCGTGCCGCAGCCCGACGCTGCTGGAAATCAAGCTCGTCTTTTATCTCACGTAATTCCGCGTCTGTTGCACCCGCCTGCTCCGCCTGACTGACCAGTGTGAAAGCTTCCGCCAGACGCTCTTCACGGGCCAGTGCCCAGGCCTGATCCAGCAATCCATCAATCACCAGGCCGACGCCGGATTGCGCCGCAGCAGAATTCGGATCCTTCATGAGCACAGACCGATAGTGATCCAGCGCGCCCACACCGGTGGGTGAATGAATCCCCAACAGGTGACCGTCCTGCATGGCTTGAGCAGCGGCCAGCAGATCTTCTTTTACCGCCTGATCTTTGACCATGTCGGTCCATTGCAGGGTAAGTTTCTCTGTTTGCGAGATGCCCGGCGCATTCGGCGCAATACTTTTCGCCAGCGCAATAAGTTCACGGGCACGCTCATGATTGTCTGCAAAGGCTTCTGTCTGAGCGACCGTCGCCAGACGCTGTGCCACAGACTCGATCCCCTGTTGCGCAACAACGCTGTCCGGATCCATGCTGAGCATCTCCTGGTATGATGCCAGGGCATTATTGCCGGCCGGTTTGGTGAGATTCCCCGCCGCAATCTGATCCACTGCGCGATCCCCTAACCATTTGATTTTCTCAAAACGCTCCACCCGGCTGACCACAGAGCGCGCGGCCAGATTGTCTGCATCGATCGCCAGGGTTTGCGCTGCCCAGTCCGCAGCTGCTGACCAGTCTTCTTTGCGCAACGCGGATTCCGCAGCATTAATCAGATAGCTGGTGATACGTTCTATGCCTGCCAGAGCCGAGAGATTCTGCGCATCGCGAGCCAGCATTTTCTGATAGAAAAACAATGCGCTGTCACCCTCAGGACGGGTAATGCGTCCCGCTGCGTAGGCCTGCTCGGCACGCTCAATCCAGGTGGTTTCGGTGACGTCAGACACCGTTGTCAGGGTAAACCGGGGAATCTCAGGGAGATCGGAAACGATCTGTCCAGGACCCTGTTTGAGCATGAACCAGCTGCCAACTACGCCCAGAATGACTACCCAGGCTGCAAAGGTAAAACTCTGACCGATGCTTAAACTGGCTTCACGCCAGGCAAACGCGTTCATGCCTGCGTGCCCAGCAACCAGTGTTTAAAACGCACCCAGGCGCTGGGTTTGGTCACCACATAATCCAGCGCCGCCAGGGCCTGACCACCACTGTCCAGAAAGCGGCGCATGGCGGAAGCCAACCAGATTTTGCACTGACCAGCCTGCAGCGGTTTAAGTAGAAACCTGAACACCTGACCGGAATTGATCAGTTGTATCAACAGATTTGCATCCGATCTCTCACTGGCCAGAATGATGACAATCTCGGGCGTCAGTTGTCGTACAGCGTGACTCAACTGCGCTACGCCCTTCTCATCCACGCCTACGTCGGTAACAAGGACACCAATGGGATGCTGTGCAATCAGATCCAGTACCTGGCTGAGGCTCTTCGCCTGACGCACCCGATGGTTTGGGCTGGCAGCCGCAACGCCATCGAACAGTACCGAATCGTTGCTGAAAACGAGAATATCTACGGCGGCCGCAGGCGGCGCGGCGGGTGATTGGTGTGCTTTGACCACTGCTTTACTTTTTGCATTGATGGGTGTGACGTTGCTTACGGGTTGTTCGTCATCAGCAACATAAACAATGCCTTCCACACCCGATGGCTTCGTGCTCACGCCTTCACCGCGCAGGTCCAGCGCCGCCTGCACAGCACCGCGGACTTCTTCGGCCGGACAGGGTTTCATCAGATATTTGAACACTTCAGCTTCATTGATGGATGCTTCCACTGCAGCGAGATCAGCATACCCGGTCAGCAATATCCGTACTGTGTCCGGCGAGCGCTCTTTGATCTGCGCCAGCACCTCCACACCCGTCATTTCCGGCATTCGCTGGTCTGAAACCACCACTTCAACGTCGTGAGATTCCAACAGCTGCAGCGCTTGTGCACCGGAATTTGCCAACAGAACCTCATAGTCGCGACGAAACATCGCACGCATGGACTTCAGCACCCGTTGCTCGTCATCAATAAACATGATCACCGGATGTGTGCCGGTCGCCGCCTGTGCGGTAACGGTGTTCATCAAGCCGCCTCCTCTGCGTCTGCTGGTTTCTGCTGAGGTCCGTTAACAGGGAAACTCAAGACAATGCGGGTGCCCACATTCTCTTTGGAATCCACAAATATCTGACCCTCGTGTTGTTCCACGATCTGACGCACAATCGACAATCCCAGACCCGTACCTTCGCCGACGGGTTTTGTGGTGAAGAAGGGGTCCATGATTCTGGTCAGATGCTCCTGGGGTATACCGCAGCCGGTGTCTTCAAAGACAATTTCAACACTGTCACCCTGGGAAGTCTGGTTGTGTGCAGTGCTGATTTTCAGCACACCACGCCCGTTCATGGCCTGCACCGCGTTGGTGATGATGTTGATAAACACCTGGTTCAGACGCGATGGAGAGCAGAATATCTCCGGCACATCCGCAAAATTTTTCTGCACATCAACACCCTGCTTCAGCAGATTGCGGGTAATGGTCAGTGTTTTCTCGATCCCTTCGCGAACATCAAAGGTATCATCCGCCACGCGGTCCAGACGGGAGAAATCTTTCAGTGACTGCACCAGGTCACTGATCTGATTAAGCCCTTCGATGCTGTCCTGTGCCAGCGACTCGATTTCCTGCATGTTTTCATCAATTTCATCGAGGTCGAATTCTTTTCGCCGGGCCAACAGTGCTTTGATGGCCTGCTTGCCTTCTTCTGCAGACTGCGCCGCCAGAATCGGTTTTGTCGCCGCAACATATCTGCCCAGATCTTCAACCGCTTCGGCAGTCACCGAGGTGTTGTTCAGAACATACAACAACGGCGTATTGATTTCGTGCATGACACCCGCCACCAGCTGGCCAAGACTCGACATCTTTTCCGCCTGCACAAGTTGCACCTGACTTTCCTGAAGGTTTTCGTTAGCGCGCGCCAGATCGGCGGTGCGCTCGACCACACGCAACTCAAGATCATCATGCGAGCGATTCAGGGCGCGGTGGCTGGCGGCGAGACGCAGCCCGAAAAAGCCCAGGACCGCGAGCATCAGGACGGTATACACATTCAGCAGCACCCGCGCATCGTTGACCGCACTGAGAACGTAGAGCTGATCGTTTGTGGTGGTATCACTGAGTTGCTCCAGACGCGTCAGCACCAGTTCCTGCTGCATCGCATCCACTGCCTGGTTCATCGCTCTGCTCAGCGAAATCATCGTGTACGTTGTGTTAATCAGAGAGCGAAGGCTGCTGCGCTGCTCAGTGGCCAGTCCGGCTTCCACAGTTTCCAACTGATCAACCAGCGCCAGCACACCATTGAGGTCGTCTACCCGACCGCTGGCCAGAAGACTTTTTACCTGTTCAGTATTGACATAAACACTGTCGGCCCGATTCTGGTCACCTGATTCCCGCAGATCCCCGACCGTTGTGTTCGCCAACGCCGCATACGCCGTCTCTGCCGCTAACAGTTCCTGTTGGCTAGCTCCGTAGGCAACAAACTCATCGCGCAGCTGCGCTATGGATTGCAAGAGCAGATCACTCTGCTCGAGTACCCCGGCAGGTGTACTCAGCTGGCCGGCATCGGCATCAATCAGGTTCAGCCAGTCGATGACCAGCCAGCGTGTCTGCGCCAGCAATCCATCAGGCTGGTAAGTCTGATTCAGGGTACGCGCAAGAGATTCACTACCCTGCTGTAAAGCCACATCCAGGCGTTGCACATCTGCCCCCAGCGCCTGCTGCTGGGCGAGCCCCACTTCAATACCGCGGGAAATGGCGTTCGCAGCTTCTTCGAGATAGGCCGTATCGGTGGCGATGCGGGAGAGTTGTTCCGGCGTCCGTGAGGTTGCAATCAATAACAGGACAGCAAGAATGCTGATGGCCAATACAATACTGGCAACAGTGAAGACCACCCCTGATATTTTGCGATTCCCCATCCTTCTGATCCACGTTGGACATACCTTTGTCGATCAGTAGGTTACCGGCACAGACCCACTGACTCTGTGCGCTGGTTCACAGCAGAAATGTGGCCGCTGCGCGTAGCGGGACGTTTTATTGATTCAGCGACCAGTTTTCACCAAAAGGACGTATCACCGACGAGAAAGACCAGGCTGAGCGGGGTTGATGGGCCAGTCGATGGCATTCCGCCGCAATATCCATTGGCTGACAGAAAAACTCATCCGGCTTGCCTGCAAACCGTTTGCGTGTCCAGGGAAGATCAATGACTGCGTCGATGGCAACATAACAGACATGCACACCTTTGGGCCCCAGATCCCGCGCCATGGCCTCTGCCAGAACACGCTGAGCCGCTTTGCTGGGTGCAAAACCCGCAAAGTTGGCCAGACCCCGGTAGGCGGACGTGTTTCCCGTCACAACGATGGCCCCTTGCCCCGCCTGTATCATCGCAGGGGCTACCAGACGCGCCAGGTATAGCAACGCCATGGTATTCACCTGGAAGTTCCGGTTCAGGACCTCTGGGTCAATATCCATAAAACTGCCGAAGGCTCCACCAACAGCGTTATGCACAACAATGGCTGGCGCGCCAAGCTGACTGCTGACGTCCGCCAGAGTTTTCTGCAACGCCGCCGTATCGGTGACGTCACAGGGAAAGGCATGGGCTGTGGCATGCTCAGCGCTGAGATCCAGCAGGCGCTGTTCATTTCGCGCAAGCATCGCAACTTCATACTCTTCGCAGAACGTTTTAACCAGTGCGCTGCCTGTCCCCGGACCAACACCTGTGATCAGACATACTTCCTTTTTCATGGATAACTCGCCTGTGGATCGATGGGCCACAACCTGCGCCGGGCTTTTTGTCGCGGAAAGATTTCTATTTTGTGCGTGGTCAAACCCGGCGTATCTGCGGTGATAATGCGGCTGGCCAGGTGTTGAAAACCGGCTCGGAAGTGGTTGCTGCTTTTCAGCGCAACATATTTATATTTCTGCACATCGATGCCCACTGCAAGAAACGGTTCACGATCGAAAGTCTGACTGCGTCGGGAGGCCACCACCACATCCATGTCGTCAATCACCAGCCGCGCCATGGGCCCCAGGTTCAATGGCGCCCCTTTGAACATGTGTTGCATGATCAGGCGACCATCATGCAGGGCTTTGACATAGGCACTGGCCTGCACCGGTTCGCCATGAAGCTGATCCGTTTTGCCACCAAGTCTGATCTGGATAGTGGCTCCCACGCCAGCAGCATGGGCTTGAACCGCTGTTTCTGCATCCACCAGAAAAGCAAAACAGGCGTCTTTGCCGAGACCCTGGTCAAGCATTGCGCGCAGCAGATGCGTCCCGTCACCTGGCGAGCCGCCGCCACAGTTATCCGATGTCTCATGTATCACCACCGGATAGCGGGTTACCTGTGCCGCTGCCTGCAATGCTTCGTCTGCACTCAACGAACGGGCTCGAAAGGACTCACGATTGTCCCACAACTGACGGGCAAACCGGGTCATTGCCGCTCTGGCCGCTTCGCGCTGATGTGGATAACAGGTGGCCACAACCGCACTGCCGACTGCGGCAATGTCGGTATAGGGGAAGCCGTGGAACCAACTCAAATCAACACACGGGGTTGCTGCCTGTAATGCCAGCAGGTCTGCCAGCGTAGACTGTCCAACGCCTTCAAAGGTGGTTGTGGTGGGCATCAACAGCGGCAGCGAGATCACTTCACAGGAGGCATTTTCGCCTCGCTGGTGCATCTGGGCAATGGCTGCTACCGCATCAGCGGCGCGCTGATGTAAATCGACATGTGGATACTGCCGACAGGCAAAAATACCATTGAGTTGATCCGCCATGAATTGAGTGACATTGCCGTGCAGGTCAAAACTTGCGGTGATGGGCAGCGGGCCAAGCACACCACGGACAGCATGCGCCAGATCCCCTTCAAGATCGTCTATGCCATCCACCACGCCGGCACCATGCAGCAACAGCACACAACCATCCAGAGGTCCTGCGGCGGTCAGACCGGCAAGGATGTCGTCTTTGAAGTCGTCATAAGCCGCGCGAGATATCGTGCCTGACGGTTGAGTGGAGGCAAACAATACAGGGACGGGTTCGAAACCCTGCCGATGACAGGCATCCACAGCACCACCAACATCAGACTCCTGTCCAGCTGATGCAAGCATTTTCGGCCCGCGCAGCGTATAAAAAGCATCTTTAGGCGTCTGCCCCTGACAGTATGTATTCGTTTCATGGGAAATACCTGCCAACGCAATCCGCAGCGGTCTGTTATCTGCCATAACCATGCTCTTGTTTGTTTTTTTGTGCCTGATCCAATCCGTCCGCCTGACGCAGCTGTTCCGGACCTGATTGCCACCACCACTGTGGCGGCAGCGGTTGCTGTCGGGGCCATATTTCATCCAGCGTATCAGCGTTGTACAGCACCCCTCCTTTCATTACAGCGTGCAGTGACGTTGTGTGCTGTAGATTTTCTCGCGGGTCGTGATCGAGGACAATCAGATCCGCGAGCTTGCCTGCCTGCACCGAGCCGAGATCTTCGGCCAGACCTAACATACGTGCGCCAACAATGGTTGCCAGTTCCAGCATCTGCATATTCGTGAATCCGCCACTGGCCATTGCCCAGAGCTCCCAATGGTATCCCAGGCCCTGCAACTGACCGTGGCCGCCAATGCCTACCTGGCCACCGGCGGCAAATATTTTCCGCGACGATCGAGCGACTTCCTGAAATATATATTCACGCTCGGCAAACCAGTGCCGGCGCAAGGTGCGGGAAGCAAGATCCGCATAAGGGGTAAAACGACGCAGTTTTGCATCGTCGTGCGGCGAGTGTTGGGTGTAAAACCAGTTTTCTGCAGACGGGCCACCGTAATTCACCAGCAAAGCCGGCGTGTAAGCAATCCCAGTTGCGGCCGTGAGGGTCACCACATCGCTGTACAACGTCGGCAGAGGGAAGTTGTGCTCAAGCCCGCTGAATCCATCCATAACGTGGGTCAGATCCACCTTCATATCGAGATACCCCTCAGTAGTGGGCATCAGTTTCAGGTCGCGCGCCGCCTGTATCAGCCAGTGTCGCTGTTTACGGGAACCGGCCACGTAGGCCTTTATGTTATTCACGCGGTAGAGTTCTTTGTACCGTTGTAAAACGGCCCGGGCGTGGGATCTGGAGGTAAAGTTATTGTCGCTGAAGACGCCCGGGCCGGTAGAAAACGCCCGCGGGCCGATCATCAGGCCGGCATCCACACGGTCCTGGTCCGTCAGCAGATCCACCGTTGCGGGTTGTACATCAATGGCCGTTGTCACGCCGTAAGCCAGACTGGCCAGAAAGGAGGGGTTGGATTGGGCAGGCACGCCCCGGGCACCGCGAAAGTGTGCGTGGGTGTTTACAAACCCCGGCAGAATAAAACGGCCATCCAGGCTGACAATATGGGCCTGAGCGGGTATCACGACCTCGTCGCGGGCACCCGCATTGACGACACGATCCCCTTCAATCAACACAACGGCATCATCGATTGTCCCCTGGGGACCCATGCTGATAAGCGTCGCGTCTGTCAGCGCAATCGTGCCGTCAGGTTTATAACGCGGCAGGTACACGTTGATGTCCCTCTGGGCTACCGCAGTATGCGCCTCGAGCAGCACACTGTTCTCAGGTTCTGAATCCGAGCTGTCCGACGACTCGGACATTCTGCCATCAGCAGTCGTGGATTCATCTTCGTCCTGCTGCTGTTGGGCATCACGAAACTCAAGCGAGGCAAGGCTGCGCTGGTACAGACGGTTACCCACACTCCAGAACACCGCTGCCCCGCCGTCAGCCCATCCCATGAAATCAGCGCCGATGTCGGTGAGTTTAACCAGCGGCAGCTGTGGTTTGGACAGCGAGACTTTCTGCATGGGCACGTAGGCCAGCAGCTGCACCACGTACACCTGCCCCGCCTGTTTAAACAGCACGTGTCCGCCGTCAGGTGAGATCTGCAGCATTTCTGCACCCACATCCTCGCCGCGGTTGAAAATACCGGGGCCACTGACTGCCAGCACATCACGTCGGTCAGTACCATCAAAACGCAGCGACACCAGTCCTGCTGTTGCCTTACCCGGCGCGGGCGGATGGCTGGTCTGCAGATAGATGCGGTCTGCCTCGGGTCCAAAATGGGGGCGATCGTAGCCCCGCGCCGGCGTCACCAGATTTGACGGTCCGCCTTTACTGTCGAACCAGACCACATCTGCGGCAACACCCGGGCCTGTGCTGCTGGTTCTTTCCTGCCGTGCCTGGCTCGAACTGCGCATGGCAACAATACGGGTGCCATCAGGTGACCAGACCGGTGAAGTATAAAACCCTGCATCGCGGGTCAGCTGGCTTTGCCGGCTGCCGGCACGAGGTCGGGTCCGATACACGTGACCACCCTCATCAGCCCAGGAGACATAAGCCAGATAGGTGCTGTCCGGGGACCAGGCCGGCATTGCCGCAATCCGCTCCTGGGGCGTGACGGCCTGCACTTTACCTGTTTTGAAGTTGTAGACATAAATCCTTGCAAAGGCAGAGAACGCCACAGCGCTGCCGTTGGGCGCCACAACGGCATCTGCCAGAATGCGCGCTTTCACCGGTCCCAGTCCTGCTCGATAGTTAAACGCCAGACGTTCAACCACCTGTTTTTCCACCTCAATGACAAATTCAATCGGGTTGACGTCACCCTTGGGCAGGTCAATGCGGATCAGCTTGCCGTTACGTTGCGCCAGCACCGCCCGTCCATCCGGCGTAAATGCATACCCTGGCAGCAAATCCCGCGTAAACCTCGATTCCTGTTCATCCCGCACAACAGGATACGCCAGCCAGCTGTCCGCGCCGGTGAGCAGATGACGAATCCGCAAACCGGTCTGTTGTTCATAGCGGGTGCCATACACCAGATACTGGCCGTCAGGAGAAAGTATCGGGCGCACAGCACTACCCTGCGCAGCGGTAATCACATCCTCTGCACCGGTCTGCAGATCGCGCCTGGCAATCTGCCACTGCGGAAAACTCAGGTTGTACCCGAAACCACCGGATTTACGGGCGTAATAAATATAGCGCCCGCTCGGGTCGTACACAGCACCCAGAGCATTATGTCGACTGGCCCTGGGCGTGTTGGACTTGGGTTTTGCCCTGGTGATCTGCATACCTGCGCCACCATCGACGGGGAACGCCCACAGCTCGAAGGTGCCCACATCAAAGGTGTTTCTGGACACCAGAATGTTTCGCCCGTCCGGCGACCAGGTTGGCGAGGCATATTCCAGTCGATCGTTGCTTTGCGTCAGCTTCCGCGTCACACCCTGGTCAAGATCCAGCAGCCAGACTTCTTCAGAGCCGTCACGGTCACTGATGAACACCAGCGATCTGCCATCAGGCGAAAATCTGGGCTGGCTGTCGAAGTGCAGACCCACCTCGAGAGGTGTTGCGGTGCCACCCTCGATCGGCAGCAGATACAGATCGCCCAGTACCTCCAGTACAAGTGTGGTGCCATCAGGAGAGACATCCAGCGACATCCAGGTGGCTTCGTTCAGTGTCATGGACACCGACCGCTCGCCTTGGAGAGGCAGCGTGTCGTCCGCCGCAGCATAACAGGCGAACAACAACAGAAACAGAATCATGCTTTTCAAAACGGGAAATGGCTCAACACAACAATTAAAGTGACGCTACATAATCAGCCAATTGCCTGCATTTGGCCAGCCCGCCAAAGTGCGCCACTTCATCTTCGTCCATCATCTGCAGCGACTTGCGCATATCCCGTTGCGCCAGTGGAAAAAGCGCGATATGAGCAAGCGGTACGCACGTGATTCGAATCGTGAACAACAGATAGCGCTCGGTACAACGGCACAGGGTCTGGCGCTCGCTGCGCACGATCCATTGCGCAACGGGCATGTCCAGATCCGCTTCCGGCTGGTTGTGAAACAAATGAGCATCACCATGTACAAACCAGTTGCTGCGCGCAAACGGTTGTCCGCGTGGCGCTCGTTCAATGAACCGTTTGATGTTTGCGCCTAACTTTCGATTCAGACCGGTTACCGGCGCATGTACCTCGGCCAGTGGCCGGCCGATTTTTTCAAGCAGGTGCCAGTAACTGGGTGCACACAGACAGGCGGCTACCAGGCGTTGCTGATCCTGCACATCGATGACACACAAATCATCACTCACACACAGCGCCAGGTTGGCTATAAGGTCCGGAAACTGATCCGAGCACACGCCGGGCCAGGCCAGCTGTCTCAACATGGCATCCAGCGGCCGGCCGTGCTCCGTCATCTGCACTACCTCAGAGTAGCGCGTCCGCAGCTGTTCAAGCTTGTTGTTCCGCTCGGCTTCATTTGGCGTTTGCGCAAGCCATGCGGCAGGGTCCATCGGCCTCAACCCCAGGCGCTGCGGAGGCACACCCCCCTGCCAGGGAGGATTTCGCCAGAATGGCTCATTCACTTCACTCACCGCGGGCTTTGTACCGCTCGTAGTTCTCAAACGCTTTGGCGACCATGGGCCGCTGTGCGCCAGATGGCACGCGCAACGCATAGTCGGGGTCTTTTTCACCTTCCGAGGACAACATATGCATGTGATGCGCGGCGGTAATGTGCGCGGCAAAACCCAGTCCGTCCTGCATCTGATTGACCGCGAGCTTCATCATACGCAACTGAAAGGGATCGTTTGCAGCAATACGCTCAGCATATTCAATTACAGCATCCTGCAGATCCGCTAACGGTACAACCCGGTTGACCAGGCCCAGCTGGGCGGCTTCACGGGCATCAATAAAACGCGATTCATACAACATTTCTTTGGCTTTCCGTGGATGAACATCCCAGGGTACAGAGAAATACTGAAAGTTCGCCGCCAGCAGCATGGCATTGTCCGCGGCATAGATAATGTCCATGGCGCTGGCGATCATCCATCCGGCAAATATGGCATACCCCTGTACACCGGCAATCGTGGGCTTGGGCAGGTTGCGCCAGCGCATGGTTTTATCAACAAAATGCTCACGGGAATGGTCATAGCGGCCGCGCAGACCTGCCTGCAACGGGTTCTGCTCACGATCGGCCAGTTCGTCCGCGGAGCCCAGGTCGTGACCCGCACTGAAGTGCTCTCCCGCTCCAAACAGGGCAATCACGTGGACCTCACGATCCGCCTGCGCACGGCTGAACGCGGCATCCATGGCTTCCAGCAGCGCCCGGCTCTGGGCATTGCGGTAGCGGGGTCGGTTCATGGTAAGACGCGCCACATGATTGACCACTTCATAGGTTATTAGGTTATCGTTCATGCCCTGCCTCTGTTTTATCGTGGTAGTTCAGATCCGTCAGTGAATACATAAGGGAGTCATCATGCCCATCCTCGAACGACCCGGCGCCCGAATCTACTATGAAACCGTTGGCGAAGGCCCTGCACTGATCTTTGCCCATGGTGCAGGCGGCAACGCAGCCATCTGGTTCAATCAACTTGCCCACTTTGCACCAGCATATCAGTGTGTCGCCTTCGATCACCGTTATTTTGCACGCTCACCAGCCAGCGGCGATATCTCAGTGCATCAATTCCGCGATGACCTGCTCGGGATCATGGATGCGCTGGACATCGATCAGGCCCATCTGGTGGGACAATCCATGGGTGGCTTCACGGTGCTGCGCACAACCCTTGATGCCCCGGATCGGGTGCTGTCTCTGACCTTGAGCTGCACCTCCGGGGGGATCGTCAATCCAAACCCGACACCGGCCATGCAGGCCCTCACCCGTGCCAGTGGTCGAGATACCGGCGGTATTCAGGCTTCCATGTCACAGGCCACCCAAACCCGGCCGGCACTGATGCAGCTCTATGAGTCGATCAACAACTTCAATCTGGCATTCACCTGGGACAAGTTATCCACGCTGCTTCAAAAAGAGGATGTTGTGCAGCTGGATCAGCTGGCTGATATTGCCTGTCCGTCGCTGCTGGTGGCAGGCGCGGAAGACCCGCTGTTTCCCCATGCCCTGCTGGCTTCTTATCTGCCTTATTTTCCGGCGGCCAGCCTGATTGAAATCGCCGATGCCGGACACTCACCTTATTTCGAACAGCCTGATGCATTTAATCAGGCACTGGCAAGACACCTGCAGAGTGCGTGAGCTACTCAGCGATACTGCAGGGCGGTGTGGTTAGCACCGGATTGCAGCGAACACGGCCGGGTAGCTGTACGGTGTAGTCCGTGCCAAAGGGGTTGGCGGGCAGATAGTAATCGGTACTGATGGCCTGGGCACCGCTGGCAAAGGCTGCTTCACGGCGACGTGTGTCACCCCGCCTTGCCTCCAGCGTATCTGCATCTGCCCGGGTGCGCACCATAAACCCCTGCCTCACCAGACGCGTAATATTGTCCTGCTCGGCGATCGGGTCGTTGATAATCATGATGGCCGCCGCAGGGTGCTCCGCAGGGACGTTGGTGAACATCGGCCGGTTCTGCCAGGCCTGCAGATACATGGTCCGTTTAGGGCCTTGTTCGTCGAGAATCAGCAACACCTTGCCTCTAGCCTGGTCGATGGTTGGCCATTGCAGATTAACAATGTCCCGCGGGCGAATCAGACGATCACCCAGCATCGCTTCCAGCAGCTGATCCAGTTGATCAAAGATTTCGCCAGTAAACGGAAGCGGGTCAGGCAGGCCTTCAAGGGTCGCATCTTTGGCATTAAAACTGATCCAGATGGGAACGTGAGAGGGGTGGGTGTCGGACCACTGGCGCACCTGCTGCAGGCACTGACTGAGCGTGTCGCAGTGGCTGTTCATATCAATCACCTGCACATGACCGACGGTAAAATCACCACCGCTGGGTGAGACAAAAATATCCAGCTCCAGCTTGCGCAGTCCCAGATCAAGCTGGTCCTGCAGTGGTATGTGTGCATAGTCAAGTGCAGCTGCAGCCTGGGGGTTTGACTGCTGCAGTGCCTGCCTGTGCCGGGTCGACATCGCCTTTTTATAACTGTTGTGACTGCCCACAAACTGCAGCTCGTTGATTCTCAAGCCTTCCTGCGCGGGCGCTTCTGCCAGCCGCTGACAGGCCGTGCTCAATACCACCAGCAGCATGAATGTGAGCCGCCTGGAGAACACCGCTAGAAATCCTCGTCATCCAGCTTATGACCCCAGGAGCGCTTGGCATGCAGGTAACGCTTGTTCCATGGGCTGACACCGGTGACATGTTTTTCCTGGGTGATGTCGCGCAGGCCAAAGTGGTGCAGGTCGTCGATCTTTTTCGGGTTGTTGGTCAGCAGACGGAAAGCTTCTGTGCCAACAAAATGTTTGATGAGCACCGCTGCATCGGTGAAATCCCGCGAATCGTCCGGCAGCCCGAGGGAACGGTTGGCTTCATAGGTATCTTCCCCGGCATCCTGCAGCAGATAGGTGGCCGCCTTTGCCCACAAACCGATGCCGCGGCCTTCATGGCCTGCCATGTAGACCAGGTAGCCACCCGCTGCATCTGCATTCATGCGCGCAATCGCCGCATCCAGCTGCGGCCCACAATCACATCGCTGGGAACCAAATACATCACCCGTCAGACAGTTACTGTGGACCCGCACCAGAGGGTTTTCGGTTGGATTCCCCACCACCAGCACACTGTTCACTGCCAGCGGTGAGACCAGATGCGAAAACAGCTGCTGCCCGCCTCTGGCACGCAGTTCCGAGGCCAGGGTTTCAACCTGACTCAGCTCAGTGCTGCGCACCGCTGCATACCATTGCACGGTGGTCTGGGTCGACGGCAATGAGATGGGTAGAGGAATAGGTCCCAACAGATTGATGGCCAGTTCACCGGGTGCTTCAGGTGCATGCACATCAATGAGTTGACCCTCGGCATCCAACCGGACCAGCTTGCCTTGCGCAATCAGCCGCTGACGTATTTCAGGGTTCAGATAGGTGAACATGCAGGATCTTATGCAGGCAGGCAGCAGACAAAGCTGCACCCATCGTCCGGGCTGGGTGTGTGCATAGAGCGCACTGTAAATTTAAACATAGGGGATTATATCCTCGGCTACGCGCTCTAACACATCATAGCGGGTGTCAAAGTTCGGCAGGATCATGATCTGTTCCAGCCCTGCTGCTGACAGTTGTTGTATCTGTTCTATCAGCGCACTGCGTGTCCCTATCATGCTGGAGGCTGCCAACACTTCCGGCGTCAGAAAACGCTCTTCTTCTTCGAGCACCCAGCAGTTATGGCCCGCATGGATACGCTGATGCCGACGCTCTGCCGGATAACTTTCCAACAACTTTGTATAGTCATCCCAGATGCCGGCCAGGGCATTCGGGGGTTGATGACCAAAGTTTCGGAACTGATCATACGCATAGTGCACAGTGGCCATAGCCATGGCGCCGCATTCGCTTTTCACTCTGGGCGAGTCCAAAGCCTCACCTTCGTCCAGCACCACCATCGTGGTTAACGCTGTGGTATAAAAATCTCCCTGAGGCGCGATATCACGACCCGCGTCCCGAGCGCCCGCCTGCATCATATGCCAGACGCTGGACAGGGCACCCGGATCACCGACCAGTGCCAGTACCGCACCATCACCATATTTACCCGCCAGCGCTAACGACTTTGGTCCGAAGCCAGAGACGTACAGCGCTATCGGGTCATCGAAGTTCACGAAGCCTCTGTCCGGCATGATGTGCCGGATGGGTGAGGTCTGACCGTTACCGACAGGCAACAAAGCCTCTTGCCCTTTTAACAAAGGCACCAACTGCTGCAGGTAAGCCTCGAACGCTTTGATACGTTGTGGCGGCAAGCCCATCACACGACGCGCGGTGTTACCCGCACCGACGCCAAAAAAAGTTCGCCCCGGCGCCATTGCATTGATGGTAGCAATGGCGGCCGCGTTGACAGGGGCAGGCCGCGTACCGCTGACGGCAACGCCGGTGCCAATCTGGATGTGTGAGGTTTTGTGTGCCACCAGCGCAAGGGTTGCGTAGCAATCTGACCACAGCATCTGCGAATCCGCCAGCCAGGCGTGGGTGTAACCCAGCTCTTCGGCCCGCACCACATAGTCCGTATCCCCGATATGGGAAGCGACACATACCCCTAAATCCATAACGTTCTCCGCAGCCCTGTCAGCCGGCTGCTGTTAAAAAACAATCCGCAGCACGCTCTGCGCTACACACGCGGGCTTGTCCTGCCCTTCTATTTCTACGGTCAGCTCGTTGATGGCTTCCAGCATGGAGCCTTTGGCTTCAACGCTGAGCAGCTTGCCAACCGTACGGATCCTGTTGCCCACTGCAACCGGTGACATGAAACGCACCTTGTTCCAGCCGTAGTTGATGCCCATTTTCATGCCTTCCAGGGCGGGCAGACCGATACCGCTGCCACCGGGCAGGAAGCTCATAATGGACATGGTCAGCTGGCCGTGAGCAATAGGCGCACCAAAAGGTCCTGCTTTGGCGCGTTCCGGGTCAACATGAATCCACTGCTGATCAAGGGTCGCGTCGGCAAATTTGTTAATGCGGTCCTGGGTCATTTCGAACCAGTCTGTGGGTTCAGACACCTGCCCGATACGGGCCTGCATCAACTCAACAGCGTTATCCAGTGCAGTGTTAGACATAAGATTTCCTCTCTATGACAAAATGAATCAAAAATTGAGCGGCCAAGTATAAAGGTTCAGCGGCTAATTTACGCTGCGCTGAGTACCTTCCCAGAAAGGTGCCCGTAATTCGCGTTTTAACACCTTGCCCGGCCCCGACTTGGGCAGGGGATCATGCTGTATATGAATGCCTTTGGGCACTTTGTAGCCAGCGATGGCTTCACGACAGAACGCGACCAGGACCTGCGGGTCTATATTGCTGTGTTCAGCCCGCGGCACCACGGTTGCATGCACCGCTTCACCCCATTTCTCGTCCGGGATCCCGTATACCGCCGCTTCCAGTACCGCTTCATGTTTATACAGCACTTCCTCAACTTCAGTGCAGTAGACGTTCTCGCCACCGGTGACAATCATGTCTTTGCTGCGATCCACCAGATAGACATACCCCGCCTCGTCCATGTAGCCGAGGTCACCCGTCCAGTAAGCGCCATTTTTCAGGACCGCTGTGGTCTGTTCGGGTTTGTTCCAGTAACCCATCATCACATTCGGCCCGCGCACCACGACTTCACCAATTTCTCCGCTGGGCAACACCTGGCCTGACTCGTCGAGAATTCTGACCTCCACGCCGGGAATAGACTGTCCACAGGACCGTGCACGCTCATCATCCAACAGGTTCTGTTCATTACGCAGGGTGGTAGTTAAAGGCGACAACTCTGTTGCACCATACACTTCAATCAGTTCTGCACCCGGGAACGCCTCGCAGGTCCGGCGCAACACCTCGGTGGCTATGGGTGAACCCCCATGGGCGATGGACCTCACACTGGACACCTCCCGCGGATGTACATGCTGCTCTTCCGCCATGGCCGCCAGCATAGTAGGCACCCCCAGTGTCATGCTGACCTGGTGCTGTGCTATCAGATCCAGCACTTCCCCCGGTGCAAAAGCGCCCAGAGTCACCTGAGTGCCCGCCGTCCAGATTGAAGACAGTACACCGTTGGACCCTGCCGCATGGAACAGGGGTGCCATCACCAGCATCACGTCCTGATCACTTTGCGGCGCTGAGGCCAGCCAGTGAAACGTATTTGCAATCAGGTTCCGGTGACTCAGCATCACCCCTTTCGATTGACCCGTTGTGCCGCCGGTATAAAACAGGCCTGCCAGGTCATTCTCCTGCACATCAACACCCAGCGCAGCTGGTGCGTCTGCCAGCAGATCTTCATACGCGTCATCAAGCGCGATGACATGCTCGACGATGTCCTGCAGACCGTCCGCAGGCCTGTCTGTGAGCAATACCCGGGTGCCGGAATCTTCCAATGCATAACGTAATTCCGGCTCCGCATGACGTGTATTCAACGGCACAATGACCAGACCACCCGCCGGCACACCCACATAAGCCTCAATATACTGGTGGCAGTTATTGGCCCAGATAGCGACTCGATCACCCTTTTGCAGACCCAGCTTATACAGTCCCGCAACCAGACGACCGCAGCGCGAGTGCAGCTGGCTGTAAGTAAATGACTTATCCTGATCTATAACCGCGGTTCTACCCGCCGCAACCTGCAGTGCGCGCGCCAGTGGATCGGCAAACGTATGCATCTTCCCCCCTTTGAATTTTGATCGCATTCCGATGAGCGGGTATTGTAGGCGCCGCCGAGTATTACTCCAACACCGATGAGTTCTGTGCCACACCGCAAAATACTGCGCCTGCTAACACTCACCCTCGTGCTGACAGGCCCACAGGCAGCCCTGGCTTCAGATGGGGTGCTGAACCTGCTGATCGAAAATGACGTATTTGTCGACACGGATCGACACTATACCTCCGGGGTGATGTTGAACTACGTCAGCAACATCAATGAAGGACCGAAACGTTTACAGTCCATGGGTATCCGTTTCCCCGGTATTGAAGCTGACGACAAGATGCACGTTGCGCTGTCCGCGGGCCATGAGATCTACACCCCCACGGACATTCTCGCGACAGAGTTACTGGTCAACGACAGGCCCTACGCGGGGCACGTCTACCTGGCCGCAGGTTTCACCACAGAAAACCCGGACGAAATCGAAACCTGGCGCCTCAGCTTTGGGCTGGTAGGGCCGGGCGCACGCGCTGAGATCATACAGAACGCCCTGCACCGCAGAATCGGCAGCGATGAGGCCATGGGCTGGGATAATCAGCTGAAAAATGAATTTGTACTGTCCGTTGCCTATGAAAAAAAATGGCTGCGCCTGGCCCGCAGCGCAAGGTTTGGCAAATATCTTCAGGTCGACCTGCTGCCGCACGTCAGCGCGTCCGTTGGCACTCCGCTGACCTACGCAGGTGCCGGCGGCATGGTTCGTTTTGGTCAGGGGTTAGATCATGACTACGGACCACCCAGGGTGCGCCCCAGCCTGCCGGTATCCCAGTACTACGACCGCATTCGCGGACCAAGCTGGTACTTTTTTGCCGGTATCGACGGGCGCTTCATCGCCCACAATCTGTTCCTGGATGGCAATAACTTCAGGCGCAGCCACAGCGTTGACCGACGTTACTGGGTAGGTGACCTGCAGGCCGGGTTTGTCTGGAACAACAGTAAGTTCCGCGTTGCCTATTCCTATATCTATCGCAGCCGCGAATACAAGGATCAGGAAGAAAACGACCTTTTCGGGTCGCTGTCTATATCGGCGCACTTTTAGACAGTGGTGTCAGAGTATGCAGCAGCTGATTCATTTCCCCAGGGGATGATGCAAGCGAGGCGCACAGATTTGCCGCCAGCAGCGGTTGCGGCATGCCTTTACTGACCAGAACATCATCTTTTTGCAGCAGTGCCGCACGCAGCGCCGGGGAAATGGCACCAACGCGAGGTTCAAGTTCAAATCCGACGATGTTGTGCAGGCTGCTGAGTAGTTTGGGGCCCACAAACTGCGGCGCCAGAAAATCCACATCAACCCGTTGCACCATCCTTAAGATGGCTTCGATCAGAAAGGCGAGCACCGGACAATCCGGCTTAAACGCACAAAATGCGTTGTGCACGTTTTTGCGCACGGTGAAATGCTGTGGGCCTGCAAGCCCGACAGCGCTTTGCACTGCCTGAGTTTTCGGCTGCAACCAGTGTTCGTAGCCGAACACACAGCTTGACCGCGGCGCGATCTGCAGCTGCTGCGGATCCATCACAAAAACATCAATATCAACCCAGGCCACCACATCATAAGCACCGCTGGCCAGCTCCTCCGACACCCATAACAAACGGGCCAGATCAGCTGCGATGGCTTTGCGATCGCCCACTTTTTGCCAGTACCACCGCGGTAATCTGTCAAACAGCTGATCTCCCTCAAAGCGATAGCGGTACCCCTGCAGCCTGCACCATGCCATCACAGATTGCTGACAGGTCTGCACCCATGCTGACACACCATCTTCATGGAAACTCTGTAATACTAGTGTTCTGGCAGCCTGTTGAAAAAGACTCATTTGCTCAGCAGGCTGCTCGTTAATACTCAGAATGGCCCGATGCTATGCACACATATTACAGGCATGCGCTGCTGATAACACTCCTGACTTTGACAGGCTGCGCTGCAACCACCGGCAAAAATCTGGTCGATCCCACTGATCGCGCGCTGATACTCAGTGCTGACCTGCCTTTCGGACCGCTCAAGCGCCAGCTGCAGAGCTGCGCGGAGAACCTTTTTTATCGAACAGAATTTTCAATCTCCCACCGCGGCGCACCGCTGGGATATCCCGAGCATACACGGGAAGGTTACGAAGCTGCCGCAGCCATGGGCGCAGGCGTTATCGAATGCGATGTCACCTTCACCAAGGATCTGGCGCTGGTGTGCCGCCACTCACAGTGCGATCTGCACCGCACAACCAACATTCTTGAAACTGAACATGCGAACAGCTGCAGTGAGGGATTCAAACCTGCCGCAACGGACGCGTCGGGGAAACTCATCCCGGCTACTGCCCGATGCTGTACCAGTGACATCACCCTGTCGCAATACCGTGATCTTTGTGGCCGACGTGATATTGTCAATGAGCGTGCAGACAGCGTCGCCCAGTACCTTACCGCGCCCGTCACCGATCTTGTCGAAGCCCCTGTGGCGTGTGGCACTCTCGTTACACACGACGAAAGCATCCGCTTATTTGATGCGTTAGGTGTTGCGTTCACACCAGAGCTGAAATCGCCAATGGTGAATATGCCTTATGCCGGCATGTCTCAGGAAAACTACGCCACCCGTCTGATCGAGGCTTATGAAGCAGCGGGTATCGGACCGGACCGCGTCTATCCGCAGTCTTTTAACATCAATGACGTGTTGTTCTGGATCGCCGAGCGACCTGCTTTTGGGCAGCAGGCCGTGTATCTCGACCCACGCGGCCGGGACCCGGATTTTGTCCCGAGCCTGGAAGATATGCAGCGTCTCAAAGCAGCCGGCATCAACATTATCGCGCCACCCATGCCGATGCTGCTGATAGTGGATGAAAACGATGAGCTGGTGGCCTCGCCGTATGCTGAGTATGCGCAGCAGGCGGGTCTGGACATCATCACCTGGACATTTGAATCGGGCGAAGCGCACAATCCTGACAACTGGCTGTACGCCAATCTGCCGGGTTATCTGCAGCGCGAGGGACAGTCTCTGGAGGTACTACACGCGCTGGCTGAAAAGGTGGGTATCCGCGGTATCTTCTCGGACTGGCCCGGCACCGTGACTTACTACGCGAACTGTATGGATCTGGTGACGCCGGATAACTGAAGCCTGTTACCAGATCGGCAGCGCACAGGCGCCGCCGCGCAGGAACGCTTCTATCTCATCACGTCGTTCCGCTGCATCTTCCTCTCCCAGACGGATCAACAGCGCCAGATACTCAGGTTCAAACATCACCATACTGAGGGCATCTGAAGAGCGTGATTCTTTGTTGTGCAGACCCCGCTCAAAAAAGCGGAATGAGGAAGGCATGGTGATTTCATGCTGCTGCGCCAGCTTGCCCAGGTCTTCCCGTGGTCGCAGCACCATGACTTCCACCTGACGGAACTCGGACGTTTTTTCCGGCGCCAGCTGGGCAACCAGGCGATTAATCCGGTTCATCTGCAGAGCATCGTAATCCAGCATATCCAGAAACACCGCATTGAGCAGCACACTGGCAATCTGTGCCGGTGACGGATAGGGATCGCGCAGCTCCGGCGGAATCGCATTCACCGGTTTTGCCCGCGGCGATACCGCCAGTATGCGCGTTGCGCCG
This sequence comes from bacterium, assembly GCA_047947175.1. Lineage (GTDB taxonomy): Bacteria > Pseudomonadota > Gammaproteobacteria > Pseudomonadales > Azotimanducaceae > UBA4421. The sequence goes on from CP170489.1 coordinate 3,524,681, forward strand.
AGGTGCAGTGCAGGCGATAACGGCGCTGTCAAACGCACACCACCATCGCCGTGCCAGGCCGACTCCAGGCGCACAGCGGGAAAAAACATCGGCAGCGCTGACGACGCCATGATGTGGTCGAGGGTCATCTGGGTATCATTGGCGCGTAACTGTCCGCGCTCCCAGAGCAGCGGATTGTTGCCTTCAACCCAGGCCACCGATCGGCCCGAACCATAATTGGTGGTGATGATGGCCAGCGACTCCAGCACCCCACGGGCGATGTTTTCCTGGATACCTGCAATACGCTCATCTTCCATCATCGGCAGGTTGGCATGCAGAAATTCCCGCAGAGGGCTGTTATCCACCATGCCACGGATATCGGCATTACCCAGGCGGCCACCACTGAGCAATCGCAACCCCCAGACCATGACACGCCTGGCCATATTGCCGAAGCCAGTGGCATACACTTTTTCAGTATCAAGACTGAGCCAGATATTGCTCAGCTGTGAAACCGCTTCCGCCCAGCTACCCTGGTGGGCGGCCAGATGGGCAGCATTGATGGCGCCAGCGGATATACCCGTGAGAATCTGCGGGCGATAGTCCGGCAGTGCCTTGGCGATATAGCGCAGCGCACCCACCTGGTAAGCCGCACGGGCACCACCACCACTGAGCACCAGGGCGTGTTTTTCGTTCTGTGGCGGCGCGCTTGTTGACATACTCTTTATGTTAGCGCCTTTAACCCCACCCTGCCTGTTTTCCACAGCACAAAAATAGCAGCCCGCTAAGCCATTGCCGTATGATGGCCACATGCTTGGCTTGTTACACACATTCAAGCTGCGGATGGACACCCTGTTCCGACCCCGTGGCAAGATCTTCTACGGCTGGTGGATTGTGGCCGCCTGTGCGGGCATCCAGTGGCTGGCTGCGATGACCTGGATGCATTCTTACGGTGCCTATGCCGTGATGCTGCGGGATGAGTTTGGCTGGAGCATGTCTGTTCTGTCGCTGGCGTTTGCTCTGACACGCCTCGAAAGTGGTCTTTTAGGCCCTCTGCAGGGTTGGCTGGTGGACCGGTTCGGACCACGTCCGATCCTGCTCATCGGCACGCTGATCTTTGGCATCGGTTTTTTTGTGTTCAGCCAGGTGAACTCGGTCACCACCTACTTTGTCGCCTTTATACTCATTGCCCTGGGTTCAAGCCTGGGTGGTTTTGCCACGTTGATGGTATCGCTGGTCAACTGGTTTGACCGACATCGATCCAAAGCTGTGGCCTGGTCGCAGATCGGGTTTTCCGTGGGTGGTTTGTGTGTGCCTGTCATCATTCTTGGCCTGGAAGCCTGGGGCTGGCGCAACATGGCGATCTTTTCAGGCTGCATTGTGCTGCTCATTGCGGGACCGCTGGTACTGCTGGTGAAGCACCGTCCGGAGGAGATTGGCGAAGTGCCGGACGGCATAACCCTCGATGAGCACGGCGCGGCGCAGGATCATACCCACTACCAGCCACAAACCAGTTTCACCTGGCGGCAGGCGGTACGGGCACCGTCATTCTGGCTGATTTCAGCCGGTCACGGGCTGTCGCTCCTGACTGTTTCCTCTATGCTCGCACACCTTATTCCACATCTCACCGAGTCGTTACAGTACGAGCCGGTCTGGGCAGGCGTCGTGTTCAGCGCTATGACCGGCATGCAGCTCCTGGGCCTGTTTGCCGGCGGTTATCTGGGCGACCGTTTCCAGAAGCGGCTGATCTGCGTGTTCTGCATGGTTGGGCACTTCATTGGCCTGCTTGCGATCACCTATGCAACGTCCGTGCTGTGGCTGGCGGTGTTTGTGATTTTCCATGGTCTGGGCTGGGGTATTCGCGGACCGCTCATGGTGGCGCTGCGGGCGGACTATTTCGGGCCAAAATCTTTTGGCACCATCATGGGTATCTCTTCGCTGATTGTCATGCTGGGTATGACCGCGGGCCCCATATTCTGCGGTGTCATGTTCGATATTTACGGCAATTACAAGATGGCATTCACCATCATGGCGTTTATCTCTCTAACAGGATCTATCTGCTTCTGGCTGGCGCGACCACCGGCACAACCAGTTCCCGCGTAGGTCACAGGTAAAGATGCCCCGCCAGGTCCATCCAGCAGTCGTTGCGACGGCAACAGGCCAGATGTTTAATGTATACACGGGCAGATACTCCGGGGGGAGCATGAAAAAGAGGATGACATACACCTGGGTTGCCAGACTTCTGTGGATCACCATGGTTACAATACCCATGCCGGTGCTGGCCGGCGCACCGGAGTCCATTGAGTGGCCTGCTTATGGCGGCAGCCCGGGCGGTGGCCACCACACCGAAGCCGGGCAGATCACGCCAGCTAACGTCAGGGGTTTAACAAAAGCATGGACGCACCGCTCCGGTGACTACATAAGTGGCACCGGGTCGCTGACGGAAGACACCACCGCCGAATCCATGCGCACACGCCCGACCAATTTTATGGTCACACCCATCATGGTGGAGGACACGCTGTACTACTGCACGCCATTCAATCGCGTTTTTGCCCTGGACCCGGCCACCGGCAGCGAACGCTGGTCGTTCGATCCGCAGGTGGATATGTCCAAAGAAGGCATCACCAACTGTCGCGCGGTGAGCAGTTGGCAGAGCCAGGGTGATCCGACCGCGGCCTGTGCTCACCGCATAATCCTCGGGACTTTAGATGCGCGATTGATTGTACTGGATGGCAGAACCGGCCAACGCTGCCAGGAATTTGGCCGTAACGGAGAAGTCAGCCTGAATGAAGGTTTAACCGCACACGACGCTTTTGAATATGGCATCACCAGCGCACCGGCGATCATCGGCGACACCATTATCACCGGTGCCTTTGTGCAGGACAGTCGCCGACCGGATATTCCGTCCGGCGTGGTACGGGCCTACGACATCAACAACGGCGAATTTCTGTGGGGCTGGAACCCGGTGCATCCGGAGCGGCCGCAAACCGATGAAGACGGCAATTTTGTCCCCGGCTCAACCAATGTCTGGTCAACCATTTCAGTAGATGAAGCGCTCGGGCTGGTTATTGTACCCACCGGAAATTCGTCGCCGGATTATTATGGTGGTGATCGCGACGGTCATCAGGATTACTACTCCAGCTCGGTGGTGGCGTTAAACGCCAGCGACGGCAGCGTGGCCTGGCATTTTCAGACCGTGCACCACGACATCTGGGATTATGACGTACCTGCGCAGCCAACGTTTGCAGAGTTAACCATCAACGGCAGAACGCGTCCCGCCGTTGTACAGGTCACCAAGATGGGTCTGACCTTTGTCCTGGATCGGGAAACAGGTGAACCGCTACACCCGGTGGAAGAACGCGCCGTGCCGCAGGATGGCGCAGTACCTGGCGAATATCTGAGCCCCACCCAGCCCTTTCCAGTGCGACCTGCGCCACTACACCAGCTTGGTATTTCACCTGAAGATGCCTGGGGCATCAGTTTCTGGGATCGTCGCGCCTGTCGCAGGAAGCTCAGGGAACTGACAACCGGACCTATCTATACGCCCCCCAGCCTGACCGGCACCGTGTTCTATCCGTCGAATCTGGGGGGCAACAACTGGGGCGCACCAGCAGTGGATCCGCATAGAAAAATCATGGTCGCCAATACCAAACATATTCCCATCGCCGTACGCCTGGCAAAGCAGGCTGACTGTCCAGAAGGCCTGCCGTTTCCGCAGTTTGGCTCGGCGTATTGTGTGATCATGGAACCCCTGACTTCCCCACTGGGCGCCCCCTGCACCAGGCCACCCTGGGCCACGCTGTCCGCCGTTGATCTGGAGAGCGGCGACATTCTCTGGCAGCACGCCCTGGGCACGTTGGAAAATCTGGCACCCTGGCCGATTCACCATTTCTTTGGCAGCGCCATCGAAATGGGCGGCCCGATGATCACCGCCAGCGGCCTCATTTTTATTGCCGCCACCTCGGATGCTTACTTTCGCGCTTTTGATATCAACGATGGCAGAGAACTGTGGCGTGACAGGTTACCCACCACAGGCAACGCTGTGCCCATGAGCTATTTGTACAACAATCAGCAATATGTGGTGATTGCGGCGGGTGGTCACTTTACTTCGCCAGCGCCGTCGGGTGATTATCTCATTGCCTATCGCCTGAGTGATGCTGTTGACTGAAAAATCCATCGAATGTGTGCTGAAATATCTGGTCAAAGGTGTGCGTCCGGATCGCGAATCTCAGCGTGCCCTGCAGATAGAGCTGGAAGAACTGTTGCCCAGCCACAATGTCATCACCATTCTGCCGGTGGTGGAGGGCTACTCTGTAGAAATAGAAATGCAGGACATCGCGCCTTTCAACCGCAGCAGTTTTGAACCCTATATCGCGGACCAGATTCTCACAGAAGCGGTCAATATCCGCTGTGAAAGCCGCGGTGAAACCCAACTGCAGCTGTTGAAAGCGCGTTTTTATTGAAATCTGATGCGGCGCAGTTGCGCCGTCCACGCGATGGAGAATATCGTTGCAAGATCTGAATGAGTTCCGCCTCGAAACCCGCGACTGGCTGGCAGCCAACTGCCCCGCAGGTGCAAAAGGCCCGGGTTACGTTCCCATCGGCAGCAGCCACATCAGGCTGGAGGAGGATACCCGTCTGTGGCTCGAACGCATGGCGGAAAAAGGCTGGACCGTGCCTACCTGGCCAAAGGCCTATGGCGGTGCCGAACTCGACCGCGCGCAGTACCAGGTGCTGATCGAAGAACTGAAAGCCATCGGCGCGCGTACCCCGCTTACCGGTCGGGGCGTCAATTACATCGGCCCGACCATCCTGGAGTTTGGTACCGACGCGCAGAAACAGAAATGGCTACCCCGCTGTGCCCGGGGTGAAGGCGCCTGGGCCATGGGATATTCTGAACCCGGCGCCGGCTCTGACCTTGCCAGCTTAAGTACCCGGGCGGAACGCAACGGCGATCACTACCTGATTAACGGCGCCAAAATCTGGACCAGTGATGCCACTGAATGCGACTTTATTTTTGCCCTGGTGCGAACCTCGCCGGACAAACCCAAACACGAAGGTATTTCACTGGTGCTCATCGACATGAGCCAACCCGGCGTGCGTGTCTCACCCATCGCCCTGATCTCTGGTGCATCACCGTTCTGCGAGACCTATTTTGACAATGCCGTTGTTCCCGCAGAGGACCTGATTGGAGGGGTTGATAACGGCTGGACGGTGGGTAAACGCCTGCTGCAGTTCGAACGTTCCACCCATGCAGGCATCAACATTTCCGGGTCCCAGGGTGGGCGCGTGGAAGAAAGCCGAATGCCTGCACTGGTGCGCAGCTATGTGGGGCCGGACCAGGGCAGGCTGCGCCATGATGCTCTGCGCAGCTGGCTGACCCGCTACGAGATGAATACGCGTGCCCAACAGATCACCCAACGCAGGGCCATTGAAGAGTCACAGTCTCATGCCCCGGGGTTTACCTCTTCAGCGGTCAAGTTAAGCAACGCGCTGAACATTCAGGATGGCGATGAGCTGGCGGTGGCTGCCATGGGTACACAGGGGTTGCGCTGGGATGGCGAGCAGGCGGATGCCGGGGAACTGGCGCGTCTGAAGCAGTGGTTGTATCAGAAATCTCTGACCATCGCCGGCGGCACTAAAGAAGTGCAGCTGAACATCATTGCAAAACGGGTACTTGGCCTGCCGGATTAACCCGTCCGCGGATCAGCGCGATGCCGGCGCGCGGTAAAACGCCACGGCGCAGGCGGCAAACCCATACAGGAACAGCAGCGCCTGAAAAGCCTGGGCGTATGAACCCGTGGTGTCATAGACCCAGCCGGCAAAGGGTACACCGAGGATCTGAATCGGAAACATCGCCGGCCGCATCAACCCCAGCACCGCGCCAAAACGTTCCCGGCCAAAAGTCTTACCCACAATGGCGCCGTGCAGTGGCACCACGCCACCAACGCCGTAACCGAACAGTGCAGCGCCGACGGCAAACCAGAACAACCCTTCATTCTGGTACATCAGCAACTGCCCGGTGAACTGCACCACAATAACCAGCAACAGCACCCGGCGCATTGGCAGTTTATCTCCCAGCCAGCCAAAACTGAGCTTGCCAAAAATACCCAGCCCCGCGCAGAGGGACATGACCAGCGAGGCCAGACTCAGGTCGTGACCCATGTCGGTGAGCCTCGGCACCATATGCGTCAGCGTGGTACTCATACAGCAGAAAATCAGAGAAAACGTCAGCACAACGATCCAGAAGTTATGATCCCGCCAGACCTGATGCATGGACAGGCGCTCGGGAGGTGCGGTGTTTGCCGGTACCGCACTGTTTGCCGGTACCGCACTGTTTGGCGGTACCGCACTGGGGGGCAACTTCAATGCGCCGTCAGGCTGCAGGCCAACTTCTTCCGGTTTCGACACCACCACGCTCAAAACAAAGGGGACAACCACCAGGAACGTAAAGAGGCCGTAAACCATAAAGCCGTTACGCCAGCCGTAGCCGGCGATGATCTCCGCGCTGACATACGGCATCATCACGCCGGACAGGGACACACCCGTGGCCGCAATACCCAGTGCCATACTGCGTTTCCGATCAAACCAGTTGGCCACCAGTTTGCTGGTTGCCAGATTTCCCATGGACGACGCACCAAAACCAATAAACAGACCCAGCACCAGATAAAACTGCATCTGGGTCTGCACCTGGCTGAGCGCCAGAAAGCCTATGGCCATGGAGGTTGCACCCACGCCGATAACCCGTTTCAGGGGAAAGTGGTCCAGCGCTCTGCCTACCAGCGGTGCAGCTATGGCGCCAACTGCGTTGGTGACCGTCAGTCCCAGTGCAACACCCAGACGGGAATCGCCGAATTCAGCAGCAATCGCTTTGAAGAAAACCCCGTAGGAATAGAAGAAAAAGCCAACGGCAACAAAATCCACAAAAAAAGCGGCCGCCACCATGCGCCAGCCCATGAAGACTTTTTTGCTGCCCGCCAGGACCGGGGATGCACCGCTTTCTTCAGACACGGATCGCGGCACGGGGGGTAAAAGATTCTGCAAACAACGCAACGCCGTTGCACAGGACTGCGCGCAAGACAAACTCCAGTTGGGAAGACAAACGCGCTATTCTAACATCACTTGAGGATCTACCGGGTGGTGAAGCACCGGTGTCGCAGGAGGGAGACATGGCTACGCGCAGGAACAGGCAGCAGGGCAAAGACATCACCGATGCAGTTAACGAACTGTGTCTGTGGTTTCCGGAAACACAGTGTGTGGTCAGCCACGGCTCGCCGGACTTCCGCGTGGCAGGCAAAACCTTTGCCACCTATGTGATCAACCATCACGGCGACGGTCACCTGGCCCTGTGGCTGAAAATGCCTGCCGGGGCGCAGTCACTGTATGTCGATGCCGAACCGGAATATTTTTACATCCCAGCCTATGTGGGTCCAAAAGGCTGGCTGGGTGTCGATCTGGACAAAGGTTTAAGCTGGGAAAGGATTGCTCAGCTTGTGCGCCAGGCTTACGTGGGTGTTGCACCAAAATCACTCACCGCAAAAATGCCGCCGGGTCCCACGATCGAACCGCCGACAAAAACCATTGATCCCGTCGAGTTTGATCCGCTGCAGGCGCCGCACCGACAGCATGTGTTGCAACAGATTGCGCAACTTTGCCTGTCGCTACCGGAAACCAGCGAGGATAAACAGTTTGGTAATCCCTGTTTTCGCGCCGGCAGGAAGAACTTCTGTACGTTATATATGAGCAACCATCGGCTGCAGCTCTCCACCTGGGCCGGCAGCGACGCACAAGCCAACCTCACTTTCGACAAACGCTACCAAATACCACCTTATACCGGGCACAATGGCTGGATAAATCTGGATGTTGAAGACGGCCTGCTGGCCGGTGAGGCTGAAATGTTAATTGACACAAGCTATCGGCACTTTGCGCTGCAACGCATGCGCAAGGCGTTGGATGCCAGCCACTGAATAATACAAATCTGATAGGGAGTAAAATGACCGCACCTCTGCAAGACATTACCGTAATCGAAGTCGACAGCTATATGGCCGCGCCCAGTGCCGGTGCCATTCTGGCGGATCTTGGCGCCACCGTGATCAAAGTAGAACCCCTCACTGGAGATCCGATGCGCGGACTGTCCCGCCCGATCAAGCACGATGCACTCAGCGACGAGATCAAAGCGTACGACTTCGGTTTTGATGTCGACAATCGAGGTAAACGATCGGTTGCTGTTGCTTTGGACCAGCCCGAGGGCGCGGAACTGGTGCGCAAACTGGTTGCAGGAGCGGACATCTTCATGTGTAACCTGCTTGTGAAAAGACAGGAAAAATTTGGTCTGGATCCCGCATCCCTGCTTGCCGTAAAGCCTGATCTGGTACACGCCACCCTCACCGGCTATGGCACCACCGGCCCCGATGCCTGGCGACCCGGATATGACGTCACCGCTTTTTTTGGTCGTTCCGGCCTGTATGACGCCCAGCGCGAAGGCGACGACGGGGTTGTGCCGATGGCCCGACCGGCCCAGGGTGATCACACCACCGGTCTGGCGATGGTGGCCTCCATTCTCGCCGCTCTGCGTCTGGCCGAGCGCAGTGGAGAAGGCCAGGTGGTGGAAACATCGCTTTACGAAACCGCCGTCTGGACCCAGGCAACAGATTACGCGGTCACAGCCATTGACCACGCACCGGTACGCCGGCGCGCGCGCAAAGAAATGCTGGCCATTACCGCCAACCGCTTTCCCTGTGGTGATGGTAAATGGGTGGTCTTTAACATGATGCCCGACGCCGCTTTCTGGTCGCGAATGTGTCAGGCGATTGAAGTCGAGGAACTCATCGATGATGAACGCTTTGTCGACTCCCGGTCGCGCTACCGTAATATGAGTGTGCTCATCGATCTGATCGATGCCGCGCTGGCCAAGCGCAGCCGCGACGAATGGGGCGCCATATTTGATAAAGCAGGTCTGATCTGGGGACCCGTGCTGGCCCTGCACGAAGTTCCCCAGGACCCCCACGCACTTGAGCTGGGCATGTTTCCTGAAATTGAACATGAAGATCTTGGTGCCTATCGCACGGTTAACATTCCCATGCGTTTTGCCACTGCTGATGTCAGGCCTCAGGGCCCTGCCCCTCAGCTGGGTGAACATACCCGGCAGATCCTCAGCCAGGCCGGGTTCGACGACAACGCCATCGATACCATGAGCGCTCGGGGTATTATCGGCATGGGCACCGCTGCACCAGACTGAGTCAACCGCTGAAAGGAAAAGTTATGCACAACATTGTTGTCGTCGATTGTATTCGAACCGGCTTGGCCAAAGCGCATCGGGGCACGTTCAATATGACACGTTCCGATGACCTCGTTGCACATTGCATCAACGCGCTGCTGGAGCGCAATCCGACCCTGGACCCGGCGCTGGTGGAAGATGTTGTTCTGGGTTGTGGGCGCCAGGTGGGTGAACAGTCCGCCAATGTCGCCCGCCACGCGGTGGCGCTGTCCAATCTGCCAATCACCGTGCCTGCAACCACCATCAGCAGGGCCTGCTCATCAGGGTTGAACTCAATCGCCTTTGCTGCCAGCCAGATCAATTCAGGCTTTGCTGAAATCATGATGGCTGGCGGGGTTGAATCCATCACCGGTCTGAGCCGGGGAACCGAGGCTAAGTTTGCTGAGAACCCGACGCTGACAGAACAGATGCCGGATATGTACATGGCCATGGGCAACACCGCTGAAGTGGTTGCCCGTCGCTATCAGGTCACGCGCGAGTCCCAGGATGGTTACGCGTTGCAGAGCCAGCAGCGATACGCAGCTGCAGAGAAAGCCGGCTACATCAGCGATGAAATAACGCCAATGCAGGTGCAGTGGCGCAAAGTGATCGACAAACAGAGTAAAGAAACACAAATCGTCACCGGTGTGGTTGATCGAGATGAGTGCAATCGTCCCGACACAAGCCTTGACGGACTCAGCCAGCTGCCGCCGGCCTTTGAAGAGGGTGGATCAGTAACCGCCGGCAATGCTTCACAGCTGTCTGATGGTGCCGCCATGGCCCTGTTGATGACCGAAGCCAGAGCCGTGGAACTGGGACTGACCCCCATGGGTTACTTCCGTGGCTTCACCGTTGCGGGCTGTGAACCCGATGAGATGGGCATCGGCCCGGTTTTCGCTATACCCAAATTGTTGGACTATGCCGGCCTGACTATGGACGACATTGATCTGGTGGAGCTTAATGAAGCCTTTGCCAGTCAGTGCCTGTACTGTCGCGATCAACTCAACATTGACAACGACATTTACAACGTCAATGGTGGCTCTATCGCCATAGGTCATCCGTTTGGCATGACCGGCACACGTTTGACCGGTTCGCTGTTACGATCCCTCAAACGGCAGAATAAAAAGTATGGCATTGTGTCCATGTGTGTCGGCAAAGGCATGGGGGCCGCCGGCTTATTCGAAGCGATCTAACACCGCCACAAACGGAGCATCAGATGATCAACAAAGACCGCCGATCGTTCATCAAAACCAGCGCGCTGGCAGGTGCCGGCACATTGCTGCCAGCCACGAGCAGGGCAACGCCTGCACCGGTAACAAACCCGCAAGGGGTGCAGGCCTATCGGCGCCTGGGCCGTACGGAACTGAAAATTTCCGACATCTCTTTTGGTTCTTCAAGACTGCGCAGTGGCGAAGAAGATCTGGTGCATCATGCCATGGATCGGGGCATCAACTATTTTGACAGCGCAGAGAGCTATACCGGCGGAGAGTCGGAGCGGGTCATTGGCAATGCCATCAGAGGTCGCCGGGATCAGGTCTATCTGGTGTCCAAGACCCTGACCAGCAGCACAACCCGCGCAGCCACGATGATGCATGATCTGGAAGGCTCCCTGCAGCGTCTGCAAACCGATTATGTGGATGTGTACATGAATCACGCCGTCAACAGTGTGGACAGCGTGGGAAATCCAGAGTGGCTGGCCTTTGTGGATAAGGCGAAACAACAGGGTAAAATTCGATTTACCGGCATATCCGGACACGCCGGGCGGCTGATAGAATGTCTCGACTACGCCATTGATGAGGACATCATTGACGTCATGCTGGTTGGTTACAACTTCGGTCAGGACCCGGCTTTTTACGAAGGTTTGACCCGCGGGTTTGATCGTATTGCCACCCAACCGGACTTACCCAGAGCCATCCGTAAAGCCAAAGAAAAAGACATCGGCGTCATTGCCATGAAAACTCTGATGGGTGCGCGTTTGAACGATATGCGCCCCTACGAAAAGGCCGGCGCTGAAACCTTTGCCCAGGCAGCATTCAGCTGGACGCTGGCCAACCCGGACGTGGATGCGCTGATTATTTCCATGACCGGCAAAGATCAGATCGACGAATATCTTGGCGCCTCAGGGGCATCGTTTGTCACGGCTCAGGCACGCCAGCTGCTGGATCAGTATGCACATCTGAACGGCAACAACTACTGTCGACATGCCTGCAATCTGTGCGAAGGCGCCTGCCCTTATGGCGTGCCGATTGCTGATGTGTTGCGGACACGCATGTACGCCACAGACTATGAAGACGTCAGCTTTGCCCGGCGCGAATACAACCTGTTAGCAAACAACGCCAGTGCCTGCCTCGGCTGCTCAGGCGAACCCTGCCAGAATGCCTGCCCCAATGGCATTGAAATTGACAAACTCTGCGCCCCCACGCATCGCATGTTGAGCCTGCGACCGGGTGAACAGTTAACTTAAGGAGAATTCAAGCCGTGGCACTGGAAGATGTATTGCAGGCGTTCAAGAACGGTGAACTTGAGCTGGATGATGCGTTAACCCGTGTGCGCAGCCACTATTTTGAGGACATCGGTCACACCCTTGTTGACCATGATCGTGAGCGACGTACCGGTGCCGGCGAGGTGGTATTCGGCTCCGGTAAGAGCCCGGCGCAGATTTCTGACATTGTCGGACACCTTGTGGAACGTGAATGCAACGTGCTGGTCACCCGGGTAGAGCCTGAGAAATATGCGGCTCTCACAGGCTTGCCCAGTGATGTGACCTATCATCCGGAGGCGGAGCTGCTGAGCTGGGTAACTAAAGCCCCCGACACCCCACCCCACACCATCGCTGTGGTGACCGCAGGCACCTCCGATATCAACGTTGCCGAAGAAGCGGCACTGACAGCGGAATTCTTCGGCAACACCGTGCAGCGGATCAATGATGTCGGTGTTGCCGGCCTGCACCGTATTCTGTCACGCCTGGATGATCTGCGCAGCGCGCGGGTGCTGGTTGTGGTTGCCGGCATGGAGGGCGCACTGCCCAGCGTGGTGGGTGGTCTGGTCGACAAACCGGTGATCGCCGTACCCACAAGCGTCGGCTACGGCGCTGCGTTTGACGGTGTTGCCGCGATGTTGGGTATGTTAACCAGCTGTGCTTCAGGCGTCTGTGTAGTGAACATCAACAACGGGTTTGGCGCTGGGTTCCTTGCCAATACCATCAATCGTTTGTAGGTTGACGTCATGCAACCCGAAATAGAACAGAAGTACCAGGCGCTGAAAGACAATCTGGCCGCGTACAGCAGCGTCATTGTCGCCTTCTCAGGCGGTATTGACAGCTCGCTGGTGGCCTACGTTGCCGGCCAGGTGCTGGGCAAAAAAGCCCGCGCAGTAACCTCCGCCTCAGCCAGTCTGAAGCGTGCTGATCTGGCGCTGGCTGAAAAACTCGCCGACGACTGGGGTATCGAGCATGAAGTGATCGTGACCGATGAGCTGTCCAAACCGGAATATCGCGCCAATCCCACCAACCGCTGTTTTCACTGCAAAACCTCGTTGTATACCTACCTCGACGAGATGGCCCGGGATGGTGGCATTGAAACCGTGCTGAACGGCACCAATCTGGATGATCTGGGTGATCACCGCCCGGGGCTTGTTGCCGCTGAGAACTTTGAGGTGCGTTCACCGCTGGTGGAATGCGGTTTTCACAAAGCAGATATTCGCGCGTTGGCTAACGCGTTAGGACTGGAGAATGCAGAAAAGCCACAGGCCGCCTGTCTGTCCAGTCGCTTCCCCTACGGTACCCACATCACCCAGGCGCTGCTGGCACAGGTAGAGGCGGCAGAAGACGTGCTGGCGGAACTGGGCTTCAGTCAGTTTCGGGTGCGCCATCATGGTGATGTGGCACGACTTGAAATCCCTGCGCAGGAGATGCCCAGAGCCATCGATCTGCAGCAGGAGTTACAGGCAAGGATTCAGGCCGCAGGCTACCATTTTGTCGCATTGGATCTTGGCGGCTTCCGCTCCGGGTCACTCAACGTCACCTTAACCCCGGAACAGACCGTTCAGGTTGTAAATATTCTCCAACCCTGAAGCGCTCCGCGCTTGTTCAGGTTTCCTGGGCTGCCTGCTGAGACTTCAGATACAGCGACAGCTGACGATCATGTCGGCTCATCGCTGACAACGGCCCGGGGCGCACGTAGGGTGCCCACCCCGGGGCGCGCGCGCCTTCTACAACATCGCCCATCACCGTGACCCGCTGAATAATGCGCTCGCCGGTAAAATCATTCAGTACAAAATGCTGTGTACAGCGGTTGTCCCACATCGCGACGGTGCCTTCCGTCCACTGATACCGCACGGTAAAACGCGGATTTTTCACCCAGTTTGTCAGATAGGTGAGCAAGGCTTCGCTTTCGGTGGCGTTGACTTCCACCAGTCGCCGGGTGAAATGTTCGTTGACGTACAGCGATTTGTGGCCGGTTTCCGGGTGCACGCGAACCACGGGGTGGATCGCCATTTTATCCGGTCTGTTGTGGGGTAACGCATCATGCAGCGCCGTGAGTGATTCACAAAGAGACTGCAGTGGCGGCGACAGTTCGTTATAGGCCTGCTCCAGAGAGCACCACATGGTGTCACCGCCCACTTCCGGGCACTTCACCATGTGCAGAACAGACATTTTTGACGGCTGCGCCTCAAACGTGATGTCGGTATGCCACTCGTCAGCCACACCGCCGTGGGTGGCCGCCAGCTCAAAGACGCCGGGGTGCTGGGTATAGGGGTTTTTGAGGTTGGGGTGATCTTCAATCTGACCGAAATATTCACCGAGCGCCACGTGTTCTTCTAACGAGATGTTCTGACCTGGAAAAAAAATCACTTTGTGCGCCAGCAGCAGGGCTTTGATCTGCTCAATATCAGCTTGGGAGGGCGCGCTCAGATTGACGCCGGTGATCTGTGCGCCGAGCGCACCCGCCAGTCGTTTTACTTGCCATGCGTTGGACATTGTTAAGCCTCCTTCACAAAAACATCATCTGATACATCGCGCACAAACAACGGTTCAACCCCTAAACTCACCGCATCTGCCTCCAGCGCCATCGCCTCAGGCGCGCTGACAGGTTGACCCGCGGCGGCAAATACCGCATCCAGCAATGATGCATCACTGGTGGTGTTGAGGAACAGGTTATCCCGGGACAACACATAATCCACGGCTCGCTTCAGCGGCTCGGGCTCACGTATGGGTCGATACCAGGAAAAATGTTTTTCCGGATCATCGTCACGCCAGCGGCGCAGCGCAATGCTTTTGATGGTTTGCATCGCCACCTGGCGTGACTGACAGAGTTCATACAGCATTTCAAAATCCTGCGCGTATTCGGGATTGTTCATCATGGAATAGTTATAAGGCACCAGAATCGCGTCAAAATCATAAGTCTGCAGGCTGCGCACATGCATGGCGGGGGCATAGGTGCCATGACCGGTTACGCCGATAAAGCGCACCAGTCCCTGCTGTTTGGCTTCAATCAGGGCTTCCAGCGCACCGCCGGGACCCATGGCCTGCTCCCACTGATCCGGTTGTACCAGATTGTGCATCTGAATCAGATCAATCTGCTCAACCTGCATGCGTTCCAGTGACGCACGCAGCTGTCTGGCCGCGTCCCGTTTTGTGCGTAAACCTGTTTTCGTGGCGAGAAAAAAGTCATCCCGGCGGGTGCGTAGAAATGGCGCAAGGCGCAATTCCGCTTCACCGTAACTGGCTGCCACATCGATATGGTTTACCCCGTACCGATCAAGTTTGGCAAGGGTTGCGTCCGCCCGCTCCTGCTTCATGGCACCCAGGGCGGCAGCGCCAAATATGGTGCGGCTGCTGACATGTCCGGTGCGCCCAAACGGTATTTTTTCAATCATTTTTTATCCTTTACCCAACCCCAGATTCAGCCTTTAGCGTATCTCAGAACAGATCACCTGAACACAGCTGCTGTGAGAGGCACCCGGCCTTGGGTTAAACTGAACCCGATATCTTCAACAAGTTCACCCATGGCAAACCACGTACACACTTTTGCGGGCAATCCGCTGGATCGGGCCGAATCGATTCGACGTGATGAAAACGCCATCCAGGCACTGGTCCAGGCCCAGGAGAGTGTGTTTCTGACGTTTCACAAACTCAAAGTCGCGATGGACGCAGACCACAACCTCGCCTGGCAACGACAGGAAGAACTGTCCGCCCTGTCTGAGCACATCGTCGCGGATCCGATCCTGTTGGGCATACGCGACAACGTGGCCCATTTTGCAGCCAATATCGACGCACCCGCTGATACGGATCAGTACATTGACTGTCGGGCAGCTGCTGCGCTGCTGTCCGGGCCTGATGCCGGCATTGTTGCCCACGCCCGGGCGCAGCTGGATTGGCACCGTCGCAACAACTTTTGCGCCCAGTGTGGTGCACCCAGTGTGCCTGAACGCGGCGGTCAGATCCGGCGTTGCACCCGTTGTGGCAAACATATATTCCCACGCACTGACCCCGTTGCCATCATGTTGATCATCGACGCACCCGGCGGCGATCGGTGTCTGCTGGGGCAATCCCAGGGTGTGATGGCGAATACGCAGTTCTATTCTGCCCTGGCCGGATTTCTGGATCAGGGCGAATCTCTGGAAGATGCAGTGCGCAGAGAAGTGTGGGAGGAAGCAGGTATCCGTGTCGGCGACGTGCATTACCACTCGTCACAACCCTGGCCGTTCCCTTCACAACTGATGATTGGCTGTCACGGTGTCGCCGAAACCCTGGATATACAGATTGACCCGACAGAAATGGCTGACGTCAGATGGTTCAGCCGCGAAGATGCATTACGCGCGGTGAACAAAGCCCACAGGCATCTGCGTGTGCCAGGGGAAATGGCCATTGCGCACCACCTGATACGCAGTTGGGCAGAAGAGGAGGTCAGACTTTGAAGGATCTAAGCTGTTTCAACTGTGGTGCCAGCCTGGCCGACGAACCGTTGCCCATCTCCCGTCAGGCAACATGCCGTTCCTGTTTTTACGAGTTGCACTGCTGTCGCATGTGCAGACATTTTGACCCCGCAAACGCGACCCGCTGCCATGAAGACAGAGCTGAAACGCCAATCGAGAAAGAAGTGGCTAATTTCTGTGAGTACTTTGATCCCGCAGCCGGCAGAGGCCCCGCCGGTGGCAACACCGACACTGGCATGGACAAAGCTCAACAGGCGCGCCAGCAGCTCGATGATCTGTTCAAACCATCGTCATAGCTTAGGCAAATTGGCACGTTGACCAGCAGCTCACATCGCGAAACAATAGGGTCCATAAAACCAACAAACTAATTACGACTAGGAAGGCAGGTATGAGTATCGCGAGTTTGGCAGGGGTACTGAAAATTTTTGGGGGCTCCGATCCAAGTCCTGAAGAGCAGGCGCAGCTGGCTAAAGAGGTCATGTTGATGACGTTAGCACGCGCAACCGCCGCGGATACCAACATCAAGTCGATAGAAATCGAAAAAGTTCGCGAAGTGCTGCGTGCCCATACCGGAGAAGACTTCCCGGCCGCAGACGTCCGTGTGGCGGCCAATTCGCGTATCTACGAACGCGCACCGCTGGATAAATACATTGCCACGTCAGCTAAAAAGCTGACCGCAAACGACCGCCAGGATATTGCTCAGGCACTGGCCGAAGTGATCAACGCGGATGGACGTGTCAGCAGCCGCGAAATTACCTTTTTCAATCAGATTGCAGAATCATTGTCGCTCACACCTGCGCAGCTGATGGGCCTCAAAGAAGAAGAGTAAACGGCCCTTCAAGAAGGGCGCTCAAGACAAACTTTGCTTGCCTTCATTGCGACTCTCTGGACAGTGTTTTTGGAGAAGCCGCCCCATGATGACTGTGCAACCCTTCCCCAACGCCGGGACCGTTCACCCGCTGATTGCACTCGGCATTTCCCTGCTCATGAGCGGCTCAGCACCTTTGGTTTACGCCTGGGAAGCGTATGGCGGCGACCCCGGCGGCAGCAAATTCAGCCCACTGACACAAATCAACCGGGACAACGTTCACCAGCTGATTGAGGCCTGGGTTTATCAGAGCGGCGAAACCGGTGTGGGCTACAGCAATGGACTGACGTTCGAAGCAACGCCGGTATTCTGGCGGGACACCCTGTTCTTCAACTCATCATTTGGCAAAGCCTATGCAGTGGATGCCGCTACCGGTAAAGAACGCTGGCGATTTGATGCAGGTTTCGCACCTGACGAGCGCTTCGACGAAACCGCCGCACGAGGCGTGAGTCTCTGGCACGGCGATGATCCCACTGCTGTCTGTAATCATCGGGTATTGTTTGGCACCTTACGCGGCCACCTGCACGCATTGGATGCATTAACCGGACAGCCCTGCAAGGATTTTGGCGACGACGGTGTTGTTGATCTGACCATTGGTGTGGGTGAAGTCGAACCGGGCTCATATACAATCACGTCACCGCCGGCGATCATTCACAACACACTTTATATCGGCTCGGCCATTGGGGACAATCGCAAAATAGACAGTGAACGCGGCATTGTACGTGCGTTGGACATTCTCGAAGGCCAGGTTCTGTGGTCCTGGGACCCGATTCCCAGATCCGCAACTGATCCCGCTCGCCAGACCTGGCAGGGCAACAGTGCCGACATCAGTGGTGGTGGGAACGCCTGGGCACCCCTTTCGGTAGATGTTGAGCGGCAGCTGGTATTTGTCCCTACATCCGCGGCCAGTCCGGATTTCTACGGGGGACACCGCGCTGGCGATAACCACTACACCAGTTCTGTTGTGGCTCTGAATGGCAGAAATGGTGAAGTGGTCTGGCATCAACAGCTTGTGCACCATGATGTCTGGGATTACGACACGCCCGCCCAGCCGGTGCTGGTGGATGTTGATCTGGGCAATGGCTCCGTGCCGGCGCTCCTGCAGGTCACAAAAACCGGCATGTTGTACGTCTTTGACCGACGTTCTGGTGAGCCGCTGGTTGCAGTTGAAGAACGCCCGGTAGCCACCAACGGTGTGACCGGCGAAAGGTTAGCCGCAACCCAACCCTTTTCCACGCTCCCCCCGCTTGCCAGCCAGCGCGCGATTACCCCGGCGGATGCGTTTGGAGTGGCATTTTTCGACAAACGTGCCTGCGCAAAACGTATTGCGCAGTACCGTAGCGAAGGCATTTTCACGCCACCGAGTCTGGCAGGCACGCTGATGAATCCAGGTTATGCCGGCGGGGTCAACTGGGGTGGCGTCGGAGTGGATGCGGAATCCGGGTTAGCCGTCAGCTTTGTGAATGAGTTACCGGCCGTTGTGCGCCTGGTACCACGCGCAGAATTCGATCCTGACAAGCGCACCGAGGGGTTTGACGCATCTCGTATGGACGGCACGCCCTACGTGATGGAGCGGGCACCTTTTTTGTCAGCACTGGGCTTACCGTGCACAAAACCGCCCTGGGGCAAACTGGTTGCAGTGGATCTACGCAGACGTGAGATCGCCTGGAGCACGCCGTTAGGCACCATTGCAGACCTTGCACCGGCAGCCGTACCCAATTTTGCCTGGGGCGTGCCCGGCATGGGCGGTCCTTTGCTCACCGCTGGCCGCCTCGTTTTTATTGGCGCGGCCGCCGAAAACACGTTCAGGGCCATCGACCTGTTGAACGGTCGTGAACTGTGGCAGGGCGACCTGCCTCGAGCAGGCATGGCGTCACCAATGACATACAGCAGCGGCGGCAAACAATATGTGGTTATCGCTGCAGGCGGGCACGCCCACCTCACCGATCAAACCGGTGACTTCCTGGTCGCGTTTGCTTTACCAGACTGAATACTCAGTCAGGGGTCACACCCAGGGTGATGACCCGGAAGCGCTACGCTGCGTTTGGTTTTACCCGACGGGGATTGTTGCTGGCAGACTTGCGCCGACTCTGTTTCTGACGAGCCTGGCTGGCCGCTTGATTGCGTCTTTCCTGAGCAATCAGGCGGGATTCATTTCTGTTAATCACGATCTGTCTCTCTCGGCAGGGACTTCTATTACAGAACGATAAACGAAACTTGGGTGTTATCCCTTGTTACTACATCACACTTTGTTTAACAAAGCCGCATACCTGTGCGCTTTGTCACACCCGATGGTCATCATCGAAGCGGCGCGCATCGTATACAAGGTTTGGGCACAAATCCAGATGTGAACATAAAATTTTTAATCTTATTGACGCGCCTGGTGCAGCAACGGCAGGTTGTGATGATGGAAACATGTCGCAAACCCTGCTGTCAGCACCGAATACCCCAGAACATTGAGCCATCCGCCACCGGCAAGAACGATGAAGGTCCCGATACACAGAAGTGCTGTGCCCGCTTTGGAGTACTTCAAATAACTGAAGCCACAAATGAGCAGACCCAGATTAAACAGGTGCCCGGAAACAGTCATGAACGGAAACCAGATTGCGGGCGTTGCAATCAGGTGGGTCGCCAGCTCGCGTTTCTGTTCAGCAGAGTCGATGCTCCAGAAAACAAAATCCAGAACGCACATACCAATCAGCAGACCGATACCCAGCACAAACAGTGGGCCACCCACGAAATGCAGCCGGGACTTCGGAAATGACATCCCCTGTGGTACAAGCAGCAGGAGCCCTATCAGCAAGAACCAATGGGCAAAATCGATAGGCGTCTGCGCATGCAACGCCTCGAGGTCATTGAAATAGACAAAAATCAGGAACTGGCCCAGGGTGTAGGCCAACAGCCCAGCCACAAAGAGCACTTCAAACAGGGTCAGATTGAAACTGTTTCGCATGGATCTGCTCACGGCCGGGACACCATCAGCCGGGACACCATCCATTGATGGCATCCCGGGATTCTGCCCGGAATCAGGCAGCGGCCGCGACCAGGTTGTTCAACACGTACTGCAGAATGCCACCACTTTTGTAATAGGCAATCTCATTATCAGTGTCGAGACGGCTGTCCACCATCACAGTCTGCTCACTGCCATCAGCACGGTGAATGACAACCTTGATCTCCTGACGAGGTGTCTCCGTTGCGCCTTCGGGTAACTGGATATCAATGATCTCATCACCTGTGAGGCCCAGGGTCTTACGGGTGTCCCCTGCTTTGAACTGCAGCGGTAACACGCCCATACCAATCAGGTTGGAACGGTGGATCCGTTCAAAACTCTCGACCAGCACGGCTTTTACACCCAACAGGCGCGTACCTTTGGCTGCCCAGTCGCGACTGGAGCCCGTGCCATACTCTTTGCCGCCGACAACCACTAACGGTGTACCTTCGCCGGCGTAGCGCATGGCCGCATCATAGATACTGATGTCATCACCCGATGGAATGTGTTTGGTATAACCGCCTTCGAGGCTGGGTACCATTTCATTGCGAATACGGATATTGGCAAAGGTGCCGCGCATCATGACTTCGTGATTACCTCGTCGCGAGCCGTACGAGTTGAACTCTTTGACATCGACACCTGCCTGCTGCAGATAGTGGCCGGCGGGACTGTCCGGCTGGATCGCACCAGCGGGCGAAATATGGTCTGTGGTCACAGAATCTCCCAGCAACGCCAGGATGCGGGCACCGTTGACACCAATTGACTGAGTCTGGTCACCACCCACGGAGAAAAACGGTGGCTGTTTGATGTAGGTGGAATCTTCCCACGCATAGGTGCCCCCTGAGTCCACCTCAATTGCCTGCCAGGCCGGTGGACCGGTGAAAACATCCGCGTATTGACGATCAAACATAGCCACTGAAACCCGATCCACCAGGCTGCGGATTTCCGCATTACTCGGCCAGATATCGGACAACATGACGTCGTTGCCTTCAGGATCCTGGCCAATCGGATCTTTACTCAGATCGATGGACACCGTACCGGCAAGGGCATAGGCCACAACCAGCGGCGGAGACGCCAGCCAGTTGGTGCGCACTTCCTGATGCACACGACCTTCAAAATTCCGGTTACCGGACAGTACAGAGGCCACAACCAGATCTTTGTCTTCGATCGCCGCGGAAATGTGTTCAGGCAACGGACCGGAGTTACCAATACACGTGGTGCAACCATAACCCACCAGGTTGAATCCCAGACCGTCCAGGGCATCCTGCATGTTTGTTGCTTCAAGGTATTCAGTGACCACCTTGGAGCCCGGTGCCAGCGAGGTTTTCACCCAGGGTTTCACTTTCAAACCTTTTGCCAGCGCTTTCTGGGCAAGCAGACCCGCCCCTAACATCACTGCGGGGTTTGAGGTGTTGGTGCAGGAGGTTATCGCTGCGATGACCACATCCCCGTCGCTCAATTCATAGTTTTCGCCCGGCACAGGTACGCTGGCGGGTGACGTACGTCCCTGCAGTTCCAGCGCTTCTTTGAACGCCCGCTTCAGATCTGTCATCGCGACCCGATCCTGTGGTCGTTTGGGACCCGCCAGACTGGGTACAACAGTGGACAGATCCAGGTGCAGGGTATCTGTATAAACCGGATCTGCGGTATTTTCGTCGCGGAAAATACCCTGGGCCTTGCAGTAGGCCTCGACCAGCGCCACCGTATCCGGGTCGCGGTTGGTCAGGCGCAGGTAATTCAGCGTTTCTGAATCAATCGGGAAAAAGCCACAGGTTGCGCCGTATTCCGGAGCCATGTTGGCGATGGTTGCCTGATCAGCAAGCGACAGGTTATCCAGGCCGGAGCCATAAAACTCAACAAATTTGCCGACCACACCTTTGGCGCGCAGCATTTCTACCACAACCAGCACCACGTCTGTTGCGGTAATGCCTTCCGCCACTGAGCCGGTCAGTTTAAAACCCACGACTTCGGGTATCAGCATGCTGATCGGCTGGCCCAGCATGGCCGCTTCAGCCTCAATGCCACCTACACCCCAGCCCAGCACACCCAGGCCGTTGATCATGGTGGTGTGGCTGTCGGTGCCGACCAGCGTATCCGGGTAAGCCACTGTTTTACCGTTTTCTTCTTTGGTCCATACCGCTTTGGCCAGGTACTCAAGGTTGACCTGGTGACAGATGCCGGTACCCGGCGGAACAACTGAAAAGTTTTCAAACGCGGTCTGACCCCAGCGCAGAAAGCGATAACGCTCCCCGTTACGCTGCATTTCTATCTCCACGTTTTCTTCAAACGCTTCGTCGGTACCAAACTTGTCCACCATCACGGAATGGTCAATGACCAGGTCAACCGGTGACAGAGGGTTGATGATGCCGGGATCAAATCCCGCATCGACCACCGCCGAGCGCATGGCCGCCAGATCGGCAACGCCGGGTACACCGGTAAAGTCCTGCATCAGCACCCGTGCAGGGCGAAACGCAATTTCTTCAGCAGCTGGCGCATTATCAGCCCAATCGGCCAGCGCTTTGATGTCTGCCGCTTTGACCGTATTGTTGTCTTCAAAGCGCAGCAGATTTTCCAGCAGAATTTTCAGCGTCACCGGCAGGCGACTGATGTCCCCCAGCCCTTGCGCCTCTGGCAGGCTGTAATATTCGTATTGTTTGTTGCCGACGCTCAGCGTCTTCTTGGCATTAAAAGTGTTCAGGCTCATAGATTTCGCAGTTGGTGATGGAAATTGGGGGACGTATTTTGCCTGAAAGTGCCGCCGCGCCCAACTGCTTTTCCGCTGCCGCCCATTTTCCCGAAAAGAATCGCTTTTCAAGCAGGATCAGCCCCGTCGGTGAATCAACGACGAGGCTGAAACAAGCGCCTCAGCAGATCACCCGCATGAGGCGTGATGGGCACAGATTCAGCTGATTTTGACCTCAATTTTCTTTGCGATCGCCGGCGCGCGCTTGGCAATGCTCAGATACAGCACCCCATCACGGCTTTCTGCGGTAATCGCATCTGGATCAGCGTCATCCGGCAGGCTGAAACTGCGCTCAAAACGGCCATAGCGCCGCTCGGTTCGATGTGTCCGGCTGTCTCCATCAGAGCCGGATGAGCGTCGCTCTCCGCTCACATTCAACACCCCTTCAGAGACCGTCACGGCAAGGTCTTCCGACGCTACAGCGGGCACTTCCACATCGATGTGATAGCTTTCAGCGGATTCGCGGATATCCACCAGGGGCAACCAGTCTGCCCGGCGAACCGGCGCGCGCGGCTGTTCCAGCGCGCGGACCAGATGATCGAACTCGCCAAATGGTGTCCATCGTACTAGGTTCATGATTTACTCCTTTGTCTCAACATTTACCCACACCTCAATGATGGTGGTGAGCGCTTGCGTTCCAAGATCTTGAAATAAAAATTTTTGGCCCAATAACGTCCGGTTCGCGGGCCGCAATCAGCCAACAGGAGCATCAGATGACAACCATGACCTCAGATGAAAAACAGCAATTTCTGGCCGACCTGCACGTCGGTGTCATCGGCATTAACGAACCTGATCGGGGGCCGCTCACCGTACCGATCTGGTACAGCTATGAGCCCGGCGGGCAGGTCAAGGTGATTACCGGCAGCAGTTCGCGCAAAGGCAGACTTCTGACCCTTGGCAGTCGTGTCAGTCTGACCGCACAAACAGAGAGCCTGCCCTACAAATATGTGAGCATGGAAGGCGAAGTGACGGCGATTGAACCCACTGACATGGCATCACTGACCGCGATGGCCATCCGTTACCTTGGGCAAGACCAGGGCAAAGCATATGCTGACAACAGCGGCGTCGAGGGTCAGGTAACGGTGTCGATAACCCCTGAGCGCTGGCTGGCAGTGGACTATGGCAAGGCGAACTGAACCCATCTCCTGATTGGCATCCTGACTTGCCTGCCCTGTCAGTTATTCCACTTTGATGATTCGATACACGCTTTCGGCCGCCTGGGGCACCCGGCTGTCCGCAAAACGCTTTGGCAGCGAACTGGTCACAAACGTATCTAACAGATCTACTTCGCAGCGACCGCCGTAGAGAGACTCAACCTCGTCGAAGTCCACCGCATGAGGCGGGCCAGATACAAGATCCTGATCGTATTCGAAGGTGATCAGCAACATGCGCGTACCATCAGGGATGATTCTCAAGAGGTGATCAACATAGCGAAAGCGCATATCCGGCGGCAGTGCCACCAGTGCACCGCGATCAAACAGTCCCTGAACGTTAATCAGCAGCGGCGCTGTGAGGTCAAAAAAGTCGCCCTGATAAATGGTTGCGCCGCGGCCGATTGAACGTTCAAACCGCTCTACCGCATCTATGGCGGGCGTCTCCTGACCTTCAGCAAAGTAGCTTGCCACCGCCAGACGCGCCAGCTCTACCCCAACAACGGGATACCCTTGGGCTTCAAACCAGCGCATATCCAGAGACTTGCCGCACATGGGTACAAATACCTGTGCACCGGCGGGTAACGCCAGTTCAGACCAGTACTGCAACAGCAGTTCGTTGTGCACTGGCTGATGGAAGCCAATTTCATTTTTCTGCCAGAGATCGAGCCAGAATTTTTCACGCATAAACTCTCCCCAGTTTCAGCGCAAGACCCCCTCAGCATAACGTAAATGGTTACATTTATCGCAGCTTTGGTGGAACCCCGATTGCTGCGCCCGCATTACGCGGGTCAGCCGCGCCATACAAACCTTCTTCGTCAGCCATAACAGAATTCGCATCGCCAATACCGCGACCCAGGAAGCTGGGGATGGGCACCAGTTCCGTATGTCCCATTGCCTCCAGCAGTGCCTGTGTATCCGGAGAAAAACCACGCTGTTCGACCACTATACGGGTAGGCTGCCACTGATGATGGAAGCGCGGGCTGCCCACCGCATCTGAAACATCCATGCCGTGGTCAACCACGTTCAGAATGACCTGCAGAGTGGTGGTGATAATTGTGCTGCCACCAGGCGAACCGGTAACCAGCAGCGGCTTGCCATCTTTTAAAACGATGGTAGGCGTCATCGAACTCAGCATACGTTTGCCGGGCTCAATGGCGTTGGCACGACGGCCAAGCAGACCATAAAAATTGGGTGTGTCTTCTTTGGAGGAGAAGTCATCCATTTCATTGTTGAGCAGTACGCCGGTACCCGCTGCCACCATCTTGGCGCCGTAAGACAGATTCAGCGTGGTGGTATAGGCAACCGCGTTGCCTGCTGCGTCTATAAATGACGCATGGGTTGTTTCCGGGCTCTCCACCAGAATCACGCCTGCACCGATATCACTGCTGAGGCTGGCCTGTTTCGCATTAAAGTCGGCAAATCGCTGGGCAGCGTATGTTTTACTGGTTAAGGTCTTCACCGGCACCGGATAGAAGTCCGGGTCACCCAGATATTCCGCGCGGTCCGCATATGCCCGCCGCTGCGCTTCAATCATGGCGTGAATGGTGGCGGCACTGCCGAAACCATGGCCTTTGATGTCCTGGCTCTCGAGCATGTTCAACATCTGCACCAGCAGCACACCGCCGGACGAAGGCGGCGGCATGGATACAATCTCATGTCCCCGATAGGTGCCACGAACAGGTTCACGCCAGACAGAACGATAGCTGGCAAGATCTTCATGGGTGATCAGTCCGCCATTGGCCTGCATTTCCGCCACCAGGAGGTCGGCGGTTTTACCTTCATAAAAACCCTTGCGGCCCTGCTTCTTGATCCGTTCCAGGGTGTCAGCCAGATCGCTCTGTTTGAAAACATCACCAACACGCCAGGGTTCGCCGCTGTTGCCAAATATCGCCATGCTGGCCGGGTATCGAGCAAAATCTTTCTGCCGCCGGGTAAAACTTCCCGCCAGATCCTGATCCAGCTGGATACCTTTGCGTGCCAGCCTGATGGCAGGCGCCAATACCTGAGCGCGGGTCATGGAACCGTATTTCTCGAGCACCGCCAGCAGCCCATCCACACTGCCTGGCACACCAACCGCCAGGTGAGATGCCGTCGACAGGCCTTTGATCACCTCACCCTTCTCATCCAGAAACATATCCCTGGTGGCCGCCAGCGGTGCACGCTCGCGATGATCATTGGTGACAACCGTGCCGTCCGCCAGATGTATCACCATAAATCCGCCGCCGCCAAGGTTGCCGGCGGACGGATAGGTGACCGCCAGTGCAAAGCCTGTCGCCACGGCTGCGTCAATGGCATTACCGCCGGCCGCCATGATATCCGCACCAACCTGAGAGGCCCATTGAGAGCGGCTGGCCACCATGCCCTGTTCACTGAACACCGGGGCACCAGTTGCAGCAGAGGCGCCCTGCGCGGTAAACAGCAGAACCGGGATAACAGCAACAAGGCACAACGACTTCATGAACTTCCCTGATCGACGTATAGTGGAGGCACCCTGGATTGTGACGAATGCTGCCTGCACCAGCAAGGTCGGTGCACTTTATGACAACAGTTAACGTAACCAGCCAAACCGATCACAACCGCATCAGACGACAGGCTCTGGCCGCACAGGGCCTGCACCAGCGGGCAACGTTTGGCCGGGGATTGAAAGGCGCGCGCAACGCCATTGCCCACCTGGGCTACGTGCAGATAGACACCATCAGCGTTGTAGAGCGGGCGCATCACCATGTTTTCCGTTCACGGGTACCCGACTTCAATGCGGATATGACCCAGCGGATGCTGCAACGCCGCGATATTTTTGAGTACTGGCATCACGCCGCTGCTTTTCTACCGATCGCCGATTATCGGTTTTCTCTGCCGTACAAACAGGCCATCAGAAACGGCAAAGTCCACTGGTTCAGGAACCCCGATCGTAAACTGATGGCGCAACTCACACAGCAGATCAAGAGCGAAGGCCCGCTGCGTTCAAGAGACCTGGAAGATACAAAGACCACGCGACAGGGCTGGTGGGACTGGAAGCCGGCAAAGCGCGCCCTGGAGCAGCTGTACATGCAGGGTGACCTGATGGTTTCAGCCCGGGAAGGGTTCCAGAAGACCTATGATTTACCGCAACGGGTGTTGCCTGATCACATCGACACCACCCCACCAGACGTGGATGAGTTTGCTGAACATGTGGTTACGCAACAGCTGCGTTGCCATGCCCTGGTTTCTCTCAAAGGTTTGACCTACTTAAGGCGCAATCCTGCGTTGCGCCAGGCCGTCAAACGCTACGTCGATAAACAACTGCAGGCAGGCAGGATCGATCAGATCATCCTTGCTAACGGTGAGGCATACTACAGCCAACCCAATCTGTTAGATGCGCCCGCGCCCAGGTTCAGCCGGGCGATCACTATTCTGTCCCCTTTTGACAACGTCCTGATCCAGCGCGAGCGCCTGCGGTCACTTTACAACTTTGACTACCAGATCGAATGTTACGTGCCTGCGGCAAAACGAAGATTTGGTTACTTCGGGTTGCCGATGCTCTATCGCGATCAGTTTATCGGGCAGGTGGATTGCAAAGTGCATCGCCGCCATAAAAAACTGGAAATCAAGGCTGTGGAGTTTTGCGGGTCAACATTTTCACCCAGCGACATCAGTCAGGCATTTGCAGCCGCTGTGCAGGAATTTGCAGAATTTCAGGGCTGCGAGTGCGTGGAGCTGGGTGATGTTTTCCCCAGTTCCTATGCCGACTTGGTGCGCCAGGCCATCAACCAGCGCACATGAATCAACTATCTGAGGAACATCACATGGACTATTCCCATCCGGAACAACTTATCAGCGTGGCCAAACTGCACACAAAACTGGGCGACTCAAATCTGCGCGTTTTTGATGCAGCCGTGTTCCTCGAACCCCGGGCAACAGGCGGCTACGATGTCACCAGCGGATATCAGAAGTACACCAGCGGCCATATACCCGGTGCAGGATTCATTGACCTGATCAATGCCTGGGCGGAGCCCGACAGTGAGCTGAACTTCACCCTTCCCGAGCGGGACAACCTGACTCAAGCCATCGGCAACAGCGGTATACGCGCCGAACATGAGGTTGTGCTGTATTCATCCGGGCATCTGATGTGGGCCACCCGTGCCTGGTGGTTACTGCATCATGCAGGCCATCAGAATATTGCCGTTTTACAGGGTAACCTGCGCGCCTGGCACAATGCCGGGCTGCCGCTGGAAACCGGCAGTCACGTTTTCCCGGAAACGCAATTCGTACCTGCGCATGGCACCACGCGGCATTTTGACAAATTTGTCGACACAGATGCCGTAGAGGCAGGAATGCACGGGAAAATCTGCACCTTAAATGCGTTGAGCCCGTCTTTGTATGAAGGCACAGGGGATTTCTACTATAAAAGACGCGGCCACATTCCCGGCAGCAAACTGGCCTACTACGAAACCCTGCTGCAGGATGAGCACTTTCTACCCGCTGCAGAATTGCGTGCAGCGCTTGAGCCTTCCGGCGCACTGGATGCAGAACAGGTGATTGCCTACTGCGGCGGCGGAATAGCCGCCACTCTGGATGCGTTTGCACTACGTTTGATCGGTCAGACAAACGTTGCCGTTTACGACGGCTCGATGTCCGCCTGGGTGGCAGATGAATCCCGCCCGCTCACTGTCGGCGCTGAGCCTTAACCTGATCAGGGAAAACTCGACAGATAGAAATTGTGGTCTAAGCTGACTCAAAGGGACGTTTTTCTCGGTCATGGATGACCTGTTTCAACGCCCTGAAAATCAGATTTCCGTTCAGCCCCGGTATAGTTTCAGTTCACTCACTATTCAGTCTTACAGCGTTATCGTGACTTCACCCTAACGGTATGACCCAGGAGAAGACATGAAAACTGTACTCACCACCACACTGCTTATCAGCGCCCTTGCGGCGGCTGCGCCCGCTCTGGCCGGAGACACCCACTGGCACGGTAAAAAAACCAAAAACACGAGTGAGCAATACCATCAGTTTCACGACAATCACTACAGGAGTGATTACAACAAGGGCTACAAAAACAAATTCAAACACGGGAAAAACAAACACGCGCACCGTGATGTGATCCGTCTGGACATACCGGTTGCGATCCGTGGCGATGAACGGGTACATCTGCGTCGGCTGGTAAACCGTCACAGCAACCTGAACCTGAATAACTATCGGCTGAAAAAAGTTGTGGTCAATAACTACGCGCGTCGCTCTGCTGCGGCCAGGCTGGTGGTCGGCGACCGAACGAGTGGCGTGCAGGCTTTACAGCGCGGTAGAAACCACATTGCTGCACCCCACAGAGGTGACGGCCGCTGGATCCTCGGTGTGAAAGATGCACGCATCGACCACATTCGCGTGGTCCTGGAACCTAAGCCCCAGGTGGCGTATCGACCGGGCCACCATGGAAAGCCCTGGTTCAGCGATCGTCGCAGCTGGCATCGAAACTGGACACAGGATCAGCGCCGCTGGCACTGAAAGAACCCGTTAAAACAAAGCGCTAAACGTCTATGGCCACCTCGCCACCATGCTGACTCCGCATGCGCAGGTGGCCTTGTTTTTCAAACAGCAGCAGACCATCCAGAAATTCCACCTCCGGCCCCTGCACGGGTTCCAGACCCACACCGTGTCGAAGCGTATACACAGACATATCATGACTGACACAGACATCCAGATGACGCCCCTGAACAGTATTGTCTCTGAGCTTACCGACCAGCGCTCGAAGGATCATTCTGACCGCAAGCGGCGCCGGCATCATGGCGTCTTGAGGTACCTGGTCGGCAAACCACTGTTCCACATAATTGGGTAACCCCTGGGCAAGACTCAGACCTTTCCACATTTTCTGCTGATCCAGGGCATAAAAAACCCCCAGCGCTTCCAACGCCCGCACCCGGGATCGCTGCCCGCCAGCTTCCGCATGCCCCTTGAGCACCAGTTCCGCGGTTTCCATGCAGCGTTCAGGTGGACTGGCATAGCCGCGCAGATGTACGTCTTTAGGCAACCGAGTGCCAAACTGCTGGCTGAGGCCCCGTCCATGATCCGTCAGCGGATTGAGCAGGTCGTGTATCTCGCGGTCAAAGGTGCGCGCCGAATGGCGCATGAACAGCACACCCCGCTCCACGCCTTCGTCAAATGTGTCCGCAACCATCTGTGTAGTGCTCAGCCCGTAATGGTGGTGCGCTTCTGCGCCGCGGGTGTCCGCTGCCGCAGATTTGCCTGTGGTGTCCCCTTGTTCCGGCACAGCTTTTTTTCCTTTGCGTTTACTTTCATCGAACAGAACAAGTATCTTAGCCTGGCACACAGATGAGTAGAACTATTAGCGAATCGGGGGAGGTTCAATATGGGTAGATTAGACGATCGTGTTGTGGTGATTACCGGCGCGGGCCGGGGCATTGGCAAAGAAATAGCGCTGCTGGCCGCCAGCGAAGGCGCAAAAATTGTTGTTAACGACCTGGGCAGCAATACAGATGGATCCGGAACCGGCAACATCGCCGACGATGTGGTCAACGAAATCAAGGCCAAAGGCGGCGAAGCAGTTGCGAATACACAATCCGTGGCCGAAGTCAGCGGCGGCCAGTCTTTGCTGGACACCGCCCTGGATGCTTTTGGCAAAATGGATGTACTGGTGAACAACGCTGGCATCCTGCGCGATCGAACGATTTTCAAGATGGAAGAATCCGATTGGGATGCCGTCATCGCTGTGCATCTTAAGGGCCACTACTGCTGTTCACGGCCGTTTGCCAACTACATCCGTGAAAACAACCACACCGGCGCGCGGATCATCAATTTCTCCAGTGTATCCGGACTGTATGGCAATTTTGGCCAGGCAAACTATGGCGCGGCCAAAGCCGGCATTGCCGGTTTCTCCAGGGTGCTGGCACTGGAACTGGCAAAATATGCCTGCACCGTAAACACCATATCGCCGGGGGCGCTGACCCGCATGACCATTCCGCTGCGGGAAAATCGAGGCGAAAGCGTGGCAGAGGAAGACCTGGAAGCCGGCGGTCCCCAGCATATCGCACCGATTGTGGCCTGGCTGGCCAGTGAAGCCGCAGCGGGGATCACAGCGGAGATTTTTCATACTGCACGAGGCGGTGTTGCCATCATGCAGCAGCCTCTGGTGATCAGGCAGTTCAAAAAGACCCGGGGCGTCTGGAGCCTGGATGAGCTGGATCAGGTGGTGCCACAACTGGTGGCCGCGCGCGCCGCGAACATTGAGGCGGCCAAAAACAACACCACGGTGATTGACTGACAATTGGTATGGGCCACAGTGTGGGTAGCAGGTCAGCTCAATCGCATTGAAAGACTGTCACTCAAGCGCCTGAACAGGCCAAACAGCTGCTCACTCTGCCGCACTTCAGGCCGGGCAACCAGCCAGACATCCATATCCATGAATTCTTCTGCGGGGAGCACGGACACCCATTGGGGTTCCTGCTCCGCCATCCAGCAGGGAAAGGCTGCAATTCCCCACCCGGCCCTGACTGCTGCACGTTTGCAGGGTACAGAGTCACTGCGCATCACGATCTGACGTTCGTCAATTCTGAGCCCGCGTGCCTGTGCACCACGTTTCAAATAATCTCGCGTGAGACCGTCTATAAATCGATGTCGGCTCAAATCCTGCAGATTCAGCATGCCGTGCGTCGCGACGTATTCCTTATGTGCATAAACACCCATGGCCAGGCTGCCGAGCTTTTTGCACAGCAGTTCCTGCTGGCTCGGTCGCACATTACGCAGCGCCAGGTCCGCATCACGCTGCAGCAGGTTCACAAGATCGTTAGTCACCACCATGTCTACCGACACTGCGGGCCGCTCGGCGGTGTCACTCAATTCAGCCAACAGGACTTCCGGGAGCAGTTCTGCCAGCACATCGGCAACAGAGATCGTCACGCGCTGTAGCGGCTGTTCCCGCAAACTGTCAGAAGCCGCCTGAAACGCCAGCGCGCTGTCATGCATGACCCGGGCTGCAGCGTCCAGTCGAACGCCCGCTTCATTGAGCATCAATCCCTGGGCGGTGCGGCTGAAAAGAGACATTCCCAGGGTTTCTTCCAGCTGCTGGATGTGCCGGGCTGCTGTGGGGTGTGTGATTCCCAGGGTGCGCGCGCCTGCCGCCAGGCTGCCACCCTGCCCCACGGCGACAAAGGTACGAACGAGGTTCCAGTCCAGATTAAATGCGGGATGTCCGGTCATAATCACTCTATTCCGAATTTCTCATTCAACAGAAGAGATCCAACCAGATCAGCTCCTGTACATTCCTGCAATGAGGGTTCTACGTTACTTATGTTCCCTAATTGAGCTTAATACGTTACCTTAGGTAACACTAAGTATCAATTTGTACCCGTACTGATCCCCCAAAACCCCCAAAGGACTGCAAACATGAAAAATTCACTTGTTATCGCCGCAATCAGTGTCGCCCTGGCCTATGGCAGCGTCGTCGAAGCACGCACAAGTACTGACGCTGAGATGCGTGGCTACAATAACTGCGTCAATGCAGCCAAGCAGGAAAGCGAAGGCCTGGTCACCAGCCGCGAATACCTGATCAACAAAGAACGCGGTATCACCGAGTATTTTGTAAACGCCACACGCTGGGAACAGGGTGAGCGCAATACCGTACGCGTTGCCTGTGAAACCGCACAGCGTGGCGCCAAGCTGATCAGTGCCAGCATCGAAGATGGACGATTTGTCCCGGAGGACGTTCGCATCACCATCGACGTGGCTGCCAACTAGGCCGCCAGGCCCACCAGGCCGCGCGCTGCCCGGTCACAGCGCGGCCAGATGATGGCTACGCACAGATAAAAAGCCCGATACCCGTCGGGCTTTTTCTTGAGCTCTTTCTAAATCAAACGTTTGATTGTTTAATTAAATCAAATGATTTATCCTGCGCTGAAACCTCATAAAAAGGCGCAACTCCATGGCTCCCCCAACAAACAGCAGTTCCTCAGAACTACCCCTGATACAGGCTGCAATTGAGCTGTTCGGGCGCGATGGCTATGCATCGGTAAGCACTCGAGCGCTCTGCGAACATGCCAACACCAACGTCTCCAGCATCAAATACCACTTTGGCAGCAAAGATGCGCTCTATAAAGCTGCGGTTGAACACGTCATCAACCAGCTGCGTCCACAGATTGAGGGAGCGCTCACCGCTTTTGAACAGATGCGTGAACTTGCAGCAGACAACCGCGATACCCAGGCACGACTCATCCGCACCCTCATCGACCGGCTGATGCATTTTTTCCTCGGCAACAAAGACATCCCACACTACATGCCGTTTGTCATGCGCGAGTTTTTCTCCCCAGGGCCTTATTTTGATGTGTTTTACCAGGCCCTGCCCCGGCGCCTCCATGAACTGTTCACCGACGTTGTTGCTTTGGCGTATGACCTCGACCCTGATGCGGAGGCTACGGTTGTTCAGGCGCATGCACTGCTGGGCCAGGTGATGATTTTTCATATCGCGCGACCCATTCTGTTCGCCCGCACCGGCTGGCAGGCTTACGATGCGAAACGCATTGCGTTGATCAGCGACATAGTTCAGACCACGGTGTTGCGCAGCCTGGCGCTGGATGAAACTGATGGCTGACCAGCCAACAGAAAGCGATCGGGCGCCTGGCGGGGTACGCTCAGGCCCTTTGAACCTCAGCCGCCGGCGCTGGCTGCTCATCCCGCTGGTCATTGCCACCATCGCAGTTGCTGTGGCAATGCTTCTGGTTCCTGGCATAGAGCACAGCACCCAGACCAGCAATGCCGTTGCCGTTCGGGTGCAGGCACTGACGCCAACTTCGATCACACCGATACTCAAAGGCTTTGGTGAGGTCAGACCCCGGCACACCTGGCAGGGCATTGCCCAGGTGGGTGGAAAAGTGGCCTGGCAGCATGAGGATCTGCAAGACGGCGCACAATTTCCCGCGGGAGTACCGCTGCTGAGAATCGACCGCCTTGACTATGAGAGCGCATCGACACAGGCGGATGCGCGGCTGCGCAATGCCCAGGCAAATCTTGCCGAGGTCAGGCGCCGCAGCCAGGAGATTGCCAGAGCCATCGCAATTGAACAGCGGGGCCTGGAACTTGCCCAGCAACGCTACACACGCAATGCACAACTTGCTGAAAGAGGTCATATTTCAAGCCTGCAACTTGAAGCAGAAGAGCGGGATCTTCTGCGTCAACAACAGACACTGCAGAGCCTGCAGAGTGAACAATCACTCCAACCGGACAGATCAGCGGCAGCACAATCGCTTGTTTCTGAAGCAATCGCATTGCAGCAGAAAGCACACGCGGATCTGGCCAGGACCGAATATCTAATGCCTTTTGATGGCCGTATCAGCGAGGTTCATACCGAGATTGGGCAGTTTGTGCCCAGCAGTTCACACATGTTTACCGTCGAGGCTACGGATACCGTGGAAGTAGTGATGGAGGTGCCTTATGCACAATTGCAGGCCCGTTTTCCAACCCGCTTGAGAAACGCAACGGACACGGCTGCCGAGCATCCGCTTAGCGCCTCATTGATCTATACGACGGGTCAGATCACACATACCTATCTCGGCCAGGTGGAGCGCATCAATCCCGGCCTTAACACAAGCAATCGCGCCGTAGCCCTCTACATCACCCTGGAAAACCAGGCAGCCACACCACTGCCGCCTTTGAACCAGTTTCTCGACGTCACCATCCGTGGCACACCGCTGCAGGATGTCTATGTGATCCCCCGCACCGCTGTGCATAACAGTGCAATCTGGCTGGCAGATGCCGACAATCTACTGCAGGTGGAACCTGTGCAGGTCCTGTTCACTCAGGACGATGTGGCAGTACTTGACCCGGCCTTAAACAGGCATCTGTCCAGTGGCGCACGTCTGGTGACCACCAATCTGTTGTTCCCAGCCAGCGGTATGCTGCTGGAACCTGTAGAGCAGTAACGTCATGCTGCAATGGTTTGTCCGTCACCCCAACGCCAGCAATCTGTTGATGGCACTGCTGCTTATTCTCGGCCTTACCTCAATATCTGACATTGTCCGCAGCACCTTCCCCCAACAGCCACTGAACACGCTGACCATCAGCGTTGCCTATCCTGGAGCAGCCGCACACGAAGTAAATCAATCGGTGTGCCTGCGACTGGAAGATGCCATCGACCAGGTTGATCAGATTGAAGAATACCGCTGTGCAGCCAGCGCAAACCGGGCACTGGTAACCGTGGAAGGCGTGGATGGCGTTGTTATAGACCGGTTGCTCAGCGACGTGCGCACCCAGATCGAAGCCATCGACGATCTTCCCACGGAAACGGAACCGCCGGTTATCACCCTGCTTGGCACATCCGAGCCTGTGGTGTCCATTGCCATATATGCTGATGTGCCGTTCGAGGTGCTGAAAGACTATGCCGAAGGCCTGCGCCTGCGTGCCCTGCAGATAGAAGGGGTCAGCAAGGTGGAGATCAGCGGATTCACCGATCGCGTGCTGCGCATTTCCCTGCACGAGCGGGAATTAAGGCGCCTGAAGCTTGCGGTGAGTGACATTGCTGCACTGCTGCAGCAATTGAATCTGGACACGCCGGCAGGTGAGATCAACGCTGCAACAGGCAGCTTCACACTGCGCATCGAGGATGAGCGCACCAGTCCCACGAGCCTGGCGCAATTGCGGTTAAAATCACCACGCGGTGGTCAGGATTTCCTGCTGGGTGATATCGCCACCATCACGGATACGTTCGAGTACCCTGATCAGAAAATTCTCTTCAACAACCTGCCGACAGCCATTATCGCTATTGAGAAGAATCGCTCCGGTGATGCGCTGGATGTCCTGGCCAGCGTGGACGCTTTTGTCGAAGCCGAACGCAACTCAACACCCGGCGTTAATCTGGCCATCACAGCGGACCGGGCGTCGCTGGTGCAGGACAGGCTGGGCATGCTGGTGACCAACGCCCTGCAGGGACTGATTCTGGTTATTCTGGTTCTGTGGCTGTTTTTTTCCGCCACCCACGCAGTGTGGGTCGGTCTGGGTTTACCCGTTGCTTTCGCCGGTACATTCTTCGTGATGAACCTGGCTGGTCTGCAGTTTGACATGATGACCCTGGTTGCTCTGCTGATTGTGATTGGCCTTATCGTCGATGACGCCATTGTCATTTCAGAGAACATTGTCGCGCACCGAGAAGCCGGCGCAGATGCATTGTCAGCCTCCATCAGCGGCACCCTTGAAGTTCTGCCCGGTGTTGTCTCTTCTTTTTTCACAACCTGCGCCATATTTTTGCCGTTGGCATTCCTGCGCGGGGAGCTGGGCACCGTCCTTAAAGCGGTCCCCATCGTCATGCTTATCGCACTGACCATCAGCCTGATCGAGGCATTTCTGATTCTGCCGTCACATCTGCGACACAGCCGCCTTTCACAACGGCAGAACGTCGCCCAGCAATGGCTGCAACAAAAACTGGCTGGCTGGCGGACACGTTGCGCGGATCTGGTCGAGGCAGCCATCAGCGTCAGGTACCTGGGATTCGGAATACTGTTCGCCGCGCTGATACTGTCCGTCGGCCTGCTCACCACAGGGGTGATGGGTTTTTCTCCCTTACCGGAGCTGGACAGCGAAGCCATTGAAAGCCGCGTGCTGATGACCCCGGGCACCGGGTTTTCAGCTACCCAGGCGACCGTTGACCAGCTGTTGCAGGTGTTGGCCCGCATTGATGCAGACCTCACACCGGAGCAACCCGGCCAGCAACCCCTCGTGCAGCAGGTCAGTGTCCACTATGGGACTAACATCGATGCCTATGAAAGTGGCAATCATGTCGCCACCATCACGGTAGACCTGCTCAGCCCTGAAGTGCGCACCCTGACCTCCAGCGCCATCCGCAAACTCTGGCGGGATCAGTTCAGCCCAGCACCTGAGGTGGTCGCGGTCAGATTCAGCGAGCCGGCCATCGGTCCACAGGGTAAACCGCTTGAACTGCAGATTCAGGGCAGCAATACCGATGCAATGGCAGCGGCCACCCAGGATCTGCAAACCTGGTTGCGCGGCTATACCGGCGTGTTTGACGTCTCCAGCGATTTGCGGCCCGGCCGCGTGGAGTATCGTTTCCAGCTCTCAGCGGGCGCGCAGGATCTGGGCATTACCAGCGCCATGCTGGCGCAGCAGTTACGCGGCGCTTTCAACGGTGTTGTTGTTCAGGAGGTGCAGGTAGGTCATGAGAAATTCAAGGTTGTCGTCACCCTGGCAGCGCAGGATCAGGAGGATCGGGGCACACTGGATCGTTTTGTGGTGTTCAATGCCCGGGGTGATGCGATAGCTCTGAGTGACGTTGCCCGAGTCGAACAACAGCGCACTTATGCACGTTACCACCGCATAAACGGCCGTCATACGGTTACTGTTGAGGCAAATATTGATGCCTCCCGCATTACATCCGCTGCGGTGTTGAGCGACCTTGAAAAAAATTACCTGCCCCAATGGCATGCGGCTCATCCTGGCGTTGAGCTGCACATCGCCGGCGAAGCCTCGCGTTCTGCGCAGACCCTGACGTCCATGCGCAATGGCTTTCTGCTCGGGTTTATTGCCATGTATCTGCTGCTTGCACTTCAGTTTCGCAGCTATATAGAGCCGTTAGTAGTGCTGATTATCATCCCGCTTTCCTTCACCGGAGTCATTGCAGGGCACCTTCTGCTGGGTTACAACCTGACTATGCCTTCTGTCCTGGGTTTCATCAGCCTCGCCGGGATTGTGGTCAACGACTCTATTCTGCTGGTCACCTTCGTCGAAAAAAGGCTCGGTGAGGGGCAGTCTCTACACGACGCTGTCACCCAGGCCGCTGCCGACAGATTTCGCGCCATTGTACTGACAAGTGTGACCACGGTTGCCGGCTTGTTACCCTTATTGCTGGAAACCAGTCTGCAGGCAAAAGTGGTCATCCCGCTTGCCATCAGCCTGGCATTTGGCCTGACGACAGCTACCGCCCTGGTGTTGTTTGTCATTCCAGCGTTTTACATGGTGTTACACGATTTTGGTCTGTTCCAACGCCACGAAAATCTGCGCGTCGGGACATGAATCCGGGTTGCATCAGAAGAAATAAGTCCAGCGCAGGTAAAACCGGCTTCCCCCTCCTGTGGTTACCTGCTCGCCTGCGACGGGGATGCCACCAAACTCGTCACCCCGTCGACCCAGCGTCTGCACCCAGCCTAACTGCAGAGCCTGGTGATCACCGGGATTAAAAGACACAGCAACCTGCAGCAGAGAACTTTGATCCTGTAGATTGGTAATCAGCGTTGCGTTCTGGCTGACCAGCGGGTGCCATTCAACACTTCCACCCAGAGCGGCGTAATGCTGCATGACATTAAAAAGTTCACCCCTTGCCAGCCGCTCAACCAGGCTCGCGGGCAGTTCGCCGATCTGTTCAGGCAGTTCAGCAACACCCCAGTCATTGTAGAAATACTCTCCAAACAGATAGACGTTGCGTGTCCACGCAACCAGCGTGTAATCAAAATTCACGATGCCCGAGACCTGCCAGCCGTTATTCCGGTCTCTGGCTTCACTGCGCACGGCAACCAGATCTGCTCGCAACATCGCTTCCCCCAGGGGACGCCGCAGACTCATACCCAGCACATGTTCGTCAAAATGCCTGGCAGCCAGCAGTTCAAGCTCCGATGCGCCGGCATAGCCATGCCATTTAAAAGCAGTACTCGCCACACGGCGACTCACATCACCCGCGCCATCTCTGCGCACGACATGCAGCAACTGTAGATCGCTGCCATTGTCCAGCAGGTGATCCACCAGCAACAGGTCATCACCCGGCTTATAGTCACGATCTACCACCGTGGGAGAAAACGGACTGAATAGATCCAGCGGCTGAAATACAATCCCACTCCCCCAACTCACCGTCTGACGTCCCGCTGAAACACTCCAGTTACCGGACTGCCACTGCACCGAAAGGCGATCCAGCCGATGGAAACTCTGATGGCGTGCACCGTCTTCAATATCCCAGGTCATATCTGCCCAACGACGTGCATCATTGGTCACGGTCTGATCCAACGCGGCATTGGGATCCTGGCCAAGTTTTGCGGCATCACCGCTGAGCAGTATTGTGGAATGGTCCAGGGCAAACCGAAAAGGACCTGTGTTGTGGCGGAACATCAGCCGCATATCATAAGTCTGGTCATACGCGGGCGTCTTATCCAGCTGCCGCTGCAGGTCATGCTCAGGCAACACAGCAGCACTGCCAAACCATTTCAGCCGCACATCAGCATCCAGCGCCAGCGCGCTGCCGCCGCACAGAAGAAGCGCCGCCAGAGCCAGGCACCGCCCCACGCAGACAGCGCGGTGGCGGGATTTACGCAGGCTGGGTCTGCGCATCGTGTTCGATCTGCCCGTCTCTTAAATGCACCTGGCGCAGGGCGTAGCTCATCACCATGGCGTCGTGGGTTGCAGTGACAATGGTCATGCCTTCCCTGTTGAGCTGCTTCAGAAGTTCTAACAGATCTTTTGTTGTGCTTGAATCCAGATTGGCGGAGGGTTCATCGGCCAGCAGAAGGACAGGCTCGGAGACAATGGCGCGAGCTACGGCCACACGCTGTTGCTGTCCGCCTGAAAGTTCTCCCGGGCGACGGTGCAGCATATCTGCAAGCCCCAGACGATCCAGCACCGCAGAAGCCCGCTTAACCCGCTCTGCTGACGCAACACCCTGGAGCTGCATGATAAACTCGACGTTTTCCAGCGCACTGAGTACGGGTATCAGGTTGTACGCCTGGAAAACAAACCCCAGCTTATGCAGGCGCAGTTCCGCCAGCTTACTTTCACTGAGTCCGCCAAGGTCAATGCCCCCCACAGTAACGCTGCCTTTATCCGGACGATCAAGTCCGCCAACAATATTTAAAAGGGTTGATTTGCCGGAACCGGAAGGACCAGACAGGCTTACAAACTCACCAGCACTGACGGAGAAGTTGATATCGCGAAGTGCGTGCACGGGCACGGATTCCTGTTGATACGTGCGACTCACGCCACGACAAACCACAACCGTTTCAGTCATCTGCACCACTCCTACGGCTACGGAGCCTTTCAGTATTTTTTTGTTTATCTTCCGGCATTTTTATCTCCTCATCGCCTCAGCGCATCCAGCGGGCTGATTCTGATGACGCGCCAGGCGGGATAGAAGCTGGCCAGAAGCCCCAGAACAAGACTCATCACTGCCACCAGCAGGAGGTCCTGGGTCAGGAGCACCGGTTGCAGAATGCTGGAAACGCCGGCAAGCTCCGCACCTTCGGCATAGGCCGACAGATCAATACCGTCAGAGATGCTCCAGTAAATCAGGAGGCTGATGCCGGTGCCCAGCACCACACCAACGGACATCAGAATCAGGGCTTCAAGCACCACCTGTACCAGCACCGTTGAATTCTGCATACCCAGCGCCCGCATCATGCCAAGTTCCTTCACACGCTCCATCACCGCCGCAATCAACGAATTCACCAGACCAAAAGTCAGCGCGCCCATCATCAGGAAAAACCAGATAAACAGGGAAGCATCGGCAAATCTGAACATTTCCGCCACCTGGGGATCCAGTTCCCGCCAGTCTTTGACCTGCAGGTCGGGGAAGGCCTCAAGCAGCGCGGATTTAGCCGGCACACGCTGCTCTTCACGATCCACGCGCAGGGACAGCTCGGTGACTGCCTGGGTTTCCAGCAACTTCTGCAGAGAATTCAAACCGACAAACACAAAATTTTTCTCAAGTCCCGTACCTTCCGCATCAAAGGTGCCGGCGATGCGATAACCGCGCTCTCTGTTCAACCCATCGGAGCCCTGCGCGATCAGCACCAGACGACGACCCACAGTGGTCTGCAGCTGCCGGGCAAGCTCTTTACCAACAAGCACACGGCCATCATCAGCATCGCGCAGATGTTCACCGGCTATCTGTACATCACCGATAAATGAAATGTTCTCTTTGCTCGGATCAATCCCCACGAGTTCGATACCGCGGGTCTCACGCTCGCTCATAATCACCGCGGGGACACGTAATCGATCCGCCCAGCCAATCACCATACCCTCGGGCAGCTGGGGAATCTGACTGGCGTGCAACTCGAAGCTGTGTTTGATATTGGGATCGTCCGCATATCCATGGGCCATGACTTTGACGTGACCCGTCAGGTTGCTGATGGCCGATTCGAGCATGTCATACTGATAACCACGCAACAGCGTATTTGTGGCATTCACACCTGCTACTGCTACTGCAATCGCCACCAACAGCATTGCGTTACGGCGCTTGTTACGAAACAGATTGCGGATGCTGAGCTGAAGCAGGAGTTTCAAGGGTTGCGCCGCCTACTCTGCCCGCAGGGCTTCCACGGGTTTCAGGCGGCGCACCCGTAACGTCACCAGAAAGGCTGCTATTTGTGTGCCCAGCAGCAGCACCAGGGGGGCCAGGGTCATGGCATACAGGGATAGCGCAGGATACAGGCGGCTGGGCATGTAATACTGCTGGGCCATTTCTTCCATCGCGCCCAGGGGAATACCCTGGATGGCAGCCCAACCCACCAACAGATTAGATAACGCCAGACCTATGGCTGTGCCCACCAGCCACATCATCAGCGCTTCGGCCTGCACCTGGCGCATGATGATGGCCGGCCGGGTGCCCAGCGCCAGCAACATACCAAATTCCCGGGTGCGTTCGAAAATGATCATGATGAACGTATTCACAACCGAGAAAGTCACCAGGATAAGAATACTGCCGTAGAACAACACCGCGCTGATTCGATCCAGCTCAATACCCTGTACTACCTCAGGCAGCAGCTGTTGCCAGGTGCGCAGCTCAGCATCAGCCGGCAGTCCTTCACTGAGCTTCTCCAGGTTAGCTTCAAGGGTATCGATATCATCAAACCCGAGCACCAGAGCGTGCACCTCATCACCCAGACCAAAACCATTCTGCACGGTCGTCAGGTGGGTAAACACCAGGCTGCGGTCCAGTTCAGGCCGACCCGAGGCATAAAGCCCCGCCACCGTCAGCGCCAACGCGCCAATACCGCCTTGTTTGCCAGTACCCAACAGCACCAATTCGTCGCCAAGCTGCGCACCCAGATTACGCGCCAGCGCTTCACCGATCAGCACATCGTTTTCGTTCACCGGCAGCTGGCCCTGGGTCACACGATCAAAAAAGCTCACAAGTTTCTGCTCTACGGCAAAATCCACCCCAACCACCGCCGCGCCAAAGGAGCGTTGGCCAACCGATGCCAGCGCATATACCTGCGCCCTGGGCGCAACCTGCAGACCAGGCACCTGGGCAAGCGAACGGCGCAATTCGGAGGCAGGTGCAACGGTCTGTTCCAGCTTGCCTTCATCTTCATACAACACATGGTTAATCTGTGCCTGGCCGAGGTAGAAGCCTGTTGCGGAGGACACCATGGCATTGTAGGAGCCCTGCTGCAGCGCCATGCTCAGGGTGACCAGCAGGCTGGCAAAGGCAATGCCGCCAGCAGTTAACCAGGTACGACGCGGATTGCGCCAGAGGTTGCGCCAGGCCAGACAGACGCCAGGTTAAACCGAAGTAGCCGTCTGCCGTATTCGTCGGCGTTGGGAGGGCCACAGCCTGAGTCAAGGCGTTTGCCCGGACTGCAGTGCAAACACGGTAAACATACGATCTTCCAGCGGTATGTCAAAATCTATATCCTGGTAGCGCACTTCGGTGAAGGTGTCAGGTTCCTCCAGATTATTCATACGCATGGCGGTTGCCATAACACGCCCACCCATTTCACCAATCTCAAGACTGACAAGCCGCTTAACGGGCAGCATGCTCTGGTCAAAATAAGTGACCTCGAGCATCACCGCGTCTTCTCGGATAACCATACGCTCTTTACCCCAAACCACTGGCGCGTCCTCCTTGGGAATTGCATCAATGGTGTAGGTGCGGATCTGCTCACCGTCGACCTCCGCAGCAGTGAGCGTTTCTTCCGTCAGCAAAAGATCATAGTGGCGCAGATATTTATCGCTGCGCGACAAATCGTTGTAGGAAAAATCCGACCCCGCCCAGCTCTGGGACATCATTGAACTGGGCAGGCGGATATTGCGGTTGAGCTTCGGGTTATAGGTCCACATTTTGTCACCCTGCTTCAACAGTGCGTTGCCCGCATCTTTTGCGGGCGCGGTAAACCTGATCAGCGAGTCTTCGCGGCCACGGGTCCAGGCCACCAGACTGGAGGTACGTTGCCAGCTCGGACGTTGAATGGTCATCGACATCTGCGAGTAGGACGATGTGCTACGGGTCAGATCCAGAGCGCGCTCTACCAGCACATGGGGATCAAGTGGCGCTGCCTGAGCCTGCGCAGAGCCTGTCACAAGCAGGGATGTGAACAGCGTTACGGCGAGTACGACAAAGGTGTTGGGACGCATGGCGCAGCCCTTGAACTGAATGACATTAAATATATACTCGGTCAATATTTTGATCAAGTCAACTAATTGGAAGCTGATAAAGTGTCGCTGCGTCAACAGAAGAAAATACAGGCCCGGGAACGCATCGTCGAAGAGGCTGACCGGCTGTTCAGGTCTCAGGGTATTGCGGGCACCACCACCCGCCAGATTGCCGAACGTGCCGGCATCAGCTATCTGACCCTGTACAATTATTTCCCCTCCAAAGCACTGATTGTGCACGCCATTATTGCGGCGGAAGTGGGCCTGTGGGGAGCCGCCGTAGATAGTGTCATCAAAAAATACGATGGTCACCTGCAGCAGACTCTGGCGGACATCACACAGCTGGGCTTCGATCAGTTCAACGACGAAAATATGGAGTTGTGGCGTCAGGTCAGCGTGGCACTGTTCAGCCAGAGTCTGGACGAAACTCAGCTGATCTCACTAAACCAGGTCGCCCACGAACGCTACCATGCGTTATTGCTGATGGCCCAGGGCATGGGTCATCTGGATGCCGACGTCGACCTGCATTTACTGGCACACACGCTCTACTGCCTCACCGAGTACGCCTTTCTGCTGTTTTTCCTTGACCACAACCAGGACAAAATCACAGCGGCCGCGACACTTCGTGAGCAGATCAATCTAGTGATCGGTCCCTATCAGCGATAAGGCCACAAATGCGTGGAAACACCTGGCAACGGCCTAAAAACGACGCGTCAGACTCAAACCCTGTTCGGTCACGCTGAAAGGGTTTGTGGCCGGCTGCCATATCAGTCTCAAACCAGCGCTCTGACCATTCTGATCAATCTGATAGGCCTGCTGCTGTAGCAAAGCTCCTGCCGACTCAGATGGCTGGGCCGCCCGGATCCGCATGTCGGATCGGCTCGCGGATCCACCCAACAGCCTGGATTGCGCAACGTCCAGTTCACCCAGAATCTGCTGGCGCTCTGCTGTGGACAAGGCATACCAGAGGGTGTTTTCACCACCCAGCGCAACGCCCGGCAGGCTGCAGCACAGGACAGAGCCAAGCAGACAGAACGATCGAACAAGCTGATGCAGACGCATGGGCATTCATCACAGGTTCGCTCACGTGGATATCAACGCAGGTCCGTGTAGTCAGAGTGAGCTGAAGATCAATGGCCTCGTCATGAGGCGATACCTGAACTGCCCTTGCGTGGTGATACTTTAACTACTGCGCAGGACCGTTATTGTGAATTGGTTCACAGGGCCACAGCGCTGACAAAGCGCTTACAAACCTTGCCAAATGGGGCCACAGACCCT
The DNA here is from genome assembly GCA_047947175.1 of bacterium. GTDB lineage: Bacteria > Pseudomonadota > Gammaproteobacteria > Pseudomonadales > Azotimanducaceae > UBA4421. Next base: position 3,569,219 of record CP170489.1, read on the forward strand.
ATGTTGCCGCGTCCAGAACATAACGAGCATCCACATGTCACTACGTTGGGGCATCCTGGCCACAGGCACCATCGGCAGAACTTTCGCAAGCGCACTGATCGGTGCACAGGAACATTCCCTGGTTGCCGTTGGCAGTCGCTCAGAAGCCGGCGCACAGGCATTCGCCGCGCGATTTCCTGAGGTTGAGCTGACCTGCCACGACAGCTACACGGCGCTGATCAACGACGCTCAGCTTGATGCCATATACGTGTCAACGCCCCACACCGAACACGCCGCCTGGGCCATACGCGCCATGCAGGCGGGCAAACACGTCCTCTGCGAGAAACCCATGGGTCTGAACCATGCAGAATGCATGGCAATGGTAAGTTGCGCCGCGCGGCACAACGTGTTTCTGATGGAAGCTTTCATGTATCGCCTGCATCCACAGATGCAGACCATTGTTGATCTTGTACAACGTGGCGAAATCGGTGAGGTGCGACATATCGAGGCTCAGTTTGGCTATCAGGCTGCCTTCAACCCGGACTCGCGTCTGTTTGCCAACGACCTGGCAGGGGGCGGCATCATGGATGTGGGTTGTTACCCACTGTCTTTTGCGCGGGCGATTTCCGGCAGCGAACCGTCAGCCATTTCTGCGCACGGCAAACTCGGAAGCACCGGCATCGACGAATGGGCCACCGCCCTGCTGACATTCGAAAACGGGCTTGCCGCACAGATATCCACCGCCGTGGCCCTGAATCTCGACAACGCGGCCACAATCTACGGCAGCAAAGGCAGCATTCACGTACCCCGACCCTGGTTGCCGCTGGACGAGGCGCAGAACTGGTCATTCACTGTGAAACGCGGCGCGGACATCGAAACCATCAGCGGCCACAGCGAAGGGTTGTACAAAATAGAAGCCGACCATGTCGCCCAGCGCATCGCAGCGGGCCACACGCAATCCGATGTTCTTACCTGGCAGGACACCCTCAACAATGCCCTGGCCCTGGATCAGTGGCGCAAAGCCATCGGTCTGAGTTACAACATCGAGCAACCTGCAGGCCATCGCGGGCCCATTCTCGGCACGCTGGCAGCACCGGACAACAGAATCACTCAAGGCCAGGTCAGGCATCTGGACAAACCTGTTGCCCGTCTTGTTATGGGTTGCGACAACCAGCCTTCCATGAGCCATGCAAGTGTCATGTGGGACGACTATTTTGAGGCCGGCGGCAACTGTTTTGATACAGCCTATATTTATGGCGGTGGCAGCATGGAAACTCTGCTGGGCCATTGGCATCAGACGCGTAATCTGCGGGAAGATATTGTCATTATCGGCAAAGGGGCACACACGCCGGACAACTTTCCCCAATTTATCAGCAAAGAACTGGATGTCTCGCTGCAACGCCTGCAGACCGATTATGTGGACATCTATTTTCTGCACAGGGACAACCTTGAAGTGCCCGTCGCAGAATTTATTGATGCGCTCAATGCCGAAGTCAGGGCAGGCCGTATACGCGCTTTTGGCGGTTCCAACTGGAGCCTTGAGCGTGTACAGGCAGCCAACACCTATGCCGCCGCCCATGGCCTGCAGGGGTTCAGCGCAATCTCCAACAATTTCAGTCTGGCGCAGATGAACGAACCGATATGGCCGGGTACAGAAGACGCAACATCAGAGGCGTTCCGCACCTATCTGACAGACACGCAAATTGCGTTAATGCCCTGGTCCTCGCAGGCCCGGGGTTTTTTCACCCCCTGGGCGGGCCAGGTGATTGCGGACAGCGGCAAAGAAAACCCTGTGGTGACCAGCGTGCAACCCACCATCGAAGAGCTTAAACGGGTCTGGTTTTCCAAAGACAACTTCACCCGCCGGGAGCGAGCTGGTGAACTGGCAGAGAAACATGGCGTCGAGATGATCAACATCGCGCTGGCCTATGTGCTGAAGCAGCCGTTCCCGACATTTCCGTTGATTGGTCCACGAGTGCTGCAGGAAACCGACAGCTGCATTGAGAGCCTGCGCATCAACCTGACCCAGGCCGAAATTGATTATCTCAATCTGGCTTGAGCGGCCAGGGCGTATCTGACTAGCGCCGACGACGACGCAAAGACACTACGTTGTCGCCGCCGACAACGTGTTGTTTCAACTGGAAAAGAATTTCCCAGGTTGCTGTTTTTCCGCCTTCCTGCCAGAAGCCACGGCAGCCGATACCTCCGCCCGCTTGAAACAAAGCGACCGACACACTACTGGTATGACCTGCATGCCACAACAGAGCAAGGTTGGGTTCACTTTCGAGCTTGCTGACTCCGTCAAAGGCCATGCCTGCAATCCTTGCATCAATCACATAGGTACCCACTTCATCCGGTGCAATTCTGATTGAGACAGCACCGGTGAATTCTCCTTCCAGGTTGCCGTTCAGGGTAATGCCGCCTTCATCCTCAGTGATGTCGAGATCAACGTTGAGATCAACGCCAAGACTGGACCCACCCACCAGCAGCTTGCCTTTGCCCAGCCACTTGCCCTTTTTCACTAACACTGCATATCTTCCTTACGTTGGAGGTAGGGGCACATCAGAGGCCACAAGCATGCTGTCCCCAATCGGCTGGGCACAGCGGGCATCTTTGTGGCGCGCATTATTCACATGGGTGGAGACGGGCACAACCTCAAGGGACACCGGCAGGCGCGAGGCAAACAGATATTCAAGCTCAGCGGTAGGTGTGTGCATATCCAGCCACTGCCTGGCTTCATTCTGATTGAGCAGCACCGGCTGACGGTGATGGACAAAAGCCAGCTGCGGATTCGCAGCGGTGGTGAGGATGGTGAAGCTGAGCAGTTCTTCATCGGTTTCCGGCTGGCGCCAACTGTCCCACAAACCCGCCAGCAGCAGTCCGGGATCCTGCTCGGCCTTGATGAAATAGGGTAGCTTCTGATTATTCTGGCGACACCACTCGTAGAACCCGCTGACGGGCACCACACAGCGGCGTCTGGCATACGGGGTTTTGAACGCCGGGCTTTTTGCTGCGGTTTCTGACTTGGCATTAAACATACTGTATTTGGTCGACAGCTCTTTGGCCCAGAAAGGGGTCAGCCACCAGCGCATGGGCACCACCTCAGGCTCATCATCTGCATTCAGACGCAGGACGTGCACAGTTTCGGTGGGCGCCAGATTGAAGTTATCCTGCCCCGGATAATGCACACCCACCCACGCCATCAGGAATCTGGCCAACGGATCTGAGGTGATGTTGAATCTGCCGCACATGTTTCCCCCTCTTACGCCTACTCACATTCTGACAGCAGCATCTACCTGCCACCTGCGTGTTTATCAACGGCCCACCCGGTTTGCGCCAGCACCGTCGTCGCAAAATCGATGGGGCCAGCCTCCAGCTCTGTGGCCAGGGTGTCGTTCCAGCGGTTGAGAAAGCCAAACAACGCAATCACAGCCACTATCTGCACAACCTGCCGTTGGCTGAAATGTTGCTTTAATGCCTGAAAGTGAGACCCATCAGCCTCATTCGGTACCTGCCCGGCCGCCAGCGCAACCGCCACCACTGCTCGCTCGGCGTCACTGAACTCAGGTGAGGTTTCGTAATTCAGCAGCTGGGCAAACTTAGCCTCATTCACCCCCTGACGATGACCACTATGAGAAGTATGCGCCTGACAGTAGCGACAACCTGCGCTGAGACTGACAGCGTAGGCGATCAGCTGCACCAGTTGCGGGGACAGCGCCTCGTCTGCTGATTCATCTGCCGGCACGATGTTGCCATACGCTGCCATCATCGGCCGCAGGTCCGCACCAAAAACCACTCCGGCCAGCATGGAGAAAGCCATGGTCAACTGGGGCATATGCGCCATGGTCATCATACTGTTGGGGACAAACCCCATGCTTGCCTCGACCCCCGCTAAAACGGGTTCCAGATGGCTCAGATCAGTTCGAGCAAGCGGTTCAACATGGGCCATCAACGGACTCCTGAGTGGTTAAGTGTCGTTACAGTGTAGAGGTTTGCGTTTTTCGCTTCATTAAGGAATGCTGCGCCGCTGTTGCACAGTCAAAGTCCACAGATCCCTATGCCGAAGTCCACCATGCCGCCCGTTGCCCCAGCCAGGCCTCACTTGTTTTCTCATCACGGCATAACCGTGGAAGATCCGTATGCCTGGCTGCGCGATCCCGGCTATCCGCAGGTGGACGACGCGGAAATTCTCAGCTATCTGCGGGCCGAGAACAGCTACTTTGAACAATACATGGCACCTCTACAGCCGGTGGTTGAGCAGATTTTTGAAGAGTTAAAAGCGCGTCAACCTGAGGACGATGCCAGCGTTGCTTATCTGAAAAATGGCTTCTGGTATCAGTGGCGGTTCGAAAAAGGCGCTCAATATCGTCGCTGGTATCGTGCCCCCGAGGCGAGGCCGGACAACTGGCAACTGTTGCTTGACGAACCTGCGCTGGCCGAGGGTCATGCATACTTTTCCCTGGGCGCATTGGCTGTGAGCCCGGATGGCAGCAAGCTGGCGTACAGCATCGATGTGGACGGCAGCGAGCGATACACCCTGCATATCATCGACATCGGCAGCAGAACCCCCTTAAGCGCGCCCATTGCTGCCACCATGGGTTCGCCGATCTGGAACACACAAAGTGATGCGCTGCTCTATGTGGTTGTGAACGACCAGTGGCAGCCGCTGGAAGTGTATCAGCACAACCTGTTTGAGCGCAGCACCCATGACCGGCTGGTACACAAAGAAACCGACACAACCTTACGCGTGTCGTTAGAGCTGAGCCAGTCGGAAGAATGGGTCATCCTGAACGCTGGCGGGCACACCAGCAATGCTGTATTTGTCATTCCCCGACAGGATTTCGATACGCCCCTCAGGCTGATCGAGCCACGCCGGGATGACGTGGAGTACTACGTTGACCATGGCAACGGTGAGTTTGTAATTCGCAGCAATGTGCGGCAGGCCAACTTTGATGTCTTTCGTGTTAACGAGAAACAGCCCGAGCAGTCAAACTGGCAGCTCTGGATAGCTGGCGACGAACGGCACTACCTTACCGGTCACCTGATCCTGAAAAACCACCTGCTGGTTGAAGAGCGTATTGACGGCCTGGACCAGATTCGCGTCATAGATCAACAGGACACACAACACTATCTTGAGTTTCCTGAAGCAGCTTACGAGGCAGGTATCGGTTTTGTGCCGGACTTTGACACCTTAAACGTGCGCATCAGCTACGCCTCCATGGTCACGCCCAATACCGTTTTTGAGTACAACCTGGAGGATCGCTCTTTCACCACCTTGAAGGTCAAACAGATTCCATCCGGCTACGACGCCAGCCAGTTTACGACCGAGCGATTGATGGCCACCGCCAGAGATGGGGTGGCAGTGCCCGTCAGCCTGGTCTACCACCGGGATACCGCGGTAGACGGACGCGCGCCTGTTTACCTGTATGCCTACGGCGCTTATGGTCATGCCATTACCCCTGGTTTCTCAGCGGCGCGCATCTCTTTGCTGGAGCGCGGCTTTATCTTTGCTATCGCCCACATCCGTGGCGGTGATGACCTTGGCTATCACTGGTACACGGACGGCAAGCTTGACAAGCGAACCAACACGTTTAACGATTTTGTTGACGTCGCAAAACATCTGATTCAGAACCATTATGCCACTGCAGGGCACATAGCCATTGCAGGCGGTAGCGCGGGTGGTGAATTGATGGGCGCTGTTGTGAATCAGGCGCCGGAACTGTGGGGGGCGGTGGCCGCTCATGTACCGTTTGTCGATGTGCTCAATACCATGCTGGATGAGACCCTGCCACTGACACCGCCGGAATGGGCGGAATGGGGCAACCCGCTTAAAGACAAAAAAGCGTTTGAATTTATCCGCTCTTATTCGCCCTACGACCAGCTGCAGCCAGGTGCTTATCCGCCAATCATGGTGACTGCCGGCCTGAACGACCCACGGGTCACCTACTGGGAACCGGCCAAATATGTGGCGAAGCTGCGCACGCTGAAAAAGGACACGACAGCGCTTGTTTTGAAAACCAACATGGGTGCTGGACACGGCGGACAGTCAGGACGCTATGACGCGTTACGGGAACTGGCGGAAGAGTATGCGTTTTTTCTGCACGAACTGGGCGTCAGCAATCAGGCGCCCACACTATCATAGGAGGCCACTAACCCGTGGCGGTGCGTTTGGCTTTGTCTTCGTTGGCCTGCTTCAGGCGTTTGCGAATGATGTTCTGCACCACAGACACCGTGGTCCAGTCGTGCAGCATGGCGCGCTCGCAGCCATTACAGTTCACATGGGTTTCTTCCAGCACGCGTTTCAGCAACTCACTGTAAGGCAATCGGGAAATGTGCTTACAGCTTGAGCATTCCAGCCCAACTGCGGGATCAATGCCAACATAATCCATGGCTTGAGGTGTCCTTATCTCGTCATCCATCGAGGGGGTATTGTAATGAAGGCTAGTTGCCCTCGTCCGAATGGCAATCAAAAAGCGTGAATCAGTGCACACCCATGCCGTGATTCAGACGTTGTCGTATTCGCCTTGACGCAGAGCGTCGCGAAACTGCGGTGCAGCAATGTCAATCAGCGCTTCGACCCGCGCCTCGACAGGCAGGTTTTTCAACTGGGCAACACCAAACTCAGTGACCACAATATCAACGTCTGTGCGCAACGCCGTGACCAGTTCGACCCGCGGTACGATGCGGGAGATGGACCCCCCTCGCGCGGTCGCATTCATGGCAATTATTGAACGGCCGCCCCGGGCGGCTTTGGCCGCACGCATGAAATCCACCGACCCCCCGGTGCCGGAGATCTGGCGTCCACCGGCGTACTCGGCATTGACCTGCCCAAGCAGATCGATTTCCACCGCGGAATTCACCGAGACAAAATTGTCCAGCTGGGCAATGACGCAAGCGTCGTGCGTATGGTTGGCCCCACGGAAAACCACTTCCGGCGTCTGTGCAAGCCAGTTCAACAGTGCCTGGCTGCCCAGGGCCATACCGGTGATGTGCTGATGCGTATCCCGGGTTTTGGTCCGGCCGTTGAGATTGCCATTGCGGATCAGCTGCATGCCGCCGTCGTCAATCAGGCCACCGTGCATACCCAGGTCATTCTTGTCACCGAGCTGGCTGAGGATGGCTGCGGGAATAGCACCAATACCGGTCTGCAGAACGTCACCGTCTTTGATCAGGCCAGCAACGTGGGCGCCAATCTGCAGCGCTGTGTCGTCGACAACCGGCGCAGCAGGCGCAAACAACTTACGCTCACTTTCAAAAACATAATCGAGCCGTGCGGGATCGATCAGCGGCGCCCCTGCCGGCGCAACAAAATCTGCATTCAGTTCCGCCAGCACCACCTTTGCTGTGCCGAGCACAGCCTCAGCAAAATCCACATTGGGTCCAAGACGCAGGTTACCCTCACGATCTTTTGCCACCTGTACCAGGGCCACATCAATACCTTGACTTAAATAGCTGTAAACCCAGCGCATCTGCATCGGCAGAAAATGCAGGCGCTCTGGCGCTGCGTTTTTCAGTGCAGGTGTCATGAAAAATGTCGTCAGATGGGCAGAGTCATTGACCTGGGTAAAATCCACATTGTTGAACCCGGCAATCGGGAACTGCACAAAATGCAGGTCTGCAGGTAACCCCTCGGCCAACAGGTGTTGTATCAGCGCGGTGGGTTCATTGCTGCTGCCGGCAACAAATATCTTCTGTCCCGCTTTGATCAGAGTTGATGGATGGGCCATTATTTTTCCCGGTAAATGAGAAAGCTCAGGTAACAGTAGGCGCCGACATAAAAGGCCGGCGGAAACCAGACCGGCCAGAGGGTGATGAGAGTACGGGTGCCAATGCCCATACTCATACCCATATACACATGGCGAACCCAGAGGAACCCAACCGCCAGCAGCACACCACTGGTGGTGGCCATCATCAGACCCTGTCGCGGTGAAAAAATCACGCTGACGATGCCCCCCGCCAGACCGCCAAGCCAGACGGGAAACAATACGCCCAGCAGGGTACCGGGCATTTTCACCATCACCACCAGGACGTACCACACCAGGAAAGCAACGCCCATACATATGATGGTGCGCAAACCGGACAACACTGCCAGCATGGATGACCCCAGGACAAAAAGAGCATGATAAACCCAAATCTGCTGTAATCGTCGAATGTCTGACATTTTGCCTTTTCACCCGAGCATTCAGCGCTGGTTTGCGGATCAATACCCCGCGCCGACGGAAGTACAGAAAGCCAGCTGGCCGCTGCTGGCCAGCGGTCAGCATGCGCTCATCACCGCGCCAACAGGAAGTGGTAAAACCCTGACTGCATTTTTATGGTCGCTGAGTCAGTTTGCCTCGGGCGCCTACCCAACCGGGCAGACCAAGGTACTGTACATTTCGCCGCTCAAGGCCCTGAACAACGATATCCAGCGTAACCTCACCACACCGCTGGCACAGATGACAGCAGCCTACAACTTCCCGGACCTCAAAGTACAAACGCGCTCAGGCGATACCTCACCCAGCCAACGCCAGCGTATGCTGCGCACGCCGCCGGATATTCTGATCACCACACCGGAAAGTCTTGGTCTGTTATTGACCACGCGTAAGGGTCAGATTGCGCTGAGCCAGGTGGCAACGGTGATCCTGGATGAGATCCACGCTCTGGTCGACAATCGGCGCGGCGCGTCATTGATGGTCAACATCGAACGCCTGGCGGATATTGCCGGTGAGTTTCAACGCATCGCACTGTCCGCGACAGTCTCCCCGCTGGCGGCAGTGGCTGATTATGTGGCGGGTTACACGGCCCAGAGGCAGGCGCGTCAGGTACAGATCGTCAATACCCCCGGCGATAAGAAGATCGATTTCCGCATCAGCTTTCCAGCCGACGCCAGGCAGGCGGCTCAAAACGGTGAAAAAATCTGGGACCCTTTGTCGAAACACTTCAAAACCACTATTGCAGGCAATACCTCCACGCTTTTCTTTACAAACAGTAGACGCCTGGCGGAAAAAATTACTCTAAAAATCAATGAGGAAGAAGCTGAACCTCTGGCATATGCTCACCATGGGTCGCTGGCACGTGAGGTGCGCACAGAGGTGGAACGACGACTCAAGGGTGGCGAGCTGAAAGCCATTGTCGCCACCAACTCACTGGAAATGGGCATCGACATCGGTGCACTGGATGAGGTGGTACTGGTGCAATGTCCGCCGTCGGTGGCTGCCTGCCTGCAGCGTATCGGGCGCGCTGGCCATCAGGTTGGTGAGACCAGCATCGGCACGCTGTTTCCGACCCACGCCCATGACTTCCTCGAGGCTGCGGTATTGTCCCGGGCGATTGCCGCCCGTGATATTGAACCCCAGCAGATGATGCGGGCACCCCTGGATATTCTTGCTCAGCTGATCATATCGATCTGCGCGAATGAATCCTGGCACGTCGACCAGCTGTATCAACTGATCACCCGCGCCACACCTTACCAGCGTCTGCAGCGCGAACAGTTTGATCAGGTGATTGAGATGCTGGCCGGACGTTACAGCGGCAGCCGGATTCGGGAACTGCGCACGCGACTGGATTTTGACCGCATAGAACAGACCGTGAAAGCCAATCGCGGCGCGGTGCTGGCCATGTACAACTCCGGAGGCACCATTCCGGATCGGGGTTATTATCAGTTACGCCACGCCGATCATGGCGCGGTGCTGGGTGAACTGGATGAAGAGTTCGTCTGGGAAGCCAGCGTCGGACAGACCTTTACCCTGGGCACGGCCGCCTGGCAGATCAGGCAGATTACCCACAACGACGTGCTGGTCCACCCGGCGCCGCCGGATCGCGCGGCACCGCCCTTCTGGCGCAGCGAATTTTTCAACCGTTCACTGCATTTTTCCAATCGAATCACCGAATACCTGGAAAGTGTTGAAGCGCAGTTGGGCATCGACAACGGCAAAAGACTGCTGCAGGACCTGACCGAAACCGACGGTTTTGAAGCTACCGCGGCAGAGGAACTGGTGGATTACCTTAAACGTCAGCGTGTCCATACCGGCGCGCCGTTACCCCATCGCCATCATCTGCTGGTGGAACGGATACACACCGGGCCCGCGGGATATCACGGCCCCAACAACCCTCAGCAGTTGGTATTGCACACCTTCTGGGGTGGTCGCCTGAACCAGCCCTGGGCAATGGCCATGCAGGCAGCCTGGCGGGCACGTTTCGACAGCAAACTGGAAATTCACGCCGACAACGACGCCATAGTCGCGCAGATTGAAGGTCAGCTGGACCCACATGTGCTGCTGAGCCTGGTGACAGCGGCCAACTTTGCCGGGTTTCTCAGACTCAGCCTGGAACAGTCCGGGTTTTTCGGCGCGCGCTTTCGCGAATGCGCGGGGCGTGCGCTGTTGCTGACCAAGGCCAGGTTCAATCAACGCCTGCCTTTGTGGATGAGTCGCCTGCAGGCAAAAAAACTGATGACCCAGGTGAAAGCCCTGGACAACTTTCCGGTCATGATCGAAACCTGGCGGACATGCCTTGATGATGAGTTTGATATTCCAGCGCTGCTTGCGCGCCTGGAAGAACTGGCCAGCGGCGAGATCCGCTGGAGCCTGGTCGAAACCGCCAGCCCCAGCCCGTTTGCCCGCAACCTCACCTTTGGTCAGGTCAGCCGCTACATGTACGCCGACGACACACCTGACGATGAGACGTTAAGCAGCTTAAGCACCGATGTGATCAGCCAGGCTTTACACAACGACGCCCTGCGCCCGAAGATCGATCCTGAGGTGATTCGCATTTTCGAAGCCAAACGCCAGCGCCGCTATCCGGGCTACGAACCCAGCGCTCCGGATGACTGGTCTGCGTGGTTGAAAGAACGGATTCTGATTCCCGCACAGGAGTTACCTGAGTCACTGTCCGAGCCCAGTCAGCTGCGCTGGATCAAGGTTGGCAAACGCCGCTGGGCAACCCACGCGGAGCTCGAGCGCAGCCTGTACAGCTGCGGACTGGTGCCAGGAAAAGCGCCTCAGGACAGTCCTGTTATCAATGAGTTACGCACTGCTCTGGAGTTTTCACAGGAGGTATTGTCATTTTACGGACCATTAACTGAAACTGACATTAACGAGCTGCTACCAACCATTCCCGCGCACCTTTTCAGAGTCGATGAAAACTTTATCCAGGGTGAACTGGTAACTGGCGATACACACACCTACTGGTGTGACGCGCAGAATTTTGAATCACTCATGCGCTTTGCCCGGGCCACGCGTAGAAGCGATTTTACCGCCTTGCCCATCACCGCCCTGCCCGCATTCTGGGCCAGCCATCAGCAGTTCGGCCGTCGCTTTGAGCCTCAGTCCGTGGTGTCTGCGCTGGAGCGTTTACGCGCCTACCCCTGCGCAGTTGCCACCTGGTGGCACGACCTGTTACCCGCGCGCCTGACAGGCATGCAGGCCAGCGCCTGGGATGCACAGATACTGGACGATGGATTCACCTGGCTGGGTGCGGGTAAAGAGCAGATTATTGTGGGTTACCCCGAAGACCTTGAGCTTGTCTGCGAAGGTGCGCCGACACCCGACTTTGCAGAACACTTCGCTGACCCCAATGCAGGCTATCGCTTTGATGACATAGCCGGACAGGTCTCGATCAACCGCAATGCGTTTAACGACAGCTGGTGGCAGGCAGTCTGGTCAGGTGGCATTCACAGCGATTCATTTGCCCCTCTGCGCATCGGTATTGAACGCAGATTCACCCTGGGGGCACCTGACACCCAGGTATCAAGCCGGCGACGGCTGCGCAGGTCGGCACCCGGCTGGCAAGGCAACTGGCAGCTGTTCCGCAGCCAGCCGCCCCAGGACGCGTTGAGCCGATTAGAGGCAGACAAAGACATTGTGCGCCTGCTGCTGGATCGCTACGGGTGGGTCAATCGGGAGATCGTGAATCGGGAGCGCCTGCCGAATGGCGCCGGCAGAACTCTGGTCTGGCGGGATGCTTTTCGCGCCCTGCGCATCATGGAACTGGCTGGCGAAGTGCTCACCGGTCACTTTTTTGCAGAGCTGGCGAGTCCTCAGTTCATTACCGCCAGTGCTTATGCAGAGCTGAAAAACACACCCACGCTCAACCACTGGTGGCTGGCAGCCACCGACCCTGCGTCACCCTGTGGGCTGGGATTGGCGTGGCCGGAACTGCCACAACGACGCATCAACAACTACCTGAGTTTCAGCAACCAGGCGCTGGCTGCTGTATTTGAAAACGGCGGCAAACAGATCCGGTATTACGTTGCACCCGAAGATGAGAACCTGCCGATAATCAATTCAGTGCTGACACACCTGGTGGACGTCCGGCGCCAGCATGTGCAGATCGAAACCATCAACCACAAACCGGCACGCAGCAGCCCCTATCTGAGTGCCCTGCAGCGCCAGTTCGAGGTCGTGTCGGACCACAGGAACGTGACGGTGCAACCGTCTTTCTGAGCGTCAATGTCTGCAGGTGGGCAAGCATACAGCTGGCAGATGGCAGATCTCGTCTAGACTCATACTTACCTGTTGTTTTTTCTTCGCCCACATGCCAAAGAACCTGCACATCGCCATTGTCGTCACCGAACCATCCCAGGCCCGGAACTGGACTGCAAAGTGCGAAAGTCAGGGCTGGCAGGTGTCCAGATTCAGCATTGACGATCTGGTGGACACCTCAGAGCGTGCTGATATTGTTATCTTCGATCAGCTGCATGCGTTACCTGCCGTCAATCGATATCTGGCCAAACACCTGAGCTGCAACGGTGTTTATGTAGGCGTCACCCGCACGGATATCGGCCTGCCGGAGCGTTGCAGCGTGCTGTTGGAAAAAGACGCCGACAACCAGCTTGTACCCCACCTGGCCACCATCGCCAACGTTGCTCAGTTCGATGCACAGTTCTTTCAGAGCGTCGGGGTTGAGCCCATCACCCAGCTGCCCAGGCACAAGGAGCTGCTGCAACGCATTCAGGCGTACTCAGGTCAGCCCTGCGGTCTGATCGTGGCTGAGATCGATCATGCTGAACACCTCTACGAACATCTCGACCCGGTGAGCAAAACCGATCTGCTGGGTGCCGTCGGCAAGCTGATTGCCAGTCATCTACCTGACACTGCACATCCCGGCATTTTCAACGCCGCCTGCTTTGTCGCCTGGTGCCCGCAACTCACCGGCGCTGCACTGGAACAGGCCAGTCAACGGCTGGCAAACGCCTGTCAGGACAACCTGAGTATTCGCGGTGGAGAACTGCATTTCACCATCAGCTGTGGGTATGCTGATACCGAGGCGTTAAACGCCCCGGAACAATTGTGGCAGGCAGCCTGGTCAGCCAAAGAGACCAGCAAACACAAGGGTGGCAACCAGTGTACCGGCGCATTGGCCAGTGGGAGATTGAGCCAGCTCATCCCTGAGGCACTGGAACGCAACGAATTCAGTCTGGCGCTGCAACCTCAATGGCATATCAGCGGCGCACACCTCACCGGCGCTGAAGCGCTGCTGCGCTGGCAGGGCCTGGACGTTGGTCATATTACGCCTGATCAGTTCATTCCACTGGCAGAAAGGCGCGGCGAGATGAACCGCATGGGTGACTGGGTGCTCAAGCAGATCTGCCAGAACCTGTGGCAGTGGCGCAGTGCAGGTGCCGGCAGGTTGCTGATAGGTATCAACGTATCGCCCCAGCAATTCAACAAAGGCGCAATCGCCAGGCTGCTGGAGACCCTGCTGAAAGAACATGACATTGACGCCAGTCAACTTGAGTTGGAGCTCAGCCACGAAAACCTGCTGCATGTGGTTGATCAGCATCGCCGCACCCTGTTTCACCTGCGGGATCTTGGTATCCGGGTCGCTATCGACAACCTTGGCGTTGGCGTAGTGGACGCAAAAAAACTGCTGCGCTGTCCGGCAGACACTTTAAAGATCGATCGGACCCTGCTTGCCAAGGTCGAACACCAGGACATCGTCCGCACTCTTGTTGCACAGATCTGCCAGATCGCGGATCGCTTCGATTTACGCTGTGTGGCCGTGGGCGTTGAAAGTGATGCTCAACGAATACTGCTGGAAAATCTGGGCTGCAGCGACGCCCAGGGCTTCCTGTTCTCCGAACCGGTTGCCTTGCCCAAATTCAGCGGCTACCTGGCGGATCAAGCACTAACAAAAAAAACCACCAAAGGCGTTCCCGGCTAGCTAGAATAAGGTCTTCTCACTGAGCCCTTGAGGCTTTGGCGCATGCACATTTACAGCCACTCCACCTGCCTTGAACATAAGGTTCCAGATGGTCATCCCGAAAAACCGCAACGATTACAGCGGGTACTGCAGCACCTTAAGGATTGTGGCATCAGCCAGCAGTATCCGCTACGGCAAGCTGCATATGCCCAGGCGCAGGATATCCTGCTTGCACACCCTGCATCGCACCTTGCTTTTATTCACGCGGGCACGCCAGCTGACGATGTTGTGCTGACACCGCTCGATCCGGATACCTGGATGAGCACCCAGAGTGAACAGGCTGCCTTCGCCGCCGCCGGGGCAGTGGTGGCGGGAGTGAACGATCTTGTCACTGGTGCAACTGACCGGGTTTTCTGTGCCGTGCGCCCGCCCGGGCACCACGCCGAAATCAACAACGCCATGGGATTCTGTCTGTTTAACAGTATTGCCATTGGCGCTCTGCACGCACTGACTGACGAGACCATCAACCGTGTTGCGATCCTTGATTTTGATGTACACCACGGCAACGGCACCGTAGATATCTTCAAAGACAATCCCGACGTCCTGGTCTGCTCCAGCTTTCAACATCCACATTATCCGAACCGCGGATACGACGTTAGGCGGCCGAATATTATCAACACCCCAATGGCTTCAGGCAGTGGAGGTAACGTATTCAGAGCGTTGGTGGAAAGGGATTGGCTACCGGCAATTGAACGCCACAAACCAGATTTGATTCTAGTTTCCGCAGGCTTTGACGCCCACACAGAAGATCCGTTAGCGGACATCCATCTGACAGAAGCAGACTACGCCTGGATAACTGAGTTTATTGTCGCAAGCGCCAACCAGTTCTGTAACGGCCGTGTGCTGGCCACACTGGAAGGCGGTTACAATCTCGACGCGCTATGCCGCAGCGTCGAGACACACCTTGATGTGATGAGCCAGAACAAACCGGCGCATATCTTCAGCTAGCAGTCTGCGCTGCTAATCCATCGCCCGGGTGGGCACCGGTCCACCGCCGTCACAATACAGACGTTCGCCGGTCAGATAGCTGTTCTGTGGTGAAACAAGGAAGTCAACGACGTTGGCAACATCTTCAGGCTGACACACTCGCCCAAACGGCATACTGTCATCCAGGCTGCGTATATCCTGGACCCCCTGGGTGGCTTTGATCAGCCGTTTACCCATATCGGTTTCAACCAGCCCAGGCGCCACGATATTCACGCGAATACCGTAACGGCGCTCTTCTTTAGCTAACGTATAGGCCAGCGCTTCCATGGCGGTTTTGCCCATATTGTAAGGTGCACCATGACTGCCCAGCGAGCGGGTTGCCACGCTGCTGATCATGATGATGTCACCGCGATCCAGCTGACGCATACCGGGCAGAACAAGCTTGGCCAGATAATGGGGCCCAAAGGCGTGCGTCGCGACTACCCGCTGTAGCTCAGCCGGGTCGGTATCCGCAACTGACTGACCGCGACTGGCAATCCCCGCGTTATTAACAAGAATGCTCACCGGACCAAAATCCGCTTCGATGGCGGCAACCATCTGTGCATCCTGCTCAAAATCGTCCACAGAAGCGGCATAAGCTTTTGCCTTACCGCCTGCAGCTTCAATCTCAGCCACGGTCTGAGCCGCAGCTTCATCATCACGGCGATAATTGACCGCCACCGTTGCACCCGCTCGAGCAAGTGAGATGGCAATGGCGCGACCAACGCCGCGGCTGCCACCAGTGACCAGTGCGACACGTCCTGATAAAGACATCACGCCCTCCTATTGTCCGGAAAACGCGGCGTCGCGCTTTTCCAGAAACGCTTTGACACCTTCGCCAAAGTCCCGGGAAGCACCTGCCTGATTCTGCAGTTGCGCCTCGAGCTCCAGCTGTTGTTCAAACGAATTCTGCCAGGTCTGCCAGTAGGCTTTACGAATCAGAGTCAGCGAACGGGGGCCGTTGGCAAGCTTCCGGGCAATGCCCATCGCCCCTTCCATAAGGGCTGCGTTATCTTCAAACAACCGATTCACCAGCCCCCATTCATGCGCCTGCTCCGCCGGCAGCCGCTCAGCCAGCATCGACAGTTCCATGGCGCGCCCCCAGCCCACAAGTCGCGGCAGCATAAACGTGGAGCCCCCATCGGGAATCAGACCAATGCGTGCAAAAGCCTGCAGGAAGAAACCGGATTTAGAAGCGCAGACAATATCGCCGAGCATGGCAAAACTCATACCCACGCCAGCCGCGGCACCGTTTACTGCAGTGACAATGGGCATTTCCAGGTCACGCAGTTCAAACATCAGCGGATGATAAAAATTGCGCAGAGCAGAACCCGCCGGTTTCGCCTTGCCATCGCGGCGGGCATCATCCTGCAGATTGGCGCCGGCACAGAACCCCCGCCCTTCACCGGTCAGAAGCAGACACCGCGCGCCATTCGCCGGGTCTTTGATGGCCTCAACAGCTTCGGCAAAATCGGCCAGCATCTGCTGACCCACCGCATTCATCACCTCCGGATGATTAAATTTCAGGACGGCCACATTACCGACAAATTCCAACGCCATTCTTTGCATACGTTCCCCCAGTCACTTTTGAACAATCTGATTACAGCAGCCTAGGTTACCGTAAAATCGAGGCCAAGCACTATGCCTGGGATACCGTTGCCGCGCCGAACCGGTGTCAGGAAGTGTTATGCTGCTGATCATGATGTTCCCGGATCCAGGCGCTTCAACTGATCAGCGCAGCCGATGGCAGATAACATGCTGGCTGATGGTTTTTTGCAGCTGCCTTGCTGCAGGTGCGCAGAACAATCCACTACCGCCTTCGACCATATCCCCGGCGCAGACCACAACCACTGACCTGCAGCTGACGCTGCAGACAATCAGAGCAGAGCACAATATCCCCTGCATCAGCCTGAGCTGGATTAAGGATCAGCCTGCAGCACCGGGCAAAATCATGCTCGGCTGTCACACGGATGCCGTGCTGCGTTGGGGGTCTATCACCAAAACCGTTACCGCGCTGACTATGCTGGATCTTGCGCTGGCAGGTCAGCTTGATCTGTATGCGCCAATCAGCACCTATCTTGATGATTCTTTGTGGGACAACGCCTGGCGAGCTGATCACCCGATTCGGGTCATTGATCTGCTTGAACTGCGCTCGGGATTTACTGATCTTTCCCCACGCGCGTTCAACTACAACCAGTCAATGCCGCTGACAGAGGCACTGCGGTTCGAACGCGAACAGCTTCGTGCTTACTGGCCACCCGGCCTGCAGCACGCTTATTCCAACCTGACGCCTGGGCTGAGTGAACTGCTGATAGAAACCATCACCCGCCAGACCTTTGCTGAAGCTGTGCAGGCGCGCGTTTTCAAACCTCTGCAGTTACACAACGCCAGCTTTACGCAAAGCGATCAACTCCTGCCCGGGTTTCAGAGTGACGGGATCACGCCATTGCCCTACTGGCAGATGACCTTTGCGGCGTTTGGCGCGCTGAATGCTTCCACCGCGGACATGCAGAAACTGCTTGCGGCGCTGCTGCAGCCGACAATCCTGCACAAATTTGTACACCAGCACTTGCGCAGACCACATGGTCGCCGATATCTGCCGCAGTTCAGATTCGATTACGCGGCAGGGTTTTACCCGCGGGTTCGTCGCGGGTTCGTCTGGCACAATCATGGCGGCGACGCAGACGGATACCGATCCCGGCTGAGTATCATGGCTGAACATCAGCGCGGCTACGTCGCCAACATCACCAGCGACAACCCAGCAGCACTGCGCGCCATTGAACGCGCCATTGAAGGCTATCTGACCGATGACCTGGCGCCACCCGTTCAACCTGCAGAGCTGACCCTCACGCACGCGCAGTTACTGGCATTTACCGGCACCTACTACCCATCAGGAACCCGTTTTGGCCTGGCTGCCTGGCAGGCGGGCAAGCTGCAGGGTGTCGAGGTGGTAAACAGACAGGGTCAGCTCTGGCTGATCCGCGGCAGCGCCGAAACGCGCCTGATTGCTGTAGCGACCAACCAGTTCCGTCGCATTGCAGACCCGGCTGCGACGGTTGCCTTTGTTCAGGTGGGTGAACAGTTGTACCTGCAGGGCGAGCTGGGCAACTACGCACGGCGCCGGAACTGTCCGACATTCTTGAACTGTTGAAAGCGACGGGCAACAACGTTCGGCAAGACAAAGGTTTCTTCCGTCTGTGCAATCACAGATAATCTGCACTACCACTGGAGAGATGCTTTTGAATACCGTCGCCGTTGCCGAATCTTTTTACGCCGAAATAAACGAACTTGCACCCAGCATCGAGGCCAACCGCAGAATGCCTCAAATTCTGGCTGACAAGATGGCGGACGCCGGCCTGTTTCGCATGCTGGTGCCGGAACAATATGGCGGCCATGAGTGCCAGCCACAGCAGTTTTTCGACACTCTGGTCACCACCGGTTACGCGGATGGCGCGGTCGGCTGGTGCCTGATGATCGGCAGCACCACCGGTTTGCTGAGCGCCTCGCTGGCGCCGGAATGGGCGCAGAAAATTTACGGCGATAACCCCAGGGCAATCACTGTCGGGGTCACCGCAACTATTGGCAAGGCAGAGGTAAATGCCGCGGAACAGGGCCTGACAGTATCCGGTCGCTGGCCGTTTGGCAGTGGTTCACAGGTGGCCAACTGGATCTGCGGCGGCTGCAGCGTCACTGAAAACGGTCAGCCTCGCGTCAACAAACAGGGTCAGCCTGAACCGATCCTGGCTTTTTTCCCGGCGCATGAAGTCACCATTCACGACGATACCTGGGACACTTCGGGGCTGCGTGGCACCGGCAGTCATGACATCGAAGTCAACAACGCCTTTGTCCCCGAAGGCCGCTGGGTGGTGCTGGGCAAGCGCGCTCAGATCGACAGTCCCCTGTATCGATTTCCCACTTTCGGGCTGCTTGCGCTGGGGGTTTCGGCGGTATCCATTGGTATCGCGCAACGCGCTATAGATGAATTCATTGCTCTGGCAGGCGCTAAAACCCCCACCGGCTCAACCCGCGCCCTGGCCAACCGACCGGCAATACAGAAAGATCTGGCCCAGGCCCAGGCAAAACTCGCCAGCGCCCGCGCCCTGACCATGGCCTACATTGATGAGGCCTGGCAGCAGGCCAACGCTGAAGGTCGGCTCGACCAGAACAGCAAAGCCAAACTGCGTCTGGCGGCAACCAACAACGCCTGGTCTGCCGTGGAGGTGGTGGACAAGCTGTATCACGCTGCCGGCGGCACTTCGATTTACACCCGATCCAAACTCCAGCAGTGTTTTCGCGATGTGCACGTGCCAACTCAGCACATCATGGTGGCGCAGCCGACATATGAGGTGGTGGGCAAAGTTCTCTTAGGCATGGACACCAATCAGCCGCTGTAGATCATGGCCCACGCTCACTCCCACCATCACGCTCATCAGACGGGCAACAACGACAGCAGACTGTTAGGACGTGCTTTTTTCCTGATCGCCGGGTTCATGATCGTGGAACTCGTTGCGGGCCTGCTCACCAATGCGCTGGTATTGATCGCTGATGCCGGACATATGTTTCTGGATGCCACCGCTCTGGGTTTATCCTGGTGGGCGGCACGCATTTCTGCCAAAGGTTTTGATCAGAACCTGTCTTATGGTTATCACCGCTTTCAGGTGTTGGCCGCGTTCATCAACGGACTGACGCTGGTTGCCCTGATTGTCTGGATCACTATTGAAGCGGTGCAACGGCTCGCAGCGCCGGAAATGATCAAGCCGCTACCGGCTCTGATCGTGGCCATCATTGGTTTTGTAATCAACGTGGTGGCATTCAGGTGGCTGCACGGCGCCTCGGATACCGGCAACGTGCGCGCCGCCGCACTACACGTTTTAGGTGACCTGTTAGGTTCAGCTGCGGCCATTATCGCGGCAATCTGTGTGTACTGGTTCGGCTGGTTATACGCGGATCCGGTACTGGCATTAATGATTGTGGTGATTCTGGGACGCGGCGCTTACGGGGTGCTCAAGGAATCCACGCACATACTCCTGGAAGGGGTTCCGCAGAATGTCGATCTGAAAGAGATCAAAACTGTGCTGAGCCAGTCGATACCCCAGGTCACGGAAATCCATCACGTGCACGCCTGGGCGCTTACCGCGGAAAAACCGCTGCTCACCCTGCACGCCCTGGTGCCTGAGCAAACCGAGGTGCAACCGGTGGTCGCTGAAATCAAACGGGTTCTGAACCAGCAGTTCGGCATCGATCACTCAACCATCCAGGTGGAAACCGGGCCCTGCCCGGATGACCACTAACGGTGTGACGTTAACGGCGGTAGCCTCCGGCTAAACCGCCGCCTCTTTTGGAAACTGTTCACGCAATACGCGCTTCAATATTTTCCCACTTGGGTTGCGCGGTATCTCATCCACAAATACAGCTGCTTTCGGCTGTTTGAAACCCGCGAGTTTGCCCTTGCAGTAATTGATTACATCCGCTTCTGTGAGGTTATCATCTGTTCTGACAACAATGGCCAGGGGCGACTCCCCCCACTTTTCACTGGTCTGTCCGATCACGGCAGCTTCTGCAATCCCCGGGTGGGCCGCAAGCACACCTTCTATCTCCGCGGGGTAAACGTTTTCGCCACCGCTGATGATCATATCCTTGATTCGGTCCTGGATGGATACAAAGCCTTCGTCATCCATCGTGGCCACATCACCGGTTCGCAGCCAGCCGTCTACCAGAGTTTCCGCTGTTGCATCGGGGCGATTCCAGTACTCGCGCATGATGTGCGCGCCTTTTACCCAGACCTCCCCGGCCTCACCAGGCGCACAATCCTCGCCTGCATCATTCACGACGCGAATTTCTGTGTGGAAAAACGCACGACCGGTTGAATCAGGCTTGCGCAGCGCATTCTCGGCGTCCATCAAACAAGCGGGGCCACAGCTTTCCGTCAAACCATAAACCTGTAACAGACCGATACCAAGGTCGTGATACTTCTGGGTTAAGGACACCGGCACCGGCGCGGCCCCAGTCATCATCCAACGCAGAGTTGAGTAGTCGTACTGGTCATACGGGACCTGCATCATGAAATTCAACATGGCTGGCACAGCAAGACCTGTGGTGATTTTCTCTTCTTCAATGAGCTGCCAGGCGCGCACCGGATCGAAGGTACGCATGACAATATTGGTCGCTCCGCGCCAGACATTCACAGCAAGTGGAGTCAGCGCACCAACATGAAACATGGGTAAACAGGCCAGATAGCGGTCTTTGTCCTGATACTCGGCGGTAGCACCAATGGTCACCAGACCCCAGATGGCGCTGTGATGAGTATGCACAACGCCTTTGGGTAAACCCGTAGTACCCGAGGTGTACATGATGTAAAGCATGTCGTCGTCAGCCGCACGCGCTTGCGGTTCATCCGCTAAGGCCTGTTCCCGGAAGGCGACATAATCTGTTGCAAAATAGGCCGCCTCATCATCGCCGCTGACCTGCAACCATTGCTGCACGTCGGTTTTATCACCCCGACTGTGCAGTTCCGCTACTGTGTCGACAAACTCGTTACCAAAGATAAGACGCCTGGTGCCACTGTCTTTCAGGATAAACTCCAGCTCATCCGCAACCAGACGCCAGTTGAGCGGTACCACCACCGCACCCACTTTTGCCAGCGCAAAATAGGCTTCCATGAATTCACGCGAATTCATCAGCAGCAGGCCCACCCTTTCGCCTTTTTCTATGCCGTCTGCCAGCAACGCGTTTGCCAGTTTGTTGCAGCTTGCATTCAGCTCCCTGTAGGTCAGGCGAAAGCTGCCGTCTCCTTCAACATAGGCTTCCAGGCCGGGCGATAGAAATGCCCGCTTGGTAAGAAACAGACCCAGGTTATTTTTCATGACAACATTTCCCCAACTCGATGTTTTAATCGCCAATATTGTCGGTCAAGGCCAGCCGAATTGCCAAGCAGATATAGCCTGACAATCAGGTGACCGTGTTAACATGACAACATGCAGACCGCCTTAGAAGCCCTTAATCGACTGCGCGAGGGAAACCGTCGTTTCGCAGCAAACAAATTTGCTGATCATGCTGTGCAATCCAGTCGGGAACAATCCGTGGCGGGCCAGAAGCCCTTTGCCATTATTCTCGGCTGCTCGGATTCAAGAGTCCCCGCTGAATTAATTTTTGATCAGGGGCTGGGTGACCTTTTTGTGATTCGCGTAGCAGGAAATATTGTTGCACCTTCCCAGGTTGGCAGCGTGGAGTTTGCCGCTGCGGAATTCGGCACGCGCCTGGTTGTCGTGCTGGGCCACAGCCAGTGCGGTGCAATTCGCGCGACGATTGACGAACTGACCCAGAACAGCGCTAACCGTTCACCGAATCTACGTTCTATCGTTGACCGCATCAGACCTGCAGTTGAGCCACTTATCGGTGCCCAGACACCGGCCCGGACGTTGATGGAACAGGCAGTACGGGCAAACGTACTTGCGTCTGCTGACCACCTCCGTCACGGCTCGGACATCATTGAAGGACTTATCCGCAACGACAATCTCATGGTCGTTGGCGCCGAATACGCGTTGGAAACAGGGAAAGTCGATTTTTTTGATGGCCTGGTGCCGGGCTGAGACGGCCAGCCAAAGACGTCGGAGAACTGGCGTAACCGTCTGTAACACTTTTCAACAAAATTCACCTTGCAATGAACATGCATGTTCATAGAATGCCGCCTCTTCTGTGGTTTGAGTCTCGACTCAATGCAGTCACAGCAAGAAGGCGTGTCACGGTGATCTCTCCCCTTCCTCCCTCTCCGTGGCACGCCACTTCTCCTGTCCTGTACGTGCCTGAACAGGGTTTAGCCAGCTGGACATATCTGTACAGGTGTATATAGTTGTTCAGCCTTTGTACCTGGACAGCCCTGCCGTGGATGCCAAGTTACCTACATCACCAGAACAGGAACTGTACCGCATCGGTACCGTCGCTTCGCTTACCGGCCTGTCCGTTGAGCGCCTGCGTGCATGGGAACGTCGCTACGAGTTGAGCCCTGCCCATAAAAGTGGCAAGACCCGTTTCTACAGCCGAGAGCAGCTGCAGCAACTGCAGCTTATCAAACACCTGATAGATCAGGGCCAGCCGATTTCCAGCCTCGCGTCGCTGACCATGGCGCAGTTGGAAGCGCGCATCGACAGCCAGCCCGCACAGCCTGTTATCGCCAGCCTGCACGCGCCAACCGTCGGCCTGATTGGTGCAAATCTGGTCACACTGGAACAGCAGGAGCAGGAGCGCGAAACACCCAGGCGCATTGACGTCATTTCGCGCTGGGCCAACATGACCGCCTTTACCACGGAGCAGAAACAGGCGCCCGACGCACTTGTAGAACCCCGGGTTCTGGTTGTTCAACTTCCGGTCTTATCTGAGCAACCTATTGAAAAAATAAGGCATTCTTTCCCCAACGCAAAGCTGGTGATGATTTATCAGTTCACCATGGCAGATGCGCTCAGCGCGTTTGAAGAAGCCGGCATACCCACTCTGAAATGGCCGGTGAGCTGGCAGGAAATTGAGCACACGGTGATTTCCGAGAGCGGCCAACCGGCGCGCGCAGGCCGCCAGGTACCGCGCCGTTATTCCGATGAGGAACTGATTGCCATTGGCAGCCAGGATGATGACCCGACGCAGTGCCCACAGCACCTGGTCGAGGCGATACATCAGCTCAATGCGCTGGCAAGCTTCGCAGCAGATTGCGCCCAGGAGCAGGCGAGCCCACAGCCGCTGTTAAACGTGCAGAGCGATATCAGCCAGGCCCGCGCTCACCTGGAGGTTGCCCTCGGCACACTTCTCAATGATGGCGACATCAGTTTAGTCGGTTGAGCGACACCCGCCGCCGATATCCGGTGATTGCCGTTTCTGTGTTCAGATAAAAGTACAAAACCTAAACAAAATTCAAAAAAACGTTTGACAGAGCACTCTTGTACTGTACACTGCCTTCCAACAAGACAGTTCTAGGCGTGCAAGCAACTTCGTGCAGTCCTCCCTTTCAAGTGTCCTTCCCCCAGAAGAGAAGTTGCATTCAGGCGGTTACCGCCGCCTGACACGCCATTTTTATTTTAAGCCTGAAGCCTAGCCCACAGCGATGTGGGATTTTCCTGGGCCGTTCCGGCAGTTAAACTGCGTAGCGCCGCACAACAGAACAACTTTAAACGCGGCATTCTAGGCAGTTACCCCTATGCCCTCGGAACTATGACAGCTTACATCACAAGACTGGCCTTGCTTGGCCTGCTGCCACTGTTGCTCAGCGGTTGTGGCGGGGGCGGCGGAGGCGGCAGTCGCGCCGCCCCACCTGTGGCACCGGAAAACATGCCCCCCCAGGCCAGTTTTTCCATCAGCGACACCAACGGCACTGCACCGCTTGTGATCACCGCGGATGCCACCGCCTCCAGTGACAGTGACGGCACTATCGATGGCTATACCTGGTCTTTCGACGGCAACCCGGGCATTGGCGCGGTTGCCCAGTTCACTTTCGAAAGCGCCGGTACCTTCACCATACAATTGACGGTTACCGATGACGATGGTGCTACCGGCACTGCAACAAGAACCGTCACGGTGCGCGACAGTCTGGATACCTACACCTTGCGGGGCACCGTACGCATACTGAATTCCACTGCCGTGGACAGCGATGTGAATGATCGACTGACCAACCCTGTTTCCAACAATTCATTTGTTACGGCACAAACGCTACCGTCAACCGTGACTCTGGGTGGTTTTGCAAACGTGGCAGGCGCAGGTGAGCCGACGGGTAATTTTTTCACCAACGGCGATAAAGACGACTTTTATCAGCTTGATCTGAACGGTAATGAAACCGTCGTTCTGACCATTGCCGATGCGGGCACTGACCTGGACCTGGTACTGTGGGACGAACAGCGGCGCCTTGTGGATGCATCCCTGGGCACCTCTACCGCCAGCGGCAATTTCGAAGTGGTTGAAGTGCCCAGCGCGGGCCGTTATTTCATCCAGGTGTTTGCCCTCAACGGGGCCAGCAATTACGTGCTTGCGGTCGGCCAGAACCCAGCCGGCAATGCCCTCATGCAGGATGCGCGGCGTCTGAGCGACCCCTTTGTGCCGGGTGAACTGATTCTCAAACATGCGCCTGAAAAATCGCGTCCGAAAGGTGGCTTCCGCACGCTGGAACGACAGGTCAGCGAAGGCGATCGGGTACTTGCACCCGGCTTGTTTGCACCTGACATGGCCATGAAAAAAGCCACCCTGCCTGCAAATGGTTCGATCAGCTCGGAGTTCAGGCAGAAATGGCAGACTCTGATGGCATTGAAACAGGCGCATCAGAACCAGGACATCTTAAGCGCTGAACTGAATCTGCTGGCCAGAACCCACGCACGACCCGACGACAGTTTTTTCGACTCACAGTGGCACTACTCCACCATCAACTTACCGCTGGCCTGGGATACCACAACTGGCTCTCCGGATGTGATTGTTGCGGTGATTGACAGCGGCGTTCTCCTCGACCATCCGGATCTGAACGGCAAACTGGTACCGGGATATGACTTTGTCTCAGACAGTGCCCGTGCCGGAGATGGCGATGGCATCGACCCGAACCCGGAAGATCCGGGCGACCGGGAATTTGGTGGTTCCAGCAGCTTTCATGGGACACACGTTGCAGGCACGGTAGGTGCAAACACCGATAACGGCACCGGCGTTGCCGGCGTCGGCTGGCAAACGCGCGTGATGCCAATGCGTGCACTGGGCGAAGGTGGCGGTTCAACGTTCGATATTGTGCAGGCAGTCAGATATGCCGCAGGGCTGCCGAACAACTCCGGCACCATCCCCGAGACCCGTGCCGACATCATTAATCTTTCTTTGGGTTCAAATTTCTCCTCGCCCAGCGAACAGGAAGCGTATACCGCGGCCATCCAGGCGGGTGTCATCATCATTGCCAGCGCGGGCAACGATGCCTCGGACCTGCCCTCCTACCCGGCCGCCTACGACGGCGTTATAGGTGTCAGCGCCACCACCATAACCAATGAGTTTGCCAGCTATTCCAATTTTGGCAGCAGCATTGATGTGGCCGCGCCCGGCGGTTCAAATATTACCGACCTCAACGGCGATGGCATTGGAGACGGTGTCATTTCCACCATCGGCGATGACAGCAGTGGCGGACCTGTCGAGTTTGGTTACCTGTCACAGTTCGGCACGTCCATGGCGGCCCCACACGTAGCTGGCGTGGCGGCATTGATGAAAGCCATTTACCCGGCACTGACGCCCGCACAGTTCAGCGCGGCTCTGGCGGCAGGCGAACTGACCGACGATCTTGGCGAACCAGGAAGAGATGATCGCTATGGCTACGGTTTGATCAACGCACAGAAAGCGGTGATCGCAGCAACGCTTCTGGCCAACGGTCAGGGTGTTGATCCAGGCCCCATCCTGGTGGCATCCGCCAGCACCCTCAACTTCGGCAGTTTCAGCAACAACCTGCGCCTCACCCTGCAGAATGTCGGCACCGGCGCTCTGAGCATCACCGGTGTGAGCGCCAACGCCCCCTGGGTCACCATCACGCCTCCACCAACAGGCAACGGTCTGGGTGAATATCAGATCAACATCAATCGCACCGGTCTGGCAGACGGCGCTTATCAGGCCAGGCTGACGTTTGGCTCAACAGCCAATCAGGTCCAGGTGACTTTGATCATGCAGGTATCACGCATGGGAACCACGGCGGATGCCGGTCTGTTGTACGTCATTCTGGTCGACGAAAACGGTGAAACCGTGGTACCCGCCCGGTTGGTGACCACCAACGACGGCACTTACCCGTTCACCATCAACAACGTGCCTGCGGGGCAGTACCGCCTCTTTGCAGGCACTGACGCAGACGACGATGCTGTGCTGTGTGATGCCGGAGAATCCTGTGGCGCTCTGGCAACCCTGGATGCGCCGACAGTTATCGCGGTGAACGCCAATCTGCAGGATCTTGATTTTGAATCGAGCTTTCGCGTCAACCTCAACACCAGCGGTATCGCGACGCAAGGTGCGCCTGCAGCTCAGAACAGCCCGGCAACACAGCTGAGTTTTCAGAAACCAGCGATTGATGAGTAACCCCGATGGCACAACGCCAAGTGAATCATGTGTCTAAACGCCTGCTGCTGATAAGCCTCGTTGGGTGCCTACTGGGTTGTCAGGCAGGGACGCCAATCTCTGCTGTGGAACTGTTTAATCATGGCCATTGTCAGGGTGTTACAAAGGGCATTGCCCAGATCCAGTACGAAGAGCTTGCCGGGATTCGCAATGTGCAGATGTTAACCAGCCCCGCAGACGACACCGAACCCCTTGGGGCAACTGACACCCGCCTGCAGGATGTGTTGTTGTTTGTTATCTCCAACGGGAACCAACCTACGCCAGGCTACGGCTTCGAACTTAAGCAGACAGACACAACACAGAACGAGGTTCTGCTACGCTACCGCTGGCGCACTCCGGCCGCAGATGCCATCCTGGCGCAGGTGATGACATCCCCCTGCACGGTCGTACAACTGGATCGTCATCCGGACCTTGCCGCCGTGAGCGCCTGGTTGGACGGTAAGCTGCTGGGTCGGGTAGACCTGACCCAGAGCGCTAACTGAGCAGTTCCAGCGCAACCTCTGCACGGGTTGATACACTGAGCTTGTAGGCTTCGAGATCCATATCGCGATTTTCGCCCATCGCACCAACCAGGTAGCGTTTGTAAACTCCCTGCCCGATTGCCGCGAGACGCCAATGCGAGAACGCGCGGTAGTAGGCAATGTCTGACAGATCACGCCCTGTGGCCTGGGCATAACGTTCAGCCAGCGCCTCCCGATCCGGGAAGCCACCGGCGGCCGTGGGCGCAGTATCTTCAGGGGCCTCGCCAGGCAGCACCCACCAGTTCAACATATATCCTACATCCGCTAACGGATCACCAAGGGTGCACAATTCCCAGTCCAGTACTGCAGCTATTCTGCCCTGGGTGACAATCATATTGCCGAGGCGATAGTCACCATGCACGATGCTTGCACCTATCTGCTCGGGCATCAGTTCGGTCAGCAGGCGGCTGGTCTCATCCATTGCCGGTATCTCATGGGTTTTGCTGGCTTCCCACTGCTTGTTCCAGCGTTTGAGCTGTCGCGCCAGGTAGGCTTCTTTGCGTCCCAGGTCCCCCAGCCCAACCTCATCAGGGTCAATGGCATGCAGCCTGGCAAGGACATCGACCACGTCGTGACCAATTGATAATCGTTCCTGCGCAGTCAGTTTACTGGCCGCTTCGGTATCATGCAGGACCGGTCCCGGCACATAGGCCATGACGTAGAAGGGCGCGCCGTTCACCTCGGCATCGTGGCAGACGCCAATGGTCTTTGCGACCGGCACCGCGGAGCCCGCCAGGGCGGATATGATTTTATGTTCCCGACCCATATCGTGGGCGCTTTCCAGCACGTGGCCCAACGGTGGCCGACGCAGTACAAATGTCTGCCCGGCGCTGTCTTTAACTGCGAAGGTCAGATTGGAGTGCCCACCGGCAATGAGGGTAAACTCAAGCGGCAGAGAAATGTCCTCTACATGTGTTTTGAACCACTGTGTAACGTTGGCCGCGTGAATGCCTTCAACCTCTTGCATGTCTATCCCCCGGAAATTTATTCATACTCTTATACTTAGTCATCGCAAATGCAATCTTAACAACGCACTGATGCCATTGTGCTGGAAATGTCACTGAAAAATCTGTTGCGGCCCCACTGGTGTGCACTGTTTGTGCTGGCGAGTCTGTGCCTGGGCTGCAGCATTTCTGAGCCCGCACCGAGTATTGCTCAGCCGGCGGCACCCGATAGCGCAATCCTGACCCTGCCCAACGGCTCAACCCGAACCATCGCCGTTGAAAACATGGACTATAGCGGTCAGGCCACACTGACCCTGGCTGACGGCAGCAGCCGCAGCGGCACCTGGGTGCAGGGTCAGCTGCATGGCATGGGTATGGAAGAAACTGTCGACGCCGTTTATACCGGCCAGTGGCACAAAAATCAGCGTCACGGCCACGGCGAACTGAAACACCGCAACGGCAATAGCTACGTCGGCAGCTTTGCTGCGGGTCTACCCAGCGGGCGTGGTATTTTCACCGGCAAAGACGGCGTCTACCGGGGCACCTGGGCGCACGGGCTGAAACACGGCCAGGGTCAGTTCAATGGCAGCAACGGTGAGATTTACCAGGGTCAGTGGCAAAACGACAGACGTGAAGGCTCTGGCGTTGCCCAGTTCAGCGATGGCGCCACCTACGCTGGCGCCTGGGTAGATGACAAGCCACACGGTTTTGGCAAAAAAACTTTTCCTGACGGCACCTCGTTCGAAGGCAGCTGGCACGCAGGACAATACGACGGCTATGGTGTGCTGGTCATGGCCAACCAGGTACGCTATGAGGGCACCTGGCGGAACCATCAGCGTCATGGCTTCGGCAGAGAGCTGCGACCCGATGGCAGCAGCTACGAAGGCGCCTGGGCATTCGATCTGCCTCACGGCAACGGCACCGCCGTTTATGCAAACGGCAGTATCCACCGTGGACACTGGCACAACGGTGAAATAAGGGGTGAGGGACGGCGAACCAGTCGCGCCGGTATTGAGTTGAGCGGCAACTGGCAGAACAGCATGCTGCATACGGGACAACTTCTGCTACCCGATGGCGAAGCCTACAACGGCCCTCTTTTTGCACCTGACGGACGTGAAGTGGCTGAACCCCTGGTCACCTGGCTAACCCTCCAGGCCACTGCGCAACAGGCACACGCACAGTTTTTCCTGGGCAGCGTCATGCTGGATTTCGACATGCCTGCCGCAGATGCACAAAGTGCTCACTTCTGGCTGCACAAATCTGCCACAGCCGGCATCGCGCAAGCGCAGTATCGGCTCGCTCAGTTACTGATGACCCAGGACCGCACCCAGGCTGTGCAATGGCTGCAGGCAGCGGCTGAACAGAACCATCCCGGCGCCCATGCAACACTTGGTGAAATGTTTCATGGCGGGGTGCATTTTGCCCAGGACCATGATCTGGCGCTGGCCCACTTTACCGCC
Organism: bacterium; assembly: GCA_047947175.1. Lineage (GTDB taxonomy): Bacteria > Pseudomonadota > Gammaproteobacteria > Pseudomonadales > Azotimanducaceae > UBA4421. The sequence continues at coordinate 3,599,369 of CP170489.1, forward strand.
GCCCGGCAGGCCGGCAGTATTGCTGCCACCAACAATCTGGCCTGGTTACTCGCCACGACAGCAGATGCAGAACGCGCAGACCCGAAACGCGCCATTGAACTGATTACGCCGCTGGCCCTGTACCGGGGACACTGGCAACATCTGGACACCCTTGCCGCCGCCCACGCCCGCGACGGCGACAGGGCGCTTGCGGTCAGACTACAGACCCAGGCTATCTCCGAGGCTCAAGGGAACACATCAGCTGAGCAACTCAGCAGCATGCAGGAGAGACTGGAACTGTATCAGGCAGACCTGCCGTTCATCGACTGATCAGGCTCGGCGCAGATGAGTTACCGGGTTTTTGAGGGTGGCTGAAGTGCACTGATTTCGACCGTTCTGTTTGCTGGCATAGAGCAGCTCGTCCGCCTTCGAAGTCATCACATCCAGCGCAGTGGTGCTGGTTTCACAAGTCACGCTGCCGGCGCTGACGGTGATCATCAGTTCTTTGGATTCGAGCTTTATGGGCGTCAGCGCTACTTTTTCCAACATACGCTGCGCCAGACTCTGGGCGCCTTCACGCGCGGTGCGGGGGAGCAGCAGAATAAACTCTTCTCCACCAAAGCGTGCCAGCACGTCGGAATCCCGCACCAGCGATTTGATCACATTGATGGTCTGGACCAGCGCCTGATCGCCCGCAGCATGGCCGTGTTTATCATTCACCTGTTTGAAGTCATCAAAATCGATGAGTACCACACTGGTGGGGTAACAGTGCCTGGCGGCCAGGGCAAGCTCACGCTCTGCCACCTCGATAAAGCGTCGCCGGTTCAATGTGTCTGTTAATGAATCAGTATGGCTGAGCGCCTGCAGACGCTCGTTAGCTTTCTGCAGACGGTACGACAAAGAGATATTCATGAAGCTGGCAAATGGTGCCACAAGCAGCGGCACGCCGATGGCCAGGTAGATACCTATGGGTGCTATCAGTTCACCAGACACGACATAACCTGCCAGCAGCGTGATGGTCAACGACGCCAGCGTGGCAAAAAATGTCAGGCGGCCGGTGGCAGCCAGGATGAATCGCAACCCTTGCCTATCTAATTTCTCTGCACCGTCAGCGGATATCATTGCGCAACAAGACTGAACCTGTGGATAACTGCCGCAGCTTACCCCACGAACCTGATCCGCACCGTGTCAGACTTTTTGTTGTGGCAAGGTTTACCCGCCGGGTTGAAAAATGTTCAGCAAAGCGTGACCGCATTCACAGCACAACCATGACATGCACACGCGTACTAGCGGCCTGACCGATACGAAGTCACCCGCGCATAAGTGTGGGTCGCAGACCAGGCTATCAGGGACAGTCCGACCAGCGCCTGGGAGCCGGTCAGTATCTGCACGCCTGCCCCGGGCACAATGTCACCAAACCCCAGTGTGGTGTAGACAACGGCGGAATAGTACGCGTAGTCCAACAGCGTGATCGCACCGTGCAGTTCACCTATGCCCAGCCTGCCACAGGCCACATAGGCCAGCGCGTAGAGCCAGATTTCAATCACGTGCGCCACCAGAAAACCGGTCCAGGAAACCAGCAGGCCGACACGCGCGCTGGCAATGCGCAGTAAAATCTTTTCAATGAGCAGCACGGCTTCAAAGTGCACCAGCACACATACCAGTGCCATCAGTAAAGCCACCGTCATGTCCAGCATGTTCAGCCCCGCGTAATATTCCTGAGATTTGACAACACCGACAATCTGGCGACCGCAAAGCCCGGGTGTAAAAACCCCGTGGTCCGACCGCCGGCCTAAAATACTGGCATTCTGCCTGACGCTGCGTAAGATATTTTAATCTTATCAATCCAAGAGAGTGTTACATGCGCTACGCACTGGCAACGTTAATTTTTCCTCTGTTTCTGGTGCTGTCAGGCTGCGGTCAGGGCACTGAATCTGCCAGCACTCTGTCTGCTGAGGCATCAGCAGATGACAGTCCCGCAAGCGCCGATACGCCATCTGCTCCAGCTGAGATGGCTGCACCTGCCATGAGCGACAGTCTGGCGACCATTCTGGAGGCGCAGCCTGATGCCGTGAAGGCGCGTTATGAACATCGTCACCCCCAGGAAACCCTGGAGTTTTTTGGTATTGAACCCGGCATGACGGTTGGCGAAGCATTACCCGGCGGTGGCTGGTACAGCAAAATTCTCCTCCCTTACCTGGGCAGTGACGGCGCGCTGGTGGGCATCGACTACCCCCTTGCATTGTGGCCTAACTTTGCCTTTGCGGATGCGGACTATCTTGCGACCAAAGCCACCTGGGTCGCTGATTGGACCGCGCAGGCCCAGGGCTGGCGCGGCAGCGATGATGCATCCGTGTCCGCCTTTGTTTTTGGCGCGATGCCGGAGTCTGCCGCCGCGAGCATGGACGCGGTACTGCTGATTCGCGCCCTGCATAACCTGGCGCGCTTCAGCGACCCGGCAGATGATGAGAAGAACTACCTGCAGATTGTGCTCAATGATATTTACCGGGGCCTCAAACCCGGCGGCGTGGTGGGCATTGTGCAACACGAAGCACGTGAAGATATGCCCGACGCCTGGGCGACCGGAGCAGCCGGCTATCTGAAAAAGAGTTTTGTGATTGCACAGATGGAAGCAGCCGGCTTTGAGTTTGTGTCCGCCAGCGACATCAACAGTAATCCTGCAGACCAGCCCACAACTGACGACATCGTCTGGCGCCTGCCGCCCTCGCTGGCCACCAGCGGTGATAACCCGACCCTGCGGGAAGAGATGCTGGCCATTGGTGAGTCCAATCGCATGACCCTGAAGTTTGTCAAACCAGCAGTCGACGAGGCAGCCGTCGGAGGCTGACCCGGTGCGCGCCTGGTTAATGCCGGCAGGCCTGTTCCTGGCCGGCATGGCGGTTGCGAGCCTGATCATCAGCCGATCCTCAGATGCAACCCAGACCAGGAAAGCTGACAGCGCTACCGCCTATATCGCGGTGGCAACAAACTTCAGAACAACCGCTGATCAGCTGGTTGCCGCTTTCACTAGAACCCATCGCCATCAGTTGATTGTGGTCAGCGGCGCCACGGGCAAACTGTTCAACCAGATCACGCAAGGTGCGCCTTTTGATGTATTTTTGTCCGCTGACCACGAACGTGCCAGACGGCTGCTTGACGAAGGCCGGGCGTTACCTGGCTCACAGAAAACCTATGCCTTCGGGCGCCTGGTTCTGCTGGGCACTCAACGTGACCCCCTGCACACGCTCCAGAACAATCAGTATCAGCGCCTGGCCATGGCAAACCCCAAGCTTGCCCCCTACGGCCTCGCGGCAACACAGACACTGGACACTCTCGGGTTAAGCCAAGCGGCAGCAGCGAAAACTGTCATGGGAGAAAATGTTGGCCAGGCTTATGCAATGGTTGCCACCGGCAATGCTGACCTGGCATTTGTCGCCTTGTCCATGCTCAAACCTGCCCAGAAGAGCCGCAGTTGGCTGGTGCCCACAGACCATCACGAACCCATCAGACAGGATCTTGTCCTGCTTGAAAAAGGCGCGCGCAATCCTGCGGCACTGGCATTTCTGGCGTTCCTCGACAGCGATGCTGCCATCAGTATCATCGAAGACGCTGGCTACCAGGTTAAGATTCCGTGATTGAATGGTCCGCAGTCACTCTGACCCTGCAACTGGCCGCAGTGACAACGGCCATTCTGCTGGTGGTTGGCACCCCTTTAGCATGGTGGCTGGCAACCACACGCTCATCAGCCAGGGTCTGGGTGGAAGCCGTCACCGCCCTGCCCCTGGTCCTGCCACCCACAGTGCTGGGTTTTTATCTGCTGATTGTGTTGAGCCCCAACTCACCCATTGGCGCATTCTGGCTGGCGACGACAGGCGACACCCTGACATTTAACTTCAGCGGTCTGGTGATCGCATCGATTCTGTATTCGCTGCCATTTATGGTGCAGCCACTACAGAACGCTTTTGAAAGCCTCGGCCTGGAAATCCGCGAGGCAGCAGCCAGCCTGGGCGCCAGTCACTGGGACACATTTCTGCATGTGGTTGTCCCCCAATCCCAACGCGGATTCATTACTGCCGTTGTCCTGACCTTTGCCCACACCCTGGGTGAATTCGGGGTTGTGCTGATGGTCGGTGGCAATATTCCGGAGCGGACCCGGGTTGTTTCCATCGCCATCTACGAACACGTGGAAACCCTGAATTACGCACAGGCACATACACTGGCTGGTTTGTTACTGGCCTTTTCCTTCATTGTGCTGCTGTTTGTGTATGCCACCAATCGTAAATTTTCGGTGCGTATCGCCTGATGCTGGCACTCAGTCTTTCAGCCACCCTGGGGGAGTTCGAGCTCAAGCTTCACACACAGATTCCACTCACGGGTATCAGCGCGCTGTTTGGCCCCAGCGGCTGCGGAAAAACAACGGTGCTGCGCTGTATAGCCGGCTTTTCCAACTGCACAGGACACATCGCCTTAGATGATGATGTGTGGCTCGACACGACCCGTCACATCAATGTGCCACCCTATAGGCGACCTGTTGGATATGTTTTTCAGGACACTCGACTGTTTCACCACCTGAACGTGGCTGAGAACCTGGCGTTTGCGACACGCCGAGCGCCGGTCAAACGTTTCCTGGAGGAACGTGATGTTGTTGGCATGCTTGATCTGGCACCACTGCTGAGCCGCAATGTAAATCAGCTGTCAGGCGGTGAAGCTCAGCGGGTGGCCATTGCCCGCACTCTGTTGAGCCAACCTTCCCTTTTACTTCTGGATGAACCGCTTTCTGCCCTGGACAACCACCGCAAACAAGAGCTGTTACCTTATCTGCAGCGGGTTTGCGACGAACTGTCAATTCCTGCTGTATTTGTCAGCCACGCCATTGATGAAGTGGTTGAACTGGCCACACACACCCTGATTATGAATCAGGGGCAGGTGATCGCCGACGGACCCACAGCGGCCATGCTGCGGCACCCGGCGATGGCTGGCCTGACGACAAGGGCAGAATCCGGCGTCATCCTCAGCGGTACCGTCCTGGCTTTCGACGATAAGTTTCAGCTGGTGGAAGTGGTGTGCGAAAAACAGCACATTTTTGTGCCTTCCCGCACCGCCCGACAACCCGGTGCGGCCACAGGACTGTTTATTCGGGAACGAGATGTCACGCTGGCACGACAGGTACCCGCCGAAACCAGTGTGCGCAATATCCTGCGCTGCAGAATCACGCACATAGAGCAACAGGACAATTCACCTTACGCCAGAGTACACCTGGAAATTGGCAATCAACCATTGATCAGCCAGGTAACCCGAGCTGCGGTAGCGGACCTGCAGCTGCAACCTGAGCTGGAGATCTACGCCCTGGTGAAAGCCGTCAGCTTCGGCTGAGACGTGCCTTATTCTGTATCCGGTCGCCAGTTGCCATGGAAACCAAAGGGGACCCGATGATCCAGGTACGCTTTAGCCAGCGGTCCGGCAGATACGTTCTGTGCGTCAAGAATCACCAGATGACTGGCAAGACGATTGGCATCATACACATTGGCTAACAGGAACCCTTCGCCTTCCGGCGCGTCATCACTGGCCGGCACAAAAACAGGTTCGTTGGTGGCGCACGCCTCGCCGACATCGTACATGTCCATCGCACCGGTTTTGTGATCAACGTGGGCAATGGCGTTGAAGCCCCCCACCTTGAACTGCGGGCGGGTATCACACGCAACATAACCATGCCGGTAGGACAGACCCGTTCGCCGCTCGTCCAGTCGCGGGAATTCACAGGCTATATCGTCGAGACGTTCCCACTTGTAATCATCGGTGTTCTTCGCCAGATCAAAAGACCAGCGCGTCAGACGCGGAATCGATTTGTTCGGATCTCCCGGCGTACCATCCGGTGAGGGAAACAGCGGTGCCTGCTCAAACTCACACACGTCGCAGATCACTTTGTCCCCTTCTGAATGAGCGTTCATGGGATGGAAAACATAACCGGGCTCACCACGGAACCAGCGCAGGTCAGCCACACTTCCATTGCGGGGCATGATGCCGATATGCACGCCTTTTTCGGGTTCCCAGGCGTACACCGGCGCGCCCTGCATGGCACGCTCTAAAGAACCGGTCAGCGGCATGATGGGAAAGATGACGTGGTCCTTAGTGACCATAAAATCGTGCACCATGGCCGAGTACGGCGCCTTGAATGTTTCCGAACGGATCAGGCTGCCGTTTTTATCCACTACATGAAAGGACATGTTTTCAGACAACATGCCGTCGATGTTGTAGCCGAAGAACAGCATCTCGCCATTTTCAGGGTCAATTTTCGGATGAGCAGTCATTGGCCCCTGGAGTTTGCCACCAAAGGTATGCGCACCTAAAGACTGCAGCGTGACAGGATCCAGCTCAAACGGCGCGTGAGCCTCTTCCAGCGCCAGCAGCTTGCCGCCATGCCAGACAATGTTGGTGTTCGCCAGACCGTCGGTCTGCATACCTGCAACACTTTCATCATTATCCATGGGATTAAAGGCACTGAAAAGAGATCGGCCGGCGTCATGTTCAATCTGCCACTTTTTGGTTCTGACCCAACGGTTTTTATAAGACGCTTTGCCGTCAGCCAGATGGAAGGCATGAATCATGCCGTCACCACCGAACCAGTGGTAGTCACCTCGCGGCGCAAACTGCGGATTCGGCCCGTTTCGGTAGAAGGTGCCGCGTAGTGCCTGGGGTATTTCACCTTCGACAACCATGTCGTAAACGTCACACTCCATGTTGACCGGCGCAAAGCCATCTTTCAGGTTGGGATGGTTCGGAAACGGGGTTGCCATAGCTGCCTCTCAATACAATGGGACTGCGACTAAGCCTACGCCGGAAACAGTACGGACTACAACCTTCCCGTACCTCGTAATTTCAGACTATAAGTCCACGTCAACACCAATCGGGCAGTGGTCAGAACCCATCTCGTGGGGCCAGATAAACGCATCGCGAACCTTCGGTGCTGCACTTTTTGAGGCGAGCACATAATCGATGCGCCATCCCACGTTGGCTTCCCGGGCTCCGCCAAACTGGCGCCACCAGGTGTAGTGGCCTTCTTCCTCGGGATGTTGGGCACGAAAGGTATCCACCCAGCCGGCAGCCAGCCAGCGACTCATTTCCTCACGCTCTTCGGGCAGGAAACCGCTGGCTTTTTGATTGGTCCTGGGACGCGCCAGATCAATCTCGGTATGAGCGGTATTATAGTCGCCAGTAACAAACACCGGCCCGCGCTTCCTGAGCTTCTCCACTGCGTCAAAAACCTGCTGATAAAAACCCAGTTTGTAGGGTACCCGGGAGTTGTCCCGATCTTTGCCGCTGCCTTTGGGAAAGTACACGGACGCAACAGAGGTGCGTCCGTATTGAGCCACCATGAAGCGGCCTTCAACATCGTACTGTTCATCCCCCAGAAGCGTCATCACCCGATCAGGTTCAGCGCGACTGTAGATGGCAACTCCGCTGTAACCTGGTCGCTGCGCAGGCGAAAAACAGGTATGCCAGCCTTCGGGGCTGCGCACAGACTCTTCCAACTGATGCTCAAAGGCGCGCACTTCCTGCAGACAGACCACATCCGCCTGGCAGCGTTGCAGAAAGTCCAAAAAGCCTTTTTTAGCACACGCACGTATGCCATTCACGTTCCAGCTGATGATGCGCACTTAAGTTTTCTCCGCAATGCCTGATTTAACGCCGCAGCAGCAGCGCCGCCCACCGGAACAGATTGAGGACATCTGCCAGCGCCGCAGCAAAATAGGTCAGAGCGGCTGCACGCAGTATTCTGCGAATAGTGCGCTCTTCTCCAGGAGCAATGTACTGGCCCTCCATGAGCACAGGCAGCGCTTTTCCAAAGCTGGCGTCCCATTCGGTTGGCAACGTCACCAGATGTACCAGCATTCGTGCTACCAGACCACTCATACCGATAAGGATCAGTACCGAAAACGGCACCGGATGACGGGTCAGCAGACCAAGTATCGGCGCCAGCCAGATTGCTGCACTGGAGATACGCGCGATGCGGTCTGCCAGCGGCGCCAGCCGGGTTCTAGCCGCCAGATGTCTGTCCCCCCGATGATCCTGTATGGCATGACCCACTTCGTGGGCAGCAATGGCTACCGCGGTTAACGATTTACCGCTGAAATTAGCCTCGGACAGGCGCACCATTTTTGCACCGGGATCGTAGTGATCACCCGCTTCTGTCGCTTCAACACCAACCCCATCAACCGAGTACTTTGTTAACAGGTGTCGGGCGAGCTCACCACCGGTACCCGGCATGCCGCTGATTTCTTCACTGTGCGCACGCATCACCCAGCGTACCCAGAGAGAAGGGCCGAACACCAGAGCCAGCAGCACAACAACAAGAATGACCCACATAAAGCAGGCCGTCAGTAGCCGGTGCTTTCCCGCTCGGCCTGGGTCGTCCCCCGGGCAGCTGCGAGCTCGCGACTGGCATTTTTCATCATATGACCGCTTTCGCTGCCCAGGGTGACAAAGTTGAACCCAAGGCTCAGATACTTCTGTGCGTATTCCAGGCTGGACGTGTGGATGCCAATGGCCTGGTTATGTTTCACACACACACTCTGAATGTATTTCACCATGTCCAGATGCTCCTCCTGAGGCTGGTCGCCATAAACGTCCAGACCCATGGCCAGCGCCAGATCTGCCGGACCGATATAAATGCCATTCAGTCCAGGCGTAGTAACAATCTCCTCCACGTTATCAATCCCTTCGCGGGTTTCGATCATGGCAATACATGCCAGCTCATCATTGGCCTGCTGGGCATAACCCCGTCCGCCGTACAGTGCACCTCGAATCGGACCGAAAGACCGATTGCCCAGCGGAGGGTATCGGCACGCGTGTACAGCCTGTTCTGCTTCCGCGCGGTTATTCACCATCGGCACGATCACACCGTACGCACCCGCATCGAGCACTTTCATAATCTCGTAGGGCTCGTTCCAGGGCACGCGGACAATGGGGGTTGTGTCTGTGGTGGAAATTGCAGGCAACATCTGAGCCAGATCGGTGTAATCGATCATACCGTGCTGCAGGTCCACACAAACCCAGTCAAAACCGAGGTTTGCAATCGACTCTGCTGAATAACTGTTAGCCAGCGACAACCAGCACCCTATGGTTTGCTCTCCCCTGCGCCAGGCGCTCAGTGATTTATTTTCTCTCATCCGTCTGCTCCCTAATATTTTATTCCCTGGTCGTTTCTTCTGCGGGCAGTTCAACGGTCACAACTTCCTGTGCACATCCGGAATCGCCCAATACCCGGTTGGCCAGACCTTCTGCCAGGATTGACAGACCACCGGTGGACAGCGCGGCGCCAACGGCAGCGCCACTGTTCACCAACCCCATCGCATCTACTTCCATGCCGGGAGAACGCAGTTTGCCGCCTAGCTTGACAAACTTCACCACGTTCGTCAGACCAACACCAAAACCGCCCTTGGGTTTAGGACTGAAGGTCAGATCCAGGTCTTCTTCGGCCAACGCGATCCGGGCGTTTGCTTCGATGCGCATTTTACGGGTTTCCACCACGAGATCGTCCCGCGAGCGGATGACACCATCGTTCACATCAAATGCAAAAAACGCGCACTGCAGCTGAGTGGCCGGTTCGCGTTCCTTAAAAGGATTCAGTCGATTCAGGGTTTCAAGAATCAGGTCACTGCCGACCAGATCAACCATGTTATTTCTGATCGTCATCTCGTACAGACGAAAATTGGCAGTGCCGTTGAGCGTATTCACCAGATCAAGACTGGAGACCCCCTGGGCCGTCAGCTGCAGATCAGACGACAGCCGCCCGCCTTCTATCTCTCCCTCGGGAAACAGGCCAAACATATCCAGCGACAAACCGTCCAGCGTGTAACGCACATCGGCAGCAACTGTGCCATCAGGCTGCTTCACAAGCTGCACCCGGGCATCCAATCCCGCATCACCAATAGCGGCTTTAAGCGGTTCAATACGGGCGCTGCCGTCACTGACGGCAAGGTTAAACTGCACATCCCGCCATTGCGCGTCCTGCAGATCCAGCTGTTCCGCGCTGATCTGCACATCCATCTGGGCCAGATCCAGCCAGCTCCAATCAATCGGTTCGGCACTGAACAGAGGTGCTTCTGCGTTATCCGGCGGCGGCTGTGCTGAAGCATCAGCAAGCTCGTCCTGTTGACCCGCTTCTGCGCCGGAAGATTGCTCATCGCTGGCTTGCGGATCAAGCGGCGCATTCACCAGCGGGATCAGCCAGCGGGGCGCGTTAAATCTGCCAGACACCTGCCAGTTAAGCTGATCATCACCGGGAAGCTGTACTGTAATTTCACCTTTTCCCTGGTTCCGGGGAGAATTGACCGACAGTTTGTTCAAGCTGATCGACGCGGCACCGGCCACAAACTCCGTGCTCACCATCAGCGGGTAGATCTGATCGTTGTGATACGGCAGGGACACCAGCCATGAGGGCAGATCCGCCGTGTTGAAACTGAGCTCGCCCGCAAAGGTGTTTGTGGGCCGTGCAAGCTGCCCAAGTACGCTCAGCTCAGATTGCCCAAAGGTCATGTTCACCCGCGCCTGCGGGGACGCGCTCAGTTGTTCAACAACAACTTCCAGGCTCAGCGGATGACTGTCCGCCTCTCCGGCCAGGGCATACGTGCCCGAGAGCCCCTGGATCCCCAACGAATCATCCACAAACCGCCAGTTGATATCACCGGCATGCAGGTCAAAGCGGCGCACCATTTCCCCTGCGCGGCTGAAACTAAACTCGCTGGGTGCAAAGTTGAGCAGCAGCGCCTGCTGCGGCTGTATTTCAAGCGTCTGCACCAGCTGCCCGACGGCCATGAGATCCGGCCCCTGCCAGGTGACCTTCAGATCCAGATCAACGGCGTTACTGTCCATCAGCAGCCCCTGTGGCGCCTGGCCGGTGCCCACCACAACCAGCGTCTGCTGCGGCTGCACCACCTTGACGTCAATATCCAGCGTGGCGCCCTGATGCTCCAGACGCAGATCCACCTGCGTGTCATCCGCCAGAGCAAGACGTTCAACCAGAATCTGTCGAAAGGACAAAAGGGTGGGCAACGCCGGTATCTGCAGTGTTGTGGGTTGTGCCTGTGCAGTCTGTGCACCAGCAACTGGCGCCTGTTCAGCGGCGGTTTGTGCTGCTGCTGACCCTGAACCCTGTTGCACCACATCTGATGCTGCCACGTGCCAGAATGGCTGACCACGCAACCCATCCCAGGTGGAGACCTGCACGTCCAGGCGACCAACGCGCCAGTGCTGCTGCACAGGTGGCTCACCTGCTGTCTGCACATCAAGATCGCCCGCCCGCAGGCGGAAGGGCCACCACCCAAGGTCCAGTGTCCGGGCATTGAGGTCCACACCCTCCATGGAAGCGCTGACCCAGCCCAGTACCCGTTGGGGCATCCATGTGAGAACAGACAACATCAGGACCGCCACCAGAACCGGCACCAGCAACACGACAGCAATGATTCGACGCACAAACAACCTGACAACAATTCCGGATCAATAACGCTGCACCAAGGCTTACCAACACGCAAGTTTTTTAGCTGCGTCGCTGATAAAAACGAATTATGCTGACAGGATGACAAATCTGATTATCGAAACGCTGGAACGCTGCGGCGAACGTGCAGGTGACATCACTGCCGCGGTTTATGACGCCTTTTTTACCGCCAGTCCCGAAGCGTCCGAGCTGATGGCACATTCTGATGAAGGTATGAAAGGCCGCATGCTGGCGCAGACCATCGAACTGCTGTTCGACGAAGACGCCGCCAGCGCTAACAACTATCTGCGCTGGGAAGTGAAGAACCATGTCAGCGCTTATGCAGTGCACCTTGAAATGTATCCCGCCTTCCTGGCCGCTTTGCGCGACACGGTAGCGCGCACCCTGGGCGATGAGTGGGGTGTATGCGAAGCTCAGGCCTGGGACACCCGCATCAACACTCTGCTGGATGATATCAACGCAGTTTAAACCATCAGACGGTCCGGTTTTGAATGCCGCCATTCCGCCAGCATGGTGCGTAACGCGCTGATAAATGCCATGGGCTGATCCAGAAACAGGTGATGCTGCGCTTCCGGAATGCCGACAAACGGTACTGATTCGTCCAGCACTTCAAACATGAAGTCGGCAATGTCCTGACTGAACAGATAACTGTTCTCTCCATACATGACAGCCACGCGACATTTCAGCTGCGCCAGTTCTTCATGCATGTTGTCGCCGAATTCAAACTTGTTAAACATCTGATCATCAAACTTCCAGGTCCAGCCGCCCTGGGTTTGTTTCAGCGAATGCCGTCCGATGTAGTCAAGGATGTATTCATTTGAACAATCCTGGGGCGGCATCAGACGGAACCGCGCCAGGGCTTCTTCGAAAGTGGCATAAACGCGCTTGGGTTTGATCGGCGAACGGCGTGGATCACGCTCCCACTTGAAATCCGGTGGTCTTACCGCGGAATCAACCAGCACAATACCGGACAGGCGTGCATTGTATAACAGCCCGGTTTTCAGGGTGATGAAGCCGCCAAAGCTGTGGCCAACCACAATCAGGTCGTCACCAAAACCGGCGTGATCTGCCACCCCGACAACTTCGGCGGCAAACTGATCTGGAGAATAATGGCTGCGATAACCGCTGTCGCCCGCACCAGACAGGTCAATCGCTGCGACACGATAGTGCGACATGAAATAAGGCGCCAGGAAGCTCCACCAGTGTGCATGCGCGCCGTTCCCATGCACCAGGATCAGCCCCGGTTTACGCTCATCATCAGCCCAGTACAGATAATGAATCGGCACACCCGCTACATCGACCTCTTTATCTTGCGGGGTGATGGCCAGCGCCCGCGTAAACCATCCTGGTGGTGTGTCACTCACAGCATTCTCTCAGACTTGAAAAAACGCGCCAGTATACCCGCTTTGCATCCGATCATAACCGCACCAGACGCGGCAACTGATACGTTCAACATATTGCGCAAGCGCCGGGCTTTCGCTACTAATAGATTTTGCCTGCGGAAATACTGATGCCCCTGGACATAGACACACACCTGGCCCTGGGGTTAGACCAGCCCACGCCAAAAGAAGTGAATGGGCGCAGCAACGCCGACATTATAGCTGCCCTGCAGCATCCGGCTGATCGGGTCTATCACCCGTGCGCAGAAGCCTATCCGGGTGCCGAGGTGACCGCTGGCGAGGTCACCCGATATAAAGACTGGTCCGCAACGGAGATCTATGCCGGCACGATCCGGGATATCGCCGTTTACCTGCCCCCTCAGAGGGAGCCAGGCAGCCCGTTAAACGTGCTGATCTGCAACGATGGCATGGGATACCTCGCGCGCCGCGGTCCGGTGCGGGTCACCTCGGTGCTGGACAGCCTGCATGCCGCAGGAGAAATCCAGACCACCGCTGCCGTGTTTGTCAATCCGGGCCGCCCCCCCGGCACGCCCCCCTTCGGCGGCAGCCCCGGCTACGATGCCGCCGCGAATCAGCGCCGGATTGAGTACGACACGTTAAGCCCTGCTTACGGCCGTTTCCTTGCCGAAGAGCTGTTACCCTGGGTTGCCGCCGAGAAAGATCTGATGTTTTCTGAGGACCCGGCGCACCGCACTGTCTGCGGGATTTCAAGTGGCGGCATCTGTGCGTTCAGCGCCGCCTGGTTTGCGCCGGCGCAGTTTGCCCGGGTCATCAGTCACTGCGGTTCTTTCACCAACATCCGCGGTGGGCACAACTTTCCCTACCTGGTGCAATCCACACCACGCAAGGATCTGCGCGTTTTTCTGCAAAGTGGCACCAACGATGCGCAGACCCTGTTTGGGGATTGGCCCACCGCCAACCAGGCGATGGCTAAAGCACTGGCTTACGCCGGCTACGACCACCGCTTTGAGTTTGGCGACGGCGGCCACACCCTGCGCCATGGCGGCGCGCTGTTTGCCGATACCCTGCGCTGGCTCTGGCGTTAACCAACAGGAAAGTACATGCATAGATTCAATACTCAACAGGTTGCAACCTGGCGCCGGGAAGGTGGCGTTCTGATCGAAAACTTTTTCACCGCCAGCGAAATTGACGCAGTCCGCGCGGATTTCGAAAAAGTGTTTGCCCGTCAGGAAGGTGGCGAACAAGCCCTGAACACAAAAAAAGCGGGGGAGATCGGCAGATTTGATGGCGCGCAGTTTGCGACTTTCGAAGCCATCCCCTTCAGCGGCGCACACGCTCTCAACCTGATTGGGGTGCATCCACAGTTGATCGAGTTTGCACGCGCGGCTCTGGCGGTGAACAACGTTCACCTTTACCAATGCCAGGCGTGGGCAAAATTTACCGGTGACGCTGACTACGATCAGCCATTTCACTGCGACTTTGTCAATCACACCTTAACTGTGCCGTCAGATAAACCAGAGCATAACAGCGTCACCATTATCTGCTATTTCACCGACGTAACTGAGGCTCACGGTCCGATGCACTACGTGAAACGCACGGACTCTGACCCACTGGGGGGCGCTGCGATGACGTTAAGCGGTGGCCAGGCGTTGCAGGAAGCACTGCGCCCTTTTGAGCAAACCAGCGCCGCACCCGCCGGCACAATTTTCCCTTATGGGATTGATGTTTTTCACCGTGGTACCAACATGACAGCGCCCGGTGGCGTGCGCTACGCCGTGATGGCCTGTTTCAAGAAAGCCGGCGATGAGTCTATTGGTTACCACGCCTGGCCATTTCACCACCTGAAACCCTGGAATGAACTGTTTGCGCGGGCAACCCCGGATCAGCTCTCGTGTTTTGGCGTGCATCCACCCGGGCATGCCTTCTGGAACGATGTGACGCTGGCGCATGCACAACAGCGCTACCCCGATTGGGATATGACCCCCTACCGGGAAGCCCTGACCTGACTCAGCAGCAGAAGCTGCCGCGACTAATCCACCAGCGCCTGATACACGCGGACCCGCAGCTCCCGACGAATCGGATAAGTGGAGGAAGGCATCAGCTGGGTGAAAAACACCGTAAACAGTTCTTCTGCCGGGTCCAGCCAGAAAAACGTGCTGGCAGCGCCGCCCCAGTGATGCTCACCCACCGAGGTGATGATGTGCGCTTTGACCGGATCCAGCACCACCGCAAAACCCAGACCGAAACCAATGCCGTCGTAACTGGTCTCACTCCACACCGGCTGCCCCATGGCTGCCATATCTTTGTTGTCTGGCAGCTGATTCAGGCGCATAAATTCCACCGTTTTTCGGCCCAGTAGTCGCTGCCCTTCAAGTTCGCCGCGATTGAGCAGCATCTGGCAGAAACGCGCATAGTCGCCGATCGTGCCGACCAGTCCGCCGCCACCGGAAAACAGTTCGGTGGGTTCAAGAAAACGACTGTTCATCGCACCTTCAGTGCGCTTCAGACCCCCTCGCGCAGCGGCGGGCGCATTTTTTGTTGTGCTGGCCACGCTGCTCATATCCCCACCGCTGAGCGGCCCGTATAGGGCTGCGAACCGTTCATGGTTTTCCGGCTTAACAAAGAAGCCCGTATCCACCATGTTAAGGGGTGCAAAGATATTCTGCGCAAAAAACCTGTCCAGAGGCATTCCCGACCAGACTTCCACCAGCCTGCCTAACACATCTGTGGACACACTGTAATTCCAGGCACTGCCTGGTTGACAGATCAGCGGCTGTGCCGCCACTGCTCTGACCAGTTCCGCCAGACTTGCCGCGGTGCCTGGAAACTCTATGTGCGCCTCACGATAGGCCTGATCAACCACGTTGGCGTGCATGAAACCGTAGGTCAGACCGGAAGTATGGGTCATCAGGTGGCGAATGGTCATGGGCGTCCGCTGAGGTTCTACGTCCTGTAAATCCGCCATGCCACCCCGCCACACCGGCGTTGCGGCAAACTCCGGCAGAAAAGTTGCCACCGGATCATCCAGCTGAAACAGACCCCGTTCGTAGAGCATCATCGCAGCAACCGTGGTCACAGCCTTGGTCATGGAATAGATCCGCACCACGGTGTCCAGCGTAAAGGGTCGCTGCAGAGTCTGATCTGCAAAACCTTCAGCCTCGGCAAAGGCAACTTTACCCCGCCTGCCAACGAGAACACTGCAGCCCGCCAGACGTTCGTTCTCCACCTGTTGTTTCAGCCAGGACGACACACCCTGTAATCGCGCGCTGCTCATGCCAACTGCTTCCGGCGCGACTGAGGTTAACATCGGCAGGCGCCTCTGAGCACATCAGAACATTGCATCGTTTCAGCTCCCCAAAACCCTT
The DNA here is from genome assembly GCA_047947175.1 of bacterium. GTDB lineage: Bacteria > Pseudomonadota > Gammaproteobacteria > Pseudomonadales > Azotimanducaceae > UBA4421. The sequence continues at coordinate 3,615,568 of CP170489.1, forward strand.
ATGGTGCCACGTTTAACTGACGGATTTCACCACGGCATGTGAACAAACAACCCATCAGCTCTTGAGCAATCCCGAACTGCCCGGCACACTTGAGGATGGAGATAGGGGAGCATGATGAGCGACATTGACAAGGGGGCATTTACGCCCGCTTACCGCGCCTACGCGCTGGGTTTACTGGTTGTCGTCTACATTTTCAATTTTATCGACCGGTCAATTCTCGGCATTCTGGTTGAACCCATAAAACAGGATCTGGGTGTCAATGACACCATGATGGGGTTTCTTGGCGGCATCGCCTTTGCAACGTTTTATACGCTGCTGGGAATTCCTATTGCACGCCTGGCAGACAACGGATCACGGCGCAATGTGTTGTCCATAAGCCTGGCGCTTTGGTCGGGTGCAACGGCGTTATGTGGCTTTGCGCAGAACTTCTTTCAACTGCTGGCAGCACGCATAGGCGTCGCCATAGGAGAAGCCGGCGGCAGCCCGCCTTCGCATTCCATGATTGCCGACATGTTCCCCGCAGACAGACGCGCCACCGCGCTGGCCATTTATGCGCTGGGCATTCCTATCGGCACCATGCTGGGCAACTTGGGTGGTGGTTGGATAAACGAAGCCTTTGATTGGCGGACGGCGTTTTTTGTTGTCGGCCTGCCTGGCGTCATGCTGGCACTGATTGTTCGCTTCACTTTAAAAGAACCACCACGGGGCGCCGCTGAAGGACTGGAACTGTCAGCAGATGAAGCGCCGCCGATAAAACAGGTGTTCCGCTATCTGTGGTCGCTGAAAAGCTTTCGCCTGATGGCACTGGGTGGCAGCCTGCATGCCTTTGTGGGTTATGGCGTCAGCTACTGGATTCCCGCCATGTTTAACCGCAGCCACGGCCTGACCACTGGAGAGATGGGCATTGCGCTGTTTTATCTGGGATTTGCCGCCATCGCCGGGACTTTCCTGGGTGGCTATCTCGGAGACAGGATGAGTCAGCGGGATGTGCGCTGGTACCTGTGGTTACCCGGTCTGGCAACCATGATTTCCGTGCCGTTCAGCGCCGTTGTCTACCTCCATGCAGCCCCCTATGTCGCATTGTGGGTGCTGGCTGTCCCCTATTTTCTGGGTGCGTATTATCTTGGTCCGACGTTTTCTCTGACCCAGGGGCTGGTGGGTTTGCGTATGCGCGCCCTGGCTTCAAGTATTCTGCTGTTTATTCTCAACATCATCGGCCTTGGCCTGGGGCCGCAGTTCACCGGCATCGCCTCTGATGTGCTCAATGCAACCACCTCTCTGGGCGCAGACTCCCTGCGCTGGGCGCTTGTGCTGAGCCTGATATTCAACGTTGTATCTGCGCTACTTTATCTGCTGGCCGGGCGCACCCTGAAACAGGATATGGCGCGAAGCGCTACGTTGAACTGAACAACGCCGCTGCTCAGGATCCGAAACGATAACGGAACTTCAGTACAAAAACGTCGGCAAACGGATCCTGCCAGGCATTGTCGAACAGGTCGCTGAACGATTCATCATTCAGCGCGGCACGCAGATCTGCCTGCCGTGTATACACCAGGAAAATGTCTGATAACGGCGCAATTTCCCAGCGATAACGGGCCTGCAGGGTGTACTGTGAGACAGAGAAGTCGTAACTGGCGCGCGCGCCGGGACCCGTGGGTTTGGCGATGGGAATCAGATCATCAGGGCGGCTGGGAATACGATAAAAGTCTTTTTCAGCGGCCTTGATACCGATGTACTGGAACGACAGACGCAATTGCTGCCGCGCGCTGAAAAAATATTCGACGGACAGCGACGGCACCCACTGTTCAGCTTCAAACGTCGCAAACAGGTCATCTGCCTGGTGCAGCAACCAGCCATCCCGGTCATCGTAAAAAACCTTGAAATCCACGCCAAGACGGTCGTTAGGTCGCCAGGTCAGCCACGCGCCATAGCCGTTGGTGGCGCCGCCCACCTCTTCCTGAGCATAGACATATTCCGCGCCATAACTCCATTGCTGAGTTGAGTCAGACTCCCAGTACAACACCGTTTCCAGCCGGTCATCCACGCGGTACGTGCCATTGCCAAAACTGTTGAGATCATCGTAGTACGACACAAAATAGTTAAGACGCGCGACCAGCTGCGACAGATTGTTCAGCGCAACGCGATCCGAGACAAAGATACCACCGCCGGTGAGCAGCGATTGAGTTACACTTTTCTGCCAGAAGCCCCGCAGATCAAACTGGTTTTCCCTGGCCCAGGACATATTGGCTGTGGTCCAGATCAGCGAACTGCGGATCCTGTATTCATCGTTACGCTGCAGGAAACCCAGGTCGTTGATGTCTATGTTTTCATCAAAATATTCAAGACCCACTCTGTGCTGAAGACCCTGACGATAGGTAAACTCAAAATCAACAAAGCCGCCGTAACCTTTGTCGTCAATGCGATCAAGGTCTGACATCATGAACTGGCCATCTACCTTAACCGCGCCGTTGGGTGAAAGATAGTGCCCATCCACGCCGTGTACCACCGCATCTCCCTGCTCATTCAGAACGGCGGTAGACAGTACACCGAAAGCGCTATAACCCTGACTGCTGGTGTTTTCGTACAACAGCCGCGTGATACCGTAGTCACTACCCGGCGCGCTCAGATTTCTGGGCTGACCGTTATCGATCACATCAAACTTGACGTCCTCTTCAAAGGCACCCAGAACCCCATAACGAAAATTCCCCACCTGCCCGGTGGTTTTGAATGCACCCATCAACTCCACAGGCTGCACAATCTCGCGTAATGGCACATCTACGCCGGGACCCACCAGCGGTTGTGCCGGCCGACCGCCAATACGCCGGGTGTTGACCATGGTGTACGGCGCACCCCGATTCCCAACCCCGCGGCCGCGGGTATCGGAGCGTGGCGAAGCCACAAAAATCTCCTGGCCTTCAAGAAAAAACAGACGCTTTTCCGGGAAAAAAGTTTCTGTGGCTGTCAGGTTGATATCCACATCGTCAGATTCGACGTTGCCAAAATCCGGGTTGAGGGTCGCGTTAAGCTGAAAGTTGCTTGAAGGCCGCCAGAACATATCCATACCCGCCCGATACAACTGCTGATTGTCGACGTTGTCATAGGCGGTAGAAATAAACGGATACAGACTGTATTGCTGGCGAGGCTCAATGTCGCGCAGCTGCATACTCTGCAGGGATGACATGAATTTACTCTGGGTGGGTGGCAACGCCGGCCATCCCCAACGTTCATCTTTGTAGGCAACCTTGCGGGAGACATACATGCCCATGGAGCGAATGTCACCGGCAACCGGCATCGACACCACACCCCAGGGAATAAACATTTCCATTGACCAGCCGGTGCTGGTGATCTGACTGCGGCCGTACCAGGGTCCGTCCCAGTCACTGGTGAAGCTTCGCTCCGGCAGGACCGTGCCATCCATCAGCGAATCACCCAGGTTGATGCCAAACCAGAAACCGTAACGTCCCTCACCGGACGTATCCACGGTCACACTGACGCTGTCGCGATTATCTCGAGCGTCGCGCCCGGACAGTCGCAGCACCAGCGTCTCCTGGGGCTGATGCAGATCCGCGGCTACGTAGAGACCTTTGTCACTGTAGGCGACGCGCAGGTACGTGGGGTGTACGCCGGGTTCCAGGGTATCTGGTTCGAGCACCACAAAATCATCGATCACCGGCACCGACTGCCAGATCGGCTCATGCAGATGCCCGTCTATCGTGATCGGTGTCAATTCCGGGTCTATGCGTGTCATGGACATGCCCTGCGCGCCCGCAGCCTGCACGTCAGATGCAGTTGCCAGCTCTGCTGCGGCCTGGGCTGCAAGCAGAAAACACATCACAAGCGAGGCGACAGAGATATATAACTTTTGACCGATCTTCACCAGACCAGCAGAAAATTGCCTTAACATGAGTCTCCCCGCCCCGTTTATGGCCAACCTGCCTATTAAACCGCTTCTGGACCTGCAACAACAATGCTCTTGCCAAAATTACCGCCGGACAGCATCGCTGAGAACGCAGCAGGTGCCTGCTCCAAACCCTGCCAGCGGTCTTCCCGATACTGCACCAGCCCGCGGGTCACATAGTCCGCCATCTCAACCAGAAACTGATCCTGATGACTTTTCACAAAGTTGCCGACAAACAGTTCGTGGGCTGTGACGTTCTGGCGTTGAAACACCGCTGCACCTTTTTCATGCCAGGCCGCTTTGGCATCTTTGCCATCGGTGTTTCCATATTGGGAAATAAAACCACACAAAGAGATCCGGGCGCCTTCGTTCAAGCGCGGCAGTACGGCTTCATAAACCGGTCCGCCGACGTTTTCGAAGTAGACGTCACAACCGTCCGGACAGGCCGCGTGCAGGTCCTGCGCCAGATGTTCGGACTGATGACTGACACAGGCATCAAAGCCCAGCGCTTCAACGACAAATTTACATTTATGCGCAGCACCTGCAATGCCGACCACGCGGGCGCCCCGCAGTTTGGCGAGCTGCCCGACAACCTGGCCAACACCACCGCTGGCCGCCGAGACCACCACAGTTTCGCCAGACTGTGGCTGACACTGCACAATGAGACCGGCGTACGCCGTCAGGCCCAGCATGCCTAAGACACCAATGCCTGTTGAAATGGGCGCCAGCGTGGGATCAATCTTCCGGGGCAACATGTAACCAAAGGTACTGATGCCTTCACCGGTCAGACCAAAGGTCTGCCAGCCATTGGTGTTGAATACATAGTCTCCTTCCTCATAATCCGGCAGACGGCTGCGCACCACCTGGGAAATGGTGCGGCCGTGACAGACATCGCCAGGTGCTTCCACACCTGCGCGCCGACGTCCCCATTGATACGGGTCCAGGGATAGATAAATGGTGCGGGTCAGCATCTGATTCGGACCGGGTTCCGGCACGTTTTCAATTTGCCAGGTGAAGTCTTGCGCAACCGGCCAGCCACCGGCAGGTTTGCGCGCCAGCCGCCACAGCGGATTTTCACTCCCCATCACACATTGCCTCCCCTTTATGATCGAAAGTACCTGAGATCGTATCAATAGTACTTGAGGGACTTTACTGGAGTTGCGTAGGATCAGACACCCATATCAAAAGCAGAATCTATGACATCATTTTCAGAACAGCCCGTGGCTTCCGATCAGGTGGGGTTACTTGAAGGCATGGCCAGCACCCGTGCCATCCGTCGCTACCGCGATGAACCCATTCCTGAACAGGTGTTGCGCGATATGTTATTCACCGCAACCCGCGCACCCAGTGGCTCTAACCGTCAACCGTTTCGATTTGTGGTGCTCACCGATTCAGACAAAGCACAACAGGCGAAAAAGCTGATCGGCGACTCCGCCATCAAATTCTGGGACGCCAAACGCACCAACGACCAGTACGACAAAGGCAGCGGCGCGGACCCTGACTCACCCAAATCCCGCATGGCGCGGACCATGCAGAGTTATGTGGACAACCTGCACAACGCACCTTGCCTGATTCTGCCGTGTCTCGTGCGTTACCGGGCACCCAACCCGATGGAAGGTGCATCCATATACCCCGCGGTACAGAACCTGCTGCTGGCTGCGCGGGCGATGGGCTACGGCGGTGTGATCACGGGTTTTCACGGCCCGGTTGAAGATCAGCTGAAACCATTGCTTGGCATTCCAGAAGACGTTTTTATCAGCTGTACGGTGACGCTGGGCAAACCCCAGGGCAAACACGGACCGGTGCGACGCCGGCCGATGCAGGAACTGGTGTTTGGCGATACCTGGTCAGAATCACCCGCGTGGGCAGTTGACCCGCCTGGCACTCAACATACGAGCGCAGGCCCGCCAAAAGGCGTCAGAGCCCTATGACTTCTGCACCGGACACAGCCGGCATGCAGGCCGTCCGCTGTGCTGAATTTGGACCACCCGAACGATTGCAGCGCCTCGAGGTGCCACGTCCAACACCCAAGGCCGACCAGGTGCGCATCAAGATCGGCGCTGCAGGCGTCGGCTTTGTTGATGGTCTGATGATTCAGGGTAAGTACCAGATCAAACCACCCCTACCCTACTTTCCCGGCAGCGAATTTGCCGGCGTGGTGGACGCCGTGGGTGACGCCGTCACACATCTGCAGGCGGGCGACCGTGTGATGGGTCTTGCCGGCGGCGGCGCCTTTGCCGATTATCTTGTTGCACCTGCCAGCAGTCTGATCAACATACCCGATCAACTGGATACCCGCATTGCGGCTGGGTTTTTCATTAATTACGCCACGGCACTGTACGGCTTTGCGCACTGCAGCCAGTTACAGACCGGTGATACCGTGCTGATCCTGGGTGCCGCAGGCGGCGTCGGTTCTGCCGCGATCCGCGTGGCACAGGCCATAGGCGCAAGGATAATCGCCGCCGCATCGACCCCGGCAAAACGCCAGGCGGCGCTGGACTTCGGCGCCCACGAAGTGGTCGACTACAGTCAGGAAGATTGGCGCTCATCGCTTAAAAAACTCACAACAAACAGTGGCTTACAGATGGTTTATGACCCTGTTGGCGGAGCGGTTGCCGAGCCTGCATTTCGCTCGTTAAGCCCCGGCGGCAAACATCTGGTGGTGGGTTTTGCCAGCGGTGAGATCCCCAGACTGCCTTTTAATCTTGCGCTGCTTAAACAATCATCACTGGTCGGCGTGGACTGGGGCGGTGCATCGCGCAGCGATCCGCAGCTGAATCACACGCTCATGCAGACGCTGATGGCGTGGGTTGTTGAAGGCAGACTCAAACCCGTAGCAGTTGTGTCGTTACCGATGAGTGATTTCAAACAGGCTCTAAAACGCCAGCTGGCTGGCGAGATTGTTGGCAAACTGGTGCTGACCAACTCAGACTGATCAGGCTGCGTTCAGCTACGACACATCCCGATAGTGCCGGCCTCGCTGGCGCACCGGTTCCAGCAGCTGCCAGTCACCCTGGGGAATCTCATAACCTTGTGGATGGGGCGGACGCGGTTCCATCGCAAGGCTCGCCATCACCCGATCGTCACGGTAATAACACTGTACCGCCAGGCTCACCAGCGCATTCACCTCGGGTGTTCTGGTCTGACTCAATGTCATCAGGTCGGTATCACGATAGATGGCCAGCGCACCCCTGATGAGACGGGCAGACGATCTGCCGGTGGCCAGGATATCCGCCATGATCAGCGGATCGTCCGCTCCCGGGCGCTTATCGTCCGCGGGAATCATATAGGCCAACACTTCCTTGAGCGCCTGCTTTTCGTCACTGTCAAAAGCACCATCACTGCTGATCATGTTGCTCATTCTTTACACTCCTTGCGCCGCTAATCAAAAAGGTTGGCGAGATTCTGTTTCATTTTGTCAGCAACATACAACGCCAGAGCCTGAATCGTACGTGTTGGATTCACTCCGGCAGATGTCACAAAAATACTGCCGTCGACCACAAACAGATTTTTCACATCATGGCTGCGACCCCAGTCATTCACCACCGATCGCTGCGGGTCGGTGCCCATTCGAGCCGTGCCCATCAGATGCCAGCCCCCTACCGCTATGGGCGATTCGTGATACACATCCACTGCGCCTGCGGCACGCAAGACTTCAGTGGCGCGCTCCACAGAAAACGCCAGCATCTTCAGACTGTTGTCGCTGAGGGTGTAGTCAATTTTTGGTGCAGGAATACCGTGTGCATCGGTGAGGGTGGCATCCAGAGTCACCGTATTGTGCTCCTCGGGCAGATCTTCACAGATGCCAACCATGCCGGTGACGCGATTCTGCAGTTTTGCAAAGCCTTCATGATGCCCTTCACCCCAGGGAATACGGCCGGATAACATGCCATGTAGAGCGGTGGTGACTGGACCATTGCCGCGATTTATTTCATAAGTGAAACCGCGCAGAAAACCGCGACGCCTGTCCGTCTCATAAAACTCCTGACTCTGGATACACACACTGGGACCTTTGGGACCATCGAGCTCTTCCTCAAATATGCCGCGGATCATCGAATACGGATGAAACATGAGGTTTTTGCCCACCAGACCACTCGAGTTAGCCAGACCGTTGGGAAAACGCTCGGATTTTGAGTTCAACAGAATCCGTGGGGTGCCCACACCGTTGCACGCCATAATGACCACATGCGCCGGCTGAAATTGCTCCACACCCTGTTCGTCATAATAGATTGCGCCGCTGGCCATGCCGGCATCATCCAGCGTGATCTCACGTACCCGCGCATGGGTGCGTACCTCAACCCCGGCACGCACCGCGTGTGGCCAGTAAGTAATGTCGGTGGTGGCTTTGGCACCCTGAGCACAACCGCTGAGACAGGCGCCCAGATTGATACACTGGGCACGTCCATCGTAATCCTGCGTGGCTACCGCGGTGTCCGAAGGCCACCAGTGCCAGCCCAGCTGATTAAAGCCTCTGGCCAGTGCAGTGCCGGCTTTGCCCAGCGGCACAGGTGGCATGGGGACTTCTTTGGGGGGATAAGCAGGATCGCCACTCAAACCCGAGACACCCGTGATGCGATCATTCTCATCGTAATACGGCACCAGGGTTTCGTAATCAATGGGCCAGTCATCCGCCACACCATCAAGCGAGCGCACACGGAAGTCTGACGGATGGAATCTGGGAAAGTGGCCGGCATACAGAATTGTGCTGCCGCCGACCGCGTTGAAATTCGCCACGGCGATTGGTGAGCTGCTGTCATTAACCGGATAATCCGCCGCAAGCCCGCGACGATTCGGGCTGATAGACATGTCACCCCAGGCGCGGGCCTCCCAATCGCGACCGGTGCTCGGATAGGTCAGCGGGTTCATCCAGCCACCCTGCTCCAGTGCGACGATGCGCATGCGTGTTTCGGCCAGCGAATAAGCAATCGCTGCGCCGGACGCACCGGCACCAATGATCAGCACATCAACGGGTTCTAAAGACATGGTTCCTCCCTGTCCGTGGATCATAGGGCTGCGCGAACAGCGAAACAACAGACTGGCAACAAAGTCATCGTCAAACCCCGATGGCGCGGTCAACGATTCTGCGTGTACACTCTGGGCAAACAGAGCTTCGGGAAGAACACCATGAACACCAGCGACAGCGCCGTCAGAACCCTGCTTGGCGAACTGGATTTCGATCCTGTCCAGCTGAAGAAAAAATATCTCGCTGAGCGCGACAAGCGCGTGCGCACTGATGGCAACGATCAGTACATTGAAGTGACCGCTGAGTTTTCAAAGTATGTGGATGATCCTTATGTGGACCAACCCATCGAACGCGAGCCCCTGTTTGATGAAGTTGAAGTGGTGATTATTGGCGGCGGTTTTGGTGGCCTGCTCACTGGTGCACGTCTGCGCGAAGCGGGTTTCGCAGACATCCGCGTGATTGAAAAAGCCAGCGATTTTGGCGGCACCTGGTACTGGAACCGCTATCCCGGCGCCATGTGTGACGTGGAATCCTACTGCTATCTGCCGCTGCTGGAGGAGATGGGTTACATCCCCCAACATAAATACTCTTTTGCGCCGGAGATTCTCAATCATAGCCGCAACATCGCCAAAAAGTTTGACCTGTACAAAAACGCCTGCCTGCAGACCAGTGTGACCGAGCTGCGCTGGGACGAAGACGAGGCACGCTGGCACATCCAGACTGACCGTGGCGACGACATGCGTGCGCAGTTTGTGGCCATGGCTAACGGTCCGTTAAACCGGCCCAAACTGCCAGGCATTCCCGGCATCAACGATTTCAAAGGCTATACCTTCCACACCAGTCGCTGGGACTACAACTACACCGGAGGGGATTCTTCCGGCGGATTAACGGGCCTTAAGGACAAGCGTGTCGGCATCATCGGCACCGGTGCCACTGCTGTGCAGTGCATCCCACACCTGGGTGAGTGGGCAAAAGAGTTGTATGTTTTCCAACGCACACCTTCATCCATCGACGAGCGCAACAATCAGCCCACCGACCCCGAGTGGGCTGAGTCATTAGAACCGGGCTGGCAACAGGCGCGTATGGACAACTTCAACGTGCTGGTGTCTGGCGGCGAACAGGACGAAGACCTGGTCCATGACGGCTGGACTGACATTTTCCGCAACCTGACCGGCACCGCGGCAAAAATAGCCAGCCGCAAACTTGGCCGACGCCTCACCGGCGCTGAACGCGCCGAGCTGATGGAGCTGTCGGATTACCAGAAAATGAACAAAGTGCGGGAGCGTGTGGATCAGCTTGTTAAAGACGGCAATACCGCCGAAGCGCTGAAACCGTGGTATCGACAATTCTGCAAACGTCCGTGTTTTCACGATGAGTACCTGGACACCTACAACAGGCCAAACGTTCATCTGGTGGACACGCATGGCAAAGGTGTCGAGCGCATGACTGAAAACGCGGTGATCGCCAATGGTCAGACATACGAGGTGGACTGCCTGATTTTTGCCACTGGTTTTGAAGTAGGCACGTCCTACACCCGCCGCGCGGGTTACGACATTATCGGCAGGCAAGGTGTTCACCTGAGTGACCACTGGGCTGACGGCGTGCGCACCCTGCAGGGCTTATCCAGTCACGGTTTCCCGAACTGCTTTTTCCTCGGCTTTACCCAGACCGCCATAACGGTGAATGTACCTCACGCCCTGAACGAGCAGGCCAGACACATCGCCTATATGCTGAGCGAAGCGCGCAAACGGCAGAAAAATGTGCTGGAAGTGACCGCTGAGGCTGAACAGGAGTACGTGGATGAAGTACACCGGCTCGCCAAAGTGGGCGCGCGGTTTTATGCGGAATGCACACCCGGGTACTACAACAGCGAAGGCAAACAGGGCAACAGTGCGGGGTTTTTCTCGGACATGCACGGTGCAGGCCCGATCCGGTTTTATGAGATGCTCGCCGAATGGCGGGATGAAGGCAATCTGGCGGGCATCAGTATGCGTTAACTCGCATGTTAAATACTAATAGTGATCAACATAGGTCCCCACGCGACAATCATAACCCTCAGGAGGCGGCGCTAATTCAAAATTCTCCGCCGGGGTCCCCTTAGGATGTGATGCCAGAGTATTTAATGCCCAGAGGTTGAATGCATCTCGATTAATCGACGGCCAACGGTGTCCGTGGGTCGACGAACACGCAATGTGTACCACATTGGGCATTGATGAAAAGTAATTTGCACCCGCCTGAGTACTGGGACGATAGTCAGCGCACAAACCGATCGGTGGACCGCAGTCCCAAAGATCCTTTTCCCCACCCCAAACGGTGATGACAATCATAGGATCAAGCGCGTCCGGCAGGGGATAAGGTCCTATTCGACCCTGAAATATTTTCATCGGCGACGCCGCCACGGTCGCTCGCGCTGCATTAAAACTCAGCGCAGATCCGTCATCAGCGGAAACATACCACTCGCCGGACAGAGGCATACCACCCGCCCAGAAAGCGTCGTTAAATGTCAGAACACGATTGGTAACGGTGCCACCGGCTGAAATTCCGCCGATAAACAGGCGGCTTGCATCGAGCTGAAACTTCGTGCCCACACAGCGCACCATTGCCTCAAAGAAGCGCGAATCCCATCCAGCATCCTGTTTCCATTTTTCGCCAGCTGGTCCGCCGCTGCGACCGTCATTCCAGGGTTTCCAATTCCATCCGTCCGATCCAGGTCCGTTACACTCACCAAACCCGATATCCGGATCCTGTTCGGCACATTGCCGGATCGGACCGATGACCATAAAGCCGTGCTCCGCGAGCCGGGCATTATTACCCGAACCTGCCACAAACAAATTAGCATTAGCAGATTCGACGGTGCCGGATAAAGGCACCCATACCGGAGCAGGCTCGTCTGCCGGCTCTGGAGGCACAACAACAAAAGCGCGCAACATGCCATCACTTGGGAAGTTCGTATTGAGCCCTGCTTTTACCTCAAAGCCATCCGGGCAGAACCAGAATTCATCATCCACGTCGGCATGACCAGGCGCACTAATGCATAATGCTGCTACGGTCAGCACCCACCGAAGCAAGTTTCTACGCAGCTGAAGCAATTGGGCTCCGTGCCGGTGCGGTTGTCTGTGTTGTGTTGCCATCATTCTTCCCCCCGCTGCGATTGGCAGCTATTTCCCGTCTACTGAATATGCAATTAATAGGTTACCCGCCCGTCGCCGGGGGTTATCTCTTGGCCACTGTTCCCGGCCGGCATAGCCGGAGTGAACAAAAACCATGCCTCCCGCGATCGTGGCTCCACCTCCATCCATCACACCGCCATAGACTTCCTTGCCCAGTACGGAGGTCATGGGTGTACTGCCGGAATCATGCTCCCAGATCACTCTGCCGGTATCCGCCGCATACGCGCGGAAACGGCCATTCATCGCTCCCGCGAAAACCACGCCAGGCATGGCGGACACCGCCTGAGAAATGGCAGGATGACAAAAATGGCTGTCCCAGGTGCAAGGTAATGGGGGTGATGGCGCCTCCCACACAACTGACCCGTCAGAAACTCTGAGCGCATAAAGCCCTGGCCTGGCACCTTGACGTGAAATCACATCCGAAATACCAACATAAACTCTATCGTTATCAGCTGCGGGACCGAATTCAATTCCGCCCAGAGCACTACCCGGCGACAAACGTGTTTGCCATACAATGCTTCCATTGTCAGGATCAAGGGCCCACAAAATACCTGACTTCTGCCCTGCCAGAATTAACTGACGACCGTTTTCCTGGGTGTGCAGAATCGGCGCAGCACCCAGCGCAAAATCCGGCCCAACAACCTCAGGACAGTTGGCTGCTTCGGGGCAGCCGTTTATGTAATTATCGTCCGGCCAGACCTGATTCTTCCAGATCACCTCACCCGTCTTAAGGTCAATGGCCATGACAGAATTTGAGCCATCGTGAGGCATGTCAGTGTGAGAATTCGATGTGGATACATAAACCCAGCCGCGCTCGGCATCCACGGTTGGTGCGGTCCATATCGACCCGCCAGACGGGCCCCACATCTGCTGGCCTTTCTTGTTCAGTCTATAAGGCAGATTGGGTTGATCTGTCGTGTATCGTTTCCAGAGAATTTCTCCGGATACTGCATCCAGCGCAACCAATGAACCAATAAACCTGCAACACTCGTAGTCGTCGTTTCGGGCAAATGCCTCATTGCCTGTTGAAACCGGCACCAGCAAAATGCCATCGAACAATGTTGGCGCGCCTGTCATCTGCACACCGGAGACAGTTTCAATCTGGGTTTTCCACAGCCGCGCCCCGGTATCGGCATCAATGGCTACAGCACTTTTTGACCAGTCTGAATAGTACAGGGCCGTTTTCGCAGCGCTACCAGCAGGCATTGGGCCCAACGACACACTTGAACGTGTTGGCGAGCCGGCATCATGTCGCCAGTACACGCAACCGGTTTGCGCATTCAGCGCATACACGGCACCCGACATTGAGGTAACAAAAAGCCGTTCTCCAACAACTGACGCCTGACCGTTTTTCCAGCCGGGGTATTTAAATGCCCATTTGACCTTCAATCTCGGCACATCTTCAGGCTGCAGGCCCGGTTTCGCCTGGAAACGGGCATTGGTCTGTGTCGGACCCCAACCATTCCATTGAGCTGAAGCAATGAGATCCACTGGCGGCGGCGGTGTTTCACACCTCGGCCCATCCAGTGGTGCCTCCTGGGTAGTGATGCCCCAGTTGCTGCTGGCGCTTGGATCAACATTCTGTCCGCGGGAGCCTTGTGGTGGCGCGAGATACAGTGCAATAGATTGCATCTGTGCTTCATTCAAGCCTGTCGCCATCGGCGCCATGACCCCTTTTGAAAGCGCTGTGTAAATCTGCAGCGGTGTGTTTTGCGAAATACTCGCTTTGTCCGGTGTTCGTTCCAGCGCATTATCGTGACAGCTTGCACAGTGTGCGTTGTAGAGGGATTCGCCGTCCGCTGCGATGACCGGTGCAATTGATGGGAAGATCAATAGCGCTATCCCAGTTACACAATTCCAAACTTTCACAGGTTTCCAGCAATCCGTTCCACATGAGGTCGCGGTAAATTACCCTATAAATGCCATCGAATACCAGGTTTTCATACTTGACATTTGAATAAAATGTTCACATCTTACAAGTGGCCAGAAATTCTCGATAGCAAACAACACAGCGGGAAAGCCACGGCCGTGGAGAGTTGAAAGATCATTCAAGGGGAAATCATGAACAAACTGAAATTCATTTGCGCATTGTCCTGCGCCTGCGGGTTTTCGCTCGCAGCGCCGGCAGCACTGACCGCGGAGACAGACGCCCGCGGTATGGAAGAGGTAATTGTCACGGCGCAAAGGCGCGAACAGAGTTTGCAGGATGTGCCTGTCTCGGTTGGCGTTGTTACCGCCGAGACGATTAAGGAACTGTCTATCCAGAATCTGGATGAATTGGCCAAATATGTGCCTGGCCTGGCGATACAGGAAGGTGGCGAACAGACCAGCATCAGCGTTCGTGGCTTTGGTGCGGGGTTGAATTTTGGTTTCGATCAGTCCGTGGGTTTGTTTATTGATGGCGTCTACGCCGGTCGTGAACGTCAGTTCCGCAGCCCTTTTCTCGATATTGGTCAGGTAGAAGTATTGCGGGGTCCGCAGTCCACGCTGTTTGGTAAAAACACAACCAGTGGCGCTGTTGTCATCACAACAGGCACACCCACCAACGAGTTCAGTGTTGATCTGAATGCTGAATATCTCCCGGACGTCAGCGGAACGCGCCTGCAGGCTATTGTCAACGGCGGTATCAGCGAGAACCTGGCCGGCCGTCTGGCGCTGCGCTACGCTGAAGATGACGGCTACATGCGCAATAATTTTACCGGCGATCTGGAGGAGCAGGAAGAAGACTGGATTGCCCGGGCAACGTTGCTCTGGACGCCAACAGATGCGCTTAGCATTCGCACCAAGTTTGAGTACGGTGAATATGAGCGCACCGGCCGCAATTTTAACGTCTCCCAGGTTAGTGGTATCGAAGTGGGCAGACCGTTAGCCAGCGGGGCTGATGTGAGTGCCGCTGCAAGACTGAGCACGTACTCCGCCTACGCAGCCGCCGGCGATAGACCGCGGTTTCCAGTGGATGAACTGACTCGCAGTTCCAAGCAGCCTGAAACTGCCGACGTGGAATCAACCAATGCCGTGGTCACCGTTAAATACGATTTAGCAAACGGCGGCACGCTGACGTCGATTACCGGCTACTCCGCTTATGAGTCTGAAGATGAGCGTGACGTCGACTGGACACCAACCAATTTCCTCTACGAACCCATCTCCCAGGAGTTTGATCAGTTCAGCCAGGAGATCACTTTTGCATCTGAGTTAGGCGAAAAGTTTGACTACCTGATTGGTGTCCACGGGTTCAAAAACGATTTTCTGGTCGACCGACGAACGGACATTAACATCGAGCCGTTTCTGCTGATTTTTGGCGCGCAGCCCTTTTCGGATACCATTTTTGGTGGTCCCGCTTCCGCATGGAGCCGTGGTCAACTGCGTTTTCTCGATCAGACCACAACCAACATTTCAGGTTTTGTACAAGGGACATACCGCTTCACTGACCAATGGTCCATTACCGCTGGCGCGCGCTATACCCGCGAAAAGAAAGAGGCAGATGATCGTTACTTCCTTTCACAGTTTGGCAACGATCAGTTTCTGGATATTGAACCGGCAATTCTTGACCTGTTCCTCAACAACGAAAATCTGAGTTCTGCCTCTGATCCGGTTGCAATTGATGCGCGTAACCAGATCATTGCATTGGCTACGGCTGCTGGCGGCGACAATCTAACAATTGCCAACACGTGCGTTTTTGCGGTCAGCCAGTGTTCTCAGATCGACGGTATTATTGATGCCAGTCGCACGGGGTTGGGGCAGGAAGTAACGGAAACCGACCTGTCACCCGAGCTGACGCTGAGCTACGATCACAACGACAACGCATTGTACTACGCTAAAGTCACTCGCGGTTACAAAGGAGGTGGCTTCAACTCTCAGGCTACCGGCAGCGACACGGACCCAACGTTCGAAGACGAAACCGTTACGGGTTACGAGTTGGGAGCGAAGCTGCGCCTGGCAGATAATCTTCTGAATATCAATGCAGCTCTGTTCCGCATGGACTACGACAACCTGCAGACTTCTACCTGGACAGGCACTGAATTTGATGTGAAAAACGCAGGGTCTGCTGTCTCACAGGGCCTGGAAATGGATATTACATATCTGCCCACAGACCGCATGCAGCTGAACACTTCTTTTATCTGGCTGGACGCCCGCTACGGCGATTTCGACAATGCAGCCTGTAGCGTTCCCCAACAGGCCTTCGGCCAGCCCGGCTGCGATCATTTTGTTGGAGATAGCGGCGCCGGATTACAGGATCTGTCAGACAAACGGTTTGCCACTCAGTTTACAGGTACCGCAGGTGTCGGCTATATCTGGCCCATGGGCGACAGTCTTGAACTGCTGACCCGCGCTGACTTGCAGTATTTTGGCGATCAGGTGAATCCTCGTGACCCCACCATTGAGCAGGACGCTCGATTTAACCTGGATCTTGCGGTGACGCTGCGCCCGGTTAATGGCCAGGGTTGGAGCCTGGGTCTGCTGGTGCAGAATGCAACTGACGAAGAGAATTACTTCTATGAATTCGATGCACCGTCGCAGATTGGTACTCGAATTGGATTCCCTGCTCCGCCACGCATGATCACGCTGCGCGCCGGCTACAGTCTGTAGCAGAAGTTCACAGTTCCGGATGCGCCGGCGTTCGGAACTGTGTTTAAGCAACAAAAAGCAAGGTATCATTGCAGAATCTGATATCCTGACGCAGTGCCTAGAGCTAATAAAAGCAAATCCTCATCCGTAAGCCCACGTGTTGCCGAAAATCGCGCACAGAAGCTTGCGGATATTCTCGTTGTAACCACTCGCTTGTTTAACCAGCGAGGCTTTCTGGCCACCACCGTTGACGAGATTGCCAATGCGCTCAATATGAACGCAGCAAGCATTTATCATTATGTGAGCGGCAAAGAAGAACTTGCTTACCGTGCTTATCTGCGCAGCTGTGAAATGCGCGCACGGCAGATCAGTCGCGCTAACGATACCAGGGCAGATGGCCTGACCCGCATCCGCAGTTTTATTGCAAACACGTTAACGGAAGAGCACCGGCCAGCCATTCTCAGCGAAGTGGGTGCCCTGCGCCCGGAATGGGCAGAGCATATCAATCGCGTGCAACGTAACAATGTTATCTGTATTCAGACTATGGTTGCAGAAGGACTTCGCGACCGTTCCATTGCACCAACCGATGCCGCACTGACCGGTATTGGCATTCTCAGCATTATCGAATGGATGTCCTTCTGGTACAGCGGCAGGCTGCCCTATCAGCGTGAAGACATCATTGCCCTGTTCACCGATATTATCGTGCACGGCATCACGCCTGCAGATGCCAAACCATTTGACGTCCCGGAAGTAGCCCCTGCGTTTCCCCAGCAACCTGCTCCAGATCCATTTGACCGTGAATCAATGACGCAACTTAAACTTGAACGGTTCCTTAAAGTTGCAATGGAGTCATTCAATCGCGTCGGCGTGCACGCAACGTCCATTGACCAATGCGCCAGTGAATTGAATCTTACCAAAGGCGCTTTCTATTATTACTTCAGGAACAAAGAAGAACTCCTGTACTTGTGTTACAAACGTGCCTTGAAATTTAACTGGACCAGTGCCAACCACCTCAAGCCACGCGACCCGGTCGAGCGGGAAATTTTGTGGCGCCGCTCTCTGTTCGAGCGCCATATCAGCGAATACGGACCTTTTCCGACTTATCACCATGTCACCTTCCTTGCCCCTGAGCATCACGCGGAGATCAGTCAGATCCTGCAGAAACAGCAGAATACAGACGTGGCCATTGTGCAAAAGGCTATGGACGATGGATTTTACCGATCCGCGGACGCGTTTCTGGTGGAGAAGATTCGTGCGGGGCTGACCAACTGGTTCCCCAGCTGGTACGACCCAACCGGACGTGCCAGCCCAACTGAGGTGGCTGACAATCACAGTCGCCTGTTTCTTTATGGCTTAGCGCCACGTTAAAGACATCACCTGAACGCCAGCGTCTGATGCAATTCCGCCAGCCGCTGCTCTGCGATATCCAGTGCGTACTCAAACTCCGGCAGCCGGGTGTTGGTATCCAATCTGGTGAGTTTTCCTTAAACGCATTGAAAGTCATCGCGGCCAGGTGTTCGACCAGCGCAGTATCGGACACGTCCAGATCAATAATTTTCGCCATGGCGCCATCATATCGCGAGAGGGCAAGTCCCGCTATTAGCACCCAACAGAGGTCCATAGCCACGAATTTCATGTACGCTATGAAAACAACTTTTTAATGTGATGCTCATCAAACATTCTGGATTTGCAGAATTAACTGGGCAGCATGGGGACAGCTCTTGTCCAACCTAACCGCTCTACTCATCCTTGCGTCGATGCTGCAAAACCCAGGCAATATGCGAATAATCTGGCCGCGGCGTCGGGTTCTGCGGCGCCAGCGGTGATTGGCGGCAGGACGTTACCGCGGTAACGTTTGCCACAGCTCGTGTTTGCAGAGGGACGACGCCTGTCATGCGCTTTTCACCGGTGGCGCGCAGTTGATGCCCGTTTGGAGTATAGAAATGGAACTGCACCGCACCGACCTGCGGGCGGTGCACATGGACCCGCGCTCTGCCTTCATGGATGAAGGTGTGGTGTCGACGACACAGCAGGATGAGATTGCTGAGTCTGGTCGCGCCTCCCTGTGACCAATGCAGAATATGATGGGCATCCACAAAGCGGGTGTGGTTACAGCCGGGATAACAACAGCCACCGTCTCTTTTTCTTAACGCCCGCCTCAGTGCAGATGAGATAGTGCGCGTCTTGCGACCGACACTGGGTTCCTCTTCACCCTCAGCCTGCCCCTCGGCGTGAAGCACCACGCTGCTGTCACAGGTGAGCCGATCCAGAGTTGCTTGAGACAGGTCCGGATCATCATGATCGATGTGGATGAGATACCGATCCGCACTGCTGCCGGGTTGATCGGAGAGTTTGGCTTGTGCCATGTCCAGCAATGCATAAGCACGTTGTTCGGAAACCGGCGTTTCAGAAACGTGCAGAGACCCGGCCTCTGTCTGGGGGGTGACCATCTTTTCAATTTGTACATGAAGTGCCGCCTGCAGGAGCGCCCCGAGATCTTTGGGTAAGCGACCTTTGATGAGTAGATCACCGTTGTCTGCGGTCTGGAACACCAGTTCAGGATAGGTTGCGACTTCAGGTCGCCCCCGATCCAATCGGATCTGATCACGCACGATGCGCTCCACCTGATGGGCGGAGGCGTTTTCGGCCATAGACACCAGCAGCATCTCATCTTCAGCCGTGGCCCGTCGGGTCAACGCCCGCACTTTGGAATAACTCAAGCGGCCCTGACAAAATGCGGCATCGGTCACCGGCAGGTCCACAAGCGCTCTTGCCACGCGCACCTTCTCGCGCGCGGCATTGGGGCCAATGCCCAGGTAGTAACCGAGCCAGGCGGCGGTGGTTTTAAACCCTTCCTCCCAGCAGTGCCCTTCACCATCAAAGAGCGCGATCAGTTTGATCAGTTGATAGGAGGCGTGTTGAATGCTGGCATAGAGATCGATGATCTCGGCTTTAAGGCTCGGGGTATCGTGCTGAGATACGGGAAGGGGTTGATAGGAAGCTAACATTGCAATGTCGTTCATGTGACTGGCCTTCACCACAGACAGGGTCTGTTAGTTTATCACAAGACAACGCAAAACTGTATATTTATACAGTTATTAATGGCATCTTGGGTATTTGAACATATGAACGAGCGAGCAGTCTATTCAGTTCTGCTCCGTCCAGATCCGATTTTCATCTAGCGCCGCATCATGCACCAGACTTGCATCCAGACTGGTTCTGTCAGAACCCACTACTTTAAACAGTGCTTCGTAACCGCCTGGATCTTGCTCGAGTAACTGCATGCGGTTGCTTATCTGACGCGTTGTTTCAAAAGAAGCTAATGCTTCTGCAACGTAAGTTAAACCCTCATCGCGGGTGCCCGCCGCGACAACATCAATTGTATTTAGATCAGCGTGCACGGTGTTTTTCGCACTTGATTAGCCTGCCGTCAGGCACGATCAGGGTGGAACTATCCGATGCAAACCAGACCTGGGTACATGTGGACCATCAATCCGGTGAAGTGCTGTCGGTGCTGGACAGGAGCCGAAGAGCCTACCGCTGGCTCTACAATGGGCTTCACAGTCTCGATTTCCCGGGCCTGGCTAACCGCAGACCTTTGTGGGATGTGGTTATGTTGATACTGCTTTTTGCGGGTTTTGTCGCCAGTATCACCAGCGTTGTCATCGCGTCGAGGCGACTTATTCGAACCCTGTTTCATTCCAGCTAACTGTGCTCGAGTCTGCTCAAAGCGAAGGGTTCAGGTACTACCGATAGGCCAGCGTCTGATGCAGTTCCGCCAGCCGCTGCTCTGCGATATCCAGTGCGTACTCAAGCTCCGGCAGTCGGGTGTTGATGCTGGCGCGTTCATCCAGCAGCGATTCAAATTTCGCGACCAGCTGTACCCGTTCTTCTACCGTCAGATCCGGAACAAGCTGAGCCGTTGTGGTACCCACTAACTCCTCTTTGATCTGCACCAGACGTTGTTCATTCTGTTGAATCTGTGACGCCAGCCTGGCCACATCCCGCTGAGCCTGATAAATCTGTCGACCGTCTGCATACGCTGCCGCAAACGCATCCTGCAGGGCCTGCGGACAGACTGTGTTCATGCTGGCTCCGCGTATCCCCAGCTGGTAGCCGTTCTGCGCCGTGCAGTAATTGTTCAGACCTTCACGCCAGCCGGCAAGATAACCATCTCTTTCGGGCACTATACCGAATTCACCGCAGGCTTCCTGGTGGGCCAGAATATGGGTGTTTGCCACGCCGTTGGCACCATCACGGAAGCCGATGCTCTGCCAGTCGCCCGCACGGCACTGGTATTCCGTTACTGAGGGTTTGCTGGCGCAGCCCGCCAATATCAGCGCGGACACCAGAAATACAATGTGTGTCTTTAACACCCGAGTCATGGGCACACCTCTTGATTCATACATCTCTTGACCAGACAGCCTAGGCAGATCACCTGTTTGGATGGGTGACCCTGGTCTCAATTTGTGACAATCGGAGGCAAATACAGCCGTTATTTGCGCTTTTTATAGTCATTGTGGCGAACATGCTGGGTGCGGAAGGTTTGTCCCCCACCCGCCTTCTTCTGCTGACCGCGCTGCCGGCGCTGCTCTTTTTTTGCCGCATCACCACCAGTACCCGCTGGCTGGTAGGTTGGCACCAGATGTTTTTTGCCATTGCCGATCAGATCTTCACGGCCCATCTGGCGCAGTGCCTCACGCAAAAGAGGCCAATTGTTGGCGTCATGGTATCGCAGAAACGCTTTATGCAGCCGTCTCTGTTTATAGCCTTTTGGCACATAAACTTCTTCGCCGTCAGCTTTGACTTTGCGCAGCGGATTGGTGCCGCTGTGGTACATGGCGGTTGCAGTTGCCATCGGACCTGGCAGAAAAGCCTGCACCTGGTCTGCGCGGAAACCGTTTTCCTTCAGCCACAGCGCAAGCTCCAGCATGTCGTCATCCGTTGTGCCCGGGTGCGCCGCGATGAAGTAGGGAATCAGATACTGCTCCTTGCCCGCCTCTTTCGAATACTTATCAAACAGTTCTTTGAAGCGGTAGTAGGTGCCCATGCCCGGCTTCATCATTTTCGATAACGGCCCTTCGGAGAGCGCCTCGGGCGCAATTTTCAGATATCCACCAGTGTGGTGTTTGGCCAGTTCCTCAATATATTCCGGTGATTCATTGGCCAGGTCATAACGCACGCCTGATGCAATCAACACTTTCTTGATACCCGGCATTTCCCGCGCCTTCCGATACAGCTGTATCAGCGGGGAGTGATCTGTATTCAGGTTGGGACATACACTGGGAAACACACAACTGGGTCGGCGACAGGCAGCTTCAATCTCTT
This sequence comes from bacterium, assembly GCA_047947175.1. Classification (GTDB taxonomy): domain Bacteria; phylum Pseudomonadota; class Gammaproteobacteria; order Pseudomonadales; family Azotimanducaceae; genus UBA4421. Next base: position 3,637,493 of record CP170489.1, read on the forward strand.
TGCTCTTACAGGCCAGACGATACATGTTGGCTGTTGGGCCGCCGAGATCGGAAATCACGCCGGTAAAACCAGGCACACGATCCCGAATCTCTTCCACCTCACGTAAAATAGAGGCTTCGGATCGGCTCTGAATAATGCGGCCTTCGTGTTCGGTAATCGAGCAGAAGGTGCAGCCGCCAAAACAACCGCGCTGGATGGCCACCGAAAAGCGGATCATCTCGTAGGCCGGGATTTTGGCATCACCATAAACAGGATGGGGCACCCGGGTATAGGGTAACTCGTAGACCGCATCCATCTCTTTTGTGGTCAGCGGAATCGGCGGCGGATTAATCCAGACGTTGGTGTTTCCATGCTGCTGCACCAGAGCACGTGCGTTACCCGGGTTTGATTCCACATGTAACACACGGGATGCGTGGGCATAGAGAATCGGGTCGGCAGTGACCTGCTCAAAACTCGGCATACGAATTACCGAGGTATCGCGGTTTTCACTGGGTACATCACGCACAAAGCGCACCACCTGGACATCGTCCGGCAGCGCTGCCCGATCGCGCCCCTTGCCTACCTCGGGCTTCATCTCATAAGGATTTTCATGCGGGTTGAGACGCCCGGGTGTATCCAGGTGAGTCGAGTCTATTTCCGTCCAGCCGCCCGGCGTGCGGGTGCGCTTGAAAGCCGTGCCACGGATATCGGTGATGTCTTTAATGTCTTCACCGGCGGCCATACGATGGGCGATTTCCGCAATCTGTCGTTCTGCGTTACCAAATACCAGCAGATCCGCTTTGGCATCCAGCACCAGGGAGCGACGTATTTTCTCAGACCAGTAATCATAATGGGCAATACGACGCAGGCTGGCTTCAATCCCGCCGATGATGATCGGCGTGGACCCATACGCTTCACGCAATCTGTTGGCATAGACGATGACGCTGCGATCCGGACGCTTACCGCCCACACCCCCAGGGGTATACGCATCGTCTGAACGCACTTTACGGTCCGACGTGTAGCGGTTCACCATGGAGTCCATGTTGCCGCCAGTCACGCCAAAAAACAGATTGGGCTGTCCCAACACTTCAAAATCTCTGGTCGACTGCCAGTCCGGCTGGGCGATGATGCCCACACGGAAACCCTGAGCTTCAAGAAATCTCCCCACAATGGCCATGCCGAAACTCGGGTGATCCACGTAGGCATCGCCGGTCACAATGATGATGTCGCAACTGTCCCAACCCAGTTCATCCATTTCCGCACGACTCATCGGCAACACGGGTGCAGGCGTCAGGCGGTGCGCCCAGTATTTGCGATAACTCATCAGCGCCTTGGGGGTGGCGTCAACGGGAGATTTCTGGATATTTTTCATAGCGCGGCATTCTACCTGGCTCTATCATGAGGCGGGTTATAAATTTCAAGGGGAGAAGACCATGTTAAACAAAGTATGTCTGGCGATTATGCTGAGCCTATGCAGTCTGCACGTCCTGGCGGAGGATGCGCCGCTGTATGAGATGCGCACCTATACCACCAATGAAGGCAAGCTGGACGCACTGCATGAACGCTTTCGCAATCACACCATGAGGATCTTCGAGAAGCACGGCATGCAGAATGTCGGCTACTGGATTCCTGCAGACACACCGGAAACGCTGATTTATATCATTGCTCACCAGGACAGTGACGCTGCCCAGGCCAGCTGGCAGGCTTTTGTTGCTGACCCCGAGTGGCAGGACGTTTACGCCAAATCCATCGCGGATGGCCGTCTGGTGAAAAATATTGTCAGCGTGTTTATGACCAAGACCGATTATTCACCCTGAGCAGCAATCTGCAGGTGGGTTCAGGACAGCCGCTGCAGGGCGGCAAACTCAGCACTGACTTCGCCGCTGCTGTTCTGCACCGCACCTGACCAGTCACGCCACATATCGCCATCAGGCGGACTGCTGCGCAACTGATCCAGCTTGTCGGTCCAGAAATCCGCCAGCACGGCCTGGCGGATCACATCTGAATAGTTGTGCCCGGCCATATGCGCTGTGCGATGATGCCACAAGACAATGTCGCCCGCCTGACCGTAACACTCCACAGGCTGCGTATTGGCATCCAGATCAGCGATGCCCTCAAGATACTCCGGCGTATGCACAATCCCTTTAAAACTCGGCAGATGATCGTAATAAGGAATACGAGGCTGGTCATAGCGCAGAGTAAAAGTCGGATAGAGCCTGGCATGTGAACCCGGCCAGACTTTAAATGCGCCTCCCCCCGCAGGAATATCATCCAACAGGCCAACTACCCCTAACTGAAAGGGGTGACCATCGGTATGACAGGCGTCAGGTTCACGGGGCTTGTCACCATAGGGAAGTGTGCAGTAGACACCTCGTGCACCCTGGGTACCCATTGCCGGGTCTGTTGGACCTCCCGGCCAGGCAGGCCCCTGACTGCCCATGGGTGTACCGCCAACAACCGGCTGACGCAAACCGGGCCCCAGCAGTTGTTCCGCCATAGAACAGATCGCTTTGCTGTAGATGAGATCGATGACTTCAGCTGACACGCCAAGCGCGCGATTCAGCCAGCGATAACCCTGGCGTGTGTGCACCGAATCCGGGGTTTCATCCTGGGCAGCAAACGGCCCGACGTGTGTAGTCGGCTCATGCCGACGCAGGTGGCTGTCAGCCGGCAGAGCGTCCCACATTGCGTCCCGCACCTGCGCGCAGAGCGCTTTATCCATGACGCCGCGCACCAGCAGGTAGCCGTAACGTTTGAAAAAACTGATCTGTTCGTGGCTCAGCCTCATGCTTCCCCCATAAATGCAGTGTAACTGGTAGCTGCCGCCGATCATCTCTATGATGGCCCGCGATGTCCAGCAACACCCCACACAGCCATATCCTGATTATCGGTGCCGGTTCCGCGGGTGCGGTGCTGGCCAATCGGTTGACAGAAGATCCTGATTGTCACGTCACCCTGCTGGAAGCCGGTGGCAGCGATCGGCGCCTGATTGTGCAGATGCCTTCGGCTTTTTATCTGCCGGTGAAAAACAAATCGTTGAACTGGGGATACCTGAGTGAGCCGGAAGAGCACCTGAACAATCGACGCCTGTTGTGTCCAAGAGGACGGGTGCTGGGTGGTTCCTCTGCAATCAACGGCATGGTGTATGTGCGGGGCAATGCCGCAGATTTTACAGCCTGGGCAGAGCTGGGCGCAAAAAACTGGGACTACGCCAACGTGCTGCCCTATTTCCGTAAAGCACAACGCTTTGACGGCACCGCAGACAACGATCCATATCGTGGCGCGGACGGCCCCCTGGCTGTTTGTGAAGGCGCGTTACAAAACCCTCTTTACAACACCTTTCTGAGCGCCGCCGCAGAAGCCGGTTATCCTCTGCGCGACGATCTGAACGGTGCCCAGCAGGAAGGTTTTGGCAGGCTGCCCATGACGGTTGACAAAGGCATACGCGCGTCAACGGCGCGCGCCTACCTGAAGCCGGCGCAACACCGCACTAATCTGCATGTCCACACCCGCACCCACGCCTTAAATCTATTGTTTGATGGAAACAGGGCCACCGGTGTGCTTGCGCAACAGCACGGCAGAGAAAAGGTTTTCCATGCCGACGAGGTGATTCTGTGCGCCGGCGCCATCAATACCCCGCAATTGCTCATGTGCTCCGGCATCGGGCCCGCCGACGATCTTCTTCAGGTAGACATTGACCCTGTCTTGGACCTGCCCGGTGTCGGGCAAAACCTTATGGATCATCTGGAGGTTTATGTACAGCAGGCCTGTACAGAACCGGTCAGTCTTTACAAAGACCTGGGTCTGTATGGCCGCGCCAGAATAGGTTTGCAATGGCTTGTTCACCAGCGCGGTCTGGGCGCAACCAATCATTTTGAGGCAGGCGGATTTATCAGAAGCGGCGCTGAAGTGGCGTATCCGGATATACAGTTTCACTTCCTGCCGGCCGCCATGCAGTACGACGGCAGCGCAAGGGCCAACCAGCACGGCTACCAGGCTCACGTAGGCCCCATGCTGTCGGCCAGCAGAGGCACGGTCACCTTATTCAGCAGCAACCCGAAACAAGCGCCACGTATTAAATTCAACTATATGTCACATGCCGAAGACTGGCAGGTGTTTCGCCGCGCTATCCGTGCAGCCCGGGAAATCTTCGCGCAGCCTGCCTTCGACAGGTTCCGCGGTCCTGAACTGCGCCCGGGCGCACAGGCGCAAAGCGACGCCGATCTGGATGCGTTCATTGCAGAATATGCAGAGAGTGCTTATCACCCCTGCGGCACCTGTCGCATGGGCGAAGACAGTGCAGCGGTGGTCAACAGCCAGGGGCAGGTGCATGGACTCGAGCATCTGAGCGTGGTTGATGCTTCGATATTCCCACGCATCACCAACGGCAATCTGAATGCAGTGGTGATCATGGTTGCGGAACGCTGCGCGGATCTGATCAAGGCGCGCATCTGAACCTGGTGTGGATGAATCAACAGCCAACATTTAGACTAGCGGCCAATTGAACATCAGGAGAAACTGCTATGACCAAAAAAGTAGACTGGTACTACTATCGCGGGGGCTGAACCACCTGCACCAAAGCATCCAAGTTTTTGGAGGCCCGCAATATTGAAATCAAAGAGACCATCCCTGCCAGTCGCAAACTGCAACGGGAAGATGCCCAGGCGCTGCTTGCCAAAGCCACAAAAATGACCGTGGCCAAAGGTAAAAAAGTGCAGACCTTCAAAGGTGGCAAAGGTGCACCAGCCGAGGCGGTGGACGCCATGCTGGGCGCAACCGGCAATCTGCGCTCGCCCACTATTGTTGTGGGGAAAACCCTGTTAGTCGGGTTTAACGAAGAGGCTTTTCAGGAAACATTCACCTGATTCCTACGGGATCTGGTACCTGGCCCCTTTGGGCTCTGGTACCTGGCCCAACGGGCTCTGGTACCTGATCTGCGGTCGACGGATCGATCAACTCAGTACGTCACAACGCTGTTTTCAAATACAAATCCACCCGGAGACATCACCAGTCGATGGCGTTCGCCATCGACATCAGCATCCCAGGGTTCATAACCCGCATCACCGGACCATAAAGCAACACGGGTGCCCTGGGCATTCTGTACCACACGTGTGGCGTAGTATCTGGGCTCCTGTTCGGTCAAGCGACGCATCAGAGCGGTACAGGGCGTATGACGGGACAACTGATACAGCGTTACCCAGGTGGGCGGGACCAGATCAATTTCCCCAGCGGCGTGGCGCGCAAGCGCCCGGGCAGGATTAACCCAGGCATGTTCCTTGATCTCGCCATCATCAATGATCACTTCATCATCACTGTCCAACAGCGTGGCAAAGAACCAGGTGGCAAAGCGTTTCTGGGGACCGGGCGGTGGCGTCCAGTGGGCAAACCAGGTGAATTCGTCCGGCCTGACAATCAGGCCGGTTTCCTCAAGGGTTTCCCGGGTGGCGGCGGTGCGCGCAGCATGGGTGTCGTCGGCCCCAGGCTGGCGATCAGCGGCATCAATCTTTCCGCCCGGGAAAACCCACATGCCACCGAAGGTGATTTTTGAGTTTTTCCGCAGCATCAACACTTCCACGCCTTCGCCACCGTCTCGCAAAAGGACCACGGTTGCCGCGGGAATTGGCGGGGCTACACCCGCTTCATCTTCCGAACGGGCATTGATGTCTCCGTACATGTCATTCTTATGTGCCATGAAGCGTCGCCCCGTCGACTAGAATACTTCAAACAGACCTGCCGCACCCATGCCGCCACCAATACACATGGTGCAGACCACGTATTTAGCACCACGGCGTTTACCTTCAATCAACGCGTGTCCCACCATGCGTGAACCAGACATACCGTAGGGGTGACCAATGGAAATCGCGCCGCCATTGACGTTCAGCAGCTCATCTGGAATGCCCAGCGTGTCCCGACAGTACACCACCTGAACTGCAAACGCTTCGTTCAGCTCCCACAGGCCAATGTCGTCCATTGTCAGGCCGTTTTTCTCCAGCAGTTTTGGTACGGCAAAAACCGGACCAATGCCCATTTCATCAGGGTTGGTGCCGGCAACCGCTATGCCTCGATATGCACCCAGGGGCTGCAGGCCCCGCTTCTGGGCCACACTGGCTTCCATCAGCACACAGGCAGACGCTCCGTCAGACAGCTGAGAGGCATTTCCCGCTGTGACATGTTTACCCTGGGCAATCACCTGACCGCCGGAAAATACCGGCTGCAGGCCAGCAAGAGACTCAGCTGTGGTGCCCGGACGGTTGCCTTCATCTTTGTCCAGCGTCACTTCTGAATCCGTGACCTCACCGGTTTCTTTGTTCTGGAATTTCATGACCGTCGACATGGGCACAATTTCGTCATCGAACCTGCCGGATGCCTGGGCTTGTGCGGTACGCGCCTGGGAACTGGCCGCAAGAATATCCTGCGCTTCGCGGCTGACCTTGTAGCGCTCTCCAACGACCTCCGCAGTTTCCAGCATGGCCATATACAGGGCGGGTTTATTTTTTAACGCCCAGGGGCTGGGAATCGCAAACATGTCCGCGGTCTGGTTCATGGAAATGGATTCCACCCCACCGCCGATAGCCACGTCCATGCCATCGCTGATGATCTGTTTTGCCGCAATACCGATGGCCATCATGCCTGATGAACACTGACGATCGATGGTTTGACCAGCAACGCTGTCCGGCAGACCGGCTTCCAGCAGACACTGTCGCGCGGTATTGGAAAAGGCGGAACCCATTTGTATCGCAGCCCCCATGATCACGTCTTCTACTTCGGCCGGATCAATGTTTGCACGCTGCACGGCATGGCGGATAGCATGTGCGCCGAGCGCCTGAGTGGGTGTGGCGTTAAACGCGCCCCGGTACGCTTTACCAATAGGGGTACGGGCAGTAGATACGATGACAGCTTCACGCATGTTCAGTTCTCCAAAACAGTGAGTGCGGGTTAATTCCGGGCAGGCAGGTTAACATAGGCATCCAGCGAGCTGGCGAACAAGGATGAACATTTATGGGCAAAAATCCACCTTTCTACAGCCCCGCACAAAGGCAATTGCAGGCACAATTCCACAGCGAGGCGCTGGCCACCCGACTCGAAGAACTGATTGTCCACCCGGAGCTTGATGGCCCTGCACAGGAATTTGTGCACAAAGCAGACTATTTCTTTTTATCTACCGTCAGCGATAGCGGCTTTCCCAGTGTTTCTTACAAAGGTGGCGACCCGGGTTTTGTAAAGATCATGTCCGCAACACAACTCGCGTTCCCCTGTTATGACGGCAACGGCATGTACTATTCCATGGGTAACATTGCTGCTCATGCCAAAGTGGGCCTGCTGTTCATCGATTTTGAAACCCCCAACCGGCTGCGCATTGAAGGCACCGCGCTTTTGAGTCAGGCACCTGGTCTGCTTGAACAATGGCCGGAAACAGCGCTGGCTTGTGTGGTGGATATCACCCACGCCTGGATCAACTGCCCTCGCTACATTCACCCCATGCAGCGCCAGGGCAGTTCCGAATTTGTGCCTCGGGCAGGTGTAAAAACACCGCAGCCGGAGTGGAAATCTTCTGCACCGGTGGCAGACGTTGTACCACAACCAGCACATACGTTAGGTACCCATGGCCAATTCCCACAACTCACCACAACCGCTAAGAAGAAGGACCCCTCATGAATGTCAGTGACGCTGTCGCCCAACGAAAATCGATCAGAGCGTTTTTGGATACACCCGTCGACAATGCAGTGATCGCTGAGCTTCTGGAAAAAGCGGCAAGAGCGCCTTCCGGGGGTAACGTCCAACCCTGGCGGATGTATGTTGTCAACGGTGAAACCACACGCAGGTTCCTGGACTTTCTGCAGACCTCGGACATCAAAGACACCCCGGAGTACGATATCTATCCAAAGGATCTCACTTCACCCTATCGTGATTCGCGTTTCAAGGTGGGCGAGGACATGTACGCGCTGTTAGGTATTCCCAGAGAGGATAAAGCCGCGCGCTTTGCTCATCTGGCGCGCAACTATACGTTTTTTGATGCACCCGCTGGCCTGTTCTGCTTTGTTGATCGACAGATGGGCCCACCACAATGGTCGGATCTGGGCATGTTCCTGCAGACTTTCATGCTGCTCGCGCAGGAAGCCGGATTGGATACCTGTGCTCAGGAGGCCTGGGCCATGCGGGCCAACAACGTTCGCCATTTTGTTGGCGCGCCGGACAACCTGATGTTGTTCTGTGGTATTGCGCTGGGTCACAAAGACCCTGAGAAGCCGGTCAACCAGCTTGTTTCAGAGCGTGAGCCGCTGGATGTGTGGGCGACCTTTGTTTGAGTGCCGGCTGACAACCGGCCAGGCAGATGCACTGCCATGGCTTGCGCAGCCTTGGTGCAGCTTCCAGCTGACAGAGTTGTATTGATCTCCACCAGCTCACGATAGAGTTCGCGGAAAGCGGCAAGTTCAGCGTCCAGATTGGCTGCCTGTGCCGTGCTGAATACAGCGCTAAGCACAGCGCGAGGCAGGCTACCCCACTTCGCAATTGTCGCATCATCATCGTCATCTGGAGTCTGCAGTACCAGCCACACACATGAGGCCCGCCATTATTGCCATGTTCTTAATGAAATTCTGCATTTCGTGGGCCTGCTCCATCCCCTCTTCCATACTCCAGAAGGCATGCATGAAGATGCTGATGACCAGGGTCAAACCTGCCAGGATAAATGCCACCAGCTGGGTGCGAATCCCCGCGGCAAGGCAGAACCCACCACCAATCTGAATGATGATGGTGAGCACCAGCAGCACGCTCACCATGGGCAGACCCTGGTTGGCCATGGCCTCGGCCGTGCCTTCAAAACCCACCACTTTCATTGCGCCGGGAATAATAAAATACAGTCCCAGCAGGGCTCTACCTGCCAGCAGCAGCACTTTCTGCGCCAGTTCTATCTGTGACCCCATAACCTTCTCCCCTTTCTTATTGTTGTTAACCCTTGTGCTGCGTGACATATCGGTCAAGCGCATTGGCAAAAGCCTGCAACTCTTTTTTACCATACGCATCCGGCCCGCCGGACACCATGCCACTGTCCCGCAGCGATTCGCGCATATCGCGTCGCTGCAGATGATCTTTTATATTCTCTGTGGTGTAAAAAGTCCCGCGCGGATTCAACGCGGCGCCCTGTTTGTCGATAACTTCGTCCGCCAGCGGAATATCCGCTGTAATGACCAGGTCATCTTTCTGCAGCCGCGCAACAATCTCATTGTCAGCCACATCAAACCCACCCGGCACCTGAAGCGCCCTGATATACGCAGAAGGTGGTGTTTTCAGGTACTGATTGGCCACCAGCGTGGTCATCACCTGTGCGCGGTTCGCGCATCGAAACAACACCTCTTTCACAGCTCGCGGACAGGCGTCCGCATCTACCCATATCTGCATCTAACAGATCAGATCAGGCCGCAGAGCGTGCTGGCTGTTTATTTTCCTGTTGCACGCGAGGCTGCGGCCCGAACTGCAGAGCGCCGTCTTCCAGCGCTGCTTTACGAATGATCTTCTTATCCAGCTGATAATCCTGGGTGTTGCGCCAGGGGTCTCGATTCCCCTGCTTTGGGAATAGATGCATGACCCGCGACATGTAACCGGCGGAAAAATCTTCAATCCAAGGACCCAGCTGCATGTCACGGTCTTCTTCACGAAGCACAGGTGTCACCTGAGTCTCGCCCAGCTCGTCCAGATGGTTGATCACCCGACAGGCAAACTCCGCGGTCAGATCGGAACGCAGAGTCCAGGATGCGTTGATATAGCCAAAGGTCTGCACCAGGTTGGGAATGCCTGAATACATCATGCCTTTATAGGTAACCGTCTCAGGGAAATTGACCGGCGCACCATCAACACTGAATTGCGCACCCCCCAGCAGCTGCAGGTTGAGACCTGTTGCGGTCACCAGGATATCAGCAGGCAGAACCTCACCATTGTTCAGTAACACACCGTCTGCGGTCAGACGATCTATCTGCTCAGTGACCACAGTGGTTTTGCCCGATTTTATTGACTCAAACAGATCCGCATTTGGAATCAGGCACAGGCGCTGATCCCAGGGGTTGTAAGAAGGCGTGAAATGTTTATCTACATCGTAGTCCGGGCCAAGGGCCTGCTTGACCATACCGATCAGCTGGCGTTTCATCTTCTCAGGTGCGGAACGGGAGCGTTTGTAGACAAAATTCTGCATCTGAGTGTTCTTGAAACGCGTCAACGCATAAGCCCATTTTTCAGGCAGAATTTTCCGTAATGTGTTGGCTATGCTGTCCTGATCAGGCCGGGAAACAACATAAGTGGGTGAACGCTGCAGCATGGTCACACTGGCTGCCTGTTCCGCCATGGCCGGCACCAGGGTCATGGCGGTAGCGCCGCTGCCGATCACCACAACGTGCTTGCCCGCGTAATCCAGGTCTTCAGGCCAATGCTGAGGGTGCACAACCGTGCCCTGATAGTCATGCATGCCTGCAAACTCGGGGGTGTAACCTTTTGCGTAGTTGTAGTAGCCACTGCACATCAACAACATCCTGCACGTGATCGTTCTGCTCTGACCGTTATTTTCTGTGGTGACGCCCCAGTGCTGCTCATCGCTTGACCAGTCTGCAGCGGTCACTGTGTGGTTGAACTGAATATGTTGCGCAAGATCGTTCTCGGCCGCAGTTTCGTGCAGGTATTCCCGAATGGCCGGGCCATCAGCAATGGACTTAGCAGCCTTCCAGGGTTTAAAACTGTAGCCCAGCGTGTGCATGTCGCTATCGGAGCGGATACCAGGATAGCGGAACAGATCCCAGGTGCCTCCCAACGCGCTGCGGCTCTCAATAATGGTGTAACTCTTGCCGGGACAGTGCGTTTTCAGGTGATACGCCGAGCCGATACCAGATATTCCTGCACCTACAATCACTACATCAAAATCAACCACACGTCTCTCCGCAAAAAATTTCGGTCGCGATTGTCGCAATTTTAGGCCACCTCCGACAAGGCACCATTTCCAGGCGTTACCAAAGATGGAAGCGGGTTATAAATTCAGGGCAGCTCGAGAACGCGTAGATTGTTCTCAGGGTTCCGATCAATCAACTTGTTGTAAGGGTCAACGCCCACCCGATGAGGTCGCTCAGGCACGCGCATCACGAACACGTTGGAACCGGAGACCAGAAATTGCCTTTCGAACAGCAGCGGCTCCGGCAGCTGATAATCTTCCAGCTGGTCGTGCGCCGCAGGAAATACCGCCACATCCACCGCCAGGTTCAACGGCGCGGGCGTCTGTTCTCCGGCACCGTCCGCGTAAAATTTAGCGGCCTCTACAGTGAGCGAGATTTCCCACTCATCCTCCACCTGCTCGACTCTGGCGTCCGCAACGGCAAAATCATACAGGGTTATCTTCTCAAACAGATCTGTAATCAGGTCCTGATGCTCAGCCCCGGCAACCTGTCGGAACTCGGCCACCAGATCTGCTGAGGTGGGAAACGGCCCGCTGACATAAGCATATTTTTCGATGAAGCGACGCAGCGCCAGATTCACCTGGTCTTCACCAATCACGTCCTGCAGGGCATACATCACTAGGCTGCCCTTGCGATAGTGAATATAAGGCTGATTTTCCACTCGTATCAGCGGAAGTTCTTCGATCAGTTCACCGCCCCGAGCGTTGAGATAACTGTCCAGTTCATAACGCAGGAAGCGACGCATTTTATCTTCGCCGTATTCCCGCTCCATCACCATCAAAGCCGAATACTGGGCCAGGGTTTCAACAATCACCGTCATACCCTGCTGAGCAGCGCCAATCACCTGATGCGCCCACCATTGATGAGCAAGCTCATGGGCGGTGACGTAGAACACCGGATCCAACGCATGCGGGTCTGTCAGATCCGCAACAAAGCCTATGGCTTCACTGAAGGGAATCGTGTTGGGGAATGCCTGGGCAAAACTGGCGTAACGGGGAAACTCCAGAATGCGGAACTGCCTGTACTGATAAGGCGAGAACTCCGCCTGGAAATAGTCTAACGATTTTTTTGTACCTCTTATCATCGGCTCGATATTGAAGTGGTGAGCCGGGTGATGGTACACCTCGATTGCAATACCCTCATGACTATCGCGGGCGACTTCATAACGTGCCGAGGAGAAAGAAAAGAATGGCCAGATCGGCGCATCCATTTCGTATGTGTAGACTCTGCGCCCCGCCTGCTGGACAACGTCGCCCACCAGATAACCCGGCGCAACCGCAATCTGATCAGCTGAGGTACTGAATCGAGTGCGAAAATCTGTCCGCCGCGCAACGGTGAACTGGGACAGATTCAGAGTACGCGGGTCGCCCAGCGGCGGCAGCCGTTGGATGGGCGGCAGATCATACTCCCGCCGGATCGCGGGATCACCAATTTCAAAACTGCGGTTGTAACCCAGGCCGGGCATGATTTCGCTGTTATTCACAAACGTGCCATTGGCAACCACACGGGTACTTGATCCACCACTCACCGCCAGTTCATTGACGTTGGCAAACCCCACATGTTGCCAGCTGAGGTCCCAGTGCATTTCCGCGCGCTGCGCTGGTGTCAGGGGTTCATCAAACCGGAAAACATGTACACCCGATTCCGCATCTCGCGCAACTGGCTGTGCGCCACTGATGCGCAATGTGTTTACCCTGATGAAAGGATGCGTGGTCACCAGCAGTTCGCTGATTGCTGTGGCGTGGGTGTTCTCCAGCAGGGCAACCCCTTTGCTTTCCAGCCGCCGCTCCCGGGGATACAGATCGACACTGCTGTCTACGGACAGCATTTCCGGCCTCAGATCCAGTTCCCGATGCTTGTACGTTTTTTCATACGCCGCCTGGCGCGCTTCAAGCTCATCGGTGGTGACATAGGTGTTAAGAATATTGGTATTGTAGTAAATCCAGCTACCGGTCCCGGCAAAAACCAGCACGGCAGCGGTCAGAGTAAGGCCTGTCAGCCTGGAGAAGCGCACCGGCATCAGGGCAAAACGCTGCCCCAGCCGTTCTGCCACGCCACGTGGATACAACAGATGGGCAATAACCGCCAGCACCAGAGCGAACGCACCCCAATACACTGAAAAGGCCACCAGCGGCGTCCAGAAGTGACCAAAACCATTCATATCAGAATGTGGCGCAGGAGGCGTGCCGAAGAGATACAAACCATGCTGAAAATCGAGGCTGGGCAATACCTGAAAAACAAAGAAAACCGTCAGCATCAGCACCATGCCAATGTATTTATTGCCCGCCAGTACCTGAATAAACACCGCAAGCACACACAACATGAAAAAACTTCCCCCCTGCACAAAAAGCAGTGACTGCAGATAAAGGGGAATTTCAAAATGAGTATAGCCCTGCAGAATCTGGTAGAGCATGCCCGCCACCATCGCCACCAGCAGCAGGCAGGCCACCATGAACCACAGCGTAAAGATCTTGCTGGCGACCATCACCACATTCGGAAACGGCGTTGCATCCAGCACGTCTGCAATCTTCGCCTGCCGTTCGCGATGCACTATTTCGCCCGCGTAATAGATAATGATCAGCAGAATAAAAAACGTGTAGCTGCCCGCGATCGCTCGCAGCAGCCCGCTGGTCACAGGCAGCAGGGGTGTGCCGACAAAGCGGCCAACACCTTCGAACCCGCCCCACACATTCAGCAGCGCAAAGCCTAAAATGGCGTAAAACGGCACGCTTTTGTAGATACCACTGAGATCCACTGATACCTGCGAGAGCAACTGGCGCCAGGGTGTGAGGGTATTAAAAACCTGTTGCGCCGGGGTCGCAGTGCGAGCCGGGGCGGGCTTTATTTTTTTCACGCGCTTTGATTTCCAGCGCAGCACCCCGGGCTCAAGACTGAAGCCATAGCGCCAGGCGGTAAACAGCAGCGCAACAAGCCCCAGCAATGGCCATACAATGCGGTTGATCAGCAGATTTCCGGTGACAGGCACCAGCTCAACGTTGCGCTCAAACACCGTCCAGTATCGCGAAACATCGCTGAACGCACTCTGTCCAAAAGGATCAATCATGGCCAGCACGTCCACCTGTTCCGGATCCACCAGATTACCGATGACGATATTCAGCACGATGAAAGCAACCGCACCGATAAAGGCAGCCAGCATGGATCGCGTTAACGCCGCCAGCGCAAAAAACAGTGCGCTGGAGAAGAAAATATTGGGGATTGTCACTACAGCCAGCGCATACAGATACGGCGCAATGGAAAATGTACCCACACGTTCTGGGTCCAACCACGGCGCCAGCGAGGCTGACAGTGTACCCAGCAGCGCAGCAACACATACGCCCACGGCGAAGATAAAAGCTGCAAAAAATCGTCCGAGCAGGAACCCTCGTTCAGAAATGCCTGTGGTGAAAAATATTTCCGCGGTACCCAATTCATAATCCCGGGTGATGGCCTGAGAGACGATGGCTACCGCGCCGAACATGCCGATAATGCTGAAGAAAAACTGGGTATACACAACTGTCCACGCGGCGTTGTGGTTCAAGCTGCGGGAAACGCCGCCCAAACTGACGTTTTCTGATGCCATTAACAGGAAAGCAAACAGAAAAAATGTAACCGATAAAATCAGAAACAGCGGAGAGCGCAGTTGGTAACGACACTCAAATTTGAAAACCTCTAACATATCGTTATCAATCTACGTCCACGCTTTCACCCGCATCCCGCAGGGTGGCAAAGTAAACGTCTTCAAGGTTCGGTTGCGCCGGTTCAAATCCGACTGGCGGCGTATCGCCGATGACTTTGACTTCGGTCCTGCCTGCAACGCGACGGGTTGTCAGAACCTCAAGCTCATTGCGTATCGCCTCAACTTCGGTGTTGGCAACCACCACCCGCCACAAGCGACCCTGCATCCGGGTGATCAGCTGCTGGGGTTCACCCACCAGCAGTATGCTGCCCGCCGCCATGATTGCCATGCGCGTACACAGGTCCGCCACATCTTCGACAATGTGGGTCGATAGAATCACCACCACGTCATCGCCAATACTGGCCAACAGGTTATGAAAGCGTCGACGTTCAACGGGATCCAGACCGGCGGTGGGCTCATCCACAATCACCAGATCGGGACTGCCAATCAATGCCTGGGCGATACCCATGCGTTGTTTCATACCCCCGGAGAATGTGGTCATGCTTTTTTTGCGGACGTCCCATAAGTTGGTCTGGACCAGCAGTTGTTCCACCAGATGTTTGCGTTCTGCCCGGTGTGCAATGCCTTTCATTACCGCAATATGATCAAGAAATGTCAGGGGTGACATCCGCGGGTACACACCAAATTCCTGCGGCAGATAGCCGAGCCTGCGACGCAGCTGTTGCGGATGCCTGGCGATATCCAGACCATCAAAAATGACTGCGCCGGCATCACCTTCCTGCAGCGTTGCGATGGTACGCATGAGCGAGGACTTGCCCGCGCCATTGGGACCCAGCAGACCAAACATACCACTGCCAATCTGCAGACAGACATTATCCAGCGCCTTTACACCGTTGGCGTAGGTTTTATGTAACGCATTGATCTCAAGCACAGCGATTCCCGGTAATTATTATCGTTCTTGTATTTCAGGTCGCAGCTTTCATCCAGATAGTTTGTCCGAGACCTCATATATCCCGGATGCGCGGCGACGCCAGAAGGTTGCGGCGTCCTGAGGCTGATCAGATAAGGTCAGGCTGTCAGGCGGAGGCGGCAAACTCGCTGGGTTCATCTCCCGCAATCCGTGCATGGTACATAACCCTGGGTTCATGCATCGGCCAGGGTGTGGCCTGATGCATAAGACAGCGGTTGTCCCACAGTACCGCATCACCGACCTGCCAGTGGTGGTGGTAGACCCGGGGAGGTTGACAGGCGAACGTGTTCAACTCATCCAGCAGTGCTTCTGATGCCGCTTCAGACATTCCTGGAATGCCGTATGCATGCCGTCCGATCAGCAGGCCGGGCTTACCGGTTTCCGGATGAATTTTCACCAGCGGGCGCAAGGGTGGTGACTGATTATGAAACCCGTAACCGCTGTAGCTGCCATCCTCTTTGGGCTTAAACCCCATTTTCTGCTGACTGTGGTAAAGCGAGTGATACGCTGACAGGTTTGCGATGCGCGCCTGCATCTGCGGCGATAGCGCCGCATACGCTGCGGTCATATCCGCCCACCCTGTTTCACCACCCTGGCTGGGGACCGTGTGGGCGGTAAACACGGCTCCTTTGGCCTGCACCGGCATATAAGTACTGTCGTGATGCCAACCCATATTGCCTTTCAGTATTTTCACCACGTCGTCTTTGTCATCCTGCCGCACGCTGCCGTCAGCGCGTACATTGCTGATGGGGGCCAGATCAAATTCCAGCGCACCGAAGCGTTTTGCAAAGGCGATCTGCGCGTTGTGACTCAGGTGCTGATCAGGAAAAATGAGCAGAGCGTAGTTGAGCCAGAGACCGTACAGGGATTCAAAGTCGACCTGGCTCAAATGAGCCAGATCAATATCGGTGACGATAGCGCCAAAACTGGCGTCCAGCGGTTCAATCTGAAAGGCCGTGTCTGTCATCGCCATCACTCCCCTAAACGTTGGCTTGCCTTGAGTATACGCCGCCGTCAACCCCGGGCAAGCCACCCGCCAGGGGTAGAAAACGCCAAGTCTCGACTCCCTGCAGCAAAGCGCTTACCCTACGGCTCCGATTCGAGGAGGTGGACCATGGCTGTAGGCCGGTTAGAAAACAAAGTTGCTGTCATCACTGGTGGCGCAAGCGGTATCGGCAAAGCCTGTGCCATGAGATTTGCCCAGGAAGGCGCGGAGATTGTCATCAGCGACATCGGCGCCAGCCGTCTGGAAGACGCCGCTCAGGAGATACGCAACACCACCAACGGCCAGGTTGCCTGGGTTGAAGCCGATGTCTGTTTTGAAGAGCAGATTGCAGACCTGATGCAGCAGGCCATGGACAAGTTTGGTCATATTGATGTTGTTGTCGCCGCGGCAGGCGTCTCCGGTGCCAACTACGTCAGCGGCGGTGACAATGAGTCCCTTGATCACATGCTGATCGACCAGCCTCTGGAACACTGGAACCGTGTGCTGCAGATCAACCTCACCGGCGTGATGCTGACCAATAAGTACGCCGCCCGACATATGATCGACAAAGGCAATCCGGGCAGCATCGTGAATATCGCATCCAGCGCTGCACGTGTCGCCCTGCCCGGTGCCGTAGACTACTGTGTGTCCAAGGCGGGTGTGGCCATGTTAACGCACGCTTTTGCCATGGAGATGCTGACACATAACATCCGTGTCAACGCAATTGGGCCGGGGTTTATCGAAACGCCCATGACCCAGGGTATGCAGCAGGATCCTGAAGGCGCTGAAATGATGATCGGCATGACGCCCATGGGTCGCCTGGGCACACCCCTTGAAATGGCCAACTGTGCGCTATACCTGGCGTGTGATGAATCCAGCTACACCACGGGCAGCACGCTGTATCCTAACGGCGGGCTGTTCATCAGCTGAGCACCACTATTGGATCCCGTCAGTCAGGGTGCCATCGGCGCCGCGCTTGCACAGAGCGCCTCAAAACCTGAATATCTTCGCGCCTTTGCCGTGTTTGGCGCGCTCGCAGGCCTGGCGCCGGATCTGGATGTGCTTATCCAGTCCAGCACGGATCCTCTGCTTTTTCTGGAATACCACCGGCACTTCACACACGCGTTGATTTTCATTCCGGTGGGCGCACTGATTGTTGCCGGCATTGTGTTTCGCCTCTGGCGCCACCCGCTCACTTTCAAGCAGGCTTACATCGCATCGCTGCTGGGTTACGCGACTCATGCCCTGCTGGATGCCTGCACTACTTATGGCACCCAACTGCTGTGGCCGTTCAGTGACATGCGGGTTGCCTGGAACAACGTCTCGGTGGTCGACCCACTGTTCACTCTGCCGCTGCTGGTCTGCGTGATTATCTCTCTGCGCAGGCGGCGCCCACAGATCGCGGCTGTTGGCATGGTCTGGGCGCTGTTTTATCTTTGCCTCGGCGTCTGGCAACACGACCGCGCACGCAATGTCGCTATCGAGATGGCCTCGGCAAAAGGTCACGTGCCGTTGCGACTGGAAGTTAAACCGGGCTTTGCCAACCTCATCTTGTGGAAATCAGTTTACGAATTCGAAGGCACCTATTACGTTGATGCGGTGCGGGTCACTGCAAAACGTCAGTGGTGTGCGGGGAGTTCCATAGACAAGCTTGACGTCGCCTTCCACTATCCGGAACTTGATCCGAACAGCCAGCAGGCCCGGGACATTGAGCGTTTCAGATGGTTTTCGAACGACTACCTGGCACCTTTTCAGCCCCACGGGTTCATCATCGATATCCGCTACGCAGCGGTGCCTAACGACATTAATCCTCTATGGGGAATCTCTGTAGATGAGCTGGCCGATGCAGCACAACATGCGCAGTTTGTACCCAATCGACGCGTCGGACCTGAACAGACTCAGGCCCTGCTGCAGCTGCTGCGCGGCACAGGTTGCCGCGACGTCACTCTAAAGCAGCACTAAGCCGCTGCGCGACTGGGGCGACGACGTCTTGGGCGACGTCGTTTCTGACCCTGATCGGGATCGTTTTTCTGCTGGACAATGCGTTCAACGGGCACCGTCACCTCTATATCCAGATCTTCCTGGGTAATGGGCATGCGGATCAGTTTCTCAACCGCGCGCAGGCGTTTCACTTCACTGGGATCAACCAGCGACCATGCACTACCCGCCGCGCCAGCGCGACCGGTACGACCGATTCTGTGCACGTAACTTTCCGGCTCATGCGGCAGTTCAAAATTTACCACGTGGGTTACGCCGTCAATATCAATGCCGCGGGCAGCAATGTCTGTCGCAACCAATACCCAGGCATCCCCATTTTTAAAGGCGTCCAGAGCGCGATTACGCGCGTTCTGAGATTTGTTACCGTGGATTGCTTCGGCATTGATACCTGCATTGCGTAGTTTACGCGCTACTTTATCTGCTCCGTGTTTGGTGCGCGTGAACGCAATTGCTTTTTTGACATCATCACGTCGCAGGATGTGTTCCATTGCCGCCAGTTTGTCCGGCGTTGCCACCATAGTTACCCGCTGGTCAATTTTCTCAACGGTCACCTGCCTGGGCGCAACTTCCACTCGAACAGGCTTGTGCAGCATTTCCGCCGCGAGCTCTGCCACCGCGTCAGGCATGGTTGCAGAGAACAGCAGCGACTGACGTTTGCGTGGTGTTGCTGCAACAATTCTCTTCACATCACGGATAAATCCCATATCCAGCAATCGGTCAGCTTCGTCCAGCACCAGCAGTTCCACATGTCCCAGCTTCACATGCTGCTGTCCAATCAGATCCAGCAGGCGACCGGGTGTGGCAATCAGAATGTCCAGTCCATTACGCAGCATTTTGACCTGCGGGTTCTGCCCGACGCCGCCGTAGATGCACCCCAGTCGCAGCGAGGTTGAGGCCGCAAAACCGGTCAGTTCTTTGTGAATCTGAATGGCCAGTTCGCGGGTTGGCGCAAGCACGAGGCCAAGTGGGTGTTTCGGCTGTGCCGGGCTGTTCCGCGCATCCAGACGCTGCAGCAGCGGCAGGCCAAAGGCTGCGGTTTTACCCGTACCCGTCTGCGCTATACCTAAAACATCCCGTCCTTCTATCAGAGCCGGTATGGCTTGATCCTGAATTTTCGACGGGGTCACAAAACCGGCTGCATCAAGGGCAGCCTGAAACTTCTGGCTTACGCCAAGCTTCTGAAATAAATCGTTACTCAATATTCTTTTTCCTTTGACGTCAGCGAGGACCGCTGAGTCTTACTTAAGATCGGCAGCGCGCACCCTGCAGGTTTTGTTGCAACAAGTCAAGCGACGAAAACACAGTACAGCACAGTCAGGCGTACGGGATACAAAAACCCGATAATCTGTGGGATATTGATGTCACAATATTTTTGCTGAACATTCATGTCCAGATCTGTCGAGTCTCAAACCCCTGCACTGGTGACAGCTGCGGTCAGCCGACTTTCCCAACGGTTAAAATCCGCTGGACAGACAGTCGCTGTAGCCGAATCATCTACTGCGGGACTTATCTCCGCCAAACTTCTGGCGGTTCCCGGGGCCAGCGCCTGTTACGCCGGCGGCAGCGTCATCTACACTCTTGCGGCGCGCAAAGAACTGCTGCGCATCCGCAAACGCGATGTCGCGGGACTGGCGCCGCTGACAGAACCCATGGTGCGGGTATTTGCAGAGCGCGCTCGGGCACAACTCAACGCCACATGGGCAATTGCCGAACTGGGTGCAGCCGGTCCGGCCGGCGCGCCTTACGGCCATGCGGCGGGCACCTGCGTGCTGGCTGTTGTTGGACCTGTTAACTTAACCCGCACAGTGATTACCGGCCACAACAACCGTGAGGAGAATATGTGGCACTTCGCGGAACAGGCCATTGGCCTGTTAGACCAGGCAATCGAGAGATCAACACAATGAAAATAGATGCACCTGTGACAGCAGATATGCGTCAGATCGCGACACAGGCACGCAAGCTTGAGCTGTCAGGATACGACGGCATTCGTCTGGCAGAACTGAACCACGACCCCTTTCTGCCGCTGACGCTGGCAGCGGAACATACACAGCAGATCGAACTGGTCACATCAGTTGCAGTTGCCTTGTCACGCAACCCCATGACCATGGCGCAGCTGGCCCATGACCTGAACAGTTTTTCCAACGGGCGGCTGGTGCTGGGTCTCGGCTCGCAGGTGAAACCCCACATCGAACGAAGATTCAGCATGCCCTGGCATAAAGCAGCCGCACAAATGCGCGATTTTATTCTGGCCATGCACGCAATTTACGATTGCTGGTACGACGGCAAGCGCCTCGACTATGAAGGTGAGTACTATCGGCACAACCTGATGCCCGCTACTTTCACCCCCGATCATACATCCGGCACTCGGCCTGCAATCATCCTCTCGGCAACCGGTCCGCTGATGACGCGTGTGGCAGCGGAAGTTGCTGATGGCATGATCATGCATCCGTTTTCCTCTGCAAAATACATGGCTGAAGTCACCCTGCCGGCTATTGAAAAAGGCCTGCAGGACAGCGGCCGACAGTTATCTGATTTTACGCTGGACTATGCCCCAATGATCGCCACCGGCACCAGCGCCGAAGCCATCGACAAAGCGGTAGAGATCTTACGTGGTCGTATCGCTTTCTACGGTTGTACCGTGGCTTACAAACCTGTGCTGGATATACATGGTTGGGGGGCGCTGCAGGAAGAGTTGATCGTATTGAACCGGCATCACCGTACTGCGGACATGGCGGCTCTGATCAGCGATGACATGGTCAACACCATCGGCATTGCAGGTACCCCTGAGGAAGTGGTGAAGCAGATGAAAAGCCGTTTTGCCAACCTCATCAGCCGTACCAGCTTCCATGTCCCGGAGCTGCCGGCGGATCATCTCGGTGATCTGCTGACAACCCTGAAGTCTTAGCCTTCGTTGATGCGCGCGCGGCAGAGTACTGCAGCCGCGAGCAGTGCCACACCCAACACCAATCCCAGCCAGAAAGACAGCTGGCCAAGACTTGCCAGCGGCGCGGTCAGATCCACTACCGAGGACAAACTGGTGTTGTACATCTGCGCGAGGTGGTTCCTGATCAACTGGGAAACATAGTTACTGCCCACAAACAACCGTTCCAACAGGCTGAGTATCCAGGGAGCGCCAAGGGCGATCAGCGTGGGCAGGCGCTTAGCCCAGGCGGAAACAAACATGACCCAGCCGGCTATCGGCAGCAGCCACAGACTCAGGAATATAAAGCGTACAACGATATCAAAAGGTCGCAGCCAGATCTGACTGGCACTCCATATCCGCCCCGCCATACCCTGTTCAACAAACACTGATATGAAGGCAACCGCAAGCAACTGTGCCAGGCAGATCGCAACGATGGTGGTAATGGGCGCAATCCAGCTGACAAACACCCATTTACTCATCACAGTATCAACATCCCTGACCGGCATGGATTTCCAGAACAGGATGGACTGATCTTTGCGTTCATCGTACAGACTGTTGATGAGAACAGAAAAAGCGAGAATGAAGAAAACCAGATTGAACGGCACCGCAACCATCGATAATGCCCGGGTCATCTTTTCCCGTAACTCAGCGTCAGTGCTGCCCGCCACATCCAGCGTCATGGTCGCCAACAGTTCCAATCCGCTTAATTCATCAAGATCAGCACTATCATCCAGCCGCTGTTCAAGTCTCTCACGATCAAGATCGTCTATGTCTGGTTTCACCACAGGATCAACAAACAGGCTGAACAGTCCAGCCAGCAACAGAACACACAGAATCGCGCCTGGAGCCCACAGGAACCCGTTGGCATGCTCCCGCCACTCACGCACCAGCAGACCCATAAACTTAGACATGTTGACTCTCCACCACTGCAACAAAAAGTTCCGCCAGATTTGGCGTACTGACTTCTCCGTATTGCTGTAACTCTGCTGTGCCTACGCTGCTGTATATGGATTCAACGCCGGCAAGGGTTGGACGCGTTTGCAGAGCACCCGGCGGTACCGGCTGATTCGGCGCGCTGATCAATTTGAAATAAGTCGCCGGCAGATCTTCCATGGCCAGACTCAAGCAGGCTTTGCCACGGTGAATGAACACCACGTCGGTGAGAATGTGCTCCACTTCGCGCACTTCATGCGTCGTAATCAGAATGCTGCGCTGCTCATTGAAGTAGTCGTTGAGAACGCCATCGTAAAACTGTTGGCGATAGATGATGTCAAGGCCCAGGGTAGGTTCATCCAGCACCAGAAGCTGCGCACCAATGGCCAGTACAATCGCCAGATGCAGCTGCACGTGCATACCTTTGGACAGCACTTTGACTTTTTTATCCAGCTGCACATCGGTTCTAGCCAGCGCCGCACGCGCAAGCGCGATGTCAAAACCCGGATTCACCGCGTCCACATAGGCAAGCAGGTCTCTAACCCGCATCCAGCGCGGCAGAATACCGGTGTCGGCGATATAGGCCACGTGCTGCATGAGCGCCGCGCGCTGCGCCTTTGGCTGAAACGACAGCACGTCCAGATGACCGGCGTCCAACGCCGACATACCCAATATGGATTTCAGCGCGGTGGTCTTGCCAGAACCGTTGGGTCCTATCAGACCAACAATACGGCCGGGTTCCACCTGCAGATCAAACCCATCCAACGCATGCACGTTGCCAAATTTTTTACGCAGGCCCTGCGCAGAAATGACAGACATTACTTATCTCCCGTCAATAGTTGCTCGATATTCAAACCCAGCAGCTCAATTCGATGTTTTATCTGCGGCCACTCGTCGGAAAGAAACGCTTCACGCTCCTGCGCCAGGGCAGCAGCGCGAGCGCCTTCGTTAACATACATACCAACGCCGCGACGTTTTTCAAGCAGCCCCTCGTCAACCAGAATCTGATAGGCCTTGGACACGGTCAGCGGATTGATTTTTTCTTCCGCAGCAACCTGCCTGACTGATGGCACCGGCTCACCTTCATCCAGCGACCCGGTGATGATGCGGTGCAGGACCATGCTGCGTAGCTGCAGATAGATCGGCGTGCGCTCGTCCCAGTCCGTCATAGTGTTATATACATGTAATACACCAGCACACCATAAACCGAGTATCAGCACACGTCAACCCCGACGATAGGAGCAAATCCAGAATGCGACAGCCAATGGTCGCGTCAGACAGACTATCGAGACGATGTGGCGTTGGTGCTAATCTTGACCGCCTGGAAAGCACAAGCAGAACAACACGGCAAAGGCAAATACATGAGTCAGATAGACATAGACGCATTCCGCAGTGAAGTACGACAGTTCCTCGCTGACACCCTGACCCCGGACCTGGTTAAGGCCGCTGGCCTTGGCTTCGGCATCGGCCGCCAGGAAGGTACCGCCTGGCACCAGGCGCTGTATAAAAAAGGCTGGATTGCTCCGGACTGGCCGGTGGAACAGGGTGGCACCGGCTGGACCTCCACGCAGCAACATGTTTTTTCCGAAGAACTGGCGCTGGCGGGCGCGCCCATGCTGATGCCATTTGGCCTGAGCATGGTGGGGCCGGTTATCTACACCTTTGGCACACCGGAACAGAAAGCCCGGCATCTGCCTGGCATTCTGGATGGTTCAGTGTGGTGGTGTCAGGGGTATTCAGAACCCGGCAGCGGCTCAGATCTGGCGTCCCTGAAAACCAGAGCGGTACGTGACGGTGATCACTATGTCGTCAATGGACAGAAAATCTGGACCACCAACGCCCACAAAGCCGATTGGATATTTGCTCTGGTCCGCACCGACCCGGATTGCAAACCCCAACAGGGCATCAGTTTCCTGCTCATCGATATGAAGACACCGGGCCTGGACGTCAAACCTATTGTATCTATTGACGGCATGCACCACCTCAACGAAGTGTATTTCACCGACGTGCGGGTGCCTGTTGAGAACCTGATCGGTGAAGAAAACAAAGGCTGGACCTACGCCAAATTCCTCCTCGGCCATGAACGCACCGGCATCGCTGGCGTAGCCCGCTCAAAACGGGCAGTTGCCGCGCTCAAAGACATCAGCAGACAGGAAGCTGACAGCACCGGCAGACCGCTGGCACAGAGCAGCGAATTCATGTCCAGACTGGCCGCTGCGGAAATCAAACTGGCTGCCCTGGAGCAGGCCGAAAGTCGTGTTGTGGCACAGGTTGAAGCCGGTGGCAGTCCGGGTGCTGCGGCCTCCATGCTGAAAATTCTGGGAACAGAAATACAGCAGGATCTGCAAACCCTGCGCGTGGAGGCTATTGCCCACTATGCGTTACCGTTTGATATTGCCCTGATCCGCGGCGAAAGCAATGAGCCACCTCCGGGTCCGGACTACGCGGTCACCGCTGTGGCAGACCTGAATTTCGGTCGCGCCGCCTCCATCTATGGCGGCTCCAACGAGATTCAGCGCAACGTTATTGCCAAAGCCGTGCTGGGTTTGTAGCGTGTGAGGGCTGGGCGGTCAGGCAGCGGGCGCTATCGACTCTTCAATACCTTTGAGCGTGGCATCGATCTGACGACTGACCGCTGTACAGTTGCGGATCATCTCAATCTTCGGCCAGGTGGCTTCTTCACCTGCCCGTATCAGCTCAAACGTCTCCTTAGGTGTTAATACAGACAACAGTTTGGCCGGATTAACAAAGCGTCGTGACGGAGAGATGTTAATATCAGCCGTATAGGACTGGGTTAACAAACCGAACCACATACGGGTCATGATGTTGGCCGGATACACATTGCGCACCAGATTCATGGTGAATGGGTAAACTGCTTTCGACCAGTCACGCATGGCCCCCTGGTAGACAGACGACAGTTGCGCAAACAGGGACGTTGAGTTCGGGTCCTGCATGGTCCATAGCACAAAGGGATTGGTCTGACTGCTGATGAAGTGATTCACCCCGTACAGACGTGTCAATCTGCGGGCTGGCATATCATGGGTAATTGAGCCATCTACCCACTTGCGTGTCGCCACATAAGGCTTTCGTTCACCTGTCCGGGTTTTTGCCGCGAGGGTCACCGCCGGGAATACGCCCGGAATGGCACACGACGCCAGCACCGCTTCGCGTATGCAGGCATTAGGCGAAATAATCGCGTTCAAAACCCTTGCTCGCTGATTAACGGCAGCAGGCGCAACGGACACGTTGATGTAGCGCCCAGTCTCCTCAAAGGCTTCTTCGAAGGTCATGTCGGGAATCAGCACTTCAAGCATATCCACAACATCCTGACGCTGGACGCGAGAGGATGCACGCTTCTCGCCTCCCGCCGATGTCATCGACTGAATAATCTCGTCAGTGTTGAGCATCTTTTCAAGATTCTCATCGTCCCGCGTGCCCGCCACTGCAGCGCAGATAGAGCCCGCACTGGCCCCGGAAATAATGTTAGGCAGCAGCCCCTGTTCATTCAGCGCTTTGACCACACCTATGTGGAAGGGACCTAACGACCCCGCGCCACTGAGCATCAAGGCCGTGCGCCCAAAACAATCTGACGCACGCTTGAAAAACGAAAATTTTTCTTTCAGGCTGATTTCGCTGTCGGGCACAGCCTGCAGGTCCTGCAGCGCCAGCACCATTTCGTTGATGTACTGGGTAATGAGATTTTTGGTGCCGAATTTGGTCCGCGTGTAGAGCGCGGGGGAGCCCATGCCGGCCATGTTGCCGTGGAAACCTTCGTGCATATAAAACAGCAGACGCTGCACGTCGCCGGAAGCACGCACCTCGGACAATTCATCATACCGGCGCCGGATGACACGGTAATCGTACAGCGTGCTTTCATCGCGTTTGCGCCAGTTTTCCGCACCCGATAAACGATCTTTATTGAGTGCTACCGCTTTCCACTGATCATAATTTTCAAATTTTGCTGCTAAGCCCACTGACTACCTCAATTTTACCGGGTGGCGGCGCGCTTCGCTGATGGGTATTTAGCAGGAATCGAGGCGGCCTGTTTAAACTTTAGCCCCTTGGCCCCGACTTTTGTAGCCACTTTTGTGACGCATTTGTGACCTGCAGAACACAATCGGCCCGGCGCGGATATGCAACCAGTCAATTTCCCAGTTCCCAGCGCAGGCTGGCTCTGATACTGAAAGGTATAACCGGATGAAAATGGATGTCTTCCACCGGCGCAGCTTCACCCGGCAGGCGCGAGGCGAAGTAGTAGGCGATGTCATCATCTTCCGCATCCAGCAGATTCAGCAGTTCCAGCCCCGCCTGCCACTGTCCGAAATCGTACTGCAATCCTGCGTTGACTACGGTGGTATCGCCGTTGGTCACCGAGCCGTCTTCTGTCAGCGGGGCTTCGCCAAAGTGTCGCAGACGCAGACTGGCGGTCCACCCCTTTGGCTGCACGTAGGTGATACCTGCACCAATGACCCGGTCTCTGGCGTTAGGGATCTCATCAAAACCCCGGGCAACGCCAACAAATCTGCTGTCGACAAAGGCGGCATTCAGATCCGCCGTCCAGCGGCTGTTGATGTTCCAGAATGCGCCCAGTTCAACGCCGGTGCGTTTGGATGCATCACTGGGCTCTGTGGCGCCGCCATCACCCACAAACAGAAGCTCCGAGTCGGACTCCAGCCAGAAATAGGTTGCCGTCAGAGCCAGACCCCGCCAGCCTTCGACCCGCAGTCCAAGCTCAGCCCCTTCCTGTTCAACAAAAACATCAACGGTGTCTACCGGATCACCGCTTAACGGATCAATCGAAATGGTTGCGCCGCGCACGTCGTTGGAATGAAAACCTTTACCCCAGTTGGCATACACTTCAACAAAATCATTCACCTGGTAGGCCAAGGCAAAGCTCGGCACAAAGTTTCCATCATCCCCTTTACCTGAATTGGCAGTCAGATTGGCGTCTACCTCATAGTCAAAATAATCGGCACGCAGGCCAACCACCGTGCGCAGCCGCTCCGTCCAGCGGGTGGTTAACTCCGCAAATGCGCCCAGGCTGCGCCAGTCAACACTGTCATTGCGTATCGTCATGGTGCGGACTCGAGCCCGAGTTGCATACAGATTGGCATCGGAGATGTCATCAATCCGCAGGTCGCCACCGATACGCAGGCTGGATTTACTGCCCACGTCAAACCTGTACTGCACGTTACCCCCTACAATCCAGCGCGCATCCAGCTGTTCAAACTGGTCTCCCTGCACCGGGTCTTCGGCGAAGTAAGTGAAGTTATTAAACAGCCGCAGTTTGTAACGGCTTGCATACAGACTGGCCTGCAGCTGCTCACCCTGCAGGCCGGTAATCAGCGTGGAACGACTGGAATCGCCGCCCAGACCAGGGTCGATGAAATCAAAACGATCAATGGCATTGCTGCTGGTCAGGCGTTTTGGCACCTGATCGGTAGAACGCCATTCGTTGTCGTAGTGGGACACCAGAACATGAGTATCCAGATCACCCACTTGACCTGAGTACTTGAGCAGAAGATTGTTTTTCTGAAGGTCCGTACCGAGCTGCCAGGGACCCTCATCCCGCACCACTTCCAGCGCTGCCAGCAGGTGACCGTCCGCCAGATCCATGGAGCCTGCAGAGACCAGACGATGGTAATCGTCGCTGCCATAAGTGGCTTCGATAAACGGCCGATCGAGGGTGTCGTAAATCGACATTGACGTTGTACCCGCCGTCGAAAAATCACCTCGATCAGCATTGTAGGGGCCTTTGGCGTAAGACACGGTGCTGATGATTTCAGGAATCAGAAAGTTAAGGTCCAGATAACCCTGGCCATGGGCGTGGGCACGCATGTTGATGGGCATGCCTTCAAAATAGGCGGAAAAGTCGGTGCCGTGGTCCAGGTTCATGCCGCGCAGGTAGTATTGATTGGCTTTACCTTCGCCACTGTGCTGAGTCGCCACCATGCCGGGCACCACCTCCACCAGCTCGCCAACGCGCTCCAGGGGCCGGGTGTCAAAATCCGCATAGCCAACCAGGCCCTGGGAAGCCGATATCGCCTTGCCTTTCTGCGTCTGTGCCCGTCCCCAGACGATCATCTCTTCATCAATGCGGTCAACCGCTGCAGAATCTGTTGCCTGGGCTTCAATCTGCGCCGTGGCCAGGCTGCTGACCAGGACACTGTTAATCAGCAGAGCTTTCCAGTACATCCGCTTCCCCCATAAAACGAGCCAAATAGATTACCCGAGGACACTCAAAGTGCCAATGTATACCGCTACGTAGATGCCACGGTGGGTGCAGGGCGCAGCCGGGTTATACACTGCGGTATTAAAGGAGGATATTGCCGTGGCACAAAATCACTTACCTGCAGACAGGTTTTCGTTCAGAGCGCTCACCATGCGCTTTGCTGTTGCCGCCGCTCTGTGTTTCTGCTGGACCACTACCGGCGCAGAAACCTCAGTCGAGCGAGGTGAGTATCTGACCAATATTCTCGGCTGTGGCGGTTGTCATACCGAAGGTGCGCTGCTGGGCAACCCCAGCGGGCAATGGCTGGCCGGATCGCGCATCGGCATTGCCTACACTCAGGATCTCGAAGACATCAGTCCCGGTATTGTTTTCCCCGGCAACCTGACGTCCGACAGGCAAACCGGCCTGGGACGCTGGAAAAAGGAGGACATCAAAAACTTCCTGCGCACCGGCATGGACCACTACGGCAAACAGGCAACAACCGTCATGCCCTGGCCTAACTATGCGTTCCTGCGGGACGAGGACCTGAATGACATTGCGGCGTTCCTGAAACAGCTGGCACCGGTGCAACAGGCCATACCCGAGACAATCGCCGCGGGCACACCGGTACAGCACGCCTTCGTTCGCGTCGGGGTTTACCTCTTCGTGCCTGAGGAAGATACTGCAGGCAATGCCAACACGGAGGGAGACCAAAATGACTAGATACCAACACATTCTGGCCGCAGTGGATGTCACCGAAGAAGCGCAGGCCATTCTGGCGCGGGCCAGGCAGGCTGCGGACGACCATGGCGCCAGGCTCAGCGTTGTGACCGTTGTGCGCCCCCTCACCCAGGCCTACACAGGCATAGAAGTTGCCGGCCTTGCTGCCGCAGCCATGAACTTTGAAGGCGAAGCACGAGCCAGCGTGGAAAAGTCCCTCGGTGAGCTGTGCAGCGCATTTGATGTTGCGAGCAAAGACCGCCATGTACATTTTGGTGTGCCGGCCACAGAGATCAAACAAACCGCTGAACAACTGGGCGCAGACCTCATCGTGATGGGTTCCCATGGCAAACATGGCCTGGGTCTGCTGCTGGGTTCAACTGCCAACGCGGTTCTGCACGGCGCTACCTGTGATGTCCTGACAATCCGGGTCTGACACCAGTAAACATCTTTTGCCACATCAGTTAACCTGCGACCTGCTTTTCCGCCTGGCAGTTTCGCATGAGCGACGTTAACAAAGACTCCGACAATACGCTGATATTCCGCTTTCTGAGCGTTGTGGAACGGCTGGGTAATCGCCTGCCGGATCCGGCCATGCTGTTTCTGATGGCCATGTTGCTGGTGTGGCTGTTGTCCTGGGTATTTGCCGGCTACGGCTTTTCGGTGCCCGGATTGGACGGCGCGCGGGAACTGCATGTGGAAAATCAGCTCAGCGGTACCGCCCTGGCCACTTTCCTCGCCACCATGGTGCAGACCTTCACCAGCTTTGCCCCACTCGGCGTGGTGCTGGTGGCGATGCTTGGTGTCGGGGTGGCCGAACACACCGGGTTTATCAATGCCGGCCTGAAGTCACTGCTCTCGATCACGCCTGCCAGGCTGCTGACACCGATGCTGCTGCTGGTAGCCATTGTCAGCCACACTGCAGCCGATGCCGGCTACGTACTGGTGATTCCCCTCGGGGGTATTATTTTTTACGCCGCCGGGCGCCACCCGCTGGCCGGCATCGCTTGCGCATTTGCCGGCGTGTCCGGCGGTTTCAGCGCCAACTTCATCCCTTCCGGCATCGACCCGCTGTTACAGGGATTTACCCAGCAGGCAGCCCAGATCCTCGACCCCAGCCGGGAAGTGAATCCGCTGTCAAACTGGCTGTTCACCAGCGTTTCGTGCCTGTTTGTTATTGCGGTGGGCTGGTTTCTCACTGACAAGGTCATCGAACCCAGACTGCGCGGCACCCAGCTTGACGGGGATGATCTGGGCGCAAGCCGTATGGACCCGCTCACAGCAAAAGAACGCCGTGGCCTGTGGGCGGGCAGCGCTGCCATGCTCATCGGCATTGCGCTCCTGGTGCTGGCTGCGTATCCGAGCGACTCGCCGCTGCGCGCGCCTGATGGTGACATCACCGCGTTTTCAGCACCCATCATGCAGTCTATCGTGCCACTTATTTTCCTGCTCTTTATCATTCCGGGCACCGTTTATGGCTACGTCGCCGGCACAGTGAGTAATCATCGCGACATCATCGCCGGCATGACCAGCAGCATGCATACCATGGCATATTATCTGGTGATGATTTTTTTCTGTGCGCAGTTCACCTACGCATTCAGCCAATCCAATCTGGGTGCACTATTGGCGGTACAGGGCGCCGACGTTCTGCAGACACTGGCTCTGCCTGGCTCTGTGACGCTGCTGGGGATCATCTTCCTCACCGCATTTGTCAATCTGTTGGTTGGCTCAGCTTCGGGTAAGTGGGCATTACTGGCACCCATTTTTGTACCCATTCTGATGCAGGTCGGGTTGTCACCGGAACTGACCCAGGCTGCTTATCGCGTGGGCGATTCCTCCACCAACATCATTACTCCGCTGATGCCTTACTTTCCGCTGGTGGTGGCTTACTGCCAGCGCTGGGTAAAGGACACGGGTATCGGTACGGTCACCGCCATGATGCTGCCTTATTCGGCACTGCTGCTGGTTGGCTGGAGCCTGTTCCTGCTTGTCTACTGGTGGTTGGGCATTCCGCTGGGATTGGCATCCTCTTACGTTTATCCATAATCGGATACCGCTGTTCAGCTGATGTTTAGATAACCCTTTTTATCATGCTCCGACAACCACTCGGAGTCATGACATGCATACATACGTTGTCTGGCTTGTCATTCTGGCAGGCCTTGTGGCATACGGCACGAGTTTTGCTGCAGGATCAGGACCACCCAGCGCCTACCCCAGCTTTGCTGAAGTTGTTTCCAGCAAACCGATATATACCCGGGAAACCGTTTATACACCTGTTAAACGATGCACCTGGGAAACCCTGCCTGCACTGGAACACTACAGCAGAAACGGTTATGAGCGACGCGTTACCGAGCGCCGCGCCAGGCGCTGTCGCTACGTAAACAGGCCCAGTGTACGCAGACAAATCACGGCTTACGAAGTGACGCTGCGCTATCAGGGCACTGAATTCACTCGCATCACAGCTACCAGACCGGGGAAACGTATGCCAATCACCGTTGAAATAAACACATTGCACTGATTTGTCTGTTGTTCAGGACACATTCAGAAAAACCGTTCTAAGGTCAGACATCACTATCGGAGGACACCCATGAACAGTCGCTTTTTCGCCAGCCTTTTTCTAACTGGTATTTTCTGCTGCGGAGTTGTTTCTGCATCGCCCACCGGACCCGTCATCAAACTCTTTCCCACAACCGTCCTTGAAGATATCCGGGAAACCAGCAGCGTTGCCGCTGAGCTGGAGAACAATCTGCAGGAGATCATTGCCAGACTTGATATGCAGCAGAAGTTGTACAGCGAAAGTCTGTGTGACGGCGCCGACGGCGATCAGGGCTGTACCCGCATGGCCAAACAGCTCGGCGAAACCTACCTGGAAATGCTCAACGCCATGGGTGAACGACTGCCCGAAATGGAACGCGCGGTGAACAGCACGCGCAGCAGTCTGGAAAAAAGACTGCGCCAGGAGCTCGGCCAGCGGACCACACCAACCACTTTACAGGAACAGTTGCTCGGCCAGCAGAGCGTCACCGGCCGCACAGAGCAACCGGCTTTACGCGGCAGATCCGGCGTGCGCCTGTCAGACCGTTTTAAACAATATTACGACCTCGTGGCAACCCATAAAAATGGTCCAAGCAAATCTCTGGCGGTGGTTGCGGCTGACATTTACCTGGATATGGAAGAAGCATCGGTGCTGATCGCCGCAACCCAGCAGGAAATCGGTCGCGCTGCGCTGATGGAACAGCTTAACCAGTCCTTTGGCTTAATCACGCCGGAAATGTCAGCGGTTGTTGGCGGTGTGAAAGCCATTCTCTTTGGCGAAACATCTAACGCCACCCCCATTGCTTCGCCCCCTTATGAAATTGGCCAGACAGAATTTGTCAGCCCGTTAGAAATGTAATCGGAGGACCAGATATGACCCGCATAACAATGTTCGTTTTTGTGATCTTTGCCGTCATCGGCTGTACCACAACCCCTGTCAGCAGCCACTGCTCTAACGCCCTGCCGGGCCATCTTGATCGCGCCATCAGCGAAGTTGAACAGCGGCTGGCAAGCGGCTGCGAATATCAGTTTGACAGCTATTTCCAGCAACTGCTGATACTTGCTGAGCAGAACCCGGACAGCGAAAACAAGATGCGTTTCAGCGACCATCTGCTGCGCGCCAACGACATGGGCGTCATCAGCCAGCGTCAGGCGCGTGAATACTACAACCGTTTTTTCAACGTCAAATTCGTCTCGCTCAGCGGCGATTACAATACCTGCGCCCAGGCCTGCCCGGTCCAGGGAGAAGTGATGGCCAACATGCGTAATGAGCTGCGCGACAAGCAGGTTGGACTGTTGAAAGCCAGCGATGACAAAGCAGCATACTACCGTGCCGACCACCTGCTCAAAGAGGCGGACCTGGTGCTCGAAGCAACCTGTCGCGCCTGCGCAGCAGGGACACCCGGCGCAGGCAGCCGTTGAAATGGATCGCGGTTCAGGCCAGTTCTTGATCGGCACGCTGGTGGGCATCCTGCTCACCGGGTTTGCCTTGTACGGCGAAGACCGCGTTTCAGCATCTGACCTGAACAGCATGCTCGCCTGGTTACAGCTCAATCTTGGTCACTCCATCTGGCTGTTCGCAGCCGTGGCGCTGGCCTTCGGTGCAACCCTTGCAAAACTTCAGTTAATGCTGCGCATAGCTGTGCAACAGAGCAGCGATGCATCACGCATCTCAACGCTGGATCAGATGTTGGACGTGTGGACGCAGGTGTTTATCGGTATTGGTGTGGTCTGGACGGCAGTGGGTATGCGCGCCGCCCTCCAACACGCCCTGGGTGAACCGGATATGGCGCTGGCCGAGCACGCAGACAGCGTACTGCGTAAGCTCGTTGACGGCGGCATTCTACTGGCGCTGACAACCACCATTGTGGGCGCTGTGGGCGGCTATCTGATGCGGTTGTGTAAGACGCTGGTCCTGGGTGCTGAGCTGCAAGCCTACTACGATCAGCTGGAACGTCGCGACATCGCGGAGCTGGTTGCGGCAACTCAGCGCATTGAACAACAGCTCCAAACCGACGCGCGGACTGATGCGCGGGAAAACGAAAACGTCACCCGCCTGTCTGGCACGCCGCTGTGAGACGGCGTCGCTTAGCTCACATGGAACAGGACAGCCTGCAGGCTGATGTCATGCGGTTCATGGCTATCATTGCTTTCTGCCTGATTGCTATTCTGGCCATGGTACGCAACAGCCCAGGGGGTGAAACAGTGATTGCGTCCCAGAGCGCAGTCAGGCCGCCGGTTAACGCCAGCAGCAGCAAGCCTGCGCCACCCGCGCCGGCGCCTGCAGCCCTGCCAGAAAGGGTACCTGTACCCGAACCGATACCTGAGCCGGTGCTGGTGTCTGCGCCGGTGCCTGAAACTCTACCTGAGCCTGCCCCTGAAACTGCATCCGCTCCTGAAATTGTAGCTGTTCCTGAAAGTGTAGCCGCCAGCGAAACTGTACCTGCACTGGAGAAAATGCCAGAACATCGTGATACCCGGAACAGACCAGCTGAAGGTTTGACCCTGGCTTTTGCCAGCCAGGCAGACTTCATGAGACTCATCAGCAGAGGCCGTATCACTTTGTATGCTTATACGGGTCAGTCATTTCTGACCACAACAGATACATATTCCTTTCGCACAACCCGGCCGCCACGACAACTCTACGAAATCGACATTCAGACCATTCCCGCCCATGTCATTGACGCTGCGGCCGGTCAGAACCTGGTAAACCTGCAATGGGGTGTTGGGCTGAGCCCCAGAATAGAAAAACAGATCACCCGCTACGTGCAGGCCAACGTCAGCGGCCAACTTCACATCGATCGATACGAACAGGTGCTGCATGTGGAAGCAGGTTAGTCTCATCTTGCTGTTATTCGCGTACTGTGGCAACGCCTGGTCTGCGCGCACCGCTCATGCCACTGATTTTACCCGTTGGCTGAACAACGAGGCGGCACCTCAACTGGCGGAAAAACTTTCTCAACACCCCAAATTCAAAGGCGCAACCCTCACCTTTGCACCAGCACACCACAATCAGCTGGCAGGCGCCGGCAACCGGCTTTACCAGAACATTGTCGAAGTCCTGTCACACAGCATACTTTCTGCCGGCCGCAACAACATCATCTCCGCAGCAGGCAACAGCACCTGCCTGCACCCCGAACAGACGGCGCAGTACATTATTGGCGTTGCTGTTGATGCCACGACCAGCAACAGCTATACGGTCCAGATCAGGGTGCTGGACCACCGGCTGGGTGTGTGGGTGAGCGGCATCAGTTACCGCTGGCAGGGCGCGCTGACACGTTCTCAGAAAAGCCTGTTGCAGCGACCATCCAACAAGGCGGCTAACGGCACGGTCACCGCGCCATTCAGCGCGCAGCAGCAGACACAAACAGCCAGACACCTGCTGCAGCAGATTCAATGCACATTTCCCGCAGGTGTCGCCGGCCTGATCCATGTAGACACCCATCTTCCGGCGACCATCGCGCCCGCTGCGGCAGGCATCACCCAGGAACTGCAGCGGCAGCTGCGCCTGCGTCCGCAATGGATCTTCACTTCGCAGCCTGACGAAGCGGCCTGGACCATGACGCTGCAGCACGAACAGGCATCTGCCCAGCTGCCACCACAATGGGTGCTGCTGATGACGCCTTCAGACCGCCCGAGCGCGCCTCAGATAGTGGCTATGAGCTACATTCAGAGCAGTAACAAGGCGCCAACCGCAGACGACCAGGTACAGCCAGGCATATCCCAGGCAATGCAAACAGAGCCGGATAACGCTGAGCCACAAATCAGGAACACCGCGACACAACTGGTCGGCGAAGTCAGCTGGAAACCTGGCAGGCGTTGCAGTAACCCGCAGCGTGATTGTGTGGAGGTGACTTTCAACCTGATGGCAGATGCTTATGTGACGTTGTTCAGAACACATAACCGGCAGCTCAAACCGGCCCGCTGCGAAAGTAACCGCAGTATCAGAAAAAAAGGCGAGCTGACGTATCAGATCAGCCTGCCCAGATACAGCCCGCTGCCCACCGGCGTGTACATTGTGGCCAGTCGGAACCAGGCAGCTTTCGAGCGCTTACACAAGAGCCTGCAGCGCGCACCAGGCAGCTGCCAGGCGCGCGGGGTGCGGGTTAGTGACTGGCTGGAGCAGGCTGCCCAGGCCATCCATCTGGAACCCGGCCTGCAATGGCAGAGCCTGCATCTGCAGAAACTGCATGGTCGCCTGCAGGAAATTTAGGGAGGCGCTGTGAAATTTATCCTGGGACTGTTTTTTGGCATCACAATCACTTTCTCCAGCACCTGGATGCTGACACTGCCCGCCGCAACCGGCCCTGCTGAAACAACCGATGCGCAGGACCTGCCCACCCAGGCGCCAAAGCAGGCAGAGCCAATGCCGTCAGCACCCACCGGTGTGGAACCTCTTGAGGTTTCATCTGTTGCAGCCATGGAAAAGCCAGTGTTTGAAACAGATGTGACTGAGGAGGCAGAGACCACTGCAGAGGCGCAGTCGACACCAGGCCGCCAACCCATCTGGACCCAGTTCCACAGCGAAGCGTCTGCCAGAGGCTTTGCCAACTATCTGTCCAGCCAGACCGACCACCCGTTCGAAGTCACCAGAGTAGGCCCTGCCCGGTATCAGGTTTCATATCTTTACGACAGTACCGAACAGGCGCAGTCCCTGGCGGACAGAATCAGATTGATCACAGGCAGCCGATGAACAGGAAAACGAATTCAACCCTGAAAGTTCTGACTGGCGTGTGTGTTCTTGTCAGTCTGTGGCTTGCGCAGCTCACAAACGCGCAGGTCGTGAAGCGATACCCGTATCAATCCTGCTTCGAAGTTGCCGCAGCCATGCATAAAGTACCGCTGGATCTGTTGCTGGCTGTGGCTGCCACGGAGAGCAACTGGGATGCTGATGCGGTATCCAAAGCCAACGCGCACGGCATCATGCAGATCCAGTGGCCGGGTACAGCCAGGCACCTGGGCGTCAGACGTCTGGGCGAACTGTATAATCCGTGCCTGAACATCTCGCTTGGCGCGCAATACCTGAACGAACTGCTGCACACCTTCGAAAGCGATACGCAAAGCGCACTGGCGGCTTACAACTATGGGCCCACACGCATCAGCGCCAGTAAAGAACTGCCGGAGGGGGCCAGGCGCTACGCGGCAAAGGTATTGTCTAAACAAAGCCGCATTAAAAAAGGCTTGGTGCCAAAAGCGCTGCAACCAAAAAGTCACCAGGATCTGGTGATATTTGATTCCCGCTTAAGGGCGCATCGACTCGCCGCACGTCTGAACGCAGACATTCAGGGTGCCACTGTTGATGTGGTGAAACAGGCTGCCGGGCAGAGAGGGTATGCCGTGGTGCTGAACGTGGGCCAGGGCGGGCTCACCGTGCAGGACCATGTCATGCTGCGCAACATGGGATGGGCATTACCATGATTGGCCGCACGCCCGCCTGCCGCAAGCGGTGCACCCAGCTTGTGTGTCTGTTGAGCCTGGCTTGCGCCACAGCGTCAGTCAATGCGCAGCTGCCTTCGAGCGTGCAAACAACCGTCTACGCCAGGGTATTAAAAGTTGTACCGCTGCCGCGCGCAGATGCCGACTGTCAGATCGCGGACAAACCCGCTGCCGCGCGGGGATTGATGGCTCAGTTGCGCTGGGATTTTGCCCTCCAGTGCAATAACGCTCAACCTGCGCCCGAGGCCTACCAGGTAACCTACACCTGGGATGGTCGGACTTACACTGAACGGCTTAATTTTCATCCAGGCAGACATATCCCGCTGGAGGTACAGTACCGCTAACACCGAAGAAGCAGTACCGCTAGAGTGGAAGAAGCAGTACCGCTGGAGTGGAAGAAGCGGTTCCGCTAACTGTCAGGACATTGGACAAAACCCAGCCAAACGGCGATAGTCGTCTTCGGACAATGCGGAGTGGGCACTTGCGACTTTCAACAACTGATGCGTCTTTTCTCTATATGGAATCGGCCAGCGGCCCGATGCACATTTCTTCCATCAATATTCTGGAAGGCGAACTGCCGTTCGAGGCAGTATTCAAACACTTCCAGGACCGACTCCACCTGCTGCCTGCATATCGCCGTAAACTTGCCCAGGTGCCGTTGAATATGGCACATCCGGAATGGGTCGACGATCCGGACTTTGATCTGGCCAACCACCTTATTCATGCGCCACTGCCAGCCGGTACCAGCCTGGAAGATGCCGTCGACGCCGCCGTATCGATGAATGAACCCATGCTGGATCGCAACAAGCCATTGTGGATGACGTACATCATTACCGGCGTCCCCGACAAAACGCTTATCCTGCACGCCACCCATCACTGCATGATCGATGGTGCATCCGGCGTTGAACTGCTGGCTATTATTTACGATTTTGACGCTAAAGGAGATCCCGTCACACCGCCAAAAGAGCGCTGGCGACCGGAGCCTCCACCAGGACCACGGGAACTGTTCAACAATGCACTGTCGGAAAACCTCAAAGAACTGGCGGACACCGACTGGGGTCGTCTCTTTCGCACATCCGGTGAACAGACTGATCTGATGCAGCGCGCCACCAAGGTCATGTCTGACTTTGTGACCAAACCTGTCATCACCGCGCCTTTTAATGCCGGTCTCGTGGGGCCTCGGCGCAGACTCGCATGGATAAAACAGTCGTTTGGCGAAATCCGGGAAATTCGGCGGGCATTGGGCGGCACGATTAACGATGTCGTCCTTGCCGTGGTCTCCGAGGCCATTGCCAGCTATCTTCAGGATCACGACGAAAAGACCACGGACCAGTACATCAGGATCATGTGTCCGGTGAATGTGCGTACAGAAAGTCAGCAAGGTGCGCTGGGCAATCGCGTTTCCGCCATATTCCCTGTATTACCCGCCTGGCCCATGGCGGCAACCCAGCGTCTGGCGACGGTGTGCGCCGAAACCGACCGCATCAAAATGAATCAGGAAGCCCAGGCACTGACTCTGCTGCAGGAAAGCGCACCCGAGCCCTGGCCGCTGGCATTTTGGCCGGCGCAGCTGGTGGGTACCCAATATGATCCAACGGCGTTTGCGGCCCGATTCCCGATGCCAATGCTGCCCAAAGGTATCCGCCCACCTAACATCGGTTACAACTTCACCTGCACCAACGTACCCGGCGCCCAGGTGCCGCAATATCTGTGTGGTCATCTGGTCACCGATCAGATCGGGCTGTTGATCCTGACCGGCAACGTGGGCTTCAGTGTCACCATCATGAGTTACAACAAAACCCTGTATTTCGGTTTCATCAGTGAACCCAGGCTGCTCCCGGACGTTGAGCGCATTGCCGCAAGCGCCGATGAAACCTTTAAAGCTCTGTTAGAACAAGCGCGCGAACGCACCGCCAGTCTGCAATCGCCTACGGCATAACAAGGAAAAGAAAATCATGTCCAACGAAGCTGCTTACAACGCCTACCCTAAAACTGTGACGCTGCCGGACGGTGCATCTATCGAACTGCGGCAAATGACTGCAGCGGATCGTGATGCCGTCCTGGCATTCGCCAGGGCACTGCCCCAGGAAGACCTGATGTTTCTGCGTCTGGATCTGACAGAAGCGTCTGTGGTAGACGACTGGGTGAATAACCTTGCCCGTGGACACACGTCATCCATTGTGGCCTACGACAGCAACGGCCTGGTCGGTTACGCATCGGTACATCGGAATCCAACATCCTGGACCCGGCACATGGGTGAAATCCGGGTGAACGTAAATCCTGATTATCGCAGTCGCGGTCTGGGCCGCGTCCTCATATCCAACATTTTTGATCTGGCCAGCGCGCTGGGGTTACGAAAAATCACTGCCCACATGACCTCAGATCAGCGTGGCGCTCAAGCCGCATTCCGTCATCTTGGATTTGTGCCTGAAGCACTACTGGCGGATTATGTGCAGGACCGCAGTGGCACAACACGGGATATGGTAATCATGTCGTTCGACGTCACCGGTCATACAGACCAGAGTGCCGGCACGCTGCAGGTGTAAACTTTT
This sequence comes from bacterium, assembly GCA_047947175.1. Classification (GTDB taxonomy): domain Bacteria; phylum Pseudomonadota; class Gammaproteobacteria; order Pseudomonadales; family Azotimanducaceae; genus UBA4421. The sequence goes on from CP170489.1 coordinate 3,677,303, forward strand.
TCGCAGACGGTTCTCAGTTTTATCAACCCGCGCTGAAACGGCGCTGAGCAGGTCTTTTCTATGTGGTTTATATACGTTGTCCTGTTTCTGGTGTTCTGCTGGGCGGTTGCGCGTTTCTATCTGAGCGGCCCGAATCTGGCGCAGTATGATCAGAGGCTCAACGTACCCCTCAACCACGAACGCCATGCCAGCCCCGCGCACAGCGACGTCATCACAAAATTACAGGACTTCGGCCAGGGTTCCGGTGGACCGGACAAAGCGTCGCGACTGAACCAGATGCGTGCGGCAATGGACAGCATCGGTGACAGCGCGGATCTGGACGGCATAACCCTGATCCCGGTGGAGAGCGCCTCGGTAAAAGGTGAGTGGGTACTGGGTGAACACTCTGATCCCGACAAACGCATGCTGTACATTCACGGTGGCGCCTTCATGCTGGGCAGCCCGCGCAGCCATCGCACCATCACCACCAAGTACGCGCGCTTGCTGGGTGTGAGCGTGTTTGCCGTCGACTATCGCATGCTGCCTGAACACGGCCGCCTCGACTGCCTGTCGGATTGTCAGGCGGCGTATCGTTATGTGCTGGACAACGGCCCCACCGGAGCAGGTGCTGCAACCCAGCTGCTGATGTCCGGTGATTCCGCCGGCGGCAATCTGGCCCTGGTGGTGACTGCCTGGGCGCGTGACCATGCGCTGCGCATGGCTGATGGTGTCATTGCCATTGCGCCGGCGACAGACAATACCTTTGGCTCGCCGACGCTGCGCAGGAATGCTGCCACGGACCCGTTACTGGGCCCTTCCCTTGGCAAGCTGGTCAGATTGCCAAGGGCTGCACTGCTGTATTTTTCCTGGTTCAGCACCCGCCTGCACCCAACCGACAGCCGGATTTCGCCGATCCATGGCAACCTGCATGGCCTGCCACCGATTCTTATCCAGGCCAGTGAAGCTGAAATGCTGCTCGGAGATGCGCGCCGCTACGCCAACAAGGCAAACGCACAAGGCTCAACGGTGAAACTGGAAACCTGGAATCATATGATCCACGTCTGGCATGTCTTCGAACCTGAGCTGCCAGAGGCTAAACAGGCGTTCGAACACATCGCAAAATTTGTGCAGAATCTGCCTGATCCGGTGAACGACTCTGCCAGCCAGCAGCTCCAGCAAGCGCAGAACTGAAGCTGATCGTGTCCTGTCTGTTTAACTCGTTGAATTAACCAGACAAGCTAGCCTCCGTTCACTTCGCCTGGTGCCAGCCCGAGGTAATCTACCACCAGGGATACCCGCCGGTTTGCTGCCCCTGCATCTCCCCATTGCCCGGGTTGCAGCATGCGTCGGCTGTCTTCGCCGTAACTCACTGCACGCACCCGCTCCGGATGCAGGCCGCCGCTGGAGATCAGGTATTGCCTTACCGCCTCCGCTCGTCGCTGACCCAGCTGCTGATTATAAGCGGGATCCCCAGCAGGATCGGTAAAGCCTTCAACGGTGACCACAACATTTGGGTCATACTGTTTTACCACTGCGCTGAACTCATCCAAAGCAGGTTTGTCCGCAGGACGCAGCGTATCGTCGTCATATGCAAAATGGGCGCTCATTTCCACACGCAAGCGGCCCTGCAGATTCGCAATGGTTGCGTCATAACCTGCAAATTTGCCATGCAGATCCTGGGTCATTTCGGTGAACTGACTGCGAAAGCCCTGCAGATCCGCGGCGAGGCTGCTGTCTGTTGCACGCAGGTCGCTGACGGTGGCGTCGAATTCGTCACGTTTGATATATTGATTGGAGGCACACCCGGCCAACATACTCCCCGCCACAAAGGTGGCGACCGTGGTCATAACAACACGCCGATTGATGATATATCCCATAACGTTCGTTCCCTGCCTGAAGATAAGGTATTGTCCGCCTGTGACGGAGCATCAGTTTATCCCGAAATTCAAAATCAATCAGCCTCAGCCTGTCTGTATTATCCGTGCCTGAAACGAATCCCCCTGCACTGCCCTCATCTGTCATGGAGCAGGCACGTCGCGTGCTGCTCGATACGTTTGGCTATGCCTCGTTCCGCGGCCCTCAGGCGGAAATCATTGCGCATACCTGTGCCGGTCGTGACAGCCTGGTGTTAATGCCTACCGGCGGCGGCAAATCCCTGTGTTATCAGCTTCCAGCCATTATCCAGCCAGGTCTTGGACTTGTGGTATCACCCTTGATTGCGCTGATGCAGGATCAGGTGCAGGCGCTGACCCTGTCCGGTGTATCAGCCGCCTATCTGAATTCGACCCTTGAGTATCATGAACAACAGGCGGTCATTGAACGCGCCCGCAGCGGTGATCTGAAACTGCTTTATGTCGCCCCGGAGCGGCTGCTGCAACCGTCAACCCTGACCGACCTGAGCAGCTGCCGTATCAACCTGATTGCCATTGATGAGGCCCACTGCGTGTCATCCTGGGGGCATGATTTCCGCGCTGATTATCTGGCTCTGGATCAGCTGCGGGACGCCTTTCCCGGCGTGCCCAGACTCGCCCTTACCGCAACTGCCGACCCGCGCACCCAGCAGGACATCTGCGCCCGGCTGAACCTTGCTGAACCAGAAGTCTTCAACAGCGGCTTTGATCGACCCAACATTTTTTATTCGGTGCAACCCAAGGTCAATGCAAAAAACCAGCTGATGACCTTCCTGCAGGACTTTAAAGGCTGTGCGGGAATAGTCTACTGTCTGTCGCGCAAAAGCGTGAATGATACCGCCCACTGGTTGCAACAGCAGGGTGTCAACGCGCTGCCCTACCATGCCGGCCTGAGTGCACAGGAGCGAGCGCAGCACCAGGTACGTTTCCTGAAAGAAGACGACGTGGTGATGGTTGCAACCATCGCCTTCGGCATGGGCATCGATAAGCCTGACGTACGTTTTGTGGCGCACCTGGACCTGCCTAAATCGATGGAAGCGTATTATCAGGAAACCGGTCGCGCCGGACGCGATGGCGCGCCTGCACAGGCCTGGATGGTTTATGGTTTACAGGATGTGGTGCGCCTGTCCCGCATGGTGGATGAATCCCCGTCTGACGAAAGCCATAAGCGTGTCGAACGCAGCAAACTCGATGCGCTGCTGGGCTGGTGCGAAGTCACCACCTGCCGGCGTGCCAGCTTGTTGAGTTATTTTGGCGAAACACCCGCTCCTCGCTGCGACAACTGTGATGTCTGCGTATCACCGCCGGTTACGTGGGACGCCACACAGACGGCGCAGAAGGCGCTCTCCTGCGTTTTTCGTACTGGCCAGCGCTTCGGCGCCGGACACGTCATCGATGTTCTTCGCGGTCAACTCAAAGATAAAGTCAGACAATTCGAACATCACAATTTATCTACCTTCGCCATCGGCCAAGAAATGTCTGAACAGCAATGGCGATCAGTGTTCCGACAGCTTGTTGTCCGGGGGTATCTGCAGGTGGATCACAGCCGCTATGGCGCACTGCGCCTGACTGGCGCAAGCCGGGCACTGCTGCGTGGCGACATCACACTGGCATTGCGGGAAGACCCCACGCCAACAAAAAAGCGGAGCAGACCAGCAGAATACACGCTGGAACTCGAAGACGAAGAACTGATGGAGGATCTGAAAGCGGTTCGACGACGTCTCGCCGAAAGTCAGGATATCCCTCCCTATATGGTGTTTCACGACGCCACTTTGCGACAGATGATTGCTGTACGACCCAGAACTGCTGAACAATTACTGGAAGTCAGTGGCGTGGGACGGGCCAAACTGGCTCAGTATGGCGATGCTTTTCTGGAGGTTCTAGCCAGGCATCACGCATTCTAATGGCGTCAACGAACGCAACCGGACTTTCACACAACCTTGATCAGCAGCCGAGGATACTTTCATTCTACCCGTTCAATGATTGATCTATGTCACCCTCCTACCCTGCTCGTGGCGCTCTGTTTTTCTCCTGGTTCATGCCCAGCTTCACCCGCCTGGGTTATGCCCTGCGCAGACTCACCTGGTCTACCAGATCGTTCGACTTTGCCGGACAGACCTGGCTGATTACCGGCGCCTCGACCGGCATTGGTCGGCACCTGGCGCTGAGCGCGGCAAACGCAGGGGCCACCGTGCATGTGGTTGCGCGCAACACGCAGAAGTTGAAACAGCTCGAGGCCGAAGTCAGCTCAAACCGGGGTCAAATTGTCTGCCACAGCGTCGATCTATCACTTATGTCGTCCGTTGGAGATCTGGCTGCAGATTTTGGCGCAAGCAATACCGTGTTCGATGTGCTGGTGAATAATGTCGGACTCATGTTGAACCAGCGCAGCTCAACCCTGGAAGGCATAGAAACCGGTTTTGCAACCAACGTCCTCGGGCATTATCTGCTGACCGAACAGCTGATCAGTCTGGGCACACTGAAAAGTGGCAGCACAGTCATCAGTATGAGCTCGGGCGGCATGTACAATGTTGCGCTGGATATCAATGCATTGCAGGGTAATGAACCTTACGATGGCACCCTGACCTACGCCCGGCACAAACGCGCCCAGGTTGCGCTGAATGAACATTGGCGACACACTTACGGCGATATGATCAACTTCTACGCCATGCACCCGGGCTGGGTCAGCACACCCGGTGTCGAAACCGCGATGCCGGAATTTCATAAGCTCCTGCGCCGCCTGTTACGGCATCCGGCTGCTGGTGCGGACACCGCCATGTGGCTGGCTTTTTCCAAACCCGAGCAGCAGGACGCAGGAAACATCTGGTTTGATCGCGCGCAACGCTCACCACATTTTTTCAGTGGTACGCGACGCGGCGACAGCAGCGCTGATCTCATTCACTATCTCCAGTCGCTTGCCGAGCGATCTGTCCAGGCTGCCTGAAGCAGCACTTATGGGGCAGTTAATCCGTGGCCAATGGCACACAGAAGATCAACCACGGCACAACACCGATGGTGGATTCGAGCGTCCGAACAGCACGTTCCGCGATTGGATCGGCGCACAGGACGGGCGTTTTCCAGCGGTTGCCGAGCGTTATCACCTGTTTGTCAATGCAGGCTGTCCATGGGCCTATCGGACCATTGTGTATCGGACAGTAAAGCAACTTGAATCTGTGGTGAGCATGTCCTATACCGCTGCTGCTGCAGGACCCCAGGGCTGGCAGTTTGCAGACCCACCAGAGCCACTGCTGCAAGCCACCCATCTGCATGAAGTCTACAGCCGTGCAGATCCCCAGTTCACAGGCAGGGTCACGGTGCCCGTGTTGTGGGACAAACACAGTCAGACCATCGTCAACAACGAATCTGCCGACATCATCCGCATGTTCAACAGTGCCTTTAATGACCTCGAAGGTGTTTCTCAGTCTGACTACTTTCCCGCTGCCCTGCGGGCAGAGATCGAAGCGCTGAACGAGCTGATCTACACCGACATCAACAACGGCGTGTATCGTTGCGGCTTTGCTCAATCTCAGCGTGCCTACGACGAGGCTTATGACAAGCTGTTCAACACTCTGGATCTGCTGGATGCAAGACTGGCCAGGCAACGCTACCTGTTCGGCGGCGAGGTCACAGAGTCCGACTGGCGGCTGTTTGCAACCCTGGTACGGTTCGATCTGGCCTATTACAGTCGCTTCAGATGCAACCGCAATCAGCTCATGGACTTTCAACACCTCTGGCCATATACACGAGATCTGTACCAGCTGCCCGGTGTGGCCGCCACGGTTGACGTGGATGCTATCAAAGGCATCTATTACGGTGCCGGCAAACCCGGCATACTGCCCAGGGGGCCTGTGCTGGATTTTGCCGCACCCCACCAGCGCGCCCACATTAACCGCTGAGCCAGTCACCGCAATGAGCCTGTCACTGTGCAACGCCTGTGCCTTGAACGATGGACCCTGAACATGCCTGTATCTCTTGAACCGAATGAACAACGGGTGCTGGGCTGCCTGCTGGAAAAAGCGGTACTGACACCGGACCAGTACCCATTAAGCTTAAATGCCCTGGTGAACGCCTGTAACCAGAAATCATCCCGTTCGCCGGTCATGTCGTTGGACCCGGGTGAAGTTCAGCGCGCCGTGCGCGGCCTGCAGGACAAACATCTGTTGCGCAGTGATGAAAACTTCAAAACCCAGGTGGAAAAGTACAGCCACCGCTTCTGCAATACGCCGTTCAGCGACTACCAGTTCAGCCCACCGCAGTACGCGATCATCACGGTCCTGTTATTACGCGGACCACGGACACCGGGGGAGCTGCGGGCAAACAGTGGCCGTTTATACGAGTTCGCCGGCAACGACGAAGTCATCGCTGAGCTTGAAGCGCTGATGCACATGGACAACGGCGCCTGCGTCATGCAGCTACCCAGAACGCCCGGGCGTAGAGACAGTGAATATCAGCATGTGTTTGGTGATGCGCCACCGGCCACTGCAGCCGCAGCTGCTCAGACAACACCAGTTTCTGGTGCGGGGTCAGCAGACCACCACTGTGCCGACGCCGACAGGGATCTTGCACAACGTGTTGCTGAACTGGAGCGCGCGCTTGCGAGCCTGACGACTTAGTGTCCTGTCTGATGAATTCGTTGAGTTATGACGCGCCCCACAAGTTCTGTGGCTAGACGCGTTCCGACGGACAGGTCGGGTACCTTTCCTAGGGGCGCAACAACGCCACAGGGCTTGTGGGGCGCGCCTTTCAGGTGGCCCAGAATCGCCAATAACCGCGTTGCATCCCTTGGCAAGGTACCTACATTCCCGGCGGGATTCGCCTTGTTCTTGACGATTCTGGGCTCATCATAATTCAACGAATTCATCAGACAGGACACTAGGTGCATGCCAAGCTGGGCCATCCGGAAGACGACCTTTAACAAAAGGTTCAGGGTTTGAACGGTTCGCTGTAGTTTTCCGCACCGACCTTGCGCACATCGCTTAACCAGTCCCCTTCATAGGGCCAGCTCTCGGGTGCATCCGGTGATGGCCCCTGCCAGAACCGCTGCATCGGACCTGGAATCGGGTTTTTCTCCAGCGACCAGGCCTGACGCCGAAATGTCCAGCTGTCCGGCACCAGCTCGTGCGCCTTACGAAAGTGGGGTATCGCTTCCTCGTGCGCACCAGCCAGTTCCAGGGCACTGGCCAGCTCAAAATGTGCATGTCCTAACGACACCTCTGCACTGCGCGGCCGGGAGCGGCTGACCACTTCATCCGGGGCCAGCGCAAAGCGACTCGCAGCGCCGTTTTCAACCCAGTCACGCAGCGCGGCGTGATAAGCCTGCGCATCGGATCTGATTTTGACCGCCTCACCCATCATTTCAACAAAACGTTCCGGCATGGCGGGTGCATCGCCAGCCGGTGGCGGGGGTGGCTGTCGGGTTTGTGGGGGCGCAGGCGCGGCTTCGGCAGGCCGTACGATCACACCCTGTTCATCAATCCAGATAGCGCTGGGAATATTGATCACGCCAAATTTTTCGGCCAGCACATGATGCTGGTCAAGCAGCGCCGGATGCTGGGGAGCGGCTGCTTCAATGTACCCGCGACAACCCTCCGCTCCCAAAGTGTCCAGACCAACGGTCACCAGTTCAAAGTTTTTGGTATACAGTTCCTGACGCAGGGCCTGCCACACGGGCAGGTCGTTAGAGCATCCTCAGTAGGGCGCCCAGGCGTAAACCATCACCTTCTTTCCGCGCAGGCTGGCCAGATCGAAGGGTTGCCCGTCCAGATCCGGCAACACCAGGTTTGGCGCAACGGCAGTGACCAGCGCACGCGCGCCAATCGACTCCGGACCAACCGCGTACAAACCATGTGCTTCATCCACAAGCATGGGTAAACCCAGCGCAGCAGTGACTGCATCAAGGTCCACGTGGGTGGAACGTTCAGCAGATTGCAGTTCGGTGGGCAGCACAATACAGACGTCACCTTTGCAGGCGCCTTCGGGTTTAAATGTCCAGCCGCTTTTTTCTTCGAACTCCGCGATCGGAACAGATGCACTTTTGAACAACATAACCATCACTCAGTGAACAGGAGCGATGACCATATCGCCTGGCGCAGGTATTGCCAAGTCCATTGGCAGACCCGCATCAGTAACGCAGGTGATCCGCCAGGTTCGCCAGTTCAAGAGGCTGCAGTACCTGCACCTGACTGCGCTGGGCAGCGACCAGGCCGCGGGACTGCAGACGAGATATGACCCGTGACAGGCTTTCAAGCTTCATGCCCAGATAGCTGGCCAGATCTGTACGGCTCATTGGCGTGGGCAAAATCCGCTCATCCAGGCCCAGACGAGCCCGACGCTGACCATACTGCAGACAGAAACCAGCAAAGCGTTTCTCAGCTGAAGTCTGTCGCAGATTCATCTGATGCATCACCTCAAAGCGGACCTGTTCCGCCTGATTGTCCAGCATCGTCGCTGACATCCCGTGATGACCAAGCAGTTCTATCGCAACCGTGTCCAGACGGCACAGCGATACGGTTTCCAGGGCAACTGCATAATCGCTGTGGACACCACTGGCATAGCCATGATTGAGGATTTCACCTGCAAGGACAAAACCCGTCACACAGGCCTCGCCGGACGCGGTGGTCACGTAGGTTTTCACCATCCCTGAGCGTATGTGGTACTGGCCTTTGACCACAGCACCGGCACGGTAAACGTATTCACCTGCCTGTAACGGCGAAACCAACTGCAGCGATTGCCCCAGAACACGTCGCTGGGAAGGCGTTGCATAGCGGGCAAGGCAGGCTTTGTGGGTCGGACAGAGCTCACAGCATGCAAGCTCGCGTACGTTGTTGTTTGATTTCAGTGTCATTGCAGTCATCAGCGGCACTGTGGCGTGACTTGTCAATCTCCGATACCAGGGAAACTACCTAGCAGGTTGCGACATTCCCCGGGGCAGGATCAGTCGTCGATTTGATCCAGGTCAAATGGCTTTTTCCCGCTTGCATTAAATTGTTCGGACACTAACGACACAAGCACTTTCCAAGGAGTCTTCTGATCATGAAAAAATTGATGTTCACCGCTTTTTTACTGGTTTACAGCACCAGCGTTTTTGCCGAGGCCGGGGACTTCCTGGTGCGTGTCGGGGCATCCATGGTGGATCCAAAATCAGACAATCACCCAGCCGTCGAAGTTGATTCCGGTGCCACCCTGACCTTCACCGGCACCTACTTCATGGCCGATCAGTGGGCGCTGGAACTGCTGGCTGCGTTGCCTTTCAAACACGATATCGACGCCAGAGGGGGCGGCACTATCGGTGAGACAAAACACCTGCCACCCACCCTCAGCGTGCAGTATCACTTCAGTCCCAACCAGCCGGTCCGCCCCTATATTGGCGCAGGCTTGAACTACACCCTCTTCTTTGAAGAAGACCTGGATGGTGCTGATCTGTCTCTGGACAACTCCTTCGGCTGGGCCGCTCAGATCGGCGTTGACATCGATCTGACGGAAAGCATGTTCCTGAATGCGGACGTGCGTTACATCGATATTGAGTCAGATGCCAAGGTAAACGGCGCAAGCATCGGCACGGTAGAGATCGATCCCTGGGTCTATGGCATCCACCTGGGCTTCCGTTTCTAGAAGCCCCTGGTAAACAGAGTCTGCTGGCAGCGCATCAGATAGAGGTGCGTTGCCAGACCTGCAGACCTTCGTTGAGCAGGCGCAGCGACACAAACCCCGAACCCGGCGGTTCACGGCAGACATAGAGTGCACCCAATCCCAGGCTCGACAGTTCATCCAGCGGTACATGATAGGTTTGCACCTGCGTATAACGCGTAAAGTATGCGCGTCGGCGCAGGGTCGCTTCACAAAACGCCAGCTCGATCTGAGGCTGTAACGCCATAACGGCAGCTATCGCTGCGGTATCAGACAACTCAACATCGTCTTTGCCGTTTTTGCCAAAACTCACTCCGACACGCAGCCCGGTCAGCAGCAACACAAGCACAATCGAAGCCGTCATCCAGCGCACTTTCATACGCGGCCAGACAGCCGGCCAGACCGGTCGTGCAAGTAGCGCCAGAAACAGCGCAAAGTATGGCAGACAGGACAACAGATAGTGTTTGTACTGACGTGGACTCACTAACAAAGGGATAAACGCACACAAGCCCAGCAACAGATAGGCTTTAGACACCTTCGGCAGTTGAACCTCCAAACGTCCGCGACTGACCAGCAGCATGACCACAACGGCGACACCCAGATTGCCGGCAAACTGTTCGAGCAGATAGAGACGACCGTTTTCCGGAACGCGCAGGCCGGAAAAGGTGCCGATAAGCTGTGTATCCAGATATGCCAGCAGTGCCAGACGCGCAGGTTCAAAAGCAAACAGCCCTGCAGCGAGCAGCATACCCGGCACCGCGGCCAACAGCGTATGACGCATGGCTTTTGTCAGGTTACCCAGTATCTGCCAGGCAAAAATGCACGGAGCAGCCAGCGCAAACAGGCCCACCGGACCTTTGGTCAGAACCGCTGCACAACACAACACACCCGTTATCAGGTTCAGCCATGGCCGCTGCATCCCCCACCAGGCAAACACCACCGCCCATAAGGAAAAGACGGCCAGCAAACTTTCCAGCGGATTGTTGACCAGAGTAAAACGCACCACGGGCATCGACAGCAACAGCAGCATCACCCACCAGATATACCGATGGTGGACATCAGCGGTCTTTGCCGGGCGCATCTCTGACGGCGATGACGTCGCCGCAGACCACAATACGCCAACGGCTGAACAGAATCCCAGCATCAGCATCAGCAGAAAACTGCGTTCAACCCAGAAATCCGATCCCAGCCACTGTGCCCAGAAGGACAGCAGCCACAAGCCCAGGGGGGGATGGTCAAAGAACCCGCCAACCCCCGCCTCAAAATGCGGCAGGTGCCAGAAGCTGCCCTGGCCCTGGGCAAACAGCTGTGCGATAGCGCTGTAAATTACCCCATCCAGCGCCATGGAAACCTGCGCCATGTCTACAGCAAGCCACAGCGCTGCGCCTCCTAAAACCAGCGCCAGACCCATGGTATGCCTGTCTATGTTGCTATGCCTGGCTTAACAAACACCTTCACACCTGTCACTTTGTCATCTTCCATCATGCTCAGCCTTCTGCGGATACACCGCTGCCCGGTGCACTCTACCCAACAATCACGGCAACGGGTATAAAGGTGGTGCAAACAGGGGAGATCAATGCACAAGTTTTTTTCAGGCATATTGCCCTACGTGGGTGTTTTTGTGATGACTGCTGCCGCGGCACCTGTACCCGCCGTCGAACTGCCGGCAAGCCATCCCGGCAACATTGTATACGACAAACACTGCGCGTCATGTCACGACAATCCCGAGGCGACTCGCTCACGTTCTTTTGCAACATTACAGCGCATGATCCCCGCCCTGATCGCCCACGCCATCAATGACGGCCGCATGAAAGAACAGGCCAAAGCACTGACCGCGGAAGAACGCGCCGATCTCATTGATTTTTTTACCGGTCAGACCCGAGACGATAACCTGTGGGTCGGTGAACATCTGTGCGACGCTGCTGATCAACCTCTGGCGCTGGAGGAGCATGCCACCATCAGTGGTTTCGGTCTGGGATTGCAGAATCACCGTTATCTCAGCGCGGCACAGTCGGGTCTGAGCACCGAAGATCTGTCCAGACTGGAACTCAAATGGGCGCTGGCATTCCCAAATATCACGATGATGCGATCGCAACCCGCCATTGTCGGCAACATTCTGTTTCTCACTCCGGTGGACAGCCAGCAGCTCTATGCCATCGACATCAGCGGGCAACCCTGCGTGCGGTGGGTGTATGACTCCGATATGCCATTACGCACCAGCCTCACCTACGGCCAGATAAAACACCCACAAAGCAGCCCTGCAGGCAGCGCGACAATACCTGCCCTGGTATTCGGCGACTCCGCCGGGCGCATTCATCTGCTGGATGCCCGCACCGGCGCAGCTCTATGGCGCAAGAGCCTGAAACTGTTTCCGGAAACCATCATTACCGGTACACCGCAGCTGGTGGATGGCGTGGTTTATGCATCCATCTCGCAGTTCGAAATTATGGTCGGCGCGCAGTCCACCCACTTATGCTGTCGCTCCCACGGCGCGGTGGCGGCCCTGGATGCCGCCACCGGCGACACGCTATGGCTGACCCATGCGATGCCTGACGCACAACCGATCCGCGACCGGGGTGATGGTCAGATGATATGGGGGCCGTCCGGAGCACCGATCTGGACCTCCCCGGCCATCGATCTGAAACGCGGCCTGTTGTATGTGGGCACCGGGGAAGCCACCTCGGAACCGGCGCACCCGCATACCGATGCCATTCTTGCCATGGATCTGAAAACCGGTGAAATCCGCTGGGCATTTCAGGCCACGGCTAACGATATTTTCCTGGCAGGCTGTCGCCGTGAGAACCGCTCGCCCAATTGCCCACCGGAAACCAGCGTCGAGCGTGATGTGGATTTTGGTGCGTCGGTGATCATCGCCCAGCGCAGCAACGGCAAAGACGTCCTGCTGGCCGGGCAGAAATCCAGCGACGTGTGGGCCCTGGATCCGGATAACAACGGCGCGGTGTTGTGGCACTGGAACAATGGCCGGGGCACCGCCAATGGCGGCATCCACTGGGGTATGGCCTACGATGGCAAGCGGGTGTTTGCAGGCCTCAATGATCCGGGACGGCCCCGCCCCGGGTTCGAACCACAACCCGGCCTATACGCCATTGATGTCGACAGCGGTGAATCCGTCTGGCGTCACCGCACACAACCTGCGTGTGCCGGTCGCCAGGAAAAAATGCCTTATTGTGAGTTTCTGTATGGCTTTTCTGCGGCGACCCTGGCGGTAGACGGCGCGGTTATTCAGGGTAGTCTGGATGGTTTTGTGCGCATTTTTGCAGGCGACACAGGTGAAGTGCTGTGGACCTACGATACGGTTCAGGCTTTTGCCGGGGCAAACGGTGTCAGCGGCCACGGCGGCGCCATCGACAACGCATCCATCGTCGCGGCAAACGGTATGTTGTTTGTGAGTTCCGGGTACGGCATGTTCGGACAGGCGCCAGGTAATGTGCTGCTGGCGTTTGCCCCCGGGGAAAGCGCCACGCAATGACCTGACCTTAAAATGGGCGCTGCTAAAGAACTTCGTGCAGGCCGCACTCGCGCTTGAGACCAAAAAACCGGGTTTCTTCTTCGCTGTCTACTTCGTGTAAAGCCCGGGTTGTGTGTACATCGCCAATGGAGACATAACCTTTCTCCCACAATGGGTGATAGGGCAGATCATGGGCCTGCAGGTAACTGAAAACATCTTTGTCTGACCAGTCTGCTAACGGCGCCACTTTGAAGTAGCCGTGATCGTTGGCTATGAATGGCGTCCGGGCCCGGCTCTGTGCCTGGTTACGTCGCACGCCGGTGAACCAGGTACCCACATTGAGTTCCGCCAGCGCACGCTGCATGGGCTCTACCTTGTTTTCCTGATTGTAGGCCTCCACCCCGTCAACACCCTGCAGCCAGCGCTGACCTTCAGCGGCTTCCTGCCAGGCAGGACTGCGGTGCGCCCTGAAGATGTGCAGATTGAGGTTCAGACGCTCAGTCAGTTCGTCGACAAAGTTGTAGGTTTCCGGGAACAGGTAGCCGGTATCGATCAGGATCACTGGAATATCCGCCTTGACCTGGGTCAGCATATGCAGGCTGACCGCAGCCTGTGCACCAAACGATGAGGTCAGTACCGGAGCGCCCGGCAGGGTTTTTAACGCCCAGGCCACGCGCTCGGTGGCACTGAGGTCCTCAAACCGCTGGTTCCACACAGCAATCTGCTCCGCCTGGGTAAAACGCCCCCATGCAACCTGCGCGGCGCGGCTGTCCCCCTGAGTAGACGCCTGAGATAGCTGCTCTGCAGCGGATGTCATTGATTTAACATCGCTGTTTCGGTCCACCATGACCTGTTGCCTTACAATTCTTATGGACCTAGTTTTAAGGGTTTTTATAACTAATGATAATAATAATTAGCGATACGCAAACAAGCGCAGGTTATAAAGACCCGTTCACAGGGGTCGGACCGCATCTGGATCTTCGTTGAGCACCACGGAAACCGGGTAATGATCAGACGCCGTGCGGGCCATCTGGTTCGCGTGGATCGCAGCGGATTCCGGCACCAGCAGCCCTGTCAGGGTGACATCCAGCAGAATATGATCGATGCGCGCACGCCGCTTTGGCCAGTAAGTAGACGGATTGCGTCCCGCCCGGCGCAGCTGTGCGCCGACCACATCCTGCAGGGGCAGCTGCCGCAGGGGTTGCAGGGCATCACTGCTCAACAGATCATTAAAGTCCCCAAGCACAGCCAGACCCACATGGGGGTGGCACGCACGGTACTGTGCTACCAGTTGCGCCAGCGCCTGCGCTTCAGCCAGGCGATAAACATTGGCCCCGTGGAGCTGCCAGGGCGGATTGGTACGGGATTTCAGATGCACGCCAAACAGCGTCACAGGTAGCTGCCGGGATCTGTGTATGTCAATCTGCAGAACATCGCGGAAAAAGCCCGCCGGCCGTTGCTGTTGTGCCGCAGCTTCCTCGGCCGAGCGATAGAAATACAGACCACGGCCGTGCGCATCGAGCAGCTGCACATGACGGTGCGAGCTGACAATGACATCCTGCCGCGACAACACCCCCAGATGGATGGATCGCAGGCTGTTGCCAGGTACTACTCTGGCATGGGGATAAGGTTGCGGCAGCTGGGCATTAAGCAGGTCCAGCGAGCGCTGAGAACCGACTTCCTGAACCAGTAACACGTCAGCATCTACCTGGGTAATCATCCTCGCCATGGGCCGCAGCCGACGCTGGGGGGTCAACGGGCCTTCGCTCGGCAGCAGGGGGTCCAGCACACCTTCTTCGGCGAGAAACAGATTCTGTAAATTATAGGTCGCAATACGGACGGAAGAGTCTCCCCAGAGCAGTAGAAAAATGGTTATGATCCAGTACCTGTGCAATATACCAGTCCGCAACGCAAGAAGAGGGGAAGATGTCAGATTTAGAAGCAGACCTGTTTGAACTGTCCATGTCCGAACAAGCCCAGCCGCTGATGGCTGCGGTGAAAAAACACATCAACGACAACGTGTTGCCCATCGTTGACGAGTTTCAGGCGCTCAACGAACAAAAAGAAGACCGTTGGAGCTGGCACCCTCGTCAACTGGAGCTGCTGGACGGCGCCAAAGCCAAAGCCAAAGAATCCGGCCTGTGGAATTTCTTTCTGCCTGACAGTGAAACCGGAGAGGGTTTGAACAACCTGGACTATGCCTACATCGCCGCTGAACTGGGTAAATATCCGCTGGCCTCGGAAACGCTGAATTGCAGCGCGCCGGATACCGGCAACATGGAAGTACTGGAACGCGTAGGGACACCGGAGCAGAAGAAACAGTGGTTACAGCCCCTGCTCGATGGCGAAATCCGCTCCGCCTATGCCATGACCGAACCCGCACTGCCGTCATCGGATGCCAAGAACATCAGCACCAGCGCCGTGCTCGATGGCGACGAGTGGGTCATCAACGGCGAAAAATACTATATCTCGGGTGCTGGCGATCCCCGCTGCAAAATCATGATCACCATGGTGAAAACCAGCCCGGACGCAGCTCCCAGCCGTCAGCAGTCCCAGATTCTGGTACCCATAGACACCCCCGGAGTTGAAATCCTCGGTGGCATGGAAGTGTTTGGCGAAGACCATGCACCGCGGGGGCATATGCACCTGCGCTTCAACAACGTTCGAGTCCCCAAGGAAAATATCCTGCTCGGCGAAGGTCGCGGTTTTGAAATCTCACAATTGCGCCTGGGTCCAGGACGCATTCACCACTGCATGCGCTCCATCGGCAAAGCCGAACTGGCGCTGGAACTGCTGGTGAAACGCGCCGGCACCCGCACCGCGTTTGGCAAACCTATTGCCAAACTGGGCAAAAACATCGAAATGATCTCCCGCGCACGCATCGAAATTAACGCCATGCGCCTGTCCGTGCTGCAGGCAGCTAAAGCCATGGACGTGCTGGGCAACAAAGAGGCCAGGGTTTACGTCAGCGCCGTGAAAGCAATGGTGCCCGAAAAGGTCTGTGAAATTATCGATCAGGCGATTCAGATCCACGGCGCAGCCGGTGTTTCACAGTGGACGCCGCTGGCGGGTCTGTACACCGACATGCGACACCTGCGTTTTGCTGACGGCCCCGATGAGGTGCACTACATGGTGGTTGGCCGTGCAGAACTGCAGAAATATGACCTCTGGTAGCCGCGCACCATGACAGACACGCATACAGAAACAACCCCTGAAGGGTACAACGTTGCCGCGGTGGAAGCCTGGATCAGCCAGCATGTGGCTGATCTGAAACCTCCGTTCAAATGGACCCGGCTGGAAGGCGGGCATTCCAACCTGACCTATCAGCTGGAGGACGCCAGCGGCGCCCTTGCGGTTATCCGGCGTCCACCCCAGGGAGAACTGCTGCCCAAAGCCCATGACATGTCCCGGGAATGGGCGCTGATCTCGGCACTGGGGCCTACGGATGTGCCGGTGCCCGCGGCGTATGGTTTCTGCGAAGACCCTGAGGTGACCGGCGCCTGGTTCTATGTCATGGGCCACATTAACGGTCATCCTTTGTACAACTCGGACGACACGCGCCAGTGGGTGCCGGAATCCGAGCGCCGGAAAATGGCGCTGTCATTTATTGATGTGCTTGCCCAACTGCATGCGGTTGACCCTGACGAAGTGGGGCTTGGCGATCTGGGGAAAAAAGAAAACTATGTCGGCCGCCAGCTGAAAACCTGGTATCGCTCATGGACCTCATCCGTTGAGCCCGCCAACTATGACGACCCGCGCGCTCACGAGTTGCAGCAGTATTTTCTGGATCATATGCCTGATCAGGGACCGGCTCGCGTGGTCCACGGCGACTATGGCCTGCACAATGTTCTGATTGGTCCGGAGCATACCGTTGCTGCCGTGGTCGACTGGGAGATATCCACCCTGGGCGATCCGTTAGCTGATCTGGCCTATGCGTTGAACGCCTGGCCGGATCCGACAGATGCCGAACCGATTGTGCCGGAAGCCGCAACCGCACCGCCGGGTTTTCCCACCCGCACGGAACTGGCAGAACGCTATGCGCTGAAAACCGGCCGGGACCTGTCGCGGTTGAACTACTACACCGCGTTTAATCGCTGGAAAACCGCGGCCATTGTGCACGGCGTGTATGCACGTTATTGCGAAGGCAAGAAGAGTACCGACGGCATCGACCTGGAGGAGATGCGTGATCGTATTGATCGTGCGCTGACCCTGTCTGAACAGGCTATCGGACGGACATAATCCCTTAATTTTCTGAATCAGAACATGGCAGGCTCGTATGTTGTATAAAGTCGCTTTGCTGGTATCCGCAACCCTCACCCTTACTGCCTGCGGCGGCGGTGGCGGCGGTGGCAGTGGCGGCGGCAACGGCGGTGGCGGTACACCGCCCCCGCCCCCACCTGCCGCGCAGAGTGACTTTGAGCGCGGCATCTTCAACGATCCGGACCTTTTCTCTGACATCTGCCTTAATCCGCGCAGCGGCGCCGGCTTTAACGACACACAAGGCAGCGCCACGGATGAAAACGAATGGCTGCGTGCCTGGAGCCATGATCTATACCTGTGGTATGACGAAATTGTCGATGCGGATCCCGAAGCGTTTGACACGCCCACGTATTTTGACCTGATGCAGACCAACGAACTCACACCATCCGGGGCCCGCAAAGATCAGTTTCATTTCACCTTTGATACCGAGGCCTGGGAGGCGTTAAGCCAATCCGGCGTCAGCGCCGGGTACGGGGCAGAATTCATCCTGATCAGTGCCAGACCGCCGCGAGAGATTGTGGTGGCGTTTGTTGAACCCAATTCTCCAGCCGACCTGGCGGGTATGACACGCGGATCCAGAGTACTGCTGGTCGACGGCGTGGATGCCATCAATGACAACACCCAGGCCGGGGTTGATGCGTTAAATGCGGGTTTGTTTCCAGGCAACACCGGCACCAGCACCCGGCTGCGGATTTCAGACTTTGATGACAGCAACGTGCGCGACGTCGACCTGGTTTCAGCGTCCATCACCCAGAATCCAACCCCGGTCACCGACGTGTTTCAGACCCCCAGCGGTCCGGTGGGGTACCTGCTGTTCACCACCCACATTGCACCGGCTGAAGCCGCACTGGTGGCAGCCATTGAAAGCTTTGCAGGCGCTGGCATCACGGATCTGATTCTCGATCTGCGGTACAACGGTGGCGGCTTTCTCGATATTGCCAACCAGATCAGCTATATGATTGCGGGTCCCGTCACAATCGGACAAACGTTTGATGAAACACAATTTAACGATAAACATCCGACAATAAACCCCGTAACCGGGCAATTGCTTGGCCCCACCCCATTTCACACTGTCACTCAAGGATTTCCTGGTTTACCAGCAGGTCAACCCTTACCCAGCGTCGATCTGGCTCGAGTTTTTATCTTGACTGGGCCCGAAACCTGTTCCGCCAGCGAAGCGATTATTAATGGCTTGCGCGGTCTTGATGGGCTCCAGGGAATCAACTTCGAAGTCATCCTCATCGGTGAAACCACCTGCGGCAAACCCTATGGTTTCTACCCCACCGACAACTGCGGCACGACCTACTTCTCTATTCAGTTCCGCGGCATCAACGCGCAGGGTTTTGGGGACTACGCGGACGGCTTCATTCCCAGCGAAAACCCGGTTGAAACTGTAGAAGTACGCGGCTGCGAGGTGGCGGATGACTACAGCCGCCCGCTGGGCGATCCTACCGAGGCACGCCTGAGTACCGCACTGGACTACATTGCCACCGGGCAGTGTATTGTCCCCGTGCGCGCATCACCCCAGAGTGCCGCGAAACAGCTTAACCTGCAGCGATCCGGTGGGCTTGCCCTGGAAAAAAGTGGCCATATGCCGGGCATGGTCATCCGCAGATGAGCCGCCCCCGGGTCGGTGCACGCCGGCTGCGCGTGTGCCTGTCAGCGCTGCTGCTGACGATGGCGGGCTGCCAGGCCAATTCTGAGAACAGCCAGGCGGCTTACGTTGCTGTGTTAACGGAAGCTCAGATCCAGGAAGTTGCCCGGATCATCCAGCGGGACCTGGTGTTAACCACACCACCACTGCTGGCCGCGGAAGCTTTCCAGCATAGCTCAGTGCTGGTGCTCACACCCGCTCTGGCCAACACCCCCCAGGGGAAACTGGCCAGTGGACGCAGCATGGCACCGCCACATCGTTTTGCGCTTCTGTCTGACGGTAAAGACTGTCTGCTGCAGAATATCGCAACCGGCAGGAAACATGTGTTGAGCTTCGGCTGTTTGAGCGCAAAACCAGCCGCGTCCAGCCGTGACGTATGGATAAGCTCACGACAAACCCGCATACCCGTCACGCTGGTAGCGCCTGCCATACATAGCCAGCCCGTGCCGCTGGTCTTGCTGATACACGGCCATGGCGGTACCCGGCATGAAGCCGGTGGATTCACCCGGGTGGCCGACCTGCTGGCCGGACGCGGGATGGCCAGCGTGCGCATGGATTTTCCCGGCAGCGGCGACAGCAGAGAACCTTTTTCCGCCAACAACTTATCCAACATGTTGGCGGATATTGCGTCGGCACAGCGCTTTGCCGAAACACAACTGACCATCGACCCGACCCGCATTGGCCTGCTCGGTTTCAGTATGGGTGGGCGTCTCGCCCTGCTTTACAGCCAGACTCTCAACATAAAAAGCATGGCTCTGTGGGCGCCTGCGGCCACCGACGGCGCTTCCTCAATGGTTGCAGCCCTGGGCGGACAAGCCCGCTACGAGAACATGAAAAAACAGGCTCACACCGCTGGAGCAGTACCCTTCACCACGTCCTGGGGACAGCAACAACTGCTCGGATATCAATGGTTTACCGACCTGGAAAACTCAAAACCCGGAGTTGCCATCCGGCAATTCCGCGGGGATCTGCTGGTCCTGTATGGCAATCTTGATCAGGTGGTGAAACCGGCCGTGGCAGCAGCCGTCTACGATCAGGCTACCCGCAGCGCTTCGCGCCGGATCCATGTTGTTGAAGGGGCAGACCATGGCCTGGGACTGTTCAGCAACCAACCTGAACTCACCGCTCAGGCGATCACGCAAACTGCTGACTTTTTCGCTGAACATCTGTAAATCGTCGGTGCCTGAGCAATTGGCACGATACCGCAGAAGCGTTAGTCTTCCTGCCGGGAGGGAGGGAAAATCATGACAAACGCCGTATTCAGGCCTCGCAGATGGACAACATGGGTAGTGGCATCGCTGCTGGCAGCAGGCGCCGCAGGTAACCTTTATGGCGCTCAGGCCGGCTCCGACTTTGGTGATTTATACGCGGCCAACTGCGCCGTCTGCCATGGCGAGAATCTCGAAGGTGCTGCTCAGGGTGCACCGCTGCTGAACGTTGAACTCAAACATGGACAGAGTGTTGAGCAGCTCATCAGCAGTATCAGCACCGGTTTTCCTGCCCGAGGGATGCCCGGCTGGCAGGATACGTTGACACGCGAGCAGATCAAAAGTCTTGCTCTGTGGATATCGGAAAACCGCAGCGGTCTTTTGTACTCGGACTTCAAAATTGACAGTGAACTGCGCATACCTGAAGAAATACAACACAGTGAGCACCACAGCTTCATCATCACCACAGTTGCTAACAACATTGATCCGCTACCCTTCTCCATTGCGCCCCTGCCTGACGGACGCATTCTGGTGACGGAAAAAATGCGCGGCTTACGCATTGTGGCGGCCAACGGCGAGCTGTCTCCGCTGATTACCGGTACGCCTCAGGCCTACGCCGACGCAAGGACTGGCGGTGGCGGCCTGGAGTATGGCATGGGCTGGCTGTTAGACGTCGCCCTGCATCCGGACTTTGATAACAACGGCTGGATCTACCTGCATTACACCGACCGCTGCGAAGACTGTAATGACATCAGTCGAAAGATGCAGCGGCCGGTATCCATGAACGCGCTGGTCAGAGGGCGCATAGAAGACAACCGGTGGGTGGATGAAGAAGTAATCTGGAAAGCTGACCTTGCGCACTACTCTCCGGCCTCCGATGTCGCCGCCGGTGGCCGCCTGGCTTTTGACCCGGATGGTTTTGTTTTCCTGAGTATCGGTATGCAGAGTATTGATCTGATTCAGGACCTGAGTGCGCCTCACGGTAAAATTCTGCGGCTGCACGATGACGGGCGTATTCCTGCTGACAACCCGTTTATTGACCACCCCACCGCCAACAAAGCCATCTGGAGCTATGGTCACCGCTCACCCCAGGGGCTGGAATTTGACCCCATCGAGCGCAAACTCTGGGAAACCGAACATGGGCCCAGAGGCGGTGACGAGGTTAATCTGCTGCTGCCCGGCCATAACTACGGTTGGCCGGCCTTTTCCAAAGGCCAGAACTATAACGGCTCACAGGTCAGCTGGGGCAAAGCCCAGGGCTCTGAACTGTCGCTGGGTGATATCGATCAGCCGGTCGTGGATCTAACGCCGTCCCCGGCCGTATCCAGTTTTGTGCTGTATGAAGCGGCAGCGTTTCCTGCCTGGCAGCACCAGTTTCTGGTCGGTTCCCTGAAAGCTGCCGATGTCTTCAGATTGAAAATTGTCGATGATCAGCTGGTTGAGCAGGAACTGCTGATTGAAGACCTGGCACGCATTCGCGATATCGAAGTTGATCACAATGGCCACGTCCTGCTGCTTCTGGAACACGCCAGTGGCGGTAAAATAGTGCGTATCAGCCCGGTACGCCAGGCTCCGCAGACAGCGGAGGCTGCGCCACCGGCGTAATCGAGACGTCCAGCTCACTTTCCATGGCCGCCAGACGGGCCACAATGGCGCGGCAGTTCACGTTAATGTCGTGCAGGCTGCGCTGTCCGTCAAATACAACATCCAGATTCACCACCCGACGCTGACCAGAACGCCAGGACCGGAACCGCTGCACACCCAGCACGCCGGATTCTGCCAGCACCTCATCAATAATCAGCTGACGCTCTGCCTCGGGCAGTTCTTCATCCATCAATATTCTGATAGATGCCCAGCCGACCCGCACCGCGCTGACAAGAATGTAGACACCAATCAGCAGACCAAACAGCGCGTCCGCATGCAGCCAGCCCAGCTGGGTCAGCAACAGACTGACAAGCGTAGCAACGTTGGTCAGCACATCGGACAGGTAGTGGACCGAGTCTGCCGCGATCGCTGTTGACTGAGTCTGACGCACCACGTACCGCTGATAGAGCACCAGCGCACAGGTCAGCACCAGGGCAAAGCCAATCACCCACAACGCGGTGGCAATGTTCACCACGGGTTCGGGTTGCAACAGTTGATGTACCGCATGGTTCAGCAGAAAAGCCGCCGACAGCGTAATCAGCACCGCCTGACCCAGGCCCGCCAGTGCTTCCGCTTTGCCGTGACCAAATCGATGATCCGCGTCCGGGGGCTTGAGGGAATAATCCACGGCAAACAGATTGGTGGCAGAGGCCGCTGTGTCCATGAGTGAATCGAGCAGTGACGCAAACACCACCACCGAGCCTGTCATCAGCCAGGCAAACGCCTTGGCCAGCACCAGACACACGGAAACCCCCACAGAAGCGCGGGTTGCGGTTTTCAGCAGTTTCTGTTTCTGCTCGGCGTCTATGCCCTGGGCGTCCAAAATCGTCGTGGATCCATTTTGTTTTGACGTATAGTAAGCCTATTCAAAGACTGATCGCAGCATGATTGCATGCCGTTTGTGCAGACAGGAACAAATTCGGGGAGAGGACTATGGGACGGGTATCGGGAAAAGTAGCCATCATCACAGGAGGGGCATCCGGCATAGGGCGTGGATGTGCGGAGCGTTTAAGCGCGGAAGGCGCTACGGTGGTGGTCACGGACATCGATACCGCCGCAGGCAAACAAACCGTTGCCAATATTGTCAGCGCTGGCGGTCAGGCTGAATTCATGCCGCATGATGTCACCCGCGAAGATGACTGGGTTAACGTCGTCGAACAGACTGTGGCAACCCATGGCGGTTTACACATTCTTGTGAATAACGCCGGCATCGGCATTGGCGGCAGCATTGTCGACATGTCTCTGGCAGATTGGCAGCGTCAACAGGCCATCAATCTCGATGGGGTTTTTCTCGGCATAAAATACGCCATTCCCGCCATGCGCAATGCCGGCAGCGGCTCCATCATCAACATGTCTTCGGTAGCCGGTCTCAAGGGGGCGGCGAACCTCGCCGCCTATAACGCAACCAAAGGCGGTGTACGCCTGTTAACCAAAGGTGTGGCGTTAGAGTGTGCCCAATCCCGCTGGCCCATACGCGTGAATTCTGTTCACCCTGGCGTGATTGATACACCCATCTGGACAAAGGTGAATCCTGCATATTTAGCGGAAGGAGAAAACGCGGTGGACGTTGAAGCCATGGCCGCAATGGGTGTGCCGACCGGCGAAGTAGGTTATCCGCTGGATATCGCCAATGGTGTATTGTTTCTGGCCAGTGATGAATCCAGGTACATAACGGGTACCGAACTGGTGATTGATGGCGGCTTATCCGCCTGATCCAATTATAGCTATATCCAATCATTCAGATAAAAACAATCAATTAGATCTATTTTTTGTCGGGGTTATGATGTTTCTCAAATCAACCTGTTTGAGGAATCATCATGCATCTGGCATCACACAATCATGTACCCAACGCCACCTTCAAAACGCGCGTGCGCGACGAGTCGATCGGCGGCGACAACCCTTTCCGCTGGCAGGACGTGACCTCCAGCGACATCTTTGATGGCAAACGAGTTGTTGTTCTGGCGCTGCCTGGCGCTTTCACTCCGACCTGTTCAACCACACATCTGCCCCGCTTTGAAGCGCTTTATGATGCGTTTAAAGCACAGGGCATCGACGAGATTTACTGTCTGTCCGTGAACGATGCGTTTGTCATGTACCAGTGGGCACGCCACATCGGCGCTGAACACGTGAAAATGTTACCCGACGGTAACGGCGAGTTCACGCGTAAGATGGGCATGCTGGTCGACAAAGAAAACCTCGGCTTCGGACCAAGGTCCTGGCGTTATGCCATGGTTGTCAACAACGGCGACATTGAGCAGATGTTCATTGAACCCGGATTCGAAGACAATTGTGCAACCGACCCGTTCGAAGTGTCTGATGCAGATACTGTGCTGGCCTGGTTGAAAGACCATCCGGCAGATGTAGCGCTGGCAAATGCTGTGTAGGTTTACACGCCGGGTTTAGATATAGTCGACTATCTGTACTAGCGATGTCACAACTATATGGCAACACCGGAGATTACACGGTGGACACGACTGGGTTATGCAACAGGTACCCTGTCGTTTACCACCAAAGATGTGGCCTTTGGATCATTTGTCCTGTTCTACTACGTCAGCGTCGTAGGCCTCAGTGGCACCCTTGCCGGGGCGGTACTGTTTATCGCCCTGGCCTGGGACGCCGTCACCGACCCCATTATCGGCTCGCTTTCAGATAATCTGCGCAGTCGCTGGGGTCGGCGCCATCCCCTGATGGCGGTCAGCGGTATGCCTCTGGCAATCTGTCTTTTTCTGCTGTTCAGTGTTCCCGATGGCTTGAGTCAGGCAGGTATTTTCTTCTGGATGCTGGCTGTGTGTATTGCACTGCGTACGTTCATAACGCTGTTCACCGTGCCTTATCTGGCGTTAGGGGCTGAACTGTCAAACGACTACCTTGAGCGTTCAAAAATAGCCGGCGCACGCACACTGTTCGGCTGGCTGACGGGTATTCTGCTGACCGCCGGCGCTTGGTTTTTTGTGTTTGACTCAGGCGACGGCGTCGACGGCAGGCTGGTGACGGCCAACTACCACCTGTGGGGCGGCATCTCGTTTCTGGTGGTCACCGTTTTCACCACCATTTCAATTGTTGTTACCCGCGACCGTATACCTTTCCTGCCCCAGCCCACCACCAGCAACCACTTCAGTTTCCGGCAGCTGGGCGCAGATCTGCTGCTGGCATTCACAAACAGCAACTTCAAGTATCTGTTTTTTGTGATGCTGACCCTGGGCGTGGCAACGGGTTTGAACGGCGCCCTGGCCACCCACGTCAACACCTATTTCTGGGAGTTCACCACGGCCCAGCTGGCATTGCTGACGCTGCTGGTACTGATACCCATCGCCTTCATGATGCTGGCCATGAACTGGCTGAACGAACACATCGAAAAACAGACCATTCTGAACGTATGCATCCTCGGTCTGGTGGCCAACACCTGCTGGCTGATCCCGGGCAGGCTGCTGGACTGGTTACCGGTGAATGGCACAACGGCAATTTTCATTATTGTCACCATCCAGGTGGCGATTTCTTCTGCCCTGGTCATCTGGTTTCAAACGGTAAGTGCGTCGGTCATTGCTGACATCACCGACGAACAGGAGTATCTGACGCATCAGCGCCAGGAGGGTGTGTTTTTTGCTGCGCAGGGTTTCTCGATTAAGTTTGTGACCGGTTTTGGCAGCCTGATCGGCGGTATTGTTGTAGACCTGATCCGCCTGCCGGTGGGCGCCGCGCCCGGCAGCGTGGACGCATCTGTTATTTTCAACCTGGGGCTGGTGATGGGGCCGTTTATCGCCTTGTCACTGCTCATACCTTACTTCTTCTCGCGCAGAATTACGCTCAGCCGTGCACGCCATCATGAAATCAGATCGATACTAGACGCCCGCGGTCGAACCCCAGACGGCCCACCTCAGCAAACCCCCGACGCACCCCCGGCACCGGCGCTAACATGAACAGGTCACCATTTTCCCCGACAAAGCTGCGCGGCACGCCGCTGCGCATTGCAACCTCAGCGTTAGCCGCCATGTGCTGCGCTTCACCGTGCACAGGTATGGCAAACTCCGGCTGTACCCAGCGATACATATCGGTGAGTTCATCCTGACACGGGTGGCCCGATGCGTGGATAGGGAAATTCAGGCTCTCATCACTCACCACACGCACGCCACGCGCCTGCAACCTGTCTAACAAGGCGGACAACGCCACTTCGTTACCCGGAATGACACGGGCACTTAAGATCACCGTGTCACCGGCTTGCAGAGACAGATCCGGATGGGTATCTGCTGCCAGCCTCGACAACGCCGCACCACTTTCTCCCTGACTGCCCGTCGCAATGGCCAGTACTTCACGTGGCGGCAGATAACCCAGATGTGACGCCTCTATAACAGACAGGGATTTATCCCACAGTCGCGCCTGACGCGCGGCCTGCAGATAGTTGTTCAGAGAACGTCCCAATACGCCGGCGTAGCGGCCGGTTTGCGCGGCAACGGAAACCAGCGTATGCAAACGCGCGATATTGCTGCCAAAACATCCCACCACTACCCTGCCGGGGGCATCCGCAATCAGCCTGTGCAGGCCTTCCAACAAGTCTCCTTCGCTGACGGAATGCCCTGAATTCAACGCATTGGTCGAATCACAGACCATGGCCAGCACGTTTTCTTCTGCAAGCGCCTGAAAGTCTGAGGGGATAATTGGCGGACCCACGACCGGATCGCGGTCGATTTTCCAGTCGCCGGTATGCAGGATGGATCCGGCTTTGGTTTTAATCCAGAGCGCCTGGGATTGCGGCGTGGAGTGGGTCAGGCTCAGCCATTGAATATCAAATTCGCCCAGCTGCTGACGGCTGCCCGGTTCAATGATGTGCAGAGGCACCTGGTCCAGCAGATCATGCTCAGCCAGTTTGCGACGCACAATGGCCGCACTGAAGGCGGTCAGGTATACCGGACAGCCCAACTTGGGCCATAGATGAGCCACCGCACCAATGTGATCTTCGTGCGCATGTGTGATCAGCAGTGCACTCAGATTGTGCGCATCACCTTCAATGAAGGTTGGGTCCGGCATCTGCACATGAGGCTCACTGGCTCCGGGTTTGGCAAAGGTTACCCCACAGTCGACCATCAACCACTGCCCGTCATGACCATAAAGGTTCATGTTCATGCCGATCTCGCCACAGCCACCCAGCGGCAGGAACCACAGGTCCGCGTGGCCCGGCATCATGCGGTTTTCAATTCAGGTACCGCCTTGTGGTGCTCACTTGAGCTGTAAGCCGCTCATCATGCCTTCAGCGCGCCAGTCTTCCAGCAACTTGAAGAACGCAACCGGGCCGGCACCGTAGGAGGTGTTCTGCTGCGACCGTTCTGTCGGCTTACCTTCATTGTTGTAGTAGCCCGGCGTGCAGTCCGCAAGGAACTTTTCGTTCATGCGCGCCAGCGAGATAATGGTATCCACCCATTCCTGTTCAGCATCCGCCGTGGATTCAACCACCTGATGATTCCCCTTAATACACTGATTCACGATGTAGGCGATATGCTTGGCCTGTTCGTTCAGTGAATGCGGGTAGTTGGCGGTAAACGCCGTCTGCAACGTCCCCATCATAAAGCTGTTAGGGAAACCGTAGCTGTGCAGACCATGAAAGGTACGCGCACCGTCTGCCCAGTGCTCGCTCAGGCTCTTACCGTCGCGCCCGTAGGTTTCATAACCACAGCGACGGCTGTATTCGGTGCCCACTTCAAAGCCGGTGCCAAAAATGATGCAGTCGAGTTCGTACTCCACACCGTTGGCAACAATCCCCTTAGGCGTGATACGGTCGATGCCCCGCCCCTGGGTATCTATCAGATGTACATTTTCACGATTGAACGTCGGCAGATAGTCATCATGAAAGCAGGGGCGTTTACAGAACTGACGATAATAGGGTTTCAGATGCTCCGCGGTTTCCGGATCTTCGATGACCGCTTCAACCCGTGCACGAATTGATTCCATTTTCTGAAAATCCGCCAGTTCCATTTTCTCCATGATCGCTTCCATGGACATATCCGGCTCGTCTTCGTTACGAATCATCAGCAGCAGATTACGTATGATTTCTGTCCAGCCGTCGTTGACCAGGTCTTCCTCTGTGACGCCACCGGACACCAGCGTATTGAAATTATCCATGCGTTCCTGATGCCAGTTCGGCTTCAGGCTCTTCACCCACTGTTCGTCGGTAGGCTTGTCATTGCGCTCATCGATGGAAGACGGTGTGCGCTGGAAGACAAACAGTTCCTTGGCCGCTGCGCCCAGATGCGGCACACATTGCACCGCGGTTGCACCGGTGCCAATAATACCCACGCGTTTGTCTTTCAGACCGGTGAGATTACCGTGGGCGTCGCCGCCGGTGTACGCATAGTCCCAACGGCTGGTATGGAAGGTATGCCCCTGATAGCTGTCGATGCCTTCGATACCGGGCAGTTTCGGTCGATTCAGGGGTCCATTGGATGAAATCACAAAACGGGCCTGCATGGCGTCACCCTGATTGGTCCTGATGATCCAGCGTTGTGTCGTCTCGTCCCAGCGCAGTTCCTGAACCTCGGTCTGAAAGCAGACATCGTCATACAGATGCCACTGCCGGGCGATCTGCTGGCTGTAGGCCATGATGTCTGCACCTTCGACATATTTCTTTGGCGGAATGTAACCGGTTTCTTCCAGTAGCGGCAGATACACGTAAGATTCAATATCACATGCCGCTCCGGGATAGCGGTTCCAGTACCAGGTGCCGCCGAAATCATCGCCTTTTTCAATCATGCGAATGTTCTCCACACCCGCCTGACGCAATCGAACCCCTGCCAGCAGGCCGCCAAATCCACCACCAATAATGGCAACATCCACTTCATCGGTGAGTGGCTCCCGCTGGATCTTCTGCGCAACATAAGGGTCTTCAACGTAGTGGCTGAACTGCCCTTTCACCTCTATGTACTGCTCGTTGCCGTCTTCCCGCAAACGTTTGTCACGCTCGATACGGTATTTTTCACGCAGGGCGTCCGGGTCAAAGCCAAGTTCTTTACGGGCTTGTTGGTCTGCACTCATGGTTCTCTCCAATAGATGACGGCTGGCTTTTTGATGTTCAGTCAACTATATCAAAGTAGTCTGATAGCTTTGAAGTCCGGATCTACCCGGCAGGTCAGAAAGTTTGCTTCAACACTTGGTCAAATTGGCCAACACCCACCCCAACGCCTCGATACACTACTAGCTAAGCTTCTGTTTTTAAACACTATTCAGTTCTGGTATCAATCTTGCTGTCTGTTTAATAACTTCTTCAATCTATCGAGGCATACCATGGACCAAGACACTAAAAACCGGTTGGCTGACCGCAGCATCTGGGCACGCGGGCTTTATATGCTCATTCTGGTCATCGCCTATTCCATCGGCGAGACCCTGCTGGCCGTCATTGCCGTGTTCCAGTTTCTGTCCGCTCTGATCACCGGCAAGGTCAACGAATCGCTGCAGAGTTTTGGCGCCAATCTCAGCGCGTATCTGTACAACATCCTGCAATTTGCCACGTTTAACAGCGAAGACCTGCCCTTTCCATTTTCTGACTGGCCCGATGTTGAACCCGGCGAAACTCCCTGGTCTGGTAAGCCAGACGCCTCTGCAACAGCAGATCCATCTGTGCAGACGGCAGCATCTGCCAGCAGCGATACAGCACCCGTGCCAGCAAAGGAGCCGGATTCAGAAACAGATGACACCCACGAACATGCCAGCGCGGACGCAGCGCAGCCAGCCCCCGCGTCAGATTCTGAAACTGACCAGCCCCCGACCAGACCCGGCGGTGTTTGAAGCCACACCGCCTCGGAACCGCGACCTGATCGGGTTTACACCCGATCAGGTGTATTTCAAAGTGCCATCGTCAAGATCAGCCGCCGGAAACTCATCCTTTTCGCTCCAGTAATCCTGGGTAAAGATCCACGGCTCACGATCGCCCTGTTTGGGCATTTTGTGCAGACTGCGCATGAGGTACCCCGGATTAAAGTTGTCAGGATCTATCCACGGCAGGCGCGGCATATTGTGCTCTTCGGGTCGCAAAGTGGGTGTCACCACCGTTGCCCCTTCGGCATCCATTTTGTTGAACATGCGGCAGACAAACTCGGAGATCAGGTCCGCACGCAGCGTCCAGCTGGCGCGAAAGTAACCAAACACCCAGGCCAGATTCGGCACGCCGGTGAACATCATGCCCCGGTAGGTCACCGTCTCGGCAAAATCGACGTCTTTTTCATCAACACTGAAGTTGATGTCGCCAAGCACACACAGGTTGAAACCCGTCGCGGTGACAATAATGTCTGCGGTAATTTCATTGCCGGATTTCAGCAGTACACCGTTTCTGGTAAAGCGCTCGATCTGATCTGTCACCACGGTTGCCTGGCCCTGGCGCAACCCCTGAAACAGATCTCCGTCTGGGAGGAAGGCAATCCGCTGCTGCCAGGGTCGATAGCTGGGGGTAAAGTGGGTGGCAATATCGAAGTCTTCACCCAGATACTCTCTTGCCGCACCAATCAACTCGTTACGTAAAACCTCAGGTTCCTCAAAAGAGCGACGGGTGATCTCCTGTTGATCGTGCAGCACCTTGCGGCGCACGATTTCGTGGGTCCATTCATCGGGCACATCCAGTTCGCGCAACATCTCCGCTGTTTCATTGCGATTCGGCGCCGGGATGAAAAAAGTTGGCGAGCGTTGCAGCATGGTGATGTGTTTACAGTCTGCCGCCATAGCCGGAACCACGGTGGCTGCGGTTGCGCCGGAACCGATCACCAGCACGTGTTTGTCTTTGTAATCCAGATCTTCAGGCCAGGTCTGCGGGTGAACAATATCGCCTTCGTAGTCGTCCATTCCCTCCCATTCGGGGGTATACCCTTTGGCATGACGGTAGTAGCCCTGACACATCCACATGAAGTTGGTGGTGAAACGCAGGCGCTCTCCCGAAGCCAGGTTGTCTGCATACACCGTCCAGAGCTTTGTTTCGCTGGACCAGGATGCGTCGGTGACTTTGATCTGGTATTGAATGTGGCGCCGGATATCTTCTTCATCCAGCACTTCATCAAGGTACTTGAGGATTTCTTCTGCCGTGGCGATGGGCGCGCCCATCCAGGGTTTCCACTTGTAGCCGAACGTAAACAGGTCACTGTCCGAGCGGATGCCTGGATATTTGTGTGTGAGCCAGGTGCCGCCAAAAGACGCCTGGGTTTCCAGCAGGGTAAAAGACTTTCCGGGACACTCGGTCTGCAAATAGTGTGCAGCGTCTATGCCTGAAATTCCGGCGCCAATCACCAGCACATCAAAATAACCTGCATCCACTACCGCTACGGTGTCTTTTACAGCAACATTCATATTTTCCATCCACCTTTCATAAGAACCCTTTTATAAGACCAAAGAACCTAAATTTGTACCCGCACATAGTCCATAAGCAGAAACACTTAATAAGTTGCATGATTAAACTCTACAGACTCGATAAACTTAAGCGTATGATCCGCAACTCCACCTGATATCAGAGGTCTAATTTAATGAAACAGCTTATTCTAATTTCTATTGCCCTGCTGGCGATTTCCGGCTGCGCATCAAGTGCAACCGCTGACCGTCTGACGGCTTTAGAGAACCAGCTTTCCAGTGTCTCCAGCACAGCAGATCAGGCCCTGGAAATGGCCCGCTCAGCAAGTGCGAGTGCATCTGGCAGCGCTTCAGACATCAGCGACGCCCAGCGTATGGCCCGTCAAGCCATGGATACCGCTACCGAAACAGCGGAGCGTCTGAGCCGCATGGAAAGCGAGTGCTGCGGCGGAAAGTAAACCGCTAACGTGAAACACGTACAGGCAGACCGCTGCCTGTGCGTGCGACTTCCACAACCTTCTGCCAGTCGACGTCTGCTTTTCTGTCACTGGTTGCCTCTATCACTGCTGCCACCGCGCGGCTGTGGTCTAAAGCCCCCGCCAGCGGCGGATGCGCTTCAAGATACAGATCCTCCCCATGCCAGCCTGCTTTGTACGGCTCGTCGATCACCCGCACCGTCGTGCCGTTGGGTAACGTTTCTATCAGACTGGCCACATGGTTGTTATACATGCGGATACATCCCGAAGAGACACGTTGTCCCACGCCGATGGGTGCGTTCGTGCCATGAATGAAATACCCCGCCCGAGCCAGCTGTATGGCGAACGGTCCCAGCGGGTTATCCGGCCCCGGCGGCACAACCCGCGGTAGAATGTCACCCTCGGCAGCATGTCGATCACGCACCGACTGTGGCGGGTACCAGACTGGATTTTCAATTTTACCCACCACCGATGTCTGCATCAGCGGCGTTTCCCGCCCTTCGCTGCCAATGCCGATGGGATAGACAAACACCTGCTCGGCCCTGTCTGAAAAGAAATACATCCGCAGCTCGCTGAGGTTGATGACAACACCCTGCCGCGGCACTGGGGGCAGTAACATGGAAGTAGGCAGGTCCAGTGTCACTCCTGCACCAGGCAGCCACTCGTCGATACCGGGATTGGCGCGCTGCAGGCCGGTAAAACCGACGCCTGCCCGTCTGGCAACAATGGCAAACGTGTCTTCATAGACGAGCTGCACCTGCTTAACCGCCCCGAGCAGGCTGTTGTCCGCATCCGGCAAGGTATAAGCGGCAGCATGGACGCGCGGCGTTGTGATGATCGTGCACGTTGCAAACACTGTGGTAGCAAGTATCACCGTGCGCAATAAAATTGGGTATGTCTGCGTCATGCTGCGAAGGACTGTATGGATAACTTCAGGAGGGGCCAGTGTAACACCTGCATCGACGACAACAGTATGCTCAGCCTACTGGCGTTGCAGCAGCGGAGTTATTAATCTGTGGCTCTCATAAGACTCTAGGTCCACACATAATGACAGATGGCGTACACCCAGACTCAGCAGAGGAGATATCCACAGACGTCACACCCGCCGCCCTGGCGGGTGTGCGTATCGTTGAGCTTGGCCACGGACCCACCACGGGTCTGGCGGGTATGATTTTTGCCGATTTCGGCGCTGAGGTAATCCGCATCAGATCACCCCGGACACCGCCACATGAGCAGCTTGCCGGCGCCAGAATGTGGCATCGTGGCAAGCATGTGCTGGCGCTGGATCTTGACCAGACAAAAGATCAGCGCAGGTTACAACAACTGCTGGCAGGGGCGGATGTCCTGCTGTGCAACTGGCGACCTGCAAGTCTGCGCGCCCGCGAGCTGGATTATGCGCACCTCAAATCACAACACCCGCATCTGCACCTGTGTCACATCACCGGGTTTGGCGCAGATGGACCCATGGCCAACTGCCCCGGCTACGAACATGTGGTGGCCGCCTACTGCGGCAGAATGCAATTGTTCAGTGGTATCGTTGATCGACGCGGTCCGGTGTTTTCCGCGCTGCAGGTTGGCATCCACGCCTGCGTGCAGGCTGCCGTCAGCGGTATTCTGAGCGCCCTTTATGCCAGCCGCACAAACCAGGCGGGACAGCTTATAGAAACCAGCATTCTGCAGGGCATGCTGGCCTACGAACAGGGACCCATGCTCGGCAGCCAGGTTCGCGAGCGGTTTCCAGACCTGCTGCCTGCCCTGGCAGCACCTGGCGAAGCGCTGGTGATGCCCAGCCTGTTCTATCACCCCGCCCAGGCGGCGGACGGCCGCTGGATGCAGTTTGGTAATCTGTTGCCGCACCTGTTTGATAACTTCCTCATCGCCACCGACCTGATCGACATCGTTGCTGACCCGGATTTCAACCCTAAACAACTGTTGCTGACCAGCAAAGACAAACATGAGGCTTTTCGCGACCGCATGCTGAAGCGGATTGCACAAAGACCTGCCGCGCAATGGATGGCTGACCTGATCGCCGATGGCGGCGTGGTTGCAGGCGTCTACCAGACCACACAGGAAGCGCTGCACGACCCGGATGTTGTGGCAAACGGACACGTGATTGAAACAGGTGACGGACACCGACAACTTGGCCCGCTGGCGCGCATGACAAAAACGCCGGCGCAACCTGGCGGCGCCCACGAGGCACCTGCTACCGACGCATTATTACAACAGTGGCTGGCAGCACCGCGACAGCCCCCCACAGAACTGCAGTCCGACCGGCCACAGCAGGACAACACACCTCTGCCGCTGGCGGGTATCAAGGTCGTAGAGATCGCCACCATTATTGCAGCCCCCCTGGGCGCTTCGTTCCTGGCGGATATGGGTGCTACCGTGATCAAAATTGAGCAGGCAGGCGGAGACCCGTTCAGAGGCATGTTATCCGGCATCGGTTCTGCGCGGGTGAACCCGGGTAAACAGAGCATCAGCCTCAACATGAAATCAGCGCAAGGTCAGAAAATTGTGCATGAGCTGGTGGCCGACGCAGACATTGTCATCCACAACTATCGACCCGGCGTGCCTGAACGTCTGGGAATTGATTACCCGACCCTGGCTGCACTCAATCCGGGCCTTATCTATCTGCAGTGCAACGGCTACGGTCCTGATGGGCCGAGCGCTTTGCGTCCCAGCACGCACCCGATTCCAGGTGCTGCCATGGGCGGCGTGATGTATCAGATGGGTGAACAGGTACCGGACACACTGCAGAGTCTCGAGGACATCAGACTCTGGAGCGCGCGTCTGATGCGCGCCAACGAAGTCAACCCGGACCCGAATACGGCCATGGTCGTGACCAGCGCAGCGCTGCTGGGACTCTGTGCACGGCAGACCACCGGCACTGGCCAGCAGATACTTGTTGATATGTTTGGCGCTAATGCCTACGCCAATCATGACGACTTTCTTGATTACCCCGATAAACCCGCGCGCCTGCAACCCGATGCTCATCTGCACGGGCTGTCGCCAAGCTATCGCCTGTATGCGTGTGAAGGTGACGATTGGGTGTTTCTCGGTTTATTGTCCGAGGCAGAAAAAGCCAGGTTCTCCGAGACCCTCACGGCAGCAGGCATTACGCCGGCGGGTGAGCTTGACTGGCAGGCAGGCGATGCAGATCTGTCTGCCTGCTTAAGCCAGCTTTTCAAGCGCCAGTCTGCAGCTTTCTGGCAGGCTTTGTTCATCCCGGCAGATGTCGCCTGTGTCACCGCAAGTGGCCACGCGCCAAATACATTCTGGTTAAATGATGCACAGGTGGATGCGTGCGGTTTCATCGCACCGGCTGTAGACCCTCAATGGGGCCAGTATTTCCGACATGGTCCCATGGTTAAATTCAACGGCAAAACACAACAGTTGGGCGGCGCGCCTTCAGCGGGCGCGGACAATCGGCACATTTTAACCGCCCTTGGCTACAGTCCGACAGAGATTGATAATTTCACACAACAAGGAGTAATCTGGTCGGCAGAATGATCAGCAACTGAACATGTCTGTCAGCTGTACCAGGCGGGGAGGACCAGCTATGAACACATTCAAATCAGCGCAAAGCGTCGCAACCGGATCACCCAGTGCTGCGGCATATCACGCGAGCCTTGCAGACTATGTTGCAGCCGGTACGCGCAGAGGTCAGAGTCTGGGCAACCGCGGTCCGGTCCGCTATGACAGCAGCCAGCAACTCCATCCCGACATTCTTGAGGCGTACTGGCAACACGGCTTCTATATTTTCACCGACGTTATCAGCTCTGCGGAAATCGAAGCCCTGCGCCGGGACGTAAACTTTCTGCTGGAACGTGCGCCAACCGGTCAACAGGCGGACACAGATGCCCGGGGCAGGCCTGCATATGGCGGAGAATTCACCCGGCCGACCTACACCTTCGCCAGACCACTGAGCGACCCCTGGGGCGGTACCACGCTGCTGAATGGTCGCCACCCGGTCAAAATGACTGAACCGCAGGCAGCGGCCAACGCTCCGGATGAAACCGTCTACCTGATCTCCGGCATGTGCCAGAGCATGCCTGCCGGCCTGCGCCTTTATGGACATGCTGACCTGCTGAGCATTGCCGCAGCAATCAATGGTGACGATTTTGTCCCTTACAACGATGCTATTTTTGTCAAGCAGGCAGGTTTGGGTGGCGCCGTTGCCTGGCACCAGGATGGTGTCACCCACTGGCAGGCAAAGGACTGGGACGAAGGCATTCACGGTTTTAACTTTCAGGTTCAGCTCTATACATGCACACCCTACAACTGTTTATGGGTGATGCCCGGCACTCACAAACTCGGCAAAATAGACATTAAACAACTGCTTGCGGACAACAACGGATCAGAACAGTTACCCGGTGCTGTACCGCTGACCTGCGCACCCGGGGATGTCACCGTGGTCAACCGGCAGCTGTTACACGGCTCTTTTGCCAACAGTTCTGATGATACGCGCATTTCGCTGACATTTGGTTTTCACCGCCGCGCATCAGTGCTGGGTGCAAGCGGCGCTCTGAGTCAGAGCAACAAAGAAGTCTACGATGCGCAGCGCATCTTCGATCGGGCTTGTGTGATCGGCGTTGCCATTGACGCGAGGGCCCAGTACTACCCTGACCAGCGGCGATACAACTATCTGCCGTTGGCAGACGTTGCAGACAGCCTGCGCTTCAGCCCGGAGACCTGGGAACGGGTGATCCGAGACTACAATCTCAAAGATCTGTCTATCTAGCAGCCTGTTTCCAGCGGGCCCAGAAAAGGGCCGTCAACACACAAACGTCTGCCATCCGGTGTCGCACATGCGCCGCATATCCCCACACCACATTTGGTCAGGTAATCGATGGCGCTGAATATCTGATCTGCCCTGCAGTATTTTTTCTGCACCGCCACCGCCGCATGCACCATGGGCTCCGGCCCGCAGTTATAAAACACCAGATTATCCAGTTCCGCCTGCTCCAGAACCGCCAGATGTTCATCCAGCAGCTGTGTCACCAGGCCATGATAACCCCGACTGCCGTCATCGGTTGCGACATGCAGACGGGCAGCATTCTCACAGGCCGCCTGAAAGTAAAGCCGGTCAGCACTTCTTGCGCCGACAAAGATATCCGCATTGCCAAAATCCCTGGCCAGCTGGTACACCGCCGCCAGCCCGGTACCACCGGCAACCGCAATAATGCGCGCATCTGCAGGCGGCTGTGCGGGTATGCCATGGGGACCGCGCACATAGGCCTGAGCGCCCGCGGGCAGGCTCATCAGGTGATGGGTGAACTCACCCAGGTCAATGACCACCAGGGAGAAGGGGTCATCGGTTAACGCAGAAAAAGGTTTTTCGCCGATGCCCGGTATCCACAGAAAAATGAATTCGCCAGGTTTCACTTTAAGCTTGTGATCAAAGGTCAGGATGGAAATATCCTCGGTCACTTTTTCGTTGCTCACGAGGGTCACCGGCGTGAAGTCCATATCGACGTCATATTGCACCAGCGACTCAGCCTGCCTGTTCCGCGTGGTCAGGTCTTTATTCAACGCCGCAAAATATTCACTGATCTGCGCCGAGGTCATGCCCACCAGGGCAGATCCCACCCCGAAAATACTCGCGCCGACATCTGCCATGGCCGCCACGTCCATGGCGCTGGACAGACCACCACAACCGATTACCGGCACATCAACTTCTTTGACAATTTCACGCACACACTTGAGCGCAATCGGCAGTACACCCTTACCCGACATACCGCCCATCTCGTTGCTCAGGACCGGGCTGCCGTAGGCAGAAAAGTAGCCCGGACCAACGGTGTTGATTGCGCACAATGCATCCGCACCGGCGTCTACCGCCGCGCGGGCGATCGCCGCGATGTTGTCGGTATTCGGGGTCAGTTTAGGCACCACCGGAATAGAGACCGCCGCCTTTACCGCGGCGGTAATGGCATAAACCATTTCCGGGTCCTGGCCCATGGCCATGCCGTAACCCTGGGCATGCGGGCAGGACAAGTTGAGTTCAAGACCATCACTGAACGGCGCCAGCAGCCTGGCTACGGCAACAAATTCTTCCACGCTGCCGCCGAATATTGACGTCAGCAGGAATTTATCGTCGGGCACTTCAAGTTCTGCAAACAGTTCTACACTGCGCCGGGCACCGGGGTTGGTCAGGCCAACGGCGTTCACAAAACACCCCGGCGCATACTGACTCAGAATCGGTTCGCGGTTACCCAGCCGCGGCTCCAGGCCAATGCTCTTGGTGGTCATCACGCCCACTTCCGGTACGTGGGCAAAAACATATTCAATGATGGACGTCGCGGTGGCCACAATACCGGATGGCATCGTGAACGGACCTGATATGGATTTACCTAAGAAAGTTGTGGTCAAGGGGGCTCACAAATCGTTGCAAAAAAAACCACCGCATCTTAACCCTCACCGTACCGTGCAACCAAGTGATACCCTTGCCGCGGGGACGGATCCAGATAAAACAGAATAAAAATGAGGCCCGCAGCGCCCAGCTGAAGTTTCCTGACCCGCCCCGCACACAACTCCGGCAACTTAAGTTACCGGAGTTGGCTGTCTTACAGACGGTCAGCTGAGTTTAAAACTCAAAACGAGCGCCAATGTTCCAGCTGGTGACATCATCACCAAAGCTGACGCCGGCACCCAGGGCAAACGCCTCGGTGAAGTAGTATCGGCCACCCAGAGCAAGCGAGGTGTCATCACCGCTGTCGTCAAGGTCAACGTAGCTAATGCCACCTTCAAGCTCAACGTTCGGTGCAACCAGCGCACGTACGCCTACCCCAAGACCAAAGCCGCTGTCGTCCGCGCTACCAAAGCGGGTATCCAGTTCGGCGTCCACATAGCTGATGGTACCGACCAGATCAACGGTGTCGGACAACGCTGCATAGCCACCGAAGCCAATGGATTTCTGATCCAGGTCTACCCCGAAATCAAAGTCCTGTGTTGAGTAGCTGGCCGTGAGAAAATAGTTGGTGCCGATTTCCACTGAACCATTCAGCCCGAACCCGTCTCCATCAATATCCGGACCATCATCAATTTCTGTGTCGATATAAGCGCCCTCAATAAAGCTGTAGCTCATATCGTCGTCCGCTAACACGGGCGCACTGACGCTGACTGCAAGGGCCACGAGGCCAATTTTAGGCAATGCTGTTACTTTCATCCGTCTCTCCAATTTGACGTTATTTGTTGTTGCTGCACCAGCAACAAAGCGCTGCTGATTGCGTGGCGCCAATGTAACCTGCACAGCTGAACGCTGCCTTAACAAACGGCAAGCCAGCAGAAATCTGCACGGCGCGATGAACAGGACCGATCCGGCACGCGCCGCTTAACGCTATATTTTTCAATTAGTTAGACATCACCTGCGTTGACGCGGCGCTCACACGGTCATAACGCCACGTTGACACCGGATCTGGCATCCTGCTTTTGAAAATGAGACCTGGAGGTCATCACATCATGCTACGCACACTCGTTATCGCCAGCCTGCTGAACCTGTCCGCAGCAGCTTATGCCGCGGCTCCCGATGAGCAGCGCTGGGATTTCAACGTCCTTCTTGATGAACAGAAAATCGGCGAGCACAGTTTTGTCGTCCGGCGGCAACCCAGCCCGGAACATGGACTGTTGAAAACCGTCAGCATCGATGCTGACTTCAACGTGAAAGTACTGTTTTTCAATGCGTATTCCTATCAGCACAGCAACCGCGAAACCTGGCAGGGAAACTGCCTGGTGGCGCTGGAATCACGCACCAACGACAACGGTGACAACCTTCAGGTGCAGGCATCCACCCAGGCCCGGCAGTTTGTTGTACAGACCAATGCGGGCACCCGGACCTATGAGACCTGCCCCATGAGCTTTGCTTACTGGAACCCGGCCCTGCTCTCGGCTCAGGCCCTCATCAACGCGCAGACCGGTGAGTTGCTGCCTGTGGAAATCACCGCCCTTGGCAGCGAGAAACTCGAGGTGGCGGGTCAAACCATCCCCGCCAAGCACTACGCGTTAAAGATGGCGGAACAGACCATAGCGCTGTGGTACGCCGCTGACGATTACCGATGGCTGGCCCTGGAAACCAAGGCGCGCGGCGATCGAACACTTCGCTACGAAGCCACTTCCCTGCCCGCGCCGATATCTCCGCCTCACCAGCACGCCCACGGCGAGAGCATCGCGGTGCCGATGGAGCAGACCAATGCAATGGCCTACTAAACCTACCATCAGGAAGACAATCCTCGTGACATTATTCACTGGCCTGCTGGCCGCCTGTCAGAGCAGCGCACCCGAACAACCCATCCGTACTGCAGACTTTGTGGATCTGGATCAGTTCATGGGCGACTGGTATGTGATTGGCAATATCCCAACCTTCATCGAGCGCGACGTTTATAACGCGGTGGAGACCTATCAACGCAAAGATGCACGCACCATCGCGACAACATTCACGTTTAATGCCGGGGGCTTTGAGGGGAAACGCAAACAATACAATCCCACCGCCTATGTCGGGGACGACCCCTCTAACGCGATATGGGGTATGCAGTTTATCTGGCCCATCAAAGCTGAATACGTTGTGGTTTACGTCGATCCGGACTACCAGAGCACCATTATCGGCCGTACCGCCAGAGACTACCTCTGGATCATGGCGCGCACCCCGCAGCTGCCCGCGGAGAAGTACCAGACGCTGCTGGACATTGCTGCTGCACAAGGCTACGACATCAGCAAGGTACGGCTCGTGCCACAGAACTGGGACTGACGGACAAAAACGCGCAACCATGGCTACGTTGCGCAAGCGCTGAGCAAATGAGAATCTTTCAACAGGCTGCTAATATCCGTGGTTCATATCTGCACCGGGGAGCACCACGTCATGGCAATGGATATCACATTTGCAACCGCCACTGAACTGGCGGCGAGGATTGCCGCCAAAGAAATCAGTTCGCGGGAAGTCACCGAGCATTACATCCAACGCATCGAGTCCCTGGACGGCGCGATAAATGCAGTACCGGTACACACTTTTGAGCGGGCACGCGCAGACGCAGATGCAGCTGATGCAACCCTGGCAAAGACAGGTCCTGTCGGCCCCCTGCACGGCGTACCGATGACCATCAAAGAGTCTTATGTGATGGCAGACACCCCCAGCACCTGGGGTATCGAAGCGTTCAGAAACAACGTGTCCGAAACAGACGGCCTGGCTGTACAACGCTTTCGATCCGCGGGTGCAGTGTTCCTGGGCAAAACCAACGTACCCGAAGATCTGGCGGATTTTCAGAGCTACAACAGCATCTATGGCACGACTAACAATCCGTGGAATCCTCAATGTGTACCCGGCGGGTCATCCGGTGGCAGCGCAGCGGCGCTGGCCGCCGGCTTTTCCGCGTTAGAGGCCGGTTCTGATATCGGCGGCTCGATCCGCACGCCGGCTCATTTCTGCGGCGTCTACGGACACAAACCCACCTGGGGCATTGTACCGTTGTCTGGTCATGAACTGTTTCCAGGCGTACCCGATTCGGACCTCGCGGTCAGCGGTCCGCTGGCGCGTTCGGCCCAGGATCTGGCAGTGGCTCTGGACATCATGGCCGGCCCCACCCTGCGTGAATCTATCGGCTGGCAGTTGAACTTACCCAGGCCGAAGCTCAACTCACTGGCGGATCTGAAAGTTGCCATCTGGCAGACGGACGACATGGCGCCGGTTACTCAGGAAACCGCGGATCGTGTTCAACAGGTGGCCGACATCCTGGCCCGAGCCGGCGCCACGGTGAGCGACAGCGCCAGGCCTGAGTTTGATCTGCGCGCTGCCCATGCCACCTACCAGAGCCTTCTGACAGCGGTAATGTCCGCGGGAAAATCTGCAGAACAGATTGCGCAAACCCAGGCTTATGTCGCCAGTCTTGATCCTTCCGATAACTCCGTGGATGCCATTAATGCACGTGCCAGCGTCATGCTCCATGGCGACTGGATCCGGCATAACTTCCGCCGCGAAAAGATGCGCCTGGCCTGGGACCGCTTTTTCAGCGAATGGGACATTCTTGTCTGCCCGCAGATGACTGTACCTGCGTTCCCCCATGATCATCGACCTTTTGCAGAACGCACCCTTACCGTCGACGGTGTCGAACGCCCTTATTTTGAGCCACTGTTCTGGGCTGGGTTGATTATTGCCAGCTATCTGCCCAGCACCGCCTTCCCCACCGGCCCTTCAAAACAGGGTTTACCCATTGGCCTACAGGCGGTCAGCGGCCCATACCAGGATCATAAATGTATTGCCTTTGCAGATCTGTTAGCACGTGAGATCGGCGGATTCACACCTCCGCCTGGATTTGCGGTTTAGGGGTCCGTCATGTCGAATCCGTTCTATTGCGCCGAAGAAAACACACACTTTTATCCGATCATTTTTGTGCGCGGTTTTGCCATGCGCGATGCAGACATTGAACAGGCGGTGAACGAGCCTTTTTCGGGATTTGAAAACGGCTCCACGCTGCTGCGTCAGGGTGTCGGCGACGACCTTGTGCCTTTCTATTTTGAGTCGCCGGTGATTCGACTGGTGACCGAATGTGGTTATCGGGATGTTTACCAGAACGGACGCGAGCCTCAGCAGGCAGAAGATCTGGCAACCCTGC
Source organism: bacterium (assembly GCA_047947175.1). GTDB lineage: Bacteria > Pseudomonadota > Gammaproteobacteria > Pseudomonadales > Azotimanducaceae > UBA4421. The sequence goes on from CP170489.1 coordinate 3,719,439, forward strand.
CTGACCCCGGCCGGGCACTGTGGGTTTATCGCTACTACGAACAGGCCAGTGATACCTTTGGCGACGGCAGACGCGACGAGATCGAAACCCTGGCGAACGGCCTGTACACCATGATTGAACGACTGCGCAGTTTGTACACGGCGTACGGCAAAAGCGTTGGGCTTGATTATGGCCGTGCATTCAAAGTCTTTCTGGTTGCACACTCGATGGGTGGTCTGGTGGTGCGCAGTTATCTGCAGAAAGTACTGCCCGCCAAAAAGGGCGCAAAGTTCGACCCGAATAACCTGCCGGTAGATAAAGTGTTCACCTACGGCACGCCGCACAACGGCATTGAGTTACAGGGCCTGGGCAACCGGATCAATGTCGGCCTTTACGACATCAACAATTTTTACCGGCCGAACATGGCCAGTTACCTTGGTTTTCCGAAAAATCATGGCAACAAACCGGTCAACAGTTTGAACGACAGATTCCCGGCGGAGCGCCTGTTTGCTCTGATCGGCACCAATGAGTCGGATTATGACGTACCGCTGTCTGCAGCAGCGGTTGGCGCCATGAGTGATGGCCTGGTGCGCATAAAAAACGCCTACACAAAAGGCTCTCCGCGGGCACATGTGCACCGCGCTCACGGCGGTCCGGTGGGTCTGGTCAATTCTGAAGACGGCTATCAGAATCTGCATCGCTTTCTTTTTGGCGACACGCGAATTGATGGCCACCTGCGCCTCGAGCGCCTCACGCTACCGAAAAAAATCGAAGCGGCTCTTCAGGAAAACAAGAACGTCGACGCCAATCTGTATTTTGAAACTGTGGTGTCCGTGCGCGGCGGCAGGGGCTGGAATCTCACCCGGCGTAAGTTCAGTGAAAACTCTGCGGTCCGTCGTCAGCTGGGGCGCCTTTATAACCGTCGCAAGACATTCCAGCCTGTATCGGTTGCATTGTTTTCATCCTTCCTGCGCAAACATCTGTTAATCAACAAACGTTTGAAATATATGGCATTTGCCATTGATCTGGGTGTTTTCACCGACCGCTTTGAAGTGGATCGAAAATGGTGGCTGGATGAACACTTTGATGGCACCAGTTTTCTGCAGCTGAAATTGTTCATCGAGATCGCACCGCCTGACAGCGATGGACGCTGGCGGCTGAAATACGCCGTCAACAGTCCGGAAGGCACTTACAAACAGGTACAGGCGGAGCCCGGCGAGGCTGGCCACTGCCGCTTTGTCATCCCCATAACCAACCGGCAGAGACCAGGCATGGAGGCAAAGCTGGTGCTCAATGCCTCACCCTGGTCCTGAACCTGACTTCTTTCTAACAGGAACCCCGACATGTCAGATCTGAATGATTTTCGCGCCGAAACAAGAGCCTGGCTGGCACAGAACTGTCCTCCTGGCGCGCGCGGGCCGGGTGAGATTCACACCGGCAGCACCAAGGTGAAAATACAGCACCCGGACACCCAGCTCTGGATGGAACGCATGGCCGAGCGCGGCTGGACAGTACCCATGTGGCCCAAAGCTTATGGCGGGGCCGGTTTAAGTCTGGATGAAGCCAGGATACTGTTTGCAGAGATGGCAGCCATTGAGGCGCGACCACCGCTGGTGAACATGGGCACCCGCATGTTGGGGCCCACCCTGCTGGAGTTCGGCACCGAAGCTCAGAAACAACGTCACCTCAACACCATCGCTACCGGTGGTGCCGCATGGTGCCAGGGTTACAGTGAACCCGGCGCCGGTTCTGACCTGGCCAGTTTACGAACAAAAGCGGAGGATAAAGGCGATCACTTTGTGATCAATGGTCAGAAAATCTGGACGTCCGGCGCGCAGAACGCGGACTGGATGTTCTGTCTGGTGCGCACGGATTTTGACGCGCCCAAACATCAGGGCATCAGCTTCGTGTTATTGCCCATGGATCAGGATGGTATCACCGTACGCCCCATATCCCTGCTGTCAGGTAGTTCGCCGTTCTGTGAAACGTTTCTCGACAATGCCATTGCCAGCAAAGTCGACCTCATCGGAGAGCTGAACAACGGCTGGACAGTGGCAAAAAAACTCCTGCAGCATGAACGCTCTGGCCAGGGTGGTTTAGGCGCGTCCGCGGCAAAAACCCGACCTGTTGGGGTCACCGTTGACCTTGCTCTGGAAGAGGTTGCCCTGCGCTATATCGGCACAGATGGACAACGCATCGCCGAACCCGCGGCACGTGCCCAGGTCATCGAATGGAACATGAACAACGCTGCCTACGGGCTGACCCAGAAGCGCGTGGGCGAAGCGTTGCAGGGTGGCGGCACGCCCGGTGAGGCCACCTCAATTTTCAAACTTTATGGGTCCACCCTCGCCCGGGAAAAACAGGAGATACAGATGCAGCTCATGGGCACCCGCGGTATCGGCTGGACAGGAGCTGCGTTTACCGACGATGAACTGGGTACCACACGTTCCTGGCTCGCCAGCAAGGCAGTGACCATCTACGGCGGCACCAATGAGGTGCAGAGTAACATCATCGCCAAGCGCGTACTGGGATTGCCGGACTGATCCGCTGGTTTAACGCGTGAAGCTGTAACGCACTCCGGCAAACGCGGTCCGCCCGGGCAAGGCGTAACCGATCTGGTCAGCATTGTCCTCGTCAAGCAGATTTTCCACCCGCAGATAAACCTCTAACGCTTCACTGAAGTTGTAAGATGCATTGACGTTCAGGGTAACGTAGCTGTCCAGTTCGGCACGTTCAGCAACAAAGCCATTTATAAAAAAATTGCGGAAGTCGCTGTCAAAGGATGCACCGTTGTAGACTGCACCTGCAGACAGGTTGCCGCGTCCTGCCAGAAAGGCATGCGCCGCGCGAATGCTTGCCATATGTTGCGGACGCCGCACCTCCCGGCCAGCCGGTTCCCGTGCATCGGTATATGTGTAACTGACGTTCAGCATCGTGCCGTCCGATACCTGCCAGTCTGCAACAAACTCCACACCCTGACGATCACTTTCTCCCGCAAGATTGACCACTGTTGGGAAACTGCTGGCAATCTCATTGTCAAGTTCCGCGGCAAAGTATGTGACATTCAGCCTCAGCGTCGAATCAAACAGGACCTGCGAGATACCGACATCCCACCCATCAGATGATTCCGGCTCAAGAGAAGGATTACCAACAAAGGTGCCCGGCACGAACCCGAACTGCTCAAGGAAAGTGGGGTTGGTCACCGCCCTGCCATAACTGGCATGTAGTCGACTGCCGGCATCATCAAGGGCGTAGGACACATCCACCGAAAACGTGGTGGCATTTTCAAACTCATCGTTGTTTTCAAAACGCAGCGCACCATTGATGAACAGTTTCTCCCCAAACGCCATACGATGTTCAACACCATAACCGAGCAGATCACGTTTTTGCGTGGCCACCTGGCTCGGATCTGCCGGAAACCGGTTTTTGAAAGACTCCGTCTCAAACTGAACAAACATCGTCGTCTTCTGCCCCAGATCAGCCGCGTCAGGCCACACCCAGCTGCTGTCCAGATTGATCTGCTCTCTGTCGGATTCACTGCCGAAACCTTCACCGGCCAACTCTGTATCTGTCCATGCAAACGTCAGCCGGGTGGTGGATCGATCATCCAGCACATTCAGTATCGCCGACACGCCAGCTGTCAGATCCTGTGTGTCGGAGGTGCTGTTATCATCCACCGGCAGGCCCTGTTGTGGCCCGCCACTGAAATCAAAGCCATCCGTATCTGTTTGCCTGTCTGTGAAACGGCCAAACGCCTGCAGCGCTAACTGTTCGGTCAGATCAACCATCAGTTTGCCACTCACGGTTTGCGTAACCATTGCGTCCGCTTCGCCGCCCATGACCGAATCATCTGCAGACAGATCGAACTCAGATTCACGTTGCACATAACTCAGCCGACCTTGAATGGCGTCAGTGCCGCCTGCAATGGACAACCCGGCATGGCGGTTGCGGTTGCCGCCTGCTTCCAGTTCACTACGTATCGACAAGCCTGCACGCGGATGACGGGTGACGACATTGATCACACCACCCAGAGCGTTTGAGCCATACAACCCACTTTGTGATCCACGTAACACCTCGATACGTTCAATATCGGCCGCCAGCAGGGATGAGAAATCAAACTCGCCGGAGCCTGCTGCCGAAGCATCAATACCATCAAGCAGAATGACACTGTGATTGCTTTCTGCTCCGCGTATACGCAGCTGGGTCAGACCTCCATAACCACCGCTGCGACTGACCGCAACGCCCGGTACAAACCGCAGCAGGTCTGCCGCGTATTTGTGACCGAGATTCCGGATCGCTGTTTCATCAAGAACCGAGACAGCTCTGCCGACCGTTGATGGTTCAGCGGGCAGCCGCGAACCAACCACCAGCAATTCTTCGTCAATGTTTTCTGTGGCAACAACCGGGCAGGCAAGCACGCAGAACAGGCTACCTAAGGCAGCAGTTTTAGAAACACTCATCAATTTTCTCCAATAGCCGCTGCACCTCGAGCGGGGCTTGTGTAGAAATGAAGACAGGATCGGTCTACGGACTGATGAGCTGAAATTACTTTCGCCTGTTCGCCTTCCCATGCAAAAAAACACAGTGGCTGCAATGAACAGACATGACTCGAATTACCGTTGCGAGGCCAGTATCAGAATTTCACTGATTTCCCGGACATCCTGACTCATGTGCGCATCTGCGGCAGGTAAACACCCGCTGCAGAAGCGAACACATACTAAGGGCCGCACCGCACGCTGGCAAATGCGGCAGATTCAGGTCAACTGCAGTTATGCTAATGCTCTGTCGAAAAGATGCAGCAAACGGCCCCAGGCACGCTCAGCCTGAGCTTCGTTGTACACGCGCGAATCCGGCACACACCAGCCGTGTAACGCGCCTTCGTACACCTCGACTTCAGCTTCAAGTCCGGCATCCGCAAACGCTCTGGCGATGATGTCCTTGGTTTCCGGCTCGTGCTCGTCGTCGTTCTCGGCGACCGCAAACAGGTACTGAGCACGCATGTCGGGAACCAGCAGATGTGGACTGTCAGGCCCATCGGTTACCAGGCGTCCGGCATGGAACGCGCCGCCCGCGGCGATTCTCTGTGGAAAGGCCGCCGCGGTGCGCATGGTCATGGGGCCGCCCATACAGTACCCGGTGGTACCGATACCACGGCGGGTATCTACTGACGGCTGGCCATCAAGATAGGCCACAAACGCACCCGCATCGGTGACGTTTGTCTCAGGCGTCAGGCTGCGGGCGTATGGCATCACAATGTCACGGGTTTGGGCATCCTGAAAGGAAGCCCCTTCACCCACCACCGGTGCTTTAGCACTGCGGTAATAGGGATTCACCACCAGCACCGCATAACCCGATTCCGCCAGGCGTGTGCCCATCTGTTTGAACGCTGGACGCAGGCCCAGAATGTCCGGCCAGATGATCACCCCCGCGTGTGTCCCTGTTGCTGGATGCACAAAGAAACAGTCCGCCTCTCCATCCGGCGTGGTCACAACCACATCGTTTCCCACCACCGACAGTGCATTGGCCACCGGTGGCAACACTGCCATCAATGCCGCGCCGGCTGCCAGGGTGCCAAACTGACGGCGGCTGATGCCTTTGTCCGCCAGATATGTTTCGCCGTCCTCAACTGTCAGTTCATCACACATGGATATTCTCCTGGGTCAGGTCCCGTTCATCTTAACGCAACACTTTTCAACCGGCTGCTAGTTTTCAGGGATCGGGTGCATACCGCTGTCGGCGATGCCATGGTCGCGGCGATTACCCGGTACGCGGATGTCTTCCACCAGGTCCTGAATGTCCTGTGGCGGCGCAGGCGTGAGCAGTGCAACCGTCATGCCTGTACCCAGAGCCAGCCACATGAACACAAAACCGATACCTTCCGGCGACACGCCGAACAGCCACTGTTGGGCGGTGCCTCCGCCGAATTTGAAATAGTAGATATAGCTGAACGTACTTATCAGGCCCGTGAGCATCGCGGCGATCGCGCCTTCTTTATTCATGCGTTTCCAGAAGATGCCGAGGAAAATAATCGGAAACAATGACGCCGCCGCCAGACCAAAGGCAAAGGCCACAACCTGCGCGACAAAACCCAGCTGACTGGCGTAAAGTCCTAACAGGCCAGCGGCCAGCACGGCTCCGGCGGCAGACAGACGCGCAACACGCAGTTCCGTGGTGTCGCTCATGTTCTTGAACAGTGTGCGTCGACACAGATCGTGACTGACAGCAGAGGAGATCACCATCAGCAGACCCGCCGCTGTGGACAGAGCGGCTGCCAGCCCCCCGGCGACCACAAGACCGATCACCCAACCGGGCAGTTGGGCTATTTCCGGATTGGCCAGGACAAATATATCGTTATTGGCATCTACTTCATTGTCCAGCCCATCAGGTGCCGCGGGGCCACGAATCTGCATGACCCCATCGTTGTTTTTGTCTTCAAATCCAACCAGGCCGGTTTTTTCCCAGGACTTAAACCATTGCGGCACCGGTTTTCCACCCTGCGCCACAACCGCAGATGCTGCGGCTGCGTAGTTCTCATCACTGATGTAGGTGGCTTCGTTCACCGTTTCAACAAAGTTCAGTCGGGCAAATGCGCCTACTGCGGGGGCGGTGGTGTAAAGCAGGGCAATAAAAATCAGCGCATAGCCGGCGGAGATTCGCGCAGCCCCGGGATTTCGTACTGTGAAAAAGCGGATGATCACGTGGGGCAGCCCGGCGGTGCCGAACATGAGCGCCGCGGTGATACAGAATACATCAAACATACTTTTGCTGGTGGACGTGTATTCAAGGAAGCCCAGATCACTGACAACCTGGTTGAGTTTATCGAGCATCGACACATCGGTGCCTTTCACATCGCCGATGAAACCCAGCTGAGGAATCGGGTTGTCGGTAATGATCAGAGAGATAAATATCGCAGGTACGGTATAGGCAAAGATCAGCACACAATACTGCGCCACCTGAGTATAGGTGATGCCTTTCATGCCGCCCAGAACGGCGTAGAAGAATACAATCACCATGCCAATGACAATGCCCCATTCGTATTCAATCCCCAGGAAACCGGAAAAGGCCACGCCAACACCTTTCATCTGCCCGGCGATATACGTGAACGACACAAACAGTGCGCAGACAACCGCAACCACCCGCGCAAACGAGGAATAATAGCGGTCGCCAACAAAATCCGGCACGGTGAATTTGCCAAACTCGCGCAGGAAAGGTGCCAGCAGCAGCGCCAGCAGCACATATCCGCCGGTCCAGCCCATGAGGTAAACAGAGCCACCGTATCCAAGGAACGCAATCAGACCCGCCATGGACAGAAAGGAGGCGGCCGACATCCAGTCTGCCGCAGTGGCCATGCCGTTCAGAACCGGATTGACATCATGTCCGGCAACATAAAAATCATCCGTCGAACCAGCCCTTGACCAGATCGCAATGCCGATGTACAGAGCAAATGTGACGCCGACAAAGACGTAACTCCACAGGGTCTGATCCATTACTGAGTCTCCACGCCGAACTTTTTCTCCAGCCGCTTCATCGCCCAGCAGTAGTAAAACACCAGCGCAACAAAAAAGTAGATGGCGCCCTGCTGGGCAAACCAGAATCCCAGCGGCGCGCCGCCAATGGAGAACCGGTCGAGATACTCACGAAAAACGATGCCCGCGCCATACGAGCACGCAAACCAGATGAACAGCAAGCTGATGGTCAGCTTCAGTGTTGCTGACCAATAGCCTTTCGCGTCTGTCTTTGGTGCAGAATCAGACATCCCTCTCCCCCTCAATCAATCTGTTCTATGGGCTAACTGCCTGAGAACATCTCCTGGATTTCCGCCAGGTCCAGCCCACCATCAAAATTGGTGTCAACAAACCACCACTTGAACCACCCCAGCCGCTTACGCAGGCCATCGGGTAACTCAGACTTCGCCAGCTTACCGTCTTTATCTTTATCCATGAAGCCTATGAACTGCGCGCTGCTGGCTGTCAGATTGCTGTGGATCGGCGCATCCGAGCGTTCTTTGTCCCAACTGAAACTGACTGAACCGTAAAGCATTTCGTCGTGTGACTGCAGCCCCCAGGGTACTTCCCGCTCCGGGTCAGGGTTCGCCGGATTGGCCGCTGAATTGTCATACACCGTACGATGGACAATTCTTGTGCCTTTCGGCGCCGTTTTTGGTTCCACAAAACTGTACGTGCGCTGCCAGTTAAAATCATAGTTCGGTACTGACAATATTGTTCGCTGGTACCATCGGGGTACTCCAGCACAAAGGTTGACGCAACACCGCGGTAGTGTGAATGCGGCACTAACGAATAAATTGTCGCATCTTCCCAGAATTCGAAATAAGCGGTTTCCTCATGATCAGCAACGTGTGCTGGTATTTTGAGGCGTGGGTTCAGTACCACCTGCTGACGCAGAAAATTTGCCGGCGGTTTATCGGCAAAGTACAGGGCCACCCGGGTGGTATCAGTAGTGGCCACACCCACCGGCGTGTAGTGCATCTGAAACTGGTACACCCCGCCCACCGGGACAAAAACCCCGGTACCCGCAGGCATGTGGGCTGATTCATTTCCCGGGGCGTAGCCCATAATATAGTTCTGAAACACGCTTTCACGATCGTTCTCAGCGGGCGCCTGTTCTGCTGACCCCATCAGCACATGATGCACAACGCGGGTATCGCCCGGCACAATGGTGGCCGCTTCAACCCAGACATCACGATCCAGCGGATTGGCGACAACCGGGAACTGATAATCCACCACGCCAGTCGCGGGTATCTCAAAGGTGGGTATTTCCAGCACCAGATCCGGTTTGCCCAGCGGCCACTCGGGGGCCTGGTCTCGAAGCACAAGCAGCGGGTCCTCACCTTCGCCACGAGGCGCGCCGGCTTCGATCCAGCGGATCAGGGTCTGCGTATCTGCATCAGACATGGCCGCACTGTGTTGCCACTGGCCTATCGCCGGATCCGCATGCCAGGGCGGCATGCGTTTCACCCGCACCACTTCGCGGATCATCGGTGCAAAACCCTGGACCATGGCGTACTCACTCATCGCCCAGGGGCCAATGCCCCCTTCCACATGACAGGCCATACAGTTCTGCTGCAGTATCGGCGCGATGTCAGTTGCGTAATCCGCCACGGGTGCGTTCGCAGCCAGGTTGAGATCACAGCCCTGGGGCGCTGGATCCGTTACCGCGTCTGCCTGCAGCGGCCCGAAGGGCCTATTCCGGGCGGAAGACCGGCCAGCTTCTCTTACCAGCTGTGTCAACAAGGGCGAATCCACATCGCCGCGATAACGGACAAGCCATTCTGTGCGATCAATCAGCACCGCATCCCCTGCGCGATCAAACCCCAGCGAGGGCGTAATGATCTGTGCGTGGTCATGCAGGATGGGCAGTTCCAGCCCCGTATCCGAAGCCGCCTGGGCAATCCGGGCGCGGTCATCGGTTGCATTGATAAGCAGAATTTGCAGATCAGGCCGGGCTGACTGCAGCCTCTGCAATGCCTGGGTATTGACCGCACAACTGCTGCTGTGTGCAACCAGCAGTACCGCGGATGCGCCATTATCGTAATACAACTCGAAAGCAGACCCGGTGTGGTCGAGCAGCACAAAGTTATCCATTGTTTGCGCGGCGAGCGCCGCCGCAGGCATCAGGGCAAAAGCCATCGTTAACGCCAGCAGCCGGCGAGCGCAATGAGATCGAACCATCATAGTGAGTACTTGCTGAAACAATCCGCCAGTGTAGCAGATGCCGCGAACCTGATTGTGTCCCATCACGGCCGCGTGTGGGCGAATCGTTACTGAGTCGGCGCGCAGCTGCAGTCTCCCCGCACTTCTGCTTTCCACAATTCCAACCGCATGAGATAGTTAGCTGCCATACAGTATCCACACAAACTGGTTGCAGCACTGTGTTTCTGACAAGTAATCCAACCCCGGGGATCTCCAGCACTATTACCAGGCGCAGCCTGCGGCAACGCATTCTTACCTGTACCTTGTTGAGCTGGATGGTTTCTGTCTGCGGCGTCAGCCAGGTACATGGCAACGCAACACCGGTCGCCGTCGCCAGCGTAACGCAAAAACAGTTAAACGAGCCCGTTAAGCTGGTAGGCAGCATCGTGCCGCAGCGCATGACACAGATTTCCGTGCAGGTCAGCGGCATGATCACATCCATGCGGGTGGATGAAGGCGCACACGTCAGTGCGGGAGATGTTCTGTTCACCCTGGATGACAGTATCGCGCGCATCAATGTCACCCGCAGCACCGCCCAGCTGGAACAGGCCAGAGCAGAACTCAGAGAAGCCCAACGACAGCTGGCTGAATCAGAGCGATTGCGCAAAGATGGCTACGTCCCGGCCAGCACCCTGGAAACCGCTCAGACCAGAGTTGCCGTGGCTGAAGCAGTCATCGGTCAACGCGAAGCTGATCTGGCACAAGCCAGAGAAAATCTGTCCCGGCATACCATCAAAGCCCCTTTCACCGGTGTTGTCACGCGTAAGCAGGCCGAACAGGGTCAGTGGCTGAACCCGGGCTCGGCCGCGCTTGAAATCATCGATGCAACCACAGTAAGAGTCGAAGTCGCAGTACCCCAGCGGTTTGTCACAGGCCTTGCCGTTGGCACCCAGGCAGAGATTGAAGCAGACGCGCTGCCAGGCCAGATTTTCGATACTCGCGTTGCTGCGGTCATTCCCCGGGGCGAAAACAATGCACGCACCGTGCCCATCTGGCTGGCGGTTGAAAACAGCAGTGGCCAGCTGCTGCCGGGTATGTCAGCCAAAGTCACGCTGGGCTTTTCCAATGAACAGCCCATGGTGCTGGCCGTGCCCAACGACGCCATTATTCGTCGCGCAGACGGTAGCACGCTGCTGTGGCTGGTGCGGGACGGCGAACCGAACCTGACTGTTAAACCGCTGCCAGTTGCCCTCGGCCGTCGCGATGCGCAATACAGTGAAGTTGTTGGCGAGGGTTTGAAAGCAGGTGATCGGGTAGTGGTACGCGGCAATGAATCTTTGCGCCCGGACCAGGCGGTGTATGTTGTGAGCGCGCAAACGGTGGGTGCCTGATGCTCAGCGCAGCCATTGACCGGCCGGTAGTTGTCACGGTTGGCATCCTGATCCTGTGCCTGCTTGGTGCGCTGGCCGTTTTTCAGGTGCCGGTGCAGATGATCCCGGATATTGAAGCCCGTGTGCTGACGGTAGATACACGCTGGCCCGGCGCCACGCCTCAGGATATTGAAAAAGAAATCATCATCGAGCAGGAAGAATACCTGCGGCGCATTCCGGGGCTGGAACGTATTACCTCACGGGCCAATACATCCAGTGCCGAGATTGAGCTGGAGTTCCCTCTGGGCGTCGACATCAATGAAGTGCTGATCCTGGTCAACAACGCCCTGTCCCAGGTACCCAGCTATCCGGAAAATGTTGATGAGCCACGCATCAGCACCAGCTCCGTGTCGGACAATCCATTCATGTTCTTCAGTGTACAGCCCCTGCCCGGCAACCCCCAGGGCATAGATATCCGCACCCAGCAGGATTTTGTTGAAGACTATGTGCGTACACGCCTGGAGCAGGTCGCAGGCGTCTCCGACGTAGGGGTAACCGGCGGTGGCGCTCGACAGATCAAAATCATGGTCGATCCTGCCCGGCTGGCAGAGCGTGATCTGCGCCTGATAGATGTTCGCGACGCCATCAGGCGCCGCAATCAGGACGTATCCGGCGGCGACGTTGACAGCGGCAAACGTCGTTACCTGCTGCGCACCGTGGGACGCTTTGAATCTGTTGATGACATCAGAAATCTGGTCATTGAACGCCGCGGCAACGCCCTGATCCGGCTGAATGACGTTGCCGAAGTCAGCGAAGGGTACGCCGAAATTCGCAATTATGCTTACACCAACAGCGAGCCGATGATTGGCATGCGTATGCGCAAAGAAGTTGGCGCCAATGTTGTCGAGGTCAAAGACGGCGTGATCCAGGCTGTTGCCGAACTCAATCAAGGCCTCCTTGCGGAACGGGGGCTTGAGCTGCGGCTGACTTCGGATGATGTTGTCTATGTGGTTGAAGCCGTCCAGGTTGTGTGGCGCAACCTGTTAATCGGTGCCGTGTTTGCAACCGCGGTCATGTTTGCCTTTTTACGCTCGGGTTCAGCTACCGCCATCGGCGCCCTGGGCATACCGATCTGCACGATCGCTGCGTTTCTTGGCTTGTTAATGACCGGCAGAACCATCAATGTCATTTCCCTTGCTGGCGTGGCCTTTGCCATCGGCATGACCCTGGACAACAACATTGTTGTGCTGGAGAACATCTACCGACATCTGGCCCAGGGGAAAAACAGGCTGAAAGCTGCCCTGGACGGCGTTACGGAAGTCTGGCCCGCGGTACTTGCTTCCACGCTTACCACGGTATTTGTGTTTCTGCCTATCGTTTTTATCGAAGACGAAGCGGGCCAGCTATATTCTGACATCGCCATTGCCATAGCGACATCGATCATCATGTCGCTGCTCGTAGCTACCCTCCTGGTACCCACCACCTGCGGTCGCTATCTGCAAACCCCACTTCTTAATCCGAACCCCGGGCCTGTGCAACGCTTTGGCACGGCCACTCAGGCGCGCATTGTAAAAACCGTAAAATGGTTGCTGGCCAGTGTGGCCCGCAGGGTCGCACTGATCGCAGGTGCGCTGGTTACCGCCTGCAGCATCATTGTTTTTATGACCCCTGCCGCCGAATATCTGCCTGAAGGTGAAGAAGCCAAAGTGTTTGGGCTCATGTTTGCGCCGCCGGGATACAACATCGACACCATGCGCCAGGTGTATCGTGAAGTGGATGCCCAGTTCAGCCCCTATTTTGGTGCTGACCCTGAAGATTACTCAACCGGTAACGCGGAAGTTCCCGCCATCGGCGGCAACGTCAGTTTTGTCAACACCAGCCAGGTTTTTTATCTCGTAGAAGCCAGAGATCGTGCCCACGCCAACGACCTGGTGGACATTGTGTCGACAAAAATCGGCGAAGTGCCCGGTCTGCTGGCATTTGCCAACCGCGGCAGCATCTTCTCCGGGAACTCGGGCGGCACCCGCAGTATCAACGTGGATATCAGCGCACCGGACCTACCCACCCTGTTCCAGGCCAGTTTTGATGCCTTTGTTAAAGCGCGAGGCCTGTTCGAACGTCCCCAGGTCCGGCCCAACCCGTCGAATCTGACCATGGGACAACCCATGCTGGAAATTCGGCCCAACTGGGCGCGTGCCGCAGAACTGGGCGTCGATCCCGCAGAACTCGGTTACACCGTGTGGGCGTACTCCGATGGTGCATTTGTCGATGAGTTTTTTCTCGAAGACGAGAAAATTGACATGTTCCTGTACTCTAAAGCAGGCAACATCCTGCACCCGCGTGAAATCGACGGGGTCTCCCTGTACACCGACGCCGGCACGGTGGTACCGCTATCCGCAGTTGCCGAAGTGACGGAATCGGTGAATACCGAGACCATTCGCCGCGTAGATGGCGAACGCACTGTGACGTTGAGCATCATCCCACCTCGCGCCGTGCCTCTGGAGACCGCCATCGAAAAAGTGCGCAGCGAAATTGTGGTGGGCATGCGCGCCAACGGTGAGGTGCCGAGCAAAGTGATGATGTCCATCAGCGGTGCATCAGACCGGCTCGACACCACGCGGCAGGCCCTGAGCGGCAACTTTGTGGTTGCCATTATCATCGCCTATCTGCTGCTGGTGGCGGTGTTCTCCCACTGGGGTTTTCCGCTGCTGATCCTGACCGCCATTCCCATTGGCGTCAGTGGCGGTATTGTTGGCCTGTGGCTGATGAACAGCATCGGCAGTGTCATGCCGATGTTTGGGCTGCAACAGGTCTACCAGCCATTTGATCTCATCACCATGCTGGGTTTTCTGGTACTGATTGGCACTGTCGTCAATAACCCGATCCTGATTGTTGAACGCACCCTGCGGAACCTCAAAGAGCTCGGCCAGGATATCGAAACAGCGGTGACCGAGGCCGTGCGCAGCCGCATACGACCCATCACCATGTCCATGATCACCACCGTGTTCGGCCTTGCACCGCTGGTGTTTTTCCCCGGCTCGGGTACCGAGCTGTATCGCGGCCTGGGTGCCATTGTGCTGTTTGGCTTACTGTTCTCCACCCTCATCACCCTGACTTTTGTGCCCTCCGTGCTGTCGCTGGTGCTGCAATGGTCCCGGCGCGGTGCCGCCGGCCGAGTTGTCCCGGCATCGGATTCAGCAGGATGAGCGTTAGGCCGCCGGGTTAAAGTCAGTGCGACCGGGGATGACATTGCGCTGCGATGATGGCCATAATCCGATCATTGATTGGGTTTAGACGGACACTGCAAATGGACAATCACAACAGCGAAAATCAGATTCAGGCCACATTGGCCGGACGAGCGGATCTGGACGTGTCCGACGTGCTCAAAGAAGCCTGGCAACGCTGTGAAGGGGCACGCCTGCCACTGCTGCTGATGTTTGGCATTCTGTTTCTGATCACAGTGTGTCTCAATCTGCTGTTTCAGGCCGTGGGCCTGGACGAAGAAAAAGCGTTGTCTTCGCTGTTCATCCAGCTGGCCAACACCGCTGTGGTTAATCCGTTTATTGCCGGTGTCCTGCTCCTGGCGTTCGGTCACCTGCAGGGCCGCAGCATTGATATCAAAGAGGCTTTTAATGTTTATCCCATGCTGGTGCCGATCCTGCTGCTGTCTGTGCTGCAGTCGCTGATCACCGGTATCGGTTTTCTGCTGCTGATTGTGCCGGGCATCTACCTGTCTATTGCACTGTCGCTGTCCTTACCGCTGCTGGTGGAAAAAAATTATGGCATCACCGACGCGCTGAAAACTTCCCTCAACCTGGTGAACAAAGAATTCCTCAGCGTGCTGGTGCTGGCGTTTTTATCCGTGCTGCTGATTGTTATTGGATTCATGACGCTGGTGGGCTGGATCATTACCCTGCCTTATGTGGTGATGATTTACGCCATCACTTATCGTCAGCTGGCGGGATTCGATCTACAGGAGCCCAGCGCGCTAGAAAACCCGCTGTAGATCCAGCAGCACCGTCCCGGTGCGTGTGTCATAAAATATGGTGGGCTTCGGCGCGCCAGGCTGCACACTCTGGAAATCCAGCGCAATAAACTGACAGACCTGGGCAAAATTCGAAAATGGTAATGCGATGGTGGCATCGTTGATCACCGGGTCCTGGCCAGCAACAAACTCGATGCCCGTGCCCAGTTTAGGTTCGATGTGATTGCGGCTGGTACCGATTTCCTTATTTGGATCGGCTTCATCCACCCGGGGGGCAGGGTTAAGCAGACCGCGCCAGACATCTTCGCAATCCATATCCCGCCCGGTCACCGCCTGATTGCGGCGACCTGATACCGGATAGCCCAACGCATTGGCATCCAGATCCCCGAGCCCGAACCGACTCAGATCGATCTGCGCGGTGTCACCCTGATACAGCTGCCAGGCTGCGTGATAGGTCGCAATGCCACTACGCAGGCTGCCCGCTAAGCCTTCCATTTTAGCCGCAAACGCTTCCTCGCCGAGGTCGATGAAACGCGGCAAAAGCGTGGCGACCACAATACCCAGCAACACAAGTACCGCGACCAGTTCGATCAGGGTGAACCCTTTATATCTTGTCCACATTCTGTCCATCTCCTGAGTATAGTCCCTGGGTGCCAAGGGGCCCGAACCACCGGTTCTGCGACAAAATCATCTGTGACGGTAAACTGTCAGACAACCTCTGCAGGCCCTCCGGCAATAATGTGCGCGCCTGACTTGCAAGAGATAAAAAAACCCGGTGGCGCACCTCTGAAACCTGCATTGCAGCGCTGTTTGACGAAGGTAAATGCGTACTTGACTAGTTGCCTTCGATTTCATAGTTTCTGCCACGGTCATGGAGAGAATGACCAAATCAAAAAATCAAAGGGGATCTAAACTATGTCTAGAACAATGCGGCGCTTTCCTGCGCTGCTTGCAGTCTTTGGCACTCTGGCGTTCTTCAATTTCCAGGTAGCTTCTGCTGAAGAAGAAGTAATCGAAGAGATTGTTGTAACGGGATCATTTATCCGCGGCACACCTGAAGATGCGGCTCTGCCCGTCGAAGTGTTAAGCCGCGATGACTTACAGGATGTTGGTAACCCAACCATTACGGAACTCGTCCGTAACCTGGGTATTTCCAACGGTAATCTGGGCGAAACCAATCAGTTCAACGCCTCAGGTGGTCAAGGCAACGAAGGTGTGGCAACCGTCAACCTGCGTGGCCTGGGCTCCGCCCGTTCGCTGGTACTGATCAACGGTCGACGCCACGTGTCTATCTCCACCATTGGTGTGGACATAAGTGCAGTGCCGACCATTGCGGTTGAACGAATGGAAGTTCTGAAAGACGGTGCTGCGGCACTGTACGGTTCAGACGCCATCGCCGGTGTTGTGAACTTCATTACCCGGGAAAACTTCGAAGGCTTTGAAATCCGCGGTTCCGGCCAGTTCCTGGACGAAAGCGACGGTGAATTCAATGCGTCAGCCATCTGGGGTATGAACACAGACCGCGCAAGGTTTATGGCAGCCGTTGAATGGGACAGCCGCGATAAAGTCACCATTCCCGATCGGGACTGGGCGATCCGTCCACAAGCGGCCAACCCCCAGGGTGGCTATTCAACCATTGGTAATCCCGGTCAGATAATCGCGATTACACCCGGTGGTGTTGTGCCCGGACTTGACCCCCAATGTGAACCGCTTGGCGGCACAGTGTCTGCAAATGGGTCTACCTGCTTCTTCCAATTCACACAATTTGACAATCTGATTGAAGAACAGGACACCTACAAAATCTTCAGCGAATTCAACTTTGATATTTCTGACAACGTTGAATTTCACGCTGAAGCTTTGTACTCAAAAATGGATATGCCGGACTGGAACACTTCGCCATCCTATCCGCCGCAATCTCTGACCGGACCTGATCGATCTATCCCACTGGATCACCCTGGCGTACTCGACTTCCAGTCCCGCTACCCAGGTGTCATCCCTGCGGATACCGCAGCGCTGTTCACCATCAGCAGAATGACCGGCTGGGGCGGTTTTCTGGGCCAGCCACAGGACGGCTCCCGTGAAACGGATACCTATCGCTTTGCGACAGGTCTGAACGGCGAACTGTTCGAAGGTGCGCTGGGCTTTGATATCGCGGTGAGCTGGTCAAAGCGCGAGCGTGAGACTGTCACGCCCGATATGTACGTGGAGCGTATGGCTTTTGCCCTCAATGGTTTAGGTGGTCCGGGTTGCGACCCGGCAACCGGAGCTGCAGGCGTCGGACCCTGCATGTACTACACACCGTTCTCTAACGCAGTAGGCAGTTCAGCGGTTAATGGCTTTGTTAACCCGCAGGCTAACCCGGATCTGGTTGCCATGAACGAGGCTCTATTCCCCTGGATGGTCACCGATCTGGGTACCGAAAGTGAATTTGAATTACTGGTGTTTGATGCCACATTTAATGGAGAAACCGGTATCGAGCTGGGTGGCGGCACCGTCGGTTGGGCAGCAGGTATTCAGACCCGCAACGAGAAGTTTGTTCTGAGTCCCTATGCAATCAACGACCTGACGATCAACCCCTGCCCGTTCCAGGATCCGGAGTCCGTTGCCAGGGGTTTTGTAACCACACTTGAGTGTGACGCCCCGACTGGTCTGTTCGCATTCCTGTCAGGTACCACACCTGAGGACACAGAAAGAACTGTTTATGGCGGTTTCTTCGAACTGGCACTGCCTATCAGCGAACGGCTTGATGCACAGTTTGCCATGCGTTTCGAAGATTATGGCGGTGATGTAGGCTCCACGGTTGATCCCAAGTTAGCGGTACGTTTCCAGGCCACAAATGCCCTTGCGTTGCGCGGCTCAGTATCCACCACGTTCCGTGGCCCACCACAGCCCTTCCTTGAAGGCCGTGGCACCTCTCTGCAGTTTGTGGGCAGCGGCGTGAACGCTTTTAAAGCGGTAGACACTCTGGGTAACCCGGGTCTTGACCCTGAAACCGCGTTGGCCAGCAACTTCGGTATCATTTTTGATCAGGGTAACTTCTACGGTTCGTTGGACTACTGGCGTTTTGACTTTGAAGATCCCTTCCAGGTTGAAAGCTTCAATGCCATCCTGACTGCATACGGTGCAAATGGATGTACTCCCGGCGGAGCAGGCGTAGGCAGTTCAGATTGTAATCAGCTCGAGTCTCACCTGGTTTTCCAACCCGGTTCTGCAGGCAACCTGTCTGACGTACAGCGTTTCGAAGTGAACTGGATCAACGGTACCGATATCACCACTTCAGGTATCGACTGGTTAGCTGAGTACGACTTTGTGCTGGACAGCGGCATTCTGACCATTGGTACTCAGGGCACGCATACCATTGAGTATGACGTAGATGACTTCGTCGACATCGGCGGCGTGTTCCTGACGTCTGGCGGTGATTTTGCCGGCGAGTTGAATGACAACCGTAATGCAATTACGCCAATTGTCGATCTGCAGGCCAACTTCTTCGCCAAGTATGTTGCCGGACGCCATCGCGCCCAGATCGTAGGCCGCTACTGGGGTGAATACGACGATGAAAGCGCGATTGCATCGCTGCAGACCATTGACAGCATGTTCACCGTGGACTTCACCTACAACCTGAGTCTGATGGAAGATCAGTTGAACATTGACCTGTCTGTCTACAATCTGCTGGATGAAGATCCGCCGCGTGCACAAACCGACCTGAACTACGACCCCTATACGCATAGCGCGTTCGGTCGCATGATCAAAGTTGGTTTCACGTATACCTTCGGGGCTGAGTAAATCAGATAGCTGAAGTTGAACTGGAGTTTTCTCCAGCTCTAAAAAAAGGCTGCCCTCGGGCAGCCTTTTTTGTGTCGGCTGAACAATACATTCAGCAGCAACCAGTCAACCTTTACATGGTGGCACGCAACGTCACGCCCCAGGTTCGAGGTTCAGTGTGATACTCGGTAAGCGATCCTTCACGGATAACCGAGTTGAAGGCACCGTTGGTAAAGTCTTCATCAAGCAGGTTTTTGGCCCATAACGAGACGTCATAACGATCTCCGGAGAACCGGTAGCCGAGACGCAAATTCGTCAGCGTATACGCGTCGGCGAACTTGTTTTCATCATTATCGTTACCGCTGACATTTTCATCTTTCAAGTTCACGTCCAGTTGGCCATAGAACAGGTTGCCATCCGCAAGGCGGTGGGATACCTGGCCAGATACATACACGGTCCACTCCGGGGTGCCGCCCACGGTATTACCGCTGTTGTCACACACGGTTGGGAAGCCGGGATCTCCAGCATCGGGCTCTGCGCCATAAGGTGTACGTGTACATGCGCCACCTTCGAAGGACTCGTACTCTGCATCCACGTACGCAAGGCCCGACTGCAGCGTCAGCCACTCCGCAGGTAAAGCAAATACTTCCACTTCAAAACCACGGGTCTGAATTTCACCGGCGTTCTGCAATACAAAACCGGTGCCGACAAAGGTGTTGGCCTGGAAATCTTTAAAATCCGTCATGTACGCCGCCGCATTCACACGCAGGCGTTTGTCGAGAAAGTCGGCTTTCATGCCAATTTCGTAAGAGTCAGAGGTTTCCGGATCAAACAGTAAAGGTGAGCCGGTCAGCGCTGGATCGATCCGATCAATGTTGGTGCCACCTGACTTATAACCGCGACCGTAAGACACATAAGTCATCAGATCGTCGTTGAAGTAGTACGTGAGCTTGGCGGTACCGGTGACTTCTTCGTCCTCAAATTTGGCGCCGTTGACGTCGGGCACAAAAGGAGACAGTGGGGTAAAGGCCGCCCACACCGGATTGAAGATCGACTCGGTGAACACGACATCCATGTCTTTTTCTTCGTCCAGGTAACGCAGGCCAACGGTGGCAATCAGATCTTCACTGAGGTTGAAGTCCGCCTGAGCAAACACTGCCCAGCTGGTCTGGTCCTGAGACGAGATGTTGTCTGACTGGCCATTTTCAGGAAAAGCCGGATCATCACAAATCGCTGCAATGCCGATGGCCGCACAGCCTGGTGCGCCGCCCACAAGGTCACCATTGGTCAGCCCTCCCGCGAGCAGCGGGTTGGCAACCGCACCAAGGCGCAGAATCGTCAGGTTATCCAGGTCCTGATCAAAATAGTACATGCCCGCCACGTAGGTAATGCTGTCACCAAAATCACCGGCAATACGGAATTCCTGGGTAAAGGTATCCTGTTCCGCGGTGCCGCCACTGGCACTTAACGTGTCCAGCGAGGTGAAGTCTGCGTCCACAAAGTTGGTGGCTTCATAAGAGCGGTAGGCTGTTACCGAGGTGAGGGTCACGTTGCCGATATCCCATTCAACCTCTGCAGAAAAACCGGATTCTTCAATTTCTGCAAATGGGTCGATATTCATGGCGGCAACGTCATCGTCAAAACGATCAGCAAGCACAAGGTCAGCGCCCAGCAGTTCGATGGGCTGGGTGTAGCTTGTCCCCGGCAGCTGCGCGCCGCCACCGGCTGCAATAAAGCCAGCGAGGGTATCGCCCGGACCATCAAAAACGTTAGCCGCTGAACAGCACTTTTCGTCAATTTCGGAATAATCGGCAATCAGACGTACCGTGATGTCATCTGTTGGCAGGAACAGCAGCTGACCACGCAGTGAGTAGCGATTTCTGTCATTCAATTCGTTGCCGCTGGAAATGTTATCTACCCAGCCATCGCGCTCGGTCACACCACCGGACAGTCGCGCCGCTGCACGCCCATCCGCAAACGGAATGTTGATGGCGCCGTTGAAGTTGGCATAGTTTTCACTGCCGCCGTTGAATTCAGCGTAGCCACCAAACTCATCCAGCTGTGGTGCAACGGTCAGGAACTGAACAGCACCCGAGGCGGTGTTCTTGCCAAACAAGGTGCCTTGGGGGCCTTTCAGGACTTCCACACGTTCAACATCAATCAGATCGTTGATCGCAGAAGACTGTCGTGAGCGGTAAACGCCATCCACATAAATGCCGACAGAGGATTCCAGCGAAAGACTGTTACCCGCGGTGCCAACACCACGGATATTGAAGTTTGTCTGGGATGCAGTCTGATTGTTATAAATTGTCAGACCCGGAACAAAGAACTGCAGCTCAAGCACGTCGTCGACGCCGGCATCATCCAGAAATGCCGAATCAAACGCGGATACCGCAATGGGTACATCCTGGATGCTCTGTTCACGTTTCTGAGCGGTAACAATAATCTCTTCAATGACGTAATCATCCGGTTGAGCGGCCACAGCAAAGCTGCTGGCGATCAAACTAACGGCAATCGCGCCAATTTTGAGCACGGTGGGGACTCTCATAAAACTTACCTTTACAACTGGTTTGAGGGACGGATTCAGACTGAACCCTTCAAGATATGAACAACTACTCTCCAGAGGGAATGTCCATAAGGTTGGGGCGCGCACATTAGAGACTCTTGCGCCATCAATCAAGGTGGGATTGTCGAACTAAAGACACTGGACAGGCGCGATGAGATACACTGCGCGCGCCATGTTTCTGCCTTTATACGACCGCAACCCACTTAAAATTGTGCCCTATCAGCGGGTCACGGTGAGCCTGATCGCGTTAAACGTGCTGATCTTTGTCTGGCAGCTGACGTTGTCCACCCAGGCCACCCACAGTTTTGTGCTGGGTTACGGCATGGTGCCGGCGGTTTTGTTTGATCAGGTTGCCTTACCCGCAGAAGTGATCCGCGTACCCGCGGAAGTCAGTCTCCTGACCAGTATGTTTCTGCACGCCGACATCTGGCACCTGCTTGGGAACATGCTGTTTTTGTGGGTGTTCGGAGACAATATTGAAGATGCCATGGGACATCTGCGATTTGCGATCTTTTACTTCTTGTGTGGTCTGCTGGCAGGCATTGCCCATGCAGTCACCGAAGCTGACTCCCTGGCGCCCCTCATCGGTGCCAGTGGTGCAGTAGCAGGGGTCATGGGCGCATACATCATCCTGCACCCGAAAGTGAAGGTGCTGGCCCTGGTGTTCAGCCGTATTCCCGTTTACCTGCCCGCACGCTGGCTGCTGATCGGCTGGGTTCTGTTCCAGTTTGTGGCCCTCACCACCAGTGAGGAAAGTGTTGCCTGGTGGGCGCACATCGGGGGGTTTGCCGCGGGTATGGCGCTGATTCCGCTGTTCAAACACAGGCATGTGCCGCTGTTTGATAAAGGCACGGCGCATTAGCCTCGATTTAGCCGGGTAGACAGGTATGATGCGCGTCCCGCGTATATCCTCTGCAGGCTGCCCATGACCGCTTCCAGCTCCAATAGTTTTGCAACCCTGCCGCTGGCACCAGAGCAGTTGAAAAACCTCAAAGATCTGGGTTTTGCCGAAATGACGCCGATACAGGCACGCGCGTTGCCCGAGGTACTTGCCGGCAGAGATATTCTGGCCCAGGCCAAAACCGGCAGCGGTAAAACCGCGGCATTTGGCCTGGGCATACTGCATCACATCGATACCAGACCCAGACACGTGCAGGCCCTGGTGGTCTGCCCCACCAGAGAACTTGCCGATCAGGTCAGCAAAGAGCTGCGCCGCCTGGCCCAGGCCATGGCCAATGTCAAAGTGGTCTCTATCTGTGGGGGCAAGCCCTTTGGCCCGCAGAAAGCCACGCTGGCCTACGGTGCGCATATTGTGGTGGGTACACCTGGACGGCTGCTGGATCATCTGCAGAAACGCACGCTGGACATCAGCGGGATCAACACCCTGGTGCTGGACGAAGCGGATCGCATGCTGGACATGGGGTTTGCCGAGGATGTGCAGAGCATCATCAGCTTTGCGCCGGATAAGCGCCAGACACTGCTGTTTTCAGCCACTTACCCGGATGAAATACGCCGCATGAGTGCCACTGTGCAGTACAAGCCCATGGACATCAAAATCGAAGCCCAGCACAACCAGGATGTGATCCAGCAGCTTTTTTACGAGGTGAAGAAACATGAGCGCAACACCGGCCTGCTGGCGCTGTTCGAACACTACCATCTGGGCGCCGCCCTGGTGTTCTGCCACACCAAACGTGATTGTGATGAGGTGGCTGAGTTCCTCAACCAGCATCGCATTGCTGCATTGGCGATTCATGGCGACCTGGATCAGCGTGAACGTGACAAAGTACTGGTGCAGTTTGCCAACCACAGCACTTCGGTTCTGGTGGCCACGGACGTTGCAGCCCGTGGGCTCGATATCAAGTCTCTGCCGACGGTCATCAACTATGAACTGCCTCATGACCCGGAGATCTACACCCATCGAATCGGACGGACTGGACGCGCCGGTGCGGCAGGCCAGGCGTTCAGTCTGTACACCAATGCCGAACAGGCGCGCCTGAACGCCATAGAAGCGCATCGTCTGGAACCGTGTATCTGTGACGTATTAGAGTCGTTGGATCGAAATCCGGACTTTGTGCTGAAAGCGCCAATGGTGACCATTGAAATCAACATCGGCCGCAAACAGAAAATCAGACCCGGCGACATTCTCGGCGCTCTGACCGGCGATGGGGGACTGGCCGCCGAACAGATCGGCAAAATTGATATTTTTGATCACCACTGTTTTGTTGCCATTGAAGCCGCCAGTTTCCGCAAAGCACTGGGCTTCTTCAGCAACGGGAAAGTCAAAGGCCGCAGCGTGCGTGCACGCAGAATCCGTTAGTCACAGACTTCTCCGTTGCGATAGGTTTTGCCGGCAAACTGCGCCTGCCGCCGTTCACCGGTGAGGTGTACCAGATCCGGATATTTGGGGGCGGTCATGGTGCGCGCAAACCAGTCTCCCAGCATCTGCTCATCGTCAAGCAGTGCCAGCAGCTGCCGCCTCGCCTGGGCAACAAATTTTCTGTCAATTTCCTGTCCGGACATCGTTGGGTCCAGGGGCGGGTCTTTGTAGATGCCGCCGCGCCCGGATTCCAGCAGCTGCACAGTTAATTCTGCCAGCATATCGGCGATGCCTGGCGAGCGAAAGCCAACGGAAAATGTCATACATTGGGTTTCCGCGATACCCCAATGACTCACAAGGGGTGGCAGATACAACATGTCCCCGGGTTCCAGCAACCACTCATCCTGTGCCGTAAAATCTGCCAGGATCTTCAGGTCCGGACCCTCCAGCAGCGGCGTGGCGTCGTCGCAACGGGCTCCGATCTGCCAGCGACGCTGCCCTTCAACCTGCAGCAGAAACACATCGTATTGATCAAAATGTGGCCCCACGCTGCCCCCGGGCACTGCGAAGCTCGCCATGACATCGTCCAAGCGCCAGCGCGGCAGAAAATCAAAGTGATCAAGCAACCCGGCCGCCTCGGGCACCCACAAATCCAGACCCTGCACCAGCAGCGTCCAGTCTGACGCCGGCAGCTGCGCAAAGGTGTTCTCTTTAAAAGGCCCGTGACGCACCTCCCAGGGTGATGCGCCATGTTCGAGCACCAGCCTGGACTCCACCGCAGGCTCCAGCGCCAGGCCGGCAAGCTCATCCGGCTCGATTGGACTCGGCCAATCCGGCAGCGCACCACGGATAAGCAGAGGTTTGCGCTGCCAGTATTGCGCCAGGAACTGAGCCGCTGACAAACCGCCTAACAATTGTTCAGTATCAGACACACATGATCTCATTGAGCGTATGCGGGAGACGAGGCTTTCATCACTCTGGACTGCATCAGCATGGTGGCTACCAGCTGCTGCGCTTCGTCGTACGCATGGGTTTCATACCAGACATATTCTGTCTGCGGACTCTGCCCCACGCAGATCACTTCGCTGACAAGATGATAAGGGCGGTTCAACAGAAACGGACCGTTGGTAAAGCCTATTTCGATGGCGCCGAACAATCCCACCGACTCACCGACATACGGGCTCAGCCCCTGCATGGGATAGGCCCAGAGATATTCGATGATGGTACACGGCGCTGCCACCACTTCGGGCCAGTGATCGGGCTTACGATAACCAGGCAACGGATCGCTGATGACCCGGGAATCAAAGCGCTGGAACTGTTTGTCCGGCGTGGCCAGCACATCGTAGTGTCCCAGCGACAACCCCGGGTGCAGTCGATTCAGAATCTTCAGTTCAGTCGGATCGCAGGGTCGCATGTCCTTACGTCGCAGCTCGGATTGACTGTGATCGCCTAAAGCCGCCGTACCTTGCGCAACCAGCATGCCGTCTTCACGCTCCATCCAGACTTTTGTCTGCTGGGCGCCCGGGGCCAGAGGTTCAGCAAAGACCTGTACTTTTTCCAGGTCTATGGTGGCGTTCTTAAAGCTCAGCGACAGGTTACCGCGCTCAAACCAGGCATTACCGAACAGTTGCACCAGCACCGGCGGGAACTGATTCATATGCACATCACCGGCAACGGTGCCCCCTCGAAAGCCAAGTTTTGAAGCCGTTTCCTCGTCATGAATACTGCCTTGCCCGGCATCGATGGACCAGTTTCTTGCCGCCCACAATGGCCCTTTGATCAGTTCGCTCATCTACTTTGCATCCTTCGTATCATCCGTCTTGTAACGCCTTTCCAGCTCCTGCATGGCACCTGACATCATGGCCCCCCAGATGTCATCCATCTGTTCATCCGTCTGCGCCTGTGCATCATCCTGAGCATATCCCAGCGCCAACATAACCGCTTTGCGGGCGATGTTGCTGTCTATTGCGTAGTTTGCTGTGACCTGCTCCACAAGCACATCCAGGACGTGCTGTCTGTCTTCGTTGCGCACTTCATCAAGCGCTTCAACCACGTTGGGGTCTGCGCTCAACCGACTGATCAGCAACTGTTTGTCCCGGGCGGAGCTGCGGTTGATCCGCGCGGTGGCGCGGGCCATTTCTTCAAACGTGAGCGGCTGTTCCAGCACCGCCATGTGCTGGCGCCCTAACGCTCGGCTTTCGCGTGCATATACTTCACGCAGCAGGGACGTCAGATTTGGAAAGTACGCATAAATAAGACCTTTACTGACATTCGCCGCAGCGGCAATACGCTCCATTGTCGTGTGGCTCAGACCTTCGCGCAGCACAATCTCCCTGGCGGCTTCAAGAATCGCCTGGGCCCGTGCCTGTGGTGCCATACGTGTCCGCTTTTTGGCGGTTAACGCTGTCATCAGGCTAATCCGGCAGCCCCAGCACACGCTTGGCAATGATGTTCAGCTGCACTTCGTTGGACCCACCCGCTATGGAAATCGCTTTGGCTTCAAGCCACAGACGACCCATGCGTATCTCTTCTTCACTGAACTGCGCACCCTGCCACCCGACACCTTGAGTACCCCGGATGCGCAGCTGCAGCTCCAGCTGCGCCTTCACATACTCAGCTTCCACATAGTTGAAGATGGACGTCGCCGCGCCTGGAGTCTGTGCCGAAGCTTCTTCTACCGCGCGCTGCTGGGTAAGGAAAAAGGCCCGCTTCTGCATCTCGTTGGCGGTAATGTCCCGGCGCAGTATCGGATCGCTCAGAACAGCTTCATCGTTATATTGCATTGCCAGCTGCGCAAGAGGAACGTGGGGTTTGATCCGTTCCATGGGGCCCGCGGTATCTGCACTGGCTAACGCAGCCAGACCCGACCGCTCGTGCTGCAGCAGGCGTTTGGCCACCGTCCAGCCCTGGTTTTCTTTGTGCACAAGGTCTTCTTTAGGCACTTTCACATCATCAAAAAAAGTCTGGCAGAAAGGTGACGAGCCGTTGATCAGCTCAATGGGTTTTACCGTGACGCCAGGTGAATCCATGGAAAAAAGAATGAAGCTGATGCCTTCATGTTTGGGGGCGGTGGGGTCAGTGCGCACCAGACAGAAGATCCAGTCCGCGTGATGGGCGCCAGACGTCCAGATTTTGGAGCCATTGACCAGATAATGGTCCCCCTGATCCTGCGCCCTGGTCTGCAGGCTGGCCAGGTCAGAGCCGGCTCCGGGTTCGCTGTAACCCTGACACCAGGCAATCTCCCCAGAGGCTATTTTCGGCAGATGCCGCAGCTTCTGCTCTTCGGTGCCATACTCCAGCAGGGTCGGGCCGATCATGGTGACACCCATCCCCCCTAATGGGGGCCGCGCATTGATGCGCTGCAGCTCGTCCAACAGAATCAGAAACAGGGGTGTATCCAGCCCGCCACCGCCGTAAGCAGTTGGCCAGGTGGGCACCGTCCAGCCTTTTTCAGCCATGCGTTCCAGCCACAGATAAGCCTCCGGATTGGTGCTTCGACGCTTGCTGCCGCCATTGATCTCTTCACCAGGGACCATTTTGGTGCGCATGGAGGGCGGGCAGTTCTCGGCCAGCCAGGCGCGGGTGTCAGCACGGAAATTCTTCTGCTCGGCGGTGGTATCGGGAGACATGGCAACTCTTATTGACTCAAACGTCAATAAGAGTAATGCCTTTAAATCTTTCAGACAACCGGGTTAAACCGCCATCGCAGACGTATTTTGTGACTCCGGCGCTACCTTTTACCGCCAGGACCATGAACAATCAGACGGTTAACACAGCACAGGGATACGGCATATGTTGGTGAGCAATATTGAGTTGATTCCAGGACGGCGAATTGTGCGCCACCTGGGCATGGTGCAGGGCAATACGGTCAGAGCCAAACACGTCGGCAAAGACATTCTTGCCGGCTTCAAAAACATTTTTGGCGGCGAACTGGTTGCCTATACCGAACTGCTCAGCGAAGCCCGTGAGGAAGCTGTTGAGCGCATGCTGGCGCACGCCCGGGCCATCGGCGCCAACGCGGTCATCAATGTCCGCTTTTCAACCTCGTCAGTGACCGCGGGCGCGGCTGAACTGTTTGCCTACGGTACAGCGGTTGAGCTGGACGGAGAGTAACTGAGTCATGGAACTGATTGTTATCGCGGTATTGACCGCGCTGGGTTACTTTTTTGGCCGCATCGCTGAGCGCAAACACTTCGAATCCATTCGTCTGCGCGAAATCCAGTACAAGAACATTCTGGTGTTCAACGAACGGCACCTGCCGCCGGGACAATGGCAGCAGGGCCCGCTGGTGGGCGGCAATGTGGTTATCTCAGTGGACTATTTCAAACGGCTTGTTGCGGGCCTGCGTGCCCTGTTCGGCGGCAGACTGGCCACCTATGAATCTCTGCTGGAGCGTGCCCGTCGGGAAGCCATCCTGCGCATGAAAGCCGACGCCCGCAGCCGCGGCGCGGACATGATCATCAACGTGCGCCTGGAAACCGCCAGCATATCCAAAGGCAACAGCGATCAGATCGGCAGTGTCGAGGTGTATGCGTATGGCACCGCGCTGGTGACCTGAGCACAATGCCATGAGCACAATGCCATGAGTTACGAAAACCCTCAGCAGCCGGAGGGTATCAACGTTTCTGACGAACACCCTGTGCGTGATCTGTTTGTGCTGCTCAGCGCGGTCATCGCCGGCGCGGTGGTTCTGGTTATTCTATTATCAAGCATTGCGTCCTGGCTCGCGCAATATGTACCGTTTTCCACTGAACAGCAGCTTGCGGACATGCTTGGTATCGAAGCGATGTTTCTATCAGATCACACCGAACAGATATCCGACCCTGAAGTGCAGGTCCGCAAAGACTACGTGCTGCAACTGAGCCGGCAGCTGATCGAGCGGGCTGATCTGGATGACACAATGGCTGTTACCGTTCACTACGACACCAGTGCCACCGTCAATGCGTTTGCCATGCTGGGTGGGCACATCGTGATGTATGAAGGACTGGTGTCTGAACTGCCCAATGAAAATGCGCTGGCCATGGTGCTAGCCCACGAAATTGCGCACATCAAACTGCGCCACCCGATTGTCGCCATGAGCCGGGGCTTAACCGTTGCAGTGGCGTTAAGTTCTCTGTTCGGCGTGACCGACAACGCCTTTGTGGGGAGGATTGTTGAGTGGATCGGCTACAGCTCCACTTTGTCTTACAGCCGTGACCAGGAACGCGATGCAGACGCTTTTGCAACCCGATTACTGATTGATCACTACGGACACCTCAATGGTGCAGAAGATCTGTTTGAGGCTTTTCAGAACGCGTACAGCGACAATGAGATCCAGGGCATGATGCCGACCGTGGATTTTTTAAGCACCCACCCGGGACTCGATGAGCGGATTGAAGCCTTGCGGGAACAGGCAAAGGCGCTTGGCGCATCCGGCACGCCTGTACCCCTGCCCTGGGGGGACCAACCCAACTGACAGGCAAAAAAATGGCTGCACATTGTGCAGCCATTCTTATGTCGCCTTAGCTCGCTCAAGCTTCAGAACGCGTAGCGAACACCAAAGCGTACTTCGTAGGCGGAAGCGTCACCGATACGTGATTCAGGTCGCTGGCCACGACGAACATTGCCTGGGAAATCTACCTGCCGCAGGATGCCCACTCGTCGTTTAACATGTTGGTCAGGTTGTCAATCACAATAAACGCAGAGGCTTTACCGTAAGGGCCTACACCAAATTCCTGTTCAACTTTGACATCCACCTTGCCCCACCAGGAGCCGTCTTTGTCGTTTCGGCGATCCGTCGGGCTTAGAACATTGTCCGCAAAGTCGAGGAAAGGTGTAAAGCCGTAGGGATCAATGGTGCCGTTGAAGGCAATGCTGTAAGGCACACCTTCGTTAGCCGCCGCATACAACGAGAAGATTGTGCGGTTGTCACCAAAGAACATCTTCTCCCAGTTCAGGGTGAACGTGAAGCGGTGTTCGATGTTGTAATTGGACGTCGACAGGCGTTGTTCCTGAGGATCGAAAAACGCCCGGTTGGTGTAGTTGGAAAAGGCCACAGAACTGGTCATAGGCTGTACATCTTCAGCATCGCTGTAGGCGTAGCCAAAGGTCCAGTCCAGACCGTTGTCATAGAACTTCGACAGAGAAAATGAAGCCAGCAGCGACTCGTTACCCTTACTGCTGTTGGTCAGCACAAAGGCGGGCTCACGCACGCTGTCGTATTCCGGGTAACCACTGGCGGTGGTCCCTACACGCTCCAGATCACCGCGCAGGATAATCGCGGTATCTTTACCGCGGGTCAGCAGCAGGTCACCCTGGAAGGTCATGTCGTTCTGGAATTCATAGGTCAGACCAACTGAATATTTCCACTCTGAAGGTAACTCGAAACCCGGATCCAGATAGTTGATTTCGAAGTTATCGCCTGTGCCGTCGGCAACTGCATCAAACAGTTCCTGGGGTACGCCATAACCCGGACCTGCAGGTGCGCCAGGTTCAACCGCCGCATAAACCACGTCGTCATCAAACAGGGATCGCGTGCCGTCTGTGTAGCCAAACGAACGTCCCCGCTGACCAAACTGCAGCACGTTGTTGGCAGAGTAAGTATTCGACAGCCATACGTTGGGATCACCGCCGGAATACAGACCCACACCACCGCGCAGGGTCAGCTGGTCATTCACGGTATAGGTCAATCCGATGCGTGGTTGCAGCAGGCCTTCACCGTCCAGCGTGTTGTTGTTGGCAAAACCGTAGCTCGCCACAAAATCGGCGTTGACTTCAGGTTCATCGCCAGTGGTGTACCAGTCGTAGCGCAGACCCAGCAGCACATCGAGATTGTCGCCGATGGTGAAATCGTCCTGGACAAATACCGTGTTGATTTCATATCCCCACTCTGCCGCAGCATCCGCGGGATTGTTGGACGGTGCGTTGTTGTAGTAGATGGAATCCGCAAAGCCGTCGCGGAAATTGTCGATGCCGTCGAAGCGGATTTCAGTTTCGGTGTGTTGTACAAACAGGTTATAGACTTCGAATTCTTCGCGCTCAAAGCCAAATGACAGGGTGTGGCCATTATCCAGCAACCAGTTACCGGTCAGAGACAGGCCTTGAATTTCATAGTCCAGATCGTTGGCCTGCCGGCTGTCATCGCCACCAATGTAGACGTCTACCTCGTCCAGCTCAATGCGGATTTCACCAAAATCTGTGCCACCCAGGGTGTTCACCCGTGCATCAAGCTCAAGCTGCGACAGACGCAGTTGGGTGGAAAAGCTATCCGTCCAGTCGGAGTACAGGGTACCCACATAGGACTTGAGCTCTGAACCGCGCTCGTACAGATGGTTGGAAAACTCGAACTCGTCCAGGTCGCCATCTGACTCAACGGTGTTGAAACCATCATTGTAGTTGTAGGTGAGTGCAACGCGATGACTCTCATTGATGAACCAGTCCAGCTAGACCAGCAGCTTTTCGTCATCGTTTGCAAGACTGCTGGGAATGCTGCCTGGATCATACTGGTAGATGTCCCGGGCAATCTGCACAATCTCGTCAAGTTCTGCCTGTGTCACCAGCACCTCGTTCACCGCGCCAGAGCCAATGGGTCCGCGATCAAACAGGTTAGCGCCGTCCAGTTCTTCGTAGGCTGCAAAGAAAAACAGTCTGTCTTTGATGATCGGGCCGCCAAGGGTTATGCCATAACGCTTTTCATCAAAATCCCCGGATTCAATATCATCACCTTCCAGCTTGTCGCCGCGCAAGGAATCGTCGGTATAGTCATAGAACACCGAACCAAAAAATTCGTTGCCACCGGACTTGGTGACTGCGTTGATGTTACAGGCTGTGAAGCCGCCATACCGCGCATCAAAAGGTGCCAGCTCGACAGATACCTCGTTGATTGCATCATAAGAGAAGGGAATACGCTCGGTGGGATAACCATTTGAATTCAGACCAAAGGAGTCGTTGGTACGAACGCCGTCCACCGTCAGGCTGTTGAAACGTGAATTTTTGCCGCCGCACTGCACCGCGTTGATATCGCCGCGAGATTCGTCGACATAGATGCGCGGATCAATACGCAACACGTCAGTAATGTTCCGGTTGATTGCCGGCGCCGTTTCCAGCGTATCCAGGCCAAACGAAGCACTGGGGCCCACCGCGACCTGGGAGGTCACGCGGGACGCTGTCACAACCACTTCTTCAACAACCGCATCGGACTTCAGGGTGAAATTGAGGTCGGTGACTCGACCCAGCGCAACCACTACATCAGGCAGCGACTCGGTGCCAAAACCGGGCGCTGTTGCACTTGCCGTGTACTGATTGCCAACCTGCAGGTTGCGAATAGTGAAGCTGCCGTCAGCATCCGATTCAGTTGATCGGGTCAGCGAGGTTGTTTCATTGCGCACCGTAACCGTTGCGCCAGCAACCGGATTGCCGCTTCTATCGGTCACAACGCCGCGTACAGCAGAAGAGGTTTCCAGCGCGCTGGCTACCCCTGTGGTTAACGACAGAGCAGCAAAGGCAAAAAACAGCCCTAGCCGCCGTGTCCAGGCAGCTATCCTGGGGACATTACCGTTCATCAGTTTCTCCATATGAATACAAGCGAGCCGAGTACGGCTCAGGTTTTATTATTCTGATGACTATGCACATCAACCTTTAAACATTGATGACATGTCTCCAGATTTTTTCCATATTCTCTCAGTACTTCTTCCATCAAGCAACGCACTTGCCCGATTTTCTCTGCTTGTGCTCTCCCATCGTCACAAATAAATTCCGGTACACTGCCCGTGGTGCCTTACCCAAATGCTTTGTTAAACGGACTCGACATGAAAAACTCACCTTCCAAGCCATTCATATTCTGCCTGCTGCTGTGCATGAGCTTTGCGGCTCCGGCAATCAGTGCGGAGGACAACAGCCTGCGCGAGGCCCTGCGCAAACAGGTTTTTGCAGACAGCCTTGAAGCCCTGCGCCAGGCCAACGCCGTCAGCGCGGCAGTCCTGACGCCGGAGACCTATCGAAGAGCCAGTCGGGCCTATCTTCGTGCTGAAGAAGCCTTCGACAGCGGCGCAGACGTCGACCGGGTGTCCGGCATTCTTGAAGAAGCCAACAAAGAATTCCTGCAGGCTGCCACCATGGCGCCCACGGTGGAAAACTTTGTCAGCGCGGCTTTTCAGGCCCGCAACGATGCATTAGCGGCTGATGCAAAAAAGCGCGCGCCAAAGCTGTGGGAAGAGGCGGAAAAACAGCTGTATGAAGCTGCCTCCCGTGCCGAAAAAGGTCGCGAGTCGCGGGTGAGCCAATATGCTGACAAAGCGGAAAGCCTTTATCGGGACGCTGAACTGGAAGCCATCGAAACCGTCCTGTTTACCGAAATCGAGACCGAAATTGCAGCCGCCCGAAAACTCAATGCCGACGACTGGGCCGAACGCTCTTATCAGAAGGCCATCGACCTGCTTGCCCTGGCCCGCAGCACCCTGGCTGAAAATCGGTACGACACAGACCAGCCCAGAAATCTGGCCAAGCAGGCCATGCACAACGCACTGTATGCCCAGTATGTCTCACGCCTGGCTGACGACATTGACGACAATGACACGACGTTGGAAGCCATACTTCTTGAGTGGCAGGATGTTCTGCAGCCGTTGGGAGACACGGTTGATGTGCCGATGTATTTCGACAACGGTCCGGCGGACACCATCGAGCTGATTGTTGCCGCGATTGAGGAACGCAACAACCGCGCTACCTTGCTGGCCCAGGATCTGAGCTCGGCAAGACAGAGCATAAGACTGCTGGAAGACGAACTGGCCAGCACCCAGGCCGAACTGGAAAACCGCGAAGAAGCCAAAGCCCGTCTCGACCGCAGAATTGCCCTGCAGGCCCAGCAGGAGCAAACCGTCGGGCGCGTCGAGGGTTTGTTCAGCAAAACAGATGCAGAAGTGGTTCGCGCGGAAAATCGCCTGATCATTCGCCTGGTTGGCCTCAACTTCACCTTCGGCAGCGCAGAACTCGAGCCACAGCATGAGGCCATTCTGGCCAAGCTGATCACTGCCATCAGCGAGTTTCCGGAAACGCCCATCACCATTGAAGGACATACCGACTCTTATGGCGCTGATGCGGCAAACATGACGCTGTCTGTGAAACGCGCAGAGTCCGTCGCGGCGTACCTGATGGAGCGGGTCGCGATCGCCCCCAACCAGCTCTCCTCGGTCGGTTACGGTGAAACACGTCCCATCGCAAATAACGAAACCCCGGACGGGCGCTCGAAAAACAGGCGCATCGACGTGGTGCTGTACCCTTCATTCTGGGCCAACTGAAAACTGACAGGACAGCGGCTATGAAATACGGCATCAATGGCACCGGCCTGGTACAACAGGCTGACGTCAGCAGAATTACGGCACACGCCGCCCAGGCGGCCGCGGATGGATTCAGCAGTTACTGGCTGGCTGAACACCCTACCGGGGGGTTGGATGCACTCACCGTCCTGGCCATTGCTGGCCAGCAGGTTAAAGCCATTGAGCTGGGTACCGCGGTGGTCCCCACATTTCCGCGCCACCCGCTGACGCTGGCAAATCAGACCCTCACGACTGCCGATGTGCTCAGCCATCGCCTGACCCTGGGTATTGGCCTGTCCCATGCCACCATGATGGCGGATCTGGGCATCAGCTTCGAAAAACCCATCCGCCACCTACGGGAATATCTGAGCATTCTCATGCCGCTCCTGCGCCAGGGCAAAGTAGACTTCAGCGGCGAAGTTCTGAGTTGTCAGGCCACTGTGTTCAAGCCACCTGTCGAGCATACCCCGGTAGTTGTTGCGGCCCTGGGCCCCCAGGCGCTGGGTGTTGCCGGACGTCTGGCCGACGGCACCACGCTGGCCTGGGTAGGACCAAAAACTGTGAAAGAACACATTCATCCCCGCATAAATGACGCGGCTGCCGCGGCGGGTCGTGCAACGCCGAGAATTGTTGCAACCCTGCCGGTGTGTGTGACTGACAACGAAGCTGAGGTGCGCGATGTGATTGGCAGAAATCTGACAATGTACAGCAAGCTGCCGTCTTATCAGGCGATGTTTGCCCGCGAAGGTGTGGCGGGGCCTGCCGAGCTTGCCATTGTCGGCAGCAAAGCTGCCGTGGTTGACGGTATTGCGGCCATGGCTGAAGCGGGTGTCACCGACTTTGCCGCTTCCGAATTCTGCCTGACCCGGGACGAGTACAAACAGACTCGAGAACTGTTAACCAGCCTGCTTTAACAAAGCCAATCACCATGCCTATCAGGAAAGTTACCCGCCGCCAGCTACTCATCGGAGCCACCGGAACCGTCGCTGTCGCAGGCAGCGGCGGACTGTGGCTGGTCATGGACCGCATCAACGACATGCGCTTTCGCAAACCGGTGGATCGCGAAGCGGTGTTTGCCCCCAGCGCCTACTTAGCCATCCATACCGACGGCCGAATTGTGGTCTGGGTCACTCGCTCGGAAATGGGCCAGGGCATCAGCACCGGTCTGCCCATGCTGGTGGCTGAAGAGCTTGACGCCAGCTGGCGGGACATCAGCATTGAACAGGCAGCAGCCAGTGCGGACATCGATTACGGCCAGCTGTTCACCGCGGCTAGTTCCAGCATCGCCGGCGAGTTTCACCAGTTCAGGCGCGCAGGCGCAACCGCCCGCGCCATGTTGCTCAGTGCCGCTGCGCGAGACATGTCTGTGGCGGAAAACGAGTGTGTGGTGGCAGACAGCACCATCACCCATACACCCAGCGGAGCGAGCCGCACCTTTGGTGAGGTGGCAGAACTTGCCGCCCATGAGTGGGCGCCGATTCGACCCTCATTAAAACAACCCTCCGATTTCAAACTCATCGGCACCCCCGTGCCCCGACTGGACCTGCGCGACAAGGTCACCGGCCAGGCGGTGTACGGTCTGGATGTACGCGTGCCGGACATGTTGTATGCGGTGATCTCACGACCGCCACATTTTGGCGCAACGCTTAACGCTTTTAACGATGCGCAAACCCGGGCAGTAAAAGGGGTTGTGGACGTCAGGCAGTTATCCAACGGCGTTGCTGTTGTCGCGCGGAGCAGTTACGCGGCTTTACAGGGGAAAAAAGTGTTGCAGACAAGCTGGTCCTCACCGCCGGATAACGCACTATCCAGCAGCCAGCTGAGCAGCCGTCTGCATGCTGCCCTGGAGCAGCCCAGCCAGTATGTTGAAACATCACCTGACAAAGCACTCGACACAAGCCAGTTAAAGCAGCAATCGGCGCGCTACGAAGCCCCCTACCTTGCCCATGCCTGCATGGAGCCCATGAACTGCACCGCCGTGGTCGCTAACAATTTCTGTGAGGTATGGGCACCCACCCAGGCGCCCGAGGGGGCGAGACGCACCGCGGCTGCGATGAGTGGATTAAGCATCGACCAGGTCAAAGTAAATGTGACCCAGCTGGGCGGCGGATTTGGTCGTCGCGCTGCTGATGATTTTGTCCGCGAAACGGTGGAGCTTGCCGCAAAACTCACATCACCGGTGCAGGTGTTCTGGACCCGCGAAGACGACATCAGCCATGCCAGCTATCGGGACGCAGCCGTACACAAACTTACCGCCGGAATTGATGGCACCACCGGACTGCCGGTGAACTGGTCCCATCAGCTGGTTTCGGCCCAACCTGGCGAACACCAGGGAGAAAGCATGCCTTTTACCGCACGCATGGGTTCGGCGGACCTGCCTTATAAATTTGCCCACACCAGCCTTGGCTGGTCTTCTGTGCGCGCGCCGCTGCCCCTGCAGATCTGGCGTTCCGTAGGTTACTCCTACAACACGTTTGCCGTTGAGTCATTTGTCAACGAACTGGCTGCACAGGCAGGCATTGATCCGCTTGAATATCGCTTGCAGCTGCTGGATCACAACCCACGCATGAAACACTGCCTGCAGGCCGTCGCTGAGCTGAGTGACTGGCAGCCCGGGCCTCGACATCTGGGTCTGGCGACACATAACTTCGGCACCACCCAGGTGGCCATGGTAGTTGAAGTCAGCGGCGGGGATTTAGCGTCTCTGCAGGTTGACAAAGTCTGGTGTGTGGTTGATTGCGGCATCGCGGTGAACACGGACAGTGTTGCGGCACAGATCGAAAGCGGCATCATCGACGGCTTGTCCGCAGCACTTCATGGCCAGATTACGGTGACGGACAACGCGGTTGTGCAAAGCAATTTCCATGATTATCCATTACTGCGCATCAACGAAGCGCCGGATATGGCCGTGCAGACCGTGCCCAGCACGGTTTATCCCAGCGGCGTCGGCGAAGCCAGCCTGCCCGGCGTAGCACCGGCCCTGACCGCGGCCATCGCGCACATGACAGGTCGCAGGATACGAACCCTGCCCATCACCCTTCACCTGAGCAGTCAGGTCGCATAGACTCAGGTGATCGTACAAGCAGAGAGCAGACCATGGCAGAAGCAAGCGCAGGTATCGCCCAGATCAAATCCGTCGCCGGTGAGGTGAGCGAAGCAGAGTGGTCTATCCGCCAGGATCTGGCCTGTTTGTACCGTGTGGTTGCCCACCACGGCTGGGATGATTTTCTTTTTACTCACCTGTCCGTGCGTGTCCCCGGCCCGGAACACCATTTCCTGCTGAACCCGCTGGGGTTGTACTTCGAAGAGATCACCGCATCGAGCCTGGTGAAGGTGGATGTAGAGGGTCACAAGGTCATGCCATCACCCTATGAGGTCAATCCGGCGGGCTTTACCATCCACTCCGCAGTGCACATGGCGCGGGAAGATGCCCATTGTGTCATGCATCTGCATACCGACGACGGCGTGGCCGTCTCCGCTCAGGAGGCAGGTCTGATGCCCATCACCCAGCACGCCATGCAACTGGGTGCAATTGCTTATCACGATTATGAAGGTGTTGCCCTGGACCTTGCCGAACGCGAACGCATCGTTGCAGACCTCGGCACCCACCAGTGTATGCTGCTGCGCAACCATGGCACGCTGACTGTGGGTAAATCCTGCGCGGATGCCTACATGGCCATGTACTATCTGGAACGGGCCTGCACCATGCAGGTTCGCGCGCTCAGTGGCGGCACGCAGATCTGTCACCCGCCACAAGGCTCAGCGGAAAAGGCTGCACAGCAGAGCAAAGGTCTGTTCGATGGTCGCATCGGTCCCCTGGCCTGGGATGCGGTGAAACGAAAAATGCAGCGTTTAGACAGCAGCTTTTTACACTAAGCCGAGCTGCGCAGTATTGCATCACCCGGCCGCACAGCCTGCTCAACTGGACCACCTGCACCAGCAACTGCAATGGCAGGTGTTCAATGACAGTGTCATGGGGGGGCGATCAACCAGCGCTTTTGCCTGGCAGGCACAGGTGCTGACCTTCAGCGGATTTGTCAACACCAACGGCGGCGGGTTTGCATCCATGCGCACACAACCCGTTTCCAGGCTGTTGCGTCAGAGCAAGCTGGGCTCGAACCCGCTTGTGTCTATCGACGTTCAAGGCGACACCCAGCGCTATCAACTGGGTGTGCAAACACCTGCAGAATTGAATTACTGGGTTGATTTTGACAGCCCGGACCAATGGCAGACATTACACTTTCCACTGAACCAGCTGGTCGCCAAACGTCGCGGGCGACGGATAGACAATGCGCCCATGCTGCAGGTTTGCGACATCACCGGCTTCAACCTGATGATCAGTCACGGTCAACATGGTCCTTTCAGCCTCCAGATGCGCAACCTCTGCGTACACTCTTTCTGCAAACAGGCGTCATCCATTGAGTCGTAAACTGAGTTTACCCACCATGTTTTCATTTGGTGTGGGGCAGGTGGCGGAAGGGGTTAAAAACCAGGCATTTAACGTCTTTCTGTTGTTCTACTACCAGCAGGTGATTGGCATTCCCGGCACCATGGCCGGGCTCGCGCTCAGCATCGCCATGGTCTTTGACGCCGTGACAGACCCGCTGGCGGGCATCGTCAGCGACCGCATGCAATCGCGCTGGGGCCGCCGCCATCCGTTCATGTTCATCTCAGCCTTTCCGCTGGTGATTTGTTTTATTGCCCTGTTTTCGCCACCGGACACCCTGGGTGACATGGGGTATTTCCTCTGGCTCACGAGTTTTGCCGTGCTGGTACGTGGCTCGCTGACGTTCTTTTACGTGCCGCACCTGGCACTGGGTGCCGAAATGGCCCAGGACTACAATCAGCGTTCCACTTTGTTTGCCTTGAGCACCGTTTTTTCAATCACAGCCATGGCGGTGGTATCTTTTATCGGCTATCGCTATTTCTTTCCCACTACCGAACTGTACAGCCCGGGCACCCTCAACCCGGCTGGTTATGCGCCATTTTCCATGTTTTTTGCGGGTATGATGTTTGTTGCCATCATGTTGTGCGTGTTTGGCACGGGCAGCGAAATCAAGCATATGCAGGTGAAACGGATCACCACCGCCCTCACCCTGAAAAACAGTTTTCTGGATTTCAAAGCCGTGTTCAGTAACCGCTCGTATCGGCTGATTCTGTTTGGCATGTTGTTATCCACATTTGCTATTGCGGTAGAAAGCGTACTCAGTCCATTTATGGGCGTGCACTTCTGGGGACTGACCACAGAAAGTCTGGCGACCATCTCGTTCGGCACCTTGATCGGTCTGTGGATAGGGCTGCCCCTGGCGCCTCTGATCACACGTCTGCTGGATAAACGCCTGGCTCTGGTGCTGCCTGCTGTGTTTGTTGTGATCAACGCCAATGCCGCATTGTGTATGCGCCTGCTGGATGTGTCCTGGTTTCCGGATAATGATTCACCCTGGATCTACTGGATCTATTTCCTGCGCTACCTGCTGCAGGGCATCTGTCTGCCGGTAATCTTCGCCAGTTTTAACTCGATGTTTGCGGACATCTCGGACGAAGTAGAGCTCGAAACCGGGGTGAGGCGTGAGGGCGTGATCTATGCATCACGTTCATTTGCGGCAAAAATAACCAGCGCCATGGGTGCACTGCTTGGCGGCGTCGTACTTGACGTGATCGCATTTCCGCGTGGCGCTGTTGCCGGCACGGTCCCACAAGAGACGTTGTGGTGGCTGGGATTCATGGAAGGCCCGGCAACCAGCATTCTGTCGTTTATGGGTGTGTTGCTGTACCTGCGCTATGGCATCGACAGACAACGACATGCGGAAATCCGCGCTGCCATCGCAGCAAGAGACGTTGCTGCCGAACCAGGTACCGCAAACAGTTAACCGGCATCACCTGCGGAAAACGTCTACCAGTCGAGGTCGTCCGGCACCGCAAATTTTGCGTAGTACGCGTCGTCTTCAGTGGGTTCCGGGGTTTTCTGATCGTTGGCGACAATAATCCGCTTGGGGTCACGGGCAGCAATCCGCTCAGCAATATCTTTGCTGACAAAGTGATATAACCCATCGTTGTTGACCACAACCAGAGCGCCGCTGATCAGCTGTGCTTTCTGCGCTTGGGGCAGGTAGATACGTTTGATGCGCTTGCCGTGAACAAAATTGTACGGCACATCATCGTCATTGGTTTTTTTCGCACGCTGATCATGCTGCAGAATCATCTGTTTGATTTCAGCGCGCAGCGCCCGCGCCGCATATTTGTCATTGCGTTCCCGCGCCAGCGCACGGTCTTTGGTGGCCTTGTCTTTTTTGGCCCGCTGCACCTTGGTTTTGATATCAGGCTGGTCAACGGTGCCTTTACCGCGCTTTTTGTCGAGCTGCTGTTTGCGCTGCTGACGCTCGGCTTTCTTGGCCTGGGCACTGCTTGCCAGACCCGCTTTGACCAGTTGATCTCTCAGGCTTTCACCCATTACACCCAATCCATCAGACATCTTGAACGCCAAATTCTGGCACGATTGAACGCGGAACGCGACGATTGCGTCCTGCGCCGGAACTGAAGGACTATTCTCAGGCTGTACAACGCCTGTGTTGCTGTACAGGGTTCGCCCTAAAACGAGGTATAGTCTGCGCCCGAACATTGTCACTTTTTCAATCTTACTGCTGCGAGAGGCCAGTCATGCATGACGATACCAAACTGATTCATTCAGGTTATGTCACCGACCCGACAACACGATCCGTTGCCACCCCTATTTATCAGACCGTTGCCTACGAATTTGAGAGCGCGCAACATGGCGCGGACCTGTTCGACCTGGCAGTGCCTGGCAACATCTACACCCGCATCATGAACCCGACCACCGACGTGCTGGAAAAACGCGTAGCCGATCTGGAAGGTGGCGTCGGTGCTTTGGCTGTGAGCGCAGGCAGCGCGGCGATCAACTACGCCATCCTGAATATCGCCGAAGTGGGTCACAACATCGTTGCCACCCCACAGCTTTACGGCGGCACGTACACCCTGTTTGCTCACATGTTACCGAAACAGGGCATCGAAGTGCGCTTTGCCAGGAGTGACAGCGCTGCAGATATTGCCGCGCTGATTGACGACAGGACTCAGGCCGTGTTCTGCGAGACCATTGGCAATCCCGCAGGCAATATTGTCGACATCGAAAGCATCGCCGAGGTTGCTCATGCTCAAGGCGTGCCCTTGATTGTTGACAATACCGTTGCAACACCCGTGCTCATCAAACCATTTTCTTATGGCGCAGACATTGTTGTCCATTCTCTGACCAAATACATGGCTGGCCATGGCAACTCTCTGGGCGGGATTATTGTCGATTCCGGCCAGTTCCCCTGGGCTGAACATGCCGAAAAGTTTCCCATGCTGACCCGACCGGAACCGTCTTACCACGGTGTGGTTTATACTGACGCGATGGGGCCGGCGGCATTTATTGGTCGTGCGCGCACGGTGCCGCTGCGCAACACCGGTTCCGCCCTCTCACCGATGAATGCTTTTCTGATCATGCAGGGACTTGAAACCCTGGCCTTGAGGATGGAGCGCCATTGTGACAATGCCTTGCGGGTTGCCCACTATCTGCAGGATCACAAGAGCGTCACCCGGGTGAACTTTGCCGGGCTGCCTGACGACCCTTACCACACCCTGGCGCAGAAATACTGTAAAGGCAAACCCGCTTCGCTGCTGACCTTCGAGATCAACGGCGGGTTTGAGGCGGCTGTTGCGTTTTATGATCGACTGAAGCTGTTCAAAAGGCTGGTCAATATCGGCGATGCCAAATCTCTGGCCTGTCACCCGGCATCCACCACCCATCGGCAGCTCAGCGAAGCCGAACAGGCCAAGGCAGGTGTCACCGCAGGCATGATCCGGCTTTGTGTGGGTATTGAACACCCGGACGATATTATCGCCGACCTGACCCAAGCGCTGGCCTGAGCTGAACAGCGCTGGCATGCAGAGCAGGGAACGCTCGTGACGGATACGCATAACATCATCATGCTGATCACCCTGATGACACTGGTTGTCATCGGCGTGTTTGTTGTGATTGTACTGCGCAGACGTCGTGCCAATGCCCGGGGTTTACAACCCCTGGTA
Source organism: bacterium (assembly GCA_047947175.1). Taxonomy (GTDB): domain Bacteria; phylum Pseudomonadota; class Gammaproteobacteria; order Pseudomonadales; family Azotimanducaceae; genus UBA4421. The sequence continues at coordinate 3,761,439 of CP170489.1, forward strand.
CGTCAACTGGCTCACGACGCACTGATCCATGTTGTCATCAGCGACGGCAACCAGGGTGAGATCTACATCGATCACCTGCTCCTCACCCCGCAGGGTCTGCTGGTGCTCGACAGCATCGATGCAGCCGGAAACGTATTTGCCGGTGATCGCATGGATACCTGGAGTGCTACCGACAACGGCACCCGGGTGAACTTCCGCAACCCGATTCCGGCCCTGGCAGATCGGGTGAGCGCGGTCAAAGGGCTGGCACCCACCGTACCGGTTGCGTCTTACGTGGTGTTTACCGCAGACGTACAGTTTCCCAAAGGTCATCCACAAAACGTCACCACCGTTGCTCATCTGCTGGAAACATTTCCAACCGGCCCTGCGGCTTCCGCGCAGATGTTTGAGCCACACTGGACCGCCATCAAAGCCGCCGCAAAGCCGTTAAGTTAGGCAATGGACTTCACGATTCAACGCCTGTCGCCAGCAGATGCCCAGGGCATTGTTGCCTGTTTTCAACGCGTTTATGGCGACACTTATGCAGAAGGTCTGTTCTACGATGCGCAGCAGCTGCGCAACAAACTGGCAAACGGATCCCTGTGCAGTGTTGGGGCGGTAACAGCAACAGGCCAGGTTATCGGCCACATGGCTATGACCATTCGTACACCACTGCAGACCCCGGAACTGGGCAACACAGTGGTGGACCCGGACATGCGAGGCGCAGGACTGGCCTGGCAGATTGGCGCTGAACTTACCCGTTGGTGCGCGCAGCTGGGCTACCCGGGTTTTATCCATTACCCAACCGCCGCTCACCATATTATGCAGCGCCAGTCTGTCAAAAACGGTTTTGAAGTGGGTCTGATGTTAGGCTACATACCTGCCGGAACAGACGGTAAAACGGATGCGCACAACAAACTCACACGCAAAGCAGCCACCATAGTTTACGAACCTCTGCCCACCGCTGCTGCACACCGCGCAACACAAAAAAACGGTTATCTTCCTGCGTATGGCGCAGACTTTATCCAACGCGCATGCGCCGAGACAGGTTTACAACGCACCTGGCAGTCTCAAACTGCACCACCATCCGCAACACCAGGTCAGACCGATACAACCGTTTATGCACGTCGTTCCCTGGCGCGGCTCACGGCAGCCACAATCGGCGCGGATATCGGCAACCGTATCGCCGCCATGGAAGCAACACCCTGCGCCTGTTATCAGCTGGATCTGCCTATGGACAGCGCAGCCTTGAACGCTGCAGTACAAAGTGCCGTACAGGCGGGTTACCTGTTCTGCGGCTGGCTCCCGGGCCACCAGAACGCCGATGTACTGCGTCTGCAGAAGGTAGATCCGCAACAAACCGACTTTGCACCTGTGCTTGAGAACGCATTTGCACAGGATCTGCTGACTTGGCTCAGGGGGTGACGCCTGTCCCCCGCTGGATCTTCAGGTCCAGCCAGACCAGGCGATGGTCTGACGACACCACCGGGAAGCCGCTGCCCACCAGGTATCGGGTCTGATCCTCTTCAGCAGGCCAGAAGACCCCGCCATCAACAGGTGTCAGACCAGATTTCGAAGGCAGCACATAATCCAGACGCAGGTTACCCGGACCATCGGGATTCAGGTCCGCAGTATCATATCGGGCAGGGTTTCGATGTGCGGTGTTCATCCTGCCTTCCCGCTGAGCATCCTGCTCTGCTCCTGAACTGGCTGGTACCCAGGTCGAATCAATGGCCGGATGCTGCAACAGTTGCGCAATGGCATGCGGATACGCATCTCCATCTGCCGGATCGGCATTATAGTCGCCAAGCACCACAAACCGCTGCCCCTCCAGGCCGCCGGTTTTTCCCTTATCATCTCTGATATAAGCCGCGCCGCTCGCGGGTCCGAGATAATCAGCCCAAAGGCGAATCTCATCATGATTACGTCTGCCATTGCGGTCTTCCGGACCATCAAAAACCGGCGGTGTTGGATGGGCTGCAAGCATATGAACGGTGCGGGTGCCGATCTGGATGGGCACATCCCAATGGCTTTTCGAAGACAGCCGCAAAACGTCGAGCTGTTGCGGAGTGTAGAAATCTCCGTCGGCGGGCGTCTCGGGATTATCAGGCAACAGCGCGCCGGGCATATCGCGCCAGAGAAAACGTGCAAAAGTGCGCACCTTGTGGGTAAGGATTGGAAATTGTGACAGCAGGACCATGCCATACTGACCTGCAAATGCGCCAAAGCCAAACGCGTCGCCGGGGCCCCCTCGCTGACCGTCACCATCCAGATCCAGGCCTGAGTCGATGCCCGTATTGCTGGGCGCGCGGAATGTATACGCGTACTCAATGGGTGGCTGCCCGTTCTGACTGACCCCCAGATGGTTCCGCATAAAACGCGCCAGTGCCAGGCCCGACGGGTCGTCATCAAATTCGTTCAGCAGGATCACATGCGGGCGCACACGCTGAATGATTTCTGCCACGGCGCGGATCTGATGCACAGCAGCATCGGCCTCGCCCACACCGGCCCCGTCCGCCATCTGCGCTGCCAGCGCGCCCGCCGCGGGTCGATTCAGAAAGACATTAAAACTGGCCACGCGCAGGACCCATTCAGGTGCATCCTGCGCCTGAACGTTTAATGAAACACCCTGCAGCAGCAACATCACGAAAATAAACTTCAACACCATCACCTTCAGATTCCCTGCGTCACGCTATCAGCAAGCTACCCGCTCTGCCATCAGAGCTTAAAACAGGGGTTCAATATAGCCGATGCATTACAAAACTAATTGCGAATGGTTACCCCAAGCGATTCGCTCTACAGTGCGCGCCATCGGAAAACTACAACAAATGGAAAACTGTATGAAAATCCTTGTTTCAATCCTAACCCTGCTCGTCATGAGCTCCGCAATGGCGTTTGAAGTAGATGAGTCAAAAATTACTTCGCCAAAAGAAGCACTGGAGGCTCTGAAAGCCGGCAATGAGCGCTTTGTTTCTGGCAATGTCATCAACCAGGATTTTGCCAAGCAGATTGAGAAAACCAGCACCGGCCAGACACCTTACGCCACCATCCTGTCCTGTCTGGATTCACGCATTCCGCCGGAAATTGTCTTTGACCAGGGTATTGGCGATGTTTTTGTAGGCCGCGTCGCCGGCAACATTGAAGACAATCATATGCTGGGCAGCTTCGAATTTGCCACCGAGCTGAGCGGTACCAAGCTGATAGTGGTCATGGGACACACGTCCTGTGGCGCCGTCGGTGGCGCATGCGCCAATGCCAAACTGGGCAATCTGACCCAGCTGCTGACCGAAATCACACCTGCTGTCGATCTGGTCAAAGCCAAGCACCCGGGTAAAGACGTCTGCGCAGCGCCCCACATGGATGAAATTGCCGAAGTCAATGTTGTTAAAACCGTCAACGACATCCGCGAGCGCAGCCCGGTTATCGCAGCGCTGGAAGATTCCGGCAAGATCATGGTGGTTGGCGCCATGTACGACCTGGCCAGCGGCAAGGTCACCTTTATGGACGTGCCTGCGGGCTGAGACACAGCTGCCAGCTGAAGCTGGCGACCAGCCAAAGATAGAAGCGCCCTGGGATCTCAGGGCGCACTCGAACCTCGAACGTTAATTTGCTATCCAACCCTCTGGAGACTTTGATATGCGCGTAATTCTGACTCTGACTGCCCTGGCGATGCTGGGCTCAACCTTTCAGGCACAGGCTCATGAAGCCGGTGACCTCATCATCCGCGGCGGCATCGCCAACGTTTCCCCGGACGCCAGCAGTTCGGCTCTGATCCTCGACGGTTCTGCCATCGGCCGCTCTGAAGCGGATGTGGACGATAACACCCAGATTGGCCTGACCTTCACCTACATGCTGACCAACAACTGGGCGGTCGACGTACTGGCATCAACGCCGTTCAAACACGACATCAGCGCCGACACCGGAGATCTTGGTCTGGGTACGGTGGATGCCGGCGAGACAACACATCTGCCACCAACGGTATCCCTGCTGTATTTCCCCGCGGCATCAGACAGCAGGTTCCAGCCCTATTTTGGCGCGGGATTGAACTACACCCTGTTTTTCAGCGAGGAGGTCGATTCACAACTGGAGGGTGTATTAGGACGTGGTGATCTGGAGCTGGATGCCTCTTTTGGCCTCGCCGTTCAGGCGGGCTTTGACTACCAGCTGACCGACAACATGTATTTCAATGCCGGCATCTGGTGGGTCGATATCGACACCGATGCAGAGTTTGAGTTTGCGGCCAATCGCATCACCACGGACGTGGAAATCGATCCGTTTGTTTACATGGTATCCCTGGGCTGGAAATTCTAAACCCCGCCCAACCTGCTGAAACTGTTAACGTTTCATGGCGCATACGACGTCATGAAACGTTACATCCGCATCTTTGACTGCTGGTCTAGATCAGCGAAAACGACTCCACCCAGATCACCTCACAGGCTCCGTGGCCGGTATCGTTTCGGGTCAGCGAACTGCGCCAGCGCCAGTTACCCTGTTCCGCCCGAACCTCTACCAGCTGACCGGAAAACCGAACCATATCCCCCTCGTCTGCGCGCGCCAAGGCAGCAGCAACTTCCGGGGTTGCGGCTATCATATGCATGTTAGCGCTCTGGGTTTCTATGTTGCGACGCGGCAGAGGTAACTTATCTGTGCGCCAGAAATACGCACGGCTGCGTTGACTGATATCAAACTGGGCAATAATTTCCGGGCGGGACATCTCTCCCCAACCCAGCGCCAGATCAGTTTTTGACAGGTCGGCTTCGCGACCCGATGTGTAGTCTTTGCGCGACAGGACTCTGGCCTCCAGCGCAAACGGTTCCAGGTGCTCGATCTGATAGCCGGGGTATACCAGCTGGTCGCCGATGGCCACCGCAACCGATTGATCCTGGTCGACATACCAGAAAACGATGGCGGCCAGCACCGCGATAAACAAAAGGTTCTTCAAAGGCTCGGACCTTACATGCTCATGTATGTTGCAGTGTATCGGTGCTAAGCCGTTGATTCTGAGCACAAGTTATCGGTAGAGAGCGCCTTAACAGGGCCCGATCCATCAGGCTAAGGGTTGTGGTGGCTGTCCGCCTTGTGCAGGGTAATCTGGCCGTCAAGGTGCACATCGCGTTGCGGAAAGGCAATCACTATGCCGTTTTCGGCAAACAGTTCGTCGATGCGGAAGCGGACGTCGCTGCGAATGACACGCAGGTCTTTGTCCGCCGACGCATTCACCCAGATATAGGCTTCAAAAATCAACGCACTGTCGCCGAAATCTTCAAAGACAATGAGCGGTGCCGGATCTGTGAGAATGGCTTCCTGCTCCTGAACCGCCTGTCCAATCAGGGCTTTGACCGTCTTCACCGGCGACCCATAAGCAACACCCACCCGAACCTGGGTGCGGGTGAGCTGGTCGACCAGATTCCAGTTCACCACAATATTCTCAAGTAAATGACTGTTTGGAATCAGCAGATGGACCCCATCTACCCGACGGATCCGGGTGGACCGGGTGTTGATCGACTCAACCCGGCCGCGCATATCGCCAATCTCCAGGAAATCGTTGATTTTGATCGGCCGCTCCCACATCAGAATCCAGCCGCTGATGAAATTATTGATGATGTTCTGCGCGCCAAAGCCAACCCCGATCGCAACAGCACCGGAGACAAAGGCAAACGCCGTCAGCGGGACATTGAGCAGATCAAGGCTGGTGATCACCAGACCCGCAATCGCAAACACGTAAAAGACCCGACCCACCAGTTGAATGAGATCAGGGTTGATCTCTTTGGCGGACATGCGCCTTCTGATGACCCCGCCCAGCCAGCTCATGAGCAGAAGACCCAGGATGATCACCAGCGGGACCAACAGGATCTGACCTACCGTCAGCGGTGCTCCGGAAATATTGATGACTTCCGAATTGAGGAAAGCAGTCACATCAGACATTTTCATCACACGGATACCTTACCCAGGGCTACAGCCATTTGCGTTTCCACATCCAGGTCGCCAGCGCACTGCCCAGGACCAGCATGCCTGCAGACACATAGACAAATCCCTGGGGATCCTCGACACCCGGTAAACCCATCACATTCATGCCAAACACGCCGGTGAGGAAAGACAGAGGCAGGAAAATGGCCGCCACCAGCGACAGCACATACATACGCGCATTCTGCTGTTCAGCAATCCGATTGCGCAATTCCTCCTGCAGCAGCATGGCCAGCTCCCGGGCCAGCTCCAGATCTTCAACATAGCGGGTTGTACGGTCTGATTGCTCTCTGAGCTGCTGAGCCTGTGCTTCGTTAAGCACATTCTGCAGGCGATAGAGTCCATCCAGAGCATCCCGTTGCGGGGCCAGATAGCGTTTCAGGCGGGCTGCGCGCCGCCGCTGTTGTGTCAGCCGGGCACGCGCCTCACCAGCGGCGAGGTGTTCCAGATTCTCCTCAATGTGCGCCAGCGCATCCTCACTTTCGTTGACCACTTTACCGATACGCTCCGCCAGCAGGCTCACCAATGTCACCACCAGTTCCTGGGGTGTCACAGGACCGGTACCCGCTTGAACCTGCGCCTGGAGATCCTGCACAGACAATAACCGACGTTCACTTTTGCGCGCTGTCACCACAAATTCCGGCGTGAGCCAGATACGCAGTGACACCATGTCCTCGGGATCAGCATCTATGCCCATATTCACGCCTCGCAGAACAATCAGCACGCCGCTGGCGTCGACAAGCACCCGCGGGCGGGTTTCCGGCATGGTCATGCTCTGGCAGAGCAACTGACTGGCACCCAGTGTCCGCAGTATTTCCGCACAACTCAGATGATCGCTCTGCAGGTGCAACCAGAACGGCAACGGCAACTGTGCGGGCAGCTTCTCAAGGCGCTCTCCGCCACCTGCACCATCCAGGGTGAACAGGGAAACGATGCCATCGATTGGATTTGACGCTGGTAAATTTGAGTTCATCGCGCCGATTCTAGCCTAATTGATGCGTCCGGCCGCCTCTCCGGGGTAAAAAAGCCATCGAATCGGGCGTCTTGTGGGGTTCATACAAATTTTACAAAGCCACAACAATCGAGGACTTCACAGAACCTCAGCACACCTGTATAAATGCACACAGTTAGTAGAAAGCTTCTTGTCGTTTCGAGAAAAACGAAGAGGAGTCGTTAATCATATCTTGAGGGTGGATCATTGAATCTTTTGAAAAAACTCAGTGCAATTGTACTGGCGGTTGGTTTGAGCTTATCTGTGCAGGCCGCGCAAGCGCCGGCGGACCAGTGGGGCCCCAGCTATCAGAACAGCGTCAACAGCTCTTACTGGTGGGGATATCGTGTCTTCTGGCGCATTACCCGGCATCAGCACAACAATGTCTGTGGCCATAGCATTCGCCCTGTTGCACCTGTGGGTCCCACACGGCCTACAGTCAGCCAGGTGCCCGAGCTGAATGCCGCCGGTGCGGGTCTGACCCTGGGACTGCTTGGTCTTCTCATTGGCGTCATGCGGGAAAGACGCAAAGTTCAGCGATAACTTACGCGCTACCACCCCCCACGCAAGCTGAGACAGCTTGCAATGGGTAGTCGAGACCACCTGCGCGGCGGCACCAATCCGTGACCGCCGCCCCCCTTAAAGACGCCTCCAGCTCCATACGCTGGTTCCTGCCCGTTATATTGCTGGTTCTTGAAGTACTTGCGGTCAGCCTCAGCTTTGATTCTCTTCGTCGCCCCGAAGACAGCCAGGGTACGGTTCTGGCCATTCTCAATTTTGCATCGGACATCTCAAAATTTGGCCTGGTCTTTCTTGGCGCGCTGATCCTGGTTTCCTACGAACGCTGGCCTGCACACCGCCAGACCCTGGCAATGACCACCGCAAACAGAACCTTTCCTGACCTGAAGCTGCTGGTTCATCTGTTTGCCTTCTGCATCTTTTATCTGTGTTCGGGACTGCTGTTTTCAATTCCGTCTGTGCTGTCCGATGCGCAGCGGCAGGCCATGTTCTACCCCTGGCTGCTGGCGGGCATCTTCACCCTTGTCTCCCTCGGCTGGTCCATAGCACCGCTGCGGTTCTGGAAAAGGATTGTGCAGGTTGAGCAGCCTTCGCTGCTGCTGGCATTTATGGCCGGTGCTGCGACGTGGCTCTTTGCCTATCTGTCACGCAATCTGTGGGAGACCCTGGGTGACACCACGTTGCACCTGGTACACCAGCTCCTGCTGGTTTTTTTCGACGACGTGTTTATCAACGTTGAACAGAGGCTGCTGGGTATTGGCAGTTTCATCGTGGAAGTCGGCCAGCCCTGTTCGGGATATGAAGGCATCGGCATGGTGTCTGTATTCACCGCGCTTTATCTTTACCTGTTTCGAAAAGAGCTGCGCTTTCCAAATGCCCTGATCCTGTTCCCGATTGGTATTTTCACCATCTGGATTTTCAACTTTTTGCGGATCAGCGTTCTGATTGTGCTGGGCGCAAAGTATTCTCCTGAAGTGGCCATCAATGGTTTTCACAGCCAGGCCGGCTGGATCGCATTTCTGCTTGTCTGTATGGGGTTGTTTCATCTGGCACACCAGACTAGCTATTTCTCCCGCAGTACCGTGAAGGTTGCAAAAGTAACCTTCCGCATGCAGGAAAATCTTGCCGCAAGCAGTCTGGTTCCACTGGCTGCTGTGTTTCTTGCGATGCTCATCACAAGCGCCTTCAGCACTGAGTCCACGATCAACTGGTTCTACCCGTTGCCCATTGCAGCAGGCACTGCCGCGTTGATCTACTGCTGGCCGGCTTACCAGCTGGGGTGGCCGAAAGTTGATCTGCGCGCCGTCAGTGCTGGTGCTGCTGTATTTGTGCTCTGGATTGTGCTGCACGACGCATCTCCGGAGCGGGATGCTGAGATGCAGGCCCTGCTTGCGCAGAGCGCCTCAACCACCAGTATCGCCTGGATCACGCTGCGAGTGCTCGGCTCGGTCCTGATCATCCCGATCATCGAAGAACTGGTATTCCGCGGCTACCTGCTGTCTCGTTTAGCCGGGCAGGAACTCCGTCTGCAGGGCCCACTGACCTTTTCCTGGCTTGGGTTTGTCGTGTCCAGCGTGGTCTTTGGACTGCTCCACCAGGCCTGGCTGGCGGGCATCATTGCCGGCGCAGCCTACGCCTGGATCAGATATCGCAGCACCGACTTATGGGCGCCTGTCATCGCACACACCATCACCAACCTGCTGATTGCAGTTTACGTGTTGACAACAGGCACCTGGTCTCTCTGGTAACCGCGCTCTACAACTGGTCTATCCAGTCACCGACAATCTCAACACCCTGCTGATCCACAACATGGGTAGACAGGGGCGGCATACGATCACCATCAAGCCGCTGCATTCTCAGCCACAGTACACTGCGGGATCTGTCTCCCGCAGCCACGATTCTTGCATCGGGTACACCCAGATCACCCGCCTGCGGCACCTGATCTACTGCGTTCATTGCCCCAACAGACGTGCTCGCCCGCAGGTCCAGACTGGTGGGGGCGGTAGAGTTTGGCCGATGGCAGGAACTGCAGTTGATATCAAGATAGGCGCGGGCTCTGGCTTCCACGCTTGCCGTTATGTCATCGAGTGGCGGGAATTGTCCATACTGATCTGCTGAGCCTATATCCCGATCAAACCAGTTGATGTTATTGAGGCTGCGCAGCTGATTATCCACCACGCCATCATAATCAAACGTTGTATTCAGCTGACGCGTCTCCAGGCCCAGCACAAAACCTGCCTGCTCCGTATGGCAGGCCAGACAGTCCGTGCGGCTGGGGTATTCATACGTCTGGGTCACCACATTGCCGTTGCTCTGGGTAATGCTGAGGGTCTGTGTTTCCCGTCCGGGAAGCAGCACCGCATCAGTCTGCGCCTGGTTCCAGCGGTAGGTGAATCCCTGCCAGCCCTGAGTCGTGTTAAGAAAGACCCGAGTCTCCAGTCGTCGCGTAGAAGCAGGATCGTTGGCCACAAGATCAACTTCAAAGTGTTTCACCGTGACGGTGCCTTCGGGGAACGACCAGTCCAGCGCAGTGAAATCCACCTGAACATTATCCGGCACGCCGACCCATCGACGTTTGTCCACACCATCAGACCAGAACGGCTGGCTGGGTGTGTACTCAATCAGACCACTTGCAGGGGTCAGGTCATCCAGGTCGGTGAAAATACCGGTTTGCGACAGCAACGTCGGGATCTGACCGCCGCCACCGCTGCTTTGACGGAACTCAAACAAGCCTGAATTCCGTGAAACAACCAGCAACTCGCCGTCATTTTTTTCACCAAAACTTGTCGGCCCCGCCGGGGAGCGGCCAACAACGTCGTTACTGACCACGCTTACCCCATTGTAGGACAGCGCCCACAGGGTGCGACCGACAAAATCCGTGTACAGATAGCGCCCAAACAAGGCGCCGAACTGAGTGCCGCGATACACATATCCACCAATGACAGACACGCCTTCGCTGCGGCCATAATCAATCACAGGCGGGGTAAACGCGCTCAACGGCAGCGTGTTCTGCGAGTCATCAAAGCCAACGTTGCCTTCGCGCACCCGCCAGCCATAGTTGTTGCCCGATTCAATGATATTGATTTCTTCGCGCTGCAACTGGCCCACATCGCCCAGCCACAGATCCCCTGTCTGTCGATCAAACGAAAAACGAAAAGGGTTACGCAGTCCGATGGCATATATTTCCGACGCCACCGCGGGATCATTCACAAAGGGATTGTCCGGCGGAATATCGTAGGGATCGTTTGCATTGACGGGGTGCACGTCGATGCGCAGCATCTTGCCTAGCAGCGTGGTGGTGTTCTGCGCCAGATTGTTCGGGTCACCGCTGCTGCCACCATCACCCATGCCTATATACAGGTAGCCGTCCGGTCCAAAAGCGAGCATGCCCCCATTGTGGTTGGTAAACGGTTGCTCGATGACAAGAATCACTTTTTCTGACGCTGGTGTAATGAGGTCAGAGCCTTCATCCCAGGTCATTCTGGCGATGACAGAACGCAGCGGCGCATCTACGATGTAATGCATATAAACATAACGATTCTGCTGAAAATCAGGATCAAACGCCAGGCCCAGCAGGCCTGATTCACCATCCGGAATCACACGTCCGGACAGATCCAGCACGGTGCGGCTGTCTGCAACAGTTGCCGAATCTTCAAAGGCCAGGATTCGACCTGTCTGCTCAAGCACTATGAGCCGATTCTCGCCGGGTACACCCGCAGCAAAAAGCGCGGTATCAAAGCGCAGATTGGGATAGGCGTTGACCAGATCAAAAGTAGCTGACCCCGTACCCTGGGCCGGCAACGAGAGGGTTGCCAGGGACGGTCTCACCGTCAACCCGAAAGGATCCGTACCCCCGCCCGGTGGCGGTGGCGGCGGTGGGGGTGGTGGCGGTGGTGGTGGTGGCGGTGGATTCACGGGTGGTGGATTGGCGCCGCCGCCACCTGAACCGCCGCCCCCGCCTCCGCATCCAGCCAGAGACAAGCCAAGCACTGCAATCAGAACCGAAAGAACACGTATCGACATATCTGATAACTCAACTGTATTGGCGGACATGCTCGCAGAAGTGCGGCAAACTTGCATCAGCTGGTATTGTAAAATAATTATCCGGGATCGAGCCTGAGGTAAAGCGGAATAAAATGAATCTGAAAAAACTGCATCAGGCAGAGCGCGCGTTTTTTGAGCGCTATCCGGGGGGTTTCGACGACCAGGAACTCAAGCACATCGGCAAACGCCACAACGTGGGCAGGCTGTCCGAGTTTGCTGCCCAGCACCTGGCGAAAAAGAATTTCAAGCAACCTGCTGCAGTGCTGGAGAGCATTACCAGAATTGTCTCCCGCTCTTCGATGTTATCGATGTTTGAAAAACCAAAATTCGCAGATTACGTGAACGGCTTGCGCCGCGACGACCGAGCGCTGCTGGCGGATGGCTTCCACAAACTTCTGCACGGCAATCAGCAGAAAGGTTTTGAGACAATTGCAGACGTTCTGCTGGAGGGACAGCTGGCCAAATGGAGTCTGATGACCATCTGTTTGTATCAGCTTTATCCCCAACAGGAAGTGTTCGTGAAGCCAACAACCACAAAAAATGTAATTCGACATTTTGAGCTGGCCCCGCTCACCTATCATCCGAGACCTGCCTGGCAGTTCTACAAAGACTACCGGGATGCGATCAATGACATGAAAACACAGGTCCACCCGGCTCTATCTCCTAATAACGCAGCATTTACCGGATTTCTCATGATGAGCACAGCAAGCGGATAAAAAAGCCGGGCATACCCGGCTTTCTTACAACGCTTCGGGGTTCAGTTCAGAGCAGTTCGCCGCCGCATGCTGACGCTGTGGTGCCATATTTTTCAAAGGCTTTAATGACATTTGCGCCGGTCCGCCATCGATGCACTTCATCCGGCCCGTCAACCAGGCGCTGACTGCGGATACCCGTGTACCAGCGTGCCAGTGGCGTGTCCTGACTGTAGCCCAGAGCACCGTGTAACTGCAGCGCCGTATCCACCACCTGGTGCACCATGTGCGCAAGAAACACCTTGGCAATACCGTTCTCCTGGCGCAGATCTTCACCCCGCTCTGCCTTGTAGGCAATGTGTAACAGCATCAGGCGCGCCTTATATATCTCGGCAGCGCAATCCGCCAGCATCCAGCGCACACCCTGACGATCCGCCAGGCGTTTGCCAAAGGTGCTGCGCTGTACAACATGACCCGCTGCCAGATCGAGCGCCCGTTGCGCAATGGCAACATTGTGCATGCCATGCCGCAGCCGGCCATACGCCAGACGATGCTGCCCCATATTGAACCCCTGGCCTCGCCCGCCCAACAGATTATCTCTGGGGACAACCAGATTTTCGATCTTGATCTCTGAGTGCGAGCCGCCCAGCTTCAGACCAAGGTCTGTATGGGGCTGCATGGTTTCAATGTTCCGAATAATCTCATACCCTGGATTAGGCAACTCCACAATGAACGTACTGTATTGTTCATGGCGGGGCGCATCCGGATCGGTCTTGGCCATGACCACGGCAATGTCAGCAACACTGGCGGAAGAACTGAACCACTTCTCACCATTGAGCACCCAGTTGTCGCCATCCAGAACCGCGGTGGTCTGCATGCCGGTTGCATCCGCACCGGCTGCTTTTTCTGTCATCGAATAGCAGATCCGTTTCTGACCATCCAGCAGCGGCTTGAGGAACTTCTCTTTCTGAAAGTCAGTGCCGTGCTCTAACAGAGTCAACATAGTGGCATCGTCAGGCCCCTGGGTGTTCAGCGCCAGCGCGCCCAGAAAACTTTCGCCCAGCTCCATCTGCACCAGCGCATTGGCCAATGGCCGTAAACCCATGCCGCCATACTCTTCCGGAATGAAGGGGCACCACAAACCCTGGGCGCGTGCTTTACCGCGCAGTTCAGCCAGCACGGTTTCAAAGTTATCCGCGGTACAGGTCGCTTCCGCCGGAATACATTCGTCCTGAACAAAGCTGCGAACCTTGGCGCGTATGGCCTTGGTTTCTTCAGGAATTTCAAAATCAATCATCTTCTCTCTCCTTAAATGGGGACACAACTATATCAGTCCCGATGCGACTAAACTGTATTAAGCTGACGATGATGGCTGCTGGTCCATGCGGCCAATCCAGACCTGCTTAGTGAACGCGCAAAGCGCGCCACTTTCATCAAACAGTGCGGTACCCGCGAAGTGTTTGCTGCGCTCAACTTCAACACACCAGCCTGTGACAACACAATTCTGTTGCGCGTGCACGGGATGCAGAATTTTTGCAGTCATCCGACCCAACATGCCGGTTCGGATACCGCCAGCCAGGTAGGCAAACTGGCCCGGGCAATCCAGCGCGGCCCAGACCACCGCGCTTGGCAGATTGCCCTGAGAATCAGCAAAAATCTCCCCAGGCTGCCAGGCTGCTGCAACGCCTTCATAACCTTCAACCGGTGCTGCATAGACATGCAGACCCTGGTTTGGCGCTACATCTGCACCGCAGCAGAAACAGATGGGGTGAAATCCGGTGCCGTTGGCGATCAGGGTATTAAGACCACTGGCCAGCGACGCAGAGCCACCTCGAGCCCGTTGCGCTGATGCAAAGTCAGGAGCGGGCGGCACCGCGAGCAGCAACTCGGTGGTTTTCGCCTGGGCGATCAGCGTTTCGCCATCCGCTACGGTCAGCTCGCCGTGGCTGTCCAGGCGGGCAGCCATGGGTTTATCAAGCGGAATCGGCGCCCGCAAAGTCACCTCCACCGCCTGATCCGCGGGCAGGCCCCGGGCGGAAAGCAACAGGTCCGCCACAGCACCACTGACATAACCCCCGTTGCCGGATTCAGGCGGGCCGCGAAACTGGCTCGCAATGGTTAGCTGCATGGGTGACTCGGCCATGAGGCCTGCAGGCTCTGCATCCGATCCTTGCATGAGAATTTCCTTCTATAAATGCCTGGCAACCGCCGAACCACGGCGCGCCCTGCCAGCTGAGCAGGCCAGCGTAACGCTGGACAAAACTGACATCAATCATCAAAGTAAAGCACTTGTCTTACCTGCTCATTCGACAAGGCTTTCATCTATGTCATTGATCCGTACCGCGCCTGTCCTTTTCAGCCTGATTGCTCTGTTAACCGCGTGTTCACCACCGGCCAGTAATGAGATGGCAAAAGAATCTGCAACTGAAGCCATCGAATCCGAAGCAACCGCACCTGCTGATCCTCTGCAGATTCATGAGCGTCTCATCACCATGGATACTCACCTGGACACACCGGCATTGCTGGTGCAACCGGGCTTTGACATCACGCATCGACACGACCCCCTGAATGATTACTCTCAGGTCGATCTGCCGCGCATGATCGAAGGGGGACTGGATGGCGGCTATTGGGTGATTTACACCCGTCAGGGAGAACTCACCGAGGCCGCTTACGCTGAGGTGCTCGCGGCTGCACTGCAACGCGCAAACGCGATTCGCGATATGGTGGCTGCCAATCCAGCAGACTTCGAGCTGGCCTTTGTTGCGGATGACGCTGCGCGCATTGCGGCAGCAGGTAAACGCATTGTTTATCAGAGCATCGAAAACGCTTATCCCCTCGGCGAAGATTTGAGCAATCTGCAGCGTTTTTACGATCTCGGTGTACGCATGATCGGTCCCGTACATTTTGCCAACAATCAGTTTGCAGACAGTGCAACAGATCCGCAGGGACCCCTCTGGCATGGATTGTCTCCGCTGGGCAAAGAACTGGTCAGGGAAGCCAACCGCCTGGGCATGATCCTGGATGGCTCTCATGCTCATGACCTTGTGTTTGACCAGCTGTTAGAACTTTCCGCCACCCCCATCATCCTGTCCCACTCAGGTGCAAAAGCAGTTTTTGATCATCCTCGCAACATTGATGATGCACGTTTAGTGCAGCTGGCAGAACACGGTGGCGTCATCCAGATGAACGCGTTGGGCGCCTACCTTACGGAACTGCCAGCCAATCCCGAGCGACAGGCTGCCACAAGCGCGTTGTTTGCTGACATGCGGGCAGCAGGTGAGATGAGCGAAAGTCAACGGGCGCAATTCATCCAGAGACGACGTGAGATAGATGCACAATTTCCGCCCGCGCAGGCAACCTTTGAAGACTACATGGCGCATTTCCTGCACGTACTTGAACTGATCGGGCCGGACCATGTTGGTGTCGGCGCAGACTGGGATGGCGGCGGCGGTGTCGCCGGCATGCAGGATATCGCTGCCTTTCCTCGCATCACCGAGCGGTTGCTGGCCGAAGGGTACAGCGAAGACGATCTGGCTAAGATCTGGGGAGGCAACGTGACTCGACTGCTAGCGGCAGCCGAAACTTACGCCGTAGGAAACTGAGCCATGGTGCAGTGGCGAGGACGGCGCACCAGTTCGAATGTTGAAGATGCGCGTGGTCAGCGCGCACAACGCAGCGTACGCGGCGGCGGTCTGAAACTCAAAGGTGGGATCGGCACTTTAGTACTGGTCGCCGTGATTTACTTCATGGGCGGTGATGTTTCACAGATCCTGGGGATATTGCTGGGCGGCGGCGGCGCGCCTCAAGTCAGCCAGAGCGCACCCCCGCTTGAAGCCGGACCGCTGGGCAGTGACGATGCGGCTCAGTTTGTCGGCGTTATCCTTGCTGATACAGAAGCCACCTGGGGCGCGCTGTTTGCACAGGCTGATGCCCGGTATCCACAACCCAAACTGCGACTGTTTACCGATGCAGTTGATTCGGCCTGTGGATACAATACTGCTGCAGTTGGCCCATTTTACTGCCCACCGGATCAGCGCGTGTATCTGGACCTGTCCTTCTTTCATCAACTGGCCCAACTTGGCGCACCCGGAGATTTTGCTCAGGCTTATGTGATTGGTCACGAAGTTGGTCATCACATACAGAATGTTACCGGGGTTTTACAGGCGGTTGCGCAACGCAAACGTGGTTTGTCCCAGACCGACGCAAATCAACTGCAGGTACTGGTGGAGCTGCAGGCAGACTGTTATGCCGGCATCTGGGCTCACTACGCGGAGAAAGAACGTCATCTGCTGGACCCGGGCGATGTGGAGGAAGGTCTTGCCGCCGCGGCCTCCATCGGCGATGACGCCCTGCAGCGGCGCGCGGGCGGAAAGGTCCGCCCCGAATCATTTACCCATGGCACTTCTCAACAGCGCAAAACCTGGTTTAACACCGGTCAGCAGCACGGCAGCGTTGCCGCCTGTGATACATTTAAAAATGCGGGTATACAACTCTGAACCTGCCACTCATCCGTCGCAGGATCGCCGTAAGGGCAGCGGCTACTGCCTCATCAGCAAAGCTTCGCATCCGGTACCGGCCAGAATGTGGTCCACCTGTTGCTGCTGCGCAGCATCCAGACGCTGATATTCCTGGTTGATCCATTGCAGACACTTACCCTGATAGGGGAACGTCGGCTGCTGCCAGGCTCGACCATCAATGGTGGTGTGCATCTGCGCCTGTCCTGCCTGCAAAGCCTCTGCGTTGGCCAGCAATGCGGGAGCGTAGACCCGACCAATCTCTGTCAACAGATCAGCCAGGGTTACTTTCACTTGTTCAACCGGCATCCACCCGTTCGCTGCGGCAGCGTTTCCGCTCTGATCGTCTAACAAATCGGTCCACGCATGTACGCGCGGCGCAATCTGCAGGCAAAGTGCCGCGGGTGTCGGGTCAAACTTGGCCAGCTGTGTGAGCTGAGCATACAGTCCAAAGTCCGCTGAACTTGGCCGGCTACCCAGCACAAACGGCTGCTGCTGTATCAGGCGATCAAAAATCTGCAGGAATCTTTTGTAGCTGTCTTCGATCACCGGTGCGGTAATGTCATTTGAGCCCACCACATACAGACGCGATATCTGACGTTCCGAGATGTACGCGCTCATTTTCTGCAGCTGCGTGTCGGACATCTGTATCGAACGCCACAAAGGCAGAATTGTACCCGCCATTTTAATATCAGCTTCGTAATACCAGCGATAATGAAACATGGCCTTGGTCAACCATTCGTCGGCATAATCCTCAATCAGATAATTCACAAATCCCAGCACCGGATCATCCGGGATGGCGTGACGTCCTTCGATCTGTGCTTCAAAACGCCGAATCAGCGGTGTTGAATCAACCACCGCCTGCAACTCCCCCTTGTCATCAGGCAGATAGAATGTGGGCAACAGATCCACTTTGGGTTCCGGCAGCCCCAGGTCGGTTGCGTGATTGCCTATCAGGAACTGGTAAGCGATATGCCGGAATCGCAGATAGGCCAGCATTTTCCTCGTGTAAGGTGACCCGGGGGCGCCTTTCAGTTGTACGGGTTGATTGATTGTCATTGGCTGTTGCTCTACCTGAAGTTTACGCGCCTGATACTCACCCCTGGTTCTCATGATTTCAAGTGCAAGCTCCACAATGCCATCGAGCAGCCTCTTCAACCATGCCGCCTTGGCAGGGACCATAAGCCGGTGTTTAATGCAGACCACGACAAGTAAAGTGAAGCCGATGACTCATACATACTGTTCTCTTATGCTGCTTATCGGAATAATCAGCACTGCGCCGGCTGCCTTCGCCACATTGAGCTCAAGCGATCCACACCCTGACTCGCGCCATACCGTGTTTTACAACGGCACAATCCTGGTGCTGGACGAGAACAATACCCAGGCTCAAGTCATGGTGATAAAAAATAACAGGATCGTGGACGTTGGCAGCCATGCGCTGTCCAGCCGTTTTCCTGATGCAAAAAAGATCGACCTTCAGGGTCGGGTTGTCATGCCTGGCTTTATTGATACCCACGTGCATATTTCCGGTAAAGCCAAACGCTACATAGATTTAACTAAAGTTGCGTCCATCGCGGAAATCCAGTCACTGATTCAAGCTAAAGCAGCTGAACTTCCACCCGGCGACTGGATTACCGGGTACGGCTGGTCCGAGGACACGCTGGAAGAACTGCGCCGTCCGCTGATCACCGACCTTGACGCTGCCGCACCCGATAATCCAATCATGCTGACTCGAGCCGGCGCCCACAGCGCTGTCTTTTCAAGCGAAGCGCTGCGCCGGGCTGGCATTGACGCACAAACGCCAGACCCGGAAGGCGGCACCATAGAGCGGGACGACAACGGCGCACTGAATGGCATCATCAGAGAACGACATGAAGAACTTGTTGGCAAACTTGTGCCCAGGGCCACTTATGAAGAACTGCGCCCAAGCCTTGTACAGGAATTACAGAACCTGTTTCCCCTGGGTATCACCTCCATTATCGAAGCATCAAACAGCATAGATTACTACCCTGAATGGCAGCACATCTATGCCACTCATAAAGGCAGGTTACCCAGAGCGGCAGTGCAGCTGGCGTACGCCGGCGGTGACGCGATGTCTGCATTCGGCCTGAAAAGCGGTGATGGAGATATACACCTGCGTGTGGGTGCCATCAAAATTTTTGCTGACGGCGGGTTTACGGGGCCGGCCGCGTACACCAGCAAACCTTATCGCGGCGAAGACGAGTACCGGGGCAAGCTGAACATGAGCGAAGGTGATCTGCGTGCTCTGATTCGAACGACGCACCAGGAGGGATGGCAGCTGGGCATTCACGCCATCGGTGATGCCGCCATAGAACTGGTTGTCAGCTACCTCAGCGAAGCGTTGGCAGACATGCCGCGCGATGATCACCGTCACTATCTGAATCACTTCACCATCAAACCCAGCGATCGGACCATGCAGATAATGGCGGCAGACAATATTGCGATCACCCAGCAACCCAACTTCATGTATACCCTGGAAGGCAGATACACAGAGTATCTCGATGGTCAGCGTCTGCAGTCCAACAACCCCATGGCGAGCCCGATACAACATGGTGTTCATGTTGCCATGTCCAGCGACATTCTGCCTCTGGGCCCCTGGGTGGGTATCTATGCGGCAACCACCAGAAAGGCAATGTCCGGTGCGGTCTTCGGTGAGGAGGAGAAAATTTCCAGATTTGAAGCCCTGCGCGCCTACACGGCAAAAGGCGCTTTTCTGACCAGGGAAGAAACGCGCAAAGGTCAGCTTTTACCCGATATGCTGGCTGACTTTATCATTCTTGAACAGAACCCTTTGACGGTAACTGACGCAGACCTGCTTAACATAAAGACCCACGCCGTGTTCCTGGGTGGCCGGCGGGTCTGGTCAGCTGATCCTTAACATGCACGAAGCAAACATCATTGCGGCGGTTGAGCGCTGGCTCAACCAATTCGTGATCGGTCTCAACCTGTGCCCCTTTGCACGTCGGGTGGCGGTACAGGGAGGCATTCGATACAAAGTCACCGATGCCTCAACCGAGGCGCAATTATCCGCAGCACTGGAAGATGAGCTCAATCTGCTGCTGTCGAACCCTGCCATCGAAACCACTCTGTTGATACATCCACAAGTGCTGGATGAGTTTTACGATTACAACGACTATCTGTCTGTCGTGGAAGACATGCTGCAACAGTCCACCTTTGACGGTGTGTTCCAGGTGGCCAGCTTTCATCCGGATTATCAGTTTGCGGGTACTCATCCGGATGATGCGGAAAACTATTCCAACCGCACACCCTACCCGCTCTTGCATCTGTTACGGGAAGATTCTGTTACAGCCGCGGTGGACAGCCACGCGGACATCGATTCAATACCGGTTAACAATCTGCAGCTGCTGAACCGCCTGGATCGCGATGTGCTTCAGCAGATGTGGCGCAGCTGCCTATCCTGAATCGGCTCCGGGTGTGTGAACCTGCAGCAACCAGTCAGGGTCAAATTTTTCTACCGCGCGGTCGTAAGTCAGCAGGCCATTCACCTCTCCCTCGACATCCGAGGTTTGAGTGTAGATAGCGCCTGACAAGCCATTGCCGGCACGCATGTGCAGGATCGCGTTTGTCGCCTTGAGGTAGGCCTGTTGCGCCTCCTGCGCGCTGTGGAACGTCTGATAACCCCAGTTACGCATTTCCGGGTTCCATAAATGTCCCGTCACCGGCCAGCCGACGCCACCATATTCGCCAACCACAAGTGCCCGCCGACCATCCGGCTCAGGTGGGGACGGCTGCGCCGCGTAATCATGTTTATCAATCACATCACCGGCGTTCAGATCCAGCCAGCCGCTGCTGGCATTGATGATGCGGGTATCATCCAGGCCCTGAATAAGTTGTGTCAGCCGGAGAGTATCAAACTGTCCCCAGCCTTCATTGTGCAATACCCACATGACGATACTGGGGTGGTGCGCCAGCTGCACAATCATTTCCTGCAGCTCATGGGTAAACTGAAGAGCGCTGCGCGGTGATCTCTGATCTTCGTCTTCATCGTTCGGCGCAACAAACTGTGATGGAATGAAACCCGATGGCATATCCTGCCAGACCAACAGCCCCAGCCGATCGCAATGGTAATAATAGCGGGCAGATTCAATTTTGATGTGTTTACGCACGGTATTGAAACCCGCAGATTTTAGATAACGCAGCTCAAACAGGATCGCCTCATCACCGGGTGGTGTTAACAGGCCATCAGGCCACCATCCCTGATCTAACGTACCCAGCTGAAACACCGGTTCACTGTTCAGCAGCAGGGTTGGCTCACCTGTTGATGGATGAGGACCCACAGTGATGTGACGTAAGCCAAAATAGCTGTCGACCTCGTCAATCACCTCGCCTGTCGCCTGCGCGGTACCATACAGCGCCGCCTCCAGACTGCCACGCAGGGGGGTCTGACGAATCAATTGAGCGGGTTGCTGCTGATCATTCCGGGCAGGCAACGGATCAGTTACCCGGATCAACCTGACATTCAGATCATAAAGTATCGGATGCTGCGGCGACCATAGCTGGGCATCCGGCACGGTCAGGAGAATTTTCCGATTGGCACGACCAATCGTTCTGTTCACCACCTTGTTATCCAGGCTGATAGTCAACTCAACCGCCAGGCTCGGGTCCCGACTGGGGCGATAAAGATAGGCGATCACCTCAACCGCGTCGCACTTCCGGGTTGGGGTGACCTTCAGGGCATCAATATGATGTGCGCGGGGCACCTGCTCCATCCATACCGTTTGCCAGATGCCGGACACCGGCGTGTACCAGATGCCTGAAGGGTTCAGATGCTGCTTGCCCCGGGGTTGATCAGAAGCACTGGTTGGATCTGCAACGGCGATAACAAGCTCATTCATACCTTTAGTGAGATAATCGGAAATATCCAGCGAAAAACTGGTTGAACCGCCAACGTGTCCACCCACCAGGCCACCATTGACCCAGACGGAACAGTCATAATCTACGGCGCCAAAATGCAACAGCGTGCGTGCTGTGTTGTCGGCCACTTCGAGCTGCCGGCGGTACCAGAGCCGTTGCTGCCCGGTGATGCGTTGTTGTACGCCGGATAACAGGCTCTCGATGCAAAACGGCACGCGTATTTCACCCGCCCAGGTTGAGGGCAGCCCGCTGCTCACAGGGGCCACCGCGTATTGCCAGAGACCATTCAGATTGACCCAGCTGCGGCGCCGCATGTGCGGCCGCGGATAGTCAGCCAGTATTTCTGATGCCTCCAGCAGCTGCTGGCCCCACCGCGTAATCATTTCTCTGCTATCGCTGCCACAGCGCCCACGGACATTGCGATAAACGACTCGGTCAGACCTTCGTGATCCAGGCCGGGTGTACGCCAGAAGGCTACCAGGCCCTGACTGCCGGCCAGCAGCACACTTGCCGCCAGCTTGGCTTTATCGCGCTTTACGTCATAACTGGACTGCACCAGGTCGGCAATGTAGCTCACAGACGTCTGCACGCGCACACGACGGCGCGCTTCCAACTCACCGGATTGCGTACGTGCCTGCATCAGCTCCGGTGTTCCGGTGCCACTCTTCACATCCGCGTACCAGGTAAAAACAAGATGCCGCAAGGACGCTGCAAAATCCTCCGTGTCGATTTCGCTGGCGCCGAGGCGCTCGTCAAATTTCCGATTTTCATAATCATAAAGTGCCACCAGCAGATCGTCTCTGTTTGCAAAATGCCGGTATGGTAACGCCTTGTTCACTTCACAGAACGCCGCCAGGCCCTCCATGGTAAGCCCCTCCAACCCTCTTGCGCGGATCAGCTGCGACGCCGCCTGCAGGAAACTTTCCTTGCGCGCTGCTGACGAAAGTCGTTGTTGGGTTTTTCTGACCCGCCCTGATTTTGTGGGAGGCATAACTATCCTGGAACACTACAGTGACGCACGGCCCCACGATAACTCGATTCGCCGTACGCAGACAACCTGACGCCGGCTCGATATACAGGCATCAACGCCGTTCTGTTGACGGATCCACCTGGCCGGGAAACAACATATGCACCTGTTGATCAAGCTGCGATGCTGTAACGTTTACAGCAAAGAGGTTGGCAACAAACTCCTCTGTCACCTCGTGAGGTTGATGTTCACCAACGATGCATCCGGCGTCGATCCAGACTATCCGGTCCGCATAGGTCAGCGCCAGATTGATATCGTGCAACACCAGCAGAACACCCCGACCCTGCGCAACCACGCCCCTGAACAGCGCCATCAGGGCGTGCTGGTGATACAGGTCGAGACCTGCAACAGGTTCGTCCGCAACAATAAGCGGCGCAGCAGACGCGAACACCCTTGCACAGTGTACGCGCGCCAACTCACCCCCGGAGAGGGTATCCAGATGACGATGGCGTAATTCCTGCAGCGCGCAAAACTCTATCGCCTGTTCGATGGCAGCTTCATCCTGCGGACCCAACCTGCCGATATGTGCACCATGCGCGTAACGTCCGAGGGCAACCACATCTTCCACCCGATTCGGCCAGACAAGTTCACGTTGCTGCGGCAGATAACTGACGCGTATCGCTCGATTCTGGTCACTGAAACTTTCGACAGGCTGAGCATCAAGGTGAACGGCGCCACAGCTGACTTTCTGCAGCCCGAGCAGAGAACGCAACAGCGTGGACTTGCCCGCACCATTAGGGCCCAGCACCACAACCAGTTCGCCCTGTGCGCAGCTGAAATCGATGCGATCCAGTAATCGTTTGCCACGCACTTCGACGACAATGCCCTGGGCATCCAACTGCATGTCACACTCCTCTGACACTGCGATGAAACGCGATCCAGATAAACACCGGCGCGCCTAACAGGGCCGCTACGACACCGAGCTTCAACTCTCCAGTGGTTGGCAGCAGCCTGAGAATGATGTCCGCCAGCACCAGCAACAAACCGCCCAACAGTGCACTGGGCAACAGCGTGCGCGCGGGATCAAATCCAACCCAGGGGCGGACAATATGCGGTGCAACAATACCCACAAAACCTATTGCGCCAGCCAGTGCTACCGCTGCACCGGTGGCGATACCGGCACCGGTCACAACCATTAAGCGCTGCCGCCGCAGGTTCAGACCAATGCCTCTGGCACCTTCCTCGCCCAGAGAAAGCGCAGACAATCCGCTCCGACTGCGCCACAAAACAGTCATACCAATCAACATGAACGGCACCGACAGTTGCAGATCCGCATAACTGCGATTGGCAACGGAGCCCAGCATCCAGTTGATCATATCTGCCAGCGTAAAAGGGTGAGGTGCAAAATTCATCAGGAGTGACATCAGCGCTGCCGCAAAACTCGATAAGCCTACGCCGATAAGTATCAGCGTCACAGCAGACACACTGGCCAGCGCAGCGCCCGCGATCAGCGCTGTTGCAGCCATCGCGCCGATAATTGCTGCCACAGGCAGCATGACCACACTGATCTGCACAAAGCCATAATAGATCACAACCGTAGCGGCCAGTGCTGCTGAGGCTGAAACACCAAGCACACCCGGCTCTGCCAGCGGATTGCGTAACAGACCCTGCAGCGCAGCACCACTCATGCCCAGCGCGGCGCCCACCACCATTGCCGCCAGGGCACGCGGCAATCGTATCTGCCAGACAACAATAAGATCAGCAGCTTCACCGGAACCGGCAAGCGCCTTAAGCACCGTTACAGGTGCCAGTGATGTGGAGCCCAGCAGGCAGGCAAGAAACAGCGCGACCAGCAACATCAGACCCAGCACCGTATTAACGCCTGGAGTCACGGCTGACGTGATCCTTCTGCTGCTGTGGGTGGCACTGCAACACCCATCCGGCTGCCATGCAGCGCTTCCACCGCATCCATCAGAAACCAGGCACCACACGAAGTCCAGGCGCCTTCGAGCGGTATCTGCTGAGCTGCAGCAAGCTGACGTTGTGTGACGGGATGTGCCGCTGCAGACCAGCGGTCACGATGTCCAAAGTCAGACTGGTAGAATGCCCGGGCCACAACATCGGGGCCGGCATAAACCAATCGTTCCAGAGGCAGGGCCCGCCAGCCTGGCTTGTCCTCAAAATTTCTGAACCCCGCGGCCAGCAGGATGTCATGGATCAGGGTACCCGGTCCGGCAGTGACGCCGGTAGGTGTCATATACAGGGCAGACTCGGCCGTCTTATGTGCAGAAGCGGCCGCAATCTGCTGTAAGCGCCTTTCCAGGGAAGCAACAAGTATCTGCCCCGCCCGCGATGCCCCCAACGCAGCAGAAACTAAGAGCACGGTCTGCTGAACCTCGACAAGGGTACTGGCATACCCAATCTGCACCACCGGCACATCCAGTTGACGCAGTACATCGACCATCCCGTAACCGCCCCCATAAGAGCGCACGACCAGATCTGGTTTGAGAGACAGAACATCTTCCACAATCGGGCGCACACTTGGAAAGCGACCGGCACGATCGCGGTAATAACTGAATTCCGCAACCGCCTCTGGAGAAAGCGCCAGAATGTTTTTTGCTGCGACAAACTGCAGCACGTACTGGTCGGCGCAATAGTCAAGGCTGACAACTCTTTCCGGCTGCGCGGCCTCCGACCCATCAGGCGCAGCTGCATGCGCAGATCTCAGGTTGCCGAAAACAAGTAGACACAGTGCAGCAACAAATAAACCGCGGTACACAGCAGGCCTGATGGCAACCAACAGCAGATCACACATGGTCAGCACGCTGGCGCCAGGGCTTGGGAAGTCAAGTGAGCTTAATGCCGAAATACGATTCAAACTTTGTGTTGTATTCTTCATCGGAAAGCGCGTCCCCCATCTCAATCCAGCTTTCTGCCGGAACTTTCCCCCTGGCGGCCATAAACCCCTGCGCATCAGGCCCAACAGGCCAGCGCAGGCGATAATCTTCGGTTTCAATGGCTTCGAGAATGGTTGCCGACACAGTTTCCGGCGGCACGGCTCTGGCAAAGCCGGCGGCAAACAGCTTGCCGTTACGGCGCATGATCGGCTGGTAAGGGGATGTTTTGTCGTATCTGGTCTGTTCAGCAGAATTTTCAAAAATGTTGGTCATGATCACGCCGGGTTCGACGTTTACCACGCGTACGCCAAACCTGAAGACCTCATGCGCTAATGCCTCACCCAGACACTCAAGGGCCCACTTCGAGGCAGAGTACGCGATCTGGTTTGGCGTGGCGATCAGACCCACCGCAGACGTGATGTTGACAATACAGCCCGCACCCCTTTTCCGCATGGCTGGCAAAACCGCCTGGATACATCGAACCGCACCAAAATAATTGGTCTCAAACATCTGCTTGTGCTCATCTTCCGGCGTCAGTTCCAGGGGAGATGCACCGCCGATGCCCGCATTGTTGATCAGAACATCAACCGGACCTCGTTCTAGAATGTTGCTGAAGGCACGATCCACAGATACAGCATCGCAGACATCCAGCTGAATCACTTCGATGGGCAGGTTCTGCCCGGCGGCAATATCTTCAAGCGCCTGTGCTTTTGCCAGGTTGCGCATACCTGCAAACACCTGATAACCATTTTTTGCAAGATGCACACTGACAGACAGACCAATGCCGGTACTGGTGCCGGTGACTACAGCTGTTTTCATTTTGCGTTCTCATCAAAAAAGAACACACAGTGTAGGCGTTTCTGCAGTGTTTGGCGCCCGTCTTATCGCAGAAGCGCCTCGATCTGGCGCCAATCCACTATTTTAAAATTCTGATTGTCTTCCGGCGCACGGTTGCGGCCATCCTGGACAACAAGTACACCCCTTGGAAAACCGGGCATCGAAGCATTGCTGCAAGCCAACCCATCTGTTTCTGAAACGCCGTCGATGCCTCGTTGCAGATCTGCGGTGATTCTGAATTTGAGCGGGTCCTCGAGTCCATCACCGGAAAGCCTAAAAACCATAAACGCATCATCACCCTGGCTTGAAGCAATCAACACCTGCCTTCCATCAGCGTTGCAGATATCCAGGCCTTCGACATCTGCCACCAGCCCGCCCGCTTCAACCCTGGCAACCAGCTGCTTCTGGCCGTCACGCAGATCAACAGACCAGATTCCAACCGCTTCCTCACCGACAAAAAGCCGGTTTCCTGCCGTATCAACCACACACCCTTCCGTTTGCGAGTTAAATTGAAAACTACGCACCAGTGCAGCACTTTGCGCATCCGCCGCGACCTGCCAGTGCTGAACTGTGCCGTCCGTGCCACCAACAAATACACTGATGTCAACGCCTGTTTGACTCATGCACAGACCGTAGGGGTCATCTAAATCCAACGGGACAGAAGCCAGCAGCTGCATTGCTCCGGTTACCCCATGCGCCTGCAACAAATCAAGGCTGACAAGCGAACGGTTACTGGCAGCCAGCAGGAACGTGCCATTGTGCCAATACAGGCCGTCAACATTGTTCAGACGACCCCGGTCTATCTGAGCAACCTGCTGACCCTCGAGATTGTAAACATGCAGACCCCACTGCTTATCGGTGCCCACAATCAGTGGCGGGGTATCAGCCGCTACCAGCACAACAGCGTCATCAGCCGCGTCACCAACACTGCCTACGGGCATTGTTTCAAATGCTGCAGTCACCACGTTCCCCGGTTGTTCATCAGAGAAGCGAGAACTGGACAGG
Source organism: bacterium (assembly GCA_047947175.1). Taxonomy (GTDB): domain Bacteria; phylum Pseudomonadota; class Gammaproteobacteria; order Pseudomonadales; family Azotimanducaceae; genus UBA4421. The sequence goes on from CP170489.1 coordinate 3,788,744, forward strand.
CTGAGTGGCGGATGCAGGCTTGCAGGGCTGACGTCAACAGCTGAGACAAACAGATCGGTTTCTTCATCCAGTGCAAAGGCGGTTACGCCCAGTGGGCCGTTTTCAACATACACCTGGTCAGCAGTCACATGACAGTACTCAACATCGGGATTTGTCCAGATGCGCCGCACTTCCTGAAGCGTTGCCAATTCACTTAAAGACAGCCAGTAATGCACCAGCACACCGTCGCCATCACCAAGGAACAGATCGTAATCGTGCTCTGACCGACGCTTAAGGCAAATGGCTTTTACATCATTCGGTGCGTCAAACGAATAGGTTGCAACACGACCTTCCAACAATCGTGCTGCGCTGACCTGGTCAGCGTTGTCGAGCCTCCAGAGCAGCAGATCATCTGCGCTGGCTGAGGCTTCCAACTCGGCATCGAACTCAACCGACAATAACTTCTGATCGCCGTTGCTGATGATTACACCATCGTCGCTGATCTGAACATCTGCCGTGTGCAGTTTGCTCTGTTGAGCAATCGAGGTACAACCCAGCAGACACAAAGACACTGCCATGAATGCTGATACAAGTGGGTTACGCATGTTTAAAAGACAGCCCGCAGACCAACATTGACGGTAAACGAATACTCTTCGTACTGCATCGCCCGGTCTCCGTACTCCGGCGTACGTTGAAAAGCGACAAACGGCTCGTCAGTCAGATTAATGGCCTCGAGAAACACCTGCAGGTTATTATTAACATCGTACCTCGCGGTGAAATCCAGGGTTGCATGTTCATCCACATACCTGTCAGTTTCACCATCACTGGACACCTCATCAAGGTACTCGTCTCGATATACCCACCCCAATCGCATACTCAGTGGGCCTTTTTCGTATCCCAACGTCACATTCAGCACATGCTCAGAAGTACCGGGCAAACTGATTGTACGTTCGCCAAACTCTCCTTCACTGTCCACGTAGGTATAATTCAAGCCAATCAGCAGACCATCAAATGGAGCCGGCAGCTGGGTCAGCGCTTGCTGAAAGTTCAATTCTACACCCAGCACTTCAGCGCTATCCCCATTGTCCGGAATGACACCTTCATCAACAAAAACGCCGTTGAAGTCAACGTCTTCGATCACCTTGCGGATGATAAAGTCATCAATATCTTTATAGAACAGCCCTGCCTGCAGGACCGCGCTATCCTGGAAGTACCACTCCGCGGAAACGTCAAGGTTCCAAGCCACATATGGGTCCAGTTCGGGGTTACCAAATTCACCTTCGCGCTCGTCACCATCATCCTGTTCAACAACAAATCTTGGCGCCAGATCCTGTATGTTGGGTCGAAAAATGCTGCGATAAGCCGCAGCACGGAGCACAAGATTGTTTTGTGCACTGTATTTCAGATTCAGGCTGGGCAGCCATTGGCTGTCATCGCGTGAAAAACGAACCGGTGCTACGAAAGTTGTGTCTTCATCAACAACCGCGCCATTGAAAGTTGCGCCTGCTTCCACAAAATCCACTCGATTGCCTCGAATCTCGTTGTCCGTCTGTTCCAGGCGAACACCGCCAATGACAAGCCAGGGTCCCTGTTCGATGCGCATTTGTGCATATCCTGCAAGGATATCTTCTTCCACTGTATACGCTGCTGCGGCGTTTTCGAATTGGGACTCGGCAACGTTCAGCTCGAACTCCGACAGATCACCCAGCGCGCGCCGCACAGCGGAGGCTGAAGGCACCGGATTGATGTCACTCAGAGGAAAATCAACACGACCGCTGACATCTGCCAGGAGAAACTCACCATCTCCATCAAAACCGTCAAAAATAGCAAGATCCAGCGCATAGGACTTTTCCCGCGATCGGCTTACCGCACCGAATTTCAGCTGCGCCTGACTATCACCAAGCACAAAATCTCGAGCGGCGTTAACACGAAAGGCAGTTTCTTCATCTTCCGCCAGACCATTGACCCGTTCGGTACTATCGAACTCGTAAGTTGTTGCGTCTGTAAATGCGGCGACAAAAGCCTCCGGTACTCGGATACCAGGAGCATCACTGCCGATACCAACCTGGGTGATACTCAGCTCTCCAACTTCGAAAGTGCGTTCAAAGACTGTTGGATCAAAGGAGTCAGATTCATCTTCCTCGGATTGGGTGAACGACACCTGATAGTCGTAAGTCCATGCACCAGCAAAGGTTTCGCCACCGATCAGCAGACTTGTGATCTCCTGTTTCTCGTTGCGATCTTTGATATCCCGTTCAACGGATAACTCCTCATCGCCGGACAGGTTAAACAACGCGCTACCCGAGGTGCCAGAGACGGGCTGCGCATCTCCAAAGTCCAGGGATACACGGGATCTGTATTCCTGATCTTCAAATGAAGAGTAAACACCACGAAATTCAAGTGTTGTATTTTCAGTAGCCAGCCAGTCGAGACCAATTGTGGCGCCGATCCGCTCCCGCTCCACATCATAGTCGCGCAACTCAAAAGACTCCGCAAATACAATACCGTCGGCATCGGTCCAGTCTTCTGATTCCACATTCTTTGAGCCTAACGACCGGTCAAAATATGCCAATCCTACCGACAAACCAAATCGTTCATTGATGACCGTAGACGCGTCTATACCAATCTTAGGTGATGTTTTGTCCATCAGTTCGTTGTAGGAACCAGTGCCGGTGATCGCCAGAAAAGAACCCTGTCGATCCAGAGCGCTGGTTGTACGTATATCTATGGCGCCACCGATGGCATCACCATCCATTTCCGGAAGAAGCGATTTCTGTACTTCGATGCTTTCCACCAGTTCCGCGGGCACAACATCCAGGGCAACCGCCCGAATGTCACTTTCCGGAGAAGTTACCCGCACGCCGTTGAGGGATGCTGAATTCAGGTTGGGATCAAGACCACGAAGCACAATGAACCGTCCCTCGCCCTGGTCGTTCTGCACTGACACGCCAGGCAGTCGACGCACCGCTTCGCTTACATTCTGATCAGGAAACTGGCCAATCGCATCACGCGTCAGAAAGCTGGCAATGGCGTCCGAGTTGCGCTGCCGCGCTAGTGCGCTGGCTTGGGAAGCACGCTGCCCGACCACTACCATCTCTTCTGTGATGCCGGGTAGAGGCGTCATAATGACATCCAACCGGACAATACCAGTCTCGCCAACGTTAACAACAGCTTCACGGGGTTGAGTTCCAGGATAAGTAACAACAAGCGCATGCTCTCCCGCCGTGAGATTATTGATGCGGAAATGGCCATTGCTGTCAGCATAAACACGGCGACCCGAAGTGCTGACTACAACTTCAGCGCCAGACAGGCCAATCTCATTATCCGCATTGACTACCCGACCCGCCACGTCCCCTGCGATTACCGTATCCAATGACAACAGCAGACCAAACAATGCCAGGCCCGACTGCAGACCGACTCTGGTACTCAACATGCTTTCAGCCCCCATGAATTAAGGAATATTTATCCTAACAATCGAAATAAGTTCGACGAGGTTGATGCAGTCTAGAAACATTCCGTTACAGAATCGTGACTGCCTCCAGTACCTGTGCATTCGGGTATAGGCACGCGACAGAATATTTTTGTAACATCAGCGCTCTAAAGCACACACACGAAAGAGAGCACACATGTCTACGGAACGAGAACGATTACATAACTTATTTCCTGAGCTTGACTTCGACCCACAGGCTCTGCGCGAAAAGTATCGCTATGAGCGAGACAAACGCATCCGTGACGATGGAGAAAATCAGTATGTGGAAGCTGCTTCTGAATTTGCCCACTATGCGGACGACGACCCATACGTAGATGCCAATATGGAGCGGGACCCGCTTGATCTGGATATTGAAGTGGCCATCATCGGTGCTGGGTTCAGTGGTCTCATGACCGCTGCCCGTCTGAAAGAACGCGGCATTACCGATTTCAGGATAATCGAGGCCGGCGGTGATTTTGGCGGCACCTGGTACTGGAACCGCTACCCGGGCGCGCAATGCGACATTGAATCGTACTGCTATCTGCCGCTGCTGGAAGAAACCGGCTATATGCCAAAAGAAAAGTATTCTTATGCCCCGGAGATCTACCAGCACACCCAGCGCATTGGGAAATATTTTGATCTTTACGATCAGGCTGTTTTTCAGACCCGCGTGAATGAGGTGAAGTGGATTGAAGAAGCCCAGCGCTGGCAGATATCCACCCAGCGCAACGATAACATTCGCGCCCAGTTTGTTATTCAGGCAACGGGACCTGCCAACCGACCCAAATTACCGGGCATTCCTGGTATCCGTGACTTCAAGGGCCATACGTTCCATACCTCACGCTGGGACTACGACTATACCGGCGGCGATCACAACGGCGGCCTGACCAGACTGGCAGACAAGCGTGTGGCCATTATCGGCACAGGGGCAACCGCCATTCAGTGTGTACCTTTCGTAGGTGCCCACGCTGAGAAGCTTTATGTGTTTCAACGCACACCGTCTTCCGTTGATCTTCGTGGTAACAAGCCGACGGACAAGGACTGGTATGAAAAACTGGAAGCCGGCTGGCAGCGGGCACGCCGGGAAAATTTTGCCGCTGTACTTGCTGGACAGAGCTTCGGGGAGGATCTGGTGGCGGACGGGTGGACAGATATCGCACGCAGAATCGGTCTGTCGCTGATGAATCGAAACTCAGACGCCGGCAATCTGGACATGGAAGAAATCATGTTGCGCTCGGAGATTGCGGATTTTCAGAAGATGAATGAAATCCGCGCCCGGGTGGATGACGAGGTGAAAAAAGCCGACGCTGCTGAAAGTCTGAAACCCTGGTATCGACAGTTCTGCAAACGCCCCACTTTCAACGATGAATACCTGGCCACGTTCAACCGCGACAATGTAGAACTTGTTGACGTTTCCGAATCCAAAGGCGTGGAGCGCATCACCAGCAATGCGGTAGTCGCAAACGGCAGAAGTTATGAAGTGGACTGCATCATTTACGCAACCGGCTTCGAAATCACCACATCGGCCCATCGTCGGGTGGACTTCGATACGCTGGGGGTCAACGGCGAATCTCTGTACGACCACTGGGCAGATGGCTTCCGCACCCTGCATGGCCTGTCCAGTCACGGTTTTCCGAACTGGTTCACCATCGGCATCAATCAGAATGGTCTGTCGCCGAACATGACCGCCATGTTCGACGACCAGGCGGTGCATGTGGGTTACATCATTGAAGAAGTGAAGAAACGCGGCAAGCATGTGATCGAGGTTACCCCCGAAGCTGAGCAGGCCTGGGTTGATAAAATTGTGCAACTCGCCGGTACCGGTCCCGCCGCGTTCCTTGAGGAATGTACACCTGGCTACTACAACCGGGAAGGCAAAAGTTCCGAAGCGAACATGCAGAATTCTCCTTTTGCGCCTGGCATCAATGCGTTTAACGAACTGCTTGAGAAATGGCGGGAGGCGGGCACGCTGGAAGGCATGGATCTGCGTTAGCGCAGAAAGCCTGCAACAGGCAAACACACACCTCACCTGACAGGGCATGCAGGCCACGCCCGCATGCCGGTAAATCCGAACAGTCCAGTCGCGCAAATCGGATTGTTCAAGCTCAGAGCGCCAGTAGACTGGCCGCCGAAGCAGTACTGGCGCCTCTGCTCAACACACTGACTCACGCTTAAACTGACCCATGCCTAAAAGGAAAGACCATGTCCAACACAGAACATCAGGTTGACGATACACCCAAAACCAGTGAAACCCTGGGCGACAAAGCTGCCCGCTGGATTGATGATCCCGTCGGCTCCGTGGTTGCGGGCATCGCCTTCCCTACCGCTGCCGTTGGCATCGTTATGGGCGGCATCTGGGGGCTGGGCTTCGTCTATTAGTGACGGTGCACCCGCACCGGCAGGTCGGTGATTCCACGCACAAAACTTGAACGCAGCCGCTTGGGCTCGCCGACCACCTCGACCTTGCTGAATAACGGCAGGATCTCTTCCCACAGTACCCGCAACTGCATTTCCGCCAGGCGGTTGCCCATACACCGGTGAATACCAAACCCGAACGACAGATGATGCCGGGCGTTGGGCCGGTCAATCAGAAACTCATCGGGACGCTGTATCATCTCTTCATCACGGTTGCCTGAGATATACCACATCAACACCTGGTCACCGGCTTTGATCTGTTTGCCGCGGATCTGGATATCCTGATTGGCAGTGCGACGCATATACGGCAGCGGCGTCTGCCAACGGATAATCTCCGGTACCATGCTGGTGATCAGGCTGGGGTTGGCGCGCAACTTCTGGTATTGCGCCGGGTTCTGGTTCAACGCCAGCACACCACCGCTCATCGAATTGCGGGTGGTATCGTTGCCGCCCACGATCAGCAGAATCAGATTGCCAAGAAATTCAAATGGCTGCATGTTCCTGGTGTCTTTGCCGTGGGCGAGCATGGAAATCAGGTCAGAACCCGGCGCCTTACTGGCACGCTCATTCCACAGTTTTGTGAAGTAAGCCAGACACTCCATCAATTCTTCACGCCGCTGTTCCGCCGTATCCACAATGCCCGTGCCTGGTGGCGCGGTGGCCACGTCAGACCAGCGGGTAAGCTTACGCCGTTCTTCGAAGGGAAAATCAAACAAAGTTGCCAGCATCTGGGTAGTCAGCTCAATGGAAACACGATCCACCCAGTTAAATGTCTCCCCAACAGGCAACTCACGCAGTACTTTCTGCGTACGCTCGCGAATGGTGGACTCCAGTATTGCCAGATTACGCGGAGCAACGACGCCTGTGACCGTTGCACGCTGTACATCATGTTTGGGTGGGTCCATGGCAATGAAGTTCGAAAACTGCAGTTCGTCCGCCGGGCGTGGCCCGTCAATCTGCGGACCCAGCACGATGCCATGCGCAGACGAGAATAATTCGTGATGAGTGTCAACAAACATGATGTCTGCAAACTTGGTCAGGGACCAGTAGCGTCCGATGCCGGGTAGCTCATTGAAATGTACCGGATCTTCTTCACGCAGACGCTTGAAATGCGCCCAATGGATATCGCGCTGAAAAAGGCGTCCGTCAATCACATTGATTTCCTCGATCGGCACGGCATACGGATCTTCGATCACCGGTGGTGGGTTTTTCGACAGAAAAGGACTGAGAAAACTGTTGGTGTCTGCCTGCACTTCCTTTTCCCGGGTTACTTCGCTCATTGTCTGCTCCTGAACAAATTTGTCTGTGAGTGCCTATATCCGCTTCGTGTATCAGGCAGAAGGTGTGCTGCCCTGTTGCGCGAGACGCATCACGCGCAGAAAGTTCTGCCCCCAAAGCTGGTAGATCTCAGCTTCACTGTAGCCTCGACGCAGCAGCGCTTGTGTCACGTTGTGTGCTTCGCTGGCGTCTGCGTAACCTTCGATGCCACTGCCGTGATTAAAATCGTTGCCGATGCCGACATGCTCAATGCCCACCAGATCCACGATATAGTCGATGTGATTGAGCATCTCATCGACGCTGCCGGGCCCAAGCAGGTCACTGACCGCTGTCAGATAATCCGTTTGCACCTGAGGGTCTTCAATTTCCCAGTACAACTCAAATGGATAATCATAATCTTCCGCAATCCCAGCAGCCCGCCGCACCGCACGAATGTCTGCATCAAGCTGCGTATCGTTAGAATCAAACAGATAACCTTTGAATGCGGAAATGTGAATAACACCACCGCCCGCGGCGATACCTCTGATTTCTTCATCCGACAGATTTCGTCGCACATTGGACAACGCCTGCACGTTGGAATGACTGGCAATCACTGGCGCGGTGGACAGGGCCAGCACCTCAAGGGTAGCCGCTTTCGACAACTGTGAGACGTCGATGATGCCACCCAGCTCGTTGATGCGGGCAATTGCCGCCCGGCCCAGATCCGATAGACCACCATGTTCCTCATTGACTTCGTAGCTCCCGGTCTCACCAATAAACACAGGACGGGAGGAATCTGCGAAGTCATTGTGTCCCATATGCGTTAAAGCAAATACTCTGACGCCAGCTTGAAAAAACTCATCTATCGCTGCCACGTCTCTGCCCAGTATGCGCGCATTCTGAAAGCCGAGGATCAGCGCACTTTGACCTGCGGCCTGGGCCGCAAGCACAGCATCAGCATCTGTGGCGATTACAGTCTCGTTCGCAGGATCAGCGGCCAGCGCCAGAACCGCCGCCAGCTCTTCGTCTGCCCGCGCTCTGGCGCTCTGATAACCTTCGGCATCCCGGGGACCCGGCCCTACCGCAATGGCCATGACAACCGCGTCAACGCCTCCCGCACGCATCTTGTCCGGCGCCACCTGCGATAAACCGTCATCACCCACATAGCGTGAATAGTTGCCCGGTATTTCGATGTCTGCGTGGGCATCTATCACCAGCGCGTTGCGATGCAGCAGCGCTACGTCAACCTCCTCAACAGGGTTGCTCCGGGCCACCGCAGCGTCTGCTGCTTCGGTCGGCGGCGGGTGATCCTGAGAGCAGGCTACCACTGCAAGCGCAACAGACAGACAAACGCCACCAACAATCGCATTGTGCTTTAACTGAACAAACATACCGCTTTCCGACCTTTTTGTATTCACCATATATATTCTGTTAGCTTGCTGCCTCACCCGGCTGCGGCATGAACAATGTTGCCGGGTGCTCAAGCCGCTGTTTCACTGCCTGAATCATCGAGGCTGCATCAAAGCCATCAACAAAGCGGTGATCAAAAGAACTGGAGAGATTCATCACTGATCTCACCTGCACTTTGTCGTCCACGATCATCGGGCGTTTTGTGACTTTGTTGACCCCGATAATCGCCACTTCCGGATAATTGATAATCGGTGTGGACACCACGCCACCCAGCTTACCCAGACTGGTCACAGTGATCGTGGAGCCACTCAACTCCGCCGGTTTGGATAGACCTTCACGAGCACGTTGTGCAGCGACGGAGATCGCATCGACCAGCGCCCAGAAAGACAGTCCATCCGCATCCGGCACTACCGGCACCTTAAGCCCATCCGGCGTTTGTGCGGCTATGCCCAGCGCAACCGTGGCAAAAGTACGCAACACACCGCTGTCAGCCAGATAATGAGCATTACACTGGGGATAGTCAGGCAGAGTCCGCAGCACCGCCAGGGCTACAAATGGCAGTATGGAAAGCTTTTTGTCCCGGGTCATCTGCAGGTGATGACGCAGTTCTTCCAGCGCAGAGACATCAACCTCTTCAACATAGGCAAAATGTGGAATCTCACGTTTACTCTGGGACAACCGCTCTGCGATCACCCGACGCACACCAATGATTTTGGTGTCCCGTGCCCTTGAATCAGAACCTTGCACTGCTGTCACAGGCTGAGAGGTTGATGCCGTCCTTGAACCAGCGGCATCCCCGGCGATGAAGGCATCAAGATCCCGCATCAGAATACGTCCGTTAGGACCACTGCCGGGGACGTCGGTCAGCACAATACCCGCCTCAAGAGCGCGCTTACGCACAGCTGGAGAGGTGAGTACCCGAGCACGCCCGGTTGGGTTTGGCCTGGAAGCTACCGGCTCGGGTCCAGGTTCTGGCTCAGGTTCTGGCTCAGGTTCTGTCTCCGGCTCTGGTTCGGGTTTTGGCTGAGAATCGGGCTCAGAGCTTGCCTGGGGCAAATCTTCCGCCACCGCATCACCCGCGTGGCGCGTCGTCGATGTATCAGCGCCGATAGAAAAAGCGATCAACTCACTGCCCACGGCAACTACGTCACCAGGTTCGCCCGCCAGCCTCAGCACTCGGCCACTGACCGGTGCGGGCACTTCCACATTGGCTTTGTCCGTCATGACGTCTGCGATGGTCTGTCCCTCAACCACATCGTCACCAGCCTTAACGTACCACTCAACAATTTCTGCCTCGACGGTGCCCTCTCCCAGATCCGGCAATTTGAAGATAAACTCGCTCATGCTGCCTCCAGCAGCGCCTGCATGGCCGCCATAACGCGTTTCTGCCCCGGAAAGTATTCCCATTCGAACGCATGGGGATAAGGTGTATCCCATCCACACACCCGCTTTATGGGCGCCTCCAGGGAATAAAAACACTCTTCTACAACGGTGGCAGACAACTCGGCGCCGTAACCTGAAAAGCGCGTGGCTTCATGCACGATCAGACAACGGCCGGTTTTTTCCACCGACTGTTTGATACTGGCCACGTCCAGCGGCAGCAGCGTACGTATGTCGACTATATCAGCGGCAATACCCAGCCGCTCGGCGGCAGCCTGCGCAACATGCACCATCGTGCCGTAACACAGAACGGTCAGCTCATCGCCGGTGGTCACCAGCTCCGCGCGACCAATGGGCAGACTGTAATACTCCTGGGGGACTTCCCCTCCGGGGTGTGTACTCCACGGTACAGCTGGCTTGTCCGCATCGCCGTCAAAGGGCCCGTTGTAGAGGCGTTTCGGTTCAAAAAACACCACCGGGTCATCATCTTCAATGGCGCTGATCAGTAGTCCCTTGGCATCAAAAGGGGTGCTTGGCATGATCACTTTCAGACCACAGACGTGGGTAAACAGACCCTCGGGGCTCTGGGAGTGGGTCTGACCGCCACGAATGCCACCACCACAAGGCGTGCGGATGGTCACCGGCGCGGTAAAATCGCCACCCGTGCGATAACGCAGCTTGGCCAGCTGGCTGGCGATCTGATCAAAGCCCGGGTAGATGTAATCCGCAAACTGAATTTCGGCAATAGGACGCAGACCATTTACCCCCATGCCAATCGCGGCGCCGATGATACCGCCTTCTGCAATCGGCGCGTCGATGACGCGCTGCTCGCCATACTTGCGCTGTAACCCATCAGTTGTTCGAAATACCCCGCCAAAGTAGCCCACGTCTTCACCGATCACAATGACACCAGGGTCCCTGGCCAACATGATGTCCATGGCGGAATTCAAGGCCTGAATCATATTCATCTGGGGCATGGCTAATCCTCCTCCAGCAGGTGACGCAATTCATCACGCTGCTCGAGCAGATGACTGGGCATGTCTTTATAGACATCTTCGAACAGTTCGCTGTGATCAAGAAAGGGACCTTCGCTCATCGTGCCGTAGCTGCAGGCGTCCGCCCAGCAGCTGGTGACAAGTTCCGTGAGTTCTTCAGTCAGCGCAGCCTGCCTGGCTTCGCTCCAGCCGTGAAATTTAATCATATGCGCCTGCAGGCGTTCTAACGGATCACCCAGCGGCCATGCCTTGAATTCATCTTTTGGCCGGTAACGCGAAGGATCATCACTGGTTGAATGTGCACCCGCCCGATACGTGACATGTTCGATTAGCGCAGGACCAAAGCCTCGTCGGGCACGTTCCGCCGCCCAGCGGGTCACCGCATGCACAGCCAGAAAATCGTTGCCATCAACGCGCAGGGACGCAATACCGTAACCTGGCCCCCGTGCGGCAAACGAGCGCCGCTCACCACCGGCAAAACCCTGAAAAGTAGATATCGCCCACTGATTGTTCACGACGTTGAGAATCACAGGCGCCTGATACACCGCTGCAAATGTCAGTGCATGATGAAAGTCAGCCTCTGCTGTGGCACCTTCACCGATCCATGCCGCGGCAATATCGTCTTCTCCTTTTATGGCTGCTGCCATCGCCCAGCCCACTGCCTGGGGATATTGCACGGTGAGGTTGCCCGTGACAGAAAAGATATTACCCCGCTCCCAGTGATACATGATGGGCATCTGTCGCCCCTTACACATATCGTTAGTATTGGAAAGGCACTGACACATCAGCTCCATCAGATTTCGCCCACGGGAAATCTGCAGGCCCTGGTTGCGATACGAGGGAAACAGCATATCGGAAGGTTCCAGGGCCATTGCCTGTGCGACCGATATGGCTTCTTCGCCCAGCGACTGCATGTAGAAGGAGATCTTGCCCTGACGCTGCATGCGCACCATGTGAGCATCGAACAGTCGGGTGAGCAACATGTGCCGCAACCCCACCTGCAGTTCACCAGCGTCCAGTTGAGGGTCCCACGGCCCTTGCGCAGCAGCTTTGTCATCCAGCACCCTGATCATCTCATCGGTGAGGTGATCCATGCTGCGCACGGAACTGTTCACTTCCGGGCGCTCCACAGCACCCGCAGCAGAGATCTGCACGTAATCAAAGTCAGGCGCATCGCCAGGGCGGGCCGGCGGATGCGGAATATTGAGCGTCGGTTTTCGACTCATGGGCACCACCACTTGAGAATTAATCCCTATTGTGGAGGATTGTCGGGCGGGGGGCTAGGAATCTGACTCTTTCGGCCAGGATTTCACATGCAGATCGCGCTGGGGAAACGGAATTTCAATACCCTGTTCAGCAAGTGCATCCCAGATGTTCAGCAGCACCTGGCTGCGGACATTGGCCAGACCATTTTCCGGGTCTGTGATCCAGAAACGCAGGTCGAAGTTAACTGAGCTGTCGCCAAATTCGACCAGGTTGCAGACGGGTGCCGGTGAAGCAACCACCCGCTCGACAACCGCCGCGGCTTGTGCCGCCAGTTTCTGTACCGCGCGCAGGTCTTTGGTGCTGTAGGCGATGCCAAACGGGGCGTGCAGTCTCACCACCCGATCAGAACGGGACCAGTTAATCACCCCTTCACTCATGAAGCGGTCATTAGGAATCAGCATTTCTGTACCATCGCGCGTGCGCAGGGCGACATAGCGCGCCTGCATGGCAGTGACCCAACCCATGACACCGTCCACTTCTATGGTGTCGCGCGGCTTTATGGATTTGTCTGCGATGAGTGTGAACCCTGCAACAAAGTTGGCGACAATACGCTGCAGACCGAGGCCGACACCCAGACCAACCGCACCACTGAAGACCGCCAGGGTTGCGAGATTGAAGCCGACAATCTGCAGCGCTATCAACAGCGCAATGACCGGCAGCAGAACACTGAGAACTTTACCAATCAGTGCTTTCAGGGCAGGGCTGATTTCGTCAATCTGATCGAGCTGTTGCTGGGCAAGTTTACTGAGCAGATTGGCCGCCCAGAACAGCACCGCAAAATAAAATAACGTGCGGACTATATCAAACAGGCTGATACGGACGGGGGATCCTTCATCGCTCTGCCCCAGCGGTATTGCCAGCGCCTGCATCTGCTCCACTACCGGTACCAGCATGCCAAACGCATCCAGCGCGGCAATGGGCCAGGCGATATAGAAAGCCACTTTTGACCAGAATTCCGATTGAATGATCAGCGTGACCAGACGCACCACAATCCAGGCGTTCATCAGCGCTATGGCCGCTGCAATCCAGCTGACGCCAAAACCTGCGCTACCAAAGCCAATACGCATTACGGTTAACGTCACGTACAACGCCAGTGGCAATGCGATGCTCGCAAAGGCGTTGGCTACTTTCTGCAGCCAGCCACGAGGGACCCTGGCTGCAACCTGGCCGCCGAGGAATTTCTGCAGGCGCGGACCGAAAATTGCGGCAGGTACCAGCGCGGCAACAATCGCAACAATCTGCACGCCGACATCCATCGTCAGGACGTTGGCCTGCAACCACTGCAGTGCCTGCAGTCCGAGAGATTCCAGCAGTTCCAGAGGAATGATGTCATCCAGAACCTGTGCGTCCGTGGTGCTGTTTGTTGACGATGGTGCCGACTGACTGTTCATTCTATAACGATAACATATTCAACCGTGGGCTGACTGATTGCCGGGTTGTTCGCGCATCAGTTTCTGATGTGAAATGTTCTTCTTACAATCCAACTTTCTGCGCAACTTCTGCCACCGCATTGTCTTTTGTGTTACCTGCCACAATGTTTCCGGCTGCCTGATGATCTTCGCTGTCAGCGTTTAATGGCGCTTCATTGGTATCATCTGCAGGGGTGTAAACCAGCCGTGCCAACAGCGCAAAATGATCTGAACCGTTAGCAGGCAGACGCCTGATCTCCTGCACGCTGAAATGGTCGCTGTGAAACAGATGATCAAGCGGCCAGCGCATGAACCAGTACTGGGCATGGAATGTGTTGAACATGCCTCTGCCGACCCGCGGATCGAGTAAACCACTGATCTTGCGAAAAAGACGCGTTGTATAGGACCAGGCGACATCGTTCAGATCTCCGGCAACGATAGTTGGCTTGCTGCTGTCGCACAGCGTTTCTGCTACAACAATCAGCTCAGCATCGCGCTGGGTGGAACAGGTGTTTTCGGTTGGACTGGGTGGCGCCGGGTGAAGAAAGTGGATCTGGACCGCAGCATCCGAATTATCGAGTGTTGTGGCCAGATGGATCGAAGGCACATCCTCTTCCACCAGATAGGCGATTTCAGCGGCATCAAACGGCAGCCGGGAATAAACGTGCATGCCATACAGGTTATCCAGTGGACACTTCACGGTATGTGGCATATCCACCTCGAGCTCATCCAGATGTGTTTGCCACCAGGCATCCGTCTCTAGCGTGACCAGAATATCCGGCTCATATTTACGCACCAGGGCCAACAACCCCTCTACGTTGCGATTATGCATCAGTACGTTGGCGGTGAGAATGCTGATTTCCGCCCCGCTGGTCTGGGCATCAGCGGCGTTGCCCACTTCTTTACGCCACAGGTTTGTATAAGGCAGGATCCAGCTCACCTGCCAGATGAAACACAAAACCGCCAACAAAAGGCCCGCCCAGCTGATCACATCCGCCGCTCGAAACGTCAGACCCTGCAGGACAATCAGAACCGTCGCCAGCACGGCAATCTGCAGGCGTGGAAAATCCCAGCCCCTGACCAGCCAATGCGCCTTGCGCCACAAAGGCAGGAACGTGACTGTGCACAGCAGCAGTATCGCAAGGCTTAAGACACTTTGAATCGGACCCCCCCAAAAAACGACATCGCGCGATCCGCCGGTTTGCGGTGGTACGCCGTGGTCGAGAGACTTCCTGATTCAAGCAGCCTCAACGAATCAGGAAGGCAGGCGCAAATCTGCACCCGGGCAATGCGGGCCAACCTCGGCGCGTCTCCAGCAGGGCTATTTTGGACCCAACAGGAACCACAGAATAACGCCTAACACAGGCAACAACAGGATCAGAACAACCCACAAAACCTTCCTGCCCGTACTGGCGGTGCTGCCAACCACACGAATGATAGCCCAGACGTTGATGATAAGAACAATCAGTCCAAACAGACCACCAACTTCAATACCCATGTTTTTCTCCCGGTTATCTTCTTACAGGCGCTGTATGAACAACGTCGTTTTTTTAATTGTATGCAACATAAGATGCATAAACACACTTATCTGACGGGTCCGCAAAATTCGGCTGCGACGCAATGACCCGATACCGCGGGTCAATCTCTGAACCGCGCAGTGGCACTTTCCACGGACTCGGAGAAAGCCTGCCAGGCCAGGTCGAGGCCCACTTTCACATCATCCCAGGCGGCATCACTGGCGGTGCGCAACTCATCCAGTTTCGCCTGTGCCCGCTCCCTGGCAGCCTGCAGACTGTCCAGTTCCCTGCGCAGCTCCGCCTGCATATCTCCAGAGGCTCTATCGGCTTTAGCTTCCAACGTATCCAGTTTGTTGTTTAATGCATCAAGCTGATTTTTTGCTTTCTCAATGTAATCTTCTCGTGAGGCCATTGGCTTCTCCTTTTAATGAAGTTGATTATGTCCGTGGGATCGTCGCGTCAATTGAGTGTGCACCAGCGTTTAATGAGTTAACTCGGCAGCCTCATCTGGTTCGCGTTGAGCGTCATAGTTGAGCTGGGAGCGGGCTGCAACAATGGCGTGCAACAGATTGGCATGGGTCGGTTGCACCGGCCCACCTTCATCTTCTTCGCGCATCTGAGCACGCACATCCTGTTCCCAGATCTGTAACAGACGCTGACGCATGGACACGCTCAACTCTTTCCAGGTTGCGAGTGTGTGCGGTGAGCCGAAGGCCCACTCAGGATCCAGAACCGCTTTCTCAAGATCCAGCTTCGGCATGCCGTGCACGGGCGCTTTTTTCGCCTCGGGTACGGACGCCTGGTCCGCGTGTTTCATAAACACAATGTCGCATGGCACAGCGGACAGCACAGGTTCCGCTGTGACACAGTGGAACAATCGCTCCCATCGGGACATATGCCGTGCCGCCATAACAACCAGGTTGGCATGTAATTCCTCGGCCGCTTGGGGGATCACTTCACTGGCTGAGCCTTCTACCACCCTGACTTTGTCCAGGTTAAGGTGAAAGTACTCGGCAAACGCCCGAATCGCTTCACCGTGTTTACGCGCCACCTCGGATTTAGTCTGCGCTGCGGGTATCGCGCCAGCAGATGGGTGGGCGACACCGCCAAACTCCGGCGCATAGGCAGCGTAAGCACGGATGCCTGGAGGCACCTGATAAGCATGCACTGGATAGTTAACGCCATCGAAGTATTCAGCTATGCGGTTAGCAAACCTGAATGCGCTGTAGTCTTCCCCTGCGATCATTTCATCTTTGTCTTCGCTTGCGCCAACAGCAGTGATCACTCGCTCTATACGGTTGTGGTCATCATCGCTGACAAACCAGATATGTGCGGGCGACTGGCGGATCAGGTCCCAGTCTGTATTGCTCATGAACCCCATCACATAACCGTGTTCCCGCGACTGCTTCATCACAAGATCAGGTTTCATCTCATCTATCTTACGTAAAATCGCCGCGCTGCGAGGCGCATCCCAGCGGGTGTCATGACGAATGGTGACGCCTTCCGGTGCAAGACGCACAACCATTTCCGCCATCAGAGTGGCATCACGGTCTAATACAGCCTCCTGCTCACGACGCATCTGATCTGCGTTGTCAAAAAATGCCGGCAGCAATGACGAGTCATGACACACGTGAAAAAATTCCAGTTCACATCCCGTTGTTCTGGCCAAGGTAAGCGCTCTGTTGACCAGAACCGAATCCTGCGGTGCACCCGGCTTCACCAGGTCCGGGCTGATGACTACCAACACGCGATTCAGTGCCATATCGTCAATCATTGACTGATCCTGTTTCGAACTGCCTGTTTTTTCTTTGAACATAAAAAGTTCTCCATTGCGTGTTTACTGAGAAGAACTGCAATCCCCGTGCCACCCTCTGATACACCCGGGAGACAGCGGTTTAACCGAACGATTCTGGATGTTTCAGGGGTGGCGTCCGGAAATTTTGCAGTTTCTGCAAAAATCTGCGCAGGACCTGCATGGATGAAGTGGCTATCTCCTTGCTGACACGCGAAACAAGTCCTCTGCCCACAGCCAGCACGGCCGGAAGGGGAAAACAATAAAGCGTCGGCGCTGGAACAGAAATTGCAAACCCCTGAAGGTAACGACTGGAAAAAACCACGTTTAAGCACCAAAAGGCAGGCAGGGGTAGTCTGATGCAGCAGATAACTGAACTGTTAGATAGTCAGGTACTGGACAACACCGGCCAGCTGCTGGGCTGTATTGAAGAGATTCTGGTGAGCAGTACTTCGGGACACGTGCAGGCTGTCATCGTTAAAACAAAAAATCATACCCGCATGCGCATACCCTGGGCGCTGCTTTCGATTAGATCAGACCATTTCGGGACCATCGTTGTGAGGCAGCGCTGAGTGCCGCAAAACCGATGATGTCTTCTTGCGTGACTGAGAGAGCGGTGGCTGGTCTCAGATCCGATCAGCAGTGTTGTGCTCATTTGCCGGGCTTACTTTTTAACGCGTCGGCAGCATCGGGGTTTTCATAAGTGTTCAAGCGATTGTACAAAGTACGCAGGGACATGCCCAACATATCCGCTGCAGCCTGTTTGTCATCACCATTGGCTTCCAGCGTGGCCAGAATCAGCTTACGCTCTGCTTCGTCAACGGTTTCCCCAACAGTTATGTCTAGAGTCTCGGAAACGGTGTCAGTCTCGCTGGCTGGCAGGTGCGCTGGCGTTATCTCACTGTCAGCGAGAATGTACGCCTGTTCGATGGCGCTGCGCAGTTCACGCACGTTGCCTGGCCAATCGTGGCATGCCAGCTGCTCAAGGGCGGCAACGGATAACGTGATGGACTGATCGTTTCTCTGATTCAGCGCATCGATGAAGTATTGCGCCAGGCCTGGTATGTCGCCCTGACGAGCGCGCAATGGCGGCAGGAAAATGGGAAAACGGGCAATACGGTAATAGAGATCCTCACGCAGGAGATTGTCAGCAATGGCATCCTGAGGATCGCGGTTGGTCGCAGCGATAATGCGGACCTGGCTTTTTAAATCTGTCTCACCTCCGACGCGGCGGTAAGCACCCACCTCCAGTACACGTAACAGTTTGGCCTGCAGCTCAATCGGCATTTCCGCCAGTTCGTCAAAAAACAGTGTGCCGCCCTGTGCGCGTTCAAAAAAGCCCCGGTGCTGGCGCTGCGCGCCGCTGAAACTGCCTTTCTCATGACCGAACAACTCACTCTCAAACAGCTCTTTGGGAATAGCGGCACAATTCATGGCCTGAAATGGACCTGATGCGGCCTCACTCATCTGATGCAGGGTACGCGCCACGAGTTCTTTGCCCGTGCCACTCTCCCCAACCAGGAGGATACTGGCATCCGTGGGCGCCACCTTACGCAGCAGCCGATAGAGTTTGCGCATCGGGACAGAACTGCCACGAAGTTCACCAAACTGGTCCAGCGGCTCTATATCCTGTTCATCCTGGAGGGCAATCGTGTGCGTCGCTTCTTCATACAAATCCGCCAACAGCGGTTGCAGAAATCCGGCATCGAAAGGTTTACAGAAAAAGTAAGTTGCTCCCTGGGCTATGGCCTGGCGTACGCGGGGAGCGTCATCTTCCTGTGCCATGAGGAACACCTCGCTGCGCTCCCCCTGACTGGCCTTGTCAATCCAACGGGTAAGATTTGCGTCAGGCAGGTCCATGCTGAGAAACCAGACCTTTGCCTCCTGCCCAGCGCCATTGATTTCTGTGCATACCTTGACGTCGAAGCCCACTTCTTCGAGCAGAGCAACAAGAGCGCTCGTGTGCCTGCTTGCCGTATCGACAACGCAGGCTAGAGGGGCACTCATTGGCTTAACACTCCGCTAAACCTGGACAACAGCGCATTTGGCAACTCCAGATGATTCTTTTCGCAACACTGTGGATTATCAGGATACCGTTCGACCATAGCAACTCGGCCAGGCAACGCCCCCTCTTGTGCAACAGCAGAGCCTGCCTCTACTATCAGACTTCGAGGGAGCACGTATCCGTACAGCAACACGTTGCGTAAAACGGGTGTTCCGTGAACCAGGGAGAATACCGATGAATGAAATGAGCCAGGCCTGGCACCTGCGCGGCAACTGGGCACCGCTACGGGACGAAAAAACACACACTGACCTGGTTGTTGAAGGCAACATTCCACCGAGTTTGAGCGGCGTATACCTGCGCACGGGCCCCAATCCGCTGCGTGGCATTTCACCGCACTGGTTCCTTGGCGATGGCATGGTACACGGCATTCGCATCGAAAACGGTAAAGCCCTGTGGCACAAAAACCGTTTCATCCAGACCCCTAATGTCACTGCGCCGGATATTAAACCGGACAATCCTTTTGACCTGGGTTTCGGCACTGGTAACACTCACGTCATGCAGCATGCGGGCAAGATCCTGTGCCTGGAAGAAGCCCATTGGCCCTGGCGTATCGACGGTGACCTGAACACCATCGGCGCAGAAAATTTTGCAGGCGCGCTGACCTGTTCCATGACCGCCCATCCAAAGGTGTGCCCGAAAACCGGTGAGCTGCTTGCATTCAGCTACTTTTCCTTCGAACAGCCTTTTTTAAAATACATTCGTATCGGCGCAGACGGCGCAGTCAAACAGATCGAAGGCATAAATTTACCCAACATGGTGATGATGCATGATTTCAACATCACGGAAAATTACACCATTTTCATGGACCTGCCTCTGGTGCTTGATCTGGAACTGCTGGCCACCGGCGTACCCTTCTCTTTCAATAAAGAGGCGGGTGCGCGGCTGGGTGTCATGCCCCGCCACGGTACCGCAGACAACATCCGTTGGTTTGAAATAGACCCCTGCTATGTCTTCCATCCGGTGAATGCATTCGACCGGGACGGCATCATTACATTGTATGTATCACGCCAGGAGTCCGCTTTCAGCGGCGGCTCTGACGAATACGGTAACGTTGCGCGATTGTGGCAATGGCAGATTAACCTGCACACCGGGGTGGTGACAGAAGCAGAAATAGACAACCGCCCCGGTGATTTTGGGCGTACGGATGACCGCCTGGTAGGACAGGACAGTCGTTACGGTTATCTGATGGCCCTGGGCGGCGAAGGCAACAGCGAAGAACCTGTTTATGGCGACAAACTCTACAAATACGACCTGCCGGCGGGGACTTGCGAAGAACACCATCTCGGCAACGACGTTCGCGGATCAGAACCTGTGTTTGCTCCCGGCGGTCCGGGGGAGGACGAAGGCTGGATTTTAAACCTCAATCATGACGAGCGCACGGGTAAATCCCGCATGCTGATCATTGATGCACAGAATTTCAGTGCACCACCCGTTGCCATCATACATCTGCCTGAACGCGTGCCCTATGGCGCCCACGGCAACTGGATATCAGATTAGTGTCCTAAACGACGATAAGGTGAGTCTGGGAAATGGATTTTCACTGGCGCGCCGCTTAACGTTGTCGCCAGGTGAATAAAAAAGCTGCCCACACCCGCAGCGCCCTGCATATAGCCGGTCTGCGTCTGAATGAAATCAGGCTGTGAACGATGTTCCGCCTGAGGCCAACAGCAACCCCGGTCTCTGGTCACGCTGCGACGCGCCAGCTCAGCAGCGCAGCGCTGAGCCAGGTCCAGGTAAAACGCATCCCGTGTGACATGGAACATGCACAAGGCGTGGTCTCCGATACCGGCGTCACAACAACACTGACTGATGTTGTTCCAGAATCCACGTCCTCGGGTTTCCGGCGCACCTAAAGCCACCAGGGCGTCATCCAACCCACGTTCCCAGCGCATCCACTGCGGATCGCCGGTTATTTCTCCCAACAGAAAAAACAGGCGCGCCGTGCCGGCAGGGCCATGACACATGCCCAGATAAAATCTGTCTGTTGCACCGTCGTTGAGAATATGCGGCACCAGGTGGCCACCGCCTTCGATAGCCCGGGCCATCGCCTGCACATGCCGGGCACCCGCAATCGCCGCATCCAGATACTTCTGTGCCTGAGTGTGTTCAAACAGACGCGCCAGGAAGTAGGCTACGCCAGCAGTGCCATGCGCAAAGTTTGGCGCATCAAAGGGCCAGGGTATATCTTCCATCAGCTGCCAGCGCAGCCCACCTTGCGCCGGCTCGGCAACTTCAAGCAGACGATCGCCGGCAGCGGTTGCCCAGTCCAGCGCGCTTTCATCGACACCTTCTTCATGGGCATACAGCCATGCCATGGCTGCACCCGCAGCGCCTTCAGCGACATCATACAGTTCCCGCTGCCCGGAAAAACCGGTGAGCCTGGCGTAAGGCATTTCCTGCACCCAGCCTATGCCGGCACCCATGTTCTGCGCCTGGTCTCGCTGTTTCCGGGCGCATATACGGGCAGTGTGTGCAAATGCTGAGTCACCAGTGGCTTTGGCCAGTTCGTTCAGCACAAACAGGTAACCACCCCAGCCCCCCATCAGCGCACAGGGTAAGACGTCCACCTGCTGAAGGTGATGCACAATTTCAAAGCCAGCCGCGCGCGCTGTTTTTAAAAAACGATCCTCTTGAGTGGCGGCGTACAGTTCAAGATAAAACAGCACAATACCAGCAGATCCGGAATACAGATTATGGAACCGTTTATCAGGCACTTCTTCCGCCAGCGACCACAGGAGCCCATGCTCGGTATCCCACTGATGGCTGGACAACCATCGCTCCGAGCTCAGCGCAACATCGAGACACGCCTGTGTTGTATTGAACCCTGTACTCACGATACGCTCCCTGCTTTCAGTGGGCTGCGGTGCCGGCAGTCAGAATCGACCGTGCATACTCCGTAATGGCTTTGTAGTCTGCTTTACCATTGCTGGCACGGCCAAGATCGGTTTTGACCAGCACACGTTTGGGCGTTTTGTACCCTGCCAGATGTTTACGGGCATGCGCCTGTATCGCCGCTTCATCCAGGTCCTGTTTGCCATCAGGCTGCACCACCGCTGTGACCATCTGGCCCCACTTCTCATCCGGTAGCCCCACCACCAGCGCATCCACCACACCGGGATAAGTTTTCAACACTTCTTCAACTTCTTCCGGATACACCTTTTCGCCCGCTGTGTTGATACAGACGCTGCCTCGACCCATAAGGATGAGCGTGCCGTCGGCGGCAACTTTGCAGAAATCGCCCGGAATGGAGTAGCGTACGCCGTTTATCTCCGGGAAGGTTTTGGCCGTTTTCTCTTCGTCTTTGTAATAGCCCAGGGGAATCGGGCCTGACTTGGCAACAAACCCTGCTTCGTCACTGCCGGGTTGGACCTCCCGAAAGTCTTCTGTGAAAACTTTGCAGCTTTCGCCCAGTTCAAAGCGCGCGACCTGCATAGTGCCTTGCGCAGTTGTCACCGAACGACCAAAGCCTACCGCTTCCGATGCGCCAAACGAATCCGTCAGCACCATGTTGGCATTGTGTTTCAACAAACCTGCTTTTACCTCCGGACTCCACATCACGCCACTGGAGACGATGCCCTGCAATGAAGAAATATCATACTGACCGGGGTGCTCATCCAGTTCGCGCAGCATGGGTTTGGCAAAGGCATCACCGACAATGGCCAGCGCATTCACCCTGTGTCGTTCAACCGTCTGCCACAATTCACGTGGATCAAAGCCGTGACTTTCCAGCGTCACCACAGTGCCACCACGCGCCAGCGTCGAGATGCCTGTGAACAGACCGGTGCCATGCATCAGAGGGCAGCAGGGAATTGTGATGCCGCCGCTCGCGGCATTTGCGACGTTCTGCAGATGCGCCGCCATATCCGCAGCCGGCTGCAGGTCCGGCGCAATCGCCGCACCACCGCCTACCGCGTGCCAGTGGTCATCATGGGTCCACATGACCCCTTTGGGCATACCCGTAGTGCCGCCGGTGTAGAGGAACAGCATATCGTCGCCGCGGCGCTGGATATTCAGTGGCGCACCTTCACCCTGTTCAGCAAGGGTTTCATAGCTGCTGGAAAATTCCGCTTCCGGCGCCTGCTCGCCACAGACTTCCACCCACAAAGTAACCTCGGGCAGGCGCGCCCGCAGGGCTTTAACATGGCCGGCAAACTGCGCATCGTAGACCACAATTGTGGCATCCGAGTTATCCAGGATGTACCACAATTCGTCATCCACGTACCGAAAATTCACATTCACGTGGGTGAGACGGGCTTTGAAACAGGCGCCTAACGTTTCACTATAGGCGGGCGAGTTGCGCATGTAGAAAGCCACTTTATCGCCGGTTTGCCCGCCGTGCTGCAAAAAACAAGCAGCCAGATTATTGGTCCGGCGGGTGAAATCGGCCCAGGTGATCACCCGATCGCCGTGCACCAGACAGGCTTTGTCCTGTGGCACCACATCCGCAACCCGATCTAAAACATCTCCATAATTCCAAGCCATGCTCCCCTCCCAGGATTCAACTCAATCAAACAACAATCGAAGCCCCAGCCGCTGTTTTACATCAGTTTGTCGGCAGCGCAATGGTTTAATCTTACCCACACCACACAACTGTAGCTACGCCTGTGGTGCCGCCGATCTGTATGCTGACCTCTCGGACCAACCCCTGCCGTTCATGACATAACCAGGCTAAACTTTCGCCAAAGCACCGGCAGGGACGTGAAACGTGGGGGATCTATCTAGAAAACGCTGTGTTGTTGTCATGTACGACACGCTGTGCCGGCATTTCATGCCCAGCTACGGCAACAACTGGGTGAAAGCACCAAACTTTGCGCGCCTGGCGCAGCGCTCCGTTCAATTCGACAATTTTTATGTCGGCTCCATGCCCTGTATGCCCGCCAGAAGGGAAATGCATACGGGCCGCTACAATTTTCTTCACCGCTCCTGGGGGCCCCTGGAACCTTTTGATGATTCTATGCCGGCCATTCTCGATGCCAACGGTATACATACGCACAAGGTCACCGACCACTATCACTACTGGGAAGACGGCGGCGCCACCTACCACCAGAGGTTCACCACCTTTGACCTGGTGCGCGGGCAGGAGGGTGACAAGTGGATCGGGGATGTTGAAAAACTGCGCGATCCTGACTACGGCGCAGACAGGTGGCCGGAACATCAGCGGATAAAGCTGGAAAAACAGGACAACATCAACCGCGAGCACATGACCCACGCGGCCGAGCAGCCCCAGCACAAAACCTTCAGCCTGGGTCTGGATTTCATCGAGCGCAACCTCGAGGCTGATAACTGGTACGTGCAGATCGAGACCTTTGATCCCCATGAACCGTTTTTCTCCCAGCAGGAGTTCCATGATCTCTACCCCCATGAATACAACGGGCCGGCTTTTGATTGGCCACCCTATCGGGAAGTCCGCGAAGACGAGCAGACTGTCCAGCACATTCGCTACATGTACGCATCGCTGGTGTCATTCTGCGACCAGCAGCTGGGCCGCGTATTGGATCTGTTTGATAAACACAACCTCTGGCAGGACACACTTCTCATTGTCAATACAGATCATGGTTTTCTCATGGGTGAACACGACTGGTGGGCAAAAGTGGTCACGCCTTTTTTCCAGGAAGTGGCGCACATCCCTTTCTGGATCTACGACCCGCGAACGCCAACCTGCGTTGGACAGAGGCGACAGGCGCTGGCGCAGACCATTGATCTACCACCCACCGTTTTAGACTACTTCGGCGTCGACGTTCCCCCGGATGTGCAGGGCCGCAATCTGACTCAGCGCATGCTCACGGATGAACCCCATAGAGAAGCAGTGTTGTACGGCGTTATGGGCGGACAGGTGAACGTCACTGACGGTCAGTACGTGTATATGCGAGCCCACGTCACAGCAAACAACACGCCGTTATACGACTACACATTGATGCCAACCCATATGCACAGCATGTTCTCAGTGCGTGAAATGCAGAACTGGAACAAACATGAGGGTTTTGTTTTCACCAAAGGCTGCCCGGTGATGCAGATCCCGACGCGCACGCCAAAGGCCTTCCTGTCGGACAGGACACCCTACGGCACCGGAAGGGCGGCCACTCTGCTGTTTGACATCGCGCAGGATCCCGCCCAGGAAAACCCGATATTTGATCTCGAGATCGAAGCACGCATGCTGACATTGATGATCAGGGAGATGGCGCGCAACGATTGCCCGCCCGAGCAGTATGAACGCCTGGGCATTCCTGCCGCTTATAAATCTGCTCCAGGACAGGATGACAACGTCATTGAGATGCCATCCGCCGCAGCCATTCGAGCTGCCTGCGTTCTGCAGAGCAGGACTGCACAGAACGCGGCGCACAAAGGCAATCGCGCCCAACCGATGCTGCCTTTCCGAGGTCTGATGGAAAATGAACCGCCGTTCCCGGATAACCTCCGACTAAGGCCGGACTATCCTCACCGATAAGCTATTGGTATGTTTAGGTTCAGGAATTTTCAATTTTGAGGCCAACCGATGATGAGCGAGATGAAAGATTTACAGGCCCAGGTTAACGCAACTCCGCTTGAACAGATTGATGTCAGCAGACCGGAACTGTTTTCCCAGGACACATGGCGACCCTGGTTCGCACGCCTGCGCAGGGAAGCACCAGTGCATTTTCTTGCTGACAGTGTGAACGGTCCCTTCTGGTCCGTCACCAACCATAAGCTGATTAAAGAAGTAGACAGTAACAATACGGTCTTTTCCTCTGAAGCCGGAGGTATCGCCATTGTTGATCCGGTGCCATCGGACCCGGAACAGCTGCAGAGTGAAAGCTTCATTCAGCTTGATGAACCTCGGCATGCTCCTGAAAGACAAACCGTTGCCCCAGTGGTTGCACCCAAAAACCTTGCTGAGCTGGAACCACTGATCCGCGAGCGCGCCGCAGATATTCTCGACAATCTGCCGATTGGTGAAACATTCAACTGGGTGGAGAAAGTATCCATAGAACTCACCGGGCGCATGTTGGCTACCCTGTTTGATTTTCCCTACGAAGATCGTCACAAGCTGATTTACTGGTCAGATATCACCACCGCGGTACCTGAAGTCACCGGTGATGACAGCATCGACATGAAAGCCCGCTATGCTGAACTGATGGAAGCAGCCGCCATTTTTTACAAAATATGGGGAGAACGTGCAGCTGCACCGCCGAAGTTTGATCTGATATCCATGCTTGCCCATGGTGAAAACACGAAAACCATGAACGAAGACCCGGGTCGTTTCCTGGGTACACTGTTGCTGCTGATCGTTGGCGGTAATGACACCACCCGCAACAGTATCAGTGGAGGCGTCATGGCATTGAACCAATACCCGGATGAGTACCGGAAGTTGCGGGAAAACCCCGGACTCATCCCCAATATGGTCTCGGAAATCATTCGTTGGCAAACGCCGGTCATACACATGCGTCGTACCGCCCTTAAGGACTATACGCTCGGCGGCCAGCACATCAAGGAAGGTGACAAGGTCATCATGTGGTATCTGTCCGGCAATCATGACGAAAATGTTTTCGACAAGGCAGACCAACTGGTGATTGATCGCCCTAACGCCCGTGCCCATGTCGCCTTCGGCTTCGGTGTCCACCGCTGCATGGGCAATCGCCTGGCTGAAATGCAGCTGCGTATCCTGTGGGAAGAAATCATGCAGCGGTTCCGTCACGTGGAAGTGGTTGACGACGTTGTGCGCCTGCCGAACAATTTTATTCGCGGCATCAAAGACGTTCCGGTACGCCTGCACCCATTGTAGTCAGGTTCAGTTTGTCAGTGGATTGATTTGTAGCCCTTAACCAGCGGTGGCAGAATCAGACCTCTAATTCTGACCAAGGGTGCTGAGCATGTACGATCTCCTGATAAAAGGTGCCACGGTTATTGATGGCACCAATGAGCCGGAGTTCCACGCAGATGTTGCGGTCAGCGATGGCAAAATCGTCGCAGTCGATCGGCAGTGCACGCTATCCGGAGCGAATCGGACCGTAGATGCCAACGGTCTGCTTCTGACACCCGGGTTTGTCGACATTCACACCCACTACGACGGTCAGGTCTGCTGGGACAAACAGGTGACACCCAGTTCCTGGCACGGCGTCACTACGGTTGTCATGGGAAACTGCGGCGTGGGCTTTGCGCCGGTACGACCGGGCACCGAAGGCGAGCTGGTGGCGCTGATGGAAAGCGTAGAAGACATTCCCGGCACCGCGCTGCACGAAGGCATCCCCTGGGGTTGGGAAACCTTTGCCCAATACCTGGACACCATCGATACACCCTACACCATGGATATCGGCACTCAGGTACCCCATGTGGCGATTCGCCACTACGTCATGGGTGAGCGCTGTTACGACGAGGCTACCGCAACGGATATGACGGCCATGCGCGACATCACCCACGAGGCTCTCAAGGCAGGCGCCCTGGGGTTTTCCACATCACGATTTTATGGCCACATGGATAAAAACGGTCAGCTTGTGCCGGGTACCCACGCCTCCGCTGAAGAGATGTGCAGGATCGGAGAAGCATTTGCCGGGCTTGACCACGGCACCATCGAAATCATTTCAGATTATCTGGAAGACGATGAAGAACTCTCCTGGATTGAACACATTGTCCGCACAACTGGACGCCCGATCACCACCCTTGCCAGCACAGGCAAGGGTAAGCTCTGGCAACTTGCGGAGCGTCTGCAGCAGGAAGGCCTGACGCTTCGCCCGCAGATAGGCGCGCGTCCGGCCTCGATCCTGATGACCCTCGAAGGCACCATCAACCCCATGCGGCAACACACTGCTTATCGCGAAATCCAACATTTGAGTTTAGCGGAGCGACAAACTGCCCTGAAAGACCCGGCGTTTCGACAACGGGTGCTGACGGAAGAACCGATACTGCCGCGCAACAGGGATGCGCAGCGGTTCATGAATGACTACCCGCGCATTTTTGTGATGGACGATGCATTGAGTTACGAGCCCACCGCAGCGGATTCAGTAGCCGGGATCGCTGCGGCAAAAAACCTTGAGCCCCTGGAAGTTGTCATGGACACCATGGCGGCGGGTACTCCGCTACTGGTGTTTTTCACAGGTTATAAAGACGATCTGGAGCCGCAACGCAAGTTCATCGAGGAAAAACTGTCTGTATTTGGCTTGTCTGATGGTGGTGCGCACTGTGGTGTGCTGGTGGATGCCAGCGTACCGACGTATATGCTGGCTTACTTCACCCGTGATCGGCATCGCGGTCCAAAAATGTCGTTACCGTTTGTGGTGCACAAACTGACTCAGGATACCGCAAGCCTCTACGGTCTCCACGACCGCGGCGTGATTGCACCGGGCTACAAGGCTGATCTCAATCTGATCGACTACGACAACCTGAAGCTACACGCGCCGGAAATGGCCTACGACCTGCCTGCCGGCGGCAAACGCCTGGTGCAGAAAGCGGATGGCTATCATATGACCATCTGCAACGGAGCAGTCACCTATGAACACGGTGAACATACCGGCGCGCTGCCCGGAAAACTGCTGAGAGGCGGATCCAGGGCACCCTAAAGCCGTGATTTTCCGGCGGTGAATGCTCTGGGTCCGTGATAGCATCGGGCAAGTCCATTGGAGGGGAGCCCATGAAGACTCTGTACGCCACATTTCATCAATGCTGCACGCTGGCGTGCCTGGCATTGCTGCTATCCACAAGCGCATTCGCCAGTTATACAGAGCTGCAACCGGACAACACCCTTTCCCAGGCTGAACAGGATAGCGGCTGGCTGCTGTTGTTTGACGGCACCCAACTGGATCAATGGCGCACCTACGGCAAAACCGAAGCGGATGACGCCTGGCAGGTTAGAGCCGGTGCGATGGTCCTCACCCGGCGCGGCGGCGGCGACCTCATCACACGCGAAAGCTTCAAAGACTTTGAACTGCACTTACAGTGGAAAATTGCGGAAGGTGGCAACAGCGGCATTTTTTTTCACGCAGACGAAAGTGAACTGCCCATCTACGTGCACGCCGCAGAGATCCAGATCCTTGACGATGCGCGCCACCCGGACAACAAACAGGCCAACCGACGTTCCGGCTCACTGTACGATCTGATTGCTGCGCCGGCGACGTCCCAGTTACCGGCGGGGGCCTGGAATCAGGTGGTGATTATCGTGCGGAACCGGCACCTGCAGGCATGGCAGAATGGTGTCCAGACCGTGGACATCGACCTCAATGGTGCCGCATTCAAAAAACTGGTGGCCAACAGCAAGTTTGCAGACTGGCAGGGGTTTGCGCAAAACAGCAACGGTCACATCGGGTTACAGGACCACGGCGATGTCGTGTCATTCAAAAATCTGAAAATCCGCCGACTGCCGTCAACCGAATGAGCGTGTCCAGCTATCAGGGTTTTGCCTATGATGCGGTTGTGGTGGGTTCCGGTGCAGGTGGCGGTATGGCGGCCTACGTGCTGACTCAAGCTGGCCATCGCGTGCTGATGCTGGAAGCCGGTCGCGACTATGACCCAAAAACCGAAACGCCGATGTTCAACACGGCTGCACAGGCGCCATTAAGAGGCACATCCACACCGGACAAAAATTTTGGTTTTTATGATGCCACCGTGGACGGCGGCTGGCAGGTACCCGGAGAGCCCTACACCACCGCCCCGGGCTCCGAATTTCTCTGGTGGCGGGCACGGATGCTGGGAGGGCGCACCAATCACTGGGGCCGTTTTTCATTGCGTTTCAGCGCGCACGATTTCAAAGCCTGCAGCCGCGACGGCCTGGGTGCAGACTGGCCGCTGGACTATGACGACCTGGCACCCTGGTACGACAAAACAGAAACTCTGATCGGCGTGTCGGGGGATAATTCCGGTCTGGATGATATGCCTGATTCTTCGCCTGGGGTGTTGCAACCACCTCCCCCACCCCGGGTGCCGGAGCTGCTGTTGTCCGCGGCGGCCAGAAAACTGGGTATTCCAACAGCTTACATGCACCGCGCTGTATTAACACGGCCTCTGGACAAACGTCAGGCCTGCTTTTATGCCACGCCCTGCGGCAGGGGCTGCTCTATTGGCGCGGCTTTCCAGACCACCACCTCACTGTTGCCCATGGCATTGGCTACAGGCCGTTTGAAAATTGTCACCAACGCCATGGTCAGTACCGTCACCACGGATGAAAACGGAAAAGCCACACACGTCACCTACATCGACCGGCTGACAAGACAAGCCATCGACATTCCTGCACGGGTACTGATTCTGGCTGCCAGCGCCTGCGAAACAGCACGCATTCTGTTGAATTCCAGTACACACAGCCACCCGGCCGGGCTGGCCAACAGCAGCGGTGAGCTGGGTCGAAACCTGATGGATTCCACCGGCGCGAATTTTTCAGGTTATATTCCGGGCCTGGAAAACCGGCCGCGCTACAACGAAGACGGCAATACATCCAATCACCTGTTTATTCCCTGGTGGGGGCACACAGCCCAGGCCCGGGGTGAGCTCAACTTTGCCCGGGGTTATCACTTTGAACTGGGCGGCGGGTTTGGCGCACCGGGTATGGGTATCGGTCAACTGGCCAGAGGTTACGGCGCGACTTTGCGAGCCAGCGTACAAAAAGGCTATGGCTCAACCATCGGGCTTGCCCTGCGCGGTGAGATGTTGCCTAACTCCGATTGTTATATGGAAATTGACAAGCAGGTGGTTGATCAATGGGGCATTCCGGTACCAAAGTTTCACTGGCGCTGGTCAGAACAGGAGTTGAATCAGGTAGCCCATGGACAGAAAACCGCGCATCAGATCATAAAGACCATGGGCGGTGAGGTTTACGAGCCGGATCTGACTCCGGACGAGGCACTTAAAAAAGGCGGCGAGATCATCCACGAGGTGGGCACCACTCGCATGGGGGCAGACCCGAAATCCTCAGTGACCAATCAGTGGGGGCAGTCCTGGGATGTACCTAATCTGTTTGTCATGGATGGTGGCGTGTTTGCATCCAATCCTCACAAAAACTGCACCCTGACCCTGATGACGCTGGCCATGCGCAATGCTGACCATCTGAGCCGCGCGATGCATCAGGGCACCGTATGAGCCGCGCCATCACACGCCGTGAATCGCTGCGGCGAATGACGATACTGGCAGCCGGTTGGGGTATGCCGTTCAGTTTTACCGCAGCCAGTGATCTCAGTGCCGCCCCCTGGGTGCACGTTGAACTGAAGCCGGTGACCGCCGCAGGTTACGGCACTGACCCGGATCTGCTGCACCCCGCGCCTGCGCCCTGGCCCACCACTTTGACCCTTGCGCAGCAGCAGCTGGTGGCGAGGCTTGCAGATATCCTGATCCCGGCAGACGGCCTTTCACCCAGCGCCTCCGATGCTGGTGTCGTGGAAGTGCTGGATGAATGGGTCAGTGCCCCCTACCCGGATCAGCAGGCTCACCGGCTGGAAATACTGTCTGGTCTGACCTGGTGTAACGCTCAGGCCAGGCATCTGTTCGCGCGGCCTTTCACAAACCTGACGCCTGCCGAACAGATCCGCATTATTGACGCCATCGCCTATCCTGAGGCTGACCTCACCCAGGACAATCCTGCACCGGTTCAATTTTTTGACCTGTTCCGTACCCTGGTCGCCGGTATCTACTACACCAGCCCGGCGGGCGTTCGGGAACTGGGTTACCAGGGCAACCTACCCATCAGTGGCGATTACCCGGGGCCGAGTCAGGATGCTCTGCATCACCTGGACAGGCTCAAAAAAGAACTGGGGCTGAGCTGACTGATGAAAACCACACAGAATCCATAAGAGGAGAACCCTGTGTCCAAAACCGAAACCAGATTTGATGCCATTGTTGTCGGCTCCGGCATCTCCGGCGGCTGGGCAGCAAAAGAGCTGACCGAGCGCGGATTAACCGTGCTGTTACTGGAACGCGGCAAAGATGTCGAACACGTCAAGGATTATGTCAACGCGCGCAAAGGTCCCTGGGAATATCCACATCGCGGTCAACGCACCTACGCCATGGAGGAAGCCTATCCGGTGCTGCGGCGTGACTATCCATTAAGCGAGCGCAATCTGGACTGGTGGGCATCCGATGAGGATTCACCGTATACCGAAATCAAACGTTTTGACTGGTATCGAGGCTACCAGGTTGGCGGCCGTTCGCTGACCTGGGGCAGACAGAGTTACCGCCTGGGTGATCTCGATTTCGAAGCCAATGCACGCGAAGGCATTGCCGTTGACTGGCCGGTACGCTACCACGAACTGAAGCCCTGGTACGACCACGTCGAGCGATTTGCCGGCATCTCAGGATCCACAGAAAACCTGCCCCAGTTACCCGACGGCGAGTTTCAGCCCGCCATGCCATTAAACTGCGGTGAATCTCTGGCGGCAGAACGGCTGCAAAAAGCCTTTGACGGACAACGGCACATCATTCCCGGGCGGGTGGCTAACCTGACTCAGCCCCTGCCTGGCCGTTCGCCTTGCCAGTATCGCGCAGCCTGTTCATTAGGTTGCCCGTACGGCGCCTATTTCAGCAGCCAGTCTTCCACTCTGCCGGCGGCTGTTGCGACCGGCAAACTGATTCTGCGGCCATTTGCGATTGTTACAGAACTGAACTACGACAAAGACAGCCAGCGTGTGGTCGGCGTGCGCGTCCAGGATGCGGTAACCAACAATACAACTGAGTATCAGTCGAAAATAGTTTTCCTGTGTGCATCCACGCTTAACTCCACGTGGCTGCTGATGCAATCCGCAACAGATATCTGGCCCGGCGGTCTGGGCAGCAGCTCCGGAGAACTGGGGCACAACCTGATGGATCATCACTTTCGCCTGGGTGCGCGCGGCCAGCTGCCGGGACTTGAAGACCAATACTATTACGGCGCACGACCAACGGGGTTTTACATCCCACGCTATCGCAACCTCAACGGCGACAAACGAGACTATCTGCGTGGCTTTGGCTACCAGGGTTCAGCTTCGCGCGGTGACTGGACTCGTGCGGTACGCGAACTGGGCGTGGGCGCTCAGTTCAAAGACGCGCTTACCCAACCCGGACAGTGGAGTATCGGCGCAACCGCGTTCGGTGAAATGTTGCCGGAACACAACAATCAGATTTACATCGACCACACGCGCAGGGACAAATGGGGGCATCCGGTACTGGCCATTGATTGTGAAATTGGCGAAAACGAAAAGCGCATGCGCAAAGACATGATGAACGACATGGCTGAAACCCTGGAAGCCGCCGGCGCGGTCGATGTGCAGACCTATGATGCGGGCTATGCGCCGGGTCAGGGTATTCACGAAATGGGTACCGCGCGTATGGGCAGGGATCCAAAAACATCTGTTCTGAATCGCTGGAATCAGGTCTGGGACGCGCCTAACGTTTTTGTTACGGATGGCTCCTGCATGACCTCCGCCGCCAACCAGAATCCTTCGCTGACCTACATGGCCCTTACCGCACGCGCTGCAGACTATGCGGTTGCCGAACTTAATCGCCAGAATCTGTAAAGAACCATGAAGACCAGGGAGCAGATAGACATGCCACCATCCGCCACACTAACCCGTCGTGATGTGATCAAACACGCCCTCATGCTGGCCGGTTATACCTCTCTGGCTGGCAGTGGCGCGCTGGCCGCTGGATGCGCCACAACACTGAACCGCAATGCCGCAGTGACAACAACTCAGTTCAGCGCGGCTGAAATCACCTGGCTTGACGAGGTTGCGGAAACCATACTGCCAGAAACCGACACCCCGGGAGCAAAAGCCGCAGAGGTTGGCGCATTCATCGCCATCATGGTGACGGATACATTTTCACCAGAGGAACAGGCGTTATTCCATGCCGGGACCGCGGCACTCGAAGCACAGTGTTCAGCCACCTATGGCGCGGGGTTCATGGAGGTTTCGCCGGCACAACGCCTGGCGCTGCTGGAACAGCTGGATCAGGATCAGATCAGCCACACCCGGAACAAGCCGGCAGACGCGGCGCCACATTACTTCCACACTCTGAAACAGCTCACCGCGTTCGGCTATTTCACCTCGGAGATCGGCTATACCCAGGCACTGCGTTATATTGAAAGCCCGGGACGTTATGATCCTTGTGTACCGTACAGCCCTGGCGAGCGCGCCTGGGCACGGCATGCCTGACACAAAGCCAGACTAAGGCGTCTCGAAGTCGAGGTCGAGCAACTCAATGTTGCGGAACTGGATCGGGTGGCCTTCACTCTGCAGTGAGATATAGCCCGACTTCAGCGCAGCGCCTTCAGGCTTCATCTCGGGTTTATGCCCGGATACAACACCGCCACCGGTCGTCAGACCGCCATAACTCAGTACTTCCACGCCGTTCACAAAGTGGCGCACCCGTTCGTCGCGGACCACCAGCACCTCAACCTGCACCCACTGATCATCGTGAAACGTCGGCGCTGACGAGGCGATACAATGGGTATCGTTGAAAGCGCTCTGATAGACGACATGGGTGCCAGGCGAGCACATATTGGCGGTGGGTCGCGGCTTGCCATCATCCAGCCCGCCCAGAAACTGGACCTCGATGGAAATCGGAAAATCCTGCGCCGCTGGCATGGTGCGGGGATCCTGGCTGTGTACCATGACGCCACTGTTCCTGTAAGCCCATGCCGGCGCACCTGGCGCCTGCTCCCCGACAAAGCGATACTCAAGACGTAAACGGTAATGGCTGAAGGGCACAGCGTAAAACAGGTGGCCAAACTGATCTGCAAATTCAGCGTAGTCTGCGTAAGACACAGTCAACAGACCATCGTGCACCCGAAACGTTGCTGCCGGGTCCAGGCCAAATTCATGACCACGAATTTTCGGCTGCCAGCCTTCCAGATCAACACCATTAAACAGAGACTGCCACTGGTTCTGCGCAGGAATCGGTATCGTGATCAGCAGCGCAGCGAGAAAAAAAACTGTTCTCAACATCGAGACCTCCCGTTAATAACGCAGCGCCTGCAGGCTTTGAATACTGCGCCGCACGGAAGCCAGAGAATCTTCAGGACGGTCATGCTCAACAAAATAGTGTTGCAGACCACTGCCGGCGGCAAACAGCGCAGAAAAGTCAATCTCTCCCTCTCCCACAGAGACCATGTCGCCCGCTGCGGTACGGTCTTTCACATGACACAATGGAAAACGGGCCGGGTCTGCCCGCAGATAGGCAGCTGCATCAACGCCCGCATGGGCGGCCCAGAAAAAATCCAGTTCAAACTGCACCAGCTGGGCATCACATTGTCGTAACAGAAGATCAAACGCGGTTTCGTCACCCAAAGACGCAAACTCAAAATCATGGTTGTGGTAACACAACTGCCGGCCAGCGCTTTGACACTGCTCGCCAAATGAATTGAGCACCTGGATCACCCGGGTGTAGCCGGCCAGCGTACGCAATTCCGGTGCAATCCAGGGCAATACAATAAACTGGTACCCCACGGTTTCTGCCACCTCGAGAATGGTCTCAGGTGAATTGGCCATCAGGTCAAAGGGCATATGCGCGGCCGGCGCGGCCAGACCTGTATTACCCAGCGCAGCGGCAAACCGGGCCGGGCTGAGATTACCCGTGCCGGCTGTTTCCACTTCCACATAACCGGCCTGGGCAACCGCCGCCAGCGTCGCCGGCACATCGTTGGCCATAAGATCACGCACGGTGTAAAGCTGCACGCCGATGCGCTGCAGCTGACGGGTCTGCACAGCCCCTGCAGTCGGCGCCAGGCACAGACCAGCGGCAAAACCCAGAGTTTTAAGGTGTGCACGTCGAGTCAGTTTCATGTGGTTTCTCCCGCCGAAGGCACAGTTTGAGATGTCTGCGAAGCCGGCTCTTCACGAAACACCATGGCAAATACAATCGCAATCACACCGGCAAATGCGCAGGGCACAAGCCAGATGGACTGCCAGTCATGAC
The DNA here is from genome assembly GCA_047947175.1 of bacterium. GTDB lineage: Bacteria > Pseudomonadota > Gammaproteobacteria > Pseudomonadales > Azotimanducaceae > UBA4421. The sequence goes on from CP170489.1 coordinate 3,824,537, forward strand.
CACCCTGCACCACATAGGCCTCTACCACCTGCCCTGCTATATAGGTACCGATGGCCATGCCGGCGCCATAAGTGAGCAGCGTGATAAAGCCCTGAGCGCTGGCACGCATTTCTGCGGGTGCACGCTGGTCAATGTAGATCTGGCCGGTGACAAAAAAGAAGTCGTAACACACCCCGTGCAGAAGAATGCCAAGATACAGCAACCCAACCAGATCGATAGACCCGAACGCAAACACCCCATACCGCAGTACCCAGGCAAGCATACCCACCAGCAACATCCATTTAACCCCAAGGCGGCGGAAGAAAAAGGGCATCGCCAGCAGAAACAAAGCTTCGGACACCTGACCCAGTGTCATCCTGGCAGCCACGCCCTGCATACCGATTTCGTTCAGAAACAGGTTGGCAAAGCTGTAGTAAAACGCCAGTGGAATACAGATCAGCAGGGAACTGACGGCAAAAACGGCAAAAGAACGCTCTTTCAGCAGCGACAAAGCCTCCAGACCCAGGACGCGCCCCATGGTCACCGCTTCACCCCTGCTCGCTGGCGGCGTGTTGGGCAGGGTAAAACAGTACAGGCCCAGAATCGCCGAACAGAGGGCTGCCATGGTCATGGGCAACGCGGTGGCTTCAACATTTCCACCACCACTGGCCAGCACGTAGGTGATTGACAGCCCCGCAACAATCCAGCCGATGGTGCCCCAGACCCTGACTTTTGGAAACTGCAGATCAGGTGCCTGCATCTGCGCAAAACCAATACTGTTGGCTAACGCCAGCGTCGACATATAACAGGCGTTGTAAACCAGCAGCCAGAAAACAATTTCTCCGGTCTGACTCAACGTTGTGACGTGGAACAGCACACCCGCGCCGATCAGGTGCAGCACGCCGATGACTTTTTCGGAATCAAAAAATCGATCTGCCACCATGCCCACAAATATGGGGGCAATAATGGCGCCAATGTTGTTGGTCAGATAAGCAGTGCCGATGTCCGAGCCGGAAAATCCCAGCGCGTTGAGGTAGGTGCCCAGGGTCACAAACCAGGCCCCCCAGACAAAAAACTGCAGAAACATCAGAACACTCAGACGACTGTAGATCGATGGGGTCATGGTGGACACACTCAGCGCAGAATCAGCATCGAGAATACACCATGGCGCAGTGGGCGGCTAACCGGCTTCCGATTGGGTGTTTGGTGATAGCTTGCTATACTCAGCAACCTTTTCAGATGTCAAACGGCAGGGTATCCCGTGAGTTCAGCCAGCACCACTTCATCCCATACACCAGAATCTTTAGGTTTTGATCCCGATGCCTTACGCGAAAAATATCGCATAGAACGCGACAAACGCCTGCGCGATGATGGCAACCAACAGTACACTGAAGTGGCAGGTGATTTCACCCACTACGTGGATGACCCTTATATCGACGCGCCGATCCAGCGTGACCCTCTGACAGATGAAATGGACGTGATCATCATCGGCGGTGGATTTGGTGGCCTCATCACCGGCGCCCGCCTGCGCGAGGCAGGCATACAGAGAATCCGCATCATCGAAAAAGGCGGCGACTTCGGCGGCACCTGGTACTGGAACCGCTACCCTGGGGCGGCCTGTGATGTGGAATCCTATATTTATCTGCCTTTGTGTGAAGAGCTGAATTTTGTGCCCAAGGAAAAATACACCCACGCTCCGGAGATACTTCAGCACAGCCACAACATCGGCAAAAAGTATCGCCTCTATGACGACGCCTGCTTCCAGACCGAGGTGACTGGCCTGAAATGGCATGAAGCCAGTGCCCGCTGGGTGGTCCACACCAATCGCGGTGATGCCATGCAGGCGCGTTTTGTTGCCATGTCCAACGGCCCGCTCAACCGGCCAAAACTGCCCGGCATCAGCGGTATCAGCGACTACCAGGGCCATACTTTTCACACCAGCCGCTGGGACTACAACTACACCGGTGGCGGGCCCGAAGGTAACCTTACAAAGCTTGCGGATAAACGGGTGGGCATTATCGGCACCGGCGCCACCGCGGTGCAGTGTGTTCCGCATCTGGGCGCAGCAGCCAGAGAACTGTATGTCTTTCAACGCACCCCTTCTTCCATTGATGTGCGCAATAATCGACCCACTGACCCACAATGGGCAGCAAGTCTGAAGCCGGGTTGGCAGCAGGAACGGATGGAAAACTTCAACACGCTCACCTCCGGCGGCATTGTTGAGGAAGATCTGATTCAGGATGGGTGGACTGAAATCATCCGCAACCTGATCTCCATGGCCAATTACCGCGGCACGGATATTCCCCGGGAAGAGATCCCCAAACTCATGGAACTGGCTGATTTCAAAAAGATGGAGCAGGTGCGTGCCCGCGCCGAAGCCATTGTCGAGGATCCGGACACAGCCGAGGCGCTCAAACCTTTTTACCGTCAGTTCTGCAAAAGACCCTGTTTCCACGATGAATATCTGCCTACTTTCAACCGCAGCAACGTGCACCTCATTGATACCGACGGTAAAGGTGTTGAACGGCTCACCGCGAGAGGGGTTGTTGCCAACGGTCAGGAGTACGAGGTGGATTGTGTGATCTTCGCAACCGGCTTTGAAGTCGGCACGGATTACACCCGACGCGCTGGCTATGATGTCACCGGCAAAGGGGGGCTGACCCTCAGCGAGAAATGGCGCGATGGCATGCGCACCCTGCATGGTCTGCACAGCCGTGGCTTTCCAAACCTGTTTATCATCAGCAATGGCCAGGGTGCTTTTACCACCAACTTCCCGCATGCGATGAACGAATCTGCCAAACACATCAGCTACATCGTTGATCAGTGTCTGGCCGGGAATATCAACTGTATTGAACCCAGTCAGGCTGCAGAAGATGCCTGGGTGGAAGAAATCATTTCGCTGGCGCGATTCAGCGAATCTTTTCAGGCGTCCTGCACGCCGGGGTACTACAACAATGAAGGCAAGCCCAACCCGAAAAGTGTGCAGAATGCCAGCTACGGCAAAGGACCTAACCCGTTCTTTGCCAAAATGAAGGCCTGGCGGGAAGATGGCACGATGCCGGGGCTTGAATTGAGCTGAAGCGGCCCATCTTCATGCGGCTCGCTAAAACCCGGTATTCACGCAATACTCACCGGAACGGTGTTATGTTCCTGAAGGTTTAACAAGAAGTTTTTCATGAAGCGGTCCAACCCAATCCTCTCAGTCATAGCGCTGTACGTCAGCCTGCTCCCTGTATACGGCCTTGCCGCCGCGCCGGCTGGCGCTTTGCCGCCGACCGCTGTGATTGTGGAGAATGTAGCCACTCGCACCATCGCCGATACACTGGAGGCGTTGGGCACTCTGCGCGCCAATGAGTCGGTCGAAATCACTGCCAAAGTGGCGGACACCATATCCGCCATTCGATTTACCGACGGTCAGTCGGTGTCTGCCGGAGACGTGCTGGTAGAGCAGACCGATGCTGAAGAAGCCGCCCTGCTGCAGGAAGCGGAATCGCTGGCGGAAGAAGCAAAACGTCAGTTCAAACGGATAGAACGCCTGGTCGCGCAAGGCAGCGCATCCGAATCGCTGCTGGATGAACGCCGTCAGACCTGGCGCACCGCCAGTGCACGCGAAAGTGCTGTTCGCTCACGCCTGAAAGATCGTCTTATCACGGCCCCTTTCAGCGGTCATGTGGGTTTACGCCGGATCAGTCCCGGCGCGCTCGTTTCACCTGGCGATGTCATCACCACGCTGGTGGATGATTCCAGCATGAAACTCGACTTCACCATTCCGGCTGTTTACATGGATACGGTACGCGTAGGCACCGTCATCGACGCCACAACTGCCGTTTACCCACAGCGCCAGTTCAGCGGTACCGTCAGCTCGGTAGACAGCACCATTGATCCGGTGACACGTTCCATCACCATCCGAGCCGTGTTGCCCAACGAAGATCATGCCCTGGTTCCCGGCATGCTGATGACTCTGGAACTGCGCCGCAACCCGCGCACTGCCATTGTCATCTCCGAAGAAACCATTATTCCACGAGGTAGCGAAACCCATGTACTGGTTGTTGATGACAGCGTCAGCCCACCTGTTGCCCAGCAACGCGCTGTCATTCTGGGCCGCCGCCTGGCCGGCAAAGTAGAGGTGCGCAGCGGCCTGAGTGAAGGCGAAACCATCATTTCCCACGGCACCTTGAAAGTACGGCCGGGATCGCCGGTGCGCATTCAGGCCGTGGACGACAACACCCGTTCCATTGCCGACATGATCCGCAGCGAGCCTGCTGACAGCGGATGATCATTTCTGATATCTCCGTTCGCCGGCCGGTATTTGCAGCGGTCATTTCGCTCATCCTCATCGCCTTCGGCCTGATTGCATTTGAACGGCTGCCGCTGCGCGAATACCCGGACATCGACCCACCCATTGTCGGCATTGAAACGGTCTATCGCGGCGCTGCCGCATCGGTTGTAGAAAGTCGGATCACCGAGCAGATCGAAGAGCGTATTGCCGGCGTTGAAGGCATTGAGTTCATCGAGTCATCCAGCCAGGATGGCCGCAGCAATATCACCGTTCAGTTCAGCGTCGGCCGCAACGTTGATGATGCGGCCAACGATATCCGTGATCGGGTTTCCAGTGCGCTGGGCAGCCTGCCCGTTGAGGCTGAACCACCGGAAGTACGCAAAGTCGACTCCAACCAGTCTGTGATCATGTGGATTAATCTGGTCAGTGATCGCCTCACCGTGCCGGAACTCACGGACTATGCCCAGCGCAACCTGGTTGATCGATTTTCCGTGCTGGACGGCGTCGCACGGGTTTTTGTCGGTGGTGCACAACGCTATGCCATGCGCATCTGGCTGGATCGACAACAGCTGGCGGCACGGGGTCTTACCGTCGCTGATGTTGAGAACGCCCTGCGGGCGAGCAACGTGGAACTGCCCGCCGGAGAGGTTGAATCAGAAGAGCGACGCTTCACCGTGCGGGTAGAACGCGCATTCGAAGATGCTGACGATTTTGCGCAGCTGGTGCTGGGCGAAAGCAGCGACGGTTACCTTGTGCGCCTGGGCGATGTAGCCCGGGTAGAACGGGGCACAGAACAGGATCGCACTCTTTTCCGCGGCAACGGCATCCCCCAGGTTGGGCTGGGCGTCGTCAGGCAATCCAACGCCAACCTGCTGGATGTGGCGCGGGCCGCCAAACGCGAGATGGCACTGCTGGGTCCCGGCTTGCCGGAAGGCATGGCCTTCAAACAAAGCTATGACTCATCCATTTTTGTCGAAGGTGCAGTCAACGAAGTGTATAAAACGCTGGGCATTGCCGTGTTCCTTGTGGTGCTGACGATCTATCTTTTCCTGGGCAGCGTTCGCGCCATGCTGGTGCCTGCGCTGACTGTGCCGGTATCCATCATCGCCACCTGCATTGCTTTGTATGCGCTGGATTTTTCCATCAACCTGCTGACCTTGCTGGCGCTGGTGCTGGCCATCGGCCTGGTGGTTGACGACGCGATTGTCATGCTGGAGAATATCCACCGCAGAATAGATCAGTTAGGAGAACCGCCATTGGTGGCCGCTTATCGCGGAGCCCGCCAGGTCGGTTTTGCCATCATTGCCACCACCGCAGTTTTGCTTGCTGTGTTTGTTCCCATCGGATTTCTCGAAGGCGACATCGGCAGGCTGTTTTCTGAATTTGCGCTGACCATGGCCGCCGCGGTGGTTTTCTCTTCCATCGTGGCGCTGACACTTGCACCCGCCCTGGCTTCCAAGGTGCTGCGCGCCAGCGAGAGCGAGAACTGGCTGACCCACCGCATAGACCGTAACTTCACCGTCGTCAATGGCATCTATCGGCGTGCCTTGGGTTATATTCTAAAGCACCCCCTGATTCCCCTGGTTGTGCTGGCTGGCATGGTTGCCGGCAGCGTGTGGCTGGTGAAGGAACTGCCTGAAGAATACACCCCGGACGAAGACCGCGGCAGCTTCTTCACCTTTGTTCGCGGTCCGGAAGGCGCAACCTTCGAATATATGAAACCCTACGTGGACGAGATAGAACGTCGTCTCATGCCCTACGTCGAATCTGGTGAGGTGCGCCGGGTGCTGGTGCGCACGCCCGGCGGCTTCAGCGCCATCCCCACATACAATACCGGCGCCGTCATCATAGTGCTCAGTGACTTCGGCGAACGTCGCCCGGGCCAGGTCATTATGAATGAGGTGCGCGCCAAACTCATGGATCTGCCCGGCGTGTTTGCCTTTCCGGTCATGCGTCAGGGGTTCCGCTCCAGCGCGGATAAACCCCTGCAGTTTGTGATTGGTGGCGGCGAATATGAACAGCTGCGCGCCTGGCGTGACGTGCTCATAGCCGCCATTAACGCAGATAACCCGGGCTTGCTTGGGCTGGACTGGGACTACAAAGAAACCCAGCCGCAGTTGCGCGTGCGCATCGACTACAACCGATCCGCCGATCTCGGTGTGCCGATTGTGGATATCGGCAGAACACTGGAGACCCTGCTTGGATCACGACGTGTTACAACGTACATGGACAATGGCGAAGAATACGAAGTCATTCTGGAAGGCGAACGGGACGCCCAGCAGACCCCTGCGGCAATGGAAAACATTTACGTCCGCTCCACAACCACCAACCAGCTGATCCCGCTGGCCAATCTCGTCAGCGTAGAAGAATTTGCTGACTCAAACTCCCTGAACCGCTACAACCGCGTTCGCGCAATCACGCTGGAGGCTAACCTCGCACCTGAGCTTGCTTTGCATGAGGCCGTTGAATATCTGACCCGGCTGGTGCGTGAAAAGCTGCCTGAAGAAGTGGTGATCGACTACAAAGGACAGACCCGTGACCTGCAGCAGTCTGAATCTTCCATCCTGTTTGTCATGCTGTTAGGGCTGGCGGTTGTTTTCCTGGCCCTGGCAGCCCAGTTCGAAAGCTTCAGACACCCGCTGACCATCATGCTGACGGTACCCATCGCAATTACCGGCGGGCTCCTGGGTTTATGGGTCACAGGTATGACCATCAACATCTACAGTCAGATCGGCCTGGTGATGCTGATTGGTCTGGCAGCAAAAAATGGCATCCTGATTGTCGAATTTGCCAATCAGCTGCGCGATGAGGGCATGGAGTTTATCGAAGCGCTGCTCAGCGCCTGCGAAGTGCGGTTGCGCCCAATTGTCATGACCACCATCACCACCGCCGCAGGCACATTGCCGCTTATCTTCGGCAGCGGACCTGGCGCGGAAACCCGTGAGGTCATTGGCGTTGTCGTTTTCAGCGGTGTGACCGTCGCAACCCTGTTTACACTGTTTATCGTACCGGTCATGTATAAACTGATTTCTGGTGCAAGTGCCTCACCGCTGGCCAACAGTCGCGAATTGGACAGGGCGCTCGAGAAGAACCCGGACGCTGATCAGTTAATCGACACAAGCCGAATGTAACAGCAGTTTTTCATGAAGATGCTTCTGCCCGGGTATCGGTTATCCTACTGCCTGGACAGACAGGTCTTACCAGAATATTGAGAGACACGCATGCGTATCCTGCAGATAAAAAAAATCACCAGCCTCATCGTCATGTCGTTAATCACTCTGTCAGCCCAGGCGGCAGACTTCCGCGATGCCGAGTGGGGTATGACCATGGCAGAAGTTAAAAGTCTGCATCAGGGTGAAATCCCTGCCAATCAACGCCAGGCCATGGTGAACTATGAAAGCAAGCTCGCCGGGCTGGATGTCCTGATTTTTTATCGCTTCGACGCATTGGGCCGCCTTCACCAGGCGGGCTATGAAGCCATTGCTGAGCACAGTGACAGGAACAACTATCTGGATGACTACAACCATCTGAACAAGCTTCTGCAAAAACGCTACCCGGATGCCGGGCAACCCACTCAGGTGTGGACCAATCGGCTGTTTGAAGATAAGCCCGACAACTGGGGGCGCGCAGTGGCGTCCGGCCATATGACTTACCAGTGGTCATATGAAAGTGGCAGAAGCCGTATCACCCACGAACTGAGCAACGACAAGCGCCGACGCATTGTGCATATTCTGCTCTATGAGGCGATCGCGGATGCTGCGGACACGGATATCCTCGACGAGTTGTAGAGCCTCAATTCTCGAGGCTGGGTCCGTCCAGTGCACCCAGCGTCTTGGCGCGCCGGTCGCGGTGCCGCTCAGCCAGTATGCGCATGTCGGTGGTGGTGTCGGTTTCATCCACAATTTCAAAGCCCAGCAACGTTTCGATGACGTCTTCCATGGTCACGATGCCTGCCATACCTCCAAAATCATCTAACACCACAGCAATATGCTCCTGACGTTCGCGCAGGGTGCTGAACAGATCCACAATGGGGTAGGTCTCACCAACAGCGATGATTTCGCGCCGCAAAGATGCCAGCAACTCATCACCGCGACCTTCAACCAGGGCGGTTAGTACGTCTGCTTTGAGTACATAACCGGTAATGTGATCTTTGGACGCATTGAAGATGGGTATCCGGGAAAAGCGCTGACGTTTACCCGGTGTATGAAAGCTGGCTATTGTGTCGTCTTCCGCCGCCGCCGCCACTACCGTTCGCGGTGTCATCACATCCCGCGCCTGCACGGTCTGAAAGCGGATCATATTGCCAATCATCTGGCTCTCTTCTTCTTCGAATACCCCTTCCTGCGCGCCAATTTCCGCCATGGCCAGGAAATCTGTGCGCGTTAACACCTGCTGATTGCTGCCGTGTTTGAGCTGTCTGGTGATGTACTGACTCATCCAGACAAGGGGAGCCAACGCCACTATGAGAAATCGCAGGCTGTGCACGGTAAAGGTCACCAGGCGCTGCCAGTGCAGCGCGCCGATGGTTTTCGGCACAATCTCAGATAACACGAGGATGGCGATGGTCATCAAAGCCGGCACGCCGAGGTTGGTGATCCACGGGTTTGCATTCGCCCAGATGACGGCCGCCTGCTGGCCTACACCAATTGCGCCAACGGTATGCGCGATGGTATTCAGGGTAAGAATTGCGGACAGCGGGCGGTCAATGTTGGCTTTGAAATCTTCGAGATAGCGCCCCACCACAGTACCTTCCTGATACTGCATGCGTGCGTATGTCGGTGTGGTCGACAGCAGCACCGCCTCCCACATCGAGCAAAGGAATGAAAATATCAGTGCCAGCAGGAAAAAGGTGACTAGCAATGTATACATATATTGGCGCGCGGTGTCCGGCGATGAAAAAGAGTAAGCACAATAACAGCATACCTGAGTCTGCTGCACAACCAAGCCTCTGGCTGGCTGACGGTTAGCATCGGTTTTATCGAACCTTTCGCCTCAGAGCGGGCAGCTGCTCACAAGCAGCTGCGGTAGGGCGACATATCCATGCCAAAAGGCCCGTAGCGTGCGTCTACTGCAGCAAGGGTCGCTTCACTCCAGTAAGCTGAGCCAGGTTGTGGAAAGCCCAGCACGGCCCGTTGCGCCAGACTGGCGCCGGCAATCAGGCGTTCCAGATACTTACTTTCTCGATACGCCGACCAGGCCCAGCCGACGTGCAGCGTGCTGATCCATTCCGCTTCGGCCCGCCGGTAGGTGATGTTCTGCACCAGACGCAAAGCACCGGGCACCATGGGTGTGCCCCGGTGCCAGGTATCATGGCGATAAAACAAAATGTCTCCGGGCTTGAAGCGGGTATATTTTTCACGTGCGTAAAGGCTTTCGCGCCACCCGGCGAGTTCCGGCCGCTGTTGCGCAAAATAGGCCTCGGCGCTGGCGCGGTCGTTGACATAGTCCAATTCCGCTATGCCGGGAGAATCCACAATCGGCCATCGATACGCCGGGTCCGAATCCCCTTCGCGAGGTACGACCGCAGTGGCGCCACCGCAGTCTTGCACATCGCTGAGGTAGACAATCATCTCCACCGCCTCGGGCCTTGACCACTCGGTTGGATGCGCCAGGGTGTGGTTGGGATAGTCAATATGTATACGCTGATCCATGTTATCCAGTGGACCGGCCGTCTTTTCGCCTCTGCCATATTTTGGCCACAGGTCGGATTGACTCAGCCGCAGGGATTCCACCGGTGTCTGCAGCAACGCCGAGACACAAGCCAGTAAACGCGGTGCCAGGGTCACTTCATTCAGCGCCGGCAGCGTGCTGGGAAAACACACTTCACTGCCAAAATCAGACACGCTTCTGGCGGCGGGACTGTCCGGCGCTGGAAACGTGCTGCGGGCCGCCTGACAAAGCGTCTCGATGAGCGCAGCAGGCAGCACGCCGCTGACGAGCGCAAACCCCTGCAACTGCCAGCCAGCAATCTGCTCAGCAGACAATACTTCCTGCCCGTCTTCTGCGGGTGACCCGACGGTGCTGCGAGCCGCAGAGGCTTCGACCCAGCGACCTGAATATGCTGAATGTTTCAATGCCATACCCATTTTAAGAATACTCATCATGCGCACCTGCGCCTGCGGTGTAAACTTATGCAACACTTGCCAACCGCCACCGATCCGGCACACTGACTGCCCACCAACACAGCGTTTCCGAGGTGACATTTGAAACTTTATAGCGGCGACCTGAGCCCTTACTCCGCCAAAGTGCGCATGCAGATTTACATCATGGGTCTCACCGACATCGAATTTGAACTGCCAACTGCTTTCTATCTGGGCAAACTGGCGGAGATATCGCCCCTTGGCCGCATCCCGGTACTGGATCTCGGTGATGACCTTATTCCCGAGTCGGAGGTAATAGCTGAGTATCTGGATGACCTTTATCCGCACAAGTCCCTGGCTGGCGATACCCCGCGGCAACGTGCAAATGTCAGGCTTCTGTCGCGTATTGCCGACATCTATCTGATGAACAATATTTTCATGGCGCTGCCACAAATCCCAAGAAGCCATCGCGTCGACGCCATTCGGGATCTGTTTGCCGCCCAGATCAGGCGCGGCATGGGTGCATTGGACAAGCATCTGGCGGATGATGAATTTGCCGCAGGACCGACACTCACCAGAGCTGACTGCACGCTGGTGCCGGCACTATGGATGTGTCAGAACACAGTGCCAAGACTTGATGTGCCAGACCCCATCGAAGGCACACAACGGGTTGCAAAGTACTGGGCAAACATACGTCGCAACGAGCACGCAGCCAGAGTGTTAGCGGAAATGGATCGTGGCATGCAGGCGCGACTGGATGGCACCGAACGAAAGATGATCGAAGCAGCGCGGGCAAAGCTTTAGCTTCAGGTTTTTCGAAACAGACCCTGCAGAAGCCTCGGCGCACGGACAAAACCAATCGCCGCAGCTACCCGTAACGCCTGACCTAACGGATACGGCAAGGTGTGCAGACCACCGTGTACACGCACCTGACCTACCGCCGGCATGGCCGGGTTCAGCCAGTCATGCACGGCAAGCAGCCCATTCAGGCAACGGGACTGGCGGGGCGTGAGGGTTTCCACGCCGAGTGCCGCAGCACCACCAAAGGCCGCTGCAAACACCGGGTGATCCAGCGAGCGGGTTCGGGTGATAGCAGCGGTGTTTGCTGACACACGCAACGGCTTTGGTTCTGCAGCAGACAACTGTCCATACACGGACCAGCACTGGGCCATCAGAATTTTGCCCAGATACTGTGCCGCCTGGTAGCTGGCTCCCTGAATGTTCACCACCGTACGTGTTGTTGCCGCAGCGCCACGCTGAACGCTCCCGCCACCGCGACCCAGCAAACCCGCCCCTGCCAGCATGGTTTCCCACTTGGGTCGCGAAGCAATACGTGCCTGGGTGAGCGCAAGATCCTCGGCGGTCAACGCTGTAGGCGTGGTCGGCGAAACCAACATGGTCACACTGGCAATCAGTTCCGTCGGCAGGGCATCCACCAGCGCATTCATGGCAGCGGTGAGGCGAACTTCACGGGCCTTTCCCGGAGCATAAGCATACAGGCCAAGGTCCAGCGGATGGCCGTCAGCAAACGCCTGCAAGGTCGCCAGCACCGCAGCAGGCTCAGTCAGCAGATCCACATTATGCTGGGGCCATACTATCCGCCCGGACATTGCTGGCAGTGCCTGCCAGTCTGCAGGGGGCGCTCTGGTGTCTAACCATAACACCTGTGCCCCCGCCTCAAGCCACAGACGTGTGGGCGCCATCTCGGCACCAGCGCCGAGCACGGCAATTTTACGATCCGACAGATCCAGTTTGCCGTCGCGCAACGCATGCGTGGTCAACCAGGACAAAGCTGATCCTGCTGCGGCAGAAATCATGTGCCTGCTGACCAGCAACTCTCCCAGTTCAGCCAGTTGCTCTGCCTGCCAGCGTTCACCTTTAAAAACAAAATTTGGCCGCCAGCCGGCTTCACCGGCATACGCTTGCTCACACAACGGCAACGGCGCCGCAGGCTGAGACAACATCCTGTGTAATGGCTGATTCTGATTGCCATCATGCCAGACAATGTACTCCCGCAACCTGCTCACCATGTGAACGGCAACTGCCGCGGCTTTGCTGCTGGCCAACCGCGCAGCTTCAAAAGCAGGCAGCACATCGGGATAACGCCTGCGAAACACCTCCGGTTCGGCAGGTATGTCTGCTGCCTCAAACACATCGGGAAACGCTGCTGCCGCATCACGAACCACCGCATGCAGAATCACCAGCGCGCTGTCATTACCTGCCAGCAGGACTTCACCGGGCCTGGCGACATCAACCATGAGCGTTCACCGGGGCTGGTGGTGCATCTGCACGAATGGTTTTCTGCCTGCCACCCATCAACAGGTAGAAGGTGGGCAGTACAAACAAGGTGAATAACGTACCCACCAGCATGCCTGCCGCAATCATCAAACCAATGGAAAATCTTGAGTGAGCACCGGCGCCAAAGGCGAGCAGCAGCGGTACCACACCCAGCACGGTGGCAAAGGTGGTCATCAGTATCGGTCGCAGGCGCAGCGCCGCTGCTTCGAGCACCGCTGCGCGACGATCAAGCCCGCCGGCAACATGGTTGTTGGCAAAATCGACAATCAGAATACCGTGTTTACTGATCAGCCCAATCAGCGTCAGGAGACCGACCTGGGTATAGATATTGAGCGTTGCCCAACCCAGTGCCAGTGGCACAATTGCACCAAATATCGACAGCGGCACGCTGATCAGAACAATAAAGGGATCGCGAAAGCTGTTGAACTGTGCAGACAACACCAGATATATGAAAATCAGAGACGTAGCAAACAGCAGCAGAAACCCCTGACTTTCCTGGATGAATCGCCTCGACTCGCCTTCATATCCCACCCGGTATCCACTTGGCGCTACCTCATTCAAAGCCTGCTCGAGAAACGACAATCCTGCACCTAATGTGTTCGGCGGCAACACCAGCCCCTGCAGGGTGACACTGTTGAGCTGCTGGTACTGACGCAACGTGCTGGGCTCTACATTCTGTCGCACGGATATGACAGTACTCATCGGCACCAGTGAGCCCTGCGCTGTACGCAAATAATAGCGTTCCAGCCACTCTTTGCTGAGACGAAATCCTCGGTCGGCCTGTGGAATCACTTTGTAACTGCGACCTTCCATACTGAATCGATTGGTCTCCGCCTCGCCCAGCATGATCTGCAGGGTTTCGCCTATTTCCGCCATGGAGATGCCAAGCCTGGCTGCCAGTTCCCGATCTATACGCACGCTTACTTCAGGGCGCGAGTAGCGCAGGTCCTTGCTGACAAAAGCAAACAATCCTGATGGACGGGCTCTGGCCAATACTTCTTCTGCCACCCGATCGAGTTCGCGATAGTCCACATTTCCGGAAATGACAAACTGCACCGGCAGTCCCGAAGACGCGCCAGGCAGACCGCCTGCAGCAAAAGTGAAAATCTCCAGACCACTGATGCCATCGTACTTCTGCTGAACCTCAACACGTATCTCTTCCAGCGTGCGCTCACGCTCGTCCCAGGGCTTCAGTTCAATGCCGCCAAAAACAGAATTGGGTTGATTCACCTGCCAGGAGTGACTGACTTCCGGTACCGAACGCCATGCCTGCACCATCTGGTTCAGGAATAATGTCGTGTATTCAAGGCTGCCATAATCCGGCGGTGTGGCAATGGCAAAGATACTGCCGCTGTCTTCCGCAGGTGCAAGTTCTTTTTGCGCGAGCTGATAAAAGATCGGCAGGCTGATAAAAATGCTCACTGCAAACAGCATTACTGCGCCGCGATTATCCAGGCAAAGACCAAGAGCTCTGGCGTAAAGACGATGCAGCCTGGCAAACTGCTGATCCAGCCACAGGGCCGCTTTGCCTTGATGTTGGTGGTCTTTCAGCAGATACGCACACATCATTGGGCTCAAAATAAGTGCAACAATGCCCGATATCAAAACCGCACCGGCAAGGGTCAGCGCAAACTCGCTGAACAACACGCCGGTCAGCCCGCCGAGAAACCCAATCGGCAGGTAAACCGCAACCAGGGTGAGGGTCATGGCGACAACCGGCAACGCCACCTGCCGGGCACCCAACAGCGCCGCGTCCAGTGGTGTTTCACCGTTTTCAATATGTCGGTGCACATTCTCAACAACCACAATGGCATCATCCACCACCAGCCCGATGGCAATCACCATGGCCAGCAGGGTCAACAGATTGATAGAGAAGCCCATCAGCCAGATCAGGAACAGCACGCTGACCAGCGACAGCGGAATGGCCACAATGGGAATCACAACCACGCGCAGCGATCCGAGGAAAAACAGAATCACCAACACAACGATGATCGAGGCTTCAATCAGCGTCTGTTGCACCTCGTTAAGCGCCTCACCGATATAGATCGACAGATCGGAATCAAGAAAAATGGTCAGGTCCGCAGGCAGCTGCGCTTCGAGGGTTTTTATCTGTGCCTTGACCCGTTCCGCCATCTGCAAGGGGTTGGCCCCAGGCGCTTCAGTGATGGCGATAAACACCGTCTCCTGGCCACTTGAATAGACTTGCGACTCATAAGTCTCGCTGGCCAGCTCAATATTGGCCACGTCACCGAGACGGACACGCTGGTCGCCGTCCTGGCGCACCACAATGTCAGAAAACTCAGCGGGATCCTGAACGTCAGTCTGGGCATCTACGCTGGCACGCACATACTCACCGCGGGTTGTACCGGCACTGGAGATAAAATTATCCCTGCGTATGGCGGCGTTCACATCTGTGGCCGTCACGCCAAAAGCCGCCATTCTTGCTGGATTCAGCCATACGCGCATGGCAAACATGCCACTTCCCAACAGGCGGGCTTCGCCTACTCCATCAACTGTACTGAGAACCGGTTGAATGGATCGCGCAGCGTAGTCCGCCATCTGCTGCACCGACATCTGATCACTGAGTAATGCCAGGTACATCATGGCGTCACCGCCGGTGCGATTACTTACAACCGGATCTTCCACCTCGCGGGGTAGCTCAAAACGCGCCTCGTTGACTTTGGTAATGACTTCTCCCAACACATCAGTTGAGTTCTCGCCCAGGCGCACCCAAACCTGTATTTCCGAAACGCCCGGATCGCTCTGGGAAGTGACATACTCTACCCCTTTGGCCGCGGCGATGCGCCTCTGCAGCGGTGTGGTGACAAAACCCTGAACGGTCTCAGCACTGGCACCGGGAAACACCGCGCGCACATAAATCACACTTTTTTCAACTTCAGGATACTCACGCAATGTGAGCTGAGTTGCCGCTTGAAACCCCAGCAGGAGCATGACGGCGCTCAAAACCAGAGCCAGTACCGGGCGTTGAATAAAAATGTCAGTGAATTTTGGCATCACACGTTCACTTTTTAGAGCTGCAAGTCTTCATCAATCTCCACACGCACACCCCGGTAAAGTTTGTTCTGACCCACGCTGACGACCCGTTCGCCAGGCTGTAAACCTTCGAGCACGGCAATTCTGCCGGCACGTACACTACCGGCGACCACCACCCGGGCAGCTGCGCTGAGTCCACCCTCCTGCGCGTCTTCTATGACCCATACGGTATTGCCACGCAGGGAATAGGTCATCGCCGTCTCCGGAATCGTTACCACCTCCTGCTGATCTCCCAGATCCACTTCCAGCACAGCAAACATGCCGGGAATCAGACCCTCAACTTCTTCCAGTTTTGCGCGCAGCAGAACATTGCGGGTATCTGGATCCACCCGGGCATCCACCGCTGTGACAGTTGCTGAAATTTCCCGCTGCGGATACGCATCCACCGCCACCGCCACCGCCAGACCTGGCTTCAGTTTGGACGCAAAGCGCGCCGGTACCGTGAAGTCAATCTCCAGTTCGCTGGTGTCCTGCAACGTGGCAATGACCGTACCTGGCGCGAGATAGTCACCCACATCTACCCTGCGTATGCCCAGAGTACCGGCAAAAGGCGCTGCAATGGTCTTGTTGGCCAGCCTGGCCTGGGTTTCAAGCAGCTGCGCCCTGGCGCGCTGCAGATCTGCGCGGGAGCGATCAAATTGAGACTGGGGAATCGACTTCTGCAGGATTAAGGCGCTGTCGCGCTCGAACAACAGCGTGGCAAGCTCAACATTTGCAACCTGGCTGGCACGACTGGCCTGCTCAACCTCGTCGTTCAACACGACCAGCGGTTGCCCTGCAGCCACCGTCTCGCCGGAATCAAACAGGATTGCGGTGATTTCACCGCTGGTCTCTGAGGTCAACTCAACACCCCGTACCGCCTGAATTGTGCCGACCGCACTCAGCGTCTGGTCCCAGGTTTCCCGCTGTGCCGCAGAGGCGGCGATGGTCACCGGCGGTGGTGTAAAATCCATCTGCGCAAAGGCGCCAAAGCGCTGGAACAGGTAACCGCCTATGCTGCCGAAAATCACCAGCAGCAGAACAAGTGCAACCAGATACGCCCTCAAGATCAGCTCATACGGAGCAGTGGACCGAGTTTTTTACCCGCAGGGTCGCGCAGATAAGCAGGATAAAAGCGGGTAACACCCGGCATACTGTTATTAAACATGGCTATTCCTGTTTCAAATAAGGCCTCAGATTACGCAAAACTGAACGCTCGCGGTACCTGGGTGCCAGGATTATCCAGGAACAAGTTTCACGATGGCACTGCCAGCTTCGTTTTCCAGCAGCAGGTACACCAGTCCGTCGTAACCCACTTCAACATCCCGAATTCGGGCCAGATCTTTAATCAGAGTTTCCTGCTCTATCAGCTCACGGTCCTGAAATGTCATCCGAAACAATGAACTGCCTTTTAACGAACCGATCAGGACATCATTGCGCCAGTTGGGGAACTGCTCGCCGGTATAAAAGGCAAAGCTGGAGATCGCCGGAGATGGCGTGATATCCACGAGGCTGTATTCAACCACCGTGTCGTCAAACTCAATCGCCTTGGGTTTGTGGCGTTCGACCACATACCCTGAGTACTCGAGCCCCGCGGACACATAGGGCCAGCCGTAATTGCGCCCGGGCAACAGCTCATTCAGCTCATCACCACCCCGCGGGCCCATCTCTGAATCCCATACGGTGCCGCGTTCCGGATGCCACTCCAGACCCTGAGGGCTGCGATGTCCATAGCTCCAGATGGCCGGCGTCACCGCACTTGCAGCAACGCGCCCTTCCTGAGCCGCGATAAAATAAGGGTTATCTAACGGAATCGTACCATCATCACGCAAACGCAGGATCTTACCGTAGGGTAGACGCAGGTCCTGCGCCGTCGTGTCACTGCCGCCGTCCGTAGACTTTATACCCAAAGAAATATAAACGTGACCTGAGTCATCAAATGCAATGCGGCCACCCGCCCCGGTATCCGGCGTTGGAGAGTAAAATTCCATCGGTGACTGCCAGATGGTCTGTACGTCGACCCACTGCCCATCCCGGATACGACCACGATCAAGGCGGTTCATGGTGGCTGATAACATTGAAGCGCCGCACGCCTCTCCACACAGGTGTGTGTAATGCAGATAGACCCAGCCGTTTTCTTCGTACTGCGGATGTATGGCAACGTCCAGCAGCCATCCGGACCCATACTGAATTCCCATGATGTCGACGGAACTGCCCATCTCCGGCGTGCCTTCGATCAGCTCCGATTGCACACCCGCGGCTGACACTATGGATAAGCCGCGTTCTTTTTCGGTTAACAGCATAGACCCATCGGGCAATGGCTCGATACTGAACACCATGGGATCGAGACCCGTAGCGACGTCAACAATTCGAAAACTATGTTTTTCGCTGACCTGCAGGTCATCTGGAATGACCAGCTCATGATCAAAGCGGAAGTCTGTGAAACGTTGGCCCAGGCGCCGCTCACCGATATAAATCGATAGCCCCTTAACCTGGATGTCAGTCAATGCGCCGGCAAAAGCAGGATTGCCCAACGCCGGATGAGCCTGGCGAATGCTGACCTGCAGCTGATCAACGCTGTCGCCCCGGGACAGCGGCCCGCCCAGCAGAGCGACACCCCTGTCTGTTCCCTGCATCTCGTTGCCATGGCACCCCGCACAATTCTGCGTGTACAGTGGCACGTACATATCAAGTTCCACAAAGTTCATGATATACCAGGCAACACCCACGCCACCGAGTACAAGAACAGCCAATCCGATCAGCAGGATTTTCCACCAGGCCATAAATTTCTCCCCTGTTCCAGGTACAACTTTACTCCTTTTCCCGGCAAAAGTTGCCCTGAATGTGTGGTCGTCAACCTGAGCAATATTCAGCCGCAGACCAGCGGGTGAGTTGATAGCGTGTGGCAAAAAACGCTACATTTGAGCGTTCAGTGGATTTTCCCAAATAAAGCGGAAACAGAATTGCCATGCCTGATTCAGAAACTGCACATCAAAACAAAGCAGACCCGATACCGCCAGAGTTCACCGCCGCCGCTGTTGCCAGCGCCTCGCCGCCGCAGGAACAGTTGTATACCGGTTTTCTGAAGTCCGGCGAGCCTTACAGATCAATGTATGCCAACAACCCCTGGCTTTTACCGCCCGACTATAAAAAACCCCTTGAGTGGGGAACGGGTCGCTACTGGGACACAACAGTTGCGCGCAAACACCCTCACTGGAAAGACATACACCTGCCTGGACTGACAAAAGATATCCGCCAGATGCGCAGAGATCTTTCCAAGTGGGGGTATTGCCTGATCGAAGAAGGGTTGTCGCAAAAACAGTATCAGACTCTGAAACAACGCATTCTCGATCAGGCGGCAGGTGAAAAACTGGCCGGCGTCGAACAGCTCACGCCTTCCGGGCAATACGTCAACACGCTGATCAACAAGGGCAGTAGTTTTGGGTTGTGTATCGAACAACATCCCGATGCGGTGCAGGCCGGCCCGGTCATCGAGCAACTGATGGATGAAACCCTGGGCAAAGGCTGGATCTGTCATAGCTTCCTGTCCAACGGCGCAGACCCGGGCGGCTATCCGCAAGGGTTACATCTTGATCAGGGGCCACTGCTGCCCTGGATAACAGAACAGGCACCGGCTCTGGTGAACACCATGTACATCCTCGAAGATGTCAATGAGGTCAATGGTGGTACGCTGGTTATTCCAGGTTCTCATAGAATTATGGCCGCCGCCGGCAGCGGCGGCACAATCGGCAGTCTACCACCTGCGATCAACCTCGAAGCACCCGGCGGCACAATTATGGTTTTTGACGGCCGCCTGCTGCACGGTACCGGCGCTAACCGTTCCGATCAGCGCCGCTTTGTCGCCACCATGAGCAACGTCAAATCCTGGATGCGGACTCAGGAAAACTGGGTGATATCCGTACGGCCGGAAATTCTCGAACAGGCCAGCCCCAAACTGCTACATCGCATCGGCTTCCAGGCATTGACCTACGGTGCAACCGTTGAAGGCTTTGGTCTGGGCGCCCGCGGGCGCATCGGCGACCGCTGGGGCAACATCAAAGGCTTCCGCAGCGCCTATGACAGAGGTGCATATCTCAGGGTGGGTGAACTCAGCCCCAGCTCATCGGTGGATGCGCTGCACGCAGATTACACCCTCCGGCAGGTCACCCAGTCTGCGCGCCAGCGTTAGCCAGCGTTAGCCGAGAGAAACAACAGCATCAGCTGCTCTACAAACGTTGCAAAGGAAGGAATGTAGAGCAGGCTCAATGATAAGCCCGCGCTCAGGACCACACATAGAATCAGGTAGTTTCTGGTTGTCATGATGAAGCGCCCCTTGGTGCCATTTCAAAGATCCAGGTATCGCCGTCCGCCACCGACTTCTCTATTTCGGCAATCGCCTCCGGCGTTGCGCCACCAGCGTACTTCTGCGCCAGCTTAGCAGCGACACCACTTATCTCCTGGGAATCTTTAACCCGTATCAGCTGCCGCTCATAACGCACCCCATTGATGCGCGCGACCGCCAGGCCGTTACCTGCATCCGCCTGAAACGCCCACTCTTTCCACAACCGACCCAGAAAACTGCGCATGTAACCTGAAGGTACATACACTTTGCCGTTACTTTCCATGACAAAAATAATGCGCGATGCCAGCGGGTCATCCAGCTGCAGCTCAATGGTGGGTACATTGTCGGTAAACGACCAGTCGGGTTCAGGGCCGGTGTGCAGCTCACCGCTGACCAGCTTGCCGCCGGGAAACAGTACC
This sequence comes from bacterium, assembly GCA_047947175.1. Lineage (GTDB taxonomy): Bacteria > Pseudomonadota > Gammaproteobacteria > Pseudomonadales > Azotimanducaceae > UBA4421. The sequence continues at coordinate 3,844,967 of CP170489.1, forward strand.
GACGGCCCGTCAGCATCCTGATTAGCGATGCGCAGGGTCACGATGGTAACCAGTGGTATAAGTATTGTGATACCTATGACCTGCAATATGATTCTGACCACTTCCAACCCTCCGACGTAACAGGACTCCGCCTGTCATGCTACGCGCAGGAACCGCAGGTGTCGATCAGACATGAAAAAGGGCGCCGTGCAGGCGCCCTTGTGAGTCGGGTAACAGGCTGCCCGTCTCAGCGGATCTTAAAAGCGGAAGGTGGCTTCAAGAACCGTGGAACGACCAATGCTGAGGTTATTGAACTGACTGCCAGCGACGTTGTAGGCGTGCTGAATGGTCATTTCATCCCCCAGGTTGCGACCAATTAATGCCACCTCCCAGGCCTCGTCATTTGCGCTGACCGCAACTCGAGCATCGTATTTAGTAAACGAATCCTGAGTTGAATATTGTGCCTGCGTCGGCTGCACAAAATAATCGTCAGAGTAGTAAATCGAACCGGTGGCCGTCAGACGCATGGTATCGGAGATCTGCGACGTCCAGATGGCATTCAGGTTAAATTCCATATCCGGTGACCGCTCAAGTTTTTCGCCACTCTGGTTTTCCGTACCCGTCGCCAGATCACAATCTGCGTTGGCCGGCGAACCGTCAGCGGCCTCGACACACTGCGCGCCAGCAAAGTCATCATAAGTGGCGTCAATCCAGGACAGAGAACTCTGCAGACGCAGGTTATCAGTTGCCTGCCAGCTGAACTCCACTTCAAATCCATCCACGGTTGCGCTACCGGCGTTGCCGATAATGAACTGCTGACCATCGTAGTTTGATGTCTGCAGATTCGTAAACTCAGTGGAGAACAGAGCAATTGCCAGGGATGCTGAATTATCAAACAGAGATGTTTTCATACCCAGTTCCCAGCTTTCGGCTTCTTCATCTTCAAAATCGAAAATGCCGTTACCCTGCTGGAAGGTGACGCCATTGATCAGATCTGCTGGCGTAGCTGTGGGCATGCCAAGAAAACGTTGCGCATAATCCGGATCTGAACCAACACGTGAAAGAAGCTGCGCACCTAAGGTTGCATCGTTAGCTTTCATACCGCCAGCTTTGGAACCTTCGGCATAGGCAACGTAGACCATCATGTCTTCATTGACGTCATACTGAACACGTACCGAAGGGTCAACGCTGTCATCTGAACGGTCCTGGAAAAACAGGTATTCGGTATTGTGTCCAAAGGTACTCTGAGCGACCCGTTCCGGATTGAACGTACTGCCGGTGAACAGAATCGGCCATGAGGCGCCAACACCTTCCTGCTCTTCATCGGTATAACGGATATCAAATATCGCACGCAGTCGATCAGTGATGTTCCAGGTCAACTGTCCATAAACCGAATAAGCATCACTTTCGCGGGCAAAGTTACGATCCATGCCTGAAGGCACATCAAGAATAGCATCCTGGAGGAATGGCAACGGAGGCAGCGCTACTTGCCAGAACAGCGGGTAAAACGGCGAGAATTGGCGGGTTTCAAGATCCGACTGCTGATACCAGGCACCCACGATGTATTCAAAGGTCTGATTGGTCGGGCTCAGAATGCGCAACTCCGCGGTGCTCTGGTCGTAGTTATCTTCCAGATAGGTATTCAGAATAGCTTCAGGGTGGCCATCAATTTCCAGGAACCATTCGTTGTCATACTCCCAGTAACCCAGCACACCTAAAACGGAATGCCCTGCAACTTCAGTATCCATCGTCAGCGTCGCAGACGACCAGCTGTAGTCGTAAAAGTCTTCTTCCTCGACCCCGGTGCTGACGCTACGGATCGCATTTGGCCGATATTCCGCATTTGGATCGGTGGTGGATCGGGTCATGGTGCCGGTGCTGTTAACCAGCTGGTTATTGCGCCCGTCAGTGGTTGCATCACCGGTTTCCAGTTTGAGATAGAACATGGTTGAATCGCTGGCATCAAACTCCAGACCCAACCGCGCCGCACGGGTTTTTTTGTCCCCATCATCCCGATTCAGAAAGATGTTTTTGGTATAGCCATCGAGATCATCCAGGCGTACGGCAAGTCGACCGCGAAGACGATCACTGAGCGCACCGGAAATATAACCGGTGCTGGTATAGCCGCCGTTTTCGAGCTCTGCGCCCATCTTTATCTGCGCTTCAAATTCCTCGGTAGGACGCGCACTGATTGCGTTAATCGCACCGGCAATGGTGCTTTTACCAAACAAAGCACCCTGCGGTCCCCGGGCAACTTCCAATCGCTCCATGTCCAGAAACGCCGACTCCAGACATTTGCCACGCCCACAATAGACGTCATCAATGTAGACCGGTACCGAAGAGTCGAACGCAAGATTAGTGATACCCGAGCCAAGGCCTCTGATACGCACTGCCCAGCTGCCAAACGTCTGCTGTACCTGCAGACCCGGCACAAAATTCTGTACATCGCTCATATCGCGGATATCAAAGGTGTCTATAAACTCACCGGTCACGACACCAACAGATATCGGCACATCCTGCAGGCTGGCTTCTCGCTTGGTGGCAGTGACAACCACTTCCTCAAGTATGGTCTGCCGCTCCTGCGCAACCACAACAGCGCTACTGACACAGCTGATTACTGCAAGCAGTGTGGCCAGGCCAAAGTGACTAAGACTGAATCGCTTCATTGCTATCTCCCCGTTAAAATACTTAACCATCTCTCGTCTCCAATTTGCAAAACTCCCGTTGTTGAGAATCTCCTTTTTGCAAAAACCGTAGCGCACATTCTCTGCGCGACTTAACTGCAATTTGTCGACTGCCAGGCGACCAGACGCAATTGCTCATCATCCGTATGCCAGACCGCAGTAAATCTGGCTTTCAGTTGTTTTGTTATACCGTCGCGAACGGCGCGGCCATGAAGTTCTCCCTGGTGCACAAAACTGTCATGCCTGTGCAGCACCCTGTCCTGGGTAATATCCAGAGACTCATAAGTGACACTGCCGTGCGCAAGGGCTGCAATAACCTCGGACTTCGATTCAGTTTTACCGGAAGAGTGTGTCCATAACAGCTTGTCATCTAACAGACCTTCCAACACATTAATATCCACCTCGATCATGGCTTTACGACGCCGCCGATCAGCCGCCAGCAGATCAGCACAACTACTCACCATCCGCCCCCGGCAAGTGCCAGATTGGCGAAGTCCAGGCACGCTCACGGATCCAACGATCCGCCTTGGGGAAATCGTCACAACGCCCTTCCCGTCTGCACCTGTAGGCGCTCCATCTGGGTGTTGGCACCTGCAATACGCGGGCGTACCAGAACGCGGGTTCCTGCTTATTCAGATTTTCATCGTGCCAGGATACGCAGACGTCAGCGGCGCCATCTTTATTGTGCCACAGCTCAACCACCTCCTCGCGAAGTTCACCCTCTTCCAGGTAGCCCTTGATCATCTGAACAGTACCAACAGGCGAATGGTCAGCTTGCACCTGTATGCGGAAGAACGCGTTTTCTACCTGACTGAGAACACCACCCATCGGTACAGCGTTTTGCAGCGTTTCATCACCACATCCCAGGGGTTGCGTTTGCGCATCCAGTCGAACGCGCAAACGCGGCCCGCTGGTGGCATACACTTCCCGGCGCTTCAATGCCGCAAAGATGCTCTGCCGGGTGTTTTCTTCTGCCCAGACAGCTACTAAGCCGCCGGGGTTCCAGTCCACCCGCAACATGGTGCGGTCAAAATTCCCATAGCCGAACACCGTGCCCGGCCAGGTTTCTTCATCAACAAAACCGCCGGTACCGGAGTGGTTATCTGTGGAGCCGATGATGCCCAGCTGTAACGGATTCAACATCCGCGCACCGGACTGCTGGTAGCCGTACAAACCGCGCAACAGCAAACGACGCACATAACCGCTGCGCATCTGCTCCCACTCCGCCTCAAGATAGCCGTCTGCTTCTGTCGGGACCGAATTCTTTGTCAGGTAGAGTTCAAAACTGCAGTCTTCGTCAGTCTGACCAAAGGCGGACAGGCACTCACTGTTGCCTTTCTCCTGATGAATCTCAACGAGACGTTCGTATCGCGCCCGCAGAGCCAGCTCGTCCGGCGACTCGGTTTCGACATCAAAACTTCTGCCGTCACCCATGTTCGTATTGTGAGGGATCGCAATAACATCACAGCCGTTTTCCGGCAGGCACTGGCGCTCCAGCTGCTCCCACAGCTTATGCGGAGTGGGGAACCGCATGTAATCAATGGCATCCGGCGTAACATTTTCGTTAGCAAAAATCAGATTACGATGGTTATGGCTGAAATCAGGTGTTGCGGACCATTCAAATGCGATAAACGACGTGAACCTGCACGGGTCATTAGCCTCGTTAGCCTGATCCTGCACCCGCTGCCATTGAGACAGATGGGCAGAGGCACAGAGTTCCGGCCGCTCCTCACACAGAGGGGTTGGCGCAGGACTGGCTTCGGTGATGGTTGGCAGCACATAATTGGCAAATACTTCAGAGCCCGTCTGCGGGGTGTTTTTTTCCGTCAGAATATCGCAATAGGGGTGTGCACTGGCCATCGGGTCGGTACACACATACATGAGGTTGAACCACTCGGCATGATCAGTGACCGCCATAAAATCCAGTGGCCGCGGCATGCTGACCGTTGTGCCATCGGGCAACGCGATTGGCGCTCCTCTGGCAAAGGCATACGCCTGGGCCGGCGTGGAGGCCGTGCCGTACCCCCAGGCATCCAGAGAATAGCCTGAGTGGACATGCAGGTCTCCCCAGTAGATATTTTTTGCCCCGCTTACTGTGCCGGGACAGGTCTGTGCAGCTACCAGAGGGGACATCAGCACGAGCCACACAGCCACAACAGAACCGAAGCATGGCCAGCGGTAGTGATAAGGCAGGCAGGCCATCAGCTACACCGGTCCGTTAGGCGGCAACCCAACCAGCAGCCGCCCGTAGATTTCAGTGCTGACATCCAGATCAAATACGGTATGACATGAGGCGGTATTCAGATCACGTAAAATTCGCTGCAGGGGATTATCAAGAAAATGTGCGCTGGCGCCACAGGCCTCCACCACATCCCGCACCACGTTACGTGAGCGCCGCACCAGGTGACCAATTTCCACTCGCAGGCGTGCGCGGTCGAGCTCCGGGCAGGGTTTGCCACCTTCACCCCAGTCTTCAACTTCCGCAGTGACATGAAACAACTGGTCCACAATGGCATCCATTTCGACGCGGGCGTGAGCAAGACGGGACTGCGCCAGCGCACGCTCTCCCTGTTTGCTGGTGGTGCCATACACTGTACGACCCTGCATTCGCTCTTCAAACAGCGCAACTGCATTTTTTGCCGCGCCCACCAGCGGCGCTGTTGCGGTCAGCCCCAATACCGGCAACATCGGCATTTTATACAAGGGTGAGTCATGCAGACGGGCCCCGGGACTGGTGCCATCACGGACCAGCGCGAGATTGACCAGGCGGTGTTCGGGCACAAACACATCGTTGATGGCGATATCGTTACTGCCGGTGCCGACCATGCCCTCCACGTGCCAGGTGTCAATAATTTCCGCTTCTTCTACCGGCAGGACAAACATACCCAGCATGGGTGCCTCCTGACCCGGGACAGGTGTCAGGACGCCAACCATTACCCAGTTGGCGTGCATGACCCCAGTCCCCCACTGCCAGCGACCGCTGATGCGAAAGCCTCCATCAACCGGCGTGGCTTTGCCATTGGGCGCCAGGCTGCCCGGCGCAATAATGTAGGGGTGAGAACCAAACAGATCGTCCTGGGCGGGCTGGTCATACAGGGCCAGCAACCAGTTGTGCTCCATACAGAACGTGGTTACCCAGGCATGCGATGTACACGCTTCACCCAGCGCCATGCCCACCTCCATGAAGCCTTTGAGTGAGTACTCATAGCCGCCATATCTGCTGGGCACAAACCAGCGGTAGGCACCGGTCTCTTCAATCGCCTGCATGACCGAATCAACCGGTTTACGCTGTTTTTCGGCCAGCGCCGCATTCTCACGCAACAGAGGCGCAAGTGATGCTAACGCTTCGATCAAGGCGCGCTCCCCTGCCACCTTTGCGCTTCCCGCCTCTACGCGTCGGGCCTTTAATCTTTCCGCCTTCAATCCTTCCGCCATGATTCTCTCCCCAGGATCCATACCAGCGTTTGGTCGGCCTCATTCTACTTGCTTAACGTCTAAGATCAATATACTTTGCTTGCTAAGTATTTTCCGATTTAAAAAAGAGGGAACATGGCAGACTGGGAACGGGAATTTGTCTCCTGCACTTCAGCCACCAGCGCACGCAACGGTGCCGGCTTTAACCCCTGTCAGGGGCTGTATTTCAAACCCAGGGGCAAGCCGGCAAAGACAGCCCTTATTGCCACTCATTACAACGTCGATTTCAGTGAACACTACCTGGGGCCATACATGGCCGAACGCGGTTTTGGCTTTCTTGGCTGGAATACCCGTTTTCGCGGTAACGAGGCTTTTTTCCTGCTGGAACACGCGCTCATTGATATTGGCGCCGGCGTCAGCTGGCTGCGCGAAACGGCAGGTATTGAGAACGTTGTTATCTTAGGAAATTCCGGCGGCGGCTCACTGATGGGCGCGTATCAGTCCCAGGCATCAGGCGTCACCATGTCCGCCACGCCGGGCCTGAAAATACCCGACGCCCTGCACCAGATTTCGCCTGCGGCGTTTTATATCTCACTGTGTGCACACCTCGGCCGCCCCGAAGTGCTCACTGACTGGTTTGATCCGTCCATCACCGATGAGAGCGACCCAACCAGTATCGATGAAAGTCTGAATATGTTTAACCCCGACAATGGGCCACCCTATGCGCCGGAATTCATTGAAAAATACCGTGCCGCCCAGCGCGCGCGCAATCACCGCATAACCGACTGGTGTTATGCGGAACTGCAACGCCTGCAACAACTGGGCATGTCTGATCGCGCGTTCAATATGTATCGCACCTGGGCAGATCTGCGGTTGCTGGATGGCACCATGGACCCATCCGAACGAGAAGTTGGACGCTGCTATGCAGGCGATCCAAAAACCGCCAATTTCTCTCCCCGGGGCATAGGCTTGAATAATACCCTGCGCACCTGGCTGTCCATGTGGTCGTTGCGCGACTCTCACTGCAGCGGCGCGGCGCACCTGAGCCGTATCTCCGTGCCTGCACTGGTGATTCAGAGCACGGCTGATACCGGTGTGTTTCCCAGTGATGCGCAATCAATTTACGACAACCTGGCCAGCGCTGACAAACGCCTGGAGATGATCCCCGGCGATCATTATCTGGAGAATCCCGGCGACGCACGGGACAACGTCGCTGACATGATCGCCGACTGGTTGCAATCCAAAGGAGGCTGATCATGCCGCAAACGGCCAAGCCACTGACCAGCAACCCCTATCTGGAACCCATGCACAGCATGGGCTATCTCAGCCGTGTGAACTTCCGCATGTTTTCCAGAGCGCTGGAAAAATTAACCCTGCCTCATGGTGTCAGCGCGGGCCAATGGCGCCTGCTCCGGGTGTTGTGGGAAGAAGACAACATCACCCAACGACAGCTGAGCGAGCGCACCGGCACCAAAGAGGCCACCACCGTACATGCCGTTCGCAGCCTTGTTGATGCAGGCTTTGCTGTGCGGACAAGATGCAACGAGGATAAACGTAAGGTTTACATCACCCTGACCCCTCAGGCACACCGTTTGCGTGCAACGCTGATGCCAAAGGTGGTTACCGTAAATGAAATAGCCCTTGCCGGCATCAGCGCCGACGACATTGAAACGGCCAGAAAGGTTCTGGCTCATACCTATGCCAACCTTTGTGAGCATCTTGGAGAAACACATGATTAGCTATCCCATTCTGCCAACGTCCCTCGTTGGCAGTTACGCGCAACCGAACTGGCTGATCGATAAATCGCGTCTGGGCGCGCGCCTGCCACCGCGAGTTATATTGCATGAATTATGGAAACCCGCACCACAAGACCTGGAGGAAGCTCAGAATGACGCCACCCTGATAGCCCTGGACGATCAGCAACGAGCCGGCGTGGACATTGTCACCGACGGTGAAATGCGTCGCGAGAGTTATTCCAACCGCTTTGCCAATGCGTTAGAAGGGGTTGATATTGACCACCCGGGAGCCGCCATCGATCGAACGGGCAAACAGGTGCCAGTGCCTCGTGTCACCGGCGCTATCCGGCGCCGCTTCCCAGTTGAGGTGCCATACATTCAGTTCCTCAAAGCACATACCGCTAAACCCGTTAAGATTACCCTGCCGGGACCTTTCACCCTTGCCCAGCAGGCGGACAACCAGTTCTACAAAGAAGACGGCGACCTGGCTATGGCGTATGCCGACGCCGTCAACGAAGAACTCAAAGACCTGTTTGCTGCAGGTGTGGATATCGTGCAACTCGACGAGCCATACGTTCAGGCCCGCCCGGAAGCTGCTCGGGAATACGCCGTCGCCGCTATCGATCGTGCTCTGCAGGGTGCCACCGGACCCACCGTGTTGCACGTCTGCTTCGGTTACGGCAAACATGTCGACAACAAACCCGAGGGTTATGCGTTCCTCGGCGAGTTGAATGTCTGCCACGCAGACGAAGTGTCCATTGAGTGTGCACAACCCAGACTGAAAATGGAGCTGTTGTCGTCGTTGCCGGACAAAAAAGTCCACGTAGGTGTATTGGACCTGCGGGACACCACACCGGAAACACCGGAAATTGTGGCAGATCGAATACGCGCTGCGCTGCAGGTCATACCCGCCGAGCAGATTGTGGTTGCGCCGGATTGCGGCATGAAATACCTGACGCGCGATGTGGCTTTTGCAAAACTCCGGAACATGGTGCTGGGCAGGGATATAGTACGGGCGGAAATAACATGAGCGCAGGCCATTATGTTGTGGTGACGTTCAAGACCACTGCAGACAATCAGAATCAGGCGGTTAACGACATTGCCGACTACGTCGCCACCTTCCTCAGTCAGCAGCCAGGGTTCATACAGAGCCAGCTGCTGGCCAGCAACGATGGTCAGAGCATAGTGCACCAGGCACAGTGGACAGATGAGGCGGCTTTCCAGGCCGCTGGGGTATTGGCCCGGAAACATCCAGACCTGCCCAAACTCATGGTGTATGAGCCAAAAGGCATGGGTTACCGCCGGGTGGGCACCTTTCAGGCAGGTTAGTGCACTGCATGCGCATCACCGCGATACATGAAAAGACCGTCAATCTGCAGGGTAACATCGCCAATGCGGTGGTCGACTTTTCCAGACATACGGTTTCACTGGTTGCTGTTGTCAGCGATCAGATTCAGCAGGGTAAGGCTGTCACCGGACTGGCATTCAACTCCATAGGCCGATTCGCTCAAGGCGGCATTCTGCGTGAACGCATGATTCCGCGCCTGTTAGCGGCCGACCCGGCATCCCTGATAAACGAGACAGAAAACCGTTTTGATACGGCAGCGGTTACCGCAGCGGTTATGCGCGATGAAAAACCCGGCGGACATGGTGATCGAGCAGGCGCAGCAGCGGCTCTGGAACTGGCTTTCTGGGATCTCAATGCAAAACTTGCACAACAACCTGCTTATCAGCATATCGCAACAACACTTGATCAGGCGCCGACCACCCGAGGTGCATCTGTTTATGCCGCAGGCGGCTACTACTACCCTGGCGAGTCGAACAGACAGCTCGCCGATGAGTTAAAAGGTTATCAGGATCAAGGGTATGAGGCGTTTAAGATCAAAATAGGCGGTCGCTCCCTAACAGAAGATATGGGTCGCGTGGAAACCGCCATCAACATTGCCGGCACACCTGAAGCCATCGCCGTGGATGCCAACGGCCGTTTCGATCTGGCCACCGCCCGGACCTATGCAGAGGCGCTGTCCGGTTTCAATCTGCGCTGGTATGAAGAGCCAGGTGACCCTCTGGACTATGCGCTGCTGGCGGAACTTGTGACCCACTATGATGGATCGATTGCTACTGGTGAAAATCTGTTCAGTGCCGCGGACACAATCAATCTGATGCGTTACGGCGGATTGCGTCCGGACAGAGATATTCTGCAGATGGACCCGGGGCTGTCTTATGGTCTGGGTGAATACCTGAAAATTCTGCAGGTCACCGCTGCAGCTGGGTTTCCCCGCAGCCGCTGTATTCCCCACGGCGGTCACCTCATCAACCTGCACATTGTCAGCGCGCTGGGCCTGGGCGGTTGCGAAGCATATCCTGGCGTGTTCAACCCTTTTGGCGGTTACTCCGCACAATGCACAATAAAAGACGGGCACGTCTTTCCCGGCGACGCGCCGGGCTTCGGGCTGGAGCAGAAAACAGAGTTAGCGCCATTTATCAGCCACCTGCTGGAGCGTTGAGATGAATATATTTATCGTGGGCTGCGGTGCGATGGGTTCAATTTACGCCGCCCTGCTCGCATCTGCTGGCGTGGAAGTCAGTGTCGTCGACCCCAACATCGAACATATCAACGCCATCAACACGCAAGGCCTGCGCGTCAGTGGCGCCAGCGGCGACCGCACGGTGGCACTGCAAGGGTACACAAGCGCGCCAGCAGTGTCGGCAGATCTGGTGATCTGCGCCGTGAAAGCACGTTTTATCGAATCTGCAGCAGCATCTATAACGCGCCTCATCGACACGCACACGCGAGTACTGACCATACAGAACGGTCTCGGCAGCGCGGACATTCTGGCCAGTCATATAGGCGCCGAACGCCTGATTGTTGGCGTTGCACAGGGTTTTGGCGCTTCGCTGCCTGAGCCTGGCCACGCGCATCACAACGACATGAAAGCCATCCGCATGGGCGCATACTCAAGCCTTAACACCAGCGCAGTTGAAGAGATTGCACAGCTCTGGGTAAGCGCAGGGTTTGATGCTGCTGCGGTTGACGACATCAAAGCCATGCAATGGGAAAAACTGATCTGCAACGTTGCCTATAGTGCACCCTGTGCCATAACCGGACTGAGCGTGGGTGAAGTTCTCGACCATCCGCATATGCACGTTGTCAGCAGAGCTGCCGCGCGTGAAGCATTTGATGTTGCGCTCGCCTCTGGTATGACCTTGCGATTCAATGACCCTGATGAAGAAATCAGAACATTTGCAGCACGCATGCCCGACGCCAGACCTTCAGTGCTGCTGGACCTTGAAGCAGGCCGCATCAGTGAAGTAGATGTCATCAATGGAGCAGTCCCCATACAGGCGGCAAAAGTGGGGCTGACCGCGCCGGTTAATATGACCCTCACCGCGCTGGTGCAGACGCTGGAATCAAGCACAGGCGCGTCAGATTGATAGATACACGTCCAGACGTCAGTCATACGCAAACAGGACCTGAACAGGAAATTGCTGTCCTGTTCGCGTATACTCTCCTCCTTCGCTGGCTGTAGGTCATTTCACGATCAATGCCTTCTTGTGCAGCTGGGATTCTCACGGGTCCAAAATCAATCGACACTTACGAACAGGAGCTGCCCTAATCTGATGAAAAAACCCAACTATTCACACGAAAAACGCCAACGCGAACTCGCTAAACAGAAAAAGAAAGAAGCAAAAAAACTCAACAAGGCCAAGCAGGGAGCCAACAGTGAAGAAGAAACAAGCCGAATCGAACCCTAACTCCGCGCTACGCCGGGAAGCCCTGGCTTCTGACGTCGAGCGTTTTTTGAACTCCGGTAATAAAATCGAACAGATTCCCACCGGGGTGTCCGCGCAAGCCAACTTTGCGCCTGGTAAGCCGAAACAAGCTCAGGAAGAAACCAAAAAGAGCTGATTTGGGCAAGCTTCAGTTGGCGCTCCAGACCCCAATGCGGGGTCAGCTGAATGTCTAAATGGGGTTTATTCCTTTCTGGCTGCGTGGTTATTCTGATTGGCGCGGCACTGGCCGGTACGATTCAGACATCGTCTGACATCTCCATCAAAGACATCCGTTTTCAAAGCGCCGAGGGCAGAACGCTCAGTGCACTGCTTTATCTGCCCGCTCGCGCTACAAAAGAAAACAAAGCGCCTGCCATCCTGGCGGTTCATGGCTACATAAACTCCCGGGAAACCCAATCCGGGTTTGCCATTGAATTTGCCCGCCGCGGCTATGTGGTGCTCGCCCTCGACCAGACCGGTCATGGCTATTCAGATCCACCTGCCTTCAGCGAAGGGTTTGGTGGGCCGGATGCGCTGCGCTACCTGCACACACTGGAAATGGTCGATACAGACAATATCGGCCTGGAAGGTCACTCCATGGGTGGCTGGGCGGTACTTGCAGCCGCCGCTGCTCTGCCCGAGGGTTATCGGGCCATGGTACTGCAGGGTTCCAGCACAGGGCCTCCATTTGCCGCTGACGGTACGGCGGACTGGCCACGAAACGTTGCTGTTGTATTCGCCCGCTTTGATGAGTTCTCAGAGCTCATGTGGGGGACAGAACGCGCCCTGGACGTTAACCAGAGCACAAAACTGCAGACACTGTTCGGTACCGAAACAGACGTTCTACCCAACACGCTGTACGGCAGCATTGAAGCAGGTACCGGACGCATGTTGATGCAGCCAGCGGTCACCCATCCAGGCAACCACCTTTCACATGAGTCAATCGGCTACGCGTTGGATTGGTTTTCACAGACTCTGACAGGCAGTCAGGCACTGCCGAGCTCAGATCAGATCTGGTTGTTGAAGGAAATCGGCACCCTGATCGCACTGATCGGTCTGGTTGTTCTGATCCTGGGCAGCATCAGGTTGTTCCTGGAGACGGGATTTTTCGAGACGCTGCACACCCCGGCAGCTGTCGCCGCATTTTCTCATCGAAACGCAAAATGGTGGATCCTGGCACTCGCCAGCGCTGTTGTTCCAGTGGCCACTTACTATCCTCTGTTTTCGTGGGCGGAGCGGATCTTTGCACCCAACACCTGGTTTGCCCAGGGTATTACCAATCAGATTCTGATCTGGGCGCTGGTCAACGCGGCGATCGCGTCAATGCTGATGCGGCTGACGTCTACCAGCAAAGTCCAAAGCGATGAGTTACCCGCGAAGAGTTGTGCTCTGGGGCTGCTTACTATTGCAGTTGCCTATAGCGCAACGGTGCTGGTGGACGCAGCTTTCAACATTGATTTCCGCTTCTGGTTTGTTGGTTTGAAGGTTTTGAGCGCTGCGCAGCTGCAGCTGGCTTTGCTTTATCTTGTACCCTTCTTTATCTACTTTGTCGGCGTGCTGAGACCACTCCATCTGGGTTTGAGCGTAAGCGGCGATGGTTGGCTGGCGGCTTACACATCGAATGCGCTGGCCATGATGGGGGGCTTCCTTTTATTCCTCGTTGCCCAGTACATGTTTCTATTCAGTGCAGGCACATTGCTGACGCCGGAAGAACCGCTGAACACCATCGTAATGATTCAGTTTGTACCCTTGTTACTGATTGTCGCCATTATCAGCACTTACACTTACCGCCGCACCCAACGTTACCTTCCCGGCACATTCGTGAACGCACTGTTTGTAACCTGGTATATTGTCGCCGGCCAGGCTACGCAGGTCGCCTGAGGGGCAAAGTTAAAGCAAGACAGTTACAACAAGTATGGAGAACGCGTTGATGGATCGCCTGATGAAACCTCAAACCATCTGGATTGCTCTGTTTCTCATCGTTTTAACCTGGTCTGGCATCAACCCCCATGACTACCCGACCTGGGTGCTGGAAGCGGGCCCGGCCATCATCGCAGCCACGGTATTGTGGTATACCCGGCACAGTTTCCCCCTCACCCGCCTGACCTGCATCCTGATCCTGGTGCACTGCATTATCCTTATGGTGGGCGCTCACTACACCTACGCCAGGGTGCCTATGTTCGATTGGATTGCTGAAGTGTTCAACAGTGACAGGAACAACTACGACAAACTGGGTCACTTTGCTCAGGGTTTTGTACCCGCCATCGTTGCCAGAGAAATACTGATCAGAAAAAACGTGATCAACGGTGATCGTTGGCGGGCTTTTCTGATTGTCTGTTTCTGTCTGGGATTCAGCGCTTTCTATGAGCTTATCGAGTGGTGGGTTGCCTTGTTATCAGGCGAGGCGGCTGAATCGTTCCTTGGCACCCAGGGCTACATCTGGGATACACAATCAGATATGGCCTGGGCGCTCAGCGGAGCGATCATAGCTCTGGTCGTGCTGCCCGGCGTGCACAATCGACAGCTTAAGAATCTGGAGAAGAAAAATTGAACTGCGCTATGCAAAACTCTGTATACACCGCGATACTCATTCTGGGCGTCCTGTGCCAGGCAACCGTACAGGCAGAACAGATCGGTAGCGTGGATACCAAATTCAAGCTGATCGGACCAGATCACAAAATCGTTGTCGATGCCTTTGACGACAGCAAAGTTGCAGGCGTTGCCTGTCATATCAGCCGCGCGGTGACCGGTGGACTTAAAGGCGCCGTTGGCCTGGCAGAGGATACTTCAGATGCTTCCATCTCCTGCCGGCAGGTGGGCCCGATCACTTTCAATGCACCGCTGGAAAAGGGTGAGCGGGTGTTTAATGAACGACGATCTGTCCTGTTCAAGCAACTCCAGGTCGTACGGTTCTGTGATGAAACCAGAAACACACTGGTTTACCTTGCCTACAGTGACAAGATTGTCGACGGTTCCCCGCAGAATGCGATATCAACTGTGCCGATCACACCCTGGTCGGGTGATCAGCCACCACCAGGATGCAACGACGAATAACACGCCACTACAATACACCACGCCACTATAGTGAATATCAGATCAGCTTGAAGCCCTCTGCGCTGAGCGGCATGCTGCGTATGCGAATGCCCGTGGCTGCATGAATGGCGTTGGTCACCGCCGGTGCCAGCGGCGGCAATGCCGGCTCCCCCAGACCCGTGGAAGGGTTGTCGCTTTCAATAAAATGTACGTCCACTTCTGGCGTCGCGCTCAGACGGATAACCTCATACTGATCAAAATTATCCTGCTGGATCACACCTTGCTCCATGGTGATCTGCTGCAGGGCCATGGTACTTAACCCATCAATCACCGAGCCCTGTACCTGATTCATGGCGCCGCTGAGATTAACAATGGGTCCTACATCCACGGCAACAGTGACCTTTTCAACCCGAAAATTGCGATTGGCATCCACGGATACCTGTGCAACTTCCGCCACATGTGCAGCGTGACAGAAATAGAAGGCCAGACCTAAACCCGTACCTGCCGGCAACGGCTTACCCCAACCGGCTTTTTCCGCGGCAAGCCTGATCACATCAATCGCCCGCCCGGTATTCAGCGCGTTGACATCACCCTCTTTGATCCAGCGTCGCTCCCCCATCAGCTCCAGCAGGAATTCCAGGTGGTCGCGTCCAGCGAGCTCAGCCAACTCGTGGATAAATCCCTGCTCTACAAATGCATTGGTATTGGAACCCGGCGCGCGCCAGGCGCCACAAGGCGTGTCTATTTCCATCAATGTCTGCCGCACCCGAGCATTGTCGAGGGCAACCATGGAAAACTCATTACCCCGCAGGCCGGAACCTATGACCGGTTTACCCTGTTTGGCAAAACCGATGTAGTGCTGATCCCACGCAGCCAGTTTGCCATCAGCATCGATGGCCGCTTTCATCTGCTCAAAACCACCTGCGCGGAAAAAATCGTGATGGATATCATCCGTCCGGGTCCAGGTCAGTTTCACAGGCACGCCAACACGATGGGAAATTGCCATCGCTTCAGCCGCAAAATCGTGTACAGCCCGCCGCCCGAAGCCACCACCCATACGCTTGGCATGTACGGTGACGTTCTCCGGCGCAATGCCAAACATATTGTTGGCTATTTCTTTTACCTGACCGGGAAACTGACTGCCTAACCAGATGTCCATACTGTCTGGCGCGCCGTCTTTGCCCTTTTTGAAGTGGGCGGTTGCATTCATCGGCTCCATACACACATGCGCCACATATGGAAACTGGTAGAAAGCCTCATGCACCTGATTCTGCGCATTGGCAAACGTCGGTTCAACCGCTGGACTGTCCAGGCGAACCTCGCCACCACCCTTTACAGCAATCTGTTTGGCCTGCGCCACCATTTGCGTCCAGCTGTCGTTGGAAGCCGACGACTCATCCCAGGTGACCTTGAGTTTGTTTCTGGCTGCCAGCACTGACCAGGTGTCGTCACCAACAATGGCAACGCCACCGCGCAGGTCTGCCAGACCGTCCAGAAACGCCATCGATGCTTTGCCAGCTCGCGCATCCGGTGCCAGGATAAAAGCATCTGTAACACCAGGCATCGCCTTGATTTGCGCAGCGTTAAACGCGCTTGCCCTGCCACCAAGCCGTGGACAACGCAGATACGTTGCAAATTTCATATCCGGCACATCAACGTCGATGCCAAATTGCGATTGCCCGGACACTATAACAAGGTTGTCCACGCCACCTACCGAGGTGCCGATAATCGTGTAAGAGCGCGGATCCTTGAACGACAGCATTTCCGGGTCCGGCACCGGCTGGCGTACCGCAACCGCCGCCAGCTGCCCGAACGACAGACTCTCTCCGGAAACGTGGATCACCCTGCTCTCCCGTGCATCCAGCTCTTCACGTTCCACTTCCATCAGTAACGAGGCTGCACCGATCAGCATCTCCCGGGCTGAGGCGCCCATGCGCCGCATGGTGTCAATGTTTCTGGGTACCGAGGTTGACCCGCCGGCACCCTGCAGGCCGAATTTAGTGGCATCCAGCGGCGCATCCAGAACCACGACATCTTCCCACCTGGCACCCATTTCTTCCGCAATGATCATTGGCAAGGTGGTTTTAATACCCTGTCCCATTTCCGGAATGGAGGAATAGATGGTGATCTGACCGTCCGTATCTATCTGCACGTAGACATTGAGTTCTTTAGACTCAACCAGCGTGCCGACATCTTCAGCAAGCGCCGCCAGGGGCATATTCAGCTGCAGCATCAGCCCGCCTCCAGCCAGCGCGGAGACTTTGAAAAGATTGCGCCTGTTCAATCGTGACATGCTCATCGTCCACCTCCCGTCACCTTGTTCGAAGACGTATCCGCGTTGTAATAACTGGCCGCGGTATGGATGGCCTGACGAATGCGAATGTTTGTACCACAGCGACAGTAGTTTCCGGCCAGGGCCTGATCTATGGCCGCATCATCCGGGTTGCTGTTGTTTGCCAGCAAAGCCGCTGCGCTCATGATCTGGCCGGCCTGACAATAACCGCACTGCGCCACATCATGCTCAATCCAGGCACTCTGCAGGGGATGCAGGCTGCCGCCCTCAGCCAGACCTTCTATCGTTGTCACCGGCGCGGTTACCGCCGATACCGGCAGCACACAGGCTCGCACCGGTGCACCGCCTACATGGACAGTGCAGGCCCCACACTGCGCGATGCCGCAGCCATATTTGGTGCCCGTCAGTTTCAGCTTATCCCGCAACACCCACAGCAGTGGCATATCAGGCTGTGCCTCAACCTCCACCTGCTCACCGTTGACCACCAGTTCAAACTTGCCCATTGATCCGTTCCCTCCACTATGCCCGATCTTCGAGCGTTGGTGACGTCGCCACATCAAACAGTCTGCCCGAATCCCTGCGGACCAACAATGCTGATCACTGCGTCCATTGCGCTTACGGATCCGAAAAAAAAATTACCCGCACGTCACGAACATGGTGGCTGCAGCAGTTAGTGTTTAACATGACCAGGTCATGCGTCTGTTTTTAGCGCCCATGGAAGGTGTCATCGATCACCACTTCCGCACCCTCTACAGCGAGATTGGTGGGGTGGATATCTGTGTCAGCGAATTCATCAGAGTCAACAACCTGGTAACGCCAGCCAAAACACTGTTGCGCGCATGCCCCGAATTACACCATGCACAACCCTCTATCGGTCGACGCAGTGTCACCCCCGGCGGCGTGCCGCTGCGCATACAACTGCTGGGCAGCAATCCATCGACGCTGGCGGAAACTGCAGTCGTCGCGGCCAACCTCGGTGCTGCCGCCATCGATCTGAATTTCGGTTGTCCGGCAAAAACAGTCAACAACAGCAAAGGTGGTTCCGTTCTGCTGAAACAGCCGGATCTTGTGCATGGTATTGTCAAGGCCGTGCGCATCGCAGTGCCGGACGAGGTGCCGGTGACCGCCAAAATTCGTCTGGGATTCGAAGACCGCTCCCTGTATCTGGATAATGCACTGGCTATCGCGGCCGCCGGAGCTGACGAGTTGTGTGTACATGCGCGCTCCAGAGCCGACGGCTATGACCCTCCTGCCTACTGGTCTTACATCGCACGCATCGTCGATCAGATCAGCATCCCGGTGATTGCCAATGGTGAAATCTGGAACCTGGATGATTGGCAGCGCTGCAGAGAACAAAGCCATTGTGAAGATTTCATGATAGGGCGGGGATTAATCGCCTGTCCGGATCTTGCGCTGCAGATAAAGGCCCACGTTGCGCAGGAAGACCATCAGCCGCTCCAGTGGCGCGATATTGTGGTGCTCCTGGAGCGGTTCTATCGTGCAACCAAAGACGCTTATCCGAAACGTTTCCTGGGCAACCGCCTGAAACAGTGGCTGTTTTACCTGCAGATGCACTACCCCGAAGCGCGATCGTTTTTTAACGCCATAAAGCGTTTCAAGCAGCCTCAGGAGTTCGAAGCAGCTTTTACTTCGGTCCCCAGATCTCTGCAAGGCGCTGATCTCGACCACACCCCCAGCGGTACGCCGCGTAGCGCACAGGGTTTTTCTTATAGAAATCCTGATGCCCGATTTCAGCACCTTTGATCGGGTAGAATTCTGCCGCGGGCAGGATAGGCGTCACCACCGTCTGATTCGGGAAGCGCTCCACCACTGCCTGTCTGGATTTTTCTGCCAGGCGGCGCTCTTCTTCATTGGCCACAAAGATCGCACTGAGATAGCTCGGACCTTTGTCGCAGAACTGTCCGCGTGCATCAAACGGGTCTATGTTGACCCAGAAGTGATTGAGAATATCTGCGTAACTCAATACCGCTTCATCGTAGGTGATTTCAACCGCCTCATAGTGGCCGGTATGATCACCACGATAGGTTGGGTCAGGTGCGGTGCCGCCGGTAAACCCTGATATGACATCCGTCACGCCTTCGAGTTCTTCAAAGTCTTTTTCCATACACCAGAAACAGCCGCCAGCCAGCACTGCTTTTTCCGCCAGGACGGCGGGTGTGAAGACAACGCTGACAAGCACAACAAGACCGAAAAACAGTTTGGACATGATTACCTAGATTTTGATGAATGGGTCGTTGTTTACCAGTGTTTTGAATGAATCCCTGGACATTAGTTCCGTCACATAACGGGTGATGTTCGGATACTTGTCGCCCGGCAGGCTTTCACCCGCGTACAACATCTGAATAAACTGGCAGGTTACCGCAATGTCCGCAATGCTGAAGGTATCGCCAACCAGGTAGGTTTTATCGCCAATCTCAGCCTCCAGATAATCGAATATGGGTGGTTGCACCTCATCCAGGATTTTCTGGATCACAGCCTCGTCCGGTTCCCGCTTCATCATCTTCACCGCAATGCGATTGAAAAACAGCGCTGCAGTGGCTTTAGGCAACTCATTGTCCGCCCAGTCTTCAAACCACAACGCCCGACCGTAATCACCCGGTTCGCTGGGATACAGTGGGTGCGCCGGATGTTTTTTCTCAATATAGCCGCAGATGGCTGAGGAATCCGGGATCGCGAGGTCTCCATCGGTCATGGCGGGGATCTTGCCCAGCGGAGAGATCTGCAGAAATTCCGCCGGGGGAGGGAACGGGCTGATTGGATTCAACGCATAAGGCACCTCTTTTTCCATGAGGCAGACCAGCGTTTTACGCACAAAAGGGGATACAGACGAACCGTGAATGGTGATCAATGAAAAGCTCCGGATACGGGTGGGCAGCCAGTATAGCGCCGGATCACTTCAACAACAGCGCCTCATCAATGGGCGAAAACTGGTCTGCTGCGTCAATCAACAGTTGCGAAGTCAGCGCCGGTACGCCATAAACTTCAGAGCGGGTGCCGAATCGATGACGCACCCGTTCCAGCAGCACGTCAAAGTCTCCGTCGCCGGTCACCAACACCACTTTGTCGCAGGTGCTGGCCTGTTCGTAGACATCCAGCGTGATGCCGACGTCCCAGTCCGCTTTGGTGCTGCCATCCAATCGCTGCAACACGGGTCGCAGCATTACGGTAAAACCGATACTGTGCAGAATGTGCTGAAACTGCATCTGTCTGGCATCCCCACGATCCGTGGCATAAGCATAGGCACCAGTGAGTTCGCAGCCTTCACTGACCCGCGCCCAGAAGGCGTTGTAGTCAAAGTTTCGCTGAAAAACCTCGCGACAGGTGTAATACACGTTCTGTACATCGACAAAAACGCAGACTTTCTGTCTGTCCGATTCGGTTTTGCTCAAGTACCTCTCCAAAACATCAGAGCGTAGTGTAGTGCAGGTCACCTGTGAACCCACGCGGGTCAGCATCGACGCATTTTTCTCGCGTCCCACAGAGCACACTGAGCAAATGAGATTTTTTCAACAGGCTGCTAGACTGCCAGATCCGCAAATCCCTGGATCCACCATGCGTCAAATCTCCAGAAGTCAATACAGCGCGATGCTGCTCGCAACGTTTTTATTCTCAGGTTCGATCACATTTGCCCATGCAGATATCAAACGCACGCCTTCCGGCAAACCGGATCTGTCAGGCACTTACGATACCGGTATTCTAACGCCCACCGAGCGACCAGAATGGTTAGGCGAAATAGAATACCTGTATCCGTGGGTTGCCAACACGCTGAACTGGGTGTTCAGAGTCGTTTCAGACTGGGCCATCAATAATGAAAGCGACCCGGACCGGGAGGCCCCACCAGAGGGGGGAGACGGCAACAATATGGCGGGTGCAGGTGGCGTAGGTGGCTACAATGCTTTCTGGGTGGATCCGGGCAGCGCGTTGGGTACCATCAACGGTAACGTGCCAACCTCTATTATTTATGATCCGCCAAACGGGCGCTATCCACCGGCTGTAGATGGCCTGGATGAACGAGTTGGGGAGCGCTATCAGAGCTTTCTGCACGAAAACACAGGGCGGGCTACCTGGCTGGACTATGATGGCCCTGGGCCGTTTGATGGTCCGGAGAGCCTGGCGCCGTCTGAACGCTGCCTGATTTCGTTTGCTTCAACCATTCCGACCTTGCCTAGTCTGTACAACAACTACAAACGGATTATCCAGACGGATACACACGTGATGATTCTGCATGAGATGGTACATCACGCTCAGATAGTGCGTATCGACGCGGAACACTCCCCTGAAGAGAATCGTTCATGGCAGGGTGACTCAATCGGCTACTGGGAAGATGACGTGCTGGTAGTGGAAACAAAAAATTTCAGAGCTGTGAACGGCTTGCCCGGTGCGGACGAAACCCTGCATGTCATCGAGCGTTTCAGCCGCATGGAAGACGGCAACCTGTATTACGATTTCACCGTTAAGGATGAAACAGCATGGACGGCACCCTGGAGTGGTCGCTACGTCTGGCAATCCAAACCCGACAGCAAACTGTATGAATACGCGTGTCATGAGGGAAACTATGCAATGGGTAACATCCTGCGCGGTGCGCGCCTGCTGGAAAGTGAGTACGAAGGCAGTGCTGATGCGGCAGGGGGCGGCGGCAGCTAATCAACCGTATCGTTGCGCGCCCATTGTCGTTTGTAGGCATTGGCCTGAGGGTGCTGCGGATTGAAGCCGAGCACTTCTTCAATGAGGTTACGGGCTTCGTACTCAAAACCTGCTGAGTGTGCTTCTATCGCAGCGTCAATCAGCCGGTTTGTGGCTTCACCCATCAACTCGAAGGCAGCCTGATTGCTCGGGTCCTGCCAGAGAATATTCGACAGTTCGAGCACCGCGTTACCGTCACGGGGCTGCGTGATAAAGCCTTGCGCCATATAGGCCGACGCGCGCGCCAGTGCCGCTGCAACCTCGGCCTCCGCGACACTGGGCTGAGCAACGGCAGTCTCTGGCAACGTTGTATCGCTCGGTGTTGTAACGCCTGGCAATGTCTCCCCCGGTGACGTATCGCCTGGTGACGGATCGCCTGGTGACGGATCGCCTGGTGATGTATCTCCTGCTGATGTCAGCAGAGCGGGCGTCGACTCCAACAATTGAGGCTGAACTGACGAGGCGTCTGATACTGTGGAGTCCGATGAGGTATACCAGTTACCTAACAGCATGCCGATGACCAAACAGGCAACAACCGCCACGCCGATAAGCACGATCTGATGATTGCCGCGGTTCGAATCATCCTTTATCTGCGGGGTTGACGAGCGGACAGGTAAAAGCGGCTCGGCAAAAACTTCCCGGTCCAGCAGTTTTTCCACCATCACTGTCTCGGACGCGGCATCGGTTCGGGATAGGGGTGTGGCGGCGGGCTCGACGTCGGTTTGCGCGTCAGCCTCCTGCCCATCAACTTCAGCTTCAGACACAACCATCGGCCTGTAGAGTGCTTCCGGCATGACCTCCACCAGCACCTCAAGCTGCTCAGCCGCCGGCTCGCTCTCCTGAACGACAATATGTGCGCTGACCTGACCACGTTGCATTTCATGGTTGAGGTAGAGCTCATTGTTGGGCAGCATGATCCGTGAACCCGCTACCAGAGAAAATTCACTGCCCACCATGGTTGCCGTACCTTTGCGCCACTCAAGCACATGGCGCTTGCTGGCATTTTTCAACAACAGGCGTCCAGCCTCGTCCCTGCGCAACTTCAACAGGCCCTGATCGGCCTGCTTCGGGTTTAAGACAACCAGACCTTCTTCATCTTCACCCAGCAGCAGATCCGATGAGACCTTCAGACAGATGCCATCGCCGATAAATAAATACCAGTTACCGGTGGGCAGATGATCAGAAGTTGCCTGTTTCATGACAGCACAATGACAGCGCCGAAAGCGCTATTCAAGCCTGATAAACAGCAATACTCCAGCGCAGAGTCTACCTGTCACCTTTATTGCCCCGACGTTTGCTTTTCTTAATCACTTTTTCTTTTTTTTATTGCGTTTAGTGCTGTTGCCAGTCTTCGCCTCAGCCGTCTTCTTTGAGCTGCTGCCGGGTGCGGGAGGGACATGTTTGCGTTTCCGCACAGCTCGAGTGGCGTCTCCCGGCGGCAGTGAAGCGACATCATCCACGCGGCTGATCTTCAACATCTGGCCACAGACCCATACTTTCTGCAGGTCGCGATACAGTTCATCCGGCATCCCTTCAGGAAGCTCCACAGTGCTGTAGTGCTCCTGAATAATCACCCGGCCAATGGCATCCGAGGTGATGCCCGCTTCGTTGGCCAGAGCACCAACAATGTTGCCGGGTTTCACGCCATGCTCGTTACCCACTTCAACCCGGAAAGTCTCAAAGTCAAAATCCGCTCGACTGCGCCGCTCCTGCCTGGGCCGGACAGCCGGACCCGATGCACGCTCGGCGCGTCTCTTGGCAGGGCGAAAAGCACCCGCTTTATCGTGACTCAAAAGCAACGGCACATCGCCGATGGCCAGTTTGGCCAGCGCCGAAGCAATCTCCAGGGCGGGTACATCATGTTCGATCTGATATTGCTCAACCAGGTTCTGCATGAATGACAATTCACCCGCTGCCAGCGTGTCGGTGATCTTCTGTTTGAAATCCGCAACGCGTTTATTGTTCACAGTTTCAGTGGTGGGCAACTGCAACGGTTCGATTTTCTGACGGGTGGCGTGCTCAATGGCGTTCAACATACGTCTTTCTCGGGGGGCAACAAACAGTATTGCTTCGCCCGGCCGGCCTGCCCTGCCGGTTCTGCCAATGCGGTGGATGTACGCTTCAGTATCGTAGGGAATATCATAGTTGATAACGTGGCTGATCCGATCAACATCCAGACCCCGTGCTGCAACATCCGTGGCAATAAGGATATCCAGAGCCCCGTTCTTCAGGCGATCAACGGTTTGTTCACGCAGCCGCTGGGGCATGTCGCCATTCATGGCTGCGGCAGCATAACCACGCGCTTCCAACCGATCCGCCAGTTCTGCAGTGGCGGTTTTTGTCCGTACAAAGATCAGCACACCATCAATGGGTTCTACTTCAAGAATGCGCGTTAACGCATCCAGCTTCTTCAACCCTCCCACCGACCAGAATCTCTGACGAATAGTTTCTGCGGTGGCGGTTTTGGCCTGAATGGATATCTCATAAGGATCCCGCATGTAGCGCCGGGCAATGGCCTGCACCTCTTTGGGCATGGTTGCGGAAAACAGCGCCATCTGACGTGTGTCAGGAGTTTGCTGCAGAATCCATTGCACCTCATCAATAAATCCCATACGCAGCATCTCATCAGCCTCATCAAGCACAACTGCCTGCAAAGCATCCAGCTTCAGAGTGCCTCGTTGCAGGTGATCTCTGATGCGACCCGGTGTTCCCACAACGGCATGCACACCACGCCTGAGCCGCTGCAGCTGGGGGCCGTAATCCTGTCCGCCATATATGGGTAACACATGGAAACCTTTAATGCCCGCTGCATAGGTCTGAAAGGCCTCGGCTACCTGGAGCGCCAGTTCGCGAGTAGGGGTCAATGTTAAAATCTGTACCTGAGGACGTGCAACGTCGACCCGAGCGATCAACGGCAGTGCAAAGGCTGCGGTTTTACCTGTGCCGGTCGGCGCATTTCCAAGCAGATCCTGTCCGCCAAGCAAACGCGGTATGGCCTGGATCTGAATGGGCGATGGGGTTTCATAACCCACAGCTGTCAACGCCGTCAGCAAAGCGGGCGGCAGGTTGAGACTTTTGAAAGTGGCAGGCGTGCGGGTGTCGGACATAGCGTGTACTCTGGCGCTGAAAGGCGCCTGCAAAGGGCGCGCATCCTATCCTCCACCTGCACAGAAAACCAGACGAATATGCGGACACCGGACAATGACACTTACCAGGCGGCACGCGAGGCTTTTCTGGCCCGTATTGGCCATGCGCAACACATCTCCTATCCTCACCCGCTAAA
Source organism: bacterium (assembly GCA_047947175.1). Lineage (GTDB taxonomy): Bacteria > Pseudomonadota > Gammaproteobacteria > Pseudomonadales > Azotimanducaceae > UBA4421. Next base: position 3,869,867 of record CP170489.1, read on the forward strand.
AGGGCCTGATGGTGACATAGCCATGGATATTGCCTTCTGGAACGCGTCTCACAGCGAAGATGTGCTGGTGGTGTCTTCGGGCACACATGGCATCGAAGGCTATTGTGGCGGCTTTATACAGTGTGCGCTGCTCGACGAAGGCTTGCCCGCAAAAATTGATGGCCGGTTTGCGCTGATGATGATTCACGGCGTCAATCCATACGGTTTCGCCTGGCAGCGCAGAGTGAACGAAAATAATGTCGATCTGAACCGAAATTTCATTGATCACAGCAGGCCGCACCCCAAGAACACCAGCTATGCGGAGCTTGCTTCGATTGTCGAGCCGGCAACGTGGGGCACAGAAACCCCGGCATCTATCCTTTCCGCGCTACTTGCGTTAAGTCGCAATCATCCGGAAGACCCCCGCTGGCTGCAGGCGGCATTAAGCGGTGGCCAGTACGAGTATCCAGGCGGACAGTTTTACGGTGGTACAGAACCGCAATGGTCAAACCAGTGTATTCAGGCCCTGATGCAATCTCATCTGTCGGAACGTAATGTAATCTGGCTCGACATACACACGGCATTAGGGGATTACGGTACTGCCCAGTGTATTGTCGAACTTGAACCTGAGTCGACCTTGCTGGCGCGAGCAGCAACCTTGTGGGGTGAGCGGGTTGTGAACATGGGTTCCGCAGATTCAGTATCGGTTGCCGTGGCCGGTTCCATGATTTCCGGCGCGCAGGCTGCCAGCACTCGTGAACTGTTAGGCCAGGGTCTGGAGTTTGGCACAGTGAACTCGTTAGAAGTCATTCAGTCACTGATTCAGGATCAGTGGCTGCACCGCCATGGTGAACTGAACAGCGCACTGGGAAAGCAGACCAAGCAGCGCATGATGGATGCATTCTACCCTGACGATCCGACCTGGAGAGCTTCAGTGCTGGACATCGCCCGCGAGGTAGTCGACGCCGTCATCGAGCGGGGTTTCTTAACAAGCCAGGACCAGATCGCGCGTTAATCTCTGAGCAGATGATTAGCACCGTTTGCGGTCACATATGCTGCCGCCAGACGTTCGTCTTTGCGCCGTTCCACAATACTGTCTACAAACCAGAACTCACCCCGCGTCTGCTGTGCATCAATATCCAGCAACAGATATCCGTGCTCCCGCAGGTTGACATAGTGCATGTGGGGGCGCGTATCCATCACAACCTGCTCGCGCTCCGCCAGGCTGTTTGCATCCCCCTGGGGGCCTGGCGAAGTGACAGAGGTTGTGACCAGTTCAACTGCCAGCGAACCGCGGCCTGTGGAAGGGTCGTACGCCTCACTCATCGGGTCAGGTGTGATATCCATTGCCCAGGCGGTATGTATGTCGCCGGTCAGCACAACCATATTGTCAATCTTTTCCGCCGCCAGCTGATCAAGAATGGCTTTACGGGATGCTGGATAACCATCCCACTGATCTGTGTTGAGTATCACGCCATCGTCGCCAAGCAGCTGGCCGAACATGAGCTGCTGGCCCAGCAGGCGCCAGTGGGTGCCATGACGTTTTGACGCGCGCAGCTGCTCCACCAGCCAGGCCTGCTGGTCAGCGCCTAAAATTGTGCGGCTGTTATCGCCCAGACCCGCAGCATCTTTTGGATCATCGAGCTGGCGGGTTCGCCCATGCAGGCGCGTATCCAGCATGATCAGGTCCGCCAGCTCGCCAAAGCGGAAGCTGCGATAGATAAAGGGACCATTGGCCGAAGGTTGTTCCCTTATTGGCAACCATTCGTGATAGGCGCGAATGGCCACAGCCCGGCGGGTTGCCCAGTCACCTTCACCCAGTTCGGGATTGTGGTTCTGGGCACCATCCCGCCAGCTGTTGTTGGTGCTTTCGTGATCGTCCCAGACGCAGATCCATGGGTGCTGGCGATGAGCCTCCTGCAGATCGGGGTCAGTTTTATATTGTGCATGTCGAATGCGGTAGTCAGCCAGTGTGACTACTTCGTGCGCGGGCTTGTGTACACGACCAAATTCTTCACCGCTCCCGTACTCACTCGGCGCATACTCATAAAAATAGTCACCCAGATGCAACACCGCATCCAGATCAGCGCGATCAGCAATGCAGCCATAGGCGTTGAAATAACCAAACGGATAATTCGAGCAGCTCACCACAGCAAAACGCAGTCGGCTGACGGTGCGCTCCGGCAGCGTTCTCGTGCGACCCGTTGGACTTTCCTGGCCCAGTGCATCGAAGCGGTAGAAATACGTACGCCCCGGGCGCAAGCCCAGCGCATCAACTTTCACCGTATAATCTCTGGCAGGCAGGGCGGTAACCACACCCTGATTCACAATATGGCGCAGTTCTTTATCAGTGGCGATAACCCACCTGACGGCTACCGGCTTGTCCACCTCACCGCTGATTCTGGTCCAGAGCATGACACGGTCACCAAGCGGATCCCCACTGGCAACGCCATGTTGAAATCGTTTACCTGTCTCCCGCGCAGTGATTGCGCCGGCCACCTGACTGCCCGTGAGGGCACCGGCAGCTGCGCTGCTGCTGAGAAATGTTCTGCGTGAAACCATGTGCTCTACCCACCCTCACCATCAATGGCACAGAACCTCGATTCCAGATCCAGCACCATCAGCAATCGTCCGAAGCCGATGAACTGGCCAATCATCATACCCAGTTCAAGAATCTGTTCATCGGTAAACTGCTCCCGCATCCGATCAAAAAACGCATCATCCATGTTGTGATGGTCAAGCGCCATGCGATCCGCATACTCCAGCGCCAGCTTTTCTTCTTCACTGAATGAGTTTGTTGGCGCATCCAGTTGTGCAATTTTCTCTTCCGTCAAACCATGTTCTGCACCCTGCAGAAGCCGTGCGTTCAGTCACGTAAAGCAATCGTTATGACGGGCAATTTTCAGACGCACCAGTTCTATCAGCGCTTCAGGAACAGATGTGCCTGCACGGGCTGGCAGGTAAAACTTGAAGTAGCTGTCAAATAACGCCTGGCTGTGGGCCAGACCTCGCATGGTGGCTGAATCGGCGCCGCTGGCTTCGATGGCCTTTACCGCGGCCAGCACATGAGGCTCGAGTTCGTGATCCTGTTTTAACGTAATGCGTGCCATTGGTCTGCCTGTTGTGATTCCCCGGATGAACGGTACCCTTCGCCAGAGTTGAGATCAAATCCGGATGGCAGCCGTTTGCGGCCTGTTGTTTAACGGTTCGCGGCCGGTGACTTATCCGGTTCTACAGCGTCTTCAACATCCCCCAGCCAGACATCCATTAACTTGGCAGCCACAACATCTCCTGCCACGTTCACAGAGGTACGACACATGTCGAGAATGCGATCCACCCCCATAATCAGCGCAACACCTTCCGGCGGTATACCCACAGCAGACAGCACCGTGGCCAGAATAACAATGCCCACGCCCGGGGTACCCGGCGAACCTACGGCAGCACCCACCGCCATGGCAACAACCAGCAGCATGCCACCAAAGCCAATATCAACTGCGTACACCTGGGCCAGGAACATGGCGGCAACCCCCTGATACAAGGCTGTACCATTCATGTTTATGGTTGCGCCCAGAGGAATAATGAACTGCGCAATCGAGGATCGCACGCCCAGCTGCTCCTCAGCCGTGCGGATGGACATCGGCATGACCGAGGCCGAACTGGAGGTGGAAAAAGCCAGCAGCAACAGCTCGCGGGTAGAGCTGAGGAAACTCGACGGTTTGACGCCGGCAAAAATGCGCAACAGCGCAAGATACAGGACAACCACACCCAGCAGCCCAAGCAATACTGTCACAACATAAAATGAGACACCCAGCAACGCATCCAACCCGATCTGGCTGGTGAGACGGGCCATCAGCCCAAATACAGCGATGGGCGCCACCAGCATGGCCCACCGCACAACGGTCATGCAGACCTGCTGCAGGGATCCTAAAAGATCCAGCAGCGGTTTGGATTGTTGCGGCGGCATGGACACCAGGGCAATCCCTACGATCACACCAAAAATCACGATCTGCAGCATTTCGCCCTGCGCCATTGCATTCAGGGGGTTGCCGGGCAGGAGACCGATCAAGGCTGTGGGCAGCTCCGATGCGCTTGGAACCGCCATGGTCTGAACATCGCTGTCAACGCCGGACGCAGTCGCCTGCAGGCTTCCCGCTAACCTTTGACCGGGTTGCAGCAGGCTTGCCAGACCCAAACCGAAAAAAGCGGCAATACCCGTGGTCACCACAAAATAACCACTGGCCCGCAGGCCAAGCTTGCGCAACTGCTCAACGTTTTCACTGGCGGCAAGACCCCGGATCACGGATGCCACCACCAGCGGCACGACAATCATCTGAATCACGGCCAGAAACAGCTGCCCGGGCAGCGCCAGCCAGTTACCAATCAGCAGGCCTGTGTCCTGATCGACCCAGCCAACCGTAGGGCCCAGCAACAAACCGAGAAGCAGACCGGCAATCATCCCGATCAGGACTTTCAACCAGAGGCGGGTCTCGACAAGGGTGACAAGGTGGGTGCTGAGATGTTTCAGCGATGTCGGATGTAACGCAGACAGATAGCGAAACCCAGATCCATTAGTCATAAAAGTACGGTCTTCACTTGAATCGTCTCAGCCTATTCACCCTGGTACTGATTCCTATCAGGGGTTTCCACGCTATACCCGATCTCCTGCCTTGCAGTTCATGAAAGACCCATGGAAACTCCCGGCAGCACACAGGCCAGCAAACAAAAAGGAAAAGAGGCTATGTCAGATTCAATGCCGGAAGTCACCCGCACATACCAGAACCATCATCTGGACTCAACCCGGTGGGACGAATATGAACCCCGACCCAGCGACATTATTGTCACCACTTCTTACAAAGCCGGCACCACCTGGACACAACATATTCTGCATGAACTGCTGCATGGCACCAGTGACCCCCGACCAGGGTTTCAGGACGTCACACCCTGGCCTGACGCCCGTTTTCTGCCGATTCCAAGAGAAGCTTTAAAGCCGTTTCTTGAGAACATTCCCGGCCGCCGCTTCATTAAAAGTCACCTGCCGTTAGACGGCCTGCCTTATTATCCCGAGGTGAAATACATCATTGTGGGTCGCGACTGCAGAGATGTTTTCATGTCGTTCTTTAACCACTATTCGAACTACACCGATATCGCCATGGAGATTTTCAACGCACCGGATGCGGTTGGCGACAAATTGCCCGCATGTCCCGACGACCCGCGCACGCTCTGGAGGCGCTGGATGACACAGGGCTGGTTTGAGTGGGAATCAGAAGGATATCCGTTCTGGGCTAATCTGGGACACACCCAGAGTTACTGGGCGTATCGCCACCTGCCTAACTTCTACTTCATGCACTACAACGACATGCTGAATGATCTTGCGGGCGCGGTTAAGGGGCTGGCTGAGTTTCTGGGCGAAAAGCCGAGCGCTGAGCATCTGGCTCAGGTGGTCGAAAACACCACCTTTAAAAACGTCAAAGCAAACGCTCGGAAAGCCGATGAGGAAGGTGACCCCCGCGGCGTTGTCTTTCGAGGCGGTTCAGAAAGCTTCTACTTCAAAGGCACCAATGGCCGCTGGCGTGAGGTGCTCACCGACGAGGACCTGGTTCTGTATGACCAAGCCAAGGCACGTGTACTGTCTCCAGAATGTGCCCAATGGCTGGAAGAAGGCGGTCCCGTGATGTGATTCGATGCTTGCCTTCGGTTGCACTCGCAGCAGATGAGATTTTTTTCAACAGGCTGCTAGGCTTAGAAAGTAAAATGACTTCTAAGCGTTATGAATCAGGTCCAGCTTTACAGACTCGTCATTGGCTGCGGCACACTGGCCTTGGCCTTAGGTGGCTTTCTGATTGATCAGCAAGCCAATCACATTATGCTGGAGCGATATGTGGCCATCACGTTTATCGCCTCACTTTGGACGGCCACCTTTTTCAGCGCGCGTCTGCGCCATCACATCGACTGGGTTGTTTGCGCCAGCGCGTCAGCGGCACTGATCATCTTCTGCATGTTTCTTTACGACAAAAGTCTGGATGTCACCAGCACCGTTTCGAGCTTTGCAATGGTATTTGTCGGATGTCTCACAATCAGAGCACGGCTGCCGCTGGTGGCCTGGTCCGTGGTCAGCATTGTGAGCCTGTCTACCGCATCGCTGCTGGTTGAACAACCTGACATGTTGCCTGTGATATTTATCATCTGTGTATCTGTCATTGTCATTGGCACCTCTGCGCTGGTGTATTTCCTGGGACAGAGCATGCGGGCCCGGGAGCAGAGCGATGTGCTCAGCGATGCAGTGTTCGCTCAATCCACCGACGCTTTGCTGTGTGGACATATCTCAAACCTCAAAGTGCTGCGGGCCAACAAGAGCGCAGAGCGGCTGTTTGAAACACAAGACTGGTCTGTGCTGGTGAACTGTATCCAACAAAGCTATTTCACCGCTTTCAAAGACGAAGCCACGCGCCCCAGACTGAGGGCCGTGGTACGCAGCGTCTGGTCGGCGGAAATGGAATTCAGAACCGCAAGAGGCAATCTGTTCTGGGGAAACCTTGCGCTGGTCGGACTTAAGGAGCACTCGGACCTCATTCTGGTACGCGTCACGGATATGCGCGCCACCAAGGCGCGGGAACAGGAACTGGAACAGGCCAGACTGGCGGCAGAATCAGCGACCCAGGCGCGCACTCAGTTCCTGGCCAACATGAGCCACGAGATACGCACACCCATGAACGGCGTCATCGGTATGACGTCTTTACTACAGAACACCCGGCTGGACCAGGAACAGGCGAGCTACGTCGATACCATTCGCTCCAGTGGTGAATCACTGCTGGTGATCATCAACGAAATACTCGATTTTGCGAAAATTGAAGCGGACGAGATTGAGCTGGAAGTGGTGCCGTTTGACCTGGAACACTGCATCACCGATTCCATTGACGTGGTCGCCGCTCTGGCGGCAAAAAAGGATATAGAACTGACGCTGGATATTTTGCCCCAGGATCTGGGATACATCTCAGGCGACGGCTCCCGGCTGCGACAGGTGTTAGTCAACCTGCTGTCCAACGCCATAAAATTCACCGAGCACGGCGAAGTCACCATAAAGGTAGAGGTTCATCGGGAGGCCATCGGCGAAAAAGATGTACCCAGCCGCATCCACTTTGCCATCAGCGACAGCGGCATAGGCATTCCCCAGCACAAAATCGACACCTTGTTCGAGCCGTTTACCCAGGCGGATGCGTCCACAACACGACGCTTTGGCGGTACCGGTCTGGGTCTATCCATCTGTAAAAATCTCATCGAGATCATGGGGGGTGAAATTTCTGTTACCAGCAAACTGGACGCGGGTTCCACATTCAGCTTTTATATCCATGCACCCTGGACGGCCGTTGAAAGCTGGCAGGAGTTACCCAGGCTGCATGGCAAAAAAGTACTCGGCGTGGATGACAATTCCACCAACCGAAAAGTACTGCAGGGCCTGCTTGAATGGTTTGGCATGTCAGCAACCCTTTTCAGCCATCCATCAGATCTGCTGGATGCGTACAAACCCGGGTGCTGCGACCTTGTTATAACGGATATGTCTATGCCGGATATGGACGGCGAAGATCTGCTCGAGGCATTACACAGCCAGCACGACGAACTTGTGCCCGTAGTCCTGCTCACGTCGCTGGATCGGGGGGACGTTGACTGGTCGCAGTTTACCCAGGTGTTACGCAAACCCATTCGACCCACTGATCTGTTCAACGCTTTGTTAAGGGCATTCGACCACACCACAGCACCTGTCAGTCATTACTCCGCAGACGAGCGTATCGCGGAGCTGCAGGATATTGCGGTGCTGGTGGCAGAAGACAATGTCGTCAATCAAACCGTTGCCCGGCAGATTCTCAAAAAACTGGGACTCCGCGCTGACATCGCCAGTGATGGTTCTGAAGCCGTGAAAATGTTGTGCGATCGAACCTACGAGATCGTCTTGATGGATGTGCAGATGCCAAACATCGATGGCCTGGAGGCTACCCAGATCATTCGTGGCACAGAAGACCTTGCGCAGCCTTATATTATCGCCATGACTGCCAACGCTCTGGCGCAGGACAGGGAATCATGCCTTGCCGCGGGCATGGATGACTTCATCTCAAAGCCGGTGAGTATTGCGGATGTGAAAAGCGCCCTGCTGCGGGCGCTGGAAAACGATCGGGGTCGCACAGTAGACACAGGTACTGAGATTTTCCAAGGCTGACGCACGCCTGAGATATGGCTTATAGTGCGGCATCAGGGATCCAGAGAAGTCTCATGCGCGCTTACAGTATTGTAGAAACAGCCGGCCAGATCGTGACCTACACTGATAGAAAACGCTGGTGGTGGACATTATCCCTGATCAACCCGCTGTTGCCTCTGATCGGCGTGCTCGGCTTCTTAATCACCGGTCAATCCTTCTGGTTAGCCGTACCACTGGTGCTGATGTTTGTTGTTGCTCCCATGTTGGACTGGATGTTCGGCGAGGACCGAAACAATCCGCCGGAAGTCCTGGTGCCACAACTCGAAGAAGATCGTTACTACCCCGTGCTGACCTACCTGACGGTGCCGCTGCACTATATCGCCTTTATCTCGGTAGCTGTTTTTGTCGGCACGCAGTCCCTGCCCTGGTGGGGGTTTCTGGCCCTCACGGTGGCCATTGGCTTTGCTGATGGTTTTGCCATCAATACCGGTCACGAACTGGGACATAAACGCACGACGCTGGAAACCTGGCTGGCGAAGATTGTTCTGGCGGTACCTGCTTACGGCCACTTCTGGATTGAACACAACCGGGGTCACCACCGGGATGTGGCCACCCCGGAGGATCCGGCCAGTGCACGTATGGGCGAATCCATTTACCGTTTTGCCCTGCGCGAAATTCCCGGGGCTTTTTTCCGCGCCTGGGAGATTGAAAGAGAACGGCTGGATCGCAAAGGCCTGCCTGTATTGAGCTGGCACAATGAAATTCTGCAGAGTTACCTGATCAGTATCGCCCTGCAACTGTCCCTGCTTCTACTCTTCGGCTGGGTCATGGTTCCGTTTCTGCTTATTCATAACTTTTTTGCCTGGTGGGTGTTGACCAGCGCTAACTACATTGAACACTACGGCCTGCTTCGCCGGCGACAGGACAACGGTAAATACGAACGCTGCCAGCCGCACCACAGCTGGAATGCTAATCACATCTACTCCAACCTGCTGCTGTTCCACCTGCAGCGACACTCTGATCACCATGCCAATCCAACCCGACGCTATCAGAGCCTGCGACACTTTGACGATTTACCCAGCCTGCCCAGTGGTTACTACGGCATGTATCTGCTGGCGTACGTACCCGGGCTGTGGTTCAGGTACATGGATGCAAAACTGCTGGCCCTGCCACACGTTCGAGGGGATCTGCACCGGATCAATATCGATCCATCCAGGCGGCAGGCCATCGAGCAACGCCACGGAGACAACCGTGTCACAGCTGCTTAAGTATCGCTGTCCCGGTTGCGGCTACACCTTTGACGAGGCGTCAGGCGATGATCACGAAGGGTATCCACCGGGCTTTCTGTTTAAGGATCTGCCCGATGACTTTGTCTGTCCGGATTGTGCGGTCCGTTACAAAGAAGATTTCGAAGCCGAAGCGCTTTAGCCCTGCAGTTCAAAATCAAAACGTTCGGTGGTCACCGTTGCCTGTGCAGGCGGTGAGTAACGCAGCCCGGATACGTTGGCTGGCGCAAAGTCCGTGTTCAACTGAGCCAGCACCTCTGCAGGGATCTCAATATCTGCTGCGTTGTAGTTGTCTTCAAGATGTTTCAGGTTTGTGGTGCCTGGGATCGGCACACAATCCGGGTCCTGAGCCAGACACCAGGCCAGTGCCAGCTGCCCGATGGTGCACCCTAAGGCATTGGCCTGAGCTCTGGCGATGTCCAGCAAAGCCAGGTTCTGCGAAAAATGCGGTTCGCTGTAACGGGGGAACGTCCGCCGCAGATCCGATTCATGATAGTCATCAGGTTTGATCGGCGCATCAGCGAGGAAGCCGCGGCCAACCGGAGAAAACGGCACAAAGGTGATGCCAAGGTCGTGACAGGTCTGCAATACCGCAATTTCCGGATTGCGTGTGAGCAGGGAATATTCTGACTGAACTGCCGAGATCGGGTGAACCGAATGAGCCTTTCTGATGGTCTCCGCGGACATCTCCGACAACCCGATCATGCGGATCTTGCCCTCCCTGACCAGATCAGCCAGGGCCCCAACGGATTCCTCTATCGGTACATTCGGATCCGGACGGTGCATGTAGTACAGATCAATCACGTCCGTGTGCAGACGTTCCAGGCTGGCTGTGCACGCCTGCTTAATCGCTTGCGGACTGCCATCGAGCCATCGCTTGCCGTCTTTGAAGCCCATCACACACTTACTCGCCAGGCAGAAACGATTCCTGCGGTCTGCCAAAGCCTCACCGATGAGTTTTTCATTGTTACCCATACCATAAATGGTTGCGGTATCCAGAAAGTCGTAGCCGATGTCGATGGCGCGCTGCAGAAAGGCCACTGCATCCTTGTGTTCCTGCGCGGGCCCGTAGGCGTGACTCAGGTTCATGCAGCCCAGGCCAATGGGGTGTACATGGATGTCGCCGATGCGTCGTTTTTGAACTGCCATGGTGGTGGTTTCCTGTTAACTCATGTCGATCTGTTGATAACCCTGCGCTGCACACTGGGCCAGCAGCGATGCATATTTTGGGCCGCCGCCGAAGTAGGCCTGATAACGCACCGTACCTGCTTCATGTCCGCTGACATTGGAATTGTAACCGGTAAACCAACCCTGGCTGCGCCTGGCCAGCATCTTTTCATGTGCACGCACAACTTCTTTCACCCAGGCCTGTTCTGCCGCGGATTGCGCTTCAATGCGGGTCACACCGGCTGCCCGGACGTGTTTCACCAGATCGGTGACCCAGTTCACGCCACCTTCGATAGCACGCGGAAAATTTGTTGATCCGGAAACACTCTGCGGACCTGCTACCATAAGCAGGTTCGGAAAACCGTGGGTTAATACACCCAGGTAAGTGCTTGGTCCATCGCGCCATTTCTGCCTGAGGCTCTGTTTATCAACGCCTTTGATCTGCATGCGGTCAAATCCGCCGGTAATGGCGTCAAAGCCGGTGGCATAAACAATCAGGTCAAGATCAAAATGGGCAGCTGTTGTCTGAATGCCGTTTGGTGTGATGCGTTCAATTGGCGTCCGCGCAAGGTTCACCAGCTGCACATTGTCACGGTTGTAGGCTTCAAAATAGCGGGTTTCCAGAGGTAATCGCTGCATGCCAAAGCCGTGGTCTTTGGGGATCAGCTGTTCAGCAACGTCAGGGTCATTGACCCGCTGACGGATGCGCTCCGCGACGTAGTCCGACATCTCTTTATTGGCTGCTTCATCAAAGAATATCTCCGGAAAATTGCCCGCGAGAATGGCAAAACCCGGCTTGTCGTAGAGCTCATCCCAGAACGCAACACGTTGCTCATGCGTGAGATTCCAGAACCCACGTTGATCGGGGACATGTTCAAATCCATTCGGCGAAGCGGCACAGTTGGCAAATATTTCATCATAGCGCGCCCGGATTTCCGTCATTTCCTGAATCGAAATGGGTGAATTATTCAACGGCGTGCTCCAGTTGGGGCGCCTCTGGAAAACCGTCAGCGCTCCCACTTTATCAGCAATCTCACTGATGACCTGAATACCCGTTGCGCCTGTGCCGACAACACCAACCCGCTGCCCCGCTAATGGCACAGGCTGCGCTGGCCACCAGTAGGTATGAAAAGCGTCCCCCGTGAATGTATCCATGCCCGGGTAGCGCGGTAAAGTCGGCACGGATAACACACCGACGCCGGTGATCACAAATCGAGCTGTGTAACGCTCTCCCTGAGCAAGCTGCAGATGCCAGAGCCGTCCTTCTTCGTCCCACTGCATCGATTCAACCTTGCTGTTGAAACGCATGTGGCGACGCAGACCGAATTTATCAGCAACATAGTTCAGATAGCGCAAATTTTCGGGTTGGGAAGAGAAACGCTCCTGCCAGTGCCACTCATCCAGCAGTTCTTCGGAAAAGGAATAACCATAGGTATAGCTTTCCGAGTCAAAGCGTGCACCGGGATAACGGTTGCGATACCAGGTTCCGCCAAGATCTTTGTCCGCCTCCAGCACAACGGCATCGACACCGGCATCAAGCAGGCACTTGATCTGATAGATACCGGATACGCCGGCGCCGACGACAACAACTTCGTGATGTTTGTTAACAGACATGAGTTACTGCACGGTGTTCATGGAAATGCCGCTCATATTACTACAGGGCACAGGAATCAGGCGTCCGGCAGCGGGCCGCTCAACCACGGACTGTTGCGCAAAATACTCAGCCAGTTCTTCTGCAAAAGCCGTCGAATGTATCTGTGTCTGCAGAGCCCGGGTAAACTGCTCATAGGCATCTCCTGCCTGCGCCAGGATCTCGAGGGTACCCAGCGTATAAATTTCATCTTCTGCAAGTGGCTCGCCCTGTACATACATCTGTTGTATGCGCGCATGTGCCGGCGCGTCCGGGTCGTAACATACCGTCATACCCCCAACCTGCAGAATGCCACGGGCGAGGCTGAGCCCCTGCTCCACGATCTCTTTCAACACGGACCCTGAGACCTTGACTGTTGCCACCCTGTCCTCAAAAGGAAAGGCATCAAACAGATCAACGCGACGAATTAACCCTGCGGGGAGGTCTTTGCGCAACGCGCCGGAAGGCATCAGCCCAATATCCGCGCCGGTGGCTTCGCGCACAATATCAGCAAACAGATTCCCAAGATCAGATTCCCGATAGTATCGACGAGACAGATAGTGGCGGCTGTTTCCTACCGGCTCATAAATTTCCGGATAGGCCGCGCGGAAACGGGCAAGTTTAGATGCAATCCGAGCATCAGCCGGCAGGGCGTCACTGTCCACGGTCAGCAGTTTCCCCATATGACCCTGACGCACAAATCTACCCGGCGCATCCACCTGAGCCTGCAGCTCTATCTGCAGCTGGCCAAGATGCTGGCCCTGGCCAAACGTCTGCATAATGAGGGTGCCATTGTGAGGCTCAACAACAGGCGCCCTCGTACCCGCATCCGTGTGGCCGGCAAAAATCACATCAATACCCGGCACGGCTTTGGCAAGCGCCAGATTCTCAGCGTTACCGCGCTGCACCGTCGGGTCCGCTTCATCATCCGTCTGCATCGGTGCTGTCATGCCCTGATGGGTGAGCACCACGACCAGGTCGACTGTGTCGCGCAGCAGCTTGACGTATGCCGCTGTTGTGGCCACGGGATCACGCACCTCCAGGCCAGCAATGTTGGAAGGAATGAGCGCCGTCGCAGCATCCTGGCCAAGGATGCCTATCACCCCGACGCGAATGCCGTCCCGCTCAATGATTGTATAGGGTTGGGCATAGGGATGGTCTGTGCCGCGGTAAAACAGATTGGCACCAAGCACCGGGAAAGGCACGCGGTTCTTCTGCCTGGCGAACTGCGCCCAGCCGTATTCAAACTCATGATTGCCAATGGCCATGGCATCGTAGCCCATGGTCAGCATGAGCTCAAAAGAGATTGCGCCGTGAGTCAGTTTTGCCAGGGTGCCGGTAAAAATATCTCCGGCATCAAACAGGAATACCGTATCTTCGCGCGCTCGAACCTGTTCAATCAGCGATGCCAGCTGCGCCACACCACCAATACGCTCAATGTCTTCTCGCCAGAACGCATCCGTTGGATCATATGCACTTTCAAAATCATTGGTAAACAGCAGAGTCACTGTTCTTGATTCCGCTTGCGCGACAGCGGAACAGGCCAGGTAGAAAATCAATCCAAGCCTGAAGATCACCCGCAGCCCGAACCGCTGCCAACTGCGATTATTAAACACTACTCTTCGAGCCGCAGGCGCCGCAGATTCGGATCGGCCTCAATTTCTGCCTCGGTGAACGGCAGATCAATCCAACCCCCTTGTGCATATATTTCGGTTAAATCGCTGTAGTGTGGCGACTCCGGTTCTGGCGACTGAGAATAGGTGAGCATCGCCGAAGCCTGCAAGGCCCCCTGCTCATCCCAACTGACTACCTGAATATAACTGTTGCCATGAACAATCGGGGTATACCCTTTTTCACCGTCCAGATCCGCCATAATCATGCTGAACATACCCGCCCAGCCCTGCCCGCCGGGTATGGGAATGTTGCGGCCGTTTCGTGGTGCATATTGAATATCGCCCAGGCGCGCATCCAGCGCGATATTCGCGCTTGAAAGTGTGCTCTGCGCTGTGATCATGGCCGCGTGCAAAGCAGCTTCCACGTCAGGGTCGCTGAGGTTGATACCCGCGGGGGTATTGACCGGATCCTGCACATCAAAGGGGATGGCATAAAGGTTGTCCACATGGCGTGCCGTCGACCAGAACTCCCGCCAGACGTGCCCACCACGGGAATCCACGTTCATGGTTCGATCCCATTGTTGCAGAGCATCACAGGCAGCTTCGATTTCGGACGCTTCTGCACACCACTGCAACACATCATCCAGCAACAGTTCAGCACCATAGTTTCTATGGTTATAAAGCATATTCTGCAGGTCCGCAGGGGTGATGCGGTTGCCGGTCGCCATCATCTCCGCCATCTGCACAAGGCCTGCCCGGGTGCGCAGAGAGCGTGCTGTGCGTTCCGAGCCGATAATCGGCGAGTAGCCTTCCAGCGGTGCATCCGGATTACTCAGCCAGTAACTGTCATTGGAGTTGGTCACATAATCCTGGCGGGTAACCCGCGGCATATCTGCTGCGGGTAGCGCCCCGGCGACCGCGCTGCGCGGATCGCTCTTCCATTCACACGCTGATCTTGAGCCATCCAGAATGACCAGTCTCTCAGGTGCATCTTCAACGGTGACACCGCAGGCTTCAATGAGGTCTGCGTCAACATGGGGGGTGCCACTGATATCTGCATAAAACGCGTTGCCAGCCCGATCCGCAGCAATTGTATTGGTCCAGTACACACCATGTTTGCTGATGGCCGCCTCAACTTCCGCGGTTGAACCTGCCTGATTCAGCGCGTCATAGGTTTCTGCTGTCAGATAGTTATCCAGCACGGCGTCACGCAGCGTGTAGGCGTGGGTGTCACTCCAGGGAAACTGTTCGTTTTCGATCATCGGTCCGTAGTGAGTGAAATACACCGTGTGATCACTTGTTTTTGAAACACCCTGGGCATCCGTCCGGGTCACCTGCAGCGTGCGCGCCTGAATAGGTCGGAAGGTGTCCTCGTATCTGTATTCCATTGGATTTTCCGGATTCAGCTCAAGCTGATAGAGCGTAAAACGCAGTGCCGTCGAGACCGTATGCGTCCAGGCGATGTCTTTGTTGAATCCAATGGCAACCCGGGACGTATTGAGCAGACTGGTGCCCATGACATCCACCTCTCCGGGAATGGTAGTGTGAATCAGGTGGAAACGGGACGATCCATGCCAGGGATAGTGTGGATTACCCAGCAGTATTCCCCGCCCAGACTGGGATAACGCGCTCCCCACCGCCACGGCATTGCTGCCGATACCCGCCGGCCAGTCCCACTGGGTGTGGGTGGCTACCTGCTTCTGCGCATCCTGTGTATCCCGAGGGGCAGCACCCGCAATTTCCTGCTGGAAGCGTCCCAGACCATAACGAATGCCCACGCCTATGGCGAGTCGATGCATATCCGCCAGAGAAATGTCCTGTACCCAGGGCTGGCTGCGACAGCTGGCGGGCAAGGTACTGGCGTGGTCGCGCAGGTAGCGGTTGTACCCTGCAACATAGCCTGCGTTGAAGTCATGGGTACGCTCAGTCTGTGCAGCCTGATAATCCGAAAGCTTCTGATCAGTGAGAATGGCTTTGTGAAAAATGTCGCTGGCAAGGTGTGCCTGGCTGTCGCCGAAGTACTTCGACATCTGGCCATTCACCATCGCCACGTCTTTGGCGATCACACACACGGCATCTGTTGCTGTGGCATAGGCAAACCCGTAACCCAGACCTGGCCAGTCCTGGGCTTTGACGTGCGGGATACCGTAACTTGTCCAGCGTATGTCAACGCTGAAACGGGGCTCGACTGCTGCAGGTTGATCTGTTGTCTCTTCCGCACTGCAGGCGGCAACCAGCAGGGCAACTGAAACAAGCAGCAGCCTGCGCTGCAAGGTGGGTTTCCGGGGGCCGGGCAGTTTCTGCATAGTATCTCGCTTTTCGGAACATCCAGCACACAGTAAGGCAACCTCAATTTCTTACTCTGTCTCGAAAATCCGTATAATGGTGGGCTTTGTCAAACATACTAAGGGTTCAATAGCTGATGCAAGTTCTGCACACCTCCACTGTTCTGGCTGAAGAGATCGATTCTCTGGGACACATGAACGTTCGCTACTACATGACCCGGATGCAGAGCGCCAACCGCCAGCTGGTGGACAGCCTGGATCTCGATGCCGACATAGCGCAACACAGTTTTTTACGTTCGGTTGATACCTATACCCGCTTTCGTAACGAACAGTTTGAAGGTGCAACTCTGGAAACCGCAGGCGGCCTGCTTTCCATCGAAGAAGGCGGGGTACAGAGCTACATTGAGATTCGCAACCCGGATACCGGCGATGTCGCCGCGACGTTTATTGTCACCACCGCTTTGATCGACAGGAAAACACGCGAAACACAGATTCTGCCGCTACCGGCCAAACCTGGGGACGGACCGGCTTTTATCAATGTTCCAGCCTACGCCCGACCGCGCAGTTTGACCCTGGGGCCCGCCAACACCGACATCAGCCTGGCGTTGTTGCAGGCCAGTATTCCAGATGTCGACGGCGGCGGCATGATGAGCGGTAAACGTCAGACGCGCATAGAAAAGGAAGATGTGGATGCACAAGGCTGGCTGAAGGAAGACGTTGAACTGATGTTCCTGCCATTCGCAAAAATGGTGCTGGAAGAAGGCATAAAACCCGGGCCGCCGGTGGTCACCACCTCGGATGGCCTGCGGATCGGCTGGGCAGTGATGGAAACTCGCACGATGCTGTTTGCTCAGCCACGCCTCGGCGATGAATTGAGCTACTTTTCCACCGACCTGAAAGTGGAAGCCAAATCACGCCTTTCACGCCGCTGGGCTATGAACACCCACACCGGTCAGCTACTGGGCATGAGCGACACGGTCGGGGTCTGTATCGACCTGGACGCCCGCCGAGCCATCGAATGGCCGGAGGAAATACGCGCACAGATCGAAAAGTACCAACAGCCACAGCTGGCCTGAACTGCCCGCACGTCAACAAATGGAAATTGCGGGCTGGATCACAGACTCAGCTCGCCCCGTGAGTATGATGCCGCCCAACAAAATGGGTAGAAAAGTAACATGGCATCGAAAACAGCACACCTCTTCGGCGCTTCGGTAATGCTGGCGCTGGGTCTGTCTGCACAGGCACAGGACAATCAGCAGACTCAGGCAAGCACAGACAACGCGGCTCAAATCAGCGCGGAAATCATAGTGGTTGCGCAGAAGGCCGAAGATGAGGAGATGTTTCATCTGGCGATGCAGCCTGACATTGCAAACTCTCACGATCTGATACTGCAGAGTCTTCAAGAACGTTTAAGCCGCGCTGAAAAGATTCAAGTCAAAGGCCCGCTGGATATCTGAGCTTTCGGCAACACCACACCGTGCAGGACACGGCGTTTTCACGGGTAAACAGCTTGTTGTTTGCCCACCTTCTTCTGTTCTTTCTGTTCTGAACCAGTCTCCAGGCTGCAGTACCTGCAGTACCTGCAGTACCTGCAGTACCTGCAGTACCTGCAGTACCTGCAGTACCTGCAGTATTTGATAGTTTTTGGCAATCATAACGATCAAAACAATCAATTTTATCTACTTTTTAAAAAGACCTATGCTGAGCTTATACCTCTGACAACGGGGTATTTCCTCAAACAATGCGACGAACAAACGATATGAACAGAACCACTCATCGAAAAGCTAAACTGGCTGCAGGACTGATAGCGGTCCTGATGACAGCAAACACGGCATTTGCCGACACCGACATGGCCAAACCCCAAGGCACGGTGGGCAGCACTGCGGCGTCCGCCGGCGAGCCCAGATCCAACAATTTCTGGTGGCCCGAGCAGCTGAACCTGTCTTCACTGCGCGATCATGATGCGCGATCCAACCCTTTTGGCGATGACTTCAACTACGCCGAAGCATTTGCACAACTGGATCTGGCTGCCGTCAAACAGGACATCGACACCCTGCTCACTCAATCTCAGGATTGGTGGCCGGCGGACTTCGGCAACTACGGCCCATTTTTCATCCGCATGTCCTGGCACGCCGCTGGCACGTATCGCACCCTGGACGGTCGCGGTGGCGGTGACGGTGGACAAATGCGCTTCGACCCTCTTAACAGCTGGCCGGACAACGGCAACCTGGATAAAGCCCGACGCCTGCTGTGGCCGGTGAAACAGAAATACGGACGCAGCCTTTCCTGGGGTGACTTAATGATCCTGGCAGGCAACGTGGCGCTGGAAAACATGGGTTTTGAAACTTACGGTTTTGCTGGCGGACGCGCTGATGACTGGGAGCCTGATCTGGTTTACTGGGGCCCGGAAGTGAAGATGCTGGCCAGCGATCGTGAAACCCGTGATGGAGAACTGCAAAGACCGCTGGGCGCCACACACATGGGTCTGATCTACGTTAATCCGGAAGGACCCAAAGGCCAACCCGACCCGATCGGTTCGGCAAAAAATATTCGTGTTGCGTTTGGCCGCATGGCTATGAACGACGAAGAAACCGTTGCTCTGATTGCCGGTGGTCACACCTTCGGCAAAATGCACGGCGCGCATAAAGCCAGCGACTGTGTAGGCAAAGAACCTGCGGGCGCCGCTCTGGAGGCGCAGGGACTCGGCTGGAAAAACACCTGCGGCAAGGGGCACTCTGAAGACACCGTCACCAGCGGTCTGGAAGGGGCATGGACCCAGGCACCTACCCAGTGGACAACACTTTACTTACAGAACCTGTTGAACTTCGACTGGCAACAGACCCGCTCACCCGGCGGCGCTATCCAATGGATTCCCACAGACGAAGCTCTGCACAACTCGGTGCCGGATGCGCATATCGAGGGCAAATTCAACCCACCGGTGATGACCACCGCTGACCTTGCACTTAAATTCGATCCTCAATACCGGGCGATTGCAGAACGTTTTCTGGCCAACCCGGATGAGTATCAGCTGGCCTTTGCCAAAGCCTGGTATAAGCTGACCCACAGAGACCTGGGCCCACGGGCGAGATATCTCGGTGCTGCAGTGCCTGAAGGTGAACTGATCTGGCAGGACCCGATTCCCGCCGTCGACTACCCCTTAGTCAGCGACCGTGATGTGGCGCGTCTGAAGAAAACCCTTCTCAATTCAGGCCTGACGCCAACAGAACTGGTCAGCGTCGCCTGGGCATCAGCGTCAAGCTTCCGCGCCAGTGATATGCGCGGCGGAGCCAACGGCGCCCGTCTGGCATTGGCACCACAGAAAGACTGGCCGGTGAACAATCCGCAGGCGCTCAGCCAGATCCTGCAGACTTTGCGCGATGTGCAGACCAGCTTTAACGCTGCTGGCAGAGCTCATATTTCTCTGGCTGATATGATTGTGCTGGCGGGCGCAGCCGGCATAGAAGCAGCAGCGAAAGCAGCAGGCACTGAGATCAGCGTGCCATTTACCCCAGGTCGTGCCGATGCAACACAGGCACAAACCGACGTGGATTCATTTGCCCTCCTGGAACCGAAGGCAGACGCTTTCCGTAACTACTTCGATCCACAGGGAAGCTACCGCTCACCCACTGAAATGATGGTCGACAAAGCGGATCAGCTGGCACTTACCGTGCCTGAACTGACAGTTCTTTTAGGGGGCATGCGCGCACTCGACACAAACTGGGACGGATCTGCACACGGCGTGTTAACAGATGCGCCCGGCACATTGACCAACGACTTTTTTGTCAATCTGCTGGATATGTCCATCCAATGGCGCAAAGCAGGAGAAGAAGGGCTGTATGAAGGTCTGGACCGAGCCACAGGTGAGGTTATATACACGGCTACACCTGTGGATCTCATCTTCGGATCAAACTCTGAGCTGCGCGCGGTTGCAGAAGTTTACGCCTATGACAATGCGCAGGAACAGTTTGTACAGGACTTTGTCAGGGCGTGGACCAAGGTCATGCGCCTGGATCGGTTCGATCTGCGACAAGAGTAAACCCACTAGCGACTGAACGCCGTTCAGGTGAGCCCGCTCCGGACAGTGGGCTCACCCTCTCCCCTCTCTGCATCGATACAAGCTGCTGGTAAAGAACCGCTGGTTGTTGCTACTTCAATATTACCGTTTTATGCCCATTCAGAAATACCCGGTGTTGCGCATGCCACAAAACCGCCCGGTTCAATACGCTGCTCTCCAGATCGCGCCCGTGATTCACAAGGTCCGACGGGGAATACGTATGATCAACCCGTTCAACAGACTGCTCGATAATCGGGCCTTCATCCAGCTCTGCTGTCACATAATGCGCTGTTGCACCGATGAGTTTTACACCGCGATCAAATGCCTGGTGATAAGGCCGTGCGCCTTTGAATCCAGGCAAAAAGGAATGGTGAATATTGATACAACGGCCTTTTAATCGAGCACACAACTCAGGGCTGAGCACCCGCATATAACGCGCCAGCACCAATAACTCAGCACCACTTTGCTCAAAGCGTTGCAGAAGTTCATGCTCCTGTTCAGCTTCGCGCCCGGGCTCGATGGGTAGATGAGCAAACGGAATGTTGTGCCAATCTGCATGATTCCTGAGGGTGTCACGGTTGGATACGATGCCAACAATGTCCAGCGGCAGGCTGCCCACACTCCAGCGCTGCAGTAAACTGGTCAGGCAATGGCCGGCACCTGTTACCGCAATCATGGTTTTAAGCGGGCGCTGCTCCGGATAAAACTGCCAATCCATTGAAAATTGCCTGGCAATGGGTTCAAAAAGTGTCTGCAGCTTCGCAAGGGTGCCCATGCCCCGGCCGTCATCATGAAAAACCGTGCGCAGAAACGAACGGCGGGTTGTCTCGTCGTTAAAGTGAGAAGCCTCAACCAGGGTTGCGTGGTTACTTGCCAGAAAATTAGTGACCGCGGCAACAATCCCGGTGGTATCCGGGCAGGAAAGCACCAGAATACTGCGTGGCGAATCTAACGGGTCCATCGTCATCCCTATCAGCTACTGAGACAAAGCCGCCATCATAAAGCAAAGGACGGCATTCTTAAGCAACGTTGATCACAACACCCGAGCGTGCAAGTCCCTGTGAAAAATGGGTAAAGTGCAGGCTCCAACAGGCACGCACAGAGCAGGACAATGAAAATACTCGCCATCAGCTTAGTGCTGATCTTCAACGCTACCGTCACCGCAACACTTATCACATCGAATGCCCACGCGGAGGAGGCCTGTAAGCCCTCCAGGTGGGGACCCGATGACGAGATTGGCAACATCAACCTGATCAACGCCGCAACGGTGTTAAAAGCGGCGCAGCTCATTAAAACAGGTCGAACCTACAGCCTTGGCATCACCATCGACTCGACCACACCAGCTTTTGCCCCGCGCAGTCTGTCTCTGCAGGTTGTGCAACCAGGACAACAGGAAGGTGCGCGACCCAATATGGGGGCAACCTACAACGACGACATCTTTCAGGGGTGGTTTGGGATCGGTTCTCAGC
The DNA here is from genome assembly GCA_047947175.1 of bacterium. Lineage (GTDB taxonomy): Bacteria > Pseudomonadota > Gammaproteobacteria > Pseudomonadales > Azotimanducaceae > UBA4421. The sequence continues at coordinate 3,891,538 of CP170489.1, forward strand.
TGGATGGTCTGGGCCATCTCGGCTATGAAGGCATGTATTACAACTGCAATCATGCCAGAGATTTTGCTGACATAACCGGCCTGACAAAACTCGGCACCGAAAACGTGCCGCCGATGGTTGCGCGGGGGGTTGTCCTGGATATGGCGGGACATTTCAACCTGCCTCATCTGGCCGCCGGACAGTACTTTACGGTAGATGATGTCAAAGCGGTCGAGGAGAAACAGGGTACACCGATACAGGAAGGCGACGTGGTGCTGTTTCACACCGGTTGGACCGAAAACAAAATGCAGAGCGATCCACAGGCCTGGGTATCCGGCGCGCCCGGCCAGAGTGAAGAGGTTGCCCGCTACCTGGCCGGCAAAAATGTGGTAGCCGTTGGTGCGGATACCTGGGGGCTTGACGTTGTACCTCCCCAGCATGCTGAACGCCCGTTCCACGGCCATGTGATTCTGCTCAAAGAAAATGGCATCTACATTCTTGAAACCATGAACACCGGTCCTCTGGTACGCGACGAAGCGTTCGAATTCCTGTTTGTCCTGGGCCAGGCCAAGGTTCGAGGTTCGGTTCAGATGTTCATCAACCCCATCGCGATCAACTAGCAGCCTGTCTGGTTAATTTGTTGCGTTAACCAGGCAGGATACTGGCGACTCAGGTAGCATGATCTCAGCTTCATCATTGCGTTCAGGATCTTTATTATGAGCAAATCCTCAAATCCAGCTAAACCCACCGATACCCCCCCAGGCATGCCCGGCGCAGCAGGTGCCGACAGCACAGGTGAACTGCCGTCAGCTTACGATGTGCCCTTAGAGGATTTACTCCCGGTCAATCCGAGACTGTTCAGCGAAAATAAATGGCAGGAGTGTTTTGAGCGCCTCCGCGCCGAAGACCCCGTGCACTTTAATGAAACTGATATGGCTGGGCGCTTCTGGTCTCTGACCAGATACAACGACATCAAAAGTGTCGATACGGACTGGCAGAATTTCAGTTCCGCGCACGGCATCACGCTTGGCTTTCCCGTGGGCGCGGAATTGCCCGAAGGCGCACTGCAGGTGAGCACATTTATCGCCATGGATCCACCGGTGCACGATGTACAACGCAAAACCGTTACCGGTGTTGTGGCACCTGCCAATCTGGTGAATCTGGAGCCGCTGATCCGACAGCGAACCGCTGCGGTGCTGGATGCCCTTCCGGAAGGAGAAACTTTTGACTGGGTGGACACCGTGTCCATTGAGCTGACCACGATGATGCTGGCCACCCTGTTTGACTTTCCCTTCGAAGACCGACGCAAGTTGACGCGCTGGTCAGATGTGACATTTGCGGTGCCACAACCTGGCGGTATTGTGGAATCCATCGAACAACGCCGCGATGAACTTCTTGAGTGTCTGGAATATTTCACCAGGTTGCGACAGGAGCGCGTTGCAAACCCGGGGAACGATCTGGTTTCGATGCTGGCTAACGGAGAAGACACCAGAAACATGCCGCCCATGGAATACCTGGGCAACCTACTGCTGCTGATTGTTGGCGGCAATGACACCACGCGCAACACCATGTCCGGCAGCATCTATGCTCTGAACAGGTTTCCCGCGCAGTATGACAAACTGACCGCAAATCCAAAACTGATTCCGCAGATGGTTGCCGAGGTCATTCGTTGGCAAACACCACTTTCCTACATGCGCCGCACAGCAAACAACAACTGCACCGTTGGCGGCAAACAGATCCTAAAAGGGGATCAGGTATTGATGTGGTACGTATCTGGCAACAGAGATGAGGATGTATTTGACAATGCCAATGACCTGGACATAGAGCGCGCTAATGCACGGCAACATCTGTCGTTCGGCTTTGGTATTCACCGCTGTATGGGTAACAGACTCGCTGAGCTGCAATTGCGCGTACTATGGGAAGAGATCCTGGCGCGATTCGAAAAAATAGAAGTGCAGGCTGAACCTGAGCGCACATTTTCTTCTTTTGTAAAGGGTTACACCTACATGCCGGTTAAGGTCACAAAGAAGCGCAAACAGGAATTGGTCTGCTAGCGCACTTTGTTAACATCCTGCGCCTGGCGCAACCCCTGGGGCCAGGTAACGCTGAAGGCACCTCGCAGGGAACCAGGTGTATAACCGCGTGCCCGATCAAACGGGTATTGACGATCCAGCTGTTCGGTGAGGTCCGTAGAGAGATCCTGGCCATGACAGGTCAGGCACAATCCGCCCGTTCGAATCGCCTGCATGTAACGTATATCACCGGAGGATTGCGAAAAATACTCTACTCGTTTGTCTGTGGCCTGGACTTCGGGCTCGAAGTATCTGACAAGCACTTCAACCTGCCAGGGTTCCGGCGAATTAACTGCGTTACGCGTCTGCAGACTCGTGCGGCCAACTTTTGCGCCGGTCTCGCGGGACAGCGCTGAGGCGATCTTCGGGGCCTGTTCTTTACACACGCTGACAGCCTGTTGCGGCCCACCTTCGACCAAAGCTGCCTGAAGTTCAACCTGCAACGCCGTCGCAAAACGTTGCACAACTGCGCGGCTTGTTTCCAGCAGCGGCATCTCCTGCGCCTCGGTAAACGACGCCGAGAACACAGTGCTTATGAGCGCCGTCATCATCAGAAGATGTGCTTTTTGTGTCATTGCCTGTTCCTTCGAGTTTCTGGTTCCTGCAGATTTTTCCTCGAAACCAGATCTGTCTTCATAACTTCCGATACTTCCATGATACACGCCTGCTGGTCAGTCAAACTGGCGATAGGCCCGAGATGAAAAAGGATTGCCCAGACTCAGGTAAATGGATTTCTGGCCCCCTTCCGCAATGCCAGTAGCAAGGTAGACTGGACCGATAGGCGAATTAAGTCCCGCGTAAACTGATCCAGCGGTAATCCAGCTCTCGGGTCCTTCATTGAAATCAGTGCTCCAGGTATTGCCAACTTCCACGCTGGCCCCAAAAAACAGCGGCAGTCTGGCCCGCGTCAGATCTCTTGAGCCATTCAGGCGCAGAAAACCAATATGCTGACCGCGAAAACGTTCGACCGGGTAACCGGACAGACGCCCTAAACCACCCAGTGTAAAGTAACTTTGAATCGGCGCATCATCTTCAACCGTTGCACCGATAATGGTAGACACAGCGAACTGCCCACGACCGATTTTAAATGCCTTCATCGCCGCTGCATGAATCTGTTGGTAATTCTCGCCACCAGTTACACCACCTGATTCAAGCGCGGTCATCCGAATCAGAGAACCATCCGACGGCCGATTAGTACGATTGAGCGTATCGTGACGATAGGTAAAAGAGAACTCGCCGATATCAAATTTCTCGTTGGGAATGTCAACCTCGCCCACAAATTCATTTGCGCTCCCCCAGAGTCTGTGCCAGGCCACCTCAACTTCAGATGCGTTACCCAGCTGCCGACCGATGGAGATCATACCCCCTGCCTCCTGAACGCGCAGCTCACCAACAGGGTCATCATCGTCAATATACAGGCGGATATTGTTGCGCTCGTAACTTGCTTCAAACCGGGAAAACAATCGACCATCGTTTGTCCAGGGCTGCGACCATTGCGAACTGATGCCCTGTTGGGCGCCCAGGTTCAAGCGGGTACGCCACTGTGCGCCCAGATCGTTCAGTCCGGTCTTCAGATAGGCCGCGCCAATATTGAAGTCTGCATCGGAGGAGAAATCTTCTTCAAGCTGCAGGCCAAACTGGAGATAGTCAGGCCCCCAGGCTTTTGCCCGCGCCTCAATGGCCAGGCCCGTGCTGCCATCGCGTTCGACCAGGGCGTAGTCAATACTCTGATACAAACCGGAGCCATAAAGGCGGGCAATGCGTCGATCCAGCGTTCTTCGATCATAACGTTCCGGCACGTCAATTCCCAACCTGGCCTGCACAACGTCTGCACTGAGCCCTGAATCATCAGTGACCTCAACAAACTCGATCATTGTTCTCTCGGCGGGTGCGGTTGATGCGCTCAGCGTCTCACGCTGATCCGGGCCGGTTGAAGCAGCGAGGATGTGTAACTCGTCCGCAACCGACTGGCTCGCCACATAACCTGGCTCCATGGCATCAAGAACATTGGCAAAGTCGAGGGTGTCGATCTCCTGCACATCAGGCCGGATCACAATATCCGTGGGTGCAAGGGTTGCTATCTGCTCGTCAGCATTACGGCGGGTGATCATGTTAACGATCTGTTGGGTCACGCTGAGTACAGAATCTATATCCTGCCGAGGCAGCAGTGGCGAAGTGATATCCACTGCAATGACGCGGTCTGCGCCCATCTGTCGTGCAACATCGACAGGCAGATTCGCGGCAATGCCCCCGTCAACCAGATAGTGACCCTCCAGCTCCACCGGGGCAAAAATACCAGGCAGAGACATACTCGCCCGTACACTCAAAGCAAGATCACCCTGCGCCAGTGTTACCGCCTCGCCCGTGGTCAATGATGTCGCCACCGCTCGAAAGGGAATCTCCAGCTGATCAAAATCAATCACACCTTCACTGCGTTGCAACAGGCGCCTCAACAGCTGGGTCACTTTCTGACCTTGGGTCACCCCCAGGGGTAACTTCAGCTGTCCACCTGAAAAACCCATTCTCGCCTGCACCAGGAAATCAAAATCATCGCGTTTCATCTCTATGGGCACAGTGCCGCGCGCCGGTTCATCCCGCAGAACATCATCCCAGTCAATGGTAGAAATGGCGGCTTCGATCTCATCCGCAGTCAAGCCGGTTGCATACATTGCACCAATTATGGCGCCCACACTGGTACCCACGACGTAGCTGACTTTAACGTTATGCTCTTCAAGTGCTCTGATAACGCCGATATGCGCGCCACCCTTGGTGCCACCGCCACTCAGGACCAGACCAACTTTGAGGGGTTCAGCAGATACACCACAAAAAGGTGCACCGAACAGCAGCAGACAGAGGAATATTCTCATGTGTATTCAACACGACTTCTTTGGACACGCATCCTCGCTCAAGCCATGAACAATGAGAAGTGTCCAGCCCTATTTTCAGAAACAACCCGCCTTTGCAGAACCCTGCCTGCCAGCGTTACGCTGAACCTTTCTGAATCCAGGGGAATCCGAACATGCCAGAAAGTCATGTCACCATCGAACGAAATGGCCCGCTTGCACTCGTGCGATTTGATCGCAAAAAAAATCTGAACGCTTTTGACAGTCAGCTTATTCTTGAACTCACAGATGTGGCCAGGTCCTTCCATGACGACCTGCACACCCGGGCGGTTGTCCTCACCGGCTCAACCGACTATTTCTCAGCCGGTGCTGATCTGGAAGATCTGGCGTCCCGCAATGACCCCAACCTGTCCGACCTGGAGAGGCGGCAGATATTCTATCGTGGCGGCAGGTTGTGCGATGCCTGGGAATCGATGCCGCAGATCACCATTGCCGCGATGGAACGACTTGCCGTCGGAGCGGGCGTTGCTTTACCGCTGGCATGCGACTGGCGGGTGATGGGACAAAGTGCCTATCTCTATGTGCCGGAGGCAAAAATAGGTTTAAACCTGCAGTGGGGCGCGCTGCCTCGACTGATCAACCTTGTTGGGCCCGCCCGCGCCAAGCGCATATGCCTTCTGTGTGAACGTATGGATGCACAAACTGCGCTTGACTGGGGGCTTATTGAAGAAATCGCAGCTGATGGAAAAGCGGCCGACGTGGCCATGGAACTTGCGCGTCGGGTTGCAGAAATTCCACCGGTAGCAGCAACCATGATCAAAGAAGCGGTCAACGCAACCGCGAGCGCGCTGAACCGCATTGCCAGTTACGCAGATGCAGACCAGAGCCAGCTCAGTGCGGCAACCAGAGATGCCCGGGAAGCCAGCGACCGTTTTAATAAAAAGTAGAAACTTTGCGTGAGACAGTAAAACTGAATCATGCTCACCTGCAGGGCCCGAGGAGACCAACATGCACCTGGACCGACACGTTCGAGTTCACGCCAGGCGGCAAGGTCAGCGCTGCAAAAGCTCAGGCGGTTCGTCCCGGTGAAAACCGTTGAAGGTTTTTATGTTACGCGCTGCACCGGGCGCAAACACAAAGCTTCCCGCGCCGTTGTGAATGCCACCATCCACGCGGAAATCTGCACCGGTTACATACGCGGCCATCTCTGACAGGAGAAACACAACCATGGCTGAAACTTCAGCCGCCGTGCCGTGCCGGGCCAGCGGAACTCTACGATCAATGCCAACAAGTGCATCCCAGTCTTCTTCGGGATAACGGTCCAGCCCGGTGGTAGCAATAAATCCCGGGATCACACAATTCACCCTGACCCCGGCCCGCCCCCATTCCGTCGCTGCCGTAAACGTGAAGTTCGACAGCCCCGCCCGTGCAGCGCCATTGTGCCCCATCCCCGGCATACCCGATTCATAGTCCGCACCAATATTGACAATACTGCCACCACGTTCGCGCATGCATTGTTTGTAGACTTCCCGAGCCACCAGAAAATAGCTGGTCAGATTGTTATGCAGCACGGCGTTCCACGCGTTCAGGCTCATGTCTTCCAGCCGCGCCGGAAACTGTCCACCTGCGGCATTCACCAACCCATCAATTGGTCCGTGCTGTTCGATCACGCTGCTGACCAGATCGATCACAGCGGATTCATCACGCAATTCGACAGCATGGCAGCCCAGCACCACGCCGCCATCAGCAACAATCTCTGCCCGGGTACGTTCAAGCTTCTCCATGGTTCTGCCAGCCAGCACCACACGCGCGCCCAGACTGGCCAGTTCATGGGCGATACAGCGCCCCAACCCACCACCGCCACCCGGCACAAAAATGCTCTGGTCCTGGAATAGTCCCGCTCTGAATCCGGATTGATAACCCACAATAAAACCTCCTTGACGATCACTTCCACATACTCGGGCAAAGCAGAATAAAGTGGTAGCCTTGGCCTGCACGTACAGCGAAGGATACCCAACCCATGACCGACAACAGCAAACGTCCGGACACCGTTCGCCTGCAGCGAATCGCCAAAGGTTTCTGGGAATCCGCCGCGCTCATGAGCGCTGTGGAACTTGGCGTCTTTACTGCCATCGCCAACGGCAGCCATACCATTGAATCCGTCGCTCTGGCTTTAGACATTGAGGCGGTTAATGCAGAACGTTTACTGACTGTCCTGACCGCGATGGAGCTGATCACACGCAACGGCGAGCAGTTCAGCAACAGTGCAGACGTCGATCGGTTTCTGGTTGAAGGCAAACCAACTTATGCAGGCCCCTGGATGTTGTTTGGTAAACCGCGCTGGGAAGCATGGGGTAACCTGACTGAACACCTTAAAGTGCGGGCAACCGATCAACGAGTGCTGGGGATGTACGATGATACGTTTACCGTCGAGCGCGCACGTGCATACCATGCAGCCACCTATTCCATTGGCATGGGTGCCGCGCGTCGTTTTCATCGTCAGGTTGACTTAAGTGGCCGGAAAAAAATCATGGACCTTGGCGGCGGATCAGGCTGTTACTGTATCGTTGCCGCTCAACAGCACCCGGGGCTGAAAGGAGAAGTACTGGATCTACCGACGGTGGTTGTTGTCACCAGGGAGTATCTGCAACAGCATGGCGTTGACACAAATGTCATTGCCACCGCATGCGACTTCACTGAAGATGCCCTTCCGCAGGATGCAGACGTCGCCATCATGGCATCCAATCTGCCGCAATACAGTCGACCTATCATTGCCGGAGTTGTGCAGCGGGTTTATGACGCGTTGCTGCCGGGAGGTGAATTTCATCTGATCGGTGAAATGCTGGATGCTGATGGCCGCGGCCCCATTGGACCCGCGCTATGGGGTTTGTCGGAGGCAGTGAATGACTCCACCGGGCTTGCTCATACGGTCACAGACTGTACCAGCTATTTTGTGGCCGCGGGTTTTGAAAATATCAGCGTCAATGAATTTATCCCGCAAACTCTGACCCGGGTCAGCGGCTTTAAAGCCAGCTAACGAGCGTTATTGCGAGGGTACGAAACGTGCGCTCATAAATTTCGCAGGGTCTCGTTAGAACGAAACGGCAGGGTCAGCTGCATATAGATGGACAGCGCCTTACCGGTACCGTTACCAACCGCTGCAAGCTCCGTTTTACCCGAGAACGTGCCAAACAGGCGATCCCACAGGATAATAGAGCAGCCAAAATTAGTGTCACTTTCCGCTCTTTGTTTTGAATGATGCAGCTGATGCCACTCAGGGGTTGTAAACAACCATCCGTAAACGCCCGAACGCAGCGGCAGATTAGAGTGATTGGTATAAGCCGAAAATATTCGAAACGTCAGCGCCACGGCAACGACCGCATCACTGGCACCCAGAAAGGCCAACGTCATGGCTGGACCCAGATTAAGTGCAAGAAACTCCAGGGGATGGGTACGATCGGCTCTGGCCGCACTCATTTTTGTAATGTGATGATGTGTGGCATGCATACGCCAGAAGAACATCATTCGATGCTGGAGGCGATGCAGCCAGTAATAAACAAACTCAGAAACAAACATGCCAATCAGCGCGGCAACTAACAAACCAGGGATTGTGGCCGCATCAAGCTGAAACGGCATGAAACTCACCTCACGCAGCCAGACAAAGGCATCCGATATGGGCGTATCGTAGAAGTCGCCATACAGTGGCGCCCAGATCAGATAGACGCAGCCGACCCAGAACACATCTTCTGCAAATTCTTTCCCGTTGAGCAGCCAGTCCCCGCGTTTGGGAGCAAATCGTTCAGCAATCAGTAGCATCGGTATCGGACAGAACAGCAGGATTGACGTGAGCAGGTCAGCCTCCATCCAGCCGGTGACAAAGGCGGAGGCCACCATCGACATGGCACCAAACACCACCAGCGGCTGCGGAAGTGTCCACAAAAATCCGCGCACGGCACTTTTCTGCTGCGGTTCCAGCGATGTTGTCTGCATAACGAAAACCCTGTTTGTGTCCGCTCCTGGCAGCAATAGCAGCCACGCGTAATTTAGCTTATTTTGCTTTGCAGGTATCTACCTGGCAAAGATGACCGCCTCAGACACCACTATCATGTCCAGCAGCCTGATTTTCCTCTACTCAATCAGGGCTGGCATTGGCCAGCCATTCCTGGTTCTCAACCAGTGGAGAAAGCCATTGATGTGCAGAATACACATCGCAGACACAGGCGCTCCCCTGCTCGTTCCGGCTTTCTTCTATGGTAAGAACTCGCCACACAATCGCGTCTGCGTAAGGGAATCCTTTCATCTGCATCTCCTGGCCATACCGCCGATTCAGAACAGTATCGTCTTCCATTGATGCTGCCATCAAGCGCAACAGGAGCAATGGACTCGGACGTTGTTTCAGCGCTCGGCCGGCATGTGCATCTGTTGCCCGCACGTTTAATCGAACCTTTAAAGCATCCGGCACGCCGTAGCGGTGAGGAAACGCCATTTGCAGAAGTACAACTGCTTCAAAAACACCGGCCTGCTGATCGACTCGTGAAAACTGTTCCCAGGGTCGATCATCTTTCAGATCGTTAACCAGGTTCTCTCTCACACCACGGTTCATGTTGTCGCCGAACACCGCTTCAAGAACGATTTCACCCGCCACTTGTTCTTCCAGATCCTGAAGCACAAGGATCACCATATCCAGCAGATCAGATTCATCAACAACATCATCATAATCTGCCAGTGCCAACACTTTCTGAAGCCGCTTCGCATCCCAGAGCTCTGGCAACGTGTGAACTTCTTCAATGTCCTGTACGAGAACAGAAAACAACTCTTTAGGCACCTGTTTGCTCCTGACACTAAAATTTTGCGCCGTAGACGGCCCGTACCGACAGGACTTTTTTACCTGCCATGACTGCAAGACAGTCAATTGCACCCAAAGCCATGCACGGCTGATCAACTGATCTTAGATCGGGCGGGGTCGCTCAACCAGTCCTGTGCGTTTCTGGCAATATGTTGAATGCATGACTATTCCTCACCACCTGAGTGCGTGTAGCGAACGCACCACACCGAACGGGCGCAATGGTTTACCTCCGAATTCAATAGAGTTGAATGCATTTTTGGATACATTTTGTTACCCTGCGCGCGCCTACGCCTCGAGAAAGACATTCGAAACAGCAAAATAATAGTTTCGAGGCTAACTATTTTGGAGAGAACCCTTGCACATACAACGCAGTAAAATCAGCCAGGCAGTGGCCGCGGCTGTCGCCACCATGGTGACGGGATACGCAACCGGACAGGAATCCCGCGCTATCGAAGAAATTGTCGTCACTGCGACCAAACGCGCTGTACCCATGCAGGACATTCCTGTGGCGGTTCAGGCGTTGACCGAAGAAGCCATGGATGATCTGGGCATCAGTAATTTTGAAACCTATCTGATCCAGCTCCCGGGCGTCACCGCCGGCGGCAGCGGTCCGGGACAGAATACAATCTACATCCGCGGTATCGCATCAACCACACCCAACCTCACCACCGCCGGTGTTGCAGGTCTGGCACCTAACGTTGCGTTCTATCTGGATGAACAACCATTGTCCCAACCCGGGCGGAATCTGGATGTTTACGCGGCTGATTTGAATCGCATCGAAGTTCTGTCAGGCCCGCAGGGCACACTGTTCGGCGCCAGCTCGCAGGCCGGCAATGTACGCCTGATTACCAACAAGCCTGACACCACCGCTTCTTACGGCAGCGTTGATGTGGGTACGTCTTATACCAGCGGTGGAGACCCCAGCAGAAATCTGGAAGCCGTTATCAACTGGGCAATTGCTGACAACTTTGCTTTGCGCGCAGTGGGCTATACGGATACCCAGGGCGGTTACATTGACAGCGTCGCGGGTACCCGCGATGTCAGCGAGAGCGCGCGCTTCCGCTCCGCTGATGCAGTCCGCGACAATGGTGAACTGGTAGGCGGCCGGGAAGGTTTCCAGGCTGATGCAGATCTGAGTGGGGTTACTTTCCTCCAGGCAAACGCAAGCGTCAAAGATAACATCAACGAAACAACCTACCAGGGCGGCCGCTTAAGCGCCTTGTGGGACATCAACGAGAACTGGACGGCCAGTGCATCGGTGATGCAACAGGCATTGGACTCGGATGGGGTGTTTTTTGCCGACCCTGATCTGGGCGACATGGAAATCCAGCGCTTTTCTGATGACAAAATTGAAGATGAGTTCACCAACACCAACTGGACCATCGAAGGTCGTGTCGGGGCGCTGGAAGTACTTTACACGGGCGCTTTCACGGATAGGGACACCGACCAGCGGGTCGACTACACCGATTACCTGTTTGTTGGACAGTATCTGCCCTACTACATCTGCGATGGCTCGGTCAGCTACCCTGGTGCTGCTGCGCCGAGCGGTGTCTGTCAGGCCCCGGAACTGTTTGTTAACTCAAGCACGGAAACAGAAGTATGGTCCCACGAAATTCGAATCGTCACACCCATTGAACACCCGGTTCGATTTACCGGCGGTCTTTTTTACAGCGATCTGGAGCTCACCGAGCTCAACGATTTCACCTACCCGGGCTCTGTCGCGGCTGCTCCGTTTGGACCATTTGCACCAAACTTCGCGTTTGATACCGGCTATCGGTCAGACACCGGTGCGTTCCCCGCAGGCGTTATATTCCGTAACGACGTGAGACGTACCGACGAACAGCAAGGTGCCTTTGGCGAGGTTACCTGGGACATCAATGAATCCTGGGCGGTTACAGCGGGTGCGCGCTGGTATGACATTGAAGTTGACTTCGATGGCAGCGCCAACAGCTCCTTCTGTAATTCCGGTGCTGCCGAGGACGTCAACGCCTTTGGCACAGACATCAGCGACCTCTACAATGGCGACGGGCAGATCACCTTCCGTGGCACCTGTGATCCTGCACAACAGATCACCTACACACGAGATGATATCGATGACCCTGCCACACCCGCCGCGGTGGTTGGCGCACTGCGGGCCCCCGACGCCGCAGAAACCGATGGCGTCATTGGCAAGTTGAGCTTGAGCTGGACACCGGATGACAACACACTGTTATACGCCACCTGGTCTGAAGGCTTTCGCCCGGGCCTGCTGAACCGACCTGGAGGCGCGGCAGGGCCTAACGGTTATACTGTTCCTTTTGCCCTGGACACGGATGACGTGGTAAATATTGAGGCGGGCTGGAAACTCGACCTGCTGGATCGTACGCTACGGTTCAATGGCAGCATCTTCTACATAGAAATTGAAAATCTGCAGACAACCATCTTCGATCCAAGCATTGTCAACCTGTTCTTCTCGGACAACGCAGCGGATGCTGAAATTCTGGGCGTCGAAGGAGACTTCATCTGGGCCGCAACAGATAACCTCACCGTCAGCGGCGCATTCTCAGTGTTGGACAGCGAGATCACCAGGGTCAATACGCCTACCGAAGATGTGCGTGAAGGGGATGAACTGGCATTTGCACCGGCATTCCAGGCTAATCTCCGCGCGCGCTATAACTGGTATCTGGATTCAGGAATGACGATGCACGTCATGCCTCACCTCTCCTATTCTTCATCTGCCCAAAGCGATGTGATCGTGATCAACAACTCTGAAATAGACAGCTGGTTGTTAGCCGGCATCACCATGGGTGTCAGCAGGGAGAACTGGTCCGCGGAACTGTTTGTCGACAACCTCTTTGATGAAGAAGCAGAACTGTCGCGTAGTTTCGTATTCGACCGGGAGCGTGTTACTTACGCTCGTCCTCAGACAATCGGTCTGCGCGTTTCATTTGACTTCTAGGCCGTCACCAGCGTGGCGCAAAGCAGTCAGCAGGCACAGGACTATCTGGTCACGGTCAGACAGAAGATCAGCAGCGGTGAGTTTTCTGCCGCCTTAAGCGAGTTGGAAGATATCCTGCGGCAAGCGCCGCAGGACACCGAAGCACTTTACCTGCACTGCGTGGCGCAACGTTACACGGGTGTTTTCAACGGTGCCCTGACCACTATCGAACAGCTGAAAACACTGTCTCCTTCCTACAGTCGAGCGCATCAGGAAGAAGGGCATGTGCGCCGTGCCCTGCAGCAATGGGATGCAGCGCTGAACGCCTACACCCGGGCATTGCAGCTCAACCCCGCGCTTGAAGCCAGTCTTCGAGCACAGCTGGCTATTCTGACCGAGCAAGGCAGGGAACGTTCGGCGATTCGCGTTCAGACCCAACTGGAACAACTCCTGAAGTTGCCTCAGCCGCTACGCATTGTTAAAGAACTGGCAGCGCAGAACAAACTCCTGAAAGCTGAGGAAGTGTGTCGTGCCTTTTTAAGACAAAACCCTCGCCATGTTGAAGGCATGCGAGCTCTGGCAGACATCGGTACGCGTCTGGGCGTTTTGGAAGATGCCGAATTCCTGCTCGAAAGTGCGGTGGCTTTTGAACCGGATTACACGCCCGCACGCATGGACTATGTACAGATCCTGCGCAAACGGCAAAAATTCACCGCCGCGCTGGAGCAGGCACAACTGCTCCTTCAAGCTGACCCACAGAACCCCCAATTTCGCTCACTGTGCGCCATTGAATATATGCAAACAGGCGAATACGACACCGCGCTTGCCTATCTGGATGACGTCCTGAAACAGGTACCTTTCGATGCAGCCACTTTAACCACCAAAGGTCACGCCCTGAAAACCTGTGGTCGCAGCGCCGAAGCTGTAGACGCTTACCGCAGCGTTATGGCACACAATCCAGAACATGGTGAAGCTTATTATTCGCTGGCGAATCTGAAAACATATCGATTCACCGAGGCAGAACTCAAGCTGATGCATCAGCAGGCGCAGAACAGCAACTTGGGTTACATGGATCGAATCTATCTCCACTTTGCCCTCGGCAAAGCTCATGAAGACCAGCACGATTATCGCAGCTCGTTCGAACACTACGCGCATGGCAATCGGTTGAAGAAAGCGCAGAGCCGATACGATGCGCAGAGCATGCACGATGAATTCGAAGACACCATCCGTGTCTGTTCTGCGGACCTCTTTTCCCGTCACCTGGGACACGGCTACCCCGCTCCAGACCCGATCTTCATTCTTGGCTTACCACGGGCGGGCTCTACACTTCTGGAACAGGTGCTGTCTTCCCACAGTCAGATCGACGGCACACTTGAACTTCCTAACATATTATCTTTGTCGCAACGCTTGCGCAGACAAAAGAGTAAGACCCATAGCGGCTATCCTGCCGTGCTTGCAGAGCTCACTGCCGATGAACTCCACGCGTTTGGGAAAGAGTACATCGAAGACACACGCATACACCGCCAGGGTGCGCCGCTGTTCATCGACAAAATGCCCAACAATTTTCGCCACATTGGATTGATCAAACTGATTCTGCCAAACGCAAAAATCATCGATGCTCGACGCAGCCCAATGGCCTGCTGCTTCAGCGGCTTCAAACAGTTGTTTGCGCAAGGACAGGAGTTTTCCTACGACCTGCAGGATATCGGTCAATATTACACGGATTACGTTCGTCTCATGCAGCACTGGGACGAGGTCTTACCCGACGCCGTGCTGCGCGTAAATCATGAAGATGTAGTCGACAACCTGGAACGCGAAGTCCATCGCATGCTGGATTTCTGCGGGCTGAAGTTTGAACCTGCCTGCCTGAACTACTACAGAACAGAACGTAATGTGCGCACGCCCAGTTCCGAACAGGTACGGCAACCCATATTTCGAGACAGTGTGGAGCAGTGGCAACACTTTGAACCCTGGCTCGACACTTTGAAATCTTCACTCGATCCGCAGTTGCTCCGCTGAACATGAACACAACTGATAACCCGCAGGGTAAGCGACCATCAGCAGCGCCACTCAATGCACCAGTTTTTTATATATCCGCCAGCCTGTTAACGCTGATTATCGGCGGTTCGGCGTTTGCACCGGATCTGGCCAATGATCTGTTTGGCAGCATGCAGAGCGCCATCATCATCAATGGCAGCTGGTATTACGTGCTTGTCGTCGCCATTATTCTGGTCAGCTCATTTGCCATCGCGCTGACCCGGTTTGGCGACATCAAACTCGGTCCGGATCACGCAGAACCGGATTACTCCCTGACATCGTGGTTTGCCATGCTGTTTGCCGCCGGCATGGGTATCGGGCTCATGTTCTTTGGCGTGGCTGAACCCGTGATGCACTTCCTGAACCCTCCTGCGGGAGAAGGCGGTACCGTCGCAGCGGCTAAAGAAGCGATGAAACTGACATTCTTCCACTGGGGCCTGCATGCCTGGGCCATCTATGCCATCGTTGCCGTCATCCTCGCCTACTTTGGTTTCAGACACGGCTTACCCCTGACGTTACGCTCAGCCTTGTACCCTCTGATCGGCGAACGCATCTATGGCCCTGTTGGCACGGCAGTTGACGTGTTTGCCATTCTCAGCACCACGTTTGGAGTTGCCACTTCCCTTGGCTTTGGCGTTGAACAGATCAATTCAGGTCTGAATTTTCTTTTCGGCATTCCAAAAAGCGCAACCGTTCAGGTTATTCTCATCGTTGTGACCACAATCCTCGCAACCATTTCTGTGGTCATGGGACTGGATGCAGGCATAAAACGCCTGTCAGAAATCAACATGATTCTGGCTGTTGCACTTCTAATTGGTATTTTATTGTTAGGTCCTACCGTGTTCCTGCTGCAGATGTTCATGCAGAACACCGGCGACTATCTGGCGGATATTGTAGGTAAAACGTTCAATCTATACGCTTATCAACCAACGGACTGGTTAGGCGGCTGGACCATTTTCTATTGGGGCTGGTGGATCAGCTGGGCACCCTTTGTTGGTCTGTTTATCGCCCGCATTTCCAGAGGCCGCACATTACGCGAGTTTGTGATTGGCGCTTTGGCGGGTCCAACTCTGTTTACCCTGCTCTGGATGACCGTTTTTGGTAATTCGGCTATTGAACTGATCCTGCATCAGGATGCACAGGCATTGGCTGTCGCCGTGCAACAGGACGAATCCGTAGCGCTGTTCAAATTTCTCGAAAGCTTTGTGTTTTCTCAGGTGTTGACCGGGTTAGCCATTGTCATGGTTATGGTTTTTTTCATTACATCCGCCGATTCCGGTGCCATGGTGCTCAATATGCTGTCATCCAACGGTAGAGACGATACACCTCTGCCGCGACGCATTTTCTGGATGGCCATGATTGGCCTGTCTGCCATGGTGCTTCTGCTTGCCGGTGGCTTGTCGGCGTTGCAGACTGCGGCAATTGCCAGCGCGTTACCTTTTTCCCTGGCGATCCTCGCGGCCATCTGGGGTTTTGTAAAAGCGTTATCTGTGGATCATGCAAAACGCCAGACACAACTGCTGACCAACATGGCACCTACCGGCGGCGCGCATTCAACAGATTGGAAAACGCGGCTCAACAATCTGCTTGCCTTTCCAAGGCAACCTGATGTGGGCAACTTCATAGAAACGGTTGTCCACAGGGCGATGGTCGAATTTTCAACAGAACTGAAAAACCATGGTCTTGAAACAAGGGTGGAACTGGCAGCCGACGCCGGACACGCGACGCTGAGCGTTATGCATGGAGATGAAATCGATTTTATTTACCAGGTGCGTACACACCGGCACCTGCTGCCAGGCGATGCGCTGCTGGCGGAAGACAACCAGGCCAGTAAGACGTATTTCAGAGCCGAAGTGCATCTCAACGAAGGCAGCCAGGACTATGACGTGATGGGCTGGACCACTGAACAGGTACTGCACGATCTGCTGGAACAATACGAAAAGCACCTGCACTTTCTCCACGTCCTGCGCTGAACCATCCCGCCTGCCAGCGGCTCATGCCGGGCAGAAAGCGTCCGACCGGCTTTAAGAAACGATGGCTCCATGCTGGCGCGCGCGTTTCACTGACACAGTCTTTTGGCGCCTCTGTCGCCATCCATGCCTGTGTCAGGATTAACTTCCGCGTCCGTAATGTGCTGCCAGGGCGTTGATTTCTCCATCAGTCAGCGACGCCGCCATGCCGTTCATGATCGCATTTTCTCTTGGGCCGTCTCGATACGCACGCAACTGCAGCCTCAGATAGCGTTCCCATTGACCATTCAGATTGGGATAGCTGGCCACTGTTGCTTTGCCGTTTACACCATGGCAGGCCACGCAGCCTTTCTCCTGTGCCAGCGCTGCGCCATCGAGCGGTTCGGAACCACAGGCTGCCAGAATACTGACCATAAACCCGATGACTAAGACTCGGTTTGTCAATTTGTACCTCCCTGAGAGGGATTGTTAAAAAATTTAGAGATCAGGGTAATTTCCTCATCGCTGAGGGGCGCAGCCTGTCCATTCATCTGGTTGCCATGTTCAACACCTTCCCGAAAGTAGCGCAGCCGACTTTCCAGATACGCGACGTTCTGACCAGCCAGATTGGGATAGCGTTGGGTGTTGGAAACGCCCTGCTGGCCGTGACAGGTTGTACAGTGATATTTCCAGGCAAGCGCCTTGCCTTGTTCCGAAGCGGCGCCGGCCTGGGCAGCACTTACCAGGAGGACCCCTGCAACAGCCTGCACAATGGGTTGTGAAATCTTCATAAATCGCCTGTTTTAGTACAGAAAAAGGAAATGGCCACGTTACGTCTCAATAAATCTAACATATTGGCCACTATTGGCATGATATTATGTACTTTTCTTAGACAATTCAACGAATATCTTGTAATGAAAATATAGTGTCTATATTTTGTCTATCATTTACGTGGGAGCGGGATATTTCTGCCAGTTATTCCAAATCCAAACTGTGAGCCCGGTCACAAAACGTGATGTGTACACCTGCGGCCTGGTTCACATCTGTGACATTTGCCCTCACGGCGAATCGGGGATTACCGCACTATCCATCTCTGTGAAGCACAACGCAGCAGAGCATGCTTGATACCGTCATCAGCTATATCGTCAGCGAACCCGAAACCGTGGCCGTGTACTGCGCTGCGGGCTTTGTGTGTTTGTGGTCAGGCTGGGTGTGCCGAGGACTGGGAACCACGCGCCGTGAAAAAGATCTGAAACAGGCTGTCCTCGACGCAAAACGGTCTATCCCTCAGCTGGAGACTTCCGTACGCAGCCGCGAACAACAGATCGATCGTTTGAACCTGGAACTGACATCACAAAGGGAACGCATTCGGGAACTCGACCAGGACGCGGCAAAACAGGACACCCAATTCAGGCATCAGGCCAGAGAGATTCGCACCCTGACAACCGAACTGGCTAGCGCAAAAAAGCTACAGGACGCCAGCGGACTTCTCCTGCAAGGCAATGAGTACGATACACCATCAGAACTTGACCCCGAAAGTCAGCGCCGGGTGGCCCTTGCCGAATCGCTTTATGAAGAGTTACGCAAGACGCTCGGCGAGCGGGAAGACCAGATCGCAGCGCTGGAAGCCCGGATTGCAGATCATCACAACGAAGCCGCCACAAGCTCTGCTTCCATCGACAATGACGCCAGGCAAACTGTTACAGCCCTCAAGGATCGCATCAGCGTTCAGGAAAGCACAATATCGCGCCTCGAATCTCAGCTGTCAGAACTGAAACAGGATCGTGAGATGCTCTCTGAACTTGCCCGCAGCCGTTCAAAAAGCAACCAGGCCCTGCAGGTGCACAAAGACGCGCTTCAGTCACGCGTTCCGGATCTTAAGAGAGCGCTTGAGCAGCTTGGTGCTATCGTGCAGGACCGTGAAGCATCAATACGCCAATTGAACAGCGAATTAGAGGATGCAAATCGCGACAGGAAGCGTCAACAGGAGGAAATACAGAACTGCATAAGCGACATAAAGATTCAGGAAGAGGCCAGGGAAGCACTGGAAGTCCGCGTGATGTCCCTGAGCGAGGAGATTCAAGCTCAAACCGAAGCAATGCGGGACATGCAATACTCGTTAGAGCAAAGCGAATCCTGGCTAAGCAAATTCAAAGTCTCGGCGGCTAAACGCAGTGAAGAACTGGCTCGCGTAACCGCAGAGCGTGACGCTTTAATCGCCGCGCAACAGTCGCCCGCTGAATTTACCCGAAAAAGCAACCACGTCCAGCAATAGCTGAGCAAGCCCGTTCGGTAAGTCAGAAGACTGATTCGCCAATCATTGTTGTAAACTGCTCCAGGGCAAGAATACCGCGCGCGGAATTCCCGTGATCATTGAGCTCCGGGCTCCAGAGCGCAATACTGAGCTCTCCAGGAATCACCGCAACAATCCCACCACCAACGCCACTTTTTCCGGGTAGACCCACACGATAGGCAAACTCGCCTGCCTCGTCATAGAAGCCACAGGTCATCATCAGGGCATTGATACGCTTCGACTGACTGGGCGTTATCATCACCTCCCCTGTCCCTGGCACAATCCCTCTGTTAGCGAGGTATAGAAAGGATCTTGCAAGACCCACGCAGGACATCTCAATGGCGCACTGGTAACAGTAAACCTCAAGCACATCCTGCACCAGTGAACGCAGATTGTGTTGACCTTTCATATAGTTCGCCAGCGCAAGATTGGTAAATGCTGTATCTCGCTCTGAGGCGGCGACAACCTCATCATACGCCACCTCTTCGCAACGCAGTCTACGCACAAACTCAAGCATCTCGACGTTTGGCTGTTCAAGGCAATCAAGCAGCGCGTCAATGATGACCAGCGCCCCGGCATTAATAAACGGATTGCGTGGTATCCCTCTGTCATGCTCGAGTTGCACCAATGAATTAAAAGGATTGCCAGAAGGTTCAACCCCCACCCGTTGCCAGAGTGCTTCGCCAACGAGTTTGATACCCAATGTCAGATTGAAAACCTTAGAAATACTCTGAATGGAAAATCGCTCCCGGGCATCACCAACCTGAAAGCGCTGCCCCGTTACCGTTTCAATGGCCATACCGAACTTCTGCGGATCAACCGCAGCCAGCGCTGGAATATAGTCTGCAACCTGGCCGAGTCCGACACTGTCTTTGTGCTGCAAATAAATGTCATCCAGGACCGCCTGATAATCAACCAACCTGCCTGCCTCCAGTACTGCCGGGCTCGGAGCCCACCTCAACATGTTTTAAGGGTCTAACCGATCACTTCCAGCGGTGGATAACCCAACGCCTCACGATAGTTACGATGGAAATGATGAAGTGCAGGCTCGTTTCGTCCGAAGATAATTTCTTTCAACATGCCGGTTTCTGCGGCGCGCTGCTGCATCTCACCCATGACGTAGTCTTCCTGCTCCACCGTGCTGCGAAAGACCTCCAGGGAGGCTTCCAGGCTGGCTGCGCCTTCCCCTTTCGAACGGTGCTCATAATCATAGACATCACCGATCTCAACGACGGCCTGGTCTGCCTCAGCAATCTGCTGCGCAATTTCCGGTGCAAAATAGAAGGAAATACGGGTTGTGGAACGACCCGGTCTTGTTGGATCCGGATAAATGCGGATCAGCGTCACATTCTGCGCGTTAACAATAAGCTGGACGTTCGGGAAAAGGTGATAAAGCACAAACGTGCCACTTGTAATGCGCCAGTCCTTTTCAGGCAGACTCCGCAGGGCATCAATGCCACGGTTGGCTGTTACAAACCTGTGGTGTCGACCGAACTCTTTAAGATGCAGGTTGTTGCCATAATACAGCTTGCCGAGCGTGTTCTTATGCAGCTTTCCGAAGTGGTAGGTTTCACCAAACGTATCGTTGGCAAATTTCCAGTTCAGATTCATTTTGATGGTTTTTTGTCCGGCAAACGTGTAAGCGCCCATATCAAACGACGCCAGTTCAGATGCCAATCCGCTGAGTAACTCCTGAATATCCAGATGTCCGTCCGGCTGCGGGTGCACCCACAGTAAACCGTCGTGTTCCACCGCTGGCAACTCGATCAGGCCAAGGCACTGCCTGTCAATCGCACCGAAGTGTTCTGCATCCGGAATAGAGAGCAGATCGCCTGTATTGGCGTAACTCCAGTTGTGAAATGGACACATGAAAACAGATTTTCGCCCACGTTCATCATCCGCAACCTTCACTGATCTGTGTCGGCAGGCGTTCAGAAATGCATGAAAAGCACCCGTCTTATCGCGGGTAGCGAGAATGGGTACACCAAAATCATCCAGCGTCAGGTAACTACCCGGCTCAGGCAGATCGCTGGAAAGTCCAATAAGCTGTGGATGATTACGAAAAAACAACTGCCATTCCTGAGCTGCCAGTTCCGGGCAGACATAGGACGTAGTCGGCATTTTGTACTGCACACCGGCATCAATGTTTTTGCCTTCATCCAGCTGTTGCATCAGCTCTTTGAGTATTTCAACCTGTAATTCGTGATTCATCCAACACCGCCTTGTAGGTAACGCCGGCCTGGCAAGCGCGGCGTGTTCAGAAAGGTAAACACCCAGTGCACACCAATGACCAGCATCAGGTCAAAGTGCGTTTCCATTTGTCGACTCAGCGCCATAGCAAAGAAAAACACAGCCACGCACCACTGCCATTTCCAGCGCAACGTAAAGTAATGGGCCAACGCGAACACAGTGTTAGACGTAAGCACCGCAACAAACAGGCTAACGCCGATACTCTCCAGATAATAAGGTACTGCCAGCCTGAACACCCATTCCTCCCAGGCTGATACCAATCCAAGATAAAGGACCCAGCCCAACTTTTCAATTTTCCAGCGGCGATCCAGAAACCCGGCATACAGGCTCAACACAACAAGGATGACCAGCGCTGAGAACATATAAAACAGAGGCTGGCTGTAAAATGCTGTCAATGCGCTGCCCAACAGTTCACGCATAGCTGGATGCAGCAGGCAGAGCACACCAAGCACTGCTCCAGGCAGACCGTGCCGCAGGAATACTGCACGAAACGAGACCAGGCGGTTTCCAGTAAAATCCGGCGGACGTTGTAAGCGCTTCTGAGATGGAGACAAGCGCGCCTGAATGCTGTCGTTATTATTCATCGCACAACACCGGCAGCAACATGTCGGCGAAGGTGCTTCGTTCCTAAGCTGTCGATGGAGCGGTCCGCATGGTCACCGACGTGCCGGCAAGCAGGTCATGCAGACATCGCCGATCAGCGCGAAAAATAAATGCCTGATCAAGCAGCGGCAATAGCGCCCACAAACCAACGGATGCAACAAGAACAGGCAGGTACAACAATGGAA
Organism: bacterium; assembly: GCA_047947175.1. Classification (GTDB taxonomy): domain Bacteria; phylum Pseudomonadota; class Gammaproteobacteria; order Pseudomonadales; family Azotimanducaceae; genus UBA4421. The sequence goes on from CP170489.1 coordinate 3,913,512, forward strand.
AAAACAGCGCGCGAATAAAAACCAATCTCCACCAGGGTGGTTTCTCACCTGTCTTTGCGTCAATAATCATGATCCCCATGCACATCTTGCCAACCGTCTGCCCGCGGCGATGCAGAAGCCATCCATTAACCAACAGATAGCCAACCACGCCAAGCCCGATACCCCGCAGCCAGATTTGATTGCCCGCATAGGCTTCAGCGGATTCCATTACCCCGGTCACCAGCATGACAATGAAACTCACCAATGGAACAAGCACAAAATCTATTGCAGAGGCGACAACTCGGCGTATCAGATGCGGATTCTGCAGGGATTTGTTCATGGCAAACGCTCCGCTGGCACTTCAAACACCAGTAACGCATTTCCGGGTTTTTGACCGAACGATCCATAACCGGAGATCGCAATCAACAGGTTATCTGCCAGCACAGGACCATGCGCATCTATAGCCCCCCCTCGCGTGGGCAAACCATTCACCGCATCAAATTCGATCTGTGTATCAAACGACCAGACGAGGGTCCCGTCTTTGGAATCATAAACTTCCAGCAGGCCATCCAGCCCGCCAGCTACAACGATGCCGTCCGCAACAGTGATCCCCGCAGACAACCCGCTCCAGCAATGGCGCCCTTCACATCGCTGAACCCGTGGCGCCGACCAACGATTCTTTCCCGTGGCGATATCGAGGGCAAACATGCCAGGTTCTGCTTCGCCCTCTCCGGGTAGCGCGGGAAGGTCACTGATTGGGACAAACAGTGTCGCTGCGTCCTGATCAACCGCCATCCCCCAGTGAATACCACCCAGGGCGCCTCCTCTGCCAATGCGTGCATGCCAGATGGTTGTGCCATCGTCCGGATTGATGGCCCATACGTCGCCGGACTTCTGCCCGGCCAACACAACATCCCGACCATCAGGCAGCGTTGCCAGAATGGGCGGCGCACCAAAATCAACATCAGGCCCCATGGGATCAGGACAATTGATGCCGCCGGCCGCGCAGGCCATATTGAATGCGTCATTTTCGGTAAATTGAGCTATCCAGCGTGGCTCACCGGTATCAATATCCACGGCAAATATGGCATCGGACGTTGCCGTTGTCGGGTGGCTGTAGTTCTGCCCGGTACCAAAATACAACAGCCGACGCTCAACATCTAAAGTCGGCGCACCCCAGACGGGCGCACCACTTGGACCATGTTCCTCGACAAAAAAGTAGTGTCTGCCGGTCACCCGAGGTGGATCGGGAATTGTGCGCCTGTACCACCTGGTTGCTCCTGTTTTTAAATCAAGGGCAGCAACTGCACCACTTGTCGTACAACAGCCATAGAAAGGATTCGCCGACAAACCGATTTCCATGGAAGACAGCGGGACAAATACCTGATCCTCAAAAACCAGAGGACTGCCGGAGAAGACAGGTACCGGATTGTCATCGTTCACATAACGGTGCCAGATTGTCTGGCCGGTTGCCGCATCGACGGCATACACACCTGATTGACGCCCGGAAATCACAAGCACTGTGCTGCCATCCACAACGCCATGACTAATGGCCGTAGCTGGGTCAGCGACCTCCGGATTCACCCAGCGGGTGCATCCGCTTTGTCTGTCCAGCGCAACCAGGCCGACGTTAGCATCGCCAATGAAAATAGTGTCTTCGGTAACAAGAGGAAAGACACGAGGCGTCTGCGAGCCGAAGCCGTATACCCACTTCAGTTTCAAACTCGCGGCATTACCGCCATTGATGCGGGTATCGCGGGCAAAGCGCTGACTCTTCAAGTCCACACCCCAGCCGGCTTGATAAAACTGGGTAAGACCCGGTGTAACGCCACATTCAGCGGCAACAAGTCCAGGCAGCAGCAACGACATAACGACCACCAAGATCGAGAGCCTTCCAGGAATCAGCCCGGTTGCGGGCTCAACAAAGCAGTTACGCGGGCTTTTTCCGCTATGCAGGTATGGATCCACCAGTACTGTCTCCCCTTTATTGGCTATCCCAGCAGTTTGTTCCTGCAGCCCCTCAGGCTACAAACCTCAGGCAGGCTCCACGTTAACCATCAGTTTACCTGGACCACCGAGCTGGCCCGGAACAACCTCTTCTCCCGCAGCATAACAGATACGCTTCAGATGCCTGGTCATTGAAGCAACAGCAATCTGACCTTCGAGCCGAGCCAGATGTGCTCCGAGGCAATTGTGGATGCCAAAGCCCAGCGCTATGTGCGGATTCGGTTGCCTGTCTATGACAAACAGGTCTGCATTATCAAATACCGATTCATCCCGATTAGCAGACGCAATCAGCGGCAGCACCAGCGCGCCTTGTGGAATGCTTGTACCTGACAACTCAGTTTCGCGTGTGGTACGACGGATGGTGGCCGAAAATGGAGAATAGAAGCGGAGCGTTTCTTCGATAAATGTTGGAATCAGTTGCGGATCCGCCTTGAGCTGTTCAAAGGTTTCCGGCATCTCGTTGAATACTCTTACGCTGCCGGTAATCAAACCTGTGGTCGTTTCATTACCGGCAATGAGCAGCAGGCCGCAGAAGCTCAGTACTTCATTGTCGGTCAATCTACCCCCTTCGGTTTCCGTTTCCACCAGACGACTGAGCAGATTTTCTTCCGGCTGTTTGCGCAGCTGAGCAATGCGCTCGAGAAAATAGGAGTCCATCTCCAACTGCGCTTTCTGCACCTCCGCATCCGGTTGCGCAAAGAGAATTTCGCCGATGTTGCTGAAAATTTTATCGGACCAGTATTTGAACTGTTTCAGATCACCATCCACCACCCCCAACATATGTGCAATCACTGTTACCGGCAGCGGCGCCGCGAGTGCTTCCACCAGGTCGAGCTCGCGCTGTTGAGCCAGCCGAGTGACCAGTTCTTCGCTGCGCGCCTCTATGAGGGGCCGCTGACTTTCCACAAACCGGGGCTTGAACGCGTAGCTGACCAGTTTCCTTAAACGGTTGTGTACCGGTGGATCGCTGAACAGCATGGAGGGCCTGATTTTCTTTTCTTCTTCAGAACGCAGGGACACGTCAGACGAAAATGTTTCGTTGTCTCGCAACACAGTCATGACATCTTCGTATCGGGCAACTGCATACGGTGCATCAGCCTGCTCCTGAGCCACCGGCTGATCTTTACGCATGGCCGCCCACACAGCATACGGATTCAGGGGTTGCTCAGCGGTTACTTCACTCATAACGGGTACCATAGGTTGGACTGCTTCGACTGAAACCAGAGTGTAAAAAGAATCCGCTTCACTTCGTAGGGGTTGCCGCAAGTATTTTTACGTCACCGAATCTTACCCGCCGGCTACCTTGTACGTTGAATCTTCATAAAATTTCACCTCTATTAACGCCTCTGCGTTTACCAGCAAAGTGTGGCAATCCGCTGAAAGATGATGTGTTTCTGAAAAGAGAACCTGAGTCTGTAGATTTTAAAAAAGCACAGTTTCGCCACGATATCTGCTCTGCAGTCCGGTCAGAAAATGACGCAGCACCTGGTCTTTACAGGCGCGGTAGTGTGGATGATCAGGTCGCCGAAAAAATGCGGAGAGCTCATGTTTGCTGATGTTGAATCCTGCCAGCGACAGTATTGAGAGAATATCCTGCGCCTGCAGGTTGAACGCGATTTTCAGCTTTCTGAAGACAATATTGTTGTTCAATTTTTTTTCCGGAACGAGCTGCGGACCGTCTTTCCTGCCACGCTTTTCGTTGATCAGGCCGTTGAGGAACGTGGCAAACATCAGGTCGCTGATTTCCTCAAAATCCGGATCGTCGTCTTTTTTCAACCAGACAATCACCTGCGCTCTGATGACGCGTTGATCAGCCTGTGCAAACAATGCAATGATCTGCTTGTCATGCAGATCAAGGATGTAACGGAGCCGGCGCAGACAATCACTGGCTTTCATTGGTCTGTGCCGCTACTTGAATCGTTATCGTTTCGTTATTGAACTCAATGCTATCGCCACTAACAATTTTTTTACGCTTCTGCCGCTCAACACTGCCATTCACCTTGACCCGACCAGCGGCGATCACCGCTTTGGCCTCACCACCGCTTGTTACCAGACCCTCAAACTTCAAAATTTTATACAGCTCGACAGGCTCGCGGTTAATTTCAATCTGGCGCGGATTGGTGGAAACATTGTTCGGTGGCTGTATGGTCATAGAAAAAACCTGTTGTCGATGCAGACATTTTCCGGCTCTTGCGTACACGTCGCCGCGGCCGAAGGCGCGCATCCTACGTGGCCGAGGCGTAAACTGACAGGGATTTATCCAGTTCCACGCAATGAGCCCAAATCCACATTGCGTTACTCTCTGGTCTTTACCCGCCGGGAACTGGTATTGCAGCATTCCACACAGAACAAACCGAACCCAACACACCCGCGTCTGGGTTGGTTGACGGTCATACTTGTCGCTTCAGGTGCTGCGGTAGCCCACGCGTTCGGACGCTTCAGCTACGGCCTGCTGCTACCTGCTGTACGCGATGATCTGGCCATCTCCAACACGCTGGCAGGATTTGTCGGCGGCGCTAATGTGGGGGCCTACCTGCTGGGCACCCTGCTTGTCGCCTGGGCAACCAGCCATTATCGGCTGCTCACCGTGCTGCGCGCGGGTCTGCTGCTGGCAACAGGCGGTCTGCTACTGGCCGCCGCTGCCCCATCACCTTACGTACTGGCCGCGGGTCTGTTTATTGCCGGCATCGGCGGCGCCTGCGTCTGGATACCGGCACCGGTTATTGCAGCAGATGCGCTGGCGCCTGCTCATCGCGGACTGGCGGTTGGCCTGATGGGTTCCGGCATTGGTATTGGCATCGCGTTCATCAGTCTCCTCAGCGGCATGCTGCGTTCAGACATGGGCGATGCGGCATGGTCCCGGGCATATCTCATCCAGGGGCTTATCGGAGTTGTCATTGTGCTGGCAGTTCTGGTCGTGGTCCGCCACCAGCAGGATAAACCCAGCGGCGGTGCCGGCATTGGGGGATTTGGCGCGCTGCAACGCATGCGCGGCTGGCTGCCTTTTACCGTGGCGTATTCAACTTTCGGTTTCATGTATCTGCTGGTGATGGGGTTTTTAACCACGCGACTGGAAGATGACAGCGGTTGGAGCAGTGCTGATGCTTCCTCGGCATATACCTTGATGGGCGTTGCAATGATCTTTGGCGGCCCGCTCCTGATCAGCCTTGCCCAGCGAATCGGTACTCGATGGGCCACGGTCATCGCCTTCGGGCTCTGGCCGCTGCTCATCTTCATCGTTCTGACAGGCGCACAAACACCTACCCTGGCTGCATGCATTGGCCTGGGCATGCTGTTCAGCGGAATCCCGTCGGTGATGACCCTGTATGTGGTTGAGCACACCAGCGCCCAGGACTACGGACCCAGTTTTGCCGCCGCTACTTTAGCCTTCGGGGTTGCACAAACTGTGTCACCCCCGGTGGGCGGAATTATTGCTGATGTGAGTGGGTCGTTCACCCTGGTGTTCCTGCTGGCAGCCGCGATGGGACTGACAGGCCTGATCGCAGGATTGCAGATGCCGCAGGCTCAAGACTGACCTCGATCCTGATCATTCAGTCGCCTGAATTTGCAGCAACGGGCTCCGCAGCAAGGTAGTCATACACTCGCTTTTCAAGCTGCTCGTTTGTCAGGCCAACTTTACGCGCCAGTGCAAGCGACTGCTCAACCGTCATCTGATGATCCTGAACCAGATGCACCGCCAGCCAGGCACTGGCGCGATTACCACTGGAACAGTGCAGCCAGATCGGTTGGTCGCCATGACTTGCAACGATATCAGAGATACGCCGCATGGCATGCTGATCAAAGCCCGGACCTTCGCTGGATATCGGTACCTGGTAGTAGGCAAGACCCGCCTGGGTAACCGCGGTCGCTTCATCCCACTGTGTTTCATCCCGATGGCGCAAGTTGATGACCACCTCAACGCCAGCTGCCTGCGCCTCCCTGATGCCTTCAGCATCAGGCTGCGCGGAGAAATACAGGTGTTTGACCTGCACAACATTTCCGGCAGCTCCCCAGACACGGGGCGCGCTGATGTCCTGCTCACTCACAACCGCGCGTGTGATGGCAGGTTGCTCAGCGGTGGCAGGCGTGAGTGCACCGCAAAGATAAATAATCAGCGCCAGTGCAAAGCAGGCTCGCCCGGTCGGGGATGATCGTGTTGGTAACCTGTGCGGTATGCTCAAAGTCTGTTCCTGGGTCAAAGGTCCGGCTATGGATCAAAGTCGCCGCAAGCGTCCAGGTTCAGTGGAATTCTGAAATAGCGCTTGCCATTGCTTTCGGCGGGCGGAAACGCGCCACCTCGCATATTGAACTGCACAGAGGGCAGCAGCAGCTTCGGTGCAGCCAACGCTTTATCCCGCGCCTGTCGCATGTCCACAAAGTCTTCCTGGGCCACACCATCATGCACGTGAATATTATGCGCGCGCTGATCGGCAACTGTTGTATGACAACAGAATTCGTTGCGCTCGCTGGTGCCATAGTCGTGGCAGAGGTATAGCGTCGTCTCGTCAGGCAGCGCCAGAATCCGCGCGATAGAGAGGTACAACGCCTGAGCATCGCCGCCGGGGAAATCTGCTCGGGCAGTACCGTAGTCCGGCATGAACAACGTATCACCAACAAATGCGATACCTGGGAAAACATAGGTTACACACGCGGGGGTGTGGCCCGGCGTCTCAATGACCTGGCCTGTTAGTCCACCTATCTCAATGGTGCTATCCGCACCCAACAGCACATCGAACTGACTGCCATCAGGTACAAATTCAGGTTCCACATGGAATACGTCTGCAAAGATTTCCTGAACCTCACTGACCCGACTGCCGATGGCAGTTCTGCCGCCGAGTTCACGTTGCAGGAATCGTCCTGCCGACAGATGATCTGCATGCACGTGGGTGTCCAGCAGCCACTGTACAGACAGACCGTGTTGAGTGACATAGTCAATGATTCGTTGCGCCGAGGTCACTTCAATCCGTCCTGCAGCCGGATCAAAATCAAGCACTGAATCGATCACCGCACAGGCCTTGGATTGCGGGTCTGTCAGTACATAACTGTACGTATGCGTGGCCGGATCAAAAAAGGCTTCGACCTTCACTTGCTTATCCATTCTGAAAAAACCAAACGGCATATTATAATTCGTTCTGGTTATATCATAAACCGGATCTGCTCCCTTTCACGAGCCTGCGCCGCATCTGGCGGGACGCATGCCGCAAGCTGGGGGCATGCGTTCCCTCGGACAAGCGATTCAGGTAGACGCCGAATGCGCAGCCAGGCGATCGCCGTAAATCGTCGCATTCACTTCCGGATCACCGGTAACGCCGGCACTGAATTCGTACACGAAAACACCCATGATGCGCAGGACATCCCCTTCTACCGGCGTCACACGATGCAGAGAATGACAGCCTTTGAAAATACACAGCGCGCCAGCTTCCCGCCCCACCGAAACAACTGTATCGTCGCGCTCGCCGCGCAGAACCGCAGCCACGTGGGTGTAATTCTCATCATCAATGGTGCGTGTGTTGGGTGATATCTGAAATTCACCCCCGGCACTGGGAGGCTGAATCATGAGCGTCATGGTGAAAGAGTTATCCGAATCAAAATGCCAGGAAGATTCATCGCCTGACTGATAACAAACGTAATTCGCCGGCTGGTAAGGGTCTTCGTTAACAAACAATTCGCCTTCGTTGACAATCTCCTGCACCAGCTGCCTGACAGCTTGCGACTGATAAAACGACTTCAACACCGAACCTTCTGACAATTGATCATAAGCGATCATACGGACGCTGGACCGGTCCTGCAGGTTCCACGGGTGACCGTCGGGCAGATCCGGGTTCCGCTGCCGATGAAGGTAACAGTTACGCCATGAATTATTATGGTTGGCCACAGCCTGCAGATCAGTTGCTTCTGAGGTCATGGCCGCCAGTGCAGCAGGGGTGACAAAGTCAGGAAGCACGCAATAGAGTTTATCCACAAGCGTCTGCCGGTGACGTTCGATGAGTTCTGCTCTGTATGGATTGGATCTGTCTCTGATGGGGTAAGTCCGGGTATTTACGATCTGATCCGCTTTCCACTCCCCGGTCATCTCAATGCCCTCGCACGCTGTGTTTGTCACAGTACCGTAGCATATGCAGCACAAAAACCCACGGCCCGCCCAGTTCACGCGCCGTTTACGCCAAGTGTGTGGAAATCTCCGGATGCAGACGGATCAACACAAGCTCGAGGTAGCACTGTTTCCTATCCCCAACGTGGTTGCTTTTCCCGGCGTCGACCTCCCTTTACATGTATTCGAACCCCGTTACCGCCAGCTGGTGCATGATTGCGTAGAAACACGCCGCCTGCTCGGGGTCTGTCACACTGTAAAAACCATCCATAAACCAGCCCGGCAACAGACGCTGGAACAGGCACTGCGCTCCAATCAGGCCACCTATAAACCACAGGACATATTCAGCGCTGGTCCGTGCGAGATTCTGGACACAACTGCCGACGGCAGAATCATCGCAAACGTGGCGATTGATCGGCGACTGTTGCTCGTCGAAGAAATACAGTCTCTACCTTACCGCATTGTCGCGTGCAGGACGTTACAGGACAACGTATCCCCGGAATCTGCGAGAAGCGCCGCGCTGCAGTCATCCATAAATGCCCGCATGATCGACATCCTCGGGAACGAACAGCCAGCGCTTACCCGCATTCTGTCTGACCCCGACTGGATCGGGAGTGATCCGGCCATTTACAGTTTTAAAATTTTCCAGTACCTGCGCTTCGATGCCGATGTTATGCAGATGATCCTTGCAAGCCAGAGTGCACAGACCCGCCTCGAAATGATCTGGGCGATACTGAACCCCGATGATCAGTTACGCTGACCAGTAACCGGCGCGTCAGATCGCCGTCCAGCAAAGATGCGGATAACGCAGCTCTGGACTGCGCCAATGGGCGTATCCCAGACTCATAAAATAGTTCATTGAAATCCGCTGAGCTTTCACCAGCAACCCGTCAGCGCCCCTTGCCTTGGCTCGATCCATCACCGCATGCTGCAGACCCTGGCCGATGCCCGAGTGCTGCCAGTCCGGGTGCACATATAACCCGTGGAGCAGCGCGCAGCGGGTGCCGAGAGGTCCGCGGTAGGGCACATCTTTACTGACAACCGCCACTGCGTTTACAACCTTGTTACTCATGTGAAGCAGACACTCGAATTGCGCAAAATCATCAGCGCTGTATTTAAGAGCCGGTAAAGAGAGCCTTTTCAGGCGCTCAGGCAGGGACCAGCTCGCCACCGCAGCAGCGATAACCTGATTGATGGCTGCGAGGTCATCCGAGTCCGCCTCGCACACTTCGCCAGGCGCAGCGCAGGAGGTATGACTACTTTTGGTTATATTTGGACTTTTATTAGACATTTTTGGATTAAACGAAGTTATTGTTCGCTAAGCTCTACATTATGGGTGATAATACTCGAATCAGATACACTATGTCTAATTTATGTCTAAATAATATCGAAGAGGTAATGACTATGAAGCTTGCTAAAAACCGACGTCAGTTCATCAAACATTCGACGCTGATCGCACTCACCCCTGCCCTGTCCTACGCCACTCAGACTCAGGCAGAAGAAGTGCTGATCGACGAAGCAGACCCTGCCGCTGCAGCGTTGGGTTACAAACATGACGCCGCCGAGGTCGACGTGGCCAGGTTCCCCAAAAAGGCAGGCCCCGAAGGCGCTAAGCAGCTATGTCTGAACTGCTCCCTGTATCAGCCAAAAACTGATGAACTCGGCGGTTGCCAGATCTTTCCCGGCAAAAATGTTGCCGCAGGGGGGTGGTGTAACGTCTGGGCGCCCATGGCCTGATTCACTGAACTCCGCCGTCGCTCCAGAGCACGTCTTCCATACGGTAGGCGCGCCCTGCGGCGCCGGCAAAGAGTTCCTTCACCTCATCCGGAGATGCGTTTTCCGCAATGCGTTTAAACGCATTCCAGCATACCTGATAACTGCACCAGCGCTTTTGCACCGGAAAATTTGACTCGAACATGGCGCGAGACGGAGTGAAAGCCTCGATAGCGTATTCAAGCCAGGGGCGCCACGCATCAGCGACCTCAGAAGAAGTCGGCGGCAGAGATCTATCACCTGTGTAATCCGGCATGCGTATCGGCAAGGCGCCGAGTTTGACAAACACATTTTCCCGTTTGGCCACTTGTCTCAGCAACACACGCCAGTCGTCAAAAACCTCAGCCGCCTTACCTCGGTAAGGTCCCCCAAGGATAGGACTACCCACATGATTCAGCACAATCGTCAGCGCCGGGTGACTGTCTGCCAGAGCCGCCACTTGCGCAAGTTGCGTATGATAAACCCAGCAGTCCAGCGTCAAATTCATCTCGGCCAGCACTCGAGCGGTCTGATCAACCTGCGGACTCAGCAAATATTTTTCAGACGCAGCAACGTTATGAATCGAATCATCAGGGTGCCAGCCGGAGGAAATACGAATGCCATGAAATCGACCTCCCGATACCTCCACGTGTTTCTCTAACAGCGGTTTTACGTCAGCACCCAGGGCGTCATCAACGTTGCCAAACATGACATCACACGCTCGAGCGGAGCCAAATGCGCCGCTGGCACTCATAGCGGCCTGGCCGCGAACAAACTCAGTCTCGCCAAGCGAGCGCTCCCGCAATGGGCTGTTCTGACGATACATCGAGTGACATTCCGCAAACACCGTCGCAACGATCTTATGACCGCTGGCTAAGTCCGCAGCCAGCTCCGGAAGTAAATAGGTATAGCCGCCCCGGAGCCATAAATGGTGATGGGGATCCACGATAGCAATGTCAGGTTGCAGGATTTCTTCCTGCACCTGAGACAGCCAAACATCATCCGGTGCGGTTTGCCCGGTATTGGCAACCATAATTAATCCAGCTCTAACGGCCGATAATAGTCTTTACCCGCCTGCGCAAATTCAGCACGGAACTTCATGAAAGACTCTCCGGCAGAACCCTCTTCTGACAAGGTCAGGTCCTGTCGAAAGAAATTAATGCTGTCAGGGTGTAGCTGGCGGGCCATCATCCAGTAATGCTCGGCTTTTTCGCCATGGCCTTTTTCGCGGAAGAAATTACCCAACCTGAAAGCGGCCTCAGCCCGCTCCTGATCCGGTGATCGTCTGCGGATGTTTTTGATCACCTCTGTCGAGGTCTGCACATACCTGCTTTGAGCGCCATGGCGCACCCAGTCTTTCAGCGCCGGAGCATACGCATCGGTGCCACCAAACGGATGCGTTTTGGCATACGTGCCTTCGTCAACACGCACAATGCGACCCGTTTCATCTACCCAGGCGGCTGACGGAACATTCACAAAATTAAACGCGCTGCTGATGACGTGATTGACATCGACAATCTGCACATACGTCGCTTTAGCCGCATCAAAAACGGGACCGGCGACAGGCTCGCCACCGGTATCCTGGGCTGCTGAAATGATGACAAAGTCTGGATCGTTCAATTCTTCATAAATAGATTGCCACACGGACACATCAAGCTGGCAGCCTCACCAGGACGACCAGGTGATGATCAAGGCTTTTTTGCCCTTGAAATCAGACATCCGGACAACCTTGCCTTGACGATCCAACACCTCAAACTCAGGCGCCTGCCCATGCGCAAACATTGCCTGCCGGGCAACAGGAATGTCACCAAAGCTCCACAGCGCAGTCTCGTCGTCGACCACATAGGCCTGCTCCAGCAAATCTGCAAAGGCCGCCAGATTGACCCATTGCTGACCGTCAACTGTTTTACAGAGATCTGAATCCTCCTGTAAGGGGATGCACACTTCATCGAGACAGGCACCTTCGGGTTTAAGCACAAATCCGTTTATCTGTGTCATATCCTCCGGCAGCACCCACAGACCAGGCGCCTTGAGGCCTCGCTTGATAACCATCGCCCTGTCGCGGACAACAACCGTTGCACCACCGTCAGGACTGAGATCACTTTTTTCAAATGGGTTGCGCAGATCCGGGTGCGCCATGATTGCGGGGGGCATAGTTTCTCCTCGTTGAAGTATCCGTTAATGCGCTCAGAAAGAAGACATGCCACTCCATTCCATAAAGCGGTACAGGCCACGGCGCCACCAGGACGCGTCTTCATACACCGCGTAGTCTACCGAATACTTGCGGCTGTCAGTATTTTTCCATGACGTTTCAAAATACGCGGTTGCCGCCGCCAACGCCGCATCCGTGGCCCGCCCCCTGACCACCACATTGGTTTCCAGATTGAAGTCATCGAGATTGCGCCGCGTCAGATTCGCAGAACCGGATATGAGGATGGCACGATTGTCGGCATCATGGCCTGTGAGCATCTTGGCGTGACACTGTTCGCCCTGGGTAGCGCACCACCTGACAGTGAGTCCGGCCTGGACCAGTTCATGTGCAACTGAACGATTCGGTATGCCATTTTTCTCTCGACCGAACGCATCCTTGTTGGGATCAAGCAGCACTCTGATACGGGCACCGCGCTCATGCGCCTGCTTTAGCGCGCTGATAATGTCTCGATCCGACAGATAAAACATCATCAGATCTATCCGGTCACCAGAACCGCTATCTTCCAGATAATCAAGATAAGCCGCTTTGATTCGGCTTTCGGTTACAACCTGTACCGTTGCACGGGTTTCTGCACGGTGTGACAGCCCTGAAGCCCGCTTGAATGAAACCTCCGGATGACCGGAAAATGCAAGTACAGCATTCTCTGTCACCAGCAGGTCCTCAGCTGCCGCGCCTGTGAATCGAACCGCCACGTTTCTGTGCGCACTGCTGCCATCATGAGGATTCGCTGAAGTAACAAGCCCAACATAACCGTTTGTATTGTCGGCTATCAGCACCTTGCGATGGTTCGCTTTGAAATTGATCAGCTCCAGATACGTTCGCAGTGATACACGACCGGGACCAATAGGATTTGGCAGGGTTGACGCCGTGGTGTTGCCAAACGGCTTTATCAGAGTTCGCCAGAAGAAAGAGTAGACGGTGTTACTGTCGCGCAGCTCACGCAGATCGGTTATGACGACCGGGATCCCGGCCGCTTCCAGGTGCTCGAACTGACTAAAAGGCAAACCGCCGTATAACGTATTGAGCGGATCAGTTATCACAACAATGGTCATGCCTGGCCGCTGCGCTTTCTTGTCGATCAATGCACTGGTCAGTTCGCTGGAGAGCGCCCGTGTTGTTTCCGGTACCGGGCCCTGAAAATCATTGTAAAGAAACATATCCAACACAATCAGTTCCTGCGCATCCGCGATAATCTTAAAGACTTCATCAAAGATGGTCTGCTTGACCTGACGCTGCCCGCTTTCATCAATCCAGGTTGAGTCAGCGAGAAACAGAACCTCGTCAGCCGGTCTGGGTTCGCCCATATAGGAAAGGCCATCTGGCAGTGGTTTGAAACTGTGGCATCCAGCCATGACCAACGACAGTGTTAACATTTGTGTTACGCGGACGAATTCTGCGAGCTTGTCTACTATGCCGTGTTGCATATGGTGAAAGCCGGCTTCAGGAGGCTGAGCTCACTGGGGCTGCACTGTGCAGCCAGGTTGTAAGATGGGCATTTACCTTGTGGGGCTGCTCCTGAGCCATCCAGTGGCCACTGTCGACAACATGCTCTGTCAGATGACGGCATTTGGCTCGCATCGGTTCCGCCAGAGTAGACGTCATGGTTTCACAGGTTGTATCAAATCGACCATGCAGAAACAGCACAGGCATGTCCAGGTGTGCACTACCCGCCTGCGCCGTGAATCTCGCATTTAACGCATGATTCATATACCAGCTGTCGGGGCCGAAAAAACCGTTTTCCTGCAGATGACGGGCATAGATCTGTAATTCGTCTGCACTGATTACCGTGTCGTCTCTGGGCACATCTGGAACCTCACCGCCGCCAAACCAGCCGTTCTGCTGACGCACAAAGGCTGTCACCGACGGCATACCTGCGTTGTCAGGAATGCCGGCGCGGAACAATGCTCTGGCCACCTTTTCAGGGGCAGAATCGAAAGTTGCGGTGGCGCTGTCAAACTGTTCTTCATAAAAGCGCATGTACTCCCACTGCCCATCGGGAAATTGAGCCAGCGGATAGACTGTTCGGTCCACATGCACAAGAATGCCTTCCCAACCCAGCTCCAGAGTGTCATATGGTACACAGAGGTTGGCCACCGCAGCGCACTTATCCGGATGATGGCGTGCCAGGCTCCAGACCACAGGACTGCCCCAATCGTGCCCAACCCACACTGCCTGGTCTTTTCCCAGAGCCTGAAGCAACTCCAGCATATCCTGCACCGATTCACGCAGGGCGTAGTCTTCATGTCGGGGGTACAGACTTGATTGACCATACCCTCTCATATCCGGTGCCACAGCATAGTAGCCAAGGCTCGCGATGGCAGGCAGCTGGTGCCGCCAGCTCAGAGACAGTTCAGGCCAGCCATGGACAAAAATCACTGCCGGGTCCGCGGGGTTACCGGCATGCAGATAATGGGTCGTGTGGCGTTGGCTTGAAAAAAATCCTGCCTGAACAGTATTCGACATGTGTTGGCTAGCTTGTCTTGAGATTGCGCAGATCTTTGCGGAGAATTTTTCCAGACGCGCTTTTGGGTATCGCCTCGATCACTTCCAGCTGACGAATCTGTTTGTAGCTGACCAGGTTGTCACTGACCAGCGCCTGAATCTCTTCAAGCGTGATCGTCTGCCCAGGCACGGTGGTTACAAACGCTTTTGGGATTTCACCGGCTTCATCATCCGGTACACCAATTACTGCAACATCCGCCACTTTCGGATGGGTGATCAACAACGCTTCAAGCTCTGCCGGCGCCACCTGAAACCCTTTGTATTTGATCAGCTCTTTCATGCGGTCGACGATGGACATGTGACCATATTCATCAATGATCGCTATATCGCCGGTGTGCAGCCAACCCTGTGCATCAATGGTTTCCGCTGTTGCTGTTGGGTTGTTGAGATACCCTGTCATCACCTGCGGACCACGCACCCACAGCTCCCCCCGCTCGCCGACGGGCTGGTCCTCTCCCGTGTCAGGGTCAACAATACGGCTCTGGGTATTGGAAATGGTGACGCCGCTGGTACCCGGGCGATAATCACCTTCCGGGGTTGAGTGACTTACAGGACTGAGTTCGGTCATGCCATAACCCTGCACCACTTCACAACCAAGGCGTGCTGCGGCTTTGGCTGCGAGTTCCGCGCCAAGCGGTGCCGCACCAGAAAATACCTGTTTGATGGAAGAGAGGTCATAGTCATCCACAATCGGTGCATTCGCCAGACCAAGCACCATGGGTGGAACTGCAAAAAACCGGGTGATCTTCAGATCCTGCACTGCCTGGAGCGCTTCAACCATATCGAACCGGGGCATGGTGATTGTTGTCACGCCGTTGCTGAGCAGGCCGTTCATCAATACCTGCATGCCGTAAATGTGAAAAAAAGGCAGCGCTGCCAGGGCAACTTCGTTGTCTTTATATCGAATCGCATGCTGGCACTGCTCAATATTGGCAACAAGATTGCGATGCGAGAGCATCACGCCCTTTGGCAAACCGGTTGTGCCCGAAGAGTAAGGCAACACGACCGTGTGTGTTGCCGTATCCACGGGCACCTGTGTAATGGGCGCGCCAAACACATCAGCCAGAGGTGTTGTGTCTGCCACGGCGTCGCCGATCACTATCACTTGTGTAACCGATGTATTTTCAACCGCTGCCAGCGCTGTCTCCGCAAACATAGGCACCGTGACGAGCATCGATGCACCGGCATCATTTAACTGATGTCGGACTTCCTGCGGGCCGTAGGTCGGATTGATGGTGCTCACCGCAGCACCTGCAACCGCAACCCCATGAAACACCACCGCATATTCCGGCAGGTTTGGCGCCATTAACCCAATCACACTGCCTGGTGCAACACCGCGTGCAGCCATGCCACCCGCGAGAGAGTAGATGGCATCACTCAGCTCAGCGTAGGTATAACTACTGGTCCCGCCGGTATCACGAATCGCAACCTGGTGAGCCAGCATCGCCGCTTTGCGGAGGACGTGCTCGGTTATGGTGACATCCGGGATATCGACATCGGGTAGTGGGCTTGAGTGAATAATTTCAGGCATAAAAAAATCCGTCGCGTTAAAGCATGCATTTGGAGAACGGGTAATTTAATGGAATTTTCGCCCGACTTCGAGGGCATTCCCGAACGATAGAGCCAGCAATGACAAACAGCTCAACTAAGTTATCGATGGCAGTGGATGAGCAGCCAGATAATCATCGAGCTGCGTCAGGTGAACCGCAATCAGTTCGTCTGACAAAAAACTCGACGTGAAGCTGTTTTTCACAAGCTGCAGCGCCTGAGCCTCAGACAGGCCGAGTTCATGCACCAGGGCAATAATGTTTTCATTCATATAGCCACCAAAATAGGCCGGATCATCGGAGTTAACAGTGACACACACGCCATCGTCCAGAAGTCTGATAATGGTGTGATCTGCCAATGACTCGAAGACACGCAGGCGAACGTTGGATAACGGGCATACCGTTAAAGGCACCTGCTCACGCACCAGCCGGGAAACCAGAGCGGGATCTTCGATCGAGCGCACACCGTGATCAATGCGATCAACCTGCAATAGTTCCAGGGCATCCCAGACATACTGCGGCGGACCCTCCTCTCCTGCGTGCGCAACCGCTTTATACCCCTGCTCTGCTGCCGCGGCATACAAGCGCGCAAACTTTGCCGGCGGATGGCCAAGCTCGGAACTTGCCAGACCTATGGCTACAAACTGATCCCGCCAGGGGGCGGCGTCAGCAAGCGCTGCCAGGCATTCGGATTCTGAAAGGTGTCGAAGAAAGCTCAGGATCAACAGAGTCGACTGTCCCCAATCTGCTTGTGCCTGGATTATCGCTCTACCAAACCCGTTCATCATGGTTGCCATCGAAACACCGTTAGGCGCATAAGTTTGCGGTTCGACCATAATCTCGGTGTGCACCACATTCTGCGCTTTACATTTGAGCAGGTAATCCATCATAAGATGATAAAAGTCATCCTCGTCCTGCAGCACGGACGCACCCAGATAATAAAGGTCAAGAAAGCTCTGCAGATCGGTAAAATCATACGCCGCCTCAACTTCCTCCACAGTGCTGTAGGGCAGCTTGACGCCGTTTTTGGCCGCAAGCTCCAGCAGCCTCGAGGCCTGTAAGCTACCGTCAATGTGCAGGTGCAGTTCGGCTTTGGGCATCGCACAGAGCCATTTTGACAGGGCGTCGGCATCCCTCATTGGTTGCAGATACTCATTTTTGTGACCATAAAAAATCCAATTTATATAAAAAATCAGGGACACTGGACCAGCAGCAAGGTGGCCCCGCGCCTGACTATGAACTTCTAACCTGGGAGGATACCTGAATGACTATACAACTGCGCCAGATCTGCCTGGTTGCCCGCAAACTTGAACCGGTTATCGACGATCTAACCACCATCCTGGGCATCAACCGTTGCTACGTGGATCCCGGTGTCGGCGTGTTCGGTCTGGAAAACACACTGATGCCACTGGGACGCAACTTCCTTGAAGTGGTTGCCCCTGTGCAGGATCAGACAGCTGCGGGACGCTACCTTGATCGCCGTCAGGGTGACGGTGGCTACATGGTGATCACCCAGATTGACACGTTCGAGAATCAGCAGGCCATTCGACAACGTGCATTGGACCACGGCGTCCGCGTTGCGCACGAGTCACAGCAGGACGGCTGGAACCTGTGTCAGCTGCATCCGGGGGATTTGCAGGCTGCATTTTTCGAACTGGAATACGATGCCCATGAGGACTTCAACGGACACTGGAAACCCGCTGGCGGGTTCGGCTGGGAAGACAAGGTCAGACAGGATGTAACGGTTGATTTTGTGGGTGTCGAACTCCAGGGCAGGGACCCGGTTGCGCTTGCCGAGCTATGGAGTACTGTTGCAGGCTGTCCGGTGCGTGGCGCGGGCGATGATCTGTCGATGATGTTTAACAATGTTCGAGTGCGTTTTGTCGAAGCCAGGGACGGACGCGGACCCGGACTCAGTGGTCTGGACATCAGCGTGAAAAACCGCGCCCACATCCTTAATGAAGCCAGGAAACGCAACTGCTACGTCAGTGATGAGCAGGTCGATATCTGCGGTACGCGCTGGTACCTGCAGGACCTGTAAGGGACGAGAGGTACAAAGTCCTCACAAAACCGCTACGAGCTCACACACGTCAACCTGGGGTTCCTGATAGGTTTACTCAAAGGATTTTTATGAGTGGTTACTGTGACAACCTACATGTTGCGATCATCAAAACGGCGTGCGCTGATTGTCCGCTACGATCAGCAACCGCTGGTTTTCAGCAGTCGATTCGCCGCGTGGCGCTACAAACGCAAGCTCGGTAAAGCGCACTGGGAAATCGTTGCACAGCGCAGCGAACAACACCAACCCTATTCCGATCAGCCACTCGCTACGTAGCCACCCGAAACAACCGCACCCCGGCCCTTTTGCACCACTGCATGCCATTTTTGATGTCCGCCTGAAGCAATGATCGGTATTATGCCGGCCCCGCGATTTGATGCGCCTTGCTCAACCTGGACTGATTACACTTGAATACTGCTTTGCTGCCTGCGCTGCTGCCTTCCATCACCCAACGTATTGCTGACGAACTCTCCGCACAAGCAAAGCAGGTTGAGGCTGCGCTCGCCCTGATTGACGAAGGTGCCACAGTGCCTTTTATTGCCCGCTACCGAAAAGAAGCAACCGGCGGCCTGGATGACACGCAACTGCGGCATCTGTATGAACGTCTGGGTTATCTGCGCGAGCTCGAAGATCGACGACTATCGATAGCCAGCGAAATAAAGAGACTGGGCAAGCTGGATGAAGCACTGCGCAAGCAGTTAGCGTTAGCTGAGACCAAACAGCGCCTGGAAGATCTTTATCTGCCCTATAAAGTGAAACGTCGAACCCAGGCCGAGATAGCAAAAGAAGCCGGCCTGGAAGCCCTGGCAGACGAGCTGCTTGGTAATCCGACCCTGGTACCCGAAGCCTGCGCTGAAAAATATGTCTGTGCGCCTTTCACAACGGATGCAGGTGACAATCCAGGTGTCGCCGATGTTAAAAGCGCGCTGGATGGCGCGACTGCAATTCTTACCGCCCGCTTCAGCCAGGATGCAGACCTGTTGAGCGACCTGCGCGATATGCTCTGGCAACACGGCATCCTTGTTTCTGAGCTCATCAAAGATAAAGAAGCAGAAGGCGCAAAGTTTCGCGACTATTTTGCCTACACTGAAGCCATCGCCAAGGTGCCTCCACACAGAGCACTTGCTTTATTTCGCGGCCGCAGCGCAAACGTTCTGCGTTTGTCCATAAAGTTACCTGAAGAGATTGAGGCCACAGGCTGGAGTGCTGAGCAAGGCCCCTGCGAGCGACGTATCGCCGCACATTTTGCGTTGCATAATGAAGATCGCGCGGCAGATGCCTGGATTGCCAGCGTGGTGCGCATGACCTGGCGAACCAAACTGTCTTTCTCCATTGAAGCAACCCTGTTTGGCGAATTGCGACAAACTGCCGAGCAGGAGGCGATTCGCGTGTTTGCGCAAAACCTCGAAGATTTACTGTTAGCCGCACCAGCCGGTAATCGCGCCACCCTTGGTCTCGATCCAGGTATTCGCACCGGCGTAAAGGTTGCTGTTGTGGACGGCACCGGCAAGTTACTGGAAACCGCAACCATTTACCCTTTTGCGCCAAAGCATGATGTTAAGGGCAGTCTTGGGACTCTGCAGATGCTCGCCAGAAAACATGCGGTAGAGCTTGTAGCAATTGGCAATGGCACCGGTTCCCGCGAAACGGAACAACTGATCGCACAGCTCAAACAGGACCAGCCCGATCTGGGTCTGGTTCCGGTGGTCGTGTCCGAGGCGGGTGCTTCAGTCTATTCTGCCTCCGAGTTTGCAGCCCGCGAATTCCCTGACCTGGATGTGAGTCTGCGCGGCGCGGTATCCATTGCCAGACGATTGCAGGACCCGCTGGCAGAACTGGTGAAAATTGAGCCCCAGGCCATCGGCGTTGGACAGTACCAGCACGATGTCAGCCAGTCTTATTTATCCCGCGCTCTGAATACCGTGGTAGAAGACTGTGTCAACCGCGTGGGGGTGGATGTAAATACCGCTTCCGCACCGCTGTTGTCGCGAATTGCTGGTTTAAGCCCAAGCCTGGCAGATAATGTGGTTGCCTTGCGGGACAAGCAGGGGATGTTCAAACGCAGAGAGGAACTGCTGAATGTACCTCGGCTGGGACCAAAAGCTTTTGAGCAGGCTGCCGGTTTTTTACGGATCGCAAATGGCGACAATCCGCTGGATGCATCCGCAGTGCATCCGGAAGCATACCCTGTGGTTCAGCAGATCCTGTCCGATCTGGCTACGCCCGTTGAGCAGGCCATGCGCAGTCCTGAACTGCTGAAACAGATTGATCCACAGAAGTATACTAACGACAAGTTTGGCCTACCCACCATAAAAGACATCCTCGCAGAACTGGAAAAACCAGGCAGGGATCCACGGCCTCAGTTTAAAACCGCGACGTTCAAAGAAGGCGTCAACGAGCTGAAAGATCTTGCAATCCATATGGTGCTCGAAGGTGTTGTCACCAATGTCACCAACTTCGGTGCCTTTGTTGACGTGGGTGTACATCAGGACGGGTTAGTACATATCTCCGCCCTGGCCGACAAGTTTGTGAACGACCCTCACGACATAGTAAAAGCTGGCGATGTAGTACGCGTAAAGGTCATGGAGGTTGATACATCACGCAAACGTATCAGTCTCAGCATGCGTCTGGGAGAGTCCGCTGATAAACCCGCCAGTCGACAGCAGAATTCAAAACCATCCCCTGGACAGAAACACGCCAATTCTCCCCGGTCGGACCGTCGCAGGGAACAGACCCCGCATAAAGACAAACCCCAGGGTGCTATGGCCGATGCATTTGCAAAAGCGCTGAAGAAATAATCTGCTGTAACAGAACCTCCAGGACAGGATAAAAATCCAGGGCGCATCCCAAGGCATTTTATGAAACCATGTCACGGGAACTGCGCGACTTTCATGCTGAAAGCGCAGCTTGCCATGAACGGCAACCGTCACAATGATCTTGTCAGCAATCGCAATTGATCTGGAGAACGCAGTTGAAGCAGCAGGATACCAAACACAGCCGACAACTTGAATTTGCGGCATGTACAAATAACCTGGAGGCAGCTCACGCCATAGCTGCCGCACATGGAGGCACCGTCTACTGGGACCCGCGGGATAAATTCTCTCACCTGCCATTCCGCGCATTGACCACCTGCGTTACTGATGACCTGACCCAGCTACAGCCCGCTGCAGATATTGGCCTTTACCTCGTCTGTCGGCGCATCATCAAGCCGGGACAACCTGAATACGTCGGTCTTTTTCCGATGGTACGGCACCCGGAACTCACGCATGCGCAAGCAGATGCCCACTGGCGCGATAGCCATGCGCCGCTGACGTTCGAACATCATGCGGCCATGAACCATTACAGCCAGTTGAGCGTTGTACAGCGTCTATCCGGTCCGGAGATTGATGGCTTTGCTTTGTGTGGATTCGTCTCTCTTGAAGACCTGCGCGAGCGCTTTTATACCCGCCCTGATAGCGCCGGCATCATCGCGGCCGATATCCGCAGGTTTGCCGATACAAAACAATCACCCCGGCGCCTGATTGCAACGGTAAAGTCCTTTGCGGAACCAGCCATTGTCTGAACATCGCGCCGCTGTTCAGGCTCCACGGTATACACCAATTTGATCCTCCGCCTATCTTAGGTACATTAGAGGCCAACACATCACGAACCAGCTCAAGCGGAGTTCATCATGGCAAAAAACCCGAAGCCACAATCGTACTACGACGATATCAAAAAACGTTTTGCCGAAGAGCGTGACCTGCGACTGGCCTATCGCCCGGAAGGCACCAGCCAGTTCACTTCAGACTTCAGTGGCGATCTTGCCCACTACGCCGAGGATCCCTATTCCGGTCCGGTTGAGGCCCGTCAACCCATCAGCGATGAAGTGGAAGTGTTGTTTATTGGCGGTGGTTTTTCCGCTCTGCTGACCTCGGCCCGACTGCGGGAAAAAGGTGTTGAAAGCATTCGTATCGTTGAACGTGGCGGTGATGTGGGAGGTACCTGGTACTGGAATCGGTACCCGGGTGTGGCCTGCGATGTGGTTGGCTACGATTATCTGCCGCTGCTCGATGAAATGGACTATGTTCCGGTCAATCATTACTCCAAAGGTCCGGAAATTTTTGCCCACTGCCAGGCGATAGCCAAAAAGTACAACCTGTACGACCTGGCGGTGTTCAACACTACCGTTATTTCTACAATCTGGGACGAAAAGGACGGCCGTTGGCAGATCACAACGGATCGCGGCGACAAAATGTCTGCCCAGTTTGTCATCTGTGCCAATGGCACGCTGTCAAAACCCAAACTATCGCGCATCCAGGGCATGGATTCATTTGCCGGGCACGCCTTCCACACTTCCCGGTGGGACTACAGTTACACCGGCCAGGATCTGGAAAACCTGCAGGACAAAGTTGTTGGCATCATCGGCACCGGAGCCAGCGCAGTCCAGGCCGTTCCGGAGCTGGGTAAAAACGCAAAGGAACTCTACGTCTTCCAACGCACGCCTTCCTCCATCGACGTTCGCGATGATTGGCCCACAGATCCTAACTGGGCGCGCAAGCTGCAGCCCGGCTGGCAGGCCAAGCGCCGCGAGAGGGTACTGGCGATGTCTGAACCCAGCCCTGAACAGAAGGCAAAGGCCGCAGCGTTATCACCAGAAGAAAAGCTGCGCAAACAGGAGAACGCCAACATTGACTACATGATGCGTATCCACAAACGCATTGAAAAGGAAGTTAAGGACCCGGAGGTCGCTGAGGCGCTCAAGCCGTGGTACATGTTCATGTGTAAGCGGCCTTGTTTTCACAACGAATACCTCCCTACTTTTAATTTGCCCAACGTGCATCTGGTGGATACCCACGGCAAAGGCATCACCCAGATCAATGCCAAGGGGCCAGTCTTTGAAGGCACGCAGTACGAACTGGGTCTATTGATCTATGCAACTGGATTTGAAGTACAGAAAACGGGTATCTACAACAAGATTGTTGGTAAAGGAGGCGTTGATCTGGAAGACAAGTACGCCAACGGTATTAGAACGCTGCTCGGTATTCATACCCAGGGTTATCCTAATCTGTTCATTATGGGCGGCTATCAGGCGTCATTTCAGTTCAATCTGACCGACATGCTGCAAACTCAGGGAGATCACATTGCCGCCTGTATCGATTATGTGCGCAGCAACAATCTGCACAGCATAGACCCCACTGAAGAGGCGGAAGAATGGTGGGTACAGGAAGTGATAGCACACCGAGGCAAGACCAATCGAAACCAGGAGTGCACACCGGGATATTACAATTTTGAAGGCGAAAGCAACCGCCGCCAGGATGGCAACTACAATGGGGGCTTCCTCCAGTACTTCAGACACCAGGGTGCGGTGCGCGAGGAAATGGCGAAGAACTTTCATTTCACCTGAGCAATCAGATCCGGGTCAGCGATTGATCTTCCCGAAGCGCATCAAGCTGGCGCTGCACGCCTTTGGCCCAGTGGGGGTGGGTTAAAATCCAGAATTTGTCGTTCTCGATGGCGTTCGCGACCAGTTCCCCTACTTCGTTGGGTTGCATACCCTGCTCCAGACTGGCCTGTATATTTTTCGCCAGTTTGCCTGAACGAGCGCCGTCAGCCTTAGGTTTTGCCTGACCTGGACGAAAGCTGACCGAATTGCGACTGATATTGGTGTTAATCGGTCCCGGGCACAAAACCGATGCCCGCACCGCACTGTCCCGCGCCCGTAGTTCGCGCTCCAGCGACGCCATGAGGGCAATCACACCATGTTTAGCAACATTGTAGGCGCCCATCATCTGTGCAGCGAGCAAGCCTGCCATGGAAGACGTCGAGCTGATATGCCCTTCCTCCTGCGCCTCAATCAGCGGCAGGAACACCTTCACGCCATAAATCGGCCCCCACAAATCCACATCAATGATCCACTTCCAGTCTTCCAGTTTCATGCTGGTGGCAGAAGTTGGCAGGCCTATGCCGGCGTTATTACACAGGACATGGACCGCGCCGAATGTTTCCATTGAAAAGTCGGCAAGTGCCTGAATCGAATCGAGCTCAGCAACGTTACAGGCGCGTCCCACCACCGATGTTGTCGCGGAGCACTCAGTCACCGCAGCGGCAAGAGTTTCTTCATTGAGGTCTGACAGCACCAGCTGCATGCCGCGCGCCGCCAACGCTCGGGCGATACCGAGGCCTATACCACTGCCTGCACCGGTAATTACCGCAACTCTACCGTTGAATTCTTTCACATACCCTCTCTGTGCCGATCGCACTTTGAATTCCCGGCCACCTAGACTAAAGACAATACCAAGTGCATGCTAGCCCGCACTTCCACCGGCCATACGGACACCAACTGAGGAACTGCTTTGCGTGATGAGCAATAACAACCCGATTCAAGACGGCTTTCTGATTGTCACCGGCGCAGCTTCAGGTATCGGCCTGGCCGTGAGTGAAGCCGCCGCAGGAAGTGGTGCCCGAGTGCTTGCGCTGGACATAGCCGATCGAGAATCCGCTGGCGTGCAAAGGCTGTTGAAAACGCCGGGAATCAGCTTTCTAACGTGTGATGTGAGTGACCCGGATGCTTGGCGGGAGGTTGTTGCAGCCCTCGAAGGGACACCGACACACCTCTTCCTGAACGCGGGCATTCAAATCGCACCTCCCGAAGCGCCACTATCCGAATACCAGTTCAGTGCGCTGCGCGTTGATCGCTATCGAAAAATGATGGGGGTTAACGTCGACGGAGTGGTCTTTGGCTTGCACAGTTTACTGCCGATGCTGCGCGAAGGCAGCTCAATTGTCGTGACGTGTTCACTGGCGGGCATCACGCCCTACAGCGTGGATCCGCTGTACGCCATGAGCAAACATGCTGTGGCTGGCCTCGTGCGCAGCCTGGGCCCAACCCTGCAATCGCAGGGCATCACCATAAGCGCGTTGTGCCCTGGCGGGATTGACACAGGCATTATTCCGCTGGAGCAGCGTTCAGCCAGCCCCACGGGAGACTTCATGACAGCTGAACACATCGCGAAGGAAGTACTCAATCTGTTTGAAACCAGAGAAAGCGGTAAGACCTGGGCCAAAGTGTCTGAAAGCAAGCCCGCATTTATTGTTCGCGCACCAGGCGACCGCGATCGCACCTGATTTGTCCGGTTAGATCTGCGGGCCATACGCTTTGTTAGTTTTCAGACTTTTTGCAGGGAGATTTTTGTCATGCTCGATTGAGCAGACACCGGAAAAATCTATCCGGAATCACAGCAGTCGACATTTACGTTAGCCGCTCCCAACAGCTACCCCACGCCTGATCAACCTGAAGGCATCCTCAACGTGCGTCCTGAAAGACTACTCGTTCGCGCGATCGATCTCAACCGGATATTCAAGTACCTGTTGAGTCACCAACATAGATATAGTTAAGTATATCTACCCGTTAGTTTAAGTGGTTTGCTTGACATGTTTATTTAGGCGAGATACAAATTGTCGACGCTCGCAGCAATTGCGAGGCATAAAATAATTGGGGAGAATTATTGTGCAGAGAGTCTACGTCGTATTGTTATTGCTATTTACTGGTATCTGCAGCCCTTTCACGGCACTTGCCGCGGAAGAAGACGCCATGATCGAAGAAGTCATTGTTACCGGTTCGTTTTTGAAGCGCACCGCTCAGGATTCGCCTATTCCCTTGTCCGTCCTGACCAGTGCAGACATTGAAGATCTCGGCGTTGCGGACGTCGGGGAAATCATACAGTCCATGCCCTGGCAGTCCGGCAGTCAGACACGGGCAGAAACATTTGGCGGGGGTGAAGGCTCAGATGGGCGCAACACCATCAACCTGCGAAACCTCGGTCATGGCTCAACACTACCGTTAGTCAACGGCAAGCGCCAGGTGGCATCATGGTATAACGGACGCGGCAACGCGTCCGTTAACGTCAACGGCTTAATACCCAACATTGCTCTGGAACGTATAGAAATTCTCAAGGCAGGCGCATCTGCACTATACGGCTCTGACGCCATTGCCGGCGTGGTGAATTTCATCACCAAAAAAGACTTTGAAGGGTTTGACTTCAGTTATCAGTACACAACAGACGACCAGACCGGCAAAGGTGACGCCAATCAGATGGGCATCATCTTTGGTGTGCAGGGCGATCGAGGCGGTATCGTCGCATCTGCTTCATTCCTGAACCGCGATGAAATCAATATTGCCGATAACTATGACCGCTTTGGCGCCACCACAATATCGTCCACAGGTCAGCCAGGCACACTACAACCCATTGGTGGCCAGACGCCCACCTGGGCGGCAAACGGGTTAAGACCAGGCCTGCCGGTTGATCGAGCCATCGACGGCATCGGCGCCAGTGGCAGTGCTACAAGTCTGCTGCCTCGTGACCCGCTGGGCACCAGTTTCGGACGCTCGGACGTTAACTGTGAAGATTCCGCAGCGCTGGAAGAAGGCGGCGCCCTGGGCGTTCTCTCCTCAATACCCCTGCCGCTGTCCAGCGGCGTAATTCCCGCATTTCCCGTCGCCGACCGCTGCATCTACGACTACGGCTCATTCTTTTCCCTGCAGGCGGAAGAGTCGTTACGCAAAGCCCATGTCGATGGCCACTATGATCTCACCGACACGGTGGAGTTGTACTTCGAGTTCGCCAGCAATGATTCTGAGTTCGATCGCTTGAACTCCCTGAACCCGAACGCACCGGCGCTCACCATTCCCACCGAGGTTTCGTACATTGACAGTGCTGGTGTCATTCAGACCGTCCCGAACCCCGGCAGCGTTGAGGACGCTTTTCGCCGCGGTATTGAACCACTTGAGTATGCCAACCTTACTCGCCTGATTGGTGGCACACGGGATACCCCTCGCAGCCAGAGACCACTGGATACTTTCACCGAGTCGCACCGCTCAGATCAGCGCGTGGTAGTAGGGGCGAAGATGGATTTCAGCATCGGCGACAACGACTGGACTCTGGACGCCTCATACACCGCAACCCAGCACAATACGGCCACCACCCAGGCACAGGATACATTGTCATCACATATGGAACTTGCCCTCAACGGACTCGGTGGTCCCAACTGTGACACCACAAGCGGCGTGCCCGGTGCAGGTAATGCCGCGTACGCAGCCTCCGGCGGCGATTTTGATGCTGGAGACTGTTATTTCTTCAATCCGTTCGGCAACAGCCAGTTTGAACGTGATGGCAGCCTGGGTAACAGCAATCTTGAGCTGGAAAACCCCGACGGTCTTTATCAATGGTTGTTAGGACGTGCCAGCAGCGATTCTGATTTCCGTCAGCGGGTCATTGACATTGTCGCTGCCGGAGATCTGTTTCAAACTGATTCCGGCCCCATCGGCTTGGCCGTCGGCTTCCAACAGCGCCGCGACAAAGGTCAGGTGACGGTTGATTCCGCGCTGACTTCGGACAATCTGGATTTTGTATTCGGCGCACGAGACTGGTCAGGTGGCCTGACTACGACAGCAGCTTTTGTGGAAGTGGCCATTCCGATAGGAGACATGTTCGAAGTTAATATTGCCGGTCGATACGAAGACTTTGACGAAATTGATGAGGATACGTTTGATCCGAAAATCACGCTGCTCTTCCGACCCCTGGAGTCGTTGACCCTCAGAGCCTCTGCAGGCAGCTCATTCAGGGTGCCCTCGCTGCAACAGTCCTTTGGGTCATTGACCACAGTCGCCAACCAGGCTGATCTGGTTGGCGGCACGGCGTTCAAGCCATCGTTAACCGTGGGTAATCCCGACCTTTCACCTGAATCCGCGGACAATATAAATTTTGGTTTATCCTGGGTGCCAACCGACGGATTTTTTGAGGGTCTTTCCGTGGATCTTGACTATTATGACTACGAATACACCGACATCATCACCCGGGAATCCTCACCGAATCTGCTGTCCGAGGACAACGATGCGCTGGCGGCCTATGCTGCTGCAAACCTGGGCGGATCCTGCGCACAGCTGTCCGACTGCTACATAGACGCAGTTGAAGCGGGCGTTGGAAACCGGGCTCAGGTGATCCGCAACAGCCAGGCTATCCTCCTGCGCATCCTGCCGAACTTCACCAACGCCAACGGCGCTGATGTCAGCGGCATCGATCTGAACACATCCTATCGATTCGATACTGATATCGGCACCTGGCGCGTGGGTCTGCAGGCGGCCTGGCTGGATGAATATTCCGTCGAAGTGCCCAACAGAGCGGGCGGTGTCACAACCTTTGATGCGGTTGGCAACTACAACAGCACCAATCCCGTGGCGCGCCCGCTGCCTGAATGGAAAATAAACGGCTCTTTGAGCTGGAACATGGACAATCACAGAGCATTTCTGTTAGTCAAGTACGTCGATGAAGTAGAATCTGACATCCCGGCCGGTACCCGTGGCTTCTTTGCTGCAACCGCAAGACTGGGTGGCAACGGCAGCCTGTTCAACGACTTCCTGGACACCAAAATCGAAAGCTTTACGACCGTGGATGTGCAATATACCTACAGCTTTGGTGAGCAGTTCTTCCTCAACGATAGCGCAATTTCACTGGGCATACAGAACATCGCGGATGAAGAAGCCCCGGTGGTCGCCAACGTGACTGCTTCAGACGGTACTCTGCATGACCCTCGAGGACGAATATTCTTTGTTCGGGTCAGTGGCAGCATGTAAGCGTTGTCGAAAGCTCTGTGGCCATGACAGAGGTAGACAGACAGGAGACAGCAGAAAGAAGCCGCCCGGAATCAGGCGATTCTTTCTGCTGCTCTATCGAGGAGGTTTGCGGGTTGCAACTTGTCCCTCACACGGTGCAGTATTTATAAGGTTCAATAAACCTTCTGAATGAACTGATTGTCGGAGTCTGATTGGTGAAGTATTTTATGGTTGTTGGCCTGGCAGGACTGCTGAGTTTTCCGCACATCGCCAGATCCCAGGAAAATGCACAATCCTGCAGTCTGATTGATGACCCAACAGAGCGACTTCGCTGCTTTGATCGTCAGTTTCCAGCTGACTCGATTGCATCCGAGCCACCAGCAACCTCGCCTCCACATGATACCGCAGGGGCCGTTGAGCAATCTTCTGACAACACTTTACCGCTTGAACCAGGTACCACGACAGCAACAGCTGCCCCTTCCAGTCGCGGCCTGTTCTCCGAAAAGGAGCCGTTTTTAATCACCTCACGACTTGAATCCGTGCGCGACAGAGATAAACAGAAAATGGTGTTCAGGCTGGAAAACGACCAGATATGGCTGCAGGACTCACCTCGCTCGTTACCCTTTCGTGAGGGAGATGAGGTCACCATCAGAAGTGCCACCATTGGCGGCTACATCCTCAGCAATCACAAAGGTGTATCAACACGGGTGCGACAGATCAAATGAGTCACTGGCTCTGACAGCAGACTCTGATCTGAAAGTCTCCCCTCCGGGTTCCCACCATCGCGTGTTCTGGCATGTCAGCATCAGAACGCGGGCAATGTCAGGTCGGTATCTGCTGATAAGCCAGGTCAAGGTAAGCCTGTGTCACCGTCGTAATCGTAAACTGACTCAGATGTTCCTGCAGCGCCACCTCATCGATCACCATCGGTTCAGCCATCACCTCTGCGATCGCCTGTGCAAGCAAACGAGCGTTATTCGGAGGTACCAGCAGGCCAAACTCTCCATTGGCCAGAATCTCCCTTGGTCCGGAAGGACAATCCGTCGCTACAACGTTCAAGCCTTTCTGTAACGCTTCAACTAAAACGTTTCCGAACCCTTCCCAGCTGGAAGACTGCACAAACATATCTGCCGCAGCCAGTTTTTCAGACAGATGATCCACAAATCCCAGCAGCTTTACCTGCTTAGCGAGTCCACACTCGGCTATACGCGTCTTGAGCTGATCCTCCAGATGCCCCGAACCGTAAATTTCAAGTTCACAAACCCGGTTCAAATCGTGCACCAGAATTCTGATCGCCTCAATCATCAAAGCGTAGTTCTTGGCCTCGGTCAGTCTGCCTGCAGCAATCATCTTACAAGGCCGGCTGCTGTCGCGCCGCGCCTTGTGTACTGTCGCATCCGATAGAACGGGGTTATAAATTCTTACGACAGATTCCGGATCCAATCCAAAGTAATCAATCAATGACGCTCTTGCACCGTCTGATACAGCAATCACCTTCGCAGCATCGTGGCTGGCTCTCTTGTGCAACCAGCGCAACAGATGTGTTTTTGGTGACAGGCCTGACGCTGCATCGCGAACCTGCAGATCACTGTGAACGCCAGATATGAAAATCGGCGGCTTCGACATGAAAAACAATGCCAGCCAGGTACTAATGTTAGCCATGTCCGCGACGGAAAAGACAACGTCAACTTTCTCGCGCCTTATCATCGCGCTCAGATTTAATATTCGCAGGGGCAGGAGGCGTTGAGGCGCTCTACAAAGATTTGCACCAGGATCGACCGGGTAGTTCTCAGCACCTTTATCGTCCCAGTAAAACAGACTGACCTTATGGCCCAGTTTGAGCATTTCTGCGACCAGGTTTACGGCGACACGCTCTGCGCCCCCTCCGCCAATGGAACTTGCGACAAACAGAATATTTATACGTACCTCTCCTTGCGTTCCATCGTTACACAGCAGCGCAATCGCAAATCCTGCAAGGCAATACTCATTGTTGGTTTTCCCCGCGAGGTATCAGCAGCGGTTTACCCGGCTATATCCTCAAGGTAGAAGCCTATGCTTCAGAGCAACCAGCATCGGGAAGCGATACTTCACATACTCCATGAGAAGGAAACTGAGTATGCATCGCTTTAAAAAAAAACAGCAACGCAATCGAGTGAGTCGACCACTTCTCAACCAAATCGGGTATAAGGCGGTAGCCCTGCTTTTCGCAAACATCTGTTCCCTCCCGCCAAGTACGCCAGCGTTTTTGAAATCACGGAATTTCTGCAGCCAGCAGTAATATCTCTGCTTACGCGTCTGAATCGAAACCTCATGTAAATTCTGTTCCCGTCGCCGCATGAATTCGAATGAAACTCCAGAATCCAGACGATATCGAACCAGTGGCTTGTCGACATAACTGACTCGACCGGTTATCGCTCCGCGAGCCGCCAGAATGACATCTTCGTTCATTATCACAGAAAGAAGCGGTTCATAATTCCTGATCAGGCGCATATCCCACCCGTGAGACGCACCCATCACAAAATTTGCCTGCGATGCATGACTGTCCAGACTGTTGAGATGTTCAATTGAGGAGCCTCGTCTTGCAAGTCCGAGTGGTTTGCCATTTGCATCGATGTGCATCACCGAAGAGAAAATGGATACATCTCTTCGCTCAGATTCCAGCCAAACCCGCGTCAGCTCGGCTGTTCGATTCGGTTCCGACACATCATCACCGGCGGCTATAACAACAAAGTCAGCGTCAACCATTTCCATCATCACGTTAATGTGCCTTCCGATGCCCAGATTCACAGGGTTTCGGTTCAATTTAATGCTATGCGGACCCGTATAGCTTTCGGCCATTTCGGACATGAGTTCAAACGTTGCATCGGACGAACAATCATCCGAAAGAATGATCTGCAATCGCGGGTAATCCTGCTCCAGCGCGGCCTGAACCGCTTGTCTGACATAGCGCTCCTGGTTGAAGGCAAAAAGCGCAAACGTTACCAGCGGCAGATCGGCATCATCAATCACACCAGATCCCTAACCTGTTCATTAATCCTCGGCTTCTGCCTGCACATCGTCCCACAAAACTATCAGGATTAACATCAGGTGACAGGCGGGCCAACGCTATAAAACCAGCAATAAACGATGCTGATAATCCGAAGACAGCACTAAGAAGACTGGAATATACGCTCACAATAAACACGATCAATGCCGCCAGCATCAAAGCCAGAATCTGAAATACTACTCGCCGCTCCCATACAAACCCGGTCCTGCGGCGCGCCAGCCAGAGAAGCAAAGGCAGATTAAACAGATACATTCCGAGAAACGCGGCACCGGTTGCCTGAATGCCAAAATGCGGCAATCCCAAACTGACGAGCCCGACAAAAACGATCATAACCATTGATTCTTTGAGCATAAAAATGCGCCCGTCGCCGAGGGCCAGAAGAATGAACCCCAAAGGCCACGATGCTACTTTCAGTATGTCACCCAGCAACTGCCAGCGAAGGACACGCGCTGCGTCACCAAACTCGCTCGTGTAGAGAAGCTCGATCACCCAAGGCGCGAGACCCAGCATCGCCAGGAGCAGAGGCCCAGCCAGCCATAGCGCCACCTCGGTCTGCTCATTCACCAGGCGATTTGTCACAGCATGATCGCGTATCGTGGCTGTTAGACGAGGATAGTAGTCGGCGCCCATAGCACCCAGTACCAGGCCGACGTAAGTCATCGAAATCATCCATGCAGCCTGAAAATACCCTAAAGCTTCCGCTCCCAGTTCCTGCTTAACCAATACGCGTACAACAAGCTGGCCTGCAGTTACTGCAAGTCCAGCGATCATGAATGCAGAACCCAGCTTGACCAGGATTTTCCATTGTTCGTGCAACTCACCAACTGGCGTTGGCGCTGTCTGATTCTTCGGTAGACGCGAAACAAACCAGCGACCAAATAACCATCCGGACAGGGGTACCGACAGCACAAAAATGACGATACCTTTGTCACCGAAGATCACAAGACCACCAACGCCGAGCAGAGCAGATAACAACGCGGACAGAATACTGAGCCGGGCGATGTCGCCAATGCGACGTAAGCCGTTCAGCAGAGCACCTTGCGACCCTGCCATCACCGCAATGGCAACACCAGGTGCCAGCCAGCCAACAACCGCACTCAAGGATGGATCTCCCAGCACAGTCCGGGCAATCTGCTCGCGTAAAACCCAGAAAACAGTGCCTCCAATTATTGCCATCAGCAGACTGCCCAGAAACAAGGCTTTACGAGCAACCGCAAGTGCCTGGGCATCATCGGTACCTCTGGCTTCGGCAATCTGTCGCGTTCCAGCGTTTGCAAAACCAAGCGCACTCACGCTTGATGCGGAGGTCATAAGGTTCTGCAGGAGCCCGATCAGGCCTACTCCAGCCGGACCAAGCAGCAATGCAGCAACTTTAAAGCGAACAAGCCCAATCCCGATGTTTACCACAGAGGCACTGCCAATAACTGACGTAGACTTCAGAATGTCCTGGTAAGAACGTTTCGCGCGATCATCTTTCAACGCTTTTCCCGCCCGATGTCGCCATTTCGAAAAAGCGTGATTCTTCCTTAAGCAGCTCTGAAAGCCAGCGTTGATCGTTCTCACCAATGGCAGGCAGGTTAATTTTCCTTGTTAGTGCCTTGCTGAAAAAGCCATCCTGAGAAACTCTGGCCTGTTTCAATCTGCGTCTAATTGATTCCGGCAGGGCTTTGGAAATCAGTTTTCCCGCCGGAGCCGCGATGGGCGCCCGCACATCAGTAGTTCTGTTCTGTTCTTCGTGGACATCAAAGCCTATATTCCGGACCTTGAGAAATCGGAAACACTTCTGCAGCACCTGTTCGGGTTGCAGTCTCAACTCATCAGACCCAACAACCATAATTTGATCGGAACCAAATGTTTCTCTCCATTTTGGCACCCATTTCGAATAAGCGCTGAATTCGAGATAAGACATATAGTTACCCGATATCGCAACGTCAGGATCGAATGCGTAGCCACTTTCTGATATCGCGCGCCTGAATGGTCTGGTCTCAATGCCTGACGCAAAAAGCCATAAATAGTGCGATATCGTGCGTTGCACAGGATCTCGAAGCAGGATAATGATCTTCGGGCTGGATAAACTGTCCGCAATCCGATCGATCGCCCGCTCCGAAACACAGTAGGTTGTGCTGGCCTCACCAAATACTAACGTTTTATCGCCAGCCTCGTGGAACAGACTGTTATGATACTCAGCACCCTGCACCCATCTTGCATCAACGGAAAAAAAATGGGGTTCTTTTGGTACGGACATACAAACCGAGGGGTGCTTTGCCAGGTATGCGTGCAGGCTTGACGTGCCGCATTTAGGAAACCCTGGGATGACTAAGTTACCTTGAAATCTTGTCATGACAGCTTCGGTCACCAGCAGCCTCTTGATTTCTCATTTGCTCAGCGTGTCCCACCGGGTGTGTGGCAAGACAGGGTCGAGCTGACAACAGACTGAACATCGCCAAACTATGATTGTGTTTCGTCATGCGTCGCTCAATTTTTTAGCTTTGAAAATTGATCTTTTCAGTTTTAGCTGGGTTTTACCGACCTGAGGATAGTGTCCACAACCATGTCAACAGACCCAGCTTGCAGATTAGGACCAATCGGTAAACTCAACACCTCTTCGGCCATTTTTGTTGCCAGTGGGAACGCACCCGCAGTCAATCCTGATTGCGCATAAGCCTGCTGTTGATATGGCGGAACAGGGTAATGAATCTGGGTGCCTATTTCTGCTTCTGATAACTTGTTCTGCAATTCCTCTCTGCGTTTGCAACGAACAACAAACAAATGCCAGACGGGACTCATTCGATCCGGCACCGCCGGCAAGACCAGCTCCGTTGCAGCCAGCCCATGCAGGTACTGATCAGCCAGAACAGTTCGTCTTGCATTCCACTCGTCCAGATATTTGAGTTTCACACGCAGCACAGCTGCCTGCATGGGATCGAGTCGGCTGTTATAGCCTTGCACCTCATTCACATTCTTAGTGCGGGAACCATAATTCCGCAAAGACAGTATACGCTGGGCAAGATCAGCATCATTTGTCGTGACAGCACCACCATCACCGAGCGCACCAAGATTCTTGGAAGGGTAGAAACTCCAGGCTACCGCATCACCATGCGCGCCAATACGTTTTCCTCTGTAACAGGCGCCATGCGCCTGAGCTGCATCTTCGAGCACTTTTAAGCCGTGCGTTCGAGCAACCTTGAGAATCGGATCCATATCGGCGGACTGGCCATAAAGGTGGACGGGTAAAATAACTTTTGTCGCCGACGTGATCGCCGCTTCAATACGCTCGGGATCAATATTGTAGGTCCCTTCCACCGGTTCCACCGGCACAGGACGCGCGCCACACTGGCTGACAGCCAGCCAGGTGGCAATGTAGGTATTGGAAGGCACGATGACTTCATCACCCGGGCCCACACCCATCGCACGCAGACTCAGATGCAGCGCGTCCAGGCCATTGCCTACACCGAGGCAGTACCGTGCGTCACAATAGTCGGCATACTCGGCTTCAAACGCCTCAACTTCAGGGCCGAGGATATACCACCCGCTGTTCAACACGCGAGCAAGCGCCTCATCGATCTCGTGCTTCAATTCCCGATAGGCGGCGCCAAGGTCTAAGAATGCTACCGTCACTACCGAGTCCCTTTTTCCGTCAGGAACTCGTTGTAATCTCGAATATAGTCGTCCGCATCATAATAG
Organism: bacterium; assembly: GCA_047947175.1. GTDB lineage: Bacteria > Pseudomonadota > Gammaproteobacteria > Pseudomonadales > Azotimanducaceae > UBA4421. The sequence goes on from CP170489.1 coordinate 3,948,979, forward strand.
TCAGATGCAAAAACCAGCAGCACCGCATCCGCAGAATACTTGTACTGAACCCCCCATACCATGGGTGCCAGGTGCAGACCCAGATCTGGACGATCGAGGAGAAATTCCTCTCGGTGGTTGCCGTCATCAGCGACAACAGACAACTGACCGCGCACACAAACCAGGAACTGGTGACACTGACGGTGAGCATGTTCGCCGCGGGTCTCAACGCTGGGCACGTCGTATACCAGGAAATATCGTTTAACCTGAAACGGCACCGAGCGTTCAAATTCTCCAACGGTGAGTGCGCCCCGTATATCCGTTACACGGTGCATCTGATGGAGCTCTGCTCCTGTGACGTTGGATTTACCGAGCGCCGCAAGCTGCGCGGGTGTGTGGTGTTTCGGCTTATCAACCGTTGCATCCACGTACCCCACAATTCGCGCCGGGTTACCGACAACAATCGCGTTTGGTGGCACTGAGCGCGTTACGACAGAACCAGACCCCACCATTGCATTCAGGCCAATCTGCAGCCCGGGTAGAATCGTCGCCCCAGCCCCTATTGACGCACCTGACTCAACAATTGTTGTTAGCGGCGCATTCTGATGTGCAAGACTCCGGGGAAACTTATCGTTGGTGAAAGCGACGTTTGGACCAATAAACACGTCATCACCAAGCCGTAAACCATCCCAAAGCTGTACGCCATTCTTAACCGTCACACGGTCGCCGACAATCACATCATTTTCTATAAAACAGTGTGAGCAGATGTTGGAGTCAGCCCCAATGACCGCACCGGGAAGCACCACCACATATTGCCATATCTTTGTTCCAGCACCGATGTGCTTCGAAAGAACATCTGACAGCTCGTGGATGTAAGGATCACCAGCACCGACCATTGCATAACTCCGTATTGAATCTCGCCTGTAACATTGCCCTTCCAACTTAAATCACCCGCTTGTGGGTGTCATATCGATCAAGGTGACCATTGTTATCATCGACCCGGGCATAGTACTTCACCTGTGGTCCATACGGCCAATAGACAACGTATAATACGCAGCGCAGTTCCGAATATCTGTGAACAAAAAGAGCGCTTTAAAGTACTTTTCACCCTACACCGCAACCGCAGGGAAACCGGAATATGAAGCAGTGGGTACCCTGGTGGGCAAGAATAGTCGCAAAGCTGGCGCTTTCCAGATTGCCGGTCGGCTACCACAGCTTTGCCAGCAGAGGTATCTTCAGACATGGCCACATGGATAGCCCGGCCTATGCGCTGCGCATCATCCAGCAACACCTGCAGCACCTCGACCCTACCCGCAGCGCGCAAGGCTACGTGGCACTGGAGCTTGGACCGGGCGACTCGGTGGGGAGTGCACTCATTGCGCACGCATCAGGTGCATCGCACTGTTATCTGGTTGATGCAGGGGCCTTTGCGATGACCGACATCACTTTCTATCAACGTTTCGCTGAAGAACTGCGCGCGTTGGGGGTAGCCTGCGTTGACATTAACGAGTGTTCATCCGTCGAGGAGGTGCTGACCACGTGCGGCGGCACGTATCTGACCTCGGGACTGGCCAGTCTGCAGCAGATCCCAGATAACAGTATTGACTTTATCTGGTCTCAGGCGGTACTCGAACATCTGCGTGTCAATGAATTCACTCCCACCATGAAAGAACTGAAACGGATTCTAAAACCCCAGGGTATCGCTTCTCACCGCATCGATCTGAAAGACCATCTCGGCGGGTCGTTAAACAATATGAGAATACCCGGCAGGCTCTGGGAACAGGAGTGGATGGCCAGCTCCGGATTCTACACAAACCGAATACGCTACTCAGGGATGCTCAACGCGTTTCGCGACAGCGGTTTTGAAGTAGAAATTGTTGCAGTGGATCGCTGGCAGGAGCCGCCCATCACGCGCCGCAAACTGGCTGCTGAATTCCAGCATCTGTCACGCGACGATCTGCGTATCTCGGGGTTCCACGTCGTTCTGCATTAGCGACCTTTTTGCGGCTTGACAGATATCAGATCCGTTCACTTCTGCGCAGTGTCCTGTGCAACGCAGCTAACTTGTTATCCGCATCCATCACCCCAGCTGTTTTTGTCATCTGCCAGTCACAATTCTGAAACCTTGCTGCAATCTCTGCTGAAGATACTGACAGATCGCGCAACGGCGCAGATGCGCTGTACGCACCATCTATCAACTAAAAAAATCGCGGGGAAACTAAATGAAAGACAACCCAGCTCACTCGACCCGATGGGCACTGGTAGCCAGGATGACAGCCATCGTGGCGTTGTTGGCGGCCAACGGCGTAGCTGCACAAAGCAGCACAGATAACCTGAGTATCAACAAAGAAAGAACAGATCCGCAGAAATATTTTGCGCCGATCGGCACGTTCGATGTCATTGCAGGCAATGGATCCGGAGTAGCTGAAATTGTTGATGTCAGCAGGAACAACAAACAACTCGTCTATACAGACAGCGACAATGCTCAGATCGGCTTTGTGGATATCCGCCGGCCTCGTTCACCGGCTGGTATGGGCACTGTCGATGTTGGCGGCGAGCCGACCAGCCTTGTTGTACTTGACCCGCTGATTCTGGTTGGTGTCAACACATCTACATCGTTCACCCAGCCATCCGGAAAGCTGGTTGTTGTCCATCGTCACACTCGTCAGATAGTTGCTGAGCACGAGCTTGGCGGACAACCGGACTCGTTAGCACTTTCGCCGGACCAGAAATATGCGGCCATTGTGATCGAAAATGAACGGGATGAGGACCTTAACGATGGACTGCTGCCCCAGGCACCGGGTGGCCAGCTCCTGATTGTCGACCTCAAGGGTCCTGCCCGCTGGTGGACAATTCGTGAAGCCGACCTTTCACCGGTTGCGCAAAGCGCATTTGCCGGTGGTGATCTGGAGCCGGAGTACGTCGACATCAACACTCAGAACGAAGCGGTAGTAACGTTCCAGGAAAACAATCATCTCGCCGTGGTGGACCTGATCAGCGGCAAGACAATCCACCACTTTCCAGCGGGTTCAGCGCAGTTGAGGAACGTCGATTCGCTGGAAGAAGACCTCATCATTTTGAACACCGATCTTAATAAACGCCGCGAACCCGACGCCGTTGCGTGGATCAGCAATGACTCTTTTGCCACCGCCAACGAAGGTGATTACGAAGACGCCTCCGGCGAAGAGGGAGGCAGCCGCGGCTTCACGATTTTCAATCAGAACGGCAATATCGAGTTTGAGTCCGCTGAATCTTTTGAACACCTGCTGGTCAGCGTCGGCCACTACAATGAAGGTCGCTCAGAGAACAAAGGCGTTGAGCCTGAATCCATTGAGTTTGGTAAATTTGAAGGTCAGTCACTTCTGTTTGTCGGTTCTGAGCGTTCCAATGCCATCGGTGTCTACGATGTGGGTGGCAAAACGCCTCGGTTTATACAGGTGTTGCCCACAGGCATTGGCCCGGAAGGCCTGAAGGCCATTCCCGAACGCGGATTGTTGGTTGCTTCAACGGAAAGTGACGTTGCCGAGGACGGCATACCCACCATGATCAATATCTACGCGCAGCGCCGCAACAAATCACCCTATCCACAAATCATGTCTGCAGCTGACAGTTACGGCTTACCCATTCCCTGGGTCGCGCTGTCAGGTCTGGCGGGTGATCCCTGGCAGCGCAATACGCTGTATGCGGTGAGCGATTCTTTTCTGGCGGAAGGATTCATCTACACCATTGATGTGTCTGAGCGGCCCGCCCTGATCACGGACCGCATCCAGGTCACCGGCGCCAGCGCTGGCCTTGATCTTGAAGGCATTGCGGTTGGCCCGGACGGTGATTTCTGGCTGGGCAGCGAAGGCAATGCCAGCAGCCGTCCAAATCTGATTCTGAAAGTGGACAGCACCACCGGCGCCGTCTTGTCAGAATATTCACTGCCTGCAGGTCTGGTCGATATGCGTCGTTCTAATGGCATTGAAGGCATTGCAGTCACCGGAAAAACCGGCGAGGAAGTTGTTTATGTCGCCATTCAGCGCGCATGGCCGGATGAAGGTGACATCGACCAGGTCAACACCAAAATCGGCCGCCTGAACGTTGCTACCGGTCAGTGGGGGTTTGTGCACTACCCGCTTGAGGCAGAGGGCAATGGCGGCTGGATCGGTCTTTCGGAATTGACCCTGTTGCCGGATGGACATTTTGCCGTGATCGAACGCGACAAAGGCTGGGGACCAAGCACGGCACCTGATGCTGAACTTAAGGCGCTGTTCAAAATTGATCTGCACAGTGCAGAGTTCCGAGCTTATGACAACGCCGAAGGGCTCATCACATTGGAAAAAGAGTTGCTGTTAGACGTGCTGCCCAGGATCGAGCGGCGCAGTATCTGGACCGCGGAGAAACTGGAGGGTTTTGCAGTGACCGCCAACGGCCGCGCGTTTGCTGTTACCGACAACGATGGTGTGGATGACGCGCCTGGCGAGACGTTGTTCCTGCGACTGGGGCGCATCGACCGACTGCTGGATTAGGGTTCTGACCCTGGCTTAACGTCCACTAACAGGCAGCTTCACTCGGAGCTGCCTGCTCGTTCGTCCAGTTCCTGACGCAAAGTGCGACCGACGGCAAGAAAGTGGGCGCCCGCCCAGAAGTAGGCAAGGGTCGCGATCAGAATCGCATACTGCAATGAGTCTATGCCGAAGCTGGGCTGCAACAGATCACTGAGTACACCCACCAGAAAGGGACCCAACCCCAGCCCAATGATATTCAGTACAAATAACAAAACGGCAGACGCCATGGCACGCATCGGTGCAGGGGCCAGATTCTGAATGGTGCCAAACGCAGGGCCCAACCACAGTGAGTTAAGCAGGCTCGGCACCACCATGATGGTAATCGCCAGATAGGGATTATCCATCAACATCGCAACCACGTAGAACGGAAAAGCAATCAGCACGCCGGCAGCAGGCAACCAGGCGTACCAGCGACGATCTTTCACCGCAAACCGGTCAGCCAGGGTGCCGCCAAGAAAGGTCCCGATGGCACTGGCCACGCCAATCACCAGGCCGAAATAGGTTGCTGTTTCCGCAATACCGAGTTCGTGGATCCGGATAAAATAAGCTGGCAGCCACTGGCCCAGACCGTAACCCACAAACGACGTCAACGCACCACCCATGGCAATGTGCACCATGGCTTTGCTGCGCCCAAGTCTGCGCAGGGAATCACCCAATGCCGGTTGCGCCGCAGGTGCAGCAGATCCAGCATCAGACATCCCGCGGATGGGTTCGCGCACGGTGAGCTTGAGCAACACTGCAAGCGCAATACCGGGAATGCCAGCGACAAAAAATGCCGTTCGCCAGCCATAGAGTTCAGCGACCCAGCCGCCAATCAGATATCCGAGGATGCTGCCAATGGGAATACCCAGTGCGTATATCGACAGCGCTGAAGCCCGCTCCTGGGGCGGATAGTAATCCGCAATGATTGAATGCGCCGGCGGTGAGCAGCCTGCTTCGCCAACGCCAACACCGATTCTCGCCGCCAGCATCTGCCAGAAATTCTGCGCCAGCCCGCAAACCGCTGTCATACCGCTCCAGATGGTCAGCGCAGCGGTGATGATGGATACCCGATTTGCGCGATCAGCCAGGCGCGCCAGAGGAATACCAAGAACGGTGTAGAACACGGCAAAGGCCAGACCGGTCATCAAACCAATTTGTGTATCGTTCAGGCCGAGATCAATTTTGATGGGTTCAGCCAGGATGGTGACAATCTGGCGGTCAAGAAAGTTAAACACGTACACGACCACCAGCACACTGAGCACATAGGTCCGGTAGCGAGTGTCTGCCGGCGCGCTGGTGGCGCCTTCGATGGCCTTCTGCATGGCTGGATTCCCCATTGAGGTGACGCTGTGTTTACCCTGTGGGTTTCAGCGGTCACAATTCCCGAAGGCTGACGACACTAAGTCGCCGACATATACGCTACCATCTGATAATCGTGGTAGAAATATACGAAAATATCGAACAGTTGCCTGCACCCGTGCTCAGGATTCAGGTGCTGACATAATTTCGCTGGGTATGCTATTTATTCACCTGTAAAAGAGAGGTCGGTTCTTAGCGGCTGCTCAACCAGAGTTTGCATACATTTGAACGGGGGAGAGGATGACACAGAAATTTACGGCGGAACTGGATGTGGTGATTGCCGGCGCAGGCTTTGCCGGCATGTATCTGATACATAAACTACGCGGTATGGGGTTAAAAGTGCGAGCCTATGACGGCGCCAGCGATGTTGGCGGCACCTGGTACTGGAACCGATACCCCGGTGCACGCTGTGATGTACGCAGTCTGGAGTACTCCTTCTCGTTTGACCCGGAACTGGAGCAGACCTGGGAATGGAGCGAAAAGTTCTCAACCCAGCCGGAGATTCTGAGATACGCCAACCACATTGCGGACCGCTATCATCTGCGACCCGATATACAATTCAACACCCGGATAGAATCCCAGACCTGGGACGAAGAACGCGCCCGCTGGACCGTCACCACCGATCAAGGTGATGTCATCGATGCCCAGCATGTTGTGCTCGCGGTTGGCACGCTGTCCGCACCAAAGTTACCTGAGATCCCCGGCATCGAGCGTTTCAAAGGGCAGTGGTACCAGACCCAGAAATTCCCCAAAGAAGGGGTTAATTTCTTCGGCAAACGGGTGGCCGTCATCGGCACAGGTTCTTCCGCCATTCAGTGCATTCCGGAAATTGCCAAAACCTGTGAACAGCTCACCGTGTTCCAGCGCACGCCCAACTTTTCCTTTCCCGCAGGCAACAGACCATTGGAACGACAGGAAGTGGACGCCACCAAGGCGGTGTATCCCAGCGTCCGCCAGGAGGCCAGAGAATCGTTCTTCGGCCAGACCGGACCTGTCTCAACCCAGTCCGCCCTTGAAGTCAGCCAGGAAGAGCGTACCCGCAAATACCTGGAAGGCTGGAATGACGGTCAGCTGATCAGCATTCTCGGCGCTTATGATGACCTCATCACAAATAAACAAGCCAATGATTCCGTGGCGGAGTTTGTGCGCGGCAAGATTCGGGAAATCGTGAAGGACCCTGAAACCGCTGAAGCTCTGTGCCCCTACAATCACCCGGTAGGCACCAAGCGCCCTTGTCTCGACACCGGCTACTACAACACCTTCAATATGCCGCATGTACGCCTGGTAGACCTGCGCAGGACCGACATTGAGGAAATCACTGAGACTTCAATCAGGACAACAGAAGAAGACCTGGAATTTGACATCATCATCTATGCCACAGGCTTTGACGCCATGACCGGTTCAATTGTCAAAATCGACACCCGTGGCCGCGACGGTGCATCCCTGGCCGAGGTTTGGCAGGACGGGCCCGCAACCTATCTGGGTTTGATGGTTGCTGGTTTTCCCAACCTGTTTACCGTCACCGGGCCGCAGAGTCCGTCTGTGCTGTCTAACATGATGGTCTCCATCGAACAGCACGTGGACTGGATCGCAGACTGTATTGACCACCTGCGTGAACAGGGGTTACGCACCATCGAAGCAACGCCCCAGGCGCAGCGTGAATGGGTAGAGCATAACAATGAAGTGGCTGCTGAAACCCTTTATCCCCTCGCCAATTCCTGGTACATGGGCGCGAACGTGCCCGGCAAGCCGCAGGTATTTCTGCCTTACATCGGCGGCGTGGGCCTGTATCGCGAGAAATGTGATGAGATTGCCCGCGAGGGCTACAAAGGCTTTGCGCTGTCTAACTGATTAATTTAGCGGATCAGGCTACAGACCGGGATTTGTGACCATCACGCAAATGCTCCACAACCGCATCTGCTAGACCGGCACCGGCAAGAGTATACGCTTTGCCAAAGCCTTTGACATAACGCCCTGCTGTTGGAGTCAATTTAAACAACTTAAAATCGGTATGTTCCGCCAGGCGCTGCGGGCGCTTGCCAAGGCGCTGAACCAGCGTCGCCATGCCAACATGCCAGTCAGTACTGTCGTAGCTTAAACAGGCAGCCGTCACCGTATAGTTGACCCTTATACGGGCAAACAACTCAACGGCAGAATCTTCATCTTCAATGATCAGGACAGAAGCCAGCGGGTTTACCTGCAAGTTTACAGCATGCAGCGCGATCTCGCTGAGCAGGACGTACAGACAGTCTTCGCCGATCGCAAACGGTGCATAGGACGCGTACGGCACCCCATGCTCGTTTAAGCTCGCCAACTGCAAGCTACGCCGTCCTTTTAGAAAATCCATGACCTCCTGATTCAGCCTTGTTTGCAACGTCTTGTTTTTCATAATGTTTTCCTTGATTCAACGTTGAGAGTGGACTGCAGGCGCTTAAAGGCTTGCAACTGCTCGGCTAAGATTTCTCCTTGGGCGTTCCTGCCGAGAAACACTTTAAAAACGCACTCGCCGCTGTCTGTTTCAAACACGAGTGCATAGCTTGGACGGCCGCGGTGAGGTTTTTCCTGAAAGCTGACCCGCACAAGGTTCGAGAGCCTCAGATGACCGTGCATACCGGGCAACGTGCCTTGAAGATTAAAATAGCCCTTGCTCTCCTTACCGGGCGGGAACGGACCCTTAAACTCAAAAACGCAACCCCCGCTAAAGACGATTGTCACCACGTCGCCCCACGCTGGTAACGCGCTCAGCAACGCGGGGATTTGTGCCTCAGGAAGCACCTGTAGGTTCGTCTCATTCTTAGCTGTTTGCATCACTTTTGCTCGGCTGATTAGAAACTGTACCGGGCAGAGACTATGATCTCCCGCCCGGATTCGGGTAGTTGCTCCCAGGCGCGCGTGTAAAATCTGTCAGTCAGATTGTTTACGTTCACATCGAAACGAATATCAGGAAGCCTCTGCGGAGCCCAGCGAAAATACAAATCGGCTGTGCTGTAACCCTCGTAACCGGGATTGGCACCATCTTCCGAGAATCCCGCGCGACGCTGGGGAGCAGCATGTGATAAACGCATACCAGCAAGGATCGAATCGTCATCGAATCTGTAGCTGAAGTCCGCCATCAATGTGTCGGCAGGCATGTTAGTCAGATCCTGGCCTGTATTTTCCGCTTCCCCTCGAGTCTGGCCGTAAGCCAACAACAGCTTGAAAGGCCCTCGTAGATAGCCAGCTTCCACTTCCATGCCCGTTATGGTCGCCCGGCGGACATTTTCCCATTGAGTATTGCCGGCGTCAGGGAAAGGGAAGAAACTTGGGCCGCTGACAATCTGTTCGATAAAGTCATCGACCTTATTGCGAAAAAATGATGTCTGCAAGGTCACCTGGTCCGCACCCAGAATGTTGCTGAAGCCGAAGCGGGCAAGAAACTCCAGATTCGCCGCCTGTTCAGGGTCGAGAGACGGGTTCGGTATAAACGTGTTACAAAAGCCTGGGCCTAAACAGAAATGTGTCCCGCCAGTATAAAGTTCTTCCGCCGTGGGCGCCCGAAATGCTTCATCGTAACGCACTGCCAGCGTGGCCCACTGGACGGCCTGCCAGACCAAAGCCGCAGATTTTGAAGTGTCACTGTTGGAGCGCTCCTCATTCAAATTGTCTGCTGTAGTGGAGAAACTGTCATGTCTGACGCCCAGGTCTACGCGCCAGCGTTCAAAAACAGGAACGCTTGCCTGCAGATACAGGCTCCAGACGTCACTGCGAGCACGAGGCGGTTCCGGACGAGCAAACCCGCCACGACGGGTACTGAATGCTTCCCGATAGAGATCAGCGCCATAGTGAAATGTAAACGTGCTGATACGAGATACATTCATCAAATTGACGCCGTACTCCTTCAACTCGGTGCTGTCGGCCCGTGCATCGGTTACCCGGGCTTCGTCAATGTCCACCTGATTCAAGTACACCAGAACCTGGCTGTCGAGCCAGTCATTTGCTGGATCATAATCCCAGCCCAATATTGCGTTACTGGTGGCCGTATTTCGTTCAATGAGGAAGTTGCTTGTTGTATTTATCGGTGCGGTACCGTTACTAGGTACGGTGCCATCGTTTTCTGATGCACGCAGACTGAAATAGAACTTCTGATTTTCGGCGGGATACCAGTTCAGCTTAAGCAAACCTCCCTGATCCGTGCTGGCAGATCCGACCAGTCGTTCCCCATTTCCCAGGTGGATGTCATCACCGTCCCTGCGGTAGCCGCTGACAAGCCATCCGACGCTATCCATCTCATCTGCCACCGCAAGGGTAGTTGTAAACTGTTCCGTGTTATCGTTAAAGCCGGTTCGCAGAAATCCGCCTGGCGAATCGGGCCCGGTCAGGTCAAGGGGTTCTAGCGTCCGTTGCGCTATCACGCCACCAAGCGCGCCAGAACCCCAGAGACTACTCGCCGGGCCGCGGAGTGCTTCAACGCGTTGCAGCAACTCCGGATCAAGGTAGTAGCTCGGTCGGTGACCTGACTCGAATGACATTCTGGCCCCATCGATAGTCTGTAGCAGCTTGTTACCGCCTAATCCGCGGATGTTTACAGTTTGACTACCCGCGCGAGGACCTCCTGCTACCGTAACATTGGGCAGGTAGGTAACAACGTCCGCAACAGATTGGCCTTGTATTGACTCAATCGTTTTGCGATCCACTACGTCGAGGCTTCTGGCTACCAAACTACGTTCTCGGTCCATGCGTGTTGCGGTCACGATAATGTGTTCAACCTCGCGATCCTCGTCATCAGCTGACGCAGCGTAGGCAACTGGGGTCATACACATTGCGTTTAGCATGCCCAGCCAGGCAAGCAGCGAAGCGACAACAGTTGTTTTGTTCATTGGTGTGCACTCTGTTTTTCTAAAATGAGACGGCAAGCAGGCTTGCCGTGCCATGAAAAGCTAGCAGCACTTTACATTAATGTAAATAGTAATCATTCTCATTGTGATTTAGATTATGTCAGAATACACTGATCACACATCACCTCGGAGCAATTGCCATGACGCGATGGGTTCTTCCCCTTTTATTCTTCTGGTTGATATTGAGCAGTGCCGACACCCAAGGCCGGGTCGGCGTGTCAATGCCAGAGCGACTGGTGAGCACCGATGCAGCAGTGACCGAAATTCTCGTATTACTGGGCGCCGCTGATCGGCTCGTCGCCATCGATGCATCCAGTAACATAAAGGACCGTGCTAACCTGCCGAGGCTTGGCTATCACCGCGCTCTGGCTATCGAAGGACTGCTGGCACTATCACCTGATCTGATTATCGGTTCACAAACCATGGGGCCCGCCCATGTACTGGATCAGCTCAATAGAGCACAGATTCCCATCATGAAACTGCCCACCCCGTCATCCATACAGCAATTACGTGCAAACATCACTGACATAGCTCAGCGGGTTGGTGGTGTAGATGATGAACTGGTGCTGACCGTCATCGACACAACAACTTCCAACATCAGACAACTGGCTTTACCGGAACTCTCCGGCGCTTTTCTGTTACGTGGTGAAGGCGGCAAGCTCAGACTCGCCGGCAAAGAGACAGCAGGCTTTGGATTCCTGGGGCTGCTTGGTGTGAGCACCGTTGCCGATTTCCACGGATATCGCTCTGTTACCTCCGAAGGTGTGCTGGAGCTGAACCCGGACATTCTGATAATCACGGACACCCAGGGTGCGGGACATGAGCAACTGCTTGAAACATTTCCCCTTTTGCGTTTCAGCAACGCCGTTCAAACCAATCGCCTGTTCAGTGTAAATCCAGACACCCTGGTCGCCGGCATCAGTCCATCTGCTTTGCACGAGGCGGAGCGCATTTTACGGTCAGAGCTCAACGGACAGCAGAAACAAGCGCTGTCAAGGAGATGACATCGCAGACAGACACAAACCTGGTGGGTAGACCGACACTCACATCCACACTTCTCGTACTCGCGGGAGTGCTTGCCTTCGCCTGCCTGCTTTCAGTGGTATCCGGGGTCGTGCGAATCCCTTTCAGCCAGGGATTACTCAGCATTTTTGATCAGATCTTTCGTGCCAACACGAGCAGCCTCAGCGACTATCAGCAAGCGGTGCTCTGGGAGTTACGTTTGCCGAGAACTTTACTTGCAGTCATAGTGGGCTGTCTGCTGGCGCAATGTGGTGCGGTGATGCAGGGGTTGTTCCGCAACCCTCTGGCAGACCCGGGCATTATCGGTGTTTCAGCAGGCGCTGCCGTAGGCGCAGTGGCAGCCATCTATTTTTCTCCCCCAGCGTTTACGTGGTGGACAGTCCCGCTGGGCGCTTTTGCCGCGGGTTTGCTCTGCAGCTTTTTAATCTATCGCCTTGCCAAAGGTACTCTGGGCACGTCGGTGCTGGTGTTGATCCTGGCAGGCATCGCGGTATCAGCCCTGGCGGGCAGCTTCATCGGGTTGATTACCTATATCGCAGATGACACGCGGCTCAGAGATCTTACGCTGTGGCAAATGGGTTCTCTGGCAGCCGCCGATCCAACCCGGGTATGGTTAGGCTTAATTGTCGCCATAATCCTTGCCATTCGATTCCAAAAACGTGCAGCGGCCTTAAATGCACTGTTACTGGGCGAATCAGAAGCCCGACATCTTGGCATCCATGTAGAACAGTTAAAAAGAGAACTGATTCTCCTGGTCGCCCTGGGCGTCGGTTTAGCCGTAGCGTGCGCAGGCATCATAGGGTTTGTGGGACTCATCGTTCCGCACATAGTTCGCACGCTATATGGTCCGGATCACCGAGCTCTTTTACCACTTTGTGCTTTGGGGGGAGGTCTGCTGCTGCTTATCGCTGACCTTGGTTCACGCCTGTTGATTCAACCGGCGGAACTACCCGTGGGGTTGTTGACCGCACTACTTGGCGCTCCCTTTTTTATAGCTCTGTTGCTACAGATGAAGGGACGCATATGAGTGTTTTACGACTAACAGAACTCATTTGTGAGACAGGTACATTTTTACTGACCATCAGCCACTGGGAGGCCAGAGCCGGTGAATTCAGCGTCCTTCTGGGACGTAATGGCGCAGGCAAGTCCACAATGCTCAAAGCAATCGCCGGTGACCTGCCCTGCACAGGCGAGCGGGTGCTGCATGGGCGCCTTGTGGAGAAGTGGGACCCGCTGGATCGCGCCCGGCATATGGCAGTTCTACCCCAGGCAAGCGATTTACATTTTGCGTTTCAAGCTGAAGACGTTGTCGCTCTGGGAGCGATGCCTTTGCAAATGGGGTGGCGTGAACTCAACAAGGCAATCAGGAATGCCATGGCAGATGCAGATTGCGCAGACTTGGCCGGTAAACCATATCCACAGCTTTCAGGTGGAGAAAAGCAGCGAATTCATTTTGCTCGGGTGCTGTTGCAGCTTACCCAGGCTCAAAAATCACCTCTACTCCTGCTCGACGAGCCTACCTCAGCCCAGGATCTGAAGCAGCAGCACAAACTGCTGGGGCAGGTAACTGAACTGTGCAGACAATATGATTATACGGCAATCGCGGTACTACATGATCTGAACCAGGCGCTGAGGTACAGCGATCAATGTACGCTCATTGAGAATGGCAGGGTTGTCATCGAAGGCGTTCCTGAACAGGTACTCACGCCTGATCTGGTTCACACTACCTGGGATTATCCTGCAAAATATGCCATAACGAGTGAAGCAAAAAAACTGATCTACTAGAACACTGAACGACGATAAGAACTGTCCGCTTTTCAGAACAGGCTGTCCAAACTTCACTGCTACTGACCAATATCGGCAAGGTTTCTACCTCGGGTTTCCGTCAACATCCACACAGAGATCAGCGTCAGCACTGAAGCCAGGGCGATATAAACCGAGATGTAAATCACGCCGAACTCGCCCCACAGAATCGTGGCAATGGTCGGTGCCAGCGCACCACCCAGAATTGCGCCCAGCTGGTAGCCCAGTGATGCGCCTGAATAACGTACTTCAACACTGAACAACTCAGCCAGGAACGCTGCCTGGGGGCCGTACATCATGGCCAGGAATATCTGCCCGCCGGCAAGGCCCACGGTAATCCAGAGGAATTCACCGGTCCCCATCAGCGGAAACAGGGCAAAACCCCAGAGGCCAAGCAACACCGCGCCGGCCATATAAACGCCTCTGCGTCCGTGACGATCCGACCAGGCTGCAGCGAGAAACAATGCAGGCAGCTGGGCCGCTGTGGAGATCAGCACGGCTGCCAGCATCACATCTCTGGACAGGCCAAGACCGGAGGCACTGCTGCCATAAGCCACCACCCACGCAACCAGGATATAAAAGCTGACCTGCACCGAAAGAAAAGCCCCTGCCGCGAGCACAATCTGTTTGGGATAAAGGACCAGCGCTTCGATGATGGGGGAACGGCTGGCAGCCAGCGCCTGATCGACGACTTCAGGGTCGGTTGGCTCAGCGAGTTCTTTCGCGGCTTTGGCTTCCTGCAGGCGTTTGAAGGCCGGTGTGTCTTCCAGCGCGAGCTGCACATAAATGCTGACGCCAATCAGCACCACACTGGCGAGGAAAGGCAGCCGCCAGCCCCAGGACATGAAGTCTTCGTCGGTCAGCATGGCGCTGACGCCCAGAAAGGCCAGGTTTGCCAGGATAAGGCCTACTGCCGCACCCGCCTGAGCATAAGCACCATAGTAGCCACGTTTTTCCGGAGGTGCATTTTCAGTCACCAGCAACATCGCACCGCCCCACTGCCCGCCAACAGCAAGCCCCTGAATGAACCGAAGTATCACCAGCAGAACCGGAGCAAGGGCGCCGATGGTTGCGTAGGTGGGCAACATGCCAATCAGCGTTGTGGCCACACCCATCATCATCAGGGCGGTCACCAGTGCGGCTTTACGCCCGACCTTGTCTCCGTAGTGGCCAAACACAATGCCGCCGATGGGTCGGGCCAGAAAACCAACGGCAAAAGTACCAAACGCTGCGATCAGGGCAACGGTTTCAGACATGCCGGATGAGAAAAATGCGGTGGGGAAAACCAGGGCGGCCGCTGTGCCGTATATGAAGAAGTCGTACCATTCGATACTGGTGCCTGCCAGCGCAGTCAGGGCAACCCGGCGCATACTCTGCTCAACGCCCGCATCCCTGTCAGGTTTCTGCTCGGACATAGCCACTTCCTCTTTTTATTTTTTTATTATTCGGGCTGAATCAGCCGCGGGCAAACTCGCGGATAACCTGGCCGGGCCGATTGCCCGTATGCTGGCCGTTTTCAATTATCACCTGCCCTGCCACAAGCGTTGCATCATAGCCTCTGGCTTTCACCACAAATCGACCGCCGCCATGCGGGAAATCATTCACATACTCCGGGTGACAAGTGCTTAAGTTGTCATAATCGATGACGTTGATGTCGGCGTGCCAGCCTTCACGCAGCTGACCCCGCTGTTTCAGACCAATGATTTCCGCGGATTTCCCGGTGATGCGATGAATGGCCTCCGGCAGTGAATACACACCCTGCTTTCGAGTGAGTTCGCTGAGCAATACGGTTGGAGAATCGGTGTCAGTGAAAAAGCCAACGTGTGCACCCGCATCGCCCAGCATGGGTACAACATGAGGCAGCTGCATGTATTTCCACTGGTTCTCCAGATTGCCGCCGAACATCCAGAAGTTGAAAAATTCTCTGCCTTCAGAGGCCAGCAGACGCTCTACATAAACTTCCACCGGATCTTTACCCGCCGCCTGGGCCAGCTGTTTCAGACTCTTCTGGCGGGCAAAATCCAGGTCCGGTGTCTCGCCGGTACCAAAAGGATGCAGCATGGGCGCAAGACCTTCCATATCACCGGCCTCGATGCCCTCGGCAATGAGCTTCGCGCGCTGGTCTTTGTTGCGCAGCGCCGCCACACGGTCTTCTATCGTGGGCAGTGCCATGAGCTCTTTCCAGGCTTTGGACTTTTTCGTAAACGGCGACAGTTGCGCCAGACCGAAAAAAGCACCACTGGGGCGGGTATGACAGATGCTGGCCAGACGCCGTCCGCCTTCATTGTGCTGCTCGAGAAACTCAGCCCAACGCGCAACGCCACCATCTCCCTGAGCACCGGTGCCGCCGGAGAAAAGCACCTGACAACCCAGGTCCGTGCCATCTCTGAACATCTGCAGTTCGGTCTCATAACGCGTCTGCATATCGTTGGCAGACTGAAACAGCGCGCCCACGCCACCACCAGCGATAACCGCTTCCTGAATTGCCTTTGTTTCGCGCAGATCCGCCCACGTGCCGGGCGTGCAGCGACCGTCTGGTACGGTGTGCAACAGAAATCGAGAAGTTGAGAAACCCACCGCGCCTTCTTCAACAGACTGTTTGACCATCTGCGCAATGTGCTCAAGTTCTTTATCAGACGCCTGCGCACCCTCATCCATGCTGCGATCGCCCATGGCTTCGTAGCGGATGGCGGAATGTCCCGCCAGCCCCACGACATTCAGTGCGGGCTGCAACGCCTGCACTGAATCCAGATATTCACCGTAACTGGTCCAGTCCCAGGGCAGCCCATCCATAATGGCATCAGCGGCGATGTCTTCCACCGACTCCATCAGCTCCGCCAGATAGCGTCTGTTCTTGGGGCTGCAGGGCGCAAAAGTCACACCGCAGTTGCCGATCATGGCGGTGGTCACACCATGATAAGAGCTTGAACTCATAAGAGGGTCCCAGCCTACCTGGGCATCCAGATGGGTATGCAGATCAACAAATCCTGGTGCCACCACCTTACCGCTGGCATCAATTGTTCGGGCTGCTGTGGCATCACTAAGATCACCAATCCGCTGAATACGACCGTTAGAAACCGCAATATCCGCTTGAACTGCCTCTGCGCCGCTGCCGTCAACCACGGTGCCGCCTGAAATAATAATATCGTATTCCACTGTCTTCTCCCCTGCCTGATTTACACTAGCGACAACACGCGGTGGCATCGCTACACTTTCCCTGTCAGTTGTTTTATCCCGATTGCTGCAAAAAGGTCAAGTAGCGGCGTATTTATGTTGAAGACTCGCGATATGGTGTTGTACTCGCTGCCCGCGGCTGCAGCCGGTTACATGCTCTCGCTGCTGGGCCTCTACGTGATGAAGTACTCCACCGACGTACTGCTTATCGCGCCTGCTGTTATGGGCACCATTTTTGGCCTGTCCCGTATCTGGGATGCATTAACCGACCCGATGGTCGGCTACCTGAGCGACAAAACCCGTCTGCGTTTCGGGCGCCGTCGCAGCTGGATTCTGGTCGGCGCAATTCCTGCTGCCCTGGCCTATTACATGTTGTTTGCAACCCCTGTGGACCTGAGTGAAGGTGAGGCTGCGCTGTGGATGGGTGTTGCCGTATTTGCATTCTATACCGCGATGACCTCAATCATGGTGCCGCAACTGTCCTGGGGGGCGGAGCTTTCCAGAGACTATTTTGAACGCAACAAAATCTACGGCATTCGTCAGGCGGCCATCGTTGTCGGCGGCATTTTAGGTCTGCTGACTGTCGGGTGGTTGACCTCGGTAGAAACAAAAGACCTGGACGCGGTACGCGAACTGGCACCTTCGATCGCTATTTACGCCGGTATTGCCCTGCTGGTGCTGTGCACCCTGACCGTGCTGACCCTGAAAGAGAACACGACACAGGTAGTCCCACCGTCCCGCGGGCTATTCGGCGCCGGTTCAGATGTCAGCAAAAACCGCTACGCCCGCATTCTGCTGTCTGTCACGTTCATCGAAAACATCGGCGGCGCTGCCATCGGTGCAGCGGCGCTTTACGTGGCGCAATACGTTATGGGCAGGGTAGAAATCGCTCCCTATTCCATCATCACCTACATGATTACATCTACCCTTGCGATCCCCGTCTGGATACGTCTGGCCAAACGTTTTGGCAAAATCAAACTCTGGTTCTGGGCCATGATCGGCACTGCTGTGTCGTTTGGCGGCATGTTTGCACTGGCATTTATTGAATCCGGCGTGGTCCAGGTTATCTGGCTGATGTTCCTGTCTGTGATGTGCGGTATTTTCGCTGGCTGCGGTAACACCATCGGCCCATCCGTCGCCAGTGACGTCATTGACTACGATGAACTGATGAGCGGCGAGCGCAAGGAGGGTGTTTATTTTGCCACATGGAATTTTGCGCTGAAAAGCGCAAGCGGAGTCACCCTCATGTTCACCGGTTTTGTCCTGAGCGCAGCTGGGTTTGTACCCAATGAAGAGCAGACGCGCGTTGTGGAACTGGCCATGTGTGCGCTTTTGGGTTTGTTTCCGCTGGTCTGTTATCTGATAGGTGCTGCGCTGTTTACCCGGTTTGATCTGGACGAAGCCGCCCACGCTGACATTCGTGCGCAGCTGGATGCACGAAGCGCGGGTGAAGCTGTTCCTTAACCGCGCAAACCCTCCGTGATTGACGGGATATTCACGCGCTTTGTGGTCAGCTGATGCCATGAACAACTTTCCAGAGGTGCCTCAAAAACCGGAATACGAGATGCCATGGATGCCCTCGCGCGAGGCAGCCATCAAACGGCTGCACGCTTTTGTACCGAGGGCCGGACAGCCGTATCGCGCTCGGAGAAACGAAGACCGCGGTGCAAACCAGCACCACTACGTGTCGGGTCTGTCACCTTACCTGCGCCATCGTCTGCTGCTGGATCAGGAAGTTCTCGAGGCAGTGCTTGCACACCATACCCTTGAGCAGGCCGCAAAGTTCATCGAAGAAGTGTTCTGGCGCAGCTACTTTAAAGGCTGGCTGGAACATCATCCCGGCGTCTGGACCCGCTATACCAGTGATTGTGAACAGCTGCGCCGCACCATGAAACACGACACCCGGTTACGCACGGCGTACAGCGACGCCATTTTTGCGCGAACCGGCATTGCGCCATTTGATGCCTGGGTATCTGAATTGCGGACCACCGGCTACCTGCACAATCATGCGCGCATGTGGTTTGCCAGTATCTGGATCTTTACCCTGGGTCTGCCCTGGCAGTTGGGTGCGCAGTGGTTTCACTATCACCTGCTTGATGGAGATGCCGCCTCCAACACGCTCAGCTGGCGATGGGTAGCGGGCCTGCACACCAAAGGAAAAACCTACCTGGCGCGAGCGGACAATATCCGGCGCTACGCAGGCCAGCGTTTTAACAAAACCCTGAACAAAGACAATGGCGCTGAATCACTTGATGGCCTGGCGCAACTTGCTCAGTCTGCGCCCGCATTAGGCGAAGACCCAGCAATCACTGCCCTGCTGACGCCCACCTGGCCGGACGAGTGCGCAACACCAGCGGCAGGCGAGCGCATCGGGTTGCTCCTGCATGACGAGGATATGTCTCTAACCGCACCGGTTAAGCCAGATGCCATTGCCATGTTTGCACCACAGCGCGTTGGCCGTAAGCGATCGTCACGCAGGGTTGCAGGATTTGCTTTGCGGGCCAGCATTAACACCCTTGCAGACGCAAATGAGCAACTGGCTGTGGATACACCCGCCCGCTTCCTGCGCTCCCGGCAGGCAGCTATCCAATGGATGCAGGATGCCAGGTTAGACCGACTGCTTGTACCTTATGTCCCCCAGGGGCCATCACAGCACCGAATACATAACCTGTTAGAAGCGGCCAGAAACCTGGGTGTCACAACCGAGTTGTTCATGCGACCGCTGGACCGTCTGGCATGGCCCCATGCCAGTAAAGGTTTCTTTGCACTGCGCAAGCGTATCCCCGACATTCTCGAAGACCTTTCGATCACCGCCTCGCCGGAGCAGCAACGTTTACCGCTGTGACAACATGTCTGTTGTGCAGATCCGTCCCGGCTACGCAAAATTCGGATCAGACATACCCTGGCGGCGGCTGATAACCGCCCATCTCATCCGCCATCAAACGGGCGAACTCAATGGTTGTACGATCATCAAACTCAGCGCCTATTGCCTGCAGGCCAATCGGCAGACCCTGTGCTGACAAACCCGTTGGGAAAACCGTACTCGGCAGATAGCTCAACGTGGCAAGACCCGCCCAGAACACCTGTTCAAAATACGGGCGTTGCCTGCCATTCACCGCAATGGTTCGAGTGCCGATGGCACCCTGATCCTGTTCAAAAGCAGTTGTTGCTGTCGTTGGGCACAACAGTACATCCCAGTCTTTGAAAAACTGCTGCCAGGCTACGCGCAGAGCGCCGCGATGCGCGTGAAGGCGCTGGTAGTCGAAGTAGGTGAGCTTGCTGGCCGGCCCCGCCGTGATGCCATCAAGAATGCCCAGATAAGTCTCCTGAGCTGCCTGCACCGCAAAACCCGGCCTTGCGGTATCCGACACCAGTGCTCCTGACTTTGTCAGCGCGCTGCCGATGGCATGAACTCTTTCAATCACCTCACTGCTGACAGGCGCCATCGGATCATCCGGCCACAACGCCACGCGCAACCCGGACAGGGCCTTCATTCGCGGCGCCGGCAACTTGAGGTGCCAGCCCGCAGAGATCAGACTGTTGGGACCGGCAACCACTTCAAGTGCCAACGACAGATCCTCGGCGCTGCGCGCCATGGGGCCGACAACAGCGAGGTCCGGATGTTGCGGGCTGGGCGGCACGCCAGGTGGTTGATGCCCTCTAGACGGCACAATACCCAGTGTTGGTTTGTGTCCGTAGACCCCACAGAAGTGTGCGGGATTACGGATGGATCCACCAATATCAGAACCGCTGTCCAAGCCTGTAAGACCTGCAGCAAGCGCTGCGGCAGAACCACCGGACGACCCTCCCGGCGTACGGGTCAGGTCCCAGGGATTATTAGTTGTGCCGTAAATGGCATTGAAACTCTGAAAATCACCCAGGTTCAGGGGCACGTTCGTTTTGCCCAGCAACACAGCACCAGCTGATTTGAAGCGTTCCACCACAGCAGCATCCGCCTTCGCGATATTCTGCGCTGCCTCCGGCACACCCCAGGTGGTCGGCAGACCGGCAACGTCATAAGATTCTTTAATGGTCATCGGTAAACCGTGCAGGGGGCCTTTGATCGCGCCTTTGACCAGCAGGCTGTCGGCCTCTTTCGCGGCTGCCAGGGCACGATCAAAATCCCTTACAACAATTGCATTCAGCTGCTTGTCGTACTGCTCAATACGCTGGATGAAATAGTGCGTGAGTTCTTCGGACCCGATGTCCCTGTTGCGCAGTTTTGCTGTCAGCTCGGCGGCGGACAGAAAGCCAGGTTCGTCTGTCGACGAAACCCCTTCCGCCATCAGGGGCCGTCCACCCACGAGCGTTGCTGCCGCCAGCGTACCGCCTGTCTGTAGAAACCTTCGTCTTGTTGTTTTCTGATCCATGGCTCCCCTCCCGTGATCGAAAGGCAACATGTTGACAGGCCAGCGGCAAAGCTTTCAAGTCTTTTGCGCGCTGAATCGTCTGTATGTTTACGCCCCCTGACCATTAAGCGCTGGCAGAGGTATATGGCATCTGGGATACTTCTGACAACAACGCCGCAGAACGCAAACCCACGCGACAGAAAATACGAGGCCTCAGCTTTTGACAAGTACCGCAACACATATCGCACAGCGTTGGCAGGACAGTATTCTGCCAACATTGCATGATTACATTCGCATCCCGAACAAATCGCCCAACTTCGACCCGGACTGGGAAGCCAACGGCTACATGGCACAAGCCGCGGAGATGCTGCTGGCCTGGACGTCTACGGTTACTATAAAAGACATGCAGGCAGAAATTGTCACGCTGCCCGGTCGCACGCCACTGATTTACTGTGAAATTCCCGCAACCAATGGCAGCAATGCCGCCACAGACCCCTGCGTGCTTCTCTATGGCCACTACGACAAACAACCGGAGTTTGAAGGCTGGGAGCCTGGCCTGTCACCCTGGACACCTGTAGAGCGGGACGGCAAATTGTATGGTCGCGGCGGCGCAGACGATGGCTACGCTCTGTTTTCCTGCCTGACAGCTATTGAAGCCATGCAACAGGCCGATCAACCTCACCCGCGTTGCGCGGTAATTATTGAAGGTTGCGAAGAAAGCGGCAGTTTTGACCTGCCTCACTATATGGATCTCTTACGTGAACGTATCGGTCACACCAGATTGGTGATCTGTCTTGACGCTGAATGTGCCAATTACGATCAACTCTGGGTAACAACCTCGCTACGCGGCATGATCCGCGGTACCCTGAGCGTTGACATTCTGACTGAAGGACAGCACAGCGGTCTTGCCGGTGGAATAGTGCCTTCTTCGTTCCGCATCCTGCGCCACCTCATTGAGCGCGTTGAAAACGCCGCCACCGGGGAACTACACAGCGCGCTGCAGGTCGATATTCCCTCACACATACAGGATGCCGCTCACGCGATGGCGCAGGTCACCGGTCCCGAGTTTGTGCAACGCCTGCCCTGGGTGTCCGGCGCAGGTGTTGACAATGAAGACGTGGCCGACCTGCTGCTGGCCAGTACCTGGCGGCCGAGCATGGCTACAGTTGGACTGGCGGGTGCGCCTGGCATCAAAGACGCAGGCAACATTCTGCGCCCGAACACAACCGCAAAACTTGTCTTCCGCCTGCCGCCGACACTTGATGCAGGCCCCGCCGCGCAGCAGGTAAAAACACTGCTGGAAGCGGATCCACCTTACGGCGCAAGAGTCGTTTTTGATATTGATACACCTCATGGCGGCTGGGCCGCACCCGCGGAATCACCCTGGCTGGCCAAAGCCCTTAATGATGCATCACAACACTATTTCAACAAACCGGTGATGCATATGGGGTGCGGCGGCACAATTCCCTTTATGAAAATGTTAGGCGATGCTTATCCGGATACGGAATTTTTTGTCACCGGTGTGCTTGGTCCAAAGTCGAATGCACATGGACCCAATGAATTCCTGCACATCGACACCGCCAGACGCGTGACCGGCTGCGTGAGCGACGTGCTTGCCGCCGCGTCCACTGCCTTTTGCACCAGCCCTGATCAGTAAGTCAACACATCAGATTCGCGCATAGATGGAACTGGCGTTGTTGCTCAATCAGGTATCCAGCGATCGCCTCACCGCGTTTGCCGTACCCCTTTTTATTCTGGCAATTGTGCTTGAAGCCTTTTTCTCATGGCGCACCCATCGCAACCTTTATGTCGGACGCGACTTCCTCACGTCCATGAGCATGCTGGTCATTTCAGCCATCGTCGACTTTGCACCCAAAGTTGCGGCATTTGTCGTGTTCTATCACCTGCACGAATGGTCGCCTTTACGCGACGTGGTTGGGCGACAGGTCTGGGCCTGGGTGCTGTTGTTTTTTCTGGATGACTTCATCTACTACTGGTTTCATCGCGCCAATCATGAGGTGCGTCTGCTCTGGGCGGGTCATGTGCCTCATCATTCCTCTGTTAAACTCAATTTCGGTACCGCACTGCGCCAGGGTGTTGGGGAGCGTATCCACAAGTACTGGTTCTGGCTGCCGCTGCCTCTGATGGGCTTTGATCCGTTGATGATCTTCACCATGATTTCCGTCAATCTCATCTATCAGTTCTGGGTACACACTGAACTGGTCGGGAAACTGCCGGTGCCCATCGAATGGGTTTTCAACACCCCGTCTCATCATCGGGTACACCACGCGTCCAATGCGCCATACCTCGACCGTAATCACGCCGGTGTACTGATTATCTGGGATCGCCTGTTCGGCACGTTTTCTGAGGAGCTGGAAACCTGTCCGCCAGTTTATGGGTTGACCAGGAACATAAACACCTACAACCCGGTAACAGTGGCCGCAGGGGAGTATGCACACCTGCTCCGCGATGTTGTCCACGCCGGCAACCTGCAGGATCGTCTGAGATATCTGTTTCTTGCACCGGGGTGGAAACCTCAGGACAGTCACCGTTGAACGAGCAGGTCAGATCGGTCAGGGCATTTACACGCAGGCCCGAGGTAAAAGTGCCGCTGGGTACTATTCGCCCTCTACCCTGCTTCAAGACTGCCGCGGTCGATCTGGAACTCGGCGCGGGCACCGGAATGTTTGCTTTGAACTATGCGGCGCAGCATCCTGAACGGCATCTGATCGCCGTCGAACAAACCACAAACAAGTTCAATACGTTCAGCCGCGCGGTAGCATCCCAGCAACCTGATAACCTTACGCCGGTTCATGCTGACGCGGCTTTGTGGGTAGAGCGCTACCTGCCTGAGCAGAGCATAGAGCGGCTGTTTATTCTGTACCCGAACCCTTACCCGAAAAAAAGCACAGCAACCTGCGCTGGCACTACATGCCAGCCATGCACGTGATTCTCAACGTATTAAGACCCGGCAGTCTGATCCTCATTTGTACCAATCTGCGATGGCTGATTGATGAGGCAGCCGTTCAGTTCCACGAATTCTGGCAGTTAGAAACGGTTTACCTGACGCCTGTAACACACGGTTCGCGTTTGCCGTTAACACGCTTTGAGAAAAAGTATCTGGAACGGGGAGAAACGTGTTACGAGATGCAGTTACGTGTGCCGGATTAACAATACGCAGGTAAATTCTGATACAACGGCCGCACAGACTAAAACCCACCCACCGAGGTTGAGTAGACAAGATGACTTATAAACTGCCCCAGAAAGCGCGTGAGTTGGTACTGTACCAGCGCACTTCGTTGTTGCCGGCAAGAAAAAAACCCAATGCCTTTGTCAGAGTGTTGCAGAAGCTTAATCTGCTCGATGACGGTTACAAAGAGTTTGTCAGAGAGTACGCCACAGCCAAACCCACGTTAATCGATCAGGATTATTTCCAGAGTATGGGCACTCTTGCAGAAGAACTGCTGCCGCACATTCCAGCTGACACGACATCAATTCTCGACATCGGCTGCGGCATTGCCGGGTTGGATTTATTCCTTTACAAACGCCTCAAATCACCCAAGCTGTTCCTGCTGGATAAAACTGCTGTCGAAGAAAAAATCTGGTACATGTTCAAACAGCAGGGTGCGTTCTACAATTCTCTTGAACTGGCCAGAGAAAACCTGCAAACAAACGGTGTTTCAGCAGACGCGATCAAGTGCCTTGAAGCGCCTGACGACGGCTGCATAGATCTGCCGGGCAAATCAATCGACCTTGTCGTTTCAACGATCTCCTGGGGTTTTCACTATCCCGTCAGTACCTATCTCGCTTCTGTGGAACGCATCTTGAAGGAAGATGGCGTGCTGCTCATCGACGTGCGAAAAGGACCCGGAGGCGAGGCGGACCTTGCAACATCTTTCCAGGTTGAAACAGTGTTTGAAGGTGCAAAGCATCAAACAATCCGCGCAACCAGGAAACACAAGCCTTAGGAGACTGCACGGCAGAGGCCTCCGGGCTGCGGCAGCGCGTGTTGGCCGTTCAATGCATCTGTCATAACGTATGGAGCGCGTCTGCATATCGGGTTATAAAGGTCATCAGTAACAGGTCTGTAATCAGGGAGGGGTGCCCAGGGGATGCAAGCGTATATCGCGCGGCGATTGTTGGCGTTGTTGCCAACACTGTTTTTTGCAAGCCTGATTGTGTTCATGTCGATGCGCCTGATTCCTGGCGATGTTATCGATCTGATGCTGGCACAGAATGATGTGGCAACCAGCCAGGACCGCGCACGCATCGAGGCTGCTTTGGGCCTTGATCAACCTCTTTTAACACAATACTTCAGCTGGGTAGGTGGGGTTCTGCAGGGTGATCTGGGGCGATCGCTGTGGCAGAACACGCCTGTCACCGAACAACTGGCCGCGACGTTACCCATCACATTCGAGCTGGGTTTTCTTGCGCTGCTGATTGCCTTGAGCGTGGCGCTGCCCATCGGCATCTACTCGGCCATGCGTCAGGACACAGCTGGAGATTATGTGGTCCGCTCGTTTTCCCTGCTGATGCTGGCCATTCCCAGTTTCTGGTTAGGTACCCTGGTAATGGTCTTCCCCTCCGTGTGGTGGCGCTGGTCACCACCACTGGCTTACGTGCCGTTCTTTGAAGACCCCATCGCCAATCTCAGCCATATGCTGGTGCCGGCCATTCTGCTGGGTCTTGCCATGTCTGCGGTTACCATGCGCATGACCCGCACCATGATGCTGGAAGTACTGCGCCAGGATTACATCCGCACGGCGCGGGCCAAAGGCCTCAGTGAAAACCTGATGATTGCCCGCCACGCACTGCGTAATGGATTGATTCCGGTGGTGACGCTGATCGGCCTGCAGGTACCCCTGCTGATCGGCGGCGCAGTGATTCTCGAACAGATCTTTGTTGTGCCCGGCATGGGCCTGCTGCTGCTGGAAGCGGTTTTTCAGCGGGATTATCCGGTTATCTCCGGTATTTTCCTTGTTGTCGGGGTGGGCGTGTTGCTGATCAATCTGCTGATTGACCTCAGTTACGGCTTTTTAGATCCCAAGGTACGCCACCAGTGAGCTGGTCGCTGTTCAAACGCATGTGGCGGGAGAAACGTCTGGGTGCAATCGGCGGGATTATCTTTCTGTTGTTCCTGCTGTGCGGCATTTTCGCCGACTACCTTGCACCTTACGGGATGAACGAGCCCGACCTTACAGTGCGCCTGCAGGCGCCGTCTGCTGACTATTTTTTTGGCACCGATCATCTGGGCCGGGACGTTTTTTCAAGGGTATTGATCGGCGCGCAACTGTCCATGGTGGTGGGTTTTCTTGCCGCGGGTCTGGCAACTGTGGTGTCCATCGTGGTGGGCGTTCTATCGGGTTATTTCGGCGGCCGCATTGACATGCTCATCCAACGTTTTGTTGATGCCTGGATGACGTTTCCAGACCTGCTGCTGCTGATTGTGGTGATCTCGATTCTCGGCCCCGGCATGCCGCAGATTATTATTGTGCTGGGTTTTCTTTACGGCATTGCAGGTTCGCGGATCGTTCGCGGCTCGGTGGTTTCCGTGCGCGAAACCATGTACACCCACGCGGCCCAGTCAATGGGTGCCTCGACAATGCGTATCCTGTTCAAACACATTCTGCCCAACGTCATGCCTGTGGTAATTGTTCTGTTTACCACACGGGTGGGCGCTACAATTCTGGCCGAAGCGGGCCTGTCTTTTCTCGGTCTCGGCGTACCGCCGCCTTCACCCACGTGGGGTAGTATGTTGAGCGGCACAGGCAGAACCTATATGTATCTGGGACCCTGGCTGGCGCTGGCGCCGGGGTTGTGTCTGACCATCGTGGTGTATGCGATCAACGTCTATGGCGATGCTCTGCGCGATCTGATCGATCCACGCATGCGAGGTGTGCGATGAACTTCAGATCTCTACTGTGTGCAGTGTGGTTTGTGATGGCCACCCAGGTGCTGTCTGCGCAGGCGCCGCAATACGGTGGCGAACTCAATATCGGTACTGTGTATGTGACCTTGTCACCCCTGTCCTGGGACCCGCAGGACTGGAGCTGGAAAACCAACCACGATACCTCCATGGTCCGTGAGCAGCTGTTTGTTGCCGATCTGGATAAAAGCATACGTAAAGGCGGTCCACATGCGTTTGTGTCCGATGCTTACCTGCCGGCAGACGCCATTCGCGGTGAGCTGGCACAGAGCTGGTACTGGCTTGATCCGCTGACGCTCGAATTAAAACTGCGCAAAGGGGTGATCATTCCCGGCAAAACAGGCGTCATGGAAACACGCGAACTGGACGCCTATGACGTCGTGTTCAGTCTCGAAAATCTGCAGTCCAGCCCCAAGAAGATCAATGAATACCTTGACCATATTGAAGAACTGGAAGTGGTAGATCCGCATACCCTGCGTTTCCATTTTTCTGAATTCAACGCCGAATGGGACTATCGCTTCGGATACGGCTATTACTCCGCCATCGTACCCCGGGAAACTGCTGATATAGATGCAAAAAACTGGCGCAATCTGGTGGGTAGCGGTCCCTTTTCCTTGACCCGTTATGTGCAGGGTAACTCGCAGAGTTATGCAAGAAACCCCAACTACTGGGATAAAGAGCGGCTCAACGGTAAAGATTACCCGATTCCGTTCATTGACCGTTTGAACTATCGCATCATCAAAGATGAAGCCACGTACTTAACAGGCTTACGCACAGGAAAGCTGGACATTCTGGAGTCTATACGCTGGATTGCGGTTGACCACCTGAAAGAAACAACGCCGGAGCTGAACTGGCATCGATGGCTGGCCACCAGCGGTAATTTCATTGCCCTGCGGCAGGACTTTCC
Source organism: bacterium (assembly GCA_047947175.1). Taxonomy (GTDB): domain Bacteria; phylum Pseudomonadota; class Gammaproteobacteria; order Pseudomonadales; family Azotimanducaceae; genus UBA4421. The sequence goes on from CP170489.1 coordinate 3,976,905, forward strand.
ACCTTTTGCAGATGTGCGCGTACGCCGGGCAATGAATCTTGCGGTGAATCAGGCGGAGATTGTTGAGCTATTTTATGGCGGGCATGCGGAACTGATGGCATTTCCCCAACACCCAGGCTTTGGCGACTACTTTCAGCCTCTGCATGAAATGCCCGCTTCCGTGCAGGAACTGTTTGACTACGACCCCGTTAAGGCCAAAGCACTGCTGGTGGAAGCGGGCTATGAAGACGGTTTCGAAGTCACTGTACAGGTGTGCTCCTGCAGCCCTAACAATATGGATCTGATTCCATTGCTTGAAGGCTACTATGCGAAGATTGGCGTGCAGCTGACCATTGAACCTCTGGAGTACGCATCGTTTCTGTCCATGATGACCACCCGCAATCACGCTCCGGCTTATTTCATGAACACCGGACACGTGAACCCGACAACCACCATCCGCAAGAATTTTGTCACCGGCCAGCTGTGGAACCCTTCACTGCACAGCGACCCGGAGTTTGACGCACGCGTGGATGACGTTTTTGCGACCCGCGATGAATCCCAGCGTATAAAAAAATTACGTGAACTCACGGTAGATATTCTCGACGAAGCCCCCTATGTCTGGCTGCCAACAACTTATGTCTACACCGCCTGGTGGCCCTGGGTGAAAAACTACAATGGGGAACTGCGCGCCGGCGCGGTGCGCCCGGGACCGATTTATGCGCGCATCTGGCTGGATCAGACATTGAAAAAAGAGATGGGCTTCCAATGAGCACGCCCCTGCTCGACATTCAGAACCTAACTGTAAGCTTTCGCGGCGAACATGGGCCGGTGCGGGCGGTCAACGAGGTGTCCCTGCATGTCATGCCTGGCGAGACCCTGGCCATCGTCGGAGAAAGCGGCTCGGGCAAAAGTGTCACGGCGCTGAGCATCCTGCAGCTGCTAGGAGAAGCCGGTTCAATTGAAGCGGGCGCTGTGTTGCTGGAGGGAGAAGATCTGGTTGGCCTGGGCGAGGCCCGCATGCGCAAAATCCGCGGCAATCGCATCAGTATGATCTTCCAGGAACCCATGACCTCGCTGAACCCGGTCATCACCGTCGGCAATCAGGTTGCCGAGCCACTTGTCCTGCATCGGCAGCTCGACTGGAAGCAGGCCCGCGCCGCCGCAGCAACGCTGCTGGCAAAAGTCGCCATTCCTGACCCTGCCGGCAGGCTGCAGGACTATCCACACCAGCTGTCCGGTGGCATGCGCCAGCGCGTGATGATCGCCATGGCTCTGGCCTGCCAGCCTAAACTGATTATCGCAGACGAACCCACCACAGCCCTGGATGTCACGGTTCAAGCGCAGATCCTGGCGCTGCTCAAAGCGCTGACACAGGAAACCGGCGCGGCGCTCATTCTCATCACCCATGACCTGGGTGTGGTTGCACGTTACGCTGACCGTGTTGCCGTCATGTACGGTGGGAGAATCATGGAAACCGCCCCCGCGGTGCCGCTTTATAAAACACCACAGCACCCCTACACCCGGGGTCTGATGCGCTCCATCCCCAGCCTCGACGGTGATGTCACAGCACAGCTTGCCACCATCAGCGGTCAACCACCGGACATGTCTAATCCGCCTCCGGGCTGTCCGTTTGCGCCGCGTTGTGAACATGTTGTGGACGCCTGTCGTCAGGCTGTGCCACCCCTTGAGTGGATCACCAGAGAACATGCGCGCGCATGTATTGTCGATGTCTGAGGTGCTGCTGGAGGTAAATGACCTGAAAGTGCACTTTCCCGTGCACGAAGGCATCGTCTGGCGCAAACAGGTTGCTTCTGTGAAAGCCGTTGACGGCGTTTCATTTAACCTGCACAAAGGTGAAACCCTGTCTCTGGTGGGAGAAAGTGGTTGCGGTAAATCCACCACCGCGCTGGCGGTACTGCGCATGCTGCACGTGACCGACGGACAGATCATTTTTGCAGACAGAGACATCACACATCTCAGCGGCAAAAGCATGCGACCTTATCGCAAACAGATGCAGATGGTTTATCAGGACCCATACGGTTCCCTGAACCCGCGCATGAAAGTGCGGGACATCATTGGCGAGCCGCTGAAGATTCATAAAGCGAGCCTGACCAAACAGGCATTGCGCAACCGTGTTGCGGAACTGATGGCGCTTGTTGGTCTGCTCCCCGGCATGATCGAACGTTACCCGCATGAATTCTCCGGAGGTCAGCGACAGCGCATCGGCATCGCCCGGGCATTGGCCCTGGATCCGGAACTGCTGATCTGCGATGAAGCCGTTTCGGCTCTGGACGTGTCGATCCAGGCCCAGGTGATCAACCTGCTGAAATCCCTGCAGGCGGAGCTCGGCTTAACCTATCTGTTTATTTCCCACGACCTCTCCGTGGTGCGGCATGTCAGCGATCGTATTGCGGTGATGTACCTGGGTCAGATTGTTGAAACCAAACCCCGCGATACGCTGTTTGCACAGCCGGAGCACCCTTATACGCAAACGCTGCTGGATGCGGTACCGGCAGCAAACCCGGAACTTGAAGCCAGCCGCCCGCAACCACTGATTATCGGCGAAGTGCCAAGCGTCAGGAACCCGCCACCCGGATGTCGTTTTCACCCGCGCTGCATCCGCGCAAGGGAGGTCACCCCCGCCGGTTTATGCAGCCACACACCCCCGCCCAATGTCTCAAGCGGTCAAGGCAGGGTAGCGTGTCATCTGATGGATAACACGGGCGGATGCCGCTAATCGACCATTGTCAGGCGACACCCGCGCGCTTTCTTTTCGATCACCGACAGACGTGCCGGTCTGCGCAGTAAACCACGTAACACAAAGTCCGCAGTGGCTTTGGCCTGGGCCTGTGGTTCCCCGAGAAGCGCAGGCTCCAGCGCAATGATGCCGGTTTCAGTCAGCTGGAATACCTGTTCTGCGCTCAGCGCCATGTTCGTGCTGACAAACAGATTGTCCTGCACACCCTGATCCAGCGTCTGACGATACCACCCGATCATGCTCGCCCGTTCCTGCTGTGCAGCCTTGAATTGTGGTTTTCTGAGCTCGGGGAGGTAGAAGATTGAGGCGATGTCATGGTGCGCGCTGGCAATAGCCCGGGTTTCCTCAAACAGCATTTTATAAAGGCGTACATCCGCCGCCAGCCGTTCATGCGAAAGTTGTTCGTGGAAATCCAGGCTGACTTTGGCCAGCCGCTGCACAAGTTCATTGAGCAGATTATCCTTGGTTTTGAACAGCTGCGTGATAGAGGGAGCCTGAGCATCCAGGGCTTGTGCAATCATACGCAGACTGGTGCCCGCGTAACCATGTTGAGCGATGAGGCGGGTTGCGGTCGCAAAAACCGCTTCCCGCGACAACGGCGGTTTACCGTTTGCCCGTGGGCGACCGACCGGTCGTCTTGCAGATTTGTCCGCTTTCAACTATTTAACCACCCGCTGCAACCACCACTGGTTCATCTGCCAGATGGCTTCTTCCAGCAGTGACAGCGGCCCCTGGGTGGCCAGAGGCGCCTGCAGCCCTTGCCATGGCCCCTGATTAACCGGGACGTCTTCCAGATGAATATGTTCAATGGTTGCCTGAACCAGTTGTGCTATGTCGCCACTGTCTGTACTGCTGGCTAATGCTTCGGGCAACAGCGTATGAATCACCAACGTCATCTGGTTATAAGCCTGCGGCCGGAGCTCGTACCAGAACGCAACCGAGGGTGTGTTGATCCAGGCACAGGTGGGCATGAGAAGGCTGGCCAGGGTTTCGGTTTTCTGCCGGGGATTCAGGCCTTCAATCGGTGGCAACCCATCCTCATGACCCACGCCCTGCACCTGCGGCATATGCAGGACCGACCAACCCTGCACTACGCTGCCGGATACATAAGCGTCTTTGGCTTTATGCGTTGGCTGTAGCGATGACAGGTGCGGCCCGATGTGGTGGTAGGCTTCCATGAAATTTTCCAGCAGAAGTTTCCAGTTCCAGGGACAGTCGAATTCCTGGCTTGCCGCGATAACCAGGTTGCCCATGCGATAACCGCCCACCAGCTCTTCCAGTTGACCAAGGCGTTGCCGCAAAGGTGAAGCGTCAGGATCGAGATTGACAAAAACAAAACCCTCCCAGGTATCTACCCTGGCAGATCGAAGCCTGCAGCCCTCTGCGGAAACGCCATCTACATTATCCATATAAGGCGCACTGATCAGGCGCCCGTCAAGATCAAACTTCCACATATGATAAGGACAGGAGAAAGACCCGGCATTGCCGTGATCGCTCACAATCCGCATGGCGCGGTGCGGACAGATGGCCGACATGGCGTGAATACTTCCATCGTGCTGCCTGACAAGAATGAGCGGCTGCTGACCAATGCGCACAGACCGATAGTCTCCCGGGTCACGGAGTTGTTCTTCCCGGGCGACGCAGATCCACTCTTTGTAAAACACCTCGCGCAGCTCTGCATCGAAGATTTCCGGCCTTGTGTAGGCTGCTGGCGGCAGCGTCTTTGCTGACCCAAGCGGTGCGGTAACAGCGGCGAGCTCCTCGGCGGTAAACATGGCTGATGACCCTGGAAGTGGTACGACAGCAGAAGTTAAATCGAACTGAAGAATGGAGTCAAATATTTATTTACGTTCGTTAATATTTAATCAAACAACATCGCAGATTCATTTGCACAATACGGCCAGTTAATACTGTAATTCACCTCAAAGTGTGGAAGAGTTGTGCCTACCGGTTTGTTAAACGGAAAAAACATGATTCACAACAGAGGCCTGGCACTCCTGTTTGCCATCACGCTGACCAGTGTGACTGCTGACAGTTTTGCCGAGATCAAAATCAATAAGCAGGAAGGCCCGTATGTCATTCAGCTGTCTGCCGGCGGTGGCAGCGGTTATGTAGAAGCCGCTATTCACGACACAAGCAAACAACTGATGCTGAACTATTCAGGTAAATGCCAGGCAGCGGTGAACGTTGTTCTGGTTGTACTCAACGGCAACATTCTACAGGCTCACCTGAACAGTGGCGCAGTGGCCGATTTGCAGCTGGAAGACATTGCCTCCCGTATGAGCGCTTTGTTAACAGAAGGTTGCCCGTCTATAGAAACCATTTCTGTTTACCCGAGCCACCTGCCGGCGCCAACTGCAGCCGTCGTTCTGCAAAAAGCAGACAACTGGGCAATAGCCGGTGGATCTGCGGCGAAAGCTGGAAAGGCTCAAATCCGTCTGTCGCAACTGGTCAGCGCTGTGATGATGCCTGAAGGGGTTTCGTGCAACGACCCAGCTGACATTCTGATTGACACACAACAGCGATCTTTCACATCCGGCCAGTCCGGCACAACACTGCGCGATTACATCAGAGCCGCGGCAAACGCGGCAAAATTCCACGAAATACTTTGCCCGGGTACCGACAGTCTCAGAATTTATCCTGACGCTATCCCTGAAGATGTTGTCTGCAATTCAGCAGGCGGTGATTGCTACCTGAAAGTAACCTGGAACCCGGCCATTGCGCAAAGCAGCCGGCGTACCACCCCTCGCACAGGCACACGGGAAGACTTACTGCAAAGAGCCCAGGAGATGGTTGCCATCCGTACGGACACACAGGAATGGGTTGTTGAAGCGGTGGGTTACAGCGGACGCCCGGAAGACACCGCGCCTGACATTCTGGATTTCTCAACCATGATCGATTATCTCGCGCGCGGGGACTACTCGCTGATTCGCAGCGACTACAACAGCTATTTTCGCCTGTTCCACAACCAGTTTCTGTTTCACTATTCCGAGCAGTGCAGCACGTTCATTGCAGACCCTGTCACCTTTAACGTCACGTTAGTCGAAGAAACCGTTTTTGGTGATGGTTTTCGTTCCGGACCTCGACAGGTGGCGCCCACCTACCAGTTGACCCTGGATCGTGAATTCGAAACGAGCTATCGGCGATACGAAACGGCAAACAAAGCATGGATGACAGAACAGATCATGCGCTATACGGTTTCAGCGGACAGGGCTGGAGGCGGAGGCGCTGGGGTCTCATCCTATGTGAGTAAAGTCATGAGCGACAAAGACGATATCGGTGTACTGTTGCAACAGGGTTGCAACGACAATCGTGTGCAGCAGGTTTATCGAAGTTTAAAAGAAGTGCTTTGAGCAGTTTATGAAAAACACATTTCGCTACATCGGTCTGGGCATCGTGTTTGTCTGGTTCATGTTCGGTGGGATTACCCATTTCACCAACCCGGAGTTTTTTGTCGCCATCATGCCACCCTACCTGCCCTGGCACCTGGAACTTGTGTATCTCAGTGGTGCGTTGGAGATCCTGTTTGCCGCCATGCTGCTTTTCCGCAAAACAAGAGCATGGGCCGGCAATTTATTGATTCTGCTGACATTGGCTGTCACCCCCGCAAATGTGCACATGTGGCTCAATCCCGAACAGTTTCCTGATGTGGAACCGGTGTTTCTGTCTTTGCGATTAGTGGTCCAGGTCGTGCTGCTGGTGATTATCTGGTGGAGTACCCGGGAGAAATTGTGGACGAGGTAGGTCCAAGAGCGTGAAATTCATTCGTTTTTGAATATTAGTGACCGTGTATTTTCTGGCTTGGTTCAACGCCACTCATTCACCCCATGAACTAACAAAAAGTGCACTCGGCGTTGACAGTTCCTGGCACTCGCGCATAATCGAGCGCCAAAGTCGAACAACAAACCAGGCCATGCTGACTTGACCTCACTGCGAGCGATGTACAAACCGAAGACAGTATTTGCGCTTGCCCTGTTCCTGATTGGGCAGGCGTTTGCCTCTGCGCATGCAATTGAGTTCGGCAACCAGCCTCACGAACACGATGGTGTTGTTTGTGTGGCGATCCTGAACGATGAACTGGACGACCTGCTTGCCACCAACCAATTGGTGACTGACAGTTGTGAGCCAGACCAGGCAGCGGCTTTCTGCCTCCCACCCCAGAACCTGTTCAGCAGGAACTTTGCGACCAAACCGCCTGCTACAGGCCCTCCCTCGATCTGATTTTCGATTTTTTCGCCGCTAGACACGCCAGCGCAGACCGCTGGGCGTTAATACCTGCGGTACCTGCAAATTAATTGGATTGAGATAATGAGTGACTACATGTTTATCCCGGCGGCGCTGGCTGTCGCCGCTGCTTTGGCCATCACCACCGCGCTGCCCTCGGCAGCAGAAACCCAGGAAAGCGCCACTGACGTACCCATCGAGGAAGTCTTCGTACTGGGTAAACGACGCGCCTATCAGGGTAACTTCGACAACCTGGAGAAACCATCTGCGGATCAGACGATTACCGAAGCACTGCTCCGTCAATCCGGCAGCATCAATCTGGACGATGCTCTGGACCTGTCCGCTTCGGTTGCGCGGCAGAACAATTTTGGTGGACTGTGGAATAGCTTTTCGGTTCGCGGGTTTGCTGGCGATATAAACCTGCCAAGCGGTTTCCTCGTAAATGGATTTAACGCGGGCCGAGGATTTGCTGGACCACGCGATATCGTGGGTATCGAACGGGTCGAAGTGCTCAAGGGACCACGCTCGGCGCTGTTTGGTCGCGGTGAGCCGGGTGGGACCGTAAACCTTGTCACCAAACGCCCTCAATTCGAGACAGGCGGCGAGGTTCGCGCAACCCTCGGGCGGTGGGATCAGACGCGCCTTGAAGGTGACTTGCAGACCGTTGCCGGAGATAACGATCAGTTAGGGTTGCGGATTGTCGGAATATATGAGGATGCAGAGAGCTTCCGCGACACGGTAGAAACCGAAAAAAGAGGCTTGTATCCCTCAGTCACGTGGGATGTCTCAGCGCGCACCAGTCTGACCTATGAGCTGGAATACACCGAGCAGGAAGTGCCTTTTGATCGTGGGGTCATTTATGCAGAGGGCTTTGGATTTTCGCCACGCGACACATTTGTTGGCGAGCCCGGTGATGGTCCGATTGATACAGAGGTTCTGGGCCATCAATTTGAACTGCAACACAACCTTTCAGAAAACTGGAGCCTGCTTGCTGGTTTGGGTTACCGCAGCACCCGGTTTGAGGGCAACGCTTCTGAACCAAATTTCGGCAGCCGTCAAACCTACTTCATAGACGGTCGAACCCTGTCGCGTTTTTTCCGTTACCGCGATTTCGAGTCTGACTACTTTGTCGCCCGCGCTGAAATTGCGGGGCAATTTGAGGTAGGTTCAATGCGCCACCGGCTGTTGGTGGGTGTCGACTATGACCGTTTTGAAAACGATCTTTTCATACAGCGTTTCCGTCCAGGCGGCATTCCTGCAGGCACGGATATCAGCACCCTGGATCCGGCTGCCTATCTGTTGCTGGATGTGTTCAACCCTGTTTATGGTCAATATCCGCTACCTGTTCCAGGACCAAACACAGACCGTGAAGAAGACCTGAAGGGCTTCGGTGTTTACATTCAGGATCAGATTGATCTGACGGAGCGGCTGCAGGTGCGCCTGGGCCTTCGGTGGGATGACTTCGAACAGGATCTGACCAATCTTCTTGCATCTCCTGCTACAACAATCGATGCCTCCGATGACCGCATCTCACCTCAATTCGGTGCGGTTTATCTTGTGAACGATGGCGTCAGCCTGTACGCCTCCTACGGCGAAGGGTTCCGCCAGCAAACTGGCCAGGACTTTCAGGGCAATCAGTTTGACCCAAACATCACAGAAGCGGCAGAGATCGGCATAAAGGTGGATCTATCCCATTTCTACGATGGTGTCACCGGATCTGTGAACGTAGCTGTATTTGACGTGGAGCAAAGCAATATTCTGGTGAACGACGATCGGGATGTGGTGGTTGGGTTTTTCTCTATCGATGCTGGAGAAGCAGAAAGCCGAGGCATTGAAGTGGATGTAAATGCCGCCTTCGACAGTGGTTTTAACCTCTGGTTTTCCTATGCCTACACAGATGCGGAATATACCAACAGCAATCCGGATGCGGATGGATTTGGTTTTATCGAAGATGGCGACCCACTCATCAACTCACCCGAACAGCAGTTCAACCTGCAAATCAGCCAGAGCTTCGAGATTGGTGGCATGCCAGCGCAGGTAGGCGCGGGATTGCAATACACTGACGAGCGAGCAGGCTTTGTGACATCTGACTTCACCCTGCCCGATTACACGCTAGCCAGATTCTTCGGCCAGATTCAGCCAACCGATGCACTCACCCTACGTTTCGATCTGGATAACGCGTTTGATGAGGAGTACTACACCAACTCTTTTGCTGATGTCTGGGTGGGACCGGGAACACCCCGACGATGGAGAGTTACCGCGGCATATTCGTTTTAATTATCTCTGGACTGGGGCACGTTGCTGGAACGCGCCTCAGCACCCAGCGCCAGGTCACAAGGAGTGAGTATGAGCGCCATCATCGTCGAAAACCTGTTTGTCAGCCGAAGTGGGACCGATGTCCTGCAAGGCATCAGCTTTACCGTTGAACCAGGCAGCATATATGCGCTGCTTGGCGGAAATGGGGCGGGAAAATCCACCACATTATTAACGCTGTTAGGATTTCTGTCACCGGATCGTGGCTCAGCGACTGTGCTCGACAACGACGTTACCCAACAGGTGAATCGGATTCGCCACCAGATTGCTTATCTGCCGGAAGCCGCCACGCTGTATCCTCATCTTAACGCCTACGAAAACCTCGCGTATTTCCTGGATCTGGCGGGTAAGAAAACCACGCAAACGCAGTTAGACAACGCATTGGACGAGGTTGGGCTTCAGCCTGACTCGCGTTCTCGACGCATGGAAAGCTATTCCAAAGGCATGCGTCAGAAAGTCGCGATTGCGCTCGCAATTCTGCGGGAAACGCCTGTGCTTCTGCTGGACGAACCCACATCAGGGCTCGACCCGGTAGCAATCGATGAATTTAATGCCCTTGTGCGTAATCTGGCGAAGCTGGGTAAAACCATTCTGATGGTAACGCACGATGTCTATGGCGCCTGTCAGATCGCTGATCGAATAGGCCTGCTACGGCACGGGCATCTTGTCGGCAATTTTGATGCGACACATGGCGAGCGGATCGATACAGAAAGTGTGCACGCCGCGTTTGCTGAGCGGGCTAAGGCATGAGCGTTGCAATCCGCATCGCCAAGGAAGAATGGCGCCAATGGCTGCGCTCCCGCCTGACTGTTCTCAGCTCAGTTGTGTTTGCCGTCTTGTTGTGTTTCACCACCGTGCTGACGACGCTGGATGCGCAGGAGAAACATCATCAGCGCCTGCATCAACAACAACAGGCTGAAGCAACTTTCCTGGATCAACCCGACCGTCATCCTCATCGAATGGTGCACTACGGGCACTATGTTTTCCGTACTCCACCGCCACTTGCGATGTTTGACCCAGGCGTGGACACGGTGACCGGGCAATCTTTATTCCTTGAAGGACACCGTCAGAACTCCGCCATGTTTGCCGATGCGCGCGCAGAGGCTCGTACAGGCGGTTTTGGCATGATGACACCAGCCAAACTCTACCATCTGTTCCTGCCGTTGTTGATTATTGCGCTTGGTCATGGCGTGATTTTGCGCGAACGCGAAGCGCGCACACTGGGACCGTTGTTATCACAGGGCTTATCAGGCGCGCGGCTTTATGCCGGCAAACTCCTGGCTATCAGCGCCTTGATTGGGCTTCTGTCGATGCCTGCTTTGTTCTCATCTGTTGCAGCCACTGTGACAGGTGAGAGCCTGCTCGCGAGTTCTTTGCTTTATGGCGTTAACCTGCTTTACCTCGGCATCTGGGCTGCCTTGACGCTGCTGGTTTCCATCATCACCCGTTCACGCGGCGTGGCGCTCGGTATTTTATCTGCCATATGGGTGCTAACGGTGCTGGTTATTCCACGCATAGGCGTAACTTCCGCCAGTGCCACGTTGCCGAGTGAAGGCAAAATTCTGACCGATATGCGAATGAACGAAGATTTACGAAAACTGGGAGATGGACACAATGCAGCTGACCCGGCCTTCGCCCAATTGCGTGCGAACCTGCTGGCCCAATACAACGTAGACAGTGTCGAAGAGCTGCCTGTGAACTTTCGCGGCATTGTCGCCCAAAAGAGTGAAACGGACCTGACGCAGACACTGAACCGCTATGCAGAACAGCGGATGGAGAGAGAACGTGCACAAGCGATGCATCTTTCTGCATTTGGCTGGTTGTCTCCTTATCTGGCCATTGGAAGCGCGTCACGTAACCTGGCCGGAACAGACCTTGCGACCCATCACCGCTTTCTGCGAGAAGCTGAAGCGGTACGTTATGATTTTGTTCAGGGGCTGAACGAAGCGCATATTGAAAAGCTCTCTTACATTGACGATATCAATCGGAACAGTGGGGAGGAAGGTAATCGACGCGCGCGAGTGAATTCTGCAAACTGGCAGGTACTCAATGATTTCAGGTTTACGCCCGACTCTGCGCTTGAACGTCTGAATCGCGCTGCACCCAGGCTCACATCGCTTGTGCTTTGGTTTTTTGCTCTGGTGGGTATCGGTCTGGTGGCAGCACGGAGACTCACACCATGATGCGCGAGCTGAAATTCATGTTCCGCGACAAAGCAATGTTGATCTGGCTGTTTCTGGCGTTCGCATTCTCAGTGATTGCTGTGACATTGGGTCTGCACGAAGTCAGCCAACAACGTGCAGAGATTGCAGAGCTCAAGCATCTCGATCGCGTCGAACGTGAGGTTACCCTGGCCGGTCAATCTGACTGGGGGTCAGCGGCTTACTATACTTTCCACCTTACCTATGATCCGCCATCTGATTTCGCGTATGCAGCCATAGGCCAGCGCGATGTGAACCCATGGAAACATCGAATCCGAATGCTGGCACTTGAAGGCCAGATTTATGAGACAGATGCTAACAACCCTGATTTCGCGCTGATCGGCCGTTTTGACTTTGCCTTTATTGCAAGCCTGATTGCTCCACTCCTGGTCGTTTTGCTGTTGTTTGATCTGAGGTCTGGCGAGCAAGTCGCCGGACGGCTGCGGTTGATCGAATCGAGCACAACAAGCCCGCGAAAGTTATGGTGGACGCGGGCGGGCCTGCGCATTGGGGCATTGGCCGTAGCACTTTGTCTGCCATTGGTTCTGGCCGGCTTGATGTCTGGTACTTCCATTACGACCCTGGCGCTCTGTGTTGTTGCGGTTTGTTTTTACCTTCTGTTGTGGACCGCGCTCACACTCCGGCTAACCCCCGCCACCCGCACAGGCGCTTACAATCTGACGATTATGCTTGGTGTCTGGCTGCTGCTCTGCGCAGTTATTCCCGCGACCCTGACGCAAACAATTGAGCGGGTGGTTCCTTTGCCCGATGGTGGACAGATTGTTCTTACGCAACGCGAAGCTGTTAATGATGCCTGGGATCTGCCAAGGGCGGCGACCTACGAGCCTTTTCTTGAGCGTCATCCTGAATGGGCTGGTAATACGGCTTGGACACAAGACGGATTTGAATGGAAATGGTACTACGCATTTCAACAGGTCGGCGACCAGTCGGTAGAACCGCTCAGCCAGGCCTATCGAGTTGGACAAGCGCGGCGCGATGTGATCGCCAAGTGGTCCAGCCTGATATCACCGGCTACATTTTTACAGCGAACAATCGAACACCTGGCGGATACCGATATGTCAGCCGCGATGGCTTATGAGCAGCGTGTCAGGCGTTTTCATGCGGATCTGCGGTCCTGGTATTACCCGAAAATGTTCAACGCTGAGGAGTTTGATGCGTATCAAGCCCTGCAGACGCTTCCAGTATTCGAACCCTAGCAGCCGAGCGTGCAGCGAGTACGCCTTAAATGGTTTTGGGGTGCCAACCCATCATCGGAGACCGTACTAAACAACTTTTCGTTTCGCCCAACAGATGTTATTCGTATCACGAAACATCAGCAGGGCAAACCGCCTAGCTCAGTGCATCACGCAACCAGGCACGCGCGGCTCGCCAGCGTCGCTTGGTGGTCGCTTCGGAAACGCCGAGGTAGGCGGCTACCTCGTCGTTGGTCAACCCACCAAAAAAGCGCAGTTCAACAACCTCGGCACGATCAGCAGAAATGTCAGCAAGTCTGGTTAGGGCAGCATCAACATCGAGAAGCTCTGCATCCGGCATGAAGTGCTGTCCAGCCACACCAGCCAGCGTTACTTCGACCCCATCCCGTTTGCCTGCGGCAAGCGCACGTGCTCGATCAATCAGGATCCGGCGCATTGTGCTGGCCGCCGAACCGAAAAAATGCACCCGATCCTCCCATTGCATCGCATTCAGATCCAACATACGGATGGCACACTCGTTGATGAGTTCTGTCGGGTCGAGTTCCACCCTCATCCTATCGTCACGCAACGCATTCGCAGCGATCTGGCGCAACACTGGCAGTACAGCCGCAAACAACTCATCCCGCGCAGCAGCATCACCATTTTGCCATCCGGTGAGAAGACCAGTCAGATCTTTTTCTTTATCCGTATCCAAAACCAATACCTTTCGATAACAAAATCAGTCTAACCCAAGGTTTTGAAAAATGGTTTACTATCCTGCGTTGAAGTCAGCAAGACGTACAAATTGGTTACACAATCGACTGACCTGGAGACACGCGCGCTTGCGATCTTCGAACAGGCCCTGAACTGGCCCGCGGAGATACGCGAGCAGAAACTGCTCGAGCGTTGCGACCATGATCCCGCGCTGCTTGCCCGCGTTCGCCAACTGCTCACCGCAGACTCAGCCACGCAAGGGTTCGGCACAAACAGCACTCTGGTTATGTCCAACTCACCGCCAGAGCATATCGGACCCTATCGCCTGACGAATATGATCGGGCGTGGCGGCATGGGAGTGGTGTACGGGGCACAACGGATCAGCGGCGGTTTCAGCCAAAGCGTTGCCATCAAGCTCTTCAACCACACAGGCGATCCTGCCACCGCCGAGGCTTTCGCAAACCGTTTCCGCAGTGAGCAGGAAATTCTCGCGGCTTTGCGACATCCCAACATTGCTCAACTTTTTGATGGCGGCAGCCTGGACGATGGCACGGCTTACATCGTCATGGAGCTGATCGAAGGTTTGCCGATCACCGAATTTGTCAGCACCCTGGATACAGACGCGAAGCTCACGCTGTTCCGCAAAGTCTGCGAAGCAGTACAGGCTGCCCATCAGCAGTTAGTGGTACACCGCGACATCAAGCCGTCCAACGTCCTCGTCCAGGCAGACGGCGAACCTAAGCTGCTGGATTTCGGGATTGCTAAAGTCCTGCAGGCAGACAGTCAGCAGGCCAAACAAACCATGGACTTTGCTGCACTAACGCCACGATACGCGGCACCCGAGCAGGTCAATGGCGAACACATCACCACCGCAACAGACGTCTACGCGCTCGGCGTTCTGTTGTACACGTTAGTCACAGGCCGAGGGCCCTACGACGTCCGGGAAGCATCCCCCGCCACGCTGATTTCAACCATCACGACTGCAGACCCGATCCCTTTTGCCGAGCATCCCGAATCGGCAGATCTGCCTCGGGACCTGGAGCTGATCATCGGCAAAGCGATGCAGAAAGAACCCGGCAGGAGATACCAGACGGCACAAGATCTGGCGGATGACCTGGAACGCCTGCAGACGCACCGTCCCATCAACGCCCGGCCGGACAGCCGAGGCTACAGATTCAATCGATTCATTCGCCGTAATCTGATAGCTGCCTCGCTGACCGTTGTGGCTGTGTTATCAATGATTGGCGGTACGGTGTTTTCAGTCAATTACGCCATTGATGCTGGCCGTCAGGCAGAGCGCTCGGAGCGGGTGACCCGCTTTCTCAACAACCTCATTCTTTCTCCCAGCAGCTATGCCATGTCACCCGTGAGAGTGCGCAAAGACGCGCCGTTAAGCGAACTGCTTGATGAGGCTGTCACCGAGGTAGAAGGAGAATTTGCTGACGATCCTGAAACGCGGGTGGAATTGCTGAGCGCAATCGCCTTGACCCAATACGGGCTCGGTAAACCCGAGGATGGCGCAGAACTCATCGAACGCGCCTTTTTGCAGGCAAAGTCTGAGCTGCCGCCACTGTCGGAAACTCAGCTGAGCGTGCGTTTTGCTTACGCCGTCATCCCCAAGGACATCAACTCAATGGAAAGACTTGAGGAAGTGCGCAGCGTTGTCGCGGAGTACGGTCAGATAGCAGAAGCGTTGCACGGTCCATCCAGCCAGAGCGTCGCTCTCTGGATGATTCTAGACGCGCAAATCAACGGCACCCCTGAAGAGCGGCTGGCTAAACTGGCAGCCGCCGAGGAAATGCACCTCACAGCTGGCGGTTCGGCTGGAGATCTCTCCATGGGTTGGATGTGGGCGGCAAAAGCTAGCCTGCTTTTTCCCAGCGACCCGCAGTCCTCGGCGTCCGCAGCAGAAAATGCCTTGAGTATATTTTCTCATGGAGGGGTCGCCCGGGATTTCATGTCTGCCGATATGCTCACAGCCCTGGGGTTAATTGCCCGAAGCAGCGATGAGTATGACCATGCACGCGGCTACTTCGAACGAGCTGCGCGCATTTTTCAGGATGTCGATTACTCGGGCAGGCAACTGGCGTTTAACCTGGGGTATCTGGGTGACGTGACTCGGCGCACAGGAGATACCGCAGCAGCCGCGGAACATCTGTCAGCCGCGAGAGAGGTTTTAAGGCGCGCGGGCATTACCGCTGAAGACCCCTACTATGCCGAGCTCACAGGTCTCGAGATCCGAGTGGATATGGACAACGGCGACTATGAGATGGCCAAAAAGCGCTGTGAAGCCCAACTCAAGGTGCTCGGCGAAAGTCCATTCGGCGAGCGTCAGCGTGCTGAATTTATCTACACACTCGCCACCATTCACGCCCATCTTGGAGAAGAGGCGGCGGCCCGTGAGCAGGCGCTTGCAGCATTCAACAAGTTCGAGGCGCTTTTCGGCGCGGATCATCAGGCGGTTCTGCAACGCCGCGAACAATTCGAAGCCTTGCTGGCCGAAAACCAGTAGCGCGGGACACCAGAGGCAGTGCATAAGCGCTGGCCAGAGCGTTTGAGCCTGCGATTTTCTCTCCTATCTATCTGATTTACCTGAAGTTACACGATTTACTAGTTTTGCCATCGCAGAACGTACTAGTAACTCCCAGGCCAAATAAACTAGTTTCTCCTGGCCCTTCGCGCAGGGGCAGAAAGAAAGGTCTATAGACATGGCAACACCCCAGAAACAGCTGGCCGATGCGCTGGAAACGCTCCAGGCGCTTCAGAAGGCCGGTAAGATCGCCATCCGGTCCACGGACCTCACGCGCACGCAGCGCGAACGGCTCCTGCGCGGCGGCTTCCTGCAACAAGTCATCAAGGGCTGGTACGTCCCTGCAAGACCGGACGAGATCTCCGATGGAGAAACCACCGCCTGGTACGGCTCGTTCCGGGCGTTCTGTGCTGGCTATCTGGAATTCCGGTTTGGACAGCTATGGTGCCTCTCACCTGAACAATCCGTATTGCTCCATGCCGGTAACCAGACCGTGCCTACCCAGCTGCTGGTCCGCGCGCCGAACGCATCAAACAATGTCACCGGGCTCATGCACGCGACCTCGATCCTGGAAGTCGAATCCGAGATCCCGCCCGCCAAGGATTTAGAGCTCAGCGAGGGGCTTCGCATCATGCGCCTGCCGCAGGCGTTGGTTTCCAGTGGCCCGCGCCTGTTCACTAACTATCCGGCGGATGCCCGCGCCGCCCTCGCCCTCATCCGTGATGCCTCCGAAGTGCTGCCCATCCTGCTGGATGGCGGCCACAGCACTGTGGCAGGACGCCTCGCGGGCGCATTCCGCAATATCGGACGCACACGCATCGCCGATGACATCCTCAAAGCGATGCGCGCTGCTGGCTACACCGTCCCGGAGACCAATCCGTTCGAGGACAATCTCACGATCACGCTCAGCAGCCGTGAGCGCTCTCCCTACGTCAACCGGATCGGCACCTGCTGGGAGAGCATGCGCGCGCAAATCATCGATGCCTTCCCTGCGCCGCCGGGCATCCCGAACGATAAGACGGCCTACCTCAAGCAGGTCGACGAGATCTATGTCCAGGATGCCTATCACTCGCTATCAATCGAAGGTTACCGGGTCACCCCGGAGCTGATCGAGCGCGTGCGCAGCGGTGACTGGAATCCGGATCAGCTGAAAGCAGACCGCGAGCACCGCGATGCCACGGCGGCGCGCGGCTACTGGCTCGTCTTCAGCGAAGTAAAAAAGAGCATCGCCCGCATTTTGGACAACGAGAACCCCGGCACTGTTGTCGACGAAGACCATGGCGATTGGTACCGCGGCCTGTTCGGCCCGAGCGTTGAAGCGGGCCTGCTCAAGGCAAGCGATCTGGCGGGATACCGCAACGACCAGGTCTATATCAGGATTTCCATGCACGTGCCGGTCAAAAAAGAGGCTATCCTGGACTGCATGCCAGCGCTCTTCGCGCACCTGCAGGAAGAAGAGCACGCGGCGGTGAGAACCGTGCTGGGACACTGGATCTTTGTCTATATCCACCCCTATATGGACGGCAATGGCCGCATGGGCCGCTTCCTGATGAACGCGATGCTCGCCTCAGGCGGTTACCCGTGGACAGTCGTCCCGGTCGAGGGGAGAAAGGAATATATGGCCGCCCTGGAAAGTGCGAGCGTCAAAAGTGATATCAAACCATTCGCCGAGTTTCTCGGCACGCTCGTGCACGCAGCAAGCCAATGACAAGTGAAGCCGTAGGAGAATTCTGTAGCAGTCGCTCTTTGGGACTACAAACAAAACTGTTCGACTGGATGTGTGGGTGCTAAAGCCCTAACGCCGGAATTAAACGCGGCTTCCAAAGAGGTTTGCCTGTCGCTTGCTCGTTCCATTGATTGGCTGAACCAACAGCCATCACAGTGAGCAGCGCGCCAAGCGCCAACATACTCGTGCTCTGCCCATGATAGAGCACACCGGCAGCAAAAATCGTTTCCAACGCGAAGTTCTTACCCTTGCCTATGAGGCCAAAGCATTTCTCATTGCAGTAGGCTTTGAGGCCTTTGGGTTGGTACTTATTTCGATCTTTCATGTGTTTCCTCCTTTGTTATGCGTAGCGATTACCATAAATGAGTCAAGATAATTCTGTCGATCAGGGCTCTACTCCCTGATCGAACCGGCAAGACGCGCTTCATCGGCATAAGCCGAAATCGTTTTGTGCGGGCAGAAATGAACATCACATTCGACAGGCAAGCCCATGCGACCGCGTACGGACTCGAGCTCAGAGATACGCACGCTGCCAAGTTCAGGGAACCCCATGCCGAGATCGCATAGCCCGAAGGCGATGTCTTCATCGTGCGGATCAAGTTCGGTCAGCAGCCAGGTGCAATTTGCGTCCGGCGTGAAGAGCTTGACGACCGGTACGAAGTCCGGCGCTTGGCGGCGTTCCTCGCTATATTGGATCGTTAGTGCGCCATTGCGTATCAGGCGATCACGAATTGATTGGGTTAGTAGTTTCATCGCGTATCTCCTTTGCTGTTTATTGCGAATAGGCGCGCGCGGTGATAAACATGCTCAAGCAAAGACCAGCAAGGTGTTAGGCGAGATGAGCTCAGGCCAATGCGGGAAAGCGCTAGGCGCAGACGCGCGAAACTTGCACATCAGCGCTTAGAAGTGCTACAGAGCCATGCGTTAAGAAAACGATTAGAAAGTTGGTCCCGTGCGAAGCAAACTGCGCGATACATTTAATCTCTACGCCGCTGCACGCAAACGTGATCTGCGTGAGCGCGCGCAAATGCGTGAGGAAATCGACGAAGAGTGCGGAAAGTTTCAGTATTTCCCGCTCTACGATCCGCCGGAAGGTGAATGGCACATCTTCACGCTGCTGGCTGCGATCGTCTTTTGTCTACCGCTCAAGGCAGCGGACAAAGTTCTAGAGCCGATTTCAGAGCCGCTCATTACGATGCCGACAAGCGCCTATTCAGCAAAGATGCCTGCTGGGTCGATCCGCAGGCATGCATCGACTATTGCGATGAAATGGATCGCCTAAGAGAGGCAAGGCAGAAAGCGAACAATAACGCGGTAGATCACGCACCGCTAATATGGGATCGGCCTATTCCGCGCACTCTGCAGCAGGTCGTCTACCTACAGCATCATGTTCAAATTTCCGCTGAATTAGCGGAGTCTCCGCCATGATCTTGCAGCGTCCTAACGGGGCGTTGCGGGGTGTCCCCGCTGATGGGGGTGCGGCGAAATCCCTAGCCGGGATTGAGTCCAGGGGGAAGGCGTTCCCCCCATATCACCCAACTATGATGAAAGATCGTAACTTATTGTTTTATAATAATTAAATCCTCTCATGCGGAGATTAAGCCTTCTAATCTCCGCATTATTTGCATCTTTTCTCTTGCCCGTGCGGAGAATAGCAGCCATAATGTCTGCATAATATGCGGAGATTAAATTGCAATATATCTGGGAATCAAAGGACTGGCCAAATTTCACGTGGGATAGCAAAAAGCTGCTAACGCTCACTGAGGATGCCGCTCATCAGCAAGGGCGTCTGCTTGGCAGAATGGATGGCCTGGGCTTTGACCTGCAGGATCAAGCCCAGCTTCAGGCCCTAACCGATGATGTCGTTAACTCAAGCGAAATCGAAGGCGAGGACTTGCCTGAAAATCAAGTGCGATCATCCATTGCCCGCCGCCTTGGCATGAAGAACATCAAGGACCTGATCCCTTCTGCCCGTGATATCGACAGCGTCGTTGCAATGATGACCGATGCCACCACCAACTACGATAAGGAGCTAACACAAGGGCGGCTCTTTGGCTGGCATAAGGATCTATTCGAAGCCGATACGAGTATCAAACACATCGTCATTGGGCGTTATCGCCATGGCACGATGGCCGTTGTCTCAGGTCCTTACGGCAAAGAGCGTACACATTTCGAAGCGCCGCCAGCTCATCGCTTGCAAGGCGAGATGAACAGCTTTCTAAGCTGGTTTGAAAAGCCGGATAAGAACACGAGTCCGCTGCTGCGCGCCGGAATTGCGCATCTTTGGTTTGTCACGATCCACCCTTTTGACGACGGTAATGGCCGCATCGCCCGGGCCATCACCGATATGGCGCTCGCACGTGCTGAAAGCAGTAACCGGCGCTTTTACAGCATGTCCAAACAGATCCTGAAAGAGCGCAACGCCTATTACGACATGCTGGAACAAACCCAGAAATCAGAATGCGATATCACGCCTTGGCTGGATTGGTTTTTGAACTGCCTGATCCGCGCCATAAAAAACGCCGACAGCACGGTCGGCATGGTCCTGATGAAAGCAAAATTCTGGCAACGTCACGCCGAAGAATCTTTAAACGAGCGCCAAATAAAGATGCTTAACATGTTGCTGGACGGGTTTGACGGCAAACTCAAAACGGAAAAGTGGGCCAAGATCACTAAATGCTCCCCGGATACGGCGCTGCGCGATATCAATGACCTCATCAAGCGCCGCATCCTCAAAAAAGACAGCGGCGGCGGCAGGAGCACCAGCTACTCCCTTGCGCCAATCGAGTAGGACAAACGATCCATGCCTGCTCCTAAATTCATCAAAGTTACACTCATTCGCAGCACGACTGGACACCTAAAAAAGCACAAGGCCTGCGTCATAGGTCTTGGCTTGCGCAAAATCGGCAGCACCCGAATCCTTGAAGACACGCCCTCCGTACGCGGCATGATTAACAAGATCAGCTATTTGCTAAAAATAGAGGATCACCGCGATCCACGCGTTGAAACACGTTCACGCCCTGGCCCGCGCAAGCGCCCCGCTGATCACCGGGGCTATATCTGGGAGCGTGACGGTTGGCCGGTCCTTACCTGGAATCATGAACAACTAGCCCCGCTCATCACAGAACTAGCTCAAGACCGCGCGGTCCTGCGCGCACGCTTCGATGCGCTTGGCTTGCCAGAGCATGACCGGCAAACCATCGCCGATGAGATCAGTCTGCTGGAGATTTCTCCTGGGGACCCGGAAGGCGTCGCCGCGATGATGCGCGACGCAACCCGCAACTACGACCAACCACTCACAAAAGAGCGGCTGTGTGGATGGCACAAAACCCTGTTCCCTAACGCCATTGCCGACGGCAAAGAAATCATCACGGGCGCTTATCGAGACGACCGCGATGGCGGTATGGTGGTGGAATCCGGCTATATCGGAAAAGAACAAACCCATTTCGAGGCACCGCCCGCTGCAACGGTTTCTGCTGAAATGGAAGCTCTATTTGAATGGCTTGACCATCAAAGCGAAACAGCCCCTGATCTTATCCCCGCAATAGCGCACCTGCGATTGCTGACCATCCACCCCTTCGATAATGGCAACGGGCGCATCGCCCGCGCAATCACAGAATCCATCCTAGCTGCCAACGATGACAATCCCCTGCGCCTTTACTGCATATCCTCGCAGATCCACGAGCAAGGCAAAGAATACGACTTCAATATCGAGTGGACGCAAAAAGGCGAGCTTGATATCACAAACTGGCTGAGTTGGTTCCTCAAACTAGAACGCGCGGCGATAACGCAATCAGACAAGGAGCTACCGATAGCGCTTCAGCGCAGAGCGTTCTGGCAAGCTTGCCCCGAAGAATCGCTCAACCCCAGGCAGATAAAGGTAATGAAAAAATTCCTCGGGCCATTTGAAGGCAAACTCACAGTGAAAAAATGGGCAAAGATCGCCAGCTGCTCACAGGACGCCGCAAAACAAGACATTACCGACCTCATCCAGCGCGGCGCACTCCAGCAGTTAAACCCCGCCAAAGGAGAGCCACACTACAAGCTGGATAACGCCCTCACCAACCAGGACAGCTGAAACAATCGGGTCCAATATGTCTTCTTTGGATTTCGTCTAGCGCTGTTCAAACCATGACTTAGGCACCACCGCGCGTCAGGTTAATAACGCGTCTGCAGTATGTTTTAAGCTCTTCAACACTCGTATCTTCCTGTACACTCCCCTCAACAGGTGCGTGATGGAAATTTCTTGTGTAGCGGTTGATTTCCTCAAGCTCTTCCAATGCACCTTTAAATCGATGCGCTTCGGGTGCATCTCGCAGTTTGTCTATAATCCCGCCAAGCAACTCGTTGGGTGAAAATAGGTCTGGATCACCCTGCCTGTAGAAGTTTTCCAGAACCTTTCTCAGTAGCGCGCGGATATGGTTTGGCTCGCCTTGGCCGAGCTGGTAGAAATCCTCAACCTCCATACGTTCTGAAACGTACCTAGGACGCGTTGCCTTTTCCAAATCAAAATGGGCAAGGCTGGCGATTCCCGGCGCCCCTGTCTGAATTGAAACCGAGGTGATCAGAGACTGGTCAATGGTGTCCCAGATCAACCGAAGGAAGTTTTTCTCGTGAGAAAGTACAATGATTTGTGCCGTATTCGGAACCAACTTGTTTATCTCGTTCACAGTAAATGTCCGGCGGAATTCGTCCATACTAGTGAACGGATCATCGAGTACGACAATCATCTCTGACAGATCTGATCTTGTGCGCAATGTCGCTAGAAACAAAGCCAAAGCTAGAACTGACTTGTCTCCGGCAGAGAGAGTATTCTTAAAACTCGGTTGACTTAAATCATCCTGAGCGGCCCGAGGAGGAACAGCAACATTGTTAATGAGAATATTGAAAGCAGCCGAAGGTTCATTGCCCCGGTAATTCGGCGGTTGATAATCGATACCAAAACCGGCTCCCAACCGATCAAGATAAGCGTTGATTGTGTTACCAAGCCCTTCTGTAACAACTTTGGTATGGGCTGTCAGATCCGCTCTCTTTGCTTTCTTATTTGTCTCGATTTCTTGTTTGCGTGATCTTGAAGTACTCAGCTCTTCAACATCAGCTACGACATCTTCTTCATAGCGGCGTTTACGAGCCTTTAAACCTACAAGCTCTTCTCGTAAAACGGAAAGATCAACAGAACCCTGCGCTTGCTGGATTTCTACAAGATTTTCTCGGTAGCGAACTATCTCATGGTTGATAGTTTCCAAAGTGCCTAAATGCTCTTGCCATGATCTTAGGACGCGTGCAGCGGACTCCGTGTCTACAGCCGCAACCAAGTTGGTCTGCTTTTCTTCGAATAGCGTATCAATCTCGCGTGCTGCTTCCGCAAGCCCTGCGATCGCCCCGTCGTGCGTCGTAAGATCCGGCAACACTGCATTCGCTAGCGTCTTCCAGTTTTCTGCGATTGTGAGAACGTTTTGCAAAGCGGCGTTTGTCGAGCGAATAAATTCACCGTCAGTGTGACGTTTCAAGATTGCTCGGCAGCGCACAACCTCTTGTGCGTGCGTCTTGTAGGCATCACTAAAAAAATCTCGGTAAGCTTCAACTAGTGATCGATCTTGGAGCTCTTGACCACAATAAGGGCATGGGTCTTCTGGCGTGAACGACATTCCAGTCTCTAACCATGCCTCATGAGACATCGCTCCATTTCCTGCATCCTGATGTTGATCAATATGTGCACGTAACCGTGCATATGCGTCAGCGGCAACTCCGTCAATCGAGCGAAGCAACGCTTCTTCAAAGCTTTGCGCGGGCGTTGGCAGAGTCAACTCGTTTGGAAGTTGGGCTGCTATAATTTGGTCGCTGCGTCCTGCCCGTACCACTTCGCCCTCTTTACGCGCAATCATCTCATCTGCATTATCCAGCGGCTCCAGAGCAATGAACTCGTTGACGTTACTGCTTGCACCGAGGTTGCTCAAAGATGATTGCAAAGCACGCTCGCACCTCTTTATTACTGTGTTGACCGTTGAAAGCTCAGCTTCCAACGCGACAATGTCCTGCATAAGCGCGACGCCCGCTTCTCCGACGACTAGGCCATACTGCTTTTTAAGATGTTCGTGGGACACTGCATCCCCGGAGAATACGTTTTGATTTATAAACGCTTGGTCATAGACTGCTACTTTGGGACACGGGCCCAACCACTGCGTGCCATCAAAACTTGCCTGGTTTCCATCTACGAGCAGAAGTGCTTTCTGGTCTCCTGCTGCTGCAAGGGTTTCACGCCCAGCAAGGATACGAGCGTCCTTTGTTGTTAGTGAACGCAGAATGTCTGCGATGGTGGATTTTCCCCAGCCATTTTCACCGAAGATCAGAGTAACTTTTGAAAGCCGCAATCCGCTTGCAACACCCAGCTTCTCAAAGCGTCCAATCTTTTGTATGTCGATGATCTTGTCTAAAGGCATGATACCTACTCGTTCAATAGTAATTCGGCCATGCCATCGAGCTTGGCCTTCACAGGCTCCCAGCCGGGCATGATCTCGCGTAGCAGCCGGTAGTAACGCCGCGAGTGATTATGCTCTTTGAGGTGACACAGCTCATGCGTAATCACATAGTCCACACAATCTCGCGGCGCTTTCACCAAATGCGGGTTGAGAAAGAGCACGCCTTGCGGCGAGCAGCTCCCCCATTGCTTACGCATTTTGAGCAGCCGCAATGGCGGCACCTCGCCAAGCCAAGGTACTCGCGCTGCAATTTCATCAAGACGTCGGTCAAAGACGTCCGCGGCACGTGTCCGGTACCACCTGCGAAGCTGGCTCTTGACCTTCGCTGATGACCGGTCGCCGGTCTCCACGCAGATGCGTCCCCGCCATAGTTTGACCTGCGGACCAGCGCCGTTCATCTCAGTAACTTTGAGCTGATAGCGTCGCCCTAAATAAAAATGACTCTCGCCGCTGACGTAGGTGCGGGGCAGCACATGGTCTCGCTGCGCGAGCGCCTGCACCACATGGGTTCTGATCCATCGCGCGCGCTTCAGCACCGCACTCTGAATGTGTGCTTGCGCTTCCCCTTTCGGGGCGTCAACTTGAATCGAAGCATCAGGGTGAACATGAATTGCGATTTTCTGTTTGCGCTCGGGCGTGTAACAGACCTCATACTCAAACTGTTCATCACCATAGGTAAAGCTTGCTTTGCCCATCAGCCCATCTCCCCTCGTGAAAGACCGACGCGCGTGATCTTGAGCACTTGCTCAATGACATTCTTGGCACTATCCAGACCGATACGTTCAAACAGATAAGGTAACAATCCCTTGCGGATGGCAATTTCGATGTCCTGGGGACTAAGCGAGTGCTCTGCAACCGCGTTTTTGACCAATTGATCGATATGCAGGGCATCGTCGATACGGGACTGTTCGCTACCCTGCCCAAGCTGCTCATCATCCAAAACAAGACGGAATGCCCCGAAATACGCTTTGGCGTGTTTATTCTCTCTCAATGCCGACGGTACGCCGTCCACGTCACGCTCTTTTACCTTCTCTTCAAATTCTTTGAACAGGATGTACTGCTTATTCGGGTGATCGAATAACGCTTCCGCCTCTGCGATGGCTTGTTTGAGAAGTTTGGAAAACACTACTTGCGCGTACGGGTCATCGGCAAGTTCTTGTTCGATCGTCTTCTTAACACGGCTGCGGATGATGTCGGTTTCATTGCGTGTCTTTTCTTCGCTCCATTTAGAAGGATCTTCAGTCTTGCCTAGCTCATCAACCGCAATAACGCCCTCAGGCTCCTCAATACCTGCGCCAATAACATGCTTATCAACAAGCTTTCTGATTTGCTCTTCATAGGCACTGTAGTCAACGGTTTCCTGCGCATCCTGTTTCGCTATCTGGCGTAGCTCACTAAACCAGCGCAGATCTTTTTTAAAGCGCGTGATATCGGACTCGGTAAACGTGGTGTCTTCAAAAAAGCTGCGCGAAGAAAGCGCAACACCCAGGCACATCCCATATTCTGTAAGTGCTTGATAAAAATCTTCACGAAAGCTCTGCCGCACATCGATGCTCTGTCCGTTTTCGTCCTCCTCGAACTTGGGCACGAGAAGCTGCCGGTATTGCTCGCGGTCGCTTTTATTTTTAACGCCGTCAAACAGTCCGAGCAGATTTTGATGAAGGACAGGGAGTTTTCGATATTCGTTACTTACTTCCCTATAGAGTCCATCAATGTCATCAAGGTCATATCCGCCTTGCGTGCGACTCGCCAGGTCTTGATACTGCTTAATTACGGTGTCCAGTTCTTTAAGAATGCCGCGATAGTCGATCAGCAAACCAAACTTCTTGGCGTCATGCAGCCTGTTGACCCTTGCAATCGCCTGAATGAGATTGTGATTTTGTAGAGGCTTATCGATATAGAGCACCGCGTTGCGCGGTTCATCAAATCCAGTCAGCAGCTTATCAACGACGATAAGCAAATCTGGTTGACCAGGTGTAGCGAAGTCCTCGATCACACCGAGTTCGTAGTCTTCGGCATCGCCTGTGACATTGTCTTTCCACCATTGCTGAATCTCAGGCAACTCGCACTCATCAACATCGCTGTGGCCTTCCCGCGTATCCGGCGGTGACATCACCACCGCGCTGGTCACCAGCCCGGTTTCATCAAGTGCCTTTTTGTAGCGAATAGCAGCCCGCTTGCTGTCGGTTGCAATTTGTCCCTTTAAGCCTTGTCCTAGCTTTTTAACGTTCTCATCAAAGTGAACAGCGATATCCCAGGCGATAAGCTCAATCCGGTTTGCGCTGCCGTAGACAGCTCCTTTCTTACCGAACTTCTGCTTCAAATCACTTTTCTGTTTATCGGATGAACCGTTGGTAATCTTCTCGAACCAGTTATCAATCGCTTTCTCATTCACATCAAGCTCGGGCTTACGCTCCTCATAGAGAAGCGGCGTAACTGTGCCGTCTTCAATCGCGCGCTGCATCGTATAGGCATGGATAATCGGGCCGAACTTACTCGCCGTCTTGTCGTCCTTTAGAAGAGGCGTACCTGTGAAGGCAACATAGGCGGCATTGGGCAGCGCTTTGCGCATCCGCTCATGACCTTCACCACCATGACTACGGTGGCCTTCATCTACGAGCACGATCATGTCTTCACTCGGATTGAAGCAGCCTTTAAGTTTCGAGGCCGTCAGGAATTTATTGATGATGGTGAAGATAATCCGTTCTTTGCCCTGACCAATGCGTTTTGCCAGATCACGGCCAGAGGTAGCCTTGGATTTCGCGCCTTCCTTACGGCTGGCCACCGCGCTACCGAATGCGCCGCCACTTAAAAACGTCTTGGAAAGCTGCTTCTCCAAATCCTCACGGTCGGTTACCACGACCATGCGACACTCTTTGAGCGCGTCGTGCAGCAACAACGCTTTACATAGAAATACCATCGTGAAGGATTTACCCGAGCCGGTGGTATGCCAGATAACACCGCCCTCGCGTCCACCGTCTTTTTTCTTGGTCTGCAGGCACCTAATGAGTGCTTTGATGCCAAATACCTGCTGATAACGTGCGGCGACCTTACCGATCTTCTGATCGAACAAGATGAAAAACCGTACGAATTCAAGCAAGCGCTCCGGACTAAGCAAACTCACAATCATCCGGTCCTGCTCGCACGGCAAACGCTCACCCGCCCACAGCGATTCAAAGAACTTACGCACCTTCGCCGGACGACCGGCAAACAAAACATCCTTGAACGCATCATCGATGGGCCGGTTCTTCACCTCATGAAAATGGGCCTCATCGAATTCTTCATCGCGCCAGTTCGCCCAGAACTTCTTGGGCGTTCTTGTTGTGCCGAAGCGTGCGTCGGTGCCACTGATCGACATCAATATTTGTGAGTAAGCAAAAAGTTTTGGTATCTCGTCCGTCTTCTGGTTGCGAATATTCTGCGAGATCCCCTCATCAATCATCGATTTGTTCGGGTTCCCTGAAACCGGACGCTTGGCCTCCACGACCACGAGGGGCAACCCATTGACGTAGCACACCATATCAGGCCGTCTGGTATGCGTACCGCCCGAAGATAGAACCTCAAGCTCCTCGGTCACAATGAAGCTGTTGTTAGCTACATCATTCCAATCAATGACCGGAATAGTCGGTGAGTATTTTTTGCCATCAATAAACTCAGTGACAGTCACACCCAGAGTGATCTTGTTATAGAGCTGCTCGTTGGCCGTCCCGAGCCCCTCATGCAGCGCCACAGTGGAAAGCTCTCTCACAATCTGATCAATAGCATTCGGCGATAACGGATGGCTTTTGCCTTTGTACTCGAATTTGCGCTTACGCAGCTCCTCAACCAACACGCCCGTCAGCACAACATCCTGGTAACTACCACGCGCAGTAAGGCAGTCGGCAGCACTCATATACTCCCAGCCCAAAGCGCAGAGCAACTGCACAGCCGGAATCTGCGCGCTGTACTCTTCCTTGCTCTCCGGTGTCATGCCCCTGTCAGCCATGAGCAGACGCCTCCTGCACTATCCGATCAACATCGCCATCAACCTTCACCCGTCGCTTGCCGGTCAGAAGCTGCTGCATGAGGGCGGTTTTTTCTTTTTGCAGGCAACACTTGAAGAGAGACCACTTCTCAATTTCGGAATCGGCAACAGTTAACAGTCGAGCGATTTCCTTCTGCTCGGGAATCGGGGGGAGCGGTATGACTAGGCTCTTGAGAATGCTCAAATTGAGGCCGCCGCGACCACCATCTCCCAACGAGAGGGAGCGCAATTCGCTGTAACGACCTTCCAGATTGTGAAAGAGGTATTCGGCGTCGAGCTCCTGGTCTGGCTGGATTGCCGCTACGGACTGGTTCGTAGATAGGGGAATGAGATTGATCGCAACCTTTCCCCGTGTCGTCCCCTGCCCGGCAAGGGCAACAAGAACGCAATTCGTATGAAGCATCTTGGCGCTTGAGTTAGCGAGCCCGGCATCGGAAATGCGTCCCTCTACAGCGGTAACGCGGCGCAGATTGATCTCACCGGAATTCATCCACGGCACTTCTCCTCCCCAGTATTCAGGCTTCTTCGTGGAGGGAGTACCACCCGCCGTCAGCGTTGCTACCATACCGAGGCGAACCACATCCCATCGCTTACCACCATGGAGAACTCTCTGGGCAACGGCCTTCTTCTGCCGCTCGCTGTTCTCGATCAGCTTCTCGACAGTCTCGGTGGCGCGATCCCACGTCGAGAGAATTTCAGATATTTGTGCCTGTTCGTAGCGCGGCGGCAAGCATATGCGAATTCCGCTCATGTCCGATTGCCCAATGTTTCCGCGGATCGCCCCTTGGCATCGCCGTATCAGCGCGCGACGGATGACCTCGGCTCTAAAGCAATACTTGCAGAAATTCGGCTCTAAATCGGTTGTAATTGGACGCGCGCGAATCACAAATCCTCCAAACACGGCTGGCAGATCGTCAAGGTAGACGGAAGCAAACGCAATCTCATTAGGTGTTTCAGAAGTTCGATTGAAAGCACATCACCACGCTTGAGGCCATAAACGTCGAGCTGCGCATCACTGACCTCCACACTTCCACGAATACCCAGCTGCGTAATCGACGGGCCAGCAAATATATCCATTACGTTAACGAACTTTGTGCCTCTACCGTAGTTTGATGCATCCGTGTTTAAGCCGTTTTTGAAGTCAAAAAGTTCTCCGAGCGTGTAAGCCACCCAATCATCAGGAACCATAACCAAGCTCCTTCAGGTAGCCGTCCATTTCCTCTTCCAGCGTTGCGAGCTCCTTCTTGAGCTCTTCGCGTTCCGCACGCACTACCATCAAGTCGATCTCTTCCTCTTCCTCAAAGGTATCGACGTATCGTGGAATGTTGAGGTTGTAGTCGTTCTCCTTGATCTCATCGATCGTAGCGACGTGGGCGTACTTGTCCGAGCTTTCACATACTGAATAGGCAGCAATTACCTTTGCGATGTTCTCCTCGGTCAGGGCGTTCTGGTTTTTTCCGTCCTTATACTCGCGGCTCGCATCGATGAAGAGCACGTCCTTCGTTTTTCTGCCGCGTTTGAATATCAGTATCGCTGCCGGGATACCCGTGCCGTAGAAAAGTTTTTCCGGCAATCCGATCACCGCATCCAGAAGATTCTCGTCGATGAGCTTCTTCCTGATCTTGCCTTCGGCTGCTCCGCGAAATAAAACACCGTGGGGCACGACCACACCCATGCGCCCAGTCTTGGGCTTGAGCGTCTCGATCATGTGAAGAACGAAGGCATAGTCACCCTTGGTCTTGGGTGGAATACCACGCCGGAAGCGTCCGAACTTGTCGGCTTCCGCTTTCTCATGTCCCCACTTCTCCAGACTAAACGGCGGATTGGCAACGACGATATCGAAAAGCTTGAGGCTGTCTTCGCCGTCCAGAAGCTTCGGATTGCGAATCGTGTCACCCCACTCAATACGATGGTTGTCCTCGCCATGCAGGAACATATTCATCTTGGCAAGCGCCCAGGTACTGCCGATGGCTTCCTGACCGTAGAGGGCGTATTTCTTGGAACCTTTTTTCTGAATCTGCTTTCCACACTTCATCAATAGAGAAGCTGAGCCGCACGCCGGGTCACAAATCTCATCGCCTTCCTTCGGAGCTACTAGTTCAGCAATCAACTCCGAGACTTCCGGCGGTGTATAGAATTCCCCAGCCTTCTTCCCGCCTGTCGCGGCAAAGTTCTTGATTAGAAATTCGTAGGCGTTGCCGATGATGTCGAGCTTGCCGATGCGGCTGGGTGCTAGATTGAGCTCGTCCTTAGAGAAGTCTTCGAGCATGTGACGCAGAATATCGTTCTTCTGCGCTTCATCACCTAGACGCGTGCTGTTAAAACTGATGTCCTGGAAAACATCCTGAAGCTTGTGGATGTTGGCTTCTTCTATGGCGTGGAGCGCTTTGTCAATTCGCTCTCCGTTACCAGGTTCAAAGCGGCGCTCATAGAGCGCGTAGAAGCTGGCATCCCTTGGCAACACAAAACGCTCGTTCTTGAGCATCTCTTCGATGAGTTCGTCGTTCTCGCCATACTCTTTTTGGTACTTGTCGTAGTGGTCCTGCCATACATCGGAGATATATTTGAGGAAGAGCATCGTTAGGACGTAATCTTTATATATGCTCGGATCAACCACGCCGCGAAAGGTGTCGCACGCTTCCCAAACGGCCTGGTTGATATCTTTCTGGTTTACTGAATCACTCATCTGAAAATTCCTTTCTGTTCTGAACCTATTGATTCAATCCGGTCGCGACCAGCCTTAATTGTTGTTCACGGTTTTGAATTAGTTTCTCTGTTAACTGTTTCTCTCGGCGGACGGCGTCCGCCAGCTTGGCGATCACCCTTTGACGCTTGATGTTCGGGACGGGAACAGGCAGGGCTTCCAGCACTGCACGGCGAATACTGGTGATGAGCGTGCCTTCGGCTGATTGAGCAAAGTATCGCTGCGCCGGAGTCTCGTTCAGATACCAAGCGAGATAGGCTGGAAGAACGGATTCGCCCCTTACCCGAAGACGATAGAACTGCGGAGCACAGACGGCCCGATCAGGAACATCTTCCAGGTAAATAGCCATATTGCGATTGCCACGCGCGGCAAAAAGGACGTCTCCGGATTTAAGCCAATCAGGTTGTTTTCGGCCTGTAAGTTCTGTCCGTGGTAAGGCAGGCCAGTCGATGCCCGTGTCCGGATCAGCGTTCTTGATCTGTACCACGGCAACATCGCCCTCAGGCACGCTCTTGACCGCGCCCCGAAAGGGGTATCCGATGCTTGCATGGGCAAGCTCCTTGAGGACTATTGTATTTTTTGCATCATTGACCATGATGCGAACAATAGGACTATCAACCAAGTCCTGTCAAGCTGTTTTGCATCATTGCATATGATGCTAGAAATACGCCGCTGCAGTTACAGGGATTGCGTTGCCACAAATTTGCTACAAGTTAGATTGAGAATATCGGCAACAAGCTCTTCCGCAGTCTACCTTTTCGCCTCTTCGCGTTCCTTAAACAAGTGACCATACACATTCAACGCAACCTCGATCTTCGAGTACACCATTGTCGCTTGAATGCACTTAAGGTTTTTACCGTTCTCGAACAACTTCGATGCGAAGTAATAACGCAAAGCGTAGGGCGTGTAGCAAAGCTTAACAACATCTTTGCCTCCGCTGTTTACAATATCGACAAGCCCTATCTCTTTCAAAAGCGGCGTGTTCGCTCCCGCCTTCAGATTGTTGAGCACAATGGGTTTGCCATGCAGAGCGCCTATGTCGAGCCCAAAATTCTGACCGGTTTGCGTCAGGATCAGACATTGCAACTTAAACTGAGCAATTCGAATGGTGTGCGGCTCACTGCGCCGGGTACAAAGAGGCGAGCGAACAGTTGTCTATCCCGTCGTAGGCATAAGAGCCGCGCTCAGCGCCTAACGATTACTCTACCTGATTGCAACGCTAACGGGACACCAAGAAAAACTAACGCTGCTCGGATGGCCTTGCCGCCAGCCGAAAGCTCTGCTTACGGCGATGGCAACAATCTGCGCGTTGAACAAGTGCCGGTCAGTCACCCGAACGGCAGAGAGGGCCGCAATGAAATGAAGTAGGCGTAGCGCGCCTTGACGGACCGGACGCTCACGCGACCAACATAAAATAAGAACCCAAATGAGACAAACCGCGATTTATGAGACAGGGTTAGTGCGAACTAACGCTAGAGACTAGAGATATGGCTCCGTCTGCTGGGCTCGAACCAGCGACCCGCTGATTAACAGTCAGCTGCTCTACCAACTGAGCTAAGACGGAGTAGTAGGTCAACGCCCTGGCAACCGCCACCCGGTAGCACCAGAACGAGGCGGCAATTCTAATGCGCTGAAGACGAAATGCAACCCTCTGTACCGGTTCAGTACATATGAGACATGTCAGGCAGCCTGCTTCCCCGGGCACCGCCAGAAAAGCCAACTAAACTCAATACACTGGTTTTAATGGGTCTGTTATGCACCCGGTTTCTGCGTTTTTTGAGATTCCCGCTATCCGCCGCTATCGGTTGTTTTGTGCCGTAGGTGCGGGCTGCCTGTTCTGTATTCTTATCGCGCGCCTGGCTCTGGCGGATCTGCCAGGTGTTCAGTTCTATCCGCTGGAACTGCTGGCGGCGGGGACGCTGGCTCTGTTTGCGGCATTCGGCGAGCAGGTGTCATTCAGCCGCCATCGTCCAAACAGCGCGCTGTACTGGGCTCTCCTGCCGGCCTTGTGCCACTTTCTGCATCTGAATTACGAACGCCACATCGACCCCGCTGCGCTCCTGGCGCTCAACCTGGTGATGGTGTTTGGTGGCGTCATTATCGAATCCAACAGCTGGCGGCGTGCGCTCATCCTCACCTGGGGAGGGGGCACCATATTCATGGCCTGGACGGTGGCCGAGCCCATCACGGCGCCGCTGGGGGTCACCGTGGTGTTTTCCTGTATTGGCATCCTGCTCTATTTTGTTGCAGGGGGCCTGCACGCCGCGCGCACGGTCAGCGCAGATGCGCTGTCCCTGTTGGACGAAACCCAGGGTTTTTCGGGTGTCGGCGGCTGGCAGAAAAACTACGCCACCAACGAGATCCGCTGGACGCCCGCGGCGTATCGCATTCTCGACCTGCCCCAGAACACGCCAGCAACTCTGGACGTCCGGCCATACCTGGTCAGCGACCCGGAGCACAGCCCCCTGGTTAAAGCCACCGAACACATGCTTGCCACAGGTGAACCCTACGATGTTGTCGATCAGCTGCGAACCGCCAGCGGACGCCAGATCTGGGTTCACTGCAGGGCAAAAATCATCTTCGCAGACGGCCGTCCGCAGCGGGCGTTAGGGGTCTTTACCGACATTACCGCACAGATCGAAAAAGAGCATGAACTCACCGCCGCCAAAGAAGCCGCAGAAACCGCAGCCAGGGCCCGCACCGACTTTCTGGCAAACATGAGCCACGAAATACGCACGCCCATGAACGGCGTGATCGGCATGGCATCGTTACTCAGCCAGCAGCCGCTGGATACGGTCAGCCGCAACTATGTCAACGTGATTCGTGCCAGCGGCGAATCGCTCCTGCACATCATCAACGACATTCTCGACTTCTCAAAACTGGATGCCGGCAAAATGTCCATCGAGAAAAAGGAGTTTGTCCTGCACAAGCTCGTTGAAGACACAACCAATCTTGTGCAGCAAAGTGCCCAGGAGAAACATCTTGCGCTGGTTGTTGAAAACCACGTGTCACCCGAGGCCTGCTACATTGGAGATGCACACAAGATCAAACAGGTTCTGGTGAATCTGTTATCCAACGCCGTGAAGTTCACCACCCATGGGTCAGTGCAATTCAGCGTCACCGCTGAGCTGGACCAGTCCCTCCTGGACACCCTCACGTTCACCGTTGCAGATACCGGCATCGGCATCGACCCCATCAAGCTACCATCGTTGTTTGACGCCTTCACCCAGGAAGACACTTCCATCACCCGCAAATATGGCGGCACCGGTCTGGGGCTGGCCATTTCCAAAGCGCTGCTGGACGAAATGGACGGACATATCAATGTCCACAGCCACAAGGGAGCCGGCACTACGTTTACCGTGCACCTGAAGCTGGCGCGCAGCCTCAGCAGGCCCGCCGCTGCGCCACCAATCGTACATACCACCCACTCGAATTCAGATTTACGGGTGCTGCTGGCAGAGGATAATGCCGTCAACCAGCAGGTTGCCCAGCTCATGCTGAAAAAGCTCGGGTGTGCAGCAGAGGTTGCACAAGATGGTGCGCAGGCAGTAGCGGCGATACGTCAAGCGCCATACGACATCGTTTTCATGGATCTGCAGATGCCGGAAATGGATGGTCTGGAGGCGACCCGCTGCATTCGTGAAGACACTACCCTGCACCAGCCTTACATCGTCGCCCTCACCGCAAATGCAATGCACGCCGACAGAGACAGATGCCTGGCCGCGGGCATGAACAATTTCATTGCCAAGCCGGTACGCATTCGCGACCTGCAAGCGGTGCTGGAAGAGGCGCAGGTTGCGCTGAAGCAGCTGATCAGTTAAATATCAGATCCCGCGCCTGAGTATTTTTGTCAGTATGTTTGTGCTGCAGGCGTATGCTCTGTTGTTGCAGCTCCGCATCACCCAGCTCCTGCGCTGTTGCAGCCCGCAGGGCGTAGAATCGAGCATTGTCACGCTGCAGCGATATGGCCTGCTCCACTGATTGCAGCGCGATTTCAAAAGCATCATTACGCAACGCCTGCTCTGCCACCGCAAAATGATAATAGGGGTTTTTTCGTTGATATCTGGCTGCCAGCCCCTCGTAGCGATCGGCTTCGACATCTTTGCCCTGCAGACGCAGGGTTTTAGCCAGGCCTGAAATGGCGGTTTCATTGCGCCTGTTTAATGAGATTGCCATCTCATACGCCTGCTGACCCAGATCCGGGCGATTCATCATTGAGTACAAAGCGCCCAGATTGTTCCAGACATCTACGTTGTCCGGTTCGGTGAGCACCGCGCGCTTGAGGTAGCTGAAGGCGGCCCGTTCATCCCCTTTGTGCAACTGTTCGACAGCCAGGTTGCCATAGAACATGGACTCTGCGTAGGCATCACCAATGGTCTTACGTGGCACATCGTCTGCCACCCGCACCAGATTAAAATCCACCGTGATGTCGCTGACACTGTTGCCGGGTGATTTCAGCCCTTCAAGAATAACGTTCACATGGTTGTTACGCACCAGAAAACCGGATTCAACATCCCAGGTGGGCTGGGTGTCCACCAGCTGATACTTTGCATCCAGGCCCGCTTCGCGTGCCAGCGCAATGAACATATTGGTATAGGCGAGACAGTTGCCTTTGCGTACCGCAAAGGTTTTTGCGGCCGAATAGCTTGCATCGCGATCATACTGATCGATGAAAAACCCATCCTCCACCATTTTGCGCATGAGCCGGCGAAAGCGCAGGGACTCAAAGTGCCCTTCACCGCGGATGCTGGCGACAAACTCAGTCATTTCCGGACTGACGTGCAGCAGATCCAGCGCAGGTGCCGGTGCAACCGTTTCGCCAAACACAACGGATCCATCCAGCAGGGCCGCGGGATAGTTCTGCCGCGGCGCCGTGCTGGTCTGGGTAGCGCACCCAGTCAGCAACAGCACAACAGCAAATAGTCCAGAGAATTGGCGCAATTGAACTCCGTAGCAGACCGGTCAGCTTGAAATATAGACAGTCGCGCCGGCGGGCTCAAGCTGCTGTCCGACGACGATTTTACGGCTGGCGGTTGAAAACGCGCAGAAACTCCAGCTGTTCGCCGTCTGCGTCAATGGACACCTGCACCTGCAGCAGATCTGGGTTGGTTAACGTGAGCCGCTCCACCACGCGCATATTGCGGGCGCTGGACACAATCACCAGTTGTTGATCTTCCCATCCGGCGCGCACTTCCCATAAACCGCGCTGGCGTTCTCCCCAGGTGACATCACGGTACACCCCGGGTTGATAATCCAGGCCCATGGAGTCCCGGTTCTGTTCGATGGTGAGTTTATCTGCGCGCAACACCTGGAAGTCATGGGCGATAAACGCCAGCGCTGAGCCGTCTGCGACGCGCAGGGCTTCTCGATTCACCGAGCCTTGTACACGCCGACTGGGTTTGCCGGCAGGACGGTTACGCAGGTTCGGCACCAGATCCGAGTCACTGAAATCGACCAGCCACTGGCCACTCAGATTCACCCCCGGCGGATTCACCGTATCAAGATCCAGACCTGTACAGCCCATGCAGACGCTGACCAGCAGGCCCACTACCAGCATTAGGTTACAGGCGCTGTGCCGACGTGTGGTCGTTTCAGGGTGCCGCATCGATCAGTCCTTCAGAAACTGAGTTTGCGACTGCAGGGTGCTGCAGGCCTCGTCCACCAGCTGACGCATGATCTCAGCGACGGGTTTGACCTCATTAAAATACGCGACGCTCTGGCCGGCTCCTGAATGGATCAGCGGCTCAATATCGTGCTCTTCAATGGCCCCTAACAGATCTCCGACCAGCACATCCTGGTACGGCATCTTCAGAGGTGCAGGCGCATCTTCGGCCTCCCAGGCCTGACTCCAGCCGGTCCGCACCTGACGGAAGGTTTTGCCGCTTTCCGAACGGGTGATGACGGTATCCGCACTGCCCGCCTCGATCAGCTTGCGCGTGTTCACCGGATGCATATGACCCTGATGCTCGCTGGAGAGCAACCAGGCGGTGCCCAGCCAGACCCCCTGGGCACCCATGGCCAGTGCAGCAGCGATGTGACGGCCGGTGGCCACACCACCGGCCACCAGCACGGGAATATCACCGGCGGCATCGACAATCTGCGGAACCAGCGAATAGGTGCCGATCGGCCCTGTATGTGCGCCGGCGTCAAAACCTTGCGCGACCAGAAAATCTACCCCGGCGCTGATGCTGCGTGCCACGTGGTGGGGACTGCCGATGAGCGCCAGGGTGGTTTTACCGCCGGCTTTGGCTTCTGCCACCGCATCCGGCGGGGCGCCAATGCCACAGGCAAAAAGATCCACATCAGAATCCAGCACCGCGCGCAGCTGTGCCTCTTCAATTTCTCTGGAGCGGATAAAACGGGTGCGCATACCGGGCTGCGTGGCCGGGGGTACGGCGTACTTTTCGATCAGCCCCTGCACAAAGGCTTTGTGGGCATCGGGTATTTCCGCCTCGATGGCTTGCCGGGAATTATGTTCCGGCATGCCTGGTGGCAGCACCAGATCCACGCCAAAGGGTTTGTTGCCCACCAGCTCGCGAATCTGCGCCAGCTCCGCGGTAATCTCATGGGGGAATCTGCGGGTGGCGCCGTACACACCAAAGCCGCCGGCATTGGTGATGGCCGCCACCGTGGAGATATCGTGGGCAAAGCCAAATATCGGGCAGGTGATGCCTAACCGATCACACAGGGGTGACCACAATGTGGCCATGTCAGGCTGAATCCGCGCGGTCTGCCGGCGTTTGCCGGGTTTTGTCCGGGCTGGCGCCAGCGGGCAGGTCAACCGAAGCCACTCTGGCAGGGGTAGATGCAGAGACAGATCTTCTGGTTCGGCCCGCTGCGGAAGTCTCCGGCGCGCGCACCTGATTCAGCGCCACATCGATCACTTCAAACACATTCATGCTTTTCAACAGAGGGTGACCGCACACCACCTCGAGATAAAAGTCTTTGTAGGCCTGGCTGGGAATGACATCAAACACCGGGTCATACCCCTGCGGTTTGACCTGCAGAGATTCGTGACCATATTGTTCCGGCCAGAGGCGGCACCAGTCCCGCCACAGGCGTAAAATCATGTGTTCCTGTTGCCGTGTCACGGCTGCCCCCAACGCTTGATGATTCACACAACACCGGCTTCAGGTGGATGTGCCGCATCGCATACCCGCCACCAGTTTGTGCACTGGGCCTCACTATAGCAAAACGCGCAGCAGGCACACAGAGTCGTTCCTAGACTTGATTTATGACAAGGAAGCTGGCGTTTATCGCGTTTATTGCTCTGGCGATGACGCATCTGTTCATAAACGAAGCCCCGCTGCAGCAGGACCGGGTAGCGCACCAGAGCCAGCCACCGCGCCAGTTTATTGACGCCAAACCCACTGCGCCTGCACCGGTTGCAGACAGCACACCCCGCCCGGAACGCATCCAGACAGGAACACAGGGCGTGCCCATGCAGGCGCACGCACAG
Source organism: bacterium (assembly GCA_047947175.1). Classification (GTDB taxonomy): domain Bacteria; phylum Pseudomonadota; class Gammaproteobacteria; order Pseudomonadales; family Azotimanducaceae; genus UBA4421. Next base: position 4,015,209 of record CP170489.1, read on the forward strand.
GATGACCTGCGCGCGGGTTTTGATGCGGATATTCCCTGGTTGAGCAGCGCGCTGGATTTACACCGCGTGAATACCCTGATGCGGCTGGGTGAGGTAACCATCAACCTGCCCGACGGCTCGCAGAGTACCTTACGTACCCTTCACACCCGCAGCGAGTTTGGGATGACCCACCTGCAGGCGCAAGCTGACGGCTACGTTGCCACCATCACCAGACGCGGTGATGACTTCTTTGCCACCCTGGCGAACGCCACCGGAAGTTACCGCATCGAAGGTAACGCCGAACAAAGCCGCATCTTTCCCCATCAGCTGATCGCCCAGCGACGCATTGCCCACGAGAACGACTATCGCCATGTACACAGCAATCCATAACTTTCTTGGTGTCAGCCTCCTGTTGCTGATCAGTGCCTGCGGCGGTGGTGGCGGTGGCGGCAGCTCTGCCGGTACAGCAAACGCACCACCGGTTGCGTCAACCAACCCTCCCGCGCCGACGGCACCGGCGCCGCAGGCGGAGCCTGCCGCACAGCCGCCATCCGAGCCACAAACCACGGAAATAAAACTGCTGGCGCTGTACAGCCCCGGCGTTGCGGATCAATTCACCAGTCCGGACCTGCGCATCTCACATCTGCTCAATGTGGCCAATGATGTGGTTACCAACAGTGGTATTGAGCTGCGGTTCAGCCTGGCACACATCGAATGGGTCGACTACCCGGATTTTGCCCCGGCACCGCAAGCTCTGGACGATTTAACGTTTGCCAGCCACAGTGCTTTTGCCGCCGTTGAGCAATTGCGGGCAGCACACGAAGCAGACCTGGTGGTGTTGTTTCGCAGCTATGCCAATGATGGTCACTGCGGCTATGCCTGGATCGGCGGCTTTCAGACTCAGGGTGATTTCAGCAACCCCGCAGAAGCAGATTTTGGCTATTCGGTGGTGGCCGCAAACTGTTCTGACTACATGCTGTTACATGAACTGGGCCACAACCTGGGTCTGGCGCACTCGCGCCGGGAATCTGCAGATGGAGGGACATTTGACTACGCCACCGGCTACGGCATGGATGACAACTTTGCCACCATCATGGCGTCACCTGATGTGTTCAGTGCACCCCAGTTGCCGCGTTTATCTTCACCGGAACTGACCTGTAATGGTGCCCCCTGCGGGGTTGCGCATACAGACTCGGACCGCGGCAGCGACGCGGTGCGCGCCCTGAATATCAGTAAAGATCAGGTTGCCGCCTATCGTTGAGGCGTCGGACGTTGCGGCGTCAGCTTTTTTTGCCAGGGTCGTCGGTCACGCGGGGTTTGATCTCAACGACTGCTGCTTTCGGCGATAGATCACCCAGCTGCGATTCGAGATCGGCGCCTTCCACGAGCCCTTCGATGAAGGTTTTGACTGCCTCATAGTCATACGTATCACAGGCCTGCTCCAGGGTATTTAATGCACCGCGAAGCTCGGTCCAGGGCGGGTGGCGCTCCTGGGCCCGCATGATTTTACGGTGATCGGTACCCACCACGTCACCGCTGACCAGCAGTTCCTCGTGCAGTTTTTCGCCCGGCTTTAAACCGGTGAATTCAATTTCGATGTCGCCTTCCGGGTTATCTTCATTTTTTATTGAATAGCCTTTGAGATGCACCATTCGATGGGCAAGATCCAGGATCCTGACCGGCGAGCCCATGTCCAGCAGGAAAATATCCCCGCCTTCCGACATGCTGGCCGCCTGCAGAACCAGCTGAGCCGCTTCGGGAATTGACATGAAGTAGCGCGTGACGTCCGGATGGGTCACGGTCAATGGCCCCCCTTTGTCAATCTGTTCACTGAACAGAGGCACAACCGACCCGGATGAGCCCAGCACGTTGCCAAACCGCACCATGGAAAACCGGGTGTGGCTGCTGTGGCTCTGCAGCGCCTGCAGCACCATTTCAGCCAGGCGTTTACTGGCACCCATCACAGATGTTGTGCGCACGGCTTTGTCTGTCGAGATGAGAATGAAGTTGCTGACGCCGGCATCCATGGCTGCCTGGGCACAGTAGAGCGTGCCAAAGGTATTGTTTTTCAGACCCTGGATGACGTTGTTTTCCACCAGGCTGACATGTTTATAAGCTGCGGCGTGATAGACGGTTTCAATCTGATACTGTTCAAAGACGCGTTTCAGCAGGGCATTGTTGGTTACGGAACCCAGCACCGCCACCAGCGCAGGCGGCTTCTCCAGCTGCAACACCAGGCCAGTCAGTTCTCGATGAATCTCGTAAAGGCCATATTCAGACTGGTCGAGCAACAGCAGCAGTTTGGGTTGCTGGCGCAGGATCTGACGACACAGTTCAGAGCCAATCGAGCCACCGGCGCCGGTCACCAGGACCGCTTTATCGGCAACCGACTTTGACAGAAGGTGAGGCAAGCCTTCCACCTCGGTTCTCCCCAACAGATCTTCTATGCCGACATCACGCAGATTGGCCAGCGACTCACGGCCATTCACCAGATCTGCAATATCCGGGATCAGGCGAACACGAATGGCAAATTCAGAGAGAAAATCGAGAATGTCCCTGCGGATCCTGGAGTCCTGGGTAATGGCCACAAAGACCTGGCGGGCTTTGGTATCGCGCAGCAGCGTGCTCAGGTCCTTAGGCGCGTAAACGTATACGCCATCAATAGAACTGCGCTGCAGTTTGCGGTTGTCATCGAGAAACGCAATGGCCTGATACTCACCCTGTTGTTTAAGCAGCCGGGATAACTCAACCCCATTGCTGCCGGCCCCGTAGATGATGACCGGCTGGCGTGCTGGCCCTTTACCCTGGCGCTGAATGAACGCGCGCACAGCAAACCGGGAACCGCTGACGTAAACCAGCGCCAGGAGCCAGAAAATGGCCGGTACAGACCGTGGAAAACCTTTCAGCTGCAACATGAACGGCACCACGGCCACCGCAAGCGCAGCCAGGAAAGTGCCCACCACCACCGCAATCATGGCGTGATTGCCCATGTATCGAATCACCTGCCGATACAGACCCAACCGGCCAAACACCGGTATGGCGACGCAGACGCACACCACAAAAGCCGGCCAGTACGATACAACCTGGGGGTTCCACTCGCCCAGGCGCAGAGCAAACGCACTCCACAGTGCAACCGGCAGCATCACCACATCCGCTGCCACCGCTATCGCCTGTTTACGGCGCCTGGACAGTTCGTCTAACAGACTTTCCATGACGTTTAACTCAATGGTCGCTGTGCGCTGGCGGACGATACTGCGCTGCGCCCGCCTGCAGGCGCCAGCAGAGGACCGCAAGAGGTATTATCGCCGCCAGCAGGACACCCAGCTGAGGCAGCAGGGTATTGGCATACGCCACCACCACCCAGGCCAGGGGCAGCAGCCAGCAGAGGGAAAAAATCAAAAAAGCGTTTGTTGTCCATAAATGGCCCTGACGCTGTGCAAGGCGCTGATACATGTGTGAACGATGCGCCTGGGTGAACTTCTGTCGTGTGGCTATTCTCACACAAAGGGTATAGGTGGCGTCAAACCAGAAAACGGCCAACAGTATCAAACTCGCGACCAGCGGCACCGCAAAGTTCTGCCACACGTAAAGTGCAATCAGACCCAGCAGCAGGCCCAGAAAACCGCTGCCCACATCACCCATGAAAATTTTTGCAGGTGGCCAGTTAAATGCGCAGAATGCCAGGGTCACGCCGGCCAGAAGCCACAACAGATCACCGCTCCAGCCCGGCACGCCCACGGCAAGCCAATGCACACCCAGACAGAACACCAGGGTCTGGCAGGCTGCCAGACCGTCTATGCCATCCATGAAATTATACAGATTGATCAGCCAGATCAGGGCGATCCAGATGCAGACCACCCACAGCCAGGCCAGATCGAGTTGCAGCCCCCAGACAGCCAGCGCGGCGGCAGCCCCATGAACCAGCAGCCGCAGTTGCGCGCTCAGTCCTGCCAGGTCATCCCACAGGCCTACCAGCGCAAGCGCGGCAAGCGCGCCGAAAATACGCCAGGCCAGGAGCGGCTGGGACCCTGCCACCCAGGCCAAATAGGCCAGTACCAGAACCACAATGACCACGCCACCCATCGTTGGCGTTGGCCTGGAGTGCGAACTGCGGGCATTGGGTTGAGCAAGCAGCTGGGGCTGACTGACCAGATGCAGCAGGCCCCACAGGAGCAGGATGCCAGCTGCCAGCGCTGTGAGGAAAACTATCGCTGCTGATACCACTTAAAGACCTTTTCAAGTTGTTGCTGCTGGGTGAAAGGGGGTGTCCAGGACAGCAGTTTACGGCTGATCGAATCATCTACTGACAAGGGATCAAACAGCCGTGCCGCCAGGCCCTGCTGCCTGAACAGCGCTGCAGCGGGTTTGATCACTGCCGCAGGTACCGGCCAGAGGTTTGCTCCGCGTGCAGCCAGTTGACGCATGTTTGCCACCATATCGCGGACACTGGTCTGTTCATTGTCGCAGACATGCCAGATTGAAACCGGCATCTGCGCATCTGAGTTGACCCGCGCAAGAAGAAAACTCACCAGGTTGTCTACACCCAGCCACGCACGTGGCGCTTTAGCCGCACCCAGGGGCAACGGCCAGCGACTCATGGCCGCGCGCCAGAGGCTGAGGAAATTGGCACTGACACCGGGACCATAAACCAACGGGGGTCGGACGATCGACAGTTGGGTTTGCCGCCCGCTTTGTACCCCGCCAGCCGCTGCCAACAGCAGCTGTTCAGCGCGCACTTTACTGCGTGCATAGCTGTCACCAGGACAATAGACATCTTCTGGCGTCAGTGGTCTGTCGCTGCGCTCGCCCAGTACCTTGATGCTGCTCAGCCAGACAAAGTGCCCGCCACCGGCAGCGCAGGTTTGCTCATAGCGCTGCACTGTTTGCGTTGTGTTGACGGACAGCATCCTTTCTTCGTCAGCATTCTGGGCGCCGGCATGCGCCAGTGCCGCCAGATGAAACACAACATCCGCCTGGGAAAGCGCAAAGCTGTCCAGCGGTGTCTGCCGATCTATCTTATGCACCTGCCACCCCTGGGCCTCGAGCGCGGCAACCAGATGTGTACCGACAAAGCCACTTGACCCGGTGACCAGGGCTACGGGCATGTTGCCAACAATTCGTCATACACCCGAAAGGTGTGATCCACCACATCTTCCACCGCAAAGACCGACTCAGCCTTGTCCCGGGCGGCACGTGCCAGTCGCTGACGCAACGCCGGATCATTTCCCAGCTGCAGCATGGCCTGGGCCAGCGGCTCCACCCTGCGCGGCGGCACCAGCAGACCATTGACCCCTGGTGTGATCACTTCACGACAGCCGGCGATGTCAGTGGCAATCATGGCACGCTGGGCCGCCGAAGCCTCCAGCAGGGTTTTCGGCAACCCTTCCCGGTAATAGGTTGGCAGACAAACAACATGGGCACTTGCCATCAGAGCCGGCATGTCTGACTGATAGCCCAGCCATTGCACACCGCAGTCGTTCTGCAGCGAATCCAGCTCCTGTTTGCTGACGCCGGAAGGGTTGCCCGGGTCAAGATCACCGGCAAGCAGAAAACGCCAGTCCGGATGTTGTTGTTTCACCCGCCTGGCTGCCTGCGCAAACTCCATGACGCCTTTTTCCCGCAGCATCCGTGCCACCAGGAGAAAGACCGGGGGGCCTGTGTTTTCCTCGCCCGGGTGATACGCATTCAGATCAACCCCTGAGCCACGAATAAGTATTGTTTGTTCCCGTCTGACAATGCCGTGACTGATAAACTCCCGCTGATCTTCACTGTTCTGAAAAATCACGCGCATATGAATGCCGGCAAATGCATAGCGATACAGAAGATTCACGAAGCTGCGCAAAACCGCTCCACGAAACCCGCGCCTGGTGAATACTGAACCAAGGCCTGGTACAGCGTTCACGACCGCAGGGATCTTTTCAGAACGGGCCGCCAGCGAGCCGTAAATAACAGGTTTAATCGTGACGTGATGCACAAGGTCCGGGTGTTCCTGCCGGTATATGTTTTTCAGAGCACGATAGGCACTCACTTCCTGTAGCAGCGTAAATCCGCTGCGGGTCAGCGGCACGGCTGCATGTCGAAAACCATATTGGACGAGTTCTCCCTCGCCGGTATTCGGCGCGGTCACAACCCAGACATCATCACCACGGGTGATGGCCTCAAGCCCTAATGCAAGCCGATGGGAAAGAAAGAAACGCGCCTCATTGACAACATAGATCACTTTCACGGTTGCATCAGCTCTTGCTCTTTTACACCGATGATTGCCGCATAAGCTGCAAGATAGGACTGCATACAACGCGAGGCGCTGTATTGCGCAGTGAGAAAGGCGCGTTCTCGCTGCACGCGCGCCGCGCGTGTATCTTCACTTTCGCCAATGGCGTTGGCAATTTTTTCTGCAAGCTCTTCAATATTTCCCGGCGTGGCCAGCCTTGTTGGGTCCTGAACAATACGCGCGGTGTCACCCGCAGCGGTCGCCACAGTATTGACCCCGCAGGCCATCGCTTCCAGCAATATGTTGGGTGTGCCCTCTCGCAATGATGGCTGAATCAGCAGATCAACCGCCGGTAGAAAACCGGCAACGTTCTCGATTGGACCGAGCAACTCCAGCGCGTCCGGTGCCAGCGCCAGTTTACTCAGCAGCGTTGCCAGTTCTGGATTCTCGAGTGTCATACCGTTGCCGGCAAGGAACAGACGCACAGGCACTTCTCTGCTCTTGAGCAGCTTAACCGCCTGAAGATACTCGTTGATGCCTTTTCCTTCATGAAACCTTGACACGACACCGGCCCAGATCTCACAGCCCGTCTGGTATCGGGCACGAACGGCCTTACGGACATTTTCATCAGGTGCGTATTCATTGAGGTCAATACCGTTGGGAATAACAAGCTGGCGAGGTTGCTTACGCATGGCGCTGTGCGCTTGTTGACCGGCAAAAGAATTGTAGATCACCAGATCTGGAGAACAGAGGCGCGCACACATGAGCGCGCCGCGTATCATCCAGTTGTCTTTTGCCGGCTCCAGAATCGCGTTACGCACATTCCAGGCAACTTTCGGTTGGGCAGATGTTGTTCTTTTTGTCCACCAACCTAACAGCGACGCCAGCACGTTACCGTAGTACATCCAGCCCTGCAGAATGTCAGGCGGCTGTTGGCGCAGCAGTCTCAAGGCCTGCCAGAGCACCAGCGGTCCACTGCGCCGGTAATCAAGCCAGCTGACCTTAACGCCCAGGTTTTCGATTTTACGGCCCAGCGGTGAGGGCGGGCCAAAGCAGATCACATGATGTGCAAGCCGGGTGCGGGTGCCGGCAATCAGTCTGAGTAAACTTGTTTCAGCACCACCGGTGTCCAGGCGGACGATGAGATGAGTAATGCTGGGGAGGGTGGACATGGATCGACATTGTCCACCACCCCGGCAAAAAAGCCAGCCCGCAAGGCAACGTTAATCGGCAAATGCGATTTTATCTTTATTCACCTCGATTACCGCCGGACCGACGCCACGCACATCAAGCAGATCGTCGACGCTGAGAAAGTCACCAAACTTTTCGCGATACTCAACAATGGCCTCGGCACGCGCAACGCCGATGCCGTCCAACATTTCGGCCAACGCTTCGGCTGACGCGGTGTTTACATTGATACTGCCTTCCGGCAGGGCAAACAAAACCTGGCTCATGATCAACACGGCAATGGCCAGTAGCTGCTGCAGATAGGTCATCTGTTATTCCTTTTCGAATTGGGAACAACAGCATGCCACCGACACTGTAACCCGGCTGCCAGCATTCTCAACAAGCCCCTGTAGGTTATTGTCAGGATGAACTGGTGGTATTAAACCTGCCCGCGGCGCCAAAAGACCCCCAGGTACGACACCCGGGACAGTGCCATAACACCTGCGCACTGGTAAAACCGCAGTTACCGCACTGGTACCCTGCCTGGCTGTTCACAATCTGTGCCACCGTCAGCCTGATTTCTTCTGCTTCCGGTTTTCGCTGACCCAGCTCCATCAGCAAAGGCAGGTGGCCGAAACTGGGCGCCCGCGCAATCTCTTCAAACAGCTCATCAGCACCCAGCTCGCGTCCATTTTTACGCCGGAAGCTGATGAGATCCTGCAGCAGCATGGGGTCAGGATAGAGCCGCAGACTGTGTCGCACAAAACGCTCAAATTCATCGTCACGGTCCATGCTCTCACACGCCGAGCGATACACGTCTACATACTGACCCACCAGCTCGGGCGCCAGTTCCACGGCTTTCTGGATATGTTTCAGCACCGGTTTGTAGTGCTTCTGCCTGTATTCAACCTTGGCCAGCAGCCAATGTCCGCGCGCCTCTGCCGGCGCCAGCGAAACCGCTTTACCGGCCAGGGAGAGCGCTTTGCGGGCATCTGCCTCCTGCAGCGCCAACTCAGCCAGTTCGCAATAAAAATGCGCCACCCGGGTACGCAGTTCCGGTTTTGTTCTGAGCAGTTTGGCGCTCACATCTATACCCTGCTGCCACTCGCGTTCCTGCTCATACAGGTCTAACAGAAGTTCCAACGCAGACAACTCCTGTGAGCCTTTTCGTGCGGCAATCTGTTGCAGGAGGTTTTCCGCCCGGTCAAACAACCCGGCTGTGTGGTAATCGCGAGCCAGTTCCATTTCCACCAGCTGCTTGTTGAGCTGATTCAACACCGGCGAGGCCAGCAGGTTCTGATGAATACGGATGGCTTTATCCATTTCACCGCGACGCCGTACCACTCCAGCCATGGCCAGGTGTACATCGATGGTCTGATCAGACACTTCCATCGCATCAATAAACCGATCGACGCCAAGTTCCGGCCGGTCTCCCAGGAGAAAATTCAATCCCTGATAATAATCTTTAATCACAGCCTGTTGTGGTCTGGGCGCTTTGCGTTCACGCCGGCCCAGCAGATAGCCCGCGCCGACTGCAATCAGTAAAACAAGGTACAACAGAATATTGTGGGGAAGATCCACGCTTAAGTCCTGTCAGGATTCTATACGTGTCAGCTCTGCACAGTCAGCGAGCGCAATCGCTCCAGCTCCGACTCTGCCTGGGCCAGGGATTTCTGCAGTTTGCGCGCATGCAGGCGCGCTTTCACATTCAACCACAGGGCGTTGCACAAACCAAAAGCCAGACCCACGAGGAAAGCAGCCAGCAGCCACCAGAACATGGACAGCTTGAATGGTGTCTCCCACACCGCAAAGGTCAGCGACATCTCCTGCTGGTTGACAGCCAGCGTGGCCAGGAGAAAGGCAATCAGCATTGCTGAGATGAGTACGATGGTTTTTACCCACTTCATTGAATTTTATCCCCCAACGACAACGCTGCCAGACACCAGATTAAGATAGAAGGGGACTATATGTTTGACCCCAGGTCAAGTACGTCAGGCGCTAAAGTCACGATGCCGGGTTGTTGGAAAGATTAAATCCATCCGCGACCTGTTCGTCACCCGCACCATCCTGGGCCTTGCGCTGTTCAAGCTCCGCGTGCAGCGCATTATTGACTCGATCGCGCAGTTCTTTGCCTGGTTTGAAATGAGGAACATGTTTACCCGCCAGACCGACGGATTCGCCGGTCTTGGGGTTACGGCCGATTCGCGGCGCTCGATAATGCAGCGAAAAGCTGCCGAACCCGCGAATCTCAATCCGCTCTCCACTGGCTAACGTGAGGGACATCTGCTCGATCATGGTCTTCACCGCCAGCTCTACATCTTTGCTGGACAGCAGCGAGCCGGATTGCTGCACCTGTGCTGCCACGATGCGTTCAATCAGCTCCGACTTGGTCATGCTTTCTTCCGTCATAAGCGCAGAGAACCTTGTAACCGTTTCGTCTGTTAAAGACGTGTGCAGATCAGTCGTCTTTCTGTTCCATCTGCGCCTTGATCAGATCACCCAGGGTAGCTGCCCCAGGTCGTTCTGTTTCAGACCGCTGATGCTCCCGCACAGCCGTGCGCTCTTCTTCAATGTCTTTCGCTTTGATCGACAGACCAATGGTGCGATTTTTACGATCGACACTGATGATTTTCACTTCAATCGGATCGCCCACATTCAACACGTTGCGCGCGTCTTCCACCCGATCAATGCTGATCTCGGAAGCTTTCAGAATACCGGTGACTTCTTCAGCCAGCTCAATGACCGCTTCTTTGGGTTCCACCTCAACAATCGTGCCATTGACAATGGTGCCGCGGTCGTTGACAGCGGTGTAGTCCGAAAAGGGATCCTGATCCAGCTGCTTGATACCCAGCGAGATGCGCTCGCGCTCCGGGTCAACGGACAGAATCAGAGTTTCTATCTCTTCACCTTTGGAATAACGCCGCACAGCGGTCTCACCCGGTTCGTTCCAGGAAATATCCGACAGGTGAACAAGACCGTCGATGCCTCCGTCCAGACCGATGAAAATACCAAAATCGGTAATAGACTTGATGTTGCCGCTGATGCGATCCCCTTTGGCATGCCCGATGCTGAACTCTTCCCATGGATTGGGACGACACTGTTTCACCCCTAAAGAGATGCGACGACGGTCTTCGTCGATATCGAGCACCATGACTTCACACTGATCACCTACAGAAACCACCTTCGAAGGATGGATGTTCTTGTTGGTCCAGTCCATTTCGGAGACGTGCACCAGGCCTTCAACACCCTCTTCGATCTCAGCAAAACAGCCGTAATCGGTCAGGTTGGTGACGGTAGCCAGGACACGGGAGCCCTCCGGGTAGCGACGCACGATGTTGATCCATGGATCGTCACCGAGCTGCTTCATTCCCAGGCTGACGCGGTTCTTCTCACGATCAAACTTGAGGATGCGCACGTCGACTTCATCACCCACATTAACCATTTCAGAGGGATGACGAATACGCTTCCACGCCATGTCAGTAATGTGCAACAGACCGTCTACGCCGCCAAGGTCGACAAACGCACCGTAGTCCGTGAGGTTTTTAACAATACCTTTGACATCCTGGCCTTCCTGCAGGGAGCCCAGCAGGGCTTCGCGCTCATGGCTGTTTTCTTCTTCCAGAACCGCACGCCGGGATACCACCACGTTGTTGCGCTTCTGATCTAATTTGATGACTTTAAACTCAAGGGGCTTGCCTTCCAGATGCGCAGTTTCGCGCAGCGGGCGGATGTCCACCAGAGATCCGGGCAGAAATGCGCGGATGTCATTGATATCCACGGTAAAACCGCCTTTGACTTTACCGTTGATAATACCGGTGACCACTTCGTTGCCTTCATGTGCGGCTTCAAGGTGCATCCAGGATTCAGCGCGGCGCGCTTTTTCACGGGACAGGCGGGTTTCACCCCAACCGTCATCGACCACTTCCATGGCCACTTTGACCTGATCACCGATCGCCAGGGTGCATTCACCCTGTTCGTTCAAAAACTGGCTTTTCGGAATGACGCCTTCAGACTTCAGACCGGCGTGGACAACCACCCAGTCAGCATCAATATCAACCACCGTGCCGGTAACGATGGACCCTGGGGCCATCTCGATGGACTGTAAACTTTCTTCAAATAGGTCGGCAAAAGATTCGCTCATAAATGTCGCTCCACCTTGTCACCTGCCGGACGGCGGGTGTGAACAGGCAGCGCTCTCCGTTGGTTAGTTAATAAAATACGCAAACGCCTTACTTCGGCTGCCACAAACCCAGTTTTTGGGCGTGAGACAGAACCTGCTGCACCACCATTTCGATAGTCATGTCTGTGCTATCGAGAACGATGGCATCCTCGGCTGGTTTCAGCGGGGCTATCGCGCGACTTCGATCTCGGGCATCCCGTTCCTGGATCTGCTCGAGAAGGCCGCGCAAGCTAACACTTAAGCCTTTGTTTTTCAACTGTTTATAGCGCCGCTCGGCACGCACTTCGGCGCTCGCATCAAGGAAAATTTTAAGCGGTGCGTCGGTGAAAACCACTGTACCCATGTCACGGCCATCCGCGACCAGGCCCGGTGGCTGCCGGAAACTGCGCTGCAGATCCAGGACCGCCGCCCGCACCGCGGGCAGATGAGCAACTCTGGAGGCGTTTTCACCGGCATCTTCGGTGCGGATTTCCTCCGTGAGATCCAGATCAGCCACGGTCACGCGGTCATCCGCAAAGCTGATCTGCAGCTGCCCTGCCAGCTCAGCCAGTGCAGCTTCATCGGCTAGACCAATCCCCCGCCGCACGCTCATGGCGCCTACGATGCGGTACAGTGCACCAGAATCCAGCAGATGCCAGCCCAGGGTCTGGGCAACCACTTTTGCCAGCGTGCCTTTGCCGGAGCCGGAGGGTCCATCTATGGCGATCACGGGGATGTCTGTCATGTCCGCTTAACTCAATTCCTCATCAAGCTGGCTGCGCAGCTGCGCAGCGTGACGCAAGGCAGCCAGACCTGTGGCGTCGTCGTTGTCTGCCAGTGCTTCGGTCAACGCCTGCAGATTCATCTGAAACTGTTCCGCCGCCTGCAACACCTGTTGTCGGTTCATGCATAGAATACGCCACCACAGTTCCGGATTGGCGGCTGCAATGCGTGTGAAATCGCGAAACCCACCCCCACTGAACGCCAGCTGGTCCGATTCCACCTGTTGCATGAATACATAAGCCAGCAGGTGCGGCAGATGGCTGGTGACCGCAAGCATTGCATCGTGTGTCTGAGGGGATAAGCGGGTGACTTCACTGCCACAGGCCTGCCAGGCCAGCTCAACCAGTTGCAACGCATGCCCGTCGGTGGAGACAAGCGGTGTCAGCACCGTGGTGGCGCCAGCAAACAGTTGTGCATCAGCAGACTCAGGGCCGCTGCGATCCGAGCCTGCCACAGGGTGACTCGGCACAAAAAAAGGCGGTACATCTCCCTTTGCCAGCAGCGCTTCGACGATGGGCGTTTTTACACTACCCACGTCGAACATGGGAATCTGCAGATCAGCCAGGGCAAGTACGTGTGCGGCAACGAGGTCACTGGGTGTGCAGATCGCCACAAGCTGCACGTCTGCCGCTACAGATTCGCTGATTTCGTCGACCAGTCCTCGCTGCAGGGCAAGCTGCGCTGCATCTGCGTTGGTTTCTACACCCACTATGGTCCGGGCAAAACCACCTGCGCGCCAGGCTGCAGCCAGCGAGCCACCAATAAGCCCGACGCCAACAATGGCAACTTTGTGCAACGGCAGCAATGGCGACGGTGAAGTATTAAGCGACACAGATCCTCTCCTGCAGCTGCCAGTGCCGCCCGGCGCTGGATTCAGATAACCGTGGGCAACACATCTAGAAACCGCTGATTCTCTTCGGGCAGGCCAACGCTGACCCGCACATGATTGGGTAAACCATACTCAGCAATCGGTCGCACAATAACCCCCTGCTGCAGCAGCGCCTGAAAAACCTCGGCTCCACTGCGGCCGGCATCGAAGCTGACAAAGTTGCCCATGGACGGGATATAACTCAAACCCTGCGCGGCAAGACCTTCTGTCAGCTGACGCATACCCTGCCGGTTGAGGGCGACGCTGACGCTGACAAATTCCTGATCTTCAAGCGCCGCAGCAGCGGCTGCCAGGCCGATGCTGCTTACGTTAAAGGGTTGTCGCGCCCTGTTTAACAGATCGGCAAAGGCTTCAGTGGAAAGACCGTAACCCACGCGTAACGCGGCAAGGCCATGAATCTTGGAAAAGGTTCGCGTCACAATGAGGTTCGGATAAGACTGCAGCAGTGCCAGCGCATCGGGATACTCGGGATGATCAACATACTCCAGGTAGGCTTCATCAAGTACCACCCAGACACGTTCAGGGACGCGATCAAGGAAAGTTTTAAATGCGTTGTGGGTGACCCAGGTACCGGTGGGATTGTTGGGGTTAGCCACAAATACCACGGTTGTGCGGGGGGTGATCGCTGCCGCCATGGCATCCAGATCCGTGCCGAATTCCCTGGCGGGCACTTCGATGAGGCTGCCCCCGGCAATGGTGACAGCGAGCCGATACACCACAAAACTATGCTCTGAGATAACTGCCTGACAGCCGGGTTCAACCGTAACCCGGGCAATCAGATCAAGCACGTCGTTAGAGCCGTTGCCGAGGGTGATCTGCCCGGGTTTAACGCCAATATGCTTTACCAACGCCTGCTTTAAGACGTAGCCATTACCATCTGGATAGCGTGACAGCGTTGCTGTCTCGCGCGCAATGGCTGCCTGCACCAGTTCACCCGGGCCACGGGGATTTTCGTTGCTGGCCAGCTTGATGATGTGCTGCAGACCAAGCTCACGGGCCAGTTCATCGATCGGCTTTCCAGGCTGATAGGGCCGCAGGGCGGCGATGCCCTGGTGGATGTGCGGTGTTTGCGTCATTAGCGTTGTCTTCTTCTGCGTCAGATCACTGACTGAGGGTAAGAACCCAGAGAGCGGACTTCAAATGCCACCGCTCTGATGGCTTCAATGACCTGTTTCGCCTGGGGATCACTCTGATGTCCATCAAAATCAATAAAAAATACATAGGACCAGTCACCAGAACGCGCCGGACGGGTTTCGATGCGGGTCAGGCTGATGCCAAAGCGTTCGAATGGCTCCAGCACCCGCAGCAGCGCACCGGGCTCATTGCGGACCGACACCAGCAGCGATGACTTATCATTACCGCTGGGACCAACGTCCTGCTGACCCAGCACGATAAAGCGTGTTTTGTTGTCCGGCTGATCTTCGATGCGCGCACTCAGCACGCGCAAACCATAACGATCTGCGGCTATCTCGCCCGCTATCGCTGCAATGTGAGGATGGGTCACCGCTTGCCTGGCGGCTTCGGCATTGCTGGCCACGGCGACGCGCGGAATACCGGGATAGTGCCGGTCGAGCCAGCCCCGGCACTGGGCCAGACTCTGGGCGTGGGAGCGAATCTCGGTGATCTCACCCTGAGCATCTTCCGCGCGCAGCAACGCATGATGGATCGCCAGCTCAACCTCGGCACAGATTTTGACTTTGGAGCTCATGAAACAGTCGAGGGTGTGATTGACCATACCTTCGGTACTGTTTTCAACCGGCACGACACCGTAGTGCGCGGCCTGGGACTCCACTTCGCGAAACACCTCATCAATCGAGGCCAGAGGTCTTGTGGTGGCAAAGTGGCCAAACTGTTTGATGGTGGCAGCTTCTGTATAAGTGCCTTCAGGGCCGAAGTAAGCCACCGTCAGCGGCAGTTCCAGATTCAGACAGCACGAGATCACTTCGCGGAACAGGCCTGCAACATCAGCATCGCTCAAAGGACCTGGGTTTTTCTGCATCAGGGAGGTCAGAATCTGCGCTTCACGCTCCGGACGATAAAAAACCGGCGGTTCAGCGGCGTTCTGTCCCTGTTTGATTTCGCCCACTTCCAGGGCACACTGGGCGCGCTCATTCAGCAGACGCAGAAGCTCCGCGTCTATACCATCAATACGCTCCCGCAGCGGCTTAAGCTTGTCGTCATCCGTGTTCATTCTCAAACTCGTGCATGTAGGTAATCAGCGCATCCACCGCCTCTTCAGGTACCGCATTATAAATACTGGCCCGCATACCGCCGACACTACGATGCCCTTTCAGGCCTGACATGCCACGCTGCAGCGCACCACTCACAAACGCTGCATCAAGGCTCTCGTCCGGCATGGTGAAAGGTACATTCATGGCGGAGCGGACATCCGGTTGTACCGGAGACTGATAGAAATTGCTGTTATCAATGGCCGCATAAAGTTTGTCTGCTTTACGCTGGTTGGTGGCTGCGACAGCCGGCAAACCACCCTGCTGCTGCAGCCATTCAAACACCAGCCCCGCCAGATACCAGGCATAGGTCGGCGGCGTATTCGACATGGAGTCGGCATCCGCCTGCAAGGCGTAATCGAGCGTACCCGGAGTTTCGTGGCGGGCGTGACCACAAAGATCTTTGCGTACCACAACCAGAGTCAGTCCGGCAGGGCCCAGATTTTTCTGTGCGCCACCATAGATGAGGGCAAACTGATCAACATTGACCGGTCGGGAGAGAAAGTCTGATGACATATCCGCCACCAGCGGCGCTTTCAGCTCGGGAAACTCTTTGAACTGGACGCCACCAATGGTCTCGTTAGAACAGATATGCAGATAACGGGCATTGTCACTCACCCGCCAGGTATCCACTTCCGGAATGTAGCTGTAATTGCTGCTTTTGCTGCTGGCAGCGACGTTTACCTGACAGTACTTTCCCGCTTCCTTGATGGCTTTTGCTGACCAGGAACCGGTATCAATGTAATCCACTACATCGCCGGCCGCCGTCAGATTCATTGGTATGGCGGCAAACTGTGTGGTTGCACCGCCCTGCAGAAACAGCACATGGTAATCGTCAGAAACACCTAACAGAGCCCGAAAGTCGGCTTCTGCTTTGGCTGCAACCGCGACAAATTCCTTGCTTCGGTGACTCATCTCCATCACCGACATGCCGCTGCCTTGAAAGTCCAGCATCTCCGCCTGGGCCTGCTGCAGCACTGACAATGGCAGCGCCGCAGGTCCGGCGGAAAAGTTAAATATCCTCGCCAACTTAGGGTTCTCCGTATGCGTTTTTAAAATTCAGATTTACGGGTCAGCGTCCGTATCAGCTTCGCTGTCACCCGATGCTGAGGACTCTGCCGCAGCTTGCGCCGCTGCATCCGCTTCGTGCACTACCGCTTCAGCAATGCGCTCCACGCTCCTGAGCAGCTCACCGTCTTTGACATTGATCAGCCGCACGCCCTGGGTGTTCCGACCCAGCTCTGACACCTGATCCGCGGCAGTACGCACTAACGTGCCCATATTGCTGATGAGCATCAGTTCATCACCGGCAAACACCTGCACGGCACCTACCATGGCGCCGTTGCGATCGCTGGTCTGCATCGCGATGACACCCTGACCACCCCGTCCTTTGACAGGATACTCCTCAATGGGGGTCCGCTTGCCATAACCGTTTTCGCTGGCGGTTAACACTTTGCCGCCCGGGGCCGGAATAATCAGCGAAATGACACGCTGACCGCTCTGCAGCCGGATGCCACGCACACCCTTGGCAGTGCGGCCCATGGCGCGCACGTCCGATTCTTTGAAACGCACGGCTTTGCCGGCACTGCTGCACAACATGACGTCGCTGGAGCCGCTGGTAATGGCCACGCCAACGAGGGTGTTACCTTCCTCCAGGTCCAGGGCTATCAGACCACTGGGACGCGGGCGCGAAAACTGCTCCAGCGGGGTTTTCTTCACGGTGCCATTGGCGGTCGCCATAAACACAAAATGGTTGGATGCATATTCGCTGACCGGCATGATGGCCGTGATCCGCTCATCCGCCGCCAGCGGCAGAATATTGATCATCGGCCGACCTTTCGCCCCACGACTGCCCTGGGGAATCTGAAAGGCCTTTAACCAGTACACCTTGCCGACATCCGAAAAACACAGCAGCTGGTCGTGGGAATTTGCAATCACCAGGTGCTCAACAAAATCTTCATCTTTGACAGTGGTGGCGGCTTTACCCACACCACCGCGGCGCTGCGCCTGGTAAAGATCCAGAGGCTGGGTTTTGCCATAGCCCTGATGGGAAATGGTCACTACCAGTTCTTCTTCGTTGATCAGGTCCTCAACAGACAGGTCCTGCTGCGTGGCAACAATCTCCGTGCGTCGCTCGTCACCGTAGTTCTTTCTGATTTCTTCCAGCTCTTCACGAATAACTGACAATAATCTTTCGTGGGAACCCAGAATATCCAGCAGGTCGGCAATTTCATCCAGCACGCCTTTGTAATCCGCCATGAGCTTATCCTGCTCCATGGCGGTCAAGCGGTGCAGACGAATCTCAAGAATGGCCTGGGCCTGCTCTTCCGTGAGGCGATACAGATCGTCGGTAAAACCGAACTCTTCGCTGAGACCATCGGGACGGCAGGCATCAGCGCCGACTTCAGAAAGCAGTTCAAACAGCGCTTGCGCAACCCAGCGACGTTCCATCAGCGCAACCCGCGCATCCGCGGCGGATGCTGAGTTTTTGATCAACTCAATCACATCGTCAATATTGGCCAGCGCAACCGCCTGACCCTCTAAAATGTGGCCACGCTGACGCGCGCGGCGCAACAGATACAGCGTTCTTCGCGTAACCACTTCCTTGCGGTGCTGCAGGAACGCTTCGAGCATCTGCTTGAGGTTAAGCAGTTTTGGTTGTCCGTCGACCAGGGCCACGCAGTTGATACCAAATACCTGCTGCAGCTGGGTCTGGCTGTACAGATTATTCAACACCACCTCACCTGAATCTCCGCGACGGATCTCAATAACAACCCGCAAGCCGTCTTTATCCGATTCATCACGCAGTTCGGTGATGCCTTCAATTTTTTTGTCTTTGACCAGCTCAGCAATTTTCTCGATGAGCTTGGACTTGTTCAGCTGGTAGGGAATTTCGTGAATGATGATGCGGTCACGACCATTTTTAAGCTCCACCACCTCTGCACGGGCGCGTACGTAGATGCGCCCCCGCCCCGTACGATAAGCCTGCACTATGCCGGCTCTGCCATTGATGATGCCCGCGGTGGGGAAGTCTGGCCCGGTGATGTGCTGCATCAGATCATCGATGCTGGCGTCACTGTCTTCCAGCAACACGAGGGTGGCATTAATCACTTCTGTCAGGTTGTGGGGTGGAATGTTGGTGGCCATGCCTACCGCAATACCGGAACTGCCGTTGACCAGCAGATTGGGCACGCGGGTGGGTAGCACCACCGGCATACTCAGGGTTTCATCGTAGTTGGGCGCAAAGTCGACGGTGTCTTTGTCGAGGTCCGCAAGCAGCTCGGAAGCCATTTTGGACATGCGGATTTCGGTGTAACGCATGGCCGCCGGCGGATCACCGTCTATTGAACCAAAATTACCCTGTCCATCGACCAGCAGGTAACGCATGGAGAAATCCTGCGCCATGCGGACCGCGGTTTCATACACGGCGCTGTCGCCATGCGGGTGATACTTACCAATGACCTCACCCACAACCCGTGCGGACTTTACGTAGGGCCGGTTATAGGTGTTGTTGAGTTCACTCATGGCAAACAGAACACGTTTATGTACCGGCTTCAGACCATCGCGAACGTCTGGCAGAGCACGGCCTACGATGACACTCATTGCGTAGGCCAGATAGGACTGACGCAACTCGTCTTCGATGTTTACCGGGTGGATATCTTTATTGTTTTCTGAACCGATTTCGGACATGCAGAACTGGCGTGAGTAAAAGGCGCAATTTTATCACGATTCACCGGAATGGGCTGTTTTTTATGAGATTTTTGGATGCCAGGTAAGTACCGCTATACTCCGCCGATGAAAACATGCGACTTACTCATCAGTGCCCCCTGGGTATTGCCGGTAGCACCGGAAAATTGTGCGCTGACCGACCACAGCATCGCCATCAGTGGCAGTCTGATCAGCGATATCGGACCTGCGGACACGTTGCTGCAGAAATACCCGGACGCGCAACACCTGGCACTGAAACACCATATCGTGCTGCCTGGTCTGATCAACACACATTGCCACAGCGCCATGACCCTGCTGCGTGGTGCCGGTGAAGACCAGCCACTCAAAGCCTGGCTGGAAGAGACCATCTGGCCGCTGGAAGCCGCGGTGATGGATGACCATTACGTCACCCTCGGCACCCAGCTGGCCGTTGCCGAAATGCTGCTGTCGGGCACCACAACTTTTTCCGACATGTATTTTCTGCCGGAGAAGGTGGCTGAGGTCTGCCTAGCTATGGGCATGCGCGCGCAACTGGCGTTTCCCATCATCGAGTTCGCCAATGCCTGGAGCGACAGTGCTGATGACGCGCTGGACAAGGGCCTGGCGCTGCATGACCGGCTCGAGGGTAACGAACTGGTGCGGGTGGCACTTGGCCCACATTCCGGCTACACCTTAAGCGCCAGCGACCTTGCGCACATTGCCCAGGTCGGCCTGGATCGAAACCTGCCGATACAGATGCACATCCACGAAACCGCACAGGAAGTTGCCCAGGCGCATGAGCTGATGGGACAAAGCTGGATTGCGCGATGTGCAGATATCGGCATGCTGGGGCCCCATGTGCAGGCCGTGCATATGACCCAGATCAGCGACGCTGAACTGCAGCTGGTGGCTGATACCGATACCCGGGTTGTACATTGCCCGACATCCAACCTGAAGCTGGCCTCGGGTTACTGTCCTGCAACCGCCCTGCGCGAGGCCGGCGTCACCGTTGCCCTGGGTACCGACGGTGCCGCTTCCAACAATCGTCTGAATCTCTTTGCGGAGGCCAGAATGGCCAGTCTGCTGGCCAAACACACCGGGCAGAACGCCGCTGCGGCCAATGCGCAGGACATGTTACATATGGCCACTCTGGGCGGCGCCCGCGCCCTGGGCATGGATCAGATAACCGGCTCGCTTGAAGTCGGCAAAGCCGCAGATCTGATCGCGGTAGATATCAACAGCCTGGGCATGCTGCCTATGTACAACCCATTTGCAGCATTGATTCATGGGGATGCGGGCAACGCAGTCAGTTATACTTTTGTTGCCGGCCAGGCTCTGGTCCGTAACGGCCACCTGACCCGGAACTCCATCACCGACCTGGCGCGGCAGGTGCAGACCTGGCATGCGACACGCCGGCCGCAGTAAACGACACCAACCTGACGTACTCCAATGACTGAAACAGACAATGTCGACCGTGACGAAATCGAGAAATTTGACGCCCTGGCGCATCGCTGGTGGGACCCCAACGGTGACTTTAAGCCGCTACATGACATCAACCCGAGTCGCGTTCAGTACATTCGTGAGCGCAGCGACCTCCTCAGCGGCCCGGTTGTGGATATCGGCTGCGGCGGCGGCATTCTTACCGAAGCGCTGGCCGGACTCGGCGCTGACGTCACTGGCGTGGATATGGCAGGCAAGGCCCTGAGTGTTGCCCGCCTGCATGCTCTGGAGAGCGGCGTTGCCGTCAACTACATGGAAGGTACCGCCGAAGCGTTGGCCGCAAGCCATCCGAACTATTTCCAGACCGTCACGTGCCTGGAGATGCTGGAACATGTCACCAGCTACGCCTCGACCGTGGCGGCATGTGCTGCGGTGACCCAGCCAGGTGGCAACGTGTTTTTCTCCACCATCAATCGCAACCCCAAGGCCTATGCCCTGCTGATTCTGGGCGCCGAATATGTGCTCAACCTGCTGCCCAGAGGCACCCACGAGTACGCCAAGTTCATTAAGCCGTCAGAACTGTCAGCGGCCATCCGCGCCGCCGGCCTGGAAGTGGTCGATATCAGCGGCATGACCTACAACCCCTTCACCCGCAACTGCAACATCGGTCGTGATGTGGATGCCAACTATATCGTGCATGCCAGAAAGCCTTCGACAGACAACCCGCGGCAGAAACTGTAAATGAATGACCTGTCAGAAAAACTCGGCGCAAGCTACCCCGCACTGGCCGCAGCGGCCCACAACTGGCGTTTCCAGCCTGACCCGGAACTGCTCGCCGGACGCAACATACTGGTCACCGGTGCCGGTGGGGGCATTGGCGCTGCAGCCGCAAAAACCTTTGCCTGGTATGGCGCTAATGTGATCCTGCTCGGTCGTAGCCGCAACACCCTGGAAGCTGTATTCGACTGGATCGAGACACATACCACCACACAACCTGTCATCGTGCCTTGCGACCTTGAGCTGCTGGATGCCTCTGCCACCCATGCGCTGCACAGCGCCATTTCCGAAACCTATGGCGTGCTGCACGGTCTGCTGCACAACGCTTCAAGATTGGGCCCCAAGGTACCCCTGGCCCACTACCCTATCGATGAGTGGCTGCGGGTGATGCAGACCAACGTGAATGCACCGTTCATTCTCACTCACACCCTGTTTGATCTGCTTGATGCGGCTGACGAGGCCTGTGTGATCAACACGTCCTCCTCCGTCGGACGGCAGGGGCGTGCCTACTGGGGTGCATATGCCGTGAGCAAGTTTGCCACCGAAGGGTTCAGCCAGGTCCTGGCGGATGAAACAGAAACTGCAGGTCGGATCCGCGTCTACAGCGTTAACCCCGGCGGCACGCGCACCGCGATGCGCAAGGCAGCTTACCCGCTGGAAGATCCCACCACCCTGCCCAGCGCTGAGGAACACATGGACCTGTACCTTCATCTGATGGCCGGCAGCCGCAGCGGCAAGCCTTTGCCGGCAACCGGAGCGCAGCTGGATGCGCGTACCTGGGAGTGCCAATAAATCGACTGCAAAACGTCAAAGTGTTGACGTAAATCGACATCACGCGCGCTAAGCCATTGATTTTATTGGCCGTGAAACCTGGCACACTATTTGTACTCCGTTCAGATGAAACACCAGAACAAACCAGCAGTTTGAGTTTAAAGAAGCGCATATGACTAAAAATACTTCCTCCAGATCAACGCGATTCAATGCACCGGGCAAACATCCGGAGTTTTTCGATGACCGCACAGCGCTGCAGCTCACCCAGGCATTTGGACAGGAGGCGGAACTGGCACCGCTGCTGTCGTTACTGTTTGCCCAACAACGGGCCACCGCCGACGTCCGCGGTCTGCGCTATGTCTACCGTCCTCTGGGTATCGACATGAACTACGGTGAACGCGCGGATGTTGCAGGCGAGTACAACCTGACGTTTCGAGACCAGCCGCTGGGCACGCTCACCCTGTTTTTCCCGGATGCGCATAATGAGCAGAGCATTAAGACCTGCGAAGACCTGGTGTCGCTTGCGTTTATTTCGATTCGCAATGCAGTCACCGCGCTGGAGCTACGACAACAGCCTAAGGGCATCAACGCCGCGGAGCGCGCCGCTCTGGCTGCGGTCAGCACGCCCCGCGCCGGGCAGGACAAAGTGCCGGCGTCGTCTCAGCCAGGTGAGCGCAAACAGGACGCGCTGATTCTGCTGGGATTAGATCACTTTCCGACTATTCAGAGCCGCGATGGTGAACAGTGGGCTCAGGTATTGATGTCAAGTGTGCATGAGCAGATCCGCGAAGGACTGCGCAGCGCCGACGGCGTGTATCACATTGGTGATGATCTGATCGCGGTTCTGCTGCCCAACACCACCTCTGAGCAGGCGCAACGGGTTGCAGAAAAAATTCGTACGCTGGTGGCCAGTCTGCATCTGCGCGCAGAACCGGAAACCGAACAGTTGACCGCCTGCATGGGACTGGCGGACGCCACCCACGCCACCACTGCGGAAGGCGTGATGGCTCATGCGCAATGTGCTTTAGCAGCCGCACGGGCCCAGGGCAGTAATCAGATTCTGTATTACCGGCCGGAGCTGGAGGAGACTCAGCCTTTCAGATCCGGATAGGGCAACAGACAGGTTGTTTTTGCAATTCTGGCGCGACGCGTCTGCGCCTGGCCTTTTTGTGGCGCACGGTAGCTCAGACCTAACATTTTATATAAGGTACGAAGATCTTCCTGCTGCAACAGCGCCCATTGTCGGTTACGCAACCAGGAGGGCAGCACCACAGGCCCATAGCGCACCCGCTTGAGTCTGCTGACGACACAGCCGACGCTTTCGAACAACCGCCGCACTTCGCGGTTTTTGCCTTCCATCAGAACCACGTGGTACCAGTGGTTACGATTGCCGCCGTCAAAATAGCGGATGTCGCTGAAGCGCATCAGCTCACCTTCTATCTCCACGCCGGCGCGCAATCTGGCCAGTACGTCATCTTCAAGCTCGGCGTTGATACGCACCGCATACTCACGATCCAGGCCCGTGGATGGATGCATGAGCTTATGCGCCAGAGAACCATCGTTGGTTAACAGGAGCAGGCCTGTGGTCTGCATATCCAGGCGGCCAATACTGATCCAGCGGCTGCCACGAAGGTTAGGCAGATTATCGAATACTGTGGGTCGGCCTTCCTCATCACGACGGGAACAGACCACCCCTGAGGCTTTATTCATGATGATGACCTCGGGCGTGGTCTGCGCATTCAGGCTCACCACGGCACCATCAAACCTGATGCGATCGGCGGTGGTGACACGCTGGCCAACATGAGCCACTTCGTCATTTACCGATACGCGACCCGCCTCTATCCAGCCCTCAATCTGGCGTCGCGAGCCTATGCCCGCCGTGGCCAGCACCTTGTGTATCTTTTCAGGCACCAGCGGCGTCTGATCGGGTTGTTGCGGTTTCCGGGACACGTGCGCGACCTTGTTCAGGAACCGGGACCAGCGCCTGAATGGAGCTGGACAACATCCGCAGAGGCCTGGTCGCTGGATTCGGTGGGTTCAGATACGTCACCGCTTTGTACCGCCACGGTAATGGTCTCGTCAGTCTCTACCAGCGCAGGTTCAATCAGAGCGCGGATCTCTGCTAATGGCGGCAGTTCACTCAGCGACTGCAGATTAAAATAATCCAGAAACGTTTTTGTTGTGCCGTACAGTGATGGCCTGCCAGGGACTTCCCGCTGGCCCACCACGCGAATCCAGTCCCGCTCGACCAGGGTGCGCATGATATTCTGGCTGACGCTGACCCCACGCACCTGTTCTATATCTCCACGGGTCACCGGTTGTTTGTATGCCACCAGCGCCAGTGTCTCGAGCAGCGCTCGAGTGTATCGAGGTGGCTTTTCATCCCACAAACGACTGACCCAGTCGCTGAGTTCCTGGCGCACCTGATAGCGATACCCCGAGGCCACGCGTTTCAGCTCGACACCCCGACCCTCGCTTTGTTCCTGCAGGCTCTTGAGCGCATCGCGCACCTGCCTGCTGGCGTTTTCCTCATCCAGCTCACCCTGCGCAAACAGCTTGGTTAAGTTGGCTACGGTTAACGGCCCATCCGCAGCCAGCAGGGCCGCTTCTATAATGCGTTGTATCTGCTCCTCATCCATTTAACTGTCCTCGTCGCTGTCTGCATCTGGCGCGGCATCAGCAGAATTGTCCGGGTCTGCTTCGCCACCATAATTTGTATTGAACACCGGCGCGTGATCGATCACACCAGAGGCTCCACGCACGTGAATCGGCGCAAACGCTTCCGCCTGCACAAACTCAATCAACGCTTCCCGCACCAGCTCCATGATGGCGAGAAAGGTGACAATCACACCCATGCGACCTTCTGACGGTTGAAACAAGTCGCTGAAATCAACAAAACCATCCTGTGAATTGACCAATGCCAGCACATCGCCCATACGCTCGCGCACGGACAATGCTTCAAACTTGACTTCGTGTTTCTGGAACATCTCTGCGCGACGCAGTACCGCGGCCAGCGCGGTCAGCACTTCTTTCAGGTCAACTTCCGGATCAGCATGCTGCTTCACCAGCGCTGGCTTACTGGCAGCGACATCAAAGATATCGCGCTCGATACGTGGCAGTTCATCAATGCCTTCGGCCGCGGTTTTGATCTGCTCATATTCCTGCAGACGGCGTATCAGTTCTGCGCGAGGGTCACCCTCCTCTTCTTCCAGAGCGTCCGGTCGGGGCAGCAACATACGCGACTTGATCTCCGCAAGCATCGCTGCCATCAGCAGGTATTCGCCCGCCAGTTCGAGCTGCAGCGCCTGCATGAGATCGATATACCCCATATATTGACGGGTGATCTCTGCCACTTTGATGTTAAGGATATCCAGGTTCTGGCGTCGAATCAGGTACAGCAGAAGGTCCAGCGGACCTTCAAAAGTTTCCAGGAAAACTTCCAGCGCCTCTGGCGGAATATACAAATCGGTAGGCAGCTGCGTGACCGCCTCGCCGCGCACCACCGCAATGGTGGCACTGTCTGCGCTGCGCGCCTGCTCTAACTGACCAACGGGTTCATTCATAAGGTTCTCATGCTCGCCAACACTGTCCGTTGGATCACCGATGACTGATGCCTATAGCGTCTTTCACATCTTCGAGGGTTTCACGCGCAATGTTACGCGCCTTTTCCGAACCTTCCGCCAGGATGGCATGCACCAGGTCAGGTTCCTCTTCAAACTGCGCAGCGCGCTGACGGAAGATAAGCTGCTCTTCGTTAATGGCATCAATCAGGGGTTTCTTGCAATCGACACAGCCAATCCCTGCACTGCGACAACCATCAGTGGCCCAGTCAAGCACTTCCTGCGTCGAGTACACTTCATGCAGGGCAAACACCGGACAGTTTGCCGGATCGCCAGGATCCGAACGCCGCGCTCGTGCCGGGTCGGTCTGCATGGTGCGTATCTTATCTTCCACGGTGTCCGGCGCTTCACGCAGAGAGATAAAATTGTTGTAGGAATTGGACATCTTTTCGCCATCCAGCCCCGGCATTTTTGCTGTTTTTGTCAGGAGCGCCTGTGGTTCCGGCAGGATGATGCGGCCGCCGCCTTCAAGGTAACCAAACAGGCGTTCGCGATCACCAATAGACAGGTTCTGCTGCTCCGCAAGCAGTGCGCGGGCCCGTTCAAGGGCCTCGCCGTCGCCTTTTTCCAGGTACTCTTTGCGCAGGTTGCCATACATCCGGGCGGCTTTTTTACTCATTTTCCTGACCGCGGCTTCCGCTGCATCTTCAAAACCCGGTTCACGACCGTAGATGTGGTTAAAGCGCCGCGCCACCTCCCGGGTGAGTTCCACATGGGCCACCTGATCCGCACCCACCGGTACCCATCCGGCCCGATAAACAAGAATATCTGCCGCCTGCAGCAGCGGATAACCTAAAAAGCCGTAAGTCGCCAGATCCCGATCGGTGAGTTTCTGCTGCTGGTCTTTGAAGCTGGGCACCCGCTCAAGCCAGGAAATGGGGGTGATCATCGACAACAGGAGGTGCAGTTCTGCATGCTCCGGCACTCTGCTTTGCACAAAAATAGTTGCCGTGCCCGGATTCACCCCTGCCGCGAGCCAGTCGACCACATTATCGAATGTGTACTGCTCGATGTTCTGGGACGTTTCGTAGTCCGTGGTCAGCGCATGAAAATCTGCCACAAAAAAGAAGCACTCGTATTCATGCTGCAGCTGCACCCAGTTTTTTAACACACCGTGCAGGTGCCCCAGATGGAGACGTCCCGTAGGACGCATGCCAGAGAGCACTCTCTGGTTTGAATCATTACTGCTCAAGCGAGCCCTTTATTTCGAGTGGCATTTACAGGTCGACATTATAGGCGTGTGATGGGCCAGTGTCCTGTCTGATTAACTCGTTGAGTTGAGCAGACAGGACTCTAAATGGCATCCAGCTCTCCCTTTCCCTGGCGGACTAATTGCGGCACGTCTTCAGTGAGGTCAACCACGGTACTTTCTTCCAGCCCGCAGGCGCCGGCATCGATGATCACATCCAGCTGCTTGTCCAGGTGTTGTGCGATGTCTTCACCGTCCATGAACAGCGGTTGTGCCTCGCCGTTAACTTCCGGCAGGCGCAGCGTGGTGGTCATAATGGGCTCGCCCATGATCTCCAGCAACATCTGAGCCACGGGATGATCCGGCACCCGAATACCGATGGTACGCCGCTTTTCATGCACAAGGCGCTTGGGCACCTCACGGGAGGCCCGCAGAATGAAGGTAAAGGGTCCCGGCGTTGCCCGTTTCAGCAGGCGATAACTGGAATTGTCCACCCTGGCGTAAACGCCCAGCTCACTCAGATCCCGACAGGCCAGGGTAAACTGGTGGTTTTTACTCAGCCGCCGCAGTGCGACAATCCGATCAAGCGCCCGTTTATCGCCGATATGGCACGCCAGCGCATAGGAGGTATCCGTTGGATACGCCACCAGCCCGCCGTCCGCGAGGGCCTGGGCCGCGATCTGCAACAGGCGGCGTTGCGGATTTTCCGGGTGTACGTGCAGCAGTTGGCTCAACGGTGTCTCTTCTTACGCTATTCTTTTATTATCCGCGCGAAACCCAATATTCAATGCGCAGCCTTAAACGGCCGCCAAGGATAAACTTTTTTTATGCAACAGCTAGTTGATTACGCCGCGATCCTTGCCTTTGTGGTGGTTTATTTTGTCACCCGGGATATTTTCCTGGCGACAGCGGTGCTGATGGGTGGCGTCACCCTCCAGGTGGTGGCTTATCTGCTTATGAAAAAGCCCATCGGCAACGAGCTTAAAGTCACCTTTGTGGCAAGTATGCTGCTGGGCGGCATGACCCTGCTGCTGCGTGATGAAACCTTTATTCAGTGGAAACCCAGCATCGTCAACGCGATCCTGGCGCTGACGCTGGTCGGCGGCCACCTGATAGGCAGAACTTTTTTCATCAAGAAAATGCTGGGGCAGGTACTGCACCTGCCGGATCACGCCTGGTTCACACTCACCTACGGCTGGGCGCTGGGTTTTACTTTCGCCGGCGCGCTGAATCTATGGGTGGCTTATAACTTCGATATGGACACCTGGGTGACTTTCCGCTTCGCGGGACTGCTGATAATCAATATCAGCATGCTGATCGCCACGTTTACTTACCTGTACGCCAAAGGTCTGCTTAACGAAGACAATCTGCCGGACCCGAAAGCCTCAAAAAGCGAAAAGAACCCCTGATACAGCCAGTCGTCACGCCCTGGCAGTGACGCTTAAAACGGACCATTTATGCACGACTCACACACCTTTATCGTCACCCTGCTTATGATCGCGATCAGCACGCTGACTGCGTTCACCGCAACTTCCGCTGATGCACGCACCGTTTATATCTCGGATGAGCTGACCGTGCCGCTGCGCAGCGGACCTTCAAGCGGACACCGCATCCTGCACCGTGGCCTGCCCAGCGGCACCCAGATGGAGGTATTGGAGGAGGATGCAGAAGCCGGCTTCAGCCGCATCCGAACCAGTCGCGGCACCGAAGGCTGGATCCGCAGCCAATATCTGGTCAGTGAACCGATTGCAAAGCTGAAACTGGCTGCAGCGCAACGGGCCATGGCAAACGCCCAGGCGGCGCTGGCAGCAGAACAGGCAAAAGTGCAGGAACTGACTGCCAGCAATCGCGAGCGCGGCAGCACCAATGCCGCCTACGAAAAGCGCATTGCGGAACTGGAGACTGAACTGGCGGAGATCACCCGAATCTCTGCGGGTGCGATCGAGACCAATGCGGAGAACATCAAGCTGAAAGAGGTGAACGCCCGCCTGCAGGATGAACTGGATGACATTGCCTTAAGCCGCGCACAACTGGAAGACAATACGTTTAATGAGGCTCTGATGATCGGCGGCGGCCTGTTGTTTCTGGGCCTGATTGCAGGCGTTCTGATCAAGGCACGCCCCCACCGCAGCGCGTGGAGCTGAAGGCACAGGC
The DNA here is from genome assembly GCA_047947175.1 of bacterium. Lineage (GTDB taxonomy): Bacteria > Pseudomonadota > Gammaproteobacteria > Pseudomonadales > Azotimanducaceae > UBA4421. Next base: position 4,044,263 of record CP170489.1, read on the forward strand.
CATGACCGTACTGAGTGTGAATCTGAACAAAATTGCGCTGTTACGCAACGCACGGGAGGGTGCGCGACCGAGCGTGGTGGAAGCTGCAAGAGTTGCGCTGGCGGCGGGCGCACAAGGTATTACCGTACATCCCCGGCCAGACCAGCGTCATATCCGCACTGATGACGTGTTTGCCCTGGCGCAGCTGCTGGCGCGTGAATATCCCAACATCGAATTCAATATTGAAGGTAACCCGATGGCCACCGCGAACGCCGGCGGCTATCCGGGTCTGGATGCGCTGATTGAACAGACCAGACCTGCCCAGGCCACTTTGGTGCCGGACAGCGACAATCAGCTTACCTCTGATCACGGCTGGAACCTGACGCTCTTTGATCAGGCCCTGGCGGATAAAATCGCCCTGTACCAGTCTTTCGGGGCGAGAGTGAGCCTGTTCATGGACCCGGACATTCCGCAGATTCAACAGGCCAAAGCCCACGGCGCCAACCGTATCGAACTGTATACGGGCCCTTTTGCTGACCTCTACGGTGAATATGGCCCCGAACACGACGCGGTGCAGCGCAGTTTCCAGCGTTATCTGGGTGCTGCCCGGTACGCCAACCAGGTCGGCCTGGGGGTAAACGCCGGCCATGATCTCGATTTACACAACCTGACCCTGTTTCGTCAGATTACCGAAGTTGCGGAAGTCTCGATTGGCCATGCGCTGATCTGCGATGCCCTTGAAATGGGTCTGGCGGCCAGCGTCGCAGCTTATGTCAAAGCACTCGCCTAACACGAAAGGCTCCGCTAACATGCGCGCCATGAACATCTATCGCTATTGTCGAACGTTACTGATTGCGCTGCTCGCCTGCACCACAACCGCAGGTGCGTTTGCTGAAAATCCAAAGGTGCACATCGACACCAACTTCGGTGTGATTGAAGTAACGCTGACACCCACGCTGGCCCCAAAAACCGTTGAGAATTTCCTCAACCTGGTCGATGACAAATTTTATGATGGCCTGGTGTTTCATCGCGTCATCGCCAATTTCATGATCCAGGGCGGCGGCTACACTGCAGATCTGCAGTACCGGCCAGCCACGCAAACCGTGCCTAACGAGTCTTTCAATGGGGTCAAGAACACCCGCGGCACCATTGCCATGGCGCGCCTGGATGATCCGGACTCCGCCAATTCGCAGTTTTTCATCAACGTTGCGGATAATCCGAACCTCAACGCCGATGGCACGCGGGCGGGTTACACCGTGTTTGGCAGAGTATCTGCCGGCATGGATGTGGTCGATGCCATCGAGCTGGTCAACACCCACCTGCGACGGGGTATGGCGGCTGTACCGGAAGAGCCCGTGATCATCCGCAGCATCAGGCGCGTCGAATAAAGACCCGCCTGAAGCGGAAAAAATCCTGAACCCCACGCTGGCGCTTTTATGGGGTAGAATGCGGCGCTTTTTTCATCCATAAGATCTATCATGCCTACACTACTCATCGCCGCTGCCAGTGCTGCTCTGCTGGCCGCTCTGGTCACTGAATTGTCGCAGCGTTTCTGGTCCGACAGTTACATTGCCCTCCTTGTCATCACATTCCTTGCGCTGTTTATCAACGGTCTGTTCAACGCGCGACTGCGTCAGAACGGCGCGTCGGACTCAGCATCACCTGTCCAGCCGGAGCGCAACGAGGCTCGCACGACATCCAATGGCAACCGCGGCCAGCGCAACAGCAGCGGCGAACGCCGATCAGGTGAACGCACAAAACCCGCACGCGACGCCAGATCACCCCGGAAAGACAACAGCAGATCGTCCGGTCGCAGCGACCGCGACGCCGGCGCGCCGGCAAAAGCGGTCAGCGAAGCCACCGGCCCGGTTGAGAACGGCACGGTCAAATGGTTCAACCGTTCCAAAGGTTATGGCTTCATCGTGCGTGAAAATGGTGAAGAGATTTTTGTTCACCAGCGTTCCATTGCCAGCGATGGAGATCGCAACCAGCGTCCGGTGCTTAATGATGGCCAGCGGGTCAGCTTTGTGGTCTCCCACCAGGAAAAGGGTGCACAGGCCGAACAGGTCAAGACCCTCGACTAGCACCCACACCGCATGCACATAAAAGCCCTGCTCAGCGACGCTCTAGAGGCTGCCTTCCAGACCCTGGGGCTGGCCGGCCCGGCGCTGGTACAAACATCCAGCAGGCCTGAGCTGGGTGATTACCAGGCCAACGGCATTATGGCGGCAGCCAAACGCGCAAAGCGCAATCCACGGGAGGTTGCCGCTGAGGTCATCAACCAACTGGATCTGAGCGGTGTTGCCAGCAAGGTGGATATCGCCGGTCCTGGTTTTCTGAATATCACCCTGTCAGCAGAATTCCTGGCCGGCGTGCGCGCGGGGCAGGTCACAGCCAGCCCTTCACCCGAGCGGGTGGTTGTGGATTATTCCGCACCAAACCTGGCTAAAGAAATGCACGTGGGACACTTACGGTCCACCATCATTGGTGACTGCATGGTGCGCGTGCTGGAGGCCCAGGGCCACACGGTGATACGGCAGAATCATGTCGGTGACTGGGGCACTCAGTTCGGCATGCTGCTGACCTATCTGCAGGACAACAACGCCAATTCTGATTCTCTGGCCTATCTGGAAGATTTTTACCGCGCGGCAAAAACGCGCTTCGACGAAGATCCCGATTTTCAGCAGCGCGCCCGCCAGGCAGTGGTTGACCTGCAGGCAGGTGACGCGCAAACCCTGGCCATGTGGCAGCATTTCATCAATGTCTCCATGTCTCACTGTCAGGAGATCTACGACCGGCTCGATGTGACTTTGCAGCCAGCCCACATCCACGGCGAGAGTGCCTACAATGACGCCTTGCCAGGCATCATCAGGCAGCTCGACGCAAAAGGCCTTTTGAGCGTCAGTGAAGGCGCACAATGTGTGTTCCTGGATGAATTCAAAACCAGAAAAGGCGAAATATTGCCGGTCATCGTACAGAAATCAGATGGCGGTTATCTGTATGCCACCACCGATCTGGCTGCCATCCAATATCGTAACAGAGAGCTCAACGCACAACGGGTGCTGTATTTCACCGATGCCCGTCAGGCGCTGCACTTCAAACAGATCTTTGCCGTGGCCCGCCACGCGGGATTGGCCGATTCAGATATGAGCCTGGAACACATGCCATTTGGCGCCATGTTAGGCGATGACGGCAAACCGTTTAAAACCCGGGCCGGCACAGTGGTGAAGCTGGCGGATCTGCTGGACGAAGCCGAACTGCGTGCCACCCGTCTGGTGCGCAGCAAAAATCCGGAGCTCAGCGAAGCGGCGGCAGCACAGCTGGGGCATGTGATTGGTATCGGCGCCGTGAAATATGCGGACCTGTCAAAAAATCGGACCAGTGACTATGTATTCAACTGGGAACAGATGATCAGCTTCGACGGCAACACCTCACCATACCTGCAATACGCCTATACCCGTATTGCCAGCATCTTTGCCCGAGGCAAGATTGATCCCGAGCGCCTGCCGGCCCAGACCACGGCGGTTGAAGAGCCGGAGCGGCGACTGGCGGTGATGATTGCAGGTTTCAATGACACGCTGGAAGCAGTGGCAGAGGAAGGTATGCCGCACCTGCTGTGTGGCTATCTGTATGAACTGGCAACGCGTTTCACGAGCTTCTACGAAGCCTGCCCGATTCTCAACAGCAGCGAAGATGTACGCGAACGACGCCTTGTGCTGGCCAGGCAGACTGCAGACACACTGCGTACGGGGCTGGATCTGCTGGGCATCGGCGTCGTCGACCAGATGTAACCTGCCACACATGGCCCCAGGATCCGGGCCATGCGTTCAATCTCAACGTGGTTAAGCCGTCGCGACCTGAGGCGTAGCGTAGGATTTCAACGTCTGCGCAAAGTTTTCCAGGCTCTGCAGGCCGGAGGCTTCTGCTTCTTTACACCATTCTCTGAGCGCCTGAATCACTTCATCCATGTTACCGCCGCGTTTGGCCCAGATTTCCTGCAGGCGATGATGCAATTCGTGAATCACGCGAATCTCTGCACTGGTCTGCACCACGGCTGAGATACGGTCGCGGCCCGAATCATTGACCAGCAGCGGCTGACGTACCATTACCCGGCGCGCACGTTTGATCAGCTTGCGGGAGGCCGCATCTGCTTTCCGATATTCCTGGGCCATAACGGGTTTAACCACTTCTTTTGAGTAGCGCGCCATGACGTGAAAGCGATCGTTCAGCAGCGCCCAGGCTGCATCTTTGTCCAGTACGGTTTTGTTGGGCACGCGCTGAACCACGGGGCCCGTGCTGATGACTCTGGCCAGACCCAGCATCTCAAACAGGCGAATCCACATCCAGCCGATGTCGAACTCGTACCATTTGGCTGACAGCTTGGCGGAGTTGGGATAGGTGTGGTGATTGTTATGCAACTCTTCACCACCAATCAGAATGCCCCAGGGGGAAATATTACGGGCGGCGTCGGGACATTCAAAATTGCGATAACCCCACCAGTGGCCGATACCGTTGATCACACCGGCTGCAAACAGTGGAATCCAGATCATCTGGATTGCCCAGATCGTCAGGCCCAACGCGCCAAACAGAGAAATATTAATGAGCGCCAGCGCCGTGATGCCACCGGTTGTATATTTCTCATAGACGTTGCGTTCCAGCCAGTCGTCGGGGCAGCCACGACCATATTTGGCCAGCGTCTCTTCGTTGGTGGCTTCGATACGGTAGTTTTCCACGCCGCGCCAGAAGATTTCGCCAATGCCTTTGACAACCGGACTGTGCGGGTCTTCTTCGGTTTCACATTTGGCGTGGTGTTTACGATGCACTGCGGTCCACTGCCGGGTACCCATTCCTGTGGTGAACCAGAGCCAGGCGCGGAAGAAGTGTTGCAGCAGCGGGTGCAATTCCAGCGCGCGGTGCGCGCTGTGTCGATGCAGAAAGACGGTGACCGCAACAATTGTGATGTGTGTCACAACCAGAGTGTAGATAACCAACTCGGTGACAGACAGGTTGAGTAAGCCATGACTCAATATATCCAGAATGCTCAAAGCATCAGCTCCTTTCAGGTAAGCAGTTGTTAGGGTCGCCGCATTGTAGGCATTGCTAGGGGGTTAAGCCACCTTGCGAAACCCGTCTTCGATAGTGTAGACGTCATCGCCATGGGACAGTGTGTCCTAGTACTATGTTGTGACGCTAGATCAGGCCCTTAAGTCCCAATGCCAACATTCACCACGCTCATCACAACAGCAGAACTGACCGATGTCGAAAACAATTGCCTGGTGTTTGATTGTCGGGCCGCGCTTGGCGATGTTAATTGGGGTAGAACTGCTTATTTGCAAGGGCACATTGCCGGTGCGTATCACCTCGATCTGGATAAAGATCTGGCGGACCCGCCTGGCGAACGTGGGCGTCATCCATTGCCGGATATACAGCGCTTCCGATCACGGGTCGGTGAACTGGGCCTGCAGCCGGGACAGCAGGTGGTGGTTTACGACGACGCAGGTGGCGCCTTTGCTGCCCGGGCCTGGTGGATGTTTCGCTGGCTGGGGCATGCCCATGTGGCGGTGCTGGACGGCGGCCTGCAGCACTGGACCCAGGCCCTCACCACAGCGCTACCGCCACAACCGTCGCCAACTCGATACCCGGTGCTTGCACCCCTCACACGCTTAATTGCAACCGAAACATTGCAAAAAGAGCTGGGCAGGCTTGCGCCAAACCAGCTGATCGATGCGCGCAGCCAGGCGCGCTGGGCGGGCAGGGAAGAGCCCATAGACCCGGTGGCCGGGCATATTCCCCAGGCCCTGTGCCTGCCGTTTCAGGAAAATCTGAATGATCACGGCGGTTTCAAGTCCGCCAGCGCACTGGCTGCCCGCTTTGCCGGGGTCAGTGACAACGCCATATGCTACTGCGGCTCTGGCGTCACTGCCGCGCACAATGTGCTTGCCATGCGCATCGCCGGGCTTGCAGAACCCGTTCTCTACGCTGATTCCTGGAGTGGCTGGATCACCGATCCTGCGCGACCGGTTGAAACGAGATCCTGATGATCATCGAACCAGCGCAAATCCGCTGGCGCGGCGATCAGGTCGAAGCCACAGACTACAATGACATCTATTTTCGCGATGATGGTCTGGCAGAAGCGGAGCGAATATTCATCAGGCCCGGTCGGATCGTGGCCAAAGCACAGGCAGCTCAAACGCTGTGCATCGGTGAGCTTGGCTTCGGCATGGGCACCAACTTCATTGCCGCCGCTGCGGCGGTGTTAACACACAGCCAGGCTCATCTCAGATACGTCGCGATAGAAAAGCATCCATTAAGCCCCGCAGACTGGCAGCAGGTTGCGCAGCGGGCACAACAGCTAAAACCGCTCTACGCCCGTCTCACGCAACCGGTACTGCCATTGCTGGCGGGATGGCATGAGCGGGTTTTTGCCGAAGGCCGCATCACTCTGACGCTGTTCCACGGGGACGTGGTGGACGGGCTAGCCGCGCTCGAGGAACAACAGCGCAATCCCGTCGATGCCTGGTTTCTCGACGGCTTCACCCCCAGCAAGAACCCGGACATGTGGACGCCTCAGATTTATGCCGCGCTTGCTCAGCTGTCCTCACGGGACACCAGTATTGCTTCATTTACCGCCGCTGGCCACGTCCGCCGGGGCCTTGCGGCGGTCGGTTTTTCCATAGAGCGTCTCGATCAGAGTCCACACAAGCACCACAGTCTGGCCGGCGCCTTCAAGCCTGCAGGTCGCCAGCCCCAGCGGGCACCGGACCAGGTGACCGTACACGGACAGGGTATCGGTGGCGCCTGCATGGCCCGCAGGCTTGCTGAAGCAGGCGTGACGGTCAGGGTTTGCGATCCCAATCCTGCAACCGGTGCATCGGCACGGATCAATACTGCGGTCATGCATGCGCGGCTGCTGGGTGACGGCAGCCCAAGTGCTGCATTCCGGCATACCAGTTTTCACTATACCAGCGCTTATCTGCAGGGGTTAGATGGCTTTGCCCGTACCGGTGTTCTACAACTGCAGGGGCCTAATATGGATGCCAGAAAACTGGAGCGGATCACTGCATCTTACGGTAATAACGACAAACATCAGCGGCACTGGTTTGCACGGCTGGGTGCTGCAGAGGCGGCAGCGTTGAGCGGTGTCGCCATTGATGCCGACGCGCTGTTTTTCGCCAGCGCCGGTGTGGTGGACCTGCCGACCTTGTGCGCAGCGCTGCTGAGCCATCGCAACATTTTGCTGGAAGCCAACAGCGCGCTTACGCCGTCCGGCATATCTGACACCGAAGGTATCCATGTCCTGTGCACTGCCGGCGGCACCCGTACATTTCCCGGCTGCGATCACCTGGAAATCAGTGAGGTATACGGACAACTGGACCGCTTCACAAGCCCCGCCAGGTTGAGCAATTTACCCGTGGTCGGTAATGGCTATCTGGTCCCCGATGACACCGGTGTGGTACTCGGCGCATCCTACGAATATCGCCCGTGGTCTCAGGCACAGGCCCGCAACCACAACCTGCAGGCCAATCAGCACCTGATACCGGATGCAGACCTGACCTGGCAGCACAGCCAACGTGCCGCCCGCGCCACCAGCAGCGATCGGATGCCGATCATCGGTCGCCTGGATGGTCCTGCAGAGATATGGCTGGCTACTGCTTTCGGCTCCATGGGCACAACTGCGGCGCCCCTGGCCGCCGCCATGGTGAGTAATCAGCTGTTGGGTTGGAGCAGCGGTGTCAGCGCCGCGATCGAAGCGCTGACGGATCCGAACCGGTTTGCCCGGCGTCAGGCACGGCGGGGCATCAGACACCGCTGAACAGACACTCAAGCCGCCTGTCAGCTCTGTGAAGTCAGCACGCGGACATTGATGACCGAGTCGATGGCTGAGATGGCATCAATCAGGCCCTGGTCAGGCTGTGCTGCCAGATCGATCAGGTTGTAAGCCACATCATCTCGGCTTTTATTGATCAGATCGATCACATTGATGTCACGTGCCGCCAGGACAGAGGTCATTTTACCCAACGTACCCGTGACATTGCGGTTGGTGACTGCGATGCGAAAGCCATCCACCCGCTCCAGGCCAACCGGGGGAAAATTCACTGAATTTGTGATGCTGCCGGTCTCCAGAAAGCGCATCAGCTGATCCGCCGCCATGACCGCACAGTTTTCTTCCGCCTCAGCGGTGCTGGCACCCAGGTGCGGGGTGAGCATCACACGATCATGGTCGATCAATCCCGGCACCGGAAAGTCAGCAACGTACCGGCCAACCTGGCCGTTTTCCAACGCTTTGGCCAGGGCCTGTGTATCCACAATAGGCTGGCGGGCAAAGTTCAGCAGCACACTGCCGGGCTTGAAGGCTTCCAGCGCCGCAGCATTGATCATGCCTTGGGTTGCTGGTAACAGCGGCACGTGCAGCGTCACATAATCCGCCTGGGCAAACAGACTGGGCAGGTTCTCCATCCGCTCGACTTCAGCGGGTACACGCCAGGCCGCGTCCACAGACAACGCCGGATCGTAGCCCAGCACCCGCATACCAAGATCAAGTGCGGCACGCGCGACCATGCTGCCAATGGCGCCGAGCCCGACAACCCCGAGACTTTTACCGATGAGTTCGCGGCCTTTGAAGCGTTTCTTTTCCGCTTCGACCAGCGTGTTGAGTTCCACTTCATCTGTGACGGCGGACAGTGAGCGCACGTAGCTGATGCCACCATAAACATCCCGGGAGGCCAGCAGCAGCGCGGTCAGCACCAGTTCTTTCACCGAATTGGCGTTTGCCCCCGGCGTATTGAATACCACAATCCCCTTGTCCGAGCACGCTTGTACCGGCACGTTGTTGACGCCAGCACCAGCGCGGGCAATGGCCAGCAGACCATCGCTGAGCTCATCCTCACCCAGCTTATGGCTGCGCAGCAGCAACGCATCAGGTGAGTTGATGTCAGCGCCGACGCTGTATTTGTCGGTGTTGAAACGATCCAGACCGGCAGCGGCGATGGCATTGTAGGTGCGAACTTTGTACATGATAAAGCGGGTTTGTGAGAGAGCCGCGCAAGGTAGGCATGCAACCGGAGAAAGTCAAGAAGCGGACTGTAAGCCTATTGCAGCGGTGATCTCGCGAACAATGGCCGGCACCGCCGGAGGCCGTTCAAAACGCGCCAGCGCCGCGGCAAACTGGTCGCGATTTTCTTCTACCCGGGTCAATGCGGCAAGCAGGGTATCCGTGTTCAGATCTGCCTCGGCCAGGACCACGCTATACCCGGCCTCGGCCGCCACCCGGGCATTATCGATCTGATCGCCGCGGGATGCCTTGGCTGACAAAGGCACCAACACATTCAATTTAGCCAGCGACAGCAACTCAAACAGCGCATTTGCACCCGCTCTGGACAAAACAATGGCTGCCGCGGCCAGCAGGTCTCCCCAGCCTTCATCAATATACTCGCGTTGAATGTAACCTGGCATGTCCAGCGTCTGGCGCTTGCCCGGACCGCAGACGTGCAACACCACATACCGCCGGGTCAACTCCGGCAGGGCAGCACGCAGCGCTGCATTAAGCGCATCGGCCCCCAGGCTGCCCCCGGTCACCACCAGCAGCGGTTTGTCATCGTCCGTCAGACCAAGTATCTGTCGGCCGCGAACGGCATCTCCCGACGTGATTTCCTCGCGCAGAGGAGTGCCGGTTAACACCACCCGCGCACGGGCCAGGGTGGCCCCGCTGACCTGCGCTGTCTGCGCAAAACTGACACACAGGGTTCGGACAAAGGGTAACACCAGCCGGTTGGCCAAGCCCGGTGTCAGATCCGACTCATGTGCCACCACCGGCACCCGCCAGAGCCAGGCAGCCAGCGCGACGGGAAACGACACAAAGCCGCCTTTCGAAAAAACCACGTCAGGTTGCAGGCGCCGGACCAGCACAATTGACTGCAGTACACCCCGGAGGATACGAAACAGATCCGTGACGTTCTGCCAGGACCAGTAGCGTCTCAACTTGCCCGCTGACACAGCGTAAAACCGTACGCCGCTCGCTGCGGTGAGCTGTTCTTCAAGTCCTGAACGGGTGCCGACAAAGGAGACCTGATAACCCTGTTGCTGCAGCTCGGCAATCACCGGCAACGCGGGAATGACATGACCGGCAGAACCCCCGCCCACCACCAGTACATGTGCGGGAGACGGTGTATCGGAGCGGGACATCAATAGCCCAGCACCTGTTTCAACAGCGGAATCGTCACCGGTGATTTGTTCACCAGACTGGCTTTATCCAGGGTTTCGAGATCCGTCAACAGCGCACCAAGACTGCGCGGCCCGCGGGCAAGCCAGTAATCCAGCACCGGCTGCTGCAGCGCGTAGCCGCGCTGGTGGGCACGCTGTTTCAACAGGCGTACCTTGGCAGCATCATCTAACGGTGTAATGTGAAAATGCTGCAGACTGCGCATTCTTGAGGCCAGATCCGGCGTGAGAAAGTTGACCTGCGCGGAGTTTGTATTGTGAGTCACAAGCAGCACCCCGTTCTCGTTCAGCACACGCTGATAGATGGCCATTACCGCATCATGCATCTCCTGCTGGCGGGGGAGTGCTTCGAGATCGTCCAGCGCCACCACCTGACCATGCCGGCCTGCATACTCCAGTGCTGCCAGCAGACCACCCGGGTTGTGTTCGTAGTCCGCACAACTGACATAACAAGCCGACTCACCGAGCTCTACTGCACGCAGACAGCGTCCGCGCAGCAGATGACTACGCCCACAGCTGCCCTGTCCATAAATCCATAAGCCAACGAAATCCTGTACGGGCGTTCGCAGCGCCTGCAACAACTCATCGTTTTCACCGCTGACAAAATTGTCCAGGCGCTGCTCAATAGGATGCTCAATGGCCAGAGTAAACTGCTGCGGCGCGGGCATGGATCTAATCGACCCGACGAAAGCCTGACGGGCCATGTTTGTAACGTTTGCGTTTCTTACCTTCTCGATAGGCTTTCGAACCCCAGGTGATGACATAGTCAAGCCCGGAGCTCACGCCCAACACCGCCAGCACATAAAAACACGGCCGCACAGAGCTGGCGGCAATATCTGCAACCACGCCCAGAGGCAGGAAGCTGGCCATTAACAGACAGACGGTGATGATCTGCATGGCCGTATTTGCCTTGCTGAGAAATGTTGGTGAGATATCCACTTCTTCGTACAACAGTTTATACACGCCGGCACCCGCCATGATCGTGAAATCACGAATCAGGACAATCAGCGCAACCCACAGAGGTATATGGCCCTGCAGCGTGAATATGATGAACATTGCCGCCACCAGCAGCTTGTCCGCCAACGGGTCAAGGGTGGCGCCCAGCTTGCTCATCCAGTTAAAGCGGCGGGCCAGAAAGCCATCAAAGGCATCGGACAAACCCGCAATCAGCATCAGCACAAACGCTTCCATAAAACGCTCGTGCCATAACATCCAGCCAGTGGGTAACACCAGCAGAATTCGCAGAATAGTGATGATGTTGGGTATCTGCGACATCGCTAACCCTGCCAGATAAGCTGCATATCAAACCCGCGCGTCAGCAGGTCTTCACGCAAGCGGCCCTGCGCTGTCAGCAACGTCAACAGCTGTTCGGGTTCAGCACGGCTGACCAATGAGATACTCAGGCGGGGTCCTTCAATGGCTTCAACGTCAAGCGCGTCAACAAACTCAAGACTGTTGAGGTACGCCATCAACTCGGCATATCCCAGAATGTCTGATAAGCCACTGATATAAATACGCTGAGCCCGCTGACTGCGAGGCAGGACCGCATACTTCTCCGCTAACCTTTCCGTCAGCATATCTATACCACCGCGTACGGCCTCAGCCAGGTCCGGGGTGGTGAAATTTGCCGCCAGCGCCTGGCCGTCCAACCAGACTTCCCAGTCACCACGATAGATCTCACCATTAAATGTCTGGTCTTCACTGAGGCGGCCCACCAGCACCAGATCGGCGTCGTAACGGGCTGCAGCCTGGTCCAGAGAGGCGGTCACCTTACCCCAGACATCTGCCGGGCTGACGGCAAGGGAATCCTCCATATCCAGCAACGGCAAGGTCAGCGTGACACCCCGATCGGCGGCGTAGTTACGCAGTTGTGTCACCAGCGGATGGGGACTGGCGCTGGCCAGAATCTCGCGACTGAGCCCGTCGTCAACAACCAGCCACGCCAACACATTCGGGCGTTTCGACCACCACACCGGCAGGTTGGCAGTTTTCACCAGCTGCTGCATGGCATTGGACTGGAAGGTGATACGCAGGTGGGTCTGCTGCTCGCCATTGGCTTCCCGGGTGGTAAAAAACACAAAGCGATTGTAGAAATTCTGCGGTTCCGCGAGCGCTGCGGCAATGGCAGGTGTTCTGGGTACCGAGGCCAGACCGGTGAGCCGGGACAACACCACCAGCAATCCTTCCTGGGCGACCCGGTTGCGCTCTGCGTCACTCTGCGCCGACACAGGACGATCCACCGCGTAGAGCCAGTCCGCATCACTCAGCGCCTGTGCAGAACCAGCGGAAATCAGCCCCAGAACGACAAGCAGGCTAACGACAAACACTGATCTGATTATTGGATACACACGCAAACCCATTCTGAGCGGAACGATTCAAGGCACTGTTTACAACGCTGTTCAAGGCGCTCCTGAGCGACACAGTTTAGCGAAAAACCAGCTCTGGCGAGAGAGATTATCGCATTCGGCTGATTTGCACTAAACTGCCCGATTCAAGCTGGATCGCCGCCGGCTTTGAGCCCTTTGAACCACCCGGCCAACCCGGCCTGTATTGGAGACCGCCTTTGTCAGATGCCAACACACCCCCTGCCTCATCCGGGCTGAGCTACAAAGACGCCGGTGTCGACATCGAAGCGGGTGCAGAACTGATTCGCCGCATTGCACCTGCATGCAAAGCCACCCATCGCCCTGAAATGCTTTCCACCCTGGGTGGCTTCGCAGCCATGACAGAAATACCCGAGGGTTACAGACAACCGGTACTGGTGTCCGGTACCGACGGGGTTGGCACCAAACTTAAGCTGGCCATCGATCACAACCGCCATGCAACCGTGGGGCAGGATCTGGTGGCCATGTGTGCCAACGATGTACTGGTGACCGGTGCACAGCCGTTCCTGTTTCTGGATTATTACGCCACCGGTGGGCTGGATGTCGATACCGCCAGCACCGTCATTAAGGGCATCGCCACCGGCTGCGAGCTGGCGGGCTGCTCGCTGGCGGGCGGTGAAACCGCGGAAATGCCGGGCTTCTACGCCGATGGAGAATATGATCTGGCCGGATTCTGTGTCGGCGTTGTCGAGAAAGCAAAAATTGTTTCAGGAGAACAGCTCGATCGGGACGATGTCATTATCGGGCTGCCCAGTTCCGGCGCGCACAGCAACGGTTATTCACTGATCCGCAAGGTCTTATCCCACCTGGGCATCTCACCGAATGTAGATCTGCTTGATGAGCTGCTTGCGCCGACGCGGATTTATGTGAAACCGGTATTGGCCGCCCTGAAAGAAATCAGCCCCCACGCGATGGTGCACATCACCGGTGGCGGATTCTACGAGAACGTGCCCCGCGTCTTCAAAAATCCGCAGCTTGCGGCACTGATCAACACCGATGCCTGGCAACGTCCGGATGTATTTGCGTGGCTGCAGCAGGCTGGGAACATCGATGAACGCGAAATGCTGACAACTTTCAACTGCGGCATCGGTTTCATGCTGATGGTTGCTCCGGCAGATGCAACACGCTGTATGGAGATACTGCGTGAGCAGGGTGAAACGCCGGTGGCCATCGGCACCATCGTCAGCGCCGACCACACCCCTTGCGCTGGTCAGATTCTGATCCGTTAACCCTCAGGATCTGGGCAGGGTAACACCAGTCTGGCCCTGATATTTACCGCCCCGGTCTTTGTAGCTGACCATGCAGCGCTCATCTGACTGGAAAAACAGCATCTGCGCGACACCTTCGTTGGCGTATATCTTTGCCGGTAACGTTGTGGTGTTGGAAAACTCCAGGGTCACATGGCCTTCCCATTCAGGCTCCAGCGGCGTGACGTTGACAATAATGCCACAGCGGGCGTAGGTGGATTTTCCGAGGCAGATGGTCAGCACATCCTCGGGGATACGGAAATATTCAACGGTACTGGCCAGGGCAAAGGAGTTGGGTGGGATGATGCAGACATCACCTTCGATATCGACAAAACTCTGTTCATCAAAGGCTTTAGGGTCCACGGTTGCGGAGTGAATGTTGGTAAACACCTTGAACTGCGGTGCACAGCGCACATCGTAGCCGTAACTCGAGGTACCGTAAGAGATCAGTTTTCTGCCTCCGGACTCGCGCACCTGACCCGCTTCAAACGGTTCAATCATGCCGCGTCGGGCCTGTTCAATAATCCAACGGTCAGACTTGATGGTCATAATGATGTTATTCCAGTAATCAGCCAGAGATCTTAAAAAGCGGTTCTGCGCAATGGGTTGAGTTCAGTCATCCACCATGTTGATGGTGGGTGCAGCCTGTTCACCCTGCCACAGGCGGGCGGCCATGTGCCGGGCAGCACGACGGTAGATTGCGCTGATGGCAGACTCAGGCTCCGCGCGCACAGTGGGTTTGCCGCCGTCCGCCTGCTCGCGAATGGACAGTGCCAGCGGCAGTTCCGCCAGCAGGGGTACACCTAACTGCGACGCTACCCGTGCCCCACCACCCTCGCCAAACAGGTGGCTTACGTGGCCGCACTGCGGACATTGGTGCACACTCATGTTTTCAATGATGCCCAACACCGGGATATCAACTTTGGCAAACATCTCAATGCCCTTGGTGGCATCCAGCAGGGCAATATCCTGGGGCGTGGTGACAATGACCGCACCCGCCACAGGCACTTTCTGCGACAGCGTCAACTGTATGTCACCGGTACCCGGCGGCATATCAACAATCAGGTAATCCAGATCTTCCCATAACGTCTGCAGCAGGATCTGCTGCAGCGCACCGGAAGCCATGGGTCCACGCCACACCATCGGCGTGTTGTCCGTGACCATGAAACTCATGGACATGGCTTTGATGCCATGGGCGCGGATCGGCTCAAAGTATTTGCCGTCTTTGATGGCAGGACGACTGCCTTCGGCGACGCCCAGCATCATGCCCTGACTGGGACCATAAATATCCGCATCCAGCAGCCCGACCTTGGCCCCTTCCGCATCCAGGGCAAGCGCCAGATTCACCGCTGTGGTGGATTTACCCACACCACCCTTTCCGGAAGCGACAGCAATGATGTGTTTCACATGTTCAAACCCCCGTCCCCGGGGTGCCTGGAAGTGCAGTTCCAACTCGATATCAGCACTGCCCAGAAACTCACGCAGCGCCGCGGTCATCTCATCCACCATGCCTGCTGCCGGGTAACCCAGGGTCACCGAAATACGGTTACCGCTGGTCAGTATGCGCGCGCCCAGTTCGCCCCAGGTTCTGCCCAGGAAAGGATCTACAAATTCGTCAATTTTCATGGCCGCCAGACTACCAGGCAATTTTTTTGGGGGCCTAGTATATGCATGCACCGCGCGGGCTGAAACCGGCAACTTGGCCTGTGCAGCAGCTTTTGACCGCACAGGGCTGATCGCCACCGACACCTTTGGCCTTTGCGCCCGGTACGGGTAGAATTAGCGCCCTTTTTTCAGCGGCAAACCCATGGCACGTCGAATTCTGGTGACCAGCGCATTACCCAACGCCAATGGACCGATTCACCTTGGCCATATGTTGGAACATGTTCAGACAGATATCTGGGTACGTTTCCAACGCATGCGTGGCCACGAGGTCATCTATGTGTGTGCGGACGATACCCACGGCACAGCAACCATGATCCGCGCCGAAGAAGAGGGTGTGAGCGCCGCAACGCTGATTGAAAAGATGCGCCTGGATCATCTGCAGGACTTTCACGGCTTCAACATCAGCTACGATAATTACTACAGCACACATTCAGATGAGAATCGTTATTTTGCAGAGCTGATTTATAACCGGCTGAAAGACAAAGGGCTGATTTTCACCCGCAGCGTTGAACAGTTGTACGATCCGGAGAAAAACCTGTTCCTGGCGGATCGATTTGTGGTGGGTGAGTGTCCCAAGTGTGGTGAACCCGGCCAGTACGGTGATAACTGTGAAAAGTGCGCAGCCACCTACGACGCCACCGACCTGAAAAACCCAAAATCAGTTTACTCCGGCGCCACCCCGATACTGCGCGCCAGCGATCACTACTTTTTTGATCTGCCGCAATACTCTGATTTTCTGAAACAGTGGACACGCTCAGGAGCTGTCCAACCCGAAGTAGCCAACAAACTGTCTGAGTGGCTGGATGCCGGCCTTAAGGCATGGGATATCTCCCGTGATGCGCCGTATTTCGGCTTTGTCATCCCAGGCACCACAGACAAATATTTTTACGTCTGGATGGATGCGCCTATCGGCTACATGGCCAGCTTCAAGAATTTCTGTGACCAGGGCAACGAAGTTGTGTTTGATGACTTCTGGGCACCGGACAGTGACTGTGAAGTCCATCATTTCATTGGTAAAGACATTATCAACTTCCATGCGTTGTTCTGGCCCGCCGTGCTGGACGGGGCCGGTTTCCGTCCGCCAACGCGTATCCACACCCACGGCTTCATTACCGTCAATGGCACCAAGATGTCGAAGTCCCGGGGCACCTTCATCAATGCCGCCGACTATCTGAAATTTCTGGATCCGGAATACCTGCGTTACTACTACGCCACCAAACTGAACGGCTCATCCGACGATCTGGACATTAACCTGGAAGACTTTGTGCAACGGGTTAATTCAGACCTGGTCGGCAAGGTGATCAATATCGCCAGCCGCTGCGCCGGGTTCATCAACAAGCAGTTTGACGGCAGATTGTCCGATCGTATGCACGACGAAGATCTGTGGCAGCAGTTTGTCGCAGCGCAAACGATGATTGCCCAGCTGTATGAAGCTGATGACACCAGCAAGGTGGTAAGAGAAATCACACGCCTGGCGGATCTTGCTAACCAGTACATTGCTCTGCATGAACCCTGGAAGCTGAACAAAGCCCCTGACCGGCGTGATGATCTGCAGCTCATCTGCAGTCAGGCCATCAATATGTTCCGCAGTCTGGCGATTTACCTGAAGCCAGTTCTGCCGCAGATGGCCGAAAAATCTGAAGCCTTCCTCAAGGTTGAACCGCTGCTGTGGTCTGACTTAAGCCAACCGCTCCTGCAGCACACCATCGGTCCGTTCAAATCCATGCTCACGCGCATGGAAATGAAAACCGTTGATCAGCTTGTTGCTGCCTCTGCGCGGTCCGGCGCAGATGATGTCAGCCCGGTGAACGATGCGCCTGATAAAGGCACCCGCCCGGATGCCGACCCGGATATGAAGGACACGGGTTACATCAGCATTGATGACTTCAGCAAAGTGTCGTTGAAAGTGGCTAAAGTGATAGCAGCAGAACCCGTCGAAGGGGCCGACAAACTTCTGCAGCTGACGCTGGACGTGGGCGATCACCAGCGTCAGGTGTTCTCCGGCATAAAGGCAGCCTACAAGCCGCAGGACCTGGTCGGGCGCCTCACCATTGTGGTCGCTAATCTGGCACCCCGAAAGATGCGTTTTGGTATCTCAGAGGGGATGGTACTGGCTGCCGGGCCCGGCGATGAAAATATATTCCTGCTGTCTCCGGACAGTGGCGCCAGCCCCGGCATGGACGTCAGCTAACGAACCAGGAGCACCTTTAACGTGGCTGAGCTCGGGCTTCTGCTGATAGGCGCACTGTTGGTCAACAACTTTGTGCTGGCACAATTTCTGGGGTTGTGTCCTTTTATGGGCATCACCCGAAGCTACGATACGGCGCTTGCGACCGGTCTCGCCACCACCTTTGTGCTGACCCTGGCAGCAACGCTGTCCTACCTTCTTTACCACGGCGTGCTGGTCCCACTCGAAGTGACCTATCTGCGCATCATCCTCTTTATTGTGGTGATCGCTGGTGTCGTGCAGCTGGTGAAATACTACCTCGAAGCCACTTCGCCGATATTGCATCAGCTGCTGGGCATTTACCTGCCATTGATCACCAGCAACTGTGCCGTTTTAGGGGTTGCCCTGCTGGCGATTAATCAAACGCTGACCCTGCTGCAGACCATGGTCTACAGTATCGGTGCGGCTGGCGGCTTCACCCTGGTGATGGTGCTGTTCGGCGCCATGCGTGAACGCCTGCAGCACGAGCGCATACCTGTGCCGTTCCAGGGCGTGCCCATTGCACTGATCAGCGCAGGCATCATGAGCCTGGCTTTTATGGGTTTTCAGGGGTTAGCTGGATGAGCTGGCTAACCCCCTTGTTACTGATTGCAGCGCTTATGCTGTTTGCCGGCGCGTACCTGATCCTGCAACGTCGCTACCCGCGCGATCCGCAGACTCTGGTGGATCGCATCGATGCCATGCTGCCGCAAACCCAGTGTGCTCAATGTGGCTATCCCGGTTGCCGCCCCTATGCTGAAGCCATCGTGCAGGGTGCCAGTCTGAATCTGTGCCCCCCGGGCGGTCGCGCTGTGCAGCTGCAACTCCTCGACCTGATGGGTGGCGCAGACGAAACACCCCCGCAACCGACTGCACCGATGGTTGCGATGATTGATGAGAACCGCTGCATCGGCTGCACCCTGTGTTTACCACCGTGTCCAGTTGACGCCATTGTTGGCGCCGGCAATCTCATG
This sequence comes from bacterium, assembly GCA_047947175.1. Taxonomy (GTDB): domain Bacteria; phylum Pseudomonadota; class Gammaproteobacteria; order Pseudomonadales; family Azotimanducaceae; genus UBA4421. The sequence goes on from CP170489.1 coordinate 4,062,936, forward strand.
CATACCGTTATTGAAGCGGAGTGTACCGGTTGTGAATTATGTGTACCCGCCTGCCCGGTAGACTGTATCTCGCTGGTGCCAACAACCCGGCAGACACGATTACCTGCGCGACCACGCAAACGACCCGCTCGCGAGCGGCAGACCGCAAAAACACCGCGTGCCTGTATCAACTGTGGACGCTGCAACCCTGTCTGTCCCGTCGATTTACCCGCGCAGGAACTGCTCCAGCTTGTTTCTCACCAGCAGGCAGATCGCGCCGTTGAGCTTGGATTGCAGACTTGTATCGAATGCGGGTTGTGCGACCGTGCCTGCCCCAGCGACATTCCCATGGCAGAACTCTTTGCGCACGCCAAACAGGAACTGTTGGCAGAAGAAGCTGACATCGCAGCCCGATCTCACTACAAAAAACGTTTTGAGGCTCACAAGCGCCGTGAAGCCGATACCCGGGCTGCAGCCGCCAACAAGCGCGCAGCACGGCTGCAGAATGCGGACCGATGGTCATGAAAACGCATCAGATCATGATCTGGGTAATGCTGGCCCTTGTCCCGGGCACAGCTGCCATGACCTACGTTCTGGGTGTGGGTGTGTTATGGAACCTTATTCTGTTAAGCATTGCCTGTGTTCTGTGCGAAGCGCTGATCAGCTTCGCTCGCGGCAACTCCGGCCAGGCAGTGCTGTTTGCGTTGAAGGATTGCAGCGCGCTGGTTACAGCCTGGCTCATGGCTATCTGTCTGCCCCCATTTTGTGACCTTAGCCTTCTGCTGATCGCTGCAGTGTGTGCTATTGGCCTGGCCAAACAGGCATACGGTGGTCTTGGACACAATCTGTTCAACCCGGCGATGGTGGGTTACGCGGTGGTGCTGGTGTCCTTCCCACAGGCTCTGGCCAACTGGCCAGCGCTGGCCCAAGCCAGCCCCGACGCTTTAAGTGGCGCCACCCTGCTGACTGAATTCCGTTACCGCCAGGGTTTAACCACCGAAGAGTTTTCTATTGCCTTTGGCCAGGCGGTTGGTGAGCAGAAGCTGATTGTCCTGAGCTTTCTGATCGGCGGGCTGCTGCTGACCTACCGTCGACTGCTGGCCTGGCGTATTCCGGCCGGCATGTTTGCAGGCATTCTCATTGCCGGCTTATTCGGCTACGACTCAGGCTCGTCCGCAAGCCTGGGTTCGCCCTGGTTTCACTGGACTACCGGTGGATTTATGGCCGCTGCGTTTTTCATCGCGACAGACCCGGTTACGCACCCCCGAGGTCCGCGCCAACAGCTCATTTTTGGTGCGACGATTGGCATTTTCATTTACCTCATCAGAGGATTTGGCGCTTACCCGGATGGTATTGCCTTTGCCATCCTGTTCGGCAATTGCCTGACGCCTTTCCTCAACCGCTTCAACACTGGCGCAGCAAAAACTGAACCGGTAGATCGGGCCGAACATGTCTGAGGTAAAACCATTTAAGGTTTTTATGCCTTTACTGGTCATCGGCGGCTTATGCGGCATACTGCTGGTGCTGACCAACCAGTTCACGGCGACAGACATTCAAGCCAATCGCGAGGCGCGTACCCGCGCGCTCCTAGAAGCCATGTTAGGCCAGCCACTGCCGGCGCAAACCAGTATCACCGAGGCAATTTTCGGCAACTGTGAGCAATGGCTGTTTGTGCGCACCAGCAGCGCAGGTTATGCCGGTCCCATTTACCTGACGGCGTTGTGGCGCGCAGGCAGTTCGCCTGCGCAGCCGGGACGTCTCAGTCTGCGTGTCATCGATCATCGGGAAACACCGGGTATTGGCGACTTCATCGATCACACACGCGATCCATGGATCACAGAGCTGGACAATTCAAACGCAGCGGCGTACGCACACCTGGATGCCGTTACCGGCGCAACCATCACCAGCAATGCCATCCGGCGGGCAGCTGACAGAATTTTCAATCAGGTGGAGGTCTACTGTGAGCAGCAGTAACGGTGTGCTTCGCAATGCAGTGCTGACCAACAACCCAGCCTGGGCGCAACTGCTGGGCCTGTGCCCCTTAATGGCGGTAAGCACAACGGTCATCAACGCGCTCGGTTTAGCCGCTGCCAGCAGTTTTGTTGTGATCGGCAGTAACGTCATGATTTCAGCCCTGCGGCACCACATTCCCGAGCAGGCGCGCCTGCCCTGTTTTGTCCTGATTATCGCGACGTTTACCACCGTGACCACTTTGGTGCTTGAGGCTTTCAGTTATGAGCTTTACCTCAAAATCGCCTTATTTGTGCAGATTATTGTGACTAACTGTATGATTCTGGGGCGGGCTGAAGCATTTGCCAGCCGTCAACCCGTCGGCGCAGCCTGTCTGGATGCCCTTGGCACGGCTGTCGGGTTTGCCATTGCTCTGATCACACTCGGCAGCATCAGAGAGCTACTGACTTATGGCTCTTTACTGCGCGACGGGCACCTGCTGTTCGGCGATGCTGCCGGACAATGGACCCTGCAACTGTTTCAGGCGGGACCCCTGCCGCTGGCAGCCTATGCGCCCGGAGCGTTTATTGTAGCGGGTGTGTTGTTTGCCCTGGCAAAGGCGTTTACCAGAAGTTCACCCGATGTTGATGCAGCCGAATCCAGAGGCATAAAAACATGAACGCTGCCAAGCGCGAACAGATCTTTGCACGGCTTAAGGCGGATAACCCGAATCCCACCACCGAGCTGCACTACAACAGTCCATTTGAGCTGCTGATTGCGGTCATCCTGTCCGCTCAGGCGACTGACGTCAGTGTGAACAAAGCAACCGGCCCATTATTTGAAGTTGCCAACACCCCTGAGGCAATTTTCAACCTGGGGGTCAACAGATTGAAGACCTACATCAGGACCATCGGCCTGTTTAACACCAAGGCAGCCAACGTCATCAAAACCTGTAAAATCCTGCGCGACGACTACAACAGCGAAGTGCCCGAGGACCGGGAGAGCCTGGAAAAGCTACCTGGCGTCGGTCGTAAAACTGCAAATGTCATTCTGAACACGGCATTCGGACACCCTACCATTGCGGTGGACACACACATCTTCCGCGTCGCAAACCGTACAAAGATTGCCATGGGCAGCAACGTTCTACAGGTTGAAAAGAAACTCCTGAAAGTGGTGCCTGAAGCTTATAAGCGCGACGCCCATCACTGGCTGATCCTGCACGGTCGGTATGTCTGCATCGCGCGCAAGCCACGCTGCGGTGCCTGCAGCATCGAAGATCTCTGTGAATACAAAGATAAAAGTGACATCACCTGAAACATGACTGGTTACAGATCGACCAGCGCCACCTCATCAATGGCCGCACCGAGGAAATGACTACCAACAGACTTAAATCGCGGCGCACCATCAGTTGCCAGATAAGCCACGCTGCCGCCAGCCTCAGTGTCGACCAGCAGCGCCTGTTCGCGTAAGCCCTCCGCCACCCATCGGGCCGTGGTATCGGCAGAATCTACAATGCTGACAGCAGTGCGGCGCTGGCCGGTTTCTACCAGCTCGCCAAACAACTGCTGCAGGAGCGGTTTGAAAACGGGAAAGTGCGTGCAGCCCAACAGCACTGTGCTTGGCCCGCTGGTTTCAAAACCGCGCAGCGCATACGCCAGCACCGTGTGTATGAATTGCGGGTCCAGAGGTCCCTGTTCCGCCAGAGTGACCCAGAGCGGGCAGGCTCTGCCGTAAACCGGCGCGTGCCTGAGCAGGGGTAACAGGGCTCGTTGGTAAGCACCACCACTGATTGTGCTCTCGGTAGCGAGCACCAGCACACCGGAACCATCTCCAGCGTCGTCAGCAGCCAGCGCCGCAGCCTGAGCACCGGGTTCAACCACGCCAAACACAGGCAGCGGCGCAAACTGTCGCTGTAGGGCAGACAGGGCAAAGGCAGAAGCTGTGTTGCAGGCAATCACCAACGCTTTAACCCCACGATCAACCAGCGTTGCAGCCGCAGTGCCGGCGTAGCGGGTTACGGTCGCTGGAGATTTTGTGCCGTAGGGCAGGCGGGCGGTGTCACCCAGATAGACAAAGTGCTCTGCGGGCAGGTGTTTGCGCAACGCAGCCAGCACGGTGAGTCCGCCCATGCCGGAATCAAATACGCCTATCGGCAGAGAAGCAGGATTTTTCAGGGTCTGACACTCATCACGGCAACAGCGTCATGGTAGCTTGAGCGCCACCAGAAGTAACGGGCCGCGCGGTCTGGTCATTGCTTGGGGTTACTTGTTTAACCAGCGCAACACACCCTTTCTGACTTTACTGGCGGTGTTGTCCGCATGGGCCTCGGCGTCGTTCCCGTGATCTCCGCTGCTGCCAGCCTGGGCAGCCACCCGTGGTGCCTGCCCAGGCGATGGCGCTTTTCTGGCACGCAACTCGCGCAGCTTCTTTTCAATGAGGAGGTCTTCTTTGCGTTTAAGCTTGAATGCCTGTTCCAGATCCACACCGCAGCGGGCGCAGTGACTTGAATCCAGCTGCATATGACCACAACGGGGACATTCCAGATGTGCAGCGGTGATGTCGCGCAGGGTCTGCTCTGCGTTCTTGCCTTCTTTGAAGCTCACGGAATTGCCTTTGGGGGTCAGATCCTTGATGCGGCAGATCGCGCCAAACTGCGCCAGTTTTGCCTGCCAGGCTTCCGCCTGCTGATGATCAAGCTGACTGCGGATAACGACGGTTCTGCCACTGAACAACTGCTTGGCTTTGCGTTCATCCAACCCGAGTTCACGTGCCAGATTTTCACGCACAGCATCAACACTTGCCTGCGCACTGACCTCTCCGTTAAACAAGATTTGATAGTTTGCCATGCTGAGCTCTTTCACAAAGTTTGCAAGGCATGCGAATCCGAATCAGGAGTAGTCGCGACCTCGTTTGGCACCTAGACGCAGACGCAGCGCGTTCAGTTTGATGAACCCGCCCGCATCTGCCTGATTGTACGCCCCTTGATCGTCTTCAAATGTGACGACGTCGGCATCGTACAAACTGTCACTTTGAGAACTACGTCCCACAACGGAAACTGAGCCTTTGTAGAGCTTGAGGCTAACGCTTCCGTTGACCGGAATCTGTGACTCATCAATCAAAGCTTGCAAAACTTTACGTTCCGGCGACCACCAGTAACCGTTGTAAATCATCTTGGCATACCGAGGCATCAGTTCATCTTTGAGATGCGCAACTTCCCGATCCAGGGTGATGGACTCAATGGCGCGATGGCTTTTGAGCAGAATGGTACCACCCGGCGTTTCATAACAGCCCCGGGACTTCATGCCAACGTAACGGTTCTCCACCAGATCACTGCGGCCAACGCCATGCCTGCCGCCGAGTTCATTCAAAGTGCGCAACATGGCGCCAGGACTCAGCGGCTGGCCGTTCAAGGCTACCGGATCACCCCGTTCATACTCAATTTCCAACCACTCAGGTTCATCCGGCGCATCTTCCGGGGCAACCGTCCAGCGCCACATATCTTCATCCGCCGGTGCGGCAGGATCTTCCAGACCACCACCTTCATAGGAGATGTGCAGCAGGTTCGCATCCATCGAGTAAGGAGATTTGTTAGCGCCGCGTTGATAGTCCACGGGAATCTGATGTTTCTCACAGAAATCCATCAAAGCTTCCCGGGAGTTGAGATCCCAGTCACGCCAGGGGGCGATGACCTTGATGTCCGGATCCAACGCATAGGCGCCCATTTCGAAGCGCACCTGATCATTGCCTTTACCGGTTGCGCCGTGGGCAACTGCCTGAGCGCCTGTCTGCTGGGCAATTTCCACCAGCCGTCGGGTAATCAACGGCCGTGCAATGCTGGTGCCAAGCAGATATTCCCCTTCATAGACTGTATTGGCACGGAACATGGGGTAGACGTAGTGGGCAACAAAATCTTCAGTCAGATCTTCAATGAAAATCTCTTTCACACCCATGGCTTTGGCTTTCGCGCGGGCAGGTTCAACCTCTTCGCCCTGACCGATATCAGCGGTAAACGTCACTACTTCAGCATTATAGGTTTCCTGCAGCCAGCGGCAGATGACCGACGTGTCCAGACCTCCGGAATAAGCCAGTACAATTTTCATTTTATCCGCCACGTGCGCCTTCCCGTTGAAAATGGGAGCGCAATCTTAGTGCAGTCGAGAGAGTTTGCAAGGCCAGTTGTCGTTGCCGGCACGCTCTGCACAAATCAGTTAGACGCCAGCTGTTCAGCCGATTGCCGTTCGAGGCGTACCGTGGTGCGTCGGTTCTGCGCCCTTCCCTGGGCGGTTTTGTTATCCGCCACGGGATACGCTGCACCATGGAATCGCACCACAATCTGGTCCGCACGCAGACCCTGAGACTGCAGATAGCTGGCCACTTCAGTCGCCCGGGCTTTGGCCAGTTTCCGATTGGCCAGGTCACCACCGTTGTTATCCGTATGTCCGTCGACAAAAACCTTGTCCACCGCCGGATCCTGGAGCACATACTGGGCCAGCGCACGGAGTTGTCGACGGCCGTTGTCGTTGAGCTGATGCTGGGCGATATCATAGGTGATCCGGGTACGTGACAAAGTCTGCCACGCGACTGAAATGTGGGTCTGGGCACACGCCAGAAACGCGGCAAATTCAGCGCGCATGTTCATCGCCGCAAGCTCAATCGCCACCTGCGCGCTCTCATCAAACCAGGCGCCGCCGGTCAGTTCCAGATGCAGTCCCTGTTGCAGAGCCAGCAACATGTCCGCCGCGAGGGCAGCACGCGCAACAGCACCACCGCCTTCAATATGGGTCAGGTTGCCGAGGGTTTGCCGGGTTGGTGCTGCCGGGTGCCACGCGGGTGCATAGCTGTTGACCGACAACGCACCGGCTTTGTGCATGTCTTTGTTTGCCTGCAACTCAAAACCCGCTGGTTCAATGCCGTCAGCGACAAATCTGGCTTCCCCGTAGGCATGTATGGGTAGCGACAACGTGCAGTTGCCCTGTTGCTGGCTGTACTGCCAGCCGCTGTCCCAGGCGGGTGAGAAACGTATCTCGTTGGCCTGCACGGCCGCGACGTTCAGACAGATGAGCAACGCGCCGGTAACCACCTTTTGCAGAAGCAAACAGCAGCATACAGGCCCGGCAGTAACCGGGTTGCGATGTGGCAATTGAAAGTTCACACCTGTGTTTATCGGCCAGCGGAGGAATAGCTTGAGCCACAGCGGCAAGTTGCTAAGGTGGGCCGCATGAATTTAAACGAGCGTTTTCGAGGCTACCTGCCGGTGGTGGTGGATCTGGAGACCGGTGGCTTCGATAGCGCAGTCAACCCGGTGCTGGAACTCGCCTGCACGTTCCTGCATTGGCAGGACAACACCCTGTCAGTGGCCAGTCAGTCACGCTGGCATGTTGCGCCTTTTGCCGGTTCCCAGGTGAATCCAGCCAGCCTGCGCATCACCGGTATTGATCTGAACGACCCGCAACGGGATGCGCTGGATGAACGGGACGCTCTGAAAGCGTTTTTCAAGCTCGTGCGCAGCGCAATGAAAAGCCAAAGCTGCCACAGGGCGATTATGGTTGCCCACAACGCATCGTTTGATCAGGGTTTTATCAATGCCGCGTGCGAACGGAGCAACCTGAAACGCAACCCATTCCACCCCTTCACCAGCCTGGACACGGCCAGTCTGGCGGCCGTGGCATATGGGCATACTGTTCTGAGTGAAGCCTGCCAGCGTGCAGGCATCAGCTTCGATCGGAGCCTTGCGCATTCAGCCGCCTACGATGCCGACCGCACCGCACAGCTGTTCTGTCACATGGTGAATGGCTGGCCTTTCGACACTGCCCTTATCAACAGCGAGTCCGATGCGAGCCGGGGCTGAAGTTATTCAGCCGCCGGATCAGCGGCAGCGCTGGCTTCAAGCAACGTCTGTAATTCGCCGGACTCAAACATCTCGGTGATGATGTCACACCCGCCCACCAGTTCGCCGGCCACCCACAACTGCGGGAAAGTCGGCCAGTTAGCATAGCCAGGCAAAGCCGCGCGGATTTCCGGATTGCTGAGGATGTCTACATAAGCAAACCGCTGGCCGCAGGCCACCATGCACTGCACCGTCTGGGCTGAGAATCCGCATTGCGGCGCCTGGGGAGACCCTTTCATGTACAGCAGGATTGGATTATCTGCAATTTGCGCCTTGATCGCGCTGATCACTTCTTCCGACATAGCAAACACTCGTAAAAAAATTGGAGCTATTGTAGCGATTTGCCGCAAAATTGCTTATACCTTTGCGTATGACCATGGTCAGACTGGACATAAGCCGCCTGGAACCTCATGCATTACTCTTTCGATCAGGTCATTGACCGCCGCAATACCCACAGCACCAAGTGGGAAAAGTTTGCCGAAGGTGTACTGCCTTTCTGGGTCGCCGACATGGACTTTGCTGCCCCCGAATGGATCCTTGATGCATTACAGCAGCGTCTTGAACATCCGATTCTGGGATATACCACCGAACCCCATAGCCTGACCGAAGCGTTTCAAGGCTGGCTGCAGCATCACTACAACTGGACGATACCGGCACAGTGGGTGTGCTGGGTGCCTGGTGTTGTGCCGGCTTTGAATCTCAGTGCACGCACGTTGCCCGGCGGTAGTGACATCATGATCCCCACACCCGTGTACCATCCGTTTCTGGACGTGGCCAGCAATGCGGGGCTGGGGGAAATTCAGGTTCCCATGCAGGTGAGTAACGGCAAGTGGACAATGGACTTTGATGCCATGAAGGATGCGCTGACACCCCGGACACGCATGCTCATGATCTGCAATCCACAAAACCCAACCGGACGCTGCTACGCCACCAGCGAGTTGAATGCATTAGCCAGCTTCATCGAAAAACACGATCTATTGCTGGTCAGCGATGAAATCCACTGCAACATCCTGCTCGAGCCAGACTGTAGACACCAACCGTTGGGGCAACTGCATCCGGCATTGGCAGCAAGGACCATTCATCTTTACGCGGCCACAAAGATCTACAATATTCCAGGTATCAGCTGCGCCGCAGCCGTTATTCCTGACGACAGGCTGCGCCGCCGGTTCATGCAGGCAAGAGCAGGTCTGCTGCCAGGCATCGGACCACTGGGCTTCCTGAGTTCGGAGGTGGCATTCAACGATCGTACAAACTGGGTGCCTGAACTGCTGAACTACCTGCGCGGGAATCTTGCTGCGGTAGAGGATTGCGTCGGCGACCGGCTCACGCCACTTGAGGCGACCTACCTTGCCTGGATCAATGTTGCGGACCTGGGCCTGAAAAACACCGAAGCGTACTTTGCCGAGCACGGCGTAGGCATTTCTCCCGGCGCACAGTTTGGTAATCCAGACTACATCCGCTTCAATTTTGCCTGCCCGCGGGCAACCCTGAACCAGGGCCTTGAGCGTCTGAGCCGCGCTGTTGACCTTGCAAAAGGCAGATAGTAACGCGCCATAGCTCTTGAACCGGCCATGCGGCTGGAGTATGGTCTCCCGCTTGGATCAGGCGGCATACGTGCCGCCTTTTGTATTTCTGACGTGAGCGTTGCGCGCATCAGGCGCATCGGGAACACCTTAAACATGTCCAGGATTGAGCTGTTGTGAATCATTTAATGAACACGTATGCCCGTTTGCCGGTCGCCTTTGTCCGTGGCGAAGGCGCTTACCTGCAGGATACAGAAGGCAATCGTTATCTCGATGGTTTGTCAGGCATCGCCGTGGTGGGTGTTGGCCATGCAAATCCGCGCGTGGCGCAGGCTATTGCAGAACAGGCTAAAACGCTGACCCATACCTCCAACCTGTACGAGATACCGTTGCAGGAAAAACTCGCCGATCGTTTGTGCGGCCTGTCAGGTATGGAAAAAGTGTTTTTTTCCAACTCCGGCGCCGAAGCCAACGAAGCGGCCATCAAACTGGCACGCATCAAGGGCAATCGTCAGGGTATAAAAAAACCTACCATCATCGTGATGGAAGGTAGTTTTCACGGTCGTACCATGGCTACTTTAACGGCAACCGGAAACCGCAAGGTGCATGCGGGGTTCGAGCCACTGCTGTCTGGTTTTGTACGCGCACCCTACGACGACATTGATGCGGTTGCTCTGATTGCAGCCAACAACCCGGATGTGGTGGCTGTATTTGTTGAACCGGTCCTGGGTGAAGGCGGCATTCACATCCCCGATGCCAACTACCTCTCTGAGTTGCGCAGAATATGTGACCAACATAACTGGCTGTTGATGCTGGACGAAGTTCAAACCGGCAATGGCCGCACCGGCAAATACTTCGCTTACCAGCACACCACCTGTGTGCCTGATGTGGTCACCACCGCCAAAGGCCTTGGCAACGGCATGCCTATTGGTGCCTGCCTGGCACGGGGTGAGGCTGCAGCATTGTTTGCTCCGGGTAATCATGGTTCAACTTTTGGCGGCAACCCGCTCGCGTGCGCGGCGGCTAATGCCGTACTGGATGAAATCGAAGCCCATGACCTGTGCAACCGCGCTGAGGCGCTTGGCAAACATATCGTCAGCGGCCTGCAGAAGGGGTTAAACGGGAACAACCGTGTGTCTGACGTGCGCGGGCATGGTCTGATGATTGCAGTAGAACTCAACGAAGACGCGCCAGAACTGGTCAGTCAGGCGCTGGCACAGCGCGTGCTGATCAACGTTACACAAGGCAACATCATCCGACTGCTGCCTCCGCTGACGCTTTCTGATGCCGAGGCTGACGAACTCGTTCAGAAAGTTGTTGCGCTGGTGCAGTCCTAAGCGCGTTTCGCGCCATCCATCCAAAGACGTTCAAGCAGAACAAGGTCCGCAATCATGGCAAAACAGGATTTTCTGTCTTTACTCGATTTACCCAGCGAAGATCTGCACTACCTGATCCAGCGTGGTCGCGAGATGCGCAAAATGCACGAAAACCAGGTGGTCTACCAACCGCTGGTGGGAAAAACCGGTGCGCTGATACTCGAAATGAGCAGCACCCGCACCCGGGTCGGCTTTCAGGCGGGCTTTTCACAACTGGGTGGCAATGCTCTGTTCCTGAATACAAAAGATACACAGATCGGCCGGGGTGAACCCATTGAGGATCTCGCCCGTGTGCTGTCAGAGATGGTGCATATCGTCATGATCCGGACACTGGAACAGTCTGATATCGAACAACTCGCGGAATTTGCTTCTATCCCCGTGATTAACGCCATGAGCAGCCTGCTACACCCATGCCAGTTGTTAGCCGACATCCAGACTTTTGAGGAACTCCGTGGCTCTATCCGTGGTGCAACCGTTGCCTTCGTCGGCGACGGGTACAATATGTGTCACTCCTACATCAACGCGGCACGCCAGTGGGGTTTCAACCTGAGAATTGCTGCGCCTGAGGGTTTTCTGCCTAACCCGGACATTCTTGCCAGCACCAACAATGCGCAACTGGTGGCAAGCGCTGCCGAAGCGGTTGCCGGGGCAGACCTGGTTGTCACAGACGTATGGTCTTCCATGGGTCATGAAGGTCAGGAAAGTGATCGCCGCGCGACCTTCGCCGATTTTCAGATCAATGAACAGCTGCTCGACAAAGCCAGCAAGGATGTGCTGTTCATGCATTGCCTGCCCGCACACCGGGGCGAAGAAGTCAGCGAAACACTCCTCGACGACAAACGCTCAGTGGTTTTCCACGAAGCGGGCAATCGTCTGCACAGCCAGAAAGCCCTGCTTGAATTTCTGCTGATTGGAAAAGTCAGCGCCTGACCAGACGGCTCTACCGCGCGGGGCTCAGGCAGACAGGCGCAGGTCGCTTAACAGGCCTGGTTTGCTGATCTGATAGCCCTGCGCAAAGTCCACGCCAATTTCTTTAAGGCTATCGAGTATCTGCATATCTTCCACATACTCGGCGACCGTACGTTTACCCATGTAGTGGCCAATTTCATTGATGGATCGCACGACCGCATAATCCGCGGGGTTATCCGCAATGTCTTTTACAAAAACGCCGTCTATTTTAACGTAATCCACCGGCAGGTTGCGCAGATAGCTGTAGGAAGACAGGCCGGTGCCAAAATCGTCCAGCGAGAAGCGGCAGCCGATGATGCGCATGCGGTTCATGAAATCCACCGCGTTGTCCAGATTTGCGATCGCTGCGGTTTCAGTGATCTCAAAACAGACTTTGGCGGTTGGCGCCTGAGTTTTTCCGAACTGCTCCAGAACAAAGTCAGGGAAGGTGGAGTCATTGACTGAATGGCCTGACACGTTGATTGCAAAGCCACCAAAATCATCCAGCACACTGCGGTTGTCGGACATCCACTGCAGCACATTACGAATGACCCAGCGATCAATGGTTGTCATGCGGTTGTAGGTTTCCGCCGCATTAATCAGCTCAGTTGGCGCAACCACATCACCCAGTTCATCGAGCATGGTCAGCAGTATTTCGTAGTGCACATCATTGATATCGGTGGAACCGTTGATGGGCTGGATTCGCTGACAATTGAGAATCAGACGGTCGTCCTCCAGGGCGGCGTCCAGTTGCGTCACCCACTCCATGGCACCGTGACGCTTCATCATCTGTTTGTCGCCGAGCTCATACTCCTGGACACGATTGCGCCCGGCATCCTTGGCAGAAAAACACGCTTCATCCGCGTGCTGCATGATGGAATCGACACTGTCGGTACTCTGATCAAGAAAAACCAGGCCCATGCTGGCGGTCAGATTGTAACTGCGCCCTTCCCACTCGAACGCCACGTTGCGGATGGTTTCGAGCACAGACTCTGCCACCTCGCGGGCACCGATGCTTTCCACGTCCTCGAGCAGAATGCCGAACTCATCACCGCCGAGACGCGCGATACGCTGATCGTCTCTGCCGTGCTCGGTGGACAGCGCCTCGCCGATGGTACGCAACAGTTCGTCGCCGGCCTTATGACCGCTGGTGTTGTTCACAATCTTGAACTGGTCCAGATCCAGATACAGCAACGCATGCTGGTTTCCTTTGGCTTTAGCCTGGGCCAGGCTGGCATCTATCACCCGCTCAAACTCTTTGCGGTTCATGAGCTGCGTCAGATCATCATGACTGGCCTGGAACGCCAGCTGATTGTGCATGTTTTCCAGCATGCGCTGGGACGCACGCTCCATCAGCGGCAGATCATAATCGTCGAGCAGCGTAATGCGACCCTGATGCAGATCGTCAGCCATTTCTTTCAGCGTGCGCTCCAGGGTCTTAACGCCTTTGCGGTTAACCAGCACAAACGAGGCAGCGTCATCCCCGACAAACGCTACAGATAGAATCAGCGGCCTCCCGTCGCGGTCGGAAGCCGCCAGCCACTCGCCTATCTGTATCCGTCGGGCCCGCTCAACCGCATGACTCCAGCTGTTGCGCACCCCTTCATCGGAAGACTCAATCTGCGGATCCACCTCCGGTAACAGGCCATCCAGGCCCAGCGCATGTTCAACTTCTTCTGCTTTGACCGCGACATTTTTGACCGGCGCTTTTTTGCCTGTGGTGTCGCCCACCAGCGCACTGGACATGTGCATGATCAGCGGCGTGCGTTTGCTTGGGTCGAAACTGATGCTGTTCAGACCTTCCACTACCCGCCGCAGTAATCTGTCGGGCTCAATGAAGTCCGCATCGCTTTCTTTAATACTGCCGTTGAGCTGGCCCATCAGCTGGTCGACCATGGCCAGCTGATCGCGCCATTCATTGCTGTCCGGGCCGTGGCGCAGATGTGTGTGTACCATCAGATTACGCCAACCGGGGTTCAGCAGCTCCAACATGAGCTCCGGTACATCTCTGCCGCCAATACGCTGTTCAACTTCATGCAGCACAGCCCGTCTGGCTCGAGCCAGTTTCTGCTGTCCCTCACTGGCGCGAACGGTACGCTCCACGTTACCGCGGTAGGTGCGCGATTGACGATCAATAAGCGGATGCAGTTCGTCCACCGCGTCAGCAAAAATTTCGGGGTTTGAGTCGTAATCTTTGACCACCCGCTGCAGCACCTCATCCACCTGACGGCCAACTTCACGCTCAATGCCCTGATTGACATCTTTGCTGTTGCCCAGGCGGGCCAGCTGATTAAGCATCTGCACGGCACTATGGGGGTTAGCAGGATCGCTGGCCAGGAAACCGGGATCCCGCGCCGCCAGTTTATTCAAGGTGACCTCGAGACGCTGCACCCATTCACGCACGCCATCTGTGATGAGCTTGTCGTCAGTCAACGAGCCCACCAGGCCTTCCATCACCTGGAGGGTATCGAAAATATCTTCCGACAGGCCTTTCTGATCGCCGTGTTTATGTTTCAACACTTCCATCAAGCGCGGCTTAAGGCGCGTGTCCGACAATGGCGCATCACCGAGCTCGGATTGGATAACACCCAGCGCGTCAATGATATCTTCCGGATTGTAGGTCTCTTCAGCACGCGCGTTTGCAGGTGCCAGCGACGGTTCGCGTGGTCGGCCGAGCAGTTCTTCTGTACGACGTTTAAGGTTCAGAATGCTGCGCGCCGCATTATACGCGGGACTACCGGCACCACCGCTCTGCACAAAAGGATTCTGGTCAACACGCCCGGCACCAACGCCATCCGCAGCCATGGCCACTTCGCGCATGGTCTGATCCATGTCCTGGTAATCCTGGGGTGTTACATTAACCCCGGCGCGGTTGCGAACGGTGTACTTAGGCTGCAGGGCTTCGCGCAGCTCTTCAAGTGCCGGGAGCTGACCGCTGTCGGCAAACAACTTCCCCAACGCTTCATATAAGCTGCTTAGATTTCTGTGCAGCTCCGCTTCATACAGTTCATAGACCTCTTTGCGCAGATCATCACGGAAACCAAATTCAGCCTGAGCATCATCAAACGACCACCAGAACGCAGCTGGACCCACCGGAATCACATCTTTGTGACTCCAGGGCTTGGCGATCAGGCCAAACTGTGCGCGCATATCCAGCAGCGCATCTTTAAAGCGGTTTTCCGTCTTGGAAATTTCTTCAGCGACCAGCAGCCACTGTTCAAACTGCTGAGTATCCACCAGTTCCAGCTTGCCCGGCGTCTGATTCCCCGTATCACGTTTGCGACGACGTTCAAGCACCGCTTCCAGATCAGACACCTGATCCAGCTGGGCAATCATGCCAGCGACAAACTTGCCCACAAAAACTTCCTGGAATTTTTCAACGGCATCCAGCGCTTCAAAATAACGCGTCTGAACGGCGTTGGTGCCGGCATCCCTGGCTTTGACCAACAGGTCCTGGGCCAGGGATTTACAGAAGCCTGCAGCCAGACGGGACGAGGCACGCTTGGTGACCGCCTGGACACGCTGCGTCAGTTTGGCCGCTGCTGTTGCCGACAACCTCGGATCACGCAGACCTGCCTCTTCGGTTCTGGTGGTCGGCTTCTGGTTACCAGGCGGGTGCTGCTGCGCGGGTTCACGCTGACTGCCTTTGGATTCAATGCGGGTCTGCGTATTGTCTTTTTCAACCTGAACCACATCCGGCAGGTCGTCGATACTGGCCTCTTCAATTTCCGGTGCGGCGGTGCCCGCGGCGACGGCATAATCGACAAGGTTTTTGAATGCCCGGCCTTCCAGTCCGCTTTCAAAGCAGACGCCAAGGCCGTTACCACCATCCAGCACCCGTGCTACTTTCGCCTGGGTGCGAAAGTGTTCCTGCCCGACCGGTGTGGCCACTGAAAAATGCAGCGCAACAGTATCTCCCGCGGTGATGCCTGCGCCCGTAGCTTGCAGAGAGCGAGAGCCGGCACCGCCGGTCAACAGCATGCCTTCTTCGCAGAAATCACGTATGGAGCAAAGCCAGGAGCGACCCTGCTGGGGGTGCACCAACGCGGAAAGCTGTATAGGTTGTCGGGAAAATTTGCGGCGATTCAAACTTGTGTCATCCGTTTACACTAACGCAGGCGCGTTTCAGGCTGGCAAGATAACCGATCTGCTGCTTGAGCGAAACAGACAAGGCGGCGTCAGACCCCAGGGCAAAGAGGCAGGTCGCGGTGGAAACGTGACGCTACGCACAAATCCAGCGATGCCGGCGCTGGCACATCTGAATCAGGACGCGGCGAGCACTACCCGATCCCGCCCGCTGCGTTTGGCCTGGTAGAGGGCTTCATCCGCGCGGCTGACCAGATCATGTACACGTTCACCCACCTGATAACTGGCAATGCCGACAGAAACCGTCATTTTGAAGGTGTTGTCGGTGCCGGGAATCCACATCTGCCGGGTATGCTCTGCAAGCCGCCCGGCAACCTGCTGGGCTGTTTCAGCATCTGCATCCACCAGGACCAGCAGAAACTCTTCACCACCAAACCGGGCCACATAGTCCACGTTGCGCACCACCGCGCTGGCCAGCTCAGCAAACTGTTTCAGGGCGACATCCCCGACGGCGTGACCAAAACGGTCATTCACTGCTTTGAAGTGGTCAAGATCGCAGTAACACAGGGTAAACGTCTGTGCGCCTCGATCAGCGAGTGCTTTCTGGCGGCTGAGCAGTTCCATCACCGAACGGCGATTGTGCAGGCCGGTGAGATCGTCTTTCAACGCCATGTCCTGGAGCCGCTCCATGGCATCACGCAAACCGCGATTACGCTCGAGCAGACCATCGCGCATGCCCTGCAGTTCAGTGCTGATCAGCAGCACCCCGGCGAGCAGCGCGGCAAACGCAAAACCGGTGAGGAGTTCAAACTGCAGATCCACGGCCCCTGCACTGGCGAGGTACCCGACACCAAGGAAATAGACGCCGGCGGTCACCAGGGTCACCAGCAGGACCTGGCTGCGGGCCAGATGAATGGCGGCATAGAGTACACCGTACAGCGGCACCGCCAGCAACAGCAGCCGCAACATGCTCGGCACCAGAATCGCCAGGCTGACCGCGCCGAGATTGCACCAGATCATACGGCACATGATGACCGTATCGTGGTCAAGGCGCGCAAGGCGCACCGGCCGCAGGACCAGCGCAGCAAATCCACACAACCACAGCGGCACCCAGAGCCAGTACAGGACCGGGTCCATATGCAACACGCCAGCCTGGAGCAGTGACCAGGTCAGCGAGACAAAAGCCGCCAGTCCAGCGATGACCAGAGCAGGTCGCACCAGACGCGGGTAGGTTTGAGCATTCATTTCCACGGCGCCATTGTAGTTAAACGCTGTGGGCGTCCCGTATGGAACTGTAATGACTGTGTAACTTACTTAACTAAAGGCGCTCACAGAAAGCATCCAGGCGTCTGCGCTGGGATCCTGCCCGCATGCACGCATCATACTATCCCTGGGTGAGGGCCTGGGCTAAGGCGCGTTGAAATCCTGCCAACAGCTGCCGCCGGCGCACCTCATCCATGCTGGGTATAAACTCATGTTCCCCATGCCAGGCTTTGGCCGCGGCGTCCAGGTTGGCATAAAGCCCATGCCCTAATCCTGCCAGCAGAGCCGCGCCCAGGGCTGTCGTTTCCGCGTCCGCTGGACGGTCCACCGGCACGTCCAGAATATCCGCGAGAAACTGACAGAGCGCATCATTCACCACCATGCCGCCATCGACGCGCAAGCGCTGCACGGTTGCGCCGTCATTGCCCATCGCGGCCAACAGCGCCTGGCTGAGAAAAACCACACTCTGCAGAAAGGCGGTAAGGACATGATCTCTGTCTGAATCCAGCGTCAGACCGGTAATCAGACCGCGCACCGCTGGCTGCCAGTAAGGCGCGCCCAGTCCCGTAAAAGCTGGTACGACGTAAACGCCCTGCGCATCACCCCCGGTGCGCTCGAAAGCGGTCTGAGTTTCGGCAGGGGTGTCTATCAGCCGGAGTTTTTCCCGCAGCCACTTAATGGCGACACCCGCGACAAAAATACTGCCTTCCAGCGCATAGGTGGTTTTGCCGCCGATTCTGTACGCCACCGTAGTGAGGAGTTTCTCATCTGAACGCAGCGCCTGATCACCGGTGTTGGTGATCAGGAAGCAGCCGGTACCGTAAGTACTCTTGGTCATGCCCGCGGAGAAACACCCCTGTCCTACCAATGCGGCCTGCTGATCACCCGCAACGCCGGTGATCGGTATCTGGGCACCAAACCACTGCGCATCTGTCAGACCAAAAAGTCCGGCGCTGTCACAGACCTGGGGAAGCACAGACGAGGGGATCTCAAAATAGTCCAGCAGGTCTGCACACCAGGCCTGACGGTGTATGTCAAACAGCTGCGTACGGCTGGCATTGGTTGCATCGGTGACGTGCGCGCCACCGCTGGTGAGTCGCCAGATGAGGAAACTGTCAACAGTGCCAAAACACAGCTCGCCCTGTTGCGCCCTGTGCCGCGCGTGATCCACGTTGTGCAGCAGCCAGGCCAGCTTGGTAGAAGAAAAGTAAGGATCCATCACCAGGCCGGTGCGCGCGATGAGCACCTCTTCCAGCGGCATGCCTGCCAGTTCATCCCGGCGCATGTGTTCGCACTGATCCGCGGTGCGCCGATCCTGCCAGACAATGGCATTGTAGACACACGTGCCGGACTGGCGATCCCAGAGCAGGGTCGTTTCGCGCTGATTAGTGATGCCGATACACGCAATTTCAGCAGCATTGAGCCCGCTGGCCGCTATGGCATCGCGACCAGCGTTCAGCGTTGTCTGCCAGAGCACTTCCGGGTCCTGCTCCACCCAGCCGTCTGCGGGAAAGTGCATATCAAAGCCATGCTGTGCCTGCGCGATAACGCGGGTACCGCCCTGTGCATCGTTTTCGTAAATAATGGCGCGGCTGCTGGAAGTGCCCTGATCGAGGGCCATAATGTAGGTCAAACGAGTCCCCGGAAGAATGGCTTCAGGCGTTACCCTAATGCATTCAAACGGTGCTGATAAAGCCCAAAAACACCTTTTATGAGGTACGCTGGGAGCAGCAGCACGCTGCTCACAGCTCATACCCAACTACTCACAGGTTATCCACAGACAAATCCTTGCAAACTGGGACCTATCCCATTATCTTGTGCTTCTTCGCGCTTAAACCCCTACATATGGGGTCTTAAAAAATTGACTGAGTCAATTTTATTTAGCGTTTCGGCCCCAAAACAGTGCGTATCGGGGACCAGCGGGGTTACCGTTCGCACAGTTTGAGGGCTTGAGGGAGGCGGGTTCGTGTGTTGCTTAAATCACCTGTTGCGGGGGGCCTATTGAGCGTAGGCGTACCGCAAAGGGGTGGTGAATGGCTTAGCGCAGCCCCACAACGGAAATACCTTCGTCGAATGTCATAAGAACACTCTTATGTCTGCCGCAATCGATGAAACCATAAAAACAAGACAGCGCACCTTGCATTTGCGGGGCGTAGAGCATTCGTCAGGATCGATGAACCTAAAAGTCGATGAACATAACACCAGGAGCACCAAACAAAGTCATGCAAACAGATAGGCAGGCTCATTCAGAATCATCCCCACAGTCACCCATAGCAGATGGCTTGGACACCGCGACCGCGTTGTCTCATTCTATTACGGCCACGGCGCCAGGGCAGCTGAAAATAATCAAACGTAACGGCACCGTTGTACCTTACACCGACGACAAAATCGCAGTCGCGCTGACAAAGGCGTTTCTGGCTGTAGAGGGCGGCACCGCCGCCGCGTCCCCGCGTATACGCGAACTGGTCAATACTTTAACAAGACAGGTAACAGATACCTTTCTTCGTCGCCTGCCTTCCGGCGGCACCCTGCACATCGAGGATGTACAGGATCAGGTGGAGCTTGCGCTGATGCGTTCCGGCGAACACAAAGTCGCTCGTTCCTACGTTTTATATCGCGCAGAGCGGGCACGGGCCAGAGCAGAGAAAAAAGAACAGGACATCGTGGTTGACGAAGTTCAGGCCGCCATCAACGTCTTACAGAGCGACGGCACGCTGGCCCCACTGGATGTTAACCGGCTGAGCACCATCATCACTGAAGCCTGCTCCAATCTGAGCGATGTGGATGCACAGCGCATCATCGATGAGTCGATGCACAACATGTATGACGGCATCTCCGCCAAAGACGTTGCCACTTCCGTGCTGATTACCGCGCGAACGCTGGTTGAGGAAGAGCCTAACTATACCTATGTTACCGCGCGCCTGTTACTTGATGAGCTGCGTACAGAAGCGCTGACATTCCTGGATGTCATGGGCACCGGTGCCGAACAGCGAGCCACACAGGCACAAATGACCGAAATGTATCCGTTGGCGCTGCGCAGCTTCATCACAAAAGGTGTCGAACTGGAACTGCTGGCCCCTAACCTGCTCGATTATGACTTCGATCGGCTGGGTGCCGCCATCGCGCCAGAACGCGACCTGCAGTTTGCTTATCTGGGTCTGCAGACCCTCTATGACCGCTATTTCATTCACAGCAACGAAATCCGCTTTGAGCTGCCACAGGTATTTTTCATGCGGGTTGCCATGGGCCTTGCGCGTGCAGAAGAAGACTGCAATGAGCGCGCCATAGAGTTTTACAATCTGCTGTCTTCGTTTGATTACATGAGCTCAACACCAACGCTGTTTAACGCCGGCACCCTGCGTCCGCAGCTGTCGTCCTGTTTCCTGACCACCGTACCTGACGCCCTGGATGGCATTTATGGCGCCATCCACGACAACGCCATGCTGTCCAAGTGGGCGGGCGGTCTGGGCAACGACTGGACACCGGTTCGCGCGCTGGGTTCCTACATCAAAGGTACTAACGGCAAGTCTCAGGGGGTGGTACCTTTCCTGAAAGTGGTCAATGACACCGCGGTTGCCGTGAACCAGGGTGGCAAACGCAAAGGGGCGGTTTGTGCTTACCTGGAAACCTGGCACCTGGACATTGAAGAATTTCTGGAGCTGCGTAAAAACACCGGTGATGATCGCCGCCGCACCCACGACATGAACACCGCCAACTGGATTCCGGATCTGTTCATGAAGCGGGTCACCGAAGACGGCGACTGGACCCTTTTCTCACCCAGCGACACACCCGATCTGCATGATCTGTATGGCCTGGCGTTTGAAAAGCGTTACACCGAATACGAAGAGCAGACCCGCACTGGCGAACTGAAACTCTACCGCCGCATTAAGGCCGCCGAGTTATGGCGGAAAATGATCTCCATGCTGTTTGAAACAGGCCACCCATGGATTACTTTCAAAGACACCTGCAACCTGCGCTCTCCGCAGCAGCATGTTGGTGTGGTGCACTCGTCTAACCTGTGTACTGAAATCACCCTCAATACATCACCTGAAGAGATTGCGGTATGTAATCTGGGCTCAGTTAACCTGGTGCAACATATCGAAAACGGTCAGCTGAACATGAAGAAGCTGAAGAAAACCGTTCGCACCGCTGTACGTATGCTCGACAACGTCATCGACATCAACTACTACTCGGTACCCCAGGCGCGCAACTCAAACATGCGCCACCGCCCGGTTGGTCTGGGCATCATGGGTTTCCAGGATGCGTTGTACAAAATGGGTTATTCCTACGCCTCGGAAGAAGCCGTGGAGTTTGCCGATCGTTCCATGGAAGCGTTGAGCTACTACGCCATTGAATCCTCCAGCAAACTGGCCAAGGAGCGTGGTGCCTACGCAACTTTCTCCGGATCACTCTGGAGTCGCGGCATTCTGCCCATCGACTCGCTGAAACTCCTGCGCCAGGAACGTGGCGCGGAGTATCTGGATGTCAATACTGACACCACCCTCGATTGGGAAAAGCTGCGCGGCAAAGTGCAGGTGAATGGCATGCGTAACTCAAACGTGATGGCTATTGCGCCGACCGCAACCATTGCCAACATAACAGGTGTATCGCAGTCGATCGAACCGACTTACCAGAACCTTTATGTGAAATCGAACCTGTCTGGCGAATTCACCGTGGTCAATCCTTACATGGTGCAGGACCTTAAAGCCCTGGGCTTGTGGGACAAGGTCATGGTTAACGACCTGAAATATTACGATGGCAGTCTGCAGGCAATAGAGCGTATTCCAGCAGAGATCAAACTGCGCTATGCCACTGCATTTGAAGTAGAACCTCGCTGGCTGGTAGATGCGGCAAGCCGCCGGCAGAAATGGATTGATCAGGCCCAGTCGTTGAACCTGTACATTGCAGGTGCATCAGGCAAAAAACTCGATATCACCTATCGTATGGCCTGGTTACGGGGGTTGAAAACCACCTATTACCTGCGTGCGCTCAGCGCAACCAGCACGGAAAAATCCACAGTAGAACAAGGCACACTGAATGCCGTCTCGGCGCAGGGCAACCCGCAGAGCAGCAGCACTGCACCTGCAGCGACAGCTACGGCACCAGCCCGGAAATCTACAGAAATCGAATTGGGCAGCGCAGCGGACGTGCCGTTGGCCTGCTCGTTAGACGATCCAGATTGCGAAGCATGCCAGTAGACGGCATGCCAGAAGGAGAATTAGAAAAATGTTAAGTTGGGACGACTATAACGAAGGCGAAAACGCAGCGAGTGCCAAAAAGGCAGCCACTGTAAATACCGTCGCCGAGCCACAGCCAGCGGTTGAGATACAGGTGGAAGTACCTGTTGCGCCTGCCGCGGCACCTGAACCCCCGGTTGCACCCGTACCGGCTGCTCCGGTTGAGGCAACCGCAGCGGTTCCTGCCGCGCCGCCTGCGCAACCTGCTTTGTCGACTCAGACCACGGATACCCCGGAGGCTGTTGTTGCTGAACAAGCTGCGCTGGCTCCGGTTGCGCCACCGGCACTCCCTTCCGCCCATATCGAGCCGGAAAACACAGAACGTGTGACCGTTGATCAGAAAGCGATGATCAACTGTCGTGCGGATCTTAATCAGCTGGTGCCATTCAAATACGACTGGGCCTGGCAGAAGTACCTGGATGGGTGTGCAAACCACTGGATGCCTCAGGAAGTGAACATGACCGCGGACATTGCGCTGTGGAAGTCTGAAAACGGACTCAGCGAAGATGAACGCATCATCATCAAACGCAACCTGGGCTTTTTCTCAACCGCTGACTCGCTGGTTGCCAACAATCTTGTTCTGGCGATCTATCGTCTGATCACCAATCCGGAATGCCGCCAGTATCTGCTGCGTCAGGCATTTGAAGAAGCCATTCACACCCATGCGTATCAATACTGTATTGAGTCCCTGGGCATGGATGAAGGCGAGATTTTCAACATGTATCATGAAGTTCCCTGTGTGGCGAAAAAGGCGACCTGGGCACTGCGGTACACGCGGGAAATCAATGATCCGACGTTTAACACCGGCACTGTTGAGACCGACAAGGCCCTGCTGAAGAACCTGATCGCCTATTACTGCGTTCTGGAGGGCATTTTCTTCTACTGCGGGTTCACGCAGATTCTCTCCATGGGCCGACGCAATAAAATGACGGGAACTTCGGAGCAGTTCCAGTACATTCTGCGAGACGAGTCCATGCACGTGAACTTCGGCATCGACGTCATTAACCAGATCAAACTGGAAAACCCACATTTATGGGATGCTGAGATGCAGGCACTGGCACGACAGATGATCCTGGAAGGCACCGACCTGGAAATTGCATACGCGCGGGACACCATGCCTCGCGGCGTCCTGGGTATGAACGCCAACATGATGGAAGAGTATCTGCAGTTTATTGCCAATCGTCGTCTGGCTCAGATCGGCCTCGGTGAGCAATATGCAGGCGTTAAGAACCCCTTCCCCTGGATGTCGGAAATCATGGATTTAAAGAAAGAGAAGAACTTTTTCGAAACCCGGGTCACTGACTATCAAACTGGTGGTGCATTGAGCTGGGACTGATCGCCTTACATAAGGCCCCCACCGCTCGAGCGCTGGGGGCTTTTTATTGCCTGAAAATTACTTTCGCCCGAAAAACGGAGGAGCCGCTGCTCATGGCTATTACCCGCTTGCTGATTATCCCCTTCTGCTTTCTTTCTCTGAGTGCTTATGCTCTGGATAAAGATGCAACCTATCGTGTCGGTGGACTGCACAAACCTGCCGAGATCATTGTCGACACCTATGGCGTGCCACATATCTACGCACAGGATCACTACGATGTGTTTTTTGTTCAGGGGTTCAATGCAGCCAGGGATCGACTCTGGCAGATCGACCTCTGGCGCAAACGCGGACTGGGCCAGTTAGCTTCCGTATTAGGCGAAGATTATTTAGCCCAGGACAGCGCCACCCGATTATTTCTTTACCGCGGTGACATGTACACCGAGTGGCTTGCTTATGGCAATGATGCAAAGAAAATAACCGAAGCTTTTACAGCGGGCATCAATGCGTTTGTCACTCTGACACAACAGCAGCCAGAGCTGCTGCCCCCGGAATTTGAGCTGTTAGGCTACACGCCGGATCTGTGGCAGCCTGCCGACGTGGTGCGCATCCGCAGCAATGGTTTATGGCGCAATGTGA
Source organism: bacterium (assembly GCA_047947175.1). Classification (GTDB taxonomy): domain Bacteria; phylum Pseudomonadota; class Gammaproteobacteria; order Pseudomonadales; family Azotimanducaceae; genus UBA4421. Next base: position 4,087,136 of record CP170489.1, read on the forward strand.
CCAGCGAAGTGTGGCGGGCTCGGCTCGCCTGTCAGAATCAGCTTGAGCTGGCAGCCCGGTGGAAGCAACTGGAACCTGCCTGGACAACCACTGTTCCACAGGGTCTGGACCCCTGTGTCATTCCGGATAATGTGCTGGAGAAATACACCCTCGCTAAAGCACCCGTCGAGTTTGACAAAGCAACCCAAACCGCCCTGGCGCTGCAGGATGAAGGTGACCACTCCCTTGGCAGCAACAACTGGGTGGTTGCACCGGAGCGCACAGCGACCGGCAGACCCATCCTGGCGGACGATCCACATAGAGGACACGCCACTCCCTCGCTGCGCTACATCGCGCACCTGGTTGGCCCCGGCATTGACGTTATCGGCGCTGGGGAACCTGCCTTGCCCGGCATCTCCATCGGTCATAACCAGCAGATTGCTTTCGGCTTAACCATCTTCCCTATTGATCAGGAAGATCTGTATGTCTACCGGAAAACCGCTGACGGTTATCGTTATCAGGGACGCAGCGAGCCTTTCATGGACGTGGTGGAAACCATCAGAATCAAAGACAAACCCAGCCAGGAAGTCACACTGCGTTTTACGCGGCATGGACCCGTTGTTGCAGAAAACCAGACACATGCCTTTGTCGTGCGAGCCGCGTGGCTGGAAGCGGGCATGTCACCCTACTTCGGCAGTATTGAATACATGCGCGCACAGAACTGGCGCGAGTTTGAAGCGGCCCTGAATCGCTGGGGTGCACCCGCTGAGAACCAGGTTTATGCCGATATCGACGGCAACATCGGTTACAAACCCGCGGGGCGCTTCCCGGCCAGGGTGAATTGGGATGGTCTGATGCCTGTACCCGGTGACGGCCGCTTTGAGTGGCAGGGTTTTTTTGACATGGATGTGCTGCCGGTGGAATACAACCCTGAGCGGGGTTTCACGGGTACCGCCAATTCCATGAATCTACCTCCGGACTACCCTATTGATGACTATAAAATCGGTTTCGAGTGGTCAAGCCCGTGGCGCTATAAGCGCTTGTGGGAGGTGCTCGAGACCCAGGATAAACACAGCATAGCTGACTCCCTGGCGCTGCAGCGGGACTACACCTCAGTGCTTGCCCGCCGCATCCTGGCCCTGCTGCCACAGCTCGCCGAACAGCCGCAGGGCAAACTCCTGCAGGCGTGGGATCACGTTTTAAGCCCTGATTCTGCTGCTGCAGCCTTATGGAACGTCTGGTACACGCGCCACCTGGTACCGGCTCTGGGTGTGCAGCTGGCAGGTGATCAAGCCGTCCCTGACAATCCGCTGGACCCACTGACTGTGCTGGCACTTTTGCAGACACCGCAAGGACAAAGCACCGCTTACGCGTCGTTTACCGGCGCTGTGTCCGAGACAGAAACCCTGCTGGGCAGCAACCCCAAAAACTGGCGTTGGGGAGATCTGCATCGCATCAGGTTCAAACATCCCCTGTACGATCAGGCGCCGCCGGAACTACAGGCGCAGATGAACATCCGCGACTATCCCCGCGGCGGCAACGCAAACACCACCAACAATACCGGTTTCAGAGGAGACGGTTTTGACGTCGCTTCCGGCGCTTCGTTCCGCATGGTTGTCGATGTCGGCAACTGGGACAACGCCTTTGCTACAAACGCGCCTGGACAGTCCGGTGACCCAAGATCGCGCTTTTATGACAATTTATTAGACAACTGGGCCAGAAACGACAGTTTTCCGTTGCTCTATTCGAGAACTGCTGTGGAAAAAAACGTCGCTTTTTCCATTACCCTGCTGCCGGGAGAATAATTGAGATGTGCAATGCGGCAGAAAAAACCACGTCAGATTGCCCTGTTATGGGCAGTGCTGACGTTCCTGGCAAGCGGTTCAGCCTATGCCAAGGTCAGCTATGAAACACTGACCTTCATCGACAGTGATGGCTATTCCTATGTGAATTACGCCACCACCCGCTCTGATGTGAACAGCTACACCGTTTTTCTGGATAAAGCTGAGAACCTGGGTGACTATCTGTACATCAATCCGAACCAGTATCAGTTTGATGACTCCGAACCGGCTTTCAATCAGCTGAAGTTCGACCAGGGCAGCTATGCCACCATCAGCCAGGGCAGTTTCATCAATGCCCTGCAGCCGGAAAAATCCGCTGTCAGGATTGAACGGGATGGCACTTACCGACTGCAGACCTGGGACGGCAGCAAACAGAGCAATGGCCACTATGGCATCTGGAACACACCTGACCCTTTTGCCCGATTCGCAGCGGCCTGGGTGTTTCCAGCCCAGTTTGAGGTTACCGGCTATCACAGCAATCGCGAAGGTGAATGGGTGCAACGAGGCAACACCCTGGCATTCTTCACCAATGACGCCAACAATCTGACCTTTGAATTCACCTATCAGCGCAGAAGTCAGCCAGCCTTCAGCGCGCTGAAGGCCCAGCTTGAAAACAACCGGGCGGTTGCCGTGGAACAACAGGGTGACGCACTTAAAGTAACACTGACTAACGAGATACTGTTTGCATCGGGTTCCGCTGAACTGTCAGCTGCCGGGCGGGACCTGCTGCGCAACGTTGTGAGCAACTTAAGCAGTCGCGATGCCTACAACTTTATCGTGGAAGGACACACCGACGACGTCCCCATCCGCGGGCAGTTGCAACGCCTGTACCCAACCAACTGGGAGCTTTCGGCAAAACGCGCGCTGAATGTTGTTCATGCGCTGGATGATGCCGGCATTGACCCAGGGCGCCTGCAGGCTCGCGCTTTTGGTGCGCACAAACCTCGGGTACCTAACGACAATGACGACAACAGACGTGAAAATCGCCGCATAGAACTGCTGATTGAACCAGTGAGCTGAGATACCCCTGATTCAACGCTACTTAAGATAACTGTTTGCACATATCGCGCAACGCTTCCACAAACGCCAGCGGCTGATCGAGAAAAACATGATGCTGGGCGTTTTCAATGCCCACAGCCGGGAAATCCTGCGGCACCAGTTCACGCATGTACGCCAGCGTATTGCGGGAAAACAGCTCACTGTCTTCGCCGTAGATCAGACCCAGCTTCAGCGTCAGGTTCTGATAATCCTCAGGCTGACGCTCGATATCTTTCATCGCCGTGTAAAAATCTTCGTCAAACTTCCAGGCATAGCCGCCACCTTCTACCGGCATCAGTGAGTTACGCGCGATGTATTGCAGAATATACTCATTTTCGCAGGGCTGTGGTGGCTGCAGGCGAAAGCGCATAAGCGCATTTTCTTTGTCCGGATACACCTTGGCACGAACGTTCATCATGGCATGGTCAGGTGGTGGGTCCAGCGGGCTACGGATGCCCGAATCAATAAGAATCAGTGCCGCAAACCTGTCCGGGTATTGATTGGCCGCCCGCACCGCCATATATCCCCCGAAACTGTGGGCCACCACAAAACACTGATGATCAAACCCAGCATCGTCCAGCACGGCTTTGATTTCTTCGGCGTACAGGTTGGCGTTGTACTCGTAGCGATAGTCCGAATCGCCCATACCGGTAAGGTCCATTGCGGCAATTTCATAGTCATCCAGCAGCTGTGGCGCAATGAAATCCCACCAGCGCGAATGTGCATGCATGCCATGAATCAGCAACAGCCCACGTTTGCCGGGGTTGGGATACAAGCGGTAGACGACATCACATTCGTCTACCTCAACGCTTCTGGTTTGCGCCGGGGTTTCAACTGCCGCCCAGAACCAGTCTGGTATTGTGTTTGCGCTACCTTGTTTGTCCCATCGGGCCATAACCCCTCCCAGTTGCACTAACGCAGTTTGACTCTGCCGCGATGGCGTCCGGCAAATCAGAGACGCCCAAATCGCTTCAGATGAAAGTCCACATTGCCAAAGAGCGTATCAATGATGGTCAGACGTTTGAAGTAATGGCCGATATTCAGCTCATCCGTCATACCCATGCCACCGTGCAACTGCACCGCATTCTGACCAACAAACCGACCGGACTTACCCACCTGCACTTTAAATGCGCTGAGGGCTTTCTGGGCTTCCGGCCCGTACCCTTCATCCAGACGCATGGCGGCCATGAACATCAGCGATTTGGATTGCTCATGTTCCATAAACATATCCACCATGCGGTGTTGCAATACCTGGAATTTGCCGATGGGTTGCCCAAACTGTTCGCGGGTCTTGCAGTACTCAACTGTATCTTTGTAGAGCACTTCCATGGCGCCAACTGCTTCAGCACCCACGCTCAGAATGCCGTCATCAATCACGTGCTCCAGCAAGCCCAGTCCTTGACCTTCTTCGCCCAGCAACGCATCCGCCGCGACGCTAACGTTTTCGAAGGTGATTTCTGAGGCCCGCAGCCCGTCCACCGTCGGATAATCGCGTCGAGACACACCTGGCGCGTCACCATCCACAATAAACAAAGACACGCCGCTGGTGTCACGTTGCTCGCCACTGGTGCGGGCGGAAACCACCAGAAGCTCTGCCGCTGGCCCGTTCAGAACCACAGCCTTGTAGCCGTTGATGACGTAGCCGCCATCTTTTTTACGGGCCGTTGTGGTGAGATCACTCAGATTAAAACGCCCCTGGGGTTCCGCGTAGGCCAGCGCACCCTGCACTGATCCAGCGATGATGCCGGGCAGATATTTTTCTTTCTGCGCCGGTGTGCCGCCGTGTTTGATCGCGCCGCCGGTCAACACAATCGTGGCCAGGAAAGGTTCAACCACCAGGGATTTACCAAATATTTCAGCCATCAACATGGCTTCGACAGCGCCGCCGCCGAAGCCGCCGTCGGCTTCAGAAAAAGGCACGCCAAGCCAGCCTAACTCGGCAAACGTGGCCCAGTTTTCGGCACTGAAACCCAACTCGGAGCGGGTAAGTTTCTGACGCGTTTCAAAGTCATAGTCATTCTGCATGTACTTGGTGATGCTTTCTTCTAACAGCGTTTGTTCTTCGGTAAACGAAAAATCCATTCCTAACCCCTATGTTCTGAGCCTTTCAGGTAGCCCTGTTTAATAATTATCTGCAGTTTTTCCTGCATGTTTGTCCCCGGCCTCTGCGGTGGCCTCTTCTGTGGCAACACTGGCGATATTCAGATGTTCCGCCGCGCGATCTTTGAGCGCTGTCAGGCCTGCACCAGCATCCTGCTCAAAAAAAGCTGCCACCTGCCCCGCCAGCGCATGTTGCATCACACCGGCTGCCTCTACCGGACCCACTGGACCTTCGTTGTGCATCAACATTGGGTTGCCAGACGCTGCATCCGGGTAAGGAAGCGCATAATACCCGAAACAATCGATCTGTAATGCCCCAAGTTGCATGAGGATCTGTCGACTGCGCAACCGCATGAGATCCAGCGGGACGGGCGGTGACAAACCTCTGGCCAGCGCATCCACAAAACGCATTTCAAGGGCCTGCAAAGCGGCCAGGTCCACCGCCAGCGCGTTGCGTTTGGCATTCAGGTCAGCTTCTTCCGCCAGCGTTGCAAGCACGGCATCAATACGCGCCAGCACAGCACCGGCCACCGCACTCCTGGCAAGCGTGGCATAGGCACTGCCGAACAACAGATGCTGATACTGTTGCGCAGGTGCTGGCTGTGTGAGCAAGTGTTGCAGCGGCAGCTGCAGGGCGTTGAATGTCAGACGCGCAACTTCGGTCACACCGTCAAGGCTGGTTGCCCGAGTGACGCTCAGCGCGGGATGTTGCGCAGGAACGGCAACCAGGACATACGTGTCCGCTTGATCCGTATAGCGCGCCAGCACAGCAATCCAGTGCGCCTCCTGCAACTCCAGAACCAGAGATTTTTCACCGTTCAGAGTCAGACAACCATCACCGCTTCGAACGGTGGTCGACATATCCGCAATCTGCGCATCACACCCGGGTTCACACACGGCAAGGCACCAGCGAGAGCGCCAGTGCCGAATATCCGGCAGAAACGCATCCACCGCAGCCGTCTGCCCTGCCGCGATCAGCATTGGCCCGACAACCGCAACGCCTGCACCGTCGGCGAAAGTCTGATCGACCTGATACCGGGCACAGGTCTGCTGCCAGATAAACTGTTGCATCACGTCCCAGTCCGTACCACCGGCTGCTGCTGGCCAGGCAGGCACCGACCAGCCCGCCGCCACCACGGCTGCATGCCAGGCAGCTCGCTGGGCCGGCGAGATGTGCACCTCACCCACCGGCCAGTGCTGACACACAAAGGACTCTACCCGGGCGGCAAACTGTTTGTGGTCTTCTGAAAAGGCAATCTGCACTACGCGTTCCGCTGAAATGGCTTCCGCGGAATTTTAGCACGTGGAAAATGCAACTTAAGCCAGGCAACATAGCGGGTCTTTTTTAACAGCGCGGTATATGTAATGAGCTACAGCACCATCTTGTACGATGTCGAGGACGGCATTCTGACTCTGACCCTGAATCGGCCGGAGGCGCTGAATGCCTTTAATCACACCATGTTGAATGAAATGATCGATGCCTGTGATCGCGCCGACGCGGACGATGACATCAAAGCCATCATTGTGACCGGTGCCGGGCGCGCTTTCTGCGCCGGAGCCGACCTTTCCAGCGGCGGCGATACGTTTGATGCAGATGCGCGAAGCGACCGGCCCAGCGGCGTACAACCTGACGGTGGTGGCCGCCTGACGTTACGCCTGTACGAATTGAACAAGCCCATCATCGCTGCCATCAACGGCGCGGCGGTGGGCGTCGGCGTGACCATGACGCTGGCCATGGATATTCGCCTGGCGGCTGATGTGGCAAAATTTGGTTTTGTCTTTGCACGCCGCGGCATAGTGCCTGAAGCCTGTTCCAGCTACTTCCTGCCTCGTGTTGTCGGTATCAGCCAGGCATTGGAGTGGTGTTACTCCGGCCGCGTTTTCCCCGCCCAGGAAGCACTTGATGGCGGGTTAGTGCGATCACTGCATGAAAAAGATGACCTGCTCGCTGCCGCCCGAGCCATCGCCGAGGATATCCGCGATAATACCGCACCGGTTTCAGTTGCACTGGTGAGGCATATGATGTGGCGTATGCTGGGCGCTGACCACCCCATGGAAGCACACAAGATTGATTCCCGAGGCATCTACTATCGAGGCCGTTCACCAGATGCCAAAGAAGGCGTGCAGTCATTTCTGGAGAAGCGAGAGGCCAGGTTTTCCGGCAAAGTCAGCTCTGAAATGCCAGAATTCTTCCCCTGGTGGGACGAGCGAAAGTTCTCCTGAATACTTGCATACTCAATCATCAAAAAAGAGGTAGACAGCATGACGGATCCAACAGTTGCCCAGGCCGCACCCTTTCCTGTGGAGGTACAGGAGGGCAAAAAGTACTTCTGGTGCGCGTGTGGTAAATCCGCTCGCCAGCCATTTTGTGATGGCTCCCATGAAGGCACTGATTTCACACCCATGGCCTATCAGGCTGCTGCCAGCAAAACACTGTACTTCTGTGGCTGCAAACATACCGCCAATGCACCCTTGTGCGATGGCGCTCACAACGCACTGGGGTAAGACAGAACATGTTGAGTCGATGGTTTAAAAGAAGTAATCGACTTGAAAGCGCAGACCCCGCGACGCGTCTGGAAGCCGTCAGTGCGTTATCTGCGGAACAGGCCGCGGATAATCTGGAGACGCTGGCAACACTGGCCCGAACCGACACAGATACAGCCGTGCGCAAGGCGGCGATTGCGCATCTGCATGACGATAAGCAGCTCGCTGCCTTGCTGGAGGACAGTGCGGTCGCTGATGCCGCAATCGCAAGAGTTTGTGAGCTTGTTGCACAAGGTCGGGCGGGCGCCTGCGCAGGTCACGAAAAAGTGGTCGCTGCACGCATTGCCACCTGTTCAGCAGACGACCTGGAGAGTATCTGGCCGCTTCTGACCACACCCCAGCAGTGCGCGGAACTGGCACTTAAGTTACGTGACGATGCACGAGACAGAGTCCTTGCGCACCCGTTGCTGACCCCCGAAGAAGGTTTATCCGTGTTGCACAAGACCGCGCGCGGCCGGGACAAATACTGCCATCGCCATGCGCGGGAAAAACTCGACCAGATCAAACAGATACGCGCTACCCGGAACGAACAGGAACAGCGCCTTGAGGAACTCGACAGCGCCATTCACAAAGCTCTGAAACTGGCGCCAGCAGAACCGCATGCACTGCTGGCACATCGACAGAAGCTGCTGCGTCTGCGCGACATGCGCGTAGAGCTGGTGCAGGCGCTTTCTGATCTGCAGTCTCAACTGCTTGCAGCTGGCGGCACAAGCAATTTCAAGGCCGTTGGCGCGGATCCGCTGGCGGATGCTGACCTGAGTCTGCCTGACCCGCTCGACAATCCATTTATTGCGCTGAGCAAACAGTGGCAGACGCTGCAGCAGCGCATGCTGGCCGGAGAAGATGCCGCAGTTCTGCACGAAGCCCAACAGGCCCTGACCACTCAATGGCTGAGTCACGCCGACAAAATACCGCCCAGCGCGGACCAACATGCCACCTTCAGCAGCGTCTCCCGTGAACTACAGGACTATTACCGGATCTGGCAACGCAGCGACGCGCTGCGCAACGGGTCCCTCGCAGCTCCGGATCCTTTACCTGCGCAGCTGACCTTCAGCAGACACAGCGCCGAACAGCTGCAGCAGCGCCGCAGCTGGCTGAAACGCTGGAAACACACCATCCTTGCGGTTGACTGGCCTGCTGAACAGTCTCCGCCGACCTGGTTGACAGATGCACAGACGCAACTGTCGCAAACCGAAAAAGATGTGGAACGACTGCTGGCAGTGACCGCACAAGCCGGCAATCAGATGAGCAGCCTGGTCAGCCAGGCCGATCAGGCGCTGACAGACGGACAGATTGAGGCGGCCGTTAAATATATTCGTCAGGCGCGAGAATTACAGAAAGGCGGCATCAGCGAGAACGATGCCGCCCTGGCCAACCTCAGCGCACGCCTTGGGGAGCTTCGCGACTGGCAGAAATTTGCCACAGAACCTAAACGTCAGGAACTGCTGCAGGCCATTGAACAGCTGGCAAACAATCCGCTGGCCCCGGCAGACCAGGCGGCGCGCCTGAAACATCTGCGGGAGCAATGGCGCGCTCTGGGCCGTCCGGGCAGTGCGGAGCACATTGCTCAACAACAGCAGTTTGACGAGTATGCTGATTCGGCTTTTGAACCGTGCAAAGCCTATTTTGCGGAACAGGCCCAGATTCGTCAGGACAATCTTGCCGCCAGGGTACAACTGTGTGAGCAGTTGGAGACTTACCTGGCGGAAACTGACTGGCAGAACACCGATATACAGGCGGCGGAGAATATCCTGCGCAGCGCCCGTGAGGCGTGGCACAGTTACAGACCCTGCGAGCGCAAAGCATTAAAACCGGTGGAACTCAAATTCGAGCAGCTGCAGGAAACCCTGCACACCAACATCAAAAACGTATGGACCGCAAATGTGGCAGCCAAACAGGCGATTGTTGAGGAAGCTCAGGCACAGGCTGATACGTTAGCTGACAGTCTCGACGAAAACCAGATCAACGCCGCCATACAAAGTGCCAAAGATCTGCAACAGCAGTGGCGCAGCATCGGTCGTACGCCACGCTCTGCCGACCAGAAGTTATGGCGGGATTTCCGTCGTGCGTGTGACCAGATCTTTGCCCAGCGCGACGTTGCCAGTACCGCGTTTAAGCAGGCCAGCGCAGAACAGCTGCAGCGCTTTGACCAGGCCATCACGGAATTTGAGCATGCCGCCGCTGGCAGCGACCACAGCCGTGCGGCGCTGGATACGTACATTGACAATCTGAACACACTGGCGGAGGGCATCAGCCTTTCCGCCGGGCATCGCCAACGCGTGGAACGTGCTCGTGAGCAATACCTCGCCGCCCTGCAGACCCTCGCAAAGGCCGGAGTTGTGGAGCAGCTCAAAGCGTTTGAACGATGGGACGCCGAAGTGTCCAGCGCGGAGGCCGGTGGCGTGCAGATGGAAGCCCCGCACCCGGTTTTTGCGCCGCGCCTGGCCGGTGAAAGCCGCGCGGAAGATTGGCTGGCACTCACTTTAGAAGCAGAAATTGCAGCCAACATCCCCAGTCCGGAAGCTGACCGCAGCGCCCGCATGGCGCTGCAGGTAGAACTGATGAATGCCGGCCGAAGAGACCTGGGTCAGGAAGACTGGAAAGTGCTGCGTAATCGCTGGTGCGCCGCAGGACCAAAAGACGAACAGGCGGAACAGCTGCGCGGCCGGTTTTTTGCAGCCCTTCAGACAAGGCTCTGATTCACAGCCGAGCCAGGCCGTATCGAAGCAGGTGCGCTTAGCGACCGTCAAACCGGCAGGTCAAGGGTGACTTTTGCACCACCGCCTTTGCTGTCGTCGATCTGCAGCGTACCGGCGTATAATTCAACCAGTTCAGCCACCATGGCCAGACCAATACCCTGACCCGATTGAATCTCATCCAGTCGGCGTCCACGCCGCAGAACTTCTGAGCGCATGGCAGCAGGAATACCTTCCCCGTCGTCCTCGATGACTATCTGGCAGCGCTGACGCTTTTGTGCATCGGTGATTGTCGTCACGGTGATAGCAACCTTGTGACGGGTGTATTTGAAGGCGTTTTCCAGCAGATTTCCCACCATTTCCATGAAGTCGCGCTCATCACCCCGCGCCATCACATCAGCATCGGCTTCGACCTCCACTTTGATACCACGGTCGAGATAAGCGGTTTGCAAAGCGCGCAGCAGCCGTTCAACCATCTCACCCATCCTGACGTTCTGCCCAACCACCACGGGACCACTGGCGGAAGCCTTTGTCAGCTGATGCATGACGGTGGTTTCCATCCGATCCAGCTGTTCGGTGAGCAGCAACTTATCGACCTGTTTGTCCAGTAAGCTGTTCCTGACCACAGCCAGCGGTGTTTTCAGACTATGGGCAAGATCATCTAACGCATTTCTATAACGGCTGCGCGATCGCTGCTCGTGGTCCACAAACCGATCCAGATTCAGCGCCAGACCCGCCAGTTCTTTCGGATAGTTTGCGCTCAGCGCCTGCCGCTGACCTGCTTCAAGCTCCTGTACTTCTTCCGCCATAGTGCGCAGCGGCAGCAGACCCCAGCGTAGCGCCAGCAGCTGGGCAAAGATAAACAATGCCGTGGCTGCGCCCAGGCCAATGCCCAGACTGCGGCGAAACTGATTGATGGCAATACGGAACGGGCGTTGATCCGTAGCAGCGCTGAAAATCACCTCTTCAGTATCGGCGTTTTCCCAGATCACGGTGTAGCTCAGGTGATAGCGGGGTATCTGACCGTCCTGCGGCGTGAAGACAAAAGCACCGGGTTCGGCATCAATGCTCGGAAACGATACCGCAGAGGTCACCGCCGAAGGCGAGCGCCAGATCAATTCGCCAAGCTCATTGCTGACCTTGGCGTACAGGCCACTGTCCGGCTGGGTGAGTCGCGGTTCGGTCACACCTTCGTTAAACGTCAGACGACCGTTTTCTTCGTCTACCGAGCCCATCAGCGAGTAGATCACCAGGCGCAACTGTTCCTGAGCACCCGACACGACGCTGGCGGTAAAAGAGCGTTCAAGCACATAGCCGGTGATGGTCAAAAACAGCGCCAGCACACAGGTCGTGGTGATGAGCAGCCGTTTTTGAATAGAGTTATTCAAACAGTGCTATCCGCCAGAAAACGATAGCCCTGGCCACGCACCGTACGAATCAGATCTACTGGCGATATTTTTTTACGCAGGCGACCCACAAACACTTCAATGACGTTACTGTCGCGATCAAAATCCTGCTCATACAGATGATCCGTGAGCTCACTTTTACTGACAACCCGGTTGGGGTTCAGCATCAGATATTCCAGCACCTTGTATTCGTACGCCGTAAGCTCTACCGCCTGGCTTGCTACCCGTACTTCTTTTTTTGCCGTATCCAGCTGCAGGTCACCCTGGCTTAACACCGGGGACGCATAACCCGCAGTCCTGCGAATCAGCGCATTGAGCCTTGCCATCAGCTCTTCCATCTGAAAAGGTTTGGCCAGATAGTCATCTGCACCCGCCTCCAGGCCCTGAACTTTATCCTGCCAGTGACCCCGTGCGGTCAGCACCAGAACAGGGAAACTGCGGTCTTCACCACGCAGGGATCTGATCAGCGAAAGGCCATCGATTTTCGGCAACCCCAGATCAATGACAGCAGCGTCGTATTCATATTCACGTCCGAAATACAGGCCTTCTTCACCATCAGCCGCCAGGTCTACGGCATAACCTTCTCTCTTCAGATGGCCGCCCAGCTGCTCACGCAAACTGGCTTCGTCTTCAACAATCAGTATTCGCATATCTGCCTATCGATCTTATGGTTGCTCTGTTGTCATACAGCGTCTGCAATGCTGTCAGCGGCCGCCTTTCACTCTGCCCTGATGATCCACCGTGACAGTGATCACGCGCTCTCCGTCAATCAGCATACGAACCCTGTAGACGGTGTGACCACCGCGCTGTTTTGGAGTTGCTGACAACACACGTCCGCCGACCTGCTGACGGGCAAGCGATGTGGCTTTATCAATTGAAATTCCTGGCGCTGGTGCGAAAGACTGCCCGCTGCTCAGTCCGTTACGCGGCTGTTCCACGCTGCTCAGACCATCCCGGGGCTCGGCCGCATAGACGGGCAGCGTCAGCATTGTGAACAACAACAGCACACCAGCCAGCACCGGCAGGTGCCTGAGCGGGTTTATGATGTATCTGTTGTCCATGACTGCTGACCTGACCTTGAAGAGGTTGATTGTACGCGTAAAAAATGTCGTGTTGACAGGGGTTGGTTGTTACCTTACTCCGCTGGGCTCACGCGCACGCGAACTCGAATAGAATCACCAGGATCCCGGGGCATGCGTGTCTGATAGGTCTGACCCGCATAACGATAGCGTACGTCATACCCGGTGAGCTGCTGTTCAGAACGGTATTCACTGACGGTGTCGCACACCTGTTCAGTGCGATACTGTACCGGCGCACCACGATAGTGACGATTCTGACGAGCTATGTCAGCGCCAATCGATCCTCCCAGCACAGCACCTACTACTGTGCCCACCTGCTTGTTGCGCTTTTTGTGACCCACAGCATTACCCAGCGCACCACCGATAATCGCGCCAAGAATCGGTCCGGTTGCAGACGCACGATGTTCCGGGGCGTGACGATAAGCCACCTGCTCCATGCGGCATTCCTGCACGGGTACTTCATAGGACACCGTTTCATACACCGGCTGAGCACTGATCACCCGGGCACGATCATAGGTACTGGCCGACAACGCCAACCCGGGTACAAGGGCGAGCGGCAGCGCCGCGAAGGCTGCTTTGCTGAACAGTGATTTCTTGTCTGTGTTGATCATTTTATTGCCTCATGGTTGATCGATTCACGGGCGCCATACTAGGACCTGTCAACTGAACGTCATCTGAATAAACCACCGGTTTGAGGCGGTTTTCAAGGGGTCAGCGAGACTGTGACGTCCGTCACCCGATGTTGTTCATTGAGCGCCAGCACCAGGCCCGGTGTGGCTGGAGGCTGCTCCCAGAGCGCTTTGGTGAGTCTTTCATAGTGGGCAATGAAGCGGGCAATCTGCGCCTCGCTCATACGTTGCGCCACCGGAACCTGCTGTTCCTGCAGATTGCGCCAGGCGTATACCTGGGCAAATCCCGGAACGCGAAGGTGTACCCACAGATCCACTTTCGGCCACAGGCTCTCATAGTGTTGGCGCAATTGTGCATTCACCCATCGACGCCATATGCCCTGCGCATCCTCCTCTTTTTCAAGGGTGTTGCAGGGCATTGCCAGTGCGGTTTCGGGCTGAGCGTTTACACCCAGGCACCACCCCTCCAGGACCAGCACGCCGGCCTCAATGTCACGCTCACCGACGCGATCGTCCAGGCCTTTATCAAAAACAGGCAACACCAGAGGCGTCTTACCCCGGTGCACATCATCCAGCGTACGATGCAGCCACTGCCAGTCGTGGGTGCCCGGCACGCCACGGGTCTGTAACAGTGGATGCACCTGATCCGCCAGGGCCGCCCGCGCCTGACGACTCAGATAAAAATCATCGATAGACACCGCCGCAGCCTGCTCATCCGCGGCAAGCAGGGTGTCCTGCAGACACCTGGCCAGGGTCGATTTACCGCTGCCCTGGCTGCCACTGATACCAACCACCTGTATCCCTTTGCACCGCACAATAGAGGCAATCAGGGCACTGGCATCGCGCCAGTCTGCATGCCCTGCAGCCGCCGCGGGCAATTGCAGCGTCAGCCCCAGCTGTGCCGCTGCCTGGTGCCGAGCGGCGGACCAGTCAAACAGCATCGTCTGTGTCATCCATGCAGCCACCGGCAGTGCCGTCCGGAAGACTTTTCCTGACGTCTGCCAGATGGGGAACCAAATTCATTTTTTGAGTCTAACCCATTCACACGAGGAGCTGATAATAATGAATAATGTCGTGACATCTTATAACCGTTTATACGATCGTGTGTTTGGCCTGATCGGACAGCAACTGGGCGGCGTGGTTTCCATCACGCTGCGTCTCATCCTCGGTCCCGTACTCATTGGCGCTGGCTGGGAAAAAATATCCGGTGACAACTGGTTCAGCCAGGACCTGTTGCCGTTTCCGTTTAACGTTATCCCTGTTGAGATTTCCTGGTTTCTGGCCAGCTGGACAGAATTCATTGGCGGTATCTGTTTACTGCTGGGCTTTGCCACACGGCTGTGGGCAATCCCGCTGGCGGTGACCATGCTGGTTGCTGCCGGCTCGGTACACTGGGATAACGGCTGGGCGGCCATAGCGCCTTCTAACCCACCGCAGATATGTGTGCCTGCGACCGACGCCCATGCACAGTCCAACGTTCTGCAGCGGTACATCACCTGCTACAACGTGAATGAACGCACCATTGAGGCCGCTGAGCGTTTGTCCCGTGCCAGGTCCATTCTGCGTGAACACGGCAATTTCAGCTATCTCAATGGCAGCGGCAGCATTGTTAAACTCAATAACGGCATCGAATTCGCGATGATCTACTTCGCCATGATTATGGCGCTGCTGATCATTGGCGGCGGTCGTTATTTCAGTATGGATTATTACCTTGCCTTATTGTTCAAACGTCAAGCCTAAGGCCCCGCACTTTGGTATAAAATGTGTCGCTGATACGGTTGCGGGCATTGCCTTCGTCATAGACCCGGGTGACGCACCAACACTGACCATTCGCTCTTGAGGAGTTGTCTTGAAGTACTTATTCCCACTGATCATTGTGTTTCTCACCCTCGGCGGTTGCGGCGTCAATACGCCGGTATCCGGTGACAACCCGGGTGACACCGCCACCACCGAAATCACGCTGCGCAAGAGTCCTAATGACGATCGCGAATATCGCTATCTGCAACTGCCTAACAAAATGCGCGTTGTGCTTGTCTCAGACCCGACCACCGAAAAAGCGGCTGCCGCCATGGCCGTTTTCAGGGGCAGCAATCACGAACCTGAAACCCATCCGGGGCTGGCGCATTTTCTCGAACACATGCTGTTCATCCAGACACAGGCCTACCCTGAGCCCAATGCGTTTCAGGATTTTGTGAACGCCAACGGCGGCAGCACCAACGCCTATACCGCCCTCGACCACACCAACTATTTCTTTGATGTGCAGGCTTCCGCCTTCCCGGAAGCATTAGATCGCTGGGGGCACTTTTTTATCTCTCCCATCATCAGCCCTGAATATTCCCAGCGCGAAAAGAATGCGGTGGACTCGGAGTACCAGATGCAGCTCAAGAACGATGGCTGGCGCGGCTATATGGTTGGCAAGCAGGCCATCAATCCGGAACACCCCAACGCTCGGTTCACTATCGGCAGCCTGGAGGTACTGGCTGGCGACATACACAACGAACTGGTCGATTTTTTTGAAACCCACTACTCTGCCGACCAGATGGGCCTTGTGGTCGTTGCAGATCAGTCGCTCGATGAGCTGGAGGCGCTGGTGGCGCCACTGTTCGGACAGGTCGAAAATAAAAATATCGGTCCTGCCTATCCCACTGTTGAGCTTTTCAAAGAGGATATGCTGCCAGCCACGTTACATATCCAGACCATTGAGGAAGGCGCCAGCATCAGCTATCTGTTTCCGCTTCCAGCGGCCAGAGCGCATTACAAGAACAAGCCGGAGCAGTATTTCTCCAACCTGCTCGGACACGAAGGCAAAGGCAGCTTACACGAACTGTTAACCAGCAAAGGTTGGATATTGAGCCTGGGTGCCGGTGTTGGAGAATTAGATCGCAACACCAGCGCCATGCTGGTCAACATCGACCTGACGCCGCTGGGTGAACAGCATACTGATGAAATTACCGATATGGTTTTTCAGGCTATCGAGCTGATCAAACAGAGTCCGCCAGAGCAGTGGCGTTTTGACGAACAGGCAGTTGTTGCCGAGATGGCTTTTCGATTTCAGGAAAAATCTTCCGCCACCGGTCTGGTTTACCAGCTGGCACCACGCATCGACGAGTATCCGCCGCAGGATCTGCTGGTAGCACCTTATCTGATGGAAGAATTTGACGCGCAAGTGATCAAGGAGCTGCTGAGCTACCTGCGCCCGGACAACGTCCTGGTCGAGATTTCGGGCCCCGATGTGGTGGGTGATGAAATCGAACCCTGGTTCAAAGTACCTTTCAGCTTAGCCCGTGGTGATATCAGTCGGACCCGCGTTGCCAACGTGAGTTTGTCCCTGCCGGAAAAGAACCCCTACCTGCCGGAAAATCTGGAACTGGTGGCCACAAATGAAACCCCTTTGAGTCCCTATGTTCAAAAACCCGAACTGCAGCTCTGGCTTAAATCAGATGTACAGTTCGGCAGCCCGCGGGCCAATATTTTCCTGGAACTGGCTGTTGCAGAGGGTTTAGTCAGCCCCGCAGATCGAGCCATCGCTCAGCTGTATCGAATGATTGTCCAGGATGCCCTCAGCAAAGACGTCTATCCTGCTTACCTTGCCGGTCTCAGCTACAGCATCAGCGTGCCGGATTCGGGTTACGAGATTCGTGTTGGCGGCTACCAGGATCAGCAGCAGGTTCTGCTTCAAAGCGTGCTGGATGCTTTTCTCAACACACAAATCGATCCCGAGCGGTTTGCTACTTTAAAAGACCAGCTGATTAAAGAATGGCGCAACGCCGCCAACGACCGGCCATTCAGTCAGGCATTTTCTGCCATTTCGGATACGCTGCGCAGTGGACGCTGGCCACGTCCCATGCTGATCGATGCGTTACAACCGGTTAAGCCGGATGACCTGCAGGCCTGGCGTGAAGACAAATTCGACAGTTTCAGCGTGCGCGGTCTGATGCATGGCAACGTTGTCACCAACGACGCAAAAAATCTTGTAGCGCTCCTGCGCAACACGCTGCCACTTGCAGCTCACAGTTACATCACACCGGACGTCAAAGACGTCGATAACGCGTTACGCCTGCAGCTGGAAGTTGATCATGCGGACGCCGCCATGGTGCTGCATGTACAGAATGACGACGAGAGTCTTGCCAGCCGGGCGCGCAGCTCGCTGGCGGCCCAGATCATGCACCCCTCCTATTTCCAGGAGCTGCGCACGGAACAACAACTGGGTTATGTGGTGAGCGTGTCAAATCGACCGGTTGCCAGACGTGGCGGTGTTTCTTTTATTGTGCAGTCACCAAACACCTCTGCTGCGCAGCTGGAGCAGGCAACGCTTGCGTTTGTCGATCAGTTTGTCAGTGCCTGGCCCCAGGTCAGCACCGCTGAATTCGAGCAGCAGAAATCCGGTCTCATCACCCGCCTGCTGGAAAAGCCCAAAAACCTCAACGAGGCGTCCAATCGATACTGGGCAGATCTGACCGAAGATGTCATGACCTTCGACAGCCGCGAACAGGTTGCACAGATAGTGGCACAACTGTCCCAGGCGGATATGCAGGCCTTTCTTCTGGATGTGCAGGACAAGCTGAAAAACCATCGTCTGCTTGTTTTTACCCAGGGTCGTTTTGCAGAGATTCCTCAGCGCGGTCAGCTGTTAGGCAATGCAGCAGAACCCTGGGAAGCAGACGCACCTGCAAGCTGAAACTGGTACGGCGGCAGGGAATCCAGCAGCGCCTTGCCGTACCGCTTGGTGACAATGCGTTTATCCAACATGGTAATGATACCGTGGTCGTTTTCATGGCGAATCAGACGGCCACAGGCCTGCACCAGCTTCAACGCCGCATCCGGCACCGATATGTCGTAAAACGCGTTGCGGCCACGAGCTTCCGCCCACTCTGCCATGGCCTGGTCAACCGGGTCGTCCGGTACGGCAAAGGGTAATTTGACAATGATGACGTGGCGGCAGTAATCGTCCGGCAGGTCCAGGCCTTCAGAGAAACTTGCCAGGCCAAACAGGTAAGAACTGAGGCCGGCATCCACCCGCTTGCGATGCTCAGCTAAAAGAACCTGTTTGGCGCCTTCACCCTGCACAAACATCTGTTCATCCAGATGCCGGGGCAGGGCTTTCACCACCGCGTTAAGCTGGCGCCAGGAAGTGAACAGCACCAGTGCGCTGATCTGTTGCGCCAGCAGTTCCGGCAACATGGACACCACTTCGTCGGTGTGGGCATCAAAATCCCGCGGCTCAGAACGCATAGGGGGCACCACGAAGCGGGCAATCTCGGGGTAGTTGAACGGGCTGACGATACGCGTCCGCATAATGTCCGCGGTCAGGCCCGTGCGCTCAAAGAAGCGGTCAAACCGACCCATCGCGCTGAGGGTAGCGGACGTACAGATCGCGCCATAGGCACGTTGCCACAACACTTCCTGCAGAATGTGACCAGGCTCTATAGGCGCACTGACCATTTCTATATCGTACGGGGTTCGATTGATCCAGCGCGCATGGCGGTACTGTGAATGCATCGCAAAATCCTGCAGCAACGATAGTGTGGCCAACGCCCTGGTCTGCAACTGCCCCACAGGCACCAGCCAGTCTTCGGCTTCGAAGGCATTGGTCCAGTTCACATCACCGGCAACCGCACCCTGCACCAGGCCATGGGTACGTTCCAGATCGTCACAGATTTTGGCGATGAAAGGCACAGCTCCGGCAGCCAGATCCCTGATCTGAGCAGGCACCTCGCCTAACGGAAAACGACAGGTATCCAGGTCATCATCACGTGCGGTGTACACCAGTTCGTGCAGGCCGGCAGATAATGCCTCCAGCGCGCCGCGCAATGCACCGCTCTCGCCGGCGACACTGGTGGCCAGGTTAACCAGGTCGGCAGGTCGTGCAAAACGCTGGGTAAGGCTGCCCAGCACCGAGTTGACCTGTTCCAACCAGTTCAGCGTGGCATTGAGGCGGGCGCTGCTGGAAAAGTGGGTCTGGGTTTTTTCCGCCAGGTGATGGGCTTCATCTAGAATGAAAATACAGTGCTCTGGTTCCGGCAGCACCGCACCACCGCCGAGGGCTAAATCGGAAAGCACCAGATCGTGATTGGCAACAATCACATCACTGCCCTCCAACGCGCCGCGGGCTTTAAAAAACGGACACTGTTTGAAAAAGCTGCATCGATTATTACTGCAACCGCGGTGATCGGTTGTCACTGCGCGCCAGGCGCCGTCGGGCAACTCTTCCGGCCAGCTGTCTAATTCACCGTCCCACTGACCCTGGGCAAACCGTTCCAGCATGCCCTGGTACAAAGCGGTGTGTTCTCCGGACTCCACCTCAAAAACGGGTATCTCCTGCTGATCAGAGTACTTCAGGTGGTCATCCAGACGCTTAAGACACAGATAGCGGCCGCGGCCTTTTGCCAGGCTGACCGTAAACTTCAACTGCGCGTTGTTCTTGAGATCAGGAATGTCGTGTAGCGTGACCTGCTCCTGCAGCGCTACCGTGGCGGTACTGAGAATGATGGTTTTTCCCAGCGCCTGAGCGGTAGGGATGGCGGCGATACAATAGGCCGCGGTTTTGCCGGTACCGGTACCCGCTTCGATGACGGCGATACGGTTGTGTTCCTGGGTCAGGGTCCTGGCCACGTGGGCGATCATTTCACGCTGACCTCGCCGCGCCCTGAATCCCCGCGCGTCAAGCCAGGCGCGATAAGCAGACTGAATGTTGTTTTTCAGTTCATCTGATAAATGAATGAGCCCGGGGGCGGATGCGTTCATCCGAACAGCTTACTTGTCCGGTCTTTGCGACACCACTGCCCAGTCATGTTTATTCCTGTGAGCAATTGCACTGGACCATTGCCTGTGCGAGATTGCACCAGATGAAATATCCATGCCTGTTTTTGCTGTTCTGCGTTAGCGCCGCACAGACTCTGCACGCTGAAATACCAAAAGCACTGGTCGTGCCACCGGGTTTCAGTGTTGAAACTTTGAATTTTGTTGCGCCCAATGCGCGCCAGATGGCGCTGACCGAAAACGGCACGCTGATTCTGGGCAGCCGTCGAGCAGGCAACGTCTATGCCGTTCCCAACGCGCTGACCGCCCCTGCACCTGACGTTATCACTCTGCTCAGCAACTTACGTATGCCCAGCGGTGTCGCTGTGCACAATGGCGACCTTTACGTCGGCGCTGTGGAGCGGATTCTGAAAGTCACTGACATCGACAGTGCGCTGCACGCCGATGTGTCTTACACAGTGATCACCGATCAGCTCCCCGGCGAAAGTCACCACGGCTGGAAGTACCTCAAGTTCGGACCGGATAATGCGCTCTACGTACCGGTAGGTGCGCCCTGCAACATCTGTCTGTCTGCAGACCCGCGATTTGCCAGCCTGCTGAAGATGGACCCAGCCACCGGCGAAACCAGTATCTACGCACAGGGCATCAGGAATACCGTGGGTTTCGACTGGCATCCCGATGACGGCAGTGTGTGGATTACCGACAATGGTCGCGACATGATGGGTGATGACATTCCTCCGGAAGAAATCAACATCGCAACCCGACCGGGCAAACACTTCGGGTACCCGTTTATTCATGGCGATGACATTGCAGATCCGGAATTCGGTCAGCACAAAGATCGCTCCAGATACACCTTTACCGCTCCGGCACTCAACATTCAGGCCCATTCAGCCGCTTTAGGGATTACTTTCTATACCCACACGCAGTTTCCAAAGGACTACAAAAACGCGGTGTTCATTGCGGAACATGGCTCCTGGAACAGAACCGAAAAAGTAGGTTACCAGGTCAGTGTTGTACTGAAGAAAGCCAACGGCGTGCTGTCTTATCAACCGTTTGTTACCGGCTGGCTGCATGGCCAGGAAAACTGGGGACGACCCAACGATGTGCTGATGACCCCGGATGGCAGCCTGCTGATTTCCGATGATCAGGGTGGCGTGGTGTACCGCGTGCGCTATACCGGCGCAATTGCCAGGCAACAATAACGCCCTGTTCCTTGACAGATCTGTAGCGGCACCTGATAGTCAGAACGCTTTGGATCCTTGGGGAGGGACCGTATGACCACCGGCTACAGCGGCGCTGATCTGATTGCCGACGGACTGGCACAACTCGGCGTTGAACACGTATTTGCCATTGTCAGCATCCACAATATGCCAATCCTGGATGCCATAAACCGTCTCGGCAAAACCAGAATCATAGATGTACGCCATGAACAGGCGGGCACCCATGCCGCAGATGGTTATGCCCGCGCAAGCGGGAAACTGGGAGTGATGATTGCCTCCACCGGGCCTGGAACGGCCAATACGGTCACCGGCCTGTACGAAGCTCAGTACGGCTCCTCCCGGGTGCTGGTGATCACCGGTCAGGCCGAAACGGGTTTCTACGGCAAAGGCCTGGCCTACGTGCACGAGGCTGAAAACCAGGTGCCCATGCTGGCCAGCGTTTGCCGACGAGTTGAGAGCCCGCGCCACATCTCACAACTGGGGCCTGCCCTGTCCCAGGTTATCAACGACATGTTCACCGGCAGGCCGGCACCCGGCGCGCTGGAAATTCCGATTGACCTGCAATACGCCGCAACGCAACCCGCCACTTTCAGTTATCCATCCCAAAACACATTTGCACCCGACGATCGCCTCATTGATCAGGCAGTCGAAAAAATAAAACAAAGCAGCCGACGCATCATTGTTGCAGGAGGTGGTGTCATTGCCGCTGGCGCGAGCGATGCGTTACAGCAACTGGCTCGCCAGCTTGATTGTCCTGTGTTGACCACCGTGGACGGGCGCGGTGTGATCGCAGAAGACGACCCCCTGTGTGTCGGCAACTACTACAACAGCGCCGGCATCTACAATGCCATTCAGGGCGCCGATTTGACCATCGCGGTCGGCACCAAGTTTGCGGTCGGCGTAGACGGCCAGTTTCAGGCGCAGACGCCGCCTGGGGAAATGATTCAGATTGATATCGACGGGAATATGATCGGCCGCACTCATCGTGCACATCTGGGGATTCTCGCTGATGCCGACCTCGCCTTAACCGCCCTGACTACGAGTCTGGACGACCTGCTCCCTAATGACGGGCAGTTCAACCAGACCATCTGGGAAGCCCGCGATGGCGTCAGAAGTGCCATGCGCAAACGACTGGGTGAAGACTGGCCCCAGGTGATGGATACCATTCGCGACAAGTTACCCAGAGACAGTGTGTTTGTACGCGACCAGACCATATCCGCGTATAACTGGGGCAATCAGCAGTTTCCGATTTACGAGCCACGCACCTCCATCAATCCAACCTCCGGCGCGATCGGACCGGGTTTCCCTATGAGTGTGGGCGCTGCCGTGGCGACAGGACGCAAGACGGTTGTGATTCACGGCGACGGCGGATTCATGTTCCACGCCACGGAACTGGCCACGGCGGCGCAGTACCAGCTGCCGCTTATCGTCTGTGTGTTTAATGATTCCGGCTACGGTGTCCTGCGCTGGCTGCAGGAGAACCGCTTTGGACGGATAAACGAAACTGACCTCGGAAAAGTGGCATTTGCGCAGATGGCGCAAAGCATGGGTGTGCCAGGTGAGCGTGTGGCCAGCGTCGAGGAATTCAACCAGGCCTTTGATAGCGCCATGGCAGCGAGCGGTCCGTATCTCATCGACGTAGATATGGAACATTTTGCACCCATGGAAATATCGGTTATGCCAAAGCAGAAAAAAGAAGTCGACCTGCGCAGCTGAGCAGCATGGCCATTCGCCTGACCAAACCCTGGACACCGCTCGAACAAGGCATCAAACGGCTGCATGGTCACCTCGGTGTATTTCAGCTGGCGGATGCGGAGCAACAGGTGATCTATATCGGCTACGCCGGTGGCAGCAGCCTGTTTGGTCTGCGCGGCGAGGTCACCGCCGTCTGCGACACTCTGACACAGAGCGCCTTCATACGCGTCGAGATCACCACCGCTTATCTGAGCCGTTATCGCGAACTGATGATGATACACATCGCAGACCATGGTAGTCCACCTTCTGCCAACCTGGCAGCTAACCCACTTATTACCCTTGGTAAACTGAGTCCCGCAGGATGAATTTAAATCTGACACCCGAACAGGATCTGATCATCGGCATGGTGCGCAAATTTGTGCGCGAAGAGATTCTGCCGCTGGAATTACACCTCGATCCCGATGCAGATGAACTGCCACCGGACGACAAGGCGCGATTAATCGAGAAGACCCGGGAAATGGGGTTGTACGGCCTGGATATTCCGCCGGCTTACGGTGGCCCGGACATTGATCTCGTGACGCGCACCCTGATCGCAGTAGAAATGTCACAACATCGGGCCGGCTTGTACGCGCCTTGTTATGGCACCTTTGGCGGCGCGGGGCTGGCGCAACTGTTCGAAGCCACAGAAGATCAGAAAGAACGCTACCTCTACCCTACCCTGCGGGGTGAGAAACGCGGCTTTTTTGGTTTGTCCGAAGCTTCGGGAGGTTCGGACCCGGCCCGCGCAATACAAACCAAAGCCGTGCAGGATGGCGAAGACTGGATCATCAATGGCGGCAAGCTTTGGATCAGCGGTGCGGACCGCGCCGATTTCGGCCTGGTTTTCGCCCGCACCGACAGTGATCAGGGGCGCAACGGAGTGACCTGTTTCATTGTCGATACAGATACGCCGGGTTTTCATGTACGCCGCATCGTGCACACCCTGCGTTCCGCACACTACGCCACGGAACTGCAGTTTGAAGACATGCGTGTGCCTGCAGGCAACATACTCGGCAAGCTCAATCGCGGCTTTGCCATTGCCAACGACCGCCTCACGCGCCAGCGCATCCCTTACGCTGCGGGGTGTATCGGGGTGGCCATCAAAGCCCAGGAAATGGCGCTGGAGTATGTGCCCCAACGTGAAACTTTTGGCGCGCCTCTGTCTTCGCGGCAGGCCATTCAATGGATGTTGGTGGATAATGACATCGATATCAAACAGGCGCTGTGGCTGACTCTGGAAGCTGCCAGCAAAGCTGAGCAAGGCGAGGTTTTCCGTAAAGAAGCCGCCATGGCGAAGCTGGTGGCCACCGAAGCAGGAGGACGCGTTGTGGACCGATGTATGCAGATGTTTGGCGGCCTGGGCGTTGCTAAAGATCTACCGTTTGAACGCTGGTTCCGCGAAATGCGTATTCGACGCATTGGCGAGGGCCCCTCGGAGGTACAGCGCCACGTGATCGCGCGGGAACTGCTGGGCGCATCGCTGCGCTGACAGGACCTGCTGCAGGCTGGTTTAACGTTCACCCACCACAGGGTTGCTGAGCGTGCCAATCGGTTTAACTTCGATTTCAATCAGATCGCCGTCATCCATAAATACCGGTGGCTTACGCGCCGCGCCGACACCACCAGGCGTGCCAGTGACAATAACATCACCTGGTTCCAGTTCGATAAAGGTTGAACAGTATTCAATGAGTTCGGCAAAGCCGAACACCAGCAGGTCTGAAGTGGCATTCTGCATCACTTCACCGTTCAGACGGGTGGTGATTTCCATTCTGGCCACATCACCCACTTCGTCTGGGGTCATCATCCACGGGCCGAAGCCGCCGGTCGCGGTAAAGTTCTTACCCGGTGTGAACTGACTGGTCTGGCGCTGGTATTCACGCACGCTGCCGTCATTGTAAATGCCAAAACCGGCTACATGGTCCATCGCCTGCGATTGGGGGATGCGTCGACCGCCGGCGCCGATAATCATGGCAATCTCACCCTCAAAGTCGAGGGTGTTGGATTCCCGAGGACGAATCATCGGCTGTTTGTGTGCCACCTGCGCCGCTGCAAAGCGAACAAACACCGTGGGGTAGCCTTCGCCACCTCGACCGGTCTCTTCCTGGTGCGCTTTGTAATTCAAACCCACACAGAGGATTTTTTTCGGATCGGTGATGGTGGGTGCAAAGGTAAGCTCTGCAAGGGCAAGATCTGCCGTATCGCCACAGGCTTGTGGCAACAACTGCAACGCATCTGCTGCAATCGCTTCACGCAGCGACGCAAACTCGCTGCGCTTACCGGCATCAACCACACCAAGACCATCGCTGGTGACATACCCAAAAGATGTTGTGCCGTTGGCAACAAACGATAACCAGCGCATATCGACTCCTTAAAAGGGCTGTTAGTCGAACACAATTACGCTACGCGCAATTTCACCGGTTTCCAGGGCTGCCATACCTTCGTTTATATCGGACAGGGCAATTCGTTTGGACACAAGATCATCCAGATGCAGCCGGCCCTGCAGGTAAAAATCCACAAACCGGGGCATATCCACACGAAAACGGTTTGAGCCCATCATGGAACCCTGGATCTTTTTCTCAAAGAGGAAGTCAACGCCGTGCAGAGAAACCATGTCACCAGGCGGGATCATGCCGATAACTGTCGCCGTGCCGCCGTTACGTAACATCTGGAAAGCCTGTTCAGCGGTAGATTTCAAGCCAATGGCTTCAAAAGAATAATGTACGCCACCGCCGGTCATTTCGATGACCTTCTGTACCGCATCGCCGTCACTGGCATCTACAACATCTGTTGCCCCAAACTTGCGCGCAAGGTCCAGTTTCGAAGACACCCTATCGACGGCAATGATACGTGCCGCACCTGCAATGGCCGCGCCGTTGATACAGGACAAACCGATACCACCACAGCCGATCACTGCCACGGTTGAGCCAGGTTCAACCGCTGCGGTATGAATCACCGCACCAACACCCGTGGTGACACCACAACCAATGAGGGCTGCGCGATCCATGGGCATGTCTTCGCGAATTTTCACCAGCGCATGTTCATGCACGAGCATCATTTCGGCAAACGAACCCAGTTGCGCAAATTGCCCGAGGGAGGTATCCGCCTGATGCAATCGGGGTGGTTCGTCCGCAGAACGGTTCACCTCAGGCTCCTGGCAGAGAGAAAGGTGCCCCGTGAGGCACTGTTCACAGTGGCCGCAGAATACAGACAGACAGGTAATCACATGATCACCGGGCTTCACGTAATGCACATCACTGCCGACCTGTTCAACAATACCTGCACTTTCATGACCCAGGATCATCGGTAACTGGCCTGGATACGTACCGTTAAAGAAATGCATGTCACTGTGACAGATACCCGCCGCCTTGGTACGAATCAGCACCTCGCGCGGGCCGGGTTTGGAAACCTCCACTTCTTCGATTTCCATGGGCACATTAACTTCACGAAACACGGCTGCTTTCACTGACTTCCCCTCAAACAGATTTGGAATTAATAGCCGCCCAAGTGTGCCACATTTTTTGGCTACAGGGAGCCTCTGATGCGTTAATCAGAGGTTCCCTGACCAAGTTCTCCAGCAACGATTTCCCGGGCAGTCTCAATCGCTGCCAGCAGCCCCTGAGGGTTGGCTACGCCCTGCCCGGCAATATCAAAGGCGGTGCCGTGATCCACGGATGTGCGGACAAACGGAATACCGAGGGTGGCTGTCGTGGAACGATGAAAATCATGCACTTTGATCGCAATGTGGCCCTGATCGTGATACAGCGCGAGCACCACATCAAATTCTCCCGCAATTGCGCGATTGAATACTGAATCCGCGGGAATGGGTCCTGTTGCCCGGATACCCTGGTGCTGGGCATCCTCCACGGCAGGCGCAATCTCTTCAATTTCCTCGCGGCCCAGAAGTCCACCTTCACCACCGTGGGGATTCAGCGCTGCCACAGCAATTCGTGGTGCCGCAATACCCCATCGCTCCAGCGTCTGCGCAACGAGGCGCAACTTCTCCAGCACCGTAGCCCGGGTGACATACCGGGCCGCTTCAATCAGTGACTTATGGGTAGACAGATGTGCAACACGCAGACCTGGGGTCATCAGCAGAGTGGCTGTCCAGGTGGCACCGGACAGGCGTGACAGAATTTCCTGATGGCCAATGTCATCAACATAACCCGCTGCATGAATCGCCTCTTTATTGATTGGGCAGGTCACCATCGCTGCGACTTCATCGGCCAGAGCCGCACGCGCAGCCCATTCCACCGACTCAACCGCAATCCTGCCGCAGGCGGCGTTTACCTTGCCATATTCGAAAAACGACGGCGCTGGCGCGTTGACTTCATACAATCCCAGGCCTGCTGTCAGCGCATCTGCAGACCTCACCGCCTGAATGTCCGGGAGTTCAACCCCGGCAACCTGAGCACCCTGCTGTAAAGCCCAGCGGCTGCCTACCAGCAGCCAGGGCACATCTGGTTTGGCGGATGACAGGGCCCTGGCCGCAACTTCCGGACCAATTCCGGCTGGATCACCGAGGGTAATGGCAATTGGCTTCATCATTCTTTCTCAATAAAATACTGTATATTTAAACAGTATCTGAACAGTTGAGTGAGCAGCGAGGATGCAGACTTTACAGGATTTAATCACAAGCTTTCGCTTGTATGGGGTGTGCGAACCCTGCCAGAGGGTCAAAGCCGTCGATCTGGCGGCGCTGCTGCAAAAAGAAGGCGGCACCTATCCGGTCGACCGGATCAGAATGCGATTGTGGTGTACACAATGCCGCCAGCGCAGCCGCGCGATGCGCATTGTTTATGTTGGTCCGGAAGGTCGTAGCGCTACCTTCCGGTATGCACGTTAGCACATATCGGGGTTAAAGGATTTCGGTCGATTCAAGGGTAAGACCAAAACCGCTGACACCTACGTATTCCACTTCCCGCCCGGCAATCAGACGAATTCGGCTGATGCCCAGGTCCCGTATGATCTGCGCGCCAACACCCACTTCAAGCCACTGGCTGCGGCGCTCTTCTTCTTTGGACTGATCCGCCAGATTTTCATGAGGTACGCCGACAAAGCCGGTGCGCAGATAGATCAGCACGCCGGCACCCAGAGCCTGAATTCGATCCAGTGATGCATCCAACAGATTTTTATCGTGATCGGTCTGGGGCCCCAGCACATCATCGATCAGCTTTTCTCTGTGAATTCGCACCGCAACCGAAGGTTCACTCTTGATGTCGCCAAACACGACTGCCAGGTGCTCCGCATCTTCAAACTTGGTGCGATAGGCAAAAGCCGTCGCCGGTCCAATGCGCGTTTTCACTTCAAATTGATTGGTGCGCTCAACCAGCTGCTCGCGGGTCTGGCGGTAGGCAATCAGGTCCGCAATGGCGATGAACTTGAGGTTGTGTCTGGCTGCAAAATCCACCAGTTGGGGCATGCGCTGCACAGTACCATCATCGTTGACCAGCTCCGCCAGCAGGCTGACCGGTGGCAAACCCGCAAGCACAGACAGATCAACACCGGCTTCGGTGTGTCCGGAACGCACCAGAACACCACCCTGGCGCGCCACCAGCGGAAAAATGTGACCCGGTCTGACAAAATCCGATGCACTGACGTTGCTGTTGGTCAGCGCCTGCACGGTCGCTGCTCTTTCTTCAGCGGAAATGCCGGTAGTGAGACCCTGTTTGTAATCAATCGACACTGTGAAGGCGGTACTCATCGGTGCATCGTTGCGGGCCACCATCGGATCCAGGTGCAGCTTGGTGGCGTGATCTTCAAACAGCGGCGCGCACAGAATGCCGCTGGTGTGACGTATCATGAACGCCACCGCTTCCGGTGTGGCTTTACTGGCGGCCATGATCAGATCGCCTTCGTTCTCACGATCATCATCATCAACCACCACCACCATTTCTCCGCGGCGAATGGCTTCTATGGCATCTTCTATGGAATCAAACTTCACACCCGTATCGCTCATGGGTTTCTCTTCAAGTGGACAAATTTGGGCGCGGGAGATTAACACACTGACAAAAAAAAGCCTGCTTACGCAGGCGATCGAATCAAATTCTGATTCGTAAGTCAGGGATAAATACAACTGTAAAAATCCGCGGGCGATTCCTTACAGTCCTGACATAAGTCGCTGGCCGCACCAAAAAAGTTTCATTGACGCAGCAGCTCATCGGTGTATTTTGCAACAGGTACGCGGCGATGCCCGTACCTTAACCCGCTGGCGGCTGATGCCCCGGCGCATAAACCCCACGAGGACTATCGATTTCAACGTCGATTCACCCCTCGCAGCAGGAGGAAACATCATGTTTCATCGTTCTCATCGATGGTCACCGCGCTATGCGTACGGCCACTGCGGTTCACATGAACCCAATACCTCTCCTATCTATCAGGCTCGCGGCAGACGTGGCGGCCACCACGGTGGTGGCAGCTACTTTGGTGTGCGCAGGCCGATCCGCTACCTGGCTTACCAGCTCGACCTGGACGATAGACAGACGCGCAAAATCGCTGCTGTTCTGGATCGACTGAAAGTGGAGCGAGAACAGGCCAGGCTGGATGAAGCCCGCACCGTCATCGATATCGCCAGCATGGTGACGCACCCCGATCTCAGTGTAGACATGCTGAAAGATGCGTTGGGTCCAAGGGTCAGCAGCGCAGAACAGCTGCAGATTGCGGTGGCCAAAGCCATGCACGAGATTGTGTGTGAACTGGACCCGGAACAGCGGGAAGACTTTGCTTATCTGTTGAACTCAAAAGCCTTTGTGCTGTAACTGAAATGGATCGCGAGTGTCCTGTCTGGTTAGTTGTTGAATTAGCCGGACTGGACACTACTCACCGCGATCTTCAGGGGTTGAGCCAGCACGACCCTGTAAGCGGGTGAACCGGCAGCCTTTAATCATCTTCAATGACTACCTCATCTGCCACAACGGTGGTACTGCTGAACACATTCCAGCGCGCCGAGACAAAACCATTAGTATTCAGAAGGTTGAAGAACTCGGTTTGGCTCAAGATATTTTCATCGTCATCTTCAAACTGCGTAACGCCCTCCTGGACCGAAATCGTCACCCCTTGAATATCAAAGCTGCTTTCCGCTGAATTGATGTTTGAGACCAGACCTCGCAGCCGAGCCCGGTCCTCGGGATCTTCACGCTCGAGGCTCGTGGCCACCACAACAGATCCATCCAGGTAACCGCGTATCTCCAGTTCATCACCGATGCCAAGATCAACCAGTTCAAACGGTTCTACCTCAGCGCTGGACTCGTCTTCCAGCTCTGTCAGTGCCCGAATCTGAAAAGTGATACCCAGCACGGAAACAGTCTGTGCAACAGCATCTATAGACTCAATGTTACCTTCCGCACGAATCGTGCCCGTTGGTTGAAGGGTGATTTCCCGGGCCAGAACGGCGCCGCTGCCATTGGCCATGCCTTCAATCTGAACTTTACGCCCCAATGCCAGGTCCGAATCTTCGCCATTTTCAAATTCCGTGTCTGCATCAACGGTTATTGGCGTGGTCTGGACATCAAAGTCCTCGAGCGACGCAAAGCGATCGATGAACCCTTCTACGCGTACGATGGCATCACCGCCCACCGTCAGAACAGGCAACCGTTCTACATCTGTGACCTGCAGCGTCGCAGGCTCCGTGAAGCCGTTGGCAAGGGCTTTCACCTCGACCACGTCTGCAGAGTTCAGAACTTCATCCGGAAAATTTCTTAACGCTGCGTTGCTGTAGTCGACGGTGAGGCCACCCAGCGCAAACGCAGTGGCGGTGACATTGCTGATCTGTCCAGTGACCTTGTACTCAGACAGCGGAGCTTGCCGTTCAATGAATGAGGCCACAATATCGCCGTTTTCTTCCACCGTACCACTTACTTCCAGGTCATCTCCCAATGCAATGGCGGCAATATTCACGTTGGCATAGGTGGTCGCCCCGTCGCTGACAACGTTCTGCCCCAGAACCGTGAATGTGGCCTGTCCGAGGGCAGCATCCTGCACTGCCAGTGCAGTAACCGGACCTCTTACGTTCGAACGATACAGCACCTGGCTTGCACTGCCGGCGGCCGTATCACCAACAATTAATATCTGCTGCCCTTGTTGCAGGTCGTTTTGCGTGCCACTTACCCCTTCAATTAAAAAATCAGCAGCGTCGGTGTCAGTCGTGATGCCATTGGCAATCACACTGCCAAACGCCTGAATATCACCCGCGACCATGCCTGTTCCACCCACGGCAACATCCAGTACCACGCCCACCGCATCCGAATCGAGGCTGACACGCACGCCACCGGAAATCAGGCCGCCGTTTACCACCGAGGATCCGCCTGAGCCGCCACCGCCGCCGCCATTCACGGGTGGATTTTCAGGAGGTACAGGACTGTTCTGCCGGCTGCTGCCGCCACCGCCACCACATCCCGCCAGCATAAAAAACAGCAGGCAGCTGGCGATTCGAAAAATACTCATGAATCTTCTCCATTTTTTGAGGACTGAGCCGCGCGCACCTGGCGGTTAATCTGAAACATGCCAACACCAACAGCAAAGCGGGCGTCGGTACCTGTTTGATCTTTTCCTGCGTCATGCTCGTTCAGCCAATGTACAATTTCATCCAACGCGTTCATTGAGACGCGCTTGGAGTGTTGATTAAATGCAGCCAGGTGTTCTTCGGGCAGATTGTTTGCCAGAACTTTCACCTGCAGCAGTTTGTCCTGCGGTGCCGCCTGGATGTTGTGGTCTATGGTCTCGATGAATTCAGAGGTATCCATACCCAAAATGTCCACCATGGCTGCCGGATCTGCGTCCGGGGCATAGCCCCGGTGACTCATGCGTAAACGGCCTTGTACTTCTTCTACCGCACCCAGGCGCAGCAGTTCGTCTGCAACGCTGCGCGGATACATATCTCCGCTGTATTTTTTGACCAGTTCCGTGAAGCTGGGTGACGCTCCGCTGAAAGGCAGATCTATCGGGAAGCCGGCTTTGGTCTGAAAATATTCATCAGACATCCAACCCGCCAGCACGGTGCCGGCACGATTCCACCAGGCGCGATCGCCTTCGTTCACACCTTCCATCTTATGCAGGCGCGACACCTCTTTGCGGTTGAGACCGGTAATGACGGAAACTCGAGCCAGTGTCTGCGGTTTTCCGTCTATGCCAAATTCTTCGAACGCAACATCGACGAACACCTTGCGCGACAGTTCCTGAAACGCCGTGGCCGTTATGCCATTGCGCAGCAGAATGCGCACTACCGGGCGCAAAATTCGTCTGGCAGCACGCAGTAAATGGTTTTCTAAAGCTTCTGTCACAGTCTGATCAAACCAGGTTGGCGGGGTACACCGCTAGTGTATACCCCGCCTGTGGTTTATAAATCCTCGATCTCAAGCGCCACGCCATCCGAGTTTACGGTCACGCTGATCGTAAAACTGCCCGGCAGCAGATCGGCAAGTGTCAAACCCGCCGGGATCTGATCAAACGGGACATCGTCACCATTGTTCTCACGACCCTGTGCGCGTTCAATAATAGAGTCATCAATCAGAGTACTACCCACCACCGTAATCACTTCACCATTCAACTCAAAACTATTGTTAGAAACATTCATTGGCGTCCCGGTGAGCTGCGCTGAACCCATCACCTGATCGGGCACGGTGCCAACCAGGCCATCGTCGGCTTCAAAAGCAACTTCTTCAGCGGTGAGCCTGCCGGCTACACAGCCCAGGCCATTGTCATCACTTTCTGCTTCGACGATGTCTCCCACACTCAGCATCTCAAAGAAGGTCAGGCGACCAAGCGGTTGATCGTTCACCCCTTCAAAATCATCCGCGGAATTAATCTGACTGACGTCAACAGTGACACCTTGAATCACAAAACTGAAATCATTGGCATCATCCCCTTCGATTGAAGTCACCGCGCCGCGCAGCTTGCATGCCTGATCGTCTTCATCTTCCCGTTCAATTCGAGACCAGACCACTGCGTCCTGCGCATCGAGATACCCGCGTGCCTCAACATAGTCGTTGGGCAATATGCGCTGGAGAAACTCATCAGGCGTTAATCGATCGCCTCCTTCAGCCACATCATCTTCAATTCGACTCATGCCGGTTGGCGTGATGACAATGCCCAGACGTGTCGTCAGTGAGGTGGTATCCACCTGCGACACGCGGTCCTCAATGCGGATGGAATTTTCAACTTCAGGCCGGGACTGGGACAACACGAGCACGCCATTGTCATCAAAACGACCTTCAATCTCCAACAATCTGCCTTCCTGCCCCGACAATGCACTGGCATCCGACACCGCCAGAGTCACCGATCCGATAACCACCTGATTGGGCACCACATCCGTGTCAACAGACACCAGAATGCCTTCAATCTCGAATTTTCCGTTGCGGTCATCATCGTCGATGCGTCCGTCGCCGTTGTTGTCATCAAAATCATCTTCGCGTTCTACCTCTACTGCCACAAAGGCTCCGGATGCATCCAGGTCAGCTTCCACCTCGACAAAAACACCCACCAGCGTCTGATCCGCCACCAGGCCATCAGCAAAAAACGTTCCTCCCGCGCCGTCGATGACCACAAATGTGGCGTTATTGATACGAAACGAGCTGCCGTCGCTTGCCACTTCATCAACAAAACCTTTGACCTCAAATTCATCATCGTCCACATCCGGGGCGCCAGCGAAGCCGTTCACTCGGTCAATACGTGTCGCGAGAAAGCCATCAGCTATAACCAGGCCACTGACTTCAACAACAATCTGCCCCGCGGGAAGTATCAGATCTCTGATATCGATGGCCCCATCTGCATTGTTGTCTCCCACGTCATCATCAAAGGCTGTGTTGGCATCAACAACAACACTCTGCCGCATAACACTGAACGAACCCAGGCCAGGATTGCCCGGATTCACCATGACATCGGTTGCGGGCCCCTTCAGATCGTCGTCATAATCGATACGCTCGGCGACCCTCTGGCCATCGGTTTCATTGGCACGGACTCGGACTTTCATACCGATCCGCAACGCGCTGTCATCACCGAGCCGTTCAGTTTCACCTTCCACAGCAACCACTGTGTCGCTTGCCACCTCATAGCGAGCCCCGTTGACAAACACGCTGCTGAATCCCGTGATCACGCCGGATGCGGTCACTGGGATGGGCGCAGCTGATGGAGGGGTTGTACCTGCAGGGGGTGGCGCGGACGCGGATCCGCCACCACCACCGCCACCACAGGCGCTCAGCCCCAGCGCAGCTAAGGCAGCAGCTGCAAAACCGATAATTTTAAATCTCATATTCATACCCTCGGGAGTTTACAAAAAAATTGTCTGCTGTAGGGATTTATTTCCCTACATTGTTTAAGGGAAAATATTCCCTAATTTGAAGATTGTCAACCGGAAAATTTAAAAACGCGATGACAGGCGTCATACATGAGACTAGATTCGGACAGCATCCAAACATGAAGGAAGGGCAAGGCGGTCAGATCAGATCACTGAACCCGGCAGGCATCAGCAGGAAGGAGCGGCATATCAACAAACAACCCAAACCAGACACCACCCGACGCAAGCCCTGGGTCGTACTGGGCACCCTCACGGCCATAGCGGTCCTGGTCGGGATGATGCTTATGGTGTCACCCCAGGGCTTTAAGATGACGCACGAGGAGATTGGCACCGGCAAACCAGCGCTGGTGTTCATCTACGATCCAAACCTTGATGTGAGCATCCGTCAACCTGAGCAGATGAACATCGCCCGTAATCAGCTGGGCCAGCAGGCTTTTTTCCTCATAGCCAAAATTGGCACACCCCAGGGCAACAAACTGATTGCCGAACACAATGCGCGCCCACCGGAGCTTTTACTTTTTGACCCTGCCGGGCAACTGATCAGCCGCCAGTTTGCTTTAATCGAAGCCGACCAGCTCATCGCATGGCTGTCGTCAGCCACGCCTGGCCTGTCCCCGGGCGCAGATTAAACGGCTTTGCCCAGCCGCGCGGCTTCTGCAGCGTAATGTTCATAAGACTGCTTCAGTGTGGCCGAATTCAGCAGCGTTGTGGCCAGCAGCTCTCCACTTTGTGAATCTGAAATGTAGGTCCTGATCCACATGGACTCAGTTCGCTTACTTTCACCCAGCCCAACCACCTCGCGCTGCAGGTGGTAGTGTTGACCTACAAACAACGGGCCTTTGATCATCCTGACTTCCAGATCCGCAAACAGACCGATAGACGGACCTTTTGGACCCTTAAGACCGGATTTTGTATACCCTACCAGCGGGCTGATCATTTCCGTTGGTATGATCGGTTTTCCCCACGGCGACCCGGCACCCCCTTCTTCCGTATACCAACGACATTTTTCTGTGATCCTGTCAAGCTTGCCGGCTAACGTAAACGGGTAGCTGTTGCCGAGATGCTGATCAAAATCCATCACAACAACATCGCCGGCAGGCGATTTATCCCCGATCTTCACGCCTTCCAGCAGCACCAGATTGTCAGGGGTTGGCCTGGAAGCCATCAGGTTTTCCAGGCGAGTCTCGGGATGATCCGGGCCAAGGGAAGCGGTTCCTTCCAATACCGGCTCACCACTTTTTTTAACCGCCCAGATCTTTGTCATTCTTGCATCTGCGGCCGGCAGTTCAACAAACGCCTGCACCGCCTCCCCTTCGACTACCACATTTTTGAAATGCGCGCTGATACAGCCAGCCTCAAACCAGGCATTACCCCAGATTCTGTGTAACAGGGGATCAAACTGCGAAAAGTGTGTAGGACCTTCAATGGGTGCGCCACTGAAACCAAGCGCCTGGGCCTGATCTTCGTCATGAATGGACAGATGACCACCATATTCCTGCTCCGCCAGCATCTGCACCGGAAATCGAAAGGGTCCACTCATGACGCCTTCCTGTTCCTGTATGGGCGTATCAAAGACAAGTTGCGACATGATCTTCTCCGCATCACAAAAACATCAGAATAGTTTTGTTGGCTATCGAAACTCAAGCGATGAGTGTAAAAACAGGCCACTCTTCTCGACTGACCTTGTCATGGCCTTTATAGTTCGAAGGACCTGGCCTCCTGCCAGACCTATGGTCTCGTCCACTGATGAATAAAATGCAAAAACTGATTCGACAAACATTCTGCGTGGCAATAGTGTTGTGTCTGCAGGGTTGTGAATCTACAGCGATGCTGGATGACCTGCTGACTTCAGCTGGTGGCAGTAGCGCAATATCAAACACCACCATTGCGCAGGGTATGCGTGAAGCCCTGACGGTCGGCTCCACAAGAGCAGTCGACACCCTTGGCAGAGAGGGTGGTTTTGCAAATTCCGCCTTTCATATCCCCCTCCCGGCACAACTGCAGGACGCAAAACAGTTCGCCAGCCGATTTGGCCTGGCTGGACCTTTCGAGGAACTGGAGCTGAAAATGAATCTTGCCGCAGAAGCCGCGGTACCTGAGGCGCGCGACCTGTTTGTCAGCGCAATCAGGACTATGACGTTCGAAGACGTCATGGCCATCTATCGGGGCCCTGACGACGCCGCGACCCAATATCTGCAACAAACTACCCGAACATCTCTGGATAGCAGGCTACGACCGATTATCAACACCCATCTGAACAGCGTTGGCGCAGTAAGGACATTTCGTCAGGCCGTTGATCAGTATAACGCCATCCCACTGGTGAAACCCATCGATGCTGACCTTAACGGCCACGTCAGTGGCTACGCCATGGATGCATTATTCAGCCAGTTAGCCACGGAAGAAGCTGCCATCCGTAAGGACCCGCTCAAGCGAACCACCCAGTTGCTGCGCACTGTTTTCGGTGCGTAAAGCGCACTGAAAAGGACCCGCCTGATGCGCTCTGGATTTATTGAGTCCGATGGACTCCAGATCTACTTCCAGCAGGTCGGCAGCGGTCGGCCTTTGATTCTTGTACATGGCTGGGGTGCAGATACGCAGAGCAACTGGGTTGAAACGGGCTGGGCAGACACCCTGAAGGCACACCGTTCGGTGGTGTCAATTGATGTCCGGGGGCATGGCAAAAGCGACAAACCTCACATACTCGACCTTTACAGTTATACCGAGATGAGCCGCGATGTGCTGCATGCCATGGAGGCGCTGCACATCGAGCGGGCGGATTTCATGGGCTATTCAATGGGGTCATTTATGGGTGCGCATCTGCTTGGCCACCACCCCCAACGGTTTACTTCTATGGTATTGGGCGGCATCGGCAACGAAACACCGTCAAGCGCCGCACAAGGCAGCGTGATTGCACAGGCGCTGCGTGCACGCGACGCAGCCAGCATTGATAACGCTGCAGGAAAAAGTGTGCGTCGTTTTGTTGAGGCAAATGCAGATAATGATCTGGAAGCCCTGGCCTGCTCCGCCCTTAAGATGTGGCCGGAAGGCTACCCGCTGAAGATCGCAGGCGCAAACATCGACAAGGCTGATCTTCCGGTGCTCATTGTCAACGGCGAACTGGACCATCCGTATGTTGACACGGTAGACGATCTTGTCGCCGCGCTTCCAAACGTACGCTACGAGAAACTACCTGGGGCCGACCACCTGAGTGCGGTGACTCACCCCGAGTTCAAGACCATGGTGATCCATTTCTTAAATGCCAGGACATTCGCATAAGACGTAAGCGATGTTTATGGCCGACGGCCATAAACTCGACCGCCCGCTGCAAAGCGGCGGTATGGCGCACCCGGCAGGACTCGAACCTGCAACCCTCTGGTTCGAAGCCAGATATTCTATCCAGTTGAACTACGGGTGCGTAGGGGACGGCATGTTGCCTCAGGGATCAGGTTGAATCAACTACATCTCCCTTGATTCACGAACCATCATTCAAGCCGATTAGCGGATTATCCTGTGCCCACCAGCTTTACGATGGGCGCTTGCGTGTCGACTAGGCTCGCAAGGCTCTTTATAGTGCCTGCCGATCAAAAAAAGAAGAGTGAGCATCAGATGACAAATAACCACTTCGCAAAAGCCCACTACGACATCGTTGTCATCGGTGCCGGGTTTTCAGGCCTGCTGGCAGCCCACTACCTTCAGGAAGCCGGCTTCACCTCCATCCGCCTGTTTGAGAAGAGTGCCTCCGTTGGCGGCGTATGGGCACACGGTGGTGTTGGCGGCTATCCAGGTGCGGCCTGCGACGTGCCGGCCTATACCTATCTGCCTTTTCTGGATCGCACGGGGTTTATTCCGTCGAAAAAATATGTCAGTCAGCAGGAAATCGCCGATTATGCGGAGTTACTTACCGATCACTGCGGCTTACGCGAGGTGATGGCCTTCTCGCGGGAAGTAGCAGAGGTTTGCCTGATTGATGATCGTGACGACCTGTGGCAGGTCACTACCCTGGATCCCAGTACCCGAGAAGTTGCGGAAGTGGTCACCTGCAGCCACGTCATTGCCGCCAACGGCCCGCTGTCCAGTCCGCGCATGCCGGAGGTTGCAGGCATGGACAGCTTCAAAGGCGACAGCTTTCATACCGCTTGCTGGGACGCCAGTGCCTCTATCAAAGGAAAACACGTCGGCATCATAGGCACCGGCGCTTCAGCCGCCCAGGTGATTACAACCATTGTTGACGATGCTGAACATCTGACCGTGTTCCAACGCACACCCACCTGGGTATTACCCCGCGATGACGAACCCACACCACCGGAAATCGTGGAAGCCTTTCGTGCAGGCGGGTACGGCGAGGCCCTACGTAAGGTTGACTGGGACAGCGATGCTGCGCCAACAGAAGTGTTGCTCTCCTTTGACGACCTGCACGACCCGGAAAAAAATGCCGCGGTCTGCGCTATGATCACCGAGCGTATCAACGCTGAAGTCAAAGACCCGGAGCTGGCCGCAACCCTGACGCCAGACTATCCTTTCTTCTGCAAACGGGCATTGTTTATCGATGATTATTACGCCACTTTCAACCGCGATGACATCACTCTTGTAGACGACCCGGGTGGCGTCGTAAGAATTCATCCCGAAGGCCCGGAACTGGCCTGTGGCGACCGCTACGATGTGGACGTTCTGATCTACGCGACTGGTTTCGACAGCAATCTGATCCCATTTCCGGTAACCGGACGCAACGGCATCACCCTGGCTGACGCCTTTGGTGCTAACGAAGACAACAAGTGGCAGATGGTCCGTCCGCGCAGCCTCTGGGGCATTCATGTACCCGACATGCCTAATTTCCACATGATGATCGGGCCACAGAGTTTGAACCCATACACCAATGTCACTTTGGTCTGCGAAGAGCAGGCAAAGTATCTGGCAAAACTACTGGCCGATATGCGTGAGCGCGGTGTGCGCAGCGTCGAACCTTCGGCAGCTGCGGCAGAGGCCTGGACAGATCTGTGTGAGCAAAGCTCAGAAGGCAAAGTCTGGCTGCGATGCAACAACTGGTATATGAAAACAACCAAATCGGACGCAGCCGCTGGACGCGAGCGCTCCGCGGGTATGTGGATGGGGTCTTACGAGGACTATCTGCGGCATCTTATTGGACATGCAGGTGGCGAGCGGGACGAGTTGCTGGTGTTTTCCTGATGTCAGCAGATTATGTGGTGTACGGCGGCGAACTGAGTCTATTCACCCGTAAACTCGAAGCTGCCATGCAGTTCTACAACGCGGATTTCAAGCTAGAAGCAAAGACCTCCGACAACGCGGAAGTGATTGAGCAGCGTTCCGGTACTCACCAGGTGCCGGTATTGTTAACACCCGAAAACTGGATGATCAGCGACACAACGCCGTTGTTAGATCTGCTGGACAGCCGCTTCCCACAACGCGCCATGTTTCCAGCCGGCGAGATGGGGGTGCTGGTGCATGTGCTCGAAGAGCACTTCGACGAGTGGATTGCCCGAGTCATGGTGCACTATCGTTGGCACTATCCAGACAGCGCAAAATTTGCAGCCGAGCGTATGGCCAACGGCAATCCGGAAGTAGCCAAACGCATGCTGGACTGGGGCCCCAGAGCCTGTCGCGCTACGGGAACCGATTCCACCCAACAACGCCAGGCAGCGGAAGCCGAATACCTGCGCATTATCGATGCGGCAGAATCACAACTGAAACACACGGCCTTTCTGCTGGGAGACCGTCCGACCGCGCTGGATTGCATTGTGCTCGGCGGCCTGCGAGCGCACACCAACATGGACCCTGATCCCAAAAAAGTGATGGCACAGTTCCCAACCGTTGTGGATTGGGCTGAAAACAGAGCGGCACAGTGGGATGGCACAGGGGATCTTGCGCCTTTCGATAAGCCCACTGATTTTGCCAAACATGTTCTGGCAGAAATGGCCTCAACCTATGCGCCCTACATCCTCGCCAATCGGGATGCGCAACGTGTCGGCGCAAAAGCTTTTCATGTGGACATTTACGATGAAGACGTCAGCTATCTGTCGCGGCCTTACCCGGAGGCTGCGCGAAACATGGTTGTCGAGCGCATCAGCAGACTGGATACACCAGAGCAAAGCCGAGTACAGACATTGCTCAGAAATACTGGTCTGGCCAACGTTTTTAATTAGGGCGTGCATCCGCCTTGAGATATCGTATGGCTGTGTTCGCTCTCTTTTATACTGTGGGTTTTCGTCTCAGTGAGTTTTGTCGCCAAACCCTTCAATAAGAGTCGGAATTGACAAGCTGGAGATGGATGGACACAGTGGCTGCTCATTTTGCAAGGAAGTTACCATGAGAACATCGTTACTCCGCATCTGGATCACAGCGATAATCGCGACTACATCGCTCAGCGCAGCTGCAGAGTACGACCTCACCAACCTGCAAGAGGCGCTTCAGGCGCACAAAGACAGTTGGATTAACAAAGATCCTGCTTTGTTAGTAAAAACCTCACATTTCCCAAACACACAATTCTATCCAAATGGAAGAACCGTCGTTCTGCAGACCGAGGCCGACTCTCCGGATATATCTAACTATCCTAAAGACATAAAGATGCCTTCCAGTGAAATGGTATTGCAGGACAAAAACATCGCCATTGTCCGGGTGTACTTTGAAGAAACAGCACCAGACGGAGAAAAAGACACAAGCTCAGGCTTGTGGTGTTTCAATCGACTGGAAGGCGAATGGAAGGTTTTATGGCGTCAGTTTCTTGGATCTGACTCACCCTGAAGAGGGCTTTAGCACACAATCCAACCGTTGGTTTTCGCGTAACCCAAAGTAACGCGCACATTCCTGCTGGAAAAAGCGCATACTCTCTTAACTGTCTGAGAATCTTTAACTACCAGACGACAACAAGAGAGCAGAATCATGGCGAAAGGTCAGGATAAACGAGGCCAGGGCAGCAAAACGAAAGCGCAGAGTTCTCTGAAGGAAAAACGCGCACTTAAACGCTCAAAGCGCAGCGACTCCAAGTCATCGGACGCGTTCGCAAAAATAAAGACCCCATAAAACAAACGTTTAGATAACTGACATTTGGCGATTCAAGCATCTAACGAATCCCTGAAGGACCATGATGATGTCTATAACTTTTGAAAACCCCACCCGTCGTTTTGACGAGAGCATCAACTGTATGCGTTTTTCCGGCTACGACGGGGCGATAGAGGTCTCGTTCTTTCTGCGAATGGAGGCTTTGGTCAAACTCTGCCCGAAGCTTAACCAGTCCGAGCCTGACATATTGGATGCGTTTGATTTGCGGCTGAAGAAAATCCATAAAGCGGCATCAAAAGTCTACAGCCGCAACAAAAAATCCTACGTCTGCACAATAACCAGCGAAGATTTTTAGCTGCGTAACAAGCGGCCTGGCACAGCCCCACTATGCTCGTTATCAGTGAGCAGTATCTCACCATTCACAACGGTGTGTTTGATGCCGTCCGCCGTTTGCTTCAGACGTTTTGCGCCAGCTGGCAGGTCATGGACAATTTCCGGCAGCCGTGCGCCAATGGTTTTCGGATCAAAAATCACCACATCCGCTGCCATACCTGCACGCAGCAGGCCGCGATCGTGTAAGCCCCACATGGTGGCGGTGTTGTAGGTGATCTGACGAACCGCTTCTTCCAGCGACAGCGCCTGCTTTTCCCGCACCCAGTAACTCAACAGATGGGTCTGCAGAGAGCTGTCCATAATTTGTGCAACGTGTGCACCGGAGTCAGAGAATGTCACCACCGAACGGGGGTGTTTCATCATTTCCAGCACATGGTCCTGGTTTTCGTTGGCAATCGGCTGGCGAAAAAAGATTTTGAAATCGTGCGCCAGCGCCATGTCGATCATCAGTTCAACGGGATTGACGCCTTTGGCGCGGGCCAGC
The DNA here is from genome assembly GCA_047947175.1 of bacterium. Taxonomy (GTDB): domain Bacteria; phylum Pseudomonadota; class Gammaproteobacteria; order Pseudomonadales; family Azotimanducaceae; genus UBA4421. The sequence goes on from CP170489.1 coordinate 4,129,339, forward strand.
TCTGCCATCGAAGGCTGGTCGTACACCATATCGCTCATGGGATACACAAAATCCCACTCCGGTGGACGCGGCTCCGCACCAACCACTTTTGGCCCGGTGTACTCTCGATTGGCAATTTCTACGAGCTTGGCTTTCAACGCCGGATCGCGCAATTTAACCTTCTGCTCTTCCAGCGGCAGCGCGCGGATATCGGACCACAACTCCCACTTATCAAACGGCGTGTGACTCTCAAAAGATAACAACGTGTTTAAGGCGCGACTGTGCACCTGGGCGTACATACGCCCGCCCGCCTCGGCGGTTTCGTCCAGCAGGTCAAAATAGGGCCGCCACAGCTCAGGCGCAACACGCACACTGAACATACCCCAGGTTTGCGTGACACCGGATTCAACGGAAAGATCTCTTAAGCGATTATGGTATTCCCGGATACGTTCAGGATTACGGCCCGGTGCTTCACCGGCAATTTCGAAGACACCTTTACCCGTTTCACCTACCGCATTCACAATACCGCGTACCTCATCCCAGTGGGCAATACGGCTGGCAACCGGGCGGTCGTCCGCGGTGATGTGATTGAACGTGCGCGAGGTTGAGAAGCCAATTGCACCCGCCTGCATCGCTTCTTTCACCAGCGCCTGCATGTGCTTCAGGTCATCTTCGCTGGCCTGCTCGCTGAACGCCCGCTCACCCATGGTGTAGGTTCGCAGCGCCGAGTGGCCGATATAACCCGCATAGTTGATGCCTTTGGGCAGACGATCTACCGAATCGAGAAACTGTGGAAAGGTCTCCCAGGTCCAGTCGATGCCGGCAAGCATCGCGTCACGAGATAAATCTTCGGCGCGCTCCAGGTTGCGGAAGACCAGATCCGCATCTTCCTGCTTGCAGGGTGCCAGGGTGAACCCACAGTTGCCCATCACCACGCTGGTGACACCGTGGTAACACGAACAGGAGCCGATCGGGTCCCAGAAAACCTGGGCATCCATATGGGTATGGCCGTCTACGAACCCCGGGGACACCACGTGACCCTCGGCGTCTATCGTTTGCCGCGCCGGGGCATTAACTCGACCGATCGAGGCAATTTTGTCACCCTGAATGGCAAGATCTGCTCGATAACCAGCGCCGCCGGACCCATCTACAATCAAGCCGTTTTTAATCACTATGTCGTACATCAAAGCGCCCTGTTTAACCCTCGGTCAATGAGTCTAACACCGCACAAACACATTTTTCTCAAGGTCTTTGCGCACGTGATCGGCAGCAAACACCTGGCCATTCATGACAATGTAAACGCCTGCCGGCAGGGTCTGCACAGCAGCAAAGGCCATACCCACGTTAAACGTGGCGTCGCTTTTTGCAAACCTGGCTGGGGACAGGGCACCTGTGAGGACAATGGTTTTGTCCGTCGCCGGCAGCGATTGTGCTGTCAGCGTCATGGTATCGGTGCCGTGGGTGATCACCACACAACGCTCGCTGCAGGCGTCAACCGCTCTGGCAATGATCTGTCGGTCAGCGTCCAACATGTCAAGGGAATCTTTCCGCATGACTTCAACCAGTCGGTGTGGGGCATCAACGTGGGCTTGTTTCAGTAACTCCATTACCACGGAATCGCCAATGGCAAACTCACTGCGTGCATCAAAATACACTTTATCAATGGTGCCTCCGGTGGTGAGCACGGCAACCGCTTCTGTGAGTAAGGCGGACATGTTTTTCCCCACGCTAATCGCTCAATTCATGAAGCGTGCCATGGTAACATGCGCGCCAGATATCCAGTCTTCCGGAGCCTAGCCAGAGCGTGCCCGCAGCCAAACTTGCCTACACAGTACATCCTGGCCAGGGGCCATATCTGGGTATGCTGCATGGTTTCTTATCCAGTTCCAGCCAGTGGATGCACAATCTCGCGGCGCTTGCCCGTGTCTGCCGACCTGTGACCATCGATTTGTGGGGGCATGGTCACTCGCCGAGTCCAGATGATCCTCGTGCCTATCACCCGGATCAGTATGTCGAGGCGCTGGAGGAGATTCGCCAGACGCTGGGTACCAGGCAATGGCTGGTATGCGGCTATTCCATTGGCGCAGCACTGACCATTCGCTATACCCAGGCTTACCCCGAACACGTGCCTGCGCATATTTTCACTAACTCAAGCTCCGCGTTTGCCGACACCGCCCAGATCCAGCAATGGCGGGCAGATGCTGCTGACAGTGCGGCGCGCATTCACAAGGATGGCCTGAAAGCCATATCGCGCATTCCGGTGCATCCGCGCTTTGCCAAAAGGCTGCCTGCGGACGTTTATGCCACCCTGATGAAAGATGCACAGACACTTTGCCCCGCAGGTATTGCACACACGCTGACCCATACCACTCCCAACGCCAGCATTCGCCATCTGGCCGCTGACAATCCGCGACCTGCGCTGTTGGCCCATGGGCAGCTGGAAACCCGGTTTATGGAAGCCCGAAACTGGGCGTTCGAGCACATGCCCAATCTCACCATCGTCGACCTGCAGGCGGGGCACGCGGTAAACATGGAAGACAGCCACGGGTTCAACACCGCCGTGACCCGGTTCGTGCAGACCCACGCGCCATGACCCATATCGTTGACACCCTCATTGAAGAACGTGCAGTCAAACTGCGTCAGCATCCGTTTATCTGGAAACTCATACAGGAGTACCTCTACCCGGTGTTCGGCTACCAGACCACCATCGATCTGGTTGACGAAGTTCAGGGCATGAGCGGCTATGAGGTGTTTGAACACGTCAGCAATCTGCTTGGCATGAAAGTCACCGTGGAAGGTTTGCACCATCTGCCGACGGAGGGACGTACCGTGGTCATGCCTAACCATCCGGCAGGTATTGCGGACGGCCTGGCTGTGTTTGACGCCATCAAAGCCATTCGGCCGGATATGAATTTTTTTGCCAACCGGGACGCCGTACGCTGTCAGGAGAACCTCAGCGAAATCATCATCCCGGTTGAGTGGATGGAAGAAAAAAGGAACCACAGCAAGAGCAAAGAAACCCTGCGCAACATGTTGCGCGCGGTGAAAGATGAACGGCTGATTGTGATTTTTCCTTCCGGTCGTCTGGCGCGCCCGACGCCCATCGGGCTGGTCGAACGCGAGTGGCTGGTGTCAGGTGTGAGCCTGGCGCAGAAGTACAACTGCCCTATCGTCCCCATGCACATCAAAGGTTATAACAGCACACTGTATTACCTGCTCTGGTTCCTGAATTCAGAGCTGAAAGATATGACGCTTTTTCGCGAGATGCTGAAAAAATCCGGTCAGCGTTACCACATTCAGATCGGTGAGCCGATCCGGTCCGACCTCGAAGCCACACTGTTGACACCCGCCTTGCGTAAGTTTGTGACCCAGGATCTGAAACGAGGCGTGACCCGTTTTGTAGAGCCCGATACCTAGCAGCCACACCTTGCCACAGATTGACTTCCCAGGCCGTTGCGATAGCGTAGGCAAAGGTGGGGAGAGGCTATGAAGCAGACAATGCAACTGGCAGCACGCATCAGCGCTGCCAACTACGCGGATATGTCCGCAGCTGCGCGGCTGGCCAGCAAGCAGGCGCTGCTGGATTTCATTGGCGTAACGATTGCCGGCATGGAGGAACCGCTGGCCAGAATTCTCCGCGCAGATGCCGCTGATCAAGGTGGTCATCCACAGGCCTGTGTCTTTGCCACCGGCGAACGTGTTGCCACGCAACAGGCGGCCCTGATCAACGGTGCTGCAGGCCACGCCCACGACTACGATGATGTACAACTGGCCATGTCCGGTCACCCGACCGTGCCGGTAGCGCCTGTGGTGTTTGCGCTGGCGGAACAACACAACCTCACTGGCCCGGAACTCATCGCCGCATTTTCAACTGGCGTGGATGCGGAATGTATCATCAGCCGCTATGCAGGCGCTTCTCACTATCAACAAGGTTGGCATGCAACCGGCACCATGGGCTGCTTTGGCGCTGCCGCCGCTGCTGCCTCCATGCTCAAGCTGAATGACTTTCAGACCGCGACCGCTCTGGGTATCGCAGGTACTCAAGCTGCGGGACTGAAGAGCCAGTTTGGCACCATGTGCAAACCCTTTCATGCGGGCCACGCAGCCGCCACAGGGCTGCAGGCAGCCAACCTGGCGGCACGAGGATTCTCAAGCCGCACCGATATCCTGGAGATTGAACAGGGTTTTCTGGACACCCAGAGCAACAGTACCGACCCCGCAAGGTTTGCGTTGGCCATGCAACAGCAGTCCTATGTCCAGGACATCTGTTTTAAGTATCATGCGGCCTGTTATCTGACCCATTCAGCAATTGAAGCCACGCGCGAGTTATGCGCCCGGAATGCTTTTGATCCTCGCAGGATCAAACACGTTCAGGTGGCGGTGGATGAAGGCCACCTCAGAGTCTGCAATATCGCGGCGCCTGTCTCGGGCCTGGAAGCCAAGTTCAGCCTGCGTTTCACAGTGGCCATGACGCTGGCTGGCGTCGACACTTCGAGCATTGATATTTTCACAGATGAACTGACCCGGGACCCACAGCTGATTGCTTTTCGCGACCGGGTTTGGGTAGTCACACACCCCAGCCCCAATCCTGCCAGCATCGTCACGATTACGACCGAAGATAATCAACAGTTCCAGCACGCCACCAACGTCGGCATCCCCATGCGCGACCTCGATGGCCAATGGCAGAAACTGGCGCACAAATTCCGCAGTCTTGTGACGCCCCGGTTGGGATTGACCCGCACTGAGAAGATCATAGACCTGTGCCTGCACCTCGAGACACTGGACAATCTGACAGAACTCTTCGACGCTTTAACCTTCAATGTGAACACATCTGCTCATGAATGAAACTGACTTCCGAAACCTGGCCGTCACCCGGCACAAAGGTCATCGCTTTGAAGACATGACTGTGGGTCGAATCTTCGAACACCACTGGGGACGCACCATCAACGCCGGCGACAACTCCGCCTTCACCACCCAGACGTTGTCCTTCTGCCCCCTGTACTTCAACGAACCTTACGCACAATCGTTGGGTCACAAACAAATTCTGGTTAACCCGCTGCTTGTCTTTAACACAGTCTTTGGTTTATCCGTTGAAGATCTCAGCGAGGGAGGCGGTCCTTTTCTGGGCGTTGATCAGTGTCATTTCAAAGACGATGTATACGTCGGCGACACCCTCACCGCGCGCAGCGCTGTCATCAGCGCCAGAGCATCCAAAGGCAACCCACATTTCGGCATTGTCACCTGGCATACCGAAGGCTTTAACCAGCACGGCGCACGGGTGGTGACTTTTCAGCGCACCAATCTGGTCCGCCGCAGAAAAGCTGCGCAATAGATCAACCAGAAGGCTTAAATATGTCGTTAACAGGCAACAACAACTATTTTGAAGACTTCGAGATTGGCATCGTGATGAAACACGCCCGCGGCAAGACCATGTGTGAACAGGACAACGTCGGCATCACCCTGCAGGTGTTGAACACCGCTGAGGGTCATTTCAATGAACACCTGATGCAGCAGAACGCCATGGGACGTGATGGCTGGAATTCGCGCCTGCAGTTTGGCGGTGTGACGATCTCAATGATCATCGGCCTGTCGATGCAGGATACCGGTGAAAATGCCCTCAAAGAGCTTTCTCTTGATGCAATTCGCTTGAAAAATCCGGTTTTTCACGGCGATACCCTGTACGCCTACACAGAAGTGTTAGGCAAGGAGGAGGGTGATCGAGATAACGCCGGCATCGTTCATTTCAAACACTGGGGCGTGAATCAGGACGATAAGGTTGTGTTCGAAGGCGAGCGCCGCGTGCTGATTAAAAAGCGTCCCGCAGAGTCACTATAGATAAAAGGTCTCTTAACCATGTCAAATCAACCCGCTCGTCCACGACGGTGCCAGTTATCCGTCCCCGGCAGTTCAGAAAAAATGATGGCCAAAGCAGCGGCGCTGGAGCTGGACCACGTGTTTCTGGACCTCGAGGATGCCGTTGCGCCCAGTGCAAAACCAGCTGCGCGCGGCAAAATTGTTGAGGCTCTGAACACGCACACCTGGCGGCCACGTACGTTGTGCGTGCGTATCAACGATGTGGAAACCCAGTGGTGTCACGACGACATCATTGAAGTGGTCACCGGGGCTGGCAACAAACTGGATACCATCATGTTGACCAAGGCCAAAAGCGCCGCGGACGTACGCTTTGTGCACCTGATGCTTGACCAGCTGGAGAAGAAACTTGGACTGACCCGGCGCATTGGCATTGAATGCCTGATTGAAGAAGTGGAAGGCATGATGAATGTGGAGGAAATTGCCGCCTGCAGCGATCGGCTGGAATGCCTGATTTTTGGTATGGGTGACTACAGTGCCAGCCAGCAGATGCAGCTGTCCTCGGTGGGCAGCACCGGCGGCTATCCGCCGGACATCTGGCATTATCCACGTTACAAAATGACCATTGCCTGTCGTGCCAACGGTATTGATCCGGTCGACGGCCCCTTCGCTAATTTCAAAAATCCGGACGCATTCCGCAAAGAAGCCGAGCGATCACTGATTCTGGGCATGGTGGGTAAATGGGCCATCCACCCCAGCCAGGTTGAAATCGCCCAGGAAGTGTTTGCGCCAACTGCCGAGGAAGTGGCTAAAGCACGCAAACAGAAAGAGGCTTACGATGCCGCGCTTGCCGAAGGCCTCGGTGCGATCAATGTAGATGGCGTCATGGTTGACGCCGCAAGCATCCGCATTGTGCAGAACACCATCGATCGAGCCGATTTGATCGGTATCTGATCTAACCAAGAGCACCGCTATGTCTGCACACTATCTCACCGAAGAACGCCTCATGATCCAGGAGGTTGCGCGGGAATTTTCCCTCAAGGAAGTACTACCTGTTGCTAACGAGCTGGATCCGGTGCAGGGCACCATCCCCATGGATCTGCGCCGGAAAATGGGTGATATGGGGTACTTTGGCATCCGCATGCCGGAAGAACACGGCGGCATGGGCTTAGGTGTCTTTGAGTATTGCCTGATAGCAGAAGAGCTGGCCAGAGGCTGGATGAGCGTTGCCAGCATCATTGCCCGTGCCTCTTCGCTGATGGCTGTGGGCGGCTGGCCGGAAGCCAAACGTCGCGAACTCACGGCAAGAGCAGCACAAGGCGATTATCTGTGCGCCGTCTCATTGTCCGAACCCGACGTAGGCAGCGACCTGGCTGCTGTGAGCTGTAAAGCAGTGCTTGAGAATGATGAGTGGGTCATCACTGGTAACAAATACTGGTGTACGTTTGCCGACCAGGCCGACTATATCAACCTGTTGGCGCGCATTGAGGCGCCCGCAGATGACGCACGTTATACGGGTCTGCGCTCTTTTATCATTGAAAAGCCGCGTGGCCAGCTGCCAGAAGGCTGTCAGGGTGCGGCGATTCCCAAAATTGGCTACTTTGGCTGGAATACCTTTGAACTGGCTTTTGATGGCTGCCGCATCCCAAAAGAAAACATCATTACCGGCGGTGGCGGCGAAGGTTTCAAGAGCACGGTGAATATGCTCAACGCCGCCAGAGCCCATACTGCGGCGCGTTCCATTGGTCTTGCCCGGGGCGCTCTCGAAGACGCAACAGCCTACGCACATGATCGACGCCAGTTCGGCGTGCCGATTGCTGACTTCCAGGAAACACGGTTCAAGCTGGCTCGCATGGCGAGCGAAATAGAGGCCGCACGCGCATTGATGTATGACGTCTGTACAAAAATGGATGCCGGCCAGACCTGCGACAAAGAGGCCGCCATGCTGAAATGGTTTGCCGCGGAAATGGCTGAACGGGTGACTTCCGACGGGTTGCAGATCCTCGGCGGTGCGGGTTACACCAAACTACATGCGGTTGAGCGGTACTGGCGTGACGCACGGCTGACCAAAATTTTTGAAGGCACCAGTGAAATTCAGCTGCGTATCATCTCCGACCGGCTGCTGGGCAAACCCACCCAACGTGCCAATGCATGAGTCAGTTCATACAGCTGGTTGAAGAGATCAGCCGCTGCACGTTGTGTGCTGAGCACCTGCCATTGGGTCCACGGCCGGTTATTCAGGCGCATCCCGCGGCCAGAATACTTGTCGTGGGCCAGGCGCCGGGCACCGCGGTGCATAAAACCGGCATACCCTTCAATGATCCCAGCGGCGATCGGCTGCGCAGCTGGATGGGTGTGGACCGTCAGAGCTTCTACAATCCGAAACACATTGCTCTGGTACCCATGGGCTTCTGTTATCCCGGCAAAGGCAAAGGCGGCGATCTACCGCCGCGCATGGAATGTGCGCCGGCCTGGCGTGATCGACTACTCGGACAATTGGACAACATTGAGCTGACGATTGTCATGGGACGTTACGCCCTGGACTGGCACTTGAACATACCCTCAAGCCAGCCCTTAAGCGCGGTGGTTGCCAACTGGCAGCAGTATTGGCCCCACACGGTCCCCCTGCCCCACCCAAGCCCACGCAATACCCATTGGCTGAAAAAACACCCCTGGGTAGAGGACAACATCATCCCGGAACTGCAACAGCACATTCGCTCCTTGCTTAATAAAGGCAGCGCCACGTAGACTCAAAGGCAATCATTCGGGAGTATCTGAACGCCGTGACCACGCCACCTAGCGCCGCCACTCTGGGCGAACTCAAAGCCAGCGGTTATGTGCCGCAGCCTGTCAAAGAAGAAATTCGCAGGAATCTGATCAGCAGACTGACCCGCGCTGAGCCTCTGTTCCCCGGTGTAGTGGGCTATGAAGACACGGTTGTGCCACAGATCACCAACGCCATCCTCGGCGGCCAGGACATCATTTTTCTCGGCGAGCGCGGTCAGGCAAAATCACGTATCGCCCGTTCCCTGGTTTCGCTCCTGGATGAATGGACCCCTGTTATCGCCGGCACGGAAATCCCGGAAGACCCGTTAGCGCCGATCACCAGAGCCGGTAAAGATCTCATTGCAGAACACGGTGACGCCACGCCGGTCACATGGCTGCATCGCGACGCCCGTTATGGTGAAAAGCTGGCCACTCCGGACATCACCATCGCCGACATCATCGGCGAAGTGGACCCCATCAAAGTGGCTGAAGGCCGCTACCTGTCAGATGAGCTGACACTGAGCTACGGCCTGGTGCCGCGCATGAACAAAGGCATTTTTGCCATCAATGAACTGCCGGATCTGGCAGAGCGTATTCAGGTTGGCCTTCTGAATCTGCTGGAAGAACGCGATGTACAGATCCGCGGTCATAAGGTTCGGCTGCCGGTGGATGTGTTCATTCTGGCCACCGCCAACCCGGAAGATTACACCAACCGTGGACGCATCATCACGCCGCTCAAAGACCGCTACGGTGCTCAGATCCGCACCCACTATCCGGAGCAGATAGAACAGGAAATTGAGATTGTCGAGCAGGAGGCCAACGTGCTGAACCTGCCTGACGTCGATGTGCATGTGGCGGGTTACATGAAAGAGATTATCGCGGAAATCACCCATCATGCGCGCCGCTCGCCGGATGTGAACCAACGCTCCGGTGTCTCCGTGCGCGCCTCCATTGCCAATTACGAAGTGCTCGTCGCCAACGCGTTTCGCCGCGCACTGGTGCTGGGTGAAAAAGAAGCCGCGCCGCGTATCTCCGACCTCGAATACATCGCGCCGTCTTTTCAGGGCAAGGTGGAATTTGAAGCCATGGAAGATGGCCAGGAAGACAAGATCACCAACCGTATCATCCAGGTGGCCACCAAGGCGGTGTTTGACCGCCATCATGACCTGCAGGATCTGGCACCCATCATCGACGCCTTCAATAACGGCCTCAGCATTGAAATTGGCGAGGCGGTTTATGCCGAAGACTACAGTCAGATTATCGACAAAATCCCAGGCATGGCAGAGCGCATCACCGCCACCACACCAGGCACACGCGCGGCAGAAGTAGAATTTCTGCTCGAAGGGCTGCATCTTAACAAGCTGCTTAACAAATATGCGGTGTCCGGCCGCTCAACCTATACAGGATAAACGCCATGGCTTCTTCGCGCCGACAACGTTACTCCGCCTGGGACGGTTCCCAACAATCTGCCTGGGATGCCGAAGAGATCATGAAAGCCCTGGCCGACGATCTGATGGAGTACGGCGATCTGCGCTGGGCCATGCGCAACCTGGTCTCCCGAGGCATGCCGATTCCTGAAGGCGGTTATCTGGAGGGTCTGCGCGATATGATCCGGCAACTGCGGGAACAGAAGCAGCGGCAGCTTAATCGGTTCAATCTGGACTCCATCTTCGAAGGCTTTCGCGAACGCCTGGACGAAATCATCGCTATGGAACGCGATCAGATCAATGCGTGGAAAACCAAAGCCGCTGAGGCTGAGAACTTCAGCGACACATTGCTGAAAGACATCGCCGAGCGCAACGAGAAAATTCTCGACGATCTGCCTGACAATATCGGCGCGCAGATCAGGGCCCTGGAAAAATTCGAATTCATCAATACCGACGCACAAAAGAAATTCATCGAGCTGTTGAACGAACTGCGCAAAGCAATGACAGGCACGTTCTTCAATGACATTGAGAACATGGTTAAGAACCTGTCCGACGGCGACATCGAACGCATGAAGCAGATGATGAAAGCGTTGAACGACATGCTGGTGAAAAAAATCGCTGGTGAAGATCCTGGTTTTGATGAGTTCATGGCGGAGTTTGGTGACATGTTTGGCGACGATCCGCCAAAGACGCTGGATGAACTGTTGGACCAGATGCGCCAGCAGATGGCAGCAGCACAATCATTGCTGAACTCCATGTCACCCGAACAACGCCAGGCGCTGCAGGAAATGTTCAGCGGCCGTTTTGGTGATCCTGAATTGGAAGCTGAGATGGCTAAACTGGCCAAAGAGCTCGACTTTCTGAACCCTGATGGCCAGGGCTACAATTTTTCCGGCGACGAATCCATTGGCCTGGATGAGGCCATGAAACTCATGCAGGAAATGCACGAGATGGATGAACTCCTGGGCCAGATGCAGGACGCAGAACGGCGCGGAGACCTCAGCGGCATCGACAAAGATCTGATGCGTGATTTAATGGGTGAAGACGAGGCGGATCAGCTCGAAGAGCTGAACAAGCTGATGAAAATGCTTGAAGACGCCGGCTACGTACGCAACGAAGACGACAAAGGCTGGGAACTGACACCGCGTGGGTCGCGGGTTATCGGCCAGAAAGCCCTTGGCGAGATTTATCAGCGCCTGAAAAAGCAGAGCCTGGGTAATCACGCAATTCCTGAAGAAGGCCGTTTTGGTGAACGTATTGAAGATACTAAAGCCTACGAGTTCGGTGACCCCTTTCACCTGCACATGCCAAGAACCATTCGCAACGCAATCAATCGACACGGTCCCGGCGCGCCGGTCCAACTCGACCCATCTGATTTTGAAATCTATCGCAGCGAACAGGTGACCTCTACCGCAACCGCCCTGCTGGTGGATTTATCCTGGTCCATGGCCTTGCGCGGTTCTTTCCAGGCGGCAAAAAAGGTTGCCCTGGCGTTGCATAATCTGATCACCAGCCAGTACCCGAAAGACAGCTTTTATATCATCGGCTTTGCCGCAACCGCCAAAGAACTCAAACCCCAGGACCTGCCTTTCCTGCAGTGGGATGAATACGTATTGGGTACCAACATGCAGCACGCGCTCTTGATGGCGGAGCGCCTGCTGGCCAAACATCCCGGCGGCAGCAAACAGATCATCATGATTTCTGACGGCGAACCCACCGCGCATCTTGAAAACGGCCAGGCCATGTTTGCCTATCCGCCTACAGCAGAAACTATTCGCGCTACCTTCCGCGCGGTCAAGCGCTGCACCACTAAAGGTATTGCGATCAATTCGTTTATGCTGGAATCCTCTGAATACCTGCGCGCATTTATGCAGGAAGTTGCGCGTATGAATGGCGGACGTGTGTTCTACACCTCACCGGAACAGTTGGGCGAATACATCCTTGTGGATTATGTCGAAGGCAAGCGCAAGAAGCTCGGGCGGTGAAAGACATACATCAGGTCCCCAGAGACCGCCTGGGCAAAGTCATCAAAACGCACAGCGGCGACACACTTGTGCAATTTGTTCGTGTCCTTGCATTCTCGCCGGAACAGGTATGGCAGGCGATGACCGACGCGGATGCATTGGCCAGCTGGTTCCCCGGTTTTCAACTGGAAAAATTCTCCGGCGGTGCGTTCAATATCTGGTTCGGCGACGTATGTGAAGGTCCTGCACACGTCAGCGGCACGGTCGATGTCTACGATCCACCCTGGCATCTCCACTGCGGCACCATGAGTTGGGCGCTGGTGGCGGTTGGCGGCGGATGCCAACTGACTTTTACCGATGTCGTTCAATTTAATCAGGACCACCGCGATGACTTTGACATCACCAACTCAGTGCTGGCCGGCTGGCACTTGTATATTGATCAGCTGGAAGATGCTCTGACAGGCTCGCTGGACACCCACAACAGCATTGAATTCGACTACTCACAGGTTAACGTTCGCGGACGGGCATCACCTTACTGCAGATAAAAATCATCATTAAACGTCTTAACAACATCCGGGTAGAACACTGTGAAGGCAGTGACGAGCATGCCATTAATGAACCCCTCTGGAAACATAAGCAGCAGTAAAAACGCCCAGTTATCCAGCGATAACTGCAGCCACTGCGGTTGCCCCAACACCCAGAAAGTGGGCAAAGCCAACACACCTGCCACCAGCACGCACAATAAACCGCCGCCGAAACCGGCACCTAACATGTACACAAACACGTTTTTCAAGGCATCTCTGCGCAAAAAATGTACCAGCAGCCGTGTTGTTGTTGCCGGAATCAGTACAGAAAAAATCCACGCAAGCGGTGCCGCCAGCAACGACTGCTGATGCCAGCCGACAAACACCAGAAGAACCAACGTGGCACCGAGCACTGTTAAGCGCCAACCCACAATCAACGTCAGGCTGGTGACGCCAAGCAGGTGTATCCAGACGCCTTCGATCACCTGAAAGGTTAATAACCAGAGCAACAACAGCGCCAGCAGGCCACCGAACAACACATGCTGGCGCTCCGTTGCCGCCCACAGTGCAGCCCAGGGTGCCGACAGACCTGCGGTAATGACACAGCCGGCCATCAGCAATCCGGTAGTCAGCATCAGCCATACGGGAATAAGGTCAGCTGCAACAATCATGTCTTAAAGCCCGGCCCGGCATGACACTATCTGGCAGATGGTTTCCGTCGTCGGGATTCCGCGCGCTTCTGCATACGTTGAAATGCGCGGCTGCGTTCCTCAGGGGACAGATTTCTGAACCGTTGTCGCAATCTGTCTTTACGCTCTGGTGAGAGTTGTTCAAATCGCTGCAGGCCCTGGCGCATCTCCTGGCGCTGCTGCGGTGACAGTTGCCTGAACATCTGCCAGCGTTGCAGCAGCCGTTCGCGTTGCTGGGTATCCAGCGATTGCCATTTCCCAAAGCGTGCGCGCATCTGTTGGCGCTGCTGTTTGTCCATCGACAGCCAGCGCTCAGAGCCGGTTATCAATCGCTGCTGGCGTGCCTGTGAAAGTGTGTCCCAGTTTTCCTCATAGTCTCCCAGCACCCGGCGCTGCTGCTCTGACAATTCGTTCCAGGCGACAGACCAGGCTGAGTGACTGCTCAGCAGCAATACAAGGGAGAGAATCAGTTTTTTCATGGTCGCACCTCCGGCAGCTCTAGAGACAACTCAGCCGCTGTCTCACTGTCACTTTCCAGGCGGGCAGGTGGCTCAGCGTCTTCAATTTTCCCGGATCCCCCTCTGGCAATCTCCTCGGCAAACACTTCCGTGACGTCCAGCAGTTGCCCATCTACTTCAATCATTGTGCCCAGGTACTCCAGGAACGACATGTCCGTCGGTAATTTTTCCTCTTGCACGGATTTTTCCTCTTGGGCGGAAAGAGGCAGGCAGGAAATCAACAACAGCGCCCCGCACAGTAGCCTAACCCTGAGAAGGTGCATCAGTCACACCCTCCTCTGCCAGCATCCAGGCAACAAATTCAAGTTCTTCCAGCAGTTCAACATGCTGGGCGGCTGCCATCTCTTCTTCATTCAATACCGGCAGCCTGTCCACCGGCATGGAGAGAAACACAGCCCACACGAGCGCTGCAGCACCGACCCCCCCTGCACTCACTGCAGGCCATAACAGCCACGGCCCGGACTTTTCTGCACCAACCTGCATGGCCTGCCCGCGCGCACTTCTCAACCGCGCCTGCGAACCCTGGGCGAGCAAGTCCTCTTGCGCCCGCAGCTGACGACCGGCCTGCTCGGCCCACCTCTGATCATCCGGGTGTAGCTCATCCATCTTTAAAGTCCTGCAGATCATCGGGTAACTTTTCCCGTAGCGTGTGTACCGCTCGGGAGTAATGGGTTTTCACTGAACCGGGGGAACAGTTCATGCTCCTGGCCGTATCTTTCACATCCATGCCTTCCCAGGCACGCAGCATAAAAGCCTGCTGTTGGCGTGCGGGCAGTTCTGCCAGGGCCTCGAGCAGGCATGCTGTGGACGCATCCAGTTCCTGCCTGAACGCCGGATTGTCACCTGGTGAACCGGCAAACTGCGCCATCTCATCTTCATCTTGCCCCTCTGTAAAAGGCAGCCAGCTGAATATCCTGGCACGCCGGCTCCTGGCACGGTGGAAATCCAGCAGACGATTGTTGAGTACCCGATAGAACAGAGGCGCCCATTCATTGCCGGGTTTGTGGCGGTATTTTTTCACCAGCGTGAACATTGCGTCCTGCACGATATCCAGCGCATCGTCGGCATTTTTTACGGAAACCATGGCCATGCTGTACGCCCTCTTCTCCACGCTCGCCAGAAACTGATTTAAATCTTCCGGATTGACCATCTGAGCAGCATAAACAACGTGACCCGGAAGGTCCGGCTCTGAGTCACGCTGTTTTGCGCCTGAAATGCGATCTGCTCGGCAGTTTTCAGTGTCTGCGGTTGATTCGAGCGCCTTTACGGTCCAGGCGGTGATCTATGCGGCTGCCTTTGCGGTCCAGGCGATGGTCTACCCGATCACCTTTGCGGTCCAGACGCGCAGCATAGCCCGGCTTACCTTTCGCTTCTGCACGCTGTGAGGCACCATCCAGGCGGTCATTCACCCTGTCTCCACGCTGATCCAGGCGGTTTTCCACCCGATCACCTCGTTGATCCAGTCTGTTTTCGATCCGGTCACCGGTATCCGCACTGGCATGGACGCTGAACAGGCCAAGGGCGATGGCGAGGACAACAATTTTTGAGCTTTGAAGATTCATAACTAACCTGCTGTTACTGTTGATCGTAGTGTGAATAACGAACGAGTGGACAATCGGTTGACAGATTTTTGAAAAAATCGCGGCATGATGCGCCTGGGACCAGCAGGCTTTCCTTAATAGGACTTCGGCAGCCCCAGCACATGTTCACTGACGTAATTCTGAATCATTTCCTGGGAAATCGGTGCTATTTTCATCAGCCGCGCCTCCCGCCAGTAGCGCTCGACATGATATTCCGTCGCGTAGCCAAACCCGCCATGGGTCTGCATCGCACGGTCAGCGGCGAAAAATGAGGCATCTGCAGCAAGCCACTTGGCCATGTTTGCCTCAGCGCCACAGGGCAGGCCCTGATCTATCATCCAGCTGGCTTTACGGATCATCAGTTCCGCAGCATCCAGGCGCATTTTCGCTTCAGCCAGCGGAAAGGCTATGCCCTGGTTCTTTCCGATCGGCCGTCCAAAAACAACACGTTCGTTGGCATAGTCCACAGCCCGGCGCAGGGCTGCCCGCCCGATACCCAGCGCTTCCGCGGCAATCAGAATGCGTTCTGCATTCAAACCGTCGAGAATATAACGAAAGCCTTTACCTTCTTCGCCTACCCGGTCTGTGGCCAGTACAGGCAGATTGTCGTAGACCACTTCACAGGTCGCCACCGCGTTACGTCCAACTTTATCAATCGGTGAGATCGATACCTCCGGGCGCTGCAGCTCTGCCAACAGGAGGGTTAAACCGTCGGTGCGCTTTTCCACCTGATCTTTCGGCGTGGTCCGCACCAGCAGCAGCACGCGCTGGGACTGCAGGGCTTTGGTGGTCCAGACTTTGCGGCCTTTCACTATGTAGGTGTCGCCGTCGAGTCTGGCCGACGTACTGATGGAGGTGGTGTCTGTACCCGCGTCAGGTTCTGTGACCCCAAAAGCCACGTGCAGCTCGCCGCTGGCCACCGGCGGCAGATACTTCTGTTTCATCTCTTCACTGCCATATTTGACAACCGGATGCATACCAAAAATAGACAGATGGATAGGGGTTGCACCGTTCATGGCAGCACCACTTGCTGCAATGGTTTCGAGCACCAGACTGGCTTCGGTTATGCCCTGGCCACTGCCGCCGTAGGCTTCTGGGATGGCAATCCCCAGCCACCCGGCTGCGGCCATGGCGTCGTAGAAATCCCAGGGAAATTCGTGATCTCTGTCTTTGCGTGACCAGTATTCATCTGGATAGTCGGCACACAGTTTTGCAACACTTTGCGCAATGAGCACCTGTTGATCGGTGAGTTCAAAGTCCATGAGGTTTTCTACTCCAGGTGAATTGGCATTTTATCAGCGGCAGGGTAAGTTGTACCTTGCTGTTGGGGAGCATAAACATGCCTGGGAAATATTTCGAGGAACTTGAAGTGGGTGATGAGTTTACTCATCAGCCCAGCCGGACGGTGACAGAAACCGATAATCTGCTGTTCAGCGCGTTGACACTGAATCCGCAGCCGCTACATCTGGATGCAGAATTTGCCGGCAAGTCGATTCACGGCCAGATTCTGGTAAACAGTATCTTCACCCTGGGGTTGGTGGTGGGTTTGTCCGTAGGTGATACCACCCTGGGCACCACGCTGGGCAACCTTGGGTTTGATAAGACCACCTTTCCTAACCCGGTATTCATCGGCGATACGCTCACTGCGCACAGCAGGGTCGTGGACAAACGCGCCAGCAGTTCCAAACCCGATCGCGGTATCGTGACTTTTGAACACACGGCGACCAATCAGCGCGGTGAAGTTGTCTGCAGCTGCATCCGCGGCGCAATGATGATGAAACAGCCGACATGATCAGCCACCGATGACAACGCGTTCCCCTGGCACCCGGAGGCTTCGCCGCTCGGCACACTTTGTGCCCGGCGCCAATGAAAAAATGCTGCACAAGTCCATCATCAGCAACGCAGACTGTCTGATTCTGGATCTGGAAGACGCGGTTGTACCCAACCAGAAAGACGCCGCGCGCAAAGTGGTCAGCCAATGGCTGGGGGAGGTGGATTTTGGGGGCAAAGAACGTACGGTGCGGATGAACCCACTCGATACACCCTGGGGCCTGCAGGATCTTGCTGCCACCATGGTGCACCCACCGGATGCCTACATTGTGCCCAAGGTATCAAATTTGGATGAATTGAATACCATCAGCGCCGAGCTGGACCGCCTGGAACAGGAATACGGTCATACCCGCGGGCAGGTCGGTTTGATTCTGGTATCCACCGAAACCCCTCAGGCGGTGCTGAATCTGCCCACCTTCACCGAATGTCAGCGGGTCATCGGCCTGACCTGGGGCGCGGAAGATCTGTCTGCAGCACTCGGCGCGTCACGCAACAGGCGTCCGGACGGCAGTTATCTGGACCTCTACACCCATTGTCGTAACATCACGCTGCTGAGCGCTGCCGCGGGCGGAGTGCAGCCCATAGATTCAGTTTATGTTGATTTTAATGACAGAAATGGCCTGGCCGCTGAATGCCGGGAAGCGGCATGGCTGGGCTACACAGGTAAAATTACAATCCATCCGAACCAGATAGATATTGTTAACCAGGCATTCACTCCCAGCCAGGATGACATCGATGAAGCCGCAGAGCTGGTGGATGCATTCAAAAATGCCGAAAAACAAGGCCTTATGGCAATCAGCTTCAAAGGTAAAATGGTTGACGTGCCTCACCTGGTCCGCGCTCAGAGAGTACTTGACCGCGCCAGGCAGGTCGAAGAACAAATAAACCGTTAGGAACAACAATGGCTCTCACGCTTCAAACCGACCGCATGCAGACGCACACAGACAACGGTGTGGGCTGGATGGTGTTCAATAACCCTGCACGCCACAACGCGTTATCGTTGGAGATGTGGCAGGCGATCGGCGACATTCTCGAACAATACGCGGCTGATGACGACGTCAGAGTGGTGATCATGCGTGGCGCCGGCGGCAAGGCATTTGTATCCGGTGCTGATATTTCTGAGTTTGAAGAAAAGCGTTCCAACGCAGAACAACAGGCGTCGTACAACAGAATTGCCGGACGCGCGAGCAGATGGATGAACAGTTTTGAAAAGCCGCTGATTGCACTGATTGAGGGGTACTGTATCGGCGGTGGCCTGGCTACCGCCCTGGCGGCGGATATTCGATTTGCCACCCCTGATTCCACATTCGGTATTCCCGCGGCAAAGCTTGGCCTGGGTTATGAGTACCCGGGGCTGGCCAAACTGTCACGGGTGGTTGGACCCAGCCGGGCGCGGGACATCATGTTCTCTGCCCGTTTAATGCCGGCGCAGGAAGCCAAAGAAATGGGGCTCATCAATTTTATTGAATCTCGCGAGAGCATCGAAACCGCCTGTCTCAGTTATGCTCAACGCGTTGCCGGCAACGCGCCCCTGACCGTCAAAACGGCCAAAGCGGCCATTGATGCCTGGGAATCCGGCAGCCAGTCCGAGGCTGTTGCACACGTAGGTCAGATGGTGGAAGCGTGTTTCAACAGTGAAGACTATGCCGAAGGCCGGCGCGCGTTTCGCGAAAAACGCCCCCCGGAGTTTAAAGGTCGATAGGTGCGCGCCGGCACCACGCCATCAGCTCAGCCAGCTTCCTGACGCAACAGTTCTACCCCACCCACTTCGACAAGATAGTCGGTGAATGCCGCGGTGTTCAGTGCCCCTGCACCCCCTTGCGTATCGAGCATATGGTTGCGGATAACCTGAGCAATCATGGCCTCAGGGGTCTGCCTGAGTTTCTGCGTCAGGATGCCGGCTTCCAGCTCTGCATCAAACTGGCACCGGTAAGGTCCCACGTCGAGCCCTTCTCGAGTATGAAAATACCAGTTGCTGTCCACGCAGAAAATGCGCTCACTGCGATACCATAGTCTTGCGGGTTCTCCGTCTCTTACAGGCAGGTAGGCTTTGCTGTCCTTTGCGTGCTCAGTCAATTCAGTTTCCTTTGTCATGTTGTCAATGTCTCATCTCTCACCAACACCAGTGTCGATAATTCAGACACCTATAGCTGTAGGCGCCTTGTGTCCATATGTAAGCGCCTTTTACAGGAGGGTCGCAGCGCGCTGAAAAGCGAGTATCATCAGCCCACCAGCAGACGGCAGGGGATAAGGACAACAGCCAATGACACACAACGACACAGCTTTCGCTCACTTCATACACGCGCGCGCTTTCCTGGCGACACTCTTATGCGCTCTGACGCTCAGCGCCTGCACCACCACAACCGCGCCACCACCCGCAGCTGCGGCGGCCCCGGTGGGGTTTGCGGACGAGTACCGGATCGGCGTGGGCGATTCATTGGCAATCAACGTATGGCGCAATGAAGACCTGAGCATTGAAGTGCCGGTGCGACCTGATGGCAAAATTTCCGTGCCCCTGGCAGGCGACATCACCGTCGGTGCAAAAACGCCTGAAGAAGTCAGCGCAGACATTACGGACAAGCTGGCCAAGTTCATTCGCGACCCTTATGTGACGGTGATTGTGACCACCATGGGCAGTGATGAATATCGCTCTCGCGTTCGTGTCACAGGGGCAGTCGAAGACCCGGTCTCCATTCCTTATCGACAGGGCATGACGGTGCTCGATGTGGTCCTGGAGGCCGGTGGTTTGACTGAGTTTGCTAACCCGACAAAATCCACGCTGTTCCGCAAAAATGGCGAGCGCGTCGAGATCGACCTGCGCGGCATCATGAACCGCGGCGACATGAGCACAAATTATCCACTGTTGCCCGGCGATGTCGTCACCGTGCCTGAACGCGCCTTTTAGAGCAGGGGGCTTTATGCGTCTTTTTCCAGCCATTGCCGCGGCGGCAATTTGTGTCACCGGAACCAGTGCTTTGGCGCTGGATTTTGCAGTCACACTGAATCAGGAATCCGAATACACAACCAACTCCGGTCTCACCGAGGAGGATGAAGTTTCGGAGTGGATTCATTCACCCGGAGTTGGGCTCGAAGCCTCTCACGAAGGGCCGAATCTGAACCTGGATGTGGACTACAGCGTTAACCGCAGGCTGTTCCAACAGGATTTATTCGACGACGAAACAGAATCCGCCGGTCGCGCCAACCTGGTGTGGAACGCGCTTCCGGAGCGACTGGATTTCACAGTGAATCACACCCGTACCCAGACCGCCATTCGCTCCATCGGCGGCCCAACGCCGGACAACCGCCAGGAAACCACTGAGACAAGTGCAGGGCCAACGTTGCGATTTAATCCTCGTGGACAGGATCAGATTCTGCTGAGTTATCTTTACGGTGACCGCAGTGCTGATATCACAGACACTGATGCCACCACCCACGACACAAGTTTGAGCTACGTCCTGGCGACCTCGCCAACCAATTCAGTGGCATTTACCCTGATGCAGAATCAGGTGCAATACGACAATCCATTTGTACCGGATATTGAATACCAGATTGCACAGGTAACCCTCGTGCGTGAGCTCAGCAATCTGGACTATTCGCTGAGCGGTGGTTTTAATCGAGCTGAGCGATCACAGAATCGCGACGATGTTGATGGCGTAATCTTTGAGCTGCAGGCGGACTGGCAGGCGCGCGCGAGCACGGCGGTGTCGCTGACAATACAACGGGACATTCAGGATCAGTCTACTGCCCTGGGTGCAGGTACTTTTGTCGACGATCTCGATTTCTCGGCTGACTCGGACCTGGCGGAAGTATTCACCAATCATCAGTTCAGTGTGTCTGTTGAGCAAAGACTGAACGAGAGCACGTCATTTACTGTGGGTGCGGATTACCTCGAGGAGGATTACGAAGACATCGGCCGGGACACCACACGGCAGGCGCTGCGGGCGGCGTTAAACCGCAATCTGACCCCCCAACTCAGAGGCTCCATCGGTTTTTCTCTGGAAAATCAGGACTTTGACGATGAAGGTGAAGAAGCCGATACCCTGCGCGGCGACCTGAGGCTGGATTACGATGTCGGCAGAAATCTAACCACAGCATTCACCGTTCGTTACGAAGAGCGCGACAGTGACGCGGCCATTGCCACGGGCAACTACGAAGCCTGGTCTGCCATCATCACCTTGAGCTATACGCTGCTGGGCGGTGCAAGCCGCTAGCGCTGCTGGTGCCCCGAGGCAGGCTATAATGCCTGCCTGACAATCTCCTGGGACAACGCACTCTCCTCACCATCAATATCCACCGCAGTCATGGCGATGTAATAGCTGCCGACGGGTAGTTCCAGCACATGGCTGCGCTGGGTGCCCGCGACATCCACAATGACATCGTAGCTGCGGCTGAAATCACCGTAATGAATGCGATAGGTTGCGATACCTTCAACCGGCGTGCCATCTACATTCTCCGTCGGCGCCTGCCAGCTGATCTGCAGTGAACCCAACACAGACACGCTGAGCATCTGCACAACACTGCCGCCTTCACCTTCGCAGCGCAACGTGAATGTCCGTTCGTTCTGAATGTTGTCCACGCGGGCGCTGCCGGAAGTTGCTCTGTTGCCGGACCAGCCTCCTGAAGCGGTACAGGCAGTTGTATGCGCTGAGGACCAGGTCAGATTGACACTGCCACCGGCGGAAATCAGATCTTCATCCACGCTGAAGCTGAGTGTCGGTTCAGGTGCGGGTTCGGGCTCAGGCTCAGGTTCGGGCTGCGGCTCGGGTTCGGGCTGTGGCTCAGGTTCGGGCTGCGGCTCGGGTTCGGGCTGCGGCTCGGGTTCGGGCTGAGGCTCAGGTTCGGGCTGCGGCTCAGGTTCGGGCTGCGGCTCAGGTTCGGGCTGTGGCTCAGGTTCGGGCTGCGGCTCGGGCGCATTCAACATGGAAACCTCGACCGTGACCCCGTTCGCGCCACCCAACCCGAAACAGGTCAGTTTGAACAGGGTGTTTTCATTTAATCGCTGTGTTCTGAAAGTGCCCTGCAGCGCCCGCTCGCCAGACCAGCCCTCAGAGGCCAGACACTGATCAGCATTGCTCGTCGCCCAGCTCAGGGTGGTTCTTGAGTCAGCTGCAATACTGCTCGGGTCAGCGTTGAATGAGATAAAGGGCGGTGAAGCAGTCGGCTGACTCTGCTGTCTGGCGTTGATCTGATTAACGGCGCTGGCATCTGCCAGGGCGACACGTTCAGGTAGATCCACCAGCACGTTCTGATTAGACGCATTCAACACCGATTGTACCCGTACGCGAACATTGCCCGGTGCGGCATCAGCCAGCGGAGTCATCAGCTCCGACAGCGCAGAGTCTTCATATACGCCCTGTAACACCGCCAGGCTGACCAGTGTCTTAGTGATGCCGGATGCACTGAGCGGCACCAGATTGACATCCGCAACCGCAGCCTCGGGCATGATTGTGCGTATGGCGGCATTCATTGCTCCCGTGGCATCCTGATTATCAACCTCCAGACGCCCGGCGAGCACTTCGAGGCGCACACCTGCCTCAGCCGCTTTGGCAACAGCCAGAACACGGCCGTCATCCGGGGTGGTTGCGCCACTGGTACGTCCGTCCATGGCGCCATCAGCAAGATCGCAGGCTAACACTGCAACAATGTCGTCTATCGCCACATTCGGCAGCGCAGCGTCAATGCGGCGTATCCATTCACCCAGCGCCTCGTTGGCCAGAACCGCGGTGTTGACGTTACTGGCATCCACGGTATCCGCCATCGGGTCGCCCAGTACCGTCGTGTCCAGGCCGATGTTGAGATCACGCCCCACCGCCTGCCACAGCGTGCTCAGGCGATTATTACTGGTATTGCCCGCACACTGTGCCGCTTTCACAACCAGTGTCGTCAACGGCGAAACGTTGACCGTCTGTTCGCCAGGCTCATTGATCATACCCAGCATCTGAAAGTCAGCTGGACGATTAGTCACCAGGTCAACGCCTCCAGATACGGTAACGGTGGCGGGCAGTTTTGTTGCAGGAGGAATGGTCAGATTGTAATTGGCGCGCTCATCACTGGTTTCTACAGCAACTAAAGAGCCGTCTGCGTCCAGCACCGTGACTTCACCACCGACAATCGGCCCATCACCAATACTGCCGCTGACCTCGAAGCTGCTGAACAAATCATCGGAGGAACCTTCCTCGCTGCCTGAAGAACAGGCAACCACTGAAAAGGTTGTCAGAAGCAATAAAAATCGCTTTGCGTGTCTCATATGTCTCTCTCGCTTTCATATGTCGATGGCCTCTCTCAGGGGCCGCACAACATGAAAATTGATCGCGTGATCTGCTCTATTCAGATCAGCACGAGTCACCGAGTCTAGAGACGCGCTGTCACCCAGCTTGTGATGTACAACACGAGTTTGTATGGAAATTGCGATTGTGTGCGCGACTTGGCAGATGGCGGGGGACAGGATTCACAAAGCCGCCGCCAGGCAGTAACGATCGCGGCAAAAACCGCAGGCGCAGCAGAGACCATCTGATGATCGGGTGAGGAAAAGCAACAGAAGCGGCCAAACGGCCGCCGCCGTCAGGGGATTACTTTGACAATCTCGTTGGAATAGCCACTTTCCTCGTTCTGAGAATTGATGGCTGTGACGGCCAGATAGTACGTGCCGGGGGCCACATCGAGCGTCCATTGTCGGGCCCCTGCGCCGAGGTTGACGCTGCTGTCATAGTCCCGTGAGCGATCGCCCCAGTAGACCGCAAAACCATCCAGATCGGTAAGCGGCGTGCCATCAACGTTCTCTGTCGGTGCCGCCCAGCGGACAGTATTGTCGGTAACCGCAATGCCAAGCTGTGACACCGCGCTCTGACCCTGCGCAAAACAGGTCAGCTGAAAAAGCGCATTATCCGTCAGTGGCGCTGAGGTAAATGTACCACTTGTGTCCACCTGACCTGACCAGTCACCACTGGCCTCACACGTCTCCGCATTATTGCTGGTCCAGGTCAGCTGCACCGTTTCGTTGATCAGCACCGCATCAACATCACTTGAAAGTGACAGTGATATCTCGGCAGCATCAACAACGCTCACCTGCACCTGGCGCAGGGCTGCCCCGCCGGCACCTGAACAGCTCAATGAATAGGTTTGAGATTGCTGCAGCGAGTTTATCGTCTGCTGGCCACTGGTACCACGGCTGCCACTCCAGCCGCCAGACGCTTCACAACTGTCTGCGTTTGTACTTTGCCAGGACAGGGTGACTGATCCACCAGGGCTGATTGACGACGCTGATGAAGTGAACGTTAAAGAAGGTGAGGGACTAACGGGCGGGGTTGTGTCCGGCGTAGCCGTGCGGCTACCGCCACCACCGCCGCCGCCACATGCTGTCAGAAAACCAGCAAAGAGAATTGTCAGTAAAAACCGTGGGTTGCAGGATTTAGTACAACTAAAATCACCAAACCATCGCTGCGCTGAAACGCGGCGTATGCATCGTGCACTCATGTCAGGAGGCCATCCATCGTTACTTGTTTGTGTCTACCAACTTCACCTGTAGGCGCGTACCTAACAACCAGGTTGTTAGTAGAAATACCCGATTAACGTTTCCCCTCCAAAAAACACCAACCAGGATGACGCGCACTCTACCGTTCCCAACTTCACGGGTAAAGCCCAAACGTTGAAAAACACTGGGTTTGCATCACAAATGTGTTAACAAATGTTACACGGGGAGACCAGCATCACAGGAAATCAGTGACAGCTCAACGTCCCCTTAAAGTGAGTGCATCTGATAACATGCGCGCTGCAGTTTCCTGAATTGAGCAAACCATCCATGGCAAAAGCGGTAACCGCCTGCGTATTAATCATCGGCAACGAAATCCTGTCCGGACGCACGCAGGATGTAAATCTGAACCACCTGGCCACAACCCTTGGAGAATGGGGCATACAGGTCAAACATGCTCGCGTCATACCCGACGATGTCGATACGATCGTAGCCACCATCAATGAAACCCGTGCTGTCTACGACTATGTCTTCACCACCGGTGGTATCGGGCCCACTCACGATGACATCACCGCCGCCTGCGTTGCACAGGCCTTTGCCGTACCACTCATGCAGCATCCGGAAATCGAAGCCAGGATTCGCCAGAGACCAGCGCCGGATGACATCATGGCAAGCCGCCTGCTGATGGCCCGGGTGCCCGCCGGCGCCGGCCTCATCGACAATCCAACCGGCGGTCCGCAGGGTTTCTACATCGACAATGTGTATGTGATGGCAGGCATTCCAATGATCATGCAGGGCATGCTGGCCAGCCTGAAAGGCACCTTACGCAGTGGCCCCGTGGTACGCTCCCGTTCCATCCGGGCGTACATGGGCGAAAGTCAGATT
Source organism: bacterium (assembly GCA_047947175.1). Taxonomy (GTDB): domain Bacteria; phylum Pseudomonadota; class Gammaproteobacteria; order Pseudomonadales; family Azotimanducaceae; genus UBA4421. The sequence goes on from CP170489.1 coordinate 4,154,780, forward strand.
GCACAGGCGCTGGGTGAGATCCAGGACAGGTATCCCAGTGTCGATGTCGGCAGCTACCCCTTCTTTCGGGAAGCGCGTTATGGCACCAACCTGGTCATTCGCGGCACTGACCTGTCTGTCATCAATGCAGCTGCTGAAGCCATCATGGCGGCAATCACCGCCGCTGGCGAAACCCCCGAAGATCTGGGCGAGGAATAACCATGAAACTCTTGAAACTGATCCTCTCGACAGCGCTGTTGCTGTCGACGGCGCCAGGCTGGAGCGAAACAACTGCCACCCCGGCAAAGCAGGGCTACAGCGCTGAAGCGGTCTTCAGCGGAGCGCCGGAGCGGCGTTTCAGCGTGCACGGCCAGGTCAATAAACTGGTGGCGGCCACCGCGGCTCAACAGGCCTGCGCAACCGCCCACCCCGGACCCCACAGCCAAACCGACTATTGCGAACTGGTGAGCCTGAACAATGTCCCGCTTACAACCGTGGCGGACATCCGCGCAAGCCTGCCGGACAGCCCCCATCCGCTGTTTCTGTGGCGTTATCAGCACAACGAGGCCACGGTGTTTCTGGCGGGCTCCGTACACATCCTGAAACGCGGCTTCTACCCGTTGCCGCGGCAGTACCAGCATGCGTTCGAATTGTCCGACAACCTGGTGCTGGAGGTGGATATGACCGCACTGTCACCAGCCGAGCTGCAGGCAAAAACCATGCAGTACGCGGTTCTTGACAACAATCAACAACTTGCGGACGTTCTGGATGAGGAAACTTTTAACGCTCTGAACCAGGTCACCGCCCAGTACGGTTTACCACTGAACCAGCTGAGACCTTTCAAACCGGGATTCATCACCCAGCAACTGGCGGTGCTGGCGTTAATGGCAGTGGGATACGATCCCGGTCAGGGCGTCGAAAGCTACTTTACCGCTCAGGCTGCGGAGAAAAATATTCTGGCACTGGAGAGCCTGGACTTTCAGCTGGATCTGCTCATGAATCAACCGCTGCCTTTACAGGTTGCCATGGTCCGCGACACCCTCGATCAGATGGATGATTTCGAAACGTTTACCGCAGAATTAATACGCGCCTGGCTCAGTGGGGATGATGAGCGCTTCTACCAGGCTTTTGCCGCCCAATCCGGTGAATCTGAAGCGTCCAGAGCGTTTCTGAAACAATTGCTGGACGATCGTAACGTGGGCATGGCGGATGAAATCGAACGTTATCTGAACTCTGACAGCAGCTACTTTGTGGTCGCTGGTGCTGCCCACTATACGGGTAAAAACAACATCATCGACCTGCTTGAAGCCCGCGGTTACCGCGGCGAGCGCATTTATTCTGACCAGCAGATCAAGCCGTGAGCACAGACCCGCACGCGTTTCAACCCGGCACAGGCCTGCACAACCCACATCTGCAAACCGTGCTGTCGAGCATGGGGCGCAAACTTGTACCTTCGAAAACACAACAACAGTTCCATGCCATGGCAGAGCGGAAAATCATCAGCCTCAACGGCGTCCACCTGGCGGTAGATCTCAACCTCACCCCTGGTGCGCCACTGATCCTGCTCATTCCGGGCTGGCTGGGTAGTTCACAGTCTGCTTATGCACGTTCCTGCGCCACGGTTCTGGCCAACAACGGTTTTTCAACCGCGCGCATCAACCTGCGTGATCACGGCAACACCGCACACCTGAACCAGGGCCTGTTCAACTCTGCGATGATCGACGAAGTGATTGCCCTCGTTGCCCAACTGCGCGAGAGCTATGGCACAAAAGGCTGTGGCCTGATGGGTTATTCCCTTGGGGGTAATTTTGCGCTGCGGGTCGCCCGCGCGCTTGCGGACCTGCCTACCCTTGCCATTGCGCCCGCCATGGCGCCCGCCAGCACCATGTATCAGATCGATGCCAGCGCCATGTACCAGCGCTACTTCATCAACAAATGGCGCAGTGTGTGGCGGGAGAAAGACAAAGCATTCCCAGGTGTATACAACTTCAGAGATGCGCTGAAGTTAAACACCGTCAGCGCCCTAACAGATTACTTCGTGCGCTATCACACTGATTTCGCTTCAACTGACGAATATTTTAAGTCGTATGATCTTTCGTGCGATGCATTACACGGTGTCAATGCCCACATCCTGGCCGCGGCAGATGACCCTATTATTCCCGCAGAACAGTATGCGCAATTACCTCCTGGAATTGTGCTGCATTTAACCGACCGCGGCGGGCACGGCGCTTATCTGGATTCCTGGCGGTTGTCGAGCTGGGCGGACAACTATGCTGTACAGCACTTCAAACAGGCGCTGACGGTCTGAATGCGATCAGCAGCATACACGAGCAGTTAGAGCCGCAACTGGACGTTGCCGCCAGTGAGAATGACAACCACCCGCCGTGCACTAGGGGACCAGCAGCCGTATTTCAGCAAAGCAGCCAGTGGTACTGCGCTGGAAGGCTCCAGCACCAGCTTCAGGCAGGACATGGCCAATGTCTGCGCAGCGATGATTTCCGCTTCGCTGACCAGCTGTATTGGCAGCTGATAGCTATCGAGAACCCTGAAGTTAAGCTCACCTAACGATGCTCGCAGGCCATCAGCAATACTCGCAGGCGGCATCGGCGGCTGGCGCTTGTGAGTTTGTAGGGCGATCAATGCTTCACCGGCCAACGCGGGCTCAGCGCCAACCACCTGTACTCGTCTATTGGCCATGCACGGATCAAGCGTTGCAAGTATCGTCCCTGCAGCAAGACCACCACCACCCACCGGCAGCCAGATTTCATCCACCGCCTGTTGGGCATCGAATATTTCCAGCGCACAGGTGCCCTGACCGGCAATCACGGCGGCATGGTCATAAGGCGGGACATAAGCCGCACGGGTATCCGCCAGCACCGCGGCCAGCTTCATTTCACGGGATTTAAGCGTACTGCCACAGTGCACAATGTTGCCGCCATAACGACGTATATTGTCCTGCTTAAAGCGACTGGCGTTCCTGGGCACCACAATAGTGGCGGGAATATTCAGGCGCTGCGCCACCGCGGCGAGCGCCGCCCCATGATTCCCTGAGGAATGAGTCGCAACGCCTTGTTTGCGTATCGCCGGTGGCAGCGACAGCACCGCGTTAAGTGCGCCACGGTATTTGAACGAACCACTTCGCTGCAGGTTCTCGCATTTGAACACAACGTCCACACCGGCAAGCCGGCTCAGGGTGTTACTGCTCAAAAGCGGGGTGTCGTGCATGCGGCCGGTCAGCCGCTTGCGCGCGGCACGGACGTTCTGAAATGACGGTACCCGTTTCAAGGAAGCGGATCAGCACCTGCGGTGACAGGAAAGCTGCCGGCTTTCAAAAGCGCTGACGGCAGGGTTTTGTTCAGCACAGGTCCGAGCCACTGCGCACCGGTAACCAGACGCTCAAGATCAACACCGTGCGACACACCGGAACGGTTGAGCATATAGACAAGGTCTTCGGTGGCGATATTCCCGGATGCGTTGGGTGCAAAAGGGCAGCCGCCGATACCGCCGATACTTGCATCGAGCGTATTCACACCCGCCTGCAACGCGGCAAAGGCATTGGCGATGCCGGTGTTACGCGTATCATGAAAATGCGCACGCAGGGGCATGTCAGCGCCCAGGCGCTCGCGCAAAGTGCTGAACAGCTCAAACACCTGGATCGGTACCGCCACGCCAATGGTATCCGCCAGCGCAATCTCCACCGGTGCCGCTTCCGCCAGGGCCTGCGCAATATCAATAACCGCCTGGGATGGTACATCGCCACTGAAAGGACAGCCGAACGCAACGGCTATCGTGACCTGCACCGGAAAACCGCTCTGTGCACCGTGGCTGACGACTTTCTTTGCCATGGTGACCGCATCAGCAACATCAAGTCCCTGATTGCGCAACCCGAACACATCCGTTGCCGGCACAACCAGGCCGGCTTCATTGAGTCGCTGGGTCGCCCGCAAGCGCTCATAACCACGTTCGTTGAGGATCAGTCCGGTATACGTCACGTCACCGCGCTGGGGCAACCCGGCACAGACCGCTTCCGCGTCAGCCATTTGCGGCACCCTTTTCGGGTGCACAAAACTGGTGACTTCGATGCGCTTGCAACCCGCGTCCAGCGCATGCTCGATCAACCGAAGTTTCTGCTCTGTGGTGATCAGTACATCTTCGTTCTGTAGGCCATCACGCGGACTGACTTCCATGATGGTGACCTGCTCTGTCCTGTGCATCGCCTAAAAACCCTCGCGTAACGAGACCGTTTTATTAAACACCCCCGGCAGCTTTGCGTCTTTGCAGAAATAGCCCTGACGCTCAAACTGAAAATGAGTGTCTTCATGCTGCATGATGGCCGGTTCCACAAAACCCTGCAGTATCTCCAGAGAATCCGGATTGATGTCTTCAAGAAAGCTGGCCGCAGAGGGGTCCGGCACACGGAACAGTCGGTTATAGCTGCGGATTTCCACCGGTACCGCGTGGGCTGCAGAGACCCAATGCACCACACCTTTGGGTTTCAGACCACTGGTATCAGAGCCGGAGCGGGAGTCAGGAAAGTAAGTACATTTGAGCTCGACAACTTCGCCGGCCTCATTGCAGAGGTACTCATCACACCGGATGATAAACCCGTAGCGTAAGCGCACCATTTCACCAGGACTCAAGCGCTTCCACTTTTTGGGGGGTTCGATGGCAAAATCATCCTGCTCGATGTAAAGCTCACCGGAAAATGGCAGTTCCCGCTCACCTAACGATTCTTCTTTACCGTGCCACCTGCCCGGCAGATTCTCAACACCTCCAGGCCAGTTTGTAAGCGTTACTTTGAGCGGTTTTAAGACACCCATGCCGCGGCGGGCGCGGTCTTCCAGATCGTTGCGGATACAGAATTCCAGCAGATTCATCTCAACCCGGTTGTCTACCTTGGTAACGCCTACACGTGCGCAGAAATCACGAATAGCCGCAGGTGTCACGCCGCGTCGGCGCAAGCCGGCAATGGTGGGCATACGCGGATCATCCCAGCCATCCACAATCTTTTCTTCCACCAGTTGATGCAGCAGGCGCTTGCTCATCACGGTGTATTCCAGCCCCAGTCGCGAAAATTCTATCTGGGGCGGGTGAAAATTGACGTTGCTGTTGTCCAGTACCCAGTCGTACAGCGGTCGGTGATCGGCAAATTCCAGGGTGCACAGAGAGTGGGTAATGCCTTCCAGTGCATCGCTGATACAGTGGGTGAAGTCGTACATCGGGTAGATACACCACTTATCGCCGGTACGCTGATGATGGACATGGCGTATGCGGTAAAGTACCGGATCACGCATGTTTATATTGGGCGACGACATGTCTATTCTGGCCCGCAGCACATGCTCACCATCACCAAATTCACCCGCCCGCATGCGCGCAAAAAGATCCAGATTTTCCGCCACAGACCGGTCCCGATAAGGACTGTTCTGACCGGGTTCGGTCAATGTTCCGCGCTGGTCGCGTATCTCCTGCGCGCTTAAACTGTCGACATAAGCTTTACCGTCGCTGATCAGATCCTGGGCAAATTTGTACAGTTCTTCAAAGTAATCCGACGCATGCGTGAGCGCTGACCAGCTGAACCCCAGCCACGCCACATCGGCCTGGATAGACTGCACAAACTCATCACTCTCTTTGCTCGGGTTGGTGTCATCAAAGCGCAGATAAGTCGAACCGCCATATTCCTTAGCAACACCAAAATTCAAACAGATGCTTTTGGCATGGCCAATATGCAGATATCCGTTGGGTTCCGGTGGAAAGCGGGTGACAACCCCAGCGGGCAGCTTGCCCTGGGCAAGATCGTATTCAATGCGCTGGCGGATAAAATCTTTAGCTTCGTGGTCCATTGGATAAAAAAATAGCACTGAGACTGCGGGATGCGCATCTTGCACTACACTTTAGCAATGGAAAACCCCGATGAAGCCATGGAAGATCCAAACAAGCCGGAAAAGCAGAGTTCAGATGAAAATCCAGCGCCAACGCCAAATCCGCAGGTCGACAGCCTGAGTGACTGGATAGACCGTGCCAAACGTGCCCATGAGCTCGTGGACGCCGTTGATCTGAAGAAAGTTGCGGCGCATGACAGCGGCGAAATCAGCAAACTCAGTACCGTCACGGACGCCCTGAATGACCTGTCAGAAGGCAAACGGGTTGCACATGTGGAAGGTGTGGATGAAGTCTTGCCTGAAATCGACGCGGAACAGCAACGCAGGTCTGATCTGTTTGCTGCAATTGCGGGTGCAGGATGGGTCGATCGAATGGGTCGTGTGCTGTATGTCAGCGCCGGCGAAGATTCGGTTAAACCCCTGGAGCTGATTCCCCATCGGGAAGGTTTACCCGATTTTGATATCTGTATTGCCCCTACCCAACGGGTCAGCTACGGCAACTACGGCATTTTTGTTTCCGGCCACGGCATTTTTGCCGCTTCCATCGGTGAGCCGGCCAGCAAATACCACTGGCGTATCGACCGCAGCCAGCCTTATGACAGCATGAACGAACTGATGCGCAGCATCTCTTCTTTTGCCGAGATCGACGAGTAAAGCAACACAACCTGACGGGCAGACAGGGTGTTAGACTGTCACTTTGAAAACCAGGACCGTCATCGTTGCGAAGAATCGCGGTTATCGTTATCGGTTGTCTTGTCTGCCTGGCCACCAGTGCCATCCTGGAACTGCGGCAGCCCCTGGCGAGCCACATTGCAAAGAAAATGGCCGGTGAGAACTGGTACCGCATTGCGCTTAACAACCATCACGTTGGTTATATGTACAACAATGCCTACCGTGACCTCAAAGGGCGCTGGCATTTCTTATCGACCACACACTTTCTGCTGGACGGCAACAGCCCCAATACCATCAGCAAATGGCTGACATTTGCGGCAAAACCCCCGTTTACCCTGACCCGTGCAAGTTATACCAATCGCAGCAGCGGACAGCACAATGCCACCACTATTGTGGAAACGGCTGACGGTTACCAAGCCTCCATTGAGCGCAATCAGCAGGCCAACCGCGTGACCCTTGACTGGCAGTTTGACCTGAATACGTTTGTGGCATTCGAGCAGTGGCTGTCTCGTGAAGCACCCGCTCCCGGCGCCCAACACCTCACCGAAAGTCTGGATTTTGAACGCCTGCTCATTACCCGGCGCAGCTACCGTGTGGTTGAGCAGAATGAAGAAGGCTACCTGGTGGAAACCAGCGCACCATTTGCAGCAACCCGCACCCAGTTAAACACCTATTTCCAGCCCCGGCGGCTCTCCATGGCCGGTCTGTTCGACGTGCAGGCCACCACAGAGGCACAGGCGATTGCGTTGAGCGAGATGCGCAGCAAAACGAACTATCTGCTCGCCCTGGACCAGCGGCTGCCGGACCATACCCGTCTGCAGAGGCTGGAGCTGATCCTGCACGGCGCCGGTGACTACAATCTGCCGGAAAAATTCAGTCTTACCGCCAATCCGGTCACCACAAGTGGTGATGGACAGGCCTACCGTGGTGAAACACTGCAGTTTCCTGTCAGTCACCCGGACATTCAGATGATGGTTGCTGACAGCCTGGCGAAGGCAGAACGCAGCGGGCGCGACCCGATCGAAACCCTGGTCACTGCGGCTTATGAACGATTGTCCTACAGCGAAGATGAACCCGCCGGCGCGGTGCTGACCGCACTGGAGAAACAGCGCGGCGAATGCACCGACTTTGCCGACCTGTTCAGCACCCTGGCCAGAGCAGCAGGTTATCCTGCGCGCAACGTCTACGGTCTGGCCTATAAAGATGGCGCCGATCCGGCTTTCATGTTTCATGCCTGGAACGAGGTGTATGTGGACGGCCGATGGCGAGCCGTGGATCCCACCTGGAACCAGACCCGCGTGGATGCCAGCCATCTGCCTTTATCCGATGCGCAAGCCGCGCGACTGATGCAGGCAAACAACACTGGCGAGGTCTATTTCGAAGTCACCGCAAAATCTTACTTTTCAGATGACTGAGGGGCTTTGACCCGCAACAGACCCTCCTGGGTGACGGAAGCCACGAGCTGACCATTTTCCGCATGAAAGTCCGCATGCACCATGCCCCGGGCACCCTGGGCAGTCGATGTGCGTTTGTGGAACAACAACCACTGATCCAGCGGTACATCACGATGAATCCACAGTGCATGATCCAACGAAGCCATCTGCAAATCTTCTCTGGGCACTTCACTCTGGTGCGGCAGCGCCCCGGTCGAGACCAGACTCATGTCGGACGCATAGGCCAGCAGGCAGCGCGCCAGCGCCTGATCCGCATCGTCCACATTTTCCCGAAAGCGTATCCAGCAGGGGCTGTGAAAACGATCCTGCAACCAGGCATCTGAGCCCAGACGAAACACCGAACGCATTTCAAACGGGCGCTCAATTTTAGCCATGGGACTGAGGTGGGGAGATTTTTCCTGCAGCGCATGGGCCACTGCCACATCATCTTCCAGCTCTTCGGGTAACGGCACATTGGGCATGGGGTGTGCGTGATCAAAACCCGGCTCGGCTACCTGGAAAGATGCATCGAGATTAAAAATCGCTTCACCGTTCTGTATCGCCACCACACGCCGGGTGGTGAAACTGCGGCCGTCGCGAATGCGTTCAACCTCATAAAGTACCGGTCGGCCTGTGGTACCTGCACGAATAAAGTACCCATGCAGAGAATGCAGATGTACACCTTCTACTGTGCGGTAAGCGGCCATTGCTGCCTGGGACAAAACCTGGCCTCCAAACAACCGCAGGGGCGTCGAGGTTTCATTGCTGCCCAGATACAGATTCTGTTCAATCTGCTCCAGGTCAAGAATTTCCAGCAGGCGTTTGGCACGGGCGTTGGCCACATCGGTCATAACAGGCACTCATTCACAGCGGTGGGTTGTATCCATTTTTTGCGGCCGTGATACTAAGCCGAAGCGAGGGAGACTGCCATGTTAGAACTAAATCCGGATCATGCAAGCATCACCATGATCGGCGCGCTGGATACCGATGTCAGCGATGAGGGCATTACCCCCAGACGTCTGCCGGACTGGACCCGCCCCCAGGTGCCGGCGTTCATGGAGATGATGGTGACCCAGCCATCCGGGGTGCGGCTGGCGTTTGCCACCGATGCAACCCACATCGAGCTGGATGTGTGTCTGACCCGTATCCAGATGGCCAATCGAACGCCACGCACCGCTGTATTTGATCTGGTATGCAACGGCAATCTGCAACAATCACAGGCCGAAGACAGCGGCCATGTGCTGCAGGTGGATCTGCGCACACCCACGCAACCCACCTTTGTGGCCGGCGAACCGGGCACCGTGGTATTCGAACATTTACCCGCGGGCATGAAGCAATGTGAAATCTGGTTGCCGACAAGCGCCCAGGTTGCGCTACGCAAACTGCGCTTCAATACACTGGCCACTGTAGAGCCAGCCGGGACTGATGCCACCCGGAAACAGCGTCGCTGGGTGCATCATGGCAGCTCCATCAGCCACTGCGCGGAAGCGGCAAGCCCTTACCTGAGCTGGCCGGCTATCGCCGCAGCACGAAACGACCTGGACCTGCTGAATCTGGGTCTGGGGGGTAACTGCCAGCTCGATCAGTTTGTTGCGCGCACCATCCGCGATGCGCCTGCGGATCTGATCAGCCTGAAACTCGGCATCAACATCATCAACATGGATTCCATGCGTGAGCGGACGTTTACACCCGCCGTGCATGGCTTTGTAGATACCATCCGGGAGGGTAAACCGGATACACCCATTCTTATTATTTCACCCATATTCTGTCCCAGCGCTGAAACTGCCCCTGGACCCACCCTGCCTGACGCGGAAGGTAGGTTTAAGACGTTCCCGCGGCCGGCAGAAATCAGCGCCGGCGCGCTGACATTGACCTGGGTGAGGAAAATACTTGCCAAAGTGGTTGCCCAGAGGCGGGCTGCTGGTGATGCCCACCTGCACTATCTGGATGGCTTGCAGCTGTTTGGGCCCGAGGATGCCGGCGATCTACCGGATGACCTGCATCCAAACGGTGAGGGCTACATTCGCATGGGTGAGCGTTTTGCCCAGCTGGCTTTCGGTCCGGAAGGGCCACTGGCCTGAGCGTCATTTTTCAAGGGGAGACATATGCAGCGCTGGCCCAGAAAATTCCTGCAGGCGTACAGTAAACGCCACCGCTACGACAGCATCTCTGCAGAGTTCAGCGATTTGAGCATCGCGGATGCTTACGACATACAACGTCAATATGTTGTGCTCAGAGATGAACCCATCACCGGCTACAAAGCAGCACTGACAGCTCCCGCCGGACAGATGGCCATGGGTGTGGACCATCCGGTTGTTGGTGTATTGCTGGCAAGCGGCATTTTCAGTGCTGACAAACCTGTTGAGGCAGCGCAGCAGATTCTGCTGGAAACGGAAATCGGCTTTGTGACTGCATCAGACATCAGTGAGCCCGTCATGCCAGATTCGGTTCTGGATTTTATGGCAGGCTGCAAAGGGGTTGTTGAACTGGCATCACCTAACCTTGCCAGCAAACCCAACGGGCTGGATCTGATTGCCACCAATTCAGCATCGTTTGGCTATATTGAAGGCCAGCGCCAGGCCATACCAGGCCGACATGTACTTGATGCGACCGCAGTGAGCCTGGAAAAAGACGGTGAGATTCTCATGTCTGGTACTGCCGGGGAAGTCATGGGTGGCCAGCTCGACGCGTTGTGCTGGCTCATCAACCAGACGCTTGAGCTGGGGTACACCATTGAAGCCGGTCATCTGCTGTTAACCGGCTCCATCGGCGGTGTCTTACCCGGTCAGCCGGGCAACTACCGCGCGCGCTACGGTGACCTCGGGCAGATCGACTTCAGCCTGCCTGCCACACCTTAATCAGCTCGTCATAAGGTACCGTTTCACCCTTAGGTTTTTCATCCGCTAACGCGGGTTTAGGTGCACCGGGTTGCTGCAACCAGTACTCGGGATCCCGCGCCTCATTGAGTTTCGGGCCACATTCGCCCAGAACACCATGTCGCTCCAGGCGTGCAAGCACTGCATCCTGCTGCTCGGCGAGACTGTCCATGGCCTGCTGGGCAGTTGCCTCACCGCTGACCGCATTGGCCACATTAGCCCACCACAACTGAGCCAGCTTTGGATAATCCGGCACATTAGTGCCCGTCGGCGTCCACAGCGTGCGTGCGGGGCTGCGGTAAAATTCCACCAGCCCGCCCAGTTGCGGCGCCATATCTGTCATGGCCTGGGTGTTCAGATCTGAATCGCGAATGGGTGTCAGGCCAACCAGGGTTTTCTTCAGGGATACAGATTTTGAGGTGACAAACTGAGCATACAGCCACGCGGCTTTACGACGCTCAAGTGGGGTGCTTTTCATTAATGTCCAGGCACCGGCGTCCTGATAACCAAGCTTCATGCCTTCTGACCAGTAAGGCCCATGAGGTGACGGCGCCATGCGCCACTTAGGCGTTCCGTCTGCATTGACCACCGCCAGACCGGGTTTAATCATGTCTGCTGTGAATGTTGTGTACCAGAATATCTGTTGAGCAATCTGACCCTGCGCAGGCACGGGACCCGCTTCAGAAAAGGTCATGCCGCCGGCTTCCGGCGGCGCAAACCGCTTCAGCCAGTCGATGTACTTCTGCAGCGCATAAACTGCTGCCGGGCTGTTCGTCGCGCCACCGCGACTGACAGAGGAGCCCACGGGACGACAGTCTTCGACCCGAATCCCCCATTCATCTACAGGCAGACCGTTGGGAATGCCTGGATCTCCCGCACCTGCCATGGACAGCCAGGCATCGGTAAAACGCCAGCCCAGGGAAGGATCTTTTTTACCGTAATCCATATGGCCATAAACCCGCTGACCATCAATTTCGCGCACGTGTTCGGAGAAAAACTCGGCGATGTCCTGATAGGCGCTCCAGTTCACCGGCACGCCCAGAGGATATCCATACAGGCTTTCAAACTGCGCCATCAGCTCAGGATTGGTGAACCAGTCGTACCGGAACCAGTAGAGGTTGGCAAACTGCTGATCCGGCAGCTGATAAATTTTTCCGTCCGGTCCGGTAGTGAAACTGATGCCGATAAAATCATCAAGATCCAGCGTGGGCGATGTCACGTCAGCACCCTCACCCGCCATGAAATCACTGAGCGGCACGACATAGCCATAACGTGCATGCGTACCGATCAGGTCAGAATCATTGACGTAGGCATCGTATACGTTTTCACCGGACTGCATCTGTGTCTGCAGTTTTTCGATCACATCCCCCTCCTGGATCAGATCGTGGGTGACCCGGATCCCGGTGATGTCGTAAAACGCCCGGGTCAACGTCGTGCTTTCATATTCATGCGTGGTTAACGTTTCAGAGACCACGTTGATTGCCATGCCACGGAAAGGCTCTGCTGCTTCGGTGAACCAGGCGAGCTCCGCCAGCTGGTCCTGGGCACTTAGCGAGGTGGGCTGGAATTCTTCAGCTGCCCAGCGCGCTGCATTTGCGGCGTAATCCACCTGAGAATCAGCGTCGGCCTGCTGAGCAGGCGGTTCAGAACAACCCGTCATCACAAAAACTGAAGGGATCAAAAACGTTACTGCCAGTGTGTACCATCTTTTCACGGTGTCTGTTCCATCCGGATCCTGAAAACGCCGAGTATAAAGGGCTTATCCCCAGCGCATAAGTAGCACAGCCCAGATGAAGGCCAGCATCGATGCCATCCAGAGCAGGTCGCCGACCACACCTAACCACAGCAAATGGATAAAGGCCGCGCTCAACAGACTGATGAAGAAGCGATCGCCGCGAGTGGTTGGCATGGGTAGAAAACCTTTCGCAAGGCGTGTTGGTGAACGCAGCTCAAACACCGTCAGCGTCAGCAGCGCAAGACCTATGGCAATGAAAAACAGTGCAGTTGGGCCCGTCCAGGCCATCCAGCTCATAATGCCGGCCTCATGATGCAACCCTCATGAAACCCGCCCGAGCGCAAAACCTTTTACCAGATCTTTACGCACAAACCAGACCACCAGGATACCGGGCACCACCGTGAGCACCCCTGCAGCCGCCAGCACGCCCCAATCCATCCCCGATGCACTGACCGTACGGGTCATCACCACCGCAATGGGTTTGGTCGAAGCGCCGGAAAGGGTCCTAGCAAGCAGCAGCTCAACCCAGCTGAACATGAAACAGAAAAACAGCGTGACCCCAAGCGCGCCGCGATTGATCGGCAGAAAAACGCGGAAAAAGAAATACAGAAAGCTGTGGCCATCCAGCCGCGCCATTTCATCCAGTTCCGTCGGCACACTGGAAAAAAAACCTTCCAGGATCCAGACCGCCAGGGGTACCGTGAACAGACAATGGGCCAGCGCGATGGCCAGCGGTGTATCAAACAGGCCGATGGCGGAATACAACTGAAAAAACGGCAGAAGAAACACAGCCGGCGGCGCCATGCGATTGGTCAGCAGCCAGAAGAACAGCTGTTTATCACCCAGAAACCGATACCGTGAAAAGACGTAGGCAGCAGGTATGGCCACACTCAACGACAACAGCGTGTTCAAACCCACATAGGTTAACGAGTTGGCAAACGCTTCGTACCAGACTGGATTAGAAAATATTTCCGCAAAATTCTGCCAGGTGGGGGATGCAGGCAGCACGGAAAATTCGCCGGCAATTTCCATATTGTTGCGCAGCGCCATGGACACCAGCCAGTACAACGGCAGCAGCAGATACACCAGATAACCACCTAATAGCCAACGGCTCATATCAGTCTTCATTTCTGGCCACCACCGAGCTGTAGAACAACCAGCAGAAAAGCAGGATGAAAAGAAAATAGATCACCGAAAACGCTGCTGCGGGACCCAGGTCAAACTGACCCACCGCCATGGTTGCCAGATGCTGACTGAGCAGCGTCGTGGCATTGCCTGGCCCGCCACCTGTCAGCACAAAGGGCTCGGTATATATCATGAAGCTGTCCATCAACCGCAGCAGAATCGCTATGATCAGCACCCCACGCAGGCGCGGCAGTTCAACAAAGCGAAAAACCTGCCAGCGGCTCGCGCCATCCAGCTCTGCAGCCTGGTAAAAAGGTTGCGGTATCGATGTAAGCCCGGCAAATGCCAGCAGCGCCACCAGCGACGTCCAGTGCCAGACATCCATTGCCACCAGCGTGATCCAGGCATGCAGCGGATCTGCTGTGTAATTGTAGGTGATACCCAGCGCGTTGATTGTTACGCCTAACAGACCAATATCGGGGCGTGCAAAGATCTGCCAGATCGTACCCACCACGTTCCACGGAATAAGGAGCGGCATGGCCAGAACCACCAGAATCAGCGGTGTGAGACGGCTGTTTCTTGGAATACCTTTGGCCACCCAGATGCCCAGAGGTATCTGAATCGCTAATATTGTCAGGCTGAACACCACCTGGCGCAGAAACGCTTCAATGAAACGCGGATCATTAAGGGTCTGTTCGTACCACTGCAGACCAACAAAAAAGCGGGTATTGAAATCCAGAATGTCCTGTACTGAGTAATTGACCACCGTCATCAGTGGCACAACTGCACTGAATGCAACAATCAGCACCACGGGTAACACACCCAGCCACGCGCGATTGTTCTGTGGTTTAAATGAACTCATGGGTACCCACCTGCTGCTCGTTACTGAACGCAACGCCACGCATCACCTGCACCTGGAACTGCGCGCCGATCTGACGTTGCGCCGCTTCCGGCAGCCTACCGCGCACAGTCACTTCCCCATGGGCGGTAGCCAGCACCATCAAGCCTGCCGCCAGACCCTGCTGAGCACCTTCTACGCGTACACGCTGCAACGTTCCGGAAATCTGGCCCGTGCTCGACAGCTGTGCCCATTCCGGACGAAATCCGATGCGCTGAGCGTTGTCGACCCCCAGTGCATCAGCAGCCACAAAATTCATCCCCGGGCTGCCGACAAAATGCCCAACAAATTCATGTTGTGGCGACTGATAAACAACTTCCGGCGTATCCGTCTGGAGAATACCGCCAGCGGTCAGAATCGACACACGATCGGCAAACGTCAGCGCTTCGGTCTGATCATGAGTCACATAGATCATGGTCACCTGCAAATCTGCCTGTACACGACGCAGCGTCTGCCGAAGCTGCCACTTGACTCGAGGCTCCACGGCGGTCAGCGGTTCATCCAGCAGCACCAGTGAGACGTCAGGGCGCACCAGGGCTTTACCGACCGCCACCAGCTGTTTCTGGAAAAGAGACAGCGAGCGCGGTTTTTGGCGGATCAGCTGCCCAAGTCCAAGTTCATCACAGATATAGTCGACCCGCTCATCAATGGCTTTCCGTACTACACCACTGTTGTGCAGCGGAAAGGCAAGATTCTCGGCAACGTTAAGTGATTCATACAACACCGGAAACTGAAAAACCTGTGCCACGTTGCGGGCGCGACCGCTGAGCGAGGATACATCTTCACCGTCAAACAGCAGATGCCCACTTGTGGGGTGCAGAATGCCGGATAACAGATTCAACAACGTTGTCTTTCCCGCACCGCTGGCCCCAAGCAGTGCGTGTGCTTCACCGTCTGCCACACGCAGATCAAGATTGCTCAGCGTTGCCTCTGCTGCGCCGGGGTAGGTAAAGCCAATCTGCCGCAGGTCTATGGCTGACATTAAAACTGCACCACATCAGAATCGGACGCACACACTTTGAGATGCTGGCCGGGGGTTATGCGTAACATACCGTCACACCGCATGACCCATTGTCTGCCTTCGACTTCACCGTGCACAAACGATTCACTGCCATTGGTTTCGAACGCGGAAACCTGCATGTCAAAAATCAGGTCCGCGCCGGCATCAGTGACGGTACGCAGATGTTCCGGTCGCAGCGCACAGGTCTTCTGCTGGCGGACAAACACGTTCACCCCGGGATCGGCCATCAGCTGCATCGCAGCAAGACTGTCAGGCCGCAGATACACATCAAGTGGTGCACCTGCCTGCAGTTTCTCGCCCGCTGCCAGCAGCAGGACCTCATCGCCAAGCGTGAATGCGTCACGTGGATCACTGCTGGTATAAATGACAACAGTGTCTGTCTGGCGCAGCAACTCCCGCAGTTCAACTTCCAGCGCTTCACGCAGTTTAAAATCCAGATTCACCAGCGGCTCATCGAGCAGCAGCACCGGCGCCTGTTTGGCCAGGGCACGTGCAATGGCCAGACGCTGCTGCTGGCCGCCGGACAGCTCGTGGGGCATGCGCGAGCGCAGCGGGTGTATCTGGAGCATGTGGGCAAGCTCATCTACCCGCGCGGCCACAGCACTTTTATCCAGGGCCTCTGCGCCCCGTCGCGCCAGCAGAGGTGATGCAATATTCTGGGCAACAGTCAGATTCGGATAGTTCACAAACGCCTGGTACACCATGCTCACGGGTCGCTGGCGCGGATCTGTTGATGCCAGATCCAGACCGTTGAGTCGAACCCGACCGCGCGCGCGCGTGTTCAGCCCTGCAACAAGCCGACACAAATTGGTTTTACCCGACTGGTTAGTACCCAGCACTACCGTGATCCGACCGGGTGCAAACTGATGATCAAATCGCTGCGGGGATGCCGGTTGCAGCTGGGCATCTATCAGCTCCAGCAAAAGGGTTGCTCCAATGCATAGCGTAATGGTTTCGTTGCCAGGGGAATCATCACTGGTGTGCCTGCTCTCAAACGATTTAAGATGCTACACGGTGACAGACGGATTGCCTATGACAGCCCGTTTTTCCGAGCTGGTCACCTTCGCTTTAACCCACACGGCAGACACCCTGATGACACAGTTTATCCCCGACTCATTATCTCAGGACGCACCCGTGGCAGGCCCGGCCGGTCAGCTGGCCCACCCGGCTGCGGTTGCACAAACCGGGCGTCTCGCGCCTGCTATCTATCCCGTCGGTGAACGCGCCTGGTGTGTGGTTGGCAATGGCCTGTCCAACCAGACATTTGTTGCTGGTGAGCAGGGCATCATCGCCATTGACAGCGGTGAGTGCATCGAAGAAATGCGCGACGCTCTGAAACTGCTGCGCCAATATACCCAGGCGCCCATCGTCGCCTGCATCTACACGCATTTTCACTACGTGAACGGTACTCAGGCGTTGCTCGATGAGGTGGGGCCGGACCACCTGACCGTTTATGGGCACCACCTGATTGAACAGAATCGGGCGCGTTTTGGTGGCGAAATCGGTCCACGATCCAGCCGCGGGCTGGTCCATCAGTTTGGGGTCCTGTTACCCCACGAGGGCGTTGATGGTCTGCTGCACTGCGGCCTGGGTCTGGCGCTACGCAACGCCAAACACGCGCCATATACGCCGGGTTATATCGCTGCCCAACACCTTATCACCGAGCCCGTCACGCACAACATTGCCGGTTTGCAGGTAGCCTTCACACCCGCGCCGTCTGATGCCAACGACTCCATGACCCTGTGGTTTCCGGACCTCGGTGTCTGCGTAAACAACCTTATCTGGCCCGCCTTGTTCAACATATATGCGATCCGCGGCGAAGAATATCGAGATCCCCGCGAACTGCTGACCGGCATCGACAAAATTGCCGAGCTGCAACCCGACCATCTGATCTGTACGCACGGGCCACCGCTGTCAGGACAACCCGTTGCTGCGGCCATTCGTGACTATCGTGATGCAATTGCCTACATCTGGGATCAGACCGTGCGGGGCATCAACCAGGGGCTCAGGCTCAGCGCACTGACCGAACGGGTGCAGTTGCCAGACCGCTTTAAAGCCTCCTATTTCACGCAACAACTGTATGGTCTGGTTGAACACCATGTCAGACAGATTCATGCGGGATTGTTCGGCTGGCTGGACGAAGATGAAAGCCATATCTTTCCGATGCCGGAACAGATCCGCTGCGAACGCATGGTGACGGGCTTCGGCGGCCCGCAGGCGGTGCGTACCCAGGCTCAGGAAGCACTCGACAACGGTGATCTGCGCTGGGCCGCCGAGTTATCCACCTGGCTGGTGCGCCGCGCCGAAACGGATCCGGCTGATGCACAGCTACTGGCACAGGTGATGCGACAGATGGCTCAACACACACCCTCGGCTAACGTACGCAACTGGTGCCTGACTCGCGCCCTGCACCTGGAGGGAAACATTGATCTGTCGAGGTTTCACACCCATCGATTTCGGTTCGATGAGATCATGTCCGCGCCACCAGCCCGGTATATCAACGTTCTGCGCGTGCTGGTGAACCCGGAATGCGCACCGGACGGAAATGTCGAGATGGCCTGGCATTTTGCCGGTGGCGAACAGGCTGGGCTGGTACTGCGGCGTGAGGTTGCCATTGCAACGGATGGCACAGCGGCAGAACTGCACATTCACCTGAGCCATGAAACCTGGGCAGAAATCCTCAGCGGCAAACGCAATTTGTGGGATGCAGAAGCGCAGAACCTGGTCTCCATGGTTGGTCAGCGCAAACGCCTGGTCGAATTCTGGCAGACATTTGACCTGCAAAGCCTCCATCACCCTTAAACTCGACCCGCCATCACCCCCGGCTGCCCTGGTCAAATACTTTCCTGATCGGAATATATTGCTTTTCAATTATTCCATTTAACCTGGGCGGCCGGGTTGGTATCTTGCCCGCCCTTTTGGCAACAACCAGATACTTAGGATAGAAAATATGTCTGCTTATCTTGATGAAATCGAACGCCTGCGCACTCAAATCAAAGCAAAAGATGAGTGGCATGCCATTAACCCGGAATACGCCGTGCGCATGAAGCTGCAGAACCGTTTCACCACGGGTCTGGAAATCGCCCAGTACACCGCGGACATCATGCGTCGCGACATGGCAAACTACGATGCTGATTCCAGCAAGTACACCCAGAGTCTGGGTTGCTGGCATGGATTCATCGCCCAGCAGGTGATGATGGGTGTGAAGAAGCATCAGAAAACCACAGATCGCAGCTACATCTATCTGTCCGGCTGGATGGTTGCCGCTCTGCGTTCGAAATTCGGCCCTCTGCCAGACCAGAGCATGCACGAAAAAACCACCGTCGCCGATCTGATCGAAGAGATTTATACCTTTCTGAAACAGGCGGACGCACGCGAGCTGCGACACATTTTTGTGGAACTGGACGAAGCCCGTGAAAATGGCGGTGACGTGGACAGCATTATTGCCCGCATCGACAACTATGAAACCCACGTGGTGCCGATTATTGCAGACATCGACGCTGGCTTTGGTAACGAAGAAGCCACTTATCTGCTGGCCAAGCGCATGATCGAAGCAGGCGCGTGTGCCATTCAGATTGAAAACCAGGTGTCTGATGCCAAACAGTGTGGCCACCAGGCGGGTAAAGTGACCGTACCCCATGAAGACTTTGTGTCTAAAATCAATGCTGTGCGTTATGCCTTCCTGGAACTGGGCATTGAAAACGGTATCATTGTGGCGCGCACCGACTCTCTGGGCGCGGGCTTAACCCAGAAGGTGCCGGTTTCTCTGCGGGCGGGTGATCTGGGCAGCAAGTACAATGAGTTCCTCGATACCACAGTGGTAAACGATATCTCCGAGCTGCAGGAAGGCGACATCACCATCCACCAGGGTGGCAAACTGGCCAAGCCGAAGCGCCTGGACAATGGCTTGTATGCCTTCAAAGACGACACTGGCTTTGACCGTGTTGTCCTCGACTGCATCACGAGTCTGGAACATGGCGCAGATCTGCTGTGGATTGAAACTGAAAAGCCAAACGTCGCGCAGATTGCGGAAATGGTCAATGAGATCCGTAAAGTCCGACCCGAAGCTAAGCTGGTGTACAACAATTCTCCGTCTTTCAACTGGACGCTGAAATTCCGCGAGCAGGTGTACCAGGAGTGGAAAGACGCCGGTAAAGATGTTTCCGCATATCCTGATCCCGCGGTTAATGAAAAAGGCCTGATGGATGTTGCCCTGGATGATTCTGAACTGGCGATCGAAGCTGACAAACTGGTACAAACCTTCCAGGCGGATGCTGCGCGTGAAGCGGGCATCTTCCACCACCTGATCACCCTGCCGACCTACCACACCGCGGCGTTGTCTACCGACATCCTGTCCTCTGGTTACTTTGGTGACCTGGGCATGCTGGCTTATGTGCGAGACGTACAACGCCAGGAAATCCGCCGTGACCTGGCCGCTGTTAAGCACCAGGATCTGGCTGGCTCTAACGTGGGTGATGACCACAAAGAGTACTTCCTCGGCGAAAAAGCTCTGCTGGCTGGTGGTACCGCCAACACCATGAACCAGTTCTAACTGGCTGCAGTGATCAGGCCGCCTCCTGCCTGAGGAGGCTGCCAGACAAAAAGGGGTGTTTCGACACCCCTTTTTGTCTGGCCGGTTGCAACACATCAGGACCAGCCTGAGCACTCAACATCTGCCAATACGGCTCGCGCCATAATCAATCTGTCATGCATGCGACCCGGCATGGTTCGCCAGTAGTAGCCCAATGCCCCCACGGCAATCGCCAGCGCCCAGGCACGGCCGCGCAGCCATTGCGCATCATCGACCCCCAGCCGGTGTCTGAAAGACTCACGACTTTGCCGGTCAAACAGCTCCCAGGCACCGTGCAGATCAATGGTCGGATCACCCACCGCCAAACCCCCAAAGTCCAGTACCGCGCTGAGTTTGTTGTTTTTAAGCAGCAGGTTTTCGGCAACCAGATCGCTGTGGTACCAGCAGTCTGGTCCTGCATCATCTGCGCCTGGCAACAGTATTGATTGCTGCCAGACATCCAACACGGCGTCGAGATCAAGATCCAAATCCTCAATAGATTGGCAACCCTGAATTGCGCGCCGCATATAACGATCGTACTCGGCCAGCGACCGCCCTCTATACCAGCGTAACCCGGGATCAGTTGCTGCCGCCTCGGGTACGTCAATACCGCGGAGGGCAACAATAACATCAGCCAGATCTGCAGCCAGCCCTCGACTTTGCGCGGTTGAGAATTCTTTCAGCCCACAGGCCGGCGGTAACTCACCGTCAAGCCACCCAACAATCGACCACGCTTCCGGGTAGCCGAAGGCAGGCTGTCCAAGAGCGACAATTTCCGGCACCGCGACAGGCAAGTGTCGACTTAACTGCGGCAGCCAGCGTTTTTCTTTTTCAATGGCAGCGCCACTATCCGGTTGGCGTGGCAAGCGCACCAACAGCCCCTTTCCGAGGCGATATAACAGGTTAGATGAACCCGAAGCACCCAGCCGAGCGAGAGGCAATGCGGCGTAATGAGGGAACTGAGCACAGACAAGCTTGGATACCAGATCGTCATCTACTGGTATTTCGTTTTCGTGGAGTATCAAATCCATGGGCCAAAAAGGCTGGTCATTCTTCCAGTGCCTCAGTGTAGTGAAACGTTACCAGATAAACCTTTTCACCCGCGCCATGTCTGGCGGTTTTCAACAATTCTGCCAGGCTGCTGAAGCCCGTTTCCCGCGCCAGTCTGGCGGTGATGTCGGCAAACTCAATCTGGTAGATCGACTCAACCACTATCCAGCCCGGCGCAAGACGGTAGGCATTGCCGGCTTTCACGCGCGGTGATTTCCAGATGCGCACAGATTGCGTGATTTCTCCGTTTCGGATCGGCTCTCTGAGACGTTTGGTGAATTGCATGGGGTTTGCCTTTGAGCGCAGCGCATTGCGCTGACACGCGTTCCTTGATAGGTTCGTTTAAGCCTACAGCGTGCATTCGAATAGAAAAAGCCGTGCTCAAAACCTTGAATGATGGATGGTCATTATCTGGTGGTTTCCAACAAAATCCCTTTGCGGCTTTAAAGACTATCCTCTTGTCCCTGGTTGAGTAACTGGGACAACAGTTTGTTCCCCAGCACAGGTGAAGTCATCGTCACCCAACGGCCAGCAGTGATCAGCCCAGCCATACTCGCGCCAGTAGTCAACAAGGTTTGACTCAACAACAAATTCTTTAAATTCCGCGAGCTGACGTACTTCACGCATGACGGGCTGCCAAAGCACAACAAAACGAATGGTGGTGTACCTCACATCCTGACGGAACACCTGCCAGGCAAACTCAGGCTCACCCAGGTAGGCGGCAACCAGAGCGATCAATTCAAACTTACTAGGCCACACGATATCCCGGTTCGCGGCCAATCCATAAAGGAACGCAAGTGTCTGTTCACGATTCACCATAAGCTCCACAAGAGGTGCGGCAAATTCGGCATAGACCGCGCCCTGCCTGGGCAGGTCTGCGAGCGCTTGCTGAATTTCATCCGGATCACCACGGTTCAAACCCAGATACAGTCTATGTATTGGTCGACTGGGCCCCGGCAGTTGCTCGATTTTAAGCTTGGCATCGTCAAACCTGTACATCGCCAGATCAAGTGCGATCGCGTTGGTGAGAGCGGAAGTCACCGGTTGGGTTTCCATCGCCACTGCCTCTGCTTTGATCAAACTTGCCGTGGTCAAGCGACCGGTGCGGGCCAACATGTTGGCGTAGTGGCGCAAGCCATAAGAGGTACGTCTAAGATTAAAGGAACGCTGATAGGCTTCGTGGGCTCGATGCCAATCCAGTGTAACGTAAACCTGCGTGGCAAAATCAGCCTGGATCTGCGCGGAATTGGGATCCAGAGCGATGGCCCGAGATGTGTAGCCGATCGCCCTCTCAATCAACGCCGGCGCTTCTTCTGGCTGGTGCCACCACATCGACCGAGCGACAGCTAATCCCTTCTGTGCCCAGGCAGCAGCGTAATTGGGGTCAAATTTGATCGCCTGATCAAACTCACCGTCAAGATAAGCTTCGTACGCGTCGTAGTTACGCGTGCCGGCGCCTGCAAACTCATTGACTCCACCAACCCCCAGGGTGACGCCCAACGCCCCAGCCACTGCAGATGCAATTTCCGATTGAACACGCAGAATCTCACGGACTTCTCGATCATACGTTGCAGACCACAGCTCGAAGCCGGTGGCGGCATCTATCAGTTGCACGTTTATCCTGAGCTGATTGCCCGTTTTCTGCAGGCTCCCTTCAAGCAGGGTCGCTACACCCAATTGCCGGGCCACGGCTGCAAAATCCGCGATGGATTCGCGATAGTAAAAGGAGGCTGTGCGACTGGCAACATTTAAGCCTTCAAGCCGAGACAGTTGGTTAATCAGCTCGGTAGCAACGCCATCTGCAAAGTGTTGCTGGTCTTCTGTCCGGCTTAGATCGACGAAAGGCAGCACGGCTATGGATTTTGCAACGGGCGACTTTGGATAAATCCAGCCAACGCCTAACGCGCTCAGGATTAACAGCACAGTACCGCACAAACCCACCGCCCAGCGGATTCTGGCTGTCTTTACCTGCTGGTTTTCTGGTGCAGCCAGCAAACGGTAACCCTGTCCGCGTACAGGTTCGACATAGCGCGGGTTCTTTGCATCGTCCGTCAACGCATCACGCAGCATTTTTGCACGTTGGGCCATGGTTTCGGGACTCACCGGCCGCCCGTTCCAGACCTGATTGGCAAGCTGATCGTAGGTGACAATTGCCGGTGCTCCGCGGATCAATGCCATGAACAGGTCAAAAGTCAGACCAGGCAGTTTTAACGGCGTCCCGGATCGCGACACCTGGCGTGCACCCACATCTACCGTCAAGTCATCAATTTCAAAGACTTCAAAGTCCGCCATAACCCTCCTTTTACGTACGTGAAGCGCAGGGTTTCAGACAACATTCAGCATAGTTTACTCATAAGTTCAGCCATTTTTCATGGTTCTCATCAGCTTTTGTCCTAGGCTCTTTTGCGTTGGACGGGTCTCTTAAGACGACTTCGTCCCAGCACGGATGTCACATTAATGGAGATTTAGATATGTTTCGGATAACAATGAATCGCCATCGCAGCAGGCGATCACACACGCTGCAACACACGAGTTCCTTGTTGGTCTTTGCAGTTACCTGCGGGTTAGCCGGCGCCGCCGATGCTAAAGAAGCACACCCTGGCGTTCATTCTCACTGGGCAGCAAGCGAGCCTTTACTGCTTAATGACGGCAATCAGATGCCGGGTGGCTGTCCAATTGAATCCCCCGGCGGAAAATTCCTGTTCACGGCGCGCAACCCAGGCACGGGGCTTGACATCTTCGTGAACCAGCGCCCAGGCAAAGACAACCCATTTGCGCCAGGACATCAGTTGCCCGAACCGGCAAACGACCCCGCATTGGCTAACGACTTTTGTCCCACACCGCAACTTGATGGTGAACTCTATTTCGTCTCCAGCCGGGATAACGGTTGTGGTAGCGCCGACATTCAAGTGACCATCAACAATCCAGTGACCGGCTACGCTGAGCCGATTAATCTCGGATGCGCGCCGCTGGGACCGAATACTCCGGGACTGGAACTCAGCCCTTCGATCCTGAAAACGCGACGGCACACCTACCTGTTTTATTCAACCGACTACTACACAGGCAACCAGGACATTTACGTCAGCCGTATGAATAAGGATGGCCAATTTGGTGAAGGCAAGCGCCTGCCCTGGCCCATTAATACCGAGTATGACGATCGTCAGCCGAACGTGCGTCAGGACGGGCGAGAGATCGTTTTTGCGTCTGACAGACCTAGCGTGGCGGGTGACGACACAGGGTTTGATATTTTTTCCGCTAAGCGCGGCAGGTCGCTACTCCGATGGCACAACGTGGTCAATCTCAGTGAGACGGTACCGTTCGACACCGTAGACGACGCTGAGACGCGCCCGTCTATCTCATGGGACGGTGAACGGTTGGTCTACGGCAGCGGAGGCGTTTGGATCAGCGAGCGGCACAAATAATTCAGTTGGTTGCAGTGGATTGCGGCGGTGTTGCTCCCGTGGGAGCAACACCGTGCAATCCCAGCGGCTTGGCCGCAAACTCGGCGGGCTGATTGATCCGTACTCAAAAACCATCCGCGTTACGCAGACAACCGCCGCTTAACGCGGTTCCAGAAGATCCCACAGGTTACCGCTCACATCCTCAAACACCGCAACCGTACCATAAGGTTCCTGTCGGGGGGTTTCGACAAACTTTACCCCGCGGGATTTGAATGACGTGTAATCCCTCCAGAAATCATCGGTGTGCAGAAAAAGGAACACCCGGCCACCTGTCTGATTTCCAATGCGAGCCTGCTGCGCGCCCTGTTCGGCGCGAGCAAGCAGCAGCCGGCTCTCAACAGCCCCTTGAGGGGCAACGATCACCCAACGTTTATCTTCCGCTGGCAGATAAGTGTCTTCAACCAGCTCAAAGCCGAGAGCATCGACAAAAAAAGCAATGGCTTCGTCATAGCTCTGCACAAGGAGTGTGGTTAAAGCCAGAATTTGTTTCAATTGCTTACCCTTAAAATGCTGACCCTGGCAGCTGCCTACTGAATGGAGAAAGTGATTCTGTTGCGAACCCCTTCGGTAGCAATACGCTGACCGTTCACCACGGTCGGAATGTAGCGGAAAGATTCTGCAGCCTCTATGGCAGCATCGCCAAAGATACCAGCCGGCGATTCTTCAATAACCACCGGCTGCTTGACTTTACCGTCTTTATCAACCGTAAACTCCAGAACCACATAACCCTCAACACCACGTCGCAAGGCACCGGCAGGGTATGTCGGCGCCACCTTGAACAGCGGCAGATACTCCACCGGCTCATCTGGGACTACATCAACCACATGGGCAAAGGTATTCAGGTAGATCTGACCCAGCTCCTCATTACCCTCTTTACCGAAATGGTGATGGATAAGAGGCAGCAGCACAAAGGGCATGATGCCATGGGGGTCTTCAGTTTTGTCGAGAATGTGATAAGACGTTTCAAAATGATTAACGCTGACCGAGGATCGACCCAGACGTTGTTCCACCAGGCCAAGGGAAAACAGTACATATGCATGCGCAGGCGTTTCGCGTAGAGCAGGATCAAGATCTTCTGCCAGCTTTGCAAAGTACTTCAGCGGATCTGAGGACATGAAGCGCCAGTCAGCATCATAGTCCCGCCAGTAAACGTAGTCCGGTTCACGTTCACGGCATGTATCCCAACGTTTCACCGGGGAAAATCCAAAGTACCATTGATTCGCGTTTTCCAACGCGTCAACAATCAGTTTAAGAATGGCCAACGATTCATTCTTATCTGCTTCGCGAGTTGCTTTCTTTTCGAATTGAAGTACCAGTAATTTCCCCAACCCTTTTTGACTGTTCGGGATCACGCACATCCGGGTATTCACGTGACCCAGTTCTGCCAGCTGCGCGCTCAACGAAGAAGCATGGCCAACCGCTGCGGGAGCAAGGCAGAGAGCCAGAGTAAAACCGGCCCTGCTGAAAAAGCCGCGCGTTTTTGGCATTAAATTGTCAGCAGACATCATGGCTGGGGCCTGAAAATCGTTTACACCTGCACAATAGCAGCCTGTTGCAGCCACTTCGACCACAGGCGCAATGCCGAGAATGACACAATAGCGATAACACGCCCTGCTCTGCGTCGGATCTGGTGCATCATCCAGAACAGTTCTGTAAACAAAAAAACTGGCTGATGCCGGTAATCGTGTACGAACATATAATTGCATCAAACGTGATTAATCACGTATTATGCATCTTTATAATCGATATCCCTTACCGGAGCCTCCCCATGGACTCACGCAAGGCCCAGCAGAAGAACCTGATCCAGAACTATAAAAAACAGCCTAAAAAACTGGGCGCTTACTGTATTCGCAATACGGCGAATTCAAAGTGCTTTGTCGGCGTGAGCCGCGATCTTGACGCGCGCATCAATCGACATCGCTTTGAACTGCGCTGCAACTCAGAGCACGTCAGTGCAGAGTTGCAGGAGGATTGGAACAACCAGGGTAGCGACGTGTTTGAATTCACTATTCTCGACACCATCGAACCTTCCGACGATCCCCGATACGATCCGAGCGAAGACCTCATGGTTCTTGAACAGCTCTGGTTGGAACAACTGCGTCCATTTATGCCCCACGGCTACATTCAGCCGCCCGTCTCCTGAACCCCGCAAGCCTCGCATGCAGGGGCCAACCTTGGTAACTTAACGCCGAGGCTTTAGGGGGACTTATGACAGATTCAGATGCCAGATCATCGCTCAAGTCGGTGGTCGAAGACCTGCGTGCGGAAGGTGATGAGCTTTACCAGTTAATCAAAGAAATGGATACGGGCTTCTGGACCCAGGTGTCGACGTTTAAAGACTGGACCGTCTGGGATGTGGTTGCCCATCTGCACCTTTCAGACCACATGGCGCTGACGAGTCTGCGCAGCAGTGATGACTTCAAAACGCTGATGCGCGACATGGGCAAATCCGGCTCCATGCGGGCGTATACCAATGCCTGGTTGACTGATAACGGTCATTCAATCAACGGACCAGAGCTGCTGATACGCTGGCGCGAGATGTTTCTGCAGTTATGCGCAGCCCTGGCGGCAGCCGACCCGGATGAACGATTTGCCTGGGCAGGGCCTGGTATGAAGGCGCGCATGTTTGCCACTGCAAGACAAATGGAGACCTGGGCCCACGGCTGGGAAATCTATGACCTGATGAACCTTGAACGCCAACATACCGATCGCCTGCAGAACATTGTCACCATTGGCGTACGAACATTCGGCTGGTCGTTCAGCAATCGTAAACTGCCGGTGCCTGAATCAGCGCCCTACCTGGCGCTTACGGCGCCGTCTGGAAAGCTCTGGACATTTAATGAGGCTGATGAAAACAACTGCATCCACGGCAGCGCGGTTGACTTCTGCCAGGTGGTGACGCAGGTGCGCAACGTTGCTGATACACAGCTGCAAGTCAGGGGCGACATTGCCAGTGCGTGGATGGCCATTGCCCAGTGTTTTGCCGGACCACCGGAAGACCCACCCGCGCCGGGCACACGCAGCACATCGCCTTAACGCTACTTCAAACAAGAGAACGTACATGAATCACTTGAAGCTCAAAATGCGCAGCGCCGGTTGTATCACGTTGCTGCTTGCTTCCTGCGCAACACAGCCGGAACCGGACAACACAGAGAATTACTCAACGCTGCCCGCGGCAACCGACAGCGTGACCGCCCCGTTACTCGAAGGTATCGGCCCGCTGCAGTTCCCTATCAGTACTGACGTACCCCTGGCACAAGCCTATTTCAATCAGGCGCTGACGCTGGCATTTGGTTTCAATCACGCCGAAGCTGTTCGATCATTCAAAGAAGCCGCACGCCAGGATGCCACTTGCGGTATCTGTTGGGCAGGGGCGGCACTCGCACTGGGCCCGAACATCAACGCGCCCATGTCTGAAGACGCAGTGGCCCCCGCCTGGGACTCTGTGCAGCAAGCCCTTGCTCTACGCGCATTTGAAACACCCCGCGAGCAGGCCTACATTGATGCGATCGCCACGCGTTACAGCGAAGACGGCGGTGATCGCAAAGCGCTGGATGTCATTTACGCAGGTTCCATGAGTGGACTGGTGGAACAATACCCCGATGACCTGCATGCACGCACACTGCGGGCCGAAGCGCTCATGGACCTCATGCCATGGGCTTACTGGAACGACGACGGCAGCGCCGCCAGCCAGAACACGCGTATTCTCGTTGCAGACCTGGAAACCGTCATTGCAGCCGATCCACAGCATCCAGGCGCTTTGCACCTGTACATCCATGTCATGGAACGCTTTGAACCCCAACGCGCGGAAGCCGCTGCTGATCGATTAGGGCCACTGGTGCCGGTCGCCGGCCATCTGGTCCACATGCCATCCCACATCTATCTGCGCGTGGGTCGCTACAGTGATGCAGTAGACGCCAATGCCGAGGCCGCAGCAGCAGACGAAAACTACATTGCGCAATGCAACGCCCAGGGTTTGTACCCCGCTGCGTACTACCCGCACAACATCCACTTCCTTTGGTATTCCGCCATGATGGAAGGTCGCAAAACGCTCTCTATCAGCAGCGCATTAAAACTGGCAGAGCGCGTGCCGCTGGATATGGCCCGACAGATGGGGGCTTTGCAAAGCTATATCGCGGTACCCGTTTACACCTATGTGCGTTTTGGCATGTGGGACGAGGTTCTGGCGCTGCCGGATGCACCGGAAGGTCTACCTTTCAGCCAGGCCATGCTGCACTACGGACGGGGGTTGGCCTACGCGGCAAAAGGAGAGATTCAGCGCGCCCAGGCGCAACTCGACACCCTGTCTGGCATGGCCACCAGCGAGCCGGTGCAGAGCTTGAATATGCGCATGCCCGGTGTCAATGAACCCTTGATGGGTATCGCCCGCAACCTGGTGACAGCCAGAATCGCCCGCGCCGGGAACGACAGTTATGCGGAACTGGCTGCACTGGAAAGCGCCGTCGCGCTGCAGGACTCGCTGCCCTACACTGAGCCGCCGCACTGGCACTACCCGGTGCGGCAGACACTGGGTGAGGCGCAACTCAGAGCCGGACATTACGCCGACGCAGCAATCACCTTTGCACAGGATCTCCAGCACTTTCCGAAAAACCCCTGGTCGCTGTACGGTGCAGAGCTGGCACAAAGCGCGCTCGGAAAACCGGTCGAGGATTTAAAACAACTGCGGATCCACGCCTGGCGCAACGCGGATATTGCTCCTGCGGTCAGCTGGTAGCCGTGTCATTCATTTAAACAAGTCTCAGGAAAACCTATGAAAGTAGTAGATGCCATTGCCCACGCAATGAAAGCGGAAGGTGTCGACGTGCTGTTTGCCTATCCCGTTAACCCCTTAATCGAAGCGGCAGCCAAGATCGACATACGCACCGTGATCGTCCGACAGGAACGTATCGGCCTGCATATGGCAGATGCTTATTCGCGTATGTCCTCGGGAGACAAAATTGGAGTGTTCTGCATGCAGCACGGTCCGGGAGCGGAAAACGCCTTTGGCGGTGTGGCTCAGGCCTACTCCGAGTCTGTACCGATTCTGGTGATTCCCGCCGGCTATCCCCGCCGCCTGGCACACTATTATCCTAACTTCAACTCAACCCTGAACATGCAGCACATCACTAAATGGGCTGAGCCGTTGACCATGGGCAAAGCCATACCCGAGGTGCTGCGACGCGCATTTTTCCAGCTGAAGAACGGTCGCCCCGGACCTGTTCTGTTAGAAGTGCCGGTGGATGTTTTCAACGAGGACGTGCCTGAAAACTGGGAATATGTCCCTGCATATCGCGCCAAAACCGGCCCGGACCCGAGCGACATTGAAGTGGCCGCCAAAGTGCTGGCCGAAGCTAAGCACCCGGTGATCTATGCCGGCCAGGGTGTGCATTACGCAAAAGCCTGGGACGAGCTCAGAACCCTGGCGGAGACCTGGAACATCCCGGTCACCACCAGCATCGAGGGCAAGAGTGCGTTCCCCGAGGATCATCCCCTGTCGCTTGGCAGCGGCGGCCGGGCCAACCCGCGCCCGGTTGCCCATTATCTGAAAGAAGCCGACGTTATCCTTGGCATCGGCTGCAGCTTTGCACTCACCGGCTTTGGCGTGCAGATGCCCAAAGGTAAGACGATTATTCACGCAACTTTAGACCCCATGGATCTGAACAAAGACGTACCCGCGCAATATGGGTTGATCGGTGATGCCCGCCTGACTCTGGCTGCGCTGACCGTCGCAATGTCCGGAAAAGATCGATCCCCGGCAGAACAACGTCAGGATGAACCGTCCCGCATCGCCGCCTTGCGCGATGCCTGGATGAGGCAATGGATGCCCAAGCTGACCAGTAACGACGCCCCTATCAACCCCTACCGGGTGTTATGGGAGTTGAACAACATGGTGGACAAAACAGCCACCGTCATCACTCATGATGCCGGCAGTCCACGTGATCAAACCACGCCATTCTGGCAATCAACCACACCGCTGTCGTATATCGGTTGGGGTAAAACCACACAGCTGGGTTATGGCCTTGGCCTGGCCATGGGCGCCAAACTGGCCCATCCTGACAAGCTGTGTATCAACGTCTGGGGTGATGCGGCCATCGGCTTCACCGGCATGGATTTCGAAACTGCCGCGCGCGAGCGGATACCGATTCTGTCGATACTGTTCAACAACTTCTCCATGGCCATCGAAATTCCGATCATGCCGGTATCCCAGGAAAAATACGGCGCGATTGAGATCTCGGGGCACTACGCCGATATGGCCAAAGCGTTTGGCGGCTATGGCGAACGAGTTACAGATCCGAATGACATTGTGGCTGCTCTGACACGTGGGATTGAAGCTACAAAAAATGGCCAGCCGGCACTGCTGGAATTCATCACCGATCAGGAAATTACTATTTCTAACGAATAACAATTGTTATCACTGTCATTTAACCAAGGAAAACTATGAAATCCAAAGCAGTCACGCTCGCCGCACGCCCGGTGGGCATGCCGAAAAAAAGCGACTTTGCCATTATCGAAACCGACGTGGGCGAACCCGGCGATGGTCAGATTCAGGTACAGAACCTGTGTATGTCTGTCGACCCTTACATGCGCGGCCGCATGGTCGATCGCAAATCTTATGTGCCCCCGTTCCAGGTTGGCGAGGTGCTCACCGGTGGATGCATCGGCCGTGTGGTTAAGTCCAATCACCCGGATTTTGCGCAAGGCGATCATGTATCCAGCCATCACGGCTGGCGGGAAGCCTACACCAGCGGTGTTGAAGGCATCGAGAAGCTGGGTACTCTGGTGACCGACCCGTCAGCTTACCTTGGGGCCATTGGCATGCCTGGCATGACTGCCTATGTGGGCCTTCTTGAAGTGGGTGCGCTCAAAGACGGTGAAACGGTATTTGTATCCGGCGCCGCAGGGGCTGTGGGCAGCATTGTCGGCCAGATTGCGAAACTCAAAGGCTGCCGCGTGCTGGGCAGTGCGGGTGATCAGGATAAGGTAGACCTGTTAACCGGCGAACTGGGTTTCGACTATGCCTTCAACTACAAAGACGGCAACCTGTTAAACCATCTGCGCGAGGGTGCACCGGACGGCCTCGATATCTACTTCGACAATGTCGGTGGAGATCATCTGCAGGCCGCCATTTCCCATATGCGGCCTTTTGGTCGAATCCCGTTGTGCGGTGCAATCTCTGTTTACAACGATGTTGAACCCGCACCCGGGCCTAACAATCTGACCATGGCCATTGGCCTGGGTCTGACGCTGCGCGGCTTTATTGTCAGCCACTTCAACCATCTGGCCGCACAATTCCGTCGCGACATGGAACAATGGGTGACCTCGGGTCAGATCAAGTACAAAGAGACCGTCTACGACGGCATCGATAACGCACCAGATGCGTTTATCGGTCTGTTTACCGGCGCCAACGTTGGCAAAATGGTCGTCAATTTCTAGCTCTCCTAGAAAAAAGCGTTGGCGGTCATGGGGTTTTTCCTAACCAAATGCCGCCAACACTTGCCATCCACTGGCAAATTCTCTAGCATCTTCTCCCCATCCATCCCCGCACACCTATTTTTCTGCGGGGAACGGGCAATCAAGGAGGCAACTATGATGATTATCAACCTACAGGGACGCGTTCGCGCACCAGGTAATCGTTATGCCTCTGCTGGCGATGCCCCGTTGGATTGCACCGTGATACACCACTTCACGCATTAGTACTCAGGCGGTTTAGCGCCGCCCTCTACACTCCAACGTTATTGCTGCAGCGCGTAACCGCAGGCTGACGCCTATCTGCACGTTTTTAATTTGATTGTCCCCTCACAGGAACAAGTGGATGAACACAACAACTTTCGACAATATCGACATCGAAGACCAGAAATACAGTGGTCTGTGGAAAATTACTGCCGGTGAGCGTTTGCGCTATCTGACCGCGGTCTTTGCCATGCTGCTCACCAATATCTGCATGTTTGGTGCGCCAATTCTCGGCGGTGGCGCTATTGATGTGCTGAATCAGCAGGACCTTGTACATGCCGATGCCTGGCTCGCCAGCCTGGCCCGCTGGATTGCCGGCGACCTGACGTTCACCAGCTACATCTGGGCAGCAGCAGTTGCCAGCATCGCTGTTACCGCACTGGGTGGCGTGTTCCTGTACATTCGCGGACGCCTGGCAGCAGAGGCTTCCGAGAACATTGCGCGCCGTCTGCGCGAAGCGTTATACAACCGTTTGCATCACGTTCAGTCCGGGTTTTACGACACCGCCGACACGGGTGATCTGGTTCAGCGCTGCAGTTCTGATGTGGAAACTCTGCGTGTATTCCTGGTCAGCGATGTGATCGAAATCGGTCGCGCCATCATGCTGGTTGTGTGCGTGGTACCCATCCTGTTTTCCATCCACGTGGAGCTGGCCTTCTGGTCGCTGTGCATGATTCCCTTCCTGGTTGTTGGTGCTTACATCTTCTTCAGCAAGGTCAAAGACGTTTTTGAAATGACCGATGAATCCGAAGGGGCGATGACCGCCACCCTGCAGGAAAACCTCACGGGTATACGCGTTGTACGCGCTTTTGCGCGCCAGTCCCACGAGATTGAACGCTTTGGTGCCCGCAACGCAGATTTTCGCAACAAGAATTTCCGCCTGATTCAGCTGATGTCCGCCTATTGGAGCATCTCCGACTTCTTCTCGATGAGTCAGTTAGGCATTGTGCTTCTCGCCGGTGGCTATTTTGCGCTGGCGGGTACGCTTTCTGTCGGTGATCTGTTTATCTACATGACCTGTCTGTCCATTGTGATCTGGCCGGTACGCCAGCTTGGCCGCGTCCTCACAGATACCGGCAAAGCGGTCATTGCTTTAGGA
The DNA here is from genome assembly GCA_047947175.1 of bacterium. Lineage (GTDB taxonomy): Bacteria > Pseudomonadota > Gammaproteobacteria > Pseudomonadales > Azotimanducaceae > UBA4421. Next base: position 4,188,309 of record CP170489.1, read on the forward strand.
CGGGTGAACCATATTCTGCAGGCGCCTGAAGAAGCCGCAGATTTCACGCCACCCAGTGGCCGCGCGAAAGGCATCATCAGCGCCCGCAATCTGACCTATGGCTATGGTGACGACGAACCCGTGTTACGCAACCTGTCGGTGGATATTGCTCAGGGTGAGACCCTGGCCATTGTGGGCCCACCTGGCTCAGGTAAAACCAGTTTCATCCGCGCCCTGCTGCGCCTGTATCCCTACAGCAGCGGCAGCCTGACCCTGGACGGCCGCGAAATATCGGAACTGGATCGCTTCTGGCTACGGGCGCAGATAGGCGTCGTGCTGCAGGACCCGTTCCTGTATTCACGCTCCATAGCGGACAACCTGGCGGTTGGTCGCCCTGGTGCACCCCACGACGACATTGTTCGTGCCTGTGAAGAAGCGGCCATACACAGCTCTATTGAGGGTTTTCCAGGCGGCTTTGACGAGATGGTCGGCGAGCGCGGCGTGACCCTGTCGGGTGGTCAGCGACAGCGTCTGGCGCTGGCAAGAGCGCTGCTTAAAGACCCGCCGGTGCTGGTGCTGGATGACTCGCTGTCCGCAGTGGATACCGGAACCGAGAAACTGATTCTTGATGCATTACAACGACGCAAAGGTCGGCAGACCACCATCATCATCGCTCACCGATTGAGTTCTGTGATGCATGCAGACCGCATCATGGTGCTCGAAGACGGTGAATGTGTGCAGATGGGCAGCCATGCCGAACTGGCATCACAACCCGGCAATTACCAGCGTTTGTGCAGGATTCAGGGCGCACTGGATGAGCAGATTCTGCAGGATGTGGACAACACCAGGACGGATACCGCGACTGATTCTCAGAGCCGTCCCGAGGATTAAGAGATGTACGACGACGAAAATTATGATGACGGATTTGACGAAGAGGTACTGGCCGCCCGTATCAATCTGGATCTGTGGAAGAAGCTCTGGGGTTATGCAGCCCGCTATCCCACGGAACTGAAGTGGCTGGCCTGCTTTGCCTTCACCACCGCGCTGATGGAAGTGGCCTACCCCCTGCTGACCAAAGGCGTGGTGGATGCGGTCGATACACACCTGAAGGGTGGGCCTGAGCCTGAGCTGTGGATCTGGGGCGTCGGCTATTTTGTCTGCACGGTCATTATCTGCAGTTCTATTGCAGGATTTATCTACATGGCAGGCAAAATCCGCACGCACATATCTCACGACATCCGCGAAGACGGGTTTGCCAACCTGCAACGATTGAGCTTCAGCTTTTACGACTACCGACCAGTAGGCTGGCTCATGGCACGTATGACGTCAGATTCTGAACGACTCTCCAACATCCTCGCCTGGGGTTTCCTCGACCTGGTCTGGGGTTTCACCATGATGCTGGGTATCGCCGTGGCCATGTTTGTCATGGACTGGCAACTGGCTTTAGTGGTGTTCTCGGTATTGCCTGTGCTGGCCTGGATTTCCGCGCGTTTTCAACGCAGGATTCTGAAAAGTGCACGCATGGTGCGGGCCACCAACTCGCGCATTACCGGTAGTTTCAACGAAGCCATTATGGGCGTGATGACCAGCAAAGCCTTTGTCCGGGAAGAAGCTAATCAGCATGACTTCCGTAAACTGACCGATCGCATGAATGAGGCTTCGGTCACCAATCTGCGCCATGCTGCGGTCTATCTACCCATCGTCATTACCATGGCAAGCCTCGCCACCGGACTGGCGCTGGCCGTGGGTGGCATGAGTATGATCGCCAACACCATGGCCGTGAGCACGCTGATTGCGTTCATGGCCTATACCCGTCACTTTTTTGACCCTATCGAACAGCTGGGACACTGGTTTGCAGAAATGCAGATGGCACAGGCCTCCGCTGAACGGATCCTGAGTCTGATTGAAGCCGAGCCCGCCATATCCGACACAGACGATGTGTTAGCCGCCATGGCAGTCCAGGCGCAAAACAAAACTGAGGGGGGTACCTTTGCAGCAGACGGCGGTCAACAGGTCATCAATCGTCTCGAACTCAAAAACGTGAGTTTCGCTTACGACCCTGCCAAACCCGTGCTGGATAAAATTGATCTGACCGTGAACAAAGGTGAAACCATAGCCATTGTGGGCCCAACCGGCGGCGGTAAAAGCACTCTGGTGAACGTAATCTGTCGCTTTTACGAACCCACCGGTGGCCAGGTCCTGATCGACGGCCTGGATTACCGACAGCGCAGTTTGCACTGGCTGCAGTCAAATATTGGCATGGTGCTGCAGAACGCCCACGTGTTTTCCGGTTCAATTCTGGAAAACATCCGCTATGGCCGCCTGGAAGCCACCGACGAAGAAGTGATCGAAGCGGCCAGAATTGCCGGCGCCCACGACTTTATCAGCGCATTTCCTGATGGCTACCTGAGCGACGCAGGCGAAGCCGGAAGTCGATTGTCCGCTGGTCAGAAGCAGCTGGTCTCGTTTGCCCGCGCGGTGCTTGCGGATCCTCAGATTCTGGTCATGGACGAAGCCACTTCATCCGTCGACACAGAAACAGAACGACGCATCCAGCAAGGCATGCAACGCGTACTTGCCGGCCGCATTGCCTTCATCATTGCACACCGGTTGTCCACCATCCGCGGCGCTGATCGCATCATTGTGATTGAAAACGGCAAAATTGCTGAGCAGGGGAGTCATCATGAGCTGATGGCGGCGCGGGGGCACTACTACGATCTGTATCGGCAACAGTCGCTGCAGGAGTCAAGCCGTCAGCTCCAGGATGCCTCTGCACCGGGCACCTGATTTGAATCCGGGCTCAGATTCCGGCATGCAGTGCAATGTTGTCCAGCCAGAGGCTGCCTTGAGAGGTGCGGTCAAATACAAACCGCACCTCCTCAAGCTGATTCAGATCAAGTGCCGGATTCTGACGGGTAAATTCCGCCAGCGGAAATCGATAACGCTGCATGACCGGTTCGCTGTCAGCATCACTGTTGAACATGCCATGCTTGTACAGGACGGGCTGGATCTGAGGCAGTAACACCCGGCGTTTGGACAATGGCAGATCTGCCTCGTGCCCTGCCCTGTCACGTATGACCAGCGTCAGATCAATGCTCTGTGGGGTTTCATAGTCTTCAAGCTCACCAGGCGTGCTTTTACTCATGGCTAGATCAAACGTAAGCGCGCCACCTTGATTGACCACCAGGTGTTCCGTAAACAGCAGACTGTATGACGGCACCTGATCATCATCTACCGCTGTATCGGACCAGCCCAGCAATACCGATGCGCTGTCTGTATCACGCCACTTCAGATCCACCACTGCTTCACGCCACTGACTCAAAGCATGCGCAGAGAGCGTAACGCCGGCGGCGCTGCCACTGGTGACATCAGCATCTTCCTCAAAGTTGGCCAGAAGCTGATCCGCCGCACTCTGGTATTGCGACAGAAATCGAACAGATGACGGCAGCCTGTCCGCCGCGCGATGTGGATCCGCCAGAAATGCCTCATATTGCCTGTTGTCAAAAACCACTGCTTCGACAAATGCTGAGAAAAGATTCTGCGCCACCTGTCGCTGCACAGTGCCATCCATCAGCGGATAGAGGTTGAGCAGCCAGTTGAAAGGCGCAGGCGAATCCACCTCGCCCCAGCCCGTATTGAACTGGCCATGATTGGCACCAATCAGATAGAACCCCGCTTTGAAACAGTCCAGACAGTTGTCAAAACGCAATCGATTGAACGTTGCCGCACCGGCAAAAGCGGTGACATCGCTGTCGTGACTGCCATGAATAACCAGGTAGTTGATATCCTGCATGACGGTCCCAAGGCCGCGGGGATCATACTGATGATCAACCGGTGCGATGGCAATGACGCCGCGCAGACCAAAGTTGTAATCGAACGTCAGAGTGGCATCGTCCGGGTATGCGGGCAGACGGTTGAATACTGCCGCTTCAGACACCGCTTCTCCGCCACGGGAGTGGCCAATCAGCACGACCCGGTCGAGGTCAACTTTACCCGCCAGATCATGAGCCGTGTCCTGGGACCATAATCGCCACTGCCGCAGATGCTCCAGCAGAAGCCAACCACGCGCATCGTTCTCTTTTTCCAGCCCACCATCAAACAATGTAAGGCTGTTGCTGGTGGAGGAATTGAGCAAGTTCTGATCAACAGAAACCGCAATCAGACCCCGGCGCGCAAACATTTCGCCTAAGTAGCTGTAACCGTCGTCTGAATAATCCTCCATCGAGTGGTTGCCATGCACGATCAGCACAATCGGAAAAGGGCCTTGTCCATCCGGCATCCAGACGGTGCCTCGCACAGGTAAATGGTTTGGTTCTGTGTGCCAGAAACCACTTCGAGCCCAACCTGCCGGCCCTTCCCAGCCGTCGAGCAGTTTGCTGGCATCCACAGATTGGGTTCTGTATCGCACATTGGCGCCAAATGCAGGACGATGGGCGTCTGTACCAGGTCCATAAGTGAACTGGGTAAAGTCATACGCAGAATCAACAGGCGCCAGTACCGGCAGTGGTTCGTCCTCCATGGGCTGCCAGCGGATATCTTCCGCGACGGACCAGCCGTCCAACATAAGGACCACCGTAAACGCCACAAGGACAGTAAGCCCGAAAGCGCCCGCAGACAGGCGTTTCCAGCCGGGCGCTTCTGTCGGCGAAGCCAATGCATAACCGATGGCGGCTACGCAGACGCCGGAAAAAGCAGCAAGAGTTAAAAACAGCGGGCCGAGAAAGAAAAAGGGAAAAGCAAACACCGCCGCAAACAACAGACAAGCCCACAGCATGGCGTCGGTGAAATGATTCAACAGGCGTAAAAGGCCTAGCACCAGTCCGGCTGCGGCTACCATCGCCACGCCGAGAACAGCAAGCGCCAGCAGATTGTAGCGGCTTGGCGCTTCCAGCCAGACGACCAGCAGTACACAGAACAGCACTAACCAGCCAGTGATGTGGAGCGCCCTTGCCATGCCCCGTGCCGCAAGGGGACCCACCTGCAGTTGCCGGCCCCATGCCGCTATTTTAGAAGTTGCTTTGTGCCACATCGCCTTCGAAACCCGCTGCTGAGAGCTTGCCTGCCCACTATAGTCGGAAATGCAGGCCAGCGTTTAACCTCTGGTGGCAATAAACGACCAGAGATTGTCAGCGCCCAGAGCAGCGAGGTGATTACCCAGCAGTTGCTGCCAGTGAAACTCATTGCCATATTCATCACGCCAGGCCCAGGCACGACGGCTGAAATGGTGTAATCGATGTTCATGGGTAAATCCCATGGCGCCGTGAATCTGATGGATCTGCTCCGCGGCGACGGTCACCGCCTCGCCAACACGGGATTTACTGGCCGCCACTTCCGGCAGAAATCTATCGTTGTACAAACCATCAACGCCCGCGTCAGCTGCGCGCCGCGCGGCCGCCACTTCACTGGCAACAATGGCCAGAGAATGCTGAATTGCCTGGAATTTTGCTATCGGACGACCAAACTGTGACCGTTCCATTGCAAACGTAATGCCCAGATCCAATAACGTCTGCAAAGCACCTGCCATCATATTCACACGGGTCAATGCCAGCTGCGCAAACGGCTCCGGGGTAACATCGATTGTTGGTGCACTTTCAGGCAGTGCAAGGATATCGCGTGGTTCACCCGCCAGATTGACCCTCTGCTCAACCACTGTCGGCTGATCAATAACAACAACCTCGGAACTGTCGGACCGGACACCAACCACCTTGTCTGCTCTGCGCCCCCAGGGTACGTCAATGATCTGTCCATCGCTGACCATACCCACAGAGTAAAGGCCTTCGCCAGGTTCCAGCCAGCTGTTGACCAGCAGGGTCTCAGCAATCGGTAATGGCACGGCAAAGCGGCCACATTGCATGATAAAAGCGTACAGCTCACGTGCCGTGGTGCCGCTGCCGGATGCGCCCAACTGATTGAAGCCGTTGGCAACTATCTGTTGCCATAAGGTATCGGCAAACTCGCCCGTTTCAGCCCGATCCAACAACTGTTTATCACAGTGATCGCTGAATATTTTCTCGCCGCTGTCGAGGATCAGCTGCAGGGTGGATTGTGTATCACTCATTATCGCAACCCCAGCCCGCGCGCAATCACGCCGCGCAGAATTTCCCGGGTGCCACCCCGTAAAGTGAAAGAAGGAGACAACAATAGCGTCTCTTCAAAGGTTTCCCGGAACGCGCCACGCGATGCGCTTAGGGGCGCTGCCAGGCGGGCAATTTCAGGCAGAACCTTTTCAAAGTTGTTGCCGAGTTCTTTCACCAGCGCCGCTTCCACAACCACATCTTTAGAATTTTCCAGCATGCCCGCAACGGAAATCGACATCCGCCGCATGGTCATTATGTGCGACGCAATGCGACCAATGGCGGCCGCCTCATGCGGTGCCGGATGCTGACCACAGGCGCGCGTGAGCTCCACAAACACCCGGAATGCGGAAAGAAATCTTTCCGGGCCCGAACGCTCATAAGCCAGCTCTGAGGTCACCTGTGCCCACCCGTTACCAGGTTCACCAACAATACGGTCCGCGGGTACCATCACATCTTCAAACACCACCTCGTTGAAATCCTCTCCGCCGGCCATGTTCGCAATCGGACGCACCAGAGCACCATCGTTTTTCAGATCCACGATGATTTGAGACAAGCCTGCATGACGATTTTCTGAGGCCGGTTCCGTGCGCACCAGGCAGATGATGTAGTGATTACGGTGCGCATCCGTGGTCCAGATTTTGGTACCGTTGATACGGTAGGCGTCGCCTTCTTTTATGGCGGTCGTTCGCACGGAAGCCAGATCAGAGCCGGTATCCGGTTCGCTCATACCAATCGAAAAGAAAGCTTCACCGCGCACGATCTGAGGCAGATAGGTCTGCCGTTGTGCTTCGGTGCCAAATCTAAGCAGCAGCGGACCGCTCTGTCGGTCAGCAATCCAGTGCGCGCTCACCGGCGCCCCTGCGGCCAGAATCTCCTCAGTGACCACATAGCGCTCAAAAAAAGTTCGCTCCCCGCCTCCATACTGTTTAGGCCAGTTCATCCCGATCCAGCCCTTCTCTCCCAGCTTGCGGCTGAATTGCGCATCATGACCGGTGACAAAGTCCGAATTCGGCTTGGGAAAGTGGGCTTTGTTCTCGTCAAGAAAGGCACGGACTTCGCCGCGCAGGATTTCCGTGTCTTCATCGAGACTGACACGATCAAATTGCAACATAGTGATTCAAACAGTGGCTGAAAATGGGCCACAACCGTAATGCCCTCCGGCTTCAGATGCAATAATATGGAGTCTGACAAAACAGATGGCAGGATCGTGACAGAAGGCGAGCTTCTCGAAAAATTCCAGGACGTGTTCAGCGACATACGCGAACGATCGTCTGTGGTGGGTCGCTTTATCGACAAAGATCTGTATCGGGTTTACATCGCCACGCTCTGGTCGAATGTGGTGCTGTCACCTGAAGAAGTGGGCCTTGAAGACGCGGATCTGGAGGTGCTGCATGATGTGCTTATCGTTGAAATCAACGATGCCATCGGCCCCAACGAGACGTTGCACACCTTGTTTAAATTCATCAGCGGCAAGGAAGGCGAGCGCGCCATGGGCGAAGCGCGGCTGACCCAGTCCCACAAAGATCTGCTGACCTACTTTGCCAGCATGATTCTCGACCCCGACGGCCACAAAAGATTCATGCAGGACATTCGCGAGCGTCAGCAGCGCTGACCCCGGGCTATCCCAGCACGTTCACTATGATCTGCCGCGGGCCAGGCTTATGCCGGTGCTCCCACAGGAAAATTCCCTGCCAGGTACCCAGTGCCAGTTCGCCATCCAGTAACGGTATCGACAGGCTGGTGGCGGTCAGCGCTGATTTGATATGCGCCGGCATATCATCAGGACCTTCCTGGGTATGCGTATACAGGCTTTCATCCTCCGGCACAGCCCCGTGCATCCAATGCTGCAGATCCGCCAGCACACGAGGATCAGCGTTCTCCTGAATAAGCAGGCTAGCTGACGTATGTCGTATATAAAGTGTGACCAATCCCTCACGCGGGCGAGACCCCGGTAACAGTGCCTGCACTTTGTGCGTGATGTCATAGAGGCCCTGGCCTTCGACAGTTAAGTTGAGAATGGCGTTCAAGGATGGCTCCAATACTGCGCTCTGCGTAGGCTGATAATGATATGACATCAACTGCTTTGCGACGAATTGTTGCAGACATCGCGTGTTTGACTTTGCTCTTCAGCGGCATCTTACTGCTATGGCAGGGTTTTTCAGCACAACCCGGATGGCTGGCTGCATTCGCCGCGGCAGACCTGTGGACCTGGCTGACCCAGGCAGTACCCTCTCTGCCCGCCCCACTCGGCCTGAGCCTGGTGGCGTTGTCCATCCTGATTTTCTGGTTGAATCGAGTATCCGGTGTGCTCGGCGCGACCGAACTGGTTGCCCAGCTCGACCAGCCCAACGCAGGCTACGTGGTGGTCAACAAACGCGGTGACATCGAAGCGGTCAACCCCACTGTATTAAACTTGTTAGACAAACCAGCCACCGAGCTGACTGGCCAGCCCGTTACCCGCATTTTTCCTGAGGAAGTCTGGCGCACGTTGACGCAGGCAGAGACTGCGCTCGTTGCAGCTGAAAAACCGGACCCTCAGAGTCCCCAGCCGACCGGTCAAAATATTGTCTCAGCCTCGATCAACACCTCTGACGGCAGGCGCCTGCTCGAATTTCGTGTTAACCGCTCCACTTCAACAAAGCGGCGCAAACGCCATACCGTGATTCAGATCAGTGATACCACCGAAACCACTGAATATCAGCGTGCTCTGGAAAACGCGGGTACGCAGTTGCGGCGCATGCTGGGCAAAGGCTCCGATCTGGTCTTGTTTACCGACAACAAACTGATCATAAACTACGCCAACGACAATGCCCGCAACGCGCTGATCGGCGACAGCGGCGATCTTCTGGGACAACCCATCTACCGCTATATCAACGTCAAAGACCGACGCCACTTTATGAAGAGCATGCAGCAGTTCGCTCAGAAGAACCGCAATGAGGTCGCGCTGCGCAACGTGCTGCTGGCCGACAGCGACGATACCCCGGCCAGCGCTCACATCTTTCGGATGGCCGCACCTGAAACCAGCGGATATGCCGTTATCTTCAGCGTTGTGGAGCGTCATCTGCAAGCACTGGCGGAGTCCAGAGCAACCCAGGCGCGCTTCTCCCAGGTGTTCCACGGCACGCCTGATGCCATTCTGCTGATTCGTGCTGCCGACACCATGGTGATGGATTTCAATGACGGCTTCAGCCGACTGTTAGGCTACAAGCGTGAGGATGCCATCGGTGCTTTGGAAATCGATCTGGATTTCTGGGCCAGCAAAACCGAACGCGATGCGGTGATTGAACGCGCCCGCCATGAGCGGGAAGTCATCGATTATGAAACGACGCTGCGTTGCGCAGACGGCGCCATCGTGCACGTCGAAATTTCTCTTCGCTACGTAGAGATTGACAGTGAGCTGTGCATGTTGTGTACCGGCCGTGACATCACCAAACGTATTTCTGCAGAAGCGGCGCTGATCGAATCTGAAGAAAAATTTGAAAAAGTTTTCAGTCAAAGTCCGGATGGCATTGTGATTCTCAGAGGCAGCGACGGCGTGGTGACTGATCTGAACGATGCCATGCTCAACCGGAGTGGGTACGTCCGGGAAGAAATCATCGGTCAGTCGATTTACGAAATGCCGCAGCTGATTAAGGCTGAGGATATGGCAGCTGCTGCAGAGACGCTGAACAGCGAAGGTGTACTGTCAAACAAAGCGGTGTCGTTTATCACAAAATCCGGTGAGAGCGTGCCTTCCCTGATATCCGCAACCATTGTGGAGCTGTCTGGTGAAGCCCATATCATGGTGATAGCAAAAGACGTCAGCAAACAGCGGATCACCGAGCAACGTCTGCGCAGCAGTGAGGAACGCTTCCGCGGTATTTTTGAAAACGCGCCTATCGGCATTATGCTGGTCGACATGCAGGGCCGTATTTCCCAGTCCAACCGGACCGCTGCGGATCTACTGGCCTACGACGAACAGGATATGTTGGGCATACATATTTCACGCCTGGTACCTACTGAAGATCGTGCAGGCTTAAAAGAAAAGCTCAATGCGCTGACGATCAAGGAGATCAACACGGATCGAGCCGAACGGCGCATGATATGCCGCGATGGACTGGAAATATGGACAAACTTCCACGTCGTTCTGCAGCAGAACAGTTCTGGTGACGGTCAGTACTACATTGTGCAGATCGCCGACATCTCGGATATCAAACGCAGCCAGCAACGCATGGAACGCATGGCGTTCTACGATACGCTGACCAACCTTGCTAACCGCCGCCTGTTTCACGAACGCCTTGATCATGCCATTGAACACAGTCGTCGCTCTGAAGGGTCCAGCGCTCTGCTGTATCTCGACCTGGATAACTTCAAACGTGTTAACGATACTCTCGGCCACCAGATTGGCGACCACCTGCTACGTGAAGTCGCAACCAGGCTGCAGCAATGTGTGCGCGCGGAAGATACCGTTGGTCGAACCGGCGGCGATGAGTTCACGATCCTGCTTGCACAGATTGGTTCCCCAACCGATGCCGGCGTGGTGGCGCAGAAAATTCTGAATCATCTACGCGAACCCATCCATGTCTCCGGTCATCCGCTGATTGTCACCACCAGCATCGGCATCACGATCATACCGGGTGATTCAATAGATCCCAACGAACTGATGCGCAATGCGGACCTGGCGATGTACAAAGCCAAAGAGCGCGGGCGTAACAACTATCAGTTTTATTCTGAAGATCTCAACGTCAACGCCGCAAAGAGATTACGTACCGAATATGAAATTCGTCAGGCGCTGGACAACAACGAATTTGAGCTGTACTACCAACCCAAGATTGATCTGACAAGCCGCGCAGTTGTCGGCGTAGAAAGCCTCATCCGCTGGAATCATCCTGAGCGTGGCCTGCTCGGCCCGGATGAATTCATTGCAGTAGCTGAAGATACCGGCAGCATTATCGATATTGGCACCTGGGTCATAGAAGAAGCCTGTAGAGCCTGTCAGCAGCTGACCACCCAGCACAACCGCCCGATAAAAGTGGCCATCAACATTTCACCACGACAATTTCGGGATCCGAATCTTGTCGCCACCATGCGACGCAGCCTCCGCGAAACTGCGCTGGATGCCGGAAACATAGAAATCGAAATTACCGAAACCATGCTGATGCAGGACGTTGACGCGGCGCAGATCACACTACAGCGCCTGTCTGACTTGGGCGTCAGCCTGGCTATTGACGATTTCGGTACCGGTTATTCTTCACTTAACTACCTCAAACGCTTTCCCATCAACACGGTAAAAGTTGACCGCAGCTTTGTCATGGACATTCCGTCCAACCCGGATGATATGGCCATCACCCGCGCCGTCATCGCCATGGCTCATCAGCTGAAAATGGAAGTGGTGGCTGAAGGAGTTGAAACTCAGGAGCAGCTTGATTTTCTTGCCCAGCAGCGCTGTGAATTTGCACAGGGCTGGCTGTTCAGCAAAGCGCTGCCGTTAGAGGAAGCCAGCGCTTTCATGAGTGACCGTCACCCGCTGACGAGCGTCAGCTGAGCCACTTCAGGAGATAAACCACAAGCTCAGCGCGGGTACATAAGTGATAAACCCAAGCGCCACCAGGAGTACCAGCATAAACGGCCAGGTTGCCGCATATAAATCAAGCAGCGGTTTGTTGAAGCGGTAACTGGCGATAAACAGATTCATCCCCACAGGGGGAGTGAAGTAACCAATCTGCATGTTGGCCAGAAAAACAATGCCCAGGTGTACTGGGTGGATGCCATAGCCAGCGGCCACCGGCAGCAGCAATGGCACCATAATCACAATGGCAGAATAAATATCGAGGATGGCGCCTAACGCCAGCAGCAGTACGTTCAGGAACAATAGAAAGCCCAATGGGCTGGAAATGTAGGTCTGCATCAGCTCAAACAGTTTCTGCGGCACTTCCGCATCCACCAGAAAATTCGTAAATGCCAGGGCGATACCCAGAATCAGCAGAATGCCCCCAACCATGACCATGGATTCCACCATGACCTTTGGCACCTGCTTCAGAGACACTTCACGATAGAGAAAAACTTCGACAAACAGGACATAAAACGCAGTCACTGCAGCGGCTTCGGAAACGGCAAAGAAGCCGCTGAATACTCCTCCGAGAACAACAAAAGGTAACGGCAGTTCCCAACGCGCATCTTTTATTGCCTGCCAGACATTCGACCAGGCAAATGGGGTCCGTGGTATGACGCCGCCACGGTGTTTCCAGAGCGTCCAGGCGGTCAATAGCCCCAACATCAGCAGCAACGGGCCAATGCCTGCAATGAACAGGTCAACAATCGTGAAAGGTTCTCCCACATCCAGTTGCTGAGCGATGACACCATAAAGTATCAAAGGCACCGATGGGACCAGCAGCAGCCCCAGGCTGCCGGAAGATGTCACCAGACCCAGACTGTAACGTTCAGAGAACCCTGCTTCTTTTAACGCCGGCAGTAACAGCGCACCCAACGCAACAATTGTGACACCTGATGCGCCGGTCAATGCAGTAAACACCGCACAGGCAACAAAGCCGACCACGGCCAGACCGCTGGGCAGAAATCCAAACATGCTCTGCACCAGGTTCACCAGACGTTTGGAGGTATTGGCTTCACTGAGCAGATAACCACTGAACGTAAACAGCGGCAGGGCAACAAGCAGGGGTGTATCAACAATGCGGTACAGCTCAATGGCCACGATGGCCAGATCTATATCTGCGCTGTAAAAACCCAGCAGCGCAGCGCCCAGCAGCACTGCAAACAGAGGTGCACCGGCAATCGCCGCAACCACCAGCAGTCCGATGCCGAACCAGATCACCGCTGATCCTCAGCTGAGAATTCAACCGGTTGCGGGGCTTCACCTTTATCCGGCACAACGGTCAGAATCGCATAACGCAACGCCATGACCCCGGCGCCTATGGGCATGATAATTTCACACAACCAGGCAGGTACGATGCCGAACGCTATAGTGCCGTCTTCATATTCGTAGCGCACAAATTCGATGCTGTACCAGGCAAAAACGAGCAAAACCAGGCAGGTGAATGCACTGACAAAGCGACTCATGTGGGGTTTAAACGCGGGCGAAACAAAACGACTGGCAATATCTATGCGGATGTGTTCGTTGCGTCGGGAAGCGATCATGGCGCCTAACATGGCCACCCACAACACCACTACACGCACCGCACTGTCTCCCCAGTACAGGCCGCTGTCAAAGAAATTTCTCAACACCACCTGAGACGCCGACAACACAATCATGGCCGTCAGCAATAGTGCCAACAGCGCTTCTTCGGCGACGTGAATCAGCCGCAGGGCAGTCTTAACCACCTGAGTTGCGGAACTCTTCCAGCAGCGCTACCGTTCTGTTGTACATTTCCGTGGATACATAGCCGGTTTCAACAAGACGATCGGTCGCCTCCGCCGCAAGGCTCAACCACTCCTGCATCTGTGCTTCATTCGGCGCAGTCCAGTTGATACCCTGCTTCGCCAGCGCCTGCTTGGCACTCAGATGATCGCGTCGGGCCGCCTGGTCGGCGCTGGCAACCGCGGCGCGCATTTCTTCCTCAACAATCACCTGTTGTTCAGGCGTGAGACGATTGAAAGGCTTCTCCGCCATTGCAGCCAGACCATAGACATACAATATCGGCAGATCCAGCCCGTACTGAACCTGGGTGTGCCACTGCAGCGCTATGGTGCCAATGGGCGGCGAAGCGATGCTGTTGATCAGACCTGTCTGCAAACCCGCCAGCACATCCGCGATGGGCAGTGGTATCGGCGAGATATTAAACGCTTCAAATGCACGCAACGAACCAATGTCGTTATCTGGCGTCCAGACTTTGCTCTGCTGCATCTGCGCAACACTCTGCGCCGGCTGCTGGCTCATGGGATAAGCAAAACCCACTTCAGCAAAACCGAAGCCAACAAATTTATTTTCCCGCAGGCCCTGCATGAGCTGTTCATCCAGGTTGGCGCGAACGTGATCTATCTCCGCATCATTGCGGAACATCAGCGGCAGGTTATACAACGCAATATCCGGATAGTTCTGCACCAGACCACCAGAGGTCAAAACCGCGCCGTGCAGCTGACCCACACGCATTTTGCGCAACACCGCCTTATCATCACCCATTACCCCGCCGGGGTAGAATTTCATTTTCACTGCGCCATCTGTACGCTGTTCAATGGCTTTCCCATGCTGTCGCAGGAGCTTCATCCAGCTCGAACCTTCCGGAGAGAGCGTGGCGATCTTAAGAGTTGCCGCTGATCCGTAAGGCGCCCACAACAGGGCAAGTCCTAATCCAAGAACTGCAGTAGTTTGTCTAAAAATAGTCATCCGCTGAATCCAATAGTTGTCGGGCCTGTTCTTTGGCCACTGTGTTCATTAATGTCAATCCTGGCGCACGCGCTGACGCTTCGATCACTTCGATCAATAACGAGTCGTGTAACTCGCGATCAAAAACCAGGCGCGCATACTGTTCCGCATACATCACCTTGGCGAGTAAGTTTGTGCCACCTGAGCGTTTAATGGCCTGTTCAAAATGTGCCTTGCCGATCTCCGGCTTACCACCCATCGCCGGTGGAAACAGGGTTTCAAAAACGCCAAGGTAAAGGTATACACCACCGCTGTCGTAATCCGGATCAAGCTCTGCTGTTCTCGTCATCAGCGCCTTGACCCGCGCCAGCTCAGCAACGGCACTGAAGTCGTCACTGTTGGCCTGAATCCAGCTTGCCCAGGTCGTACCCAGGTCGTACATCTGCGGTACCTGTGCTGTTTTCTGCCGGGCAAGCCATGCATCAAAATCAGCAAAGGGCCGGCTGTCCAGGTCACAGGCATCTTTCATTCCATAACAGGCGGCCGCCAGCGCCTGGGTTTTTGCCTTGTCGTGCAACAGTTTTGCACGGCTGTCGTCGCTGACAAAGGCCGCTGCATAAGCGGAATGCAATTTTGCAGACTGCTGGAGCATGAATGCGTCCTGCGGTGACCGCGAAACCAGTGAATCCACCAGAATCAGGTAAGACGGCGCTCCGTCCCGCACCATGGCAAGATCTTCATTGTTCAGAATAGCCGCAGACAGATCTTCTGCAAAACTCTGGGTCACAGAACCCACCAGAGCTTTGCATCCACTTAACATGGTTGTGAAAAAAATAAGCAGGGCAACAGTCGAAAAGGCTTTTAACTTCATAATGATTACAGACCGAGGCGAACCTTCTGCCGATGTTCGCTCAGTGATGGAACTACTTACTCAAGGCCTCTACGTCAGTGTATAACATGTCAAACGGTGGTCTGCGTCGAAACCCTGGCACCGCATATTTTGCCTTAACAACACCATCAGCGCCGACATAAATGACGCCTGGGTGCGGGATGCCATAAGCACGATGCCCGGGTGCGTACTCTTCATTGAGAATCCCAAAAGCGAGCACATGTTTTGCAGCCTGATCATGCAGTAGTGGATAACCGAGGCTTTCACTGCTGTGAAAGGCGGCGAGGACCGACTGATCATCATAGGTCATGGCTGCCACGTTGACCCCTAGTTCGGCAAATTTTTCCTGCCATTGTGCCAGTTGAACCAACTGGTGTTTGCAGAAGGGTCACCAGTCTGCTGAGCGACTGAAAAACAGCAACAGGCCCTGGTCACCGGACAGATCTGCCAGGGTGCGTTCAACCCCCGTGTGATCAGGTGCGGCAAGCGCTGGCAATGCAGCACCCACCGCGGGGCCCCACCCGGCTGAATATTCATCCGCGCTGAGCTGGACCGAAATCGCGGTACAGATCACTGCCAGCATCCTGCTGAGCCAGTTATGCAGAGGTCTTGCTTCAGACATAGTCCTTTCCTGTTGTTGGGTCTGCTCCTGTTGTTGGGCCTGCGGCACCCGACAGGGCTCGCCCTGCACCCCCCTGCGCAGCCGCCTGCATCAGGCTGACGTCCCGCAAACCGAGGTTATCCACCGCTTCGTTCACCCAGCCAGCCAGTCGTTTCGGCTTCACACTGAAACAATCACTTGCCAGCCGGATCATACGTTTGTCCATTTTCTCAATCTGACGATCGATATGATGCAATACGATCTCGAGGGTCTGCTGCGACAACGCCTTATCCGCTGCTGCTGCCCGTTGTGCTTCACGGTGCAGTTTCTGCAGCCCGCTGCGCGTGCGCAGGGTATCGGACATTTTCAGCAAGTACCACAACTGGCTCTTCCCCTTGTCTGACAGTCCGGGACGCAATAGTTCCAACTGATGTGCACACAACTGCACACGACGCTGCAGTTTACGGCTGCATTGAGGAAACAACCGCGCGGTATCGGCAAAACATCTGTCAGCAAGGCGGTAGCACTTTTTGTAGCTTCGCGCGATGCGCTGTGCCAGTTCATCATCCGGTAAGTGACGAAATTCCACAGATTCGCGCCAGAAATAACTGTCTTTTGCAAACAGCTCGTTCAGGACATCCCAGCTGAATGCCTTTTCCGCACGCAGCTTCCGCGCTACGGTCAAAATGGCCTGAGCTTCATGATCTTCACTGGCCACGCTGGCCAGCCGCATGGCCAGGCGATGGGCGGACGAGCCGTCAGCCAACCCACTGGCTGCCTTTTTCAGCGTCTTCACATGACTGGCGACATCCGCACCAGTCTGGGCCCAGCCGGGTTTCATCAGCGACCACATGCTGGCCAGACGTCTGCTGTCGCGGGTGAGCAGGCTTTCAGCGTAGACCATGTGACCTTCGGAAGGCAGATCATCACCGCCTTCCGGGCCCAGGGTGGCGCCGTCACGGCTGTCACACTCTGCCAGATAGCGCAGGCAGCGATTATTGATCTGCAGACTGTAACTGACCACGTAGTCCGCTAAACGCACGGCTCTGATCCCTGATTAAAGACCCCGATGCTAGCGGTTTATGGACACAGAATCGAGCGGCAGCACCTGTATCAACAGGTCCGGGGATCAAGAGCGTAGACGCTGTTGGGCTGCTAGACTGGACGCCATTTGAGGGACTGAGAGGATACTTATGGCTGATGAACTGGTTCTGGTCAGAAAACAGGAAGGCGTTGCCGTGGTTACGCTGAACCGCCCGGATGCACTGAATGCACTGTCGATGGCCCTGCGCAATGCAATTGCAGATACCTTTGATGCGCTGGAAGCCGACACAGACGTGGAAGTTATCATCCTCACCGGCGCGGGACGGGCCTTTACCGTGGGTCTGGACCTGAAAGAGCTGGGGGGTGAAACGCCTGCTGATGCAGCCGCCTCGAGCCGCGACCTGAGCGATGCCATCGGTGCACTGAGCAAACCCGTCATCGGTGCCGTGAACGGCTTTGCCATCACCGGCGGTTTCGAAATTGCACTGATGTGCGATTTCCTTATCGCAAGCCCCGAAGCTCGCTTTGCTGATACCCATGCACGCGTCGGTGTCGTGCCCGGCTGGGGGTTATCACAACGTCTGCCGCGTCTGATCGGTATCAACCGCGCCAAAGAACTGAGTCTGACGGGTAATTACCTCGATGCGCAGACTGCTTACGCCTGGGGACTGGTCAACCGCGTTGTGCCGGCGGACGAGCTGCTGCCAACCTGTGAGGCGCTGGCACGGGATATTGTCAGCACGGACCCTGCAACCCGCGGCGAAATTCGCAGAATAATGGATGCAGGCTGGGCCGGCAGCCTTGGCGACGGCCTGGCGCTGGAACTCGAAGCCAGCCGCGCTCACTCGCAAAGCCAGGTGCGTGCAGACAAAGTCGCCCAGCGACGTAAAGACATTCAGAACAGAGGACGTGCGCAAAGTGAGCGTTAATCCATTGTTTGCCGGCATTTTGAGCATACTGGCTGCGCTACCGTTATGGGCAGCTCAACCTGTGCCGGCAGCACAGTTTGTTCGGCCTGCCGGCGCAGCAGAGATGGCGGAAGTTGCCGCCGGTTACCAGGCGCTGTTTACCTGTTCAGCATATTTCATTGCCCGGCGGGCGCTGGCGGATATTATCCGAGTTGAGCTGGTGGATATGACTGAATTTGATCTGCCGCAGCCAGACATCGACACACGCAGGCAATTGGTTCGTGCTGGTGATGGCAAAGGATTTACCGCAATTGCGGCTTACCGTGCCGGTGTCGGGTGTACTTTGCTGCCACCGACCTGGACCGAAGCGGATGTTGGCCGCCTGCCATACATCAGCCTGCCAGAGCCGCCGGCCACGGAGAATACCGATTTTCCTTACGGCGATAAAGCCGACGTGAAACCGAGCCGCCAGGCGCGTGCATTACTGAACCAGGCATTCGACGGCCAGACGTTTGGCGACAACACCGTCACGGTTGGCATCGTCATCGTGCACAAAGGCAAGCTTGTCGCAGAGCAATATCGGCAGGGATTTGGTATCCACAGCGGTTATCGCACCTGGTCAACAGCAAAAAGCATTTCCGCCAGCCTGATGGGTATTGCCGTTAAAGACGGTCTGATCGATATCACCGCACCTGCCAACATCCCGGAGTGGCGCTTCTTTAACGACCCACGCCAGGCCATTACCTACGAACACCTGCTGCACATGTCATCGGGACTGTACAGCCAGGGTGCCAATACCAATGCCCTGTATTTTGGTGGCCAGGACGTGATCAGCTCAGCCACCAGCACCCACCTGGAAATTGCACCGAATACCCGATGGAAATATGCCAACAACGATACTCTGCTGCTATTACGGGGCCTGCGCGCAACCCTGAACAATGACCTGGATTACTTCCGTTATCCCTATGACAGACTGTTCCACCGCATTGGCATGTATCACACACATATGGAGATGGACCATCAGGGCAATTTCATCGGTTCCAGCCAGGTATATACCACCGCCCGGGATCTGGCCCGCTTTGGGCTGCTTCATCTGAACAAAGGGGTATGGAAAGGTCAGCAGATCTTACCTGTCGGCTGGACCGAATATATCGCTGACCCGGCACCCGCATTGCCAAGGGCAGCGGGAGAACGCGGTTATGGGGGCCAGTTCTGGCTTCTGGACAGCCTGCCCGGCGTGCCAGAGGGCACCTATACGTCTGCGGGCAACAAAGGCCAGTTTGTCACCATTGTTCCGAGTTCTGACCTGGTTATTGTGCGAACCGGCGTCGATCCGAACGGCAGCACCTGGATGCAGGATAAGTTCATTGGCGCAGCCGTGGATGTGTTCGGCAACAGATAAATCCTGCACGCTGACAAAGACAGAAACCCTGGTTGTTGAGCAGGCGTTTTAGCGCGCCAGGGCTCGCAGACAATGCGCGGCACCAACAATACCCGGCTCCGTCTGGGTCACTATCAGCAGCGGAATCTGTTCGGCATAGGCGCTTAAATCACCCCGCTCATCAAACCGTCGCCGCAGCGGGCTGCTGCGGACAAAGTCCAGCATACGCGGCACAATGCCGCCGGCGAGATAAACACCTCCGGCAGCACCGACAATCAGAGCCAGGTTTCCAGCGGCGGAACCCAGCAGAGCACAGAATGTTTCGAGCGTCTGATGGCAGATGGGATCCTGCATGCTGCTGCCCAGAGAGAGAATTTCTCCGGGAGACAGTTCTTTCGCAGATGCACCCCACACCGCGGACATGGCTTCATACAGATTGCTCAGCCCGCGCCCGCTCAACACGGTTTCCCAGCTCACCGGATTGTGGCTGGTCGCCAGGCGACCCCATAGCTCCACCTCAAGGTGACTGCCCGGTGCAAGATCTGCATGTCCCCCTTCCGAGGCGAGAACCTGCCAGCCAGACGGATACGCAGCTGCTGTTCCCGGTATCAACGTCGCCATACCTAAACCCGTGCCCGGGCCAAGTACCGCCTTAGTCAGAGCCCGTACCTCACCACCGCCCATCTGTTCAAACTCGGTGAAGTGCGGCACCCCGTGGGCGAGCGCAAAAAAATCGTTCACCAGAAACGGTTGGCATCCCAACACATCTGCGGCGGCACGCTGGCTTATCTGCAACCCTGTGTTGGTCACTTCCACCCGATCTGCGCCGCTGATCACCGGGCCTGCAACCGCAAGCAACGCAGCGTCAACGCGCGGCGCACCCAGTTTTTCCATAGCGTGATGCAGCAGATCCGCACTATCGTTAAAGTCCACCGTCGGCAGGATCACCACTTCACCCACCAACAGGTTTTTTTCAAGACATTGAAAACGCGCGTTGGTCGCACCAATGTCAGCCACTAGATCCATTGGGGTATCCTTGGTTTTTAACCCAACCGCGGCACAGAGCGGTGAGATAATAATTCGGGTTACTTTTTAGTATGGTGCGGCTTCGTTGTACAGGTGTTGTTATGTCACAAAGTTTGTTAAACAAGTGGTTTTGGACCATCCCTGCGGGTCCGCTGTGTCTGTTGCTGTTGTGCACGCTGCTGCTACCTTCGAGCGCGATCGCCAGCGAGCGGGTGCTCACCATAGGAAATGCCGGGGAACCGCAGACCCTGGACCCACACCGTTACAATCTGCGGCTGGAAGAGACACTTCTGAACGACCTGTTTCTGGGCCTGACCACCTTCAGTGCAGCTGGTGAAATTGTACCCGGGGCTGCCCGCTCCTGGCAGACCAGCGAAGATGGCCTGACCTGGACCTTTACCCTGCGCGACAACCTGAAGTGGTCTGATGGTACTGCGTTAACCGCAGAAGACTTTGTTTACGCTGCCCGGCGACTGCAGGATCCTGCTACTGCAGCAAGCCTGGCCTACTTCATGTATATGGTTAAAAACGCACCAGAAGTGAATCGGGGAGAACTACCCGTCAGCGCGCTGGGCGTATCTGCTCCGGATGCCAGCACGTTTGTCATTGAATTGAGCCGGCCTTACCCCTACCTGTTGGAGCGACTGTTATACCCCACCGCTTTTCCAGTGCCACAACATGTTATTCAACGCCATGGCGAGAACTGGGTAAAACCGGAAAACTGGGTGAGCAACGGGGCTTACACGCTGGCCGATTGGCAACCCCAGGCGTTTGTTGCCATGCAGGCAAATCCAAATTTCTACGCGCCTGCCACCATTTCGAATGTCCGCTACCTGCCCGTGGTCAATGAACAGAGCGCCTACAACCGCTTTCGCAACAATGAGTTACATGTCATAGGCGGATTCCCGGTTGGTGAACTGGCACGGGTTAAAGCAAATTATGCCGATGAACTGCATCTATCAGATCTGCTGTCAATGATGTACCTGGTATTCAACACACAGAAGGCACCCTTCGACGATGTGCGCATCCGACAGGCCTTGTCGCTCGCCATCGATCAGGACATTCTAACGGATAAGGTTTTACGCTCGGGTAACAAGCCAGCCTACAGTTTTGTACCCAATCTGATCGCTGATTACACAGCCACTTCACTGCCTCACATCGGCGCACCCAGAGCGTCCCGCCTGCAACAGGCCAGGGCGCTACTGGCGCAGGCCGGATACGGTCCATCTGACCCCTTACGAATCACCCTGCGCCATGTGAGTGGCGCTGAAGGCAAAAAGGTGAACCTTGCCATCACTGGTATGTGGCGTGAGATTGGCGTTGTTGCCAGCCTGCAGCAGGCGGAGCTGCGTAACCACTTTGCGGATCTGCGTCAGGGTGATTTTGATGTGGCCTGGGCTGGCTGGGTCGGTGAAAACAACGCTGAACACTACCTTACACTCCTGCAATCCGACATCGGCAACGTCAACTATGGCCGTTTTGCCGACGAAAAATTTGATGACATGATCAGAACCGCCCAGCAACTGGCAGACGCAGCGGAACGTAATGCGCAACTGGCAGCAGCTGAAGCGTATGTCGTTGATTTCTATCCGGTTGTGCCTTTGTATACGGTCAGCGTGAGGCGTCTTGTTTCACAACAGATTTCCGGTTGGGAAAATAACCTGCGCGACGTGCATCAGGTCCGCTATCTGCGCTGGACAGAGTAGCAGGCAGTTGTATCTGCAATGACGCGCTACATTCTGAAACGCTTGGTGTTTGCGGCCGTTACACTGTTTGTCATCGTCACCGTGGTGTTTTTCCTGCTGCGCCTGGCGCCGGGCGGCCCCTTCGATGGCGAGCGCCGGCTGCCACCTGAAATAGAAGCCAATCTGAAGGCCGCTTACAATCTCGATGCGCCGCTGCTGCTGCAATACACGCGTTTTCTGATCAAGCTGGCACAGGGGGACCTCGGGCCTTCGTTCACGCAGAAAGACTTCGATGTTAACGCGCTCATCCGCGCGGGTTTGCCTGTGAGTTTTATGCTGGGTTCCGCCGCGCTGGTGTTTGCGCTGTTGTTGGGTCTGTCCATCGGCATCGTGGCTGGACTCAAACCCGGCGGCCTGCTGGATACGCTGCTGATGGCGGTCAGCAATCTGAACATCGCTGTCCCCACCATTGTTGCCGCGCCGCTGATGGTGCTGTTGTTCAGTGTCACGCTGTCCTGGTTTCCCGCCGGCGGTGCGGACAGCTGGTGGCATTTTGTCCTTCCCGCACTTGCCCTGGGTCTGCCCCTGAGCGCAGAGATTGCACGCATCATGCGTGGCGGCATTGCTGAAACCAACCTGGAACCCTTTGTTAAAACTGCCAAAGCCAAGGGTTTAAGTACAAAGAGAATTGTCTTTCTGCATCTTTTACCGCCGGCCTGCATTCCTTTGTTATCCTTTTTAGGGCCCGCCATGGCCGGACTGTTAACCGGGTCTGTGGTGGCAGAGCAGATTTTCGATCTACCCGGTATCGGCCGCTATTATGTCCAGGGGGCGCTGAACCGTGACTACACCCTGGTGATGGGCGTCACTGTGGTCTATTCCTTTGCGATCCTGACGTTCAACCTGCTGGTTGACGTAGCCTATGGATGGATTGATCCGCGGATTCGTGTGGCTCAATCATGATGCAAACAGGCCAACAGTTCTTCAAATCATCACCGCTGGTTCTGATTGCCGCATTGCTACTGACACTCATGCTTGGCGGGGCACTGCTCGGACCCGCCATCAGTCCCTGGGACGGCGAAGCGATGGACTTTGACGCGCTGGAAGCACCACCATCTGCAAGCCACTGGTTTGGCACCGACCAGGTGGGTAGAGACCTGTTTGTACGCACCATGGAAGGCGCGCGGGTCTCTTTTCTGGTGGCGTTCATCGCGGTTACAGTCAGTCTTGCCATCGGTATTCCCTGGGGCGCTGCCGCCGGTCTTGCCGGCGGCCGGGTTGACCAGGTGATGATGCGCATTGTGGATGGTCTGTATTGCCTGCCCGGCATTCTGATTGTCATCCTGTTAGTGGTCCTGTTCGGGCGTAATCCCTATCTGCTGTTTGCCGCGCTGGGGGCTATTTCCTGGCTGACCATTGCCCGTATTGTGCGCGGACAGACCCTGCGCCTGCGCAATGCGCCGTTTATCGAAGCGGCCAGAGGCATGGGACTGTCAAGCGCCTATATTCTACGCAAGCACGTGATTCCGAACGTGATCGGCCCAGTGATTGTCTACACCACCCTGGCCATTCCCGCTGTCATTCTGGCCGAAAGCTTCATCAGCTTTCTGGGTCTGGGTATCGCTGAGCCGCAAACCAGCTGGGGGGTCCTGGTATCGGACGGCACCGCCGCGATGGAATCATCGCCATGGATGTTATTGTTCCCCGCGTTATGTCTGGGCACCACGGTCTGGAGCTTCAACACGCTCGGAGATCGATTGCGCGATTACCTCGACCGACGCGAACACGTGAACTGATCAGAGAATTAAATTTCCCCGGGAGTAAACAGATGGGTATAGGTGCAGGCATCGGCATTGCCAATTTCACTTTTGATGACGCGCGCGGCTTCTGGAAGTGGGTTGATTTATGTGACAACGGCGGCGTGGATTCGATCTGGCAGAGCGACCGCATTATTGATGCAGCACCCAATCTTGAAACCATGAGCGTGATGGCGGCCCTGGCAGGTGGCAGCAAGAGACTCAAATTCGGCATGAACGTCGCCAGCCTGGGCCTGCGTAACCCGGTACTGATGGCCAAACAGTGCGCCAGCATCGACGTTCTCAGCGAAGGCAGACTGCTCCCGGCTTTCGGCGTCGGCAGCGCCTTATCAAAAGACTTTACCGCCACGGGCACGCCGACCAGAGGCCGTGGCAAACGCACAGACGAAGGTCTGGAAATCATCTCCCGCCTGTGGCGGGAAGATAACGTGGACTTTGAGGGGCAGTACTATCAACTTAAGGGCGCGACGATTGCACCTAAACCGGTGCAGCAACCGATTCCTCTGTGGACCGGCGGCTCGGCTGAACAGGCCATTGAACGGACCGCAAAATGGGCCACTGGCTGGCAGGCCGGCATTGAAACCGCAGCCGACATCGCGCCAGTCATCAACGCCATCAAAGTGCGCGCCAATGAACTCGGCCGCCACATCGACGATGACCACTTCGGCGCGGGGTTTGGTTTCCGGTTTGGCAGCACAGACGAACCCATTGTCCAACGCTACCAGAACCTGTTGAGCAAACGTCTGGGCAAATCCGCCGCTGACTACAGCGCAGTTGGCGATACCCGCGACATGATGGCGCTGGTCAAAGACTTCCATGCAGCTGGCGTACACAAGTTTATCCTGCGCCCGATTGCCGCCGGTACCGAAGACATGCTCATACAGACCCGCTTGATGGTGGAAAAGCTGATCCCTGAAATTGATGCGCTAAACCGGTAACAGAAAGTTCCTGGCAAATCTGAGGGTGCCCACCAGAATGCCGCCATCCCGCGCATCAGCTTCCACTACCAGAATGCCCTGGGGATCAGCATCCGTTTCGCTGCCACTGCGCCGCAGATTGAAGCCGTTAAGGAAAATGTCAACCGGGGTCAGGTGACTGTCCACGGAGAAGCGGGCGTATCTGTTCCAGGCAACCAATCGCGCAGCAGGAATGCTCTGACGCACCTGGGCTGCCGTTGCGGGTTTGCCTCTTGTGCGCAGAATCAGGCGGCCGGGCCCACCTTCACAGCGCGCGGTGTGAAACACAATACGGCCCAACAGCAGGGTTGCCACACGCAGGCTGACAACTGTGCGCAACTGAATGTTTTCGTTCATTGCAACAAAGTGGCGGTAGCTGAAGACAACCTCTTCACCTTCCTGCATTTCCCAATCCACCAGATGTTCCGCTTCTATGGCGTTAAAGGTTAAACCTTCCGGTTCCGCCAGCGGCATCTTCACCTGGCTCATGTTCCAGGCACCAAAACGCAATCTCGACATCAGTGACGAGCGCCACTGGGGGATACTGAACCGCGGTGCCGGACCCAGTGGCTGATAATTTGCTTTGTAGTACACGTCAAACGGGTAGGACCCCGGAATATGCACTTCCTGCAGCGACTTCACCTTACCCTGAGTTGCTGGCCCCTCATGCTCTAACAGGTCTACTTCGATGTCCGTTGACTTATCAAAGATCACCCGTGCAAAAACAAACATGAAGCTCTTGATGGCAATGACGATCAGCCACAACAGCATGATCTGTCGCAACACATTACTGGCAGTATGTACGCGGTTGATCGCGGTTCTTGTTAACGTTTCATACTCAAGCAGAATTTCGCCCACCTCCAACTCTGCTGCATCAGTGAATGCAACAATGTCGCCATTGACGTCTTCGGCAACGTCCTGCATTTTATCGATAAATTTCGCTTCGCTGTCTGCCCGGGCATCGATGTAAGCAGCGTTCAAGCCGTTAATGACAATGTTGGCCGCATGACAGGATAAGCCAAAAAAATCACAATCTGATGTTTCCATGCCGGTGGTCTGAGGCACAACGTCAAAAATACTTTTTGCCGTGTCACGCGCAGCATTGGTTTGTGCAACAGACTTGCGCCGCGCAGCACGTATGGCTCTTTGCAGCTGCCACTCACTGATTGCGTAGCTACGCTCGACGCTGAGATCCAGCGATTCAAAAAACGTCAGGCGGGTCAGCGGTAATACGCCATCAGGTGTCGGAAAAACGGGACAGGTGAACATCTCCGGCTGCGGTTCGGTAGGAACTTCCACACCCAGCTGATCCCACACAAGACACATGGCAGGACCATCGCCCGCCTCCCGATAAGGCCAGGGGTCTTGCACCTCATCTGCCTTCAACTCGAGCCGCCCGCCGGGACAGGCCAGAATATCAGGCTCCGCAACATCCACTGTGCAGTACGGTGTGACAATTTTGCCGGCATACAATGCTTCTTCAGCCAGCAAAGTGAGCTGGTTGCTGATCCATAATCCAATGCCAATCAGAATCAGCATCGGCCACCACAACATGAACGTCCGGCGACACAGGGCAAAGACATTGTTACGTCCTAACTGACGCATCAGCGGCAGATTCTGCCGCACGGTTTCCACCACCAGCGTGCAGACCAGCGCGGCAACAACAAAAACAATCAGCTGCGGCCAGGCAAGCAGCGCGTCGACAGGCTGCAGCAATACCAGCAACGCGACAAACACAAGAAAAGCAAGCGAGCGGACGCTGCCGACAAACACAAAATAGATAAACAGGGCAAAAGCGATGGCCACATAAGCGGTACTGATGCCAGGCCAGGCCTGACCGAACTCAGTAACCCCGACGGTGACCAGCATGAACGCCAGCACCGCAAAACTGCCAGCCAGACGTTGCGTACCCAATGTCACAATGGCCATCAGCACAGCCAATCCCAGCATCCAGAAACTGAAGGGATTATCTACCACGCCCACAGCGTACTCACTCGAAAGCGGAGCAAGCCAGGTGTGCGGAAACAGCACGTCTGCCCGCAACGCCGGATACATGGCCAGAAAGATCAGAAACCAGTAAAGGTCATTGCCATTGCGTTTTGCCCAGTGACTTACCACATCTTTTTTGCGCATGAGCCATTGTTTCATCGTCTGTCCTTAACCTGGTTGATCCCTGAACTGATTGTTGCTGGCGCTGAACGGTCAGCAGCGGTTGTGTCTACCTGGGTAATTGTGACTTTGCCGCCGCAACATAGCCCCGATTCCATGTCGGACTGATGGTCAGATCATTGATACAGACATGGGCTGGCATTTGGGCCAGAAACCGGATCACTTCACCACAGTCTTCCGGCTGCACCATCTGCGCGCGATCTTCGTCGCTGACGGGAACAGGCCGATTATCAAGGATCGGGGTCGCCACCTCGCCCGGGCACATGGCACAAGCACGCACACCATACAGACAGGCTTCCATATTGAGACTTTCATTCATGGCATTCATGGCATGTTTGGCCGCAGTGTATGCGGGACCGGTGATCAGGCTGACGTGTTTGCCCGCCCAGCTGGAGATGTTAATGATCAATCCATCTCCCTGTGCCTTCATGGTCGGCAGAACCGCTTTACAGCAGTAGAACGCACCGTCCAGGTCTATGCGGATGACACGATCCCAGTCTTCATAGGTGACATTGTGCCAGTTCCGATTTTTCACATTGATTCCGGCACTGGCCACCAGCACATCGATACGGCCATATTGCGCAACAATGCGATCGGCCACCGCCACAACCGCATCTTTATCTGCTACGTCGAGAACTTCGATGCTGGTCCTGCCTGCACAAGCCGCCGCCACGCTTTCCAGCTTCTCCAGCCTGCGCCCGGACAACACCACATGCATGCCGGCTTCAGCCAGCGCAATGGCTGCGCCTTCACCAATGCCTGTACCCGCGCCTGTAATCCAGGCCACCTTTCCCGTCAGATCCCGCAACATCACCGTCTCCTGTTTAAAAAACGTCAACTTAGCCACAGGCGGAGGCCGGGAACAATCGTTACTGCACGCGCTGCTCCTGGGTCACGCAGACATCGGCTGGTAACAAGCACTGTGGATCCCAGATCAACAGGCGGCGTCGTTGCCGCCGCTGGGTCATCAACATAAAAACGCCCCACACGCGACAGAAAAACTGTCGGCAACCTGCACGGAAATGTGGCTTTAACATCATCTTTTTCACCTGTCATGCACACCTTAAGTGCTTGCCATACTAGGTGACACCTACTGACAACATGATGTCAGGATAAGGGCGTAGAACCGCTGAAAACAGCATCTCTACTGACAATGGTGTGTCAGTAGGTGAGGTCAGAACCCGCTCTGCTCTGATATCATTGCGCCATGAGACCTGCCGACAGACTTTTCCAGATTGTTCTGCAACTCGGCCGCGGCCGGGTATTGACGGCACACACCCTGGCCGAACGCCTGGAAGTCAGTGAACGGACAATTTATCGCGATATCCAGAACCTGATGGCTTCCGGCATTCCTATCGATGGTGAAGCCGGCGTGGGTTATCGCCTGCACCGCGGTTATCAGGTGCCGCCGATGATGTTCGATCAGGATGAAATCCAGGCGCTGATCTTTGGTGCACAGGTCGCCAACCGCTGGGGGGATCACGACATGGCTGCCGCAGCGGAGCGTATTCTGGACAAAATTGATGCGGTGTTGCCTGAGAAATTACGCCCGCTGCTGCAGTCGCAGGCTCTGATCGTCCCAGAGATGGCCAGCGCCCAGAGTGAGCTGACCACAACCCACCTGGGCGAAGTACGGGATGCGATCAACGATCGCAAACGTCTGTACATCGCTTACCAGGATGCAGCAGAACACCCGACAGAACGTATCGTCTGGCCGCTGAGTTTAATGTACTGGGGTCACACCTGGATGGTGGGCTGCTGGTGCGAACTGCGGCAGAGTTTCCGCAGTTTCAGAATTGACCGCATAGTTGAAGCACGTACTCTGGCGACGGCTTACCCGGACGAAGCGGGCAAGCGCCGGGCAGATTATTTTGCGCAGGTGAAAGGGGAATAATCGTACAGAAAAATCGGCGTGTCCGGTCACCGCCGTGTGTCTGCAACCGTTAGCACTGCCCGGGCGATGCCCCCCGGCTGCGCGCCTGCACAGGCCCGTTGCGCGCCATCCGGCGCCCAGATGCGGGAGTGCGCAGCAGCGCAATCGTAACCGCCACCCGTGCCACCGGCAAAACTTGCAAACACCACCCATACCCCATGCTGCGTCGCTATACGCTGCGCACGTTCTATCTGTATCGGCAATTCTTCAGGTGAGTCCAATACCCCTGCCACATAGACATCCATACCGATGCCAGCGGTTGACTGCGCATGCGCCGCAACACCGGTATCTTTACAGATGGCCAGTCCAAGGCGCCAACCGTCGAGTGTTATCACAACCGGTTTGCTACCCGCCGAGAAACGTCTGGCTTCGGTTGCTGATAACCACACTTTACGATAAGCCACCTTCACACCACTGCCTTCAACACGCAGCGTCGAGATGTGATCTCCCAGATGGCTTCGCGTCGGCGCACCCACCAGGGCAAGGCTACCGGTATCAGCACAGGCGCGCACAATAGGCTGCAGACGGGGATCCTCAGTATCGACCACTTCAGCGTCCAGCTCATATCCCGTGATGGACATCTCAGGAAACACAACCACCCGCGCATCTGCGGCACGGATCAATGCGGCGTGCAGCTCTGCGTTATGCGTCACGTCATAGGGGATACAGGCGGGTTGTACAGCCGCGATACTCAACCCGTTAGCGCGAAGCATATAACCAGACCAATTGTTTTGATTCTTTCACCTACTGTGCTGACGCTGCATTGTCTGAAGGATACTCCCCTGCATCCGTGGGCGGTTCGGGCAGCGGTGTATCATCATATAAACGCCTGACCATCTGGTCCTGCCATTTAACGTTCAGATATTGTGGTTCAAATTCAGGCGCGCGCTGCACCACCGTCAGCGTTGTTGAGACGCCAACCACAATGCACGCTACTGCAATCAGCCAATAAGCCTGCTCGTAGGGGTCGCGGATTTTTTCTTTTTTGCGCGCTCTGGAGCCGGCCCATCTGTCTTCAAACACCAACCCATCCACCCGCACAGTATCCACACGCGGGGGCGGCGGGAGCCAGTGAACACCCCGACTGGGCACACGCAGCAAGCCGCGCGTGACCAGTGCAGGAATCTCCTCCAGCGTTTTCGTTCGTTGCAGCAGTTTGCGTACATCCCGCGTCCAGCCTTCATTGTCCCGGTAGGCCGACGACGCCAGGCGTTCGGCTGGCTCAACCAGATGCTCAGCCAGCTGCTGTAACAACTCGCTGACCCACGGGGCTGGCCAGTACAGTGCCTGCACCATGCGGCCAAACACCAACCAGCGCCAGTTGTTCTGTTTCAATTGAGCCAACTGGCTGAGCAACAGGACATCCACCAACCCTGCTGGCCAGTTTGCCGCAGCCGCAGGCAAACAGATCATCGCCGCACGGTTCTGCAGTCGCGACGGTCCGACATGCCAGGCTTGTTCCGCACCGCCCACACAAACACGAACCGCTGATGTGTAGGCCAGGCGCTGTTGCCAGTGCTGAGCGCGAGTCATGATTTTTGTCGACGCTTGCGGATATGCGCTGGCAGCAGAAACGGTGCGCCGCACAACAATCACTGCCGTGCGCACGTGGTAACAGACGCCAACAAGCCAGATCAGCAACAGCACATTCGCAGAATATCCCGGGATGGGTGTGCTATAGGCACGAAACTCATCCACGGGCACCGGCACCTGAATATTGATCAGGTAAACGGCCAGCGGTACTGCCAGCAGAGCCAGCAGCGCCCCTTTGCGATAGAGAACCTGAAGCGTGGAACCCATATCATCAGGCAACAAGCGGGCGAACCCATGGAGAACCAGGGTCAGCAAAAAAGCCAACAGCATCACTCTGCCAAAATCCGGCAGTGTATCCAAAGCCATGGCCAGGTGCGTCAGACCAATCACGTTAACCTGCAGCCATCATCTGATAAAGTTGTCGAAATGACATGTCCAGAACCAGTACCGCCACAACGTATGCCCCCAAAACACCTGCGCCCTGCACAATGGATTTGCTCAGACCCCAGCCAACAACGCTGGATGCACCATACAGGGCGATCGCACCCATGAGGTAACCCGGCAGCACACGCACGGCCTGCTCCACCGCGGCAAGGTTCAGGCCGAGCCCCAACAAGACTAATATACTGTCGGTCAACAGACTGATTAACACTAGAGTCAGTAGAACTTTGGCCAGGCGCAACCGCGTGATCTTCGCGGTCAGCAGCACCATCATCAGCATGAACATGGTCACTTCAGCAAACACACGCAGTATCACAAACACCACGTTGTCCTGGAAATAGAGCGCCTGGGCTGCTGCGCTGGCGACTACCGCCAGAAGAACCGAGTAGCGACCCAGCCGCTGGGTGTAATAGATGCGTTCCGGCGAACCCCGCAGAAACACAATGCGTACAACGTCTTGCAGCAACCCCAGGACAAACGCCATCTGTTCGACGAACCTCAGCCTTTCATGCTGGAAAGGAACTCAAGCGTTCGGTCGTAGGCGCCTGCTTCGGTGTTCATGATCGCTGCGTTGAAATCAGTCACACCCATATCGGCAAAACGCTTGATTTCACCGCGCAGCTGATTTTCATCCCCGACGATGGCGATATCCGCAGGACCTGCCGCGCCTTCACGATCCAACATGGAGCGATAGCTGGGCAGCTGCCCGTAGATGGTGAGGTCTTTAGCAATCTTCTCTTTCGCTGCATCCACGTTTGTGGTCAGCACAATGGGCATACCCGCAACCACGGTTGGATCTGCGTTACCGGCGTCGTGCAGCGCGGGCAGAATGTGGCCATCCATGGTTTTGGGACCCACCATCCAGGTATTGGTACCGTCCGCCATCTGCGCAGCAAGTTTCAGCATCACAGGGCCTAAACCCGCGATCACCACCGGCAGACGCCCAGCACCAGGCACGTCCAGTGCCACGCCACGCACACGATATTGTTCGCCTTCAAAATTGACCTGCTCACCCCGGGCCAGGGGCATCAGCACACTCAGATATTCACGCATATGTTTGGCCGGCTTGTCGTACGACATGCCCAGCATGTCTTCGATAACCACTTTGTGGGAAAGACCGATGCCGAGGGTAAAACGGTTGTTGGTGGCAGCGGCCGTGGTCAGAGCCTGCTGTGCAATGGCCGTTGGGTGGCGTGGGTAAGTTGGCGTGACCGCAGTTCCCAGACCGATGCGCTGAGTTTCCCGGCCGATCAGGGCCAGCGTGGTGATGGCATCAAAACTGAAGATATTGGCCAGCCAGACATTGTCCAGACCCGCGTTTTCCGCGTTCTTGGCCACAGCAATCACGTCATCGAGGGTATTGTTGGCCCCATCTGCGCCAATCATCACACCAATTCTCATCACTTTTCTCCCAAATCGTATAAAACGTTGACGCTAGGCTCACTCACTGTGGCTTTTAATTCAAGGCACAAAAACGGCATAATCCGCCGCCTTCTCTTCTAATCACCGGATAACAACATGTCTGACAAAGAAACCATTGCCATTTTAGGTGGCACAGGTGACCTCGGTACGGGTCTGGCCATTCGCTGGTCGAAAGCAGGTCACAAGATTGTGATCGGTTCGCGCACGCTGGAAAAAGCACAAGCCGCGGTCGATGCCTTACATAAAATCAGCCCTGACACGCCTGCCGTGGCCATGGAGAACCTCGATGCCGCCGCGGCCGGCGACATTGTTGTGTTAACCGTGCCTGCGGAACACCAGATCTCTACGCTCGACTACGTCAAAGACCATTTGCAGGGCAAAATTCTCATCGATGTCACTGTGCCTTTAGTGCCGCCAAAAGTGGGCACCGTACAACTGCCGCCGGAAGGCAGCGCAGGCAAACGGGCGCAGGATTTTCTTGGCGAAGACGTCATGGTTGTCACCGCCTACCAGAACATCGCCGCGCATCTGTTACAGCAGGACGTAGAGATCGAATGCGACGTGCTGGTTTCCGGTAATAAAAAGGCCGCTCGTGAAAAAGTTATTGAGCTGTCTAAAGCAGCCGGCATGACCGCCTGGCACGCAGGACCGATTGCCAACTCCGCCGCCGCCGAGGCGCTGACCTCGATTCTGATTCAGATCAATCGCAGCGGTATCGTGTCACACTCCGGGATCAAAATTATCGGCCAGGAACACTGATACCGTGACCACCGGCTTTTCTGTCCTGCCCGTACCCGGCGTGCCCATGGTGCAGCCGGGTGATGATCTGGGTGAGGTTGTCCGCGGAGCGCTGAGCGATGCGCAGATTACGCTGGTGGATGGCGATATTGTCTGCCTGGCACAGAAAATTGTGTCCAAGGCGGAAGGCCAGCTGGTAGCGCTGGCGGATGTCACGCCGTCACCGGAAGCCGTTAAACTGGCAGAAAAAACTCTCAAAGACCCCCGCATGGTCGAGCTGATTCTGCGCGAGAGCAGCGAAGTTATGCGCCACAAACCCGGTGTGCTTATCATGCGACACCGGCTTGGCCTGGTGGGTGCCCACGCGGGCATCGACCAGTCAAATGTTGATCACAGCAAAGGCGAACAGGCGCTACTGTTGCCCAAAGACCCCGATGCCAGCGCCCAGCGCCTGCGTGAGGACATTGCAGCCAACCACAACGTTCACGTGGGTGTGATTATCACCGACAGCCAGAATCGACCCTGGCGCATGGGCACAACCGGCGTCGCGATAGGGTGCGCCGGCTTGACCGTATTGGAAGACCATCGGGGCGGCCGCGACGTTTATGGCAGGGAGTTGAGGGTCACCCTGATCAACCGGGCAGACGCCATCGCTGGCGCAGCAACCCTGGTTATGGGTGAAACCACCGAAAAAATTCCGTTAGCCATTGTGCGCGGCTTTGCTCCCGATGTGGATACCGAAGGTCAGAACGCGGCCATCATCAATCGACCCATCGAAGAAGATCTGTTCCGCTGATGAGCAGAATCCTGGCCATCACCGGCGGCGTTGGCGGCGCCAAACTGGCGCTGGGGCTGAGCAAGATCCTCAATGCGGATGAACTTGTTTTTGCCGTGAACACCGGGGACGACTTCGAGCACCTGGGTTTACATATTTCTCCGGATATCGACAGCCTGACCTACGCCCTGGCAGAAGAAAACAACACCGAACTCGGCTGGGGGCGTGCGGGCGAGACCTGGCAGTTCATCGAAACCCTCAGGCAACTCGGTGGTGAAGACTGGTTCCGACTGGGGGATAAAGATCTTGCCCTGCACATGCAACGCACACAACTGCTGCGTTCGGGCTGTACGCTGACCGAAGCCACCGCGCAGATCGCCCGGGCCTTTGGCATCGCCCATACAATCGCACCGATGACTGACAATAAGGTGCGCACCATTGTCCACAGCGACCAGGGTGCACTCGCCTTCCAGCACTATTTTGTGCGGGAGAAATGTCAGCCCTCTGTGTCCGGTTTCGAATTTGCGGGTATTGAGTCTGCGCTCTTGAACCCGATGATCGCGGACACGCTCAATGACTGTCGCGGCGTGATCATCTGCCCCAGCAATCCTTATGTGTCCGTTGACCCGTTGCTATCCCTGCCCGGCATGCGCGATGCGTTGCGGAACATCCCTGTCATCGCCGTGTCACCCATCGTTGGCGGTATAGCCATCAAAGGTCCGGCGGCAAAGATGATGCAGGAATTAAACGTACCCGCCAGCGCACCCGCCGTAGCCGAACACTACGGCAACCTGTTAGATGGATTTGTCATGGACCTGACAGACGCCGACCAGAGCAGCGAAATTGCTGTACACACACGCGTAACGGAAACGATCATGAATTCACTCCAGCGGCGCATTGAACTTGCCCGTTTCTGTGTTGAGTTTCTTCACGCGCTTTGAAACCAGCGGCCCCCGACTCCGCCCTTCGCGTTGTGTTATTCGACGCTGATGGTGTGATTCAAAGCCAGCCCCCAGACTGGTTACAGAAACTGGCCGCTTTTGCGCCGGATACCAAACAAGCTGAGGAGTTTGTTCAGGCTGTTTTCGCTGCTGAGGCGCCCTGCCTGCTAGGTTTGCAGGATTTTCCAAGCGCACTGAAACAAGTGCTCGAACACTACAGATGCCAGACACCTTTATCTGTTGTGCTGCAACATTGGCAGCAGATTGAGCCCGCTGTTGACATTATTCAGGCCACGCGCGATCTACAGTCCAATAAACTACAAATCGCATTAGCGACCAATCAAAACAGTTATCGCCTCGCATATATGCGCAATGAACTGGGTTTCGCAAAGTTGTTCGACCACATCTTTTGCTCCTGTGAACTGGGACACCGCAAGCCCTCTATCGAGTTCTTCAAGCGCTGTCTGTTACAACTCGACTTACCCGCCAAGCAGATCATGTTTATCGACGACAGCGCTGACAATGTCGCCGCTGCACAATCAATTGGCATCCGCGCTTTCCAATACCACTACTCACAGGGTCCAGCCGTATTACGCAACTTTCTCAGTGGCTAGGCACTCAATGCGCTGATGCCACCTGTCAGGTCGAACGCCGTATCGGCGCTCCAAAGCCGGGGTCACTGCTGACCTGATGGGCAACACTGCCCTCTGGAGCCGGATACCATCCCGGATCGCTGAAGTCACCACTGACAATGTCGTCACGCACTTTGATCACGGTAAACATGCCACCCATCTCCATATTCCCGTAAGGTCCCTTGCCCGCCATCATCGGTAACGTATTCGGCGGGCCGTCGTGATGGCCCATGTCGACATGCATCTGGTGTTCAGCCATGCCGTGTTCACCCATGGCCATATAACCCGGCAATATCTTGCGTATCTCGCGTTCGACGCCACTTTGATCCACCCCCAGTACATTGGGTACATCGTGGCCCATGGCATTCATGGTGTGATGAGCCATGTGGCAGTGGAACGCCCAGTCGCCCGGCACCGCAACAAACTCCAGATCGCGGGTCTGACCTACACCGACTATCTCTGTTGTTTCCGGACGCCACAATCGTTGCGGCCAGCGCCCGCCATCTGAACCGGTGACTTCAAACTGCACACCGTGCATATGAATCGGATGATTCCACATGGAAAGATTGCCAACACGCACACGCACGCGCTCGCCGGTACGCGCCACCAGCGGATCAATCGCTGGAAAAACTTTACTGTTGAACGTCCACAGGTCAAATTCCACCATCACCGCCGGATCCGGGCGATACGTCCCTGGATGAATTGCCCAGTTGTGCAGCATGAGCGCGTAGTCACGATCCACAACCTCAGTCTCAGTATCTTTTGGATGGATCACAAACATGCCCATCATGCCCACCGCCATCTGGGTCATTTCATCTGCATGGGGGTGATACATATGCGTACCGTGCTGGTTCAAAGTGAACTCATAAGCAAAGGTTTCACCCGGTTTGATGTGCGGCTGGCTCAGGCCGCCGACGCCATCCATGCCGCTGGGCAGCAGAATGCCATGCCAGTGAATGGTTGTATGTTCCTTAAGATTGTTGGTCACAAGAATACGCACACGATCGCCTTCAACCGCTTCAAGCGTCGGGCCAGGCGTGGAACCGTTGTAGCCCCAACACTTTGCTGTCATGCCGGGGGCAAATTCGTGTTCGATTTCCTCGGCTACCAGATGAAACTCTTTTACGCCTTTTTTAAGGGTATACGGCAGAGTCCAGCCGTTTAATGTACGTACAGGCACATAGCCTCCTTGAATATTATTCTGGAACTCAAGCGGTGAACGAGGCGCATCTTCCGCGCGCACACCGACCAGGGGACCGACCGCTGCTGCCAGCATGCCTTTGCCTGCATAACCCAGTATCCTGCGTCGCGTCGGGTTCATGGGGCATCCCCCGGCAGTGTATTGCCAACGGCCCGGCTCAGCGCCGTGCGCGCCAGCCAGTATTCTCTCAATGCTTCGATGTACAACTGATACTGGTTGTACTCCTCCTGCTTACTCGACAACAGCTCGAAGACCCCAATCAACATGAAATTCTGTTCTTCCTGCGCTCGCGCTGTGGCTCTCTGCAAAGCTGGCAGAAGGCGTTTGTGATACAGCGCGACGCGATCAGCCTCGTTGCCCAGCGCGTTAAACGCAAGATGCACGTCATCTACCACGGCAAGCTGCAGCGCATCGAATTCAGCCAGGGCCTGTTGCACCTCGCTGTCCATGCGCAACACCGCATCGAGATTCTGGGAAAAGATGGGCAATGAAAACTCAAAGGTGGGTCCGGAGAGATAAGCGCCGTCGGTTTCGCGTTCGCGCTCAAGACCCAGCTGGGCATCAACCAGCCAGCGACGCCAGTTCTCAAATCCTCGTTGCTCTGCCAGCAAGCGAACTTTTTCTTCACTGGCAGCCAGGTCAAGTCGACTTGCCCTGGCCAGCACCAACAACTCACCTAAGTCATTATCATCTGACTTCGGCAGCGGCAGCGCTCGAGGCACCTGCCAGGTTTCTGCCACCGAAACCCCCATTAACATCGCCAGTTGATACCTGTATTCATAAGCCCTCTGCTGGGCTTCCAACTGCACAATTTCCGCTTCAACGGCGTCGGCTTCAGCGAGTGCAAGCTCGCGTGCCGTGATGTTCCCCGCCTGCTCGAAACGAGCAGCCAGCTCAAACGAGAGACGTGCTGCTTTTGCCGTTTGTTGTCGCAGGTCAACAATCTGCTGCGCAGCAACATATTTGTAATACGCCGTCTGTGTGTCCGCCAGCGTGGTCATCACAGCATCACCCACAGTTTTCTTCAGACGCTCAAAATCTGCTTTTGCAAGCCTCAAACGAGCGGGCCGGGTCATCATATTCGTGAGCGATGTCACCAGACCCAGGCTCAGCTGATGGCCACCACCGGAATCTTCTGACTGCAACCAGCTTGCAGAAAGAAGCGGATTGCTGATTCGATCAGCCTGATAAATATCGGCGGCAGACAGACTCAAACGCGCAAACTCGGCGCGCAGTTGTGGGTTGTTCGACAGTGCAGCAGCAACGGCGGCATCCACGCCGAGGACTTTCGATGCCGGAAGCATCGGCTCTGACCGGCGGAGCGCACCGGGATCTACGCCTCTTTGCCCAACCAGCGCTACCACATCTCCGCGCCCCAGATCATCTGGAACCGCAGTGCAACCAACGCTGAATAAAACTACACACAGAATCGCTAACGATTTCCGTGTGACGACTACTGGTATCTTCAATTTGCATATCCTCATCCACACAAAACCATACCTGCCAGTCCCGATCGATCAGGACCGGCGGACAACAGGGTAATAAACACCCGGATCAGTGGAATGAAGCGCTATTCGAGCAGGATATCGTGCAGCGTTATGGGTGTGTCAGGGGCTTGCACCAGGCCCTGATGCCAGGGTGGGTCCGACGTTGCTGACCGGATCGGTGTCTCAGCGGTTGCAAAACACAGCAGCGTATCATCAGGATCATCGCCATCGAACATCGTCCTGGTGGAGGTGACCAGCTTGTGTTCAATAATCTGCGCCGAGCTGGCTGCCGGGCAACCTTCACAATCCTGATGTTGACAGGGTGCCTGCGCAGCCATCGCATGATGCGCATGGGCACCACCGGCAGGGTCAGAATGCGCTGGCGGGTCACCTGCACAGGCGCACACCACATTGGTCCACACCAGCGTGGTGATCAACAGGAAATTGCCCAACAGGCGTGCCATCAGCCGCTTATACTCCAGTTCAGACTGTCTTCGTTTATCTGCACAACAGCGTGCTTCTGCTGTCGCTGGGAAGCCAGGGTACCGCGCCACAGTTCAATCCAGCAGGCCAGCACCAGAGACCGCTCTTCGCCTTGCAGGCCGCGGACGATACGCAGGCCACTGTGCCTGATCTGCAGACTATCACCTTGCCGGTTCGTTTCAACCGCATCGCCCATACCGTCAAACATTATGGTCAGATATTGCCCGGCCGCGCGAACGTCCCCTTCCTGCAGTCCAAGCATGTTCAGAGTTTCCTGAAAATACTGCAGCCCGATGAGCCGGGCTGCCTGGCCGCCCAGCTCTAACGTCTCACTATGGCCCAGCACCCGGCGCAGTTCACAAAGCCCATTGCGCACATATTCCAGGGCATAGTTTCGATTGGCTTTCTCAAGACGCACTTCACTCCACTGATCATCCGGCGGTACGGGCTGATCTTCCGACCGATAAGCTGGCGGTTGTTCACCTTTAGCAAACTGCAGACGCTCGTGGGGTGCAAGGTCATGATCATATTCATAAAAATAGCCGCATAATCCAAACTCGCCGGTCATGTCTTCAGAAACGCAGACAAATCCCAGGCGCGGATTACCCAGGGATACGCCGTTATGTGCATACCAACCCTTGAGAAATCCTCGACTGACCTCTACCGGCACCCCACAAACAGCAGGGCCAGCGTACATCCAGCGCGGATAGCGAAAGCGCACCCAGGCTTTGCGGTCAGACTCAGCCATGTATTCAACACCCACTCCACCTATGTTGTTAGACAGGACATGATA
The DNA here is from genome assembly GCA_047947175.1 of bacterium. Classification (GTDB taxonomy): domain Bacteria; phylum Pseudomonadota; class Gammaproteobacteria; order Pseudomonadales; family Azotimanducaceae; genus UBA4421. Next base: position 4,227,519 of record CP170489.1, read on the forward strand.
TTTTGCGCAGGCTACGGCATCAGGCTGATCTGACAAACCCAGTTTCTCAAAGCTCGATAAAAACTTGTCCAGATGCTGACGCCTGAACAAGTTGAACATCCACTTTTCCATAATCTCCGGCCCCTTGCGGGTTGCAATCATCAACTGCAGACCAAGGAAAAAGGCATGGTGGATATGCGCCTGAGCGCGGATTGCTGTTGTGTCTTGTGCGCTGGATGTCACTTTGCGAAAGCCTGCTGAGTCACGGAGTCGTCACGCCTGGGATGGCTCACTTAATGCCTGCCATCCAGCGCTGGTTCGATCCGCCAACAAATCATCGCCAAACTCGCGAGACAGACAGCAGAACTCGAGCTGTAAATGGTTAGGATCGTGAAAATAGATAGACTGACACCAGCCGTGATCGACGACGTCTGTGACATTGACACCCCTGGCTGCCAGTTCTTCCCGTTTGCGCAACAATTCCGCTTCATCGTCGACGCGAAAGGCAAAATGAACAACGCCACCCTGAATACCCAGGCCACGGTTTAATCCAGTATCAAAATCGTCAGGAATGCCCGGCACGTCATTACACTCCATAAAGGCAATCAGTTCATCGTTACCGGTATCGAGAAACGCATGACGAATAGTGCCGCCCGCCTGGGGCCGCATCAGGTCACAGACTTTAGTCTCAAAACCCAGAATATTCTCGTAGAACGCCAGGGTTGCGTCCATGTCGTGAGTGGCGAGACCCAGATGATGTAAGCCTTTGTTTGCCATTGTGCTTTCCTCTAACATGTATTTTCAGTGAGCATACAATACTGAGCGTCACAATGAACAGGGAGGGAACATGATCGAATTCATCAACTGGTGGGCTGTTTTAGTCTCTACAGTGCTCGCATTTGTGCTGGGCGGACTCTGGTATGGTCCGCTGTTTGGCCAGGCCTGGATGCAGGCCATAGGCAAGACTGAAGCCGATATTGCGCCCACACCAGCGCCGTTTATCATCAGTTTTTTCACGGCCCTGCTCACAGCAGTTGTGCTGGCCTGGTTGATTAGTGCGCTGGGCGTCAGCTCCTGGATGGGTGGCGCTACCATCGGCCTGGTTACCGGCGTGGGTTTTATTGCCACAGCAATGGCTTCAGATACCGCATTCTGCGGCTGGGGCGTGAAGCTTTTTGTCATTCAGGCAGGGTATCGAGTGCTGTACAGCATATTAATGGGCGCGGTCCTGGGTGGTTGGCAATAACCTGAGCTTACCTGGCGGTTTCAGGACGAGCGAAACTCACGGATGGGGCGCCAGAGTCGCCAGATCACTGCTGTCGCCACGATCGAGATCACGCCGCCCATGAGCATGGTATTGGCTGCGCCGATGACGCCGGCCCAGGCCCCTACCCAGATCGTACCTATATTGTTGGCCGTCTGGGCAGCAAGAATCATCAGCGCAAACGCGCGCCCGCGCATATGATCCGGCGTCGTGAGCATGACGGTAGTTTGCCGCACGGCAACCGTCACCGAGTCAGCGGCGCCTAAAAGACCAATCATGACAATACCCAGCCATAGCGTCTGTGCCAGCCCGAAGCCGAACAGAACAAAACCATAGGCAAACGAGGCGTACAGAACCAGCATGCCTTTGGCTCGATAACCAACCAGGAACAGCGCCAGAAAGGAACCCATAATTGCCCCAGCAGAATTTGCAGCGCCCAACATACCGGTTGCGCTGGCGCCGCCGGCAAACAGTCCCAGTGCCAGCACGGGCAGAATCTCACGATAAAACGATGCTGCGGTGATGCCCACATCCAGCAGAAACAGCCCCGGCAGAATGGGATGACGGGAAACGTACCGCAGGCCAGCAACGGTCTGCTGTATCGTGGAAGTCGGGGCATCTTCCGCGTGGCCGTCTGCGGTGCCTTTGGCGCCGATCAGCAGAGGTAACAGACACGCTACAAGCGCCAAGCAGCCGGCCACTATAAATGTTGTGCTGAGTCCGGCGCTCACCGTGATCGCCGCAAACAACAGCGGCCCGGCAATGGCTGCGGCATTGGCTGACGCAGTGTCGGTGGAAACAGCCACCAGCAGTTCGCGTTCCGGAACCACAATGGGCACCAGCGCTGAGCGCGCTGGATTTGACAACATCTGCGAGGCGGCGGTCAAAGCGATACCCACGTACACCAGCACGGGATCAAGCAATCCCTGCCAGTTCAGAACACCCAGGCTCAAAAGCGTCAGCGCCGTGACCGCATTCGCCAGCGCCATCAGTCGTTTGCGATCCACCCGATCCGCCAGTGTCCCACCCCAGAGCAGAGCCGGTATCTGAACCACCAGTTGAACCACGCCAATCATACCGACAAGGAACGCAGAACCTGTTTCATCGAGCAGCCACTGTGCGGTACCCAGAATGCGCATCCAGAACACGATGGACACCGTGATCATCACACTCCAGAGCAGGCGGTAATCACGATATGCAAATGCAGCCCACGGCGGCACTTTACCGGACACCGGCGAGGTCGAACTATCGTCGTCTGGGTTATTCACAGTGCCTGTTTAACCCGCGCGGCTAAACAATACCGGTGCCATGATCCTGCCAGTACCGATCTTTAAGCAGCCTCTTATACAGTTTCCCAGTCGGCAGTCTGGGTAATTCATCTTCAAAATCAATGGAGCGCGGACATTTCTGTCTGGAGAGGTTTTCTGCACAGAACAACATCAATTCCTCAGCCAGTGCCGATGATGGCTCGATACCCTCAATGACCTGAACCACGGCTTTGACCTCTTCACCGAGGTCTTCATTGGGCACACCGAAGACGGCGGCGTCTGCAACTTTAGGATGCGTGATCAGCAGATCTTCGGTTTCCTGGGGATAAATGTTGACGCCACCGGATATGATCATAAACGTTGATCTGTCGGTGAGATACAGATAACCGTTTTTCAGGTATCCCACATCCCCTACAGTACTCAGAGCACCGTCACTTGAGGTCGCCTCCGCGGTTTTTTCAGCGTTGTTAAAATAGCTGAACTCCGTTGCGGTTTTGAACCAGAGTTCGCCTGGCACACCTTCCGGGCATGGCTTACCCTCTTCGTCCAACACATGCAGTTCACCGAGAATCACTTTGCCAACGCTGCCTCTGTTGGCGAGCCACTCTTCACTGTTGAGCGCGGCAAATCCGAGCCCTTCGGTAGCGCCGTAATATTCATGAATAATCGGGCCCCACCAGTCGATCATCTGTTCTTTTACCCTGGCGGGACATGGTGCCGCTGCATGAATGGCAATTTCCAGGGAGGACAGGTCAGCGCTGTCGCGAATGTCCTGTGGCAGCTTCAGCATGCGGCTGAACATCGTTGGCACCAGTTGACTGTGGCTGATCTGATATTCGCTGACGTAACGCAGATAATCTTCCGGATCAAACCTTTCCATGATGACAACCGTGCCACCTTTGCGAATGGTCAGGCCTGTCGCAGCTTGCGGCGCTGAGTGATACAACGGCGCTGGCGACAGATAGATCATGTCCTCGCGATACTGCCAGAGCTCCAGGAGGAACTGATACAGCGGCAGAGAGTCTGCAGGCTTGTTTTCGGGTAACGGTCGCAGAATCCCTTTGGGTCTGCCGGTTGTACCGGATGAGTAGAGCATCGGCGTACCCAGGCACTCATCTTCGATGGGCGTTGACGAGTAATCGGCCAGCGTTGCTTCAAAACTACGGAACTCAGTGCCCTCCGGGGTAGTGCCGGGCAGGTCGTCGTCCTGCGCCCCAACCACCAGGCACAATGATAGGGCGGGGCTCTCTGCCAGTGCCGCCAGGGCAACGTCGAGCTTGTCTTTCGAAACGATGAGCACACGCGACTCGCTGTTGTTCAGGATGTAAGCGAGCTCATCCCCTTTCAGATAATGGTTAACGCAGGTGTAGTACAGCCCGCTGCGTTCACCGGCGGCACAACATTCAAGGTAACGGCTGTTGTTCTCCATGAAGATGGCGTAATGGTCCAGCCGCTTCAGACCAGTTTCTCGCAGCAGGTGCGCAAGCCGATTGGCCCTGGCTTCAAAATCGCGATACGACACGGCTTCGCCGGTACTCGCCATGATGAATGCCGGTCTGTCGGGGTTTAGTTGAGCATACTTACCTGGATACATGAGCCTTCTCGCGTTACGTCAGATGGACTTAACCCTACCTTGTCGCGAGGGTTTGTCGAGGTCAAAAACGGCACGTTACCCGTAAATCCCCGGGGCTGTCGCGAAGTTTTTGCCATTGCCTGTGCCCAGCACTCATTCACTGTCTTCGGGGCAATTTAAGGTGCAGAAAACGAGCTTTGCATAGCAAAAAATCGAACTATCCAGGCCACTACCATCATGATACGGTTTGTCTCCTCAGGGTTTGGGCGCCTGCAGATCGTCGCAAAGCGACGTAAGAAGGTGCCCATGCGTTGACGACAACTCAGTTGCGTAGCACGAAAAGGAGCGCAAATAGGGGTCGGCGGCGGAATATCAACTACATTTCGGGAGAAGCCAATGTGGGCCATCGTTCCCATAAAGACGTTTGAGCGCGCCAAGCAACGTCTTGCCAATGTACTCAGTGAAGAGGAACGACGCGCACTCATGCTGGCCATGGCACGGGATGTACTGACCTGTCTCACCAAATGTAACCAGCTGTCCGGCATTCTGATTGTCTCCCGCACACCGGAAGCTGACGCGCTGGCGCAAACCTTCGGCACCGAACGCTATGCCGAAAGCCCAACGGCAAATCTGGCTCAGGCGCTTGAGCAGGCCACCCAACATCTGATTGATCATTTTAACGCCCGAGGCATCATTATTGTGCCTGCCGACGTGCCGGGCATAGACGCGCAGGAACTCGATCGGTTACTCGCGCAGAATCAGAGCGTGACCATTCTGCCGGATGCAGACAACGTAGGGACCAACGGTCTCATCTGCAAACCGCCGCTGTGCATGCCCTACATCTTTGATGGACAGAGCTTCAAACCCCACGTCGATGCAGCATTTGAGCGTGACATCACACCGATCATCGTGCCAGCCACCAAGTTCGCCCTGGATATCGACACACCCAAAGATCTTGTCGCCGTGCTCAACAACGAGCCACACACTCAGACAGCCAGCTACCTGCGCCGGTCAGGCATCACCGCGCGCCTTGAGCAAATCTCGAATTCACTATCTGGATAGCGTTTTATGAACACTTCAACTTCAACTCTGGACGATACGGTTAACAAACTGTTGTCTGACGCGCGCAGCGGTATTCTGCCCAGTGACCACGACGCGCTGTTACTTGCCGAGTTCGACAATACCCGCGCCCTGGCAGATGTGGCGCAGGACTTACGGGATACCGGCTTTCACAACGTGGTCACCTATTCCCGGAAAGTCTTCATCCCACTGACGCACCTGTGTCGCGACGTTTGTCACTACTGCACCTTTGCCCAGGTCCCACGCAAACTCAAAGCCGCTTATATGACCATTGACGAAGTGCTTGAGGTGGCCCGCCATGGCCAGTCCATGGGATGCAAAGAAGCCCTGTTCACGTTGGGTGAAAAGCCTGAACTGCGCTATAAAGCCGCGCGCGAAGCGCTGGCGGAAATGGGTTACGCCAGCACCACCGAATACCTCAAAGCCGCCGCTGAAGCTGTATTTAAAGAAACCGGCCTGTTACCGCATTTGAATCCTGGCAATTTGAGCCCGGAGGAACTGGCAGATTTACGCAGCGTGTCTCCCTCCATGGGGATCATGCTGGAATCCGCATCAGATCGACTGACGGAAAAAGGCATGCCCCATTACGGCAGCCCGGACAAAATCCCGGCGGTGCGATTGGAAACCTTACGCAACGCAGGCATCGCCAGAGTGCCGTTTACCACAGGCATATTGATCGGCATCGGTGAAACCCGGCTTGAGCGTATTGAAAGTCTGCTGGCCATTCGCGCCATTCATGAGGAATACGGCCACATCCAGGAAATCATTGTGCAGAACTTCCGCGCCAAAGCGGAAACCAAAATGGTCAATGCGCCGGAACCGGACTTAAACGAACTGTTGTGGACCATTGCCGTCACCAGAATACTGTTTGGTGCGCACATGAGCATTCAGGCCCCACCCAACTTAAGCCCTGGCGTGTTACCACAGATTGTGCATGCCGGCATCAACGACTGGGGTGGCGTCTCACCGGTGACACCGGATTTTGTGAATCCGGAAGCGCCCTGGCCGCACCTAGAAGACCTTGCCCGTGAAACAGCCGCTGCAGGTAAATACCTGACCGAGCGCCTCACTGTTTATCCGCGGTATGCCATTGATCTGGATACCTGGGTTCATGAAGACCTGCATGTGCGGGTGCTGGACATGATCGACACAGAAGGCTTTCCCCGTACCGACGAATGGTGCCCCGGTGATATTGACATCAATCCGCCGCTGGAAGTAATGACCGCGATCATGGATGCACCCAGGCACGTCTCTGGCGACATTCAGGCTATCATCGACAACGTGAAAAGCGGCAAGGACCTCAGCGAAGCTGAGATTGTGCGCCTGTTTCAGGCACGGGGTGATGATTTCACCGCGGTGACACAGGCGGCAGACGAGCTGCGCCGACAGGTCTGTGGCAATACGGTCAGTTTTGTCGTTAATCGGAACATCAACTACACCAATATCTGTTATTTCAAATGTCAGTTTTGCGCGTTTGCCAAAGGCAAACTCTCCGAGTCCCTGCGTGGTCGGCCTTACGATCTGTCCGACGAAGAAATCACCCGACGGACACAGGAAGCCTGGCAGCGCGGCGCAACCGAAGTGTGTATGCAGGGGGGCATTCATCCGGAATATACCGGTGATACCTACATCAACATTCTGCGCACGGTAAAAGCCGCGGTACCACAGATGCATATCCACGCATTTTCCCCGCTGGAGGTCTGGCAGGGTGCCGCCACCATGGACATGTCGCTTGAGCCTTACCTGCAGATGCTCAAAGAAGCGGGCCTCGGCACATTGCCCGGCACCGCGGCTGAGATTCTGGATGATGAAGTACGGGCGGTGATCTGCGCTGACAAAATCAATACGGGGCAGTGGCTGCAGGTGATGGAAGCCGCGCACAATGTTGGTTTCAACACCACCGCCACCATCATGTACGGCCATGTTGAAAAGTCTTACCACTGGGCAAGACACCTGATACGCATACGCGACCTGCAGAAGCGTACCGGTGGCTTCACCGAATTTGTGCCTCTGCCGTTTGTACACATGGAAGCACCCATGTATTTGAAAGGTAAAGCACGTAAAGGACCTACCTTCCGGGAAGCAGTGCTGATGCACTCCGTGGCAAGGCTGGCCCTGCACGGTCATATCGACAACATCCAGGCAAGCTGGGTGAAGATGGGACATGAAGGTGTAAAAGCCTGCTTGAACGCAGGTTGCAATGACCTCGGTGGCACGTTGATGAATGAATCCATCAGCCGCGCAGCGGGTACCGAACACGGTCAGGAAACATCGTCCGAAGAAATGCGGCGTATCATTCGCACCCTGAACCGCAATCCGCGCCAGCGCCTGACGGCTTATGGGCCGGTCAGCGCCGAACGTGAACAGGCAGGCATTGCCGCAGGCGAGCTCACCGAAATCATCAACACCCCGGCCCGAAAATACGAACGTAAACGTCCCTCTTCATCGCTGGTGCGCAATGATCTGATCGCGGCGGTTGAAGTCTCTAAATAGATCTTCTGCACTGTCTTTACGGTATAAAAAAGCCCGGGGTTTTACCCCCGGGCAAGGCGTAGAACATCAGAAAGTCCAGTGGGCGAACTGCATCGCCCTGACCCAGTCGTGGAACCATTGATGTTTACGCGGCTGTATTTCAACCAGTTCCAGCAAGCCGCCGGTGCCGTGAATCACGCGTAACTCGTAATTCTGCGCCGACTCGCGCGGACGATGTGCCCGTTCAAGCTGTTCCGGCTGCAAAGCGCGTTGAGTACTCATCATCTATCTCCTGCATATTTGAAATCTGTCAGTCGCGGATATTTTTCATCCATCGCTCACCTCCTGGCCTTGGGCCACCTGTGTTTGACCGCTTTTAACCGCCGCCGCCAATGGCAGGATCAAGCCTGCAAAGATCACCAACGTGACCACCGCCAACATGACCAGCGTCGTCTGCATACCCCATAAATCATGGCTGTAGCCCACAAACGGGCCCGTCAGCACAAAAGCACCGCGAAACCCAAAACTGGCTAACGAGTTTGCCGTCGCGCGAAACTCACCAGGCACGCGCCGGTTGAGCGCATCTCGTAACACCACCAGGCCAAAGCCTCTGGCCAGAAAGAATGTGGTACTGGCCAGCAGACCACCCACGACACCAAATGTTTCCAGACCAATGTAGCCCGCTGCTGGCGCCAGACCGATAAAGACCAGCAGCGCTCGGGGTCCCACCATGTCTTCCACCCGATGCGCCCAGCGCCCGGCAAACGCCGCGATAAGGGTCAAACCACCCCACAACCAGCCAAAATGAGCCAACTCAATGCCCTGGGTTTCCCACAGTTTCTGCAGCAACCACACCGCATAAAATGTTGTCAGGCTCCAGATCGACAGCGCCAGAAAAACCAGACGCAACACCGCTGAATGACTTGCCAGGTAGCGCAGAATCCGGCCCATATTGGCCATATGCCCGCTGGATTCCAGACGTTGTCCCGGTGGTTCCACCAGGCGCAGCACCAGGATGACCGGCAACCAACCCACCAGCACCTGCAGATAAACCAACTCGTCAAAAGTGGCAAACAACAACACCAGCGTGCAGGCCACACCCGCTAACGCCTCGGAAAACGTGCGCGCACTGTACAGCCTGCCTACCACCTGACGTTGCTCGTCTTCACTTCGCCCCATAGCCAGCTCGGTGTCATACAACAACGCCAGATCCGAACCTGAAATCAGCGAGTGGCTCAGACCCAGCAGAACCTCAAAGACTGCCAGGGTCCAGAAACCATCCGCCATTAACAGCGCTGAATGGCCCAACGCAGCGATTATCGCGCCGGCCACCAGGGTATTCCTGCGACCCAGAACGTCAGCCAGATATCCGGACGGCACTTCCGTCAGCAGCACCACCAGACCAAACAGCGCCTGCAGGGAAAAAACCTCCTGCATACTGAGCCCTTTGCTCTGAAAGAAAGGTACCGCCACCGGGATGATCACCAGGAAAACCTGGAAGAAACCCAGTAATAACGTGCGGTGTACGTTCCTGCTTAATTTTTCTTCGTACGTCATTTTTCTTCTCGTTCACATCCGTGTGATCATTCATTCAGTTTTTTATGCCCCAGAACGAAAAAACCCCGAAGGCTTGGGGCTCTTCGGGGTTCTAAATGTCTTAAAAGCGACAAATTCAACCGTCAGAGCCTCCGGGGTCATGGGCGCCAAAGTCCTTGGTGACAATGATCGATACCATTTCCATGGACACAGCCACGCAACCGCGCAGGCGTGTGGCCTGTGAGGTGCTTAGATATGTGTTGTGCCAAAGAGGGTTCATACGATGCCCAGGGTTGGATCTATAATTTCAGGGCGCGGATGATGCGCCTCAGATTGACTGTTGTCAAACAAACTTTATCAATCTGCCGACAAGTGGTCGCTTTTTGTGTGTAAATGTTTGTTAATCGCTGAAGGACCTGGCTTTCTTGGTCCACCTGTTCTGGAACGTATTGGTTTCTTTGCAGTTCGCATAAAAAGTTGTGGTTGCAGGCCAGTCTGAAAACAGACCAATAATCCCCACATCCTGGGCCAACACATCCATCACAGTCAGGATATCGCCGTCACTCTTCACAGCCTCACCTACGGTGGAATAGTAGAACGTTGTGGTACCGTTCTCTAACTGTCCTGACCGCTCGGTGGTCCAGCCGATCATATCGAGCCCTGCTGCCCTGGCAGCTTTTGCGTAAGCAGAGGGGACAATCTCTCCCGCTTCATCTGTGCCCAACATCATGAACATGGGCGGCGCTAATACGTTCACGCCATCGCGCGCTATCGTTTCCATGGAAGGAATCAGGGCAGCAACGGCCTCCGCGTCATTCACCTCCGTTGCGTACCGACTGTCCAGGAATACCGCCCGTCGACCATAACTCGGGTTGCTCTCTACCCAGTACAGCACATCTTCATAATTGAACGACTGGGGCCAGACTCGCCGAGGTGCAACACCTGCCTGCTTATATTCATCTATCATCTGCTGTGCGTAATCCTGCTGGGTATATTCGCCTTCGAACGGCATGGGCACTTGCGGCGACTTAAGTTCTGGTGTCATCCCGACGTTGAGCTTCTTGAAAAGCGCAATGCTCTCGGCATGGGAAATCAGCGTGCCGCGGGGACCGCCACTGTAAAGATCAGTTCTGAATCTCGAAGTTCCATCGAGATATTCTGCAATGGAAGTTGCATCTCGATTGGCGGCGTCCATTTTACCTTCAAGCGTCTTGAACTCAGCAAGCGTGATATCGCTGGTACAACATTGAATATCACGAGCGTTTGTGAGAACCCCATCCGCATCTACGACCGGAGGGACTGAACATTTTGCTGCCAGATCGGTGGCAACGATGTTGGTTGTGGTGTGCAGGTCGCATTGCGCATGTCGGCAGACCAACTCGCGGTCTTTGGTAAATGTGACATCACACTCCAGAATACCCGCCCCCATTTTGGCAGCGGCCAAATATGATTCCCGGGTGTGCTCAGGAAACATAAGCGGGGCCCCTCTATGACCAATCGAAAAATCCTGTTTGGAATAGACATCTGTTTTCGCCGCGCAACGCTCTAACTGTCTCTTCAGCTTCCCTGGCTGCATTTGATCCAGCAGATAAAACGGACGTGGTCCCAGCTGAGCCGAGCTACTTTTCTTTTTAAACCCTTCAGCCGCTGCTGGGGATGAAAAAAATATGACAACCATAACGGTCAGTGCCGATAGAAGGGCAATCCTCATACTCAATCTCCTTACTAAAAAATTTCCGCTGATACGGATCGTTTGACATGTCGGAAAAGAGTAGGGTTGAAAGGTGACAGTTAGGTGCCAACTTTGTGAAGTTTTCGCAACAAAAAAGTTTTATACGCGCAGGAACGGGTCTTTTTCAGCCTCTTCATCTTTTCAGTACAGCTCTACTGGCCGTGTAACCCATGGTCAGGTCTGCGCTGGGGCTCGTTGCACCCTCAAACACGCGGTCGTGACATCAAACTGCACATACGGCACAATATGTCTGTTAGTTTCGTGAAGATCATAATGACACCCACAAGTCAGTTTTACACCGGCCTGGTTGCCCGGCTCTACGAGCCCCTGGCAGGGAACCTGCCGGCGCCGGAAGTCTACCAGCGCTTTGTTGAAAAACACGGCGAACCCGCTCTGGAACTCGCCTGCGGCGCGGGAAACCCCATGCTTGCCTTGCTCAGATCGGGTCTGAATGTGCATGGTCTGGATGCATCAGCCGATCTGTTGGACATATTGAACCACCGGGCAAAAACACAGGGCCTTGCACCAACCGTGTATTGCCAGACCATGCAGACCCTGGCCGTGGAGAACACATATGCATGCTGCTACCTGGCCGGACCTTCCTTCTGCCTGATTGATGATCTGGATGACGCACAGCAAACTTTGCAGCGCGTCTATGCAGCGCTCATCCCCGGCGGACACTTTCTGCTCTCGGTTTTTAAACCTGATGCAACGCAGATGCCTTCAGAGGTACGTTCAACAACACTGGAAAACGGTGACACAGCAACCGTCCAGGCCATCGACGAACAGGGAGACACGCACAGTCAGTTGATCACCACACGATTGCGCTACACGCAAACCCACGGCGAAAAAACTGAAACGCTGGACCGAGCCTGGGTTCTGCGCTGGTACACAGCGGCTCAGCTGACTGACATGTTAGCCGCTGCGGGATTCAGCATTGTCAGAATCGCCGGTGACAAAGGTAAAACGGTTACGCCAGAGGACACCAGTTTTTTTGTAATTGCGAAGAAGTAGAGCCTGCCTCAGGCGGGTTCAGGTTCCATGAACAATCGCCAGCGCACTTCCGGAATCGGGAAATCCACAATCCGCGTGGCCGCACCCTGTTTGGTTGTGGTGCGCGCGAAGCCCCGTTGTCCGTCGACGGCCACCACCAGGTACAGGCGGTCATCGATAGTGAACAGGCGACCTTCGAGTCTGGAATCGAGCAAGTCGTTAGCCATTGCCGGATTATGTCACTAACTCTGTGCCTGGAGAGAAGATGCTACATAGTGGCGACAATTTGAAAATCCATTGGCGCAACATCACCAGAACGCGTCAAAAATATGGCGTCAGGCCGTGTCGATCATCGTGATGCAGCGCTGCTGAAATTCTCTGTCATCAGGCGCTTGCCAGGCTGCATCAGCAATGGCAAAAATTTCATCGGAAACCAGCATCTGAAAGGTGTCGCCCTGTTCCAGATTGCGTTTTTGAACGCGAGCCATACGTTCTTCACGGGGCGCATCAAGCACCATAACCTGCAGATCAATGCCTGCATCTGTCGCCCGGTCATAAAACGCGATGCGATCCGCCTGCTGTACCAGACCTAACTCCAGCACAACGGCAATATCCATTTGATTGCATTTGAGCGCGGTGGCCCAGATCTGCTCTATACAGCGATCTTTTCGATTGGTGTACCACTGCAGAAAGTCAGCCTCGGGCCGGTCCGGGCGAAACAATACAACCATCCACTCGTCCAGGTTCAGGTGCAACGCCTTGTGACGCTCAGCAAGGTGCCTGGCGTATGTCGACTTGCCCGCTCCCACGGGCCCTTCAATGAGAAAGATCATTGCATCACCTGTTTGTATGACCAAAAAATTCAGCCTACGCGTTTTGCAAGTGTTGCAGCAGTCTGCTAATTTCATCGCTCTTATGCCGCCTTTCGCAGGTAGGCAGATTTTTCAGACAGTCCGGCACGCAATCGCGGCGTTACGACTTATTCTTTGGTTGGTTTTATTGAGTCCGAAGCTCAGCGATGGTGTTTGGACAGTGGATGACCCCAATATCGTCTTTGCCGGGGCCTCCATGCACACACGTGTGACGGTAGTGCGTCTTCAGGCTGGCGGCCTTTGGGTACATTCAGATTCATAAAATAACTGTATACATATACAGTTATCTAACATCCTATGATAAACCAACAGACCCTGTCTGTGGTGAAGGCCAGTCACATGAACGACACAGCAATGTTACCGCCATACCAGCCCCTGTCCGTATCTCAGCACGATACCCTGAACCTGAAAGCCGAGATCATCGATCTCTATGCCAGCATTCAACACGCCTCCTATCAACTGATCAAACTGATCGCGCTCTTTGATGGTGAAGGGCACTGCTGGGAGGAAGAGTTTAAAACCACCGCCGCCTGGCTCGGTTATTACCTGGGCATTGGCCCCAATGCCGCGCGCGAGAAGGTGCGCGTGGCAAGAGCGCTTGTGGACCTGCCGGTGACCGATGCCGCGTTTTGTCAGGGCCGCTTGAGTTATTCCAAAGTGCGGGCGTCGTCCCTCTGCAAACACGAGCTGTGGCAAACGTTACCGCGGTAACGTCCTGCCGCGAATCACCGCTGGCGCCGCAGAACCCGACGCCGCGGCCAGATTATTCGCACATTGCCTGGGTTTTGCAGCAACGACGCAAGAATGAGTAGCGTCCACGACAGCCTTGTGCTCGCAATGGCGTATCGATGCCAACGCGCTATCGTGATGGGTCGTGTGAGGTTTCGGCTCGACAGGGTCGATGGTGCAATTTCAGTCGGGCCGTGCGAGCGTGTCCGCTCCGAGATAATTATGCCAGGCAAACCAGAAAGACAGGTGCCCGGGTAACCGCGACAGCTGGTCACCATCGGCGTTGACTAATGCCGCTTCGGTTATTGTCCAGGCTTCATCCCCTGCCAACAGCACATATTCGTTATCAGCAGAGGCAACAAACTCTTTGTCACCCCGCCGATACGCGCGCACCGTGCGGGTTTGTGCATTGCCAATCAGCACCAGTTTCAGCACCCCCACCTGATCGTTGATCACTTTGCCGCCTGCAAAGGCGCTCAAAGGCCAGGCCCGATCAACGCCACTCATGCGCAAGCCGAACACCTGTTCTTTCTGCTTGAGCTGGCGATCATCTGTCAGGGTTGGAAACATCAGCCTGGTGCTTTCGAAATAATTACCGTACGCGGCACCGGCGGAATAGTCTCTTGTATGCCCGGTATCGATATCGAGCACTTTAGTGTGCGGGTGCTGGGCTCGCCAGTTCGACCAGCTGGTGGTCACCAGCGGCAACGTCACCAGTTCGATGCCGGAACCCACCCGCTCACCCACCGCAGGTCGACCGGTGAACTGATTCCACAACGAATTGGTTTCGTGATCAAACATCAGCTTATTGGATTGATACAACAGGCCGGAAGAACCAAATATCAGGGGTTTGTCCGCACCGGTCGGCAATGTGCCGTACAGAATTCCGGAGCCGCACAGGGTGCAGTAGGCCAGCGCAACCGGCACACCACCGACCACGTCGTTGGTCATTTCATGCCAATCCATGATGCGGTAGGGATACGCACGCGCATCGCCGTTAATGTACACGCCAAAGACAAGGTCCTGATCGCTCAGATAATGCGCTTGGGAGGCTGAAATAAATGCGGGAGTATCCAGCGACGGGATCCCTGTTCTGCTGCGTACCCCACCCCACACCACTTCTTCCAGTCGGATGGCGTGCTTCACACCAGGATAGATAAAGTCTTTGAATCCAGGATCCAGGCTGCCGAACAGCGCACTTAAGAACACATCAAAGCCGCTAAAAGGTTTGATGTCCGGATTGGCCTGTAACCACTGCATCCAGCGCAGCCAGTTATCGCCATAACGCTTTCTGGTGATGCTTTGCAGCGTCTGCACCAGGTCATCACGCTGGGTCGGTTTGGCAAACCGCATCGCATGAATGAGTGCCGCAGCCATATCCGGATCACCGCGCCGTTTGGTCCAACGCAGGGCCCGCTCCCGGTTATTGCCCGCGCCGTAAAGAATGAACCGGGAATTAAGCAGCGGATCATCGGTCAGTCCGCTGGGTAAACGGCTGGCTTTATCCGTGTCTGTATCTGCCGCTGCAACAGGCTGACTGACAAGTCCTGCCGACACTGCCAGCAGGAATAATAAAAACTGGGCTGCCGCCGGTTGCACTGGATCTAACCGAAGAGATAAGGCTCCAGGGTTTCCTGAGCTTTACGCCGGAACTTATGCCACTGACCGCCACCATAATAAGCCAGACTACCCGGCTCGGCTTCGCCATGACCATTGTAATAAGTGATGCAGTCGCGCAGCGGCCGGGTCACCTGATCTGCCATGCGGCAGTGCTCCGCATACTCATCTTCCGGCGCCTTTTTCACATCCACAATTTGCGCGCCTTTGTCACGCAGGGTGGAGAGCATCCATACCACATAGTCCGCATGCTCTTCGATCGCGTTGGTGAAATTAAAACTGCCGCCGCCACCTTGAGGCCCGGAAATAATAAACAGATTGGGGAAGCCTTTGCTGTGCAGACCAAGAAATGTCTTTGTGCCCTGAGTCTGCCACTTGTCCCGCAGGGACAACCCATCCCGGCCTACAATCATGTTGAACGTTGACGTGGCCATCCATTGGAAGCCGGTGGCGTAAATCAGCACATCCAGCGGATATTCAATGCCCTCGTGAACAACACCACGCGCATTGATTTTACTGACCCCTCGCGGCGCAGTATCGACCAGATGTACATGGGCTAAGTTAAACGCGGGCAGATATTCGTCGTGGAATGTCGGTCGCTTACAGCCGTAGGGATAATAGGGTTTCAGCGCCTCAGCGGTTTTGGGGTCTTTCACAATCGCATCGACCCGGGCGCGTATCTGCTCCATGATGCGGAAATTGGTCTGCAGCTGTTTCTGCACCAGTTCTTCGGGCGACAATTTGCTGGTGTGCAACTTACGCTCTTTGTAATCGTCAACTTTGCCTGCCAGATAATCATCATTCGCTTTTAAGGCAGTGCGACCTTCAGAAATTTTCGCAAAACGCGCGCGGCGTTTTTTCGCCCAGTTCGGCTCTGAAGCCCAGGTGCGACGTTCCTCATCGGTGGTTTCACGCTGATCGCGCACGTCTATGGATGAGGGTGTACGTTGGAAGACAAACAGCTCACCGACAATTTTTGCCAGTTCAGGCACTGCCTGCACCGCCGTCGCGCCAGTCCCGATGATGCCAACACGTTTGCCTTTCAGGTCGATGTTGTAATCCCAGCGTGAGGTATGGAACGAATCGCCCTGAAACGTTTCCATACCCTCGATTCTTGCCAGTTTCGGCGTTGTGAGGATGCCATTGGCAAGCACCACAAAGCGCGCCTGCATATTGTCACCACGGTCGGTCTTCACACGCCAGCGTCCTGTGTCTTCCTGCCACTGGGTCTGTTCAACGGTGGTATGAAAAAGACACTTGTCATAAAAGCCGAATTTCTCTGCTATGGACTGGCAGTACTCCATGATTTCGAAGCCGGCAGCAAACTTCATGGAGGGTACATAACCCATTTCTTCCAGCAGCGGCAGATAGCTGTAGGATTCCACGTCACAGGCAATGCCAGGGTATCGATTCCAATACCAGGTGCCGCCCACGTCGCCGCCCTTTTCGCAGAAGCGGACATCGGTAAAGCCGGCTTCGCGCAGTTTGTACCACAGCAGCAGGCCGGCAAAGCCCGCACCAACGACCAGAATGTCGCATTCGTCATGCAAAGACTCACGCTCTACCGGGTCAGCTGAATACACATCTTCCAGGTAACGGCTGAATTCACCTTCCATGGCCATGTAGTCGGCAGCACCAGCACGGGCTTCTTTGAAGGCTTTGTATTTGGCCTGTTCCTGCGCATCAAAAACAGCGCCTGGGGGTGCTGGCGGCAGCGTCTTCAGGGCTTCGTCAGCCACCGGTGAATAACCTTTGCCGGATATCTTGTCCGTTGCCTTCGCGGCGCGTGTGTTGAATATCTTCAGACCCGTTTCGGGATCAATTCGAATCGCCATAACTGTTCTCCCTTGCACGCCAGAGCGTATCTGAACACACCGCAGACATCGACCCTTACCTCGCACCTTGCGTTTGGCCTGCTCGTCCCTGGCGTTATACTCGGATTTTCATATACCCGGGTAGGTCCCATCAATGAGTCATACAGACCTTGCAGAACAGCTGTTCCGCGCCTTCCAGAGCGGCGACGATGACACCGCACGCGCCCTGTGCAGCCCGGACCTGAAAGCCATTCAGAACCATCGTCCCGCCATGGACCTGGATGCCTTGCTGGGATTCAACCAGGCGGTACAGCGGACAGTCAAAGATTTTCACTACGCAGACGCCGTGCGCACGGCAACGCCGGATGGATTTGTTGAAGAACACAGCGTGCGGGGCACGTTACCGGATGGCAGTGCCCTGCAGATTGCCGCCTGTGTGGTCGCCACAGTGAACAACGGAAAAATTACCGAATTACGCGAATATCTGGATGGGTCCAGTGCACGAGGGCTGATCAAAGCCCTCGCGGCGAGCGGTTAGCGCCAGTTATTCATACCGGTTGAGGGCTTCCTGAATCAGGCGCTTGGCGTCATCGACGCCCCCCCAGCGATCAACTTCAACCCACTTGCCACCTTCAAGGTCTTTGTAGTGTTCAAAGAAGTGGGCAATCTGATCCAGAGTGATCTGGGGTAGATCCTGAATGTCTCTGACCTTCTCATAGCGACGGGTCAACCGCGTTGAAGGCACCGCAATCACCTTCTCATCACCGCCGGACTCATCCTTCATCATCAACACGCCAATGGGTCGACAATTCACTACCGCGCCGGGTGTGATGCCACGGGTACTGGCAACCAGCACATCAATGGGATCACCGTCGTCAGACAGCGTATGCGGCACAAAACCGTAGTTGCCCGGATAGCGCATGGAGGTGTACAGAAACCTGTCGACCACCAGGGCACCGGAGTCTTTGTCCATCTCATATTTGATGGGTTCACCACCAACGGGTACTTCGATAATGACGTTGATATCGTTGGGCGCGTCATCGCCAACGGTGATCCGATCCAGATTCATGCACTAACACCTTAGCTGTGGGTAAAAAGGCGCTAGTCTACCGCAGCGATTATCATCCCGGGCGGTTTTGGTGTTAACCGAACGTAAATTACATCGGTTTATCGGCGCAGTTGATGCTGAAAAATCGATTTTACCCGTTTTTGGCCAGTCCGGGACACACACTGCCTGGCGCTGGGTGGCAGACTGCGCTATCTGCCCTCCAGGCCGAGGATGCGTCTGTTTTTTGCCGCATCGGTTGTGCTGGCAGCAAAATCATCAAAGGCTTTGTCTGTGACACGGATGATATGATCGCGGATGAACGCTGCACCTTCCCGGGCCCCATCTTCGAAGTGTTTCAGACAGCATTCCCATTCAAGTACCGCCCAGCCCTGATAGTCATAGCCCGCCAGCTTGGAGAAGATCGCCTTGAAGTCAATCTGACCGTCCCCTAACGAACGAAATCTGCCTGGCCGCTGCAACCAGTCCTGATAACCGCCGTAAATGCCGCTGCGTCCGGTGGGATTGAACTCCGCATCCTTGACATGAAACATCCTGATCCGCTCGTGATAGATATCGATGAAGCTGAGATAGTCGAGCTGCTGCAGCAGGAAATGGCTGGGGTCATAGAGAATATTGGCCCGGTTATGACCGTCTACAGCATCCAGAAAACGTTCAAAAGTCACGCCGTCATGCAGGTCTTCGCTGGCGTGAATCTCGTAACAGATGTTTACCCCGGCCTCTTCATGGGCATCCAGAATCGGTCGCCAGCGACGGGCAAGTTCAGCAAAACCTTCTTCCACCAGGCCCGGCGATCGCTGGGGCCAGGGATACATCATCGGCCACAGCAGCGAGCCTGAAAACGAAACCTGTTCGGTAAGGCCGAGATTGGCGCAGGCTTGCGCAGCCAACGTAACCTGCTGTATCGCCCATTGCGTTCTCGCTTTGGGGTTGCCGCGCACATGTGGCGGTGCAAATCCGTCGAACAGCTCATCGTACGCGGGATGCACCGCCACCAGCTGGCCTTGCAGATGAGTCGACAGCTCGGTGATGACCACACCCTGCGCTTCCACCCGGCCCTTAAGCTCATCACAATACGTCTTACTTTCTGCAGCCAGTGCCACATCAATAAAGTCCGGATTACCAATAGGCACCTGAACACCAACAAAGCCCATGTCCGCTGCCCATCCGGCCATCTGCTCAATACTGTTAAACGGTTCTGTGTCGTCTATGAACTGGGCCAGAAAAAGGGCCGGTCCTTTCAGCGTTTGCATGGGTGTTTTCCTTGATTCAATCCAATTTCACCCAGGCGCAATCCCGGGCAGAACTTTGTACCACAGCGTCGATAAACCGGTTACCCCCCACGCCTTGCGCAACCGACGGATATTCATGGTGGGGTAAACCACGCAGATCCAGGCAGAAGTCCCGGTAGATTTGCGCAAACGCTTCAATATATCCCTCCGGGTGACCCGCCGGCACGCGTGTTGCCGCCTGGGCAGGTGTTCCGGTGCCCGGCCAGCCGCTGCGCCTCACCTCATAAGGTTTGTCAGGCCAGCGTACAAGCAGTGAATTGGCCTCACTGTGCCGCCATTCCAGACCGCCTTTATCGCCATACAACTGCAGCGTCAGATCGTTTTCTTTGCCTACGGCAATCTGACTTGCGCTGATGATGCCACGGGCACCGCTACTGAGGCGCAACAGCACATTACCATCGTCATCCAGCGCCCGGTCTGCAACAAAAGTGGTTAGATCGGCACAGACCGCTTCAATATTCAGCCCGCTGACAAAACTCAGCAGATTCTCTGCATGGCTGCCAATGTCACCAAAACAGCCCGCCGCTCCTGCCCGCGCTGGATCCGTACGCCACTGTGCCTGTTTGCTGTCCTGTTCATCCCGCGCCAACCAGCCCTGCAGATAGGTACAGCTGACCCGGCGAATGGCACCCAGAGCGCCACTGGCGACCAGGTCCCGTGCCTCCCTGATCATGGCATAACCTGTGTAGTTATGTGTTAACGCAAATTTCAAGCCAGAGGCGTTTACCCGTTGTGCTAACTGTAAAGCCTCCTCCACATTTAAGGCCATGGGTTTATCGCAGACAACATGGAAGCCTGCTTCCAACGCCGCCAGTGCAACAGGGGCATGCAGATGATTAGGCGTCGCTATAACAACAAAGTCCATGCGCTGGTCATCGGCAAGTGCCCGCTCTGCAGCAAACATTGCTGCATAATCTGGATAGCAACGGTGAGCCGGTAGTCGGTATATCTCCTGACCTGAGGCCTGCGCGCGCTGCGGATCTGAAGCAAAAGCACCACAGACCAGTTCCGCATGGCCATCGAGTTCAGCTGCCATGCGATGCACCGGGCCAATGAAAGCACCCTGACCTCCGCCGACCATGCCAAATCTCAACTTACGGTTCTGCACCTACACTCCCTCCACAAACAACGCTACGATAGCCTAAAGGGAGGACAGAATGAGCACAAACATCCCACCGATTTCGGTGCAGCTTTATACCCTGCGCGACGCCTGTCAGGAAGACTTCGACGGCGTGCTGAGCCAGCTTGCCGATATCGGTTATGCCGGGGTTGAACCGTTCAGCCTGTTTGGCAGAACGCCGGAAGAATTCTGTCGGCAGGTCAAGGACCTCGGCATGCAGGTCAGCTCGAGTCATTTTCCCTGGATCAACCGAACAGACAACCTCAACGAGGTGGTGGAAACCATCCAGGCTTTAGGTTTAACCCGCGCCCCAGGCGGTTTTGCACCGGATGATTTCAAAGACAGAGCCAGTCTCGAGCAGACCATCGCAACAACCGCCAGCCTGGTAGAGCTGCTGAAACCCCACGGCCTCACGTTGTTTCTACACAACCACTACTGGGAATACGAGCTCCTGGATGGACAGCCCGCCTATCACTATCTGCAGGATGCGGTTCCCGACGTGGAATTTGAAATTGATACCTACTGGGCGGCAAACTTCGGCCAGCGCGATCCGGCGGCAGAGATTACCCGAGTCAACAAACGCGTTCCCCTCATGCACGTGAAAGATGGACCGTTAGTTAAAGGTCAAAGCCATGTTGCCGTCGGTGATGGTGCGATGGATATTGCCGCGCTGTTTGCAGCTGCCGATCCGGACACGCTGGAATGGGCCGTGGTTGAGCTCGACCAGTGCGATACCGACATGATGGCAGCGGTCAAACAGAGTTATACCTACCTCACCTCCAACAAACTGGCGCAAGGCAATGTCTGACATACGCTATGACTTCGGAACCGGACGTTCAGATCCGAGCACCTTCCCGACCCAGGCGATTCAGGCCGCAGCAGTTGCCGCCATCGGTCGCGAGGCAGAGATGTTAACCCGCTATCCCGGCGGCCTTGGACACCCGCGCTTACGTGAACTGATGGCTCAACGGGAGGGAGAACGTGAAGGTGTGGTGGTTGATCCCGAACACCTGATCATCACCAATGGTTCCATGCAGGCGGTTACGTTAAGCGCCCAGGCGCTGATGGAAAACAAAGGCGATACGGTGCTGGTTGAGGAATATTCCTACCCGGGCACACTCAGTGCGTACCGAGGTATCGGCTTAGAGATGGTGGGTATAAAGCTCGACGAGGGCGGCATGCGCATGGACCATATGGCGGCAGAGCTGGATCGCCTGGAGAACGAAGGTCGGCGGCCAAAGTTCATCTACGCCATCAGCACTTACCAGAACCCCACAGGGTTCATCATGCCTGAAGCCCGCCGGCTGCAGATGATCGAGCTGGCGGCCCAATACGACATCCCCATCGTCGAGGATAACTGTTACGCCGACGTACATTATGAAGGTGACATAGAGCCGGCGCTGTTTGCCCTGGATGATAACCCCAAACATATTTATCTCGGTTCCCTGTCAAAGATTCTGGCACCGGGATTTCGCCTGGGTTACATCTACGCGCGACCACCGATGCTGGAGAAAATGCTCGCCCATCGCCACGACGCGGGTTCAAATTATCTGGCCTCTGCGATTGCAGCGGAATTCTACAAAGACGGTATTGGTGACCACGCCGCGGTCACCAACCCGGTCCTGAAAATCAAACGCGACCTTACTGTGAAAGGTCTGGCGGATCATCTCGACGACATCTGTGTCTGGTCAAACCCTGCAGGTGGACTGTTTGTCTGGGTGCGCGTGCCCGATGATGTGGATCGCCCGAAACTGTGGCAGCTTTCCCAGGACAACGGGGTCGCCTATTTACCCGGCGTTTCATTTCACTATGCCAATCGCAACAAACCTTATCTGCGCCTGGCCTTTGGCCATTTGACCGAGGATCAGATTGTCGAGGGAATCCCCATCCTGGCTCGATGTATCAGACAGGCGCGAACCAGCAACGAGGCCCGCACGTTTGACAGCCTGTTCGAAGAGCAGGACTAAAGCCGGGGCCGTGCCCCTTTAACAAAGTCCCGCACGCGATCCAGGAGGGTTTCATATTTCAGATCAGAAAACTCACCGGCATCAAAATACATACCCTCGCACTGCACACAGCTTTCAAACCAGATGTGTTTCTGGGCCTGATCAAATGTCTGGTCCATGGCAATGCCGCATTCGGGGCAGTTTATCTCTCCCAGCGCGTCGTGTTTCTGACCGATTTTTTTGTTGCCGTTGTCGAGGACAATTTCCGACATCCACTCGCGCTTCATCTCCAGCAGGGCATCGGGTTTACAGAATAGGCCACCACACTGATCACACCGGTGCACGGTGATTTTCCGACCATACGTCTCGGTCTGCATGCTGCCGGGGCACTTAGGACATTTCATCGACGTCTCCAACAGCTGCTTGCAAAGCGCGCACTAAAAATGTGTACCTGGTACGTAATAGCGGTCGTGCCAGATGCCCATGCCGTCTTCATTATCCAGCGGCATGCGCCAGCTGGTGACTCTGGCGTTATCCAGTGTCACTTTAAACAGACCGCGAGGCTGATCAATGGTGTTCTGCACGTACGCCTGCGCACCCTGCTGCCCAACATATTTCTGCGCCGTGCGTAGATAAAGATCACGCCACTCATCGTCATGGCCCACGTCAAACACCAGTTCCGCGGCACCGTCCACAATGACTTTCCGGTAAGGCAACGGTTGTTCATCGATACACAGGGATACCCGCGGATCACGGCGTAAGCAGGCAAACCAAGCTGATTTTTCCCGCGGCGTAAAGTAAATGTTACCCGCTTCATGCAGGAACCAGATCGGGGTGACCAGCGGACTGCCATCACCACGTACCACCGCAATACGCATCAGCACCCCGGGTTCATCCAGAAACTCAGCCTGCTCGGCGGAGGTTAACTTAGGCATAACACTTCATTGCGCAGATCATGCCGCAGCGCTGGCGGGTACAGCCACTGCAAGCATGGCTCTGTAATTCGGCTGGACTTCCATCTGCTCGAGGTAGCCTTTGTCAATCAGCATCTGATGGGCTTTTTTCAGGTTATACCAGGGCGCGTTGACCACCAGGTGGTGTTCCAGATGGTAGTTCACACCATAAGGGGCAATAAAAGCACGCTCCAGCCAGTTCGCTTCTATAGTACGCGTATTGCGCAGACGATCGTCATTGTCAGGAACCGCCGCATGTTCGCCTATGTTACGCAAACGTGTGATAAAGCGATTCCATGTCAATGCCGGCACCCACCACAAGAGGAAGTAGAGATACCATTTTCCCGCCAGCGTAAAACCG
The DNA here is from genome assembly GCA_047947175.1 of bacterium. Lineage (GTDB taxonomy): Bacteria > Pseudomonadota > Gammaproteobacteria > Pseudomonadales > Azotimanducaceae > UBA4421. The sequence goes on from CP170489.1 coordinate 4,251,186, forward strand.
GCAAGAAAAACCAGGTTTATGACGATATTGGGACCAAATCGGCGCCAGCCGTTTTTCAATGCCTGCGCCCGGGTCTCGCCTTTGAACGCATCGGAAAACATGGCGCCATACTGTTTCCAACCGGTTTGGCCGGAAAGGTCACGCCAGACTTTACGACGAAACGATGTTCTGCTGATTGGAAAGGGCTTGGACAAATGCAGATCCGGGTCTTGCGGCTGCTGGGTGAAAGCATGGTGTTGGAGGTGATATTTACGATACCCATCAATCGTACCGCTGGTGAAAGGGCGGCTTAAGACCCATTCAGACAACCAGTCATTGAGCTTGCGGTTTCTGCTCAGCGCAAAGTGCGCGCCATCATGTGACAGCACCCCTAAACCCAGCTGACGCGCTCCGATGATAAAAATTCCCAACAGAACCGTCAGCGGATTGGTCCAGAGACCGACCACGATCCAGGTGGCCACAATCACGCCCCAGCAATGCAGCAGCGCAAACGCCGAGCGCCAGGGTGAATGCTGACGCAGCTGTTCAATCTCAGCGTCGCTGAAGAAGTCTTTTGGCCGTTGCAGAGTTGTCATCCAGGCAGTCTACCACTTGTTCTCAGTTGCCAAAATCCCAGGTTTCGCCCGCGTGATAGCGGCGCAGAATCAGTTTCGCGATGAGAATTTTATGCACTTCATCGGGCCCGTCTGCCAGGCGCAGCGTGCGCGCGCCCTGATACATCCCCGCCAGCGGTAAATCACCCGATACGCCCGCCGCCCCCCAGACCTGAATGGCGCGGTCGACGACGCGGGAATAGGCGGCGGGTACAAAGATTTTAATTGCGGAGATATCCGTGCGCGGATCAACACCGGTTTCCATCTTCTCAGCGCAGTGGATGGTCATCAGGCGAGCCGACTGGATGTCCATGTAGCTCTCAGCCACAAAACCCTGCATGAACTGTTTTTCTTCGAGTTTTTCACCACCGTGTACTTCCCGTGTGGTGAGGCGCTCGATCATCAGATCAAACGCCCGCCACATGGAACCAATCGAGTTCATGCAGTGGTAGACACGACCGGCGCCAAGACGGTCCTGGGCGGCCTGATGTCCTGAGCCGGTGCGGCCCAACTGGTTATTTTTAGGCACCCGGACATTGTCGTAAATGATTTCACAATGGCTGGAGGCTTTACCCCATACCGGCACTCCGCGCACAACTTTCAGGCCCGGGCTGTCTTTCGGCACGATGATCTGGGTCATGGTCTGCTTGTCGCCGCTGGGATCGTTCGGGTCTGCGGTGCGGCACATGACAATAAAAAAATCTGCCGCGTGGCCGTTGGAGGTGAACCACTTGTGCCCGTTGATGACCCATTCATCACCATCCAGTACCGCCTGGGTTTTGATCGCGCGCGGATCGGACCCTGGATTGTCCGGTTCCGTCATGGAAAAACCAGACTGCATGGTGCCTTCAGTGAGCGGTTTCAGCCATTTTTCATGCTGCTCCGGTGTCCCATATTTGGCCAGAATCTTCTGGTTGCCTGAATTCGGGGCAACCACACCAAACAGTGAAGCGGCACCGGGACTGTAGGACAGGATTTCGTTCATATACGCATGCTGCAGAAACGAGATACCCATGCCGCCAAACTCCTTTGGCAGGTGGGGCGCCCACAAATTGGCATTTTTGACCTTATTCTGAATCTCATGGCGCAGTTCAGTGGCCTCCGCCTTCACCTCGTTGGTGGCGTTGGCACTGTCTGCAAGCCACCCCCAGAGGCGTTTTTCATTCGGCACAATTTCGTTGTTGACAATTTCCGCGGTAGCCATGCGGATATCATTGACTTCGCTGTCCAGGGTCGGAATGGGTTTGATGTTCATCGCCATGTGGTGTCTCCCGTTCAAGATGCTTCGAATTTACTCGATATTGGCATGCCAAACTAGTTTGGCGCCATCGCCACTTTATGGCGCTATACTGCGCCAGCTATGCACAAAAAAGACAATCTGAGTTACCCCTGGGACGAACATCCCAAACCGGGCACCACCGAAGAGGTTGCGCCCGGTGTGCGCTGGTTGAGCATGCCCATGCCGGGTTCACTGAGCCATATCAATCTCTATCTGCTCGAAGACAGGCAGGGCTGGTGGGTGGTCGACACAGGGCTTGCCTTACCGGATGTGAGTGAACTGTGGCATCAGATATTCAGTCAGGAACTGGGCAATCGGCCCGTGATTGGGGTGATCTGCACACATATGCATCCGGATCATATCGGCCAGGCGGCTATGATTACCGATTACTTCAAATGCCCGCTGTACATGACCCGTGCGGAGTACTACCAGGCCAGAGCATTTGCCGGGGGCGGCGCGTCACACCATTCCAGCTGGCTGGGCCAGCAGTTTTACGAACGCGCCGGCATGCCCGGCGACTACCTGGAACAACTGGCAAAAATGTGGAGCCAGCGGTCTTCTGAAGGTATGTCTATGCCCGCCATGCCATCCGGCTATCAGCGTCTGCATAATGGCCAGGTGCTGACCATTGGTCATAACGACTGGCAGATCGTGGTCGGTTCGGGCCATTCCCCGGAGCACGCCTGTTTATACAGTGCAGCCCTGAAAGTCATGATTTCCGGTGACCAGATACTGCCCATCATCACTTCCAACGTCAGCGTGCACCCCACTGAACCCGAGGCCAACCCGCTGAAAGACTGGATGGACTCACACGATCGATTTCTGTCCACACCCTCCGACACGCTGGTGCTGCCGGCACACAATCTGCCTTTTTATGGCGTGCGCGAGCGCTTGCGCGGCCTGATCAGTCACCACGACGATCGCATGCTGGCCATCGAAGAGGCTTGTGTTGAACCCCATGTTGCCAAAGATCTGCTGCCGGTGCTGTTTGCACGCGAACTGGACCCGCGGCAGATGATGATGGCGTTAGGCGAAGCCATCGCCCATGTGCACCTGCTCATGTACCGCAACCGCATTGAACGCACCCTGCATGAAGACGGCCGTTACCGATTCCTGTCGATTGACCCGGACCTGGCGCGTCGCGCGCACCCCGGCACACACGATGCACCCAGTGACGGGCCAGTGCTGGTTTAGTGGCCAAACAGGGTGAGCTGACGCTCAAACAGAGAATCGCGGTTATCACTTATCGAACCCTGAAATGGGGTCGTGACCACGTCGCTCCCGGTGTCCGCAGTCTGATCGGCGTCGCCTTTATGGTGGGCGGTGTATTTGGGTTTCTGCCCGTGCTGGGATTCTGGATGTTGCCGTTGGGCCTGGCTTTTGTTGCCATGGACATTCCATTGACCCAGCACAAAATCGAAGCCTGGATGGTGCGTCTCGAAGCTCAGCTTGAGACACACCCGCGGCCGCAATCCCGGGTAAGCGAGGAATAATCAGTCCGAAACGGTCTGCACCTCAAAACCAGCCTGAGGAAAATGCACAAACACCGTTGAATCATCCAACGGCCTTTCGATGACAATTTCTTCTGCACTTGCTGCAACCAGTTTCCCATCAACAGGGATACGCCCGTAATCCACCGGTGTGACCGTCACGCGGTCACCCACTTCGTAATCGACGTTGGCCGGCATCAGCAGCGCCGGCAGCACCGGTTGGGCATCTCTTGCCGCGGTTAAGGCAGCCTCACCGTCACTGGCCCTGGGCTTGCCATGTCCCATGTCAACAATCCGCTGGAACCAGGTCTGAATATGATTAAAACCCTGCAGCAGAGGTGCATTCACCGGGTTATTGTTCAGGAACCAGAGATTATGAAACACCGCAAAATCGGCAATGCTGGGGGTGTCACCCAGCAGGAATGACCCTGTGCCTGCAAGCGTTGCGTCCAGTTCATCCAACGCATGGTTCAGGTACGCCATGGCCGCTGCCGGCGTCAGGCTGGCTATGGGCTGGTCTCCGGAGAGTTCCGCGCGATCTTTGGCAAATGCAGCTGCTTCTTCCGCCGAAAACTGGCCCATCATGACGCTCAGGGCTTCAGGCCGGAAGTTCAGCGCAACCGTCACTTTGAACAGCTGGCTATCTGCCCAGTCCGCGGTGCGATGCGCGGCAAACCCCTGGCTGTACAGGCTATCGTCACCCACATGCCGCGCCAGACCTTTACAGATGATTTTGCTGTCGCAGTAGACGTTAGCGCCAATCTGCAGCACCGGTGTGCGCCGGTAGCCGCCGGATAACGGCATGAGCAGAGGTCGCGGCATAATGCTGGGGATTTCAACCGAATGCCAGGGCAGCTCGTAATAGCCAAGGAGTGCCCGGATTTTCTCCGAAAACAACGAAGCGGGATAATGGTGTAAGTAGATCATGTCTAACTCGTGATGATTTCAGGTGCTGCATTCTAGTCCGCCCAGCGCGTACTTGTCGCCAGGCGCCGCGATCGGTCCAACAGTGAGCCAGCCCCTGAACGATGCATACACCTTGATAAAATCAGGCCCACGCTGCACAGTCTGGCCCAAACCGAACCCAGGGGAACCACATGAGCGATCTGGCTTTCTGCTCTGCCACAGAGCTGGCTGAAAAAATCAAAAACAAAGAGATCTCCGCTCAGGAATTGCTGCATCACTATCTTCAGCGGGTCGACCGCTACAACGGCGAAATCAACGCCATCGTTGTTGAGATGCGCGACGCGGCTGAGCAGACTGCGTCAGCAACGGACAAAGCCATCGCCAGCGGCGCACCGCTCGGGCCATTGGCCGGCGTACCCATGACGGTAAAAGAGTCCTACAACGTGGCCGGCACACCCACTACCTGGGGCAACCCGGCGTGGCGGGACAATGTGCCGACCGAGGACGCCGAGTCAGTTAAAAAGCTGCGTTCGATCGGCTTGAACATTTTTGGTAAAACCAACGTGCCACTGTCTCTGGCGGACTTCCAGAGTTACAACGATATCTACGGCACCACCAACAACCCCTATGACCTCACCCGCACCCCTGGCGGTTCATCCGGCGGTTCCGCTGCTGCCCTGGCTGCCGGTCTGACGGGCATAGAAACCGGCTCCGACATTGGTGGATCGATCAGAAACCCGGCACATTACTGCGGCGTATTTGGTCACAAACCCACCTATGATCTGCTGTGGATGCGGGGTCATACACCGCCCGGAGATATCCGATCCAGTTCAGACATTTCCGTTATCGGACCATTGGCGCGTTCCGCAGCGGATCTGGATACCGCCCTGCGAGCCATGGCCGGACCTGACGAAATCAAACAGCGTGGCTTCTCTCTCAATCTACCCGAATGGCAGGGACGCAGTCTGAAGGGCTTGAAAGTAGCCGTCTGGCGCAATGACGACAACGCACCGGTGGCCAGAGAAGTTGAAGCACGGGTGGACCTGGTTGCCCAGGCGCTGGCGGATGCCGGCGCGATCATTCATACCGATGCAAGGCCCGATTTTGATCCTGGTCAGAGTCATGACACGTATCAGAATCTGCTGCAGTCAACCATGGCAATGCGCATGCCGGATGACGAATACGACAGCCTGAAAGACTATGTTGCCAATCTGAGCCCTAACGATAACAGTCAGGGGGCAAAGGTCTTGCGTGCTCAGGTCGCAAGCTTCAAACAGTGGGGTGCCGCAAACGAGCAGCGTCATCATCTGCGCTGGCACTGGCATGAATTTTTTAATACCCATGATGTGCTGCTGACCCCCATGATGGCCACAGCGGCATTTCCACACGATCATCGCAAATTCGGTGAACGTACCCTGATGGTGGATAATCAGGAACGACCGTATTTTGAACAGGTCTTCTGGGCCGGCCTTACTGGTGTGACCTTTCTACCATCAACCGTCATTCCAACCGGGCTGAATAACGAAGGCCTGCCCATTGGTGTGCAGATTGTGGGCCGTGAATATGATGACCTGATTACCATTGGTATCGCACGGGAACTCGAGCGCATGGGATTTCGATTCGTGCCACCCGCTAACTATATTGATTAGCCCCAGCAGAGACCGAACACAGGTTTCATCCATATGAAGCATGCTCGCGCGCATCCAAATATTGCTCTGATCAAATATTGGGGTAAACAGACCAGGGAGGGTAACCTGCCTGCCTCGCCGAACCTGTCGATCACCCTCGACACGCTGGCAACCGATACGGTGGTAACCGCTCACACCAGCGATGAAATCTGGCTGAATCAGGTGCAGGTGGCAGATCAGAAGATCATGCGTTTTCTGCAGGCGCTGCGTGCTGAGTTTGATATCGCGCCTGTAAAAATCGATACCCGCAACAACTTCCCTACCGGCGCGGGCCTGGCCTCATCGGCATCGGGCTTTGCAGCACTGATCTGCGCCATCAATGACCACGCTAAACTGGGGCTGGATGCAGACCTGATGTCTGACTGGGCGCGCCGCGGTTCAGCCAGCGCTGCACGTTCAATGTTTGGTGGTTTTGTCGCTCTGGTGCCACCCTTATGGCGCGCCCAACCGATCGCGCCTGCCAGCCATTGGCCACTGAAGACGATTGTGGCTATCACCGACGAGGAACAGAAGCCGATCAGCAGCAGCGAAGGCATGGAACGTTCGCGACTGACATCTGATTTTTACACCCCCTGGCTGCGTGGCGCTGGCGACGACTTTGCCGCCGCCTTTGACGCTATCGACAATAAAGATTTTGAGGCGCTGGCTGCCATTGCAGAGCTCAGCTGTCTGAAAATGCACAGCGTCATGTTGACAAGCGTACCCACGCTCAGCTACTGGAAGCCGGCCACCCTGTCCTGTATGGATGCCGTACGTGAGTTACGACAAGACGGTACACCGGTATTTTTCACCGTCGATGCCGGCCCTCAGGTCAAAGCAGTGTGTGAGCCGCACTACGCAAGCAGAGTCAGCGAAGTGCTTGCGGACGTACCTGGCGTGTTGCGCACCTTAACCTGTGGGTTGGGCGACGCCGCACATATTGTTCAGCCTTGATATACCGTGCGCCGGGAAAAATAGTTCTGTGGGGTGAGTACGCCGTTCTGAGCGGCGCGCCCGCCGCCGTTGCTGCCGTTGACCGATACGCGACGGTGCAGCTGATCCCGGCTGACAACAGCTGGAGCTTTGTCAGTGAAGGTTTCCTGACACCGGGGTTACATAATTTCAGCGGCCGCTTCACCTCGGCACCGGTGGCAGCCATGGCTGAGCAGGTGTTGCGCCACTTCGAGTTGAGCCGCTTCCCCGACGGTTTCAGTCTGGCCAGCGATACCGCACCTTTCTATCACCAGAACGCAGACAGTTCGACAGCGCCGGACAAGTACGGGCTGGGTTCTTCCGCCGCGTTATGTGTTGCGACCTACTGCGCGCTCGCAGACCTGCTCGGGCGGGACAAAACGCTTGTGGATGCACTGGCCATTCATCGCGCCTTTCAGCACGGTAAAGGCAGTGGCCTGGACGTTGGCGCCAGCTGGCAGGGCGGTTACATCCGCTTTCAGAATGGCCGTGTGAGCACACAACTCTTCCCTGATACGCTCTATTGGCGGGCGGTATGGACCGGCGCCAGCGCTGCAACCGGGCGCGCACTGGGACATTTTGCACAATGGCAGGCTGCAGCGGACACTGAACCGCTTGAACGCCTGGCTGCAGCCAGCACATTGATGTCCCACGAACCCAGCCTGGCCAATCTGACCGCTTATACACGCAACCTGGCCAGACTTGATGACGCCGCAAATCTGAATATTTTCACCCCGGCACACCGGCGCTTGGCTACAATGGCGGCTGCCCATGGTCTCGTTTACAAACCCTGTGGTGCCGGTGGCGGTGACATCGGTATCGCTGTGGGTGAAGATGCGGATGCCCTGCGGCAATTTTGTACCCAAGCGGCGCTGGAAGAATTTGTGCCGTTAAACCTGGAGATCGCGCCCCATGGCGTCCAAGCACACTGACACCTCAGATTCATCAGGGATGTCATCCCGCATTCCGAATTTTTTCCGCATGCCGGTGAGTGAACGGATTGCCGCCCTGCACGAGAGAGGTCTGCTCAGCGCCGCCGATGTTGCCCAGCTGGTATCTGCTCAGCATCAGCTGCCGCTGAAAGTGGCAGACAAGATGATAGAAAACGTGGTCGGCGTCTTTGGCCTGCCCATGGGTGTGGCGCTGAATTTTCTGATCAACAACAAAGACTATGTGGTACCCCTGGTTGTCGAAGAACCTTCCATTGTCGCCGGTTTGTCTGGCGCCGCGCGCATGGCCAGGCTGGGTGGCGGTTATACCGCAAGTGCCACAGACCCTATTCTGATTGGTCAGGTTCAAACTGTTTTCGAGCACGATCCCGAGCAGGCGATGGCCGTACTGCTTGAAAACAAAGCCGACATCCTGGCATTGGCCAACAGCCTGCACCCGAAAATGGTGGCGCGAGGCGGCGGCGCCATGGATATTGAGGTCTTCCATCACCATGCCGAACAGGATGGTCGACACATGGTGGTCATGCATCTGCTGGTGAATACCTGTGATGCCATGGGCGCCAACCTGGTTAACACCATGTGTGAAGGCGTCGCCGGCCTGGTTGAAAGCCTCACCGGCGGCAAAGTCTTTCTGCGTATTCTGTCCAACCTTACCGACCGTGCCATTGCCCGCGCAAAAGTGGTGATTCCCACGGCGAATCTGGCAGGTAAGGGTTACAGTGGTGAGCAGGTACGTGATGGCATCATCCTCGCCAATGACCTTGCTCTTGCTGATCCTTACCGCGCAGCGACGCACAATAAAGGCATCATGAACGGGGTGGACGCGGTAGCCATCGCCACCGGCAATGACTGGCGCGCCATCGAAGCGGCTGCCCACGCCTATGCGGCCCGTAGCGGACGCTACAGAGGGCTGACCCGCTGGTACAGGAATGCCGAAGAGGCACTGGTGGGCGAAATTGAGATACCCATGAAGGTGGGCACTGTGGGTGGTTCGCTGGAGAGCAATCCTTCGGTCAAAATCAATCATCGCCTGCTGGGCTCTCCAAATGCTGTCGAACTGGCTTCGATTATGGGCACGATTGGTCTGGCGCAGAATTTTGCCGCCCTGCGCGCGCTGTCAACCAACGGCATCCAACAGAATCATATGAATCTGCACGCACGCAGCGTCGCCAGCAGTGCAGGCGTACCCGACGAGCATTTTGAAAGCGTGGTGGAAGGGCTCATTGAATCAGGCGACATCAAAGTCTGGAAAGCCCAGGAAATTGCCAAGAACCTGGCACGAAAAATTTCACAACCGGACTCCGGCGAACGGTTCGCTGCATGCGGTAAAATCATTCTGTTGGGCGAACACGCGGTGGTTTACGGCCGTCCTGCTATTGCGCTGCCTATCCCTCTGGCGGTGGAAGCCATGGTGCGGCGCGAAGGTCAGGGTATCCATATTCTCATTCCGCGCTGGGGGCTGGAGCAACCGGTACATGCCAACACCCAGGGTTTGAGCGGTATTCTGGCCAAAATTCTCAGCGATCTTGATCTTGATCGGGAAAACATGACCATTGAGGTATTTCCGCATATCCCACGCGCGATGGGATTGGGGGGCTCCTCTGCTCTGGCGGTGTCTATTCTGCGCGCGCTGGATGCACAATTTGAACTGGGCATGAGCAACAGCCGCATCAATGAACTGGCTTATGAGTGTGAGAAAGCAGCCCACGGCACGCCGTCCGGCGTTGATAACACCGTGGCCACCTATGGCACACCCCTGCGTTATCAGAAAACCGACAACAAACCAGTCTTCCGCGATCTGCGTCTGACAGAACCCCTGCAACTGGTGGTGGGCATCACCGGCAAGGAAAGCCTGACCGCGGATACGGTAGCCCAGGTGCGTAACGCCTGGCGCCAGCACCCGGGCCGTTATAACAGCATTTTTGACCAGATTGGGACACTGACCGAAGCTGCCGAAGTGGCTCTGGAGCAGGGTAAACTGGGGGATCTGGGAGACCTGATGAATGTCTGTCACGGTTACCTCAATGCGCTGCAGCTGTCGACCCCCGAGCTGGAAGAGCTGGTTCACATCGCCCGTGCCAACGGTGCGCTGGGTGCAAAACTCACAGGCGGGGGCGGCGGTGGATCGATGATCGCGCTGTGTCCGGACAACCAGAACAGTGTTGTCAACGCCATGCAGGCTGCCGGCTACGAGACCCTCAGCGTTACTGTAAGCTGACCTTTTGTCCGCCGTGTGACCTAAGCTGCAGCGATACTCGGTCGCGCATTCACCAGTTGGGTCCAACGCGTGATGTGCGGCAGGTCCGGAAACGTTATGACTTTTACCCGATGGGCAAAATCCAACGTCACGATCAGGGTGATGTCCGCGACACTGAAAGCCTCACCTGCCAGATAGGTGCTGTTCGCCAGCTGATTTTCAAACATCATGAGCGTCCCGGGAATCTTCGCAGCGCACACCTCACCCCATTCCTTCACACAGGTTTCCCGGTCTTTGAACACACCGGACAGATTCCGGAACGCGCCAGCAACATCCATCAGTAAATTCAGTTCAACCCGACGCTGCCACATTTCAATCTGTGCGCTGCTCAATGGCGTATCGCCAAACAGACAGGGCTGCGGGTATAACCCTTCCAGATAGCGACAGATTGCAATGGATTCACCAATGAAGGTACCGTCGTCGAGTTCCAGCATCGGCACACGCCCACCGGGGTTTTTTGCCAGATACTCCGGGCTGAGGTTCTCTCCACCACGAATGTCCACCGTTACGCGCTCACAATCGATGCCTTTTTCCGCCATGAATATGTGCACCCGACGGGCATTGGGGCTGGGAGATTCATGCAGTTTCATCGGTAAAACCTCGAATTGGTCGCATCATCTGTCATCGTCCAACGACAGGTGCGTGGTATCAGGTGGCGGCGGGGGCGGTTCAGAATCAAGTTGTGCGAGAATTTCTCCCACCTCTGCCAGTTCAAAGTCGACATCGATTTCTGCCACAACCGCGTCGTTGGCCATATTCCTGATGCCCAGTTGCGCACCTAACTCAGCCAGGGTGAGGTGATCAACATTGGGTGCAGCCGGTTGCGTCTGAGGTTCATCCACATTGAAAACCGCGCCCTGTACGGATAAGTGAGAGGTATCCACTTCCACCGGCGGTGGTGCGGCACGTTCATGGGGCGCCAGCACATCTGCGCCTGCAGGGAGCACGCTCAATCCACCACTATCTGACGATGCTGATGTTTCTGCGCCTGCCTCCTGGGTGGGTTCCGGCGCGGTGTCAGAGTCGACCGGCAGCACCCGCAAACGGGCACCCGCTTTTTCGAACGCCATCTGGTAGCGCACCGCGGTTGCTTCGTCTGTGGCCTTTTTCACCACCACCGCCTTGCCTGAAAACAGGGTTTCCATGCGTGCATCATCCAGCTTGAGCACCGCCTGCAGACGCTTCTTCACCACTGCGGGGTGTTGACCCGACAGCACTTCTCCGGAAAACACCAAACGATATTCATCACTCATGGCGGCGAGCGTACACGTGATTGATCTCAAAACCTAGTCGGGGGAAACTGCGTTTTCAATAACGGGAGATGGGATCATGAGCACACCGGCAAATGTGGTAGTACTGCCACAATCCACCGCCAGATTACGTATTGAAAGCCTGAATCTGCCGGATCCCGGGCCAACCCAGGTGGTGGTGAAACAATATGCGTCAGGTATCTGTCACTCCCAGCTGCACCAGATGCATCGGCCCCGAACCTCACCGGTGATTCTTGGCCATGAATCCACCGGGGTTGTCCTGAAAACCGGCTCAGGCGTCAGCCATGTGAAGGAAGGTGATACTGTCCTTGTGACCTGGGTGCCGCGTAATGCCGCCGCTACAGATATCCCTCCTGTGACAGCCACACTCAACGTGAGCGACGGTGTCGCAGTATCTGAGAACGTGTTCACCTGGGCGGACCACACGTTGTGTGATCAGCAGTATGTCGTGAAAGTGGATTCAAATATCACCCGGGATGTTACCGCGATCATCGGTTGCGCAGTGATGACCGGCGCGGGTGCAGTCATCAATACCGCCAGGGTTCAGCCCGGTGACAGCGTCGTGATTTTTGGCGTTGGGGGTGTGGGATTGTCGGCGGTTGTTGGCGCTCGGGTAGCTGGCGCTAACCCGATCATCGCTGTGGACCTTAATGATGACAAACTCGAATTTGCCAAAGCATTTGGCGCAACCCATGGCATCAATGCCAGTCAAACGGATCCCATTGAAGCCATCCACCAGATGACCGCCCAGGAGGGAAAGTTCACCATTTTCAAACAGCCGGTTTCGGGCGCGGACTTTGCTTTCGACTGTATTGGCATCAAACAGACCATGGAACAGATAGTACCCGCCTGCCGCGCCGGGCATTTTGGTGCAGGCCCCGGTGGCACAGCAGTGCTGGTCGGCGTCCCCACCACCTCGGTGGAACTGAACGCCATCGATGTGCTGGTCAACGAAAAACAGTTCATCGGCAGTATTGGTGGTTCCTGCGCGCCAGACCGGGATTTTCCGACGTTCCTTAACTGGCATGCCGACGGCACCCTGGACCTTGAGCGCATGGTCACCGCCCGATACCGGCTGGAAGACATCAACGAGGCCACCGACGCGTTGCAGGCTGGTAAGATCAGCGGTCGCGCCATCCTAGAGTTCGACTGACAAGGTTAAAATCCCGATATGCATACCACCCGCTTGTACAATCACCCGCCCGCCAGCGACGCCACCATGAGCCCGGGCCTGCAAACCGCGTACAACGATATCGGGCAGGGAGAAGTGTTTGTGCTGGTGCACGGCTTCACCGGCTCTAAGCTGGACTTCCAGGACCAGTTGCCCTGGTTTGCCGACGAGCACCGGGTCATCGCCCTGGATCAGCGCGGTCACGGTGAAAGCAGTAACCTGGGACCTTACTCAATCAACCAGGCGACAACCGATTTACTGGGTTTTCTGGACGGCATGGGCATCGAACGCTGCCACCTGTTAGGCCACTCGTTGGGGGGCATGGTTGCGCTGCGTGCGCTGCTGGACGCCCCAACCCGGTTTATCTCTGCCATCCTGATGGACACGGCCCCCTATGGCCTGACGCTGTATCCCGAAAAAATTCGCACTGTGCTTAACCAGAAAGTGGCCGAAAAAGGCTGCGCCACTTTGCTGGAAGGTATGCAGGGTCAGCCACAGAGCCCTGCTGCCCAGCGTGGCATCGACTATCTTGGAGCAGCAGAACACTGGCGTCGCATTCGCACCAAACTGGAACAGATGGACCCTGCCGCTTTTACGCAACTGGGTCTGTCGATCGCGCAACAGGCCCCCGTAACAGATCAATTGAGTGAACTGAGGTTGCCCGTATCTGTTGTTGTCGGCGAAAAAGACAGACCTTTTATAACGCCTGCCCGACTGATGCACAAAAAGCTGCCTAACAGCAGACTTGTCCTGATTGATAAAGCCGGCCACTGCCCGCAATACGAAAATCCGGAAGCGTGGCGTTGTGCCATAGAAACACACTTCGAATTTGCGAGCGGGCTAACCAAATAGCCGTTTCCTCACAGCGACTTGTAGGCGGCCTGCAGCAGATTAAACCCCCGGGTATCGCCTAACAAACCCGCAAACATGCGGTTCATCACGTATGAGGTGCACATGCGGGCATCCTGATCCACCACGATGGTAGAGCCACCCCAACCGCCCCAGTAGGCAATATGTTCGTTTGGCCCCATGGGCATGGCCTCGCCGGTCAAGCCATAGCCCATACCAAAGCGCGTGGGCACCCCCAGCACCAGATCAGTGCCGTTGATCTGTTCGTCAAACACACGGGCCGCGCCCTCTGGCGACAGCAACTCTACGCCAAAGGCAGATCCACCATTGGCCACCGGGGTTTGCGCACGCACGACTGCGCGCGCATTACCATGGCCGTTAGCCGCAGGAATTTCCGCTTTACGCCAGGCGGCAGTGCGCGACATCGAGGCACGTGCAGAAGGATTGCGGAAGGTTCTGGCGCCAATTGAATCCGGGTCACCCCCGGCCTGGGTTGCCAGATCATCTTTTGGCGGAATCAGATTGCCGATGCGTTCAAAGTGTTCCTCGCCAATGCCGATGTGAAAATCTGCGTTGAGCGGACCGGCAATTTCTTCTTTGAAAAAGGTGCCGATGGTTTTGCCGGTGATGCGTCGTACCACTTCACCGATTAAGTGGCCCTGAGTTAATGCATGATAACCGCTGGCTGTGCCCGGCGCCCACCAGGGTGCCTGCCGGGCAAGCGCTTCGACCATTTTCTCCCAGTCACAGACATCGTCGCCCTGCATTTTTTCATCCATGCCGGACAAGCCAGCGCTATGACTCAGGAAATGGCGCACCTCAACATTTTCTTTGCCGTTCTGGGCAAACTCCGGCCAGTAGCTGGACACCTTTGCATAAAGGTCCAGCTCACCGCGGTCAGCTAACACCAGAGCGGTTAAAGCCGCCATGGTTTTTGTCGTGGAATAGACATTGACGATGGTGTCTTCCTGCCACGGCTGAGTTTTCTCTTCATCTTTGAAGCCACCCCAGAGGTCCACCACAAACTCACCTTCAACGGTAATGGCACAGCTGGCGCCAAGATCGTCTTTTTCGGTGAAGTTCTTTTCAAACACCTCGCGTACCGGGGCAAATTTCTCATCGCAGTAGCCGTGGATCTCAGTCATCGTGTTCTCTCCAGAAGTTAAGCCCAACAGGGTAACCGACTCGTTAACATTTTCAAAAAGACCTTTGCTGGGTTATGTTTTTCGCTATGGTAAGCACATGAAACCAAACCTGGGAGAGACACATGCCGATTAATCCGGAAGCCGTAGGTGCCAAAGGCACCCCTACCCGCCGCAAATGGGACAGCAAAGATGCCCTGCTTTACGCAGTAGGTGTGGGCGCGGGTACCGACGAGCTCGCTTTTACGACGGAAAACACCAAAGACGTTGAACAGAAGGTGTTACCCACCTTTGCCGTGATCATCGGTGGTGGTGGCGTGCCGTTTGATAAAATCGGCAGCTTCAACCCCATGCTGATGGTACATGGCGAACAGGGCATCGAACTGTTTGACGACATTCCGCCAGAAGGCGAAATTGAAAGTGTTGGCGAATGTACCGCCATCTGGGACAAAGGTTCCGCAGCGGTTATCGAGTTTGAGTCTGTTGCCACTAATGTGGCTACCGGCAAACCGCTGTTGAAAACACGCAGCATGCTGTTCTGCCGCGGCGAAGGTGGCTGGGGTGGTGAACGTGGTCCCAGCGAAAAGATCGAATTTCCCGATCGCGCCCCTGACCACAGCGTGGCATACACAACACGCGAAGATCAGGCGCTGACCTATCGCCTGTCCGGCGATCGCAATCCGCTGCACTCAGACCCATCGTTTGCAGCCGTTGGCGGTTTCGAAAAACCTATCCTGCATGGCCTGTGCACCTGGGGGATTACCGGCCGCGCACTCCTGCATACGCTCTGTGGCAGCGATCCATCACGCTTCAAAGCCATGAACAGCCGATTTTCAAAACCGGTGATCCCAGGAGATACCTTAACGATCAACATGTGGGTTGACGGCCACCAGGCACTGTTCAGAACCCTCAATCAGAACGGTGACGTTGTCATCGATCAGGGGCAGTTCACCTTTACATAGCAGCCTGTTGCAAACCTCTGGGCTCGGTGTCTGAACGCCGGGGCCCTGGGTAGCGCACATCTACCGCCCATCGGCTCATCCTTCCCGTGGATTCAGTCGCATCGCTGCCGGGTAGCTGACTTCGTACTGGTGACGAATCTGTATACTTTCGCCACCCGCGAGGCTCTGCCGCCAGACAATGACGCCGGGTTTATCCTGGTAATCAGTTTCGCTGGGGACAGTTGCAGTGCGTGGCACGCTGACCTCAATATCATCGTTAGCCGCCACAGGATAACGATCAAATACTTCTATCCGGGTATCGCTGCCACGTCGGTTGGTGATCTCAAACAACTTATCGGTCAGTTCAGTTTTCTGCCGACCGATAAAGCCGCTCTCTCCCGAGCTGCCTCCCTGATCCGTCACCACAACATCAACGCGCCGGTCCTGTCCCATGGGCAGGGTCACTTCCGCGCCGGTTAAGGTAGTCGGCAGATAGGTCTCACCCACATACACCTGGTCAACATAGACCATCATATTGCTCGCATATAACGGCAGCTGATCAGTGTAGGTGAACTGCGCGGTGAGGAAAGCATCACTGCTGAAACGCGGCACAATCTGAGTCACCAGTTCCGCGGTGGTGGCAAACTCCGCCAGTTCAAAACTCTGCGCATCATCCGTGCGATTGGCCAGATTCACGCGCCCGGGCACTCGATAAGATACCGCATAACTGCCAATTTCCGGCGGTGGTGACGCCACTCCTCGACTGGCCGTTACCATCACCTCTTCAAGTGCGCTGTCTGCCATGGCGCGCTTTTCCATCCGGGGCGAATACAGGGCGCTGACCTGCGCAGGATCCACCAGGTCAAGGAACTGACTGCGGGTTTCCGGCGCAACAAGGTTACCGCTGGGTGCGCTGGTGGAAAGGGTCAAGGCGATATCATTCCAGGGCTCATCGCTGAACTGCTTCACCAGCGCCTTCTGCACAATGCGCAGGCGTCTGTTTTCACTGTCCAGGTAGGAGGTGTAGTTGGGAGACCATTGTGCGCCAGGTTGGAAATAGTGCAGTTTAATGGTGGCGCGGGTCGCAGCCTTTGCCGCCAGAGTGACGTCCACCTGCAGAGACGACAGGCGCTTGCCGCGCAGTGTCTGCATCTCATTCTGGAGTTTTGCCAGATCCAGCTCGAGCTGTTTACGCTGTGCTGCATTGTCCCGCAGCGTCTTGCGCGCGGCACTGCTGCCTTCATCCAATACCCCTAATGCACTACGCCAGGACGAGATATCTGCCGTGCCGCGAGCGCCTTCAAACCAGCTCTCCTTGGCGTAACCCTGGGCAATGCCGTCCAGAAAGCGCAGCTTCATCTGAGCTGTCTGACTGCTGTCATCCAGCACCGCCATACTGTCGTTAATGGCATCTATCTGTTGCTGCAGCTTGTTAACTTCAGCGTCAAAGGCATCGCGTTGCTGGATAACATCGAACCTGATCTGTCCCAGGTTGACGCCATCTGCCAGCATTTCGAGCTGAAAACGGGATTGATCAATGTTGGCGGGCAATCCCGTGAACGTGAGCGATTGCTGACCGGCACCTAGTGGTACCTGAGCTACCCGAGTGACCGTTGCACCACTGTTGTAAACCGTTACCGCATCAATGCGTGACGTCACACTTTGCGCGTGCAGACCCTCCAGGGGTAACAGAACAAAAAACAACAGAACTGACAAAATAACCAACACATTCGGACCGCGCATCCATCATCTCCAAAACCTGGGCAGGTAGATCTTCACGCGTGTTACCGCACAACGCAAGCCAACGCTTCAGCTCCTGTTCAGTCACTCTGGGTTAGGGACACCGCTATGGCGCCTTGCGATCTGCAGGCGGCCAGGGAAAATCCTCCGGCGCGTTCAGGGAGGAAGTGACAAAGTCGTTCCACAGATCCACTGCGGCACGCGCCTGAGCCTGATGCGCCCGCGCTGCTGCTTCGTGATGCTGCATGGATGCGTTAACACAGGCCTGGAACTCATCGATTCGGGTAAGAAAGGTCGCCCAAAGCTGATCATTGCTGTCGTCGATCGGCCGGACCGGCACTGTGCAGCCATGCGCCATTGGTTCATGGGCATGCACCGGTGCCACTACCAGTAGAAGTAATGCAACAATGAGCCATCGAAATTCAGACATATTGGATCCCTCCTGAGCAAGATCGTAGTGCCATGGCACTGTAAAGCGCTAATCCGCTGGGTGCGGCATAGCGCCAGAAGCACGTTCGTAGGCCAAGCCAAAGTCGATCAGCGCCTTTTCTCCCAGGGATTTACCCATGAGTTGGAAGCTTCGCGGCAGGCCGTTGGCATCCAGCCCAACAGGTACTGTCAGCGTCGGATGACCTGAATAGTCAGAAGGTGCTGTGAAGTTTATAAAAGCAGCCCGGCTATCGTCTTCGCTAACCACTGAATCCATCTGAGCAACGGTCGGGACCGGTCCGATCATATTCGGCAGTATCATCACATCGACCCTCTCAAACAGGCGGTCCAGCTTCGCTCGAAAAGTATCCCGCAGAATCTGCAGCGCCTGATATTCACTGGCTGGCGTTGCTGCACCCAAATCCAGAAGATTGGCCAGTACGGGGCCGTACAGTGCTTTGTGAGCCGGATAGTACTCGGCATGTGCCCGGGCACATTCCACCGCACAGGTGATACCCCAGCCGTCAACCAGATTTCGATATTCCGCCGGCATTGTCACGTCTACAACCTGCACCCCTAACGTCTCAAACTGCTGACAGGCCTGTTCAATGGTCGCCACAACTTCTGCTGCGACGCCTTCGCGCACATAGCGCCAATCCACGCCGATACGACCACCTCGAGGCGGCGACGCCGATGATTCGAGATAATTCGGTACGGGCACATCCAGGGTTGTTGGATCATTCACATCCACGCCTGCGATGGCACCCAACATGCGTGCGGCGTCTTCCACCGAACGCGTCATGGGACCGATATGATCGAGGCTGTGCGCCAGGGCAAATGCACCATGGCGGCTGACCCGGCCATACGTAGGCTTCAAGCCAACCAGTCCACAGCTTGCGCTGGGAAAGCGGATACTGCCGCCGGTGTCAGACCCCAATGCGCCAAACGCCAGACCAGCGGCCACCGCCACTCCCGAGCCGGAGGACGAAACGCCAGGCCAGTAGGCAGCATTCCAGGGGTTCCTGGGAGGCTCAATCGACGGATGATGCGCACCAAAGGCACCTTCGGTTAACTGGGTTTTACCAATGATCACCGCGCCTGCTTCACGCAGGCGACTCACCACCGTCGCATCATAATCGGGAACAAAATCAGCCATCACCCGGGTGCCACTGGCTGTCGGCACATCCCGAGTGAACAGCAGATCTTTAATGGCAATGGGCACACCATGCAGCACACCCAGTCGGTCCCCACGACGTTGAGCCTCATCCAGCTCATGCGCCTGTTGCAGGGCGGAGGACTGTAAAACCCTGGCATAACTTTTGAGTACCTGGTCACGCTCGGCGATACGCTCAAGCATGTGCCGGGTCAGCGTTTCTGCACTGAGCGCACCACTTTTCGTCTGGCGCACAATCTGCGAAATCGTCTGATAATGCAGGGGTTGGGCTGCTGCTTCAGTCATAGGGATATGCCTGTCATGGGTTGCAGCATGGCATCACAGATCAAACACCTTTCCCGGATTGAGCAAACCACGGGGGTCAAGCGCTTTTTTCAAAGTGCGCATCAGGTCAATTTCAGCGGGACTGCGGCTGTATGACAGGTAGGGTTTCTTTTCCAGGCCAATGCCGTGTTCCGCAGATATCGACCCGCCAATATCGCGCAGCGGCGCATAAACACATTGCTCTACTTCACGTCGCGCCTGCTCCGAGCCATCACCCACGCTGACAACAAAGTGCAGATTGCCGTCACCCATGTGACCCAGCGTGAAGTTTTGCACATCGGTAAATTTTTCTGCCAGCCCTCGATTGACCTGCTGTACATATTCTTCCATCAGGGGAATGCGCAGTGACACGTCAAAAACAAATACCGGAGCAAATTGAAAAGCCTGCTCAACATCATCGCGCAGCGCCCAGATCTGCAGCCGCTGGGCTTCAGATTGTGCCAGCACGGCGTTTTCGATCAGCCCTTTTGTCAAGGCTGACTCCAAGGCGTTCTGCATGGTCGCATCCTGGGCGCCAATCGCCTCAACCAGCACATAGTAAGGATAATCTGCAGGCAAAGGTGCGCTGTTTTTTGCAGGTGGATGGGTAACCAGGCGGTAAAAATTCTGCCACATCACTTCAAAGGCCGACAGGTGCCCCGCCAGCTGCGTATCCATATGCTGCAGAAACTCAACCAATTGCGCAAAGCCGCTGACGCCCGCCAACAGGGTGGGTTGCTGGTTCACAAGGGGGCGCGTGCGCAGCACCGCACGGGTGATAACTCCTAAAGTACCTTCGCTGCCGATAAACAGCTGCTTCAGATCATAGCCGGCATTGTTCTTGATCATCTGATTCATGGAGCTGATCACGGTGCCATCCGCCAGGACCGCTTCCAGACCGAGCACCATATCTCTGGTCATGCCATAACGAATGACCCGATTGCCACCGGCATTGGTGGACAGGTTACCGCCTAAGGTGCACGATCCCCGCCCACCCAGATCCAGCGGAAACATGAGCCCATGTTTCGCAACTTCTTCCTGCAGCGTCTGCAACACAACACCGGCCTGCACAATAACGGTACGCTCAAGGGGATTGATCTGCTCTATGGTGCGCATTCGCTCAAGCGATACAACAACATCGTCAGGTGAAGTCAATGCACTTTCGACCAGGCCGGTGAGACCGCCGTGGGTAACCACCGTCTGG
The DNA here is from genome assembly GCA_047947175.1 of bacterium. Lineage (GTDB taxonomy): Bacteria > Pseudomonadota > Gammaproteobacteria > Pseudomonadales > Azotimanducaceae > UBA4421. The sequence goes on from CP170489.1 coordinate 4,271,524, forward strand.
CTGTGGGCATGGCAGATCGATAAAGCAAGACTGACCTCTGCGGTGCTACGCGGCCGCACCAGCACCCGGGCCGCAATGTTGTCGCCGCGCCAGATCCCTGCACTGCGGGAAGTCACATCTGAGTCCAGTAACACACAGTCTTCGCCGAGCTTTTCTTTAAGCGCAAGAACCACCGGCCGATGTTGCGTCTCGGCGGATGCCAATTCAGACATGACTTACCCTCCTGCGCTTTACTCAGGTCTTGCGGCCAGATTCTTCCATAACGACCAGCACATCAGCACCATCACAAACATAAGAGGTACTGATGCCAGGGTCACCGCCGATTGTAGGGGCCGAAGGCCACCCATCGCAATCAGTACAATGGGTAACAATCCAAGCAACACTGCCCAGAAAATACGATGTTGACGGCTCGGGTGTTCTGATTCCGGCAGATTACGTGTCACCGTGGTGGCCAGGGTATACGAGGCTGAGTCATAACTCGTGGCTGCAAATATCACGCAGACAATTGTAAACAGCACAATGACCGCAGAAGCGTTTGGCAGCGTATGCAGAATAGCCAGAATCGCTTCCGGCGCCCGTCCGGCACCGATCAGCCCCAACACATCAACAGAACCGCTGATCTCCTGAAACGCAGCGTAATTACCCAGCACCACAAAAAAGACGGTACAGCCCAGCGTACCGAAGCCCAGACAACCAAGAATAATCTGCTGCATGCTGCGCCCGCGGGAAATCTTGGCAATAAAAATGCCCATGAAGGGACCCAACGCCAGCCACCACGCCCAGTAAAAAACGGTCCAGGATTCCACAAAATCCGATGTTGCCTGAGGGTCCGTCCAGGTACTCATACGCACAAAGTTCTGCAGCAGCATACCCAGCGTCTCAACTCCAAGTTCGACAATAAACAGCGTCGGCCCGGCAACCAGGACAATGGCAACCAGCAACATGGCCAGCCACACATTCAGGTTGCTGAGGCGCTTGATACCTTTTTCAAGACCCAGCCAGGCGCTTGCGCCAAACAGCACGGTGATCACGCCGATGACTATCAGATCCAGCGTGAAACCCAGCCCCTGCCGGTCAAGCCCTACCAGGTCGCTGACCAGGGTTCCTATCAATGGCACCGCCAGACCAATACCGGTACTGCAGGCGCCAACCAGACCCACAACAAACACCAGGTCTATGAGTGGGTCGATAAACGGTCGCAACGCCGGTTTGATGACATCGGCACAGGCTTCACTGAGACGCAGCGTGGTTGCCCCTTTCACATAGTAGGCGTAACCCATGGCAATTCCCGGCAGACAGTAAAAAGCCCAACCGATAAAACCCCAGTGAAAAATCGGATAGCTGGTTGCCCAGGGCAGCGCTTGTGCACTCTCAGGTGTGATACCAAAGGGTGGCGCGAGATAGTAGTGCGCCCATTCTATGCTTCCCCAGAACAACACACTGGTGCCAATACCGCCGCAGAACAGCATGGCGCTCCAGCTGAAGGTAGAGAACATGGGTTCGGTGTCATCCCGGGCAAACAGGATGTTGCGGTGGCGTCCGAAGGCCAGCACCAGCAGAAAAACCAGCGACCCAATTCCAGCCAGAATATAGGCAATACCAAAATTCCGGGTGAGAAACACAAACGCATCACCAAGCAGAACCTTGCCTTCCTCCGGATACAGCGCCAGCGGTAAACACAGTGAAACAAGCAGTGCCACGCTGCTGACAAACACAGGAATATCAATAGACGCAGCCGGCTGCAGCTGCGTGGAGCGGCTCATAAACATCGCCAAATCAGGTTGAGCCACCTACACTAAGCGCCAGCGAAGTTATTGCAAGCCCAATTGTGGTTGGATATTCGATGAATTTTGACGCCGCGTATTATCAGCGCTACTACCACAATCCGAAAACACGCGCTGTTTCACCTGAGGAACAGCAGCGCCAGGTGGCGTTTATCGCAGCCTATCTGCGTTATCTAACCGTTGATGTAGCTTCTATCGTCGACATCGGCTGTGGTATCGGTACGTTCCTGGCACATTTTCAAAAAGAGTATCCAGACGCAGCCTGTCACGGCGTTGAATTCAGCACTTATCTTTGTGAACAGCACGGCTGGCAGTACGGATCCGTAGTCGATGTGGATACCCCGCCGGCGGACCTGGTGGTTTGTAACGACGTTCTTGCTTACCTGGACAAAAATGCCTGTGCACAAGCCATACATCATCTGGCGGATCTTTCCCAATCCGCGCTGTATCTCAGCGTGATGACCAGCGAAGATATCGACAATGTGGATACCGAGCACAGCGACATGCAGCAACAACCTCGTCCCGTTCGCTGGTACCGCAAACACCTTGACCTCCACTTTCAAAGTGTGGGGGGCGGCTTGTTTATAAAAAAGCCGCTCACCATCCCGCTGTGGCGTCTGGAACATACCTAGGAACAGCTCTATGCCATTGGATAATGCTCTGAAGTTATGCAGAGACCTGCAGCGCGGTGATCAATCCGCAGTAGAAGTCATGCAACAAACCTACAAACACATCGACGCCATCAACCCCCAGGTGAATGCGCTGGTTAACCTGCTGGACCTGGAAGAAGCCCTGACGCTGGCGCAGCGGGCTGATGAAGTGCCGGTGACAGAACGTGGTCCACTTCACGGGCTGCCCATGGCGACCAAAGATGCGGTTGATGTTGCCGGCTTTCCGACCACCAGGGGCTTTGCGCCCTGGGCCAACAAAGTTGCACGCAAAGATGATGCACAAGCGGCTCGTCTACGCAAAGCCGGCGCCCTGTTCATCGGCCATACCAACATGCCGGAGTTTGGTCTGGGCTCCAACACCTTCAACAGCCTGTTTGGGCAGACCCTGAATCCATACGATCTGACAAAAACCTGCGGCGGCAGCAGTGGTGGCGCAGCAGTGGCGCTGGCCACACGGATGCTGGCTTTGGCTGACGGCAGCGACATGGGCGGTTCGCTGCGCAACCCAGCCAGTTTCTGCAACGTGGTGGGGTTGCGACCTTCGATCGGGCGAACGCCAAAAGGTGACGGGTTCGGCTGGCTGGGTCGGCTGACCACAACCGGACCTATGGCCACTAACGTGGCTGACACGGCGCTGCTGTTTTCAGTGCAGGCCGGACCAGACCCAACCGACCCGCTTACCCTTGAGGACCCAGGACATATCTTCCTTGATGCACTGCAACCCCGAAACGATCTGCGCGGCCTGCGCATCGCGTACTGCCCATCCATTGGTGATGCACCGGTAGAACCCGCTGTTGCCTCTGTTATTGCCGCCGCCGCCGACACCCTGGCCAATCTGGGTGCAGAGGTGGTTGAAGCTGCTCCGCCTCTGGATCAGGCGATGGGTGTGTTTCAGGTGATGCGTGCTGCTGCGCTGGCCAATCTGGGCCATGCCCTGAACCTGACTGAACCGGAGTGGAGAACAACCGCCAAACAGACAGCGGTGTGGAACATTGAAAAAGGCCTGGCATTGAGTGCAGCAGATATCTACGCCGCAGAACTGCGACGTACGCGCATCTATGCGGACTGCGTCAGATTTTTTGATGACTTTGACGCGTTGATCCTGCCGGCTGCACAGGTGGCCCCATTTGACAGGAATATTGAGTGGATTGAACAGATCAACGATATCCCGATGGCTACATACATCGACTGGATGACCGTGTGTTGCGCAGTCACTGTCACCGGACTGCCGGCCCTCTCCGTCCCGGCGGGTTTCACCACATCAGGGCTGCCCGTGGGTCTGCAGATTGTCGGCAAACCCCGCGCAGATCTGGACCTGCTCAAACTTGCCCACTGTTATGAACAAGCGACCCTGTTTTATCAGCAAAAACCCACACTCTGCGCGCAATGACAAGTTCAGCAACTGAATCTGAGACAGATAAAAAGCGTCTTATGGTGATCACCGCGCATCCTGATGATGCCGAGTTCAACGCCGGCGGCCTCATGCTGAAGTGGGTGAGCGCTCAGCAGGAAGTATTTATCCTGTGTCTGACCGACGGTTCTGCCGGCCACCACAGATTGACCGCTGAAGTGTTAGCAGGCATCCGCCAGGAGGAAGCGCGCAACGCAGCTGATCTGCTGGAGGCCAAAGTGGTCATCTGGGATGTGCGTGACGGTGAGCTTGAAGCGTCAACCACATTACGCAAACAGCTCATCAGCGATATTCGGCAATATCAGCCGGATCTGATTCTCACTCACCGAACCGCAGATTATCATCCGGACCATCGCGCTTGCGCGCAGCTGGTCATGGACGCCTGCTACCTGTTACAGGTACCCAATATCGTGCCGGAACAACCGGCACTGTCGCGCGTGCCGCCTGTTCTGTTATTTGCAGACCGGTTTCAATATCCGAGGCCTTTCCAGCCAGACTGGGTGTGTGACACCGGTGATGTGCTCAGCGGCGTGGTAGAACTGCTACACTGTCATGAAAGCCAGGTCTATGAATGGCTACCGTATACACAGAACATTGAGGTGCCGGCACAGAACAGGCGGCAATGGCTGCGCCAATGGTACAGCCCACGACCACAGCGCTGTGCGGAAAAATATGCAGCGCCTGGCGTTGCTGCGGCAGAAGCGTTTGAGACGTCAGAGTATGGTGGCGCTTTTGATGCACAGGCGTTTGACTTTGTCTCTCTGCAGAAACCCATAAACCGTTCATCTGAAGACGCATAACAATCAGGCATGACAGAAAAAAAATTACCCTCTCTTTACTCCCTGACACAGATCGGGATTGCAACCTTCCTGGGTTCCTCGCTGGCGGCAGGCTATATGCTGGCCAGCAATTACGCAGCCCTGGGCCAACGCCGCATGGCAATCTACAGCTTATGGGGCAGTCTTGGTCTGGTGCTGGCTTTTATCCTCCTACCAGGTCAGTTAAGTACCAATGCAGCCATTGCGATCGGCATTATGATTGGTCAGGTGGTGCTGGTGCTGGCCATTGCAAACAAATTACAGGGGCCCATGTTTGCCAGTTTTGAGGAGATGGGTGGGCAGTATTTCCCGATGTGGCGCACCATTGTGGTCGGCATCGGCGCTTCCTTTGTGCTGGTGTTTGTCTGGATCCTGTTTGTGAGTCTGTTTGGCGGCGACCTGCCCCAGGCGCCCACACCGGCAAATGGAACTGCGCCCACGCTGTGAGATTTTCCAGCCGCTTCAAAACAGCTCGCTGTGTGCTGCGTTTCGAAGACCAGTTTCTGTTGGCCATTCACTCCAGTTTCTGGGCACGCAAACATAAACGCTGGGGTTTACCCGGCGGTACCATCGAGCGGGGCGAGGCGCCGGCAGATGCGGTGCGCCGGGAACTGGAAGAAGAGCTTGAACTGTATCTGACGGACTTCACCGAGATTGGTGCTTACCACTACAAAGGCAATGACCATATGGTTTACGGCGCTGACGTGGACTACCGTATATCGAGCTACGATGATACCGAACTGTTAGATCTGGACTGGTTTGATATGCACCGGCTACAGAACCTGGCTACCCAGCGCAAGCTGCACGCAGGCTACGAGTTACAGGCGGTTCGGCAGTTTATTGCTCTGCATGATCACTGATTGCGCGTTTTCACGTACGCGATTTACTGTCTGCCTGCTTCCTGATCCTGTCCCATTGGGCGCGAAAATCTTCTGTTGAATTCACCCGGGGGTAATCTGCCTCGGGGACCGGCACCTGCAGAAACTCACACAGAGGTTCCCATCCGTCGCCGGGTTCATAAACCAGCAGCTTTGCAGCGGGCACTTCATCTATGACCTGTTGGTTGTGCTTTTCAAACTGGCTGATGACAAAGTCTTTATCATCCATGCGACCGTCGAAAATGCCATCCCAGATTAAACCAAAGACCATGGCCGACCTGAGTTTATCCGCAGGATCTTCACTGGCTGCACCTGCTTTTGAACTGGGCCAGATCGTATTCATGATACTGGCGTACCACTGCTCAGGGTCGCGGCGACTTAAGATAACTTTTGCATCTGGGAACGCCAGCATCTGTTCCCGCCAGAAATTACAGGATGGCCAGTCGACAGATGCCTGATAACCGTCGAAGAGTGCGTGCCAGTCCGGCTCAATACCATCCGACAGATCCTTCCAGATCTGCGTATGCGTGGGGTTCATGTACACTTCCATCATGTGGTAGCACTTGTCGAAGCCCAACATTTCTAATCCGTGCTTGAGTGAAAGCGTGCCGGTACGACCGAATCCTGCACCGATGACTTTTATGCTCATGTCCATTTCCTTATCGGAGAAGCTTTGATTTTATAACTGACAAGCCAGGCGTGAAGCACCCCTATGGTGTAGGACCCAGGTATTCAACGCAAGTTTCAGCAACCACAATGGAAGGATGCACCGCAGCCGGTATCAGACATAACTGCTCGGGATCATCCCGCCACGCCCACTGCCAGGGGCTGGGGTCAGGGCGTGCGGGCAAACCCGGGGTCACTCGGCCGGCATAGATATCACCAAGAGCAGCAACAACACGGGCATGAACCCAACCCTGCTGCAACGTGACCACGTACGTGGCAAACACAGGTCCATAATCACTGTCTTCACCAAAGCTGAAGAGTGACTGCTGGACCGCACCGGACGTCGTCAGGTCAACACCTTGCGACCAGAATGCGGAGAAACTGCGCTCACTCAGCTCGCTCCAGGCGTCTATCATCAGCCGATACTCTGCAAAAAAGGATTCCAGCGTTCCGCCTTCATACAAAACAGACGGAGCATCATCACGCACACCACTCCTAACGATCGAACCATCTCTGGGGCCTCTTTAAAACAGCCGCTTAACAATTGCAATCCGTGCGCTTGCGCCGCGGATATGTAACTATCCCGTGACGATAACAATAACAACATCAGGGGCACCAATGCATCCATTGGACTTTGCCATTGTCGCCGGCTATCTGATTCTGATTACCTTTGTTGGCGTGCGGCTCTCAGGTCGTGTGAAAAACGCCAAGGACTTCTTCCTTGCCGGCAAGTCGCTGGCCTGGTGGGTCATTGGTTTATCCATTATCGGCACCAACATCGGTGCGAACAGCTATGTCGGTGCGGCAGGCAACGCATTTAACATAGGGATCGCCCAGGCCAACTTCGAATGGATAGGCGCAATCCCCGCTATGATCATTGCCGCGCTGGTGTTTATACCCCTGTACTGGAAAGCCGGTGTTTACTCAATCCCGGAATACCTGGGCCTGCGCTATAACCCTGCTGTTCGCGTCACCGCAGCGGTGATCACCAGCGTGGTTACGGTATTTGCCATCGGCGTTGCCTTATGGGCAATCGCCCTGACTTTACAGACTTACCTCGGCTGGCCCATCTGGGTAGGTATTGTGGTTACCGGCACTGTGGTTGGCGCGTACAGTATCGCAGGCGGACTTGCAGCGGTTGCGTTCACTGACACGTTACAGGTCAGCATCATGTTCCTCGGCGGCCTTGTTATTGTGGGCCTTGGCATTTCTGAAACCGGCGGCTTTGCTGGCTTTGCCGAAACCCTCACCCGGGACAATCCCAATCATCTGCAGGCTTATTTAGCCGCAGATCATGAGAGCTTTCCCTGGCCCGGCGTATTGCTGGGTCTGGGGCTGGTGCTGTCTCCGGCTTACTGGTGCGCCGGACAGGCTATCCTGCAACGCACCCTGGGTGCCAGAACCCAGTGGGATGCCAGTGCAGGCATGATGTTTGCCGCGTTCGGCAAAATGTTTATCCCGTTGCTGGTGGTGTTTCCGGGTCTGCTGGCTCTGGTCATGAAAGCGCAGATTGAATACCCGGACATGGCCCTGCCCTGGGTGATCAAGAATGTGCTGCCGCCGGGTATCTCCGGGCTGATGTTCATTGCCATTATCGCCGCCCTGCAGTCCACCATTGATTCCGGCGTGAATTCCACGTCACTCATGATCACCCGCGACATTCGCCACGTGCTGATCAAGAACCCGAATCCCGAGAACGATCTTAAAATTGGCCGCTACCTGACGCTGATTCTACTGCTGCTTGCCATGTGTACGGCTCCTCTGGTTGCCAACATGGGGGGCATCTTTACCTTCATTCAAACCATCCTGTCTCTGTTCCAGGGTCCGATGCTGGCATTACTTCTGCTGGGTGCATTTACCACCCGCGCCACCCCCCAGGCCGGGTTGTGGACGCTGATCAGCGGTGTGATTGTGTCGTCGTTCATGTTGTGGACGGGGATGAACATGCTTTATGTTGCGTTCTACAGTTTCGTTTACAGCCTGGCGGCACTGTGGGCACTCAGCTTCATCACACCTGCTCACCCTGAAGCCGATCTGAGCAAACTGACTTACTCCCCCTGGAGGCGTGCCTGATGGATCTATCCACCCTGCCTGTGGCCTGGGCCAATTACCTGTCGATTCTCGGCTTCCTGATTCTCGGCGCCCTGGTCTGGCTGATTCCGAAGCGCATCATCTTCACGGAAGCACCAGATCAATCACGCTGGCGCGATATGCGCCTGTGGGCATCCGCCCTGATTGCCATGCAACTGGCCCTGTACACTCTGTTTACTTAAGGACATTGGTTATGCATCTACCTGCCACCCTGCTCGCCCTGATCGGCGCCATTGTGTTCAGCCTGTCAGTATCTGCTGCACCAAAGATCTATATCTTCGACTGCGGCAGCATAGATATCGCCGACGTTTCAAATTTTGGGCTGACTAACGAAGAAACTGATGTTCGACAACTGTTTGTCCCGTGCTACCTGATCGAGAATGACGGCCAGCGCCTGTTCTGGGATGGCGGTTTACCCCTCAGCCTTGTTGGCAGCGACGCGCTGGAGCTCGAACCCGGCATGAAAGTGACCTACAAACGCTCGGTTTTGGACCAGCTGCAGGACATCCATCTGACCCCGGCAGACATAGACCTGGTTGCCTTCTCCCATTTCCACTTCGATCACATTGGCGCAGCGGATGCGTTTGCCGCCAGCACACTGTTGATCAACAAACGGGAATACAATGCGGCGTTCCTGAACGCTGACCAGTTTGAGATCTTTGATCCCAGCCTCTACAGCAAACTGGCTGATGCCAGCCGCATTGAGCTGACCGATGCGGATCACGATGTATTTGGAGACGGTTCGGTGATACTCGTTTCGGCGCCAGGACATACCCCAGGGCACCAGGTACTCCTGGTCAGACTGGAGAACACCGGACCGGTGATGTTGTCAGGTGACCTGTATCACTTTGAGTTCAACCGTCGACATCAACGGGTACCGTTGTTCAACACCGACAAGGCACAGACGCTGGATGCCATGCAGAAAATAGAGCGCCGGCTGCAGCAGGAAGGGGCCACTCTCTGGCTGCAACACAGCCAGGCGCTGGCTGACAGCTTGAATCTGGCGCCGGCCTATTACGACTGATTGCCAGCCAGACGGTAGGCTGCCACAGCAGTGTCATGAAACAGGCGGCTTTTGTCTGCCGCACTGTACTGCGCCGCTAGTTTTTTGAAGGCATTCCACAGTACAACATAAGAACAGCTCTGCTTATCTACCGGGAAGTTGCTTTCAAACATGCAACGTTCCGGACCAAACAGATCAATGGTGGCGCGGTGGTAGCGGCCGGTTGCTGCGACAATTTCATCTGACGTGGCAGGCCGTTCACGTTTATGCCAGCCGAAACCGTTAATCGGCATGACAATACCCCCCAACTTGGCATACACGTTGTCACATGCTGCCAGACTCCGCACATCCAGCTGCCATTGTGCAAAAATCTCGTCCGCCCGCCCTGCATACGGACCAATACCTAACGGTCCACCGAAGTGATCAAGGATGATGGTGGTATCCGGGAACGTCTTTGCCAGATCTGTCAGCTCAGGTATCTGCGTATGGTAGAGCCACGCATCAAAACTCAATTTCCGCTTGCCCAACTCTGCAAAGCCGGTACGAAAGTTATCCTGCAGAAACAAACTCTCACACGGGTTGGTGTGAGAATTGCGCACACGTTCATCCGCATCCCACCCTGCGGCATGGCGAATACCTCGAAAGCGTTGGGACACCGCCATATGAGCATCCAGAACTGGACCTACATCGGCGCCCAGGGTGAGGTCCGCATAACTGACAATACCCGCACACGCACGCATGGGTCCGTAACGTCCGCTTGCCGACATTGCCGCAATGCCGTTGACAAACTCTGTCTCCCCTACAGGTTGCATCGCTATCGGACCATCAGCTCGGTACATGGCCGCACACTCAACAAAAACCGTGCTCACCACATTGTGACCCGCACGGGTATCCGCCAGCAGCTCAGGCAGAAGATAAGGGTTGTTGGCATCATCCCATAGATGATGGTGGGTATCACAGATCGGCAGATCCGGTTCGAGGATATCTTCTTCAACCTGTGCCAGCCATTGCGCTCTGTTCATATACCGCCCTCAGTACACCACCACGGAACGTATGCTTTCACCTTCGTGCATCACGTCGAAACCTTTGTTGATATCGGCCAGCGAAAAGGTGTGGGTGATCAGATCGTCGATGTTGATTTTGCCACGCATGTACCAGTCGACGATTTTCGGCACATCTGTGCGGCCTTTGGCACCTCCGAACGCGGTACCTTTCCAGACCCTGCCGGTTACCAGCTGGAACGGTCGTGTGGAAATTTCTTTGCCCGCTGCCGCAACCCCGACAATCACGCTTTCTCCCCAGCCTTTGTGGCAGCATTCAAGGGCGGAACGCATGACATCCGTATTCCCGATACACTCAAATGAATAGTCAACGCCGCCATCGGTCAGATCAACAATGGCGCCTACCACATCCTCAACTTCGCCTGGATTAATAAAATCAGTCATGCCAAATTTTTCTGCCAGGGCACGCTTATCGTTATTCAGATCAACCCCGATAATACGGTCCGCACCAACCATGCGAGCACCTTGGATCACATTCAGGCCTATACCACCCAAACCAAACACCGCTACATTTGCACCAGGTTCAACTTTGGCGGTGTTCATCACCGCGCCTAAGCCCGTGGTCACCCCACAACCGATATAACACACCTTGTCAAAAGGGGCGTCAGGGTGAATTCTGGCCAGCGCAATCTCAGGCAGCACGGTAAAATTTGAAAACGTTGATGTGCCCATGTAGTGGTACAACGGCTCGCCACCTAACGAGAACCTCGACGTGCCGTCCGGCATAACGCCTTTACCCTGAGTTTCACGGATTGCGCCACACAGGTTGGTTTTACCAGACAGACAGAATTTGCACTGCCGGCATTCCGGCGTGTACAGCGGAATCACGTGATCCCCCGGCACCACAGAGGTCACACCTGCGCCGACCTCGCGCACAATACCGGCACCTTCATGGCCAAGAATCGATGGAAAGATGCCTTCTGAATCCGCGCCGGACAGCGTGTAGGCATCAGTGTGACAGATGCCGGTGGCCTTGATTTCAACCAGCACCTCGCCTGGCGCAGGCCCTTCGAGGTTCACTGTCTCCACGCTCAACGGCGCACCCGCGGCAAAAGCAACTGCAGCTTTCGTTTCCATACCCTTTACTCCCTGCTGAATTCTAAAGACGTCGGCAACATTAACGCCCACACTAAAGTGTGCATGTTCGGCTTTAGCATCCAGTGTGGCAAGCACCACACACCATTCGGGCAAGACTACTGCTACAATTTGCGCCTATGCGTACCACCCACCGAACTTAAACATGCGACCCGCTCTGTGGTTCAAGATGGGTTTACGGGAATGGCCCGGCTATCTGCCTCTTATTCCCATCCTGCAACATTATAAACGTGATGATTTCAGTCATGATCTGATTGCAGGTCTGATTGTGGGCATGGTCACCATTCCCCAGGCAGTGGCTTATGCGTTTCTTGCCGGGGTACCGCCAGAGGCGGGTCTGTACGCCTGTCTTGTACCCATGGTGCTGTACGCTCTGTTTGGCAGCAGTCGGCAGATGGTTGTCGGCCCTGTTGCGGTTGCCGCGCTGATGGTTGCCGCCACAGTGAGCGAGTACGCACCCAAATACAGCGATGAGTACCTGCAGATCACCACCATCATCTGTCTGCAGGCAGGCATCTTCCTGTGGATCCTGCGCCTGTCACGCATGGGCGGGCTGGTGAATCTGCTCAGTCACCCGGTTATCACCGGCTTTGTTAACGCCGCAGCCATCCTCATTATTGTCAGCCAGATTCCTGCATTCACAGGTATCGACAGTGATTCGTCCCAGCCTCTGGCAGTGATCACCACGGTGGTGACCGCGTTATCGCAGATTGATGTACTGACTCTGATCACCGGTTCCGTGGCGCTTGCACTGCTGCTGGTCTGGCCGCGCGCCTTACCCGCCCTGTGTCGGATGATGGGTTTTGATATCGACGACACACACCCCGCCACCAAACTTGGACCCATGGTGGTGGCTACCCTCGCGGTGATCTGGGCAACCTTGAGCGGCGCAGACCAACAGCTGGCAACCGTGGGTGAAGTGCCCGCCGGACTACCGGCACTGTCCTCACCGCCGTTTGATCCAAGCCTGTGGCTTGCCCTGCTGCCCTCTTCAGTCATCATTGCACTGGTGTCGTACATCGAGAGCTACTCCATTGGTGCAACGCTGGCAGCACGCAAGCAGACGCGTGTGAACTCTCATCAGGAACTGATTGCCATTGGCGCCGCCAACATCGGCGCGGCGTTCACCGGCGCCTACCCGGTGGCAGGCAGCTTTTCACGCTCCAGCGTTAATTTTTTAAGTGGCGGCCGCACTCCGGTCAGCAGTCTCGTCTGCGCGGCGGTTATCGTGATTGTGCTGTTGTTTTTCACCGAACTGTTCAGCGCGCTGCCGCATGCGGTGCTGGCAGCCATTGTCATGGTGTCTGTCGTGGGCCTGATGGATCTGAAAAGCTCCCGCCACCATTGGGCGATTCATCGCCACGACACGCTGACAGAAATTGCCACCATGCTCATGGTCCTGCTGCTCGGCGTTGAGATCGGTTTAGCCGCCGGTGTCCTGTTGTCTATTGCCTTTTTTATCCGCACCTCGAGCCGGCCCAACATCACTCAGGTTGGGCGTCTTGCGGACACCGAACACTTTCGTTCGATCAAACGCTATGATGTGGAAACCCTGCCCGGTGTGCTTGCTCTGCGGGTCGATGAAAACATTTACTTTGCCAATGCGGTGCAGATCGAAGATAAATTTCTGAAACGCGCGCAACGCCGCAAAGGCACCAGACATCTGCTGATTGTGTGCAGTTCGGTGAATATGATCGACGCCACCGGCCTGCAGATGCTGATACGGTTGAACAATAATCTCGAACGCGCGGGCATCACTTTGAGTCTGAGCGATCTGAAAGGCACACTGCTGCCGCACCTGAATGCAGCCGGTCTGGGCGACATCCTGACCGGTCAGATTTTTTTCAGCACGGATCGGGCGATGCGTTACTTTGCCGAAGAAGCCAAGGCGCAGGCCGCCAAAGCCAGAGCCGATGCAGAAGCAGAAGCAGAAGCAGAAGCAGAAGCAGATCAGACGGCACAAAACACAGCACCTCAAGCGTCCAGGCAGCCCTAACAAACACACAAAATGACCACCCTCGACAGATACATCACCGGCCAGGCTAATCGCGCCATTTTTGTAGTCATTGCCGTGTTGCTGAGCCTCATCACGCTGTTTGCACTGTTCGAAGAAATGGATGAAAGCCAGGTCACCTACGGATTGTGGGACGCGGCCGTCTACGTTTTGCAGACCCTGCCCCGGCGATTTGACGAAATCCTCGTTTACGGGCTGTTTCTTGGTTACCTCATTGCCCTGGGCCGCCTCGCGGAGACAAATGAGCTCACCATCTGCCGTGTGTCGGGCATGTCTGCCCAACGCCTCTGCCTGGCGCTGGCACCGTCCATGGTCTTGTGGCTGGTGTTAAGCGTCATTGTCGCCGAGTTCATTGCACCGGCCAGCGAACGTACCGCGGAAGTTGGCAAACTCCAGGCACAGTATGGCGATAATGCGTTGGATTTAATGGGTGGCTTGTGGCTGCGCGATCAGCAGCTGTACATGCGTCTGAACGCCATAGATGAAGAGGGCCAGATCTGGGGTGTCGAACAGCTCTGGCTGAATGAAAACAAGCAGCTGCACACAACCATATCCGCGGCTTCCGGACGCTACTCTGAAAAAGAGCAGGTGTGGCTGTTAAAAGATGTCACCAAAACCGAACTTTTAAACGGCGCCGCGATGCAGCAGTCGCTGGCCCAGTGGCAGTGGAATAATCCAATCACGCCGGAACTGCTGGCCAGCCAGGCGTTTCTGGAGCCTAACAAAATGTCTATGGCGGCACTGTACCGTCAGATCGGTTTTGCGCGCGCACAGAGTCTGGGCGTTTCGGAGTACGAACTGGCATTCTGGAACCGGGTGTTAAAACCGCTGACGTTTCTGGGTCTGACTATTTTTGCACTGTCCGTAGTAATTGGTCCGTTACGAGAAGTAGGCATGGGGCTGCGCCTGACGTTTGGCATATTTGCAGGCCTTGGATTCAAATACCTGCAGGATCTGTTTGCACCTGCCGCTATTGTCTTCAACATTCCCGCACTTATCGCTATTCTCATACCCATCGCCGTCTACTGGCTGGCGGCGATTGCACTGATCCGTAAAAACGCCTGACGCAGCAGTCGGGTGACGCTTTCTGACTGGGGGAATCTATGAAACTGGGACTGATGCTGGGTTACTCGGGCGCCGATCTGCGCATTCCACTGGAGGACGTCAAACTCGCTGAGCGCCTCGGCTACGACAGTGTCTGGACCGCTGAAGCGTATGGTTCAGATGCCATCACGCCGCTGGCTTTCCTTGCCGCTCATACCGATCGCATCCGCCTCGGCACCGCCGTGTTACAGCTTGCCGGGCGCACTCCAGCCAATACGGCTATGGCCATGGCTACCCTGGATAAGCTGGCCGGCGGCAATCGTGTAATCTGCGGCCTGGGTGTCTCCGGCCCGCAGATCGTGGAAGGCTGGTATGGCCAGCCCTGGGGCAAACCGTACTACCGGCTCAAAGACTATGTCGCCATCATGAAAAAAATCTGGGCGCGGGAAGCGCCTGTGACCCACGACGGCAAAGAAATTTCGTTGCCCTATAAAGGTGAAGGCGCGCTGGGTATCGGCAAACCCCTGAAATCCATTCTGCACATGAACCCGAACATCCCGGTGTTCCTTGGCACCGGCATGGAAGCCACCGTACGTATGACCGCTGAAGTTGCCGACGGCTGGCTGCCACTGGGTTTTGTTCCGGAAACTGCACACCTGTACGACGACTGGATCAATGAGGGTCTGGAAAAAGCCGGCAAAGAGGCTGATCAGTTTGAGCGCCAGGCCATGACCCAGGTGCGGGTCACCGATGATGTACAGGGCGCGTTAGACGCGATGAAACCCGGCATTGCCCTGTACGTTGGCGGCATGGGGCATAAGAACATCAATTTCCACAAAGAAATGATGGTGCGTCGCGGATTTGGCGATGCAGCGGAACGGATACAGGAACTCTACCTGGCCAAACGCAAAGACGAAGCCATCGCAGCGGTACCCGATGAATTTGTCGACAGCGGCGCGTTGATCGGGCCGAAAGAGCGTATCGCACAACGTTTCAAAGCCTGGGAAAACAGCGGCGTTACGGGTCTGACCATCAGCGGTAACAGTGAAGCCATTACCACCATGGCGGAAGTTGCGCGTCTGAATTTCGCCGCAACAGATGCAAAAGCCTGAGCGGCGGAGTCAGCACGTCAGACGATAACCTCGGCCCGCGTAGTCAAAGTCGTGCAGCTCGGCGTTTGCCGGGCTGTGCAGATAATAGTTATTGTGGTACGAACGAATTTCTGCAATTTTATCCTCAACAAACACATACCATTCACTGCCGCGCAGCAGCTGCGGCTCACCGGTTTGTACCGGCACCCAGGACATGCTCCACTCGATGACTGCTTCCGGCTCCCGCACCAGGGCATGATCCAGCACCCAGTTAGCCTGGGTTCTGGGCGCTACTTTGGACCAGTAGTTTGCTAATTCACGCGCACCACGAACAGCGCTGTGATCAACAAAGTAGTGCACCACATCATCTGTAAAAGTCGACATCATCAACTTCACATCAGAGGTGTTACACCCGTGATAATAGGTGTTGATCAGATCTATATATCGATGCCCGGTGGTGCGTGGTGTGATCATTGGCATCTCTGTTAACTTTCCCAACACATCTATTCAGCCTTATTACCCAGCTCAGCATTCAATTCGTTGACGCGCAGCTCCCCTTCCCGGGTCTGCCCGCCAATTTCAAGATAACGCCGCATATTGGCTTGCGCACTGTCATTACGTAACAGGCGCTGGAAAAGATACGCCTCTTCAAGCAGGCCTTCCGACAACGGTTGATCAGCAGCGTTTATGGATGCTTTTGCCAGACGCACGGACTCAACAGGAAAACCGGCAATGCGCCGCGCAAACCGATCAACCCAGCCTGCAATCTCATCCGCCGGGAAAATTCGATTCAGATAACCCCAGCGTTGCGCCGTGACAGCATCCAGATCGTCTGCGCCAAGAATCACCTCCATTGCCCGTGCGCGGCCGATCAGACGCGGCAGACGCTGGGTACCCGTACCGCCGGGCAGAATACCCAGGGGCACCTCCATCTGGTTGATTCTGGTTTTGCCTTCAACCCCAAAACGCATGTCCATGCTGGCCGCAAACTCGCTGCCACCGCCGCCAACCCGACCTTCAATCTGAGCGATGGTGACTTTATCCATGGTGCGCACCCGCTCACACATGATGTGATACAGATTCAGCTCCGGGTCCCGCTCCGCGGGTTTGTCAATCGGGAACTGCAGAATGGCTTCGACGTCGAAGTGGGCGATAAAAAAGTCCGGATCTGCGCTCTTAAACACCACCACGGTCAGGTCAGGGTCTGCTTTCAACTCTGCAGTCAGCGCTTCCAGCTGCGCATACAAAGGCAGCGTCAGCAGATTGATGGGCGGATTATCGATCGTCACCACTGCAAGACGCCCTTCTGTCTCTACCTTCAGCAGTTCGTAGTCGTAAGCCATTGCCGTCCTCCCCTTAGAACTTTTTCTTGATGTCAGCCCGCGCCCGGTCATACTTGGCCGCTATGTCCGAAATAACAATAACTAAGCGACAGAGAAGTTACACCCTGTTTCTGCTGGTGGTGGTGTTCACCTCAAGTCACATCGACAGACAGATTGTGGCCATTCTGCAGGAGCCGATAAAACTCGCGTTCCAGATCACTGATACACAACTCGGCTTGCTGACCGGCGTCATGTTTGCTGTGTTTTACGCCACGCTGGGCATGCCCATGGCAATGTGGGCGGACCGTCGCAATCGCCGCAATCTGATTACCTTTTCCATCGCCACCTGGAGCCTGATGACTGTTTTGTGCGGGGCTGCGGTACAGTTCTGGCAACTGCTGCTGGCACGCATCGGCGTCGGTGTTGGAGAAGCAGGCTCCAATCCGCCGTCTCATTCCATTATTTCAGATCTGTATCCTGCCGCAGAACGTGGCACCGCCATGGCCATTTTTGCGCTGGGTGTCAACTTCGGCGTGATGTTCGGCTACCTGATCGGCGGCTGGGTTAACGAATTCCTGGACTGGCGCTGGGCCTTTGTCGCAGCCGGTGCACCCGGTCTGCTGATTGCGGTGGTGGTGCGCTACACCATGCTCGAGCCACCCAGAGGTTACTCAGACGGTCTGCAGGATAAACCCGTTGCGCCGCCGTTCTGGCAGGTTGTGAAATTTATGATTAACCAGGTCACCATCCGCAACCTTCTCATGGCCAGCATGCTGCTCAGCTTTGCCGGTTATGCGGCCATCGCCTGGGTACCTGTCTATCTGCAGCGGGTACACGCGTTCACCACGGGTGAGTCCGGTACCGTACTGGCGCTGGCCATTGGTGTGGGCGGCGGCATCGGCACTTTTTTTGGCGGATATCTTGCTGATCGCCTGGCCAGGTTCAGCGAAGGCTGGCGTGCCTGGGTGGTGCTGGTCGCAGTGATTATTTACATCCCCACTGCCTACCTGAGTTTCACCGCAGCAGACCCCTTCCGGGCAGCAGCCTGGTTTTTTGGACCCGCGACGCTGGGTGGCGTTTACCTCGGTACCAATTTTGCCATGCTGCAATCTCAGCTCCCGGTTGAAATGCGCGCCGTGGGTGCAGCCATTAACCTGTTTGTGCTAAACATTATCGGCTTGGGGTTGGGGCCCCTGTCGGTGGGTATCATCAGTGATGCAACCGCTGCCAGTGATGGGGTTGACAGTATCCGCAACGGCTTGCTGGCCATGATTCTGATCATGGTGTGGGGTGCACTGCACCAGGCTCGCGTGGGCCAGTTACTGGCCAGACCAGAGGGTGACCAGCGCACCGGCGTGCGCGCGCAAACGTAATTTATCGTGTTAGGGAAACTGCCATGTCTGATCAGATCTACCAGCGCATCATCAACCGCATCGACGAACTTGCCAACGAGCTGATTGAGATTTCTCACGCCATTCACGCCCATCCGGAACTGGCCTTCGAAGAACATTTCGCCTGCGAAACACTGACCCGCTCTCTGACTCAACATGGTTTGGCGCCGGAAACAGATGTATTCACCCTGCCTACCGCTTTCGAGGCAAAGCTGAACGCCGGCCGCACCGGACCAACAGTTGCCATTCTTGCCGAATACGATGCGCTACCAGGAATTGGACACGCCTGTGGGCACAATATCATTGCCACCACCGCCCTCGGCGCGACCCTGGGGTTACAGGCTGTGGCAGAACAGTTACCCGGCAAAGTGCGCCTTATCGGCACCCCTGCGGAAGAGCGCGGCGGCGGTAAGGAACTGATGGCCCGCGCCGGCGCTTTTGATGGCGTGGATGCTGCCATGATGATCCATCCGGCAGGTGTTAACCTGGCATCCATGCCTTGCATTTGTGTCGCTGAGGTTGAAGTGGTTTATCATGGCAAGTCAGCACATGCCTCCGCCATGCCCCACAAAGGAATCAATGCGTTGGACGGCTTGTTGCTCGCGTATCAGGCTATCTCCAATTTGCGCCAACACATACGCTCAAGCGAAAGGATTCACGGCATTATCACCCAGGGTGGCGATGCACCCAACATCGTGCCGGATCATTGTGCAGGTGAATTTTATGTTCGCGCGGCCAACGAAAAAGATCTTGCAAAGCTAAAACCCCGTGTGCAGGCCTGTTTCGAAGCAGGCGCTACCGGGAGCGGGTGTGACGTCGAGGTAAAATGGGCCAATGTGGATTATCTCGACCTGAACACCAACTGGCCGCTGGCAGACCAGTTTCGTGAGCACGCTCAGAATCTCGGACGCGAATTTATTCCGTTTGAACAGGCGCAGAAGTTCGGGGCTGGCAGTACCGACATGGGCAACGTCAGCTATCGGGTACCTTCCATCCATCCGATGTTAGCTGTTGCACCACCTAACGTAGTGATCCATAACGCTGAATTTGAAAAGTGGGCTGGCTCCGATAAAGGCGATCTGGCCTGCCTTGACGGCGCTAAAGCCCTGGCGTTGACCGCCGCCGACTTCATTGTATCTCCAGCGCTGCAGGAACAGACGCGCAAAGCCTATGACGTATCACAAGGGTTATCATAGCTTTGATCATCCGCTGAACCCGCGCCTCAGACAGACATTTCCGGTATGGCATCAAGCACAGCGGGCAATGCGGCCACATACTTCTCAACGTCCTGGATCATACCCATGCTGACCCGGGACCACTGCGTGTAATCTCGGTAGATACCCCTGACAAATATACTATTCTGCGCCATCGCCGCTCGGAAATCTTCCGCATTGCGTTTTCCCAGATCAACAAACATGAAATTGGTGCTGGAAGGTAGCGCCTTAAGTCCATTGGCAGACAGACCTTCGGTGACAATTTCCCGCGCCTCAGAAACTCTGGCTCTGGCATAGGCCAGAAACGCTTCGTCGTCATAACTCGCAACCGCCGCCGCCACTCCGGCCTGATTCAGTGAATAGTCTCCCAGCGCATACTGACTGATCATCTCAATGGTCTCCGGCGCTGCCAGCAGGTAACCGACCCGCATACCAGCGAGCCCGTATATTTTCGAGAATGTCCGCGCAACCACCACGTTGTAACCTTGCTTTACCAGCGGCACCATGGAGTTGGCTGCAGGGTCATCAGTGAGTTCATTGTAAGCTTCATCCAGAAGTACCAGGGTCTTTTTTGATGCACGTCTGCTGAATGCCATGAGCGATTCAGGCGCCAGCACCATACCTGTAGGATTATTCGGATTAGTGATCTGGACCATAGCAACATCATCAGTGATGGCATCCTCCATGGCAGCCAGGTTAATGGCCAGATCCGAGGACTTCGGCAGGCGTTTGATCTCACCCTGCTGACGCGTACCCATCCTCGACGTGGTATCCCAGAAGAGATCCGGACCGAGAATTGAGCCTTTGCCCGATACCGCCTGTGCAAGATAGGTAAGGCCGCCACTGGAACCGGAACTCAGAAGCACGTGATCAGCAGTGAGCCCATGCCGTTCTGCAATCATCGCTTTCAACCGGGTCACTGACTCCCCAACGTAGTAGGCGCCTTTGCGCGTCGCCGCATCCATGGCCTTTAATGCTGCCGGGCTCGGGCCATAGGGGTTTTCGTTAGCGTTCAATTTAGCAACGCCGGCCAGGGGGCCATAGGCGGGTGCGGTCACCATTGTACCCCTCGCTGCAACCCCAAGCCCGGGCAGCACCATGCTGGAACCAACTGCAACTGATGATCCGGCGATAAACATTCTTCGATTGATTGCTGAACCTTTGGACATAAGATAATCCTTCTGTGGAGTTATACCTGCAGCGACTTGTAGAACATGGACGCAGAGACCATGACAAGGTAAACACCAAACAGGCGTTTAAGGTGCTGTTCATCCAGGCTGTGGGCCCAACGCGCTCCAACCGGGGCGGTCAGAACGGAGGCGCAACAGATAGCCAGCAGCGCCGGAAGATTAATGAATCCGACAGAGCCGGCGGGCAAAGAGGCATGACCCAGACCCAACAGTGCAAAACCGACAGCACCAGGCAGAGCAATGATGAATCCCACACCCGCCGCGGTGGCCACAGCCTGATGCACCGAGCGATTGCACATCACCATGGTCATCACGGTAATGGTGCCGCCGCCAATTCCCAGCAGCGCTGAGAAACCACCCAGGAAGGTCGCCAGACCCGCTTTGCCGCCACCTGCCGGCATGGATAACGATCGGGTTGAGTTGACAAACATATCCGGAAAGAGGAAATAGATGGAATACAGCAGCACACCCACAGCAAACACCAGAAACAGGCTTTCCCCATCGGTGATGGAGGCAATAGACAAGCCAATGGCCACACCCAACACCAGCCAGGGCGCCCAGGACTTCAGCGTCTCATAGTCAACGGCTTTGTGTTTGTGATGGGCCTGTACCGAACGCGCTGACGACACCACAATCGATGCCAGCGAGGTGCCAATCGCAACATAAATAAGATCACTGGTCGTATCACCGAGAATCGAAAACACCGCGATCAGCGACGGCACCACAACAAAGCCTCCCCCATTGCCAAACAACCCGGCAGTGACGCCCGCAAAGGCGCCAGCCAGGCCAAGCAGCCCGATGAGCAGAATCAGTTGTGTTTCCAATACCGCTTTACCCAGTCCGTTGTGTTGCAACAAGCCAGCGCGAATGCATCGAATTCGCCGCTGTTTCAAGCGGGTAATTCAAGGAACGTGCCACAGCCGTGGGTCGCTCAGAAATGCGGTGCACGGCGCCGCTGTGCGTGATGAAAACCGGTAGCAGGCGCACAAATGGTGCGCCGCACCTGCCGCGCGCCAGAAAACAGTGCGTCCGGCGGCCTGAAGCGGCATGACACCCTGGAACAAATTATGCAATGCTAGGCCAACACCAGGCTCAGACAAAAAACGACCAGACTATGCACACATCATTCAGCACTTTCCTGCTCACCTTTGTACTCAGCCTGACGATCAGCATCGACAGCCAGGCGGCGGGCAATTTATCCGGCACCTACGATGTGGGCACGTTGACACCTCTGCAGCGGCCGGAAGCGTACGGTAACAATCTGTTCCTCACCGAGGAACAGGCCAAAGGCTACGCCCGGAGGATGCAAGCGCGAGTGGCCCAGGACGCCGCGGACAGCGACCCGGATCGCAAAGCACCTGAAAAAGGTGGCAACGTCGGCGGATACAATTTCTTCTGGCTGGATGTAGGGACCAACGCGGCCAGCGTTGATGGGCAATTCCGAACGTCGATCATCACCTCGCCGGCTAACGGTCAAATACCCGCTATGACCCCTTACGGCGCCGCTCGATTGCAGGGATTTCTGGATAACTGGCAGATCATCTGGCGCAGCCCGGATCCGACAACCAGCAAGAACTCCGGTGAAGCCTGGTGGCTTGCGCACGACAGTGGACCATACGACAACCTTGAGCAACGGCCACTGGCCGAGCGCTGTATTATCGGCTCACGTTCCACCGCCGGGCCGCCCATGCTGCCTAACATCTACAACAATCACAAACGCATCATCCAGACGCCGGATCACATCATGATCCTCACCGAAATGAATCATGACGCGCGGATAATCCGCATGAACGCAAGCCATCGCCCGGACCACATAAGAACCTGGTTGGGCGACAGCATTGGTCGCTGGGAAGGAAAAACCCTGGTGATCGAAACAAGAAACTTCAAACAGACACCCGCATTGTCCGGCGCAGACGAAAACCTGCAGGTCACGGAATATCTCCGTCGCACCGAAGATGGTGGTCTCCTGTATCGATTTGAAGTCAACAACCCGGAAATCTGGACAGAACCCTGGGCTGGCGAGTACCCATGGGCCGCCGCAGACGGCAAGGTGTACGAAGTTGCCTGCCATGAAGGCAACTACGCGCTGGGTAACATCATGCGTGGCGCGCGGGTACTGGAAGCAGAAGCCAGGGCTGCGCAACAGGCACCATCCGGTTAGCAGCACCTCAGGGTTTATGTGCACAAACGCAACCGCGCGGGCAGATAACGCGCTACGCGTGCAAACGTATCCGCGTTAAACTGTGCGGGCACCATCCGGACCCCACACTCATCATGCCCAGATTCGCGAGAACACGTGCGCTCTAAATCATCCGCTGGCCCGGAACCTGCCGATAACAGCTGGGTGTTCGGCTACGGCTCGCTGATCTGGCGCCCTGGATTTACCTATCTGCATGCACAGCCTGCCATTCTGCCGGGGTATGTCAGACGCTTCTGGCAGGGCTCCCACGATCATCGCGGCGTCCCGGAAAAACCCGGACGCGTTGTGACGCTGATTCCACAAGCCAACGCCCGCTGCCAGGGTATGGCGTAT
The DNA here is from genome assembly GCA_047947175.1 of bacterium. Classification (GTDB taxonomy): domain Bacteria; phylum Pseudomonadota; class Gammaproteobacteria; order Pseudomonadales; family Azotimanducaceae; genus UBA4421. Next base: position 4,294,801 of record CP170489.1, read on the forward strand.
CTACTGCCACGGCAAACGGTCACACACACGTTTGAGCAACTCGACCATCGGGAAAAAAACGGTTACAGCCGCATCCAGGTTGAATTACACCTCAACGATGGTACTCAGGTTGAAGGCCTGGTCTATATCGCGACCCAGGGCAATTTTGCTTATCTCGGCGAGGCGCCACTCGCTGACATTGCCAGGCAGATTGTCAGCAGTCGTGGTCCCAGCGGCCACAACCTTGAATACCTGCAACAACTGGCCAGCGCGCTGCGTCAACTGGGTGCCGACGACCCCCACGTGTTCGAGTTAGAATCTCTTGCCTACGGCCTGTCTACACAGCCAGATCCTGATTGAGGGGACTTATGGATATTTCATTCAGTGCGCAACACGAAAACTTTCGCAACGAAGTTAAAGAATTTTTGGGCCACGCTCTGACCGATGAGCTGAAACAGGCGGCTGCCTTCTGTCCGGGCATATTTCTGGACTACGAGCACAACATGGCATGGCACAGGATACTGTACAGGCAGGGCTGGGTAGCACCGGCCTGGCCAAAGGAATACGGCGGCACTGGCTGGGATCTGATGCAGCAGTACATCTGGACCACAGAAACCAGCCTGGCAGGCGCCCCCAGCACGGCTCCAATGGGACTGGGCATGTGCGGGCCAATGCTGATTGGACACGGCAGTCAGGCCCAGAAAGACTACTACCTGCCACGCATTCTGTCCGGTGAAGATTACTGGTGTCAGGGTTACTCGGAACCCGCGTCCGGTTCGGATCTGGCCTCGCTGCAGCTGAAAGCACGCAGCGATGGCGATCATCTGGTTCTGAATGGCTCAAAAATCTGGACCACCCACGCCCACTACGCCAACCGCATGTTCATCCTGGTGCGCACCGATGACACTGGCAAACCGCAGCAGGGCATTACCTTCCTGCTGCTGGACATGGACCTGCCAGGGATCAGCGTTGAACCCATTCTGTTCGCTTCAGAGACCCATGAAGTCAATCAGGTGTTTTTTGACAACGTCCGCGTACCGAAGGCCAATATTGTTGGTGAGGAAAACCAGGGCTGGACCGTTGCCAAATACCTGCTTGAGTTTGAGCGCGGTGGTGGCGGTGCTGCACGCTTCAGCGTGGGTTTGCAGCGTTTACGCAATCTTGCTGAACAAACCAACGTTGCCGGTCAGAAACTGGTGGACGACGACGCTTTCAGACGCAAACTCAACGAAACCGGGGTCAGGATTGACGCTCTGCAGTTTACTGAGTTTCGCATCATGGCGCAGATTTCAAAAGGCGGCAGCCCGGGGCCGGAGTCTTCGATCATGAAAACCCTGGGCGCCGACATGGGCCAGTATCTCTCTGAACTGATGGTTGAGGCGCTGGCATTTTACGCCAGCCCACACCAGCCGGAAGCGCGCCAAGTCGGGCAGAACACCCCGCCCATAGGACCCGCCGCGGGGGTTGCTGCGTTTCCACGATATTTCAATTATCGCGCTTCTTCCATTGCCGGCGGCAGCAATGAAGTTCAGCGCAATATTGTTGCCAAACTGGTGCTGGGTTTATAGGTCCAGTACCTTGAATCAGACCGCAGCTGACCTGCGCACAGACAACATTCTCAACGGCCGCGCACTGCCGATTCTGTTGAAGATGGCCACCCCCAACGCGCTGGCCTTTCTGGTCCAGGCCAGCGTCAGCATGACGGAGGTCTGGTACGTGGGGCAACTGGGCACCACGTCGCTTGCTGCCATGGCGTTTGTATTCCCGGGTCTGATGTTGATGCAGATGCTCTCCGGAGGCGCAGTGGGTGGTGCAGTCGCCAGTTCCATTGCGCGCGCCATGGGCTCAAAACAGATTCAACGCGCCGAGGAGCTGATCTGGCACGCATTGTTCATTGCTGTGTGTGCCGGTTTGTTTTTCGGCGCGAGTTTTGCGCTGCTGGGAGAGCGGCTCCTGACCGCCATCGGCGCGCAGGATGCGGTGCTGGATGAAGCCCTGAGTTACGGATACGTCATGTTCGGCGGCTGTATCAGCATCTGGCTCATGTCCCTGTTATCCGGGGTATTCCGTGGCCTTGGCGAAATGCGTTTCCCGGCAATGCTGATGGCCTGCGGCGGTATTGTACAGGTGATTCTGTCCGGAGCGCTGGTGCTGGGCTGGTTTGGCCTACCCCGGCTGGGCATTCTTGGCGCAGCCCTGTCGGTGGTCAGCGTCGCCAGCCTGAACACCTTGATCGCGGTGAACAAATTACGCAGTACCCGCTTAAGCATCCAGCTCACACGCTCAGCGGCAACCCTGAAACCGGAGCTGTTTGCAGACATTTTCAAGGTCGGGGCGCTGGCATCGCTATCACCGGTACTCACCGTCTTGTCCATTATGATTGTCAACGGCGTCATCAGTCGTTTCGGTGACGCGGTTGTGGCCGGCTATGGCATAGGTTCAAGGCTTGAATTTCTGCTGATTCCCATGGTGTTTGGCTTCGGGGCGGCCATGAACACCATGGTGGGCATGAATGTAGGGGCAGGCAACGTACAGCGGGCAGAACATATTGCATTTGTTGGCGGCAGCGCGGCAGCAGCGCTGACCGGTCTCATCGGTATTACCCTGGCGTTGTTCCCGGAAGTCTGGGTGAATATTTTTTCTGATGATCCGGATACCATCGCCGCCGGTGCGTTATACCTGCAGTATTCCGGCTGGGCCTTTGCCTTTCAGGGACTGGGTCTGTCACTGTATTTTGCCTCCCAGGGTGCGGGCACTGTGGTCTGGCCGGTCATCGCCAACTTCATCCGATTTGGGGTCGGCGCCGGCGGCGCAGTCCTTGCAGTGCAGATGTTCGATGCTGCGGTGGAATGGGTTTTCATCTTTCTTGCATCAGGCATGGCGCTGTATGGCATAGTTACGGCAGCATCCATCAGACTCGGCGCGTGGCGTCGCAGCTGAGGCCGACTACTTAAACTGTCCAGAGGGGGATTATCAGATATGGCACTTGTTACTCGTCGCGATCAGGATGGCCTTGCCATTCTCAGCCTCAATCGGCCAGACACACTCAACGCCCTGAGCCCTAACATGTTTGTTGAACTCCGCGATCATGTGGATAACATAGCGGCAGACACAGACAATATCGGCTGTGTGATTCTCCGCGGTGAAGGCAGGTCTTTCTCGGCCGGTAATGACCTGAAAGCGATACAGGCTGGCGAGCGCGCACCAAGCGCTCATTTCCAGGCAGAGACACTCGATGCCATAGAGCAGCTACCCCAGCCGGTTATTGCCGCTGTGCAGGGCCACTGCTACACAGGCTCACTGGAACTGGCAATTGCTTGTGATCTCATGGTCGCCGGCAGCTCTGCTAAATTTGCGGACACCCACGGCAAATGGGGCATGTCGCCAACCTGGGGTATGAGTCAGCGCTTGCCCAGGCGAATAGGGCTGCTGGCTGCCAAAGAAATGATGTTCTCCGGCCGGGTAATCAGTGGCGAAGAAGCAGCGGCAATGGGTCTGGCAAACCGTTGCGTGCCTGATGAAAATCTGCTTGATGAAGCCATCAGCATGGCAGAGTCTTTTCTGGCCAATTCGTGGTTCACACTGCGCACAGATAAAATGCTGGTCAACGGCGGGCTGCAGCATACGCTGGCTGATGGATTGGCGTTTGAACGCAAAAACAGCCCTGGCGCCGGGCCGGACATGGCGGAACGCCTGGCAGGATTCAACAAAAGCTGAACTTTTTTCTACGAGCCTGACATGACAAACGATTACACCAGGCGGACATTCCAGTCCGCCACCGCGTAAACACCCGCCTGGGTCAGGCAACCCTGCACATGACGACCTCTGGCAACATCCCGCCATTCAATATGGCTATCACTCTGGTGCCCGACGCGACATATCTGCAGACGGACCGGCCTGCCCAGACGGCGCGCCTGGCTTCGATCTACAAAGCCGAGCCACTGTTGGTATGAATAGCTTCCATCGCGTCGCAAAACGCCTACGGTTTCCCCGCGGGTGGACGCGTGGAGCTCTATGAGTCGCTTATTCAGGTAGCGGGCGAGGACAATCTGCATGCTGTATATATGTACAGTATGCGTAATTAGGGGTCAAGCTGCCCGGCTGTGATTTTCAGATGTGCCAGTCACTGAACTTGCCCATCTCATTGACTGACGCTTTGGTGGTAAACGTTAGACTGGGTCTTTCGTGGGCCAGCAGGTTCTGATGACACCATCGCCGAAATTCAGCACGCTGCTCAGGGCTTGTCTCATGCCGGGTAACAACCTGAGCTTTCAGGCGATCTCCCTCATCAGGGCGCATCAACCGAACCTGGCAATCAAGCACAAGCGTATGGGTTTTCAGCCGCGCAGCGATGTCAAGGGGGCTGACGTTGTAACCGGCGACCTGCACTTTGCGGTCTTTGCGTTTAATAATTGAGAAACTGCGCGGTGCGGCAAAATCCAGGTGATCAGGCAGTTCGGCACTGATTCGGCCGGCTCGATCCACCAGGCGCTGTCCACATGCCGTCAAACCCTGCCAGGGTGCTAACAATTCGAATCTTTTTGTCCAATGCTGCCGGCAACCGATGCCAGCCAGTTCACTTGCTCCGTATATCTCGTGCAGAGTGTGCAAACCACTGGTCAACAGATCATCCCAGACCGGCGTTGGTAGAGGCGCGGTGGACGTTATCCCGCATACATCGGCGGGAAAGCGCTTGACGGCTTGCGCAAGATGCTTCCACCACAAAGGTGGCGCAACAATGAGGTCACCCGCCTGCAGATCCCGATGCACAGCACGCACAGCTGGTGTGCCTTCCAGGACGGGTACTGCCAGTATTTCCGGTAACAGCACACCCCAGATGAATCCGTAAATATGATGTAGCGGCGCCAGCATGATGACGCGCTCAGCCTTCAGATATTCTGCGTGAGCCTCGGCTTCTGCCCGCAACACCTGCAGGGCGTGTTCATGAACCGACGATTCGCCAAGAGATCCGGAAGACTTGAAACAGACATGTGTGCCTGCAAAATATTCATGTACAAGATCAGCCCACTCGGTCAGCGATCGAGCCACAAGCAGACGATCGCCAATGCCACTGTCATACAGATCAAAGAACTCAAGAATCTCCGCAGCCAGATCTAGCCGTTGCATGGAGTCCAGATCAACACCTCTTTCGTCTAACCACCATTGTGAGGGAGCGCCTGGCCATTCAAATTCATACTGACTGATGTTGCTCGAATGACAGACTGAGCTACGGACCAACGAAAAAAGTACTCGCTGTATATCCAAACGCGCTACGCGATAAGCATCCATCACCGGTTCAGTTTTTCTTCTGCAACCGTTTCACAAAAACCCAATAAGCATCTTCGACAAGTGCTTTTTTCATATGCACCTGCACTTTGGTCGGTTTCATATTGAAATCAAAGATATATTCAAACATGACATTCAGATTGCCTGTGCGTACGCCTTTATCAAAACGTCCGCGGAACTCGGAAGAATCGGTGCACGGCGCAACTTCCGAAAAAAAGTTTTTTCCAACCACGTTCTCAGGGTTCCGCCCTGTGATTGCACCTTCCATTGCATTGTACTTCAGGATTGTTCCCGAGCTGTCCAACTGTATCGCGCCGAATGCCAGGTCGTTGAAGCCGCGATCCGATATGCCGGCCAGAACGTTCTCGATATGATTATCTCCAAATTGAATGGTTTCCATTGTGCTGCTCCTGAAGAACCTCTAGTGACCTGTCTGTATAACGCTTCGAACTAATCAGACAGGACACTAGCTCACCGCATCCAACGCTGGATATAGCACTTCGTCTTCACTTTTGATGCGCTTTGCAAGCACGGCAAACAGCCTTTTAGTCTCAACAATAAATGCTTTTACATCCGCTTCGATCAGCTCGGCTGACTTCCACCGTTCGCTGTACTCTCCAACTGCTTCAGCGATACCGCCCATCTCCTTCATATAACGGTTGGCCAGATTGTTAACGCCGGGATCGGAATGAGCCATCAGCTTCGGATAAAGCACTTTGTCTTCCATCAGCAGGTGCCCTTTCAACTTGCCGCTGAAACGAGCCATCAACCTGGACACCTCACGCGACTGGGTAGCGAGTTTTTCTTCAGTGAGCAATGCAGATATGGCCTCCACAATTTCAACAATTTCGGCATGTTGTGATCGAAACGTATCGGTAGCACGCATGGTTACATCCTGGTTGAGCAATATTTTCCTAAGTCTAGTTGCTTATTGGGATTGCGCAGTAGAAAGCTAACCCAGCGTGACTCGAGTCACAGCTCTCAACAGTTGATCAGGATCAATCGGTTTGATTATCCAGCCATTGGCACCGGCATTGCGCCCTGCCTGTTTCTTATCATCCTCGAATTCAGTAGTCAGCATGAGGATCGGCGTATGTTTGTACGCTTCCAGGCCACGGACCGCTGTGACAAATTCGTAGCCGCCCATATTGGGCATGTTGACATCGGAAATAATCAGATCATAAGCGGATTTTTCTACCAGGCTCAGGCCGGCAACACCGTCCTGTGCCTGCTCCACCTCAAATCCATGAGCGTTCAACGTTGCCGCAACTATGTGTCTGATTGCCTGGGAATCATCTACCGCGAGAATTTTCATCTTTAAGCCAATATCGTGTCTAAACTTATTGAGTCTAGTACCAAAAGGAAATTTGCACTTGGAAAAGTCAGCCGCATCTGCAGTGAATCCAGGCAACGCGTCAAGCCCGGCAGAACGCAAGGAAGCAGAGACTGCAACACTGTTTGCACAACAGCCGATTCTGGATACGCAGCAACGTGTTGTTGCCTACGAGTTGCTGTTTCGAGGAGATTTTGATGCCGTGGATGGCTACAGTGCCAGTGCTCGTGTTTTCCTGAACGCGTTCGATGAAGACCGGTTCAGAGGCGGAGATAAGTCGACGCCCATGTTTGTCAATTTTACCGAAGATCTGTTGTTCAATCTGCCGCCTTTCGACCCGGACAGCTTTGTCATCGAACTCCTGGAAACGATAGAGCCAACAACTGCAGTTGTGCAGCAGGTACAACTCCTGAAACAATCCGGGTATCGAATCGCTCTGGATGACTTCGTTTACTCAGACGCCATGATCCCGCTGCTGAAAATTGCAGATATCGTCAAAGTGGATGTCATGGACACTGACATGGCTGAAGTGAAAGCGTTGGTACCCCTCCTCAGAAGCTACAACGTCACGCTGCTGGCGGAAAAAGTTGAAGACCACGAAACATTCGACCAGTGTCGGGCGCTGGGCTTTGACTGGTACCAGGGTTACTTTTTTGCCCGCCCAAAGCAGGTTCAGGGCAAGGCAATCGGCCCTAACAAAAATGCTGTGCTGTCAATGGTGGCTGCGTTACAGCAGCCCGATCTTGACCCCGCCGCTCTCGAAACAATCATTGAAAGTGATTCCGGTCTGATTTATAAAGTTTTACGGCTATGTAACAGCGCGGCGATGCGCAGATCCGTACATATTGATTCGGTTAAGAAAGCCATTTCGATGCTCGGTCTCCACAAGCTGCAGAATTTCGCCACGCTCATGGCGCTGGCCGAACTCAACGAAAAACCCCATGAACTGCAGATTTATACCACTTATAGAGGGTTACTGTGCGAAAGGATTGGCGCTCTGCTCGGATCAGAATTCTCAGAAGATGTGTTTCAAACCGTGGGCATACTGTCCTGCTGCGACGCTTACTTCGATGATACCCTGGATAACCTGATCCCCAGGCTACCGCTCAGTGAAGCTGTGCAGGATGCTCTGCTTCACCATAGCGGTGAACTTGGTGTTGTTCTGCGCGCCGCAGGTGCGCTCCAGGAAGGACGCTGGGACGAGATTGATTGGGCAGCCCTGGAGTTCATTGGGCTGGAGAAAAATGCCGTCATGAATGTATTTACAGAAACATCTTCATGGGCGGCAAACAGTGCCGATGTTGAGATCTGGTGAGAACCCTTCAAACGGTTAAAAACCTGTTGCCCGCAAGTATATTCAATCCGGACTAGAATTCTTCCCAGACTTCAGCGCTACCATTTGCTTTGATGACCGGCGCCGCTACAGGTGGTGTATTTGCTTTCTCAGCCTGCCAGTTACCACCGTTACCCTGATATCCCAGGCTCGAGCGTTCGGCTTTCTGCTCAGGGGCTGACGAGACGTCTGTGTCTGAGCATTCGAAATGGAAATAGCTGATCTCTTCGACAAGTTTCTCTGAATGTCCACGCATACTCTCAGCAGTGTTCGCAGCCTCTTCAACGAGCGCGGCATTCTGCTGTGTCATGCTGTCCATGTGTATGAGCGCCTGATTTATCTGGTCGATGCCTGCCGCCTGTTCCTCACACGCAAAGCTGATCTGCCCCACTATCTGCCCCAGCTCTGATACGGAAGTCACTATCTCAGACAACTGTTCTCCCGATTGTTTCACCAGCGTTGCGCCATCCTGGACTCGAGACACGCTGTCTTCAATGAGGTTTTTAATTTCTTTTGCAGCATCCGCGCTGCGCCCGGCCAGCTGGCGCACTTCGGTGGCAACCACTGCAAATCCGCGGCCCTGCTCACCAGCGCGCGCGGCTTCAACCGCGGCATTCAGAGCAAGAAGATTGGTTTGAAACGCGATGTCGTCTATCACGCCAATAATATTTGCGATCTTATCACTCGACGCGCCAATACCCTGCATGGCCGTGATCGCGGAATCAGCCACTTCCCCGCCGCGCTGCGCCTGTTTACAAGCTCTTTGCGCGAGATCGTCGGCGGTCCTTGCATTATCCGCGTTCTGTCTCACCGTGCTCGTGAGCTCTTCAGTACTTGCCGCAGTTTCCTGAAGATTTGACGCCTGCTGCTCCGTGCGTTCGCGCAGCCCTGCATTACCTTCGGATAACTCCCGGACACCGGTACGCACCTGGTGCGCTATAACACTGGCGCGGGCCATGACTTCCGACAGCTTGTTACGCATGTCGACCAGGGAGGCGTATGCGCCAGAATCGCCTGTAGTCACCTCGAGCGCCGTCAGCTCGCCGTTTCCGATACGATCAGCTACGTTCTGGATCACCCTCGGTTCAGCGCCCAGCTGCCGGTAGAGGCGACGGCCAAATGACCAGGCAACAAGACAGCTGAACAACGCTGTCAGGAAAGTCACAATCATGGACGTCTTGTACACCCCGGTGAGGCTCGCAAGTGCTTTGTCAGCCTCAACAAGGGCGAGGATGCCCCATTCCAGCCCAGGCAGATCGAGCTTGGTGGATACCTTGAAAAACGCCTTGTCATCGACGAAAGACTCCTGCACACCGCCCCCGCCGGAAAAAGTCGAAGCGGCCATTTCAGCTGCCACTTCACCATCCAGAATAGCGTTGGTGCTGCCAGAATCAGATTGAGAGCGCACAAGTCGGTCTTTGCCAAATAGTTTGATTTCATACGCGCTTAACGCGTCAGCGCCGTCATTCATAATCTCGTTGATTCGATCCACAGGCATCTGGATCACGAGAGTGCCAAGCAGAGCAGCACCGTCGTAAATGGGTGAGGCAATGAACGAAGCCGCTGCATCGTAAGATGGGGTGTAACGCGCATAATCCACAAGAAACGGTGAACGCCTCCCGTCTCGTGCAACTTCAGCTACCGCCTGTGCAAAGTTGGTATCTGAATATGGACCTGTCTGCAGACTGGTGGCAAAGTCCGTCTCCTTAAAAACAGAATAAACCACGTATCCCGACTCGGGCTCGACCAGAAACAGGTCGTAGTAACCAAACTGATTTACAAAGTTCTTGAAAATGCCGTGATACTTTTCGTGAACCCGGGAATAACGACTGCCATCACCTGCATTATTCTGCAGGCTCTTCCGACCAGGTGGATACGGATTGTCAGCAAGATACAAATATTGCGCATGCGTTGACAGAGCATCATTCGGAATGAGTGTTTCCGCAGTAAAGTTATCACCGGTTCTGCGACTGAATTCTTCTCCAAACTCGTTCTGATAGTACTGAAGTAGAGTCGTTTTCTGCGCCTGTAATTCAGCTTCAGACAACTTTGCGTCATCGAGAAGCGTTTTAAAGCTACTCTCAAAGTCGCGCATGGCATCTATGACCATCAGATCTTTGGAAAATGTGCTGCTCTGTTGCCAGATCAACTCAAAGTAATCCTGCAAATGCGCTGCTTTGGCGCTGGTAATCATTTTCAGATTAGCCAGCGTCAAATCTTTGACGGCGCTGGCTGTATGTTGCTGAATAAAAAAGCTGACAACAAGAATGGGAACAAGGCCGGCCAAAAGCATAGCTGTTAACACTTTTTGACGCACAGAAAATTGAAACATCAATTGAAAACCTTTTCTTTACCCACGGTTAGATAAAGTTAACGGCAGATTCTTCCTGTTCTTTAACCGATGAGATATCTGACCGATTAATTCAGCCAAGCCGAAATCTCTTGCTAGACTAACTACAGACCCCGCCACATGGGGCGTACTATGTAAGAGGTTAGTTTGATGAAAGTCATGATTATTGATGACAGTTCTTCAATGCGGTTGATTATCAAACGGACGCTGAAACAAGCTGGCTTCACCGGACTGGAGTTCTGCGAAGCGGGCGACGGCTCCGAAGCTTTGGCTAGCATCGAACAACACAGTCCTGATCTGGTTTTGTGTGATTGGAACATGCCGGTTATGTCGGGCCTCGACTTTCTGACAAAGCTGCGTGAGCAGAATAACCCGGTACCGTTGGGCTTTGTTACAACAGAATCCACAGCCTCAATGCGTGCTCTTGCCAGTGAAGCCGGCGCTCAGTTTCTGATCGCCAAACCTTTCACGAGCGAAACATTCGAAAAAGCACTCAAAAGATTCATCACCTGATGTCTGAACGCTTTGTCATGCCTGATGAGAAAAGCCTCGCAGCTTGTTTAACGATGATCTATGGCGAAGAGCCGGAATTACACGTCATCAAACCAGAAATTCTGCAGCCGGATTACATCGCAAATTACATCGACGCAGCAGACAAGCGTGTTGCTCAGTGCATCAGTGACATGTCGGCTACCGTAAGCCTCGCCTGCGCACTGTCACTGATTCCGATCCCGACTGCGCAGGAGATGATCCAGACAAAAACGCTGACACCTATCGCGGAGGAAAATTTTCACGAGGTAATGAATATATTTTCCAGTCTCTTTATGAATGACAAAACGGATCATCTGACGCTTCATCAGATCCACAGAGATAAAGAGGGTGCCAAGGGGCAATTGGCCGGCAACCAGTCTATTGGTTATGAAATCGCGGGGGTCAAATATCCGCAAGGGAGGCTTCTGTTCACCAGCCTGTAGTGCGCTATTGTCTAACACCCGGCTTCAGCGAAGCATATACCGGCTGACTGATTTCAATGCGCACTCATACAATGGGAGCACGGGGAATGGGTCGCATCCAAACATTTCCTCAAAATGCACCAGCACGCTGCGTGACTTCGGTTCTTCCATCAGTGGATCTGAAGCAACCTCGTTGGCCAATGCCACACATGCGACAATCTCAGCAAACTGCTCAGCTTCGGCGGGCTGGTGATGGTACCGCATGACCACCCTGAGAACCTGAGGAAGATGCCATGCCTCAGCCAGCGCTGCGCCAAGCTGAGCATGGTCAAAACCGAAGATGTGTTGTTCACTGACAGTTAATTCGACGTGCTGTTCCAAAGAATACTCGAGCACCTGGTTCATGTCGTGTGCGACTTCATGGAACATGAGAAGCAAACCGATATCGTGCAGCAGACCTGAAATAAATGCTGTATCGGCGGCCTGGCCAACCTGCACTGCAATATCCCGCGCCAGCGCTGCTACAAGCTGGGAATGCTCCCAGAACGTCGTCGCCCGCATGAGTTGAGATTCCAATACATTAAAGGCACTGGCACTTGCCTGCACCAGCGCAAGCTCTGCAATGGCATTGCGACCGACCTGAGCCAGTGCATCCTGGATCGACTCGATTTCTTTCACCATGCCAAAGGCAGGGCTGTTTACCAGCATCAACAGGCGCATGGAGAAGGCGGGGTCCTGTTCTATCAGGTCCGCAAGTTGGGCATTGGTTGCCTCATCATCCCGCGCTCGTTCGGCAATTCGCATCGCCGAGTATGGAAAACGAATGGAAGTGTTTGCTGCCGCCAGCAGCGATTCAATGGTAGCGGCCATGAACTTTCCCCTGATCTGTTCAAGGGCTATCGGCATCACCGGACTATTCTTTAACGGCGACTATGGAAAGCTCAACTTAGGCTCCGATCTGCCGATAACTCTGGAACAGGCGCGGATCATCTTTGGCGCGCTCAACGGGACACCTGAGGAAAACCAATTGGACAACTTTGAGCTGGATGAACTTAAAGCACTGTTCCTGGAAGAATGTGCAGAGAATGTCGACGTACTAGAAGATGGGTTGCTGAAGCTCGGAGAGGGCGTTGTCGACAAAGAGCTGCTCGACGCCACGTTTCGTGCAGCGCACTCAATCAAAGGTGGCGGCGGCACTTTTGGTTTCAATACTTTGTCTGAACTGACCCATCACGCAGAAGCCTATCTGGAACTGGTGCGAGCCGGTTCAGTTAAGATCACCGACTCTGCAATACAGATCATGCTCCAGTCCGTAGACGTGATCCGCGACATGCTCAAGTCAACTGATGCAGAAAGCCACGCGGCGCATCCTGATAGAGCCAATCTGGTTGCACAACTGCGGCTTCTTGTTGAACATGAACAGCAGGCGCAGCACGCACCCGCAGACAAAACACCAGCTAATGCCTGCTGGCAGATAGATTTCCAACCCAACATCGATATGGCCGCCCGTGGCAACGACCCTTATCTGATTCTGCGGGAGCTGGCCGAACTCGGCGACGTGAGCATTTTCGCCAATACCGATCAATTACCGACCTGGAGTGAATACGAGCCCCAGTCACTGTATCTATCCTGGCTTATTGAGATCAACACATCAGCCTCATACGAAAAGATCATGGAGGTATTCGAATGGGTTGAGTTCGATTGCAACCTGACAATAGAGCCTGTTCCACTGACTGCGGATTCAAGAGAACCAGCTGACCCTATTGATCAAGCCAGCGCACCAGCACGGACTGCCTCCTCTGCTGGCCAGCCTGAGAACCCAAAAACCGAAAGCGCAACAATGCGCGTTGCTACGGAAAAAATAGATCGAATCCTGGATCTTGTTGGTGAGCTTGTCATTACGCAGTCGATGTTGTCCAGGAGCGGGCGGACAAAAGAGCTTCAAAACAGCTTCGATTTTCTACAGAGCCTTGAACTCCTGGAACGTAACACGAGAGACCTGCAGGCATCGGTGATGCAGGTAAGGATGCTGCCCATTTCTTTTGCGTTCGGCCGTCTTCCCCGAATGGTACGCGATCTTGCAAAGCAGCTCAACAAAATCGTTGTACTACATATCGAGGGAGAATCAACCGAAGTAGACAAGACCGTGCTCGATCACCTTCTGGACCCACTTGTGCACCTTGTCAGGAACGCAATAGATCACGGCCTGGAAACCCCCGCCGAGCGCCTGCAGGTGGGCAAGCCCGAAGCCGGACAACTGCACCTTTCGGCGTTCCACCAGAGTGGGTCGATCGTGATAAAAGTAGCTGACGATGGGAAGGGAGTAGACGTTGACAAAGTCCTGAAAATTGCAACCAGCAAAGGCATTGTCGGAGCAGATGAAAAGCTTTCGAGCGCTGCTATTGCGCAGCTGATATTCGAACCCGGTTTTTCAACAACGGATACTGTCAGCGAAGTTTCGGGGCGGGGCGTTGGCATGGACGTAGTGAAACGGAACATTGTCCAACTCGGCGGTAAAGTTTCCATAGAATCGGAATCCGCAACAGGATCAACCATAACCATCCAGCTGCCATTGACCCTGTCAATCCTTGACGGCCAACTGATACGCGTCGGTCTACAGACTTTTGTCGTGCCTATTGTCAACATCGTTGAAACCCTGGAACTGCGCAATGCAACGCTTTCGGAGGTTCCTGGCAAGGGTACTGTAATCAATTTTCGCGATAGATATATCCCGTTAGTCTTTTTGCAGGAGTACCTGGCAGCACAATGCGAACCATCCATCAACGCAGACGGTCTGATCATTATTGTCGAAGTCCACGGCTCTCAGGTCGGCTTGATGATCGATGCCGTTATCGGCCAGCAGCAGGTGGTCATAAAGTCACTGGAAGACAACTATCAGAAAATACAGGGCATCAATGGCGCCACGATCATGAGCGATGGCTCGGTCGCCCTCATTTTGGATCCATCTGCTTTCACTGAATCGGAAGATGTCCGATCCGTGGCCTGACAAGGAGTCGTCATGAAACATGAACAATCGGAATCTGCTCCAGCTGATTCTACCCTACAACAATACCTGACGTTTTCTCTGGCTGAGGAGGAATATGCCGTTGAGATTCTCAAAGTGCAGGAAATTCGAAGCTGGAGCGAGCCGACGCCGTTACCACATTCTCCAGATTACGTATTGGGTGTGATGAACCTTCGCGGCGCTATCATTCCCGTTGTCGACCTGCGGCGTCAGTTCCAGCTGGCGTCCGTACCACCGACCAGTATCACTGGCGTCATCGTAGTCAACACGAGCATCCTGGGCAGGGAACGTAGTGTTGGGCTGGTGGTAGACCAGGTGTTGAACGTGATTTACCTTGAACCTGAACCTGTCGCCCATGCCACTGACCCAGATGGCAATCCAGGTTCCTGCTATATCACAGGATTATGTCGCTCAGACGATAAACTGGTGATCGTTATTGATCTGCAAAGTATCATCGCAACCAGCCTGAACCTAACCGATGCAATATCACAAGCAGATGAAGCATCATGAACACAGTGGTATTCAGGCTCCCTGCAGACGTTACCATCAGGACTGTCTCAGACCTGAAAAGTGAACTCGGCGGTCTTCTACATCAGATTGGACACGTCAATCTTGATGCCCAGGACATCTCCCGTATTGATGCAATCGGTTTGCAGCTCATACTGATTTTCCGTCGGCATCTGGCGGCGGAAAAACGAAACGTGCACATTTCCAATGCCAGTGCGTCGCTGCTCAAGGTTGCGACGACGTTAGGTCTTGCAACTGCAATTGCAGATGACGCAACAGATGAGTCTGCGTAACCATCCTGTCATGCATTCCCTGCAAAGTCGTTGGCAGATGGACCTCAGAGACAGATCCGGCACCGCACCCGACTCCTTGACTGATCTGCAGTTCGAGTTTCTGAGCACTCTGGCGGAGGCAGAGTCCGGCATCGTGCTCTCTGAATCCAAACGACCCATGCTTTATGCCCGCCTTGTACGCAGACTAAACGAACTCAATCTGCGAAGCTTTGATGCTTACATCGATCTTCTCAAAACCGGCAATTCCGGGGAATTGGACGACTTTACCAATCGCGTGACCACTAATCTGACCTATTTCTTCAGAGAACCCGGACATTTCGCATTCCTCAAAAATCAGGTTCTGCCAAAGCTCCAACAACAAAACAGATCTGCTAAGCCGCTGCGCATCTGGTCCGCAGGATGTTCAACAGGTCAGGAGCCGTACAGCCTTGCGATGACCGTCGAGTCAGCGCGACCAAGCCCATTTCGCGAAACTCGTATACTTTGTACGGATCTGAACACTCGCGTATTACGACAGGCAGCAGCTGGCCGCTATAAATCTGAGGACCTTCGTGGATTGACCGACCAGCAACGGGAGCGCTGGTTCAGTAAAACGGCACAGAATGAATACCTGTGTGATCCGCGCCTGAAGAACATGCTTATCTTCAAACGCCTGAACCTGCTCAAACCCTGGCCCATAAAACCGGAGGTAGATGTCATTTTCTGCCGCAATGTGCTGATCTATTTCAGCCGGCAGAACCACAAATTACTCCTGGAAAGGTTCGCTAAACTGCTGAAAGTCGAAGGCTACCTGTTTCTTGGACATTCAGAGTCTCTCAGTTTTGCCACCCGCTATTTTGAACGCGTCAGCGCCACAGTCTACAAACGGGTGTGCTGATGGTTCTTGAGCGACTAAACGACACAGACACGTCTAACAGCATCAGTGAGCCTGTGAGATACATCCATCAGGCAACAGGTGCGACCATGGTCAAAGTGTCTGCTGGAGAAATTTTTGTGACCGCAGGTGAAGAATTAATCACCACGGTTCTGGGGTCCTGCGTTGCAGTCTGTATGCGCAACACGCGCTCCGGCCTTGGCGGTATGAATCACTTCATGTTACCTGGCAGTCGCAGCAGCATGGCTGAGCCAAACCTCGCTAACACACATAACTCACCTCGATATGGCGAATACGCAATGACATCACTCATCGGTGCGTTAATCGACCGGGAAGATGAAATAGCAGATCTTGAGGCAAAAATATTTGGCGGGGCACATGTCATAGAGCTCAACAGCGAAATCGGCAGAGCAAACATCAGCTTCGCCATCAGCTACTTGAAGGAACAAAAAATCAGAGTAGCCGCACTGGATGTCGGCTCGGACTATCCACGCAAACTGATTTACGATCCAAAATCCGGCGTTATCAGGCTGCAAAGACTGCGCAGCGCCTACCGTGGTTATGTTGCTCAGAATGAGCGACGCAATCTGAACAACCTGATTGCCAGTACAACAAAACCGAGCACCAGGCCATGACAAGCCACGCAACGCCTACAAGGGTGCTGGTAGTCGATGATTCCACTGCCATGTGTCAGTTCTTACAGGCCGTGATTGATGGGGATCCAAAGCTTCAGGTCGTTGGCACTGCTCAGAACCCTTACCAAGCCAGGGATATGATCAAACGGCTGAATCCTGATGTCATCACCCTGGATATCGAAATGCCACATATGGACGGCCTGACGTTTCTGCGCAATCTGATGCGTCTACGCCCGATGCCCGTGGTCATCATATCCTCCCTGACTGCGGCCGGTGCGGATATAACGCTGGAAGCCCTGAACGTGGGTGCTGTTGATGCGCTGGTCAAACGACACCCCGGTGCGGGTGAGAGTCTCAATGCCTACATTTCAGATATAAGGCAATCTGTACAGGTGGCTGGTGGCGCAACCGTTCGTGCTGAAAATACTCAGGTACGGCGTGCGTGGAAAAACCCTGAACTGATCGCTTGGCGGCAGAAAGTACTGCGGTCAGGACCATTGACAGACCGACTCAAAACCCTTGTTGCAATTGGTTCTTCCACAGGCGGCCCGCAGGCTTTGACAGAACTCCTGCGAACATTTACCAACAAAACCGCCGGTGTTCTCATCGTTCAACATATGTCTGCGCGCTTTCTTGCTCCGCTGGCAGAAAGGTTGAACGCCCAATCAGGGTTATCGGTCAAGCTGGCAAGCAACGGTTGTCAGATTGAGCCTGGCGTAGCCCTGCTTGCGCCTGGTCAGCAGCATATGGTGGTGACAAACGTGAACAATGAGTACCACATTCTTCTCAAGCCGCCGCACGAACGTGAACCTCATGTACCCGCTGTGAGCATGCTTTTTCAATCTGTCAGTCGCACGGCCGGCGCGCGCTCTATCGGCGTTCTGCTGACCGGCATGGGTACCGACGGTGCTGCGGCAATGCAGACCATGCACAAACGTGGTTCACTGACTCTGGTTCAGGACCAATCCAGCAGTGCGGTTTGGGGCATGCCTGGCAGCGCCGTCGCGCTGGGTGGCGTCGACGGTGAAATCCCTTTGCTTGACCTGGGGGCCACGCTGAATCGCGTGCTTGAGTAGCTGCACACCCGCTAAGGCAGTTCGCCAATGCCGCTGATGACTTTACCTACCAGACCGTACTCGATGGATTCTTCAGCGCTCATCCAGTAGTCGCGGTCCGTATCGGCCGTGACGCGCTCCAGGGGCTGCCCGGTCTGCTGGGCAATAATGCCGTTGATACGCGCCCGGGTTTTCACAATCTCACGGGCGTGAATTTCAATATCGGATGCATCGCCACCAAAGCCACCGGCAGGCTGGTGAATCAGGAAGCGTGTATTGGGCAGACAGAATCGATTCT
This sequence comes from bacterium, assembly GCA_047947175.1. Lineage (GTDB taxonomy): Bacteria > Pseudomonadota > Gammaproteobacteria > Pseudomonadales > Azotimanducaceae > UBA4421. The sequence continues at coordinate 4,312,722 of CP170489.1, forward strand.
CGCGCTCAGGCGCCAGATAAATGTGCGTGGCAATGCTGCCCACCCAACCGGTACCAATGGTGTACACCACCGGTTTGATATAGCGAATCATGTCAAAAATAGTATCGCCGGATTCTACATGTCCACCCGGTGAGCTGATGTAAAGATAAATCGGCTCATCCGATTCATACGCCAGGGTCAGCAGTTTTTCAGCCGTACGCCGGGAAACTTCCTGATTCACCTCACCAAACAGTGTCAATGTGCGATGTTTGAGGAGTGTGGATTCCAGGGGGTTTAAGTTTTTGGCAACATCGGCCAGCTCTTGTTCGCCATCCAATGTGGTCATGGGCGTACTCCGTCTTCAAGTGGTAGTGTTTTTTAGACTCATAGTGTAGCTTCATTCGAAGCTAATTGGATCTGATAATTGGGCCATCTCTGATAGTTGAGGCAAGAAGGGGGAATTCAATGCCACTCGCACCGGAATACGCAGCCATGTTTGAACAAATGGCACAACAACCGCCCGCACCAGCCCTGTGGGAGATGACACCTGAACAGGGGCGCGAGATGTATCGCGTGATGCGACCGCTGAACCCTGAGCTGCCGATCCATAAATGCGAAGATCGCCTGATCCATGGATCTCTGGGTGATATTCCCATACGCATATATACGCCGGAGGGTGATGGTCCATTTGGTGTTCTGATGAATTTTCACGGCGGTGGCTGGGTGATTGGTGATCTTGATACATCCGATGCCGTCTGCCGCGAGCTGGCAACTCTGGCGCAGGTTGTGGTGGTCTCCGTCGATTATCGTATGGCGCCGGAAGCGCCGTATCCCGCAGCAGTTCACGACGCCTACGATGCCACTGTCTGGGCGGCAAACAACATGGCGGAACTGAACGGAAACGGCAAAATCGGGCTGACCGGCGAAAGTGCCGGTGGCAATCTGTCAGCAGTTGTTGCGCTTAAAGCTCGCGATCAGCAGGGTCCTCAAATTGCTTTCCAGTGTCTGCTCTACCCGGTTGTGGACTGTGACCTCACACGCGGATCGTACAAAACCAATGGCGAAGGTTACCTGCTGGAGACACAAACCATGCAGTGGTTCTGGGACACCTACTGTCCCGATAAGACCCAGCGCAGGGAAGCAGACGCCTCCCCGCTCCTGGCCACGGACTTGTCCAACCTTCCTCCGGCGCTGGTGGTGACGGCTGAGTTTGATCCATTGCGGGACGAAGGCGAAGCTTATGCTGATGCCTTGCGGGCGGCAGGCAATCAGGTTACTGCGGTACGCTACGACGGTATGGTCCACGATTTTCTGGCAACAGCAGCCCTGTTTGAAAGCTCGCGAAAAGGCCTGCTGGAAACCGTGGCGGCCCTCAAAGCGGCATTGAACTGACCTGTGGATGCCATCAATCTCGCAGAGAAATTCAAGCTGTTTGATGAAACCTGGCATCCCAAGGTTATTGCCCAGCTCAACAACTACCAGGTCAAACTGGTCAAGCTCGAAGGTGAATTCGTCTGGCACGATCATGCCGACACCGATGAGTTATTCTTCTGTGTTGATGGCGAATTCCATATCGACTTCCGCCATGGCAGCACACATATCAAAGCGGGAGAACTGTGCGTTGTACCAAAGGGTGTAGAACACAGACCCCGTGCTCAGACCCTGTGTCACGTGCTGATTTTCGAAACAGACGGCGTTGTTAACACCGGCAATATCGACAGCGACCTGCAGGCGCCAGTGGATGAATGGCTGTAGCGGCAGCCCTGAACGACTTAGGAAACCCAATGCTTTATGTTCTTGTTTGTGAAGATAAACCCGACAGCGAAGCACTGCGCAAAGCCGTGCGGGAGGATCATCTGGCCTTCCTGAAAAACTACGATGTCCGCTTTGCCGGACCCATGCTCGCCGAAGATGAAACGACGATGATCGGTTCCATCATTGTGATTGATGTGGCTGACCGAGCGGCGGCAGAGGCTTTTGCCGCCGCTGATCCATACGCCGCTGCTGGTCTGTTTGCCGACGTTACTCTGCGCGCCTTTAAACAGGTCATTGGCGCATGACTAAAACTGCTGTTGTATTAGGTGTGGGGCCTGTCAACGGCCTTGGTGGCCAGCTCTGTCTGCGCCTGGCTCAGCATGGCTTGCATGTGATCGCAGCGGGTCGCACCCAAAGCAGCCTGGATACCGTGGCGACTGCCATCAGTGACGCAGGCGGAAGCGCTGAAGCAGCGGTCGCAGATGCCACCCTTGAAGCGGACGTAAACAGATTGTTTGACATCGCTGGGTCAAACCTGGATGTGGCCATCTATAACGCAGGTAACAACACACCCGGGCGAATCGTCGACATGGAGGCCAGCTACTTCGAACACAGCTGGCGTGTGTGTTGCTTTGGCGGCTTCCTGTTCGGCAAAGCAGCCGTCCAACAATTTTTAAAAGGTGATGGCGGTACGCTGCTGTTTACCGGCGCCAGTGCATCGTTGAGAGGTCGGGCAAAATTTGGCGCTTTCAACTCATCCAAAGGTGCGCTGAGAAATCTTGCTCAGGCCATGGCCAAAGAGTACGGCGCCGATGGCATTCATGTTGGCCATGTTGTTGTCGATGGCCCAATTGGCGGCGACAAAATCATCGAGGGCTTTCCGGAGTACGCGCAACGCTTAGGTGAAGCCGGCATGATCGATATCAACGGTATCGTTGACGGATACATGTATCTGTATCAGCAACCGCGCCGGGCCTGGACGTTTGAACTGGACGTACGTACGTCGGTAGAGAAGTGGTAGGTTCACAATAGCATGTGAGGCCAACGCGGCCTCACATCTGTCACACAACGACAGCGCAGCTAATCGACCCGCGCCTGGGCATATCCTGACAGGACTTTAACCCCATCCTGATTCACCGTTTCAACATTGAGATTCACCAGGCCATCTTCAACGCTTTCCACCGTGGCGGTTGCATTTAAGGTGTCACCCGGCCAAACCTGACTGGTGAAGCGAACGCCGTACTTGGTCAGACGGCCGTCTCCCACATAGTTGGTCAGCATTGCGCCGGTCATACCCATGGTTAACATACCGTGGGCAAAGACAGACGGATATTTAGCCACTTCAACAGTGAAAATCTCATCTGTGTGCAGTGGATTGTAGTCGCCTGACGCGCCAGCGTACTGGACAATCTGCGTACGCTTGAGGTCTTCTACCAGACACTCCGAATAGGTATCACCTACATTCAAATCTGCTGCTTTTAACGCCATGTTACCTCCTATTTGTCCACCGGCCGTTCGGTACGAACACCCACGCCGCGGGCGGTGATCACCAACTCACCGTTCTGATCACGGTATTCCGTAATGGATTCCGAAAACACCAGCTTGCCGGATCGTTTGCCTTCTTTTTCCCAGGTTTTACCGGGCAGATTGGTTGCGGTCAGCACGTCTCCGGGTTTCAGGTGACGGTGATATTCGAAATGCTGCTCAGCATGCAGGCCGCCACCACCACCGCCGCCACCGCCGCCGGAAGACTCTTTTTTGATACCAGTGGGAGAGCCTCCGGAACCAAACCAGGGTTCACCAATTTTTGGTCTGAGAAAGTAATCCGGATCAAACTGAGCGCTGGCCTGCGCAAAGGTAGGTGGCGCAATTATTGTGCCGGGCTCGGTACCCGCAGCGTAATCCGCATCATAATAAATCTGGTTATCATCACCCACAGAACGCGCGAACATCATGATGTGGCTCGCTTCTATGGGAAACCTGTCAACAGCCATAAGCCTCTCCCTTACGTTGAAAAATCAAAGGACTGGGAGTATCTAATAGGAAATGGCGCAACGCCAGTGTGAATTAGCGGCCTTTAAATTCCGGATCGCGCTTTTCCAGAAACGCGTTGATGCCTTCGACTTTGTCTTGTGTCTGCACCAGCGCGCCCTGCGCATATTTCTCAAACATCAGCGCACCAGCGAGGCTGGCTTCCATGCCAAAATGCACCATGGCTTTCATGGTGCGTGGTACAAAGGGTGCAAACCCAGCCAGATGATCGGCCATGCGGCGGGTCTCAGCGAGCAGCTGGTCAGATTCAACCAGGCGTGTAACGAGTCCAATCGACAGCGCCCGTTCAGCGTCAATGGCCTCACCCATCAACAACATTTCCATGCCCCAGCCTCGCCCGACTATACGCGGCAGGCGGGCAGTTGCACCGCCGCCCGGGATGATGCCCAGTTTGCCTTCAGGCGTGGCAAAACGGGATTGCGGGGTCGCCACGCGCAGATCGCAACCTAAGGCAACCTCAAGGCCGCCGCCCATGCAGATGCCGTCTATGGCCGCAATGGTCGGTTTGGGTGTGCGCTCCAGCTTATCCGCCAGCCCCTGAACGATGGGTTCCAGCGCTTTTTTAAAATCTCTGTGGATCACTTCAGAAAGATCAGAACCTGCTGCAAATGCTTTGCCGCCTGCACCGGTGATGGTGATCACACGCACGGTGTCGTCTTCTGCTGCAGCATCCACGGCGGTGTGCAGGTCGTCCAGAGTGGCTAACGAAATCGCATTATGCTTTTCCGCACGATTGATGGTGATGAGGGCCATAGGGCCCTGCACGTCATATAGCACGTTGTCGAGTTGCATGTTGGCTTACTCAGTCAGAGGTTTACTGACTGATCCTGTCTGTCAGACTTTTCAGACCGCTGCCGATTCTATCGCGGACCTTCTGCTCAATGTTTTCCTTAACACCATCGATATTCAGACCCTGCCTCACCACCTCGTTACTGATCGACGCGGTCAGCGGCTTAAATATCTGCTGTGCAAGTTCAGCACCGGTAACCCCGTTGCTTTTACGTCCGATGCCCTTAAGCGCAATGTCTGGAATCGCCAGCGACAGCTGTCCCACAATATCTGAATCCAACGCCGCCCGGGTATTGGTGAAGCTGAATGAATCGATGATGAACTTTGGTCCGGCACCGGCATCCGAGGTTTCAGCAGGGGTCTGTGAGTCGCCACCGGTTGCCGCTTCTAGATTCGCTAACAGCTGCTGAAAGTTTGTCCGCTGTCCTTTTGCAATAGCGGTAATGTTTGCGCCATCGATGACAACTTCTTTCATGACAATCAGCGTTTCACTGATTTGACTGGTATCCAGAACAACCTTGATCTGGTCAACCTGCATCATATCCGCACCATCAAAGCCGTCAGGGTTCCCCAGACGTAAACCGTTGACCGCGGCGGAACCTTCTGTGATGGCCAGATCAACACCATCCACTGCCACGTCTATACCAAGGTACTGAGGACCAAAAGTTTCGATCCCACTTTTCACCAGATTGCCGGAGTTAAGCGCCACGTAGGCCACTGCACCACCAATCAGAAGCAGCAGTGCAACAACGATCCAAGCAAATGTTTTCATGTCACCTTCTCGGTTGGTCTGTTGGCTGGTCTAAGTATTTTCCATTGAGTTGATGAAACTCTGGGCTTCGGCAATGGATGCTTCCATGTCGCGGATCAGGCGTCCAACATCAGACTCGATGCCGTCCAGCTCACCCTGCAGAGAGGCCACTGCCTGGGCATTGAGGTTGTGTTTCAGGAAAAGCACGTGATCTCGAAACGAGGTCAGCACCGGGTCCATACGCGATTCGGCGCGACGCATGGCTTTCACCAGATCTGATGAGCGGCGTTTCGAGGTCCGCAGTTTATCCGCGCTCTGCCGACGCAGAGAAGCGTTAGAGATCTGCTCTAACTCTTCTTCCCACTCCTCAAACAGATCTTCCGCCACATCTTCGACCGAATCGATGCGCTCGGATACCGTTGACGCTTTGTCTTGTGCATCTTCAAACGCATCATTGAGCCGGTTGTACACTGTTTTCAGCTGCGATTCCGGCACCCCGACAACCGCCTCAAACTGCGCCAGAGCACTTTTAAACTCTTCTTTGGCGTCTTCCTGAGCTTCCATTGCGTCTTCAACGCGATCGACCAGAATATCGTTTTTGAGGTTGCCAAACTGCTCCTGCACGCTGTAGTAGGCGCTTTCACAAGCGCCTAACAACATGATGCAGCTGAAAACAACTACGCGATACATCATCACCTCCGAGAACTCTTAAGGTCCGCCGTTACTGACGAACCTTGTGAGTACCAGACACAACCGCGCTCACACGACGGTTTGCCTGCTTGCCTGCCGCTGTGTCATTAGACGCGATCGGCCGGGTTTCACCGAAGCCAGCCCAGGTCAGACGACTGGCCGCCACTCCCGCTTCGTTCACGAGATATTCGTAAACCGCCTTGGCGCGGCGCTCTGACAGATTCTGGTTGTAAGACGCAGCACCATCCGCATCCGTATGACCTTCAATGACCGCCTTGGTGTTTGGATACTCACGCAGGAAACGTACCGCACGTGCCAGTTCGCTGGTGTGATCCGGGCGCAGCTCTGCTTTGTTGGTTTCAAACTCGATGCTCATGTCAATGGTGACTTCTTCTTCGAGTTCAATGTAACAGCCGCGATCATTCACTTTGGCGCCTGCTTCAGTATCCGGGCAGTCGTCACGGAAATCCGGCACGCCGTCGCCATCCGCATCTAAAGGACAACCGTTCTGGTCAACCGCAACACCGGCGGGTGTGTTCGGACACTGGTCTGCACCGTCAACAACCCCATCGTTGTCTGCATCCAGTTCACAGCCCTGGGCGTCAACAACGCGACCCGCAGGCGTGGTGGGGCAATTGTCCATATCGTTAGGCACACCGTCGCCGTCAGAATCAGCAGGCGCTACCGGCGCCGCGGGCGACCCGATAAAGCCGGTAATACCCAAAAACGCAAAAGGTTCCATGCCACCTACTTTAGAACTGGTGACACCACGCACGTCAGCACGCAACGCAATATGGTCACTTAACTGGCGATATACACCCACGCCGGCGTTCAGCTGATTGTCTCGGGCATCTTCACGCACGTTATCCATGCTGTATTCGGAACGACCGCCGCCTACCAGAATGAACGGTTGCCATGCATTTCTGGCCGGCAGACTGTAGACAAAGTCCAACCACCGCAGGTTGACGTCATCTTCGCCGGAACCAAACGGATTTTCGAATTCAGATTCGATGCGACCACCCATGACTTCTACCGACCAGTTGTCGGACAAGCCATAGCCAAGAATAATTGCCGCGCCGATATCGGTATCTTCATAACCGATACTGGAGGCATCAGGACCTGTGTACGCAACGGCACCAGGTGAAACATAGAACTGCCCCTTGTGGGCATTGTTACCTTCTGCGACCGCATTTGCAGCCAGTAGAAGTGTCAATGCCAACGTCAATAAACTTTTCATCAGTGACTCCTTATTAGAATGCGCGCAGGTTACGGGATGCTTGGAATGCTGTATACCCGGATTTTAAAACCCGTGTAAAATCCGCCACCCGACGGGCGCGCAACATTACTTAATCATACACACTAGCGTCCAGTACTTATTGTCAAGAAGAAAAAACTAATTGGAGACAAAAATGGAAGCTATTCCCGAGGAGCTGTCGGCGGATCGTATACAGGGTTATGTCGACCAGGGCGTTGAAATGGCCATTCAATACGGGCCCAGACTCCTACTTGCCATCATTGTCCTGCTGGTCGGTCTGTGGATCGTCAAGCGGGTCGTCAACGTTGTTAATAAAGGTCTGAATGCAAGTAAAACCGACCCAACGCTTGCAAAATTCCTGGGCAGCCTGACCTCAATCGTCTTAAAAGCACTGCTGTTCATCAGCGTTGCCAGCATGGTCGGCATCGAGACCACGTCCTTTATTGCTATTCTGGGCGCGGCAGGCCTGGCTATTGGTCTGGCGCTGCAAGGCAGTCTGGCCAACTTTGCCGGCGGCGTGCTGATTCTCATGTTCCGCCCTTACAAGGTAGGGGACTTCGTTGATGCGCAAGGTGTCTCTGGCACGGTATCTGCGATTCAGATCTTTAACACGATCATCAAGACACCTGACAACAAAGTGATTATTGTGCCGAACGGTTCCATCTCCAACGGCATCATCACCAACTTCTCCGCCGAAGAAACCCGGCGCGTCGACTTCGTTTTCGGCATTGGCTACAACGACGACATTGCCAAAACCAAAGAGACTCTGAAAGCAATCTTTGCCGCAGACGAGAGGGTTTTCGCTGACCCCGAGCCTTTTGTGGTGCTGTCGGAGCTGGCTGACAGCTCGGTTAACTTCACCTGTCGCGTCTGGGTAAACGCCAGCGACTACTGGGGTGTCTACTTTGACACCATGGAAGCGGTGAAACTGCGTTTCGACGCGGAGAACATCTCCATACCCTACCCGCAGCAGGATGTGCACCTGCACCAGGTGGGCTGAATCCGCCAGCAGAAAAACCCGCGCCAGGCGCGGGTTTTTTATGCCATTTTTTCAGGCATGCGATAGACGCATGACCCGTTAAGTCCGATAAAAAATCGACCCTGGAAAAAGAAAAACCGCCAGCCTGGAGAGGAAGCTGGCGGTTTCAAGACGATCTCAGGGCCGCAACCCAAAACAGAGATCTTAAGGGGATAGACATCACCCTTGGGTGATGTTGCCTACTATGCGATAAAGACGTTTCAAGAGAATTTCCGCACACCGCCTTTTTGTGACATTTTGTTTCAAACTGCGGATGCAAATTTCAGGGTCACGCGCGCGCCGCCACCCGGGGCATTATCGATATCCACCTGCCACTGATGTGCCTGACACAGCTGTTGCACGATGGCCAGACCCAGACCACTGCCACCGGTGGTGGCGCTACGCGAGCTGTCCAACCGGAAAAACGGTTGGAATACCTGTTCGCGAAACGCCTCCGGAATACCGGGACCATCGTCGATCACCTGTATCTGCTTAGTGGTTGCCACCACCGAAACGTTACCGCCATGCTGAAACCCGTTAGCGATCAGATTGATGAGGACGCGTCGGAAGGCGCTGGGTGCAAGCTTGATTCTGAAGTCAGGCGGAATACGCAGATCCGCAGCGATGTTCTGTTCGAAGGTGGCAAGTATCTCCTGCACAAAAGGCAGCAGCTCAATTTCCTGGGGTACTTCACCCGTACCGCGTGCAAACCGCAACGCATCGCTGATCAGTTCATCCATGGATTCCAGATTGCGTTCAAAACGACCGACCAGCTGGGGGTCTACATTGTCCGGCAGCAAAGCCAGCGCCAGCCGCATACGGGTCAGTGGCGTGCGCAGATCATGCGATATGCCGGCTAACAACGTGGTTCTGTTGGTCAGCAGCAGGCCGATTTCAGACGCCATGGTATTGAAGTTTCGCGCCAGCGACACAAGTTCACGGGGCCCGGTTTCAGGCAGTGGTTCAATTTGTGTAGCGCCGCGGAAGCTTTCTGCCTGGCGGGCAACATTCACCAGAGGTCGGGCAATCCGTCGCACGATAAACAAAGAGGTGAAAAACACGATGCCGGCACCAAGACCAACAATGACCATGGCTACATATAAAGGTTGGATCTCGCGACGCTCGGGAGAAAAGCCGATCTGCAGCGCAAATCCACCCATGGGCACATCGACCCAGAGCAGATCCTCCCCCTCAAGCAGCGCCACCTCCTGGCCAATGCGGGTAGACAATTCCGTTTTCAACAGTTCGAAGTATTGCGAATAATCGGCTACTTCCGGTAACGCCTGATGGGCTTCACTGATGATCAGATCATGGCTCTCCGCCATTTCGAGCTCGAAATAGGGACGGGCTTCCGGTGGCAACTCAACCCAGGTCTGCGCAGACAGCACCAGCAGAGCAGCTTCATCATCCGCCGACTGCTCGGTTATCGGGCTGATAACAAACAGGTACAGGGCAAAGGTCGCGATAATAACAATCAGCAGCGCGCCGACAGCGAGAACTAAGGTTGTGCGTACCAGCAGCGACGACGGGCCACGCAGACCGGTACTTTCAGCCATTGCCGGCTGGACAGAACATATACCCTTTTCCCCAGATGGTGCGGATGTAAACGGGTTGAGTGGGATCAGGTTCTATTTTTGAACGCAAACGGGTCACGCGAACATCTATGGAGCGATCAAACGGCGAACGTTCAGCACCTGTCAGCAGATCCAGAATACGATCGCGATCAAGCACTTTGTTGGGGTGTGCCACCAATATGGCCAGCAGATCAAACTCACCGGAGGTCAGCGGTACCGTATCCCCGTTTTTGGTCAGACGATGAGCGTTGGTATCAAGGGCAAACACGCCAAACTGTGTTGCCGATGACTCTTCCGCCACCGCACCAGGTGAGTGCGACCTGCGCAATACCGCCCGCACCCGGGCAAGCAGTTCGCGGGGATTAAACGGCTTGGAGAGGTAATCGTCCGCCCCCACTTCCAAGCCAACAATGCGATCCACATCTTCACCCTGGGCAGACACAATTATGATCGGCAGGTCAGAGTGTTTCTTCATGCGCTGCGCGATAGACAAGCCATGTTCGCCGGGCAACATCAGATCAAGGATCAACAGATCCACGTCATGATCAAGCAGATACTGGTCCATGGCCTCACCCGATTCGACGCAGGCAACACGAAACCCCTGCTGCTCCAGATAAGCCTGAATGAGTTCGCGCAGTTCCGGGTCGTCGTCAACAACCAGCAGGTTGGCACTTTCAGCATCCATTCGCTGTCAGCGGTTGGTATGAGCGGAGGATTCTTGACCAACCGTGATGGTGGGTTGTGTCACTTCTGCCTGGGGTACGCTGTGAGGCACATTTTCCGGCCCGCGGTTGCGCTGCTCAAAGCCTATGCCAAAGGTCACTCGCGGACCTGACGCCTGAGCCTGTTGCGGGGCCGTGTTACGCGGTTGAATCTGCACAACTCGCGTCTGCAGCACCACCGAGCCGTCCGACTTGCGCACAACCCGGCCATAACGGCGCTGTACAATCACCCCCTGGGGACTTCGAGCCTGGTTGTTATTGGCCATGCGGCCACGTACTTCAGCAAGCAGACGACGACGTTGTTCGGGACTGAGCTGGCTCCACTGAGCGGTGAGCGCGGTTAACTCGGAATCGCTGCGCTGGGAGAGACTGCCCTGGCTTAACTGGTCTTCAGTGAGCTGATTCTGCGTGCTGGTTTGCCCAGCCTGCACTTCTTCATTTTGTGCCAGCACACCCTGGCCCGCAATCAGCGCAATGACTGCGACCGCCGAACCTAAGTTGTTGACCCTGAAATGTTGAATCACTAAATACCTTTTTCAAAGAAGCCGGTGTAAACAGTCTACAGCAAACTCAGACGCCGGAAAAATGCCGCAGAGATGCCCGATCCACCAACCGAATATTGTCCGCAGCTGCTGTTACACAGCAATTTCCTGAACGTTTCAATTTGTTTCAAGTGAGCAATCGAGAAGGAACATCTCTCAACCAGAATTCACCCGGTGCAAGCTTCAGTTCCCAGACGATGGCTTTATCGTTTTCGTATAATTTTTTGATGATCAACCTCAAAACCGAAGGCATTAAACTGTTGCCAAGGCTGTTTCTGAAGTTCGAAGGCATAGTTGATCCCAACGGCAGCATTCCCCACCTGTACCCCTGGTTCTTAAGCGACAAAACGCTGCGCGGAGCGCTCTGATCATTCCCGCATCTAGTCAAATTCTTCATGTTGAGGCAGATTATCTGTGATCTTAAACCACGGCGCCTTTGAACCAACAAAGATATGATGAGTCGGGCGGATACTCATGTCTCCATCAATCACTCCAAGTGGTACATGAGCAAAATGTCCGTCTCGAACCACAGAATAAAGTAACGAACCGCACTGGCTGCAATGCACGTCTCTTGCGGCTTCATCACCGTAGTTCAGCAGCTGCTCGATGCCTTCTACGACGTTCAGCTTCTCTATTTCAATACCTGCCAGGGGCTTGAATGCAGAACCGGTTGTTCGTCGGCAGTTTGAGCAATGACAATTCATTGAATAGAGAAACTCATCAGCCACTTCAAATCTAACGGTTCTACAAAGACATTGACCCTCGAGTAGTTTCATAACCATCATCTGGCATCCCAATCAGAAAGAACTCGCTTTGGTGCAACGTTGCGCCACCTTCTTTCAATATACATTTCGATCATGACCTTCGGTATTCTGGCCAGGTTTGCCAGAACAATCTGATGTGGCACGTAATGCGGCTCCAGGAAATAGATGTCTGATTGATTTTCTAGAAGATAGTCGCGTTCGAAGTGGTCAACATCTAACAACACAATGCTGTTGTCGCTGACTCGCCAACGCGAGATGAGGGATTTCTTGAGCTTCAGGGAAGGTTCTCCATACGATATGGCTTTTTCCACCCCTGGATACCTCAAGGCTATTGCAACAACCTCAGCCCAGGTTGCCATGACACACCGGTTGAAGAACGTCAGTTTGGATTCTCATATTCTCCCTTCAGTTATCACCGGCTGGCTTTAGTCCACTGTAGCCAGTTCAGATTCCAAAATTCGCTGGTTTCGCGAAAAATCATGGTTATCCAGACGATCCGATGACGTTTCTCGTTAGCGTTCTGAACGAGTGCTTTGTAGTGAAACAAAGTGGTTGCAGCGCATAGCGACGTCGTCTGGCCGGAGTCCAATACTTCGTATCGACGCCAGTCAGGATGGTGACCCACGGAATCAAGTACATCCTGCCTGCACAGCACTTGGGAAGACCCAGGGAACACCAGACCGACGTCTGCTGCGAGATGCCGTTCAAAGAACTGAGCATCTCCGGTCGCAAATGCATCCAGAAACTCACCAGCTCGCTCGAGCATTAATTTAACGTCAGTTGTTTTCCCTGTTTTTGATAAACGACCCGCCCAATTAGCCTGCTCGGTCCAATTAGCCACATCGACAAACACATCCGGCATCAGAGAATAACGGCGCGCCCTCCCATCTTCGGGATCATCCTGACGCACCACGATACGGTTCTGACGCAGTACCTTCAGATGTCGAGATAGTGCTGGAACCGACACACCCAGTGCATCAGATAACTCGGATGTTCTCCTGGATCCAGAAACAAGCAGCTCGATAATGCGACGTCGGGTGGCATCCCCGAGGAGATTTAAAGTTGCATCAATAGTCACCATATAGTAACTATATAACGCTAAAGTGATATAAACAATCCAGGAGGCTAACCCCGGTCGGTGCTGTTTCTCGAGTGGGAAGATGAACCAAAAATGTGCCAACGGGATATCCTGATGTGAAGCGGAGCGCCTGCAAATGACTGACGTGATCGACCCTGCAATCAACAGTTTGACGGGAAGTTGCCATTGCGGCCGCGTGACATGGAAGCTCGACACGCTTCCCCAATCCGTGACGGCCTGCAACTGCACAATCTGTCGGCGCTACGGTGTCCTTTGGGCTTATGGCCATATTACCTATGATGTCCATGTTTCAGGCGAAACGACGCCCTACCGCAGGGATGATGGAGGAGCGATCAACTTCTATTTTTGCGCTCGGTGCGGCTGCGTCACTCACTACATTGCAACCACGGCTGGTGACGATGGAAAACAATGGACTGCAGTGAACCTGCGACTCGCAGAACCCAAGGTCATAGCCGACCTACCTATTGACCATTTCGATGGATTAGAAAGTTTCGAAGACTTGCCGAGAGATCATCGCTGCGTATCGGACATGTGGTTTTGAATGCGCCTTACCCGCTTTCTGCTTGATCGAATATGACTGAAATGCGCACTGAGGATTTGGCGTGTCAACGTTTACAGTCAACCTACTCAACCAATGACTCAGCAAGCTTCCCAAGCTGCTCGATGCATGCACCCCAGCCGTCTATGAAACCCATGTCTGCGTGAGTTTTTCGATCCTGATCGTTCTGATGCAACGCGGTTGCGGTGTACTTTGTGCCTTCGGGATGATCTTCCAGGGTAACAATGGCTGAAAAGGGCATGTCCTCCTTATTCGGTCGCCAACCGCCTCGAAGAGCAGATGTCCAAACAATGCGTTCGTTCTCCACGACTTCTAAAAAACATCCCTCACCGGCATATTCCGTGCCGTCTTCCATCCGCATGATCGTGCCGAACGCGCCCCCTGGGTGAAGCTCATGTTTTGTTGAAACAGTGATAAAAGGTGCAGGCGCCCACCATTTCTCAAAGTGTTTGGGATCGACCCACGCTTTCCACACCGCGGCGCGCGGCGCATGGATAATGCGAGAGACTGTTAGATCAGGGTTGTTATTTGTCGCTGTCATAGTGCTACTCCCTGGTTTCTTGAGAGCATCAGTGGCCCCCATTGATTACTACCTGATACAATTGGCGATCAATACTATGGATCAAACATTTCTGCGATCTCCACTGAGCCACCATCTGCAAGCATCGGACAGCCTTTAGCAATTGCGACGGCTGCATCCAGGCTCTCAGCACTAAAAATGCCATAGCCTGTCGCGGCGTTTGAGCCTCCGTCAGACACAACACTGCCATCGCTCATCACGGTCGTTGATACGCCAACGGGTTTGCCGGCATCAACAACACAGGCACCAACATCCGAGAACCACTTGCCCCACGCCGCAATCGCTGCCTCGGCGTCTTCTGGCGGGGTTTGACCGCCGCCATGGTAAACAAACAAAAATTCAGCCATCTGCTTTTTCTCCCTGGTGATTGTTCTACGCTGATGCGAGTGCGCCGAAATCAATCTTCTCTCCGACATTGCGCTCTGGAAATGATGTTTGAAATATAGGTTGATGTCAACGTATACTGAGGTCATGGACAACTCACTGCCTCTTTGTGTCACGCACGAAGTCCGCAATCGATGCTTATGCCTGCATGTACAACAAGCGGCACGCGCACTCGCGCGGCGATTCGATGAAGCGCTCAAACCTGTCGGACTCACACATGGACAGTATTCGCTGCTCATATCGCTGAACCGTTCGCCGCCAACAATTGGTGAAACTGCACAACTGCTTGCCATGGACCGGACAACGCTGACTGCTAACCTCAAGCCCCTGGAACGACGCGGATTGCTTACTCAGCTTCCGGATCAGGCAGACAAGCGTGCTCGGCGACTTCATTTAACGGACGCTGGCCGCACCTTGCTGAACCAGGCCGTCCCGCTTTGGCGCACCGCACATGACGAGGTTGATCTGAAGATCAGTGGAGACATGGCAGCGCTGAAAGACGATCTCACGGCGTTATCTCTCGTCGATATCGACGCGGACATAAAAGGATAAACGGCGAGCCTGACCACGAACTGACCAACGGTCATCAAGGGGCGATTCAAGCTATGCTTGGGCGGACGATGTTTAAGGAAAAGGTTCGAATGCGACGCTGTCAACGACTGTGGATTGCCCTGGCGCTGCCCTTTCTGACTGCCTGCGAGCGCAGTGAGCCGGTGCCAATGGGACAGCAGGGAGAACCGATGTTCAGGGTCGATTCCAGCGCGGCAGGGCCACTTAGTTTCGAAGAGCTTCAATTGAACTTCACCGCGCTCCCCGAGCCAATTTCCGAGAGACAACGCCGCTGTGTCAGGCATGCGATTGAGCGTCGCTCACAGGAACTGGGCGACCCGGCTGCCTATCAGCCGGAGGACCATGACTATCATGGTGGGCAAACGTCGAACGCCCAGTGGCAGTCGTTCGACAACAACATGCAACGCGCGCTGCTTGCCCAGGTCGTCGTCACCTATGCGTTCTTCGACTGTGACTAGGTCTGTAACCTGGGCTCGCTGGCGCCCAGGCTGATCACCCTGCACCAGGCTTGTCGAGTGCAACACTTCAATCCGTTTCACTCCTGACAGGATAAAACCCGCTTTCGAGTTCTGCATGTCAGACGATTTGAGGTTGGATTTTCCGGGGAAATTCCATGTCAGACGCGCTGGCAGTTGCGAGTAATACTGTTTGGACCACGCCAACTCGAGATTCATCCAATCTACCTGTTAGGCAACAGCAGATACATGGCGATTCACGACGTAAAAAAGATAGGCCACATACAGACACAGAAACAGCACGCCATGTGATCTCATTACGACGGATTGCCGGCTGGTGACCATGGCAACAAGTATCAGAGCGCTGGAAACAATAACCATGACCAGGTCTGTATTGGTGATGACTTCAAAAGGAAGCTCGACGATGCTGGCTGTGAAACCCAGAATCCAGAGCAGGTTAAAGATGTTCGAACCGATCACATTGCCAACCGCGATATCAGTTTCCTTGCGATACGCCGCCACCGCAGATGCCACAAGCTCAGGCGCCGATGTGCCCACGGCAATTATCGTCAGGCCAATGAGCGCATCATCAACTCCGCTGGTCTGAGCAAAGCCGACTGCGCCGCTGACCACCCATTGACCACCAAAATACAAGCCAACCACACCAGACAAAATCTGGAACACTGCTGGCGCAAGTCCCACATCCGCTGAAACCTGAGCGCGGCTGCTCTCGCCCTCGCCAGAGGATTTCCAGATATAGAGCATGAACAACAGGAAAAAAAACAAAAGTATTCCGCCATCCAATCGGCTGATGCTTAACTCCTGGTGATCAGAGAACAGTGCTGCGTTCGCCAGAAAACCGACCAGCAATGCTGCGGTGAGGGAAAATGGAATTTCGGATACGATCGTTGAGTCACGAACCGGCAGCGGGCGGATGATCGCGGCAACCCCCAGTATCAGCAACACATTGGCGATGTTACTGCCCACTACGTTGGCAATGGCAAGGTCGGCATTGTCCTGAAGTCCGGCAGTGAGTGTGACCAGCATCTCAGGCATCGAGGTACCAAAAGACACCACCGTCAGACCTACCGCTAACGGCGAAATACCGAACCGAGCGGCAATTGACGACGCCCCTTTCACAAGAAAATTGGCTGCTGCGATGAGAAAAATCAGCCCAATGACCATCAGAACGCCATCGATCACGAAAAAACACTCCAACAGAAGAAGCTGGGGATGACTTCCCCGAAGACGCAGCATATCGCCTTGCAGTCAGGTTGGTAACCAGGACGCCTCTGATTACCTTATGTTTGATTCACGCCCGCATGCCGAGCGTATGGGCACCCCGCCGATTGACCGGCAAAGCGACCGCGCGGATAGACATAAACTCGGTCATCAAAAAACTTTCAGCGGGTCGTCAGCATAACCCATTAACCTTTCCCGAGTATCCGGGGTCAGGCTGATCAGAAATCTGTTGTCCTGCATGCCGTTAAAAAGCGCGTCGACAACCGCATCCACCGAATCAAAGTCGTCTCCTAACGCTCTGTCGGACGTGACTCGGCTGCCACGCCTGCCCCATGCAACCGCAGACTTTGGAAACACGGTGTCGGTCAATCGGGGCGCAAGATAGTGAACCGAAACACCACCGGATTTGCCGTAGTTTGCCAATGCATGCGCCATACCGCGCAGCGCGTACTTCGAAGCGGTATAGGGGGCATCCATGCCGCCGCTTGTGAACAGACCTGCAGAAGAGCCGGTAACGACAACCCGCCCGCTGCCTCGACTCATCAGATCGGGCAGGAAAGCCTGGATGGTGCGCACCACGCCAAAAACATTCACCTCGAACAGACGCTGCCATTCTGTCATGGGAATCTGCTCAAAGCGCCCGCCCACAGCAATACCTGCGTTGGCCACAACCAGCGAGACCTCACCCAGCGCCTGGGCAGCCGTGCGCATCCGTGCAACATCTTCATCTTTACTGACATCGCAGACCAGCCCATGATAGCCAGATTGATTTGACAGCGTGGCAACCGTCTCGGCATTCACGTCCGCAATCAACACCTGCGCACCCGCAGCTCTGCAGCGGTGCGCGATACCCAATCCAATGCCATCTGCACCGCCGGTGATCACCGCGACTTTGTCAGCTAACTCCGATTGCAGACTCGCATTATTCATCGGCGTACAGCCCTAACATCACACCGCTGGCCGACTTGGGATGAATGAAATTCGGCCCCCCATCTGCTCCGACGACAGTTACACTTTTAGCGGCACATTCAGCAACCGCGCCCGTTAAACTCTCGACGCGCATCGACACAAGGTGAACACCTTCGCCATGCCGGGAGAGTATGCCGGCCAAAGCAGAACTTGAGTTGAGAGGCGCCACCAGCTCAATAAAGCCCCCATCATCAAGATCAAAAATCGCCTGGCGTACACCCAGATCTTCGTTGGATTGCCTGCGGCTCAAGGCCAGACCAAAGTTCTCCATCCAGTGCGCAATCGACTGATCCAGATCGTTAACACGAATCACCAGATGATGAATACCTTTGAATAACATGGAATGACTGATCCTGTGTTGAATTATCGATATACTATCGATAATTCAACACAAAGAAAACCAGCTGATGGGCTCCAAACCAAGAGGACGGCCGCCAAAACTGAACGCTGAGCAGATCATTGATGCCGCTCTGCGTATCGGTCTGCAGAATCTGACCATGACGCGACTTGCCAGCGAGCTGGGCACCGGCATGGCCAGTCTTTACCATCATGTATCCGGCATCGATGCGGTTACCGCGGCGGTAGCGGATAGGCTCATTGAAGATGTGGACGTCATGGTCAGCGAGCGCGATGACGGATCGCTGCAGACGTTCCTGTTTGCCGCCGGCAATGGCCTGCGTAACATGTTTCTTTGCGCACCCGGGTTTGCTGCCATTGCAAACCGGTCTCCCCGGCTGACAGGAAAAATTCTTGCGGTCCATGAAAAAGGTGTGAGCCGACTGGTCGACATGGGTGTGGACGCCGGCAGTGCGTTCCTGATGATCCGCGTGATTGCCGACTATGTTGAAGCCTCCACCGCGAGAGAGGACTGCTGGGGTGCCGCTGGCGAAACAACTGAGACTATCAGGGCAAACCACCAGGAGGCCATCGATCGCGGGTTCCCTGCACTGATTGCAGCGCATGCTGAACTCGACTACGACTACCTGAACAAACAGTTTGAGTTAGGGTTACGTGCGATGGTCACAGGTTTGAGCGAAATGGCAAAGAACACACAGCGGGGGCGCGCAACGCCCCCGCCGATCGGTGTTTAAGCCGCTTGCGAAGTGGTTTCCAGCACCGTCTTTTCTGCATCAGCAGTTTCGATCTCTATGCGACGAGGTCGCAGAGCTTCCGGAACTTCGCGGTAAAGTTCGATATGGAGCATACCCGCTTCCAGACGAGCCCCTCGCACCTTGACGTGCTCGGGCAACTGGAACGATCTCTGGAAACCCTGCGCGTCAACCCCCCTATACAGGTAGCGGTTGTGATTCAGGTCCACTTCGCGGTTGCCTTTGATCCAGACCGAGCCTTCACGGGTTTCTACCGTTATGTCTTCTTCCTTAAACCCCGGAACCGCCAGGCTGATGCGGAATTCGTCTTCATCCATACGCAGAATGTCATAGGCTGGAAATCCCGAGTGATCCAGACTCATCAGCGTATTCATCTGATTCCAGGCTCGATCGAAGCCGACCGCGCTTGAGCGAAAAAGGGGTGAAATATCAAACGTTGCCATAGTAAAAACAACCTCCATTCAATGATTCATGAACAAAAAATTGCTTCTAAAACAGAAGCGCTGTATTGCCTCTTTTTAGCGAGGTCACATTTTTCTGGGGATTTTCGAAAATTTTTTCAAGGGCAGCTGGGCAAAAAAAACGCCTGACAATGCAGGCGTTTTTTCAATCAGGCGATGGATTCCATCACCTGTTAATCCAGCGGATCAGGCAGATTCGAATAAACCTGCCGCACCCTGGCCGCCACCGATGCACATGGTAACTACACCATATTTCTGGTTGCGACGGCGCAGTTCGCGCAGGACCAGACCGGTTTGGCGTGAACCTGTCATTCCGAAGGGGTGTCCAATGGAGATACTGCCGCCCAGGACATTGTATTTTTCGTTGTCGATGTCTAACGCATCACGACAATACAGACACTGGGATGCAAACGCTTCGTTCAGTTCCCACAGGTCAATATCACCCATATCCAGACCAGCATTTTTCAGCAGGCGAGGAATCGCAAAGACAGGGCCGATACCCATCTCGTCCGGCTCACAACCGGCTACCGTAAAGCCACGGTAGATGCCCAGGGGGGCAAGGCCGAGCTGAGCCGCGCGTTCCGCACTCATCAGTAAGGTCATCGAGGCGCCATCAGAGAGCTGTGAAGCATTACCTGCGGTCACTGAACCGTCTTCTTCAAAAGCCGGCGGCAGACCTGCCAGCCCCTCAAGGGTTGTATTTGGACGATTACACTCGTCTTTATCCACCACCACGTCGACGTGACTTTCTTCACCGCTTTCTTTGTCGACCTTCAGCATCGTGGCTTTCATCGGCACAATCTCATCGGCGATTTTGCCTGCTTCCACTGCCGCGGCATAACGCTGCTGGCTCTGCAGCGCATACGCATCCTGTTGCTCGCGTGTGACCTGATAACGACGTGCCACTACTTCAGCGGTGTTGCCCATGGCCATAAATATCTCTGGCTTTTCTTCCAACAGGCGCTTGTTCTGCTTGGCTTTGCCTGGCTCCTGGCGGGTACGCATGGAAATGGAGTCCACGCCACCGGCCATGGCCACATCGGTTTGACCCGAAGCGATCTGGTTTGCCGCAATAGCAATAGACTGCAGACCCGAAGAACAGAAGCGGTTGATGCTGACACCCGCCGTGCTGACGGGCAGTTTGGACAGAATGACAGCCAGACGGGCGAGGTTGCCATCCTGCTCACCGGTATGGGTGGCCGCACCAACAACCACATCTTCTACCTCTGCCGGGTCAATGTCGTTACGCTCGAGCAGACTGTCGATGCAGTGGGCCAGCATGTCGTCTGAACGGGTTAAATTGAAACTACCGCGAAAGGCTTTTGCCAGTCCGGTTCGCACACTGTCGACGATAACTACATCGCGCATGGTGGTTCTCCTGTATCTCTCTTAAATTGATGTGTTTGCCAAAAAGACTTCTAGCGCCGTCTTTGCAACAAAAAGTGTTCTGCATAGAGACACACAGATGTAGTGCCCTATCCCCAAACCCTGCGATGGTACCCAGAACCGTGCATCGGCGCTACCATAGCTCGGTCCGGGTATTTTCAATCATCAATCAGGGAGCATCGACCTATGAGCCAGTTTCACGAACTGCACATGGCTGACATCAGCGGGCAGGACACCGCTTTTGGACAGTTCAAGGACAAAGTCTGTTTAATTGTTAACCTGGCGAGCCGCTGAGGCCTCACCAATCAGTACGCCGGGTTGCGTACACTACAGGAACAATATGCCGATCAGAATTTCACGGTTTTAGGTTTCCCCTGCAACCAGTTTGGGGCCCAGGAACCAGGCAGCAACGAAGAAATTCTCGAATTTGCACGGTCCAGATACAACGTCAATTTTCCTATGTTCGCCAAGGTGGAAGTGAACGGCAGCGGCGCTTGTGAGTTGTACAAGTACCTCAAAGCCGCCAAAGCCGATGACGATGGCAAGGCTGATATCGGCTGGAACTTCACTAAATTTCTGGTTGGCAAAAACGGTGAAGTGCTTGCCCGCTACGCACCGCAGACAACACCGGAGGACATCGGCGCCGAACTGCGCCAGTATCTGTAGCTGAAGCGCGCCCGACGGTGCAGACTGCTACCAGGGCAAGTCAGTGCCGTCGGCGCGCAAGAACGAACCGCTGGCGGTAGCATCAATGTCTTGCATCAGCTGCCAGATCAAAGCGGCACACGCAGCCGGTGTCTGCACCGTTGCCCGACGACGGGCCAGGAACGGTGCTGACAACGCGGTTGACGTTGTGCCGGGGTGCACCGCGACAACCGCGGCATTATTACGCCAACGAGCCGCTTCAACGGCGGCGGTTTTTACACCCTGATTCAAAGCGGCTTTTGCCATTCGATAACTGTACCAGCCACCGAGGTGATTGTCGGCGATGCTGCCTACCTGAGCCGACAGGAAAACGGCTTTCGGTGCGGAAGCTTTCTTTAACAGGCTTTCAAGTCCTGCAAACACCAGCATTGGACCCACTGCATTGATCTGCAGGACTTTCTGCATGGTGCTTTTATCAAGTTCACGCAGCGCTTTTTCAGGCCCAACGTCAACATCATGCAGGTAGCCAGAAGCAAATATCAGACGATCGATATGCTCAACCGACCCCCGGATGGCCTCGAGCGCAGCCATCATGCTCTGCTCACAACAAAGATCCAATGCAACGGGCACCAACTTGTTATGTGTCGGCAAGCCCGCCGGGTTACGACTGGTTGCCAGCAGACGCGACACCTTCGTGTCTGCCAGCGCAATTTGGCTCAGCTCGCAACCGATGCCGCCTGATGCGCCAACAATAACCGTAATCACAAAGTGTTCTGCTCTAGAAACGCGGTGGCTCTGGTAAAAATACGCTCGCGCCGCTCCGGCTTCATTCGCCCCAGGCCCTGCACCATGAAGTTAGCGCGGGCGTTGCAGCGCAACACAGCCTGATGTTTCTCGACAAACCGCCAGAACAAGCCATCTACCACATCACACCATTCGCCTTTCAGGTAATCGCTCATCCGTAACATGTAGTTGGAGCCACAGATATAAGGTTTCGACGCAAAAGTGCCACCTTCTGAGGTCAAGCCCATGCCAAACAGATTAGGCACCATAACCCAGTCGTAGGCATCCAGGTAATTGCTGCTGAAGAATTCATAGGCATCTGCCGGTCGGATTTCACATAAATTCATCATATTAGCGATCACCATCAACCGTTCAGTGTGATGATTCCAGGCATAACGCTGAGTATTCTTCAGCGCGCCATCCAGCGGCGGTATGCCGGTGGTGGCGTTCGACCAGCTGCGCCCCATGCGACGGTGCGCATTCCAGATGTTACCGCTGCGCATCCCTTTGCGGTGGTGCAGATAAATCCCACGCATAAACTCGCGCCAACCGATAATCTGGCGCACAAAACCTTCGACATCATTAATGGGCACATCGTGGCGGGTGGCAAACTCCATGACCGCGGCAATGACTTCCAGCGGGGTCAACAGGCCGATATTGAGATAAGGTGACAGCACGCTGTGGAAAAGGGTTGGCGAGCGCCGTGAGATAGCATCTTCGTAGGTGCCGAAACCAACCAGACGTTGGGCAACAAATTCTTGCAGATGCGCCTGCGCCCCTGCCCGCGTCGTTGCAATCCACAGGTTTTCCGCCTGCCCTGGATGATCGGTAAAAATCTGTGCGACGCTGCGTAAAGCATCGCGGGTTATTTCACTGTGGGTAACACCCGTAAGCTTTGGTGGTTCAACGTGGCTCGGCACGGCTTTGCGATTGTCACCGTCGAAGCTCCACCTGCCGCCCAGCGGCTTCTGCCCGGCCATCAACAGATCCAGACGCTTGCGCTGCGCCTGATAGAACTGCGCCATGCGTGGTTGAGCAGCCGACAGACAATCTAAGTCAGCAGGCTCGGTAAGGAACATCGGATCATTTAACAAACGCAGCGGTCTGGCGGCTTTTTGCGCGGTAATCTGCAGATAGCGACGCTGTCCTGCATTGGCGGGCGTGAAGGCAACAATTTCTTCCACGTCCAGCTGGGTGGCCAATGCTACCGTCTGCTGACAGAGCGCTTTTTTGGCGTCCAGGCTCTGGTAAACCACTGTGTATCCCGCAGTTCGCAGGTCCTGTGCATACTCGCGCATGGCCGCCAACAGAAACCCGAGTTTCTGCTGATGATAAGCGTGCCGGGCGCAGATAAGACGGTCTTCGACCATTAACACTGTCGTCTGTTTCGCATCAGGCAGCCACCGAGGGTCGTATAACTGATTACCCATAACCACAGCTAACTTAGACATTATTAAACTATCCGCGATTTATTTAGGACTTATATTAGACTTAATTTTACAAACGATCAATAAGCGGTACATTAATTTGCCAAGCTGATCAACCTGGCAGCTGAACACAAACGACGTCCAAATAAGGTCAAACCAGAAGGTAATTTTTCCCCTTTTCGCGCGGGCCTTCAATCCATACACTTAGACATTCATTAGACGAGTCAAGGCGCTATTCCATGGAACAGCTCACAATTGCCGCCGTCGCGCGCTTAACCGGCGTGCCCGCACACACATTACGCAAATGGGAAAGCCGGCATGATATCGGCACACCGCAAAGAACCCCTACGGGGCGCAGGGTCTACGACATGTCTCATGTCGAACTGTTGCGCCTGGTCCGCCTGCTCAGCGACAGCGGTCACAGCCTGACCCACCTCGCTGCACTTGATCTGGATGGCCTGAAAGCACTCGCCGGCAAACACAATCTGCAGGACGCGCAACATGCCATGGTCGATTCGGTGTTGCTCGTGGGTCACAAGCTTGCCCACCTGGCGCTGCCCGCTGCCCGCTTTGAGGAAATTGGACGACAAGCCTGCAGTGGCGACGAATGGCTTATCCATCCCGTCCACACCCAGCATCAGGCTCTGGTCATAGAACTGGCGACAATCAATCCCGAAGATGTTGAGCGCCTGCTTGAGTTACGCAGTCGGTACGAAAAAATTGTTGTGGTCTACAGTTTTGCCAATCGCACAAGCCTGCGGCACCTGGAACTCAGTGGCACCAGTGTCAGCCCGGCACCGATTTCCGCCGAAACTTTAATGCATGCACTGCAATCCACCCCTGTCGATGCCCAGACACTTGAACAACCCACACCCCGGGCACGGTTCAGTGATGCAACCCTGGCAAAGGTTGCAGCAATGACACCAGGGCTGCAATGTGAGTGCCCCAACCATATCGCCAGCCTTCTGATGAGCATTGGCGCGTTTGAGCAGTATTGTCGAGAGTGTGAAGACACAGACCCAAAAGAAAAGGTTCTACATCAGCACCTGGCAGAATTGTCAGGCGCGGCGAGAGGTATATTTGAACAGGCGTTAATCGAGGTTGCCAAAGCCGACAACCTCGATCTGGCCGCTATAGATGCAGCGGCTAGCGCAGAAGATCTATCGGAAGCTTAGTTCCGCAGACCGTCCAGCGCGCCTTCGACTTCCTCCGCACCTTCAGACACGGCATCGCTGACGGCATCCGCTGCGTCTTCACCCATGGCCTGGGCTTCTTCGACGAGCTCTTCACCTTTGGCTTTCGCTTCGTCAACCATTTCAGCGCCCGCTTCGGTCGCTTCATCCACCATGCTCGATGCACTGTCAGCAGCGTCGTCCAACATACTGCCTGCAGAATCCATGGCGTCAGATGCGCTGTCCATCATATTCGAACCTGCTTCAGAAGCATCGCTTGCGCCACTGTTTGACTGGCCACAAGCCACTAATCCTGCCAGCAGCACAACCCAACCCAGTCTCTTAATAAAAAACATTCAATATTCTCCTTATGGTGTAGCCAACACATATTGTCGACACCCTAAAACTATAAAGGGAGCGTGCATCCGAACCAAGCGCTAACGGGGAAGATGTTGGTAAAAGACCTGTAAAACGCCCTAAACTGGCGCTTTTGCCGACGGAGTCTGTCATGTCCCCCCATATCCTGCTCGATGGCCTGTGTTTCGGTGAGGGTCCCCGCTTCCGCGACGGCGCCCTGTGGCTGTCTGACATGCACGGCCAACAGGTCCTGAAGGTCACACCAGACGGCCAGCGCACGAATATAGTTGCGTTATCCGATGACCAGCCCTCCGGCCTGGGCTGGCTGCCCGACGGCGATCTGCTGATTGTCAGCATGACTAAAAAACAGCTGCTGCGATTCGACGGACAGACCTTGCGCCTGCATGCTGATTTATCACAACTCGCATCAGGCATCTGCAACGACATGGTGGTGGACCAGCAGGGGCGCGCTTATGTGGGTAACTTTGGTTTTGACCTGCACAACAATGAAAAACCCAGAGCAGCGCAGCTGATTCGTGTTGATCTGGATGGCACTTGTCATGTTGAAGACGATACGCTGATGTTTCCTAACGGCACTGTCATCACCACCGACGGCAGAACCCTCATCGTCGGCGAAACGTTTGCCTCGCGCCTGACGGCTTTTGATATCGCCGCTGATGGCAGCTTAAACAACAAGCGGGTGTGGGCCGAATTGCCGGGCAAAGCCGTTCCGGACGGCATATGCCTGGACACCGGTGGTGGCATCTGGAGCGCCTCACCCACCACCAACAACTGCATTCGACAGACCGAAGGTGGCGCCGTCAGTCATGAAATCTCCCTGGAGAGAGGCGCTTTTGCCTGCATGATTGGCAACGACAAGCTCTATGTCCTGACCTCTTCAACTTCACACCCGGATAAATGCCGCAGCCTGCGCGATGCCCGTATTGAAGTGTATGATGCGCCGTTTCCCGCTGCTGGTTTACCCTGATTTTCAACCTTCGGAGCTGTTATGACCGCGATCTTTGAAAACTACGAATCCCCCTGGCTGAACGAAGAACTGAGAATTCTGCAGAACGCTGCCCGAAAGTTCTTCAACGATGAGTTTGTACCTCGTAATGAGCAATGGGAAGCCGACGGCCAGGTCAGCGCGCAAGCCTGGCGACAAGCCGGTCAGGCGGGCTTGTTGTGTGCAGAAATTCCAGCGCAATACGGTGGCGGTGGAGCAAGCTACCTGCACGAGACGGTCATCACCGAAGAACAGCTGCGCGCCGGACTGGTGGGATTTGGCAACCAGGTGCACAGCCAGATTGTTGCACCTTACATCTGGCACTATGGCAGTGAAGCACAGAAGAGCCGATGGCTGCCGAAAATGGCCAGCGGCGAAACCATCGGCGCCATCGCGATGACAGAACCCAACACCGGCTCGGATCTGCAGAGTGTGAAAACCACTGCAATCAAAGACGGCGACGATTACATCATCAATGGCTCAAAAACCTATATCAGTAACGGGCAGAATTGCGGCCTGGTTATCGTGGTGGCCAAAACCGATCCCAGCAAAGGCGCTAAAGGTATATCGTTAGTTGTTGTTGAGTGCGATAATCCCGGCTTCAAACGCGGACGTAATCTTAAGAAACTTGGACAGAGTGCAGCGGATACCTCTGAGATGTTTTTTGAAGACTGTCGCGTACCGCAAAGCAACCTGCTTGGCGAAGAAGAGGGCAAAGGTTTCATACAGCTGATGCAGCAACTGCCCCAGGAACGCCTCAATATTGCCCAGGCGGCGGTTATTGAAATGGAGCGGGCCTTACAGGTGACCATTGATTTTGTCAAAGAACGCAAAGCTTTTGGCCAGCGGATACTGGATTTTCAGAACACCCGATTCAAACTGGCTGAGTGCAAAACTGAAGCCCTGATTGCGCGCACGTTTGTCGACCAGTGCCTGCTCAAACATATGCGCGGCGAACTGGATGCAGCCACAGCCTCGATGGCAAAATACTGGTGCACCCAGAAACAGTGTGAAATTATTGACGAGTGTTTACAACTGCACGGTGGTGCAGGTTACATGGACGAATACCCCATCTCGCGCATGTACAAAGATGCCCGGGTACAGAAAATCTATGGCGGCACCAATGAGATTATGAAAGAGCTCATCGGCCGCACGCTGGATAGCTGAAGCAGCGACGGCAGCGGATGGTTGATGCAATAAATCGTTTCCGTTGGCCATGAAAATTCTGGTTACCGGGAGCGCTGGCCACCTGGGCGAGGCGCTGATGCGCGTTCTGCGCGCAGCAGGCGATCAACCCCTGGGCCTGGACATCAGGACATCAAAATTTACCGACTGCGTCGGCTCGATCACGGACAGGTCATTTGTCAGCAAATGCGTCGCTGGATGTGACGCGGTTGTCCACACCGCCACGCTGCATAAACCTCATGTTGGCACCCATAGCAGACAGGACTTTGTTGACACCAATGTTTCCGGAACATTGAACCTGCTTGAAGAAGCGGTCGCAGCAGATTGCAAAGCGTTTATATACACGAGCACGACCAGTACATTCGGGGATGCCATGCGGCCCGCTGCGGGCTCACCTGCGGTGTGGGTCACCGAAACGTTGAAGCCTGAACCCAAAAACATCTACGGCGTGACAAAAGTATCCGCTGAAGATTTATGTGAGCTGTTCCATCGCAATACCGGTCTGGCCTGTCTTATCCTGAAAACATCACGGTTTTTTCTGGAAGAAGATGACGTCAAAGGGCAGCGCGAGCGCTTCGACGACAACAACCTGAAAGTGAACGAACTTCTGTATCGCCGGGTTGATGTTGCAGACGTCGTGACCGCGCATCAGCTGGCGATTTCAAAAGCCAGAGAAATTGGCTTCGACCGGTTCATCATTTCCGGCGACACTCCGCTGCAACCGGGTGATGCCACTGCGTTGGGAACAGATGCAGCCGCAATTGTGAAGACATACGTGCCTGAATACGTCGCTCAATACCAGCGCAGAGGTTGGCAGATGTTTCCAACCCTGGATCGTGTTTATGATAGTTCACACGCCCAGCGTAAACTGGGTTGGCAGCCCACGTATACGTTTGCACATGCAATCGAACAGCTCAGCAAAGACCAGGATTATCGAAGCCCACTGGCACTGAAGATAGGTACAAAGGGTTACCACGACAAAGCGTTCACCGATGGCCCTTATCCAACAGGCAGCTTTTAGGTTATGGAACAACAGGCACTCAAAGAAATCAGCGCCTTCAGTTTCATGTCTTCTGCTGCACAAGAAATACTGCACTAGCGGTAATCGCCCAGCTGAAAACGGTAGAAGGCGGGGTTCACCCAGATATCGTAAGGTGTCACCTGCCACTCATCGCTCAGGGCTCGCAATTTTATCAATCGCTCGGGTGCCTCATCCGGCAGAGAGAGCAGATTCACGCGAAACCCTTTGTAACTGACCAACATCACAACCAAGCGGTGATACTGATCGAAGGGCGCAAAGGTTCGATAAAAAGGCTGCCACCATGAACCGTGCAGCAACCCCACCTCGTCTTCGCTGTCACGCTTTGCATATTGCGTCACCAGCTCACCGAATCTTGTCACTTGTGCGGGCGTCTCAAAATTCAGAAACAGTTCAAATTCGAGTTGATCAATCACGCGTTGACCATTGGCAAGGCGAGGCAACTCGCGTTCCGGGTCTCCCCATTCATCTCGAAACAGAAATCTGGATTGCTTGAGCAGCGGCGTCACCGTGGGTGTCAGCCCATGTATCGCCAACAGCGCTACTAACTGGCGGGCATGCTGCCAGTCTGAATGACTATAAATCACCGTAGTTTCAGGATCGAACTCAGGCCACAAAGACTGCGGCACGATATTGTAACCCGTGCCCAAACCAGCAACCATGACAGCGCCTAGCAGCACCTCAAAATCACGCACATCCGTTGCGCGCTCGCGCAACCAGGACGGTGTGCCGGGGTCTCTCAAGCGCCTGTAAACCGGATGATCGTTCCAGCGCTCAAGTGCTGTATCTGCAGCACCACTCAACCCAAGACAGGCCAGTGTGCTCTGAGCACGCCAGTCCGGTGTGTCCTCGGCGGGCGAAATCAGACAATCTGATTGGGTAGTCACAGCCAGGGTCTGCGCCAGTTCCGACAGACCCATCTCACGAATCAGGTCCTGCGCGGTGAGCTCAGCATGGGCTGATGGAACAACGCCCGCCAGACTCATCAGAACCAGCAGCACAATATGTTTCATCCCAGACCATTCCTTAAACTATGCAGGCACCATACTCACAGACTGGGAATAAGTGAATCCGCCCCTTCCTTGTTACCAGGGAAGAGGCGGATTCTGGAGAGGCGTGCTGTTGCCAGCACGCAAGGGGAGAAGGTGCAGCGCCCGGGGAGGGGCGCTGCGTTTCCGGAGTCCTAGGCTTCGCAGCCCTTTGGAGAGAGGAACATTGGAGTAGAGAGTCTAAGCGGCCTCCGGAAAACTGGTTGATCTGCTGGTATCCGCTTCACTCGCAGGAGAAGCTGATTCCGATTCTAATTCGTCCTGTCTGACGTAATTCAGGTGCACACGATTCAAGCGTCGTGCAATGCTGTCCGTTGCAGCGGCAACGTCACTGCCGTGAGAAAACTCGATGGCCGGCAGAAACTCAACCGTTGCCCTTCCGCGGCTTGCACTGCGGCTGCCTTTCGGACGCAGTTTCTGTAACCCGCCAAGATAAACCGGCACCACCGGTACATTGTTCTGCAATGCCAACAACGTGGCGCCATGCTTGAATTCACCGAGGCTTTCACCAGTTGCCCGAGTACCTTCCGGGAAGAGCAGAACGTGCTGTCCCTTCGCCAACAGCCAGTGCGCATACGATAAAGCCTGGGCACCACCGCCGCGCATAACAGGGAAGTTACCCAGCGCCAAAGACTGGTACCAGGGCTGCAACACCATTTTGTCTTTGCCTTTCACAAACCAGCGATCCTGGGCTGCTCCATAGAAAAGATTATGACGAATCTCCGCGGGGAGTGATTCATTGATCACCAGGGTATCCAGATGACTGCTGTGGTTGGCGACAAATACACACGGACCTTTGAGATTCTGCAGATGCTCCAGACCCACTACATCCACCCGTTCGCAGGCTTTCTCCACCCAGCGTGTATAGGTTCGATAGCGCCAGACCCGTCTGACAAGTTTCGCCCATGCCTGCACCTGCCACTTGTGCGGACCGGCATACTTTGTTGTGTCTGCTTCGTAAAGCGTCGGCACCACTTTTTTCTTCGTGGCAACATCCGCGCTGCTGGCTAACAGTGACTTTATGTTCAGATCAACGATACTCATCAGACGTCTTGGTTTGGGCTATGTGATTGCGACGTCTAAGCCAAAGCAAAGCGCGTGCCAACATTTCAAGCCAAGCCTGGCAGGTAGGATTTGCGCGCCAGAGGGTCATCTTTTTCCGGTCAAAGCCGGCGCATGCTGAGTTATCAGGTCTGGCTATGAGAAAAACGAACCAAATCGAGGCAGGAAATTATTCCTGTGCACCAAGCTGGGTCAGGCGATGTTTACCAGGCCATCTTCGGCAAGGCGCAGATTGAGCGACTTAAGATACTTTGCCACATCTTTGTTGGCCTCGATTTCCCGTTGCGCAGACACATCCAGCTGAGTTTGCCATTTCAGATCCGGGCGGATCTCAGACTGTTTCACCGCTTCCGCATGGGCAGTTTTAGTGGTGCCGAAGGTGTTGCCTTCGCCAAAACGCAACTGTCCCGGTTCAAACTCAAGCCCCAACCGAGGCATGAGTTTCTGCAACGTCGCTTCGGTATCCAACACCACATCACGGTAGCTCACAACCGCGTGAACCACCTTGCTCTGCGCCATATAGTCACTGATCTGACGATTTTCACGCAGCCATTTGTATATGAAAACATCAACCCAGCTGCCGGTGAGAATCTGCACAGCTCGCCCGGGCACGCGCTTGGCTACACGCAGGCGTTGTGTCCGCCGACGCTTGTCAGTGTCGTAGGTGTTGAGCCAACGCAGCACCAGCGCGCGTGGATCGCGAATCAGGTGGACCAGACGCAAATCCAGCTGCTGACCCTGGGTCACTCGCTTTACCCATTTCACTTTCTTTGAATTGTCTACAATGACCGGGGCACTGACACCTTCATCAGCGCTGAAGCGCTCAGCCAGAGTGGCGTACCATTGGGTGACAGGTTGCTCACTCAGATTATGAAACAACGGGGAAACATTGTATTGAGACACCACCGGCGCTTCATTGGATGTGGCCACCAACTGCTCATATCGATGCAGCTCACCCACGCCAAAACACCGCGAATGCGCACTGACCAGATGCGACAGCAGATGTGAACCTGAGTAATTGGTACCCAAGAGTATCACCACGCGATGTTTCTGTGAAGCACAATGCATGCGCTATTGTCGCCTACATCGACAAACCCTGCCACAGCGCAGATTGCTTCCTGCCCGTTTGTGGTCTCAGACAAGGCCGCACAATGACATCGGATGAATCTGCGTAAGCAGCGCTGCCAACCTATATCAAGCCTGCGTATACTGTGGTTACCGTTTGTGAGGTTTGCCATGTTTACTCAATCTCTGGCCCGCATTGTTTCTGCTCTGATGTTCTGTGCCCTGAGCCCTGCGGCACTTGCCCAATGGACCATTAACAGCGATTTATCCCGCCTGAGCTTTGTTTCGATGAAAGCGACACACATCGCCGAGGTGCATAAGTTCAGCCGCTTCAGCGGCGGCCTGGATGAAAATGGCAATATCGATATTGAGGTTAACCTTGCCAGCCTGGAGACTCTGATCCCCATCCGCAATGAACGCATGCTCGAGTTTCTGTTCGAAACCGCAAGCTTCCCCACCGCAACCATCACCGGGCGTATTGATCCCAATGCCATCAACGCGCTGAAGCCAGGTGAAGTTGCCATTCTTGCAGTGGAGACGATGGTGACGCTCAAACAGCGCAACACACCGATCACCACAGAGGTGCTGGTCAGCAAACACAGTGATCGGGTGGTTGTCACCAGTCTGCAGCCCATTGTGCTGAATACATCTGCACTAGGGTTAGACGATGGCGTGGAAAAACTGCGCGAGCTGGCCGGGTTACCCAGCATCAGTCAATCTGTGCCCGTGTCTCTGGTCATGACCTTCGACGCAGGCGCCTGACCGCCTGCTAAAACGGCAGCGGGCTGCGACTGTAGGCCACCAGGAAAATATATCCCACGCTTAACAGCGCGCCCGCCAGACCGATGTGTCTGATAACGCCACGGCCGCGCAGCGTCATCACGCCGAAACCCACATAGGCCACCAGCGCGATCAGCTTTGCCAGCAGCCACCCCTTGGCAGACCCTTCCGGCAGACTGAAAGCCAGCACAACCCCCAGGGTCAAGAGCAAAGTGTCCACCACGTGCGGGGCAATTTTCACCCATTTTTCCTGCAACAGATCCGATCCGCCATAAGACCAGCCTGCACGAATAACAAAACCTGCCACGGATAGAAAAGCCAGACTGAAGTGTAATGTTTTCAACATGTGTGTATTTTGGTGGCCAAAAGCAAATTGTACCCCGATATGCAAAGCCAGTCTGAGCCATCCAGCCCGGGTGTGGATGCCCTGATCGACAGCGCCATGCGGCCACTGGCGGACAGTGCATCAAACTTCATCTTCTTTTCGGTAGACCTGTTTGGCACGCCCGTTCCGCTGATTGTTCTGTGGCTGGTTGCCGGCGGCGTGTTTTTTACCATTTACCTGCGCTTCATCAACTTCCGTGGTTTTCGACACGCCATTGAACTGGTGTCAGGCAAACACGTTGCAGCAGATGACCCCGGGCAGATCAGCCAGTTCCAGGCCCTCACCACGGCCATCTCCGGCACCGTGGGTATCGGCAATATCGCCGGTGTTGCGGTTGCCATATCCATCGGCGGACCCGGCGCGACCTTCTGGCTGATTGTTGCCGGTCTGCTTGGCATGTCGACCAAATTTGCAGAATGCACGCTCGGCGTGATGTTCCGGCGCTACGACAACGGCGTTGTATCCGGCGGTCCGATGCATTACCTCGAACAAGGCCTGGCCGGGCGACACTGGCCTAAGCTGGGAAAAGGACTCGGAATCTTTTACGCCGCCAGCATGGTGATTGGCTGCCTGGGTATCGGCAACATGTTTCAGTCCAACCAGGCGGCGGCCATTTTCATCAACGTCACCGGCGGCGCCAACAGCTGGTTTGCCGAGCAGAGCTGGCTGCTGGGTTGCGTCCTGGCTCTGGGTGTTGGCGTTGTGATCATCGGGGGCATCCAGTCCATAGCGGCGACCACTGCCAAGCTTGTGCCCGGCATGGCGCTGCTTTATGTGGTCACCGCGCTGATTGTCATTGCCATGAACTACGCGTCACTGCCAGGCGCTTTTGCCGCCATCTGGCATGGCGCTTTTGACCCCCAGGGCATCAGCGGCGGTATTATTGGGGTGATGATCATCGGCTTCAGGCGAGCCGTGTTCTCCAACGAGGCTGGCCTGGGTTCCGCCGCCATCGCCCACGCGACGGCGCGTACCAAAGAACCGGTCAGCGAGGGGTTTGTTGCTCTGCTGGAGCCGTTCATCGACACCGTGGTGATCTGTACCATTACTGCGCTGGTCATTATCACCACGGTATATGATCCGTCATTGGGTAGCGACAACATGGAAGGCATCGAACTCACCACACAGGCATTTGCGAGCACCCTGTCCTGGAGCCCGATACCCTTATCCATCGCAGCGATTCTGTTTGCCTACTCCACCATGATTGCCTGGTCTTACTACGGACTCAAAGCATTTACCTATCTGGTCGGCGATCATCCTGTCGCAGACATTTCGTTTAAGCTGTTCTTTCTTGCCTTTGTTGTGCTGGGGGCGAGCATAGAACTGTCCTCGCTGATCGATTTATCTGATGCCATGGTGTTTATTGTGGCGATTCCCAACCTGCTGGGCCTGTATCTGCTGGCGCCGCTGATCAAGAAAGAGTTACTGAAATATGAAGCTGAACACCTGGACTAAGCTGCTGTGGATCAGCAGCATCTCGCTTGCAGCACACCCTCTGCAGGCTGCCGATCAACACGCAGATACCGTCCTGGTTTCCAATCACGTGGTGACCATGGCCAGCCGCGCGCCAAAGGCCGGGGCACCAATGGCCATCGCGATCACAGGAGAACGTATTATCGGGCTGGCTCCACCCGCTGAGGCCGGGCGTTGGACCGGGCCAGACACCCAGACCATTATTTTCGAGGACCAGGCCATATTACCTGGCTTTATCGATGCCCACGGGCATGTGTCTTTCTCCGCGCTGGCCACCAACCTGGCCAACGTTGCATCACCACCGGTTGGACCGGTAACAGACATGCAGGATCTGCAGCAGACTTTAAAAGCATTTATATCCAGCCGGGACATCGCTGACGGCGAGTGGGTTGTGGGTATGGGCTATGACGATTCTCTCATTGCAGAACAGCGACACCCGAACCGCGATGATCTGGATCAGGTGTCGACCCGCCATCCTGTTCTGCTGATTCATGTGTCCGGACATCTGGTGGCTGGTAACAGCCGCGCTTTAGCGCGCGGGGGCATCAGCGCAGAAACGCCTGACCCGGCCGGTGGCGTGATCCGACGGCGGCCCAACAGCCTTGAACCTGACGGGGTGCTGGAAGAAACCGCAACCTACGCGCTGCGCAAATACATGACAGCACCTGATACGGATCCCATCGACAGCCTGACCCGGGCACTCCAGGATTATGCCAGTTATGGCATAACTACCGTCCAGGATGGGGCTGCCGGGCCAGACGTGATGTCCCTGCTGGAACAGGCCAACGCGGCCGACAAACTGCTCCTGGATGTGATCGCGTATCCGGTCGGACAGGTTGACGCAATCAGTATGATTGACAGATACAACTGGGGGGCATACAACAAGCGTTTGAAAGTAGCCGGTGTGAAGCTCATCCTCGACGGCTCTCCTCAAGGCAAAACCGCCTATCTGAGTAAACCGTATCATGTGCCGCCACCTGGCAGTGCCGAGGACTACGCGGGCTACCCAACCATCACACCCGCTCACACAGCTGAGCTGGTCGCGACCTACCTGCAGCATGAAATTCCTGTCATTGCCCACGCCAACGGTGACGCCGCCGCTGCGATGCTGATAGATGCTGTAGCGCAGGCGAGGCCTGGACATGACCACCGCACGGTCATGATCCACGCCCAGACCGTACGCGAAGACCAGCTTACGCAGATGAAAATGCTTGGCATGATCCCCTCATACTTCAGCGCACATACGTTTTTCTGGGGCGACTGGCACCGCGACTCAGTACTCGGCGCAACACGCAGCGCCAGTATCAGCCCTACCGCTTCTACTGCACAGCGCGGCATGGTGTTCACGGTGCACAACGATGCGCCGGTCGTGCCACCGGATATGCTGCGCCTTCTGTGGGCCACAACAAACCGTCTCACGCGATCAGGCCAGGTCCTGGGACCCGCACAACGCGTCTCGATCCATGATGGGCTCCGCGCAATGACCATTTACGCGGCGTTCCAGCAGTTTGAAGAACAGCACAAAGGCAGCATCGAAGTGGGTAAACTGGCAGATCTGGTGGTGTTATCCGCCGACCCTCTGAAAACTGAGCCAGCAGACCTGCTGAGCCTTGAAGTGAAGGCGACCTACGCCCGCGGGCGCAGGGTTTTCTGAACGCTTAGGTTATACTCCCCGGTTTTACACGGAGCCCTAAGCCCATGTTAGGACCAACATCACACAGCTATTTTTCTCAGCGGCTGCGCCTGCACTACGTCGACTGGGGCAATCCGGATGCACCGCCCATGATTCTGATCCATGGCGGTCGCGACCACTGCCGCAACTGGGACTGGGTGGCAGAGAAGTTTCGCGACGACTATCACATCATTGCTCCTGACCTGCGTGGGCATGGCGACAGTGAATGGATGCGGGGTGGCTCATACAATCAGGTGGACTACGTGTACGACATCGCCCAGCTGCTGGATCAGAAAGGTATGGCGCCGGTGACCGTGATTGGGCACTCCCTGGGTGGCTCAATCTCCCTGCTGTACACGGCGCTGTTTCCGCAGAACGTTAAAAAGCTGGTCTCGATCGAAGGCATGGGACCGCCACCGGCAATGGTGGAAGAACGCATCAATCAACCCATGGACAAGCGCCTGCACGACTGGATGGGTGACCTGCGCAAGCTCTCAGGGCGACTCGTGCGCCGCTACGCCACGCTGGAAGAGGCGTTTCAACGCATGCAGGCGGAAAACCCACACCTGTCCGAAGCGCAGGCCAGACATCTGACGATTCACGGCAGCAATCAGAACGAAGACGGCACTTTCTCGTGGAAGTTTGACAACTACGTCCGCACGTTCTCTCCAATTGGCGTGCCCATCGAAGAAACCTGGCGCATGTATGGCAATATCACCTGCCCAACACTTCTGGTTCGCGGCCTGGAATCCTGGGCAAGCGATCCGATTGCGGACGGGCGCGCCAGACATTTCACGTGCCCGCTGGAAGTAGAGGCTTTTGCCAAAGCCGGACACTGGGTTCACCACGACCAGCTTGACCCATTTGTCGAGCGGGTTCGCCGCTTCCTGGCAGACTGACATGAGCGCGCGGGCTACTGCTCTGCATAACAGCCCCTGGCTGGGCACCTTCTACGTCACCGGCGGCGGCGCAAGCTTTCTCGCCGAAACCTTAAACACAGCCGGTGCTTCGGCAACCGTGCTGGAAGCGGTTGTTCCTTATGCGGGTCAGTCGATGGCTGAACTGCTGGGCAGGGCTCCGGAACAGGCAGTTTCCGCGACCACCGCGCGACAGTTGGCCATCACCGCTTACGAGCGCAGTGAAGCCCTGACCAGAGATAACCCGTCAGTCCGCGACTCAAAACAGTTGTTTGGCTTCGGCTGTACCGCTTCCCTTGCCACCAACCGTGTCAAACGAGGGGCGCATAGAGCGCACTGGGCGATTCAGACAGCGGTGGACACCTACACATTCAGCGCCGACTACGATGGCGATCGCGACAGCGAAGAAGCCCTGCTACGCGAGCAGATCTGGCAGACCCTGGCTCACTGCCTGCTGGATCACAATATCGAGTTCGACGACAACCTGGTTGAAATGCACGCCCGGGCAAACCCGCCGTTACGGCCTTTGTTAGACGAGTTGCCCTACAGGCATCCGGTGGGCGCAGAACAGGACCGGTTGCTGCTGCCCGGTTCTTTCAACCCGGTACACGACGGGCACAAACAGATGTTATCCGTCGCTGAAAACATCACCGGACTGCAGGGCGCATTTGAGCTGGCGGTGAAGAACGCTGACAAACCCAGCCTTGATTATCTGACCATGGAAGAGCGGATCGAAGGCATCGGCGATATCCCGCTGTGGTTAACCAACACACCTAACTTCGAAGGCAAAGCCCGCCTTTTCAAAGGTGCAACTTTTATTGTCGGAGTCGATACACTGGCGCGGATCGGCGAGTTACGTTTTTACCGTAACCATGTGGATCTGCTCGACAGAGCCATGCAGACCTTTGTTGAGCAGGACATACATTTTATTGTGTTCGGGCGCTTACTCGGTGACACGTTTGTGACTCTGGAGCAGCTCGACATCCCGGACATACTGAAACAGCGCTGCACCGGTGTTGATCAGAATACGTACCGCAACGACACTTCTTCTACCGCCATCAGAAACGGGTACCACTGAACGCTGCTCAGGGCTCGCCAAATCCGAGGCCGGTATTGGGCACAATGGTTTTCCACTTGCCACGGCGAAAACGCCAGATCAGCATGGCGCCTTTGACCACGTAATCACCAATCAGCGCCGCGTAAACGTACACCACCGGCAGCTTGAGGTAGGTGGCAATCAGCGCCAGCCCGCACC
Organism: bacterium; assembly: GCA_047947175.1. Lineage (GTDB taxonomy): Bacteria > Pseudomonadota > Gammaproteobacteria > Pseudomonadales > Azotimanducaceae > UBA4421. The sequence goes on from CP170489.1 coordinate 4,350,699, forward strand.
GCATGACCAGCAGGCCGATGATCGTGGCCATCAGCGGGAAGCGCGTATCGCCAGCGCCCCGCAATGCGCCACCAATTGAAAACTCAATGGCCATCAGCGGCATCATGGCGCCGAGAATATAGATGAACTGCACCGTCAATTCGACCGTGCGCGGCGCATCGCCGATGAAATAGATCGCCAGCTCTTCAGCGATGGAGATGATGATGATGCCCAGCGTACCCATGGATAAAATGGCAAACAGACAGGCTCGCCAGCCGCTGCGGGCAGCGCCTTCATGATCATTGGCCCCCAGGTTCTGACCGACCAGGGTTGAACCAGCGATAGAAAATCCAAACCCCACCGTCATACAGACCGCCAACAGGCTGACCCCAATATTGTAGGCGGCAAAGGCCTCGGTGCCGTAATAGTTGCCAATGAGCATCAGGAAGATAAAAAAGCCGATCTGGAATACGCCCTGCTCCAGCGCAGCGGGATAACCTATGTCCAGCAGCTGCTTTAACCGGGCCTTACGCCACCAGCCGCCGGCCACATGTTTGACCCGGAAGCGCTGCTTGATCCACATGGTCATGAGCACCGCAACACCAATCGAAAACGAAATGCCCGCAGCAATCGCTGCGCCGGCCACACCCATCTCCGGCATGCCCCAGCGGCCATAGACAAATGCATACAGCAGGGGAATATTCATGAGATTCACCCCCACACTCATCCACAAAGGCGTCCAGGCGTCACCCGAAGCACGCAACGCCGCACTCAGAACAAACATGGCAGCAAACACCACGTTAAATGCGGACAGCCAGCGGATATTCAGGCTGGCCATTTCAAGGGTAGCCGGATCCAGACCAAAAACACTGGCCACCGGCGTCGCAAAGACAATGCCTATGACCGCCATGCCCAGCGCAAGTGCGCCACCCAGCACCAGCGAGGCCATGGTGACACGACTGGCTTCGCGGTAGTCGCCCGCACCCCAGGCGCGCGCCACCAGCGCGGTGGTACCGGCACTGACCGCCATCAGTATCGCCTGCATGGCAAAAAATATGCGTTGCCCGGCGCCTACCGCGGCCAGCCCTTCAGCACCCAGCGTGGCAATAAATTTGACCTGCACCATGCCCACAATGGTGTAAGACAGGTTTCCCAGAATGGACGGCAGCGCAAGCTCCCATATGCCTGGCCGCTGAGTTTGCTCAACCGACAGCGCTGCATCATCGATGTCTTTTGTATCGTCCACTTAGGTGTGTTTTCCCCTGCCCCGCTGTTAGTATTCTGCCTCTCATTACCCGCTACACCACCACCTTGAGCATCGACAATTACACAGACATCGAAGTAACCCTCGACAAGCATGTCGCTACGGTGGAGATACAGCGTCCGCCGCTCAATTTTTTTGACCATAGCCTGATCAAACAACTTGCAGACGCATTCGACGTCCTGGATGCAGAACCCAGCTGTCGGGCCATAGTACTGGCATCAGCAGGCAAAGCATTTTGCGCTGGCGCCAACTTTGGCACCGGACAAGCAGATGGAACCGGAAGTGCTGATTTTACAGAGGATGGCTTCCAAAACACCACAGGTAAACTCTATCAGGAAGCCACCCGGCTGTTTGCCGGCAGGAAAGTTGTGATTGGCGCGATTCAAGGCGCAGCGATTGGTGGTGGTCTCGGGCTGGCACTGGTGCCGGACTTTCGCATTGCCAGCCCTGCCGCGCGCTTTGGTGCTAATTTTGTCAAACTCGGGCTGCATCAGGGGTTTGGCATCAGCGTCACCCTGCCGCGCCTGATTGGGCAGCAGGCCGCTTTACATATGCTGTTAACAGGAAACCGCGTGAGTGGCGCGCAGGCTCTTGATCTGGGTCTGGTGGATCAGCTTGTTGAACCGGAAGAGCTGCGCCCTGCGGCGCTGGCCCTGGCCAGGGAGATTGCCGCAAACGCACCCCTGGCTGTAATGTCCGTGCGCGCGACGCTGCGAGCCGGCTTATGTGAGGCAGTCGCCGAGGCGACGCAACATGAATTGGCGGAACAACAGTGGCTGCGCGCAACCCATGACGCCTATGAAGGCATTCGCGCAGTGGCACAAAGACGCCCAGGCGTCTTTATAGGTAGCTGAACACACCAGCAGGCAGATTTTTTACTACAGGAGAGAAAACAGATGGATACAGGAAAACTGGGCGTTTGGTACTTTTTCGACGGCATGTCCTCCGTTGATGCTGCAGCGGCGGCAAAACGCATTGAATCGATGGGCTACGGGACCTTGTGGATACCGGAAACAGTGGGCAAGAACCCCACGGTCCTGGCGTCCTGGCTACTGGCCAATACCGAAAAACTGAACCTGGCTACCGGCATCATCAACATCTATCACCGCGAGCCGGGTGTCACCATGGCAGCACAGAAATCTCTGGCGGAACAGTCCGGCGGGCGCTTTCTGCTTGGCATGGGCGTTTCACACAAACCGTTAGTTGAAGGGGTGCGCGGCCTGGAATACGGACCGCCTGTGAAAACCATGCGCGCCTACCTGGCCGCCATGAAAGCAGCACCTTACAACGGTTTCCCTCCAGCACAAGATCCACCCACGGTGATTGCCGCGCTGGGGCCCAAAATGCTCGAACTGGCGGCAGAAGCCTGCCAGGGTGCACATCCCTACTTCAGCTCGCCGGATCACACCCGCATGGCGCGGGAAATCATGGGCCCTGACGCGATGTTGTGTGTAGAGCAGAAGGTCATTCTCGAAAGTGATGCGGACAAGGCTCGTGAACTGGCTCGGCCGGTGGCGCAGATTTACTCCGGGTTACCGAATTACCGCAACAACTGGCTGCGCATGGGATTAACCGAGGATGACATCAACAGCTTGAGTGACAAGTTTATAGACACGACTTTTGCATGGGGTGACGCGGATGCCATCAAAGGCCGTATCGCGGAACATATGGACGCAGGTGCTAGTCATGTCTGCATCCAACCGGTGAATACCAATGGTAAGTTTGGTGACCTTGACTGGGATTGCCTCGAGGCGCTTGCCCCCTGAACGGTTGGCGGCCGGATTATCCCGGCCACACACCGAGTTTGCGCATCAGGCCCAGTTTTTCGCCTGGGCTAATGCCTTTTCAGTGCCGTACACGAGATCATCAAAAATGTCTTTGGCCGGTCTGACCGATTTGATCATGCCAATACCCTGGCCCGCAAAACCAGGATTGATGTCGCCGCGACCCGCACGGGTGGCGGCAGCCATCACCGGACCCGAAACCGCCCCCTGATAAGGCATCGGTAAAGGTTCCACCCCTTCGTTGACCCAGTAATCCGTCCATTTACTGCGAATGATACGCGCCGGCTTACCGGTCACAGAGCGTGAGATCGAGGTACCTTCTTCGGTGGCATCAAGAATCGCCTGTTTCTGGAAGGGAAAAATATTGGCTTCTTCCGAGGCCAGAAAAGCAGAACCGATCCACACACCCTGCGCACCTAACATCAAGGCTGCAGCCACACCGCGTCCATCCACAATACCGCCGGCACCCAGCACAGGTGTGTCTCCCACAGCATCAACTACCTGCGGAATCAGTGCCATGGTGCCTATGGGTGAGTTATGTCCGCCGCCGTCATGGCCCTGAGCAACAATCACATCAAGTCCGGAAGACTTCACCTGGATGGCATGCCGCACAGCGCCGACGACCGCCATGACCTTGGTGCCGTTTGCCCGCAGGTCCGCCATCCAGGGTCCGGGATTACCCAGGCCGGACGCATATACCGGCACCCGCTCTTCTATCACCACCTGCATCTGGGCTTCAAAAAACTCCTTGGTGAAAATCGCCGGTTCACCGGGGACAGATCTTTCTTCAAGATCTTTTGCGCTGACCGGCTCGAGGCCTTCTTTACGCATGAACGCCTGGGCGAACTCGAGCCGCTCCGGCAGCAGATCAGCAGGCGTCGGGCCCGCATCCGAATCGTAACTGGCACGCCGCACAGACGCTGGCAGCAGCGTATCGACACCAAACGGTTTGTCAGTAAGTTCGCGGGTTTCACGGATCCATTTACGCAGCTGAGCGGGCCCACAGGCAGCCGCACCAAGAATACCCAGACCACCGGCATTGGACACCGCGGCAGCCAGAGCCGGGCTACTGGCGCCGCCCATGCCTGCCAGCACGATAGGTTTTTCAATACCAAAAATCTCACAGATCGATGTGTGTAAAGTCATGTCAGTTCTCCAAATTCCCCATATCCGCCACGAAAGAACAAAAGCGGTGCCTTACCGTCATCCGCCATTTCAAAAGCCTGTATGTGGCCAACGGCAATGGTGTGATCACCCGCGTCATGTTCAGCCACCAGCCTGCACTCCACATAACCCAATGTGCCGGCAATAATGGGCGACCCGGTTCCACCTGTTCGCCATTGTACAGCGGCAAACTTGTCACCACCGGACTGCGCCATGGCATCACAGATGTGTTTCTGATCAGCCGCCAGCAGGTTGATGCAGAAATGACCCGCATCGCGCAGTTTAGGCCAGCTGGAGGACGACTTGCCCGGACAGATAGCCACCAGCGGTGGCGCCAGTGACAACGACACAAACGACTGGGCGGCAAATCCCACGGGCTTGTCCTCGTAGATACTCGTCGCTACCACAACGCCGGTACAGAAATTCCCCATCGCATTACGCAACGCGCGTCCGTCAAACTCTGTCATCACTACCCCGCCAGATCTTCTTGTATTTTTTGTGCGTGTTTGACTATACCGCAAGCGACTTGGTTTGCTCATCCCGCTTTGTTTAAGATGTGTTCCTTTTTGATCCGACCCCAGGGTCTGCAGTTGCCCCCAAGAGGTAGAACACATGAGTGATTTAGACGTTTTCCGCGAACAAACCCGCGCCTGGCTGGAAGACAATTGTCCAGCATCCATGCGCACCCCCACGCCTGAAGAGGAAGTGATCTGGGGCGGGCGTAACCAGGTCTGGGTGAATCCCGACTCCAAAATCTGGCTGGAGCGTATGGCGGAGCGCGGCTGGACCGTGCCACGCTGGCCACAGGCTTACGGCGGGGGCGGATTAAGTGCGGATGAAGATAAAATCCTGCAGCAGGAAATGCGCCGCATCAACGCACGTCTGCCGGTGCAGAGCTTTGGCATCTGGATGCTGGGCCCGGCACTGCTGGAGTTCGCCAGTGAAGCGCAGAAGTTAAAGTATCTGCCTGAAATCGCCCGGGGCGAAATTCGCTGGTGTCAGGGCTATTCCGAACCCAGCTATGGATCGGATCTGGCGGGTCTGCAGACCAAGGCCGAAGACAAGGGAGATTACTATCTGGTTAACGGCGCAAAAATCTGGACGTCCTACGCCGATCAGGCAGACTGGATTTTCTGCCTGGTGCGTACCGATCCAGACGCGCCAAAACACGAGGGTATCAGCTTTTTGTTGTTTGACATGGCCAGCGAAGGGGTTACCACCACCCCTATACCGCTGATCTCCGGGGCCTCCCCGTTCTGCCAGACCTTCTTTGACGATGTCAAAGTACCCAAGACCCAGCTTGTGGGTGAGCTGAACAAAGGCTGGACCATAGCCAAACGTCTGCTGCAGCATGAACGCCAGATGATCTCCGGCATTGGCGGCAACTCGGCACTGGGTGGCAGCGGCAGCCAGCTGGAGGATGTGGCCAAAAAATACATCGGGCAGGACAATGGTCGCATAGCGGATCCAGCGATCCGCGGCAGCATCACCGAACATCGCATGAACGACACTGCCTTCCAGCTGACCATGGCACGCAGCGGTGAAGAGGCCAAAGCCGGCCATCTGGACGCCAACCTGGCATCCATATTCAAGTATTACGGTACCGAGCAGAACAAACGCAAATACGAACGTATGCTGGAATTGATGGGTACTCAGATGTTGGGCTGGGAAGGCCATTCCTTCGAAGACCGCGAACTCAATGCAACGCGACAGTGGTTGCGTTCAAAAGCCAATTCGATAGAAGGAGGCACCAGCGAGGTGCAACTCAACGTCATCGCAAAACGCGTTCTGGGGCTGCCGGACTAGCAGCCTGTATTGCGCATCGTGTGGCGGGCACTCGCCCGCTACACGATCCGGTTTGAAATTGCAGACGATTAGCCCAATATAGACCCCGCCATTTCAGCTAATTGGGAAACCCTATGGAACTGATCATTGTACTTGTCATTATTGCCGCCCTGGCGTTCTGGGTGGTGGCCATCTACAACAAGCTGGTGGCACTGAAGAACCGCTTTGAGAACGGCTTCGCTCAGATTGAGGTACAACTCAAGCGTCGCTATGACCTGATTCCCAATCTGGTTGAAACAGCCAAAGCCTACATGAGCCACGAACGCGAAACGCTGGAAGCGGTTACGAATGCACGCAACCAGGCTATGGCCGGCTTGCAGGCTGCGGCTGCTGATCCGGGCAACGCTGCCGCGATGAAAGAACTGGGTGGTGCAGAAGGCATGTTAGGCAGTGCCCTGGGCCGATTGAATGTCGTGATGGAAGCCTATCCCGATCTGAAAGCCAACGAGAATATGATGCAGCTCAGTGAAGAGTTAACCACCACGGAAAACAAAGTGGCCTTTGCGCGCCAGGCCTACAACGATCAGGTCATGGAATACAACACTTACCGTCAGTCGTTTCCACCGGTTGTCTTTGCCGGGATGTTTGGTCACCCCAACGATGCTGAACTGCTTGAGTTTGCTGACTCCGAAGCCATTCAGGCGGCGCCTTCCGTATCTTTCAACTGATCAGGACGCGCGCTGGCTGCTGACAGACATCAACGCTGATGAATTTTTTTCAGGCGCAGGATAACGCCCGCAAAAAAACCTGGATGCTGGCAATGCTGTTCGGGGCCGCTGTGCTCACTCTGCTGCTGTTGACCAACCTGTTTGTTGCCCTTGCGTTGGGCTGGGCGGGCATGCAGACCGGCATGACTTTCCGCCAGACGCTCGCGCAGGTACCCATCGACAGCTGGGGCTGGATCAGCCTGGGCGTGATTGGCGTCATAGGCGTTGCCAGTGCGTACAAATATCTGAGCATATCCGGCGGCGGCAAAACCATAGCAGAAGCGTTAGGCGGCTCATTAATTCATCAGAACACCCGCAATCCAGCCCAGCGAGTGCTGCTCAACGTTGTAGAAGAAATGGCCCTGGCCGCGGGCATGCCGGTTCCGCCGGTCTACCTGATTCCTGAACCCAGCATTAATGCGTTTGCCGCCGGCTTCAGCAATGATGATGCTGTCATCGGCATCAATCAGGGCACCCTCGATCAGCTCTCGCGCTCGGAGCTGCAGGGGGTTGTAGCGCATGAGTTCAGTCACATTCTGAATGGCGACACACACATCAACCTGCGTCTGATCGCCATCCTGCATGGCATCCTGTTTGTTGGCATGATCGGCTACGGCCTGCTCCGCACAGGCGGATTCAGTCGGCGCAATGGGTTGCCCATAGTTGTTGCGGGTATCGGCCTGCTGATCATCGGGTACGGCGGTACCTTTTTTGGCAATCTGATCAAAGCCGCGGTGAGCCGCCAGCGTGAGTATCTGGCGGATGCCTCAGCTGTACAGTTCACCCGCGATCCCAGCAGCATCGCAAATGCATTGAAGAAAATCGGCGGATTCAGCATGAGTTCGCACATGACAAATCCGGCGGCAGAGCAGGCCAGTCATATGTTTTTTGGCGCAGCCGCTCAGAAATTTTCCGCCAGCCTGCTTGCCACCCATCCACCGCTGGACAAACGTATCCTTGCGATAGAACCGGGTTGGGATGGTCAGTTTCTGCATAATGCGCCAGCCGCGGTCACTGCGGATCAACGTTCAGCTGCTCAGCGAACCCGCCCATCTGGCGCCGCAGGCATCAGCCAGCTGGCAGCAGATGTCCACAGTGATGTGCCCGGCGCGGGGCCACAGGGCATTGTTGACCAGGTGGGTACACTCAATGCAACGGGCCTGCAGGCCGCCCAACAGATGATCAACCACAATCCCGAGCAGCTGAAGCTGGCCGCCCATGATCCTTTCGAAGCCCGCGCGCTGATCTACGCCATGCTGATTCATCCTGAACAGGACCCTGTCAGTACGCAGCAGCTGGCGCTGATCATCGAACGCGCAGAGAGTGGCGTGGCACCACACGTGATACGTCTGCTTCCTCTGGTTCGGGGCAGTACAGACAAAGATCTGCTGATGCTGCTGGAGATGGCCATGCCGGCGCTGAAAGAACTCAGCTACAAACAGTACAAGACCTTCACCACCAACACGGCTGCGCTGATCACTGCGGATAAACAGGTGGACATATTTGAGTGGGTTCTCCACCGTATCCTCACCAAACATCTATACGGCCATTTTGAAGGTCCGCGAACCGTCCATGGGCGGATTGGCAATGTCAGCAAACTGGCGGATGACGCGGGTAAACTGTTGTCGATCCTGGCCAGCAACAGTCATGAGAACACTGATGAACAACTGCGCGCTTATGCAGCTGGGGCCAGGGAGCTGGGTATACGCAAACCTTTTGCAAAACAGGACGTATTTGATTATCAACGCATGAATGACGCCCTGGCCAGGTTGCGTAAACTGAAACCCCTGGCCAAGCCTGCACTACTCAAAGCCTGCGCAACAACCGTGCTGGCAGATGATCACGTCAATGCCGCTGAAGGCGCGCTTCTGCAGGGTATTGCCGCCACCCTCGATTGCCCGTTGCCGCCTTCAATTTATAGCGGGCAGTGAGCGCCAGAACGCCGCCACACAATGGTGTGCAGAGCTGATGATACTTCTGCAACAGACTGCTAGAATGCGCCAACTTTTCGGATCGACATCAGCTTGACGCAGTCTGAAACCAGCAGCCAGGTGCTGCCATTTACCAACCGCAGCAAACAGCTCGGCGCTCTTGATCTGGGTTCCAACAGTTTCCATTTGTTGATCGCGCAGGAATCCCACGGCCGTGTGCAGGTGCTGGACAAGCACAAAGAGATGGTGCGCCTCGCCGAGGGGTTGCGCGAGGGTAAAAGCCTTGATGAGGCGGTGGTGGCCCGCGCTCTGGAATGCCTGGAACGATTTGCCCAACGACTGCGTCCACTGGACCCGGATAATGTACGAATCGTCGGCACCAACACGTTACGTAAAGCCAAAGACAGTCAGTTCATCTCCCAGGCAGAACAGATCCTCGGTCACAAAATTGACATCATTTCCGGGCGTGAAGAAGCGCGCCTGATTTTCATGGGGGTATGCCATGATCTTGGCGGGGAAGACACCCGCCGCCTGGTTGTCGACATCGGCGGCGGCAGCACTGAACTTATCCTCGGCCGCAAAGCCTCGCCAGAGCAGCTGGAAAGTCTCTACATGGGCTGTGTGTCCATGTCTCAGAAATATTTTGCTGATGGTGTAATCACCAAGCAGGCCATGCAGAAAGCCATTAACCATGCACTGGTGGAGCTCGAGCCCGTTACACACGACTTTGTTGAACAAGGCTGGGAAAGCTCGATTGGCGCTTCCGGCACCATCAACGCGGTACGCGAGGTCAGTGCGCAACTGACCGGCGCTGACCTTATCAGCAGTGAAGCACTGGATGAAATCAGACAGAAACTGATCAGTGCCGGAAAGCTCAGTGAGTTGAATCTCGCCGGCCTTGCGGACGAGCGTAAAGCCGTTTTCCCCGGCGGTGTTGCCATTCTGTCTGCGATATTCGAGGCGCTGCAGATCGACACCATGATGGCCGCGCAAAGCGCGCTGCGCGAGGGTCTGATTTACGACCTGCTGGGACGACAACAGGAAGACGACGCCCGTGAACATACCGTCACCAACCTGACGCGTCGCTATCGTATCGATGAGGTGCACGCCCGGCAGGTACGCGAAACTGCTCTGAGCCTGCTGTCCCAGGTTGCCATGGCCTGGCAGCTCACCGATCCCGAACACAAACTGATTCTCGGCTGGGCGGCAAGCCTGCATGAAATCGGCATGGACATTTCCCACTCGGGTTACCATAAACACGGCGGGTACCTGCTGGAAAACATGGATCTGCCAGGTTTTTCGCGTGCCGAACAGAAGCTGCTGGCCATTATGGTCCGTGCGCACAGACGCAAGATACCAACCGAACTGTTTCCCGCGGATGACCCGGCGCAGATTCGTTTAAGCGTGCTGCTGCGTATCGCCGCGGTGCTGCATCGAGGCCGCAGCCACTCCCCTCTGCCGCATGTTGATGCCCAGGCAAAAAACAGGCAGCTGACGCTGTCGCTGCCACAGGAATATCTGGATACTCATCCGCTGACCGCTGAAGATCTCGCCAACGAAGCCAGTTACATCAAAGCCGTTGGCATTGAACTGGTGTTAACCAGCCATTAGCCATCCTGTTTGATATCAATCTGCAAGTTGTGCAAGCAGAATTTCCTGTGCCGCACGACGATTCTGCTTGGATTTTTTCTGCGTGTACGAGCCATCGGCATTGAGTTCCCAACTCTGCGCATTATCGTTCAGATACACTTCGATGGTTTCACGATACACCCGTTCTTTGAGTTTTTTATCCTCGATCGGGAAACAGGTTTCCACACGGGAGAAAAAATTGCGGCCCATCCAGTCTGCGCTGGACAGATAAACCAGCCTGTTACCACCATTATCGAAACAGAACACGCGGGTATGTTCCAGAAAACGACCGATGATCGACCGTACCCGGATATTTTCTGACACACCCGCTATTCCGGGCCGCAATGCACAGATGCCTCGCACCACCAGCTCAATCCTGACACCAGCCTGAGAGGCTTCATACAAGGCCTGTATCACCGCCGGTTCAACTAACGAGTTCATCTTGGCGTATATGCCGGCTGGCTTGCCGGCCCTGGCGTTTCTGGCTTCTGCACCAATCAACTCGATCATGGTCGAATGCAACGTGAACGGCGCCTGCAGAATCTTTTTCAATTTGCCTGCTTTGCCCATTGCAGTCAGCTGGGCAAACACCTTCTGCACATCTTCGCCCAGTTCAGCATCACAGGAGAACAGCCCGTAATCGGTATACAGACGGGTGGTTCGAATATGATAGTTGCCGGTTCCCAGATGCACGTAGCGCATCAGCGATTTTCCTTCCCGACGGATGACCATACACATTTTCGCGTGCGTCTTGTGACCAACGACGCCATACACCACCTGCGCGCCAACCGACTGCAGCTTGTTGGCAAGCTCTATATTGGCTTCTTCATCAAAACGTGCACGCAGCTCGATCACCACCAGCACTTCTTTACCCCGGGTCGCCGCGTCCACCAGCGCCTCTACAACCGCAGATTCAGTGCCGGTGCGATACAGGGTCTGACGAATAGACAACACTTTGGGATCCCGCGCGGCCTGTCTTAAGAAGTCGACAAACGGAGCAAACGACTCAAAAGGGTGATGCAGAAGGATTTCTCCGGCTCGGATCGCATCAAACATGGCATCAGCGTTGCGGATGCGATCCGGTATCGAGGGCGTGAAACCCGGATACTTCAGGTCGGGTCTTTCCACCAGATCGGGCAAAGCCGCCAGCCGCATCAGGTTCACCGGACCTTCGCAACGATAGACAAGATCGCGGTCCAGGTTGAACTGCGCCGCCAGGAAAGCCGTCAGCTCCTCCGGACAATGCTCCGATACTTCCAGCCGCACGGCATCCCCATACCGCCGCGACGACAACTCCCCTTCCAGGGCACGTAACAGATCATCAATTTCTTCTTCGTCAACAAACAGGTCACTGTTGCGGGTGACCCTGAAGGCATAACAGCCTGTTGCGCGCATGCCGGGAAACAGCTGTGAAATGTGTGCATCAACGATCGAGGATAACAGCACAAATTCGTTGCCCGACGTGGCTGATGCTTCATCCAGCCGAACAATGCGCGGCAGCGACCTTGGCGCCTGCACAATGGCTTTGCCGCTGTTGCGACCAAATGCGTCTTTGCCTTCCAGGGTGACAATAAAGGCAAGACTCTTGTTCAGAGGCTCGGGGAAAGGGTGTGACGGATCCAGCCCAACCGGCGATATAATGGGTGCCAGCTCTCTGGCAAAGTAGCGTTTCAACCAGGCCTGCTGTTTCGAATTCCAGTCATCGCGTTTGAGAATACGGATACCCTGCTTATCGAGTTTGGGCAGCAGTACGTCATTGAGCACCGCATACTGATGACTGAGCAGTTCCTGCACTACCGGGCCAATCAAACGCAGTTGATCAGCAGCGGACAGGTTATCCGGTCCGCGCTGGGTACTGCCATAGGCTTCCTGCTGTTTCAGGCCGGCGATACGAATTTCGAAAAACTCGTCCAGCACCGAGCTGGCAATACAGACAAAACGCAGCCGCTCCAGCAAAGGCACCGTTTCATCTTCCGCCTGAGCCACCACCCGACGCATGAATTCGAGTTGCGACAACTCTCGGTTGATATACAGGTCTGGATTAGCAAGGTTTACGGTATTCACACAGATCACTATTTTGCTTCAGACAAATGTTAGCATGCGCGCCGACACAAATTGTGACAGGTGCGTGACCGCTGCAACAATCAGATCATCACGTGCCGGTCAATCGAGGATGATGACGTGCGCGACGAAGTATTCCGCTTCAATCAGGGACAGATTGTGGATTTTGCTTTCACCGAGGAGGTGACGGCGGTGTTCCCTGACATGATCAGACGTTCGGTCATGGGCTACGAAACCATGATACCGGTAACAGGTCTGGCTGCCGCCCGCCACCTTGGCGAAGCGGGCCTGGCATTTGACCTGGGATGCTCGCTGGGCGCCACCACTCTGGCGATTCTGCAACAGAATCACAGCACGGCAATCCGTGTGCTGGGCATCGACAGTTCTGCCCCGATGATCGAAGGCGCACAAGAGGCGATTACAGATCCCAGAGCAGAGTTTCATCTGCAGGACATCCGCGACACAGATGTCAGCGGCGCCGATGTTGTGGTGCTGAATCTTGTCCTGCAGTTCCTTGCACCAGCAGAGCGATTGCCACTGTTACAGCGTATCCGCACACAGATGCAGCCCAACGGCCTGTTGATCCTGTCCGAAAAAGTGCGTCACGATGACCCTGCGGAACACAACTACTACGACCAGCTGCACCTGGCCTGGAAAAAAGCCAACGGCTATTCGGAACTGGAGATCGCCGGCAAAAGAGCCGCACTGGAGAATGTGATGCAGATCGACACCGAAGCCGCTCATGAGACTCGCCTGAAAGCCGCGGGCTTCAGTCAGGTGCGACAGTGGTATCGCTGTATGAACTGGGCATCTTTTCTTGTACAGATCTGAAACGACACCATGAGCGCGTTGACAGAATTGCCCGCGGACCTTGTGGGCTGGCCGTTGCAGCAGGCGCTTGCGCGCTTCAGCCAGCGCTTTCATGGCGATTACGAGAAGTGGTTTACAGCACTGACGCAGCTCCCTGTCCTGCACCATTCACAAGCGGATCTGACCCAGGGAGTGGTTGTTGAAGGTGAAGTGGACCGTCAGCAGCTGACAGAGGCTTTACAGCAGTTTCACCCGTGGCGCAAAGGGCCTTTCTCAATCGCCGGCGTGACCATCGACTCCGAATGGCGCTCAGACTGGAAATGGCAGCGCATTGCGCGTGCCCTGGGTGATCTGTCCGGCCAGCGTGTGCTGGACATTGGCTGTGGCAATGGCTATTTCGGTTGGCGCATGCTCGGCCAGGGTGCGCGGGAGGTTATTGGCATCGACCCAACGCTGTTGTTCTGCATGCAGCATCTGGCCATCCAGAACTATGTGCAGAAACCGGGCAACTGGGTCCTGCCCCTGGGTGTGGAAGAAATTCCAGCATCCACAATTTTCGACTGGGTACTGAGCATGGGTGTGATCTACCACCGGCGCGATCCTCAAGGGCACATTAATCAGCTTGCAGCGCTTACCCGGCCTGGTGGCCATGCCATCGTCGAATCCATTGTAGTGGCAGGCAGCGACCCCCTGATACCACCTGGCCGTTATGCACGTATGCGCAATGTCTGGTGTGTACCCAGTGCCGACGGTTTATGTGAGTGGATGGCACAGGCGGGCTTCGTCAACGTAAAGGTGCTGGATATCAGCCTGACAACAACGGATGAACAGCGTGCCACCCAGTGGATGCGTTTTGAGTCCCTGCAGGAAACACTGGACCCTGCGAATCCGCAGCTGACGGTAGAAGGCCACCCGGCACCGATACGAGCCATTGTGATCGGTAGAAAACCTTCGCTCAACTCCGATAGCGGGCAGCGGTGATGAACTCGGAAAACGCTTCGCACCAGATAACCACCGTATTGTAACGCGTCAGATCCAGGCCGGCAGGGGTCTGCACAATGAAACCATCAAAAGTTTTCACCTCACCCACCAGTAGCGCTTGCGCTTTGATCGGCAGGAACTCATCTTCGTGTTCAACAAACTGATCCACCAGATAAAGCTTGTAGTCAGGCCCTGGCGCCAGCCGGCCTTCATGCACAATCTGTGATCCCGTCAGGCTTATCTGTCCTTCTCCCCAATGCAGGAAATCACTGCCTCTGAGGTCGCGGCGCAATTCTGCTGTGAATAACGCATCCTGTGCCTGTGCGCTCAGCATGGCCGGCGGCGGCGTTGATGGCGCGGTCAGTACAGGCAGAAAATAGATCCCCAGGGCAAACCCGAAGGCAAGCACGACAGCATGGGACAGAACCAGAATCATCGCTCGAATCACTATTTTTCCTGACACGGTTGTGCATCATTAAGATGCTGACAGTCTGCCGCACCCGGGCTGTGCATGCGAGTCAGAATTGTCGGACGCCTTGCCCACTGTCCTCACAGGAAAGGTGTCCTCAGAGTTGAGGCCAGACTTTGCTTTAGCAGCCAGAAGCGTTAGCGTATCCATATCAGGACTCAAGCTCACACCCATGTTTGGCATCATTCCGTTTAACTTCAGATTTCGTGGCAAAGTGCGTCGCATTCTGGACATCTACTTCTGTTTCATTGAAGAAGGCAATGTGGCCCTGCACCCGACCCAGATCGCGCGTAAGACCGGCATAAGTTTTGCCGAAGTGGCCCGACGCCTGGACGCAACTCCGGAGCTGTTTGTGAAACTGCCAAAACGCGATGGCATCACCCGCTACCGGATCACCACCAGTGCCTCCACCCGCACTGAAGAAGAAACTGAACAACTGCTCAATAAATATGCCCAGCGCGAATCCTGGCTGTTTTACGCTTTTGGTCTGATGGTGTTCGCCATGCTGGTCATTATTGTGCTGACCATCATTCCCAACGTCTGACACACCCATCGCCACTTAAGGAACACTTGTGCCTGAATCGCTTAGTCCAGAACACCAGCAGCTGGCTGAGAGCTGCGCCGGGTTTGCCCGGGAGATATTGTTAACCCAGCCGACCGATGATCCGATTGCAGCCCGGGCAAAGGTACGCGCTGCATCCAAAGCCGCTGGCCTGTTTGCCATGACCCAGCCTGAAGCATTTGGCGGTACAGCGGCAGGGCCGCTGGCTCTGTGTGTCGCGCGGGAAACTCTGGCCAGTTTCAATCCGCCTTTTATGGATGCGGTGTTTGGACCTGGTCCTGGCGTGTTGGCAGAGGTGGAAGAACCGCTGCGCAGTACACATCTGGCACCGCTGCTGGCGGGAGAAAAGCGCGGCAGCTTCGGTTTTACCGAAGCAGACGACGCACCCGCCCCGACAAGTGGTGTGATAAAGGGTGACATGCTGCGGGTCACCGGCCAGAAATCTTATGTGACCGGCGGCGCTGATGCAGACTTCATCAACACACTAGTGCATATCGAAGGTCGTGGTCCATCCATGGTTGTCATCGATCGCGCAACCGAAGGTGTCATCATTGAGAAGACATTCACCTCCCTGGATGGCTCTCATCACGCGGTAATCATTTTTAGAGATGTGTGCGTACCCGTTGCCCACATCATAGGCGAAGCCGGCAAAGGCATGCCGCGCGCCATGCGTCAGATTGGCGATACCCGCCTGCTGTTTGCCGCGCAGGCCTGCGGCTACATGATGTGGGTTGTCAATCTGCTTACCGAGCATCTGCTGGCACCGGACAGGAGCGGGCAGCCACGGGGTAACCTTGATGTTATTCGACTGCGCTATGCAGACCTGCGCATTAAAACCTATGCAGCCCGCAGCATGCTCTATCGCACCGCGCGCCTGGCCGATCAGGGAGAAAACATCGTCAACGAGGCCATGGCCTGCAAAGTGTTTGCCACCGAAGCTGTGGGCGAACTGGTGGACACCGCCATACAGCTTGTCGGCGGCAGCGCCTTGGTAGAAGATCATCCCCTGGCGCTCCTCTACCGCCAGGTGCGTGCCTGGCGTCTGGCGGAAGGCGCCAGTGATGTCTTACGTTTGAACATTGGCAGAGGCATTCTGGAGCTTGGTAAAGGGCGCCTTTGAGCCAGCACTATTTCTTCATTGCGGAGATCGGAACATGCGAATTTCACTACTGATCGGCACACTGCTTCTGACCGGCTGCACCTTTGTCCAGCTCAGCGACGCCGGCGCCGGGGTGGCGCAACTCGGCAACGGCGATGTGGCAAACTGCGAATCCATCGGCGTTGTCAGCACTCAGACCCGGGATAAAGTGGTGATCTCGCGCAGCGATGAAGCGGTACGGGAAGAACTCACTGTGCTGGCACGCAACGAGGCAGCAAAGCTCGGCGCAAATGCCATCGTCCCCATCGCAAACCCGGAGGATGGCGCTCAGAGCTTTCGCGCCTTCCTGTGCAGATAGGCAGTCACGACCGGTCGTTTACGGGGTTTCATCGCTCTTGAAGCCATGCTGTTCGCGGGTGAGTTCCCGGCTGGCCGGCGATTTGCGTACCATGACATAAATGGCGCCGACGCCACCATGACGTCGGGTTGCTGAGCTGAAAGCAATCACCTCCGGGTGATGTTGGAGCCAGTGGTTCACATAGCTTTTTAATCTGCCAGGTGTTTTGCTGAGCTCACCTTTGCCTGGAGAAATCAGCAGATTGCGCCAGTCTTTCGCCTGCGCCATCCGCAAGAAGTTAAACACGAGTGCGCGCGCTTCTTTTACCGTCTTGCGGTGCAGGTCCAGCTGCGCCTGATGTTCATAGCCACCACGTTTAAGCCGATCGAAAACAGCGTTCTGAACACCTACCTTTTTCCACTCAAGCACCGCATGCGGGTCAACAGTTTCAACGTCACCCAGCGTCAGGAAATTGGGATCCGCCAGGTCACTGTTCAAACCCAGCGCGGCTTCACGTCGCTGCAGTTGTGCCGCGGTGACCTGAGCAGATGGCTTTAACGTCTGCGGGCGTCCTTTTTCGATAGGCGCCACATCAGACATAGCCTCGGCAAACAATTTGCTTTCGTCATCAGCATTGTCGTCCATGGCGATACACCTTCAATGTCCGATTTTGTTGTCTGGGCCGGTTTCGCAAGCAACGGGAATACCTGGAAACTCCGCGGAACGGGTGCCCGGAATAGGCTGGTTGTCCTCTCGATGGTAAGTAAACACCGGCGACAACTTGACGTGGTCCAGCCTGTTTCTTCCCGCCGCATGAAACAACCGACAGTGAAACAGCAGCACATCTCCCGCTGCCAGCACAACGCTCTGAGCTGCATCAATCAGCGCTGCGTTCTCAGGCAGTTCCGGACGCAGAAACAGTGCGTGGTCCAGTCTGCCACGGTCGAAGGACATCGTGTGAGTACCCGGTATAACCTGCAAGGCGCCGTTCTCAGGCGTTTCTTCACCCAAGGCAAACCAGGCCGAGATCAGCTCCGGTCGATCAAAGGACCAGTAGCGGATATCCTGATGCCATAACGTTGCACTACTGTAACCGGGGTGTTTGGTCATGACACAGTTATGGTGACATTGGGACAATATCGCCGGCCCGCCCAGAAGTTTATCGAGCTGTGCAGCCACCGCGGGATGGCAAGCCAGTTCGCGGAAGCGAGCGTGCCGGGCATAAGCGTGCAGCAGGCGTCGGGGGGTATGGCCACCCACCGCTTCGAGACTGGCGGGTGCGCCCGGGTAACCCACTTGTGCTTCAAATTCTGCCGGGCCCACCAGCGGATCAAGGGATTCGTGTACCAGCCGGGTCACCGCATCCGTCAGATCAGGCGGAATAACACCGCGCAGCACCATATAACCCTGCCGCGCAAAAGCTGCGGTATCAAACTCAAGACTCTGGGATTCCATACTGCTCACCCCTGCTGTTTAATTGCGCTTCAGCGCATCTGCTGGCGAATGGTTTTCAACAGTTTTTCCCCGTAAGGCGGTCGTAAGCCAGCCAGTTCAGCCACGTTCACCCTGGTCTGTCGGAATATTGATTTGGCATGACTGAACGTCTTGAAACCATCAAAGCCATGATAGGCACCCATGCCAGACGGACCTACGCCGCCGAAAGGCAGATCTTCCTGCGCCACATGCATGATCACATCATTCACGGTCACTCCGCCAGAGGTCGTGCGGGTCAACACCTCGCGCTCTTCACGGTCGTCACTGCCAAAATAGTACAATCCCAATGGCCGCGGATGATGATTGATGTATGAGATGGTGCTGTCTACGGTGTCGTAGGATTTGACCGGCATAATCGGACCAAATATCTCTTCGTTCATTACATCAAGAGAGTCGTCAGGGTCGATGACCAGCGTCGGCGGAATTTTGTGGTGTGGCTGCTGTCGGAAATCTTCACCGGCAGGATTGATCTCCACCACTTCGACACCTTTTTCCCGCGCCTGTTCAACATATCCGTTAAGGCGTTGATAGTGCCGTTCGTTCACTACCGAGGTGTAATCGGGATTATCCAGCAGCGTTGGAAACATTTTGGCGACTGCTTTCTCACTGGCCGCAACAAAGTCGCGCATGCGTTCGGTCGGCACAAATACATAATCCGGTGCCAGACAGATCTGTCCTGCATTCAACATTTTGCCTGCCATGATGGCATCAGCAGTTTTATCCATATCCGCACTGCGACTGACAACCACCGGGGACTTGCCGCCCAGTTCCAGCGTCACCGGCACAAGGTTCTCGGCGGCCGCCCGCATCACATGCCTGGCAACGCTGGTTGCTCCGGTGAACAACAGATGGTCAAACGCCAGCGAAGAAAAATCAGCGCCAGTTTGCGGACCACCGTTGATCACACAGATTTCTTCCACCGCAAATTCAGACGCAAACGCCTCTGCCATGACCTCTGAGGTTGCGGGTGTGAACTCGCTGGGTTTGATCATGCAGCGGTTACCGGCACTGAGAATACCCGCCAACGGTGTGAAGGTAAGATTAACAGGGAAGTTCCAGGGGCTGATCACACCCACCACGCCCAGCGGCTGATATTCGATGAACGCCTTTGCGCCAAGCAGATTCAGCGGAAACGGACCGGCTTTACGCTTCTCTGGGCGACTCCACCTGGCCACATTTGCGATCGCATGGCGCAGCGGACCTACGGAACTTGCAATGTCGGTGAACAGCGACTGGTGCTCGCTGCGATGTCCAAAATCTGCTGACATCGCCTCAACAAACGGTTTCTCATAATTCTTCAGCACCGCGATGGCGCGCTCCAGGCGGTCAATACGGGTCGCTGTGCTGACCACACCTTCCGCCAGGTAAGCCTCGCGTTGGCGTTCGAGGAGACTGTTCATCTCACTTTGACTGGTTTCCTGCATTGTAGACTTCCTTTATCGCACTGTGGCTGAGGCGCTCATTTTCCCGCTTACACGGTGCTAAAGTCTAGGCGTCCTCGCGATCTAAGCCTCACTGAGGGCCGGCACTACCTGGCTCACAAGCGGTTCGCCATTGACAGTCACTTCAAGAGCACCGGTGCTGCGCCAGAAACGAGCTTCAATGTAATGATGTTCTTCCCACTCAAGCTCAACATTTGTCCACACATACTGGGGCTCCTTGCCCGACCAGTCCCGGCGTTTGCGCAGGCAATCATCAAGGTAGAGCTCAAGTCCACCATCCTGAGTGATGTGAAGGGCCAGGGACTTATGTCGATGATTAAAAGGTATGACGTGAGGCACGGGCTTTCCAACTGATGTGAAACGCCATTCTAGCAGCCATTTAGCGCTCGGAAAGCATCATCAGGTTACGGTAAGCTGAGGTAAATCCAACGCGGAATACTTATGCAGGACAACGCTGACTTTGCCAAAGTACTGCGCAGCAGAGATGTGCTGGCGTTATCGTTTGGTGCCATGATCGGCTGGAGCTGGGTGCTGCTCACCGGCGTCTGGCTGACCGATGCCGGCACGCTGGGCACGCTGATTGCTTTTGCGGTAGGCGGCCTGGCGATCACTCTGATTGGCCTCACCTATAGTGAGCTGGCGGCGGCCATGCCCAAAGCCGGTGGCGAACATGTGTATACCCATCGTGCACTTGGGCCACGGTGGAGTTTTGTCTGCACGTGGGCACTCCTGTTTTCCTATCTCAACGTGTGCATGTATGAGTCCGTGGCTCTGCCTACCGCCGTAGAATATCTTTTGCCACAGATCCGCATCGGCACCTTATGGAA
Source organism: bacterium (assembly GCA_047947175.1). Lineage (GTDB taxonomy): Bacteria > Pseudomonadota > Gammaproteobacteria > Pseudomonadales > Azotimanducaceae > UBA4421. The sequence continues at coordinate 4,371,084 of CP170489.1, forward strand.
TGTGTTGGGTGCAGATGTTGATCTGGGCTTTGTGCTGGTGGGCAGTCTGGGTGCGTTCATCATGTCTGGAATCAATTACTTCGGCATTCGGACTGCCGCGTTCCTGCAAAGTCTGGTTACGGGTCTGATCCTGTTCGCCGGCGTGCTGTTGATCAGCGGTGCAGCATTCAACGGCGATGCCGGCAATGCAACGCCCTGGATAGCCACCCCGATAACCGGCATTCTGGCGGTCCTGATCATGGTGCCGGCAATGCTGGTCGGCTTCGACGTCATCCCTCAGTCTGCCGAAGAGATTGATCTTGCGCCGCAAAAAATCGGCAGCCTGCTGGTGATCTCCGTTTGTCTGGCAGTGGCCTGGTACGTGCTGATTACCGCCGCCGTGGGATTTGCCATTCCGGCTGATGCCCTGGGCAGCAGCCAGATGGCCACCGCGGACGCAGCCACGCGTCTCTGGGGTTCACCGGTTGCCGGCACAATTCTGGTACTGGGAGGCATCGGCGGCATTCTGACCAGCTGGAATGCATTTATTGTAGGCGCATCCCGTGTCCTCTACGCGCTGGCAAAGTCAGGTTTTATTCCTGCGGCGTTTGCACGCCTGCATCCCAGATACAAAACCCCCTATGTCGGCATCATCGCGATCGGCGTTGTGTCGATGATAGCGCCGTTATTCGGTCGCACCATCCTCGTCTGGCTGGTGAACAGCGGCAGCTTTGCAGTGACCATTGCGTTTCTTTTTGTGGCCCTGTCTTTCCTGGTGCTGCGCCGCACTGAGCCGGACATGGTCAGGCCGTTTCGCATCAGTCACCCCAACCTGGTCGGTTATGGGGCCATCGTACTTACGCTGGGGCTGCTCAGCGCGTTCCTGCCCTGGAGCGACAGTGCGCTGGCCTGGCCCAACGAGTGGCTCACCATCATTATCTGGACGATACTGGGCGCGCTGATTCTATGGCGCAGCAAGCAATGAACCTCAAGCAGGGAATAGTCTGCGCACATGGCTCTGCGGCAGTGGCTGTGTCAGTTTAGAAACAACCACAGTCACCAGTACCGATACCACTTCGCCCATGGCGGCACACGACCAGGGGTTGGGTGCTTCGATACGCAGCCATATCGCCATGTTCTGCAAAAGACCTGGTTCAAACCATTCCGGTTTTATCATCGCGTTGAAAGTGATGATAAACACCAGACCTCCGGACAACAGGCCAGCAAACGCACCCGCCTTGGTCACACCTTTCCAGACCGCGCCCAGAATAAGCGGGCCGGCAAAGGCCGCCATCATACAGCCGGTCCCTATCCAGACAATGATGGTGACGTTCATATCCAGCATCGACCAGGCCAGCGCAGTACACAGCAGCATGATGACAACCGTACTGACCCGACTGATTTTCAATACCCGCTGCTCGATCTGAGCTTCACTTAAATGCGCGCGAAAACGCGGCACAAAGGTCAGACGATACAGATCATTTGCAACAATCTGCGAAGAGGACACCACCAGACCATCAGCGGTGGACATGACGGCCGCCAGGATGCCCACGCCGAGTAACGCCGCCAGCCAGCTGGGGAACAGTTCGATAAACAGCAGCGCCAGAGCCTGGTTGCCGTTCACACCCTCACCCAGAATGACCCTGGCCATCACACCACCCAGCCCCAGCATGCCCAGGATCAGACCAAAGGCAAATGCCAGGCGGATGAACGTCTGTCGCTGTTCCGGCGCTTTCAACGCCCATAGCTTGTTGCCGATGTGGGGTAACATGCCAAGGGGTATGTGTGCTAACAGGATAGCCAGCACCGACCACCAGGAATGATAGAGAACATCCTCCTTATTGAGCCAGCCCACCAGATTTTCATCTTCGGCACGAAGCTGATCCAACATGCCACCCAGGCCACCGTCAATTCCGTAGCCAAGCAGAAACAGGATCATGACCAGCAGACCGACCAGCACCATAATAAAACCCTGGACGCCATCAGTAAGGATATCTGCGTGAGCACCACCCAACACAACATAGACCATCAGCACAAAAGCGGTGACGCCCAGCGCCACCGCCGGTGGCAGACCCAACATGATTTCAAACATGACAATACCGGAGACAAGCTGTCCTGCCAGGTAGAAAAACAAGGACAGGGAGAACAGCGACACCAGAATCCTGATAAGGTCGGATTGATAGCGAATACCCAGATATTCCGGGATCGAACGACTGCCAAACTCGTGGCCGCTGCTGCTGACCAGACGCAAACACAGCAATACGCCGAGATAGACACCCACGGGATAAAGAAACACGGACCAGATGACTGCCATACCGGCGTTGTAGCCGATGCCTGGAAAACCCACAAAAGTCGCCCCGCTGGCGGTAGTGGCGGCAAAAGCGAAAGCCAGAAAGACCGGTCCGTAGGCATTTCGCGCTGTAGCAAAATCGTCTGCAGTACCCACTTTGCGCTGCCCCAGCACGCCGAACAGCAGCATCATGGCGATATAAGCCGCCAGAAAAATCCAAGACCAGACCGTCAGATCCACGTTTACACCCCACCCCCTTTAGTGGCCACAGCTTACCAGTTTATATTTCGGTTGGGATTTTTGTTATTGACAGGGAAACACCCTTAAAACAGCGAAAGCTGTGCATTGCCGGGTTGCAGCGGTGGGACAAACAGATCCGTTCGCAGACGCGGCATGGCCGCATCCGCCAAACCCTGCTTTTTGAGTGCCAGGCGAAAACGCTGAGCAATCAGTTGCGCCACCGGCCCCGAGCCGGTCATGCGCTGATACCACTGCGCCGAATACACTTTGCCACCACGGGTACTTCTGATGGCCTGCATGACGCGCCTGGCTTTTAACGGATAGTGATGCGTCAGCCACTGTTCGAACAGCGGTGCCACTTCATGGGGCAGACGGATCAGAATGTATTGCAAAGTGCGAGCGCCCGCCTCCGCACAGCGCTGTACCATGGCTTCGAGCTCGTGATCGTTCAGGAATGGAATCACCGGTGCAATCATGGCGCCTGCAGGCACCCCGGCTTCAGCCAGCGCAGAAATGGTGCGCAGTCGCGCCGCCGGGCTGGCTGTGCGCGGTTCGAGCCTGGTTTTCAGAGCATTGTCCAGCGTGGTCACGCTCAGATAAACCTGTACCAGCTGCTTCGCCGCAAGGGCTTCCAGAAGATCCAGATCGCGCAGAATCAACGCACCTTTGGTCACAATAGTGACCGGGTGTTGATACTCCAGCAGCAACGCCAGAATCTGCCGCATGATCTTCTTTTCGCGCTCCAGCGGCTGATAAGGGTCTGTGTTGGTGCCGATCGCAATCGGTTGACAGACATAACCGGCATGACCCAGCTCGGCCTGCAGACGTTCCTGCACCCCGGTTTTGTAAAACAGCCTGGATTCAAAATCCAGGCCGGGGGACAGGTCCAGATAGGCATGGGTAGGACGCGCAAAACAATAGATGCAGCCATGCTCACAGCCTTTGTACGGGTTGATAGACTGAGAAAAGCCAATGTCAGGTGAACGGTTTGTAGTGATCAGGCGAACCGTTCGGTCCGGCAGCACTTGCGTCGCCAGACGGGTAGGTACCTCCTCGGTGTACCAGCCATCATCCGTTGGTGATTTCTGCAGCGTCAGAAAGCGGCTGTCGGCGTTACTGACCGCTCCTCTGCCTTTTATTGGTGCATCTGGTCCAGGCACTGAATTTTCACAGGAATTTTACGGAAATCTTTTATAACTGTATATTTATACAGTATCAAGGTGTGCAGCCCGTTAGTAGACTAAACGACCCGGGAGCCATACTAATGAATAGATCCATGCGCCATTGTTGCGTTGCCTTGCTTGTCCTGTTTTCCGGCTGCGCACAAGTCGCGCAGCAATCAACAGTTGACCAGCTGCGCCTGGAACTGGCGCAGATCCAGCACAGTCTGGATGACGCGGGGACTCAGGCCACCGCGCTGTTTGCCGAACAATCCCTGAATACAGAAGATCTCAGCACACAGCTGGCTGACCTGAACGATGCCGTGTTGCAGCTGGGTGAAACTGTCAGCACAACCTGCCCGGAAAAAGCCACCCGGGTTGTCGTGCAACGCTGCGAGCCCGTTAACAGCACCTCAGTTGTGGTTGCAACAGAAGGTAAGATGGTGCTGGGCGAACTGGAACGGGTGTGGGTCGACCCGCCTGGATTGCAGATGATTGCCCGCATTGATACCGGTGCCAGCTCCAGTTCTCTGCATGCGGACAACATCACCGCGTTTGAGCGCGATGGTGATGACTGGGTACGTTTTGACATCAATGATTCTGACAAAAAGAACGTCACCATTGAACGTCCTGTCACCAAATACGTACGGGTGTTTCAACAAGCCGACAAAAGTGGCTCACGACGACCCGTGGTCGAACTGCGGCTGGTGCTTGGCGATGTACGGGACACTTTCAGTTTCACGCTTGCGGATCGCAGTCACCTGGAACAGGACATGATTCTGGGACGCAACTTCCTCACCGACGTGGCTCTGGTTGATGTCAGCAAGCAGTACGTACAACCGCCATTCACACCCGTTGCCGTCACGGCTCAGCAGTAACCTATGAACAGAATAGGCCCGTTTCTGGCGCTTGTTGTTACACTGATTGTGATTGGTCTGGGCGCTGCGCAACTGCGCCACTCAACCTACAATATTCCCTGGTTGCCCGGCAGCGAAACTGAAATCTGGCAGGTCGAAGCACGGATAGAATTTGATGCCCGGGGCAGTGCGGCCCAGGTCTATCTGACGCTGCCGCCTGAACAGCAGGGTTTTGCCATGGTCAGCGAAGCCACCGCCTCTTCAGGCTGGGGGTTCGCCATCGAAGGTGATCAGATCCAACGCCGCGCGCACTGGACGCAACGCGCTCCGCAGGGTCGTCAGGTACTGTTTTACAAACTTGATCTGGCGGTCAGCGATGCAGACACATGGGAACTGCCGCCACCCGCACCGAGCAGCACCATCATCTGGGACGAACCTTACCAGACGGCGGTAAGCCATGTACTCGATACAATCCTGCCGATCACCGCAGATCCTCACACTATGGCCCTGCAGCTGATCCAAACCATCAACCGTCAGCCTCCGGACCAGAACGTTTCGCTGCTTACTTCCGCCTACGCAGGGGCTGATTTAATGCAACGCGTGCTGCAGACCGCGGGCATCAATGCGCGCGCGGTACAGGTACTTGAACTTGAAGATGGCAGACGGCGCCAGGCTCTGGCCGACTACCTGCAGGTCTGGGACGGACAGCAATGGCGGCTGTACGATCCTGCACTTGGCGAGGTGAGCGGATCCACCAATCTGCTTTTATGGCAAACCGGCACACCCGGTGTTCTGGAAGTGCTGGGGGGTACCAACAGCCGGGTTTCGTTTTCCATGATCAGCCAGTCTCGTTCATCGTTGCTGCTGGCCCAGGAACAGGCAGAAGATCTCGCTCTGTCGCTGTACAACCTGCCTATTGCGGAACAGAGCATGTTCAAGCTGATCATGCTGCTGCCTGTTGGCGCTTTTGTTGTGGTGCTGCTGCGCGTTCTGATCGGCATCCGCACGTCAGGGACATTCATGCCCGTGCTTATTGCGCTGGCCTTTCTGCAGACTGAACTGATTCCCGGACTCACGAGTTTCATCATTGTCGTGGGAATCGGCCTTTCGATTCGCTCTTATCTTTCAACGCTCAATTTATTGCTGGTGGCGCGCATCGCTACGCTGGTGGTACTGGTGATTGCCATCATTTCGCTGTTCAGTATCGTCAGCTACCGTCTCGGCCTGATACAGGGACTGACCATTACTTTTTTCCCGATGATCATTCTCGCCTGGACCATCGAACGAATGTCCATCACCTGGGAAGAAGAAGGTCCCAAAGAAGTCCTGCTGCAGGGTGGCGGCAGCCTCTTCGTCGCTGTGTTGGCATTCCTGTTAATGGATATGGAAGTCATCGAACACCTGGCGTTCAACTTTCCGGAACTGCATCTGGTGCTGCTCGGTTTCATTCTGCTGGCTGGCCGTTATACGGGTTATCGCCTGCTGGAACTCAAGCGCTTCAGCGCTTTTAACAAAATATGAGAAACTGGATCAGCCCATTCGAGCTCAAACGGCGCGGCATCCTTGGCATGAATCGCCGTAATGTGTCATACATCAGCCGCTACAACGATCGGCGCCAGTTCCCGCTGGTGGACAACAAGCTGAAAACAAAACTGGTTGCAGAAGAAGCTGGTCTGGCTGTGCCGAAACTGATCGATATCGTAGCTACTCAGCACGAAGTTGAAAGCGTGGAACAGAATCTGAAAGATCTTGATTCGTTTGTTGCTAAACCCGCTCAGGGCAGCGGCGGTAAAGGCATTCTGGTGATTGTCGGCCAGGAGGATGGACAATACCGAAAAGCCAGCGGCGACCTCATTTCCCTGACTGCGGTAAAACGCCACCTGACCAACACATTAAGTGGACTGCACTCTCTGGGCGGAAGAAATGATGTAGCCATTTTAGAAACCCTGGTGCGCGTCGATCCGATGTTTTCAGCCTTCAGCCATGAAGGAGTACCGGATATTCGTCTGATTGTTTTTCAGGGCGTTCCCGTCATGGGCATGTTACGTCTCGCGACCAAAGCTTCAGATGGCAAAGCCAACCTGCACCAGGGTGCAATCGGTGTAGGCCTTGATATTGCAACCGGGCGGGGTATTCAGGCTGTACGGCATAACAAGCTGATCACCCATCACCCGGATACTGGTGCTGACCTTTCTAAAATAACCGTGCCCAACTGGCCCGCACTGCTGCGACTTGCGGCAGAGTGTTACGAGGTGACCGAACTGGGATATCTTGGCTGCGACATTGTCATCGATCGTGATCGTGGACCGTTGATCCTTGAATTAAACGCGCGCCCCGGCTTATCGATTCAACTGGCCAACAACTGTGGTTTACTGCCGCGACTACGCCGTGTGGAGGCGACAAAAACCCGAAAAATGCGGGTGTCTGATCGTCTGCAGTTTGCCATGGAAAACTTCAAACACGATGACACCTGGGAGACGCTGCCTGCTTTCTAGCGGCGCAGGCAAAAACTTTATCTGACGGCTAATTTGTTAACCAATCAATAATGCGAGGGTTTTCTTCCACCGGATAGGTGTGCGAGAGGTCATCAATTTCCCGGTATTCAACCGCCGCACCGGCCCCGGACAACGCCTGCTGAGCCGTACGCGCAACTTCGATGGGAAACATCCAGTCCAGCGCACCGTGCATCAGGTAGATCGGTAAACCCTGCAGGCGCTGGGCGTCCGCTACCTCAACCAGCATCGGGTGAAACGATGCGGAACTCGGGGCCAGATGCGTGAACGGGGATGTGCTCTGCAACCCGCTGACATAGCTGAATGTACCGCCATCCGACATGCCACTCAAAAGCACCTTTTCTGTGTCAATGGACCAGTGGTCCTGCACATAGGTCAACATGGCCGTGAGGTTTGCCGAGTCAACATCGGGGCCCATCAGCGACCAGGTGCCCTCTTTTGAAGTTGGACTCACCACAATGACATTTCTGCTGCGCGCGGTTTTCAACCAGGACCATAGAAAACTGCGGCCGTGTCCGCTGCCGCCATGCAGCGCGAAGACGACCGGCACTGTCTCGCCGGCATAATACTCCGGAACATAAAGGGAGAATCCACCCCGTTCATCAGCGGCATTTGAGATGTGCATGACGCCGACATTGGGTTGCTGGGGATCTACCTGGGCAAGGCGTGCAAGCAGCGTTTCATCGTCCCGGGCATCCGGTAACAGGAAGAAGCGACTCACCGGAGGCAACATGGCGCTCAAAGGATAAACCGACTCCGTCGCACGGGTATTGAATCCAACGGCGCGATACGCGGCCATGGCGGCATTACTCTGATTCTGCGCACTCAGGAACTCATCAAAGCTACGCAACAGCAACTCACCGCTGGCGCTCGCCTGCTGGACAAAACCGGCCAGATGCTCAGGCCAGTCGGCGGCACTGAATTGTGCCAGCCCCTGCTTTAACGGCTCTCGATATGGCAGTACTTCCTGCGCGAGCTGGGGAATATTGGGCGGGTGCAGATGCCTGGCCACGTGCCCCATCACTTCTATGCCAGTGAGAAGAGGAGGAATCAGAGCAGTGGTTGCGTCGAGCAGTTCGTCTGTATTGTCCATCGGGTCACTATACAGCCTGTATAGCCATAATCTTGTATAGTGTATGCCTGCAATTTCGCCGACCTCCCGTTGACCTGTGAGGAGGTTCGCCAGCCCGTAGAGGTGGTAATGGAGCCAGAGCAAAAAAGCTATGACCGCAGCTTAGAAGACGTTGGTAACGTGCAGCTGCTTGAGCACGTCAACCTGACCGTGCCTGATCAGTCTATCGCCAGCATGTTTTACGTCACTGGCCTGGGCTTCACCCGTGACCCGTACATCGATTTCGGCACCCTCAACATGTGGGTCAATATGGGGGATCAGCAGTTCCATCTGCCTACCAGGCATGCACAGGTGTTACGCGGACACATTGGCGTCGTGGTACCGGATCTCGACGAGTTGAGCAAGCGTCTGACGTTTGCCGCCCGCGGCCTTAAGGACACCGCTTTCAAAAGCACTGAGGGCGATTACTGTCTCGAGCTCACCTGCCCTTTTGGCAACACCATCAAAGCGTATACCCCCGCAAGCTTTCCACGCATGGACCTCGGCATGCCCTATATCCAGTTTGATGTGCCACCTGACACCAGCGCAGGTATCGCAAAATTTTACGCACAGGTGCTGGGCTGCCCGAGCCAGCATGAAAACGACATCACCCGGGTCGCCATGGGACACAACCAGAGCCTCATTTTCAAAGAAACAGACGTACCGCTTGCGGCGTATGACGGCCACCACATTGCGATCTACGTGGCTGATTTTTCCGGGCCCCATGCGTGGCTGTCACAGCGGGGCCTGATCAGCGAAGAATCTGACCAGTTCCAGTATCGTTTTGTTGATATCGTCGACCCTGACAGCGGCGCCGTGCTGTATCAGGTTGAACATGAAGTCCGTTCTCTGAGTCATGCGATGTATCGCCGACCGCTGGTGAACCGCAATCCCAACACTAATTTTTTCACTTACCGGAAAGGCAACGAGCAGTTTTCACCTGCGCAGCGCTGATCAGTCATGGCGAGATAGAAGGAGTAACATGACCCAAGCCGTAGATTTTTTCACCGCAGATACCGAACCCTACTACCTGCCGCTGGCAGATGAAGTAGAAATTTTCCGCGCCGCGTACAGTGCCAGGTTGCCGATATTGCTGAAAGGCCCGACAGGCTGCGGCAAAACCCGTTTTGTAGAACACATGACCTGGCGCCTGTACCGGGAAACAGCCAATCAGCTTGACGTGCCTCTGGTGACGGTATCCTGCCATGAAGATCTCACGGCCACAGACATGGTTGGCCGATATCTGTTGAAAGGTGACGAAACGGTCTGGACTGACGGGCCCCTGACCCGTGCAGTGCGCACCGGCGCCATCTGCTACCTGGATGAGATTGTTGAGGCGCGCAAAGACACGACGGTGCTGATCCACTCACTCACCGACCACCGCCGTATTCTGCCCATCGACAAAACCGGCGAGCTGGTTGCGGCGCATCCTGAGTTTCTGCTCGTCATCTCGTACAACCCGGGCTATCAGAGCGTTTTAAAAGATCTCAAGCCCAGCACCCGACAGCGTTTTGTCAGCCTGGAATTTGATTATCCGGAAGTTGAGCTGGAAGCAGAAATCATCGCCCACGAAGCCGGCATCGATGCACAAGACGCCGGCCGCCTGGCCGTGATCGGTGAAAGGGTACGCAATCTGAAACAGCACGGTTTTGAAGAAGGGGTAAGCACGCGCCTGCTGATTTACACCGGCGATCTGATTTCCGCCGGCATTGATCCACGACGTGCCGCCCAGGTAGCCATCGTTACCGCCATTTCAGATGACCGCACAGTGCAGCAGGCGGTGGCGGATATCGTTGACGTGATTCTGCCCTGAAATGGTCAACCTCGCTGCCTGCGAAGATACCCTGGCACTGTTCACACAAGGCATAGCCGGCCGTTACCTGCATATCAAAGCCACCACCGAGTTTGCCAACAATCGACAGCTTGCGTACCACAGTGACCGGGCTGGTCAAGGCGCAGACGCTCTGTTTCTGCCGGAAGAGATAGACGCGCCGGATCATCACTGTTATCGGGTACTGGTGCTCGAACAGATTGGCTTACGCGAATGCGGTACATTTTCATTCCGCATGGAGAGGGCGCTGGCAGAAATCAGTGAACTCGCTGAGCGTTACGAGGTGCCTAAAGGTGCAACGCCGCGCACCGGCGACTTTTTCCTGTTGTTCAGCGCTTTTGCACAAGCATCACTGGCAACGGATCTGTTTAATCTGTTTGAAAAGGCAAGGGTACAGGCGCATCTGTTGCGCACTTATCCCGGCATCCAGCGGCATATGCAGCGCTATCACCAGCACTTACTGGAAACCGCTGAACTTCACGATGATCCACTGAGCTTTGGACATCGCAGCCTGTGGGGCGACGATGAAATTGTGCCGGAGTGGCAATCTTTAGCAGCCGCATTGCAGCAGCTGCAACACCCTGGGCAAACCGTATACGACAGCGTGCGCGCCCTGTGCCAGCAGTATGATCAGGTGGCAGAAGCTTATGTTTTTGAAACATTGAAGTCTTATCCCAGCGCCGAAGAATCTATCCCCGACTGGCTCAACCGTGAGCAGCGCATCGATGAGTGGGACGAAAAACTCGAACAGCTCGATGATCAGGTCATGATGGCGGACATGATTCACGCTGAAGATCTGGAGGCAGAACGCGGCGACACCAGCGACGCTGCGATACGTGACGCAGAGGTCGACATTAAAATGTTGATGGAAGAACGCGACACTTTGAAACGCCGCATTGATATGGAGAAATCTTCCGTCCAGCACGCATTGGGGGTTGACCGCTCCGCAGCGCGCAGCTACCGCTATGACGAGTGGGACTATCTGCAGCGGCGCTACCTGACGCACTGGTGTCGTGTTTACGAAGAATCGCTGTCCGGCACAGACGAAGAAGACATCGAAGGCCTGAACAGCGCCATTCGCCACTTCCAGGGTATTGTGCAGAAGCAGCTTGAGCAGATTCGTCCAACCGGTTTACAGCGTATCTCACGCGTTCAGGATGGTGACGAACTGGACCTCAATGCCATCATCGAAGCGCGCCAGGATATCCGCGCAGGGCAAAGCCCCAGCGAGCGCTTCTACTCGCGTAAAGAGCGCATGCACCGTGACGTATGCGCTGTTTTTCTGGTCGATTTGAGCGCTTCCACTGATGACCCGGTGGAACCGCCGGAACCCAGAGACTGGTCGGACTACGATGAAGATGCTGCGGACAATATGCGCGATCCCTGGTACGCCTCCGTGAGCATCGATGAAGAAGAACCTGTTGTTGAACGCAAGATTATCGACATTCAACGCGAAGCCATGGTGGTGATGGCTTCAGCGCTGGATGCCCTGGGCGACAGTTATGGCATCTACGGTTTTTCCGGTTACGGCAAAGACTGTGTGGAAGTGTTTGTTGCCAAAGAACCTCAGGAGGCGTTTTCCCAGCGCACGCTGCAGTCGATCGCCGCAATGAAACCGAAGCGCTCGACGCGCATGGGCCCCGCTATCAGGCACAGCACTCACAAGCTGATGCAATCCGGTCACGCCATGAAGGTGCTGATGGTGATCAGCGACGGCTTTCCTCAAGACAGCGACTATGGCCCGGAACGCGGCAATCACACCTACGGTGTGGAAGACACCGCTAAAGCCATCAAGGAGGCCCAGCAGAAAGGGGTGGAAACATTCTGCATTACGGTTGATCGCTCGGGTCAGGACTACCTCAAACAGATGTGCCCGGACGCCCGCTACCTGGTGATTGAAGAAATGGAAGACTTACCGGATCAGTTAACCAAAGTGTACGCAGCACTCACAGGTCGCTGATTCTGTCTGATCCAGAAACACCCTGGGTTGTGGTCTTTGCGGCGGACCAGGCCAAAGTTGTCAAAGAAGCTGCGCTGGTCCTGAACGCTGTGGGTATCAGAAACACCACTGCGCGCCAGGACAACGGCTGGGTCATCTGGGTTGCGCCCGCCGATCAGGCCGAAGCGCACCGTCAACTGCAGTCCTACTGGGAAGAGAACCAACCAAATCCCGAGCAAGCCGTGCGCGTAACCATTGTGGATAGTGGATGGGCGGGCGTGTTGGGATATCTGTTTGTTATCTGGCTGATTCCCGCATTGTCTGCGTACAGCGACCTGGACTTCCGCACGCTTGGTCGGCTCGATGCGGGCGCGGTAATGGATGGACAATGGTGGCGTACCGCTACGTCACTGACCCTGCACGCGGACATTGGTCATATTGCGTCAAATTCGCTGTTTGGCTGCGTTTTTGGCCTGTTTGTCGGACGCCACCTCGGCTCTGGACTGGGCTGGCTGCTGGTGTTGATCTGCGGCATGGCCGCAAACCTGTTGAATGCCTTTGTGCAACCTGATCAGTTTCTGGCCATCGGCGCCTCAACCGCCACGTTTGCGGCCCTCGGCATTGTGCCCGCGTTCGGCTGGCGCCGGGGTTTCTTCCGCGGCAAAGGTTTCAAACGCGGCTTTGCGCCGATATTCGGGGCTATTGCACTGTTGGCGTTCACCGGCTTTGGCGCCGGGAACGTCGATGTGTTAGGCCATCTGTTTGGCTTTGCCGCGGGCATTGGCATGGGGCTTGCGGTTGCGCACATCAAACTGGATAACATCAGCCTGGCGGATCAGCAGCGCGCCGGCATTGCTGCGTTGCTGATTCTTGCCACCAGCTGGATATTTGCGATCAGCTAATCGATCACGTCCTTCACTGCCTGCATGATGAGCGGGCCTGCTGTTGCGCCAACCGATACTGACGTCAGATATTCCGCATGCGGGTAGCTTGCGTCATCAGCGAAATATTCAGGCTTCAGAATATAGCCCATGGCATCCTGGGACAGACCCAGCACAAAACTGTGCGTCGTATTCATCAGATCACGAGAGGCGAGCGAATAGGCCGGTGAGGTTTCGCCGGGATGGGTGACAAACTCCGCTTCTCCCACCTTGAACCAGGCGACACGCGTACGCATGGCGCCAGCATAGGTTTGCCGATCCAGCACCCCCAACCACAACAGCAGCCGGAAACCCCAGTTGTCCAGCGGTATATCAACCTGCTGCTGACGGAACATCAACGGCGCATAGGTATTTGGCTGTGCCTGAACCAGCAGTTCGATAACCGCAGAAGCTAACGACTCGCCATGTGCAATTGCCAGATCATGAGAGCGATCACCCTGCAGGGGCTGCACCCAACCGCCAATAGCGCCCTGCAGAAACAGGTGTTCACCACCCAGCTCGCGGCTGAGTTTCTGATAGAGGCCGGCAACATAGTCTGCGGACACTTCGGTGTTTTCCGGACCCAGCACAGTCGGATGGCACGCGTAGTTCACCAGCGTCAGCAGATTTACGCCGTTGTTATCAACAAACTGCATGACCGCAAGACGGCGGTCCAGAAGTTCCGGCTCGCTGACATTTTCAACCCAGGCCAGCGGCATGTCCCCACTGGCTACTCTGCTTTGTGCAGGCTGCAACTGCTCTGCACTGCGCACGACCAGTGATACCGCAGATGTGACCAGTTGGTCCATATAGGTTTCATCACGGCCACTTCGCCAGAAGGCAGGTCCCCAGATGCCCACCACATCAGGTCCGGCATGCGTATGCGTCGACGACACCACAACTCTGGCGTCTGGTTGCGCGTTGACGATCGCCGCTTCGATTTTTAGTACGTCGGGATAAGTCAGGCCGATACAGTCAATGGTCACCAGCACCAGCAAGTCGTTGCCCGCTTCAATCAGCGCCGCCTTGATATGAACAGGATCTGCCACACCGGTCGATGTACGGTCCGCGCCATAGCCGGCGAGATAGCCGCCCGGTGCAGGCGTGATGTCCACCGAGCCCGCAGCAACTCGAAAGCCGTTTGCATAACAAGCAAGTGACAACAACTGCACAGACAAAATCAGAACAACAATGATGCCCCTCACAGACCCCTCCACAACATTTTCCATGTCAGTGATGATTATTCATAGGCGCCCCAGCGCATTGCAACAGTAAATTAATTGCTTTATACAAGATACAAACACGCAACAGGATCAAACTATGGCAGCCTCCAAACCCACCTGGCTTTCCGGACGTCTGGCACTTGTTATCTGGATGTTAACGCTCATAGCCGGATATATCGGCCTTGGCGGCTACATCCAGGAACGGGTTGAAGGTATTGATCCTGCACAGATTCCCATGATCCCGCTGCTGATCTTCGCTTTCCTGCTGCTTGATGCCATTGTGGTGACAATCTGGTGGGCGGCCACTCTGACCAGACCAGATTCCGCAACCAACGCAACAACAACCGCGTCAGAAGATCTCGAGACAGCCACGGCAAGGCGCAAATTCCTGACCGGTAGCGCGGCCATTACCGGCGGCGTATTAGGCGTGGCAGGTGCAACTGCCGCTAGAGTTTCCGGTTGGGGCACAATCACCGGAGCGGCAATTGGCGCGCAAACTGAACAAACCTCTCCGGTTGCAAAACAGGCCTGGCGTGGCGCGCAGATACAGGCCTATCGCCCTTTGGGCAAAACCGGTTTGATGGTGTCAGATATCTCAGCAGGGTCTACTCGGCTGCATCAGAACCCTGACCCGGTGGGATTTTTGAACGCGATGCTGGATCGCGGCGTAAACTACATCGATGCTTCACCGGACTATGCACCGGAAAGTGAAGATATCATCAGGCAGGCCATCGCCGGGCGGGATCGCAGCAAACTGGTGATCGCCACAAAATTCTGTACCGCCAGCGGCCACCTGCGTCAGGGCAGCAGCGTCCAGGAATATATGCACACCATGGAATCTGCCCTGCTGCGCCTGGGTACCGACTATATCGATGTGGCGCACATTCATTCCTGCGACAGCATTGATCGTCTGATGGACGACAATGTTCACGAAGCGGTTGATCGCCTGCGCGAACAGGGCAAAGTTCGATTCATGGGTGTCTCTACACACACTCCCAACCTCGAAGCGGTGGCCAACACCGCCATCGACAGCGGGCGTTTCGAAGTCATGATGCTGGCCTATCACCATGGCGCGTGGCCCAATCAGCAACAGATCATCCGCAGAGCTGCTGAAAAAGGCATTGGCATCGTCGCGATGAAAACTCTGAAAGGTGCCAAACACAATGGTCTGGCAGACTTTGCGGTAGAAAGAGACAGTTATACCCAGGCGGCATTTAAATGGGTACTGAGCAATCCGGACGTTTCCAATCTGGTCATTTCATTCCACAACAATCAGCATCTGGATGAATATCTGTTTGCCTCCGGGCAGAGTTTGCAGAGCAGCGACATTGCTGTGCTGGAAAAATACGACAACCTGATCGCCGGCACCCACTGCTTTCAGCATTGTGGCGCCTGCCTGGATACCTGCCCGGCCAATGTACCTATCCACGACGTTCTGCGTCACCGCATGTACTTTGAGGATTACGGCGATCAGAAACAGGCCATGGGCCTGTATGCCAGACTCGAACAGGATGCGTCAGCGTGTCTATCCTGCGACGCACCTTGTGCAGGAGGTTGCCCGGCCGGCATACCCATACGTGAACGCATGCTGGGCGCTCACCAGATGCTGACCTGACATCACGGATAATACCTATCGGCAAGAACCTGATTAGCGGAAATCACGTATAGGGGGAACCAGGGTGAAGCGCCCAGAATCAGGGCGTGGTTGTTGAACTCAACCCGTTCCCACTGACTGACGCTAAAGGTATTATCATGAATCTCGAAGATCCCAAATTCACCCTGACCACCGCTGTTGTTGCTGTTGCTGTCGGCCTTGCCATCATCGCCGTTGGTGTCAGCACGTTACATGGTATTCTGGGCTAACTTACTCAGACCGGAGCCAGCCTCATGACAAACCACGTACTGTGTGCAATAGAACCCAATGACGAAGCCCGGGACGTCACAAAAATTGCGGCGCATATTGCCCAGGAACAGGATGCGGAACTTATCCTGATGCACGTGGTTCCGCCTATGTGGCAGCCTTACGCTGACTTGAATTTCACGCCGATTGTCGAAGCCCAGGTTGCGCTGGAAGAAGATCTGCTGAAAAGTACCAGAGACAGCCTGCATAAACTGGCAGATTCGCTGGGGGTGACCCCGGCAAAAGTTATTGTGCAGAAAGGCGATCCGGTTCATACCCTTGCAGCCCAGGCCGCAGAATTGGATGATGTACTCCTGGTTATGGGTGTACATAATCGTGCCGGTTTAAAACGCCTGTTAGGTTCTACCGCCCATGGCGTACTCAATAACACCGAATGCCCCATGCTGCTGGTGCATGCGGATGACCATGCCGCTGCAGCTTACAACAATATCGTGGTTGCCGTTGATACCTCAAACTCACTGCCCAAGGTTCTGCAGGCTGCCAGCCCTTTTGTTAAGGGCGCTGCAAAACATCAGATCATCAGCGTTGTCCAGTCTCTGGCAGCCACGATGGGGGGGTTACAGACCTCAGCGTTTGCAACCAGCTGGCCCATGACAGACATGCAGGAAGACCTGGTCAAGGCAGTCAAATCCACGGTGGGTGAAGAACTGCAGAAGGCCGGGTTAAGCGACACTCACTTTCTTGTTATTGAAGGTGATCCCGCTCATGAGATTTGCGCTTGCGCTAAGCATAATGGCGCCGACCTCATCATCATGGGCTCAGGTCAACGCAACATCATTGATCGAGTGTTACTGGGTTCTACCGCCCACGGCGTGTTGAACCACACACCCTGCGACGTATTCATCGCCAGATAGCCCCGTGTTCCGGCACGTTCGTATTCGCGAAGACAAGGTGCTTGTGGTCCTGCTTGCCCTTCTCATCGTGTTCAGCGCCTTTGCCATTGCGGCACAATACTGGCTGCCCCTGCTTCTGAGCATCCCGTTTCTTGCCGCTACACTGTTGATTTTAAGAAGACTATCAAATGCTCGATGGTGCTCCGCTTGCCACAAAGATATGGTGCTGGTTGAAAAACAGCACCGCCCCGAGGAAAAAATCTACTACCGCTGCCCAGGGTGTGGCCATTGCGTTAACTCAGGCATTAACTCAAGCTGGTACGATTAACCGTGTCCGGTGCATACTGGTAAGGCCTGCTTAGTTTCAGTGCGCCCCATAGCATGACAATCTTCTTACGCTCACTGGGATTAAGCCTGGCCGGTGCAGTCTTCATCACGGCAGCAGTGACGCTATGGGAGTGGTGGGAGAATCCCTCTGGCATCTACCATGACGGCGCAACAACCGATTGGCAGATTGTGTATGAAACCGCCATCAGCTGGTTTCTACCTGCTGCCCTGTATCTGTTTGTTGTGATGTTGCTTCTCCGACTCAGCTGGCGCGCGGTAGACAAACTGCGTGCCAGACTTCGTTAACCATTAACTGTGGACACCTGGCCCTGAGACCATGCGTCATCGAGTTTTCACCTACATTACCCGCGAAAACGAGCTTCTGTTGTTGAATCATGTGGCGCATCCACGACTCCTGCCACAGATTCCAGGTGGCACTGTTGAACCTGATGAAACTCCGGAAGAAGCCGCGTTCAGAGAAGCCCGGGAAGAAACAGGCCTGGACCAGCTGAGATTGGTCAAGCTCCTCGATTCCGGTGTACGTGACCTGCGCGCAATTGGTCGTGATGAAACCATCATGGCCTGGTTCTACCACCTGCAAACAGACCAGCTCACCCGGGAAAGCTGGCGGCATACCGAGGCGTATCCCAGTGAAGGGCATGGACCAGTTGAGTTTGAGCTCTACTGGTCACCGCTTAAAACACTGCCCGAACTGGGCGGCATTGACGGAGAGGCGTTAGACGCACTCTCTGTTTCGATGCTTCAGATCGACCCACTGGCAGGAAGCCCCTTTTCATATCGCGCGACAAAATCCGGCCTGGTTCAGATTGCGTATCTTGGGCGTACTGTCACCTCTCTTTCAGGCAAAGCCGCACAGCGATTTCTGGCGCTGGTCACAAATGCCGATGAGCACAGCTGTCAGCTGGCCATGGCCAAAGCGACGGGCAACTTCAAACGCGGCAATGAAAAACAAGCCAAACGCCGTGGCAGAAAGTGACAGCCGCCAGATAACCAGAGGTACGTTCAGATCTCCAGGGGTTGTGCCTTGGCTACTTTCTGCGGATCCTGTCGCCAGGCCTGCGACACGTCAACATAGACCTCAACAGTATTGCCGTCCGGATCATCAAAGTAGATTGATTTTGTCACCTCATGATCAATTGGCATGAGCGCCAGACCCTGCGCCTGCAGATGTGCTTTGGCTTCCACCAGCTGCTCTATTGTTGTTCCGATGCGAAACGCAACGTGATTCAAACCCGAAGACCGGGCGTCCGCAATAGCTTCCCCAGACACTTCAGACAGGGCCAGATCATGGTGATCACCGAGGCTGAAAAACAACATATTCATACCCTGCTCATTAAGCCGCGCACAGACCGACAGACCTAATACTTCTGTGTAGAATCGCTCCGCCCGTTGCAGGTCAGCCACATTCAGTACGACGTGTCCTAAAGCTTCAATTTTCACTTTTTAACCCCTTTTAGATCGTGTGTTGAATACGACCGGAATAGTGCCTGGCCTGGCCAGTTTTCGCCAGCTGGCGCCGCCTTGCTGCTGCGATAACTCTTGGGCTCAAACGGTATTGGGCTTACACTCAAGCCAACTCCAGCATGCCAGGGTCTGTCACAACGATGCACTGCACGACCAATCCTGCGTTTCCTCTGAGCTGCAACGCTGCAGCGCAATTCCTGCGTGTGCTGTTATTGTGCAGCCTGATCTACGCACAAGGCTGCGCCACAAACGCTGTTGCTGAACAAGACCCACTTGACGCGCAAAACGCTGTCGTTGCATGGCTGCAACTGCTGGATAGTAAAGATTATGACGCCACCTACCGGGCCACCGCATCATTTTTCAAGCAGCGGGTGACCGCTGAGCAATGGCAGGCACAGGTATCCCAGGTCCGATCTGCTCTGGGTGAAACGCTGTCCCGGCAGGCTATCAATGCCAGTTACTCAAACAAACTATCAGACACAAAAGTCGGAGACTACATTATTTTTGAATTCCAGACAGAGTTCGCCGGACAGTCTCGTGCGGTGGAAACCGTTACCGTCGCACTCGATGGTCGCATCTGGCGCACAGTGGGTTATTTTGTTCGATGAACAAACAGATGCCCTGAAGGGTTTTTCACTGCATGTAAAGCAGCCGTGGATCCAATCGTGAAATATTGCCTGATAGCCATCTTTGCTCTGTCTCTGAACCAGACGCTGCTGGCCAGCAACGAATGCGTTGTGCTGTTGCATGGCTTGGCCCGAACCTCAGATTCAATGAACCCGCTGGCAAATCAACTCGAACGAAACGGCTATGTTGTCGCTAATCTTGACTACCCGTCCCGGCAAAAACCTATCGAAGAGCTGGCCGCGCCAGTGATCACCGCGGGACTCACCGCCTGCACGGACTCGCCCAGGGTCCATTTTGTCACTCACTCGTTGGGGGGCATCCTGGTTCGCTATTACCTTGCACACCACCAGATCCAACATCTTGGTTACGTTGTCATGCTGGCGCCGCCTAATCAGGGCAGCGAAGTTGTCGATAACTGGCAGAACATACCTGGCTACAAGGCGCTTAACGGACCCACAGGCATCCAGCTTGGCACCAACAAAAAAAGCATTCCCAACCAGCTTGGCGCGGTGGATTTTCCACTGGGGGTGATTGCCGGCAATAAAACCATCAACCCGATTCTCTCGCTCAGCCTGCCAAACCCCGATGACGGTAAAGTCAGCGTAGAAAATACCAAGGTCGAAGGCATGGCAGATTTTATCGAAGTTCCACACACCCACACATTTATCATGCGATCCGAAGAAGTGATCACTCAGGTTCTGCACTTTCTGCAGCACGGTCAATTTCAACGGGATTCTGCAACACAGATCACAACACGTTAGGTTTCAAGTTGTCAGCGTCTATTGAAAGTGGCACTTTCCCTGCATGACCGACGATATTGAAATTACCCTGTCTGCGCTGAGCCGTTCTTACACAGAAAACGATACTGCCGTTGAAGTGGACATCTACAGTGGCAACAAAAAAGACTGGGTGTTGGAAATTGTCAGCGAAGACAAAACCATCATTATCGAAAACACTTTCCCCAGCGATGCTGCAGCATTCAGCGCTTTCGAAGCGCTGGTCGCTGAGTATGGACTGGCGGGTTTACTGGCGTCTGGGTAGATCGTCGGTCCGGCTGCCCAACTGGTCGCCAAAGTACTCAATCAGTTCAACAATGTGTCCGTCAGGGTCTTCAAAACACACCACACCCTGTACGCCGATAACCGGGTCCGGATCACGCAGTGGACGCGTCGGCTGCAGCCCCTGTTGCTGCAAATCTTCGTACGCAGCCTGGATGTTTCTGGTCAGGAGCGCCATGACCCGAGGAATTCTCTGTTCTGGCGACCTGTTTTCGTTTTCGTTGCGCCAGATGGGGTCTACCCACTCGATGAGATCAATCCGGGTTTGCAGCGCGTCGTCCTGAGGTAGCACCAATTGAACTGCTCGCCCCTGCGCTCCAGACTTCATTTTGAAATTTTCACCTACATACGCCGGCCACTTCACTTCTCGATTGTCTTTGATCACTTCAAAGCCAAAGCGTGCATAGAACGCCATTGACGTTTCAACATTTGCACACGGCAGAATGAAATGGAATATGGATCTAACCTGCCAATCACTCACATCAATCTCCAAATCGCATGCCAAAGCGAACCCCGTAGGTGCGCGGTGGATAGTAGGTTACAAAGCTGTTGTTCCCTGTCGACAAACCATCGGACACAGTCAGACCACGCTGGTTATCGTCATCTAACACATTTTTGGCAAACAGATCCACCTCATATCTATCGTTGGCGCTGGTCCAGACCAAGCGCAGATCTGTGGTCGAAAAACTGTCTTCTTTGTGACGATCGACATTCTGCACGCGGTAGTAGACTTCATCCTGCCAGTAAAAATCCGCCCGCGCGAGTAAAGCGCCTGCATCTCCCAACAACCACTCGTACTGCGCAGACAAGGCAACAGTAAACTCCGGCGCACGGTTAAGCGTGTCACCGGAAAGGTCTTCGGTTGGGGTAAACTGATACTCATCGAACTTGGCGTCCAGCCAGGTAAAGTTCGCATTGAGTGTCAGGTTATCCAAAGGCATAAACGTGCTTTCCACTTCTATACCTTGAATGGTCGCTTCAGCGGCATTGTCCGTGGTAAACGAAGTAAACAGCAGGAAATTCACCTGCAAGTCCTGATAGTCATTGTAAAAAGCCGCCACATTTACCTGTGCACGCTGGTCCCAGAACTGAGATTTAATGCCTACTTCCAGTGCGTCAACAATTTCCGGATCGTACGCATCGAACTGCCCGATAGAGAAACCGCCGCCTTTATATCCCCGCGAATAAGCCGCGTAAGTCATGACATCTTCGTTAAGAAACCAATCCACACCGAGCTTGCCGCTGACCTCATCCCACTGCTCGTCCATGCGACCACTTAGATCCACCGCAAATTCAGGTATCTGCTGAAATTCATCGATGTCTTTTTCATCTTCTGTCCAGCGCAGTCCGGCGGTAAAACGCAGTGGCCTGCCGCTATCGCGCATATCGTAGGTCACCTGTCCGTACACTGCCTGGGATGAGGTTTCCAGATCACCACCATTCATGAAGGTGAAACCCGCAACAGAAGAGTCCGCAAAAAGATAGTTTGTCTCCAGCTCCTCATCAAAGTAGAACCAGCCAACAATCCACTGCAGCGGCCCCTGGCCTGCAGACACCAGCTGAAATTCCTGAGTGAACTGCTCGGTATCCATATTCCAGGTCTGGAACTGAACGGGGTTGTTAGACATATCAATATCTGCACTCTGGTTCCACTTATTTTTGATCTGGCTGGTAATGGAAATCAGGGAAAAGCGCTCCCAATCCAGATTCAGGCGAGCTGAATAGAAGTCATTCGTAAGCTCAAGTGACTCCGGATAGTCTTTGGCTACCTTTCGGGGATCCGTTGGATTGGGAATGGCACCATCGTAAACATTGAGAACAAAACCTGGTGCCAACTCCACCGGACCAAAAGGCTCTCGCCTTTTTTGCGATTGCCTGCCTTTATTTTCAAACCGTTGGGCGGTGAGCGTCAGATCTCCTAGCTCGCCTAACTGAAACTTGAATTTGCCTCGCGTCGAGTGGTGATTGGTCTGATCGCCATCTTTACCTGCTAAGTTTTCCTGATAACCATCATCCAGATCCCGAACAAAGGTTAATCTCGCCGCGGCCTGGTCAGTACCGCCATTTACAACAGCGCGCAGGCGTTTTCGATCATAGTTCCCCAGTGTGACATCCCCAAAGGCATCAAACCCTGCTTGAGGCTCTTTGGTAATGATGTTGATCGAGCCACCGGTGGTATTGCGGCCATAAAGCGTGCTTTGCGGCCCACGCAGTACCTCGACCCGCTGCATGTCCCACATATCCCCCGGCAAAGACGACGGCTGTCCAACATAAATACCGTCGACATGGTAAGCAACGCCAGGATCAAATCCCGCTACCAGTTGATCAGAACCGATACCTCTGATGTAAGCGTAGGTGACTGGAGACTGAGAGTTGGGACTGATGACCAGGTTGGGGGCTGAGAATTGCAGATCTTCAATATCGTCGATGCCTCTTAAATTGAGCATCTCGTCTGTATAAGCAGTCACCGCAATAGACGTTTCCTGTAGGTTAGTGTCTCGTTTTTCGGCGGTGACAATGATTTCTTCAATAGCACCTGCACCTGCACCTGCACCTGCAGCAAATGCCAACTGGGGCAGTAAGGGAGCCATAAGCAGGACAAACAGTCCGAGTGCTTTAAGATGACACATGATCCACTCTCCAATAGAACGTGTGTTATATAACATACGTTATGTAAAGAGTGGAATGCAATAGAAATTAGAAATTCAACTTCTATCTCTGGTAGAGCCTTACCAGGTATCGATCCAACATTTCTTTTAACTGTCCTGCACTGGTGCGACTGTTGGCCATCAGGTATTGAACACCAAGGCCATCAACAAAGGCTACGAGCATTCTGGCCTCGGTAGTCACATTGGTATCAGCTGGCAGCTCGCCCAGATCAACAGACTGTTGCAGAATATCGCCTAACCGACCCAACCATTCTTTATAGCGCCGCCGCTCTTCCAATCGCATGGAGGCACTCTCTTCAGAGTGATACCACAACGCCAGCCAGATACGCCAGCTCGCGCCTGACGTTTTATCCGTCGGCAAAGCCTCCAGCAGAACGCCTCGCAATGCATCAAAACCCTGCTGCGTGTGCTGGGCAGATTGCATGCGCGCTCTGACGCGCTGTCCGTTCTCTTCAAGCACCTGTTTAATCAGTTCTTCTTTATCAGCGAAGTAGTGAACCAGCGCTCCGGTGGTGTAGCCTGCCCGTTTGGCTACAGAACGTATGGTTGTTTTGGCCAACCCCTCTTCAAGAATACTTTCGTGAGCAGCAGCGATAAAATCTTTGCGGCGTGCGTCATGATCCACATATTTCGGCAACGATCTGTCCAGCAGAAAAACAACGGCTATTAAAACATTGCTATGGGATTAACGGGAGAGCCGGTTGCGCCGTAGATTTTCAGTGGCGCTATCGTCAGCAGGAAATGCCAGCGCTGTAGAGCCTGACACTGATCAGCCAGGGCTTGGGTATCCAGGTTATGTAACAAAGTCATTCCCATGCCACAAATACCCAGATAATGCATTGGAATTGGCCAGTCTGAACATGTCCAGTTTGGCTGAGGGTCGTTCATGTAATCACTGCCTAACAACGACACGCCAGCTGAGTGAAAGAGCTCAGCACACTCAGGATGTAAACCCGGCATGCCTGCGTCTTCCGGATCAGTCAAGCCTTCGCTTGCTACGCGACGTTCGCGTCCTTTATGCACCAGTAATATGTCACCACTTGATAAAACCAAATTCTGACGTGAGGCAGCAGCGTTCAGCATCTCTTTAGAAATGCGGAAGTTACCTGGCAGGTAAGGCACATCCAACAACCCTGGCAGATCAAGCAATACACCCCGGCTCACAATCCCATCACTCATGGGCCGTACATCATTTTTAAATGCACCGGTACTTTTGACGTCGCTGGCGGGATAACCGTTGTACATTTTCTGGCGGACAAACACATGGCACAGTGCGTCGATGTGAGAACACGCAATACCATGCTGCTGGACACCTATATAATCCAGCGCCACAGATAAACCAGGCACTCCAGGATAGTCACAATCGTCGCCAGCACGGAGCATATAGTGCTCCGCAGGCCACATGTTGTGTGGCCCGGGCACTACCGGCCAGGGATTACCACATGCCACACTGATCCCCTCCTGTACGGTCCCGGCTGCCAACGCACGAATCTCAGGGGTGATCAGGTTAAGAGCACCTAACTGATCATCTGGTCCCCAGCGTCCCCAGTTACAGACTTTCCGCCACAGGCTTTCACAGTATTCGTTGGTTACTCGCGCAAGTTCTTCAGTCATATCTACGTACCAGAAAATTTGGGCAACAGTTTCTCGCCGATGACCTGGATACTCTCAAGCACCTGCTCGTGTGCAACTTCACCCATTTGTATAAGGCACATCAATCTATCCAGACCAATATCTTGAAACTGCTGCATTTTTTTCTCGCAGGTTTTGACATCGCCAATAATGACCGAATCCAGATGACGAATGGTTTCAAAAATTTCTTCATTCGAAATGTCTTCGCCAACAAATTCGCGCTTCATTAACGCTACCACCGGGTTCTCATCCTCGATGTCCGCAGCATCTGGTTTCTCGGCTTCGCCGAGCGCTGCGGTTGACGGCCTGGATCGGGGGTCTACCTGACCGCGAATCGCCTGATAAAAAATGTCCCGTGGCACATTGAATACCCGTGGTGCAGAACTCACGTACCACAGAGCAGCCCGCGGTGCGCCAGATTGTACGGCCTGTTTTGTGGACTTACGCGCGTGCACAAAGGTGAAAATACCCGCCTGATTATTGACATGATGGCCTGTCTCAGCCCGGCTTTTCGAAGCTGCGCGATAGCTTTGCAACATTTGCGCAACCGCACTGATGGGTGCAAACAGCGTGGTGCCCAAAACGCCAACCCCCAGCTGACCGGCTCGTTCAAACGAGCTCGGGCTGGAGCAGGTGTGCCACAAGGGCGGGTGAGGCATCTGCACAGGTTTGGGCAACACTTCGCGCGGCGGAACACATATCCGATCAGATGCCCAACTGAATTCTGGTTGTGTCCATATTGCAGGGAACAGGGTTGTCGCTTCTACCAGATCTGCAGTTGCCTGATCTTCGGTGATGCTGAACGTTTCCCATTCCTTTCCGCCTGATTTTGCCAGACCGGCCTCTACCCGCCCGCCACTGATCTGATCGAGCATGGCAACACGCTCCGCCGCTCGCAGCGGATGATTGATTCCAAAAGGTACTAAAATACCCGCATGCCCTACCCTTAACCGCGTTGTCCACATAGCTATGGCCTGCAGAATCATCTCCGGACAGGAGCTGTAACTGAAGTCTGGGGTACAGTGATGTTCCACCTGCCACCAGCAATTGAAACCTGCCTTTTCCGCAAACTGAGCTTGTTCAATAGACTCTTTAAGCAGGACAGGAAAACCGCCCTGCTGATCGCAGTCTTTTTTCTGGATCTCAGAAAAGATGTCCAACTTCATGAGGCTTGCCTTTGCCGCTTTAAATATAACAGCTGTTATAATACAGGTTGAATGGAAAGAAAAGGACTGGGGGTTGATTCATGATCACGCAACCACGTCCAAACCGGGAAGACTTCGCCACATCACTTGTGGGATGATCCAACCATCCTTCGACGACGGTGATCTCACTATGCGACTCAACCCTCGACTTCGTCCGGCCCTGTGTGCCATTTTCTTTCTGCTGCTACCCGCCACCTTGTCCGCAGAAAGTGCTGACCCCAAGAAGACCGCAGATATTCATCGCTTGCTCGAAATCACCGGTGCCATAGCGATGGGATCACAAATGGTCGACCAACTCCTGGCCATTCAGGCACAGGCGCAACCCGCTATTCCGGCCCAGGTCTGGTCTGACATTCGAGAGGAAATCGATTTCAGCGAATTTGAACCCGCCATGGTACACATCTACGACAAACACTTTTCTGCTGCAGATATTGAAGGTTTGCTGACATTCTACGAATCTGATGTTGGCCGCAGGTTCATCGAGAAACAACCGGCCCTCGTGCAGGATTCCATGGCAGCCGGGCAGGCATGGGCGATCGGTATCCAGGAAAAATTGCGCACAAAACTTGAACAACGCGGCTTCAAACCTACCCGCCTGTGATTGCGAAAGCCCCTACCCCAGGGGCCTTTCACGCCCACCAGCGATACCCCCTCCCGCCCCTTTAGACGTTAAGGTTAAGTTCAGGTAACTTGACCTACTCTGAATGCTCGTCAAACAGTGCCTGTAGTTAAGGCATCGAGGTGCAACATGAACGCAACCAGACTCTCCGCAGCAGGGATACTGCTGGCCTGTTTATTTCTGCCGGGCGTTGCTGTCTTAGCTGCCTCGAATGATGACGTCATCAGTGTGGAACCTGTGGAACTACTGACCAGCGACGAACTGACTGAACTGGTCGGACCTGTCGCGTTGTATCCTGATGATCTGCTGGCTATTGTTTTGCCCGCCTCGACCTATCCGCTACAAATTGTCGCCGCTGCGCGATATCGCGAAGACGCCGCAACCAATACGGATCTCGAACCTGACGAAAGCTGGGACGAATCTGTTGTTGCGCTACTCAATTATCCAGAGGTCCTGACATTTCTGAATGACGATATCGACTGGACCTGGCAGCTTGGGCAAGCGGTACTGGATCAGCAGGAAGATGTGCTTGCCGCTGTGCAGACCTTTCGCGATGAAGCCTACGCAGCCGGCAATTTAGGCAGCGATGAGCGTCAGGTTGTCGCGGTCGATGAGGACGTGGTGACGATCAAACCCGCCGACCCTGAAGTGATTCACGTGCCTTATTATGAACCGGAAGAAGTGACTGTCTATCAGACAGAGCGGGTCTACCATTACTATCCCACCGCTTATCCGGTGTACTACTACCCCTATAGTTATCGCCACAGATTTTACGATTATCCAACGTTCTGGGGTGTGAGTTCGGTGTTTGCACTGTCGTGGAGCAGTTTCCACCTTAATCACCATTATCACAGTCATCGTTATCACCCGTTTTATGGGCGTACCTACCACGGTAACCATTTCCGACGGACATTCCGCTATCACGCCCCGCGTGCACACCAGCGCCGTCACTACCGCCACGATGGAGACTACCATGGTAAATGGCAGCCACGCCGTAAATACGCCGGTGCGCGGCCCTTTTATCGGGATCAGCGGCATCGGGATCAGCGTCCCAATCGTGAACATCGTCGCGAACGTCATCTGCAGCACAACCCACGTGTTACCCATCGCGCAAACCGAGAGCAACGGCTGGCGGACCGATCCAGTGTTCATCGGGATCTGAGGCGGGAGCAGAACAGTGTGCATCGAGGTGCCGACAGATCGAGTGTACACCGTCCGCAACAGGGCAGCCGCATCGATCGACAGTTTCGCCCCAATACGCAGAACGAGTCGTTACGAAAGCGCCAGCAGCGAGAAGTGCGCGAGCGTCGTGAGGCAGCAATTAACAGAGCCAACCACAACAATCGCGTGTTGCGGGCACGCACGGATAACACGCCACCAGCTGTGCGTACTGAGCGGATGCAGAACGTTGAGCGCCCGCGGCGGGTAGAAGGTACGCGGCGGGTAGAAAGTACGCGGCGGGTAGAACGAGCGCGACGAGAAGAGAGACCGCAGCGGGCCGAGCGCCCGCAGCGAATAGAAAGGCAGCAGCGAGTAGAAAGGCCGCAACGAATAGAAAGACAGCAGCGAGTAGAAAGGCCGCAGCGCGCGGTTCGACAACAGCGTGTAGAAAGACCCCAACGCGCGCAAAGACAAGTTGCCCAGGCCAGCCCCAAGCGGCAGGCAGCACCTAACCGCAGCGCAAAGATCCGCCAGAACCAGCATCGCGAAAAACCTGCACAACGCCAGCGAGCCCAGGTCGCGCAGCGCAACAACGGTCATCGACAGCAACACTGAGTGCTAAGCGGGTGCTGCAACTCGCTTGGGCCAGCGTTTATCGAGCAACCAGACCAGAACAACCATCAGGGTGCCCGCCACCGGGCACCAGTAAAAAAAAGCGATGCCCTGTTGACTCATCCAGACCACAGTCAGCGTTGCAGCCAGCGCCCCTGTCAGAACCGTCGCCAGCCGACCAATGCCAAATCGCGCCAGCACAATGGCGCCGAAGATCGCGCCATAAACGTAGTTGGGTAACTTGAAGGTCAGGTCAAGCAGGCCTTCGCCGGAGAAACGCGCAAAAAACAGGGCCATGGCCAGAAAGACACCACCCCACAACACCATCAGCAGGCGGGACACAGCAACATAATGTGCCTCACCTGCGCTGGGACGAAAGTATCTGGCATAAAAATGCGTGATGCTGATATCAGAGGTTTCTGCAAGGGCGGAATCCAGCGTGGAAATGGCTGCCGCAAAAATGGCCGCGATGAACAGACCAGACAAGCCAACAGGAATCTCTGACAATATGAAATAGGGGAAAATGCGATCCGGGGAAGCACTGAGCTGCCGGGCCAACTCATCGGGCAGGCCCCGTTCTGTATAAAACACAACCAGCGCCAGGCCCAGTGCCAGAATGACCAGATGCATGACATAAAACAAAGCAGCATAGTTATAGGCCTTCTGCGCTTCGCCTGCGCTGCGACAGGACCGCACCCGCTGCCAGGTTCCCTGGGTACTGCCCTGAGCAATATTCAATGCAATACCACCAATCACTCCGGCCCAGATGGTATAGCGGCGCTCTGGATCAGTAGAAAAATCAAACAACACCAGCTTTGCCTGAGCATCCAGACTGTGTAACGCCTGAGACAGCGTCATCTCAACACTGAACCCCACAAACATCAGTGCAAACACAGCACCCAGACTGAACAACACAAACAACAGGAAATCCGTCCAGATAACCGTTTTGATACCAGCCAGCGCACTCCAGAGGATACTCACAGCAACCACAAAGCCAGCACAGCCAGGCAAACCCCAACCGGTGATCACATCCAGCACCAGGCTGGCAGTAAGAAGCTTTACACCCGAATTGATAAGGGTCAGCAACAGGCCAAGATACATGGACAGCTCACCGGTGGCAGGATCAATCCGCTGGCCAATGTATTCGTAGCTGCTGCTGGCATTGCGGGCATCATAAAACGGTTTTGCCAGCAGCATACCCACAGCGATTTTACCCAGGGCAAGCCCGACGATAACCTGGAAATAGGTCAGGTCGCCGCCTGGGGCAAACACCGCTGCAGGTACGGAAATAAAGGTAACCGCGCTGACCAGGGTCGCAAGAATACTGGCCGACACAGCCCACCAGGGCAGCGAACCATCAGCCTGAAAAAACGCACGCCGGGAAGAAATTGTGCCACTCAGCTTGTGCCCCAGGCAGGTAACCACAAGCATCACCACAACGATGACCAGAATATCAATAACGTGCAGGCCGGTGGCCATGATCAGCGTGTTTTCAGGTTGTGGTTGAAAGACAAAAGCGCGTTAGTCGAGGCGCACTACACGGGTACCGATGTTGCCGCCGTTTAACAAGTCAACAAATGCATCCGGTGCAGCGGCAAGACCTGTTACCTCATCTGTCAGACTTTTTAGCGAGCCGTCCGTCAGCCAACCATGCAGAACTTCTCGTGCCTGGGCATATTGCGCCTGAAAATCGAAGACAAGAAACCCACGCATGTTGATGCGCTTGTTTACCAGCAGACCAGGAATGCCTCGCGGGCCCGGTTCCGGTTTGTCGGTGTCATATTGGGATACCACACCGCAGCAGGCAATACGCCCAAAGGTGTTCATGCGGAACAGCGCAGAGCCAAGAATCATGCCGCCAGTGTTGTCAAAATAAACATCAACGCCTGCTGGCGTTGCTGCTTTCAGAGCATCGCGGAAATTCTGGTCTTTATAGTTTACCGCCGCGTCAAAGCCGAGCTGGTCTACCAGAACCGCGCCTTTTTCTTCACTGCCGCATACCCCAACTACTGAGGTCTGCTTGATTTTTGCAATCTGTCCAACAAGGTGGCCCACTGATCCTGCAGCGGCAGACACAAGCACCGTTTCCCCCGCCTTTGGATGGCCCACTTCAAGCAACCCGAAATAGGCCGTTAATCCATTTATGCCCAGTGGCCCCAGATAGGCGATAGGATCATGTGCTGCAGGTATTACATCTACTGCCCTGACGTCGTGAACCGAATAGGTCTGCCAGCCTGTTGGCGCGCTGACCATCGTCCCTACTGCAATGTCAGCAGCACGACTGGCAACAACTTCCCCTACACCGGTTGCATTCATTACCACGCCCGTGGTCGGTGCCCCCGCATAGCCGGCGCTACCCTGCAATCCCGCTCGGGTGCCCGCGGTAATCGCAAAAGCCGTTGTGCGAACCAATACCTCGCCTTCTGCGGCCTCTGGCATGGGTGATTCTGCAAGTTGATAATGGTTCGCCTGCAATTTGCCTTGCGGTATCTGTGCAATCAATACCTGCTGGTTCATATCCATATTTTTATCCTCTTATCTGATACCACACATCTAAAACTGGCTTGCGCGCGCACTCACCAGCCAGGTTGCCCCTTCAAGATCCAGGCCTGAATCGGTGATAAGCGGTAAAAACGCCTCCCGCACCGCCTGTAATGCTGCCTCTTTCGTCTCTCCTGACAACTCAGATAAAGCGCGCGCAACAGGACCCACCTCACCCTGGGAATGCATAGCCGCATCCAGGTCATCCCCCACATGTAAACTGGCAGACACGGGGTCTATTTCCACGTTGATAAATCCTGCGCCAGCCAGTAATCCCGCAAGATAATCTTTGTCGGCAAACGCAAACGGACCCGGCGCTCTGGGGTCCACGGGTTCCGTGGGTGGCAGAAAAGGCTGTATGGCACGACCGGCAATGGTGATCCAGGGGTTCACCTGTGCGGCCTGCCAACACATGAAAACCATGCGTCCATCAGCACTTAAACCGCTGTGCAGATTTTTAAAAGCTGCCAGCGGGTCGGCAAAAAACATCACCCCGAAGCGGGAGAAAACAAGCTGATGATCAGGCGTGAGTTCAGCGGTTGCCGCATCCGCTTCACTGAATACCAGATTATCCATACCGTGGGCGCGCGTCCGTGCCCTCTCCAACATGGGCGCGCTGATGTCGACACCCCAGACCTGAGCGCCGGTTGCCGCCAACGCAAGGCTGGTGGCACCACACCCGCACCCCACATCAATCACCCGTTCACCTGCTGTTGCAGCGGCAGCAGATAAAAGAATATCGGACAGCGGTTGTAACATATTGTCCAGACGCTCCTGTCCGCGCACCCAGGTATCACCGGCCTGGCCATTCCAGTATTTGATCTGTTCGCTGTTATCGGTCACTTGCCTGCTCCTGACGTTTTCTTTTAGTGTCTATCGATGAACAAGGGTGTGGCTTACAAATTGTGTTCGCGTTTGTACCAGTCGAGGTAAGACCCCATATGTTTACGAAAAGGCGCTGTTTCACTCAACGCCAGCATATGTGTAAGGGCCAGAGGGTACTGCTGCAGCGCCTCGGCACTGATCACGGTAAAACCGGATTGATGCAGCGCTTCGGTGTAATGGGCTTCCCGCAGAAACTGCGCGAGATCGCAGACAAACGCGATGTCCGCAATGGACAGATAGTCATCTGCCAGGTGAGACGTGTGCTGCAATGCGTTTTCCACCCCCTGCAGATAGAATTCGTACGCTGAAGCCATGCGCGTGCAGGTTTCCTGCTGCATATCCGATATAGCCAGCAGATAAACCTGGGCTTCCCTGGCAAACACCAGACTGGCATCAAGAAAGCTATCAATGCGTGAGGCACTGTACGCATCGGTCCCATAGAGGCTATGCGGTTGTTCCGCCTGACGCACCACTGCGCGCAGAATACTGTTGGATTCAAAAATACCCACCTTGCCTCCGGGGCTGAACGCACAGGGCACGGTCCCGAAAGGCTGGCTGCGAAGAAAAGCATCTGTTTTGTACAACGTCCCTTTAAAGCCGCGTTGGCTGATACGGGCATGGGCGCTTTGAGGTGTCTGTTCATCTGCAGACAGCTCGCGCGCATCGTAGTCCCATAGCCATCCAGCAAGACTGGCCGGCCTGTCTCCCACCACCTCCAGCGGCACATTACACAGTTCCGCAGCAATCAACGCTTTGAATACACGTGGATTGGGCAGGTAGGAAAAGATTCTAAGCGGTGTCAAAACGGGTGCGGCTATACCAGCCGTTCTGTCAACAGGTCCAGAAAGGCCTCTTTATCAGTCCAATCCGTGGCACAGTCAGTGGCTTCACCGGCATCATCTATCAGTGTTTTACCATCGTTTGTCACCAGAATGGGCAAGGTTTCCATCTTCAGGTAAGCACGGCTGAAGGCAAGATAGACGGCCACGCAATCATACAGAATCGACGACTGCACCTGCAGATTGAGGTCTTTGAGCACCGGCCATTCTTTCACGGCTTCAGACCATCCTGTGTGATTCTCCATCACCGCTTTTGTCAGCGGTTTGTCGCTGTGCTTGATGCGATCAAAGCGTTCACCTTCCAGCATTACCGTGCCGCAGGTATCCAGCGGCGTAATGACTTTTTCCCACTTGGCTTTGAACACCACCTGACAGGCCAGCGCATGTTGTTTGACGTTGTATTCACGCATGGGTTTATCGGCACCCAGGTAACCACGTCGAAGGGACCCATGCATACCGACAAAGCGCGCGCTGGTAACCAGATCCGGCTCACGGGCAAGTGCAGCAGCAATGTTTGGCAACGGACCGATACAGAGCAGGGTGACAATCTCGGGTGTGGCCATAATGGTTTCACACAAGGCGCCGACGCCATCACGCAAAACGTCACCTGCGTAATCCGAGAGGGAAAAATCGCCGAGCCACGCGGCATGGGTCTTTGGAGAATCGTCCAGCGGTATACCGACCCCAATGGGAATGTCTTCGCGACCCGCAATCTGCAGCAGTTTGGCCACCACCCTGGCGCGGTAGCCAGTATCCCCGGTTGCCGTGGTAATCAACTTGATGTCCAGCTCCGGGCAGTTCAGCAGAAACGCCAGCGCCCACACATCATCTACGTCCAGCCCGATATCTGTATCGAGTACAACGGGTATTCGCTCTGCAACCTCAGCCAATCTAAGCCTCCCTTTTCCCTGCCCGAGTGTACTGAAGCTGCAGCCAGGCGCAAAAGAAAAATCATCGGCTGTCAGCTCTTTTCAGCTACCGTCACATCCTGCAGGATAAGCACAGGAGGATCATGGCATGTCTACATCTGAACACCTGGAATCACGCATTCGCAACGCCTGGCTGGGTCGCATCTCGGGTTGTATGTTGGGTAAGGCAGTAGAACTCTTTTCCATGCGCGAAGGCCACGACGCTTTGACCCGCTACCTTCAGCAGGTGAACGCGTTACCGCTGCGCGGTTACATTCCTTTTGACCCGGATCACGCCTCCAGCCTGATTTACACCCCCTGCTGTAAAGACCACCTGCATGCCAGTGCCGCGGATGACGACATTAACTATTCAGTACTCGCGCTTATATTGCTCGAGACACACGGCAAACTTCTGAAAACGGAAGATGTGGCCCGGAGCTGGTTAAAGTACCTGCCGCTGGCCAGCACCTTTACTGCTGAACGGGCCGCTTACAAAACGCTGCTCAGCAAAGGTAAGGAGTGGTTTCCGGAAGGCTCGGAACCCGGCTTTGATATTCTGCAGTGCGCTGACAACCCATACAATGACTGGATCGGCGCGCAGATACGCGCTGATGTATACGGCTGGGTGTGTCCAGGCAACCCTGATCTGGCTGCCCATCTGGCCACAACCGATGCACAACTGTCACATCAAAGCGACGGCATCTACGGCGCGGTGGTGATTGCCGTGATGGGCGCACTGCTGGCCAACGGCAGCAGCATGACCGACGCTGTCGATCAGGCTTTGACTTTCATCCCCGCGGACAGCAACTGCAGCCGGGTTATTGCGCAGGCAAAATCGCTGGCTGACAGCGCTGACGGCGGTCATCAGATCCGTGAAACGTTTCCAGACATGAGCGTTGTGCATACTGTGAATAATCTGGGCCTGGTGATCTGGGCGCTGCTGCGCTATCCGGATGATTTTGACGCGGCCGTTGGCGATGTGGTGGCTGCAGGCCTCGATACAGACTGCAACGGCGCGACCGTGGGTGCATTATGGGCTCTACAGGGTAAATCCATTCCAGCGCACTGGTATGAGCCCTGGCAGGGTAAAGTGGGCGTATCCCTTGCCGGTATGGCACAGCTGGACCTGGAGGATCTGGTCCAGCGCACTGTGAAAGTCGCTGACAAGCTCAAAGTTTAACGGATTATTCTCCACGCAAAGCCGTGGTGATGGGCAGGCGCGCGGCACGGAGTGCCGGAAACAGCCCACCTACCAGCCCTAACAGAACAGCCCACGTTAATCCCATCTGCAGCAGGTCTGCTGTGACGGCAAAGTCAAAACCTACCTGGGAAAACCCGTTCAAAGTGGAGGCGGTGTATCCATCAAATACCAGCCAGACCAGAGCGCCACCGATGAGACCGCCTGCCAGCGCCAGCACCAGGGCTTCGATCATGACACTCACCACCACCGGTATATTGCCAAAGCCCAATGCTCGCAGCGTGGCAATCTCCACGGTACGAGCGCTCACCGCCGAGTACATGGTATTCAGTGCAGCAAACACCGCCCCGATGGCCATGATGATACCCACCGCAAACCCGAAGCCGTTGATCAGCTCGGCGCGCTCACGTGCCTGTTCGGCATAGTGATCCTGTTCGGTACGCACCTCCAGGTCAAAGCGCGGATCGTTCTGCAGGCGTTCGTTCAAAGAAAAGGCTGCTTCCGGACTATCCAGACGCACCCGCAGGCTGTTGGCTGTACCCCCGCGGCGGTAAGCAGACTGTACGTTGGCCAGATCAGCCCAGAGTTCAGATTCGATTGATGTACCCTGAGCGGTGAAGTGACCCACCACTGTCCAGGACTGATCGCGAACCGGCAGCACACTACCCACATCCAGGCCCACAAACTGGGAGGCCGCGCGAACACCCACAATCACTTCAGCCCGCCCGGGTTCAAAATTCCGCCCTTCGACAATCTGCAGCTCCGGCCGGATAGCAAAACTTGCCGGTTCCACACCACGGACCACGACGTTGGCGGTAATGTCTGCGCCTTTTTTATCGATCGCGGCCACCACAAACAGTTCACCGCTGGCAATATCAATACCTTCCATGGCGCTGATGATGGCCCTGTCGGCAGCGCCGATGTTGCCGTTCAGCTCACTGGTGGTGCCTGTCTGCATGACAATGGCGCGGTCAGCTTTGCCCGTACTTTCCAGCGCCTGAGTGAAACCGGCGCCCATGGCAAGTAACCCCACCAGGACCGCTACCACACCGGCAATACCCACCACGATGACGGATGAGGACCCCAGCCGGGAAGGCAGGTTCTGCAGATTCATCAGAGTGATTTCACGGATCTGTGCAAGCACTTAACCTCTCCTCAACGCATCAACAATGGCCAGGCGTTTAGCTGCCAACGCGGGAACCAGGCCAATCACAAGACCAATGACAGCGCTCAATCCTATGGCCAGCCCAATGATGCCCGGAGTAATTTCAAACGCGCCAAAGAAGCCCTCAATTGCGCCAGACAGACCTGGTCCAAGCAGCACGGCAAGCGCGGTACCTATAACGCCACCAAGCACACACAGCAGAATGGCTTCACCAAGCACCAGCAGGGACACAGTGGTATCTGAAAAACCAAGCGTTTTCAGCACGGCCAGTTCGGGAATCCGTTCACGCAGTGCCTGCGTCATGGTGTTGCCGGTGAGCAGTATGATGGTGAAAAACACAGCGGACATGATCATTGTGGTGATGAAACCAATGTCTCCCAGCTGCCGGGCAAACTGACGATTGGCCTCGTCTTCGGTTGTCGTACGGGTTGGGTCCGGCGAGTTTTCAAACAACGCATCAATCTGCTGAGAGATCTCATCAGCACGATCGGGGTCATCCAGGCGAACCGTCCAGCCACCCACCTGATCTTTGGCAAAATCAGGCACAGACTCGTTGAAGTATTCGTGCTGGAACAGAAACACTGGAAAGCTTGAGCTTTCACCGTTTTCCGTAAATGTACCCACCAGCTCAAATTCCCACAGCCGGCTGCCGTCCGCTTTCGGATAGATGTCACCCATGATTGGAATAACATCACCCACCTGCCAGCCATATTGTTCTGCCAGCCCCACATCAGCAACCGCTGCCGTGCGGCGGCTGCTGAACTGCTGCAGAGCATCCGCCGGTGTCAGCTCCAGTTCCGGGAACATGTCAAAGTAGCTCAGCGGATCCACCGGGAACTTGGCAAAGAAGTTTTTCGGATCCTGGTAGATGCCGCCAAACCAGTTGCTGTGGGTGATGGCATTCACACCATCCAGCGCGAGAATCTGCTGCTTCTGATTGAAGGGCAGTAAATCGATCTGGGAATACTTCGCGCCGACCACCAGCCGATCGGCCCCGGCCACCTGTACACCACTGTCGAAGGCCACCGACACAGCTCGCAGCAGAACAAACAGAAGGAACGCAATGATGACGGACAGTAACGTCAGCGTTGTACGCGTGCGCTTGCGAAACAGATTCGCCCACATCAATCCCAACAGGCTCATGCTGCCGCTCCAACATTGTTGACCAGCCTGCCTTTATCCATATGCAACGTATGCTGAGCATGCTCAGCCGCGCGGGGGTCGTGGGTGACCATGATGATGGTCTTGCCATGCTCTCGATTTAACGTCTGCAGCAGATCAAGAATTTCATCAGCTGTTTCGCGATCCAGATCTCCCGTTGGCTCATCGCAGACCAGCAGTTGAGGATCCGCAACCAGCGCTCTGGCTATGGCCACCCGCTGCTGCTGTCCGCCGGACAATTCACTGGGTTTGTGTTTGGCGCGGTCTTCCAGACCCACAATGGATAATGCGATCGCCGCATTTCTGGCCCTTTGTTTGCGTGACAGATTTGTCAGCAGCAGGGGCAGCTCAACGTTACGCTGGGCACTGAGCACCGGTAGCAGGTTATAAAACTGAAAAATAAAACCAACGTTCTCAGAACGCCATCGGGCCAGTTGCCGCGCACTCATGCCGGCCAGGCTTTCACCAGCAACTTCGATGTCTCCCGCAGTGGGTTTATCCAGACCGCCGATCAGATTCAGCAATGTGGTCTTACCCGAACCCGATGGTCCCATCAACGCAACAAACTCACCGTCTTCAATCGTCAGATTGATGCCGGCCAGAACATGTACAATTTCTTTACCTTTACGGTAGTCTTTTTCAAGATCTCTACACTGCACTGCTGCTACCATGTTTGCTCCCTTGTTACTCTATTTCGTGTGCCCGGTATCTTGCTGTTACGTCAGTTGAGCTCAGTGACAACGCGGCCGTCGTCCAGGAGGTCGAGCATGTCGGAAGACAGCGCGGCCACCACCCGTTCACCCTGCTGCAAGCCGGTCAACACGCGGGCCTGCTGACCCACAGGCGCGCCCAGGCGCACTGCGCGTCGACCTGCTACATCACTGATCACCACATAAACAAACTGTCCGCCCGCATCCTGAGCAACCGCGGCCTGTGGTATCAGCACCCCTTGCTGCTGAGCATTGGCTTCTTGCGCTGTGTTTTGCGTCGCCTGTTCCAGAAACGCAACGCGCACCCCCATGTCGGGAAGAATACGTTCATCCCGCTCGAGCAATCCGACGCGCACACGTACGGTCGCTTTGTTACGGTCGGCCGCGGGAATGATGGCGATCACCTGAGCGGCAAACTTATCTGCTGGATAGGCGTTTAACACAACCTCTACCGGCTGATCGGGATACACCCTGTTTATATAAGACTCATTCACATCCACTTCCACTTCGAGGCTGGCCATATCGACAATGGTGCAGATGCCGGTGCGGGTAAAACCCCCGCCCGCGGAAACCGGCGATATCATTTCTCCCGGCTGGGCGGCTTTGGCAACCACCACACCGCCAAACGGTGCCCGAATCTGCATGTCGTCAAGCAGCTGGCGCTGCACAGCAAGACTACGCTGCGCTACCGTGATCTCTTTACGCACCCGCGCTAACCGCGCGATCAGGCCGTCAACCTGCAGCCCATCGCGATCCAGGTCAGCCTGGCTGGCAAGATTTCGCTGTGCCAGACCTTCCGTGCGACCGAGGTCAAGTTGCGCCTGTCTGATCTGTACTTCCAGTTCTGAAAGCGCAGCGGTTGCGGCGTCCAACTGAGATTGGGACAGCTCATACTGAGCGCGGGGAATGCTGTCATCCAGACGTGCCAGCAACTGGTCTTTCTCGACGACAACCCCCTCCTCAATCAGCACCTCTATGACCTTGCCGGTGGCTTTGGAACTGACGGTTGCCTGGCGGCGAGCCACAATGTATCCGGTCGCATCTAACACGCTCGGTGTTGCGGATTCGGTATAGGCGGCACGGGCCAGTGCGGTTTTGACCGGCAACGCACTGTTGCTGGACGGCAGATCAAACGCCCACAGGGCAAAGCCAACCCCCCCGACCAGAGCCGCTGCAACCATCCACTTCGAAGGTCCTGAAGCGAGCGTTCGGCGCGGTGCATCACGGTCGAGCTTCAGCTCATTCAGTAGCGCTTTTTTATTGGATTCCGCGTCTGTCACCTGAGCTTCCCTTACAACGGAGACTACCGTTATACAGCTGCAGACCCTAACCATGCAAAAACTGTTAATGGCTGGGATGCGACAAAAACGCACAGCGCTCGACGAAATGGTCAC
The DNA here is from genome assembly GCA_047947175.1 of bacterium. GTDB lineage: Bacteria > Pseudomonadota > Gammaproteobacteria > Pseudomonadales > Azotimanducaceae > UBA4421. The sequence continues at coordinate 4,410,097 of CP170489.1, forward strand.
CACCGCAGACAAAGTGCAGAGGCTGGTCAGGTCCGGACTATCGTCCCTGAATCAGCTTGGAAAGGCGCCGGGCAGATTGTTCAAGGTGCGCCAGCTGATCATCTTCCGCCACCATCGTCAGCTGACCTTCCAGCGCCAGGTGGGCATAACCATGCACATGACACCACCCTACAAGAATATCGTTAACCAGCGCAGGCGGCTTGTCGGCAATCACGTCCTGCACAGCGATCGGCGCATCACCACGCTGACGCAGAATCACATTAGTCAGTTCGGTGAAGGTCTGCAGTACTGGATCCGGCGGGTCTGCCATATCAAAATCAATAAGGTCAGAGCGGAACATGATGCGGAAGTGTTCCGGGTAGGATTGAGCAAACTCCACATACGCCCTGGCAGTGGCGAACATCTGCGCCTCTAACTCCGCACCGGCCGCGACCAGTTCAGTGCGCAATCGATCCACCAGGCGCTGAAAACCTCGCTCCGCAAGTGCCCGCAACAGCCCACGCACATCACCAAAATGATGTTGCGGCGCGGTATGGGAAACCCCCGCCTGACGTGCGCAGGCGCGCAGCGTGAACCCCTGCAGGCCCTGCGCCTGCAGAACACTGTCAGCCGCATCAAGCAGCGCGTTACGCAGGTCACCATGATGGTAGGCGGATTTTGTCGTCAACAGGCTGGCTGGATCATATGGGTTCGGGCGAATCTTAACCGGGATTTATATGTTATATAACACGCTAAGGAGATCGAATCATGATGAAAAGCATAGCGGGCACATTCTTCCGCGGACTCACCGGCGTACTACCCATTGCCCTGACCCTCTGGCTTACGGTGTGGGTGATCACAACCACGGAAGGACTGCTGCGCAAACTGTTTATTTACATTCTGCCTGACAATTTTTATTTTCCGGGCCTGGGCATTGCCTTTGCACTGGTGCTGATTTTCTTAACCGGCCTGTTGATGCAGATGTTTGTTTTTAAAAAGCTCTGGGAATGGTTTGAGGCCTGGCTGGAGCGGGTGCCTCTGGTCAAGACCGTATACCAGTCTGTAAATGATTTCTTCGGCTTTTTTTCGTCAAATGTTTCAGACAAAGCATCAAAGGTTGCCAGCGTTGATCTGGGCAACGGCGCCAAACTCGTCGGATTTATCACAGATGAAAGCCTCCAGGCTTTTGCCGAAGAAGGTCAGGATCGGGTCGCCATTTATCTGCCAATGAGTTATCAGGTAGGCGGATATACTCTACTGGTGCCCAGATCTCAGGTTGAAATTCTGGATATCCCCGTTGAACAGGCCATGCGGTTTGTGCTCACGGCCGGTATCCGGCGTCAACCAACCGCCACCAGCTGATTTCATGATGACCTCACAAACCAACGAATTCGGTCAGCCTGTCGGGCCTGCGCTGCCACATTGGCAGGGGGCTTGCTTACCACCCAGAACCACGATGTCCGGTCGACTTTGCCGCGTTGAGCCGTTGCAGACCGAGATTCACGCGACAGATCTGTTCCGCGCGTTCAGCAAGGACACCCAGGGCAGATTGTGGACCTACATGTCGTACGGGCCGTTCGCGACGCAAGCGCAATTCACGGCCTGGGTTGATGCAGCCAGCAGGCAAACTGATCCACTGTTTCACGCCATCGTTGATGAGACAACCGGCAAAGCACTGGGATTGTGCGCTTTTCTGCGAATTAAACCGGATGTTGGCGTCATCGAAGTGGGCAGTATCACTTTTGCGCCGGAGCTGCAGCAAACGGCCATGGCGACAGAAGCCATGTTCCTGATGATGTCGCGGGTGTTTGATGAACTGGGTTACCGCCGCTACGAATGGAAATGTGATGCCCTGAATGCACCCTCCAGACAGGCTGCAGTACGCCTGGGTTTCACCTTTGAAGGCACTTTCGCCCAGGCTGCGGTGTATAAAGGCAGAAGCCGCGATACCGCATGGTATGCGATGCTCGACCATCAGTGGCCGGCACTAAAAACCGCCTATCTGAAATGGTTAGATCCAAAAAACTTTGACGCCAGGGGGGTGCAGATAGACAAGCTCAACAGTCTGCTGACCAGGGCGGATCCGCCGGGTTAACCGATCAGCCAGGCGCCATCAGGCGCTCAAGGAAGCCGTCGATATTCACGTCGTTGTCCAACAGCGCACAGACAGTGTCTACAAAAGGAGCGGCAAGACCCGCCGTAGCAAACAGTTTCTGGAACATGCGCGCTGCGCGAACCCCTTCACTGACCATGACCATGTCGGCTTCCGCTTCAGCGAGACTCTGCCCACGCCCTAAGCGTTCGCCCATTTCCCGATTCCTGCCATATGGGGAGGTGGCTGTGACAAACAGATCGCCAATACCCGCTGCGCTCAAAGCTGTTGCAGGTGACGCACCCATTTCGGGCAGCAGCAGCGATGCTTCCCGATAACCAGCGGTAAAGACAGCCGCTTTCAGGTTATCACCGCCACGCCCGTCTTCTTTCAGACCGTCAACAACACCGCAAGCCAGTGCAATGACGTTTTTGAACGCACCCCAGTACTCGGCACCCAACGGATCTGCTGCCGCAGCCAGACTCAGAGTCTGAGTACTCAAGGTGCTGGCCATGGATGCGGCCAGCTCCACATCATTACAGGCCACCAGCGCGGTAGTGTAAACCCCACGGGCTAACTCAGGCGCGATGGTAGGCCCCATCATCACGCAAAGCGGATTATCGAGGCTCCGCGCTTTGAGCTTTTCTTCAATGACATCGGAAATCAGCTGATCACCCGGGGCAAGGCCTTTAGCAAGATCTAACAATATTTGTCCGGGACGAAGGTGAGGCAGCACATCGTCCACCACCTTCAGTACCACATGGCTGGGTAACGCCAGCACAACAATCTCCGCACCCTGCATCGAAGTGGCTATGTCCATGGACACGGACAGACCAGTCAGCGGTACATCCGCCAAGTACTTTTCGTTGATATCATTGGCTTTGATACTGTCGAAAACTTCCTGTTCTACAGTCCAGCCGCGAACTTCATTGCCCGCCAGCAGCCAGTTGCGTGCCAGCGCGGTGCCAAAATTCCCCAGACCCAATACTGCGATAATCGCCATTTTATCCCCCACAATGTGTTAACCCGTTGGCGCCAGCTCTTCCAGTCTGATCAGCAATCGAACCAGATCTGCCAGTGAACGCGAGCTGGTTTTCTGCATGACATTACTGCGATGAATCTCAACGGTACGTTCGCTGATACCCAGTTCAATGGCGATGACTTTATTTGCCTGGCCTTTGGCAACGCGCTCAAAAACCTCCCGTTCACGTGGCGTCAGTTCTGCGATGCGTTCTTTTACCTGTTCAGAATCCGCCGCCCGGTCGCGATGCTGCGCATCCCGTGACAACGCCTCCTGAATACGATCCAGCAGTTCCTGATCTCGAAACGGCTTGCGCAGAAAATCCACCGCCCCGCGACGCATGGCTTCGACAGCCATCGGAATATCTCCATGTCCGGTAATAAAGACAATGGGCAACTCGATCTTCATGGCAGCAAGCTTTTCCTGCAGTTCCAGACCGCTCATACCTGGCATGCGGATATCCAGCACCAGACAATTCACATTGTTCAGGTCTGCCTGTTCCAGAAAACTCAGCGCATCCGGATAGGTCACGTAGGGGATATCAACCGTTTCCAGCAACATGCCAATGGCATCACGCACCGCCTCATCATCGTCAACAATAAATACTTTTTCAGCATCACTCATTTTCTTCTCCGGCGGGCAAACGGAAGTAAAACGTAGCCCCGTGACCTTCTTCGTTATTCACAAAACTCAAGTCGCCACCATGCTCAAGCATAATGGAGCGACAGATTGAAAGACCCATGCCCATACCCTCAGCCTTGGTGGTATGGAAAGGGCTGAACAGCATCGGCTGGTTTTCCTCATTGACACCTGTGCCCAGGTCTTTTACCGCAACCTGCGCCTGGGACCCTACCATGCCTGTCGACACCACAACATCGCGACCGTAACAGCAGTCTATTTCCAGCATGGCATCAATCGCGTTGCGGATGAGATTCAATGCAACCTGCTGAATCTGCACCGGGTCACAGTATAACGCCGGCAGGTCGGGTTGCAGCTCAAAGATCAGTTCAACACTGTGCAATCGGGCATCAGCCGCCGCCAGATGCAGCAGATCACGCATCAGCGCGTTCAAATCAACCAGCTCTTTCTGGCTGCCCTCGTGACGCACAAATCGTTGTATGCGCTCAATCACCGCACCGGCCCGCAAAGACTGGGTGTTGAGTTTCTGCAGGCCGTCAGCGACTCGGGCAAGATCGGGTTCTTCTTTCTCTAACAGTTTCATGCACGCTTGCGCATAGGCGGCAATCGCGGTCAGCGGCTGATTGATTTCGTGCGCAATACTCGCCGTCATCTCCCCCATTGTGCTCAACCGGCCGACACGTGCTAAGCGCTCACGCTGCTCCAGTAATGCCTGCTGGTTGGCTTTGGGCTCAGTGAGATCCCGGATAATGCCGGCAAAATAGGAGCCCTGATCTGTTTTTATTTCATTCACCGCCAGATAGATGGGAAAAATCCTTCCATCGCGGGTCACAGCAGTCAATTCACGACCAATACCGATGATCTGCGCTTTGCGCGTATCCAGAAAACGTTCTATGTAGGTTTGATGTTTGTCTTTGTGCGGATCAGGCATCAGGATTGTGACAGGCTGACCCACCAGTGCAGCGCTGTCGTAACCGAACAGGGTCACAGTGGATGCGTTGACTGACTGGATAATACCGTCCGCATTGATTGTAATGATGGCATCGACAACCGAGTCCAGCACATTAAGCGCATTATCGCGCAGCCATTGTTGATTATCGACGGTGACCAAGTGACCTGAATTCCCAGCTGGTTGATGTCCCCAATATATAGGAATTCAGGGCACAGGAGGCGTTCGCCGCAGTTAATCAGCGACCCACATACTCAGCCTGAGGACGAAAGATTCGATTGTCCCGTCGACTTTCCATAAAGTGGGCCACGTATCCAAAGGCACGCGCCATCGCAAACGCCGCGGTAAAAAAGTGATTCGGTAACCCGACAACCCGCAACACAAGGCCTTTATAGAATTCAACATTGGCGTACAGGGGTTTGCCGCGCGCCGCCATGGCAGCTGCAAACTGGGTATCGATTTCACGCAACAGATGATAGACCGGCTCATGTTCACTGCCGACCGCAAGTTTTTCCACCCAGGCCTGCAGACACAGCGCGCGCGGGTCCACCGCGCGATACTCACGATGACCCATGCCAGGTACTTTTTCCCCTGCTGCCAATGCTGCGGCCACGTATTCGCGGGCGTCAGCTACCGTCTTCAGCGTGTCGGCAATCTCCAGCACAGCCTGGTCCGCGCCGCCGTGTAAAGGCCCGGACAGAGCGCCAATGCCCGCCGCAATGCTCGATTCCACAGACGCCTCGGTGGACGCCACAACCCGAGCGGCAAACGTCCCTGCGTTAAAGCCATGGTCGAGCTGCAATATCTGCGTCGTGTTGAACGCCTTCACGTGTTCTTCACTGGCAGGATTGCCGATGGCACGCAGAAATGCTTCTGCGTAACAGAGATCGACATCCACCTCTACCGCCTGCCGACGCAGATGGGTAGCCACCACGGCAGGCAGTTTGGCCGCGACATGCAGGCCCTGGTCCGCCTCGCCATAACCTAACTCAGACGAGCGCGACAGGAGTGGGACAATGCCCTGCAACAGTTTCATCGGGTGAGTCTGCGCGGGCACCTGGAGAACAAAACTGGTTTCTGCGGCTGTCAGATTCATTGAAGGTTTCAGCAACTGATGTAAAGAATCATCCAGCACATCGCTGACCACCAGAGCCGCAACCTGCAGAAAAGGCTGATCAACCAGTGTCTCTATGGGATGGCCGCGGTAACTTAATTTACCTTCTGCCTGGACGTTAGAAATTTCAGTCGTGTCTACCACCACGCCTGCCAAACCTTTTGCGACTTTTGTCATGTATCACTCTCCAACTGTTGACTGCCTCAAAAGTAGAGTTGAAGCAGCAGCGACACCAGGGTGATTCACTTCTGAAAACATTAGCTGAACTTATATCTCTGCCCATTTATAATCATTATTAATACTTCTATCGATATCACTTATAGTTTGCAGATCTCAAGCAGCGTAAGCTGAGCAGGCGCATTGGTGCGCAGCAACTCAGAATCACTTACAGCGGGGCAGGGAAAATGCAGATCGAGCGCCACGAAGTCCGGGTTTTTGATGCGGTGATAGATGCAGGTGGTTTCAGCCGCGCGGCTGAACGCCTCAATCTATCGCAGTCCGCCGTGAGTCAGACCATGGCCAACCTGGAACACAAGCTGGGCACAACGCTGGTGGTCAGAGGGCGTCAGCCCGAGCTGACGGAGGCCGGGCGCCGCATGTACAGCTACACGCGCCTGATGCTGCACGAAGAACATCAGGCGCTGGAAGATATCAGCCTGATCAAGACCGGGGCGCTCTCAACCCTCAGCCTGGCGACCAACTCCATGGTCAACCGCTACTTTGCCCACGACCTGATGCTGGAGTTCTGCAGTAAAAATCCGCTGACCCGACTGAAACTGGATGTTGTACCCAGCAAGGAGATTATTTACGGCGTTGACGAAGATCGGTGGGAGCTCGGTTTTGGCCCGCTTCAGTCAGCGATGCCGAAGCACTTTGATATCCGGGTTTACTTTTCTGAACAACGCGTGCTGTGTGTTCACAGAAATCATCCAAATTTTGCCGCTCTCATGGACGCCCCTGCTGACGAACTCGCTAACACAACCCTGCTCACCTCATACCTTGACGAGGCCACCCGCAGAGATGGCGCCGCCCGCCTGAGCGATGCATTTGCCGGTGTCTGGGAAATCAGCAATCTGGATCTGCGCCTGGCGCTTGCGGCAGACGGCAAAGGCGTGACTTATCTTTCAGACCGTGTACTGGCGGACACGGAGGGTATGGTTGCCCTGCCCGGTTTGTCGGTGTCTTACATTCCTCGCGACGTGGGCATCTTTTTTAAGAAACACGAACCCCTGTCCACCGGCGCACAACGTTTTCTGAGCATCTGCGACCGCCACTTTGCAAAAACAACAACACCACTCAGCGACCCTGCACAACCCCCTGGGCGGCCAGAGCAGCCCTGAGCTGTTCCAGGCGTCGACGATTTTTGCCAAGATCAGAAAACCCGACTCTGGACGCAGACCGCATGGCAATTTCGTTGTCCTCCGCGCGCAACTTAAATTCCACGTCATCAACAAAACCAAATACCGCGGTACGCGCCTCGGCACGCAGATAGTCGTTGACCTGATTAACGATCATGGTCATTGATGGATCTTCCTGCAGCAGCGCAACCAGTGCAGACCAGGCAACCGCCGGATCCGCACTCAGCTGCAAAGCCGTTATACCATGCACCAGACCCTGAGCATCACTGGAGACGCAATTCGGTGAGCCAGGACAAGGTGCAAGATCATTACTCATACCATCAGGCCCGCTTGTTGTACATCCGACTGACAAAAGTATGAACCCAGCCACAATGAGGTGGTGCATCTTCATATCCGCTCCATAAAATAACATAAGCAGTCCTGCGCAATGACAGCTTTATCTGTGGTGTACATTGCCGGCACTAACGCCCTGGCTAAGGTGATGTGACCATTGTTGTCGTTCAGGAAGGCCGCCGTCACATCCCGATGCTGCGTATCGAGCACCTGCAGCGTCTGCGCCAGCGGCCTGCGACTGAATCCAAACTCCATGCCGGCGGCTACCGGATGAAAGTTCACTGCTTCCATACCAGCGGTCAGCACCAGATCCTGCTGCAGGGCCTGGGCGGGTGACACCTGATCCGCAAAGTCATAAGACACCCCTGGCAGGATATGGACTCTGGCCAGCGCATGATGCATCTGCAGGTCAGCCGCATCCGCATGGGGTACGCGTTCAAGGGTCAGGTAGTGTTCCAGCAGCGAAACCGTACGCGCTGTACTCTGCGGATCTCCCACTGGGCCGACCTCTACCGTCGTGGATGGACAGAACTGTTGTACTGCACGGGTCAACACCGTATCCGGCTCTTCCACCAGTACCGCTTTTTCGGAGAACAGCAGGGCCAGACCGACGTTTGCAGAATCTATCCGGGTCAACACCGTATAATGCGGATTGCGGCCAGTATTGTTGTGAATGTCCAGCGCGGCAAACAGTTCAGTTTGCGCCAGCCGCTCGAGTACCTGGGAGGCCAGCGCGGTCATGCCATGTTCACCACGCCAGATTCGATTGAAGTCCATCTGCCCGGGCAGACTCCGCACTTTTTCTGCCGCGGCCGCTACATTGCCGATAAACAGAATCAGGCTCCTTCGGGGTTGTGCATCCGCTCGAGCAAGCCTGGACATGACTTCACACAAAGCCTGCCAGCCGCTGGTTTCATTGCCGTGCAGCAATACCGAGACAAATAACGGTGGCGCATCACGGCCCCGCACATGAACTAGCGCCGGGCCACCCAACAGCTTCTCTAACTCGTGTGCGGGTGTGGCAAACAGGTTCTCTGGAGGGCGCTCAAAAAACTGCAATGTATCCACTAAATCAGTCGGCCCGTTAAACCGGCCAGGTGTGCACAGGTTGATTGGTATCCTGCAGCTTGCGGTAGACGCGAACCATATCGTGCAAAGAGCCCTGGTTCAGGTTTTTCCAGCGCCGTTGCCAGGCGGCACCATTCTGGCCATTGTCCACCCGCGCCGCGATAATGCCGAGATATTCATCTATTTCATTACGGGGGATGTCAAAATCCGCAAGGCCCAGCCTGGCAAGAGGCATCAGATCTTCGAGAATCCAGGATGACATATTGACTTCCTGACGCGGTGCATCGGAATGTTTGACGACCTGCGCATTCAATCCATAACGCGCGGCGGTATAGAAATTCTCCCTGGCGTCATGAAAAGTGAGTTGCCGTTCGGGTGGTGTGTCCTGCAGAGAAAAGCCATGCACCATGCCGTAGTAGAATGCCGCGTTGGCAACACAGTCTTTCAGGGTGGGTCCAGCGCTGGGTACCCGCTGCTCAATACGCAGATGCACCTGCCCATCAAAATCGAAGCCAAGCAGCGGTCTTACCCACCGCCACATGGTACCGTTCTGAAATCGCAGATGACTGAATTTGCTGGGAGGATCGTCCTGCACCATGGGCAGGAGAATCAGGTGTTCGGTACGATTCTCTTCGAATATTTCAAACAGCGATTCGTGCACGTAGTCCGAACCGAAGGTAACCCGCGGTCTGTTACGCGGCCCAACATCCACGCTTTGCTCAAACAAGGGTATGCGCGATTCATCCCACAGCGTTTTGCCAAACAGAAAAGGTGAATTTGCCCCTGCGGCCACCAGCGGCGCCGAGGCAATCAGGCTGGCATTAAAATCGCGCACCGCATATTCAGGCCGACACTGCAGATGAATCTGAAAAGACGTTGCAGCGGCCTCGAGCATCACATCGTGGTGGCGCAGCGCCAGCGCATCTTCACCATCAATATCAATTACCAGCTCCTGACCATCGCGCAGGGCCATGACCCGGTCATTCAGAGACTTATAGCGCAACATACCCGACATATTGTCATCTACAAACAGGTCAGGCTGGGCAGTGGGACACGTGCCGATGGTCAGCAGATCACACCCAACCTCAGCTGCTGTGTCGAGACAGTGCTGCCAGGTGGCGCTCAATTCATCGTGCAGTCGAGAAAACACCTTACCCGTCAGGGCACAGGGGCTGCCGTTGAGCTCAATGTTGAATCTGGCCAGTTCCGGTACCACCAGGGGACTGCAGAGCTTTTCGAGAAATCGCTCGTTCTCGGCCAGAGGGTTACAGTGCTTATCAATCAGCCAGGCTTCTAGTTCAAAACCCGCCACATCTCCACGTCTGGAGAACGCCTGCTGATCAAAGACTGACTTCAGCAGCGCAGTTTCTTCATCCAGTCGCGCGCGAAAATTGCTGAAGTCTTCTGCTTCAAAAAACCGCTGTCTTACTTCGCTGCCCAAAAGCGCATCCGTGGTCCGGTAAAGCCTGAGTTTAACCCTGGCAATGCAGAAAAGAAAAAGCCCGATGTTCTGAGCTGGAACATCGGGCTTTTACCAGCGCCTGCTGAAACCTGTTCAGGGTTCAGAAGCTGTACTGCAGTGTCGCAGAATAATGACGAGGCAGTTCCGGCAGCACAATGGTGCCACCAAACAGGTTGGGGAAGTTCGAACGGAAGTATTCTTCATCCGTCACGTTCTTGATGTTCACTCCCAGCATCCACTGGTCCCCGTGATACAACATCCCGAGGTTCACCAGGGTGTAATCCGGCAGTTCTACCTGGCCAGAAAAACCTGAATTGGTTTCTTCCGCATGAATCACACTGAAGTGACCGGCAAAACGTTCCGTGAAATCATAGGTGCCGGTGACTGAATACACATTTTCAGGCATGCCTGCGCGAACCGCACCACTGCGACCGGGGCGATAGATGTTGCCGCCTAACGTACCCCCATACAGCGCTTCTGCGGGAACGTTCGGCAGATCGTCCGCACCGATAAAGCTGAAACGGTAGCCGGTGTTGAGCGTATTGATGTTTACGACTTCCGTGTTTGACCAGCCAGCAGTCATCAACAGCCTGTCGGTAACAGACCAGCGCAGTTCAAATTCGATGCCCTCGGTTTCAGTACTCTGGTTGGTCACTATCGACTGCGCTGAAAAGTCTGTGCGTTCCTGTTCATAGTAAGCGAGCGCAAAATAGAGTTTGTCATCGAGGAGGCTGCCTTTCAGACCGAACTCCATCAGCTCCGATGTATCAAAGACACCACCGTCACGAATATTGTTGGTAGCGAGGTCCGCGCCCTGACTCGCAATCAACGTGGATTGCTCGGAGAACGTGATATAGGGGCGAACACCGATGGGTGTTTCGTAGCTGACACTGAAAGTCCAGGACACACCTTCCACCTCATCGTCCGCCTGCAGCGCGTTGCCACAATCTGCATCATAGTCAGCGGGCGTTGCCGGGAAACAGAAATTGTTCGAGCTTGCAAACAGGAGTTTTTCGAAAGGTTGCTCGGATTCCAGATCGAGCACATCGTAACGCGCGCCAGCGATGATGTTGATGCCCATATCAAAGGTCACATCCAACATCGCGGCGAACGCAAGATTGGTGTAGTCGCCGATGTAGTACTCGGTGTAATCATCATCGATACGCGTTGATAACAAACGACGATCTAAAGCGGTTGACGGTCCGGTAAGATCCCGGCGGTCAAAATACTCGTTGGTGTAGTCGTCACCCCGTTCAAAATCCGTATGCCGGATTGACGGTGATAACTGCCAGTTGGTGGTTATGCCGTCACTTTCAATTTTACCCGATAGAACCAGCTTATCTTCTATGACCCACGCTTCCTGAAATTGCGAAAAGCCGTAAGCATTTTCGCTGAGGTTGTCATAGCTTTCGTAATAGAACTGGTTCTTCAGCTCCATGCCGTTGTCAAAGGCCCAGATCAGGTCGAAATAGAACACATAAATTTCGCTTTCCAGGGTGTCGTCCGGAGCAACCAGCACGTCACTACCATCGAGCTTGGCTGTACCAACATTCTGCAGCGCCAGCAACGAAAGATCGCCAACCAGTGCCTCCAGATCCGCTAGAGTTTCAGGACTGCCGGGGATCAGGCCCCCGCCAAAGTCAGTGCCGGGTGGCAAACCCAGGTCTTCAGGGCTGGAGAGGAAATCAAACCGAAACGGGTTGAGGTCGGTAAAACCATCATTATTGACATCAAACTCCTGATGAGAAATGGAACCATCTCCGTTGGTATCCAGCGGTAACGGAGTACCGGTGATGTAGGTACCATTGTCAATCAGATCCTGGGTTACGCGGTTCCAGCCAGCCACCTGATTACCCTGGTAATCGTGATACATGCCGCCTACCTGGATACGCAGCCTGTCATTCACATCCATATCGAATGACGCCTGCAGCAGCGTCTGGTCAGTGGCGGTATGGTCGTAGTAGCTGTCGGAATCCTCAACTTCACCGTACACGTAGTAGCCAAAATCTTTGCCCGCAATAGAACCTGGACCACCCACTTCAGCCGTTAGGACAGTTTTGTCCCAGCTGCCTGTGGTCAGGGATATCGCGCCTTCATTTTCCGACAGATACTGACCGGATGCTGCACGCCCTGATTTAGGCGTGAAATTCATGAAACCGCCTATTTTGGCCGGACCAAAAATGGGTGAGGCCGGACCACGCACGATATCAATCCGATCCGCAGCGCCTATGGGCGTTGGGTAGTTACCCGGGTTGTCCAGGCGCCGGATACCGCGAAAATACGTTTCACCAGGCGTACCCCGAATATCCAGGCCACCCGCCACGCCAAAAAACGATTGGGTAAAGGTGCCAGGTGCAAGTGCGACCAGCTCATCGATTTCTTTGATATTGAAGCGTTCAATCTGCTCCCAGGACACGGTAGAAGCTGACCGAGGCAGCTCAAGTAACGATTTGTCAAATCCGAAAACGGATTCGACGCTCTCACCAGGAAGACTGCGCAGGTCACCGGTGACAACCAGTTCCTCCATAAACTCTTCTTCCGCTTCTTCAGCACCAGCGCGAAAACTGACAGACATGACCATGGCCACCGATAAAACGGCCAACACGGCATCACGCAACAAACGTTTGCGGGTTACAAACACAATCTATTCCCCCAAGTTTTTATTTTTGAATCACGAGTCTTAAGACAAGACCAGCACTTGACCGATGTCATTTTGCCAACACTGAGAGTGCAAACACTATGCCAATCGGAAATTGAGCGGCGACCGGTCTGAACCCTGCCGACTGGAACTTGCCATCGGCTTGCGCTCTCCTGAAACATCCATACAAGCTGACGCTGGTCAGCAGGTCTCACACAGGTTCTTAAAACGTATCGCACCAGATTGGCGCTAGAACAGAACTGCAGCACCAAACAGGGGCGGATTCTATACCAGCAGGGGATCCGGGTTAACTGACAATTTGCACTAAGCTAATGTCTCTACCAGCCGATCAATATTTGCCCAGATAGCAGGCGCATGTTCCGCATCGGTGCGTCCGCAACGCACGATCACCAGGTCCTTTTCCGGCACCAGCAGAATTCGCTGCCCATCGTAACCTGAAGCGTAGAACCAACCTGGACGATCGGGATACACCCACCAGTGAGCTCCGTAACCCTGCTCTGGGTCCTGATAAGTGAGCGTGCGAGCGTAGTCCACCCAGGACGACGGCAGGATCCGCTGACCATTCCAGAGACCACCACGCAGGTAAAGGAGTCCAAACCTGGCAAAATCCTGTGGTGTCGCTAACAGGTAAGAACTACCGATAAAGGTCCCTGCGGCATCAAACTTCGGCGTCGGAGAGCGCATGCCGAGAGGACCAAACAGCCGCTGCTCCATGAACTGCAGCATGCCACTCGGTCCATTCCCCACAATATCAGCAAGTGCCCGACAGATAATGTTAGTGGTTCCGCTGGAATAGTTGAACTGCTCTCCTGGTGAATACTTAGCCTGACAACGGGCGGCATAGGTGCCTACGTCGCCGCGGCCCGCACCAAACAACATATTGATCACATCCGAGACACCATCGTCGATATAGTCTTCAACAAAATCCAGCCCGTCGCGCATGCGCAGCATATCGTGCCAGGTGATCCGGCGACGCGGATCATCCTGACGCTGCCACTCGGGCACCGGTATCGGCTGATGGATAGCTATCTTTGTATCCATGACCAACAACCCAACCAACGCATGTACAAAGCTTTTGGCCATGGACCAGGAATACTGCAGATAACCCTCGTTAGCACCGTGGTCGTAGCGTTCAAACACCAGCCTGCCGCGTTGAATGATAACAAGCGCATAGGTGACACCTTCCCCGGCGCGCAACGAAAAAGCCTGTTCAAGGTACTTATGGGTGCCAGCGGGGTTCTCGGATTCAAGCGCCCCCACCGGCCATCTGCCAACCGGCCAGGGTACACCCTGCTGTTGCGCAGGCAGTGGAACGGTTTCCGAAGCAGAGTCCGGACGACTAAAGGAATCGCTCATTTGTGTATTGCCCTCAGCTTGTTCAGCGCCCAGCGTAGCGTTGATAGGTCCAGTCGGTAAAGCCTACAGCTTTACCTGGAACACTGGGCGTTGGTGCTGGAAACCGTGAACCATACACGCGATTAATCACATGAGGCATCCAGGTGTCATCCCCCTCAGCGGGAAAATCAGCTTGCTCATGCAGCCACGTAAACGCACGCAACAGTGCTCGATCACCCCATGCCCACGGGTCGAAGCCCTGTCGCTCTAACATGATCGCTTGAGCCACCGCACCTTGCAGCGCCTCATAAACATAATTTTCTTTGGGTGGCGGCCATTGCAGGGGACCTCCCCGACGCTGATCATCGGGCAGCACACCATCAATCGAGTGGCCCCACAGCGTTACACCCGCGGGATTGATGCCATAGTTACGAAATCCCCAGGGTTGCCACCAGGTTTCGCCAAATTCAAAATCACGCCAGCCATCAGGTTCACCAAGCCAACCTTTAAACACATGCGCGGCGCGCTGCAATTCTTCACGATCCTGTAAATAAACAGCCAGCGCGATGCGTGTTGCGCCGGCATGAGTTCCCCAATTGTTCGGTCGATCCTCATGGGTGCTCCGGATTGAGCGGCCTTTGAATTGCATCTTTCGCAGGTGTTCCAACCACTGAACGAAGCGGTATCGGGACTCACCTTGCAGTTTAATAAGATCGGCAGCAATGACATATGCTGCGAGCTCTCGGGACAGCGCCAGCGCAGTGCCGCCTTTTTCAGTACCCTGAATATCCATAAGTGTCTGTTCTACATCACGTCGCTTCTGTGCATTTCCGGTACGTACTGCATACAAAGCTGATGCCAGTGTCTGCACATTACCCGGATTGTCCTGATCCGCCAGCGACGGCCACTCCACTGGCCTGTTAGCCCAGTCAACCACTGACAGCCAGGCGTCACCTTCGGAATCGAGCGCCATGACTTCCGGGGTAGATATCCAGACCCCTGACTCATGCAGCTCTGAATAACTGTTAGTTACGAAAAGCAAAGATACCAGCGAGATCAGACACCTGATTCGATTCATGCGCTGATCAGCTTCGCAAGCCAGGGAATACGCAACACTTCAGGAAATGTATTTGCGATATTAAGCGTCCGGGCACAGGCACGCAGCAACCAGAAGCAGGCGATACCAACAATAAACAACTGAAGGAGTATATCTGGTTGCCATACCCAACCGACCAGGCCAGTGATAATTGACAGAATCGTCAGGCGTATCCAGATCAGTTTTAATGTGTACGGGACTGGCCCAATTGCATCGCATTGCAGCAAAAATATCTGTCTGACACTAACACCCAGGATTCGCGCAACGGTCACTGCAATTGCTGCACCGAGCGCGCCCAAAGGCGGGCATAACCAGAGCGCCAGTACAATCGAGGTGACGATGACCAGAATGTTTGACCAGACCAGAGGTTGGGTTTTATGCACCACCTGCAGGAACTCGCTGTTGAAAGCCATCAAAACAGATGCAAAACTTCCCAATGCCAATACGGCAAGTATGACCGCAGAATCAGCATACGCCGTACCGAACAACAGCGGCACCAGGGCGGGTGCAACAGCAAATGTCAGCACAAACAGCGGAAAACTCAGCACCGCCACCCAGGCGACAGATTCCCAGTGATGATGACTCAAACCGGCTTTGTCTTCACGTGCAAAAAGCCTGGTTGCGCTCGGCAGAAACAGGATCACAAAGCTTTGTGCCACCAGCATATTTAACGCCGCAGCTGGTGCGACTGAGCGAATCGCCGCTACAGCGGCTTCGCCACCGGTCGACATCAACAGAACTGTAGTTACTCCGGTCAGGGTGATGAAGACCACATCGTTACTGATCAGAGGGATCGAGTACCGCAAAAGCGGCGCCCAGGGTACACGCCACATACTCGGTGCCATAGGCAAAATCTCATGCACATAGAGTTGTTTGACAACCAGAGTGGTACACAGCACGACGCCCACTACGCCACCAAACAGATAAGCCGCGGCAAGCACCTCAGGGCTGCCACCAGCAGCAAAGGCGCACACCACTGCTGCGACGCGAAGCCCGGGGCCAATAACATGTTTGCGGATCACAATTTGCCTGGCTTTGGAAAAACACGCCAGTGTCTGCACCATAATAGAATCAAATGCCTGCAGCGGTGCCAGAAAGGCGATGATCAATACCACTAGGGCGCCACCTGCGGATGGAAAACCACTGACTTCAGCGTAAGAGAGCCATACCAGGGCCAGCCAGCCGAGCAAACCCAGCACCATTATCATCACTGTGACTGCGGACAGAATACCCAGCATCTCAGGATACTCGCGTCGCTCAAAATGATAAGGAATAAAGCGGTTTGCCCCCTGGCCCAGGCCGATTTTCACAAGCAACTCACCCGCAGCAACAATGGCAAGCCCATAGGCAAACGCGCCAAAATCATCCTTGGTGAGGATGCGGACAATGGCCACCTGAACCCCAAAATTGATCACTTTTGAACCGAGGCGCCCAAACAGCAACAATCCGGACCCACGAAGCTGACGACGCGTATCCTGCTGGCCAGTTCCGCTTGTTGTCGTCATGTCTGTGGTCTGAGCCTTACCATGGTTTCACCCAGCATACGGCTGAGCAATCGAACCAGCACGGGCATACTCGATACTGCCGCTGCAGCCACACATAAACCCAGGAGGAGCCAGAAATAACGCACGTAGGCCGCGTGCAGAAATAAACTTGTGGTGAGAGAGATAATCAGCGCCAATTCCAGTCCGCAGGTGACGGCCCACATCTGTCTGTCGCGTTGAAAGTGTCGGCGTCTGGCGCGTTCGAGCCCGGCCACCACTACGCCCAGCAGAGCGAAAAAAGCGGCCAGGCCTAAGACACCTGTTTCAGCAGCAAGCTGCAGAAAAAGATTGTGCGAACGCCGGGTACCCGGGCGCACTTTGCCGCCAACCTTGGCAGCGTATTTCGGGTAGTGAACCTGAGCCATACCGGGACCGGCACCTAGAATAGGATGATCAACAAACACCAGGCCTGCTGCCATCATCTCGGTCATTCTGCCTCGGGCTGCACCGTCCGCGTTGCGCAATCCACCAGGCGATAACCCCAGCGATTGCACGGCAACCTGGCCGATGCTGACAACCCGTTCCGCGTAATGCGGCAGGAGCGCCAGCACGACAAGCACACCAAAGGCACCTAGAACCACGTGTCGAAACTGAACAAACCTGAAGGCAAGCGCAAAAGGTGCAGCCAGAGCCAATGCAACAATGGCGCCACGCGAAAAAGCCAGCGCCATCCCGCCACTGATTACCAGCGTTGCGAACCAGTAGAACCAGCGCATCGGACCGGAACTTATGAAAGCCAGTGCCGCGGCTAACGGAATCAATACCGACATGATCTGAGCAAACCGGTTCGTCTCGCCAATAGGACCCGCCAGACGCGTCTGCAACTGACCCGAATCGCTGACCATGGCTGAGTCAAGCTGACCAAACCCCATAAAATTATTGTCTGTTGCACCGGTCAACTGTTGAGTGATGACAATTGCGCCCATAACAAAGCCAGCGAATACCAGCGCTTTCACTGCGGCAATCACGTCTTCTTTCGTGCGCAGCACGTTCACAATCATCGCAGCCAGAAGCACACCCTCCAGCGCCCAGTCGATGACTATGGCAAGGGATTCATGCGGGCGAATGCTACCTAGAGCGCTCAATGCATGCAGCACCAGGAGCACCAACGCCAGCACCAGAAACAACGGGAACCGAAACGGTTCCCCCCTGATCAACACGCGATGGAAAACCGGCACTATCAGGAGCAGGGGAATAAGCGCACCCAGCGCAAAAGGTACACCGAATTCGCGCACCGCAACCGCCGGTACGTTCAGATAGATCAAACCCAGCAAAAAGGTGGCCGCGAAAGTCATGATTCCTTTTCCGAACCCGGCGCAGGTTTAAAGTCTCGGGGCAGGCTCCATTTTGTCATACGTTGACCCGTCACAAATTTATATGCCGCAACTGCACAGGCAACATTTACCATCAGAACAAAGCCTGGAATTGAAAAGACCCTGTAGCGACGAACCGAGGTCCAAAACACAGCCAGAGCTGCTGTGAACGTAAAAGTCAAAACCGCGGCGCTGATCAGCGCGGCCACGCCGTCGCTACTGAGTGGACGGTTCATCAGCACACCACTACTCAATGCAAAAGGTGATATCAGAACAAGTGCCAGAAGAGGTATCCATACCAGTCTGCGCCAGAGCTTATGTACAAGCAGCTCCAGGGCATAAAGACCATGGTTTGCGGGATTCAGCAGCGCTCGGCGATACCACACACTGCGCAGGCCCCGGGAAATGACGCGCACTTTACGTTGAAACTCGATACTCGCCGCCGCGGCTGCCGGCTCAACAGCCACCGCGTCCTCGGCGAAAACCAGACGTTTGCCCGCGGCGATGACTGCGGTAGAAACCATGAAGTCGTCGGTGGCATCCGGGGGTGCTGGTTCAAACAGTTCACGCCGGACACAGTATATTGCACCCGTTGCAGATATCACATTGCCTGCCCGGCTCTGCCAGGATTTCAATACTCGATCAAAACGCCAATAACCGCGTTCGCCACTATTCTGCGCCGATGCCTTTTCGTATCGCTGATCTCCTGCAGCCCCACCAACTTCCGGATCCGCCAGCGGCGATACCAGAGCCAGCAGGGCATCTTCCTGCCAAATGCTGTTAGCATCGGAGAAAGCAATAATTTCCGCTTCGCCCAGGCTGACAACATGATTCAACGCTCCCGCTTTGCCAACACGCGGCAGATCAAGAACGTGCACCCGAGGTGAAATATACGCGCTGGCCCGCTCAACAGTTGCGTCAGTTGATCCATCTGAAGCCACCCAGATCGTCAACGCAACCTGCGGATAATTCAGAGCCAGGGCGTTCAGGAGCTTCGCCTCAATGGCTTGGGCTTCGTTATGCGCACAGATGACAAGGTCTACGGAGGGCGTGATGCGTTCGCGCAATATCGCCTGGGGCGCCAGGCGGGAACGCAACCAGAGCAGCATTGGATAAGCGGTAAATGGAATGGCCATAACCACCAGCAACACAATCATCGAAAACAACATATCAGGTTGCCGGTTCGAGTATCAGTTCTTGTAACATCGAAACATTGCTCGCGAGCGAAAATTCTCTTTCAATTTTTTCTCGACACGCTTTACCAAGTCGGTCGCGCAGGTCGGGATCCTGCACGAGTCGATTTATAGCAGAAGCGATGCTTTCGACGTCCGCAACCACGGTCAGCAATCCAGTTTCCTCATGAACAACCAACTCCGGTATGCCCGATAAATTGCTAGCCACCAACGGCAGCTGAGCTGCCGCAGCTTCCATCAAAGCAACCGGAATCCCTTCCCGTCGACCATCGCTGGTTGGTACACTCGGTGCGCAGGCAAGCGTCATCTGTTGCAGTAATTCACGCACTTTGTCTCTTGTACACTGTCCATGAAAAACCACACGATCTGTTAGTCCCAGAGTCGCCGCAAGCAATTCCAGCTGCGTCCGATCTTCACCATCACCGATAAAGTGGCATTGCCAGTTAGACTGTTCGAGCTGAGCGCATGCTCTGATGAGGAAAGCCTGACCTTTAACTTCATGCAATGTGCCAATGCAGACAATGTTTATCAACTCGCTCGCTTTATTATCCCGCAAAGCATCACCTGCAGGATCAACAGCCTTCTGCTCAGCGTCAGCCGGCGTCAGCTTGAACTTGGAAAGATCCACACCACAGTGCAGCACCTTTATTTTTTTGGCATCCCTCGCTGCGCAGTGCTTAAGAATAACCCGTTTGTTGAATTCCGATATGGCTACGGCAAATTTTGCACTTGAGACTTTTTCCGCCAGCATCGCCTGTTCACGGTGCAGGTCAGACCCGTGCGCCGTGAAGCTCCAGGGTATGTCAGTGAGTTTGTTGACCACATAAACAATCGCAGCGGGGTGACTGGCAAAATGCGCGTGCACGTGTTCGACGCCCTGCGACTGCATTCGACGTGCCATTGTACCGGCTTTGGGAAACGCTGCGAGCGCGCCGGTGAGAAAGCGTGGACTCGAAATATTGCACAACACCACATTCCACAACGCAGAAAAATAACGCCGTGGCTGCCTATACATCCAGTAAAGATTGTCGATCAGAATTTCTATCGACACATGTGGCAGAAACTGTGCAACCTGCACCCAGGCAAGCGCATCGTCGTGCACCAGTTCAGCAGGTTCGCGCCACAAAGGAAATATTTTCACGATCCAGCCATTACGTGTGAGCTGCACCATTTCATCGAGCACAAACGTCTCTGTCAGTTTCGGAAACCGCGACATCACGTATGCAACAGTATGCCCACGGCCGCCTCCGACAGCCGCCGCGGAGTGACTCATGGCGAAGGCATCCCGGCTTTGAAGCCGGTACCACCGACAACGGTGAGGGTTTGGGCGTGCTCTGCATTGAGCGCTGAGCCCGCACAGTTCTCCAACGCTTTGTCTAACAGGGCAGTACTGGTAACCGCGTCAAGCGGAAATGCTGCAACACCCGCATAAACCGGTGGCAGCGCCTGCAGCTTGATGGTTTTATATAAACGATTTAACAACGCTTCCAGGTCATGTTCCTGTAATTCTGGCACCACAGTCACAACATGGGTTTCGAACTGGTATACAGGGCAGTACATGTGCACCTCCTGTTGGACCGCTTGTTTCAGTAAAGACAGCTGGTGATCATTCGTTGTGCGTTCAGTGCTGTCCTGATAGCCCAAGGCAACCACACGCAAGGGTCGCTCGTGACGTCTGGCTCGTCCTACTTCCGCGGCAAGCAGACCAAGACAGGCTGCTCGGTTTTCTACATGTTTTACCGGTGAACCATCCACCAGAGGGCGACGTTCGGAAACACCCGGCGCCAGCCCAATGCCCACGCTTAACAGGACAATCGAGGCGAGAATTGGCAGAATTCCGCCATCCCCTGCACTGGAAAGCGCAACGCTGGTAATGGCCAGCAAACCGAACAGCAGAGCATGGCGCCGGTACAGCTGCGGCTTGACCAGCAGCACAAGCGGAGCAACGGCGGCGATACCACCAAGAAGCCCCCATGCACCCAGCGGCACCACTACTGCAAAGATCACTGCCAGCATGATCCAGCCCGACCAGAGCGCATACCTGTCCAAAAACTGCTTCACTCAAAACTACTCAGTATGCACCACGCTGTTCGAGCACAGCCGGAACAGTACGCAGTAATATCCATAAATCCAGACGCAGGCTGCGATTACGCAGATACGCAATATCAAGCCGAACGCGCTCATCAAAATCGAGATCCCCACGTTTCTCTATCTGCCATAAACCGGTCAACCCGGGTTTTGCTTCCAAGCGTTCGGTGTGCCACAACGCATAGGTTTCGCTCCCGAAGGAGGTAGGCCGAGGTCCAACCAGCGACATATCGCCTCGCACAACGTTCCACAGCTGTGGTAATTCATCCAGACTCGTTTTACGCAGGAATGCGCCAACTCTTGTTACTCGGGGATCATTCACCATTTTAAAATCCGGTCCGTTGGAGACCACATCTCCAGCAAGCTGAGCCCTCAGCTGGGTTGCGTTGCGTACCATCGTCCTGAATTTATACATGGTAAATTTGCGGCCATTTGCACCGGTGCGCTCCTGGCGAAAGAAAACCGGACCGCGACTCGACACAGAGACGGCTGCCGCAATGCAACAAGCCAGCGGCAACAGAAGTGGTAGCGCCACCAGACACACCAGAAGATCAAAAACCCGCTTACTCATGGCATACTCCGAATTCGCTACCAGCACGCGTTCAGGCGCAGCCAGAGACTTTGGGATCGGATGCATCATGCTCAAAATAGCCAGCCTTATGAAAAGTGAAAAAAGGTAAAATCAAATCTGCTGCAAGCTTAGCAAGCAAAACGTGAAGGAATAACCCGGTAATACAAGGTGCTCACACCTTACCGACAAAAACATTCTAGATAAGCGTTCCTGAACTGGGCACCCTGCGGTTATTTATACGTATTGAATTAACAAAGATTTAACAATCTATTACACGGAAATCGACTAGATGGCGGATAAGAACGTACCCAGCAACCCCAATGCAGAAGGCGGCGACAACAATCTGCCGGAAATTCGTCTGGAACTAACCCAGGCTGGTGTCCGCCAGGTCATGTCGCTTTATGCGGAAGAACAAGCTGGACGCGGTCAACACGGCGGCATTTCTTTTGGCATCGATGAATTATTTCTTGCGTTGCAAAAGCATTGGCGAGCAGTTGTGATGTGTGTTCTTGCAGGCGTAATGCTAAGCATCATGGTCCTCACATTCACGTCTCCACTCTACACAGTGACGGCTCAGGTGGTTCTCGAGCGACAGGACCCCAGCGAGGCACGGGCTGCACCTGTAAACACCAGTTCGGCATTTATCGCGACACAAGCTGAAGTCATGCAAAGCCGATCGGTACTGGCAGGTGCGGTTGAACTGACTCAACTTGAACATCCCGACCCTGATCAGGATGAGTTAGATTCAGCACAGGAATCCATCCAGGCAAGCGCAGTCAGCGGCACGCAAGTGGTTGCGTTAAGCTATCTTGGACTGGACCCGGTCTATGGCATGGAACTTCTGGAGGCCACAGTAACCGCTTATAGAAACCGTTTGCAACAGGAAGAGATAGACAATCAGAACCAGCGACTGAACGCTAAGCAGGGCGAATACGAAGCGCTCCTTGAAGATATTCAACGACTTGAAGAGCAGCTCGATAGTCTGCGTCGCAATAATTTTAATGGTGGGAGCGCCGAAGATGCAGTGGCAGCACAACTTCAGATCATTCGCGATCAGACTCAACGGCTGGGCTCAGTAAGACAAAACCGTATCGCCCTGGAAACGCAGTTACTCACTGGCAGCACTTCATCTGCGTTGAATGACAACCCGGTTACGCGCTCGTTGCAGGATCGACTGGTCCTGGCGGAGGCAGAACTCGCCCGCACTCGTCAGACACTGCGTTCGGGGCATCCGACCGTTGAGGCAGCACAGCGCGAAGTAGATTTACTGCGCAATCAGCTGACCCGCACGGAACAGGCAACACCCCTTCTGATCAGTAAAGAAATAGAAGCCGCCAAAGCATTGGAAGAACAGTTAATCGCCGTTCTTAACCAAGAACGCGAGATCCTCGCCCAGGCCGATCGGCTGCGACGAGAAGAACGAATGGTTACCGAAGAGTTAAATCAGACTCAGGCACTGGTAGACGAACGGCGTCGTGCTCTACTGGACCAGAGATTACTCAAACGCCTCGCAGACGCTGGAGAATTTGGTATCACAGCACGCATGATCGCAGAGCCGGTACAACCTCAGTCGCCGACCTGGCCGAATCCGCTACTGGTTT
The DNA here is from genome assembly GCA_047947175.1 of bacterium. GTDB lineage: Bacteria > Pseudomonadota > Gammaproteobacteria > Pseudomonadales > Azotimanducaceae > UBA4421. The sequence continues at coordinate 4,433,512 of CP170489.1, forward strand.
TCATTCTCTGCTGCGGGCTTGGCGGACTGATTGGCGTTTGCTGGGCGATATTCAAAAGTCGTCAATATTTTGACCCCTGGGCAAGCGACCTTAACGACTCACCAACTTAATGAAAAAGCTCGTTGAAACAATAGCTTCCGGCCTCGATGCGATAGGCCTGTTTGCGATGATGGAGCGTTTTGACAAGCGCGGTCAGCAGTTCCGCGTACTGACCTATCACCGCATCGGCTATGCTGACCAGTCCCCAAACCTTGAACCTGGATTGATCAGCGCAACTCCGGAAGAGTTCAGGAAGCAAATGCAGCTGCTGGCCAAATGCTACAATCCAATTTCCATGGATCAGCTACTGGCAGCCCACCGAGGCGCAGCCAAACTACCACCAAAAGCCATACTTGTGACTTTTGATGACGGCTACCAGGATTTCGCGGATCTGGCTTGGCCAATTCTCAGAGAAGTTGGTATACCCGTCGCACTTTTTGTACCCACAGCATTTCCTGATGGTGAAGCAAGTGGGTTCTGGTGGGATCGAATTCACGCCGCGCTGCTACAAACAAAGCTAACCAGGCTGCAGAGTATGCCACTGCCGGAACTCTCACTGGAAAATTCACAGCTCAGGCGCCAGGCATACAAGATAATGCGCAACCACATAAAGTCGTTACCACACCGGGAAGCTATGGTATGGGTCGAGCAAACACTTGATATCCTCGGCCATCCGCCACCATTGAACCAGGTATTGGATTGGGATGCTTTACGTACGCTGGCGGCTGAAGGCGTATGCATATGTTCTCACGGACGGGACCATGCTCTACTGAGCCGGCTGAACACGCAGCAGCTCCGCGAGGATCTGACAGAATCACAAAATAAGTTAAACAAGGAGCTCGGTAACTATGCGAAGAACGCCGTGCTTGCTTATCCGGCTAACGCCACCAATCCAATGGTACGCAGCGAGTCCCGACAGGCGGGTTACGAACTCGCATTCGGCGGGCGGCGCGGTGTCAACCACCTACCCATAGCTGACAGCCAGGAAATACTGCGGCTACCGGTGGTGGGATATAATTTCGGTTTGTTTCGTGCATTGCTGCTACCCACAGTCATTGCGCTGGGCAATCAATATTTCAGATTTAGAAGCAAGGTAAGAACGTGAAAATCACAGCCAAAGAAAAAAGAGCATTCTGCCAATCCGGGACACTTAGATTACTTGTTGTAGTGATTTTAAGTTTCAGCAACACACAGCTGTCCGCCGCTGCGCCAGAAGACACAAACGAAGTGTACAGGATCGGCATTCCAGATCTGCTAAACGTTTTAGTCTGGCAGCAGGAAGAACTCTCCGGACCTGCTCTGGTGCGCACCGATGGGAAAATCTCCATCCCGTTAATTGGCGATATCCGCGCAGCGGGCAAAACCCCGGAAGAGCTCGCAGAACATATTGAAGTTGCTCTGGTGGATTATGTCGCGAAACCACAGGTTGATATATCTGTTCTGGAAATGCGCAGCCAGGTAGTGAGCGTAATTGGTGGCGGTATCGAGCGCTCTGGCGTCCTGGAGCTACGTCACGATATGAGGGTGTTAGATGCGATCGCTGAAATGGGCGGTTTTACCCCGTTCGCCAAAAAGCGAGACATAATTGTGCTGCGAACCAAGGATGATATTGAGGAAGAGCTGCGCTTCGACTATGTCGATTTCATTAAGGGCCGCACGCGCGGTTCCAATTTTTTACTCGCACCAGGTGACACTGTGGTGGTACCAGAATGAACAACACAAACTTTTCAATACTCATCCTGATCGCAGCTGCGATCACCCTGTCTCAGACAAGTCAGGCCACAGAGTTTTCCGCAGCTGCCATCGGCTCGACTGCATACAACTCCAATGTGTTTGCTACAGATGGCGACGAAGACAGCGACATGCTCTTGGAAGCAGGTATAGAGCTGGAGCTGCGCAGCGACCCTGAGCGAAGACTCGACTATCTGCTTAACTACCGGGGGGATTATCAGTCTTATGCCGATACAGATGAAGCCAATGCGATGGAACACCGGCAGCGATTCAGACTCCGCTATGATTTTGATCCGGTTACTCAGATCATTTTTAATCAACGTTATCGCGACGTCTCGAATCTTCAATTTGACCTTGCAGACTTCGACAGCGGAGACTCAGGCATTGACATCAGCCAGAACCGGTACGAGCGCACTGACCTTAGCGTTGATCTAACACGAGAACTCTCCCGGCGCTGGTCTATAAGCGGAAACCTCGGCTATCAGACTATTGATTTCAAGCGTAATATCAACCGTAGCGACAGTGACACAACCGAAGTTGGTGTCACCATTAACTACCTGCTCAGTGACAAACAGAATATCGGTGCCGGCGTGCGGTACGCGAATCAGGATTTCGATGGCGCGGACAACCGCATCAGTGCAGAAAGCGACTACTTCTCGCTTTCTTTACTCTGGCGCTATCAGTTCGACGAATTCTCCAGTCTTGCCATCGAAGGCGGTCCAACCTGGGTTGACACCGAACAGGATCGCCTCGGCCAAACAGTAACCAACACCAATGTCGGCCGCGCCAACGGGTCCAACCTGCTACGTGCAAACTTCAGCGCCTGCGGTATCGGAGGCGGTCAAGGCCAACCGATAGCCAGTCTGTGCGGTTTTTAAAACCCCAACGCACCGGCCATCCCTGCCAGTGATTTAGGTTCAAGGCAGAGCTACCCGCTGGACTTTAGCGGCTTTGACACCAGCGATGACGATGTCACATTCTTCGGCAGCGTCGTGTATACCAAGCGCGTTTCCGATTGGGAGCTAGAGGCCAGCTACACACGTCGACAGACAGCCACCGCAGGCGAGTCTCTTGCCAGCAGCCTTGATCAGTTTGCACTAGGTGCGGATTATCTGCCCGCCGGCGAGCGTTGGCAGCTTTACGCAAGGCTCACATTAGACCGAAGAGACGCCATCACAGAGGCGTTGATCATCGACTATTCCCTTGTGGAAGATGGAGATGGTTCCGCGCTACGAGATACCGCGTTCATCCGTGATGCTGGAGGTAACATCGATCGAGATGTGCTTACCGGGCTAGTAGGCGGCCGCTACGACTTTACCCGCCTGTTAAGTGGCGGCCTGGAAATCCGCTACCGTGACAGCGAACGACCAGCGAGCTTTGCTGCCAGCGAAGATGCTCAATCGTACGAGATCGAACTGTCGATACGTTACGAGTTTTTCAATGATCGCCTTTAATCAACAAATTGCCGATGCAACTAACTTGATTGCGATACCTGAAGACCCCTTCGACGCGTTTCATCGCAAGCCGGCAGAAAAACCCAGCAGTGATCCGAGATTCACCGTTCGCCAGGCCCTCGAATCTGATTTCGAGGGCATCTATCGGTGCGTAGATGAAGCGTTCGGAAAAGTCCGACCGCGAGAAGCTTACAACTGGTTGTACCGGAAAAACCCCTACGGCCGTGCACTGGCCTGGATTGTAGAAGACAACGCAACCAAAGAAATTGTAAAAACCGGCGCAAAATATCCCTGGCCGATCTGGCGTGGCAGTGAACCTGTTCCTGGGGCAGTGTCAGGCGATTCGGCAACGGTACCCAAGTGGCAGAGATCTGGCTTATCCAGCGTTCGCAGAGACGTTCGCTATTCCCACGAAAGCCACGGTAAAGTGTGTTCTATCTCGGGACCCAACGAGGGTTCGCGTACGGTCTCCAACAAAGCGGGGCAAGCTGACCAGATTCTGGGGCGCCTGAAAGGTGGTCTGTTTATGCTGGACGCAAGAATTCTCCTCGATGATCACACACCACGAATACCAGGTTTTGCTCGCAGCATCACCGCCTTTAGCGTTAACAAACTGCATTCTCTATGGCCAAAGCCAATATTACGCAAGCAGACACACACAAGTTATCAGCTGGACAACATTGCCTTGTTCTCAAGCGATCTCGATGCGGTCACGCTCAGCACCATGGCATTCCATGGATACTGGTGCCCGCACAATTCAGAGTTCCTGAACTGGCGATATTTGCAGCACCCTCTGGAGACCTATGAGGCCTTTGTGCTGCATAAGAACGATACACCTGTAGCTTACAGCGTGCTGAGAATGGGCGGGACACAGGTGACCTTAAGTGAGTTTGCTGCACCTGTGAATGATCCTGATATTGCGGGAGAGCTGCTACGCCACAATATCGACGTAGCGCGCCAGGCCGGAGCCGGCTACGTCAATTTTTTTGGGCCGCCTGCGTGGCCCCACTGGGAGCTCTTCAAGAAAGCAGGCATGCTGCCATACAGGACCAACAACTGGTTTGAGGCCTCTTATCCCGAAGACCCGGAAGGCGCGTTGGATTTTAACAACTGGCAGGTAACGCCAGGCGACCGTGACTACCACTGATGCGCAGAAAAGTCGGCTTCTTCTCCCACTGACCTTGCGCCAACCTGGCAACTGGCAATAATAGTCATTATTCGATTAACCGAGGTACCCCAATGAAGTTCCTGCTGCCCGTTGCTGTTGTGCTCCTGCTGGCTTCCTGCATACAGGAGAACAATCCACGAAATCTTCGAATGGGGAATGTGTCATTAGGGCAGCAACTCATCGACCTGAAACTGGCGCTGGAAGCTGAGGCCATAACAGATTCTGAATACGAACGGATCAAAGAAAATCTGGTGAACGCAGCCTCAATGTGTGATGCAGCGGAGCAGGAAGATACCAGCTGGTTCTTTTAGGCTTTACCGACAGCTGAGCATTAAGCGCCTCTGCATCAGCAAACTCCTGACTGCACAAACCATGAGAACGATGCTGCGACGGTGAATCGAAACGTAAAAACCGTGTAAACACCTCACTGTACGATAGAACTTCCTTCCTGAGTCGGGCTCAATGCCGCCTTTTTTCACCAGATCGACTAACGAGTGCCATTGTACTCAAGGATGACTGCCGCGATGTCCGCGCGCTCCACACCACTGATATTAGTTGCAGACGATGATCATGCGGTTATGAACATTGTCGAATCCATGCTGAAACGTAAAGGTTGGCAAGTCTTGCGGGCCCAGGATGGAGTGCAATGCGTGGATTTATACAGGCAACATATCAGCGAGATTGATCTCGTCATAACCGATGCAGCTATGCCGCAGCTGGATGGATTCAAAGTTATTCAAATGATCAGATCCATCAACGCAGGCATACCCATACTGCTGATGAGTGGTTATCCGAAGGAACTGCTGGAAGAAGGTGATGATCTCAGCCAGGTATCCGGTTTTCTGGCAAAACCTTTTACGATGGGCGCGCTGTATAAACAAATTAAAACGCTTCTGGATTCTTCAGTGAATCAATCAGGTGAAACCCAGCAGCCGTAACAAACCTTCCTGGTTGTCGCGTCCAGAACCCAGGTGCAAATTGCCGCCGACTACGCCATTCTTAGCGTTTGCAGAACAGGAGCAGCCATGAGTATCAACAGATTAACCTGGGGTGTAAAAGCCAGCTTCAGAAGTTACGTTGAAGCCGCAGGCGGATCCATTAACGCAACTGATGGCGCAACGCGTGCTGAGGATGGATCCTTCATCTTCACCGCCATACCAGGGGGTAATCTGGTCATAGAAACGGATGGCAGCATCAGCGGCGAGATGAGATTTCAAGGCAAAGTTACCTTCGAAGCACACGGCGGCATGCTCAAAACGACGCTCACCGAACTGGGTCTGGAGGCTGGACCGGACGGTCTTGTGCTGACCGCGGTGGAAGCGCCGTTGAACGAGGACCGTTGTGCAATCGCCAAGCTGGGACTCGTCGAGGTTGGCCCTGACAATGTGATTACCCTCAGTGCCGAAATCACGCTGGATGGCATGTACCAGATCGCCGACAACTACCCGCCAGGCACAGAACTGGACCCGTTGCGACTGGATTGAACAGAATTGGCGCCATGCTAAGCCCACGTCCAAGACGATGGCAGCCTACCTCCCATACCATATACGTGCCGAATGATCTGGCCTTCATGCATCACTTCATGTTCTGCAAGTGTTGCAAGCAATGTCTCGCGCTCGTCTGTCCACTCTTCAACTGAGCGTATGACCCTGAGAAACCCTCTGGCCGAATCGTGCAACTTATCTGCGAAACCAGTTTGCGTAAAATCTGTGACAGAACAGTGGAATCCCTGCCACTGTCCAGCCGCAATCGCCCTGGCATAGCTTTCACGCGCCCCAACAATACACCAGAGGTGCTCTGCCAGGGTTTTATGTTTCTCGATTTCAAGTGTTTGCTGCAGATCATCATTGTTTGTTTCAGCAATAAGGTCGGCGTAGGCCTCGAACCTGGCCTCCAGGTTTTTAACAAGTGTATTTCTCATAATTTAAGAACTGATCCTGTGCAAAAAAGCAGTTGGCAGTACACACGCTCAACGCGTCGGACCTTCCAATATAGAGAACCTGTTCTGGTATTGTTCAAATTCAAGGCTTAATAGTCCCCCACTCAATCTGCGTTCGAACCCAATACGTCAGGACGCCGTTAACCGCATGTGGCTCGAGCAAGTGAAACAGGTCGGTGTCGAATTCAGATATCTTTGAACCCAGTTAATATTGGACGAATTATGAGTGTCCAGTCTTTTGGCCACGCCAATCATAACCTCTGATGCATCAATCACTGTAACCGATTCAAACGACGGGCTAATACCGCGCGCGATCTTTCCAGTTCCGCATCCTAAATCCAGCGCATGCGTGTGTGTGGGCGCCAGTGCTACCAACTTCTCATAGATTTCTGCAGGGTATTCAGGACGAAACCTGTAGTTGTCGACAACGTCTGCATTCCCAAACGATTGACCTGGGCGCATAGGCTATCCCTCATCGTTACGCATTAAGAGCCGACCATCAGCTTAACAAACCGATTATCTCTGTAGCTGATTCTTCCGGTGTTTTCTCCGCTGTATACACCGTTGTTTTTGAGAGGGTTTCATTCATCGGATGCATGATGAAATAGGTATTCATGTAGCGCTTCTCCCGCACGCCTGGGAGCGGCAGGATATTTTCACGCAAGTTGTCAGAAGGCAGCAGGAGGAAAGCGTTTGATATCGGCGCAAACGACTTACTGGCCCTGGCAATCTCGGCCGGGTTCTCAAAACAATAACTCCCCGCACCGAAATCAATCACATATCCGACATGTTCGTTGATCACGCGCTCCAGAACATCAATTCCAAACTGATTTGTATACATACACATAGCGTGTATGCAGTCAGCATCCCGAATTCGGTGAGCCTCGCTTAGCTTGAATCCTGCATCTTCAAGGTATGCGAGTTTCAGATCGTCATAGCAGCATCGCGGCAACGCAAGCTTCTGGGAAAGTAGTTGCGCCAGCGTCGATTTCCCAACACCGAGCGGCCCAATGAGCGTGATTGTACTTCTGTCCATTTGCTTAGGTTCGCCTAACATCGAGATCAGATACTACAGGTTCGTCCATCAGTTCGGACCGTCTGGTGTGCACCCCAGGTCCCCAGTTTGGAGCCGTCAGGGTTAGTTTCAAACCAGCTGGAACAACCGTAGTATTGCTTCTGAGCAAAAAGCACAGCATGACCGCCCATGAAAGATAAAAGGCCCGTTTTCCTTCCGGTAAACCCGTTTAAATTTCCTTTGCCCTTCGTTGCTTTCGCTTCCATCCTGCACAGAATATCCGGCATCGCCCTGCTGTTCGCTGTAGGGTATTTTCTCTACCTGCTCCAACTTGCACTGTCTAGTCCAGCTGGTTTCGAGCAAGCCCACAATGCCCTGGCCCAACCAATTCATCAGCTAGCCATGTTTGTGTCTCTAGCAGCGCTTGCCTACCATTTCATACTAGGGGTCAAACACCTGCTCCTCGACTTCCACCTTTTCGATACAACAAAGGGAAGTCAACTCGCGACGACTATCTCGTTCTGTTTGTTCGCCATCTTACTGATTTTGATAGCCGTCTGGATCTGGACTTAACTTCTAGCTTCACAGTGGGGTGCTAGGGACAGCCCCGCCGCGTGTGCAGCGGGATGCAGCCCTCAAGCCGTTCATCAAACGCATCTGGGAGGACAATTAACGCGTCTATGGTGCGCCCAAGGGCTTGACGGTAGATGAACCGCGAGGGAATCCGTTTCGCCCGCTGCACCGTCGAACGCATAATTCTGTGACATAACCCTGCATATCTAACCAGCCCTGTTCGGGACCTCTAGTCGTCCAAATTTGCTTCTGGCGAGCGAATTCATAACCATCGTTGACATATCGCACTGATCGGTGTAAAAAATCGCTCATGGGAAGACCTCGATCATTTGAAGAAGCCGACATCCAGGCCAGACTGCTGATGCAATTCTGGAATACCGGCTTTGACGGCACGTCGCTTCAAGACCTCGAGCAGGCGACCGGGCTTTCGCGCAAGAGTCTTTACAACACGTTCGGCGATAAGCGCGACATGTTTGTGAGTGCGCTGCGTGCCTTCCGGCGCACCGCTGTCGAGGAGAACACCAAAGCCCTGCGCGATCCTGCGGCATCGATCGATGCAATTTGCTCCACGCTCTATGGTTTGGTTGATTTTGCAGGAACAACGCAGGGCCGCTCAGGCTGCATGATTTGCAACACCTCTCGCGAGGCTATTCGCCAGGACCCCGTCGTTAAGGCAGAAATCGACGCCTATTTCAGGCAGATCGAGGAGCGATTCATGTCTGCCATCGAGCGAGGTCAGGCTAAGGGTGAGATCCGCGATCATGCCCCCGAAAACCTAGCGCGGCTCTGTCTAGGGGCCGTTGTCAGCATCAGCGTACTGAGCAAGGCAGGGCAACTTATCGAGATTCTTCGCGCGATTGCCGATGAAACCATCGCGGCGCTCAACTAAAAATTTATCTTGTTTTACATCGATCAGTGCAGAAAGGAGTAGCTATTGAGAACCGAAATCACCCGAACCATCCAAGTCCCAGCCAACGAGGTCTGGGCAACAATTTCCAAAGGCGGCGACGTCCATCACTGGTTCACGGGCGTCATTACTTCCTGCGCGTTGAGCGGAACGGGCGAAGGCGCCGAACGATTCTGCACTATGGCTGATGGCGCAGAGCTGAAAGAGCGGATCATCGAAATCGATCACGATGCCAGACGCTTTCGCTACGCCATTGACGAGCACCCGCTTCCGGCGAGCCATGTCATCGCGACGATCTTTGTCGTCGGCCTGTCCGACGGGCGTGCGCAGGTGACATGGGGCGCTGATTACGCGACCGACGACGAAAATTCATCAGTCGTCGATGAGACGCTCAAGGGCCTTTATGCACACGGCGTTTCCGCTCTTGAAACCTATCACCAGAAGACAATCTAGGAGAAACCCATGTTTTTGAAGAAAATGATGACCACACGTAATGTCGGGACGTTCGATCGCATCCTACGAGCCTTGCCCGCCATCGCTGTCGCCATTCTCTGGGCGCAGGGTGTGATCGGCGGGGCGCTCGCTATGGCCCTTGCCCTCGGTGCTGCGATGTTGCTCGTCACGGCGCTGACCGGTGCGTGCAGCATCTATTACATGCTGGGCTGGTCCTCATGTCCCTTGAGCGGCGAGTCACGTGACTGACCAACCATCTCCAAAAGGAATGACAATGAAACTACTTCTACTCGTGGCCATCGCGGCAATGGGGTTGGCCAGTCTCGCCCATGCGCAGGGTGCCAACCCTTTGCATGATCCTAACCTGTCGCCAGAACCGATGGCGGGCTCGGCCTTCATTGAGGTCGATGGCGCGCAAATGCACTATGTTGAGGCGGGCGAAGGCAACCCCATCGTGTTCCTTCACGGACAGCCGACCTCCTCCTATCTCTGGCGCAATGTCATGCCGTTTCTCGAAGGCCAGGGTCGTGTGATCGCACCTGATCTCATCGGATTTGGTCAATCTGACCGGCCCGATCTCGATTACACTTACCAGACGCACTTCTCCTATATCGACGGGTTCATGGACGCACTCGATCTCGATGATGTGACGCTGGTGGTTCATGACTGGGGCTCAATGCTCGGCCTGAACTGGGCCCGTCTCAACGAGGATCGCGTAAAGGCGGTCATCTTCATGGAGGCTCTGGTCGCACCGGCCTTCCCGATGGATGACATCGCTCAGTTCGGCCCCTATGCTGACACCTTCCGCGCCTTCCGCGACCCCGAAGCTGGACCTGTTTTGCTCATGGAGCAAAACGCCTTCATTGAACAGGTGCTGCCGTCTTCAGTCCTGAGGTCGCTGACCCCGGAAGAGATGGAGGCCTATCGAGCGCCGTTTCCCGAGAATTCTGACCGCACTCCGCTCTTGCTTTGGCCAAACGAGTTGCCCATCGCGGGTGAACCCGCGCGTAATATCGAGATTTTCGAGGCGGTCAACGCATGGCTCAGGTCCTCGGATGTGCCGAAGCTGCTGATCTATTTCGAGCCCGGCGTCCTGGTCACGCCCGACGCTGCGCAATGGATGCGCGCTAATTATGCAAACCTCGACATCCGCTACGGTGGCCGGGGTATGCATTTCGTCCAGGAAGATCAACCCACCGCCATCGGCCGCTTGACGTCCGACTGGCTCCACACCCTCGATTGAGAAAGGAAACCACCATGAAAATCACAACTCTGAACACGGAGACGGCTCTTGCCTTTGCCTCGACTCTTCCAGCGCAAGCGCAGGAAGCGAACAGCCCCGTCTATCTACTCGCAGACCTAGAGGTGGATAATGTAGAAACCTACCTCAACGACTATGGTTTCCCAGTGATGCCACTGCTTCTTGGGAACAGGCCCCATTACGCTGAGTTATCACACAGCCTCAGCCGATAATGACTGAACGGCGACCTTTCCGGCTTATCCGCCACCAAGTTGATGGCTTCGGATGATTGGTTAAGCCCCATCCACCCCACATGCGCGGACCAAAGTGGACTGCTAACCAGTTGCTTAGAGCTCTACCCGGATTAATGGTAAAGGCGCAGAGATAGAAACGCAGATCTATGTAGATGTGTCTCTCTGCCCTCACCAGAACCAGTTTGTTTGACGAAAAACGCCAAGTAACTCTCCCCAACAAACGCTACAAGCGTATACTGCCCACCACGAACAATTTCGATCAATGGGAATGTTTCGCGCAGGGCCATCGTCGCGGCGAGCGGATCCTTGGTGAAATCATGCGAATTGAAAAAGATATGGGTCTGTTCATCTCTTTTGGAGACGGTGTTTTTGGCATCGCACATTTAAGTGATCTCGACTGGGTTCTATCGAGTGAAGATGCCATCACACGATATTTTATCGGTGACTACGTTGAAACCGTCATCTTAGCCATTGATCCAGAATTGCAGCGCATCACGCTTGGCATCAAACAGCTAAAACCGGACCCGTGTCCTGGAGATGCAGGCGATCCCCCCCGCAACCCGCCGGACCCAGGAAGCCTAAGTCCACTAGCTTTAGCGCCACCGTTCTTCCGGGCAATTTAAAGGAAGATCCAGTATGACGTTCGACCCTTCCCCAACATATTCTTGACCCCAACACCTTCCACCACCGTCTTTATCGGCACCTTTATAGGCCAAGAATCAGCATGCCGATTATAGCTTTTTATTCTAACGAATATATTCATCGGTCAATTTCATTCTTATCTTCGCAAACACCAGCTTAATCCTGATCCTCACCGCTAATACTAACACTTTGCACCTGTTGTTTTAGAGAAATAAACGTGCTGGAATGTGAGCACCTGAATGGTATGGGGAGAGCTATGTTTATCACACGTAACAGGCCGCTCATTCTGCGGCCATTCCTAACTATCCTTCTTGTCTTTGGAATTGCGCCTTACGGCGTTGCAGAATCTGAAGGCCTCATCGAAGAAATTGTCGTCACCGGTTCCTACATTCGAGGGACACCGGAAGATGCCGCGCTTCCGGTCGATGTTATTGACGCGCAGGAACTAGAGGACCGCGGCAGCCCCACGGTCCTCGATCTTATTCGCGCCATGCCCTATGTGACGTCAATTGTCGGCGAAAGCAATCAGTTTGGTGCTAACCAGGGCACCATCGGCACAGGCAATGTGAATCTCCGTGGTTTAGGCGGCATGCGTACACTAGTACTCATGAATGGCCGCCGTACAACTTATACGCCCGCCGAAGGACCTGCTGGCGTTGACACCAACCTGCTGCCCATCGCGGCCATAGGCCGTGTGGAAGTGCTGAAAGACGGCGCGGCGGCAATCTATGGTTCCGATGCCATTGCCGGTGTTGTTAACTTCATCACCCGACGGGACCTGGAGGGTTTCGAAATCAATGCCGAGTACCGCAGCATCGATAAATCTGATGGAGACTGGACCGGCAGCATCAACTGGGGGTGGCAGGGTGAACGCTCCAACGTTTTACTGTCTTATGCGCAACAGCATCGCAGTGAGCTGAAAAGTACTGAGCGCGACTGGGCAACACCACCCTACATACGCAACCCAACCGGCTGGTCAGCGTTTGGCACACCCGGCAACTTCATCCCGCGCGATGCAAGCGGCACGCCTACAGCCGGGATTACCAGAGATGCAAACTGCGCAGCGCTGGGAGGTTACCCGGATGGTTTGCCCGCTGCGTTCGGCGGTCCGGCCTGCCGGTTCAGCTTCGTTCCATTTGATAACATTGTGGAGGAAACGGAACAACAGCAGCTTTATGGTGAGTTCAACGTCGAAATAGCAGACGGGGTTGAGTTACACATTGAAGGACTCAAATCACGAACTCGATTGCCAGAGTACCGCACATCACCCTCGTACCCGCCTACCTCCGGTCCGAACGGTCCCGGCGCCTTTCAGTTCAGTGTGTTTAATGACCCTAACGGCCCATCTCCTTTTTCCAACAACCCGGGTGCACTGACCGCTTTGCAACAGGCAGGGTTACCCCAGGGTGTCATCGACGCTACCGAGCAGGTACAGCTGTTCTTCTGGCGCCCTAATGGTTGGGGCGGTATCCCGGAAATTACAGGCGGCAACGGGGGTCAACTGAACGTCAACTATTTCGACATGAACAGAGTGGGTGCCAGCCTCAAAGGGACTTTTCAGGAGGGTTGGATGCAAGGCATCGGCTGGGATGTTGCGGTGACCTATTCCGACTCCCAACATCGGCGTTCCGGCGTGGACACCATGATTACCCGCCTGCAGGCTGCGTTAAACGGCCTCGGCGGACCCGACTGTAATGGCATCGCCTTTGGCCAGGCGGGTTCCACCTGTGAGTTTTTCAACCCCTTTTCCAACGCCATCGACAGAAGTGGCCCATACGGTGGTGTTAATCCGGGATACGTCGCTGCCAATGACAACTCTGCGGAAATGCAGCGCTGGCTCGTTGAGCGTTGGGACGTTATTCAGGATCAGTCACTCATGGTAGTAGACGCAGTGGTCAATGGGGAGTTTGGCTTTGAACTTCCAGGCGGCCAGATTGGCTGGGCCCTGGGTGGCCAATATCGCAAGATTGAATATCAAACGCGACCCACCAATCCACTCATCGATGCCCGCGTGACCCCCTGTCCAATACCCGGCGACTCCTCGTGCGCTCTGGCCACCGGTCCCTTCATTTTCCTCGGCCAGTTTATACCCCAGGCATTGGAAGACGATGTGGAAGCCGTGTTTGCCGAACTTGCAGTACCCCTGCTGGACAACCTGGATCTGCAGCTGGCTATCCGCTACGAAGATTATGGCGGCTTAACCGGTGATACCACGGATCCAAAGGCATCCATTCGCTGGCAGGCGACAGAGGCTCTGGCGCTACGGGGCTCTGTGGGTTCAACCTTTCGCGGCCCAACGCCGGTGAACCGGTCGTTACAGGCAACAGGGTTGCAGCCCGTTCCAGCCACCGCAAATCAGTATCGTTCTATCGATTTCTCCGGCAACCCCGCGCTGACGCCGGAAAAAGCAGATACCTATAGCCTTGGCTTCATCCTGAAACTGGGCGGATTTCGCGCAATTGTCGACTACTGGAACTATCAGTTTGAAGACCAGATCACATCCGTACCCTATGCCGCGGTATCCAATGCGGTAGGCAACGGCCCTGGTAATGGAGGGCAGCTGGCGAACTGCGGCCACCCACTTCGCGATCTGATCATCTTTGACCAGAACAACACCTGCACCCAGGGTGTGACTACCGCGAATCAGATGCAACGGATCCTGGCGCCGGTGGTCAATGGTTCCGCCGTGGAAACCGCAGGTTACGATATTTCGCTGTCGTATAAGTTTGACGACATCATGGATGGTGCGCTGAGCATGGGATTAGATGCGACCTACGTAGATAAATATGACCAATCTGAATTTTCCTTCGGCGGTGTACCCATCACCCCGTCTTATGATGCTGTTGGTTTTGCAAACTACGAGCGTTTTCCGGGCACAATATCTGAATGGCGAGCCCTGGCGAATGTCAATTACAACCGCGGTCCGTACAACTTCCGCTGGGAAGTTCGGTTTGTTGACGGTGTAGATGACGAACGTCCAAATCCTCAGATTTACGATACTGCCGGGAACCTTGTGGAAGTCACCTGGGGCGATGAGGTAGACAGCTACTATTCACATAACCTGTATTTCAATTGGGATACACCCTGGAATGCAAAGCTGGCGTTGTCAGTGGTGAACTTGTTTGATGAAGATCCTTCCAAAGCTCGCCACCAGCTGGGTTACGATCCGTATATCGGCGACCCGCTGGGGCGAACCATCGAACTCGGCGTACGCGTCGCCTTCGGTGGAAAGTGAGTGCACTATGCACTGGGGCGTCCTGAACAGGGCGCCCTGTTACCCCACCTGGCAGGGGCCTGATACATCGTTCGGCAAGTGAGCAGCACAAGGCGGGCCTAGTTGAAGAAGGTGCGGCATTGCCGTACAACCACCTGGTGTTTACCGTCATCGAAACACCTGTCTATTCCAGAAAAGCTGATGGACTTCTATCCGACACTGAAAGAGAAGACTTTGCCGTCTTCATCTCCAGAGACACAAGCTTCCTGGCTTCCTGAAGCTGATCGAACAGCTCAAAGCCAGTCCCTTACACGCCCTGGCCAAAACCCTCACATCCTGGCTCAAACCTATCGTGGCCATGTGGCGGTTCCGTAAAAGCAATGGCATCACCGAAGGGTTCCATACCAGGATGGAGATGATGACAAGACGCGCTTATGGCTTCAGAAATTTTGAGAATTATCGATTGAGGGTCTTAACCCACTGTGGCTGGGATGGCATCATCAATCGTGTATAGGGGTTTAGTGAATAACGGTCCATCCCCCGTTAAGTGGGTAGAGCCAGTGGGTAGAGCCAAAAGTTGTTGGTAGCTACGGGTGGACTTGAACCACCGACCCCAGCATTATGAATGCTGTGCTCTAACCAGCTGAGCTACGTAGCCATCGTCTTGCGAATTGTTCAGACGACGCGGATATCAATACAAGATACCGCGGGGGGCGCATTTTCCTCACACTGCTGCTGCGTGTCAACGATCAGTACACACTTCACTCCCGTCGCAGCGGTCCACTCATCAGGCCCATACGAGTCGCTTCAAAAACCGCTTCACTGCGGGAATGCACAGACAACTTCTGATACATGCGACGAGTATAAGAGCCAACCGTGCTCACTTTGACCTGCAACAGCTCCGCAATATCCTGATAACTATAGCCCTTCGCCGCCAGCTGCAGAACCTCCAGTTCGCGATCACTCAGCAGTGACTGTGCCAGACGCTGTTCTTCCGTGGGCTCAGGACGCAGACGTCGAATAAGATGTCGGGCAATGGCGGCAGATATAGGAGCGCCGCCTGCAAGCAGTTGTGCAAGGCACTGCTCAATAGCCAGACTGGAATCCGATTTCAAAAGATAACCTTGTGCACCCGCCTCAATTGCGCGAATGACACTTTTTTCATCACCAAACACAGAAATCACCAGGATAGGCATGTCTGGGTGTAAGTCGCTCTGTTCGCGAATCACATCGAGGCCACTGCCATCTGGCAACCCAAGGTCGATCAGAAGCACGTCGGGCGTCGCCTGCCGCAGCAACTCTTGTGCTTCCACCACGCTACCGGCACTGACGATCACTGAAAAACCCGCCAGGGCGTTCACCTTCTCCGCTAGACGGGCGCGTGTGTTGGCATCATCCTCAACCACCGCAACGGTATATTTCTGTTCGAGCTTACTTTCGACCATATCGCCAGTGTAGCCACCTTTGCCCGCGGTCTCTGCCCACAATTCTAACGGCAGCCAGTGCACGGATGCACGATGGGAAGACACAATGTGACGCGCGTTCCTCTGCCATCAGGACCATTTGTCACTTCAAGCTCCCCACCCAGCCGAATCGCTCGTTCACGCATATGCACTAATCCACGCCCTCCGCCAGCTGCAGCAACAAAACCGCCACCACCGAGGCCATCGTCTTCAATAACTAAACACCTGCGATCGCCGTCTATTCGGGTTGCAATCAGAATTGTCTCAGCGTGAGCGTGTTTGATGATGTTGGTCAGCGACTCCTGCACGATACGAAGCACGTGGCCCGCGCTCTCTGGATCCAGTGGGGTGATATCCGGCAGGTCTTCAACCTGCCAGTTGAATCGCAATCCCTGGCGCGCCAGACGTGGTTCCAGGCGCTCCCGGACAATGGCCAGGAGACCCAGCAGATCGGTTTCCTGCTGATCCAGTGAGTGCACCATGATGCGCAGGTCGTCCAACGCATCACGCAGTGCTTCTTCTATTTCCGTGCTCGAAAACTGACCACTTTCGACCATCGCCAGAGTAGAGACTAACTGGTTGCCAAGCCCATCGTGCATCTCACGAACCATCCGCTCACGCTCATTCAGCACCGCCTCGCGCTGTTCAGCAGCAGAAATTTTCTCGTAATTGGCTTCAAGCTCAGCGTGCTTTTCCCGTACTCGCTGTTCCAGTTGTGCGTTCAATGTACGCAAATCCGTTTGTTGCATGCGGGTACGGGCAACGAGCATCAGCATCAACGCAAAGGCAAACAGCGGGGGGTTGTAAACGGTTAATGCCTGATCCGCCCAGAATTCACCACCGGCACCGATGCCCAGTGCATCATGGATAATCGTGACGGGCACCAGCGCCAACGGCAGCAGAGCATATATTCTTCTCGGGGGGCGCGACGCTAACCGAAGGGCCTGGTACAGCACATACAAACCCAAAGCGTAAGTTAAGGGCGTCCACAGTACGGCAACCATATATACCTGTGCGGCATCCACAGTTAACGTCAAAACCGCGAACACCAGATAGGCAGACAACAATAGCCGTCTGGACCACTTTCTCTTTACGTCTGCCATGCTGCGCAATGCCAGCCAGAAGCAGAGAAATGACAGATGAAATGCGATTGGTCGCAGACGACCCAACCAGTCCGCCCAGTTGTCTGGTACGGAGACATACAACCCCAGTACTGAACAAGCAGATGCAACAAGGCCGATCACGAGCCAGCCCACACCACCCGCCGCTGCATCTTTGAAATACGCCGCATAAAACACCAGCGCAAAAATCATACTCAGAACACCCAGCGAAACGGGCATATAAATCAGAGTCAGCTTTTTCGAAACATAATGGGTTTCGGCGCCATTCAGCGGCAGGACTTCAGGCCTGCGCACAAAATTAGTCTGAGTGATATTGCCGCGAAACTCTATAAGGAGTTCATGAGTCCCTGCAGTCAACAATTCATCAGGAATGCTGAGCAGCAGCGGTCCGGAGACCATGGGTTTGCCGACGCCGGTCAGGGGAACACTGCGTCCGATGACCTCTGCATCCCAGAAAATGGTGACGCGACCTGAGTGATTGGCGATGTAAACCCCCATGGGCACGCGCTTTTCGCCCCCTGCTGCCTGCACATCCACATGCAGCCGATAGAACCCATTCACACCCTGCTGACGACGAGACCGGGTCCAGTAATCGGTAAACTGAACGGGTTGATATAAAGAGGGGTCTTGCGGTGGAACATCACCAATGTGAAGCCGCGCATCCCGCACAACCAAATCGGTAGTCACCTGTGCCGCTACCTGTCCGGAAATGATAAAAAGAAGTAGACCGCCAGACCAAACCAGCACGCTAACAAACTCTCGAACCAGGCCGGACTTACCGCCCACCTCATACAGGCAGGCGGATCGCCGTCTAGAATCGGTATTTCGCCTCAACCACAACGCCGTCACTATTTACATCAAACTCATCGTTTTCTTCATCATAGTAACTCAACGTAACGGAGATCTTGTCGGTAGGGAAATAGCTCGCCCACAACTGGTATGCGTCGCTATCACCACTGACGTCACGATCCGACATCTGGTAGTCCGCGCCGATACCGAAGTTATGGTTGAAGAACCATTTGAACGCCAGCTCCAGGTCGGAACCATCATCGTCACGCCCGAAATCAGCATCGCCGGTAACTGTCGCAATCAGCGCATGGGCCTGCCAGGTCATACCATTTTCCATCTGCTGCACATGTGTGATATCAATCAACCAGCGCTCAAAATCGTACAGCTGTTGTTCTTCAACATCGTAACCCAGCCGTACCTGCGTGTTGTCCGCAATGTAATAGCCTCCGGCAACCGTGTACATGTCCACGTCCTCCGAACCCAGAGCGGTATCGATATCAGACTGACCATAGCTGGCTTCAAACACCAGCGATCCGCCCACGATCAAGCGGGTGAACACCTGCCAGCTGTCCGTTTCAATATTGGTATCATCGGTTTCAAGCCGGCCATAGCTGCCGCCAATGCTGCTGGCGCGACTTAAGAATTCAGCCAGTTGCAATGGTCCTTGAGAAGTGTCTACGGATTCCAGGAAATACTGGCCACTGACCGTCCAACCGCTGAAATCATCGTCACCACCTGCATAAAACTCCGGTGGCGGCGGCTCGATGGGCGGCGCGCCCGGATCAGTAGGGCCTGTTGGCGGCGTATAATCGGGCACACTATAACTACTGCCAACGCCCACGCTGCCGCGGGTGTAGTCAATACCCAGTTCTCCGCGATAGTCAGCGTGCAACTGACTGCTGAACCCCAGGGCCAGCAAAATAATCACTATCTTCTTCATGTCTTTCTCCTAGGTTATTTTATGATCGTCTATTTTTGTGCCGTGAGATCGCGCCATCGTTCAACATCGAAACCCTGTAAAGCTTCACGCAATTTGGTCCTGGCGTAGTGCATGCGCGAGCGGACCGTGGCCTCAGGCGCACCCACAATCCGGGCAATCTGTTTGCAGGAGCGCTCATGAAAGAAGGTCAGTTCCAATACTTCCCGGTGCTCAACACTCAGTTTCTGCAGCGCAGCGCGCAACACTTTCAGCAACTGTTGCCGCTCCTGCGCCTGAACTTCTGCTTCCACGTCGTACAAACCGTCTTCGACTCCGTCCAGGTTTTCGTCACCCACCAGCGCCAGTTTTTTGCCACGCACCGCATTGCTCGCCTTAAAGCGCGTTATGCCTAACAACCAGGTTGGAAGCGCGCTGTCGCCGCGGAAATCAGCAGCAGCCGACCAGACTTCCAGGAACACATCGTTGGCCACTTCTTCCGCAATCGTAATTTGACGCGTCAGCCGCAATGCAAAGCGGAAGACCTGTTCGCCGTACAAATCAATCAGTGCGCCCAAGGCACGCTCATCTTTAGCAACCAGGCCGGCCATCAGCTCTACGTCCTGCTCACTACCGCGCAATTTCATCGTCACGGTTGTGGGTAACAGCAATGCAGAAAAAGGTTCATTCGATACGTTCCGGTCAGGTCTATCCGACGTGAACGGCAGGGTAAAGCGATTTGGATTGCGGTTTTGCCACCAGAATTGGTGGCACACCCAGACAGGCTCCGCAGATCAATGAACATTCTGACTAAAGGTTGTTACTCATCAAACGAGCTTGATAGACAAACCACTTTCAAAGGAGATCAGCATGACCTTTTCAAAAACAATCAGCCTGATGTTCTGTGCCTGCAGTATGATCGGCATAGCGCTCACTGCCCCAAACGCGGGCGCAGCACCCTGTGTCCTGGAAAAAGACAAATGGGGTAACTGGGTTGGTAACTGCCTGTTAACGGACTTTCTTGGCAAAGAGCAATTACTCAATCTGGTGCTGGACCCGCCAACACCCATATTCCTGCCTGACCTGTATGCCGACGATGGTGACTATTTTGTCAATGCTGGAACCGTCGAGATTTCTGTACGGACAGGTAATGATGGTTCCATAATTTCCAATGACTTTGATGTCACGGCAACTGTCACCATCAGCAGCGCAAACGTATCTCCTCAAACCGTCACCGTTACCGGCCGTGTCAATGGTCAGGCGCCAGGCACCCGTACACGTACAGTTCTGGGCGTGATCACGCTACCCAACCGAATTGATGACTGGGACCTGGAAACGGTTTTTACCGTCGATTCCGACGACTTTATCAACGGTGGCGAGATACGCGAATCCGTTGAAACAAATAACGTTTTCAACGACGGCATATGCCGCGTGTTTGGTCAGAACCCTGACACCACTGTTGACGCCTGCGACTGAGCCATTACTGGAGAACAACATGAAATCTATTTATCGAAAACTCATTATTGTGGTGATTGCTCTCACCGCTAACCAGATGGCCATTGCCAGCAGTTGGAGCGATGTCGCCATCAACGGACAACGCCTGACAACGGATCAATTGCGCTTACTTGAACAGCAGGTAGGCGGCAAGGTTGCACCAGGCATCTACCTGGCGGACGCCAACGGGTGCTGGCTAAACCTCAGCAACGCAACTTCCGGCCGCCTCGGACAAGGTAAAGTGTCAACGTTTTCCCGCTATGGGAGCGGCGAACGCAACGCCAATGGTGACTGGAATCACTACAGCCGTGCCGCGGAGCTTGGCGTTGGCGGCACCTCAGATGGTTGTATATATACCACCAGCGGCTGGTCTAACTGCTGATTTCAGCCGCCCCTTACTGATATTGCGTGGTTGTAACATGGGTCAGACTGCGCAATATTAGGGACCGGGGGCTCAAACAAGGTATCAACCTTACGCCATTTTTGATCAGTCAAACAATAATAGAACGCCACATTGCGATGGCAGCGACTGCAAAAAACTAATTAGAAAATGTTTGAACCTTTTTTCTCCAGCTCGTTACTCATTGACTAAGAGCAGGAGCAACAAGGTTGTCGCACACCATGGCATTAGCACACTTGAGTACTATGTCGACACCACGACCGCACAATGAAACTGAGGAAGTCGCGCACGACAGCAGCGATCATCACCTGGTGGCAAGGATCGGTCAGGGTGATAAACGCGCATTCGAGCGGCTGTTCAGAACGCATGGCGAAAGGATTTTCAGATACGCCTATCGCCTGATTAACGACGCGGGCAAGGCTGAAGAGGTGACCAACGACGTCATGCTGGAAGTCTGGAAGAACGCCGCCAGATTTGAGGGACGTTCCAAAGTCAGCACCTGGCTCCTGGGTATTACACGACATACTGCTCTGAATGCAGTACGTCGAAAACAACTGGATACAGTGGATGTTGATGACACCCCGGACATCGCCGACCCCAAGGTGAATGAGGCTGCGCTGGCGCACGACGCTGCAACCCTGAAAACAACCTTGCGTGGTGCCCTGGGGCATCTGTCAGCGGAACATCGAGACGTGATAGAGCTGACCTATTTCCATGGCTGTTCCTATCAGGAGATTGCTGAGATTGTGCAATGCCCGGAAAACACAGTGAAAACACGGATGTTTCACGCAAAAAAAATACTACAAGGATACTTACGCGAGGCGGGCATGGATCCCTCCAGCGTGGAGATGGCCTCATGAATCGACAAGAAGCACAAGAACTATTGCCTTGGTTTGTCGCCGGCACTTTAAGCGAAGACGAAAGTCGTGCCGTACAGGCCTTCATTGACAGCGGTGAAATCAGCGAAACAGAACTTAATGAATTATCCCTGTTTGCGGACACAGTGCGAACCCAGAGTGAACATGAGCCTGCGTATAATCCGGCTATTCTGGAAAAGGTCATGGAACAACTGGACGAGGTACCCCAGAACGAAACCTCTGAGCCTTTGATCGTGCAGGAAACTACTGTCCAAGAGGGGTTGTTTGAAAAACTCCGCAAGGCGTTCCAATGGGATGCCACACCACGGATGGCAAAACTCGCAATTGCCGGGCAATTCGCGGCGGTCCTGGCGCTGGCGGTCATGATTGGTTCGCCGGACAGCACAAATACAAACGAGCCAGATGGCAACCAATATCGAACAATTAGCGGTGCTGCCATTGCTGCTGATCTGCTGGTCGGATTTGCGCCGGGTACAACAGAAACTCAAATGCGTGAACTGTTAATGGATATGGACGCGCAAATTACCGCCGGCCCAAACAGTATTGGTGTCTATTCGATCAGCCTGCCGGCAGACGCTGATATCGCCCTGATACAATCAGAGCTCAGGCAGAATTCGGCAATCATCTACGTTCAGCCTGCGGCGACACCATGACATCCTCAAGCGTGCGCCAAAAGCGCCTGTTAATCGCACTCTTTGGCTTATTAACAGTCGGTTTCAGCGTTCCGACCCTGGCCGCAAACACCCCGAATGACCCTCATTACAATACCCAGGGTTCCTGGGGGCAGGCGTATGCTGACCAGTGGGCACTGCAGCAACAGCGGGTGTACGCAGATATTGCGCCTGCGCCTGCTGAGCAACGGGTTGTTGTGGCCGTCATTGATACAGGTCTGGACTACACCCATGAAGACCTGGGCGCCAACAAGCTGTGGCGCAACCCGGCCGAGACTAACAATGGCAGGGACGACGATGGCAACGGCTATGTGGATGACCTCATCGGCTGGAACTATGTGGATAACAACAACAACCCCTGGGATCTCAGCGGCCACGGCACCCACATTGCAGGCCTGATTGCGGCCTGCACAAATAACGGCATCGGCATTGCCGGCATCAATCCTGGCGCCCAGATCATGCCGTTGAAGGTAGCAAATTTTACCGGCCAGGCCAGAAGTTCAAGCGTTGCTGCAGCCATACGGTACGCGGTTGCACAGGGCGCACGTATTATTAATCTGAGCCTTGCCGGAGATACGATCACAGACCTTGAGATTCAAGCAGCAGAGTTTGCCCTTGAGCGAGGCGTTCTGATCATTGTTGCTGCCGGCAACCGGGGCATTGCAGCGGATCAATTTGGCTATGCTGCCTTACCTGGCGTGCTTGCCGTGGGAGCCAGCGACAACAATGGGCAGCGTGCGGGTTTTTCGAACTTCGGCGCACACTTGTCTTTGCTTGCACCGGGTGTCGAAATACTTTCACTACGCGCAAAAGACACTGATTTTATTGCCCTGTCCCAGCCGCTGGATTACGCATCGCAAGATGCTGTTGTGGGCGAAGGAGGACAGTACTACCGAGCAACAGGCACGTCATTTTCTGCAGGTTTCGCCACGGGTATAGCCTCTGCGATTCTCGCTCGCCAACCTCAATTGAGCGGCGCGGAACTGCGCCAGATACTGATTCAGTCCGCCGCAGACATCGCACCACCCGGAGTAGATCAACTGTCCGGTTACGGGGGGTTGGACTATATTGCGGCTCTGAATGCCAGGCCCGGGCAGTTTGTGCAGGCCCGTTTGGATGGTGCCAGCTTGTCACTCATCGATACCCGACTGTGGGTAAACCTGTTTGGTAAAGCGCAAGCTGATCAGTTCATCAGCGCAATCCTGCAGTTTCGACCAACAGCGGGTTCAATCCCCGTTGTTGAAGAGACAAACAAGAAGAAGAAGCGCGACAAGGTCGTCGACGACCCTTACCAGTGGCAGACGTTAGCGAGCTTCGACAAAGCCATCAACGGCGAACTTGGTCAGTTTGAAATCAACACATTAACTCAGCAGGCTAACGGATCTACCCAGTGGGATCTAAAGTTAGTAGTTGTTGCAGCTGACGGCGCACAGCGCGAGGCGTCCATGAGTTTGCACCTGCCCGTACCTGAAGCCGACTTCGCGGAGGTGCCCAGTGAAACCTAAACAGGCGCTTCTTGGGCTGCTGTGTTGTGGTTTGAGCCTACCACTTGTCGCGAAAGATTTTGTCCAAGCATGGCGTGATCCCGCCACCCTGACACTGCCTGCCCCGGCACGCAGTCTGGTGCTGGCATCAGACATTGACGCGGCGCAGTGGCTGACGCAGAACCCGCTCAACCATGCCCGTCTATTGCCACAGGGGCGCGCAACTCTGGTGCAGTTCAATATGGCGCAAGAGCAATGGCAGCAACAGCAGAACGCGCTTTGCGGGCAACCCGGCATATCTGAATGTAACCCGGATGCCTGTCAGAGCATTCAATTGAATGGCCATATCGGCAACGTTTCAAATGCGCAACGCCTCCAGGCCAGAATTGTGGCCAACCCACCCTCACTGGATAGCATCGCCGCAGAGGACAGCAGCGACAGCACCTGCTCAACTGCCGCCGCCTTGCCGGAGTTCGATGCACCAACAGATGGCACCGGCATCAACTTAAGCCTGGACCTGCAAGGGCTCGGCCAGAACAATCAGAATGGCAGCAGGCCTGACCCTATTGACCCCTACGCACCCAACGCGCAGAGCCCGCTGTCAGCCGTCGACTTTGCAGTAAAGCTGCTACCGGATTTCAACGGTCAGGCGTTACTGGAAACCACAAACACGCCCGCGGACACAACAGGTTATTCCGTGCTTGTTGGCGATGGCTGCAATAGCGTCCAAGTGCCTCTATCCAGCCTGGCACCACCTTCGGTACCTAACCTGGTTGTAGCGGTTGTCACCGGCGATGTTGCCAGCGTCGCTGCTCGACACCAGATGCGCGCCCTGAGTCAGACAACCCTGGCAAGTACAGGTGATGTGTTGGCGGTGTTCTTAAACCCGCTGCCGCAACGTTCAGTTGCACAGCTGCTCACCCTGCTTGCGCAGGACAATGATATTGTCAGTGCGCAGAGAGAATTGATCTATCTCACAGCAGCCAGTGATGTGGCCTATTCAGATCCCTGGGCAGGGCTGACCTACGGTCCCGCCCACACCGGTGCGCTGGCGCTGCATAGCGAAACAACCGGCGCAGGAGAAACCATTGCAGTCATCGATACGGGTATGGCGGTGGACCATCCAGACCTCGCCGGTCGCGTGGAGACCCTGGATCTGACCGGCAAAGGCTGGAGTGCGGACGCACACGGTACTGCAGTTGGCAGCATTATTGCCGCAGCAGCGGATAATGCTCTGGGCAGCTTTGGAGTCGCTCCAGCGGCAAACATCCTCGCATTGAAAGCCTGCCAGCCAGAGACTGCAAACGGGTTACGCGCACGGTGCTGGACCAGTACGCTGGTCAAAGCTCTGGATGCCGCGATGCAGAAGGACGCCAAAATCATCAACATGAGCTTAGCCGGGCCACCAGATGAGCTGTTAGCCCGATATGTTGCATTGGCCGTGGATCAGTCACGACTGATTATTGCCGGTGCGGGCAACGGAGGCGCGCTGGCTAAACCCGCGTTCCCGGCAGCTTTGCCGGGTGTACTCGCGGTAACCGCAATCAACAGCCGCAACCAACTGTATGACCAGGCGAATCAGGGAGCGTACATTGATGTGGCTGCGCCCGGCGTCGACATAGTGACTTTGGCAGCAGACGGCAGCTTCCCTATCAGTTCCGGCACGTCCTGGGCCGCAGCACATGTCAGTGGCGTCGCTGCTTTACTGCACCCTTTGATGCCATTGTCATCGCCGGCTGAAATTGCCTTTCTATTACGTGGACACAGCACAGATCTGGGCGCTACCGGCAAAGACACCTCTTTTGGCCACGGCCTAATCGACGTCTGCGCTGCCGCCGCTGCGGCGACCGCAAACGCCTTCTCATGTCTGACAGAAGAGGTATCGCGCAATGGCTTCTAAAGTTGGGCTGGCCACTCTGGCTACAGCCGCGCTCACAGGATGGCTGTTTACCCCGTCGCTGGCGGCGGAGCCGTTTATTGCACCCAGTTTCACACCCAGCGACAAAGGTGACTTCCAGTACTCTGAACCTACGCCTTATCCGCAGGTCACCCTGGATCTTGCCCCCATTGAAGCGCAGGTTGCGACAGCAGCCACCACCCGATGCGGCACACCTCTGGCCGCGTCACCATTGGATCTTGGCGATGCACAGGGATTCATGAGCAGGACCATGGGGAAAGCCGCCAACGCTGCAATTGGCAAACTGGTTGGTGGTCTTTTAGGCAGCAGCGGTGGCAGCTCAAAAAAACCAAAGCTGGCAAAAGACCCGATCAAAAAGAAATTCAAGAACAAGATTAAACACCCGAGCGGAGATGCTCGCCTGCAGATTGGTGGTCAAAACTACAACAATGGTCTGCTGATCAGCGCGCGAGTCGATAAAGCAGCGGGCAAAGGAACATTCCACACCATGTTTCTGGAGCAACCTGACTGCAGCCGCATATGGCCGGAACAATATCAACAGTACGGGTTATGGGGAAGCTGGAGTCTGTCCGTCAGTGTCACCAAAACCACCCGTTCTTATCGTAACGGCGACCTGGTTGATCAATCTGTCAGCCAGTCGGGTTGGTCCAAATCCGGCACGTTTGACGTGTCACGTGGCTTCTCGTTGTGGGACCAACTTCCCGGCGAGCCTATGCAGCTGGTGCTGGATGCCGACAAAGCTTATCTGTCGCAGCTGCGGCGTGAAATTGATCAGCCTGCCTGGCAGCAGATGGGATTCGCCAACCCCACAGAAGGCATTCGTACAGCGGGTGCAGTATTTCGTGTGGACCCCAGCGAGATACAACCCGACACGCTGGCGGTGATTCATATTACCCATGTGGAAAAGGATCGATACCGAACCGTTGGCTTCCCGTTACACATGACTCCCGCAGTAGACGGGCGGCTGAGTTTTGTGATGCACCCGGAATTTGCTACCCCTTAATCTGGATCCGTGTTTTTGCCCGCCAGGGTGTGCGAAAAAAATACTTAAACTTTTTTGAACCCCATCTGCTGACCCCGTTACTTACTTAGTAAGGCAGCCACAAAGCGCCTAACTAAACCACTAATGTATCGGAGATTGACATGAAAAAAGTATCTACCCCCACCCTGATCCTCGCTGGCATTCTTGCTACTGGCACTGTTGCTGCCGACACCCCATACGCTTATTGGGATGCGTCTCGCACAACAGAAGTTGCCGTTGCAGATTCATTTAACCCAACGAGCACAACCAGCCACAGCGAAGACAACGATGTTGCCGTTGACGTGCGACGCTCAGTGCAGGAAGACAACGATATTGATCTGCGTTTCTCCAACACGGAGGACAATGACATCACAAAGTCCTGGCAGGAAAGCACTGACATCGACTTCCAGATAGCGACACCAACAATGACCTCACACAAGTACCAGGCACAAGATGCCGGCCATCAAGCTGACCAATCTGTTCTGGGTGCTGCACGCGGTCACACGGTTGGCGTAACAGGCGGACCTACGGTTGTCAGCGCGGGCAACGACGAACAGGTTTTTTACGGCCCTGCGATGGTGAACAACAACACCAACCAACTGCCGCAGAACAACCTGTTTGTACAGGGCAGTAATGGCGCACCCATCAGCCAGTCCAACACCTTTGCTGGACGGGACATGGGACCTAAAGGTGTCTTTGCACCAGTCGGTAACACCTCAGCCACAGTGTTTGGCGACACCATGCAGAGCTCCGGTGCACAACTGGGTCAGTCTGGCGATTCAAGCAACTCAATTGCTGATCAGATGAACTCGGCCATCGGCAAGTAGTCTTGAAAACACGACCGCAGCAAACGAACCAGAGGGGCCCGCGCCCTCTGGTTTTTTCACACAAAAACGAAAGCTCGACAGCAAAAGGACAGGACCATGCGTACCTTTATCTTAATCCTCAGCACCCTCGCAGCCCTGTGGCTGGCCGCTGCAAGTCAGACGGCATACGCCCAGCAGGCCCAGGCGGCACCAGGTCCGGAACAGCAGCTGCTGCAGCGCATCTACCAATTGCGTATGCGGCTCGATCAGGAGCGCATGCAGGCGGAAAACGAAGCCCGCAACAACGTGCGTCTGCTCAGCAGCAACAACGGTAATCGCAGCATAGATGCGCCAACGGTTTCAGGTTTACGCCAGCAAACCAGCGCTCAACTGGCACGCTTTGAGAGTCAGTTTCAGTGCCTGGACGTTGAAGTCGAAGCCAACAGCGGCAACACCGTTGTGATCTGCGGCGACAACAGCGGCGACATCACTGGCAGCAACGTATCAGCAGAACGTGACATCGTCACCCTGCAGGGAGGACAGCGATGAAACCCTCACAAATGCTCCTCTTAGTTGGATTGGTTGTCTGCACAACTGCCGGGCAGGCAAATCCGCTGTTACAGTCACAAGGGTTGCCTGGCTTCATTGTGCTGGCGGAGCAGCGCTACGATCCAGCCGTTCAACGGTTTATGGCTGAGCAATCATTACGCGCGTTGCCGCTGAAGAATGGTCAACTGTTTTATGTGTATCCCATCAATACCTCAAATGCCTACATTGAGCAGATGCAGATTCGTTACCTGGAAGTGCTGCTGGAAAAAAAAGCCGCTGAAAATGAACCCGAAGACGAGTCGCCGTGACCTACAGGTAAGCCAACTTGTTTAACAGGAAGTGCGACATGACACGTTCTACCAAACTCACCACCTTCGCCATCATCGGTCTCCTGCTTCTTTTGATCACAGGCATCGCGGATGCAAAAACCAGCAAGACCAAACCCATGGCAGCAGAAGATCTGGAACAGGCATTGGACAATATGACCTGCCCCAGCCTTAAACCTCGAGTCGCAATCTACAGCTTTTTTTCTACCGGCAAACTGGCTTCTTTTGAAGGCTACAACATTGGTGATGGTCTGGCGGCCCAGCTTGCCACTGAGCTGACTCGAACAAACTGCTTTATCGTGCTGGATCGCACCGGCTTATCTGATCTGCTGCGTGAACAGGAGCTAGGCCTGGCAGGGGTACTGAACAGAGAGACCGCTCCTGCTGCCGGGCGCTTGGTCGGCGCTGAAGTCATCATCAAGGGCACCATTACGGAATTCGATCCGAACAAAAAAGGTGGTGGTATTACCTTAGGCATGGCATTACCCAATACACCTTTAGGTCTGCGCCTTGGGCGTAACGGCAGCAAGGCCCACGTTGGCCTCGATGTCAGCATCATCGACGCCACCAATGGGCAAACACGCTTCTCACATCGGGTCATTGCAGATTCTAAAACAGGCGGATGGACCTTGGGCCTCGATTACAAACGCGCCAGTCTCGGCGGCGACACGTTCGCCAAATCACCATTGGGGGTTGCATCGCGTAATGCACTGGGCCAGGCCGTACTGAAGATTGCCAACGATCTGAATCAATCGGTTGAGCGCCGCTTTCAGGTCGCCAGCACAGATGCTGACGAGGTCTATTTGAATGCAGACCGAGCCTCCGGCATTCGCGAAGGAGACCTGATGCGGGTTTCGACCATCGTACGCAAACTTGTCGATCCAGCTACCGGTTTATTGCTGGATACCATTGAGCGGGAAGTGGGGCAGGTCAGAGTTGTGGAAGTCACCGAGCGCTATGCTCGTGCCGAACTCGTCAATGGGACTAAAATTCGTCGCGGCGATTTTGTACACCTTTGACAGCAAAAACGTTGCGGTTTAACCCTTCGATCTCGGATATCCCTTAGTTTCCACCGATAGAGGCCATGTTATTTATACACCTGACATATCGGAGTACAACATGAGTAAATACAGTGCAGCCAAAGACGCAATCGCAAGCGTTGTGGAAAATGGCAAAGAGCTGGGGTTGGATCGCAAGGAGATGCTCAGCGCACTGATCATTTCAGCGATAGAAGATTTTCAGAACCACCTTGGCAAAGACGAAACCCGTGTCCTGCTCACTTATGAACTGGACAACCTGGGCGGCACACTGGATATGGTTAACCTGCGCATAAGATAAAGGTGCCTTTGATGAAGACCTACCTGACCTGGCTATGCATCGTACCGTTGACCCTTGCGGGCACAGGCCATGCGCAAAACGATGAAGATGCTGCAGCACGCGGTGAACATATTTTTGCCAAACACTGCTCCAGTTGTCATGGCGACAGTGGTGACGGCATTGAGCCCTGGTATCCATCGCTGCAGCGTCTGTCGAGTATGCGAACACCTGCGGATATGGTGGAGACCGTTCTGACAGGCCGCTTCAAGCGCGGTGGCGAGCTCAATGGCCACACCATTCCTATCATGCCCGCATGGGGGCAGCTGTCCGATGACGATGTAGCGGCAACGGTCAACTACATCCAACGCAACTGGGGAGACGGTCGTGAGATTACCGCCGAAGACGTCGCGAAGACGCGAACCCAGTTATGGGAACTGGATTAAACACAGCTCGCCTGCATTTCTGCTGAACCTCTGAGGCTAAACGAGGCTAAACGCCAGCTGTGCTGACTTGCACTGCTGGCGGGACCCCATCGTCTGATCGATGTGCTTACGGTTGCTCAAAATCCTCTGCCGTTGGCGAAAGTTCACCAAACTCACCACCGGTGGGCAACGCCAGTTTGAAATCCCGATGGCAACCTTCACAGATATCAACAATCTGACCGCCGACCATGGCAATGGTATCCACATCTCTCACCTTCACCGCTTCGACTGCGAGCGCGCCCACTTGCCGCAGGGCACCTGCCCAGTTCTGCCACTCCGGGCTTGCCACCCATTGATCGTCTAACGGACCCGTCCCCGGTACTGCGAGCAACGTGCCACTGAGCTCCAGCTGTACCGCTCGACGCTCCAGTTCGCGCCAGTCGGCATCGCTTTGCGGATTACGCCAGGCGGCAACCCACAGAGGATCAGCAGCCTGATTGACCATGGCCACCATGACCGTATTCAAGCTTACCGGCAGACGTTTTACAGCGGGATCAGGCTGGGTAGGCAACTCGGCCACTGGTGCGGTACCCCTTGTTTCACCCTGCCCTTGCCCGGCAGTCGTGTCCGCTGAGCCCGATGGCTCAGAACACCCACTGAGCAACAGCAACACGGCAATTATCACAAGTGCAATGAGTAGTTTGCTGGCACTGATTCCGCCAGCTGAAGTGGACATTCGCATACATCTCCCCTCTTTCCGGTTAAAATTTCAGCCTTTCAGGTCAGCGCAATCAAAACACAGACCAGCGGCGGGAAGCGCCTGTAAACGGCCGGCGCTGATCTGCTGACCACACGAAATACAAACACCGTAAGTATCTGCTTCAAGGCGTGCCAGGGCATCCATGGCCTCCCGCTCTTTTTCCTTCAGCTCCTGTTCCAGCGCCAGCATGGTTTCGCTGTTTTCCAGTTCAACCGCCTGCTCGGCAAAATCCTGCGGCAGCGGTTCCTCGCGATGATGCACATGCTTAGCCAGCTTCTGGCGACGCTCGTGAATACTCTCAAGCATTTCCTCAAGCTGGAGTTTTGCGGCCGCTTTATTCATCTGTTAGTCCAACGGGTATAAGTATCGCTGAGAATAGAAAGCCGGCCCCGGCCTCACTATCCGTGATTGTTGCAATCCCATACGCGTATTTACGTACTGGAATATCTGCAACATGCGCCCATTAACTGGGCACCCATCAACTAAAGGAGTGGACAATGAATCTGATCGACAAACCCACCACTGTCTTCGACGAATTTTATCGGCCTTTTGGCAGCCTTTTTGGGTCCGGCATACCCAGCAGACTGCTCAGTGATAACGACATGTGGTTACCCGCGGTAGATATAAAACGCGAGGACGGCGCTTATCTCATTGAAATGGAAGTACCAGGTTTCAAAGCGGATGAAATTGATGTTGAAGCCCACGCCAACGTGCTCACCATTCAAGGTTCACGCAGCTCTGAATCTGAAAAGAAGGAGGCAGACTATATTCGCCGGGAGCGGCAAACCGGGCAGTTTGTGCGTCGCTTCAATCTACCCACAGGCTGTATGGCAGAGCACATTGAAGCTCAGGTGAAAGACGGGGTGCTACACGTACGTGTGCCCGATGCTCAGGCATCTGAACCCAGGAAAATCAACATCCGCTAAGGGAGATATGAAAATGGCGAGTCCCAGGACCCATCCACACAGCGAATCGGCGCGCGCGTGGCAGTGGTTGATGAACGGGTGGCATGCATTGCGCGACAAGGCAGTCAGCGCATTGACCTACTTTTCACCACACAATGAAACGGACAGTGCCGACGGTCAACGCTGGGGCGTACTGGCCACCGACATCAGCGATCATAAAGATACGGTGACCGTAGAGCTTGAGCTGCCAGGCATGAAAAAGGCGGATCTCGATGTGCAGGTGTACGAGGACTCATTGATCATCAAAGGCGAAAAACGCTACAGCACCACACGCAACGAAGGCGCCCTGGTGGTCACCGAGAGAGCTTTTGGCCGCTTTCAGCGGGTTATTCCACTGCCCTGCAAAGTCACCCGCGAAGGCACACGCGCGGAATACAAAAAAGGCGTGTTGAGTGTGACGCTGCCAAAAGACCGCGCGCGCCTGCCACACAGCGTTGAAGTCCGTGGTGATTGACGAGCAACCCGCCTTAACGACTGAGCATGGAGATCACAACAGACGTTGCAGGCATAACTGATTTGCGACCGGCTCAGTTGTCCGTAATGTACTCAAACAGGCTGGCGAACTTGCCCTGTTTGAGGACAAACATGGGGTCGACGTGGTTGGCATATTCTGCCTCCACGTCGCGCCAGTCCTGCATGGTTAAAAGACGCTCCGCCAGGGGGAAAAGGTGTGTGTTCTCGTTACGCATGTGCACCCGCTGCAACTGTATGTAACGCTCGAAGTGTTTGAGCACCTGATCAATCGGTACAACCACATCGTTCAGAATCTGGCTGACATCCTGATCCAGCTGCAGAGTTGCATTGATGATTTCCGCATGCTGGGCGAGATTGGCGTGCACCAGTTCACGCTCTGCTGGCGTTAACCCTTTGTCCAGTACCCGATCAAACAACTGATCCTCCAGCGGATGGTGCACCGTGTCAGGGTATTCCTGCAGGTAATCAAGCATGTCGCTGACGGTTGTCCAGTCGATGTCCTCATCGGGAAATTGTTTGAACATCTTTTCCAGAGAGTTCATCACGGTTGCGATATGAAAATGATCGTTGTTCAGCCGATCCATTAATTGTGTTTGAACGTTTTCTTCTGAAGCCACTGCAACCACCAGACTCATTACTGTTTAACCATCCAGGAATTTTATCAACGGCGCTCGATCGACCAAGGGTTTTGGCCAGATATACTCAACACCCAGGCGCGTTGCGTGTGCCAGCGCAGGCAACGAGAACCGGCTCATGAGCAGAGCAAAAGGCACCTGCATCCCGCGGCGTCGTAACTCCTGAAATATATCCAGACCGTTACCATCCGGGAGCTGCGCTTCGCAGATCACGCTGCGGGCATGCATCTGATTATCCAGCATGCGCAGGAATGCGGCACAGGTTGAAAAGCCCAACGCAGGATATCCCTGGGAACTGCTCAGGTATTGCAGGCTGTCCCGTACCGCAGGGTCGCCATCAATCACACACACCATACGGTCTGCAGGATGGCTGTTCAGGGAAATATTCATTGTCGCAGACTAACCCGCGGCGCTACCAAGCCAATGCGGGAATGTACCTAGGGAGTCTGCTGCTGCATCACCTGACGCATATACGCCAACCCGGGCGCCATCGCCCAACACCAGGCCAGTTCAGTTACCGTATCGGCTTCATCATCAAACTCGCGCAGGGTGGCGAGCAGGGCCTGCATCCAGACATCCAGCAGATCAGGGTTTACTTTGAGCTGCTGGTGACGGGTAGCCAGGCGTTGCAGATCCGGCGTGAGCGTGCCTGCCGCGTAATAAGTGACCAGGTGCAATACGGATTTCTTCAACATCAGCTGTTGTTGCTGCAGATCTGTTTCAGTAAAGAGTTCTGACACTTCCGGGCTCGTCAGGAAGTGTTCATAAAATCGCCTGAAAAAAGCATCCGCGTTTTTGTTCATGCCTATGCCATGCCCGAAGACCCGCGCGTAGCTGTTTTCAAAATGAGGGTTGGGTAAGGTCATGAAAGTCTCCGTGACTCGTCAGTTCACTCCACAAAGGCAATCGCCGCCTATAGGGGATATCCCTGATTAACCACTTTATATGTACGCATAGGCCTGCCCTGTCTGCCTGCCTATGCTGGCCCCTGAGCGCAGCGCAAAGCGCTTATGACGCCGGTCATGAGTGTTGTTGAACAAGATCGCGCCAGAAAATGTTAACCAGGGAGCCTAAACCATGCCGTACAAAAATATACTTGTCGCTGTCGATCTGACGGATGAAGCCACCGAGGTACTGGCCGCCGCCCAGAATGTTGCCAGCGAAAACAGCGCCAGGCTGTCTGCCTGCAGCATTATTCGACCACTGGCCCGCACCTATGGCGGCCTGGACATGGCCAATGTTGTCTCAGGCATGCCTTTCGAAGAGGAGATGCGCAGTCAGGCAAGCGGCAAGCTGATCAAACTCGGCGACGAGTTCGGCGTCAAATCCGGCGACGTCTACGTGCGCATGGGTTCTCCCGCTGCAGAAATTCGAGCGCTGGCGGAAGAGCTTGGCGCGGATCTCATTGTCATTGGCACCCACGGCCGGCAGGGCCTTGGACTGCTGCTCGGCTCAACCGCTAACGCTGTTCTGCATGGTGTCGGCTGTGACGTTCTGGTGGTGAAGATCCATCCCGATGAGGATTGAGACGAACATGCAGATTCTGCAGGTCAACCTCGTTCCTGGCAGGTTCGGGTTCTACGGATATACCGTCCCCCCGCTGCCGCCTAGACTTCCCCTCAACTCCTCGTCAACAAGGATGCACACGTGACGGTCGAAGAACCCACCTACGACTTAGGTGTCGTACGCTATTTTGCTATTGCCACCATAGTCTGGGGCATTGTCGGCATGGGTGTAGGACTCTTATTGGCCGGTCAGCTCGCCTGGCCTGCGCTCAATTTTGATATTGCCTACCTCAGTTACGGTCGACTGCGACCACTTCATACCAACGCAGTAATATTTGCGTTTGGCGGCAGTGCGCTGATGGCCAGCGCTTTTTATGTCGTGCAGCGCACCTGCTACACCCCCCTGTTGTCCCGCGGCCTGGCCTGGTTTGTGTTCTGGGGTTGGCAACTTGTGATTTTAAGCGCTGCGATTACCCTGCCGCTGGGTATCACCAGCAGCAAAGAATATGCAGAGCTGGAATGGCCCATCGACATCCTCATCACTCTGGTGTGGGTCGCATTTGCCATTTCATTTTTCGGCACCATCGCCAAAAGAAAAGTGGAACACATCTATGTGGCCAACTGGTTTTTTGGCGCGCTGATTATTGGTGTTGCGATCCTGCATATATTCAATTCTCTGGCGATACCTGTCAGCATGACCAAGAGCTACTCGATCTACTCCGGCTCTGTTGATGCCATGGTGCAGTGGTGGTATGGCCATAATGCGGTAGGGTTTTTCCTGACCGCGGGTTTTCTTGGCATCATGTACTACTTTGTGCCCAAACAGGCGGGCCGACCGGTTTATTCCTACCGCCTGTCTATCGTGCACTTCTGGGCCCTGATCGCCATTTATGTCTGGGCCGGACC
The DNA here is from genome assembly GCA_047947175.1 of bacterium. Classification (GTDB taxonomy): domain Bacteria; phylum Pseudomonadota; class Gammaproteobacteria; order Pseudomonadales; family Azotimanducaceae; genus UBA4421. The sequence continues at coordinate 4,468,961 of CP170489.1, forward strand.
ACACCACCTGCACTACACCTCCCTGCCGGATTGGGCACAAAGCCTCGGCATGGTTATGTCCCTGGTCCTCCTGGCACCTTCCTGGGGCGGCATGATCAACGGCATCATGACGCTATCCGGCGCGTGGGATAAGTTGCGTACAGATCCGATCATCAAGTTCCTGATCGTGTCGATTTCCTTCTACGGCATGTCAACCTTCGAAGGTCCAATGATGTCGATCAAGACCATCAACGCATTGTCACACAACACCGACTGGACCGTCGGACACGTCCACTCAGGTGCTCTGGGATGGGTGGCGATGGTCAGCATGGGGGCGATGTATCACCTGATTCCCATCCTGTTCGGCCGCAAAGCAGGTGAAATGTACAGCATCAAGCTGATCAATCTGCACTTCTGGCTGGCGACCCTGGGCACTGTTGTCTATATCGCTTCGATGTGGGTAAACGGCCTGCTGCAGGGTCTGATGTGGCGTGCCACCAGTATCGACGGCACCCTGACCTACAGTTTCGCCGAAGCCGTGGAAGCCAGCTACCCCGGCTACTATGCGCGCTTCATTGGCGGTGCGATCTTCTTCATCGGCATGTGTGTTATGGCCTACAACGTCTATATGACCACCCAGGGCAAAACCCGGGACGAAGCTGAATCTCCGGCCACACCGATGTTAGAGCCGGCAACAGCAGGAGGCGCGTAACATGAAACACGAAAAAGTAGAAACCCGTGTTGGCCTGCTCATCGGCCTGACGCTTTTTGCCGTCAGCATTGGCGGCATGATCGAGATTTTCCCGCTGGTGTTTGACGGCAGTACCAAGCCCATCGATACGGCTAAACCATACAGCGCACTGACGCTGGAGGGCCGCGATATTTACATCCGCGAGGGCTGTGTCGGCTGCCATACACAGATGGTGAGAACCCTGCGTTCTGAATCCCAACGCTATGGTCACTATTCAGTTGCCGGAGAAGACGTTTACGAGCGCCCGTTTCTGTGGGGCTCAAAACGGACGGGACCCGATCTGGCCCGAGTTGGCGGACGCTACAGTGATGACTGGCACGCCGCACACCTGGCCGACCCGCGCAGTGTTGTCAGTGTCTCCAACATGCCCGCGTACCCCTGGCTGTTCAACAATACGTTAAGTGGTGAAGGCACGGCAGATAAAATGCGCGCCCTTCGAGCACTGGGCACGCCCTACACGGACGCGGAGATCGACGGTGCGCAGGCCGCTGTGGCCGGGCGCACTGAAGCCCAAGCCCTTATTGCGTATCTGCAGACACTGGGTCTGGATATGCGGAACTACGAAGCACCTGCAAGTACATCAGGAGAATAAGGTTGTGAATATGCAAATTGTTGCCCTGATTTTTGTGGTCACCAGTTTTTCCCTGCTGTTTTTCTGGGTCTACAAACCCAGCAATCGCAGCCGTTTTGAATCGTTAGGTCGCAGCATCATGGATGACAACGACCCCAGCTCAAAAAGCTCAGAAGGAGGTCAATCATGAGTGCTGGTTGGCATTGGTTTATTGTTCTGGGTACTTTGTTGAGCCTGGCAGCCATGATCTGGCTGCTGGTTGCCAACCGCCACAAGACCAACAAGGGTACAACCGGTCACAGCTGGGACGGTATCGAAGAGCTGGATAACCCTCTACCCATGTGGTGGGTGGGCATGTTTGTGGTTTCTATCGTTTTTACCCTGCTATACGTTGCTTACTATGGCGGCCTGGGAAACTGGGACGGTGGTGGCAACTGGACCTCCCAGGGCCAGCATGATGCCGAAGTGGCCCAGCACGAGGCGCGATTTGCGCCGCTTTACGCTGAACTCGGCAGCATGAGTGAAACAGCCCTGCAGGAAGATCGACGCGCCATGCAGGTTGGACGACGCCTGTACCTGAACCACTGTTCCACCTGCCATGGCGTCAACGCGAATGGCGTGTTCGGATTTCCCAATCTGACTGATGAAGAATGGCAGTGGGGCGGCGACTACGAAGCCATTAAAGCCACGCTGGTAAACGGCCGGGTTGCGGCGATGCCACCCTGGGGTCCTGCACTGGGTGAAGATGGCGTTGTGAACATGACCAACTATGTGCTGATGCTGTCCGGGCAGGCGCATGACGCCGAAAAAGCTGCCGCGGCCAAACCACAGTACGATATGTTATGTGTGGCTTGTCACGGCGCTCAAGGCAAAGGCAACACCCTCTTCGGTTCACCCGATCTGACCAATGATATCTGGTTGTATGGCGGTAGCGCCGATCAGATTAATTTCACGCTGACACACGGGCGACAGGGCAACATGCCTGCCCAGTCTGATATTCTCAGTGAAGATAAAATCCACATCCTGGCGGCCTATATCAGGAGTCTTTCTCAGTGAAAAGCCAGGGGCCGGATGTACCTGAAGAAGTTGTACGACTGGAAGGTTTTGGCCCACAGGACCTCTATCAGAAACGGGAAAAAATCTTTACCCGCTATGTTGGTGGCCTGTACCAGAAGTTGCGATTTTATTCCGGCTGGCCGCTGCTGCTTGGATATTTTCTGACACCCTGGATCATGTGGGGCGATCGTCAGGCTGTCCTTTTTGATCTACCCGCACGCCAGTTTCACATCTTCTCTCTGACCATCTGGCCACAGGATTTGTGGCTGCTGGGCTGGATACTGATGATTGCTGCATTCGGCTTGTTCACGGTCACCACAATTGTCGGTCGCATCTGGTGCGGATACACCTGTCCGCAAACGGTGTGGACCGCTATTTTCATGTGGGTAGAACAAATCACCGAAGGGGCCCGCCACCAGCGTATCCGCCTGGACAAAGCGCCCATGTCCTGGAACAAGTTTCGGCGCCGGGCGGCTAAACACACGCTCTGGCTGGGTTGGGCATTCCTCACCGGACTCACCTTTGTCGGCTACTTCACCCCCGTGCGGGAGCTGAGCATGTCTGTTATCACGCTCGACGTCGGTGGCTGGGCCGGACTCTGGATTCTTTTTTTTACCGCCGCAACTTATATCAATGCCGGTTGGATGCGTGAACAGGTCTGTTTGTACATGTGCCCCTACGCACGTTTCCAGTCTGCAATGTTTGACAAAGACACGCTGATTGTCTCCTACGACGCCGCCCGCGGCGAACCCCGCGGCTCGCGCAAACGCAGCGCTGAGCGGGACCAGCTGGGCGACTGCATCGACTGCCAGTTATGCGTGCAGGTCTGTCCGACCGGTATCGATATAAGGGACGGCCTGCAGTACGAGTGTATTGGCTGCGCCCACTGCATTGATGCGTGCGCGCAGGTGATGGAAAAAATGGATTACCCGCCAGGGCTGATACGCTATACCACTGAACACGAGCTGGCAGGCCACAAAACCCACTGGTTGCGCGGCCGCACAGTAGGTTATGCCGTGGTCTGCCTGGCGCTGATTGGCGCATTTATCTTTATGGTGTTTGACCGGGAAACATTTGCATTCGATGTGCTGCGCGAACGCGGTCAACTTTTCCAGACACAATCCAGTGGCGCCATCAGTAACGATTACCAGTTGAAGATCATGAACAAATCTCAAGAAGACACCACATACCGCCTGGAACTGGTGCAACCGGAGTGGGTAAAACTGGATCGCAGCTACGAACCCATGATACCTGCCGGTGAGATCGAAAATCTGACCCTGCGCTTACTCGCTGATTCTCCCAGACCCGGCAGTTCGCCTGTAGAAATCAGAGTCTGCCAGGCGCTGAACAACAACTGCATCACTGAAAAGACAACATTTATCGGCCCTATGAACACTGAGGTAACGCCATGAAACGTTTCATGATTGCGCTGGTGATCTGCATCCCTCTGGCAAGCGTCTGCTTCGGCGGCGTCATGTTCTACTTTGCATTTACTTCAAATGATACAAATGTTTTGGATGGACAGGCACCGATGTCCAAGACAAGCTGGAAGCCGGCAAGCGGAGATGGCGCAATTGGCAAAGGTTCCACGGTGCCCGTTGAACTGCCGTCAAATGGTGCGACGCCATGACGGTAACAACCATCAGCGTGAATGATATGCACTGCGCAGCCTGCAGTAACAAAATCAGCAACGCCCTCGCTCATCTGCGCGACATAGAGAACCTGCAGTTTAATCCTGTCAGGCGGCAGGTATTTGTTACCCATGCGGATACGCTGCCCAGTGCAACCTTGATTGAACAGATTGAACTGGCGGGGTTTCATCCACAACTTGCCGGCGACTCGTCCATGATCTGGCACGAAAGCCATACGTTACTCAAGCGTCTGGGCGTTGCCGGACTTGGCATGATGCAGGTCATGATGGTGCAGGGGGCATTATATGCCGGCATGTTCCAGGGTATGGACGAAGGTATACGTCGACTGTTGGAATTCACAGCGCTGATCTTCTGTATCCCGGTGGTTGTCTATTCCGCGGTGCCGTTCTTCAGGAGTGCACTGACATCAATCCGGCACGGTTTGAACATGGATGCACCCATTGCGCTGGCAGTGACCATCGCTTTTTCCGTCAGCCTCTGGCACACCCTTACAGGCAGCGGAGAGGTGTACTACGACTCGGTAGTGATGTTTACCTTCCTGATGCTGGGTGCGCGTTATCTGGAACAGCGCATGCGACAGCGCCTAGGCGTGGCCGACAGTCTGCTGGCCAGCATGCCGCGCACGGCGCTGCGTATTGAGGACGGCCAATATATCGAAACAGCACTGTTGCAGGTCTCAGCAGGTGACCAGTTGTGGATTGAAGAAGGCGCACAGGTGCCCGTTGATGGCACTCTGGCAAGTGCTCATGCCACCCTGGAAGAAGCCCTGCTCACCGGTGAAAGTGACTGGCAGGAGAAATCGAGGGGTGATCAGGTTTATGCCGGTACGCTGAATCGTGGCGCTGCCTTTCAGCTCAATGTCACTGCGGACCTGGCCCACTCCCGTGCGGCCGAGATTGATCAGCTTGCGCAGACTGCACTGGAAGCCAAACACTCACTTGCCAGAATCGCAGACCGCGTGGCGCGTGTTTTCATCCCCGCTATACTGGCGATTGCCGCCACCACTTATTGGGGCTGGCTGCAGATTGCGCCTGACCAGGCATTATCAGCGGCTCTCGCGGTGCTGGTGGTGAGTTGCCCCTGCGCGCTTTCTCTGGCTACGCCAACTGCACTGACCGCGGCGCTGACGCGCCTGCGACAAGCTGGCGTTGTGGTCAAAAACAGCAGGGCGTTGGAAATTACACGTACCTTGACCCAGGTTTTTTTTGACAAAACAGGCACGCTCACCCATCCGCGTCCAAGAATTGAACGTGTCGAGGTACTGGGAGATTTCGATCAGAATATCTGTCTGGATTGGGCGGCAGGGTTGCAGGCGCACTCCTCCCACCCCCTTGCCCAGGCTTTCAAACGGTCGCATGTCGTGCCGACCACAAACATGCAGATCAAAACAGGGCATGGTGTGTCGGGTGAGATCGACGGTCATCAACTGCGCATCGGCAGTGCCGAATTTTGCGGATTTATCCCAGCCCATAACGCAGACAACAAGCCTGTTTATCTGTCAGTCGACGATACACCCGCAGCCATTTTTTATCTGACCAGCGATGTACGGGAAGATGCGCAGGGCACCATCGCAGACCTGAAAGAGCGCGGCCTCGGCGTGCAGATGCTCAGTGGCGACAACCCTGCAAACTGCGCGGCGGTGGCGAAGCAGGTGGGTATCCACTTCATTGCCACCAGTCTGCCTGAGGCAAAGCCTGAGGTTCTGAAGGCCGCCCGACATGAAGCTGGCGGCGTCATGTATGTTGGCGACGGTGTTAATGATCTACCTGCACTTGCCAGCGCTGATATATCCGTCGCCACTATGGAAACCTCAGATCTGGTGAAATCAAAAGCCGATGTCATGTTGCTGACAAGACGCCTGGGTGCGCTCACCGATTTTTTCAACATCGGTGCACGCACACAGAAAATCATGCACGAAAACCTGCTGTGGGCACTGGGTTACAACCTGATTGCGATACCTCTGGCCGCTTTTGGCTACGCCCCGCCCTGGGCAGCAGCCCTGGGTATGTCAGCAAGCTCATTGATTGTCATGCTGAATGCAACACGCATTTTAAACACGCCGCTAACCCAACATTAAAGGGGTGTACTTATGGAAATTCTGGTACTGCTCATTCCACTGTCCATCGTTCTGGTGGGCCTTGCCGGATGGGCTTTTATCTGGGCGGTCAACAACCGCCAGTTTGATGACCTGGATAAGCAGGCGATGGACATACTGATGGACGATACGGGGAGCGAAAAAAAATGAAAACACTGATCCATGGACTCTGGTTGCTGTATGCGCCAAACAAAGCCTGGCAGGCCATCGCTGACGCTGCGCCCAGCGCTGCTAAAGTACTGTGTCTGCACACAATCCCATTGTCCGTTATCCCTGCCGCCTGCTGGTACGTTGGCGTGACTCAATATGGCTGGGAAGTTGCTGGTGATACGATGCGGCTGACCACAGCCAGCGCATTACCCATGTGTATCATGTTTTTCTTTGCGTGTGTGCTGGGGGTTCTTTTTCTCGGCTTCATGGTGAAATGGATGTCCACCACATACGGTGAGCCTGCTGGTTTAGCAGAAGGTGCCACCCTGATCAGTTATACCGCCACGCCGTTTTTTGTATCCGGCCTGCTGGGCTTATATCCGGTTTTGTGGGTAGACATTCTGATTGGCCTGGCTGTCGCCATCTATTGCATCTACCTTCTATACGCTGGGGTTGGACCGGTGATGCGTGTTGCCAGGGATCGTGGCTTCTTGTATGCAAGCGCTGTTTTTGCGGTGGCGCTGGTTTCTTTTGTCGGCCTGTTGACGGTCACCGTACTATTGTGGGACTTTGGACCCGCGCCAGAGTACACCTACTAGCGCAACATGGACAAACATCAGAACAGGATCATTCCTGGGGGCGCATATATGGCAGATTCGGGCTGGGATCTATTTGATATAAAAACACTCAAGGCACAACTCAGCAGTGATGCGCCGGCGAGCTACAGCCAGTTTCTTAATGTACCTGCGATGCACTGCGGCCTCTACCGACTGCGTGCCGGTTCAAAAGACATGCAGACGCCCCATGAAGATGATGAGCTGTACTATGTTATTGAGGGGCACGCGCAACTCAAGGTAGGCGACGAAGTCAAAGAAGTAACGCCGGGCATGGTGCTGTACATACGCGCAGCGGAAGAACATTCTTTTTTTGAAATTCAGGAGGACATGTTACTGCTGGTATTTTTCTCCAGCAGCTCATCCTGATAAGGCAGCTTCAGCTTTTATCAGCCGCATCGACCTGCATCTGCGCGAGACTGAATACCCAGGTGTTGACCGGGGTGCCATGTAGAATTGCATTGGCCTTCGAACCCAGGAGCCGTCGCCAGCCCGCGTAGCCATGCGACCCAACCATGCACGCGTCATACCCGCCTTCCACCAACAGGGTATGCACTTCATGCGCGACACGACCATATCGAATATGCTGGCAATCAGTGGCGATCGCAAACGGCGCGCAGATTTCCGCAAGACGGCGCTTACTGTTACTCATGACCTGTTCAAACATCTCCTGATACATATGCCCGGTCATGGTTGGATCAACACTGTAGGTGACGGAAGCAGGATCGACCACATGTACAACTTCCAGCTGGGCATGCTGACCACACACATCCATTGCCCTGCTGATCACAAAGTGGGCAACGTCATCAGATAACTCGATCGCAACTAGAACTTTTTTCACTTACGGTATGCTCCTTGATGACCCGGGGTGAATCAGACCGGCAACACAAGACTGCTGATCAGGGTGGAAAAGACTCAAACAACGCCGGCACGGATTCACCAATGACTTCCCCTGCAGCATCGCGGTCCTGGGGAAACAGATCCCGCTCGACCCAGCCACGCCAGATCGGCTCACCGGCGAAATAGACATCTGCGGCCATGAATCCAACCGTGCGCGTATCCATACGGGTGCTGGAACCTGGATCTATACGCTCCCAGCAGTCTGCATCAAGACAGGGCGTGTTGTTAACCGTGACCGATACCAGTTCCCGACGCGTGCGCAGCGTCAACGCAACTTCGATGTCTGCGGGTTGGTCAACAAGGCCCGAGGGATCAGGAATGCGTTCCACAAAACTGAACCCTTTGCGGGACAGCTCTTCAATTACCGCGTCTGTCAGACCACGCTGCACCAGCGGACTGATATACCCAGTATCATCGTTTACATCAATGGCTGGGTCTGTGCGCCAGGTGAAGGTGGATTGCCCTGCGAGAAATCCTGGTGCAACCACACACTGATTGCCTGTCTGCATCGGCGTCTGGCATGCTGTCAGCAGAATCAGCACCCCGAACATGATTAGTTTTTGCATGCGTGACCCTCGAAACTTACAGCGTGGATGAACAGCTTATACAAACAAAACTCTGCCAGCATGCAGATGCGCAATTCTACGTAGGTGCAGACGCTTATCCCCTATATGCCCGGTGGATATCACAAGCTAATTTGCGCAGTAAAACCACACACACAGGAGTCATTATGCCTAAGTTGGCCCAGAAAAGGTTCAGTGAGCTGACACTTGTCATCATGCTCACGGCAGTGATGGCTGCTACAGGTTGCGAGCGCAAAGAGTTTGTACTGCCACCCGGGGATAAAGCGGCCGGCAAGCAGGCATTTGTCGAATTAAAATGTAACAGCTGTCACAGCGTGACCGATCAGCTCGAGCATGCACCGCTCACACCAGGCGCCATCCACGTAGAACTGGGCGGTACCGTGAGTCGCGTGAAAACCTACGATGACCTGGTGACCTCAATCATCAATCCCTCTCACCGCCTGTCCCGCGGTACAAACCTGATGACAACAACACCGGAAGGCCAATCGCGTATGCCGGTTTATAATGAGGTGATGTCAGTCCAGCAGCTGATTGATATCACCGCTTTTCTGGAACCCACCTACCAGGTCTGGGTGCCTCCGTACGCGGTTTATCAATACCCGTAATGCGCATCTCACGCAGCCGCTGAGTTACGGATGTACAGCAAGCACATCACACACTGACCTGGTGACAATGCGTTGCGCGGTGTTGCCGAGACCAACCGCACGTCTTGCGCGCTGAGCATAGGTGCCAACAACAAGGGTATCTGCCTTGAGTTGACGCGCGGTTTGCGCAACAACCGCTCCTGCTTTCCCAACGGGCATATGAATGCGCGCCCTGGGCATTTTGTAAGGTGCCAGCAACCGGTTCAGTTCAGGCGTGACTTTGTCGACAACTTTCTTTTTACTGGCTCGCTCGTCTACCACGTCCAGATCCAGCAGCACCTTTGAGAGTTCCACGGCAAAAACTACGTGTACCTCCGCGTTGTGCAAAGCCGCAAAACGATGAGCAGCTTCCAGCACATTACAGTTAAGGTGGCGATGTCTGGTGTCTGTCGCGCGTGGATCGATTGATGCCAGCACCACACCGTTTGTGCGCTTGCGGCCTTTTGTTGTCAGGAGCACTGGTGCAGGACAGTCCTGCAGGAGCTGCCAGTCTATGGGTGTGTGCACTACAGAACCCGACTTATGAACAGTTTTGACTACCAGATCCGGCTGTTGCTTTGCCGCCTCTTCAATCACCCAGCGCGCAATATCCTGGGTCCATATCACTCGACTGCGAACCTCGTGACCCGCAACCAGATCCTGCAACCATGTCTTGCGCGCCTGAACCAGGGAATGGCGAAGCTGACGCCGCTCATCCGCTGACAGACCGGATGAACTTTCACACATCACATTCCAGGCAAAAGAGACGACCTCCGCAGCTGCACCACTGGCTTTCTGCAAAGCCAGGGTCCTGCGCCAGGCCACCTGATCATGTTTGGGCTTATCCAAAACAGTGATGATTTTCTGTATATCCATCTCGCGTCGCGCTCCCGCTGTCTAAAGCCTCAAGTCCAATCACGAGCGTAACGCCTTCATCAGACCCCCGCTATTGCAGAAAACCCTTAGATGTCTCTCTATTCAAGTCTTCGGCAAAGGTGCCGATACCCATAGAGATAGCTAAACGCAATGGAAGGCAAATGGCAGATTTAATGGATAACCCCAGATTCAAGCTGGGTACCCGGGATACATTGCGCATCTTATGGCCTTATGTGAAAAGGAACTTCATGAATCAGGTGGAAGGTATCTGGTTCATCGTGGCCTATCTGATCATTTTCCAGCTGCTGATTCTGCAACTGCCGATCGTCTACGCAGGCATGATCGCCATCGGTATCTTTGTTGTTGCTGTTGGCCTTATGTTTTTTATGGAAGGGCTGCGCCTGGGGCTGATGCCGCTGGGAGAAGAGATTGGCTCAATCCTGCCGAAAAACAGCCGCATGCCGGTCATTCTTGTTTTCGCGTTTCTGCTTGGCGTTGGCGCAACCTTTGCGGAACCCGCCATTGCTGTATTGAAGGCAGCCGGTGCCGGTGTGCAGGCAGACCAGGCGCCGCTGTTGTACAGCCTGTTAAATGATTTTTCCGGTCAGCTGGTCGGTGCTGTTGGCGTCGGCGTTGGTTTTGCAGTGATGATTGGGGTATTACGTTTCTTTTTTGCCTGGCCACTGAAATACCTGGCTATACCCGTTGTCGGACTGCTGCTTGCGCTGTCATTTTACTTCTCCCAGGTACCTGTGCTGGCCGACGTACTGGGACTGGCATGGGACTGTGGCGCCGTGACTACCGGCCCTGTTACCGTACCGCTGGTGCTGGCCCTGGGTATTGGCGTCTGTCGGGTTGTCAGCAGCGGTACCGGCAGTGGTGGGCATTCCGGGTTTGGCATTGTCACGCTGGCCTCTCTGTTCCCGATTCTGGCCGTTCTGTGCTTAGCGCTCTTTCACTACAACCAACAGGATTACTGGGGTGCAGAGCACTACACGGGGTCGATGGAAATCGAGACGCGCGCCGTAACCAGCAGTGATCAACCAACGCTGGAAAAAAGCCTTGAGCCCATCAACGCGGACGAATACGCCGAGTATCTGCAGAGCGGCAGGTTGCCTCAGGGATACCTGCTTGAATTTCGGGGCGGCGAGCCACAACTGATCAACGGTATCATCACGGTTGAGCAGCCCGACATAACCATCAAAAAACTCTACCAGCGTGACTTCGAGGTCATCAGCGATCAGACCTGGGATGAGCAAAGCAATTTCACAGACAAACTCAGCACCGCCGGCATGGATGCCTTGCGGGCCATTATTCCCCTGTGCCTGTTCCTGTATATCGTTCTGCGTCTGGTGTTGCGCCAGCGATTAGCGCCACGTAACGACGTTGGCATTGGTGTTCTATTCGCTTTTGCCGGTATGACCCTGTTTGGCCTTGGTATCGCACTGGGATTGACCCCTCTCGGCGGTCAGTTAGGCAGCAACGTACCGGTGGCTTTTGCGGAAATCCTTCCCTGGGGGCTGGATCATGTCGAAGGTCCGTTGTTCAGCGATCACTGGGGTAAATTTGTTGCCATCGGTTTCGCTTTTTTCCTCGGTTACGGCGCAACGCTTGCCGAGCCTGCCCTGAATGCCCTTGGAGATACCGTAGAACGAATTACAGTCGGTGCTTTCCGCAAAAAACTGCTGATGCAGAGTGTTGCAGTCGGCGTAGGTTTCGGCATCGCAGCAGGTATTTTCAAGATGGCCTACAACCTGCCACTGATCTGGATGCTGATTCCGCCTTATTTACTGGTTCTGGTGCTGACCTGGTTGTCGCCACACAGCTTTGTCAATTTCAGCTGGGACAGTGCCGGTGTAACCACTGGCCCCATAACCGTTCCGTTGGTTCTGGCAATGGGCCTCGGTGTGGGTGCCAATGTACCTGGAGTTTCTGATGGCTTTGGCATTCTGGCCCTGGCCTCGGTGGGGCCGATCCTGACCGTTCTGAGCGTCGGGCTGTACACCCAGTACAGCCAGCGGGACAACACTGACGAAGCATCAGCAGATGATGCAGAGCTGATAGAAGCGGAGGCCACCTGATGTTCACAAGCAGCGACAGATTTTCAGTTGTTACGGCAATCTTACCTAATGCAAACACCAACAGCGTGTTGCCGGTAGTACTTGAAGACCCCGGCACCAGCGCCCTGGTCTGGAAAGCCCGTGGCACCCTGTTACAGGATCACTGGTGGAAACGCTGGCTGCCACCAATCAGTCCGGCAAAAACCATGCTGCAGATGCTGGTACCCGACGCAGACGTCGCCCGACTGGTCAGCACCATCGTCGAAACAGGACGCCTGCACCAGCAGGCTACGGGCGCGGTGTTCAGCACACCCTGTGACTCTGTCTACCTGGGTTCTGAGTTCCACGTCTGGCCGGGACGCGAAGGTGCCGCTGTAACCAGCAGCCAACACACGCTGACAGAGGACTTGAGCATCATTCTGGCCATTGTCGGTCACAACAACGCAGACCGTGTCTCCAAGGCGGCAATCAACGCCGGGACACACGGGCCGGTAGTGTACTACTGTGAAGGACGCGGCCTGCGCGACCGGTTGGGCTGGCTGCGCATTACCAAGGAACATGAAAAAGAAGTGATGATGGTGATCACTGAAGAAAGTGACGCGGATGGTGTTTTCGAAGCCATGGCCAAAGCAGGCGATCTGCACCTGCCAGGCAGAGGATTCATGTATCGCATGAAAATCGATCGCGGCATGTTCAATCTGCCCAGCAGAATATCTCACCACCACTATGACGCAAACATGCAGCAGATCATCAATGCCATTGACCACTTAAGCGGTCACACGCACTGGCGTGACCAGTCTGTGTTTGACATCGGCGGCCAGGGTCGCGGCGTGGGGGTGGACGTCTTAAAAACCAGTTCGGCGCCGATCGAAGAGCAGGTCTGCCTGTCTGCCTGGGCCAAACGGGATCAATGTTCCATGGTCATGGATATGCTGCTTGATGCAGGCGCACCTGGACTGAATATTGCCTATGCACGTTTTAATGCCGCTGGGGCGGATGCTTACCTGGCCGGCGCACGCATCAACGAGGAATTCGGCATGCTGCAATGTGTCACAGGTGCCCATGTCGCCGGGGAAATCTGCACTCTGGTTGAACGCGACGCGGAACAGCGCGGCTTGAAAGACCTGTGCATTACGCTACGGGAGGTACCGAGAGTGGCCACCTATACACCTGGCCGTACGGACTATCGCGAACCGGCAAAAGTGGCAATGGCTTCATGACGCCCCGCTAACGATGGGGTGCGTGCTGCTCACGAAGGCATGCATCACGCCAGCCGCGCAGGGTGTTCACCAGAAACCAGCGTTCTACTTTCTCGACCTGGGTAACAGGCAACGAACGCTCGGTCACTTTACCCGCGGCAACTTCGGCGCTGCGCAGGACACCCGGCAATAGTCCATCTTCCACCGGCGGGGTAAACAGCTCTCCATCCATCTGATAAACGATGTTGGCAATTGCTGATTCGGTGACCCTACCTTCGCTGTTGACCAACAGCGCCTCACAATCCGCCGGCACCTGACGGCTGGCCCTGTCATACACCTCACGACAGGTTGTTTTGTGGTACAGCCAGGGCTGATGCTTTTCAATCTGCGCCGGCGTCAGCATGATCGGTTGCACCGCGGGCTGTTGAGGCAGTTCTGCCGTTTCGATATCAAATTGCCCATCCGCTGCCAGAGTCAGCCGCACCTTTACAGTGCCGTTCAGCTCCAGTTTCGCCAGTGCAGCTTTTACTGCGGGTGTATCTATCACAAAATCGAAATACTCCGCACTGGCCTGCAGCCGAGCCAGATGTGCTGCAAGCAGGTATATTCCATCTACCGTACCACGCATGGTTTCTATCAAGCGGAAGGCCTGCTGCCGGGTGCTGAGCACCTCGGTTTTGAGTTGAAGCTCGCGCCACTCGGCATGCGCATCAGAATCCCAGACAATGCCGCAACCCGCACCATAGCAGCTTGTGTTGTTTTGCTTGTCTGACCAGGCAGTGCGGATGGCAATATTGAATCGCGCCACCCGACCTGGCGCCAGCATGCCGATGGCACCAGTATAAACCGCCCTGGCGGTTGACTCATATTGTTGTATAAACGCCATGCTGGCGCGTTTCGGCGCGCCGGTAATTGACGCGCCGGGAAACAGCGCGCGAAACAGATCGGTCACACCCAGAGGTGTTTGCGCAGTGACAGTAGAGGTCATCTGCCACACGGTAGAATACGCACTCACATCAAACAACGCGGTGGTCTGCACCGAACCGGGTACCGCAACCCGTCCCAGATCGTTACGCACCATGTCGGTAATCATGAGATTTTCTGCACGGTTTTTTGCCGAGCGCTGTAACCACTGTGATTGCCGCCGATCCTGATGGGTACTGAAGCCGCGAGGTGCGGTGCCTTTCATGGGCCGGCAGACCACAGCATGACGATCCGACTGAAAGAAAAGCTCCGGCGAGGCGGAAACAATGTCAAAACCCTCTGCGCTGACAAAAGCGCCGTAAGGCGCGGCCTGGGCGATGCGGTAGAAAGTGTCGTAGTTGACCTGCCCGGTACTGTGCAGTTGGGTGGTGAGATTAACCTGATAGGTTTCACCGGCGGCGATACGTGTTTTGATCGCATCCACCCGCTGCCTGTAGCTGGCGGGTGTATCAATGCTCTGCCAGCTCATGGGTGACTGGTCTGGCTGCGCACAGTGCACCTCTGATGCGTGAGGTGGTGCCAGTACGGCAAGTCGACAACGCTGTGCAAACAGGCCGAAACAGACCAGCGGTAAACGGTTGTCGGGTAAGTGTGTCACCAGCTTGGCGTCAAATCCTGCTGCTGCTTCGTAACAGACAAATCCTGCGGCAAACCAGCCATTGGCTTCGACAAGATCCTCCACCTGCTTAAGGGTGGTGGCCACGTCTGCCAGACTCGAGGTGGTCACCACCTGGACAGGGTCGTTATATTCATACCAGCACGCCTCATCCGGGTCTCGAAGAATGACTCTAGTCAGCATGTGGATTACAGCAGTGGGGCATAGGCAGCACATTATCCGCCTGAATCTGCAGACGAGGCAACCGGCACCAAGCCGGTGAGAGACAACCGCGGCACGCTTGGGGTATTGTGCCGCTTCCTGATTGAACTAACGGAACCGGCTCGAACAAACCATGCGAATTGCAACCTGGAACATCAACGGCCTGCGCGCCAGATTAGACTTCATGAAGCTGTGGCTTGCGGATCGAAAACCCAATGTGGTTGGTCTGCAGGAGTTGAAAACGCCGACTGAAGATTTTCCGCACGAGGAATTCGAAACACTGGGTTACAAGGCCCTCGTGCATGGCCAGAAGAGCTGGAACGGCGTGGCGATTCTCACCAATGTCGATGCCGAGTTGCGCCAGGTCGGATTGCCCGGCGAAGACGCATGGGGCGCGCGATTGATCACTGCGGAAATTGAGGGAGGGATCGAGTTCACAACGGTTTACTGTCCCAACGGCAAATCGCTCCAGCACGCCGACTATGCAAACAAGCTGGCATGGTACGACAGCCTGCATGCTTACTGGAGCGAAGGTAACCATCCCAAACGCATTCTGTGCGGCGACTTCAACGTTGTGCCCACCCCCCTGGATGGCTGGCGCGGTGAGGCTGGCGAAGGGCAGATTTTTTATACCGCAGATGAGCGCCAACGGTTCAGTGCAGTCATGGAAACCGGCCTGACAGACCTGTTTCGACACCTCTATCCTGACGAACAGGCGTTCTCATGGTGGGACTATCGTGGCGGTGCTTTTCATCGAAAACACGGCCTGCGCATTGACTTTCTACTGGGTACCGAAGCGGCTGTAGCAGCCACGAAAGAGGTGGTGATCGATCGGGACTATCGAAAAAAACTCGATGGCCTGACTGCTTCTGATCACGCGCCGGTGTTTGCTGACCTGGACGGCTGACATGAACGTCCTGCACAGTCTGATCTAATAATTCGCGTGAGCTTTAACACATTCAGTGGTAAGGTACGCGCTCGAGAATTCTGCTCTACAGAAATATCCTTATTTTTCAATAAGTTACGTTCCGAGAGCTGCCCATAAAGTGACTTTTAGAGAACCAACATGACTGACTTATCGCACTATCGGAACATTGGCATCTTTGCCCACGTGGATGCGGGTAAAACCACCACCACTGAACGCATCCTTAAACTCACCGGTAAGATTCACAAGATTGGTGAAGTGCATGATGGAGCAGCGACCACAGACTTCATGGAACAGGAACAGGAGCGCGGCATTACCATCCAGTCCGCCGCAACCTCCTGTGAGTGGGCAGGCCACCGCCTGAATATCATCGACACCCCCGGACACGTCGACTTTACCATCGAAGTTTACCGTTCGCTGAAAGTCCTCGACGGTGGTATTGGCGTTTTCTGTGGTTCCGGTGGGGTTGAACCTCAGTCCGAAACCAACTGGCGTTATGCTAACGATTCTGAAGTGGCGCGCCTGATTTTTGTCAATAAACTCGACCGCCTGGGCGCGGATTTTTATCGCGTGGTTGGCCAGGTAGAAAAAGTACTGGGCGCTGTGCCCCTGGTGATGACGTTGCCCATCGGCGAAGAAGACAACTTCTGTGGCGTAGTCGATGTGCTTACCCGTGAAGCCTACATCTGGGATGACAGCGGCAATCCTGAAGCGTACGAAATAAAAGAAGTGCCTGCCGACATGGCAGACAAGGTTGAAGAATATCGCGAAAAACTGGTCGAGACTGCACTGGAACAGGATGACGACCTGATGGAAGCGTACCTTGAAGGCGAAGAACCCTCTATTGCCGACCTCAAACGCTGCATACGCAAAGGCACCATCGCGCTTGATTTCTTCCCGACATTCTGCGGCTCCGCGTTCAAAAACAAAGGCGTCCAGAACGTGCTCAATGGTGTGGTCGACTACCTGCCGAACCCAATGGAAGTTGAACCACAGCCGGAGGTAGACCTGGAAGGTAACGAAACCGGCGGCAAAGCCCTGGTTGACCCGAATTACCCGCTGCGCGCGCTGGCATTCAAAATCATGGATGACCGTTACGGCGCATTGACCTTTACCCGCATTTACTCGGGCAGAATTAACAAAGGTGACAACGTTCTCAATACCTTCACCGGCAAAACTGAACGTATCGGTCGTATTGTTGAAATGCATGCTGACTCACGTCAGGAACTCGATTCCGCACAGGCTGGCGACATCGTTGCGCTGTTGGGTATGAAAAATACTCAGACCGGGCATACGTTGAGCGATCCGGTGAAGCCGGCGACGCTGGAGCCTATGGTATTCCCTGCCCCCGTGATCTCCGTAGCGATTGCGCCGCGAGACAAAGCAGGCGCGGAAAAGATGGGTATCGCACTGTCAAAAATGATTGCAGAAGATCCCTCTTTCTATGTTGAAACTGACGAAGAGTCCGGTGAAACCATCATGCGCGGCATGGGTGAGCTACACCTGGATATCAAAGTAGATATCCTGAAGCGCACCCATGGCATAGATGTCGATGTAGGCAAGCCGCAGGTGGCTTACCGCGAAACCATCACATCACGCATCGAAGACAGCTACACGCACAAGAAACAGACCGGCGGTGCAGGTCAGTTTGCGAAAATTGATTACATCATCGAACCTGGCGAACCCGGCAGTGGCTACGAGTTTGAATCCACGGTCACCGGCGGTAATGTACCCAGGGAATTCTGGCCAGCTGTTGAGAAAGCTTTTGGCGTCTCCATGGAAGAAGGCACCCTGGCCGGCTTCCCTCTGCTCGATGTTAAAGTTACGCTGACGGATGGTGGCTTCCACCCGGTTGACTCGTCTGCCATCGCCTACGAACTGGCCGCTAAAGCCGCTTATCGTCAGAGTATTCCGAAGGCTTCACCACAACTCCTGGAGCCTGTGATGAAGGTGGATGTCTATACCCCGGACGATCACGTTGGTGACGTTATCGGCGACCTCAACCGTCGACGCGGCATGATCAAATCACAGGAAGCCGGTGTCACTGGCGTGCGCGTTAAAGCAGACTGCCCGCTTGCGGAAATGTTTGGCTACATCGGCGATCTGCGCACCATGACGTCCGGTCGTGGCCAGTTCTCCATGGAGTTCTCTCACTACGCACCTTGCCCGGCCAATGTTGCGGAAAGTGTGATTGCAGAAGTTAAAGCGCGCAAGGCGGCGGCCTCCTGAATAACTGATCGACAGTGCCTGGCACATCCTGAAAAAAGCAGCGCTGCCTGGCACCGCTGCTTTTTTTGTGTCTGGACGCTGCAGGATAACCGTGATTTTCCGTAAAAATGCGGCTACAGTAATTGACCGACCAGACATAGAGACGCTTGAATGATGCAGACTGTATTGAATACATCGGATTTTGAAGCCGCGCGGGCGGTACGCTCGGCCAAATTAAAAGAGCTGGGCTTTGTGCAGGTGTGCATGGCGCCTGGCGAAGCCAACAAAGGTCATAGCCACACCATCGTCGAAGAAATGTTGATTGTGCAGAAAGGCCACGGCCAGATTCAGATTGAAAATGATGTCTTCGACCTGTGTCCAGGCTCTGTTGCCATTGTGCCTGCCGGAAAATTTCACGCCGTATGTAATACCGGCAGCGAAAATCTTGAAGCGGTGACTGTTTTCAACTCGAACTTTGACCGAAAGAAAGTCGTGCTGAAAAGCCGTGAAGAGCATTTTCCCGCAAAAAAGGCAGCCACAAAAGACAGCCTGAAAGACGAGCTTGCCGCCCTGCGCAAGGAAAACAAAAAGCTTAAAAAGACGCTGAAAAAGAAAGCCAAGAAGTAAGTCGCGTTCCTTTTCGATTCAGCGATAGAAGTAGTGGTCGCCTATTCTCCGCGTGCGCGGCCTGTCCCAGGGCTGTTCCAGGCTGACATGATGGAAAAAGAGTGCGCCCCGCGTGGGGTCATCAAAGCGACCTTTAAGTAACTGGCTGGCCAGTATCTGCGCCTGGCGCCAGACCTTTTTATTGGTCGGGCGATCGCTTTTGCCATCACACCACCAGGAAAACTGACAACCCGGTTTTTCACCGCCCTGTTTGACAACCTCACAAACCGTATCGGGAAACAGCTGACTGTCTACTCGGTTCTGTACAACTGAACCCACAGCCAACATGCCCTGCTCACCCTCGCCGCGTGCCTCCCAATACATGGCCAATGCCAGACAGTGCTTCGCGGCGGAATGGTCGGGGGTTTCGGCAGTGTTGCCGGATCGTGCAGATGGCGAGACATTGGACGCGGATGCACAGCCGGCAAACAACATGAGGACAATAATGGATAAATGCCGCACGGTTGATCCTCCACTGGTTGCCCGGCAAAAGGGGCTGAAATCACTTCATTGTATGTGCGCTGGTCACCGTTGTATTGTGCCGCTAAAAAGCAGGGTATACCCATGTTACGTGTCGCAAAATCAAGCCTTGTTCTCATTGTCGCCTGTTGGGGCGTCGTTGGCGGCATGCATAATCTGATAGATTGGCCAGGCACCCTTGGTGCCGTTACCGCAGCCACTACAATGACAACTTTTGAAAACGGTGCCAGCAGCTGGCAGGCAACGTCAAACAGTATGGTCATCTGGCTCGGGGCGATGTTTATTGTCAGCGCCAAATTTGCTTCTGCCGGTTGCTGCGCTGTCGGCGCGTGGCGGATGTGGCGGGCCCGACAGGCGGATCCTGCAGATTTTCAGGCCAGTAAAAAACTGGCCCTGACTGGCTGCGCCATTGCGCTGCTGATGCTTTTTGGTGGCTTCATCGTTGTTGCTGAGAGCTGGTTTGAGCTGTGGAGATCAGACGCTATGCGCGGCCCTGTGCTGGATTCTGCTTTTCGCTATGGCGCAATGATTGCCCTTATCGCACTGTTTGTGGGTAGCCGGGACGAATAAAGCGGGCTTCTGGTGACTCACACGTTGAATCGGAAGTGCACAACGTCGCCGTCCGCAACGATGTACTCTTTGCCTTCCAGGCGCCAGCGCCCGGCATCTTTTGCACCCTGTTCACCTTTGTAGGCCACAAAGTCTTCGTAGCCGATGACTTCTGCTCGAATAAAACCTTTTTCAAAATCGGTATGAATCACACTCGCAGCTTTTGGTGCCTTGGCGCCAATCGGAATTGTCCAGGCGCGCACTTCCTTGGGACCTGCGGTGAAATATTGCTGCAGACCCAACAATTTGTACCCTGCGCGTATAACGCGATTCAAACCCGGTTCGTCGATACCCAGATCTTCCAGGAATTCCGCACGCTCGGCATCGTCCAGTTCCGCAACTTCCGCTTCGATCTGGTTACTCACCACGACCACTTCAGCATGTTCCAGCGCAGCAATTTCACGCACAACATCAACCAGCGGATTATCCGTTAAGCCGTCTTCAGCAACGTTGGCGATGTATAACACCGGTTTGTTGGTAATAAAATGAAACTCCCGAATCGCCAGATCTTCATCTGCGGTCAAGCCCGCGGCGCGCACGGGCAAGCCTGCCTCCAGCTTATCTTTCACCTTGTCCAGAATAGCCAGCATGGCAAGCGCTGCCTTATCGCCTGAATTTGCAACCCTGCGGTTTCGATCGTAGACACGCTCCAGTGTTTCCAGATCAGCCAGCGCAAGCTCCGTATTGATAATTTCAATATCGTCTTTTGGCGACACTTTACCGGACACATGCACAACATTGTCGTCTTCAAAACAGCGAACCACGTGAGCAATAGCATCTGTTTCACGGATATGCGCAAGGAATTTGTTACCCAGGCCTTCTCCCTGAGCCGCTCCGGCAACCAGACCTGCGATATCAACAAACTCCATGGTCGCTGGCACTACCTTTTCCGGGTGTACAAGTTCAGCCAGTTTTGCCAGGCGGGGATCCGGAACCGGCACAATACCCGTGTTAGGGTCGATAGTGCAGAAAGGGAAGTTTTCAGCATCAATACCCGCTTTGGTTAATGCATTAAACAAAGTGGATTTACCCACATTAGGCATACCAACAATGCCGCATTTAAAGCCCACTAGGATTCTCCCGTTGCGTGCAGAACATTCATGGCCTGCTGCCAGTTGCCTTGCAGAATGTTCGATAACAATTCGTCGTCAAGCGTGGTACATCGCTCAACCTCAAGCCGCTCGTCAGGCGGCATAACATGTTGTGTGAGAAAGGCGGTCACTTTGGATGGACTTCCCGGGTGGCCAACACCAATACGCATTCGCATGAAACCAGCATTGTTGCCCAATCCGGCGCGGATACTTTTTATGCCGTTGTGGCCGTTGTCACCGCCACCCTGTTTCAGGCGCACTACACCGGGTACAAATGCCATTTCATCATAAACAACAAGAATTGACTCTACAGGTATCTTGAAGAAGCGCTGCACTGCGCCTACCGATTCTCCGCTGAGGTTCATATACGTTGTCGGAACCAGCAGGCGGACATCGTGACCGAGGATATCCCCACGCCCGATATCGCCTTTGAATTTTGATTCCGGCGTCAGGGACACAGCAAACCGCCGGGCCAGATCGCGCACCCACCATTCGCCTATATTGTGGCGCGTGGCCTGATAGCTGGCCCCAGGATTGCCAAGGCCAACTATCAATCTAACGGTAGACATAAGCCACAGTGGATTTGCTCATCACATACCCACTGACATCCTCAGGACTCGTCTTCGTCGTCTTTTTCTTCGTCAGAAGTCGTTGGCACATCACCGGCTGACTCTGGCGCTTCTTCGTCTTCAAGCGCTTCGCTGCCGCGCAGCACTTCAACACTGACCACCTGGATATCATGATCCTGATCATCATCGCCATGTGAGAATGCCAGCAGAGAAACGCCAGCCGGCAGAGCCAGACCAGACAGATGAATGGAATACCCAACATCGACATCCTTCATGTCCACTTCGATGTATTCGGGCAGATCTTTCGGCAGACAACTGATTTCGACGTCGGTCATGTTGTGCAGAATGCTGCCGCCACTCATTTTAACGCCGACACAGTTATCTTCATTGATGAAGTGGATTGGCACTGTGGCGTGCATGACCTTGTTCATGTCAATGCGCTGGAAGTCGACGTGGTGTACTTTGTTGCTGGCCGGATCGCGCTGCAAATCGCGAACCACCGCCTTGGTGGGTTGACCATCAACAATCACGTTCAGAATCTGCGAGTAAAATGTTTCCTTCTCCATCACTTTTACCAGCTCATTCACAGCCAGGGTCAGGTTCTGGGGGGATTCA
Source organism: bacterium (assembly GCA_047947175.1). GTDB lineage: Bacteria > Pseudomonadota > Gammaproteobacteria > Pseudomonadales > Azotimanducaceae > UBA4421. The sequence continues at coordinate 4,491,035 of CP170489.1, forward strand.
TCGCCACCATATATAATTGCCGGAACTCTTTTACCCGCACGACGCAGGCGGCGGCTCGCACCTTTCCCTACGTCTGTACGAAGCTCGGCGGTCAGTTCAATTGCATCTGACATTCGCTTCTCCTTCAAGTTAATAAATCTGTCCGGTCTGCGACCAACCGGACAGACTGTGCTGCCTACTTACGCTTCACTCAGCGCAGGTTCCCTGGGAACCTGCTATCTGAACATTGCTGAAATAGACTCTTCATTGCTTACCCGCCGAATGGATTCGGCGAGCAGGCCATCTAAACTCAACTGCGTGATTTTCTGACACGCTTTTGCCGCTTCATTGAGCGGGATGGTATCGGTAACCACCATCTGATCAATCTGCGATTGAGCAATACGCTCAATGGCAGGGCCGGACAGCACTGCATGTGTGATGTAAGCCACCACCCGCTGTGCACCTTCGTCTTTTAACGCCTGCGCCGCGGTACACAGTGTTCCAGCCGTATCAACGATGTCATCCACCAGGATACAGACCTTGCCACGCACATCACCGATGACGTTCATGACTTTGGTTTCATTCGCCTGTGGCCGGCGCTTATCAATAATCGCCAGATCCAGGTCATCGATCTGTTTGGCAATTGCCCTGGCCCTGACCACACCGCCGACATCCGGCGATACCACAATGGGGTTGCTGTAACGCTGCGCTATCACATGGTCTACCAGCACCGGCGAGCCATACACATTGTCTACAGCAATGTTAAAAAACCCCTGGATCTGATCGGCATGCAGATCGACGGTCAGAATTCGATCTACGCCAACAGCACCAATCATATCTGCGACAACTTTTGCACTGATCGACACCCGGGCCGATCGTGGCCGCCGATCCTGCCGTGCGTAACCAAAATAAGGAATCACCGCAGTGACCCTGGTGGCGGATGCACGCTTGATGGCATCCGCCATTATCAGCAATTCCATCAGACTGTCGTTGGTTGGCGCGCACGTGGATTGCAACAGAAATACGTCATGACCACGCACGTTCTCATGGATTTCCACCATGACCTCGCCATCGCTGAAACGCCCTACATCCGCCCTGCCCAGCTGCACCCGCAACTTTTTCGCCACGCGCCGCGCTAACTCCGGGTTAGCGCCGCCGGCAAAAAGCATTAAATTAGCCAAGATTGCTTCTCCTGCTAATCGTTGTGCGTACAGACATACTGGATCTATGCAGCGAATGGCTGGGGTGGCAGGATTCGAACCTGCGCATGCCGGGATCAAAACCCGGTGCCTTACCGCTTGGCGACACCCCAATTTTTCGAGCGCGCTATTGTGCTGATCAGCACCCCCACTGTCAAACGAATGCGGCAGGCGCTGTGGGTTGTGCAATGCTTGGAAATCAAGGATTTATGGCAGATATTCACGCACCACAACAGTAATGGTCTTATCCGCCCGACTGGCCCTGATGCGTCCGGGTGTCGTGATACCGCCGTGCTCATTGTACCGCGCCAGAGACACCAGCCAGCCTGCCTGGGTAAACTCAACATAACGACCCTGCTCATCCAGGCGCGAATTGCCATAACGCAATTGAGCGGCAGGCTGCCCGCGAATCCAGGCTGGCAGTACGTCCAGGGGTATGGACCAGCCCAGGTGCATAAGCATCACTTCCTCAGGCTGTCCCAGCGCGAGCAGCTGCTCGCCACGGCTGATCTGCATGGTCTGGGCGTCACCCTCAAGCTGGGTCCGCCCCTGACCCAGGGGCCCCCAGACATCGATTTCATAACGCGCCTGGCTATGCTGACGCCAGTCGAAATTAGCCGAAAAGCCTTCACCATCCTGTTTTACGCCAATTTTGCCAAGAATCTGAAAATGTAGATCAGAACTGGGCTCAGGCGCTCTGGCAGCACAGCCCGCCAACAGAAGTATCAGCAAAATGCTGTTTAAAATTAGAGACTTAGCCACTCAGTTGTTCTGTCCGCAATCTGCTATCATTCGCTCAACTTCGGGTCCATTTTTCACGCAATGAGCATATTGGCATACGGCTTAAACTATCGCACGGCTTCTGTAGAGCTGCGCGAACGCGTGGCTTTCCCCGAAGATCACGTCACGGATGCATTAATTCAGGTCAAGCGCGATGTGGCGGGTGTTGCGGAAGCGGCGATCATTTCCACCTGCAACCGCACCGAGCTGTATTGCGCCCTGCACCCTGAGGCTGAACCTGATCTGGCAGCGTGGTTGGCACGTTATCGCCCTGTCTCCACCAGCGAACTGGAAGATGCCTCGTACACCCATTGGGATCAGGACGCGGCGCGTCACCAGATTCGCGTTGCCGCGGGTCTCGACAGCCAGGTGCTGGGTGAACCACAGATCATGGGGCAGGTTAAAGCCGCATACGAAACAGCCCGCGCCTGCGGCACCATGGGGCCAGAACTGGGACTGCTGTCACAGATTATTCTGCGCACCGCAAAAGAAGTCCGCACCCGGACCGATATCGGTCGCAACCCTATTTCGGTGGCTTACGCGGCGGTAGCGCTGGCACAGCAGATTTTCAGCGATCTCAGCACAAAACGTGCGCTCCTCCTGGGTGCCGGTGAAACCATCGGTCTGGTTGCGGAACACCTGGCCAGTCAGGGCATCGGTCATATGGCTATTGCCAACCGGACTCTGGTGAATGCTGAATTGCTTGCGGCAAAATACGATGCCGACTATATGCAGTTGACCGATGTGGCAGAGCGGCTGGGCGAGTTTGATATCGTCATCGGCTCCACCGGCAGTTCTCTGCCCGTTGTCGGCAAAGGCGCAGCTGAAGCCGCCATTAAACGCAGGCGCAGGCGACCTATGTTCATGGTGGATCTGGCCGTTCCACGAGACATTGAAGCCGGTGTTGGCGAACTGCCGGACGTCTATCTGTACAGCATCGACGATTTATCCGCGATCATTGAAGGCAACATCGCCCAACGACGACAGGCTGCCGCTTCCGCTGAAACCTTTGTCCACGAGGGCGCAAAACTGTTTTTGCGTGAAAGCCGTGTGCAGAAAGATCAGGCGCTGCTCAGAGCATTTCGAGATCAGGCAAAGAACATCCAGGCTGAATCCCTGGCGCGGGCCAAAAAAGATCTGCAGCGTGGTACCGATCCGGAACGGGTGCTCGAACGGCTCAGCAACGACCTGACAAACAAGCTCATCCACGCGCCAACAATGGCAATCCGCGACGCCAGCGCTGATGGACGCGCAGACCTGCTCGATTATCTGCGCGTTCTCTATGACGTTGACACCGAAGCTGACCCACACAAACATCAAGAAGAATAACGCCGATGGCCCTTACCGAATCTATGGTCTTCAAGCTGGCCGGCTTGAACGATCGTTTTGAAGAAGTTTCCGCGCTCCTGTCCGACCCCGAGGTCATGGCTGATCGAGAGAAATTTGCTGGCTTGTCACGGGAATTTGCAGAACTCGAACCCGTTGTATTGTGTTACCGCGACGTACAGAAGCTGGAAACAGAGCTTGCCGACAGCCAGGCGATTCTGGCTGAAGATGATGCCGAAATGCGGGCCTTGGCCGAAGAAGATATTGCGCAAACCAGTGCTGCGCTGGAAACACTGACAACCAGACTCCAGACGCTGCTGCTACCCCGCGATCCCAACGATCACTCTAACGTCTTTCTGGAAATACGTGCCGGTACCGGCGGAGACGAAGCCGCTCTGTTTTCCGGCAATCTGTTTCGCATGTACAGCAAGTTTGCCGAGCAGAAAGGCTGGCGCGTCGAGGTACTTAACGAGCGACCTGGTGAACACGGCGGTTTTAAAGAAATCATTTCCCGCATCGAAGGCAAAGACGTTTACAGTCAGCTGAAATTCGAATCCGGCGCACATCGTGTGCAGCGTGTGCCTGAAACTGAATCCCAGGGGCGCATCCATACCTCGGCCTGCACAGTGGCCATCATGCCCGAGGTTGATGAAATCGACAGCATTGCGATTGATAAGAAAGATATACGCGAAGATACATTTCGGGCCTCAGGTGCCGGTGGCCAGCACGTGAACAAAACCGACTCAGCGATTCGTCTCACGCACCTGCCAACGGGTACCGTTGTGGAATGTCAGGATGAGCGATCCCAGCACAAGAACAGAGCGCGAGCGTTGTCGCTATTGCAGGCCAAACTGCTCGACGCAGCACGCAGCGCACAGGAAACTGAACAGGCGGAAAACCGGCGTCAACTTGTTGGCTCAGGAGACCGCTCAGAGCGAATTCGCACGTATAACTTCCCCCAGGGCAGAGTCACTGATCATCGCATCAACCTCACCCTGTACAAACTGGACGAAGTGATGGAAGGTGCATTGGATGCGGTCGTGGAACCGCTGATACAGGAACACCAGGCGGATCTGCTGCAGCAGTTAGGCGCTGCCCAGTGACGGCGATAAGACAGTGGCTGACGCAGCACCGCGACTTACCTCAGATAGAATGTGAAATCCTGCTGAGTGAAGTTATGGGACTGAGCCGTGCTCAGATTCTGGCTTATCCGGAACGGGACATCCCCAGCCACGGCCTATGCCAGCTTAAGCACCTTACAGAACAACTTCGCAACGGCATCCCGTTGGCTTACATCACTGGCAGCAGGGAATTCTGGGGCCTGGATCTGCACGTTTCACCGCATGTGCTCATTCCGCGCCCTGAAACCGAACTGTTAGTTGAGCTGGTCATTGAGCTGGCACCAATGAACGGTAACCTGATCGACCTTGGCACAGGTAGCGGAGCAATTGCCATCGCGGTGAAAACCGAGCGTCCTGACCTTTGTGTAACAGCAACAGACACATCCTGTCCGGCACTGAACATTGCCCGTGGCAATGCCACTAACCATGGCGTAGAGGTGTCATTTCAGCAACAATCGTGGCTACAGGGCAATGCAACACAATGGGATATGATCATCAGCAACCCACCCTATATCGCAACTAACGATCCGCATCTGTCATGTCTGGCAGCGGAACCTGTACAGGCCCTGATCGCCGGTGAAGATGGCCTGGATGATATAAGACAGATCATTGCTCAAGCGCCCGCCCACCTTTGCGCGGGTGGCTACCTGCTGATCGAACACGGCTTCGATCAGGCCGCCAGCGTACAACAGCTGATGTTAAACGCAGGCTTCGGGCATGTGCAGTCCAGGAAAGATCTGGCCGGCATCAACCGCGTTACCCTGGCTCAACATGCAGGACGCTGAGCTCCTGCGTTACAGCCGGCAGATCATGCTGCCGGAGGTGGATATCGCCGGTCAGGAGGCGCTACAGAACGCCCGCGTTCTGATTATGGGCCTCGGCGGTCTCGGTTCGCCGGCGGCACTTTATCTGGCCGCAGCAGGTATCGGCAACCTGGTGCTGTGTGATGACGATGAGGTTGAGCTGTCTAACCTGCAGCGACAGATTGCTCACTCAAACAACACCATCGGCGTGAACAAAGCGGAGTCTGCCGCACAGACCATTCACACCCTGAACCCTCATGTGCAGACCGACACGCGCAGCCGGCGACTGACAGAAGACGAACTTCGAGGCGAGATTGCAAATGTTGATCTGGTTCTCGACTGCACCGACAACTTTGCCAGCCGTCACATGATCAACAACATCTGCTGGCAATCGCGCACGCCCCTTGTCAGCGGTGCGGCCATTCGCTGGGAGGGACAGATTGCAGTGTTTGATGCCAATCAGAGCGCATCACCCTGTTACAGCTGTCTGTATCCGAACCCCGAAGGTGCTGATCTGAACTGTGCGGAAAACGGTGTCATCGCGCCCCTGGTGGGCATCATCGGCACCTGCCAGGCGCTCGAGGCGGTAAAATTGATTACCGGCGTGGGAGACAGTCTGGTCGGTTACGTTCTCTATTTTGATGCCAAGTATATGCAGTGGCGTAAGCTGACACTCAACAGGCGCCCGAACTGTCCTGTCTGCTCTGCGTCAGATTGAACTGTTCCAGCAGAAAACCAGTCAGCTGAGCCTGCACATCCGGCAGTTTGATCTCGCGGAAGCTGGCCATGTGCGTCACCTGTATACCAAACAACCCACAGGGATTTATTCGAGAAAACGGCTCAAGGTCCATGTCTACATTCAGGCTCAGGCCATGATAGCTGCAGCCTCTGCGCACCCGCAAACCTAACGAACCAATTTTGTTGTCGCCTATGTATACGCCGGGCGCATCTGCCCGCGGGGCCGCCTCGATATCATACGCCGCCAGGGTATCCACCATGACAGTTTCAATACCCGTCACCAGATTACGGACACCAAGACCCATGCGCCGCAGGTCAAACATCAGGTATGCGGTAATCTGGCCAGGGCCATGATAGGTCACCTGTCCACCTCGGTCTGACTGCACAACGGGGATGTTACCAGGCGCGAGAAGGTGTTCGGCTTTACCCGCCTGGCCCTGAGTGAAAACAGGTTGATGCTCGGTCAGCCAGATCTCATCGAGGGTGCTCTCGTCCCGTGTCGCAGTAAACGCCTGCATATTGTGGAACACCGTTTCATACTGACTGAGACCCAGCTCTCTGATGATCACGGGGTGCATCACAACACCAGACGCACGCTGGGCAGCGCCAGCAGTTCTTCATGCAATACGCGCAACTGATCTTCACCGGTGGCGATGATCGTCACGCGAACGGAGCAGAAATTTCCGTTTCTGCTTTCCCGCGTGCTCACCTGATCAGGGGTTACTTCCGGCGCATGTTGACGTACCACGGCGACTATATCGGTAATGCCCTGCTCCGCAACATCGCCAATCACCTTGATGGGATATTCACAGGGAAATTCAATACGGGGCGGTTCCATACCATCAGGTGCCAAACAATTCTTTAAAAAACAGGGTGAGAAAGTCTCCTAAGCGGCTGAATACACCCGCTTCGGGCGCGTCAGCCAGGGCAATCAGCGGCGCTTCATACAACATCTCTCCATGCAACTTGAGCTTCAGCGTGCCGACCTCGTCGCCTGCGCTCAGCGGTGCCTCAAGAACCTTCGGCACTTCCATCTGAGCCTCTATATCTTTGTAATATCCGCGCGGGAACGTGAGGACAACGTCATCTGCAACGCCAAGACTGATGGTGTCAGCTTCAGCGTAGTAGATGTCCTGTTCCTTCAGCATCACATCCGCATCGTACAACGACTGGGTTTCGTAGTAACGAAAGCCGTAAGACAACAGCTTCTGACTCTCACGCATGCGCGCCTGATCGCTGTCAGTGCCCATGACCACAGATATCAGGCGCATACCCTGACGCACGGCCGAGGCCACCAGACAGTATCCGGCCTCTTTTGTGTACCCGGTTTTCACACCATCGACAGACTTATCACGCCACAGCAGCTTGTTTCGATTTGGCTGATCAATATCGTTGTAACTGAAACTGCGCTGAGCATAAAGGTCATAGTGCTCAGGAAAGCGCTCGATCAGATCGATCGTTAAAATCGCCTGATCCCAGGCTGAGCTGTAATGCTCAGAATCGGGTAGACCCGTCGAGTTCGTAAAGTGCGTATCTTTCATTCCCAACACGGCAGCCTGCTGGTTCATCATGTTTGCAAATGCCGCTTCACTGCCGGCAATATGCTCGGCCATGGCAATACTGGCATCGTTGCCTGACTGAATGATAATCCCTTTCAACAGATCATCGACAGACACGGTTGTGCCTTCACGCACAAAGGTTTTGGAGCCGCCGGTGCGCCAGGCATTTACACTGATCATCACTTCATCTTCAAGGCTGATCCGGCCACTGGAGATTTCCTGTTCCACCAGATAACTGGTCATGATCTTTGTCAGACTGGCGGGCGGTATCCGTTCATGGGCATTGTGTTCAATCAGGATCTTCTTTGATGCCGCATCGACCAGCAGATAGGAACTGGCGGCAATGTCCGGAGGTGGTGGAATGATGGGTGCTGCTGCCCGACTGACGACGCTGCCGATAACCAGACATCCTATACCCACAAGTTTCAAGCCGCGTTTAAACCAATCAGTCATCAAATCCATCCATTTACTACTGTCATCGCTGCACAGGCTGTTACCGCCCGGGATCAACGGGCACCCTGAGGTGCGGGAATCAGTTTAGGCATGCCATAATCTGCCGCCTGCAGAAGATTCTGCAGACGCGGAATATCGTCCGCGGAAACGGGTCCCAGCCTGACGCGATAAAAGCCATCTGCGGGCATCTTCACTACCACGCCTTTGAAACCGGTTAACGCCTGCAGTTCCCGATGACTTCGGTCAGCGCGCTCAAACTCGCTGAAGGCGCCTGCCTGAACCATAAATGTTTCCGGCTCATCAAACGGTTCGAGCACCTCGACCCTGACACGACTTGTACCCTGCTCGTGGAAGCCGAGCTTCACCGCTGCGGCATAAGACAGATCAATAATGCGATCACCGATGAACGGACCACGGTCATTAACCTTCACCACGGTTTCTTTACCGTTGGCCAGGTTGGTCACACGCACATAGGTGGGCAGCGGCAGGTGTTTATGGGCGGCGGTCAGCCGATAAATATCATAGACTTCGCCACTGGAGGTTTCCCGCCCATGGAACTTGGTACCGTACCAGGAAGCCGTACCCTCCTGCACAAAGCCTTCCGCAGAATCCATGACGCGATATGATTTCCCCCAGACGGTGTAGACTGGTCCGTTACCCCGTCGACTGCGTGGTTCATCCAGTACCTGCGGGTCAGGAAGCTGCTGCATCTGTGCCAGCACAGCTGGGGACAGACGGGGCGCCGTATCCTGCTGAGGTTTGGGTGCACCCGGTATTTTCACGCCACCGCTGTACGCGCAGCCGCTTGCCAGCCACACCAGTATCGGGATCACATAAAACCTGTTCTGCCTGATCATTGCTCCTCCAACAAGTTAAATCCGCGCTTAATTTCCTGACTGAGTTGATGTACCGCCAGTGCATACATGTGACTGCGGTTGTAGCGCGTAATGACATAAAAATTATGCAGCCCAAGCCAGAATTCATCCTGCTCCTCGGCATCCATGCGATACAGGGCAGCTTTGGCTTCGCCGGCAAGACCGGCAACAGGCAAACCGCTGACAGCCATCTGACTGACGGTATGTGGTAACGACAATCCAGTTGTCAGCCAGGGCCGCGCCGCATCCAGAGACACATCGAGTCTACGCGCAACCGCTTCACCTGAGCGCCATCGGTGTTCCGCAAAATAATTGGCAATACTACCGATAGCATCTACCGGATTCGACCAGATGTCTCTGACACCATCGTTGTCAAAATCAACGGCATAGTGCCGATAGCTGGAGGAAATGAACTGCCCATAACCCATGGCACCCGCATAAGAACCCAGCAGCTCGGCGGGATCTTTGCCTTCTTCACGAGCCAGGAGCAGGAACTGGGTGAGCTCACTGCGGAAAAAATCAGCTCTGGGTGGATAATCAAAACCCAGGGTTGCCAGCGCATCCAGTACCGGGAAGCTGCCTTTCACCTCACCATAACGGGTTTCAATGCCCAGTATCGCCAATACGTATTCCGGCTCAACGCCAAACACCTGTTGAGCTCGGGTCAGCGTCTGCGCATGGGCCTGCCAGAACGCCACGCCTTTTTCGACGCGCGCATCATCCACCAGCAGATTACGGTAACGCGCCCAGGTCCAGGTCTTTTCAGCCGGACGGGAGATACGATCAATAATATCCTGCCGCTGGCGGGCGCGCGCAAACAGCGCCTTCAGGTCAGACTCAGCAAACCCATGCTGATTGGCCAGCTCAGCGATGTAAGCCACCACGTCTGCACGTTCAGCATACGGTTGCGGGTGGTCCTGCTGGGCTAGCAGCGGCAAAGCCCACAACGCCAGACACAGGCACGTTATTTTTTGCGTCACCATGCTTTATGCATCCTGATGGCCATAAGAATGCCAAAACTCGCCATCAGCGTGATCGCCGAGGTGCCGCCATAACTGACCAGCGGCAATGGCACACCCACAACAGGTAACAAACCGCTGACCATGGCGATATTGACAAAAACATAGACAAAAAAAGTGAGAATCAGTGCCCCGGAAAGCAGACGTCCGAACGTACTTTCCGCATGGGCAGCCATATACAGCCCGCGGCCAATCAACAGCAGATAAAGGATCAGGAGCGTCACCACACCCACCAGACCCAGCTCTTCCCCAACCACCGCAATAATAAAATCAGTACGCGCCTCAGGCAGAAATTCCAGGTGGCTCTGGGTGCCCTGCAACAGACCTTTGCCAAACACGCCACCGGAGCCGATGGCTGTGGTGGACTGAATAATATTCCAACCGGCGCCAAGAGGATCACTCTCGGGATCAAACAACGTCAGAATCCGCTGACGCTGATAGTCCTGCAAGGTATACCAGAGCCCTGGCGCGGCTGCCGCGAAGGCCAGCAAAGCGTATAAAATCCAGCGCCAGGGCAATCCCGCAAGCAACACCACCGCAAGTCCCGCACCCGCTACCAGAATACCGGTACCGAGATCGGGTTGCATGATGATCAACCCTGCGGGCACTGCGACGAGGCCCAAGGCAACACACACATCTTTGAATGATGGTGGCAATGGCCGACTGTGAAAATACCAGGCTACCGCCATGGGCACCGCTATTTTCATCAGCTCTGAGGGTTGAAAACGCAGCAACCCGGGAATATCCAGCCAGCGTTGCGAGCCTTTCACAGTCACGCCGACCAGCAGCACAAGCACCAGCAGCACCACACCAAGCAGATAGGCTACCGGCGCCCAACGGATATAGAGCTGTGGGGGCAATTGGGCCGCAATGATCAACGCCGCAAACGCCAGTGTGAGACGAACCAACTGCGCCTGGAAAAGCACTTCGCTTTGTCCGACCGCGCTGTAAAGGACAACCAGACCATAGATCACCACTGCGCTCAGCAGGAAAAACAAAATCGGGTCTATGTGAATACTGTAGAGCCAGTTAGCACGCAGATCGCGTTCATGCTGCGGCAGGCGCCGGATAAAATCACTTGTCATATCAACGCGCCGCCAGCTGTGGGAGCAGGTAAGCGTCTACAACCTGACGCGCAATAGGCGCAGCAACAGAACTACCGCCACCACCGTTCTCTACCAGGACGGCCAGCGCGATAATGGGGTCGTCAGCGGGTGCAAAAGCGATAAACCAGGCGTGCTTGCGGTTGAACTCCTCCAGGATGTCTTCGTTATATTCTTCACCCTGGCGGATGCCTACAACCTGAGCAGTACCGGACTTGCCAGCCATGCGATAGGAAATATCCTGACCGATATGAGCCCAGGCTGTACCATTGCCGCGAAAACCTTTGTTACCCCGATGCACCACATCTTCCATGGCGTCTACCATGTTTTCCCAATCCTGCGGCGTTGGTCCCTCGACGGCAGGCAGTGGCGCAGGGGGGTCCAACTCCGGCAACGGCGCATCACTGGACAACAACAACCGCGGCCGCACCATACCGCCGCGGTTGGCCAGGGTCGCCGCGACAATGGCCATCTGCAACGGCGTGACCAGCACGTCGCCCTGACCAATGCCCATGTTTATCGAATCACCCGGATACCATACCTCACCTTTAAAACCCCGTTTCCAGCTTGGATCCGGCATCAGACCAACGCTTGCATCGGCAAGATCAAAGGTCAGGTTTTTGCCAAACCCAAACTGGCGTGCAAACGATACCAGTCGCTCTACCGGCATACGTGTTGCCACATCATAGAAATATACGTTGGAGGAGCGGTAAATGGCTCGATGCAGATCTACGGTGCCCTGACCACCGGAATTATTCACGGTCCAGGTCCAGTCACGGTAAATTCGATCCTGATTAGGCAGCTTAAAAAATCCGTTATCTTCGATCGTGTCCTGCCAGCCGATTACCCGCTCGACTATGGCGGCCAGACCAACCACCGGCTTGAACGTTGAACCCGGTGCGTATTGACCGTTGACTGCTCGATTGAACAAAGGCTTGTAGAGGGAATGGGACAACTCCCGATACTGTTCCGAACTCATGCCAGTGATGAACAGATTCGGGTCGTAGCCTGGCTGGCTCACCAGGGCCAGCAGGCCTCCAGAGCGAGGATCCATAGCCACAACAGCACCTCGGCTGTCTCCCAGGGCAGCAGTCGCCGCAATCTGTAAACGGCTGTCTAACTGCAGACTTATGTTCTGACCCGCCACTGGAGGGCTGATATCCAATACCTGACGAATCCTTCCATGCGCATCAGTTTCTACCTGCTGATAACCAACCTCGCCGTGCAGCGATCGCTCATAAAATTTTTCAATCCCCCGCTTACCTACAAATTTGGTTGCGCTGTACGTGACGGGGTCGAGTTTATTCAGATCGCTTTCTGTAATTCGACGCACAGAACCCACCGCGTGCGCAAACAATTCTCCATAGGGGTAGTTCCTGATCAGCTCGGTGGTGACTTCCACACCGGAGAACTGGTGACGATTTACCGCCAGCAGAGCAATCTCGTCTTCATTTAACGCCTGTCGAAGGGCCACCGGTTCAAACGGTCGCCGTTTGCGGCGCAGACGATTTTCAAATGCGGAGATGTCCGCGGGCGTGACACTGACCAGACGCCCCAGACGTTCCAGGGTTGCTGCCAGGTTATCAATCCGCTCGGTAACCAAAGAAAGACTCGAAGTGTCGCGGTTATCAGCCAGCAGTTCACCATTTCGATCAAAAATGAGTCCGCGCGGTGGCGGCAGCGGCTGAATCTGAATACGATTCTGGTCTGAGCGGGTCTGGTAGGCTTCGTGCTCCCAGATCTGCAACTGGACAAAGCGCAGAATCAACAAGGCAGCCAGAACTGAAATGATCACGAACAGCGCCAGCGCACGTGTTGCAAACAGTTGCTTCTCCCTGCCAGGGTCTTTTATCGCTAAACCAACCAATTGAGCTATCCTACTCTATGCTGTTCGGGCCTGCGCTAAGCAGGTAGGCGTTCAGGCCCGGTGATACGGATGACCGGTGCCAATACTTCGCGCACGATACAACGCTTCGGCCAGTATTACACGTACTACGTAATGGGGAAATGTTAATGAAGACAAAGACATACGCTCATTAGCTCGGTTCAGCACGATCTCTGCCAGGCCGTCAGAGCCACCAATGAGGAAGACCACATTGTGACCACTCATCTGCCATCCGGAAAGCTTTTCCGCCAGTTGGGCGCTGGTCAGCGCACGGCCACGTTCCTCCAGTGCCACCACCCAGTCATCAACCGCCACACAGCCAAGCATTTTTTCACCCTCCAGCTGTTTGAATCTGGCTGGGTCACGGTGATGTCGTGGCGCTGGAATCTCAATCAGATCAAGGCTTAACTCCCGGGGAAAACGTCTGGCGTACTCTTCATACCCGGCTTTAACCCAGGCAGGCGCCTTGTTGCCTACCGCAACAATGGTGAGTTTCATTTGTGGCCTGAATCAGACGCGGGTTTCGCTGTCTGCGGGCATTTCAACCCAGAGCCGCTCCAGGTCGTAGAACGCCCGCGCCTCCTTCTGCATGGCATGCACAACCACATCACCCAGATCAACAAGTACCCACTCGTTACTCTCACGCCCTTCCACACCGCGTATTTTGCCACCACAGCCTTTGGCGGCATCGATGACCTGATCGACGAGGGATTTCACGTGTCGGTTTGAGGTGCCGCTGACCAGCACCATAAAGTCGGTAATGGGGGTGAGGTTGGTGACGTCGAGCGCCTGTATGTCTTGCCCTTTGCCATCTTCCAGGGCGGTTACGATATGATCACGCAGTTTTGTTGCGGTCAAATAGCCTTCTCCGAGTATTCGTAAAGGTGGTGCTGCTTAATATAGGTGTATACCGGGTCTGCAAGCAAATGTTTGACCTGCTCACCGTTTTTCACCCGCTCGCGGACATCAGTGGCGGACACTTCCAGCATGGCTCTGTGGACCCGATAAATCTGCCCGATTCTGCTGCGATCCATCACTTTAACTTCGCATTGCTGACACAGCTGGCGCACTTCATCAGGCTCCGGCCGCTCATCGCCGGGACGACCCAGGACAATGATATTGCACCACTGGGTTAACTCAGACCATCGATGCCAGATCGGCAGCGTGGCAAATGCATCCTGCCCCATGATCCAGCAGGGTAGCGCACGGGGATGGTTCTCAACCCAGTCCATCAACGTATCAATGGTATAAGAAAAACCGCTGCGCCTGATTTCGCTGTCATCCGCAACCAGTCCGGGTGATGCCGCACAGGCAAGCTTGAGCATCTGCCACCTGTGCTCGGTATCCCCCGCGGGCGCCGCGCGGTGGCCGGGTCGGGCAGATAAAATCAGATGCACGCGCGCCAGGTCGAGTTCTTCCCGGGCCGCCCGGGCCGCATGCAGATGGCCTAGATGAACCGGGTCAAAGGTGCCGCCATACAGGCCGACTAACATCTACCTGGCAACTCAAGCTGAGCCGGCCACTCAACGTTTTCGAATTTCACCGTTGCCATACACCACGTATTTCTGTGAGGTCAGTCCTTCCAGGCCTACAGGGCCGCGGGCGTGGATTTTATCTGTGGAGATGCCAACTTCCGCGCCCAGACCGTATTCGAATCCGTCTGCAAACTGCGTGGACGTGTTAACCATCACCGATGCAGAATCCACCTCGGTTACAAAACGACGGGCACGGGCATAATCCGTTGTGACTATGGCATCTGTATGTTGCGAACCATATTGATTGATATGTGCAATCGCCTGATCGAGTCCGTCGACCACACGAATGGCCAGCACGGGCCCCAGGTACTCTTCGTACCAGTCGGCTTCAACGGCTGGCGTCACCTGTCCGGCTAACTGACGCGTTCGCTCGCAGCCGCGAACTTCCACGCCGGCCGCCAGGAATCGTTGGCACAGATCTGGCAACACCTGCGCTGCCGCCTGCTCATGCACCAGCAGCGTTTCAAGCGCATTACAGACCGCAAATTTCTCCACCTTTGAGTTGAACGCAATCTCTGCAGCCATGGGGATATCCGCCTGGGCGTCGATATACACATGGCAGACGCCATCAAGGTGTTTGATGATCGGAATACTTGAGTTGCGCATGATGCGCTCAATCAGGCCCTTGCCGCCGCGAGGAACAATGACGTCAACGTATTTGTCCAGCGTGAGCAGTTCTCCCACTGCGTCTCGATCGGTTGTATTAAGCAGCTGCACCGCAGTCACCGGCAAACCTGCCTGCACCAGACCCTGGGCAACACATTTACCGATCGCCTGATTCGACTCAAATGCCTCTGAACCGCCTCGCAGTATGCAGGCATTCCCGGATTTGATGGACAGACTGGCGGCATCCACTGTGACGTTAGGCCGCGACTCGTAAATCATGGCAATGACACCCAGAGGCACACGCATTTTGCCCACCTGGATACCGGAAGGACGATAGCGCAGGTCGCTGATCTCACCCACCGGGTCAGCCAGCGCATCGACCTGCAGAATGCCTTCAATCATGCGATCAATGCCCGCATCATCAAGCAGGAGGCGGTCGATCAGCGGCTGGTCGATGTCATTGTCCTGTGCCGCTGCCATGTCGATGGCATTGGCCTGTTTAATCGTGGTACGGGCCTTGTCCGTTGCGTCTGCAATCGCCTGCAGCGCTCTGGATTTGGTTTCGGTGGTCGCAGCCGCCAGTACCCGGGATGCGGCACGAGCAGCAACGCCCAGATCATTGACATACTGTTTGAGTGATTCTGACATCGCGCCATTATACGCAGCCACGCGTTGCATACCCAGTACCAATGAGGTCCCAGGGAGGTACCAAGGAGGTACCAAAGAGGTACCAAAGAGGTTGCGTAAAGCAGCAGGAATAACTGAGCACAGGCCTGTCCTGTCCAGGTCTGCCCTGTACAGGTCAGCCCTGAAATTTGCCGACAATGCGGGACAGTTCGGCAAGCCGCTCCTTCGGCCAGCGCATCTGCAGCATGGCCTGCTTGATTTCAGGCTCAATGGGCAACAACTCAGCCAGGCGCAGGCTGACCGAACGGGCCTGGGTAAAATCCACTTCAATGTTCAGTTTCTGCACCAGCGGATGCTGGATCAGTTCTTTCAGAACGCCCACCAGCGCATCATGCTCCGGCAGCAACTCCCCGGGCGCTTCTTCGGCAAGAAATTCGACGCGTGCCATGAGCAGGTGGTCTGCGGTTTCATGACTCTCAAGGACCATGAATTTTCGCCGCCCGCGAGTGACAATACCTAACAGACCATTGTCAGCCTGATTGAAATCGACAATCTCTGCCTCAGTACCAATATGGAATATGTCGGGCTGCTCCGCGTCGCCTGCCAGGCGCGCTTCCGTGCCATGGCGTATCAGCACAACACCAAAGCCAATGCCTTCCCGCATGCAGCGACTGACCATATCCACATAACGAGGTTCAAAAATTCTTAAAGGCAGCACCCCGCCGGGAAACAGCACACTGCGCAGCGGAAACAGTGGAATCTCAACACTCTGATCAGCAGTCATTCGGCACTCTGGTTCTGACGGGTTGCCGGACCATTATACAGACCCTTGAGACTTACATTTGCAAAGCTGACTGCATGCACATCACATGTATACTTTGCCGCGACATCACGGCGGCGGATTCCATGTTAGACAGCTTCGACAAACGCACATTCACTGCGCCGTTGAGCGATGGACAACCGGTCACTCACGATGTCTACAGCACCGGCAGCGTGGGACCCACGATTGTTATCATTCAGGAACTGCCGGGCATCGGCCCAGAAACCGTGAGTCTTGCAAACACCTTTGTCGAACACGGTTACCGGGTTGTTTTACCCCATCTGTTCGGGCCACTGGGTCGGGTTTCCCTGGTCGGTAACGCGGTTCGTGTGTTCTGTCTGCGTCGTGAGTTCAAACTGTTTGAGAAAAACGCCAGCAGTCCCATTGTTGACTGGTTGAGGGCCCTGTGCCGAGACCTGCGAACTCAACACAACGCCACGGCAGTGGGCGTGATCGGTATGTGTCTTACGGGTAACTTTGCCATCTCTTTAATGGCTGATGACAACGTTCTGGCCGGTGTCGCCTCCCAGCCCTCCATGCCGCTGTTTGATCAACAGGCGCTGCACATGTCTACAGATGATATTACCCAGGTCCGGCGACGGCTGGACGAACACGGTCCGATGATGGCGCTGAGATTTGCAGGTGACAGACTCTGTACCGCAGAAAAATTTCGCGCCCTGGATCGCACATTCAACGATGACAATCAGCGGATCACCCTCGTAGAGCTACCCGGCAATGGTCATTCCGTGCTGACGCTGGATCTGATCAAAGGGGGTGAACCCGCTCAGCAGGCGCTGGCCGACGTCCTGTCATACTTTGACCAGAAGCTGCGCGCCTGATTCACCGTGGACTGGCTACAGATCATTATATTGAGCCTGGTACAGGGCTTAACTGAGTTTCTGCCGATCTCGAGCTCAGCACATCTGATTCTACCCTCCCTACTTACAGACTGGCCGGATCAGGGGCTGGCGTTTGATGTCGGGGTGCATTTTGGCACGCTGCTTGCGGTCGTTACGTACTTCCGCGCAGATCTGTTACAGATGACAACCGCGGTGGTCACTTATCCCACCCATCGTATCTACAAACCAGAGATAGACCTTGTGTTAAAGCTTGCTCTGGCCACACTACCCGTTATGGTCGCAGGCCTGTTCGGCAAAGATTTTATTGAGCATCACCTGCGCAGCGTACCGGTCATTGCTACCACCACCATCGTATTCGGCATCGCTTTATGGCTGGCTGATCGCAAACCGGGCAAGCTGGCGCTGTTATCCTGGGGACAGGCTTTGTTTATCGGCGGCATGCAGATGCTGGCTTTGATTCCTGGTACATCGCGTTCCGGGATTACCATCACTGCGGCACTGATGGTTGGTCTGACCCGCACCAGCGCTGCGCGCTTTTCTTTCCTGCTGGCTATTCCGACGATACTCGGTGCGCAGATTCTGTTAAGCCTGGATCTGGTCCGTGAGGCGCAACAGCAGCAATGGCTGGATCTCTTCACCGGCGCGCTGCTATCGGGCCTGGCAGCGTATGCCTGCATTGCGTTTTTTATCGCCCTGGTAGAACGCACCGGCATGACCCCTTATGTGATCTACCGGCTGCTGCTGGGCACGGCTTTGTTTGCCATCTATCTGCAGTAACCACCTGATCCGCCAAGTGCAACACCGCTGCTTGAGAAGCCCAGTCTAAAACGGAATGTCGTCTTCGAAGTCAGTATCGTCGGATAAAGTTGGGGCATTATCTGCCATGGCGGGTGAATTTGATTCAAAGCCCGTAGGCGCACCTGAAGGTGATCTGCGGGCGCCCTGATCATTACTCATACCTGCGCCTGTGCCACCGTCCATGCCGCCACCGCGGCCGTCTAACATTTGAAGTTCGCGGGCCATGATTTCCGTGCGATATTTTTTCTGCCCATCCTGCTCCCAGCTGGTGGTACGCAGGCTGCCTTCGATGTAAACCTTTGAGCCTTTACGCAGGTATTCGCCCGCAATCTCAGCAAGGCGTGCAAAACACACCACATTGTGCCACTCAGTACGCTCCTGATTTTCGCCGCTGGCTTTGTCTCGCCAGGTTTCTGAGGTTGCTACGCTGAAGTTAGTGACTGCGCTGCCGTTCTGCGCATAACGCGTCTCCGGGTCTCTGCCCAGATTACCAATTAGGATGACTTTGTTGATTCCCCTGGCCATGGTCCTGCTCTTAATATTTCAAGTGCTGCTAGTGTAATGGATTGATTGGCGCAGCCCAATGCAAAAACCACGCGGAATCCGGTAGGAATCCCGCCCTGCGGCTCAACGCCAGCCGGCACGATCAAAAATCATCACCGCCTGAGCCTGCCGCTGACCAAAAATCGCAGCATTGACCTGGTCTTCTTTGAAATCACCCAGTTCTGCAATCGGACCGGTAACCGCACCAACAACCGGATATTCATTATTACCTTCTGCAAACAGGCGCTGTGCAAAATCGCTGGTCAGATATTCCATGAAGGCAATTGCAGCGGTTCGGTTGGGCGCATAACGGGTAACCCCGGCGCCGCTGATATTGACATGCGTACCGCGGCCATCCTGATCAGGGAAAACAATCTGCAGCTCTGCCACTACAGCTTTGTCCGCCGGATCTTCCGACGCCATCATCCGCCCCAGATAATAGGTGTTGGCTACGGTTACCCCGCACTCACCACTGGCTACGGCGCGCAACTGAGCGGTATCGTTGCCCTGCGGCGCCCGCGCAAAATTCTCCACAATCCCTTGTGCCCATTGCAGAGCAGCCTCATTACCTGCTGTCTCGATCAATCCAGCCATCAGCGACAGATTGTAGATGTTGGAAGAGGAACGCATGCAGACGCGGCCACGGTAGGCAGGCGTAGCCAGATCCGCATAACGGGTAGGCGCTGGCAGGCCTTCAGATTGACGATAAGCAATCACCCGAGCACGCTTGGACAGACCAAACCAGAGGTTGTTCGGATCTCTGAGGTGTTCAGGTACGCGCGTGTTCAGCATTGATGACTCAACGGGTTGAAACACTCCCGCCTGGGCTGCCCGCCAGAGACGGCCTGCATCAACGGTGATCAGCAGATCCGCAGGACTCAGCTCACCTTCCGCAAGGATGCGTTCGATCAGCGCATCGCTACCTCCCTCGATGAGATTGATTTTTATCCCGGTCTGCTCAGTGAACCGATCATAAAGGGAAAAATCAGTATCGTAATGACGGGCTGAGTAGATATTGAGTTCCGCAGCCCCGGCTGAGGTCAGCGGGAGCAGCAACAGGCATGCAAGCACAACAGATCGGATCATAATACAGCTTAAATGAGAATCATTCTCAACGATATATCAGCATGTCTTCGGGTGCAATCTCCATTTCAACAGATTGCCCGGGCCTAAACTGACTGACATCCGTCATCTGGGCCTCCAGCGTTTGGTCAGCGCTGGCAAGATGAATGGTAAAATGCTGGCCGGAGAAACGAATATCAACAACGGTAGCCTGACCAGCCGGTGAAGGCGTCAGCCTGATCTGATCCGGCGCAACTGCAACCCGCACCCGGGTGCCGTCCGGCACGCTGGCGGTGGTCGCAAAGGTACCAAAATCAGAGATCAGCTTTGCTGCCGAAACAACCGCGTCAAACAGCTGGCGTCCGGCCAGCACTTCAGCCACAAACGGATGTGCGGGTGCCTGCCACAACGCTCGCGGTACATCGTACTGAACCAGTTCACCGCCAACCACAACGGCAATTCGGTCAGCAACCGCCAGCGCATCAGCAGGATCGTGGGTGACCAGCAGGGCGGTTGTGTCTGATGTTTTGAGCAGGCGACGGGTGTCATTGCGCAGCCGATTGCGCAGCAGCACATCGATACTGGCAAAAGGTTCATCGAGTAACATCACTGCCGGCTGAGGTGCCAAAGCCCGAGCCAGGGCCACGCGCTGTTGCTGGCCGCCTGAAAGTGTGTGTGGATACCGCTCTGCCATCAGTTCCAGACCAGCCAGTCTCAACAGCGACGTGACCCGCGCCGCCCGCTCGCTGCGATCCAGTGCGTGCAGTCCGAAGCCAACGTTGGCGGCAACTGTGAGATGCGGAAACAGAGCATGTTCCTGCATCACCAGACCCACGGAACGCTGTTCCGGCGGCGGACACTGTTGCGGCGTAATCTGCTGATCAGACAGCGAGATGCTGCCCGATTGCAGAGTTTCAAGCCCGGCTACCAGCTTCAGCAATGTCGACTTACCGCTCCCTGAAGGGCCCAGCACACAGACAATTTCGCCGCTCTGCACTGCCAGATCGATATTCTGCAAAATGGGTACATCTGTGTAAGCGTGTTGAATGCTGCGGAAGGTTATACTCACGCGAAAGTCCTGTACATCGGTCAGCCATTCTCAGTGTTCTGCGTCCATGCTTCAAATACAGTGTAGTGTTCCATATAAACCGCCCTGTTTCCCCAAGGGAGACTCAGCGCATTCGTTTTATAAAGGACACTACACTGGATGAGCAGTCAGACGCGCATTCTTGATCTCGGCACGCTGCTGATTGCCATTCCAGTTGCTTTGCCGCTGATCATTGTACTGGCCGCCTTGTTCGGGCCTGCCGATGATGTCTGGCTGCACCTGCGTGAATACCTGCTCGCGGAGTATGTGCTCAATACGTTCCTCCTGATGCTGATGACCGGCCTGCTGGCGGGTATTTTTGGCATCAGCACCGCATGGTTAACCACACACTACCGGTTTGTTGGCCACCGTTGGGTTTCCCCTGCCCTGGTTCTACCGCTGGCACTACCTACCTATGTTGCGGGCTACGTGTATGCGGACCTGCTGGAAGTGTCAGGGCCGCTGCAAACGTTTATTCGCGACGTGAGTGGTTTAGGTGTGCATGAGTTCCGCCTGCCGCCGATACGCTCACTTACCGGCGCCGCTTTAGTCATGTCACTGGTCCTCTACCCCTATGTCTACCTGTTGGTCCGCATCAATCTCGAGTCCCAATCGAGCCTGTTGTCACATGCTTCACGGACCCTCGGCGCGTCTCAATTCACGCTCTTCCGCAAAGTGACGCTGCCCCTGGCCAGACCCGCTGTTGCAGGTGGCCTGGCTCTGGTGCTCATGGAAACAGCCGCTGAGTTTGGCGTTGTAGAACACTTTGGCGTGGCAACGCTTACCACCGGCGTGTTTCGCACCTGGCTGGCGATGGGAGAACGCGGCGCAGCCCTGCAG
Source organism: bacterium (assembly GCA_047947175.1). GTDB lineage: Bacteria > Pseudomonadota > Gammaproteobacteria > Pseudomonadales > Azotimanducaceae > UBA4421. The sequence goes on from CP170489.1 coordinate 4,512,653, forward strand.
CTCGCAGCCTGGCTGTTCCTGCTGGTGGTCTTCCTCGTTGCGCTGGAACAGGCCACCCGGCGCGGACAGCGTTTTAATCTGTCGACGCCAGACAAACCGGCAGACAGAAAACCACTCAAGGGTTCGGCTGGCGTCGGCGCTTTTCTGGTCTGTCTCCTGCCGATTGTACTCGGGTTTGTGCTACCCGCTGGCCTGCTGTTGAACTACGCCGTGACAACCGGCGACCCGTTGCTGAGCAGTCGTTTCATGGGATTTGTCAAAAACTCCCTCTATGTATCCACCATCGCTGCTGCTTTATGCATCTGCGGCGCTCTGTGGTTAGCGTATACCGCTCGACTGCGCCCATCGGCACCAGTGCGATACGGCATACGTGTAGCAACCCTGGGATATGCCATCCCTGGTTTAGTGCTGGCCACCGGCGCCCTTGTGCCCCTGACCGCCATCGACCAGTGGCTGGCCGCGCAGTTCGAGAGCATCAACTCGCTGATCATTACCGGCACCCTTGCCGGGCTGGTCTTTGTGTATATCGCGCGCTTCATGACCGTTGCCTACAACAGCGTGCAGGGCGGCCTGGGACAGATTCATCCTTCGCTGGATGCTGCTGCGCGCACCCTGGGCGCTTCGCCGTTGCGCCTGTTTGGCCGAATTCATCTACCTCTGTTGTCCTCTACCATTGCCTACGCGGGGTTGCTGACCTTCATCGACGTCATCAAGGAACTACCCGCAACACTGATCATGCGGCCGTTTAACTTTGAAACCCTGGCCACACGCGTATACCGACTGGCCGCTGATGAGCGGCTGCCAGAGGCGTCCACCGCTGCACTATTTATCCTGGCGTTGAGCTTAATTCCAACACTGCTGCTGGCTCGACGTAAATAGGCTTGCCCCCAAAACCTGAGCAGGATAACTTGAACGGTTTTCCTCCGAGTGTAATCAGTGGATACGATTTCCGTGCGCGGTGCGCGCACCCATAACCTGCAGAACATCGATCTTGATATTCCGCGCGACAAGCTGGTCATCATCACCGGCTTATCCGGATCCGGTAAGTCCTCGCTGGCCTTTGATACGCTTTACGCGGAAGGCCAGCGGCGCTACGTTGAATCACTGTCTGCATACGCAAGACAGTTTTTGTCCATGATGGAAAAACCGGACGTGGACCACATCGAGGGTCTGTCTCCCGCTATTTCCATTGAACAGAAATCAACTTCCCACAATCCACGCTCGACGGTGGGTACCATCACCGAAATTTACGACTATCTGCGCCTGCTGTTTGCCAGAGTCGGCGAACCACGCTGTCCAGATCACAATGAACCGCTGGCCGCGCAGACGGTCAGCCAGATGGTGGATCAGGTGCTGCAGATGCAGGATGGTGAACGCATCATGATCCTGGCGCCGGTAATTTCAGAGCGCAAAGGGGAGCACCAGCACGTATTTGCCGAGCTGCGCAGCACCGGTTTTGTGCGCGCCCGGGTTGATGGCATTGTGGTCGATCTGGACGCCACGCCGGATCTGGACAAAAACAAAAAACACACCATCGAAGCAGTCATAGACCGGGTGCGCATCCGCCATGACCTGCAGCAGCGGCTGGCGGAAAGTTTTGAAACCGCCTTGCAGCTGTCTGACGGTGTTGCTTTGGTGCGCAGCATGGAAGATGAAAAGGCACCGCCGCAGATTTTCTCTGCCCGTTTTGCCTGTCCTCATTGTGGGTACAGTATTTCCGAGCTCGAGCCTCGCATGTTTTCTTTCAACAATCCTGCCGGCGCCTGCGATGCGTGCGATGGCCTGGGCGTCACCAATTTCTTTGACCCGGAACTTGTGGTTGCCGATGAGGATCTGACCCTGGCGGAAGGCGCCATTCGCGGCTGGGATCGACGCAACGTCTACTACTTTCACATGCTGACTTCGCTGGCTGATCACTACGGCTTTAACGTTGAAATGCCTTTCAAAAAGCTCAACAAAAAGCAACGCCAGGCCATCCTCTTCGGCAGCGGCCAGACCCGAATAGACTTCAGCTATGCCAACGATCGGGGTGATGTGATCAAACGGCGCCATCGTTTTGAGGGAGTCATTCCCAACATGGAGCGGCGATATCATGAAACCGATTCGAATATGGTGCGGGAAAATCTACAGAAATATCTGCGCGTTGCTGATTGTCCCAGTTGTGCTGGCACACGCTTGCGACAGGAGTCGCGCAACGTCTTTATCGGCGCTACCAGCCTGCCGGAAATCACACATGGATCAGTGGAAGAGACCCTGAATCATTTTCAATCCCTGAAACTGAAAGGCCAGCGCGCCACCATTGCTGATAAGATTCTGAAAGAAATCATCGCACGCCTGCGCTTTCTGGTAGATGTTGGTCTGAACTACCTGACCCTGGATCGCAGTGCGGATACGCTTTCCGGCGGCGAGGCTCAACGTATTCGTCTGGCAAGCCAGATTGGTGCAGGCCTCGTAGGTGTCATGTACATTCTTGATGAACCTTCGATCGGATTACATCAGCGAGACAACGAGCGTCTGTTACGTACGCTTGAGCATCTGCGTGATCTGGGAAATACAGTGCTGGTGGTCGAACATGACGAAGAAGCCATTCGCGCGGCCGACTACCTGATTGATATTGGTCCAGGCGCGGGTGTCCATGGCGGTAAAATTGTTGCCGCGGGCGGCATCAAAGATATTCTCAAAGCCAAAAATTCCATTACCGGCCAATACCTTTCCGGCCACAAAACCATTGCGGTACCCAGCGCACGAACGCCTTTTGATGAAAACAAAGTTGTTTCTCTGATCGGTGCCAAAGGTAACAACCTGCAGAACGTGACCGTTACCATTCCTTGCGGCCTGTTGACCTGTGTGACGGGTGTTTCAGGTTCCGGTAAGTCAACGCTGATCAATCAGACCCTTTATCCGTTGGCGGCCACCGCGTTGAACCGGGCAGAAACGCTCAAGCCCGCGCCGTTTGAACACATCGAAGGGATGCATCACCTGGATAAAGTGGTCGACATCGACCAAAGTCCAATAGGTCGCACCCCGCGCAGTAATCCGGCGACCTATACCGGTCTGTTCACACCGATAAGAGAATTGTTTGCTCAGGTACCCGAATCCCGCGCCCGGGGCTACAAGCCAGGCCGTTTCAGCTTCAATGTGAAAGGCGGGCGCTGTGAAGCGTGTCAGGGCGATGGGGTTATCAAAGTGGAAATGCACTTCCTACCGGATATTTATGTGCCTTGTGACGTGTGTAACGGCAAGCGGTACAACCGTGAAACCCTGGACGTTCGCTACAAAGGAAAAAATATCCACGAAGTGCTGGATATGACCATTGAAGACGCGCACACTTTTTTTGACGCTGTACCCATGCTCTCCCGCAAACTGCAGACACTCATGGACGTTGGCCTCTCCTATGTAAGGTTGGGGCAATCCGCAACCACCTTGTCCGGCGGTGAAGCACAGCGCGTAAAACTGTCGCGGGAACTGTCCAAGCGCGACACCGGTCAAACCCTTTATATTCTCGACGAACCGACAACCGGACTGCACTTCCACGATATTGCCCAGCTGTTAGATGTGCTGCACCGGCTGCGCGACGCCGGCAACACAGTTGTTGTGATTGAACACAATCTCGACGTGATCAAGACTGCCGACTGGGTGATTGATCTGGGACCAGAGGGTGGCTCCGGGGGAGGCACGATTGTAGCAACAGGCACCCCTGAAGCCATTGCCAGGGTGCGCAAATCTCACACGGGGCGGTTTTTAAAACCATTGGTAGGCAAAGGTTCCGGAGCAAAGCGCTAGACTCGGGCGCTCAGCCTATCAGCACAGCGGCTAAATTATTTAAGCGCGCTGGCCAGAGCGTTGACACACAGCAGCACATTTTCTTTCCGGGCTGCATAACCCATCAAACCTATGCGCCAGACTTTGCCGGCAAACACGCCCAGACCTGCACCAATTTCGAGGTTGTATTGTGACAGCAGATGTCTACGCACGTCGGCTTCGTTAACACCTCCCGGCACCGACACCACATTCAGTTGCGGCAGGCGATAGCTGGCATCCACAACCATGTTGAGGCCCAGCTCACCCAAACCGTCGGCAAGCAGCGTATGCATTTCACGGTGCCGCTGCCAGGCATTTTCAAGTTGCTCTTCGTGCAGCATCAGCAACGCTTCGTGCAGCCCGTACATGGCATTGACCGGCGCTGTGTGATGATAGGTGCGTGCGCCATCACCTTCCCAGTACGCCATCAACAAAGACAGATCAAGGAACCAGCTCTGCACTGCAGAATTTCGTGCTTTGACCCTCGCCGCAGCAGCATCGCTGTAGGTGATCAGACTGATGCCCGGCGGGCAGGACAGGCATTTCTGACTGCCGGAGTAGGCAACATCAACCTGCCAGTCATCCACACGCAATTCCACGCCGCCCAGGCCGGTAACGCTGTCGACGATGGTCAGACAGCCTGCTTCTTTGGCTACGGCGCACAAGGTCTTCACGTCAGAGCAGACGCCGGTGGAGGTCTCTGCATGCACAAACCCGACCACTTTGGTGTCCGGGTGCTGCCGCAGCGTGTCTTTGAGCTTCTGCGGATCAACCTGAGTACCCCACTCGTCTTCAACGGTAACCAGGTCGCCGCCCATACGTCTGACGTTTTCCGCCATGCGGTTGCCGAACACACCGTTGATACAGACAATCACCTTATCGCCGGGCTCAATCAGATTAGCAAACGCAGCTTCCATAGCTGCTGACCCAGGCGCGGACAACGGCAGGGTTAAGCTGTTTTGCGTTTGGAATGCATAACGCATCAGTGATTTGATGTCATCCATCAAACCCACAAACTCGGGGTCGAGGTGACCGATGGTGGGTTGGGCCGTGGCGGCCAGAACCCGGGGGTGGACATCTGATGGGCCAGGGCCCATCAGTGTTCGCGGTGTAGGAATAAACCTAACGTAATCCGACACTATTTATCTTTAGCCGCTTCTTCTTCGACGATTTGTGCGTCTTCGATATCGTCTGTGCTGTCCTGGACAGTTTCCGTCTCGTCCTGCCCAACAACCTCTTCATCGTAGTCAAAATCTTCTACCGGGCGGTCTACCAGTTCGATAAACGCCATCGGAGCTGCATCACCTGGTCGGAATCCACACTTCAGAATGCGGGTGTAACCGCCGGGACGTGCCTGGTAACGCGGGCCCAGCTCTGCAAACAGTTTACCCACCGCAGCTTTGTCCCGGGTGCGGGAAAATGCCAGTCGGCGATTCGCCACTGAATCTTCTTTGGCCAGCGTGATCAACGGTTCTGCAATCCGACGCAGCTCTTTGGCTTTCGGTACAGTGGTTTTAATCACTTCGTGCTCGATCAACGACGCCGCCATGTTGCGAAACATCGCCTGGCGATGTGAGCTGTTGCGGTTTAGTTGTCTGCCACTCTTACGATGACGCATTTCTCAAATTCCTATGTAAACAACCTGCAGCGAACTAAGCTACACGTCCACCATGCAGGTTTGACGGTGGCCAATTTTCTAAACGCATACCCAATGACAGGCCACGTGATGCAAGGACGTCTTTGATCTCGGTCAGCGACTTTTTACCCAGATTCGGCGTCTTCAGCAACTCTACTTCCGTGCGTTGAATCAGATCACCGATGTAGTAGATGTTTTCTGCTTTCAGACAGTTAGCCGAACGAACCGTGAGCTCGAGGTCATCCACCGGGCGTATCAGAATCGGGTCGATTTCGTCCTCTTTCTCTTCGACGACCTGCTCACCTTCGCTTTCAAGGTCCACAAATACGGCCAGCTGATGCTGCAGAATGGTGGCTGCACGGCGAATCGCCTCTTCAGGGTCGATGGTGCCATTGGTTTCCAGATCGAGAATCAGTTTGTCAAGGTCGGTTCGCTGCTCCACACGGGTGCTTTCCACGCTGTATGCAACCCGCTGCATCGGGCTGTAGGATGCATCCAGACGCAATACACCGATGGGCCGGCTCTCGTCTTCATCGCTGATTGAATCAACCGGTACATACCCTCGCCCCCGGGTGACGCGCGCTTCAATCCGGATCGCGCCATTGTCATTCAGAGAACAGACAATATGATCGGGATTGGCGATTTCCACATCCTGATTCAACTGGAAATCTCCGGCAGTAACCTGACCACCGCCTGACTTTGACAGGGTAATGATGGCTTCATCCTGATTATGCAGAACCACTGCAATGCCTTTCAGATTCAGCAGAATATCAATGACATCTTCCTGCACACCTTCAAGGGTACTGTATTCATGCAGTACACCATCAATCTGCACTTCGGTGATTGCGCACCCGGGCATTGAAGACAACAAAATCCTGCGGAGCGTGTTACCCAGGGTATGACCAAAGCCACGCTCTAACGGCTCCAATGTAACCTTCGCCCGGGTCGGCGTATCGGATTGAATCTCGATATTTCGCGGGGTCAAAAACTCGTTTGCCAACTGTGACATATATATTGTCTCCTGAGAGCGCCAATGGCGCGCTAGTTCACTTACTTCGAGTAAAGCTCAACTATGAGGTTTTCATTAATTTCTACGGGCAGCTCTTCGCGGTCCGGCAGGCGCTTGAACACGCCTTCCAGTTTGTCCACTGAAACCTCGACCCATTCGATGGGTGAGCGTTGCGCCGCAAGCTGCACCGCCGCCTGGATACGCATCTGACCACGAGATTTCTCGGCAACGGCAATGACGTCATCAGGATGAACCTGGTAAGAGGCAATATTCACGATGCTGCCATTAACGGTAATCGACTTGTGTGACACCAGCTGGCGGGCTTCGGCGCGCGTCGAACCATAACCCATGCGATACACAACGTTATCCAGACGGCATTCCAGCAGCTGCAACAGGTTGGTACCGGTTGCACCCTTCTGACGATCTGCTTTCTTGTAATAATTGCGGAACTGCTTCTCAAGCACGCCGTAGATACGCCGGACTTTCTGTTTTTCGCGCAGCTGAACAGCATAATCGGACAGCCGGCCACGCCGGATACCATGCTGACCCGGTGCCTGGTCAATTTTACATTTTGAGTCGATCGGGCGAACGCCGCTCTTTAAGAAAAGATCGGTGCCTTCTCGTCGACTCAGCTTTAGTTTTGGACCTAGATATCGGGCCATCACTTACCTCTTAGTTTGCTGGACGCTTAAACGCGTCGTCTTTTCGGTGGACGACAGCCATTATGCGGAATGGGTGTCACATCCGAGATGCTGTTAATCTTCAAACCTGCAGCATTCAGCGCCCGAACCGCGGATTCGCGACCAGGCCCGGGGCCTTTCACAAATACATCTACACTCTTCATGCCAAATTCCAGCGCTGTATTACTGGCTCGCTCTGCTGCAACCTGAGCTGCAAAAGGTGTGCTCTTACGTGAGCCACGGAAACCAGACCCACCAGACGTCGCCCAACACAGAGTGTTACCCTGACGATCGCTGATAGAGATTATGGTGTTGTTAAACGACGCATGGATGTGTGCCACACCATCAATGACGACTCGTTTGGCTTTTTTACGCTCTGCCATTTACTAAATTCCTGGTTACGCTTCTTATCTTCTGCTCATCGGCGGATAGGACGACGAGGTCCTTTACGCGTACGCGCATTGGTACGTGTTCGCTGGCCATGTACCGGCAGATGCCGTCGATGACGCATGCCACGATAACAGCCGAGATCCATCAAACGTTTGATGTTCATGGAATTCACCCGGCGCAGATCACCTTCGACGCTGAGCTTCGCAATTTCTGAACGAAGGGCATCAAGGTTGGCTTCATCCAGTTCGCCCACTTTTGCAGTCGGGCTCACACCCGCCTGCTCACAGATTTTCTCTGCCGTGGTTCTACCGATGCCAAAGATATACGTCAGCGAAATTCTCGCATGCTTGTTATCAGGTATGTTTATGCCGGCAATACGTGCCATTTATACGCTCCGTTAAATTCCTGCTGGCTGCCCTGCGGCTAGCCCTGTCGCTGCTTGTGGCGCGGTTCGGCGCTGCAGATTACCCGCACAACACCTTTTCGCTTGATCACTTTGCAGTTTCTGCAAATCTTCTTTACTGATGCTCTAACTTTCATAGTCTTATCCGCCTTTACGACGTCCGTAAGTCTGTAGATTCGATTTTTCCATCAACTTGGCATACTGGCTCGACATCAGATGCGATTGCACCTGGGACATGAAGTCCATGGCCACAACCACCACAATCAGCAGCGCGGTGCCACCCAGTTGAAAAGTTATATCGAATGCAACAATCATAAATTCCGGTAACAAACAAACCAATGTGACATACAGCGCGCCGAAAACCGTCAGCCGGGTTATCACGTCGTCGATATATTTAGCCGTCTGCTGTCCCGGTCGTATACCAGGTACATAGGCACCCTGACGCTTCAAATTGTCCGCCACATCCTTTGGATCGAACATGATCGCGGTATAGAAGAAGCTGAAAAAGATGATACCTGCGGCAAACATCATGATGTACAGGGGTTGACCCGGGGACAGAACCAGAGATATTTCCTGCAACCAGCCCATGCCCGGGTTAGTGCCAAACCAACTGGCCATGGATGCCGGCGCCAGCAACAGACTGGATGCAAAAATCGCCGGAATGACACCTGCCATATTAATTTTCAGTGGCAGGTGACTGCTCTGCGCCTGAAAAACGCGGCGACCCTGCTGACGTTTGGCATAGTTAACGGTAATGCGTCGCTGTCCGCGTTCGACACGAACAATAAACCAGACCACACCGATGGCGATGGCGGTGATAAACAGCAATGCAATGATGTTGATCTGATCCTGGCGCGCCGCTTCGAACACCTGTCCAAGGGCCGACGGAAAGCCGGATACGATGCCGGCAAAAATCAGCAGCGAGATGCCATTACCCACACCACGCTCTGTAATCTGCTCACCGAGCCACATCATGAACACTGCGCCTGTGACCAGCGTGAGGGAGGCCACAAAATAAAATGTGAAACTTGGATCAAACGCCAGGCCCTGATTAGCCAGCGTCACGGTCAGGGACACGCCCTGAATGGTTGCAATGGCAAGAGTCAGGTAGCGGGTTACTTTGGTGATCTTGCGACGACCTGCATCACCTTCTTTACGCCATTGCTGAAACTGGGGATACATCATGGTCATCAGATTCATGATGATGCTGGCGGTGATGTAAGGAATAACCCCAAGAGCCAGAATACTCATCCGCTCCCAGGCGCCGCCGGAAAACATGTTAAACAGCTCAAGAATACCGCCCTGGCTCTGATCAAACAACGCAGCCAGCTGGCCGGGATCAATACCGGGCACAGGAATATGTGTGCCTACCCGATAGACCAGCAGCGCAAATAACACAAACAGCAGCCGGCTGCGGAGTTCTGCGATCCCCGCCTGGTTGCCAGCTAACTGGTTTGCTACTTCGCCTTGATTGCGTGCCATGTCTTCAGTGTCGTCTAATCTTGATCTTTAATTCTATTACGCGACCGATCCGCCAGCGGCTTCGATAGCTGCCTGAGCACCTTTGGTCACCTTGATGTCTTCACCAGACACTTTCAGCGCACGCCGCACGTCACCGCTGAGCATAATCCGAGCGCGTTGCATATCACGGCGCACAAGGTTTGCCGCTTTCAGCGACTCAAGCGTGATGTCTTCACCCGCTACCGCATTCAATTCGCTGGTGCGCACTTCAGCGGTTACCAGGCCGACGCGAGAACGGAAACCAAACTTGGGTATACGTATCTTCAGTGGTTGCTGTCCACCTTCAAAGCCTGGCCGAACACCACCACCAGACCTGGCTTTCTGACCCTTCTGGCCACGTCCAGCAGTTTTGCCCCAGCCGGAGCCTGCACCGCGACCGACGCGACGTTTTTCACGCTTGCTGCCTTCGCCTGGCTGTAACTCGTTCAGTCGCATTAAGCTTCTCCTTCCACCAGCAGCATATAGCTGATGCGGTTAATCATCCCGCGCACGGAAGGGGTGTCTTCCACTTCCACGGTATGACCAATACGGCGCAGACCTAAACCGGCAACACACGCCTTATGTTTCTTCAAACGCCCAATAGGGCTTTTGGTTAGCGTCACTTTTACTGTTTTGTCACTCATGAGCTTGACCTACTTTAGGGTCGTCTATGCGACGACATCTTCTACGGGCTTACCACGCTTGGCTGCGATTTCCTGGGGGGAACGCATATTCTGTAACGCTTTGAATGTTGCGTTGATGACGTTCACCGGATTTGTTGAGCCATAGCACTTGGCCAGCACGTTCTGAATACCCACCGCTTCGAGCAGTGCGCGCATGGTGCCTCCGGCAATCACTCCGGTACCCTCTGATGCGGGCTGCATATAAACCTTCGAAGCGCCATGTCGACCGGTTAACGGATACCATAAGGTAGAGCCGTTCAAATCGATATCAATCATATTACGGCGAGCAGCTTCCATCGCTTTCTGAATGGCCAGCGGTACTTCTCGAGCTTTACCTCGACCAAAACCCACACGACCGTTGCCATCACCAACCACGGTCAGCGCGGTGAAACCGAAAATGCGGCCACCCTTGACCACTTTCGCCACGCGATTCACCTGAACCAGTTTTTCTACCAGTCCTTCTTCTCGTATTTCTTCCGAATATGCCATCTAGAACTCCAAACCAGCTTCGCGAGCGGCATCCGCCAGCGCTTTAACGCGTCCGTGATATTTGTACCCGGATCGATCAAACGCGACTTCAGTCACGCCCGCCTGTTTTGCCCGGTCGGCGACCAACGCGCCCACTTTTGCGGCGGCGTCTACATTACCGGTGGCACCCTCACGCAGCATCTTTTCCAGGGTTGACGCCTGCGCGATCACCTTGCCCCCGTCGGCGGATAACACCTGCGCATAAATATGCCGTGGTGTACGTGTCACACTCAGGCGTGTTGCCCCGAGTTCGCGCATTTTCATGCGGCCTCGCCGTGCGCGTCGTTGTCTGCTGATATTCTTTTGATTCATTGATCTGTTTCGTTACTTTGGTTACGAACAACTGCAGGCTTAACAGCCCATCAGTTTGCCTTACTTTTTCTTCGCTTCTTTGCGGCGCACATACTCGCCCTGATAGCGCACACCTTTACCCTTGTAGGGTTCCGGCGGGCGGAACGCACGAATTTCCGCGCATACCTGACCGACGCGTTGTTTATCGATGCCGGAAATAACAATCTCTGTCTGGCTTGGCGTCTGCGCTTCAATGCCTGCCGGCAACTCATAAACGACAGGGTGAGAAAACCCCAGCTGCAAAGTCAGAGTGCTGCCCTGCGCCTGGGCTCGGTAACCCACACCCTGAAGGTCCAGGCGGCGCTCAAAACCCGTGGTCACGCCGGTGACCATGTTCTGCACAACTGCACGCATGGTGCCTGCCATTGCACGGGAGCCTGTATCCCCATTACGCGCGGCAAAAGTCAGCTCACCGTCACCCTGGTTGATGATCACTGCGCTGTGTACGCCAAAGTTCATTTCACCTTTGGCGCCTTTCACGGACAGTTCCTGCCCGCTGAGCTTGATTTCAACGCCTGCAGGAACCTGTACCGGATTGTTAGCAACTCGAGACATCGTCTACTCCTAAAAGACCGTACACAAAACTTCGCCGCCTACACCGGCAGCACGTGCGCGTTTGTCGGTCATAACACCTTTGTTCGTGCTGACTATGGCTATGCCCAGTCCACCACGTACCGAAGGAATTTCACTGCTTTCTTTATAGATACGTAATCCGGGTCGGCTCACACGTTTGATCTCTTCGATCACCGGCGCTCCGTTGTGGTAGCGCAGGTTAACGTTCAGTGCAGACTTAACCTCTTCGTCTGCGGTGAAACCATCAATAAAGCCTTCGTCCAGCAACACTTTGAGAATGCTGCGTTTGATTTTGGAATTAGGCATCTCTACCTTTTTGTGACCAGCCATTTGCGCATTGCGGATGCGGGTCAACAGGTCAGAGATTGGGTCTTGCATCGTCATGTTGTAATTACCTTCTTACCAGCTGGCCTTAACAAGCCCAGGCACATCGCCACGCATCGCTGCCTCACGCAGTTTGTTGCGAGCCAAACCAAATTTCCTGTATACACCGTGTGGGCGGCCGGTGACGCCGCAACGGCGCTGCTGCCGAACGGGGCTGGCATTACGCGGCAGAGCCTGCAGTTTCAACTGTGCATCCCAACGTTCATCATCAGACAAATTGCGATCAGCAATAACAGCTTTCAGGGCCATACGCTTTTTCGCGTACCTGGCGCGCACCTTCGCACGCTTCTTTTCCCTTTCGATCATCGATGTCTTAGCCATACCAGTTCTCTTTTACCTGTCTCTTTTAAAGGTTCGCCGCGTCTATGTCCGAAACGGGAACTTAAATGCTTTTAACAGCGCCAACGCATGCTCGTTGGATTCTGCGCTCGTCGTGATACAGATATCCAGACCACGAATTTTGTCGATCTTGTCGTAATCAATTTCCGGGAAGACAATCTGTTCTGTCAGGCCCATGCTGAAATTTCCACGGCCATCAAACGACTTTGGATTAAGGCCACGGAAATCCCGGATCCGAGGTATCGCAATACCAACGAGACGCTCAATGAAGTCATACATCCGCTCTCTGCGCAGCGTGACTTTGCAGCCGATCGGCCAGCCTTCTCGAATCTTGAAGCCAGCTTCAGACTTACGCGCATTACACACAACGGGTCGCTGACCCGCGATAGCCGTCATGTCAGCCACCGCTGCTTCCATGACCTTGCGATCCGCAACCGCCTCGCCAACACCCATATTGAGTGTCACCTTCTGAATGCGCGGTACCGCCATGATATTGGCCAGCCCCAGACTTTCCTGCAGCTGGGGGCGAATCTCAGTGTTATAAACCGTTTGCAACTTGCCCATGCCTAAACCTCGATCGCCTTACCGTTAGATTTGAAAACGCGAATCTTTTTTCCGTCTTCATCAACAGAAAAACCAACCCGGTCCGCACGGCTGTCTTCATGATTCCAGATCGCCACGTTGGACGCCTGAATGGGTGCTTCTTTGCTGATCAGGCCGCCCTGCTCACCCGCGTTGGGATTGGGCCGGGTTGCCTTTTTAACCATATTGATGCCGCCTACCAACAAGCGGCCATCTTTCATTACGCGCAGCACTTCACCACGGCGACCTTTGTCACGGCCTGTGAGCACTACCACTTCGTCATCTTTTTTTATCTTCAACATGTGCGTCTCAATATCCGCTAAATCACTTCCGGCGCGAGCGATACAATGCGCATGAAGTTTTCCGTACGCAGTTCACGCGTAACCGGGCCAAAAATACGTGTGCCGACAGGCTGATTCTGCGGGTTCAACAACACCGCAGCGTTGTGATCAAACTTGATCAGGGAACCGTCAGCGCGCCTGACACCTTTACGGGTGCGCACAACAACAGCATTCATCACCTGCCCCTTGCGTACGCGGCCGCGAGGAATCGCCTCTTTAACAGTGACCTTGATAATGTCACCGATACCCGCATAACGTCGTTTGGAGCCACCCAGAACTTTAATGCACTGGACTTTCCGCGCGCCGCTGTTGTCAGCAATTTCCAGCATGGTTTCTGTCTGAATCATGGTCCGCTAGACTCCGCCTGCCCGCTCGTCAACGCTTTTCAACGTCCACGTTTTGGTTTTTGCCAAAGGTCGACACTCAACCACGGTGACGGTATCGCCAACCTGGCAGGTGTTATCTTCATCATGTGCGTGCAGCTTTGCTGACTTACGCACGAATTTGCCGTAAACCGGGTGTTTTACGCGTCTTTCGACACGCACCGTTATGGTCTTGTTCATTTTGTCGCTGACCACCACACCGGTGACGGTACGGGGATTAGACTGGCGCTCATCGCTTGCTTCAGCCATTGGCCTTCTCCTTAATCAGCGTCTTAACCCGCGCGATATCGCGACGGACTTCTTTGACCATGTGTGTTTGTCCCAGCTGTCCGCTGGCGTACTGCATGCGCAACGAAAATTCCTCTTTACGCATACGCAGAAGCTCAGCGCCGAGCTCCTCAATTGACTTTTCGCGCAACTCTTTGGCTTTCATTACATTGCCGTCCGTTTCACAAATACTGTTTTGAAAGGCAATTTCGCAGCTGCCAGCGCAAACGCTTCGCGAGCTACTTCCTCCGGCACACCTTCCATCTCATAGATGACCCGGCCCGGCTGAATCAATGCCACCCAATACTCAACACTGCCCTTGCCTTTACCCTGGCGAACTTCCAGAGGCTTTTTGGTGATCGGCTTGTCGGGAAAAACGCGGATCCAGGTTTTTCCGCCACGCTTGATATGGCGAACCATGGCACGTCGACCCGCTTCAATCTGGCGCGCCGTCATGCGGCCTCGGCCGACTGCTTTTAAGCCATATTCACCGAAGCTGACTTTACTGCCACGCTCAGCCAGACCACGGTTGCGGCCCTTGTGCATTTTTCTGAATTTTGTTCTTTTCGGCTGTAACATCTTGTCTTTCTCGTCTACTCAACCGCTTACGCTTGTTGTGCGGAGGACTCTTCCGCGGTACCAATGACTTCACCTTTGAAGATCCAGACCTTGATGCCGATAATCCCGTAGGTCGTCAGCGCTTCGCAGGTCGAATAATCAATATCAGCCCGCAGTGTGTGCAGCGGCACACGGCCCTCGTGATAAACCTCGGAACGGGCAATTTCCGCACCACCAAGACGGCCAGCAACGCGAACTTTGATGCCTTCAGCACCCAGACGCATCGCGTTCTGGATCACACGGCGCATGGCACGACGAAACTGAACGCGCCGTTCCAGCTGCTGAGCCACATTCTGCGCAACCAGCTGCGCATCAAGCTCAGGCTTACGAATCTCTTCGATGTTGACGTGCACAGGCATGCCCATGCGTTTTGCCAGCTCAACACGCAGACGCTCTACATCTTCCCCTTTTTTGCCGATCACAATACCCGGGCGGGCGGTGTGAATGGTGATCCGTGCAGTCTGCGCGGGACGCTCAATATCAATTCGACTGATTGAGGCATCCGCCAGGCGCTCGCGCAGATATTCGCGCACTGCCAAATCATTTAGCAGATATCCTGCATAGGTTTTCTTGTCTGCATACCACACCGAAGTGTGATCTTTGACGATGCCTAGGCGGATACCGGTTGGATGTACTTTCTGACCCATACTTTTCTCAACAAATTCTGGCTGTTAGACGTCAGACACAGTCACTGTAATGTGGCTGGACCGCTTAAAAATTCTGTCTGCCCGGCCTTTGGCCCGCGGACGTATACGTTTCATGGTCAACCCCTCATCAACAAAGATGCTGGCTACCTTTAACTCATCAATATCTGCGCCTTCGTTGTTCTCGGCGTTGGCAATTGCAGACTCGACAACTTTTCGCACCAACACAGCACCTTTTTTGGTACTGAAGTTGAGGATGTCCAGAGCCTCGGCAACAGGCTTGCCACGCACCTGATCAGCAACCAAACGCGCTTTCTGCGCTGATATTCTGAGTCGTCTTGCTGACGCGCTGACTTCCATTTTCTTTCCTATCTCTCTTCTTTACCTGACGGAAAGCGTTTAACGCTTCGCCTTTTTGTCTGCGGCGTGGCCACGGTACGTTCTTGTTGGCGCAAACTCACCCAACTTGTGGCCCACCATGTCTTCATTCACCAGCACGGGTACGTGTTGACGACCGTTATGGATGGCAATGGTCAGCCCAACCATCTCCGGCACAATCATCGACCGGCGAGACCAGGTCTTAATAGGGCGACGTTCGTTATTTGCCGCAGCCACTTCAACCTTCTTCATCAGGTGTGTGTCGACAAACGGTCCCTTATATAACGATCTTGGCACTTAGCTTTCTCCTATCCTTTAAGTCGGCAGCGTCTAACGCTTGCCTCTGCGACGCACAATCAGCTTGTCGGTACGCTTGTTCGAACGCGTCTTGTGGCCCTTGGTCGGCACACCCCAGGGCGTAACCGGATGACGGCCACCAGACGTCTTGCCTTCACCACCACCATGGGGGTGATCAACAGGATTCATGGCAACACCACGTACTGTCGGTCTGCGTCCGCGCCAGCGCGTCGCACCCGCCTTACCCAGCGAACGCAGGTTGTGCTCACTGTTACCCACTTCGCCTAATGTTGCGCGGCATTCAGACAGGACACGGCGCATTTCACCAGAACGCATACGCAGGGTTGCATAGCTGCCTTCGCGAGCAACAAGCTGACAGGATCCACCGGCGCTGCGCACCATCTGTGCACCCCTGCCGGGCTTCAACTCAACACAATGAACCACCGAACCCACCGGCACATTACGTAACGCCATCGCATTACCAGGTCGAATCGGCGCAGTAGCGCCACTCATCAGTTCATCACCAGCCTGCACACCTTTAGGGGCAACAATGTAGGCGCGCTCACCATCTTTGTACTTCAGCAGGGCAATATGCGCTGTACGGTTCGGGTCGTACTCAATGCGTTCAACAACCGCCGGAATACCATCTTTGTTGCGTTTCCAATCGACAATCCGATAGTGCTGCTTGTGACCACCACCGCGATGACGCGTGGTAATGCGGCCCGCGTTGTTACGCCCGCCATTTTTACTCTTGCGGTCGAGCAAAGGCTTATGCGGCGCACCCTTGTGCAATCCCTTGTCAACAACCTGAACAACAAATCGCCGTCCGGGAGAAGTTGGTTTCGCTTTTACAACAGCCATCTAAAAATTCCTAACTCGCTTATGCCTAGACCTAATCAACTACCATGTAGTCGATTTCCTGGCCCTGGGCCACAGTGATGTATGCTTTCTTCCAATTCTTCTTGCGGGTAACACCACGGGCATTCTTTTTCACTTTGCCTTTGACGTTGGCGGTGGTTACCTTTTGAACCTCTACATTAAACAGCGTCTGAACCGCCTCGCGGATTTCGGCTTTGGTTGCATCGGTGGCTACTTTGAAGGCGTACTGGTTATATCGATCACCTAACACGGACACCTTTTCGGAGATGTGCGGTTCGCGTAATACTGTAAAAACACGCTCCGGGTTCATACCAAAGCCTCCTCTAGTTTTTTCAGCGCGCCGACCGTCACCAGCACTTTGTCATGGCTGATGAGACTTACCGGATCCACACCCTGAACGTCACGGACATCCACACCTTTGACGTTGCGTGAGGCCAGATAAAGGTTTTCATCAACCTCTTCGGTGACAATGAGCACGCTGCGCAGATCCAGCGTTTTCAGCTGGTTAAGAAGCGCCTTGGTTTTAGGCGCGTCTATGTTGAACGTCTCGATCGCGATCAGACGCTCCTGGCGAATCAGCTCTGAGACGATGCACTGCAGCGCGCCACGGTACATCTTGCGATTCACCTTGGTGGAATGATCCTGCGGCTGTGCTGCGAAGGTTACCCCACCGCTTCGCCAGATCGGCGAGCGAATGGTACCGGAACGAGCACGACCTGTGCCTTTCTGACGCCAGGGCTTGCGACCGCCCCCGCTGACGGCCGAGCGGTTTTTCTGAGCACGGGTACCCTGGCGGGCGCCTGCCATATGCGCAACCACAACCTGATGTACCAGGGCTTCATTGAATTCGCGGCCAAATGCCGCATCTGAAACTTCTACGCTACCGCCATCTGCTGCCAAATTGAGGTTCATGATTGCGCCTCCGCTTGCCTGGCTTTCACCGCAGGCCGAATGTATACATCACCACCAGCAGCGCCAGGGACAGCACCTTTAATAAGAATCAGGTTTTTGTCCAAGTCGACCCGTACCACGACCAGGTTCTGGGTAGTGACTTTCGCGGCACCCATATGCCCCGCCATCTTCTTACCCTTGAATACGCGACCAGGCGTCTGGCATTGGCCAATGGAACCGGGTGCACGGTGTGAAATAGAGTTGCCGTGGGTGTTGTCCTGATGACTGAAATTCCAGCGCTTGATACCACCGGCAAAACCTTTACCTTTGGAAATGCCGCGCACGTCCACTTTCTGCCCTACCTCGAACTGCGCCACCGTCAGCTCGGCACCAACCGTCATCTCATCTTCCGCTTCTGCGCGAAATTCCCACAGGCCTCGTCCGGCGCCGGTGTTCGCCTTGGCAAAGTGACCCGCCCTGGGCTTACTGACGCGGTTCTGCTTAACTTCACCAGCGGTTACCTGCACCGCACTGTAGCCGTCTGTGTCGTCGGTCTTAATCTGAGTAATGCGGTTGGGTGCAGCTTCTATTACTGTCACGGCAACCGAGGCGCCTTCTTCGGTGAAGACACGGGTCATTCCTGATTTTCTACCTACCAATCCAATTGCCATTGGTCATCTTCCTGGTCAAATACAAGAGCCGTTCGACTCTTCTCAAAGCGCAAAAAACTCACGCTCTTCGCATCACCCTTCGCAGGATAAGAAGAACTGAGCCGGGCTTGCGCCTATCAGTGGCTCCCTATCGGAGCCTTGTTCTCAGCCTGGCGCGAACATCTGCCGCCCAGCTTTTTATCTCTCTATGCGCTCGCTATAACGCAAAAAGGCCGGCCTCCTTGCGGATAAGCCAGCACTTCATCAATTCAAACTAATCTGTACTTCCACACCTGCTGCAAGATCCAGCTTCATCAGCGCATCCACAGTCTTCTCGGTGGGTTCAACAATATCCAGGAGACGTTTGTGGGTGCGGATCTCATACTGGTCGCGCGCGTCTTTGTTGACGTGCGGAGAGACCAGAATGGTGAAACGCTCTTTACGCGTCGGCAAAGGAATGGGCCCTTTTACCTGCGCGCCGGTGCGCTTGGCAGTGTCTACAATTTCCTGTGTGGACACGTCAATTAAACGATGATCGAAAGCCTTGAGGCGTATTCGAATGCGTTGGTTCTGCACCTAGCGTACTCCAAAACCCAAATTACGTTACTTCAACCCTCATCTGCGGCAGCGCGGCCCGCTGGCCATACCACCCAGAGGTGCTTGAAACTCTTCCTGTTAAAGATCAGGTTGCTACCTACAGAGGTCTCAACCACGTTTTCCGGGGTAAAAAATCCGCTCCAACCGCTTTGACTCTTGGTGAGCGCCAGCTAGGATCAAAGGATTACCGCCTTAAACGTCTCTTCCTGCTTTCAATCCTCTGTCGTTTGAGATTCTTTTATGAATGTCATATGACGAGGCACCCCGAAAGCGGGACGCGAACTATACCGACGTGGGTGGGGGGGTGCAACACCTGTTCTGGATGGAAAACAGGTTTTTTTGGGTTATTCGGTTGCGGGGTTGTGCTTGTCTCGCGGACCGCTGTGAATACATCCATGTAAGCTTCGCGCCCGCGTCCATGCGGGCGACGATCCGCGAGACAAGCACAAACCCTCCACCTGATACCGTCAACAACTCAGATTCGATCAACAAAGCAGGTGTTCACTGGTTGGCGAGTGGAGGCTAACCTTCGCAGCCACGTTAACAGTAGGTTTGGGGCAGTGGGTTTGTGATTGGGATCGTCGCCGGCAGGGATGCCGGCGCCGAAGCGTACATGGATGTACTCGCAGCGGTCCCAATCACAAACCCACTGCCCCAAACCGACTAATGAGGTTACCCATTCAACACAGATAACCCCAAAAATCAGTTAGATCACTCGATGACTTTCGTCACGACACCAGCGCCGACCGTTCGGCCGCCCTCGCGGATCGCAAAGCGTAAGCCTTCATCCATCGCGATCGGACAGATCAACTCAACAACCATGTTCACATTGTCGCCAGGCATCACCATCTCAACATCCTTCGGCAGCTCACACGCACCCGTCACATCCGTCGTGCGGAAGTAAAACTGCGGACGATAACCTTTGAAAAACGGCGTATGACGACCACCTTCGTCTTTGCTCAATACATACACTTCCGCTTCAAACTTCGTGTGCGGATTGATCGAGCCCGGCTTCGACAACACCTGACCACGCTCAACTTCTTCACGCTTCGTACCACGCAACAGAACACCAACGTTCTCGCCCGCTCGACCTTCGTCCAGCAGCTTGCGGAACATCTCTACACCCGTACAGGTCGTCGTCTGAGTATCTTTGATACCCACAATCGCAATCTCATCGCCTACGTTCACAACACCGCGCTCTATTCGACCCGTCACTACCGTGCCACGACCTGATATGGAAAACACATCTTCAATCGGCATCAGAAACGGCTGATCAACCGCGCGCTCTGGCTCCGGGATGTAGTTGTCCAACGCCTCAACCAGCTCCAATACCTTCGCAACATACGTTTCGTCACCTTCAAGGGCCTTCAACGCGCTGCCGATAATCACAGGTGTGTCGTCACCCGGAAACTCGTACTGGTCCAGAAGTTCGCGTACTTCCATCTCTACCAGCTCTAAAAGCTCTTCGTCGTCAACCATGTCCGCTTTGTTCATAAACACAACAATGCGCGGTACGCCAACCTGACGAGACAGCAAGATGTGCTCACGCGTCTGTGGCATCGGACCATCAGCCGCTGAAACAACCAGAATCGCGCCATCCATCTGGGCTGCACCCGTAATCATGTTCTTCACATAGTCCGCGTGCCCGGGACAGTCAACGTGGGCGTAGTGACGCGTCGGGCTTTCATACTCAACGTGCGACGTGGCAATCGTAATCCCACGCTCGCGCTCTTCCGGCGCATTGTCTATCTGGTCAAACGCCTTCAACTCGCCTCCAAACGCTTCCGCACACGCCTTCGTCAACGCCGCTGTCAGCGTCGTCTTACCGTGGTCTACGTGCCCTATCGTCCCCACGTTTACGTGCGGTTTGTTTCTTTCAAATTTAGCTTTGGCCATTGTTTTTCCATTCAGAAGGTTAAAGTTAGGAGCTCTGTTTACCGGTTGAGCATTTTATCCATGACTGCGGCCGGAACTTCGGCGTAGTCACTGAATTCCATTGTATAAGTTGCACGTCCCTGGGTAGAGGAGCGCAGATCCGTTGAGTAGCCGAACATCTCCGCTAACGGCACTTCAGCACGGACAATTTTACCCGCCGGAGTTTCATCCATCCCGGAAATGAGCCCACGACGCCGGTTCAGATCACCAACGACATCACCCATATACTCTTCGGGAGTGACGATCTCGACTTTCATTACCGGCTCAAGCAGAACCGGCTTTGCTTTCATGGCACCTTCGCGCATCGCCATTGATCCGGCGATCTTAAACGCCATTTCGGATGAATCAACATCGTGAAACGAGCCATCAAACAAGGTGGCTTTGACGCCTATCAGTGGATAGCCGGCAACTACGCCGTTTTTCATCTGTTCCTGCAGGCCTTTACTGACTGCGGGAATATATTCTTTGGGGATGACCCCGCCGCTGATCGCATCAACAAAATCGTAAGCATATTTATCATCTTCGTCGCGATAAGGCTCCAGCTTCACCCAAACGTGGGCGTACTGGCCACGACCACCCGTCTGACGGACAAATTTAGTTTCCTGCTCTACCACTGCGCGAATGGTTTCGCGGTAAGCGACCTGGGGTTTGCCTATATTTGCTGCAACGCTGAACTCACGCTTCATGCGGTCGACAATGATATCCAGGTGCAATTCGCCCATGCCGGAGATGATGATCTGACCACTTTCAGCATCTGTTTCCACACGAAAAGAGGGATCTTCCTGCGCCAGTTTTGACAGCGCTACGCTCATTTTTTCCTGATCGGCAATCGAGCGGGGTTCAACCGCCACGGATATGACGGGTTCAGGGAACTCCATACGTTCGAGGGTAATCGGGTTGTTCTGCGCACAGAGGGTTTCCCCTGTTGTCACGTCTTTCAGGCCAATCGCCGCAGCGATATCACCTGCGCGCACCTCTTTTATTTCACTACGATTGTTGGAGTGCATCTGCACCATGCGGCCAACCCGCTCTTTCTTACCTTTGATTGGGTTGAAGACCTGATCTCCGGTTTTCAACACACCAGAATAGACGCGGAAAAAAGTCAGTGTGCCAACAAAAGCATCGGTGGCGATTTTGAATGCCAGCGCAGCAAACGGCGCGTCGTCATCCGCCTCGCGTGTGTCCACAGAGCCATCCGCAAGCACGCCTTCGATGGCTTTCACCTCGGTGGGCGCGGGCAGATAATCAATCACGGCATCCAGCACTGCCTGCACACCTTTGTTCTTAAAGGCCGAACCGCACAATGCCGGCACAATCTCATTCGCCAGCGTGCGCGCGCGGATACCCGCCTTGATTTCCGCATCCGTAAGGGTCTCACCCTCCAGATATTTGTTCATCAGTTCATCGTTGGCTTCCGCGGCGGATTCAATCAGGTAATCGCGCCAGGTCTGCACTTCGGCTGCCATATTGGCTGGAATGTCTTCTTCAACAAAAGTCAGGCCCTGATCCGCCTCATTCCAGATGATGGCTTTCATTTTGATCAGGTCTACTACGCCGCGGAATTTTTCTTCTGCACCAATGGCAAGCTGCAGCGGCACGGGTGTAGCCCCCAGACGGCTTTTGATCTGTGCAACCACGCGCAGAAAATCAGCGCCTTGACGGTCCATTTTGTTGACAAAAACCATCCGCGGCACTTCATACTTGTTGGCCTGCCGCCAGACGGTTTCGGATTGCGGTTCTACACCTGATGTGCCACAAAACACCACCACGGCACCATCCAGAACGCGCAAACTGCGTTCCACTTCGATGGTAAAGTCGACGTGTCCAGGCGTATCGATGATGTTGATTCGATGTTCGTCGTATTGTGCAGATGAGCCACGCCAGAAACATGTGGTGGCGGCGGAGGTGATGGTGATACCCCGCTCCTGTTCCTGCTCCATCCAGTCCATGGTGGCCGCGCCATCATGGACCTCACCCATCTTGTGAGACAGACCGGTATAAAACAGCACGCGCTCGGTGGTCGTCGTTTTTCCCGCGTCCACGTGAGCGACGATACCAATGTTACGATATCTGGCGATCGGCGTACTACGAGGCATGCGCTGGTACCGATATGTGCTGTTTTAAATGCTGGAAGTTGTTGCCTAGTAGCGGTAGTGGGCAAACGCCTTGTTGGCATCCGCCATGCGGTGCGTATCTTCTTTTTTCTTCACAGCTGCGCCGCGACCATCAGCGGCATCCATCAGCTCACCTGCCAGGCGTGCCGACATGGACTTCTCACTGCGGGAGCGAGCGCTGTCCACCAGCCAGCGCATGGCAAGGGCATTGCGCCGCGATGCACGCACCTCAACAGGCACCTGATAAGTAGCACCACCCACGCGGCGGGACTTGACTTCGACCAGCGGCGCAATGGAGTCCAAAGCATTTTCAAACACTTCGACCGGGTTGGCACCCGCATCACGCTCGACAATTCGATCGAACGCCCCATAGACAATACGTTCCGCAACCGCTTTTTTACCACTGACCATGACATGGTTTATGAACTTGGCAACCGTTTGGTTGTGGAATTTAGGGTCCGGGAGGATTTCCCGCTTGGCAACAACTCTACGACGAGGCATGTGGTTCTCCTTGCTTCAGGCTCAGGACCGTGAATCGGTCCGGCAACCCCCGAGACTTAACGCATCCGGGGCCTTACTGAGAAATTAATTTATCGTTACTTAGGCCGCTTGGTTCCGTATTTGGAACGCGACTGTTTGCGGTCGGCAACACCAGAGGTGTCCAGCGTGCCGCGAATGGTGTGATAACGCACACCCGGCAGATCTTTCACACGACCGCCGCGAATCAGGACCACTGAGTGCTCCTGCAGATTATGCCCTTCACCACCAATATAGGAGGTAACTTCAAATCCGTTGGTTAAACGCACACGGCAAACTTTACGCAGGGCCGAGTTTGGTTTCTTAGGCGTCGTCGTATACACACGCGTACATACGCCGCGTCGCTGCGGACAGGCCTGCAGAGCGGGCACAATATTTTTATCTACTTTTCGTTTGCGTGGTTTGCGAACCAGCTGGCTGATTGTTGCCATACCTACCTTAAAACCTCTTTGTTTCTACATCGGCGGGTCTACTACCTGCCTGACTGCTGCCTCAATTCAACGTGTTGTTTGTCCCGGAAGAACACCCTATCCGGAAAAAATTCCGCTCTTTTCAAGCCGCCTTGAATCAGGGCGGCGCATTGTATGCGCACACCCTGTATTTCTCAAGGGTCCTTTACTCTTCTTCGCCCTCGGTATCAGCGGCATTTTCTGCCGGGCTTTCGCTCTGAGCTGACAGAGCAGCTGTTAACGCCTGCTCAACTTCATCCGCTGATGGTCCCTGGGAGACGTCCGCAGTGTCCATTTCGCGTCGCTCTTTGCGTTCCTTGTGATAGGTCAGACCAGTACCGGCGGGAATCAGTCGACCTACAACAACGTTCTCTTTCAGACCACGCAGGAAATCCTGCTTGCCGGTTACCGCTGCTTCAGTCAGCACCCGGGTGGTTTCCTGGAAAGATGCTGCAGAGATGAATGATTCTGTCGCCAGGGATGCCTTGGTAATACCCAGCAACACGCGCTGGAATTTAGCCTGCTCTTTGCCTTCTGCGGCTAACTGCTCATTGATTTCCCGAATCTTGATGAATTCCATCTGTTCACCACGGATCAGATCAGACTCACCAGAGCTCAGCACTTCAACTTTGCGCAGCATCTGCCGGCAAATGACTTCAATGTGCTTGTCGTTAATCTTCACACCCTGTAAGCGATACACTTCCTGGATTTCATTAACGATGTACTTGGCCAGTTCTTCGACCCCTTTCAGGCGCAAAATGTCATGGGCGCTTAAAGGCCCATCGCAGACTACTTCCCCGCGTTCGACTTTTTCGCCGTCAAACACACCAATGGTGCGCCACTTGGGAATCAGAGTTTCAACCGGATCACCATCCACTGGAGTAATCACCAGGCGCCGCTTGCCCTTGGTTTCTTTACCAAAACCAACGGTACCCGAGGCTTCTGCAAGAATTGCCGGCTCTTTCGGCTTGCGTGCTTCAAACAGATCAGCAACCCGTGGCAGACCACCGGTAATATCGCGGGTCTTGGATCCTTCCTGAGGAATACGTGCAATAACGTCTCCCACCCCGATCTTGGCCGCATCTTCCATATTGAGGATGGCGTCACTGGGCATGAAATAGTTTGCCGGCATATCCGTACCAGGCAGATTCACCTGATTACCTTTTTCGTCCAGCAGACGAACCGCAGGGCGAAGATCTTTTGCCGCACTGGGGCGATCTTTAGGGTCAAGTACGGTGATGTTGGTCAGGCCGGTCAGCTCATCAGTCTGTCGATTGATCGACAGGCCCTCTTCCATTTCAACAAACTGCACAACCCCTGCCAGTTCCGCAACAATCGGGTGTGTATGAGGATCCCATTGGGCGATCACCTGGCCGGCTTCAACCGCGTCGTCTTCGGCAACGGAAATAACGGCGCCGTAGGGCAGCTTATAGCGTTCGCGCTCGCGACCATGATCATCCGCCACCGCAATCTCACCGGAGCGAGATACAGCAACCAGCTCACCACTTTCGCGAGTCACCGTCTTCAGGTTGTGCAGGCGCACTGTGCCGCCGTGTTTCACCTGAATGTTGTCGATTGCCGTTGCACGAGACGCTGCGCCACCAATGTGGAACGTACGCATGGTCAACTGAGTACCAGGCTCACCAATGGACTGAGCCGCGATAACACCGACGCTCTCGCCGACATTTACCATGTGGCCACGGGCCAGATCGCGTCCATAGCAGGTGGCACACACGCCATAAGGCGTAATACAGCTGATCGCACTGCGAACCCACATTTCATCAACACCCATAGTGTCGAGCTGGTCAACCCAGGCTTCGTCGATCATGGTGCCTGCGGGTATCAGCACGGTTTTGCCGTCTGTATCCAATACATCCTGAGCCACCACACGCCCCAGCACACGCTCACCGAGGGCCTCTACCACGTCGCCGCCCTCAATGATCGAGGTCGTGAAGAGACCCTGATCTGTACCGCAGTCGACTTCGGTGATAACAACATCCTGCGCCACGTCTACCAGACGGCGGGTCAGGTAACCGGAGTTGGCCGTTTTCAAAGCCGTGTCCGCAAGACCTTTGCGTGCACCGTGGGTGGAAATGAAGTATTCGTTTACGGTCAGACCTTCACGGAAGTTTGCGGTAATCGCGTTTTCGATGATGCTGCCGTCGGGGCGAGTCATCAGACCGCGCATACCTGCCAGCTGACGGATCTGTGCAGGTGAACCCCTGGCACCTGAATCGGCATAGATAAACACAGAATTGAAAGAAGCTTGCTCCTCTTCTTCTCCTTTGCTGTTGGTCACGGTTTCCTTGGAGATTCCGTCCATCATGGACCGCGCCACCAGATCGTTTGCGCGAGACCAGATATCAACCACTTTGTTGTATTTCTCCCCCTGGGTCACCAGGCCGGAAGAGTACTGTGATTCGATTTCCGCAACTTCTGCTTCAGCTTCATCAATGATCGTGGTTTTTTCCTGTGGAATAACAAAGTCTTCCACACCAATAGACGAGCCGGAGGCCGTTGAATGTGCAAAGCCTGTGTACATCAACTGGTCGGCAAAAATAACGGTATCCTTCAACCCGCAACGACGATAACAGTCATTAATCAGGTTGGAGATCGACTTTTTATCCATCGCCTTATTGACCATGCTGTAAGGCAGATTCTTCGGCACGATGGCGTACAATAACGCGCGTCCAACCGTTGTGTCGTAGAGCTTTCGGGATATTTCAACTTTACCCTGGTCATCTACGTGATGCTCTTCAATACGCACTTTCACTTTTGCATGCAGAGCAACCTGTTTGGCGTAGTACGCCCGATGTACTTCAGTTGCATCCGCAAATACCGTGCCTTCACCTAACGCATTTACTTTCTCACGCGTCATGTAATACACACCTAGAACAACGTCCTGAGAAGGCACGATGATCGGCTCACCACTGGCAGGCGAAAGGATATTGTTGGTAGACATCATCAGCGCGCGGCTTTCCAGCTGCGCTTCGAGGGTCAACGGTACGTGTACCGCCATCTGGTCACCGTCAAAGTCGGCGTTGTAGGCGGTACAGACCAGCGGGTGCAGCTGAATGGCCTTACCCTCAATCAGCACCGGCTCAAACGCCTGGATCCCCAAACGGTGCAAAGTTGGTGCCCGGTTGAGCAGGACCGGGTGCTCACGAATAACATCAGCCAGGATATCCCAGACCTCCGCGGTTTCGCGCTCCACCATTTTCTTGGCCGCTTTAATGGTTGTCGCCAACTGGCGCTCTTCCAGCTTGCCGAAGATAAAGGGTTTGAATAATTCCAAAGCCATCTTCTTAGGCAGACCACACTGATGCAGTTTGAGGGTCGGTCCAACCACAATGACAGAACGTCCGGAGTAGTCAACGCGCTTACCCAGCAGGTTCTGACGGAATCGACCCTGCTTGCCTTTGATCATATCCGCCAGAGACTTCAGCGGTCGCTTGTTTGAGCCAGTGATCGCACGTCCACGTCGACCGTTGTCGAGCAGAGCATCCACAGACTCCTGCAGCATACGCTTTTCGTTACGCACGATGATGTCTGGTGCAGACAGATCCAGCAGACGCTTCAGCCGGTTGTTACGGTTGATCACCCGGCGGTACAGGTCATTCAGGTCTGAGGTGGCAAACCGGCCGCCATCCAAAGGTACCAGCGGCCGTAAGTCCGGCGGCAGCACTGGCAGTACCGTCATCACCATCCACTCCGGCTTGTTACCGGACTTCTGGAAGGCTTCCATGAGCTTGAGGCGCTTGGAAAACTTCTTGATCTTGGTTTCAGAGTTGGTTGCCGGAATTTCTTCACGCAGCGTTGCAATCTCCGCACCTAAATCGAGCGCGACCAGCAGTTGTTGAATGGCTTCTGCACCCATGCGGGCATCAAATTCGTCACCAAACTCTTCAAGCTTGCTGTAATACTCTTCGTCCGTCAGCAATTGACCAATTTCCAGATCTGTCAGACCTGGATCGATGACAACAAACGATTCAAAATACAGCACGCGCTCGATATCGCGCAGCGTCATGTCCAGCAGCAGGCCGATGCGCGAAGGCAGCGATTTCAGAAACCAGATGTGGGCCGTTGGGCAGGCCAGCTCAATGTGACCCATACGCTCACGGCGCACCTTGGTGAGGGTGACTTCGACACCACACTTTTCACAAATCACGCCACGATGCTTGAGGCGCTTGTATTTACCACACAGGCACTCGTAATCTTTCACCGGACCAAAAATCCGCGCGCAGAACAGGCCATCGCGCTCGGGTTTGAACGTTCGATAGTTAATGGTTTCGGGCTTTTTGACTTCGCCAAACGACCATGAACGGATCATTTCCGGCGAAGCCAGACCGATGCGCAGGGCGTCGAACTCATCCACACTGCCCTGGGCTTTTAGCAAGTTAAGTAAGTCTTTCAAGATCTTTCTCCTTTAACCTTTAGGGCTGTGTTATTCCGTTTCCAGTTCAATGTTGATACCCAACGAGCGTATCTCCTTGACTAACACGTTAAACGACTCCGGCATGCCTGGTTCCATCTCATAATTGCCGTCGACGATATTCTTGTACATCTTGGTACGACCATTCACGTCGTCAGACTTGACCGTGAGCATCTCCTGCAGCGTATAGGCGGCGCCGTACGCTTCCAGCGCCCAGACTTCCATCTCACCAAAGCGCTGACCACCAAATTGCGCCTTGCCACCCAGCGGTTGTTGTGTGACAAGACTGTAGGAACCGGTTGAGCGCGCGTGCATCTTGTCGTCAACCAGGTGGTTGAGCTTCAACATGTACATGTAGCCCACGGTCGTTGGCCGATCAAAGGGGTCGCCGGTGCGTCCGTCGTACAATTGCGCCTGTCCCGTTGTTGGCAAGCCGGCAAGCTCCAGCAGTGCT
Source organism: bacterium (assembly GCA_047947175.1). Classification (GTDB taxonomy): domain Bacteria; phylum Pseudomonadota; class Gammaproteobacteria; order Pseudomonadales; family Azotimanducaceae; genus UBA4421. Next base: position 4,541,378 of record CP170489.1, read on the forward strand.
TTGATTTCGGCCTCAGATGCGCCGTCGAACGCAGGCGTTGCCATTGGCACGCCACCGGTAAGGTTCTGTGCCAGCTCCAGAATTTCGGGATCTGTCAGCGACTTAAGGTCAACGTTGGGGTCACCCACCTGGTTGTAAACCTTATCCAGGAAGCCTCGAATATCAGCCACTTTGCGCTGCTCTTCGAGCATTTCGTTAATGCGATCACCGACACCGCGAGCCGCCCAGCCCAGGTGTGTTTCCAATACCTGGCCCACGTTCATGCGCGAAGGCACACCAAGCGGGTTCAAAACCACGTCTACCGGCTCACCGTTCTCATCGAAAGGCATATCTTCAACAGGCATGATGACAGAGATCACCCCTTTGTTACCGTGTCGACCAGCCATCTTGTCACCCGGCTGAATGCGGCGTTTGATGGCAAGGTAAACCTTCACAATCTTCAGCACACCAGGCGCCAGATCATCTCCGCTTTCGAGTTTTGCACGCTTGTCTGCGTAACGGGCATCCAGAGTTTCTTTACGTTCTTTGAGCTGTGCGTCGGCTTTTTCGAGCTGCGCATTGAGACTGTCGTCCTGCATGCGGATCTTGAACCAGTCATCTGGTGCAAGGCCGTCGAGGTAAGCCTCATCGACAACAAAACTCTTGCTGTTACCTGGCGCGCTGGCAGCCTGCTGGTTCAGCAATGCACGCTTGAGACGCTCGTAGGTCGCAATTTCTACAATTCGATACTCATCATCCAGGTCTTTGCGAATCTGTGAGAGTTGCGCGTGTTCTATGTCCTTGGCGCGCTGGTCTTTTTCAACACCATCTCGGGTGAAGACCTGCACATCGATGACCGTGCCTTTTACACTGGTGGGTACACGCTGAGACGTATCTTTCACGTCAGACGCTTTTTCACCAAAGATGGCCCGCAGCAGCTTCTCTTCCGGAGTCAGCTGGGTTTCGCCTTTTGGCGTCACTTTGCCAACCAGAATATCTCCTGCACCTACTTCGGCACCGATGTACACAATGCCGGATTCATCCAGCTTGGACAGCGCACCTTCACCGACATTCGGGATGTCACAGGTAATCTCTTCCGGGCCCAGCTTGGTATCACGCGCAATACAGGTGAGTTCCTGAATATGGATACTGGTGAACCGATCTTCTTTGACCACCCGCTCGGACACTAAAATGGAGTCTTCGTAGTTGTAGCCGTTCCAGGGCATAAAGGCGATGCGCATGTTCTGGCCAAGCGCCAGCTCGCCCATATCAACGGAAGGCCCATCCGCCAGGGTGTCGCCACGGGCAATAACATCGCCGGGCTTCACCAGCGGACGCTGGTTGATACAGGTGTTCTGGTTGGATCGGGTAAATTTGGTCAGGTTGTAGATATCAACGCCAGCTTCACCGGCTTCGGTTTCTTCATCTGAAACGCGCACCACAATACGCCCTGCATCGACGCTGTCGACCACGCCACCGCGACCTGCGATCACACAGACACCGGAGTCGCGAGCTACGTCGCGCTCCATCCCTGTGCCCACAAGAGGCTTCTCAGCACGCAGAGTAGGCACAGCCTGACGCTGCATGTTAGACCCCATAAGCGCACGGTTAGCATCATCGTGCTCCAGGAACGGGATCAACGATGCCGCCACTGAAACCACCTGTTTCGGTGATACATCCATGAAGTTGACGTTTTCAGCCGCCGTTTTGGTGAATTCGTTCTGATGCCGTACATCAACCAGTTCACCTTCAAACTGGCCTTTGGCATTTAAAGGTGCGCTGGCTTGCGCAATCACGTAGTTGGCTTCATCAATAGCCGACAGATATTCGATCTGATCGGTCACCCTACCGTCTACCACTTTCCTGTAAGGTGATTCAAGGAAACCGTAATTGTTGGTGCGCGCATAGGTTGCCAGCGAGTTGATCAAACCAATGTTTGGTCCCTCAGGGGTTTCGATGGGGCAGACACGACCATAGTGTGTCGGGTGTACATCGCGCACTTCAAAACCTGCTCGCTCACGGGTAAGACCACCCGGACCAAGCGCCGACACCCGACGTTTGTGGGTTACTTCGGACAGCGGGTTGTTCTGATCCATGAACTGTGACAGCTGCGAAGAGCCAAAGAACTCTTTGATTGCAGCTGCAACAGGCTTGGCGTTGATCATATCCTGAGGCATCAGACCTTCGGATTCAGCCAGGCTCAAGCGCTCTTTAACCGCGCGCTCCACACGAATGAGACCTACGCGGAACTGGTTTTCCGCCATTTCACCAACAGAACGCACACGGCGGTTACCCAGGTGATCGATATCGTCCACCGAGCCTTTACCGTTACGGATATCAATGAGCGTACCAAGCACGTCAACAATATCTTCGCGCGCCAGAATGCCCTCACCAACAATGGCTTCGCGTCCCAGGCGACGATTGAATTTCATGCGACCCACCGCTGAAAGGTCATAACGCTCTGCAGAGAAGAACAGGTTGTTGAACAGATTCTCAGCGGCCTCTTTGGTGGGCGGCTCTCCAGGGCGCATCATGCGGTATATTTCCACCAGCGCTTCAAGTTTGGTGCGGGTAGGGTCGATGCGCAGGGTATCTGCGATAAACGGACCGCAATCCAGATCATTGGTGTAGATGGTTTCAACACTTTTTACATTGAGCTCAAAAATCTGCTCAAGTACTTCTTCGGTGATGACAGTGTTGCAGGGCAATGCCACCTCACCGGTTGATTCATCAACGATATCTTTTGCGGTGACACGTTCCAGCAGGTATTCACGCGGGACCGACAATCTTTTCATGCCGCTTTCTTCAAGCTCACGCACGTGTCGCGCGGTAATACGGCGCCCCACTTCTACGATCAGGTTGCCCTTTTCATCGCTGATATCAAATGTCGCAACGTCACCACGCATGCGCTCCGGCACCAGCTCTACCGAGACTTCACCGTCTTTGATGAAGAAGCTGTTGCTGTCAAAAAAGGTTGTCAGAATTTCCTCGCTGGAGTATTCCAGCGCGCGCAGGATGATGGTTGCCGGCAGTTTTCGACGGCGGTCGATGCGCACAAACACGCAGTCTTTGGGATCAAACTCAAAGTCGAGCCAGGAACCACGATAGGGGATGACCCGAGCGTTGTACAACAGCTTCCCGGAGGAGTGTGTCTTACCACGATCGTGGTCAAAAAATACGCCTGGTGAACGATGCAGCTGGGAGACAACTACACGCTCTGTGCCGTTGATGACAAAGGTGCCGTTATCCGTCATCAGCGGAATCTCACCCATGTACACTTCCTGCTCTTTTACGTCCTTAACCGCTTTGTTAGACGATTCTCTGTCGTAGATGATCAGACGCACCTTGACCCGCAGCGGGGCGGCATAGGTGATACTGCGCAGAACACATTCTTTTACATCAAACGCGGGTTCGCCGAGACGATAATCCACATATTCCAGAGCCGCGCTACCGGAGTAGCTGACAATAGGAAACACAGAGCGGAAGGCTGCATGCAGACCGGACTCCTGGCGATCATCGACGCCGGATTCCGTTTGCAGAAATTTGTTATAAGAATCGACCTGTATGGCCAGCAGGTATGGTAATTCCATAGAGTCTGACAGTTTGCCGAAATCCTTACGAATACGCTTTTTCTCAGTAAAGCTATACGCCATGCGAATCTCCCACGCTTATCAAGCGATGCATTTGCGAATGAAGGCTGGTGAACACAGGGCAATGTGTATCCCCAACCACAAAAGGCCGGCACGCCAGAGCATCAGCTCGGCGAACCAGCCATTCGTTGCGACTGTTTGAGTCGTTTTTTGCAATCAATATGATTGACAGTAAGCCAGATGACCGCCGGCAGCAAGTGTCTGCCGACGTTCGAGCAGCTGACTACTTGAGCTCAACAGACGCGCCAGCTTCTTCCAGCTGCTTTTTGAAGTCTTCAGCTTCATCTTTGCTGGCAGCTTCTTTAATGGGTGAAGGTGCTTCGTCAACCAGCGCCTTGGCTTCTTTGAGGCCCAGACCAGTGATCGCGCGTACCGCTTTGATCACGTTGACTTTCTTCTCACCAGCAGCTGTCAGGATGACGTCAAATTCATCTTTTTCATCTGCTGCTGCTGCGCCCGCATCACCAGCTGCTACCGGTGCTGCAGCTACTGCTGCCGCGGCTGAAACGCCGAACTTCTCTTCCATAGCCTGGACAAGCTCAACCACTTCCATAACGCTCATCTCAGCGATAGCGTTCAATAAATCATCTTTGGACAATGCCATTGTTTAATCTCCTAAATAACCTTTAACCGAAGTTAACCTTCTGATTGCTTCTGATCTCTGACAGCAGCGAGGGTACGAACCAGCTTGCCGGGCACCTCATTGAGGGTTCTGGCCAGCTTGATCACCGGCGCCTGCATAACCGCGAGCAACAGCGCACGTGCTTCGTCGAGGGTGGGTAGCTTGGCAACACGATCAATCTGATCCGCGCCCAGCAGTTCACCGCCGATAGCCAACGCTTTAACCTCGAGCGCCTGATGCTCTTTTGCGTAGTCTTTTAACAGCCTGGCTGCAGAGCCTGGATCCTGCGTTGAAAACGCAACGAGAGTCGGCCCGACAAATGCCCCATCAAGACATTCGTACTCGGTACCCTCTACGGCTCTTTTCGCCAGCGTGTTTCGCACCACGCGCAGATACACACCGGTTGCACGCGCTTTACTGCGCATCTCGGTCATCTGAGCAACGGTGAGACCACGGTAGTCTGCAACAACTGCCGACAAAGCAGACGCGGCAATCTCATTCACTTCAGCAACAATCTGTCGCTTTTGTTCGAGCTGTAATGCCACTTGCTTCTCCTTGTAAGACGCATATGCGTCCAGTAATCATTCGAAAACCTGTATTGGAGCAACGCTCCGCAGCAGTTTTTCGCCGAACAGCCGGGTTGCCCCGGACTGTGATTACGGCAATTTGCCTTTCTCAGCTCACGGCCCATTTCAGTGAAATGCGCCGGTTACCTAGAAGACCTGGCTGAATCACTTCAACCTGCCGTCTGCGTAAGGTGTTATTTTTTAAGACCGGTTGGATCCCTTACGGTTTTTGACGACCCCGCCGACGCAGGCGCCGGCAGGACTTCAAAACTAAAATATTTTTGCGGACGCTTAGATCGTCAGCGAACTCTGGTCGATGGATACACCTGGACCCATGGTCGTGGATAACGTCAGCTTCCGCAGATACACGCCTTTGGCGGAGGCGGGCTTGGCCTTTTTCAGGTCGGCCACCAAAGCCTCAACGTTTTCTTTAATGGCATTAGCATCAAATCCAACAGTACCTACACTGCCATGGATAATTCCGGCCTTGTCGGTACGGAACTGGATCTGACCTGCTTTTGCATTCTTAACCGCACCTGCAACATCAGGCGTGACCGTTCCGGTCTTAGGGTTAGGCATCAAACCGCGCGGGCCGAGCACTTTGCCCAACTGACCAACGAGACGCATGGCATCCGGTGTGGCAATGAGGACATCAAAATCCATGTTGCCGGCTTTTATCTGCTCACTGAGGTCTTCGAACCCGACAATATCTGCACCAGCAGCGGTGGCCGCTTCAGCATTTTCACCCTGAGCAAACACGGCAACGCGCACTTCTTTGCCGGTTCCATGTGGCAACGTCGTCGCCCCACGCACCACCTGATCGGATTTACGCGGATCAACGCCCAGGTTGATCGACACATCAAAAGACTCTTTGAACCTGGTCTTCGACAGCTCGCTGAGCAGCGTGACAGCTTCGTCTATCGGATAGGCTTTTTCTCTATCCACTTTTTCTGCGATCTCACGCATACGCTTAGTCATCCTGCTCATACCACACCCTCCACATCAATACCTGACGCTCTTGCGGTGCCTGCGATGGTACGTACTGCGGCATCCAGATCCGCTGCAGTCAGATCAGGCATTTTCATCTGCGCAATTTCTTCGAGCTGCGCGCGGGTAACCTTGCCAACTTTCTGTGTATTGGGCGTACCACTACCTTTTGCAACACCCGCCGCTTTTTTCAACAGAACGGCCGCAGGCGGTGTTTTTGTTATGAAAGTGAAGCTGCGATCGGCGTAAACAGTAATGACGACGGGGATCGGCAGACCTGGCTCTACAGACTGTGTCTGCGCGTTAAACGCCTTACAGAAGTCCATAATGTTTACCCCATGCTGACCTAACGCCGGGCCTACCGGCGGGCTTGGGTTTGCCTGTCCTGCAGCAACCTGCAGCTTGATATAGGCATCTACTTTCTTAGCCATTTTCTACTCCTGGTATGGGTCCAAACGTGCCCAGCTCACACTGGTTACACTCCCCGTTAGGGCGGCTTTGCGCCTATCCCTTCTCAACTTGACCGAAATCCAGCTCTACTGGCGTTGACCGGCCAAAAATTGTCACTGCAACCTGCAGTCTGTTCTTTTCGTAATTCACTTCTTCAACAACGCCGTTGAAATCATTAAACGGACCGTCAATAACCCGCACAATCTCGCCCGGCTCAAATACTGTTTTGGGTGTAGCTTTCTCACTACCCGCAGCAACGCGATCCAATATTGCAGCGGCTTCTTTGTCCGACAACGGCGCCGGCTGGTCGGCTTTACCGCCGATAAAACCCATCACCCGGGGGGTTTCTTTGACCAGGTGCCAGGTGTCATCGTTCAGCTCCATTTCCACCAGTACATAGCCAGGGAAAAACTTCCGCTCGCTGCGCCGTTTCTGGCCTGCACGCATTTCCACCACTTCTTCGGTGGGCACCAGGATTTCGCCAAAAAATTCGCCAAAACTGGACAGTTCAACCCGCTCGGTTAACGCTCTGGCGACGTTTTTCTCAAACCCCGAGTAAGCGTGCACGACATACCATCGTTTGGACATTTTACTCGTCGCTCCTTAATTAACCGATGATCGAGCTGACAAACCAGCTCAACAGCGAATCCAAAGCCCACAAAATCAACGCAAATATCAGCACCAGCACAAGAACCACCAATGTGGTCTGCGTGGTTTCCTGATTGGACGGCCAGACGACACGACGAATTTCGCTACGCGCCTCTTTCATCAGATTCCACGTGTTACGCCCCCGCTCCGTCTGAATGGCGATAAAAGCCGCCACTGCAGCACCAGCAAGCAAGGCCACCACTCGGATCAGCAGAGACTCATCCTGGTAATACCAGTTGCCATAAACACCACCGCCCATCAGCGCAGCCACAACCAGCCATTTAAGCCAGTCGAGCGAGCCGCCCGCGGTAGATTCTGTATTTGTGCTCAAGACTAATTTCCTTCACTACTGCCTCATCGAACATTCGATGAGGTGGCAGGCCAGGAGGGAATCGAACCCCCAACCTGCGGTTTTGGAGACCGCTGCTCTGCCAATTGAGCTACTGGCCTACAATCTTCTCTGCTATCCGCAAACTTCAGGAACTTTACGGCTTACAGATCAAATTGTTATTTAACAGGCTTTCGTAAAAGCCTGTTAAACCTGTTGGCATCATTCAATAACTTTGGTGACCACACCGGCGCCGACCGTACGACCGCCCTCGCGGATCGCAAAGCGCAAGCCTTCATCCATCGCGATCGGACAGATCAACTCAACAACCATGTTCACATTGTCGCCAGGCATCACCATCTCAACATCCTTCGGCAGCTCACACGCACCCGTCACATCCGTCGTGCGGAAGTAAAACTGCGGACGATAACCTTTGAAAAACGGCGTATGACGACCACCTTCGTCTTTGCTCAATACATACACTTCCGCTTCAAACTTCGTGTGCGGATTGATCGAGCCCGGCTTCGACAACACCTGACCACGCTCAACTTCTTCACGCTTCGTACCACGCAACAGAACACCAACGTTCTCGCCCGCTCGACCTTCGTCCAGCAGCTTGCGGAACATCTCTACACCCGTACAGGTCGTCGTCTGAGTATCTTTGATACCCACAATCGCAATCTCATCGCCTACGTTCACAACACCGCGCTCTATTCGACCCGTCACTACCGTGCCACGACCTGATATGGAAAACACATCTTCAATCGGCATCAGAAACGGCTGATCAACCGCGCGCTCTGGCTCCGGGATGTAGTTGTCCAACGCCTCAACCAGCTCCAATACCTTCGCAACATACGTTTCGTCACCTTCAAGGGCCTTCAACGCGCTGCCGATAATCACAGGTGTGTCGTCACCCGGAAACTCGTACTGGTCCAGAAGTTCGCGTACTTCCATCTCTACCAGCTCTAAAAGCTCTTCGTCGTCAACCATGTCCGCTTTGTTCATAAACACAACAATGCGCGGTACGCCAACCTGACGAGACAGCAAGATGTGCTCACGCGTCTGTGGCATCGGACCATCAGCCGCTGAAACAACCAGAATCGCGCCATCCATCTGGGCTGCACCCGTAATCATGTTCTTCACATAGTCCGCGTGCCCGGGACAGTCAACGTGGGCGTAGTGACGCGTCGGGCTTTCATACTCAACGTGCGACGTGGCAATCGTAATCCCACGCTCGCGCTCTTCCGGCGCATTGTCTATCTGGTCAAACGCCTTCAACTCGCCTCCAAACGCTTCCGCACACGCCTTCGTCAACGCCGCTGTCAGCGTCGTCTTACCGTGGTCTACGTGCCCTATCGTCCCCACGTTTACGTGCGGTTTGTTTCTTTCAAATTTAGCTTTGGCCATCATTAACCCTCAAACATGCCCAGATAGTTATAACGTGGAAGTAGTTGCCCACTGCCTTTTAATGTTTGGCTCTCTTTTCAAGAACCGCTTTTCGCGAACCACCCAGCTCAAACGCCCAGCAGCTCATCAATAATGGTGCTCACAATCGGATTTGAACCGATGACCTCTTCCTTACCAAGGAAGTGCTCTACCGACTGAGCTATGTGAGCGTCAGGTTACTACGTAACCTTTACTAAGTTTTGGCATTGCCGAAAACTCGGTGCCTAACCTCCGCTGGGGAGCGACGGTCAACCTCACACCTCAGCGCACCATGTTTGCCGCACGGCAAACATAGCTGGAGCGGGTAGCGGGACTCGAACCCGCATCATCAGCTTGGAAGGCTGAGGTTCTACCTTTGAACTATACCCGCGCCTTGTTAACTCTCACCCAACCAATTTTTCGATCCCTATGCAGCACGCTCGACGCCCCTGCCTTTCAGCCGCACCCGCTGAAAGATGGTGGTGGGAGAAGGATTCGAACCTTCGAAGGCTTAGCCGTCAGATTTACAGTCTGATCCCTTTGACCGCTCGGGAATCCCACCGCGCTACTCAATTTTTCTTCTGTGCTCCACAAACCAAACGGCGATTTAAACCATTTATGAGCACAAAAGCATCATAGAACTGAGCTCATTGCCCAGTTCTATGATGCTTTTTCTTTTGACCTGGTTCTAACGCCAGATACTCACCACTTTAGCCACCGTTCGTTTGCTGTATCGCAGTACCATCTAACATGGTGCCGCCAGAAGGAGTCGAACCCTCGACCTTCTCATTACAAGTGAGCTGCTCTACCAGCTGAGCTATGGCGGCTAAAATGGGAGCCGGATGATATAGAAACTAATTGGTCTGTGCAAATGCCATGCAAGCAGATGTTGAGGATTTATAGAGATCAGAGTTCGCAGGCACGTGAGCCGTTAAGTTATAAACTACCTGGGCTCGCGGTAACTCTTCGATCTGGCCTGTATAACCAAGACTCGAAACCCGTTGCAACTGCCTCTGCGCCAGCTGGGCGCGGGAGAAGACACCAACAGACAAGATCCGCGAACCATCATCCCGATTGATCAGGTAACTCTCGATATTCTGGCTCATTAACTCTGCGCTGACCCGCCTGGCATTGTCTCGGGAGCCCAGGTTCGCAACGTACACCAGGTAGTCGGGTTTGCCTTCGACCTGCATTTCTACTATCTCCGGAAAGCCGCCTAACTCACTGAGCTGAGATTGCAGGTTCTGAAACGCCAAAGGGTCGGATTCCGGACCCCAGATGCGGCATTCTTTTGCGGATATCACCGATTTTTGCGCCTTGCGGGACACCTCTTCGACCAGTTTTATGCTGTTGTCGAGCGGGATTAACGCAGACTGATCGTTCGGTTGAGGTTCCTGGAGCGCGATCAGACCAAACGCCAGACACACGTTAGCGCACAACAGACCTGTGAGCACTATATGACGACGGGGAAGCAACCAGTGCTCCAAGTGTGATCCGAATTTCTGTAGCAAACCGCGGCAGTCCTGTTTTCCGTCGAAGCTTGTTCTCTTACTGTCACAAGTTTGTCACCCTGCTGCAGGCAGATCAAGAACAAAGGATCAGGGGGAAGACGAACGCAGTGATACCTCGCCGCCATGGAATCGTTCTTCACCATGCTGTGTAACCAGGATAAGCTCGCCATCAAGTCCCACACCTTCCACGCGCCCGACAATCGACTGATCGCCTTGAATCAAGGTGCAATTCTTACCCTGATAGAAGTGAAGATCATTGAAAGCGCGCACAAACGGCGCAAAGCCCTCATCTTCAAACAGCGTCAGATATCGATTCACGGTTTGCACACAGGCTACGGCCAGTTGACTCCTGTCAATGATATGAACGCCGCTGCGCAAATCCGCAACCGGCTGGCCAATGGCGGCAATCTCACCCGGCGTCAGCGCCAGATTGAGACCAAAGCCGACAACAAATTCAGTGTGATGCCCGCGCTGAATCAACTCAATCAGAACGCCACCCAGCTTGCGTCCTGCAAGCAGCAGATCGTTTGGCCACTTCAGCGTCAGCGCTTCAACCCCTGCGGCGTCCAGAACTTCAGCCAGCGCAAGACCCACCACGAGACTCATACCACCCAGCTCATTGAGCGGCTTATGTGTGGCAAACCCTAAGCTGATCGCAAGATTACGACCAAAAGGCGACATCCAATGGCGGCCTCGGCGGCCTTTGCCGCCAAATTGAAATTCAGCAAGATAAACCTGCCCCGCGATACTGCGTTGCCGTCCAAGGTCCACCATCTGCGTGTTCGTTGAGTCAACACACTCAAAGCAGGTCAGATTGTGTTCGGATAAAGCCCGTTCGATACGCGCAACATCGAAAGGCTGTGGCACAAGGCTCCACTGCCAGACTTCACCAACCCGTTCTAAGCCAAATTGTTCTGCACTGAATGGCAGGCTGGCCGGCCAGGCAGGTAAGCTCAG